>NZ_OZ257125.1:0-4915000 GCF_965279055.1 Hydrocarboniphaga sp. | reverse complement strand
AAATCGCTCTTCACCAGATAGCTGACCGGCTTGCCGTCCGGCGCGGTGCCCGGTGTACCGCCGCTCGGCAGTACGCCGCTGCGGAACTGCTTGGCGACCGCCCACTCGTCGGTGACGACGTAGCTGCCGTCTTTGAACATTACGCCGAAGAAGCCCTTGGCCAGACCGTCCTTGGTGCCTTCGTACATTTCCTGCGCGGCGCCCTTGATGTTGGTCTTGGTTTCCATGGCCTTGGACTCGGCGCTGGTCACGTCATAGATCAGACGCTCGCCGTTGGGGCCGCCGCCGATCTTGGTGACGGTCTTGGGCACCTCGCCGATCTTGATCAGGCTGGTGAAGTCCTTGGCGTCGGACAGCACGTAAACGCGGCCGTCCAGATGAACCTGATAATAGTCGTCGTTATTGAGCACCGCGGCAGCACGCTTGGCCTCGAGCTCCTTGTCGTACGCCTTCTCGGCGTCCGCTCCCATCCAGTCACCTTTTGTGCCGCAAGCCGATGTAGCGAGCAGCGTGACGGCGACCGCGACGGTGCGCCAATGAAACAACATGCTTGATCTCCCGGTTAATAAGGCCTTTAAAGCCGGCGCAGAGTGCCTGCGGTGTATTGCGGTCATGTGACAGCCGGCAGGCGCCGAAAGCCGGCGGTGTAACATCGTTGCAACCCACCGCACCGTAACGTGCGCAGACTCAAGACCGAATCGACACGCCATGGACGCCCCCGCAAAACTGGAATTTCAGGCCACCGACCTGTTCATCAACCGCGAGCTGTCGCTGCTGGAATTCAACCAGCGCGTACTCGAGCAGGCCAAGGACGAATCGCAGCCGCTACTCGAGCGCCTGAAATTCCTCTGCATCTCCAGCTCCAATCTCGACGAGTTCTTCGAGATCCGTGTCGCCGGCCTGATGCAGATCGCCGAAGCCGGCTCCGCGCAGCGCGGCCCCGACGGCATCTCGCCGCAGGAGGCTCTGACCGCGATCAGCACCCGCGCGCATGCCCTGGTCGAGGAGCAGTACCGCACGTTCAACGACGTGCTGGTGCCGGCGCTCGAAAAGGAGCGCATCCGCTTCCTGCGCCGCTCGGAGTGGACGCCGGAACAGGAAGCCTGGCTGCGCCAGTATTTCAGCACCGAACTGTTGCCGGTGCTGTCGCCGATCGGGCTCGATCCGGCGCATCCGTTCCCGCGGATTCTGAACAAATCGCTGAACTTCATCGTCACCTTGTCCGGCAAGGACGCGTTCGGTCGCAACATCGGCTTTGCCGTCGTGCAGGCGCCGCGAGCACTGCCGCGCCTGATCCAGCTGCCGCGCGACATCAAGGGCAGCGGGCCTTACGACTTCGTGTTCCTGTCGTCGGTGATTCACGCTTACGTCGACGACGCCTTCCCCGGCATGGACGCGACCGGTTGCTACCAGTTCCGCGTCACGCGCAATTCCGATCTGTTCGTCGACGAGGAGGAAGCCAAGGATCTGGCGGAGGCGCTCGAAGACGAACTGAGCCAGCGCCAGTGGGGCGACACCGTGCGGCTTGAAGTCGCCGACAACTGCCCCGAGTCGCTGTGGAACTACCTGATGCAGGAGATGCAGCTGACGCCGGCCGACGTGTACCAGGTGAACGGCCCGGTCAACCTGATGCGACTGATGGCGATCCCCGATCTGGTGGAGCGTGCGGATCTGAAGTACGTGCCATTCGTACCGCGCATTCCGAAAGCGCTGACCACCGACATCTTCACCACGGTGCGCGAGCGCGATCAGCTGCTGCATCATCCCTACGATTCGTTCGCGCCGGTGCTGGAGTTTCTTCGCCAGGCCGCGCGCGATCCGAAAGTGTTGGCGATCAAGCAGACCTTGTATCGCACCGGCGCGAAATCGCCGGTAGTCGAGGCGCTGATGGAAGCGGCGCGCAACGGCAAGGAAGTCACCGTCGTCGTCGAGCTGCGCGCGCGCTTCGACGAGGCCGACAATCTCGATCTTGCACAGAAGCTCGAAGAAGTCGGCGCGCACATCGTCTACGGCGTGGTCGGCTACAAGACGCACGCGAAGATGTGCCTGATCGTGCGTCGCGAGGAATCCGCGGCCGCCACCGGCGGCGCGACCAGCGCGCTGCGTTACTACGCGCATCTGGGCACCGGCAACTATCACCCGCGCACCGCGCGCCAGTACACCGACTACGGCCTGTTCACGTCGGATCAGGATTTGTGCCGCGACGTGCACGCGGTGTTCCTGCAGCTCACGAGTCTCGGCCGCGTCAGCAAGCTGCACAGCCTGCTGCAGTCGCCGTTCACGCTGTTCAAGGAAACCCAGGACCGCATCGATCGCGAGATCGCGCATGCGAAAGCCGGCAAGCCGGCGCGGATCATCGCCAAGATGAATTCGCTGGTCGAAGCCGAGATGATCAAGAAGCTGTACGAAGCCTCGCAGGCCGGCGTGAAGATTCAATTGATCGTTCGCGCCATGTGCTCGGTGCGGCCCGGCGTTCCGGGGCTGTCGGAGAACATCACGGTGCGCTCGGTGGTCGGGCGTTTTCTGGAACATCACCGCGCGGTTTACTTTCACAACGACGGCAAATCCGAGCTGTTCCTGTCGAGCGCCGACTGGATGGAGCGCAACCTGTACAAACGCGTCGAGATCGCATTCCCGATCAAGGACAAGAAACTGCGCGGGCGAATTCTGGATCAGCTCGAAGCCTATCTGGCCGACACCGCGCAGAGCTGGTCATTGCAGTCGGATGGCCGTTACGTGCGCACCGCGATCGCCGGCGAACCGCTGGGCAAGCCGGTGCAGATCCAGTTCCTCGAAGAGAACAGCTAGTCAAACTCCGAAACTGTCATCCCGCGAAGGCGGTAATGACAGATAGAGCCAACAAAAAACCCCGCTTTCGCGGGGTTTTTTTGAAGCTACTCCCTTACAGCGAGTAATACATCTCGAACTCGATCGGATGCGTGGTCATGCGGAAGCGCGTGACTTCCTGCATCTTCAGCTCGATGTACGAGTCGATCACGTCGTCGGTGAACACGCCGCCTTCCTTTAGGAAGTCGCGGTTCTTGTCGAGGGCTTCCAGCGCCATGTCCAGCGAGTGGCAGACGCGCGGGATCTTCGCGTCTTCCTCCGGCGGAAGATGGTAGAGATCCTTGTCCGAAGCATCGCCCGGGTGGATCTTGTTCTTGATGCCATCCAGACCGGCCATCATCATCGCGGTGAACGCGAGATAGGGGTTGGCGCTGGAGTCGGGGAAGCGCACTTCGATGCGGCGGCCCTTCGGGTTCGCAACATACGGAATGCGGATCGAGGCGCTGCGGTTGCGCGCCGAGTAGGCGAGCATGACCGGCGCTTCGAAGCCCGGCACCAGGCGCTTGTAGCTGTTGGTGCCCGGATTGGTGAACGCGTTGAGCGTCTTGGCGTGCTTGAGGATACCGCCGATGTAGTACAGCGCGGTTTCCGACAGGCCGCCGTAGCCGTCGCCGGAGAACAGGTTCTTGCCGCCCAGGCTCAGCGACTGGTGCACGTGCATGCCGGAACCGTTGTCACCGACGATGGGCTTGGGCATGAAGGTCGCGGTCTTGCCGAACGAGTGAGCCACGTTCTGCACGACGTACTTCAGCTTCAGCACCTCATCGGCCTTCTGCACCAGCGTGCCGAACTTGACGCCGATTTCGCACTGGCCCGCGGTGGCCACTTCGTGGTGATGCACTTCCACTTCCATGCCGACCGCTTCCAGCGTTTCGCACATGGCCGAACGGATGTCCTGCAGCGCGTCGACCGGCGGAACCGGGAAGTAGCCGCCCTTGACCGCCGGACGATGGCCGGTGTTGCCGGATTCGTATTCCTTGCCGGAGTTCCAGGCCGCGTTCTCGGCGTCGATCTCGACGAAACAGCCCTTGAGGCCGGAGTCGTAGCGGATCGAGTCGAAGATGAAGAATTCGTTTTCCGGGCCGAAGAACGCGGTGTCGGCGATGCCGGTGCTCTTCAGGTAGGCCTCACCGCGCTTGGCGATGGAGCGCGGATCGCGCGAGTAGCCCTGCATCGTCGCCGGCTCGATGACGTCGCAGGTGATGACCAGCGTGCTGTCTTCGAAGAACGGATCGATGAACGCGGTGCTCGCGTCCGGCATCAGGATCATGTCGGATTCGTTGATGCCCTTCCAGCCGGCGATCGACGAGCCGTCGAACATCTTGCCTTCGACGAAAACGCTCTCGTCGACGGTCTTGGCCGGGACGGTGACGTGCTGTTCTTTGCCTTTGGTATCGCAGAAGCGGAAGTCGACAAACTTCACGCTTTTGTCGGTAATAGTTTTGATTACGTCTTTACCCGAAGACATGGGTTTCTCCTAAGAGTTGTCGAGGGATTCATGGGGTGCCGCGGCGGAGCCCCCTGCCCCGGTTCGGCGGGCAGACCGCAGCAGGATCTATGCCAGGGGAAAACCCCCAGTTACGGCTTGGTACATGGAAGCGGCGCAGCAGGTGAACATCTTCAGTCGGCCGGACGCGGTCCGCCGCTGGGCTCGGCAAAGATCGCCTCGACCGCGGCCTGATGCGCGGCGATCAAGCCGTCCTTGCCGGACATCGTGAGGCCGAGATTACGCAGCAGGCCGTCGCCGACGCCGTACACCCAGCCGTGGATCGTCAGGGTCTGCTGGCGGCCCCAGGCGTACTGGACGACGTTGGTCTGGCAGACGTTGACCACCTGTTCGAGCACATTGAGCTCGCACATGCGATCGTGGCGCGCGGTCGCGTAAGGGATCGACGCGAGCCGGTCGGCATAGCGGTCTTGCACGTCGCGCAGATGATAGAGCCAGTTGTCGGCCAGGCCGATGCGCGTGCCGCGCAGGCTCGCCTGCACACCGGCACAGCCGTAGTGTCCGACTACCATGATGTGCTCGACCTTGAGCACGTCGACGGCGAACTGGATTACCGACTGCGCATTGAAGTCGCTGTGCACCACCAGGTTGGCGATGTTTCTGTGGACAAAAATCTCGCCCGGCGGCAGGCCGAGGATTTCGTTGGCCGGCACGCGCGCGTCGGCGCAGCCGATCCACAGATAGGCCGGCGCATGCTGGGCGGCGAGCTTGCGGAAATAATGGGGATCGTCGGCGAGCCGCTCCTGCTGCCAGGCACGGTTGCTGTCGAAGAGTTCGGTCAGTTCGGTGCTCATCGGTCGGAAATCATAGCCGCTTCCATGCCTGCCCTGCTCTACGTCGTTTGGCCCGCCGGGGCAGCGGTGATGCAGCCGCTATACTTTGCGGCCCCTCAAGTCCGCGCGTCGCCATGACCTTCCAAGACCTCATTCTGAAGCTGCAGGCGTTCTGGGCCGGCCACGGCTGCACCATCGTCCAGCCGATGGACATGGAAATGGGCGCCGGCACGTTCCACTGGGCCACCTTCCTGCGCGCGCTCGGCCCCGAGGCCTGGAGCACCGCCTACGTCCAGCCCAGCCGCCGCCCCACCGACGGCCGCTACGGCGACAACCCCAACCGCCTGCAGCACTACTACCAGTTCCAGGTGCTGATGAAGCCGAGCCCGGCGAACATCCAGCAGCTGTATCTGGACTCGCTGAAGATGCTCGGCTTCGATCCGCTGGTGCACGACATCCGCTTCGTCGAGGACAACTGGGAATCGCCGACGCTGGGCGCCTGGGGCCTGGGCTGGGAGGTGTGGTTGAACGGCATGGAAGTCACCCAGTTCACCTACTTCCAGCAGGTCGGCGGCATCGAGTGCCGGCCGGTCGCCGGCGAGATCACCTATGGCCTGGAGCGCCTGGCGATGTACATCCAGGGCGTCGAGAGCCTTTACGACATCGTCTGGTCGCGCGACCCGGTCAGCGGCCGCGAAGTGACCTATCGCGACGTCTATCACCAGAACGAAGTCGAGCAGAGCAGCTACAACTTCGAGCACGCCGACGTACCGACCTTGTTCGAGCGCTTCAACAAGGCCGAGGCCGAGTGCGTGAAGCTGCTGGCGCTGGAAACGCCGCTGCCGCTGCCGCTGCCGGCCTACGAGCGCGTCGTGCAGGCCAGCCATGCGTTCAACCTGCTCGACGCACGCGGCGCGATCAGCGTGACCGAGCGCCAGGCCTACATCCTGCGCGTGCGCACCCTGGCGCGCGGTGTCGCCGAGGCCTACTTCAACGCCCGCGCGCGCATTGCAGGCTTCGCGCCGCTCAAGGCCGCCTGAGGAGCAGCCCGATGATCCTGATCGGCATGTTCGACTCGCCGTTCGTGCGCCGCGTGGCGGTCAGCATGCGGCTGCTGGGTCTGCCTTTCGAGCACCGCAACTGGTCGGTCGGCAAGGACCAGGCGGCGATTCGCGAATACAACCCACTCGGCCGGGTGCCGACGCTGGTGCTGGATGACGGCGTGTCGCTTTGCGATTCGGCGACGCTGCTCGATTACCTGGATCAGCAGGTCGGCCCGGAGCGTGCGCTGCTGCCGCCCAGCGGCGTCGCGCGTCGCGATGCGCTGCAACTGATGGCGCTGGGTTCAGGCGCAGCGGAAAAAGCGGTGACGCAGGTTTACGAAGGCATTTTCCGCCCCGCTGAGAAACAGCATCGGCCCTGGGTGGATCGCTGCGCCGAGCAAATGCACGGCGCGCTGGCCCTGCTCGACGCCGCCTGCGCGGCCAAGCGCGGCCCGTACCTGCTCGGCGAGCGGTTGACGCAGGCCGATGTGACTGGCGTCACCGCCTGGACTTTCGTGCACGGCGCGCTGCGCGTCGACGCCTCGCGTTACCCGGCGCTCGCTGCCCACGCTGCGCGCTGCGAACAGATGGCCGCCTTCGCCGACGCGCGCCTGGATTTCTCGCCGCCTTCGGCCTGAGCCGCGCCCACAAAAAAGCCGCCGACCCTGAAGATCGGCGGCCTTCGACCAGCGCCGTATCAGCGCGAGCAACTACTTCAGATCGAAGCGATCCAGCTCCATCACCTTGGCCCAGGCCTTGACGAAGTCGCCGACGAACTTCTGCCCGGCGTCGCGGCTGGCATAGACCTCGGCCAGCGCGCGCAGCACGGCGTTGGAGCCGAACACCAGATCGACGCGCGTCGCGGTCCACCTGGCCTTGCCGCTCAAGCGATCACTGCCTTCGAAAGTATTGCGCGAGGTCGGCTTCCACACCGTGCCCATGTCGAGCAGGTTGACGAAGAAGTCGTTGCTCAGCGTGCCGGGCTTGTCGGTGAACACGCCGTGCCGGGCGCCGTCGACGTTGGCGCCGAGCACGCGCAGGCCGCCGATCAGCACCGTCATCTCCGGCGCGGTCAGCGTCAGCAGCTGCGCCTTGTCGATCAGCATCTGCTCGGCCGGCACGTTGAGGCCCGGCTTCAGGTAATTGCGGAAACCGTCGGCCTTGGGCTCGAGCATCGCCACCGATTCGACATCGGTCTGCTCCTGCGAAGCGTCCATGCGGCCCGGCGTGAACGGCACCGTGAGGTCGTGGCCGGCAGCCTTGGCGGCCTGCTCGATGCCGACGGCGCCGGCAAGCACGATCAGGTCGGCCAGCGACACCGGCTTGCCGAAGGCCTTGCGGATGCCCTCGAGTTTGGCCAGCACGGTCGCAAGCTGCGCCGGCTGGTTGGCTTCCCAGTCCTTCTGCGGCGCCAGGCGAATGCGCGCGCCATTGGCGCCACCGCGCTTGTCCGAGCCGCGGAACGTCGAGGCAGAGGCCCAGGCGGTCGACACCAGCTGCGACACGCTCAGGCCGCTGGCGGCAATTTGCTGCTTCAGCGCGGCGATGTCGGCCGCGGCGATCAGCGGGTGATTCACCGCCGGAATCGGGTCCTGCCAGATCAGCTCCTCGCTCGGTACTTCCGGACCGAGATAGCGCACGCGCGGGCCCATGTCGCGATGGGTCAGCTTGAACCAGGCGCGAGCGAAGGCGTCGGCGAACTGGTCGGGGTTGGCGAGGAAGCGGCGCGAGATCTTCTCGTAGGCCGGATCGACGCGCAGCGCCAAGTCAGTGGTCAGCATCGTCGGCAGGAGCTTCTTGGATGCGTCATAGGCATGCGGAATGCTCGCATCGGCTCCCTTGGCCACCCACTGGTGCGCGCCAGCAGGGCTCTTGCTCAGCTCCCACTCAAAGCCGAACAGGTGCTCGAAGAAGTCGTGGCTCCATTGCGCCGGCGTCTTGGTCCAGGTCACTTCCAGGCCGCTGGTGATGGTGTCGGCGCCCACGCCGCTGCCGAACTTGTTGTGCCAGCCCAGGCCCTGCTGTTCCAACTCGCCGCCTTCGGGCTCGGCGCCGACGTTGTCGGCCGGGCCGGCGCCGTGGGTCTTGCCGAAGCTGTGGCCGCCGGCGATCAGCGCGACGGTCTCCTCGTCGTCCATCGCCATGCGGCTGAAGGTATCGCGGATGTCGTAGGCGGCTTTCAGCGGATCGGGGTTACCGTCGGGGCCTTCCGGATTGACGTAGATCAGGCCCATCTGCACCGCGGCCAGCGGGTTCTCCAGCTGGCGGCTGTGGATGTCGCCGTCGGCCTTGTCGTCGGCCACCAGCACCGCCTCGTCGCCGGGCTTGCGCACGCCTTCCGAGCCGTGAGCGTAGCGCTGATCGCCGCCCAGCCAGGTGGTTTCGGTGCCCCAGTACACGTCCTGGTCCGGCTCCCAGGTGTCCTCGCGGCCGCCGGCGTAGCCGAAGGTCTTGAAGCCCATCGACTCCAGCGCGACGTTGCCGGTCAGGATCAGCAGGTCGGCCCAGGAGATCGCCTGGCCATACTTCTGCTTGATCGGCCACAACAGGCGCCGCGCCTTGTCCAGGCTGACGTTGTCCGGCCAGCTGTTCAGCGGCGCGAAGCGCTGCTGACCGCGGCCACCGCCGCCGCGCCCGTCCTGCACGCGGTAAGTGCCGGCGCTGTGCCAGGCCATGCGCACGAACAGCGGGCCGTAGTGGCCGAAGTCCGCCGGCCACCAGGGCTGCGAGTCCGTCATCAGCGCCTGCAGGTCTTTTTTCAGCGCGGCGTAGTCGAGTTTCTTGAACGCCTCGGCGTAATGGAAGCCCTGGCCCAGCGGATCGGACTTGGACGAGTGCTGGTTCAGCAGGTCGGTGCGTAGCCGCTTGGGCCACCAGTCCTGGTTATGGGTGCCGCCACCGGCGGTGTGGTTGAACGGGCACTTGGCTTGATCTGACATGGCTGGGTCACCTATGGAGTCGTCTGTCGTTTTTTATGCTGAGTGCGGGCCCGAACCTAACAAAGGCCTCGCCATCGGTTCGAGCATTCTGATGCGCAAATGCTCCATTTGGAAAATTAAACTTTGTTGGCGAATCGATAGGCATTGAGCATGGAGCGCCGCTGCCGCAGTTGGCGCGGACCGGCCTATGACGGAGAATCGCGCGCTCCTTTTGCCTGCTCCTTACAAAGGTTTAGTGACGTGTTGCGCGACCTCCTGCTTGAAATCGGCACCGAAGACCTGCCCGCCCGTTATGTCGCGCCGTTGGCTGCCGCGCTGGTTCGCGGCGTCGAGGGCGGCCTGCAGCGCCGCGGCGTCGGCATCGGTGCGGTCCGCAGCTTCGCCACGCCGCGCCGCATCGCGGTGCTGATCAGCGACGTCGCCGAGAACCAGCCCGAGCAGAAGCTCGAAAAGCTCGGCCCGGCGATCGCCGCCGCCTACAAGGACGGCAAGCCGACGCCGGCCGCATTGGGCTTCGCGCGCAGCTGCGGTGTCGAGTTCGAGGCCCTGGGCGAGAAGGACGGCAAGCTGTACTTCTCGCGCACCGCGCCGGGCGAAGCCACGGCCAGCCTGCTACCGGCGATTTTTGAAGAAACGCTGAAGCAGATGGACGAGTTGGTGCCCAAGCGCATGCGCTGGGGCAGCGGTGAAGAAACCTTCGTGCGCCCGGTGCAATGGATCGTCTGCCTGCTGGGCGAGGCGATCGTGCCGCTGCGGCGCTTCGGCCTGGACTCCGGCCGCATCACTTACGGCCATCGCTTCCATGCACCGGAGGCGATCGCGCTGTCCACGCCGGGCGACTACGAAGCCGCGCTGAAACGGGCCAAGGTCTGGGCCGATCTGGATTCGCGCCGCGCGTCGATCGCGCAGCAGATCCGGCAGAAGGCCGCGCTGCTCGGCGGCCACGCACGCGTCACGCCGGACTTGCTCGACGAGGTCACCGCGCTGGTCGAGTGGCCGGTGGTGATTGCCGGCAACATGGAGCAGCGCTTCATGCGTCTGCCGCCGGAAGTGATCGTCGCCACCGTCGAAACCAATCAGCGCTATTTCACGCTGTTCTCCGACGAGGCGCTGACGCAGCTGCTGCCGTGCTTCATCACGATTGCCAACATCGAGTCCAAAGATGTCGCGCAGGTGGTGTCCGGCAACGAGCGCGTGGTGCGGCCGCGCCTGACCGACGCGCTGTTTTTCTGGGACCAGGATCTGAAACAGCCGCTACAGGCGCACGGCGAAAAGCTCGCGCAGGCGATGTTCCAGAAAGACCTCGGCAGCATCGCCGACAAGGTCACGCGCGTGCGCGCCATTGCCAGAAGCATCGGCGCTTTCCTCGAAGTTTCGGTGGCCGACGTCGATCGCGCGGCGCAGCTGTCGAAAGCCGATCTGGTCACCAAGGCGGTGTTCGAGTTTCCGGAACTGCAGGGCGTCATGGGCGGCTACTACGCCGCGCAGAGCGGCGAAAACGAAACCGTGTCGCGGGCGATTCGCGAACATTATCTGCCGACACAGCAAGGCACGCCGATCCCGACCGACAGCATCGGCCAGATCGTGTCGCTGGCCGACAAACTCGATTCGATGGCCAGCATTTTCGCGATCGGCCAGAAGCCGACCGCGAGCAAGGACCCGTATGCGATCCGTCGCGCGGCGGCCGGCATGCTGCGCATCCTGATCGAAGGCCAGCTCAATCTGGACCTGCACGATTTGCTGCAGCTGGCGCTGGACGAACTCGAGGCCACACTGCACAAGGCCGGGCTGAAGAACGCCACCAGTGCCGACGAGCTGTGGGCGTTTTGCGTCGAGCGTCTGCGCAGCTATTGCCTGGATCGCGGCGCGACCGCGGAAGCATTCGAAGCGGTGCGCGCGACCGGCGTGACCACGCCGCTGGATTTCGAGCGCCGCCTGCAGGCGCTGCTGAAGTTCCTGCCGTCGCCGGAAGCCACGAGCCTCGCCGCCGCCGACAAGCGCGCACGCAACATTCTTCGCCAGGCCGGCGTCGACAATGCCGCGCCGGTGAATGTCACGCGCTTCGAAGTGCCAGCAGAGAATGCGCTGCACGCCGCATTGCAGCGCGTTGCGGCCGCGGTCGAGCCGCTGCGTCTGCGGCGCGACTACGCCGGCATCCTGGCGCAACTCTCGACGCTGAAGCCGCCGGTCGATGCGTTCTTCGAAGCGGTGATGGTGATGGCCGACGACGCGCAGGTTCGCGCCAATCGTCTCGCTTTATTGGCGCAGCTCGACGCGCTGTGCCGCGACGTCGCCGATCTGTCGCTTCTACCCGGTTGATGCTGAAAACTGTAGGAGCGGGCTTGCCCGCGATTGAGGCTTCGATGGCACAGTCGCGGGCAAGCCCGCTCCTACAGGTGAAGAAAGAGCCGCCATGAAACTGCTGATCCTCGACCGCGACGGCGTCATCAACGAAGACTCGGACGACTACATCAAATCGGTCGCCGAGTGGCAGCCGGTGCCGGGCAGCATCGAGGCGATCGCGCGGCTGACGCAGGCGGGCTGGCGCGTGTTCGTCGCCAGCAACCAGTCCGCGGTCGGCCGCGGCATGATGGATTTCGACGCGTTGTTCGCGATCCACGACCGGATGATGCGGGCCTGTGCCGAGCTCGGCGGCCGCATCGACGGCATCGCCTTTGCGCCCGAGCACCCGGACCACGCGACGCCAATGCGCAAACCCGCTCCCGGCATGCTGCTCGACCTTGCGCGGCGGCTACAGGTGCAGCTCGACGGCGTGCCCTTCGTCGGTGACAGCTACGGCGATATCGAGGCCGCGCGCGCCGCCGGCGCGACGCCCATTCTGGTGCGCAGCGGCAAGGGCGCCCGCACCGAAAAAGCGCATGCGCTGGGCGAGGTCGCGGTGTACGACGACCTGGCGCACTACGTCAGCGTGCTGCTCGCCGCCTGAGACTCAGCGCGCGCCGCAGGCCGCGTAATCCTCGCGACGGCGATCGATCTCGACGCCGACGTCCTGCACCGGAATCGCGCCCGGCTTGTGGATCGTCAGCTTCAGGCTGAGGATCGGGAAGTCATTGAACAGCGAGCGCGCCAGCTTTTCGGCCAGAGCCTCGAGCAGCGCCGGCTGGTAGTCGGTGCTGATCTTCTGCACCGTCTCCATCACCGCGGCGTAGTCGATCGCATCGCGCACGTGGTCGCTGGCCGCGGCGGCGTTGAAGTCCGCACCCATCTCCAGATCGAAAATCAGCGGCCGCTGCAGGGTCCGCTCCCAGTCGTAGACGCCGATGATGGTGTCGACCTTGAGGCCGCGGATGAAAATTTTGTCCATGTTGATCAGGCTCGATAATTTGGTGAAACCGGCGGCCGCAGGTCTTCCAGCGGCCAGCGCGGCGTGGTGAACAGTTTGCCGTCGGCCAGCGGCGCGCCGGCCAGCCGTGCCCAGCCGGCGTAGGCGATCATCGCCGCATTGTCGGTGCAGAAGGCCGGCCTCGGAAAGAACAGGCCGACGCCGCGCTTGGCGGCCAGCATCGCCAGCCGCGTGCGCAGGCGCTGGTTGGCGCCGACGCCGCCAGCGACGACCAGCGCGCGATAGCCGGTCTGCTCCAGTGCGCGCTCGCATTTGATCGCCAGCGTTTCGGTGACCGCGTCCTCGAAGCCGCGGGCGATGTCGGCGCGGGTCTGTTCGTCGGCGTCGGCCGGCAACGCGGTCAGCACCGCTGTCTTCAGGCCGCTGAAGCTGAAATCCAGTCCGGGACGATCGGTCATCGGCCGCGGAAACCGGTAGCGGCCGGGCACTCCGCTTTCGGCGAGCTTGGCCAGGTACGGCCCGCCGGGATAAGGCAAGCCCATCATTTTCGCGGTCTTGTCGAAGGCCTCGCCGACCGCGTCGTCCAGGCTTTCGCCGAGCACCTTGTACTGACCCACCCCTTCGACCGCGACCAGCAGGGTGTGGCCGCCGGACACCAGCAGCGCCAGGAACGGGAAAGCCGGCCGCTCCGGCTCCAGCATCGGCGCCAGCAGATGGCCCTCCATATGATGGACGGCGATCAGCGGCAGGCCCTGGGCCAGCGCGATGCCGGCGGCAACCGAGGCGCCGACCATCAGCGCGCCAATCAGCCCCGGCCCGGCGGTGTAGGCCACGCCGCTGAGCTCGGACGGCTGCAATCCGGCATCATTGAGTGCCTGGCGCACCAGCTCGTTGACCCGGCGCACGTGGTCGCGCGAAGCCAGCTCCGGCACCACGCCGCCGTACTGGGCGTGCAGCTTGATCTGCGAATGCAGCGCATGGGACAGCAGGCCGCGCTCGCCGTCGTAGACGGCGGCGGCGGTCTCGTCGCAGGAGGTTTCCAGGGCCAGAACGGGCATAAGACGCCTATTGTGCGGCATCCCGGCAGCCCCGGCCGACCGCGCCCTTTGCATTACGGGAGCGCCGCGCATAAAATCGCCGCCCCTACGGGGGTCCTAGCCCCTGAGCATCAGAGAGAGCTTCACCTTATGCCGACTGTCCGCGTCCGCGAAAACGAACCCTTTGAAGTTGCCCTGCGCCGCTTCAAGCGCACCTGCGAAAAAGCCGGTGTGCTGACCGACGTGCGCAAGCACGAGTTCTTCGAGAAGCCGAGCCAGGAGCGCAAGCGCAAGCGCGCCGCCGCCGTGAAGCGCCAGCTGAAGAAAGTCTCGCGCGACGTCACCCGTCGCCAGCGCCTGTACTAGAGGCCTCTGCGCGCCGCGGTTGGTACTGCCGGCGCGCAATCTTCCAATGTCGGATCTCCAGAAACGCGTCCTCGACGACGTGAAAGTGGCCATGCGCGCCGGCGAAAAACATCGCCTAACCGTGCTGCGCATGCTCACCGCCGAGCTCAAGCAACGCGAAGTCGTCGAAAGCACGCCTATCACCGATGCCGTGGTGACCTCGGCCGTCGAAAAGATGGTCAAGCAGCGGCGTGATTCGGAGAACCAGTTCCGCGCCGGCAACCGGCCAGACCTCGCCGACAAGGAAGCCGAAGAAATCCAGATGCTGATGGGCTACCTGCCGCAGCAGCTGAGCGAGGCCGAAATCGCCGCCCTGCTCGACCAGGCCGTTGCCGAGACCGGCGCCGCCGGTGGCAAGGACATGGGCAAGGTGATGGCCTGGATCAAACCCAAGGTCGCCGGCAAAACCGACATGGGCAAGCTGTCCGGGCTGATCAAGGCCAGGCTCGGCTGATCGGTTCCGGCGCCGCAAGGTGCCGGAACAAACCGTTAGACTCGGGCCATCGCCCGGGGAATTCCATGAACCGATTTGCAGGTGTGCTGTCGCTGCTGTTGCTGGCAATGGCCCAGCCCGCCGCAGCCCTGGACACGCAGCGCAGCGGCAGCCTGCTCGACGCCGCGCCCGCGCTGACCGGCCCGTCGTACTACCTTCAGGGCAATGGCCAGCCGATGGCCGATGCGTTCCAGACCCATATCAACCAGGTCGCGGCCAGCCCCCTGGATGTCGTCGTGCTCGCCGCGTCGTACGGCAGCGCCACCGACCCGACGCCCGAATGCGACCTGATCGTGCAACTGGCCAACGTCAACTCCTGCCAGACCTTGGTAATGGTCAGGAAAAGCGGCGCCAACGATGCCGCCAACGCGGCGATCGTCGAAGCCTCGGAGATCGTCTATTTCGCCGGTGGCGACCAGTGCAACTACGTCGGCTGGAAAGGCAGCTTGGTTTACAACGCGGTGCTGGGCGTGGTCGCGCGCGGCGGTGGCATCGGTGGCGGCAGCGCAGGCCTGGCGATCCAGGGCGATTACGTCTACGACGGCTGCACCGGCAGCGTCGATTCGCCCGCGGCGCTGAAGAACCCCTATGCGCCGGCCATCCATTTCACCTACGACTACTTCGACTGGCCGCCGCTGAAGAAGCTGATCACCGACACGCATTTCGTCGAGCGGGACCGCATGGGCCGGCTGATGGCCTTCCTCGCGCGCCAGCTCCAGGATGGCGTGACCAAGAAGGCCTATGGGCTCGGCATCGACGCCGATGCCGCCGTGGTCATCGACAGGAATTCGCAGGGCCTGGTGTTCGGCGGGCCGGCCTACGTGGTCTACGCCGACCATCCGGCGGTGCTGTGCAAGGCCGGCAAGCCGCTCAGCTACGATGATTACAAGATCTGGCCGCTGTCACCCGGGACGAGCTTCGACTTCGCAACGCATGCTGCCTCAGGGTTCTACCTGCGCGACGTCGTCAAAGGCAAGATCCAGGGCGATCCTTACGCCCCCTAGAATATCAACGTGGCCGGCCTGATCCCACAAAGCTTCATTCACGACCTGCTCGCCCGAACCGATATTGTCGAGGTGATCAGCTCGCGGCTGGAGCTCAAGCGCGCCGGCCGTGAATACAAGGCGCTGTCGCCGTTTTCCAACGAGAAATCGGCGTCGTTCTTCGTCTCGCCGACCAAGCAGTTCTTCCATTGTTTCAGCAGCGGCAAGCACGGCAATGCGGTCGGCTTTTTGATGGAATACGACCGCCTGACTTTTGTCGAGGCGGTCGAGGAACTGGCCAAGCGCGCCGGCCTGGAAGTGCCCCGCGAGGGCGGCGGCAGCTTCGAGCGCCTGGTGCTCGACGGCCCGCTCGATGCGCTGGCCGCGGCCGAGCGCCATTTCCGCGAGCAGCTGAAAAAACATCCGGCGGCGATCGAATACCTGAAAAAGCGCGGCGTCAGCGGCGATATCGCCAAAACTTTCGGCATCGGCTTTGCGCCGGACAGCTGGGATTCGCTGACGCGCTTCTTCGACAACCCGCTGCACGCGATCGAAGCCGGCCTGCTGATCCCGAAGGACTCCGGCGGCGCCTACGACCGCTTCCGCAACCGCGTGATGTTCCCGATCCGCGACACCCGCGGCCGCGTCATCGGCTTCGGCGGCCGCACCCTCGGCAACGATCCGGCGAAGTATCTGAACTCGCCGGAAACGCCGCTGTTCCACAAGGGCAAGAACCTGTTCGGCCTGTACGAGGCCAAGCAGTCGGTGAAGTCCGAGCTGCCCTACCTGCTGGTCGTCGAAGGCTATATGGACGTGGTGATGCTGGCGCAGCACGGCATCCCGCTGGCGGTGGCGACGCTGGGCACCGCGACCACGCGAGAGCAGCTGGCGCTGATCTACAAAAGTACGCGCAAAGTCGTGTTCTGCTTCGACGGCGACCGCGCCGGCCGCAGCGCCGCCTGGCGCGCGCTGGAGCAGGCGCTGCCGGAAGTGCATGGCGACCGCGAGTGCCTGTTCATGTTTCTGCCGGATGGCCACGACCCCGACACGCTGGTGCAGGAGATCGGCGCCGACGCCTTCCGCGAGCGCATCACCGAGGCGATGACCCTGAGCGGCTTTCTGCTGGCCGAACTGTCCAAGCAGGCCAACCTGGCGACGCTGGACGGCCGCGCCAAGCTCGCCGCGCTGGCGCGGCCGCATCTGGAAAAACTGCGGCCGGGCCCGCTGCAGACCCTGATGATCGACGAGCTGGCGCGGCTGACGCGGCTGCGGCGCGAAGACTTCGCCGCCAGCACCAATACCTCGGCGCCCGGCGATGACGACGCGCCGCCGCGGCGGCAACGCGAGTCCGGCCGCGGCCCGGCCGCGATCGCCGCCGGCGCGACGCGGCCAGTGCGCCGCGCCTTGCAGCTGCTGATGGAGCGTCCCGATCTGGCCGACAGCGTCGCCAATACCGAGCTGCTGCTGACCGCCGACGTCACCGGCATCCCGGCGCTGGTCGACGCGCTGGAGTTCTTTCACGAAAACCCCGGCGCCAACGGCGGCCAGCTGCTGGAGTACTGGCGCGGCACGTCCAAGGCCACCGCGCTGGAAAAACTGATGCGCGAGGAAGTCGCGCTGGAAGACGCCGGCATCGAGCAGGAGTTTGCCGATGCGATGCGTCATCTGACCCAAAAGGCGCTCGACGGCCGTCGCCGCCACCTGCTCGCCGAGGCCCAGGTGAGGGAGCTCGAGCGGCCGGAGCTGGCCGAGCTGGAGAGCCTGACCCGTCAACTTTCGGGCCGCCGTACGGTCTGATCCAGGCCGGCGTCGTGACTCGATACTGGTCTATTCGTGACCAGCTTCGGTAGAATGCGCAGTTCTCCGCTTTCCAAAATGGGGCAGAAAATCGCCCCCGCAGCCGAGTCAAGCATGACCAATAGCGCCGAAAAGCAATCCCAGATCAAGGTCCTGATCGCCCTGGGCAAAGACAAGGGCTTTCTGACCTACGCTGAAGTGTCGGATCACCTGCCGGAAGTGGTCGATTCCGAGCAGATCGACGACGTCATCAGCATGATCCAGACGATGGGCATCCAGGTGCACGACGAGGCGCCGGACGAGGAGAGCCAGCTGTTCTCCGAGCCGGCCGTCGTAGCCAGTGCCGAAGAAGAAGAAGACGCCGCTGAGGAAGCCGCCGCCGCGCTCGCCGCCAGCGACGACCAGTTCGGCCGCACCACCGACCCGGTGCGCATGTACATGCGCGAAATGGGCAGCGTCGAGCTGCTCGACCGCGAAGGCGAAATCCGCATTGCCAAGCGCATCGAAGAGGGCTTGAACGAAGCCCTCTACGCGATGGCGATCTACCCGGAAACCGTGAAGATCCTGCTCGAGGCCTATGCCTCGGTCGGCGAAGGCAAGCGTCGCCTGGCCGAAGTCATCACCGGCTTCTTCGACCCGAACGCGCCGGCCGTGGTCGAGGCGCCGCCGCCGGTCGAGCTGGTCGAGGAAGACGACGAGGACGAGGACGAAGCCGCCACCGACGAGGAAGAAGAAGCCGTCGACACCGGCCCGGATCCGGAAGAAGCGCGTCTCAAGTTCGAAGAGATGCAGAACCTCTACAACAAGGCCTGGGCCGCGTTGCAGAAGACCGGTTCGGACGACAAGAAGACGCTCGGCAAGCGCGAAGCGGTTGCCGACCTGATCATGACCCTGAAGCTGTCGCCGAAAATCGTCGACGAGATCAATCGCAACCTGCGCGGCAAGATCGAGCAGATTCGCGAGATCGAGCGCAGCGTGATGCGCATCTGCGTGCTCGACGCCGGCATGGCGCGCGACGAGTTCCTGGCCAAGTACAAGGGCACCAAGCCGGACGACGTCGAGTGGCTCGACAAGTCGATCCGCGCCAAGCGCAAGTATTCGGCAACGCTGGCCACGCGCCGCGACGAAATCGTGGAACTGCTGACCGGCCTGACCAAGATCGAAGGCGATTACCTGATCGCGATCGACGAGATCAAGGACATCAACCGGCGCATGAACGTCGGCGAAGCCAAGGCGCGCCGCGCCAAGAAGGAGATGGTCGAGGCGAATCTTCGTCTGGTTATTTCCATCGCGAAGAAATACACCAACCGCGGCCTGCAGTTCCTCGACCTGATCCAGGAAGGCAACATCGGCCTGATGAAGGCGGTCGACAAGTTCGAATATCGCCGTGGTTACAAGTTCTCGACGTACGCCACCTGGTGGATCCGCCAGGCGATCACGCGCAGCATCGCCGACCAGGCGCGCACCATCCGTATTCCGGTGCACATGATCGAGACGATCAACAAGCTCAACCGCATCAGCCGCCAGATGCTGCAGGAAATGGGTCGCGAACCCACGCCCGAAGAGCTGGCGGTGAAGATGGAAATGCCCGAGGACAAGATCCGCAAGGTGTTGAAGATCGCCAAGGAACCGATCTCGATGGAAACGCCGATTGGCGACGACGAGGATAGCCACCTCGGCGATTTCATCGAAGACACCGCGGCGGTTTCTCCGCTGGAATCGGCGACGTCGTCGAGCCTGGCCGAAGCCACGCACCAGATTCTCGCCAGCCTGACGCCGCGCGAAGCCAAGGTGCTGCGCATGCGCTTCGGCATCGACATGAACACCGACCACACGCTGGAGGAAGTCGGCAAACAGTTCGACGTCACGCGCGAGCGCATTCGCCAGATAGAGGCCAAGGCCCTGCGCAAGCTGCGCCATCCGAGCCGCGCCAACTATCTGCGCAGCTTCCTCGACGAGTAAGCATCGCAATAACAAAAAAGCCCCGGAGAACCGGGGCTTTTTTGTTGCTTCACGCCAGCATCAGAAGGTCAGACGCGCGCCGACGCGGGCTTCTTCGATACGCGTGGCCGGGTTGTTGTCGCCGCCACCGGTCAGGCTGGTCAGACGATAGTCCGCGAACACGCCCAGGTTCTGGGTCACGTTGAACGCCAGGCCGCCGAGCACTTCCAGACCGTCGCCACCGCCGACATCGACGTAGCCGATTTCGGCATTGAGCGTGATGTAGTCGCTCAGCACTTTGCCCTGAGCGCCCAGATGCGCGCCCCAGCCTTCGTTGGTGTCGTTGTTGCTCTCGGCGGCGCCGCCGTTGTCGAAGGTGATCTTCTGCTTGTTGTCGAGACGGATGTATTCGCCCTCGACATAGAACGGCGTCGTCGGAACCATATAGCCGATGCCGCCGCGATATCCCTCGGTCTTGTCGCGGATCTTCGAGTCCGGCACGAAGATGCCGGTACCGTTGATGCTGATACTGTCGTACGTGTTGCGCTCGTATTCCAGGCTGGCGAACACGTTGTCGATCAGGCCGAAGCGGCCCTTGGCGCCGTAGCCGTCGCCATTGTCGAACTTGACGCTGCCCGAATCGGAGTCGCCCTTGAGCAGCGTGTACGGGGTGTAATACACGTCGAGTTGCGAAGCCGCGTGGGCTGCCGTCATCGGAACCGCTGCCAGCGCAGCGAGCACCAGCGTCTTGCGAAATGTCTTTACGCTTTGCATCAGTCTCTCCTGAGATAAGGGATGCGACGCCGGCAATGAGCTTGATGTTTGAGGGCCGGCGCTCGACGCGAATGATTGATTCGCAGCGCTGAACTGATGCTGTATATGCCAACAAAAAAGCCCCGGAATTCCGGGGCTTTTGTAACAAACTTCGCGCAAGGAATTACTCGAATGAAGCGAGACTACATGCGGCTGGTATCGAACAGCACGCGCACGCCGACGCGCAGATCGCCCAGCGTGTAATCGACGTCGCCGCTCAGATCGGTGTGACGATAGTCGACGAACGCGCCGATATTGGGCGTGATGTCGAGCGAAGCGCCGACCAGAAACTCGAAGCCGTCGTAAGTGCCGTGATCGTCCAGCGACAGGTAGCCGCCCTGGCCGTAGATCTGCACGTTGCGCGCGATCGGGAAGGCCAGGCGAGCATGCACGCCGAAACCGCTGAGATCGGCATCGACATCGTCGATCTGCAGGTCGACGTATTCACCGTAGATCGCCAGCGTGCCGGTCTGCAGCGGAATCTGCCAGCCGCCGCCGAGGCGCAGCTGATCGAGATCGACATCGAAGTCGTCGTACGAGCTGGACTGGTATTCGCCTTCGAGGAAGAAATTCTGCGCACGGCCAAACGGCACGATGCCTTTCACACCGAAGCCATCGCCGTCATCATCGCCGCTGACGCCGCCGCCGAGATCGACATCGAGCTTGCTCGTCGGGATGTAGTAGCCGTCGACATGCGCACCTTCGTTGGCGAACACCGTGGTCGGCACCGCGAGCGCGGCCAGCAGCAACAGCTTCTTTGTAGCTTTCATCATCTTGATTCTCTCCTTGAGGTCGTGGGTACTACGCCAGCCATCCGCCAGCGCTGCGAAACCCGGCCATTTCATGGCGGCTCTCCTTCTACGGGCTTCGCGGCGCCGGCATGATAGCCGGATAAACATCATCAGGAGTCGGGCATGCGCGTCGCTGTGCTCACGGAGGCAAGCTGCGATCTGCCCGAGTCGTTTTTGCGCCATCACGGCGTCGAAGTGCTGCCCGGCAGGGTGCGCGTCGAAGACCGTGTGGTCCTCGACGAACGTGATCCGATCGTCAGCTCTCGCTTCTATCGCAATGCGTTCAGTGCGCACGGCGCCGACTGCGAAGTGCTGCAAGCCACGCTCGATCAAACCTGGCAACGCATCGTCGATCGTCTGATTCCTCGATACGACTATGTGCTGTGCATCGCACCCGATGCCGCACTCAGTCCGGTGCATCGCAACCTGACACGCGCGGCTTTCGCGGCGCTGAATGAAGCCTCGGCGCTGAGACGCGAAGGCGTCGGCACGACGCCGTTCGGCATGCGCGTGATCGACGCGCGCGCGACGTCGGCCGCGCTCGGCGTGATCGTCGCCCAGGCCTGCCTGCTGATCGCCGGCGGTCACGCCGCTGCCGATGTTGCAAGCACGATCGAAGCGATGCGCGACGAAGTCGCCAGCTTTCTGGTGCCGCCCGAGCGCACCCGGCTCGACGCGCCGCGACGCTGGCGCGATCACCTGGCCCGCGCAATGGGACAGCGACCGATCCTGCATCGGGAAGGCCCGCGCTATGTCCTCACCGGCCGCGCGGCCGGCACTCGCGGTGCCGTCGAAAAGCTGCTGCTGCTGGCCGCGGCCGAGATCCGTCGCGGACTGTCGGTGGCGCATGTCGTCATCAGCCACGGCGGCGATCCGGCCGCCATTGCGGCGCTGCCCGGCTACGCGCAGTTGTCTTTGGCCGCGCAGGAGCACAAGGTCACGCTGTTGCCGACGATGATGAGCGTCAGCCGCGCGCTGGTGATCGGCAGCGGGTGCACCGAGGTCGCCTACGTCCCTCGAGCCGGCAGCCGCTGATCGTCGTGCTTATTGTTCGAGTTTAGAGTTTTTATTTAATTATTTAAAACGTCTAAAGAACGCTCATACGAAAAGGTCGGGCATGAAGACTCTGGCGCTGTACAACGTCAAAGGCGGCGTCGGCAAATCCGCCGCCGCCGTCAATCTGGCCTATCTGGCAGCCGCCAGCGGCCTGCGCACGCTGGTCTGGGATCTGGATTCGCAGGCGGCGTCGAGCTGGTATCTGCATGCCGGCGGCGAGGCCGCCAAGGCCAAGCAGTTGCTGGCCGGCGACACGCCGGTCGGCCGCCTGGTCAGGCCGACGCCGTATGACGGCCTGGCCGTGATCCCGGCCGAGTTTTCCTACCGCTATTTCGACATCCTGCTGAAAAAGGTCGAGCCGCCGCGCGAGGCCTTGAGACGGCTGCTGAAGCCCTTCGCTTCGCAATACGACCTGGCGGTGCTCGACTGCCCGCCGGCACTGTCTCACCTGGCCGACAACGTGTTCCACGCCGCCGATCTGGTGATGGTGCCGGTGGTGCCGACCTGGCTGTCGCTGCGCGCGTTCGAGCAGCTGCGCGAGTACTTCGACGCCGAGGGCTTCTCGCAGAAGAAGCTCAAGCCGTTCTACTCGATGGCCGACCGGCGCCGCTCGCTGCATCGCGAGCTGCTGGAGCAGCCGCCCGCGGTCATGCGCGGCATGGCCGAGGCGGTGATCCCGTATTCGTCGATGGTCGAGCGCATGGGCGAGCACCGCGCGCCGATCGCCGCCTACGCGCCCAGCGACGATGCGGCGCTGACTGCGTATGCCGAGCTGTGGCTGGAGGCGGCGAAGACGCTGGGGCTGTAGCCCGGGTGCAACCCGGGTTGCACCCGGGCTACGAGGCGACGCTTTCGACCAGCGCGACCAGTTCCGTCAGCCGGCGCTGCAGCTCGGCTTCGCTGTTCGCGGTGACGGTGGCGTGGCCGACCTTGCGCTGCGGCTTCGGCGCCTTGCCGTAGTGATGCACGTGCACGCCGGCGATCGCGCAAAGGGCCGCGTTGTCCGGCGCACGGCCGATGAAATTGACCATCGCCGAATGGCCGCGTGCGGCGGTAGAACCCAGCGGCAGGCCGGCGACCGCGCGCAGGTGATTTTCGAACTGCGAGCACTCCGAGCCCTCGATGCTCCAGTGCCCGGAGTTGTGCACGCGCGGCGCGATTTCGTTGGCGTAGAGCTGGCCTTCGGATACGAAAAACTCGAAAGCCATCACGCCGACGTAGTTCAGATGCTCGGCAACGCGGCGCGCATAGTCTTCGGCCTGGGCCTGCAGCGGATCGTCCTGCTGCGGAATCGACACGCGCAGGATGCCGTCGCGATGCTGGTTGGCGACCACCGGATAGAAACGCATTTCGCCGTCGCGTCCGCGCACCGCCAGGCACGACAGCTCGCGCTCGAACGGCACGAAAGCCTCGACCAGGCAGGGCGTGTGCGGCGCTTCCGCGCCGCCGAGACGCGACCAGGCGTCGTCCAGATCCTCGGGCTTGCGCAATACCGCCTGGCCCTTGCCGTCGTAGCCGAGGCGACGCGTCTTCATCACCGCCGGCAGGCCGACGTTGCGGATCGCCATGTCGAGCGCGCCGCGCGCCGCCACCGGCATGTAGCGCGGCACCGGAATGTTCAGCGCGTCGAACAGCTTCTTCTCGTTGAGCCGATCCTGGCCGACGGTCAGCGCCACGGCCGGCGGATACAGCGGCAGCTTCGCGCCGACGACTTCGGCGGTATGCGCCGGCACGTTCTCGAATTCGTAAGTGGCGACGTCGCAGCTGGCGCAGAAACGCGCGAGCGCGGCCTCGTCGAGATACGGCTGCTGAATGGTTTCGCCTAGCGAGGCCGCGCAGGCGTCCGTCGCCGGGTCGAGAAACACGAACTGCAGATCGAGCGGATAGCCCGCCAATGCGAGCATCCGGCCCAGCTGGCCGGCACCGAGGACACCGATCTTCATGGCAGCGTCGGCAGGCTCAGGGCTGCGTCGGCGAGCACCTTGTCGGTCTGTCCGGCGCGGAATTCGTCGAGGCGCTGTGCGAGTGCGGCGTCACGCGTGGCCAGCATCGCCGCGGCCAGCAGCGCCGCATTGGTGGCGCCGGCGACGCCGACCGCCAGCGTGCCGACCGGAATACCCGCCGGCATCTGCACGATCGACAGCAGAGAATCCAGGCCGTTGAAGGCCTTGGACTGCACCGGCACGCCGAGCACCGGCAGCCGCGTCTTGGCCGCGCACATGCCCGGCAGATGCGCCGCGCCACCGGCGCCCGCGATGATCACCTGCAGACCGCGTGCGACCGCGGTTTCCGCGTATTCGAACAGCAGGTCGGGCGTGCGATGCGCCGACACCACGCGCGCCTCGCAAGGCACGCCCAGGGTTTCGAGCGTACGCACCGCGTGCGCCATCGTCTCCCAGTCGGAGCGGGAACCCATGATCACGCCCACCAGCGGCGCGTCGGTTTTCGAGTCTGCGGTCATGTCCGGCCTGAGCCCCCGGAATGGGGGAAAAGAGGCGGATTATGGCATCCGGCCACGGGCGGACCAAGTATGGGTTGGGTAAAGCTTCGGCTGCGAGCCTGGCTCAAGCCCCTCGATACGCTTCGCAAGCGAAGCTACTCGGGACGAACGGAGAGAAGCCCGTTCGTCCCGAGTAGCCGCAACGCGGCGTATCGAGGGACCCGAAGCGAGCCCTAAGGCGCCACCTCGAACTGCGCATTCACCGCCGCATGAAAGCGGATTTCGCCGGTCTGCAGGCCCATGTCGGCGTTGCCGCTATCGCTGGCCTCGGCGCCGCGCATCGCCATCGCCTTCATCATCGGCTGCGGTGCCGGCGCAGAGCCTTCTTCAGTGATGCCGTGCACGCTGCCGAGCTTCACGCCCAACGTGTCGGCCAGCAGCCTGGCCTTGGCCTGCGCGTTCTTTGCGGCCTGCACCAGCGCCTGATTCTGCAGATCATCGGCCTTGGACGATTCCAGCACCGGCGGCTGCACCTGGTTGACGCCGGCACGCGTCGCCGCCAACAGATAGTCGCCGAGCTTGTCGAGATTGCCGACGCGCGTCTCGATGTCACGGCTGACGCGGTAGCCGGTCAGCTTGTTGTTGCGCGCCTTTTCGTCCCACACGTATTCAGGCTGGATGCTGATGCCGGCGGTGGCGATGTCCTCGTCGCGCGCACCGAGTTTCTTGGCCTCGGCAACGTAGGCCTTGACGACCTTGTTCACCGCCGCCTCGGCCGTCGCGACTTCCGGGCTCACCTGCGTGACGCCGATCTGGATGCGTGCGCGATCCGGCACCGCGCTGACATCGGCGTCGCCGCTGACGCTGATCAGGCGCGGCGGCAGCGGGTGCGGCGGCATCTCCTGCGCAGCGAACGCGCCTTGCGTGAACGCGAGGGCCAGCGCCGCGCCAAACAAGCTCCGCTTGATCACGGTTGTGAGAGTCCGCTGCTGAGACCACTGCTGCCGCTGTTCCATGTCTTGCGTTCTCCTATGACTTTGACCGGATCACCATCATGCAAGGTCTCGGCACCGCGCACCACCACCGCATCCTGCGCGGCGAGAGCGCCCTGCACCGCAACCCATTCGCCATCGGCCGAGCCGGTTTTGACCGGCACGCGCTCGACCTTGTCCTTGCGCACGACGTATACGGCTAGACCATCCGAGCGGATCACCACGGCGTCGCGCGGCACCGCGAGCACTTGCTGCACCGCTGCGAGCGGCAACACCACTTGGAGCGTGCGGCCGACCGCGAGTTCCGCTTCGGCCTGCGGCAGATCGATCAAAGTCTCGAAGCTCTGCGAACGCGCATCGCCGACCGGCACGATCGCGCGCACTTTCGCCGCGACCACGCGCGTGTCGTCGAGCCTCACCTGTACGGTGGAGCCCGGCTCGATCGCGCGCACGTGGCGCAGCGGCAGGAACATGCGCAACTCCAGATGCTCGGTGTCCTGCATGCGCACCACCGCGTCGCCGCGCGCGACTTCCTCGCCTTCGCGGCGCACGCGCTCGGCGATCACGCCGGCGAACGGCGCGCGCACTTCGGCGCGGGCCAGGCGATCGTCGGTCTGACGCAACGTCGCGCGGGCGATTTCCAGATCGCTGAGCGCGAGATCGCGGGTATTTTCGGCCTGGTCCAGCTGAAAGCGGCTGACCGCGGTGCCGGAGGCCTTCAGGCGTTCGAGTTCGCGATTGGCCTGCTTCAGCGCCAGCTCGCTGCGCGTCACGCGCGCGGCCTGTTCGGCGCGTTGCAGGCGATATTCGCCGGTGTCGATGCGCGCGATGACCTGGTTCTTGGCGACTCGTGAACCGGGTTCGGCGACGAAGTCGATCGGCCCGGCAATGCCGGCGGCCATGTCGGCGCCGGAGCGTGATTGCACTTGTCCTGTCGCGGTGATCGACGGCGCCAGATCGCGCAGCGCGGCGCGCGAGGTTTCGACGGCCGCGGCTTTCTGTTCGCCTTGCGCGCACACCGTTGCGCTGCCCAGCGCGAACATCACCGCCAGCGCGACATGAAACGTATTTTTGCTCATTTACCGAAAACCTCCTGCGACGCCGGCTCTGCGGCCGCGCGTACTCGGGACTCGCCCAGGCGCAGCAGCGCGGGCATCAGAAACCAGGTGAACATCGTGCCGACGATCATGCCGCCGGAGACCACGGCGGCGAGGCCGCGATAAATCTTCGCGCCGAGCCCTGGCATCAGGATCAGCGGCAGCATGCCGAGCACCGCGGTCAGCGTGGACAGAACAATCGGCCGCGCGCGCGTTTCCAGCGCTTCGCGTACCGCATCGCGGCGCGCCATGCCGGCATGTTCGCGCGCGCGCGTCTGATCCACCAGCAGGATCGCGGCGTTGACCACCAGGCCGAGCAGGATGATGAAGCCGATCATCGTCAGCAGATCCATCGCCTGAAAATCGAACCAGCCGATCACACGCAGCGCGCCGATACCGCCGGCGATCGACACCGGAATCACCAGCATCACCAGCAGCGCGTCCCACAGGCTCTTGAACAGTGCCGACATCAGCATCATCAGCATGATCAGCGCGAGCGCGAAATTGCTGGCCATCGCCTTCAGCGCTTCGGTCAGCTCATTGGCGCTGCCGCCGTAGCTGAGCTGCATGCTGCCCTGCATCGCCGCACGCAACTTGGGCTCGACTTTTTGCGTCAGCGTCGACACCGCCTCGTCGAGACTCATCGTGTCCGGCGGCTCGAAGTTCACCGACACGGTGCGGTGACCATTGACGCGCGACAGCTGCGAAGGCCCGACCGTCTGTGTGATTTTGGCGAGTTCGCCGACGGTCTGGATGCCGGCGGTCGGCGTCGACATCGGCAGCTCGGCGAGTTCTTCCGGCGAATGCCATTCCTCGCTTTTGACGATGATGTCGAGCCGCTTGTTGCCGTCGAAGTAGTAGCCGGCCCAGAGCCCGCCGGTGAACGCGCGCAGCGAGTCGGCAACGTCGGTGCGCGTCGAGCCCGAGCGTGAAATGCGCCACTCGTCCGGCTGCAGCTGGATCTCCGGCTGGTTCAGTTCCAGCGCCGGCTGGCTGCGCGGGAACGTGCCCGGAATCGCCAGCGGAATTTCAGTTTCGGCGATGCGCGCGACATCCATCAGCGCGTCGAGGTCCGGCCCCTGCAGGTACAGCTCGATGTTGCGCGCGGTGCCGCCGTCGAGATTGAACAGCGAACCCTGGCTGGCGTAGACGCGCACGTCGGGCAGGTCGGCGAGAATCTTGGTGCGCAGCAGTTCGACCACGTCCTTGGTCTTGCGCGGATCGGCCGCGTAGGCGACGACCAGGCCGCCGTTGCCGCCGCCCCAGGCGCTGAAGTTGTAGTACTTGATCTTGGGCTCGGCGCGGCCTTCGTAATAAGGCCGCAGACGCTCGACGACGATCGGCCCCATTTCGGCCTTGATCGTTTCGATATTGCCGCCCGGCGGCGTGCTGAAATTGCCCCAGACGTTGTCGGTCTGCGCCACCGGCAGGTAATCCGGCTTGGGCGCGGCGAGCCAGCAGAACAGCAGCGAGCCCGGCACCAGAATGCCGATCAGCAGCGCGCGCAGCTGAGGCGTCGCCGTCACGCGCATCGCGCCGCGCGCCATCGCCTTCCACCAGTGATCGTGCTGGTCGTCGGGGATTTTTCTTGCCAGCGCCCAGCGATTCGCCGCGGGAATCACCGTCATCGCCACCAGCAGCGAGGCCGCATGCGACACACTCATCGTGATCGCCAGGTCCTTGAACAGCTGGCCTTCCAGGCCCTGCATGAACAACACCGGCAGAAAGATCGCGACGCTGGTCAGCATCGACGCGAACAGCGCCGGAATCACTTCGCCGGCGCCGTCGATGGTCGCCTTCAGCGCGCTGCGGCCTTCCTGCATGAAACGGATGATATTGCCCTGCACGATCAGCGCGGCGTCGGTGACGATACCGGTGGAAAACGCCAGGCCCGCGAGCGAAATCGTATTGAGGCTGCGGCCGAGCAGATGCAGCGTGATCACCGCGAACGCCAGCGACAGCGGAATCGTCGCCGCGATCACCAGCAGCGCACGCGGCCCGCGCAGGAAGTACCACAGGCCGCCGACCGCCAGCAGGATGCCGATCACCAGCGACTCCTGCACGAAGCCGATCGCGCGGCGCACGTAGACGCTGGCGTCCCAGCTCAGGTCGGCGGTCAGTTTCTCCTTGGCCAGCGGACCGGCATTGAGTTCGGCCAGCGCGGTCTTCACGCCGTCGAGCACCTGCACGATGTTGGCGGTACTGGTGCGGCGGATCGCGATGAAATAGCCGGGCACGCCGTTGCGATACGAAAACTGCTGCTGGTCCTGCAGGCCGACGCCGATGTCGGCCACTTCGCGCAGATACAGCGGCCGGTCATTGCTCCAGCCGACGATCAGATTGCCGAGGTCGGCGACCGGCTCGCGGCCGGTGAAGCGCACCGTGAACTGGCGGCGGCCGACGTTGACGAAGCCGGCCGAGGTGTCGTGCGCGGCGATCACGGTCTGCGCGATCTGCCGTGGCGTGATGCCCAGCGAGGCCAGCCGGTGCGTGTCGAAGCGGATCTGCACTTCGGCGGGCCGGCCGCCGTCGAGCTCGACCTGGCTGACGCCTTCAACCCGCGACAGCCGCGGCTGCACCACTTCCTCGATCAGCTTCTGGTAGCGGGCCGCCATGTCCTCGACGTTGTTGCCCGGCAGCGGCCGCACCAGCACCGAGGCGGCGTTTTCCTTGGTCCAGGGCGCACCGTCGAACACCTGTGGCTCCTCGGCGTCCGGCGGCAGCGGCGGCAGCGTGTTGATGCGCGACACCACGTCGAGCATCACCCGGGTCATGTCGGTGCCGATCTCGAAGCTCAGCGACACGCCGCCGCCGCCACGGTTGATCTGCGAGCGCATCTCCTTCATGCCGGCGAGGCCCTTCATCGCCTCCTCGATCGGCTCGATCAGCGCCTCCTCGACCTCGCTGGGCGCGGCCTCGCGCCATTGCACGTTGATCCAGATCTGCGGGTTCTTGGTGTCCGGCAGCAGCTGAATCGGCAGGCGCAGCAGCGCCATCGCGCCGAACAGCAGCACGATCAGCGCCGCGGCGGCGATCGCCGCGGGATTGGACGCGGAATATTCGGTGAAGCGCATGAGGGACCCCCCTTTAGGTCACCGCGCGATGCTTGAGGGTAGCGCCCCGGCACCGTCTTCTGATGCGTGACTGACAGCAGGGGTTTAAACTGAGTTCCGAAGCGCCATCTTATGGCTCACCCAAAGCCGGTTCCCCGCTGCGATCCCATGTCATCAGATGAATCCGAAACCGTCACGCTGACCCGTGACGTGGTGGCCATTCTCATCCCTGCCGGCACCAAGGTCGAGCTGCCGGAGGGCGCGGCTGCGCAAATCACCCAGGCGCTGGGTGGCAGCTTCACCGTGCAGGTGCAGGGCCATCTGTTCCGCATCAACGGCGGTGACGCCGATGCGCTGGGCAAGCAGGTGGTGCGCGGCCCCGAGGTCAGCGAGGACGCCTCCGACGAGGAGCTGGAGAAGGCGGTGTGGGCGCAGCTGCGCACCTGCTACGACCCGGAGATCCCGATCGACATCGTCGAACTCGGCCTGGTCTACGAAAGCCGTCTGGAGCCGGTGGACCCGGCCAACGCCGGCGGCGCGCGCAAGGCGGTGATCCGCATGACCTTGACCGCGCCCGGCTGCGGCATGGGCGACGTGCTGGTCAACGACGTCAAGACCAAGGTGCTGCAGGTGCCGAGCATCACCGAGGCCGATGTCGAGCTGACCTTCGACCCGCCCTGGAGCCGCGACATGATGTCCGAAGCGGCGCAGCTGCAAGTGGGCATGTACTGATGAGCGCGACGCGATGAGCGACACCGTCACCCAGGGCGTGCGCATCCAGGTCAAGCCGCAGTACGTGGCCGAGCAGTCCTCGCCGGAGCGCGGGCACTACCTGTTCACCTACCACATCACCATCCGCAACGAGGGCAGCACCACGGTGCAGCTGCTGTCGCGGCACTGGGTGATCACCGACGGCGAGGGCCGGTGCGAAGAAGTCCGCGGCCCCGGCGTGGTCGGCAACCAGCCGGTACTCAAGCCCGGCGAACAGTTCCAGTACACCAGCGGCTGCCCGCTGACGACGCCGGTCGGCACCATGCACGGCAGCTTCCACATGGTGCCGATCGACGGCGCGCCTTTCGAGGCGGCGATCGCGCCGTTCCGGCTCGCGGTGCCGCGCGCGCTGAATTGAGCTTCCGGCGGGCGCTCGTGTCCCTCGATACGCCGCGTTGCGGCTACTCGGGAGGAACGGGGAGCGGGATATAACGGAGCCCCGTTCCTCCCGAGTAGCGCCGCCGGCGCGTATCGAGGGACAACGACTTCAGCCCTTTTCGATCACCCCACAGGCAATGCGGCCACCGGCGTTGCCGGCCGGCTGGCTGGTGTAGTCATCCGCACCGGCATGCACGACCAGGGCCTTGCCGATCACGTCCTTGGCACTGCCGGTGCCAATCTCCAGCCCCGGCACGGTGACGTCGACCATCGCCTTTCCTTCACTGTCGGCGGTGATATTGGGCATGTCGCCGGCGTGGTGGTCGCCCGCCGTCATGTTGCCGTGCGGCTTGCCGTCGGGGTTCAGATGGCCGCCGGCGCTGCTGGCGTCGGGCGCGCTGCAATCGCCTTTCTCGTGAACGTGGAACGCGCTGACGCCGCCCGGCTTCAGCCCTTCGAGCGTGCCGCTGATTTTGACGCCGCCAGCGGCGCTGACGAACTTGATGTCGCCCTTGGCCTCGTTGCCGTCGGTGGCCTTGAGGCGGGTTTCGGCGCTGACGACGCTGGCTTCGGCGGACGGCCCGGCCATCGCGGCGGGCGCAGCCGGTTCGGACTTCTTGCAGGCGGCCAGCGCGGCAACGGCCACCAGCGGGATCGCGTACAGCGGACTGAGCTTGTTCATGTTCTTCCTTGATGCAGCAATGCGGAGGCCTACCGTACATTCCCGGTAAAATCGCCAGATGAACGATCTTTCCGAAGTCGGCCACCTGGTCAGCCAGCTCAACGACGCGCAGAAGGACGCCGTCACCGCGCCGCCTGAGCATCGCCTGGTCCTGGCCGGCGCCGGCTCCGGCAAGACCCGCGTGCTGGTGCACCGCATCGCCTGGCTGATCGCGGTGGAGAATGTATCGCCGCTGTCGATCCTCGCGGTCACGTTCACCAACAAGGCCGCCAACGAAATGCGCGGCCGCATCGAGTCACTGCTGGCGGTGCCGGTGCGCCAGCTCTGGGTCGGCACGTTTCACGGCATCGCGCACCGCATGCTGCGGCTGCATTGGAAAGAGGCGACGCTGCGCCAGGACTTCCAGATCCTCGACGCCGACGACGCGCAGCGCCTGGTCAAGCGCATCATCAAGCAGCTCGATCTGCCCGAGGATCAGTGGCCGGCGAAGATGGTCGCCAACTGGATCAGCAGCCAGAAAGAAGAAGGCCGGCGCCCGCATCACTTCGACGACATGGGCGACTTCACCCAACGAGCTTTGGTCAGGGTGTACAGCGCGTATCACGCCACCTGCGAGCAGCAGGGCCTAGTCGATTTCAGCGAGCTGCTGCTGCGTGCGTACGAGCTGTGCCGCGACGACGCGAACGTGCAGGCGCACTACCGCCGCAAGTTCCGCCACGTGCTGGTCGACGAATTTCAGGACACCAACACGCTGCAGTATCTGTGGCTGAAGCTGCTGGTCGGCGAGCAGGGCGTGCTGTTCGCGGTCGGCGACGACGACCAGAGCGTCTACGGCTGGCGCGGCGCCAAAGTCGAAAACATGATGAAGCTGCAGCGCGAATTCCGCGGCCTGGAAATCGTGCGGCTGGAACAGAACTACCGCAGCACCGGCACGATCCTGAAAGCAGCCAACGGTTTGATCGAACGCAACAGCGGCCGCCTCGGCAAGAACCTGTGGACCGACGGCCACGAAGGCGCGCCGATCCAGCTCTACGCCGCGTTCAACGAATACGACGAGGCCGAATTCGTCGTGCAGCGCATGAAGGAGCACATCAACGGCCCGCTGCGCCACAGCGATCTGGCGGTGCTGTATCGCACCGGCGCGCAGTCGCGCGTCATGGAAGAAATGCTGATCCGCGCGCGCATGCCCTACCGCATCTACGGCGGCCTGCGCTTCTTCGAGCGCATGGAAGTCAAGGACGCGCTGGCCTGGCTGCGGCTGATCCACAACCGCGATGACGATGTGAGTTTCGAGCGCGCGCTGGCGACGCCGCCGCACGGCGTCGGTGCGACCAGCATCGAGAAACTGCGCAGCGCCGCGCGCGAAGCCGGTGTGTCGCTGTGGGCCGCTTCACGTCGCGATCCGGCGCTGCTGGGCCGCACTGCCGGCGCGATGAACAAGTTCCTCGACCAGGTCGACAGGCTCGGTGTCGAAGCGAAAGACCAGCTGTTGCCGCGCGTGATGGAAGACGTGATCACCGGCAGCGGCCTGCGCGAGCACTACCAGAAAGAAAAAGGCGAACAGGCCGAAGGCCGTCTGGAGAACCTGGACGAGCTGATCAGCGCCGCACGCAGCTTCGAGCGGCCCGACGAGGACGGCGTCGAGCCGGTATCCGCGTTCCTGGCGCATGCCGCGCTGGAAGCCGGCGAGGGCCAGGCCGCAGCCGGCGAAGACTCGGTGCAGCTGATGACCTTGCACGCGGCAAAAGGCCTGGAATTCCCGGTGGTATTCATCGTCGGCCTGGAGAACAACCTGTTCCCGTCGATGCGCGCCGTCGAGGAAGGCAATCTCGAGGAAGAGCGCCGGCTTTGCTATGTCGGCATCACGCGGGCGCGTCAGCAACTGTATTTGAGCTACGCCGAAGTGCGGCGCATTCATGGTGTCGAGCAGATCGGCATGCCGTCGCCGTTCCTGAAAGAAATTCCGCAGGAAACGCTGATGGAAACGCGGCCGCGTGCCGGCATCCTGCGACCGTCGAGTTTCGGCGGCGGCCGCGATGCGCCGCGTTACGGCAACGGCGGTTACGGCGGCGGTGGCAGCAACAGCAGCGGCGGCGGCTACACACCACCGCCGCGCCGCATCGCGGGCGCGAGTGCGCCCGATTACGGCGGTTTCAAGCTCGGCCAGCGCGTCAGCCACGCCAAGTTCGGCGAAGGCGTGATCCTGAGCTTCGAAGGCGAGGGCGAGCGTGCGCAAATCGAAATCCGCTTTCGCGAGGCCGGCATCAAGCGCCTGATGCTGGGCTTCGCGAAATTGCAGGCGATGTGAACTTGCCGTTGGCGCTTTCGATGCGTCCCTCGATACGCCGCTGCGCGGCTACTCGGGATGAACGGGGCATCGCGAGACGAATACAGAACAAAACACCGTTCGTCCCGAGTCAGGCTCGGCCAGCGCGTCAGCCACGCCGAGTTCGGCGAAGGGGTGATCCTGAGCTTCGAAGGCGAGGGCGAGCGTGCGCAAATCGAAATCCGCTTTCGCGAGGCCGGCATCAAGCGCCTGATGCTGGGCTTCGCGAAATTGCAGGCGATGTGAACTTGCCGTTGGCGCTTTCGATGCGTCCCTCGATACGCCGCTGCGCGGCTACTCGGGATGAACGGAAGACAGCTCAGTGGCCGCGTAACGAAACTCCGTTCGTCCCGAGTAGCGCCAACGGCGCGTATCGAGGGACCGGATCGAGTCGCGAGACTAGCTGATGTCCGCCGCCGCCTGGGCCTTCTTCGCTATCGCGATCGCCGTCGCGCTGATCGTCGGCCCGCTGACGACGCTGCGCCTCATCTCGAATCGGCGCAACAACGCAGCACCGATGCCGGAAAATGATCTGCGCGAAGCATTGCTGAAGCTGATCCCGGTTCTACAGCACTTGCCCGACGCACTGCGTCAGCGCCACGCGCAACGCACCGCGCTGTTCCTGAAGCACAAGCGCTTCGTCGGCTGCGACGGCCTGGAAGTCAGCGACGAGATGCGCCTCGCCGTCGCCGGCTTTGCCTGCCTGCTGGTGCTGCAGCCGGACGCGATCCGCGACGGCCTGTTCCCGGCGGTGAAGAAAATCCTGCTGTATCCCGACGTCTTCCTGGTGCCGGTCAGCGAGCCCGACGAGTTCGGCCTGGTCGACGACGAGCCGCAGGAACGCATCGGCGAATCCTGGCAAGGCGATCGCGTGGTGCTGTCCTGGCGCGACGTGCAGGCCGCGCTGCAAGGCGACGAAGTCAACGTCGTCGTGCACGAATTCGCGCACCAGCTCGACGATGAGTCACTGACCGCCGAAGGCGCGCCGAACCTGCCGGACTACCAGCGCTGGTCGGCGGTCATGCAACAGGAGTTCGAGCGCCTGCGCCGTCATCGCCGGCCGAAAGTGCTCGACCCTTATGGCGCCGAAAGCCCGGCCGAATTCTTCGGCGTGGTCACCGAGGCCTTCATCCAGCGCGGCGCCGAACTGGCGCAGCATCACGCTGCGCTCTACGAGCTGCTGCGCGACACCTTCGGCTACGACACCCGCGACTGGCTGTGGCCGGACGCCCCGGAAGAAGAAGACGCGTAAAGGTAGTCGCGCGTCAGCGGCAGCCGCGTCTGCTCGCGCAGCAGCTGGAAGTGGAACACCACCATATGGCCCCAGCGAAAACTCGCTTCCGAGGTCTGCAGGTAGAACTCCCACATGCGGCAGAAGCGCTCGCCCAGGCGCTCGCGAAATACCTCGCGCTGCAGCTGAAAACGCCGGTTCCATTCGGCCAGCGTGAAGGCGTAGTGCAGGCGCCAGGTCTCCATGTCGCTGCACACCAGCTTGCTCGGCTCGATCGCGCTCAGCACTTCCGACGCCGACGGAATATAGCCGCCGGGGAAGATGTATTTGGCAAGCCAGGGATTGGTCACACCGGGCGGCTTGCTGCGGCCGATGGTGTGGATCAGCGCGGTGCCGTCGGTTTTCATCAGCGCCCTGACGCGCTCGAAGAACGGCGCGAACTGCGGCCGGCCGACATGCTCGAACATGCCGACGCTGACCACGGCGTCGAAGCGGCCGGGTGTGTCGCGATAGTCCTCCAGCCGCAATTCGATGCGTGACTCCAGGCCACGCTCGCGCACCCGCTGCTGCGCGATCGCCAGCTGCTCGACCGACAGGGTGATGCCGGTAACGTGCACGTCGGCGAAATGTTCGGCGATATGGATCGCCAGGCCACCCCAGCCGCAGCCGATGTCGAGTACGCGCGCGCCGGGCCGAAGATCGAGCTTGGCGGCGATGTGCGCGCACTTGGCCTGTTGCGCCTGTTCCAGGCTCATGTCCGGATCGCGAAAGTAGGCGCAGGAATAGAACAGGCCGTTGTCGAGAAACGCCGCGTACAGGCTGTGATCCAGATCGTAGTGATGCGCGACGTTGCGACGGCTGCTGCTGGCGTTGTTGCGCTCATGCAGGCCGGCGCGCAGGCGCTTCCAGCGTTTTTTCAGGCGCTTGACCAGCGTGCCGCCGGGCACCGGCAGGCCGCGCGTCAGGCCCATGCCGACCTGCAGCACCGACATCAGGTCCGTGGCCGGATCACTTTTCAGGGGCTGCCAGACGCCGTCCATGTAGGCCTCGCCGATGCGCAGGCCCGGGCTGGTCAGCGCACGCAGGAAGGCGCGCAGATCGCTGACCTCGACCGCCACCTCGGGCGGGCCCTTGCCCAGGCTCAGCACGCGGCCGTCGGGCGCGTGAATCTTCAAGGTGCCCTGGTCGGTCTTGTTGCCCCGCACATCGAGAATTCGCTGCATCGCGGGGTACTCCTGCGATCGTCCTTGGTGAGGACCAGACAGTAGCAGCGCGCGCTGACGCGTGTTCGCTTCAGCTGTAGGAGCGGACCCTGTCCGCGACTGTGCGCCCAGAGCCTCAGTCGCGGACAGGGTCCGCTCCTACAACCGTAGCGTGTTACTCGGAAATCGCTTTGCTGTAAGCCGCCTCACCGATGCCGGTCAGCTTGCCATTGAGAAACACCAGCGCCGTGGTTTCGTCGCGCGTGGTGTCGCCGTCGGAATGCAGGTGCTGGGTGCGGTAGCGCAGCACGCGGTATTCGCCTTCCTTGCCGCGCAGCGCCTCGGAAAAATCCGGCACGCCGAGCTGGGTCTGCACCTCGGCGAGGTTGGAACCCAGCGGCAGCAGGCCGATCAGGCTGCGGTTGCGTTCCTCGGTGCGGGTATGCGAATCCTTGTGATAGCCGCTGTCACCGTCGCCGTCGCCGATCGCGAAAACGCAGCCGCCTAGGCTGGAAGCCAGCACCAGCACCAGCAGCGCCTGCAGTCCGGTCTTGATCATTTTGTCGCCCTTTATTGTGGTTGATTGGATACGTCCCGATCAGCAAGGGGCACGACGCATGCCAGCCGCTGGCAGCTTATGGATCAATCACTTGCAAGCGGGGCGCCACCGGGCGCTGGCGTAAAAACCCAACTATTGGCGCAGAGCCTCACTCCAGCAGGATCTTTTGCAGGAACAGGATCGCGGCGTTGTTGTACAGATCGCGGTTGGCCTTCTTGCGGAAGCCGTGGCCCTCGTCCTTGGCCAGCAGGTACCAGACTTCGCCGCCGTTGTTGTTGCGGATGGTCTCGACCATCTGCTCGGCCTCGCTGGCCGGCACGCGCGGATCATTCGCGCCCTGGACGATGAACATCGGCCGGGTGATGCGCGCGGCGTTCGTGGTCGGCGAAATCGCTTGCAGAAACGCGCGCATTTTCGGATCGCTTTCGTCGCCGTATTCGGCGCGGCGCAGGTCACGGCGATAGTCCTGGGTATTGGTCAGGAAGGTCACCCAGTTGCTGATGCCGACGACGTCGATGCCGCCGCGCAGCCGGTTGTTGTAGCGCGTCATGCTGGCGAGCGTCATGTAGCCGCCGTAGGAGCCGCCCATCACGGCGACACGCTCGGCATTGAGTTCCGGCTGCGTCGCGATCCAGTCCAGCAGCGCGCCGATGTCGCGCACCGAATCCTCGCGCAGGCGGCCGTTGTCCAGCGTCAGATACTTTTTGCCGTAACCGGAGGAGCCGCGCACGTTCGGCACCAGCACGCTGATACCGAGTTCGCGCGCATAGAACTCGATCAGCGGATTGAAGCTCGGCAGCGCCTGGCTTTCCGGCCCGCCGTGAATCGAGATCAGCACCGGCCGCGGGCCGTCGCCGAGGCCGCGGTAATAGAACGCCGGCACCTGCAGGCCGTCGAAGCTGTTGACGTGGATCAGCTGCGGCTCGGTAAAGGTGCTCGCATTCAGGCCGCCGGTTTCGCTGCGCGTCCAGCGTGTCAGCTTGCGGCTGGCGCCGCTGCCGACTTCGATCGAAAACACGTCGGTGGGATTGCGTGCGTTGTTGAGGTTGAAGCCGAGCCGCTTGCCGCCGGCGTCGAACTCCAGGCCGCTGATCACGCCGGCCGGCAGCGCCGGCACGCTCAAGCTCTTGCCGGTCTTGAGGTCGAGCAGATGCAGCTGGCTGATGCCGTCGGCGTTGACCGTGTAGGCGAGGAACGAGCCGCCGCCGGACAGCTCGATCTGCTCGACGTCCCAGTGGGTGTCGGCGGTCAGCACGCGCGCCGCGCTGCCGTCGAGTTGCTCGTAACGCAGCCGCTGAAAATCCGAATCCTGGTCGCTGACGTAGTACACGCCGCGACCGTCGCGCGAGAAACGTGCGGTGGAAAAACTCACCGGCTCGCTGGCCGGATGAAAACGCTGCAGCTCCGGCAAACCGTCGCCGGAAAGATCGGCAAGATACAGCTCGCTTTCGTTGGCCGAGACGTAGTGCGACAGCAGCAGGCGCCGGCCGTCCGGCGAAAAATCCAGCGCGCTCCAGGCGCCTTCGCGCGCCGTCACCGCGCGCACTTCGGTCTTGCCTGGCGTGCCGATGACGACGTCGGTGTCCTTGCCATTGCGGCGCGTGGTCGAATAGGCGAAGCGCTCACCGCTGGACGACCAGCGCAGATCGGTATTGCGCGCCTTGCCGTCACTGAGCAGCTGGATGTCGCCGCTACCCAGATCGTACTGGTAGACCTGATAGAACTCGCCGCCGCCGACGTCCTTGGTGAACAGGAAGTGCTGGCCGTCGGGCGCGGCCGCGACTTCGGCGACCGGCTCGGCGAAGAACGTCAGCTGCCGGCGGTCGGCGCCGGGCGCGGCGACAAGGTGAACCTGCGCGGTCTCGGCGAAGCGCGTCGAAATCAGCAGACCCTGGTCGCGGGCGAGCCAGCCGGCGAGGCTGGCGGAACGCGTCTGCTGGTAGCGGTTGGTGCGCTCGGCGAGTGCCGGCGGGATGGCCGGCACGTCTTCCATGACCAGGTTGCCGCGCTCGATGCGCTCGACGGCCTGGGCCGGGAGCGCGTTCAGAAAAATAGCTGCGACAAAAGCAATCTGCTTGATCTGCATGGGCTCTCCGTTGCGCTATCTGCTGTTGTAGGAGCGGGCTTGCCCGCGACCTGCGAGCTCGCAGTCGCGGGCAAGCCCGCTCCTACAGGTTTCGTGGTTACTTCACCTTCACCAGCATCGCATTGATGCCATTGCTCTCGAGCTGCGCCAGGGTATCGCGCGCCTTGGCCTCGTCACGCAGCGGGCCGACGCGGACGCGGTAATACGTGTCCTTGTTGTCGATCGTGACTTTCTCGATGCGCGATTCGACGCCGGCCAGCGCCAGCGCGGCTTTCTGCTTTTCGGCTTCGGACTGGCTGCGATACGAGGCGACCTGGATGATGAAGGTGCCGGTGGTCGCAGCACTCGGCGCGGTCGACGGCGGCGTCGACGGCGGGATTGCGGACGGCGGCGTGCCCGGCGTGGTGACGATGCCATTGACCGGCGTCGTCGGCGTCGCGGTCTGCGGCTGTTGCGCAGCCAGCGCCTGCTGCTGCTGTGGTGTCAGCTTGGCCTGCGCCTGGCTCGGCACCAGCACTTCCTGGCTGGGCAGCAGCTCGTAGAACGTGAAGCGCGATTTTTCTTTCGGCGGCACCGTGACCTTGGCCGCGTCCTCGTCGGTCTTGGCCGTAGCGCGACCGCGCGGCGGCGTTGTCGATTTCGTGGATGGCTTCGCCGCCTGCTGCTGCTCGTCTTCATCGTCGACCTCGGCCGCGGCGTTGCGATCGGCGGACGGCCGGTTCTTGCTCGGCCGATCGCTGGCGGCCGAGGTGCCGCGCAGCGGCTCGGCAGTCGGCCGCGACACGTAGACGAACACCGCGACCAGCAGGCCGATCGACAGGCCCGCGAGCATCAGCACCCAGCCGGGCAGACCGCCGCCGGATTTTTTTTTGCCGGACGACGGACGGCGGCTTCCCGAAGACGGCTTGGAATTGCGCGCCGCGTAGTCGCGCGCCACCTACATCTGCTCCGGCGCGCTGACGCCGAGCAGCGCCAGTCCGTTCTGCAACACCTGGCGCGTGGCGACGATCAGCGCCAGACGCGCGCGCGTCAGCTCGGCGTCGTCGGTCAGGAACTTGATGCGCTGGCCCGCCGCGTCGATCGCGTTGTAGTAGCTGTGCAGCAGATCGGCCAGATCGCGCAGGTAGAACGCGATGCTGTGCGGCGCGGCCTGTTCGGCGGCGACCGCGACGGTCTCCGGGAACTTGTTGATCTGCACCAGCAGGTTTTTCTCCTGCGTTTCCGTCAGCCGATGCAGCGCGTCGCCGCTGGCGCTCGCATCAAAGACCACGCCGCGCTCCGCCGCCTGGCGCAGCACCGAGCAGATCCGCGCATGCGCGTACTGGATGTAATAGACCGGGTTTTCGTCGCTCTTGGAACGCGCCAGGTCGACGTCGAACACCAGGTGCGAATCGCTTTTGCGCGCGGTCAGGAAGTAACGCGTCGCATCGCAACCGACTTCGTCGATCAGATCGCGCAAGGTAACGTAAGAGCCGGCGCGCTTGGAGATCTTCACCTCCTCGCCGCCGCGCATCACCGTGACCATCTGGTGCAGCACGTATTCCGGCCACTGTTTCGGGATGCCGACGTCCAGCGCCTGCAGGCCCGCTCTGACCCGGGCAATGGTGCCGTGATGATCCGAGCCCTGCTCGTTGATCACGCGGCCGTAGCCGCGATCCCACTTGGCGTGGTGATAGGCGACGTCGGGCACGAAGTAGGTGTAGCCGCCTTCGCTCTTGCGCATGACGCGGTCCTTGTCGTCGCCGAACTCGGTGGTGCGCAGCCACAGCGCGCCGTCCTGCTCGAAGGTGTGGCCGGCCTTGATCAGCGCCTGCACGGTCTGCTCGACCTTGCCGTCGGTGTACAGCGCGGATTCCAGCGAATACACGTCGAAGCCGACGCCGAAGGCTTTCAGGTCGGCGTCCTGCTCGCGGCGCAGATAGGCCACCGCGAAATCGCGGATCGCCTCGATGTCGTCGGGGTCTTTTTTGCCGGTGACTTCGCGATCGTCGGCGGTCACGGTCTCGCCGGCCAGATAGGCGCGTGCGACGTCGGCGATGTAGTCGCCGCGATAACCGTTCTCGGGCCAGGCCGCGTCGTCCGGCGTGATGCCCTTGATACGCGACTGCACCGACACGCCGAGATTGCTGATCTGCGCGCCGGCGTCGTTGTAGTAGAACTCGCGGGTCACGTCCCAGCCCGCGGCCTCGTACAGCCGCGACAGGCAGTCGCCGATCGCCGCGCCGCGGCCGTGGCCGACATGCAGCGGGCCGGTTGGGTTGGCGGAGACGAACTCGACCATCAGCTTGCCGCGCTTTTTGGAATCGTCGCGGCCATAGGCAGCGCCGGCCGCGATCACGTCGGCGACCACGGCCTGGAACGCATCCGCAGCCAGAAAGAAGTTGATGAAGCCCGGCCCGGCCAGCTCGACCTTGGCGACGCGGCGCGAGGCCGGCAGCAGGCGCACCAGCGCCTCGGCAACCGCGCGCGGCGGCTTGCCCAGCGGCTTGGCCAGCACCAGCGCCAGGTTGCTGGCGAAATCGCCGTGCTTCGGGTCCTTGGTGGCGTCGATCTGGATCATCGCCGGCACGGCGACATCGGCGCCGGCCTCTTTGATCAGCGCCGCGGCGGCGGCGGTGATCAGGGTCTGCAAATGGGATTTCATCGTCGAAAAATACCGCGGGGCTGCTTTGATAAGGACGTCAGTGTAACGTGCGGCGATCCGCGCCCGGAGGGCGGAGTCGCGGGCAAGCCCGCTCCTACAGGGCCGATTTTGTAGGAGCGGGCTTGCCCGCGACCGCTGAGCTAAAGTCCCACCATGAAACCCGGCCTCGACTCCACCTCTCCCGCGCTGATCGTCGGCTGCGGCGATATCGGCCTGCGCGTGGCGCGGCAGCTGCTCGACCGCGGTATCGCGGTGCATGGCCAGGTGCGCAGCACCGCCAGCGCGCAGGCGCTGAGCCAGGCCGGGATCACGCCGGTGATCGCCGATCTCGACGCGCCGGCGACGACCGCGGCCGAGAACTACGAGCTGGTGTTCTGGTTCGCGCCGCCACCGCCGTCCGGTGACGGCGATCCGCGTATCCGCGCCTGGCTGGCGCACAACACGCCCCAGCGCCTGGTCTACATCAGCACCTCGGGCGTCTATGGCGACTGCGGCAATCGCTGGATCGACGAGACCGAGCCCTGCAAGCCGCAGACGCCGCGCGGGCGTCGCCGCGTCGACGCCGAGGCCGCGCTGGCGGATCACGCAGAACGCGGTGGCACCGAGGTGGTGATCCTCAGGGTGCCCGGCATCTACGGCCCCGGACGCATGCCGCTGGAGCGGCTGCGCCAAGGCCTGCCGGTGATCGTCGAAAGCGAGTCGCCGACCACCAATCGCATTCATGCCGACGACCTCGCCGGTGCCGCGATCGCCGCCGCCGAACACGGTCAGGCCGGAGCCGCCTACAACGTCAGCGACGGCTCGCCGACGACGATGACCGATTATTTCTGCCGCTGCGCCGCCTTGCTCGGCCTGCCCGAACCGCGCCGCGTCGGCATGGACGAGGCGCGCCGAACCTTCACGCCAGCGATGCTGTCGTTTCTGGAGGAATCGAAGCGGCTTCTGACCTCAAGGATGAGGCACGAACTGGGCTTTGCGCCCCGGTATCCTGACCTGGCTTCCGGTCTGCCGACCTGCATCACCGGGCCGGAAACGGCAAGGAAATAGCTTTAAACACCGCCTCAACCGATCCGAAAAAGGAGTTTTCGCATGAGCGTGCTGTCCGAATTCAAGACCTTCGCGATGCGCGGCAACGTCATCGACCTGGCCGTGGGTGTGGTCATCGGCGCGGCCTTCGGCAAGATCGTGTCCTCGCTGGTCGGCGACGTGGTGATGCCGCCGCTGGGCCTGCTGATCGGCGGCATCAACTTCAGCGACCTGGGCTGGATCATGAAAGCCGCCGAAGGCGACAAGCCGGCGGTGGTGCTGGCCTACGGCAAGTTCATCCAGTCGATTTTCGACTTCACCATCGTCGCGCTGGCGATCTTCGCGCTGGTCAAGGCGATCAACAGCCTGAAGAAGCCGCCGGCCCCTCCCGCGACCTCGGAGCCGGCGCCGCCGGAAACCCCGGCCGACATCCAGCTGCTGGCCGAGATCCGCGATCTGCTGAAGAACGCGTCGGCGCCGAAACCCTAGCCGGATCTCGCGGCTGCCGGCCTGATCCGGCAGGGCGGTGAAACTTCGCGAAACAAATAATGTCGCGCTGCGGCGCGCATCGGCTAGACTTGCGGCCGTTTGTCCGCTCCCGGCGGCCGTCTGCCGAGGACCGGCCAGCTATTTTTCCAATAAGCGCCAGGGAGCGTAGTAATGCCGGTCAAAATCGCCGTGCTGAAGGAGACCCGTCCCAACGAGCGTCGCGTGGCTTTGGTTCCAGCCGTCGCCGACAAGCTCGCCAAACTGGGAGCGGAGTTGCACATGCAGTCGGAAGCGGGCCTCGCGGTCAAGCTGCCGGACTCCGCATTCAAGAACGTGACGTTCGCCGCCAACCCTCAGGGCCTGGTCAGCGATGCCGACATCGTGCTGGCCGTGCAGCCGCCGTCGCTGGACATCGTCAACGCGATGAAGGAAGGCGCGATCCTGATCTCCTTCGTCTATGCGCATAAAGAACCCGAGTTGACCCAGCGGCTGCGCGACAAGAAGATCACCAGCTTCGCGATGGAACTGGTGCCGCGCATCACCCGCGCGCAGGCGATGGACGCGCTCAGCTCGCAGGGCGCGCTCGCCGGTTATTACGGCGCGCTGCTCGGCGCCACCAGCATCGCCCGCATGATGCCGATGACGACCTTCGCCACCGGCTCGATCCGCCCCGGCACCGTGCTGGTGATGGGCGTCGGCGTCGCCGGCCTGTCGGCGATCGCGACCGCGCGCCGCATCGGCGCCAAGGTCGAAGGCTACGACGTGCGTCCGGAAGTGAAGGAGCAGGTCGAGTCGCTAGGCGCGAAGTTCATCGACACCGGCGTCGACGCGCGCGGCCAGGGCGGTTATGCGCGTGAGCTGACGCAGGAGGAGAAGGACAAGATCGCCAGCGTCGTCACCAAGCACATCCAGGCGGCGGACATCATCATCACCACCGCCGCGATCCCGGGCCGTCCCTCGCCGAAGCTGATCAGCAAGGCGCAGGTCGACGGCATGAAGGCCGGCAGCGTGATCATCGACCTGGCGGCCGAAGGCGGCGGCAACACCGAGTACACCCAGCCGGGCGAGACCATCCAGGTCGGCCAGACCACGATCGTCGCGCCGCTCAACGTGCCCTCGCTGCTCGGCGAGCATGCGTCCGAGCTGTACTCGAAGAACCAGTTCAACCTGATCGAACTGTTCCTCAAGGACAACGCGGTCAACATCGACTGGAGCGACGAGGTGCTGGCCAAGACCTGTCTGACGCACGCCGGCGAGATCAAGAACGAAGCCGCCAAGAAAGCGGTCGAGGGAGCCTAAATCATGGAATACGTCACCACCGCCCTGACGGGCCTCGTCGCGCTGTACATCTTCATGCTCGCCGCGTTCACCGGCTACGAAATCATCGGCCGCGTGCCGGCGATCCTGCATACGCCGCTGATGTCCGGCTCCAACTTCATCCACGGCATCGTCGTCGTCGGCGCGCTGTGGGCGCTGATCAACGCGGTCACGCCGCTGGAACAGGCGATCGGATTCTTCGGCGTGCTGCTCGGCGCCGGCAACGCGGCCGGCGGCTATGTCGTCACCGAACGCATGCTCGAAATGTTCAAGCCTTCCGACAAGAAGAAGGGCTAAGGGGACTCTCATGAATGCAGCTTTGATCATCGACGCGAGCTACCTGGTCGCGGCGTTTCTTTTCATCTACGGCCTCAAGCGCATGTCCTCGCCGGTCACCGCGCGCTCGGGCATCGTCGTCGCCGGCTGGGGCATGGTCATCGCCGTCGCGGCGAGCTTTCTGTACACGCTGGATGTCGAGCCGGCGGCCAAGCCGCATCTGAGCGTCAACGTGATTCTCGCGGTGGTCGCGCTGGTGCTGGGCCTGGGCTGGGCCTGGTGGAGCGGCAAGCGCGTTGCGATGACCGCGATGCCGCAGATGGTCGCGTTGTACAACGGCATGGGCGGCGGCGCCGCGGCGGCGATTTCCGCGATCGAACTGTTCGGCCATAAGGCACACGGCGGCATCGGCATGGCGCTCGCCGTGCTCGGCGGCCTGATCGGCTCGATCTCGCTGGCCGGCTCACTGATCGCCTGGGGCAAGCTCGACGGCCGCATCAACGGCACCTTGCGCTTCACCGGCCTGCAGGCGTTCAACGTGACGCTGCTGGTGGTCACCGCCGCGCTCGGCGCGTACATCGTCTACTCGCACGGCGCGGTGCCGGCCGGCGTGGTCGCCGCGTTCTTCGCGCTGGCGCTGTTCTACGGCGTGATGATGACGATGCCGATCGGCGGCGCCGACATGCCGGTGGTGATCTCGCTGTACAACGCCTTCACCGGCCTGGCCGTGGGCTTTGAAGGCTACGTGCTGAACAACCCGGCGCTGATGATCGCCGGCATGGTGGTCGGCTCGGCCGGTACGCTGCTGACGCTGCTGATGGCCAAGGCGATGAACCGCAGCGTGTCCAACGTGCTGTTCTCCAACTTCGGCGCGGCAGGCGATGAAGAACAGGGCGAGATCAAGGGCAGCATGAAGCCGGTCGACGCCGGCGATGCCGGCATCAACATGCGCTACGCCAGCAAGGTGATCATCGCCCCGGGCTACGGCCTGGCAGTGGCGCAGGCACAGCACAAGCTGTTCGAGTTCGTGAAGCTGATCCAGGAACAGGGCGTGGAAGTGAAATTCGCGATCCACCCGGTCGCCGGCCGCATGCCCGGCCACATGAACGTGCTGCTCGCCGAAGCCGGTGTGCCCTACGACATCATCTACGACATGGAAGACATCAACGCCGAGTTCAAGGAAGCCGATGTCGCCATCGTCATCGGCGCCAACGACACCGTGAACCCGGCGGCGCGCACCAACAAGTCGTCGCCGATCTACGGCATGCCGATCCTCAACGTCGACCAGGCCAAGCAGGTCTACGTCGTCAAGCGCGGCCAGGGCAAGGGCTATAGCGGCGTGGAGAACGAACTGTTCTTCGCCGACAACACCAACATGGTGTATGGCGACGCGCAGAAGGTGATGGTGCAGATGATCCAGGCGGTGAAGTCGCTGGATGGCGGGCACTGAGGTTTAGCTGCTGCTACGAAAAGGCCGGCTTTTGCCGGCTTTTTTGTTTGACTGCACCTGTAGGAGCGGACCCTGTCCGCGACTCTGAACTGGCAGAGCACAGTCGCGGACGAGGTCCGCTCCTACAGGACAACGCTCAGGCTTTTTCGGCCGCTTCGTTTTCCTTCGCCTCCTTCGGCTTGATCGCGTTCCTCAGCTCGACGAAGCGATTCAGCATCTCGAACCAGAACGGCGCGCCCAGCGAAATCGCCAGTGCGGTCAGCGCGATGCCGAGCAGCTTGTAGAGCAGCGCGCCGGCGACCGCGACAAAGCGGCTGTCCCCGGGCTGCAGGCCCGGTTGCCACAGCGCCTCCCAGCGCGCGCGGGTCCAGGCGATCGGCAGGCCGGCGCTTTCGGCCAGGGTCAGCTGGTCGGCGACGCGCCGGCGCACCTCGTCGAGGCAGTCTTCGTCGTCCTGGCAGCTGAGCGCGCTGTTCTCCGACAGGTTGCTTTCATCCAGCGACAGCGCACGCTCGACCAGCTGGCGGCGCAGCTCGGCGTTCTGCGACAGCGTGCTGATCAGCGCCAGGGTGTCGACGTTGAACGCGCCGGCCACCGTGAGCCCGGCGAGCAGCAGCAGGAAGCTGCACCAGCGTTTGTACCAGCTCGACACGCGCTGCATGCTTTCGTTGAAGTAGGCCACGATCGCCTCGGTCTGCTGCTCGGTGCTGGCATCGGCGGGCAGGCCCATCACCGAGTAGATCTGGCTCTGCAGCGCGGCAAAACGCTCGCGCAGTTCGCCGGCCGCGGTGTCGATGCCGAGATGGCGGATCGCGTTGGCGAAGCGCTCCGGCGGGATGTAGGAAGGCAGCAGCTTGATCGGCCCGAACTGCGGTTCTGCCACCGGCGCACCATCGGCCTGTTTCGGATATTCGCCGCGATACAGCGAGCTGATGTGCGGCGAGTCGTAGAACGCCGCGGCCAGCGCCGCAAGCTCGGCGTCGATTCTTTGCCGCACCGGCAGCACCGAGCCCAGCACTTCGCGTATGCCGCGTTCCAGCAAAATCGCGCGGCGCTTGAACTTGGTTTCCATCAGCTCGACCAGGGTCGAGGTCATCGTGCTGAACAGGAAATAGATGAAACTCAGGCCCAGCAGCAGGTCGATCAACTGGCTGATCACGGCGCGTTCTCCGGTGCGACGGCGGCGAGCCGCGGGAACCACAGTTCGAAGCTGTAGCGCGGCGTGCGCTGGCGGAATTGCGTCATCGGCGGCTGCAGTGCGAACCTCGCCTGGCAGCCGAGCAGATTGGCGAGCAGGCGCTCGGCCTCGTCGCGATCCTCGGGATAGACATAGCGCAGCTGCGCGCGCTTCGGCGACGCGGTTTCGCCGACTTTTTCGACGCCGGCCGCGGCATAGCCGTGCAGGTTCAGTTGCTGCGCCAGCTGTTGCGCGGCCTCACGCTGGCTGTCGTCGGCGATCTGCAGATAGACGCGTACCGGCACTGCCGGCGGTGTCGGCGCCTGCCTGCAACGCGCCGGCAATGCGTTTTCCGGCGGCGGCGGACTGGGCACTGCCTGGACCGGCGCCGGGGGCGGCGCGCTGCCGACGATCACCGGTTCTGGCGGCAACGGCGCCGGCATTGCCGCTGGGGGCGGAGGCGGGGGCGGCACCGCCATCGCGACCTGCTCCGGCGACGCGCACAGCGCCTCGGCCTGATCCAGACCGCGATTCATTTCCTCGATCACCGCCGGGCTGCTGGTGCTGCCCAGGGTCGGCCGCCAGCTGCTGCGCATTTGCGCCAGCGTGCCGCGGCATTCGCAGATGCGCGGCTGCGTGTCGGCGCCTTCGCCTTCCGGCTGATAGCGCAGCGCGCTGATCAACGCGCGCCGCGTCGCCCGCGAATAGCCGCCGAGCCGCACCAGCTCCGAGGCGATGTAGAAATGCTCGCACAGCGAGTTCTCGCTTTCGGACGCGATCTGGTTGAGCAGGCTCTTGGCGGTATCCAGATCGCGGCTGACGGCCTCGGCGCGCTGATGTTTGATCAGCTCGCTGCGCGCCGCCTGCTGCTGCTCGCGCTGCTGGCTCTGCTGCTGCATTTCGCCGTACAGCGAGGCCAGCACCGGCAGCAGCGCGCCCAATGCCAGACCGGTCTTGGATGTTTTGGACAGAGCCATCGCGCTTCCCCTGCGCCGCCGTCGTCTTCAGCGACGAATCTTGGGCGCAAGTCCGGCATGGCCGGCGCGAAGCCGGTCACACCGCCCGGCCGATCCGGCATCCCGGCATCAAGCTGGACGCCGCGCTGATCTACCGCTTCACGCCGCGCTTCAGTCTCGGCGTCGGCGGTGGCCTGCTGCGTCCTTCGTCCGACGGCGCGATCCGCCAGGCTTTTGCGCAGATCGAGCTCGGCTTTTAGCAGGCACGGGGCGGCGTCGCTTTACAGCACAGGCGCGATCGTTGCAGCCTCGCGGTCTGGCAACCGGACTCCGCCCCATGCAAAGCTTTCGCTACTACGATTTCTTCGTCGCCGGCATCGTCGCCGTGCTGCTGTGCTCCAACCTGATCGGGCCGGGCAAGGTCTGCGAATACGACTTCCCGCTGATCGGTACGCTGGCGTTTTCGGCCGGCAACCTGTTCTTCCCGATCGGCTACATCTTCGGCGACGTGCTGACCGAGGTTTACGGCTTTGCGCGCGCGCGCCGCGCGATCTGGGCCGGCTTCGGCACGATGATCTTCGCCACGGTGATGACCTATGCGGTGCTGGCGATGCCGGTTGCGGACGACCCGTACAACAAAGTGCTGCAGCCGGCGCTGGAAACCGTGTTCGGCAACACCTGGCGCATCGTCGCCGGCAGCATCGTCGCGTACTGGGTCGGCGATTTCCTGAACTCGATCGTGATGGCCAAGATGAAAGTCTGGACCCAGGGCCGTCACCTGTGGTCGCGCACGGTCGGCTCCACCGTGGTCGGCCAGTTCGCCGACTCGGCGCTGTTCTATCCGATTTCGTTTCTCGGCATCTGGTCGACCAAGGCGCTGATCAGCGCGGTGCTGTTCAACTTCGCGTTCAAGGTGCTGGTCGAGGTGGTGATGACGCCGCTGACCTATCTGGTGGTGAACTGGCTGAAGAAGGTCGAAGGCGTCGACACCTACGACACCAACACCAGCTTCAATCCGTTCTCGCTGAAGGACGAGGGCGAGCGTCGCGGCCACGGCTAGGCCGATCGACAGCAATCAGCCGGTAATTTTCCACGCCCGCGGCCTGCTGCTTGCCGCGGCTTTTTCAAGTATGGATTTCGGCGCGAATCGCTCCGGCGTCAAGACGAACCCCGAGCCGCCCAGCGCAGCACCACGGCGCCGGCGAGAGCCGACAGGATCGATCCCGCGAGCACTCCGACCTTGGTGCCGTCGGCCAGGTGCGGTGAGCTGGCGAATCCGAGCGCGCCGATAAACAGGCTCATGGTGAAACCGATGCCGCAGAGCAAGGCCACGCCGTAGAGTTGCAGCCAGCCTGCGCCAGCCGGCAAGCGCGCCGTTCCAGAGCGGATCGCGGCCCAGCAGAAGCCGAAGACGCCAATCTGCTTTCCGATGAAAAGGCCAGCCGTGATTCCCAGCGGTACCGGCTCCAGAAGATCGGACACGGTCATGCCCGTGAGCGCCACTCCGGCGTTGGCAAATCCGAAAATCGGAACGATCGCAAAGGTGATCCAGGGATGCAGCGCGTGTTCCAGGCGCAGCAGCGGCGGCGTATCCGACTTGGCATCGTTGGCCGATCGCCTCAACGGGATGGTCAGGGCCAGCGCCACGCCGGCGAGCGTGGCGTGGATGCCGGACTTGAGGACGAAGAACCACAGCAGTGCTCCGAGCGTCAGATACACCGGCAGCCAGCGGACCCCCCGAAGATTGATCGCCACCAGCGCCACGATCGTGAGGGCGGCGAGACCCAGATAGCCCAGCGAAAGATCGCTGGTGTAGAACACGGCGATGACGATGACCGCGCCCAGGTCGTCGATGATCGCCAGCGCCGTCAGAAATATCTTCAACGAGGCGGGAACCCGGGAGCCCAGCAGCGTCAGCACGCCGAGCGCGAAGGCGATGTCGGTTGCCATCGGCACCGCCCAACCTCGCAGGACCTCGGCATTGCCCTGGCTGAAGGAAACGTAAATCAGCGCGGGGACGACCATGCCGCCCAGGGCCGCCACGCCCGGTAAAACCCGCAGCGGCCAGGTCGACAGCTGCCCATCGAGCACTTCTCGCTTGATCTCCAGTCCCACCAGCAGGAAGAACAGCGCCATCAGCGCATCGTTGATCCAGTGCAGAACGCTGAGGCCCGCGACATTCAAATGCTGGATTTCAAAGTAGGCGTCGCTCAGCGCTGAGTTTGCGACCACCAGCGCCAGCGCCGCCGTCACCATCAGCAGGATGCCGCCGGATGCTTCGTTCTTCAGAAACCTGCTGAAAAAGCTCAATGGATTGGCTCGTACGGGATCGGATCGATGACCATTGCAGGGGATGCTAATGCAGCTCGCGATCCTCGGTCCTCGATAAACCGGATGGCAGGTCTGCCGTCATGGCCGCAAGCGCAGACGCCGACCACGTCGCTGCCTCGGAGGCCGCGGCGGCGCCGGTGGCAGCCGGGGCGCCGCGCGCCTGCGCAGGCGATTGCATTGCCAACAGCCGCAGCCGGTCCTCGATCAACAGCGGCTTGACGAAGTGCGCATTGAAGCCGGCTTCCTGCGCATTTCGGCGCATGTCGGCATCGCCCCAGCCGGTCAGCGCGACGATGACCATGTCGGCGCCGGATGCGGTTTGCCGCAGGCGGCAGCACAGTTCGAGGCCATCCATCTCCGGCATGCCGACGTCCAGAATGGCGAGATCCGGCGGATTTGACGCCGCCAGTTCCAGGGCCATGACGCCGCTGTCCGCGACATCGGTGACATGCCCGTCCATCTGCAGAACCATCGCCAAGGATTCGGCGGCATCGACGTTGTCGTCGACCACCAGGATCCGCCGTCTCGTGACCACTTTCTCCAGCGCTGATGGGGCCGACGAGCGCAGGCTGGCGACCGTTGTCAGCACGCTCGGCAGGCTGACGATGGCGGTCGCGCCGCGTCCCAGTCCCTCGCTGTGAATCGAAAGGCTGCCTCCGTGTAGCGACACCAGCGTCTTCGCCAGTGACAGGCCGATGCCCAGCCCCCGGGGCGCGCCGCCCTCGGCTTCCGGCACCTGCCAGAAAAGATCGAGCACGCGTTCCAGATATTCCGGCGGTATCCCCGCACCGGCGTCCGCGATCGAAACCTCCACTGCGCTGCCGAGATTGCGGGTGCTGAGCTTGATCGTTGCCCCCGGCGGACTGAATCGCGATGCGTTGTTGAGCAGGTTGGAGAAAACCTGGGTCAGTCGCACCGGATCGCCGTCGACGTCCTGCACGACGGTCGCGCCCTCGATTTGGATCTTCTGCAGGACCCGATCCAGCATCGGCTGCACGGTCTCGATCGCGGTCTCGAGAATCTGGTTGAGTGCGACCCGCTGCCGATCCAGGGCCAGTTTGCCGTGCCTGATCCGCGACACATCCAGCAAGTCATCGACGAGCCGCCCCATGTGGGCGAGCTGGCGCTCCATCGTGGCGTGCGTCGAGCGGATCGCCTCGGACATCGGCAGCGAGCGCCGCAGAACCTCCAGGCCGTTGCTCAGCGGGGCCAGCGGATTGCGCAGTTCGTGCGCCAGCGTGGCAATGAAGACGTCCTTCTGCCGGTCTTCGTCCCGCAGCTGCTCTTCGAGGCGCACGCGTTCGGTGATATCGACCGTTGCCCCGGTCAGATGCCGATTTCCGCCGGCCGATTCCACGACTTGAGCGCGCGCCCCGAACCAGCGGGTGGCTCCGTCGGCGCAGCGTGCCCGGTATTCGCAGTAAAAGCCCGAGCCCTCGTCGATCGCGGTCTGTACGGCCGCGGCCACTCGCGGACGATCCTCGGGATCGACCACGGCGAGAAAGTCGGCGCGGAGTTCATCGCGAAAGCCGAATAGCTCCAGCGCATTGTCCGAGCGAACGACCGCATTGCCGGTGAGATCCCAATCCCAGGCGATCATGCGCCCGGCGTCGAGCGCGATCTGGAAGCGGCGATTCAGGCGCCTTGCCGAATGTTCGGCATCGAGCAGGGCCTTGGCTTGCAGCTCGACGCGTCGACGTCCCCGGTGCATGGCCGCGCAAATCGGCAGAATGCAACAAGCGGTCGCCACGAACATGCCCCAGACGACGCGATCGACCCTGCCTGCCACCCAGGGAATTCCCATCGGGGGCAGCAGCGTCGCCAGCGCTGTGGCCGCGATCACCGTCGCCACGATGCCAGCCCGCGTGCTCAGGCAACCCGAAATCAGCACGGCGACAACGAACGGCACCAGTGGCGTCCGCGAGTTGATGGCGGGCCCCAGGGCGACATAGAGGGCGCTGGCGATGACGCACGCCGCTGCCGCCACGAGCACATCCCGCGGCCTGCCGGTCACGATCGATTTTGGGCTAGGTTTCATGACCTGGCGCCTCTCCTGTGCGCGCCCCATGACTCACGGCATCGGACACGGCCGAGCCTGCTGTGCATCCTGCTCCTTGCATCCTTGCGGCCAGGTGACTGGCTGGGGTCGGCAACCGGCACTACTTGCTGTCGATCGGAAGCGGCGCCGCTTCAGCGCCGAGTCGCCGGGCGCGCGCTATCTGTTTGGGCCGATCAGGCAGAAGGTAGAGCCAACATGGCCGAGCAGGTACTCGCGGGGCAAAGCGCACTGGTCACGGGCGGCAGCTCGGGCATCGGCGCCGGGATTGCGGTGGCGCTCGCAGCGGCCGGAGCGGACGTGGCGGTGAACTACCACTCCGGCGAACAGGCCGCGCTCGAAATCGTCGAGCAGATCATGGCGATGGGCCGCAAGGCGATCGCGGTGCAGGCCGATGTCGGCGACGAGCGCAGCGTCGCCGCGCTGTTCGAGCAGAGCGTCGCGGCTTTCGGCACGCTCGACATCGTCGTCAGCAATGCCGGCCTGCAGCAGGACGCGGCTTTCGTCGAGATGAGCCTGGCGCAATGGAACCAGGTGATCGCGACCAATCTGACCGGCATGTTCCTGTGCTGCCAGCAGGCGGCGCGCGAATTCCTGCGCCGCGGTCTGCGGCCGGTGTCGAAGGCGCGCGGCAAGATCATCTGCATGTCCTCGGTGCACGAGGCGATCCCCTGGGCCGGCCACGCCAACTACGCGGCGAGCAAGGGCGGCATCAAGGCGATGATGGAAACCATCGCGCAGGAGCTGGCGCCGCAACGCATCCGCGTCAATTCGATCGCGCCGGGCGCGATCAGGACGCCGATCAACAGCGACGCCTGGAACACGCCGGAAGCGCTGAAGCAATTGTTGAAGATGATTCCCTACGGCCGTGTCGGCGAGGCCGGGGACATCGGCAACACCGCAGTGTGGCTGGCGTCGGATGCCTCGGACTACATGACCGGGCAGACGCTGTTCATCGACGGCGGCATGACGCTTTATCCGGAGTTCGCACGCGGCGGTTGAGGCTACGCGACCTGAGAACGGAGATTGCGGCATCACAAGGCCGCAAGAATCTCCTGCTGCATCGCCAGCGCGACCGCGCGCGGATCCGCGGCGTCGCGGATCGGGCGGCCGACGACCAGATAGTCGGCGCCGGCCCTGATCGCCGCGGCCGGCGTCATCACTCGCTTCTGGTCGGCAACGACGCGGTTCTCCACCGGGCGTATGCCCGGCGTCACGCAGATCAGCTCGCGCGGCGCTTCGGCGCGTAGCTTTTCGACTTCCAGGCCCGAGGACACCACGCCGTCGCAACCCGCCTGCAGCGAGCGGCGTGCGCGCGACAGCACCAGCGTGGCGATGTCGCACTGAAAGCCGAGGTCGTCGAGATCGCCCTGGTCGAGGCTGGTCAGCGCGGTCACCGCGAGCACCTTGGTGTTGCCGCTCTTGGCGCCGGCCGCGGCCTGCATGATCGACTGGTTACCGTGCACCGTGCAGAAGTCGGCGCCGCGCTCGGCGAGATTGCGCACCGCGCGCGCGACGGTTTCCGGGATGTCGAAGAACTTCAGGTCGACGAAGACTTTCTTGTTCTGCTGCTTGAGCCAGTCCAGCAGCTCGAAGAAGCCCGGCGCCATGCACAGCTCCATGCCGATCTTGTAGAACGTGCCGGAGTCGCCGAGCGTGGTGACCAGGCCGCGCGCGGCGTTCGCGTCGGGTACGTCGAGCGCGATGATCAGGCGGTCGGCGGCGGGGATTTCAGTTTTCATTTCGCTTCCATTTTCGCACATGACGTTCGTTGCGTCCCTCGATACGCCGGATGAAACCCGGCTACTCGGGAAGAACGGGTTTTTGATATGTCCCCCGTTCCTCCCGAGTAGCGCCGCAGGCGCGTATCGAGGGACGCAAACGCAAACTCACAGCGGCGCGAACAGCGCCTCCAGATCGGCCTCGTCGAAGCGCAATTCCGTGGTCGCGCCGCCCTCGAACACCGCGCGCGCCAGCTCGGCCTTGCGCGCCTGCAGGGCCTGGATTTTCTCCTCGACGGTACCGGCGCAGATCAGGCGGTAGACGAACACCGGCTTGTCCTGGCCGATGCGGTGGGCGCGATCGGTGGCCTGCGCCTCGACGGCCGGATTCCACCAGGGGTCGTAGTGGATCACGGTGTCGGCCGCGGTCAGGTTCAAGCCCACACCGCCGGCTTTCAGGCTGATCAGGAACACCGGGACTTCGCCGGACTGGAAGCGCGCCACCAGATCTTCGCGGTTGCGCGACGAGCCGGTCAGCATCAGGTAGCTGATCTTTTCGGCGGCCAGCGCGGCGGCGATCAGGTCGAGCATTTCGGTGAACTGCGAGAACACCAGCACGTGGCGGCGCTCGTCGGCCAGTCCACGCAACAGGGTCAGCAGCAGATCGAGCTTGGCCGACTGCGGCACGCGTTTGGCGCCCTCGAGCTTGACCAGGCGCGGATCGCAGCAGACCTGGCGCAGCTTCAGCAAGGCATCGAGCACGATGATGCCGCTGCCTTCGACGCCACGATCGCCGACGACTTCGCGCACTCTTTCGTGCTGCGCCAATCTCAGCGTTTCATACAGCTCGCGCTGGCGGCCCTCGAGTTCGACCAGGCGCAGGATCTCGGTTTTCGGCGGCAGATCACGCAGCACGTCTTCCTTGCGCCGGCGCAGCATCAGCGGGGCGATGCGCGCGTTCAGACGATCGCGTGTGTCGGCGTCACCGTGTTTTTCGATCGGTGTGCGGAAGTGGCGGGTAAAGCGTTTTTCGTCGCCGAGCACGCCGGGCTCCACCGCGTCGAACTGCGCCCACAACTCGCCCAGGTGATTTTCCAGCGGCGTGCCGGTCATCGCGAGGCGGCGTCTCACGCGCAGCATGCGCACCGCGCGCGCCGCCAGCGTGCGGGCGTTCTTCACCGCCTGCGCTTCGTCCAGCACCAGCAGCGCGAAGTAGTGCGCGCGCAGCGCTTCCTTGTCGCGGCCCAGCAGCGGATACGTGGTGATCACCAGGTCGTAGGCGCCGATCCTGGCGAAGTGCCGGCGACGATCGCCGCCATGCAGCACCAGCACGCGAAGCGCCGGCGCAAAACGCTGCGCCTCGGCGCGCCAGTTGCCGACCAGGCTGGTCGGGCAAACCACCAGCGCGGCGCCGGCATCGCCGCCGAGGCGGCCGCGTTGTTTCTCGGCGAGCAGATGCGCAAGCACCTGCACGGTTTTGCCCAAACCCATGTCGTCGGCGAGGATGCCGCCGAGGCCGACGTCGGCAAGGAAGTTGAGCCAGCCCAGGCCTTCGCGCTGATACGGCCGCAGCTCGGCCTTGAAGCCATCCGGCGCATCGGCCGCGACCGCAGCCTCGCGCAATTGCTCGATGCTGGTACGCAGGCCTTCACCGCCCTGACGCAGCACACCGCTGCGTTCGATCTCGTCGATGACGCGGCTCTGCAGGCGGCTCAGCCGCAGGCTGCCGTCGGCCTCGGACGGCGTATCCAGCCATTCCAGCAGCGGTTCGAGCAGCGCGCGCAGCCGCGACAGCCGCAGCGGCACGCGACGGCGGTCGTCGATCGCGACCAGCAGCACCGCGTCCTCGGCTTCGTTCTTCGGCGGCCGACGCGGGAAGCCGGGATCGGTGATCAGCTTGCGCAGGATCGGCAGCAGATCGACGCGACGGCCGTCGATCTCGATGCCCAGGCTCAGATCGAACCATTGATTGCCGCTGTCGGCGACGTCGCCAACATCAATGCGCCAGGCCTCGGGCTCGCCGGTCATCGAATAGGGAAACCGCGGATCGAATTCGAGCCTGAAGCCGGCCGCGGCGAGGCGCGGCAACAGCACCAGCCAGTGATCCGGATCGGCCAGTTCGTCGCGGCCGCGCTCGAATACGTAGTCGCCGGTGCCGAAGCCCGGCGGGCGCGGGCGAATGCGCGTCGACACCAGCTGCGCATTGGTCAGGCGCAGCGTCTCGAGCTTGTCGCGCGCCTCGTTCTCGGCGCTGCGGCGACGCACGATTTCATAGACGCGTCCGCCGCTTTCACCGCGCTCGTGCGAAGGACCTTCCGATGGCAGCCGCCAGCCTTGATAGTCGAACGTGAGGCGCGCGCAGGCGCAGGCGGCGCGCACCACGTTCTGGCGCAGCGTGCGCTGATAGTCCTGCAGCCGCAGCTTCAGGATCGGCTGCGGATCGGCCTCGACCAGGATCGGCGCCGGGCTGTCGAAGCCGTCATTCACGCCGGCTCCTTGAGCTGCGCGTTGATGCGCTCGACGCTCGGCGAGCCGACCGCTTTCAGCTCCTGAGCGAACTGCGCGACGCGCCATTCCTCGATCAGCCAGCGCGCGCTGTGGAACGGGCCGGGCAGCTGCGCGACCTGTTTGCGCAGCGGCAGCGTCATGTCGATATCGCGCTGCGGCTTGTTCGGCAGCCGTTGCAGACGCGTCGCGATCGCCTTCAACCACACCGACACGCGCGGCCACTGCGCGTCCGGAAGCGCCTCGATGAAGCCCGGCGCCAGCAGCGAGTCGAGCTGCTGGTTCATGTCGGCGATCGAATCCGGCCAGCGGTTGTCCAGCGCGCGGATGCTCCTGCGCAGCTCGGCCGCGGTCAGCAACCAGGCGCAGACATCGTCGAGCAGTTTCACTGCGAGCCGGCCGAATTCGCCGCGATGCTGGACCGCGTCCTTGAACGCGTTCTCGGTGCGCAAATCCGCGAGTTTCCAGGTCTGTGCAGCGGCGCGTTCGGCGACCGCGCGCGCGATGGCTTCCGGATCGTAGCGGCCGGCGATCAGCGCGAGGCCGATCTTCGCCTTAGCGGTCTTGACCAGATCGCGCATGCGATCGGAGAGCTTGCTGAGCAGCAGCGCGCGCACGCCGACGAGGTGCGCGGCACGCGCGGCGTCGGGGGATTCGAACAGCGCGAGCGAGATTTTGCTCCCCTCTCCCGGTGGGAGAGGGGCCGGGGGTGAGGGACTCGCCGATCTTGAGCCAGATTGAGGCTGAGAGTCCCTCACCCGGCGCTGCGCGCCACCCTCTCCCGGGGGGAGAGGGCTTATGCAGAGCGCCGGCCAGGCGCGCGCGCCGTTGGCCAGGTCCACATGCTCCGGCAGATCGCCGAAATCCCAATCCTTGACCTCGCTGCGAACCCAGCGCCTGGCCACATCCTCGCGCTGCGCACTGACCGCGATCGCGGCGCGCGCCGGCTCGGCCTGGCCTTTCTTCAGAGCCGATAGAGATTCGGCGCGCGCCAGCACCTTGCCCTGCGCATCTTCGAGCACCAGGCTCGGCTTCAGATGCGCCGGCAGCTTGGTCGTGTCGAAATCTTCGGGCTTGAGCTTCACGCCGATCATCGCGTCGAAATGCCGCGCCATGCTCAGCAGAAAATTGTTTTCTGCGCCTTCCTCGATCTGCATGCGCGCGCTCAGTGCGTTCGCATATTCGGCGGCCGGTGTGCACTGCCGGCGCAGGTTCATCGGCAGGCTGCGGATCAGCGCCTCGATGCGCGGCGCGCGCAGGCCCGGCACCAGATAGTCGAACGGCGCATCCGGCAGCTGATACAGCAGGCTCAACGGAATGTGGAAGCTGACGCCGTCCTCGTCCTCGCCGGGCTCGTGCTGATAACTCAGCTGGAGCGTGTGGCCGCCGATGTCGATCAGATCGGGGAACAGGTCTTCGACATCCGCATTCGCGCCGGGACGCAGCACGTCCGGCTCCTTCATCTTCAGGATGCGGCCGGGATCGCCCTTGTCCGCGCTCGCGGTGCGCAGCCAGGCTTTCAGGTTGTTCGCGGTGCACACGTCCTGCGGAATGCGCTGGTCGTAGAACGCATACAGCTGCGACTCGTCGGCGAGCAGATCGGGCCGGCGCATGCGCGCCTCCTTGTCCTGCACGTCTTCGATCAGCTTCAAGTTGTCGGTCAGAAAGCGCGGCTTCGCCGTCCAAAGTCCGCGCACCAGGCCTTCGGTGATGAAGATACGGCGTGCGTCGACCGCATCGATCGAGCCGTAATGGCAGTTGCGCTTCAGCAGCTGCAGTCCGAACAGCGTGTGATATTCGGTGCACTGCACTTCGCCGCGCTCGGCGTTCCACACCGGATGCGTGACGGTCTTCTTGACCAGATGCGCGCCGACTTCGGACAACCATTGCGGCAACACGTCGGCGTTGGTGCGCGCGAACAGCTGGCTGGTCTGCGACAGCTGAGCGGACAGCAGCCAGGGCGGCGGCTTCTTGGCCAGAGTCGAGCCCGGAAACACGCGGTATTTGCGCCCGCGCGGCCCCTGGAATTCCGGCCGCTCGTTCTTCTCGGCCGGGAGCCGCAGGCCGATGTGATCGATCAGGCCGGCAGCCAGCGCCTTGTGAATCTGCGGATACAGTTCTTCGAGCTTTTCGGGGCTGAAATCCGCGAGTTTCTTCCCCTCTCCCGCCGGGAGAGGGTGGCCCGAAGGGCCGGGTGAGGGCCTCGCAGCCGCAGCGAGAATCGCCTCCAGCACCGACTCCGGCTGCTTCAGGAATTCATCATTCCAGAACCGCAGCAAATTGATCCCGCGACTGGAAAGAAAAGCAGTGCGCTCGGTGTCATGAACCTGCTGAGCAGACTCGTTGTGCTGTCCGCCATCGAGTTCCACCGCGAGCTTCGATTCGTCGCAGTAAAAGTCGAGCGTGTAGGCGCCGACCGGATGCTGACGACGGAACTTCAGGCCGTTGAGACGCCGATCGCGCAGCAGATACCAGAGCTTGGATTCGGCGTCGGTGGACTGGGCGCGCAGCTCACGGGCGAAGGCGAGTGCCTGTGCGTCCAGTTTGGGTTTCGTGGCGACTGGGACGCCCTCACCCCTGCCCCTCTCCCGGGGGGAGAGGGGTTTTACTCGCGTCATGTCGACGATCTGCTTGTAGACCGACTCCCATTCCTCCATGCGCAGGTAGGAAACGTACTGCTCGCGGCAGATCTTGCGCAGCGCGCGGTTCGACGCGCCCTCGCTCCACTTCTGCCACTCGCGCCACAGGTTGAGCAGCGTGTAGAAATCCGAACGCGCGTGACGCCAGACCGCGTGTTTCTGCCGCGCCTGGGTCTGCTGGTCCGGCGGCACTTCGTGCGGGTCCTGCACCGACAGTGCGGCGGCGAGCACGCAGACCGCGTCCTGCTCCTGGCCCTTGCCGGCGGCGACGATGCGGGCGATGCGCGGATCCAGCGGCAGGCGCGCGAGCTCGCGGCCGAGTTTGGTCAGCGCGCGATCGTCGTCGAGCGCGCCGAGTGTCTGCAGCAGGCGATAGCCTTCGGACACATGCCGGTTCTCGGGCGCATCGACCCACGGAAAATCGTCGACGTCACCAAGGCCGAGCGCGGCCATCTGCAGGATCACGCCGGCCAGATTGGCTCGCAGCACTTCCGGATCGGTGAACAGATCGCGGCCCTGGAAATCGGCCTCGGTGTACAGGCGCAGACAAGTGCCGGGGCCGATGCGGCCGCAACGCCCTGCACGCTGATTCGCCGCGGCCTGGCTGATGCCTTCGATCTGCAGCTGCTGCACACCGAGCCGCGTCGAATAGCGGTTGACGCGCGCGGTGCCGGTGTCGACGACGTAGCGTATGCCCGGCACCGTCACCGAGGTTTCGGCGACATTGGTGGCGAGCACGATGCGCGGCGCGCTGCCGCGACCGAACACGCGGTCCTGCTGCTCCGCCGGCAGCCGCGAATACAGCGGCAGCACTTCGGCTTTCGGAAAGCGGCCCGGCAGCGAGCGCGCCAAGTCGCGGATTTCGCGCTCGCCGGGCAGGAACACCAGCACGTCGCCGGGACGTCCTCCGCCCGCCCAGAGTTCGTCGATGCCGTTGCCGACCTGGCCCTCGAGATCGAGATCCGGATCAGGCTCGCGATAACGCATCGTCACCGGGAAGGTGCGGCCTTCGACTTTCAGGATCGGCGCGGGGCCGTTCGCGTTTTCGAAGTGTTTTGCCAAGCGCTCCGGATCCAGCGTCGCCGAAGTCACGATCAGCTTGAGGTCGGGCCGGCGCGGCAACAGCCGCTTGAGCCAGCCGAGCAGGAAGTCGATGTTGAGGCTGCGCTCGTGCGCCTCGTCGATGATGATCGTGTCGTAGGCGGTCAGCTCGCGGTCGCGCTGCAGCTCGGCCAGCAGAATGCCGTCGGTCATCAGCTTGACCAGGCTGGTGTCACCGACGCGGCGATCGAAGCGCGTCTCGTAGCCGACCAGCTGGCCCAGCGGCGAGCCCAGCTCCTGGGCGATGCGGGTGGCGACGCTGCGCGCGGCCAGCCGCCGTGGCTGCGTGTGGCCGATCAGCCCGCGCGTGCCGCGGCCCAGCTCCAGGCACAGCTTCGGCAGCTGCGTGGTCTTGCCCGAGCCGGTTTCGCCGCACAGCACGATCACCTGGTGGTCGAGGATCGCGCGGCCGATTTCCTCGCGCGCCTGGCTGACCGGCAGCTCCTCGGGGAAGGCGATCGTCGCGGGTTTCAGGCGCAGCCGGTTCTCGGCCTTCAGCGAGGCCGCATCGAGATCCCGGCCGAAGCGCGCCAAGTCCACAGGCTGCCCGCCGGCGGCGCGCCGCAGCAGGCCGTCGAGGCGCCGGTCGTCGGCGATCAGCAGCCGGCCGCTGGCCGCGTTGTAGCGCGCCAGCAGCTCGGGCGGCAGCGTCGACGAGGACTTCGTTTCGGCGGTGGCGGGACGGCTTTGCAAGAGGGATTCGTTCAGGACCGCGAGGGCAGGCTATGCAGGACCACAGCCGGGTATTGTCCCCCGCAGAGCCGCCGGGAAGCCAGCCAGCAGAGGCAGGCGCCGGCCCCAGAACCGGTTCGCCGCGCTAGCAGGAGTCATTTGATGGCCATCAATGGCAGGCGGATCGCCCTCGCGACGGGCCTGGCGCTGCTGGTGCTGCTCGCCGCCGGCTGCAGCCGCATCGGCCTGGTCTACAACCGGCTGGACACGCTGGCGCAATTCCAGATCGGCCGCTATGTCGATCTGACCGCGCAGCAGCGGGCCGACTTCGACACACGCTTCGACGCGACCTGGGCCTGGCACCGCCGCAGCCAGCTGCCGCTGTACGCGGCCGAGCTACGCCAGCTCGCGCATACCGTGGCCGCGCCGATGACGCCTCAGCAGGTCGAACAGCTCGGCGCCCGCTGGCGCGAGCACGCCGACCTGACCACGCGCGAATCGCTGAAGGTCGCCGCGCCGACGCTGGCCGCGTTGAGCGATGAGCAGGTCGGCGAGCTGCTCATCGCGGCCGAGAAGCGCGCCGCAAAGGAACAGCAGAAGCTAGCCAAACTCGACGATGCCGAGTGGCGTGCGCTGCGTGTCGACCAGGCGGCCGACCGCCTCGACGAGTGGACCAACGCGGTCACGCCGCCGCAGCGAGCACGCCTGGTGCAATGGGCAGCGCAACTACAGCGCCCGCCGCCCGACCCGCAGGCCGCGCGCCGCCGGCAGTTCGCCGAGCTGCTGAAAAGCCGCCGCGAACCCGGCTTCGAGCAGCGTCTGCAGACGTACGCCTTCGAGCCCTTCACCGGCGAAGTCGCCGCGATGAACGAGCCGCAAACCCAGGCCAGCCGCCAGCTGCTGGCCGAGCTCAGCGGCATGCTGACCGCGCCGCAACGCGCGTACTTCCGCGACAAGCTGCTGGATATGGCCAGACAGATGGATCAGCTGGTGGTGAATAAATAGCGGGCAGCAGCGGCGGCTTACGCCGCCGTGCGACCTGACCAGCCTACGTCGAACGGGGAAGCCACAACCCAAACCGTTCATGTCGAGTTGCCGCTTGCGGCGTATCGAAACATCGGACCGGGCTGCGATGCGTCCCTCGATACGCTTCGCGAGCGAAGCTACTCGGGAGGAACGGAGCGTCTAAGCGCGGCCCTAGGAAACCAGCTTCTCCAATTCAGCGACTCTCGCTTCCAGCGCCTCGACGCGCTCGATCAGCTGCGTGATCAGCGTGCTGTTCGACGACGACGAGCCGCCCGAAGACGACGAGGCCGGCGCGTCGTTCATCACCGGTATCGCGGCTTCGCCGCACAGCAGGTGCGCGTAGCGCACGGTCGACTGGCCGCTGGCGCGCGGTAGCAGTTTGACCAACGGCTGGGCGCGGTCGGCGAGATCGTCCAGCGCGGCCTGCACGCCGTCGATGTCGGCCGGGCCGTTGAGCACGCTGGCGTTGCTGCGGATTTCGGCCAGCGTCTGCGGGCCGCGCAGCATCAGGGTCGCCAGCACCGCGACGCCGGCGGGTTTCAGCAGCAGCTGGTGCTGGAACTGCTGGCGCCACTTCACCGCGCGCGGGCTGGACTCGTCGCGCTTGACCAGCCGCAGGTTTTCCAGCGCCATCAGCGCGGCGCCGGTGTCGCCCTCGGTCAGGTTCATCACCGGGCTGCGCGAGTTCTTCTGGTTCGCGGCCAGCATCGTCGCGTTCTGCGTCATCGGGTAGTACTGCGGCGTGGTCACGGACTTCTCGACCAGCGCGGCGAGCACGCGCGCCTCGTTGAGGCTCAGCAGCAGATCGGACATGGAACGCACCATCATCGAAAACGCGGGCGCGAATGCTAACAGCCATCGCGTCTCCTGTAGGAGCGGACCCTGTCCGCGACTGTGCCGGTGGGGCCTCAGTCGCGGACAGGGTCCGCTCCTACAGGAACAGCCGGTATCACAATCCGGCGTTCATCCCGCGTATCGAGGGACGCAGCCGCGGCTAACCGCCGCAGCTGGTCGAGCCCGGGTACTTGGCCTCGTCGGCGGTGATCACGGTACCGATCCACTGCTGGATCAGCGCGCTGGCCTCCTCGTCGACGACGCTGCGCGCCAGCGGTGGCATGCGCGCGGCCGGCGTGGTCGCCTCGGGGCCGATGCGGAACGCGAGCACCGAGTCGGCGACGTTGGCCGGATGGATGTCGTAAGTGCGGCCACCCTTGCCCTCCTGGCCGGTCGCGGTCGGGTTCTTGCAGATGCCGTAAGTGACGTCGACCTTGCGCAGCGAATCCAGGTAGAAGCCGGTGCTCGCGGCGAAACCGCGCACGTTGTGGCAGTGCGCGCAATTGACCTCCAGATACGCCCGCGCACGCGCCTCGATGTCCTGCGGCGTGCCGGCGGCGAAGCCGGCGTCGCCGGGCTTGTTGAAGGTCGGGATGCGTTCGATCCTGGCCGCGATCTGGCGCGTCTCGTCGACACCGAGATCGGTCGGGCAGCCCGCAATCAGACCGTGGCTGCACCAGTATGCGAGCTGGTTCTTGCCGGCGACTTCGTGCTGGCTCTGGCCGGTGACGCGCTGGCTCTCGCTCTGGTAGGGCCGGTTCATGAAGCGCACTTTCGGGCCGATCGGCGCCGCGCCAGGTTCGTTGTCCTCGTTGGAGTGGCAGCTCAGGCACTGGTTGGCGTGGGGCACCAGATAGGTGCTGGTCGATCCGCTGTGACGCTGGCCGGAATCGATGTCGGTGTGATCCCAGTGCGCGCTGGTCACCGCGCCGCCGAGCGTGAGTTTGGCGACGCGCTTGCCGGTCGCTGCGTCGGTCGACCAGACATAGGGCAGGCCATCCCAGCGCGCGACGCCCTTGCTCGACACGCGCTTGATCAGCAGCCGCGTTTCCATCGGCACTTCCGTGCCGGCGGCCTGGTCGTCGAACGAGAAGGTCTTGGCGATGATGGTGCCGGCCGGGAAGGTCAGCGCCGCGTTGACACCGTTGCCGGAAGAATCGCGATACACCGCGGTGGTGCCCGGCGGCAGGTAGGCGACGCGATATTTCACCGCGTAGTCGGTGAACAGCTTGGTGTTCAGCACATACGGCACGCCGCCGCCGAGCGGCTTGCTGGTCGGATCCTGGGCGTCTTCGAACAGATGATATTGATCCAGCGTCGGGCAGTTGACCTTGGCCGCGTCGAAGTTGACCGCGCCGGCCGCCACGCTCGCCTTGCACAGTTTCTCGACCTGCTCCGCGCTGGGCGCCGGATCGTAGTCGCCGCTGCGCACGAACGGCGGGATCACCACCGGCGGCAGCGCATCGAGATTGCGTCCGTACTGCGCCTTGCAGCGATGCGGCGTGATGTCCAGGTCGGCCGGGAATTTTGCGATCGCGGCCAGATCCAGACTGCTGGAGACGATCAGCTCCAGGCCCTTGGTGCCGTGGAAGTTGGAGAACGCCAGGCTGTCGCTGGAAAAATCGTTGTCGTCGTCGATGCACGACGGCGTCCAGTCCGGCTGTTTGCGCGGCGCGCCGCTGGCCGCGGTATCGAACTTGTAGGCGTTGTAATGGCAGCTCGGATCCGGCACTTCGTTGCTCAGCACCGGCTTGCCGCGCGCGTCCAGCGGCACCGGCTCGCCGTTGGCGTCGAGCGGGCGCGGGCAGTCCTTGTTGTAGCTGTCGAGCAGGCCGTCCCAGATGATGTGCGCGCCGCGCACGCCGGCCAGATTGCTGACGCCGGCCGACAGGCACTGCGCCAGATTGGTCGGGATCAGGCAGGCGACCTGGTTCTTCAGACCGACGATCGCCGGCAGAAATTTCGCGACATCCTGGTTCGCCAGGTTGGTCGTTGTCGGCAGCGGCAGATGGTTGCCGTTGTTGACGAACTTGTTGTGCCAGATATGCAGGCCTTCGGTGTACCAGTCGATGCGATGCTCGGCCGGGCGGCCGGCGCCTTCGGGGAAGATTTCGTAGCTGGTGTGGATGATGCCGGCAGTGTCGTTGTCGATGAACTGGTTGTCGAAGATGTCGATCTGGTCGTAGGCCAGCGTGATCATGCCGCTGCCCGAGGGCACGTTGCCGACGATGCCGCCGCTGGTGAAGTTGTAGGTATTGTTCATGCGCGCGGTGTTGCCGTGCATGCGCGAGCGGCCGCCGTACTGGCGCAGGCCGTCGAGGTCGTAAATCAGGAAGCCGCCGGTATTGCACTCGGCGAGGTTGTCGGCATATTCGCCGCCCTGCACGTTTTCGATCTCGAAGCCGAACACGTTGAACGCGCTGCGGCTGTTCCTGATGATCGCGTTGTTGGTCTGGCCGACGTAGATGCCGGCGTCGGACGCGCCGATGGATTCGCTGTCCTCGATCAGCACGTTCTCGCTGGACACCGGATAAATGCCGTAGCGGCCGGACAGCTTGCTGACCGTGTAATCCGGCGAGGTGGTGTCGGCGAGCGCGCCGAGCAGCTTGTTCTCCGGCGCATCGGGGTTGGCGGTCGCCGGATCGGTGCAGGGCACCTTGATCTTCGCAGCGAAGTTGCTCGCGTTGATCGGGTCGGCGCTGGCGCGGCCGCCGCCGGAGGACCAGATCGCGCGTACCCGGCTCAAGGTCGCGTGATCGACGCCGCGCAGCTCGATGCCGTTGCCGGCGGTGTCGACCACGGTCAGATCCTGGATGGTGATGCCGCGCACGCTGACCGCGAGAATGCCTTCGGGCGCGTTATTGGTCTTGAAGCTGAGCACGGTGCCGTCCTTGCCGCAGCCCTTGATCAGCACGTCCTCGGTGTGGCTCAGCTGCAGCGATGAGGTCAGCTCGTAGTAACCGCATTCGAACTGGATGACGTCGCCGGGCGCGGCCTGGATCATCGCCGCGATCATGTCGCGGGTCGCATCCGGGCCGGGCTTGATGGTGAAGTTGCGGCCGTTGCTGGCCGGCACGTCGCCGCCGCCATCGTCATCGCTGCCGGACGAGGAACCACCACCGCCGCCGCAGCCGGCGAGCAGGCCCAGTGCGATCAAGCCGGCGGCAACGCGGCCGATACGCCGAGGGTGAAGACCTGATTTACAGCGCAGGTCGACAGGCGAAGCGAATGCGGGATGCGACACGGATGATTCCCCCTCGGTAATGAGTCTGCTCGTCGGGCTCAAGCCCGATCTGTTGCACCCGCCCCCCGGCTGATGCACGGCTACCGCTCAAGCCTAGCGCGGCCGGCGTCGATGCGGCAGCGGCAAATCGCGCTCATGCCGGCACGGCGCCGATCACGGCCGGTAGAAATCAGCCACTAAAGTTCCGCGCGAATCCGCCGATAGCGATTTACTTCTTCCCACGTTGGGGACATTGCCGATCCGGCAATACCGCGATGCATCAGCAGATACCAGCGACTCGCAGAGGTCGCGGCGCCGCCGCCAGGCGCTCGCGTGGCTTCACCTTGATCGAGCTGCTGGTGGCACTGGTGATCAGCGCGATTCTCGCCGCGATCGCGCTGCCGACCTACACCAGCTATGTCGCCCGCTCGAAACTGCGCACCGCGCAGAACGATCTGGTGTCGCTGGCGCTGAACATGGAGAACTACTACCAGCAGCAGCTGACGTATCCGCCGGCCAACACCACCACCGCGGCGACGCAGACCTCGCTGCCCGGCTGGTCGCCGGCGCAAGGCGCCAACTTCAGTTACCAGATCCAGGCGTCGAGCTCTAGCAGCTACACGCTGAAAGCGACCGGCTCGGGCGCCGGCGTCAGCGGCTACATCCTGACGCTGGACAGCAGCAACAGCCGCCAGCAGACCACGCCCGCCGGCGCGGTGAGCACATGGTGATGCGCGCGCGCCGACGCGACCTTCAGCAGGGCCTGTCGATGATCGAGCTGATGATCAGCCTGGCGATCTCCGGCCTGCTGATGGTCTCGGCCGGCAACCTGACACAGAGCTGGATCGCGTCGACGCGGGTCAACAGCGCGCTGGCGGTGATGACCCAGGGCGTATCGCGTGCGCGCGCCATTGCGCTGCGCAATCCGGGCGGTGTCGCCAACGGCGCCTCGGCCGCGATCCTGTGCGTCAGCGACGGCACCGTCAGGCTGTTCTCGGCGACACGCAGTCCGCAGGCGGCGGCGACTTGCCAGAGCAGCGGCGGCCTGTGGAGCGCGCCGCTGGACAGCAGCGCCAGCGTGCAGGTCAACGGCACGGCGCTGTCCTGCCTGGCCTTCAGCAATCGCGGCACGGCGATCAATCCGGCCGCCGCCAGCGGCAGCGATACCTGCCCGGTTTCCAGCACCCTGCTGATCTCGTCGGCGAGCCAGAATGCGACCGTCACGCTCAACTGATCGCGGCGCAGCCGCGCGCTCGCAGCGCGGCGACGCGCTGCTCGAGGCGCTGGTCGGCGTCCTGCTGGTGGCGGTGATCGGCATGGGCAGCGCCTATACCGCGTCACGCGTCGCGGTCACGCACAAATACGCGCGCACCCAGGCGATGGCGATCAGCCAGCTGCGGCAGATGCTGCAGAACGCCAGCGACATCGCCAGCTGGTGCGCCGGCAGTTCGCCGCCGGCGGTGCGCATCCGCCCCGAAGACTCGAGCCTGGCGACCATCGATCTGCCGGTGACGGTGTCCTGCACCGCGGCGGGCACGCTCACGGTCGGAGGCAAGACCATCAGCGCGGCGCCGAGCCGGGTCACCCTGTCGGTGACTTCGGCCGCGACTTTCGGCGGCGCCGGCTCCATCGTCGTGGGCAATATCAGTGGTGGCTAAGCTCAGCTCGCGTCAGCGCGGCCTGAGCATCGTCAGCCTGATGGTCGGCATGCTGCTGTCCATCCTCGGCGCGGTGTCGCTGATGACGCTGTATCGCACGATCGTCGGCCAGAGCGTGCAGAGCCGTCAGCGCGCCGCGCAGGACGGTGGTCTGGCGGCCGCGACGCTGAGTGCGCAGATGGAGCTGCAGAACGCCGGCTACGGTATCGGCAGCAGCGCCGCGCGCGCGGCGGCGAATACCGATCTGGTGATGCTGTCGGGCGCCGCGCTCAACGGCAGCGGCCAGCTCAGCGGCACGGCGGTGACCATCGCCAGCGGCAGCACCGCCAGCGGCAACGCCATCGTCTGGGGCTCGCGTCCTGCCACCGCCTACGAATGCAGCGCGCTGCTGGTGCAGAGCAGCGGCCTGCTGCTGCTGCGGGCCAGCGGCAGCTGCAGCGCGGCGACGCAATGGGCCACGCTGAGCTGGACCCAGTCCGCCGAGCTGATTCCGGCCGGCGGCATCGGTAGCGCGGGCGCGACCCTGTTCCGCGTCGACAAGACCATGTGCTGGCCTTACGGCCTCGGTTCGATGTCGGCGCTGAGAGTCAGTTTGTGGGACGACAACTCGGCCTGGAAGACCAGCGCCTGCCTGACCAATATCGCGGGGAGCTGATATGAAACCGATACGACTCCCGCAACAACAACGCGGCATCGCCACGATCCTGGTGGTGCTGCTCGCCGGCACCGCGCTGACGGCGACCGTGCTCGGCGTGTCTTACGCGGTGCGCGGCGCGCAGGACAAGACGCTGTCGATGCACGCCTCGACCACCGCGCAGGCGCGGGCCTGGACCGGCGTCGAGCTGGTGCGCCAGTACCTGAAGCAGGAGAGCCTGGCGACGCCGCCATGGACCAGCCTGCCGTGGACCCCGGCGATCACCGGCATCAGCAGCAACGACCTGTCGGCGAAAGTCGTCGCGGTCAGCGGCCCGGACGCCAGCGGCCATTACAGCGTCACCGCCGACATCACCGGCGCTGGCGCGGCCTCGACCGCCAGCCTGCGCACGGTCTACGACGTGACGCCGGCGGTTGCCGCCAGCGGCAGTTCGAGCAGCGGCCCGAACATCGACGCGGCGAATTTCTACTACGACCTCAACATGACCGGCGGCATCGTCATCAAGGGCGGCAGCAATGCCAACTTCAACGTGCTCGGCAACGTCACGCTGAGTAGCGCCTCGATCGACGGCGTCAATTCGATCAAGGCCACTGGCAACGTCTCGGTCGGCAGCGGCATCAAGGTCAACTCGATCTACAGCAACGGCGACGTGAGCCTCACCGGCTCGTCGGCGATCGCCTCGGTGTCGGCGCTGGGCAATGTCTACGCGAACAGCTCGGGCCTGCAGAGCGTGGTCAACTGCAACGGCGCGATCGTGATCACCAACGGCTCCACCGGTACGGTCAACGCACGTGGTGCAATCACCGCCAGCAGCGGCGGCACGCACGGCACGCTCAACACCAACAGCACGACGCTGGTCACCAACGGCACCATCGACACGGTGAACGCGATCGGCAGCGTGATCCTCAGCGGCGGCGTCGTGCGCACCACCAACACCATGGGCTCGGACACCTGGACGTCGACCGGTGCCGGCGCGACCACGATCAACGCCAACAGCAGCGTGACGTATGCGGCCAGCGGCGGCACGATCAACGCGATCGGCGACGTGATCCTGACCGGCGGCGGCGCCAGCACGGTCAAGAGCAAGGGCAATGTGTTCGTGCGCAGCTACGGCGGCATCAGCTCGCTGCAATGCGCCGGCGGCCTGCAGGTGGACCAGTACGCCAGCGTCAGCGGCACCATCGGCGGCCTGCTGATCAAGCTGCAGCAGTACAACAGCGGTGTCAATGTCAGCGTGATTCCGGGCTTTTCGCCGAGCGTGGCCAGCGTCGCACTGACGCCGATCGCCGCGCTGCAGCCTTACTCGCTGAGTCGCCCGACCATCGATGCCTACACGCTGAAAACCTCTGCGAACTACCAGTTCGAATACCAGCTCACCGGCTACACCAAGATCACCGTCAGCAATGTCGCCGGCATCAGCGGCGGCGAATACGCGCTGGTCAGCGACGCAAGCAAGAAAGATTTCCTGTGCCCGCTGGCCTCGTTCAACGCCGTCGCCAAGACCTGCGCGGTTTCCGGCAGCAGCGCCAAAACCATATGCCAGGGCTATTCGCCGCAGAACAGCTGCTTCACCTATGCGCTGAACAAATGGACCATCGCCGGCATCAGCCTGGCGCCGGGCGCGATGTGGTTCGACGGCGACCTCGAAGTCAGCACCGGCACTTACTTCAACAGCTTCATCGCCACCGGCAATATCGTCACCAGCGGCGCGCATATCACCAAGGCGGTGAACACCGCCAGCTATGGCGCGATCTGCAACAACACGCCCACCGACGGCGTCACGCAGACCAGTTACTTCAGCGGGCTTTATCCGAGCAATTTCTGTAACACCACGACCTCGACCTTGCGCGGCGACCCGCTCGGCAACATCGCCTTCGTTGCCGGTGGCTACAAGGCCGGCCTGTTCGTCGGCGGCAACATCACGCTCGGCGCCAGCACCAAGACCTGGGGCACGGTGATCGCCGGCAATCTGTTCAACAGCGGCGGCAGCACCACGGTCTACGGCTATGTCGCCGCCGCCGGGCAGGGCACGTTGAGCGGCGTGCCGAACCTGCTCAGCGGCAGCACGACGATCGACCTGACATCACTGCCTGCGACCTATTCGCCGACGACCTTGCCGTGCATGAGCGGCTGCACGCCGGCGGCGGCGTCGACCGGCGATGCGTCGGTGCTGTGGTCGCGTTATCTGTAGCTATCTGTAGCTCGGTGGTCCGAGCTGATTCTGTCTAGCACGGCGCCGCATCCGCGCCGCGACGATAAGCGGATGCGTACATCTCCGGCTCAATTCGCGCCTGGATGGTGCACGTCTCGGTGTGTTATGGCGGTCCTGATCCGGAGTGCGTGCGGGAAAAAAGCCGTTTGCATCACATTCCTACGAGCGATATCGATATGACGCATCGCGCGGGGCACTGTTTTTGCTGATCCGCTGACAGGGAGCGCGTGATGGCGGCCTCAGCGCCGCCGCACCGCAAACAGTGCAAGGCCGTTTGAGAACCGGGGGGTGCTCATGGACGCAGTGAACAGGCCGGCGAAACCGGCCCGGCTGTGGAAAGACCTGCCGCTGATCCTGCCGATCAGCGTGCTGCAGGGTGGCGCCGTCGGCGCGATCGGCGGGCTGCTGATCGGCGGCCCCGCAGGCTGGCTCAGCGGCTACACCTACACCGGCTCGGCCTGGACGCTGGGCCTTCCGCTGGGCGTGCTGATGACGCTGCTGCTGATTGCGGCAGGCCTGAAGCCGGAGCCGGCCAGGCAGAAGCCCGGGCTGGCGCTGGTTTCGCCCGACCAGTAAGCGACACTTGCTTTGCCGCGAGTCCCACGCGGCTCGCGCTCACCAAGCCTGTACCCAGGAGAGGTCGATGTCCGCGATAGCCGAAAATCTCAACGTGATCCGCGAGCGCCAGCGCGCCAACATCCGCGAATGGATCCGCGCCAACGCCTTCCTGCGCCGCGCGCTGACCTGGCTGCCGATGCTGTTGGTGGCGCTGATCAAGGCGCTGCCGTTTCTGCAGCCGCTGTTTCCGGCCGGCATGCGCAAGTTCGCATCGAGCTGGGACTGGGAGATGCTGCGCGTCTACCTGCTGTCGTTCGGCGGCCGCGCCTACATGGATCAGCCCTGCCACATGCCCGATCCGCCGAGCTTCGCGCCGATGGCCGACGTCGACGCGCGCTGGCGGCTCAGCGAGGCGCAGATCAAGAGCTTCTACGACAACGGCTTCATCGGCCCTTTCACGCTGTGCTCCCCGGAAGAAATGGCGGTGTTGCGTGAGGAAGTCTGGAAGGAACTCGACCAGCCGTCGAAGACCTACGGCTTTCTGACCGGCCGCGATCGCCATCTGGATTGCCCGACGGTGTGGAAGCTGCTGCAGCGCCCGGAATGGACCGAGCGGCTCGCGCAGTTCCTCGGCCCGAACCTGCTGCTGTGGCGCTCGCAGCTGTTCCTGAAAAATCCCGGCGCGCCGGAAGTCACCTGGCACCAGGCCAGCACGTATCTGTCCGAAGAAGGCTACAAGGCGACGCTGTATCCGAAGCAGCGCGATCCGCTGTTCCAGCTGACCACCTGGGTCGCGTTCGACGACGTCGATCTGGCCAACGGCTGCATGCAGTTCCTCAAAGGCACGCACCGGCGCGTGCACACGATGCGTATCGGCGGCAAGGACGCGGAAGGTTTCGCCAAGGCGCGGATCAAGCTCGACGTCGACATCACGCCGGACATCATCGTCGACATGCCGATGAAGGCCGGGCAATTCATCATCTTCAGCGAGCGCTGCATCCACGGCTCGCCGCCGAACTCGACCACCGACCGCCGGCGCTGGGGCATGGCGTTCCGCACGATACAGCCGGACGTGAAGATCTACGACGACGAAATGAAGCACCAGGTGTTTTATCTGCAGGAGGAATTCGATCTGAAGAACTGGGGCGCGGTGCTGCTGCGCGGCCAGGATACGGCCGGCATCAACAAGCTGATCGATCCGTTCCCCGAGCTGCGGGTACCGGTCGCGGCACCGCTGGAGAGCGCGGCCTAGCGCCGCATCGCCGACGATGAGCGACAGCGCCTCCGTGTCCAGCGACGATCCGGGTCTGGTTCCGGATCAGGCCCGGCGCGGCGCCGCCGCCTGGCGCTCGCTGAGAACCCTGGGCATCTACGGCCTGCTGCTGGTCGCGGCGCTGCTCGCGTTCCTGGCGATCCGCGTCTACGGCGAAACCCTGCCGTCATTGCCTGGCGCCGCGACTCTGGCCGGCGGCGCGCTGGTGCATTCGGACGCGCTGTTTCGCGTGCTGCTGGCGCTGGCGGCGGTGCTGCTGGCCGGTGCCGTGCTCGGCCGCCTGTGCCGGCTGATCGGCCAGCCGCCGGTGATCGGCGAAGTCATCGCCGGCATCCTGCTCGGGCCTTCGCTGCTCGGCCCGGAAATTTCGGGCCTGATCCTGCCGCCGGCGATCGCGCCGCAGCTGAACATCGTCGCGCAGATCGGCGTGATCCTGTACATGTTCATCATCGGCCTGGAGCTCAACGGCGGCCTGCTGAAAGAGCGCGTGCACGCCGCGGTGACGATCTCGCAGGCCAGCATCGTGGTGCCGTTCGTGATGGGCGCGCTGCTGGCGCTGTACCTGTATCCGCGTTATGCGACCAGCGGCGTGCCGTTCACCAGCTTCGCGCTGTTCATGGGCGTGGCGGTGTCGATCACCGCGTTCCCGGTGCTGGCGCGCATCCTCAAGGATCGCGGCATGGAGAAGACCGAGCTCGGCACCCTGGCGCTGGGCTGCGCCGCGGCCAACGACGTCACCGCCTGGTGCCTGCTGGCGGTGATCATCGGCATCGTGCAGGCGCAGGTCGGCGCCGGCCTCAGAGTCATCGCCAGCACCTTGATCTACGCGGCGGTGATGCTGGCGCTGGTGCGGCCGCTGCTGCGCAAGCTAGTCAAGCTCTGGGACAGCGAGCCGCTGCCGCGCGCAGCCACCGCTTTCGTTTTTCTGGCGCTGGCCCTATCCGCGCTGTCGGCGGAAGCGATCGGCATCCACGCGCTGTTCGGCGCTTTCATGCTCGGCGCCGTGCTGCCGCACGACAGCGTACTGGCACGCACTTTCATGCGCCAGCTGGAACCGGTGGTGACGGTGTTCCTGCTGCCGGCATTCTTCGCCTTCACCGGCATGAACACGCGCTTCGATCTGGTCAGCGGTTACGAATCCTGGATCAGCCTCGGCGTGATCCTGCTGGTGGCGACGCTCGGCAAGTTCGGCGGAACCTACGTCGCCGCGCGCATGAGCGGCCTGGGCCAGCGCGACGCCGGCGCGCTCGGCGCGCTGATGAACACCCGCGGCCTGGTCGAGCTGATCGTGCTCAACGTCGGCCTGCAGCTCGGCGTGATCCCGCCGCCGCTGTTCGCGCTGATGGTGGCGATGGCGGTGCTGACGACGATTTCCACCGCGCCGATGCTGAAGCTGCTCGGTTTCGGGCAGAAAGCCGTGGGCTGAGGTTCCTGTAGGAGCGGGCTTGCCCGCGACTGAGACCTTCAAGGTCGCGGGCAAGCCCGCTCCTACAGGCGCTGCTGATTCAGCGCGGTTTACACGCCCAGATAGTCGAGGATGCCCTCGGCGGCCTCGCGGCCTTCGAACACCGCGGTGACGACGAGATCCGAGCCGCGGACCATGTCGCCGCCGGCGAAGACCTTGGCGTTCTCGGTCTGGAACTTGTGCTTGCCCGGCGCGGCGGTCTTGCCGAGGCCCTGGTGCACTTTGACTCGGCCGTCTTCATGCGTGCTGATGGTGTGCGCGTCGAACCAGCTGGCCGGGCTCGGGCGGAAGCCGAAGGCGATGATCACGCGATCCGCCGGAATGATTTCTTCCGAGCCTTCGACGACTTCCGGCTTGCGACGGCCTTTTGCATCCGGCGCGCCGAGCTTGGTGGTGACCAGCTTGACGCCTTCGACCTTGCCGTTGCCGACGATCTCGACCGGCTGGCGGTTCCACAAAAACTCGACGCCTTCCTCTTTCGCATTGGCGACTTCGCGGCGCGAGCCCGGCATGTTGGCCTCGTCGCGGCGATACGCGCAGGTGACGCTCTCGGCCTGCTGGCGGATGCTGGTGCGGTTGCAGTCCATCGCGGTGTCACCGCCGCCGAGCACGACGACGCGCTGACCTTTCACATCGAAGGCCATGTCGGCCGGCTCGATGTTGTTCGGCGTCAGCACGCGGTTGATGTTGGCGATCAAAAACGGCAGCGCCTCGAACGCGCCCGGCAGATCTTCACCGGGGAAACCGCCCTTCATGTAGTTGTAGGTGCCCATGCCGAGAAACACCGCGTCGTAGTCTTTCAGCAATTCCTCGAACGGCATGTCCTTGCCGATTTCGGTATTGAGCCGGAACTCGATGCCCATGCCCTCGAACACTTCGCGGCGCGTCTGCACCACGTCCTTTTCGAGCTTGAACGGCGGGATGCCGTAGGTCAGCAGGCCGCCGATCTGGTTGTACTTGTCGAACACCACCGGCTTGACGCCGTTGCGTACCAGGATGTCGGCGCAGCCCAGGCCGGCCGGGCCGGCGCCGATGATCGCGACCTTCTTCTTGGTCCACTTGACCTTGGACATGTCCGGACGCCAGCCCTTCTTGAAGGCTTCATCGGTGATGTATTTTTCGATCGAGCCGATGGTGACCGCGCCGAAGCCGTCGTTGAGCGTGCAGGCGCCTTCGCACAGCCGATCCTGCGGGCAGACGCGGCCGCACATCTCTGGCAGCGAGTTGGTCGCATGCGACAACTCGGCGGCCTGGAACAGATTGCCTTCCTCGAGCAGCTTGAGCCAGTTCGGAATGTAGTTGTGCACCGGGCACTTCCACTCACAGTACGGATTGCCGCAACCGAGGCAACGGCCGGACTGCGACTTGGCCTGTTCGACCGGAAACTGGCCGTAAATTTCCCGGAAATCGTGCACGCGCACTTCGACCGGCGCCTTCTTCGGATCCTGGCGCGGCACGTCGAGAAACTGGTTGGCGTTCTTGTAACCCATCGTTTTACCGCTCCTACTTGATTTATTTCCCCTCTCCCACCGGGAGAGGGGCCAGGGGTGAGGGCCTTTCAGAGTCGAACCTGGGTTGCGACTGAGAGTCCCTCACCCGGCGCTTCGCGCCGACCTCTCCCGGAGGGAGAGGCAAGCAAAAGCTTAAGCGGCCGCGCGCACCGAATCGATCAACGATCCGATTTCCGCGGCCTTGGGCTTCACCAGCCAGAACTTGCCGACGTAATCGGCCCAGTCGCTGATGATCGCCTGCGCCCAGCGGCTGCCGGTGACCTTGGCGTATTCGGCGACGACCTTGCGCAGGTAGTTCTCGTGCGCCTCCATCGACTCGGAGACGACGCGATGAATGTCGATCAGCTCATGGTTGTAGCGGTCGACGAAGTTGCGCTTCTCGTCGAGCACATACGCGAAGCCGCCGGTCATGCCGGCGCCGAAGTTGACGCCGGTGTGGCCGAGCACGACGACGACGCCGCCGGTCATGTATTCGCAGCCATGATCACCGCAGCCTTCGACGACCGAATGCGCGCCGGAGTTGCGCACCGCGAAGCGCTCGCCGGCCATGCCGGCCGCGTACAGCGTGCCGCCGGTGGCGCCGTACAGGCAGGTGTTGCCGATGATCGCGGCTTCGCGCGACTCGTACTTGGCGGTCTTCGGCGGCTTGACGACGATGCGGCCGCCGACCATGCCCTTGCCGACGTAGTCGTTGGCGTCGCCTTCGACTTCCAGGTTCAGGCCGCCGGCATTCCACACGCCGAGGCTCTGGCCGGCCGCGCCCTTGAGCTTGATCGTGATCGGCCGGTCGCTCATGCCGAGGTTGCCCCAGCGGCGTGCGATTTCACCGGACAGGCGCGCGCCGATCGAGCGATGCCGGTTGCTGACCGTGTAGTGGAAGATGCCGCCGGTCTTGTGCTCGATCGCCGGCAGGCAGTCCTGCAGCATCGCTTCCGCCAGCTCGCCCTTGTCGAAAGGCTCGTTGTTGAACATGCAGTACTGCGCGCTCGGCAAGGTCATGCCGGCCGATTCCAGAATCGGCGACAGGTCGAGGTTCCTGGCCTTGTTGGTCGTGCCTTCGGCGATCATCAGCAGATCGGTGCGGCCGATCAGTTCCTTGATCGTGCGGATGCCGAGGCTGGCCATCAGCTCGCGCGTTTCCTGGGCCACGAACCTGAAGTAGTTCATGACCATTTCCGGCAGGCCGATGAAGTAGTTCTGGCGCAGCACGGTGTTCTGCGTGGCCACGCCGGTGGCGCAGTTGTTCAAGTGGCAGATGCGCAGGTACTTGCAGCCCAGCGCGACCATCGGCGCGGTGCCAAAGCCGAAGGACTCGGCGCCGAGGATCGCGGCCTTGATCACGTCGAGGCCGGTCTTCAGGCCGCCGTCGGTCTGCACGCGCACCTTGTCGCGCAGGTTGTTCATGCGCAAGGTCTGGTGGGTTTCCGACAGGCCCAGCTCCCAGGGCGTGCCGGCGTATTTGACGCTGGTCAGCGGCGAGGCGCCGGTGCCGCCGTCGTAGCCGGAGATCGTGATCAGATCGGCGTAGGCCTTGGCCACGCCCGCTGCGATGGTGCCGACGCCGGGACCGGACACCAGCTTCACCGACACCAGCGCCTGCGGATTCACCTGCTTCAGGTCGAAGATCAGCTGCGCGAGGTCTTCGATCGAATAGATGTCGTGATGCGGCGGCGGGCTGATCAGCGCCACGCCGGGCCGCGCATAGCGCAGCTTGGCGATCTGCTCGTTGACCTTGTCGCCGGGCAGCTGGCCGCCTTCGCCGGGCTTGGCGCCCTGCGCGACCTTGATCTGCAGCACTTCGGCGTTCACCAGATATTCCGGCGTGACGCCGAAGCGGCCGGAGGCAACCTGCTTGATCTTCGATGACTTCTCGGTGCCGTAGCGCGCCGGGTCTTCGCCGCCTTCGCCGGAGTTGCTGCGGCCGCCGAGACGGTTCATCGCGATGGCGAGTGCCTCGTGCGCTTCCGGCGACAGCGCGCCCAGCGACATGCCGGCGGAGTCGAAGCGCTTCAGGATCGATTCCAGCGGCTCGACTTCGTCGATCGGAATCGCGGTGGCATCCTTGAACTTGAACAGGTCGCGGATCATCGACACCGGCCGCGTGTTCACGACTTCGGCGTAGGTCTGATAATCCTCGTAGCTGCCGGATTTCACGGCTTTCTGCAGCATCGCGACCACGTCCGGGTTGTAGGCGTGGTATTCGCCGCCGTGCACGTACTTGTACAGGCCACCCTGCTCGATCGGCTTGCGCGCGCTCCATGCGGCCTCGGCGATTTCGATCTGCTCTTCCTGCAGGTCTTCGAACTTGGCGCCCTGGATGCGCGATACCGTGGCGTTGAAACACAGGTCGACGACTTCGTCGTGCAGGCCGACGGCCTCGAACAGCTGCGCACCGCGATAGCTGCTGATGGTGCTGATGCCCATCTTCGAGATGATCTTGTACAGGCCCTTGTTGATGCCCTTGCGATAGCTCTGCGCCATCGTCTCCGGCGCCTTGTTCTTGACCTGGCCGCTGCGCGCCATCTCGTACAGCGAGGCGTAGGCCAGATACGGATAGATCACGCTGGCGCCGTAGCCGACCAGGCAGGCGAAGTGATGCGGATCGCGCGCGGTGGCGGTCTCGACGGCGATATTGCAGTCGCAGCGCACGCCGGCGGTGACCAGCGCGGCATTGACCGCGCCGACCGCGAGCAGCGCGTGGATCGGCAGCTTGCCGCGCTCGATCGCGCGATCGCTGAGCACCAGCACGACCTTGCCGGCCCGCACCGCGGCGATGGCTTCTTCGCAGACGTGATCGATCGCGGCTTTCAGGCCGATCTTCGGGTCATAGTTCAGATCGATGATCTGGTGCGCGTAATTGCTGTCGTCGTTGCCGATCGCCAGCAGCGCCTTGAACTTGGCCTCGGACAGAACCGGCGAGTCGATCAGCAGGCGCGCGGCGCGCTCCGGCGTTTCGTCGAACATGCCTTTTTCGGAGCCGAGCTGGCATTCCAGCGACATCACGATCTGCTCGCGCAGCGGATCGATCGGCGGGTTGGTGACCTGCGCAAACATCTGCCGGAAGTAGTCGTACAGCGAGCGCGCCTGCTGGCTGAGCACCGCGAACGGCGTGTCGTCGCCCATCGAGCCGACCGCTTCCTGGCCGGCCTCGGCGAGCACGCGCAGCACCTGGTCGCGCTCCTCGAAGGTCAGCTGGAACATCTTGTGATAGATGCCGACCGTGTCCGGCGGCATCACGTCGAGCGAGTTCGGATCGTCGGACAGCGAGGCTTCGAGCCGCTTCATGTTCGACTTCAGCCACTGCTTGTAGGGCTTGCGCGAGGCCAGCATCTTGTCGATGTCGTCCGGGCGCAGCAGCGAGCCGGTCTCGGTGTCCACGGCGAGAATTTCGCCCGGACGCAGGCGGCCTTTCTCGACCACGTCCTGGGTGCGGAAATCGTTCACGCCGATTTCGGAGGCGAGCACGATGTGGCGGTCGCTGGTGATCACGTAGCGCGCCGGGCGCAGGCCGTTGCGGTCCAGACAGCAGGCGGCGTAGCGGCCATCCATGATGACCACGCCGGCGGGGCCGTCCCAGGGCTCCATGTTGACCGAGTTGTATTCGTAGAACGCGCGGATATCCGGGTCCAGATCCTCGACGTTCTGCCAGGCCGGCGGGATGAGTGCGCGCATCGCCTGGAACACGTCCATGCCGCCAGCCAGCAGCAGCTCGAGCATGTTGTCCATGCTCTGCGAGTCCGAGCCCTTCATCGTCACCAGCGGCATCAGCTCTTCGATGTCGGGCAGGTCCGCGCACTGGAATTTCTTCGCGCGCGCCTGCGCCCACATGCGGTTGCCGGAGATCGTGTTGATCTCGCCGTTGTGCGCCAGGAAGCGAAACGGATGGCACAGCCGCCACTTCGGCAGGGTGTTGGTCGAGAAGCGCTGGTGGAACACGCACATCGACGATTCCATAGCCGGGTCGGCCAGGTCCGGATAGAAGTTCGGCAGGAACTCCGGCATCACCAGGCCCTTGTAGACCAGCACGCGGCAGCTCAGCGAGGTCACGTAGAAGTCGTCGTCGCCTTCGGCTTCGAGCACCTTCTCGACACGGCGGCGCAGCTTGAACAGTTTCAGCTCGAAAGCGAACTTGTGCATGTCCTTGGGCGCGGTGATGAACACCTGCTCGACCCGCGGCACCGCCTTCATCGCCTCGACGCCGAGCGCATCGGCGTCGGTCGGCACCAGGCGGAAGCCCAGCAGCTTGACGCCGTGGTGCTCGCAGGCCTCGACGAACGCGGCCTTGGCGCGCTCGCGGCGCTTTTCGTCCTGCGACAGGAACACATTGCCGGCGCAGTAGTTCTCGCCGAGCGCGAAACCGAGCTTGTCGGCCTCGCGGCGCAGGAACGAGTCCGGCTTCTTCATCAGCAGGCCGCAGCCGTCGCCGGTCTTGCCGTCCGCCGCGACCGCACCACGGTGCGTCATCCGGTGCAGCGCGGTGATCGCGGTCTGGATCAGCTTGTGGCTGGGCTGGTCGTCCATGTGGGCGATCAGGCCGAAGCCGCAGGAATCCTTCTCGAACTCGGGACGATACAGGCCGTGCGCTACGTGGCCCTCGAGGGACCGGTCGACTGGCTGGGACATGCGAAAAGCTCCTGGCAGAAAAAGGCCGCGTGTAGCGGCCTTTCGGTGTTGCATACGGGGTGCAGCTGGCGCGCTCGCAGCCGAGCGCGGGTAGGCAAAGTAATTTCCCGTTCTCGGACAAGCAAATTCCGGGCTGGAAGCTGAACGCGACCGGTCGACGACTGCCGTTGAATCAAGCAATTAGCCGGACGTAATATGGCCATCTAAATGGCCATCTTCCGCAAACTGCTGCTGCCGCAATGAAAACCGTATCCATCGCGCAGGCCAGGGACAGCCTGACCGAGCTGCTCTACGAGGCCGAGGATGGCCGCCCGGTACAGGTCACCCGCCGCGGTAAAGCCGTTGCGGTGCTGCTGTCCGAGGCCGAGTACGAGCGCCTGCTCGGCAGTGCCCGCGCCGACTTCGCCGCCTGGAGCCAGGCCTGGCGCGGCCGCCAGAGCGCCGGCTTCGAAGGCGTGACCGCCGAGGAAGTGGCGCGCTGGGGGGAGCCCTGATGGCCAAGCCGGCCTGGCTGCTCGACCTGTCGGTGATCGCCGAGCTGACACGGCCGGACGGCAACCGCCGCGTATTCAACCTGTTCCAGCAGCGTCAGGGCAGCTGCGCGCTGGCGGCGCCGGTGCTGTACGCCTGGTTGCGCGGACTCGACAGCCTGCCCGAAGGCCCGCGCCGTCAGCAGCTGGCCGCGTTCACCGCCGAACTGCTGCACAGCGGTCCGGCGATCCTCGGCCTGGACCGCGAGGCGGCGATCTGGCTGTCACGCCAGGCCGCGCGCTGGGACCGCAGCGGCCGGCCGTGGAGCCGGCTCGACGGCGAGCAGGCGGCGATCGCCGCGACGCGGGAGATGACCTGGGTGGTGCGCAGCCCGTACCCGCTGGCGGGCGCGGATGGACTGAAATTGGAGGACTGGTTCAGGCCCTGAACACCGTCCCGGGTTTCACCCGGGCTACGCGATGCTGCACCTGTAGGAGCGGACCCTGTCCGCGACTCTGCTCTCGCAGATCCAGTCGCGGACAGGGTCCGCTCCTACAGGCTCTTGGTTGGCCGGGCTCGCGAACCGCGACCTAGGCCAGCGTCGGCGTCGTCACGACCGGCCGGTCACGCCGCTGCTGCAGTGCACGCTCGAGCCGCTCGCGCGTCTCCGGGCCGCGCAGCAGCGCCTTGGCGAACACCATCGAATAGCTCTTGTCGACGATCGCGCCGGCGGCGGCGATGTCGGGCTCGATCAGCGCATGCAGCTTGACCAGGTTGTAGGCCGGCACGCGCGGATACAGATGATGGCCGATGTGCCAGTTGATGTTGTTCCAGAAAAAGCTGTTGACGCGATTGCTGATCACCGTGCGTGTGCCGGCGAGCTTGCCCTGGTCCCAGGGCGTCTCGTAGTGCTCGGCGATGAAGCGCATCGAGTTCAGCAGCGAGAAAAAGAACACCGGCACCAGCCAGACTTCGAGCACCTCGTCGAGCATGCCCTGCTGCTTGGCCCAGGTGACCAGGGCCCACACACAGCCGACTTTCAGCACCGCTTCACCCAGGTGCACCGCCCATTGCCGGGCGGTGAAATACTTGATCGGATAGATCAGGTTGAAATGCAGGAAGGTCAGCAGCGCGCCGAAGGCGACGTAGGCGTAGAACGCGACGAAATCGAGCACGCCGCGCTTGCCCATGGTGAAGGCGTCGGGGTCCTTCGGCGAGCGGTTGTAGCGGTGATGCTCGAGATGGTCTTCCTTGAACGCGATATACGACACCATCAGCGGGATCATCGTAACGACGCCAAAGGCCCAGTTCTTCCACTTGGCCTCGAACAGGATGTTGTGCGTGGCCTCGTGCATGAAGGTGACGATGCTCATCCACAGATAACCGGCGGCCGCATACGCCAGCCAGTCGGTGAGCTCGGACTGCGACTGCCAGGCCAGCGCGGTGACCGTGGCCAGCAGCGCGAAGAACAGCAGGATCTTCGCCGTCGTCATCACCGGGCGAAAGCCGGTCAGGCTCTGCAGCTGCTCAGGCGTCAGCCGCTTGTCGTTGGTACCGCTGCTCATCGTCATGACCCGTCGTCGTTGCGAGCGGCGCGCCGGCTCTGTGGTCCGACGTCGCGCTCCGTGCCCTTACCCCGCCGCGGCGCAAAGCCGCCGATCTGTTACCGATCGGTACGGATTTTTACGTACGTGATCCGCCGCAGTATGGACGAATACGAAGACAATAATCAGGCCGCCGATCGGTCCGGGCGTCCCATTAAGCTTATTTAATCCGGGGTTTAACGCTTCTTAACTTCAGCGCAGCCGGCGCGGATCGAACAGGCGCTCGTGCTCGTCGAGCGCATAACGATCGGTCATGCCGGCGATGTAGTCGGCCACTGCGCGGGCGCGGCCAATTTCGGCCTGCTGCTGCTCCAGCGTGCGTGCGGCCTCGAAAAACGCCGGCGGCATCAGTCGCACGTCGTCGAACAGCGCGGCGAACAGGTCGCGCACCACGCGCTTGGCCTTGGCCATCACGCGATAGACCTGGTGATGGCGATACAGCTGCTCACGCAGGAAGCGCTTCAGCTCCAGGTTCTCGGCGCGCAACTGCTCGCTGTAGCTGATCAGCGGCGAACCCAGCGCGCGCACCTCGTCGATGTGCGTCACGCCCGCGCCCCGGATCAGCGCCGCGCTGGTCGCGGTCAGATCCTCGACGAAGGTGCTCATCACGCGGCGTATGGTTTCGTGGCGCTCCTGCTTGGAGCGCAGCGCGCCGTAGGTGTCGATGACCTCGTCGTGATGGCGGCGGAATAACGGCACCTCGCGCAGCTGCGCCACCGTGATCAGGCCCGCGCGCAGGCCATCGTCGATGTCGTGATTGTTGTAGGCGATCTCGTCGGCGAGATTCGCCAGCTGCGCTTCCAGGCTGGGCTGGCCGCGGGCGATGAAGCGCTGGCCGACGTCGCCGAGTTCGCGCGCCCGCGCCAGGCTGCAATGCTTGAGGATGCCTTCGCGCGTTTCGAAGGTCAGATTGAGGCCGCGAAAACTCGCGTACTTGTCCTCGAGCTCGTCGACCACGCGCAGCGACTGCGCGTTGTGCTCGAAGCCGCCGTAGGGCTTCATGCAATCGTTGAGCGCGTCCTGCCCGGCGTGGCCGAACGGCGTGTGGCCGAGATCGTGGGCCAGCGAGATCGCCTCGCACAGATCCTCGTGCAACTGCAGCGAGCGCGCCATCGTGCGCGCGAGCTGCGCCACTTCCAGGCTGTGCGTCAGCCGCGTGCGGAACAGATCGCCCTCGTGATTGACGAACACCTGGGTCTTGTATTCGAGCCGGCGGAACGCGGCCGAATGGAGGATGCGATCGCGGTCGCGCATGTAGGCGCTGCGATTGCTCGGGCCCGGCTCGGCGTGATGGCGGCCGCGGCTGTGCGCTTCGAGGGCGGCGTAGGGCGCGAGGTTCATGCGGGCATTCTAGTGGCCCGCATCGCTTCGGAAAGCAGCCGGCCCGCCGGCCCGGGATTCCCCTCTCCCTCCGGGAGAGGGGTCAGGGGTGAGGGCCTTTCCGATATCAGGCCACCTTGTGCCGGGGACGCCCTCACCCGGCCCTTCGGGCCACCCTCTCCCGGAGGGAGAGGGGATAGCAGCCGCAAGCCAATCGAGGCAAGGATTCCGATCACCGCGAAGCCCGCGACCGTCAGAAACACATGATGATGCCCGGCTGCGCCGGGATCGCGATCCAGCAGCCAGCCGAACAGCGCGCCGGCAAAAACGTCCGGCGTGTAGCCGATCACCGACACCAGGCCGACCGCGCTGCCGGTGACCGACAAGGGTACGCGCGCCTCGCCCATCACCGCGTAGTAGACGCCGCGCACGCCGTAGATGCCGAGGCTGGTGGTGATCACGGTGGCGATCAGCAGCGTCGGCACGCTCATCGGCAGCAGATCCAGCGCCAGTACCAACGCGCCGGTCGCGAGCACCGCGAAACCGACGATCAAGGCACGCGATCCGCTGATGCGATCGGCGAGCAGGCCGGTCAGCAGCGCGGCGAACGGCCGAGTCCAAAAGCTGATAGTGCCGAGGCGCGCGGCGGCGACTTCATCAAAGCCGAGCACGTCGTGCGCATACAGGCCGAAGTTGTCGGTGGCCTTGTAGGCGACATAGGCGCTGACGATGATCAGCGCCTGCAACCACACGCCCGGCAGCTTCGCTGCAACGCGAATGCCCTTGATGCTCGCGGCCAGATCGTCCGCGGCGCGCAACGCGCGCGGCGGCAGGATCCACCACGCCAGCAGCGCCGCCAACAGCGTGAACGCCGAGCAGATCAGGATAATTTCCTGCAAGGCCGCGCGCCTTTGCAGCGGCGTCGCGCTGGCGACATCGGCCGGCAGCAGATGCGCGAACAGCACCACCGTTGCGGACGCGAGCAGTGCCGCGAGCAGGCCGCGGCCGCCGTCGAGAATGCCGTAGGCGCGGCCCTGCGACGCGTCGCCGCCCCAGACACGCGTCGCGCGGATCAGCGCCGCCCAGAACAGCAGGATCGAGGTCATGCCCCAGAAGCCGTAGAGCAGCGCCAGGCTGGTGATCGACGGAATCGTCGCGAACAGCAGGCCGCCGGCCGCGGTGGCCGCGAGCGCGGCGCTGATCAATACGCGCGCCGCATAACGGTCGGCCAAGGGCCCGCCGAGAAAATACGACAGCATCGCGACGATGCCGTACACCGAGAACGCGCTGCCGAGCTGCAGATTGCTCAGGCCGAACACGCTGAGGAACGTGGTGCGGAGCACGCGCGCGACGACGAAGGGCAGCACGAACACGGTCTCGCCGGCGACGATCAGCGCGAGCATTTGCAGCTGTCTAGACCCGCCAGCAACGGCGAAATTATTCACACGACCGCTCCGGCAATCAGGCTTGCCTCTCCCTCCGGGAGAGGTCGGCGCGCAGCGCCGGGTGAGGGTGTCGCAGCTTAGCCGCAAGCCAGTTCCGCGCTGCGAGTCCCTCATCCGGCCCTTCGGGCCACCTTCTCCCGGAGGGAGAAGGAATCAAACAGCGCAGGCCGCCTGCAGCGTCTCGTCGAGCAGCTCGGCGTCGAAGTCCGAACTCAAAATCGCGTCGCCGAGGCCGCGCAGCAGGATCAGGCGCAGCTTGCCGTTCTGCACTTTCTTGTCCAGGCCCATCAGATTGCGGAAGTCCGCGGCGCGCATGCCAGCCGGCGGTTTGACCGGCAGGCCGCTGCGCGCGATCAGCGCGACGCAGCGTGCCGCCACCGCGTCGGTGATCCAGCCGTGGCGCGCCGACAGGTCCGCGGCCAGGCACAGGCCGGTGGCGACCGCCTCGCCGTGCAGCCATTCACCGTAGCCGGTATGGGTTTCGATCGCATGGCCGAAGGTGTGGCCGAGATTCAGCAGCGCACGCGGGCCGCTGCCGGTCTCGCGCTCGTCGAGGCCGACGATGCGCGCCTTGATCGCGCAGCAGCGCTCGATGATTTCGGCCAGCGCGTTTGAATCCAGCGCCAGGATGCGATCGAGATTGTTCTCCAGCCATTCGAACAGCAGGCTGTCGGCGAGCATGCCGTACTTGATCACTTCGGCCAGGCCCGCCAGCAGCTCGCGCCGGGGCAGGGTCTTCAGGCTGTCGGTGTCGGCAATCACCGCCAGCGGCTGGTGAAACGCGCCGACCATGTTCTTGCCGCGCGCGTGGTTGACGCCGGTCTTGCCGCCGACCGAGGAATCGACCTGCGCCAGCAAGGTCGTCGGTACCTGGATGAAGTCGATGCCGCGCTGGTAGATCGCCGCGCAGAAGCCGGCCAGATCACCGACGACGCCGCCGCCGAGCGCGACCAGGCAGCCGTCGCGCGACAGTCGCGACGCCAGCAGCCAGTCGAGGATGTCGCCGGCCGAATCCCAGGTCTTGTTGGTCTCGCCGGCGTTGAGCACGAACACGCTGTCGCGGCCGATGTCCAGCGCCGACAGCAGCGCGTCCAGATACAGCGGCGCGACGTTGCTGTCGGTAATCACGCGCAGCGGCCGGCCCTGGGCCTCAGGGTATGCGCTGTCGCCGCCGGCGATGCCCTTGCCGATGCGGATCGGGTAACTGCGAGCGCCAAGCTCGACTTTGAGGACGCGGGTGTTGTTCAAGCGGGAGTCGGTGCGTGGTTGCAGCGTTAGAGAGCGGTAGCCGGCCGGTCGATATGATCTTCGATTTCACGCGCGAGCACGCGCGCGTTGCGCCCGTCGGTATGCACCACCAGGTCGGCGATCTCGCGATACAGCGGGTCGCGCACGTCGAACAGCTGCTGCAGGGTTTCGCGCCGGTCGGGCACGTTCTGCAGCAGCGGCCGGTGATCGGTGCGCGCGGTGCGCTGCAGCTGCTGGTCGACGCTGGCGTAGAGGTAGACCACCAGGCCGCGCGCCGCCAGCCACTGGCGGCTGTCGGCGTCGAGCACGGCGCCGCCGCCAGTGGCGATCACCACCTGGCTGCGCTGCGCCAGCTCGGCGATCACCAGTTTCTCGCGCTTGCGGAAACCTTCCTCGCCTTCCTTTTCGAAGATCAGCGGAATGTCGACGCCGGTGCGAATCTCGATTTCGTTGTCGCTGTCGATGAATTCCATGCCGCGGGTTTCGGCCAGGCGCTTGCCCACCGTGGTCTTGCCCGCACCCATCGGTCCCACCAGAAAAATATTCGTTTTGCTCATCAATCCGGGCCGACGATTTCGATCTGCCGCGTACTGCAGACCTGCGAGGCGCTGTCGCTGCTGGTCGCGTTCTTGCGCACGCAGGCCTGCACCGTCACCGGCACCGACTGACCCGAGGCCAGGGACAAGGTCGGCACGTAGTAGCTGGACGAGGCGACGCCGTTGGCATTGGTGGTGCCGCCGCCCGGGAACACGCGCTCGTTGGGATCGCCGCTGGCGGCCGGCGACACCACCGAGAACAGCACCTGGGCGCCGTCGACTGGCGAGTAGGCGCTGTTGAGCACGGTGAAGCTCAGCGCGACGCTGCGCTGGTTGCCGGAGGCATCCGGCGACGCCAGCGTGCGCAGCGGCGCCTGCAGATCGACGCAGTTGCGGCCATCGCTGGTGGTGGTGCAGATCTCGTCGACAAACTGCACGCCGGTGGTGGCGCTCAGCGTGCCGCTGCTGGTGCCGCTGCCGCAGGTCCGGTTCTCGGTGGCGGTGACCTGGACGAAGCCGGAGCGGTCGGACAGCACCTTGACCGGCACCTGGAACGCGCCGTCGCTGCCGAGCTGCACCTGGCGCGTCTGTGCCGCGGGCACCGGGTCACCGTTGATTTCCAGCAGATAGGTGCTGGTACCACTGCCGCTGAACGTCGCGGCCAGGTTGACGCAGCCCGGCACGCCGGCGCCGCCGGTGGTGGTCCACAGCATCGCCAGCGCCACCGCATTCGGCGTGCCGACGGTGCCGCTGGAGCCGTAGACCGGCGCGGTGAACTTGAACACGTCGGGCTGCACGGTGACCTTGAACGTGCCGCTGCAGACGCTGCCGGTCAGCGCGCAGGAGGTCTTCAGCGTGGTGTCGGTGGTGGTGTCGGCGGCCGCGGTGATGGTGATGTTCTGGTTGGCCGTGGTCGAGCTCTTCGGCGCGACCGTGAACGTGACTTTGCCGAAGCTATCGGTAACCCCGATCTGGCCGCTGGCATTGGCGGCCGGCGTGATCGTGCCGCCGTCGGACAGCGTGAAGTTGATCGCCGTGTTCGGCCGCGCCAGCTTGGTGCCGTCGGCGGCCACCGACTGCACCAGCGCGGTGTAACCGGTCTGGGTCTGGCTGGCCGAGGCGGTGCTCGGACCGGCGATCGTGATCGTGGTCGTGTCCGGATCCGGCGGCGGCGCCACCGTCAGCCTGAACGTCGCCGCGTCGCTGGCGACGCCGTTATAGGTGGCGACGACGCTCAAGGTGTCGAGGGTCGCCGCGGTCACGGTCGGCGCGATGTAGTCGAAGGCGGCGGTGCCGTCGATCAGGCTGGTGTCCTCGACCAGGCGCACCGCGGCGGAGGCCAGGGTCGGCGTCACCGCGATCGAAGCGCCGGACAGGCGCCCGCCTGTGCCACAGCCGCTGGCCGGACGCGACACCGTGGCGACGAAATCCGGCAGCAACGCGCCGGAAGCCGCGGTCACGCTGCCCGAGGACTGGCGCACGCCGGAGGCGTTCTTCGGGCCTGCCACGGTAACCACCGGCTTGGTCGTCGGATGCAGCTCGACCGGATAATCGACGGTGCCGACGGTGGCATCGCTGACCTTGACCGCGGCGGTGATCGTCACCGCGACCGAGTCGCGGATGGCGTCGCTGGGCGGCGTATAGGTGAACGGCACGATGCCGCTGGTGTCGGTGTTGGCGCCGCCGAGGCGCGTCGTGCCCTCGGGCGTGGTCGCGCGGATCGTACCGGCGCTGGTGGTGCCGGCGGCCGCGGTGATCGCGACGAACACGTTCTTGGCGACAGCGCCGCTGAGCGTGGTCACGGTCGCGGTGTAGCCGCTGGCGGTGACGCCCGGCTCGACGCAGTCGGGGCCGTCGAGCAGCACGTCGTACTTGGAACTACTGCCGCTGCCGTCGTCGCCGTCGAGCAGGCCGCCGCCGTCGTCACTGCTGCCGCAGGCAGCCAGGAAAAGAGCGGCAATCAGGCTGGCGCCGCGTAGGGCAGGACCGAGGTTCATGGCAAGACAGGCAGGAGGCAGACGCCCAGTATAGCCAAGCACTTGCACGCGCCGGTCGGTGCCGACGGCCGCGAAGCGCCGTAGCGGTAGGTCTTCTCTAACCGATCGTAGGGCCGGGCCGGTGCCACGACGAGCGACGGGCTCAATTGATCTGCAGGCCTTCGCGCAGGATCTTCGGCGTCACGAAGATCAGCAGCTCGTCCTTGTTGTTGACCGTGGTGCGGTTGCGGAACGCCGCGCCCAGGATCGGGATGTCGCCGAGCAGCGGAATCTTGTTGACGGTGTTGCGGTTCTCCTGCTGGTAGATGCCGCCGAGCACCACGGTCTGGCCGTTCTGCACCAATACCTGCGTCGTGACCTTGCGCGTGTCGATCGACGGGATCGCCGCGCCGCTGGTGGTGGTGTAGGTCTGGCCGACGCTGTCGTTGTTGACGGTCAGGTCCATGATGATGCGGTCGTCCGGCGTGATCTGCGGCGTCACGCTCAGCGACAGCACCGCCTTCTTGAACGACACCGAGGTCGCGCCGCTGCTGGCGGCTTCCTGGTACGGGATCTCGACGCCCTGCTCGATCGAGGCCTGCTTGGCGTTGCTGGTGATCACGCGCGGCGTCGACTGGATTTCGCCGCGGCCCTCGGCCTGCATCGCCGAGAGTTCCAGGTCGACCAGGTAATCCGAGCCGAGGATCGCCAGCGCGATGCGGCCGGCGCTGGGGCTGCTGGTCGGCAGGCTGACGTTGTAGCGGTTTTCCAGCGTACCCAGCGAAGCGCTGCCGTTGCCATTGCTGATGAAGCTGCTGGTGGTGGTGTCGGTCGCGGCGGCGCTGCCGGAGGTGGTGATCAGGCCGTTCTTGCCGTTGCGCGCGACCGCGCTGACGCCAAAGCGCGTGCCGAGTTCGCGCGAGTAGTCGTTGTTGGCGATGACGATGCGCGACTCGATCAAGACCTGCTTGACCGGGATATCGAGGCGCGCGATCAGCGCGCGGATCTCGGTGAGCTTGTCGCGCGTCTCCAGGATCAGCAGCGTATTGGTGCGCTCGTCGATCGACACGCGGCCGCGTTCGGAGAGGATCGAGTTGTCGCCGGCCTTGAGCAGCGCGGCGACGTCGGCGGCCTTGGCGTAGTTCACCTGCACCAGCTCGCTGCGCACCGGCGCCAGTTCGATCTTCTGCTTCTCGGCCTCGGCCTCGACCTTGTCGCGCTCGGCCAGCTCGGCGAGCGGCGCGACCATCATCACGTTGCCCTGCTGGCGCATGCCCAGGCCCTTGGTGCGCAGGATGATGTCCAGCGCCTGGTCCCAGGGCACGTTCTGCAGGCGCATCGCGATCTCGCCGTTGACACTGTCGGACACGACCATGTTGGTGCCCGCCACGTCCGCGATGATCTGCAGCAGGCTGCGGATGTCGATGCTCTGGAACGACAGCGAAATGCGCTCGCCGGTGTACTGCGGCTCGTTGCGCTTGCGCTCTTCCTTCTGCGACGCGTTCAGCGGCTGCAGCTCGATCGTGAACAGGTTGCCGCTCTGGTAGGCGACCTGTTCGTAGTCGGTGCCGGTGACCGGCGTGACCACGATCTCGGCGTCCATGCCGCTACGCTGCGTGTCGATGAATTTGACCGGCGTGGCGAAGTCGAGCACGTCGAGCCGGCGCAGCAGCGCGCCGGTGACGCCGACATTGCGAAACCGCGCGCGGATGTGCCCACCCTCGTCGCTGACGTCGACCGCGGCCTGCGGATTGTTCAGCGTGACGACGACGCGGCCTTCGCCTTTTTCGCCGCGGCGGAAGTCGATGTTGGTGATCGTCGCCGGCTGCTTGGCGGTCGAGGCCGGCGCCGTCACCAGCGCGGTCGAGGCGGCGGCACCGGCCACCGGCGCGGCGCTCAGGGTCGCCGGCATCGGCGGCATAACGCCGGGCTGCGGCGACATCATCTGGCTCATCGCGCTGGCCGCTTCGGCCGGACCGGCGATCTGCAGAAACACCTTATTGCCGTCGACGCGCACGCTGTACGGCGCCAGATCGTTGAGTTCGACGACGACGCGGGTGCGGTCCCTGGCCTCGGCGGTGGCGATCGCACGCACCCGGCTGACGTTCACGCGGCGATAGTGCTCGGCCAGGCTCAGCCGCGTATCCGGCAGATCCAGCGACAGCCGCGCCGGCTTGTCGGTGGTGAACACCACCGGCTCGGGCGCCGGCAGCGACATCGTCAGGGTGATCAGCACGCGGCCGTTGGCCAGCGAGGCGGCGTCGACCGATTGCAGCGCGCGCGCCGGCGGCGCGGCGCCTTCGGGCTGCGCATGCGCCGGCGGCATCGCCAGCAGGCCGAGCAGGGCCAGCACCGCCATCGTGAACCAGGCGATCAGGCCGGCGTAGCGTCGTTTGAACCGGTGCAGACTGTGTTGCAGCTTCATCGATGCGACTCCCCTCATTCCGACAGTGCGAGCACGGCCGCGCGCTGCAGCCAGCCACCGAAGCCGTCGGCGACGAGCTCTGACAGCGTGATTTCCGTATCGGTGATGGTTTTCACCTCACCGTAGTTCTGCCCCATGTGGCTGCCGACACCGACCCGGTGCAGCACGCCGTCGGGCGCCTTGACCAGCGCGTACACCGCGTGCGGCGTGCGGATCGTGCCCTGCATGCGCAGCGCGTCGACCGGGTATTCCTCCAGCGCTTCCTTGTTGCGCTTGAAGTCCGGCTGCGGGCCGCTGCCGCCGGCCGCGGTCGCCGGCCGCTGCGGCTCCACCGGCACGAAGGGATCGCGACGCCCGGCGACTTCGTAGCTGAAAGCCTCGTAGGGCTTGATCTGCGGAATCGGCGCGATCGTCGTCGACTTGCGCGACTTGACCTCGGATACCCACTGCTCGAGATCGTCCATGCCCTTGCCGCAACCGGCCAGCAGCAGCGCGAGCAGCAATGGCGTGACCCGCAGCGCGCTCATTTCTTGGCTCCGGCGGCGGCCACTTCGCCTTCGTCGAGATAGCGATAGGTCTTGGCCAGCGCGGTCATGCGCAGCTCGCCCTTGGGCGCGCTGCCACCGGCCGGCTTCAACTCGACTTCGTCGATCGTGACGATGCGCGGCAGCGCCGCGACCGCGCTGACGAAAGCGCCCATCTCGTGATAGCCACCGGTGACGATGATGCGGTTGGGGATTTCGGCGTAGAAATCCTTGGGCGTTTCCGGCTGCGGCTGGAACAGTTCTTCTTCCAGCGCGCTGGCGACGCGGGTCTGTGAAATGTCGGCGAGCAGGTTGGCGACTTCGGTGCGGCTCGGCAACTGGCGCAGCATCGCGCCGAAGCTGCGCTCCATTTCCTTGAGCTGTTCCTTGTAGGCGTCGAGTGCGGCGACTTTCTTCTGCTTGCGCTCGAACTCGCCGCGCAGATCGGTTTCCTGGGCCTCGGCAGCAGCCAGTTCCTCGCGCTTGGGCTGCACCCAGAAATACCAGCCGCCGCCGATGATGATCAGCGCCAGCAGCAGGGCCGCGGCGACGCGGATCCAGGTCGGCCAGGCGCCGGGATTCTGCGCGTCCAGCGACTGCAGCTCGCCCCAGGCCTTGCCCAGGTCGACGTTGAAGCTGGGCAGCTTGACCGGCTGATTGAGCTTCATTCCAGCACCTCGTCGCTGCCGACTGCGGCGGTGTCGCTGGGCTTGGTCAGGTTCTTCACCTGCAGCTGGAATTCGCTCTGGCGCTGGCTGTTCTTCTCACTGGTCTTGATCACCACCAGCTTGGGGTCGGCGAACCATTTCGACGCGTCCAGATTCTTCATGTAGGTCGACACGCGCGCATTGGATTCGGCGATGCCCTCGATGACCACGCCGGTGCCGGTCTGCTTCACCGAGGTCAGGTTCACGCCTTCGGGCAGGGTGTTCACCAGCTCGTCGAAGAAATGCACGGTGGCGCTGCGCGAAGCCTGCAGCTCCTCGATCACGCGCATCCGCGACAGCAGGTTGCGCTTGACCTTCTCCAGCTCCTGGATCTCCTTGATCTTCAGATCGACTTCGGCGATCTGCTGGCGCAGGTATTCGTTGCGCGCGTTCTGGTGATCCACCGCGTTGCCGGCGAGCATGATGCTGATTGCGACCAGGCCGGCCGAGGTCACCGCGGCGGCGGCGAGCATCACGTTGAACTGGCGCTTGCGCAGCTCGCGCCGTTCCGAGCGCCAGTCCAGCAGGTTGATGCGGATGATCATGGCGGGCTCAGGCCGGATCGAAGGCGCGATACGCCAGGCCGCAGGCCAGCAGCAATGAGGCCGCATCCTTGGCCAGCTGGGCCGGTTTGGCTTTGGGGCTGACGCTCATGTGCGCGAACGGCTTGGCGACCACGGTCGGAATGTGCAGCTGCTCCTGTATCGCCTGGTCGACGCCGGCGATTTCGGCGCAGCCTCCGGCGAGAATGATCTGGTCGATCTGAGTGTGCTGTGACGACGAGGCGAAGAAGAACTGAAGCGAGCGGTCGATCTGCTGGCCCATGTCAGCGACGAACGGCATCAGCACGTTGAACGAATAGTCCTCGGGCAGGCTGTTGAAGCGCTTGGCCTTGGCCGCTTCCTCAGGGCTCAGACCGTAGTAGCGCATGATGTCGTCGCTGAGCTGGCGGCCGCCGAAGCTCTGCTCGCGCGTGTACACCGACTGCAGGTCGTGCAGCACCAGCACGCTGGTGGTGGTGGCCCCCATGTCGACCAGGGCGATGGTCTTGCCGCGGCCGCCGTCGGGCATCTGGTGCTGCAGGAACAGGCTGGCGTTCTGCAGCGCATTGTTCTCGATATCGACGATGCGCGGCGTCAGGCCGGCGATTTCGGCCGCGCCGCAGCGCTGCTCGACCTGCTCCTTGCGGCAGGCGGCGAGCAGCACGTCGACGCTGCCGATACCGGCGCTGCCGACATTGCTCGCGCCCAGCACCTGGAAATCCAGATGCACTTCGTCGATCGAATAAGGGATGTACTGGTCGGCCTCGACCTTGATCTGCTCTTCCAGGTCATGCTCGCTGAGCGAGGCCGGCATTTGGATGACCTTGGTGATCACCGAGGCGCCGGACACCGCCAGCGCCACCTGCAGGGTGCGTGTTCCGGAGCGGTTCACCGCGCGGGCAATACATTCGCCGACGACTTTCTCGTCGACGATCTGCTTGTCGACCACCGCGTTGGGCGGTAGCGGCTCGATGGCGTAGGTTTCGACGTGAAAGCGATCGCCGCGACGCGACAGCTCCAGCAGCTTGACGGCGCTGGAGCTGATGTCGAGGCCGATCAGGTCCCGGTTCCCTGAGCCGAACAGCGATTGCATGATCGACATGTTGCGTCCTAACCCTGTGCCTGCCGATAAGCCGGCAACTCCCGCCGGGTGTGACGCAGCCGGCTCCCGGCCTTAATATAGCCGAGGAAATCGATGAAGCAACAATAGCTTGCGTTGTCTTGTCGAAACGCGTGGCGGTGTGCGGCGCTGCACATTTTCAATAGGTCTTCGAGAGCGGTCTGGATCTTGGGTCCGGGATCTTTTGCTTGCGGTCGGCAGTCGCTGGGAACGTCGTGAACAGGAGAAGCTTTCTTTGAGATTGCCGAGCCGCATGCTGTTGATACTGGGGGGCGTGGTGCTTGTGGGTGCTTTGCTGCTGGCCGGCGTGTTCTTCGCTGCCAAGTGGCATTACGGCCGGCAATTACCGTCAGTGGCGGCGATCCGCGACATCCAGCTGCAGGTGCCGCTGCGGGTCTACACGCGCGACGCGAAACTGATCGGCGAATTCGGCGCCGAACGTCGCGCGCCGATGCGCTTCGACAAAATCCCGCAGCGTGTCATCGACGCCTTCCTCGCCGCCGAGGACGACCGCTTCTTCGAACATCCCGGCTTCGACTGGAAAGGGCTGCTGCGCGCCGGCTTCGTGCTGGCCACCACCGGCCAGAAAAGCCAGGGCGGCAGCACCATCACCATGCAGCTGGCGCGCAACGTGTTCCTCTCGCCGGAGCGCAGCTATGTGCGCAAGTTCAAGGAAATCTTGCTGGCGACCAAGCTCGAGCACGAGCTGAGCAAGCAGGAGATCCTCGAGACCTATCTCAACAAGATCTTCCTCGGCCAGCGCGCCTACGGTGTCGGCGCCGCCTCGCTGGTGTATTTCGGTGTCGAGCCCGACGAGCTGAGCTGGGCACAGGCCGCGATGCTCGCCGGCCTGCCGAAAGCGCCGAGCCGCGATAACCCGGTTAGCGCGCCGGAGCGCGCCAAGGAGCGTCGCAACTACGTGCTGCGCCGGCTGCGTGATCTGAACAAGATCTCCGAGCTGGACTACCAGGCCGGCATCGCCGAGCCGGTGACGCTGAAGTTCTCGCTGCCGCTGGTCGAGGTCGACGCGCACTACGTCGCCGAAATGGTGCGCGCCGACATGGTCGGCCGCTTTGGCGAAGCCGCCTACACCGGCGGCTACCGCGTGACGACGACGATCGATTCCACGCGCCAGGCCGCGGCGAATCGCGCGCTGCGCAGTGCGCTGATCGCCTACGACGAGCGCCACGGCTGGCGCGGGGCCGAGACCCGTCTGCCGGAACGCCTGCTCGCCGAAACCACGCTGGCCAAGCCGAGCACCCAGGGCCTGGGCGCGTTCCTCGACGCGCTGCCGAGCGCCGCCGGCCTGGTGCCGGCGGCGGTGGTCGCGTTCGAGCCCGGCAAGCCGCTGCAGCTGCTGGCACGTAGCGGCCTGGTCGAGCTGGCGCCCGAGGACTACGCCTGGGCCCGGCTGTCGGCGAAAAAACCGGTGCAGCGCGGCGACGTGCTGCGCGTGCGCCGCGACGGCGAGCGCTGGAAGCTCGCCGAGCTGCCGGAGGCGCAGGGCGCGCTGGTGGCGCTGGACCCGCGTGATGGCTCGCTGGTGTCGCTGGTCGGCGGCTACGACTTCCTGCTCAACAAGTACAACCGCGTGCTGCAGGCGCACCGCCAGGTCGGCTCGGGCTTCAAGCCTTTCCTGTACACATCGGCGTTCCAGTTCGGTTTCACGCCGGCCTCGGTGGTGCTCGACGCACCGGTGGTGTTCGACGACGCCAACCTGGAATCCGCGTGGCGGCCGGAAAACTACGGCGGCGACTTCAAGGGCCCGATGCGCCTGCGCGAGGCGCTGGTGCAGTCGCGCAACCTAGTGTCGGTGCGGCTGCTGCAGGCCGTCGGCGTCGACTACGCGCGCGACTTCATCAGCCGCTTCGGCCTGCCCAAGGACCGCATGCCGCGCGACCTGTCGATGGCGCTCGGCAGCGGCACGTTCACGCCGATGGAAATGGCGCGCGCCTACAGCGCGCTGGCCAACGGCGGCTTCCTGGTCGAGCCCTACTTCATTGACCAGATCGACGACTCGCGCGGCCAGACCGTGTTCAAGGCCAAACCCAAGGTCGCCTGCCCGGAATGCGCGCAGATGATCGTCAATACCAGCGGCCGAATCGCCGGCGGCAGCATGGCGCCCGCCGCGTCCGGCGCCGCCTCGGCCAATGCGCCGGTGGCGCAGCCGTCCGGCGAAGGCCTGGCGCCGCGCGTGGTCGATGCCAGCTACGTGTGGATGGTCGACGACATCCTGCGCGAGGTCGTCACCCGCGGCACCGCGGCGCAGGCCAAGGCGCTGGGCCGCGGCGACATCCGCGGCAAGACCGGCACCACCAACGACGAGACCGATGCCTGGTTCAACGGCTTCACCAGCCAGCTGGTCGCGATCAGCTGGGTTGGCTTCGACCAGCCGCAGCCGCTGGGCCGCGGCGAAGTCGGCGGCAAGGCCTCGCTGCCGATGTGGATGGACTTCATGCGCGCCGCGCTCAAGGGCCTGCCGGAAACGGTGATCCCCAAGCCGGACTCGCTGGTGGCGGTCGCGGTCGACCCGCGCAGTGGCCATCTGGTCGCCAACGACACCCCGGGCGCTGTGCCGGAAAACATCCCGGCCGAGCGCCTGCAGCAGGCGCAGACCGAGGCGCAGCAGGCGCCGCGCGAGAAGGCGGTGGGCGAGGACGATCTGTTCTAAGCCCAGGAAATCGTCACCTTATCCACGTCCCCATTCCGCCGCCGCGTAATCCGTGATATCCATACCCGGGGCCGCGAATGCGTGGCCCTGCAAATCGGAACCGACCCGGATACGACCATGGGCAAGCGCGCGATAGGCTTCCAACGCGAGATCGTGGCCGAGGCCGCCCGCCTCATTTGCGAGGAGCGGCTGACCGACTACAAGCAGGCCAAGCACAAGGCCGCCGAGCGCCTCGGCCTCAGCGCGCGTTCGCAGATGCCCGACAACGCGTTGATCCACGAAGCGGTGATCGAATACCAGCGGCTGTTCGGCGGCGCCGAGTACGCCGGGCACCTGCAGGCGCTGCGCCGCACCGCGGTGCGCGCGATGAAACTGCTGCGCGATTTCAATCCGCGCATGGTCGGTGCCGCGGTCAGCGGCGCGGTCACCGACGCGCACCGCGTGCGGCTGCACGGCTTCGCCGACAAGCCGGAGATGCTCGACATGTTCCTGCAGGATCGCAACATTCCCTACGAGACCAACGACCGCCGCTATCGCTATCCCGACGGCCGCATCGAAGACGTCCCGACCTGCGAGTTCATGGCCGGCGACATCGGCATCGAGATGGCGATGTTCCCGGTCGAAGACCTGCGCCGCGCGCCGCTGTCGCCGCACGACGGCCTGCCGATGAAGCGACTGACGCTGGAGCAGGCCGAGCGGCTGGCGGAGGAGCCGATCGAGCTGGCGAGTGAGGGCGAGGCTTACGACTGAGGCTTTGCATCCTGCGGATGCTCCGTTCGTCCCGAGTAGCCGCGCAGCGGCGTATCGAGGGACCGGATCGAAAGGGCGCATCAAGATCGGTCGGATCCCTCGATACGCGGGCAAAGCCCGCTACTCGGGACGAACGGAGTTTCTTGATAGCCGCAACAGCAAGCAACAAGCGCAGCCACAAAAAAGCCCGGCTTTCGCCGGGCTTTTTCATACAAGCCGCTACAACTCAGCGCTTGTCGCAAGCCACGTAGTCACGCGTCGCCGCACCGGTGTAGACCTGGCGCGGACGGGCGATGCGCGTGGTCTTGTCGGCGGTCATTTCGCTCCAGTGCGCGCACCAGCCGACGGTGCGGGCGACCGCGAACATCGGCGTGAACATGTTGACCGGAATGCCCAGCGCTTCGTAGATGATGCCGGAGTAGAAGTCGACGTTCGGGTACAGCTTGCGCGACTTGAAGTAGTCGTCGTTGAGCGCGATTTCCTCGAGCTTGAGCGCCAGCTCCATCTTCGGATCGTTTTCCTTGCCCAGGTGCTTGAGCACCTTGTGGCACTGCTCGCGGATGATCTTGGCGCGCGGATCGAAGTTCTTGTAGACGCGATGGCCGAAGCCCATCAGGCGCACGCCTTCGACCTTGTCCTTGACCTTCTGCATGAACGCCGGCACGTGCTTGGCGTCGCCGATTTCGTCGAGCATGTTGAGCACGGCTTCGTTGGCGCCGCCATGCAGCGGGCCCCACAGCGCGGCGATGCCGGAGCTGATCGCGGCGTAAGGGTTGCAGCCGGTAGAGCCGGCCATGCGCACCGTCGAGGTCGACGCGTTCTGCTCGTGGTCGGCGTGCAGGATGAACAGCACGTCCAGCGCCTTGGCGGCGACCGGATCGACGACGTAGGGCTCGGCCGGCACCGCGAACATCATCTGCAGCAGGTTGCTGCAATAGTCGAGGTTGTTCTGCGGATGCATGAACGGCTGGCCGTAGAACTTCTTGTAGGCCGCGGCCGCGATCGTCGGAATCTTGGCGATCATGCGATGCGCAAAGATCTCGCGATGACGCTCGTCCTTGTTGTTGGTGGTGTCGTGGTAGAACGCCGACAGCGCACCGGTGACGCCGGTCATCATCGCCATCGGATGGGCGTCGTGATAGAAGCCGTCGAAGAAGCGCTTGACGCCTTCGTTGATCATCGTGTGACGGCGGATCGAGCTCTCGAAGGCTTCGAGCTCGGCCTTCTTCGGCAGCTCGCCGTGCAGCACCAGATAACAGACTTCGATGAAGCTGGAATGCTCGGCGAGCTGGTCGACCGGGTAGCCGCGGTACAGCAGGATGCCCTCGTCACCGTCGATGTAGGTGATCGCGCTCTTGGTCGAGCAGGTCGAGGTGAAACCCGGGTCGTAGGTGAAGATGCCCAGCTTGTCGTAGACCTTGCCAACGTCGGCGCCCGGCGTGCCGATGGTGCCGGTGACCAGCGGAAGTTCGGTCTTCTCGCCGGATTCGTTGTTGACGAGGCTGTATGTCGCTTGGGTCATCCTATCGCTCCAAACCTGCGTGGGTTCGGCCGACTCCGCGATGCCGCCGTGGACGCCACTCGTCAGCCGGAGGGGCATCGGCCTGACGGGCCGTCGTTGAATCGAACCAAAAATCGGGGTGGATGTTGCAGTGCAATTATCGCTCTTACAGACGCCTGCTTACAACGCAGTCAGATAGCGCCGGACTGACGCCACAGCCAACCCGGGTCGATTTTTCCAGTCCCGACCGCCGCGATTTTTTTTGCCGGCAACGCAAACGGCCGCCCGGAGGCGGCCGTCGGTGCAGCGATGCGGTTTAGGCGTAGCGCTTGCGGAACTTGTCGACGCGGCCGCCGACGTCCAGCACTTTCTGCTTGCCCGTGTAGAACGGGTGGCTGACGCTGGAGATATCGAGGTTCACGAGCGGGTACTCGACGCCGTCGATCGTGGTCTTGTCGCGCGTCTGCACCGTCGAGCGGACGATGAAAACCTGGTCGGCGCCGACGTCTTTGAAGGCGACCGCACGATACTCGGGGTGGATACCGTCTTTCATCTGTAAACCAGCCGGAAAACACAAAAGGGCGCGCAGTCTACTCAAGCCGCCGGCCCGGCGCAACGGGTCGCCGCTATTCGTCCTCGGTGCGACCGTCGACCTCGAAGCCGCCTTCGTCATCGACCCGCAGGCTGACGATGATCGGCCGGCAACACACCGAGCAGTCCTCGGTATAGGTCTGCGAGCCGGCCGACAGGTCCAGCTCCAGCGGGATCGTCTCCCAGCAGTATGGACAGGTGATGTCGGCTTCTTCGAGCATGGTGACTCCTGGTAGCCCGGGTGAAACCCGGCTTGGATTCCAATCGGCCGCGCAGCCCCGGGTTGCACCCGGGCTACAACAGCCCTGTCAGCAGTGTATTCAGATGCTGCAGCCCCAGCGTGGTCGGCACCACGCCGGCCTCTCCCAGTTCGACCAGGCCCTTGCGCTGCGCGGCGGCCAGCGCCTGTTCGATCACCGCCCGGTTCAAGCCGGTGCGGGTCTCGAAGTCGCGCCACTCGAAGCCCTGGTCGAGCCGCAGCGCGTTCATGCAGAACTCGAACACCAGCTCGTCGTGGCCGACCAGGCGGTCTTCCTGCAGCATCCGGGCGGTGCCGGCGGTCTCGATGTAAGTCTTCGGATGCTTGTGGCGCGCGCGGCGGCGCGCGCCACGCTCGTCGCTGAGCTTGGCGTGCGCGCCGGCACCGATGCCGAGATAGTCGCCGAAACGCCAGTAGTTCAGGTTGTGCCGCGCGCGGCGGCCGGCGCGCGCATAGGCGCTGACTTCGTAGCGCGTGAACCCGGCGGCGGCGAGCCGCGCGACGCCCTGTTGCTGCATGGTCCAGGCATCGTCGTCGGCCGGTAGCGGCGGCGGACGCGCGGCGAATTCGGTGTTCGGCTCCAGGGTCAGCTGGTAATACGACAGATGCTCGGGCTCCAGCGCCAGCGCCGCCGCCAAGTCCGCATCGGCCTCGGCTGGGGTCTGCTGCGGCAGCGCGAACATCAGGTCCAGATTCAGATTGTCGAAGCCGGCACGGCGCGCGACCGCGACAGCCGAATGCACTGCGGCCGGATCGTGGATGCGGCCGAGCCGCCGGAGTTGCGCCGCATCCATCGATTGCACGCCGATCGACAGCCGATTGACGCCGGCGGCGCGGTAGTCGCGAAAATGCGCTTCGTCGACGGCGCCGGGATTGGCTTCCAGGGTGATTTCGATATCGCTCGCGAACCGCAGTTTTTTTGCGGCGCTGTCGAGAAAGCGCGCCAGCGCGCGGCCGGATAACAGGCTGGGCGTGCCGCCGCCGATGAAGATGCTGCCGATGTCGCGCGGCTGCGGCAGTTCGAAATCGAGATCGCGCAGCAAGGCGTCGACATACGCGTCTTCCGGGATCTCTCCACGCACTGCATGCGAGTTGAAATCGCAGTACGGGCATTTGCGCACGCACCACGGAAAGTGCACGTACAAGGCCAGCGGAATCTGCGACGCGTCCAGTGCCGGCGCTTGCGCCAGCTGCGCGAGTTTCACTGCGCGCTGCGCAGGCGCGCCAGCAGTGCGGCCGTGGCGAGCGCGCGATGGCTGCAGCGGTTCTTCACTTCCGGCGCGAGCTGCGCCGAGCTGCAGCGGTGTTCGGGTACGAAGAACAGCGGGTCGTAGCCGAAGCCTTTTTCGCCGTGCGGCGCGTCGAGAATGCGGCCGCTCCAGTAACCCTCCGCGATCACCGGCGTCGGGTCCGCGGCATGCCGCATGAACGTCAGCACGCAGACGAAACGCGCGGCGCGCTGGCTCTCGTCCAGGCCTTCGAGCGCGTCGAGCAGCTTGGCGTTGTTGTCGGCATCGCTGGCTTTTTCGCCGGCATAGCGCGCCGAATAGACGCCGGGCGCGCCGTTGAGCGCGGCGACTTCCAGCCCGGAATCGTCGGCGATCGCCGGCAGGCCGGAGACCTGCGCCGCATGCCGCGCCTTGATCAGCGAATTCTCGACGAAGCTCGATGCGGATTCGACCGCGGCATCAATGGTGTAGTCGCTGACCAGTCGCAGCTGCCAGCCCAGCGGCGTCAGCAAAGCCTGCATTTCGGCGAGCTTTTTGGCGTTGCGGCTGGCGAGGACGACTTCCATGGCGAGCGGGTTTGTATCAGCGCGCGATCAGACGCCGAGCGCCTCGCGCTGCGCGGCGAGCAGTTCGCCGATGCCCTTGCTCGCCAGATCCAGCAGGCGATCGAGTTCGTCGCGGCGGAAGGCGTGGCCTTCGGCGGTGCCCTGCACCTCGATGAAATGCCCGGCCTCGTTCATGACCACGTTCATGTCGCATTCGCAGGCCGAATCCTCGATGTAATCGAGGTCCAGCACCGGCGCGCCGGCGTGGATGCCGACCGACACTGCGGCGACCTGGCCGTGGATCGGGTTGGTCTTGAGCTGACCGCGTCTGCGCATCGCCGCGACCGCGTCGACCATCGCGACATAGGCGCCGGTGATGCTCGCGGTGCGCGTGCCGCCGTCGGCCTGCAGCACATCGCAGTCGACGGTGATCGAGAAACCGCCGAGCGCGGACAGATCCACCACCGCGCGCAAGGAGCGGCCGATCAGGCGCTGGATTTCCTGCGTGCGGCCGGACTGCTTGCCCTGCGCCGCTTCACGGCGGCCGCGGGTATGCGTGGCGCGCGGCAGCATGCCGTATTCGGCGGTGACCCAGCCGCCGTCCTTCTTCCAGGCCGGACCGCGCTCTTCGACGCTGGCGGTGCACAGCACGCGCGTGTCGCCGTAGGAAATCAGCACCGAACCTTCGGCATGGCGCGTGAAGGAGCGGGTGATCGAGATGGGACGAAGCTGGTCGGCAGCGCGGCCGGAATGACGGGGCACGTTAGGCTCGCCTGATGAAAACGGGCGGCGATTATAAGCCCGTCGCGGATTTCGGTTTGGCGGCGGCCGCGCGCGGCTTGATCCGCAGCAACATCAGCGCCGCCCAGATGCCGATGTACAGCAGCGGCTCGCGCACGTCGGATTTCACCAGCCAGAAGAAATGCACGCCGCCGAGCAGCGCCGCCGGATAGATCAGCTTGTGCAGCTGTCCCCAACGGCGTTTCAGCCGGCGCTGCCAGCCGCGGGTCGAGGTCACGGCCAGCGGCAGCAGCAGCAGCCAGGCGACGAAGCCCAGCGTGATGTAGGTGCGCTTGATCAGGTCGGCGCCGAGTTCGCGCAGCGACCATTCAAGGTCGAAGGTCAGGTAGATCGCGAAATGGACCGTGACCCAGAAGTAGGCCCACAGCCCGAGCAGGCGCCGCACCTGGATCGCCTCGGAACGCTTGGTGAAGCGCCGCAGCGGTGTCATCGCCAGGCACACCAGCAGGATGCGCAGCGCCCACAGGCCGGTGTTGTGTTCGAGAAATTCCACTGGATTGGCGCCCAGCCCGGCATTCGTGAACGCCCAGGCCAGCATCACGGCCGGATACAGGCCCAGCGCCCAGGCTGCGGCGCGCCACGCGGTCAGCGGCTTCAATAACCCACTTTGCATGTTCAATAGAACTTGCGCAGGTCCATGCCGGAATACAGCGAGGCGACTTCCGGATAGCCGTTGAACATCAGCGTCGGGCGCTTGAACAGCTCGCCGAGGCGGCGCTCGCTTTTCTGGCTCCAGCGCGGATGCTGCACTTCGGGGTTCACGTTGGAGAAGAAACCGTATTCGCTGGCCTGCAGCTTGTTCCAGGTGGTCGGCGGCATCGCCTCGACGAAGCGGATGCCGACGATGGACTTGATGCTCTTGAAGCCATATTTCCACGGAATGGTCAGCCGCAGCGGCGCGCCGTTCTGGTTGGGCATGGTCTTGCCGTACATGCCGACCGACAGGAACGCCAGCGGGTGCATCGCCTCGTCGATGCGCAGGCCTTCGACATAGGGCAGCTCGATGCCGCTCCATTTCGCCTGCGGCATCTGCGCCTTGTCGTAGATCGTCTGGAAGGCGACGTACTTGGCCTTGGACGTCGGCTTGAAGCGCTTGAGCACGTCGGCCAGCGGCACGCCGGCCCAGGGCACGACGATGCTCCAGGCCTCGACGCAGCGGTGACGATAGATGCGCTCCTCGATCGCATGCGGCTTCAGCAGTGCGTCCAGGTCGAGCATGCCCGGCGCTTCGCATTCGCCGCTGATCGCCACGGTCCACGGCCGCGTTTTCAGCGTGCCGGCATTCTGCGCGGGATCGTCCTTGTTGGTGCCGAATTCGTAGTAATTGTTGTAGGTGCTGACGGTGTCGAACGGCGTCGGCGTCTCGCCGCCGGCGCGCTCGCTTTTTTTGGCGATGCTCAGCGGCAGGCCGTCGGCCGAGGCCGGCACGTCCTTGGCCTGGGTATAGCCGGCGGTCAGCAGGCCGACGGCGCCGATGCCCATCTCGGCCAGAAAACGGCGGCGGTTGCGATACAGGCCTTCCGGCGTGATCTCGCTGGAGCGCACGGCGGACGGCGGCGGGATGCGGATCAGCATGTTGGCTCCGGTGCTGTGGTAGCCCGGGTAGAACCCGGGTTCGGTGGTGATGCGGCCCCGGGTTGCACCCGGGCTACGGCTGGCGATGCAGCGATGGACCCCAGCATGCGGCAGACGTTCTGCCGTTACCATAAGAGTCGAACGATAAGCTACGTAATGCGGACGGATGGCGATGCAGGCAGATGAAAGAGTCGAGGAACTGGCCGAAACCTTCGAGATGCTCGGCGACTGGGAAGAGCGCTACCGCTACCTGATCGAGCTCGGCCGCAAGCTGCCGCCACTGCCGGAAGCAGCGCACAACGAGGCCAACAAGGTGCGCGGCTGCATGAGCCAGGTCTGGCTGGAAAGCGAAACCCTGGACGGCCCGCCGCTGAAGCTGCGCTTTCTCGGCGACTCCGACGCGCACATCGTCAAGGGCCTGATTGCGCTGCTGTTTGCGGTGGTGTCGGAACGCACGCCGCAGCAGATCCTGGACATCGACGTCGGCGCGGTGTTCACCCGGCTGGGGTTGGAAAACCACATCACGATGAACCGCCGCAACGGCTTCTACTCGATGGTCGAGCGCATCAAGCAGCTCGCCGCCGCCGCGGTATAGGCATACTCGGCGCTCGAATCGGCAGGGGCGACAACATGAGCATCTTCGCGATCGCGGTCCTGGTGTTTGCACTGGTGACCTTGTGGAAAGGCATCGTCACCGTGCCGCAGGGCAAGGAATACACGGTCGAGCGCTTCGGCAAGTACCGCGCGACGTTCACGCCCGGCCTGCACTGGATGATTCCCTACGTCGACGGCATCGGCCGCAAGCTGTCGATGATGGAGCAGGTGCTCGACGTGCCCAGCCAGGAAGTCATCACCAAGGACAACGCGATGGTCGGCGTCGACGGCGTGGTGTTCTTTCAGGTGCTGGACGCGCCCAAGGCCGCCTACGAAGTGCAGAACCTTGAAGTCGCGGTGATGCAGCTGACGATGACCAATCTGCGCACGGTGATGGGCGCGATGGATCTGGACGAGCTGCTCAGCCAGCGCGACCACATCAACGCGCGCCTGCTCAACGTGATCGACGGTGCGACCACGCCCTGGGGCCTGAAGGTCACGCGCGTCGAAATCAAGGACATCCGCCCGCCGGCCGACCTGGTCGCGTCGATGGGCCGGCAGATGAAGGCCGAGCGTGAAAAGCGCGCCAACATTCTCGACGCCGAAGGCTTCCGCCAGGCCGCGATCCTGAAGGCCGAAGGCGAGCGCAACGCGGAGATTCTGGCCGCCGAAGCGCAGAAGATTTCCGCGGTGCTGGAAGCCGAAGGCCGCAAGGAAGCGGCGTTCCGCGACGCCGAGGCGCGCGAACGTTCGGCGCAGGCCGAAGCGGAAGCGACGCGCGTGGTGTCGGAGGCGATCCGCAACGGCGACGTGCAGGCGATCAATTATTTCGTCGCGCTGAAGTACGTCGACGCCCTGGGCAAGATCGCGACTTCGCCGAACGAGAAGCTGGTGCTGATGCCGCTGGAAGCCGCCAGCGTGATCGGTGCGATCGGCGGGATTGCGGAGCTGGCGAAGAAAGCGGCCGGCAAATAGGCCGCGCCGCGATCCGGTGCCTCGATACGCGGGCTACGCCCGCTACTCGGCACGAACGGGCTTTTCTCATACTGCTCCACCATCCCCGTTTGTGCGGGGTCGCTCCGCTTGCGGAGCGTATCTTGGGCTAAGCCCGCTACTCGGCACGAACGGGTTTTCCCCCCACGCCGCTCCACCACCCCCGTTCGTCCCGAGTAGCTCCGCTTGCGGAGCGTATCGAGGGACCGGAACGCCGCGACCCCGGTTTGGCTCTACACTCGCAACATGAACATCGACCTGACCCACATCGTCTTCTGGCACTGGTGGATCGCCGGCTTCGCGCTGCTGGCGCTGGAGGCGATGGCGCCGGGCGCGGTGTTTCTGTGGATGGGCATTTCGGCACTGTGCGTCGGCGTGGTCACCGCCGCGTTCGAGTTCCGCTGGGAATGGCAGGTGGTGCTGTTCGCGGTGCTGTCACTGAGCAGTTTTTTCCTGTTCCGCCGCTTCCGCCGCAAGCCTTCGGCTGCCGACGAGACCACCCTGAACCGCCGCGGCCACTCCTATGTCGGCCGTGATTTCACCTTGAGCGAGGCCATCGTCAACGGCATCGGCAAGCTCAGCGTCGACGATTCGCAGTGGCGCATCGCCTGCGCCGACGACGCGCCGGCCGGAACCAGGGTGCGCGTCATCGGCGCCGACGGCGTGACCCTGCACGTGCAGCGGCTGGCCTGACGCCGCGCGTCCGCTGCCTTGCATCCGCGGATTTCCCGACTTCTATAATCGGGTTGGTGATGAAGCGCAGGCTTCGTCGACACCGGCCGCAGGGGCGGCCGGCACTCAATAACGATCCACGGACGGAAGCCGCCTTAGGGGAAGTCATGGCTTGCAGGTCCGTCGTTTTGCTGGCTGCGCTGCTGGGCGCGGTATCGTCGTCGGCGCACGCGGCCAGTGCCGTCATCAACGAGCTGCAAGCCGGCAGCATCATCGACGGCAAACTCGAAGAGACCGACGCCAGCTCGCTGCTCGGCGTTCCCTACGACGTCTACCACCTGGTCGGCGTGCCGCAGGACATGGTGCTGACGGTCGCCGCGAACTCGGCCGACGTGGACCTCAGCGTCACCGTCAAATACGTCGACGCCGGCTGGACCGACGGCGATCTGCTGTCGCTCGGTGACAAGGGCGGCGACTACGGCGCCAGCGGCGGCATCGAGCTGAAAGGCCCGGCCGACCTGCTGGTCGAGGTGCGCCCGGCCAACGGCAAGAAGTTCGGCGCCTACTCGCTGCGTGTCGAGGCCGCCGACCGCGCCGACTACTACCGTGTGCGCGCCGCGCGCCAGGCGCTGAGCGGCGACGCCGGCGACATCGCGACGATCAAGCGGCCGAAGAACGCGCCGGAGCCGGTGGTCGTCGTCGATGCGCCCGCCGCGACCGTCTACGCGCCATTCCCGGCGCTGGCCCCGGTGCCGGGCTATCCGCAGTTCGACGAGGCGCGCGCGCTGTACAACGAGCTGACCGCGCCGGACTGGCAGCCGGCGATCAGGACCGTCGGCATCGGCGCGACGCTGGACGCCGCCGGCACGCCGATCGCGCGGATCACGGGTCTGGCGTTCTGCGAAGGCCGCAAGGGGCCGGTGGAAGTGCGCTTCCTGCCCGGCGGCGAAACGCAGCGCCAGCTGACCTCGTTGCGCGCGCGCGAAGCCGATTGCGCCGGCGCCGCGAGCGGCAGCAGCGACGGCCTCTACACGTTCTCCGACGGCACGACCTTGATCGGCAAGCTGCAGCTGCGCCGCAACGATCTGCGCGTGCGCGCGCTCGGCCCGGTGGTGGTGTGGAACCGCGACGGCCTGATCGCCGGCACCGCCGCGGCCGACCTGCAGGTGACGCCGCTGGCGGTGTGGAACCCGGCCACCGGCATCGTGCTCGCCGCGCTCGACGGCGGCACGACCGCGTCCAAGACCGCGCAGCCGGGCCGGCTGATCTATCCGGGCATCGGCGCGATCGACGGCCAGGTCCAGGCCGGGCGTTTCGTGCCGCCGACCGAGGCGCATTTCGTTGCCGAAGACGGCTCGTATAAAACCACCGGCCTGATCGTCGAAAGCAAAGGCGCGCCGCAGGACGCGGTACGGCGCAAACCGATCGAAGGCGTTGCCGACGACGCGACCACGTATCTGCTCGCCGGGCTGACGCGCATCGAAACCACGGCGAACACGGTGCTCGGTCCGGCCGGCGCCTACCTGTATCACGGCACGCTCGAGGCCGGCGCGCTGCCGGCCGAGGCGCGCCCGGAGCCGGCGACGCTGGCGCGGCATGCGCTGTCTGCGGCGGACTGCACGATCAAGCCGGCGCTGCCGATCGGCTGGCTGCCATGGGGGCCGAACTGCGCCACGGCGCCGAACCGGCTCGATGCCTGGTCGGTCGACGGCCGCTACCGGCTGCGCTATGTCGCCGACCTGGAAGTGCGACTGCAGGAGTTCGCGCCGGATCTGCCCGGCCACGTGATGAGCGAATGGCGCGCGGCCGAGTTCTCCGCCGACCGCGTGCCGGCGGTGGTCGGCAACGGCGAGCTGTGGCGCAACGATCAGCTGGTGTATCGCGGCGCGTTCGAAGGTCTGCTGCCGCAGGGCGAGGGCGAGTGCAGCGGCGAGACGCCGGGCATCACCGAGCCCTGCAGCTACCTGAGCGGCGAGCGCGTCGACGCGCTGCATCTGGCGCGCATGGAGCAGAAGAAACTCGATGACGGCCGCGACGCCGCCACGACCGCGCGGCTCAAGGCCGAGGCCGAAGAAAAGGCGCGGCTGGAACGCATCGCGCAGCAGGAAGCGCAGCGCCAGGCCGAAGCCCAGGCCGCGGCCCAGCGCGCCGCCGCACAACGCGCGGCGCAACTCGAGGCACAGCGCCGTGCCCAGGAACAGGCCGAGGCCGACAACGGCTTCCAGTGGGGCAAGCTCGCCGCGCTGGCCACCGGCGCGGTGATCGGCGGCGTCACCCAGCTGGATTCGCAGACGCAGGCCAATCTGCTCGCCGGCGCGGTGCAGGACAGCATGGGCGGCGTCGACGGCATGTCCAACACCAGCGCCGCGATCGGCTCGGCCGGTGGCGGAGGCGGCGGCATGGCCTCGGCGCTGAGCCCGTCGCCGGCTGGCGGCGGCGCCAGCTTCGCGACGCGGCCGAACACCTTGATCGGCAGCGCCGCCTGCCCCGGCTACAGCAACGACAACTACAAGGAATTCTTCGAGGCCAACAGCACCGGCCCGGACGTGCAGCTGCACACGATGTGTGCCGCCGCCTTCAACTACTACTCGGCGTACCTGAACGCGATCCGCCAGGGCTACAGCGAGGCCCAGTGCAATCAGACTTACGGCGCCTTCCAGTCGACGGCCTCGGTGGCGACGAACTTCTACGAGACCACGCGCACGCGGTAGGCGTTGACCCTGTCCCCGTGTGGGAGAGAGAAACCCGGCGGCGCGCTTCGGGTATCGTTACCGCGAACATAGAAAACAGCGGAGCGATCGCATCAAGCATTCACCCGAGAGCGAGATCGACGCGGCGCTGCATGCCGCGCGCGACGGCATCCACAACGCGCTCGTCACCACGCGCGACACGCTGTATTCGATCGGCGAGGAGATCGCGCATGCGATCACCCATGGCCTCGGCGCGGTGCTGGCGGTCGCCGGCCTGTGCGTACTGGTCGCGCGCGCGGCGATGTACGGCGACGCCTGGCATATCGTCAGCTGCGCGGTGTTCGGCGCCACGCTGGTGATGATGTACACGGCTTCGACGCTGTATCACGCGATCCCGATGCCGCGGGTCAAACACGTGCTGCGCATCATCGACCACTCGATGATCTACCTGCTGATCGCCGGCACTTACACGCCGTTCACGCTGGTGACCCTGCACGGTGTCTGGGGCTGGAGCCTGTTCGCTTTCACCTGGGGCCTGGCGCTGGTCGGCGTGCTGTTCAAGCTGGTCGCGACCGGGCGTTTCGAGAAAGTCTCGCTCGCGGTGTACCTGCTGATGGGCTGGTGCGTGATCATCGCGATCAAGCCGCTGGCGACGGCGCTGCCGATGGGCGGGCTGATCCTGCTCGCGGCCGGTGGTCTGGCCTACAGCGGCGGCGTCGCCTTCTATTCCTGGCAGTCGCTGCGCTATCACCACGCGATCTGGCATGTATTCGTGCTCGCCGGCAGCGTGCTGCATTTCTTTTGCGTGCTGTTCTATGTCCTGCCCAGCGCCTGAGCGAGCAAAACCATGAACGAGCCGAAGTTTGCCGTCGACAGTCCCTATCTGACCTCGTTCGGCGGCAAGTTCCGCATCAGGGACGCGCCGACGCTGATCGTCGACAAGAAGCGCGACAAGCTGCAGCGCGAGCAACAACTCGCGAGCCTGGTGGCCGAGCTGTCCGAATTGCAACATGTGCTGTACGCGGACAACCGCTATTCGCTGTTGCTGATCTTTCAGGCGATGGATGCGGCTGGCAAGGACTCGACGATACGAGCGGTGCTCAGCGGCGTCGATCCGGCCGGCTGCAACGTGCATGCGTTCAAGCGTCCGTCGGACGAGGAACTCGAACACGACTTTCTGTGGCGCACCAGCTGCCGCTTGCCGGCGCGCGGCCAGATCGGCGTATTCAACCGCAGCTACTACGAAGAGGTGCTGGTAACGCGGGTGAATCCGGCGCTGCTCGCCGCGCAGCATCTGCCGCATGCGACGGCACTGCCCAAGCTATGGAAGCAGCGCTATCGATCGATACGCGACCACGAACAGCATCTGGCCTGCAGCGGCACCATCGTGCTGAAGTTCTGGCTGAACGTGTCGAAGGAGGAACAGCGCCAGCGCTTTCTGTCGCGGCTGGTGCAGCCGGAAAAGAACTGGAAATTCGAAGCCGGCGATCTCGGTGCGCGCGAGCACTGGGACGAGTACAGCCAGGCCTACGAGGACGCGATCAACGCGACCTCGCGCAAGTGGGCGCCGTGGTACGCGATCCCGGCCGACAGCAAGTCGGCGATGCGCCTGGCCGTCGCCGAAATCATCGTCAAGACGCTGAAGTCGCTGGACCTGCGCTATCCGGTCTCGACACCCGAGCAGATCGCGAGCTTCGATGCGATGAAGCGCAAACTGGGCGCGTAAAGCAGATCGCGGACAGGGTCCGCTCCTACAGGTGCGAGCATTGTAGGAGCGGACCCTGTCCGCGACGACGAGCGCGCTAGCTTTAGTTCTTCAGCGCCTCAACCTGAATCCGCAGCTTGACCTTGCCGGCGTCGCCGTCGGCGTACTTGCTCATGCCGAAGTCGGCGCGGTTGAATTCGGCTTCGGCATCGGCGCCGCAGACTTCCTTCTTCAGCATCGGGTGGGTGATGCACTTGAAGCTGTCGATGTCGAGCTTGACCGGCTTGGTCACGCCCAGCAGCGTCAGCTGGCCGTCGACCTTGCCCGGCTTGCCGTCGTCGTACTTGATCGTGCCCTTGTAGCTGATCGTCGGGTACTTGGCGACGTTGAAGAAGTCCTCGCCCTTGGCGTGCTCGTTCATCTTGGCGTGGCCGAAGTCGACGGTCGAGGCGTCCATGGTGATGTCGACGGTGCCGGTCTTGGCAGCGTCGTCGAGCACCACGGTGCCGCTGGTCTTTTCGATCTTGCCGCGCCAGATCGAAATGCCCATGTGCGGGGCTTCGAAGCTCGGGTAGGTGTGATCCGGCGCGATGGTGTAGGTAACCGGCGCGGCGGCGCTGACGCCGCTCCACAGCAACGCGGCGGCAGCGGCAAAACTCAGTGACTTGAACATGGGTATGACTCCTGGTGTGTGTTGTGTTGTTGGTTAGAGATACGAAAATCAGGACTTCGGCAGCGCAACCTTGAAGCGCACGACGACCTTGTCTTCGAGCACGTCGTTCCACTCCGCGTCGCCGATGTCGTAGGCCGAGCGCAGCAGGCTGGTTTCGCCGCTGTAAACCACTTTGTCTCCCTCGCTGGCCATCGTGAACACGACCACGGCGGGCTGGGTCTTGCTCTTGATCGTCAGCGCTCCACTGGCCTGGTAACGGCCATCGGCGAGCTTTTCGACCTTGTCCGTGACAAAACGTGCCTGCGGAAACGCCGTACTGTCGAACCATTCCTTCTTGCGCACTTCGGCGTTGTAGTCGGCGTCGCCGAGATCGTAGCTGGCGGTGTCCACCAGGATATCGGCGTGCGCCTGATCCAGATGCTCGGGATCGAACACCAGCGCGGCGGCGCTGAACCGGGTGAAGTTGCCGGTGACCGGAACGTTCAACTGGCGGAACTCGGCTCCGATCTCGCCGCTCAGCGCAGCCGGATCGACGGCGCTTTCGCTGCCGCTGGCAACTTGCGCTGCAGCGCCATGTTCGGCGTGCGCGCCTTCGGCCACTTTCAGCTTGAAGATCACACCGAAGGCGATCACCGACAGCAGCGTGACCAGCACGGCCAAGCCATTGGCGCCGGTCTTCGGCAGCATGCGCCGCAGCACATCGTCGCGGCGCAGCCAGTGGTGCTGCAGCGCCGCGGCGGCGTGCAGCAGCAGCACCGTCAGCAGCGCGTAGTTCAGATATTCGTGCGCCTCACCGAAGAATTCCGCCAGCGCCTTGTCCTTGCCGACGACATCCGGAATCGGGAACTGGCCCAGATACACGGTCTGGTAGCCCAGCGCCGAGCTGTGCAGCCAGCCGCTCAGCGGGATCGTCAGCATCAGCAGATACAGCGCCAGATGGGCGCCGTGCGCGGCCCAGTGTTCCCAGCGCGCGCCGCTGACCAGAGGCGGCGCCGGATGCGTCATGCGCCAGAGCGCACGCAGGATCGCCAGCAGGAATACGCTCACGCCGGCCCACTTGTGCCAGCTGTAATACAGCAGCTTGTCGGCCGAGGCCGGCAGGCCGGTCATGAACAGGCCCAGGCCATAGCCGCCGAAAATCAGGATCGCGATCAGCCAGTGCAGGCTGATCGCCGGTGAGCGATAGCGGCCCGGCGTGTTGACGTTCTGGTTGGCGTAGGCACTCATCTGGCTCTCCGATTGTGTCGATGACTATAGGCTGCGTCCCCCAGCGATCCAAGCGGAAGCATTTGAAACAGACGCTCAGAAAAATTGACCCATCACCCTCGGTTATCAGTATGTCAATAAGGCGGGCGAGAGCGTTCCGGCGGCAGCGGCGGTGTGCTCAGCAGCGCGTTCAACTCGGCGACCAGGCCCTGCACCGAAGTCGCCTCGGTGTACCCGCGATGGGCATGGGCGATGCGGCCGCTGCGGTCGATCATGAGCATCGTCGGCACCGCGTCGACCTGATAACAGCTCACCACGCTGGCATCGGGATCAAAAGTCAGCTTCAGTTGCACCGAGGCGAAGCGCGTGCGGAACTGCCGCCAGGCTTGCGCGCTTTCACGGTAATTGACGCCGATGATCTGCAGCTGTGAATGCCCCAGCTGGCGCTGGATGTCCTCCAAGCGGCCCATCTCGCTCATGCACGGCGCACACCAGCTCGCCCAGAACGTGGCGATGACGATCTTGCCGCGGTAGTCGCTGACGTGCACCGGCCGGCCGGAGAAATCCACGCCCAGCGGGTCCGGTGGAATGTCGCCGACCTGCAGTGCCGCGGCCGGCAGCGACCACAGCAGCGCCAGTATCAGCGCACAACGTTTCATCATCCGCCGCTGACGAGCTGGCTCGCGATCCAGCGATCGACGCGCGCCTCGAGCACGCCCAGCGGCAGCGCGCCGGCCATCAGCACCTGGTCGTGGAATGCTTTCAGATCGAAGCGATCACCAAGTTGCTGTTGCGCCCGCGCGCGCAGCTCGAGAATTTTCAGCATGCCGGTCTTGTACGCCAGCGCCTGCCCCGGCCAGACCAGATAGCGTTCGATTTCGGCAACGACGTCGCCCTCGGCCATGCCGGTCTTGTCGATCATGTAGGCGATCGCCTGTTCGCGCGTCCAGCGCTTGTAATGCATGCCGGTATCGACGACCAGGCGCACCGCGCGGAACTGCTCGTCGCGCAGCCGGCCGAGATCGTCGAACGGATCTTTCTCGTAGCCGAGTTCCTTGGCCAGGCGCTCCGCGTACAGCGCCCAGCCTTCGCTATATGCGGTGAACGGCAGCACGCGCTGCACGGTCGACACGTCCTTGAGTCCACGCGCGATCGAGATCTGGAAGTGATGGCCCGGGATCGCCTCGTGATAGGCGAGCGTGTGCATCGAGAATTTCTTGATCTCGGTGACGTCGCGCAGGCTGACCCAGAACGTGCCAGGCCGCGAGCCGTCCAGCGGCGCCGGATCGTAATAGGCCTGCGGGCTGGTCTTCTCCTTGAACTCGGGCACGCGCTGCACGACGACCTTGGTATCCGGCACGTGGTTGAACGCGGCGCCCATGCCGGCGTTGACCTCGTCGATGATCTTCTGGAAATCGGCGAGAATTTCGCTGCGGCCGGCGTCGGTATTGGTATACAGAAAGCGCGGCTCGTTGCCGAGCGCGCTCATGCGCGCGCCGACGCTGCCCTCCGCATAACCCTGCTCGCGCAGCAGCGCATCCATCTCGGCCTCGATACGCGCGACTTCGGCCAGGCCGAGCTGATGCAGCTCTTCCGGCGTCATGTCGGTGGTCGTCGCCTGGCGCACCGAGTAGGCGTAGAACGCATCGCCATCCGGCAGCGCCCAGACGCCGTTGTTGGCGCGCGCTTTGGGCTGCAGCCGCTCGAAGTAGGCGATCAGCTGGTCGTAGGCCGGATACACGACGTTGGTGATGCGATCCGCAGCCTGGGCCAGCAGCTCGCCGCGCTGATCGTCATGAAGGCCTTTGGCGTTCTTGAGCTTATCGGCGAGCGCGGTGTACAGCAGGTTCTGCTCGGCCGGCACCGCGACGAAGGCGCGCATCTGTTCCAGCGATTTGTGCACGACGAAAGCCGGCGGAATGATGCCGCGCTCCTCGCGCAGGCGCAGGCCTTCGAGCAGCTGGCTGAACTTCACGCCGAAGCCGTCGAGGCGGTCCAGATACTGCCCGGCCTCGTGCGCATCGGTGACGCTCTGCTGCGTCGCCATCAGCGTCGGCAACTCGGACTGCAGGCCGAACAGCGGGTTCACCGGATAGTCGTGATACATCCAGCGCCGCCCTTCGACCTGGCCGCCGACGTACCAGTCCATCACGTCGTAGGCGAGTTGCTGCGCCGGCGTCATCGCGGCGCGATCGTAGGCATGCAAGGTGTCGAGATCGTCCTGCCAGGACTCTGCGACTTTCTCGCCCTGCCGGACCGAGACATCGGTAAGGCGGCCGTTGTGGCCGTCGATGCCCAGCGGTTCCAACAGCCGCAACTGCGTCAGCAGCTCCGGATCATCGAGCGTGTGCTTGAGCAGCGCGCGATCCAGAAACCAGCTGAAACGCAGCGGTTTGAAGTACCAGGTCTGCGCCGCCAGCAGCGCCGCCGCAACGACCAGCACCGCCAGTGCGGCCAGGCTCCACTTGAGGATTTTCCTGATCATCGTGGACCGCCGCGATCAGGCTTCGCCGTCCCAGCCGCAGGTCTTGCCCTGGTTCTGCTCCTGCAGATACTTCATCAGCGGACTGAAGTACTCGATGATCGCCGAGGCATCCATCTTGCGCGTGCCGGTGAGCTTCTCCAGCGTGTCCTGCCAGGGCTGCGACTGGCCCTGACTCAGCATCGCCATGAAACGCTCGCCGGCTTCGGCGTTGCCGTAAACGTCGCACTCGTACAGCGGGCCCTTGAAGCCCGAGGCATCGCACAGCGCTTTCTGGAACTGGAACTGCAGGATGAAGGCGAGGAAATAGCGCGTATACGGCGTGTTCGCCGGGATGTGGTACTTCGCACCCGGATCGAAATCGTCCTCGCTGCGCGCCAGCGGCGGCGCGACGCCCTGATACGCCGCACGCAGCTTCCACCAGCCGGCGTTGTACTGGTCCGACGGAATCTGGCCGTCGAACACGCGCCAGCGCCACTGGTCGACGAGCTTGCCCCAGGGCAGGAAGGTGATCTTTTCCAGCGCCAGTTTCATCTGGTCGTTGATCACCGCGTGCTCATCCTTCTTCGCGTCGCTGATCAGGCCGATGGTCTGCAGATGCTGGGCGGTCAGCGACAGCGTCACGGTGTCGCCGATGGCTTCATGGAAGCCGTCGTGCGCGCCGGACTGGAACACCGAAGGCTGGTCCTTGTAGTTCAGGTAGTAATAGATGTGGCCGAGCTCGTGATGGATCGTGCGCAGGCTTTCCTCGTTGGGCTCGATGCACATCTTGATGCGCACGTCGTCCTGCTTCAGGTTGAAGTCCCAGGCACTGGCGTGGCAGACCACGTCGCGATCGCGCGGCTGCACCAGCTGCGACTTGGCCCAGAACGAATCCGGCAGCTTGGGCATGCCCAGCGAGGTATAGAAATCCTCGGCGATCCGGGTCATCTTGGTCGCGATCGCGATGTCGGCCTGGTGCTCCATGTCGGCCTGCTGCACGATCGACGGCTTGCCCTTGTACGCGGCCTTGATCTTGGAGAGTTCGGCTTCGCGCATCTTCACCAGCGCGCCGGTCACGTCGAGGCTGCCGACGCCCTTGTACGGCTCCATCAGCGGATACAGGTTGCCCCACTGCTGCGCCCACATGTTGCCGAGCAGCTGTGCCGGGATCAGGCCGTTTTTCGGCACCACCGCGTCGCCGTATTTTTCGTTGAGCTTGCTGCGCACGCTGCAATGCAGCGCCTCGTACAGCGGCTTGACCTGGCCCCACAGGCGCTCGACTTCGGTGTCGAATTCGGCCGGCGTCATGTCGTAGCCGCCGCGCCACAGCTCGCCGGTGTTGGCGAAGCCGATCTCTTTGCTGCCTTCGTTCATCAGCTCGGCGAAGCGCTGGTAATCCTTGCGGATCGGCTTGGCAGTCGCATGCCAGCCGGCCCAGGCCTCGGCCATCTGCTCGGGCGTGTTCTTGAAATCGACGTTGTCGACGATCTTCTCGATCTGCTGCAGCGTCAGGCATTCCTGCTGGCCGGCGGCATTCGGATGGCACCATTTGCCGGCGCCGTAATTGGCCTCGAGCTTGGCCGACAGCTTGGCGAGTTCCTCGCGATCCTTGGCGTCGCTGGGCGCCGGCAGCGAGGTGCCGAGCCGGGTCAGCTCGATCGCACGTGCGGTCGGCTTGCTGATGCCTTCGGCGTGCTCGAAACGCTTGGCTTCGCCGATGGTCCGGGTCACGTACTCGAGCATTTCCTCGGTGGCCGCGGCCGACAGCGCCTGCGAGTCGTCGTTGATATAGGTCGAGGCCAGCCAGAACGCCGCGGAGAAACGCGGCATGTTTTTCTCGCGCCATTGGTTGATGCCAAGCACGAACTTGTCGGCATCCGCGGCAGTGACCGCGCTCTGCACCTCGGGCACGCTGGTCGCGGCGGCCGCCGGATCGGCCGGTTTGTCGTGACAGGCGGCCACCAGCAAGAGAGCCGCGAACGGCAGCAGTTTGAAGCGCGGGGCGCGATGCATGGCGTGTCCTTTCATCGTCGTCGTTATCGAAAGTTTCGAAGCAACATCATTGAACATTGCCGATCAGCTTTTGCACCGGCCGCGAAATCAGCAGCATCAGCGCGCCGGCGCCAGCGGTGACCATGAAGATCAGCAGAAAGCGGTCGGGCAATGCCGCGACATTACTAGGATCGGCCAGATGCCCGGCCATCAGCCCGGCGATGATATGGCCGAGCGAGGCGGCCATGAACCAGGTGCCCATCATCTGGCCGACGTAGCGGCGCGGCGCGAGCTTGGTCACCGCGGCCAGGCCGACCGGCGACAGGCACAGCTCGCCAGTGGTGTGGAACAGATAGGTCAGCACCAGCCAGGTCGGCGCGACTTTCTCGCCAGCGGCGACGTAACGCGCCGCGTAGTACATCACCAGGAAGCCGATCGCCATCTGCAGCAGGCCGAGCGCGAACTTGGCCGGAATCGACGGCGTCAGATTGCGCCGCGCCAGGTTCACCCACAGCGCCGCGAAGAACGGCGACAGCAGGATGATGAACATCGGATTCACCGCCTGCATCCACGACGCCGGCAGCTGCCAACTGCCGAAGTCGCGATCGGTGTGATCCAGCGCGAACAGGTTGAACGAGGAGCCGGCCTGCTCGAAGCCGGCGAAGAATACCGCTGCGCCGACGAACAGCACGATGATCGCGCAGACGCGCTTTTTCTCCAGCGCATCGAGCTTGCCGAGCAGCAGCACATAGCCGAAATACAGCGCCGCGGTGGCGACGATGATCACCGCCGCCTGCTTGGACAGCCGCACCGGATCGATCGCCAGATGGCCCTGCAGCGCCGCCGTCATGATCACCGCGATCGCGGCCAGCGCGGCGACGACGATCAGCCACCCGCGGCGGCGACGCCGCTGATCCAGCCTTGCATCGCCGCTGCTCGAAGGCAGCAGGCCGATGTTGCCGAGGTGGTGGCCGTAGAGCTTGTACTGCACCAGTCCGGCGACCATGAACAGCCCGGCCGCGCCGAAGCCGTAATGCCAGCCATGCTTTTCACCGAGCCAGCCGCAGATCAGTTTTCCGGCGAACGCGCCGACGTTGATGCCCATGTAGAAGATCGAGAACCCCGCATCGCGGCGCGCGCCGCCTTCGGGGTACAGCTCGCCGACCATCGCCGAGATATTCGGCTTCAGCAGTCCGGTGCCGAGCGCGATCAAGGTCAGGCCGACGAAGAACGTCGCGTTGCTCGGAATCGCCATCGTGAAATGGCCGGCGGCGATGATGCAGCCGCCGGCGAACACCGCGTCGCGCAGGCCGAGCAGGCGGTCCGCGATCCAGCCGCCGGGCAGCGAGGCCAGATACACCGCGGTGGTGTAGATGCCGTAGGCGGCGGTGGCCATGTCGCGGCCCAGGCCGAGGCCGGGATTGTCGTCCTCGACCGCGGCGACCATCGCCAACACCAGGATCGCGCGCATGCCGTAGTAGGAGAAACGCTCCCACATCTCGGTGAAAAACAGCGTGGCGAGCCCGCGCGGATGGGCCGTGGCGGCGGTTGACGTCATGTAGTTCGGGAGGCCGGAAAGGCGCGGCGGCAGAGCGCTGGACCTTGCCCGCTGCAGCGGGCTGCGTCAATCCGGGGTTTTCCGGTGGAGTCTGGCTCGCGCCAAACCCCGGGTTGCACCCGGGCTACGCGTCGCTTCGGTAGCCCGGGTGCAAGCCGCGATTCACGAATACAGGTGCTGGAACAGCGCCACCATGCCGTACACCGCCAGCGCGAACATCGCCACCGGCACCAGCAGCACCAGAAACAGCAGCGGCCCGCGACGCACCGGCTTGGCACCGGCCGGTGTCTGCGTGTGCCGGTCGAGGTGATCCAGCAGCAGCCGCGCGTTCATTGCATTGGAGCGGAATGCGAAATCGAAGATATCGCCCAACAGCGGTACCGAGCCGACCAGGCCGTCGATCACGGTGTTGCCGAGCATGCGCGCGATCAGGCGGTTCGGCGCGCCGGCGCGCAGGCCCTCGGTCAGGATCGCGCCGCCCATCAGCATGCCGGCGAAATCGCCGATGCCCGGAATCAGGCCGATGATCGAGTCCAGGCCGAAGCGCAGGCGCGTGCCGGGAATACCGATCAGGCCGTCGAGACCGTGGGCGATCAGCGCCACGCGCTTGCGCGCGGCCAGCAGCCTTTGCTGATGGGCGTGGGGGTCGGGATGCGTGGGATCGGCCATGGTCGCCATTATCGGGGAATCAGCCGCATCGGGGCTGACTCTCAGACCGGGTAAACTCCCAAGTTCCTGCCTGACCGGTCATGCCTTACACGTGTTCACTGCGGCCTTCTATTGGATTGCCTGGTGGCTGTTTCAGCCCCTGAACCGGCTGATCGGCTATCGCACCACGCCGTCGGAGCTGGCGGCCAAGCTCGCGCTGGATCCGACCAAGCCGGTGGTTTACGTGCTGGCGGCGCGATCCTGGGGCGACCTGTTCCTGCTCGACCGCATCTGCCGCGATCACGGCCTGCCGCGGCCCGGCCGCACCGGCACCAACCTGCCGAGCACCAGCCAGGCCGGCGCGCTGTACCTGCCGGCACTGCTGGAAACGCGCATCCGCGACACCGCGCTGACCGCGGTGGTCACGCGCGCCGCGGCCGATCCGGCCTTCGACTGCCAGGTCGTGCCGGTGTCGGTTTTCTGGGGCCGCGATCCGGGCCAGGAAACGTCGTTGTGGAAACTGATTTTTGCCGACAGCGTGCAGGCCGGCATGATCCGCAAGCTGATCATCATGCTGGTCAACGGCCGCAACGTGTATGCGAACTTCGGCCTGCCGATGTCGTTTCGCGATTTCGTCGCCAACCAGAAAGCGCCGGATTTCGCGGTGCGCAAGCTCGGCCGCCTGCTGCACATCTACTTTCTGCATGCGCGCACCGCGGCACTGGGCCCGACGCTGCAGAACCGCGACGTGGTGATCCAGCAGCTGCTGAACACGACGCGGGTCAAGGAAGAAATCGCCGCCGAAACGCGGCGCGGCAAGCTCAACGCGGAGCAGACCGCGGCCAAGGCGCGGCGCTATGCCGAAGAGATCGCGGCGAACTATTCGGCGACCTCGGTGCGCTTTCTCGAGATCGTTCTCGAGTTCGTCTGGAACCGCATTTTCCGCGGCGTCGAAGTGTTCGGCATGGAGCGTCTGCGCGTTGAAGCCGCGCAGGGGCACGAGATCATCTACCTGCCGTCGCACCGCAGCCACGCCGACTACCTGCTGCTGAGCTATGTGCTGTACCGCTCCGGCCTGGTGGTACCGCATATCGCCGCCGGCGTGAATCTGAACTTCTGGCCGGCCGGGCCTATCCTGCGTCGCGGCGGTGCGTTCTACATGCGGCGCAGCTTCGGCAGCGACCGGCTGTATGCGGCGGTGTTCCGCGCCTACGTGGATTCACTGATCGGCCGCGGCTATTCGATCAGCTTTTATCCCGAGGGCGGCCGCAGCCGCACCGGCCGCCTGCTGGCGCCGAAAGCCGGCCTGCTCGGCATGGTCGTCGAGTCGGCGCTGCGCCAGAGCGCGCGCAAGGTGTCCATCGTTCCGGTCTACGTCGGGTACGACAAGGTCTGGGAGCTGTCGAGCTACTTCAAGGAACTGCGCGGCGCGCAGAAACAAAAGGAATCAGCCTCGGATCTGCTCAAGGGCGCCAAGCTGCTGACCAAGTCCTACGGCCGCGTGCACATCAATTTCGGCGAGCCGATGCAGCTGCAGGAGTACGCCGACAAGCATCTGCCGGGCTGGCGCGACAGCTTGCGCGCCGGTACCGAGACGCCGCCGGGCTGGCGCGATTTCGTCGGCCGGCTGGCGCTGGCGAATCACCGCCGCGTCAACGCCGCCGCCGTCGCCAGCCCGGTGAGCCTGGCCGCGGTGGCGATGCTGGCGAGCCCGCAGCGCGCGGTGTCGCGTACCGAATTCATCGAGCAGCTCGCGCATCTGGTGCGCCTGCTCGAAGGCCGACCGTACAGCGACACGCTGGAAATTCCGGTGAAATCGCCGGCCGAATCGCTGGAATGGGCGGCGCCGATCGCGCGCATCGCCACGGTGCCGCATCCCTGGGGCGATCTGCTCGACGTTGCCGACCGCGACGCGGTGCTGCTGACCTATGCGCGCAACAACATCCAGCATCTGTTCGCGGTGCCGAGCCTGATCGCCAACCTGTTCCGCACCCGCGCCGCGCTCAGCGAGGAGGCCGTGGTCACCGGCTGCCGTGCGCTGTACCCGTTCCTGCGTACCGAGTTCTACCTGCGCTGGGAGCCGGCCGAGGCCGAACAGGTGGCGCGCGACTGCATCGAGGTGATGCTCAAACAGGGCCTGCTGCTGCGCAACGACGACGGCCGGCTGGCGCGTCCGGGCGTGTCGACGCCGGAATTCTCGACCTTGGCGATGCTCGGCCGGGTCATGGGCGAGACGCTGGAACGCTATTGCATGACCACCTTGCTGCTCGCCGACGAACGGCGTACGCAGCAGAGCGTCGCCCGCGACAAGTTCGAGGAAGACTGCCGCCGCCTGGCCGAGCGCATGGGCGTGCTGACCGGCCGCGATTCGCCGGAATTCTTCGATAAAGCCCTGTTTAAAGGCTATCTGGATACGCTGATCGACCTCGGCCTGGTGACCGAGGGCGAGGACCGCAAGCTGCTGGTCGACGCCCGTATCGAGCGCATCGCCGAGCGATCACTTGAACTTCTGTCGGACGAAACGCGTCAGACGCTGCTCCAGTTGCTCAGCCGCAGGCCGCAGGCGGCCACGGTAGCTCTGGAAACGCCTTCACTGTAATCTGCCCGCCGTTAGCCTAACCTGCGCTCCCCAAACCGGTCTTCCAAGCCCGGTTTTCCACCCAGAACTTCTTCAAGAGAACTTATGCACTCCTCCTTCCGTATGCTCGCTGTCGCCGCCTGCGCGAGCCTGTTGTTTGCCTGCGCCAAGAAAGAAGACGACAAAGCGACCGCCAGCAGCGGCGAGCTGACCACTGACGCGCAGAAGTTCGGCTATTCCATTGGCGTGGATCTGGGCAACTCGCTCAAGCCGGTCAAGGACCATGTCGACGTCGCCGCGCTCGAAGCCGGCCTCAACGACGTGACCAACGGCGTGACCCCGAAGCTCGACGACGCCGCCCGCGAGGAGATCAAGAACACGGTCTCCAAGAAGATGCAGGAAGAGCAGGTCAAGGCGCGTGAAGAGCAGGCCAGCAAGGCCAAGGAAGAAGGCGCCAAGTTCCTCGCCGAAAACGGCAAGAAGGAAGGCGTCAAGACCACCGCGTCGGGCCTGCAGTACGAAGTGCTGAAGGAAGGCGAGGGCAAGCACCCGACCGCCGCCGACAAGGTCACCGTGCACTACAAGGGCACGCTGCTCAACGGCGAAGAATTCGACAGCAGCTACTCGCGCGGCCAGCCGGTGACGTTCCCGCTGGGCAACGTGATCCCGGGCTGGACCGAAGGCGTGCAGCTGATGACGCCGGGCTCCAAGTACAAGTTCTACATTCCGTCCGAACTCGCCTACGGCGAGCGCGGCGCCGGCGTGAAGATCGGCCCGAACCAGACGCTGGTGTTCGAAGTCGAGCTGATCGACATCGGCAAGGACGAAGCACCGGCGAAGTAAGCCTCAGGCGCCTCGTTCAAAAGCGGCGGCAGAGCGATCTGCCGCCGCTTTTTTTGTGCTCCGCGCTTTTTGATCGGCCTCTGCGTTCGACCGGGTCCCTCGATACAGCCGCTTCGCGGCCACTCGGGACGAACGGGAGTTCGCTTGGGCTTTTTGAGGCACTAACCGCCCTGCGTTCGTCCCGAGTAGCGGGCTTGCCCGCGTATCGAGGGGCCGGACCGTAGCAAAAGCGCTACGGACGACAGCTCTGCTTGATGGTGTCCGCCGCTGTCTTGCGCTGCTTTTCCCACTCGTCGGCGTCCATGCGGCGCAGTTCGCCGCCCTGTTCGCGCATGCGCAGCCGGTTCGGCGGGCGCTCGTCCAGGAACTGCAGCTGCGCGCGTGCATTGCTGCACTGCTGCTGCAGCGCTTCCTTGGCGCTGGCGGCATCGGCACGCGCCTTGGTCTTGGCGGTGTCCTGTTCCTCGATGCGTTTGAGAAAAGCCTTGTTGCCGTTGTCGCCGGGCGGCGCGCTGGCCGGCGGCGGCAGCTCCGGGTGCACGGTCTGGTACTGGCCCTTGACCGGCGGCGTCTGCTCGTAATGGACCACGCCGCTGGCGTCGGTCCAGCGGTAGGCGGTCGCGGCGATGGCGGCTGGCGTCGCCACGGCGAGCAGCAGAACGGTCGTGATCTTCATCGCCGCATATTAAGCCCGACGCCAGCCGCGCTCTGATCGAATCGGACCGGACGCACACCCGCAACCGACCGGAGGCCGTCATGGACGACGACAAAGCGGCGCCACAGGCGGACCCGCCGTTGAGCTACGCCGAGAGGGCCGAGCTGGCGCGGATCAAGAAAACCAAGCTCGACAACGTGCGCACCCGGCACAACCGCGAGGCGCTGCAGTCGCTGGTGCACAAAGGCCTGGTCGAGCCCGGCCTGAACAACGATCTGACGCCCGAAGGCGAGCGCCAGCTGGAGCATCACAAACCGGTGATCGACACCCCGGACCGCGGCTAGCGCGCGCTTACTTGCCGAGCCATTCGCGCGGATCCAGCGCGGTCGAGCCCTTGCGCAATTCCAGATAAACGCCGCTGCGATCGTGGCCGCCGGTGTTGCCGGCAGTGCCGATGACCTGGCCGGCCTCGACCTTGTCGCCGGCGGCCGGCGACGAGGTCGCGCAATGGCCGTAGAGCGTGAAATAGCCGTTGCCGTGCTCGAGGATCACGATCAGGCCGTAACGCTGCAGCCAGCCGACATAGGCGACGCGGCCGCTGGCGATCGCGCGCACCGCGGTGCCTTCCCTAGCGGCGATCCAGCGGCCGCTCCAGCTCAGGCGACCATCGGCCTTGGGCGAACCGTAGTCGGCGATGATGTTGCCGCGCAGCGGCCACGGCAGCTTGCCGCGCTGCTGGGTGAACGGCTTGCTGGCGTCGAAGTCGCCGGGAATGCTGGCCAGCGCCTCGCGCAGGGTCTCCAGCAACTTGCGCACTTCGGCCTCGTCGGCCTGGGCCTGCTTGAGCTCGCTTTCCGAGCTGACGATGCTTTTTTCGATCTGCGCCAGCGTGGCGGCGCGTTCCTGGCGGCCTTTTTCGAGATTGTTCAGCGCCTGGGTCTGTTCCAGCTCCAGCGACTCCAGCCGCGCGCGCTCGTCGATCAGCTGGTTCTGCAGCCCGGCGATCTTGTCCAGCTCAGCCTGCACCGCGGAGACCTGCCCGGCGCGGGCGCGGTTGACGTAGTCGTATTCGGCCAGCACGCGGCCGATCTGCGCGGTGTCGTTCTGGTTCAGCCACAGCTGGGTGCGGGCGCGATTGCCCATCACGTAGGCGGCGCGGATCTGCCGGCCCAGCACCTCGCGCTGCACGCCCAGGCGGTACTGGGCCTCGGCCTGCTGCGCCTGGTTGGCGCGGATGCGCTCGTTCTGCGCGGCGACCTCGCGGCGGATCGCCTTGAGCTTGCCCTGGGCATCGGCGAGCTTTTTTTCGGCCGCTTCCAGCGCGCCGCCAAGCTCGTCCTTCTTGCCGCGCTCGCGCTGCAGCTGGCTGCGCAGCGCGTCGATCTTGCCCTTGACCTGCTGCAGCTCCTGCTCTTTCCTGCGGATGTCGCCGGTAGCGGGAGCGTCGGCGGCGACAGCGGCCGGTGCGGCGACCAGCGCCAGCAGCGCGCAGGCCGCCAGCGCCCAGGCGCGGGGCTGGACCCGGGTCGCCGGGCGGTCTCGCTTTCGGTCGGGGGTATGGGATGCCATAATTCCGGGCCTATCATAGACGTCTCGCATCGCCCTCTCCCACACCTTTTGGCGCCCGTCGCCATCGCCGGACACCCATGCAGCTGTACCTCGATTTCGTCATCGCCCACCCGATCCTGTTTGCCGCGCTGGCCTTCGTCGCGGCGCTGCTCGTCGCCAACGAGGTGCACGGCAATATGACCGGCGGCAAGCGCCTGTCGATCCCCGAAGCGGTGCGCTTGATCAACGACCGCGAGCCGCTGATCGTCGACGTGCGCGCCGTCGCCGACTTCAAGCGCTCGCATCTGCTCAACGCGCTGAACATTCCGCTGGCCAAGATCGAAGAGCGCGCCACCGAACTGGGCCGCGACAAGAGCCGGCCCATCCTGATTTACGACGCGCTGGGCAGCAGCGCCGGCGAAGCCGCCGACAAGATCAAGAAGCTCGGCCACGCCGAGGCTTATCCGCTACGCGGTGGCATCAACAGCTGGCTCGGCGCCAGCCTGCCGGTCACCGCGAAGTAGGCCGTCACAGGAAACCGATATGGCCCCGGTCCGCGTCTATTCCACGGCGTACTGCCCTTACTGCGTAATGGCCAAGCGCCTGCTCGACGGCAAGGGCGTGGCCTACGAGGAAATCCGCGTCGACCAGGATCTGCAACGTCGCGATGAGATGATGCATCTGTCCGGGCGCCGCACCGTGCCGCAGATCTTCGTCGGCCAGACCCATGTCGGCGGCTTCGACGACCTGTCGGCACTGGATCGCGCCGGCGGCCTGGACCCGCTGCTTGGCAGCGCCTGACGCGGTTTTTTTCTTTAACCGACGCCCCGCCGGCGTCGTTCCCCACCTGTCTATTGATCCGCTTTTTGGAGTTTTGCCGCCATGGCTGCTGACGTCACCCCCGAATCGCCCGCCGTGCTGCCGCAGGCCGACGCACGCCAGGTCATGCTGCAGAAGTTCTATCTGCGCGACGCCTCGGTGGAAGCACCGCTGGCGCCGCAGATTTTCTCGCGCCCCTGGCAGCCGCAGGTCGACGTCAACGTCGCGACCAACGTGCAGTCGCTCGGCGACGACCAGTTCCACCTGGTACTGACGGTCACCGTCACCGCCAAGCTCGGCACCGACGTCGCCTTCCTGGTCGAGGTGCAGCAGGCCGGCGTGTTCGTCGTGCGCGGCTTCCCGAGCGAGCCGGAACGCGCCGCGGTGCTGGCCGGCTATTGCCCGAGCCTGTTGTTCCCGTTCGCGCGCGAAGCGGTGTCGGACTTCGTGCAGAAGGCCGGCTTCCCGCAGCTGCTGCTGCAGCCGATCAACTTCGAGGCGCTGTTCATCGAACATCTGAACCGCGCCCGCGCCGAAGCCCAGGGCGCCGCGCCGGCCACTACGGCCGAAGCCACCACGCACTAAGCGCGCGATGAAAGGCATCGCCGTCCTCGGTGCGGGTTCCTACGGCACGGCGCTGGCGATCCAGCTGGCACGCCGCGGCACGCCGGTGTGGCTGTGGGGACGCGACCGTGATGCGCTGGCCGCGATGCAGGCCAAGCGCCTCAACGAGCGCTATCTGCCGGAAGCGCATTTTCCCATCGGCCTGACAGCGACGTCCGATCTGCGGCTGGCGATCGAATCCTCGGAAGAATTGCTGATCGCGGTACCGAGCCACGCGCTGCGCGAAACCCTGCGCAAATGCGAGCCGCTGCTGCCGCCGGGCATGGGCATCGCCTGCGCGATGAAGGGCATCGAAGCCGGCACCGGCAAGCTGGTGCACGAAGTGGTCGCCGAAGAGCTCGGCGATTCGCGCGATCTGGCCGTTATTTCCGGCCCGACGTTCGCCAAGGAGCTGGGCCTGGGCCTGCCGACCGCGGTGACGGTGGCGTCCTCCAATCTGGCCTACGCCGGCCGTATCGCGCACGCGCTGCATGGCGATGGCTTCCGCGCCTACACCGCCGACGACGTCATCGGCGTCGAGATCGGCGGCTCGGTCAAGAACGTGCTGGCGATCGCCGTCGGCATCGCCGACGGTCTCGGGCTGGGCGCGAACACGCGCGCGGCGCTGATCACGCGCGGTCTCGCCGAAATCATGCGCCTGGGCGAGGCCATGGGCGCCAAGCCGGAGACGCTGATGGGCCTGTCCGGCCTCGGCGACCTGGTGCTGACCTGCACCGACAACCAGTCGCGCAACCGGCGCATGGGCCTGCTGCTGGCGCAGGGCAAGAGCGTTGCCGATGCGACCGCGGAAATCCGCCAAGTCGTCGAAGGCGTGAAGGTCGCGCCGGAAGTGCGGCGGCTGTCGCAGCAGCACAGGGTCAGCATGCCGATCACCGAGCAGGTGTACCGCGTGCTGCTGGCCGAGATCTCGGCGGTGGACGCGGTGCGGGCGCTGGCGACTCGGCCGTCCAAAGCCGAGAACGACTGATGTCGGCGGCAGCGGCAGATCTGGCGTTACAAACTGACGCCATAACCACTTGACAACGAGTTCACGTTTCTGAAAGAAATTTGCGATGTCGCGGTAAATTCCTACAGCTCTTGAAATCGGCCTCGTGTAGTTTTTGACCAAGGTGGGTCAAAACTGTCCTCGATTCGGCAAAGGGAGCTTTTCAGATGTTCAATTTACGCAATTCGTTCTTGGCGCTGGTCGCCGTGGTCTCGATGAGTTTCGCTGGCTCGGCCAACGCGAAGCTGATCGACCTGGGCGCCAGCAGCAATCTCGCTGCAACGACGTCAAGCCTGGTCATCCCGATTCCGGGCCTGGCCAAGCTCACGATCGGCTACGGTGGCGGCCTGTCTCTGGGCCTCAATCTGTTCCCGACGCTGAACACCGTGATTCCGATCATCGACCTGACGCTCGGCCCGCTCAGCCTCGCGGCGAGCATCGGCCCGGCGGTTCCGGAGCCGGAAACCTACGCGATGATGGCGCTGGGTCTGGGCCTTGTCGGGCTGGCTGCGCGTCGCCGTCGCAAGCTGCCCGCGCCGACGCAGGCGACTGCCTAGGCCAGCCCCGGCTGAGCCGTTTTTGCGGGCGGCGCCGAGGTTTATGCGCCGCCCGCAAATTCTGTCTGTCGCCAGGCCTCGTAAACCACCACTGCAACCGCGTTGGACAGGTTGAGGCTGCGACTGTCGGGCTGCATCGGCAATCTCAGTTTGTGTTGTGCATCCAGGCTGTCGAGAACCGAGGCCGGCAGGCCGCGTGATTCCGGGCCGAACAGCAGAACGTCGTTATCCTCGAACCGCACGCTGTCGTAACGCCGTTGCGCTTTTGTTGAAAGTGCAAACACTCGCGCGCTACCTATAGCGACCATAAAATCATCAAAGCTTTCGTGGACGCGGATCACCGCGATCTCGCGATAGTCCATGCCCGCGCGGCGCAGCGAGGCGTCGTCGATTGAAAATCCCAGCGGTTTGATCAGATGCAGCACCGCGCCGGTGTTGGCGCACAGGCGCATCACGTTGCCGGTGTTCGGTGGAATCTCGGGTTGATAGAGCGCGACCTGCATCGTGGTGTTTTCCTGGCGCTTCAGGATCTGGGGGCTTCGCAATTCCAGCACAGCTCGAAATGCGAGGGCACGTTTTCGCCGCAGGCGCAGTGCCAGATCGACGGATTGAATCGGCGCCGCTCGTACTCGGCAAGCAGCTGCCGCGCCTGAGTTTCGTCCGCAGGATTCAGCAGGTAAAGCCGCGGATACTCCATCGGCAGCTCGCCGCGCGCGCTGCCCAGATGTTCACCGTCGATGCGCACGGCCACACCCTGGTCACCGAGATAGTCGCGAAGAATCTGGGCTTCGAGCGTATTGGCGGCGAGATAGAGTGCGGGCATGTGCACAGCAGAATCCTCAGTGTCGGCGTTGCCGTCAAGCGCGGCCGACGGCGAGGTTTGACAGGCCCGGATAGCGCCGCCTAGGCTGCGATCACTGTCGATGGTGCGCCCGATGAAAACCCGTTTCGATTTGACCGCCGCTGCGCTGCGCCCGTTTGCGCTGGCCATCGTCCTGACTCTGGCCAGCGTTCCGGCCTTTGCCGACGAAGTGGTCCAACAGGGCGAGGATGTGCTGCCTGACAGTGCACCGTCGGCAGGCGCGATGGCGTTCGACCTGGTCGTGATCCGCCCCTTGAGCCTGGTCGCGACCCTGCTCGGCTCCGGCCTGTTCCTGCTGCAACTGCCGCTGGACCTGATCCAGGGCACGCCGCCGGTCGACCCGGCGCAGAAGCTGGTGGTCGAGCCGGCCCGTTACACCTTCGATCGTCCGCTGGGCGTGATGGAGTACTAGCCGCTGGGCGGCAGCGGCTCACCCCTTAGCGCGCAATCCAGGTGCCGGGGCCAACGACCTTGCCCTGCCGCGGTACGCCGGGCCGCGCATCACCTCAGCACTTTGCCGTCGGTATCCAGAACCTGCACGTCGCCGAGGCCGAGCTTGCGCACCGGCGCTTCGATTTTGCTCAGGTCACCGATCACGACCCAGGTCAGCGCGTCCGGTTTGAGGTAGCGCTTCAACGCGGCGTTGGCGTCGGCGACGCTGAGGTTTTCGACCTTCGGCACGAGGTCGTTGTAGTAGGTGTCGGGCAGGCCGAACTGCAGGATGTTCAGGTACGAGCCCGCGACTTCACCAGCGGTTTCGTTGTCGCCGGGCAGGCCGACGACGATGTTGTCCGCCGACATTTTCAGCTCGGCTGCCGTGATCGGCCTCTTGCCGACGATGGCGCGCAGCTCCTTGTCCATTTCGCGCATCGACTCGACGGTCTTGTCCGCCTGCACCGGCGCATAGGCGATCAGCGGACGCTGGCCGCGCGCGCTGCCAAGCTGCGAACTGGCGCCGTAGCTCCAGCGCTTGTCTTCACGCAGATTCATGTTGAGCCGCGAAATGAACAGGCCGCCGAGCGTGTTGTTGGCCACCGTCGCGGCGATGTCGTCGGCGTCGGCTTTCGGCGGCGCCAGCAGCACTGCGGCGATCATCGTCTGGCCGGCGCCGGTCTTGTTGACCAGGAACACGCGCGGCTTCGCCGGCAGCGCCACCGTCGCCAGATTCTTGGTCGGCCTGGGCTCGGCCGGCGCCTTCCATGACGCCAGCCGCGCTTCGAGCAGCGGCTTGATTTCGGCCAGCGTGGTGTCGCCGACGACCATCAGCCTGGCATTGTCCGGCCGCACCCAGCGCGCATAGAACTGCTTCAGACCGTCGGTGCTGAGGCTCGCCACCGAAGCCTCGGTGCCGTTACCCGAACGCGGATTGGAATAGGCGTGGCCCGGCCCGTAAATCAACTGCGGATACAGCCGCGTCATGATGCCGGTGGGCTGCGATTTCTCCTGCTGGATCGCGGCCAGGCGCTGTTGCTTGAGCCGAGTCAGTTCCTTGTCGGGAAAGCTGGGATGCAGCAGCACGTCGGCGAACAGATCCAGCGACGGTTCGAGCCGGCTCTTCAGCGCGTTGACGCCGATCAGCGCCGCATCCGCGTTGGCGGTGGTCATCAGCACCGCGCTGAGGTCTTCGGCGCGCCGTGCGATCGCCAGCGAGTCCATCGTCGGCGTGCCTTCGTCGAGCATGTCGAGCGTCATCTTCGCGGTGCCGGCGGCAATGCCGGCGTCGGCCGAGTAGCCGGCGTCGACCAGCAGGGTCGCCTGCACCACCGGCACTTCGTGGCGTTCGGCGAGCAGCACTTCCAGGCCGTTGGACAGGGTCGTGCGCTGCAGCGGCGGCAGTTTCAGCGGCGGCGCTTCTCCCACCGCCGGCAGCTTGCTGCGATCGGCGCCGGTCTTGGCTGGCGTGTATTCCGGGAACGGCTGCACGTCGAGCGTGAAGCGGCCGTCGGCGAGCCACTTGCCGGCGACCTCGCGCACCTCGGCCGGCGTGGTGCCGAGAATCCAGCGCATCTCGGTCTTGTAGTAGTCGGGCGTGCCGCAATACACCTGGTACTGCGCCAGGATCGAGGACTTGCCGGTGAACCCGTCGATGCGCTCCAGGCCGCGCACGAAGTCGCCTTCGTGCTGCACCTTGACGCGCTCGAGTTCTTCGGCGGTCGGGCCTTCGCGCAGGAAGCGCTGCAACTCCTCCTCGATCGCCGCCTCGACGGCCTTGATGTCGCCGCCCGGCGCCACCAGCGTGTCGATCTGGAACTGGCTGCCGATTTCAAACGGGCCGAGGCCGGCGCTGACCGCTGTGGCCAGACGGTCCTTGTAGACCAGGCGCTGATACAGCCGACTGTTCTTGCTGCCGGCGAGCACTTCGCCGGCGAGCTGCAGCAGATTGGTGTCGTGATCGCAGAAGCCCGGCACGTTCCACACCTGGAACAGCCGCGCCTGCGGCACGCGATCCTGCAACGAGCTGCGCTTGGAGCCGCTCATCTTCGCGGTCCAGGGGCCGTGGCGCTCCAGCGTCGGGCCGGGCGCGATGTCGCCGAAGTACAGCTCGACTTTCTTGATCACCTCGGCGGTATTCACATCGCCGGCGATCACCAGCGTCGCGTTGGCGGCGCCGTAGTGCTCGTCGAACCACTTCTTCACGTCGGCGACGGTGGCGGCGTTCAGATCCTTCTCGGAGCCGATCGTGGTCCATGAGTACGGATGGCCGACCGGATAGGTCTCCTTGGCGATGATGTCGTCGGCCAGGCCGTAGGGCTGGTTCTCGCCCTGGCGCTTTTCGTTGAGCACCACGGCGCGCTGCTCGTCGAGCTTCTTCTGGTCGATCGCGCCGGTCAGATGGCCCATGCGATCGGATTCCAACCACAGGGTCATGTCCAGCGCCGAGGTCGGCACGTTCTCGAAATAATTGGTGCGGTCGAACCAGGTGGTGCCATTCATCTTCGACGCGCCGACCGCTTCCAGCGGCCGGAAGAATTCGTCGTTGTAATGCTCGGAGCCGTTGAACATCAGGTGCTCGAACAGGTGCGCGAAGCCGTGCAGGCCTTCGGGTTCGTCCTTGCTGCCGACGTGGTACCAGACGTTGACCGCGACGATCGGCGCCTTGTGGTCCTCGTGGACCAGCAAGGTCAGGCCGTTGCCGAGCACGTGCTTGGTGTACGGAATATCGAAAGCCGCGGCGCGCTCCGCGCCGGTCGCGGCGGCCGAACCGGCCTTAGCGGCCGGCGCCGGCTGCGCCGCGGTGGTGGTGCAGGCCGCAAGCGACAGGGCCAGCAGCGCAAAGCCGGCGCGGGCGGCCAGACGATCAACGATCATGAGAATTCCGGGAGACGAGCAATGCGCCATTGTGCACACTGCACGGCGCCCCGCGCATAGAGCCCGAAGATGCCGCCAAGTTCCTTGCAGATCGATCCCGCCACTAACCGCCTGCTCGGTGCGCGCTGGCTGGCATCGCCGAATTACGACGCACGGCCGGCCGGCAACGCGATCGATCTGCTGGTGGTGCATGCGATCTCGCTGCCGCCGGACCAGTTCGGCGGCCCCTGGATCGACGCGCTGTTCACCAACACGCTGGACCCGGCCGCGCATCCCTACTTCGAGACGATCAAGGCGCTGACCGTGTCCGCGCACTGCTGCATCTTCCGCGACGGCTCCATCACGCAATACGTGGCCTTCGACCAGCGCGCCTGGCACGCCGGGGCCTCGCAATGGCAGGGGCGCACGCGCGCCAACGATTTCTCGATCGGCATCGAGCTGGAAGGCTGCGACACGCAGCCCTTCGAAGCCGCGCAGTACCAGTCGCTGGTCGGCGTCACCAAGGCGCTGCTGGCCACGTATCCGACGCTGCAGCCGGGCGGCATCGCCGGCCACAGCGACATCGCGCCGGGCCGCAAGACCGACCCCGGCCCGCTGTTCGACTGGCCGCATTTCCGGCGTCTGCTGACAGCCGCGTAACGCAACAGCTGTCATCATTGCCGCATGCTGCTGATCGCAACCATTTGTGCCCTGCTGCTCGAGCGCCTGCTCGGGCAGATCGATTGGTGGGGTCGCCCGCTGCTGCTGCAGACCACGGTGCGCGGCGCGCGCGGCCTGCTGCGCTGGCCGGAGCTGTGGACCAGCCCGGCGATCGTGCCGCTGCTGCTGCTGCCGCCGCTGGGACTGACCGCGCTGATCGAGCAGCAGATCGAAAACCCTTTCGTATCGCTGGGCTTCTCGGCGCTGGTGCTGCTGCTGTGCCTGGGCCCGCGCGACCTCGCCGACGACCTGCACGAAATGCTGCGCGCGCATGCCGCCGGCGACGTCGAGACCACGCGCCGCCTGGCGCGCGCGCTGCAGCGCGGGCCGCGGCCCGACGCCAGTCATCGCTCGCTGGTCGGCGCGATGTTCATCCAGTCCCACGAGCGCCTGTTCGGCATCCTGCTGTGGTTCTTCGTGCTCGGCCCGATCGGCGCGGTGGCCTACCGCGTCGCCAGCCGTCTGCCGCGCGTGCTGCATGCCGACGGCAACACCTTGGCCGCGGATTTCGCCGACGCACTGCATGGCCTGATGGCCTGGATTCCGGCGCGCATCACCGCCTTGCTGTTCGGCATGGCCGGCAGCCTCGACGACGCGCTGCGCGCCTGGAGCCAGCTGCGCTTCGATCCGGTGTCCGGCGATGTCGCCGGCTGGAGCCGCAAGACCTGGGCGGTTCTCGCCGAAACCGCGACCGGTGGCCTGGAAACCGATGGCGAGGACGGCGGCGGCCCGACGCTGCCGCCGAACTTCGAGGCGACGCTGCACGAGGTGATGAGCCTGCAGAACCGTGCGTTGCTGATCCTGCTGGCGTTCTTCGCGTTCTTCGCCACCGGCGCCTGGGTCAGCGGATTTTGAGCCGATGATGATGATGCGGCGCCTGCTCGGCCTGTTGCTGCTCGCGCTCGCCACGCCGTCGCTGGCACAGGCGGCGCGCGTGGTCGCGATCGCACCGCATTTGAGCGAGCTGGTATGCGCGGCCGGCGCCTGCGACCAGCTGGTCGGCCGCGTCGAGTACAGCGACTACCCGGCGCAGGTCGCCAGGCTGCCCAGCGTCGGCGATGCCTTCAGCCTCAACGGCGAGGCGCTGCTGGCGCTGCATCCGGATCTGGTGGTGACCTGGCAAAACGGCACGCCGTCGTCGACGATCGCGCAGCTCGATCGCCTCGGCATCCGCAGGCTCGACATCGAGATCCGCAAGCTCGCGGATATCGAAAGCGCGCTGATCGCCATCGGCGCCAGGCTCGGCACCTCGGCGACGGCAAAGACCGAAGCGGCCCGCTTTCACCAGCGCATCGCCGCGCTGAGCGCGCAATACAAGGCGGCGTCAAAGCTGCGCGTGTTCTACCAGATCGAGGCCGACCCGATTTTCACCGTCAACCGCAACAGCCCGATCAGCGAAGCCATTGCGCTATGCGGCGGCGACAACGTGTTCGCCGACCTTCCGCTGCTGGCCGGCGCGCTCGGCCGTGAGGCGGTGCTGGCGCGCGATCCCGATGTCGTCGTCTGGGGCCGCCAGGACAACTCGGCCGGTATCGAGGCCTTCTGGAAACGCTGGCCCGACGCGAAGGCCACGCGCAGCGGCAATCTCTACGCGGTCGACGCCGACACCCTGGCGCGCGCGACACCGCGCATGGCCGACGGCGTCGCTGAACTCTGCGGCGTGATGGATCAGGCGCGGCGCAAAACGAGGCGCTAATCCACTTAGTGCAGAACCGGTGCAACGGCTGGCGTGACGGCCGCGACGCCGATGTTGCGCGCCAGGAAGGCTCTTACCGCTTCCAGAAACCTGACCTCGTCGGCCTCGGCATAGAAGCCGTGCTCTTCGCCTTTGAACGGCATCCACTCGTAATTCTTGTTCTGCCTATCGAGTTCCTGGCGCAGCTCCTTGGCCTGGCTGAAAGGTACGCGCTCGTCTGCATCTCCATGTGCGATCAGCACCGGCGCTTTCAGTTTGTCGATGTAACTGATTGGTGAATTACGCAGCAACTCTTCCTTGTCGACACCGACTACTTCGCTCAGATAATCGCGGCCGAAGTGGCTTCTTGCGATATCAGAATCGCTGCTCTGTGTCGCTAGGTTATAGACGCCCGCATAGGCAATGGCGCAGCGGTACAGATCCGGTTCTTTCACCGCACTCATCAGCGCCGCGTAACCGCCGTAGCTGGCTCCCATGATGCAAACCCGCGCTCCGTCGGCGATCCCGGCCTTTACGGCCCAGGCCACCGAGTCGGTGAGATCGTCCTGCATCGACGTGCCCCAATGACGGTAGCCGTCGTGCTCGAAGCTGCTGCCGTAGCCCCCGGAGCCGCGATAGTTCACTTGCAACACGGCGTAGCCCAGCGAGGCCAGATACTGCGACCACATGTCCCACTCCCAGTAATCACGAACCCCGTGTGGCCCCCCGTGCGGCATGATCACCATTGGCCGCTTTTCGGGCTTGATGCCGCCGGCACTGATTAGGTAACCGGAGAGAAGGCGGCCGTCGCGTGCCCTGACTTCGATCGGCGTCGCCGAGTTCATCGCCGCAGGGTCGATCCAGGGTCGCGACGAGAACAGATACTCCGCCTTCATCTTTGTCAGATCGAGCAGATAAAAATCGCCAGGGTTGCGATCGCTGTTGACCGCGACCACCATCTGCTTGCCATCCAAGGTCTTGCTGGTGACACGCACGCGTTGACCGGAAAAGCTCTTCAGCAAGGTCTTATAGGCTTTCGCGTCAGTCGAATCCTTTTCAATGAGTTCGACACTCGGCAAGCCATCTTCAAAGCCGACTGCCACCGGGCGGCCGTTTTCGGTCGACATCGGCACGCCATCGACGTCGACGTGTTCATTGCAGGCGAGTGTCTTCAGCTCGAGGCTCACCAAGTCGCGGCTGCGCAGGCATGTGCGATCGCTACCCTGGTTCGAAAAAAGGTAAACCGTGCGCGCGTCCTCGCTAACACCCACCAGCCTGATCGAAGTGTATTTATCATTCTGCTGCACCAGCTTCCAGGTCCCGGCTTCGACGTCGTGCAGGTATTCGTTGCGCCTCAAATCGTCGGTGATACCCAGCGCGTACCGCGCATGCCCAGCGACATCGGTTGCCACCGAGCCGGGGCCCAGGTAGCCGGCGGTGATCGCGGACACGTTCTGCTTGATGCCGTTGCGCACATCCAGCAATTGAATCCTGTACTCCGGAATATGGTTGCGCCATGACTCGACCGCGATCAGTGCATGGGCCGGGTCACGCGGCAGCGGATCGATCATGTACGCTGCCGCATACTCCTTGCGCACACCCGCGATGTGCGTGCCCGTACCGGTGCCACCCTGATATCCATGTAGGTAGGTCTTGCCGCTGCCGTCGGCGTTGATGGCATAGAGTTCGCCGGTCAGATAAGGCTGGTCGAGCGGCCCGAAGCTCTTTGCCATCGCCACTACTACCCGCTCTGGCGATACCCACCAGAATCCGTTGACGTGCTGCTGATGCGAAAAGCGTAGCGTGCCGGTCAGCTTCTGCGACGACAGATCGATGATACCCAGACCGACCACGTCGTCCTGCGGATAGGTCACCGCGAGATAGCGGCCGTCCGGCGAGATCCTCGCGTCGATGTACTGCTCGTGCTTGGCAAACTGAGTCAGTGTTGTCGGCTCCGGCGCCTTGATAGCGGCTGTTGCGCCAACGGCATCGCAGGCGACCAGGCACAACGCTAGCGTGCGCAGGAATGGATTGCTCAACGGATTCTCCCCAAGTACTTAGCCCGCCCCACAGGGCAGGTGCCCAACCGGTTCCGTCGAGGAACGATGGCTGGCTCAGGCGCTGAGCGTGAAAAAAAGCCGCTTCGGCCGCAAGAGTGAAGTCGGTATCGCTTTGCAATGCAAACTGTTCCGGTTCAGTTAAGGCTTTTCGCGCAAGATCAGGCTCCTGTTTCCATCGGTCCGTCCGCAGCATGGAAGGCTCACTGCCGCTCACCACGTTCAAGGTGCTGACGTTGAACACCCACAAGGGGTTCACCGTCTTCAACCGTCGCTTCATGCTGCACGACCTGCGCGAGGCGGTGCGCGGAGTCGGTGCGGACGTGGTATTCCTGCAGGAAGTGCTGGGCAGCCACGAGCTGCATTCGTCCAGGCAGAAGGACTGGCCGGCGTCGCCGCAGTACGAGTTCCTGGCGGACACGATCTGGGGCCACTATTCCTACGGCCGCAACGCGATTTATCCGGACGGCCATCACGGCAACGCGGTGCTGTCCAAGTTTCCGATCACCAGCTGGCAGAACCGCGACGTGTCGATCGCGGGTCCGGAACGCCGCGGCCTGCTGCATTGCGTGCTCAAGGTGCCGCAGCGCGATCTCGACGTGCATGTGATCTGCGCGCATCTCGGGCTGATGGAAGATCACCGCCAGCAACAGCTGAAGCTGATGTGCCAGATGATCTCGCAACATGTACCGGCCGATGCGCCGCTGATCATCGCCGGCGACTTCAACGACTGGCGCGTGCGCGCCAATCGCGTGCTCGACCGCTGCGGCGTGCGTGAGGCTTTCGTGGAACACGAAGGCCGCGAAGCCAAGACCTTCCCGTCGCGCTTTCCCGTGCTGCGGCTGGATCGCATCTACACCCGCAACGTGCGCACCGCGCGGCCGATGGTGCTGTCGTCCAAGCCCTGGTCGCATCTGTCCGACCACGCCGCGCTGGCGCTGGAAATCAGCGTGTGAGCAAGCCCCGGCACGATTGGGTGGGCGGCAACCGTCTCGAGCTGCTCGAGAACGGTGAGGCCTATTATCCGCGCGTGCTTGAGGAAATTGCCCGGGCCCAGAAAGAGATCTTCGTCGAGACTTTCATCCTGTTCGACGACAAGGTCGGCAAGCCGTTCCAGCAGGCGCTGATCGCGGCGGCGCAGCGCGGCCTGCGCGTGGAACTCACCGTTGACGGCTACGGCTCGGCCAATCTGACGCCGGAGTTCATCGCCGAGATGACCGATGTCGGCATCGGCTTTCACGTCTACCGGCCGCAGCCGAAAATCATGGGCGTGCGCACCAATCTGTTCCGGCGCCTGCATCGCAAGCTGGTGGTCATCGATGGCCGCCTGGCTTTCGTCGGCGGCATCAATATTTCGCATGACCACATCGCCGATTACGGCGAGGGTTCCAAGCAGGATTACGCGGTCGAAGTGGAAGGGCCGGTGGTGCGCGACATTCATCGCTTCTGCGAACTGTCGGTGGCCAAGCATGCGATGAAGACGCAGACGCGCCAGCGCTGGTGGCAGCGCAAACGGGCGGCTCCGCCGGCGCCGCATCTGCAGCCGGTCGGCAGCGCGCGCGCGATGTTCGTGGTGCGCGACAACGAGCGCCATCACGACGACATCGAGCGCCAGTACCGCCACGCGATCAAGGCGGCGCGGCAGCGCATCGTCATCGCCAATGCCTATTTCTTCCCGGGCTTTCGCCTGCTGCGCAATCTGCGCGACGCGGCGCGGCGCGGTGTCGACGTCACCTTGATCCTGCAGGGCAAGCCGGACATGTGGTACGTCAAATGGGTTGCCGAGAATCTGTACGAATACCTGATGAAGGCCGGCGTCACCATTTACGAATACTGCGAGCGGCCGCTGCATGCGAAAGTGGCGGTGATCGACGACCGATGGGCAACGGTGGGTTCGAGCAATCTCGATCCGCTGAGCTTGTATCTGAATCTTGAATCGAACCTGGTGTTCGACGACGCCGCGTTCAATCAGCACCTGGCGTCGCGGCTGCAGAATCTGATGCACAACAGTTGCCGCAAAGTGGAATGGACCGCGATCCCGAAACGCGATATCCGCCGTCAGCTATTCAACTTCGTCACCTATCACCTCGGCCGGCGTTTCCCCGCCTGGGTCGGCTGGCGGCCGGCGCATGCGGCGGGGCTGGGGCAAACCAAGCCGGATACGCGCGCGGTCGGCGATCAGCGGCAGAATCCCGGCGGAATGGAGAGTGCCGAACCGGGAACGAGCGGGCGTTTGTAGCCCGGGTGCAATCCGGGTTCAGTGCCCGCGATGCTCGGCGGCGATTTCATCCGGTGAATTGAGCGTGCGGAACACGCGGCCGTCTTCCATCTCGGCCATGCGATCCGCATAGGAATAGATGCGGCTGTCGTGAGTGACGATGATCACCGTGCGGTCGGCGCTGGCGGCGACGTCGCGCAGCAGCTGCATCACCAGCACACCGTTTTCGCGATCGAGCGCCGAAGTCGGCTCGTCGCAGATCACCAGCCGGGGTTCGTGCACCAGAGCGCGGGCGATCGCGACGCGCTGCTGCTGGCCGCCGGACAATTTGCTCGGCCTCTCGTTGGCCTTGTGGCCGAGTCCGACGCGCTCCAGCACTTCCTTGGCGCGCTTCAAGGCGACCGCATTGCTTTTGCCCTGTATCAGCAGCGGAATCGACACGTTCTCGCCGGCGGTCAACGTCGGGATCAGGTTGAACTGCTGAAAGATGAAGCCGATGTTGAGCGCGCGGAACCGCGTCAGCGCGCCGGCCTTCATCCGGTCGATGCGCTCGCCAAAGACGGTGACTTCACCGCCGTCGGCATTCAAGGTGCCGGCTAGCACCGACAGCAAGGTGGTCTTGCCGCAGCCGGAAGGCCCGACCAGCATCACCAGGCCGCCGAGTGGCGCGTCGAAGTCGGTGGTCTTCAGCACATGCGTGCGCGCATCGCCTTCGCCGAAAAACTTGTCGACGGCGCGCATGCGCACCGCTTCGCCGCCGACGCTGCTCGGCCTGATGATGTCGCCGCTCATGCGCGGAACACGATCGCGGGTTCGAGCCGCGCGATGCGCAGGATGCCACTGAGCGCCGCGACCGAACTGATCAGCAGCACGATGCCGAGCACGATCGCGGGCACCTGCCAGGGCATCGCATAGGGGATGGTGCGGGTACTGATCGCCATGCGTCCGAAGGCGACGGTGATGCCGACACCGATGCCGTAGCCGATCAGCCCGACCGCCACGGACTGGAACAGCAGCATCTTGCACAGCACCGGCGTCGGCGTGCCCATGGCCTTGAGCGCGCCGAGAAAGCGCGTGTTTTCGAGCACGAAGGAATAGAAAGTCTGCGCCGAAATCGCCATGCCGACGACCAGGCCAATGAACACGGTGATGCCCATCACCGCCGGAATGCCGGTGTTCCGGAAGAACCACCGGATCGTCGACCAGCGGAACTCCTCGTTGGTGAAAGCCTTCAGGCCGGTTTCTTTTTCGATGCGCCTGGCGACCACTTCGGCGGTCAGGCCCTGCGCCGGTTCGGCGAGCACGAAGCTGAGCATCTTGCGCGACTTGTAGGCGTAGCCGGAGACCGCGCGGTCATAGGTCGTATAGACGTAGGGGCCGCCGATGAAAGGCCGCTGCACATCGCAGATGCCGACGACTTCCACCTCGTTGTCGTTCAACTCGAGCACGTCGCCGACACCGATCTTGGTGTCGCGGCCCTCGCTGAAACGCTCCACCGCGAACTCGTCGATGATCGCGGTGCCGGGCCGGCGCAGCTCGGCCAGCGAGCCTTGGATGATCTTGCCGGGCGCGCCGGCGAGCGTGGTCGGGTCGAGGCCGACCAGGGTGATGAACTTGAAGTTGCTGTTGGTCGGATCGCGCGCGACGACGATGCCCTGGTACAGCGGCGCGGCCCAGGCGACACCGTCGACCGAGCGGATGCGGTCGGCGTCGGTGTCGCGCAGCGGCTTGTTCTCGTTGACCTGCTCGACCTTGGGGTCGGCGACCCAGATGCTGGCGCGCATGTTCACCAGCGGCGAATAGGTCCAGCTCATCAGGCCGCAGAACAGCGCGCTCTGCTGCGCCATCAGCAGGGTCGCGAAGGCCATGCCGCTGACCAGCATCATGTACTTGGACTGATCGCCGAACAGCATTTTCAGCGCGACGAGGTACACGAGTCTCCGTTCGGGCGGCGAGGCCACCCGGCAATCGTTCTGTTTGGTAAGGCGCAAGCTAGCAAAAAGCAGGCAAGGGATCGCTTTCGGTCACAGGCCGTAACAGGACGCGATCGGGCCACCGGCCTGGGCTTGACCCCGTACGGCGGTTTGATTTAACTTAATTGAACGGTCGATTAAGAACCTGAACAAGCGAAGCGAGGACATCTGCATGAACACGACAGCAAGCAATCCCCTGGCCTGGACCGACAAGAAGCGCCCCTTGTGGCTGCTTGGCGGCGTTATCGTCGGCCTGCCTCTGTACGCCTTCCTCGGCTACTGGCTTACCGGCTGGGGCCTGTTCTGGTGGCTGGGGCCGGTCTTCGTCTACGGCGTGATCCCGCTGCTCGACACGCTGCGCGGCACCGACCTGGACAACCCGCCGGAAGAGCGCGTGGCCAGCCTGTCGCAGGAGCGCTACTACCGCTGGGCGATCTACTTCGCGATCCCGATCCAGTACGCCAGCTTCGTTGTCGGCACCTGGATCGCGGTGACCCAGCCGCTGGCCTGGTGGGAGCTGCTCGGCCTGCTGCTGACCGTCGGCGGCGTCTCCGGCGGCGCGATCAACATCGGCCACGAACTCGGCCACGCCACCGACAAGCTGGATCGCTGGCTCGCCAAGCTGGCGCTGGCGCCGGTGGTCTACGGCCACTTCTACGTTGAGCACAACCGCGGCCACCACGTGCGCGTCGCGACCCCGGAAGACCCCGCGTCCGCGCGCTTCGGCGAAACCTTCTGGCAGTTCCTGCCGCGCTGCGTGATTGGCTCGGTGGCCTCGGCCTGGAACATCGAGAAGCGCCGGCTCAACAAGCAGGGTAAATCGGTCTGGCACTGGAGCAACGACAACCTGCAATCCTGGGCGCTGAGCGCCGTGATCTTCGGTGCGATGACCCTGTGGCTGGGCTGGATCGCGCTGCCGTTCATGCTGCTGCAGGCGGCTTACGGCGGCAGCCTGCTGGAAGTCGTCAACTACCTGGAGCACTACGGCCTGAAGCGCGAGCAGCGGCCGGACGGCTCCTACGAGCGCTGCCAGCCGCATCACAGCTGGAACAGCAACCACGTCGTTACCAATCTGTTCCTGTACCACCTGCAGCGCCATTCCGATCACCACGCCAACCCGACGCGGCCGTACCAGGCGCTGCGCCATTTCTCCGAGGCGCCGCAGCTGCCCTCGGGCTATGCGTCGATGATCCTGCTGGCCTACTTCCCGCCGCTGTGGTTCCGCGTGATGGACCCGAAAGTCGTTGCCCATCATCGCGGCGACATGACCCGCGCCAACATCCAGCCGGCGCTGCGCGAACGCGTATTGGCGCAGTATTCGGCCGCATCGACGGCGCCGAAAGCCGCCTAGCTCAGGCATAATCGGGGGACTTCAGGGCGGCGCTGTTTCGGCGCCGCCCCTGCCTGTTTCCTATCCCCACAGACGAACTGTTTCCATCATGAAGAAGTGGCGCTGCCTGGTTTGCGATTTCGTGTACGACGAAGAAAAGGGAATCCCGTTCGAGGGCATTCCGGCCGGTACCAAGTGGGAAGACGTACCGGACGACTGGACCTGCCCGGACTGCGGCGCCGGCAAGCTCGACTTCGTGATGGAAGAAATCTGATGGCGGCGACGCTCGATCCGGTACTCAGCAATGTCTCGGTGCAGACCCGGGCCAACGTCTACTTCGACGGCAAGTGCGTCAGCCACACGGTGCTGCTCGCCGACGGCACGCGCAAATCGGTCGGCGTGATCCTGCCGTCCACTCTGCATTTCACCACCGGCGCCCCCGAGCGCATGGAACTGGTCGCCGGGCGCTGCAAGGTCAAGCTCGCCGGCGCCGGCAGCTGGACCGACTACGCCGGTGGCCAGAGCTTCGACGTGGCCGGCGACTCGGCCTTCGACATCGAGGCGATCGAGCCGCTGCATTACATCTGCCACTTCGGCTGATCGCGGCACGATGACCACGGCCGCGGACTGGATCGCCCGTCTCGGCCTGGAGCCTCATCCCGAAGGCGGCTGGTTCCGCCGCATCTATACCGACAGCCGCGTGCTCGCCACGCCGGGCGGCGATCGCGCCGCCGCCAGCTCGATCCACTACCTGCTGGAGCGGCGCTCGCCCATCGGCCGGCTGCACCGCAACCGCTCGACGATCCTGCATTACCTGCAGCATGGCGGCCCGGTCGACTATTACCTGGTGGAAGCCGACGGCGGCCTGCGCACCGTGACCTTGGGCACCGCGCCCGGGCAGCAGCTGTTCCTCGAAGTCCCGGGCGGCGTCTGGAAAGCCAGCCAGCTGCCGGCGGACGTCTCACACGCGCTGGTGTCGGAGGTCGTGCTGCCGGGGTTTGACTACGCCGATCACGATTTCATGAATCTGTCGCAACTGGCGGGCGAGTATCCGCAGCATCTGCAGGCCTTGAGCGCGCTGGTGCGCTAACGTTTCGCTCTACGGCCGCGTCCCTATCGTCAGCCAAAAGCTGTCGCTACAATGCGCGACCATCCGTGCATCCGCATGTGCGGATCGCCCCTTCCCCCGCTTACTGCTTTAGCGTCGTTCTTCCCTGGAGTGCGTTGATGTCCGAATATCTGTTCACGTCCGAATCCGTTTCCGAAGGCCACCCCGACAAGGTCGCCGACCAGATCTCGGATGCGGTTCTCGATGCGATCCTGACGCAGGACAAGGCCGCCCGCGTGGCCTGCGAGACCCTGGTCAAGACCGGCGTCGCGATCGTCGCCGGCGAAATCACCACCACCGCCTGGGTTGACCTCGAGGCCCTGGTGCGCAAGGTCATTACCGACATCGGCTACACCAGCTCCGACGTCGGCTTCGACGGCGCCACCTGCGGCGTGCTCAACCTGATCGGCAAGCAGTCGCCGGATATCGCGATGGGTGTGGATCGCAAGAGCCCCGAAGAACAGGGCGCCGGCGACCAGGGCCTGATGTTCGGCTACGCCTGCGACGAGACCAAGGAACTGATGCCGGCGCCGATCTACTACAGCCACCGCATCGTCGAGCAGCAGTCCAAAGTGCGCAAGGCGAAGAAGTCGCCGCTGCCGTGGCTGCGCCCCGACGCCAAGAGCCAGGTCACGCTGCGCTACAAGGACGGCGTCGCCGTCGGCCTCGACGCGGTGGTGCTGTCGACTCAGCACGACCCCAGCGTCAAGCTGAAGACGCTGCGCGAAGGCGTGATGGAAGAGATCCTCAAGCCGGTGCTGCCGGCGAAGTGGATCAGCAAGAACACCAAGTTCCACATCAACCCGACCGGCAACTTCGTCATCGGCGGCCCGGTCGGCGACTGCGGCCTCACCGGGCGCAAGATCATCGTCGACAGCTACGGCGGCTGGGCGCGTCACGGCGGCGGCGCTTTCTCGGGCAAGGATCCGAGCAAGGTCGACCGCAGCGCGGCTTACGCGGCGCGCTATGTCGCCAAGAACATCGTCGCTGCCGGCCTGGCCAAGCGCTGCGAGGTACAGGTCAGCTACGCCATCGGCGTCGCCGAGCCGACCTCGATCTTCGTCACCAGCTTCGGCACCGGCACCGTCAGCGATGCCAGCCTGGAGAAGCTGGTGCGCAAGCACTTCGACCTGCGCCCCTACGGCATCGTCAAGATGCTCGACCTGATCCACCCGATGTACCAGCTCACCGCCAGCTACGGCCACTTCGGCCGCAAGCCCTTCGACATCGTCGGCGTCAACGGCGAGAAGTACACCGCGTTCTCCTGGGAGAAGACGGATCGTGCGGAAGCGCTGAAGGCCGATGCCAAGGGCATGAAGTAGGTTTCAGCGTTGCGACAAAAAAGGCCGGTTTATCCGGCCTTTTTTGTGGCTGATGGGCCTCAGTCGCGGATAGGATCCGCTCCTACAACGGCTCGCGCTCCCTGTAGGAGCGGATCCTATCCGCGACTGCGAGACCGCGGCGACTACCGATCCTCAGCCTCGCGACAGCTCTCAGCCGCACAGGCCTTGAACGCCTCCAGATCGCTTTTCATCTTCGCCATCGCCGCCGCCGCTTTCTTGTACTCCGCATCGCCAAGCAGCGGCACCAGATTGACCATCTGATACGGATCGCGATCCAGGTCGTACAGCTCCTCGAAATCGACTTTCCATTTGCCGACGTCGATCACCTGCGGCGAATTGGTCAGCGAGTCGTACCACTGCACGTACAGCCAGTTGTCACCGTCGACCTGCCGGCGCACGGCCTTGTACGGCGGATAGCTCAGGTTGCCGAGCGCGCCGAATTCGAAGCCGGCGAGCTTGCCGAGAAACTGCGTCGCGACTTCGGAAAGCTTGTGATACAGCGGGAAATCCGCGGCCAGTTCCATCGTCGTCGCCTCGACGAAATGCTCGACCATGAACTGATGGCGGGTCGACGGCGCCGGTGCATCCGACAGCTGCGCGCGCAGGCTGCGGCCGTCGAAGGCGTCGCTGTCGCGCAGCGGATGCGCGCCGGCGTAGTCGCTCAGGGTCGGCGCCAGATCGTTGTTCAGCGCGATCGCCGGCACATGCTGCGCGCGCTGCACCCCGGGCACGCGAATCACCAGTGGCACGCGTATCGATTCCTCGTAAGGCAGCAGCTTGGAATTGAGCCCGTGCTCGCCGAAGAAGTAGCCGTTGTCGGACGTGAACACGATGATCGTGTCCTGCGTCTGCTGGTTCGCATCGAGTTTTGCCAGCACGCGGCCGACCATGTCGTCGACCGCGATCATCGCCGCCATGCGGAACTGGTGCTGGCGTTCCAGCGCGCCGATGTCGCCATTTTCGACGGTCAGCTTCTGCAGCACTTGTTCCAGCCGCGGATGCTTGTTCGCGTCGAGCACGTTGAATGACGGCCGTTTCGACAGAAACTCCAGGCTGTCCGGCAAGCGGCGCGCGCACCATTCGCCCGGTTTTTCCTGCGCCACGTAGTCCGGCATGAAGCGCCGCACCAGGCACTCGTGGCGCGGCGCCGGGCGGATGTATTCGCGGAACGTGCCTCGGTAACCCAACGCCGGATCGTCGCGAAAACTCATGGTCTCGATATGCGGCGCGACCGGCTTCAACGTCAGATAGAACGGCTTGCCGCTGCCCTTGGCGCCGTCGAGAAATTCCAGCGCCCAGTCGGCCAACTTGTCGGTCTGGTAGTCGGCGCCGCTGCGCGGGTCGGCGTGATACTCGCGTACTTCGGTCTTGCCGCCAGCCTTGGTCAGATTGACCTTGTAATCGACCATGTCGTAGGTCGAGGGATCGAGCAGGCCGTACCACTCGTCGTAGCCCTTCGGCACATGGTCTTCCGAGGAAAACATGCCGTAGCCGTTGAGGTATTTGCCGATGTGTCCGGTGTAGTAGCCGGCCTGCTGCATCATCACGCCGAGCGCGCGGTCTTCACGATTCTCGGCCGCCAGATACCAGTAGGCGACGCCCTTGGTCACGCTCAGAATGCCGTGATTTTTCGGATACTGGCCGGTGAAGTAGGTCGCCCGCGAAGGGCAGCACACCGGGTCGCTGACATAGCTGTTGTCGAAGCTGATGCCGCGATCGACCAGGCCGTGCTCGATGTTCGGCAGCCAGCCGGTCTTCAGCATCAGATCGAAAGCCGGCTGATCGAGATCGTCGGTCATGATCACCAGCAGATTCGGCTTGCTGTCGACCGCGACTTTCGCCGCGGCCGGCAAATCAGGTGCACCTAGCGAATGCGGGCCGGTCTTGACCCAGGCCGCGACGGCAATCGATAGCAGCAGCGCGATGCCGAGGATCCAGCCCAGGCGGGCCTTGCCGGCCTGGGTGCTTGCGTGACGACGGTCCGACATGGGCTGACTCCGCTGCGGTTGCAACGGCATTACGCACGCAACAAACCGACCAGAACCCGGCATCGCTGACTCGAGCGAACAAACCCCCGTTCGTCCCGAGTAGCCGCCCCGAGGGGTCGGCGCGGCACCAGGGCTCGCTCAGCACTTCACCCAGGTCGGCTCCTTGCCGCCATCCATGCGCGCCAACGTGCGCGCCGCGATGAACAGATAGTCCGACATGCGGTTGGCGTAACGCAGCAGTTCTTCGTTCAAGGGCTCGGCCGCGTTGAGCTCCCACAACTGGCGCTCGACACGCCGCGCGACCGCGCGCGCGACATGGCAGGTGGCGGCCTGAGGATTGCCGCCGGGCAGAACGAACTCCTTCAACGGCGGCAGATGCTCGTTGAGCGCTTCGCCGGCGGCTTCGAGCCGCTCGACATCCTCGACTTTCAGAAACACCGCGCCCGGCATCGACAGCTCGCCGCCGAGGTTGAACAAGGTGTGCTGCTCGCGCTCCAGCGTCGCGCGAATAGCCGCCGGCAGCTTCTGTGTCAGCAGCACGCCAATCTGCGAATTCAACTCGTCGGTTTCACCCATCGCTTTCACACGCGGTTCGAACTTGGCGATGCGATCGCCGGTAGACAGGCCGGTGGTGCCCTTGTCGCCGGTGCGCGTGACGATCTTGCTCAAACGGTTGCCCATGAAGATTCCCGATGTCCGAAAAGAAAACGGCGGAGCCGAGACTAGCCCGACTCCGCCGCAAATGCTTGCCGTGCTCGCCGGCCTATTCAGCCGGCACGCTGACGAAGTCGATGTTGATCGGCGTCAGCACGGTGTCGACCAATGCGGCGGCGACGGTTTCGCTGCCGCCGGAGTAGCCGAGAATGCTCACGCCCGGCGCATCGTCGTCGGTGCGGCCGACCCAGAGTTTGCCGGCCGGATCCACCGCCAGCGAACCCAGCGCCTTGGTGCTGAACCCGCTGACGATCACCGGCGCGATCGGCGTCACCGAGGGATTGATGCGATACAGCGTCTGGTCGGCGCCGAAGCCGGTGCTGCCGATGAAGTAGGCGCGGTCGCTGGCCACCACGGCCAGATCGAGGAACTGGCCGTAGGCATGCGTGCTGCCGTCGCCATCGTCGAGCACCAGGCTGGCGGTGTTGCTGCTGGTATCGAGGCTGACCAGACCGCCGTTGTACTGCGTGACGTAGTCCGGGTAGCTGCCGTAGCTGCCGGCGGCGATCACCAGGATCTTGTTGCTGGCCGGCAGCGCGGCGAGGCTGCCCGGGTTGTAGACCGGCAGGTCGATGCTGCGCTGCACGGCATTGCTGGCGACGTCGATGACCACGACGGAGCCGACCTGCGTCGCATCGAAGTTCGTCAGACGCTGCAGCAGCACGTAGAGCTTGCCGTCCTTGATCAGGCCGGCGGTCATCTCCGGAATGCCGTCGCCGTCGTAAGAGGACAGGTCGATTTCACCGGTCTTGAAGTTGGCTTCGCTGGTCGCCGAAGGATTGACGATCCACAGCTTGCCGGAGCCGTAACGCAGCAGATAGGCCTTGGTCGGGCTGGCGATGATCAGGTCGGAAGGATTGCTGTCGTTTGAGCCGTCGCTCGCGTCCTGCGTCGAGTAGGTCCAGGTCGGCGTCGACGGCGTCCTGGCTTCGTAACGCAGCACCTGGTCGCTGCCAAAGCGCTTGATCACGAAGAAGTGATCGCCGCCGCTGCGCACGAAAGTATCGGAGGTGGTCGATGTGGAGACATTGGTCTGCGCAGCGTACGGGGTATCGACACCGACCAGCGACACCGCGCCGGCGCTGTAGTCCGGCGCGCGCGTCGCGATCACTGCGGCATCGGTGGCGTCGGCATCGTCGTTGAAGCTGCTACCGCCGCAAGCGGCGAGCAGCAGGGCTGGCAGCAGCAGTGCGAAGTTAGTTTTGAATTGGATCATTGGATACTCCTCTTGTCATCGAATCGTGCGTCGTGTCGTGTTGCGAATCGAAATCGGGCGGCGGCGCGGAGGCCTGGTAGGGAAAGCTCAGCGACAGCAGCACGCGGCGGCCCGGCGCCGGATAGCCGTTGAACTGCTCGACGCGGTCGTCGCCGAGATTCAGTGCCTGCAGCGACCAGCCGAGCGTGCCGATCGCGCCGCGCGCGCCGACGTCGTGGCGCTGCAGTTCCGGCGACTTCAGCAGGTTGGCGCTGTCGTAATACGCGCCGGCTTCGAGCCGGTAGGCGTAGTGGAAAATGATCTGCCGCCAGCTGCGCTCGATGCGCGCGTTGAGCTGGGTTTCGAAGCGTCCCGGCAGCTGCTGGCCGCGCGTTGCCCGCACGTCGCTGCGGTCCTCGGTGTGCTGCCAGGTGCCGCCGAGCTGCCAGCCGAAACCGAGCGCCGCGCCGGCGCTGTCCAGCTCGACACCGTAGATCAGCGCTCGATCGGTGTTGACCGAGCGGCCGACGCCCTGGGCGTTGTAGGTCGGGCTGATCGCATCGTGCAGATCCTGGCCGAACAGCGTCAGCTCCAGGCGCTGAAAGCGATTGCCGGGCACGCAGCGCGCGCCGAGGTCGGCGTAGTTCGCGCTCTCCGGATCCAGCGCCGGATTGCCGCGGAACAGGCCGCGATCGCCGTAGCGTTCGAAGAACGTCGGCAGGCGCTGGCGATGGCCCAGATTCGCCGCCGCGGTGCAGGCGCCGAAGCGCTGGTTGGCGCCCACCGCGGGCTCGAACTGCCAGTGCGCATCGTGCTCGCCGCCGGCGTCGTCACGCGACCAGCCGGCCTGCAGGCTGGCGTTGTACTTGAACGCCTCGCCGCTCTGATACGCGATGCCGTTGCCGATGCTGCTGCGCCGCGCCGAGCGGGTCGGCAGATTGCCGTACTGGTCTTCAGCCGAATATTCGGTGTGCTCGACGCTGAGCGTGTCCTGCAGCTTGTCGAAGCGCCGGCCGAGGCTGGCCAGCGTGCGCTGCGTGTCCGACACCGTGCCCTGCGCGCCGAGCCCGACCTGGCTGTCCGGATCGCGGAAGGTTTCGCGCGTGTAGCGATGCGACAGCGCGCTCTGCCAGGCCGCGTCCTCCGGGCTGGCGAGTGACAGCGCATACGAGCGCGTGTCGAGCTCGGCGTCGCTGTCGTCGGCATTGAGCCGCGTCGGCAGCTGCTGCATGTCGTCGACGACGTGCGCGGTGACTTCGATCGGCCCACGATAGCGCAGCAGGCCGTAGTACTGGCGCGTCGCCGCGTTCTGGCGCTCTTCCTTCGCGGTGCGATCCGGATCGTTCGGATCGAAAGGCTTGTACGGGTTGACGTAGCGGAAGTCGTTGTCGGCGGCCTGGCCGCCGAGCGCGAGCTGCAGGCTGTCGCTGAGCTGGCCGGCGACATCGAGCTGGCGCTGGCCATAGCTGCCGATCGTCGCCGCGCCGACCACGGGCGCGGCGAGTTCGCGGCGGCTGCGCAGGTTGATCGTGCCGGCGAGGCCGCTGCCGAGGCCGACCGGCACGCGGCCCTTGTAGACATCGACCTCGTCGAGCAGCAGCGGGCTGATCAGCGACAGGCTGCTGGCCTCGCCGCCGCCGGTGTCCAGTGGCAGGCCGTCGAGCAGCACGCGCACCTGCCGGCCGCTGCTGCCGCGCAGGCTGGCTTCGCTGTAGCTGCCGAGGCCGCCGCTGCTGCGCACCTGCACGCCAGGCAACGACGCCAGCAGCTCGGCGAGATCGCTGGCGCCCAGCGGCGCGACCGGCACACGGATCACCACGCCGCTGTCCTGCAGCTCGCTGCGCTCGCCTTCGACGACCACCGGCGCCAGCTCCACCGGCGCCGCGTCGTCGGCCGCGCGCGAGCCCGCCGGCCAGGCGACGAGCAGCGCCGTCGACAGCCGACACAGCAACAGCGGATAAGAAAACCTCGAACTCCCTGACACGGCATGCTCTGTTGTTTCGCACAGACGCAACCGTGGTCGGCGTGGGCTCTAGCCACACCCGCTAAGTCGCCCGCCGCGACCACGGAGAAAGATGCTGGCAGGCCGGTCTCCGGACTCATGGTTCGCAGGTCTTGCGCCTTCCCGTCGTAAGACAGTGGCGTAAGCAAGACCCTATGGGTACCCGAAAGAAAAAGGTACCGACCATTCACCGTTGCGGGGGCAGTGTTCGCATCGCACGAACTTCCCGTTTAACCCCGAACGCCGATCGGCCTTCGGGGCACCTGCAGCCCGGATTCTACGCATCCACAGCCCCGGTTGTCTCGCGGCTATCATTCGCAGCGCAGACCCGACCCAGCCGGAAACCGATGCCCAGCCCCCAACTCCAGGCCGCGCTAGACGCCGCCGAAGCCGCCAACGCGATCATCCGCCGCGCCTACCGCGGCAATTTCGCGGTGGACTACAAGTCCGACGCCAGTCCGGTGACCGAGGTCGATGTCGCCGCCGAAAAGGCGATCAGCGCGATATTGAAACAGCGCTTTCCGGCGTATGGCTTCTACGGCGAGGAAACCGGCCGCGATCGCGCGGATGCCGACTACCTGTGGCTGGTCGACCCGATCGACGGCACCAAGAGCTTTGTCCGCGGCTACCCGATGTTCTCGGTGCAGATCGCGCTGATGCACCGCGGCGAGCTGGTACTGGGCGTGTCCAGCGCGCCGTGCTGGAACGACAGCCGCGGCGAAATCCTGCACGCGGAGAAGGGCCAGGGCGCGTGGCTCGATGGCGAGCGGCTGAAGCTGGCGAACGCCAGCGAGATTGCGAAGACGACGCTGTCGACCGGCAATCTCGCCAGCCTGGCGCGCAAGCCGGACGCCTGGTCGCGGCTCGGCGGCCTGATTCCGCGCCTGCACCGCATTCGTGGCTACGGCGATTTTCTGCACTATCACCTGCTGGCGACCGGGCGCATCGACGCGGTAATCGAGTCGGACGTGAACATCCTCGACATCGCCGCGCTGACCGTGATCGTGCGCGAGGCTGGCGGTGTGTTCACCGATCTGAGCGGCGGCGCGGTCGGGCTGGACACGACCAGCGTGCTGGCCAGCAATGCGTCGCTGCATGCGCAGCTGCTGCAGGAGATCGCGTACTGATCGTGGGTCGGCGGGTCACGGCTCGCGCCACGACTGATTAGCGAACCTGTAGGAGCGGACCCTGTCCGCGACTCTTTCGGCGAGAACACCGTCGCGGACAGGGTCCGCTCCTACAGGCCATCAATCCGGCGTTTTCAGCGCCAGGTACTTCGCCACCAGCTCCAGCTGATGCGTCCAGCCGCCTTCGTTCGCCGCGTATGCCTGCGCACGACGCTGCGCCGGAATCTGATCGAAGCCAGACTCGCTGATCGTCAGCAGCGTGGCGTCGCCCTGCTCGGTCAGCACGAACTCGATCAAGGTCATCGTCTCGGCCGAATAGTCGACCGTCGGATCGATCGCGAACGGGTGCCAGCGGAAGCTGATCCGTCGCAGCGGCTCGATGCGCTCGACAAGGAACTCGAAGGCCATGCCTCTGTACGGTTCCTGCAATCGCGCGACTTCGGCGTCGACCTGCGTCGGCGCGATGCGCCCGGTGATGCGCGCGCCCTCGACAAAAGGCCCGTCGAAATCGACGCCGAACCAGTAGCCGAAACGCGGCGCCTCGCTGACCGCCTGCCAGACCCGTTCGCGCGGCGCCTGCAGAACGCGCTGCTTTTCGATGCGGTCTGCGGTCATGCTCAGCTCCTCTTCGTGTCAGGCCTTCGCCGGCTCGATGCCTAGCAAGGCCTCCAGCTCCAGCAGCGCCTCGCCGGTGTAGACCGAAATGCGCTGCATGTGCGGCAGCGTGTCGCGGCAACCGGTATAGCCGACGTTGAACTGGCCGGCGTAGCTGACCACGGTGATGTTCACCGCCTGGCCGTGGCTGAGCAGCGACAGCGGGTACATCTGGTCCATGCGCGCGCCGTTGAAGTACAGGATCTGGTCCGGGCCGGGCACGTTGCTGATGGTGATGTTGAACATCGGCCGCATCAGGCCGCCGAGGCCGGTCATCAGCTGCAGCATGAACGGCGCCATGAACAGGCTGGTGTAGGCGGTGATCGCCTCTTTCGGCAGGGTTTGGAACTTGGCCTTGGCTTTCTGCGTCGAGTCGCGGATCAGCGACAGCCGCTCCAGCGGGTCGGCGATATGCGTGTGCAGGTTGGCGATGATGAAGCTGATCGCATTGCCGCTGCCGCCGTCGCCGGCGGCGCGCACCGACACCGGCAGGCCGGCGGTCAGCGGCTCCTCCGGCAGCGCGTCGAGTTCTTCCAGATAGCGCCGCAGCGCGGCCGCGCACAGGCCCAGGAACACATCGTTGAGCGTGACCTTGGCGCGCTTGGCGAGCACGCGCATCCGCGTCAGATCGTAGTGCTGGGTGGCGAAGCGGCGCTGCGCCGAAACCTTGCCGTTGAGGATCGAGCGCGGCGCGCGGAACGGCGAGCCCAGCTCCGGATGGGTGTGTTGCACCGCCTCCTTCCACGTAGTGCTGATCGCGCGCGCCAGGCTCGGCACGTAGCGCGTCTGCGCCTTGGTCTGCTCGGCGAGCTGCTGCCAGCTCGGGCCGGCCTCGCGAGCGACGCGCCTCTTCTCGCCGGTGCCGACCGCCCAGGGCGGCGGCAGGTTCATCGCGGTATCGTCCGGCGACAGCAGCCGGCTGACCATGCGCATGCCGCCGACGCCGTCGACCAGCGAGTGGTGCATCTTCATGTACAGCGCGAAGCGGTCGTTGGCCAGGCCTTCGATGATGTGGCATTCCCACAGCGGCCGTGCGAAATCCAGCGGATGCGAATGCAGCCGCGACACCAGCACGCCGAGTTCGCGCTCGCCGCCGGGCTGCGGCAGCGCGCTGTGGCGCAGGTGGTAGTCCAGATCGATATTGGTGTCTTCTTCCCAGCTCGGGATCAGTCGGCTGTTCAACACCTTGATCCGTGGCGCTTTCAGACGCAGGTTGAAGGGCGCGACGAAGCCCGCCGGGCTGCGCAGATGCAGGAACAGGTTCTTGATGAAATCCGGGCTGGCGTCGGCGGGCAGCGAAAAGATGGCGAGCACGCCGACGTGCATCGGCGTGCGCTGCGAGTCCACGAACAGCCAGGAGGCGTCCAGTGGATTCATCTTTCTGGTCATCTGCTGCGGCTCCTTATCGTTCTAGTTGTACGGTCCACGCCGGGCGGGTAGTACACCCGCTGCGCCGGACGTTCTAGCATTGCCGACGCTGTGGTCACAATAGTCGCAGCAACGGGCCGGGCCTATAATCCCTGCCACTGACCGATCGTTTGATTTTCTAGTTTGATCTTTGCGAGGAGATATCGATGAACGCCAACGTGTCCTACCTGCCCGGGGCTCGCCCGGCGGCCAGCTCCGATGCCTCCAAGCCCTCACCGTTGAACTCGGAAATCAACCGCGTTTTCGAGCGCCAGCGCGACACCGCGCTACGCCTGCGCACCTCGACGCGCGAAGAGCGCGCCGCCAAGATCCGCAAACTCAAGGCCGCGGTGCTGGCCGCGAGCCAGGATTTCTACGAAGCCGGCATGCGCGACTTCAAGAAGCCCGCCGCCGAAGTCGATCTGACCGAAATCCTGCCGGTGGTGATGGAGGCCAACGACGCGTTGCGCCACCTCAAGCGCTGGATGAAGCCGCAGCGCGTGTTCCCGACGATGATGATGTTCGGCACCCAGGCCTGGGTGCAGCACGAACCGCGCGGCCGCTGCCTGATCATTTCGCCGTGGAATTACCCGGTGAACCTGACCTTCGGCCCGCTGGTGTCGGCGATCGCCGCCGGCAACACGGTGATGCTGAAGCCCTCGGAAATGACGCCGCACACCACCGCGGTGATGGTGCGCCTGGTGCGCGAGCTGTTCCCGGAGGATGAAGTCGCGATCTTCGACGGCGACGCCTCGGTGTCGACCGCGCTGCTGGAGCTGCCCTTCGATCACATCTTCTTCACCGGCAGCCCGGCGATCGGCAAGGTGGTGATGAACGCCGCCGCCAAGCATCTGACCAGCGTCACGCTCGAGCTCGGCGGCAAGTCGCCGACCATCGTCGACGAGAGCGCGGACATCGTCGTGGCGGCGAAGAACATCATGTGGGGCAAGTACACCAACAACGGCCAGACCTGCATCGCGCCGGACCACATCTACGTGCACAACTCGGTGAAGGAGCCCTTCATCAAGGCCTGCCGCGAGGTGCTGGCCTCGTCGTACGGCGAAACCCAGCAGGCGCAGATGGCCTCGCCGTATCTCGCTCGGGTGGTCAACCAGCGCCACACCGCGCGCGTCGCCGGCCTGCTCAACGACGCCACCGCCCGCGGCGCCAAGGTGCTGACCGGCGGCAGCGTCAGCGAGGGCGACTGCTTCGTCGCGCCGACCTTGCTCACCGACATCCCGGCCGATGCGAAGATCATGAGCGAAGAAATCTTCGGGCCGCTGCTGCCGGTGATCGGCTACGACGATCTGGACAAGGTCGTCGCCGACATCAACGCCGGTCCCAAGCCGCTGGCGCTGTATATCTGGAGCCGCAAGGACAGCAACATCGACTCGCTGCTCAAGCGCACCAGTGCCGGCGGCACCTGCATCAACCACTCGGTGGTGCAGTTCATTCACGGCCGTCTGCCATTCGGCGGCGTCAACAACTCCGGCATCGGCAGCGCCCACGGCATTTACGGCTTCAAGGCGTTCTCGCACGAGCGCTCGGTGGTGCGTAACCGCTACCAGCTGGCCGCGCTGTTCTATCCGCCGTACACCAACTTCACGCGCAGGATCGGCGCCCTGTTGCTGAAGCTGGTTTAGGGTGCCCTTGCTGTCATTCCCGCGCAAGCGGGAACGACAGCGCCCGCTCAGACCGGCAGCGGGACGACCTGCGGCGAGCGGACCAGCTCGGCCATGCAGCGTGCGATTTCACGCTCGCCCATGACGATCTGGTCGGCGCCGCTCTTGCGCAGGTGTTTTTCCTCGGCGTCGGAATGGGCGCGCGCGATCACCTCGATGCCCGGATTGTCGGCGCGCGCCAGCTCGATGATGCGCGCCGCCTCCAGCGCATTCGGGATCGCCACCAGCAGCCGCGATGCGCGCTTGATGCCGGCGGCGCGCAGCAGGTCCTGGGTCGCGCCGTTGCCGAACACCAGCGGCAGCCCTTGCTTGCGCGCGGCGTCGGCCGGGTCGTCCTGGGTTTCGATCACCACCAGCGGATAGTCCTTGCCGCGCAGCTGTTCGCCGATCTGCGCGCCGACACGGCCGAAGCCGACCAGCACGTTGTGGTCGCTGTAACCCAGCGACACCGGCTCCATGGTTTGCTTGCTGCGCCCGCGCGCCTCGAGCCGGTCGAGTACGACGAACAGCAGCGGGTTGAGCAGGATCGACAGGATCGCGCCGGCCAGCACCAGGTCGCTGGCACCGGCGGGCAGCAGCTGCAGATCGCCGCCCATCGTCACCAGGATGAAAGAGAACTCGCCGATCTGCGCCAGGCTCGCGGCGATCGTCGACGCGGTCGGCAGGCCGTGGCCGAACGCACGCACGATCAACAGCGCCGCGATCGATTTGCCGACGACGATGATGCCCAGCGTCGCCAGCACCTGCAGCGGCTCGCGCAGCAGGATGCTCGGGTCGAACAGCATGCCCACCGAAACGAAGAACAGCACCGCGAACGCATCGCGCAGCGGCAGCGTCTCCTGCGCCGCCTCGTGCGACAGCTCGGACTCGTTGAGCACCATGCCGGCGAAGAACGCGCCGAGCGCGAAACTGACGCCGAACAGCGCGGCCGAGCCGAAGGCGACGCCGAGCGCGATCGACAGCACGGTCAAGGTGAACAGCTCGTGCGAGCCGCTGAGCGAGGCGCGCTCCAGCAGCTTGGGAATCAGCCGCCGACCGATGACCAGCATCAGCGCGACAAAGATCGCGACCTTGCCCAGCGTCAGGGCGACCGTACCGAGCAGCTGCAGCGGCGTGGCGCCGTCGCCGCGCTGCGCTTCGGCGAACACCGGCAGCAGCACCAGCACCAGCACCATCGCCAGATCCTCGACGATCAGCCAGCCCACCGCGATCTTGCCGCGCGGCGTCTCGGTCAGCTTGCGTTCCTCCAGCGCGCGCAGCAGCACCACGGTGCTGGCCACCGATAGCGCGAGGCCGAACACCAGGCCGGCAGCGACGCCCCAGCCGAGGAACAGCGCGAGGCCGACGCCCATCGCGGTGGCGACCGCGATCTGCACCAGCGCGCCGGGGATGGCGATGTGTTTGACCGACAGCAGATCGCTGAGCGAAAAATGCAGGCCGACACCGAACATCAGCAGGATCACGCCGATTTCGGCGAGCTGCGGAATCAGCTCCTGGTCGGCGACGAAGCCCGGCGTGAACGGCCCCACCAGCACACCGGCGAGCAGATAGCCGACCAGCGGCGACAACCGCAAGCGGTTGGCAATGGCGCCGAGCACGGTCGCGAGCACGATGCCGGCGACGATGGCGGCGATCAGCGGCGCGTGGTGCGGCATCTTCCTCCCTGAAAACGCGTGGACGCGTCGTTATTGTTCCGCGTTGAGACACGCGCGACGGCGGATCATTCCCTTGGATGTGAGCCCGCGTGGATGTGAGCCCGCGGCTCTCACTCAATCCGTTCGTCCCGAGTAGCCCACTTTAGTGGGCGTATCGAGGGGCCAGACCGCGACCCGGTCCCTCGATACGCCGCATCGCGGCTACTCGGGACGAACGGAGATTCCAGAAGCGGTCTTCAATCCGGCTTGACCGGCACCGCCACCAGCTCCGGCGGCATCTTGCTCAGCATCAGCTTGACCACCGGATCGTCGTCGCGCTGCTGCTCGGCCTTGATGACGATGTAGCCGTGCTCCGGCGACAGCCAGAACTGCGCGCGGCGCGTCTTGCTGTCGGTGCGATCCAGCCGCACCGTGTCGAAGCTGCCGGCCGGCACGGTGACGCGCTCGTGCGCGCGCACTTCGAAGCGATAGCTGTCGACTTTCTTGCGATCGGCGAACTTCACCTCGTGCTCGCCGCTGGGCTCCTTGCCGGTGGCGGCGCGCTCGGTCAGCAGCCAGTCGCGCAGCGCCAGCTGGATGCTGAGCCGGTCCAGCGTGCCCTCGGTGACCGGGCGCACGTCGCCGTTCTGGTAGATCGCCTGGCTCTTGGCCCAGTCGAAGCGCAGCGAGAAATTCTCTTTCGACGAGCCGACGCCGTCGCGGCTGTAGCGATAGGCCACCGGCCGGATCTTGTTGTCGACCAGGCAGAAATTGCTCTGCTCGAGCACGTCGCCGGAGAGCATCTTAAGCCAGCCTTTCGGCGAGGCCTCCTGGCTGTAGAACCAGCAGTCCGGCGAGCTGGCGGGCTTGAGTGAAATCTTGCCTTCGCCGAGCAGGGAGTCGCCGCGGTAGACGTTGTAGGGCAGCGAACTGGGCACCAGCAGGCTGGGCGCCACCGCCAGCACCGGCTGCGCGGCGAGCAGCGCGGCGGCCACCGCAAACGGGCGAGCCAGGCGGGCGAGCAGCATCGGGGTGGGCATCCGTGTCATGGTCATGGGGCCGAAGGCTACCGGAGTTCGCGTTACGGGAGAATGTTGTGCGGACTTGGACAGCAAAAAGGCCGGGTCATCCCCGGCCTTTTTGCACGACTGCCGGCTCTGGGAAGCTCTAGGCAACCCGCGCGCGGCTGCCGGTGAACTCCAGCACCTGCGCGCGCGCGCTTTCCGGCTCGGCGGCGTAGTGGCCGGCGACGTAGTCGGCGCTGAAGTCGTCGGTCAGGATCACGTCGTAGCGCGCCGCGTCGTACTCGGCCACGGCTTGCGCCTCTTCCGGATTCAGCAGGCCACGCGCGACCGCTTCCTTCAGACGCGAGGCGGTGTCGTGGCCGGCGAGGTCGCCCTTGGACATCGCCTTGAAATACTTCAAGTACGGCGCTTCCGCCTTCAGCAGCAGATTGAAGGCGTGCTCGATGCGGCCGATCGCCTCGTCCTTGCCGCCGTTGACGAACACCAGGTGGCTCAGCCGATCGCGCAGCTCGCTGTCTTCCATCATGTGGTCGGCGAGTTCGGCGTTGAGCGCGTCCGACACCGGCTTGTAGTGATTGCCCAGCGGGAACACCGCCAGGCGCATCACGCGCGCGACGAAGCGCACCGGGAAGTTCTCGAAGAAGCCTTCGAAGGCCTTGCCGATTTCGAACAGGCACTGGTCCAGCGCCCAACGCGCGTAGTTCAGCTCGTCTTCCTTCTGGCCGTTCTCGATGAAGAACTTCATCACCGCGCAGCCGATGTAGAGCTGCGACAGCACGTCGCCGAGGCGCGCCGACAGGCGCTCCTTGCGCTTGAGTTCACCGCCGAGCACGCCCATGGTCACGTCGCTGCTGAACGCCAGCGCGGCCGAGAAGCGCTCGAACTGCTTGAAGTACGGCGCCATCGGGCCGGAGACCGGCGACTTCGCCAGCGCCGAAGCGCTCAGGCCCAAGGTCAATGCGCGGACGCCGCGATTCACCGAGAAGCCGATGTGGCCGAACAGCAGCTTGTCGAACGCCGGCAGATCGTTTTCGCGCGCGGCTTCCATTTCCGGAAACACGTATTCGTGGCAGCGGATCGCGCCCTGGCCGAAGATCATCAGGTTGCGCGTCAGGATGTTCGCGCCTTCCACGGTGATCGCGATCGGCGTCGCCTTGTAGGCCATCGCCAGCGGATTGCGCGGGCCCTGCTGCACGCCGCGGCCGCTGAGCACGTCCATCGAGTCGGCGACGACTTTCCGCATCGTCTCGGTCATGTGGTACTTGGCGATCGCGGTGACCACCGACGGCGCGCAGTGATCCACGGCCGAGGCGGTGAGGATGCGCATCGCTTCGAGCGTATAGGTGTTGCCGGCGATGCGGCCGGTGGCTTCCTGCACGCCTTCGAACTTGCCGACCGCCATGCGGAACTGGCGACGGATGCGGCCGTAGGCACCGACCATGCGATACGCGGCCTGGCCACCGGCCGTGGCCAGCGCCGGCAGCGAAATGCCGCGGCCGGCGCTCAGGCATTCGACCAGCATGCGCCAGCCTTTGCCGGCTTTTCCCGGGCCGCCGATGATCCATTCCACCGGAATGAAGACATCCTTGCCGAAGATCGGGCCGTTCATGAAAGCCGCGCCCGGATAGTGACGGCGGCCGATGTGGATGCCGTCGTGCTTGGCCGGTACCAGCGCGCAGGTAATGCCGTAGTCGCTCTTTTTGCCGTCGCCGAGCAGGCCTTCCGGATCGCGCAGGTTGAAGGCGAGGCCGACCACGGTCGCAACCGGCGCCAGCGTGATGTAGCGCTTGCTGAAATTCAGCTTGATGCCGAGCACTTTCTTACCTTCGTGCTCGCCGTAACAGACCACGCCGGAATCCGGCATCGCAGTCGCATCCGAGCCGACTTCCGGGCCGGTCAAACCGAAGCACGGAATCTCGGTGCCGTTGACCAGGCCGGGCAACCACTGCTGCTTCTGCGCCTCGGTGCCGTAATGCATCAGCAACTCGCCCGGGCCGAGCGAGTTCGGCACCATCACGGTGACCGCCAGCGTGATCGACTTGGTCGCCAGCTTGGTGACCACGGCCGACTGCGCCGCTGCCGAAAAACCGAGGCCGCCGTACTCCTTCTTGATCAGCATCGCGAAGAAGCCGTGGTCCTTGATGTACTGCCAGGCAGCCGGCGGCAGATCGCGATCTTCGAACTCCAGCTTCCAGTCGTCGACCAGCTTGCACAGTGCCTCGACCTCGTTGTCGAGAAAGCTCTGCTCTTCCCTGGTCAACTTGGTGTAGCTGAAGCTGAGCAGCTTGGACCAGTCGGGGCGGCCGCGGAACATCTCGCCCTCCAGCCAGACATCGCCGGCCTCCAGCGCCTCGCGCTCGGTCGAGGACATTTCCGGCAGCACTTTCTTGAACACGCCGAACACCGGCCGGGTGATCAGCGCGCGGCGCAACGGCACCGCATTGAGGAAGGCGAGAATCGCCAGCGGAATACCCAGCGCGATCGCGCCGAACAGGCCGATGGATCCGGTGAACACGGCGCTGGCATACGCGGCGGCGGACAGCAGCGTCCACAGCCACAGCGGTGCGCCGACATAGGCCAACACCCAGGCCACGGCAACGACACCCAGCGTTGCAATCAACAGAGTCATGACGAACTCCTCCTAAGCTAAAGAAACCGGGTCGCGCTTTCGGCTCAGGCCGACAGCCGCTCGCCGGCGGCGCGCGGCGTGTTCGGCAACTCGCCGGCCGGTGTCGGGCCGGGGATCAGCATGCGGATCAGGAAGCGCAGGTAGTCGTTGAAATCGCTGCCGGTTGGCAGCGCGTCGGGGTTGTCGCGGCGCATGCGCACCGTGCCGATATAGGTGGAGTAGGCCAGCGTCGCCCAATGCTTGGCGCCGGTCTGGTTCATGCCCAGCGCCTTGTAGGCGTCTTCCATGTAGGCGCGCCAGCACTCGGTGACACGCTGCACGCAGGCACGCGCGGCGGCGTTGTCCGAGCCCGACAGCGCCAGCAACACGCGCTCGCTGCGCTGGTCGGTATTCGCCAGCTGGAAGAACAGCGAGTGCAGACGCTCGCGGGTGTCGGCGCCGTTTTCGGCACGGGCGATGGTGTCGGCCGTCTCGTAGCGCTCCCACAGTTCCAGCGCCGCATGCAGCAGCGCCTCGCGATGCGTGAAGTGCCAGTAGAAGCTGCCCTTGGTGACGCCCAGGCGCCGTGCCAGCGGTTCCACCGCCACCGCCTCGATGCCGTTTTCGGCGATCGCGTCCAGCGCCGCCTCGGCCCAGTTGGCGGCGGTCAGCGTGGCGCGCGGTGCATTGCGCGGCGGAGTCGAGTTCTGAGTTTCCATGGTGCTTAGGTTATCCGTACGGCGGCGTATTGATCGGTATTGTAGCGATACGCCGGAGTATGGGACAAACAGTACGAGTGTTCACTTGCCGCTGCGCCAATGCTGCCGGTGCAAGCGGCGAATGGAGCGATTGGACGTGTCGGTAATTCGGGCGCGGACGGCGCGCGCCGATGATCGGCTGGGGATCGTGAACCGCCCCGGAACGGCGGGGTCTGTATGCTATCGTCGTTGATCCCCGCGTCCCGTTTTCCTCCTCCTATTCGTTGCGGAGTTTCGAGTACATGCCTAATCGGCTACGTGTTCCGCTGGCCCTGGCGGCCGGTGTGTTTCTGGGCACCTGCGTCACGCTGACCACCGGCGTGTTCGCCGAGCGCAGCGCCACCCCGGCGGCGGGCGCCTTGCCGGTCAAGGATCTGCAGAACTTCGTCCGCGTGATGGAGATGATCAAGCAGGGCTACGTCGAGCCGGTCGACGACAAGAAACTGCTCGACGATGCGCTGCGCGGCATGCTCGCCGGCCTCGACCCGCACTCGGCCTATATGGCCGGCGAGGAATACACCAGCTTCGAAACCAGCATCAAGGGCGAATTCGGCGGCCTCGGCATCGAGGTGCAGATGCAGGACGGCCTGGTGCGCGTGATTTCGCCGATCGATGACACGCCGGCCGCCAAGGCCGGCATCCAGCCGGGCGACTTCATCGTCAAGATCGACGACACGCCGGTGAAGGGCCTGTCGCTGACCGACGCGGTCAGCAAGATGCGCGGCACGCCGGGCAGCAAGATCGTGCTGACGGTGGCGCGCGAAGGCGCGACCGCGCCGATGATCTTCGATCTCAAGCGCGACAACATCAAACTGGTGTCGGTGCGCAGCAAGCTGCTCGAGCCGCAGTTCGGCTACGTGCGCATCAGCAGCTTCAACCAGAAGACCGGCGAGTCCTTCGAGAACGAGCTGAAGAAGCTGATCAAGGATTCCAAGGACCAGCCGATCAAGGGCCTGGTGCTGGATCTGCGCAACAACCCGGGCGGCGCGCTGGACGAGGCGATCCGCGTCGGCGACGCGCTGCTGACTTCGGGCCCGATCGTGTCGGTGCGTTCGCGCGATGCCGAAGAAAACCGCGAGTTCGACGCCAAGAGCGGTGACCTGCTCGACGGCAAGCCGGTGATCGTGCTGATCAACGGCGGCTCGGCGTCGGCGGCGGAAATCGTCGCCGGTGCACTGCAGGATCAGAAGCGCGCGATCCTGCTCGGCACCAAGAGCTTCGGCAAGGGCAGCGTGCAGACCATCATGCGTCTGTCCGACGACTCCGCGATCAAGATGACCACGGCGCGCTACTACACGCCGTCGGGCCGCTCGATCCAGGCCGAAGGCATCGATCCGGACGTGATCGTCAAGCCGCTGAAAGTCGCCAAGGACGACTCGCAGCCGGACTTCGACGCGATCAAGGAAGCCGACCTCAAGGGCAGCCTGCTCAACGAGAAGGAAAAGAAGATCGACCAGGCCGCGATCGATGCGGCGAAGAAAATCGACGAGGACGAGCAGAAGCTCGCCACCACCGACTACCAGCTGTTCGAGGCGCTGACCCTGCTCAAGGGCTTGAGCGTGGTCGCCAGCCGCAAGTAGTTTTTCGCAGCGGTGAAACGAAGCGGGCCGGACAAATCCGGCCCGCTTTTTTGTTGCTTTTTCCCGCGTTTCACCGGGGCTACATCGATTGCCTGGTCAGCGCTTGCGCGCGCTCCACCACACCGCGACACCGGCGACCGCCAGCACGATCGCGGCAATCGGTGCGTGCTGATGATGCTGATGCAGGCTGCGGGCAACCATCAGCAGCGCGCCGCTGATGATCAGCGTTGCGCCGACCAGCATGCGGCTTGAACGCTTCTGCTGCGCCTGCATTTCCAGCCGCAGTTCCTCGATCGAACGACGCATGCCGGAATCGAGACCGCCGCCGCGTTCCAGCGTGCGCACCACTTGCTGCACCAGCACCGGCAGCGATTCGGCCAGCGCCGGAATGTCCTTGCGCGCCTGGCTCAGCCAGCGCGCCGGGCCGACGCGGCTGCGCATCCACTCTTCCATGATCGGCTTGGCGGTCTTCCACAGATCCAGTTCCGGATACAGCTGGCGACCGAGGCCTTCGATGTTGAGCAGCGTCTTCTGCAGCAGCACCAGCTGCGGCTGCACCTGGTAGTTGAAGCGCCGCGCGACCTGGAACAGCCGCAGCAGGAACACGCCGAACGAAATCTCGCTGATCGGCTTCTGGTAGATCGGCTCGCAGACGGTGCGGATCGCGGCCTCGAAATCCTCCAGCCGCGTCGTCGCGCTCGGCACCCACTCGCTTTCCAGATGCAGCTCGGCGACGCGCTTGTAGTCGCGGTTGAAGAAAGCCAGAAGATTTTCGGCGAGGTAACGCTGATCGAAAGCCGACAGCTGGCCGACGATGCCGAAATCCACCGCGATGTAGCTCGGGTCTTTCGGATTGGTCGCGTCGACGAAGATGTTGCCGGGATGCATGTCGGCGTGGAAGAAATTGTCGCGGAACGTCTGGCGGAAAAAGATTTCCACGCCGCGCTCGCCCAGCACCTTGAAGTCCACGCCCATCGCGCGCAGCCGATCGAGTTCGCGAATGCTGATGCCGCGGATGCGCTCCATCACCAGCACGTTCTGGCGGCAATGGTCGAAGAACACCGCCGGGTGATAGATCAGCGGCGAGCCCAGCCAGTTGCGCCGCAGCTGCGCGGCGTTGCCGGCCTCGCGCATCAGGTCGAGTTCGTCGAACACGATTTTCTCGTACTCGGCGACGATCGCGCGCGGCCGTATGCGCCGCGCCTGCGCGCTGAATTTCTCGGCGAGCTCGGCGCACAGGTACATCAGCTGCACGTCGTCGTGTATGGTTTTTTCGATGCCCGGCCGCAGTACCTTGACGACGACTTCGAAGCCCGGATCGTTCGGCGCGGTCGGCTTCAGCCGCGCGGTGTGAACCTGCGCAACCGAAGCAGACGCCAGCGGTACCGGATCGAATTCGTCGAAGACATCGCTGATCGGTTTGCCGAGCGCCGCTTCGATCAGCCTGATCGCCTCGCTACCTGGAAACGGCGGCACGCTGTCCTGCAGCTTGCTCAGCTCGATCGCCAGATCCGGCGGAATCACGTCGGGACGCGTCGACAGCGCCTGACCGAGCTTGATGAACACCGGGCCGAGTTCTTCCAGCGCCAGGCGCAGGCGCTCGCCGCGCGGGCGCGGATCGGGCCGCGGCTTGCGCCCCAGAAATTCCTGCAGCCGGTAGCGCTGAATGACGCGGTGTATCGTCCACAGGCGCGGGATGCGATCAAGCTTGATGCTGCTCATGCGGCGCGATGCTCGCTGTGGTTCCTGCTGCTGCGTTCCAGGCGCGACAGCCGCGCCTCGATGCGATCGGCGTGCTCGCGCAGACGATCGACGGCGTCCATCCATTCGACGACGTCGACACCGCGCGCCAGGTCGCGCGTTTCCTCGACCAGATATTCGGCGGTGTTCTGCGCCATCGTGTTGCTGCTGTTGCGGCCCCAGTTGAACAGCGACTTCAGGCCCTGCGCGGCGCGATGCGCGGCACCGTCACCGAGCAGCGGCGCGATCCACTCCTCGATGTCGAAACCGACGCTGGCGAGCAAGCGGCGGAAACGCTGCAGCACCTCGGCGTCGCCTTCGACGCGCAGGCCGGCCGGCAAAGTCGTGTCGCCCGCGACCAGCTTCGTCGCAAGCCGCGCGAACGCAGGCGGCGGTCCGATCAGTGAAACGCTGGCTGGCGCCGGACTCTCATTGATCACGCGCACACCGCGCGCGTCGAACTCGATGAACAGCTGCCAGTCGAGCCCTTCGAGCTGATACGCAATGCGCTGCGAAGACAGCGCCGCGCATTCGGCGAGCGCGGCGGGTTCGATCTGCAGATAGCGGTTGAGCGCGACTTCCAGGCTGGCGCAGACCAGTGTCGGCGCCGGCCTCATACGTCGAGTCGGAAGCCGCGATGCACGGCGACGATGCCACCGGTCAGGTTGTAGACCTGGCAGCGCTCGAGGCCGGCGTTTTCCATCATGCCCTTGAGCGTGTCCTGGTCCGGATGCATGCGGATCGACTCGGCCAGGTAGCGATAACTCGCTTCGTCGCGCGCGACCAGCTTGCCCATCAGCGGCAGCAGCTTGAACGAATACTGGTCGTAGAGTTTCGACAGGCCGGCGTTCAGCGGCTTGGAAAATTCCAGTACGAGCAATCTTCCGCCCGGCTTGAGGATGCGCTTCATCGAGCGCAGCGCGGCGTCCTTGTCGGTGACGTTGCGCAGGCCGAAGCCGATCGTCACGCAGTCGAAGCTGCGATCGGCGAACGGCAGCATCTCGGCATTCGCCTGCACCACCGGCAAGCCGACGACGCCCTGGTCGATCAGCCGGCGGCGGCCTTCGCCCAGCATTGCCGCGTTGATGTCGCTGAGCACAACCTGGCCGCGCGGGCCGACCTGCTTGGCGAACTCGCGGGTCAGGTCGCCGGTGCCGCCGGCGACGTCCAGCACTTTCTCGCCCGGGCGCACGCCGGCCAGATCGATGACGAAGCGCTTCCACAGCCGGTGCACGCCCATCGACATCAGGTCGTTCATCACGTCGTAGCGACGCGCGACCGAGGAGAACACCTCGGCGACGCGCTTCTGCTTGTCGGCGACCGGCACCTGCTGGAAGCCGAAATGCGTGGTGGACGCGGACTGGGTGTCGTTGGGGTCTTGGCTCACGGCTTGGCCGGGTAGTGCTTCTTGGGCAGGGCGGCCAGTTTAACGATGTCGCTGTCGCGGGACATGTTCAGCGCGGCGAGCCGCTCGAGATAGGTCGCCCAATAGCGTTCGTGGTTCATCGCCAGGTCGTGCAGCACGTCCCAGGAATACAGACCGGTGTCGTGGCCGTCGTCGAAGCGCAGGCGGATGGCGTACTGGCCGATGGGCTCGGCCGCGGTGACGCCGACCTCGCGCTTGCCGCCGATCAGGTTGGGCTCGGCCTGGCCGTGTCCCCAGACTTCGGCCGAGGGGCTGAACACGCGCAGATACTCGAAAGGCAGCTCGTGAACACTGCCGTCGGCGTAGCTCAGCGACAGCAGGCGCGAGCGCTGGCGCAGCTTGATCGCGATCGGGCGGGGCGGGGACATCGGCGAATGATACGGGCGGCGGCGGCTCGCGGGGCTGCCCGCCCCCCGGGAAAACCCTCTGTAACCGACCAGGTATTTGCAGTTACTTTCGGATACGGGCGCCGCACAGGCCCGGACCATCGCCAGGGGAACGCCCCACCGGGGCCTCACAAGGGAGAGTGTGCATATGAAGAGCAAGCTGCTTTTAGTCTCGCTGCTGGCTGCCGCTGCCGGCAGTTTTTGCCTCGACGCCAGCGCGGCCGGACGCCCCGAGCTGATCAAGGCCGGCCTGGACGCGCAGCGTCCCTATATCACCGGCGAACTGCTGGTGCAGTTCAAGGCCGGTACCGCGGCAGCCGACAAGGCCGCGCTGCTACGGCAGGTCGGCGGCAGCGTGCAGCAGAACCTGGTTCGCGGCGGCCGCGGCCAGCTCGACCTGGACCGCGTCTCCTACGCCGGCAACGTCGCGATCGAAACCGCGATCCGGCTGCTGCAGGCCAGCCCGCGCGTCGACTTCGTCGAACCCAACTGGGTCTACCAGCACGACGCGGTGTCCAACGATCCCTACTACCTCGACGGCTCGCTGTACGGCATGTACGGCGACGCGACCACGCCGGCCAATATCTACGGCTCGGGTGCTGGCGAAGCCTGGGCGGCCGGCACCACCTGCAGCAACAAGATGATCGTCGGCGTGATCGACGAGGGCGCGATGTACACGCACGAGGATCTGGCGGCGAACTTCTGGACCAATCCCTACGATCCGGTCGACGGCATCGACAACGACGGCAACGGCTATGTCGACGACATCCACGGCTGGGACTTCGCCGGCAACGACAACAGCACGTTCGACGGCTCCGGCGACGATCATGGCACGCATGTGTCGGGCACCATCGCCGCGGTCGGCGGCAACGGTATCGGCGTGGCCGGCGTGTGCTGGAAGGCCAAGATCATCAGCGCCAAGTTTCTCGGCAAAAAAGGCGGCACCACCGCCAATGCGATCCTGGCGATCGATTATCTGAGCGACCTGAAAACCCGCCATGCGCTGCAGATGCCGGCGCTGAACAACTCCTGGGGCGGCGGCGCGTTTTCGCAGGCGCTGCAGGACGCGATCGATCGCGCCGGCGCGGCCGAAATCCTGTTCATCGCGGCCGCAGGTAACGACGGGGTCGACGGCGACGTGTCGCCGCACTATCCCTCGTCCTACGACAGCCCGACGATCGTCTCGGTGGCGTCGATCGACAGCAGCGGCGCGCTGTCGAGCTTCTCCAACTACGGCGCGATATCGGTCGACATCGGCGCGCCGGGCTCGGGCATCGTGTCGACGGTGCCGTCCAAGGCCGTGGACGTGAGCAAGATCAAGTCGAAGTACGCCAGCTACAGCGGCACCTCGATGGCGACGCCGCACGTGACCGGCGCGGTGCTGATGCTGTCCTACCTGAAGCCCGGCAAGACCGCGCTGCAGCTCAAGGACATGCTGATCGCCAAGGGCACGCCGACCGCCTCGCTGGACGGCAAGACCACCAGCGGCAAGCGCCTGAATCTCGGCAACTGATCGCCGCAGATCGACCGCGCGTTTGAACGAAGACCCGGCCCTGGCCGGGTTTTTCGTTTGCGGCGCCGGGGCACGCCGATGCAGTAAGGTGGGCGACCCGACCCAGGAGATCCGAATGCGCCTGACCTCGATCGCCGCGGCTGTTGTTCTCGCCAGCGCCAGCTCATTTGTCGCCGCCGCCGAGCCGGAGCCGTGTACCTCGCAAAGCTGCAAGGCCGGCAGCCACGCCCGCACATTCGCCGACAAGAGCGACCCGTACTACGCCTGCCCGTCGAAGGAGCTGTCCGACTACATCACCGCCGTGATCGGCATCACCGCGCTGAACCTCGCCGCTGGCACCCTGCCCAATGTCTCTGACGAAACCGGCGAGCCCGAACTCAGCGGCAAGGCCAAGGCGGTGGTCGACGGCTATCGCAGCGAGGCCAGAGTGCATTCGCTCGATGAAGCGGTCGCGCGCTGCGAACCCGGCGCCAACAAGCGCAGCGTGACGGTACTGAACATGCCGGCATCGCCCAGCGCGATCTCCGCCTACGTGCTCGACGAATCGCGCCACAAGACCTACTGGCTGCCGATCGCGCATCTGGATCGGCAGAAATAGCGCGCAACCGGGCGGCAGGCGTGGACGAGCCGTCTATTTGCCGATGCAGAAGCTGGCGAACGGATCTAAGCCGCTGTTTCTTAAGCCTGGCATTAAGAAATAGAGCCGCCGCTATACAAGTCGATACCGACATGTAAACAGAACGCGCTTTTTTATACATGTGGATCGGTGGATCGGGGCGGGCCTCGAAAACCCGTATCCCTCCACGCGTAAACGCCTCGGCGTAAATCTATACATGTCTGATACTGTGTGTATAGAAATTGTGTTTTTCTATACATGTAGGCCGGACTGCCGATGACCACGCTCGCTCCCCTCGATAACCTGGATGCGGTCCGCTTCGAGACGCCGGCGGTCCTGAAAAAGCTGGCCAGCGCCAGCCGCCACCTGGCGGAGCTGAAAGGCCTGGTCGCCTCGATTCCCCACCAGGGCATCCTGATCAACACCCTCGGCATGCAGGAAGCCAAGGACAGCTCCGAAATCGAGAACATCGTCACCACCCATGACGAGCTCTACCAGGACGCCGCCTCGCCCGACAGCACAACCAACCCGGCCGCCAAGGAAGTGCTGCGTTATCGGCAGGCACTCTGGCGGGGTTATGAGGCGGTGAATTCGTCGGGCCTGCTCACCAGCAAACACATCCTCGAAATCCAGGCAGAACTGGAAAGCAACAAGGCCGGCTTTCGGAAGGTGCCGGGCACCGCCTTGAAGGACGGAGCCGGTCGCGTGATCTACACGCCGCCATCGCCGCAACTGCTGCCCGACCTGATGACCGGCCTTGAGAAGTTCATCAACGACCCGGCGCTATCGGATCTGGACCCGCTGATCCGCATGGCGCTGATCCACCACCAGTTCGAGACCATCCACCCCTTCTACGACGGCAACGGCAGAACCGGCCGCATCATCAACGTGCTGTATCTGGTCAAAGAGGGGCTGCTGGACATCCCCGTTCTCTACCTGAGCCGGTACATCGTCAGGACCAAGTCGGACTATTACCGCCTGCTGCAGACGGTCCGTGAAAACGACACTTGGGAAGAGTGGGTGATTTACATGCTGACCGCGGTTGAAAGCACGGCGCGCGAGGCGATTGCCATGGTCACCGCGATCAAGCAAGCGCTGCTCGACGTGAAGCACCGAATCCGCGACCAGCATCCGAAGATCTACAGCCAGGACCTGATCAACAACCTCTTCAGTCACCCATACACGAAGATCGAGTTCATCCAGGAAGATCTCGGCGTCTCAAGGATTACCGCCACCAAATACTTGGAAGCCCTCACGGCGAGCGGCTTCCTAGTCAAGAGAAAGGTGGGGCGGAGCAACTACTACATCAATAAAGCGCTTAATGCGATTTTGACCAAGTAACAGATCGCCGACACCCACGAAAAGCCGCGAGATACAGATCCGGATATCTCCCACCGAGAGGTTCGTCCCGGCTCTTGGAGACAGCGGCGGACTTTGGAGGGATCATGTCGACCCGGTTCGCAACGATCAGCAGACGATCTTGTGCGTAGTCAAAGAGGCGCTTAAGCAGGTCGCGATAATCGCTTCAGGCGGTCGCGCTGTTTCGGCCCGCCTCTTTTACCTTGTCCAATAGCGTCCATCTGTATCCAAACCTATTTTCCGATGCAGAAGCTGGAGAAGATGGTGCCGAGCAAATCATCGGTGCTGACGGCGCCGGTGATTTCGCCCAGCTGTTGCTGAGCCAGCCGTAGTTCTTCGGCGATGGTTTCGGCGGCCTGCTTGCGCTCCAGACCTTGATGCGCGAGCCGTGCGTGCTGGCCGCAAGCGTCGAGTGCGACGACGTGGCGGGTGCGGGCGGTGAAGCTGCTTTGCTTGTCGGCGGCGCTGCTGTTCCAGCCGGCAAGTGTGCGCAGCTCGTTACGCAGCAGATCGAAGCCGGCGCCGGTGGCGGCGCTGACTCGGAGTTCGACTGCTCCTGATGTTTCGTGACGCTGCGGCGCGGCGCCGCTCAGATCGCATTTGTTGCGGATCAACAGCCGCGGGATTTGCGAGTCCAGGCGTGCGAGCAGCTGCTGATCCGCCGTCGCGTCGCCATCGCGATCGTCGACGACGAACAGGATGGCCTCGGCTTTTTCCAGCGCATTCCACGCGCGGCGTATGCCTTCGCGCTCGATCGGATCCTGGGTGTCGCGCAAGCCAGCGGTGTCGATCACGGTGATCGGCAGGCCGTCGATGACCAGGTGTTCGCGCAGCAGGTCGCGCGTGGTGCCAGCCTGTTCGCTGACGATCGCGGCGTCGACGCCGGCGAGGCGATTCAGCAGGCTGCTCTTGCCGACGTTGGGCTGGCCGGCGATCGCGACGATCAGGCCGTCGCGCAAGCGGCGTCCCTGCAGGGTCTGCTTCTGCAGCAGCGCGAGTGCCTGGCGCCATGTGGCCAGTCGCTGATGCAGCTGCGCATCGGCGAGCCAGTCGATGTCTTCATCGGAGAAATCCAGCGCGCCTTCGATCCACGCGCGGATCTGCATCAGCTCGTCGGCGAGCGCCCGCACCTGTCGCGAGAACTCGCCTTCGAGCGAGCGCTGCGCGGCGGTGACGGCTTCGCGACTCGAGGCGTCGATCAGATCGGCGACCGCTTCGGCCTGTGCCAGATCGAGACGGCCGTTGACGAAAGCGCGCTCGGAAAATTCGCCGGGCCGCGCGACTCGAGCGCCGGCATAGCAAGCGGCCTGTAACAGCAGATCGAGCAGCACCGGCCCGCCGTGCGCCTGCAGTTCGACCAGGTCTTCGCCGCTGTAGGAATTCGGCGCGATGAAGGTCAGCACCAGGCCGCGATCCAGCACGTTGCCGTCGGCATCGCGAAAAGCGCGCAGGCCGGCCTGTCGCGGCGGCGGCAGGGAGCCGCAGATTTTTTCGGCGATCGTGCGCGCCTGCGGTCCGCTCAACCGCAGCAAACCGATCGCGCCGCGTCCGGCGGCGGTCGCGATCGCGGCAATGGTGTCCGTCGTCACGACCGCATTCCCATTGCGGCTTAAGACACTACTTCGAGGTCTTCAGCTTGAGCTGTTCTTCGCGGGTGATCTTGTTGGTCACGTAGTACTGCTGGCTGATGCTGATGATGTTGGACACGCACCAGTACAGCACCAGACCCGCCGGGAAGAACGCGAAGAAACCGGTCAGCGCGATCGGCATCACGTTCATCATCTTCTGCTGCATCGGGTCCATCGTCGCGCTCTGCCCGGACAGGCGCTGCATCACGAACATGCTGATGCCGTAGATCACCGGCAGCACGAAGAACGGATCGGGTGAGGTCAGATCGTTGATCCACAGCGCGAAGTCGGCCTGGCGCAGCTCGACGCTTTCCAGGAACACCCAGTACAGCGCGAAGAACACCGGCATCTGCACCAGCAGCGGCCAGCAGCCGGCCAGCGGGTTGAAGCCTTCTTTCTTGTACAGATCCATCATCGCCTTGGACATGCGCTCGCGATCACCGGCGTAACGCTCTTTCAAGTCGGCGATGCGCGGCGCGAACTTGCGCATTTTTGCAGCAGACCGGTATTGCGCCGCCGACAGCGGATAGAACGCGACCTTGACGATGATCGTCAGCAGGATGATCGCGACACCCCAGTTGCCGGTGTAGTGATGCAGCTTTTCCATCAGCCAGAACAGCGGCTCGGAGATCGCGGTGAGGAAGCCGTAGTCGACCGTCAGCTCCAGCCCCTTGGCAGCCTTGCCGATCGAGTCCTGCAATTTGGGGCCGACGTAAAGTTTGGTGGTGAACGTCTGCTCGGCCTGGGGCGCGATCGTCGCCACCGCGCCGAGGTACTGCGCGACGTAACGCTGATCCTTGCCCGGCTTGCCTTCGAAATGATTCTTCTGATCGCTCGGCGGCAAAATCGCAGCGACGAAGTAGTGCTGCAGCATCGCGATCCAGCCGCCGGTCTGGTCGACGCTGTAGCTTTCCTTGTCCAGATCCTTGAACGAATGCTTGCGGAAGCGATAGGCGTCCGAGCCGGGCTTGGCTTCATACACGCCGAAACCGGTATAGGTGTGGACGAAGCGCGGCTCTTCTGCGACCGGCACCGGCGTGCGCACGATGCGCACATACGGGCTCGCGGTCAGCGGCTCAGCGCTGCCGTTGACGACCTGCTGGATCAGCTCGATTTCGTAGCTGCCGCGATGAAAGCGGTAGGTCTTCACCACCTTGTTGCCGGCGGCGTCGGTGCGCTGCAGCGGCACGTCGAGCGTGTCGGCGCCGTCGGCCATTTTGTATTCGGACTGGGCGCTGCTGAATTCGTCGAGATGGCTGCCCAGCGCCTTGTCCGAGCCGGCGACGCCGCTCTGCAGCACGTAGAAATGGCCGTCGCGGTCATTGAACAGCGGCACGTTCTTTTCGGGCTGCTTCTTCGACAGCGGATAGCCGATCAGCTCGAGCCGACGCAGGTCGCCGCCGAGGCTGGCGATCTCGCCGACATACAGATCGGTGCGCACTTCGATGCGCGCGTGCTGGACCGGCGCCGGCGCGTCACCGGGAACCGCCGGCGCCGTCGTTGCGGTATCCGGCACGCCGATGGTCGGCACGTCGCTGTCGCTCTTGGCGTTCTCGGCCAGCGTCGCCTGGGTTGCCGCGGTGTCCGGCGGGCTCAGCTCCGGCTTCGGGCCGTGTTCGGTCTGCCACGCCTGATAGATGAAAAAGATCAGCACGCCGAGCACGGCAAGCAGGATAAAGCGACGGTTTTCCATGAGGTTCTAGTGCTTGTGTAGGCTGCAGCAGGAAGGCCGGTCGACACGACCGGCGGGCGGCACGGGATCGAGGCCGCCGGGGTTAAGCGGGTGGCAGCGGACGATACGCCGCAGCGCTAGCGTAGCGCCTCGCGCAAGACCGTGCTGTTGCAAGGCCTCGACCGCGTAGTGCGAACAGGAAGGATAAAAGCGGCAACGCGGCGGCAGCAGCGAGCTGACGTAGCGCTGGTAGAAGCGGATCAGGAGGACGAGGATGCGGACCATCGTTGGGCGATGCGGATCCAGAGCTTCTGCAGATCGGCATTGAACTCGTCGCGGGGACGGGCCTTTGCCATGGGTTTGGCCATGATGACGATATCGCAGGCCGGCAGGCGATCCTGGGCTTCGCGAAAGCTGGCGCGGATCTGGCGCTTGAGCCGGTTGCGGTCCACTGCCAGCGCGGCCTGCTTCTTGGAAATCGCCAGTCCCAGCCGAGCCTGATCGATGGCGCTGGCGACGACGACAGCGGTCAGCAGCGGCGTGGTTTCACGCCTGCCGCTTTTGAAGACCCGCTCGAAGTCCGCGGGATTCAGCAGGCGGGAACGCCGGGGGAAGCGCAAAGGCGCTCGCGCCCGGCCGCTGCAGCTTTTAGACCGGCGTCAGGTTGGCGCGGCCCTTGGCGCGACGACGGGCCAGGACCTTGCGGCCACCGACGGTTGCCATGCGGGCACGGAAACCGTGGGTGCGCTTACGGCGCAGCGAATGCGGCTGAAAGGTACGTTTCATGGCGAGTCATCGGCAACAGCAAAAAAGGGCGCGGATTGTAGCGGCAAGCCGCTCCGGCTCACAAGCGGATTCTTTGGACAGGGTTGAACCGTCCTCAGGACGGCTGTGGATAACTTGGTTCGGGACGGGTAAACTCGCACCGCATAAACCCCGCTTACTCCGGCGATCGATCGCGAGCCGCCAGGTGATCCGTTGAGGCTCGCCCGGCGCAGCCGTCCCGGTAGAGGTAGCGGTACAACGAATGACTATGGATAGCGCGCTTTTTTGATGCCTCGTCGCTCACTCTCTTTGATCTGTTGCCTCGCGATACGTTCGCGCGGGCCCGGTCCGGCTGCATGAGTCTAGGCGAGAGCGATACCTGGTCACGCTGCGTCGGCTGGCTGGAAGGCGAGCTCAGTGGCGCCGACCTGAGCACCTGGATCCGGCCGCTGGTGGTCAAGCGTCTGTCTGACCGGCTGCTGGTGATGGCGCCCAACCGCATGGTCATGGAGCGCGTGCGCGCCGATTTCGTCGGCTCGATCCAGCGCGCCTGGCTGGCCTGCGACGGCGCCGATCTGCCGATCGAGGTCGGCACCTCGAGCGAGCCGCGCGCGGCGGCGGGCCCCGCCGGCCTTTCACCGACCATGGTCGAGCCCGAGCGCTGGACGCAGAACGGCAAGCTCGATCCGCGCTACACCTTTGAAAGCTTCATCCAGGGCAAGTCCAACCTGCAGGCACGCGCCGCCTGCCAGCAGGTCGCCGAGGCACCGGGCGTGTCCTACAACCCCTTGCTGATCTACGGCGCCTCGGGCCTGGGCAAGACCCATTTGATGCATGCGATCGGCAATGCGCTGCTGGCTCGCTCGGCCAAGGCGCGTGTCGTGTATGTCGGTGCCGAGCAGTGGGTGACGCAGTTCGTCGCCGCGCTGCGGCACAACAATACCGAGGAATTCAAGAGTTTTTACCGCTCTGCCGACGCGCTGCTGATCGACGATATCCACTTCTTCGCCGGCAAGGCCGTCAACCAGGAAGAGTTCTTCCATACCTTCAACACCCTGATGGACGGGCGCAAGCAGATCGTGCTGACCTGCGATCGCTTCCCCAAGGAACTCGACCGTCTCGACGATCGTTTGAAGTCGCGTTTCAGCTGGGGCCTGACCGTGTCGGTCGAGCCGCCGGATCTGGAAACCCGCGTCGCGATCCTGCTGGCCAAGGCCGAGCAGTTTCACCTGAGCCTGTCGACCGACGTCGCGTTCTTCGTTGCCCAGCACATCCGCTCCAACGTGCGCGAGCTCGAAGGCTCGCTACTGCGTCTGGCGGCCGGCGTGCGGCTGCAGGGCGAGACCATCAGCATCGAGTTTGCGCGGCACACGCTGCGTGACATGCTGGCGCATTACGAGCGGCTGGTGACCATCGACAACATCATGGGAACCGTCAGCAAGTACTTCAACATCCAGATGAAGGAGCTGCGCTCGCCGCGACGCAATCGCTCGCTGGCGCGGCCGCGTCAGATCGCGATGAGTCTGGCTCGCGAACTGACGCAGCACAGCCTGCCGGAGATCGGCACGGCTTTCGAGAAAGATCACACCACCGTGCTGCACGCCTGTCGTACGGTGGCGAAGCTGCGGGAAGAAGATGCGCGGGTTCGCGAGGACTACGAGAATCTGCTGCGTCAGCTGAGCTTTTGAAGCGGCAATGGGCAGTGCATAGCGTGTGAAACGAGGCACGCATAAGCCTGTGGATAAGCTTGTGAGAGCCTCGGCATCAAAGTAGTGAAGCGGTTGTCCACAGGATGCCGAGTGCGTACCGAACAGACGGACGAGTGCCGTTTTTCGGTTTCAAGTAGTTGATGTTGAAAGAGTTAGCCGAAGTTATCCCATGCTTCGGACGTGCCTTACTAATGCTATTTATCTTTAAAAGAACACCGAGAAAGGTGATGACATGAAGATCCAAGTCGGTCGAAACGAATTGCTGGGCGCTCTGCAGTCGGTCATCGGCGTCGTCGAACGTCGCCAGACGCTTCCGGTGCTGGGCAATTTCCTGCTGGATGTGTCCGAGGACGTGCTGACCGTGATCGGTACCGATCTGGAGATGGAGCTGATCGGCCGCGCGCGCGTGCAGAACCTGGCCCCGGGCCGCACCACGGTGCCGGCACGCAAGCTGTTCGACATTTGCCGCGGCCTGCCGGAAGGCGCCGACGTGACGCTGGAAGCTGCCGGCGACAAGGTCACCGTGCGCTCGGGCAAAAGCCGCTTCAGCCTGTCGTCGCTGAAGGCCGATGAGTTCCCGTCGATGGGTCAGGCCGCTGGCGGCGTGTCGGTGACGCTGAAGCGAGCCGAACTCAAGTTGCTGCTGGAACGCACTCAGTTCGCGATGGCGCAGCAGGACGTGCGCTACTACCTCAACGGCCTGCTGATCGATGTATCGCCGAAGCGCCTGCGCGCGGTCGCCACCGACGGCCACCGTCTGGCGTTCAGCGAGCTGACTCGCGACACCGGCGTGAGCGAGTCGGTGCAGGCCATTTTGCCGCGCAAGTCCATCATCGAACTGAGCCGGCTTCTGGACAACACCGACGAGGAAGTCGTGTTGGTCATCGCGCCGGGCCAGGCGACGATCGATATCGACAGCGTCAAGCTGACCACCAAGACCATCGACGGCCGGTTCCCGGACTACGAGCGGGTGATTCCGGACAATGGCGACAAGCGCGTGATCGCCGACCGCGAAACGCTGCGCCGCGCGCTGGCGCGGACGGCCATTCTGTCCAACGAGAAGTTCCGCGGCGTTCGTCTGTTGCTGGAGCCCGGCGTGCTGAAGCTGCAAACGCACAATCCGGAGCACGAAGAGGCCGAGGAAGAGATCGAAGTCACCTACGCCGGCTCGGCGATGGAGATCGGCTTCAACGTGAACTATCTGCTCGACGCGCTTGGGGTGATGACTGCGATGGAAATTAGCCTCGACCTGAAGAACGCCGAGTCCAGTGGCCTGCTGCACGAGGCCGGCGACGCGTCGAGCAAGTACGTGATCATGCCGATGCGGCTCTAGTCGTCCCGGGATGCATATCGTCAGGGCGCGGGCTGAAAATCTGCGCCTGTACCAAAGCTTCGAGTTGCTGGCCGATCCACGGCTGAATCTGATCCTGGGGCCGAACGCGGCCGGCAAGACCACGTTACTCGAAGGCCTGTATCTGCTGGGTCGGGCCAAAAGTTTCAGGACCAGCGAGGCCAGCGAGTTGTTGGGGCCTCAGGCTCAGGCCTGGAACCTGTTTGCGGAAGTGGAGAACGAGCGGCATCTGGATAGGCTTGGAGTCGGCTGGAATGGTGTCGAGCAGGAGCAACGGTTCAACGGCGAAAAGGCCAGGTCATCGGCGCTGCCGCGAGCTCTTCCGCTGCAGCTGATCGATCCCGTGGGGCATCGGCTGGTAGAGGAAGGTCCGGGCTATCGCCGGAGCTACCTGGACTGGGGAGTGTTCCACGTGGAACCAGGCTTTTATGGCGCTTGGCAGCGTTATCAGCGCTGCCTGCGCCAGCGCAATCAGGCGCTGAGGCAGGGCTTGAACAACGCGGCAATCACCGCCTGGGACGAAGAACTCAGCAGCTCGGCGGAGCAGGTCAGCGAACTGCGAGGCGGGCATGCGGAGGCCCTGGCGGAGCACCTCGGCGAGTGGGTCGAGGCTCTGCTCGGCATATCCGACACACGGGTCGAGTATCTCCGGGGGTGGGCGGTCGATGTCGCGTACCGGAAGGTGCTCGAGGATCAACTGCCGCAGCACCGACGCCTGGGTTCGACGACCCAGGGTCCGCACCGCGCCGAGCTGAAGCTGTGGCTCGCTGGGCAGAAGGCCAAGGGTCGCGTGTCGCGGGGGCAGCAAAAGCTGCTCGTGGCGGCCTTGGTGCTGGCACAATGTGCAATTCTGATCGCCGCCGGCAAGCCGCCACCGGTGATCCTGATCGATGACTTTGGCGCGGAATTGTCCGCCGAGTACCAGCAGCGTTTCGCCCTGGCGTTGATGAAATATCCGGGGCAGATTTTCATTACGGCGTTCGAGATGCCGGCAGCGCTTGAGAAGCTGTCGGCGGCGATGTTCCACGTGGAACACGGGCGCCTTACCAAAGTTGAACACGAGTAGAAGCCGCAATGACGACACCAGAAAACGAGCAGGTTTACGACGCCACCAGTATCCGCGTGCTGAAAGGCCTGGAAGCGGTCCGCCAGCGTCCGGGCATGTATATCGGCGATACCGACGACGGCACCGGCCTGCATCACATGGTGTTCGAGGTCGTCGACAACGCGATCGACGAGGCACTGGCCGGCTACTGCACTGAGGTTTCGGTGACGCTACATGGCGACGGCAGCGTCGCGGTGACCGACAACGGCCGCGGCATTCCGACCGAAATCATGCCGGAAGAAGGCCGTTCCGCGGCCGAAGTCATCATGACCATCCTGCATGCCGGCGGTAAGTTCGGCGGCAGCGGCTACAAGGTCTCAGGCGGTCTGCATGGCGTCGGCGTGTCGGTGGTGAACGCGCTGTCCGAAAAGCTGTTGCTCGACATCTATCGGCAGGGCAAGCACTACCAGCAGGAATACAGCATGGGCGAGCCCCAGGCGCCGCTCGCCGAGACCGGGACTACCGAGAAGCGTGGCACCGCGGTGCGTTTCTATCCCAGCGCCAAGATCTTCACTAAGCTGGAGTTCCATTACGAAATCCTGGCTCGACGCCTGCGCGAGTTGTCTTTCCTCAATTCCGGCGTGCGCATCGTGCTGCGCGAAGAAACCACGGCACGTGAAGACGTCTTCGAATACAAGGGCGGCATCGGCGCCTTCGTCGAATATCTGAACAAGAGCAAGTCGCCGATCCACGACCAGGTGATCTACATGGTCACCGAGATGGACGACGTCATCGTCGAAGCGGCGCTGCAGTGGAACGACTCGTACACCGAGAACGTGTTCTGCTTCACCAACAACATCCCGCAGCGCGATGGTGGCTCGCATCTGACCGGGTTCCGCAACGCGCTGACCCGCACGCTGGGCGAGCACCTGGAAAGCACCGGTCTGACCAAGAAAGAAAAGATTCAGATGACCGGCGACGACACCCGCGAAGGGCTCACCGCGGTGCTGTCGGTCAAGATTCGCGACCCGAAATTTTCGTCGCAGACCAAGGAAAAGCTGGTGTCGTCCGAAGTCACGCCGGTGGTGTCGACCGTCGTCGGCGACAAGCTCAAGGACTTCCTGCTCGAGCAGCCGAAGGCCGCCAAGGCGATCGCCGAGAAAGTCGTCGAGGCCGCCGGTGCCCGCGAAGCGGCACGAAAGGCCAAGGAACTGAACCGTCGCAAGTCGGTGCTGGATATCGCCGGGTTGCCCGGCAAGCTCGCGGATTGCCAGGAAAAAGATCCGGCCAAGTCGGAAATCTTTCTGGTCGAGGGTGACTCCGCCGGCGGCTCGGCCAAACAGGGCCGCGACCGGCATTTCCAGGCGATCCTGCCGCTGAAGGGCAAGATCCTGAACGTCGAAAAAGCGCGTATCGAGAAGATGCTGTCGTCAGCCGAAGTAGGCACCCTGATCATCGCGCTGGGCTGCGGCATCGGCAAAGACGAGATGAAGCCGGAGAAGCTGCGTTATCACCGCATCATCATCATGACCGACGCCGACGTCGACGGCGCCCATATCCGCACCTTGCTGCTGACCTTCTTCTACCGCCACATGTACATGCTGATCGAGCGCGGCTACGTGTATATCGCGCAGCCGCCGCTGTACAAGGTCAAGAGCGGCAAGCACGAAACCTACGTCAAGGACGACACCGCGATGGCGGCCTGGCTGCAGTCGATGGCGCTCAACGGCGCCGGGCTGCAGCTCGCCGACGGCAGCGCCTGGCCGGAAGAACGGCTGACTCGGCTGATGCGCGAATACAACGACGTCGAGATGACCATCGAGCGCCTGTCACGCCGCTACGACGCGCACCTGCTGCAGACCTTGTGGAACCAGTCGCCGGCACCGCTGGATGCCGCCGAGCTGGAAACCTGGGCGGAGCGCTACCAGTCCGCGTTGAATGTCGATGCCACCAAGGGCACGCATCGCGTGGTCGCCCGTATCGGCGAAGACGGTCGCTCGGTGCTGGTCCAGCGCCGTCTGCATGGCCTGGAGTACAGCTACACCTTGGGTACGGATTTCTTCGACAGCGCCGACTACCAGCGCATCTCGGGCACCCGCGCCGCGCTGCTCGCGGATTCGCTGGTCGGCGCCACCGTCAGCCGCGGCGAGCGCTCGGCCGTGGTCCACGACTTCGATGCGGCCTACGCCTGGCTGCTTTCGGAGGCGCGTCGCGGCCTCGGCGTGCAGCGCTACAAGGGCCTGGGCGAAATGAATCCGGGCCAGCTCTGGGAAACCACGCTCGATCCGACCCAGCGCCGCCTGGTGCAGGTGCGGGTCGAGGACGCGATCGGCGCGGACCAGATCTTCACGACGCTGATGGGCGAGCAGGTCGAGCCGCGGCGCGAGTTCATCGAAAAGCACGCGCTGCTGGCCGGCAACCTCGACGTCTGATCGTGATGAAATATCGCCATCATTAATAAATGGCGATATTTCGGAACAGGTCGGGCTACTTCCTGATCCAGGCGCCGCCGGCGTCCTGGTAGTACCAGCCGGCCTTGGCACGCGCGATCCAGCGCGCGGCAAATACGCTGCGGATCTGCGCCTCCCATTGGCCCTGGCCGTTGGCCAGCGCGATTTCGCGATACAGCGCAGCGCGATCCGCGTTCTCGTTGGCGACCAGCGTGCGCACGCCATTGCGCTCGGCCAGCGGCACGTTAGCGCCGTCGCGCATCGCCACATAGCCATCGGAGGTGAGCCCGACGGCGCCGCTGTTGAGCAGCGGCTCCAGCAACGGAAAGCGCGCTTCCATGGAACCGCTGAGCCGTTTCACTTCCGGCGACGTGACGTCGATGTTCGGCTCGGCGGCGCTCGCGGATGGCAGCAGGAAGTTGCCGACGGCGGCCAGTGCCGACCTCGCTCGCGTCTCGATCGCGCCGCTCTTTTCCGGCGCGACGGCCGGTGCCGTAGGCGCGCTACCGCGCCAGACGTCGTCGATGATCTTGTCCGCGGCTTTCTCGGCTGCGGCAGCCGGGAAATAAACGTTGATCGTCACGCAGGCACTGAGCAGCGCGAGCATCGCCGCGGCGGCGAACAGGGACACGGACACGGCAGTTTTCGGCAGGCGGCTCATGGCAATCCCGGGTGACGAGGAGTACCCAGAGTATAGGCATGCGCGTGACTGCCACTGAATGCCGCCGAGGCAAAGCCTCAACGCACCTCGACGCCTTGTGCGCCGCGTATCGACAGCAGCTGTGCGACGAAGCGCTCCCAGTCGACGCGCCGCTCGTAGCCGATCACGTCGATGCGCGGCAGCAGCCGGCCTTTGACCAGCACGTAGCCGCCGTTTTTTGCTGCCTCGATGCCATCCATCGCGCACACGCCGTTGTCGAGCTTGCAGCTGACGCCGACGCGATCGTAGGCAAAGTCCTCGAAAAACCGCAGCACGCCGCGTTGCAGCACACCGGTCGGGCCGCCGCCGAGCGACGACAGATTGTCGATCGCGCGCTGGGAAATGCGATGCCGGGAATGATCGTCCGGCGGCGTGTACAGCCGCGCATCGAATGCGACCGGCCGCCAGCTCAGCAGACGCAACTGCTCGACATCGCCTGACAAGCGCCCTTCGATACGACCGAAAGAAAACGCCTGCGTCACCGCCTTGAGATCCAGGTTGCGCAAACGCAGATTCGCCAGCAGTCGAGGCAGGCGGCCAAACACTTCCTGCACGCGCAAGTCTTCGATGCTGATGTCGCCGTCGAACGCTGTCACCGACAGCCGCCCTTCAAAAATGAGTTCCTTGTCGCGTATCGCGACACCGGGAATGCGCCCGGAAATTTCACCGCCGAACTGCGGCCAGCTCAGCGCCTTGCACAGCGCGGCGAGATCGATGGGTTCGATCGTCGCGGCGAAGCGCGCGAACAGATCATCGCGGCCGATATTGCGCAGCTGCAGCGTATCGACGACCAGAGCGCCGCCCAGTATCGGCAGGCGCGGCGACTGCAGCACTTCGAAATCATGCGCCTGCGCAATCGCGCTGACCGAGGCTGCGGCGATCGGCAGATCGCCGTACTGCAGGCCACGCCAAGACAGCGTCGATACGCGATTCGTCGGCACCGCGCTCCAGTGCAAGGCGCCGCTCAAGCCATCGGCCTGCAACGAAGGCGTGCCGGCTTTGACGCCGATGTCCTTGAGCTCGATCGTCAGCGCGCTCGGCCGATTCGCAAGCACCTGCACGGACGCGTCGATCAGGCCGTTGCCTTCCAGATTCTGCCAGCGACCGCCGGCCAGAAATGGTGCTGCATACAGCGGCAAGGCCTGATCCAGATGCGCCTGCTGCAGCTGCACGTCGCCGCTGAAAAGCGGCTGCGCCGGCGAGCCGCTCACAGCGCCGTGCAGCGCGAATTGATCGAATACGCCGCGCTGTTGCGCCTGCAGCGTGATCGCGCGCATCGCGGTCGGCAACAAGGAATTCGCCGAGATATCGAACTGAGCATGCAGGCTCGCATGCAAAGGCGCTTTCGCTATATCGACGAACACCGGCTCGACATAAGCCTGTCCCGATGCCGAGGCGATATCGAAGTCGAGTTCGCCGACGCCAGACTTCCATGCGAAGCGCCCGTGACTTTGCAGATCGAGCTTCTCGGTCGCATAGCGGCTCGTGCTTTCCGAGAAGTTCATCGCCGATACCGTGGCGACGTAGGAACCCGTCCAGCTAGCGTCGCTACTGCCGGCCAACTCCGCGTGCACTCTCGCTGTGCCACTGAGCTGCGGCTTCAACGCGGCGAATTTTGGCTGTAGCAACGCAGAGATCGCGGCCAGGTCGATTTGCGGTGCATCGACGCTAGCGGAAACAGTCCAGCCGGCCTTGGAATCCACATGGGCTTCGAAGGCGCCGGCAACGGCGCCGCTGGCGTTACCGTTCAGAGCCAGTATTCCATCGCCACAGCGCAGACCTGCGCCCTCGCCCACCAGCACACAGCTCGCGCTGATATCTCGCAGCGGCGTCGGCAGGCCCGCGCCCTCGACGCGCCCGATGCTCATGGCGATACGAGTGGCCGCGCTCGCGACACCGCTGAACATCAGCAGCGTCGCAAAGCCCGCGGCCGCGCGTTTCACGCGAGGCGCTCGCGCATGAATGCCGCGATCGCGTCGATCTCGTCTTCACTGACTTCGTGCTGCATCGGATACTCGTTCCAGCCGACGCCATAGCCGCTGGCCAGCAGCCGATCGCGGCTCCAGATGCCGAGTTCCAGCGGCAGCACCGGGTCGTACTGGCCGTGCTGCATCAGGATCGCGATGCCGCGGTTGGCGTCGCTGGCCTCGGCGTCGATCGTCGATTCCATCGGCAGATAGGTCGACAGCGCCAGCACGCCGGCCAGCGGCTTGGGGTAGCGCAGCGCGGCGTGCAGCACCACGGCGCCGCCCTGCGAAAAACCCGCCAGCAGGATGCGCTCGCTGGCGATGCCGGCCGCGATCTGCTCGTCGATCAGCGCGTCGACCCGCGCCTGCGCGCGGCGTATGCCGGCCACGTCCTGCTTACCCTTGCGATCCAGCGACAGGATGTCGAACCAGGAGCGCATCGCGTAACCGCCGTTGAGGCTGACCGGCATCACCGACGCATGCGGAAAAATGAAGCGCCAGGCCTGTTCGCGCCGCAGCCGCAAGGCCGGAATCAGCGGCACGAAGTCGTGGCCGTCGGCACCCAGGCCGTGCAACCAGATCACCGCCGCGGTCGCTGGCGCATCGGGCTCGAGAATCACGCGGTCTTCGCTTTCGATCTTGTTCATGCTCGGCGGGTCTGGTGGACAGACGGCGATTGTCGAAGCCGGACCGGGCGCAGGCAAGCCGGCTGGGCGTTAAACTGCAGCGACGTTCCTTTCTGGCGTCGTCCCATGTTGCGTATTCCACTGCTGTCGATATCCATTGCCGCCGTGCTGCTAGCCGGCTGTGGCCAGACCGGCAATCTGACGCTGCCCGACAAAAAGCCCGCACCGCGCCCGACCACGGCGACGCGTCCGGCGCAGCCGGCCACCGCCGTGACGCCCGCACCGGCCGAAGATCAGGATCCGGCTGCGAAGAAAGACGACAGCACCAGCCCGCAGCCGTAAGCAGTTCGTCACGCACCTCATCAACGATCACCCAGGCGCAGAATCCGTGGATTATTTCGAGTATCGCGAAGGCCGGCTGTATGCCGAAGAGCTGCCGCTTTCGCAGATCGCGGCCGAATACGGCACGCCGACCTACGTCTATTCGCGCGCGACCCTGGAGCGCCATTACCGCGCGTTCGACGCGGCTCTGGCGAGCGTGCCGCACCAGGTCTGTTTCGCGGTCAAAGCCAATTCCAATATCGCCGTGCTGCAGGTGCTGGCCAAACTCGGCAGCGGCTTCGACATCGTCTCGGGCGGCGAACTGCAGCGCGTGCTACGCGCCGGCGGTGATGCCGCGAAAGTCGTGTTCAGCGGCGTCGGCAAGACCGAGGCCGAACTGCAGCTGGCGCTGGACAAGGGCGTCGGCTGCTTCAACGTCGAATCCGAGGCCGAGCTGCTGCTGCTCGACGAACTCGCGCAGCGCAGCGGCAAGATCGCGTCGATCGCGCTGCGCGTGAATCCCGACGTCGATGCGAAAACGCACCCCTATATTTCCACCGGCCTCAAGCAGAACAAGTTCGGCGTCGATCTGATCACCGCCGAGCGTCTGTATCGCGACGCGGCCACGCGCAAGGGTCTGCGCATCGTCGGTATCGCCAGCCATATCGGCTCGCAGCTGCTCGATGTGTCGCCGTATCTCGATGCGCTCGATCGCGTGCTGGCGCTGGTCGACAGGCTCGCCGCGGCCGGCATCACGCTCGAACATCTCGATGTCGGCGGCGGCCTCGGTGTGAAGTATCGCGACGAGAAAGTCACCGAGCCGGCCGATTGGGCCGCGGCGTTTCTGCCGAAGCTCCAGGGACGGCCGTTGAAGGTCTACACCGAGCCGGGCCGCGCGATCGCCGGCAACGCCGGCGTGTTGCTGACCACAGTGCTGCTGCTGAAAGCCACAGAAGAAAAGCGCTTCGCGATCGTCGATGCGGCGATGAACGATCTGCTGCGCCCGGCGCTGTACCAGGCCTGGATGGACATCGTGCCGGTGAACCAAAACGCGATGGCCGAAACCGCGAACTACGACATCGTCGGCCCGGTTTGCGAAACCGGCGACTGGATCGGCCGTGATCGCGAACTGGCGATCGCCGCCGGCGACGTGCTCGCGGTGCGTACTGCCGGCGCCTACGGCTTCGTGATGAGCTCGAACTACAACACGCGCGGCCGCGCCGCGGAAATCATGGTCGACGGCACGCGCGCGACCGTCGTGCGCAGGCGCGAGACGTTCGAGGATCTGATCGCCGGCGAACGCCTGCTTGAGCAGCGCGAGGAGCGTCGTCGTGGCTGAAGATCTCGTCGATCAGCTTGCGGACAAGCCGCTGCATCCGCTGGTGCTGATCGACGGATCCAGCTGGCTGTTCCGCGCGTTCCACGCGCTGCCGCCGCTGAGCAACTCGCGCGGCGAACCCACCGGCGCGGTCTATGGCATGGGCAATATGTTGAAGCGGCTGCAGCGCGAATACGCGCCGCAGCGCATCTGCGTGGTGTTCGATCCCAAAGGCAAAACCTTTCGTGACGACCTGTACGATCAGTACAAGGCCAACCGCACCGAAACACCGCCGGAACTGTCGGCACAGTATCCCGATGTAATGGCGCTGATCGACGGCCTCGGCTTGCCGCGCATGGTCGTCGACGGCGTCGAAGCCGACGACGTCATCGGCACCCTGGCGCGTCAGGGCCGCGAGCAGGGCCTCGACGTGCTGCTGGTGACCAGCGACAAGGACATGGCGCAGCTGGTCGACGAGCACGTGCACATGCTCGACACGATGAAGAACGTGCGCATCGACAGAGCCGGCGTGATCGACAAGTTCGGCGTACCGCCGGAACGCATCATCGACTATCTCGCGCTGGTCGGCGATTCCGCCGACAACATTCCCGGCGTCGACGGCTGCGGGCCGAAAACCGCGGCGAAATGGATTGCCGAATACGGCAGCGTCGACGAGATCATCAAGCGCGCCGACGAAGTCAAAGGCAAGATCGGCGAAAAGCTGCGCGCCGCGCTGCCGGTGCTGCCGCTCGCCTACGAGCTGGCGACGATTCGCTGCGACGTCGAACTGCCGCAGACCGTCGACGAGCTGGTGCCGGGGCCGCGCAACGACGCGCTGCTGATCGAGTTGTATCGGAAGATGGAATTCCATCGCTGGCGCGAAGAACTCGAAGGCGGCACGCCGGCCAGCGCCGAGCAGAAGCAGAGCGCGGCGCCCGAAGCCGCGGCTTTCGGCACCAGCAACGGTGGTGCCGAACTCGCCGACGTGCTGACGCCGTCGCCGCCGACGCATGTCGAAACGGTGATGACGAATGAGGATCTGGATCGGCTCGTCGCCGTGCTCGAAGCCGCGGAGCTGATCTGCTTCGACACCGAAACCGATGCGCTGGACGCGAACCAGGCGGGCCTGGTCGGCCTCGCATTCGCCACGACCAGCGGCACCGGCTGGTACGTGCCGCTGGCGCACAATTATCTGGGTGCGCCGGATCAGCTGCCGATGCAGGACGTGATCGCGCGCGTGAAGCCGTTTCTGGAAAATGCGAACAAGCCCAAGCTCGCCCAGCACGGCAAGTACGACATCAACGTGCTCGCACGCCATGGCATCGATGTCGCCGGCCTGGCTTACGACACGATGCTCGAAAGCTATGTGCTCGATGCCGCCGGCAATCGCCACGACATGGACACGCTGGCCGAGAAATACCTGAACCATCGCACGATCCATTTCGAGGACGTCGCCGGTAAGGGCAAGAACCAGATCACCTTCAACCAGGTATCGATCGACAAGGCCGCGCCCTACTCGGCCGAAGACGCCGACATCACGCTGCGCCTGCATCAGGTCCTGTACCCGCGCGTGCAGGAGGCGCCGTCGCTGATGCGCGTGTTCGGCGAGATCGAAATGCCGCTGGTGCCGGTGCTGGCGCGCATCGAGCGCCGCGGCGTGTTCGTCGACGTGCCGCTGCTCAAGCGCATCAGCGTCGAACTCGCCGGGCGCATGGACGAGCTGCAGAAGCAGGCGTTCGTCGTGGCCGAAGGCGAATTCAACCTGGGCTCGCCGAAACAGCTGCAGGTGCTGTTGTACGACAAGTTCAAATTGCCGGTGCTGGCGAAGACGCCGAAAGGCGATCCGTCCACCGCCGAAGACACGCTGGAAGAACTCGCCGCCCAGCATCCGCTGCCGCGGCTGATCCTCGACTGGCGCGCGATGCAGAAGCTGCGCTCGACTTACGCCGAGCAGCTGCCGGCCGCGGTGAATCCGCGCACCCATCGCATCCACACCAGCTATCACCAGGCGGTGGCGGCGACCGGGCGTCTGTCGTCGCAGGATCCGAACCTGCAGAACATACCGGTGCGCACCGCCGAAGGCCGGCGCATCCGCCAGGCCTTCGTCGCCGAGCCGGGCAACATCCTGCTGTCGGTCGACTACTCGCAGATCGAGCTGCGCCTGATGGCGCATTTCTCCGGCGACGACAAGCTGCAGGAGGCATTCCGCAACGGCCTCGACGTGCATCAGGCCACGGCTGCGGAAGTCTTCGGCCTGCCGCTGGACGAGGTCGGCAGCGAGCAGCGCCGCGCCGCCAAGGCGATCAATTTCGGTCTGATCTATGGCATCTCGGCGTTCGGCCTGGCCAAGCAGCTGGCGATCGGCCGCAACGAGGCCGCCGAGCACATCGAGCGTTTCTTCGGCCGCTATCCCGGCGTCAAGCGCTTCATGGACGGCACCCGTGAAGCGGCGCACACACGCGGTTATGTCGAAACCCTGTTCGGCCGCCGGCTTTATCTGCCCAACATCAATGCGCGCAACCAGGGCCTGCGCCAGTACGCCGAGCGCACCGCGATCAATGCGCCGCTGCAGGGCACGGCGGCGGACCTGATCAAGACCACGATGATCGACCTGCAGCAATTCCTCGACGCCAATGCGCCAGCGGTCCAGATGATCATGCAGGTGCACGACGAACTGGTGTTCGAGGGCCCCGAGGCGCTGGTCCGCGAGTTCGCGCCGGTGATCGCCGACCGCATGTGCCGCGCGACGACGCTGGCGGTGCCGCTGGTAGCCGACTACGGCATCGCCGCCGACTGGGATCAGGCGCACCAGGCCAGCGGCCACGCCAGTTCTGCCAGCCCGGCTTGACATGGCTTGGACGACCGACCGCCCGTCGGCCGCAGACGACCGCTCACGCTAGATAAACGATTTTTAACCTTGGATGAAAGCCGTTTTTATTCAGGCTGTTAGCTAAGACCGTGCGGCATTTGCGAGGTCTTGTCGAATTTATCTGCGATTCGCCGTGAACTTTCCACGCCGCGGCCCGCTCTAACCCTGTGAATGTGGATCTCTCCCTTTTCACATTCCCCGTCGTCACTCCCTCGACGGGTCCGGTTTCCCCCAAGCCGGAGCTAGTTGCCCCGCGAGTCTCCCCCCGGCTCGCGGGGCATTTTCTTTTATGGCAGCGGTTTTTCCGCAACCGCTACGAAAACGCCGGAAAAAACGGCTTTTTCTCAGCTCGGCAGTTCCACGCCGGCCTCGATCGCCAGCAGCGCGGTCAGCTTGGCGCGTGCCTCGTCCAGGCCCTGGTGGCTGCTGGACGAAAACAACTGCACGCTGGCCGAGCTGCCCATGTCCTTCAGCCCCTTGCGCGTGGTCAGCAGCACGTTCTTGGACGCGCCGTAGCCGAGCTTGTCGGCCTTGGTCAGCAGGATGTGGCAGTTGCGGCGCGCGCCGACCGCCCAGGCCAGCATCTGCTTGTCGTAGTCGGTCAGCGGGTGGCGGCAGTCCATCACCAGGAACAGGCCGCGCAGATTGACCCGCTGCTCGACGTAGCCGCCGACCAGCCGGCCCCAGCTTTTGCGCATCGGCTCGGGCACCGCGGCGTAGCCGTAGCCCGGAAGATCGGCCAGGCGCGAGGCCTCGCCCAGGCCGAACAGGTTGATCAGCTGGGTGCGGCCCGGGGTTTTGGACACGCGCGCCAGACCGTGGCGGCCACATACCGCATTGAGCGCGCTCGACTTGCCGGCGTTGGAACGGCCGGCGAAGGCGACTTCCGGCAGCTCGTCGGCAGGCAACTGGGCGAGCTGGGCGCAGGACAGAAGAAACTGCGCCTGGGAAAAGGGATTCTGCATAAACCAACCGGAGTGTAGAATTACGCCGCCAAATTATCTGGTTAGCGCCGCTACCGCCACTTGGGGATGCCGCGACGCGCCAGCAGCCACCAGCACCGGGAGCCCTGTTCGATGAAACGCCTTTTTCTGGCGGTGATGTTCGCCGCACCTATGATGGTGCCCTTCGTCGTCCAGGCTGAAGAAGCCGCAGCCAAGGATCCGTTCACCCAGGGTGACGCCGCCGCCGGCGCCACCAAGGCCGCGCCCTGCGTCGCCTGCCACGGCGCGGGCGGCAACAGCTCGATGCCGGCCTGGCCGAATCTGGCCAGCCAGGGCTCCAGCTACATCGTCCACCAGCTCAAGGCCTTCAAGTCCGGTCAGCGCAAGAACCCGATCATGGCGGCCCAGGCCGCCAACCTGTCAGACGCCGACATGGCCGACATCGCCGCCTACATGACCCTGCAGAAAGTGCGCCCGGGCCTGGCCAGCAAGGACGCGGTCGCGATCGCCGAGCCGCTGTACCGCGGCGGCGACGCCACGCGCGGCATCCCGGCGTGCGCCAGCTGCCACGGCCCCAAGGGCGCCGGCAACCCGGCGGCCGGCTATCCGCGCATCGGCGCGCAGCACAATGAATACGTCGCCACCTCGCTGACCGCCTACAAGGCGGGTGAACGCGGCACCGGTGCGCAGGGTCCGATGATGCAGGCCGTCGCCGCCAAGCTCTCCGACCAGGAGATCCAGGCGCTGGCGTCCTACGTCAACGGCCTGCAGTAAGGCCGCCTCGCCCCGCTGACCACTGCACCGGAACCCGTCCATGCGCGTCTTCCTGCGTTGCCTGTTCGCCTGCCTGACCCTCGCCGCCTTCACCTGCGCGGCCGCTGATGAGTTCAAGCAAGGCGATCAGTACAAGGAAGTGCGCGACCGGCAACCGGTGCCGGACAAGAAGCGCGTCCAGGTCGAGGAGATCTTCTGGTACGGCTGCCAGCACTGCTACCACTTCGATCCGATCATCGAAGCCTGGAAGAAAACCAAGGCCGGCGACGTCGACTTCGTGCGCATTCCCAACAGCCTCGGCAGCCCGGCCGGCGTGGTCCACCAGAAGGCGTTCTACACCGCCGAGGCGCTGGGCATCGGCGACAAGATCCACGCACCGCTGTTCGCTGGCATACACGAGAAGCACCTGCCGCTGTACACGCAGGACGCGATCCGGCTGTTCTTCAACCAGCAGGCCGGCGTCATGCCCGACGTGTTCGACGCGACGTTTTCCGGCTTCGCGGTCGACAGCCGCGTGCGCCGCGCCGACGGCCTGATGAAGGCCTACGGCATCGCCAGCGTCCCGGCGATCGTCGTCGGCGGCAAGTACACCACCAACGCCACCATGGCCGGCAACTTCGAGAACATGATCAAGGTCACCGACTTCCTGGTCGACAAGGTGCGCCAGGAACAGAAGAAGTAGGCGTCCGCGCCGGCGGATGGCGGGCTTTTGCGGCGACCGATAGCGATGCTTGAAGCCCGGCTCATTGCCGGGCTTTTTGCTGGCCTGCTCGCCGGCTCCGCGCAGGCCGTCGCGGCGCCGACGGGCAGCGCCGACCAGGCCTGCGAGCAGCTCGCGGCCAAGCTGCAGAGCATCCAGCTGGCCGACTGCAAGCGCCTGCATCTACTCGTCGGTGCCGGCGCCAGCCGCGAAGGCAGGCCGCTGCTGTATCGCGATTTTCCGCCGTCGCAGCGTCCGCAGCAGCCGAGCCGCGTGCTGCTGATCGGCGGCATCCATGGCGACGAGCTGTCCGCGGTCAGCATCGTCTTCCAGTGGATGCGCAAGCTCGAGCAGGAGCGGCTGCAGCCGTTCCACTGGCGCGTGATCCCCAGCGCCAATCCGGATGGCCTGTTCGCCAGGCCGTCCAGCCGGGTCAATCGCGGCGGCGTCGATCTGAACCGCAATTTTCCCAGTGCCGACTGGAGCCGCCGCGCGCTCGACTACTGGAAGCGCAAGACCAACGCCGACCCGCGCCGCTACCCGGGCAAGGCCGCGCTGTCCGAGCCGGAGACGCGTTGGCTGGTCGAGCAGATCCGCGAGTTCAAGCCCGACGCGATCGTCTCGGTGCACGCGCCCTACGGCGTGCTCGACTACGACGGCCCGCCCGACCCGCCGCAGCGATTCGGTTATCTGCGGCTGCATCCGCTGGGCACCTATCCGGGCTCGATGGGCAATTACGCCGGCATCGACCTCGGCCTGCCGGTGATCACGCTGGAGCTGCCACATGCCGGCACGATGCCGACGCCGGCGCAGTCGCAGCGCATCTGGTCGGACATGATCGGCTGGCTGCAACAGAACCTGCCGGCGGCGGCGCAGCAGGCTGAAGGCGCACCGCCACCCGATGGTTGACGCGCGATCCGGTCCCCCGATACGCGGGCTCTCGGCCCGCAACTCGGGACGAGCGGATGTTGTGACTCAACGAAAACCGGTTCGTACCGAGTAGCCGCGCTCGCGCATCGAGGGACCGGATCGCAGCGCGGGTTCAGTCCTGCGAAGGCGCCGGCAAAGCGGCTTGCTCATGCGGCAGCGCCGGCATCGGCGCCTGCAGTTGCAGCTCGCGGTAGCGGTTGCGCAGCCAGCGCTCCTGGAAGCAGTAGCGCGACACCGTCGCCAGATCCCACAGATACCAGGCATTGACCGAGCCGCCGACCAGCGCGCCGAACACCGGCAGCGCGCCGGCGGCCTTGCGCCAGCCCAGATGTTTGCCGGCCTGCATCGCCAGGTTCTGCAGGCTGAGCATCGCCGCCTCCTTGGCCAGCTCGCGTTCGGCGGCGCGCTCGATGCCATCGCGCCAGGCCGCGTCGACCGTCCCGGTGCCGGGTTCGGCGCGTGTCAGTGCCAGCAGCGCGGTGCGTTTTTCCTCGACGGTATTGGCCGAGGCCAGCGCGAAAATCGCCAGGCCCAGCTGGCGACCGGCGACGTTGTGCAGCACTTCGCCGTAGCACAGGCCGACTCGTTGAATCGTGCGGAACGCGAGCACCATCAGCGTCGGCACGTCGGCGACCATGCCGGCCGCGCCCGCGACGCCGAGCAGCGCGCCGCTACCGCCGGCGGTCACCGACGAGCGCCGCCGCACTTTGGCGGCGAGCTGGTCGCAGAGCTTCAGATCGGCGTCGCGCAGGTCTTCGACGCGCGATACCTTGGCCTGCTTCAGCAGGCTGGCGTGACCGGCGAAACGCCCCGCTGTCGACTGCACGCCATCGAGCGCGAGCTTCAGGGCCGCGGTCGGGATCATCGTCTGCACCGCCTGGCTCGCCGGGCCGGCGGCGCGGCCGAACCAGCGCGCCACCGGCGGCGGCGCCTGCTCCTGCCAGCGGCGCAGTTCGGCGAGCTGGCTGCTTTCGTAGTCGTCCATGGTGGTCAAAAGCATAAGCCCTGATGCTGAACCGCACAGGTTTGACAGCGTCGCCGGCCGCTGCGCAGAGTCGCGCATGTGCCTGATCGCCTTTGCCTGGCAGACCGACCCGCAGCGCCCGCTGGTGCTGATCGCCAACCGTGACGAATTCCAGGAGCGCCCGGCCGCGCCGCTGGCGTTCTGGGAAGATGCGCCCGAGATTGCCGCCGGCCGCGACCTGCGCGAGCACGGCACCTGGCTGGGCCTGAGCCGCCGTGGTCGCATGGCGGCGGTGACCAATGTGCGCGAAGTCAGCGACATGCAAAAGCGCGCGCGTTCGCGCGGCGCGCTGACCACCGATTTTCTGCGCGGCACGCACAGTGCCGCCGAGCATGCCGCCGCGCTGAGCGCGGACGCGGCGCAATACGGCGGCTACAACCTGTTGTTGTGGGACGGCCGCGAGCTGGTCTATGCCAGCAATCGGCCGAACGCGAACTGGCATCGCGTCGAGCCCGGCGTGCACGGACTGAGCAATGCGCAGCTCGACACGCCCTGGCCGAAAGTGCGCTGGGCGCATCGCGAACTCGATGCCTGGATGCACGACCGCGCCGCGCAGCCCGACACGCTGCTGGCGGCGATGACCTCGCGCGACGTCGCCGCCGATGCCGAGCTGCCGGACACCGGCGTCGGCATCGAGGCCGAGCGCCTGCTGGCGCCGCCGTTTATCTATCGCCCCGGTTACGGCACACGCTGCACGACCTGGCTGCAAATCGGCGGCGACCACAACGCGCGGATTCGCGAGCGTCGCTACGACGACCAGGCGCGGCCGTCGGGCGACAGCGAGCTGAGGTTTCGTATCGTGTAGCCCGGGTGAAACCCGGGATCGCAGCGCGATCAAAACCCGGGCTACGCCAGTCTGAGACCGCCATCCACCGGCAGGATCGCGCCATTCAAATAGGCCGCGTCGGCCGACAGCAGAAAGCGCACCGCATGCGCGACTTCGTCGCCGCCGCCGAGACGCTGCATCGGGATGCGCGCCTGTTCGGCGCTGCGCTGGGCTTCGTCGAGATTGTCGCCGCCGCCCCAGATCATCCGGCCCGGCGCGATGCCGTTGACGCGAATGCGTGGCGCCAGTTCCACCGCGAGGCCCTCGGTCACCGACCACAGTGCCGCCTTGGCCGCGCAGTACGCGACGTAGCCCGGCATCGGCTTGCGCGCGTGTATGTCGAGCAGGTTGACGATTGCCGAGCCCTCGCCCATCAGCCGTGCGCAGGCCTGCGCCAGAAACAGCGGGCCGCGCAGATTGCTGGCGATCAGGTCGTCGAACTGCGAATGGCTCAAGGTGTCCAGCGCGGTCGGATAAAAACTCGAGGCGTTGTTGATCAGTGCATCGAGGCGGCCGAAGTGCGTGATCGCCGCGGCCGCCAGCGCGGCGGGCAAGGCGGCATCGCCGAGGTCGCCCTGAAAGCTCTGCGTCGAGCCGGCGCGCGCGGCATTGAGCTCGGCCTGCAGGCCAAGGGCTTCGTCGCCGGAGCGGTAATGCAGCAGCAGATTCCAGCCGGCCGCATGCAGCTCGCGTGCGATCGCCAGGCCGATGCGGCGGCCGGCCCCGGTGATCAATGCAACGCGCGCGCTGTCGCGCCGTTCCGGTATCGAAGTTGCGAGCACCTTCATCCGCCTGCCCTTATCATGCGAGCCGTCTGGTTTTTGTCCCTGCGATTGTCGCCGAAGATACAGCGACATGCGCCGCCGGATGCCGCGTGACCGAACCTTCCCTATCGAATTACCGCCCAATCCGATGCTTGACGCCCTGCTGCTTGGCCTGATCGAAGGCCTGACCGAATTCCTGCCGATCTCCAGCACCGGCCATCTGCTGATCGCCGAGCACTGGCTCGGCGAGCGCTCGGATCTGTTCAACATCGTGATCCAGGCCGGCGCGATTCTCGCCGTGACCCTGGTCTACCGCGTGCGCCTGCTGGAACTCGCGACCGGCCTGAACCGGCCGGAGCCGCGCGACTACGTGCTCAAGCTCGCCGGCTCGTTCGTGGTCACCGCGGTGCTCGGCCTTACGGTCAAGAAGCTGGGCTTCAAACTGCCGGAGACGGTGACGCCGATCGCGATCGCGCTGATCGTCGGCGGCGTGATCATTTTCTTCATCGAGGTCTGGGCAAAAAAGCAGCCGCCGCGCGACGAAGTGACCTGGAAACTGGCAATCGCGGTCGGTATCGCGCAGGTGCTGGCCGGGGTATTCCCCGGCACCTCGCGCTCGGCCGCGGCGATTTTCGCGGCGATGCTGTTTGGCCTGACCAACCGCACCAAGGCTGCCGAGTTCGCGTTTTTGATCGGCATTCCGACGATGTTCGCAGCCAGTGCGGTCGAGGCGCTGAGCCTGTTCAAGAGCGGCGAGCTGCATGCCGAGAACGGCGCGGAACTGGCGGTCGCGACCCTGGTGTCGGCGATCACCGGCTTCATCTCGGTGAAGTGGCTGCTGCGCTACGTGTCGACGCACAACTTCAATGTGTTCGCCTGGTATCGCATCGCGCTTGGCCTGCTGTTGCTGGCGCTGCTGTAAGCGGGGGGCAACGCACGAGACGCGGTACGGACTTTTCGTATACTTCGGGGTATCGGTCCGGGAGATAGCCGCATGACAAACAAAAAGAACGAAGCTGTGCGTTTCACGAAGGGGGGTCTGTTTCTTGCGCTGGCCGGCATGGTGCCGGCTGTGGCGCAGGCAGGCGACGGTTGGTACATCGGTGCGGAAGGCGGCGCCAACTTCGTCGACAAGCAGACGTTCAAAATTTATTACCCCGACGGCGGCGGGCTGGTCGAAGACGGCACCAAGGTCGGCGAGGTCAAGTTCAAGACCGGCTGGATCGGCGGACTGGTCACCGGTTATTCGTTCGCAAACGGTCTGCGCCCGGAACTGGAAATCGCCTACCGCGAGAACGACCTCAAAAGCATTCATACCGACCCCACCGGCGTGCTGACCGGCGTGCTGACGCCGGGTGGCTCCGACGCGACCGGCGTGCACGGCGACGAGAACGCGCAGACGGCGATGGCCAATCTGTGGTTCGACTTCTTCAAGAGCAGCGCATTCCATCCCTACATTGGGGCGGGTGCGGGCGCGGCGCGCGTCGAGATGCACAGCGCTGGCTACGACAACCAGGACTTTCAGAACACTTCGGATGTCGTGTTCGCCTACCAGGGCGGCGCCGGCCTCGGCGTCGATCTGGGCCCGCACTGGACGCTGTCGCTGGACTATCGCCATCTCGAAACGATGCGCGCCAGGCTCAACCTGCTCGACGACTCGCCGGAAACGCGGGTCAAGCTGCGCTACAGCGGCGACTCGGCCCTGCTGAGCCTGCGTTATTCGTTCGGCGAACCGCCGGCTCCTCCAGCGCCGGCCCCCGAGCCGCCGGCCGAAGTGGTGCCTCCGGTTGAACCGCCGCCTCCGCCTCCGCCGCCACCCCCGCCCTGCGAAAGCCCGGCCGCGGGCAAGGCGTTCACGCTGGAAGGCTGCAACGTCGGCGACAAGGTGGTGCTGCGCGGCGTCAACTTCGAGTTCGACAAGGCCACGCTGACGCCGGACGCGAAGGTGCTGCTCGACATCGTCACGGACGCGCTGGTCGCGCGCACCGACATCATGGTCGAGCTCGACGGCCACACCGATTCCAAGGGCTCGGACGAGTACAACCAGAAGCTGTCCGAGCGCCGCTCGGAATCGGTCAAGCAGTATCTGGTCGGCCGCGGCATCGACGCCGGCCGCATGACGACGATGGGCTTCGGCGAAAGCCAGCCGGTGCAGGACAACGCCACCGACGAAGGCCGCGAATACAACCGTCGTGTCGAGCTCAAGGTCACCGCCAGCAACGGCAACGTGACCACGGAAGCGGCCAAGCCGGAGTAGTCGCCGCGCGCAGCTTGTAGGAGCGGACCCTGTCCGCGACTGTGCCGTCAAGGCCTCAGTCGCGGACAGGGTCCGCTCCTACAGATCTAAAGCGTCTGCTTCCAGAGCTTCAACGCCTGCTCGCGGCGCAGCAGGATCTGCTCGCTGACCGCCGGCCCGCTGTGGCCGTCGCGCATCACCTCCGCGGCCTGGACTTTCAGCGTGACGGTGCGCGCTTCGCGCAGAAAATCCACGACCGGATAGTCGCAGTTTTCCAGACCCAGACGGCCGCGTGCGTCGCACAGGCAGCTTTGCAATGCCTGCTCGAAAAATTCGCCGGACTTTTTGAACGCGCCGAAGCGCTCGAGCAGACCGAGCAAAGTCGCCGGCCGCAGTTCGCGCGCGCGATGCACGTTCAGATGGTCACGCGTGACCGCCAGCGCCAGGTCGCGTGTCTGGTTGGGCACGCGCAGGCGCTCGCAGAATTGTGCGACCAGCGGCAGGCCGCGCTCCTCGTGCATGCGATGGCCTGGCCACTCGGCGCGAGGTGTCGCGGCCTTGCCCAGATCGTGCAGCAGCGCGGTCACGCGTACCGGCAGCGCGAAGCCGTGGCGCACCGCCGCGTCGACGCACATCAAGGTATGTGTCAGCGTGTCGACTTCCGGGTGATAGTCGGCGCGCTGCGGCACACCGCGCAACGCCGCGAGTTCCGGCATCACGCGGGCGAGCGCGCCGCAGGCTTCCAGATCTTCGAAGTACACGCTGGGCTTTTCCGCTTCCAGCATCGCGCGCTCGGTTTCTTTCCACACACGCTCGGCGACCAGTGCGTCGGCTTCGCCGGCCTCGACCATCGTGCGCATCAAGGCCATCGTCTCGTCGGCGATGACGAAGCCGCGCGGTGCATAGCGCGCGTGAAAACGTGCGAGCCGCAGAATGCGTACCGGGTCTTCGGCGAAAGATTCGGAGACGTGACGCAGCACTTTCGCTGCCAGGTCTTTGCGGCCGCCGTAAGGATCGATGATCGTTCCATCATCGTCCTGCGCCATCGCGTTGACGGTCAGATCGCGGCGACGCAGATCCTCTTCCAGCGTCACCTCGGGCGAGGCGTCCATGACGAAGCCGTGATAGCCGCGGCCGGACTTGCGCTCGGTGCGCGCGAGCGCGGTTTCTTCCTTGGTTTTCGGGTCGAGGAAAACCGGGAAATCCTTGCCCACCGGCCGGTAGCCGGCCGCGATCATCTGCTCCGGTGTCGCGCCGACGACCACCCAGTCGCGCTCGCTGACGTCGCGGCCGAGCAGCGCATCGCGCACCGCGCCGCCGACCAGATAGCGCTTCACGGCAGATCGCCGCTGGCGGTCGGCGTGATCGCGTGCATCAGCTTGTCGATCTTCTGCGGCGCGCCGTCGGCGCGCCAGCCGAATACGGCGCTGTGCCAGATCACGCGCTGGATGTAGCTGCGCGTTTCGTTGTACGGCACGTTCTCGATCCAGATGTCGGCGTCCAGCGAATCCTTCGCCGGCTGCCAGCGCGACACCGGTTTCGGGCCGGCGTTGTAGGCGCCGAGCACCAGCACGAATTCGTTGTCGTAACGCTCCAGCAGCTCGCGCAGATGCAGCGCGCCGAGGCGCGTGTTGATCTCGGGATTGAACAGGTCGGCCGCGCTCGGTAGCGGCTGCTGCTGGCGGCGTGCGGTGTCGCGCGCTGTGCCGATCAGCATCTGCAGCAGGCCGAGCGCGTCGGCGCGTGAACGCGCGCGAGGGTCGTACAGCGACTCCTGGCGCATCACCGCATAAATCCAGTTCGACGGCACGCCGCTGGCTCGCGATGCGGCCGCGACTTCATTCTCGAACGGCCGCGGATACAGCAGCTCCAGGTCGTTGAACACCTGCGCCTTGCTGGCCGCGGCGACGGTCTGCACCTGCGCGCCCCAGGTCTGCGCCAGCCGCGCGGCCTGCACCAGCTGCGCGTTGTCGAGTGCGGCGATCTGCTCGCTCCATTCCAGGCTCGACCATTCGTTGCGGCCCGCCAGCCACAGCTCGCGCACGCGCGTCATGCCCGGTTTCTGCGCGAGCTGCTGCTGCAGCGCCGGGTCTTTCGCACTGACGGCCGGTAGCGGCATATAACCGCGATCCAGGCGATACGCGGCGAGCAGCGGGTAGTAGCCGGTCTCGCCGGCGAGCTTTTCGTACAGCGCGCGCGCGCTGGCCTTGTCGCCGTTTTTTTCCAGGCCGCGCGCGCGCCAGTAGCGCCAGCGCTGCTGCTCGGCCAGCGTCGGCGGCAGCGCCGCGAGCCAGGCATTGGCCTGTTTCCAGTCGCCGGCCCACAGCGCCGCGCGGATGCGCCACTCGTGGCTGCGTTCGTCCAGCGCGGCGTCGTCGACCGCGCGAAACGCGCTCACCGTCTGCGGCAGCCGGCTCCACGCCGAACCCAGGGCGACTTCGCGACGCAGCTCGGCCGGCGTTGCCGGCGTGGCCAGCGCGCAGGGCGTGCCACAGGCGCGGATGAAGTTGTCCAGCCGTGGCGGCGTGTTCAGCGGGTTGCTGCGGCCGAGCTTGGAAAACGCGGCGGCGATGGCCTCCGGCTCCTGTGCGCGCATCAGTTCCGGGCCAGCGGCGGCGATCGCATCGAGTTCGCGATCCGGGGTGCGCAGCAGCCGCGTCCAGCTGCGCAGCGCCGGCAGCGACTCCGGCGGCAGCGAACGCAGCAGGAAGTCGGCGAGATCGGCGTTGCCGGCCTGCAGTGCCAGGCGCGCGCGCTTCTCGGTCAGCTCAGGCGTGAACCAGCCGCGCGCCCTGGCCCATTCGAAAGGCGCGACGCAGGCGTCGGGCAGCTGCGCGCCGGTGGTCCACAGATCGAGCACCGCGCCGCGCAGCGGATCGGCCGCGGCAGGGCTGGGCGTGCCCGGCTCCGGCGGCTGCGCGGCGATCAGCGCGTTGAGCCGCTCGCAGCGCAGCCGCGCATCGGCGCGGTTGTCCAGATAGTTCGCCAGGAACGGCTGCCAGTTGCGGCGCTTGGCCAGGTCCACGAGCCAGTCGTGGCGCAGCTCGCGGGTCCACGGCGCATCGCCGTCGCGCTGCAATAGCGCCGCGACCGCCGCATCATCGGCGGCGACGCCGAAGCGCAGCGGCGTACGCAGGCGCTGCGCTTCGAGATAGGGATACAGCACATAGCCGCGCAGCGCCGCCGAGGCTTCGCCGATGCTGCCCGCCAGGGCTGGCGACGGCATCGCCTCGAGCGCCTCGATCTGCTGCACGAATTCGGCGCGCACCGCGCTGTTGTCGGTGGCGGCGGTGGCCGGCGCCTGGGCCCGGGCTGCGGCCGCGATCAGCGCCAGCGGCATCACCAGCGTCAGCACCGCGGCCTGGTGCTTGGAGAGAAGGTGGCTCATCGTCGACATTCTAGAGCAGCCAAGCTGAAAGCCAGCCGGCCCGGCCGCTGCGCGCCGCGCTGGACAAAGTATCCCGGTGTTCGCACGCGTCTCCGGGCCGCTGATACCATCGTCCGGATAGCGGCTTATTCGACTAATAAAGCGTGAAGGGAACCATGGTCAGCTTCGGACACAAGGCCTGTTGGGCGACGGGGCTTGCCGCCTTGTTGTCGGCTTGCGCGAGCACCAGCGGCACCGGCGCGCGCAGCCCGGACTTCTACGCCGACATTCCGCCGCCGACGCCGTCCAGCGCGATCAGCCGCTACCAGATCTACGACAGCAGCACCGCCGCGCCGCCGCGCCCGGCGTTCGAATCCGAGCGCATCCCGCCGCCGTCGGCGCTGGCGACGCCGGCCTACAGCGTGCCGTCGCGCGCCGAGGAAGAACAGCGCACCACCGCCGAGCGCCTCGCCCAGTGGCAGCGCAGCGGCAACGGCCTGACGTCGATGACGACCACCGGCGCAGTCACCAATGGCGTGCAGCCGGCGCTGATTCCGGTGGTGCAGACCGCGGTCGTGCAGAGCGCGCCGGCCGGTTACGCCAGCACCGATTACTACGCCGGCGCCAGCAACATCGGCGCCGGCGCGACGATCCCGCCGATGCCGCAGACCGCGCGCCCCGGCGAGTGCTACGCGCTGGTGCGCACGCCGGAGCAGTACCGCACGCTGCAGCGCGACTACGTCGCGCGTCCCGGCTACGACGGCGTGCAGGTGATACCGGCGCGTTACCAGACGGCGCTGCAGGATTACGTGACCCAGGAAGGTTACGAGCGCCTGGAAGTGATTCCGGCAACGTTCAGGACCGTGACCGAGCAGGTCGAAGTCACGCCGCCGAGCACGCGGTATCTGGCCAGCGAGCCGGTCTATGAAACCATCACCGAAAAAGTGCTGGAGAAGCCGGCGACACAGACCTGGAAGCGCGGCCGCGGCCCGATCCAGAAGCTCGACAATGCCACCGGCGAGGTGATGTGCCTGGTCGAGGAGCCGGCGGTGTACCGCACGGTGACGCGCAAGGTGCTGAAGACCCAGCCATTGATGCGCGAAGTGCAGGTGCCGGGTGAATACCGAACGGTGACGCGGCGCGTGATCGACCAGCCGGCGCAGGTGCGCCGCGTCGCGGTCGCCGAGCAGCGTTCGACGGTGCAGGTGCAGAAGCTGGTCGCGCCGGCCGCGTACCAGACCGTGCGCGTACCGGACCAGATGGCCAGCTACACCACGCGCGAGCTGGCCGCGCCGGCGACGCTGGAATGGCGCCCGGTGCTGTGCGAAACCAACATGAAGGATTCAACCGTGCGCCGCGTGCAGGACGCGCTGCGCAGCGCCGGCTTCGACCCTGGCCCCAGTGATGGCCGCGCCGGCACCCGCACGCTCGATGCGCTCAATGCCTACCAGCGCAGCAAGGGGCTGCCGGAAGACCGCTACCTGAACCTGCAGAGCCTGCAGTCGCTAGGTGTGGCTTACAGCTGAGGCTGCGCGATCCCGGGTTTCACCCGGGCTACCGTGAAAGCCGGGGACTTTTACTCGGCGTCGTCGAAGCGCTCGCGCAGCGTCTCCAGCCGCGCGCGGTTCATGCCGAAATCCGACGGGCCGAGCCGCGCCGCCGAGCGCACGTGGATCACCGACTCGGCCGGCGCCACCAGGAACTCGACGTCGTGGATCATGCCGAGCAGGTCGGTCTGGAATTCGGCGTAGACGTAGTCCCGCGTCTGCGTGACCAGCGTGCAGCGCGGCTCCTCCAGCAGCACCGCGAGCAGCCGCGTCATCGCGTCGCCGGGGCTGCCGGCGTACTTGAACGGATGGATGTGCTGCGGCCCGAGTTCGCCGCGCACCTCGGCCTGCTGCTGGCTGCAGACGCAGGTGGCCTTGTCTTCCGGGCACGGCGTCAGCCGGCCGTTGCGCACGCCCAGATTCTCCGGGCGTTTACCGCTGATCCTGATCAGGCTCATCGCGTCGGCGTCGGCATTACTTCTAGGCTTCCAGCCGGGATTCGGCGGGCAGCATCGTGACGCCGCGCAGCGGGGACTGAAGGATCGCCTCGCGCAGCGCGTTGATCGCGGCCAGGCGCGGATAGGTCTTGCGCCAGACCAGCGCGATGCGCCGCGCCGGCGCTTTCGGCGCGAACGGCTTGAACACGATCAGCCCGGCCTCGTCGCTGCGATTCTCCACCGACGAGCGCGGCAGCACGGTGATGCCGAGGCCGCCGGCGACCATGTGGCGGATCGTTTCCAGCGAGCTGCCGGTCTGTGCGCGCGGGCCATCGCCGTCGGGCTCGACACATTTCGGGCAGGCCTGCACCACCTGATCGCGAAAGCAGTGGCCGGGGCCGAGCAGCAGCAGGTGCTCCTCGGCGAGCTTGCGCGCCGGAATTTCGGCCTCGTTCTTCCAGCGATGATCCCGGGGCATCAGCACGACGAAATCCTCGTCGTACAGCGGCCATGCGGCGAAGCCCTGCATGTCCACCGGCAGCGCCACCACGGCGACGTCGAGCTCGTTGTCGCGCAGCTGTTCGAGCAGCTTGGCGGTGAAGTTTTCCTCGATCACCAGCGGCATCATCGGCGCGGTTTCGCGGATCACCGGAATCAGGTGCGGCAGCAGGTAGGGCCCGACCGTGTAGATCGCGCCGAAGCGCAGCGGGCCGGCGAGCTCGTCGCGGCCTTCGCGGGCGAGATCGTCGATCAGCTTGGCCTCGGCCAGCACGCGCCGCGCCTGCGCGATCACGCGCTCGCCGACCGGCGTCGGCCGCGCTTCGCCGCGGTTACGCTCGAACAGCAGCACGCCGAGTTCGTCCTCGAGCTTTTTCACCGCGACCGACAGCGTCGGCTGCGACACGAAGGAGCGCTCGGCCGCCCGGCCGAAATGCCGTTCCTTTTCCAGATTGACCAGGTAGCGCAACTCGGTGAGCGTCATGGCGTCAGCATAACGGATGAAGCTGCAGACGCTGGGGCCGTGATCCCTTCTCCCCCCGGGAGAAGGTGGCGCGGAGCGCCGGATGAGGGACTGGGAGTTCGCGCGAACGTCGAGTCCCTCACCCCTGGCCCCTCTCCCGAAGGGAGAGGGGATTCCTCGTCAAATTGGTGCCGTGTGCGCCCTACAGCCACTCGCGCGGTTTCAGGTATCGCGCCAGCTGCGCTTCGGCGCTGCCGGCTTCCGGTTGATGGTCGTATTGCCAGCTCGCCAGCGGCGGCATCGACATCAAAATGGATTCGGTGCGGCCGCCGCTTTGCAGGCCGAACAGCGTGCCGCGGTCGAACACCAGGTTGAACTCGACGTAGCGGCCTCGGCGCATCAGCTGCCAGTGGCGCTCGCGCTCGCCGTAAGGCGTGTCGCGGCGACGCCCGACGATCGCCAGATACGCCGGCAGAAACGCATCGCCGACCTGGCGTTGCAGTGCGAAGCTCGCGTCGAAGCCGCCTTCGCTCCAGTCGTCGAAGAACAGGCCGCCGATGCCACGCGTCTCGTTGCGATGCTTCAGATAAAAATAATCGTCGCAGTGCTTTTTCAGCCTGGGATAAACCGCTGCGCCGGACGGCGCGCAGGCATCACGCGCGGCCGCATGCCAGCTGCGCGCATCGTCCTCGAACACGTAGTAGGGCGTGAGGTCGAAGCCGCCGCCGAACCACCACACCGGCTCGCCGCCGGGCTTTTCGGCCAGGAACATGCGCACGTTCATGTGCACGGTCGGGATGTAGGGATTGCGCGGATGCAGCACCAGCGACACGCCCATCGCACGGAACGAGCGGCCGGCCAGCTCGGGCCGCTGCGCGCTCGCGGACGGCGGCAGCTGGTCGCCAGCGACCAGCGAGAAGCCGACGCCGGCGCGCTCGAACAGCGCGCCGCCTTCCAGAATGCGGGTGATGCCATTGCCGCGCAGCGGCGCATCGTCGGGCTTGCGCCATTGGTCCGCGGCGAAGCTTTTGCCGTCGGCGGCACTGAGCGCGTCGCAGATGCGTGTCTGCAGATCGCGCAGGTAAGTCTCGACCGCTGCGGCGTCGGGACTGTCTTGCGTGGAGGAAGGGATGAAACTCAACGGGGCGGCTCCGCTAGCGGGTTTCGGATGCGTGGCGTGCACGCATCCTAGCCGCCCCGTTGTGCTGCGTCAGCGTTACGGCGCCGCGGTGATCGCGAAATCAGCGTCGGACACGTCGAAGAAGACGTTATTGCTGCACTTGATCTTCAGTCGCGCGGTGCTGCTCGCGGTGGTCGGCAAGCTGACGTTGGCCTTGCCGGTGTTGGCCACTTTCGCCTTCAGCTTGGTGAACGTGCTCAGGCCGTCGGTGGACAGAAACACGTCGACGGTGGAGCAGGACACCGGTGCCAGATCGGTATTGGCCACGTCCCAGCTGATTTTCAGCTTGCTGCCGGCCGCGTAGCTGGCGCCGCCATTCGGCACCAGCAGCTTGAACGGGCCGGCGGTGTCGGTGACGTTGAAGCTCAGCAGCGAGCTGCTGACGCCGCCCGAAGACGGCGCGACCTGGTTGTCGCGCACGGTCAGGCGGAAGTCCAGCGTGCGGCTCACCGCCGGCAGGATCTCGCCGATGGTGTGGGTGTTGGCGAGCAGATCGGAGACCTGCGGGAACACGCGCGTGGCGGTCTTCACCGGCAGGAACGAGCGGAACAGCGGCGCGGTCGCGTCCGGTGCATCCGGCGAGCCGGCCGCGCCCAGGTCCATCTGCTCCCACTGGTAGGTCAGCTTGTTCTTCTTGTCCGGATCGCTGCTCTTGACCGCGGTCAGCTCGAACGGCGTCTGCTTGGGAATGGTGTAGCCGCCGAGGCCGGCGTCGGCGGTCGGCGGATTGTTGCCGCTGGCCGTGGTCACCGCGCAGCTGTTGCCGGTGTCGCTGCGCGTGTAGTCGACGATTTCGTCGAAGCTCGCCGCGTGGAAGGTGTCGATGCTGTGCGGCGCGATGTCGTCGGCGCCGCAGATGCCAGCGTAGGCCATGATGGTGACGCCGCTGCCCGGCTCGTAGGCCGTCGAGGCATTGCGGTTGCCGCCGCCGCAGGAGCCGGTCTGGCTGTTGAAGGTGTGGTTGGCGCCGAACTGGTGGCCCATTTCGTGGGCGACGTAGTCGATGTAGAAGGCGTCGCCGGTCGGTGCCGGCAGGCCGGTCACGCCGGCGCCCTTGGATCCGCCGCAGACCACGCCGAGGCCGGCGACACCGCCGCCGCCGGTGCTGACGACGTGGCCGATGTCGTAGGCGCCGGAGCCGATCGCGAGATTCAAGATGCGCGTGTTCGTGTTCACCATCAGGCTGCCCGAGTTGTTCACATACGGGTCCAGCGTCGGATCGGTGTAGATGATCGCGTCCTCGTTGGCGATCAGCTGCAGGCGCACGCCGACTTCACGCTCGTAGACGCCGGTGACGCGGTTGGTGACGTTGACCAGCTCGGCCAGCACGATGCCCTTGTCCGGCGTGCTGCTGTCCGGGTCCTGGAACTCGGCGTATTCGCCGGTGGTGGCCAGCGCCAGGCGGTAGGTGCGCAGGTCGGTGGCGATGCTGGCGGCGTTGGTGCCGATGGCCGCGGCGCCGAGGTCGCGACGACGCGTGATCGAGCTCAGCGAACTGTCGACGACGTCGCCCGCGCCGCTGCGCCTGGGCATGTCGCGCGTGTAGTAGCTCTGGTGGATGCGGGTTTCACCGCGGCGCAGCGGATCGATGAACACCGTGCCCTGCGGTGTGAAGATCTGGCCATGGAAGCCGCGTGGGCCGAGGTCGAAACGGCCGCTGATGTTCGGGTCGGTTTCGCTGACGCCGGAGAACGTGCGGATCTGCGGATAACGCGCGGCCAGCGCCGGCGCCATCACCGAAGTCGCGGCGATGCGGAAGCTCATGCTGCTGCCATCGGGCATCGGCAGGTTGATCACCGGCCGCGACGACAGCGCGGTGCCTTCCACCGGCAGCGCCGCCAACTGCGCGCGCAAGGAGTCGCTGTCGAGATCGAAGATGCGCGCCTTGTTCGGCTGGATCAGCCGCGGCGTGGTCAGCTTGCTCGCCGAAGCCGAGGCATCGGCCCACAGGCTGGAAGAGGCGGCCGCAGCCGGCCCGCAGTAAAGCGCGGCCATGCAGCAGGCCGCCACGAAAGGTTTCAGGGTGCGCATGGTCTTCTTCAGCGAGTGAGGAGACCGGGTTTGTATCAGCTCGGATGCGGCCCCCGACAGGGGAGAGGACCTCAGGCGCGGACGGTGCGTCCACTCAGCAGATCGCGAATGATCGTCGGCCGCGGCGCGCGGCCGATGGGGCCGGGGACGACGTCGATGGCACGGCCGAAGCGCAGCCGCACTTCGGTGACGTTGCGTGCCGGCGTTTCACCGGCGCGATTGGCGCTGGTCGACACCAGCGGTCCGAGTGCGTCGCACAACTCCACCGCGGCCGGATGGCGGGTGATGCGCACCGCGATCTTGCTGCTGCCGCCGGTGATCCACGGCGGTGCCTCTGGCGTCGCCGGCCACAGCCAGGTATGCGGGCCGGGCCAGGTGCGGAACGCGCGGTCTTCGACTTTCTCGGCCAGCGGCATCAGCCAGTGTTCGATCTCGGCGAAATCCGAGGCGATCACGATCAGGCCCTTTTCGATCGGCCGCTGTTTCAGCGCCAGCAGGCGCATCACCGCAGCCTGATTCTCCGGATCGCAGCCCAGGCCCCAGACCGCTTCGGTCGGGTAGGCGATCAGGCCGCCGGCGCGCACGCTGCGCGCCGCCTTGCGCAGGTGGATGTTGCTGAGCACCGGGCCGCGCGGCTTGGTGGTCGTCTCTCTGGCGAAGTCTTTTGCGGCCACGATTTAAGGCTTTTTCTTCTTCGGCGCCGACTTCTTGGTGGCTTTCTTGGAAGCCGCCTTTTTGGTCGCGGCTTTCTTCACGGCGGTCTTGGTCGTCGCCGTCTTGGTGGCGGCCGTCTTTTTGCTGGCCGCGCCTTTCTTGCCGCCCTTGCCGCCTTTCTTGCCGCCGTTGGCCTTGTCCTTCTCCTCGGCCTCGTTCAGAAAGAACTCGCAGTCCAGCGCCGACAGGGTTTCCGGATCGCGCGTCTTCGGAATGTTGGCGCGGCGCGTGCCGTCGGTGATGTACGGCCCGAAGCGGCCCTTGATGATGCGGATGCCGGCGCCTTCGAAGACCTTGATCGTCGCCGCTTCCAGCGCCGCGGCCTTCTGCTCGATCAGCTCGATCGCGCGCGGCAGGCCGATGGTGTAGGGGTCGTCGTCCTTCTTCAGCGACACGAAGCTCTTGCCGTAGCGCGCATACGGTCCGAAGCGGCCGATGTTGACCTCGACCTCGTCGCCGTTCTCGAGCGTGCCCAGGCGCCGCGGCAGCTGGAACAGCGCCAGTGCGTCGGCCAGCGTGACGGTGTCGATGCGCTGGTTCGCGCGCAGGCTGGCGAAGCGCGGCTTGTCGACGTCGTCCTTGGTGCCGATCTGCACGAACGGCCCATAGCGGCCGAGGCGCGCCGACACCGGCTTGCCGGTCGCCGGGTCGATGCCGATCTGCCGCGTCTCGCTCACTTCCTGGCGCGTCAGCTCCATCTTTTCGTCGACGCGCGGCTTGAACGAGCCCCAGAAGTCGGCCATCAGCGGCACCCACTCGCGCTCGCCGCGCGATACCGCGTCGAGATCGTCTTCGAGCTTGGCGGTGAATTCGTAGTCGACGTACTGGGTGAAGTGATCGGTCAAAAACTTGTTGACGATCATGCCGACGTCGGTCGGCGTGAACTGCTTGCTGTCCAGGCGTACGTATTCGCGCGCCTGCAGCGTGCTGATGATCGAGGCGTAGGTCGACGGGCGGCCGATGTCGAATTCTTCCAGCGTCTTGACCAGCGAGGCTTCGGTGTAGCGCGGCGGCGGCTGGGTGAAATGCTGCTCGGCGTCGAGGTCGAGCAGGTTCACGGTCTCGCCGACTTCGAGCACCGGCAGGCGCTTGTCGTCCTCGTCGTCCTCGTCGCTCTTGTCGAGCGGATCGGTGACCTTGATGTTGTACGCGGCCAGGAAGCCCGGCTCCAGCAGCACGCTGCCGTTGGCGCGGAACGTATGCTGCAGGCCGGCTTTCAGGTCGGCGGCGACGGTGTCGAATACCGCCGGATTCATCTGGCAGGCCATGGTGCGCTTCCAGATCAGCTCGTAGAGCTTGGCCTGGTCCGGCGACAGGAAACGCGCCACCGATTTGGGCGTGCGCGCGGCCGAGGTCGGGCGCACCGCTTCGTGCGCTTCCTGCGCGTTCTTGCTCTTGCTCTTGTAGTAGCGCGGCTCGCCGGGCAGCGTCTTGTCGCCGAACTCCTTGACGATGGTCTTGCGGATTTCGGCGATCGCTTCCTGCGCCAGGCTGACCGAGTCGGTACGCATGTAGCTGATCAGGCCGACGGTGTCGCCGCCCAGATCCACACCTTCATACAGCTGCTGCGCGGCGCGCATCGTGCGGCTGGAGGTGAAGCCGAGCTTGCGGTTGGCTTCCTGCTGCAGCGTCGAGGTAGTGAACGGCGGCGAGGGATTGCGGCGACGCTGCTTCTTGTCGACGGCGACGACCTTCAGCGAGCCCTGCGCCGCCGCCAGGATGCGCACCTTGGCCGCGTCCGAGCCGCCGGCGTCGGTCAGCGTGAACTGCTCGACCTTCTGGCCGTCGAGTTCGGTCAGCTTGGCGCCGAAGCTCTGCGCTTCTTTCTGCGCGCGCGCTTCCAGGGTCCAGTATTCCTGCGGCACGAAGGCGCGGATCTCGAGCTCGCGCTCGCAGATCAGGCGCAGCGCCGGGCTCTGCACGCGGCCGGCCGACAGGCCGGGCTGGATCTTGCGCCACAGCAGCGGCGACAGGTTGAAGCCGACCAGGTAATCCAGCGCGCGCCGCGCCTGCTGGGCGTTGACCAGGTCGTAGGCGATGTCGCGGGGGTTGGCGATGGCCTCGTTGACCGCGCGCTCGGTGATTTCGTGGAACACCACGCGCTTGACCGGCTTGTTCTTCAGCGCGCCTTTTTCCTTCAGCAGCTCGACCAGATGCCAGCTGATCGCCTCGCCTTCGCGATCAGGGTCGGTCGCCAGAAACAGCGCGTCGGCTTCCTTTAATGCACTGATGATCGCGCGAACGTGTTTCTCGTTGCGGTCGATGATCTGGTACTTCATGTCGAAGCTGCCGGAGGTGTCGACGGCGCCGTCCTTCGGCACCAGATCGCGCACGTGGCCGTACGACGCCAGGACCTCGAAGTCCTTGCCCAGATACTTTTTGATCGTCTTCGCCTTGGCCGGCGACTCGACGATGACCAGGTTCTTGCTCATTGCACCGCTGCTGGGGTTGAAGCTGAACGCGGTTTTAGGGGCCGCGGGGATCGTGCTTATAAGGGCAAGCCGGCGCCGGTGTCTAGCGAAGATTTCGCCGGATGCGGCTGCGGAGACGCCTCGGCGGCCCGCGCCGGACAACAAAAAGGGCCGGCAAAAAGCCGGCCCCGGGTACTTCGGGCTACCGCGTTACTGCGCTTTTGAGGCTCAGCCCGGGCCGCACAGCATGGACAGCAGCGGGATGTTGGCGAAGGCGCAGGGAGCCGGGTCGGTGGTGCCGCCGCTGCCGCTGCCGCCGTCGATGACGCCGCCGGTCAGCGTGTCGAGCACCGTGGTGACGATGTTGACCACCGGAGCCAGCACGGTGCCGGCCAGCGCACCGCCGGTGCCACCGGCCGAGGTGCCGCCGGACAGCGCGTCCATCAGGGCGCTGGTGACCGTCGGCAGCAGGGTTTCGATCGGAGTCAGGACCGGCGCCAGCGCGGCGAGCAGGGTCGAGCCGAACACCGAGGAACCCGGGTTGGTGCCGACGCTGCCGCCGAGGATGGTTTCGAGCTGGGCGACCGCGGCGGCGATCTGCGTGCTGAGCGCGGTGCTGCCGGCCTGGCCTTCGAGCGTCGACAGCGGTACCACCTGGGTCAGCAGGTTGGTCACCGTGTTGCTGACCAGGGTCTGCAGCGCGGTGCTGGCGTTGCTGGCATTCATGCTCGCGGCGGCGCTGAGCAGCGAGCTCAGATCGGTCAGCGCGGTCTGCACCGTGGTCAGCACACCACCGACGATCGGCGCCGAGTAGGCCGACTCCGGAATCTGCGCCATCGCGGTCTGCATCGCGGCATTGAGCTGCGTGACCAGGGTGGCCAGCGTCGCCAGCGACGGCGTGCCGCCGGTGCCGGCGCCGGTACCGATGGTGGCGATGATCTGGGCCAGCACTGGTTCGAGCTGGGTGGACAGCGGCGCCAGCGGCGTGCCGTCGAGCGCATGCAGCGCGGCCTGCAGCTGGTCCAGCGACAGGGTCGTGGTGGCGCAGGTCGTGGCCTGGCCGGCGAGGCCCTGGAGCAGGCCGGTGAGGTTGACCACCATCAGGCGCATCGACGCGGCGAGCGCCGCCGGATCGGCGTTGCCCGGGTTGGCGGCAGCGGACTGCAGCGCCGCCAGCACGGTGTCGGCGATGTCCAGCGTGCTGCCGTTGACGATGGCGTCGCTGCAGGCGATCACACCTTCCAGCGGCGTGCCGGTGACGGCGCTGCCCAGCGGATCGAACACGGACGTGGTCAGCTGGCTCTGCACGCTGTCGAGAGGGCCGGCCACCTTGTTGCCGACGATCGTGGTGTCGGTCGGCGTCGGATCGGTGGAAGAGGGGGAATCGCTGCTGCTGCCGCCGCCACCGCCGCCGCAGGCGACGAGCAGGGTGGTGCTGAGAATTGCGGCGGCGCCGATGGCGCGCTTGTAGGGAAGGTCGAACATTGCTGGTGAGCCCCGATGCGTGGTGATGACGGGGCGCAACATCTCAGCAATCTCTGTAAGAAAATTCCCACATCCGAACCAGCGGTCGGCTCGCTGAGGACCAACGGTAAGCCCTACAGAAACCCGATCCGCTCGTCGTTTTTCCGCCTACCTTTCATCGCCATCGGCGCAGACCGTCGCGTGACCTACGCGCGATTCGGATCGATTTTCCACGCTGCCGCGCGCGCGGCGAAACGATCCCGGGCATAAAAAAGGGCCGGTGATGGGCCGGCCCTTTCTTAAAGCGGCGGCGGTCTCCTATCCGCCCTTACCGCACAGCACCGCGAGCAGCGGAATCTTGGCGAACACGCAGCTCGCCGCGTCAGTGCCGGTGTCGGCACTGCCGGTCAGCTTGCCGAGCACGCCGCTGACGATATTGACCACCGGCGCCAGCACGCTGCCGGCGAGTGCGCCGCCGGTGCTGCCCTGGGCGGTGCCATTGGCCAGCGCATCGCTGATCGGCCCGAGGATCGTCGGCAGCAGCAGGTTCTCCACCGGCGCCAGCACCGGGTTCAGTGCCGTCAGCAGCTGGCTGTTGAACACCGGCGTCAGCACATGGCCGACCGTGCCGCCGACCAGGGCCGACAGCTGATGCGCGGCGCCGGTGATCTGGCTGCTGACCACGCCCATCTGGCCGGACTGGCCTTCCAGGCTCTGCAGCGGCACGACTACGGTCAGCAGGTTGGTCAAGGTGTGGTCGAGCAGGTTCTGCACCGCGCTGCCGGTGGCGGCGGCGCTATAGGTGGTCGCCGCGCCGAGCAGCGCGCTGATGTCGCCGAGGCTGGTCGATACCGTGGTCAGGGTGCCGCCGACGATCGGCGTCGCGTAGACCCCGGCCGGGAGCTTGGACATGCCGCTCTGGAAGGCGGTGTTGAGCTGGGCGACCAGCTGCGCGATCGTCGCCAGCTGCACCGGCGGCGCATCGGCGTTGGCGCCGATGGTGTCGATGATGCGGCTCAGCACCGGCTGCAGCGCGACGGCCAGCGGCTTCAGCGGCGTCTTTTCCAGATTGGCGATCAGGTTGTTCAGGCGCTCGATTGCCAGCCAGTCCTGGGCGCAGTCGACCGTGGTGCCGGCCAGGCTTTCGAGCATCTGGGTCAGGTCGATCACGGTCGAGCGCAGCGAGCCGGTCAGCGCGGCCGGGTCGGCATTGCCGGGATTGGCGGCCGAGCTCTGCAGCGACACCAGAACGGTGTCGACCATGTCGAGGATGTCGTCGTTGACGATGGTGTTGCCGCAGGCCAGCACCGATTCCAGCACGGTGCCGCTGACCGAGCTCGACAGCGGGTCGATCACGGTGCTGGTGAGCTGGCTCTGCACCGGGTCGAGCGGGCCGGCCAGCGACTTGCTGCCGACGATGCTGGTCGACGTCGGGCTGGGATTGGTCGAGTCGGAGCCCCCGCCGCCGCAGGCGGTCAGCAGCATCAGGCTGGACAGGGCGCCAGCGGCGCAGAGAGATTTGATTGGGTGGTTCATGGGGGGCATCCGGTGGCGATTGGGGGGGGCGACAACACGACCCAAACGTAGGCCGACCGGCCTGTAGGACAATTTCCAGCCGGGAACCAGTGGTTACATCAGCGCGGACGACCGGTCATCGCCTCGGATGTCAAGGGCGCCGGTGCCGGGCAGCCGCGCCTTTCATCGACTGTCTACAGCCGCCCGCAGACGTTGATGCGCTGTTCAGATCATTGAAGATAAAGCGATTTTGTCGTCAAAAAGCAAAAAACCGGGTCACTGGGCCCGGTTTTTTGGCGCCGCTGCGCTGGCTTTAGTGCAGGTAGTCGCCCTGGTAATAGACCAGGTCTTCCATGTGCTCGAAGGCCTCTTCGGAATCCGGCTGGTTGATCAGCACCAGCAGGCATACCCACTTGACCCGTTCCAGGTCGATTTCGTCCTGGAAGGCCATCAGCCGGTCGATCACCAGCTCGCGGCTGCCGGAATCGAGGATGCCGAGCTGCTCAAGGTTGTGCAGGAAGCCGCGGCACTCGACCGACAGCTTGGCCAGCTCTTCGCGGGCGTACATACGCAGCGAGCGCATCGCGCTGCCGCCGTCCTGTACCGGCTTCTGGCGGTTCTCGGACAGGCCGTCGAGCCAGGAGAAGGCGTGTTCCACTTCCTCGACCGGAAAGCCGGCGGCGGTGAGCTCGTCGCGCAGCGTGTCCTGATTGTCCGTATCGGAGAATTCCCCATGCTGATAGTTCTCGAAGAGATACATCAGCACGTCCAGCACTGTTTCTTTCATGTCGATCCCGTTGCGTCGTTCAAGAGGATTTGCGACCTGCTGTGCCAGCACCGCTACCAGGCCATAAGCTGCTTAGCGGTCAGTTCACCTTAAAGGTGAAGTGATTTTTTGTCTACATATTGTGTTTTTTGGGCGTTTCTCCTAACATTTTGGTCCCGCTTATCGCGGATGCACCCGGCGAATCAGCCGCCCGGCGCTGTCACTGGCGATCCAGCCCTCCAGTTCCAGCTTCAAAAGCGCCTCGCTCAAAGCCTCTGCGCTGCTCTGCAGCCGCTCGATCAGGCGGTCCACGGTCACCGGCTCGTCGCCGATGGCCTGCCAAATCCCTCGCAAGTCGCGGGCCGGCTCGGTCGGTATAGCCGCGTTGCTTGACGTTTCCGTGGCACCGGCCGGCTCCGCCAGTACCTCGCTCAGCGCCGCGCCGAGCGGTCCGGCGAGTTCCTCGACGATGTCGTCGACGGTTTCGACCAGGCGCGCGCCCTGGCGCAGCAGCTGGTGGCAGCCGCGCGCCATCGGGTTGTGGATGCTGCCGGGGATCGCGAACACTTCCCGACCCTGCTCGGCGGCCAGCCGCGCGGTGATCAGCGAGCCGGATTCGCGCGCCGCCTCGACCACCAGAATGCCCAGCGAGAGCCCGGAAATCAGCCGGTTGCGCTGCGGGAAGTTCTCCGCCAGCGGCGGCATGCCGGGCGAGAACTCGGAGATCAGCAGACCGTGCCCGACGATCGCATGCGCCAGCTCCTTGTGCCGTGCCGGGTAGACCCGGTCCAGGCCGGTGGCGCAGACCGCAATGGTCGGGCCGCCCGCCGCCAGCGCGCCGCGGTGGGCTGCGCCGTCGATGCCCAGCGCCAGGCCGCTGGTGACGATCAGGCCGCGGCCGACCAGCGCCGCGGCGAAGGACTGCGCGGTATCCAGACCCTGGGCGGTGGCGTTGCGCGAGCCGACCACGCCGATCTGTGGCTGGCGCAGCAGCCCGACATCGCCGATGCAGAACAGCGCCGGCGGCGCGCCGTCGATCTCGCGCAACCGCTGCGGATAGCGCGGGTCCCGGCAGGTGATCAGATGGCGGTTGTCGGCGCCATCCAGCCAGGCCAGGTCCTGCTCGACGCGCTCGGCATCCGGCTCGGCCAGTGCGATACAGGCCGCAGCGGGCAGCCCGAGCCGGCTCCAGTTGCCGCGCCCGGCGGCCAGCGCGGTGGCCGCGTCGCCGTATTGATCGATCAGCCGCATCGCCGGCGCCGGGCTCACGCCCGGTGCGCGCAGCAGCCACAGCCAGGCCCGGAGATCATCGTCGTTCATCGCCCGACGCTAGGGCCGGCGCCGGTGCCCGACAAGGAAGGGCGTCTCGTCCGCCCGCAAGCCGGGTGAAGCCGGGTTGCTGACTACCGCGTCGTCGGCAGCGGCTTCTCGACCTTGTCGAGCAGATGCGCCGGCCGGGTCACGCTCATCACCAGCGCATAGGACAGCCGCGGCGTGGTCTTGAACACCAGCATCTGACCGGCCGGCTGGTCCGGCAACCGGACTTTCTTGCTGCCGTAGGGATCGGCGACGCGCGCGCCGGCCTGCATGATCTGCAGCACGTGGCCGGGCTCGACGCCGTGATTGCTGCCGCGGTTGATCGCCACCACCTGGAACTGGCTGATCTGCGACAGGCCGTTGAACGCGGCGATGATGCGGCCGCCGATCGCATGATCCGGCGCATGCGGATAGAAATCCGCCTGGAAGGCGTCGGCCTCCACCGGCAGCAGCCGATCGCCGATCAGGGCCTCACGATAGGTCTGCGCCAGCAGCGCGGTGGCCGGCTCGCCCGGCTGCTTGACGTCGACAGCGGCGATCGGGATCGCCTCGTAGCCGATGATGCTGCCGTCGTCCGGGTCTTTATACGGCTCGCCCGGCCGCACCAGCGCGTAGTTCCAGGGCTCCTGCTGCGGCAGCCGGCGCACGTAGATCAGGGTGCCTTCGCCGCCGATCAGGTGGTCGTCGACGAAAGCCAGCAGGTAGGGCGCGCGCTGCATCTGCTCCGGCGTGACCAGCCGCGGCCCGCGCAGGAAGTCGCGGATCGCATCGATCGGGATCGTCGGGATCGCCGAGTCCAGCGGCAGCTCGCGGATCTGCGGCGACAGCCGCTCGAGGTCGCGGCCGTCGTTGGCAAAGCCCAGCTGCGGCCGGCCGTCGACGTCGCTCAGCTGCAACACGTCGCCCGGGTAGATCAGATGCGGATTGCGCACCTGGCCGTTGACGTACCAGATCTCCGGCCATTGCCAGGGATCGAGCAGGAAATGGTTGGCGATGTCCCACAAGGTGTCGCCGCGCTTGACCACGTAGTTCAGCGGCGCGCCCGGGCGCAGTGCCACCGGCGCCGCCGGCTGCGGGCTTGAATCGGCATCACCGGCCGCCACCGTTTCCGCGGCCGGCAGCGGCGCGGACTCCGTGGCGGCCATGGTCGAGTCGCTGGTCAGCGGCGCCTGGCTGGCGCAGCCGGCGACGGCGCCGGCCAGCAGCGCGGCCAGACCGGTGACGCCGAGCCGGCGTTGCTCATTCTGCGAGCGACTATACTTTCCCATGCAGGCCGTCCCCATCGTGCGGCGGGCTCCCCCATCGAAGCCGGAATGGCAGCGGGGGTTTACGTAGATCAATCTGTAGCAGCTTTCGAATACTAAGCCATGGCCCTGATGCCGATTCTTCATCATCCCGACCCGCGGTTGCGCATCAAGGCGCAGCCGGTCGTCGACTTCGGCCCGGCGCTGCAGAAGCTGGTCGACGACATGTTCGAAACCATGTACGACGCGCCCGGCGTCGGCCTGGCCGCGACCCAGGTCGGCGTCAACCTGCGCCTGGCGGTGATGGACGCCGGCGAAGAAGTGCCCGAGCCGCGCGTGATGATCAACCCCGAAGTGATCGAGGCCGGCGACAAGGTCGAGATGGACGAAGGCTGCCTGTCGGTGCCCGACGCCAGCGAGAAAGTGCAGCGCTACAACCGCCTCAAGCTGCGCGCACTGGACCGCAACGGCCAGCCCTACGAGATGGACGTCGAGGGCCTTCGTGCGCAGGCGATCCAGCATGAGATCGATCATCTCGACGGCAAGCTGTACATCGATTACCTGTCGTCGCTGAAGCGCGAGCGCATTCTCAAAAAGCTGCGCAAGCAGCAGGCGCGCGAAAACGCGTGAGCCTGCTTTGAAGATCGTCTTTGCCGGAACGCCGGCGTTCTCGGTGGCGGCGCTCGATGCACTACACGCGGCTGGTCACCAGATCGTCGCGGTCTACACCCAGCCCGATCGTCCCGCCGGCCGCGGCCAGAAAACACTGGCCTCGCCGGTCGCGCTGCGCGCCGCCGAACTCGGCATCCCGACCTACAAGCCTTCGAGCCTGCGCGGCAACGAGCCCGCGATCGGCGGCCTGCGCAAGCTCGCGCCGGATCTGATGGTCGTTGTCGCCTACGGCCTGATCCTGCCGCAGGCGGTGCTCGAGGTGCCGCGGCTCGGCTGCTTCAACATTCACGCCTCGCTGCTGCCGCGCTGGCGCGGCGCCGCGCCGATCCAGCGTGCGATCCTCGCCGGCGATGAGTTGAGCGGTGTCACCATCATGCAGATGGACGCGGGCCTGGACACCGGCGCGATGCTGATCCGCGATGAAGTCGCGATCACGGCTACGACCACGTCGGACCAGTTGCATGGCCAGTTGCAGACGATGGGCGCACGGCTGATCGTCGAGGCGGTCGCGCAGGCTGAAGCCGGCACGCTCAAGCCAGAAGCGCAGCCGCTCGAGGGCGTGACGTACGCGCACAAGTTCGACAAGGCCGAAGCGCGCATCGACTGGAGCAAACCGGCGAGCGAACTCGATCGCCTGGTGCGCGCTTTCAATCCGGCGCCGATCGCGTGGACCGAGCTCGGCACCGAGCGTCTGCGCGTGTTCGCGGCGAAGCCGATTGCAGACGCTGCCGGCGCGCAGCCCGGCACGATCATCTCGGCGAACGCTTACGGTGTCGTCGTCGCCACCGGCGAAGGCCAACTCGTGCTGCAAGCCCTGCAATGGGCCGGCGGCCGGGTCACCGACGCCGACCAGGCTTCACGCGGTCGTCCGCTGGTCGGAGCGCGCTTCACGTGAGCGACCCGACCGCGCCGCAGAGCATCGAAGAAGAAGAACCGCTGCCGCTGGAGCCTTATCGCCCCGACTGCTGCAACGGCGGCTGCGCGGTCTGTGTGCTCGAGGGCTTCGACGATGAAATGGCGCTGTGGCGCCGCGCCTGCAACGAAGTGCTGGCACGGCGCGCGCTGAAAAAGCAGCAGCAACAGCAGAACAACTGAGCATCACGATGGTGTGGCCAACCGCCAGCACGACACAGGCAAAACCACTCAACGCGCGTGCGCTGGCGGCGCGCGCGGTCGCGCGGGTGCTGGCCGGCGACAGCCTCGACGATGCGATCGCGACCGCGCGCCGGCAGATTGCCGAGCGCGATCTGCCGCTGATCAAGAGCATGGCCTACGGCGTGCTGCGCGAGCATGCGCAGCTCAGGGCGCTGGCCGCGCAGATGCTGACCAAGAGCATGGACCGCGAGCCGGAGATCATGGCCCTGATCGAAGTCGGCCTGTACCAGCTGCGGCGCATGCGCATCCCGCCGCACGCCGCGGTCGCCGACACCGTCGAAGCGGTCAGCGCGCTGGAGCGGCCGAATCTGGTGGGTCTGGTCAACGCGCTGCTGCGCCGTTATCAGCGCGAACGCGAGACGCTGGAAGCGGCGCTGCCTCAGGACGCGGAGACCACCTACAGCGCGCCGGCCTGGCTGGTCGAAGGCGTGCGCAAGGACTGGCCGGACAGCTGGGAAACCATTCTCGCCTCGAGCAACGAGCAGGCGCCGCTGGTGCTGCGCGTGAATCGTCGCAAGCTCACGCGCGATGCTTATCTCGACAAGCTGCGTGCCGACGGTTTGCCGGCGCAAATCGTCGATGCCGCGCCCGATGCATTGATTCTGGAGTCAGCGGTGCCGGTCGATCAGCTGCCGGGTTTCGCCGAAGGCGAAGTCTCGGTGCAGGACGCGTCCGCGCAGCTGATGACCGAGCTGCTCGATCTGCGCGACGGCCAGCGTCTGCTCGACGCCTGTGCCGCGCCCGGCGGCAAGACCACGCATGCGCTGGAGCACGCGCAGATCGAGGTGCTGGCGCTGGACATCGCCAAGGCGCGGCTGCCGCGCGTGCATGAAAATCTGCAGCGTCTCGGCCTGAGCGCCGAAGTGCGCATCGCCGACGCCGGACGACCGAACACCTGGTGGGACGAGCGCGCCTTCGATCGCATTCTGGTCGACGCGCCCTGCTCGGGCACCGGCGTGATCCGCCGTCATCCCGATATCCGCTGGCTGCGCCGTCCGGACGATATCCAGCGCATGGCCGATCGCCAGCTGCGTCTGCTGTCGGCGCTATGGCCGCTGCTGGCACCCGGCGGCATCATGGTCTACGCCACCTGCTCGGTGCTCGCCGCCGAAGGCGAGGACGTCGCCAAGCGCTTCCTGATGAGTCAGCCCGACGCCAAGCACAGCCCGATCGATGCCAGCTGGGGCGAGGCGCGCCGCCACGGCCGCCGCATCGCGCCCGGCGGCGGCTTCGACGGTTTCTATTACGCGCGCTTCACCAAGCCGCCGAAACGCGACACGTAGTCGCCTCGGATGTCGCGCACAAAAAAGCCGGCTTGCGCCGGCTTTTTTGCATCCGCTGTAACTGACGGCTTACTGGCCGCCGGCCTTGGCGTCGACCGAGGCGTTGACGTTGACGCTGGTGTCCGCCGACGGCTTGGCGCCACCGACCGCACCGACCGTCGCGCCGACACCGGCGCCGACGCCGCCGAGCAGGCCGCCGACCGCACCGGTGGTGCCGTGGACGACCTTGCCGCCGGTTTCCTTGGCGGCCTGGCCGGTCTTCACCGCGGCGTCCTTGGTCGCGTGGGCGGCGTGTTTGGCGCCGTCGGTGACTTTGGCGGCGCCGTTGGCGGCGGCCGAGCCGGCGGCGCTGGCGCCACCGCGGATTTCGGCGTTGGTCTGCGCGGCGGCGGCGCCGGCATCGACGCCGACGTTGACACCGAGACCCGCGCCGACACCGGCGCCCGTGCTCTGCGAGCCGGCATTGACCGCGGCGTTGGCGTTGGTACTGGCGTTGACGCCCGCGGCCAGGGCGGGCAGTGACGTCATGACCAGGGTGGCGGCGAGGAAGGAGAGCTTTTTCATGGCAGGTGATCGCATTTCCGTCGAAGACGGTTGGTGGGTGAGAGGTGCCAGATTCGGGCGAGCTGCCCGACTGGATGCTGAATGGACTGCGTAATGCAGGGCCGGCAGTAGACTTTATCTAGCCGGACTCTAGCGTACCGGACAAGGAAAGCGGGCTGACCGTCGTTCTTGCACTGCAACAAGGGCGGGCGTAAGGTTCGCGCCTTCGCATCCAGTGCACGACGTCGGCCGAGTGAAGATCATTATCCTGGGGGCGGGACAGGTGGGCGGCACCTTGGCCGACAACCTCGCTCGTGAAAACAACGACGTCACCGTCGTCGACAAGAACCCGCAGCACCTCGCCGAGCTCCAGGAGCGCCTGGACATCCGCACCGTGCACGGCTTCGCCTCGCACCCGGACGTGCTCAAGCGCGCCGGCGCCGACGATGCCGAGATGATCATCGCGGTGACCGACAGCGACGAGACCAACATGCTCGCCTGCCGGATCGCCCACGTGCTGTTCCAGACGCCGACCAAGATCGCGCGCGTGCGCTCGATGGAATACCTGCGCGAGAAGAAGCTGTTCGACGGTGACGCGCTGTCGGTCGATCTGCATATCTCGCCGGAGCAGCTGGTCACCGACTACATCCGCCGGCTGATGGAATATCCCGGCTCGCTGCAGGTGGTGGACTTCGCCGACGGCCGCGTCCGCCTGGTCGGGGTGCGCGCCTATTACGGCGGCCCGCTGGTGTCGCGCCAGCTCAAGGAGCTGCCGCTGCATCTGCCGGACGTGGACGCGCGCGTCGCCGCGATCTACCGCCGCGGCCGGCCGATCATCCCCGAAGGCGACACCATCATCGAGGCCGAGGACGAGGTGTTCTTCGTCGCGGCGACCGAGCACATCCCGAAAATCATGTCGGAGCTGCGCCGCCAGGACAAACCGGTGAAGCGCGTGATGATCGCCGGCGGCGGCAACATCGGCCTGCGCCTGGCGCGGGTGCTCGAGGGCCAGATGCACGTCAAGCTGATCGAGCGCGACAAGGCGCGTGCCGTGTACCTGAGCGAGCAGCTCGGCCGCAGCATCGTGCTGCATGGCGACGCCGCCAACGAGCAGCTGCTGCTGGAAGAAAACATCGAGGACGTGGACGCGTTCTGCGCGGTCACCAACGACGACGAAGCCAATATCCTGTCGGCCATGCTGGCCAAGCGCCTCGGCGCGCGCAAGGCGCTGTCGCTGATCAACCGTGTTTCATACGTTGATCTGGTCGAAGGCGGCGCGATCGACATCGCGATTTCGCCGCAGCAGTCGACGGTCTCCGCGTTGCTGGCGCACGTGCGTCGCGGCGACGTGGTGCGCGTACATTCGCTGCGCCGTGGCGCGGCCGAAGCCATCGAAGCCGTGGCGCACGGCGATCGCAAGAGCAGCAAGGTCGTCGGCCGTCGCGTCGAAGAGATCAAGCTGCCGCCGGGCACCGCGATCGGCGCGGTGGTGCGCGGCGAAGAAGTCATCATCGCGCATCACGACACCGTGATTCAGGCCGACGACCACGTGATCCTGTTCCTGGTCGACAAGAAGCACACGCGCGAAGTCGAGCGCCTGTTCCAGGTCGGCGTCGGCTTCCTTTGACGGTCTACAGCGACACCAGCCGGCGGTCGAACTCCGCGCGCCGCTTCGTCGCGGTGCAGCGCCTCGTCGGCCTGTTGCTGATGCTGTTTTCGCTGACCATGCTGCCGCCCGTCGCGGTCGGCCTGTATTACGGCGAGAACACCGAGCCGGCGTTCATGGCGGCGATGTGGATCACGCTGGCCACCGGCGCGGCGATCTGGTGGCCGGCGCGCAAGGTGCGCGCGGAACTCAAGATCCGCGACGGTTTCCTGGTTACGGTTCTGTTCTGGACCGTGCTCGGCCTGTTCGGCGCGATCCCGCTGTTCTTCGCCTCGGATGCCTGGCATACCGGCCTGGACGCGATCTTCGAGTCGGTGTCGGGCCTGACCACCACCGGCGCCACCGTCGTGCCCGACGGCATCGACGAGCTGCCGCGCTCGATCAACTATTACCGCGCGCAGCTGCACTGGCTCGGCGGCATGGGCATCATCGTGCTGGCGGTGGCGGTGCTGCCGATGCTGGGCGTCGGCGGCATGCAGCTGTACATGGCCGAAACCCCCGGCCCGATGAAGAACACCAAGCTGACGCCGCGCATCACCGAAACCGCGCGCGTGCTGTGGATGGTCTACGCCTCGCTGACGACGATCTGCGCGCTGGTCTACTGGGCACTGGGCATGAGCCCCTTCGACGCGATCTGCCACGCGTTCTCGACCTTGTCGTCCGGTGGCTTTTCCACGCACGACGCCAGCATCGGCTACTTCAACAGCCCGGCGATCGAGTTCGCGGTGATGTTCTTCATGCTGGTCGGCGCCAGCAATTTCGCGCTGCATTACCTGGCCTGGGATCGCAAAAGCCTGAAGGTGTATCTGCGCGACGGCGAGTTCCGCGTCTGGCTGAGCCTGTTCGGCGTCTTCGGCGTGCTGGTGTGCGCGCCGCTGATTTATTACCACACCTACCCGGACGTCTACACCGCGGTGCGCCACGGCATGTTCCAGCTGATCGCCTACGGCACCGACGCCGGCTTCGTCACCGCCGACCCGACCCACTGGCCGACCTACACCCCGCTGCTGGTGGTACTGGCGAGTTTCATGTTCGGCTGCTCCGGCTCCACCGCCGGCGGCGTCAAGATGATCCGCCTGATCCTGTTCGTGAAGCAGGCGCTGCGCGAGCTGCAACGCCTGGTGCATCCGAGCGCGCAGCTGCTGATCAAATTCGACGGCAAGACCGTTTCCAACGACATCGTCTACGCGGTCGGCGGCTTCTTTTCGGTCTACGTCGGCCTGACCATCGTGCTGACGTTCGCGATGATGGCGACCGGGCTCGACTCGACCACCGCGTTTTCCGCCGTCGCCGCCTGCATGAACAACGCCGGCCCCGGTCTCGGAATCTTGAACGCGAGCATGGCCCCGGTCAGTGAGGTCGGCAAAGGCATCCTGATCTTCGCGATGCTGCTCGGCCGCCTCGAAGTTTTCACCTTGCTGGTGGTGTTCACGCCATCGTTCTGGCGACGATAGGCAGGATGGCTTTGCGCGTTTTAATCTAGAAATTATGGAGTGACGCTCCACGATTACTAGGTTGTCACACCATTCGCCTCGCACACATGGCAGCCCATATCGCCAATCGCGAGTGCCTCAATGAAGATCTGCTATTCGCTAAAGCGATATTTGCTTGCCGCCAGATATTCCTCAACTAACTCCATCGCCAGCCATTTTCGGCCAAGTTGTTCTGCTACGGCTCCCGCGGTGTTTGAGCCCGCGAATGGATCCAGAACAAGATCGCCTTCGTCGGTTAACAGTTTGATGAAAAATTCCGGAAGCGCTGCCGGGAAACGCGCGGGATGGATCTTGGTTCCGGAGGATTTGCAGCGCATCGTATAAGCGTCGTTTGCAGAATTGTTACCGAGCACCAGCATATCGCCGGCAAGCTGATCTTCGAGTACGTTCGACGGAATCGATCCTCCCGCATCGAGCTTGTCAAATGACGCATTAATGTTGTGGCCGGAGGGCCGAACGGTGGCCTTGACCCCTTTCTTAGCTAGCCTCAGCATATCGGCGCTGTAGGGTCGTAGAACCTTGCGGTTGTCCGCCTTCGGGAACGCCGTCTTGGAGAACCACCAGACGTATTCGACGGAATCCTTGACACGCATCCGCCTTACCGTGACCCATTCAGCCGGCATCGGCATCTTGGCAGGGTTGTACCAAAAGCATTCCTGGGCAAGATGAAAGTTCAGCTCTTCTACCAGGGCAATCAGCAGTTTGAAGTGATACAACGAGCGCGTCGGCATCTTGGGGTTGTAACTCCCGCCGATGTTCAGAACGAAACTGCCATCATCGGCCAGCACCCGGCGAATCTCCCTGGCGAAGCCCAGGAACCAGTCGATATAGTCGGCTTTGCTGACATTGCCGTATTCCTTCTTGAAGTGAAGGGCATACGGTGGTGAAGTGAAAACGAGGTTCACGGATGAATCTGGAAGCCGCTGCAGCAGCTGCAGCGAGTCTCCAAGATAGGCACCGCCGGAACTCGTCTCGTAGTACGGATCGACCGGGGCCATCAGCTTCTTGGGATGGTCACCGGTAACTGCGAACAAGGTTCGCTGAGGGGCGTCGACAAAGAGGTTCATACGCGAGAGTGGCAGCCAATTGTAGCTATCATGAATGAACTCCAAGTTTAATGAATAAGTTTACGTTGTCAACCTATTTATCCATGACCCTCGACTTGTCTGAGTGGATATCGCAGGCGGAAGCAGCACGCCTGCGCGGCGTTTCCCGGCAGGCAATCGCGAAACTTGTGGCTAACGGCCGTTTGGCGACGCTAGATGTTGGTGGCCGAGCTTTTGTCCGGCGCGGCGACATCGTTTCATTCGAGCCGAATCCTGCTGGCCGGCCAAAGAATCCATCCGATGAATGACGATCGCCTGACCGCGATCCGTGCGTTGTTGGAGCAGTGCTCCATCGATGAGCAGAAAGCACTGTTTCAGGACCTCAGAGCGACGCACTCGGTACACGAATTCGAACAGGTAATCGGGGCCCCTGCCGAAATGATCCTTGAAGCGATTCACCGGGCTCCGGAGTTGACGCGGCGCATGCTGAGAGGTGTTATCGCCGACGCGGCGTTCGCGCAGTTCACCGTTCCAACATTATCCCGTTCCGGCTGGGTGGATGTGACACCGGTCGGCAACTATGCGTATGACTACAAGCTCAAGGACGACATCGGGCTAGTAACGGTGCAAATCAAATTGCAGCGCAGTGAGAGAGGAACTCCAGTCGTCAGAGATGGGCGCCGATACGGATTTGATGGCAAAGTTTTTACCGTTGAAACCCAGAAATCGCGGACGGGGACCGACGCCGACGACAACAAAACCCGGCCTTATCGCTATGGCGAGTTCGATGTGTTGGCGGTCTCGATGCAACCCTCCACCGGAAAGTGGAATCGGTTCCTGTACACCGTCGGCGCCTGGCTTATTCAGGGTAAGAAGCCGAACGAGATCGCCACGATGCAGCCGGTCGCAGGCTCAGACAACGAATATTGGACCGATGATTTCGATACCGTGGTGCGTTGGCTCCGTCAGAAGGGTGACGTCAAGCGTATGACGCTTGTTAAAACGAAGCCCGAGTAACTCGTGTTCAGACGCGACAGAGGTAATCCACTTCGGTCCAAATAGCGCGATCAGGTAAATTTAGCGTGATTCCACGCTTGAACGTCGCCGGATTCGACAGGCCGCCGGCTTCCGGCAAAACTTCATCCCCTTCACCGGTCGAGTGCCCATGTCCGTCTTCACCAAGGTCTCCCACGCCGAGCTGCAGCAGTTCCTGAAGCAGTTTCCGGTCGGTGAGCTGATCGGCCTGCAGGGCATCGGTGAGGGCGTCGAGAACACCAACTATTTCGTCGACACGCACGACGGTCGCTGGGTGCTGACCTTGTTCGAGCGGCTGAACTATGCGGATCTGCCGTTCTTTCTCGGGCTGATGGATCACATCGCCTCGCGTGGTCTGCCGGGCGCGATGCCGGCGCGGACGCACGCTGGCGAGAATCTGACGACGCTCAACGGCAAGCCGGCGGCGCTGGTGCGGCGGCTGGTCGGCCAGAGCGTGCTGTTCCCGACCCTCGAGCAATGCGTGCAGGTCGGCCGCGCGCTCGGCGATCTGCACGTGGCGACGGCGTCGTATCAGGGTCATTGCCAGAACGATCGCGGTCCGGCGTGGCGCGAGCAAACCGGTCGCGGCCTGCTCGCGCATGTCGATGCGACCACGCGGGCGCTGATCGAGGACGAGCTGGCGGCGCAGGCCAGGCTCGATCTGGCGGCGCTGCCGCAGGGCGTGATTCACGCCGATCTGTTTCGCGACAACGTGCTGTTCGTCGAGGATCGCCTGACCGGCCTGATCGACTTCTACTACGCTTGCAACGACGCGCTGCTCTACGACCTGGCGATCACGCTGAACGACTGGTGCATGGAACCCGAGGGCGTGCCGAACGTGGCGCGCTGGAATGCGTTGACCACCGCCTATTGCTCGCGTCGCGGGCTCGGCGACGCCGAGATCGCCGCCTGGCCGCTGGTGCTGCGCGCGGCGGCGCTGCGCTTCTGGCTGTCACGGTTGTGGGACTGGACCTTCCCACGCGAAGGCGACGTCGTGCACGTGAAGGATCCGAACGCTTACCGACGCATTCTCGAGCATCATCGCGAGCATGCGCCGCCGGCGTTGTGAGTTCGCCGATCCTGTCCCTCGGTACGCCTCGCAAGCGAGACTACTCGTGACGAACGGAATGTGAGCGAAACTCCGTTCGTCCCGAGTAGCCGCGTAGCGGCGTATCGAGGGATGGCGCGGAAGGCAGAATTAGAAAACGGGAGAGAGAGCAGATGCTGGGTCTGACGCGCTACCAATGGACGGTGCTGTTCGCCGCCTGGCTCGGCTGGGGCTTCGATATTTTCGACGGCCTGCTGTTCAACTACGTCGCACCGAACTGCGTGCCGACGCTGCTTGGCCTGCAGATCGGCTCGCCCGAAGCCAAGAGCGCGACCCTGATGTGGACCGGCATCATGACCGCGACCTTGTTGATCGGCTGGGCCGTCGGCGGCGTGATCTTCGGCCTGGTCGCGGATCGCATCGGCCGCACGCGCACCTTGCTGATCACGATGCTGCTGTACGGCGTCGGCACGGCCGCTTGTGCGTTCGCGCCGAACATCTGGGTGCTGCTGGCGTTTCGCATCGTCGCGGCGCTGGGCATCGGCGGCGAATGGGCCGCCGGCGCGGCGATGGTGGCCGAGGCGGTGCCGGAGAAGAAGCGCGTGGAAGCCGGCGCGTTGCTGTACACCTCGGCGCCGTTCGGCCTGTTCCTGGCGACTTACGTCAACCTGCAGGTCGCCGGCAACTGGTTCGCGGATTCGCCGGAAACCTCGTGGCGCTACGTGTTCCTGTTCGGCCTGCTGCCGGCGGCGATCGCCTTCGTCGTGCGCTTGTTCGTGCACGAGCCCGAACGTTGGCAGAGCGCGCGCGCCAGCGGTCCGCCGCCGCGGCTGCGCGAGCTTTTCACGCTGGAAAACCGCCATCTGACGATCAGCGGCTTCCTGATGGCGGTGATCGCGCTGCTGGCCTGGTGGAGCTGCAATGCCTTCATCCCGGTAGTGTCGACCGGTCTGGCACAAACCGAGGCCGCATCGCTGGGCCTCGACGCCGCGCAGACACGCGCACTCGCCGAGCACTGGAAAACACTGGCGACCACCTATTTCAATCTCGGCGGTCTGATCGGCACCCTGCTGACGATTCCGGCGTCGAAGCTGCTCGGTCGCCGGCCGATGTTCGCGCTGTATTTCGCGCTGTCGGCGGCGGCGCTGTTCGGCACTTTCGGCCCGGACTGGAGCGGCGTCACGCGGCTCTACGGCTACTTTGCGATCGGCCTGACGGTGTTCGGTGTGTTCGGCAGCTTCACCTATTACCTGCCGGAACTATTCCCGACGCGGCTGCGCGGCACCGGCTCGGGCTTTTGCTACAACATCGGCCGCATCATCGCGGCCGTCGGGCCGTTTCTGGTCGGCAGCATCGCCGCGCACGGTGTGCAGAGCGCGGTGCAGGTGCTGTTCTGGGTCGGCGTGGTGCCGCTGGTCGGCCTGCTGCTGATGCCCTGGGTGGTCGAGACGCGCGGACGCGCGCTGCTCGACTGAGCCTGGCGTCTACGGCAGCACGTAACTGCCGGTGATCAGCGCGGCGATGTCGTCGCGCGCGGTGGTGCTGACTTCCACCTGCATCACCACCAGCCGGCGGCCGGCCTTGAGCACACGCGCCCTGGCGATCACGTCGCCGGGAAACGCGCGCGCCAGGAAGTTGCAGTTGAACTGCGAAGTCAGCGCCATTTCGTCGTGATGCTGGGCCAGCAGCACCGCGTACATCGCCGCGTCGGCCGCGGCCATCAGCACCGGGCCGGATACCGAATCGCCGGGCCTGAGCATGCGCGGGTTGTAGGGGATGCGCACGGTCGCGTTGTCCGGCGTGATTTCATCGACGATCAGGCCTTCTCCTTCGGTCGACGGCAGCCCGGTGCGGATCAGCTCCTGCACGGCTTCGGCGGTGAGCAGCGTCTTCATCGCGGTCTCCTGCTTGTTTCGTTATGTGCCGACACTGTAGCCCGGGCGAAACCCGGGTTGCACCCGGGCTACGCGAGCAGTGCGCTGGCGCCTTCCCAAAGCAGCTTGAATGACAACACCACCAGCAGCGCCTTGAACAGCTGCGCGAAGCGCTCCTCGTTCAGATAGCGCTGCAGGTAGCGGCCGGTCCAGGTGCCGGCGATGACGGCGACGCATAGCGGCAGCAGGATGTCCGGCCGCGCGAACGCGCTGAAGCCGATGAAGCCATAGGCGAGCACGCGCAGCAGATGGCCCAGCGCCTGACCCAGTGCCATCGTGCCGAGCGTGGTTTCGCGGCGCCATTCCGGCCGCAGATACAGCCGGCCGACCAGCAGCCCGGTGGCGCCGACGACCAGGCCGAAGGCGCCATTGAGCAGGCCGGCGACGACGAAGGAACTGCGCAGCGGCAGGGCCGCACGCGGCCTGCCGTCGCGGTCCGGAATCAGCGAAACCAGGATCAGCGCTGCGAGCAGCAGCTTCACGGCGTCCGCGTTCAGATGTTCGACCCAGGGCGCGACGACGAAGGTCGCCGGCACCGAGGCCAGCAGGAACCAGCCGGTCGCGCCCCAGTGCACGTGGCGCGCATACGCGGCGACGCGCGAGACGTTGGAGACCAGCTGCACTGCGGCGAACAGCGGCACCGCTTGCACCGGCGGCAGGCCGATCGCGTAGAACAGGCCGATCAGGATGCTGCCGCCGCCGAGGCCGGCGACGCCGGACAGCGCCGCGGTGCAGAACGCCGCCGCGGCGAGGGCCAGCGTGAACATCATCGACTAGTGAGCGTGATGTCCGTGACCATCATGCGAATGATCGTGATCGTGATCGTGATCGTGATCGTGATCGTGATCGTGATGCGTGGCGTGCGCATGCGACTGCGCGCCCGACGATGACTCCACTTCGACCGTCACATGCACCAGCCCGGACAAACCGGCGAGGCGCGCCTTGTACTCGCCTGGCGTCAGCGGCGCCGCCGAGGTCAGCGACACGATCACTGCATGCTTGCCCGGCGCCAGCCGCCACAGATGCAGGTCGGCGATCTGCGCGTCGCCGCCTTCGATCGCGCGACGCACGCGATCCGCGAGCCTGGCGTCGACGCTGGCGTCGAGCAGCACCGCAGCGGTGCGACGCGCCAGGCCCCAGGCCCAGTTGCCGATGACCAGCGCACCGACGATGCCGACGGCCGGGTCCATCCAGCCCCAGCCCATGTAGCGGCCGGCGAGCAGCGCGGCGATCGCCAGCACCGACGTCAGCGCGTCGGCGATCACGTGCACGTAGGCGGCGCGCATGTTGTGGTCGGCATGCTGGCCACCTTTCACGTCGTGGTGATCGTGGTCGTGATCATCGTCATGCGCGTGCGCCGCATGATCATGCTCGCCGTGATCGTGACCATGATCGTGCGAGCCGCCCGGATGCAGCAGCAGCGCGCTGGCGAGGTTCACCGCCAGGCCGATCGCGGCGACGATCAGCGCCTCGCCATAGGCCACCGGCAGCGGCGACAACAGCCGCAGCACCGACTCGTAAATCATCGTCGCGCCGATCGCGCCGAGTAGCAGGCTGCTGGTGAACGCGGCGAGGTCGCCGACCTTGCCGGTGCCGAAGCTGTAGCGCGTGTCGTCGACGTGGCGGCGCGCATAGCCGTAGGCGAAAGCGCCGACGCCGAGCGCGACCGCGTGGCTGGCCATGTGCCAGCCGTCGGCGAGCAGCGCCATCGAGCCGGACCAGTAGCCGGCGACGATCTCGACCACCATCATCGCCAGTGTCAGCACCACGACCCAGCTCATGCGCCGGCCATTGTCGCCGTGGTTGTCGCCGAGGAAGGCGTGGCGCTGTTCGCTGCTCTGCGCCGGGCAGATGCGCGGTTCGGCGGCGGCAGCGTGGTGATGCGGGTGCGTTGAGGCGTTCACGGCGGCGTCTTCGAGCGAGGGTGCAGCGGGGCGCACAGTATGGAACGCCGCGCCGCGTCCGTCATTTGCGCTCACAGCCGCTGTCAGCCCATTTCGTTTCCCGGCGCGCGGCCTTGCTGCGAGACTGCGCGCCGTCGAATAGCGCGGGGGACGCATGATCAGGCTCTATGGCATGACCGGTTCGGGCAACTGCTGGAAGCCGGCGGTGGCGATGAAGATGCTGGGCATCGCCTTTGACTGGACCGAGATCGATTCGGTCGGCGGTGAAACCCGGCGCGCGCCGTTCCTGGCGCTGAACCCGAATGGCCGCGTGCCGCTGCTGCAGCTCGCCGACGGCCGCCTGCTCGCCGAATCCAACGCGATGCTGTGTTATCTCGCCGAAGGCACGCCGCTGCTGCCACCGCCGGGCTATGAGCGCGCCAAGGTGCTGGAATGGATGTTCTTCGAGCAGTACAGCCACGAGCCCTACGTGGCGACCGTGCGCTTCTGGATTCACTACCTCGGCAAGCGCGAGGAGTGGCGCGACAAGATCGCCGAGGCCAGGGTCAAGGGCTATGCCGCGCTCGCCGTGATGGAGACCGCGCTGGGCAAAACCGCGTTCCTGGCCGGCGAGACTTTCAGCATTGCCGATATCGCCCTGTATGCCTACACCCACGTCGCCGACCAGGGCGACTTCGATCTGACGCCCTATCCCGCGATCCGCTCCTGGCTGGCGCGCTGCGAAGCGCAGCCGGGTTTCGAGGCTATGCGCTGAGGGCTGGTTGCATCTCACCTCAGGCTTGCGACAGATGCGCCAGCGTCGGGCCCGCCAGTTCCCAGTTCTGCCCATCGAAGTCCTCGTAGTCGATGTGCTCGATCGTGCCGCCATCGACGCAGCGCAGGCTGATCGAAAAGCCGTCGGGATTCGAGCGCGGCACGTAGAAGCTCTTGATGCCGCAGACCGAGCAGAAGCGGTGCTGCGCCACGCCGGTGTTGAAACGGTAGGTCGTCAACCTGTCTTCGCCCGACAGCAGCCTGAAATCGCGCCCCGGCACGATCAGGTGCTCGTAGCCGGTCATCGCGCACATCGAGCAGTTGCAGCGCTGTACCAGGACCCGCGCCGGTGCCTGGAATTGGAAACGCACGGCCCCACAATGACAGCCGCCGGCATGGGTGATCTTGGTCGTCACGAGGCGCTCATGTTGAGAGTAAAAATTGATAGGCGGCGGAAAAGTCAATAATATTGCACAACCATGAAGTTCTCTTTCACCAAGATGCACGGCGCCGGCAACGACTTCGTCGTCATCGACGCCACCCGCGAGCGCTTCAAGGCGACGCCGGAGTTGCTGGCGCGGCTGAGTGACCGGCGCTTCGGTGTCGGCTGCGACCAGGTGCTGGTGATCGAGGCGCCCACCGCGGCGGGCATCGACTTCGACTATCGCATCTTCAATGCCGACGGCAGCGAAGTCGGCCAGTGCGGCAACGGCACGCGCGCGCTGGCGCGCTACGTCCACGAGCATGGCCTTTCGGACAAGCCCAGGCTGCGCGTGCAGACCGCGACCGCGACCATGGAGCTGCAGCGGCTGGACGGCAATCAGGTGCGCGTCGACATGGGCGCGCCGCGCTTTGCGCCGGCGCAGATTCCGCTGGCGCTGCCGCAGGCCGAGCGCTATCGCCTGGAGTCCGCGCGTTTCGGCGCCATCGAGTTCGGCGTCGCCAACATGGGCAACCCGCATGCGGTGATCCTGGTCGCCGACGTCGACAAGGCCGAGGTCGAGGCGATCGGCCGCGAGCTGCAGGCGCGGCGCGAGGTGTTTCCGGAGAGCGTCAACGTCGGCTTCCTGCAAATCGTCGATCAGGGCTTCGGTCGCTTGCGGGTCTACGAGCGCGGCAGCGGCGAGACGCTGGCCTGCGGCAGCGGCGCCTGCGCGGCGGTGGCGGTTGCGCGGCGCTGGGGCCTGTTCGGCAGCGCGGTGAAGCTGCAGCTGCGCGGCGGCGAGCTGCAGCTGGAATGGAGCGGCGTGGACGCGGATTCTATTTTGATGACCGGTCCGGCCGAGACCGTTTTCAGCGGGGAAATCGAATGGCAGCAGTGAAAGAGCCACCGGCAACGGCGCTGACCGACGAGCAGGTGCTGGCCTATCTGAAGGCGCACCCGGATTTTCTGGCGACGCATCCCGAGCTGCTTGAGACGATGCAGCTGCAGCACGGCACCGGCAGCGCGGTGTCGCTGATCGAGCGCCAGGTCGAGGTGCTGCGCGGCCGCAGCCAGCGCCTCGAAGACCGCATGAGCGCGCTGCTCGAAAACGCGCGCGACAACGAAAAGCGCGCGACCAACGTGCATCGCCTGGCGCGCACGCTGATCCGCGCACCGACGCTGGCGGCGGCGATCCTCGGCCTGCAGCAGTGCATGCGCGAGGATTTCGGCATCGACGAAGCCTGGGTCGGCGTCTCGCCGGGCCTGCTCAAGCGCAGCGACATCGACGGCCTGCAGCGGCTCGATGCCGAAGGCGCGGTGGTGCGCCAGTTCGACGACTTCCTGCGCACCAAGCTGATCGAGTGCGGGCCGCTGTCGGAAAAGCGCGCCAAGCTGCTGTTCCCGAAAGCCGCCGAACTGCCCAGGTCCGCCGCGGTAGTGCCGCTGGAGCGCGACAAGAACCTCGGCATGCTGGTGTTGGCCTCGCGCGACGCCGAGCGTTTCCAGCCGCGCCAGGGCAAGGTGTTTCTGGAGATGACCGCCGAGCTGGTCGCCGCCGCGGTTCGCGCCAAGCTGGTGTCCTGACGGCCGGGGCGGCGTCGGCTCGCTGCATCTGGCGCAGGTCTTGGGCCGGCTCATCCGCAGGTAAAACGGGCCAAAACGCCGTAAGGGCGGGCCCTCAAGCTGAATTGGATGTGAATAGGTCGTCGTCGTTCAGTTTATTTGCTGCATAATCGGGGCTGTCGCCATTCTCGGCGGCGTCGCTGGCCGCGTAATAGCCAGCACCATTTACTGACCTGGGAGTTGTTCAATGAAGCGTGAACTCGTGATCGCCCTGGGCCTCGCCTCCGTGCTGGCGCTGGCCGCTTGTAAGAAGAAAGAAGAAGCCCCTGCTGCGGAACCGGCCGCTCCGGCTGCCGAGACGATGGCCCCTGCTGAAGCCGCGCCTGCCGATACGATGGCAGCTCCGGCCGAAGCGCCGAAGTGCCCGACCGAAGCCGATCCGAACGCGGCCTGCCCGGAAGCCACCCCGGCTCCGGCGGAAGCGCCGAAGCAGTAAGCTTCTTCGGTACGAGCTGAATCGCCGGCAGCGCATCGCCGGTGTTCAGGCTTCGATGACGAAGGCGAGGGGAGCAATCCTTTCGCCTTCGTCGTTTGCGGCGCCCGCGCAAGGCGGGCTCGCCAGCGGTTGAAATCATCTGCGCCGGGCCCCAGATTCTGTGGCCCTACCCAATCGGGCAAATCGTATCCCCATGCAGCAATTCGACGGAACCACCATCGTCTGCGTCCGCCGCGGCAACCAGGTCGCGCTCGGCGGCGACGGCCAGGTGTCGATGGGCAATACCCGCGTCAAGAACAACGCGCGCAAGGTGCGCCGCCTGTACGGCGACAAGGTCATCGCCGGTTTCGCCGGCGGCACGGCCGACGCTTTCACGCTGTTCGAGCGCTTCGAAGGCAAGCTCGAGCAGCACGGCGGCCAACTCACCCGCGCCGCCGTCGAGATGGCCAAGGACTGGCGCAGCGACCGCTACCTGCGCCGCCTCGAGGCGCTGCTGATCGTCGCCGACGCCGGCACCTCGCTGATGATCAGCGGCAATGGCGACGTGATGGAGCCGGAAGAACACGGCGTGATCGCGATCGGCTCCGGCGGCTCTTTCGCCACCGCCGCGGCGCGCGCGCTGGTCGACAACACCACGCTGGGCGCGCGCGAGATCGTCGAGAAGGCGCTGCATATCGCCGCTGAAATCTGCATTTATACCAACCACCATTTGACGATCGAGAGCATCGACGCCGGGCAGGCCGCATCGTGAGCCAAGACCAGAACAACGCCGTCGCGCCGGGCAGCGGCGTCGCCGCGTCGATGACGCCGCGCGAAATCGTCCAGGAGCTGGACCGTCACATCGTCGGCCAGAAGGCGGCCAAGCGCGCGGTCGCGATTGCGCTGCGCAACCGCTGGCGCCGTCAGCAGGTGACCGGCGCATTGCGCGCCGAAATCAGCCCGAAGAACATCCTGATGATCGGCCCGACCGGTGTCGGCAAGACCGAAATCGCGCGGCGCCTGGCCAAGCTCGCCAACGCGCCGTTCGTGAAGGTCGAGGCGACCAAGTTCACCGAGGTCGGCTATGTCGGCAAGGACGTCGATTCGATCATCCGCGATCTGGTCGACGCGGCGGTGAAGATGACGCGCGAGCAGGCCACCCGGCGCGTGCGCGACCGCGCCGAAAGCGCGGCCGAGGAGCGCGTACTCGACGCCTTGCTGCCGCCGCCGAAGGATTTCGGCGAGGCCAGCAGTCAGCGCCAGTCCGAGAACGGCGCGGCGCGCCAGGTGTTCCGCAAGCAGCTGCGCGAACACCGGCTCGACGACACCGAGATCGAGATCAAGCTCAACGCAGCGCCGCCCAACGTGCAGCTGATGGGGCCGCCGGGCATGGAGGAAATGACCAGCCAGCTGCAGCAGATGTTCGCCAACGTCGGCCAGGCCAAGACGCAGTCCAAGAAGATGAAAATCCGGGACGCGCTGAAGCAGATCACCGACGAGGAGGCACTGCGCCTGGTCGACGAGGAAGCGATCAAGACCGAGGCGCTGCACAACGTCGAGGAGAACGGCATCGTCTTCATCGACGAAATCGACAAGGTGGCCAAGCGCGGCGAATACGCTGGCGCCGACGTGTCGCGCGAAGGCGTGCAGCGCGATCTGCTGCCGCTGATCGAAGGCTCGACCGTGACCACGAAATACGGCGCGGTGAAAACCGATCACATCCTGTTCATCGCCAGCGGCGCGTTCCACATGAGCAAGCCCAGCGACCTGATTCCGGAGCTGCAGGGCCGGCTGCCGATCCGCGTCGAACTGGAGGCGCTGAAGACCGAAGATTTCGTGCGGATTTTGACCGAGCCGAACTACTCGCTGACCGAGCAGTACCGCGCGCTGATGGCCACCGAAGGCGTCACGGTCAGCTTCAGCGCCGAAGGCATCGGCCGGCTCGCGGCGATCGCCTGGCAGGTCAACGAAAGCACCGAGAACATCGGCGCGCGCCGCCTGCACACGGTGATGGAACGGCTGATGGAAGAAGTGGCTTTCGATGCGCCGGACCGCAACGGCAGCGAGCTGCGCATCGACGAGGCCTACGTCAACGACAAGCTGGCGAAGCTCGCCGGCAACCAGGATCTGAGCCGGTACATTCTGTAGAGCTGCGAGGTCTCAGTCGCGGACAGGGTCCGCTCCTACAGTCGTGATCAGATGCTGTAGGAGCGGACCCTGTCCGCGACCGACGCCAGCGCTACTCCATCCCCAGTTCCTTGATCTTGCGCGTCAGCGTATTGCGCCCCCAGCCCAGACGCCGGGCGGCTTCCTGGCGCTGGCCGTGGCAGGCTTCGAGCGCGACTTCAATCATCGTGCGCTCGAATTCCGGCGTGGCCTCGGCGAGCAGATCGCTGCGGCCGGCTTTCAGCTCGGCCGCGGCCCAGTTGCGTAGCAGGCCAGACCACGGCGAATCGCCGGCAGCGCTGCCGCTGCTGACGATCGCCGGCGCAGCGAAACCGGTTTCCGCAACCGGCGGCTTGTGGTCGCCCGCCGAGCCCGGTGCCGCGACCGGCGCATGGCGCAGCGCCGGCTCCGGCAGACGCCGCGCGTCGCGCAGCTCCGGCGGCAGATCCTGCAGATGCACGTCGGTGCCCGGCGCCATCACCGTCAGCCAGCGGCAGGTGTTTTCGAGCTGGCGCACGTTGCCGGGCCAGTCGAAATCGCTGAGGCGCTCCATCACCTCCGGCAGCAGGCGCTTGGGCTCGGTCTTCAGCTCCTTGCCGGCCTGCACCAGGAAATGGCGCATCAAGATCGGAATGTCTTCGACTCGCTCGCGCAGCGGCGGAATGCGCACGCGGATCACGTTGATGCGGTGGAACAGGTCCTCGCGAAACTTGCCTTCGCGCACCAGGGTTTCCAGGTCCTGATGCGTCGCCGCGATTACGCGCACGTCGACTCTCACCGGCGAAACGCCGCCGACGCGATAGAACTCGCCGTTCTGCAGCACGCGCAGCAGCCGCGTCTGCAGGTCGCTCGGCATGTCGCCGATTTCATCCAGAAAAAGCGAGCCGCCGTCGGCCTGCTCGAAGCGGCCCTTGCGCTGCATCTGCGCGCCGGTGAACGCGCCGCGCTCGTGGCCGAAGAATTCGGATTCCATCAGGTCTTTCGGAATCGCCGCGGTATTGACCGCGATGAAAGGCCGGTTCGCGCGCGGCGAGTTGTTGTGCAGCGCGCGCGCCACCAGCTCCTTGCCGGTGCCGGATTCGCCGGTGATCATCACCGTGATCTGGCTCTGCGCCAGGCGGCCGATCGCGCGGAACACGTCCTGCATCGACGGCGCTTCGCCGATGATCGCGGTCGGCGCCGCGGCTTCTTCCTGCGGCTCGGCGACCAGACGTTTGGACGCGGCGCGGCGCACCAGCGCGGCGACGCCGTCGACGTCGAAAGGCTTGGGCAGATATTCGAAAGCACCGCCTTTGTAGGCAGCGACCGCCGACTCCAGATCGGAGTGCGCGGTCATGATGATCACCGGCAGCAGCGGCTTGGAGGCGCGCACGCGGTCCATCAGCTCCAGGCCGTTGACGCCGGGCATGCGGATGTCGCTGACCAGCACGTCGGGCGTGTCATCGGACAAGGCGTCGAGCAGCTCGGCGGCGCCGGGGAACACGGTGACCTGCATGCCTTCGCGCGCCAGCGAGCGCTCCAGCACCCAGCGGATCGATTCGTCGTCGTCGACGACCCAGACGGTCAGTGCGGGCGTGTTCATGCCGGCGTACCGGTCGAAACGTCGAGCGGCATGTAGATCGAGAAGACGGTGTTGCCCGGACGTGACTTGCACTCGATGACGCCACCATGCGTATGGACGAGGTATTGAGCTATCGGCAATCCAAGTCCCGTGCCTTCGGCACGCATCGTCACCATCGGGTAGAAGATTTTGTCGATCATTGCGGGAGGTATTCCGTGTCCGTCGTCTTCGATATCGATTTGGACGACCAGGCGGTGACGGGTACCGCCGATCGTGTATTGCCGCCGTGTGCGCGAGCGCAGCGCGATGCTGCCCTGCTCGCGTACCGCCTGCAGCGCGTTGCGCAACAAATTCAGTACCGCCTGGATCAACTGCTCGCGATCACCAATCAGCTCGGGGATCGACGGGTCGTAGTCGCGCAGAAAAGTCACGCCGGCCGGCGCCTCGGCCTCGACCAGCTGGCGCACGTGCTCCAGCACTTCGTGCACGTTCACCGGCGCTTTCTGCGAAACGCGGTTCGGACCGAGCAGGCGGTTGACCAGGTTCTGCAGGCGGTCGACTTCGCGAATGATCACGCGGGTGTATTCGCGATGTTCGGAATCCGGGAATTCGCGCTCCAGCAACTGCGCCGCGCCGCGGATGCCGCCGAGCGGGTTCTTGATCTCGTGCGCCAGGTTGCGGATCAGCTCGCGCGAGGATTCCTGCTGCGCCAGCAACAGCTCGTCGCGCGAGATGCGCAGGTGGCGGTCCATCGGCAGGATCTCGATCAGCAGGCCGACATGCTTGCCCAGCTGCAGCGGCGTCACCGTGCAGTCGACGGTCATCGGCTGGTCGCCGCTCTTGCGCAGCTGCAGCTCGCGCTCGATGAAGCCGGTGCCGGCCTTCAGCGCGTCGCGCAGCCGCGACATGTGCGGAATGAACTGCGGAATTGCCTGGCTGAACGTCTCACCGACGGCGTAGCGGCGGCTGACCCCGAACACGCTTTCGGCGGTCGAGTTGATCGACAGCACTCGCAGCGTTGAGTCGAGGCTGATGACCGCGGTGCTGAGCCCGTCCAGAATCTGTGCGGGCGCCGCACGACTGCTGGGGGCGAGCTTCATATGCTCCGTTTTAGCAAAAGCCGGGCCAGAATGGCGCCCAACATTAGCGTTACCGGCGATTTCCGCACCGAAGCGGTGCGGTGGCGCAAAATGGCGCGCCTACAGCCCGGGCGGTTTGATGTGCACCAGCACCGGCGCGGCGCGGCCCAGCTCCCTGCCGCGGCCGTCGACGACCGCCACGGCGACCAGATGGGTGCCGCGGTCGATGTCGGTCATCGTGAAGCTCAGGTCCTGCACCGGTTTGGACGTGCGCGGGTTGCCGTCGAGCAGATAGACCAGGCCGGCGCCTTCCGGCAGCGGCTTTTGCATCGCCACCGCGACGGCGAGCCGGCGGTCGGTGCCGCGCAGCGTCTGGTCCGGCGTCGGCGAGACGATGTTCAGCGCGACGCTTTCCGCCACCGGCACGGCGGCGGCCGGGGTCTTCGCGGTGGCGCCGGCGGCGGGCAGGCCGCTGGAAATGAACTGCAGCGGCGGCAGCTCGGCCGGCTTGGCGCCCGGCGTCGGCGCCTTGTCGCCGTAATGCACGTGGCCTTCGGCGTCGACCCAGCGGTAGACGTCGGCGTGCGCCGACATGGCGGCGGTCAGCAACAGCAGAGGGAAGAGCCAGGAGCGCATCGGCCTACTCTAGCCAGGGCCGCGAGTGGAATCAGTCGAAGCGCAGGCGAACGTCTGCGGATTTCAGATAGTCGGCTTCCTGCTCCAGGTCGGCCTGGGTCAGCGGGTGCGCCGCCAGCCATTGGCGCGGGAAGCTCAGCTCGATGTGGCGGCGCCCGCTGCTGGCGATGCGGATACTGACCGGCGGGTTCAGATCCGGGTCGCGGCTGCGGTGCAGCAGCGCCGCCAGCCGCAACAGGATCGCCAGCTTGCGGATGGTCTCGGCCTGCGCCTCCGGCAGATCCGTCAGCGCGCTTTCCGCAAACTTGCTGCGATGCAGGCGCACCAGCGCCGCAAGCTGTATCTGGTCGGTCTGCGAAAAGCCCTGCAGGTCGGCGTGACGGACGATGTATTCGCCGTGCTTCTGATACGAGCTGTGCGCGATCACCAGGCCGATCTCGTGCAGCTTGGCGGCCCAGCTCAGCAGCATCGTCGAGGCCTTGCGCTCCAATTGCCAGGCCGAGAACACCTGCGCCAGCAGCTTCAGCGCGGTGCCGGTGACCGAGCTGGCGTGGGCGACGTCGACGCCGTAGCGCGTCGCCATCGCCTGCACCGATTCGTCGCGCACGTCGTGGTCGGAGAGGCGGCCGAGCAGGTCGTAGACCAGGCCTTCGCGCAGCGCGCGCTCCGAAGTCTGCATGCGCTGCAGGTCGAGCGCGTCGAACACGCCGGCCAGCACCGCCAGGCCGCCGGCGAACACCGGACGGCGATCGTCGCGCAGAGCCGGAAAGTCGATCCTGGAAACCTGGCCGCGCGCGATCACCAGCTCCACGGTCTTTTCCAGGCCGTCGCGGGTGATGTGTTGATCCGCCCAGCCCTGCTCGCGCATCACCCGCCAGACGCCGCGCACCGTGCCGCTGGCGCCGATCGCCAGGTCCCAGCCGTTGCGCCGGTAACGGTGCTCGAGGAATTCCAGCTCGTGGCGCGCGGCGAAGCGCGCCTGGCGGAAGCGCGAGCGGCTGATGTTGCCGTCGGCGAAATATTTGCCCTGGTGGACGACGCAGCCCATACCGACCGATTCCATCAGCACGGCGTTCGGCCCGCGGCCGATGATCACCTCGGTGCTGCCGCCGCCGATGTCGACCACCAGCCGCCGCTCGGACTCGGCGCCGCCCATGCCGTGGACCACGCCGCCGTAGACCAGGCGCGCTTCCTCGACGCCGGAAATGATTTCGATGCTATGGCCGAGCGCGGCTTCGGCGCGTTCGACGAAGCCGCGGCTGGCGGCGCCGGCGTCCTGCAGCCGGCGCAGGGTATTGGTGCCGACTGCGCGCACGCGTTCGCGCGGCAGGTTGCTGAGACGCTGGCCGAAGCGCTGCAGGCAGCCCAGCGCGCGCGCCTCGGACTCGGCGCTCAGGCGGTTCCTGTCGTCCAGGCCGGCGGCCAGGCGCACCGGCTCGCGCAGCCGGTCGATCACCTGCAGATCGACGCCGGCGCTGCGCGCCACCATCATGTGAAAGCTGTTCGAGCCCAGGTCGACGGCCGCCACGACGGTTGGATCGGGCGCGGCGCCGAGTCGGTCGGCGTTCTGGCTCATAGTGATGAATTCGCCGTGGTTGGTGCGCAAGTCAATATAAAATCACAAAGGCGCGATGGCGCCCCCGCTCGAAATCGGACTATAGCAATCGTCGGTGAAAGCCTCGCGATTGCCGGCCGCCGTACGATCCGCGTTGACCCACGATGCTGAATCCCCGACAATTTCGTGCTGCAACAGCCCGGCCATCAGTGCCAAGCCACCGCGCCAGGGCTTTTATCGTGGTCAGACACCAAAAAAGTATCCTGGGAGTTGACGGTATGAAACTCGCGCGTCGGGGCATCCTGGCCCTTGCCGCTTTGCTCAGCCTGCCTGCGGCAGCGGCCGGCGATCCGGTCGTTGGCCGTGACAAGGCCGATACCTGCGTCGGTTGCCACGGCATTCCGTTCTACTCCAATGCCTATCCGAACTACCGCGTGCCCAAGCTCGGCGGCCAGCAGCCCGGCTACATCGTCGCCGCGTTGAAGGAATACAAGTCCGGCGACCGCGCGCATCCGACGATGCACGCCCAGGCCGCCAGCATGACCGACCAGGACATGGAAGACATCGCCGCCTTCCTGACGAGCGCGCCGCGCAACAAGATCGATAAGTGAAGAGCGCCCAGATGAGCCTCCTGACCCACAAGTTCCTGCTGATCGGCGCAAGCCTCGCGCTGAGCCTGAGCGCCACGGCGCGCGCCGCCGAACACGAAGCCGCCGCAGCCGCGCCGGCCGTCGACAAGCTGCTGCCGGTGTGCCAGTCCTGCCACGGCGAACACGGCGCCAAGCCGATCCTGCCGGAATACCCGGTGCTGGCCGGCCAGTACGCCAACTACATCGAGCATGCACTCAAGGCCTACAAGACCGGCGAGCGCAAGAACGCGGTGATGAAGGCCCAGGCCGCGAACCTGAGCGACGCCGACATCACCGCGCTGGCGCAGTACTTCGCGCACCAGCCATCGCCGCTGTATACCTTCGAGCTGCCGCCGTCCGGCGCGCCCACCGCGAAGTAAGCGAACAGTGGTGAAACAAAAAGCCGGCGAAAGCCGGCTTTTTTTGTTGCGTAGCCCGGATGAAATCCGGGTTTTGGTTCCATCCGTCATCCCGGGTTTCACCCGGGCCACGCCAGCGAACCGCAGCGGGTTTCAGCTCGGCTCGATCGCCGCCAGATGCCGTGTCACCGTCCACCAGGCGGCGACCAAACCCAGCAGCACGCCGCCGGCGATGATCATCAGCACGCTGCCGGCCGAAGGCCCCTGGATCGTGAAGTCGCTCTGGTAAAGCGCGGCGAGTTCACGCGCCGGCGCCTGCAGCACGGCGAGGCCGACGGTCAGCAGCAGCAGCGCCACCCAGCCGCCGAGCAGGCCCAGCCAGCAGCCGCCATACAGGAACGGGCGGCGGATGAAGCCATCCGGTGCGCCTATCAGTTTCATGACGATGATTTCGTCGCGGCGCGCTTCGATGTCCAGCCGCAGCGTGTTGCCGACGATCACCAGCACCGCGACACCGAGCAGCGCCGCGGCCATCATCACCACGCGCTCGAATATCGACAGCAGCGACTGCAGGCGCTGCAGCCATTGCTGGTCCATCTGCGACAGCTCGACTTCGGGCAGCGCCGCCAGCGCCTGCGCCAGCACGGTGACTTGCGCGGCGCTGCGCGAGGCATCGGGCGAGACCACGATCACCGCCGGCAGCGGATTGTGTTCGAGCAGGTCCAGCACTTCGCCGAAGCCGGAGAGTTCACGGAATTCGGCGGCGGACTGTTCGCGCGAGATGTAGCGTGCGGCCTTCACACCGTCGCGCGACGCGAGCTGTTGCGTGAGCTGACGGCCGCTGGCTTCGTCCACGCTGTCTTTGAGGAACAGCGACAGCTGCAGATCGTTCTGCCAGGTGTAGGCCAGGCGCTGGAAGTTGTTGACGGCCAGGTGCAGCGCCGCCGGAAGGGCCAGCGCGATGCCGATCACCGCCGCGGTCAGCAGCGAGCTGCCCTTGTGCGCGACCAGCTTGCCGAGCGAGAAGAAAAACACGCGCGCATGTTCCTGGGCGACGCGCGTCAGCCAGCTTGGCGGCGCGGATTCGGCTGCGTTGTTTTGCGATTGAGCGCGCGCCATCACAGCACTCCCAGCGGCAGCTTCGACGCGGCCGCCATCTTCACGCCGCTGACGATGCGGCCGTCTTCGAGATGCACGATGCGCCGGTCCATGCGCTCGATAAGGTCGATCGCGTGTGTCGCCACCAGCACGCTGACGCCGACGTCGTTGAAGCGCTCGAACAGGCGCATTACTTCCTGCGCCATCACCGGGTCGAGATTGCCGGTGGGCTCGTCGGCGAGCAGCAGCAGCGGCTTGGTGACCACCGCACGCGCGATGCCAACGCGCTGCTGTTCACCGCCGGACAAGGTCTCGGGACGTGCACGCTCGCGATTGAGCAAGCCCACCGTATCGAGCGCGGCGCGAACGCGGCGGCCGATGTCCTGATGCGAGTGGCCGCGGATCACCAGCGGCAGCGCGACGTTGTCGAACACGCTGCGATCGTTGAGCAGATTGAAATTCTGGAAAATCATGCCGATCTGCTGCCGGTACGGCGCGATCTGGCTGCGCGGCAGTTGCGCGAGATTGCTGCCGGCGACGACGATCTGGCCGCGCGAGGCGCGCGACAGCAGCGCGATCAGCCGCAGCATCGTCGACTTGCCAGCCCCGGAGGCGCCGGTTAAAAACACCATTTCGCCGGCGTCGAGCTGGAAGTCGACGCCGCTGAGCACGTCGCCGCCGCCGCCGTCGTAGCGGTGATACACCTGCGAAAACTGCACGATCGCCTGGCTCATTCGGTGCTGCCTCCGATCAGCGAATCGACGTAGACCGCGGCATCGAACACTTCCAGATCCTCGACGGCCTCGCCGATGCCGACGTAGCGTATCGGCAGCGCCATGCGCCGCGCGATCGCCAGCAGGATGCCGCCCTTGGCCGTGCCGTCGAGCTTGGTCACGGCAATGCCGGTCAGGCCGATCGCTTCGTGAAACTGGATCGCCTGGTTCAGCGCGTTCTGGCCGGTGGTGGCATCCACCACCAGCAGCACTTCGTGCGGTGCGAACTGATCATGCTTCTGGATCACGCGCTTGATCTTGCGCAGCTCGTCCATCAGATGGCTTTGCGTATGCAGGCGCCCGGCGGTGTCGGCGATGACCATGTCGATGCCGCGCGCCTTGGCCGATTGCACCGCGTCGAAGATCACGCTGGCGGAATCCGCGCCTTCGCCCTGCGACAGGATCGGTGTGCCGGTACGATCCGCCCAGGTCGTCAGCTGTTGCACCGCCGCGGCGCGGAAGGTGTCGCCGGCGGCGAGCAACACCGACAGTTTTTCATTCTTGAACCGCTGCGCCAGCTTGCCGATCGTGGTGGTCTTGCCGACGCCGTTGACCCCGACGACGAACAAGATATACGGGCGGATGAAGGCGGGAATTTTCAAAGGCTGCGCGATCGGCAGCAGCAGTTCCAGCAGCGACTTCTTCAGCGAATCGCGCAGCTGCTTTTCGGTCTTGATCTTGCCGGCGTCGATTTCGGTTTTGAGCCGGTCGAGCAGCCAGGTGGTGGCTTCAAGGCCGGCGTCGGCCATCAGCAGCCGCGTCTCCAGCTCCTCCAGCGCATCCGCGCTCAGCGCCGCGCCGCTGAACAGCGTGCCGATGTCGCGCGTCAGCCAGCTGTCGCCGCCCAGGCCCTTGTTGAGCCTGGTGCGGAACTTGGAAAGCAGATCGGCCATGCCGGAGCGTCGTCTTTAAGGTTGCGGTGTGGGGGCGGCGGGAGCCGGCAGCGGCTCGGGGAGCACGGCGCCGGTGTCGCGATAGGCGGCAGTGTATAGGCTCGGGTTCTCGGCGATCAGCCACAGCGAGCCGCCCGGCGCCTGCACCTGGCGCTGCGCAAAGGGCGGCGGCGCGTTGAAGTCGATCGGTGGCGCGCGATCGGTGACCGGGTAGCGGAACAGGCGGTAATAGGTGCGCGCGGTCTGCGTGCTGAGCATGCCCAGCCACACCGGCACGCCCGGGCTGCTGGCGTCCCCGAGCTTCCAGCCCGAATCCCACAGCCGGATCACCATTTGCTTGTCGCCGTCGATCGCATGGCGCAACGCCAGCTGCGGATGGCGGCCGGCATGGACCTGCGGCAGCAGCGGCAGCAGGTCGACGGTGCTGCTGGTGGTCAGCCAGCGCAGCAGGTTGCCGCCGGAAGGCTCGGCCAGCGGCTGCCAGCCGCTGGCCTTGAGGCCTTCGGCGATGCGGCCCAGGTCGCCGGCCCACTGCAGGTTGAAGGCGGTGCCGCTGCGTCCGCGCAGATCGACGCGCTGCTGCGGCAGCTGCTGCCAGCCACCGGTCCACCAGGCCGCGCCCTGGATCTCCTGCTCGTGCGCGATCGCGAACGGCCGGTCCGGCAGCGGCGCGTCGCTACCCCAGCGCACGCCGGCAGCGATCACGAACACCAGGCCCACCGGCAGCAGGAAGCCGCGCGCGAACAGCCGCTCCGGCCGATGCCGCCGGTAGCCCAGGCCCAGCGCCCCCAGCCACAGCAGCGACACCGCGATCGAAAACAGCGTCAGGCTCCACCACTCGATGCCCAGGTACAGCCGCGACAGCAGGATCATCGACACCAGCACGGTGATGCCGATGTAGAGGCGCCGCCGCAGCCGCTGCGGCCGCTGCGTCGCCATCAGTACCGCCATGAAACCGTAGATGACGATGATCATCACCAGGTCGCGCGGCAGCGCTGCGGCGCCGACGCCGTGGTAGTAGGTGGCTGGCGCCGGGCGGATCGGCACCGCGTGCAGGCCCAGTGAAATCAGGCCGCCGAAGGCCAGCGCGGCGATCCAGTGCGCCGCCGCGCGGTTGCGCCGCCGCGCCAGCAGCGAGCCGAGCACCGCGATCGCCACCGGCCCGTAGACCCAGGGGCTGCCGAGCTGCGCGATCGCGTAGGCCAGCACATTGCCCCAGGGCGTCTGCAGGTCGTGCAGGGTCTGGTAGATCACCGCATCGACCGGCGACGGGTAGGGATGGCCGGCCGCGTCGGCCAGCGTGAACAGCCACAGGCCGCCGAAGATCACCAGCATCAGCGCGACCGCGGCCAGCGCCGGCGTTTCCGGCTGCTGCGGGTCGGCCAGCGCCGCGCCGAAGCGGCCCAGATGGCGATGGCGGCGGCTCCAGTCCAGCACCGGGCCCAGCCAGTGTTCGGCGTTGCGCTGTAGTGCCGACATGATCAGCGGCACCAGCCAGAAGATCGCGCCGCCGAGCACGAACACCAGCACCAGCAGCCCGGCCAGACGCGTCGCCACTTCCGCCGCCAGGCCCATGCTGGCGCCGAACAGCACGCCGGGCAGGATGTAGATCAGAGCCCAGAGATAAGCGGCGCTGACGTCGATCAGCGCGAACTGCCACAGCGCCATGCCCGAGGCACCGGCGATCGCCGGCGTCACCGAGCGCACCGGGCCCAGGAAACGGGCCAGCCAGATGCCCTTGCCGCCGTGGCGCTCGAAGAACTTGCGGCCGGCGGCGACGAACTCCGGATGGCGCAGCATCAGCGGCATGTTGAACAGGCGCTCGCCGTAGTGGCGGCCGACCCAGAACGAAATGCCGTCGCCGATCAGCGCGCCGGCGGCCGCGACCGCCGCGGTCTCCCACAGCTCCAGCGAGCCCAGCGCGATCAGCGCGCCGACGCCGAACAGGAAGATCGAGGCCGGCACGAAGGCGCCGACGATGAACAGCGCATCGAACAGCGAGGCGAAGAACAGCAGGCCCAGCGCCAGGCCCGGATGGGCGGCGATCCAGTCGAGAAACGCCTGGGCGTTCTCCAGCACGGCGCGCGGCGCTTGGGCTAACCGGCGGCGAGGGCGGCAAAGCTGGCGCGGGCCGCATCCAGCGTGTGGGCGATCTCGGCCTCGCCATGCGCCGCCGACATGAAGCCGGCCTCGAACGCCGACGGCGCCAGGTAGACGCCGCGATCCAGCATCAAGTGGAAGAAGCGCTTGAAGCGCTCGCCATCGCAGGCCGAGACATCGGCCAGGCCGTGGATCGGGCCGTGACCGAAGTACAGGCCGAACATGCTGCCGACCTGGGTCGTCGTGAACGCGATGCCCGCCTCTTCGGCGGCTTGTTTCAGGCCATCGAGCAGCTTCGACGTGCTGGCTTCGAGCCTCGAATAGAGCGCTTCGTCGTCCAGCGCGCGCAGGATCGCCAGGCCCGCGGCCATCGCCAGCGGATTACCCGACAGCGTTCCGGCCTGGTAGACCGGGCCGATCGGCGCCAGCTGCTCCATGACCCGGCGCGAGCCGCCGAAGGCACCCACCGGCAGACCGCCGCCGATGATCTTGCCGAGCGTGATCAGGTCGGCGCGCACGCCGTACAGGCCGGTGGCACAGCGCGGGCCGACGCGGAAGCCGGTCATGACCTCGTCGAAGATCAGCAACGCGCCGCTGTCGTCGCAGAGCCCGCGCAGGCCATCGAGAAAACCCGGCACCGGCAGCACGCAGTTCATGTTGCCGGCGACCGGCTCGACGATGATCGCGGCGATCTTGTCCTTATGTTCCGCGAACAGCGCCTGCGCCGAGGCCAGGTCGTTGTAGGTCGCGGTCAGCGTGTACTTGGCCAGGTCCGCCGGCACGCCCGGTGAGGTCGGCACGCCGAAGGTCAGCAGACCGGAGCCGGCCTTGACCAGCAGCGCGTCGCCGTGGCCGTGGTAGCAGCCTTCGAACTTGAGGATGTAGTCGCGCCCGGTCGCGCCGCGCGCCAGGCGCAGCGCGCTCATCGTCGCCTCGGTGCCGCTGTTGCACATGCGCACCATGTCCAGCCCCGGCACGCGTGAGCACAACAGGTCGGCCATCTCGACCTCGGCCTCGGTCGGCGCGCCGTAGCTGACGCCGATCTGGGCCTGCTCGATGATCGCCTGCTGCACCGCCGGGTACTGGTGGCCGAGAATCATCGGCCCCCAGCTGCCGACGTAGTCCACATAGCGATTGTCGTCCGCGTCGGTCAGCCAGGCGCCGCTGGCCGCCTTGATGAAGCGCGGCGTGCCGCCGACCGAACGGAATGCCCGCACCGGCGAATTGACGCCGCCGGGGATGCGCGCCTGGGCGCGCTGGAACAGCTCTTCTGATCGGCTCATGGACCTGGCGGCGTGAGGCACCGCGTTGGAATTGGCGAAAGGGCAATAGGCCGATTGTACTGATCGTCACGTGTCGGGGGCTGAAGCGCGGTCGTTGTAGCCCGGGTGAAACCCGGGACCGAGCAAAAGCCGCGGGTTTCAGCCGGGCTACGACATCCGCTGGAACAATGCCGCGTAACGCTGCGCGGCAGCCTCGATATCGGCGGCGCCGAACACGCCGTCGACGGCCGCGATCATGTCGGCCCCGGCGGCCAGCAGCGGCGCGGCGTTGTCCGGCGTGATGCCGCCGATGGCGACGATCGGCAGATGCAGCTGCGCACGGGCTTCGCGCAGCACCTCGATGCTTGCCGGCGGCGCGTCGGGTTTGGTCTGCGAGTCGTAGAAGCGGCCGAAGGCGACGTAGTCGGCGCCCTGCTGCTGGGCGGCCCGCGCGCGCGCCAGATCGCCAGAGCAGCTGACGCCGATCAGCACGCCGTCGCCGAGCCGCGCGCGCGCGGCGGCGATCGAGCCGTCGCTCTTGCCCAGGTGCACACCGTCGGCCTCGACCGCGGCCGCCAGCTGCATGTCGTCATTGACGATGAACAGTACGCCGGCATCGCGGCAGCGTTGGCGCAACGGCTGTGCATTGGCCAGCCGCGTCGCCGCGTCGCCGAGCTTGTCGCGGTACTGGATCAGCCGCGCGCCGCCGGCGATCGCGGCGGCGACACCGGCTTCGAGCCGCGACGGGCTGTCGCAGACGGCCTGCGAGGTGATCGCGTAGAGGCCGCGCAGTTCGCGTTTCATGACGGCAGACGATTCGGGATGCGGCGGCCCTGGCCGATCGCATACGACCGCAACAGCGCGCCGTGCACCCAGCGCTGCGCGTGCTCCAGCGCGGCTTCGAACTCGTCGCCCAGCGCCAGCCGCGCCGCGATCACCGAGGCCAGCGTGCAGCCGCTGCCGTGAAAGCCGGCCGGCAGACGCGGCCATTGCCAGGTTTTCGGCACCGCGCCGGCGCGGTGCAGCGTGTTGTAGACCCAGCCCGGCGTGGGCTCGTCGCCGCCGGTGATCAGCAGCGCCTGGCAGCCCAGCGCCAGCAGCTTCGCGGCGCCGGTTTCGAGGTCTTCGGAGGCGGCCAGGCGCCGCGCCTCGACCGCATTGGGCGTGCTGACCGTGGCCAGCGGCAGCAGCTGCTCGATCAGCGCCTGCATCACCGCCTGGCCGGCGAGGTCACCACCGCCGCCGGCGCGCAGCACCGGGTCGAGCACCACCGGCACCCGGCAGCGCCGGATCGCGCGCGCGATCACCGGCACCTGCGCCGGCTCGCCGATCAGGCCGATCTTGATGGCGCTGATGCGGCTGTCGTCGAGCAACAGCTCGAGCTGGCGCTCGATCAGTGCCGCCGGCACCGCCTCGACCTCGCGCACGTTGCGGCTGTCCTGCACGGTCAGCGAGGTGATCAGGCTCAGCGGGTGGCAGCCCAGCGCGGTCACCGCCTGCACGTCGGCGATGATGCCGGCGCCTCCACTGGGATCATGGCCGGCGATGCACAGTACCAGCGGCGGGGCGAGGGTTTGGGGCATGGAAACCGTCATCGGAACAGTTTAACCGCCCGCTCCGGTCGCTTGTGCAGCGCGGCAGACCGGCGCGGAGCCGAATGATTTCGGTGGAACCCTTATGCACAGTCGGCAAAGGATCGCGCTGTAGAGCCCTTAACTACGACATGTTTCTGCAAGAATGCCGTAACAAGTCAGTAAGCCTATGAATATAATATGAAATTGGAGATGACTATAAACTGGTCGCCGCGCATAAATATGAATGACGGCGTCCACTTAAGTCCTCAGCCCCGACATTGCCCACAGTTTTATCCACAGAAGCTGTGGGCTTTTAGCGATTCCTGAACCATACAATGCACTTACAAAAACAAGTTAAGGTTGGGAGGCACCAGTGGAACGCCGATCCCGGACGACGCGCCCGCGGCGTGCTTGCGGCGCTGCTGCTGCTGGCCGCGCCGGCACTGGGCGCGGCGGATGCGGCGATCCGCCAGGTCGGCGCGATCGAGGACGCGACCCTGGTCGAGCTGTCCGGGCTGGCGGTGTCGCGGCGTGTGGCCGATCGCTGGTGGGGCCACAACGACAGCGGCGGTGCGCCCGAGCTGTTCGCCTTCGACAGCCGCGGCCGCAGCCTGGGCAAGATCCTGCTGGCCGTCCCGGCCTTCGACTGGGAGGACATCGCCAACTACCAGCAGGACGGCGTCGCCTACCTGGCGGTCGCGGATACCGGCGACAACTTCAGCTTCCGCGCCCAGCTGGCGATCCGGATCGTCGCCGAGCCCGGCGCCGAACTGCCGTCGGCGCCGCTGCAACCGCTGCGGACCATCGACTTCCGCTTCGAGGACGGCCCGCGCGACTGCGAGGCGCTCGCTGCCGATCCGGCGCGCCGCCGCTTCCTGCTGCTGGACAAGCAACGCAAGCCGGCCGGGCTGTATGAAGTGCCGATGGATCCGCCTGCCGGGAGTGTCGCCGTGGCGCGGCGCATCGCCGACCTGCCGTCGCTGTATCGCCAGCCCGCGCCGCCGGCCTCGCTGACCGGCGCCGATCGCAACCGCGGCACGCCGACGGCAATGGACCTGTCCGCCGACGGCCGCCGCCTGGCGGTGCTGACGTATACGCATCTGGCGATCTTCGAGCGCCGCGGCGACGAGGACTGGCCACAGGCGTTCAAGGCGCGGGATCCGGTGCTGATGCGCCTGCCGCGCATGCGTATCGCCGAGGGCATGGGCCTGGCAGCCGACGGCAATAGCGCGCTGATCGGCGGCGAGAAGCTGCATACGCCGCTGCTGCGTTGGGATGGAACGCTGCCAGCACCTGCGCCTTCACCGAACTCACCGACCTCCGTTCCTCCCGAGTAGCTCACGCAGTGAGCGTATCGAGGGACGCAATGGACCTCGCAGGCGTCCCTCGATACGCCGCAAGCGGCTACTCGGGAGGAACGGAGTTTTGTTGGATGCTCACTGCCCGCTACGGCGTTTCTGCGGCGCCGGAATCGGCTTCGATTGCTTCTGCTGCTGATAGAGGTCCGGAAAGCAGCGCTCCATCAGGTTCTGCGGCTTGGCCGGCGCGGTAAAGCCGAAGCTCTGGTACAGCGTGTGCGCGTCGGCGGTTGCCAGCATGAAGCGGCGCAGGCCCTGCAGCTGCGGATGCGCGATCACCGCCTGCATCAAGGCCTTGCTGTAGCCGCGGCCGCGATGGCCGTCGAGCACGAACACGTCGGCCAGATAGGCGAAGGTCGCGTAGTCCGAAATCACCCGCGCGAACGCGACCTGCCCGCCGTCGATATAGCCGCCGAAGCACAGCGAATGCTGCAGCGAGCGCTCGACCGTCGCGCGCGGAATGCCCCTGGCCCAGTACGAGTCTTCGCAGAGGTAGCGGTGGATCAGCTCGACGTCGAGCCGGTCCGGATCGGTGCTGATGTGCAATGTGCTCATTCGCGAAGTTTAGCCCTAGCCCGGGTGAAACCCGGGTTGCACCCGGGCTACGCGGAGCGGAGCCTCAACCGGTGTTCTGCAGCCCCTGCGACACGCCATTGACGGTCGCCACCAGCGCGCGCAGCAGCGCCTCGTCCTCGCTGCCGCCGGCGCGCCAGCGCGCCAGCAGATCGACCTGGATCAGGCTGATCGGATCGACATAGGGATTGCGCAGCCGTATCGACTGCGCCAGCTTGACGTCGCCGGCGAGCAGGCGGTCCGCGCTTTTCAGCTTCAGCACCCAGGCGACGGTGCGATCGAATTCGGCGCGGATCATCGGGTAGAAATGCGCGTGCAGATCGCCGGAGAGTTTCGAGAATGCCTCGGCGATGTCGAGGTCGCACTTGGCCAGCACCATGTCGACGTCATCCAGCATCGAGCGCACGAAGCCCCAGTCGCGCGCCATTTCCAGCATGCGCTCTTCGCCGAACTCGGCGGCGCCGCGTTCCAGCGCGCTGCCCAGGCCGTACCACGCGGTCAGCACCGCGCGGCACTGCGTCCACGCGAATACCCAGGGAATCGCGCGCAGGCTCTCGACGCCTTTCATGCTGCCGCGGCGTGAAGGCCGCGAGCCCAGCGTCATTTTCTCAATCACGTCGATCGGCGTCGCGCTGCGGAAATACTCGACGAATTTCGGATCGGTGACGAAGGCGCGGTAGGCCTCGCGGCTGTAGCCGGCGATCGCCGCCATCATCTGCTTCCAGCCTTCTTCGCGCGGCTCGTTCAAACGCGGCCGCAGGCTGGCGCGCAAGGTCGCCGCCACCGATTGCTCGAGTTCGCGCAAAGCCAGCGCACGAATGCCGTATTTGCGGTGGATCACTTCGCCCTGTTCGGTGACGCGGAAGGTGCCGCCGACCGAGCCGCGCGGACTGGCCATCAGTGCCGGCATCACGCGCGTACCACCCCGGCTGGCACTGCCGCCGCGGCCGTGGAAAAAGCTCAGGCGTATGCCGGCTTCGGCGGCGACTTCGAGCAGCTCGACCTGCGCGCGCTGCAGGCCCCAGCGCGATGCGAGCGTGCCGCCGTCCTTGCCGCTGTCGGAATAGCCGAGCATCACGTACTGGCGGTCGCCGCGCGCCTGCAGATGCGCCCGATACACCGGATTCGCGAGCAAGGCGCGCAAGGTGTCGGGGCCCTGCTTCAGGTCGTCGACGGTCTCGAACAGCGGCGCGATGTCCAGCGGCACCGGCGCGTCCGGTTCGGCGAGCCCGCCCTGACGGGCCAGCGCCAGCACCGCGAGCACGTCGGCGCCGCGCTGCGCCATGCTGATGATGTACAGCCCGGTCGCATCGGCGCCGTAGCGCGTACGCGACTGGTCGAGCTGATCGAACACCGCCAGCGTCTTCGCCGCGACCGCGGCGCCGGGCCGCGGAAAGCGCGCTTCGCCAGCCGCGTAAGGCGTCAGCGTTTCGGCCTGATCTTCACTGCTGCGATCGGCCCAGTCCGGATCATTCAGCAGCGCGCCGACCGCCTGCGCGTGGATGCGCGAATCCTGGCGCAGATCGAGCCGTGCCAGATGGAAGCCGAACGTGCGGATGCGCCAGCGCAGACGCCGCACCTGGAACCAGCCCGCATGCAGGCCTCGATGCGCGCGCAGGCTGTCGGCGACCTGGTCGATGTCGGCCAGAAACGCGGCCGCATCCGGATAGGCGTTGGCGACGTCGTCGCGCTGCGTCGCGCGCAGGCGCGCGCGAATCAACGTCAACAGCACGCGATACGGCATGTCGGCATGACGCGGGCGGATTGCCGCCGCGGCTTGCGGAAAGCGCGCGCGATAGTCCTCGCTGAGCTGCATCACCGCCTCGGAAATCTGCGCGCGATTCACCGTCTGCGACAGCAGCCGCGCCAGGTCGCTGACCTCGCTGACGTAACGGTCGAGCACCTGGTTGCGCTGCGTCGACAGCGTCGCGGCGATGGTTTCGGCGCCGACGTTGGGGTTGCCGTCCATGTCGCCGCCGACCCAGGTGGCGAAGCGCAGCAGCCGCGGCAGGTCTTCGGTGACACCGTAGACCGTGCTCAGCGCGTCTTCGAGCAGCTCGTAGAACACCGGCACCACCAGATACAGCGGCCCGCCGATGTAGAAGCCGACATGCTCCAGCTCGTCGGCGACGGTCAGGCGCACCGCCGAGGTGTCGCTGGTCTGCCAGCCGGCGGTCATCGCCATGCGCAGCCGCTCCCAGTCGGCCGTGGCTTCCATCGGCGTGCGCGCATCGTCGAAGCCGTTGACCAGGCAGCGCACGATCTCCTGTTCTTTCTCCAGCAGGGAGCGCCGGATCGCCTCGGTCGGGTGCGCGGTGAATACCGGCTCGACGTCGAGCCTGCCGAGTGCGGTCAGCAGCTCATCGACGCTGACACCGGCGGCTTTCAGCCGCTGCAGCGCATCGACCAGGCCGTCCGGCTGCGGCCGGGTCGCCTCGCGCTGGTATTGGCGGCGGCGGCGGATGCGGTGCACGCGCTCGGCGATGTTGACCATCTGGAAGTAGGTCGCGAACGAGCGCGTCAGCGCCTCGGCGGTCGCCACCGGCAGCGCTTTCAGGGTCTCGGCCAGGCCGGACAGCGGCTGCTGCTGCTCGCGGCGCGCGATCGAGCGCGTGCGGATCGCCTCGACCTGCTCGAACATCGCCTCGCCCAGCTGTTCGGCGAGCAACTCGCCGACGGTATTGCCGAGATGGCGCACGTCTTCGCGCAGCGGCGCGTCCAGGGTGCCGCGGGCCGGCGGGGAGACGAGTTCGGAGCTGAGATCTGAGGTTTTCATGGCTGTCTGGGTACGCAATTGGCATACCTTCGCCCCGCCGCCACTAAACATATCCCTTTATCCGCATAAGCGGATATACTCGTTCCGTCTCCACCTGGAATTCGCCATGAACGCTCCGCTCTCCCCCGCTGCCCACGACTTCAAGGTCCGCGATCTCTCCCTGGCCGAATTCGGCCGCAAGCGCATCAAGATGGCCGAAGAGGAAATGCCCGGCCTGATGAGCATCCGCGCCAAGTACGCGCCGCTGAAGCCGCTCAAGGGCGTGCGTCTGACGGGCTCGCTGCACATGACCAAGGAAACCGCGGTGCTGCTGGAAACCCTCGGCCACCTCGGCGCCTCGGTGCGCTGGGCCAGCTGCAACATCTTCTCGACCTCGGACGACGCCGCCGCGGCGGTCGCCGCCGCCGGCACGCCGGTGTTCGCCTGGAAGGGCGAGACACTGGAGGAATACTGGGATCTGGCGCTGGACGCGATCACCTTCACCTTGCCCGACGGCACGCTGACCGGCCCGGAGCTGGTCGTCGACGACGGCGGCGACGTGACCCTGCTGATCCACAAGGGCTTCGAGCTGGAAAACGGTTCGGACTGGGTCAACACGCCGTCCGACAACCATGAAGTCAAGGTCATCAAGGACCTGCTGAAGAAGGTGCTCAAGGAGCGCCCGGGCTTCTGGACCCGCGTGGTCAAGGACTGGCGCGGCGTCTCCGAGGAGACCACCACCGGCGTGCATCGCCTGTACCAGATGGTGGAAGCGGGCAAGCTGCTGGTGCCGGCGATCAACGTCAACGACTCGGTTACCAAGAGCAAGTTCGACAACCTCTACGGCTGCCGCGAGTCGCTGGCCGACGGCATCAAGCGCGCCACCGATCTGATGATCGCCGGCAAGGTCGCCGTGGTCTGCGGTTACGGCGACGTCGGCAAGGGCAGCGCGCATTCGCTGCGCGGCCTCGGCGCCCGCGTCATCGTCACCGAGATCGATCCCATCAACGCGCTGCAGGCGGCGATGGAAGGCTTCCAGGTCGACACCGTCGAAGACACGCTGGGCCTGGCGGACATCTACGTCACCACCACCGGCAACAAGGACATCATCACGCTCGAGCACATGAAGCGCATGAAGCACAACGCGCTGGTGTGCAACATCGGCCACTTCGACAACGAAATCCAGATGGATCGTCTGAACACTGCCGAAGGCGTGGTCAAGATGAACATCAAGCCGCAGGTCGACCACTACACCTTCCCGGGCGGCAAGGCGATCTACATCCTCGCCGAAGGCCGCCTCGTGAACCTGGGCTGCGCCAACGGCCACCCGGCGTTCGTGATGAGCAACTCCTTTTCCAACCAGACGCTCGCGCAGATCGATCTGTGGAAGAACAAGGACGCCTACGAGAAGACCGTGTATCGCCTGCCGAAGAAGCTCGACGAGGAAGTCGCCGCGCTGCATCTGGAGCAGATCGGCGTCAAGCTGACCAAGCTGACCCAGGATCAGGCCGACTACCTCGGCGTGCCGGTGGAAGGCCCGTACAAGCCCGAGCACTATCGCTACTAGGCTGTAGCCTTCTCCCTGCGGGAGAAGGTGGCGCGAAGCGCCGGATGAGGGCGTTTCAAGGCGTGGGGCCCACCTGGATGTCGATGGAGTCGCCCCACGCTCTGCAACGCCCTCACCCCTGCCCCTCTCCCGGTGGGAGAGGGGTTTTTCGTTGAAGGGTTGCAACATGAGCACCAGCCAAAAATTCTCGCTTGAACTGTTCCCGCCGCGCACGCCCGAAGGCGCTGCGAAACTGCCCGCGACGCTGAAGCAACTCGCCGCCACCGGCCCCGAGTTTTTCTCGGTGACTTACGGCGCGCTCGGCTCGGACCAGAACGGCACTTACGAAACACTGATGACGGTCGTGCGCGAAACCGGCGTGGAGGCCGCGCCGCATCTGACCTGCATCGGCAGCACGCGCATGCACATCGCGGCCTTGCTGAATCAGTACCGCGACGCCGGCGTCAAGCGCATCGTCGCGCTGCGCGGCGATCTGCCGGCGACCGCGTACAGCCCGGCCGCTCCGGGTGAATTCCACTTCGCCAACGAGCTGGTCGCGTTCATCCGCGAAAGCCATGGCGATCACTTTCGTATCGAAGTCGCCGCGTACCCGGAGATGCATCCGCAGGCCGACAACATCAGCGCCGACTTCGCGCACTTCAAGCGCAAGGTCGAGGCCGGCGCCGACGCGGCGATCACCCAGCTGTTCTACAACGCCGACGCGTATTTCAGCTTCCGCGAGCGCTGCGTCAAAGCCGGCATCAGCGCGGCGATCGTGCCCGGCATCATGCCGATCACCGGCTACCAGAACATCCTGCGCTTCACCGCCAACTGCGGTGCCGACCTGCCGCGCTGGATTCGCCTGCGCCTCGAAGAACTGCAGGACGACAAGCCGGCGCTGCTGGATTTCGGCACCGAAGTGGTCGCGCGCCTGTGCGAGACGCTGATCAAGGGCGGCGTGCCGAGCCTGCACTTCTACACCATCAACCAGGCCGATCCGACCTTGCGCCTGTGCAGCGCGCTGGGAATCGGCCGCCGCTGATCGTGGTGAGCTTGCCGCATGCGCTGGAATACGCCGGCACCGCGGTGTTCGCGGTGTCGGCAGTGCTCGCGGCCGGCCGCAAGGGCCTGGACCTGCTCGGCGTCGCGGTGATCGCCGTGATGACCGCGACCGGCGGCGGCACCGTGCGCGACCTGCTGCTCGGCCGCACGCCGTTCTGGTTTACCGACACCGGCTATCTGGTCACGATTCTGGTCGCGGCCGCGATCACCGTGCTGATGCTGCGCTGGCGCCATCCCAGCGAGCGCGTACTGCAGATCGCCGACGCGCTGGGCCTGGCGCTGTTCTCGATTTCCGGCGCCCGCATCGCCGAAGCCGCCGGTCTGCCGGGCCTGATCGTCGTCGTGATGGCGACGATCACCGGCACCTTCGGCGGCGTGCTGCGCGACGTGCTGTGCAACGACATCCCGCTGCTGCTGCGGCCCGGCACGATCTACGGCACCGCGGTGATCGCCGGGGCGACGCTCTACGTGCTGCTGCAGTCCTGGGGCGTCGAGCGCACACCGGCCGGCTTCGCCGGCATGGCGCTGATCGCCGGTCTGAGGCTGATCGCGATCGCGCGCAACATCCAGTTGCCGGTGCTGACGATCAAAGAGAAGCCGTAATCTGGCACCGCTGTTGTAGCCCGGTGCAACCCCGGCTTGGCGTGCTGCGATTCAGCGCCGGCCTCTACAATCCGGCCCATGCCCGCCCCCGACATCCAGATCCCGGCGCGTCGTCCGCCGCCCGAACCTGCGCCCAAGGAAGCCGTGCGCCGATCCCGCCGCTCCAAAAAAAAGTCGACCTTCAAGCGCGTGCTGATCGCGCTGCTGCTGATCTTCGTCGTGCTGCCGCTGAGCCTGATCCTGCTCGGCCGCGTCATCCCGATCTACACCACCAGTTACATGCTGCAGAGCCCGACCCGGCCGGTGCAGCATCAGTGGGTACCGGCCTCGCGCATCAATGAGACTGCGCGGCGCGCGGTGATCGCCGCCGAGGACCAGAAGTTCTGGGACCACCACGGCTTCGACATCGAGGCGATGCAGAAGGCTTACGAGCGCAACCAGCGTGGCGGCCGTGTGCGCGGCGGATCGACGATCAGCCAGCAGACCGCGAAAAACCTGTTCCTGTGGGCCGGCGGTGGCTACCTGCGCAAGGGCATCGAGGCCGGCATTACCGTGCTGATCGAAACCTTGTGGGGCAAGGACCGGATTCTCGAGGTGTATCTGAACTCGGCCGAATTCGGCCCCGGTATCTATGGCGTGGAGGCCGCGTCACAGCGCTTTTTCAATCATCCGGCCTCGCAGTTGAGCGCCTCCGAAGCGGCGCGGCTGGCCGCGGTGCTGCCGAATCCGCGCAAGTGGAAAGTCGGCGCGCCGGGGCCGTATGTGGCCTCGCGTGCCGCGTGGATCCAGCGCCAGATGGGCTATTCCGGTCGTCGTCCGCCGATCGAAGATGCCGAGCCGGCACCGCCGCCGGGCGAGGAACTGCAGGAGCCGGACGACGATGCGCCGCTGTTCGCGCCGCATGCGGCTTCCGAGCCCGCGCCGACGCAGCCCAGCGAGCCGGCGGCTGCGGAACCGGCGGCTGCCGACGAAGCACCGCCACCCGCTGCCGAGCCACAGGCCACGCCGGTGGAAGAGCCGGCTCAGCAGCCGGTGCCGGTGGAAGCACCGCCTGGCAACTGACGGAACCTCGTCATTCCCGCGAAGGCGGCGATCCCGCGACGACAACAGCGATGCCGGCACGACGTAGCCCGGGTGCAACCCGGGTTTCACCCGGGCTACGCATCGCCGGAACGAGCGCCGGTTATTCCTCGATGTAAAGATCCATCTGCTGCCCGACGTACACCGGTCTCTCGGTCGGATTGGCGAAGCGGAACACCACCTGCAGCACGCGCGTGTCGACGCGCTCGGCGGCCATGCCGGTCAGCGAGCGCTTCGGCACGACCAGGGGCTCGATACGCACGAACGTCAGCGGGATCGCGCGATCCGGCTCGCCCTTGATGTAGCCGACCGCGTTCTTGCCGGCCTTGATGCGCGGCGCGATCTGCTCGTCGACGTCGGCGCGCACCTGCACCTCGTCGGTGTTGCCGAGCACCATCGGCGCCACCGGCGACTGCGGCGACACGAACTCGCCGACCGAGACGCTCATCTGCAGCACGCTGCCGTCGATGGGCGACACCACCAGCAGGCGGTCGACCAAGCTTTGCGTGGCCTTGACCGCGGCCTGCGCGGCTTCGACCTGGGCCTTGGCGACCTCGACTTCGTCGGAGCGGTTCGACACCTCGTTGCGGGTCACGGCGTAGGGATCGGTGACGCCGGTCAGGCGCTTGTAGGCGGCGCTGACGCGCGTCAGCTGTGCCTGCGCGACACGCAGATTGGCCTGCTGCACGCCGAGCTGCGCGCGCAGGTCGCGATCGTCGATCTGGAACAGCGGCTGGCCGGCCTTGACGTGATCGCCGGCGTTGACGAACACCTTGGCGACGATGCCGGCCACCGGCGCGCCGAGCTGGGTGTTGTCATGCATCGCCTCGACCAGGCCTGCGGCGCCGATGCCGGTGGAATGCGGCTTCACCGGCGGCTGCACCGACGGCGGTGGCGGCGCCGGCCTGTGCGACAGCCGGTAGATCTGGATGCCCATCATCACGATGCTGATCAGCGCGATGTAGAACGTGAATTTCTTGAGAACGATCATGTCGGCGCCTGCGCAAAGCTCATGGAGTAGCCGCTGCGGCGGCGTCGGACGGCAAGGGCACGACGTCGGCGCGCGTCGGGTTGGCATCCACCGGTTCCACCGCGGCTTCGGCGCCGAGGCGGCGCTTCGGCGGCAGCGTGCCGGTGGCAACGTCGGTGTCGCTGCCCCATGCGCCGGGAGCAGCCTCATCGGAAACCGGCGTGGCCGCCGCCGGCGGTGGTGCTTTCAGCAACGCCGGCGTGGTGTCGTCGGTCGCCTTCGCGCCGTCGGCGCGCAGCACCGGGCTGCCGCCCAGCGCCAGGTCGAGCGCGATGCGGTTGTTCAGCAGCGCCAGATCCAGGTCCAGCGCCTTGATCCGCGCCAGCACCACGCCGCGTTCGGCGCCGAGATTGGTGCCGGCGTCGAGCGTGCCGTTGTCGTAGCTCTGCCTGGCCAGGCCCTGGTTGCGTGTCGCCAGATCCAGCGCGCGCTGCACGTACTCGCGCTGCTGGCGCAGCGCCGCTTCGGTGGCCAGGCCATCCTCGACTTCGCGGAACGCGCTCAGCGCCTTGTCGCGATATTTCTGCATCGATTCGACCATCAGCGCGCGCTGCGCGCGAATGCCGGCGCGAATCTGGCCGCCGTCGAAAATCGGCTGCAGCAGGCCGCCGCCGAGCGACCAGGTAAACGAGTCGTCGTCGAACAGCAGATCGCGATACTTGGACTGTGTGCCGCCGGAAGCATTGATCGTGAAGCGCGGCAGCAGGTTCTTTTTCGCTGCCATCAGCCGGTCGTCGCTGGCGGTGACGCGTAGCGCCGCGGCCTGGAGATCGGGCCGGCGTTCGAGCAGGCTCGACGGCAGGCCGGCCGCGACCGGCGGCGGCATCGGCGGCAGCGTATCGCTGGCCTGCAAGGCGGCCGCCGGATAACGCCCGACCAGCACTTCCAGCGAGCGGGCGATGCGGTCGCGCTCGAGCCGGCGCGCGACCAGATCGCCGTCGGCGCCGGCCTGATCGCTTTCCAGCTTGATCAGCTCGGCAGTGCTGAGCAGGCCGGAGGCTTCGCGCTCGCGCGAGATGCGTACGGTTTCGTTCTGGCTTTTCTGCAGCGCCTGCGCCAGCTCGATGCGCTGATCCGCGGCGACCAGCGCGAACCACAGGCTCGCGGTCTGCGCGGCCAAAGAGAAGCGCGCGGCTTCGACGTCGAGCATCGCCGACACCACGTCGCCGGCGGCGGCGTGGCTCAGGTCGAGCACGCGATTCCAGACGTCGAGCTCCCAGGACAGGCCGAGGCCGAAGCGAATGCGCGAGATGTAGGCGTCGTCCGGCACCAGCGTCGAGTTGCCGAGAAAGTCGTTGATCTGGCGCTGGCGGCCGACGCTGGCCTGAAAATCCAGCCGCGGCAGATTGCCGGCCTTGTCGATCGCCGCGCGCGCCGCGGCCGCGTCGCGCCGCGAAATCGCGCCGAGCAGCGAGGCGTTGTTGCTCCAGGCCTCTTCGACCAGCGACGTCAGCGTCGGGTCGTTGAAATCCTTGAGCCAGTCGTCGTTGACATTGCCTTGGCCGACCGCTGGATTGGCCCAGGCCTCCGGCACCACGCCGCTGACGACGGCCTTGGGCTCCGCTGCTTCACGCTGGAACAGCGAGCAGCCGGCCAGCGTGATCGCGCTGCCGGCGACCGTGCCGGCGAGCAGCGCGCTGCGCAGCAGCGGGCGCCGCGGCGAAAACATGAAAGCATCCATCGGCATGATCCGGGCGGTGCGTTGCGCGCGAATCAGGGCGAGATGTTGACGATCGCGAAGAACGGCGTGCTGATGCCCAGATTCTCGGCGGTCCAGAGAGCCCAGGTATTGCCGGTGTCGTTGGGGACGACGGTCGGATCGATCGCGGTATCGGGAACGTTGGCGTACGACACTGCTGCGTGTTCCAGGGCCGTTTCGCCGGTGCCATAGGCCGATTCCGGATAGCTGGCCGTCGTGAAGCAGCCGGCCGGGTCGCCGCCGAGCAGGCTGGCGGGGAACGTGAGCTTGGTGCCGTCCTCGCTGAGCGTCACGCCATCCTGAGCCAGGGCCACCGAGAAGCCGCAGCCGCTGAAATCGATCGTTCCGAGTTTCTGGATCGCCTCGTTGAAGCTGAAGACGAAGTTGGTTCCATCGTAAGAGCCTGAGGTCATCAGCGGCGGCATCTTGTCGCGCAGCCGCAGCGAGGCGCGGGTCGCGGCGTCCGGCACGGTGTCGTTCAGATCTTTGATCGAACCGCTGAGATCGATCGTCGCCGTGCCCGGGCCGGCATCCCTGGACAGCTGGAACACGTTGCCGAACTGGATCGCGAGCAGGTTGGAAGTGCCGGGGTCTTCGTTGACCACATTGTTCAGCAGACCCTGCACCGTCAGCGACGTGCTGATGCCGCTGGTGACCGGCGCGACGCCGGTATAGGCGCCGGGCTCGGTGACGGCGATGCCCAGCGTCGGCGACGTTGCCAGGAACGCGGCGGTGCCGTCGGCGTCGCCGATGGCGGCCGTGTTGGCGAGCCCCTGCGCGAACGCCGAGTCCTGCAATTCGGTATGCGACAGGCCCTGCAGCTCGTTGTCACCCTTCCAGTTGTCCAGCGCGTAGCCGTTGTCGGTGTCGTTGACGTCGGCGGCCTGGGGCGTGATCGAAAACACCACCACGGCCGGCACCGAGCTGGTCGGCGGAATGATCACGCTGCCGCCGCCGCCGCTGCCGCCGCTACCCGCGGCTCCGGCGATCAGCGAGTCGAGCAACTGCAGCGCCACCGTCGGCCGGCCGTTGTCGGCCAGCTTCGCCGTGCTGCTGCCACCGATGATCGCGGCGGCGTTGCGCGAGCTGATATGGAACACATCTCCGGCCTGAAGCGTGACCGACGCGCCATTGCCGCGGATCAGCAGATCGAAGCTGCTGGCGCCGCCCGGCGTTATCACGTAGGTCGGGCCGCTGTTGTCGATCGCCTGGCTGTTGGTCGGCGAGCCGCCGCTGGTCACGACCGGGAAGAACAGCGCGTCCAGCTTGGTGCCGGCACGCTCGACCCAGACCAGGAAATCGCTGGCGTTGGCCGGCACCGTGACGCTGACTCGCGCCACGCCCGGCTGGATCACGCGGGTATCCGAAGGCGCGATTGCCGAGCGCAGCGCGGTCAGCGCGGTGACGGCGGCGGGATTGTTGAGCTGCTCCATCACCGCGCTGGTGGTGTAGGTGGTCGAGGTCGACGTCGGCGTCAGCGCCGGACGCACCGGCGTGGTCAGCGGATCGACCGTGTCGAGCAGCGCGTCGGTGGTCACGTACGACAGATCGTTGGCGAACACCTGCGCGCTGACCTGAGCGACCACGGCCGCATCGGCGATGGTGTTGCTCGAGCCGAAGCTGGTGAACGACAGCAGCAGCTCCTGGCTGCTGAGGCTGTCGTAGGCGAGCGCGCCGGCATCGGCGACGCCGTTGCCGGCGGTGTCCTTCAGCGCTTCGCGCGCGATGTGCACGGTCACCGCGGTACTGGCCGGCAACGCGTTCTGCAGCGTGATCGTGACCAGGCTGCCATTGAGCGCCACACCGCTGACCGGCGTTGCCGTCGCGTTGGTGCCGCTGCCGAGCACCACATACACGTTGCTGGCGGACAGCAGATCGGCCTGCAGCGTTTCGCTGAAGTGGATAGCGAATGTGCGAGTAACGCTGCTTTCGAGCTGCGCCGGCGTCTGGGTCGGATCGATCACACCATCGACCGAGGACACCGTCGGCGGCACCGTATCGGCGCTGGTGAACGGCGTCACCGCGACGCTGGCCAGCAGCACCGGCGTGTTCGCGTCGGAGGTGCGCAGGTTCAGCGTGTTGGTGTCGCTGGCGGCGCCGGCGGTCGGGCAGGGCGGTGCCGAGCCGCTGACGCTGCCGATGGCGTAGCCGTTGACGGCGAGCTTGACGCAGGAATCGTTGTAGACCGAGGCCAGGCTGAAGCTGCCGTCCGCGTTCGACGTCACCGGCAGGAAGCTGCCCGAGTCGTAGGTGGTGGCGACACCGGTGGTCGTGCCGTCCTGTACAAATTCGACGCCGACGAAGTCCAGCGACACGCTGGCACCGGCGACCGGCGAACCGGTGGCGCTGCTGCGCAAGGTGCCGCTGACGGTCGAGGCCAGCGCCGGCAGCTTGACCACGCCGACGCCGACGTTGAAGTCGTCGATGAACACCGTGCCGCCGCCGACGGTACCGGTGGACTGCGCGATCGGGCTGGCCTGGATGGTGGCGCCCATGTAGCCGGCCGGCGGCACGATCGCCAGCGTGATCGGGCCGTTGGCGTCGTTGACCGTGGTGCCGGCAACACCGGTGACGGTGACGCCGGGCATCGAGAACTGGCCGTCGGCGTTGGTGGTCGCGCTCAGCGGGCTGCCGCTGTCGGAAGCGCCGGCGTAACGGATCGTCGCATTGGCGATGGCGTGGCCGTCGGTGTCCTGGATGGTGCCGGTGATGGTGCCGGTCAGATCGCTGACCTGGGTCGGGTCGCCGTCGTCATCCGGCGACGAGCAGGCGCTGAGCAGCAGGAGCGCCGACACGGGCAGCAGCAGCAGGCTCCGCAGGGCGGGGCGGCCATCACAAAGCATCATCGTCAATCTCCCAGGGAAAACGCCCGTCTGCGGGGTCGTTGATTCCATTGTGCCTGCGCCGTGTGGCGCCGCACTGTAACGCTGCGTGACGCGCCCGGGGACACGCCCCGGTCGCCGCAGTGCCAGGGCTGAGCTTATGCAAATTCCATGCGGAGGGGGATTTGCATGAAGCTTGCGGACGCATCGGCCTGTCCGAAAAGCAGACAGCCACGCTGGTGTTATAGGGTAGCGGCCAGCGACATCCGGGGGGATCGTCATGAGTAAAGCAATCAGGGCCGCGCGTCGTCGCGCCGGCCTGCAGGCCGTCATGCTGGGGCTGCTGTGCCTGCCGGCCGCGGCCATCGGCGCAGAGGACGTGCCGGCCGAGCCGCAGGTGCTGGAGGTGATTCCGGTCGAGGTCGCGCCGCCGCCGGCCGAGACGCCCAGCGCGCGCGAGCCCGAGACGGTCGAGCTCGACGAGGTCATCGTCACCTCGCAGAAAACCAAGCAGAGCCTGCGCGAAGTGCCGGCCTCGGTGTCGACCCTGAGCGGCGAGCAGCTGCGCGACTCCAAGATCCTCAGCGCCGGCGACCTCAACGGCTATGTGCCGAATGCGCAAATGCGCGTGTCGCCGTTCGCCGGCGAGCTGCGCATCCGCGGCTACGGCACCTCGATCAGCAACGCCGGCTTCGAGCCTTCGGTGGGCCTGGTCATCGACGATGTGTACTACGGCCGCAGCGCCTTCCTGTCGGCGCTGATGTACGACATCGACCGGCTGGAGGTGATCCGCGGCCCGCAGGGCGCGCTGTTTGGCAAGAACACCGTCGCCGGCGTGGTCAACATCACCACCATCGATGCCGACAACATCACCGCCGGCGATCTGACCTTGTACGGCCGCAGCGACGGCGAGATCCTCGACGCGCGCGGCGGCGTCTCGCTGCCGCTGGCCGACGGTCTGTATTCGCGGCTCTCCGGCGCGGTGCAGTCCTTCGAAGGCCTGTTCTACAACACCACGCTGGATCGCCGCGAAGCCGATCTGGAATCCTTCGCCGGTCGCGCCAAGCTGCGCGTCACCGATCTGTTCGGCGAAGGCCAGCTGCGCCTCGCGGTGTCGTCGTCGTCGCAGAAAGGCAACGGCAATCTGTTCCAGCTGAAAAAGGCCAGTGATGCGACGCTGGCGCTGTTCCGCCAGTACGATCCGAAAACCGAAACCAATGCCTACAACGACACGCTGTCGAGCAATGTGCCGTCGCGCGTCAACGTCGCCACCGACACCGCCTCGGCCGCGTTCGATTATCCGTTCGGCGACATCTGGGGGCTGGAAAGCCTCAACCTGAGTTCGGTCAGCGCCTACGCGTACTACGAGGTCAAGGACCGCACGATCGACTTCGATTTCTCGCCGGTGCCGGTGGCGCGCCTCGACCTGGCGCGGCCGACGCCCTATGACCAGTACAGCCAGGAGCTGCGACTGTCCGGCGTGTCGCCGTCGCTGTTCGGCCTGTTCGGCCGCACCGAATTCATCGGTGGCCTGTACTACCTGAAGTCGAGCCTGGTCAGCAACGACCTGGTGCAGATCGAGGATCTCGGCGCGGCCGCGGCCTTCGTCATCGCCGCGCGCGGCGGCGGCCAGATAAGCGGCGCCGACGGCCTGCCCTTGAACGACGTGCTCGCCGAACAGCTCGGCAACCTGCTCGGCGCGATCACCGCCTCGCCGCTGGGCGATGTGCTGCTCAACAGCCAGACCAACCGCGAGCGCGCCGAACTGCTGCTCGACCAGGACCAGGAAGCGGTTTCCGCCTATGGCCAGGTGACCACTTACCTGACCGAACATTTCGCCGCCATTCTCGGCTGGCGTCTGGGCCATGAAACCAAGGATGCGCATCTGTCGTCGCAGGCGCCGCAGGGCGCGATCTTCATCCCGGCGATTCTCGGCCAGAGCAATTTCGACACGCACGAGCATCGTGCCGAAAACGAAAGCTCGCCCAAGCTCGGCGTCAAATACGACTTCAGCAAGAAAGCCTCGACCTACCTGGTCTGGGCCAAGGGCTACAAGGGCGGCGGCTACAACGCGCTGCCGTTCAATGCGGACAACCTCGACTACGGGCCGGAGACCGCCGACACCTACGAAGCCGGCCTGAAAACCCGGCTGTTCGACAACACGCTGGACGCCAACCTCGCGGTGTATCTGACCAACTTCAACGATCTGCAGGTCTCGGTTTTCGACGGCACCACGGCCAACATCCAGAACGCGGCGCAGGCGCGCAGCCAGGGTTTCGAGGCGGATTTCCGCTGGCTGTCGCCGTTCCCCGGCACGACGCTGCGCGGCACGCTCGGCTATTCGGACGCGCATTACCGCAGCTATCCGGACGGCCCGGCGCCGGCCGGTTCCAGCGAGAGTTCGGTGGATCTGTCCGGCCGCACGCTGGCGTCGGCGCCGCGCTGGAGCGCCAGCCTGATTCCGCAGCTGAGCCTGCCGGGTTTCGGCCCGAGCTGGGGCTTCCAGTTCCAGGTCGAAGGGCTGTATACGTCGCAGCGCTATCTCGACGTCGACCTCGACCCGAACACCTTGCAGAAGGCGACTTTGCTGGTCAACGCACGCGTTTCGGTCGGTGCGCGCGACGGCGCCTGGAGCGTCTCGGTGTTCGGCTCCAATTTGAGCAAGGAGAAAGTGCTGGCTCAGGTAACCGACGAGCCGGTTGCGCCCGGCAACTTCGGCGCAGTACGCCAGGATCGCGGCCGCGAAGTCTTCGGCGCGATCAAGCTGAATTTCTAGGCGTTCGCGCCGGCTTTTGTAGGAGCGGGCTTGCCCGCGACAGGTTCTCCAACGGCACAGTCGCGGGCAAGCCCGCTCCTACAGGCTCGGCGATCAGAAGTCGTAAGCCTTGTTCTTGGTATCGAAGTCCGCGTCCGTCAGCCCCGGCTTCAAATTCCATTCGCGGAACCGGTAATGCTCCATCAGCCGCCCGTCCTGGTGCCAGAACTGCACTTCGGTCGGCATCGCGATGGCCTTGTCGAAGCACAGCTCGGCGGCGCCGACCGGATACGGTGCCTTGTCATCCGAGCCCATCGTGTCGCTGCGCAGGCACAGCGAGGCCTGGCCGTCGACGACGCGTTCGCTGGTCTGCGGCGGCGCTTCGGGCTGCGCCGAGGCCTGGCGTTTGGCGATGTTGGTTTTCAGCATCTTCGCCATGTTGTAGATGCCGGCCTGCGCGATCGGCCGCAGGTTGCCCTTGCTCGCGGTCGAACCGTTCGGGTCCAGCGAGAGCGTCGCGATGCCGAGCAGGCCGGATTCGTGTACCTGGATCTTGCCGTCGTAGCGGCCGCTGCACAGGATCAGTTCGCGGCCCTTGTGCGGCTCGGCGAGCCATTTCATGTAGCGGCAGTCCGAGCTTTTCTGCTGTTTCAGCAGCAGGGTCTCGGCTGGATTCAGCTCGGCGCCGATGCGCTGCTGCTTGACCATGACCACCTGCAGCGCCGGCAGCGCGTCGACGGTGTCGACGAATTTCTGCACCAGCGCCCGTACGTCGGGCGCGACCGGCGCGGCGCCGTCACTGGCCAGCGCGGAGGCGCTGGCGGATGCCGCGATCGCGGCCAAGCACAGCGCCGCGGCGCGCATCAGAAAGCCACCGCCAGGCGCAGGCCGAGGCTGGTGTTGTGGCCGGTCTGATCGACCACGCCGCTGAGCGCGAACGTCGGCAGATTCAGCCTGAGGCCGGCGTAGATATCGGGCCGCAGCAAGGTCTGGTTCTTCGGCGCGTCGTCGCCGGAAGCGCCGAATTCGCCGACGGCGATGCCGAGGCCGCCATAAGGCTGCAGCAGGCCGTAGACCCGGCTCGCTTCCAGGCCGAGCGTCTGCGTGTAGGCATCGACATTCTTGATGCTCCACACCGCGCCGAGGCTGGCGCGGCCGCTGACGGTCCAGGCGTCGATCGTGGCGACCGGCAGGCTCGCGTCGATGCGCCACAGCGCGTCGTCGGTGCTGGCGATCGCCGCTGCGAGCACGCCGATGCGGATGCCCTGCGGCAGCTGGAACCAGGCATCGACGCCGGCGACGTCGATGTGGTCGACATGCGCGCCGGTGACCGCGGCCCAGGTCTTCGAATCGTCGGTGTACGTGGTGCTGGCGCTGCCGGCGATGCCCCAGCCCCCGGTCTCGGCCTGCACCGGGCCGCTGAGGCCCTTGCTGCCCAGGGCGGCGAGCAGGTCGGCGCTCAGATGCTTGAACTGCGAGTCGCTGGCGGCTGCCAGACCGTTGAGCTCATAGGCCTGCGCCGGCGCGGCAACGGCCGAAGCGCCGATCGCTGTGCCGAACAGGGCGACCGGGAAAAGGCGGTGAAAGCGGGAAGTTTTCATAGGTCTTCAGGCCGCAAGTTCCAGGCCCATTCGGTAGTAGCGCGCGGCCTCGTCCGGATTCTGGGTCTGTTCGGCGAGCCGCGCCAGCTCCAGGTAGGCGGCCGGCGAGGGCTGCATGCGCGCCGCGGCTTCCAGGTAGCTGCGCGCCTTGCCCCAGAGCTTGTTCTGCAGGCAGGACTGGCCGGCGGTGATCAGCAGCTCGATGCGCTCGCCGTACTGGCTCAGCCACTGCTCGATCGACGCCAGCCGGGTGACGCCGTCGCTGCCGTGCAGCTGCCCGTAGAGCGTCACCAGCTGGCCGTCCCAGTCTTCGCGCAGCGCTTCGCCGATCAGCGCCGCGGCTTCGTTGTCGGCATTGAGCCGGTGCAGGGCCTGGGCGTAGCGCAGGCGCAGTGCCGGATCGCGGCGCAGCTCGTTGCCGCTGGCGTCCCACAGCGCCTTCATTTTCGCCAGCTGGCTGCCGGCCTCAGCCTGCACGATCAGCTCGCTCATCGAGCGCCGCATCAGCGCCTCGCGACGCTCGGCGGTCGGCGCGTCGAGCCTGGCGGTTTCGATCAGCAGGCCGCGCAGCGCTTCCCAGTCGCCCAGGCCTTCGAACGCCTGCGCCAGCAGCTCGACCGCGTAGGGATGTTTCGGATCCTGCTCGCGCAGCCGCAGCGTGGTGTCGCGCGCCGGCGCGAACTCGCCGCGCTCCAGCTGCAGCTCCGCCTGGGTCAGCAGCACCGCGAAGTCGTGCTGGTTGTCGCCGCTGGCGGCGAGCTGCAGATAGTGATCGCGACGGTCCGGCGCACCGAGACGCTGCGCCGCGCGCGCCGCGGCCAGATAATTCAGATGCGAGGCGTGATGATCGGCAGCGCGCCGCACCAGCTCGATTTCGGCGCGCTTCCAGTTGCCTTCGAGCAGCCGCAGCAGGCCTTCCTCGAAGGTGTCGCGCGCGCGTTCCTCGCGGCGGTTGTCGAGCAGGCGCTTGATCAGCGACGGCAGGCGCACGCCGGCGAACAGCAGGCGAAAACCCCACAGCACCACGCCGATGCCGAGGATCACGCTGCCGAACAGGCCGAGAATCGAGGTCTCGATCACGTAGTGGCCGTAGTTCAGCAGCACGTAGCCGGCGTCGGCGCGCAGCAGCCAGGCCGCCGCGGCGCCGACCGCGAGTGCGACGAGCAGCAGCAGCCAGGTGCGGATCACGGCTGCGCCGCGGGTGCCAGAACCTGGCGCAGCAGCGCCAGCGATTCGGTCAGATCGGGCGGCGGCGCCGACAGCTCCAGCGCCTGCAGTCTTTCCATTTCGCCGATCGCCGCTTCGACGCCGGGATCATCGGCACGGAAGAACTGGCGCAGCCAGTCTCCGGCCGAGCTCAGGGCTTCGCGAAAGCTCGCGGTTTCGCCGCGCAGCAGCGCGACCCGCGCCGATTCCAGTTTCAGGATCAGCACGTGCACCAGCACCGCCTCGTCTTCGGCCGGCAGCAGGCGCAGGCTCGCGGCATTGTCCTCGCGGCGGATCACGAACAGGCCGGACGCGGCATCGCGAATCGCGCTCCATACGCGCTCGTACCAGCGCGAGCCGGCATCGTCGCCGGCGGCATTGCCGGAACGCGGGCCACCGAGCACGCGCGGTGCGAGCCGCGCGCGCAGTGGCAGAGCGTCGGCCCTGTCGATCAGGCTCGACAGGGTCAGCGAAGCCGAGGTCAGATCCGGCCTTGGCAGCGACGCGAGCTGGGTGCGTTCCCTGGCAATGGCTTCGCGGGTCTTGAACAGACGCGGATCGTTCAGTGCGCCGAGGCGCTCGTCGGCGATCTGCAAGGCGAGCAAGGCCGCGCGCACATCGTGTTCGAGCAACAGGCGATCGTTGGCCAGCAGGATCAGCTGCTCGACCGAGGCGAGAGCGAAGCGCGTGCGCCCGCCCTGCAGCTCCTCGGTCATGCGGCCCATCAGCTGCTCGCTGTTGTCGAGCCGGCCCTGCATCGCCGCCAGGTCCGAGCCCGAGCGCTGCAGCACGCGAGCCAGATCGCTCTGACGCGTCGCGGTCTGCGAGGCGAGGTTGTCCAGCTCCGCGGTCTGCCGCGACAGCCGGCGCAGCGCATGATCCTGCGCCTGCAGCAGCGCGCTCTGGTTGGCGCGCAGATCCCAGGCCAGCCAGCCGCCGTAGCCCAGCGCCGCGGCGAGTACCAGAACCAGCAGCCAGGCGACGATGCCGCTGCTGCTTTTGGCGGCTGCCTGCGGCGTGTCGTGCACGAACTGGGCGCTGGCTTTGGGCGGCGGCGGGGTCGGCGCGCCTGCGGCCGCGGCACCGGTATCGCTGCCGGTCTCGGGCACTGCGGCGAGCTCGGGCGGCTTGGGACTGCTCATGCTGGAATCCTGAATCTGGCGTGTGCGCCAGTCGCTGAGGCAGCGGACGATGGCGTCATCGCTGACCGTTTCGGGCAGCAGTGGCGCGGTGAAACCCAGCGCCAGCGCTTTTTCTAACACGCGCGGGCTCGGCACGACGAGTTGCAGCGCGAGCAGCGTCGAACGCAGCGCATCCGGCGTCAGCCGCCAGAGCCGATCCAGGGTTTCGCCGCTGGTGATCACGATGACGTCGGCCATCGCGACCTCGGCTTCGACCCGGGCCTCGTCGTGCTCGACCGGCTTGCGCCGATACAGGCTCAGCGTGTCGACGCGCGCACCGCGCGCGGCCAGTTCACTGGCGATCAGCTCGCGGCCGTCTTCGCCGGTGACGATCAGATATTTCTTATCGGCGACCTGGCGCAGCTGCGGCAGTTGCAGCAGCGTTTCGCTGGACGCCTGCGCATCCGGCGAAATCGCGCCCGGATGTCCGGCATTGGCCAGCGCCGCAGCGGTGGCGCCGCCCACGGCGAACAGCGTCGGCCAGTCGGCTTCGCGCTCGTCGATTTCGGCGGCGTAGCGCACCGCGTTGGCGCTGGTGAAGATCCAGCCGTCGTCGTCGCGATGCGCCTGCAGCACGCCGCGCGTGACCTCGTCGTCGCCGCTGGCTTCGATCGCGAACAGCGGCAGACGCGCGGCTTCGGCGCCCTGAGCCTCCAGCAGCAAGGCCAGATTGCCGGCCTGCAGATCGGGCCGCGTGACGATCACGCGCAGGCCCTTCAACGGCAGGCTGGGCTTTTTCATCGCTACAGCACGCCCAGCGACTGCAGGATGTCGCGCGCGCCGGCATTGAGCAGGCGTTCCGCCAGGCTGATGCCCAGATTTTCGGCGTCCTCGACCGGACCGCGGATTTCATCGCGCACCTGCCTGACGCTCGCCGGATCACCGACCAGCGCCTGCAGATGCAGCTCGCCGTTGTGGATCCGGGCATGGCCGGCGACCGGCACCTGGCAGGCGCCGCCGAGGCGGGAGTTGAGCGCGCGTTCGGCGATCAGGCGTTGCGTGGTCTGCGGATCGTGCAGGCGCGCCAGCAGCGCGCGCGTCGCCTGATCGTCCTCGCGGCATTCGATGCCGATCACGCCCTGGCCGATCGCCGGCACGAAGCGCTCGACGTCCAGATATTCGCGTATGCGCTGACCCAGGCCGAGCCGCTGCAGGCCGGCGGCGGCGAGCAGGATCGCGTCGTAACCGCCTTCGTCGAGCTTGCGCAGGCGCGTGCCGACGTTGCCGCGCAACGGTGAAATCTGCAGGTCCGGGCGCAGCCCGCGCAGCTGCGTCGAGCGGCGCAGGCTGGAGGTGCCGACATGCGCGCCCTGCGGCAGCTCGGCGACGCTGGAATAGGTGTTGGAGACGAAGGCGTCGCGCGGATCTTCACCGGCCAGAAACGCGCTCAGGCACAAACCCGCAGGCTGCTGCGCCGGCACGTCCTTCATCGAGTGCACGGCGATGTCGGCGCGCTGTTCGAGCATCGCCGTTTCCAGCTCCTTGACGAACAGGCCCTTGCCGCCGACCGCCGACAGCGGGCTGCCGAGCAGCTGGTCGCCCAGCGTCGTCATCGGTACCAGCTGCACGTCCAGCGACGGCTCCAGCTCCAGCAGGCGCCGCTGCACGTGATGCGCCTGCCACAGCGCGAGCGGCGACTCGCGCGTAGCGATGCGGACGCGAGTCGCCGCGGTCACCGTCAAACGACTTCGGCTGCGCTGCTGATGATCTTGCCGACCAGGCCGTATTCCTTGGCTTCCTGTGCGGACATCCAGTGATCGCGGTTGGTGTCCTGGGCGATGCGCTCGACGCTCTGACCGGTTTCCCTGGCGTAGATCTCGTTCAGACGCTGGCGCATGCGCACGATTTCCTTGGCCGCGATCGCGATGTCGGACGCGGTGCCGCCGGAGCCGCCGGACGGCTGATGCAGCAGGAAGCGGGTATTGGTCAGCGCGTAGCGGTTCTCCGGCTTGGCCGCGCTGTAGATCAGCGAGCCGGCACTGGCGCACCAGCCGGTGCCGACCATTTTGATCTCGGGCTTCACGAACTTGATCATGTCGTAGATCGTGTCGCCGGATTCCACGTGGCCGCCCTGGCTGTTGATGAAGATGGTGATCGGGTCCAGCGACTCGGCCTGCATCGCCAGCAGCCGGCTGGTCACGTTCTCGGCGAGCTTCTGGTTGATGCCGCCGTAGATCAGGATCGTGCGCGCCTGGAACAGCCGCTCTTCCAGCGCGTTGGGCCGCTTCGGCGTCACCGCTTCGGCCGGATCGGTGTCGGCGGTGATGAAGGGGTACGACATGGCAAAGCTCCTCGTGTGAGTGTCGTCCGCCTGGGGGGCGGGCAAGGGCCGACAGTTTAGGGGAGTCGGCTGAAGCGTGGCGAAAGCAGGCCCTGCCGCCCCCGAGTCATGGGTGGGGGCGGAACGCTCCAGCACAAGTTTTTGTAGGAGCGGACCCTGTCCGCGACTCAGGCCGTCGAGAGCACAGTCGCGGATGGGATCCGCTCCTACAGGTTCGGCGATCCGGGGACGCCCTAGCCGTCGGTCAAAAACCGCCGCACTTCCGCCAAGCGGCGCCGCGACACCGGCAACGGCTTGCTGGCGTGCTTCATTTTCAGCCAGTGGTGCTGCTCGCCGCCGCGTTCGCGCTCGAGGCTGGCGATGAAACGCGTCGCCACCAGTGCCTTGCGGTGGATGCGCAAAAACCAGGGCGAGAAGTCGTCTTCCAGGGTCTTCAGCGACTCCTCGATCAGCACTTCGCCGTGCAGGTGGCAGACCGTGGTGTATTTCTGGTCGGCGAGGAAATAGACGATGTCCTCGACCGGAATTCGCACCAGACCCTCGCGGGTCGTCGCCAGGATGTGTTCGCGCTTGGGGCGCTCGCCGGTACCGGGGCCGGCCGCGGCCGGGCTTTTTTGCGCGCGCGTCGGGCGGCGCGCGCGCAGCAGGGCTTCCTTGAGCTTTTCGACGCGAATCGGCTTCAGCAGATAGGCGTCGGCGTTGGCGTCGAAGGCCGACAGCGCATGCTCGGAGTAGGCCGTGGTGAAGATGATCGCCGGCGGCGGATCGTATTCGGCGAGCTGGCGGGCGACCTGCAGGCCGTCGATGCCGCCCATGCGAATGTCGAGCAGCACCAGGTCGGGCTCCTCGTTGTCGACGATTTCCAGCGCGGCTTCGCCGTCGCCGGCCTCGCCGACGATCTCGTAACCCGGGAATTCCGACAACAGACGGCGCAGGCGCTCCCGCGCCAGCGGCTCGTCGTCCACGATTACGACACGCATGCCAACTCCTCCCTGTTCTGCCACGGCGAACCCGCTGTGGAGGAGATTACGCTGGCAGGAACAATCTTGCCTTGTACAGCCCCCCCTCGATGCCCAACTCCACCCGTCCCCGCTCACCGTAAATGAGGCCGAGGCGGCTCGCAATGTTGTCGACCGCGACCTGGTTGCCGCTGTGCGCGGCGCCGGTCCTGGGCTCGTCCTGCGGTGGGATCGGGTTGCTGACTTCGAGCACAACCTCGGTCTTGTTGCGCCGCGCGCTGACCTGGATGGTGCCGCCATCGCGGCGCTTGGAGACGCCGTGATGCACCGCGTTCTCGACCAGCGGCTGGATGATCAGCGACGGCACCGGGTGGCTGAGCAGCTCTTCGGGGATGTCCCAGTCGACGTTCAGGCGATCGTCGAGGCGCGCCTTCTCGATGCGCAGATAGGCATTGCAGATGCTGATTTCGTCGACCAGCGGCGCCATCTGCCCCGGCTTCTCCAGGCTGGCGCGAAACACGTCGGCGAGATCCTCGACCAGGCCCTCGGCCTCGACCGGGCGCACGCCGATCAGCGCGGCCAGGCTGTTCAGCGCATTGAATAGAAAATGCGGGCGGATGCGTGCGTTCAGCGCCTGGTAGCGGCTCTCGGATTCGGCGCGTACCTGTTCGCGCCACTGATGGCGGGTCCAGAAGTAGCGCAGCAGCAGCACCGAGACGATCGCCGCGATCGCGCTATGCCGGATCACGAACCACAGCCGCGGCTCGTTCGGGTCGAGCACCGCCCAGCGCGGATGCGTGCCGATGCTCCAGGCGAGGTTGGACAGCAGGCACACCGCCAGCACCAGCGAACCCCAGCAGACGAAGAACACCACGCCGGGCCGCGCGATCGTCAGGAAGCGCCGCAGCCAGCACAGGATCGCGGCGCCGCACAGGCCGATCCACTGCAGGTACACGCTGAGCAGCACCAGGCGCTGCACGAAACCGCCGCTGCGCACGCTGCCGCCGAGCGTGAAGCACAGCGCCACCAGTTCCATCGCCAGGGCCAGCGACAGTGCCACCGGCACGGTGCAGAAATTGGGAATCAGGCGGATACGGGTCGCCGGATTGGACTGGACTTGGAGCATGGTTCCGGCAGTGGTGGGCGGTGGGCGTCGTCGTTCTACGCCGCGCGGCCATTGTAAGCCGATGCTTTCGCCGCGCGTCCCCGATGGCGGCCCCATCGGCCCGGGCGAGGGGCGCCGCTGGTCGGCCGCTATACTTTGCGCCCGTTTAGTTGTCCCGTTGATCGACCTGGAAGATCCGCGCATGACCCAGCCCGCCGGCAAAAACCAGATGTGGAGCGGCCGCTTCTCCGAATCCACCACCGAGCTGGTCGCGGCTTTCAGCGAATCGGTGAGCTTCGATCGGCGGCTGTATGCCCAGGACATCGCGCAGAGCACGGCGCACGCGCGCATGCTGGCCAAGGTTGGCGTGCTGACCCAGGCCGACGCGGACGCGATCGGCGGCGGCCTGCAGCAGGTGCTCGCCGAGATCGAGCGCGGCGACTTTGTCTGGAAGGCCGAGCTCGAAGACGTGCACATGAACATCGAGGCGCGGCTGACCGAGATCGTCGGCGACGCCGGCAAGCGCCTGCACACCGGCCGTTCGCGCAACGACCAGGTCGCCACCGATATCCGCCTGTATGTGCGCGACGCGATCGACGTGCTGCTGCCGCTGATCGACCAGCTGGCCAACGGCCTGCTCGATCTGGCCGAAGCCGAGGCCGACAGCATCATGCCCGGCTTCACCCACCTGCAGATCGCGCAACCGGTGACCTTCGGCCATCACCTGCTGGCCTGGCGCGAGCAGATCCTGCGCGACCGCTCGCGGCTGGTGGACGCGCGCGCGCGCCTCAACGTGCTGCCGCTGGGCTCGGCGGCGCTGGCCGGTACCGTGTATCCGCTGGATCGGCACTACGTGGCGCAGCAGCTGGGCTTCGATGCGGTAAGCGAGAACTCGCTCGACGCGGTGTCCGATCGCGATTTCGCGATCGAGTTCTGCGCCGCCGCGGCGATGATCCTGGTGCACCTGTCGCGCTGGAGCGAGGAGCTGATCATCTGGTCGACGCCGATGTTCGGCTTCGTCTCGCTGCCGGATCGTTTCTGCACCGGCAGCTCGATCATGCCGCAGAAGAAAAACCCCGACGTACCCGAGCTGGTGCGCGGCAAGACCGGCCGCGTGATCGGTGACCTGAACGCGTTGCTGGTGCTGATGAAAGGCCAGCCGCTGGCCTACAACCGCGACAACCAGGAGGACAAGGAGCCGCTGTTCGACGCGATCGACACGGTGACGATGTGCCTGCGCGTGTACGCGGAAATGGCGCCGCACATCGTCGTCAAACGCGAAGCCTGCCGCGCCGCCGCCGCGCGCGGCTTTTCCACCGCGACCGACCTGGCGGACTATCTGGTGCGCAAAGGCCTGGCGTTCCGCGACGCCCACCATGTGGTCGGCGCCGTCGTCGGCTTCGCCGCCAAAGCCGAGCGCGACCTGGCCGAGCTGTCGCTGGACGAGCTGCGCGGCTTTTCGTCGGCGATCGAAGCCGACGTCTACGAACACATCACGCTGGAAGCATCGGTGTCGGCGCGTAAGACCTATGGCGGCACCGCACCCGAGCAGGTGCGCGCCGCGATCGCCAGGGCCAGGGAGAAAACCTCATGATCGTACTCGTCACCGGCGCCAGCTCCGGTTTCGGCGCCGCCATCGCGCGGCGCTTCGTCGCCTCCGGTTCCAGCGTGATTCTCGCCGCTCGGCGGCGGGATCGGCTCGAAACGCTAGGCGAGGAGCTGGGCGCCAGCGCCTGCACCGTCGAGCTCGACGTGCGCGATCGCGCCGCGGTCAGCCAGACCATCGCCTCGCTGCCGCCGCACTGGAGCGAGATCGACCTGCTGGTCAACAACGCCGGCCTCGCGCTCGGCCTGGAGCCGGCGCAGCGCGCCTCGCTGGACGAGTGGGAGACGATGGTCGACACCAACGTCAAGGGCCTGATGACGATGACGCATGCGGTGCTGCCCGGCATGGTCGCGCGCGGCCGCGGCCACATCATCAACATCGGCTCGGTGGCCGGCGAATGGCCGTATCCGGGCGGCAACGTCTATGGTGCGACCAAGGCCTTCGTGCGCCAGTTTTCGCTGAACCTGCGCGCCGATCTGGCCGGCACGCCGCTGCGCGTCAGCAACGTCGAGCCCGGCCTGTGCGGCGGCACCGAGTTCTCCAACGTGCGCTTTGCCGGCGACGACGCGCGCGCCGCCAAGCTCTACGAAAACGCTTCGCCGCTGACGGCCGAGGACGTCGCCGAGACAGTGCACTGGATCGCCTCCTGCCCGCCGCACATGAACATCAACACGATCTCGCTGATGCCGGTGTCGCAGACCTTTGCCGGCATGCAGGTAGCGAGAAAAACGTAAACACGCGCGCGCGATACAGCGCCCACCGTGGCGGCCGGCACTGGGCCGAATTTGATCACTGGCCAGCACTGCCCCGCCGACGAAACGCCGCGCGGTACCGCGCACCAAGCTTGAGCCGCGGCCATTGAGACAGAGTCGGTACTGAGTTGCGATTTGTAACAATGGACCGTTAGATTCAAGACATTCCGAGTCTGGCGTGGACTCGGCGCCGCTTCGGTGACGATCGCTCGCCGCCGATACGCTAAGCGTAGCCCTGGGGGATTCAATGTCGAAAATGGCCGCTTATCTGGCGCGCTGCGGTATCGCTGCCGGTTTGCTGTGGGCTCCCGTATCGCAGGCTGCCGGTGCCGGATCGAGCCAACGCGTTGCCGTCGGCGAAACACCACAGGGCGTAGACGCCGAAGCCTGGGCCGGCATCCAGCAGCAGATCGCACAGGCGCAGTACGACGCGGCGCCAGTCCCGTCCGACCCGGGCAAAGCTAGCGCATATAACCCGCAGCAGAGCCTGATGCTCGGCTTCGGCCGCGACGGCGCCACCTTCGAGTCGCGGCGCAACGCGACAGGCGACGCCGCTGCAGGCCCGCTGAAATTGCAGACGCTGGCGATGCGCCGCGGTGCCGCCAGCGTCGATGCCGAGTTGGTGCTGCCGATCGCAACAGGGGCGCGGGTCGAGTACCGGCGCGATGGCTGGACCGAATGGTTCGTCAATGCCGCTGCGGGTCTGGAGCACGGGTACACGCTGGATCGGCGGCCCTTGTCGCATTCGGCTGGCCCCTTGCGTATCGCGCTTGCCGTGTCCGGCATGCGGGTCAGCGCGAACGCCGATGGCAGCTTGCTGTTCTCCGACGACGCCGGCCACCGGCTGCGCTACGACAAGCTGCTGGTCACCGACGCCAGTGGGCGCAGGCTGCAATCGACACTGTCGATCTCGGAACGAGACCGCATCGAAATTGCCGTCGACGATACCGTGGCGCGTTATCCGGTTGTCGTCGATCCGCTGCTGGTCAACGAAGAGCAGAAAATTGTCGACCCGGGCGACGGTGCCGACCTCGACTACCAGTTTTTTGGACAGTCCGTCGCTATCGAATCCGGAACGATACTGGTCGGTGCTCCGTATGCGTTGGGTTACGGCGCTGCCTACGTATTCACCGGCAGCGGTTCCAACTGGACTTTGCAGCAGCGCCTGATGGACACAGACGCGGCTACTGCCGGCGACATGTTCGGCTGGTCGGTCGCGCTATCAGGTGACACTGCGCTGATCGGTGCATACCTGGACCACCAGGGCTTGGCTATCAAAGGCTCGGCCTTCGTATTTGTCCGTTCCGGCAGCAGCTGGACACAGCAGGCTCGTCTATCGCATGACGATCCTCCCGGCCCCGCTGGCTTGAATCACCAGTTTGGTAACAGTGTTGCACTGTCCGGCGATACCGCCGTCATCGGTAGCGCGACCAATAATGCCTTTGTGTTCGTGCGCTCAGGATCAAGCTGGGCAGAGCAGGCCGTACTGCCTTCAGCAAACCAGTCCATTCTCAATGGATTCGCTCTGTCGGTTGCGATCACCGGCGATACGCTGATGATCGGAGCCCGGAGCGAGGACATCGGCAGCATCGTCGATCAGGGCACGGTCTATGTGTACACGCGCTCCGGCACGAGCTGGACCCAGCAGGCGCAGCTGCTTGCGTCTGACGGCGGCCAGAAAGACTATTTCGGTTCTGCGATCGCGATGTCCGGCGACACCGCAGTGCTGGGCGCCAACGGCGATGGCAAGACCGCCGGTTCGGCCTATGTGTTCCGGCTGCTGGACTCGGCTTGGGTAGAGGAAGACAAGCTCAAGGCTGACGACCGTCTCAAGGGCGACCAGTTCGGCTCGGTAGTGGCGCTGTCCGGCGATACGGCGCTGATCGGCGCGCCGAAGGATAACGGATCCGGATCAGCCTATATGTTTATCCGCAATGGTACGGTCTGGGCGCAGCAGGCGCACCTGACCGCAGCCGGCGGTGTCACCGCCGTGGCGCTGTCAGCTGATACCGCGCTGCTCGGATCCAGCCAGGCCAATGGGCAGACCGGAGCGGGCACTGTCTACCAGCGTGCCGGTTCGGCGTGGACGCAGCAGACCGTGCTCCAGCCCGGAACCGAGGGAGGCACGCGCGACTCGTGTGGCAACGCTATCTCGATTTATGGCGACACGCTGCTGGTGGGTTGCAGCAACGACGACCTGACCGGCTTTTTCCAGGGCTCCGCTTACGTGTTCGTGCGCTCGGCCGGCGGTTGGCTGCAGCAGGCCAGATTTACGGGGCCTGCGGGTAGCTACTTGCACTTCGGACAGGCGGTGGCGTTGTACGGCGACACGGCCTTGGTGTCTTCGCCGTATGAAGACTACGAAACGGGCGCGGTCTACGTGTATGTCCGGTCGGGCAGCAGCTGGACCCAGCAGGCCAGGATCTACAACAACGTATCCGAGGAGGAGCTGGGCAGGGCGATCGCGCTGAACGGCGACACCGCTCTGATTTCCGCCAACGAGTACGGTGGTTCCGTTTTCGTCTACCAGCGTTCTGGAACGGTCTGGAGCGAGCAGGCGCAGCTCAACGGCACGGACCAGGGCACCAATGATTCCTTCGGCTCGGCGGTCGCCATCGACGGAGACAGCGCCGTCGTCGGCTCCAGCACCGACCAGCAAACCCTCTACAGTCAGGGTACGGCCTACGTTTTTGTGCGCTCGGGCAACAGTTGGGCACAACAGGCCAAGCTGATCGCAGCCGACCCTAAGAGTTATTCGCGGTTCGGAGGCGCGGTGGCGATCTCGGGTGACACGGTGGCAATTGGCGCCTCGCAGGTCAATGCCACCTACATCTTCGGGCGCTCCGGTACGGCCTGGACGCAACAGGCGAAGCTGAAGGCTGCCGATGGTCAGAGTAACGACAACTTCGGCTCTTCGGTAGCGCTGTCCGGCGACAGCCTGCTGATCGGCGCTGCGGGTGACGCGGAGTATTCAGCCGGTGCGGCTTACTTGTTTCTCCGCCGGGCCGGCGCCTGGACCCAGCAGAGCAAGCTGATCGACGCCAATGGCCGTGTCGACGATGCGTTCGGCGGTTCCGTCGCGCTCGCGGGGACCACGTTGGGCGTCGGCGCGGAGCTCGCGGACGGGCCGGCCGGCGTCGACAGCGGTGCCGTGTCCGTATTCCGTATCGGCACAGACTACGGCGATGCGCCGGCGCCGTATCCGAGCCTGGTGGCAGACAACGGCGCGCGGCACTTCATCAACACCGATGGCCCGTATCTAGGCAATGGCATCGACGCAGACAACGACGGCCAGCCCAATAGCGGCGCCACCGGTGACGACATCACGGGCAGCGACGACGAGGACGGCGTCAGCTTCGGCAAGCTTAAGCTCGGCCAGAAGGCTAACTTCACGGCGACCGTGACCGCGCCTGCTGGCACAGCGCAACTCGACGCCTGGATCGATTTCAACGCCGACGGCGACTGGAACGACTCGGGCGAGCAGATCTGCGATCAGTGCGTCGTCAACGCCGGCAGCAACAGCCTGAAAGTAGCAGTTCCATCGACTGCTACGCCGGGCCAGACTTACGCACGGTTCCGCGTCAGCCCTGCCGGCGCAGGCAAAGTGAAATCCACCGGCAAGCTGATCTTCGGGGAAGTTGAGGATTACATCGTCACGATCAAGCCAGCTGAATAAGCCGCGGTTGCCGGCATTCAACTGCCGGGCATCGCCGGCAGATCGGTCGCGCCGGGGTCGACGCCGAGCTGCATCAGCAGATCGCTGGCCTGGCCGCGATGATGCGTCTGATGATTGAACAGGTGCACCACCAGCAGCCAAGCCGGCTTGCTGTAATGCGCGTTGTAGGACTTGCTGAAGTAAGCGAAATCCGACTGCAACCAGGCTGGATCCAGGCTCGCGGCCCAGGCTGAAATCTCCGCGTCCAGCCGTTCACGCTGCGCGCGCAACTCGGCGAAATCGCTATAGCGCTCGCCCATCTGGAAATGCTCGATGCTGCGGCCGGTGAAACGATATAGCCAGATCATGTCGGCACTGACGATATGGTCGAGCGTGCCGTGCAGCGACTTGAAGAACGCGCCGCGATCCTGCTTGCGCTGTTCGTCGCCGAGCCGCGCCGCCGCTTCGTACAGTTTGGCGTTCATCCACTGGTTGTAGGCTGCCATCGTGGTGGCATAGGCACGGTCGATCATCGGGCACGGCTCGGCGACGGCGGTAGGCTTGCCCTCATCTTAGCGATAGTGTGTGTCCCATGATCGATGCCAATGCCTCGGCCGACGCCGAAAAAGCACAACCCGAAATCTTCGCCGGCATCGACGCCTGCGTCGACGCCATCCTGCAGCGCATCGGCTTCGACGTGCGCCTCGGCGTGCCGCTGGGCCTGGGCAAGCCGGTCGAGCTGATCAACGCGCTGTACGATCGCGCACGGCGCGATCCGTCGATGCGGCTGACGATTCTGACCGCGCTGTCGCTGGAGCGGCCGCATCCGAAAGGCCTGGAGGCGGCGCTGCTGAACCCGTTTCTGGATCGCGTGTTCGACGGCGTGCCGCAACTGCAGTACGCGCTCGATCAAAGCGCCGGCCGGCTGCCGCCGAACGTGCGCATCGTCGAGTTCTTCATCGCGCCGGGCAGCCGCTTGAACAACGCGCAGGCGCAGCGCGACTACATCAGCACCAATTACACGTTTGCCGCGCGTGACGTCTACGAGCAGGGCTGCAACATCGCCGCGCAGATGATCGCCAAACGCGACACGCCGGAGGGACTGCGCTACAGCCTGAGCTGCAACCCCGACACCGGGCCGGAGCTGGTGCGCATGCTGCGCGCGGCGCAGGCGCGCGGCGAGCGCAAGGTCGCCGTCGTCGGCATGGTCAACCAGAGCCTGCCGTACATGGCGCGCGATGCCGAAGTGCCGCCGTCGACTTTCGATTTCGTGCTCGACGACGCGCAATACACCCGGCCGCTGTTTTCGACGCCGAAGACGCCGGTGGTCAGCGCCGACCATGCGATCGGCCTGCAGGCGTCCGCGCTGGTGCGCGACGGCGGCACCCTGCAGATCGGCATCGGCAGTCTCGGCGACGCGATCGTGTCGTCGCTGATCCTGCGCCATCGCGACAACGCCGCGTATCGCAGCGCGCTGGAAGCGATCGGCATCGTCGAGGAACACGCCGAGCTGATCAGGCGCTTCGGCGGCGTCGATGCCTTCCAGCGCGGCCTGTACGGCGCCAGCGAAATGTTCGTCGACGGTTTCTGGGAGCTGATCAAGGCCGGCGTGCTGACGCGCGAGGTCTACGACTTCTGGGCGCTGCAGGAGCTGGTCGACGAAGGCCGCTGCGATCCGTCCGCGCTGAAGCCGGAGCTGCTCGACGAGCTGGTCGCGCGCGGCGTGCGCCTGCTGCGCACGCAGGATTATCGCCGTCTGCAGAACCACGGCTTTTTTGCCGACGGTACGCGCTATGAAGACGGCAGGCTGGTCGCGCCGGATGGCACGCGCATCAACGCCAATCTCGCCGATCCGGAGGCACGCGCGCAGATGGCGGCGCGGTGTCTGGGCAAGGCCTTGCGCAACAGCGTGGTCATGCACGGCGGCTTCTTTCTCGGCCCGCGCAGCTTCTATCGCGCGCTCAACGAACTCACGCAGGAACAGCGCGACCGCATCTGCATGACCGGCGTCGAGCGCGTCAACCAGCTCGATCTGGACCCGCGGCTCTACATGGCACAGCGGCTGCATGCGCGCTTCATCAACACCGGCATGATGGCGACGCTTTCCGGCGCGGTGATCTCCGACGGCCTCGCCGACGGTCGTGTCGTCTCCGGCGTCGGCGGCCAGTACAACTTCGTCGCCCAGGCGCACCAGTTGCCGACCGGCCGCTCGATCCTGCTGGTGCGTGCGGTGCGCGACGCCGGCGGCGTGGCCAGCAGCAACATCGTCTTCAACTATGGCCACTGCACGATCCCGCGCCATCTGCGCGACATCGTCATCACCGAATACGGCATCGCCGACCTGCGCGCCAAGACCGACGCCGACGTCGCGAAAGCGATGATCAATGTCGCCGATTCACGCTTCCAGGCGCAGCTGCTGGCCCAGGCGCAGAAGGCCGGCAAGATCGAGGCGGGCTACGCGATCCCCGATCGGTATCGAGGCAACACTCCGGAGCGGCTGGTGCGCGTGTTCGATCCGCGCGCGGCGGTGTTCCCGGCATTTCCGTTCGGGCACGAGTTCACCGAGCAGGAGCTGCGCATCGCCAAGGGGTTGAAGGCGGTCGCGGCGCGCGTGGCGAAGACGCCGAAGTGGAAGCTCTTGCTGATCGCGGCGAAGCCGGTGGTGAAAGTCGATGCTGCGGTTGGTGAGGATCTGCAGCGTGTGGGCTTGTTGGCACCGGACGGGATCGAGAATCGGGTGGCGCGGGCGTTGTTGATTGGGGAACTGCGCCGCGCTTGAGATTTCAGTCGCGGACAGGGTCCGCTCCTACAGTTGCGTAGCGACTTTGTAGGAGCGGACCCCGTCCGCGACTGAGGCAGAGCAGACCTAGCTGAGGTAGGTATACCCCGACAACCCCGCCTCCAGCTCCGCCAGCAGCGCCGTGCGTTCCGCCTGCGGCAGGTTCAGCACCGCGAGTTTCTTGCGATAGCTCTGCGCCAGTTCTTCGGGCGCGATGTGCACGTAGCGCAGCAGTTCGTCGGTGCGGTCGCCGTGCTCGGCGCCTTCGAGGTGCCAGCCGTTCGGTGACCTGGCGTCGAGCACCACGTTGACGGCGTTGGTGTCGCCGAACAGGTTGTGAATGTCGCCGAGAATTTCCTGATAGGCGCCGACCATGAACAGGGCGATCAGGTAGGGCTCGCCTTCTTTGAGCTCATGCACCGCCAGCGTCGGCATCACGCCTTCGCGGTCGACGTAGCGATCGAGGCGGCCGTCGGAGTCGCAGGTCAGATCGCACAGGCGAGCGCGGATGTTCGGCTGCTCGTCGAGCCGGTGAATCGGCAGGATCGGAAACACCTGCTCGATCGCCCAGGCGTCGGGCACCGACTGGAACACCGAGAAATTGCAGAAGTATTTCGCCGACAGTTTTTCGCTCAGGCCTTCGATCGCGTCGCGTTCGGCGCGAATGCCGCTGTCGAGTCGCGGCTGCGCCAGACGCGCGACCGCAAAGTACGCGCGCTCGGCCCAGGCACGTTGCGCCAGCGACAGCAGGCCTTCGGTATACAGCGCATGCGCCTCGGACAAGAACTGCGCGGCCTCGTGCAGCGCCTCGATCGCGCTGTGGCGCTCGATGTTGCCGATCAGCTCGTGGAGCTCGCGCAGCACGCTGGGCGCATCGGCCGTCGGGGCTTCGATCGCCGAAGTCGGGACGATTTCCTGGTCGATGACGCTGGTGATCAGCACCGCGTGATGCGCGGTCAGAGCGCGGCCGGATTCGGAGATGACGTTCGGCTGCGGCTCGCCGGCTTCCACACACACGTCACGTAGCGTACGCAGGATGTTGCGCGCATATTCGCGCAGGCCGTAGTTCATCGAGCAATGGCTGCGCGAGCGCGTGCCTTCGTAGTCGACACCGAGACCGCCGCCGACATCGACGACGTCGATCGGCGCGCCGAGCCGGCGCAGTTCGACGTAGAAGCGCGCCGCTTCACGCAGGCCGCGCGCGATGTCCTGCACCGCGGCGACCTGCGAGCCGAGATGGAAGTGCACCATCTGGATCGAGGCGATGCGTCCGGCCGCGCGCAGCATTTCCACCGCTTCCAGCACCTGCGGCGTGGTCAGGCCGAACTTGGCTTTCTCGCCGCCGGTGTTCTGCTGCGTGCTCGACGAATCCGCCGCCAGGCGCACGCGCAGACCGATCACCGGCGCCACGTCCAGCGCCAGCGCTTCTTCGAGCACGATCGGCAGCTCGGAGAGTTTTTCGACGACGATATAAACCGTGTGGCCGAGCTTCTGGCCGATCAGCGCGCGGCGGATGTAGCCGCGATCCTTGTAGCCGTTGCAGACGATCAGGCTGCCGCTAGGGGCCAGGCCCAGCACCGCCGCGAGTTCCGGCTTGCTGCCGGCTTCCAGGCCGACGCGCGTGCCGCCGTGGCGGACGATGGTCTTGACCACGTCGGCCTGCTGGTTGACCTTGATCGGGTAAACTGCGGTGTACTTGCCCTGGTAGCCGAGGTCGGTGATTTCGTGGGCGAAGGCGCCGGTCAGCGCGTCGACGCGGTCTTCCAAAATATTGTTGAAGCGCACCAGCACCGGCAGCTCCAGGCCCTCCAGCGGCAGGCGGCGCGCGATGTCGTACAGGTCGATCGCCGGGCCCTGCTCGTCGCGGAACGGCCGCACCAGCACGTGGCCGAGGCTCTCGCCGCTGTCGCCGACGTCGAAATAACCCTCGCCCCACTGCGGCAGGTTGTAGCGCTCGCGGGCGCGGGCGGCGGTCCAGGCGGTCTTCGACATCGTTCTGTCACTCATGCGGCGTTGTGGGCCTTTATACTCGCGCCCTCATTGCAGACTTTGGTAGAGAGCGCGACATGGCACTGGATAAGAGCTGGTTCACCGAGCCCGTTGAAGCGACCGGCACCGCATTTTCGCTCAAATTGGCCGGCGAAAAGCTGGTCGAGGAGCAGACGCCGTACCAGAAGATCGAAATCTACAAAACCGAAACCTTCGGTTATCTGATGGCGATCGACGGCTGCACCATGGTCTCGACGCGCGACAATTTCCTCTATCACGAGATGATGTCGCACGTGGCGCTGAACTCGCACCCCGACCCGCAAAACGTGGTGGTCGTCGGCGGCGGCGATTGTGGGACTTTGCGTGAGGTTTTGAAACACCCGGAAGTGCGCAAGGCGACGCAGGTGGAGATCGACGAGCGCGTCACGCGTCTGTCGGAGCAGTATTTCCCCGAGCTGTGCACGGCCAATAACGATCCGCGCGCGACGCTGTTTTTCGGCGACGGCATCCAGTGGATGAAGGACGCCGCTCCCGAGAGCATCGACCTGATCATCATCGACTCGACCGATCCGGTCGGCCCGGCGGAAGGTCTGTTCGGCAAGAAGTTCTATCTGGACTGCATCAAGGCGCTCAAGCCCAACGGCATGCTGGTGCAGCAGAGCGAGTCGCCCTTGCTGCATCTGGAGCTGATCAGGGAAATGCACCAGACGATGAAGGTCGCGGGCTTTGCCCAGACCCATCTGTTCACGTTCCCGCAGCCGCTGTATCCGAGCGGCTGGTGGTCGGGCTCGATCGCGCTGAAAACCGCCGCGCCGCTGCAGGAGCGGCTCGATGCCGCGGCGCTGGAGCAGCTCGACGCGCTGTATTACAACGCGCAGATTCATCGCGGCGCGTTCGCGCTGCCGAATTACGTGGCCAAGGCGCTGAAGTAACAGCCGCACCTGTAGGAGCGGGCTTGCCCGCGACCCTGCGAGGGCACAGTCGCGGGCAAGCCCGCTCCTAACCGGTTCAGTTGGTCGCGGCTTTCTTCTGCACCGGCTGCAGATACAGCCGACGCGGCGCCTCTGCATCGCACAGCCCGGCGGTTTCGCGCTCGGTCTGTGCGACCAGCAATCTGACCTGCGCCGCCGACAGCGGATAGCTGTGGCCATCCGGATCGCGGCCAAACAGGGTCTTGGCGCTGCGATAGCCGGCGAGGCGCTCGCGGCTTTGAGCGCAGCGCTGCTCGACGTCGCGCGCGAATTCCGCCGGCACCAGGCCGGTCCAGTCCGGCACCGGCTTGATCTGGCGATTCTTGACGTCGTCCTGGGTCAGGGCCTTGCCGCTGGCCTGGTTCATGTCGTCGTAGTGCAGCACGCCCTGGCTGTCGGTCCACTTGTAGACCGCGGCATTGGCCAGCGCCGGCAGCAAAAACAGCAACAGCCCGACGGCACGCATCAGCCCTGGGCTCCGCAGGCGTTCTGCACCTGCTGCTCGCCGATCTGCAGCAGTTTGGCTTTCTGCTCGGGGTCGTACTCGTGGCGGCGGCCGAGCGCGTCGGTTTCGACCACGGAAGTCGCGCGCTTGTAGGTTTCGAGCTGTTCACGGCGACGCTCGCACTCCTCGCTGCGCAGTTGGCCGGCTTCGTCGGCCGGTTTGGCCGCGCCGCTACCGGGCGTGACTTCGATCGAGCTGGCGCCCTTGCCGCGTGTGTCGCCGTAGTGCACGCGGCCGCGCTCGTCCACCCAGCGGTAGACGGTGGCCGCCTGGGCCACGCAGCCGGTAGCCAGCAACCAGATCGCCATGAGCGTTCGAACGTGAAGACGGGTCAGGCGCATCGAGCCTTGCATCGAGAAAAAGCGGACGGCAATCAGTTTATTCCGTCTGGACCGGGTGGCCTGCGCCTAGAATCCGACCATCGCTACCGCCGGACCGCTTCTTGAGACTGAGCACATTGTTGCTGCGCGCATTGCTGCTGACCGCGGTCGCACTCGGCCTTGCGCAGTGGTGGGCGTTGCGCGAGGCCGAACTGGCGACGCAGCGCTTCGCCTACCAGTGGCAGGCCTATGGCCAGCTGCGCTACGACTCGCTGTGGGTCAATCTTTGGGGCACCGGCGTGTTGCGCGGCGTGTCGCTGCAGCCGAATGGGCTGACCCAGGCCACGCTCGGCACGCCCTTGGATTACCGCATCACCGCCAGAGAAGTCCGCATCGACCGCATCGACCTGGCCGACGACCATTCGCTGGAGCGCGCCAGGATCCGGCTGATCGACCTGAGCCTGCCGATGAGCGACGGCTACCGGCTGCGCGGCCGCGATGTGCCGCCGGCGCTGTCGGCTCTGGGCTATCCGAGCCTGGAGCTACAGGCGAGCTTCGATATCCGCTCGCTGCCGCAATCCAAGCTACTGCTGGTCGACGGCCAGCTGCTTGGCGCCGACAGCGCCGACCTGCGCTTCGACCTGCAGCTGGATGCAACGCCGGCGCAGCTGGCGAATGCGCCGGACCAGGTCGGCCTGCGCAAGCTGCAGCTGGATTATCGCGATCGCGGCCTGATGGGCCGCTATCTGGATCGCCGCGCGACCGAGCTGGGCATTGGCCGCGAGATCGCGCCGGAGGTGCTGATCGGCCTGCTGGATCAGCGTGCCAAGCGCGAGAAATGGCGTTGGGACACGGCCTCGGCGGCGGCGCTGCGCGGTTTCATCCGCGATCCCCGGGGCTTTCGCGTGGTGCTCGACCCGCCGGCCGAAGTGATCCTGCGCAACCTCAATCTCTATGAGGTCGGCGACTGGGCGCCGCTGCTGGGGTTCCGGTTTCAGGCCTTGGCGCCGGAAGCGGCAGCAACGAAGCCCTGACGGTCATTGCCGAGAAAGCGGGAATTCAGAGAACTGCTCGCCGCCCTGGATTCCCGCTTTCGCGGGAATGACCAGCGGCGTGGTGTTCAGACCGCGCTGACGCCCGACTCGCCGGTACGGATGCGCACGGTCTGGCCGAGGTCGTAGACGAAGATCTTGCCGTCGCCGATCTGGCCGGTCTTGGCGGCCTTGGCGATCGCGTCGATCGCCTTGTCGACGTTCTCCGGCGCCAGTGCGACTTCCAGCTTGATCTTCGGCAGCAGGTCGACGGTGTACTCGGCACCGCGATACAGCTCGGTGTGGCCTTTCTGGCGGCCGAAGCCGCGCACCTCGGTCACCGTCATGCCCTGCACGCCGATGTCGGACAGTGCCTCACGCACCGCGTCCAGCTTGAACGGCTTGATGATGGCGATGAGCATTTTCATGACGGGAGCCTTGGCAGCCTGAGGGTAGGTCTGTTCAGTCTAGCCAAAGCGTGGGCGCTAGGAGAAGCGTCCGCGTAAAAATTTGTACCGGTCGCGGTGGTCGTGCACGGCTTCAGCCGCTCGAAGGCGCCGGAGTCGGGCCGCCGACGCCGTCGGTGGCACGGGCCTTGAGCCGGTCCAGTTGCGCGTCCTTGTGCGCCCACAGGCCGTTGAGCCAGGCCTGGAAGCGGCCGCGGAATTCGGCGTCGCCGTCGTGATCGCCGTGCAGGATCTCGGCCGGCAGCGGCCGCACTTCGGCCTGCACCACCAGGGTCTGCTGCTGTCCGCACAGCCAGCTCCAGACGATGCTGCCGCCGGATGCGGTCGGCTTGTAGGCGATGGTCACGTCGATCATGCCGGCGAACTGCTCGCCCATCGCATTGAGCGTGAAGGCCATGCCGGCGGACTTGGCGCGCAGCAGATGGCGGTAGGGCGAGTCCTTGCCGTCGCGTTTGGCCTCGGTGAAGCGCGTGCCTTCCGGGAACATGATCGCAGTGATCGGCTGGCGCCGGTATTTCTCGCAGAACTCGCGCGTCGCGCGCAGGTCGTCGCCGCGCAGCTGCGGGTTCCGGGCGATGGCTTCGCGCGAGTGGCGCCTCATGAACGGCATGTCCAGCGCCCAGCAGGTGACGCCGATGATCGGCACCCAGATCAGCTCGCGCTTCAGGAAGAAGCGCGGGAAGCGGATGCGGCCCTGCAGCGCGTCGCACAGCACCGGGATGTCGGCCCAGGACTGGTGATTGCTCATCAGCAGGTAGCTGCGGCCGGGCTCGATCACGCCGTCGATGCTCACCTGCCAGCGCACTTCCTGCAGCAGCCGGTAGATCACCGCGTTGCCGGCGACCCAGAGGTCGGCGACGCCGGTGAGATAACGCGTCGCCAGCCTGCACACGGCCGGCAGCGGGATTGGATAAGCGAATAAGGCCTTCAGCGCGATGCCCGGCGCCAGCAGCACGCCGATCAGCAGCAGCCAACAGGCCATCAGCCCGGCAGTCAGCGCGCCGATCAAGGGCGGCGGCAGCAACATCGACAGCATCAACGCGCTCCTTTGAGCAACCGCTGCACTCAGGCTTTAGCAGCTGCCGCCAGGTGATAGGCCGGGCTGAGTTCGCGCACGGCCTGGATCATCGCACCGGCATGTTCCGGCGGCGTCTGCTGCAGGATGCCGTGGCCCAGGTTGAAGATATGGCCGGGCCCGGCACCGTAGCTCTGCAATACCCGCGCGACCTCGTTTCGGATGCGTTCCGGCGACGCGAACAGCGTCACCGGGTCGAGATTGCCCTGCAGCGCGACGCGGCCGCCGACGCGCTCGCGCGCCACGGACAGGTCGGTGGTCCAGTCCACGCCCAGGCCGTCACAGCCGGTATCGGCCATCTCGCTCAGGTACTGGCCGCCGTTCTTGGTGAACAGGATCACCGGCACCGTCGGCGCGGCTTTTTTCAGGCCGGCGACGATCGCGCGCATCGGTGCCAGCGAGTGCCGGCGATACAGATGCGGCGCGAGCACGCCGCCCCAGGTGTCGAACACCATCAGCGCGTCGGCGCCGGCGGCGACCTGGGCCAGCAGGTACTGGGTGACGCTGCTCACCAGCTTGTCGGTGAGCCGGTCCAGCACGTCGGGCTGGTCGTAGGCCAGCGCCTTGATCTTGGCGAAGTCGTGGCCGCCGCGGCCTTCGACCATGTAGGTCGCCAGCGTCCAGGGGCTGCCGGAGAAACCGATCAGCGGCAGCTTGTTGCCGAGCGCGCCGCGGATCGTGCGCACCGCGTTCATCACGTAGCGCAGCTCGCCTTCCGGATCGGGCAGCGGCAGCGCGTCGATCTCCGCCGCGGTGCGCAGCGGCCGCGCGAACTGCGGGCCTTCGCCTTCGGCGAACGTCAGGCCCAGGCCCATCGCGTCGGGGATGGTCAGGATGTCGGAGAACAGGATCGCCGCATCGAGCCCAAAGCGGTCGAGCGGCTGCAGGGTCACCTCGCAGCACAGCTCGGCGTTGCGGCACAGGTCCATGAAGCCGCCGGCCCGGGCGCGGGTCGCGCGGTACTCCGGCAGGTAGCGGCCGGCCTGGCGCATCATCCAGGTCGGCGTGCGCTCGACGTTTTCGCGGCGCAGCGCGCGCAGGAACAGGTCGTTGTCGAGGATGCGGGCGCCGGCGGTCGAGAGTGTGTTCATGGCTTATTGTCGCCTGCCGGATCGGCGTTGACGATGCCGGGCGTCGACAGCGACGGCATCGGCAGGTATCGCTGCTGCTCGTCGACCGCGGTATCGGCGGTCTCGAGCCGGCGCAGGCTGTAGCCGGCGAACGCCAGCAGCGCCACGAACACCGACACGTAGAGCCCGGCCGGCCCGATCAGGTGCATCACCGCGGCGCTGACGATGGGCCCGACGCACTGGCCGACGCCGTAGCACAGCAGCAGGCTGGAATTGGCCGCGACCGGATGACGGCCGTGGGTGCGGTCGTTGAGCCGCGCCAGGCTGGCCGGATACAGGCAGGACAGGGTCGCGGTGAACAGCATGCTGGCGACGAACAGGCCGCTCAGCGACAGCTGGCCGACGGTCGCTGCCAGCAGCGAGGCCGCGGCCACCGCCAGCGCGATGCCGAGGATCACGCGGCGCCGGTCGTAGCGGTCCGACAGCCGACCGATCGGATACTGCAACGCCATCGACGCGACCACCGCGCAGGCCATGTAGCGCGCCACCGTGCCGACGTCGTAGCCCAGGCCTTTCACCGACACCGGCGACAGCTGATAGAACGCCGACATCGCGAAGCCCGCCACCAGCGCGCCGGCGATGCTGATCCGCGAGGCCTGGAACAGCTCGCCGAAAGCCATCCGCGACGACGCCGGCAGTGCCGGCGCCGGTCGCGAGGTCAGCGACAGCGGCACCGAGGCCAGCACCAGCAGGCCGCCGGCGATCGCGAACAGCCGGTGATCGCCGGGCGGATACAGGCCCACGAGCAGCTGGCCGCCGGCGCCGGCGAGGTAGTAGTTGACCATGTACAGGCTCATCAGCCGACCGCGCGCCTGCGGCGTCGCGTGCGCATTGATCCAGCTCTCCAGCACGATCAGCAGCAGCGCGCCGCAGAAACCGGAGATCGCGCGCAGCAGCGCCCACAGCAGGTCGTTGAGCACGACGCTGTGCATCAGCGCCGCGCAGCAGGTGATCGCCGCGAACGCCGAGAACACGCGGATATGGCCGACCCGGCTGATCAGCCGCGGCCCGGTGACCGAGCCGAGCATGAAGCCGAACGAGTAGCACATCAGCACCAGGCCGATATGCATCGGCCCGAAGCCGGCCGCCGACAGGCCCAGCGACAACTGCGTGCCGAGCAGCATCTGGCCGGCGGTGAACAGCGCCGCGGCCATGAACACCGAAAAAGCGGAAAGGACGAGCGGCAGCATGGTGTCGATGTGACAAAAAAGCCGCAAGAGCGACTTTTTGTATCAATTAATCAATAAGCGATCAGGTATTGTCGTGGAAACGGCCGCCGGCTGCAGGAATGCATCGCCACCAAGAGATTTAGGCTGTAATTTTACGACTTAATACAATACATTTTCACAAACTGTGATTTTTAGTTGCAAATACAAGCACAATGCATCTTAAAATAACTGTGCTTTTACTTTGTGATAAAGCGTGTAAGTAAATCTATTATCACAATATTGTGATAATAAATAATATTCAAAACTTAAATACAGGGAATCATCTCGATGAACGCGGAGTTTCTCGCCGAGCCCGCCGTCCGCCTGGCGCTGGTCGCCACCGGCGCGTTCTTCCTGGCCGGCCTGCTGACCGGTGTCTGGAAATACGCCTACATCGCGGTCACGGTAAAAGCCGAGGCGCCGACCTATGTCGACATCGCCCATCGCGCCTCGCTGATGTACAGCTTTGCCGCACTGCTGCTGGCCGCGTTCGCGGCGCTGTCGGCCTGGTCACCGGCGGTGAATCTGTGGTCGGTCGCGCTGCCGCTGCTGTTCTTTGCCGGCGCGATCGTCGGCTACGTCGTCCACGGCGTGTTGCGCGACACCGACAACCAGTTCCGCCGCCCCCACACCGTCGGCCCGGTGGCGTTGCCGCGGCATGGGCTGCTGCTGTTCATGGTGGCGTTGACGATCGCCGAAGTCGGCGGCTTCGTCGTGCTGTTCGCTGGCGTGTTGCGGCGGCTGGGGCTGATCTGAGCGTGTAAAAGGTGGGTCACGACCCGCCCTACAAAAAACACATCGGCACCTGTAGGAGCGGATCCAATCCGCGACTGCGCTCTCGCAGGCCTCAGTCGCGGATAGGATCCGCTCCTACAGGATGACGTGAAGCGCTACAGCAGCTTCACCTCAAACCCGACGATCACGCTCGCACCCGGCAGCGGCACTTCGTCCTTGATGAAGCTGGTCGCGCGGCGCGCTTCCTGGTCCAGCAGGTTGCGGCCGCGGATGTAGAACGTGGTGCTGTGGCTTTCGCCGGGCAGCGTGTAATTCATGCTGGCGTTGAGCATGGTGTAGCCGTCGGTGTCGGTCTCCAGCTGCGCGACGCGATCCTGCTTCAGCACCTGGATCAGATCCAGGTTGCCGGACCAGCGATCGTGATCCGCCTCCAGCCCGAGGCCGATGCGCGCCGGCGTGATCCGCGGCAAGTTGTCGCCTCCGGTCAGTTCGCCATAGGCCGCGTCGCCGAACAGCCGCGCCTGCAGGTTGATCGGCGCGCCCTGCAGCAGCGCATAACCGATCTCGCCTTCGACGCCGTAGAAGCGTGCATTGGCCTGGCTGTAATTCACCAGCAGCAGCTCGCCGTTCGGGTCGAAGTTGCCCTCGTCGTCTACCCGGTCCGCCTCGCCGTCGCTGCTGGCGACACCGCTGCCGTCGGCGTTCAAGCCGCGATCGGTTTCCTGCTCGAAGATGTAGTTCTTGATGTATTCGTAATAGACATTGGCGCGCCACTGCAGCCGGCCGCTGTGCTTGTCGAGGCCGATTTCAAAGTTGTTCGCGGTCTCCATGTTCAAGTCCGCGTCGCCGCGCTCGAAAGTCGAGGTCGCGCCATGCGGGCCGAAGGAATACAGCTCCTCGGATTCCGGCGAGCGCTGCGAACGCGTCGCGTAGAACTTCAGGTGGTAGTCGTTGCCGAGATCGACCGTGGTGCCGGCCGACAGCGAAAACGGATCGAAGCTCTTGTCGGCGTAACCGTCCGGATCGCTCTGGTTGTGATCGCTGCGGATGCCGAATTCCAGCGAGCCCCAGCTGACCGGCCGCTGCTCGACCAGGAACACGCCGAGATCGGTCGAAATCGTCGGTGGCACGAAGGCCTCTTCGCCGACCGCGGAGAAATCGCGATGGCCGTACTGCAAGCCGAACACGCCGACCCAACCAACCAGCGGCTCGTGCACCGCTTCGAGCCGCGTATCGCTCTGCTGGTTGGCGAAGCGCGTGCCGGCGACGCCGGGCGATTCGAACTCGACATGGCCGTAATCGTTGTAGCCGCTGCGCAGCCGCAGCGAGGCGATGCCCGGCAGCGGATTCTTCAGCTTGGCCTCGAGGTCGTAGCGCGTCTGGCTCATGTCGATGAACGCGGTCTCCTCGACCGGCAAACCGTATTCGGCGACCACGCGCGACACGCTGCCGGCGATTGATCCGCCATCCCAGACCTGTGCGACCGAAAGCGAGCCGGAGTCCTTGCGCGTCGCGCTGTTGGGCATGTGGCCTTGCGCGCCGCTGCCGTCGAGCGCCGAGTTGCCGTGGATGTCGTAGTCGCTGCTGTTGTTGCCGGAAATATCCGCGTGCAACTGCGTGCCGCCGAAGCCGTAACCGATGTCGGCATTGCCGTAGCGCTGGTCGCCGTTGCTGCCGTAACCGGCGCCGGCGCTGCCGGACAGCCCCGGCGTCACCGTGTCCGGCAAGCGGCCGGTGACGACGTTGACGACACCAGCCGAAGCCGCGCTGCCATAGAGCAATGCGGAAGGGCCTTTCAGGATTTCCATCTGCTCGGCATGCGCCGGATCGATGCTGACATCGTGATCGGTGCTGACGTCGGACGCGTCCATCGACGGGCTGCCGTTCTCCATCACCAGCACGCGCGGACCGCCCTGGCCGCGAATGATCGGCCGGCCGGCGCCGCGGCCGAAATCGGTGGTCGACACGCCCAGCTCATGCTCCAGCGTCTCGCCGATCGAGGCGCCGCGCTGGCGGTCCAGGTCGGCGCCGCTGAGCACTTCCACCGGCTGCGTCAGCTGGTCGGCAGCGCGGGCGAAGGGGTCGGCGGTGACGATGATTTCGGGCAGCGCCTCGGGCGTGTCGTCGTTGGTCGCAACGGTGGTGGGTGCAGCCGGTGTCGTTGCATCGGCGGCGTGGGCCAGCGGAAAAAACGCAAGGTACAGCGCGCTCGCGATCGCGGAGCGACGGTAAGGAAGCAGCATGGGATGTAACCCCTCGAACAGGACTGATCGAAAGCCCGCGCGCCGCAACGAGTCGCGGGACGGGCGAAAAAACGCAGCGACCGGCGCGACGCGTCAACGCGTCGGCGGCCGCGGATCAGGCGAGGGTTTGAGGCGGCGCGCGCGCGCGCGTTTCCGGCGGGATCGCGGAAACGACGCGGGTGTCAATGGAACTACGGGGTGCTTCTGAAGGCTGCCAGTGCGCGACGGCCGGCGAGGCCGGCAGCGGCGCGCCGCCGTCGATGTTGATGCCCAGCGCGCAGATCGAGCAGGCTTTTTCCGCACTCAGCGCCGGATGTTCCAGCGCATGCGCAAAGCTCAGCCACTGCGTCAGCAGTAGCGCTAAAGCCAGCAGCAGGTGGGGAAGGCGGCGAGTCCGCATGCAGCTATTGTGACGGAACGGGATGACAGCGGAAGTGGCTGAGACTGATTGTTACGGTTTTGGTTCCCGTATCACTTCTGTCATTCCCGCGAAAGCGGGAATCCAGTGACGATATCACCACCCCCGCTCGTCCCGAGTAGCGGGCCTTGGCCCGCGTATCGAGGGACCAGACGAAGAGCGCGATCCGATCCCTCGATACGCCTCGCGAGCGAGGCTACTCGGGACGAACGGAGGGTGGTGGAAACCCGCCGCTGACACGCGCAATGACGGCGCCTCAGCAATCACCCAGCAGCTTCACCGAATCCCGCGCCACCGCATCGCGGAACCAGCTCAGCGCACGGCCTTCGCCGCCGCTGCGCCAGGCGATGCGCAGCGGCGGCAGTTCGCGCTCCTGCTCGACTCGCTTGATCCGCAGGCGGCCGTCGGCGACATGGGGCGCGATCATCTGCTGCGGCAGAAAGCCGCCACCGAGACAGGCCAGCTGTGCCTGCAGCTTGGCGTTCAAGGTCGGCACGATCAGCGTCTCCTGGTTCGGCTGCACGCCCTGGCTGCGCGTCGGCAGCCGGCGCGAGGAGTCGGCGGCGACGATGCCGCGATGGCGCGCGATCTGCGCCGGTTGCAGCGGCTCGGGCTCGTCGGCCAGCGGATGCGTCGCCGCGACCGCGTAGACGAAGCGCACGCGGCCCATCTCCTGCGACGCCAGGCCGAAACCTTCCGGCGGCTCGCCGGGGGCGGCCAGCGCCAGATCGGCGCGATTGTCGATCAGCGCGTCCCAGGTACCGCCGAAAATCTCCTGTGTGAAACGCAGCCGCGTGCCGCTGGACAAGGCGTCGAATTCCGCGACCAGCGGGAACAGCCGCTCCAGCGGCAGCACTTCGTCGACGGCGATGGTCAGCTGTGTCTCCCAGCCTTGCGCGACCCGTTTGACGCGGCGCTCCAGGGTCTCGGCCTGGCGCAGCAGATCGCGGCCCTGCTCCAGCAGTTCACGGCCGGCGGCGGTGAGTTCGGCGCGCTTGCCGCTGCGGTCGAACACCGCGACGCCGAGATCGGATTCCAGCTTGTTGACGGTATAAGTCAGCGCCGAGGGCACGCGGTGCAGGCGCTCGGCGGCGCGGGCGAAGCTGCCGGCGGCGTCGATCGCGTCCAGGGTTTCCAGCGCGTCCAGGCTCAGTCTCATCGTGTGGCTCGGATGACAAAATTCAGGGGTTCAGTCGGACTGAAGACTCGTTCCAAATCATTCCGATTTTTTGTTGTGCGCATCGCGCCTACATTGGCTGCATCACTTCTGCAGCACAGACAAGGAGCACCGTCATGATCAAGTTCGAAGCCCGCAACGAGCGCGGCCACGCCGAGCACGGCTGGCTCGACAGCCATCACACGTTTTCTTTCGGCGAGTTCTACGACCCGAACAAGCTCGGCTACGGTGCGCTGCGCGTGATCAACGAGGACAAGGTCGTCGCCGGCGCCGGCTTCCCGCCGCATTCGCATCGCGACATGGAGATCATCAGCTACGTGATCGAGGGCGGCCTGCGCCACCGCGATTCCACCGGCGGCACTTCGGTGATCCTGCCCGGCGAGCTGCAGCTGATGACCGCCGGCAGCGGCATCCAGCACAGCGAGATGAACGCCTCGCCGATCGACCCGGTGCACTTCCTGCAGATCTGGATCGTGCCGTCGGAGCGCGGTGCGGCGCCGGGCTACCAGCAGAAAGCGCTGGACCAGGACGCGCTGCGCCGCGGCTTCGTCACCGTGGTGGCGCCCGGCGGCGAGAACGCGCCGTTCACGATCCTGCAGGACGCGCGCCTGCTGATCGCCTGGCCGGCCGCTGGCCAGCAGCTGACGCAGACGCTGGATCCGCAGCGCCGCTACTACCTGCATCTGGCGGCCGGCGAAGTCACGGTCGGCGGACGCACGCTGAAGGCCGGCGACGCCTTGTCGCTGAGCGGCGAGTCGCTGCTGGAAATCGGCGCCGGCGACGATGCGCAGGTGCTGTTGTTCGACCTGGCGAGCTGAGGATCTCCTTCCCCCGCTAGCGGGGGAAGGCCGGGATGGGGGCGAATCGCTAAACCGTGGCGCCGCGACTTCCGCCCCCACCCTTGCCCTCCCCCGCAGGCGGGGGAGGGGATCGGCCGTCAGGACTTCCTGCTCAGCTGCGCCCACGCCAGCTCAGCCCCAGGTGGATGCTGAAGTCCGGCGACGAGCTGGTGATCGGGTCTTCCTGAAAGCCGAAATCCAGATCAAAGGCCGGGCCGACGTGGTAGCGCAGGCCCAGCGAAAACTGCAGCGCTTCGCGAAACGGATCGAGATCGCCGTCGTAGAGCGCGCCGCTGCCGTACAGCTGCGCCAGCAGCGACAGCGAGTCGATCAAGCGCACCGCCAGACCGGCGCTGCCAAAGGGCACGAAGCGGTTCTGCATGTCGCCCAGATATTTCGTCTTGCCGTTGTACGAGCCGCCGGCCGACAGGAAGCCGCTGAAAATCGAGTCGTCCGGGAAAGGCAGTGCATAGTCGCCGTACACCGCGACGCCGCTGTTGCCGCCGGACAGATGCGATTCGCTGCCGGTCGGGAACTTGACCTCGCTGCGCAGCGCCAGGCCGTCCAGCGCCTGCCAGCCGAAGCCGATGCGCAGATCGCCGAGGTCGGCACCGCTGCGGTGTTCGTCGAGCAGCACCTGGCCGTCGCGCTGGTACTCGTAGAGATAGCGGTCGCGCGGCGCGTCCTCGCGGCCGCCGTTGGGCAGGCCGAAGGCGCTGTGCCAGTTCTCGACCGGCTTGTCCATGAAACCGCCGCCCTGGTACAGCAGCGGCAGGTCGAACGTCAGCTCCAGATCGCGGCCGATGCCGCGGCGGAACGCGAAGGTCAGCAGATTGCTTTCGCCGTCCAAAATCACCGACTCGCCGGCGTCGCCGCTGGCGTGGTACTCGGTGGTCAGGTCGTAGCGCAGGTCGGTGATCGAATCGGCCAGGCCCAGCACCTGGGTTTCACCGAGCACCGGCAGCTCGAAAGCACGCGCCAGCGCGCCCTGGTTGTAGACGGCGAGAGGCCGCTCGCCGGCAACGGCACAGGTGCCCGCAGCGACACCCGCCATCAACACGGCAGAACGTGACAAAAGCTTGATCACTGAGGCTCCCTGAAATAATTTGAAACAGTTCCCACGATGCCGAAGCTTAGCTCAGCTCTAGGGCCGCGCGGCGGCCTCTGCTAGCATCCGTGCCCCTTAAAACGCAATCCGCCGATCCGGCAACCGCCATCATGAAGTTCGTCACCGACAACATCCGTGCACGCGCCCGCGCCGTGTCGACCCCGGCCCAGGTCCAGGCCGAGCTGCCGCTGTCCGAGCGCGCCGCCCAGACCACATTCGACACGCGCCGCGAAATCCAGGATGTGCTCGCCGGCCGCGACGACCGCCTGCTGGTCATCGTCGGCCCCTGCTCGATCCACGATACCGCCGCCGCGCTGGAATACGCACAGCGCCTGATCGCGGCGCGCGAAAGCCTGAAGAAGAACCTGCTGATCGTGATGCGCGTGTACTTCGAGAAGCCGCGCACCACCGTGGGCTGGAAAGGCCTGATCAACGATCCGAACCTCAACGACACCTACGACATCGACACCGGCCTGCGCACCGCGCGCAAGCTGCTGCTCGATTTGAACAACCAGGGCCTGGCGGCCGGCGTCGAGTATCTCGACCTGCTGACGCCGCAGTACCTGTCGGACCTGGTCAGTTGGGGCGCGATCGGCGCGCGCACCACCGAGTCGCAGCTGCATCGCGAAATGGCCAGCGGCCTGAGCTGCCCGGTCGGCTTCAAGAACGGCACCGACGGCAGCGTCAAGGTCGCGGTCGACGCCTGCCAGTCTGCGCGCACGCCGCACCGTTTCCTGTCGCTGACCCAGGAAGGCCAGATCTCGATCTTCGAGACCACCGGCAACGAGGACTGCCACATCATCCTGCGCGGCGGCACGCTCGGCACCAACTACGACGCGCAGTCGGTGGAAGCGGCCAGTGCGGCGATGACCAAGGCCGGCCTGCGCCCGGAAATCATGATCGACTTCAGCCACGCCAACAGCAGCAAGCAGCACAAGCGGCAGATGGTCGTGGCCCAGGACGTCGGCGGCCAGATCGCCGGCGGCGACCGCCGCATCATCGGCGTGATGATCGAGTCGCACCTGTTCGAAGGCCGCCAGGAAATCGCGTCGCGCGAGCAGATGAAGTACGGCCAGAGCGTCACCGACGCCTGCATCGGCTGGGACGACACCGTCGAGACGCTGCGCGTGCTGTCCAACAGCGTCGCTGCACGTCGCGAGCGACTGGCGAAGACGGCGTAAAAAGTAGCCCGGGTGCAACCCGGGACGGCCGCAACCCCGGGTTGCACCCGGGCTACTTGATTCGTGCGTCGAGCCAGCGCATCACGCGCTGTGGCTCGTCGCCATTCTTGGCCACGTGCAGTGGCTTCTTGCCGGTAAAACGCCCACCCATCGCCAGTGCCACGCCGTCATCGGGGCACAGGTCCAGGCATTTGCACTTGGAGATCGGCAAGGCCTCTTCCGTGGCTTGCTGCCTGAGCCAGTCGTATAAATCCACGTCACCGACATCGGCGTCGCCGCGCTGCTTTTTCAGGCACTTCCTGCACACCAGCAGGCCGTCTTCGCGCAGGCGTTTCTTCAGCTTGCTCATGACACCGTGAACTCGAGCCGCTGGATCAGCTGGCCGTCGGGCGTTTCCAGATCCACGCGCCAGTCGCCGCGCGGATCTTCGGGGAAGTTGCGCTTGCGGCTCCAGGTGCGCCAGCCGTCCTTGCCGCCGCCGTGAATTTCGGCCGGGATGCGATCCAGCATCCGGCCGTTCTGCACCCACTGGAACACCACGCTCTGCTCCAGGCCCATCGGCGCGCGGATCGCGACGAAGGCGATCGCGCCGCTGCCTTTCAGCGCGCTGGTGGTGAACGAGGTGACCTGGTTGCCGGGATTCAGGCCGGTGATGCTTTGCGTGATCTGTGCCTGCGTCACCGACAGCCCGGCCGGCGGCACATGCGAGCGCAGCAGCCACAGCAGCGCCGGCACCAGCAGCAGGCCGGCCAGACCCCAGGTGCGCGCACGCCGCGTCGCCAGATCCGACCAGACCCGCGGCAGGCCGAGCAGCAGCCATACACCGGTGATCGCCAGCGCCAGCGGCAGTGCATTTTCCAGCTGCACCTTGAGTGCGATCGGAATCACCACCAGCGCGCAAACGAAGCTGCAGTAGGCATGGAACAGCAGGCTCATCGCCGGCCGCTGCGAAATGCGCTTTTCGTAAACCGGATCGAGCACGCTGATCAGCGCGGCGGCGCAGGCCAGGCTGGTGAAGGCCCACTGGCCGAGATCGGGCTGGGTCGCACCGATGATGAAGGGCAGCGCAAAAAACAGCACTTCCTGCTGGATCGACTGCGTCACCATCTGCAGCGCATACGGCGTCCAGCGCGAATTGAATTTGCGGATCAGGTAACGGTGCAGCCAGCCCTGCACCAGCATCCATGGCCAGCCGAGCAGCGCGACGATGGCGATGGTCCGCGCCAGCGTCTCGCCACGACGCACCATGAAGTAACTCGCCGCACCGGCGACGAAGCTGGCCAGCGGCAGCAACCAGGGATAGCGGTCGAGCAGGCTCAGCACGCGCGCCAGCAGCCGCTGCAGCAGCGGCCAGCGCGTGGATTCCGGCGGCGGTGGGGAGACGGCTTCGATCAAGGGGGACTGGCGTTGTTTAGCGCGGTGTAAGGAGAACGGTACAGGCCATTAGGCTGGGCCGAGACTGAAGCGCGGATGAGTCATGGCGTCAGCGGTAGATCTGCACCGGAAAGCTCAGCTCGATGCGGGCCTGCGGTATGTCGGCGGGCATCTGCGGCACCGGCGAGGCGCGCAGGATGACGTCGGCGGCCTTGCCGTCCAGCGCCGCATCGCCGGTGCTGCGCATCACCTGTGCGCCGAGCACCCGGCCGGCGCGGTCGATGCTGAAGCGCACTTCCACGGTCAGCTTCGGCGTCGCGCGGATCGCTTCGGCCAGCACGATCTGGTTGGTCTGGAACAGATGCGTGGTCAGTTTCTGGAAGAACTCGCCGCGGCCGCCGACCGCCACGCCCGGTCCGCGATCCGGCGCCGGCTGCGCGCCGGGATACGCGGCGACGGTCGGCGGCGGCGAGGCCAGCGTATCGTCGCCGGCCGCGCGCGGCGGCAACGGCGGCGCGATCGCGATGTTCTCAGGCGGCGCGCCGCGATAGGTCTGTACCGGTGCGTAGATCTGCGGGCGTATCGGTTGCTGCAATGCTGACTGCGCAGGTTTAGGCGCCGCAGCTGCCGATGGCGGCGCTTTCTCGATCGGCTCGCCCTTCGCGATTTCGCGCTTCGGCGTTTCGGCCGGTTTGCTCGGTGCCAGGATTTTTTCAACCGGCGCGGATGCCGGCGGCCCGGGGCGCTGCGCTTCGATCACCGTGCCATTGCCGGCGACGTTTCCGCCGCCGGTCGCCAGCCTCAGCTCCGCGACCAGCCGCGTGGTCGGTGGTGTTGCCGCTTTGGGTCGCGCGCGCTGATCGGCCGCCAGCGCCTCGACAGCGGCGGCGCCGAGGCGGCTGCTCATCGCCAGCTTGCCGGCCGGCGCCCTGGCGGCGCCGGGCAGCACCAGGTCTTTCGGCGGGCTGCTGCGTGCAATCGCCCCCAGCTCGGTCTGCATGCGGAAGCCGGCCAGCGGCAGACGGATCGGGATCACTTCGCTGCCCGGCGTCGTGGCTTGCGGCGGCGGCAGTGGCGGCGGGCCTGATGCCGCGCCTTTCGCCGAGGTCGCCGCATTGAACAGCAGCTTGAGATTGGGCAAGGTCAGCGCCGCGAGCAGGTGCAAGGTCAAAGCCGTCGCGAACGCGAGCGACAGTCGCGATTGCGGAGTCGGTTTGATCAGAACGGCGGCCATTGGCCGCAAAGGCTAAGCGATGCGTGGGCGGTGCGACAAAACTCCGTTCCTCCCGAGTAGCCGCGAAGCGGCGTATCGAGGGACATTCGCGGCGTTTGGTCGCTGTGTCCCTCGATACGCGCCGTTGGCGCTACTCGGGAGGAACGGAGTTTTGTTGGCCTTTTCGAGTGCGCCGCTGCGAGTGCTACCAGTGCTCGCCCTTGAACACGTTGGCGAACACCATCTGCTCCAGCGTCGGCTTGTGGCCTTCCTTGCGGCCCTGGCGCGCGGCCGAGGACGACGGGAACAGGCGGAAGCCCCAGCTCAGCACATAATCGTTGAGCTTGGGCCACAGCGCGTAGCTGACGCTGGCCGCGGTGCCGAGCGTGGTCGCGACCGACTTGGGCCGCTCCAGCACCGCCTTGATCACCACGTCGCCGGCGGTGTCCGGGCTCCAGGTCGGCACGTAGTCGTACATCTTGGTCGGCGCGATCATCGGCGTGCGCACCAGCGGCATGTAGATCGCCGTGGTGTGGATGTTGTGGTTGCGCACTTCGGCCGACAGGCAGCGCGTGAACGCATCCAGCGCCGCCTTGCTCGCCACGTAGGCCGAGAACCGCGCCGCGTTGGCGAGCACGCCGATCGAGCTGATGTTGACGATATGACCGCTCTTGCGCTTGGTCATGCTCGGCAGCATTTTCAGGATCAGGCGTACCGCGCCGAAGTAGTTCAGGTCCATCGTGCGCTGGTAATCGTGGAAGCGCGTGCTCGATTCCATTACTGCGCGGCGGATCGAGCGGCCGGCGTTGTTGATCAGGATGTCGACATGGTCGAAGTCGCGCAGCACCTCGTCGGCCATGCGGTCGATGTCTTCCATGTTCGACAGGTCGCAGGGATACACGTAGGCCTCGCCGCCGGCGCGCTCCAGCACGGTCTTGGCTTCCTCGAGCTTGTCGAGCGTGCGCGCCACCAGGATCACCTTGGCACCGGCGGCGGCGAATTTCTTCGCCGCGTTGAAGCCGATGCCGGAGCTGCCGCCGGTGACCATGACCACCTTGCCGGCGAGCTTCTGCATCGCGTCGGCCGGGATTTTCACTTTCAGGTCCAGGAACAGTTCCCAGTAGGCCCAGAGCTTGTCGGCATAGTCGCGGATGTCCGGGCAGGCGACGCCGGTGCCCTTGAGCGCAGCGCGCGTGCGCTTGTTGTCGAACACCGCGCGGTTGAACGAATAACCGATCACCGACATTGGCACGCCGACGGTATCGGCGATGCGCTTCTGCACCGACTTGGGCACCGCGGCGGCCGCGCGCGAGCCGAGATTGCGCGCGAAATCCGGGATGTTCGGCAGCTGGATCTTGGTGGCGAATTCCGGCCCGTGCGCGACTTCCATGCAGGTGGCGATCAGCTCGCCGACGGTCGGCGACTTGTTCTGCATCAGGTGGAAGGTCTGGCCGTCGAGCTTGGGCTGATGCGCGATCGCGTCCATCGCGGCGGCGACGAAATCCACCGGCACCACCGGCATGCGGCCGCCTTCGATGCCCAGCAGCGGCAGCCACTTCGGCACCTTGTGGCTGATTTTCTGCAGCGCCTTGAAGAAGTAGTAAGGACCGTCGATCTTGTCCATCTCGCCGGTGACGCTGTGGCCGACGACGATGCCCGGGCGATATACGCGGAACGGCACCGTGGCCTCGTTGCGCACGATCGCCTCGGACTGGAACTTGGTGCGGTAGTAAGGGTGATCGACGCTCTGGCCGACGTCGAACATGTCCTCGGTGAACTTGCCGACATGCGCTCCGCCGGCGACCGCGACGCTGGAGACGTGATGCAGGCGCACGTCGCCGCCCAGATCGTTGGTGAAGGCCACGACATTGCGCGTGCCCTCGTTGTTGATGCGATCGGCCATCGCATCGTCCATGTTCATGTCGTACAGCGCGGCCAGGTGGAACACGTGGTCGATCTTGCCGGCGAGCTTCTTGAAATCGGCGGGCTTGACCAGGCCGGCTTCGGTGATGTCGCCGTACACCGGCACGATGCGCCTGGCCGCATCACCGTAACGCAGCGCCTGCTCGGCGAACTTGTCCTTGGAGGCTTCGCGCACCAGCACGAAGACCTTGGCATCGTCGCGTTGCAGCAGCTTTTCCAGCAGGAACTTGCCAATGAAGCCGGTGGCGCCGGTAACGAAATAATTCATGCTGCTCTCTCCTCGCGTTTTATATTTTTTAAATGCCCAAGCCGATGCCTACGTGGGGCGGCCGCCCTTGAAGTGTTCCATGCTGCTGTAGATGTGAAAAATCTTGTCGGCGATCAGATCCCACAGCTTCAGCGGCAGCAGGCCGCGGCTGAGCATCGCCAGGCGCACGGTCCACGGCAGGGTCAGCTGCGGCTTGCCGGCTTTCATCGCCGCCCAGACTTTGTCCACCACCACCTGCGGCGTCAGGATCGGCGTCATCAGCGGCGCTTTCACGCCCTCGAACATGCCGGTGGAAATGTAGCTCGGCATCACCGTGGTCACTTTCACATGCTTGTGGCCGGCCTGTTCCAGCTCCAGCCGCAGCGAATCGCTCCAGCCGATCGCCGCCCACTTGCTGGCGCAGTAGACGCTCATGCGCGGATTGCTGACGGTGCCGGCCGCCGAGGCGATGTTGATGATGCGGCTCTGGCGGCCGCCGGTGATCATCGCCGGCAGGAAGGCGCGGGCGATGTACATGATCGCCAGCGAGTTCACCGCCATCGTCAGCCAGATGTCGCGGCGGTTGTCGTGGTCCCAGAAATACTTGCCGCGGATGATGCCGGCGTTGTTGAACAGCAGGTCGATGTCGCCGATGTCACGCTGCACCTGTGCCGCGTTCTTCTCGATGTCCTCCAGGCTGGAGACGTCGACGAGGTACGAGAACACGGTGCCGCCGGCGGCTTTCAGCTCCGCGACGGTTTCGTCCAGCGCGGCCTGGTTGATGTCCCACAGCACCACCGCGCCGGCCTTTTCGCGCACCGCGAGTTCCGCGTACAGCTTGCCCATGCCCATGGCGGCGCCGGTGATCAGGATCTTCTTGCCAGCAACGGTTTCCATCACGCACTCCGAATCGCAATTGTGTCGGGTCGAACCGTCCCGGCCGCGGCGGCATTACGCCGCGATCTCGTATGAAGGACAGTTCGGATTACGCCAGTGTGTTGCCGCCGCCCGCCGACCGCAATAAGCAGCCTGCATTGGCGACGTGGCGCTACAGCCAGCGCCAGTCGGCGCCGAGCCGCGGACGCAGCGCCTGCTGCCGTTCGCTGATCTGCCCGGGCGTATAGGGCACGGCCGGATGCCGGCCCCAGACCGGCGCCGGCCAGGCCGGATCGCCGATCCTGCGCACGACATGATGCAGGTGCAGCTGCGGCACCATGTTGCCGAGCGCGGCGACATTGAGCTTGTCGCCGCCGAAGGCCTGCATCGCCGCGCGGCCGAATTCCACGGATTCCGCCAGCAGCTGCTGCTGGCCGGCCAGGTCCAGCTCGTAGATTTCGCGCAGGCCGGCGCGGCGTGGCACCAGGATGAACCAGGGGTACTGCGCGTCGTTCATCAGCAGCAGCCGCGACAGCGGCGCGTCGGCGAGCACCGTGCAGTCGGCGGCGAGCTGGGGATGCAGGCTGAAGTCGGTCATGGCGGCAGGGGCTTAGGCAGGCGGCCATTATGCCGGCGCCGCGCTTGGGCCCACCGAGGCCTTGCTGGCATGCTGCGGCAGGACCTGGAAGGAGCGATGCCCGTGACCCGAACCGCGCTGCTTGCCGGCAGCACCGGCCTGATCGGTACGCAGCTGCTGCAGCAGCTGCTGGACGAGCCGCGCTACTCGCGCGTGACCGCGCTCAGTCGCCGCGCGCTGCCGGTGCAGCATCCACGGCTCGAGGTGGTGCTGAGCGATCTGGACGATCTGTCGGTGCACGCCGATGCCCTGCAGGCCGACGATGTCTACTGCGCGCTCGGTACGACGATCGCCAAAGCCGGCTCGCGCAAGGCGTTCGCGCATGTCGATCACGATCTGGTGATGGCGGTGGCGCGCGCCGCGCATCACGCCGGCAGCCGGCGTTTCATGCTGGTTTCCGCGATCGGCAGCAGTGTGAAATCACCGGCGTTCTACAGCCGCGTCAAGGGCGAAGTCGAACGCGATCTGCGCGGCGTCGGCTTCGAGGCGCTGCATATCCTGAGGCCGTCGCTGCTGATGGGCGAGCGCAGCGAATCGCGGCCTGCCGAACAGATCGCGCAGAAGCTGGCACCGGCCCTGGGCCTGATCACGCGCGGCCGGCTGGCGCGCTACGCGCCGGTGAGCGCGCAGCAGGTCGCCGCGGCGATGATCGCCTGCGCGTTCAGCAATCAGCGCGGCGTGCACGTCCACGAGGCGCCGTTCGGCTGAAGCCGCCCCAAGGGAGGACGGCGGGTGTAGCCCGGGTGAAACCCGGGATGGCGTGGTGGTGACCGACCCCAGTTTTCACCTGGATGACCTCAGCTCGCGAAGCGAATCCGGCGCAGTTCCAGATCAGGCCCGTCGTCGGCGGTTCGCGGTGCCTTGTCCGGCCTGACGTTGTCGGCGCCGTCGACAAACTCCGGCAGCTCCAGCACGCCGATGCCCGGCATCGCGCCGGCATTGGCCGCCGCCGGCGCCGACATCGTATCGGCGGCAACCCGCAGCTCGTAATACGCTTCGCGCAGCGCCTGCTGCAGGCGCTCGCAGCGTTCGGCGCGCATGCCGGCCTCGAACAGCTCGGCCGAAACTTCGCCGAGCAGGGCCTCGAACTCGCGTACCCGCGTCGCCTCGCTGCTCAATGCATTGAGTATGCGGTCGAGCAGATCGAGCGCGTCCTGCCAGGGCGCCGACGGACGGCCGTGGCGCAGCAGGCGCTGCGTCAGCAGCGGCCCCCAGCCGCCACGCAGGAACAGGCGCAGGCCCTGCGGCCGAGCATGCGGCAGGGTCGCATGCTCCAGCGCCTGCGCGACCTGGCGACGCGCCTCGCCGATGCGCGCTTCCTCGCGGCTGCTGTCGTGCTGGCGCAGCTGGTCCAGGCAGGCGTCGATCTGCGCGATCGTCAGCGCCGTCAGCAGCGGCAGGCCGCTGGTGACGAATTCGGCGCTCATCGCCACCTGGTCGACACGGGAGCAGGCCTGGCGGCGCCGGCGCTCGTCTTGGTGATCGCAGGCGTCGCGCAGCAGCGAGCGCAGCGGGTGGCCGGCGCTGAGCAGGAAGCCGGAGTCGGCGAGCACGATTTTGATCAGCGTGAAACGCAGCCGCTCGACGTCCTGGCGCGCGGCCGGCGTCAGCGGCTCGAACCAGCTGGCGCAGAGCCGGCACAGCAGCGCGATGCGCTGCACCACCGGCTGGCGCTCGACTTCATCCGGCGCGGTGTCGCGGATCAGCGCCAGCAGGCTCGCCGCCAGCCGCGAATCGGCGCGGTGCAGGCCGCCGGCCGGCTCGCGGCGCAGCGCACGCAAGGTCGCGTCGTCGACGCACAGGGTCTGATGGTGGGCCGGCATCGACGGCGTCGGCGCGGTCGCGGCCGGTTCGGCGGCGCGCCGATCCAGGGTCTGCAAGGCCTGATCGTAGAGCTCGGCGAACGCGGCATTGGCGGCCGGCTCGTACAAGGCGAGCAGCACCTGACGCTGCGCCAGATCGAAGTCCAGCGCCTCCAGCGCGACGCGAAAGCTCTCCAGCGCGGTCGCCGGTGAATACACCGCCGGCGCGATCGGCAGCGCGCTGCGCCGTACCAGCGCGCGCAGCCGCTGTTCCAGCGCGTTCAAGCGAGGTTCGTGGGTGGCGCGTAGCCGGCGCGCCAGTTCGTCCAGCGCCATCTGCTCCTGCAGCGCCTCGGCCGGTGGCCGGGTGTAGCGCTGCAGCTCGCGCTCGGCGCTGCCGCCCGGCGCCTGCGCCTGCGCCAGCGGGTCGAAGCGACGGCCGATTTCGCGCAGATAGCGCCGCTGCAGGTTGGCGCGGTCCAGGCGCAGCCGGCTGGCGAGGTCGATCTGCAGGCGCGCCTCGGCGGGCGCGCGCTCCACGCTGCGCAGCAGCGCCGCGAGCAGCTGCCGGTGCTGCTCGACTGCGGCTTCGCAAAGCTCGTCGACCAGCGGGTGACCGCCGCTAGGGCTGACGGGACCGCGTCCGGGATCGTAGGTGTGGACCATGCGCCAGTGTCGCCGCCCCGCAACGACGGCGGGCAGTGGGTAAGATCAATGGATGCGCGGCTGCTGATAGGCGGTTCATGGGGTCTCGGGGGCGCGCGCAGCCGGATTCATCCGTCTATCCGGATGACAAGATATCCGGCGGGTTATAATCGGCCATGTACGACGCCAGCCCCGCCCTCCGCCCCGACTGTTCCGATGTCCTCAAGCGCCTGCTGGCCGAGCGGGTGATGGTGCTCGACGGCGCCATGGGCACGATGATCCAGGGCTACCGGCTCGAAGAGGCGGACTACCGCGGCGAGCGTTTTGCCGACTGGCATCGCGATCTCAAGGGCAACAACGATCTGCTGGTGCTGACCCAGCCGCAGATCATTCGCGAGATCCACCGCAAGTACCTCGACGCGGGCGCCGACTTCATCGAGACCAACACCTTCAACGCGCAGGTGATCTCGATGGCCGACTACGGCATGGAGTCGCTCGCGTACGAGATGAACCTCGCCGCCGCGCGGCTGGCGCGCTCGGCCTGCGACGAAGTCACCGCGCTGAACCCGGCCAAGCCGCGCTTCGTCGCCGGCGCGCTTGGGCCAACCAATCGCACCGCGAGCATTTCGCCGGACGTCAACGATCCGGGCAAGCGCAACGTCAGCTACGAAGAACTCGTGGCCTCGTACCTGGAGCAGGCCAATGGCCTGGTCGATGGTGGCGTCGATCTGCTGCTGATCGAAACCATCTTCGACACGCTGAACGCGAAAGCCGCGATTTTCGCCGTCGAGACGCTGTTCGAAGAACGCGGCCGGCGCTGGCCGGTGGTGATTTCCGGCACCATCACCGACGCCTCGGGCCGCACGCTCTCGGGCCAGGTCACCGAGGCGTTCTGGGCATCGGTGCGACACGCGCGCCCGCTGGCGATCGGCCTGAACTGCGCGCTCGGCGGCAAGGACATGCGCCCCTACATCGCCGAGCTGTCGCGGCTCGCCGACTGTTACGTGAGCTGTTATCCGAACGCCGGTCTGCCGAACGCGTTCGGCGAATACGACGAAACCCCGGATGAAACCGCCGCGATCGTGCGCGAATTCGCGCAAGCCGGGCTGATCAATATCGTCGGCGGCTGCTGCGGTACCTCGCCCGGCCACATCGGCGCGATGGCGCGCGAAGTCGCCGGCATCGCGCCGCGCGTGCCGGTGCCGCACGACGGCATCACCAAGCTGTCCGGCCTGGAGCCGCTGAACCTGACCAGCGCGATCCGCTTCGTCAACGTCGGCGAGCGCACCAATGTCACCGGCTCGGCCAAGTTCCGCGATCTGGTCAAGGCCGGTGATTACTCGGCGGCACTGACCGTCGCGCGCCAGCAGGTCGAGGCCGGCGCGCAGGTCATCGACGTCAACATGGACGAGGGCATGCTCGACGGCGTCGCGGCGATGGACCGGTTCCTGAAACTGATCGCGTCCGAGCCCGACATTTCGCGCGTGCCGGTGATGGTGGATTCGTCCAAGTGGGAAGTCATCGAAGCGGGCCTGCGCTGCGTACAGGGGAAGCCCATCGTCAACTCGATTTCGATGAAGGAAGGCGAAGAAAAATTCATTCGCGAAGCGCGGCTGTGCCGCAAATACGGCGCCGCGGTCGTGGTGATGGCCTTCGACGAAGAAGGCCAGGCCGACAACCTCGAACGGCGCAAGACCATCTGCGGCCGCGCCTACAAGATCCTGGTCGAGCAGGTGGGCTTTCCGCCGGAAGACATCATCTTCGATCCGAACGTGTTCGCGGTCGCCACCGGCATCGAGGCGCATAACAACTATGGCGTCGATTTCATCGAGGCCGCGCGCTGGATCAAGCAGAACCTGCCGGGCGCGCACATCAGCGGCGGCGTGTCCAACGTCAGCTTCTCGTTCCGCGGCAACAATCCGGTGCGCGAGGCGATCCACAGCGTGTTCCTGTATCACGCGATCAACGCCGGCATGGACATGGGCATCGTCAACGCCGGCGCGCTGGTGGTCTACGACCAGCTCGATCCCGAGCTGCGCGAGCGTATCGAGGACGTGATTTTGAATCGCCGCGCCGACGGCACCGAGCGCCTGCTCGAAATCGCCGGCAAGTTCAAGGGCGACGGCAGCAAGCAGGAAGTCGCCGACGAAGCCTGGCGCTCGCTGCCGCTGGGCGAGCGCATCACTTATGCGCTGGTGAAGGGCATCGACCAGTTCGTCGAGGCCGACACCGAACTGTTGCGCGCCGAAATCTTCGAGCGCGGCGGCCGCCCGATCGAGGTGATCGAAGGCCCGCTGATGGACGGCATGAACGTGGTCGGCGACCTGTTCGGTGCCGGCAAGATGTTCCTGCCGCAGGTGGTCAAATCCGCTCGCGTTATGAAGAAGGCGGTGGCCTACCTGATCCCGTTCATCGAAGCGGAAAAGAAGCCCGGCGACGTGGCCAAAGCCAAGGGCAAGATCCTGATGGCGACGGTCAAGGGCGACGTGCACGACATCGGCAAGAACATCGTCGGCGTCGTACTCCAGTGCAACAACTACGACGTCGTCGATCTCGGCGTGATGGTGCCGTACCAGAAGATTCTCGACGCGGCGAAAGCCGAGAAAGCCGACATCATCGGCCTGTCCGGCCTGATCACGCCGTCGCTGGACGAGATGGTCACGCTCGCGAAAGAAATGGAGCGTCAGGGCTTCGACATCCCGCTGCTGATCGGCGGCGCCACGACGTCGCGCGCGCACACCGCGGTGAAAGTGTCGCCGCAGTATCACGGCCCGGTGGTGTGGGTGAAGGACGCCTCGCGCTCGGTGCCGGTCGCCTCCGCGCTGCTGTCAGACGAGCAGCGGCCGAAGCTGATGGCCGAGGTCAACAAGGATTACCAGGCGATCCGCGAGCGTCACGCCAACAAGGACCGGCAGGAAAAATATCTGCCGATCGATGCCGCGCGCGCCAATCGCACGCCGATCGACTGGAGCACGGCCAAGCCGTTCCGTCCGCGCATGCTGCTGCAGCAGGCGAAGGATGTCTGTGAAGGCCCGGCTCGCGTCCGGCCGCCTGCCGATCCGCGAGATGAGCCGGGCGCGAGCCACGCGACGTCTCCCGCACCCGCTTCGCTGCGCGAAGACACCGTGTCGACGTCGCCCTGCGATCACCACCATGAGCACGCGACGCAGTTCATCAAAACGCTGCGCGACTATCCGATCGCCGAGCTGCGCGAGTACATCGACTGGCAGCCGTTCTTCATTTCCTGGGAGCTGAAAGGCCGCTTCCCGGATCTGCTTAACAACCCGGCCAGCGGCGAAACCGCGCGCAAGCTGTTCGCCGACGCCAACAAGATGCTCGACGACATCATCGAGCACAAATGGCTGCGCGCCAACGCGGTGTTCGGCCTGTTCCCGGCAAACGCCGTGGACAACGACGACATCGCGATCTACACCGACGAGACCCGCCAGCACGAGCTGACGCGACTGCACAACCTGCGGCAGCAGAGCGAGCACCGCCCTGGCGTGCCGCATCGTTCGCTGGCCGACTATGTCGCGCCGGCGTCGACCGGCCTGCACGACTACGTCGGCGCGTTCGCGGTGACTGCCGGCATTGGCAGCAGCGAAAAAGTCGAAGAGTTCAAGCGCAACAACGATGACTACAACGCGATCCTGCTCGAGTCGATCGCCGATCGTCTGGCGGAGGCTTTCGCCGAACGCCTGCATCAGCGCGTGCGCAAGGAATGGTGGGGCTTCGTACCCGATGAGCGCCTCGACAACTCCTCGCTGATCGACGAGAAGTACCAGGGCATCCGTCCGGCGCCGGGCTATCCGGCCTGCCCCGAGCACACCGAGAAGGGCACCTTGTGGCAGCTGCTCGACGTCGACAACAACGCCGGCATCACGCTGACCGAGAGTTATGCGATGTGGCCCGGCGCCGCGGTTTCGGGCTGGTACTTCGCGCATCCGGAATCGCAGTACTTCGTCGTCGGCCGCATCAACAAGGATCAGGTCGCCGACTACGCCCGGCGCAAAGGCTGGACCATGGCCGAGGCCGAAAAATGGCTGGCGCCGAATCTGGGATACGAGCCCGAGGACTGATTCCCGGTCTGTTGTAGGAGCGGGCTTGCCCGCGACCGGCTGGCTCGCAGTCGCGGGCAAGTCCGCTCCTACAGGTTCGGCTCTTGTCGCCGCAAATCTGCCGCCGAGCCGTCCCCCCTGGTCGTCACCACGGCGCTGGCGCAAGCTGTAGAGACGAATATCCAAGGGGCGTCCAACGATGAAATCTTCGATGCGCGCGTCGGCGGCGCTGATCGCCAGCCTGCTGCTGACGCCGGCCTGGGCTGCTCCGCGGCTGATTGACTTCGCCGGCTACCAGTGGAGCGTGAAGAGCAGCGGCGACGACGTCGCCGGCCCGGGGCCGAATCATTTCTCCGACAGCAGCAACAACGTCTGGGTCGATTCCAAGGGCAAGCTGCATCTGAAAATCACCCAGGACGGCCAGGGCAACTGGCAGTGCGCCGAGGTTTATCTGAACCAGTCGCTGGGCTATGGCACCTATCAGTTCAAGCTCGCCACCGATCTCGGCGACATCGATCCGAACATCGTGCTCGGCCTGTTCACCTACGACGTGTCACCGGCGCAGCACTATCGCGAAATCGACATCGAGTTCGCCAAGTGGAGCGTCGTCGACAATCCCAACAACGTGCAGTACACGGTGCAGCCGCCGCGCGACGGCACGTTCTACGAATGGTCGCTGGCGACCGGTTACGCCAAGACCACGCACCAGTTCAAATGGGCGGCAAAAAAAATCGCGTTCAGCAGCAAGGCCGGTGATGTGACGCTGGCGCAGTGGAGCGATACGCGTGCCGGCAGCATCCCGACGCCGGGCAATGAAGTCGTGCATCTGAACCTGTGGCTCAACCAGGGGCAGCCGCCGATGAACGCCTTGCCGATGGAAGTGGTCATCAGCGGCTTCAGTTTCACTGCGCCTTGAACGGCAAGCCCGGATGAAGTTGCCCGCGCGCTGGCCGCTGCTGCTGTGCATCGCGCTGCCCGCGATCGCGGCGGGCTTGTGGTGGTGTCTGCGCGCACCGGCGCAGCACCCGGACAGCGCGCGGTATCTGCAGCGCGAACCCGCTCTGGCGCTGGTCGCGGGTTTCGTCAGCTATGCGAGCATCGCCGACACCGGCGCGCTGTTGCGGCAGCAGGGCCATCCCTGGTCGCGGCGCACGTTGGCGCGGCCGCCGGATCCGCGTTATCCGCCGCATGTGATCGATACGATGACGGTCGAGCGCTTCGTGATGCTCGGCACCGCCGGCCGCCTGAGCCTGCAGTTCTTCAACGACCGGCTGTTCGAAGTCGATTTCAAACCCGACGACGCGGCCGCCTGCGCCAGCGCATTGAAGCGCGCCGATACGCTGCTGCGGCGTGATCGCAACGGCCGCGCCGAGCGCGTCGACGGCGCCTGGCGGCTGGCGACCAATGTCGAACTCGCCGCCAGCACGGTGGGGAAGAGTCTGGCGACCGAGCCCTACCTGCTGTGGCAGGACCTGCGCCTGACCGCTCAGCGCGACGACTGGGACGCGCGTTTCGGCGCGTTGCCGTACCGGCTGCCGTGACGACCGGTGGCCCGATCAGGATGACCGGGTGTCACTGCGGTCGCGGGCCTGCCGGTCGTGTCTGAGGCAATATCGGGCGCCTGCTTTAGCGGGCAGCACCGGGAATCGCCATGAGTTCCGCGACGCCTTACGCCATCATGCTGGTCGTGTGCGCATCGGTTGCGACTACCTGGTATGGCCTGCGCGCGGATCTGCCGAGCCGCTTCAAACCCAAGCAGCCCGCGCCGACGGTGCAGGTCTCAAGCGAGGATTACACGCGCCGCCAGCCGGGCCGCCCGCTGTTCGCCGGTCTCAGCAGCTACGCCAGCCTCGACCAGGTGCGCCGTGAGTTCAGCGCCAAAAAACTCGAGCCCGAACACCGGCTGATGACGCCACCGCCCGACCCGCGCTACCCGGTGCATGCGATCGACACGCTGACACTGCAGCATTACCCGCTGCTCGGCACTCACGGCCGACTGACCTTGCAGTTCTTCAACGACCGGCTGTTCGAAGTCGGCTACAAGCCCGACGACGCGGCCGCCTGCGCGCGCGCGCTGAAAGGCGCGCTGCCGCAACTGCGCCGCGACGCCAACGGCCGCGCCGAGCACATCAGCGGCAGCCAGCGCGTCGCCAGCAACGTCGATCTGGCGGCAAGCAGCGTCGGCCAGTCGCTGAACACCGAGCCCTACGTCATCTGGCAGGACCTGCGCCTGATCCGCGAACGCGACGACTGGGACCAGCGCTTCGGCTCGCTGCCGTATGACAGCGCTGGCGACTAAAAAAAACCGGCCGCAGCGGCCGGTTTTTTTTGATGCAGTCGCTACTAGGGCGCCAACTGCTGGCCCAGCGGCACGGCGATGTCGGTGACGCTGAAGGTGCTCGCGAAGCGGTTGAACAGCTGCGCTTCGCCGGTCAGCAGGTTGATCGAGTACATCCCGGTGACGCCGCCGACGCTGAGGCTGGCGAGCGCGATGTTGACGTTGTTGCGGTTGGTCGACGACAGGTCGGTGTAGATGTCGAAGCCGACTGCGCTACCGGTGTCGACGGCGAGCTTGCCGGTGAGGGCCAGCGAGCCGTTGTTCGGCGGGCTCTGCAGCACCACCTGGTCGAGCGCCGGGTCGATGTCGAACAGGCTGGTGCCGGTCAGCAGATCGAGATCGTTGTTGGTGTAGGCCGCGGCGGCGATGCCGGGCACGGTGGTGCCGGGGGTGTAGTTCAGCGCGCCGTCTTCCAGTGTGACGCCGCCGGTGTTGACGTTGTGGCGCAGGTTCTGGCCGGCGTTGCTGATGATACGCAGGCGATCCGCCGCGGGGTTGAAGTCGACGCCGAACTGAGTGCCGCTGAGCGACACGCTGAGGTTGTTGACCAGCGTGGCCACCGCGGTGCCGGTATCGATGGTGTAAACACCGCCGGCATTGCCGACGCCGTACAGCTTGCCGTCCTGAACGCGGTAGTCGATACCGACGATCGAGGTGTCGGTGGTCAGGCCGCTGATGCTGCCGATCGCGACGGCCTTGTTGGCCTTGCCGGCGGCGAAGCTGATCAGCTGCTGGTCGCCGGTCAGGCCGATGACCTGCAGGTCTTTGACGTCGACGCCGGCATGCGCCAGGCCGCTGCCGACCAGCATGGCGGCGGCCAAAAGGGTTTTACGGATCATGTTCCACTCCTGATGATGGGGATGTTTCTCGCCGGGTTCCGGTTATCCGGAAACAAATGGGCATCATCGGTTACGAGCTGTTACCCGAAGTGGTTGCGGAATCGGTCGCCGCCGGCCCCGTCAGCAGCTAGACAAAATCTCGACAAGCGTGGCTCCCCGCCCGAAGAGCGGCGGTGGTTGTCAAGGCGCCGCAGGCGCCGGTACGGCGGGTTTGACGAACTTCAGCGTCATCCGGTCGGACTCGCCTATCGTCAGGTACTTGAGCCGGTCGACTTCGCCCAGGCGCAGCGTCGGCGGCAGCGACCAGACGCCGCCCGGATGGTCCTTGGTGTCGCGGGGATTGGCGTTGATCTCTTCCCAGGCGACCCAGGTGAAACCGGCGTCCTGCGCCAGCTGCACGACGTATTCCTGGCTGACATAGCCGGTGCGGATCGAGTCTTCGCGCGTGGTGTCGTCGAAGCCGCGGTGCTCGACGATGCCGAGTACGCCGCCCGGTTTCAGGGAGCGATAGAACGTGGCGAACATCTCGCGCGAATTGTCGTCGGCCAGCCAGTTATGCACGTTACGGAAGGTCAGCACCATGTCGGCCGTGCCGGGCGGCACCGGCATGTAGAAATTGGGCTTGCCGATGCCGGTCAGCTGCACGCGGCTGAACAGCTGGGGGTTGCCGGCCAGCGCCTTCTTGTACTGGGCCAGCGTCTTCTTCTGGTAGTCCGGCGCGCTGGGCGCGTCCGGGTACTGCGCGGCAACGTAGCGGCCGCGTGCGCGCAGGAACGGCGCCAGGATCTCCGAGTACCAGCCGCTGCCGGGCCAGACCTCGACCACGGTCATATCGTCTTCGATGCCGAAGAATTCCAGCGTCTGCAACGGATGGCGGTAGAGGTCGCGGGCGCGGTTGGCATCGCGATACGGCGCGGCGATCGCCTGTTCCAGCGTAATCGGCTGGAATACTTCCACCGGCGGCGGTGGCGCCGCGACACAGCCGGCGGCCAGCAGCGCGCCCGCCAATACCGCGACAGCGAGCGGCCCTGCGGCCGCACGAGATTTCAAACCCGGCATCGAAAAACTTCCCGCAACAGGCGGCACCGAGGCGCCGCCTACTGGTGATGACTAGTGGTGATGGCCGCCTTCGCCGTGCACGTGACCGTGCTCGAGTTCTTCGGCGCTGGCTTCGCGCACGGCGGTGATCTCGACATCGAAGTTCAGGTTCTCGCCGGCCAGCGGATGGTTGCCGTCGACGGTGACCATATCGCCGGCGACGCGTGTCACGGTCACGCGGCTCGGACCCTGCGGGCCGTCGGCGGTGAAGCTCATGCCCGCCTTGATGTCCTTGATGCCCTGGAACGCGCGGCGCGGCACGTCCTGGATCAGGCGCGCGTCGCGCTCGCCGTAGCCTTCGGCCGGCGACACTTTCACGCTGAGCTTGTCGCCCGGGTTCTTGCCGGTCAGCGCATTCTCCAGGCCCGGCACGATGTTGCCGGCGCCGTGCAGGTAGGCCAGCGGCGACGAACCTTCGGAGGAATCGATCACCTCGCCAGCGTCGTTTTTGAGGGTGTAATGGAACGAGACGGCGCAGCGGTCAGCAATCTGCATGATCAAGAGCTCTGTGTGTGTAGCGGGCTACTATGGTAGCCCATCGCCGGCTTTTGCTTGCCGATGCAACCCAAACCGGGTTTGCAGCGTCCAAGGGGCTTGGGATAGCAGTGAATGCTCGCCGGCTCCGCGGGGGAGACCTTGTGAATCACAAGATGGCGATTTTCGCCAAGCACTCGCCGTTTGCGCGCCGGCGCCAGCCGGCCGGCGTAAATTCAAAATTCAAAAACCTTTTTATTCAGCCACTTGCATATGCCCGCAGCTTGGCACAGTGCGTGGAATGCCTGCCTCAAGACTTCGACCATTAATGAATATGACCATCACCAAGACCCTTCAGCGCTCCGCCCTCGCCCCGGCGCTGCTGGTTCTGCTGTTGCTGAGCGCCTGCGGCGGCAAGAAAGAGGAAGAGAAAAAAGAGGAGCCGTCGATACCGGTTGAGACCGCCAAGGTGGTCAACGGGCCGATCGACGCCGCCTACCGCGGCACCGCCACGCTCGAGGCCGAGAACGAGGCCACGGTGATGGCCAAGCAGGGCGGCACCATCGAGCAGGTGCTGGTCGAGGAGGGTGACAAGGTCCGCGCCGGCCAGACCCTGGCCAAGCTCGAGACCGACAAGCTGCGCTTCGAGGTCGCGCGCGCCCAGGCCGACGTCGACCGGCTCGAGCAGGACTTCACCCGTCTGAAGTCGGTCTACCAGCGCAACCTGGTGTCGCGCGAGGCTTACGACAAAACCCAGTACGACCTCGCCGCCGCGCGCGCCGCGGCCGACCTCGCCGCGCTGGCGCTGAAGGAGTCCGAGATCCGCGCGCCGTTCGACGGCGTGGTCAGCGCGCGCTACATCAAGCGCGGCAACCAGATCGTCGCCGGTACCCAGGCGTTTCGCGTGACCCAGCTCGAACGGCTGCGCGCGGCGATCTACGTGCCCGAGCGCGACATCTACAAGCTCAAGCCCGAGCATCACGTGAACCTGTCGGTCGACGCCTGGCCGGGCAAGAACTTCGGCGGCGTGGTCAGCCTGATCAACCCGACCGTCGACGCCAGCTCGGGCACGGTCAAGGTCACCGTGACCATCGACGCCAAGCAGAACGAGCTGCGTCCGGGCATGTTCGCGCGCGCCGAGATCCTCTACGACCGCCGCGACTCGGCGCTGCTGGTGCCGCGCGACGCGGTGCTGGTCGAGGACGCCGCCGAATCGGTCTACGTGGTCGCCGATGGCCGCGCCCACCGCCGGCTGATCAAGACCGGCTACGGCGACGCCGACAACTTCGAAGTCGTCGAAGGCCTCAAGGCCGGCGACGCGGTGGTGACCACCGGCCAGTCCAGCCTCAAGGACGACGCCAAGGTCGAGATCGTGCAGCCCTTGAAGCCGGCGACGCCGGTGACCACCGCCGCGCCGGCCGCGCCCAAGGTCTGACGATGCCCGCGCCCGCCGCCTTGACCGAAACTCCGTTCCTCCCGAGTAGCGCGCGCAGCGGGCGTATCGAGGGACCGACGGCCTCGCGCAGTCCCTCGATACGGCGCGCGTTTCGCGCCTACTCGGGAGGAACGGCACCGAGATGCCGCAGCTTCGGGGAGCACCGCTAATGCTGGCTTTCGTAACCCGGCGCCCGGTCGCCGTGGTGATGTTCACACTGGCCGTGCTGCTGTTCGGCCTGGTGTCGCTGTCGCGGCTGCCGGTGACGCTGCTGCCGAATCTGTCGTATCCGACGCTGACGGTGCGCACCGAGCTGGAAGGCGCGGCGCCGACCGAGATCGAAACCCTGCTGAGCAAGCCGATCGAGGAAGTCGTCGGCGTGATCAAGAACGTGCGCCGCGTGACCTCGACCTCGCGCGCCGGCACCAGCGACGTGACCCTGGAATTCAACTGGGGCACGAAGATGGATTACGCGGTGCTCGACGTGCGCGAGAAGCTCGACACGCTGGAGCTGCCGAAAGAATCCAAGCGCCCGGTGGTGCTGCGCTTCGACCCCTCGAGCGACCCGATTCTGCGCATGGGCCTGGCGCTGAAGACCGACGAGCACGCGCGCAACACTTCCGAAGAAATCAGCCTGAAACGGCTGCGCCGCATCGCCGAGGATCTGATCCAGAAGCCGCTGGAAGCCGTCGGCGGCGTCGCCGCGGTGAAAATCAGCGGCGGTCTGGAGGACGAGGTGCAGGTGCTGGTCGACCTGCACAAGCTCGCCCAGCAGGGCTTGACGCTGGAGTCGATCGGCGCGCGGCTCAAGGCCGAGAACGTGAACCTGTCCGGCGGCCGGGTCGAGCAGGGCGCGAGTCGCTATCTGGTGCGCACCCTGAACCAGTTCAGCGATCTGGAGCAGATGCGCAACGTCATTCTGACGTCGCGGCCCACCGCGACCGGTGAGATGCAGCCGATCTATCTGCGCGATGTCGCCGAAGTGCGCAGCGGCTTCAAGGAGCGCGAGGCGGTGATCCGCATCGGCGGCGCCGAGGCGGTCGAGATCGACATCTACAAGGAAGGCGACGGCAACACCGTCGAGACCGCGCAGATCGTCAACAAGCGCATCGAGACGATGAAGAAATCGCTGCCGGCCGACGTCGAGCTGAAGCCGTTGTACGACCAGAGCATCTTCATCGAAAGTGCGATTCACGAAGTGCGCGACGCCGCGATCATCGGCGGCGTGCTCGCCGTGCTGATCGTCTATCTGTTTCTCGGCAGCGCCTGGATCACTGCGGTGATTTCGATCTCGATCCCGGTGTCGGTGATCGCGACGTTCAACGTGATGTATGGCGCCGGCCTGTCGCTGAACATCATGAGCCTGGGCGGCATTGCGCTGGCGATCGGCCTGGTCGTCGACGACGCCATCGTCGTGCTCGAAAACATCATGCGCAAACGCGAGCTCGGCCTGGAGCCGGCGCAGGCGGCGGTGGAAGGCGCATCCGAAGTCGGCGCCGCGGTGGTCGCATCCACGTTGACGACCGTCGCGGTGTTCTTCCCGATGGTGTTCGTCCAGGGCATCGCCGGCCAGCTGTTCTCGGACCAGGCGCTGGTCGTGACCGGCGCGCTGATCTTTTCGCTGATCGTGTCGTTCACGCTGATTCCGATGCTGGCCGCGCGCGGCAACAAGAAAACACCGCCGCCGCAGGCCGAGCCGATCCGTGATGCCAGCGGCCGCTTCGGCCGGCTGCGCCGCGGCGCCTCGGCGACGCGCTACGGCGTGTTCGAGCAGGCGCCGTTCGGCGTGCTGTGGGTTTTCGTGCGGATTTTCCGTGGCATCGGCTACCTGCTGGGTTTGATCTTCCGTCCGCTGTCGCGCGTGTTCCAGGCGATGTTCGATCGCTTCGAGGCCGGCTACGAACGCACGCTCGGATGGGCGCTGCGCAACCGTGCGCTGGTGCTCGGCACCGCGCTGGCGCTGTTCGCGGCCAGCCTGTGGCTGCTGACGCGCATCGGCGTCGAGCTGATTCCGCCGTTCAATCAGGGCGAGCTGCGCGCCGAAATCGAACTGCCGCCGGGCACGCCGCTGGCGCGTACCGACTCGGTGCTGCGCGACCTGTCGCGCGACCTGGACAACAGCGACACCGGCAAACAGTGGCTGGCGTCGAACTTCTCGATCGCGGGGCAGGGCAATCGTCTCGACGTGTCCGCCGACGAAGGCGGCGAAAATCACGGCGTGCTGAATCTGGGCATCAAGAGCGGGCACTACGATCGCGAAACCGACGTGATCGCGCAGCTGCAGAAGCCGCTGGAAGCAATTCCCGGCCTGACTTATCGTTATACGCGGCCGACGCTGTTTACCTTGAAAGCGCCGCTGGAAGTCGAAATCTCCGGCTACGATCTGGACAACCTGATCCGCGTCTCCGAAGCCATCCGCGCGAAGATGCGCGCGTCCGGCCGCTTCACCGAGATCGAAAGCACGCAAGCGCCGGGGCATCCGGAAATCCAGATCCTGTTCGACCAGGAGCGTGCCGCCAAGCTCGGCCTCGACACGGCGGACCTCGCCAACCGCGTGGTCAACTCGGTGCAGGGCGACGTCGCCACGCGCTATCGATTGAACGATCGCGAGATCGACGTGCTGGTGCGCGGTTCCGAAGGCGATCGCTCCAGTGTCGAAGACGTGCGCCGGCTGGTGATCAATCCGGACGCGGCACGGCCGGTGACCCTGCAGGCGGTCGCCGACGTGAAACTGCGCAGCGGGCCGAGTGAAATCCGCCGCATCAGCCAGTCGCGTGTGGTCGTGGTCTCCGCCCAGCTCGCCGAGGGCGGTGATCTGTCCGAGGCCGTGGTCGAGCTGAACCGCATCGTCGGCTCGGTGGCGATGCCGCAGAACATGAGCGCCTTCGTTGCCGGCCAGAGCGAGGAGATGGAAGTTTCGTTCAAGTCGCTGCAGTTCGCGCTGGCGCTGGCGGTGTTCCTGGTTTACCTGGTGATGGCCTCGCAGTTCGAATCGCTGGTGCATCCCTTCGTCATCCTGTTCACGATTCCGCTGGCCGCGATCGGCGCGATCGGCGCGCTGTACGTCACCGGCTCGATCATCAACGTGGTCGCGCTGATCGGCATGATCATCCTCGCCGGCATCGTCGTGAAAAACGGCATCGTGCTGATCGATCTGGTCAACCGCAAACGCGACGAGGGCCTGTCCAAGTACGACGCGATCCTCGCCGGCGGCCGTACCCGCCTGCGCCCCATCCTGATGACCACCGCGACCGCGGTGCTCGGCCTGCTGCCGATCGCGATCGGCATGGGCGCCGGCGGCGAAGTGCAAAGGCCGATGGCGATCACCGTGATCGGCGGTCTGACGGTGTCGACCTTCCTGACCCTGCTGGTGATTCCGGTGATGTACACGCTGCTGGACCGGCGGCCTGACGTTCTGAAATGAGGGCATGAGTACGAACATGTCTTCATTGCCGCCGATCCGGGCGACGCTGATCGCCGGCGTTTCGCTGATCTTGCTGGTGCTGCTCGGCACGCTGCTGCTCGATCGCCCGCTGGCGATGTTCCTGCACCAGCACGCCAGCTTCCTGGTCGAGCCCTCGCGCGTGTTCACCGACACGATGACGCGCATCGTGCAGCCGGCGCTGCCGAAATGGTCGCATCCGCTGGCGATCGCGATCATCGGCGCGCTGCTGATGTGGCGCGGCGGCTACGCAATGGCGAGGCCGTTCTGGCTGACCGCTCTGGTCCTGCTGGCGACGCGCCTCAGCGTCACCGCGCTCAAGGGCGTGTTCGAACGCGTGCGGCCTTTCGACTATGTCGCGCAGCCCGAGCTGCAGGATTTCTTCGTCGCCGGACACGACTCGTTTCCGTCGGGCCACGCCGCGGTCTACATGGGCCTGATGCTGCCGCCGGCGCTGCTGCTGCCTGCGCGCTGGCGCTGGCCGCTGCTGGCGTTCGCGGCAATCTGCGCGCTGGCGCGTGTCGCCGAAGGCGATCACTATCTGGGCGACGTCGGCGCCTCGGCGCTGATCGCACTGCTGTTCACGCTGTTGTTCGGCCGTCTGCTCGGCCTGCGCTTTGCCGGAGCCAGGGCATGAACATCACCGCGCTGTCGATGAAGCGCCCCGTGTCGGTCGCGATGTTCTTCGTCTGTGTGACCCTGATCGGCCTGATCGCCGGCCAGCGGCTGCCGCTGGAGTCGCTGCCGGACATCGAATTCCCGTTCATGGTCGTCAATATTCCGTATCGCAATTCGACGCCGGAGGAAGTCGAGCGGCGTATCACGCGGCCGACCGAAGAAGCGATCGCAACCTTGGTGGGACTGAAAAAAATCCAGTCCAAGTCCAAGGACAACGGCGTCGAGATGGAGCTGCAGTTCGACTGGGGCACGGACCTGGCGGTGAAAGGCGTCGAGGCGCGCGACAAGATCGACGCGATTCGTGAAAGCCTGCCGCCCGATCTGGATCGCATTCAGATCCTGAAGTTCTCCGGCAGCAGCCAGCCGATGCTGCAGCTGCGCATTTCGGCGGACCGCGACCTGTCCGGCGCGCACGACATGCTCGACCGCAATCTGAAGCGCAGGCTGGAGCGCATCAACGGCGTGTCCAAGGTCGAGCTGTATGGCGTGGAGGAAAAGCAGGTGCGCATTTCGCTGGCCGCGGATCGCATCGCCAGCCACGGCGTCGACATTTCCAAGCTCGGCGCGCAGCTGCAGAAAGCCAACTTCGCCATCAGCGCCGGCCAGCTCACCGACGCGCGCATGCGCTACACGGTGCGTCCGGAAGGCGAGTTCACGTCGCTGGAACAGATCGGCAACATCGTCATCGACGGCCAGGGCCTGAAGCTGCGCGATATCGCCGACATCGCCTACACCGATCCCGAGCTGACCTACGGCCGCCATCTGAACCGCAAGTTCGCGATCGGCATCAACGTGTTCAAGGAGACCGGATCGAACCTGGTCGAAGTCGGCGAGCGCGTCAAAGCCGAAATCGAGAATGTGAAAAAACTGCCGGAGATGTCCGGCATCAAGCTGTTCACAATGCAGGATTCGGCGCAGGACGTGAAGAGTTCGCTGGCCTCGCTGCTGGAAGCCGGCGGCATCGGCGCACTGCTGTCGGTCGTGGTGCTGTGGCTGTTCCTGCGCGACATCAAGATGACGCTGATCGTCACGCTGTCGGTGCCGCTGTCGCTGTGCATGACCCTGGCGGCGATGTACTTCCTCGGCTTCACCTTGAACATCCTGACGCTGATGGGCCTGATGCTCGCGGTGGGCATGCTGGTCGACAACGCGGTGGTCGTCACCGAAAGCATTTTCACCGAGCGCACCCGCACCGGCGATCCGGCGCAGGCGACGCTCGACGGCGTGCGCAAGGTCAGCCTCGCGGTGGTGGCCGGCACGCTGAGTACCGCCATCGTGTTCTTGCCGAACCTGTTCGGCGCCCAGAACGAACTGACCGTGTTCATGAGCCAGGTCGCGGCGACGATCACGCTGTCGCTGGCCGCATCGCTGCTGGTGGCGGTCACGCTGATTCCGCAGCTGACCACGCGCATGGTCAGTGCCGACGCGCACGGCGGTGCCAAGTTCCTGGTGCCGCTGTCCGCGTTCTACCTGCGCAGCTTGCGCTGGACCTTGCACCATCGCGGCTGGACCGCGCTGATCATTCTCGTCGTGCTCGCCTCGACCGCGATTCCGCTGATGTTCATCAAGGTGGATTTCTTCCCGCAGGAAGACGGCAAGCGGATCCAGATGGACTACAACCTCAACGGCATCTACCGGCTCGACAAGGTCGAGGAAGCGGTGACGACGATGGAAACCTACCTGTTCGCGCACCAGAAGGAGCTGGGCTTCGATTCGGTCTACAGCTATTTCGACGTCGGCCAGGCACAGACCACCTTGATCATGCCGGACAAGGAGCAGCGCACGCGCGGCAATACCGAAGTCATGGACGAAATCCGCAAGAACTGGCCGAAGCTGGCGATCGGCGAGCCCAGCTTCGACCAGAATCGCAGCGGCTCCGGCGAGAAACTCGGCGTGCGTGTCTACGGCGAATCGGCCGAGCATTTGCGTACCGTGGCGGACGATGTCGTCGGCGTATTGCGGCGCGTCAGCGGCCTGACCGATGTGCGCGTGATCGCCGAGGCCGAAGACCAGGAAGTGCGTATCCGCATCGACCGCGACCGCGCGCGGCAGAACGGCTTGTCCAGCCAGCAGGTCGCCGACGCGGTTGCAGCGGCGATGCGCGGCACGCAGCTGCGGCCGTATCGCACCGCCACCGGCGAAGTCGACACCCTGGTCGAATTCCGCAAGGAAGACCGCGCCGACTTCGATGCGATCCTGGCGATGCCGATCATTCGCACCGACGGTCAGCGCATCACGCTGGGCTCGGTCGCCCAGGTCGACGTCGGCGCGACGCCGGGCAATATCACCCGCGAAAACCGCATGGCCTCGCTGAAGGTGCAGTTCGGCACCGCCGAAGGCGTGACCAGCGAAGACGCCAAGAAGAAAGTCGAGGCGGTGCTCAACGACCTGCAGTTTCCTTCGGGCTACAGCTGGGGCTACAGCCAGGCGTTCGACGACGAGGCCGACAGCATGCAGAGCATGGTGGTCAACATGGTGTTGGCGATCGTGCTGATCTATCTGGTGATGGCGGCGCTGTTCGAATCCACGCTGGCGCCAAGTGCGATCATCACCGGCATCTTCTTTTCGTTCGTCGGCGTGTTCTGGTTCTTTCTGGCCACGCACACCACGTTCTCGTTCATGGCGATGATCGGCCTGCTGATCCTGATGGGCGTGGTCGTCAACAACGGCATCGTGCTGGTGGATCACGTCAACCAGTTGCGCGCGTCCGGCATGAGCCGCGAAGAGGCGGTGGTGCTCGGCTCCAAAGACCGCTTGCGCCCGATCCTGATGACGGTATCGACGGCGACCCTCGGCATGGTGCCGCTGGCGCTCGGCGACACCTCGATCGGTGGCGATGGCCCGGCCTATTACCCGATGGCCCGCGCGATCATCGGCGGCCTGGTGTTCTCGACGCTGGTCAGCCTCGGCGCGCTGCCGAGCATCTACTGCATGCTCGACGACCTGCGCATCTGGGGCAGCCGCGTGGTCACGCGGGCGCGCGGCGGCGCGCTGTCGCCGCGCGAAGTCCAAACTCAATCCACCGCGGAGCATTGATTCGTGCAAGAGCAAGTGAGAGACGAAGGCAGCCGAGATCAAGGCAGTGTGTTCTGGGGCTCGTTCTGGATGCTGATCCTGTCGCTGCTGCTGTTCTGGCTGCCGGTGTTCGGCAGCCTGATTGCCGGCATCGTCGGCGGCAAGATCGCCGGCAGCGTCGGCCGCGCGTTCTTCGCGTCGATCCTGCCCAGCCTGGTGTTGGGCATCGCGCTGCTGGTGCTGGCGCAGCTGCTGATCGGCATTCCCTGGCTGGCGGCGCTGATCGCGTTCGGCACCGTGCTGTTCGCGATCGGCGGCGCCGGCGCGCTGGTGGTGGGCGCGCTGATCGGCGGCCTGCTGGCCTGAGATGAACTTGCCGATGCTTCGGCACCTGTAGGAGCGGACCCTGTCCGCGACTGGTTTTGCGCGGCGCTGTCGTCGTCGCGGACAGGGTCCGCTCCTACAGGGCAATCCGTGCGCCGCAGTTCGTGACCGCCTGCCCGCTGTCGGTTAGATTCGCAAAGGCGCCCGCGTTCCGGCGCGAACCCAGGTGTGCCTTCCGATGCTGAAAAAGCTGCTGATCGCCGTGGTCGTGCTCGCGCTGCTCGGCATCGTCGCGTTTGCGCTCTGGCGCACCGCGCAACTGCCGCCGCGCACCGTGATCACCGCCAGCGCGCCGCTGATCGCGGTGGATCGCGCCGCCGCCGCCGACCGGCTCGCGCAGGGCATCCGCTTTGAGACGGTCGCCAAGTCCGGCCAACCCGACGACGAGCGCGTGGCTTTCACCGGCTTTCTGGAATTTCTGAGCACCCGCTTTCCGCTGGTACACGAGCGTCTGACGCTGGACCGCGTCAGCGAATACAGCCTGCTTTACACCTGGAAAGGCACCAAGCCCGAGCTGCCGCCGGTGCTGCTGGCGGCGCACATGGACGTGGTGCCGGCCGAGGCCAGTGGCTGGACGCATCCGCCGTTCGACGGCGTGATCGCCGACGGTTTCGTCTGGGGCCGCGGCGCGCTCGACGACAAGAACAGCCTGCTGGCGATCCTCGAAGCCGCCGAGGCGCTGCTGCAGCTGGGCTATGCGCCGGAGCGCACGCTGATGTTCGCGTTCGGCCAGGACGAGGAAATCAGCGGCGAACGCGGCGCCGTCGCGATCGCCGCGCTGCTCGCGCATCGCGAAATCAAGGCGGCTTACACGCTCGACGAGGGCGGCGCGGTCACGCATGGCCTGGTGCCCGGCATCGACCGGCCGGTGGCCTCGGTGATGGCCGGCGAGAAAGGCTACCTGACGGTGCGCATGAAGCTGGTCGCCGATGGCGGCCACTCGTCGACGCCGCCGCCGCACAGCGTCGTCGGCCGGCTGTCCGCGGCGGTGGCCAGACTCGAAGACCATCCGATGCCGCCGCGGCTGATTGCGCCGGTGGACGCGATGCTGGCGGGCTTGGCACCGGACATGGATCTGCCGACGCGCATTCTCGTCGCCAACCGCGACTGGCTGACGCCGATCGTGTTCCGCGCGTTAGCGGCTTCCCGCACCACCAACGCGCTGATCCGCACCACCACGGCGACGACGATGTTCAACGCCGGCGTCAAGGACAACGTGCTGCCGGCCAGCGGCGAGGTCATCGTCAACTTCCGTCTGCTGCCCGGCGATTCGATCGCCGCGGTGCTGCAGCACGTGCGCGACAGCATCGGCGACGATGCGATCTCGATCGAGCCGGTGGATGACTTCAACCACGAAGCGCCGCCGGCCTCGGACGCGAGCGCGCCGCAATTCAGGCAGATCGAGCGCGCCATCAACGAAGTGTTTCCGGAGGCGCTGGTGACCAGCGGCATCGTGCTCGGCGCCACCGACAACCGCCACTACGCGCACGTGCGCGAGCAGGGCTACAACTTCTCGCCGATGCCCTACGGCAAGGAAGACGAGAACCGCATCCACGGCATCGACGAGCGCATCGCGGTCGCCGACTACCTGAGGATGATCCAGTTCTACGCGCAGCTGATGCGCGAATCGACCGCGCCGCAGTGAGGTCGGCGCGGCTGGCGCTGAAGGTTTCGCCCAAGGCGTCGCGCAACGCCGTCACCGGCTGGCGCGGCGACAGCCTGAAGGTCTCGGTGACCGCCGCTCCCGAACGCGGCAAGGCGAACCAGGCGGTGATCGATCTGCTCGCCGAGGTACTCGCCGTGCCGCGCGGCGCGGTCCGCGTGCTGCGCGGCGAATCCTCGCAGGACAAGCTCGTCGAGATTTCGGGGCTGGACGAGGCGGGCCTGCGCGAGCGCCTGCCGCCCGCAACCGGGCTTTTGCCGGCCGCCCCGGACTGAGGAAAAACCCCCGGCGCGGATTGTTTCGGCTTTGGCTAGACTTCGACCACACCGCCGCGCCCACGCGGCGTTCTCATTTTGGAGCCCCCGAAACCATGACCAGCGCCACCGCCGCAGCTCCTGCGCGCTCCGACAAGATGCCCTCCGGCATCCCCTTCATCGTCGTCAACGAGTTCGCGGAGCGGTTCTGCTTCTACGGCGTCAACGCGATCCTGGTGCAGTACATGATCCAGTTCCTGCACTTCGGCGATGCCAAGGCGCAGGGCTGGCAGGCGATGTTCAAGAGCGCCGCCTACCTGTTCCCGCTGCTCGGCGCGATGGTCTCGGACATCTTCCTGGCCAAGTTCCGCACGATCATCTATTTCTCCATCGTCTACGTGATCGGCTGCACCACGCTGGCGCTGGGCAGCACGCCGACGATGCTGATCGTCGGCATGTTCCTGATGGCCTTCGGCACCGGCGGCATCAAGCCTTGCGTGTCGACCAATGTCGGCGACCAGTTCACCTCGGCCAACCAGCACCTGATCGAGCGCGCGTTTTCGTACTTTTACCTGTCGATCAACCTCGGCTCGTCGATCTCGATCTACTTCTGCCCGCAGCTGCTCAGCGATCCGGATTTCGGCCCCAAGGTCGCGTTCGGCATGCCGGCCCTGATGATGGCGCTGGCGACGCTGGTGTTCTGGCTCGGCCGCAAGCGCTTCGCGATCGTGCCGGCGGCGATGGCCAATCCGGGCCTGGCGCCGCTGGGTTTCATCGCCTATTTCCTGGTGTTGCTGGCGATTTCCGCGGGGATTTTCCTGGCGACGAACTTTTTGTTCGCGCTGCTGATGATGCTGGCGATGCTCGCCGCTTCCGCCGCGATCTGCCTGAAAACGCCGCTCGGCAAGGCACTGCCGACCGAGCTCCAGGCCTGGCTGGTGCGCTCGTTCACCGGCGAGCATCTGAGCATCGTCATGCGGCTATCGTTCCTGTTCATGTTCGTCGCGTTCTTCTGGGCGCTGTGGGACCAGAGCAACGGCAACAGCTGGACCGTGCAGGCGCAGTCCGGGCTGATGGACAAGCATCTGTTCGGCTTTCTCGGCGGCATGTTCCCGGCGCTGGCGAACTACGAAATGCTGCCGGCGCAGCTGCAGGTGGTGAACGGCCTGTACATCATCGTGATGATCCCGATCTTCACCTTCGGCATCTATCCGCTGCTCGGCAAGTTCTTCGCGGTGACGCCGCTGCGCAAGATCGGCATGGGCTTTTTCATCACCGCCTCGTCGTTCGTTGTCGTCGCCTGGATCGAGCAGCGCATCCAGAGCGGCCACGTCGTCAGCCTGTGGTGGCAGATCAGCGCCTACGGCGTGCTCACCGCCGCCGAGGTGCTGGTGTCGATCACCTGCCTCGAATACGCCTACAAGCAGGCGCCGCCGGTGATGAAGAGCACCATCATGAGCCTGTTCCTGGTGTCGACCAGCCTGGGCAACGCGCTGACCGCGACGGTCAACGCGCTGATGGTCGAGCCGCTGCAGGCGCTGTCGGTGGAGACCGGCGCGCAGACCTGGGCGACGATGGCCAAGGTCGACGACTTCGTCACCGGCCAGAAGATCGACTTCGGCGGCGACAACGGCGTCAAGGTCACCGAAATCGACGGCACCGTCGCGCCGCTGGCCGGCACCTTCCTGGTCGGCGAAATCGACACCGCCGGCAAGCGCATCAGGCTGCTCGACAAGGTCGAGCGCCGTGACGTCGTCAGCAGCGGCGACTTCGTCGTCGACAAGGCCGACGTCTCCACCTACGCGCTGGTCGGCCCGGTCTACTTCCTGTTCTTCGCCGGCTTGATGGGCGCGATATCGGTGCTGTTCATCTTCTTCGCGATCAGCTTCAAGGAACGCACCTTCGTTCGCGAGGACGTTTAAGGTTTTGTAGGAGCGGATCCCATCCGCGACTGTGCCCTTGAGGTTCCAGTCGCGGATAGGATCCGCTCCTACAGCTTCGGATAGAGGGTGCAAAAGGCTAAACTGGCGTCCCTGCCGTGGTGTTGCCCGTCGTGATCGAATCCGCTGTCGAAGTCCCCGTCCGTTTCGCGCCTGCCGGCGTCGCGCGCGCGTCGCGCCTGTCGCACGAGTCCAACAAGCTCGCGAAACGGCTGCGCCGCAACGTCGGCCAGGCGATACAGGACTACCGCATGATCGTCGAAGGCGATCGCGTGATGGTCTGCCTGTCCGGCGGCAAGGACAGCTACACGATGCTGGAAATGCTGCTGCAGCTGCAGGCCAAGGCGCCGGTCAAGTTCTCGATCACCGCGGTCAATCTCGACCAGAAGCAGCCGGATTTTCCCGAGCACGTGCTGCCGGACTACCTGCGCTCGCGCGGCGTCGATTTTCACATCATCGAGCAGGACACCTATTCGGTGGTCAAGCGCGTCGTGCCGGAAGGCAAGACCCTGTGCTCGCTGTGTTCACGGATGCGTCGCGGCGCGCTGTACACCTACGCGCAGGAGCAGGGTTTCACCAAGATCGCGCTCGGCCACCACCGCGACGACATCCTGGCGACGTTTTTCCTGAATCTGTTCTTCGGCGGCAGCCTCAAGGCAATGCCGCCGAAGCTGCTGTCCGACGACGGCCGCAACATCGTCATCCGGCCGCTGTCCTATTGCCGTGAAACCGACATCGCCGAATACGCCAGGCAGCGGGAATTCCCGATCATTCCCTGCAATCTGTGCGGCTCGCAGGAGCATCTGCAGCGCAAGCAGGTGCGGCGCATGATGGAGAGCTGGGAGGCCGAGCACCCGGGCCGCAGCGAGATCATCTTCAAGGCGCTGAGCAATGTCGCGCCGTCGCAGCTGGCCGATCGCGAGCTGTTCGATTTCGCCAGCCTCGGCCGTGACGCCGGCAGCGCGCCGGGCAACTGGCTGATGCCGGATGCCGAGCCGGAAGACGCTCATCGCTAAGCCGCGGATTTTCGGTGGCGCACTCGCGCTGCTGCTGAGCGGGCTGCTGGCGCTGCCGGCGTTCGCCGAGGACGCGGCGCCCGCACCATCGCCGACCGCACCGCCGACGATCGTCGCCGCTCCGGCGATGGTGCCGTCGGCGCCTTTCAGCTGGAAGGTCTACCGCACGAGCGCGGATTTCCCGGATCGCGCGCCGGTGGTGCATCGGCTGGTCGGCTCGGTGCATCTGCTGCCGGAGTCGGCCTACCCGCTGCCGTCGGGCCTGCAGGCGGCCTACGCCGAAACCAGCGGCCTGGTGCTGGAAACCGATCCCTCGGCGCTGGAAGAGCCGGAATTCCAGAAAAATTTCCTGGATGCCGCGCGCGCGCCCAACGGACTCAAGGCCAGCGTCGAGCCGGCGCTGTACGAGCTACTCCAGCAGCGCAGCGCCAAGATGCAGGTACCGGCCGCGAGCGCCGCCTGCGAGCCGTTCCGCGCCTGGTTCTGCGCGCTGTCGCTGGAGCTGTTCCGTTTGCAGAGCCAGGGTGTCAGCGGCGAACTCGGCCTGGACCGGCACTTCTACACGCGTGCGCTGCGCGACGGACGCAGCGTGCGCTGGCTCGAGGAGCCCGGCGCGCAGCTGGCGATCTTCTCGACGATGAACGACGCGCAGTCGGCGCAGTTCCTGGAAGCGACGCTGCAGGGCATGGGCGAGTCCGGCAGCGATCCGGCCGATCTGGTCCGGCAATGGCGCAGCAACGACCAGAGCACGATGGAGCGCACCGTCGCCGACATGAAGCGCGTCTATCCCGACCCTTACGAGCGGATACTCGGCGCGCGTAACCGCGCCTGGATCCCGCGGCTGGAAGCGCTGTTCGGCGAATCGCGTCCGCTGATGGTCGTGGTCGGCGCGGCGCACCTGCTCGGCCCGGATGGCCTGCCGGTGCAGCTGGCGGCGCGGGGCTGGACGGTCGAGCCTGTGACCGGCACCGAAGCTGCGCCGGTTCCGGCTCCCGCCAAGCCGCCGGCGGATCAGCCGGCGCCGCTGTTGGTGCCGGTGGGTGCAGGGCCGAACAAGCCCGGCGTTGCCGCCAAACCGGTGGCTGCGTCTTAGCTTGCTGTTGCGTCCCTCGATACGCGGGCAAGCCCGCTACTCGGGAGGAGCGGGGGATAGCTTAGAAACTCAAGGAAACTCCGTTCCTCCCGAGTAGCCCACATCGTGGGCGTATCGAGGGACGCATCGCCGCCCGCTACTTCTCGGCCGGCAGATTCGCGGTTTCTTCGTCGTCTGATTTCTTCGGCGAGGCCCAGGACGCGGCGATGATGCCGACTTCGTAGAGCAGGTAGCTCGGCACCGCCAGCAGCAGCTGCGACAGCACGTCCGGCGGCGTCAGCACCGCGGCGACGACGAAGCAGCCGACCAGCACGTACTGGCGATGCTGGCGCAGCTGCGCCGGCGTGACGAAGCCGGTGCGCACCAGCAGCACGATCGCCACCGGTGTTTCGAAGGTAATGCCGAACGCGAGGAAGATCGCGAGCACGAAGTCCAGGTACTTGTTGATGTCGGTCATCACCGACACGCCGACCGGCGCGATGCCGACCATGAAGTGGAACACCGTCGGCAGTACCAGGAAATACGCGAAGGCGATGCCGGCGTAGAACAGCAGCGTGCTCGACACCAGCAGCGGCATCACGAACTTCTGCTCGTTCTTGTACAGGCCGGGCGCGACGAAAGCCCAGACCTGGTACAGCGTCCACGGCATCGATAGCGCCGCGGCGAGGATGCCGGCGAGCTTCAGCGGCGCGAAGAACGGCGAGGCGACCTCGGTGGCGATCATCGTCGCGCCGGCCGGCAGCAGCGCCAACAAGGGTTGGGCGACGAAGGCGTAGATCTCCTTGCCGTAATAGGCCAGCGGTGCGAACACCACGGCGATGCCGGCGAGGATGCGCATCAGCCGCGAGCGCAGCTCCAGCAAATGGGCGATCAGCGGCAGTTCGCCTTCGCTGGAGGCGTCGGGTGTGGTGCTCAAGTCGGCTCTACGGATACTGCTGTTCGGAAGGCGGCAGCGGCGCGCGTGTCGCCGGCGTCGCGACGGTCACCGCCGGCGGTTCGGGTGCGGCATCGGGCTTCGCGGAGGGCTGCATATCGGGCTCGATATGATGCTGATCGGCGAGTGACCCGGCCGCGGCCGAAGCCGGCGCTTCCACCGCGGTGGCCGCTGCGGCGGCCATGGCTTCGCCCGGCGGCGCCAGCCGCTCTTTGACGTCGTCGTGCAGCGCGCGCGTGGACTTTTCCAGCTCGGCCTTGGATTCCAGCAGCGCCTGCTGCGCTTCCTGGAACTGCTTCTTGATGTCGGCCATCTGCGTTTCGCGCTCGAGCTCGGTGGTCAGGTTGCGCATGTAGGCGCGCGCCTTGCCACTCCACAGGCCCAGCGTGCGCGCCAGCTTGGGCAGGCGCTCGGGGCCGAGCACCACCAGCGCGACGACGAAGCACAGCGCGAGTTCGGAAAAGCTGATGTCGAACATGGGGCGAGTCCGAAAGGCTCAGGCCGGAATCAGACCTTGTCCTTTTCCTGCTGTTCGCTGGTCGCGCGCTGCGCGTTGCGCTGCTCGATCAGCTCGGCGCTGTGGCGCTCGCCCTCGGCCTCGCCTTCCTTCATCGAGGACTTGAAGTTCTTGATCGCGCCGCCGAGGTCGCCGCCGACGTTGCGCAGTTTCTTGGTGCCGAACACCAGCACGACGATGGCCAGCACGATCAGCCAGTGCCAGATACTGAATGAACCCATGATGCTTACTCCTGTGGTCGACCCTGAGCCGGTCGAGTGGGACAGTCTATTGCACGGACGCGGGCGCCGAAGTTACTCGTCAATGCCCGCCGCGTGAAGCTTTTTCGGCGAGGCCGGACTGGGCGCTGCGCCGCGCCAGCTCGGCCGCGATCTGCTGCGGCGCGATGTTGCGCTGCGCCATCAGCACCAGCGTGTGATACCAGAGATCCGCCAGTTCATAGACCAGCGCCTTGGGGTCTTCGTTCTTGGCCGCGATCACGGTTTCCACGGCTTCTTCGCCGAGCTTCTTCAGGATCGTGTCGGTGCCCTTGGCGTACAGCGAGGCCGCGTAGGACGTGGACGGATCGGCGCCCTTGCGCTGCTGCAGCAGCGCGTAGAGATCGTCGAGCACCGCGGACAGGTCGGGAGTCGTAGCCATGGCCGATGATGCCACGCCTAAATGACGGCGCTGCGGATCTCGCTCTGGCGCACGCGCACGCCGCGGCTCGCCAGATAGGTCTTGGCGTCCTGCACGCTGTAGGTGCCCGAGTGGAAGATGCTCGCCGCCAGCACCGCGTCGGCGCCGCCGCGGTCGAAGCCCTCGAACAGATGTTCAAGGTTGCCGACGCCGCCCGAGGCAATCACCGGCACCGTCACCACCGAACTGATCGCCTTGAGCACGTCGAGGTCGTAGCCTTCCTTGGTGCCGTCGCGGTCCATGCTGGTCAGCAGGATCTCGCCGGCGCCCTTGTCGACCATCTTCGACGCCCATTCGACGGCGTCCAGGCCGGTGGCCTTGCGGCCGCCGTGGGTGAACACTTCCCAGCGCGGCGCTTCCTTCTTTTTGCTGACGCGCTTGCAGTCGATCGCGACGACGATGCACTGCACGCCGTAGCGCTCCGCGGCCTCGGTGACGAAGTCCGGCTTGTGCACCGCGGCGGTGTTGATCGACACCTTGTCGGCGCCGGCCTTCAGCAGCGCGCGCACGTCGGCGCTGGTGCGCACGCCGCCGCCGACGGTCAGCGGGATATAGATTTCGCGGGCCACCGCCTCGACCGTCGCGAACAGCGTCGGGCGCTCTTCGGAGCTGGCGGTGATGTCGAGGAACACCAGCTCGTCGGCGCCCTGCAGGTCGTAGCGGCGCGCCACTTCGACCGGGTCGCCGGCGTCGCGGATCTCGGCGAACTTGACGCCCTTGACCACGCGGCCGCGGTCGATATCCAGGCAGGGGATGATGCGTTTGGCCAGCATGGGGAGCAGCTCGGTTTTAGGCGGTCGCGATCTTCACGGCGTCCGCGAGCGAGAAGCCGCCTTCGTAAAGAGCGCGGCCAATGACCGCGCCGGCGACACCTTCGCCTTCGAGATCCTTGAGCCTGCGGATATCGTCCAGCGTGGAGACGCCGCCGCTGGCGAACACCGGCGTGTTCACCGCCTGGGCCAGCGCGCGAGTGGATTCGACATTGAAGCCGGCCATCATGCCGTCGCGGCCGATGTCGGTGTAGATCAGCGCTTCGACGCCGTCGCGCTCGCAGTGCACCGCGGCTTCGATCGCGTCGAAATGGGTCAGCTTGGCCCAGCCGTTCAGCGCCAGGCGGCCGTCCTTGGCGTCGAGGCTGACGATGATGTGGCGCGGGTATTCCAGGCACAGGTCGCGCAAAAAGTGCGGCGTGTTGACTGCCTTGGTGCCGATGATCACGTAGGCGACGCCGGCGTTGAGATAACGCTGCACGGTCTCCTCGTCGCGGATGCCGCCGCCGATCTGCACCGGCACGTCGACCGCCGAGGCGATCGCCTCGACCACTTTCAGGTTCACCGGCAGGCCCTTGAGCGCGCCGTCGAGATCGACGACGTGGATGCGCTCGGCGCCCTGGTCGGCCCATTGCCTGGCCATTTCCACCGGGTCTTCGGAGAACACGGTGACGTCGTCCATGTTGCCCTGACGCAGGCGCACGCAATGGCCGTTTTTAAGATCGATAGCAGGGATCAACAACATGGGAGCTTTGAGCGCGCGGCCGATTCAGACAGACGTAGACGGCGCGAGCGCCGCGAGACAATGGCGTAAGAAGAGAGTTCCCGAGAAGCCTGACTCTGCCCGATCCCGCGACGCCTTGGCAAGTTGAGTTTGGATCACGTCGCAGCCCGGTGCAGATCGCCGCTCAGATCTCGCCGTTCCACTCGGCAAAATTCGCCAGCAGCTGCAGACCCGCTGCCTGGCTTTTTTCCGGGTGGAATTGGAAGGCGGCGATGTTGTCGCGCGCCACGGCGGAAGCAAACGTCTTCACGTAATCGGTGCTGCCGAGCACGTGCGCCGGATTCTCCGGCTCCGCGTGATAGCTGTGCACGAAATAGAACCAGCTGTCGTCCGGCACCTGGCGCCACAGCGGATGGGCCTTGCGCTGCCTGACCCGGTTCCAGCCCATGTGCGGCACTTTCAAGCGCTCGACCGCATCCGCCGGCGGATCGGGAAAGCGCACGACCTTGCCCGGAAACAGGCCCAGCGCGGCGACGCCGCCGTTTTCGTTGGAGTGGTCGAGCATCACCTGCATGCCCAGGCAGACGCCCAGCATCGGGACTTTCTTGGCGGCCTCGATCACCAGATCGTTCAGCTCGAGCCGGCGCAACTCGTTCATGCAGGCGAGCACGCCGCCGACACCGGGCAGCACCAGCCGCTCGCACTTGAGCAGCTTCTCCGGGTCGTAGGAGATCTCGATGCGCTGCGAACCGGCGACGCGCTCCAGCGACTTGCCGAGCGAGTGCAGATTGCCCATTCCGTAATCGATGACGCCGATGCTGGCCAAGGTGCGCTGCTCAGGAAAAGGTGGGGGAAACTTCGAGTAATCGTAGCGAGCGAAGGCAGGTCGGACGAGGACGGAGCGCAGCGACCGGAGCGTGCGGATAGCACGTGAGGATCGCGAGCACCGCCCTCATTCGAGATGTCGAGCGCAGTAGATTAATCGGAGTTTCCTAGAGACTGCCCTTGGTCGAAGGCATCGTGCCTTCGGCGCGTGGATCGGGTTCCACCGCCATCCGGAGCGCGCGGCCAAACGCCTTGAACACGGTCTCGGCGATGTGGTGGGCGTTGCGGCCGCGCAGGTTGTCGATATGCACGCTGATCTTGGCGTGGTTGACCAGGCCCTGGAAGAACTCGCGCAGCAGGTCGACGTCGAAATCGCCGATCATCGCGCGCGGATATTCGACGTTGTATTCCAGGCCCGGGCGGCCGGACAGGTCGACGACGACGCGCGATAGCGCCTCGTCCAGCGGCACATAGGAATGGCCGTAGCGGCGCACGCCGAGCTTGTTGCCCAGCGCCTTGTCCAGCGCCTGGCCGAGGGTGATGCCGACATCCTCGACGGTGTGGTGCGCGTCGATATGCAGATCACCGCTGGCCTTGACCGTCAGGTCGATCAGGCCGTGGCGCGCCACCTGGTCGAGCATGTGGTCGAGAAACGGAACGCCGGTGGCGAAATCCGACGCGCCCTGGCCGTCCAGATTGATCTGGACCTGTATCTGCGTCTCGCGGGTATCGCGGGCGATGCTGGCGGTACGTGCTGGCATGATCGGCTCGTGGCCGTCGAACAAAAAAAGGGCGCCAAGGATACTCCGCGGCGGCCGTGTAGCAAATTGTGTCTTAAGGTTCCTTAGCGGACGGCGATCAGCTGGTGAGCCAGAACGTCACCGGGCCGTCGTTGGTCAGGCTCACCTGCATGTCGGCACCGAACACGCCGCTGGCGACCTGCGGATGGCGCTCGCCGGCGAGGCGCACGAGATGCGCATAGAGCGTGCGCGCCTGCTGCGGCGGCGCGGCGGCCGAGAAGCTCGGCCTTGCGCCGCTGCGCGTGTCCGCCGCCAAGGTGAATTGCGACACCAGCAGCAGGCCGCCGCCGGTGTCGGCCAGCGAGCGGTTCATGCGCCCGGCCGCATCGGCGAACACGCGGTAGCCGAGCAGCCTGGCCAGCAACCGCGCCGCCGCGCCCTCGTCGTCGGCCTTTTCTATGCCGACCAGCACCAGCAGGCCGGCGCCGATCGCGGCGACGGTTTCGCCACCGACTTCGACCCGCGCCCGGGTCACCCTTTGCAGCAGGCCGATCATCAGCGATTCCTTTGTACGGTGATTCTCATTGCGTATTTTCGGGTGGCTACTTGTGACTTGGCCGGCGCCGCCTAGAATGCAAGCATGTCGACCCTTTTGCGCGGCCTTTTCGTCCTGCTGGGCCATCTGCCGCTGCCGCTGCTGCATGGCATCGCGACGATCGTCGGCCGCCTGGTCTGGTACTTCCCGAACAATCTCAAGCGCGTTACCCAGCTGCATCTGGACCTGTGTCTGGAAGAGCTGCCGACGACGGATCGCGAGCAAATTGCCAAGCTCAGCCTGGTGCACATGGCCAAGGCCGTGTGCGAGGCGCCGGCGATCTGGTTCGGCCCGCAGGCACGGCTGCAGAACTGGCTGAACGACGACGAGGCGCGCAACCGCCTTCGCGCGCTGGTCGGCGAAGGCCGGGGCGCCATCATCCTGTGCCCTCATATCGGCTCCTGGGAACTGGCGGGGCTGTTCTGCTCCACGGTCGGCCGCATCACCTCGCTGTACAAGCCGCAGGGCGAGGCGATCGACAAGGTCATGCTCGAGGGCCGCTCTCGGCTCGGCGCCAATCTGGTGCCGACCACCGGCGGCGGCGTCAAGGCCCTGCTGCATGCGCTGCGCAACGGCGAGATGGTCGGCATCCTGCCTGACCAGGATCCGCCCTGGGGTGCCGGCGTGTTCGCGCCGCTGTTCGGTCTGCCGGCGCACACCTCCGAACTGGTCACGCGGCTGGCCGCGCGCACCGGCGCGCCGGTGTGGTTCTGCTATGCCGAGCGGCTCGGCCGCGGCCGCGGCTTTCGCTTCCACATCACGCCGGCGCCGCAGCAGGTCGACAACCCGGCGCTCGGCGCGGCGATGCTCAACCAGGGCATCGAGGCGGTGCTGACGCATCTGCCCGAGCAGTACTGGTGGAGCTACAAGCGCTACCGCCGCCAGCCGGCCGGCTCGCTGAACCCCTACGCCCGCCTCAAGCGCTGATTCCGGCGCGGCGTCCCGGGCTGGTCCGTTCGCGAACATCTGACTGCGTAATCAGCCACAACGCACCAAGTCGGTGCGCCGCCGGCCGCATCTGAGGGTTTTCCCTTTCATTACCGGGGGAAGTCACTGGCATGCTCCATGCTTTGTTGCAATTCCGCAGACCGGGGAAGCAGCCTGCGACATGCGCTAGCAAATCAGAAATCGCTGCCAGTTCAAGGAGTTCAGACAATGAAGTTAATTGCAGCCATCATCAAGCCGTTCAAGCTCGATGAGGTTCGGGAGGCCCTGTCGGAGATCGGCGTAGCCGGTATCACCGTAACCGAAGTGAAAGGTTTCGGTCGTCAGAAGGGTCATACGGAGCTGTATCGCGGCGCCGAGTACGTGGTCGACTTTCTGCCGAAAGTGAAGATCGAAGTGGCGGTCGACGACGACAAGCTCGATGCGGCCATCGACGCGATCAGCAAGGCCGCGCACACCGGCAAGATCGGTGACGGCAAGGTGTTCGTGTTCACCCTCGAACAGGCGGTGCGCATCCGCACGGGCGAGACGGGCAAGGACGCGCTCTAAACAAAAGAGTCGGTTCGAATCCAGGTCGGATTCTGCAGTTTTTCCAAATCGAATAGGGGAGATGTCGATGATTCGTAAATTCGTACTGGCTCTGGCGCTGGCCGCATCCTGCGGCTCGGCCACGGTCTGGGCCCAGGGAGCGCCGCCGACCAGCGCCGCTCCGACGGAAACCGCCGTTCCGGAAGGCACGCCGGCGTCCACTGAGGCCGCTGCTCCGGCTGAAGCCGCTCCGGCCGAAGCCGCGCCCGCCGAGGCCGCTCCGGCCGAAGCCGTCGCCGCTCCGGCCGCGGATGCGCCCAAGGCGCCGGTGTTCAACGAAGGCAACGTCGCCTGGATGCTGGTTTCGACCGCGTTCGTGCTGCTGATGTCGCTGCCGGGCCTGGCGCTGTTCTACGGCGGCATGGTGCGCAGCAAGAACATGCTGTCCACTCTGACGCAGACTTTCGCGATCTTCTGCGTGATCGGCGTGCTCTGGGTTGCCTATGGCTACAGCGTCGCGTTCTCCGACGGCACTACCGCCTACTTCGGCGGCCTGTCCAAGGCCTTCCTGAAGGGTGTGGTCTACGACGCCAACGGCTTCTTCACCGCTACCGGCACCTTCAGCAAGGGCGTCGTCATTCCGGAACTGCTGTTCGCGGTGTTCCAGATGACCTTCGCCTGCATCACCGTGGCCCTGATCGCCGGCGCCTACGCCGAGCGCATGAAGTTCAAGGCCGTGATGATCTTCTCGATCGTCTGGTTCACGCTGTCCTACCTGCCGATGGCCCACATGGTCTGGTGGTGGGCGGGCCCGGATGCGTACACGAGCGCCGACAAGGTCGACGCCCTCAACGCCTCCGCCGGTTATCTGTGGCAGCTCGGCGCGCTGGACTTCGCCGGTGGCACCGTGGTGCACATCAACGCCGGTGTGGCCGGCCTGGTCTGCGCGATCGTCCTCGGCAAGCGCCAGGGCTTCGGCAAGGTCGCGATGGCCCCGCATAGCCTGGTGATGAGCATGATCGGCGCCTCGCTGCTGTGGTTCGGCTGGTTCGGCTTCAACGCCGGCTCCAACCTCGAAGCCAACGGCTACGCGGTTCTGGCCTTCGCCAACACCATGTTCGCCACCGCTGCTGCCGGTGCCGCCTGGTTCTTCGCCGAGTGGATCTTCAAGGGCAAGCCCTCGCTGCTGGGCATCATCTCCGGCGCGGTCGCCGGCCTCGTCGCCATCACCCCGGCCTGCGGCTTCGTCGGCATCACCGGCGGCCTGATCATCGGCGCGGTGGCGGGTGTGGTCTGCTTCTTCTCGGTTGCTTACCTGAAGAAGCTGATCGGCTACGACGACGCGCTCGATGCGTTCGGCGTGCATGCGGTCGGCGGCATCATCGGCGCGATCCTGACGGGTGTGTATGTCGACCCGGCCAAGGGCGGCGTCGGCGTGTACAACAACTGGGTCGAGATGGTCGCCGGCTACTCCTCCAGCCAGATCATGATCCAGGTCAAGGCCGTGATCGTGGCGATCGTGCTCAGCGCGGTGGTTTCCGCGGTGACCATGCTGCTCCTCAAGTTCACCATCGGTGTCCGCGTGTCGGAAGAAGCCGAGAGCGAAGGTCTGGACGTCGCCGAACACGGCGAGAAGGCCTACAACTAAGTTTTCAGCAAAGCATCCGGTGGCCCCGCGCGAGCGGGGCCACCACAGTCTCCTAGGGGTGTTGTCTTGGGGCGGGTCGAAAGACCCGCCCTTTTTCTTTTGGGCGCCCGGTTACAACGCTAGCCGGTCGCCAGCGGAATCACCGCCAGCGTGCAGCGCGAGATGCACACCGGCTTGCCCTGCTCGTCGCGGATGTCGATGCTCCAGACCTGGGTACGGCGGCCGACATGTACCGGCGTCGCCACACCGGTCACCGTGCCGGAGCGCACGCCGCGCAGGTGGTTGGCGTTGATCTCCAGGCCGACGACCATCTCGCCGGAGGCGACATTCATCTGCGCGGCGACCGAGGCCAGGGTCTCCGCCAGGGCGACCGACGCACCACCATGCAGCAGGCCGAAAGGCTGGTGCGTGCGGCTGTCGACCGGCATCGTGCCGGCGACCCGCTCCTTGCGCATCTCGGTCAGTTCGATGCCCAGGGCACCGAGCAGGGTCTTGTCGGGAGTCAGCGGGTAGGCAGCCATGAGTGGGTCTCGGCAGTGGGAATGGCCCGAGAGCTTATGCGATTGCGCATTTCCGACGCCCTACCTAATTGGTAGCCGCCATCAGCCCACGCCGTTCGTCCCGAGTAGCGGGCTTGCCCGCGTATCGAGGGACCCGACCGCGATCCGGTCCCTCGATACGCCTCGCCAGCGAGGCTGCTCGGGACGAACGGAAAGCGGCGGTGTCGGCGGCAGAGCCGAAGCTACGGCGCCGTACGCTGCCGCAACTGCCGCCGCGCCGCCAGCGCCGTGAACAGCGGCCGCAGCAGCGCATAAAACAGCGCGATCCACAGCGGCGCGCACAATGCCCAGATGCCGATGCCGCCGAGCAGGATGCCGCCGAAGTCGAGCAGGCTCTGCCAGGGCGCGGCGTCGACGCGGGCTTTGATTTCGGCCAGCGACAGCGACAGATGCGGCGCGCCGATCCATTCCCCGGCTTTCCACAGCGGCAGCAGCAACAACAACTGCAGGCCCGACATCGCGTAGTTCACCAGCTGCATCAGCGGATGATTCAGTCCGAGCAGCGCGCCGGCGCCGAGGCACAGCAAGGTCGTGGTGCCGAGCATCGGGAACAGCGACAGCGCCGAGGCCACCGCGATGGTCAGCGCCAGCTGGTGCGGCGTGATGCCGCGGCGCAGCTGCTCGGCGACGATGCCGCGCGCGCGCGCCCACAGCCCCGGCTTGGACTGAGTGGTTTGGGGCAGGCTCACTTCAAGCCGGCTTGACCAGACTGATCTGCATCAGATCGATGCTGCCGACGCGAAAGCCGCATTCGCAATACGACAGGTAATAGCGCCACATGCGCAAAAAGCGCTCGTCGAACAGCTGCACCACCTGGTCGCGCACCGCGAGCACGTTGCGGTGCCAGGCCGCGAGCGTGTCGGCGTAGTCGATCGCGTAAAACGAGGCGTTTTCGGTGCGCAGGCCGGCACTCAGGGCCAGATCCTGAAACAGGCCCGGCGGGCTGAGCATGCCGCCCGGGAAGATGTACTTCTGGATGAAATCGCGCTTGCCGCGATACTCGTCGAAAATTTTCGCGTTGATGGTGATGCCCTGGATCGCGGCGCGGCCGCCGGGCTTCAGCGCTTTTTCGATCGCCGCGAAATAGCCCGGCCAGTACTCCTCGCCGACCGCCTCGTACATTTCGATCGACACCACGCGGTCGTACTGGCCGGCGATGTCGCGATAATCGCGCAGCTCGAAGGTCACGCGATCGGCAACGCCGGCCTGCTGCGCGCGTATCGTCGCTTCGGCGAGCTGCTCGCTGGACAAGGTGATCGAATGCACCCGCACGCCGTGATGCTGCGCCGCGTAGATCGCGAAGCCGCCCCAGCCCGAGCCGATTTCCAGCAGATGCTGGCCGGCTTGCAGCTGCAGGCGCTCGGCCATCAGCGCGAACTTGTTGAGCTGGGCGTCATAGAGTTTCTGCTGCGGCGTGGCATACACCGCGCTGGAATAGGCGAGCGTCTCGTCCAGCCACAGCCGATAGAACTCGTTGCCCAGATCGTAGTGATGCTCGATGTTCGCACGTGCGCCGCTCTTGCTGTTGGCGCGGCGCTTGTGCTGGATGTAGCCGTACAGGCGACCGAGCCGGTTGAACTCCACCGGGCCTTTCAGGTTCTTCTCGTTGAGATACAGCACGATCAGCAGCTGGGTCAGATCGGGGCTGTCCCAGGCGCCGGCCAGATAAGCGTCGCCGAAGCCGACTTCGCCGCCGCGCAGCACGTGGCCGACGACGCTGGCGTCGTGCAGCAGCAGCACGCCGTGCGGGCCGGCTTCGCTGCCGGCGAAATGGCGCATCGTGCCGTTGGGCAGGCGCACGTCGAGGCTGCCGACGCGGATGCCGCGGAACATGTACAGCAGCACGTGCAGGGTCAGCGGCGTGCGCCGGCCGTTGCCGACGTTGTCCTTGCGCGCGGCGCCAGCGCCCAGGGACGCAGGCAAATCCGGCGAGAAGCCGTCACGCTGCATGATGCGTGACAGCGGCTCGTCTGCTGCGCGTTGTTGCGGCTTGCTCATCGTCTGATCCCGTCAGCTAGTTTCGGATTGGGGGGGCGCGGGCTTGGTGTGGAACCGGGCTCCGCGCAACCAGATTTTCAGCGCCTGCCAGTGAATGCCGACGACCACCTTGATCGTCATCCACGGCATGCGCGCCACCTGCTGCACAATTCGCGTGTCGCTCAACACTTCACGCTCGCCGATCAGGCTGGCGTCGAAGATCGGCTGTCCTTCGCGCGTCTCGTGGATCCGCAGCATCAGTTTCTCGCCGGGCAGCGCCAGCTCGAAGTGATAGCGCCCGACCAGGTCGAAGAACGGCGACACGTGAAAGCATTTGTCCTTGTGCTGCGACCATTGATACGCAGTGCCGCCGTCCGAGGATGCAGGCGCCGGCAGCAGGTAGCTGTGCTTCTCGCCGAAGGTGTTGCGCACCTCGGCGATCACCGCCAGCAACCGGCCGTCGCGATGCTCGCAATACCACAGGCTGATCGGATTGAAGGCGTGGCCGAGCAGCCGCGGCAAGGTCAGCAGGCGGATGCGGCCGCCGTCGATGTCGATGCCGCCATCGACGAGCACGCCGGTGGCCCAGGCGCGCAGACCGCCGTTGTCGCCGCGGCCGTAGTCGCTATCGCGAAACGACAGCAGGTTGAACCGATTGCGCGAAAACCAGCGCAGGCCGCGGTCGAGTTCGTCGATGCGGTCGATGTCGAGTAGCAGATAGAAGATGCGGTAGACGAAGCGATACAGCGGCGCGACGCGGCGGCGGTGCATCACCGTCGCGCTATACAGAGCGCCGATATCGTCCGCCAGCGGCATCACAGCCGGGCCCACTCCGGCAGACAGAGGCTGTCGATGCCGGCGACCGCGCGCAGGCCGGAGGTGAAGCCGTCTTCATGAAAGCCGTAGCGAGTCCAGGCGCCGGCCCACCAGGTGTGGCGCAGGCCCTGGATCGCCGGCAGCGCATCCTGCGCGGCGATCGTCGCCGTGTCGTACAGCGGATGCTCGTACTCGGTCTGGTAGCAGATGGTGCCGGCGCGCGGCGGGCGCGGCGGGTTCAGCGAGACGATGTAGTTCTGTTTCGTCGGCAGGTTCTGCAGCCGGTTCATCCAGTAGCTGACACCGATCGGCCTATCGTCCAGCTCGTCGCTGGCCAGCAGCGCGTTCCACGCCGACCAGGCCCAGCGCCGACGTGGCATCAGGCTCTCGTCGGTGTGCAGATAAGCGGTGTTGCGCGCATAACGGATGTCCTTGAGTACCGCGTCTTCGGTCGGCTGGATGTCGCCGAGCATCGCACGCGCCTGATCGCTGTGGGTGGCGCAGACGACGGCGTCGAAGCGCGCTTCACCGCCGTCGGTCAGCAGCGTCACGCCGCCGCCGTCGCGGCGCAGCTCACGCACCGGCGTCGAGGTCTGTACGCTGCCCTTGAATTGCTGCAGCACTTTGTCGACATAGCGCTGCGAGCCGCCGACCACGGTCTGCCACTGCGGCCGCTCGTAGACATTGAGCAGGCCGTGGCTGTCGAAGAAGCGCGCGAAGAACGGGAACGGGAAGGCCATCGTGCCGCGCGTCGACGTGCTCCAGATCGGCCCGGCCATCGCCGCGACATAGCGCACGCGCAGCGACATCGGATAGTGGCCGCGCTCGAGGAATTCGCCGAGCGTGATATCCGGCAGCCGGTTCTCGACCAGGCGCTGCTTGACGTCCTTGTTGAAGCGCAGCACCGCCAGCAGCATGCGGATGTGCGTGGGCGACAGCATCAGCGAGGGCTGGGCGAAAATCTTCGCCAGGTTCTCGTCGCCGGCCCACTCCACCGCGCCGCCGCGCACGCTGACGCCCAGCGACATGTCGGTGTCCTGGCGCTTGACGCCGAGCTCGTCGAGGAAGGGATAGAAGTTGGGATAGTTGACCGGGTTGCAGACGATGAAGCCGGTGTCGATTGCCAGGCGCTGGCCTTCGACGTCGCGTACCGCGACGGTGTTGGTGTGGCCGCCGATGCGCGGAGCGGCCTCGAACAACGTCACCTCGTGCCGGCCGCCCAGGTAATGCGCGGCGCAAAGCCCGCTGATGCCGCTGCCAATGACCGCGATCTTCATCTGTGATTTTTTATTTGTTTAAGAAACGAAAACCAACTAATAAGCACGACCCGACATGGGCCTGCCTCAGGTTTACGTGGTCTTGGCGGCGCGGGATGCAGCCGGGCCGGTATGCTCGTTCATCCTCCGGCCGCTGCGAAGGAACGACTGCGCAGCTATTTCAGCAAAGTTTTCAGGCTGGGCCACAGCGCGTCCAGCATCTTCGGCTGCGACACCGCGGCCGGATGGATGCCGTCGTCCTGGAAGGCGCCCGGCACGCCGACCAGCGACATCAGGAAGAACGGCACGAGCGGCACCTTGCGCTCGGCCGCGACCTGGCCGAAAGTCCGGGTGAAGCCCTCGGTGTAGACCGCGCCGTAGTTCGGCGGGATGCGGATCTCCAGCAGCAGCACCTTCGCCTGGGCCGCCAGGCTCAGGTCGACCAGCTTGAGCAGGTTGTCGTGCAGGGCTTTGAGCGGAAGCGCGCGCAGACCGTCATTGCCGCCGAGTTCGATCAGAACGATCGCGGGCCTGTGCCGGTCCAAGGCCGGTGGCAGCCGCGCCAGCCCGCCGGAGGTGGTGTCGCCGGAGACACTGGCGTTGACCACGCGGTAGTCGTAGCCCTCGCGATCGAGGCGCTGTTGCAGCAGCGCGACATACCCGGCCTGCGCGTCCAGGCCATAGCCGGCGGAGAGGCTGTCGCCGAGCACCAGGATGATTGGTTTTTGCGGCGGCTTCGCGGGCTGTGGTTCGGCCCGCGCCGGCGTCAGTAGCGTCAACAGAAGGATGAAGATGAGCGAAGGCAGTCGCAGCATGGAAGCGTCGGTCCGGTCGGTGGTCGAGGCGCGGGGCGTGTCCAAACAGATTAGCAGCGGCGGCTCGGCGCTCTCGATACTCGACGGTGTCGACTTGCGCATCGCTGAAGGCGAGCGGGTCGCCATTGTCGGCAGCAGCGGTTCGGGCAAGACCACCTTGCTGTCCCTGCTCGCCGGCCTCGACCGGCCCAGCAGCGGCGAGATCCTGCTCGACGGCCAGGCCTTGAGCGCGCTGGACGAAGACGCGCGCGCCGGCCTGCGCGCCGGCCGTGTCGGCTTCGTGTTCCAGTCGTTCCAGCTGCTTGGCGGTTTCACCGCGCTGGAGAACGTGATGCTGCCGGCCGAGCTCGCCGGGCTGGCGGATGCCGGTGCCCGCGCCAAGGCGGCGCTGGAGCGGGTCGGCCTGGCCGCGCGGCTGACGCATTATCCGTATCAGCTCTCCGGCGGCGAGCAGCAGCGCGTCGCGATCGCGCGCGCCTACAGCGGCGAGCCGAAAATCCTGTTCGCCGACGAGCCGACCGGCAATCTCGACAGCGAGACCGGCGAGCGCATCATCGAGCTGCTGTTCGAGCTGAACCGGGTCAGCGGCACGACCCTGGTGCTGGTCACGCATGACGCCAAGCTCGCGGCGCGCTGCGATCGGCAGCTGCGACTGGTCGCCGGCAAGATCGTCTGACTGCTTGACCTGTAGGAGCGGACCCGGTCCGCGACTGTGCTCTGCAAGCCTGAGTCGCGGACCGGGTCCGCTCCTACAGCTGCGGATCGAGCGTCGTCGTGACCGGCGCCGCGATCACGACGAATGCCCGCTACGAACCTGCCGCGTAAGCGCGTGTCATTCTGTTGGCCTCGTTGCGAGGTTCTTGAAGGAACCTCTGATGAAGTCCTGCGCGCCCGCGTTGCCCCGGAAATGTCGCCAGGCCAGGCGCGGGCTGCGCGGCTTGGTGATTCCAAGCAAGCAGCACGCAACGCCGCATGGCGGCATTTCCGGGGCAACCCTAAGGGCGGTGGCCGAAAGGGGCGCATTGCGGCGTCTCTCCTTCCTCATGTACGTCCAGTACATTTCGTCAGTCGTTCCTTGCACTGCGCCCCTTTCGGTCACCGCGCGGACGTGCAGGGCTTCATCAGAGGTTCCTTAAGGACTGGAATGCAGACCGCGTTGAAATTTGCCTGGCGCCGTTTGCGCCGCGGCTGGAGCAGTGGCGAGCTGCTGATCCTGGCGCTGGCGCTGGTGGTGTCGGTCGCTGCCGCCTCCGCGGTCGGGCTGTTCAGCGATCGCGTGCGGCGCGCGGTGCAGACGCAGAGCGGCGAGGCGATCGGCGCGGATGCGCTGATCAGCAGCCGCGACCGGCTGCCGGCGGAGTTGCTCGCGCAGCTGCGGCGCGATGGCCTGCGCAGCGCGACCACCACCGAGCTGACCAGCGTCGTGCTCAATGGCGACAACACCTTGCTGGTGTCGGTGAAAGCCGCCGAAAACGGCTACCCGCTGCGCGGCGCGCTGCGCATCGCCGACCAGCCTTATGGCACGGCGCGCAGCGTGGCCGAGCTGCCGCCGGCCGGCGGCGCCTGGATCGACGTGCGCGTCTGGCAGGAGCTGGGGCTGAAAGCCGGCGCGACGATCCAGCTGGGCCAGTCGACGTTCCGGGTCGCCGGCATCATCGAGTACGAACCCGATCGCGGCTCGGGCTTCACCGATCTGGCGCCGCGCGTGCTGATAGGCGCCGACGATCTGGCCGCGACCGGCCTGGTGGGTGTCGGCAGCCGCGTTCAATATTCGCTGCTGCTGGCCGGTGAAGCGCCGGCGCTGGAACAGGCCGCGAAGCTCGAACTGCCGAAAGGCGCGCGCTTCCTGAAGCCCGACACCGCGCGCCCCGAAGTCGGCCGCGCGCTCGGTCGCGCCGGACAGTTTCTCGACATCGCGGTACTCGCCGCGATTTTGCTGTCGGCCGCCGCGGTGGCACTGTCGGCGCGCCAGCACGGGCAGGCGCAGCGCGATGAAGTGGCGCTGCTCAAATGCCTGGGCGCCAGCAGCCGCACCATCGCGATCACGCTGCTGCTGCAGTTGCTGCTGCTCGGCGTGATCGCCGGCGTCATCGGCGCCGCGATCGGTTACGCCGGTCAGGCGGTGCTGGCGCTGCTGATCGGCAGCCTGGTCGATACGCCGCTGCCGGCGCCGGCCTTGCAGCCTTTGCTGACCGCGGGCGCGCTCGAGCTGTTGCTGCTGCTGGGCTTTGCACTGCCGCCGGTGCTGCAGGCGCGCAAGGTCGCGCCGATACGCGTGTTCCAGCGTGACGACAGCAGCGACGGCGGCGGCATCGCGATCGCGCTGATCGCGGTCGTCAGCGTCGTCGCGATGCTGTGGTGGCAGGCCGGTGATGCCAAGCTCGCCATGTGGGTGCTGGCCGGCGCACTGGCGACCTGCGCGGTGCTGGCGCTGTTCGCGCTCGGCTTGGTTGCCCTGCTGACGCCGCTGCGCCGCGCCGGCCACACCGCGCTGCGCTTCGGCCTGGGCAATGTCGCGCGGCGCCGCGCGGCAAGCGTCGCGCAGGTGGTCGCGCTCGGTGTCGCGCTGCTGTCGCTGCTGCTGCTCGCGGTGGTGCAGAACGATCTGCTCGACGCCTGGAAGCAGCGCGTGCCGGCGGATGCGCCGAACCAATTCCTGATCAACATCCAGCCCGACCAGGTGCAGCCGCTACGCGAATTCTTCGCGCAGCACCAGGTGAGCGCGCCGACGATGTGGCCGATGGCGCGCGGCCGTCTGACGGCGGTCGACGGCAAGCCGGTGACGGCCGAATCCTTCGACGATCCGGAGACGCGGCGCTGGATCAACCGCGAATTCAACCTGTCGTGGACCGATACCTTCGGCGAAGACAGCGAGCTGATCGAAGGCCGCTACTGGGCCAAGACCGATGTCGGCAAGCCCGAGCTGTCGGTCGATGACTACGTGGTCGAGCGCCTGCACGTCGGCATCGGCTCCAAGCTGACGCTGGCGATCGCCGATCGCGAAGTCGAGCTGACGATCACCAGCATCCGCAAGGTGAAATGGGAGAGCTTCAAGCCGAATTTCTTTCTGGTGACGCCGCCGGGCGTGCTCGACGAAGCCGCCGGCACCGCGCAATACCTGACCGCGTTCCATCTGCCGAAAGAACGCCGCGCGCTGCTGCGCGAGCTGATCACCGCCTTCCCCAACGTCACCGCGATCGACATCGAGGCGACGATGAACCAGGTGCGCGGCATCGTCGACCGCATCGTCGGCGCGGTGCAGTTCCTGTTCGCGTTCGCGCTGGCCGCCGGTGCCTGCGTGCTGCTCGCGGCGATCGAAAGCACGCGCGCCGAACGCGTGCGTGAAACCGCGCTGCTGCGCACGCTGGGCGCGCGGCGTCGCACGATCGCGCTCGGACTAATCACCGAGTACGCGGCGCTGGGTTTGCTCGCGGGCCTGGTTGCGGCTGCGGCGGCGCAGATCACGGCGCTGATCCTGGCGCGGCAGGTGTTCGACCTGCCTTACCGTTTCAGCCCGCTGCTGTGGATAGCAGGCGGCCTCGGCGGCGCGCTGCTGGTAGTGGCACTCGGCTGGTGGTCGCTGCGTAAAGTGCTGGATACGCCGCCGCGTGTGGTGCTCGCCGGCGGCTGAGACGAGTCAAAGCACCGTGTAAACCATCAGAAAGCCGGCCAGTACCAGGCCGCTCAGCGACAGCAGAAACATGCCGTCGACCAGCTTGACGATCTGCGGCAGGTAGCGACGTGCCCTGGTGCGCAGTGCGAACACGATCAGATAGGTGCAGATCAGGAAGCCCAGCGCGCACAGCGCCAGCAGATCGTCGACCAGCGTGCCGGCGCGCGAGCTGGCATTCATCGTATGGAACAGCGTCACACCGCCGATGCAGATGCCGGACAGCGTCCCGGAAATCGACAGCAGATTGAGCAATTCCTCTTTTGCCTGCGCGATTGCAGCTTCGGCTTCATGAGGCAGCAGGGACATGGCATCGACACGCAGCGGCAACGGTGGATCGCAAGCCTAGCAAACCGTGCCAGATGACGGACTCGCCACGAAAAACGGCCGTGCCGCAGCAACTGCGGGACGGCCGCTGACGACTGAGAAGGCGACTATTTGCAGCTGCGGTACTTGTCCGGCGAAGCTCCCGGGCCGCCCTTGCGGCCGGGCGGATTCTCCCAGTTGGTGCCGGGGCCACCGGCGCGGCCCGGCGGGTTGTCGTCGCGGTCGTGCCAGCATTTACCGCCCTGGTTCCAGTAGCCGTGCTTTTCGTTGTAGTACCCGTATTGCGGGTTGTAGTAGTAGCCATTGCCGACGGCGCGGAACTGGTAGGGCTTGTTCTGGATGACCACGCGCCGATCCGGCGATGCGCCCGGGCCGCCTTCGGCTCCCGGGGGATTTTCCCAGTTGGTGCCGGGCCCGCCGGCAGGGCCGGGCGGGTTGTCGTCGCGGTCGCGTGCCGAACCGATGGCCGGCGCCAGCGCCAGCGTGGCCGTCGCGAGCAACAGTGCGCAACGGCGGAAAGGAGTCTTGAGGGTCATGGGCGTTCCTTGGTTACTGCGGTGATGCAACGGGCCATCTAGGGCACCCGAGCTGTGAACCCCTGCTGACCGCGGCCCGCCCGGGCCTTCCGATGCCGATCCGCGCTATGGATTAAAATCGTCGCCCACCATCCGTCCCCCGCTCCTGGAGTTCTTTTGATGAAAAAGCCCGTCAAGGTCGCCATCACCGGCGCCGCCGGCCAGATTGCCTACTCGCTCATCTTCCGCATCGCCAGCGGCTCCATGCTGGGCCCGGATCAGCCGGTCATCCTGCAGCTGCTGGACATTCCGGACTCGCTGGAGAAGCTCAAGGGCACGGTGATGGAAGTCGACGACTGCGCCTTCCCGCTGGTGGCCGGCATCGTCGCCACTGCCGACCCGATGGAAGCTTTCGACGGCACCGACTACGCGCTGCTGGTCGGCGCCCGTCCGCGCGGCCCCGGCATGGAGCGCAAGGACCTGCTGACCGCCAATGGCGCGATCTTCGTGCCGCAGGGCAAGGCGATCGCCGCCAAGGCCAGCAAGGACGTCAAGGTGCTGGTGGTCGGCAACCCGGCCAACACCAATGCGCTGATCGCCGCCAGCGCCGCCAAGGGCCTGGATCCGAAGCAGTTCACCGCGATGGTCCGCCTCGACCACAACCGCGCGATCAGCCAGCTCGCCACCAAGACCGGCGCCAGCGGCAACGACATCGACAAGATCATCATCTGGGGCAACCACAGCTCCACGCAGTACCCGGACATCACCAGCACCACGGTCGCCGGCAAGCCGGCCAAGAGCCTGGTCGACCAGAAATGGATCGAGTCCGACTTCATCCCGACCGTGCAGCAGCGCGGCGCCGCGATCATCAAGGCGCGCGGCCTGTCGTCGGCGGCATCTGCCGCCTCGGCCGCGGTCGACCACATGCGCGACTGGGCGCTGGGCACCAACGGCAAGTGGGTCAGCATGGGCATTCCGTCCGACGGCAGCTACGGCATCAAGCCGGGCGTAGTCTACGGCTACCCGGTGACCTGCAAGGACGGCAAGTACGAAATCGTGCAGGGTCTGCCGATCGACGAATTCAGCCGCAGCCGCATGGACGCGACCGAAGCCGAACTGCGCGAAGAGCGCGCGGCGATCGAGGATCTGCTGAAGTAAGTGTTGGTCTTGCTGTAACAAAAACCCGCCGCGATCCGGCGGGTTTTTTTGTTGGTTGCCATCTGCACCTGTAGGAGCGGACCCTGTCCGCGACTGTGCACTGGAAGCCGGAGTCGCGGACAGGGTTCGCTCCTACAGCGGCCGATTCAACGCGGCAACGCAACCAACCGCCGATACGCCGCATAAAACGCGCTGCTCGGCGTGCCGTAATTGCCGTCGCCGGGCGGCTGCTTCGGATAGCGCGGATCGGGGCCGTCGGTGTGCATGCCGATGACGCTCCAGCTGCCGTCGCGCCCGCGCAGCAGGATCGGCGAGCCGGAGGCGCCGGCGGTGGAATCGCAGTCGTGGCGGATCAGGCCGATGTCGCGGCCCCGCTCGCGGCGCCGGATGTAGTCCATCGAGCAGCTCGCGTCGAAACTCGGATCGCCGTCGCGGTAATAGCGATCGGCCGAATAACCCGGCATCGCGATGCCGCTGTCGAGCCTGCCACCGAGGTCGGCCGGCGCGATGCGCAGCGGCGGATAGCGCGCGGCATCCAGCGGCGTCGCCAGCTGCAGATAGGCCCAGTCGTCGCGCCGCTGCTGGAAATACGGCGCGCCGGCGCCGGGCCGGTAATCCGGCCCGTAGGCCAGCACGCGCGTCACCTCGATGCTGCGCGCGTACTTGTTGGCGCGCGCGATACCGGCGTTGTCGTCGGCGAGGAAGCGCAGATCGCGCGGCTGCAGTGCGCCGTCGCCACAGCCCTCGGCCGGGTGCGGCCAGCGGCAGTCGGCCGGCCGTGCCGCGCGCAGCGCGCAATGCGCCTCGGTCAGCACGATGTCGGGCGCGACGACGGTGCCGGTGCACAGCGCGCCGCTGTCCACATCGATCAGCGAGCCGATGGCGGCATGCGGCAGCGCGGCGATCGCGGCGCTGTGGCGGCCGTCGGCGCCGATGATGCTGGCGCGCGCCGGCAGCGCCAGCATCATCGTCGACAGCAGCAGCAAAGGCAGGCGTTCAAGCGGGGATGGCATGATGCCCGCCGTGCAACAGCCTTGCCGTGAAGACGGAACGCATCAATGAACCCGATCGAGTGTGTGGTCTACCGCTGCAGCAAGCAGCAGGACATGTACGTGTATCTTCGCGCCGATCTGCTGCCGGCGGATCTGCCCGCCGCGCTGCGGGCGCGTACCGGCAGCCTGAGCCAGGTGATGTTGCTGGAGCTGACGCCGCAGAAGAAGCTGGCGCGAGTCGACGTGCAGCGGGTGATGGCGGAGCTGGCCGGCCCCGGCTACTACCTGCAGCTGCCGCCGAACGGATTGGTCGAGGCCTACGTCAACTACGGCGGCGGCTGAGCACACGGCGGCGGCGCAGTTTCGTCATACTTTCGCCCATGGAAATACTGCATCTCGTCCCCGGCCAGCTGCCGGCCAAGCTCGACCATGCCGACGCGCTGCCCGAGCACGGCATGCTGTGGATCGACTTCACGCGCAGCGAGGCCGCGGACTGGCCGGCGAAGATCAAGCTGCTGACCGGCGCCGACATCGACAACGAGCATCTCGACGACAGCCTCAACGTGACGCATCCGCCGTTCTTCGACGGCACGTCGGACTACGACATGCTGATCTTCGAAGGCCTGGGCCCCAAGGACGAAGTGTTTCCGCTGGACACGAGAGTCGGCGCGATGTTTCTGTTTGACCGCCTGCTGGTGTCGATACGCGAAGCCGACGCGCCCAGCTATGCCACGGTCAAGCATCGCCTCGCCTCCGGCCGGCTCAAATGCGGCATTTCGCCGGTGCAGCTGGCCGAACACATCCTCGACTGCATGGTCGATCGCTGGCTGCGCATTCGCGAAATTCTCGACCAGCGCCTGACCGCGATGCAGGACGAGTTGCTCGACCCGACCAATCACTGCGACGACTGGCGCACCCTGCTCGGCGGCCGCCGCGTGGTGCGTCGCCTGGAGTCGCTCGGCGACGCGCAGCACGAGGCGCTCGACGCCTGGCGCCGCGGCACGCGCTTCGACTGGACCCAGGGCGAGGAAGTGCGGCTGCGCGACATCTCCGAGCACGTCACCCGCATCATCGAGCACGCCAGCAACCTGGAGCGCGACGTCGAGGCGGCGGTGCAGCTGCACTTCGCCACCGTCAGCCATCGCACCAATCGCATCATGCGCACGCTGACGGTGATCTCCGCGGTGTTTTTCCCGCTGAATTTCGTCACCAGCCTGTACGGCATGAACTTCGAATACATGCCGGAACTGCACTGGCATCTGGGCTATCCGCTGGTGCTGTCGCTGCTGACGATCATCGCCGGCGGCCTGCTGCTGCTGTTCAAGCGCCGCGGCTATTTCTGATCGCGCCGACGTCACCATGCTGAAGCCTGTTTATGTCCGGGTCGCGGCCGCCGCGTCGCTGACGCCGGAATCCACGCTGGCCTGCCTGCGCTTCGATTGCGGCCGCGACGATCGGCTTCATGTCCATCGCGTGCCGCTGGCGCCGGTCGGCGAGGCGCTGATCGAAGTCTGGCCAGCGGCGGCGGCCGTGCATCGTTACGAGTCGCATGGCTATGCCTGCGCCGACGACGGCGAGCACCTGTTTTTCTGGCGCATCGATTCGTCTGCCGTGGACTGCGAAGCCGCCGCGGAAAACGCCTACCGCGATCTGCTCGCGCTGTGCGCCAGCAGCGGCTATCCACAGTTGCTGCGCATCTGGAACTATTTCGACGACGTCACGCGCGGTGAAGGCGACGACGAGCGCTACCGGCGCTTCTGCGTCGGCCGCCATCGCGTGCTCGCCGCGCCGGGCTTCGAGCGCCGCCTGCCGGCCGCGACGCTGATCGGCACGCGCGTCGCGGGCCTGCAGCTGTATGGCTTCGCGTCGAAAGTCGCCGGCACCCAGGTCGAGAATCCGCGCCAGACCAGCGCGTTCCGTTATCCGCGCGAATACGGCCCGAGCAGCCCGAGCTTTTCGCGCGCGACGCGTTACGACGACACGCTGTTCGTCTCCGGCACCGCCGCCATCGTCGGCCACCAGACCCAGCATCCGCACTCGGTGCTGCCGCAGGCACGCGCGATGATCGAGAACGTGCAGGCACTGCTGGCCAACGCCGGTGCTGCTGCCTGGTCGCCACAGGCTTTGCGGCTGTATCTGCGCGATGCCGCCGACGTGGCGACGGTGATGCCGGAAGTGCGTGGCGCTTTCGGTGAAGCGGCGCCGCTGCTGGTCGTCGAGGGCGATGTCTGCCGGCGCGATCTGCTGGTCGAGATCGAGGGCGTTTTTGGCGCCAACTAGCATTGGCCTGCTCCCTTGGGGGGCAGGGTTGGGTGCCTCCAGTCGCGTTGAGTCCGTGACGGAGAGTCCCTCACCCGGCGCTTCGCGCCACCCTCTCCCGGAGGGAGAGGGCAAACGCTAGGTGTCGCTGCGCACCCGCTTCACCGCATCCAGCCAGCCGTCGTAAAGCCGGTCGGCGTTAGCGGACTCCAGCGCCGGCGCGAAGCGCGCATCGGCCTTCCATAGCGCGGCGATTTCATCCAGCGATTCGTAGACACCCGCGCCCAGGCCGGCGAGATAAGCCGCACCCAGCGCCGTGGTTTCGACCACCTGCGGACGCAGCACGTCGATCTGCAGGATGTCGGCGAGGAACTGCGTCAGCCAGTCGTTGACGACCATGCCGCCGTCGACGCGCAGCTCGGTCGGATTGCAGGCGTCGCCGGCCATCGCCAGCATCAGGTCGCGTGTTTGATAGCAGGTCGATTCCAGCGCCGCACGGACGATGTGCGCGATGCCGGAATCGCGGGTGAGGCCGAAGATCGCGCCTCGCGCCTCCGGGTCCCAGTACGGCGCACCGAGGCCGGTGAAGGCGGGCACCAGGTAGACGCCCTGGGTGTCTTTTATCGAGCGCGCCAGGGCTTCGGTCTCACCGGCCGAGCCGATCAGCTGCACCGCGTCGCGCAGCCACTGCACCGCGGCGCCGGCGACGAAGATCGCGCCTTCCAGCGCATACGTGGTTTCGCCTTTCAGCCGATAAGCGACCGTCGACAGCAGGCGTTTTTTCGAGTGCGTGAACTTGCGGCCGGTGTTGAGCACCATGAAGCAGCCGGTGCCATAGGTGCTCTTGATCATGCCCGGTTCGAAGCAGGCCTGGCCGACGACCGCGGCCTGCTGGTCGCCGGCGACGCCGCGGATTTTGATCGGCGCGCCGAACAGCTCGGCGACGGTGCTGCCGTAGTCGTCGGCGCAGTCGCGCACTTCGGGCAGCAGCGACGCCGGAATCCTGAAGAACTCGAGCAGCTCGTCGTCCCACTGCTGACGGCGGATGTCGAACAGCGCGGTGCGCGAGGCATTGGTCGCGTCGGTCGCATGCAGCTGGCCGCCGCTCAAATTCCACAGCAGCCAGCTGTCGATGGTGCCGAAGGCGAGTTCGCCGCGCTGCGCCGCCTCGCGCGCGCCGCTGACCTTGTCGAGCAGCCAGGCGATCTTGGTCGCCGAAAAATACGGGTCGATCAGCAGCCCGGTTTTTTTTGCGATCCACTCGTCGCGATCGCCGTTCCTGCGGCAGAAATCGGCGGTGCGGCGGTCCTGCCAGACGATCGCCGGGTGGATCGGCTTGCCGCTTTTGCGATCCCAGATCAGCGTCGTTTCGCGCTGGTTGGTGATGCCGAGCGCGGCGATGCCGTCCGCTTTCAGTCCCGATTTCTGCAGCGCTTCGCGCACGCATTCGACGGTATCGGTCCAGATGCGCAGCGCGTCGTGCTCGACCCATCCCGGCTGCGGGAACGACTGCGGCAGTTCGCGGCTGGCGCTGGCGAGCTTGGCGCCGCCGCGATCGAACACGATCGCCCGCGAGCTGGTGGTTCCCTGGTCGATCGCCAGTAATGCCGCGGCAGGCTGGGCCTGACTCATCGTTCTTCTCCTTCCACTCAAGGTATGCCTCGCTCGACTCATCCGGCGCGCCGTGGAACACTCGGCGGCAGGAGAGGCGCAGACATAGCACAAGACTAACGAATCGCGCCCATATGAACCTCGAAATGAAAGCCGCGGCCAAGGCCGGTGCCAAAAATGGTGAGTTTCAACTGACGGTGAGCAAGAGCGCGATCGCGTTCGTGCGTTGCTGGCTGCCGGAAGGCGCGCCGCGCGCGGTGATCCAGATCGTCCACGGCATGGCCGAGCACAGCGGCCGCTACGACCGTCTGGCGGCGGCGCTGACCGCCGAAGGCTACGCCGTCTACGCCCAGGATCTGCCCGGCCATGGCCGCACCGCGCGCGCGCCGGACGAGCTCGGGCACTTTTCCGAAACCGGCGGCTGGCGCCTCGCGCTGCAGTCGCTGCGCTGCCTGCAGCGCGAACTGGGTGAATGGCACGAGGGCGTGCCGCAATTCATGCTCGGCCACAGCATGGGCTCGTTCCTGCTGCAGGATTATCTGAGCCGCCACGCTCACGATCTCGCCGGCGCGGTGCTGTCGGCGAGCACCGCCGATGCCGGCCCGCTGCGCGCGGTCGGCCTGGCGCTGCTCAAGGCCGAGGGCCTGTGGCGCGGCCTCGATACGCGCAGCGCGCTGGCCGAGGCGCTGACCTTCAAGAGTTACAACCGCAAGTTCGCGCCGACGCGCACCGCCTTCGACTGGCTCAGCCGCGATCCCCATGAAGTGGACCGCTACGTCAGCGATCCGCAGTGCGGCTTCCGTTGCACCACCGGCCTCTGGGTGCAGTTGCTCGAGGCCATGGGCCGGCTCGACAAGCGCCGCGCCGCGCGCGTGCCCAAACGCCTCGCCTTGCTGGCGATCGCCGGCGAGGACGACCCGGTCTGCGCCGGCCGCAAGGGCCCGGCGTCGCTGAAGAAGCGCTACAGCGAAGCCGGGCTGAGCGATGTCAGCGCGCGCAGCTACGTCAAAGGCCGGCACGAGCTGCTGAACGATGTCTGCCGGGATGAAGTCACCGCGGATCTGATTGGCTGGCTGAACCAGCGCGCGCCAGTCGCTTGATGCTTCCCCTGTAGGAGCGGACCCTGTCCGCGACTGTGCACTCGACGCCTCAGTCGCGGACAGGGTCCGCTCCTACAGGTGCAGACCGAAAGCCCTTCGCGCCATCACCGCCGGTGGCGCGCCGCCAGGCACAACTCGCAAGTGCGGTTGGGTCCCTGGATTCGCCGAGTAGCGCCGCAGGCGCGTATCGAGGGACCCGACGAAACCAGCAGGCTTATAATCCCGCCCTCATCGCATCAACCTCCCAGGATTCCGTCTTGAGCCAGCACGCTTTCCCGCGTACCCGTCCGCGCCGTCTGCGCCGCGCCGAATTCATTCGCGGCATGGTGCGCGAGCATTCGCTGCATGCGAGCCAGCTGATCCAGCCGATCTTCGTCGCCGAAGGCGCGCAGAAAGGCGCGGTGTCGTCGATGCCCGGCGTGGTACGGCTGGACATTCCGGAGCTGGTCGCCGAGTGCCAGGAGCTGCTCGCGCTCGGCGTCGGTTGCGTCGCGCTGTTTCCGGTGCTGCCGCAGTCGCTGAAGAGCGAAGACGGCGCCGAGGCGCTGAATCCCGACGGCCTGGTGTGCCGTGCGATCAAGGCGGTGAAAGCGGCCTGCCCGGACTTAGGCGTGATGGTCGACATCGCGCTCGATCCCTACACCACGCATGGCCACGACGGCCTGCTCGACGAGCATGGCTACGTCACCAACGATCTGACGCTGGAGATGCTGCGCAAGCAGGCGCTGCTGTATGCGCGCGCCGGTGCGGATATTGTCTCGCCGTCGGACATGATGGACGGCCGCATCGGCCAGATTCGCGAAGTGCTGGAGCGCGACAGCCAGCACAACACCATCATTCTTTCGTACGCGGCCAAGTACGCGTCGAGCTTCTACGGCCCGTTCCGCGACGCGGTCGGCTCGGCGGCGAACCTCGGCCGCGGCGACAAGCGCACCTACCAGATGGACCCGGCGAACACCGACGAGGCGCTGCGCGAGGTCGAGCTGGATTTGGCCGAGGGCGCCGATATCGTCATGGTCAAGCCGGGCATGCCTTACCTCGACATCATTCGTCGCGTGAAAGACAAATTTGAAGTACCGGTGGCGGCCTACCAGGTCAGCGGCGAGTACGCGATGCTGCACGCGGCGATCGCCAACGGCTGGCTCGACGAGCGCAAGGCGCTGATGGAGGCGCTGCTGTGCTTCCGCCGCGCCGGCGCCGACATCGTGCTGACGTATTACGCGAAAAAAGCCGCGAAATGGCTGGCTGAATAAGCATGGCCGCATCACGCTACGCGGTGATCGGCCAGCCGATCGCGCATTCGCTGTCGCCGCGCATCCATCCGCTGTTCGCCGCGCAATTCAGTATCGAGTTGAGTTACGAGGCGATCGAGATCGCGCCGGCTGAACTCGCAGTGCGTCTGCCGCAACTGCATGCAGACGGCTATAGCGGCATCAACGTGACCTTGCCGCACAAAGCCACGGTCGCCGCGCTGTGTGAAAGCGTCAGCGAACGCGCGCAACTTGCCGGCGCGGTCAACTGCCTCAAGCGCAGCGACACAGGCTGGGTCGGCGACAACACCGACGGTGAAGGTCTGATGCGCGATCTGGCGCGTCTCGGCATCGCGGTCGCGAGCCAGCGCGTGCTGCTGCTCGGCGCCGGCGGCGCCGCGCGCGGCGTGATCGCTCCGCTGCTCGCACTGCAGCCGAAAGAGCTGGTCGTGTCCAGCCGCAATCCGTGGAAGCCCGAAGAACTCGCGGAGCGATTCAAAGGCCGCGGCCCGCTGCGTCCCTGCACGCATCTGGCGCTGAAAGGCGATCACTACGATCTGATCATTAACGCCACGTCCGCCGGCCACGATGGCAGCATGCCGCGCCTGCCCGGGCCGCTGCTGGTCTCAGGCGGCAGCTGCTACGACCTCAGCTACGGCAAAGCGCACGCCCCGTTCGCCGCCTGGGCGCAAAGCCAGGGCGCCGCAAAAATCGCCGACGGCCTCGGCATGCTGGTCGAACAGGCGGCGGTGTCGTTCGAGATATGGCTCGGCAAGAGCCCGGATGTCGAGCCGGTGCTGGCGGCGTTGCGCAACAGCTAGCCGCAACGCCGTTGCAGCGCGTCGATCAAGGCGCCTTGATCTTGACGATGTAGTCCTCGACTTCACCGAAGATCACTTTGCCGGTGGCTTTGACGGTGCCTGTGTCAGCAGGGCTCAAGCGGAAACGCGCATAGGTCAGGCCGAGGGTCGCGGCGTCGGGCACCGGGAACTTGAGCGTGTTGGTGCCGTTGCTGACTACGATCTTCGCGAAGATCTGCTCGCCTTCATCGCTCCAGTCACCATCGGCATTGAAGTCGATCCAGGCGTCGAGTTGCGCGGTGCCGCTCGGTGCGGTGGCAACGACGGTGACCTTGGCCTTGGTGCCGGGTTTGAGCTTGGGCAGTGTCACACCGTCCTCGTCGTCGCTGCCGGCGATGTCGTCACCGGTGGCGCCGCTGTTGGGCTGACCATCCGTTTCGGCGTCGATGCTGCTGCCCAGGTAGGGGCCGTCGGTGTTGATGAAGTGGCGCGCGCCGTTGTCGGCGACGACGGTCGGGTAAGGTGCCGGCGCGTCGCCGTAGTCGGTGCCGATGCGGAATGTGTGCACAGCGCCGCCGTGGGCTCCTTCGGGTACGTTCTCGTCGGATGATCCGATCACGATCCTCGATCCTGCCAGCGCCACGGATTGTCCAAAGCCGTCATGCCCCGACGAGGTGGCGGAGACCAGCCGGGCTTGCTCCGTCCAGGCCGTGCCCGACCGCGCAAAGACTGTTGCGCTTCCCGGTGTCGTTGGCTGCGTTGCAGGAGAGGGGGCTCCGACCAGCGCCAAGTCGCCGGCCACGCTCACCGAGGTGCCGAACAGGCCGAAGGATTGGTCGACCGAAGACTGCAATCTCGCCTGATGTGCCCAAGCGGTTCCCGTGCGCAGATATACGTGGGCTGCGCCCGTTGCCTTTTTGCTGATGTATTCTCCGGACGCACCCACCAAAGCCGTACTGCCGGAGATGGACACCGCGCAACCGAGGTTCGCCGGGGTTGCAGTCGACGTGTTTTCCGGCAATGTCAGCATGGCTTGTTGCGCCCAGGTCTCACCGGAGCGGATAAAGACATAGGCGGCTCCGGCGCCCAGCTCATGATTCGGGGAGCCGACCAGGGCATAGCCGTCGCTCAGCGCGACAGCCGAACCAAATCTGTCGTTGGCCGTTCCACCGGTTGCAGACAGCCGGGCCTGCTGGCTCCAGCCAGAGTCCGTGCGAGCGAAAACATAGACCGAGCCCTGATTCACATTCGAGCTCGTGTCGTCGAAAGGCGTGCCGACCAGCAGGCTGTCTTCGTCAATGGCGACCGAATGGCCGAAATCGTCATAGGCTGCGCCGTCGGAAGCGACGAGCTTGGCCTGCTGGCTCCAGCCAGAGTCCGTGCGAGCGAAAACATAGACCGAGCCCTGATTCACATTCGAGCCCGTGTCGTCGAAAGGCGTGCCGACCAGCAAAGTGTCCCCGGACACCGCGACGGAATATCCAAACTCATCGCCGCTGGACGGATCGGGCGCCTCCAGCCTGGCTTGCTGTACCCAGTTGTCTGCGTCGAGCACGAAAACATAGGCTGAACCTTGCTGATCGTTCGAGCCGATATCGTCGTTGGGCACGCCAACGAGCAGCGTGTCCCCGGACAGGGCGACCGAATAGCCGAAGTGATCGTAGGCCGCCGCACCGTTGGCCACCGCCGTCAGTTTTGCCTGCTGTTCGCCGAGACCGTCGGCGAGCGCGAAAACATAGGCGGCACCCTGATCCACGTCACCGCCAATGTCGGCGCCAACAGCACCGACTATCGCGGTGCTGGCCGACAATGCGACCGATGTGCCAAAGGCGTCGTGGGCGCTACCGTCGGCGGCGGTTAACCTGGATTGCTGGAGCCATTGCGTTCCCGAGCGTGCATACAGGTAGGCCGAACCCTGGTCTTCATTGGAGCCGACGTCGTCGCGTGCGCCGATCAGGGCGATATCGCCCAGCAGCGCAACGGCGTAGCCGAAATCTGGGGCGTGTGATTTGAGCTTGACCTGCTCAGTCCAGTTGGCTTCCGAACGAACGAACACGTAGGCGGTGGACTCGTAGTAGCCGCCGATCAATGCCGTGTCGCCGTCCAGCGCGACAGCGTGGCCGAACGACGCGTATTGACCTGAGCCCGATCCGATCAAGTGGGCCTGTGTCTGCCACACTGCTCCCGAGCGCACGAACACGTAGGCCGAGCCCGACCCGTGTTTGGGATAGCTGTCGTGAGACGCCCCTACCAGGGCGGTGTCTCCTGATAACGCAACGGAGTTGCCGAAGCGGTCGTAGTTTTTGCCGTCGGACGCGGTCAGTCTTTGCTGTTGAGACCAGCTTCCTGCGGAGCGGACGAACACATACGCCGAGCCGCCTTGAGTGATGCCTTTCTTGGAGCCGAAGTCGCCGGGCGACCCGACCAAGGCGGTATCGCCAGACAAGGCGACGGCACTCCCAAACCCGTCTCCATAGATGCCGGCGCCGGTTAGCTTGACCTGTTCCACCCAGGTCGGTCCCGTGCGTAGATAGATATAAGCCGCTCCGGGTCCGGGGGTGACGGCGCTGTCTGGAGATCCGTTCTCGCTTTCAGGAGCTCCGACCAGGATGGTGTCTGCGGACAAGCTGACAGACGCGCCGAAACGATCGTCTGCCGTGGCGTCGCTGGCTCTCAACTGCTGCTGCAGCTGCCAGCTGCCTTCGGTATTGGAAAATACGTACACGGCGCCGTAGCCGTTGGCACCCGGAGCACCGACGAGCAGGGTTGTATCGTTAACCGCAACGGCGGCGCCGAAATCTTGGCTCAGCGAGTTGTATCCATCGCCCGCGTTTTGAATCGTTTGTTCTTCGTTTATAAGCAGAGGATCGACGGTCAACGGGTAGTGCGCTTCGCGATCGTCGAAAACGATGTCGATCCGGCTATCGCCTGATGTTTCCAGCTTCGCCGGCAGCACGAGCCCGTTCGCATCGGTGACGACCAGCTTGCCGTAACTCAATTGATGGCCGTGGTTGTCGCTAAGGCGCAAGCCACCGGTTGCGGTTTCTGTCACCTGCATGCCGGTGATGCCGAGCAGAATACGAACCTCGTCTCCATTCGCTTTATGCACCTCGTCGACGAGCGGACGCTGATCGATCGTGTAACCGTGTTCGAGGCCGTTGCTGGCATTGATGAACCATTCGGTCCATCCCGCGCGCCGGTACTCGACGCGAGGGCCCTGCGCGATCGGCTGCACGGCTTCTGCATCCTGACGGTGAGCGCCGCGTGTCATCGCGACGGTACGCAAGCGCAAGGATGCCGGTGTTTGTTGCGATTGCTTGCGCTGATCACGGGTCGGCGAATTGCGCGATGATTCAACGCGGCCACCATCGCGGTTAAAGGCGAGCCGAAAATCCTGCTCCGCATTGTGTGCGCGGATCGTGGTCGGCTCGGACGGCAGGGAGGCGGCTTCGTACTGCGCCTTCGCAATCTGCTGCTGGATTCCCGTCCAGGCTTGGGCCGTGATGCCCTGAGGGATAACGCCTGAAGCGATCCGCTGGGTTTTTGCCCCTTTCTCCGCGCTCTTTGCAGAGGGCGGCGCAACCGCATCGATGGAGATGTTATCCACATTGTGATCGGCGACGCCGGCAAGGTAAGCCAGATCGTGATCCACCGGCTGTTGTGCTGCATAAGCCGATGTGCAGCACAGCGCGGAAACTACCATCACGTGGAGCAGACTCTTGAAAGAGGGCTGCATAAATTTTCTCCGGTGTCTTTCGAAACGCACTACGGTGTCTTGACCTTGACGATGTAATCCTCGACTTCACCGAAGATCACTTTGCCGGTGGCCTTCACACCGCCGGAATTTGCCGGGCTGATGCGGAAGCGTGCATAGGTCTGGCCGACGACGGCCGTCGTCGGCACGGTGAACTTCAGCGTGTTGCTGCCGTTGCTGACGACGGTCTTCGTGAAGACCTGCTCGCCGGCATCGCTCCAGTCACCGTCGGCGTTGAAGTCGATCCAGGCGTCGAGCTGGGCGGTACCGCCAGGTGCGGTGACGACGATGATCGCCTTGGCATTCTGGCCGGGTATCAGCTTGGCGATCGTCACGCCGTCTTCGTCATCGGATGTCGCGATATCGTCGCCGGTGGCGCCGCTATTGGGCTGGCCGTCGGTTTCCGCATCGATACCGCTGCCCAGGAAGGGACCATCGGTATTGATGAAATGGCGCGGACCGTTGTCGGCGACCAGGGTCGCGTAGGGCGATGGCGCATCGCCGTAGTCGGTGCCGATGCGAAAAAAGTGGACAGAACCGCTGTACTGGCCTTCGGCTGTGAGGCCTTGCGGAGCACCGATCAGTATTTGAGCGCCGGAAAGGCCGACAGGGGAGCCGAACTGGTCGGAAGCCGCGCCATCGGCTGCCGTCAGTTTGGATTGCTGCTCCCAGCCGGTGGAGGTGCGCAAAAACAGGTAAGCAGCACCCTGATCGGTTTTGCCGTCGACGTCGCTACGATTGGCGCCGATCAGCGCCGCGTCGCCCGCAAACGCGACCGAAGTTCCGAAAGCATCATCCAGAGCTCCGTTGATCGCTCTAAAGGTCTGGGCCTGCTGCCATTTGCCGTCGGAGCGCTGATACAAGTAAGCCGAGCCTGTGTCACCGTCGCCGGGTACGCCGATCAGGACGGCGTCGCCTGATAGCGCAACCGCGTTTCCAAAATTGTCGTAGCGCTCGCCGCTGGACGACTCGGATAGCTGCTGCTGCAGCTTCCATTGAGAACCCGATGCCACGTAGATATAAGCGGCTCCCTGGTAGATCTTGTCGCCGTTGCTCTGCAAGGGAGCGCCGATGACGGCGGTATCCGAGGACAGCGCGAGGGCGGCCCCGAAACTGCCGCCCTTCGAAGGAATCAATTTGGCCTGCTGTGTCCACAGGGAGCCGGATCGACCGAATACGTAAGCCGCCCCCTGGCCGCCGTTGAAGCCGGTCGCTCCTATCAGCAGTTTGTCGCCGGACAGGGCAACGGCGCTGCCGAAATTCAGTCCGGGCACGGCACCTGGATCCTCGGCGGCGCTGAGCGCGGCCTGCAGCGTCCAGTTCGGGCCAGTGCGCACGAACACATAGCCGCCACCTTCATCGAAGTCTCCGCGACCCGATGCACCGACGAGAGCGGTATCGCCATCGAGTGCAACAGCGCTGCCAAAAAAATCGCCCGACATCGCGTCAGCGATGGTCAGCTTCGCCTGCTGCTTCCAGCCTGTATCCGTATGCACGTAGACGTAGGCCGCACCTTGATTGGCGATCGAATCCGTGGAGTCGCCGGGAACTCCGACCAGGGCCGTATCGCCGGAAATTGCGATCGAGGTACCAAAGTATTCGCGATAGGCTCCGTCATTCGCCATCAGCTTGGACTGCTGCGTCCAGGTGGTTCCGGACCTTGCGAAGACGTAGGCGGCGCCCTCGTCTTCCGCAAGACCATCGACACGTGGCGCGCTTACTACAGCCGTGTCGCCGACGATCGCGACCGCCGCTCCGAAGTCGGGGGAATATGGCTGCGTCGCGCTGTCGTCGGCGACCAGTTTCGATTGCAGAGGCCAGTTCAGCCCGTCACGGTGAAACACGTAGGCCGCGCCGAATCCGCGTAAAACGCCGACGATGGCCGTATCGCCAGATAGCGCCACCGCCGATGCGGTGAAGGTGTTGGGCGCCGTATCCTCGCCGGCGACGAGCTTGGCCTGCTCGGCCCATGCCGAGCCGGACCGCGAGTAAAGGTAGGCGGCCACATCGCTCGCGTCGACGCCTATCAGAGCCGTATCGCCGGTGAAGGAAATCGATCCGCCGAAGAGGCAGCCGGACTCCTTGGGCTTGAACTTCGCCTGCTGCGGCCATTGGGTGCTGCTGGTTCGCACGAAGACATAGGCAGAGCCGGATTTCTGACAGTCTCCGGGTGCACCGACGATCGCCGTGTCACCCGATAGCGCTACGGCTTGACCGAAGGTGTTCGAGGCGTAGCCGTCAGTCGTCGTCATGACGAGTTGCTCGGTCCATATGCTGCCCGAGCGTGCAAACATGAAAGCACGCAGCCGGCGGTTCCCGACCAGCGCCAGATCACCTTCGATCGACACGGCGGAACCGAAATGGTCGCCGGATCCGCTGATGCTCGGTTTGAGTCGCGCCTGCTGCACCCAGTGCGTGCCGGAATGAACGAACACGTAGGCCGAGCCCTGGCCTTCATGAGCGCCTAGCGCCCCGACCAGCGCGCTGTCGCCCGAGAGAGCGACGGACGATCCAAAATTGTCGCCGACACGGGCATTGTCGCTGGTCAGCCGCTGCTGCAGCGTCCAGGCCGATCCGTCTGACGTGAAAATGTAGGCGGCACCGAAGCCTAGGGCTTCGGGCGCTCCAACCAGCAGCGTTCCAGACGTCATCGCGATGGCGCTGCCAAGCAGGCGCTTACTGTAATTCGGCCAATCGGCCGGATTGGTTATCGCCTGCTCTTCATTCACCAGCAGTGGATCGACCGTCACCGGGTAGCGCGCGTCGCTGTCGTCGATCGCGATCTCGATCCGGTCTGCGCCCGGTGCGCTCATCGTCGATGGCAGCGTTCGGCCATTGGCGTCGGTCGCGATCAGTTTTTCGTACCGTAGCCTGCGTCCATCGGCGGCGGTAAACCTTAAACTCTCGCGCATGCCGTTGGCAGCCTGCATGCCGTCGACCGACAGCAGAATCTTCAATGGCTCGGTCGCCGAGCCAACGCCTGCCGGCACATCGACAGGGCGTCGATTCAACGTGTAGCCGTGCTCGATACCGCCAGGGCTGTTGATGAACCATTCGGTCCAGCCGTCGCGGCGGTACTCGACGCGCGCCCCGTCAGCGACTGGCGGTACGGCTTCAGCCGGTTGTTGTCGCAGTCCCCGCGCGAATGCTGTGGTCTGTAATTTTAGGGGCTGTCGATTTTCGGCGTGGACTTCATCACGAATTTGGCCGACGGCGCTGCGATTGCGTAGCGATTCGAAGCGCGAGCCTGCACGGCTGAAGCTCAGACGCAAATCCTGCTTCGGATTGTGCGCGCTGACCGTAGCCGGATCGGCCGGCGGCGGTGCCGCTTCGTATTGCGCCCTGGCGATCTGCTGTTGGATACCGGCCCAGGCTGCTGCGGTGATTTGCTGCGATGGGACGTCAGCTGATGCAGCCGTCGCCATCGACGGCCAGCACAGGCTCAGCATCACAGTAGCGAGCCATTTTTTCTTTGCATGTCTCATGGATTCCCCTTTGCGTCGCGCTGCTGCTACGGCGCCTTGACCTTGACGATGTAGTCCTCGACTTCGCCGAAGATCACTTTGCCGGTGGCCTTCACACCGCCGGAATCGGCCGGGCTGATGCGGAATCGTGCATAGGTCTGGCCGATAGCGGTCGTCGTCGGCACCGTGAATTTCAGCGTGTTGGTGCCGTTGCTGACGACGGTCTTCACGAAGATCTGCTCGCCGGCATCGCTCCAGTCGCCGTCGGCGTTGAAGTCGATCCAGGCGTCGAGTTGGGCGGTGCCGGCGGGCGCGGTGGCAACCACCGTCAATTTGGCTTTCTGGCCGGGAATGAGTTTGGGTAGCGTCACGCCGTCTTCGTCGTCGCTGGTGGCGATGTCATCGCCCGTAGCACCGCTGCTCGGAGCACCGTCGGTCTCGGCGTCGATTGCACTGCCCAGATACGGGCCATCGGTGTTGATGAAATGGCGCGGGCCGTCATCGACCAGTTTCGTCGGATAGGGCTGCGGCGCATCACCGTAATCGCTGGCAATGCGGTAGATGTGGACAGAGCCGCCGTCGAGACCCTCCGGTACGTCGGCACCGGGTGCGCCCACGACCATCGCTGATCCGGACAGTGCTACCGAGCCGCCGAAGAATTCGTAGTCGGTGCCATCGGGATCGTGAAAATCCTGTTGCTGCTTCCAGTTCGACTCCACCCGGACAAAAACATAGGCCGCGCCACGGGCATATTTTCCGATCGTGTTGAACGACGCGCCGATCAGCGCAATGTCTCCGGCGAGGGCCACGGAGTGGCCGAAGTAATCGGCCGCCGCCCCGTCGCTCGCCGTGAGTTTGGCCTGCTGTATCCAACTGCTACCGGAGCGCACGAACACATAGGCCTGACCCTGGTCCGCGTGGTACTGGGCGCCGACCAAAGCGGTGTCTGCCGATATTGCGACCGAATAGCCGAAGTAGTCGTATGCCCCGCCGTCACCGCCTTTCAGCTTGGCTTGCTGTGACCAGGACGTGCCGGACCGAACGAAGATCGTCGCCGTACCCTGATCGACAATCCCGCCAATGTCTTCGCCATAAGCGCCGATTACGGCGGTGTCGTTCGATATTGCAACCGAATGGCCGAAGTGGCCTCCACCGGTCATCTTGGCTTGTTGCGCCCATGCAAGGCCGGAGCGCACGAAGACGTATGCAGCGTTCGCGCCCTCGGTGCCGATCAATGCGGTTTCTCCAGACAGAGCGACGGACACGCCGAACTGGTCTGATTTGGCGCCGTCTGCGGCGGTCAGCAGTGCCTGTTGCTCCCAGGTATCTCCCGAGCGCAGGTAGACATAGACCGCGCCCTGGCCCGAGTTGGAGCCGACCTGATGCAGGTCCGCACCGATCAATGCCGTGTTGCCCGACAGCGCGACCGAAATGCCGAAGTGATCGCCTTCGGCGCCATCTGCGGCAACCAGCTTGGCGCTCTGGATCCAGTCGCTGCCGGAGCGCACGAATACGAACACCGAACCCTGCTCGATGTTGGCGCCGAGATCGTCGCCGGGAGCACCCACCAGCAAGGTGTCGCCGGATACCGCGACCGACTGTCCAAAATTGTCCTCGACAGCGCCGTCTGACGTGGTGAGTTTGGACTGCTGCGTCCAAGCAGCTGCCGAACGGGTGAACACGTAGGCGGACCCCTGGTTCCGATACGATCCGAAATCGTCTCCGAATGCACCGACCAGGATGGTATCTCCGAACAAGGCGACGTCGATCCCGAAGGCATCGGATTGGCCGCTGTCTTCTGCCCTGATCTTGGCCTGCTGAGTCCAGATCGTTCCCGAACGGACGAAGATATAAGCCGAACCTTCATAGCTCGTTGCGCCATTGTCACCGCGTGCACCGATGATCACGCTGTCGCCAGACAAGGCGACGGTATCGCCAAAGTTGCCGACCGGCCCATCGTCCGCGCTCAGCTTGCTCTGCTGGTTCCAATTCGTACCGTTTCGCACAAACACATAGGCCGCTCCGGCTGAGCCGATCAGAGCGGTGTCGGCTGACAAGGCTGCCGCGGTACCGAACGCGTTGCCCACCGTCCCATCCAGGGCTGTGAGCTGGGCCTGCTGAGTCCAGGCCGTGCCGGACCGAACGAACACGTAGGCCGAGCCTTGCTCGTTGTTTGCGCCGACATCGTCAAGAGGCGCGCCGACCAGGGCGAAGTCTCCTTCAAGTGCAACCGAAGACCCAAAGCGGTCGTCCTTGGCCGCATCGCTGGCAACCAGCTTGGTCTGCTGCGTCCAGGTGGCTCCGGAGCGCACGAAGACGAAGACGGATCCGCGCTGCTCTTTGGTCCCGAAGGCATCGCTTGAAGCGCCGACCAGTGCGGTGTCGCCGGAAAGTGCGACGGACAAACCGAAATCGCCCGCGCCGTCGCCGGCTTTCAACGCTGACTGCAGCACCCAGTCTTCCGCGGAGCGCGTAAAAACGTAAGCCATTGAGTACGAGCCGATCAGCACGGTGTCGCCGTCCATCGAAATGGAAGCGCCGAAGGTGTTGGAGTCGTCGGCTGTCAGTCGCTGCTTCAGTGTCCAGTCGCCGCCGGCGCCCTCGAAAACGTAGACCGCGCCTCGCCCGAGCGCGCCGGGGGCGCCGACCATCAGGACTCCATCGCCGAGGCTTACGCTGCCACCGAATTGCCGGTAGACGTAGGCGTCCTCGTCGTCGCCAGGGTTTTCCAGCAAGCGTTCTTCGTTAACCAACAAGGGGTCGACCGTCACTGGATAGCGTGCTGCGCGGTCGTCAAACACAATCTCCGCACGGTCGGTACCGGCGGTGGCGAGCATCGATGGCAGAAGCTGGCCATCGGCATCTTTGACGATCAGTTTGTCGTAGCGGAGTTGGCCACCGAGTCCGTCGCTGAATTGCAGGCTGCCATCCGGCTGCGCGCCGACCTGCATGCCGGAAACCGACAGCGAAATTCTCACCGGCGCATTCGGGGTGCGCGTTGTCGTGCCGGATAGCGGGCGCTGCAGCAAGGTATAGCCATGCTCAACGCCATCGGCCCCGTTGACGAACCATTCTGTCCAACCGCCGCGCCGATACTCAACGCGTGCGCCTTCCGCAACGGCGGGTACTGGCTCTGCGTCGATGCGCTGCGTGCCGCGCGATATAGCGAGTGTTTGCAGGCCTAGACTGCGAGCGCCAGGTTCACTGCTGCGTCGGGAGTTGATGAGCGCGCCATCCTCGCCGAAGAGGAGGTGCAAATCCTGTCTGGCGTTATGTGCGCCGATCGTGTTCGGGACAGATGGGAGTGCAACAGCCTCGTACTGCGCTTCGACGATCTGTCGCTGGATCCCAGCCCAGGCTTGCGGCGTGATGCCCTGTGGCGCGGCGGAAACCGACGCGTTCTGGCCACCGGCAGGCGACGCTGCGGCGCTGTCAAAAAAAGCCGCGATGCTGATGACCCACGACAGCGCAATGAAACGAACGCATAAACGCGTGACTGACGACATGGCCCGCCCTCCCTGACTGCCGCGCCGCGACCAGCGGCGGCTGTTTCCGTGCATCCCCTGCTCCGACGCTATGCGATGTCGGTTACAGCCGCAATCACGATGGTCGGTTTTCTGTGCTGCAGGGACGTAGATCGTTAATTCCACAGCAAGTCTCACTTAAGCCCCGGCTCATAGGCGCACAGGCAATCTGGCTGCAGTTGAACGGATCGGTGGCGCAGCCTCCTTCCGTCAGCAACCACAACAAGGAGGCTGTCATGCTGAGTTATGCCGTTATCTTTCTGGTGATCGCGCTGATCGCAGGCGCCCTGGGCTTCTTTGGCGTCGCGGGCACCGCGGCCTGGATTGCCAAGGTCCTGTTCCTGGTGTTCCTGGTGCTGTTCGTGGTGTCGCTGATCACCGGCCGCCGCTCGGTACCGTGACGATACGGGCCGGCGCTGCAGGACGCAGCGCCGGCCCGGTCACCGCATCACCCACGAATCGAGTTGAGTTGCCGCCGATTCGTCTCGTCCAAGCGACGAAACCGTTACGCCCCGAATTCCCCATTCCAATCAAGCAAAGGATTTGCTCATGAATACTTCGACTTCGCTGTTCAAGAAATCGCTGATGATCGCCGGCATCGCCGCGACGCTCGGTGTGGCCGCCTGTAACCGCAACGACGGCCAGATGACCGACGGCGCCGCCGCCGATGCGCCCAAGGAAAGCGCCAGCATCGGCGCTGCGATGGACGACACCGCGATCACCGCGAAGGTCAAGCAGCGCCTCGCCTCGGACGAGCGCATGGAGACCGCCAAGATCGATGTCGAAACCAACAACGGCGTCGTCACGCTGACCGGCTCGGCGCCGAGCGGTGATGCGAAGAAGGCCGCTGAAGAACTCGCGCGCAACGTCGCCGAGGTTCAGGGTATCGACAACAAGATCGCCGCGCCGGGCGCGATGGATGATCTCAGCGCCAAGGCTGAAAACGCCGCCGATAAGGCCGGCACCGAAATCTCCGACGCGACCATCACCACCAAGGTCAAGGCCCAGTTCGCGGCCGACGACATGGTCAAGGCCACCGCGATCAACGTCGACACCGACAACGGCGTGGTCACGCTCAAGGGCGAAGTCGCCAGCGCCGCTGCGCAGAAGCGCGCGATCGATATCACCAAGAAGATCGACGGCGTGAAGAGCGTCGACGACGACGAGCTGAAGATCAGCCAGTCGTAAGTTGTACCGCCAGATTTCCGTTGCACCCGCATCAACCCAACGCAGGAGCAGAACATGGACAAGAATACTGTCGAAGGTAAGGCCAAGCAGGTGATCGGCGCCGCCAAGCAGAAGACCGGCGAGCTGATCGACAACAAGGAAATGCAGGTCAAGGGCGGTGCCCAGCGCGCCGAAGGCAAGGTCCAGGAGGGCTATGGCAAGGCCAAGGACGCGGTCAAGGACGGCGCCCGCAAGCTCGACCACTAGTCTCCGCCGTCATCCCCGCGCAGGCGGGGATCCAGGGCCGTTCCCACTGCGCTGGATTCCCGCTTCTGCGGCAATGACACAGACAAAAGGCCGCGTCGATGTCCGACGCGGTTTTTTTGCGTTCTGGCATCCATCTGGCATTCGCTGACGTATGCTTCAAGCTCAGCATGAACCTTCCGCGCCGGGATCGGTCGCGGATCCGATGCAAAAGGAGAACGCCATGTATCACTCGAATCAGCTGAATTTCTTCCGCCGCACCAGCCTCGGCCTGGTGCTGAGCGCCGCTGTTGTCATCGCCGCGCCGGCGATGGCCGATTCTTCCGAGTCGGCGCCCGAAGCCGTTGCGCCGCTGGCCGCTACGCCCGCCGTCGCACCGGTCGCAGCCAGCACGCCGGCGGCAGCGACCCAGAGCGTTGCGATGTCGGCGCCCGCCGAGGCCGCGGCGCCGATCAGCGGCGTCGAGGCGCGCATCCTCACCGGTGCCGAAGTGGTCGAGGACATCACGCCGTACACGATGACCCAGGCCGATCGCGACATCGCCGCCAAGGTCATCGACATCCTGTCCAACGACCCCAAGCTGCGCGGCCGCATCGCGGTGTCGGTGCTCAACGGCGAAGTGCTGCTGTCGGGCAAGGTCAAGTCGGTGCCGATGATCTATCGCGCGGTCGAGCTGTCGCGCAAGGTGGTCAGCGACGGCAAGGTCAACGTCGACAACCTGTGGCGCGGCTGATCGTCGACCGCTGATGCACTGAGCCCGTCGCGTCGCCCGGCGCGCCGCGACGGCGCTGTAACCGGACGGCCCCGCGCCGTCGTCATCGAATAAACTGCGGGACGATGATCCGTCGTTTCACCGCAACCTGCCTGCTGCTCCTGCTCTGCGTGTCGGCCGCGCGTGCGGCCGACGGCGTGCACGTGGACGTCAGCGGCCTCGGCCCCGACGAGAAAGCCAATGTGCTGGCACGGCTGGCGATCCGTCAGCAGGGCGACCGAAAGGACTTGAGCGAGTCGCTGGTCGAGCGTCTGCACGAGCAGGCGCCGGCCGACATCCGCAGCGCGCTGCAGCCTTTCGGCTGGTACACGCCGGTGATCGAGGCCGAGCTGACCGGCTCGGGGCCGAACTGGCAGGCGCACTACCACGTCGACGCCGGCGAGCCGACGCTGATCAGCAAGATCGACATCCAGTTGCTCGGCGAAGGCGCCGACCACGAGGCCTTCAAGCAGGCGCTGCGCCGCGCCAATCGCCGGCTGACGCAGGGCGACCGGCTCAAGCACGCCGACTACGAAGAGGCCAAGAAGCAGCTCACCGACGCTGCCTATGCCGGCGGCTTCCTCGACGCCTACTGGGCGGTCAGCGAGCTGCGCGTGAATCCGCAATTGCGCCAGGCCGAAATTTACCTGCACCTGCAGACCGGTCCGCGCTACGCCTTCGGCCGCGTCAGCCTGCAGCAGGACGGCGAGCAGGGCCTGAATCAGGCGTTTCTGGAGCGCTACATCAGCCTCAGGGAAGGCGAGCCTTTCGACCCGCAGAAACTGCTCGACCAGCAGTTCGCGCTCAGCGATCTGGGCTACTTCCAGTCGGTGGAAATCACGCCGCAGCGCACCGAGGCCGACGCAGAGCACCGCGTGCCGCTGGTGATCCACACCACGCCGCGCAAGAAGCATCGCTATGAAGGCGGCCTCGGCTACGGTACCGACACCGGCGCGCGCATTTCGCTGGGCACCGAATGGCGGCAGATCAACCAATGGGGCCACAACCTCGACGCCAGCGCGCGCGTGTCGCAGATCAAGGACACGCTGGCCGCCAACTACCGTGTGCCGCAGGGCAGCAAGCCCGGCGAGAACATCACCTTCAGCGGCCTACAGGATCAGGAAGACCTGAAGGACGGCGACACCGACAAGTACACGCTGGGTGTCAGCCTGAATCGCCATCCGGGCGAATGGCAGCGCCGCGTGTACCTGGAGTACACGCACGAAGAATCGACGTTCATGCGCGACGCGGTGGACATCGATCCGGTTACCGGTATGCCGAAGGTCGACACGGATGGCAATCAGGTCACCCAGCGCGTCGCCCAGGTGACCACCGCCGACCTGATGACGCCGGGCGTGTCGTTCACCCGCACCGACGCCGACGATCCGATCTTCGCGCATCGCGGCTGGTACCTGTTCGCCGACGTGCATGGCGCGCAGAACAATCTGCTGTCGAACACCTCGTTCGTGCGCACCTACCTGCAGACGCGCGGCGTGTATTCGCTGAACTACAAGACGCGCCTGCTCGGGCGCATGGAACTCGGCGCCAACTTTCACGACCGCTTCGCGGATCTGCCGGCGTCGCAGCGTTTCTTCGCCGGCGGCGATCAGAGCGTGCGCGGCTACAGCTACGAGTCGATCGGCACCGATGCCAACGGCAATGTCATCGGCGGCCAGTACCTGGCCACGTTCAGCGCCGAACTCGAACGCAACATCAAGGGCGCCTGGGGCGCCGCCGTGTTCGTCGATTCGGGCGGCGCCGACGACCGGTTCCTGCCCAAGCAGTACTTCGGTGTCGGCGCCGGCGTGCGCTACCGCGCGCCGGTCGGCAGCTTCCAGCTCGACCTCGCGCACCCGCTGACCGGCGACGCCGAAGGCCAGTTCATCGGCCTGCGCCTGCATATCGGCGTGAGGGTGGGGCTGTGATGTTCTCGCTTGGGATGCCCGACCGCCCCCCGTTCGTCCCGAGTAGCCGCGCCTGCGCGGCGTATCGAGGGAGCCGGCCGCGCTCGATGCGTCCCTCGATACGCTTTGCTGCGCAAAGCTACTCGGGAGGAACGCAGAGTCGAGGTGTGATCGTATGAAGCGCGTCCTGCTCGTTCATCGGCCTGCGTCTGCATATCGGCGTGAGGGTGGGGCTGTGATGTTCTCGCTTGGGATGCCCGACCGCCCCCCGTTCGTCCCGAGTAGCCGCGCCTGCGCGGCGTATCGAGGGAGCCGGCCGCGCTCGATGCGTCCCTCGATACGCTTTGCTGCGCAAAGCTACTCGGGAGGAACGGAAAGTCGAGGTGTGATCGTATGAAACGCGTCCTGCTCGTTCATCGGCCCGCGCCTGCATATCGGCTTGCGGGTGGGGCTGTAATGTTCTCGTTTGGGATGCCCGACCACCCCCCGTTCGTCCCGAGTAGCCGCGCCTGCGCGGCGTATCGAGGGAGCCGGCCGCGCTCGATGCCTCCCTCGATACGCTTTGCTGCGCAAAGCTACTCGGGAGGAACGCAGAGTCGAGGTGTGATCGTATGAAGCGCGTCCTGCTCGTTCATCGGCCTGCGCCTGCATATCGGCGTGCGGGTGGGGCTGTAATGTTCTCGTTTGGGATGCCCGACCATCCCCCGTTCGTCCCGAGTAGCCGCGCCTGCGCGGCGTATCGAGGGAGCCGGCCGCGCTCGATGCGTCCCTCGATACGCTTTGCTGCGCAAAGCTACTCGGGAGGAACGGAGAGTCGAGGTGTGATCGTATGAAGCGCGTCCTGCTCGCCGCCGGCGCGCTGTTCCTGTTCTTCTCGCTGAGCCTGCCCGGCGGACTCTGGTGGCTGATCGCCAGCGAGGCCGGCAATGGCGTGCTGCTCGACAAGCTGGCGCCGCTGATCGGCGCGAAAATCAGCATCGGCGAACGCCGTGGCGACATCAGCGGCGCGCTGGAATGGCGCGATATTTCGTATGAAGACCGCTACGTGCTGGTCACCGCGAAAAGCCTGAAGCTGAACTGGAAGCCGCTGCGGCTCTACGAGCGCCTGGTGTCGGTGCAGGACTTGAGCGCCAGCGGGCTCGAGGTGCATCTCAAGCCCAGTGACTCGCCGTCGCCGCCCAGCGATGCGCCGCCGCTGTCGCGGCTGCCGGTCAACATCGGCCTCGAGTATTTGCGGGTCGACGATCTGAAGCTGTGGCTGGCGGGCGCCGAACAGCCGATCGTGCTGCCGCACGCAGAAATCAGCGGCCGCTGGATCGGCTCGCGCCTCACCATCAAAAAGCTCGAGGCGGACTATCCGCAGGCCGGGCATATCTCGCTGCAGGGCGATGTCGACCTCAGCGGCAAGGGCGTCACCGTGCGCAAGCTGTCGGTGCTGTCGCCGGTGCTGGCGACAGCGAAAGGCTTCGTCGGCTACAAGAGCGCGAGCGATCTGCAGATCGCCTGGCGCGATCTGGTGTGGCCGCTGCCGGGCGTCGCCGGCGCCGCTGCCGATGCGCCGCCGATGGTCAGCAGCCAGCAAGGCGAAGCGACGCTGAAAGGCCCGTGGAGCGATATCCAGTTCAGCCTCGCCGCCGCGCTCGGCGACCACGGGCAGCTCAAGGCGGATGGCCGCTGGAACGGCCAGCTCGACGCAAGGGCGCAGTGGACGCAACTGAGCTGGCCGATGATCGCGCCGCCGCCGTCCGCTGCGAACGCGAAGACGCCGCCGCCGTACCAGAGCGCGCGCGGCGCGCTGTCGTTCAAGGGCCTGCCCGAACAATATGCTTTCGATCTGGACGCCGACCTGGTCGCGCAGCAGCAGGCCGGGCATGTGACCACGCGCGGCAGCGGCACGCTGCAATCGGTGGATCTGCAGGCGCTGAAGCTGCAGGTCGGCACAGGCCTGCTCGAAGCCGCCGGCCAGCTCGCCTGGGCGCCGCAGCCCGGCGGTGCGCTGAAAGGCAAAGTCGAAAAGTTCGATCCGGGCTTGCTGCTGCCCGGCTGGCCCGGTGACATCAACGGCGAATTCAGCGTCGAGGGCGAACTCGCGCAGAAGAGCAACGCGGCCGAACCGGCGCTGCGTTTCACGATCGCGCTGCACGACTCCAGGCTGCGCAATTACCCGCTGAAACTCGACGCCGAAGGCCGCTACGCCGACCAGGTTCTCGATATCGCCAGCCTCGAGCTGCGCAGCGGCGCCAGCGTGCTGACCGCCAGCGGCCGCGCCAGCGAGCCTTACGATGTGCAGGCCAGGCTGGTCAGTCCGCACATGAACGAACTCGCGCCGGGACTGGGCGGCAGCATCAACGCGAGCGCGCATTTGCGCGGCACCTTGAAAGCGCCGAGCCTCAGCGCCGAGGCGGAGCTGGCGCGTGCCAGCTGGCAGGATTATTCGCTGGCCAGCCTGAAGCTGAAAACCGAGTTCGACTGGAACGGCGCGCTGATGCTCGACGCTCAGGCCAAGGACCTGATGGTCGGCACGCACCTGGACAGCGTCGAGCTGCACGGCGAGGGCACGCGCGGCGATCACCGGCTCAAGCTCGCGCTCGCCAGCCACGACATCAAGGCCGACGTTTCGCTGGCCGGCGGCTGGGACGATAAAGCGCAGCTCTGGCAGGGGCAGATCGGCGAAGGCCATGTCACGCCGGCCAAGCTGCCGGCCTGGAGCCTGGAGCAGGCCGCGCCGCTGCTGCTGTCGGCGCAGCGCAATGACCTCGGCCCGGCCTGCTGGAGCGCCAATCCCGGCAAGGTCTGCGTCGAGGCGCACCAGGCGCCGGATCAGGTCCAGGCCAGGCTGCAGATCGAGCAGCTCGCGTTCGCCTCGTTCAAGGCGCTGATGCCGGACGACATGAAAATCGAAGGCGAGCTCAACGGCACTGCCGCGGTGGAGATCTCCGGCGGCGTGCTGCGCCAGGCCAATGCCGAGCTCACCACCACCGCCGGCTCGATGCAGCTCGGCGAGCGCAAGTTCAAGTTCCTGCCGGCGCATCTGACCGTGTCCGACGCGCCCGAGCAGGGCCGCGCCGAGTTGCGCCTGCCGCTGGAAGTCGGCGGCATCGAGGGCGATGCCACGCTGGCGCCGGGAGAGGTGCTGGGCGATCGGCCGCTCAGCGGCGACATCCGCATCGACTTCCCCGATCTGGCCTTCCTCGCGGTGCTGTCCAACGAAATCAGCAGCGCCACCGGCAAGCTCGCCGGCGCCTACCGCATCGGCGGCAAGCTCAGCGCGCCGGAATTCCAGGGCGAAGCCAGGCTCACCGGCGGCACGATGAAGCTGACCCGGCCGGGCATCGAGCTGGCCGATCTGAACGCGACCGTCACCGGCCAGCCCGACGGCAGCGTGCACCTGGTCGCCGACGCCACCTCCGGCGGCGGCAAGCTGCATGTCGACGGCCAGGTGCTCAGCGGGCCGCTGGCGGTGGAGCCGGTGTCGGGCTCGCCGGCGCCGAATACGCGGCGCAAGAGCAACGACGCCAGGACCGACGAGGTCACCGCCGCGACGGTCGCCGCGGCTGCCGCGCCGCCGACCGAAACCGCCAATGCCAACGCCCAGGCCGGCCAGGCGGCGACGCCGACCGCGGTCGGGCCGGAGCCGTCGCTGTCGACGCAACCGCCGCCGCCGGCGAGCCTGCCGACCGAGAACAGCGAGGGCCTGAAGCTGGTGGTGCAGGTCGACGGCGACAACTTCCAGGTCGCCAACCTGGCGCAGGCCCAGGTCTGGGCCTCGCCGAACCTGCGCTTCACCTTGTCCGGCAAGGAGGCCAGCCTCAAGGGCCGGCTGACGATCCCGCGCGCCGACGTGCGCCTGCAGCAGGGCGAGGACACCGGCGTCGGGCCGTCGTCGGACCAGGTCATCGTCGACGCCAGCGGCAAGGCGCCGGAGCCGGCCGAATCCTTCAGCCTGGCCACCGAGGTCAAGCTGGTGCTGGGCGACAAGGTCAAGCTCGAAGGCTACGGCCTGAAGACCCGGCTCGAAGGCGCGGTCACCGCGGTCGACCAGCCCGGCCGCGAAACCCTGGGCTACGGCGAATTCCATCTCGAGGACGGCGAGTACAAGGCCTATGGCCAGGACCTGCGCATCGAGACCGGCAAATTGCTGTTCAACGGCGGCCCGATCGCCAAGCCCGGCCTGGAGATCAAGGCCGAGAAGAAGGAGACCGACGAGGTCACCGTCGGCATCTACGTGCGCGGCAGCCTGGAGAAGCCGGTGCTGTCGCTGTACTCCAGCCCGAGCATGACCCAGCAGCAGCAGCTGTCCTGGCTGCTCTACGGCCAGCCGCTGGAGCAATCCTCGACCAGCTCGCAGGACCGCAGCGCGCTGACCGGCGCGGCGATGGCGCTGGGCCTGGGCGGCGGCAGCCTGCTCGCCTCCGGCCTGCAGAAGGGCCTGGGGCTGGATTCGATCTCGCTCGGCGCCGACCCCGGCGAAACCCAGGAGCAGGCGCGGCTGACCGTCGGCAAATACCTGACGCCGAAAATCTTCGTCTCGTACGGCGTCGGCCTGTTCCAGCCCGGGCAGGTGTTCAAGCTGCTGTACGACCTTGGCCGGGGCTTCAAGCTGTCCACCGAATCCGGCAGCGGCGACCAGTCCAACTTCGCCGGCGGCGACCTGCTGTATCAGGTCGAAACGCGCTGACCCATCGCCGCAAAGCTGGCCGGAACGGCGCCATTGCGGCGCGCTCCGGCATAATCGGCCGGCACCGCCTATGCACAGCGGCGCCTAATATCCGGCGGGCATTCCGGTCAAGTCATACTTCTGTCACCGCTTCGTAACAGCGTCGCAAGCACCTGATCGGTAAAGAAATGATTTTTTGTGTCGAAGCCCTAAAGAAACCGCTTGACTTGCACGGTGGATTGACGCAGCGGCCGGCTCCGGTTTCTTTCCCCAACGTTATCCACAAGCCGGGCGGATGACCCGGCGTCTGGTTTCGGTGGCGGTTCCGGTACCGCTGTACACCGCTTTCGACTATCAGGTTCCGGCCGAAATCGAGGCCGAAAACGCGCTGCTTGCGGGGATGCGCGTGCGCCTGCCGTTCGGCCGCCGCGAACTCACCGGCGTGGTGCTGAAGACCGGCGTCGCGCCGGACCCCAGCGCCGCCGAGGGCCACTACCGCGAACTGCTGCGCGTGCTGGACGCGGAAGCGATGCTGTCGGAAGACCAGCTCGGGCTGGCCGCCTGGATCGCCGACTACTACCGCCACCCGATCGGCGAAGTCGTCGCGGCGATGCTGCCGGTGGCGCTGCGCGCCGACGAGCCGGCGGTGCTGAAACGGCCGCTGCGCTATGCGATCACCGACGCCGGCCGCGCTGCGCTGGCGGCCTTGCCGGCGCGCTCGAAAAAGCTGCGCGAGCTGCTCTCCCGGCTCGACACCGCGGCGGCCGAACGTGCCGCGCTGAGCGCGCCCGCCGCGACCCTGCGCCGCGCGCTGGACGAAGCCTGGATCGCGGAGAGCGCCGACCCGGCGCCGGCCGCGCCGGCGGTCGTGCTGCCGAATCCGGCCGATCTTCCGGCATTGACCGACGATCAGGCGCGCGCGGTCGACGCATTGTCGGCATCGTCCGGCTTCGGCGTGCATCTGCTGCACGGGGTGACCGGCAGCGGCAAGACCGAGGTCTACCTGCGCGCGATCGCCGCCGCGCTGGCGGCGGGCAAGCAGGTGCTGGTGCTGGTGCCGGAGATCGGCCTGACGCCGCAGCTGCTGCAGCGCGTGCGCGAGCGCTTCGGCGCGGCCGCGGTCGCCGGCTCGCACTCGGCACTCAGCGAGACCGAGCGCGGCCAGGTCTGGCTGCGCGCGCGCGCCGGGATCCTTCCGATCGTCGTCGGCACGCGTTCGGCGGTGCTGCTGCCGCTGCCGCGGCTGGGCCTGGTGATCGTGGACGAGGAGCACGACGTCTCGTTCAAGCAGCAGGACGGCCTGCGCTATTCGGCGCGCGACCTCGCCGTGCTGCGCGGCCAGCGTGCCGGCGCGCCGGTGATCCTGGGCTCGGCGACGCCGTCGCTGGAGACGCTGGTGCATGCGCAGAACGGCCGCTACGCCTGGCTGAAGCTACCGCAGCGCGTGCGCCAGGTGCCGCCGCCGCGGCTGCAACTGCTCGACGTGCGCGGCATGCCGCTGAAGGACGGCCTGTCGCCGGCGCTGGCGGTCGCGGTCGCGCGCCATCTCGCGGACGGCGGCCAGGTGCTGCTGTTCATCAACCGCCGCGGCTACGCGCCGGCGCTGCTGTGCCACGACTGCGGCTGGACCGCGCAGTGCAAGCACTGCGATTCGCGGATGACGCTGCATCGCGGCCGCGGCCGGCTGATCTGCCATCACTGCGGCGCGCGGCAGGCGGCGCCGCGCGTCTGCCCGCAGTGCCAGAGCAAACAGCTGGTGCCGCTGGGGCAGGGCACCGAGCGTGTCGAGGAGGGGCTGCGCGAGCGCTTCCCCGAGGCGCGGGTCGAGCGCTTCGACAGCGACCGGCTGCGCAGCTTCAAGGCCCTGGATACCGTGCTGCGCGACACCCGCGAAGGCCGTGTCGACATCCTGGTCGGCACGCAGATGCTGGCCAAGGGCCACGACTTCGCCGGGCTGTCCCTGGTCGGTATCGTCGACGCCGACGCATCGCTGTTCAGCGTCGATTTCCGTTCGCTGGAACGCATGGGCCAGCTGCTGACCCAGGTCGCCGGCCGCGCCGGCCGCGCCGAGCGCCGCGGCGAGGTGCTGGTGCAGACCCATCAGCCCGAACACCCGGCGCTGCTGCGCCTGGTCGGCCAGGGCTACGACGGCCTCGCCGAACTGCTGATCGCCGAGCGCCGCATCGCCGGCCTGCCGCCGTTCGCGCACCTGGCGCTGCTGCGCGCCGAGGCCAAAACCGAGCAGGCCGCGATCGCGTTCCTCGAGGCCGCGCTGGGCTGTCTGCCCGTCGTCGAGGGCTTGCAGGCGCTGGGCCCGGTACCGGCGCCGATGGAGCGCCGCGCCGGCCGTTACCGCGCCCAGCTGCTGCTGCAGGCGCAGGAACGCAGCGCGCTGCACCGCGCGCTCAAACCCTGGCCGCCACTGCTCGACACCCTGCCGGGCGCCCGCGCGGTGCGCTGGTCGCTGGATGTGGATCCGGTGGACTTGTACTGACGCCGGCTGCGATCCGGTCCCTCGATACGCGCCGTTGGCGCTACTCGGGACGAACGGAGTTTTCGTAACCTCGTGGAGGAAAGCCGTTCGTCCCGAGTAGCCCGCGCAGCGGGCGTATCGAGGGACCGGATCGCACGCGCCGACGGCCCAAGCATCACCGGCCCTGCAGGAGCGGCCCTGACCGTGACGGTGCCGTTGAAGCCTCAGTCGCGGCCAAGGCCGCTCCTACAAAAGCCTCAGGGATCGAACACGCCGCCCAGCACCGCCGCGCGGCTGGCGCCGGTGACGCCGGGCAGGTTGCCGGCGCAGCCATCCAGGCGCTGCACCGCCAGCCAGGCGAAGGCGGTGGCCTCGACCCAGTCCGGATGCAGGCCGCGGGCTTCGGTGGACTCGACGCGCAGCTGCGGCGCCAGTGCGCGCAGGCGCTGCATCAGGAAGCGGTTGCGCACGCCGCCGCCGCAGACCAGCAGCTCGCGCGCCTCCGGCATCGCCGCCTGCAGCGCCTGCAGCGCACTGCGCGCGGTCAGCTCGCACAAGGTCCGCTGTACGTCGGCGGCCGGCAGCTGATCCAGCGTCGGCCACAGCGCGCGCACCCAGGCCAGCCGGAAATAACCGCGGCCGGTGCTTTTCGGTGCCGGCAGCGCGAAATAGGGATCGGCCAGCAGCGCCTCCAGCAGCGGCACATGGACCTTGCCGCTGGCGGCGAAGGCGCCGTCGGCGTCGTAGCGCGCGCCGGTGTGCAGCTCGGCCCATTCGTCCATCAGGCCGTTGGCCGGGCCGCAGTCGAAGCCGCGCACGGCAGCGGCGTCGGCGCTCGGCAGCAGGGTCAGATTGGCGATGCCACCCAGGTTCAGCACCGCGGCCGGGCGGCCGTCTTCGGCGAACAGCGCGTGGTGGAAAACCGGCAGCAGCGGCGCGCCCTGGCCGCCGAGGGCGACGTCGGCACGGCGGAAGTCGGCGACGGTGACGATGCGGCTGCGCACCGCGATCCGTGAGGGATCGCCGAGCTGCAGGCTGTTGGCGATGCCGACCGCGTCGTGGAATACGGTCTGGCCGTGGCTGCCGAGCACGTTCACCGCGGCGTGGTCGACGCCGGCGATCCTCAACAGCTCGATCGCGGTATCGGCAAAGGCATCGGCGACCGCACGATCCAGCGCCGCGTATTCGGCGAGCGTGACCGGCGAGGCTTCATAGCCCAGTTCCAGCAGGCGGGAACGGATCGCGGGCGGATAGGCGCCGCTATGAGTCGCGAGCAGCCGCTGGAACTGGCCATGCTCGAACTCGGCCAGCACGGCGTCGATGCCGTCCTGGCTGGTACCGGAGATCAGGCCGATGGCGCGCATCGGCTCAGATCCAGTGGATCAGGGCGCCGCAGTGACGGGCGCCGCGGTGCCGCCGAGCGCCGGCGCGGCCATCGCGCTCTGCTGCCGGGCGTCGACCTGGTCGAGCGCGGCGACCATGGCCTTGCTCGACACCTTGAACTTGGCCAGCTCGTTGCCGCTGATCGGGTTGGCGCGCGGCATCGCCACGGTCACCGGATTGACGACGTTGCCGCCGATGTGGAACTCGAAGTGCAGATGCGGTGCGGTCGCCAGGCCGCTCATGCCGACGTAGCCGATGACCTGGCCCTGGCTGACGCGCTGGCCGACCGACAGGCCGGAGCGGAACGCGGACATGTGCGCGTACAGGGTTTCGTACTGCGAGCCGTGCTGCAGCACGACGACGCGGCCGAAGCCGTTCTTCAGGCCGACGAAGCTGACCTTGGCGTCGCCGACCGCCTTGATCGGCGTGCCCGAGGAGGCGGCGTAATCGACGCCCTTGTGCGCGCGGATGGTGTTCAGGATCGGGTGGCGGCGGTGCAGGTTGAACGGCGAGCTGACCCGGCACACGTCCAGCGGGGTCCGGATGAAGGCCTTGCGCAGCGACTGGCCTTCCGGCGTGTAGTAGGCGACGCGGCCGTCGGCGCCGACGTTGCGCACCGCACGGTAGGTCTTGCCCTGGTTGACGAATTCGGCGGCGAGGATGTCGCCCATGCGCATGCGCTTGCCGTTCTTGTACAGCTCCTCGTAGACCACGGCGAAGCGGTCGCCCTGACGCAGGTCCAGCGCGAAGTCGACGTCGTAGCCGAAGATTTCGGCCATTTCCATGACCATGCGGTCGGTCAGGCCGGCCTTGTTGCCGTCGTTGAACAGCGAGCTGGTGATGGTGCCGGTGGCCTGGGCCTGGCGGTGCTCGACTTCGGCGGTCAGCGTGACGGCCTCGAACTGGTCATCGACGCGGCGTACATTCAAGGTGCGGAGTTCGTCGAGCGCGTAGCTCAGCTCCTGCAGCTGGTCGCCTTCCTTGCGGATCTTGATCTCTTCGCCGGTCTTCAGGCGCTTGAGTTCGAGGGTGTCGCCGCCCAGCTTGAGCAGGGCCATCCATTCATCCGGAGGCAAGCCCTGGGCGTCGAAGATGGTCGAGAGCGTTTCCCCGCTCTTGACCGATACCGTAATCCATTCGCTGGCCTGCGGCACCGCAATCGAGTCGGCCAGAGCGGACTGGATCGACTCGTCGTAGCGAGCGGCATTGTCGGCGTCCAGCACCATCGGTGCGGTCGCCGAGTCCGGCACATGCCGGTTCGCGGAGGTTTCGCGCGACATCAGCGCGGCAACCCCGACGCCGCAGAGTGCCGTGATCAGCACGATGCGGTGAGCCGAACGGCGGGACGCCGGCTCGGCTGAGCTATAATCAAATTTCATTCATCGACCCGTTTTTAAGGCGGTTATGCGGCGATTCTGTCGCCCGCATTCGGTGCTCATGACTGAGCTGTTTTTTTGTTGACGATTCGGTTACGGCCGCCTGTAACCGGCAGCGCGAACCCGTAAGAAACCACAAAAACCTGTTCTACCGCAAGAGTTTCCCTCCTATCCCTCTGTAACGGTCTGTCGCTGCCGCGCACCCCGAGCGGGTTGTACGCTGGCATCCCCGGCAGACGAACGGCACCCTTATGTCACTCGAAGAACTCGAACGCGCGACCAACGAAATCATTCCGAAGGACGAGTTCCGCACGCGGCTGGCCAAGGCCGCCGAGACCGGCGCCAGGCTCAAGATCAAGGCGGGCTTCGACCCCACGGCCAAGGACCTGCACCTCGGCCACACGCTTTTGCTAAACAAGTTACGTGCCTTCCAGGAGCTCGGTCACGAGGCGATCTTTCTGATCGGCGACTTCACCGGCATGATCGGCGACCCCACCGGCAAGAACGAGACGCGCAAGCCGCTGACTCGCGCGCAGGTCGAGGAAAACGCTCAGACCTATAAAGAGCAGGTCTTCAAGATCCTCGATCCGCAACAGACCACCATCGCGTTCAACTCCAGCTGGCTGGACCAGCTCGGCACCGAGGGCATGCTCAAGCTCGCCGCCCAGCACACCGTTGCCCGCATGCTGGAGCGCGACGACTTCCAGACCCGCTACAGGGAAGGCCAGCCGATCGCGATCCACGAGTTCATGTACCCGCTGCTGCAGGGCTACGACTCGGTGGCGCTGAAGGCCGACGTGGAACTCGGCGGCAACGATCAGAAGTTCAACCTGCTGGTCGGCCGCCACCTGCAGGCCGCCTACGGCCAGCGCCCGCAATGCATCCTGACGGTGCCGATCCTGGAGGGCCTGGACGGCGTCAACAAGATGAGCAAGTCGCTGAACAACTACATCGGCCTGACCGACCCGGCCGGCGAGATGTTCGGCAAGGTCATGAGCGTGTCCGACACCCTGATGTGGCGCTGGTACGAGCTGCTGAGCTTCAAGCCGCTGGCCGAGATCGCGGCGCTGCGCGCCAGTGTCGACGGCGGCGCCAACCCGCGCGACGTCAAGATGGCGCTGGGTATCGAGATCGTCGACCGCTTTCATGGCGCCGGTGCCGGCGAGGCGGCCAAGGCCGCGTTCATCGCGCAGTTCAGCCAGGGCGCGCTGCCCGACAACATCCCGGAAGTCACCATCGCGGTGCCGGCCGAAGGCCTGGCGCTGCCGCGCGTGCTCAAGGAGGCCGGCCTGGTCGCCAGCAACGCCGAGGGCAATCGCATGGTCGAGCAGAAAGCGGTGCGCGTGAACCACGAGCGCGTCGAGGATCGCGCGCTGCTGCTGACCGCCGGTGAATACCTGCTGCAGGTGGGGTCGCGGCGTTATGCGCGGGCGATCCTGACGACGGCATAAGCACTTTCCGTTCGTCCCGAGTAGCCGGGGCTTTATCCCGGCGTATCGAGGGACCGGACCGCGGCCGGGTCCCTCGATACGCCTCGCAAGCGAGGCTACTCGGGACGAACGGGGGTTCGGCGATGTCGTCACCATTCGCAGGCAAAGTCCTTGCTGTAGCTGTGGCCTCGCCACCAGGAGCCGCCATGTCCTACCCGCTGCGCACCGCGACGCTCGCCGACAAACCGCTGCTGATGGCGCTGATTGCCCGCTCGATCCGCCAGCTCGGCGCCGGCGACTACCGCAGCGAACAGATCGAGGCCGCGCTGCTGGGTGCTTTCGGTGTCGACACGCAGCTGATCGAAGACCGCACTTACTTCGTCGCCGAAGCCGGCGACGGCCGCATTGTCGGCTGCGGCGGCTGGAGCTGGCGGCGCACCCTGTTCGGCGGCGACGCCAATCGCGGACGCGATGCCGCGGCGCTCGATCCGGCCGTGGACGCGGCGAAAATCCGCGCGTTCTTCATCGACCCCGACTACAGCCGCCGCGGCATCGGCAGCGCGATCCTGGCGCGTTGCGAACAGGCGGCGCGCGAGCGCGGCTTCACGCGCTGCGAAATGATGGCGACCCTGCCCGGCGTGCGGCTGTATAAAACTTTCGGCTACCAGGGCGAGACGATGATCCATCATCCCCTGAACGACGAGGTCACGATCCAGTTCGTGCCGATGAGCAAGACGCTGTGAGTGGCGCCGCCGCCGATGCCATGTTCGCCACCACGCCGGAGCCGCCGTATTACGCGGTGATCTTCACCTCGACGCGCACCGACGGTGACGCCGGTTACGCCGGCATGGCCGAGCGCATGGCCGAACTCGCGGCGCAGCAGCCGGGGTATCTGGGCGTGGAAAGCACGCGCGGCGCCGACGGGCTCGGCATCACCGTTTCCTACTGGCGAGATGCCGATGCGATCGCCGCGTGGAAAGCGGTGGCCGAGCATCGCATCGCGCAGGAGACCGGCAAGCGGCGCTGGTATGAGCACTTCGAAGTGCGCATCGCGAAAGTCGAGCGCGCTTACTCGAAATAAAAAACATTCCCTCCCCCGCGTGCGGCGGAGGGCTAGGGTGGGCGCATTCGTCGCGGCGCTGCGCTTTGGCGATTCGCCCCCATCCCAACCTTCCCCCGCACGCGCGGGGGAAGGAGTTCACTCGTTATCCGCCGCCGCCGCCGCATCACGCCCCTGCTGCCGGATTTCCGCCTCGCGCCGCGCTTCCTCGATATGCAGCATCACGTCGTCGACATCGGCCGACTCCGCGTCGAACACGAAGGTGCCGGTCAGCACGCTGTCCGGCCGCAGCTCGGCGAGCTGATAGAGCTTCCAGATTTCATGCGCGTACTGCGTGTCCAGCAGCTCCGGCGCGGCGTGGCCGCAGTAGCTGCGCATGTTGTTGACGTCGCGCTCGAGCATGCGAAAGGCATTGTTGTTGCCGGCCGCGTCGACCGCCTGCGGCAGATCGATGATCACCGGGCCGTCGACGCCGAGCAGCACGTTGAACTCGGACAAGTCGCCGTGGATCAGGCCGGCGCACAGCATCAGCACGATCTGGCGGATCAGGAACGCATGCCATTCGCGCGCCTGTTCCGGCGTCGGCTGCACGTCGTTGAGTCGCGGCGCGGCGTCGCCGTTTTCGTCGGCGATCACTTCCATGACCAGCACGCCCTCGTAGTAGCCGTAGGGCTTGGGCACGCGCACGCCGGCGGCGACCAGCCGGTACAACGCGTCGACTTCGGCGTTCTTCCATTCTTCCTGAGACTGCTTGCGGCCGTGGCGGCTGCGCTTGCCCATCGCGCGCTCGTCGCGGCTGCCGCGCGCCTTGCGGCCTTCCTGGTACTGCGCCAGGTTCTGGAAGCCGCGGTGCTCGGCCTCCTTGTAGACCTTGGCGCAGCGGATGCTGCTGCCGCTTTCGACCAGAAACACCGAGGCTTCCTTGCCGCTCTTCAGCTGCCGGACCACGCGATCGACGATGCCGTCCTCGATCAGCGGTTGCAGCGCATTCGGTATTTTCATTCGTGTCGATAGGATCTAGGCGGACCCGCACGAGTCTACCGGCTCGCCCGCGCTGGCGTGAAAGCTGCTTTTGACCTCATCCTCCGCCACCCGCCGAACAGGTCGCCCCATGATGAAGACCCTGCCCAGCCACCAACTCGAAATGACCGTGCTGATGACGCCGGACATGGCCAACTTCACCGGCAACGTCCACGGCGGCACGGTGCTCAAATTCCTCGACCAGGTGGCCTACGCCTGCGCCAGCCGCTACGCCGGCGCCTATGTCGTGACGCTGTCGGTGGACCGCGTGGTGTTCCGCCAGCCTATCCATGTCGGCGAACTGGTCACGTTCATGGCCTCGGTCAATTCCACCGGCCATACCTCGATGGAAGTCGGCATCAAGGTCATCACCGAGGACATTCGCAGCAAGGTGGTGCGCCATGCGAACAGCTGTTTCTTCACGATGGTCGCGGTCGGCGACGACAAGCGTCCGACCGCGGTGCCGCCGTTCGTGCCGACCACGCCGGAGGAGCATCGCCGCGTCGCGGCCGCGCAACGCCGTCATGCGCTGCGCCGGCAGCTCGACGAGATCGAGCGCTCGGAGCTGACGGCGGTGGTCAGCCCGGCGAGTTGATCGCGGGAACGACATCGGCAATCGCGAGGTGCGCGCCGACACGCGCTCCATAGCGGGTTCCACAATGGCGCGCGATTGCGTTGCGGCCAAACGGAAACCCCATTCGGCAAACCGGTGCAAACTAGCAGCCGAGTCCGACCCGACCCCGACGCATGCACGACTTACCCCTGGACAGCGGCCTGCTGATCGCGATCCTGCAGATCATCCTGATCGACATCCTGCTCGGCGGCGACAATGCCGTGGTGATCGCGCTGGCCTGCCGCAAGCTGCCGCCCCGGCAGCGCAACCAGGGCATCTTCTGGGGCGTGTTCGGCGCGATCGCGCTGCGCATCCTGCTGATCTTCTTCGCGGTGCAGCTGCTGGCGCTGCCCTATCTGAAAATCACCGGTGCGCTGCTGCTGCTGTACATCGGCGTGCACCTGCTGCTGCCGGAGAAGGATGACGAGCCGCACATCAAGGCCAGCACCCATCTGCTGACCGCGATCCGCACCATCATCATCGCCGATGCGGTGATGAGCCTGGACAACGTCATCGCTATCGCCGGCGCCGCCAACGGCCACATCGGCCTGGTCGCGATCGGTATCGCGATCAGCGTGCCGATCATCGTCTGGGGCAGCAAGCTGGTGATCACGATGATGGATCGCTGGCCTATCGTGATCGTGCTCGGCGGCGCGCTGCTGGGCTGGATTGCCGGTGGCCTGTGGATCGACGATCACGCGCTCGACGCGCTGCAGGATGCGTTGCCGCACTGGACCGAATACCTGTTTTCGGCGATCGGCGCGCTGCTGGTGGTGCTGATCGGCAAGGCGATCGCCGCGCGCCGCGCGCCGCCGTCCGCGTCCGCCTGAGACGACGATGGCCGGCGGCCTGCGCATTCTGGTCGCGGACGATCATCCGCTGTTCCGCGCCGCGGTCGTGCATACCTTGCAGCCCTTCATCGCCGACGGCGGTGCCCTGTACGAGGCCTCGAGTTTCGCTTCGCTGGCGAGCGCGGTCGGCGAGCAGGCCGAACTCGATCTGGTGCTGCTGGATCTGAACATGCCTGGCGCTCAGGGTTTTTCGTCGCTGGTGTATCTGCGCGGCGAGCGGCCGGCGCTGCCGGTGATCGTGATTTCGTCGAACGACCATCCGCGCACCGTCAGCCGCGCGCAGGAGTTCGGCGCCGCCGGCTTCGTGCCCAAGTCGGCGCCGGTGGCGGTGCTGCAGAACGCGCTGCGCCAGGTCATGGACGGCGGCGAATGGTTTCCGCAGGACAAGGCCACGCGCAGCCCCGCCGACGCGCAACTCGCCGGGCAACTCGCGCAGCTGACGCCGCAGCAGTTCCGCGTGCTGATGTGCATCGCCGACGGCCTGTTGAACAAGCAGATCGCATACGAACTGGGCCTGGCCGAAAACACCGTCAAGGTCCACATCACCGCGATCCTGCGCAAGCTGGATTGCAACAGCCGCACGCAGGCGGCGGTGATGGTGAAGGCGCTGCAGCCGGAGGGTGAGTCGTAACTCGATACCTGTAGGAGCGGGCTTGCCCGCGACTCAAACCTTGAAGAACACCATCGCGGGCAAGCCCGCTCCTACAGGGCGGATTAATCGGCGCTGGCGTTCTTGCGCAGCAAAGCCTGCCGCATCCGAACTGGGCCTGGCCGAAAACACCGTCAAGGTCCACATCACCGCGATCCTGCGCAAGCTGGATTGCAACAGCCGCACGCAGGCGGCGGTGATGGTGAAGGCGCTGCAGCCGGAGGGTGACAAGAACCTGTAGGAGCGGATCCTATCCGCGACCGTGGCTTCGAGAGCACAGTCGCGGATAGGATCCGCTCCTACAGCTGCAGATCGATCGGCCTGGCCTTCTGCAACAGCAATTGCCGCATCAAGGCCCGCAACGCCGGCGGCCGCACCGGCTTGGGCAAAAAGCTCCAGCCCTTGTCACGGGCCGCTTGCGATGCGGCCTCGCGCTCGGCCGAGATCACGATCACCGGAGGACGCCGCTGCCAGCGCTCGAACAGCGGCGGCATCAGGGTGGCGCCGCTGTCGTCGCCGAGGCGGTAGTCGAGCAGCACCAGATCCGGCGCCGCATTTCGCTCAGCCAGTATCAGCGCCTCGTCGGCCGAGCCGGCGAGCATGACGACGCAACCCCAGCCTTCGACCAGCACGCGCGTCGCCTCGCGCACGCGCACGTCGTCGTCGATGCACCAGACCACGCGACCCAGCAGTGCCGAGCCGGCTTCGCCAGGCGAAACCCCGGGCGCAGACACCGCCGCGGCGTCGCCGCGTGATACCTCCACCGCGAACACGCTGCCGCGACCGGGTGCGGAGCGCAGGCTGATGCGGTGATCCAGCCGCGTCGCGATGCGCTGCACGATCGCCAGGCCGAGCCCGGCGCCGCGATCGTCGCGACGCCGGCCGCCGTCGAGCCGCTGGAATTCCTCGAAGATCAGCGCCTGCTGATGCGCGGCGATGCCGCAGCCGCTGTCGCGCACTTCGATGCGCCGCGTCGTCGCGTCGCTGCCACGGCGCGCCACGATCAGCACGCCACCCCGCTCGGTGTAGTGCAGCGCGTTCGATATCAGGTTCTGCAGGATCCGTCGCAGCAGCGTTTCGTCGCTGCGGATCACCGCGGCGGTGCTGGCCGCGCGCAGTTTCAGCCCGCGTGCCGCAGCGGCCGGTGCGAACTCGCGAATCAGTGTGTCGAACATCGGCTGCAAGGGCAGATCGCGAACCTCGGTCTGGATCGCGCCGGATTCCAGCCGCGAAATGTCCAGCAGGCTGGCGAGGATATCGTCCTGCGCAGCCAGTGCTTCCTCGACGTTGTCGGCGAGCTGGCCGTCAGCGGCGTCGCGCAGGCGTTCGCGCAGCGCCGAGTTGTACATGCGCGCCGCGTTCAGGGGCTGCAGCAGGTCGTGCACCGCGGCGGCGACGAAGCCGGTCTTGGACTTGTTGGCGCGCTCGGCCTCGCGCCGCGCGGCATCGAGGTCGCGGGTGCGCTCGTCGACGCGCTTTTCCAGCGAGCCGGCGAGCGTGCGCAGGTCGCGCGCGGTGTTCTTGTACGCGGTGATGTCGGTGTAGGAAGTCACGAAGCCACCGCCGGGCAGCGGATTGCCGCGAATTTCCAGCACGGTGCCGTCGGCCCATTCGCGCTCGAACATATGCGGCTTGCCGGCGCGCAGATGATCGAGCCGGCGCTGTACCGCTTCCTCCTGGTCGCCGCCGCCGAGCAGGCCGCGGCGCGCGTTGTAGCGCAGCAGGTCTTCGATCGGCCGGCCGGCTTTCATCAGCTCCGGTGGATGGCGGAAGATTTCGACATAGCGCCGGTTCCAGGCGCTGAGCCGCAGCTCGGCATCGACCACGCTGACGCCTTGCGGCAGATGTTCCAGGCTCTGGCGCTGGCCGACACTGGCGCGCTCGGCGGCGAGCACGATGCCGTCCTCGGCGCTGCGCATCGCCTCGGCGTGCTGGCGCACCAGCTGCTCGAGCTCCTCGCGGCTGCGCGCGCGCAACCGCGCCAGGCGCAGCCGCTGCTGCAGCCACAGCAGCAGGAACAGCAGGCTCAGCGCGACACCGGCCGCGGCCAGCGCGGCGATGCGGCCGGCCTCGACGCTGTCGCCGGTATCGTGCAGCAGATGCAGGGTCCAGTCGCTGGAAGCCAGCGGCAGCGATTGCCACAGGTAGTCGCCGGCGATGTCGCGGCTGAGCACGCGCACATGGCGGCCGTCTTCGCCGAGTGCCTGCAGCTCGCGCGTTTTCAGCGGCAGCAGTTTCTGCCCGGCGTATTGCTGGGTGCGCGCGACTTCGTCGCGATCGGCGGCGCTCTGCTCATGCAGCTCGCGGTAGCGCCAGGCCGGCTGGTTGCTGAGGAAGACGATGCCGTGCACGTCGCTGATCAGCACCACGTCGCTGGCGCTGGCCCATTCGCGTTCGAGCCGGCGCAGGTCGAGCTTGACCGTGACCGCGCCGATGGCGCTGCCGTCGTCGTCGTGCACCGCCTGGGTCATGAAGTAGCCCGGCACGCCGGTGGTGATGCCGATGCCGTAGAAGCGGCCGACGTCCTGCTGCATCGCCTGCTGAAAATACGGCCGGAAGCGATAGTCGACGCCGACGTTGCTGTTGGCCAGCCGCCAGTTGTTGGCGGCGACGCCGAGGCCGTTGCGATCGAGCAGGGTCAGCGTCGACGTCTCGGCGACGCCGTTGACCGCCTCCAGCTTGCGGCTGAGATTCTCGCTGGCGGCCTTGTCCAGCGGCGCCCGCAGCGCGGCGCGCAGTTCCGGGTCCAGCGCCAGCACCGCCGGCAGCGCGCGATAGCGGTCGATCAGCGACTGCAGCGAGCCGGCGTAGAGCGCGAGCTGTTCGAGGCTGCGTGTGCCGGCGTCATGCAGCGCCTGGCGCCGCGCCTGCGCGCCGACGATGAGCATCAGCGCGACGATCACCGCCAGCAGCAACGCGATCGCCAGCGCCAGCCGCAGCGGGTGCGAGCCGCGCCTGAGGCCGCGCGCGGCGCGGTCAGTCATGCACTGGCGTCATCGTCGACGATGCGCGAATGCTTGCGCGTGTCGCGCATCAGCACGTAGACCGCCAGCGAGCAGGCGATGCAGCCGCTGACGTACCAGAAAAAACCGCTTTCATGGCCGATGCTCTTGAACCACAGCGCGATGTATTCCGCGGTGCCGCCGAAAATCGATACGGTGATCGCATAAGGCAGGCCGACGCCGAGCGCGCGGATTTCGGTCGGGAACAGCTCGGCTTTCACGACCGCGTTGATCGAGGTGTAACCGCTGACGACGATCAGCGCGGCCATGATCAGGGCGAAAGCCTGCCAGTCCGACTGCACGCCCTTGAGTGCGGTCATGATCGGCACCGTCAGCAGGGTGCCGAGCACGCCGAACGCGATCAGCAGCGGCCGCCGGCCGATGCGGTCGGACAGCGCGCCGACCAGCGGCTGCAGCAGCATGAACACGAACAGCGTCGCCGCCGAAATCAGCGTCGCATCGGCCTTGTTCATGCCGGCGCTGTTGACCAGGTATTTCTGCATGTAGGTGGTGTAGGTGTAGAACGCCAGCGTGCCGCCCATGGTCAGGCCGACGACGGTGGCGAGCTGCTTCGGATGCTGCAGCAGGCGTCGCATCAGGCCGATCGACGGCGCCTGTGCACGCTTGAACGACTCGGTCTCGCTCATCCCGCGCCGCAGCAGCAGCGCGACCAGGGCGGTGGCGGCGCCGATCACGAACGGAATGCGCCAGCCCCAGCTTTCCAGCTGCTCCGGCGTCAGGAACACGCGCTGCAGCAGGATCAGCACGCCCAGCGCCAGCAGCTGGCCCATGATCAGCGTCACGTACTGGAAGCTCGAATAGAAGCCGCGATTCTGATGCGTCGCCATTTCGCTCAGGTACGTCGCCGAGGTGCCGTATTCACCGCCGACCGACAGGCCCTGGATCAGCCGCGCGAGCAGCAGCAACAGCGGCGCGGCGATGCCGATCTGCGTGTAGCTCGGCGTTATCGCGATGATCAACGAGCCGCCGCACATCAGCCATACCGACAGCAGCAGTGCCGCCTTGCGGCCGTGTTGGTCGGCGTAGACGCCCATCAGCCAGCCGCCGATGGGCCGCATCAGAAAACCGACCGCGAACACCGCGGCGGTGTTCAGCAGCTGAGCGGTCTGGTCGCCCTTGGGAAAGAAATGCTGGGCGAAATACAGTGAAAACGCCGAGTAGACGTACCAGTCGTACCACTCGACCAGGTTGCCGACGGAGCCGCTGAAGATCGACTTCAGGCGCCAGGCGGTGCCGTGGCGGGGCGCGTCCGTGCTGGCGGTCATCGATGGTTTCCTGGCTCGTGGTGCGGTCCTGAATCGTACTCCGATGCGTCCCTCGGTACGCCGGGCGAGCCCGGCTACTCGGGAGGAACGGGGCTTATTCCGTTTTCCAAACACACAGCCGAACTCCGTGCATCCCGAGTCGCCGCTTGCGGTGTATCGAGGGACGCATCGACCCATCAATAAACGATCTGCAGGCGCGCCGCGATCGTGCTCGGCTGGTCCTTGCCGGCGCTGCCGAGGTCGGCGCTGGAGCGCATGTAGTCGAGCATGAAGCGCATCGCCGGGTTCGGGTAGTAGTTCAGGCCAGCGGTCCAGCCGTGGTAATCGCAGTCGTCGACGCCGGCGCTGGCCGCCGGGCCGTTGCTGACGTTGCAGCCCAGCGACTGGCTCGAATCGACATCGGTATTGCGCATGATCTCGTAGCGCAGCTTCAGCTCCAGCGCGCCGATCGGGTTCTTCGGCTTCGGCGTCGTGATCACGTGCTCCTTGACCGCGTAGGTCTTGGACTCGCCGGTGATGAACCAGCTGGCCTGCACATAGGCCGCTTCGACCCGCGAATCCGGCTTGCCGCTTTGCGAAAAATCAGCCGACGCGTATTCGGCGTTCAAATACGCCGGCCCGTAGACCGCCGCGAACTCGGCGCCGACGGTGTCCTGCGACGGCGATGGCCCGGCGCCGTAGCTGGCAAACGTCTGCGTGACCGAGCCGCTGCCGAGACGATAGCCGCCGTAGCGATAGCTTGCGCTCAGCGCGTTGCTGCTGGTCGCCGTGTTGTCGGCATGATCGCTGGAATAGGAGACGCCCAGATGCAGCAGGCGCCCGCTGCTGTTGATCGGCGACCACACCAGGCGTGCGTTCGCGCCGGTGCCTTCGGAGCTGGAAGCGCCGTCGCGGTTGAGCAAATACGCGGCCGCGCCGGCGAACCAGGCCGGCGTCGCGTAGGCGTAGTACAGGCCCTGGGTGTAATCGTGGCCGCCGTAGATGCCGTTGGCCGAGGTCACCGGCCGCTCCATGAACAGCGCGCTGTTGTTGGAGCCGATCTCCTCGATGCTGCGCCAGGGCTTGTGCTGGCCGATATAGAACGTGCTTTCCGGCACCAGAAACGTGTGCGACACCCAGACGTCCTGCAGCGAGTTGGTGCCGCCGGCGATGTTGTAGTGCAGCTTGTAGTTCCAGTCGTAGAGCTTGCCTTCGAGCTGGATGAACACGCGGCGGAAATAACTGCCGCTGTTGTTCTCGGCCTTGTCGCTGCCGATGCCGCTGCCGTCGTCAGGCTCGAGCATCACCGCGTCGAACTGCAGGCGTCCGCCGAGCGAGCCTTCGAAAGCGCCATCGGCGGATTTGATCTTGAGGCCGCCGGTGGTCGTGGCTTCGTCGTCGGCGTGGGCGGTCAGCGAAACACTCAACAGCAGCGCGCACGAAAGTGCGCCGGCAGCGCGCGCTGCCAGTAGCGAGGTATTCATCGGGTTCTCCTCCGGGCAGCGCCGGATTGATTTGGTTTGAAGCTCGGTAGATCCCCCTCTCCCACCGGGAGAGGGGCTAGGGGTGAGGGGGTTTCCGATTACAAGCGGCTTTGATCCGGAGGGGCCCTCACCCGGCCCTTCGGGCCACCCTCTCCCGGGGGGAGAGGGCGTGAACTCAGGTCTGGACGATGCCGTGATCCAGCGTGGCGATGCGCGGCGGCGTGCTGCCGTTGGTATCGGCGTCCGGGCCGGCGGCGAGTTCGCGGCGCATGCGCTCGCGGTCCAGCTCGTTTTCCCAGCCGGCGACGACGATGGTCGCGACACCATTGCCGACCAGGTTGGTCAGCGCCCGCGCCTCGCTCATGAAGCGGTCGATACCGAGGATCAGCGCCAGGCCGGCGACCGGCACACTGGGTACCACCGCGAGCGTCGCCGCCAGCGTGATGAAGCCGGCGCCGGTGACGCCGGAGGCGCCTTTCGACGTCAGCATCGCCACCGCCAGCAGCGTGATTTCCTGCGTCAGCGTCAGATCGACGTTCAAGGCCTGGGCGACGAAGATCGCGGCCATCGTCAGATAAATGTTGGTGCCGTCGAGATTGAACGAGTAGCCGCTGGGCACGACCAGGCCGACCACCGGCTTGCCGCAGCCGAGGCGCTCGAGCTTCTGCATCAAGGGCACCAGCGCCGATTCCGACGACGACGTGCCCAGCACCAGCAGCAGTTCGTCGCGGATGTAGCGCAGGAAGCGCAGGATCGAAAAGCCGCTGATGCGTGCGATCGCGCCGAGCACGAGGATTACGAACAGCACACAGGTCAGATAGAAACTGCCCATCAGCTTGGCCAGCGGGCCGAGGCTGTCGATGCCGTATTTGCCGATCGTGAACGCCATCGCGCCGCCGGCGCCCAGTGGTGCCAGGCGCATGATCATCGACATCATGCGGAAGAACACTTTGGAGATCGCATCGAGGAAGCCCATCACCGGCTTGCCGTGTTCGCCCAGCGCGCTGAGCGCGAAGCCGAACAGCAGCGCCACCAGCAGCACCTGCAGCAGATCGCCGCTGCCGGTGAAGGCATCGGTGAAGGTCTTGGGGATGATGTGCATCAGAAAGCCGACGGTGCTCTGGTCGTGCGCGGCTTCGGCGTACTTGGCGACCGCGGCGGCATCGAGCGTGCTCGGGTCGACGTTGAAGCCGGCGCCGGGCTTGAGCAGGTTGACGACCACCAGGCCGATCACCAGCGCGAAGCTCGACACCACCTCGAAGTACAGGATCGCCTTGAGCCCGACGCGGCCGACTTTCTTGACGTCGGCGACGCCGGCGATGCCCATCACCACGGTCAAAAAGATGATCGGCGCGATCAGCATCTTGATCAGGCCGATGAAGGCGTCGCCCAGCGGCTTCAGCGCGACGCCGGTTTCCGGGAAGAAGTGGCCGATGCTGCCACCGATCGCGATCGCCAATAGCACCCATAGATAAAGGCGCTTTGACGACCCGGAGTGGGCTGCCGATGATGGGGCCGCGTTGGTCGTACTCGTGCTCATAAGTCTCCAGAACTCGCCGATGCCGCGATCGCGGCCTGTGTCGGCCGCGGTTCTTGTGATGCTGCCCGACGATAGTGGCGCGGATCGGCAGACGGCGAAATAACCAGATGGTGTTAGTGGCAGCGCCGGTCGAATAGCGGACAGTATCGGCCGTGGCGCCGCCGGCGGCCGCGGGCGCGACGCTTATAATCGCGGTCCTTCATCGCAGCGGCAGCGCCGCGCGAGCTGCACGCAAAACGAGAGCCCATGAGCCAGGAAGCATCCGTCCCCAGCAAGGTCCGTGAAAGCCTGCGTCAGGCAGCGCTGGATTATCACGAGTTTCCCATTCCCGGAAAGCTGTCGGTCACCGCGACCAAGCAGCTGACCAACCAGCACGATCTGGCGCTGGCGTATTCGCCCGGCGTTGCGGCGGCCTGCGAGGAAATCGTCGCCGATCCGGTCAACGCCTATCGCTACACCGCGCGCGGCAACCTGGTCGGCGTGATCACCAACGGCACCGCGGTGCTCGGCCTGGGCGCGATCGGCCCGCTCGCCGCCAAGCCGGTGATGGAAGGCAAGGCGGTGCTGTTCAAGAAGTTCGCCGGCATCGACGTGTTCGATATCGAAATCAACGAAACCGATCCGGACAAGCTGGTCGAGGTGATCGCCGCGCTGGAGCCGACGTTCGGCGGCATCAACCTCGAGGACATCAAGGCGCCGGAGTGCTTTGAAGTCGAGCGCAAGCTGCGCGCGCGGATGAAGATCCCGGTATTCCACGACGATCAGCACGGCACCGCGATCATCGTCGGTGCGGCCACGCTCAACGGCCTGCAGGTGCTGGGCAAGGACATCCGCGAGGTCAAGCTGGTGGTCAGCGGCGCTGGCGCCGCGGCGCTGGCCTGCGTCGATCTGCTGGTCGATCTTGGCCTGCCGATCGAACACATCTGGCTGACCGACCTGGCCGGTGTCGTCTATCAGGGCCGCAAGGAGCTGATGGACCCGGACAAGGAGCGCTTCGCGCAGCCCACCGAGCTGCGCACGCTGGCCGAGGTGATCAAGGGCGCCGACATGTTCCTCGGCCTGTCGGCCGGCGGCGTGCTGAAGCCGGCGATGGTGGCGACGATGGCCGAGCGGCCGATGATTTTCGCGCTGGCCAATCCCAACCCGGAAATCCTGCCGGAAGACGTGAAGGCGGTGCGCAGCGACGCGATCATCGCCACCGGCCGCACCGACTATCCCAACCAGGTCAACAACGTTTTGTGCTTCCCGTTCATTTTTCGCGGCGCGCTCGATGCCGGCGCGACGACGATCACGCGCGAGATGGAAGTCGCCGCCGTGCGCGCCATCGCCGATCTGGCGCGCATGGAGCAGAGCGATGTCGTCGCGGCCGCCTATTCGATCGAGAACCTGTCGTTTGGTCCCGAGTACATCATCCCGAAACCCTTCGATCCGCGGCTGATCGTGCAGATCGCACCGGCGGTGGCGAAAGCGGCGATGGATTCCGGCGTCGCCTCGCGGCCGATCGAGGACTTCGAAGCCTATCGGCAGAAGCTGCAGCAGTTCGTCTATCAAAGCGGCACGTTCATGAAGCCGGTGTACGACGCCGCGCGCAAGGCGCCGGCCGCGCACAGCCGCATCGTGTTCGCCGAAGGCGAGGAAGAGCGCGTGCTGCGCGCCGCGCAGATCCTGGTCGATGAAAAGCTCGCGCGGCCGATGCTGGTCGGCCGTCCTTCGGTGATCGAGGAGCGCATCAAGCGCTTTGGCCTGCGCCTGAAGCCGGGCCTGCACGTGACCATCATCAACCCGCAGCACGACGACCGCTTCCGCGAATACTGGACCGAATACCACCAGCTGATGGCGCGCCGCGGCGTCACCGCGCAGTACGCCAAGCTGGAGATGCGCCGTCGCAGCACGCTGATCGCCTCCATGCTTCTGAAGAAGGGTGAAGCCGACGGCATGATCTGCGGCACCATCAGCAATACCGCGCGCCACCTGCAGTTCGTCGACCGCGTGATAGGCCGCTGCGACCAGTCCAGCGTCTACGCCGCGATGAATGCGCTGATCCTGCCGAACCGCCAGGTGTTCATCGTCGACACGCATGTGAACATCGACCCGACGGCGGAGCAGCTCGCGGAGATCACCCAGCTCGCCGCCGAGGCCGTGACCCGCTTCGGCCTGGTGCCGAAAGTCGCGCTGCTGTCGCACAGCAACTTCGGCAGCTACGACTCGCCGTCGTCGATCAAGATGCGCCAGACGCTGGCGCTGCTGCGCCTCCTCGCGCCGGATCTGGAAGTCGACGGCGAGATGCACGGCGACTGCGCGCTGGACGAGACGCTGCGCAAACGCATTCTTCCGGAAACCACGCTGGAGGGCCCGGCGAACCTGCTGGTGATGCCGAACATCGACGCCGCCAACATCGCCTACAACCTGCTGAAAACCGCGGCCGGCAACAACGTCGCGGTCGGGCCGATCCTGCTCGGCTGCAAGGCGCCGGTGCACATCCTGACGCCGAGCACGACGGTGCGCCGCATCGTCAACATGACCGCGCTGACCGTGGCCGAGGCGAATCTGGCGCGCAGCGAAGAAGCGGCGGTTTAAGCGCGATCCGGCCCCTCGATACGCCCGCGCAGCGGGCTACTCGGGACGAGCGGGGGTGGTAAAGCCGCAGAGAAAACCACTCTGCGTTCGTCCCGAGTAGCGGGCCTCAGGCCCGCGTATCGAGGGAGCCGACGGCTCTCGATGCGTCCCTCGATACGCCGCGCAAGCGCGGCTACTCGGGAGGAGCGGAGGTCAGTTACGACAGCTCGATCTTCTGCTTCGCCGCCGGCGCCAGCGGTGCCGGGCGCTCCGGCTGGCCGATGCGCAGCTGCTTCGTCGCCAGGAAAATCTCGCGCATGAAGCACAGCAGGCCGCCGATCAGCGCCAGCATCGCCAGCATGAACAGCGCCGCGATCACGCCATCGAAGGCGAGGCTGGTCAGGCTGCTGACGAACAGCAGCACGACGACGCTGCCGATCAGCAGCGCGCAGCTGATGCACAGGCTGATCGCCCAGTGGATCAGCCGCGCGCGACGCGCCAGATCCTTGAGCCATTGATGCAGCAGTTCCAGCCGCCACGGCTCCTGGCCGGACAGGTCGGCTTCGAGCCTGCGCGCGCGGTCGACGATGCGCGACAGCCGGTTGGTCAGCACGCCGAGCATGCTGCCGACGCCGGTCAGCAGGAACACCGGCGCGACGGCGAGCTGGATCACATGCGCGATCGAACCGACCGCCGAGGCCTCGTTCACGCGCAGTGACTCGGTTGGTTTGAAACGCTCAGGCCGCGCGTGGCGGCGTCAGCGGGCGAGCGGCGAGGCGCTCGAAAATCTGTTGCAGCTCGGAGGCGCCGGCAGGCGGCGCCGAGGGGCCGCTGGTCCGCGACGGCTGGGGTCGCAGCATGGGACTGGGAGCAGCGTCGCGGACCGGGCTTTGCATCGGCACATCTCCATCGGGTCCGATGAGAATATTCCGATCAAAGTCAATGTGCAACAGCGGCTAGTTAAAGTGATCTCAAACTCGCCCCATGCCCGGCTCAGACGATCGGCGGCTCGTCCGATTCGATGTCGCGGGTGATCGCCTCGAGCTGTGAGAACGCCATCGACGCCAGCCGGGGGTCGGCGACCTCGGCGATGTGGAACACCGCGTCGCCCTCGTGCACCAGCGGCAGACTGAGCCGGCCGATGACCAGGCCGTCGCGCGGTGCCAGGATCGGCGTATCCACGCCGCCGAAAGGGTCGCCGACGATGCCCAGCGTCTGGCCGCTGCCGACGTGATCGCCGAGCGCGACCTGCGCGCGCAGGATGCCGCTGCTGGGCGAGCGCGCCCAGCGGCTGGACTTGGCCAGCACCGGCGGCGGCGAACGCATCAGCGATTCCGGCAGCTTCGGCAGCATGCCGATTTCGCGCATCACGTTGAGCACGCCCTGCACGCCGATGCGGATCGCGGTCTCGTCGAAACGCAGCGCCTCGCTGGATTCGTAGAGGATCACCGGAATGTCGCGGCGCGTGGTGTATTCGCGCAGCGTTCCCGCGGCGGGCTTGGAATTCAGGAACAGCGGCGCGCCGAACGCCTGCGCCAGCCGCTGGTTCACCGGGTTGCGCAGATCGGTGCGGATCTGCGGCAGGTTGGGCCGGTGGATCGCGCCGGTGTGCAGGTCGATGCCGTAATCGGAGCGCTCGACGACCTGGCTCAGGAATACGTGCGCGAGCCGCGCGGCGAGTGAGCCGCTTTCGCTGCCGGGGAAGCTGCGATTCAAGTCGCGCCGGTCCGGCAGGTAACGCGAGCCTTGCAGGAAGGCCATCACGTTGACCACCGGCACCGCCAGCAGGGTGCCGCGCAGATGCTGCTGCAATACCGGGATTTTCAGCAGGCGGCGGATGATTTCAACGCCGATGATTTCGTCGCCGTGCAGCGCCGCACTGACGAACAAGGTCGGCCCGGCGTCGAGGCCGCGCTGCACGATCACCGGCAGCGACACCGGCGCGCTGGTGTACAGATTGGCGATATGCAGATCGACGCTGCGCCGTTCGCCGGCGGTGATCTGGGCTTGGCCGATCGTGAAGGGCGTGGCGGGGTCGGTCATGGCGCAATGGTAGCGCGCGACGATGGACGCGTTTGCAGCGCGGGTAACGACCCGCCCTGCAACGACGCGAAAGCAAACCCCGTTCGTCCCGAGTAGCGGGCCTTGCCCGCGTATCGAGGGAGCGGGCTGCGCGTGACGTCGGCTCCCTCGATACGCCGCTGCGCGGCTACTCGGGACGAACGGAGATCGGTTGACGCGTGCCGATCAGCCCCGACCGCGCGTCCGCGTGCGCCAGGGCTTGGCGTTTTTCTCGACGAATTCGATGATCTGGTCGGCGATGTCGGTGCCGGCGACGCCTTCGATGCCTTCCAGGCCGGGCGAGGAGTTCACTTCCATGACCACCGGGCCGTCTTTCGCGCGCAGCAAATCGACACCGGCGACATTCAGGCCCATCGCCCTGGCAGCGGCCAGGGCGGTGCGGCGTTCGGCCGATGTGATCTTCACCGGCAGCGCCGAGCCGCCGCGATGCAGGTTGCTGCGGAACTCGCCGACCTTGGCCTGGCGCATCATCGTCGCGATTACTTTCTTACCGATGACGAAGCAGCGGATGTCGGCGCCGTTGGCTTCGGCGATGAAACGCTGCACCAGAAAATGCGCGTCGAGGCCGCGGAAGGCGTCGATCACCGACTCGGCGGCCTTGTCGGTTTCGGCCAGCACCACGCCCTGGCCCTGGGTGCCTTCGATCAGCTTGATCACCATCGGGGCGGCGCCGACGACCTTCATCAGCTCGCCGGTGTCGTCGGGCGAATGGGCGAAGCCGGTGACCGGCATGCCGATGCCGTGGCGCGCCAGCAGCTGATGCGCGCGCAGCTTGTCGCGCGCGCGCGTGATCGCGACCGATTCGTTCAGCGAATACGTGCCCATCATCTCGAACTGGCGCACGACCGCGGCGCCGTAGAACGTGACCGAGGCGCCGATGCGCGGAATCACCGCGTCGAAGCCTTCGAGCTGTTTGCCGCGGTAATGGATTTCGGTGCAGCGCGGCGCGATCTTCATGTAGCAGCGCAGCACGTCGATCACCTGCACGCTGTGGCCGCGGGCCTCGCAGGCCTCGACCAGGCGGCGCGTCGAATACAGCTTGGCGTTGCGCGACAGGATCGCGATTTTCATCTTGCGTTTCATGTTGCGTCGGCCGCCTGCGCCGCGGCGAGCGCGTTGACCGCTTCGGCGACCGCGCGCCGCCGACGCCGGCCGAGCAGGAAGCTCGCCGCCGGATCGACCTCGATGCGCCCGGCCAGCGCGCTGCGGCCGAGCAGCATGCGAAAACGCAGGTTGTCGCGGGCGGTCAGGGTGATCTCCACCGGCCAAGTGTGGGCGCCGATTGTGACCGGCGTGAGGATCACCGGCCTGAGTTCGCGATGGCCGCTGGAACTGGTGATCCAGCGCTCGTCGAGCAGCTCGGTTTCGCACCACACCGGCGTGTCGTCGCGCTGCAGCGGGTGCACGCCGAAGCGGATGCGGCCCGGCTGCGGCCGCTCGATCGCGAACGCATGCAGCGTCGAGGTGCGGGCGCCGGTATCGACCTTGGCCTTGATGTTGAGCAGCTCCAGCTGATTCAGGCCCACCCACTCGCACCAGCCGACGCGCAGCTTCGGTGCCTCCAGACTGGCGGCAAGGCGGCGGGATCGCGCTGAGGTTGGGCTGCTGGTGCTCACGACGACACGGATGGGACAGGAGACGGCCAGCCTATCCCGTTATCCGCATTTGCGGCGAGTGCGCCCGACCGGAACGCCTGGCTGCCTGCGGTCGGCGGCGCCTCACAACCGCGCTTGTGCTGCTGCATGCGCAGCAGCAGGCTGCGGATGCGGTCACCAGTGGCACGCCGGCGTAGAAAAGGATGCATGGCTCACGGGTTGCCGACCAGCACCTCGCGCGGCCAGCCCGGGGCGGCGGGCGCGATGGCCGGCGCAAGGCCGATGGCGGGTTCCACTCGACGGTTCATGCGGGCTCCGACAGCGAGGCCCGCCTGATCCGACGATTCGCAAAAAAACCGCGACCGTCGCCGGCTGCTGATAAAATCGCCAGCCTTTTGCGACCACGGGCCCGGCCCGGCCAGCTGCCATGAGTTCTGCTGCACAGCAATTCGACGTTATCGTCATCGGCGGCGGCCATGCCGGCACCGAGGCCGCGCTGGCCGCGGCGCGTGCCGGCGCCAGCACCTTGCTGGTCACGCAGTCGATCGACACCCTCGGCCAGATGTCCTGCAATCCGGCGATCGGCGGCATCGGCAAAGGCCATCTGGTGCGCGAGATCGACGCGCTCGGCGGCCTGATGGCGCGCGCCGCCGATCACGCCGGCATCCAGTTCCGCATGCTCAACGCGAGCAAGGGTCCGGCGGTGCGCGCGACGCGCGCGCAGGCCGATCGCGCGCTGTACAAGGCCTACGTGCGCAGCGCGCTCGAACATCAGCCGAACCTGACGCTGTTCCAGAACGAAGTCGACGATCTGATCGTCGACGGCACCCGCGTCGCCGGCGTGGTCACGCGCATCGGCCTGCGCTTCACCGCGCGCGCGGTGGTGCTGACCACCGGCACCTTTCTCGGCGGCCGCATCCACGTCGGCCTGGCGAACCATCCGGGCGGCCGCGCCGGCGATTCGCCGTCGCTGCCGCTGGCGGCGCGTCTGCGCGAACTGATGCCGCGCACCGGCCGGCTCAAAACCGGCACGCCGCCGCGGCTCGACGGCCGCACCATCGCCTGGGACAAACTGCTGCCGCAGCCCGGCGACACGCCGGTGCCGGTGTTCTCGTTCATCGGCCACGCCGCGCAGCATCCGCAGCAGATCAGCTGCCATATCACGCACACCAACCAGGCCACGCACGACATCATCCGCAGCGGCTTCGACCGCTCGCCGATGTTCACCGGCGTCATCGAAGGTGTCGGCCCGCGTTATTGCCCGAGCGTCGAAGACAAGGTCAACCGTTTCGCCGACAAGCTCAGCCACCAGATTTTTCTCGAGCCGGAAGGCCTGAGTACGACCGAGATTTATCCGAACGGCATTTCGACGTCGTTGCCCTATGACATTCAGGAGCGCTTCGTGCGCACGATTGCGGGCCTGGAAAACGCGCGCATCGTGCGGCCGGGTTACGCGATCGAATACGACTACTTCGATCCGCGCGATCTGTCGCGCAGCTTGCAGACCAAGGCGGTGCAGGGCCTGTTCTTTGCCGGCCAGATCAATGGCACCACCGGCTATGAAGAGGCAGCGGCGCAGGGCCTGCTCGCCGGCGTCAATGCCGCGCGTTTCGCTGCGGAAAAAGAAGCCTGGATCCCGCTGCGTCACGAGGCCTACATCGGCGTGCTGGTCGACGACCTGATCACGCGCGGCACCAACGAGCCCTACCGCATGTTCACCTCGCGCGCCGAGCATCGCCTGCTGCTGCGCGAGGACAATGCGGACTTGCGGTTGACGCCGGTGGGCCGTGAACTCGGGCTGGTCGACGACGAGCGCTGGTCGCGGTTCGTCGCCAAGCGCGAGGCGATCGATGCGGAACGCGCGCGGCTGGATTGCCTGTGGCTGAAGCCGGCGCAGTTGGCCGAGCCCGCGACGGTGGCAGTGTTCGGACCGGCGCCGGTTTCGAATCGTGTTTCGGCTTTGGAATTGCTGCGCCGGCCCGAGGGCAGTTACGCGGTGCTGCGTGATCTGGGACTGGCCGATGCGGCTATCGATCCGCTGGCGGCGGAGCAGGTCGAGATCGAAGTGAAATACGCGGGTTATGTGACGCGGCAGACAGTGGAGATCGAGCGCGCATCACGTTATGAAAATGCGCGCTTGCCGGTGGAGCTGGATTATTCGGCGGTATCGGGCTTGTCCAACGAAGTGAAGCAGAAGCTGATGCAGCATCGGCCGGAGACCTTGGCGCAGGCGTCGCGCATTTCCGGCGTTACTCCTGCCGCGGTTTCATTGTTGATGGTTCACCTGAAGAAGATCGGGTTGTTGCGGGTGATGGCTACGGCCTAGGGGCCTGCGTTCTGTGTGGTTTTGGCCTGCCCGGCCGGGGGTAACTTTTCTTTTCTTGTGCATCGAGGCGTCACCAAAAGAAAGCACACCCTGGAGAAGCGTCGGCTGCGCCGGTACCCGTGGAAAAAGCCGTGCTCGGGGTCCACTGCGCGCGACTTTTTCCACGGCGCTTCTCAAGGGCACCCGGACAGTCAAAAGCGAAGCGCTCATCCTGTAGGAGCGGACCCTGTCCGCGACTCACACTCCAACGGCACGGTCGCGGACAGGGTCCGCTCCTACAGGTTCGGATACTTCGCTGTACCGGCTGCCCTTTCCAGGGTGTGCTTTCTCTAAGGCCCGCCGGCGAGGCTGAAAACTAGCAGGGCACAGCAGGCAAGGAGCGAGCAGCTACAACGCTCTAGGCTTCCGCACTGGCGCAAGCATCCCCGATCGCGCGAAGCGCATCGCGCCGCGAGATGATCCCGACCAGCTTGCCCTCCTCGACCACCGGATAACGCCGGTGCGAGGAGTTGGTGAACATCGTGCACAGATGCGTCAGGCTCGTGTCCGGCGACACGGTGACCACCTTGGTGCTCATGAACTGGCTCACCGGGCCGGCGACGCAGGTGTCGTGCGAGGCGATGAAGGCGATCGACAGGCAGTCGCGTTCCGACAGCATGCCGACCAGGCTGCCCTGGTGGTCGAGCACCGGCGCGCTGGCGATGCGGTGCTTGACCAGCGCATGCACCGCCGACATGACCTCGGTATCGGGCGTGAAGGAAATGAGGCTGGTCGTCATGTAATCGCGGACGACAACGGAATCGAGCGTAGCCATGGTCGGGTGCCGGTTGGTGCCTGAGCGGATACAGCGCGCTCATCCCTGAGCGCCCTTGAACCTTACTCCCGGCACCCGGCGCCGACAACCGCCATCCGGACGAGCTGCCCGGCAGGCACCTAGCCAGGCAAGTACCAGTGCAGACGCTGACCATGTTCGCGCAGCCAGCGGCGGTGGCGCTCGAAATCCGGCATCTGTTTCTCCACCAGCGCCCAGAAGCGCTCGGAGTGGTCCAGGTGCACGCGGTGACACAGCTCGTGGATGACGACGTAGCGGAACACCGGCGGCGGCGTCAGCACCAGCCGCCACGACAGGCTGATCAGGCCCGACGGCGCGCAGCTGCCCCACAGGGTTTTCTGGTCGGCGATGCGCGGGCCTTCGAAGGTGACGCCGAGGCGCGCGGCTTCTTCCGTCATCAGTTTCTGCGCGTCGTTGAACGCCTCTTTGCGCAGTGCCTCGCGCAGCACTTTTTCCAGCTTGGCCGGATGCGACAGCAGAGACGGCGAGCAGAACAGGCTCAAGGTGTCGGCCTCGATGCGCAGCAGCGGCGCGCGCACCTGCGCCGGTATCACTTTGAGCGCAGTCGGGTGATCGCGCAGCGGCAGCAGGTCGTTGCCATCCCAGCGCAGCTGCGGGCTGGGGCCGGACTCGGCGTCGCGCGCTTCGCGCAGCTTCCACTCACCGATCTTCTGGCGGATCCAGTCTTCGCGGCTGCGCAGGAATTCGCGCGCGACCTGGCGCGAGACGAAGCGCGGAATCACCAGCACCACTTCGCTCGACGACACCACCTCGACGCGGATGCTGCGCGACTTGGCACTGATGCGCTCGCTGATCGTGTAGGAGTCGAACAGCAGATCGAGTTGGTCGGAAGGGTTCACTGCAACGAGTCGCGGACGTGCCTAAATGTTGCCGATGAAAATATTATGCATCAAAAAATCACGAACTGGGGGAGGCACTCAACCGAGACGGTTGAATGCGTCCAGCTCGGCCTGGTTGAGCAGCACGATCTGCTGCTCGGAGGCCGGCCGCTCGATGTCGCCGCGGCCGACGTTGAGCATCTTCAGCAGGTACGGCACCAGCGCCAGCCGCAGGTTCTTCTCGAGCACGCCGCGACGCATGCCGAAATCGTGTTCGACCACGCGCTGCTGTGGCTCGGTCAGCCCGGGATGCGGGCCGATGCGCACGGTGACGTGGTTGCGCCAGTCCCAGTCCTGATCGCTGGCGATGTTCGCCGTCTCGCCCAGTTCCGGCAGGCCGATGATCCGCGACAGCAGAAAATCACGAAACGCCTGGTGCTCGCCGGAATAGGCGCGCGCATGCCAGCGGCCGACATAGGCCAGCGAATGCGGCGCGATCAGCAAACGCCGCGGATCGGGCCGGTTCATCGACTGGTATTCGATCGCCAGCCAGCGCCGTTCGCGGATTGCGCTGCCGATGCGCTGCAGTACGCGCACGTCGAATTCGCGCTGCGGCAGGTCCAGTGTTTCCGCCGGCACGTGGCCCGCGGCGGCCATCGCCAGCGGCAGATCCTGGGCCAGGTCGTGATGACGCAGCACGGTCAGGAATTCTTCGGCGCTGCCGCGCAGGAAAGCCGGCTCGAAGCGATCGTCGGCGCGATAGATGCCGGTGTCGTGATCGAGCAGCAGATTGTTCGGGCAGCGCGTCCGATACAGCTCGATGTCCTTTTCGGCCTTGCGCGTGCTGATGTCGAACGCGTCGCGCAGATCGCCGGCGCGAATGCGGCCGTCCCAGATCACGCGCGCCTCGAGCAGCATGAAACGCTGACGTTGATCCCAGGGCAGCTTGGCGGTGTCGGCGGTGATCATTTCGATGTTGGATTCGGTGGCTTGTCTGCACTCAATGCATTGACGGGACGATGAAATTACTGACGGGAAGGTAAGTCAGCTTAAAACGGTAAAAAAATCGTCATCGCGCTGTCGAGCCATATAGAACGGGGCCTTCAGGCACTTTCGGAGCCGCTTATCCACAGGCTTATCCCCTCGATCTGTCGATAAGTTGCAAGCTTACATTTTGGTCAGCGTGCAAGCCGCAGGACGTATCGGCAGCGCACGATGAACCGCGATTCGACAGGCGACATAAGCTCATGCCGCCACCTCAGTCCGCACGATAGCCGATACGTTCGAGCAGGCCTTCGAGTTCGTCCAGCGAATGGAACTTGACGCGCAGCTCGCCTTCGCCACCGCGCTCGGCGAGCACGCTGACCGGATAGCCGAGCTGATCCGACAAGGCGCGCTCCAGCGCGCTCCAGTCGCTGTTCTTGACGCCGCTGCCGGACACCGGCTTGAACATGATGCTGGCGTCGCGTAGCGCCGCGACGCGCCGCTCCAGCGCACGCACCGTGAGCTTGTGGCGGATGATTTCGTCGGCCATGCCGACCTGGTCGCGCAGCGCCATGCCGGCCAGCACCTTGGCGTGGCCGAGATGGATATGGCCTTCGTTGACCAGCGCCGCGACTTCCGGCGCCAGGTGCAGCAGCCGCAGGTAATTGCTGACGTACTCGCGCGACTTGCCGATGCGCTTGCCGATCTGCTCGTGCGTCAGCTCGAACACCTCGCCCAGGCGCTTCATGCCGCTGGCGGCTTCCATCGGCGTCAGCGATTCGCGTTGCAGATTTTCGATCAGGCCAACGACGAAGGCTTCGGTGTCGGACAGATCGTCGCGAATGATCGCCGGAATCTCGTGCACGCCCGCGGCCTGCGATGCACGCCAGCGGCGCTCACCGGCGAGCAACTCGTAACCCCAGACGCGCGTGCGCAGCACCACCGGCTGAATCACGCCGGATTCGCGTATCGACTGCGCCAGCTCGGCCAGGCTCGCCGCGTCGAAATGCCGCCGCGCCTGCTGCGAGCCGGGGCGGATCATGTCGACGGGAATGTGCCGGATGGCGTCGGCGGGTCGGGTGCTCATGCTGCGCTGCGGTGTTTGATCGAACGGACTCGGCGGGTCGGCAGGGTTGAATCCGGAACGGCGGCACTCACGAAAGCCTATGCCACAATGCGCGACACGCCACTCCAGAAGGGCATTATCGTGGAAGAGCAGTACAGAGCCATCATCCAGCAGTTGGGCGAAGACCCGGATCGCGAAGGCCTGGCGCGTACGCCGGCCCGCGCCGCCAAGGCGATGCGCTTCCTGACCCAGGGCTACGAGCAGGATATCGATACCATCGTCAACGGCGCGATTTTCGAATCGAGCAACGACGAAATGGTGATCGTGCGCGACATCGAGCTGTACTCGATGTGCGAGCACCACCTGCTGCCCTTCATCGGCCGCGCGCACGTCGCCTACCTGCCGCAGGGCAAGGTCGTCGGCCTGTCCAAGATCTCGCGTATCGTCGACATGTTCGCGCGCCGCCTGCAGATCCAGGAGAACCTGACCAAGCAGATCGGCGAGTGCATCCAGAGCGTCACCAACGCCGCCGGCGTTGCCGTCGTCATCGAAGCGAAACACCTGTGCTCGATGATGCGCGGCGTCGAGAAGCAGAATTCGGCGATGGTCACATCGATGATGATCGGCCGCTTTCGCGAGGATTCCCGTACGCGTGCCGAATTCCTCGAACTCGTGCGGCGCCCCTAGCCGGCCATCCATGGCCTACATTGACCGATCGGTCCGGCCCAGGCAGCGGCATCGGGTAGAATTTCAGGCCGGCCCGGGGCATTCCCTGTACACAGTCGACACTACCCGACGGCCGTCGTCATCCGGGTTGGAGGTTTGAAGATGGGCTCAGCCCCAGGCTTAAGGCTGGAGAAGACCGGCCAGGTCGAAGTCCTCGCTTCGATGGACGCCTTCGTGCGCGCCGAAATGGAGGCGCACAAGGAACGTCGCAATTTGTGGTTCCCCAACGAACTGGTGCCGGCCGACGCCGATCTGCCCGGCAGCTGGGACGAGTCGCTGCGCGAAGTGCGCGCCGCTGCGCTGGAGTTGCCCGACGTGATCCGCGTCGCGGTCGCGTTGAACCTGCTGACCGAAGAAGGCCTGCCGCATTTCCATCGCCTGATCGCCGTGTATTTCGGCGAGCATTCCGCGTGGTCGGACTGGAACAACATGTGGACCGCCGAGGAAGATCGCCACGGCTGTGCGCTGCGCGACTACGTCCGCGACGCGCGCCTGTTCAACATGGGCGAACTCGAGCGCCTGCAGTATTCCTACATCGAGGCCGGCTTCGATCCGGAATGGGAACAGGATCCGTATCGCCTGCTCGCCTACACCTCGCTGCAGGAGAAGGCCACGCAGTTCAGCCACGCCAATACCGGCCGCATGGCCGCCGGACGCGAAAGCCTGCTGCAGCGCGTGCTCGCGCATCTGGCCGGCGACGAGGCACGTCACTACGTGTTCTATCGCTCGATGTTCGGCGAGATCATCCGCCTGGATCCGGATCGCGCGCTGGTGTCGCTGCAGAAAGTGGTGTCGAACTTCTCGATGCCCGGCCACCGCATCGCCGGCTTCGACGACATGAGCGAAGTGGTGCGTCGCGCCGACATCTTCGGCGCGCGCCAGTATCAGAAGATCGTCGAGGAATGTCTGGCGCACTGGCAGGTCGACCAGCTCACCGGCCTCAACGGCGCCGGTGCCGAAGCGCAGGAAAAGCTGATGAAAGTGCCGGCGCGCCTGGAACGCATGGCGGACTACGTCGACAGCAAGGAAAAGCCGAAGACGTTCCGGTTTGCCTTCGCCTACAACCGCGACATCGTCATCTAGGGCCTGTGAACGCTTATTGGCTCGTTGCGTTGCCGCCCAAAAGACGGCCAGGCAAGGCGCGAGGAGGAGGCATAGTGATGACTATGGTGACGACGAGCAACGCGGTATGGCCGTCTTTTGGGCGGCAACCCTCCGGGCTGGCCCCGGGGAGGACGCATTGCCGCGTCTCTCCTTCCTCGTGTACATCCCGTACACCGCGTCAGTCGATCCTTGCACTGCGTCCTCCCCGGGGCCAGCGCAGCGATCCAATAAGCGTTCACAGGCCCTAGGCCGCCGCCCGTGGCCGCACTGCCGAAGTTTCAGGGCCAGCGTGTCCTGATCACCGGCGCCGGCAGCGGCCTCGGCCGCGCGCTGGCCGAACAGTTCGCCGGTGCAGGATGGAAAGTCGCCTGCAGCGACGTGCGCCTCGATGCGGCGCAGAAAACCGCTGCCGATCTGGCCGCGCGCGGTGCGGTTGCACTGGCGCTGGCGCTCGACGTGCGCGCCGAGGAAGGCTTCACTGCGGCGGTCTCCGAGGTGGAAAAAACCTGGGGCGGCATCGACGTGCTGATCAACAACGCCGGCGTCGCCACCGCCGGTACCGTCGTCGATTCGCCGCTGGAACAATGGCGTTTCGTGCTCGACATCAACCTGCTCGGCTGCGTGCGCGGCGCGCGCGCGGTGATTCCGCTGATGAAGGCGCAGCGCGCCGGCCGCATCGTCAACATCGCCTCGTTCGCCGGCATCGCCAATCCGCCGGCGCTGGCCAGCTACAACGTCAGCAAGGCCGCGGTGCTGTCGTTGTCCGAGACCTTGCGCAGCGAGTTGTACGGCGACGGCATTGGCGTGACCGTCGCGGCGCCGTCGTTCTTCAAGACCGATCTGCTCAATAGCGGCAGAGGCGAAATCGCCGACGACGCGCACAGCACCGCGCCGCAGATGCAGCGCATCGTCGAGCGCCTGATGGACAAGGCCAGCGTCGGCGCCGCCGACGTCGCGCGCGATATTTTCGATGCGGTCGAGAACGACCGCTTCCTGGTGATCACGCATGCCGAGTCGCGCCGGCTCGCGAAGATCAAGCGCTTCGCGCCGGAGTTCTTCTTCCGCAAGGCGCTGAAGAGCACCGCCGCGTTCCTGGTGAACCGCAAGTAGTGGCTGCACCTGTAGGAGCGGACCCTGTCCGCGACTGTGCTCTCGAAGCGTGAGTCGCGGACAGGGTCCGCTCCTACAGGCGGAGCTAGCGAAGTACGTCGAAGCTGCCGAACGACTGCATTGAGTCGGCCTCCCACTCCACCCGCTCCACCTTCGCCGCCGGCGGACCCAGCTGCAGCCATTCGCGCAGCTGCCGCAGCGCATCGTCATTGCCGCAGGCAAGGCCCTCCACCGAACCGTCATCGCAATTACGTACCCAGCCGCACAGACCGAGCTGCTGTGCGCGCTGTCGCGTCGACTGACGAAAGTACACACCCTGAACGCGACCGTTCACGCTGAAGCGGTAACATGAGCTCATCGATTCACCGGGTTCGAAAGTCATCGCAGGAGGGCCGACATGGGCATTTTAAAACGCTGGCGCGAGCGCGCGGCCGCGAGTCTGGCCGATGAAGACTCGACCTTGCCCGAGCGCCTGAATTTCTCCGCGGCGATTCCGGCGGGCAGTTTCGGCTCGCTGTGCAAGGTCGATCTGCAGCTGCTGCGCGAGCCGCAGCAGGACGGCGAGCGCCTGCATTTTCGCGCGCATTTCCAGACCAATTTCGCCTCGGTGCTGCGGCCGGCGCTGATGCAGGCCGCCGGCGCCGCCATGTCGTCGACCGCGACTTCCGGTTCGCGTGCGATCGAACCAGCGGGCCGCGCGGTGCGCATCGCCAATGCCGGCCTGCAGCGCGTGCTGGCGACGCGGCTGGTGCAGCGCGTCGCTGCGCCCTTGCTGACGCACGACTTCAACACCTGGATGGAAGTGCAGGCCTCGACCGAGCCGCTCGACGACGGCGCGCACAGCCTCGTGCCGCAACAGGAGAAGCTCGCCGCGATGGGCATACAGCCGTCGCGCGGCGCCGGACCGCAGGCCGAGAACTGGGCGACGCGCACGCCCAACGGCTATGCGCAACTGTCGCTGCTGCAGGTCGACAAATCGCATCTGCCGCCGGAACTGGCTAGGCGCTTCGGCAAGCAGCCGTTCCAGGTGGCGGCGGCGATCGTCAATACCGCCGAGCGCAAATAGGCCGGCGCAAGGCTGCCGGGCTACGAGCTCAGCGTCAGGCCCAGCGCCTGCAGCGTTTCAACGGTCAGACCGCCTTGCGTGAGGCCCTTGCTGTCCTGATAGGCGCGCAGCGCCTGGCCCGAACGTGAGTTCCAGCGGCCATCGGTGGCGCCCGGGTTGAAGCCTTCGCTGGCCAGCGCCTGCTGCACGCGGCGCAGCAGCTGCGGCGTGGCATTGGTGTCGCAGACCACGCTGACCCACTGGTTGCGCGCCGGCGCGACTTCGATCACGCGCACCACGTCCTCGTACACCGGCGGCGTCGGGATGCGGATCTGGCGTGCGGGCTCGACCAGCTCGCGCACGCGGCGTTTGATGCTGCGCTCGGGCGCGTCGACCAGCTTGGTTTCAGCCGGCGTGATCAGCTTGCGATGGCGCACGGTCTTGTACACGGCCGGCTGCTCGACCGGCTCGCTGCGCGCGGGCTCGACCAGCAGCTTGCGTTTGACGATCTGGAATTCGACCGGCCCTTCGACCGCGCACATTTCGCCGCTGACCGGATCCGGCTTGAGCACGGTGCCGGTGCGCGTGACCACGCGCTCCTCGATGGTTTTGTACTGCGCCGGCCGCACTTTGTCGTGAGAACCGGCGGGCCGCACCAGCACCTGTTCTTCGCTGACTTCGTACTCGGCGGCCCGGGTCACGACACGGCGTTTGCCCGCCGGCCGGATCTCGGTCTTCTCGACCCATTGGTAGCGCGCCGGCACGGTTTGGACGCGCTCTCCGGCCGGGGTCTTCAGCACCGACTCGGTCTTGCGCTGGTAGCGCGCCGGCTGCACCAGCTGCGCCCAGCATTCGCCGGGCTGCGCGCGCGGTGGTTCGGCCAGCAGCAGGCCGTCCTCGGCGGCGCTCGCGGCGAAGCACAGCAGGCCGGATGCGAACAGCAGCGCGGCGCGACGCAGTTTGCGGTTCAAGACAGGGCGCCTCAGCCGGCCGTGGCGCGTCCGGCGGAGGGCACGCCGAGGCGTTCCAGCGTCTCCAGCGTGATGCCGCCCTGGGCCATGCCCTGCGAGGCCTGGTAGCGACGCACGCCCTCCGCGGTGCCGCTGCCGATGCGGCCGTCGAGCGGGCCGCTATAGAAGCCGGCACTCTTGAGCGCCTGCTGCAGCGCGCGCACGGTGTCCGGCGTCGCATTGGTTTCGCACAGCACGCCGCGCCATTGCATGTGGCCGTCGGCGACCTTCTCCTGGCGCGTCACGGTCTGGTATTCGGCGGGGATGGCGATGCGGTTTTCGCGCGCCGGCTCCGCCAGTTTGCGCACTTTCACCGTCTGGTATTGCGCCGGCACTTCTTCCTTGCGCACCTCGGCTTCCTTGACCAGCACCTGGCGGCGCACGGTCTGGTATTCGGCCGGGACCGGAATGCTGCGCGTGCTCGCCGGGCGGTCGACTTCCTGATGCGTGACGTCGCGGTACTCGGCCGGAATCTCGACCAGGCACATGATGTCGCCGGTCAGGTTGTCGACTTTCTCGACCAGGCCGCGGCCGCGCTTCCATTCCTGCGACGCCGGCTTGACCAGCTGGCGCTCGGTGGTGGTCTTGTAGGTCGCCGGAATCTGCTCGATCTTCTCGCCGGCCGGCTTGACCAGCACCTGCTCTTCTTCCCAGCGGTACTGTGCCGGCACGACTTCGACGACACGCTCGCTGGCCGGCTTGACCATCACCGTCTGCTCGTCCCATTCGTAGCGTTCCGGCAGCACGTCGATGCGCTCGGACGCGGCCTTCTTCAACACCGTTTCGCTGACCGTCTTGAACTGCGGCGGCGTGTAGACGCGGGCATAGCATTCGCCCGGACGCGCACGCAGCGGCAGGCTGGTATCGAAGCCGGCAGCGGAGGGAGCTTCCTGCGCCAGGGCTGGCGCGGAGACGGAGGCCGCTGCCAGCAGGCCGGCGGCAAAACGGTGGCGAAGCATGGATTCTCCCGGGTGTGCGGCAAGCCTAGCCGGGCACCGCAGCCACGCCAAGCGGACAATCCATACCGGTCATCAATTTCCCAGCGATCCCTTGCTTCTACGCGGCGTTCACAAAATCCCGTTCCTCCCGAGTAGCGCCGCAGGCGCGTATCGAGGGACACAGCGGCGATGCGTCCCTCGATACGTTCGCTGCGCGAACTACTCGGGAGGAACGAAGGGCCGCTGGGTGGTTACAACCGCACCTTGAGCAGCGCGCGCGAGCGCGTCCAGATGTAGCCGACCACGGCCAGTGTCGCGATACCGCCGGCGATCACCGAGGGCACGGTGCCGAGCAGCTTGGCGGCGAGGCCGGATTCGAAGGCGCCGAGTTCGTTCGACGCCGAGATGAAGATGCTGTTGACCGAGGACACGCGGCCGCGCATGTGGTCCGCCGGCAAGGTCTGCAGCAAGGTGTTGCGGATCACCACGCTGACGCTGTCGAAAGCGCCGCTGGCGAACAGCGCCGCAGCCGACAGCCAGAACGTCTCGGAGACCGCGAACACCAATACCGCGACGCCGAAGCCGGCGACCACGGTCAGCAGCGTTGCCCACGGACGGCGCGTCGGCGGATACCAGTTGCAGGCGATCACCGTGATCAGCGCGCCGGCTGCCGGTGCCGCGCGCAGCAGGCCCAGGCCCTGCGGCCCGACCTTGAGAATGTCCGCGGCGAAGATCGGCAGGATCGCGACCACGCCGCCGAACAGCACCGAGAACATGTCCAGCGAGATCGCATACAGCAGGATCTTGGTCTTCCAGACGTAGGCGATGCCCTCGCGCAGGCTGGCCCACAGCGCCACCGGGTTCGGCGCCGGCGCCACCGGCTGCTTGGGGATGCGCCCGATCAGCACGATGTTGAGCAGCACCATGCCCAGCACCACGCACAGCGTTCCGGTCAGGCCAAGCAACACGTAGAGGAAGCCGGCCAACGCCGGGCCGGCGATCGCGCCGGACTGGAAGAAGGTCGCGCTCCAGCTGGCCGAGTTCGGATAGATCTCGCGTGGCACCAGGAACGGCCGCAGCGAGGCCGAGGCCGGCGAGTAGATGCCGCGCGCCAGGCCGAGCAGGAATACCGAGCTGTAGATGATCGCCAGCAGCGCCGGCTGCGGCAGCATCGCCTGAGTCGAAGGCAGCATCGCCCAGATCAGCAAGGCCGAACCGGCGGCGATGACGCTGCCGGCGATCTGCATCAGCCGGGTTTTTTCGCGGCGGTCGGCGAGATGGCCGCCGAACAGCGCCAGCGCAATGAACGGCAGCGCCTCGGCGAGGCCGACCAGGCCCAGCGCCAGCGGATCGTGGGTGAGCTGATAGAGCTCGTAGCCGATCACCACTTCCTGGATCAGCGTGGCGGTGCTCAGCAGCAGGTTGGCGGTGATCAGCCGGCGGAACGGCGCCAGCCGCATTGCAGCGTAGGGATCGTGAGCAGGGCGATTCATGAAGTCGCGCAGGGTACAGATACCGGCGGAAAAGCGCAGCCGGTTAGCGATGCTTTTGTAGGAGCGGGTCCTACCCGCGACTGAGGCCCCACCGGCGCAGTCGCGGGTAGGACCCGCTCCTACAGGGGCAGCTGCGTTTTCTGTCGCCCACGAAAAAGGCCGGACGGCTTGCGCCGTCCGGCCCTGGTTACCGCTTGACGCTGAGGCTTACTTCGCCAGCACGCGGAACTCGACGCGGCGATTCTGGGCGCGGCCCTCGTCGGTGTCGTTGGTCGCGACCGGCTTGGTCTCGCCGTAGCCCTTCGCGGTCAGGCGGCTGGCCGGGATGCCCTGGGTGACCAGGTAGGCCTTGACCGAGTTGGCGCGGTTCTGCGAGAGCTTCAGGTTGTAGGCATCGCTGCCCTTGCTGTCGGTGTGACCGGCCAGCTCGACCTTCATGTTGGGATCGCTCTTCAGGCCAGTGGCGACACCGTCGAGGACGGTCTTGCTGTCGGCGGTCAAGGTTGCCTTGTTGAACTCGAAGTTGACGTTCTGCAGCACGATGGTCTGGGCTTCGCGGACGCAGCCTTCGGCATCGACCTTCAGGCCGTACGGGGTGTTCGGGCACTTGTCGGCGTAATCCGGCACGCCGTCGCGATCGCTGTCGATCGGGCAGCCGCTGGCATCAACCGTGGCGCCACGCGGGGTGTTCGGGCACTTGTCGAGGTAGTCGGCAACGCCGTCGCCGTCGGAGTCGACCGGGCAGCCCTGGGCATTGACCGGCGCACCGCGCGGGGTGTTCGGGCACTTGTCGAGGTAGTCCGCCACGCCATCGCCGTCCGCATCGAGCGGGCAGCCGCGGCTGTCGACCTGGACGCCGGCCGGGGTGTTCGGGCAGGCATCGTTCGGGTCGACCACGCCGTCGCCGTCGGCATCGAGCGGCTTGCGCTTGCCGATGTCGGCCTGCAGCGCCAGACCCACTTCGAGGTCATACAGCGGGCTGTCGTCGCCGCTGGCCGAGCCGTGGTCGCTGAACACGGCGACGTAGCGCGCTTCCGGACGCAGCTTCAGGCCTTCGGTCAGCGGCACGAAGAAGCCCAGGCCGACATTGGCGTAACCGGCACCGCCGTTGTCGCCATTGACCTTCTCGCTGGTGTAGCCACCGCCGGCGAGGATGAACGGCTGGAAGCCGCCGGTGGTGAACGGGAACACGAAGTCGCCGCCGCCGCCCCAGGCCGAATCCTTGCCCGAGCCGACGTCGCGCTTGCCCTGCAGGCCAAACACGTTGCCTTCGAACATCAGGCCGCTGTCGAGACGCGTACCGATGAAGGCGCGCGAGCCCCAACCGTCGTCCATGTTGCGGTTGGAGTCGGGGTGATTCCAGAAGGCGCCGCCGCCGATATAGGCTTTGGGCTCTTCATAACCGGCAGATTCGGGTTCTGCGGCGATCGATTTTTGCGTGAATCCGGCAACTGCGCAGAACGCGGCAGCCGAAAGCGCAAGACAACGCAGTCGGGACGACATGGGCAACCTCCTGTTAGGGGTAAACAACAGCTCGATATTTTTTGGACTTTGTTCGCCGTCAACCCCGGGAGATCCCTCCCCCCGAATGTCGCGCCGGCCACTCAACAGCCGCTATGGTTAGCTGAACGAATTAATTTAACCTGAATGGGGCGAATGTAAGCCTCGGTATAGAGAGCAGTTTCTGCTCTTTCGCCGCGTTTTTCCGTCGACGCTACTGGGCGCCGCCGTGCTCTTTGGTGTCGAGAAAACGGACGTCCGGGTGGCGCTCCTGCGTCATCGACAGATTGACGCTGCTGGAGGCCAAGTAGACCAGATCGCCGTAGTGGTCTTTGGCGATGCGCGTCTCGTTCTTGTCGACGAAGGCCCTGAACAGCTTCTCGTCGGTCCCCACCACCCAGCGCGCGCAGTACACCTGTACCGGTTCGAACACGCATTCGACGCTGTACTCGTCGCGCAGCCGGAACTGCACCACGTCGAACTGCAGCGTGCCGACGGCGCCGAGGATGATGTCGTTGTTGGTCAGCGGCCGGTAGACCTGGGTCGCGCCTTCCTCGCTGAGCTGGTCCAGGCCCTTGTTCAGCTGCTTGGCCTTCAGCGGGTCCTTCAGCACGACGCGGCGGAACAGGTCGGGCGCGAAGTTGGGAATGCCGGTGAAGCGCAGCGCCTCGCCTTCGCTGAACGAGTCGCCGATCGCGATCGTGCCGTGGTTGTGCAAGCCGATGATGTCGCCCGGATAGGCTTCCTCCACCGACTCGCGGTCCGCGGCCATGAAGATCAGCGCGTGGTTGACGCGCACCGGCCCGCCGAGGCGCACGCTGTGCAGGGCCATGCCCTTGCGGTAGACCCCGGAGCAGACCCGCAGGAACGCCACGCGGTCGCGATGCTTCGGATCCATGTTCGCCTGGATCTTGAACACGAAGCCGCTGAATTTCGGCTCGGTCGGCATCACTTCGCGGCCTTCGGTCAGCCGCGGCAGCGGATCCGGCGCCCAGTCGGTGAAGCCGTTGAGCAGCTCGCGCACGCCGAAGTTGTTGATCGCCGCGCCGAAGAACACCGGCGTCAGCTTGGCCGCGCGATACCGCTCCAGATCGAAGTCGGTGCCGGCCATCTGCAGCAGCTCGATTTCGTCCTGCAGCGTCTTGAAAACCGCACCGAAACGTTCGGCCAGCCCGGGCGTGGCGATACCGTCGATGGTCTCGATTTCGGAGACGCGGTGCTTGTCGCCGGAGTACAGGTAGAAGCGGTCTTCGAGCAGGTGATACACGCCCTTGAAATCGCGGCCCATGCCCAGCGGCCAGGTGATCGGCGTGCACTGGATGCCGAGCACTTTTTCCACTTCGTCGAGCAGCTCCAGCGGCGGCCGGCCTTCGCGGTCGAGCTTGTTGACGAAGGTGATGATCGGCGTGTCGCGCAGCCGGCACACTTCCATCAGCTTGATCGTGCGGTTTTCCACGCCTTTGGCGGCGTCGATCACCATCAGCGCGCTGTCGACCGCGGTGAGCGTGCGATACGTGTCCTCGGAAAAGTCCTCGTGGCCCGGCGTGTCGAGCAGGTTGACGATCTTGCCGTTGTACGGGAACTGCATCACCGAGGTGGTGATCGAGATGCCGCGCTGCTGTTCCAGCGCCATCCAGTCGGAGGTGGCGTGGCGCGTCGCCTTGCGGCCCTTGACGGTGCCGGCCAGCTGGATCGCGCCGCCGAACAGCAGCAGCTTCTCCGTCAGCGTGGTCTTGCCGGCGTCGGGATGGCTGATGATCGCGAATGTGCGGCGGCGCAGCGCCTGCTCGGCAACGGTGGACATGGGGTGCAGCCTGAATGCGGGGTGCGAATTGTAGCGGTGTGTGGGCCGTCGTAGTCCGGGTGAAACCCGGGTGCACGATCCCGGGCTCCGCCCGGGCTACGTCAACCGACAGCGCGTCGATGCACCGCGAACAGCGGGTGCGCACCGAATTTTTTCGCCAGCTCCAGCTCGCCGGCGTACTCGGCCGAGAAGCGCTCCGGCGATTCCAGCATCAGCTGGGCGACGAAGGCGTCGGAGCCGAACACCGTGCCCGGCGGCGTCACCGGCTCGATACGCGCGGCGAAGCTGATCTGCGAACCGTAGAACACCGGCGTGCCGCGCAGCGCGTCGACATCCTCGAAAGCCGGCGCGTAGTGCGCGGCGACGCGCAGCTCCAGCTGCGCCGCGACGCCGCGTTGGCGGCGCTGCGCCTCCAGCGCGGAGAGGATGTCGGCGGCGATCTCGGCCGCGGTGGTGGCGTCGCAGGTCACCACGTGCAGCGCGTCACCCCAGGTGGCGCTGTGCAACACCTTGCGGCCGTAATGGCCCAGGCGCGTGCTCATCGTGCCCATGATCTCGCGCCAGAAGCGCGGCATGTCGGTGTCGGCGATGCGGCCGAAGCCGACGAAATCGGCGAACAGCACGCCGACCATGCGCCGGCCCGCTGCCGGCACCGGCCCTTCGACGTATTCGCCGACCTGGCCGGGCCGGCAGAACACGCGCGTCTGCCGGCGCTCGATCCAGGCCGAGCGCCATTCGCAGCCCAGCCTCAACGCGGTCTGCAGCGATGCGCCGAGCGCGGTGCAGGCGAGCTGGTGCGCACGCCACGGCACCTCGTCGTCGAGAAAGCCGGGCACGATCGCGACACGCTGTGCGCGCGCCAGCACCTCGCCCAGGCGCTGTGCCGTGGCCTCGCCCCACTGTGCGTTCCAGCTCGCGCGCGCCTCGGCCGCGGGCTGGCTCAGCGTCGGATACAGATGCACGCCGCGCTCGAGCAGCAGCGCGGCGATGGCCAGGTCGACGCGGTCGAGCAGTGGCATGAACACCAGCGCGCCGCGGGGAATGTCGGCCTCGATGCGCAACTCCAGCGCGGCTTCGTCGTCCACGCCGGCGCCGCTGTCGGGGCGTCGCCGCAGCAGCATCAGCGGCGGCATCCGCAGCGGTTCGAGCAAGGCCGGATCGACCTGCAGTTTCCGGCACAGCCGGCGCAGCTGCTGCAAGGTGCGGCCGCGGCGCACCACGTCGTTGACGCAGCGTTGATTGGCCTGGGCGAGGCGCTCGCGGCACAGCGTCTGGTTGCCCAGATGCAGTGCGGCTTCGGCGCCGGAAACCAGGTGAAAGAACTGCTCGAGCTCGCGCTCCGGCTGCAACTCGGCCAGGCGCTCCTGCACCTGTTGCGCCAGCTCGCGCGCCGGCGCCGGCCGCCCGGCCATCAGCAGCATCGTCGCCGCGTTGATGCCGCTGTACGGCCCGTGCCAGCGCCGGAACGAGTCCGCGTAGGCCTCGGCCGCACGCAGGAAATGCGCGACCGCTTCGTCGCCGCTGTTGGCCAGGCCCAGATCCTTTTCGAGCCGGCCGTGCAGCGCCAGCCAGTCCTCGTCCAGCTCCTGCGGCAGCAGGACCAGGCTGCGGTAGTGCTCCATCGCCAGCCGCGTGCCGCCAACGTTGGCCAGCGCCAGGATGCGCAGATATTCCATGCGCCGGGACCGCAGGCCGCGTTTGAGCGCGCGCGACAGCAGATCGTGGCAGCGCAGGTCGTTGCCGTCGCGCATGGCCGCCTCGGCTTGCGCCAGCAGCGCCTCGGCCTGGCCATCGGCCGAACCGTTGCCGCGCTCGGCCGCGGCCTCGACGAAGGCGACGCCGGGGTCGATCACGATCAGCGGGTGATGGCGGGCGCGCTCGCTGGCCGCGTCGGCGAGCGTCGAAAAGCGCGTTGGAATGCGCTGCGGATGGCGCCGCCATTCCACGACCTCCGCCGTGCCGCCGGGCTCGCCGAGCTTCTGTGCGCGCAACACCGCGACCAGCACGTCGGACTGCTCGGCCAGGCAGGCGGCGAGCGCCCGATATTGCTCGGTGCGCCACTTGCTGGAGGCGGCGAGCGCGTCCAGATCGGGCTCGGCCGGGTCGTACAGCAGCACGCGGCTCTGCGCATCGGCGAGCAGCTTGTTGATCGCATCAAGGCAGCGTTCGCGCGCGCCGTCGCCGAGAGTCTGCCCGTCTGCTTCGGCGCGCAGCAGCCAGTCGCGGAACAGCCATTGCGGCGGCACCGGCAGCAGCGCGACGCTGGCGCATTCGATGCCGCAGCGCTGGAACCATTCGCTGGCGGTGCGATTGAATACCAGGTCGATACCGGGGGCGGCGCCGGTCATCAACACCACTTTGCGGATCGGCGCCTGCCGGTCGATGTCCGGCAGCACGCGGTGCAGCAGGTGCGCCCGGGTTTGCGCCTCTTCCAGCGGAGACAGCAGCAGGTGGCCAGTGCCGCCGAGCACCAGCGCGGCGTCGCCGCCGCTGCCCGCCAACTGGCGGCGCTGCGCCAGCCATTGCTTGAGGCCGATGTGATCGTGGATCGCCGGTTTCACGTTCCTCTCCACCATGGGCCGTCGACGGCGTGGCGATGGACTGTCGATGCAAGTCTAGCGGCTGATATCGGGAAACCGTGTCAGCAAATGACGCTAGACGCTATACAGCTGCGCTGCTCACACTGCATGTCGGGGATGTCATGTGCAAAGTAGCCGCGAGGGGATTGCGTGTCTGAGCAGCCGTACCGGTATTGGGCGTTCATCAGCTACAGCCATCACGACGTGCGCGCGGCCGAGCAGTTGCACCGCTGGCTGGAGCGCTATGCCGTGCCGCGCCGGCTGGTCGGCCGTGCGTCACCGGCCGGGCCGTTGCCGCGGCGCTTGTTCCCGATCTTTCGCGACCGCGACGAGCTGCCGAGTTCGGCCGAGCTCGGCGGCGTCATCAACCGCGCGCTCGGCGAGTCGCGCTACCTGATCGTGCTGTGCTCGCCCGAGGCCGCGAAGAGCCGCTGGGTCAACGAGGAAATCCGCCAGTTCAAGGCGCTGGGGCGCGCCGATCGCGTGCTCGCGCTGATCGTCGACGGCGAGCCGAATGCGCGCGATCCGCAGCGCGAGTGCTTTCCGCCGGCCTTGCTCTGCGACGAGGCCGCCGATGGCGTTTCGGCGCCAATACCGGTCGAGCCGATCGCCGCCGATGCGCGTCGCGAAGGCGACGGTGAGGTGCTGGCGCGGATGAAACTGGTCTCGGGCCTGCTCAATGTCGGCCTCGACGAACTGCTGCGCCGTGAGCGACGCCGCCGCATCCGGCGCCGCATCGGCTGGGCCGCCGGCATTGCCGCGGTGATCGCGCTGGCCGCCACGTCGCTGGCCATACAGCGCGATCGCTTTCGCGAGACCGAGCGCCTGCGCCGACTCGCTCAGCTGGTCGAAAACGGCCGGCGGGAACTGCTCGCCGGCTCGCAGATGCGCGCCGCGGTGTTTCTGTCAGCAGCCTACAGCGAAGGCGTCGACACGCCGGCGCTGCGTTTCATGCTGCACCAGGCGATGCAGCCGATCGACGCGCTGAACCAGGTAATCGACAGCGGCGCGCCGGTGCTCAAGCTCAAACTCAGCGGAGACGATCACACGCTGGTGACGCTGTCCTCCGCCGGCGAACTGCGCGCCTGGTCGCTGCCCGACGCCAAGCCGATCGCACGGTTTCCGGTGCTGGATGTCGGCGGGGTGCAGAGTTATTGCGGGCCCACACTCAGTGAAGACGGGCGACGAGTAGCGCTAGCCAGCATCGCGGCTTCAGGCGATCGCGGCGTGCTGAAAGTCTGGTCTTTGCCCGATGGCGAGCTGTTGCTGGATCAAGCGATTGCGGCGATGAACTGCTCCATGGCATCGCCGTTCAATCGTGACGCGTCAGCCATCGTCGCAATTGCGCCGGACGAGAGACCGCGCGTGTGGTCATTGAATAGTGGGGTGAGCTGGGCGCCGCCAACGTCAATGCTGGCAAGAACTAGCGTCGCGAGCTTTAGCCCAGATGGGCAATGGCTTGCTGCCGGTAACCGGGACGGAAGCGTCTGGCTATGGAAGTACGGTGAAATCGCATCCGCGCGCCGTCTGATCGGGCTCAACGACGTAGTAATAGGCGTGGATTTCTCAGCGGCGGGTGATCTGCTGGTAGCAAGTTCGGACGATGGCGCAATGCGTGGCTGGGATCTTCCTGATGCCAAAGTCGCTTTCGCAGGTGGTCACGCGCAGCAGGTTTATCGAGTGGAACTGGCGAGCCGAGCGAAACGGCTTCTGTCTTCCGGCCTCGATGGCGAGCGTGTCTGGCGTACCGACACCGGCGGTTTGCTGTATGCCGGTACCATAAATACTCGTACTTCCAGCGCGCTGCGTAGCGACGGCGAGCAGCTTTGCAAGATCGACTGGCGACAGGCGGTTATAGCAGACGTTGTGAGTTCAAAGCCGCTGTTTAGACTGGATACGGACACGACGTCGGCGCTGTTCACTCGCGGCGGGACACAGCTGCTAAGTGCGGATTCGGCCGGCAATGTGATGCTATGGAGTGATCATTTCCGCCCACTGGCCAGCGCCACGCATGGCAATAAAAAGGGTGAACCGCCGACTTGGTGGTCGGCGTCGGTCGATTTCACACAGATCAGCGACGGTCGCCTCGTTAGTGGGGGGCAGGACGGTCGGTTGCTGCTATGGAGCGCGCGTGACTTGACGCCGCTTAGAAGCCTCGGTGAACTGAGTGCGGCGATCACGACGATTGCGAGCGATGGAACCCGGGTCGCAGCAGCGAGCGTTGCCGGCGAAATCGGTGTGTGGGATGTAACCAATCAACGCGAGCTGCTGCGCCTGCATGCCGGCGGCGTGTTCGTCAGTACCTTGCTTATGAGCCGCGATGGCCGTTACTTGTTCTCGGGCGATCGATCGAATAAGGGCAAGCTATGGCGCATCGATGACGGACAGATGCTGTCGGAATATGCAATGGATTCGCGGTTTGCGGCTGATTTCAGCCCCGATTCGCGGCATCTGGCAATCGGCCAGCAGCGCGAGGTTCAGCTGATTGAACTGGCGTCGCTCACCGTTGAGCAAAGAGTTCCATTGTCCAATGACTCTCCCCTAGTAGGCTGCGTCAATTTTGCGGCGGACTCTAAGCAACTGGTCGCCATGGCCGACGACGCCAGCGGCGTGGTGCGCTTGCTATCCACGCAGCAACCGCAGCAAAGACAGACTGTTGTCAACAACTCGACTGGTTGTTTCAAAGCCGAGTTTTCGCACGACGGCAAGAAAGTGCTGCTCGAAGGCACTGGCTTATCAGCGACAATCTGGGAGCCGGAAACCGGAAGACTGCTGAAAGTTGGGGAGCATGCAGGAACAGTGTTCGACGCTCGTTGGAGCGCCGACGATCGTTTCGTAGTTACGGCTGGCACTGATGGCCTGGCTCAGCTGTCGGATGCAAGCAGTGGCATCTTGTTGCAGAATCTGGCGATTCACGCTGGTCAAGTTACTGCTGTGGCCTTTTCGGCCGATGATGGGACGGTATACAGCGCAGCCGACGACGGGCGCCTGCGCTCTTGGGATGCACGCTTGGAATCGAGGCCCGCCAGCAGTGTGGCTGACCGGCTCGCTTGCATTAGCCCTTGGCGACTCGAGGGGGTTGCTTTGGTGCAGCGACCGCTCAACCTCGGCGTTTGTTTCGGCAAGGTGCCGTCACCTTAGCGAGGTCTATTCGGTATCGGGATCGTTGGAGCCTCGCCCTCCGGCACCGGCGTCGGACGCGGAGGTGCAACCGGCGGCGTGGACGGGATCTTTGTCGCATGGCTGTGCAGACGCATGAGTCTCTCCGTATCAGGGCTAAATCCGGCCCGGCTACAGTCTGCTGCGACATTTTCTTACAGAGAGTGCGCTATTTCTCGCTTGCTTCTCACCATGTTTTCGCCGAATTCCAGAACGCCGCGCCGCCGCTGAGATTGGGATCGGCGCTCTGGTTCCAGCGATAGCTCGGCGTCGCATTCACCAGATCGGAACCACGCTGCTGCTGCGTCAGCCACGAGCGCAGATCCAGGCCCAGTGCGAGCGCGTCGATCGGGCTCGCCGTGCCGGGCACGAACCATAGCGGGTTCACGTCGCGTTGCCAGCCGCCGGTCGAGCGCTAGATTCAGGCGGAGCGCGACCCAAGAATGATGTCGCGCTCGACAAGGCCGTACAGCAAGGTAGATCCGGCTTCGACAATGGCCTGCGGATCGGTGTTTTCCAGCTCTGCCGCGAGCGTCTGCAGCAGCTCGCGCGCGCTCAGCTCGGCCTGCGCTTCGATCGCGCGGATCAGCAGCAGGGTCAGCGCGTTGATCTCCATGAAGCGCACCGCATCGGCGCGATCGCGATAGACGATCAGGTACGTGGCCGCGTCCGGCGCGGTCTGCGGCTGATATTCCGCATTGAGCCGATGCACCGGGAAGCGATAGCTCAAGGTCCAGGCCAGCGGCGACAGCAGCGGCGGCCTCTCCAGCGAAAACAGCGTCTGCGGCGTCTTGCGCGGCAGCTCGATCGCGTCGCTGGCCAGCGCCAGTTCCACCCATTCGTAATGACACAGCTCGGCGAGCCACGGCGGATCGCCTGCGCGCTCGCCGGCGCTGGCGTCGAGCCAGGCGATGAAGTCTTCGGCCAGATGCCGCAGCTCCGGGTTCTGGCAACGATGTTCGGCAAAAAAGCGCTGCACGCGCGCATGCCAGACGTCGTCGGCACTGATCGCGCGCAGCACCGGGAACGCGCGGCTCAGCGCGCGCTCGATGTTGTTGTAGACCAGCCGCCGATAAACCTGCAGCGCCTGCGGCGCGATGCCGTCGGGCGCAGGCAACTGCGGATCGCGCAGCGCGGCGGTCAGCGCGTATTGCATCGTCGCCAGATCAGACATGCGGCGGCTCGTTCGAGGCGCGCGCCTGGTGCTCGCGCACCGCCTGCAGCTCGGCCATCAGCTCGGCCCACGGCGGCAGATTGAAGTCGCGCTCCAGCACCGTCGGCAGCACGCCGTATCGCGCGTAGGCTTGGGTCAGCAGCTTCCACACCGGCGCGATCACTGCCTCGCCATGCGTGTCGATGCGCAGACCGTCGGCCTGCAGCTGATGCCCGGCGATGTGCAGGCCGCGGATGCGCCCCGCCGGCAACGCGTCGAGCAGCGCGATCGCGTCTTCGCCGTGATTCATCGCGTTGACGTAGACATTGTTGATGTCGAGCATCAGATCGCAGTTGGCGCGATCCAGCACCGCGTTGATGAACTGCGCCTCGCTGAGTTCGCCCGGCAGGCGCGCGTAGGCGCTGATGTTCTCCAGCGCGATGGTGCGTTCCAGCACGTCCTGCACGATCGCGACGCGCGCGGCGACATGCTCCACCGCCTCGGCCGTGAACGGCAGCGGCAGCAGCTCGTAGAGCTGGCCGTCGTCGCTGCAGAACGACAGGTGATCGCTGTAGTCGTCGATATCGTGCGCGTCGAGGAAGGCGCGCACGCGTTTCAGCCAGTCGATATCCAGCGGCTGCGGCCCGCCGATCGACAGCGCCAGGCCATGCGCGCGCAGCGGATAGCGCTCGCTCAGCGCCCGAAAGCGGCGGCCGAGCGCACCGCCGACTTCCATCCAGTTTTCCGGCGCGGCTTCGAGAAAATCGGGGCCGCTGCTGGCCGCTGCGCCGGTGGCGGCGTCGGCCTGCGACAAATCGTCGAGCAGGGCCCGACGCAGGCCGAGCCCGGCTCCGTCCATCATCGGCCGCTTACTGCTTGGCCGGCGGCTGCTTCTGCTGCTGCTCGGACGCGACCTTCTGCTTCGCCGCGGCATCGGCAGGCTTGGCGTCGGCCTTCTTGTCGGCGGCCGCGTCGGCGCCCATGTCGCCACCGCAGCCGCCTTCGCCGCAGCTGTGCTCGGCCGGCTTCTTGGCCGCCGCGTCTTCCGCTGAGGCAACCGCGTAGCCGGAGGCCAGGTCCGTGGCCTGGAAGGTCGCCGCCTGCGCGCCGATCGCGCCCAGGCCCAGGCCGGTGCCGATCAGCAGCGCCAGCGGCTTGTTGCGGAGGCTCGGTTTGTTCATCGCTAAAACTCCAGGGCGGGGTGCTAGCACCGCGTGAATGGGGGTGGGCCGGCGGCCCGGCGCTCATGGTAGCGGCCCGCCGCCGGGCTGTCCCGCCGCGCGCCGGTTCGCGCACGGTGATCGGCTATCATTTGCGACCCGTCGACGCGCTCCGCGGGCCGCAGCACGGGCCTTTAGCTCAATTGGTTAGAGCAGGGGACTCATAATCCCTTGGTTGTCGGTTCAAGTCCGACAGGGCCCACCATTTTTCGTATGGCTCCGGCAGTTTGTGCGGGTAACTAGGGTTTGAAACATCGTTTCAAACCTCGATGGAATTTGCCGAAGGTTTGAAACAGCTTGTGTGGTTTTCAGCATCGAGTGAGACCGGGTCTCACCGGATGGTAGAAAGCGCTGCCCCGACCCGCTGGACCTTCCCGGCGTGACAGCCGGGATATACCTCCCCGTATCTCTAAAATCGACCGGCTGGACCGATGGCGGCGGGGAAGGTGCCTCCGAAGGCCGCCAGTACCACACGATGCGTTTCGGGCTTCTGCTTCCCGTGGGCCACCAATAGGCATTCCTCCCTGTTCCGCAGCCCATAGCTGGCGCAAACTGGCGCGTGACGGGTCACGGTAGAGGGGCCGTGACGCGGCAAGCGACGTGGGCCAAGAACAGGGGACGTGGGTGAACTCAGCCGAGCAGAAGCGAATCGTGACAGAACAGTTGTTGGCTGCTTACAAAAAGCCGGTGCCGGCACCGGCAGAATTTCCCGGATTCGAGCTATCGGTGGACGAGGAACGGTTTCCCGCCGTCGTGCAGGAGACCTCCTACAAGGCCTTCGCTCCGGCGAACGTCGGCGTCCACCTCCCACGGTTCCAGGCACTGGCCGAAAAACTAGCGTCTGAGCGTCCGGCCGTCGTGCGGGCGCTGATCGAGGAGGAAATCGAGTGGGCGGCCGGTATCGAGGCGGGCTTTTCTCCCGAACTTCGTCCCCGCTCGCTCAGGCGATACCGAGCCGCCCTCTCCGTCCTGGTCGATCTGCTGGGCCAGAATTGGGCCTATCGCTTTCGCGACCACCAACTCGAGATGGCTCCGCCCGACTTCACGGAGGCGTCAAGTTCACCCGAGGGCATCGCGAAGCAGAAGCGGCAAATCCGGCTTGCAATGAAAACTGAGAGGCTGGCACAGCTTCAGCCCGAATCGGTTCGTCGATTCATTTCAGAAATGGAGACGACCCGATCCCACTACGGGAAGCCGGAATGCTCGATCCTGGACTTGGTTGCTGACGGCCAGGCGTTGGTCACCGACCTGACCGCCGCCAAGGTCGCCTTGGACGCGGGCAATGCCGAACCGTTTCTCGGCGTCGTACAGCCTTACCTGCAATTGGCGGCCGAGGACGATCGCTGTCCCGAGACCGGCCTCCGGCTGATCGATATCTGGCGGTACTTCCGCTATTTCTGGTCGCTGCCGTATTTCAGTACACCAGGCCGCAACCTGTTTTACTTGGTCCGGGACCGGGCTCGTCCGTTCCATCCCGTGATCGGCATCGCGGCGCTCGGCAACTCAATCGTCCGCCTGGCAGACCGGGAGCGGTTCCTCGGTTGGGACATCGAAGGCATCCAAGCATCGGTCGACGCCGCCACTGATCCAGTTGAGCGGCAGACGCTCCTGGAACATCTGTATCGCCATTATCTACAACAGCTCGAAACCGATATTGCGTCGCTGGATCCTAAGGGCCTCGTAACCGCGGCCGAGCTTGCGGCGCCGACCATGGATTTGGTCCAGCGGCTACTTTCTGATGCCCGCGAGAGCGCCTACCGCAGAAAAGAATTGCTGCGCTCACATGAGGCGCGGGCGCCCGGGCAGGCCGGTGACCGCGCCCGCCCAGTAGATCCGTCCAAGCTCAGCAGCATCCCCGAGAACGTCCGCTCGCTGGCGGACAAGAGCGTTGAGGAACTGTTCAAGCAGAAGCGCGCCGCCCAGTACGCCGAGTTGCTGCGAGCGAAGCTGGTATTCCGTTCTGCGGCGAAGGCCGGCGAGTCGGAAGGCATGTCGATGCTGCTGCGCGACGAGGAGGGTCGCCGTGCTCTCGGCATTGCCATCCGGACGGTGAAGCAGTCGCACATCGGCTCCAGCATCATGGATATCATCATTGCCGGAGCCGTGCCGCCCTATAACGAGCTGCTGGGCGGCAAACTGGTTTGCATGCTGCTGGCCAGCCCGCAGGTCCGGTACGACTACTTCCAGCGCTACTCGAATTCGCCGAGCGAAATCGCATCGAAAATGCGTGGCGCGGCCCACGCCCGAGCAGCTGACCTGGTCTTTCTCGGCACCACCAGCCTGTATCACGTGGGCAGTAGCCAGTACAACCGTGTGCGGGTGCCGGCATCGATACGCGGCGAGAGCGCCCCTGGCGAGGTGAAGTACCAGCGCCTGGGCGAGACCCGCGGGTACGGCTCAGTGCATTTCAGCGATCGCACCCGTGATCTGCTGGAAGAAATGCTCAAGGACGAGCAAGGCGCGACGTTCATTACCCGCACGTTTGGCGAGGGGGTCAACCCCAAGCTACGCCTGGTGCGAGAGGGCCTGAACGTGATCGGGCTGGACCAAGATCACTTTCTTCGTCACCAGTGTCGACGGATCATTTACGGCGTGCCACTCGCGCACAACACCGGCGCCTACCTTCGTAACGAAGTGGACACGCCCCAATACATTCTTCCCTCGGAAACCCAGGAAGAAGCACTGCGGTGGAGCGATTCGATTGCGGACCACTGGAAAATTAGGTGGCTCAGCAACCGGATCAAGAACGCCGACGTATTGAGCCGCGTCGCAGCATCGTCGAGCCGGGAAGAGATTCGGATCAGCCAATCCATCGGGCCAGGCGAGTCACCCTTCAACGCACCTCAGCGGGGCAGCGTCGGTAAGGGTGGTGCCGGCGGGGTTGTCGGCGGCAGCGGTGGTGGAAGTGGCGGCACGCCGCCGCCACCCGCCGGCGAGATCGGCGTCCGCTTTATCCAGCAGCTCTACAACCATCGCAACTGCTATGCGGACCGACTGAGCGAAACGCAACTGGATGCGATCCATGTCGAAACGACCCTTGAGCCTTTTATCCTCGAACTGCTGAAAGCAGGTAAGGACGTCATCCTCACTGGCAACCCAGGCGACGGCAAAACGCATCTGATCATGCGGATGATGCCTCGCATTAAAGAGTTGAAGGCTGAGTGTCATGCCGACGCCACGGCTGAAGAGTCGTATGAAACCTTGCTCGATCTCTGGAAGGCCGCACGAAAGCGAAGAAAGCCGTTCTGCCTCGCGATCAACGAGTGGCCGTTGCTTGAGTTCGTGAAAGCCCATGGGGATGAGTTCAAGCCCTTGCAGGAGATCAGGAGCCAGGTCGAGAAGGGCGTCATCTACCAGGATGAACCGGCCAAAGCGTTGAGCGTGGTGGTCATCGACCTCAACAACCGCAACCTCGTCACGAAAGCTGTTTACGAGCGTCTGGTGGCCACGCTGACCTCGGACCGGTTTTACCCGGAATGCCCGCAGTGCCCAGCTCGTTACACGTGTGATGTGCCGAGGGCCCGCACTGCACTGCAGCAGCCACGCGTTGCGGACCGACTGTTCACCCTACTCGAACTGACGACCAAGCGCGGCCATCACGTCACGATGCGCGACCTACAGGGGTTTCTCGCCTTCGTCCTCACCGGCGGCCGATCCTGCGAGCAACTGGTCAGCCCAGAAAGCGAATCCGCGCATCGGGCCTATTCAGACCTTGCCTTCGAAGGGGAAAGCGATCTGTTCGATGCCGTGCGTGCCGTGTTCGACCCTGCTCATGTGACGCATCCCCTGTACGACGATGCACTCTGGATGGGCGACCTGGATCCGTCCGGCTGGACCCCGCTTGGCCCACCGTCACCGCCACCTAGCCGAGTTCCGGATCTCAGCCTGACAATCGAGGCGATGCGCACGGCGAAACGCCGCTTCTACTTCGAAAACGAAAGCGGCGCAGACCTGCTCAATTTGCTCCCGGCAGATGAGATGTATTTCTATAAGGCCCTGCAGAACGCGGCCACCGACAACGAGGGTGTCGTCCGCGAGTTGACGCGCTTGATCAATCGCTTTTTTGACCCTCGCGATACCAAGGACAACGCTGTACGTCTGTGGAGTCGCCACTGCTATGACGCCCGTTGGTCGCCTACCTACATCTCGGTGCGTTCGATTGGAACCGATACCTTCCGCATCCAGATTCCGAGGCTGCCAGCACACACGACACCGGCGTTTCACTTCCAGGCCGATCACCTGATCTTTGCGGCATACCAGAACGACAAAATGGTCGCTCAGTTGACGGTCGATCTGCCGCTGTATCAGACCCTTTACGACGCCCGTCGCGGTCTGCCGATGGCATTGCGCTCGGCGGAAGTAACCAAACGTCTGGATAAGTTTTTTAACGAGTTGGGACGCTCATTTCAGAAGGCGCAAAACATCGAAGAAGTCCACATCAAAAATTTCAAGTCCGGGGCCAGCCTTGAGTTCCGTGTCGATCGCCGCCAAATGCGCTACGCGCTGTAATTTCAATGAATCTCCAGGACTATTTTCGCGAGGGCGTGGTCGCACCGCTCGGTTATTCGCCCAACTCGTCATCGATCAAGCCGGTCCACATAACCAACGGCCTGTGTCGCGCCGCCCTTGGTGAATACTACGACCCGAAGCTGCTGAATCACGCGCTGATACGCTGGGCCAAGAAGGGCACGGAGGAGCGGCATCCCACCAGTGATCTCATCGAGGATGCCAGGGATCATCTGGGCGACTTCGCCGAACCCGGTCGTATCGGGCAACTCAATGACCTTCGGGAACTACTCAAGGGTGTATTGGGTGCCGACAAAGCAGTGTTCGACAAGAACGAGTATTGCTCCTACACGCTTACGCACAAAACCCACGTCACACGCGACAGCAACGACCGTGACACCGGTGACTTTCTGTACGGCGTCCTGGCTGCAGATGTCGGGGCGGGCGAAAGCCCGATGCTCGCTCTCATCCGCGAACTGCTGAGCGACGCCTCCGACGAACTGTCGGTTGTCTCGCTGCCCCTTATTCAGGGGGTAGAGCCTCGCGAATACGATCCGGCCGCCGACGAGGCGCCGGACTCATTGGCGCTGCGTCGGCCTGCCCAGGGCGGCGGCTTCAAGTCCCATATCCTGCGCGATATCAGGAAGAGCTTCGATACGCTCGCGGTTTTCGAGCGTGCCAATGGCAGCAAGCTTCATTCGTTGCGCCGGCTCGCCTGTTTCTCGACCTTTGCCTTATACCTTCATCTGACCCATCGCGGTCTCGAATATGAAGATGGTCGCCAGTACGCAACGCAGCGGCCGCTCATGCTTACCGACTTCACCAGCAGTGGATGGTCGGCGGTTGCCGCGGCCAGTCATGCCAGTTATAACCTCGCGTCGAAGCGGATCGAAACGCTGATTCAGCACGGGGTTCGCGAGGTGCTGATCCGCGAGCATCGAGAGCGCTGGACGGGCAAGCAGATTGAAGAATTCATCGGTGAGATCGGCCTGAAAGGCACGCAGAAGAAGCAAGATCACGTCCGCGCCCATTTCTTGGAGGTGTTCCGCTCTTACTCGGTAGGCAGCACCAACCTTGAAGCGTTGGTCAACGCGATCGTCGACATCATGCTGGAAGAGTTGTCGGGCACGCCCACGGATTTTGCGCGCGCCCTCGGCGTGTGCGGCGGACTACTCGCGCCTCGTGGTCAACGCGCCGTTAAAAAGCGGTACGCCCCTAGCCCAGAACTGTTGGAAGTCCTGTTGGCGACGTGCGTAGAGCCGGGTCAAGAACTCGAGTTGTCGGAACTCTCTGAGATTTGGCGGGACCGCTTCGGCATCGTCACCGGTGCACTGCCTGGCGATTCAGCCGACCTCGCAAAATTCTCGATCATGGATGCCACCAGAGAAGACCTTGTCGGCAATGCCAACGCGTTGCGTGACACCTTGATCGATATCGGGTACGCCCGTCGTTATGCCGATGGCGTGACGATTATTCGCTTGGACAGGGCCACCAAATGAGCAGCATCGAAACGACCACGGGCGAGGTCATTGCCCGGGCGGTCATTGCGCAAGCGAAGAACCAAGCCTTCGGCGTCCTGGTCAAGGATATGCCGGCATTTGAGCCGTTGGCTCTGTTGCGAGGACTCAGCGTTTCTCAATCCCGTATTCGCGTTCGGCTTGCCATGGCGGGGTACAGCCCCGCGATCACGAAGATCCTGAAGGAGGCTGCGGTAACGGCGGGTTACATCACCGATTTCTTCGTCACAACGGTGGAAGGTGCAGAGCGCTGGCGTAATAAGGCCGAGGTCAAAGAGCCCATCGTCGTTGTAACCCCGAAGGACTTAGCCAAGCTCACGTCGCTGAACCGCTTCAAGACCCTTCGGTCGGAAGATCTCTACGACCAACTCTGCACGGAAGGGCGTGAGAAGTTCGGGGTGAATGACGCGCAGCGCCAGTTGTGGAAGGCGCTGCAGCACAAGAAAGTCCGGCAGTCGGTGCCGCTCGAGGGATTGCTGGCCTACTTTTCCGCCCTCAGCGCCTGCGTCCTTGAAGGCGAGATACCCGACAGTTCGAAGAACAACCTGTATTCGATTGGCCTGCTCCCCGACGCCGAACTCTTTGTTGTGCCCACGGCCGCAAAAATATCGCAGCGCCTGGAAGAAAACCGGCGAATCGTTGGGCAGATCGAGGTGTTGTCGAAAACGGATCGCCAGCGCATTTCGAAGGCGCTCGCGGTCCAGAAAGATACGACTGCCGGCGTGGAACTGCAAAAGATCTACCGCAAGGTGATGGAGTTCTACAAAAACCAGGACCCAGCCCGCCTCAGCGAACTGAGCCTGCAGGCCGTAAAACGACTCTTCCAGGCCAAGATCCAGGCAGACCAACCGCCCAACCCCACCGGAGACCCAATCCCGGAACCTGGCGACGACACCAACATTGGCGGCGGCGGCGACGACAGCGCCATCCCGGATCGGCCGACACGCAGCCCCACCATTCGGTGCGTCGACTTCATCCTCGATGGCAACGATGACGCGCTGGATTCTCTGGGAGAAGCCGTCGATGAAGCGATCAACGCCGAAGATGACGACGACGCGCCGGAGGTCAAAGACCCCGAGTCCGGCGCTGTCCTCAACGTCGAGTCCAAGCACCCGTTCCTGAGGCTGGTCGAACTCACCGTCAGTGAAGATGCCTGGGGCGGAAAGCTTCTGATCCCAGGCGAAGCCAAAACCCTCGACGAGGCTCTAGCTCAGGTCGAGAAAGCGGACCGGATCCTGTTCAATCCGACAGATGAGGAGTTCGACCTGCGCGGAATGCTGCAGGAAGTTACCTCGGTCCTGCAGGGCGATACCACGCTACTCAATGCGTTCGATAGCTTCAAATCGACCCGCCTTACCTTGGCCGCGCATGTACGCGGCCTCGTGCTGGAACCGCTGATCAAGCTCAATGCGAGCCCGACCATGCGAGCGGCGGCGCAGGAATATCTGCGCTCCTACGAAGTTCTGGTGGAAGGCTTGAAGCGGTCCTACGAGGCCATTTCCGAGTCGTCACCTGATGGCGTGCAGATCCTTTGCTCGCGCTTCCTCTCACTGGACACCATCATTCTTCAATGTGGAGGCGTCACGCGCGTGGTGTTGTCGCCGCTGCACCCGCTGCATCTGTGGAAGTTCATCGAGTTGTCCCATCAACTCAGAATCCAGGCCGGAAACATCACGCAGCAGGAGCGCGACCTGCTGCGTAGCCGCGTCGAGGAACTACCCAATTTCCTGACCACGCTATTCGTGCCGGCGCTGGTCACGGGCGGCGTGCACCAGATCTTGCCCGAGGCCGGCGTCCGCCAGGGCATTCCATATTTCGAACTCGCGGCCCACCAGTACGCCGGCCGCGATGGTCTCGCCGAGATCGCCAAGCTCTTCGACAAGTTCTGCACGCTTCACCCCCACGCTCGCCTGGGACTGCGCCTGGCATTTATCGATCCGCCCGACATTGACTTCGTTCTCAAGGAAGTTGTGCGGCTGACGGACAACTCGGCCAGCGAACTCGAACGGGTTCACGTTCGCCTGTTCTTCACCCAGCGGGTTACGCCCGCGGTGGGCGCGTTGGGTGGCGGTGCCGAAGATGAGGAAGGCGCCGAGCGGTTCAAGGGCATCGGCTCAGCAGGTGGCTTCACCTTGGAGGTCGATGACGAGGTCAAGAAGATCGACCAGATTGCCGAGGACCTGAAGAAGCAGCCGGCGCACATCGCAGTGCTGTTTGATCCGTCGAATGCCAAGACCTTGCGACTCAGCCGCATGCCGTCGCTCGCGGTGCATCCGATCTGTCTGCCGATGCAGTTCAAGTTCGACAAGATCACCAAGTCGGTCCGCGTAGTGCCGGCTGCCGACGGTGGACTGTTCGGCGATCACAACGACCTGCGGAACCGGGTCAGCAACGTCATTACGGGATCCTTCTATGGCGTCGCCGCTGAACTGCGAACCGAGGCACAACAGCTCCAGAAGCTGACCCAGGGATGCGTGTGGCTGGTCGTGGCAGACCGCGCCCAGGAGGGTGCGCTTTCCATTGGCGTGCCGCGGATTTCTCTCAAGCGTGCCGGCAAGCGCGACATCACCGTCTACGCGCGCGACAAGGCCAAGTTCGTCGCCGAGTTCGATCGGCAGTTGCGGAAGGCCAACTACACGCCAAGCAAGATGGCGGTCGAACGCTTGATCGACGATCTTGGCGGGCTGCTAACCGATGGGCTCCTGGCACTGGTGTCCAAGGGCGGTACCGTGTTGGATGAGCGCCGGACTCAGGGGCTGGTCGGAACACTCGTGAGCGCCGCGTGGTACCGGCGCAACCACGAGAAGAATCTCCTGGTAAGCATCGACAGCCCAGAAGCGCGCCGCTGGTTGGAATTGAGAGAGGACGCAACGAGGGCTGATCTCTTCGGCATCTGTGACGAAGCCGACGGTTCCTGCGTTCTCGACATCATCGAGGTGAAGACCTACGCCGAGCCGGACGACGCCTATCACGTCGTCAATGGTGAGGTGTCTGGCAAAGCGGTTGACCAGCTCGTCAACACCGCCCGCATCATCGACGAGATTTTTCAGCTGGATCCAGGCGCACAGAACATCGTCGCGCCCCAGCGGCGTGAGGTGCTGCGGCAGCACCTGTTCCGTGAGTGCTTCCTGGAAGGGCATACCGACATCCAGAAGGACTACTGGAGCCAGCGGCTCAACGCGATTTTCGCGTTGGACGTGAAGCCGCGTGTTCGGCTCTCGCTGGCGGTGGTCGGTCTTACGCAGAGCCGCCAATCGTCGACGCGCGTCCTGAAGGCCGGCGGTCGTGACGTTCGGCTGATTGAACTGACGGAAGATGAAGTCCGTCGTCACATCAGCGATCAGGTTGTGCCGTTGGCATCGTCGCCGGCGGCGAAGGCTGTCCCGCCAGATGCCGAACTGACTCCGACACCGGCGGCGCCGACCAAGCAAGCACCGGCAGCCCCGAAGGCAGCAACTCCGACCGCCGCGCCACGTTCGACTCCATCGCCTGTCGTGCCGGCGACGCCGAAAGCGAGCAAATCGGCACCGCCAGCCGCGGCCGCGTCAGAACCAGCGCCCGAGTTGCCTGATGTCGAAACTATCGGGGACGAGGAAAGCCGGCTCATCGTGAAGCAGGCCGAACATTTGAAGCGGATCCTTCGCGAATACGGTGTGCAGGTTCAGGAACTCGACTCGGCCAAAGCCCAGATCGGGCCCAGCGTCATTCGATATCGCGTCCGGCTGAAGGCCGGCTCGCAGGTCAACAAGCTACGTTCGCGGGCAGAAGACATCGGCCGAGAGCTCGCATCGCGGACAACGCCCTTCATCGACAACATCGCGGGCGAAAACTATGTCGGCATCGATCTGGAGCGTCCGGTACGCCAGATGATGCCGTTGCAGGCGGCGATCGACGAGTTGGCGCCACCCTCCGGCCTGCAGTTGCCGATCGCAGTCGGTGTCAGCCCGTCGGGCGAGCATATCCGCCTCGACATCGTTCAGCTGCCGCATCTGTTGGTGGCCGGCTCGACGATGTCGGGCAAGACGGTCTTCCTGCATGCCATCTTGCTGTCGCTGATTTCCAAGTTGGGGCCGGACGGGCTCGAGTTGATCATCATCGACCCCAAGGCCACGGACTTCGTCCTCTACAACGGACTGCCTTACCTGCGCGGTGGCGTCGTCATCACCGAGGCCGAGGACGCGATCGAGGAACTGCGGCGCCTGACTGGGGACGAACTGCGCGAGCGGACCCGGCTGTTGCAAACGGCCCGGTGCCCGAACGTCTCGGAATACAACCTCACGCACCCGCTGACACCGATCAAGCCCATCGTCGTGGTCATCGACGAATACGCCGACCTGATGGCGGTGCTGAGCAAGAAGGATCGGCAGGACTTCGAGCGGGAGATCAATCGGCTTGCACAGCGGGCGCGATCGGTGGGCATCCACCTGATCCTGGCGACGCAGCGGCCGACGGCGGATATCGTCACCGGCCTGCTAAAGGCGAACATGCCGTGCCGCGTTTCGTTTCGCCTGCCGCAGCGGGTCGACTCCCAGACAATCCTCGACCAGACGGGCGCCGAGAACCTGTTCGGCAAGGGCGACATGCTCCTGCTGCTGAACGATCGGCTCCTGCGACTCCAGGGCTACTTCATGCCGCCCACGGAGATGAGCGAATTGCTCACGGCTCGTTTCCCAGGCAGCGGCATGCCGACGTTTCCCGAACCCATCGACGATTCGGTGGATTTGACCGTCGACGACTCGGATCGGGCCAATCATGAAGATCTCGTCGGTGAAGTCACCGGGCTGACGGTCGACGGGCAGTCGAGTCGCCTCGACAGCGGTGCCGCCATGACCATCGAAGTCGTCGTTAAAAATGGTGAGGAGGTCGAGGTCACCGGATCATCCGGCGAAGTCCTGAAGCAGTCGATCGTGGCCGCCTGGCGGCATGTCCAGCAATCCGCCAAAGCCTACGACATCCCCGAAAAAAATGTGAAGGGCAAAGGCGTCAGCGTCCACCTCGTGAATATCGCCGAGTATCGCGAAGGGCCTTCTGCCGGCCTTCCGTTCGTTGCCGCTATGGTCTCGGCCCTGACCAACCGAGCCGTGCGCCACGGTGTTGCGCTAACTGGCGAGGTGTCGCTAAAGGGGAAGGTCGGAGCAGTGGGTGGCATCCCGCAGAAGATCGTGGCGGCCTATCGTGCCGGCCGGCAATTGGTCTTAATTCCTGCGGCGAATGCGGCTGACCTTCGTTACGTGCCGACGCAGGTCACGGACACCATCGAAGTAAAAATGGTGGATACGGCGGCGGCCGCTATCCTGGCTGTGCTGGTTGAGTAAGTATCGGCGCTTATGGCGACTACTGTCCGAATTATGGCTTTCGTTAGCTTCTGATTTGCAGTCTGAATTCAGTTACGGCCAGAATTCTAATCCTTTCACATAGATCTGAAAATGTCCCTACCCGAATTTCTTGCTACTGCAACCGCAGACAAGGGTGTTCGCTCCACGAGTTCCAGACATCATCCGGCTTCGGATTTCAGGCAGTACACGATCCATTAGGGAACCTCTGAATAACTCACCGAAAGTCGATGCGGTGACTGCGGCGCTGCCTTCATGATTGTTTTCTGCGAAGCCGACTGATTCATTTATCGGCCTGAGCTGATCAAAAGACGCTTACCGGTGACAATTCATCCCACATTGAGTATCAGCGGGCGCAATTCCCCCGTCATCGACAGCAATTTCTTTCGCACCATCCACAGATTCGACAGCGCAAACAGGGTCATCACCTGCGCCGTGTTTTTCGCCAGGCCCTTGAAGCGCACCTTGTTGTAGCCGAACTGCCGCTTGATTACGCGAAACGGATGCTCGACGAAGGCGCGAACGCGAGCCTTGGCATATTCCGCCTGCTGAGCCGCGCGCTTTTGACTGCCTTCCGGCATCGCACGAATCCGGCTTGAGCGAGCCGCGATCTGCCACTGCAGTTTCTTTCTCACCACGCGCTTGTCTGCGCCCGTGTAGCCCGCGTCGGCATAGACTACTTGCTCCCTGCCGTGCAGCAACTCGTCCACCACCGCGATGTCGGCTTCATTGGCAGCGGTTACCACCACGGTGTGCACCAAGCCAGAATCCACGTCCGCGCCGATGTGCGCCTTCATGCCGAAAAAGTACTGATTGCCTTTCTTGGTCTGGTGCATCTCGGGATCGCGCTCACCGTCGGCGTTCTTGGTCGAACTCGGCGCCGAAATGATCGTGGCATCCACCATGCTGCCGCGCTTGAGCAGCAAGCCTTTGCGCCCCAGGTAGGCATTGATTCGGGTGAAAAGCTCCAGCGCTAACCCATACGTTTCCAGCAGGTGTCTGAAATTCAGAATCGTGGTCTCGTCCGGAATCGGCCGCGTCAGCGACAGCCCGGCAAACTGACGCATCGAGGCGACTTCGTACAGCGCCTCTTCCATCGCCGGATCCGACAATCCGAACCAGTTCTGCATGAGGTGAATGCGCAGCATCGTCGCCAGCGGATACGGCGGCCGTCCATCGCCGCCCACCGGATACACCGGCTCGATCAGCGACAGCAGCAGCTTCCACGGAACCACCTGGTCCATCTCGGCTAGGAAAATCTCCCGACGTGTCCGTTTTCGCTTGCCCGCGTACTCCGCGTCCCCGAAACTCAACTGCATTGCTCCCGCTCCGATTCTTTTCTAGCCACAGATCGCAGCAACCATCACGCCACTCGCAATGGGTTTTTCAGACCTTCCTTAGCAGAGGGTGCGGACTTTAAGCTGGCTACCAGATTAAGAGTGCAGTGACCGGGCTAACTACTCGCCTTCAGATGACCCACGAGCGGCCAAGAGGCGAGAGAGTTGAAACCGAATTGAACATGTCGAAACTTCCAGCTCTGCTTTTACCAGTGAGACCACTTCGTCATGACTGGCTATTTGACCAGACAGATACTCTGGGATCGCCCAGCTTTCAAGCGCGACACGAATTTTAAGCGTCCGATCTGCTTTGCGCCGCGCGATAGCCTCTGCCCGCCTTTTAACAAGGTCGTGGGACAATTTTTCGAACCAGCAATAAGCAGTTGCGGTATTGATGCGGAAATCTCGGCATAGCCGCTTTAGAGCGACCGGAACGGCATCGCTGCCATCGCTGAGTGCGCTTTCAATCACCTGCTTGAACTGATTTCGCTTTCCCCGAGTCCTAAAGGCTCGAGGTCTGACGGTTGCTGTAGATGACATCGCGGACGAGAGGCGAGCGATTCGGGCGGCCTCCAAGGGCGAGTCGAGTATTAACGGCAACGGGACTTCTGTCGTCAGGGACAGATCAATCAATGAACTCAACGCCGGCTGTCTCCTCGGCGTTCGGAAACGCTCGACTCTACCGCCGACAGCAGATTTTCTTACGTTTCCCGCGCCGGCGCGTCGAGTGTATTCATTCATGAACAACGCAGTAGAGTCGGACTGGTACCGAAACGTCGGTTCTGATGCGCCCAATGCAATGATGGATAGCAGATCAGATTCGCCCGCCGTTGGACGCCGTTGCGTAGTCCACGCAGATGCAGGCGCTATAAGATCACAGCAACAGCGCTTGCACTGACTCATGCGACGCGCCTGATAGTCGAGTTGACGCTCTCCACACGATGCGCAGGTCGAATGCAAGGACAACCGGTGCTCGCGGCACCGCGTGATCATCTGCAACGACCATGAGAGCTTTTCATACTCTGGACTGCCGATGGCGCGCATTTCATTTACGCACGCGGGGCACCAGGACCGATACTGTCGAAGTACGCCGGGGCCGAACGTGGGTAACAAACTCTCGAAGATCAGCAGGGTCATCGAAGAGATGTCACGCCTATCCAGGCCGAATTCCAACCATCTGACGGTTGTCCGCGCGCTAGAACCGAAGCCGTTCATCATCAGGGACTGAGGGCCTGCGCACCGCCCGGTAATCCCTTTTCCGAACGCTATGATTCCTGTCCGTGATCTGAGGTGATTCGCGAGCTGATAGGAACTCACCCCGTGCAAAGCGGCGAGCCTGCAGAAATAGCTTGCTAATCCTTCTACTTCACAACCGATTCCTAACTCGGTTCCCAGTGGTCGACTCACGCAAGACACCGTGAAGCTCGTATTTCGTAAGAGAAACTCTGCATTCGAACGCTACTTGTACTGGGTGCTGCGAACACCCGGCTATCGGAGCTATTGCGCTGGACGAGCGATGGGCAGTGCCGTCGTCGCCTTGAGGCGAGAGGATTTTCTCGCTTACAGAAGTCGCAACCACTGTGATTCACCTTGGCAAAGGCGACATTGATCAGTTCCGGGTCGTCGTGCCGCCGGATTGCAAAGCAGAGTCGTTTGGGAAGCTCTGTCAGCCCATGTACGACAAGATCGTCGCCGGCAAGCAACAGTCGGCCTCCCTTGAAGCACTGCGGGACACGCTACTCCCACGCCTCATCTCCGGCCGTCTGCGCCTCCCCGACGCCGAGCGTCTCGCGGCCTCCGTGTGCTGAGCTTTTCATCCGCCGCGCCTCGTTGGCAGTATCTGCCAACGAATGCTAGGGTACGGTCATTCCATCGGCACCGGAGATCGAGCCATGCCTACCCGTAATGTGGTGCTCAGCGATCATCAGCACGCGCTGGTCGAGTCGCTGGTGCAGTCGGGCTCCTACCAGAACGCGAGCGAGGTGCTGCGTGAGGGCTTGCGCCTGATCGAGCAGCGTGAGCGCCTGGACGCCGCCAAGCTCAAGGTCCTGCAACAGGCGGCGAATCAAGGCTGGGATGACATCGCCGCCGGCCGTTACGTGGATGTCGCCAATGACCAGCTGGCCGACTTCATCCGCGCTCTCGGCGTCGAGGCCGCGCGCCGGGTACGGCCAGCCGGCTGATGCAGCCCTACCGGCTGTCCGCTGCGGCGCGAGCCGACATCGTCGACATCCTGGCTTGGTCGCTGGAGCAATTCGGTGAATCGGCGAGCCGGCGCTACGAGGCACTGCTGGTTGCGGCCTTGCAGGACGTGGCCACTGAGCCTGCAGGAGCGGGCAGCCGGAAGCGACCGGAACTGGGGAAGGGCGTACGCGCCTGGCATCTGCTTTCCAGCCGGGATCATGTGACGATGGATCAGGTCCGTCAGCCTCGGCACTTCCTGATCTACCGTGTGGAGCCAGGCCTGATCGTGATTGGCAGAGTGCTGCACGAGACGATGGACCTGGCCCGCCACCTCGACCCCGCGTCCTGGGAGTGAGTGCCTGATGGCCTTCCTGTCCGAAGCTGCAATCGAACAAGCCCTGCTGGCGCAGCTGCGCGGCCTGGGCTATGCGATCGCCCGCGAGGAGCTGATCGGCCCGGATGGCAGCGCGCCGGAGCGTGAAAGCCACGATGTGGTGCTGCTGCACCGGCGGCTGCGCGATGCCGTGCACCGCCTGAATCCGCAGCTGCCCGCGGACGCGAGGGCCGAGGCGCTGCGCCGGCTGACGCAAACCGAATTCCCGGGCCTGCTGGAGGAAAACCGCCGCATCCACGGCCTGCTGACCGAGGGCGTGGCCGTGGAGTACCAGGGCGAACGCGGCGAGGTCAGCGCCGGCACCGTCGCGCTGATCGACTTCGAGCAGCCCGAGCGCAACGACTGGCTGGCGGTGCAGCAGTTCGTGGTCATCAGCGGCCAGCTCAAGCGGCGGCCGGACGTGGTGCTGTTCGTCAACGGCCTGCCGCTGGCCGTGATCGAACTGAAAGCGCCCGGCAGCGCGGGCGCGCACCTGGCGGGCGCGTACAACCAGCTGCAGACCTACAAGCAGCAGATTCCGGCGCTGTTCCACACCAATGCGCTGCTGGTGACCTCGGACGGCATCGCGGCACGCGTGGGCTCGCTGTCCGCCGATCTCGAACGCTTCATGCCCTGGCGCACCACCGACGGCCGCGACGTGCTGCCCAAGGGCCAGCCGGAGCTGCCGACCTTGATCGAGGGCCTGTTCGAGCCGCGGCGCTATCTGGACCTGCTGCGGCACTTCACGGTGTTTGGCGAGACCGGCTCGGGGCTGGCGAAGATCGTGGCGGGGTATCACCAGTATCACGCGGTGAACCGGGCGATCGAATCGACAATCCGCGCCTCCGGCGGGCCAGCGGCCATTGCCGAGGAGCCGGCCGCTTACGGATTGCCGAGCGTGACCACACAGGCCAGGGGCGACCGGCGCGCGGGCGTGATCTGGCACACGCAGGGCTCGGGCAAGAGCCTGCTGATGGCGTTCTACGCCGGGCGGCTGGTGCAGCACCCGGCGATGGAGAACCCGACGCTGGTGGTGCTGACCGACCGCAACGATCTGGACGACCAGTTGTTCGGCACGTTCTCGATGTGCAAGGACCTGATCCGGCAGACGCCGGTGCAGGCCGAGAGCCGCGAGGATTTGCAGAAGCTGCTGGCGCGCGCTTCGGGCGGCGTGATCTTCACCACCTTGCAGAAGTTCGGCGAGCAGGCCGAGCCGCTGACGACGCGCCGCAACGTGGTGGTGATCGCCGACGAGGCGCACCGCTCGCAATATGGTTTTCGCGCCAGGCTCGATGCCAGGACGGGCGCGGTGTCCTACGGCTTCGCCAAATATTTGCGCGATGCGCTGCCGAATGCCTCCTTCATCGGCTTTACCGGCACGCCGATCGAAGCCACCGACGTCAACACGCCGGCGGTGTTCGGCCACTACATCGACATCTACGACATCAGCCGCGCGGTGGAAGACGGCGCGACGGTGCCGATCTACTACGAGTCGCGGCTGGCGCGCATCGAGCTCGACGAAGCCGAGCGGCCGAAGATCGACGCCGAAATCGAGGCGCTGACCGAAGACGAGGCGCAGGACCAGCAGGAAAAGATCAAGCGCAAGTGGTCCACCGTCGAGGCGCTGGTGGGCAGCGATAAGCGGCTGGAACGGGTCGCGCAGGACCTGGTGACGCACTTCGAGGATCGGCTGGCCGGCCTCGACGGCAAGGCGATGGTGGTGTGCATGAGCCGACGCATCTGCGTGGCGCTCTACGACGCCATCGTCAAGCTCAGACCCGACTGGCACAGCGCCGACGACAACGCCGGGGCGGTGAAGATCGTGATGACCGGCGCGGCCAGCGATCCCCCCCAATGGCAGCAGCACATCGGCAACAAGACGCGACGCGATCTGCTCGCCAAGCGCGCGCGCAAGGCTGGTGACCCACTCAAGCTGGTGATCGTGCGCGACATGTGGCTGACGGGCTTCGATGCGCCGTCGATGCACACCATGTATGTGGACAAGCCCATGCAGGGCCACGGCCTGATGCAGGCCATCGCGCGCGTCAACCGCGTGTTCCGCGACAAGCCGGCGGGCCTGATCGTGGACTACATCGGCATCGCGCAGAGCCTCAAGTCGGCGCTCGCGCAGTATTCGCAGCGCGATCAGGACACGACCGGCGTGGACGAGGCAGAAGCAATCGCCGTGCTGCTGGAGAAATACGACGTGGTGCGGGCCATGTTCGGGCCACAGGATGGCAAGGGCGGCTTCGATTACGCCACGGCACTGAGCGGGTTACCGCAGCAGCGGCTGGCGATGATGGCGGGCGCGATCGAATGGGTGCTCGACCGGCAGCAGGCGTGGGCCGCAGCCGAGACCACGAAGGACGGCAAGAAGGCGGCGCATCGCCGCTATCAGGACGCGGTGCTGGCCTTGTCCCGCGCCTATTCGCTGGCCTCGGCTTCGGACGAGGCGCGAGATATTCGAGAGGAGGTCGGGTTCTTCCAGGCGATCCGCGCGGCGCTGGTGAAGTCCGCCACCGGCTCGGGAGCGATTTCGCAGGAACGTGACTTTGCGATCCAGCAGATCGTGAGCCGCGCGGTGATCTCAACCGAGATCGTCGACATCCTGCAGGCGGCCGGCATCCAGTCGCCGGACATCTCGATCCTCTCCGACGAGTTTCTGGCCGAAGTGCAGCAGATGCCGAAGAAGAACCTGGCACTGGAAGCCCTGCGCAAGCTGCTCAACGACGGCATCCGCTCGCGCAGCAAGTCCAACATCGTCGAGACCCGCGCGTTTTCAGAGCGGCTGGAAGATGCGATTGCGCGCTATCACGCCAACGCCATCACGACTGCCGAGGTGTTGCAGGAGCTGATCGGGATTGCCAGGGACATCCGCGCCGCGCGCCAGCGAGGTGAGGAGCAGGGGCTATCCAACGACGAAATCGCCTTTTATGACGCGCTGGCCGAGAACAGCTCGGCACGCGAGGTGATGGGCGACGAAAAGCTGCGGGTGATCGCGCATGAGCTACTGAAAAGCCTGCGCGAAAACGCGTCGGTGGATTGGGCACACCGCGATTCCGCGCGCGCAAGAATGCGAGTGTTGGTCAAGCGCATCCTGCGCAAATATGGCTACCCGCCGGATTTGCAGGATGCGGCAGTGCAGATGGTCTTGCAGCAGGCCGAAGCCTTGTCATCGCAATGGAGCGAGTGACCGCTCCCGGCACCAAGCGGTCGGCGTCGCAAGGTTTAACCCCCTATCGGAGCAGCCAGGCTATTCCGATAGGGGTTTCAGATGGCCGCGTGCCCGCTACGAGTTCGTATAGCGGCTTACAAATGCCCAAATCTCCTCAGTGGCATCGATATCAGCGCTGGTGCGGCCGATGATCGGCACCGGCAAATATTGCCAGCCGCCGGGCCAAGCATGGCCGCCGTCATTGACCGTGTAGAGACGGACCTCGCCACCGCTCCCGCAGCCAGAATTCTGAGTGAGGCTGACCGTGGTCGCGTCATTGGCAACGTCGGGAAGATTGGTGACAACCGACGCTGACGCGCTGCAGTTGAGCAAGGACAGCCAGAAGTCGAACGCGTATGGCGCGGACTGCACGCCGATGCGCCCGCCGTTATAGGGAACGATGGGGTCCGCTGCGCCCGACATGAACATGATGGGGCGAGGATTCGCCGGCGAACAGGCGCGTGAAAGCCCACCGGTAATCGTTCCGGCAACCAGGGCGGTCGCTGCGATCAGATCGGAACGCTCACAGGCGAAGCGCTCGGCCATGAAGGCGCCCATCGAGAGCCCGCTTGCGTAGATTCGCGACGCATCAGCGCGAAAGTTATCCGTCAGGATCGCAATTGCATCAGCGATGAAGCCTACGTCGTCGATCCCGGTCGGATTGGCCGGATCGCCGTTCCAGGTTCCATTGAGGGCGTCGGGCAGAACAACCCAAACACCTTGGGCTGCGACCAAATCAGCAGCGTTGGTGATGTTGCCCTGGTTTTCAGCCGTGCCCCCATTGCCATGCAGCATGAGGAGGATCGGGGCATTTTCGAGCGCGGGTTCCGGGCGAATGACGACGAAGCGGCGTTCCGATCCATCGTGCGTAAACCTGATATCGAAAGCGGCCGTACCGCGGGCCAATGTCAGATTGCGACCCTGTATGCGAATCACCGTGCGCGCGAATAAAGGACTGGCGGATTGAGCAACGCCAACCAACACATTTCCTACCGGACTTGTCACCGTGCCCGAGATGTTGGCCAGCGTTCGCAGAACCGTACCGGTCGTCGTTTGAACCAGGCCGGCCTGTGGAGCGGCCGAAACTAGGAGTAGCGGAATAACGAGCGCGAGACGCAGTGCCGACTACAGTAGAGATCCTTTCATGACAGCTCCTTTGGCAGTTCACAGCGAAAACAAAAATCGGTTTAAATAAGGCCTCGAAATTTTGCCTCGTCCATTCGGATTAGTTCCCCTGCGAACCCGGAAAGCAGGCTTGTGGTAGCGCGCTCGATGCGATCGACCGCGATTGCCAGATTCATTTCGTCCGGCACCGCAGAACGCTATCGAACGGACCACGGCCACCAGATCGGGCGACCGGCTGCAGCCGGTGCACTTCGAGGGCACTGAACGACACATCTTTGCTACAGATCTTGGCCGCTTGCGGACGATTCAAAAAAAACGGCACTTGATGAAACTATTAATAATCCTGAAGTGGCCGCTTATCGGATTAGCCCGTGCACTGGCATCAACGCGCCGGCGCAGACGCCAGTAAAACGTTCTGCCCGCATGGCGTCGTCGGCAGGGCTCTGAATCGGATCGACCAGAGGCGCCGGTCGTTCCCGATCTCAGTTCAGCTTTGAACGATTGAACACCAGCGCGCCAAGGGCGGTCGCGGTCTTGTCGTCGCAGCGCGGCGTTTTTGCGAACTGCGGATAAGTCTTCAACAGGTTCTCGGTGGTCATCACATCGCGCCAGCGCGTGTGGGCCACGCACACCGCGCCGGTGGGGCTCCAGCCCGCCTCGAATCCGAACTGCGGGTCGGCCTGCGACTCCGACGACTGGATGCCGATGTGGTCGTACACATCGATATCGGTGCCATTTTTTGTGTGCGGGGTGCCGTCGCCGACGTAATCGGCGCGGACCATGTGCACGCAGGCTGCGTGGTACGGCAGCAGATCTTCGCCATGCGGGCCCTTGGCCCAGGGCTTGTAGCCGAAGCGGACGCATTTACCGACTGCACCCGATGAGCAGGTCAACGTGATCGGGGCTTCGCGGCCGGGATGGCCTTCCGGCAGCGCAATCGGAAAACCCCAGGTTTCACCGTAGAAATTGGCTTGGCAGGCGGGCTTCCATTCGCCGGCTTCGTTCTGCACCTGGAACTCGTGACGCAGGATGTCCGGGTCTTTCGGGTCCGGCACGATCGAGGCAAGCTTGATCGACGCCACTTTGCCGCCCTCGATCGCCATGTGCACGATCGCGCCCTGCATTTGCTGGCCGCTGAGCACGCGGCCGTCCGCCAGCTTGAGCACGAAGCCGGTGTGCTCGGCGGTGAGGTCGGGCGCCGTCACGGTATCCGCCGCGATCGCGCGAGGGCCGGCAACGGTCAGCATCAGGGATAAGCAGGCCAGCAGGGTTCTGAGTTTCATGGGCGTCCAGGGATAAGAAAAAGGCACCGGCCCAGCCGTCTGGACCGGTGCTGCTTCGGGCAAGGAGCATCCTGCCGGTAGGCTTACTTGGTTTCGCTGGCGACTTCCGGCAGCGTGACCGCGACGATCTGGTGATTCTGGATGCCGGTGAGGGCGGTGCCGTTGAAGGTGATGCCGTTGAGGTTCACGCCGTTGAAGGTGATGCCATTGAAGGTAATGCCGTTGAGGTTCACGCCGTTGATGCTGAGGCCGTTGCGAACCACATCGGCATGGGCCGGGGCGGCGATGGCGGAGGCGGAGAGGACGAGGGCGGCGGCGAGGGTCTTGAAGGATTTCATGGTGAGGCTCCTGAGCTGGGTTTGGGTAAGTGGCCGAAGCGCGTCGCTTCGATGGATGCCAAGTTACGCCGTACCCGTATCAGGAATAGTTCCGATCGCTGAAACATGATGTCAGCCGAATTTCGATCCGCACTCGATGCCGACGTAGCGAGGATCGATTTCCTCGTGGCAGACCGATGCGCTGGCGGTAATGGAGCCGCCTTCCGGCTCCCTCAGCAGAGCGCCGACGGCGCCGACCTCGCCCGGCGTCCGTGACTTGGTCGCTCTGCAGCCTCGGCAGTGCGGGCATCTCCGAGGTGGGCGTCGTCGCAACACGGCAGGTCGGCGGGCTGCCGTAGCTTGAACGCCACTGATGCCGGGCAGTGCGTATCCGCCTCGCCGTCTGCGACAATCGACGGAGTCCGGCTCCAGACCTGCCTTGAAACAGCGCTCCTTCCTCACCGAGCTGCAACGGCGCAACGTGCATCGCGCCGTGGTGTTCTATGCCGGCGCGGCCTGGCTGCTGATGCAGGTCATCACCCAGGGCGGGCCGGTGTTCGATCTGCCGGCGGCGACGCAGCGCTGGGCGATCACCGCGCTGCTGATCGGTTTTCCGTTCGCGATGCTGTTCTCGTGGTTCTACGAGTGGACGCCGCAGGGCATCAGGCTCGAGAGCGAGATCGAGCGGGGCGAGTCGGTGACGCGCCGGACCGGAAAGGCGATGGACCGCTGGTTCATCGCGGTGCTGTCGCTGGCCGTGGTGCGGCTCGATCCGTCCCGGGATCCGCTGCGCGAGGAGCCGGCGTTCAAGCAGCTGCTCGCCGACGACGCGGCGCCGCCGGCCGCGGCCAGCGCGCCCTGATCAGCTTCGCCTCAGAGTGCCGACAGGCGCTCGACGCCCAGCGCCGCGGCGCTCAGCCCCATATCCGCCATTTCCTGCGGCGTGCCGCGGCCGAGCAGCTGCGCGGCGGCGTAGCGCGACAGCGCCGGCGCGGTCTGGATGCCGTAGCCGCCCTGGCCGGCGAGCCAGAAAAAGCCCGGTGCATCCGGCGCAAACCCGGCGACCGGCGAGCGATCGGCGACGAAGCTGCGCAGGCCGGCCCAGCGGCTGTGCATGCGGCGGATATCGAGCGTGGTGGCGCGCTCGATGCGATCGACCGCGATCGCCAGATCCATTTCGTCCGCTACCGCGTCGCAGGGCTCGCTCGGGGTTTCGTCGCCGGGCGAAATCAGCAATCGCCCGGCGTCGGGCTTGAAGTAGAAGTCCTCGTCGATATCGAGGGTCAGCGGCCAGCGATCCATGCCGTCGTGGCGCGGCACGTCGACCAGTGCCGCGGTGCGGCGCAAAGGCTGCAGGCCGATGCGCGCAACGCCGGCCAGCGCCGCCAGCTCGTCGGCCCAGGCGCCAGCGGCGTTGACCAGCAGCGGCGCCTCGAACATGCCGGCGGCGCTGTACACGCGCCATCCGCCGTGATGTCTTTCGATCGCGGTGACGCGCGCATCGCACAGGATCCGGCCGCCGTTACGCCGCAGCATCGCCGCATAGCCCTGGTGCAGCGCGTGCACGTCGATGTCGCTGGCGCCGTGGTCCAGCAGTGCATCGGCGACGTAGTCGCGACGCAGCAGCGGCATGTGTTCGCAGGCCTGCGCCGCGCTCAGGCGGATGCCGGTGCCGAGCATGTCGCCCTGGCTGGCGAGCGCCTCCAGCTCGGCGCGCTGATCGTCGCGCGCAACGAACAGAAAGCCGCGCGGCGTCAGCAGCGCGTCGGCGGCGAAGCCGGCCGGCGGCTGCGTGAAAAAGGCGCGGCTGGCACGCGACAGCAGGCGCACGGTCGCGCCGCCGTAGCTTTCGGCGAACACCGCGGCCGAGCGGCCGGTGGTGTGATAACCGGGTTGCGATTCCTGTTCGAGCACCAGCACGCGCTGGCGCGAGCCGAGTTGGGCGGCGGCACCGACACCGGCGATGCCGGCGCCGACCACGATCACGTCGAAGGGCTGCGGAGCTTGAGTCATGCGCCATGCTAGCCAGGGCGTGGCGGCCGGGCATCTGTGCTTTTACCGGTACCGGCGGCCGATACTGGGTGCCGATCCGGCTCCCGGTGTGGTTTCAGGTGATATCACGGACTCAAATGCGGGCGCACTGCCGAAATAATCGAAGCATCGGGCTGCACTGCGCAGGCCGTCCTGCCGATGGCCTGGTGATGAAAAAATTCTGCGCGCGATGCCTTTGCATGGTGCTGGGGCTGATGCCTGGTGTGCTGATGGCGCAAGCCGCCGAGACGGCGACGGTGACGCCGGCGGCCGCTGCAAGCGACGAGGCCGAGCCCTCGCTGGCGGTGATCCCGCTCGCCGCGCAGGACGAAGCCGCCGCGCCACTCAAGCGCGCCAGCGACGATCAGCCGGTCGAACTGGAAGAAGTCGTGGTGACCACCACCAAGCGGCCGCAGGCGGCGCGCGCGATCCCGATCAGCATGGCGGTACTCGAAGGCGACAAGCTCGAAGAGCTCGGCGTGCGCAAGCTCAAGGACATTTTCGCGCTGGTGCCGGGCGTCAACATGCAGGACGAAATCGGCGGCCTGCAACGCAAGATTTCGGTACGCGGCGCCGGCCCCGACACCGGCACCAACCAGACCGTCGGCGCGGTGTTCGGCGACATCCCGATCTCCGATCCTTATGGCGCGACCACGATCGTCGATCCGAATCCCTGGGACATGAGCACGGTGGAAGTGCTGAAAGGCCCGCAGGGAACGCTGTTCGGCGCCACCTCGCTGGCCGGCCTGATCCGCTACGTGCCGAACTATCCCAAGCTCGGTACCTGGGAGGGCAAGGGCTTTTACGAATACACCTCAGTGGATCGCGGCGGCGCCGCACCGGCCTACGGCGTTGCGCTCAACGCGCCGGTCGGCGACACGATCGCGCTGCGCGCCTCCGGCATCCTGCAGAAAACCCCCGGCGTGATCGACAGCGACAATCCTTCGCGCGAGCAAAAGGACATCGACAAGGGCCGCGGCTGGAACGGCCGCGTGATGGCGCTGTGGCAGCCGCTCGAAGCATTCACCGTCAACGCCTGGTACACCAAGGAGGAGCGTCGCGCCGACGACTTCAATCTGGTCACTTACGCCGACGGCACGTACACGCGCAACGACGCGCCGACCGCCTCGCCGTACGCCAACGGCTATCAGCTCGGCACGCTCGACCTGCGTTACGCCTTCGACTGGGCGACGCTCGTATCGCTGACCGGCTATCAGAAAAAGCATAGCGAAAACGACATTGATTCCAGCTACCTGGTGCAGCCGCTTGCGCGCGCCGGCGTCAGTTTCCTGCGCGGCGATCGCCAGGTGAATACGCACGGCCTGCTGCAGGAGCTGCGCCTGGTATCGCCCAACGACGGCCGCTTCACCTGGGTCGGCGGCGTCTACTACAGCACGTTCAGCGAGAGCATCCGCTCGCGTCTGAATGTGTCGAACGATCTGATCGACCAGGCCACTGCGCTGCTGCCGGTGGAGCAGCTCGCGAGCCTGTTGCCGCTGCTGTCGTCGCTGCCGTCCCTGATCAGCGACGACGGCATCAGCGCCTCCAACAGCGGCTACGATCCCCTGAAGGCCGACGAGCAGGCGATTTACGGCGAGGCCAACTACGACTTCAGCGATCAGTGGCGGCTGACACTCGGCAGCCGCCTGTACCAGACCAAGGTCGAGGGCACGCTGATCGCCAGCGGTGCGTCCAGTGCCAACAACGGCGCCTCGCCTGGCAGCACCGAAAAAGGCTGGAGCCCGAAGATCGCGCTGACCTATCGGCCGTTCGAGGACATCATGCTGTACGGCAATGTCTCGCGCGGCTTCCAGTTCGGCGGCTTCAATCTGCCGACGGTGCCGTCGCCGGCGGTTCCGCTGACGTTCGAGTCCAGCACGCTGTGGAATTATGAAATCGGCGCGCGTACCGACTGGTTCGATCGCAAGCTGCGCGTCGACGTCACCGCGTTCTTCCTGGACTGGAAGAATCCGCAGGTCAGCCAGACCGCGCCCGATGGCCTGAGCACCTATGTCGACAACGTCGGCGGCACGCACAACATCGGCGTGGAAAGCACGCTGCGCTGGAAGACGCCGCTGCCGGGCCTGGTCATCGAGCAGAGCGGCTCGTATATCGAGGCGCGCACCACCACCGAGTTCACCGACAGCTCCGGCAACGAAATCCCCAAGGGCACGCTGTTCCCGAGTTCGCCGCTGGTACAGGCGGTGACCACGCTCAGCTACAGCCGCATGTTCGGGCCGTGGCTGACGCAGCTGTCGCTGATCAACTCGCTGCAGGGCAAGGCCTACAGCAACATCGCGCACACCGTTACCGTCGGCGACTACGATCTGCTGAATCTGGTGGTGAATCTCGGCCGCCTCGACTGGCCCGGCTCGCCGACGCTGACGCTGGCGGGCAACAACCTGACCAACGAGCAGAAGCTCGCCGCCGGTTTCGGCCCGGCGCCCGGCGCGTCCTCGCCGACGATGAGCCTGGTCGCGAACTCGTCCTACGTTTACACGCTGCCGCGCTCGGTCGCGATGCGGCTGTCGCTGGAGTTTTAGAAAGCCGCGATGATCGAAGACCGCCATATCGATGTTGGCGCACAGCGTCTGCATGCGCACATCGGCGGCGTCGATGGCGCGCTCCCGACCATCGTGCTCGAAGCCGGCGGCGGCAGCATCCTGCCGACCTGGAGTGGTGTCGAGCAGGCGCTGGCGGCGCAGACGCGCGTGCTCAGTTACGAGCGTGCCGGCATCGGCGAAAGCAGCGGGCCAGTGGACAGCGTGTCGGCGGCGGCCGTAGCCAGGCGGCTGGATACGCTGCTCGAAGCCAGCGATATTCGCGGCCCGCTGATCCTGGTCGGGCATTCGCTGGGCGGCCTGTACATGCGCTACTACGCGCAGACGCGAGCCGACCGCGTCGCCGGCCTGGTGCTGCTCGACACTACGCCGCAGGATCTGCCGTTTGCGCGCTTTTTCACGGTGAAGCCGACCCTGGTGCTGTGGCTGCTGCATGGCCTGGCGCGTGTCGGTGTGCTGCAGTGGCTGGTCAAGAGCTTGACCCCTTCAGGCAAGACCGCGGAACTGTCGGCCGAGCATCTGGCCGCGCTGAGCCGCTTCCGCCACGTCAAAACCGTGCTCGGCGAAATCGGCGCGCTGCGACAGATCCAGGCCGAAGTCACGGCGCTGCCGCCGGCACTGGCGCTGCCGACCTTGACGATCAGCGCCGGCCGCCACGACAAACGGATCAAGCCGGCGCAGGCCGAGCACTTCCGCCGCAGCCACGAGCAGCTCGCCGAGCGCGGCGCTGCGCCATTCAGTCATCATCAGCGCATGCAGGATGCCACGCACATGTCGATGCTGACCGATCCGTCGCAGGCCGCGATCGTCGCCGCGACGATCCTCGACTTCGCGCGCCAGCTCGCCCAAAAGGCGCGTGCATGAGCACGACAGAGCCGGAACGCATCTCCGCGATCGACACGCTGCTGCAGGCCAGCGCACGCGGCGACGCGCCGGGCTACATCGTCGGCATCGCGCAGCACGGCCGGCTGCTGGTTCGCCGTGCCAGCGGCCTGGCCAGCGTCGAGCAGGCGGTCGCCAACACGCCGAAGACGCGCATGCGCATCGGCTCGGTCAGCAAGCAGTTCACCGGCCTGGCGATGATGCTGCTGGTCGAGGACGGCAAGCTCGATATCGACCAGGCCGTTCGCACTTATTTGCCGGAGCTGAGCGGGCCGAACGGCGCGCCGACGCTGCGCCAGTGCCTGAATCACAGCAGCGGCCTGCGCGATGCGCTCGATGGCGCCGCCTACTTTCTGACCGAGGGCCTGTTTCCGCAGATCCCGGCGGGCCTGTCGCATCGCTGGTCCTCGCGTTTCAGCGACGCGCATTTCGCGCCGGGCGAGGCCTGGAACTACAGCAATTATGGCTATCTGTTGCTGTCGCTGGTGATCGAGAAAGTCTCGGGGCTCACGCTGGGCGACTTCATGCAGCAGCGCCTGTTCGCGCCGCTGGGCATGGTCGACAGCCAGCTGTTCCCGGACGACATGGAACTGCTGCAGGGCCTGGCGAACTCGCATATCCGCATGCCCGACGGCCGCTACCGGCGCGGCATCTATCCGAGCGCCGAACTGCTCGGTGCCGGCGGCATCGTCTCCACCGTCGACGACATGCTGCGCTGGGCAGCGAACCTGCGCGAACCCAAACTCGGCAGCGCGGCGAGCTGGGCCGAGATGCTGCGGCCGCCGCGCTTCAACAACGGCAGCGAACACAACTACGGCTTCGGCATCAAATGCCAGCTGCATCGCGGCGTCGAGCTGCGCTGGCACGACGGCTCGACTTTCGGCTCCAAGAGCGCGCTGCTGAGTTACCCGCAGCAGGGCCTGGACATCGTGGTGATGGCGAACCGCTCGGACGCCGAGCCCGGCGCCATCGGCATCAGGATCGCCGAGACCTTGCTGGCCGACGTGCTGGCCCCGGCCAAGCTCAACGTGGACGCCGCCGGCCGCGAAGCGCTGATCGGCCATTGGTACTCGCGCGAATCGCGCCGCGTCTTCAGCATCAGCCCGCATCAGGGCAAGCTGATGTTCGCGATCAATGCGTCGCCGGAAGGCCTGTTGCGCGTCGAGGACGACGGCGCGATCGGCAACGATTCCAGCGCCGGGCCGCTGCGTCTGCTCAGCGCGGTCGAGGATACGGCCACGCAGATCGACGTGCAGCTGTGCGGCCAGCGCGAGACCTATGCGCGTCTGCCGGAGACGGCACCGCCGCTCGACGAACTCGCGGCGCAACTGGTCGGCCACTATTACCTGCAGGATTTCGCGACGCCGGTGCGCATCGTCTTCGAGCGTGGCGAGCTGCATATCGACCTGGACTCGCGTTATCAGCCTTGCCGCATCCGGCTGACGCCGGTGTCCGACGAGGTGCTGCTGTGCTCGCTGAGGTTCTTCGGCGCGCCTCTGCAGGGAACGCTGAGCCTGCAGCGCCGCGACGGCGCAGTCAGCGGTTTCTACTTCAGCCTGCAGCGCAGCTGGAATCTGTACTTCGCCCGCAGCGAGGCGCGATGAAAATCTTCGTCGCGACGCTGGCGACCGAGACCAATACCGCCGCGGTGGTGCCGACCGGCCGCGTCGACTTCGAGGCCTACGGCGTCTATCGCACCGACGCCAGCCTGCACGCGCCCGACGGCGTCGGCGTGCTGCACGCCGAAATCAAGCGGCTGGCGACAGCGGACGGGCACGGCGTCGTCGAGAGCCTCGCCGCCGTCGCGCAACCTTCGGGCCTGACCTTGCGCGCGCTGTACGAGGAATATCGCGACGGCATTCTCGACGATCTGCGCGCGGCGCTACCGGTGGACGCGGTGCTGCTGAACCTGCACGGCGCGATGGTCGCGCAGGGCTATGACGACTGCGAAGGCGATCTGATCGAGCGCGTGCGCGCTATCGTCGGGCCGCAGGTGGCGATCGGCGCCGAGCTGGATCTGCATTGCCATTACAGCGCACGCATGCACCGGCACGCCGACATCATCATCGCGTACAAGGAATATCCGCACACCGACAGCATCGAGCGCCTGCGCGAGCTGTATGCGCTGCTGGTGCAACAGGCGGCCGGCAAGATCCGGCCGACCAGCGCGGTGGTGGATTGCAAGATGATCGGCATCTGGCATACCACGCGCGAGCCGATGATGTCCTTCGTCGAGCGCATGCGGTCGCTGGAAGGCCGCGATGGCGTACTGTCGGTGTCGCTGGGCCACGGCTTCCCCTGGGGTGATGTCGCCGACTGCGGCGCCAAGCTGTGGGTGATCACCGACGGCGATCTGCCGAAAGCCGAAGCGCTGGCGCAGCAGCTGGCTCGCGAGTTCCGCGAACTGCGTGCACAGACTTACGATCCGCCACTGTCGATCGCCGACGCACTGGCGCAGGCCAGTGCCGCCGCGCAAGGCCCGGTGGTGCTCGCCGATGTCGGCGACAACGCCGGCGGCGGCGCGATGAGCGACAGCACGTTCCTGCTGCGCGCGATGCTCGATGCCGGCATCGGCAACGCGGCGATCGGCATGTTCTGGGATCTCGGTGCGGTGGCCTTGTGCCAGAGCGCCGGCGTCGGCGCCGAACTGATGCTGCGCATCGGCGGCAAATGCGGGCCGATGTCCGGCGATCCGGTCGATGTCAACGTCACCGTGCGCGCGATCGTCGAAGGCCACGGCCAAAGCGGCCTCGGCTCGTACCGCCCGCTCGGCACCGGCGTGTGGCTGCGCAGCGAAGGCGGCATCGACATCGTGCTGAACACCTCGCGCGCGCAGGTGCTGTCGCGCGAATGCTTTGAGAACCTCGGCATCACGCTGATCGACAAGCAGATCATCGTCGTCAAATCGACCCAGCACTTTCATGCCGAGTTCGCACCGATCGCCAGCCAGGTGCTGTACGTCGGCACGCCCGGCTCGACCTCGCAGGCCTTCGCCGAAATGAGCTTCAGCAAGCGCGACAATGATTTCTGGCCGCGCGTCGAGAATCCGTGGTAACGCGAAGCCAGCTGTAGGAGCGGACCCTGTCCGCGACTGTGAACTCGCAGGTCGCGGACAGGGTCCGCTCCTACAACGCGAAAACGAACAAACGCGGAGCCTCCATAAAATCACCGAACCTGTAGGAGCGGGCTCGCCCGCGACTGTGCTCTTCCAGCGCCGGGTCGCGGGCAAGCCCGCTCCTACACGTGCAGCGCCACCAATCCCGAGACTCACGCGCCAGCCACCGCCCCACACTCGCCACACAGTCCTCATCCGCGCAACGATCAGCTACGACTACGCCGTGATCGGCGCCGGCATCCGATTCGACCTCGCAGGCCTTCGCTCAGATGAGCTTCAGCAAACGCGACGCCAGCTGTAGGAGCGGACCCTGTCCGCGACTGTGAGCTTGCAGGGTCGCGGACAGGGTCCGCTCCTACACTCCGAAATCGGGCCGACGCGGAGCCTCCATAAAATCACCGAACCTGTAGGAGCGGGTTTGCCCGCGACTGTGCTCTTCCAGCGCCGGATCGCGGGCAAGCCCGCTCCTACCGGTGCAGCGCCACCAATCCCGGTACTTCCTCGGATACCCACGCGCCAGCCACCGCCACACCATCCTTCTCCGCGCAACGATCCGCATGCCCGCCCTCCTGGCCGCGCGTCGAGAATCCGTGGTAACGCGACGCCAGCTGTAGGAGCGGACCCTGTCCGCGACTGTGAACTCGCAGGGTCGCGGACAGGGTCCGCTCCTACAACGCGAAAACGAACAAATGCGGAGCCTCCTCAAAACGCTGCACCTGTAGGAGCGGGCTTGCCCGCGACTGTGCTCTTCCAGCGCCGGGTCGCGGGCAAGCCCGCTCCTACACGTGCAGCGCCACCAATCCCGGTACTTCCTCGAATACCCACACGCCAGCCGCCGCCCCACCATCCTTCTCCGCGCAACGATCCGCATGCCCGCCCTCCTGGCCGCGCGTCGAGAATCCGTGGTGACGCGACGCCAGCTGTAGGAGCGGACCCTGTCCGCGACTGTGAACTCGCAGGGTCGCGGACAGGGTCCGCTCCTACAACGCGAAAACGAACAAATGCGGAGCCTCCTCAAAACGCCGAACCTGTAGGAGCGGGCTTGCCCGCGACTGTGCTCTTCCAGCGCCGGATCGCGGGCAAGCCCGCTCCTACCCGTGCAGCGCCACCAATCCCGGTACTTCCTCGGATACCCACGCGCCTGCCACCGCCCCACACTCGCCACACAGTCCTCATCCGCGCCACGATCCGCATGCCAGCCCACTACGACTACGCCGTGATCGGCGCCGGCATCGCGGGTGCCGCTTTTGCCGCGCGCATCGCGCCGCAGGCCAGCGTGCTGCTGCTCGAGGCCGAGGCGCAGCCGGGGTATCACAGCACCGGGCGCTCGGCGGCGCTGTACACCTCGCTGTATGGCAACGAGCTGATACGCGCGCTGTCGCGTGCCAGCCGCGACTTTCTCGGCGCGCCGCCGCCGGGATTCACCGAGCATCCGCTGCTGACATCGCGCGGCCGGCTCTATGTCGGCGGCGAACACGAGCGGCACATCATCGAAGGAATCGCCGAGTCCCCGCTCGCGCGAACGATGAGCCCGGCACAGGCGCGCGCCTGGGTGCCGGTGCTGCGGCCCGAGGCGGCGGCTCACGCGGTGCTCGACACCAGCGCCCACGACATCGACGTCAACGCGCTGCATCTGGGCTTCCTGCGCATGGCGAAGGCGGCCGGCGCGCCGCTGGTGTGCAATGCCGGCGTGCAGGCACTGGAGCGTGGCGACGGTTGGCGCATCACCACCGCCGCCGGCGAGTTCCGCGCGCGCGTCATCGTCAATGCGGCCGGCGCCTGGGCCGATACGCTCGCGAGCCTGGCTGGCGTTCGTCCGCTGGGCATCGCACCGCTGCGCCGCACCGCGATCCTGATCGACAGCCCCGATGCGGCGGGCAGCGCCGCATGGCCGGCGGTGATCGCGGCCAGCGGCGCGTTCTACTTCAAGCCCGACGCCGGTCTGATTCTCGCCTCGCCCTGCGACGAGACGCCGAGCGAGCCCTGCGATGCGCAACCGGAAGAACTGGATATCGCGATCGGTGTCGATCGCATCGAGAGTGTGACCACGCTGGCGATCCGCCGCGTCGCGCGCGCCTGGGCCGGCCTGCGCAGCTTCGCGCCGGACCGCTCGCCGGTGGTCGGCTACGACGCCGGCTGCGATGATTTCTTCTGGCTCGCCGGGCTCGGCGGCTACGGCGTGCAAACCGCGCCGGCGCTGTCGACGCTGGCAGCGAGCCTGGCATTGCGTCGTGCGGCGCCGGCGATATTCGCCGAAAGCGGCATCGACGCCGCGGCGATGTTGCCAGCGCGTCTGACGGCCGTCCCGGTTTCCGACAAGGAACAAGCATGAAAATATTCGCCGCGACGCTGGCCACCGAAACCAATACCTTCACGGCGGTGCCGACCGGCCGCGTCGATTTCGAGGTCTATGGTTTTTATCGCGGCAACGGCAGCGTGGCATCGCCGCAGGGCATCGGCGTTTTCCACGCCGAGCTGAAAAGACTCGCGCAGCAGGACGGTCACACGGTGATCGAAAGCATCGCCGGCTTCGCCCAGCCTGCAGGCCGCACCCTGCGTGCCGTCTACGAGGACTATCGCTCGCAGCTGCTCGAAGACCTCGCCGCCGCGCTGCCGATCGACGCGGTTCAGCTGTACCTGCACGGCGCGATGGTCGCTCAGGACTACGACGACTGCGAAGGCGACATCATCGCCCGCGTGCGCGATATCGTCGGCAGCGCCGTGCCGATCGGCGTCGAGCTGGACCTGCATTGCCACACCACCGAGCTGATGCTGCGCAGCGCCGACCTCATCATCTGCTACAAGGAATACCCGCATACCGACAGCCTCGATCGCCTGCGCGAGCTGTATCGGCTGACCCTGCAGCAGGCTGCCGGCCAGATCACGCCGGTGACCGCGATGTACGACTGCCGCATGCTCGGCATGTGGAACACCACGGTCGAGCCGGTGAAGTCGTTCGTCGCGCGCCTGCAATCGTTCGAGAGCAAAGACGGCGTGCTGTCGGTGTCGCTGGGCTACGGCTTCCCGCTGGGCGACGTTGCAGACGCCGGTGCGCGGCTGTGGGTGGTCACCGACAACGACCTGGCCAAGGCCGAAGCACTCGCGCAACGGCTGGGCCGTGAATTCTGGGACATGCGCTTTGATGCGCTGCAACTGCCGACACCGCTGCCGCAGGCCATCGCGCAGATCCGGGCGCACCGCGACGGCCTGCTGGTGATGGCCGACGTCGGCGACAACCCCGGCGGCGGCGCGATGGGCGACAGCAACTTCGTGCTGCAGGCGCTGCTCGATGCCGGCATCGGCGACTTCGCGATCGGCTGCTACTGGGATCTGGGCGCGGTCGCGCTGTGCAGAAGCGCCGGCGTCGGTGCGAGCCTGGATCTGCGCATCGGCGGCAAATGCGGCCCGATGTCCGGCACGCCGATCGACCTGCGCGTCACCGTGCGCGCCATCGTCGAGAACCACAGCCAGTTCGGCCTCAACGCGCGCTACCCGATGGGCTGCGGCGTCTGGGTGCAGGCCGACAAGGGCATCGACATCGTGCTGGTCACGCAACGCGGCCAGGTGCTCGCGCCGGAAGCGTTCGAAGGGCTCGGCATCAAGCTCGGCGACAAGAAGCTGGTCGTCGTCAAATCAGCCCAACACTTCTTTGCGACCTTCGGCGCCATCGCGGCGGAGACGATCTACGTCGGCGCACCCGGCGCGACGGCCAAGGACTTCAGCGTGATTCCGTACAAGAAGCGCAGTCTGGATTTCTGGCCGGTGGTGGAGAATCCCTGGAGCGCCTGAGTCGTACCGATACCGGTGGTTCTCGCTGGCGAAGCAGACGGTTGAGACTTATGCGACGTATCGCAATGACACGCTGAAAGACGCCGTTAAAGTGAGGCTCGCCCTTAGCGGACGGTCGCCGCCATGCCGCAGCAGTTCTCACTGTTGGAAACCGAGCCTGATTCTGCGGCCCAGTCCGCTGCCGCGATCACGCCAGCCGGAAAGTTCAGCAACTTCATCGTCTATGTCGACGAAAGCGGCGATCATGGCATGCAGACGCTCGATCCGAATTATCCGGTGTTCGTGCTGTCATTCTGTGTGTTCTACAAGCGCCACTACGCCGAAAAAGTGGTGCCTGCGCTGGAGAAGTTCAAGTTCAATCATTTCGGACACGATCTGGTGCTCCTGCACGAACATGAGATACGCAAGGAGACGGGACATTTTCTGTTTCCAAGCCGCGAGCACAAATTTCATTTCATCGATCAGCTCAGCGGCATTATCGAGTCGAGCAACTTCATTCTGATCAGCTGCGTGATCGACAAGCAGCGGCTGCGCGGCAGCGGCAATGCAAGGCCGGAAAATCCTTATCACCTGGCGCTGGGCTTTTGCATGGAAACGCTTTACGAGTTCCTTCAGGAGAAAAATCAGGATGGCAGGACGACACACGTCGTCGTCGAGTGCCGAGGCAAGAAGGAGGACGCCGAGCTCGAACTCGAGTTCCGACGCATTTGTGATGGAAGCAATCGGATGGGCAAGAGTTTGCCTTTCCAGATCGTCTTCGCCGACAAGCGGGCCAACTCATCCGGCTTGCAGCTGGCGGACCTGGTGGCACGGCCAATTGGCCTCAACTTTCTGCGGCCAGAGCAGCCCAACCGTGCCTTTGACATGCTCAAGAGAAAGTTCTACTGCGCCGGTGGCCGCGAGCATGTTGGGGTCGGCTTCGAGAATTGGGGCCTGAAGCTTTATCCGGTCCCAGAAAGCGAAAAGCCCCGGTGATCTCACCGAGGCCAGACGCCGACCGGGATCTCCCAGTCCACTTGCGCGCAGCTTAAAGGATTGGATTTTGCGGGGCAACACGGTGCCCTGTCAGCGGTTTTGGACGATCAGCTCAGCGCCCGCACCAACTCCGTCCTCGAACTGATCTCCAGCTTGCGATAAATCGAGTTCAGCTGGAACTCGATCGTGCGGCGCGAGCGCGACAGGTGTTCGGCGATCTTGTCGTTGCGCAGGCCCTGGGCGACGAGTTGGGCGACGCGGCGTTCGGTCGGGGTCAGGCGTTGCAGCGCGAGCATTGCCGATTGCGACAGCGCCTCGGACGCTTCGCCGGCGACCGGCTCGTCGAGGAAGGTCAGCACATAGCTCGGGCTCATCTGCAGGCCGGCGAACTGCCAGTTGCGATCGATCTTGACCGACAGGCCTTTCAGTGAGGGATGCGACAGCCGCACCGAGGCGGCAGCCTGATCGTCGGTGTTGCTGCCGGCGGCGCCGTCGAACATCGCTTCGACGCCGCCGGGCAGTGCAAAGCGCGCTTCGCCGGGCTCGGCGGCGCGCAGGCCGCGATTCCAGCGGCCGCATTGTTTCTCGGCCTCGTTGTTGGCGAACATCGATTCGCCGGCGGCGTTGACGAACATCACCGTCAGCGGCACCTGTCGCAGAAAATGCTCGTAGCTGATGCGCCGGCTGTGCTCGCTCTCCATCGCGCGCACGCGGCGCAGGCTGGCTTCGATCATCGGGTGCAGCTGTTCGAGAAAAGCCTGTTCGTCTGCACTGATCAGCGAGTGATCCGGTGGCCGGTGGATGCTCAGCACCGCGTCGGGCCGCGCCTCGTGCCAGAACGCCAGATGGATGAACTCGTTCCATTCCGGATCGGGCTCCTGGTCCAGGCGCCGGCGATGCGCATCCGGATCTTCCGACACGATCTGCGAGTAGGTGTAGAGCTTGATCTGCGGATGCCGCGCCAGGTAAGGGCCGGAAACCGTCAGGCTGGTGGCCGGCACGTAGTCGGCGTTCTTCGGCGCGACGACGTGGTGCCGCGCTTCGGTCGGCTCGTAGTTGACGATGTTGAACATCAGGCTGCACGAGCGGTGCGGCAGCTTGCTGGCGACGAGCTTCAGGCAGGCCTTCCAGATGCTTTCCAGATCGAGCGCGCTTTGCAGGTCAACGACCAGCGCGTGGTGCGGGTCGGTGGGCGCTGCGCGCTGCGGGGTCAGGGCACTCATGGCTTGCAGATTAGCAATCGGCATCGGTGCTATCCATCGTGAGCCCCACCTGTAGGAGCGGACCCTGTCCGCGACTCGCGCTGCCCGAGCACAGTCGCGGACAGGGTCCGCTCCTACAGGGGTGGCGACGACTCGGCGCCGTCGCGCGCCTGCAGCGCTTGCCGCGTCGCCTGCTGGCGCGCGCGGTCGATCGGGAAGCGCCAGATCAGCGCGGCGCCGCAGGCCATGCCGACGGTCGGCAGCCAGGCCGCGATCAGCTTGATCGCGAACGCGCCCTGCGCGGTCTGCTCGGTGGCCGAGGCGCTGAAGCCGAGCACGTCGAGCAGATACAGCCCCGCCGCACCGGCGACGCCGGCCATGGATTTGCCGGTGAACGCGGACACCGCCGAGTACAGTCCGCCGCGATCTTCGCCGCTACGCAGGCGCTCGTCGTCGACGACGTCGCCCATCATCGACGGCACCGCGATTGCGGTCGCCATCAGGCAGAAGTTGGTGATCGCGTTCGCCGCCGCCACCAGCCAGAGTCCGTCGGTGCCGATAGGCGCGAAGCCGATGGTGCTGTAGGCCAGCGCGCTCAGTACCAGCGACACCGCCCACACCCGGTGGCGTTCGAACTTCATGAAGATCCAGCCCCAGAACGGAAGGCCGAGCAGCGCGAACGGCGTGGCCACGAGCATGATGGTCGGCAGCTGTTCGGACAGATGCAGATACGAGTCGATGAACAGGTAGTTGACCGCCACCGCCATGCTGCAGATGAAGGCCACCGGCACGAACGCCGACAGCAGATGCAGCATCGCGCGGTTGCGGGTGATCGCGCGGACCAGGCCGCGCCAGTCGCCGAGCGCGAGCGGATTCTGGCTCGGCAGCGGCGCGTCGCCGTTGGGCACGCGTGCCAGCGCATACGCATTGATCAGCGGCACGCAGACGGCGATCGCAATGGCCGCGAACGACAGGGTCTGCAGATTCATTTCGCTGCTCGCGGTCAGGCCCAGCGCCTTGGACAGTTGCGGCACCGCGAAGAACACCATGCCGCCGACCACCATCGCGATGCTGCGCCAGACCTGCACGCGAGCGCGCTGCGCGTAATCGCCGGACAGTCCGTAGCTCCAGGCGCCATACGGGATCTCGGTCAGCTTCCAGCCGACGTAGGTGACGATGGTCCAGACCGTGTAGTAGGTGATGCTGACGTTCGCCGGCGGCCGGTACAGAAACCACAGGCCGAGCACGGTGACGAGGGTGCCGGCCGCGATCCAGGGCTTGCGGCTGCCGGTCTTGCGGTAGGTGTAATCGGAGAGCTGGCCGATCAGCGGATAGGTGATCGCGTCGAAGATCCGCGACAGCAGCATCGCGCTGGCGATGGCCGACAGCGACAGGCCCGCGTGCTTGGCGTAGATGCCCTGCACGCTGGACTCGGGCGCGTGGGTGAAGCCGAGCATGATCGCCGGCAGCGCGAACGCAAACAGCAGGCCGCGGCCCAGCACGGTGTCCTGTTTCACGGGTTCCTGTTGACGCGGTTCATGGTCGGTTCTGGCTGCGAATGGTGGTGCCTGCGGCCAGTACAACAGCCGGCCGCCTGCGCCAGCCACAGTGAAACTACCTGAATATCGCGCGCGGCGGCGCAAAGGCTGTCGATGGCCGGAACCGGCCACTAGGATGGCGTCTTCGCGTTGTGACGACGGTTGCGGAGCATTCCATGGACTCAGTGCTTTTCGAAAATGCCAGGCTGTTCGACGGCCACTCGCCGGAGACGCCGGACGGCATGTTCGTGCTAGTCGAGGGCTCGCGCATCCGCGAAGTGTCGGATCGCCCGATCCGCGCCGACAACGCGCACAGGATCGACTGCAGCGGCAAGACGCTGATGCCCGGGCTGATCGACAACCACGTGCACATCTACGGCGAGTCGCTGAAGCTGGCGCCGCCGGAGCCGCCGATCACGTATCGCGCGCAGTACGCGCAGAAATTCCTGCGCCATATCCTGTCCTGCGGATTCACCAGCGTGCGCGATGTCGGCGGCGGCGATCACGGCATGGCGATGGCGCTGCGCGACGGTTTTCTCGACGGCCCGCGCTTTTTCTACGGCGGCGTCTTCATCACCCAGACCGGCGGCCACGGCGACATGCGGCCGATGCACCAGGGCAGCGACTTCTGCAATTGCGGCTCGCTGCGCAACTCGTTCTCGGTGGTCGCCGACGGTGTCGTCGAATGCACCAAGGCAGTCCGCGAAGAGCTGCGCAAGGGCGCGCACCACATCAAGATCATGGGCTCCGGCGGCGTGGTCTCGACCACCGATCCGCTGGACCGCTGCCAGTATTCGGACGCCGAGATCAGCGTGATGGTCGAGGAGTGCCGCCGTCACGGCGCCTACGTCGCCGCGCACTGCCACCCGGCGGAAGCGATACGCCGCTGCGTCGCACTCGGCGTGCGCAGCATCGAGCACGGCACCCTGATCGACGAAGCCACCGCCGAGTTCGTCGCCGCCAGCAAGGCCTACGTGGTGCCGACGATGGCGACGATCTTCGCGCTCAAGGACATCGGCCGCGAGATCGGCCTGAGCGCGGATTCCTACGACAAGCTGTTGATGGTCGCGGACCGTGCGGTCGCCGGGCTCGCGGTGATGAAGCGTGCCGGCGTCAAAATGGGTTTCGGCACCGATCTGATGGGCCAGGCGCATACGCGCCAGGGCTCGGAGTTCAGCCTGCGCCGGCAGGTGCTGCAGCCTTTCGACATCCTGCATTCGGCGACCGCGATCAATGCGGAGATCCTCAACATGCAGGGCCAGCTTGGCGTGGTCGCGCAGGGCGCGTTCGCCGACCTGCTGGTCGTCGACGGCAACCCGCTGCAGGACATCGAGCTGCTCGCCGCCAACGGCGCGCATCTGCCGGTGATCATGAAGGATGGGCGGTTCGCCAAGCTGCAGATGTAAACCACGATTTCCCAACTGTAGGAGCGGACCCTGTCCGCGACTCTGCTCTGCAAGGGTTCAGTCGCGGACAGGGTCCGCTCCTACAGGTCCATCCAACAGGAGCAGTTCAAATGATCCAAGCCATCGGCACAGCGCGCGCGCTCTCCAACGGTCTGTCGATCCCACTGACACCCGCGATCCGCGCCGGTGATTTCGTTTTCGTCTCGGGCCAGCTCGGCATCGACGATGCCGGTGTGGTCGTCGCCGACGATGTCGCCGCGCAGGCGCGTCACGCGATGGAGCGCATTCGCGCGGTGCTGGCGCTGGCGAATGTCGAACTCAGCGCGGTGGTCAAGATGTCGGTGTGGCTGACCGACAAGGCCGACTTTCCCGCGTTCAACGCGGCCTATCGCGAGTTCTTCCCGGATCGTCCGCCGGCGCGCTCGACCGTGGTCAGCGATCTGCTGATTGCCGGCGCCAAGGTCGAAATCGACGCGATCGCTTACGCCGGCTGAAGCTTTAGCCCCAGAAGCCCGGCCACGGCGGCGACATCAGGCCGCGCACGCAGGCCGGTGCGCCGGGCCAGTCGCCGACTTGCAGCATCGGGCCGTCGAGGTCGTTGATCTCGCACAGCTGCGCCAGCACCAGCGACGGCGCCATCGCCAGCGAGCTGCCGCACATGCAGCCGCTCATCAAACGAAAGCCGAGCTTCTGCGCGGCGCGCGCCAGTTGCAGCGCCGTGGTCAGGCCGCCGGTCTTGTCGAGCTTGATGTTGATGAACTGGTAGCGGCCGATCAGCCGCGGCAGATCGGCCGCGGTGTTGATCGACTCGTCGGCGCAGATCGGGATCGGGCTGGCGTAGCCGTACAGCGCGTCGTCGAGCCCGACCTTGACCGGCTGTTCGAGCAGATCGACGCCGAGCTCGACCAACGCCGGCATGTAGGTTTGAAGTTCGGCTACGGTCCAGGCCTGGTTCGCGTCGACGACGAGTTTCGCTTTCGGTGCCGCCGCGCGCACCGCGCGCACCGCCGCGATCGGATCGCGCTGCGCGACCTTGATCTTGATCCACGGATGCTCGGCCAGCGCGCGCGCTGCCTTGTCGTACTCGGGCAGCGTGCGAATGCCGATGGTCACCGCGCTGGTGATCGCGTTACCGCGATCCAGGCCAGCGCCGCGCCAGGCTGGAATGCCGCTGAGCTTGGCTTCCAGATCCCACAGCGCCGCGTCGAGCGCATTGCGCGCGCCGCCGGCCGGCAGCAGCTTCAGCAGGTCCTGGCGGTCGGCGCCGGCTTCGATCGCGGCGCGCACGCCTTCGATGTCCTGCAGCAGCGTCTGCTGCGTTTCGCCGGCGTAGGGCACGCCATGCGCTTCACCGCGGCCGGTCGCGCCTTCACACGACAGCTCGACGACGACCATGTCCGCCGTGGTCTGCGTGCCGCGTGCGATCACGAACGGCTCGATCATCGGCCAGGCCTGCGCGTAGGCCTTCAGCGTGCGCTTCATGCCGCGAGCATCCGCGCGATCACCGCGTCCAGCGAGGTCTTCAGCGGGTCGAAGCAGGGCAGGCCGAGTTCGGCTTCGGTCTCGGCGAACAGCCTCGCGCGCTGCTCGTCGTCCAGCGCCGAGCTGTTGAAGCTGATGCCGACCATGCGCGCCTTCGGGTTGGTCAGCCGCGCCGCCTGCAGGTATTGCTCGATCGCGATTTTCAGCGACGGCGTCGGATAATCCGGCGAGCCCCAGATGTGCGTGCGATGCGGGTCGTGGCACAGCACCATCGCATCCGGCTGCGAGCCGTGGATCAGCCCGAGCGTGACGCCGGCGTAGGCCGGATGGAACAGCGAACCCTGGCCTTCGACGATGTCCCAGTGATGCGCGGCCGCATCCGGCGACAGGCATTCCGCCGCGCCGGCCACGAAGTCCGAGACCACCGAATCCAGCGGGATGCCGCTGCCGGCGATCATGATGCCGGTCTGGCCGCTGGCGCGAAAATCCGCGGCGATGCCCTTTGTTTGCAGCGCCCTGGTCAACGCGAGTGCCGTGTACTTCTTGCCGAGCGCGCAGTCGGTGCCGACCGTCAGCAGGCGCAGGCCGCTGCGTTTGCGGCCGCTGCCGACCGGCAGATTCTCCGGCGGCTTGCGTACGTCGATCAGGCGCACGCCGCGCGCCGCTGCCGCGTCGGCCAGGCCCGGAATATTCGACAGCGGGCTGTGCAGGCCGCTGACGATATCCAGCCCGGCCTCGATGCCGGCGAACAGGCTGGGAATCCAGCTCGCCGCGACCTGTCCGCCGATCGGCGCGATGCCGATCAGCAGCGAGCCCGCGCCTTTTTCCGCGGCCTGCGCCGGCGTCATTTCCGGCAGCTCCAGCGACACCTCGCAAGCCGGCAGGCTGAGCTGCGCGATGCAGGCTTCCGGCGCCCAGTCGCGCAGGCCGAAGGCCGTCTTGGCGCGCGAAAAATGGCGGGCTTCGCCGAGAAACAGCAGATAGGGCTTGCGCAGCACCACCGTGGTGGCGAAGGTCGGGGCGGCTTGCGGGTTCAATGGGATCTCGTCAGTGAATTGTTGACCAGGCCAGTAGAGCAGCCGCGAGCGCCGGGCTACATCCGTGAAAATGCTGTAATGCCGCGCGCTGCACCGTCATGCCCGCCTTCGCGGCAATGACCCGGCGTTCCGGTGTTTTCATCGATGGCGCCGGCGGCGCCGTCGCTGCACAGTCGGCAACAGCGGGCGACTCCGACTCCGTTCCTGCCGAGTTGCGGGCCTGCCTGCGTACCCACTCGGCAGCGTAGCGGTGACGCTCGACAATCAAGGGCACAAAGCAATGCAAGCGAACGCCACGACTGCCGAGAAACTCGACGCGCTGTTCCAGCCCTGGAACCGCAGCGATGCGCCCGGCCTGGTCGTCGGCGTCGCGCAGCACGGCCAGCCGATCTATCGCCGCGGCTTCGGTCTCGCCAGCGTCGAGCACGGCACGCTCAACACGCCGCAAACGCGCATGCGCATCGGCTCGACCAGCAAGCAGTTCGTGGTGCTCGCGGCCTTGCTGCTCGCCGAAGACCGGCTGATCGATATCGATGCGCCGATCAGGCAGCTGCTGCCGGAGCTGAGCGGGCCCGCCGGCGATCCGACAGTGCGTCAGCTGATGCAGCACACCGGCGGACTGCGCGATCCCTACGATCTGCCGGGCCTGCTGTTCTGCCGCAGCTTTCCGGTGATGCTCCACGCCGGTGCCGGGCTGGAACTGAGCCAGCGCTTCGGCAGTGCCAACGACGCGCCCGGCGAGCGCATGGTTTACAACAACAACGGCTATCACCTGCTGTCGCTCGCGGTGGAGCGCGTCGGCCAGATGCCGCTGGCCGGGTTTCTGCAGCAGCGCATCTTCGATCCGCTCGGCTTGCGCGATACGCAGCTGCTGCCCAGCGACATGAGCATGATCGCCGGCATCGCCTCGCTGCATCTGCCGCAGGCCGATGGCCGTTATCGTCGCGGCCTGTACCCGTCCGAAGAACTGCTGGGTTCCGGCGGCATGGTGTCGAGCATCGACGACATGCTGCGCTGGCTGGCGCATCTGCGCAGCGCCGACAAGCTCGTCGGCCGCGCCGCGAGCTGGCAACAGATGCTGCAGCCGGCGCGCTACAGCAGCGGCGCCAGCGGCGAGTATGGCCTGGGCCTGATTTGCGAGACCTATCGCGGCGTCGGCATCGTGCATCATGCCGGCGCGGTGCTCGGCGGCACCTGCCAGATGCTGAGCGTGCCGGAGCACGCGCTGGACATCATCGTGATGTTCAACCGCATGGATGGAAACGCGTCGGCGATGGCGCTGAAAGTGATCGACAGCGTGCTCGGCGATGCACTGCCCGCGGCTGACGTGCTGCCGATCGCCGAAGGTCGCGACGACGTCATCGGCCGCTGGTACTCGAGCGCATCGCATCGCCTGTTCGGCATCGTCGCGCATCCGCAGGAAGGCCAGCCGCCGGTGTTGGCGCTGTCGGTGCATCAACAGTTGATGGGCGTGCTGAAAACCAGCGAGGCCGGGCTGCGCATGAACAGTCCCGCGCACGGCGCGATCGAGGTGCTGCTGGCGGCGGGCATCGACGGGAAACCCGGGCAGCTGGCCTTCACCGTCAGCGGCCACCGCGAATCGTTCACGCGCCTGCCGGATGCCGGTCCTGCCGCCGCCGATCTGGCTGCGGATCTCGTCGGCCGCTATCGCTACGACGACTTCGATCGCGAGCTCGCGGTGATTTTAGAGGACGGCGCGTTGTACCTGGACCTGCGCCCGGACTACGGCCAGAGCCGCCTGCGGCTGACGCCGTTCTCCACAGCGGTCTGCGGCTTCGAGCTCGGCGGCACGTTCCCGATCCCGCTGCCGACCCTCGGCAGCCTGTCGGTCGAGCGCCGCGACGGCCGCGTTACCGGCCTGTGGCTCAACAGCGCGCGTACGCGCGATCTGTGGCTGCAGAGAACCTAGGGAACCTACTGCAGGCTCAACTGCATGCGCACGTCGCCGTCGCTGCCGCTGCTGGCGGATTCGCGCGCGGTCAGGAACAGGCGTTCGGGCTGGATTTCGCCATGCGCGAGGATCGCGGCCTGCACCTGGCGCGCGCGGTCGATGGCGAGACGTTTGAGCTGCTCGGCGTCGGGTTTGAGTTTGGGTATGAGCGCGGCTTCGACGAAGGCGGTGCGCGCGGCGAGCTTGTCGTCGGCGTTCGGTTCCGGCGACAGCGCGCTGTAGTCCGGATCGGCGCCCAGCAGCTGGCGATGCTGCTGCTCCAGCGCTTTCAGTCGTTGCCTGGCGTCGGCATCGGCTGCGATCGGGCCGAGCAGCTGCTGTCGCGCCAGCGCGGCGCCGTCCTCCGAGTCCAGCGCGGCCAGCGGAATGTCGAGCTTCAGCTCCGGTCTTTCGATCAGCGCATTCGCCAGCTGATCGAGCTTGCGCCGCTCGGCTTCGCCGAGCTCGGCGCTGCCGGCGGCGAAGCTGACATAGGCCAGCTCTTCGCCATTGCCGCCGAACAGCGAGGCCAGCGCGGTGAACGGCGCGGACACCGCTTTGACCAGCAGGTTGCCGAGTACCTTGCCGACCATCGCGCCGATGTCGAAGGCCGGGTCGTCGAGGCTGCCGCGTACCGGCAGCGCGAGGTCGATGACGCCGTGGCGGTCCTTGAGCAGCGCGGCGGCGAGCTTGATCGGCAGCGGCACCGCATCCTTGGAGCCGGTGGCATCGCCGAACTCCAGCTGGTCGAGGATCACATGGTGTTCGGCGGCCAGCTCGCGGTCGCGGATCTGGTAATGCAGCTCGGTGCTGAGCTTGCCCTTGACGATGTTGTAGCCGGCAAAACGGCCGGAATACGGGTTGAAACGCACCAGATCCATGTTGTGGAAGCTCAGCTTCAGATCGCTGTAACGATCGAACTGCGACGGCGTCAGCTCGCCGCTGATCAGCACCGGCGCGAACTCGTCGACCTTGCCGGCGAGCTCGATGGTCGCGCGCACCGCGGCATCGCTGCCCAGCGCGCTGATGTCGCCGGCCAGCGCGAAAATGCCGGCGGAAAAGTTCGGATCGATCGACCGGTCGGTGAACTGCATCTGGCCTTCTTCGACGTGAATCCTGCCGATGGTCCAGGGCAGCGCCGGCGAGGTTTTTTGGGTGACGCTTGCTTTGTCCGCTGCATCGGGCGCGGGAGTCGGCGGTGCAGAGCCGGGCGCGGCCAGCGCGGTGGCGATGTTGATTTCGCGCGTCGCTGAGATCGTCACACGGGTCTCCGGCGCCAGCAGATCGATGCGCTCGATACTCAGCCGCGCCGGCATGCTGCGGTAGTCGATGCCGGCGACGCGCAGCTCGCGCCACTTCAGCAGCTCCTGTTTCAGCGCTCGGTCCTGGACATCGAGTTGCGACAGTGCGGCGCTGCCGTCGAACGCGATCTGCGCGTCGGCCGGCGCCGGTGGCTGCGCGTACCGCAGCTTGCCCTTGGCCGACAGCAGCCCGGATTGCAGCGCGACGCCGCTGTGCATCGCGACATAGGGCTGCAGCACGGTCAGATCGATGCCGCTGGCGTCCAGCGCCAGGTTTGCCGACAGCGGCTGCGGCACCACGTCGCCCAGCGCGCGCAGTTTGCCGCTGCGACCGAGCGTGCCGGACAGCTCGATCTGCAGCGCGGCGCTCAGATCGGACGACACATTGCGCAGGCTGGCATTCAGCGGCGACAGCGAAAGCTGCAGTGCCGGCTCGACACTGTGATCGCTGACGCGAATGTCGTTGTCGATAAGATCGACGCGTTGCACCGCGACGCTCCATTGCGGGCCGGCCGGTGAGCCGGACGCGGCCGGCGGCGTATACAGCCGCGACAAATTGAGGCTGCCGTCGGCCGCGCGCTGCGCGTCCGCCTTGAGCTGGTTGATCTCGATGCGCTGCAGCTTGACCGCGCGCTGGCCCAGGGAGACATCGAGGCCCAGCAGCGACAGCTCGGCGATCGACAGGGTCGGCGCCGCTTCGCCGGCCTCGGCCAGGGCCAGCCGATACAGGCTGATTTTGGGGATGCGCAATTCCAGCGACGGCGCGTCGGCCAGTGACAGCTGATAGTCACCGCTGAGTTCGCCGCTGCCCGACACCAGGTGTACCGGCAACGGCTGCTGCAGAAAGCGCGTCAGCGTTGCGGCCTGCAGTTTGCCCAGCACGAAATGGCCCTGTGACGTGAGCGGCTGCAGGCTGAAGTCGCCGGACCAGCTCAGGGTTTCGCCGCTGCTGGCGGCGGCGCTGAACTGGTAGCGGTTCCGGTGTGCCGGCGCGGTACGGAAATCCTGCAGCGTGAATGCGATCGGCGAGATGACGCTGCTGAAGGTCTCGGGCCGGCTGCGATCCTCGAACCAGAGGCGGCCTCTGGCGATGCTCAGCTCCGTGACGCGCAGCGCCGGCAGCGCCGACGGCGGCTCGGCGCTATCGGCGGAAGGCGGCAACAGGCGCTTCCAGTTGAGGCTGCCACCGGCGTCGATCAGCAGCGCGATATCCGGCGCATCGCAGCGTACCGCGCTCAGCACCGCGCCGCGCTCGAGGATGGAATGCAGCAGGTCGAGATCGACATACAGCGCATCCAATGCCACTAGCGGCTGGCCGTCGGCTTCGCTGAGTTTGAGCGCGTCGATGCCGAGTTCGAACGTAAACGGATTGACGCGGATCGCGCCGATCTGGAGCTGGCGGCCGAGCCTGCCGGCCTGCTCTTGCGCGAGCGTGCGCAGCAGCCACGGCAGGCCGACGAAGCCGGCCAGCGCATATGCCAGCAGCAGGATCGCGGCGGCGATGGGCAGCCGCCACCAGCGACGGCGTGGAAGGCGATCGGTCGGCATCGGGCTGGCAGGCTCCGCTTCGGGTGGCGGTCGGGGTCGTGAAAGCAGCGCCTACTCTAGCTCGCGCCGGCACGGCTTACCGGCCTATGCTGTGGCCGGGCACCACGCCCGATTCCCTGGGGAGGGGATACATGAAGAAGCGGTGGATGGGAGTTTTGCTGGCACTGGCCAGTGCAGCGGTGTCGATGTCGGCTCAGGCCGCCAAAGGCGATCTGCTTTTCAAGCTGAAGAACAAAACCTCGGCAGCCTTGACCGAGTTTTATGCCTCGCCGCCGGGCACCGAGGACTGGGAAGAGGACATTCTCGGCCAGGACGTGCTCGAGCCCGGTGAAAGCGTCAAGATCACCATCGGCGATCGTCGCGAGGATTGCCGGTATGACCTGAAAGGCGTGTTCGAGGACGGTGAGGCGGTCGAGCAGCGCAAGGTCGACTTGTGCGACACCGAGGTCTACGAGTTCACCGAGTAGCGGGCACTGAACGTCGGTCGGCAAGGGAGTGCCGGCCTACCGTCGGGCGTCGCCGCCACGGCCAGCGCCGACGCGATCAGCGCGAGCAGTACTACAGCAGCTGCAGTGCCGCCACCGCCGCGCCGCAAATCAGCAGGAACGGAAGCGAGAACGCGTGCAGCACGCGCATGCCGCCGGGCGCGCCCGACAGGCGCAGCGCGATCAGGTTGGCCAGCGAGCCGATGAACAGGCCGAAGCCGCCGACGCTGACGCCGGCGGCCAGCGCCGGCAGATCGTGCACCAGCGGCGCCAGCAGGATCGCCGCCGGCACGTTGCTGACCAGCTGCGAACTCAGCAGCGCGGCGAGATAGCCATTGAGACCGCTGGCGATCGGCAACGACGCCAGCCAGGCCGCCACCGCCGGCAGCGACGCCAGCAGGCGCATGTCGACGAACATCAGCGCGATGATCGGCAGCAGGCTCCAGTCCACCTGGCCAAGCACGCGGCGATGCGCGATGACGAACACCAGCGCGACGATCGCCAGCGCCGGCCACAGCAGGCCGAAGTTCAGCGCCAGCACGAACGGTGCGAACAACCCGGCCGAAGTCCACAGCAGGCGCTTTTGTGGCGGCGTCTGCGGCTCGCCGCCGCGCAGCGACACGGTCGCATCCGGTAGCGCGAACCAGGCCACCGGCAACAACAGCGCCAGCATGATCGCCACCGCCGGCAGCATCATCACCACGAACTCGCCGAAGCCCATGTGCGAGAACTGCCACAGGAACAGGTTCTGCGGATTGCCGATCGGCGTCAGCGCCGAGCCGGCGTTCACCGCCAGCGCCTCCAGCGCGACGATGCGCGCCAGCGGCAGCTCGGCCTGCTGCGCCAGTGCGCGCGTCAGCGGCACCAGCAGGAACAGGCAGACGTCGTTGGTGACCACCGCCGACAGCGCCGCGGCCAGCGCGGTCAGCATCAGTGCCAGCGCACGCAGGCGGGTCACGCGCTCGAGTACCCGGCGCGCCAGGGCCTGCAGCGCGCCGCTGCTTTCGATGCCCTTGGTCAGCATCAGCAGGCCGGCGAGTGCGGCGATGGTCTGCCAGTCGATCAGCCGCGCGACCGCCAGCGGCGGCTGCGGGCGCAGCGCCAGCAGCAGGATCGCGGCGACGGCCAGCGTCAGCAGCAGCCAGTCATCGCGCAGGACTCGGGACAGGGTTTTTCTCATGCGGAGGCGAATCGTCGCATACCGCCAAGGGTTCCACCCGAACCCCGGGATGGCGGATTCAGGCTTGCGTCAATCCGCCGCCACCGCATGCGCCGCGCCGCGAGGCCGCCGCGTGAACCACACCAGGCCGGCGACGGCGAAGCTGATCCAGCCGCAGATCCAGAAGAAATCCAGCGCCGACATCAGATACGCCTGGCCAGTCATCGTGCGGGTCAGCGCGCCGACCGCCTGCTGATCGTTCAGGCCCAGGCCGTTGAGCCCGGTGACCGCCTGCTGCAGGCGCGGATCGTAAATGCTCGTGGCCTCGGCGAGCCGCGTCTGGTGCAGCGCCGCGTGGCGATCCCAGAACGTGGTGACGATCGAGGTCGCGAACGCGCCCGCGGTGATGCGCAGAAAGTTGGACAGGCCCGAGGCCGCCGGGATTTTGTTGTCCGGCACGCCGTCGAGCAGGATGGTCAGCATCGCGACGAAGAACATCGACATGCCGATGCCCTGCACCAGCAGCGGAATCATGTACGTCAGGTAGCTCGCGTCGGCGGTGTAGCCAGCGCGCATGAAGTACGAAATGCCGAAGATGATGAACGCGGCCATGCCGAACAGGCGCGGATCGAAGCGGCCGATGTTCTTGCCCACCAGCGGCGACAGCAGCACGGCGACCACGCCGCTGGGTGCGGCGACCAGGCCGGCCCAGGTCGCGGTATAGCCGAGCCAGGTCTGCATCCACAGCGGCTGCAGCACCACCGAGCCGAAGAACAGCGCATAGCCGACACAGAACGCGAGCACGCCGAAACTGAAGTTGCGGTTCTTGAACAGGCTCAGGTCGATGATCGGGTTCTTCTCGCCGAGTTCCCAGATGATGAAGGCGACGAAACCGACCGCGGCGACGATCGCCTCGACCACGATCGCGCTCGACGCGAACCAGTCATGATCCTTGCCGGTGTCGAGCATGATCTGCAACGCACCGACCCAGACCACCAGCAGGCCAAGGCCGACGCTGTCGATCGGAATCTGCCGCGTCGGTGTCTCGCGACCCTTGAGCCCGCTCCAGCAGATCGCCGCGCAGAACAGGCCCACCGGCACGTTGATCAGGAAGATCCACGGCCAGGAATAGTTGTCGGAAATATGGCCGCCGAGTATCGGCCCGCAGATCGGCGCGACCAGGGTCGTCATCGACCAGATCGCCAGCGCCGTGCCTTTCTTGTGTGGCGGGAAAATCGACATCAGCAGGGCCTGCGATCCGGGAATCATCGGCCCCGACACCGCGCCCTGCAGCACGCGAAACATGATCAGCGACGACAGGCTCCAGGCGACGCCGCACAGGAACGAGGCGATGGTGAACGCGAGCACCGACAGCACGAATACGCGCACCACGCCGAAGCGCTGCATCAGCCAGCCGGTCAGCGGCACCGAGATGCCGTTGGCGACCGCGAACGAGGTGATCACCCAGGTGCCCTGATCGCTGGACACGCCCAGGTTGCCGGAGATCGTCGGAATCGACACGTTGGCGATCGTGGTGTCGAGCACCTGCATGAACGTGCCGACGGCCAGCGCGGTCGCCACCAGCGCATGCGAGCCCTTGACCGGCGGCAATGCCGGCGGCGCGCCCGCAGCTGCATTGCTACCGGCGCCGCTCATTGGCTGCGGCCGGCCGCATCGACCGCCAGGCCGGCGTTGTCGGCGATGATCCTGGCGATCTTCGCGTCGATCTCGTCGTTATGGTCTTCCGACATCACCGTGCGCTGCGGCTGCGCCCGCACGGTGGAGGCGACCAGCGAGCCGGAGGTGTCGTGCAGATCGACTTCGACTTTCATCGACAGGCCGACGCGCAGCGGATGCGCGGCCAGCTCCTGCGGATCGAGCGCGATGCGCACCGGCACGCGCTGCACGATCTTGATCCAGTTGCCGCTGGCGTTCTGCGCCGGCAGCAGGGCGAAGGCGCTGCCGCTGCCGGCGCCGAGGCCGGCGATCTTGCCGTGATAGGTGACGTCGCCGCCGTAAAGATCGGCATGCAGCTCCACCGGCTGGCCGATGCGCATGCTCGGCAGCTGCACTTCCTTGAAGTTGGCGTCGACCCAGGCCTGGTCCAGCGGCACCACCGCGAGCAGCGGCGTGCCCGGCGCGATGCGCGAGCCGATCTGCACGCCGCGGCGCGCGACCACGCCAGCGACCGGCGCATTGATCCTGGTGCGCTTCAGCGACAGCGCCACTTCACGCACCTTGGCCGCGGCCGCGAGCACCTGCGGATTGCTTTCGATCTGCGTGCCGCTGATCTGCGCCTGCGTCGTCACCAGGCTTTCGTTGCTGACGTTCAGCGCGGCGCTGAGGCTGGCAACCTGGTCCTTGGCATGCTGCAGTTCCTCGGCCGAGACGCTGCCGTCGCCGGCCGACATCTGCCGGCGCTTGAGGTCGGACTGTGCGGCACTCAGTGCAACCTGGCGCTCGCGAATCTGCGCCTTGATGCCGTCGGCCTGCGAGAACACGCCGCGCACGCTGCGCACGCTGCGCGCGAGTTCGGCTTCGGCCGAGGCCATCGCCACTTCCGCGTCGGCGGGATCGAGTTCGAGCAGAGCCTGGCCGCGTTCGACGTGCTGGGTGTCGTCGACATGTACCGCGATCACGGTGCCGGCGACCTCGGAGGTGATCTGCACCAGATCGCTTGCGACGTAGGCGTCGTCGGTGCCTTCGAAGAACCTCGCGTGCGTGTACCAGTAGATGCCGTAGCCGACGAGCGCGGCGACGACGACGATGCCGAGCACGATCAGCCGGCCGCGGCGCTTGTTGTTGTTCGGCGCAGCAGCAGGCGCGGCCGCGGGATTTTGAGGGGTCTGATTCATGATTGCGCTCCGGAACCGGCGGCGGCGGAAGTAGGGGAAGTAGCGTTATCGGTATTGATCGCGGCGCTGTCGGACGGCGGCTCGAAGCTGCCGCCCAGCGTCAGCAGCAAGGTCACGCGCGAGATCACCAGATTGGCGTTGATGCTGATCATGTTGGCGCGCAGGCCGAGCAACTGCGTCTCGGCATTGAGCACGGTGAGCTGCGAACTCAGGCCGGACTGGTAGCGGCTTTTCGCCAGGTCGTAGGCAGCCTGCGCTGCGCTCAGGCTCTGCGCCGATTCGCCATGCTGGCGCATCAGCGAGTCGCCGCGGCTGAGCGCGTCGGAGACATCGCGCACCGCGCCGAGCACGGTGTCGTTGTACTGCGACACCGCGCCGTCGATCTCCGCGGTCGCGCCGATGTAGCCGGCCTCGAGCCGGTGCGCGTCGAAGATCGGCAGATGGATCGCCGGGCCGGCGCCATAGGCGGCGCTGTTGGAATCCAGCAGCTTGTCCAGGCCGACAGCCTGAAAGCCGGCGAAGGCGCGCAGGCTGATGTCCGGATAGAACGCGGCTTTGGCGGCGGCGCGATCGGCGGTGGCCGCGTCGATGCGCGTCTTCGCCGCGATCACGTCGGGTCTGTGCGCCAGCAGATCCATCGGCAGCGCGTCGGGCAGCGGCAGTGCCGCGTCGAGCTTCAGCTGCGGGCGCTGGATCTTGTCGTACCAGTCGGCGCCGTGGCCGGCGAGCGCGGCCAGGCGATGCACGGCGACGTCGCGCTGGTTTTCGGCCATCAGCCTTGCGAGCCGCGCCTGCGGCAGCATCGCCTCGGCATTCTTCACTTCCACATTGGTATCGAGCCCGGCGCGCACGCGGCTCTGCGCCAGCTGCAGCAGCGAGGCGCGCTGTGTCTCGGCGTCGGCGGCGACATCGGCGAGTTCGTAGGCGCGATACAGGTCGACATAGGCCTGCGCGATCGAGCCGGCCAGCGCGAGCCTGGCGCTGGCGCGATCGAGTTCGGCTGCGTAAGCCTGCATTTTCGCCGCCTGCAGCAGGCTCGCCTGGCGGCCCCAGAAATCCAGGTCCCAGCCCAGGTTCAGGCCGAGTTCGCCGATCCAGTAGACGCCACCGCCACCGGCGCCGAAGCCGACGGATTTGGGTGGCGCCGTGTAATTCTCGGACAGGCGCTGGCGCGTTTCATTGCCGTCCAGCGACAGCTGCGGCTGGCTGCCGGCACCGGCGGCGAGTGCCTGCGCCTGCGCGCGGCGCACCCGCGAGATCGCCTCGTCCAGCGTCGGGTTGCGCGCCATCGCCTCCTCGATCAGCGAGTCCAGCTGCGGATCGCCGAAGCCCTTCCACCACTGCTGATCGACCGCGAGCATGCGTTGCTGCGACAGGCCGAGCTGCTGCGCGTCGACCGCCTTGATCGCCGGCTCGGTCTTGGGCACCGCGGCGCAGCCGGCCGCCAGCAGCATCGCGGCAGGCGCCAGCACGGTCGCCATGGTCTTGAGTGTTTGCATCAGGATTCTCCGGCGCCGGTTGCCGCCTGCAAGGTGTCGATGAGCTTGGTCAGCAGACGCGACAGTTCGTTGAATTCGGTTTTGCTGAAGCCGGCCAGCGCGGTGTTCAGGCGCTCGACGACGATCGGTGTCAGCTGGTCGGTGATACGCGTGCCGGCTGCCGTCAGCGCCAGGCGCACCACGCGGCGGTCTTCCTTGCTGCGCAGGCGCGAGACGTAGCCGCGTTCCTCGAGCTGGTCGATCATCCGCGTCAGCGCGCCGGTGTCGTGGCGCAGCGCGCGGCACAGATCGCTGGCTGTGACTTCCTTGCCTTCCTTGAGGCGGATCATCACCACCCACTGCACGAACGACAGATCGTGGCCGGCAAAGGCCTCGGTGGCGCGGTCGACCATCAGCAGATGGGCGAGCTTGACCAGGTAACCGATGCTCTTGCCGGAGCTGAAACTCTTGACGTCGTAATGCTGGGCCATCTGAATTAGCTGCCTAGGCAGATATTGACGCGGCAGATACTGATCCTGCAGAAACTGCCTGTCAAGATTTTTTCAGAGGGCTCCCGGCAAGGGGCAGGGCTGCAGCCGGTGGTGTGCTCCGGTGCCGCGCCGGCGAGCCGGCGCTGATCAGGCCGCGGCGGACTCAGGCTCGCGGACCAGATAGAGCCGTGCCATCAGGCTCACGAACAGCAGCACCCACATGCCGTTGAACGTGATCACCGCGCCCAGGTCGGCGCCGGTGTCGCGGTAGGTGCGGATCTCCCAGACCATGTAGAAGGTCATCGCGTAGGCCATCATGCCGCTCATGAACGTGGCCAGCGCGCGGTAGCCGGGATGCCGCTGGCGGCCGCGCAGGAACACGATCAGCGACAACAGGTAGAACCAGCCGAAGAAGTAGGTATCGAACTCGTTGACCATCTGCAGCCAGATCGGAATGTTCGAATACAGCGGCTCGACCTGGGTGTAGGCCAGCCAGCCGCGCCCGGCCCAGCTTGCGGCGCACGGTCCGTCGGCGCCCAGTGCCAGCCCGTCCCAGCCGCAGCCCAGCAGGAACAGTGGGGTGTAGACCAGGGACGTGAACCCGGCCAGTGCGAACAGCAGCATCAGAAAGCGGTCGAGCCAGCGCGCCATGTCGGTTTCCCCGTGGTTTTGATGCAGCGTGATCGGGAGCCGGCATCGGCGCGTAGTCCGTGCGGGGGATGAACCGCGGGGGCGGCTGCGGGAGACTGCTGGCATGAGCCCGGATGCCGCCGAAACCGCCGTCGTGCCCGCCGCCACGCCGGGCCGTGTTGGCCGGCCGCCGCGCGTCAACCTGCAGCTGATTCTCGACGCGGCGCTGGAAATCGGCCTGGACCGGGTCAGCTTGCCGATGGTCGCCGAGCGGCTCGGCGTCGGCTCGTCGACGCTGTACCGCCACGTGCGCAATCGCGACGAGCTGCTGCGGCTGGCCACGGTCAGGCTGGCGATGGAACGGCGGCTGCCGAGCGCGGCCGATCTGCACTGGTCGCAGCTCGCCGCGCGCTACGCCGAAAACCTGTTCGAATCGCTGGCGCGCGAACCGCTGGTGATCCAGGAGCTGATGCGCGGCCGGCTGGGGCCGGACATCGAGGTCGATTACCTGGAGCCGTTTCTGGCGGCGATGCACCAGCACGGCTTCTCGCCCGCCGAAGGCCTGCATCTGTTTCGCGCGATCGGCATGCTGACGGTCGGTGCCGCGGTCGCGGCGACCGCGCAGCGTGCCCGTGCCGATGCGGGTGACGAGCAGGACGCCTTCGTGCGCGCGCTGGCGGACCGCGCCGCCGACGAGTTACCGCTGATACGCGCGGCGGTTGCGGCGCAGGTGGATCTGGGTTCCGGCGACTGGAAGCGGCTGTTGCAGCATCTGCTCGCCGGTGTCGCACAAACGCGCGGCGAAACGCTACCCCCGCCACTGTAGGAGCGGACCCTGTCCGCGACTGTGCCCCCGGAGCCTCAGTCGCGGCCAAGGCCGCTCCTACAGGTTCACCTCATTGCCGGGGTACTTATTTCGGATGATGTAAGCCCGCCGCAGCCATCAGAGGATGCTGACGACCCAGCATCTTTCGATACGAATACGAGCCCGGCGCAGCGGTACACCGCCAGGGCTCACGCGATGAGGAGAACGGTATGAAGCGTGGAATCCGCCTGAGCGGCTGTGTGGCCCTGATCGCCGGCTTGCTGTTGCCGATCACGGCAAGCCTGGCCAAGGTCACGCCCGAAAAGGCCGCCGAACTCGATGGCCCGCGGCTGACCTGCGGCGGCGCCGAGCGCGCCGGCAGCGCCACCGGCGTCGCCGAATACACCGGCAAATACGTCGGCAAATGGCCGGGCATGAAGGGCCCCAGCGGCTACGAGCCCGGCCCTTATGCCGACGAGAAGCCCAAGTTCACGATCACCGCCGCCAACATGGCGCAGTACGCCGCCAATCTGACCGAAGGCCAGAAGGCGATGCTGAAGAAGTATCCGAACTACAAGGTCAACGTCTATCCCAGCCATCGCGACTTCGGCTTCCCGTCCTGGGTCTGCGATACCTCGAAGAAGAACGCGGTCAGCGCCGAGCTGGTCGACGACGGCCGGGGCGCCACCGGCACCGGCGGCGCCTCGTCGTTCCCGATTCCGCAAAGCGGCCTGGAAGTGATCTGGAACACCACGACCTCGTTCCGGCCCAGCACCGAGAAAGCGGTCTGTGATATCGCCAACGTGTACGCCAACGGCAGCGTCGCCTGGGGTCGCAACAAGTTCATGACCTACAACCTGATGAACGATCCCGCCAAGCGCCTGCAGTTTGTGGATCAGCGCATCAATGCGTATTTCTACACCGGCTACTCGCTGCCGGAACGCGACAAGGGCTATGTCGCGGTCGGTTTCCAGCCGAACAATTTCGCCAAGGATCACACCCAGGCCTGGCAGTACCTGCCCGGCACGCGGCGCGTGCGCCAGGCGCCGGAAATCGGCTTCGACTACCCGGTGCCCCCGGCCGGCGCACGCACCATCGACGACGACTACGGCTTCAACGGCTCGCCGGAACGCTACACCTGGAAACTGGTCGGCAAGAAAGAAATCTACGTGCCGTATCACAACTTCAAGATCAACGATCCGGCGCTGAAGTATTCCGACATCATCAAGCCGAACGTGCCCAACCCGGACTACATCCGCTACGAAATGCATCGCGTGTGGGTGCTCGAGGCGACGTTGAAGGAAGGCGTGCGCCACATCTACAAAAAGCGCCAGATCTACGTCGATGAGGACAACTGGCAGGTGCTGTGGGCCGACAACTACGACGGCCGCGACCAGCTGTGGCGCATCTCGATGATCACCTATCACTACTCGCAGGAATCCGCGAGTTTCCACCGCGGCGCCTCGTTCTACATGGACCTGACCGCCGGTGCCTACGAAGCGGGTTATCTGGTCAACGAGCGCGGCAACGACTGGTGGCGCATCAACACGCCGATGTCGGCTTCGCTGTTCACGCCGGAAGCGGCAGGCCGCGCCGGTCACTGAGTCGGGGGTTCGACCATGAATGCTGCTACCGATATGCCGATGCAGGCCGATGCGATCCGCGCGGTGTTCGATCGCGTCAAGGCGATGGCGCCGGCGCTGGTCGACACCACGGCCGAGCAGCGCATCGCCAAGATTCAGCGTCTGATGAAGACGATGATGAAATATCGCGAGCAGATTTATGAAACCGGCAGGCTCGAACGTGGCCTGACGCCGCCGGACATGGACGGCGAGCTGGTGATGCTGAAGTTCGAGGCCGATTTCATCGCCAAGAACCTGCGTGACTGGATGACGCCCAAGCCGGCGCCGGCCTCGCTGATGACCCTCGGCAAAAAGTGCTACGTGCGCTACGAGCCCAAGGGCACGGTGCTGGTGCTGCCGAGCTGGAATGCGCCCTATGTGATCGGTTTTCTGCCGGTGCTCGGCGCGATCGCCGGCGGCAACAGCATCATCATCAAGCCCAGCGAGCTGTCGCCGCATTCCTCCGCGCTATGCGCGAAGATCGTCAAGGAGGCGTTCCCCGACGGCGAGCTGAGCCTGATAGAAGGCGGCGCCGAAGCCGCGCAGGCGCTGCTCGCCTGCCCGTTCAATCACATCTTCTACATCGGCAACAACCACGTCGGCCGCATCGTCATGAAAGCGGCGGCGGATCATTTTGCCTCCGTCACGCTGGAGATGGGCGGCAAGAATCCGAGCATCATCGACGTCAGTGCCGACGTCGAGGACGCGGCACTGAAGACCAGCTGGGGCCGCATGTGCAACGCCGGCCAGGCCTGCATCGCGCCGGATTACGTGCTGGTGCACGAGTCGGTCGCGCATCGCTACACCGCTGCGCTGGTGCGGGAAATCAGCGCGATGTACAACCCGCGCGGCAGCGGCTTCGAAAACAACCCCGAGTTTCCGCGCATCATCAACGCGCGTCACTTCGAGCGCATCAAGGGCCTGATCGACGATGCGCGCGCCAAGGGTGCGACGTTCGAAATCGGCGGCGACTATCGCGCCGAGGATCGCTACATCGCGCCGACCGTGGTCACCGGCGTGACCGAGGACATGCGGCTGATGAAGGAAGAAATCTTCGGGCCGGTGATCGCGATCGTGCCGTACCGCGATCGCCAGGAAGTGATCTCGTATATCGCGGCTCGCGACAAGCCGCTGGCGCTGTATGTGTTCTCGAAGGATAAAGAGGCGACCGAGTTTTTCATCCGCCACACGACCTCGGGCAGTAGCGTGGTCAATCACAATGTCGTGCAGTCGGGCACCAATCCGCATCTGCCGTTCGGCGGCGTGAATTCCAGCGGCATCGGCCGCATGGTCGGCTTCGCAACGTTCAACGAGTGCTCGAACGCGCGCGCGATCGTCGAGGAAGGGCCGCCGCTGCAGGACCCGCGCGAGATGTTTCCGCCGCTGACGGACAAGTACAAGAAGCAGCTGTCGGGGCTGGTCACCGCCGAGAAGCCGATCCCGTCGTTTGTCGTGCCGATGATCACGGCCGTGATCAAGCTTCGCTCCCTGTTCTTTCCGAAGCACTGAGCTAAGGCTGCGCTTCCCGATCGGCGGCAGTCAAAAGCGCCGCGCTCGACCTGTAGGAGCGGACCCTGTCCGCGACTCACACTCCGACGGCGCAGTCGCGGACAGGGTCCGCTCCTACAGGTTCGGATACTTCGCTGTACCGGGTTCCAGGGTGTGCCTTCTTCGGCCACGCGGGCGAGGCCTGCAAACCCGCAGAGCACAACAACACGACAGCGACAGCCAGCACCGCTCGCTCACGACAGATTCAGACACACCGCCCCATTCTGAAACCATGGATGGCGCGATCCCCGAACTGCGAGCGACGAACGCCGAAACGACCGAAGCGGCCCAAACCGCCGCGCGCGCCGCCGGCCTGCGCTACGTTTCCGATCGCGACCCCGGTATCACCCGCATCAAGACCAAGGCCGGTTTCCGCTACCTCGATGCCCGAACCAGAAAACCGGTAAAGGACGACGACACGATCGCGCGCATCATCCAGCTCGCGATCCCGCCGGCATATAAAGACGTCTGGATTTGCGCCCAGCCAAAAGGTCATCTGCAGGCCACCGGGATCGACGCCCGCGGCCGCAAGCAATACCGCTATCACGCGCAATGGCGCGCCGCGCGCGACGGCAGCAAGTTCGAACGCATGATCGAGTTCGGCGAGGCGCTGCCGAAGCTGCGCCGCAAAATAAAGCGCGATCTGGCGTTGCCAGGCCTGCCGCGCGACAAGGTGCTCGCGGTGCTCGCCGCGCTGCTGGATTCGACGCTGATTCGCGTCGGCAACGTCGAGTACGCGCGCAGCAACCAGAGCTTCGGCCTGACCACCTTGCGTGACCGGCATGTGCAGTTCGTCCGCGATGGCCGCGCGATGTTCCGCTTCCGTGCCAAGGGCGGGGTCGATCGCGAAGTCGTAATCAGTGACAAGCGCCTGGCGCGCATCGTCCGTGCCTGCCGGCAGATTCCGGGGCAGCAGCTGTTCCAGTATCTGGACGACGACGGCCAGCGTCACGGCGTCGATTCCGGCCAGCTCAACGACTACCTTCGTACCGCGCTCGGTGCCAGGGACGGCGACGAAGGTTTCACCGCAAAAGACTTCCGCACCTGGGGCGGAACCCTGCGTGCGATCGCGCTGATGGGCTGCACGCCGCTGCCTGCGGTCGCCAGCGAACGCGCGCTGACCACGTGCATCGTCTGCGCGATCAAGCAGGTGGCGAGCGAGCTGGGCAATACGCCGGCGGTCTGCAAGAAGTCCTACATCAACCCGGTGGTGTTCGAGGCCTGGCGCGCCGGCCACCTGCACCGGGTGATACGCGAGGACCTGCGCCACGCGCCGCGCAGGGCCGAGCAGCTGGCACTGAGTTTTCTGAAGCAGCAGGCGCGCCGCAGTGCAAAGAAGTGAAATACGGATGCCGCTGGCGCGAGCGCATGAAACGATCGGTCAGCGGGGCTCAGCTGGTTAAGGCGGACTCCCCGCGGAACCGATGAATCCGGGATTCAAGTGGAGTCGCGCAGATCGGCGGTCGCGGACGGGGTCCGCTCCTACAAGGGCGTGATGGATGCGTGTAGGAGCGGACCCTGTCCGCGACCGGGCAAGCGGGTCACTTCAACGCGTCGCGGACCCATCCGGCGCGCGCTGCGCCACGTTCAGCGATCCGCCGGTGGGCCGCGACAAATCCGCGGCGCTTTGCAGGCCGAGCAGAATCAGGGTGGCGGCGGCGATGGCGATCAGGATCGGTTTCATGATGGGTTGCTCGCTCACGAGGCACCGGTCCTGGCGTCCTGGCCGAACAGAATTTTCTTGGCGGCTTCGTCCACGGTCGGTGTCTGGTTGATGCGCTCTGCGAGCTGATATGCGCGAACCGTGCCGGGCCGCGCGGCGATCGCGTGGAACCAACGCGAAAGATGTGGAAAATCTCCCAGATCCTGGCCCTGATTTTCGTGAGGCACGATCCACGGGTAGATCGCCATGTCGGCGATGCTGTAGGCCTCGCCGGCGATGAACGCCCTGTCAGCCAGGCGCCGGTCGAGCACGCCGTAGAGCCGGTTGGTCTCCTTGACGTAGCGCTGGATCGCGTAGGGCAGCTTTTCCGGCGCGTACTGGCTGAAATGATGGTTCTGCCCGGCCATCGGCCCCAGGCCGCCCATCTGCCAGAACAGCCATTGCAGCACTTCATTGCGGCCGCGCAGATCGGCCGGGATGAACTGCCTGCTCTTGTCCGCCAGGTACAGCAGGATCGCGCCGGACTCGAACAAGGAGATCGGTGCGCCGCCGTCGGCCGGCGCCTGATCGACGATCGCCGGAATGCGGTTGTTCGGCGCGATGCTCAGGAACTCGGGCCTGAACTGCTCGCCGCGGCCGATATGCACCGGCAGCAGGCGATAGTCCAGCGCGCTTTCCTCGAGGAATAGCGTGATCTTGTGGCCGTTGGGCGTGGTCCAGTAGTACAGGTCGATCATGGCGCGGCGCTTTGCGGCAGGTAGGTGGTGTTGAACGAGCTCCAGCTGGCCAAAGCCCTGGCTTTCTTCGGCGCGTTCGCGGCGGACAAGGCCAGGCGCTGTTGCTGCTGCGGCGCCGAGACCGCGACCGGCTGATCGTTCAGCGATTTCACCGGCGCCTCGTTCCAGCCGCCGCCGAGTGCCTTGTACAGCGCGATCAGGCCGGTCGCCGATCCGGTGCGGGCCTGCACCAGGCGATCCTGCGCCTCAAGCTGCGAGCGCTCGGCGTCGAGCACGTCGAGGAAGGAGCTGGCGCCGCCATCAAAGCGGATGCGCGCGAGTTCGGCGGCGCGATCGCTGGCGGTGACGCTGTCGCGCAGATGGTCGAGCTGCTCGCGCGAGCGGCCGTAGGCGACCAGCGTGTTCTCGGTCTCTTCCAGCGCGCGCAGCACGGTCTGCTCGTACAGCGCCAAGCTGCCGTCGCGGCGCGCCTTGGTCTGGTCGATGCGTGCCTTGACGCGGCCCAGATCCAGCGCGGCCCAGCTGATGCCCGGGCCGTAGCCCCAGGTTTCGCCGACCGAATGGCCGATCTGGTCGGTATCTTTGACTGCGAATCCGACTTCACCGGTGAAGGTCACGCGCGGGAACAGGTCCGCGGTGGCGACGCCGATGTCGGCGGTGCTCGCGGCGAGGCGACGCTCGACCGACCGCACGTCGGCGCGGCGGCGCAGCAGGTCTTCGGGCCGGCCGATGCTGGTCACGCGCGGCAGTTCCGGCAAGGCCGCAGCCGGGCGCAGCTCGCTTTGCAGCGCGGTTGGCACCTGGCCGCTGAGCACCGACAGACGATGGATGGTGTTCTCGACCGTGGTCTCGATCACCGGAATCGCGGCCAGCGTCGTCGACAGCTGCGCGCGGGCGCGCGACACGTCGAACTCGGTGCCGCCACCGGCGTCGAAACGCGCCTCGGCGTAGCGCACGGTCTCAAGCTGGTTGGCGGCGTTGCGACGCGCCACGTCCAGGCGTTCCTGCGCGCCGCGCAGCTCGAAGTAGTTGCGCGCGACTTCGGCGGCGACGCTGATCTGCGCGTCGTGCAGGTTCGCGGCCAGCGCTTCTTCGCCGGCCTTCACCGATTCGTTGGCGCGACGCACGCGGCCGAACAGGTCGAGCTCCCAGTAGGCGTCGAAGCTGCCGTTGTAGACGCCGTTTTCACGCTGGTCGCGATCGTAGCCCGGCGCCTGCGCCGAGGCTTGCAGCGAGCGCGTGTAGCCGCCCTGCGCGGTGATCGTCGGCAGATAGTCGAAACGCGCCTCGCGACGCAGCGCGCGTGCCTCGTTGAGATTCGCCAGCGCGATGCGCAGATCGTGATTCGCGCCCAGCGAGCGGTCGACCAGCGCGCTGAGTTCGCGATCGTCGAACAGCGTCCAGAACTGCAGCTGCGGATTGGCCGCGTCGTAGACGCCGTCGGTGGCGGCGACGTTCATCGCGCTGTCGCTGTTGCCGACGATCTGCGGCGCCTCGGGCTTCTGGTAGTCCGGTCCGACCGCGCAGGCGGCGAGCAGCGCGCTCAGCAGCGCAGCCGCGGTTTTGGTGTACGGAATCTTGAAATGATTTTTATGCGTGTTCATGGGTTTTTCCCTCATAACGCGGGTAGTCGGTGTAGCCCGACGCGCCGCCCGCATACAGCGTGCTGAAATCGACCTCGTTGAGCGGCGCGCGCAGGCGGAAGCGCTCGACCAGGTCGGGATTGGCGATGTAAGGCTTGCCATAGACGATCGCGTCGGCGAGGCCGGACTCGACGTCGGCTTCGCCGGATTCGCGCGTGTAGCCGCCGTTGAGCAGCAGCGGCACGGTCAGGATGTTGCGCGCGATGCCGGCCAGCTCCAGCTCCTTCGGATCGCTGTGCTGGTTGTGGCGCAGCTCGAAGAAACCGCCGCGACGCTTCTCGAACTGTTCGGCGACATAGCGCACCAGCTCCACCGGATCGGAATCGCTGACGTCGTTGTAGGCCACCAGCGGCGAAATGCGCAGACCGACGCGACCGGCGCCGTAGACGGCGATCGCGGCGTCGACGACTTCGAACAGCAGCCGCGCGCGGTTGGCGATGCTGCCGCCGTATTCGTCCTTGCGGTCGTTGACGCTGTCGCGCAGGAACTGGTCGAGCAGATAACCGTGCGCGCCGTGAATCTGCACCGCGTCGAAACCGGCGCGCTTGGCGTTCTCGGCGCCCTTGCGGAATTGCGCGACGATGCCCGGCAGCTCATCTATGCGCAGACGCCGCGGCGTTGCCTGCGGCTGCTTGCCGGCCAGCGTGTTGATGCCGTCGTCGCGGATCGCGCGGTCGGTGGACGACACCGACTCGACGCCGTCGTTGTTGTACGGATGCGTGGCGCGGCCCGGATGCCAGATCTGCATCGCGATCAGCCCGCCCTTGGCGTGCACCGCATCGGTGACCTTGCGCCAGGCGGCGATCTGCGCGTCGTTGAAGATGCCCGGATCGGTGATGAAGGCCGAGGCGTCGGCGCTGACCATCGAGCACTCGGTGATGATCAGGCCGGCGTCGGCGCGCTGCGTGTAGTGCTCGACCATCAGCTCGCTGGGAACATGGCTGAGGCTGGCGCGCGTGCGCGTCATCGGCGACATCACGATGCGGTTGCGCAGCTGCAGGTCGCCGAGCTTGACGGGGGTGAGGAGTTTGTCGGTCATGGTTTGTTCCTTGTGCAATGGGTCTGAAGTCTTGCGACGCTGTCGATGTAAGACTCCCCGTTCGTCCCGAGTAGCCGCTTGCGGCGTATCGAGGGGCCCGATTCAGCTCGACGTGTCCCTCGATACGCTCACGGCGTGAGCTACTCGGGACGAACGGGGGCGGTTGCGCAATCTGATTCGTCTTTGTTTTACCAGGGGATCGTTTCACCCAGGTGGGTGAAGCTGCCGCTGGCGCCGTCGTCGCCGATCAGGGCCATCTGCACGCTGGTCCTGGCGCCGTCCGGCACCTCCATTTCGCCGCCGCCCTGGTTCATCTCGGTCTTCACATAGCCCGGATGGATCGTGTTGACCTTGATCTTGCTGCCCTTGAGTTCGTAGGCGAGCTGCGCGGTCCAGGCATTCACCGCGGTCTTGGACACGTTGTAGGCCGGCACGAACTTCATGTCGTAGATCGACGAGCCCGGTTCGAGATGCTGGGCGATCGAGCCGAGCAGGCTGGACACGTTGACGATGCGGCCGGCGCCGGACTTGTGCAGCAGCGGCAGCAGCGCGTTGGTGACTTCGACCAGGCCGAACAGGTTGATGTCGAACACCTGGCGCCAGCTCGGCAAGGTCTGCTGGCTGGGCTTTTCGACCTGGTCGCCGAGAATGCCGGCGTTGTTGACCAGGATGTCGAGGCGGCCGTGGCGCTTGCCGATTTCGGCCGCCGCCGCCTGGATGCTCGCCGAGTCGCCGACGTCGAGCTGCAAGGCTTCGGCGTCGAAGCCGGCCTGCTTGATCTGCTGCACCGCCTCGTTGCCCTGCTCGATGCGGCGCGCGCCGACGATCACGTGGACGCCCTGCTGCGCCAGCTGCAGCGCGGTCTGGTAGCCGATACCGCGGTTGCCGCCGGTGACCAGCGCGATTTTCCTGTTGTCCTTGCTCATGGTTTTTTTCCGATTGATTGATTGCGGATTAGTGGGAGTGCAGCGGCTCGGCCGGCGGCAGTGCAGCCGCGGTGGCCTTGCGCTCGCGGCGCTCGACGAAGTGACGTAGCGCGACGTAGAACAGCGGCGTGAAGAACAGGCCAAAGAAGGTCACGCCGATCATGCCGAAGAACACCGCGATGCCCATCGCCTTCTGGATCTCGGCGCCGGCGCCGCTGGCCATTACCAGCGGCAGCACGCCGAAGATGAAGGCGAAGCTGGTCATCAGGATTGGCCGCAGACGCAGGCGGCAGGCTTCCAGCGCGGCTTCCACCGCATTCATGCCCTTGGCCTGCAGATCGCGGGCGAATTCGACGATCAGGATCGAGTTCTTCGCCGACAGGCCGATCAGCACGAACAGGCCGATCTGCGTGAAGATGTTGATCTCCGATTTCATCGCCAGGATGCCCAGCGAGGCGGACAGCAGGGTCATCGGCACGATCAGGATCACCGCCAGCGGCATCGCCAGGCTCTCGTACTGCGCGGCCAGCACCAGGAATACCAGCAGCACGCTCAGCGGGAAGATGAAGGCGAGCGCGCCGGCGCCGTTGCCGACCTGCTGATAAGTGATCTCGGTCCAGTCGAAGGTCACGCCCGGCGGCAGCGTGTCGTGCGCCAGCTGCGTCATGATCTGGATCGCTTCACCCGAGCTGACGCCCGGCGCCGGCGCGCCGGCGATGTCCGCCGACGGATAGCCGTTGTAGCGCTGCACCGTGCTCGGGCCGAAGCTGTTGCGCAGCTTCAGCACGCTGCCCAGCGGCACCATGTCGCCGGCCGCGTTGCGCGTCTTCAGCAGCAGCACGTCTTCGGGCCGGTCGCGATACTGCTCGTCGGCCTGCGCGACCACGCGATAGGTGCGGCCAAAGCGGTTGAAGTCGTTGATGTAGTACGAGCCCAGGTAAGTCTGCAAGGTCTGGAACACGTCGCCGAGCTGTATGCCGAGCCGCTTCGCCTGCACCCGGTCGATGTCCGCGAACAGCTGCGGCGAGTTGATGTCGTAGTTGCTGAACACGTTCATCAGCTTCGGGTTGGCTCGCGCTTTCGCCAGGAAATCCTGGGTCATGTCGTACAGCGCCTTGGGGTCGCCGCCGGTGCGGTCTTCCAGCTGCATCTTGAAGCCGCCTGCCGGGCCGAAGCCCTGAATCGGCGGCGGCGCGATCGTGAAGATCATCGCGTCGTCGATCGCCGACAGTTTCTGGTTCAGGCCGGCCGCGATCGCCGGGCCGCTCAGGCCCTTGCCGCGTTCCTCGAAGGGCTTCAGCGTCCAGAACACGATCGCCGAGTTCGAGTTACGGGTGAAGCCGTTGATCGACAGGCCCGGGAACTGCACCGCGTGAATCACGCCGTCCTGCTTGAGGCCGATTTCGCCGATTTTCTGCACGATTTTTTCAGTGCGTTCGATCGAGGTCGACGGCGGCAGCTGCACGATGGTGATCAGGTAGCCCTTGTCCTGCGCCGGCACGAAGCCTACCGGCGTGGCCTTGAACGCGCCGCCGGCAAAGATCACCAGGCCGACGTAGATCGCAAGACCCACGACGCCGGTGCGGATCAGCCTGCGCACGCCGGTCTGATACTTCGAGCCGGTGGATTCGAACACGCGGTTGAACGGGCGGAACAGCCAGCCGAGGCTGCCGTCGATCAGGCGCTGAAAGCGGTCGGGCTTGTCGTGATGGCCCTGCAGCAGCAGCGCCGCGAGAGCGGGCGACAAGGTCAGCGAGTTGAACGCCGAGATCACCGCGGCAAACGTGATTGTCAACGAGAACTGGCGATAGAACTGGCCGTTGAAGCCCGGCACCAGCGCCGGCGGAATGAACACCGCGCACAACACCAGCGAGATCGCGATGATCGCGCCGCCGACTTCGTCCATCGCGCGATGCGCGGCCTTGTGCGGCGTCAGGCCTTCGGCGATGCCGCGCTCGATGTTCTCGACGACGACGATCGCGTCGTCGACGACAATGCCGACCGCCAGCACCAGGCCGAACAGGGTCAGCGTGTTGAGTGAGAAGCCGAAGATCTGCAAAGCGGCGAGCGTGCCGACGATCGAGATCGGCACCGCGATGATCGGGATCAGCGCGGCGCGCCATTTCTGCAGGAACAGGATCACCACCAGCACCACCAGCAAGGTGGCTTCGAGCAAGGTCTCGATGACTTTCTTGATCGAGTCGCGCACGAACACCGTCGGGTCGTAGACGATCGAGTAGTCGACGCCCTGCGGGAAGCGCGTCTTCAGCTCGGCCATGGTCTTGCGCACGTTGTCGGCCAGTTCCAGCGCGTTCGCGCCGGGCTGCAGGAACACCGGCAGCGCCACCGCGGGCTTGCTGTCGAGCAGGCTGCGCAGCGCGTAGTCGCCGGCGCCCATCTGCAGGCGGGCGACGTCGCGCAGATGGATGATTTCACCATCGGCGCCGGTCTTGATGACGATATCGCCGAACTGTTCCTCGCTCTGCAGGCGACCCTGCGTGTTCACCGGCAGCTGGAACTCGACGCTGTCGCTCATCGGCGCGCCGCCGACGGCACCGGAGGCGACCTGCACGTTCTGCTCGCGCACCGAGTTGATCACGTCGCTGGTGGCGAGGTTGCGCGCGGCCATCTTCTGCGGATCGAGCCAGACGCGCATCGCGTAGTCGCCGGAGCCGAACAGCTGCACGTCGCCGGCGCCGGGCAGGCTGACCAGCTGATCGCGCACCTGCAGCAGCGCGTAGTTGCGCAGGTACAGGCCGTCGTAACGGCCGTCCGGAGAGAACAGGTGAACCACCATCGTCAGGTCGGGCGAGCTCTTGCGTGTGACCACGCCGTAGCTGCGCACTTCCTCGGGCAAGCGCGGCAGCGCCTGGCTGACGCGGTTCTGCACCTGCACCTGGGCGCGATCGATGTCGGCGCCGATGCGGAACACCACGGTGATCTGCAGCGTGCCGTCCTGCTGCGACTGCGAGTTCATGTAGATCATGTCCTCGACGCCGGTGATCTCCTGTTCGAGAGGAGACGAGACCGTGTCGGCGATGATCTGCGGATTGGCGCCCGGATAGCGCGCGGTGACGACCACGGTCGGCGGCGCGACTTCCGGATATTCGGCGATCGGCAGCACGAACGCGGACACCGCGCCGGCGATCAGCAGCAACAGTGACAGAGCGCCGGCGAATATCGGCCGCTCGATGAAGAAATGAATGAATCTCATGACAGTGCTCCCTTGGAAGCAGATCTTGTTGTTGCAGCGAACCCTTGAATTCCCTCCCCCGCGTGCGGGGGAGGGTTAGGGTGGGGGCGGAAGTCGCGGTGCTGCCCTATGCGGCAAGGCCCCCATCCCGGCCTTCGCCCGCACGCGGGGGGAAGGAGACAAGCTGAGAAAAACTAAGGAGCCGATTCCGCGACTCGCGCACCGATCGTGGCCTTGGCCGTTGCCGGCTCCGGCGCTTCCTGGGGCGCGACCTTGGCGCCAGGGCGGGCGCGCTGCAGGCCGCTGACGACCACCCGCTCACCCGGTTTCAGGCCGGCACGGACCACGCGCTGCTCGTCCTGGGTGGCACCGAGCTCCACCGCGCGGTACTCGACGGTGTCGTCCTTGCCGACCACCAGCACGTAGCGGCGATCCTGATCGGTGGCGATTGCCGAGTCCGGGACCAGGGTCGCCTGGTAGTGCTCGCTGCCGGGCAGGCGCACGCGGGCGAACAGGCCGGGCGTGAAGCGGCGGTCCTTGTTGTCCATCAGCGCGCGCACGTGGATCGTGCCGGTCTGCGGATCCAGCGCGTTGTCCAGGAAGTTGAGCTTGCCCTGGTGCGGGTAGCCGTCCTCGTTGGCCAGGCCGACGAACACCGGGCCGGCGGTGGAGCCCTGGCTCGAGCCGCCGCCGAAGCCGGCGCCGGCGACGCGGCTCTGGTACTTCAGGAAGCTTTGCTCGTCACCGTCGAAGGACACGTAGATCGGATCCAGCGACACCACCGAGGTCAGCACATTGCTGCCGGCGGTGACGTAGTTGCCGGCGGTGACCACCGCGCGCGACACGCGGCCGGCGATCGGCGACGTCACCTGGGTGAATTCCAGGTTGAGCCTGGCGGCGTCGACGGCGGCCTGGGCGGAGCTGATGTCGGACAAAGCCTGGCTGTTCTGGCTGACGCGCTGGTCGCGCTCTTCCTGGCTGATCGCACGCGCAGCGAGCAGCTTCTCGGCGCGCTGCGACTCGCTCAGCGCCAGTGCGGCCTGCGACTTGATCCGCGCCAGCTCGCTCTGCGCGCGCTGCAGCTCGATCTTGTAAGGACGCTGGTCGATCACGAACAGCACCTCGCCCTTCTTCACTTCCTTGCCCTCGACGAAGCGCACCTCGTCGATATAGCCGGAGACGCGCGGGCGCAGCTCGACTTTGTCCACCGCCTCGAAGCGGCCGGTGAAGTCGTCGAAGTCGGTGATGTCGCCGACGTTGGCGGTGGCGACGGTGACCGCCGGAGCCGGCGGCGGCGGGATCGGCTGCTTGGACTCGGCGCGGCTGCAGGCGGCAGCGGCGAGCGAGGCAAACAGAACGCCGGCAACCGCGAGGCCGACGTGTTCGTTGAGGAATCGGTTCATTGGCGTATATCCCTTTCAGCGTGGAACTGGCAGAAGTACGCTGCTGCCGGCGCCACCAATACCTTCTAAACTGCCGCCTGGCCGATGGTTTTTGACGCCGGCCCTGAGCTAGTAGAGAATGCCCTGGTGTGTTACCGGTAAGTAACGTAGTGCTATAGTTACTGACCGGTAACACCCCTGTCAAGAGGTATACGCGATGAAAGTGGAAGCCAAGAGAATCGAGAACACGGAAACCGGCGGTGGCGCCGAAGCGGCGCCTTGCGCCGGCGCCAAGACCCGTGTCCGTGACCGCATCTTCGAGACCGCCTGCGACCTGTTCTACAAGCAGGGCATCCGCGGCGTCGGCGTCGATGCGATCGCCAGCGAGGCCGGCACCAACAAGATGAGCTTCTACCGAAGCTTTCCGTCCAAGGACGAGCTGGTCGCCGAATACGTGCGCGACGCCGCCCGCCAGTTCATGCAGTGGTGGGACGAAGTCGTCGCGCCTTACCCGAACGACCCGCGCCGCCAGGCCGAGGCGCTGTTCGAAGCCACCGTCAACAAGCCGGTGGAACAGTGCGACCGCGGTTGCGCGATGGCCAACGTGATGGTCGAGATCCAGGAAGAGGATCACGCGGCGCTGGTGGTCGTGCGCGCGCACAAGGCCGAGATCCGCGAGCGCCTGCGCAAGCTGGCGGCCGACATGGGCGCGCGCAATCCCGACAAGCTCGGCGATTCGCTGATGCTGGTGATGGGCGGCAGCTTCCAGGCGCGGATGATCTTTCCGCAGGGTTCGAGCAGCCCGGTCGACGTCGCCGGCTGCTGCGCCAAGGTGCTGATCGAGGCGCACCTGGGCAACAACGGCGCCTGTTCGGGCTAAAGCCCCGCTTTCGACGTGGAGACCGCGCGCAGTCGTCGGTCTCTACGTCGCCACCGCGCTCGGCTGGCTGTTGCGGGCCGACAGGGTGCAGCCGACTCTGGCCGCTCTGCTGGGTGTCGCGGTGATCCTGCTCGGCGCGGCAATCATCATGTTCGCGGCTGTAACCCAATTGCAGGAGCGGGCTTGCCCGCGACTGAAGACTGACAGTCGCGGGCAAGCCCGCTCCTACACATTCGCGTCTTAAATGACGCTGAGCTTCACGTCGATATTGCCGCGGGTCGCGTTCGAATACGGGCAGACCTGATGCGCCTTTTCGACCAGCGCGGTGGCTTCTTCCTTGGCCAGGCCGGGCAGCGACACCGCCAGCGACACTTCCAGCCCGAAGCCGCCCTCGCTGCGCGGGCCGATGCCGACCGTCGCCTGCACCGTGGTTTCCGCCGGCACTTTGGGGCCGCCCTGCGAGGCAACGAACTTCATCGCGCCGAGGAAGCAGGCCGAGTAGCCGGCCGCGAACAGCTGTTCCGGGTTATTGCCGGCACCGCCGGCACCGCCGAGTTCCTTGGGCGTGGCGAGCTTGACCGAGAGGCTGCCGTCGTCGGTGGCGGACTGGCCGTCGCGGCCGCCGTTGGCGGTGGCGCTGGTGCGATACAGGACGTTGGTTGACATGGTGGACTCCTTGTTCGGGGTTTTGGTGGGTGCTGCGTAGTACGTGGGGCAGACATTATTCGCAATTCAATTGCGTGCAAAGTAATTATTTGGAATAAACAGCACCTCTTTTATCGCTATTTGATTGTTGGCAATTGAATTGCGAACATGGCGTGGCCATCTTTCAGGCTGCCTTTCCTCGCTGGAGCCATGTCATGGCCAAGAAAAAAGCCGCCGCCGTGCCGGAGTCGCTGCGGCTCGCCAACCAGATCTGCTTCGCGGTGTATTCCACCGAGCTGGCGTTCAACGGCATCTACAAGCCGCTGCTGGACGTGATCGGCCTGACCTATCCGCAATACCTGGCGATGATGGTGCTGTGGGAGCGCGACGACGTCGCGGTGAAGGACATCGGCGCCTTGTTGCATCTGGATTCCGGAACCTTGACGCCGCTGCTGAAGCGTCTGGAGAGCGCTGGCCTGGTGCGGCGCACGCGCAATCCCGAGGACGAGCGCCAGGTGCGCATCACCTTGAGCGATGCCGGACGCGCGCTGCAGAAGAAAGCCGAGGCCGTGCCGATCGGCGTCGCCGGTGCCTGTGCGATCCCGTGGGACGAGATGGCCGCGATCCGCGACCAGTTGCTGGCGCTGCGCGACCGGCTCAATGCAGCGGCCGCTGCGCGCCGTATCAGCTAGGCTGCGCGCGATGAAATCCCGACTCTCGCTATGTCATCGCCCGGCGCTGATCGCCATCGCGCTGCTCTCGGCCGCACCGGTGCGCGCGCAAAGCCCCGGTATGCGCGTCGAAACCCACAAGCTCAATGAAACCGTGAATCACACCGCCACAGGCAGCTTCGAGGTCAAGCTGACGCCGCAGGCCCTGGAAGACGCCGTCGCCGATCCGCTGCTGTCGCGGCTGCTGATCGCCAAGCAGTTTCATGGCGATCTCGAGGCGAGCAGCAAGGGCCAGATGCTCAGTGCCGGCACCGCCGAGAAAGGCTCGGCCGGCTATGTCGCGATCGAAAAAGTCAGCGGCACCCTTGACGGAAAAAGCGGCAGTTTCGTGCTGCAGCACAGCGGCACGATGGACAGGGGCGAGCCGGAGCTGAGCGTCAGTGTGGTACCGGATTCCGGCACCGACGAACTCGCCGGCATCAGCGGCACGATGAGCATCGACGTCAGCGGTGGCGCTCACGCCTACACCTTCAGATACAAGCTGCCGCTGAAGCGCTAGCTAGCGATCGTGCTTGTCGCGCTGGCCGGTGCTGCCCTGGTGTGCGCCGTTCATCACGTCTTCGCGGTGCGGGTCGTTCACCGGCGCGCCATCGCGACGCTTCAGGTCGGGTTTGCTGGTTTTCTCTGCGGTTTTTCCGCTGTTTTGTGTGGTTTTCATATCGTCTCCTGACGGTGCATCGTGTCTCGCAGGCCTAAAGCATCGCGCGCTGCGACGGGCTGCCGGATGAATGCCGCCGTGTTCCAATGACCGCTGCCTGTTGACCGGGGAACAGCATGCTCAGCCGCGACGATCTGGACCTGCTCGACGCGATCCGCAGCGCCGGCAGTTTGTCGCGTGCGGCGGCGAAACTCGGCAAGGCGCCGTCGACGATTTCATATGCGGCGAGGCAACTGGAGGCGCGCTTCGACGCGTTGCTGTTCGACCGGCGTCGCTATCGCATGGCGCTGACCCCGGCCGGCGCCCTGCTCGCCGAAGAGGCGGCGCGTATCGGCGCCGATGCCGAGCGCCTGGAGCGTCGTGTGCGCCAGATCGCCGGCGGCTGGGAAGAGCAGTTGCGCATTCACGTCGACGAGATCCTGGACTTCGCGCCGCTACGCGAAATCATCCCGGCCTTCGACGCGCTGGGCTCGAACGTCGCACTGCGTTTCGGTTATGAGGTGTTGAACGGCACCTGGGAGGCATTGGCCGATGGCCGCGCCGACCTGGTGATCGGCTCGACCAACGAGGCGCCGACCATCGCCGGCCTGCAATGGAAGGAACTCGGCGTGATCGACTGGGTGTTCGCGGTCGCGCGGCGTCATCCGCTGGCGAAGATCAATACACCGCTGACGCGCGAGCAGCGGCTGGCGTATCGCGCGGTCGTGGTCGCCGACACCTCGCGCGCCTCCGCAGGCAAACGCAGCTACGGCATCCAGGGCGGGCAGCCGGTGCTGGCGATGCCGTCGATGCGCGACAAGATCGAGGCGCAGTGTGCCGGCCTCGGCGTCGGCTGGCTGCCGCGCAAACGCGTCGCCGCGCTGCTGGAATCGGGGCAACTGGTCGAGAAAGCCACCGAAGATCCGCGCGAAGCGAACACGCTGTACGTCGCCTGGGTCGGCCGCTCCGGCGAACAGCGTGCGCTGCGCTGGTGGCTGGAGCAGCTGGATCAGCCGCGCCTGCGTGAGCGGCTGCTGCACGGACTCCCGTTGTAGGAGCGGATCCTATCCGCGACCGGGGCTGCGACGGCGCAGTCGCGGATAGGATCCGCTCCTACAGGTTCCGCCTGATCGTACGTCAACGATCGATCGTCACCATGCCCGAAGGCGCATAACGCGCCCCGACCACCGGCGCTTCCCACAGCACGCCCTGCAGTCTTTCCATCTGCGCATCGCCGAGTTTCAGCGAGCAGGCAGCGGCGTTCTCGTCGAGCCGCGACACGCTGCGCGTGCCCGGGATCGGCACGATGTCCGGCGCGCTGTGCAGCAACCAGGCGAGCGCGACCTGCGCCGGCGTCGCGTCGCATTGCCGCGCGACTTCGCGGACCACGTCGACCAGCTTCATGTTCGCGGCGAACGCGCCGTTGACGAAGCGCGGACTCTCGCGACGATAGTCGTCCGCCGCCAGATCCTCGATGCTGCTGATCGCGCCGGTCAGAAAGCCGCGGCCCAGCGGGCTGTAGGGCACCACGCCGATGCCGAGCTTCTGGCAGACCGGCAGCGCATCGCGGTCGAGGTCGCGCGTCCACAGCGAGTACTCGCTCTGCAGCGCGCTGATCGGATGCACCGCGTGCGCACGCTTGATGGTCTTGCCCGAGGCCTCCGACAGGCCGAGGTAGCGAATCTTGCCGGCCTTCACCAGCTCGGCCATCGCGCCGACGGTGTCCTCGATCGGCACGGCCGGATCGACGCGATGCTGATAATACAGATCGATGTGATCGACACCCAGCCGCTGCAAGCTGGCGTCGCAGGCCTGCCGCACGTATTCGGGGCGACCGCTGAGCGAGCGCTCGCCGTCGGCGCCGCGACGGATGCCGAACTTGGTCGCCAGCACCACCTCGCTGCGCCGCGTCGCCAGCACCTGGCTGAGCAGGCGCTCGTTGGCGCCGACGCCGTACATGTCGGCGGTATCGAGAAAATTGACGCCGATGTCGATCGCGTGATGCAGCACTTTCAGGTTGCTGGCCTCGTCGGCCGGGCCGTAGAAGTCCGACATGCCCATGCAGCCGAGACCGATGGCAGACACCTGCAGGCCCTGCTGGCCGAGACGGCGACGGGGAATGGGTGGGCTCATTGCTTGCTCCTGGCGTGAATGCAGCCTCGGCCGTGGCCGGCTGCGGTAGCACCAGGGTAGGAGTGCAGGTGACTTGGCCGTTAGAACATTGCTGCGCGGTTCTTGCCCGATCCTGCTGTGCTGCCGGGGAACCCGATACAGCGCGCCGGGGTCGGCTTAGTATCGTGCAGACTCTTCAATCGAGCAGAAAACCGTGCTGAAGCCGATAAAAAGCCCGTTCTTCGACGCCAGCTCGGCGGCCATGCCGACCGACGCGCGGCACAAGGAGCTCAGCGACCGGGTTGCCCGATTGGCGATCCAGGAGGGTGTCAACGAAACCGGCTTCGGCGCGCTGGCGATGATGCGCGGCAGCCGGCCGTCGATCGCGATGCCGGTGGTGTATCAGCCCAGCGTCTGCATCGTCGTGCAGGGCCGCAAGCGCGCACTGCTCGGCGAAGAGGTTTTCCACTACGACCCGCTGAACTATCTGGTGGTGTCGGTGACCCTGCCGGTGGTCGGCCAGATACTCGAGGCCACGCCCGAGCATCCCTACCTGTGCATCCGCCTGCAGCTCGACGTCGAGGAGATCGGCCGCATGCTGCTGGAACTCAGGCAGCGCCCGGCGCTGGCGTCGTCGGCGGACCGCGGCCTGTTCGTGGCGCGGGTCAACGAGTCGCTGCTCGACGCAGTGCTGCGCCTGGTGCGGCTGCTCGACACGCCGGCCGATCTGCCGGTACTCGGGCCGATCGCGCTGCGCGAAATCTACTATCGCCTGCTCACCGGCGAACTCGGCCATCGCCTGATGGACCTGGCCGAAGGCGGCGGCAACACGCATCGCATCGGGCGCGCGATCGACTGGCTCAAGCAGCACTACGCCGCGCCGCTGCGCATCGAGGATCTGGCCAGCGCGGTGCACATGAGCCCGTCGGCGCTGCATCACCGCTTCAAGGCCGTGTCGGGCCTGTCGCCGCTGCAGTTCCAGAAGCAGCTGCGCCTGCACGAGGCGCGACGGCTGATGTTCGCCGACGGCCTGGAATGCGCCGCGGCGGCTCACAGGGTCGGCTACGAAAGCCCTTCGCAATTCAGCCGCGAATACCGCCGCCTGTTCGGCGCGCCGCCGCGGCAGGAGATCGCGAAGTTGAAGGAGGCGGGGCAGGCGGCCTGAGCTGATCGCCGCATCTGTAGGAGCGGATCCTATCCGCGACTCAGGCTGCGAAGGCAAAGTCGCGGATAGGATCCGCTCCTACAGGTGCAGCCTCAGACCTTCAGCCGATAGCCCACGCCCGGCTCCGTCAACAAATACCGCGGCGCCGCCGCATCGTCCCCGAGCTTGTGCCGCAACTGCCCGACGTACACGCGCAGATACTGCGTGTCGTCCTCGTGCACCTTGCCCCAGACGTCGCGCAGGATCTGCGGCTGCGTGACGACGCGGCCGGCATGCTTGGCCAGTACCGCGAGGATCGCGTATTCCTTGCGCGACAGTTTCAGCTCGACACCGGCCAGCGTCACGCGGCGCAAGCTCAGATCGATCTTCAGCTCGCCGCTTTCGACGATCGGCTGCGCGCCGCTGGCCAGCAGCCGGTGCCGCAGCGCCGCGCGGATGCGCGCCAGCAATTCGCCGGTGCCGAAAGGCTTGGTCAGGTAGTCGTCGGCACCAGCGTCGAGCGCGCGCACCTTGCCGGCCTCGTCGTCGCGCACCGACAGCACGATGATCGGCAGGCTCGAAGACTCGCGCACCTGCGGAATCAGCTCCAGGCCGTCGCCGTCGGGCAGGCCGAGGTCCAGGATCATCAGGTCGGGCTTGTCGGCGCGCAGCGCGCTGCGGGCTTCGGCCAGGCTCGCCGCTTCGAATACCTGCATGCCTTCGGCCGACAGGCTGACGCGCAGAAAGCGCCGGATCTGCGGCTCGTCGTCGACGATCAGTACGCGCAGCGATTCATTCATCGCCTATCACCGGCACCGCCTCGCGCGGCAGACTGATTTCGATGACGGTGCCGCCATTGCCGTCGAGCGGCGACAGCGCGCGGATGCTGCCGCCGTGGGCCTGCAGGATGCCGCGACAGATCGCCAGCCCCAGGCCGGTCCCGGGCGCGGTGTGATCCTGCGACTGCACGCGGTAGAACATGTCGAAGATTTTCTCGCGGTCGCCGGCCGGAACGCCGGGGCCATGATCGCGCACTCGCAGCTGCAGTGACGAAAGGCGCGCGCTCAGCTCGATTTCGATCGCCGATTCCGGCGGCGAATATTTGCCGGCGTTGTCGATCACGTTGACCAGCACCTGCTCGATCAGCAGCGCATCCACATGCGCCAGCGGCAGATCCGGCGCTGCCGTGATCACGACGTCGCGCCTGGCCAGCTCGCGACGCAGCCGCCGGCGGGCGCGGCCGAGCAGCTCCAGCAGATCGCACCATTCGCGACGCGGTTCCAGCTGGCCGTAGCCGAGGCGCGTCATGTCGAGCAGGTTCTGCACGAACCGGTTCAGCCGCTCGGCTTCCTCGATGATGGTTTCGACGAGCTCTTCGCGGCCCGCCGCGGGCAGCACCTCGTGCTGCGCCTGCAGGCTGCTGGCTGCGCCGAGAATCGACGACAGCGGCGTGCGCAGATCATGCGACACCGAGGACAGCAGCGCCGAGCGTAGCGCCTCGCCCTGGTTGTGGACGCGCTGGTCCTCGATTTGTGTCGCCAGTAGTACGCGCTCGATGGCGACGGCGGCCTGGTCCGAAATCGCATCGAGCAGACGACGCTGCCCGGCCGACAGCGGCCGCCCGCGCTCATGCAGGTGCAGGCCGAGCAAGCCGACCACGCGCTGCGCGGTTGCCATCGGCACGAACAGCCACTGCGAGTTCGGCAGGGTTTGCGTCGAGTAGCCCGCGGCCTGACGGTGTTCCCAGCTCCACGCGGCGGCCGCGCGATCCGATTCACGGAACTGATAGTCCGGGCTGATGCCGCGGCGCAGGCCGGGCATCAGCGCCTCGGTCGGCGAATCGAGCACGCAGGCGCAGGGAACGTCGAGCGTGGCGTGCACGTGTTCGACGGCGGCGGCGCCGACCTCGTCGCGGCCCAGGGCGCCGGCGACGCGGCGCGCGAACTCATTGAGATTCGCGTTGCGCCTGGCGGTCTTGCGCAGCGCTTCCATCTGGCTGCGCAGCTGGCCACCGAGCCGGCCCATCAGTACCGCGACGATCAGGAACACGACCAGCGTGACAATGTCCTGATGGCGGGTCATCGACAGCGTGTAGCGGGGCTCGGTGAAAAAGAAGTTGAAGCATGCGGCGCCGATGAAGCTCGCCGCGATCGCGGGCCGCGGACCGGCGCGCACCGCGCTGATCAGCACCGCGAGCAGGTACATCACCGCAAAATTATCCAGGCCGAGCAAGGGATCGAAGATCAGGCCGATCACGGTTGCCACGGCGGGCAGGCCCACCGCCATCGCGGTATCGCGCCAGGTCCATCGCGTGCGCGGACTCGGCTCGGCTGCAGCCGCGGCTTTCGGGCGTTCGCCGGGAATCAGCGTGATTTCGAAGCCGCTGGCGACGCGTAGCAGCTCGCTGGCAACCGAGCGCCGGCGCAAGCGGCTCCACAGCGGCCGCTGCGCGCGGCCGAGCACGATCTGCGTGACGTTGCGATTGCGTGCGTAAGCCAGCACCTCCGCGGCGACATGCTCGCCCGGAATCGTCACCGCTTCGCCGCCGAGCGATTCGGCGAGGCGCAGTGTTTCGGCAACCCGATCCTTCTCCGCGTCCGGCAGGCGATTGGCTCGTGAATCGATCACATGCACCGCAATCCAGTCGACGCCGCGCAGATCGGCGAGACGCGCCGCCGTACGGATCAGGCTGCGGCCGACACTGTCGCCGCCGACGCAGACCAGCAGGCGGTCGCGCGTCGGCCACGGGCCCTGCACCTGGTGACGGCGCATGTACGCGAGCATCTGCTGATCGACGCGCTCGGCGGCGGCGCGCATCGCCAGTTCGCGCAGCGCCGTCAGATTGCCGCGCGAAAAAAAGCTGTCGCGTGCGCGCAGTGCCTGTTCGCCGAGATACACCTTGCCGGCTTCGAGCCGCTGGATCAGCTCGTCGGGCGGCAGATCGACCAGCTCGATCTGGTCGGCGCGTTCCAGCACCGTGTCCGGCAGCGTCTCGCGCACGCGCACGCCGGTGATGCGCAGGATCACGTCGTTGAGACTCTCCAGATGCTGCACGTTCAACGTGGTCAGCACGTCGATGCCGGCGGCGAGCACGTCGTCGACGTCCTGCCAGCGTTTCACGTGACGGCTACCGGCGAGGTTGGTGTGTGCCAGTTCGTCGATCAGCGCGAGGCGCGGACGGCGCGCGATCAGCGCGTCGATATCGAGCTCTTCGAAGCTGCGATCGCGATAGGCGATGCGCTTTCTCGGCAGCACTTCCAGGCCGGCCAGCTGTGCCTCGGTTTCGGCGCGGCCATGCGTCTCGACGATGCCGACGACAACGTCGATGCCGGCCGCCTTCGCCGCGTGCGCGGCGCGCAGCATGTCGTAAGTCTTGCCGACGCCGGGCGAGGCGCCGAGAAACACCTTGAGCCGGCCGCGGCCTTCCCGGCGCGCTTCGTCCAGCAGCGCTTCCGGCGAGGGGCGACGGTCATCGGACTCGTTCATGGCGGCCATTGTAGGTTGGGGTGAGCGCAGCCATCCCAACAGTGGGGACCGCTGCGCTCACCCAAGCTAAGGAACCTCTGATCAAGTCCTGCACGCGGCCGCGCAGGACTTGATCAGAGGTTCCCTAAGGCTGCAGCGCGTCGAGCGCGAGATTCAGTTCCAGCACGTTGACGCGCGGCTCGCCGAGGAAGCCGAACTGGCGTCCCTGGGTGTGCGCGTCGACCAGCGCCGCGACGCGTTCGGCCGGCAGCTTGCGGGCGGCTGCGACGCTGTTGATCTGATAGCGCGCGGCGGCCGGCGACAGGTGCGGATCGAGCCCACTGGCCGAGGCCATCACCAGATCCGCCGGCACGGCCTGGCTGTCGTGCTTCACGCCGGCGACGCGTGCGGCGACCGCGTCGTTGTTGCTGCTGGTGGCGACACCGAAATTGGAGCCGCTGGAACTGCTGGCGTCGTAGCCGTTGGTGCCGGCTGCGGAAGGACGCGGGTGGAAGTAGCCGGCGCCGGTAAAGCTCTGCGCGATCAGGGACGAGCCGACCACCTTGCCGTCCTGCTCGATCAGGCTGCTGTTGGCCTGGGCGGGAAAAACCGCCTGCGCCACTGCGGTGACGATCAGTGGATACGCGACGCCGGTGATCAGCGACATCAGCAGCAGGAATCCGGTGACTTGGCGTAATGAGGTCAACATGGCGATTTCCTTAGACGAAGCCGAGCGCGTTGATGGCCAGATCGATCAGCTTGATGCCGATGAAGGGTGCGACGATGCCGCCCAGACCATAGATGCCGAGGTTGCGTGCGAGCAGTTGCGAGGCGCCAGCGGGTTTGTAATCCACGCCGCGCAGCGCCAGCGGAATCAGCGCGACGATGATCAGCGCGTTGAAGATCACCGCCGACAGCACCGCGCTGCCGGGCGTCTGCAACTGCATGATGTTCAGCGCTTGCAGCGCCGGATACGCGGTCACGAACATGGCCGGCACGATCGCGAAATACTTGGCGACGTCGTTGGCGATCGAGAACGTGGTCAGCGAGCCGCGCGAGATCAGCATCTGCTTGCCGACGAGCACCACGTCGATCAGCTTGGTCGGATCGCTGTCGAGATCGATCAGGTTGGCCGCTTCGCGCGCCGCCGACGTTCCGGAGTTCATCGCGACACCGACGTCGGCCTGCGCGAGCGCCGGTGCATCGTTGCTGCCGTCGCCGCACATCGCGACCAGGCGGCCGTCGGCTTGCGCCTTGCGGATCAGCTCTAGCTTGTTCTCTGGCGTGGCCTCGGCGAGGTAGTCGTCGACGCCGGCTTCGGCCGCAATGGCCGCCGCCGTCAGCGGGTTGTCGCCGGTGATCATCACCGTGCGGATGCCCATCTGGCGCAGTTCGTCGAAGCGCGCCTTGATGCCCGGCTTGACCACGTCGGACAAGGCGATGATGCCGAGAATCGTCTTGCCGTTGGGGCCCTGGCGCGACACCGCGAGCGGCGTACCGCCGCCGCGCGCGATTTTCTCGACGATGCGCGTGGTTTCGGCATCGGCGCTGACGCCGCTGTCCCTGAGTACGGTGTCGACGGCGCCTTTGCGTACCGCGGCGCCGTCGTGAAGATCGGCGCCGGACAGGCGCGTCGAAGCGGAGAACTCGATGTAGCGCGCGATCTGCGCGGCATCGGCTTCTGCGAGCTTCTGCGTGCGGATCAGCTCGACGATGGATTTGCCTTCCGGCGTCTCGTCCGCGAGCGATGCGTACAGCGCGGCTTCCGCAAGTTGTTCGCGCGTCGCATCGCCGACCGGGATCAGGTGCGTCGCACGGCGATTGCCGAACGTGATCGTGCCGGTCTTGTCGATCAGCAAGGTGTCGACGTCGCCGGCGGCTTCGACCGCGCGGCCGGATTTGGCGACGACGTTGCGCTTGACCAGGCGATCCATGCCGGCGATGCCGATGGCCGACAGCAGGCCGCCGATCGTGGTCGGAATCAGCGTGACCAGCAGTGCCGCGAGCAGCGGCACCGACAGCGTGATCTTCGCGTACGAAGCCCAGGCCGGCAGCGTTGCGACCACCAGCAGGAAGATCATCGACAGGCCGATCAGCAGCACGGTCAGCGCGATCTCGTTCGGCGTCTTCTGGCGCTGCGCGCCTTCGACGAGTGCGATCATGCGATCGAGAAAACTCTCGCCCGGATCGGCGCCGATGCGCACCACGATCTGGTCCGACACGACGCGCGTGCCGCCGGTGACATTGCTGCGGTCGGAGCCGGATTCGCGAATCACCGGCGCCGATTCGCCGGTGATCGCGGATTCGTCGACGGACGCAATGCCTTCGACGACTTCGCCGTCGCCGGGAATCAGCTGGCCGGCCTCGACCAGCACCAGATCGTTCTTGCGCAGGCTGCGGCTGGAGACTTTCTGGATCTTGCGATCGGTCAGCGAGGCGATCACCTGTGCCTCGGTCTCGGACTGGGCGGCGCGCAATGCGTCGGCGCGCGCCTTGCCGCGGCCTTCGGCCAGCGCCTCGGCGAAGTTCGCGAAGATCACGGTGAACCACAGCCACAGCGCGATCTGCAGGTTCAGGCCGAGGGCGCCGGCCGCGCTGTTGAACGAGGCGAGCGTCGACACGGCGGCGACGACCGCGGTCATGAACATCACCGGGTTGCGGAACAGATGGCGCGGGTCGAGCTTGGTGAAGGCTTCGAGGATCGCGGGGCGGATCAGCTCCGCTGACAACAGCGGCGCGTCCTTGGATTTTGTTTCGGTGACGGTGGCGTTCATTTCGGTGACCTTGATGTCGGAACCTGTAGGAGCGGGCTTGCCCGCGACTCGACCTTGAAGAGCACAGTCGCGGGCAAGCCCGCTCCTACAGTTGCGGTAGGAGATCGTTCAGTACTGCTGGCCGGCCAGCGTCGAGAAGTGCTCGGCGACCGGCCCGAGTGCGAGTGTCGGGAAGTAGGTCAGCGCGCCGACGATGACGATCACGCCGATCAGCAGCGCGACGAACAGCGCGCCGTGCGTCGGGAACGTGCCGGCCGATGCGGGCACCCGTTTCTTGGCGGCGAGCGAGCCGGCGATGGCCAGGATCGGAATGATCGGTCCGTAGCGGCCGATCCAGATGGCGATCGCCAGCATCACGTCGTGGAATGGCGCGTTGGCCGTCAGGCCCGCAAACGCAGAGCCGTTGTTCGCGGTCGCCGATGTGTAGGCGTAGAGCATTTCCGACAGGCCATGCGGCCCCGGATTCAGCAGGCCGGCGAGGCCGATCGGCAGTGCAATCGCGAACGCCCCGATCACCAGCGACCCGATCGGCATCGGCAGCAGGCCGGCGAACACCGCGAGTTTCACTTCGCGCGCCTCGATCTTCTTGCCCAGGTATTCCGGCGTGCGGCCGACCATCAGGCCGGCGACGAATACCGTCAGGATCGCGAACACCAGCATGCCGTAGAGGCCGCTGCCGACGCCGCCGAAAATCACTTCGCCGAACTTCATCATCACCATCGGCACCATGCCGCCGAGCGCGGTGAAGCTGTCGTGCATTGCGTTGACCGCGCCGCAGCTCGCGGCCGTGGTGATCACCGCGAACAGCGCGGAATTCACCGTGCCGAAGCGCACTTCCTTGCCTTCCATGTTGTGCAGCGCGGGATCGACGCCGTTGGCCACTGCGAACGGATTGCCCTGCAGTTCCGCCCAGTAGCAAAGCCCAACCGCGATGGCGAACGGAATGAACATCGCCCAGAAAATCGCCCAGGCCTGGCGCTGGTCCTCGATCATGCGGCCGAACAGGAACACCAGACCGCCGGCCAGTGCGAGGATGGACAGCATCTGCAGGAAATTAGTCAGCGGCGTCGGGTTTTCGAAAGGGTGCGCCGAGTTGGCATTGAAGAAGCCGCCGCCGTTGGTGCCGAGTATCTTGATCGCTTCCTGCGACGCCACCGGGCCGGTCGCGATGTTCTGCTGCACGCCTTCCAGCGTCGTCGCGGTCACGGATGCGTCGAAGGTCTGCGGCACGCCTTGCCACACCAGAACCAGCGCGAACACGATCGAGATCGGCAGCAGCACCCACAAAACCGAGCGCGTCATGTCGACATAGAAGTTGCCGAGCCGCTTGCTCTCGCGGCGAGCGAAGCCGCGGATCAGGGTCAGCACGACGGCGATGCCGGTCGCCGGCGACAGGAAGTTCTGCACCGTCAGCCCGCACATCTGCGAGAACACCGACATCGTCGACTCGCCGCCATACGACTGCCAGTTGGTGTTGGTGACGAAACTCACCGCCGTGTTCAGCGCCAGGTGCCAGGACAGGCCCGGCAGCGCGGCCGGGTTCATCGGCAGGCGATCCTGGAACAGCAGGATCAGCAGCAGCAGCAGAAAGCCGCCCAGGTTCACCGACAGCAGCGCCCCGAGGTACTGCTTCCAGTGCTGCTCGCGGGTTTCGTCGACGCCGCAGACACGATAGATCGCGCGCTCGACGATATTGAATCGCGCACCGCCCGGCGCGAGCGTGGCGTGCAGGTAACGCCCGACCAGCGGGCTGATCAGGATCAGCGCCGCCGCGTAGGCGGCGAGCTGAACCATGTCGGCAAACGGCATGGTCATGGTCTAGAACCTTTCTGCGTTGAGCAGTGCATAGACCAGATAAGCGAGCAGGCCGACGGCGATCACGCCGCCGCACCAGGTTTCAATCGTCATTGGAGCGGGCCTCGTATCAGAGGCGCGCAGTGTCCGGCCGGGGTGCGCTAAGGCACCATTCGAATTTGCCCGCCGGCGCGTAAAGGGCGCGTAAAAATAATCGCGGGGCGACCGCACCGAAGCGCGGCGCCGAGGTCGTACACTGCGACCTTCTTCGTCCGTTCCAGATCGAATGCCGACCCTGCCTTCCCGCTTGTTCGCCGCCGCATGGCTGGCGGTGCTCGCCTCGTCCTGCGCCAGTGATCCGCAGCGCGATCGGTCGCCGATCAAGTTCAAGGTGTTCGAGGACGCCGATACCGACCACGACGGCAAGCTCAACCACGCCGAAGTCGCCGCCGTGCCGGAGCTGGAGCCGCTGCTGCGCATCTTCAACCGAGTCGACACCGATCACAGCGGCTTCCTGTCGTGGAACGAGGTGCGCGCCGCTCGCTTCCCGGTTTTCCGCGAGCCGCGCCTGCCGCAGCCCGAGGGGGAATAGCGGGGTTGTGACTTTTGCTTGATTAAAACTCGCTAAGTCGATAAGTTCCTGCGAACTGCCTTCGCGGGAAACGGCTTGACCCCACTTCTGCTCATGGTTGCGACACTGGCGGGCCTGCTGCTGATCGTCGCCGGCATCGTCGGCTCGCATCCGCGCCCCTCCGACGGCAAATGGCAGCCGCTGTCGCCCAGCGTGCGTGCCGGCCTGACCGTGGTCGGCCTGGTGGTGATCCTCGGCGGCTGGGCGACGAACCAGGGCTGGTTCAAGGCCCCGCCGAGCACCGCCAGTGCCGCGGCGCCGCGCTATTCCGACGCGCGCGGCGACCGGCCGACCGACACCTTGTGGAACGAGGCCGAAGTCGCCGAGCGCGAGGCGCGCCAGCATCCGCGGCCGTCGCTGCCGCCGACCGCGAATTCGCTGCCGGCGATGCCGCAAGCCGAGCCGGTCGCGGCGGCACCGACACCGGCACTCGAACCGGTTCCGGCACCGGCGCCACAGGCCCTTGCGGCGCCGCCCGCAACGCCGGCACCGGCGCCGGCCGCCGCCGCGCCCGCGTCTGTCACCGCTGCGCCCGCGGCTCCGGCTGCCGCGCCGACGACGCGGCTCGCCGCCGCCCCCACAGCATCGCCAGCGGCGTGCAACTGCGATCAGCCGGGCGCTGCAAGGCCGGCCGCGCCCAGGCCCGCATCGCGACCGCGTTCGCTCGCGGGCAGCCGTGGCCGCAATGCCGGCGGCGGCGACATCGTCAGCGTCTGTGCGCTGCAGCAGCAATACGGCATCGCGCCGGCATCCAGTGCGAGCGATCGCATCGGCAACACCCGCAGCGGTGGCACGGCCAGCCTGCGGGTGCAGGATCGGCTGGGTCCGGATCAGCGTCGCGAGCAGTTGCGCATCAGCATCGACGGCGGCGCCTCGGCGACCTTGAATCTCGGACCGTCGAACAGCAGCGGCTCGGTCAGCCTGCGCGCGCCGCGCGACGGCGCGCGTTATCGGCTCAGCGGCTTCACCGAGTATCGCGACGGCCGCCGCGTGCCCTTGTCCGGCGAGGGCGTACTCGACGGCGACGCCTCGCGTTACGAGCTGCGCCTGGCCGACGAGTCCGGTGGCGCCGTGTTTCTGGAGCCGGCTTCCTGACAGCGGCGACGGCGCGTCTACAATGCGCCAGGCCGACACGGATGCCCGCATGACCGACCGCAACAACACCAGCGACTCCGCGCCGGCTGCCACCTCGCTGCCGGCCTCGCGACGCAGCGCGCACTCGGCGGTGCGCGAGCAGGTCTACATGATTTTTCCGAACGATCTGAACAACAACGACACTGTGTTCGGCGGCCTGATCATGTCGCAGATGGACCGGTTGTGCGCGGTCGTCGCCGACCGCCATGCCGGCGCGATCTGCTCGACCGTCGGTGTCGACGCCGTGCATTTCCTCAAGCCCGCGCGCCGCGGCGACGTGCTGATTTTCAGCGCCTGCGTGAACCGCGCCTGGAACTCGTCGATGGAAGTCGGCTGCCGCGTCGAGGCCGAGACCGTCGCCGGCACCGAGCGCCGGCATATCCTGTCGGCGTATCTGACTTTCGTCGCCCAGGATGCCGACGGCCGGCCGCAGCCGGTGCCGGCCCTGGTCGTGGAAACCGATCAGGAGCGCCGCCGCTTCGGCGAGGCGCAGCTGCGCCGCGAATCGCGGCTGGCGCATGCCGAGGCAGTCAAGCGCCTGCGCACGCCGACCACCACCGGCCCTGCGGCCTGACAACGAAAAAAGGGAGCTGGCACAAATGAAAAAACTGTTTGATTTCTGCGCGCGCGCCATCGCGATCGCGCTGCTCGCCGTGACGCTGTCCGGCTGCGCCGGCCACAAGCAGATCGAGGCGACCTCGCCCGACGTGGTGATCGAAGGCGTCAACGTCGGTGACGAGGTCAGCATCAACAGCAAGGCCGGCAAGCACTATCGTTTCGTCATCACCAAGATCACCAACAAGGCGCTGTACGGCGAAGGCGTGCGCGTCACCTATGCCGAAATGAGCACCGTCGAAACCAGGAACAAGGACGGCGTGTTCAAGCGCATCGGCAACCTGTTCTGAGGTGGTGTATCCCTCTCCCTCCGGGAGAGGGTGGCCCGAAGGGTCGGGTGAGGGTGCAGACGGCGCAAAGCGGCTTGATGCCTGCGAGTCCCTCACCCCTAGCCCCTCTCCCGGAGGGAGAGGGGAATCAGTTCTTGCCGCTGAAGGCGTCGTCGAGATCGTCGTCGAGGTTGTGGAAGGCGACCCGCAGCAGCACATACAGCACAGCGACGATGCCCGCGGTCAGCCCGGCGGTCTTCCAGCCGTCGAACTGCCGCGTTTCGAGCTGCTCGATCTGGTCGTAGCGCACCGACCAGGCCTTGTCGGACGAGTCGCGGCCGACAAAGGAGGCCTCGTCCACCGACGTGACTTTCAGGTCGTAGTGATGCTGGGTCGTGGTCAGCACGCTGACCTGTTCACCGACCTTGAGCCGGTGCTGCAGCGCCGAGGCAGCCGGCCTGTCCATCACCTGCATCGACGTTCAGCCGAGCAGCGAAACCGCCGCGAGCGCGGCGATCAGTCCTCGAAACATTTGCAATTCCCCGTTACCGCGCGCGGACGAAGCGTCCGCTTGAATCCCCGGTCAGGAAACTACCAGCGCCTGCGGCTGTTGCGCCAGCGAGCGGTGCACCACATCTGCGACCTGCGCCACATGCTTGCGCAGCTCCGGCACCGCGGTCGCCTCCCAGTGCTGGGCGCGCAGGAACGGGCCGACGTAATGCATCGTCGGCGAGGAATGGCCCTGGCGGTCGATCAGCCGGTAGTCGCTGTCGACGATCAGGCCCAGGCCGAGTTCGTCGGGTTTGATCAGGCCGGCCTCGCGCAGTTGCGCGATCAGCGGTTCGGCGCAGCTGCGCGTATCGCTTTCCGGGCCGGTGCAGTTGATCACGTAGCCGGCGGAGAGTCGCTTGAGCTGCAGCTTGCCGCGCGGCCGCCACAGCACGTCGACGCTGTCGGCGTGCTCGTTGTAGCCCATCACGCGGCCGGCATGGACGATCAGGTTGCGCTCTTCGCGCTCGGCATCGAGCAGCCGGCCAAGGGCCGGGGCGCAGCGGTGGCGGTGGGTGTCCCAGAAGGTGCGCAGGTGACGGATGAAGCGCCGGCGCTCGCGCGTCGACAGCACCTGCCACAGCTGCGGCGTGGCGCCGCGCAGGCCGCCGATGATGTCGCGCCAGTCCACGTCCTCGGTCTTGGCCAGTTCCAGTTCGTGGCGCAGGCCGCGCAGGTAGTCGCGCACGTTCGGCGTGCCCGGCAGGCGCTTCGGCAGGCCGGTTGTGTAGACCGGGCGGATTTCCAGCTCGCGATGCGGCTGCGGCAGCAGGCCGCGCCGCGACAGCGCGTGGATCGGGGCGCGGTGGCCGCGTGCGCGCAGGCTCAGCAGCGTGTCGAGCATGGTCAGGCCGGTGCCGATCAGGAACACCGGTTCGTCGGGCTTGACCACCCACAGCGCGTCGGCGCGCCAGGGATCGCGCACGTAGCGCGGGCTGCTGTAGAAATTCTCGTACTGGCCGTCGACTTTCGGGTCGCCCGGCGCGAAGTTGCCCAGCGCCAGCACCACGCGATCGGCTTCCAGCACCTTCTTGTTGCTGAGGTGGATGCGCGCGCCGGCGGCCAGCGGCTGGATGCGCTCGACGTCGCCGACCATCGGCTTGTAGATGCTGCCGGCAGGCGCGGCGCGGGCGGCTTCGCGCACCAGATATTCGAGATAGTCGCCGAACAGGCGGCGCGATACGAAACTGTTGGCGGAGATGTCCGGGTCTTCGCGCTGGGCGTAGCGCAGGAAGCTGTCCTCGTCGTCCGGATAGGCGCTCATGCGCCCGGCCGGCACGTTGAGCACATGCTCGTCGGTGCGCGTGCCGTAGGCCAGACCGCGCGCCATCAGGCCCGAACGGTTCAGCAGGATCACTTCCAGCGGCTCGGCGGCCTTGCGCAGTAATTGCGCAGCGGTGACGGCACCGCAGAACCCGGCACCGATGATGACGACAGTTCTCATGTGAGGTTCGTGTCCTTCGATCCTGACGGCAACTTGCGCGGGGCGCATCGAGTACCCGGTGCGTCGCAAGACGTATGCCTTGGAGGCTAAATGCAGGGTCGGCCGGCGCACAAATAGCCAGTACGTCTAAGAAATCAGGAACACCAACCGCGTAGGAAATTACCTACACGAGATGCCGGGCTTCGCCGGGCTCGCCCGGCGCGGTAGCCCGGGTGAAACCCGGGGATCACGAACTCGCGGTGCTTACGGCAGATCGGCGAAGCGATCCGTCGCTGCGACCAGGCGCGACAGCACGCCGGGCTCGCTGGCGGCGTGGCCGGCGTCGCCGACGATCTGCAGATCGGCCTCGGGCCAGGCGCGGTGCAGGTCCCAGGCCGATTTGATCGGGCAGACCACGTCGTAGCGGCCCTGCACGATCACGCCCGGAATGTGGCGGATGCGGTAGGCGTCCTCCAGCAGCTGGTCCGGCGTGCGGAAGAAGCCGCCGTTGACGAAGTAGTGGCACTCGATGCGCGCGAAGGCCTCGGCGAACTTGTCTTCGCCGAAGCGCTGCACCATGTCGCGGCTCGGCAGCAGCTTGCTGGTCGCGCCTTCCCAGATGCTCCAGGCGCGCGCGGCTTCGCGGCGCTCGTCGTCGTTGCTGCTGGTCAGGCGGCGGTGGTAAGCGGCGACCATGTCGCCGCGCTCGTCTTTCGGAATCGGCCGCAGGTAATGCTCCCAGGCATCCGGATAAATCCAGCTCGCGCCCTCCTGGTAGAACCAGCGGATCTCCTCGGTGCGCAGCAGGAAGATGCCGCGCAGCACCAGCGCGCGGGTCTGGTCCGGATGGGTCTGCGCATACGCCAGTGCCAGGGTCGAACCCCAGGAGCCGCCGAACACCACCCAGCGATCGATGCCGAGCGTCTTGCGGATCAGCTCCATGTCGGCGACCAGATCCCAGGTGGTGTTGTCGCGCAGCTCCGCGTGCGGCGTCGAGCGGCCGCAGCCGCGCTGATCGAACAGCACGATGCGATACGCCTGCGGATTGAAGAACTGCCGATGCCAGGGCTCGGTGCCGCCGCCGGGACCGCCGTGCACGAACACCACCGGCTTGCCTTTCGGATTGCCGCATTCCTCGACATAAATCTCGTGCAGATCCGAGACCTTCAGGCGCTGCGTCTTGTACGGCTCGATCGCGGGGTAAGGCTGGGCCATGGGATGCGCTAGTGTCCTGGTCTGGAGAAATGATCGCGGCCATCCGTGGCGGCGCCAGCGTCTAGCTTAATCCACCTGCGCGCCGCGCTCGCGGGCAGCGCGGCGGCGGTCTTGTAAATGATCGTAAAGGCCCTGCTACCGCGTCGCTGAGCCGCTCGCGTTGAGCGGCGGCAGTGCGTCGGCTAGCATCGCCGGACAGCGGTCTTGTGCGTTTCGGAGTATTGAGTGTCGTTCAGTTTTAGCTGGTATCGCGCAGCATCCGTCGCCACCTTGCTGGCAACCGGCACCGTGTCGGCGCAGCAGGTACCGCCGCCCGCTGCGCCGTTGCAGCCGTCCCCGGCCACTGCCGTCAACCCCGCCGCGGCGGATGCGGCGTCGGCGACGGCCGTCCCGGCCGAAGCGGTGCTGCCGCCGGTGGCCACGCCGGAACCGTCGCTGCCGACGGTCGCGGTGCCGGCGCCGATCGCGCCCGATCCGGCCGCTACCGCGCCCGGCGCGCAGGGACCAGCGGTCACCGTGCGCCGCCTGCCGCCGGCGCCGGTGATGGACGAGCGCCTGTTCCCGCGCTACGACATCCTCGCGCCCAACGTCGCGTTCTGGACGCGCGTGTTCGGCGAGTGGTCGGAGAACCAGAGCGCGGTGCACTCCACCGAATACCCGAACAAGGTGTTCGAGGTGCTGGACTTCCGCAACGAGGCGCTGGAAATGAGCCCGGTGCAGCTGTCGCGCTACAGGGCGGCGCAGGAGAGCGACGCCAAGGCGCGCATCGACCGGCTGCTCAAGCAGGTTCACGAGCTGCGCAACGCGCCGGAGCAGATGAACGAGCAGCAGCGCCGCGTCTATCGCCTGTATGCCGACGTCAACGGCGACAACCGCTTCAAGAACGCGATCGGTACGTTCCGCGCCCAGCGCGGCCTCAAGGAGCGCACCGCGCTGGCGCTGCAGACCTCGGGCAGCTATCTGCCGGAGATGGAAAGCATCTTCGGCAGCTACCGCCTGCCGATCCAGCTGACACGGTTGCCGCTGGTGGAGTCCAGCTTCAACGTCGACGCCTATTCCAAGGTCGGCGCGGCCGGCCTGTGGCAGTTCATTCCGTCGAGCGCGAAGATCTACATGCGCCTGAACGAGCTGGTCGACGACCGCCGCGACCCGTGGACCAGCACCGACGCCGCCGCGCGCCATTTGCGCGACGACTACGCCGCGCTCGGCGCCTGGCCGCTGGCGCTGACCGCGTACAACCACGGCCGCGGCGGCATCGCCAAGGGGCTGCGCGAAACCGGCGGCACGAGCTTGCCGGACCTGATCCGCGGCTACGACGCCAAGAGCTTCGGCTTCGCCTCGCGCAACTTCTACGCGGAGTTCCTCGCGGCCAGCGACGTCGAGCGCAACTGGAAGCAGCACTTCGGCGAGATCGTGCGCCGCGAGCCGCTGCGTTTCGACACCGTCGAGACCAAGAACTACGTTCCTTACGAAACCCTGCGCCGGCTGTGCAATGCCGACGACGACGTGTTCCGCCGGCTCAATCCGGCCTACCGGCCGGAAGTCATCGAAGGCAAGCTCTATGTGCCGCCGGGCCATTTGATCCGCGTGCCGGCGGGCCACGCCAATGCCTTCAACGTCGCCTATTCCAAACTCGGCAGCTCCGAGCGTTTCGACACGCAGCGCAGCTTCTTTCTGCTGCACAAGGTCGGCAAGGGCGACAGCATCGGCAAGATTGCACGGCAGTACGGCGTCAGCCAGGCCGCGATCAAGAGCGCCAATGGCTTCAAGGACGCCAACCCGAAGCTGCGCCTGGGTGCGGTGCTGAAGGTGCCGCCGCGCGAAGAAAGTCGCCCCGGGCCGGTGGTGGTCGCGCTCGGCGAATCCAAGCCGACCTTGACCCGAGAACAGAACGACGAAGTCGTCGCCGAGCGCATCCGCGACGAGGAGCCCAAGCCGGCGCAGAAGAAAAAGAAAGCCGCACCGCGCCTGCACAAGGTGCGCTCCGGCCAGACGCTCGGCGAAATCGCCAAGCAGTACAAGGTCAGCGTCGCCGACATCCGCGCGGCCAACGGCCTGAACGAGCGCGGGCAGATCAAGGTCGGCCAGCAGCTGAAGATTCCGCCCGCTGGTTGAGCGGCCGTCATCCCCGCGCAGGCGGGAACCCGGTGCGGCGAGCGTCGCACTTTTCGTCTCTGGATTCCCGCCTGCGCGGGAATGACGGTTTCGGTTAGTGCAGGTGCAGGATGCCGATCACGCCGATCGCGATCAGGTACAGCGCGACGACGTAGTTCAGCAGGCGCGGCATCACCAGGATCAGCACACCGGCGATCAGCGACAGCACCGGGACGGTTTCGATATGCACGGTCATTTGCAGATTTCCTTATCGGGTTGAACAGTCGGAAAAGGCGAGTCTCAAATCAGCCAGACGAAGGCAAACACGCCGATCATCGCCAGGCCCAGCGCCAGCTTGGCGACGGTGCCGAGCAGCAGACCGATCCAGGTGGCGACACCGGAGGCGGCGGCCTGATCGAGACTGCGGCGCGCGCCGATTTCGCCGATCACCGCGCCGATGAAAGGCCCGAGAATCAGTCCCGGCAAGCCGAAGAAAATGCCGACGACGCTGCCCAGCGTTGCGCCCAACACGGCTTTGGGACTGGCGCCGACTTTTTTCGCGCCGAGGCTGCCGGCGACGAAGTCCAGCACGAGGCCGATCAGCAACAGCACGGTCAGCACGCCGATGGTGACCTTGCCGACATGCTCGAAGCCGTCGCACCAGGCCGCGAGCAGCAGGCCGCCGAACACCATCGGCAGACCGGGCAGAATCGGCAGGATCGCGCCGGCCAGTCCGCCGAGCACCAGCAGCACCGCGACGATGCCGAACAGGGTCTGCATCATCGGGTCCATCGGCGTCACGGTGGCGCCGATGCCGTGGGCAGGCCGTCGATCAGCGTCTTCGCGATCAGCGCGTAGTTGCCGTCGAAATGATGGCTGCCGGGCAGCACTTTCACGTCGAAGCGCCTGGCATCGAGCTTGGGGCAGATCGCGTCTTCGTCGTCCTTGCCGCAGACGACCTGGAAGTCGTGACGGCCGGCGAGTTTCTCGACTTCCGGCATCGTCTCCAGACCACTGCTCTGTCCTGCCCAGGCGCCGACATGGAACTCGAATGCGGCATGTTCCGACAGCGCCACCGCGCTGCTCAACGCGATCTGGCCGCGGGTCGCGTCGCTGAGCCGGTTCAGCGCGAACGGCAGCACGTCGGCCCCCTGCGAATAGCCGATCAGCATGACTTTCGGCCGCTTCCAGGCGTCGCTGTAATGCGCGACCAGCCGGTCCAGATCTTTGGCCACGTCCTCGGGTTTACGCTCGGTCCAGAAGTAGCGCAGCGAGTCCATGCCGATCACCGGAATGCCGGCCGCAGCGAGCGCGTCGGCTACTTCTTCGTCGAGGCCGGCCCAGCCGCCGTCGCCGGACATCAGCACCGCGAACACGTCGCGATGTTCGCCGAGGTGGTTGGTCGCCGGGATTTCGACCAGCGGCAGATCCGGCAGCGCCTCGGGCTTGCGATGCGCCGGCGCGATGTTCGCGGCGAGCGTGCCGTAAGCCACCAGCGCGGCGCCGGCGGCGCTCGGCGCACCGGAGCGGCGACGCACCGGCCAGCGCATTTCCGCGTCCGGCACTGCGTCGATGAAAGCGCGCGCGCCGCAGGCGTCGCTGGCCGGCGTGATGACGGCGAAGAACGGTGACTGCAGTCGCGAGCTCTTCAGGATTTCATTGCCGCCGTTCGCGGTCTTGCTCTGCTTCAGCGCGGTGCCGGCGCACAGCGGCGGATGCAGCGGTGACTGCGGGCAGAAGCCGACGCCGACGCCGCCTGAGAAGCTCTTCTTCGGCGCCTGTGCGAGTACGCCGAAAACCAGTGCCGCGGCATCGTCGAAGCCCAGCAGCAGCGGCGGCAGATAATCGTCCTGATGCGTATAGGCCTGGATGAAGCGGCTCAGGTTGTCGAGATCGCCGTCGAGAAATTCGCAGTTGTCGCCGTCTTCGCCGAGCTTCTTCATCAGCGCCGGGCTGTCGATGCCGGCAACCAGGGTCTGGTTGTCGCGCAGCGCCCGTGCATAGGCTTCGGCGCGCGCGTCCCAGCCCTGGTTGCCGGAGAACAGCAGCGCGGTGCTGCGCGCCGGGCCTTCGGGCTTGTACAGATGCAGCTTTTCGATGCGGCCGTGATCGATGACTTCGTCGCGTGCCGGATCCGGCGGCGGCGATGCCAGCGCGCTTCCGATCAGACCGCAGCCGAGCAGCAGGGCGGCGACGCGCGGCAGCTTCACTTGCGCACCATTTCGCGCATGCCGCCGGCAATCAGCGAGGCGGTGTCGAGCATGATCCGCGGCAAGGCCAGGCCGCCGGGCGAGGCCAGATAACGCGGCCGCCACACCGGCTGATATTTTTCCTTGTAACGACGCAGGCCGTCGAAGTTGTAGAAGGATTCGCCGTAGCGATGCACCAGCAGGCCGAGCCGGTGCCACAGCGGTGCCAGCGGATGATGTTCCAGGCCCGCGAGCGGCGCCATGCCGAGGTTGAACCACTGGTATTGGCGCTCCTTGCCCCACAGCAACAATTCGACGAACAGATAATCCATCACGCCCTTGGGCGCGTCGTCACCGTAACGCATCAGGTCCACCGACAGCTCGCTGCCGTCGCCGGAGCGCCACAGGTTGGCGAAGGCGACGATGGCGTCGCCGCGCATCGCCACCGCGCACGGAAAATAACCCATGTAGGCGCGGTCGAAGCGGCCCACCGAGAAGCTTTTCTCGGCGGCGGACTTGTCGTCGAGCCAGGCCCGGGAAACCTTGTCCAGCTCGTCCATGCGCAGCAGCACCTGCTCGGGTTCGAGCACTTCGAAGTGCAGGCCTTCGCGCGCTCCCTTGCGCTGTGCGGTGCGCAGTTCCGCACGCGGCTTGCCTTCGAGACTGAAGTTGGCCAGCTGCACGCGCGCTTCTTCGCCGAGCTTGGATAGCGACAAGCCCAGGTCCAGATACAGCGGCAGCTTGTCGGCGGTGACCTGGTAGAACACGCACCAGCCGCTGTGCTTGTCGCAAAGTTCGCGAAAGCGCCAGGCGAGTTCGGCGTGACGCTGGGGATTGCCGGCCGGGTTGCCGAGCGCGATCCATGAACGGCCGCTGCGGCGATACATGATGAAGGCATCGCGCTGATCGCTGAACAGGATCTGCTTGTCGCCAAGCAGCACCAGGTTGGGCACGCTGTCGGAGCCGACTTTCAGGCATTCGCGCGCCGCTGCCAGCTGCAGCGCATCGGGCATTTCCGGCTCCGGGCGCGCCGAACCGAGCAGCGACCACAGGCCGTAGCTCAAACCGACCAGCACCGCGACCAGGCTGGCGCGCAGCATGCGCGGCGCATTTTCGTCGAGTGCGAAACGCCACCAGATTTCGTCGTCGTACTGCACGTCGCGGAATACGACGAAGCCGATCCAGATCGCGGCGCCGATCACCAGGCCGACGTTCAGCAGCCACAACGGCGACAGCTTGGCCTCGGTCAGGGGTGCGTGCCGGTAGAAGCGATCGCGCGATACCGCCAGCACCAGCAGCACCACCAGCAGGATCAGCGCCTCCTCGAAATCGCCGCCCTTGAGCAGCGACGCGGCAATGCCGCCGACCAGCAGGATCAGCGTCAGCCACCAGGCCGCCGCCAGCCGGCGATACAGCCCGCGCGCGATGATCAGCAGGCCGACGCCGAAAGCGCTGCCGGCCAGATGCGAGGCCTCCAGCACGCCCAGCGGCAGCGCCTGCGCCAGCCATTCGACGCGCGAGCCGATCGCCGGCAACGAGCCGGATATCAGCAGTACCGCGCCGGCGGCGAAAGTCGCCACCGCGACCGCCTGAGGCACCATCGACTCGAACGAGCGGCGTAGCTGCGTCGCCGCGCGCAAGGTCGCGCGCAGCGCCCGGACTTCGCGCGATGCCAGCAGCAGCAGCGCCAGGGTGAACGGCGCGATGTAGTAGACGACACGGAACAGCAGGATGGAGCCGAGCAGCGGGCCGGGCTCCGGCGTCGGCAGCAACAGCAGCAGCGCCGACTCGAACACGCCCAGGCCGCCGGGCACATTGCTGACCGCGCCCAGCGTGACCGCAATCACGTAGACGCCCAGGAAGGCCGGGTAGTGCGCGCCGACCTCGTGCGGCAGCAACACGTACAGCGCTGCGGCCGAGCAGGCGATGTCGAAGCCGCTGACCAGGAACTGCGCGGCGACCTGCGGCGGATTCGGCGTCGCGATCCGCCAGTTGCGCAATTGCAGCGGCTTGCGGCGGAACGAGGCCAGCGCGGCGTAGCCGACCACGAACAGCAGCACGACGCCGCCGACCACCTGGGTCCAGATCGGCTCGATATGCAGCAGCCGCGCCGCCGCATGCGGTTCCAGCAGCAGCGAGCCGCTGAGCAGGGTCCCGGCGCCGATCAGAAAGGTCAGCGAAAACAAGCCCTGGACCAGCGCAATGTCGGTGGCCGACAGGCCCTCCGCCGAGTAGGCACGCAGCCGCACCGAGCCGCCGGACAGCGACGACAGCCCCAGCGAATGCGCCAGTGCGCAGGCGATGAACGAGATCGAGGCGACGCGGCGGTAGCGCAACGGCTTGCCGATGATGTCCAGCGCCAGCGCGTCATACAGCGTCAGCGCGAAGTAGCTGGCGGCGGTCCAGCCGATCGCCGCCAGCACCTGGGTCAGCGACAGGCTCTTCAGTGGCAGCAGCAGGTCGGCCGGGTCGAGCTTGCGCAGGCTGTCGTCCAGCACGAACAGCGCGACGGCAAAAATGCCGAGCGTCATCAGGGCCGCGGCGATCGCGCGCGCCTTTCCAGGGTTCAGTCGTTGCATGCCGCGCATTCTATGAAGTGTGAGGCAGGTATGGCAGCGGCAGTAGGGATTTACGAAGGGGAGTGTAGGAATTAACCCGGATCGACCGGATGCCGGCGAGCTGAATGGCCGAAATTCCGCCAGATTGTGCCGCTGGTCCGGAAGTCAGGTACCAGTCATCGGTGGGCTCTGCACCATGCAGGCAAGTGCCCGTCCGCCGCGAGCGTCTTTTTTAGCGTGGCGACGGAGTAAACCAACCAATTGCCATGCAAGGGATGCCCACCGTCATGAACCAGCCGCTGACTCCGTTGATGCTCAAGGCCCTCGTCCCCGCGACCGCCCGCGGCGAAGCCACACGGCGCAAGCTGCTTGCCGCCGCCGAAGTGGAGTTTGGAGCCCGCGGCTTCCATGCTGCCTCGGTCAGCTCGATCACCACCCGTGCCGACGTCGGCCAGGGTACGTTCTATCTGTACTTCCACAGCAAGGAAGAAATCTTCATCACGCTTGTGCGCGAAATCGGCCGCGCGCTGCGCACGTTCGCCGCCAAGGCGGGTGCCGCCGCACCGACGCGGCGCGCCGGCGAGCGCGAGGGCCTGGTGGCGCTGCTGCGCTACACGCTGGACTATCCGGGCCGCTACCGCATCGTGCAGGAATCGCAGTTCGTCGACGAAACCGTGTTCCGCGAATATCACGAGCGGCTGGCGCGCAGCTATGCGCAAAGCCTGATCGAGGGTGCCGAGAGCGGCAATTTCAAGCAGGGCGACGCCGACACGCGCGCCTGGGCGATCCTCGGCATCGGCCAGTTCCTGGCGCTGCGCTACTGCCTGTGGACCGGCCGCATGCCGCCGGACGAGGTCATCGACAGCGCGATGGACATGATCGAAAGCGGCATCATGGCGCCCAACCCGCTGAGCTCGCCGGTGCGCGTCGCCGCCTGAGTTGGATCATTGATCCGCAGGCACAGCCATCCCGGCCTGCGCGGCGGATCACGCCGCTGAGCGCGTGTGCGGGTGGCCGCCGCGGTTGGCGGGGCGGCGCCTGGAACCGACCGCGGTCACCACATGCGCCGCGTTGCCTCCCGCATGCTTGACTTGGTAAAGCGCTAGGTCGGCGCGTCGCTGCAGGTCGGCCAGTTCCAGGGTCGCGCTGCGTCCGGTGCAGGCACCGAGGCTGATGCTCGGATGCGCTGCTTGTGGGCCCAGCGTCTTGGCTTCGATTGCCTTCACCAGCGCGGCGCAGCGCTTGCGCGCCTCGGCCGGCCCCAGGTCGTACCAGAGCACCGCGAACTCGTCGCCGCCCAGGCGCACCACGCAGTCCAGCGGACGCCGCGCAAAGCGCTTGAGGCTGTCGGCGACCGAGCGCAGCGCCGCGTCACCTGCGGCGTGACCGTGCTCGTCGTTGACCTTCTTGAATCGGTCGACATCGATCAGCGCCAGGGTCACCGGCCGCTGCTCGCGTCGCGCATGCGCCAGCAACTGTTCGCCGGCGCGCTGGAACGCGCGGCGGTTGCTCAGGCCGGTCAGCGGGTCTTCCAGCGCTTCGCGCGTCCGCCCCCAGTCGTGGCGATGCAGGCTCTGCAGACGCAGTGAGGTCGCGCTGCCGACCAGTGCCGCGGTCGCGTCGCCGAGCAGGCTCAGGTGGGCGGGCAGAGTCCAGCCGTGACGCAGGTAGGCGAGCCCGGAGTCGATTGCCAGCAGCCCCAGCGCCAGAGGGAGCAGATGTTCCGAGCGCACGCCGCTCAGTGCCAGTGCGCCGAATATGAAAATCACCAGAAAGTACGAGGAAAACGGCGTGCTGCTGGCAAACCACAGGCTGGAGAGCGCGAGGATGCCGAAACCGACGCCGGCGATCGCGATCGCAGCGCCGGTCTCGGCGATGCCCGCGGCGGCTCGCTGCGACACGCCGCCGCCGATGCTCGACGCCAGGATGACGATCAGGCTCAGGTATAGGCCGCTGTCGGCGGCCGGGCTGACCAGCGTCGCCACCATCAGGGCCGCGGCCAGCGAGAACAGCGCCGAGCTGGCGAACAGCAACCGGGTCGACAGCCGCGTCAGCTCGATGCGATGGTCGCGCGATGCCGCGGCGTCTTGCCTGGCCCGGTCCGAGCCCACGGCCTTGCGGCGGCCCAAAGCCAAGGACTTACCACCCAGCGACGCTTGCGACATTCACGACTCCCTGTGAAAGCTTCGTCAGACTGCTGTCGAAGCCCGGTCTCGTCCTGAGACTTGTTGCGTCCGCCTTCTGGACACCTGTTTTCGATGCTGAACGGCGGCGGATGAACCCCGCCTGAGCCGCGCCACGGCAGGGCCATACTGCCACCGGTCGCATGGACCCGCCAAGCGGTCGCATTTCCTTGTTTATTGATTATTTTTTGTCACAAGAGTGCGGTAAAAGCGCTGTTAGAATGGTTGCGTTCCGGCCGTATTGCCGGTGCTTATCGAGGGCTTCATTCCTCCATGTCTTCGTCTCCCGTAGTCGATTCCTCCAGCCCGCCGGCCGCTGCCCACCAGCGGTCCTACAACTGGCCCGCGATCATCCTGTTCGGCGTCACTACGACGCTGGCCGTGACGGTGGCCCCCTGGTATGTCTGGAATCACGATTTCAGCGGCGCCGCCTGGGTCTGGTTCGCGCTGTTCCTGTATGCCAGCGGCCTGTCGATCACCGCCGGCTACCACCGCCTGTATTCGCACCGTTCTTACCAGGCTCATTGGAGCCTGCGCCTGTTCTACGCCCTGTTCGGCGCGCAGGCGCTGCAGAACAGCATCCTGGTGTGGTGCTCGATGCACCGCGTGCATCACCGCGAAGTCGACGACGTCGATCACGATCCGTACTCCGCCCGTCGTGGCCTGTGGTATTCGCACATGGGCTGGATGCTGCGTGACGAGCCCTGCCACCAGTTCGACGACAAGATCGGCCGCGATCTGAACAACGACCCGATCGTGCGCTGGCAGCACAAGCATTACCTGGCGATCGCGCTGGCGATGAACATCGCACTGCCGGCACTGGTCGGCTGGGCCAGCGGCGACCTCTGGGGCACCGTGGTGCTGGCCGGCCTGTTGCGCCTGGTGGTCAACCATCACTTCACGTTCTTCATCAACTCGCTGGCCCATTACTGGGGCCGCCAGCCTTACACCAACGAAAACACTGCGCGCGACAACGATTTTCTCGCGTTGCTGACCTACGGTGAGGGTTATCACAACTTCCATCACCTGTTTCAGTGGGATTACCGCAACGGCGTGCGCTGGTACCAGTGGGATCCGACCAAGTGGCTGATCGCCGCCTGCTCCTGGGTCGGCCTGGCCAGCGGCCTGCGCCGCACGCCGGAGTTCCAGATCCAGCGCGCCAAGCTGCAGCGTCAGTTCGAGCGGGCCAAGGAGCGCCTGGCCAAGGCCGAGGCCGGCGGCCGCTTCGCGCATCTGCAGCTGCTGCTCGAGCACGAGCTGCAGACCTTCTCGGCGACGATGTCGGAATGGGCGCGTCTGCAGCAGGAGAAGTTCGAGCACGCCAAGCAGCAGCTGTCGGAGCACTGGGAAACCAGCGAAGTCCGTCGCCGCGTGCAGCATCTGGAAGAAGCGCTGCGCCACCAGCAGCGCCGCGTGCGCCTGCTCAGCGTGCAGGCGATGGCCTGATCGCTTTGCTTCGCAGCAAAAAGCCGGCGAAAGCCGGCTTTTTTGTGGGCGCCCGATGTGGACGGGTCGAATGTCAGGCACAAAAAAGCCGGCCATGGGAGCCGGCTTCTCTGTCCTGCTGAAACGCTTAGTGACGACGATCGTAGCGATCGTATTCAACGCGGCGGTCGTAGCCACCGTGACCACCGTGGTAGTGCACGTCACGCTCGTAATGCACGTCGCGACCGCGCGGCGGGCCGTAGTAGCGCGGGCCGTAATAGACCGGACGCGGCGCGTAGTAGACCGGGGCCGGGTAATAGACGCGTTCGCGATAAACCGGAGCCGGGTAGTAAACCGGAGGCGGCGGGGGCGCGTAGTAGCCGCCACCGTAAACAGCCACGCCCGGAAGCGGCACGCCGATCCCGATCGATACATCGGTGCGCGCATTCGCGACACCCATACCAGCGACCATCAAGGCAGCTGCGGCAAGCCATTTGTGTTTCATCGAAGCGCTCCGAGAGTAGTGCAATCCTGCAGCTACTAAATTAGCGTCTTGCAATGAACACGATCTGAACCGAGCTTAACGGCAGAATGCAGGATCGCCCGCATTCTGCCGCTTTGCTTGAACCGTCTTTAGACGACTACTCAGTCACCTTGAATTCGACGCGGCGATTGTTATCGCGGCCGGCCTCGGTGTCGTTGGTGTCGATCGGCACCGACTCGCCATAGCCCACTGCCTTCAGACGCTGGGTCTTGACGCCCTGCGTATCCAGGTAGCGGATCACCGAGTTCGCACGGCGCTCGGACAGACCGAGGTTGTACGAATCCGTGCCCAGGCTGTCGGTATGGCCTTCGACGTCGAGCTTGATCTCGGGGTAGGCCGACAAGGTCGACGCCACGTCGTTGAGGATCAGCTTGGCCGGCGCGGTCAGGCGGTCGGAGTCGAACTCGAACTTGACGCCGCGCAGCACGAAGCGCTTGTCGAGTGCGCAACCGCGGGCGTCGACCGCTTCGCCCGGACGCGGCTTGCGGCAGTCGCCGACCGGCGCGCAGCCGTCCGGCAGCACCTTCAGGCCCGGCGGCGTGTTCGGGCAGGCGTCCTCGGAATCCGGAATGCCGTCGCCGTCGCTGTCCAGCGGGCAGCCGTCGGGGCCGACCTGCTGGCCGCGCGGCGAGTTCGGGCATTTGTCCAGATCGTCCGGCACGCCGTCGCCGTCGGAATCGCGGAAGTCGCAACCATTGGCGTCGACCTTGATGCCGCGCTGGGTGTTCGGGCAGCGGTCCAGGTAATCCGGTACGCCGTCACCGTCGGAGTCCATCGGGCAGCCGTTCGGGCCGACCGGGGTGTTCGGCGGAGTGCCGGGGCACTGGTCGAGATTGTCCGCCACGCCGTCGCCGTCGGAATCGATCGGGCAACCGTCGGCATTGACCGCCACGCCGGCCGGCGTACCCGGGCACTTGTCGAGATAGTCCGGGACGCCGTCGCGATCCAGGTCGGTCGGGCAGCCGTCGGAGTACACGGTCACGCCGGGCGGCGTGTTCGGGCACTTGTCGAGGCGATCCGGCACGCCGTCGCCGTCCGCGTCCGAGCCGCCGGTGCCGAGCGCGTAGCGCAGCGACAGGCCGACGTTCTGCGACTGGTATTCGCTTTTCAGCGACTGGCCCAGCGCGCTGCGGTACTTGGGCTGGTCGGCATCGACATAGCGATAGTCCAGCGACAGCGTCAGGTAATCGGTCAGCAGCAGGCCGAGGCCGCCGCCGATCTGGAAGCCGAAGGTGGTGTCCTTGCCGTCGATCAGCTGCGGTACGTCGGTGTCGGTCTGCTGGAAGCCCAGACCGCCGCCGAAGTAGGGCTGCACGATGCCGAGGTCGAGGTCGTACCAGGCGTTGGCCATCATCCGCAGCGCCTTGACCTTGCCGTCGTAATCTTGCGGCGAGGAATCAGCCGGTGTGCCGTCGGCATTGCCGAAGCCTTCCTGCAGACGGATCGTGTCGACATCGGCCTGGCTGTAATTGATGTTCAGTTCCGGCCGGAAGCCGCCTTCGAACGCGTAGCCGAAGGTCAGGCCTCCGCCGAAGCCCCACTTGAAGTCGTAGGTGAAGCGCTGCGCCGGGACGCCGGGAATCGCCGGCGTCGGGTCGGTCGGATCGGTCGCCGGCACGTTCGGGCCGAGCACGCAGAAGCCGCCGAGGCCGACGCCGACACCGAGCAGGTCCAGCGGCAACAGGCAGGTGGTGCCGTCGGAGCCGGGCGTGCCCGGGATGCCATTGCTGCCGGGGACGCCGGGCGCACTGGCAGTAGCGGAGTCGGGATGAGTGCCGAAGCCCTCGACACCGAAATACCAGCCGGGCTGACCGGCAGCCTCGGCTGGCGAGGCGAAGGCGGCAGATGCCGCACACACGATAATGGCCGCACGAGTGGCGGCCTTGAACTTGTAAAACATTGTGATCCCCCTAAAGCGCCCGATAGGACGTCGTCATCCCTGACTGACGTTACATGTACGCGCGATATTTAGGGGGAACGCTGTCGCAAATGCAAGTAAGGCCGGGCATTTTCCCCGGCCTTACTTGGAGACAGCGTGATGCGCTTCAGCCCGAACGCTTGCGCTCGTGTTCCTTCAGGAACTTCTTGCGCACGCGGATCGAGGTCGGCGTCAGCTCGACGAGTTCGTCCTCGTTGATGAACTCCAGCGCCTGCTCCAGCGAATGCTTGACCGGCGGCGTCAGCAGCACCGCTTCGTCCGAACCCGAGGCGCGCATGTTCGTCAGCTTCTTGCCCTTGAGCACGTTGACGACGAGGTCGTTGTCGCGCGAGTGGATGCCGACGATCTGGCCTTCGTACACCTCGACCGCCGGGTCTACCATCATGCGGCCGCGCTCCTGCAGGTTGAACAGCGCGTACGGCGCGGTCTTGCCGGTTTCGTTGCTGATCAGCACGCCGTTGTGGCGCTGGCCGATGTCGGCGTTGTCGGCCTGCGGGCCGAAATGGTCGAAGTTGTGGAACAGCAGACCGGTGCCCGAGGTCATCGACATGAACTCGGTCTGGAAGCCGATCAGGCCGCGCGACGGGATCATGTAGCTGAGGCGGACGCGGCCCTTGCCGTCCATGACCATGTCGAGCATCTTGCCGCCGCGGCCGGCGAGGCCGGTGATCGCGCCGCCCTGGTTGGCTTCCTCGACGTCGGCGATCAGCGATTCGTAGGGCTCGCAGACCACGCCGTCGATTTCCTTGAGGATGACCTGCGGACGCGACACCGCGATTTCGTAGCCTTCGCGACGCATGTTCTCGAGCAGGATGCCCAGGTGCAGCAGGCCGCGGCCGGAGACGCGGAACTGGTCGGGCGCTTCGCCCGGCTCGACGCGCAGCGCGACGTTGGTGCGCAGCTCGCGCTGCAGGCGGTCGCCGATCTGGCGGCTGGTGACGAACTTGCCTTCCTTGCCCGCGAACGGCGACTTGTTGACCTCGAACACCATGCTCATGGTCGGCTCGTCGACCTGCAGCGTCGGCAGCTGTTCCGGCACCTTCGGATCGCAAATCGTCTCGGAGATGCCGAGTTCTTCGATGCCGGTCAGCGCGACGATGTCGCCGGCCTCGGCCTCGGGCACTTCGATCTTGTCCAGGCCCATGAAGCCCAGCACCTGCAGCACGCGGCCCATGCGCACCTTGCCGTCACGGTTGACCACCGAGACCGGCGAGTTCGCCTTGATCTTGCCGCGCGAGATGCGGCCGGTGCCGATCACGCCGACATAAGAGGAATAGGCCAGCGAGATGACCTGCATCTGGAACGGGCCGTCCGGATCCACCGCCGGCGGCACGACCTTGTCGACGATGGTCTGGTACAGCGGGTCCATGTTGCCTTCGCGCACGTCGGAGCTCATGCCGGCGTAGCCGTGCAGCGCCGAGGCGTAGACGATGGGGAAATCGAGCTGGGTGTCGTTGGCGCCGAGCTTGTCGAACAGGTCGAACACCTGGTCGACGACCCAGTCCGGACGCGCGCCGGGACGGTCGACCTTGTTGATGACGACGATCGGGTTCAGGCCCATCGCGAACGCCTTCTGCGTGACGAAGCGCGTCTGCGGCATGGGGCCGTCCTGGGCGTCGACCAGCAGGCAGACGCAGTCGACCATGCTCAGCACGCGCTCGACTTCGCCGCCGAAGTCGGCGTGGCCGGGGGTGTCGACGATATTGATGCGGTACTGGGTGTCGGTGCGCTTGTCGAGCCAGCGGATCGCGGTGTTCTTCGACAGGATGGTGATGCCGCGCTCGCGCTCCAGGTCGTTGGAGTCCATCACGCGGTCGCCGAGGTTCTCACGGGCGTCGAGGGTCTGGGACTGGCGCAGCAGCTTGTCGACGAGAGTGGTTTTGCCGTGGTCGACGTGGGCGATGATGGCGATGTTGCGGAGATTCTGAATCACGAGAAGGACACCGGCTAAAACACTTGAGAAGAATGCAAAGTTTTAAGTACGGGGCAGCGACGCTGCCCCGTGTTGACTGTCCAGGCCATGGATGGCCTGGTCTTGGCCAGGACGGCAAATAGCCCAGGGATGGCCAAAATGGCCGCGGAGTATACGCGCAGCCGCTTGACACCGCATCTGTCATGCCATCACGGACGCGCGTTCCCGACTAGAATGTCGGTTTTCCGCCCGCCCCGAGCTGCCAGCGATGACGTTTCAGCCATGAGCATCCTGAAATGAGCATGCTGAACAAGGCGCGCCGGGTTCTGGTCGGCGAGAAACTCGACCCCTTCGACCCCAAGGTCCGGCACAACATCGCGCTGGTCGCGATCCTGGCCTGGATCGGCCTGGGCGCCGACGGCCTGTCTTCGTCGTGTTATGGCCCGGAAGAAGCGTTCCTGGCGCTGGGCGAGCACACCAGCATCGCGCTGTTCCTGGCGCTGGCGACCGCAGTGACGGTATTCGTCATCGCCGCCAGCTACAACCAGGTCATCGACCTGTTCCCCTCCGGCGGCGGCGGCTACAAGGCCGCGACCAAGCTGATCGGGCCGAAAGCCGGCCTGATCAGCGGCTCGGCGCTGATCGTCGACTACGTGCTGACCATCGCGATTTCGGTGGCCAGCGGCGCGGATGCGCTGTTCAGCCTGCTGCCGCAAGGTCTCCACGGCTGGAAGCTGGCGACCGAGGCGCTGCTGGTGGTCGGCCTGCTGGTGCTCAACCTGCGCGGCATGAAGGAATCGATCCGCGTGCTGGCGCCGATCTTCCTCGGCTTTGTCGTCACCCATGTCGCGCTGATCGTCTACGGCATCGGCGCGCATGCGAGCGCGATCGGCACGCTGTGGCCGAACAGCGTCGCCGAGGCGGAAAAGATCAGCAAGGAAAGCGGCATCCTGTTCGTGATCGCGCTGTTCCTGCGCGCCTACTCGATCGGTGGCGGCACCTATACCGGCATCGAGGCGGTGTCGAACAACATCAACATGCTGGCCGAACCGCGCGTCAAAACCGGCCACTACACGATGTTCTACATGGCGGTGTCGCTGGCGCTGATGGCCGGCGGCATCATCATGCTGTACCTGCTGTGGGACGCGACGCCGACCCCGGGGCAGACGCTCAATGCCGTCACCTTTCGCGATGTCATCGAAAGCGTCTTCGGCGCCGGCCAGGTGTCGAACATCGCCCTGGGTACCGTGCTGCTGCTGGAAGCGGGGCTGCTGATGGTCGCCGCCAACACCGGCTTTCTCGGCGGCCCGGCCGTGCTGGCGAGCATGGCGTCGGATCGCTGGGTGCCGCGCCAGTTTCGCCAGTTGTCCAATCGCATGGTCACGCAGAACGGCGTGCTGCTGATGGGCATCGCCGCGCTGGTCATCGTGCTGTCGACGCGCGGCCGCGTGTCGCTGCTGGTGGTGCTGTACAGCATCAACGTGTTCATCACGTTTACGCTGACGCTGTTCGGCCTGTCGCGGCACTGGTGGCAGCAGCGCCGCTACATCCTCAAGTGGAAAGGCCCGCTGCTGCTGTCGCTGATGGGCCTGGCCGTGACCGCGTTCATGCTCACCGTGATCATCGTCGAGAAGTTCCTGCTCGGCGGCTGGGTCACGCTGCTGATCACCGGCGCGGTCGCGGCGCTATGCATCATGGTGCGCCGCCATTACGACGACGTGCGCCGGCTGATGACACGCATCGACCAGTACGCGCCGCGCGTGAGCTGGCTGGAAGAGCTGCAGTCGCCGCCGCTGGATCCCAAAGGCTGCACCGCGATCATCCTGGTCGGCGCCAATCGCGGTGCCGGCTATCGCACGCTGGAATGGGTGCTGGACAAGTTCCCGGGCAAGTTCCGCAACTTCGTGTTCGTCGCCGTCGGCGAAGTCGATCGCGACGCCTTCGACAGCGAGCGCAGCCTCGCCGCGTTGCAGGCGCGCCTGCAGAATTCGCTGGCCTATTTCATCGGCTACTGCGCCAGCCAGGATATCGCCGCGACCAGTTACGAATCCTACGGTGCCGATCCGCAGAGCGAGCTGACCCAGCTGGTCGACAAGGTGTTCGAGGACTATCCCGACAGCGTCTGCTTTGCCAGCCGCATCGTGTTCCGCGACGAAAACCTGTTCACCTCGCTGCTGCACAACCAGCTGCCGCTGGCGGTGCAGCGCCATCTGCACGAGGCCAGCCGCGAGATGATCGTGGTACCGGTCAAGCTCAGCGAAGAAGACATCATGCCGGCTGCGCCGCCGCGCGCGCCGGTGCACTAGCCAGATGCGGCCGGCGCGCCGATGAGTGACATCCGCGTACTCGCCTTCGACGTCTTCGGCACCGTCGTCGACTGGCATGCGTCGATCAGGGCCGAGGTAGCGCAGCTGTTACCGCAGGTCGACGCCAATGCCTTCGCGCTGGCCTGGCGCGACGGCTATCAGCCGGCGATGGACAAGGTCAACGCCGGCACGCTCGGCTGGACCCTGATCGACGATCTGCACCGGATGATTCTCGACGAGGTGCTGCGGCGGTTTGGCGTCACCACGCTCGGCGAAGCGCAGATCCGCCATCTCAACAAGGCCTGGCATCGCCTGGCGCCGTGGCCCGATGCGGTGCAGGGCCTGACGCGGCTGAAGACAAAATTCACGATCTGCACCTTGTCCAACGGCAACCTCGGCCTGCTCAGCAACATGGCCAAGCACGCCGCGCTGCCTTGGGACTGCATCCTGTCGGCCGAGGTTTTTCACCGATACAAGCCGGACCCCGCGACCTACCTCGGCGTCGCGAAAATTTTCGACCTGCGCCCGGAGCAAGTGATGATGGTGGCCGCGCACCACAGCGATCTCGATGCAGCGCGCGCCTGTGGCCTGAACACCGCGTACATCGAACGGCCACTGGAATTCGGATCGACGCGGACGAAGGACGTGGCGGACAACGGCGCCAATGGCTATCACGCGAAAGACATCGAGGCGCTCGCGTCGATGCTCGGCGTCTAGCCGACGCTGACTTTCGCCGCCGCGCGCCGCGCTTTCGCACGCGCCGACTCGATGTCCTTGTCCAGCGCCAGTGCCACACCCATGCGGCGCCGGCCGACGATCTCGGGCTTGCCGAACAGGCGCAGCTGCGTGTCCGCTTCGGCCAGCGCATCGGCGATGCCGCTGAACGTCGGCGCGACGCGATCGCCTTCCATCAGCAAGGCGCAGGATGCGGCGGCGCCGCGCTGCGCAATGTTCGGAATCGCCAGGCCCAGGATCGCGCGCGCATGCAGCGCGAACTGCGACAGATCCTGCGCGATCAGCGTGACCAGGCCGGTGTCGTGCGGGCGTGGTGAAACTTCCGAGAAAATCACCTCGTCGCCCTTGACGAACAGCTCGACGCCGAACACGCCGCGGCCGCCGAGATCGGCGGTGATCGCACGGGCGATCTGCTGCGCGCGCTCCAGCGCCCTGGCCGACATCGCATGCGGCTGCCAGCTTTCGCGGTAATCGCCGTCGATCTGCAGATGGCCGATCGGCGCGCAGAACGAGGTCTGGATCTCGTCCTGGTTCGCGCCGTGACGCACGGTCAGCAGGGTAATTTCGTAATCGAAGTCGATGAAGCCTTCGACGATCACGCGGCCGGCGCCGGCCCGGCCGCCGGCCTGGGCGTAGTCCCAGGCTTTTTGTATGTCGGCGTCGCTCTTGACCACGCTCTGGCCCTTGCCTGATGAGGACATCAGCGGCTTGATCACGCAGGGCGTGCCGAGTGCGGCGACCGCGGCGCGGTACTCGGCCTCGTTGTCGGCGAAGCGATACGGCGAGGTCGGCAGCCCCAGCGTTTCCGCGGCGAGGCGACGGATGCCCTCGCGATCCATCGTCAGCCGCGCGGCACGCGCGGTCGGTACCACGTTCCAGCCTTCGGCTTCGAGCTCGAGCAAGGTCGGCGTATGGATCGCCTCGATTTCCGGCACGATCAGATGCGGCTTTTCCAGCTCGACGATGCGCCGCAGCTCGGCGCCATCGAGCATCTTGAACACGTGGCGGCGATGCGCCACCTGCATCGCCGGTGCGTTGTCGTAACGGTCGCAGGCGATGCATTCCACGCCGAGCCGCTGCAGTTCGATGACCACTTCCTTGCCGAGTTCGCCGGAGCCGAGCATCAGCACGCGGGTCGCGTTCGTGGACAGCGGAGTTCCGATGGTCGAGGGCATGGGCGTTCAGTCGGGCAGAGAGGCGGTAATTATGCCCGCCGTGCGATTCAGCGGCAGGCCAGCCTCGACGCCTAGCCTGAACGATCTGCAAACGAAAAAGGCGGCGGACAACAGGCAAGCCGTCCGGCATCGTCGTTCAGTGAACACATGGAGGTGCTCATGAACACACAACGCGCCATCGGCGCCCCGGCCCCCCACGCGCCGCTGCGCGCTTCGCATCTGGCGATTCCGGCCGCAGTGGCTTTGGCCGCGCTCGGCTATGCCGGCATTGCTCATTTGCGCAGTCTGGCCGCCGACGCCAAGCCGGTGCAGGACAGCCCGGGCTGGTACAGCGCCGATGTCGTTGAGAGTGATTCGCCGCGCGCGCGCCGGTACAGCGAGCATCGCCAGCTGGCGGTGCATCTGCCCGACACCAGTCCGGCGAAAGTCGCGGTCAGCGGCGGCGAGCCACAGGCACTGTTGCTGCCACCGTCGAACACCCTGGCCGACAGCCGCGAGCGCGCGCTGCAAGCCGGCGCGGAGGTCGATCGCAATCGCAACGTGGTGCTCTCGGCGGTGACCAACGAGGGCGCGCGCATCGAGTTCGTGTTTCACGACGATGGCAAAGCGTTCGCTTCGACCCCTCGCTATGCGCCAGCTGACGGACGCTGATTCAGCGCTGGCACTTCGGGCAGAAGAAGCTGGAACGCTGCCCAATGACCAGGCGTTTGATCGGCGTCGCGCAGCGGCGGCAAGGCAGCGTGTCGCGGCCGTAGACGTACAGATCCTGCTGGAAATATCCCGAGGCGCCGTCGGCACCGGCGAAGTCGCGCAAGGTGGTACCGCCTTGCACGATCGCCTCGTTGAGCACGTCGCGAATTTTCTGTGCCAGTACGTCGTAGCGCGGCCGGCTGACATCGCCGGCCGCGCGCGTCGGCCGAATGCCGGCGCGGAATAGCGATTCGGCCGCGTAGATGTTGCCGGCGCCGACGACGATGCGGCCGTCCATGACGAAAGTCTTCACCGCTGCGCTGCGGCCGCGCGACAGCCGGTGCAGATAGGTGCCGTCGAACTCGTCCGAGAACGGCTCCGGGCCCATGCCGATCAGCAGCGGATGCGCGGGCTCGTCATGCAACCACAGCAGCACCGCGCCGAAGCGCCGGGGATCGTGGAAGCGCAGCAGCTTGCCGTCGTCGAGTTCGATGTCGACATGGTCGTGCTTGACCAGCGGATGGCCGTGATCGAGCACGAACAGCCGGCCGGACATGCCCAGATGGATCAGCAGGCGATCGCCGCTGTCCAGATGCAGCAGCAGATACTTGCCTCGGCGGCTGGTGCCGACGATCGTGCGGCCCTGCACCTGCTCGTTCAGCAGCGCCGGCACTGGCCAGCGCATCCGCGATTCGCGCACGACCACGCTCCGGATGCGGCGGCCCTCGACGAAAGGCGTGATGCCGCGTCTTACGGTTTCGACTTCGGGCAGTTCGGGCATCGCGCGCTGTCGTTTACGGCGTCTGCGTTTCCGCTGGCGGCGTCGCTGTCGATTGCGGGCTCGGCGATGCGGCGGCCGGCGTGTCGACACCCGGCGTTGTCGCCGGCGCCGTGTTGGCCGCAGCCGGCTCGGCTATTTTCAGCAGGCCGTCGATGTCGGCTTTCGACACCGTGTAACGCACGCCCAGATCGGCGCGCGACAGCAGCAGCTGCGGCTCGCGACTGACGATGTTGAAGCCGAGCGTGCGGCCATCGGCCAAAGTCACGGTGACGGCTTGCGCTTTCGCATCTTCCGGCTCGATGCGCGCGTTGAACATCGCCTTCGCGTTCTTCCAGGCCTCGACCACGGCGAGCAGCTGCTCGGGCCTGGCCTGCGGATGATCCGGCGACGACCAGACGCCGCCGGCGGTTTTCTCGATGCTCAGACCGGGAGCGGCGATGCGCGTGATGTCGGCATGGGCCGGCAGCAGGTTCTTCGCCACCAGATCCGAGTAATCGGCGTCGAACGCGGCGCTGCCCGGATCGTCGATCAGCGCGATCTGCTTGCCGTCGACCAGCACGTAGCGCCGATATTTCAACGGCTCTTCGCCGCCGAAATCGATGGTGTGCTCGTTGACGGTGATGCGATAACGCGCCGGTGCCAGGCCCAGTTCCTTCAGATCGCCTTCGGCCAGCGTCTGCTGCACGCCGGTGTCGGCCAGACCGATCAGCGCGTTGGTCTCGAAAGGATCGGTCTCGGCCTGCACCGGCGCGGTCAGCATCCACACGTCGTTCTGCTTGGCGAGGCGAATCGCCGGCGAGCCGGGATGCTCGATGACGATGCTCGCGACCGCGCTCTTGTCCAGCGTGGTCAGCGGCGGCTTTTTTTCTTCGGCCTTCTTCTGGCCGAACCAGACCGCGACGCCGAGGCCGGCGACGACGACCAGCAGCGCGATGTTCAGATGGTGGCGTTTCATGCGATTTCCGGCTCGACTGTTTTCAGCACTGTTTTCAGCGACACCCCGTTCGTCCCGAGTAGCCGCAACGCGGCGTATCGAGGGATCCAAACGCAAGGGCGGTGCGCTCTCTCGATACGCCCGCGCAAGCGCAGGCTACTCGGGACGAACGGAGGATGGTGCGGATTCATCTGCGAACGTGGCTATTTCCGGCGCCGCGCAAACCAGCGGCCGATGCCGATGCCGAGCAGCAGCAGCGGCAGCGCAATGACGAAGCCGCCGGCGAGCACGGCGATCGCCCAGTCCGGCAGGAACAGGTCGACGTCGGGCGCCTTCGGAATGTCGATGTTCATCTGCCCGTCGCGCGCCGCCAGCCACTGGACCGTGTTGAGTCCGAGCTGCTGGTTGCCGAGCTGGCCGAGGTAGGCATTGGAGATGAAATCGGCGTCGCCGATCGCGACCACGCGCTGCTGTGGTTTCGGTGGCGGCGGAGCATCGGGCGCAGCCGGCGTGGCCGGCGGCGTCGCATTGGGGCGATCACGCGTCAGGCTCATGCCGATGTTCAGCGGGCCGGGAATGTCGCCTTTTTCCGGCTCCATCTGCACCGGGCCACCGTCGAGCGCGCCGGTTTCCAGCCACGCGGTTTCGGTGGTCACCAGCAGCGGCGCCGCGGTCCAGCCGCCGTCTTTCTTCGCGACCAGCGAACGCACCAGCGGGAACAGCGTGACCTGCTGCAGGCCATCGGTGATCGCCGAGGGCGGATAGCCGAGTGCCGCGTAGATGCCCGGATGACCGGTGCCCAGCGCCTCGTATTCCGGAAAGATCGCGTAACCGTTCTGCCAGGTGATGCCGAGCGTGTCGGCGACGGCTTTCAGACCCGGATCGTTGTCCGGATCGGCCAGCCACAGCAGGTTGCCGCCCTTGGTGACGTAGTCGTTGACGATCTTGATTTCGCCTTCGAGCAGCGCCGAACGCGGGCTGGCGATGACCAGCACCGAGGTGTTGTCCGGAATCTGCGGCGTCTTCACCAGGTTCAGGCCCTGCACCTTCAGGCCCTTGTCCTTGAGTACCTGCGCGAACTGCGAGAGCGCTTCCGGGCCCTGGCTGTTGGTGTCGCGCTCGCCGTGGCCTTCCAAAAACACGATCCAGTTTTCGCCGGTGTAGCTCAGGCGCTGCAGCGCGGTGGTGATCGCCTGCTCGGACAGACCCCGCAGGTTTTCGCGGCGGCCCTGATATTCCAGCACCACCTCACCAGCGGAGCTGATGTTGTAGTCGCGCACCTTCTGCGGCGATGCCGAGGGATCGATGAACTGCACTTCGATGTCCGGCTTGACGCGCTTGTAGCGGTCGACGAAGAACTCGATCGACGCGCGCTCGTCCGCACCCGGATAGGCGAAGGCGATGAACTTCAGCGGCTCCTTCATCGATTGCAGCTGCTTCTGGCTGGCTTCGGTGAGCGTGTTGCGCTTGCCCGCGGTCCAGTCCCAGTGCGCGTCGTAGCGCAGCGACAGCCAGCCCAGCATCACCAGTACGATCAGGAACAGCAGGCCGCTGATCGCCTGCTGCAGATAGAGGTTTTTCTTTTTCATGTCAGTTGCGCTCCATGTCGAGGCGGAGCACGGTCAGCCACAGGAACAGCGCAGTGAACAGCAGGTAGTAGACGACGTCGGAGGCATGGAACAGGCCGCTGATCAGATCCTGGTAGTGGCTGATCAGCGACAGGTATTCGAAAGCGCTCTTGAAGCCGCTGTCGAAACTCGCCGGCATGCGCAGCAGCCAGATCAGCAGCAGCAAACCGAACGCGCCGATCGCGGCGATCGTCGGCTCCTTGGTCAGCGAGGAGATGAACATGCCGGCCGCGCCGAAGGACATCGTGATCAGGAACAGGCCGAGCAGGCCGGCCGCGAGGCGGCCCAGATCCAGATGCACCGCCGGCAGCAGCGCCGCCGGCATCACCGCGAGCAGCAGGATCAGCGCGGCGACGAAACTCAGCAGGCCGAAGAACTTGCCGAGCACGATGTCGGTCAGCGATACCGGCGCCGAGAACAGCAGCGTCAGCGTATTGCTTTTGCGCTCCTCGGCGAACAGCCGCATCGTCATCAGCGGCATCACCAGCAGCAGCACGATGGTCGCGGTGCCGTAGAGACCGCCGCCGATGAAGTCCGAGACGCCGGTGTACTGGTCCGCGGTCTGATAGTTCTGGATGTACTGCATCAGCATGCCGATGTAGACCCAGCCGAAAATCACCTGCGTGATCGCGAGCACCGCCCAGGCCAGCGGCGAGACGAAAATGCGCCGCGCCTCGTGGCGCGCGATGGTAAAGACCGGGCTCATGCTGCTTCCCTCAAGGTGGCGTCGCCCGATGTCAGTTCAACGAAGATTTCCTCCAGCGTGCGCGTCTCCAGCCGCAGCTCCTGCAGGCCCCAGTTGCGCTGCACCGAGGTCGTCACCAGTTCGCTGCGCGGATCGGCGCCGTCGGCGAGTTCCAGCAGAAAACGTCCGGCCGGGCCGTTGTCGACTTTCTGCACGCCGGCGAATTTCAGCTCGCTGGCCGCCGGCGGATTGGTGAACGCCGCGACCAGGCCGCGCCTGCCCAGATGCGCGTCGATGCTGGCGTCGTACACCAGCCGCCCCGCGTTGATGATCATCACGCGGCCGCAGACTGCGGTGATCTCCGGCAGGATGTGACTGCTCAGAATCACGCTGTGATTCTTGCCGAGCTCAGCGATCAGGCTGCGGATTTCGCGAATCTGGATCGGATCGAGGCCGACCGTGGGCTCGTCGAGCACGATCACGTCGGGGCGATGCACGATCGCCTGCGCCAGGCCGACGCGCTGCTGGTAACCCTTGGACAGGTTGCCGATCAGCCGCGAGCTCATATGCGTCAGGCCGCAGTCGCGTTTGGCCTGCGCGACGGCCTCGCTACGCTGCTTCTTGGCGATGCCGTGCAGGCCGGCGCAGAAGCTCAAGTATTCATCGACGGTCAGCTCCGGATACACCGGCGGCTGCTCAGGCAGATAGCCGAGATGCCGCTTGGCCGCCTGCGGCTCTTCGCGCAGGCTGATGCCGCGTATCAGTACATCGCCGCTGGTAGGCGCGAGGTTGCCGGTCAGCATTTTCATGCTGGTCGACTTGCCGGCGCCGTTGGGGCCGAGCAGACCGAGCACTTCGCCTTTTTTCAGCGTCAGATTGAAGTCGCCCACCGCGAGGTTGGGGCCGTAACGGCGCGACAGGCTGCGCGCCTCGATCAACGAATCGCTATCCATCATTCGGGTTTCAGTTTTTCTGGTGAAGGATCGTGACGAACCGGCAGGCCGCGTTCGCGGCTCGCCGGGCCGCGGTGGGACCGCGGCGGCGGCAGCGGGTTCCGTGACGGCGCTGCGGCGCGGCCATTGTACGGTCAGCCGTCGATCGGGCATGGTCGGTACACTGTGCGCCGTTTGCCCGCTGCCGCGCCGGAGTTTGCCCATGCTGGACCCGCAGAAGATCGAAGACGTCGCCGCCCGCCTGGCCTCGGTGCTGCCACCGGGCCTGCTCGGCCTGCGCCGCGAGCTGGAAGAAAACTTTCGCGCGGTGCTGCGCGCCAACCTGGAGCGCTTCGACCTGGTGTCGCGCGAGCGCTTCGACATCCAGGCACAGCTGCTGTCACGCACCCAGCAGCGGCTGCTGCAGATGGAACAGCGCCTCGCCCAGCTCGAAGGCGAGCCGGCGTTGCCGCCGAAGACGGTGCAGGTCGGCGAAGGCGAGATTTGAGCGCCCCGATCGCACCGAATTTCCAACCGACCCCCGTTCGTCCCGAGTAGCCGGGCTCGCCCGGCGTATCGAGGGAGCGGACCGCGGTCGGGTCCCTCGATACGGCTCGCAAGCGAGCCTGCTCGGGACGAACGGAGATCAGCTCAGGCGGCAATGACGGCAACAACGGCCTCGCCCGGCTCGAAGGCGAGCCGGCCGCGCCGCCGAAAACCACGCGGGTCGGCGAAGGCGAGATTGAAGCGCCCCGATCGCACCGAATTTCCGACCAAACCCCGTTCGTCCCGAGTAGCCGGGCTTGCCCGGCGTATCGAGGGAACGGACCGCGGTCGGATCCCTCGATACGGCTCATAAGCGGGCCTACTCGGCACGAACGGGGATCAGCTCAGGCGGCAATCGCGAGCCACAAATGAGCGCTGGTTCCACGCGGTGATTGCGGCGCAGGCGGCATGCTCGCCGCATGTCGCTCGCCACCGTGCTCAGCCGCGCCCAGAACGGATTGACGGCCGATCTCGTGCGCGTCGAAGTGCACTTGGCCAACGGTCTGCCGGGGCTTGCGATCGTCGGGCTTCCCGAGGCTGCGGTTCGCGAGGCCAAGGACAGGGTCAAGGCCGCGATCACCACCTGCGGCTACGAATTTCCGAACCGCCGCATCACCTGCAACCTGGCACCGGCCGATTTGCCGAAAGAGGGCGGGCGTTTTGACCTGGCCATTGCGCTCGGCATCCTCGCCGCTTCGCAGCAGATCCCCGCCGAAAAACTCGACGGCCTGGAAGTGCTCGGCGAGTTGTCGCTGTCCGGCGAGTTGCGCGCGGTGCGCGGCGCGCTGCCGGCGGCGCTGCAGGCAAAACGCGCCGCACACGCGCTGATCGTGCCGCTGGCCAATGCCGAGGAGGCGGTGCTCGCCGCCGGCGTGCGCGTGATTGCCGCGAGGCACCTGAGCGAACTCTGCGGCGCGCTGCATGCCGGCGAACTGCCCGAGTTCTTCGCGACCCACGCGCCCCCCGATGCCAGCCCCGATGCACCCGACATGAGCGAAGTGCGCGGCCAACCGCTGGCGCGGCGCGCGCTGGAAATCGCCGCCGCTGGGCAACATTCGCTGCTGATGATCGGTCCGCCGGGTTCCGGCAAAAGCATGCTCGCCGCGCGTCTGCCCGGCCTGTTGCCGCCGATGAGCGAGGACGAGGCGATCCAGATCGCCGCGATCGCCTCGGTCGCCGCCAGCGGCTTCGATCCGCGGCTGTGGAAGCGTCGCCCGTTTCGCTCGCCGCATCACACTGCCAGCGGCGTCGCGCTGGTCGGCGGCGGCTCGTCTCCACGTCCCGGCGAAATCACATTGGCGCACCTCGGCATTTTATTTCTGGATGAGCTGCCGGAGTTCGATCGTCGCGTGCTCGAAGTGCTACGTCAGCCGCTGGAGACCGGCGAAGTCACGGTTTCACGCGCGGCCAGACAGGAAGATTTTCCAGCCCGGTTCCAGCTGATCTCCGCAATGAACCCCTGCCCCTGCGGGTTTCTCGGCGATTCCGACAATCGCTGCCGCTGCACGCCCGACCAAGTCGCGCGTTATCGCGGCCGCGTGTCGGGGCCGCTGCTGGATCGCATCGACCTGCAGATTTTCGTGCCGCGCATCGAGCGCCAGGCGCTTTTGCAGCCGGTCGCCGCGGCCGAGTCCAGCGCCCTGGTGCGCGCGCGCGTCTGCGCCGCACGCGAGTTGCAGATGCGCCGCGCCGGCAAGCCGAACCAGCTGTTGAACGCGACCGAACTGGAGCGCGATTGCGCGATGGATGCGGCGACGCGCGCACTGATCGAGGCGGCGATGCAGCGCCTTCATCTGTCGGCTCGCGGCTATCACCGCGTGTTGCGTGTCAGCCGCACGATCGCCGATCTGGCGCAGCAGCCGCTGCTGACGCAAGCCCATGTCGCCGAGGCTTTGCGCTATCGAGAATTCGAGCGCGGACCTTGAAGCGGGCAATAAAAAAGGGCTGCCGAAGCAGCCCTTTCATGAAACAAACATTGGCGCGCGTGCCGGTGAGCCGGTCGCTTGCGCCTTCGTCTCAATGCTTACAGATCGAACGCCTTCTTCAGACCCACGACGACGGTCTCTTTGCCGAGCGTGTCGTCTTCGGAGTTGCCGATCACGGCGAAGCTGAAGGTGTAGCCGCCTTCAACCGTCTTGGCCAGCGTCAGGCTGTAGTCGAAGTAGTCCTTGAACGCGCCGCCGAAAGCGGTTTCGATGCCGTCGCCGGCGCTATAGCCGACCTGCGGCGTCAGGGCCAGGGTTTCCGAAATCGCCAGCGCGTAGCTGCCGGTGATGTAGTAGGCCGAGTCCTGCGTGGCGCCGAATTCCGGGCTGTAGAAGAACTTCGCGCTCAGGCCCGAGAACGACAGGCCGCCGTAGACTTCCGAGTAGTTCAGCACCGGCGCATCGCGGTAGCCGTAGAAAATGTAGCCGACATCGTAGCCGAGGTCGCCGGCCTTGCCGGAAAAGCCCACGTAGCCGTCGGTCTCATAGGTGCTGCTATCCAGGCTCGACACCCAGGTGCCGATGTACAGACCGGATTCGTGCGCGTAGTCCAGGCCGCCGTAGACCTGAGCCGAGCCGCCGCCGAGCGACTGTTCGACGCCGCGGAACAGATAGTCGCTGACGACACCTGCGTTGCCCGTGGCACCGGCGAATGCGCTGCTGCTTGCCAGCGTGGCTGCGGCGGCAACGAGAACCTTCATCTTCATATCAAAACCTCTCCTGTGGAATGAAATAACCGCGCGCCAAGGAACTCCCCAACAGGCCGGCGCCGCCCGTGAAAGGCCGAGACGGCCCTTCAAGCTTTCTACAAGTCTGTGATCCCGCAACCCCGGTCGACCGGCGACCCCTGTGAGTGAGGCCGGTTTTCCCTCATTTTTTGCCCGGCCAATTCCCTAGTGCGAGCTGTCAAGCAAACGTCATGCCGACCGGCTCAGCGCGGATTCAGGTGGTCGGGCAAGAAAAAACCCGCTTCCGCGGGTCTTTTCGGGAATCGGCGTCTTAGCCGCCGCTCTTTTTGAGCATGAATTCGACGGCGGCGTGGACTTCGTCGTCGCTCAGATCCGGATCGCCACCGCGCGCCGGCATGCTGTTGATGCCGGAGATCGCCTTCTTGGTCAGGCCGTCGAGCCCGCCCTGGCTCTTGGAGCGCTCGCTCCAGACCGCGGCGTCGCCGATTTTCGGCGCGTTGAGCACGCCGCTGCCATGGCAGGCGGTGCAGACCTTGGTGACGATTTCTTCGCCGCTCATCGCGGCGCGGGCCGGCTTGGCCGTGGCCTTGAGCAGCGCGTCCGGGTCGGTGAACACCTGCGTGACCGGCTTGACGCGGCTTTCGAGCGCGGCGATCTGCTCGGCGTTCGGGCCTTCGGGCGTCGGGATCAGCAAGCGGGCAACGGCCGCAATCACGATCGCGATGCCGGCAAGAATGCCGAGCACGACACTGAAATTGACGAAGAAAACCTTGTCGTGATTCTGGTGTTCCAAAACTGGCTCCCCTACGAGGTGGCTTGGCCCCAAAGCGGCGCGAAGTATAACGGGCAAGTGATTCAATGAGTAAGCAGGCAATGGCGCTGGAGGCGGTTTCGGCCGATTGGCGACAACAATCGGCGCCCGGAGCGCACTTCAAGCTAGCCGGAACGCCGGCTCGTTGTAGAATCGGCGCCACGCGCTCGTAGCTCAGCTGGATAGAGTACTGCCCTCCGAAGGCAGGGGTCACTGGTTCGAATCCAGTCGAGCGCACCAAATCAGCCCTTAAGGCCTCAGCCGCGATGTCGGTTGGGGCCTTTTGCTTTGTTGTGGCTGTTCCTGACCTGGGCAGATCGATCGGGCACCGAGACCGCTGCTCGATTTTGGTGCGGCAACCGGCTCGATCTGAGACGCGCGTCCGGCGCGATCGCTTCACTCCGTCGCGCTGGGGGCGCTGCCGCCTTCGCTTTCCCAGCGCCCGACTTCTTCAGCCGGCGCGGTCGCCACGCCGGCCTTCGTGCGCTCGCGGTAGGACCACAGCACCGATCCCGCCAGCGCCGTGATACCCAGCGCCGATGCCCGCGCCACGTTGTTGATCAGTCCCGTCGCGGAACCGCGGCTCAGCCAGCCCAGGGCCATGCTCGCCAAAGCGGCGGCCGCCAGCGATTCCCTGGGATGGGCGACCAGCTGTGCCTCCAGCTCGGTGGCCGCAGTGCGCGAGCGTTCTTGCACCTGTCTGGGCAAGTCGCTGAGCCGCTGGGTCGCCGAGGCCAGACTGGCTTCCAGCTTGCCGCGCGCGAGCGTCACCGCATCTTCGGTCAACAGTCGGGTGGCCTGAAGCAACTCCTGCGCATGCGTGGTCAGCGTCTGCATGTCCACGATCAGCTGATCGCGGGCGTCGCTGACCAATTCGGTATCCAGGCTGGCTTGATTCATCGTGCACATCCTTATGAGCGAGGGGTGGGGGCGGAAGCTCCGCCAGGCCAAGGCTGCCTGCTCTGGATTATTGCGCCTGCCGCTGGCAGCGGGCTGAACCAGCCGAATCGTGCACTCAGTTTTCGCTCCTGATCCTCAGGAACACCGGAATGGGTCTTTCGATTTCACCGTCGGCCTTTACCGGGTCCGGGCCGCCCACGATCGGCCTCGAACCCGGGGTGCCCGAGGGTCTCGTACGAGCGGGCATCCTCAAGGGCGCTGCGGCGCATGGCACGCCGCGGATCACGCCTGACAGACGCCGGGCGGTGCCGGCTCTGCATCTACTTATTGGCCGGGGGCGAATGTCTTAAGGAATTAATATGAAGAATCTAGACTTCTTCATACACGGACATCAGGGGGCACGGCGATGAAGCGAGCGGCAGGCGGGTTGATGGCGGTTTGCTGCGCCTGGGCGCCGACGCTGCTGGCCGGCGGCGTGCCGGTGGTAGAGCTGCCCGAGATCCAGGTCAATGGCGAGACGCCGCTGGAGGGCACCGCGACTTCGTCGACTCAGGGTTATGTCACCGCCGACCAGCTCGCCGAGCGGCCGATTTCGCGCAGCGGCGAGCTGCTGGAATTCGTGCCGGGCCTGATCGTCACGCAGCACAGCGGCGAGGGCAAGGCCAACCAGTATTTCCTGCGCGGCTTCAATCTCGACCACGGCACGGACTTCTACACCGAGGTCGACGGCCTGCCGGTCAACATGCGCACGCATGGCCACGGCCAGGGTTACGCCGATATCAATTTCATGATTCCGGAGCTGATCGGCTCACTGGAATATCGCAAGGGTCCTTACTACGCCGACGTCGGCGACTTCGGCGCCGCCGGTTCGGCCAAGCTGCGCTACGTCGACGAAGTGCCGGCGACGATGGCCAAGGCCACGCTCGGCGAATACGGCTATCGCAGCGCGCTGCTGGCGGCCTCGCCGCAGCTCGCCGGCGGTTCGCTGCTGCTGGCCGGCGAGGCCACGCATTACGACGGTGCCTACGATCTGAAGCAGGACGCGAAGATCTACAAGGGCATCGCGCGCTACAACCAGGGCACCGACGCCGACGGCTTCACGCTCGGCTTCCAGGGCTATGGCATCGACTACTTCGCACCCGACCAGATTCCGCTGCGTGCGGTCAAAAGCGGCCAGATCGACGAGTTCGGTTTCATCGACGGCAGCGACGGCGGTGACGTGCGCCGCTTCAGCCTCAATGCCGAGCTGCGCAAGCCGGCGGCGCTAGGCCACTGGAGCGCGAGCGCCTACGCGCTGAGCTACAAGATGCAGCTGTATTCGGACTTCACCTATTTCTTCAGCGATCCGGATGACGGCGATGACCAGCCGGACGACCAGTTCGAGCAGTACGACGATCGCAAGGTCTATGGCGCCAGCCTGAAGCGCTACTGGCTGTTGCCGTTGAAGCTGCCGATCGACATCGAAGCGGGCGTACAGGGCCGCTACGACGACATCTCGCCGGTAGGCCTGTATCTGACGCACCAGCGCCAGCGCACCTCGACCGTGCGCGAGGATCACGTCAAGGAAGGCAGCGTCGGCCTGTATCTGAGCAGCCGCCAGCAATGGACGCCGTGGTATCGCACCGAGTTCGGCGTGCGCGGCGACTGGTACGACTTCGACGTGAACAGCGATCTGGCGGCGAACTCCGGTACCGCCGACGATCATCTGCTGGCGCCGAAAGCGGCGATGGTGTTCGGGCCATGGAAGCGCAGCGAGCTTTACCTGAACTACGGCGAAGGCTTTCACAGCAACGATGCGCGCGGCACCACGATCACGCTCGACCCAACCGATGCGACGCACACCACGCCGGCCGATCGGGTGACGCCGCTGGTGCGCGTGCGCGGTGCCGAGGTCGGCGTCACCACGGCGGTGATTCCGCACACCAAGCTGACCGCGACGCTGTGGCAGCTCAAATCGGATTCCGAGCTGGTCTATGTCGGTGACGCCGGCAACAGCGAAGCGGGTCCGCCGAGTACGCGTCGCGGTGTCGAGCTGTCGGCCTACTACGAGCCGTTTACATGGCTGGCGATCGACGCGGATTACGCGTATTCGCATGGACGTCTCGATGTCGCCGCCAGCGAAGGCGACCGCATTCCGAATTCGATCGAGGACGTGATCTCGTTCGGCGTCACGATTCCCGAGACGCACGGCTGGAGCGCCGGGCTGCGGGTGCGGCGCCTCGGCGAAGCCGCGCTGGCCGAGGACAACAGCGCACGTTCCAGGCCCACCACCGTGGTCAACGCGCAGGGCAGTTATCGCTGGCAGCAGAAGTATCAGATCCAGCTCGCGGTGCTGAACCTGTTCGACAGCGACGACAACGACATCACCTACTACTACGAGTCGCGGCTGCCCGGAGAGCCGGCCGAAGGCGTCGCCGACTATCACTTCCATCCGGTGGAACCGCGCGCGGTTCGCGTCAGCCTCGGCGCGAGCTTCTGAGCAACCGCGTCTCAGCTTTCGGCGAGCAGGTAGCGGTCCAGCTCCTGGTGCATGTTCAGGATCATTTTCTCCTGATTGATCGCCAGCCAGGTCTGTCGAATGCCCTTGGAATGCAGGCCTTTCTGCATGCGCGGGATATTGCCCAGATCCTGGCGCGGGATCAGCAGCACCTGCTCGGGGTCGTACATGTCGGTAACCTGCACGACTTCGGCGCGCTCCACCTGATGCCCTTGCGGATAGGTCGTCGTCGACATGATCTCGAAGATGCAGCTGTCCGGATCGTTGCCGTTGGGACGCACGCGGTAAATCATCGCGTTGCCGGCCTGCGGCAGGATCATCACGTTCGGGAAGATGAAAACCTCGCCGCCCCACATGCCGAGATTTTCCGGCGTCGGCGCCGGCATCGGCCGCTTCAGCTGCGCGGCCTGGGTGTACAGCGCCTTGATGTATTCGCCGCCCAGGCTGGAACCTTCCGGAATCTCCTTGCCGCGCAGTGACAGCAGCACGTCCACGTCCTTCTGCAGCACCTGCGCGTCCATGCCGGTGACCAGCAGCGACAGTCGCGCCGCCATCGATTCCAGCAGGGTGTCGGCGCGCATGTCGCTCATGTGCCCCTGCATCGGCGTCTTCTTGCCGCCGATGAAACGGCCGTGGCCCTTGTCGAAGGTTTCGTAGACGACATTGCGATGGGTGAAGTCGACGAAGTCGGTTTCGGGCGCCAGCCCGCTGACCACCTTGGCGCCCTTGACCTCGAGCTGCGGGTGCGTCGCCGGCACGTGGAAGGCCTCGAAGAATGCCTCCTGCGCGACTTTCCAGTTGGCCGGCACCGGGATCGACTTCCACCAGTAGTGGCGCATGTCGCTGATCGCCATGCCGTCGATGATCGCGCGCACTGGCGCGATGAAATCGTCGAAGCTCTGCTGCGGGTTGCGGTCCAGGTTGATGAACACGAATCCGGCGTAGACCACAGAATGCACTTCCTTCAGTGCGACGTGCTCGTCACGCAGATCGCCGTTGCGGAATTCCTGGCGCTCGAGGATGAACTGCACCTGGCCTTTCAGATTCCAGCGCCAGCCGTGGAACGGGCACATGATGCGGCCGTGCTCGAAGCTGCCACAGCCCGAGCCGAGCGCGGTACCGCGATGCGGGCAGACGTTGTGATAGGCCTTGATCGTGTCGGCATCGACGCGCACCAGCAGCACCGACTGGTCGCCAATGTCGTACACGGTGTAGTCGCCGGCCTTCGGCAACTCGTCCAGGCGCGCGGCGGCCTGCCAGACCTTGCTCCACAGCTTGTCGTATTCCAGCTTGGCGAAAGCCGGATCGATATAGCGGCCGACGCTGATGCCGTGGGGCATCGTGTTCCAGCTCGGTGGCCAGGAGGTGCCACCCTGCGCCGCACTTTTCTCGGCCGATCGTGGTGCCAGCTCGTTCATTGTTATGTGTCCTCCATGGGCGGACTCGCGCCGCCGTGTGCACGGAATCTACGCCGACGCCAGCGCCGATTTCAAGCGCAGTGTGGCGCAAAAACCAGTCTGAAGCGGCAAATGCACATCACTGATGACCATAATCGGCATCGTCGCCCGAGCGCCTTCCGGGCACCTGCCGCGCCGGTTCCCGGCGCTGGCGGCAAATGGGGGTTGGTTTTGCCGGGCGCGCATATCGGACGGCGTCCCGGAGCCTCTGCGCCAGCGCGCCGGCGGTTTCTGCAATGGCCGGCCGGCCTTGACGTCGCCATCCGCCGCCGCATAGGCCGTCGCTGGCGAATGCTATATATTTCAAGTATTAGGCGGACGTGCGAAACCCGAACCCAGCGTGTATGGCGGTTTTATGTCGGTTTCGAGCAATATCCGCTAGCATCGCGCGATTAACCTTACAGGCTGGGGATGGCATTGAAGAAGAACGACACGGCTGCCGCCAAACCGCGGCGTCGGCGGGATCCCGATGGAACGCGTGCCGCGATCCTGGAAGCAGCCGGCACGCTGCTGGCGAAGGATGGCCCTGAAGGCTTGAGCGTGTCCCAGGTGGCCCAGCTCGCCAAGGTCAACCGCGGCACCGCCTACCAGCACTTCCAGACGCGCGAGCAGCTGGTCGATGCGACCACCGGCTGGGTCAGCGAGAGGCTCTGCGACGCAGTGTTCGGCGACAAGCTCAATGGCCCGATCGAGCTGGTCGATCCCCAGGAAGTCAGCGAGCACATGACCCTGTTCGCGATGGAAAACCCGGAGCTGGGCCGCGCCTGGCTGTTCCATGTGCTGAGCTCGCCGCATCCGGCCAGCGACCCGTTCTGGAAGCTGTACCGCCAGCGATTCCAGAAGTTCGCCAAGTCCGATGCGGCCCAGCCCGGGATCGATGTCGACGTGCACACCGTGCTGATGATCATTGGCACCTTCCTGTGGCCGGTGTGGGCGCGCGCCCACACCCGCACCGCCAAGGAGCGCACGACCATGGCCAAGCGCTTCTCCAGCGAGATCGTGCGCCTGAGCCTGTACGGCAACATGCGGCCTGAGAAGTATCCGAGCCTGGCCGCGCAGATTCCGAAAAAACCAACGAAGAAAGCCGCCGGCGCAACCAGCCGCAAGGCCAAGTAGCCGGCTGCGCGGCGAAGACGCTCCAGGCGCCTTCGCCGCGGCTGTGCCGGCCGCTCATCAACACTGCTGTTGAATCGGCGCTTGATTAAGCATCGCCCCCTGCCCTAAGTTTTGTGTTCGCCTCGGCACGCCGGCGGCGAATCAAACCTTACGACAGGAGAGCGCTGCATGTCTTTCGACGGAAAAGTCGCCATCGTCACCGGGGCTGCATCGGGCATCGGTCTGGCCACGGCCAAGCGCCTGGCCCGTGACGGCGCGCGGGTCGCGATCTGGGATCTCAACGAAGCCGGTGCCGCCGCCGCCGCAGACGACATCCGGCAGGCCGGTGGCCAGGCGATCGCCAGCCGTGTCGATGTGTCGCGCCGCGATCAGGTCGACGCCGCCGTGCAGCAGGCGCACACGCAGTTCGGCGCGATCGGCATCCTGGTCAACAATGCCGGCATCACCCTGTTCCGCAGCTTTATGGAGATGGATGAGGAGACCTGGGACAAGGTCATCAGCGTCAACCTGAAGAGCATGCTGGTGTGCACCCAGGCGGTGCTGCCGGACATGCTGCAGGCGAAGTGGGGACGCGTCATCAATGTCTCGTCTTCCAGCGCGCAGACCGGCTCGGCGCAGATGAGCTGCTATGCGGCGTCCAAGGGCGGCGTGATCGCTTTCACCAAGGCGCTGGCGCAGGAAGTCGCATCCAGCGGCATCACCGTGAACAACGTGCCACCGGGTTTCGTCGACACGCCGATGCTGCGCGGCAGCCCGATCGGCAGCGTCGTCGATCAGGTTGCCGCGGCTTCGCCGATGAAGCGCGCGGGACGGCCCGAGGACATGGCCGCCGCGATCGCGTTCCTGGCGTCCGAAGACGCCGGCTACATCACCGGCCACACGCTCAGCGTCAACGGCGGCCGCTACTCGAACTAGTCCGACCTTGCGCAAACTCGGCGCGGCGATGCGCGCTGGCGCCTGATGCGAGCGCTCGCCGTGTCCGAAGCGGCTTTTGACGAAAGGCATTGTGCAAAGCTGTCAGCGCTCTGCCGCCATTGCGCGTGCGAGCAAGCACATCGCGACGTGCCGGCTTAGCGCCCCGTATTGACTGCGCGTTCATTGCGCGCAGGTACTCGCCATCTTCCTGTCGAAACCCGGCCATTGCGATGGCGTTGTGTCGCCGTCTGGCAGCCGCTGCGATGCCGGCTATCGGTTGCAACTCAACAGCGTTGACTGATAGCGATTTCCGGGAGTAGCGTCCATTGCCGTCGCGTTGCGACGGTGTGCAGGCGTCCGAAGAGTCGCACTGCGCGCTGCTAGTCCGGTGAGCGCAAAAAAAGATGGTGTGGCGGAGAGGGGTTCCTGGTTGCAGCACCCGAATGGCGTGGTGTCCTTGCAGTCGCGTGGCCGCATAACGCGGACGTGGCGGCATTGACGTGGCGCGCTCTGGTTCTGGACCCGTGGCGAAACTTCTCGCTCCACCGGCGCCCGATGTACGCCGATCAGCGCGCACAAGCGAGTGCTGCCATCCAATGGTGTGAGGAGAAGTGATGAACGACAGAAACAGCAGGGTGCCGTTGTCGGGTTCCTTATGCGCGATGCTGGCCCTGGGGCTGGCATGGCCGGCCGTCGCGCAGCAGACGGCGGTGGAAAGCGAAGCGGCTCCGAGCGCCGAGGCGGCAACGCCGGCAGCGGAAGAACCGGCGGCCGATGCCACGCCCGCGGCGCAAGCCGGCGGCGCCCCCGATGACATCGGCGAAGTCATCGTCACCGCACGTCGCATCGAGGAAAAGCTGCAGGACGTGCCGATTTCGATCACGGTATTCAACCAGGATCAGCTGAGCGATCTCAACGTCACCAGCGCCACGGACCTGGCTGCGTTCACGCCTTCCTTGACTGCCAACAACAACTTCGGCGGCGAGAACGCGAGCTTCGCGATCCGCGGCTTCGTGCAGGACGCCGGCACCGCGCCCTCGGTCGGTACTTATTTCGCCGACGTCGTCGCGCCGCGCGGGCCGACGCAGGGAACCCAGGCCGGTGACGGCGTCGGACCCGGCAGCTTCTTCGATCTGCAGAATGTGCAGGTGCTCAAGGGCCCGCAGGGCACGCTGTTCGGTCGCAATACCACCGGCGGCGCGGTGCTGCTGGTGCCGCAGAAACCCACCGGCAATACCGAAGGCTATGCCGAAGGTTCGATCGGCAATTACGGCATGCGCCGCTTCCAGGGCGTGTTCAATACGCCGTTCGGTGAAGGCGCGCGTTTTCGCGTCGCCTACGACCACCAGACGCGCGACGGCTATCTGAAGAACGTCGCCGATGTCGGCCCGAGTGCCTACAACGACATCGACTACGACGCGGTGCGTGCGAGCCTGGTGCTCGACCTGAGCCCGTCCGTCGAGAACTACACCATCGCGTCCTACAGCAAGTCGGACACCAACGGCAGCGTGCAGAAGCTGATCGACTGCAACCCGGCGGGCGCTGCTCCGCAGAGCCAGGCGGACTTCGCTACCGGCCTGCGCAACTTCATCGGCGTGTTCTCATGTGGACAGCTCGACGCGCAGAAAGCTGCCGGCAAGAACGGCTTCTACGACGTCGCGGGCGCGGTAGACGGCGCGGTGTCGCGCATCGAGCAGTGGCAGGCGATCAACACCACGACCTGGAACGCCAGCGACAATCTGACGGTGAAGAACATCGCCAGCTACGCGCAGTTCAAGGACTACCAGAAGACGCCGCTGTTCGGTATCAACTGGGATGTCGCCAACCTGTCACCGGCCTACCAGCCGCTGTTTTTTCGCGGCATTCCGCAGATTTTCACCGGCATTTTCCCGGCGCCGGGCCACCGCACTGCCGACCAGTCGACCTACACCGAGGAAGTGCAGCTGCAGGGCGGCTCTGACGACAACCGTCTGACCTACCAGACCGGCGTCTACCTGGAATGGAGCGACCCACTGGGCAAGTCCGGCAACCAGTCGCCGCAGCTGGTCAACTGCGCGGACGTTGGCACGCTCGACTGCTTCGACTCGCTGGGCAGCACCTTTACCGCGCTGTCGGGCTTCGCGCAGGAAACCCACGTCGGTTCGGTCAACTACACCGTGGGCGAAACCACTTATCGCAATCAGGGCATCTATGCGCAGTCGACCTATGCGCTGACCGAGCAGCTGAAGCTCACCGGCGGTATCCGCTACACCCGCGACAAGCAGACCAACGACGCCACGCGCATCACCTACCAGTTCCCGGTGGTGCCGCCGTATACCGACGCGCCGACGGCGACCTGCACCGATGCGGCCAGCTCGCCCGGCTGCGACGCGGCGTTCGAGAAGAAATCCAGCAAGCCGACCTGGCTGATCGACCTGGACTACTTCCCGATGACCGATGTGCTGACCTACGCCAAGTACGCGCGTGGCTATCGCGCCGGCGGCGTGTTCTCGAATGCGCCCAGCGGCCTGCGCACCTTCGATCCCGAGAAAGTGGACAGCTTCGAAGTCGGCATGAAGACCAGCTTCCACGAGGTCGTGCGCGGCACCTTCAATGTCGCCGCCTTCTACAACGATTTCTCCAACCAGCAGCTGCAGTACGGCTTCAATGCCAGCGTCGACGAGAACGGCACGCCGTCGCCGGTTTCGCCGACCACCGGCATCGTCAATGCCGGCAAGTCGCGCATCTACGGCGCTGAAGTCGAAGGCTCGATCAACCCGTTCAGGGGCCTGACGCTGCAGGCCAGCTACACCTATCTGAACGCGACGATCCGCAAGATCGACCCGGTGGTGAGCGCCGATCCGAACTACGTCGCCTCGACTGCGATTGCGCCGGGTGATCCGCTGGCGCTGTCGCCGAAGAACAAGCTCAGCCTGGGCGGCAGCTACACGCTGCCGCTGGACGCCAGTATCGGCAAGGTGTCGCTGGGCCTGAACTACGTCTACACCGACAAGCAGACCACCAACTACATCTACGACGACGCGACGACCGCGATCTACGGCAGGAGCTACGCGCAGATCGACAGCCTGAACCTGCTCAACGCGAATGCCGGCTGGGAGCAGTTCTTCGGCACCCCGGTGGACCTGTCGCTGTTCGCGACCAACCTGACCGGCGAGAAGTACTACCAGTTCATTCCGGGCCTGGGCAACAACGGCGCCGAATTCGCCACGGTCGGCGAGCCGCGCATGTACGGCATGCGCCTGCGCTATCGCTTTGGCTAGCGCGACAGCGAGGTCGTGAACCAGAAAGACGGCGGCATTAGCCGCCGTCTTTTTTGTAATTCGTGCTCAGCCGGCGCCTCGGTGCTGGTAATCAACAGCGATGCTCAGCAAAATAGGAGGACAAGAAAACGATATGCGAGGAGAAGCACGGTGAGCAAGACAGCATTGGTGACGGGCGCGGCGGCCGGTATCGGCCGCGCCTGTGCGCTGCGCCTGGCGCGCGACGGTATGGCAGTCGGCGTGCTCGATCTGAATATCGAAGGCTGCGAGAGGGTGGTCGCCGAGATTCAGGCGGCCGGCGGCAAGGCGATCGCGCTGAAAGCCAGCATCGCCGATCGCGCCCAGGTCGTCGCTGCCGTCGCCAAACTGCGCGAGGCTTTCGGCGCGGTCACGGTGCTGGTCAACAACGCCGGCATCACCGGCTTTGCCGCGTTCGAGGATCTGACCGACGCGGCCTGGGACCGGATGATGGAGGTCAACCTCAAAGGTCCGTTCATCGTCACCCAGGTCGTGCTGCCGGACATGAAGGCAGCGAAGTGGGGGCGCATCATCAACCTGTCGTCGTCGAGCGCGCAGACCGGCGCGGTGCGCATGGCGCACTATTCCGCGTCCAAGGGCGCGATCGTCGCGCTGACCCGATCGCTGGCGCGCGAACTCGGCCCGCTCGGCGTCACCGTCAACAACATTCCGCCGGGTTCGGTGATGAACACCGAAATGTCGCAGGCTTCGTCTGCGGCCGGGCAGATGAACATCGCCCAGGACGAGCTGTTGAAGACCTTGCCGGTGCGCCGCACCGGCGAGCCCGAGGACATCGCCGACGCCTGCGCCTGGCTGGCATCGGAGGGCGCCAGCTATGTCACCGGCCAGACCATCGGCGTCAACGGCGGCCGCGTGGTGTCGTAAGGCCGCGTGACGCGCTCAGCTGCGCAGCCGCTGCACGAGCGCGATGCAATGCCGCGCCAGAGCCGCACGATGTTCGGCGGTCTTCATCACCGTCGCTGCGACGTCGAAGCGGGTATCGCCGTCGGCCAGCGCCGCATCGGCCACGTCGACGATCACCGCATCGACGAAGTCCGCATACAGCTCGGCGATGATCCCGGCCTGAGGCTGCACGCCGAGCTCGCGCATGATCTTCGCGGTCGGGCCCTTGATCGCGTCGCCGGCGACGATGGGCGACACCGCGATCACCGGCGCGGCGACGGTGCGCAGCAGCTCGCGCAGCTCGGCGATGGCCAGCATCGGCGCCAGGCTGAGGTAGGGATTGGACGGGCAGACGATGACGCCGGCGAGATCGTCGCCGGTGAGCAGTTCGCGCACCGCCGGCGCCAGCCGCGCCTGAGCCGCCCCGACGAAATCCAGCGCGCGCAGTACCGGCGCGCAGCGCAGGCGCACGAAGTAATCCTGAAACGCGAGCGCACCCTGGTCGGTGTAAACCGTGGTGCGCAGCCGCTGGTCGCTGACCGGCAAGACCGTAACGTCGACGCCGAGCCGGCGCGCCAGCTCGTTGCTGACCTGGCTCAGGCTCAGGCCCTGCGCCAGCAGCTGGCTACGCAGCAGGTGCAGCGCGATGTCGCGATCGCCGAGCGTGAACCAGTCCGGGCCACCGAGGCGGCGCAGCTCGTCGAGCACGCCCAGGCTTTCGTCGGCGCGGCCCCAGCCCTGTTGCGGATGGACCACGCCGGCCAGCGTATACAGCACGGTATCGAGATCGGGGCAGATGCTCAGGCCCAGATGCTCGAAATCATCACCAATGTTGACCGCGACCATCAGCGCCTCGGCAGGCAGCACCTGCGCCAGTCCGTGGACCAGCTTGGCGCCGCCGACGCCGCCGGACAGGGCGAGGTAGCGCGTTGGTTTTTTGGCGGCGGAAAGCGGGGGCATGCGGCGCGGTCCTCGGTGCCATCTTCGATTTGAGCCGTTCGCCGAGACGGTTTTCATCACCACCAGCGCGCCGCGGTGTCGGCGAGCGCAGCGAGACAGGAGTCTGAATGAGCGCACTGGAGTCTGCCAGCCCGGCCGCGCCGGCACAGGCCGCGTATCCATCTTCGGCCGTGGGCTGGTACGCGACCGGCGTGCTGGCGCTGTTGTACTGGTTGTCGGTCCTCGACCGTTTCATCATCGGCCTGATGGTCGATCCGATCAAACGCGATCTCGGGCTGACCGATCTGCAGTTCGGCGTTCTCCACGGCTCGGCATTCGCGATCACCTTCTCGGTGGTGGGCCTGCTCGCCGGTGCGATGGCGGACCGCTTCAATCGCCGCTGGGTGATTTACGCGGGCGTGATGATCTGGTCGGCGGCCACCGCTGCCTGCGGTTTCGCCGCGAGCTTCTGGCACATGCTGTTCGCGCGCGTCGGTGTCGGCGCCGGCGAAGCCACACTGAATCCCTGCGCGACCTCGATGATCACCGACCTGTTCCCGCGCCAGCGCCTGACCACGGCGCTGGCGGTGTACGCGATGGGCTCCACGGTCGGCTCCGGGTGCGCCTATCTGTTCGGCGGCCTGATCGTCAGCCTGGTGTCGAAGTCCGACACCCTGGTACTGCCGCTGGTGGGCGAGGTGCGCTCCTGGCAGGCGACGTTCTTTATCGTCGGCGTACCGGGTGCGCTGCTGTCGCTGCTGATCTTCGCGGTGCCCGAGCCGCTGCGTCGCGGTCGTCGCGCATTGCAGCGCCGCGCCGGCGCGTTCTGGCGCGATGCGGTCGGCTACTACGTCGCGATGCTGCGCTTCATTCGCGGACGCGGGCGTTTCTTTGCGTATCACTACGCCGGCTTCGGTCTGGCGGCGATGATCGTCACCGGTTCGGGCACCTGGTATCCGGCCTACATGGGCCGCAGCTTCGGCTGGAAGGCCGACAGGATCGGCCTGTATCTCGGCATCACGCTGGTGCTGTCCGGCATCGTCGGCAAGCTGATCGGTGGGCTGGCCGTGGACGCGATGTATCGCCGTGGCCGGCGCGACGCGCAGTTCCGCTGGTATGCGGCGGCGCTGCTGCTGGCGACGCCGGCCGGCGTGATCGCGTTCACCAGCAGCAGCCCCTGGCTGTTCCTGGGCTTCATCTGGCTGTTCCTTGCGGTGCTGTCGCCATTTGTTGCCTGCGCCAATGCCGCGCTCAATCTGGTGACGCCGAACGAACTGCGCGGTACCGGCGTCGCGTTCTTCAACGCGACGGCCGGGCTGATCGGCGCCGACGTCGGGCCCATCCTGATCGCCGCGCTGTCCGACAAGGTGTTCGGCGGCGCTGCCAACGGCGGGCGCAGCATCGGCCTGGGGCTGGCCACGGCGGTTGCGATCTGCTGCCCCCTGGCCGCGGCGCTGCTGTTTCTCGGCATGAAGGCGATGCGCCAGGCGGTCATGCAATCGGAGGCGGAAGAATGCAGCGTCAACTGAGCGGGCAGCAGGGCAGGACGACGCAGGTCGACGCCGATATGGCTTTGCGCATCGGCCGCGTGCAACTGGTGCGCAACTCCTGGGATGCGCCGATCGACACCTGCAAGGCCGGCACGCAGCATCACCTGGAGCTGTCGATGCTGCCCCGGGTCGGCGAGCAGCGCGGCTGCTTTCCGGAGCTGTGGGGCGCCGATCGCTTCGAGCCGATCGGCGAAGTGTTTCTGCTGCCGGCCGCGCAGCTGTTTCATGCGCGCAGCCAGTGCCGTCAGCAGCATTCGCTGATCTGCCGGCTCGATCCGCCGGCCGTGGCCGAGTGGTTCGAAGGCGAGCTGCCGTGGACCGAGCGGCGCCTGCGCGGCAGCCTGGACATCGGCAGCACGCGCATCCGCCATCTGCTCGCGGGCATGGCCGCGGAACTGCGCGAGCCGGGCTTCGCCAGCTCGGCGATGATCGAGCTGATGGCGGCGCAGACGGCGATCGAGCTGTCGCGGCACCTGTTCGGCATCGAGCAGCGGGCGCGGCCTGCCGGCGGCCTGGCAGCGTGGCGCTTGCGGCTGATCGACGAGCGCGTCAGCGGCGATCCGCTTGCGCCCTCGCTGTCGGAGCTGGCGCAGCTCTGCGGCGTATCGGTGCGCCATCTGACGCGTTCGTTTCGCGCCAGCCGCGGCTATTCGATCGGCCAGTACCTGGAGGAGCAGCGCATCGCGCATGCCAAGCGGATGCTGGCCGCCGGCCGCAGCGTCAAGGCGGTTGCTTATACCTTGGGCTTCACTGCGCCGACCAACTTCGCCGCGGCGTTCCGACGCGCTGCCGGCGAATCACCACGCCAGTATCAGCAGCAGGCTGGCCGCGCGCGCCTGCAGGCGACCGCGCCGCGCTGAAACCGCGCCACGTGAAGCAACGTTCCGCTAAGGAACCTCTGATCAAGTCCTGCGCGCCCGCGTTGCCCCGGAAATGCCGCCAGGCAAGGCGCGAGTCCCGCGGTTTGGTGATTCCAAACAAGGGACGAGCAACGCGGCATGGCGACATTTCCGGGGCAACCCGAAGGGCCGGCGTCAAAACCGGCACGCTGCGGCGTCAGTCGCTCCTCATGTAGGTCCAATACACATCGTCGCGCCTTCCTTGCATCGCGCCGGTTTTGACGCCGGCGCGGACGTGCAGGACTTGATCAGAGGTTCCCTAAGGCCGCAGCTCCAGCACTTTCCAGATGCCGTCGGCGCTGGCCACGGTCCTGTCCCCCGCCTTGATCAGGCCGCGCACGAACACCATCTGCGAAGTGCGCCGCACCAGCTCCGCCTGGCAGCTGATGAAGTCGCCGACCTTGGGGCTGGCGACGAGCTGGATCGCCAGCTGCGCGGTGACGCAGCGCGTATGGCCGAGCGCGTCGGCCGCGACCCAGCCCAGGCCGATGTCGGCGAAGGTCATCAGCGCGCCGCCGTGCACGGTCTGCTGGTAGTTGGTGTGGCGCTCGTCGGCAAGAAAGCCGACCGCGCGGTCCACGCCCGGCGTGCCGCGCCGCCACAGCGGCGCGATGTAGCCGGTGAAACCGCTGGCTTCCATCGAGGCCCAGCCGGCCGCGCGCAGCGCTTCTGCATCCATGCGCGGCTTACTTCGGCTGCATGCGGATGGCGCCGTCGAGCCGCACGGTTTCGCCGTTGAAGTAACCGTTGCGGATCATCTCCAGCGCCAGGCTCGCGTACTCCGGCGCTTCGCCCATGCGCGGCGGGAACGGCACCATCGCGCCCAGCGCCTGCTTCATCGCCGGCGTCGCGCGCGCCATGGCCGGCGTGTCGAAAATGCCGGGCTGGATGGTGTTGATGCGGATGCCTTCACGCGAGAGATCGCGCGCGATGGTCAAGGTCATGCCGACGATCGCGGCCTTTGCGGCGGAATAGGCAGCCTGGCCCATCTGGCCATCGGTCGCCGCGGCCGAAGCGGTGTTGACCATCACGCCGCGCTCACCGTCGATCGGCTCCAGCGTCATCATGCCGGCCGCCGAGCGCGTCACGCAGCGGAACGTGCCAACCGTGTTGAGCCTGAGCACCCACTCGAACTTGTCCGACGGGAAGATGGAAATCTCGCCGGTGGTCTTGTCCCGCTTGGCGGTGAGAATCGAGTTGCCGCCGCCGGCGCAGCACACCAGCGCGCGCTCCTGGCCGTGGGCGGCGCGCGCCTTGGCGAAAGCGGCGTCGACGCTGTCGTCGCTGAGCACATCGCACTGGCAGAACAGCGATCCGGTGTCGGCCGCGGCCTTTTCGCCGGCCTCGGGGTTGAGGTCGAAGATCGCGACTTTGACGCCGGCCGCACGCAGCGCCTGCACCGTGGCATAGCCCAGGCCCGAAGCGCCGCCGGTGACGACGGCAGCCAGCGATGAGTCGATTTTCATGATGTCTCCTGTTGTATGTTCTTAGCCGATCGTGGTCAGGCTTTCGTGACTGGACCGCTCGACCATGCCGTAGGCGCTTTGCCCATCCCAGGTAAAACACGCCGCGCCCTGCTGCAGGTTCAGGCCGCCGATATCCGGGTTGCCGACACGGAACGTCGACAGCGTGGTGAGGCCTTCGATGCGCGTCAGTCCGAGCTCCGATTGTAGCTCGACCGATACGTCATCGCCTGCAAAAACGATACGCCGCAGGAACGGCGCCTTGACGATGCGCGCCGGGTACAGCTTGCCGTCCTGGTAAACAACAGCGTCGTTGTATGAGTATTCAGTTTGCCCGGCCTGCGGCGGATATGCCAGACAGCCGAAGGCGCGGCCGTCCGGGAACAGCGCCGAAAGCCAGCAATGGCCGTAGAAGCCGTCGAGGCGACGGATGCTCTGGCGATGGATGCGCGTGCCGGTGCCGGTGAAGTCGCGCGTTCTGCCGTCGATCTGCAGCCTGCCGCGGGCGCGGAAGTGGTGCTCGAAGCGGTAGCCCAGGCCCATTGCCTGCGCATTGGCGAGTTCCTGCGCGCTCATCTTCGCGTTGTCGGCGCAGACTTCCTGCACCCAGGCCGGCGTCACCATCGTCATGTCGACGTCGAGCTTCACCGGTGCGGTCCTGCTCGTGGTCTTGAAGCTGCCGTCGGCTTGGTCGGCATGAGTGCCGTCGCGAGCCGGACCGTCGAAGTGCATCGTCCAGCGCCTGAACGGCTCGATGCACCGAAAGCGCAGCGCGCCGGCGCCGATGATCGCCGGCTTGCCGGCGTCGTCGATCGCAGAAGGCGCCGCCGCGCGGCCGGCGCCGCTCATCACCCGGCCGTCGGTAAATGCGAAGTTCGCTTGCAGCAGGCGCTTGTCCCAGGACTGCGACTCGGCCTCGATGCCGCCGCGCGGAAACGCGAACTGGCCGCTGTCGTCGAACAGCCACACCGACACGCTTTCGCGCATCTCCGGATGCTCGGGCTGGCCGGGGAGCACCCAGTCCTTGTCCAGCGCCAGGCCGCCGCTGAGTTGCTGTGGGCTTAGAGTCATGGCTGTCTCCTGCATGCGTTTGATGATTCCACGAAACCCCGTTCGTCCCGAGTAGCCGCTTTGCGGCGTATCGAGGGACCCGAGCACGGTGTGGTCTGCTGGGGACGGACGGGGTTTCTCGTCTACTTCAACTGGAAACGGCGATACCGAAGCGCTCGGTATAGAAAGCAAAGCGTTCGCGAAGCTGGCCGAGGTCGATGCCGAAATCGGCCGCGTCGTAATGGTGCTCGCCGTGCTGGTCGCGCGGCGTGTCGCGGCGCCAGGCCTGCATGCGCTCCAGCGCCTCAGCGCCGAGCGGCTCGCCGAGAAACTGGTAGAGCTTCGCGATCGCCGTGAACGGATCTTTCTGGAACGGCACGAAATGAATGTCGAAGAAACGCGAGTCGTTGCCGGCGTCGCGGAACGCGATCAGCTTGCGCATGCCGAGCTCGCACCAGTGCGCGCTCAGCTCTCCGATATAGGTCTTGTCGACTTGGTCCGACGAGGCCCTGATCAGCTCGTGGTACAGGTCCGCGACCGAAGGAATCACCTTGCCGATATCGCGATGCGTCATCCAGTAGCGCGCGTCGGGGAACACTTCGTCTAGCGCGTCGATGAACACGATGTGGCTGGGATTCTTCAGCCGCCACCTATGCGGCGGGCAGCGCCATTGCAGCAGCTTCAGCACGCGCTTGACGTAGCGATACGTCGGCACCAGATCGGCGTCGTGGTTGAGCCACCGCGCATACGACGGTACCTGCCACAGCGCCTGGAAAAGATGGCTCTTGAAGTCGTAGCCCATATAGGTCTGGCACTCGGTCGGCATCGTCGCCGACGACGGCAGCATCGCCATCTTGCGCGGGAACATCTGCTGGCGCTTCAGCACGAGGCGCTGCGCGATTTCGATGCGCGGATCGCTGAACTCGGTCGCGGTCTCCGGCGGCGGGCAGGGCATCAGCGCCTCCCAGTTGCGGATCGAGCGCACCTGCGGATCTTCGGCGAGCAGGCACGACAGCGCCGTCGAGCCGGTGCGCGGCAGGCCCAGGCCAATCAGCGGCGCCACGATCTGCTGCTCGTCGATTTCCGGATGCAGGCGATACCAGTGCTCGACCTGCAGACGGTTGACCAGCAGATCGACGACCTGCAGGTCGAAGCCGATGCGGCCGCGTTCGCTCAAGCGCGCTTCGCGGTCGACGGCATCGACCAGGCGCTCCAGGCCTTCGCGGAAGCTGTCCTCACCAAAATCGTCGAGCGCGCTCGTCGAGCGCGCCTGGCGCAAAAGCTCGGAAACTCGGCTCACTGGTTCTTGCTCCGTGGCAGCGCACCGGGCGCCGGTTCAGGCTACCCAGCGTCTTTGACTGCGGCAATGCTGCGATCGGCTGCAATCGGGCCCTTGCGATGATGTGGGGCCGGCTGCGTATGGCGGCAGCATTTCAACATCGACGAAAGATGGCCGGATATCGACATTGCGTCGCGGCATCGATATCGATGCACTTCGAATGCTCGAATGGTGAATAAAGCCGGCCGTAGCCTGCTGTGCCGTGTCCTTTAATCGATATCAGACAGCGCGCAAAAGCCCGTCAATTGCTGGCATTTAAATGCCATCAATGTCGGCTTTTCAACGGGTAAAAACCGCGATCATCAGATAATCGACAACTGTGTTGACTGGCAGCGATGCGACGGGTAGCGTTGCGCCAGGTTTGTAACGATTCGTTCGCTAGCGGCGGATGAATGTTCCAGACCGGATGCCAAATAAAGGTCGCCTTCGTTTCGTGGGCGGGCCTAAAAATCACGCGGCGGTGAGGAGAGAATGCATGAGCAGTAGCATCAACAAGGGAAGGCTGTGCGCGACGACTTTGGGCTTGCTGGCCTGCGCGGCCGCAGTGGCCCAGGAGGCCCCGGCGACCGATGTGCCGGTGGCCCCGGCAACCGAGCAGGCAGCGCCGGCCGCCGAGGCAGCTCCCGCTGTAGAGGCTGCCACCGCCGAAGCGCCCGTAACCGCGGACAACACGAATGCGGATGACGGCATCGGCGAAGTCATCGTCACCGCACGCCGCGTGCAGGAACGCCTGCAGGACGTGCCGATCTCGATCACCGTGTTCAACCAGGAACAGCTGACCGATCGCAACGTGAATTCGGGCACCGACCTGGCGACGTACACGCCGTCGCTGTCGAGCAATTCGCGCTACGGCGGCGAGAACGCCTCGTTCGCGATCCGTGGTTTCTCTCAGGAACAACGCACCACGCCGTCGGTCGGCATCTACTTTGCCGACGTCGTCGCACCGCGCGGCGGCAGCGCGGTGCCGGGCGGCGAAGGCGCCGGCCCCGGCTCGTTCTTCGACCTGGCCAATGTGCAGGTGCTGAAAGGCCCGCAGGGCACCCTGTTCGGCCGCAACACCACCGGCGGCGCCGTGCTGCTGGTGCCGCAGAAGCCGACCGGCGCCTATGAAGGCTTCGTCGAAAACAAGCTCGGCAACTACGACATGCAGCAGACCACGGCCGTGGTCAACGTGCCGTTCAATGACAGCGTGCGCTTCCGTCTCGGCGTCGATCGCAATCATCGCGACGGTTATCTGGAGAGCAAGTCCGGCATCGGCCCGACCGACTTTGCCGACGTCGGCTACACCGCGGCTCGCGCCAGCCTGGTGGTCGATGTCACCGAGAACGTAGAGAACTACACCATCGCCTCATGGAGCAAGTCCAGCACCAATGGCGTGATTCCGAAAGTGATCGCGACGATCACCCCCGGTCCGACCACCAACCCGTATTTCGCGCTGCTCGCCAACATGGCCGACGCGCAGATGCAGCGTGAGGCGGACGGTGGCTACTACCGAGTCGGCAACGACGAGAAGGACGCCCACACCGAAACCGAGCAGTACCAGCTGATCAACACCACCACCTGGACGGCGAGCGATACGCTGACGGTCAAGAACATCGCCAGCTACGCGGCGCTGACCAATGATCTGAAAGAAAATCTCTACGGTTCCAACTTCCTGGCTCCGGACGGTAGCCATGAATTCCCGGCGGGTTCGGGCACTTTCCTGAACTACGGCACCGACGCGGTCGGCCGTCCGCAGGACGCCGGCCTGAGCATCTATGGCGTGGGCTCGGCGCCGGCTGCCGGCGGCCACACCGTCGACCAGTCGACTCTGACCGAAGAGCTGCAGTTCCAGGGCAACGCGCTGGACAGCCGCCTGGTATGGCAGGCCGGCGGCTACTTCGAGTACAGCGAGGGCCGTCATCCGAACGGCTCGCGCTCGCAGAACACCGTGCATTGCGACAACCCGGATACGCTCGATTGCTACGACGTGATCGGTGCGCACAATCCGCGGCTCGGCCTGGTCGGCAACGTCGGCTATCAGCTCGGCACGATCGACTACACCGACTTCGGTCTGTACACGCAGTCGACCTATTCGCTGACCGATCAGCTCAAAGTGACCGGCGGCGTTCGCTATACCAACGACAAGGTCGAGTCGGACGCGATCAACGCGCGCTGGCTGTTCGGAGGCCCGGGCTACGATACGCCGCAGCTGTATTGCTCGAACCCCGATACCGGTCAGGCCACCAGCCCGCGCGGTGGTGCACCGGCCGCGTCGCTGGAAGACTGCCGTCTGCAGTACAGCAAAAAAACCGACGCCTTTACCTGGGTGCTGGGACTGGACTACAAGCCGACCGACGACCTGTTGCTGTACGGCAAGTGGTCGCGCGGCTATCGCCAGGGTGGCGTCGCGCCGTACTCGGCATCGGCTGCGATCAGCTATGACGCGGAGCAGGTCGACACTTACGAACTCGGTAGCAAGATCGTGTTCCATGGTCCGGTGCGCGGCACGTTCAACGTCGCGGCGTTCTACAACGACTTCCAGGATCAGCAGCTGTCAAACGGCTTCGCCAGCTCCACCGGCCAGTTGCCCGGCAACGTCGGCATCGTCAATGCCGGCAAGTCGCGCATCTACGGCGCCGAAGTGGAGACGGTGCTGATTCCGGTGCGCGGCGTGAACCTGAGCCTGAGCTACGCCTACCTCAACGCCAAGATCGAGAAAGTCGACACGATTCCGGCCAGCCCGCCATACGACATCACGGTGCCGCTGGCGGTGGAAGGCGATCCGCTGCCGTACACGCCGAAGAACAAGCTGGCGGCGACGCTCGCTTACACCTTGCCGTTCGACGCGAAAGTCGGTGATGTGACGGCAGCAGCGACCTACACCTACCAGAGCAGCTTCCTGGTCAATCGCTCGTCGCCCTACGGCAAGAGTCTGAGCCCGCGCTCGCTGACCAACCTGAACCTGAGCTGGAACTCGATCTACGGCGGTCCGGTGGATGGTGGCCTGTTCGTGACCAATGTGTTCGACAAGGAGTACTACTCCACCGTGACCGGCGGCCTCAACAGCTTCGGCTTCGAGTCGGCGTATCTGGGCGAGCCCCGCATGTATGGCGCCAGGGTGCGGGTGAACTTCTGAGGTTCACTGCGGTAAATAAAAAGGCGCGACTTAGTCGCGCCTTTTTTGTTTGTACCGCCCCGTCGCCGGGCAGGCAGTAAGCCGCCGTGGGTGAGGCTCAGCGAAACAGATCCTGCGTGATCGGCCGGATCAGCTCGGCCGCGCCGTGCTCCTCCTCGCTGAAATATTCCGCCGCGACGCCGCGCGCGATGACCATCGGCCGGCCTTCGGCGGCTTCGCCGCAGACCAGGGTCGCGGTCGCGCAGAGCTGGTCGGCGATCGCCAGCTGCGTGACCTGCAGCGCGCGACCGCTGCGGTCCAGGCGGCCGCGCTGGTCGACCAGCGCCCGCAGGCCCGAGCAGCCGACGCAGACGCCGCAGACGCCCATGCGCCAGGCGCGGCCGAAGCTGTCGGATATCAGCACCGCGACGCGGATGCCGTATTGCTGCTGCAAACTCGCACGCAAGGCGCGCGCGGATGCATCCGGATCCGCCGGCAGCAGCAGCGCGCGCTCGCCCTGCTGCGGCAGGTTGGACTGGTCGATCGCCGCATTGGCGACGACGTGGCCGAGGCGGTGACGCACGATCAGCACGCCGGGCGCGACGCGCAGCACCTCGCTGGATTCGCGCAGCACCAGCTCGACCAGGCGCGCATCCTTGCCGCAGCGCTGCGCCAGGCTGCGCGCCTCGATGCCGGGTTCGATCGCGGCCAGATCGACATAGCGATTCTCCGCCTTGGAAACGATCTTCTGCGCGACCACCAGTACGTCGCCATCGTGCACGGCGGGATTGCCATCATCGAGCTGCGCATGCTGCAGCAGTTGCACGAGATCGTCGCCGGGCTGGACTTCCGGCAGGCCGGCGATCGGCAGGAAAGACAGCGCGCTCACGCCGGCAGCGCAGCGCTGCGGCGCATGACCGGCGCGTTGACGACGTCGCCCAGCGGCGCGGCGATGCAGGCGCGCGCGATGCGCTCGGCGCTGGCATCGCCGTAAAGCGTGGTGCGTTGACGCCAGGGCCGGCCGATGTCGGCGATCAGCCGTTGCATGTCCGCCGGCGCCAGCTCCTGGCCATGCGCGGCGCCGGCGGCGCGGCTGATCGATTCGTTCATCAGCGTACCGCCGAGATCGTTGGCGCCGGCCCGCAGGCAGCGCTGCGCCCACTGCGGCCCGAGCTTGACCCACGAGGCCTGCACGTTGGGGATCAGCGGATGCAGTACCAGGCGCGCCACCGCATGCATCAGCAGTGCCTCGCGCAAGGTCGGGCCGCGGCGCGCGCGCCCGCGCAGGTACATCGGTGCTTCCATGTGCACGAAGGGCAGCGGCACGAACTCGGTGAGTCCGCCCGTGCGCTGCTGCAGGCGGCGCAGCGCCAGCAGATGCCGCGCCCAGTGCTCGTAGCCTTCGACGTGCCCGAACATGATGGTCGACGTCGTCGGCAGCCCGGCGCGATGCGCCTGCTCGACCACGTCGAGCCAGCCCCGAGTGTCGAGCTTGTCCGGTGCCAGCTCGCGGCGGATGTCGTCGTCGAGAATTTCCGCCGCGGTGCCCGGCAGTGAACCGAGCCCGGCGTGCTTCAGCTCGGCGAGAAATTCGCCGACCGAGATGCCGAGTGTCTGCGCGCCATGGCTGACTTCCAGCGGCGAGAACGCATGCACGTGCATCTGCGGCACCGCCTGCTTGGCGGCGCGGCAGATGTCCAGATAAGTCTGGCCGGTGAACGAGGGATGGATGCCGCCCTGCATGCACACTTCGCTACCGCCGCGATCCCAGGCCTCGATCACGCGTCGCCTGATTTCGCCTAGGTCCACCAGGTAAGGCTTGCCGCGCAGCTCCTCGTGCGCACGGCCTTTGGAGAAGGCGCAGAAGCCGCATTTGTACACGCAGATATTGGTGTAGTTGATGTTGCGGACCACGGCATAGCTGACCGTGTCGCCCAGCATTTTCTGGCGCAGTGCATCGGCCGCGCTGCAGACGCTGACGAAGTCAGCACCGCGCGCGGTGAACAGCCCGGCGATTTCATGCTCGGCGAGTTCGACGCCGGAGCTGGCGCGCTGAATCAAATCCGCGATAGAACCCCTCTCCCTCCGGGAGAGGGGCAGGGGTGAGGGACTCGCCGTGATAGCCAAACCTGGTTCGTACTCGGAGCCCCTCACCCGGCGCTGCGCGCCACCCTCTCCCGGAGGGAGAGGGATATCGCGCAGATCGTCGGCGCTCGCTGCCTCCGCGCTGCCTGGTGACCAGACACCGGGACGCGCGAAGCCGGCGCCGTCGGACAGGCGCAGCACCGGCGCCTGCAGTTCGTCTGCGAGCCAGGCGCGGCGCTCGCGCACGTAGCGCGGATAGATCGTGAGTCTTTCCACCAGGTCGCCGCCGCCGCGCGCGGTATCGGCGGCGAGCTGGTCCAGATGCGGCCACGGCGCTTCCGGGTTGACGTGATCCGGCGTCAGCGGCGACACGCCGCCCCAGTCGTTGATGCCGGCCTCGATCAGCTCGGGCAGATCGCCGCCGTACAGGTTCGGCGGCGCCTGGATGCTCATCGCGCTGCCGAAAATCAGCCGCGCGGCGGCGATGGTCCAGCACAGATCGTCCTGCGTCGGCTCGGCCGCGGCGTGCATCTTGGTGCCGGCCTTGGCGCGAAAATTCTGGACGATGATTTCCTGGATGTGGCCATGTCGATCCGACAGCTCGCGCAGCGCCAGCAGCGCATCGATGCGCTCGCGCCGCGTCTCGCCGATGCCGATCAGGATGCCGCTGGTCATCGGCACGCGCGCTACGCCGGCGAGGCGCAAAGTCTCGAGCCGGCGCGCGGGATTCTTGTCCGGCGAGCCGTAGTGGGCGCCGCCGCTCTCGCACAGCCGCGACGAGGTCGACTCCAGCATGATGCCCATTGACGGCGCGACATGACGCAGCCGGTCGAGCTGCTGCGCACCCATCAGGCCGGGATTCAGATGCGGCAGCAGGCCGGTTTCACGCAGCACGCGGCCGGCGATGTATTCGAGATAATCCAGCGTGCTGGCGAAGCCCAGCCGCTTCAGCGCGTCGCGGGCGCTGGCATAGCGTCGCTCCGGCTGATCGCCGAGCGTGAACAGCACTTCCTTGCAGCCCAGTGCCGCGCCTTCGTGTGCAATGCGCAGCACGTCGTCCGGCTCCAGATACGGCTTGGCGAGCTTGCGCGGCGTCTGCGCGAACGTGCAGTAGTGGCAGACGTCGCGGCACAGCTGCGTCAGCGGCACGAACACCTTGCGTGAGTAGCTGATGCGCGTGCCCCAGCCCTGCTCGCGCAGCTCGATGGCCCGCGGTGCGAGAGTGCGCCAGTCGGCGTGATCGAGCAGGGCGTAGGCCTGCTCGGTCGTGGGACGAACGTCGAGCCAGTGCTGCAGTGCCGTTGCGGTGCTGCTCATCGCCAACCTCCAGCTCGGATTCGGTCGCGGGCAAGCCCGCTCCTACGGGTGAGGATTGTAGGAGCGGGCTTGCCCGCGAGCTTTCGCAGCTCAGCCGGCTGCCAGTCGCTTCGCCGCGAGCTCGCGCAGATCGCTGAGCTTGATCTTGGAACTGCCGGTCAGGCTCAGCTCGTCCTCGCGCACGAACACCACGCGCCGCGGCACCTTGTAGCTGGCCAGCAGTGCCTTGGTGAAATCGCGGATCGCGGCTTCGGTCGGTGCCGTGCCTTCGCGGGCAACGATACAGGCCACGATCATCTCGCCGAGCGTATCGTGCGGCACGCCGACGCTGCGCACCATCTTCACCTGCGGATGCGTGGCGATCGCCGCGTCGACTTCCAGCGGCGACACGTTGGCACCGCCGGTCTTGATGATGTCGTTGAGCCGGCCTTCCCAGTACAGCCGGTTTTCGGCGTCGACGTAGCCGCCGTCGCCGGTGCGGAAAAAGCCTTCGTCGTCGAGCGTTTCGTCCAGCGGCACGCCGAGATAGCCGAGCATCAGGGTCGGGCCCTTCACCGCGAGTTCGCCGCGCTCGCCCATCGGCACCACGGCGCCGCTCAGGGGATCGACGACCTTGAACACGTTGCCCGGCTGCGGCTCGCCGCTGCTCTTGTTGATGCGCTCGCGCGAAGTGCCGGAGGGGAAGATCGACGAGATCGTGAACGTCTCGGTGTTGCCGTAAGCCGCCATCGGCTCCTGCCAGTCGGTCTTCACGCTCGGATGCCGGCCTAGCGGCGTCGATGGGTCGACATAGTGCAGCGAGGACAGATTCACGCTGGCGAAATTCGGCGCTTCTTCAAGCTGCTTCCACTGATGCGGCCAGGCCACGGCCAGCGTCACTTTCTCCTGCTCCATCAGGCGCAGTGCCTCGTCGGCGATGAAGGTCGATTGCAGCACCAGGCTGCCGCCGCTGGACAGCGCGCCGCCCAGGGCCTGCGCGAAATTGCCCGACCAGAAAAAGCCATTGGCGGACCAGCAGCGCACATCGTCCGGAGCCTGTGCCACGTCGTCGCCGTGCTTGAGCATTCCGTAGAAGCGCAGCCAGCGCCACAGCTGCAGGCACACGCCGCGATGCGCGTTGATGATGCCCTTGGGCTTGCTGGTCGAGCCCGAGGAGAAGAACAGCAGGCCGGGATCGGCTGGCGTCACCGTCGCCGCGGTGGCGTCGATGATCGCGTCCGGCACATCGGCGCCGCGTTCGAGAAAGCGCTGCCAGTTCTCGATCGAACCCTGGGCATCGCCGACGCAGGCCAGATATTTCAGGAACGGGTACTGGGTGCTGCGCACCGCTCCGGGTTGTGCCGAACCGATCAGCGGCTCCAGATCGCACAGGATTTGCGCGAAGTCCTTCTTCAGCACATGGCGCTCGAGCAGCAGCACCGACACGCCGGACGAGCGCAGCAGGTAGTCGAGTTCGGCCGGTGTCGAGAACGTGCTGATGCCGGCCGCGATGCCGCCGGCCATCGTCGCGCCGAAGCAGCCGGACAGCCATTCCGGGCGATTGGTCATCATCACGCCGACCCGCTCGCCCTTGCCGATGCCGCAGGCGTTGAGCGCCTTGGCCACCGCCAGCGACTGCTGCCACAGCTCGGCGTAGCTCCAGCGCGTGGTGCCGCCGGCCTCGTGCATCACCATGGCTTCGCGCTGTGCGTAGCGCTGGGTGACTTCGCGCAGGTAGCCGGGCAAGGTCAGCGCGCCGAGGCTCTGCTCCTCCTCGGCCGGCATGCCGTGAATGATGGACAGCATCGGATTCCTTGCGGCGCTATTCATGGTGACAATCTCAGCTGACCGGCAGTTCGACCAGCGCGACCGCGTCGACCAGGGTGCTGCCGTCCTGGTTGGCGAGCTTTACTTTGACTTTGACCAGCGGCAGTCCCCAGCTGCTTTCGGCCTGGGTCTCGACCACCTCGGCGCTGAAATAGGTCACGTCGCCTTCGAATGCCGGGCCGCGGAAATCGGATTTGCAATAGCGCACGAAGCCCTTGTTGCCGGCCCAGTACGCCAGGTAGTCGACGACCCAGGCCTGCATCGTTGCACCGTAGCCGTAGGCGCGTGCCATGCCGATCTCGCCGGCCTTTTCGTCGTCGACATGGCCGCGTGACGGGCCGAGATACAGGCCATCGCGTTTGCGCGGATCGATCTTGGCGCCTTCCTCGTCGAAGCCGAAACCTTCGACCCAGCCCGGGTCCTGGTTGATCCACGGATCCTTCTGGCCGGGCACGCCGACCCACTCGAAGCTGCCCCAGGCGTTGAAGATGAAGGCGCGATATTCGGTGGAGAAGCTGGCGATGGAATGCGGGCCGATCACGCGCCTCGGCAGACGATCACCGACTTTGACTGCGCTGAACAGCGGCGACACGCCTTCGCGATTCGACAGGATCCAGTCGTGACGCAGCTGATCGACTTCGGCGATCTGCGCGGCCGTCCATTTCGGTTTCGGCGGCAGTTTCTCCGCGTACATCTTGCGCTTCTCGGCCTCGGCGGCCAGATAGCGGATCGTGGTCGAGCGTGATTTGGCGACCATCGTACCGTGCTGGTTGCGATGGTCAGTGTCGCCGCGCTGGAACATCGTCGGGCCGGCAAACTGGGTGTCGGCGACCTTGTAATCGATGAAGCGACGCTCCTGGAACAGCTGGTCGCCCGGACGTACGCGATAGCCGTAGTACCACCATTCCTCGCCGCCGAAAATCAGATGCGAGCCCGGAATCTTGCCGACGCAGGCCGGCTGGCAGCCATGGCCGAAATCCAGAGCCACCGCCATCGACTGCGGCGCCACCAGGCCGCCGAACTCCGAGGCCCTGGCAAACTGCTGGTCCCAGTGGATCGGGTTGGGATAATCCATCGCCATGACCCAGCGGCGGATATCGCTGGCCGCGCAGGGCTCCCACAGCTGGCCACCGCCGACCCGCTGGCCGACACGGTGATCGACGTCGCTCAGGTCGAGCCGGACGTCGCCCTGCGCTGCTGCGGAACTTCCCATCGCAATCTCCTCGGCTGAGCTGTGCCTGCTCGTATTTGGTCTTATGCTGGGCAACATCATAAACAACAGCGTTGTTCGATGCTGCCGGCTGCCTACGATACTACGCGGCGCGTATCGCCTGTTCTACCGACGACCCCGACGACGACTCCGCCGTCGGCGGCGCCGCCTGCAGTGCCGCGAGTAGCGCCTCGGCGCAGGACCCGCACTGCAGGCGCAGCGCCTCGAAATCCGCCGGCAGGTCCAGGTCCAGCGACAGCGCCGGGTCCTGCATCACCTGGATCGCGACGCCGGCTTCGCGGGCGGTGCTCAGGTGACGGCGCAGACTGTCGGTGCCGAAACAGGGCGGCAGTGCCTGAGGCGGCGCGCACAGCAGCGCATTGCTGCCGACGCCGTGGCGATCGGCCACCACGATCGCGTGTGGCGCCAGCAGCCGGCGATCGAGCAGGCGCTGCAGCGCGGCCGGCGTGATCAGCGGCAGGTCGCCGCTGATCATCAGCAACTGGCTGGCCTGATGCCGGCGCAGCGACTGCACCGCCGTATTGAATGCGCCGGCCGTGCCGGTTTCCACCGCTTGCACCAACACGCGCGCTCCCAGCGCGCGGGCAAAGGCGGCGACTTCGCTGCTGGCGGTGACCACGGCGACCGTGTCGATGCCGGCAGTCGCCTGCAGCGCGCGGATCACACGCTCGGCCAGCAGGTACTGCAATTGGCGGCGCTGAGCCGGGCCGAGCATCGCCGACAGCCGCGTCTTGGCGCGCTCCGGAGACTTCAGCGGCACCACCGCCAAGAGATGCTCAGGCTCGTTCAAGCTTCACCTGCTGCGGCGCAAAGTGCTGCTGCACCGCGGACTTGAACCAGCCGATGAAGAACGCCTTGGCCCTGCGGCTGATCGCGGCCTTGGGCGCGATCACGTCGAAGCCGTGGTACGCGCCGTGGAACAGCTCGAAAGCGACCGGCACGTCGGCGGCTTTCAGCTGCTCGACGTAGCGCAGGGTCTCGTCGCGGAACGGCTCCAGATCACCGACGAAAGTGCAGGTCGGCGGCAGCCCGCGATAATCCGTGGCGCGCGCCGCGGCGGCGTAGGCCGGCACATCGTCGCGGCCGTAGAGATCGCCGAGATACACCTGCCAGGCGACGCGGTTGGCCACCGAGTTCCACACCGGCGCGTCGTTGTCGCGTGCCGATTCGCCGAGCATGCGATCGTCGATCATCGGATACAGCGGCAGCTGGAATGCGATCCGCACCTCGCCCTGGTCGCGCGCGTACAGCGTCAGCGCCGCGCACAGGCCGCCGCCGGCACTCGCGCCAGCGACCGCAATCTGGTCGTCGCGCACGCCCAGTTCCGCCGCGTTGTGCCTGATCCACAGCAGCGCGTCGTAGCAGTCGTGCAGCGCTGCCGGATACGGCGCGTCGGAGCCCAGCCGGTAGTCCGGTGCGACGATCACGCAGTCACCCGCCGCGATCAGATCGCGGTAGCTGCCCTTGTCCTGCTCCGGCACGCCAAGCACGTAACCACCGCCGTGCAGCCACAGCACGACCGGACGACCGCTGCGTGCCGACAGCGGCTGATAGATCATCAGCCGCTGTCGCTCGCCGTCGCGGCGCGGTATCCAGCGCTGGCTGACGCGCATGTCGGTGGGCCACCTGGACTTGATCGTGCGCCGGCTCAGGCGCTTCAGCCGCAGGAAAGCGGCAGGCGTCTTCGGCCGCAGCAGCAGGCGCATGACCCTGCCCATGAAACGCAGTTCCGGATCGATCATGCTGTTGCCAATTTTCATGCGCACGCCGGCTCAGCCGTTGTCGATTTTCGACAGCACGTTTTCGGCAAAGCTTTGCGCCTTGTCGCGCCATTCGGCGCGCGTGCCGGCGATCAGGCCGTAGGCGCAGCCGCTGATGCCCATTTCGCTGTACTGACCGATCCTGTCGATCAGCTCGGCCGGCGCGGGTTTCTCGCCGGGCGCGACGAGGCTGCCGAGCACGACCGTCGGCTTGTCCTGACGGCCGATCCTGTCGCAATGTTCGCGCAGATAGCTCAGGCCGCCGGCGAGGTCCTCTTCGGTGTTCATCGCCGCGGTGCGCGCGGTGTTGGACAGCTGCGCGCCGGTGAAGAACGGATACCAGCCGTCGGCGAGTTCGGCGGCGCGGCGGATCGCGCGCTTGGAATTGCCGCCGACCAGCAGCGGCGGATGCGGCTTCTGCACGGCGCCCGGAATCGTGCGATTGCCGAGCGCCTCGTAGCCGGTCCCCTTGAAGGTGAATTCCTCGCTGCTCAGCGCGGTCTTCAGCGCGATCAGGTATTCGTCCATGATGTCGTTGCGGCGCTCGAAGTCGACGCCGAGCGCCTTGTATTCGCCTTTCAGATAGCCCGCTCCCAGCCCCAGCGTGACGCGGCCGCGCGAGTACAGATCCAGCGTCGCCACCGCGCGCGCGGTGATGAAGGGATTGCGATATGGCAGCACCAGGATGCCGGTCTGCAGCCGGAATCGGGTGGTCGCCGCGGCGACGAAACTCAGCATCACGAACGGGTCCTGCGCGTGATGGCCGCCGCCGTCGAGCCAGCGGCCGGTCGGGCAGGGATGATCGGTGACATTGCCGCCGTCGTAGCCGAGCTTTTCGGCGAACTGCGCGATCTCGACCACTGCTTCCGGCGTCAGGAACTCCTGCGGATTGTCGATGTGATCGAACGGCAAGCTGATGTTGATCTTCATGTCGGTCTCGTGCTTTTTCTGCGCCGCTCAGGTCGAGCCGATGTCGCCGGTCAGCGTCCACTTGCCGGCGCTGTCGCGCAGCCAGCCCGAAGACGCCCAGGAGCCGCCGTCGACCGGAATCACCGTGCCGGTGACATAGCTGCTCATCGCCGACGCCAGGAACACCGCGACACTGCCGCATTCGCTGTCCAGGCCTTCGCGGCCCAGCGGAATGCGCCGGCCCATCGCCGCGATCTGCGCGGCGCTCGGATGCAGCCACTTCGACTCGTCGACCGGTCCGCTGTGATTGCCGCGGATGCCGGGTGTCACCGTCACGTCCGGCGCGATGCAGTTCAGCCGGATGCCGTGGTCGGCGAATTCCAGTGCCAGGCTGCGGGTCAGGTTGTTGATGCCGGCCTTGCAGGCGGCGTAGACCGCGAAGCCCGGCGCGGCGCGCGAGGCCTCGATACTGGTGACGTTGATCACCGTGCCGCCGCGACCACCACGAATCATCACCGGCACCGCTGCCGAGGTCGCCGCCAGTACGCTGACCAGGTTCAGATCGATGTGCTTGCGCCAGGAGCGTTCCGACTGTTCCAGAAACGGTCGGCGGCTGACACCGCCGGCGTTGTTGACCAGGATGTCGATGCGGCCGAAATGTTCGGCGGTCCGGTCGACCAGCTTGCGGATCTGGTCGGTGTCGAGAACATCGGTCGGCAGCGCCAGTGCACGCCGGCCGAGTTCGCATATCCGCGCCGCGGTTTCCTCGCAGCGCTCGGCGATGATGTCGCCGATCGCCACGTCGGCACCGGCCGCGGCCAGCGCCAGCGCGATCGCCCTGCCGATGCCGCCGCCGCCACCGGTGACGATGGCGACCTGGTCGCGCAACAGCAGCTCGGCTTGCATGCGTCGTTCTCCTGTCGCAGGCGCCGGCAACCGTGCTTTGCGGATGCATGGCTTTTGCCTGGTTTTTGACCTTATCCGCTAGCTGCGCGGCGGGTCAACAGCACTGTACGTCAGCAGGTCCGGCACGAATTCATACGTCCCGATTTCATGTTTTTCTCCTTCCCTCGCAAGCGGGGGAAGGCCGGGATCGGAGCGAGGCTTTAAAGCGCCGCGCCGCGCCGTGACGAACGCCCCCACCCTGGCCCTCCCCCGCTCGCGGGGGAGGGAAGTGATTCAGCCCATCACGCGCGTGCCGATCGCCTTGACCTCAAGGAATTCCTCGATGCCCTCCAGGCCCCATTCGCGGCCCATGCCGCTCTGCTTGTAGCCACCGAAAGGCAGGTCGCCGGTGATGCTGACGCCGCCGTTGACGCTGAGCGCGCCGGCGCGGATGCGCTTGGCGATTTTGGTCGCGCGCTCTTCGCTGCCGAAGATCGCGCCGCCGAGGCCGTAGATGCTGTCGTTGGCGATGCGTACCGCGTCGTCATCGTTCTCGTACGGAATCACCACCAGCACCGGCCCGAAGATTTCTTCCTGCGCGATGCGCATGTCGTTGCGCACGTCGACGAAGCAGGTCGGCTCGATGAAGAAGCCCTTGCCCTTGTCGGTGCGCACGTTGCCGCCGGCGAGCAGGCGCGCGCCTTCGGCCTTGCCGATGTCGACGTAGCCCTTGACGCGCTCGAGCTGACGCTTGGAAATCAGCGGGCCCATGATGCAGGTCGGTTCGTCGAAATGGCCCCACTTGCTGGCGAAGCCGGCGTAGGCCATTTCCAGCGCTTTCACCGCTTCCTCGTAGCGCGACTTGGGCACCAGCAGGCGCGTCGGATAGGCGCAGCCCTGGCCGGCGTGGAACACCACCATCGAGCCCATCACCGTCATCGGGAAGTTGGCCGCGTCGTCGAGCACGATGAAGGCCGACTTGCCGCCGAGTTCCAGGAACACGCGCTTCAGGGTGTCGGCGCCGTTCTGCATGATCTTCTTGCCGACGCCGGTGGAGCCGGTGAACGAAATCGAGTCGACGCGCGGGTCCTTGGTCAGCATCTCGCCGGCCATCGCCGGATCGCTGGACGTGATCACGTTCAACACGCCCGGCGGCAGGCCGGCTTCGAGTGCGAGCTCGCCCATGATCGCGCCCATCGCGGGCGTGTCCGGCGCCGGCTTCAGGATCACCGTGCAGCCGGCCAGCAGCGCCGGAATCACCTTGCCGACGTTGACGTACAGCGGCACGTTCCACGGCGTGATCGCGCCGATCACGCCGACCGGTTCGCGCAGCACGGTGCGCTTGGTGTCGAAACCCATTTCGTTGCGCACGCCCAGGTCTTCTTCCCATTTCACTTTCGGGAAGCAGTCGAGCACGCCGTCGGCGCCGTTGAGCGCGCCGTCGATCTGCGCGCGGAACGCCGCGCCGATCGCCGAGCCGGCTTCAAGCCGCGCGATCTGCACCAGGCGGTCGCGGTTGGCGAACAGCAGGTCGCGATATTGCTTCACGAGTTTCAGGCGCAGCTCGCGATTGGTCGACCAGTCGGTGTCGTCGAAGGCGCGGCGTGCGGCGGCGATCGCCTCGTCGACGTCGGCGGCCGATGCGTCGGCGGCCTGGCCGATCACTTCACCGGTCCAGGGGCCGATGTTGTCGTAGGTCTTGCCGCCCTGGGCCGGGCGCAGCTTACCGTCGATATACAGCAGGGAATCTGGCAGTTGCATGGTTCGTCCTTTGAGCGTGTTTGAGTGTGCTGCGTGATCAGCTGGCGGCAGCGGCCAGCGCGTGGCGCGCGGCCAGATAAGCCCAGGTCATGGTCGGGCCGATGCTGCCGCCGGGGCCGCCTTCGACCGCGCCCATCACCGAGGCCGTCGAGGTGCCGGTGGCATACAGGCCTGCGATCACCGAGCCGTCGGCGCGCAGCACGCGCGCCGCGGTGTCGGTGACCAGGCCGCCGAACGTGCTGACGTCGCCGGGATACATCGGCATCGCGTAATACGGGCCCTGCTCGATCGTGCCGATGGTCTTGGCGTCGGCCTTGAGCGGATCGCCGGACCATTCGTCGAAAGCGTGTTCGCCCCGATGGAAGTCTTCATCGACGCCGCGTCTGGCGCCGGCGTTGTAGCGCTCGACGGTGGCACGCAGCGCCGCGGCGTCGATGCCGCATTGCGTCGCCAGCTCGTCGATCGAATCGGCCTTCAGCAAGGTCTTGCTGTCCAGCCAGGCCTGCGGTTTTTTCGGACCCGGCATCGAGCCGGCGAGCATGTAGGTGTTGATGTACTGGCTGTCGGCGATCAGGTAGCTCGGCACCGCCGGCACCTGCGCATTGCGCTCCAGCATCTTGCGACAGATGTCGGTGGGCGCGCCGCTTTCGCGCATGTAACGCACGCCACTCTGGTCGACGACGATGCAATGCGGCTTGGACGTGTCCAGGTTCGGCTTCACGCGCTTGGCGCCCGGTGGCAGCGTGATCTGCATGCCGACGCGCTGATCCATCTGCGCCACGGCCGCGCCGATCTTCTGGCCGGCTTCTATCATCTCGCCGAGGTCTTCCTCGATCACACTGGACCACTCGGCTTTCACGCCGCTCTGGTACTGGTCGAGCATGCGCTGGTTGCGCGCGAAGCCTCCGGCGTTGATCAGCACGCCGAGGCGCGCGGCGATGCGCCTCGCCTGTCCGTCTTTCTGCGTGATCACGCCGACGACGCGCCCGCCCTCGACGATCAGTTCAGTCACCGGCGACTGCAGGCGGATTTCGGTGCCGGCTTTCAACGCCGCATTCAGCAGTTGCGCCTGCAGCGCAGCGCCGGCGGTGACGCGTTGTTTGCCGATGAGCTTGTCGGCGAGCGCACGGCCGATCACGCGAAACAGCACTTTCTTGGCTGCCTTGCTGCGTTTCATCAGCGGCAGCTGCATCGCCTCGTCCAGATTCGCCGGCAGCGGCAGGAAGCCCGGCCGCAGCTTGCTGCGCCATTCGCCGAGCTGCCTGGCGTCGAACAGTTCGGAGACCACGGTGCGGCCCGGCACCGAGGCGCCGGCGACGCTGTAATGATCCGGGTACGAAGGCAGGCGGCGCAGGCGTATGCCTTTCTCGACAAGGAAATCGATCATCTGCGGCGCGGCGTCGACGAAGGCCGCGCGGCGTTCGCGGCTGGCGCCGGGCCTGTCGGCGTGGTCGCCGACCGCAGCGTCCATATAGGCGATCGCCTGCTCACGGCTGTCGGGCACGCCGGCCGCTTTCATGTAGCGATTGTTCGGTATCCACATCACGCCGCCCGACGTCGCCGTGGTGCCGCCGACCAGCTCCGCCTTCTCCAGGATCAGCACGCTCTTGCCGGCGCCACGCAGCACCAGTGCGGCGCACATCGAGCCGGCGCCGCTGCCGACCACGATGAAATCGAAAGTCTCGTCTGTCATCGGTCGGCTCGCGCTCGATCAGCCGCGCTTGCGCGCGTGCAGATGCACGACGGCGGCGTGCACGTCCGGCGGCAGGTCGAGCAGCGGACGGAAGGCCTCGGCGACCGAGTTGACGTGGCTGATCGCGCGTTCGCGCAGGTTGAGGCCGGCTTCCATTGCCGCCTTGCCGAAGCGCATCGCCATTTCCGGCGCAAAGCTCGAGGTCTTGCCTTCTTCCATCATCATGCCGGCACGCACGTTGGTGACGCGGATGCCCTGTGGCAGCAGCTCGTGATACAGGCCTTCGCTGAAGCGATCCAGGCCCGCCTTGGTGCTCTGGTAGACCACCAGGTACGGAAACAGGAAGCCGACCGATTCGCTGCTGACGTTGAGGATGTGGCCGCCCGGGCCCATCAGCGCGATCGCCTCGCGCGAGCACAGCATCGGCCCGGCGAGGTTGGTGGTGATCAGGTTCATGATCTGCGCGTCGCTGGCCTCCGCGATCAGGAAGGGCTCGTACAGCGCCGCGTTGTTGATCAGCACGTCGATCTTCGGATGGCGCCTGGCGATCGTCGCGAACGCAGCCTTGACCGATTCCGGCGAGGCGACGTCGCACTCGACTGCCATCGCACTGCTGCCGAGTTCATCGGCGACGCCCTGCACTTTGGACAAGGTGCGGCCCAGCAGTACCAGCTGGTCGCCATCCTTGGCGAAGCGACGCGCCAGCGCGCGGCCGAGGCCGACGCCGGCGCCGGTGATGACGATGATCTTGGACATGTTCGGGTCTCCTGTTGCGATTCGGTGAGGGCTAGCGCTTGTCCGGATAGACCGACAGATCGCCGGCGTAGGCGATGCCGCCTTTCCAGCGCTCGCCGCTGATCTTGTTGAAGTAGTGCACCGTGCGCGCGGTCGAACCCGCGGCCGAGCGCGGCAGCATCGCCACGCCGCTGGGGCTGCGGCCGCCAGCGCGCGCGGAGAAGTCACGGATTGTGAACAGCAGGTCGTCGCTCTGCTGCGCGCACAGCACCAGCTGGTCGCCGGGGCAGTAGCGCCGGGGTTCGAGCTGCAGCTCGGACAGCTGGCCGCGTTTCATGCCGACATGGCCGGGCACGTTGATGACTTCTCCGCTGTGGATATTGTCGTACCAGTCCTGGTATTCGGCGAAGCGGCCGATGGTGTAGTTGGCGAGGATGATGCTGACGCCCGACAGCGGCTGGTCGCGCTGCCAGTTCGGGCTGATTTTCCAGTCCGAATACATCCTGTAGCTGTACAGGCGTTCGCTCTCGTCGGCGTCGTCGATCAGGCCGGCGACTCGCGCCTCGTCGATCAGCGGGCCCAGCGCCGGCAGGTCGATCGCGGGCCTGGGCAGGTCGAAGTCGTAGACGCTCAGGTAACGCCAGGGCTGCGGGATGTCCGGCATGATCTGGATCGGCGACACCTCGTAGCGCTCGGCGGTGAGCAGGCCGCGCAGGCGCTGTAGCGCGTCCATGTGCGCGCCGTCGAACCAGGCCGCGTAGTCGGCTTCGCGGCCGGCCGGCACGTTGTGCAGATGAATCGTGGTGTAGAACGCCATGGTCTCGTGATCCGGATTGTGCTGTGGCTCAGGTGCTGGTCGCGGCGTGCATCTCGAGATGCAGGCGAGTCAGCCTGGAGGCGGCGATTTTCCATTCGCCGTTTTTCTGGCGCCGATAGCGCTCGTGATAGTGACCATAGCCGGTGAGGCCGGTCGTGCCCAGGCGCGCCACGCGCTCGGCGTCCCAGCGCAAATGGTCCTGCATCGCCCAGATCACGCGTGCCTCGTCGCGGCCGAGGAACTCGATCTCCGGCCCATGCACCTGGTGCGCGGTGCGTGCGCCGCCGATCGAGGCGCGGATCTGCTGGAGCGCCGCATCGCGGCCGTGGATCACCGGCAGCGAGGTGCCTTCGCTGACGTCGAGTTCGAAGTCTTCGGTGAACAGGCCGGCGTAAGCATCCCAGTCCTTGGTGTCGAGAAAGCGGCAGTAGCGTGCCTTGACCTGGCTGATCGCCAGATGCGCGCTGATCTTCTCGAGATCGGTCATCGGTTCGGTCTGCGTGCTCATGTCAGAGAGGCTCCTGCGTCGACGGTGAGGCTCTGGTTGGTAACGTAGCGCGCCGCGGGCGAGGCGAAGAACAGCACGGCGGCGGCGATGTCCTGCGGCTCGCACATGCCCAGCGGCGGCTTGCGCCGGCCCGGTCCTTCGGTTGCCGGCCCGCGTGCGGCCATCGCGCCCGGCGTGATCACGCCACCCGGCAGCACGCTGTTGACGGTGATGCCATGCTCGACCAGCTCGAACGCGCTGCTCAGGCTCAGCGCCAGCAGTGCGCCCTTGGATGCGGCATACGAGCCCAGGCCTTTGACCGAGGGCACGCGCGCGCTGTTCGACGCGATGTTGACGATACGGCCGCCGCTGCCGGCGTCGACCATCGCGCGCGCGATCTCGCGTGTCATCAGCATCGGCCCGCGCGCGTTGACCGCCATCATCCGGTCCCATTCGCTGCTGCGCGTGTCCAGCAGCAACTCGCGATCCTGCAGGCCGGCGTTGTTGACCAGCAGCCACGGCGTGCCATGACGGCGCAGCAGATCGGCGCAGGCCGCGACCACCGAGGCCTCGTCGGCGAGATCGAGGATCACCGCATCGGCTTCGTGGCCCTGCTGGCGCAGCGACTCGACACTGCGTGCCGCGGCGGCTTCGTCACGATCGGCGATCAGCAGCCTGGCACCGGCCTGCGCCAGCGTCAGCGCGATGCCGCAGCCGATACCGCCGCCGCCGCCGGTGACCAGGCTCAGCTTCCCGTGCAGATCGAAACCTGGCGATGCACCGCTCATGCGTTTGCTGCTCCTCCATCGTTCGCGCGGCCGGTGGCGGCCGCTACGTCGCTAGTGGCGCCGGTCTTGCGATCCGCCGGTGCCTGTATTCCCTGCGCGGTGTCGACCGGCGCAGCGTCATGATCAACACAGTCGATCATGAACGTCATCAGCCGCCGTTGCACAGGACAAGGCGGCTTGCCGCCTGGTGCAATTAATTGTCTGCACCGGGCCGTGACGGGCGGCTTTGACTGGTCGACACTGTTGTTGGTACAGCGATTCTAGGATACATTCACTTAGCAGGCTCAGCAAATACAATGTAGCCGACGACAGGCCCCGCGTCCGCCGCCGTGGAGGCAGTCCGTCACCGCTGGACCGGCCTGTTGCCCGACGACAAAATCAGACGCGAAAACTCAAACAGCGTCAGGAGGAAGAACCATGAAGATCCGCATCGAGAAAGCAGCCTGCGTCGGCAACGCGCGTTGTGCGCACGTGTCGGAAGCGCTGTTTCCATTGAACGACGACGGCTACATCGCGGTCGATCATGTCGACGTGCCCGAAGGCCAGGAGCAGCTCGCCAAGCGCGGCGCGCGCGCCTGCCCGGAACGCATCATCTTCATCGAAGAAGAATAGGCGGCATGGCGGCCCCGGCCGTCCGGCGTCACAAAAATTGATCTAAAAAAACCTTAGCGAAGGCAGGAGCGCCAGATGAGCGAGTTTCTCGGATATAAGGGCAAGCGGGTCGTCGTCAGCGGCTGTTTCTCCGGCATGGGCGAGGCCACGGCCAAGCTGCTGCTGTCGTTGGGCGCCGAAGTGCACGGCCTGGACTACAAGCAGACCCAGCTGAGCCTGGCCTCGTTCAACAACGTCGACCTGCGTGACCCGGCGTCGATCGACGCCGCGGTGGCGAAAATCGGCGGCAAGGTCGATGCGCTGTTCAACTGCGCCGGCCTGCCGCAAACCTTCCCGGCGCTGGACGTGATGAAAGTCAATTTCGCCGGCACGCGTCACCTGACCGAGAAGATGCTGCCGCTGATGTCTTCCGGCGGCGCCATCGCCAGCATCTCCAGCAACGGCGGCCTCGGCTGGAGCCGGCGCATTCCGGTGCTGATGCAGGCGATCGGCATCCAGGGCTTCGACGCGTTCATGAAATGGTGCGAAGAGAATCCGGACACGGTGCGCGAAGGCTATTCGTTCTCCAAGGAACTGGTCATCGCCTGGACCATGCTGATGTCGCAGAGCCTGATCAAGAAGGGCATCCGCATCAACTGCACGATGCCCGGCCCGACGCAGACGCCGATGATGGCGCACTTCGAATCGGCCAGTAAGGCCTCGGTGCTGGAGGCCGCGGCGCAGCCGATCAACCGCCGCTCGACGCCCGAGGAGCAGGCCGGTCCGCTGGCTTTCCTCAACAGCGATGCAGCGACCTACGTCAACGGCCTGTGCTTCTATGTCGACGGCGGTTTCATGGCCGGCCTGGCCACCGGCCAGATCGACATCCGCTCGCTGATGGGCGGCTGATCCACCAACATGCAAGCGCGCCAAACAAAAGCTGGAGAGTTTTCAAGATGACGAACGCAGCCCTGAGCCCCGCCGTCCCGAAGCCCGCCCACGTCGCCGACGCGGCGGTGTACGACTTCGACATGTTCAAGGACCCGGCCTATGTCGCCGATCCGCACAAGCGCGTGCTCGACCTGGTCAGGAACGCGCCGCCGGTATTCTGGACGCCGCGCAACGGCGGCCACTGGATGCTGATCAGCCACGAGGCCAACTTCAATGCCTCGCGTGACACGGACGGTTTCTCGAATGGCTTTGCGACGCCGGACGAGCTCAAGGCGATGTCGTCGCGGATGCCGCCGGGGACGCCGCACATTCCGCTACCGCTACCGATCAACATCGATCCGCCGGATCACGGCAAGTACCGCATGCCGCTGCAGCGCGTGTTCTCGCCCAAGACCATCAACGATCTGAAGGACAGCATCCGCCAGCTCGCCGGCGAGCTGATCGACAAGGTCGCGGCGCAGGGCCGGTGCGAGTTCATGAGCGCGATCGCCGAGCCGCTGCCGGTGGTGGTGTTCCTGAAGATGCTCGGCCTGCCGGTGTCGCGCATGGAGGAATACCGCGCGCTGGTCGCCGAGCACATGTCCGATCCGACGCCGGATCCGATGGACAGCATCAAGAAGCTGTGGAGGATCACCGCGCTGCTGCGCGACGATGTGATCGCACGCAAGGATGCGCCGAAAGACGACATCATCAGCATGCTGTGGAAGGCGGAAATCGACGGCAAGCCGACGACGATGGACGACATGGAGAATTACATGGTGCTGCTGTTCCTCGCCGGGCTGGACACGGTGATGAACGGCATCGGCCACGGCATCCGCCATTTCGCCAGCGACCTGCCGCTGCAGGACGAGCTGCGCAAGAATCCCGAGCTGGTCGGCGACGCCACCGAGGAAATGCTGCGCCGCTACACGTTCACGGTGCCGCCGCGCTTCGTCAAGAAAGACATGAGCTTCATGGGCCTGGACATGAAGCGCGGCGAACGCGCGATGCTGTTCCTGCCGGCCGCCGATCTCGACCCGAAAGTGTTCCCGGGCGCTGATACCTACGACCTGAAGCGCGAGAACAAGACTCACATCGCGTTCAACGCCGGCCCGCACCGCTGCCTGGGCTCGCACCTGGCGCGCGTCGAGCTGCAGATCGTCTACGAGGAAATGCTGGCGCGGCTGCCGCAGTTTCGCATCGACCCGGCGACGCCGCCGACTTTCCACTGCGGCCACGTCGTCGGCGTCAGCACGCTGAACCTGGTCTGGAACGTCTAGCAGTGGCCGGCTACAACACCGCCTCCACGCGTCCCTTGCCGCGGCTGGACGCGGACAATCGCGCGTTCTGGACCGGCGGTGAAGTCGGCGAGCTGCGCATTCATCAGTGCCAGGACTGCAAGGGCTACGTGCATCCGCCGCGGCCGGTGTGCCGGCATTGCCTGTCGGACAAGGTCGCGCCGGTTGCGGTCGCCGGCACCGGCGTCGTCGACACGTTCACGGTCAATCACCAGAAATGGTTTCCGGCGATGGAACTGCCGTTCGTGATCGCGAGAGTCGCGCTCGACGGCGCGCCGGGCGTGATCCTGACGACGAACATCATCGGCTGCGAAGTCGATGCGGTGGATATCGGCGACCGGGTGCGCGTGCACTTCGAGCAGCACGGCGACGTCTGGCTGCCGCTGTTCGAGAAAGTCGCATGAGCGCGCGCAAGGTTCCCGAGGCTTACATCACCGGCGTCGGCCAGTCCGAAGTCGGCGTCAAGCTGACGCGTCATCCGCTGCTGCTGACGGTCGACGCGGTGCGCGAGGCGCTGGACGAGGCTGGTTTGAGCATCGCGCAGATCGACGGCGTCTCCACGTATCCGGGCCGTGTTGCGGCGATGCCGGGCTTTTCGCCAGTCGGTGCCGACGAGCTGGTCGACGCGCTCGGTATCCGCGCGAGCTGGTATGCCGGCGGCGGCGAGATCACCTCGCAGCTCGGCGCGGTGACGGCGGCGGTCGGTGCGATCCGCAGCGGCCAGGCGCGTCACGTCATTTGTTTCCGCACCGTCTACGAAGCCGCGGCGATGGCGCGTCCGGACGAATATCCGATGCAGCGCCGCGATCGCAGCGAGGGCAACTCGCAGTGGTTCTCGCCGTTCAACGCGCTGTCGGCAGTGACCTGGACCGCGCAGTACGCGATGCGCCACGTCAAGAAATACGGTCTGACACGCGAGCAGCTGGGGCAGATCGCGCTGACCGATCGCGCGCACGCGGCGCTGAATCCTCGCGCGCTGGTGCGCGAGCCGCTGAGCATGGACGAATACCTGTCGGCGCGCATGATCAGCTCGCCGCTGTGTTTGTACGACTGCGACCGTTTCACCGACGCCTCGACGGTGCTGATCGTGTCCGCCGGCGACGCCCTGGACGAAGTACGCTGCACGCCGATCCGCATCGAGGCCATGGCCGGCAGTGTCGAGCGCCTGAGCTGGGACCAGGCCGAGTGGATGGCCTGCTATGCGACCGGCAGGGATCTATGGAAGCGCACGGACTACAAGCCGTCGGATGTCGATACCGCGCAGCTCTACGACGGTTTCAGTTTCCAGGCACTGGCCTGGATCGAGTCGCTGGGTTTCTGCGAAGTCGGCGAAGGCGGCAAGTTCATCGAAGGTGGCCAACGCATTGCGCTGGATGGCGAGCTGCCCTTGAACACCTTCGGCGGCCAGATCGGCGCCGGACGCCTGCATGGCTTCGGCTTCGCGCACGAGGCGGTCACGCAGCTGCGCGGCAGCGCCGGCGCGCGCCAGGTCAGGGGCGAGCCGAAAGTCGCGGTCGCGGCTTCCGGCGGTGGCCCGCTGGCCACCGCGCTGCTGCTGGTGCGGGACTAGGGATTTTCTGATGAAGTCCTGCGCGCCCGCGTTGCCCGGTTTCCGCCGTCGCTTTCGGGTGACGCCGGCGCCGGGCCAGGTGCGCAGCGAGGTCGAGGACGATTTCCATTGCATGAGCGTCGTGCTGCATCACGACGGCAAGACCATCAACACGGTCGACGCCGATCTGATGCGTGCGCCGTGGAGCACCTGCCCCGGCGCGACCTTGCAGCTCCAGCAGACGTTCACCGGTGTCGCGCTGGACGCGGTCGCCACGCGCGGCGACAAGGCGGCCAACTGCACACATCTGCACGATCTGGCGCAGCTCGCCGCGGCCCACGCTTTCGACACCCAGCCGATGATTTACGACGTGCTGGTGACGGACGCGGTCGACGGCCTGCGCCGCGCCGAACTGCGTCGCGACGGCGAGGTGGTGCTCAGCTGGGCCGAGGCCTCGTTCCGCATCGTCGAGCCGGCCGAGCTGGCCGGCATGACCCTGGACAAGCTGCGGCCGTGGATGGACACGCTGAGCGCGCCGCAGCAGGAGGCGGCGCGGCTGCTGCGCTGGGCCAACATGATCGCCAACGGCCGGCGCATTCCGATCGGGCATCAGTCCGACGCCTCGCGCATGCCGCCGAACTGCTACACGTTTCAGCCCGAGCGGGCCGTCATCGCGCGGCGTGTCGGCGTGATTCGCGATTTCAACCAGGGCAAGGCGCAACCACTCGACGGAATGCTTTTGAATTCCCGCGTCTAGCGGGCCAATCTAGCCCCGCGAGCAAAACAGCGAGCACAGGAGAGCGGTATGAATATGAATGACCTGGTGATCATCAGTGTCGATGATCACATCAGCGAGCCGCCGGGCATGTTCGACAAGCATCTGTCGGGCGACGACCTGGCCAGCGCACCGAAGCTGATGACCAGCGACAACGGCACCAACTACTGGGAATACCAGGGCATGAAAATGCCGTCGGTGGGCCTGAACGCCGTGGTCGGCCGTCCGCTGGACGAGTACGGCATGGAACCGACCGCGATGGAGCAGCTGCGCAAGGGCACCTACGACGTGCACGCGCGCATCGACGACATGAACGTCAACGGCATCGCCGCCTCGCTTAACTTCGGCTCCTGCGTCGGCTTCGACGGCGGCCGCTTTCACAAGGCCGCGGACAAGGCCAAGGCGCTGATCCACATGCGCGCCTACAACGACTGGCATATCGACGAATGGTGCGGCGCCTATCCGGGCCGCTTCATTCCCTGCGGCATCGTGCCGACCTGGGACATCAAGGCCACCGTCGAGGAAATCAAGCGCATCGCCGCCAAGGGCTGCACGACGATTTCGATCAACGAGAATCCGACCACGCAGGGCCTGCCGAGCATCCACAACGCCTATTGGGAACCGCTGTGGAAGATCGTCACCGATCTGGACATCGCGATCTGCCTGCACATCGGCGCCGGCAACCCGGCGCCGCATGCGTCGATGGAAACGCCGATCGAAGCCTGGATCACGACGATGCCGATGTCGATCTCGACCGGCGCCGCCGACTGGCTGAACCTGGCCGCGCTGGAGCGCTATCCGACGATGAAGATCGCGCTGTCGGAAGGCGGCATCGGCTGGATCCCTTACTTTCTGGAACGCGCCAACTTCAGCCATGAGCGCCACAAGGCCTGGACCCATTCCGGGTTCAAGGGCACCAAGCCCAGCGAGGTGTTCCGCAAGCATTTCCTGAACTGCTTCATCGACGACGAGTTCGGCCTGAAGAACCTGGATTTCCTCAACGAGGACATGGTCTCCTACGAATGCGATTACCCGCATTCGGATTCGCTGTGGCCGAACGTGCCGGAGCGGCTGTGGGAAACCATCCAGCACCTGAGCGCCGAACGCATCGCCAAGATCACGCACGGCAATGCGATGCGCTTTTTCCGCTTCGACATGTTCAAGCACATCCCGCGTGAACAACTCAGCGTCGGCGCGCTGCGCGCCGCCGCGCTGGCGGCCGGCGTCGACGTCACGCCCAAGTCTTCCGGTGGCGCCTCGCCGCTGGCAGAAGGCGAGGCGCCGCGCGCGATCACCAGCGGCGATCTGATGCGCATGTTCTCGCATCACGCCAAGGCCGCCTGATCCGGCGGCCCATCAACAACAACGAGCCGCCTGCATCAACGCAGGCACGCAACCAGCAAACAGCACAGAGTCGAGAGGTGACATCATGAGCGACGACAACCGCGCAGACGAGCTTGCAAACCAGGCGCGCAAATACTGGTCGGCCGAGGGTTATACGGCCGGTGGAATGATTCGCGAAGTGGACTACGCGTCCCAGTCCGCGGGTCTGGACCCGAGCCTGAAAGGCATCAAGATCGTCGACTGCGACACGCATGTCACCGAAGCGCCGGACCTGTTCATCAAGCAGGCGCCGGCCGCGCTGAAAGGCCGCATGCCGCATGTGAAGCGCGTCAAGGGCGTCGACCGCTGGTTCGTCGGCGAGCGCGATTTCGGCACGCTCGGCGGCAACGTGATCCGCGCCGACAACAACAAGCTGCTCGGCCGTCTCGCGTTCCAGACCATAGACGAAGGCCATGCCGGCGCGCACGACACCAAGGCGCGCCTGCAGGCGATGGACGACATGGGCGTCTACGCGCAGATATGCTTCCAGAACTCCGGCGTGACCCAGCCGGGTTCGCTGATGGCGCTCGGCGATCCGGAACTGGCGCTGGCGATCATCAAGGCCTACAACGACGCCGCCGCCGAGCGTCAGCAGGAAAGCGGGCAGCGCCTGTTCACCCTGGCGCATCTGCCGATCTGGGACAAGAAGGCGATGGACGCCGAAGCGCGCCGCTGCGCCGACATCGGGCTGAAAGGCTTCGTCGTGCCGGATACGCCCGAGCGCATGGGCCTGCCGTCGCTGATCGAGGATCACTGGACCTCGTTCCTGGAACTGTGCGAGCACGAGGCGCTGCCGATCAACTTCCATCTGAACGTCGCCATCGATCCGACCGCGCTGACCTGGAAGGGCTTTGCGTTCGAGCAGACCTTGTCGGTGGTCGCGACGATGTTCTCGATCTGCAACGCCGCGACGCTCGGCAACTGGATCGTCAGCGGCCGTCTCGATCGCCACCCGAAGCTGAAGATCGGCCTGATCGAAAGCGGCATGGGCTGGATTCCGTTCGCGCTGGAAGCGCTCGAACACCAGTTCGACGAAATGATGGGCGCCAAGCGCAACATCGCCAAGCGCCGTCCCTGGGAATATTTCAAGGATCACTTCTGGGTCACGTACTGGTTCGAGAAAGTCGCGCCGAAGCTGCTGCTGGAAACCATCGGCGTCGACAAGGTGCTGTTCGAAACCGACTTCCCGCACCCGACCTCGCTGTATCCGGGCGTGCAGGCGCATATCGTCGACACGCTCGGCGGCTATAGCCACGAAGTGAAGAAGCGTGTGCTCGAGCGCAACGCGGCGGAGCTGTACAAGCTGCCGTTCTAGAATCCGCATCGCTCCGACTGCGCCGGCAATGCACCGGCGCAGCGGTGAACGCGCCGGCATCGAATTGTCGGTCGCAGGAGAGAGACGATGGACGCTCACCGTTTGCGTGTTACTGCGGCCGCCAGCTTGCTGGCTCTGGCGGCGGCCGGCTGTGGCTCGGGTTCGCCCTCGGCGCCGGTCGTCGTGCCGTCGAGCGCGGCGACGCCCAAGGCCCAGTGCGGTGCCGGCTCGCAGCCCGAGACCGGCATGCAGGGCCGTGTCAGCCAGGCCGATCACGACAGCGGCCGCGCGGCGCAGGGTTACACCTGCAATACCGAGCTGGTCGGCTCGTATACGAAAGCCAACGTGATCGGCAGCGTCGGCGGCTTCAAGGTCGAGCGTTACATCGACCCGGCCGGCCACGAGTGCGCGTACTACGACACCACGATCCTGTTCCCGACCAACGTGCTGGACGCGAACGTCGGCGTCAACGTGATCGACATGAGTGATCCGACGCAGCCGCAGCTGACCGCGCGTCTGATCACGCCGGCGATGCTGTCGCCGCACGAATCCCTGGTGGTATCGCAGCAGGCCGGCATTCTGGCCGCGGTGATGGGCAATCCGGCGCTGTATCCGGGCATCGTCGACGTCTACGACCTGTCCGCGGATTGCCGTCATCCCAAGCTGCGTTCGTCGGCACTGGTCGGCGTGTTCGGTCACGAAAGCGGCCTGGCGCCGGACGGCAGGACGTTCTACTCCTCGTCACCCGGCACGCCGACCCTGACCGCGGTCGACATCGCCGACCCGTCGCGGCCGAAGATGCTGAAAGTCACCGACTACAAGTCGCATGGCCTGAGCATCAGCGACGACGGCAATCGCGCCTATATCGCCTCGGGCATCAACACCGATACCGGCCTGGTGGTACTCGACGTCTCCGAAATCCAGGCGCGCAAGCCGGATCCGGAAGTACACGAAATCGCGCGTCTGGACTGGGGCAATCGCAGCATTCCGCAGAACGCGATTCCGTTCACGCGCAACGGCAAGCCCTACCTGCTCGACATCGACGAGTTCTCGGTGACCGAGACCGGCAAGTTCATCCCGGCCGCCAACGGCGCCGTGGTCGGTGCCGCGCGCATCATCGATATCAGTGACGAGACCCAGCCTTTCGTCGCCTCCGAAATCCGCCTCGAAGTGCATCAGCCGGAGAACCGCGCGGCGCTCGCCGACGATCCCGGCGCGTCCAGCCTGCTGTCGGGCTACGCCGGCCATTACTGCAACGTCCCGAGTCGCGTCGATCCGCCGATCGTCGCCTGCAGCATGCTGCTGTCGGGCTTGCGCGTGTTCGATATCCACGATCCGCTGAAGCCGCGCGAAATCGCCTATTTCAACGCGCCGGTGCAGCCGCGCCTGCTGCCGATACCGGCAGCGGCCAGCAACCAGGCGCTGTCCAGCCCGGCGTTTGCGCCCGAGCGCAAGGAGATCTGGTACACCGATGCGTACAGCGGTTTGTACGTGGTGCGGGTTACCAACGGCGTGTGGTGATTTGAATGTTCCCCTCTCCCTCCGGGAGAGGGGCTAGGGGTGAGGGCCTTGCCGATCACAAACTGGGTTGTAACGGAGAGTCCCTCACCCGGCGCTACGCGCCACCCTCTCCCGGAGGGAGAGGGGACCCAATCGCCGCATCGACCGCGGCGATTTCCGACTTCAGCCACATCGTCTCGCTCAGGTTGCCGCCGCTGGATTCTTTCAGCAGCAGCTGCAGCGCGTCCTTTTTCACGCTCAGCGAATCGGCATGTGACGGCTCGGCGCTCAAGGCGATGTCGAGCAGGTGCAGTGCTTCCAGCGGCTGGGCCGAGTCGAGTTTGACGCGCGCACGTGCCGCGAGCGCCGCGGCGCCGCCGGCGAGTTCGGCGATATCCGCATTCACCGCCGAACGCGGCACGCCATACAAGCCGGTGGTGGAGTCCTCGTAGTGGAACCAGCCGGCGTGTTCATCCCAAATGCTGCGCACGGCCCAGCGCACATTGCCGTGGAACTCGCCGATCTGCAGCTCGGCCGGCAAACGGACTTCGCGCATCAGCGTGTGCACGGTCTTGCCGGCGTTCATGCCGTCGACGACCGCCTGTTTCACGAACGACACCGCGGCGTGCATCTTGTCCAGGCTGGTGCGAATGGCGTCGGCGCCGCGAATCGGATCGCCGTGCCCGGTGATCAGCAGCTCGGCACCGAGCCGGCGCACGAGGTCCAGCGAATGCAGGTAGCGGCTGACCAGGCGCGGCCGGTCGCCGCGTATCGTCACCAGGTTCGGCATCGCCAGGAACACCGGCCCGAACAGGTTGCCGGTGAAGACGATGCGCTCGTCGGGCATCCACACCACCAACGATTCCAGTGCTTCGCCGCCCGGCGTGGAAATCACCTCGAAACGGCGGCCGCCCTGTTCGAACTCGTAGCGACGGTCGACGACGATGTCCGGAATCACTCGCGGCGGTTCCGGCGGTCTGGTGCCGCGATTCAGCGTGTTCGCCCACAGCTTGGCCGAGCGCCGGCGCAGGAAAGGCGCCAGCTGATCGAAGTAGTTCCAGTTGTCGACGAAGCGCTTCTCGGCGACCACCTGCGTCGTGCCCGGCTCGCTCAGCGCCGGCACGCCACCGTAATGATCGGCATGCGCCTGGGTCAGGATGATCCGGCGCAGCGGTCCGCTGCGTCGCGGCGCGAGCAGGTTGCGGGTGCGCTCGGCGTTGTCCATGAAGCCGCTGTTGACCATCACGTCGCCATCGCCGGTGTTGATCAGGTAGGCGTTGGAAATGTCCTTGGCCATGAACACGAAATCGGTGATCGCTTCGGCTTCGGTCTGCTGGCTGCCGGCCATGACCAGCTTGGCCAGCAGCGGCTTGCCGCCGTCTTTGGCGTCGGCGCCGCTCATGCGTCGAACTCGACCACGACTTTGGCCGACTGCGGCGACGCCGCCACGCCGAAAGCCTCGACCACTTTGTCGAACGGAAAGCGATGGCTGATCAGGCTGGCGACGCGCTCACGCAGCCGCGGCAGCGCCGCGATCACGTCCGGCATTTCGGTCGGATAACCCACCGCGGTGGTGATCGTCATTTCGGTGGTCAGCATCGCGCCCAGGTCCAGCGGCACCGGCTTGCTGTGCGCGGCGGTGATCACCAGGCGCGACTGGAACTTGGCCATGCGCACCACGTCGGAGACGATGTTCGGTGCGCCGGCGACGTCGATCCAGGCATCAGTGCCGACGGTTTCGCGGCTGAAAACGCGGCCCTTGCCGTGCAGCTCGATCAGCCGTGCGCGCAGATCCTCCTTGGTCGGATCGAAGGCGGCGCGCGCGCCGAGAGCGCGGGCGCGTTCGAGGCGCTCCGCTGCCAGGTCCAGCGCGACCACGTCGGTGATGCCGCGGTCGACCAGCCACAGGATCATGCCCAGGCCGATGGGACCGCAGCCGAACACGACGACCTTGTCGCCGGCCTTGACCTGCATGCGGTTGACGCCGTGCAGCGCCACCGCCAGCGGCTCGGTCATCGCCGCGATGTCGTAGGGCAGGCCGTCGGGAATCGCCAGCAGGCTGTCGCCGAACCTGGCGCCGCGCACCAGCAGCTCCTCGGTGAATGCGCCTTCGGGGCCGCCGCTGCCGACATGGCTCGGCGTGTTCATCGGGTTGATGATCACGCGCTGGCCGACGGACAGATTCTCGACTTCGCTGCCGACATAGCTGACTTCGCCGGCCGCCTCGTGTCCCAGCGGCGTGACGCCGCCGGGCTTGCGATGAATGCCGCCGACCTTGATGTAAGTCAGATCGCTGCCGCAGACGCCGCAGGCCCTGACCTTGACCACCACGTCTTTTGCGCCGGGCTCCGGCCGCTGATAGTCATCCAGCCGGAAGTCGTCGACCTCGTGAATATTGAGTACGCGTCCCATCGCCTTGCTCCTGTCTGCCGCCGGGCACTGCTACATCATCACCATCGCGCCGCCGTCGACCGTGATGGTCTCGCCGGTGATGAACGCGGAAGAATCGCTGGCCAGAAACGCGGCGATACCTTCGAAGTCCGCCATGTAGCCGGGCCGCGGGATCGCGTTCTTGGCGAGCATGTACTTGTCCAGCGGGCTGAGCTCGTCGGCGGTGCCGGTCATGCCGGTCTTGATGTAGCCGGGTGCGATCACGTTGGCGCGGATGCCGTGCTTGCCGAACTCCGCGGCCATGCCGCGAATGATCGCGCCGACCGCGGCCTTGGACCCGGCGTAATGCGGTTTGCCGGCCAGGCCCTTGAACATCGACAGGCTGCCGCAGGCGATCAGCGAGCCGCCGGGTTCGCCGGCTTCCGCTCGCTGGACCATCACGCGTGCGCCTTCGCGCAAGGTGTAGAACGCACCGTGCAGCGCCACGTCGAGAAACCGGTGGTAGTCCTCGGTGGACAGGGTCAGCGAGGACTGCGAAGCCGGCGGCGGGCCGGCGTTGGCGACCACCGTGTCGACGCGGCCGAAGTCCTTCAGCACCGCGGCATAGCCGGCGACGATCTGCTGTTCCGACGATACGTCGACGACTCGCGTCGCGACGCGCACGCCGAGCGCTTCCAGCTCTTGCTTCGCGCTCGCATTCTTTTCTTCGTTGCGTGCCCAGATCACCACGTCGCCGCCCTGCCTGGCGATGCCGCGCGCAAAGCCCAGCCCCAGGCCGCTGTTGCCGCCGGTGATCACCGCTACCTTGCCGCCGAGGTCGAACAGACCTTTTGCCATTTTGCGTTCTCCTGTCGCGTGCGCGCCGTGGCTTTGACCCGGCGGTCATGCAAGGCAGTGTCGGCCAGCCACCGGTGCGGGGCAACGCGTAACAATGTCGATGGCGGGACGCAATGACGCGGCAGGGACGCGCCGCCACACGCCTAAAAAAAAATGGCGGCGTCACCTCGTCAGGTGACGCCGCCAATCCCCCTTGCGGCGGCAACGACCGCGATCGTTGCCGCTCCCCCGCGAAGTGATCAGTCGCCGAAGTTGTAGCGCAGACGTGCGCCCATCATGCGCGGCAGGCCGACGGCGCGTGAGTCGAAGCCCAACGTGTAGTAGGTGCCCGAGCCATACGTCGTGTACTTCTCGTCGAGGATGTTGGTCGCGAACAGCGACACATCGAAGTGCGACATGAAGATCGACGTCCAGTTGATGTTGGCGTTGAGCAGGTCGAACGGATCGAGCACGTCGTCCGGGCTGGAGCCGGTGGCCGAGGAGCGACGCTTGCCGGTGTAGACGTAGGTCGCGCCGACATCGACGTTGCCGATCTCCGCCGGCAGCGGCAGCGACCAGGTCAGCGAGGTGACGACGGTGTGATCCGGCGCGAACGGCAGCGTGTCGCCCTCGACCGCGATCGGCGTCGCCGTGCCCGGGATCGCCACCGCTTCGACGGCCGGCTGGTTGGTGTCGAACTTGACCAGCTTGGTATTCAGGTAGGAATACGAGGTTGCCCAGATCACACCCGGCAGCGGCTGCAGGAAGGCCTCGACCTCGACGCCGCCGATGCGCGCCTTGCCGGCGTTGACGATGGTCGTCGTGGTCTGCGAGTCCCTCGATACATAGCCGTACTGCAACTGCATGTCGGTCAGGTCGTTGTAGAACGCGGCGACGTTGAAGCGGCCCGGGATCCAGCCGCGGAAGCTGGTCTTGGTGCCGATTTCGTAGCTGTTGACGTGTTCCGGCTCGAAGGTGTCGATGCCCGGATCGGCCGCCAGGATCACGTTGCCCTGGCGATAGCCGCGCACGTACTTGGCGTAAGTCATCACGTCCTTGATCGGCTTGTAGCTGAACTGCACCTGCCCGGTCGGCGCCTGGCTGCTGACTTCCGGATGGCTCTCCGACACGGTCGGGCTGTTCGGCAGTTCGGCTGCGAGCAGATAGGTGTAGCGCGTCTTGATGCCGTAACCCTCGGTGTGATCCCAGGTGTAGCGCATGCCGACCGTGGTGGCGAACTTGTCGGTGAAGTTCCAGGTGCCTTCGGCATACAGCGCACGGTTCAGATACGTGGTCTTGTACTGCTGGGCGAGCAGGCCGCCGAGCGCGCCGCCCAGCGGATCGAAGCAGTCGTAGCCGGAGGGCTGGCCTTCGACGCTGGCGAGATTGCACGACACCAGCGCGATCGAGTTGTTGCCGGAGAAGCCGTCCGGCAGGCTCTTTTCGAAGTAGGCGCCGGTGGTCCATTCAAACGCGCCGCCGAAGGACGTGCCCTGCAGCTGCAGTTCCTCGACGAAGGTCTGCTGGCTGGTCACCGGCTCGTCCGGATTCGGCACCGAAATGCCGATCTTGAATTCACGATTCGGGTTCAGGTCGACCGGCACGCCGGCGAGTTCGTAGTGGAACTGGGTGCCGAAGATGTCCGAGCCGTTTTCGGTGTGCAGGTGCGCGAAGCTGAAGATGTTCTTCAGATGCAGCTCGTCGTTGATCGCCCAGGTCGTGGTGTTGATCGCGCGCAGCGTCTTCTGCAGGTTCAACGGTGTCTCGATGGTGCTGGCCAGATCGTAGAACCCGCCGTTACCGGCGGCCTTGGCGTCGTCGAGCTGCTGCTGGCACTGCTGGCCGACGAACAGGTAGAACGGATTGCCCTGCAGGCTCGGGTTGCACTGATACAGCGTCGAGGTGCTGCCGTGGGTCTTGGAATAGGCGTAGCTGAAAATGGTGTAGTTGTTGACGCTGTCGGTGATGTCCCACAGCGCGCTCAGGCGCCCCGAGGTGTAGTTGACGTTGCCCAGGTCGTCGGCACCGATGCCGGTGTAGTTGTGCAGATGGCCGTCGCGATGATTGCTGTCGACGCCCAGACGCAGCTTGAAGTTGTCGAACAGCGGCGCGTTGAACACGCCCTGGATGCGCTTCAGGTTGTAGTCGCCGCCGGAGGCCTCCAGATAGCCCTCGTAGGCATCGGTCGGCTTCTTCGGCACGATCAGCACCGCGCCGCCGGTGGTGTTGCGGCCGAACAAGGTGCCCTGCGGGCCTTTCAGAACCTGCACGTTTTCCAGATCGAACAGCTCGCCGGGGCCGGCGCCGTCGCCGGAGGTCTGCGAGCTCTGGCCGCGCGGCGCGACCACTTCGGCGAAGTACACGCCGACCGAAGCGGTGGTGCGCAGATCCTGCGTGAAGCCGCGGATCGCGAACGTCGCCGATTCCGGGCCGAAGCGCTGGTTGGTCGACAGCGACGGCGTATAGGTCGCCAGGTCGGACGAGTTGGTGATGTTGGCGTTGGAGATCTGCTGCGCGTCGAGCACGGTGATCGACACCGGCACGTCCTGCGCGCTCTGCTCGCGGCGCTGCGCGGTGACGATGACTTCTTCCAGGCCACCGCGTTCGCGCGTCTGATCGCGCTCTGGCGTCTCGGCCGCCTGCTGCTCCGGCAGCGTGATCGTGTCCAGGGGCGCGGCGGCCTCGGCGGCCGCCGGCGCAGGCGCGGCGGCAGGTGCGTCGAACGGCGCCGCCGCTTCCGCAGGTGGCGGCGCAGCCGGTGCCGCCGTCTCCTGCTCCGGCACGGAAATCTGTGCGCTGGCTGCCGTGGCGATCACCAGGGTGGCGGCCGCCGTCATCGTTGCCGCGATCATCGTTTGTTTCATGTTCCCTCTCGCTGTCTCTTTATCTTTCTAATCGGGTGCGAGACGCCGTCTGGCGCACGCCCCAGTTGCCCGCTAACGCTTGAGCTGGTGCGCCATCACCGGATTACCCTTGCGGGAGCCGTACATGCCGTGCCCGCCGGTATGGACTTCCCTGGCGGCCTGCAACTGATCGACGTTGCCGGCGTTGATCTGAGTCAGCGGCGAATACTTCAGACCCATTTGCCGATGGTCGGTGAACCGCTCGGCCGCACCGGCGGGCGCTATGGACAACAGCGATGACCACAAGGCCGGCACCTGGCCGCTGCCCAGAACGAGGCTGGCAGGGCTGCGGCGCTTGAAATTCGACCTTGACGGCCGGATCGCGGGTGTAAGCAAGGTGCCTCTCTCCTCAGCGTCGCCGCCGTGGCGTAACAGGCCCGGCGTTCTTTTGAACTGATATTGAAGCAGATGCTATCGCTAATGGACATCAGTGTCCATTAGCGATTCCGTGCTGCGTTGCGGCGCCCGCCTGGTGCCGGCCTGCGTTCTCAGGCCGGAGGCTCCACGAAAATCCCGTGGCGAAGGATGCGAGTCCATTCGGCAGTAAACCGCCGCGCCATCTTATCGACATCACTGTTGTCTTGATAACTCAGCATGATGATAGAAGCGACCACTCCGACCAGGATCGAGGACAGGATTTCCAGATCCATGTCCTGGCGCGCATTGCCACTGGTCCTGAACCGCTCCAGCGAGTCGAGCAGCAGGCGGTACAGCGGATGGTCTTTCTGCAGATCCTTGCCGGCCATCGCGTCGGCGATCAGCAGTCGCGAGGCCTCGCGGTTGTTCATCACCTGCCGCGCCACGCCGTAGACGCGATCCTCCATCGTCGCCGGGTCGAGTTCGCCATGCAGCGATTCGCTCAGGCGCTCCGACAGCCAGGCCTTGGCCTCGCGCAGCAGGTGATCGCGGTCGTCGAAATGCTGGTAGGCGACGCCGCGGCTGACCTTGGCCACGCGCGCGGCCTCTTTCAGCGACAGCGCGTCGGCGCCTTTTTCGGCGACCAGGTCGATCGTCGCCTGCAGCAGCCGGGCACGGGTCTGTACCGGGTTGCGGCTGCGCGGCTTCTGCGGGATTCGGCTGCTCATTGACCCAGGCTTGCATGAACGGACGGGCGCCAGCATCGCCCGCCGCCGATGCCGGGTCCATAGACGCCGCGGTGCCGGCGACGGCAACGTCCCGACCGCGACATTGTGTCCGGTCGTCGTATCCGAACGCCGTTGCGGGCGACGAGGCGGCGGTCGAAGATCGTTTGCCCTGGGAGCCGCCGCCGATCGGCCCGAATCGTGGAGAGAGCAAAGACATGGCGCAGAAAATGGTCGCAGACGAACTGGTCGAGCAGGCCCGCAAGGCGACGCAGCTGGAGCGCTTCGACAGCGACAGCTTTCACGAGGGTCTCGAGGTGTTTCTCGGCGACGTCAACGCCTGCACGTATACCGAGGCCGGTCTCGAGCGCGTCCGCGGCAGCGTCGTCGGCGCGCTGGCGACGCGGCTCAAAACCACGGCTTATCTCGACCAGCGGCCGGAGTTGCTCAAGCGCGCAATCGAGCGCCCGGTGTTCGTTTTCGGTGTGCCGCGCACCGGCACCACGCTGCTCAGCAACCTGCTCGCCGCGGACCCGAACCGGCGCTCGCCGCTGACCTGGGAGATCGACGACCCGATCCCGCCGCCGACCCGCGCCACGCTGTTCACCGATCCGCGCGCGCTCGCGCGGCTCGAGGCCGAGCGCCAGATGCTCGCGGCGCGTCCGGAGATGGGCAAGTACTACCGCAACTCGGCGATCTATCCGAACGAGTGCATGTTCTTCGTGATGCAGGACTTCAAGGCCCTGGTCTGGGAATCGCGCGGCGTGCTGCCGAATTATCGCGACTGGCTGTTCCAGGCTGACCTGACATCCACCTACGAGTATCACAAGCGTTTCCTGCAACTGCTGCAGGCCGATGCGCCGGGCGTGTGGAACCTCAAGCAACCCTCGCACGCCTTGTGGCTGGAGACGATCCTGAAGGTTTATCCGGATGCGCGCTTCGTCTGGACGCACCGCGACCCGCTGACCGCGACCGGCTCGTTCTGCAGCCTGCTGTCGCTGTCGCACAATGCGTTCATGGGCCGCGTCGACGCGAAGTGGCTCGGCGAAAACTGCTCGTTCCAGGCGGTGGAGCACGCCGAGCGGATCATGAATTTCCGCGACAAGTTCGGCGAGGACAAGGTCATCGACGTGCACTACGCCGACCTGATGCGTCAGCCGATCGAAACCATGCGCGGGCTCTACAAGGCGCTCGGCGACGACTACACCGCCGAGGCCGAAACCGCGATGACGAACTGGATCAACGACAATCCGCAGGACAAGTTCGGCCGCCACGAATACAAGCTCGCGCAATACGGCCTGACGCCGGACGAGCTGCGCGGCCGCTTCGAGCGCTACTCGTCGCGCTACACCGTGGAAGCCGAAGGCTGAGGCCTTCGCAACGACAGGGGACGCCGCATGCTGCTCGCCAACCACTACCAGAACGCCTACGTCACGCGCGACATCGAAAAGGCGATCGGCTACTTCCGCACGCACTACGGCGTGCCGGACGCCCGGTATTTTCAGGCCGAGGTCGAGGTGACGACGCCGCGCGGCACCGGCATCGCGGTCAACAAGGTCGCCTTCATCTGGGTCGGCAACCTGCAGTACGAGCTGATCGAGCCGGTGTCCGGGCCGGTGGAGCTGTATCGCGAGGCGCTGCCCGATCAGGGCCTGCGCTTTCATCACATCTGCATGCGCAGCTTCGACTGGGACGCGACGCTGGCCGAAGTCGAGCGCCAGCAGCTGCCGATCGTCTACCGCGGCGATACTTCCAGCGGCCTGCGCTTCGTCTACGCCGACGCGCGCGCGACGCTCGGCCACTACCTGGAATTCACCTCGGTGCCGCCGGCGGTATGGACGGCGATGGGTGGACGCTGAGCCCACGCGGCGGCGCTCAGAACTGGCTCACCGGAAGGCGCACGACCAGGCCGTCCAGCGCCTCGGTCATCGTGATCTGGCAGGTCAGCCGGCTGTTGGCCTCGGTGTGCAGCGCGCCGTCGAGCATCGCATCTTCGCCGTCGTTCCTGGGCTCCACCTTGTTGGCCCAGGCCGGGTCGATATAACCGTGACAGGTGGCGCAGGAGCAGGCGCCGCCGCAGTCGCCGATGATGCCGGGCACCATGCGATCGACTGCGTTCTGCATCACGCTTTTGCCGGCTTCGGCGTCGATGAGGTGCTGCTTGCCGCTGTGCTCGATGAAAAGAATCTTGGGCATGGCTCTGTCGGCTCTGGACGCGCCTGGCTGCGCTTGCAGACCGGCTCGTGACCGGTGGGCCCGGTCGATTATCGTGGTGCCGCGGCACCCGCCGGCGCTGCTGGAGCGGGCGTTGCGGGCGTGGCGGTGGCTGCGCGGCTGGTCTCCACCGCCGCGCCGCATAAATGTACATGCGTGTTCATTAATGCGCAATGCGCATCCGGCCTCCGGCTGCGCGCTCCAATAAACAACAGTGTCGAATTGTGGATGCGGCGGCCCAGCGCATATAGTCCACAAGCGCTATATTGTGCTCAGACCGGCAATAGACCGGCGCACTGCTGGAGGAGAAAGTCATGGGACATCCGTTCGCCGATATGACGATAGACGCCGAGATCCGCGTGCCGATGGCGACGGCGCAGCTGGTGCGCTTCGACGTCTTCGGTCCTGCCTCCGGCGTGCTCAGGCCGACCGGCGATTACCGGGTCGACCTGTCGCTGACGCCGCGGCCCAGCAATGCCCGTGGTTGCTACGACCGGCACTGGAACCCGCATCGCTACGAGCGCCTCGGCAAAGTGTTCCTGGTGCCGCCGGGCGAGGTGATGCAGGCGCGCAGTGACGGCGCTTCGACGCAGACCTCGATGCTGCTGCACATCGATCAGCAGCTGATTCCCGACCGGCTGGAATGGACCGAGCGCCGCCTCCAGGCGAGCATGGATATCCGCGATGCCAACGTCCGCGGCCTGATGCTGCGCCTGGCACACGAGACGCGCCATCCGGGTTTTGCCAGCGGCATGCTGGTCGAACTGGTCGTCGCGCAGCTCGGCATCGAGCTGGCGCGTTACTGCGCGCGCGTCAACGAGGCGCCCGGCAGCGGTGGCCTGTCCGCGTGGCGGCTGCGCCTGATCGACGAGCGCCTGCGTGAGGTGCGCGATGCGCCGACGCTGACCGAGCTGGCCGAGCTGTGCAAGCTGTCGGTACGCCAGCTGACGCGCGGCTTCCGCGCCAGCCGTGGCTGCTCGATCGGCCACTACGTCGCTGCGTCGCGCATCGATCACGCCAAGCGCATGCTGCTGTGCGACAACAGCGTCAAGGCGATTTCGTATTCGCTGGGCTTCTCGTCGCCGTCGGGCTTCTGTTATGCCTTCCGCCGCGCCACCGGCGTCACGCCGCGCGAGTTCCGCCAGCGCGTGCCGCGGACGGCGGCGCTCAACTCCTAGCCCGGTCCAAAAGGATTGCACCGGGTTTCGACGGGGCACGTCTGTTTGCCGACAGGAAGGCCGGCGTTCGCCATCGATCGCCGTTGCCAGCAGCCTGCCGTGTCCGCAGCATCGCGGTGATCCGCAGCAGGGAGTCGACAACATGAGTCAGCGTTTTCTGGATCGCGTGGTGCTGGTCACCGGCGCCGCCGCCGGCCTCGGCCGCAGCTTCGCCGAACACTTTGCCGGCGAGGGTGCGCGCCTGGTGCTGGCTGACATCGACGAGGCCGGCCTCGCCGACACCGCGGCGATGCTGCGTAGCCGAGCAAGCCAGTGCAGCACGCATCGCGTCGATCTGTCCGACGAGGTGCAGTTGCAGGCTTTCGCCGCCGAGGTCTGCGCGACGCATCCCCAGCTGCACGCGCTGGTCAACAACGCCGGCCTCGCCTACGGCGAAATCAGTGCCGGTTTCACCCAGCTGAGCCAGCAGAAGTGGCTGCGCTATTTCGCGATCAACACGGTCGCGCCGCTGCTGCTCGGCCAGGCGCTGCGCGTGCCGCTGGCGGCCGCCCAGGGCTCGGTGATCAACATCACCTCGATGGCGAGCTATCAGCCGGCGAGCGCCTACGGCGTCACCAAGGCGGCACTGGCGTCGATGACTTACGGCATGGCGATGCACTTCGGCGCCGACGGCATCCGCGTCAACGGCATCGCCCCCGGCATCATGGAAACACCGGCATCCAAGGGCAGCCTGTCCGCCGACACCTATGCGCGCGTGCAGGGCCAGCAGGTGCTGAAGCTGCATGGCAACGCTGACGACATCGCGCGGCTCGGCCTGTTCCTGGCCTCCGACGAGGCGCGTTTCATCACTGCCGAAATCGTCAACTGCGACGCCGGCAACCGCATGCGCGGCTGGCGCGGCTAACGCGCCTCAGCCGCCGCGGCGGTGACAGGCGCTGCGCTGATCGTCGCGCCGCGCTCAGCTCAGCGCGACCCGCGCGCCGCCGCTGGCAGCGGAGGCGCGTATCGCGTCGAGCACCTGCATGCCGGCAACGCCGTCGGCGAAGGTCGGTGGCGGCACGGCCGAGTTCGGCCTGCCATCGATAGCGGCGCGTAGCGCTTCGCACAGGCGAACGAACGGCGGCAGCAGCAGGTTGCGCGGATCGCCGCCGACATCCGGCAGCTGCAGATCGTCCGGTACCGCGAGTTCGCGCGTGCCTTCGCGATCGGCCAGGTGTACACGGCCGTCTTCGACCCATAGCGTGCCGCGAGTGCCGGCGACGCGCGTCATCGCCGCCGGCGATCCCCAGGCGCCCGCGGTCTGTTGCAGCACGCCGCTGACGCCGTTGGCGAGTTCGAAGCTCAGCGAGTACGAGTCCTCGGCAACGCCGCTGCGATCCGACACCATCGGCAGGCTCGCGCTCAGGCTCGCGAACTCGCCGAGCCAGCAACGGATCTGGTCGATCATGTGCGAGCCGTGTGCGCCGAGCCAACCGCCGCCGACCTCGCGGTCGAACCACCAGCGCGGCATCTTCGCGTCGGCGCTGGCGAGTTGGGGCATGTAGCCGCTCATCGTCAGCATGCGCGGTTCCCCGATCAGGCCGTCGGCGATCGCGCGTGCCAGCAGGGCGCGATCGGGGCCCCAGCGGAATTCGTGCGCGATCAGATGCACGACGCCAGCGCGCTCGGCCGCGGCCAGCATCGCGCGCGCCTCGGCCAGGTCTTTCGCGAACGGTTTTTCGCACAGCACATGGCAGCCGCGCGCGAGCGCGGTGAATGTCAAAGGCGCATGCGTATGCGGCGGTGTCGCGATACTGACGACGTGCGCGCCGGTACGCGCGATCGCCTCGTCGAGATCGGTAAAGCTCTGCGCAACGCCGCTGGCTTGCGCGCGCTTGCGCGTGCGTTCGATGTCGGTACCGATCAGGCCGACGACATCGAAGCCGGCCGCGCGCAGCGCCGGTACGTGGATGCGGCAGCCAAAGCCGGTGCCGACGACCAGCGCCGGCGGCAGCGAGCGGGAATAGGAGCTCATCGCGTCATACCTCGTGTAGATGCAGCGGATCGAGGCGCGCCGCGTGCATCGCCGCGACATAAGCCCAGGTGAAGGACGGGCCGACACTGCTGCCGGCGCCGGGATAAGCGCGGCCCATTACCGACGCGGTGGATACGCCGGTGGCGTAGAGCCCGGTGATCACCGAGCCGTCGGCGCGCAGCACGCGCGCATGTTCGTCGGTGACCACGCCGCCGTAGGTGCCGACGTCGCCGGGGTATACCGCGACCGCGTAGAACGGCGCGCGCTCGATGCTGCCCAGCGATGGCGACGGCCGATGCAGCCAGTCGCCGAGCCAGCGGTCGTAGGCGCTCTCGCCTCGATGAAAATCCTCGTCGCAGTTGCGGCACACGAAGCCGTTGAAGCGTGCAAGCGTCGCGCCCAGCGCGGCGGGATCGATGTCCAGCAGCGCGGCGAGCTGCTCGATGCTGTCGGCCTTTTTCAGGTAGCCGGAGTCATACCAGCTTTGCGGCTTCCTGCTGCCGGGCATCGTGCCGGCGAGCATGTAGCGCTGCATGTACTGGCTGTCGAAGATCGCCCAGCTCGGCACCGCCGGCACGCTGCGATGGCGCTCGAGCATCGCCTTGGCATAGGCCATGTACGAGCCGCCTTCGTTCATGTAGCGCGCGCCGCTCTGGTCGACCAGCATGCAATGCGGCGCCGCGGTCATCGCCTGCACGGTCGGCTTGGCTTCGCTGTCCTCGGCGCCGGGCGGCAGCGTGATCTGGTTGCCGACCCGTTCGTCCATCTGCGCGAGCGCGGCGCCGATGCGCTGCATCTCTTCGATCATTTCGCCGGTGTCGCCGGGCGCGGCCATGCTCCATTTCACCGAGGTGCCGGGCGCGTAGCGGTCGCGCATCGCCTGGTTGCGCGCGAAGCCGCCGGCGTTGACCAGCACGCCGAGCTTTGCGGCGACGCGCCAGGGCCTGCCGTCCCTGATCGTCAGCACACCGGTGACGACGCCGTCCTCGACGATCAGCTCGCCGACCGGCGCCTCGCTGCGGATGTCGACGCCGGCTTTCAGCGCCGCCTGCAGCATGCGGCCCTGCAGCGCCGCGCCGCCGGCGACCCAATGCTTGCCACTGAACTTGGCCAGCAACAGGCGCAGCGCTAGTTTCAGCATCAGCAGCCGGACCTGCCAGGAGCGCTTGTATGCAGGCAGCTCCATCATTTCTTCCAGCGTTGCCGGCAGCGGCGCGACGATGAAGCTCGGCCTCAGCCGCTTTGCCCAGTCGCCGAGTTGCTTGAGATCGAACAGCTCGGCGACCACGGTGCGCCCCGGCACCGAGCCGCCGGGCAGCTGGTCGTAGTAGTCCGGCCATTCGCGCACGCGCGTGAAGCGCAGACCCTGGCGGATCAGGAACTCGACCATGCGCGGCGCCTGCTCGAGATAGGTGCGGCGGCGCAGCGGCGTCGCGCCCGGCGCATCGACCGCGTCACCGCAGACCTGGTCGAGATAGCGGCTCGCGGCATCGAAGCTGTCGGCGATGCCGTCGCGTTGCATGACCGGATTGTTCGGTATCCACATCACGCCGCCGGAGCGCGCCGTGGTGCCGCCGAGCAGCGCGGTCTTTTCCAGGATCAGCACCGACCTGCCGGCGGCGCGCATCACCAGCGCCGCGCACATCGAGCCGCCGCCGCAGCCGGCGACGACGAAGTCGAAAGTCTCGTCCCAGTGCTGCACGCCGCGCTCCTCGTCTCTTTCTGTCGTCGCTCCCGCGAAAGCGGGGGGCAGCGACGCTATGCCCGTACTGTCGCCGGCGCGGGAATGCCGTCTGCAGTTTTTATATGCCCTGGCCGACAGGTCTGTCTATTAGCCGGCCCGCAGTATGCGCAAGCCTGCAGCTAGCGGTCGAGTTCGCCGTGCATGTCGAGGATCAGCTGCTGCCGGCACTCGGCCGGCGCGGGATGCATGGGTGCAGCCGGATCGCGGCCTTAGTGCCCCGCGACGTACCCGCCGTCGACCGGCAGCGCGACGCCGGTGATGTACGAGGCCTCGTCGCTGGCCAGGAACAGCGCGGCGGCGGCGAGTTCGGTGGCCAGGCCCCAGCGGCCCATCGCGACGCCGAACGGTGGCCGCGCATCCGGCGGCGGCGTCGCATGGATCGCCGAGGCTTTCACCAGGCCGGTCCAGACCATGCCGGGACAGATCGCGTTGATGCGGATGTTCTGCTGCGCATATTCGAGCGCGGCGCTGCGTGTCATCTGCACCACGCCGGCTTTGGCCGCGCCATAGACGCTGTGGTTCTTCCAGCCTATCAGGCCGGCCGCCGAAGCCGTGTTGACGATGGCGCCCCCGCCGCTGCGCAGCATCGCCTCGATGCCGTATTTCATGCCGAGAAACACGCCTTTCAGGTTCACCGCCTGAACGTCGTCGTAGAGTGCTTCGGTCTGCTCGTGCAACGGCGCCATGCCGCCGCCGAAGCCGGCGTTGTTGACCAGCACGTCGAGGCGGCCAAAGCGCTGCTCGGCCAGCTTGATCATGTTCTGCACGTCGGCGCTCAGCGCGACGTCGGCGTGCACTGCGACCGCGGCCTCGCCGATCGCGGCCGCGACGCTGTCCTGCATGCCGCTGCGATCGGCGCAGACCACTTGCGCGCCTTCACGCGCAAACAGCAGCGCCATCTCCTTGCCCATGCCGGAGCCGGCACCGGTGATCAGCGCAACCTTGCCTGCCAGACGTCCCATGCGGTTTCTCTCGTGTGTGAGCGCGTGTCGTCAGCGCGAATCAGACCAGCGCTTCTTCGGCGACCAGGGTCGTGCGATGCATCATGCGGCCGCTGTCGAGCGGGTAGGGCACGACGCGATGCATCGTGCCGGTGTTGTCCCAGATCAGCAGGTCGCCCAAGGTCCATTGATGCTGGTAGACGAACTGCGGCTGCGTCGCCCAGGCGGTCAGCTCCTCGATCAGCCTGCGGCCGGCTTCCGGATCCATGCCTTCGACATGCGAGGAGGTCGAGCCCAGCACCAGCGACTTGCGGCCGCTCTGGTGATTCCATACCAGCGGATGCGCCTTCGGCGGATAGCGCTTCCAGCTCGCCTCCTGTTCCGGCGTCGGCGCGTCGTAGATCTTGCGCTGTATGGTTTCGACGTGATGCACGATTTTCAGCTTGGAAATCGCCTTTTTCTCCGACTCCGGCAGATCATCAAAGGCGGCGTAAGTGTTGGCGAATTCGGTCTGGCCGCCGGTCGGTGACAGGCGTCGCGCGTTCAGCAGCGAGGCGCGCGTCGGCACGTCGTCGGTGGTGCCGTCGATATGCCAGTAGAACGCACCGCGCAGATAGTCGGCCCTGTCGTTTTCTTTCTTGTCGAGCGTGACCTTGTAGATGCCCTTGTTGCCTTGCGGGATGATTTCGCCGAGCGTGCCGGCGAAGGCCACCTGCTGCTCGTCGTCGAGATGGATCTGCTTGAACACGACGACGCCGCGCTGTTCGAGTTGCGCGCGGATCTCCTGTGCGCGCCTGCCGCTCAGCAGCGTTTCCTGGCTGACGCGGATTTCGGTGGCGATGCGCGGCGACAGGTCGATGAACTCGATGTCTTTCATGCGTGGGTTTCCTTCTACGGATTCTTCGTGGTTCAAGCCGAGGTATCGATCGTGGGGCGGATCGACAGCTCGGAAATACTGGTGCGGCGCGGCAGGCTGACGACCAGCAGCACCGCCTCGGCGACATCGCCGGCTGCCATCGCACCGTCCTTGCCGACGTGCTGCTGCATCGTCGCGCGCATCTTCGGGTCGCTGACGTTCTCGAACACCGCGGTCGCGGTCGCGCCTGGATTGATGATGCAGACGCGGATCCCGAAGCCGCCGACTTCCTGGCGCATCGCGTCGGTCATCGCGTTCAGCGCATGCTTGCTGGCGGTATAGGCATTGAAGAGCTTGGCGGCCTTGCGTCCGGCCAGCGACGAGATGTTGATGATGTCGCCGCTGCCCTGCGCCTTCATCGCGGCGATCGCGGCGCGGCAGGTGTAAACCGTCGCCAGCAGGTTGATGTCGATCACGCGCCGATACTCGTCGGTGTCGACATTCTCGACGCCGCCGGCCTGGATGATGCCGGCCGAGTTCACCAGGATGTCGATACGGCCGAAATGCGCGATGGTCTTTTCCACCGCCGCGGTGGCGACCGCCTCGTCGGCGACGTCGCCGGACAGCGCCAGCGCCTTGCCACCATGGGATTCGATGCGCTGCACCAGCTGATGCAGCCGCTGCTCGCGCCGTGCCGACAGTGCCACGCTGGCGCCGGCCGCGGCCAGTGCCAGCGCCGTCGCCTCGCCGATGCCGGACGATGCGCCGGTGACCAGCGCCACGCGGCCCGCAAGCACTGCTGTCATTGCGCTCTCTCCTGTATCGCTGCGTGTGTGGGTGCGCGCCTGGCTTCAGCCGGCGTCGCTTCGTTGTATGAACATGGTTGTTCATTGGAAATCCAGGCGTCAATCGTCGTGGTGTTTGAAACCTGCTGTTGTACAGGCCGATGATCCGCATGCACCGCGAGGGCGAGGCGCCGATTTCGAGATCCCGCAAATAGATGGTACAAAAGACCCTGTCCAATCCTGATCGGGTGCGATCGATGAAGCAGCTGCGGCGTAGCCCCGCCGAAGTACGGCATGCGATCCGGCACAGTGACGACAGCATTCGCCAGCTGGCCCTGCGTTACGGGCTCAATCCGAAAACCGTCGCCAAATGGCGGCGCCGTGCATCGCCGGACGATCGCAAGCCGGGCCCGCGCGATCCGCGCTCCTCGGCCCTGAGCCTGCGCGAGGAGGGCATCGTCGTCGCCTTGCGCCAGCATCTGCGCCTGCCGCTCGACGGCTGTCTGCAGGCTCTGCGTGGCTTCATTCCGCAGCTGAGCCGTTCATCGCTGCACCGCTGCCTGCAGCGGCACGGCATTTCGCGTCTGCCCGCGAGCGGCGACGAGGCTGCGGCCGGGTCTGCCGAAGGGCTGTGCTTCGACCTGAGCAGCGCGCAACTCGGCGAAAAACGCCGCTACCAGCTGATCGTCGCGGTCGAGCGGCGCAGCCGTTACGCATTTGCGCAGCTATACGACGCCGGCGCTGCGGCGTCGGCGGTCGAATTCGTCGCCGCGCTGATCGCCGCGGTGCCGGGCCGCATCGGTAGCCTGATGGCCGACGAGACAATCGCCGCCGATGCCTCGTTTGCACCGGCCTGCGCCGACGCGGGTATCCGCCAGCGCGGCCTGAAGCTGCGCCAGCGCTGGACCGGCGCGCAGGTCGAGCGCATGAACCGGACCATCGCCGCCGCGGCCGTGGACGGGCGCGGCTCCGTGTCGCTGGCGCAGCTGCAGCGACAGCTCGCCGCGCTGCTGTCGGCCTACAACTCGAGTTGTGAGCTGGAGCTGCTCGGCGGTGCGACGCCGCAGCAGTCGCTGCTGCGGCCCTCGCGTACGAGTGCGAGTCGTGCCATCAGATTGCGGGACTCATCACCAGGGTCGCGGCCGGTGCGGAAACGCGCCGCGTCAGCGCGCAAGCCGCGCCGTTCGCCGGACCCCGCGAGCACGCGGGAAGCGATCCTGCAGGCGGCGCGACGCTGCCTGGCGCACGACGGCCCCGAAGGCCTGAGCCTGGCCGAGGTGGCGCGCATTGCCGGCGTCAATCGCGGCACTGCATACCAGCACTTCAAGACGCGCGACCAGCTGATCGCGGCGGCCGCGGTCGGCGTATCGGAGAAACTGTTTCAGGCGGTGTTCGGGCCCGCCGGCGCCACCAAGGACCGCAAGGTCGGCTCGGTCGACGTCGCGGCCTTGAGCGACCGGCTCGCCGGTTTCGCGATGGACAACCCGGAGCTGTGCCGCGCCTGGCTGCTGAATGTGCTGTCGTCGCCGGAGCCGGCACGCGATCTGTTCTGGCGTGAATACCGCAGCTCGGCGGAGCGCTTCGATTCCACCGCGCTGTCGCAGGACAACGTCGATACCGAAGTGTTGTCGGTGATTACGCTCGCCGGTGTGTTCCTGTGGCCGGTGTGGGCGCGCGCGCAATACGGTGCGACTCAGGATCTGGCGCCGCTGGCGCGGCGTTTCGCCGAGGAGTCGCTGCGCATCTCGATGTACGGCAACCTGCGTCCGGAGCGTTATCCGGAGGTGGCGAAACGGCTGGCACAACGGCCGCGGTTTCATGGGCCGCAAAAAGCCGGCGGGGCGTGACCCGCCGTGTGATGCCATCCGCTTTTGTAGGGCGGGTCGCGCCCGCCGTGACGGCGTCACCGCTCTGCGTTCGTCCCGGGTAGCGGGCTCGCCCGCGTATCGAGGGACCGGACCGCGATCGGATCCCTCGATACGCCGCTAAGGCGGCTACTCGGGACGAACGGAGGACGGAGATGACAGCCGTCTGCTCAGCCGAACAGCTTCTTCACCTCGCGCCGCAGCAGCTTGCCCATTTCGTTGTACGGCAGCGCGTCGACGAAGACGATGCGCTCGGGCACGCGCGAGGAGCGCAGGCGCTCCTTGATCAGCGCCTTGAGTTCCGGCTCGCCGGGTGCGGCATAGCCCGGCCTGGTCACGACCGCGAGGCCGACCGCTTCACCCCATTCCACTGACGGGATCGCGACCGCAGCGGATTCGGCGACCGCCGGGTGCGTGGTCAATACGTCCTCGATTTCGCCGGGCGAGATGTTCTCGCCGCCGCGGACGATGACGTCGTCGGCGCGGCCGGCCAGAAACAGATAACCCTCGGCGTCGATGTAGCCGGCGTCGCGCGTCGGGAACCAGCCCTGTGCGTCGAGCGCACTGCGGCCGCGGTATTCGCCGGAGACCTGCTCGCCGCGCACGTAGATTTCGCCGCGCTCGCCGGCCGGCAGCACGCGGCCTTCTTCGTCGCGGATTTCGATCTCGACCGTCGGCAGCGGACGGCCGACCGAGGCCAGGCGCGCGCGTACCGCCGAGTCGCTGGACGACTGCGCGCTGCGATGATCCTCGGGGCCGAGCAGTGCGATCGTCGAACTGGTTTCGGTCAGGCCATAGGCGTTGGTGAAGCCGGTGGCCGGGAACAGCACGAGCGCGCGCTCGATCAGCTCCAGCGGCATGCGGCCGCCGCCATAGGCGATCGACTGCAGCGACGACAGATCGGGCGCATTCCCGGCGTCGATGCTGGCGATGATCCGCGACAGCATCGTCGGCACGACGAAGGCGTTGCTGGCGCGCTCAGTGGCGGCGAGTGTCAACCAGGTGTCCGGATCGAAAGCCGGCAGCAGCACGATGCGGCGCATCGCGTAGATCGAGGACAGCAGCGCGGCGATGCCGGCGATGTGATACGGCGGCACGCAGACCAGCGCCGCTTCGTCTTCCGAAGCCGCGCCGAATTCGACCGTGCCGAGAATGTACGACAGCAGGTTGGCGTGGCGCAGCAGCGCCGCCTTCGGCGCCGCCGTGGTGCCGCTGGTGAAGATCTGCGCGGCGATACCTTCGCCTTCCTGCTCGTCGGCGGATGCGGTTTCACCGAGCTTTTCGGCCTCGGCGACGAAGTCCGCGCGCGAGCGCGTCTTGTGCGCGGCCCCCGGGTTGAGCCGCTGCACGCGTGCGACGTCGCCGATCAGATAAGCCGGCTCGATGCGCAGCAGCAAGGCCGCCAGATCGGCGTCGGCGAGGCGATAGTTCAGCGGCACGTAGGGCACGCCGGCGAGCGCCGCGCCGAACAGCGCGATCGATGCCGCCTCGCTGCTTTCGTCGAGCAGGCCAACGTACTGGCAACCGGCATCGGTGATCGCCTGCGCGGCGCCGCGTGCGGCCTGCAGCAACGCGCCGTAGGACCAGCGTCGTCCATCGCAGACCAGGCCGATGCGGTCCGGCTCGGCGTCGGCCGCCATCTGCAGGATCAGCGCAATATTCATCGGTGCTGCCTTAGTCGGAAGAAGGCAGCGGCTTGGCGTCCTTGGGCTGCAGCGCGACGCCGGCAATCGACAGCGAGCCGGCGCCGGCTTTCACGCACAGCAGTTCGACGGCGCCGCTGGCGTCGACGTAGCGCTTGCCCATCTTGGTGCCTTCGGCGAACGCCGGATTGATCGCGGCGCGCTCGGCCGGACGATCCGCGGCCATCGGTGCGCCACCGCATTCGAGTGCGACATCGGCGCCCTTGATGACCATCACCTCGGTATCGCACACCGCGCTCTTGAGTTTGCTTCCCGCTTTCATGGATTCCTCGACGTCTTTGTTTTTTTCAATGCGACGGTGATCAGGCGATCGCGCCGGAAGCCTTGAGCTGTTCGATGCGATCCCAGTCCAGGCCCAGCTCCATCAGAAAGGTTTCGGTATGTTCCGAAGCCTGCGGCGCGCGCGTGGTCTTCAGCGGCTCGTGATTGAACTGCACCGGGCCGCGCACCACCTTGAACGGCTTGCCGTCGTCGCCTTCGAGCTCCACCAGCATGTCGTTGGCCAGGGCCTGTTCGTCCGAGGTCAGATCGAGCAGGCTCTGGATCGGCGCCCACTGGCCCTTCATCGTTTTCAGGTGCTGACGCCAGTAGGCGAACGGCTTTTTGGCGAACGCGGCGACGATCAGATCGCTCGCCGCCTTGGAATTGGCGATCAGCGTCTTGACGTCGGCGAAGCGCGGATCGTCGGCGGCTTCGGGGATGCCGAAATGCTCGAAGGCGTCGCGGATCAAGCCGGTCGGGCTGACCATGCACAAATTGATCGTGCCGTTGTCCGCGGTGCGGAAATTGCCCATCAGCGGATTGCGTGCGGCACCGCCGGAAGTCGGCATCGAATTGCGCGTGGTCTGCCCGGTTTCCAGACCCTGCGCGATGTTCGCGCCCGAAGCCCACCATGCGGCGCTGAGCAGCGACACGTCGAGCTCGACGCCTTCACCGGTGCGTTCGCGATTGAACAGCGCGGCGGAAATGCCGCCGGCGATGAACATGCCGCCGATCGAATCGCCGAAGGCCATGATGCCCTGCGACAGCGGCCCTTCCATCTCGGCCGGCGTCATCGCATAGCCGACACCGCTGCGCGACCAGAACGCGGTGCCGTCGAAGCCGCCGGTGTCGCGCTCGACGCCCTTGTCGCCATAGGCGCTGCCGCGCGCGTAGATGATCTTCGGATTGACCGCGCGAATGTGCTCGATGTCGAACTTGTTCTTCTGCCGCACGCTGGGCAGGTAGTTGGTCAGGAACACGTCGGCGGTCTTGGCGATTTCGTAGAGCAGCGCCTGGCCTTCGGCGGTGGCGAGGTCGATGCCGACGCTACGCTTGCCGCGGTTCGGATGCTCGACCAGCGGGTTACGGTTCGGGTCGACCGCGATGCCGCCCATGTTGATGAAACCGCGCTGGGTATCGCCGCGCACCGGATGTTCGATCTTGATCACGTCGGCGCCCCAGTCGGCGAGGATCGCGCCGGCCGCGGGCACGAACGTGAACTGTGCAACTTCCAGCACGCGTACGCCCTTCATCACCTGCGTCATACGGTCTCTCCATCCATTTTTTGTCGCCGCGGCTATTGAACACCGCTGTTGCTCTAAATGATATCCCGTTTGCGCAGCCGGCGGCGACAGCGCGCCGCGCCGCGCTGCACGGTCAAGCGAAAATGCCGATCCACGCTAGGGCGCGCTGTTTTTTTTGCGGCGAGCAGGAAATGAGCGTCGTGGAGTTTTGGAGCGCAATGGCTAAGCCGCGAGCGTGGTGCAAGGGCTCTTCGTGCTTCGGCAAAGGCTGGCGCATTCGCCGCGCAAAGCGTTCGCGCTTCGCGCGGCGGCGCAGTACCGGATGAGGGTGTCCCGGATCCGGGTCGGGTTGGCGACTGAAAGTCCCTCACCCCTTGGCCCTCTCCCGCAGGGAGAGGGCGACACAGGCTGCTGCCTACTGCCTGGAGATGACGTCCGACTTGGACAGGCTGGTGGTCAGCTTGCCGTCGACCATCGCCAGCGTGCTCGCCGGCACGGTGCGCATGCTGCCGTCCAGGATCAGCTGTACGGAGCCGTCGTCGGACACGCGATAAACCGAACCCAGGCGGCCGCCGTTGGTGGCGTACAGCATCTTGCCCTTGGTCGCGATCGGGCCGGCCGAGGCGGTTTCCTGGGCAGCGGTGGCGACGCTCATGAACGCGAAAAGCGAAACGGCCAGCAGGGACTTCTTCACGGTGAATCTCCGGACTTGCAAGGGGAAAGATGATTCCGTAGCATCGAAACCATAAGCTACGTTAGTATTCGCCCCAGGGCAGTGTCAAGAGAAATTTAAGTTTTTAGTTAATTTTCTTTTTCGGCTAGCGTTGATTCGGTCCGGCGATGTTGCTGGCGACCACGTCGAGCAGGTTTTCCAGCCGCTCCAGGTCCTCGTCGCTGAGGCCGGCGAAGGCCTCCGCCTCGTAGCGGGCGGCGGCCTCGCCGAGACGGTCGAGCAGCGGCTTGGAGGCCGGTGTCAGGAACACGCAGTAGCCGCGACGGTCCTGGGCGTTCTCGCGCCGCTCCAGCAGGCCGTCCTCGCACAGCCGGTCGATCATGCGGCCGGCGGTGACCTCGGTGACCTCCAGCATCGCCGCGATCGAGCGCTGCGTGGTGCCGGGGTTGCGCGCCACCGCCGAGATCAGCCCCCACTTGGCGCGCGACACGCCGGCGCCCTGCACGTTCTGGTCGAACTGCTGCCACAGCTGGCGCGAAATCACCGTCAGCTTGCGGCCGATGGCGCGTTTGCGCGGGTTGGGCGGCGTGCCGCTGGGTGGTTCTTCTCCCGTCGTTTTCAAGCCGTTTTCCTGGTTGCCGGTGTGCGATCGATACGCGGTTCAGACGCGCTCGATGATGATCGCCGGCGCCATGCCGCCGGCTGCGCACATGGTAACCAGAGCGCGCCGCAGATCGCGCCTTTCCAGCTCGTCCAGCACGGTGCCGATCAGGATCGCGCCGGTGGCGCCGATCGGGTGGCCGAGCGCGATGGCGCCGCCATTGACGTTGATGCGCTCGCGGTCGATATGCAGATCGCGGATGAACTTTTCGACCACCACGGCGAAAGCCTCGTTGACTTCCCACAGGTCGATGTCGTTCACGGTGAGGCCGGCGCGCGCCAGGATCTTGCGCGCGGCCGGTACCGGCGCGTTGAGCATCAGCGTCGGGTCGTCGCCGATGTTGGCGGTGGCGATCACGCGCGCGCGCGGTTTCAGGCCGTGCTTGCGCACGTAGGCATCGGATGCCAGCAGCAGCGCGGCGGCGCCGTCGACATTGCCCGACGAGGTGCCGGCGTGATGGAAGGCGCCGATCTTCAGGCCCGGATAGACCGAGTTGATGATCTTGCGGAAGGTGTTGCCGTTTTCGTCGATCGGCATGTCGGCGATCTGGCCGAACGAGGGCTTCAGCGCGGCCAGGCCTTCCAGCGTGGTGTCGGCGCGCGGATGCTCGTCCCTGGCCAGCACCAGCTTGCCGTCCTCATCGAACACCGGAACGATGGACTTGTCGAAATAACCGTTGGCGATCGCGTGCGCGGCGCGCCGCTGGCTTTCGACGCCGAAGGCATCGAGGGCTTCGCGGGTGATGCCTTCCATTGATGCGATCGCGTCGGCGCTGACGCCCTGGTGCGACTGCGGATACCGCGCCTGCAGCCGCGCGTTGCCGGTGCCCAGGCCCGGCGATTTGAGCCCGGCCGCGGCCTCGGCCTGCTGCATGGCCGCGATCTGCGAGGTCATCTCGGTGCCGCCGGCGACGATCAGGTCTTCCATGCCGGCTTTCAGCTGCGCGGCGGCGAAGCTGACCGCGGTCAGACCGCTGCCGCAGAAGCGATCCAGCGTGACGCCGGCAACGCTCTTGTCGTAGCCGGCATCGAGCGCCGCCATGCGGCCCATGTCGCCACCCTGCTTGCCCTTCTGCGCGCTGGTGCCCCAGATCACGTCGTCGACGTCGCGGGTGTCGAAACCGTTGCGCTGCTGGATCGCCTTGAGCACGGTCGCCGCCAGATGCTGCGGATGCATGTGCGCCAATGCGCCCTTGCCGATTTTGCCGATGCCGCGCGGCGTGCGCACGGCGTCGATGATGAAGGCTTCCGGCATGAAGATTCTCCTGTTCGTTTCGCTTTGAGTATGAACTGATGACGAGGTGATGAAGCCGCCTGCGCGGCGTTCAAGGCCCGAAGACGCTGTAGTTGTCGCGCTGCGGATCCGGCACGTCGGCGCGCCAGCGCACCGATCCGAACGGCCGTTCCAGGCGCCGGCGCACGCGCAGCTCCGAGCTGTCCATGTTGAACGCGCTGGCCTGCTCCTGCAGATCCAGATCGGAATGGGTGAAGCGTTCGCGCTGGCGCAGGTAGTCGCCCCAGGTCGCGCAGTGATAGCGCTCGGTCCACAGCGACAGCTTGGCGATGTCGCGCGACAGCGACCAGTCGTAGGCGCCGTTGCGTCGCCGCGCATGCTGCAGCTTGAGCATCGCCGCGTAGAAGTCGCGCGCGTGCTCGGGGTCCACCGCGTAATCGATCTCGATGACGATGGGGCCGCTGCGCGGTGTCAGCTGCAGCGACACTTCCGGCTCGTGGCCGAGATCGACCACCTCGATTTCCTTGAGCGACACGCGCGGCATCGGCAGTACCAGGCCGAGCAGCGAGGTCAGCGCGAGCAGTACGCCGGAGGCGACGATCGCGACATCCACTCCCCAGGCGCCGGTGACCTGGCCCCAGATCCAGGCGCCGATGGCGATACCGCCGGTGAGTGCCGAGGAATGCAGTGCGATCGCGCGCGCCGCGACCCAGCGCGGCGCCGACAGCTGCACGCCAACCGAGAACAGCGACACCAGCAGCATATTGGCCGCGCCGGAAACCACCAGCAGCAGCGCGGTCAGGATCACGTGATGGCTGAAGCCGATCGCGATCACCGCCGGGCCGCCGACCAGCGCGCACAGGCCGACCGCGCGCTCGGCGCTGAAGCGCTCGCGCACCTCGCTGACCGCCAGCGCGCCGATCACCGCGCCGACGCCGGTGGCGCCGAGCAGCAGGCCGAACGTGCTGGCGGTGCCTTGCAACATGTCGCGCACGATCAGCGGCACCAGCGCCGCGGTCGCCGCGGTGCACAGTCCGAACAGGAATGCGCGAATCAGCACGATGCGGATCGGCGGCGAATGCAACGCATAGCGCGCGCCGCCGACGATCGCGCGATCGAGCCGTTCCGGCGGCAGCCGGTTTATCGCCTGCTGACGCTTCCAGAAAAAGAACGTGATCAGCAGCGGCAGATAGAACAGCGCGTTGATGCCGAACGCGCCCTTGGCGCCGACCAGCACGATCACCGCGCCGCCGATCGCCGGGCCGAAGCTGCGCGCGATGTTGTAGCTGACCGCGCCGAGCGCGACCGCGGCCGGCAGGTGCTCGGGCCGAACCTGCTCGATGATCGATGACTGCCAGGCCGGGCCGTACAGCGCGACGCCGCCGCCGATCAGAAAGCAGAACAGCAGCAGCAGCCAGGGCGTGGTCAGGCCGAGCATCGCGATCGTCGTCAGCACGGCGGCCGCCAGCGTGGCGAAGGCCAGCCCGGCCATCGCGGTCTTGCGCCGGTCGAACATGTCGGCGATCGCGCCGGCCGGCACGGCGACCAGCATCAGCGGCAGCATCATCGCCGACTGCACCAGCGCGACCATGCTCGCCGAGGTGGTCAGCCGGGTCATTTCCCAGGCGGCGCCGACGCCGAGCACCAGTTGGCCGAAATTCGACAGCAGGCTCGCCGTCCATATATTGCGGAACGTGGCTTCGCGTAGCGGCGCGAACGCATTCCAGCCCGCGGCCGGCGGCGATTCGTCGTGCGCATTCATCGAATCACGTCTCCTTTGCCGCACTGCCGGCGATCGATGGCCGCTGTATGTTTTTGATATTGCGCGCCGCAGCATCGCAGCGCGGGTGGAGAAACGGCGGCCAAGCTTGCTAGGCTGCGCTTCTAGTGTACACAGCAGTGCTGTTCATAAGCATCGTGCCGCCATTCCACAGCTCGCTGCGTTGCGCCGCAAGACAATAATATTTCGAGGAGAAACGCATGACACGTCCCAGCGCCGCGGTTCTGACGTCACGGCCGGCCCGGCAGTATCGCGTGGTGCAGTGGGCCACCGGCAACGTCGGCCTGCGGTCGCTGCGAGCGCTGATCGAGCACCCGGCCATGCAACTGGTCGGGCTTTACGTGTACAGCCAGGACAAGGCCGGGCGCGACGCCGGCGAACTCTGTGGTCTGCCTGCGATCGGCGTCAGTGCCACGCGCAGCCTCGACGACATCGTCGCGCTGAAGGCCGACTGCGTGGTGTACATGCCGCAGAACATCAACGTCGACGAGCTGTGCCGCCTGCTCGAAGCCGGCAGCAATGTCGTCACCTCGCGTCCCGAGTTCGCGCTGCCGTCGCGGTTGGCGCCGGATGTGCGGGAGCGTATCGAAGCGGCCTGCCGCGCCGGCAACAGCTCGATCCACAGTACCGGCAGCAGCCCGGGCTTCATCACCGAGATGATGCCGCTGACCCTGCTCAGCCTGCAGCGCCGGCTCGACGGCCTGCACATCAACGAATACGCCGATTGCAGCTCGCGCGACTCGCCGGAGATGCTGTTCCAGATCATGGGTTTCGGCCAGGCGCCGAACCCTCAGGCCGAAGCCGGCCGCGTGCATTATCTGCGCGAGGAATTCGGCCCTGCACTGAGAGTGGTGGCCGACGCCGTCGGCCTGGATTTCGACAGCATCGAGGCTCGCGGCCAGGTTGCGCTGGCGCGAAACGACATCGAGATCGCCGCTGGCGTGGTCAAGGCCGGCACCGTCGCCGCGCTGCGCACCACGGTGTCGGGCATGCGCAACGGCAAGCCGCTGATGACGTTCACCGCGAACTGGTTCGTCGGCTACGACATCGACGCCGACTGGAAGCTGCGCGGCGATGGCTGGCAGGTGGAAGTCGAAGGCGATTGCCCGCTCGACATGCACCTGTATTTCACCGTGCCGCTGGAGCGCAAGGCCGCGACCACGCCCGGGTATACCGCCCACCCTGTGGTCAACTCGGTGGCCTATGTCTGCGAAGCGGCGCCGGGCATCCGCACCTCGGCGCAGCTGCCGCGGATCATTCCGGATTTCGGCGGCGCCGCTTAGTCTGCGCCCGCGACCCTCGATGCGCCGCGTCGCGGCGACTCGGGAGGAAACGGGGGCAGTGGAAACCACAAGCACACCGTTCCCCCGAGTAGCGCCGCAGGCGCGTATCGAGGGACGCAGACGCCGGCTCAGTCGCGGATGAACAGGCGTTTCAACGCCGGCCGGTCGACCTTGAACGACGGTGTGCGCGGCAGCGCGTCGACGTAGCGCCAGTGCAGCGGAATATGCGTAGCCGGCAGATGGGCGCGCAGATGCGCCTCCAGCTGCGCGACGCTCGGCGTCTCGTGCTCCGGCTTGATCTGCAGCGCCACCGCCGGCACCTGACCGAGACGCGCATCGTCGATACCGGTAGCGGCCGCGGCCGAGATCGCCGGATGCAGCAGCAGCGCGCGTTCGATGACTTCGGGCAGCAGCTTGAAGCCGCCGCGCATGATCGCGCCGTCGGCGCGGCCGCGGCAGAACAGGAAGCCGTCGGCGTCGAGTACGGCGATGTCGGACGTGCGGATCCAGTCCGGGCCGATGCGCGGCGACACCACTTCGAGCAGGCCTTCGCTGCCGGGCGGCAGCGGTGCGCCGCTGTCTTCGTCGACGATGCGCAGGCGCGCGCCCGGCAGCGCGCGGCCGACGCTGCCGAACTTGGCATCGCCCCATTGCGCATGCAGATCGGCGGTCATCGCCGACACCGGGCCGCCGAATTCGGTGGCGCCGTAGGACAGCAGGATCGGGATGCCATAGCGCGCCTCGAAAGCGCGCTGCACGTTCGGATCCAGCGGCGCCGCGCCGGTGCCCAGCGCGCGCAGGCTGGACAGGTCCTCGGGCGGAATCTGCGCGTCCAGCAGCATCTGCAGGCCGGCCGGCGGCATGCCGCTGTGCGTGGGGCGGAAACGCTTCACGTAGTCGTGCCAGCCGGCGACGCTGAACCGATCCAGCAGCACCGCGCGCTGGCCCTTGATCAGCGGCGGAATCGTCGAATAGATGCCGGTGATGTTGCCCAGCGGAAAGCACAGCAGCGCCGGTGGCTGCTGCGACAAGTCGCTGAGCGCGCCGACGTGATGGCGCGCGATCAGTTCGTAGCTGACGCTGAAAGGCTTGGGCGGACCGGTGGTGCCACTGGTGAGGATATCGATGCGCGGCTGCACGCGCGTGTCGCGGCTGTCGCGGCGCCGGCCGCGCTGGATCGTGTCGATCGCGACCGCGTCCATTTCGCTCAGGGCTATGCCGACGATCTGCCGCTGTTGCAGCACCGCGCGCAGCTCGTCTGAGAAGTCTTCGGCTGCGGCGACGACGATGGCCGCATCGAGCTTGCCGATATCGCCTGCGATCGCGGCCGGTGACTGGAACGCGTAGACCATGCGCAGCTGGCGGCCTCGTGCGAGCAGGCCGAACAACGCGGCGATCGCGGAGGGCCGGTTGCGCGGCACGAAGGCGACCGGGCCGTCGCTGCCGCTGGCGTCCATCAGCGCTTGCAGTCGCTGCGCGACACGGCGCATCTCGCCCCAGTCGTACCAGCGCTTTTCGTACTCGATCGCCGCGTGATCGGCCGCGCGCGCCAGCGCGCGGGCGCAGAGCGATTCCAGGGTGCCGCTCATGCCTTGCCCTGCACCGCCGACGGCTTCAGGCCGGCGCCAGCTCGGCCGCGAGCACCGCCTGGCGCATGTGCTTGCGCCCGGTCAGCAGCATCGCCGCGGCCAGCGGAAGAAAGATCGCGATCACCACGGCCATGCCGTAGCCGATCGCGGCTTCGCTGTGGAATACGTGATCCGAGATCGCGCCCATCAGCAAGGGCCCGACGCTGACGCCGATCAGGCCGGCGGTCGCACCGTAGAACGACACGCCGGTGCCGCGCAGCGCATTGGGCGTGACCAGATTCAGCGCCGCGTTGCTGCAGGCGGAGATCGAGCTGGTCAGCAGCTGGAACATGGTGATGAAGACGATGAAGATCAGCGGCGACGTCGACGTCAACGCGACGACGCCCGCAGGCGCGGCGAGGATCAGGCAGCTGCCGTACCACAGGAACTGCGCGTCGCGCTGACCGCGGCGGACCATCACGTCGATAAAGCGGCCGCTGACCAGCGGGCCGAAGATGCCGGAGATGGCGACGATGGCGCCCAGCACCAGGCCGATCTGGCCGAAGTGCCAGCCGAACGTGCGACCCATGAAGGCGGCGAGCCAGCTGCCGGTGCCGGTGATCGTCGCCGACACCAGGCCGAATCCGACGTAGTGGCTGACGAAGAAGCGCGGTTGCGTACGCAGAAAGCGGATCAGGTCGCGGTACGCGGTGACGACGAAAGTCCAGCTGGTGTTGACCGCGAGGCGGCCGCGACGCAGCGGCTCGGGCACCGTGAACATCAGCAGGGACATCAGCGCGCCGGGAATGCCGACGATGAAGAATACCGCCTGCCAGGAGCGCACTTCGCCGATCAGCGGCAGCGCCACCGTGGCGTGCTTGGACACCGCCTCGATGATCAGGCCGCCGAACAGGTAGGCGCAGCCCGAGCCGATGGTCGAGCCCAGCGCGAACACCGCGAACGCCAGCGTCAGGCGGTCGCGCGGGAACAGGTCGGTGAGCATCGACGTCGCCGCCGGCGACAGTGCCGCTTCGCCGGCACCGACGCCGACGCGAGCCGTCAGCAGCGAGCCGAAGCTCTGCGCAGTGCCGCACAGCGCGGTGGAGATCGACCAGATCGAGACGCCGCTGAAGATCACCCAGCGCCGGCTGAAGCGATCCGCGACCGCGCCGGCGAGCAGGCCGAACAGGCAGAAGGTGATCGCGAAAGCGAAGCCGTTGAGCAGCCCGAACTGCGTGTCGGAGATGCCCAGGTCCGCCTTGATCGGGCCGACCAGCAGCGAGATGATGAAGCGGTCGAGTACCGACAGCCAGTACATCGTGGCCAGTACCGCCGCTGCATACCAGGCGACGGCGCTGCGAGGGTAGGCAAGCTGCTGGGCCGGCTCACTGGCGGAGGCAACGCTGGCTTGGAACATGATGAGGCGTCTTCCGTGGTGCGCGGGGCGCTGCGAGGCTACTCGCGTTGCGTCGCAACAATCAACAATAGTGTTGGATAAGGCCGGGCCGATCGGTGTCTCGCGCGGTGAGGTCGCGACAATGCATGGCCGGATCGCTACATTTCGCGTCGCGCCGCCGCTTTGCCTCGACGGCCGGCGCTGGCATACAATCCAAGTGAACAGCGCTGTCTATAATAAGCAAGGTCAGTGACTCGGCTCCGCCTGCCGGCGGCACCATCGTCGTGACTCGCGGAGGAGCTTTCTTGACTCAGGATCATCCGGCGTCGCCGCGCATTGTTCCCCAGCTGCCATCGGACTGGGATGAGGCGGCAAAACAGGCCCTGGCGGCCTTTCCGAAGAGTTACGAATTCGTTATCAATGGCTGGAACGCGGGCGAGCGCCAGGTGCGCGGCATGAACGTGCTCGGCCTGTTGGCCCATTACCCGGCGCTGGCCAGGGCCTTCATGACGCTGAACGCCCACGTCGCCGGCGCCAGCAGCCTGCCGTATCGCGATCGCGAGATCGTGATCCTGCGGCTGAGCTGGCTGATGCATTCGGAATACGAGCTGGTGCAGCACATGATCCTGGGCAAGCGCGCGGGCCTCTCCGACGACGAGATTCAATGGCTGCGCCAGGGCCCGGACGCGGCCGGCTGGCCGGCCGGCGATGCCGATCTGGTGCGCGCCGTCGACGAGCTGCACGCGCTGTCGCGGATCACGCCGGCGAGCTGGTCGCGGCTGTCGCGGCGCTACGACCACAAGCAGATGCTCGACCTGGTGTTCCTGTTCGGCTGCTACGGCACGCTGGCGCTGGTGATCAACAGCACCGACATGCCGATCGAGGGCAGCGCGCCGCCGCTGGACCCGGCGATACGCGAGCAGCTGCTGAACTCGCAGGCGCGACCCTGATCGCGATGTCGCCGCGCATGTCCCGTTACCTGTTCATGGTTCACAGCAACGCGGCGCCGGGGCTGGACGCGGAATATCGCGACTTCATCGCCCGGCACTTCGACGACATCATGGCGCTGCCGGGCGTGATCTGGGGGCGTCGCGGCGCGGTGGCGGCGACGCAGGTGCGGCCGGCGCCGGACGCGCATCGCTACGTCGCCGTGTTCGAAGTCCAGACCGATGACCTGCAGGGCTTCATCGACGAGATGAATGCGCGCGTGATCAGCGGGCGCATGCCGCGCAGCGCCGCGGTCAGCGACGCGCAGCCGGTGTTCTGGGAAGTGCTGCAAATGGATGCCGCGAGCGCCGCCTCGCCCGATCGCCTGTCAAACATAGAGACCAAGACATGAGTGACACCAAACCGCCTGCCGCGCCGCTCGCGCCCTTGCCCTGGCCGGCCGACGACCTGTCGGTTTTCGGCCCGGTCGAGGCGCGCCCGGTCGGCAAGATCCAGCACTACGTCGGCCGCGTGATGCAGCGCAACTGGAGCACGATTCCGCATGTGACGCACAACGACGAGGCCGACATCACCGGTTTCGAAAAGCGGCGCAAGGCCTGGAACGCGGCGCATCCGGATGCCAAGCGCACCCTGCTGCCGGCGATGATCAAGGCCGCGGTGGCCTGCCTGCAGCGCTTCCCGGTGTTCAACAGTTCGCTGAGTGCCGACGGCGCCACGATCTACTCGAAAAAGTACTACCACATCGGTATCGCCGTCGACGTGCCGACCGGCCTGCTGGTGCCGGTGGTGCGCGATGCCGACAAGAAGAGCATCGGCGAGATCGTCGAGGAAGTGACGCGCGTGTCCGAGAAGGCGCGGACCAAGGGCCTGTCGATCGCGGAGATGTCCGGCGGCTGTTTTTCGCTGTCCTCGCTCGGCCATATCGGCGGCACCAGTTTCTCGCCCATCATCAATGCGCCGGAGGTGGCGATCCTCGGCATCACCCGCGCCCAGGATCGCTTCCTGCCGGACGCCGAGGGCCGGCCGGTGCTGCGCCAGCTGCTGCCGCTGTCGCTGAGCTACGACCACCGCGTGATCAACGGCGCCGACGCAGCGCGGTTTACCCGGGCGTTCGCCGAGCAGCTCGAGGCCTTCGAGTTCAGCTGAGGCGCTGCCGCAGCTTTGCCGGGCCTATTGAACTACACTGTTGACTTCAGGGCGGGCGATCGATCAGGGCGCTGCACGGGCTTACGGAATCGACGCACCGACCAACGAAACGAATCAGGACGAGAGCATGCAAGTTAAAACCGGAAGTGGCGCGGCTATCGATTCGGCGACCCTGGTCGAAATCTATCGCCAGATGGCGCGCATCCGCGCCGTCGACAAGGGCATCCAGGCAGGGCTGTCGGCCGGCAAATTTCTGTTTGCCTACTGGCCGGCAACGGGTCAGGAAGTGATCCCGGCGACGATTTCGCAGCTGACCAGCAAGCGCGACTACATGGTGACCACCTATCGCGGCATCCACGACCAGGTGGCCAAGGGTCTGGATCTCGAAGGCCTGTTCTCCGAAGCCCTGGCCCGCGTCGGCGGCGTCAACAAGGGCAAGGGCGGCGCGCCGCATATTTCCGACCCGGCCTCGGGCTCGATGCTCACGACGGCCATCGTCGGCGCTGGCGCACCGATCGCCAACGGCCTGGCCTTCGCCGCCAAATCGCGCGGCGAAGATCGCGTGACCATCGTCAATTTCGGTGACGGCGCCACCAGCATCGGCGCCGTGCACGAAGCGATGAACTTCGCCGGCAGCTGGAAGCTGCCGGTGATCTTCCTGTGCCAGAACAACCAGTGGGGCGAATACACCCCGTACGCCGGCTACACCGCCAGCAAGGACCTCGCCTCGCGTGCCGCCGGTTACGGCTTCAAGGGCGTGAAACTCGACGGCAACGATCCGGCCGCGTTCTACAACGGCATGAAGGACGTCATAGCGGAGATTCGCGCCGGCAACGGCCCGATCTTCGTCGAAGCCACTACCTATCGCCTCGGCCCGCATGCCGGCATCGGCGACAATCACAACGCGCCGAAAGAAGAATTGCTCGCGGGCAAGGAGGCCTGGCCGGTGCCGCGCACCCGCGCGCTGCTGATCGAGTCCGGCGCCGCCACCGAAGCCCAGCTGGCCGAGATCGAAGAGGCCGCGCGCGCCGAAGTGGAGGCCGCGATGGCCAAGGCGATGGCGTCTCCGTCGTGCCCGAAAGAAGAGATGCTGCTCGACGTCTATGCCGACGTCGGCAACGTGCCGGTCCGCGGCCAGTATCCGCGGCGCGAGGCGGAGGTCGAGCCGACCGGCGAAACCAAGAACATGCTGATGCTGGAGGCGGTGATCCAGGCGCAGGCCACCGCGATCGAGCTGGACAAGGGCGTGTTCTCGTTCGGTGAGGATGTCGGCAAGCCGGGTGGCGTATTCGGTACGTCCAAGGGCCTGCAGGCCAAGTACGGTGCCGACCGCGTGCTGGATACGCCGATCGCCGAGCAGGCGATCATCGGTTGCGGCGTCGGTGCCGCGCTGGTCGGCATGCGGCCGATCGCGGAGATCATGTTCAACGACTTCGCCGGCGTTTGCATGGACCCGATCTTCAATCACGCGGCCAAGCAGCGTTTCATGTCCGGCGGCGCGACCCACGTGCCGATGGTGATCCGCATGATGGTCGGCGGCGGCCTCGGCGGAAATGGCGCCCAGCATTCGCAGTCGCTCGAAGCCTGGTTCACGCATGTGCCAGGCCTGAAGGTGGTCATGCCGAGCACGCCGTTCGACGCCAAGGGCCTGCTGCTGAGCAGCATCTTCGACGAGGATCCGGTCATCTTCCTCGAATCGATCAAGCTGCTGCGCGGCAGCAAGGGCGACGTGCCGGTCGAGGACTACCGCATCCCGCTGGGCGTGGCCAAAGTGCGTCGCGAAGGCAGCGATATCACGCTGGTGTCCTACGGCTGGGAAGTGCACGAATGCCTGGCCGCCGCGACCGAGTTGCAGAACGAGGGCATCAGCTGCGAGGTCGTCGACCTGCGCAGTCTGGTGCCGATAGACTATGCGCGCGTACTGGATTCGGTGAAGAAGACGCGGCGTGCACTGGTGGTGCACGCGGCCACCGAGTTCGGCGGCTTCGGCGCCGAAATCGCCAGCACGATCGGCGAAGAACAGTTCTCCACGCTGAAGGCGCCGGTGGGCCGCCTGGGCGCGGTGTTCGCGCCTATCGGCTATTCGCGCGAAGTCGAGTTCAACCAGATTCCGTACGCCAAGGACATCGCGGCGCGCGTGCGGCAAATCGTCGCTTTCAAGCACTAATTCAGGCTAGTCAAGGAACGCAAACGAGATGGCGACTGTACTGACGATTCCGAAACTCGAAATGTCCATGACCGAGGGCACGCTGACCGAATGGCTGGTCGCCGACGGCACCCAGGTCAAGGAAGGCGATCCGATCTACTCGCTGGAAACCGGCAAGTCGGTGCAGGAGATCGCAGCCCCTGCGTCCGGCAAGCTGGTGCAGAAACTCCCCGCCGGCGACGTGCTCGACGTCGGCACCGTGATCGGCGAGATCGTTTAAGGCGACGCCGTCATTCCCGCGAAGGCGGGAATCCAGGGACGCCTGGCGCGGCTCTCGAAGCACTGGATTCCCGCCTTCGCGGGAATGACAGGCCAGGACGCCGTGCAGTAGTTCAGGCAATAAAAAAGCGCGGAGCCGAACAACCGGCCCGCGCTTTTTTGTGCTCGCTACTGCGCCGTCGGCATCACGAACTCCGGCCCTTTCGATGTGCTGTCCGGCCAGCGCTGCATGATGCTCTTGTAGCGCGTGTAGAAGCGCACGCCTTCCATGCCGTAGGCATGCGTGTCGCCGAACAGGCTGCGCTTCCAGCCGCCGAAGGAATGCCAGGCCATCGGCACCGGGATCGGCACGTTGATGCCGACCATGCCGACCTGCACGCGGCGCGAGAATTCGCGCGCGGTGGCGCCGTCGCGGGTGAAGCAGGCAACGCCGTTGCCGAACTCGTGCGCGTTGATCAGCTCCAGCGCGGCCGCGAAGTCCGGCACGCGCACCACGCTCAGCACCGGCCCGAAAATCTCCTCCTTGTAGATCGTCATGTCCGGCTTGACATGATCGAACAAGCTGCCGCCGATGAAGAAGCCATTGTCGTGGCCGGGCACCTTGAAGCCGCGGCCGTCGACCACCAGCTCGGCGCCTTCCTTGATGCCGGTGGCGATGTAGCCCTCGATCTTGGCCTTGTGGATGCCGGTGACGACCGGGCCCATTTCGGCGCGCGATTCGACGCCGTTGCAGATGATCAGTTGCTTGGCCCGCGCCGCGACCTTGGCGACGACCTCGTCGGCGATGTCGCCGACGACCACCGCCACCGAGATCGCCATGCAGCGCTCGCCGGCCGAGCCGTAGGCGGCGCCGATCAGGGCGTCGACGGCCTGGTCGATGTCGGCGTCGGGCATGATCACCATGTGGTTCTTGGCGCCGCCGAGCGCCTGCACGCGCTTGCCGCGCCGGGTGCCTTCGCTATAGATGTATTCGGCGATCGGCGTCGAGCCGACGAAGCTCAGCGCCTGCACATCCGGATGCGCGAGCAGGCCGTCGACGGCGAGTTTGTCGCCCTGCAGCACGTTGAACACGCCGTCCGGCAGGCCGGCCTGCTTGAGCAGCTCGGCGACCCGCAGTGACGGCGAGGGATCGCGCTCCGAGGGCTTGAGCACGAAGGTGTTGCCGCAGATCAGCGCCATCGGGAACATCCACATCGGCACCATCACCGGGAAGTTGAACGGCGTGATGCCGGCGACCACGCCCAGCGGCTGGCGCAGGTTCCAGTTGTCGATGCCGCCGCCGATGTTGTCGCTGTGCGAGCCGGCGAGCAGGTGCGGCGCGCCCATCGCGAACTCGACCACTTCGATGCCGCGCGTGACTTCGCCGGCGGCGTCGCTCAGCACCTTGCCGTGCTCGGCGGTGATCAGCCGGGCCAGCTCGTCGCGATTGGCTTCGAGCAGCTCGCGGAACTTCATCAGGATGCGCGCGCGGCGCAGCGGCGCGGTCGCCGACCAGGCCGGGAACGCAGCGGCGGCGGCGGCCACCGCGGCATCGACGTCGGCCTGCGTCGCCAGGCTCACCTTGCCGGTGACGGCGCCGGTGGCCGGGTTGAACACGTCGCTGGTGCGCGCATCGGCTGCGCTGCGCACGGCGCCGCCGATGTAGTGGCCGAGAGTCGCAACGCGGGAGTCAGACGAAGTCATGGCAGTCTTGTGTCGCTTGGTGGGGCGCCATATTAACCCGTGGCGTCGTCGGATAAGAAACAGCAGTGTTGCTTAGCGGGTCCTGGTCTTGTGATTGGAAAAGCACACGACCACCCCCGTTCGTCCCGAGTAGCCGCTTGCGGCGTATCGAGAGACTTGATCACCCTTGTGTCCCTCGATACGCGGGCACGCCCGCTACTCGGAAGGAACGCAGGGGTGCCAGCTTCCGATTGCTGCTGTTAACCCGGCTTCCTGCTCGAAGCCGCCGCCTGCTTGTCGACCAGCGCCTGCACCGCGGCGCGGTGCTCCGGCGAGCGCACGCTCAAGGATTCGTAGGCGACGCCGGCGTCGAGCACCGCGTGGGCGATGCGCTTCAGCTCCAGGTTCATCAGCACCTTGGTCCAGCGCAGCGCATTGGTCGACGTCGCCAGCAGCCGGTCGCAATGCGCGTCGACCACGGCGTCGAGTTCGGCCGCCGGCACGCTGCGGTTGACCAGGCCGATCGCCTCCGCCTTGGCCGCGGTCAGCAGCTCGCCGGTCATCAGGTACTCCTTGGCGCGGCCTAGGCCGATGCGCTGCGCCCAGATCGCCGCGCCGCCGTCGCCGGCGACCAGGCCGATGTTGACGTGAGGATCGCCGATCTTGGCGCTGTCGGCCGCGTAGATCGTGTCGCACAGCAGCGCCAGCGTCGCGCCCAGGCCGACCGCGTGGCCGTTGAGCCGGCACACCAGCGGCTTGTCCAGGTCCAGCATCGAAAACACGATGCGCTTGGCGCAGCGCGCCTCCCAGTCGAACAGCTCCGGGTTGGCGGCGTTGCGGGTGATGTGCTGCATGTCGCCGCCGGCGGAGAACGCGCGGCCGGCGCCGGTCAGCACGACGACGTCGCTATGCGGATCGCGTGCGGCGAACACGAACACTTCGGCCAGCTCTTCGTGCATCGCCAGATTGCAGGCGTTGAGCAGCTCCGGACGATTCAGCGTAATCGTCAGGCGGCGTCCCTGCCGCGTCAGCAGCAGCGTGCCGTATGTCGGAATCGAGTCGGTCATGGAGGGTGGGTCGCTAAGGGTTCGGGGGCGGGCGCTGCCCGATTATGCCGCGGTCCTGTCGTGGCCGGCCGGACTTCGGCCCGAACCCGATGCGTCGGCAGACAATCCGGCACTCGTGAACAACGCTGTTGACATATTATGATCCCGACAGCGCGGCATATCCTGTACCGACCGCCGCAGGCTGTACAGAAATTCTAATAACCAGACCGGGTTGGACAACACCGATGGATTTCAACTGGACTCCGGAGCAGCTGGAATTTCGCGCGACCGTGCGCGCCTTCCTGGCCGAACATCTGCCGCCGAACTGGGAAACCGTCGCGCACGGCCCGGCATCGGAAGTGCAGAGCGAATTCGCCGATGTGTTCTGCCGCAAGCTCGCGCAGGCCGGCCTGCTGGTGCCGCACTGGCCGCTGCGTTGGGGCGGCCGCGACGCCGACGCCTGGACCGCCTTCATCCTCGCCGAGGAAATGTGGATGGCCGGCGAGCCGCGCGGCGGCCAGTACATGAACGTGAACTGGATCGGGCCGACGCTGATGCGCCACGGCTCCGAAGAACAACAGCAGCGCTACATCCCGCCGATGGCCGGCGGCGCGACGATCTGGTGCCAGGGTTTTTCCGAGCCCGAGTCCGGTTCGGACCTGGCATCGCTGCGCACGCGCGCCGAGAAAATCGGCGCGAATTACCGCATCAACGGCCAGAAAATCTGGACGTCTTATGCCGGTTACGCCGACACCTGCTTCCTGCTGGCGCGTACCTCGCCAGGCAAGAACGGCATTTCGATTTTCCTGGTGCCGATGGAAACGCCGGGCATCACCGTGCGCCAGATCCCGAGCGTGATCGGCGAGGGCGATATCCACGAAGTGTTCTTCGACGACGTCGAAGTACCGGAGACCGCGATGCTCGGCGGCGAGGGACAGGCCTGGGAGATCACGCGCACCGCGCTGTCGCTGGAGCGCGTCGGCATTCCGCGTTTCGCGCTGGCCTCGCTGATGCTGCGGCGTAGCGTCGATCGGCTGAAAAAAGCCGGCCGCTACAGCGGCTCTGCGGTCGAGCAGTCGGCACGCGCGCATGCGGCCTGCGAATCGGCAAGGCTGTACAGCTACAACATCATCGACCAGCGGGTGCGTGGCATCACCGCCGGCCCGGAGGCGAGCGCCGGGCGCTTCGCCACGGTCAATGCCGAACGCCTGGTCGGAGAATTCGTCGTCGAGCACTGCCCCGAGGCGCTCGCCGGCGGCGAACCGATGCTGCAGGCGCATCACCAGCGCGCCATCGTGGCGGGCATCGCCTCGGGTGCTGCCGAGATCCAGCTCAACATCATCGCCACCGACTTGCTGAAGCTGCCGAGGGAGCCGCGCTGATGGACTTCACACTCGATTCCGACCAGACCGCGCTGACCGACGCGATCGACCGCATCGCCGCGCAATACGACGCCAAGCCGACCGAGTTTCACGGCTTCGCACTCGCCGGCACCGCGCTCGAGAACGAATTGGCAGAAGGCGAATATTTCGATATCGCGCAAATTCCCGAATACGGCCCGCTGACCGCGGCGCTGGCGGTGGAGCGCCTGGCACGCACCGCATATGCGGCCGAAACCGCGCTGTCGATGCTGCTGCGCGCGCAGCTGCCGGGCGAATGGCCGCGGCCTCTGGCCGTGGTCGAAAACGGCCGTCCCGGCCGCTTCGTGGCGACCGCCAAAACCCTGATCGTCATAGACGGATCCAAGATCAGTCTGGCGCAGCCGGCGGCAGGCGACGTCGAGGCGGTCGAGTCCTTGTTCGCGTATCCGATGGGCCGGCTGATCGGCCAGCCGCAGTTGACCGCGCTGTCCGACGCCGACGCGGCGACCGTGCGCACCTGGCTGCGCGTCGCGCTGGCTGCGGAAGCCAGCGGGCTGATCCAGGCCGCGATCGATTCCACCGTCGAGCATCTGTCGGTGCGCAAGCAGTTCGGCCGTCCGCTGGGCAGCTTCCAGGCGCTGCGCCACCGCATGGCCGAATGCGCGGTGCTCGCCGGTGGCGTGCGCCACCTGACGCGCAAGGCCGCGGCCAGCGGCGACGCCGGCGACGCCGCGCTGGCCGCGCTGCACGCGCAGGACACGGCCACGCGCCTGGTCTACGAAATGCACCAGATGCTCGGCGCGATGGGCATGACGCTGGAGCATCCGCTGCACCTGTGGACGTATCGGCTCAAGGCGCTGCTGTCCGAACTCGGCGGTCGCGGCGGTCAGGCGCAGGCCGTGGCCGAGCATTGCTTCGCATAAGCCCGACCGGAGGAAACGATGCCCGCCTACCTGTTGTTCCTGCGCGAAGCACCGGTACGCGACGCCGCCGAAATGGCGATCTATGGCGAGATGAACCGCAGCAACCCGCGCGATCCCAAGCTGCTGCCGCTGTCGGTCTACGGCGCGATCGAAGCACTCGAAGGCGAGGCGCCGGACGGCGCCGTGCTACTGCAGTTCCCCACAGCCGAAGACGCCCGGGCCTGGTACGAATCGCCCGCCTATCAGGCGGCGAAAGTGCACAGACTCAAGGGCGCCGACTACCGCGCGATGATCATCCAGGGTCTGTGACGCGGTCGGTGAGCTCGCGCCTCAGGCTGCGAGATTGACGCCGACCCGCGCCGCGAGCGCCTCGCTCTCCCGCCACAGGCGTCCGGCCGCTACCGAATCCTGTGCAGCCGGCGAACTCTCCACCCGCTGGCACTGATGGTAATAGCCGCCGCTGTCGCGGCCGGCTTCGTCGGCAACCGCCATGTGCACGAGCGTCTCGGCTGCGGCCTCGGAGCTGACCGCGACCTTGTCCTGGGTCGCCATGTAGCGCTGCACATCGTCGGCGGCGTGGTTGACGAAGTTGCTGTCGAGCACCACGCCGGGCTCCATCGCATGGGCGACGATGCCGTCGGCGGCCAGCCGTTTCGCCAGCTCCAGGGTGAACAGGATGTTCGCCAGCTTGGCGCTGGTGTAGGCGGCCGTGTTGTTGTAGTCGTGCCTGCGCTGCAGGTCGTGCCAGTCCATGCCGGCGCAGACGCGATGGCCGCTGGAAGAGGTTGCCAGCACGCGCACCGTGCCGGCGGGCTTGCCGGACGCGGCCTTGCGCAGCAGCGGCAGCAGCCGATGGGTCAGCACGAACGGCCCGAGATGGTTGCTGGCGAAGGTCGCCTCGTTGCCTTCGTCGGTGATGCGCTGTGCGCTGGCGACGCCGCCGGCATTGTTGATCAGCACGTCGATGCGATCGGTCAGCGCCGCGATCGCGTCGGCGGCCCGCGCCGCGTCGCGTAGCAGCGACAGGTCGACGCGGATCATCGCGATAGGCGCGCCTGGCGCCGCGGCGCGCAGCTCGGCTTCGGCTGCCGCACAGCGCGCGGCATCGCGACCCAGGCCGATCACGCGCCAGCCGCGCCGTGCCAGTGCCTTCGCCGCGGCCTTGCCGATGCCGGAACTGGCGCCGGTGACGACGGCGACGCGTTCTGTCGGGCTCTGGCTCATGTGAGCTCCTCGTTCCTTTTCCATGAATCGCACAGTACTGTTGATTATGGTTTTACGATAGCCAGGCACGCGACCGTGCTGCCGGATAGAGGAACGATGAACGCATCGACGATGAAATGCTGGAGCTGGCAGCGCTTCGGCTCGCTGGACGGTCTGCAGCAGGCGACGCGGCCGCTGCCGCGTCCCGGTCCTGGCGAAGTGTTGCTGCGAGTCCACGCCAATTCGCTGAACCAGCGCGACCTGATGGCCGCGCGTGGCGCACTGCCGCGTAACGGCCAGACCGGCGTGGTGCCGCTGTGTGACGGTGCCGGCGAGATCGTCGAAATCGGCGAGGGCGTGGGCAGCGTGGCGGTCGGCGACCGCGTGATCGCGACGTTCTTCCAGCGCTGGCTCGCCGGCGCGCTGCAGCCCGAGCATGTCGGCACCACGCTGGGCAGCGATGTCGACGGCCTGCTGCGCGAATACGCGGTGTTGCCTGAGAGCGGCGTGCTGCGTTTTCCGGCGCACCTGAGTTTCGCCGAGGCCGCGACGCTGCCCTGCGCCGCGGTCACGGCCTGGTCGGCGCTGTTCGTCAAAAGCGCGCTGCAGCCCGGCGAAACCGTGCTGAGCCTGGGCAGCGGCAGCGTGTCGCTGTTCGCTCTGCAACTGGCCAAGGCGGCCGGCGCGCGCGTGATCCTGAGCACGTCCAGCGACGCGCGCGCGGAGCGCCTGCGTCAGCTCGGCGCCGACGCGGTGGTCAATTACCGCGATGCGGACTGGCCGCAGCAGGTGCGCGCGCTCAGCGCCGGCAAGGGCGTCGACGTGATCGTCGAGAACGGCGGCGGCGCGAGCTACGTGCAGTCGCTGGGCGCGGCGGCCTGGCATGCGCGCGTCGCCATCGTCGGCCTGATTTCCGGCTTCGTCGATCCGGGCGGCAGCCTGATGCCGATTCTGCTCAACGATCTGACGGTGCGCGCGGTGCAGGTCGGCAGCCGCGCGGACACCGAGGCGCTTCTGCGCTTCATCGCCAACCGCCAGCTGCGGCCGGTCATCGACAGCCGCTTTGGTTTCGACGACGCGCTCGGCGCTTACACGCGCATGGCCAGCGGCGAGGCTTTCGGCAAGGTCGTGATCGAGCACTGACGCTGCTGTTCCCCTCTCCCTCCGGGAGAGGGTGGCGCGGAGCGCCGGGTGAGGGCATCTCCGGCTCAAGCCGGGTCGGTATCTGCAGCGCCCTCACCCCTGGCCCCTCTCCCGAAGGGAGAGGGGAAGCGCTACAGCATCGCGTAGCGCTGACGGATGGCGTCGAAGCGCGCGTGCAGCTGCCCGATACGTTGCGCTGGCGTGACTTTGGCGCTGTCGGCCGGCAGCGCCGCCGAAAGTTCGCTGCGCTTGACCAAGCGCGTGCCGAACTGCGTCGCCGCGTTGCTGAGCAGCGCGCGATAGGTGATGTTGCCGCGCACGAAGCCCTGCGTGTCCAGCCAGTTGTGATAGCCGCAGTCGTCGTGGCTGAGGATCAGCCGGATCTTGCCGTCGCCGTCGACCGTCGTGCGGCTCGGGGTATAGCTGACCGGGCGATACAGGTAGTCCATGCTGTTGAAGAACACGCCGGCGTTGCTCAGCATCCAGAAGCCGTCGTGCGCATCGAACTCGATGATCAGCGCCTCGTCGGTCGCGAGCTGCCAGCACAGATGCGCGATCGCGCGGCCGCGCCTGGCGTCGGCCGCATCGCCACCGGCGGAACCCGGAAACCGGTTGAGGTTGATTGCATCGACCACCGGCGCGCCGTACTGGTAGGGATGATCCGGCCAGTCGCGCATCAGCCCGGTGACGAAGTCGCCGGCCCAGTCCATCGCCGCGATCATCGTCTGCGGCGTCGGCAGCGGCCGCGGCTCGCTCATGCCGACGCGCTCGATGCGCAGCCGCGCCGGCTGCTCGTCCCAGCGATCGAAGCCCTGGCGCAGAAACAGCTTGCGCGAGCCCGGCGTCGTCGGCAGCCAGTTCGCGCCCTGCTGCGCGCCACCGATGTAAAGCTCGAAGTTGCCGCCGGTGTCGGTCTGCAGCTGGTGGCCGAACAGATTGGCTTCGGGAATATCGCCGAAAGGCTGGTGCAGGCTCGGCACGTCCGTGCCCGGCTGGTGCTCGGGCCGCGGGCCCTGCACGGTGAAATTGAGGAAGCGCGCCGTGCCCTTGTGGCCGCTGATTCGGTACACCGATGTGCCGTCTATCCAGGCCTGCTGGTAGACCAGGTCCGCCGCATCGCCGCCGAGTTTGCGGCCGGGCCCGCAGAACGCATGCAGCGCCGGGAACTGCGTGTCCCTGGTCTCCAGCGCGAGGTCGAAAGCCTGGCCGAGATTCTGCGTCAGAAAGCGGAAGGCGTCGGCGCGATGCAGCGGTGTCGCCGGATTGTGATCCTTGAACGCGCGCTCGCCGGCCTGCTGCAGCTGTGAGCAGAAACGCTGCCAGGCGCTGCGCAGGGCGTCATCGTCTTGACCGGCACCAAAGCTCATCGAATGCTCCCTGGGAGAATGGCAACAAGGCGCTACGCACCCAACACCTGCAGCAATTCGCCGAGTTTCCCGGCGCCGCGCGCCACCGCCGGCACCCGCCCTTCCCGGTCGATGCGCGGCCCGATCAGCTCCAGGTCGAACGCGCCTTTGTAGCCGGCAATCAGCACCCATTCCAGCAGACGTTGCAATGGAATCACGCCGTCGCCGGGCACCGCGCGCGACGGCAGCGAACGATCGCCGTAGACATAATCGCTGACCTGGACGATGTCGCAGCGCGGCACCGCGCGATCGATGGTGTCGCGCAGGCCGGCCTCGGTCCAGCAGGCGAAGAAATCGATGCAGACGCCCAGGCCTGCCATCTCGGCCAGCGCCAGCGTGTCGCGCAGGGAATGCGCGATATGCAGATCCGCATGCAGCACCGAGGCCGGTTCGATCAGCAGCGAAACGCCGGCGGCCTTGGCCTGCGCGGCGCAGGGCGCGACCGCGCTGCAGAAAGCTTCCGCGGCCTGTTCCCAGCTCAGCGCGCCATGGCCGCCGGTCAGCAGGTAGATCGAGCGCGCGTTGATGGTTTTCGCTATCCCGATCAGCTGCGACAAGCGGGCGCGCGGTTGCTGCCAGCTCGCCTCGTCCGGCGACAGTTGCTGGCCCGGCATGAACACGTGGGTGATGGTCTCGACTTTATAGGCGCCGTCTTGCAGAACTTGCTGCACTGCTGTCAGCGGCTCGGCCAGCAGCGTCGGGCTGACGAAGCTGATGCGCTGCGGCTGCAGCTCGCGCCAGTACGCGGCGAGCTGCGCGAGGCTGGCGTCGGGGAAGGAGGTCTGGCCGGCGGAGATTCTCGGGTGCATCAGCTGCTCCTGTCGGCGATCACGCAACAAAACCCCGTTCGTCCCGAGTAGCCCGCGCTGTCGCGGGCGTAGCGAGGGATCCGACCGCGGTCCGATCCCTTGATACGCCGCAAGCGGCTACTCGGGACGAACGGAGGGTAGTTGGCGCTGTAGTTCACCGCACTACTTCCGCTGCTCGATCTCGATGCCGAAACGCTTGCGAAACGGCGCGAATTCGCGGTGCAGCTGCTCGATATCCACGCCGATCACGTCCGGAGAATAGGTGAACTTGCCATAGCGGTCGCCGCGATTGTTCGCCAGATAATGGCGCATCGCCGCTTCGGCTTCGGCGGTCCAGGCCACGCCGCTATGCTCGTAGAAGCGCCGTATCGTGCCGACCGGGTCGGCGGTGAAATCGGTGTAGCGCACGTGCTGGATGCGCGGATCGCCCAGCATCGGCGCCTGCATCATCGCGGCCATGCTGGCGCGCGCATCGGCGAGCTGGATCGCGGCCTGCTGCTGCAGATCGACATGGCCGATCATGCCCTCGACCAGCTCGGCGGCCATCATGATGCGCGAGGCGATCACCTGTACCGGATCGCGGTGCGTCCAGATCAGGCTCGCGTCCGGATAGGTCTCGAACAGCGCCTCCAGCCGCGCGCCGTGAAAGCCTTTCAGCACCCAGTATTTCCCGGGCCGCGCGTACTGGAACTGCTGCAGCATCATCTTGTGGATCGCGTACTGCGCGCGCGGATCCAGCGGCAGGCCGCCGATCTTCATGCCCATCGGCACGCGCCACCAGGCGGTCGGCGTCATCACCCGGAAGTCCAGCGCCCAGGTGCGCTCGTCCTCGGGCAGGCCGTCGCCGAGCATGTCGTTGTACGGATGGCTGAGCAGCCACTTCGGAATCTTGGCGTTGATCTCGCGCCAGTCGGCGTCGGCGCGTCCGCGGCGCTGATCGTCGCCGCCATCGCTGAGTCCCGGTGGCGGCGACGGATACATCGTCTCCCAGAAGCGCAGCGAGCGTGCGTTCGGATCGACCGACATCAGCGCGTGCAACAAGGTCGTGCCGGAGCGCGGCTGGCCGGTCGCGAACAGCGGCCTGACGATCTGCTCGTCGGCGATCGGATAGCGCTCGCGGTCTCCGACCAGTTGCAGCCGTGAAACCAGCAGCCAGTGGCAGGCGGCAGCGGCGGCCCGCTGGCCGGCTTCGTCCATGCCGATGCTGTTGATGTGATCGACGGCGAGACCGAAGCGCGTCCTGAAGCTGGCGTCGTCGCCGTAGTCGGCCAGGCCGGTTTCATTCTGCGCAGCGGCGAGCAGCGCGTCGGCTTCGAGCTTGGGGGCGCTCACTTCAGGTCTCCGGCGAGCATCAAGAGTTCGTCTTCGGCTTCACGTACTTTCTGCGCCGATGAGGCGGCGTATTTCAGGCCGGCCATGCCGCCGTAGTCGAGAATCTTCGGCACTCGCAGGCCGGCGTCGCAGTAGCTTTTGACGATCTGCGCGATCTTTTGTGGCGAGCCGTGCGGGATCACGGCCAGCAGCGCCTCGGCTTCGAACTTCGCGAGCATGTCGAGGATCCGCTCGCGCGTCAGCACGCCGGGGTCGATGTCCTGGTAGCCGCGCCAGCTCTCGCCGAGCGGATGCCGGTAGCCGCGCGCCTTGAGCAGATCCGCCGGTATCTGCATCACCAGCGACTGCACCAGTGGCTGCTGCAGGATCGTCGCCAGTTCCGCGTCGTCGCCGATCAGGCAGATCTGGATGAAGGCCGGCACGATCGCCATCGGATCGCGGCCGGCCTTGTCGGCGGCACCGCGCACCACCGCGAGCTTGTCCGCGTAATCCTGCGGCGACCAGGCGCCCGCCGGCCACCAGCCGTCGGCGTAGCGTCCGGTGATATCGAGCATGCGCGGGCCGCTGGCGCCGATCCAGATCGGCGGGTTTTTGCCTTGATAGGGTTCGGTGTCGAGGCGCGCGTGATGCAGCTGGTAGAACTGGCCTTCGAAGTCGACCGGGCCATCGCTTTCCCATAGCAGCCTGATGACTTTCAGCGATTCCTCGAAGCGGCTCACCGACTTGGCGAAGTCGAAGCCGTACGGCACGGTGTTCTCGGTTTCGCCGCTGCCCAGGCCGAGCACGAAGCGGCCCTGGGACAAATGGCTGATGGTCAGCGCGCTCTGCGCCAGCAGCGAAGGATGGCGGCGCACGGTATCGACAACACTGGTGGCGATCGGCACGCGCTGCGTCAGCACCGCGGCGGCGGCAGCCACCGCCATGCCGTCGAGATGGCGGTGCGGTGACGGCGAGGCGCTTGCCAGATCGGTGAACTCCGGCGTCCAGATCGCGTCCGGCCAGAAGCTGACCATGTGGTCCGGCAGCCAGATCGAGTGGTAGCGGCCGCTGTCCAGGTCCGCCAGCCGCGACAGATCCAGCGGCAGGGTCGTGCGAAAAAACGCGGCGGGCTGCACCTTCATCGGATTTCCTGTCGCCGTGGTTCGTCGCGAAAACTACAGGCGGCGGGGTGCAAAGCACAACGTCATATCTGGAAAAGTTATTCACAGTGCCACACGGGTCATTGCCGCGTTCGCGGCCATGACAGCGCGGTTAGCGTGGCAGCTGTCCGTGAATTTGCTGCGTGACCGTCGCTGCTGCCGCGCAAAGACGCTCGACATGCCGCGACACCGTATCCGCATCGAGCTCCTCGGCGAAGCCCGACATCGAAATCGACAGCAGCACCTCGCCGCCAGGCGAAAACACCGGCGCCGAGATATAGGCCAGCCGGATCGCGCCGGGCTGGTCCAGCGTCAGCAGCTGCAGCTCGTCGCGGGACAGGCCTGCGAGCAGGCGACGCATCTGTTCCCAGTAGCGCTCGTCGCGCAGACGGGCCGCCTGATCCCAGATCGCCTGCCACACCGAGCGCACGGCCGGGCCGTTGGCGGCCATCGCATAGCCGCGCTGGCGTATCACCTCCAGTGATTTGAGCAGGAAGCCGTGCGTCGGATGATCGGGCCGCGCGGCGCCGCGGGCGAGATACGCAGCGGTTGTCTCTGCACCGGCCCAGGCGACATGGCCCAGGCCCAGAGGCGGGATGAAAGGCCGGCGCTCGCCGGCGCGGCGAATGCCGTGATCGCCCGGCGGTACGCCGGTTTTGACCAGCGACACCAGCTCGTCGTCGACGCGCGTGGTGGCCACGCATTGCAGGCCGAGCTCCGCGGTCAGCCGCGACATTTCCTCGCGGGCCAGGCTGACCGCCGGGTGCCGTTCCAGCGCGGCCTGGCCGATCGCGACCAGGGTCAGCCCCAGCGAATAGGTCTTGTGCCTGGGATGTCGCGACAGGTAGCGCGCGTCGGTCAGCGCCTTCAGCGCGCGGTGCGCGGAGCCGAGGCTGATCGGCAGATGTTCGACCACGTCCGACAAGGTGAACGCCTCGGTCGGATGCGCGGCGAAGAAATTGATCAGATCGATGATGCGGTTGCCGGTTTCCTCGCTCACGCCGGTTCGCTCCGCGTCTCAGGCCACGATGATCTTCTGCGCCTCGAGCGGTGCGCGCCAGGCCTGCGGCAACGCGATGGCGCCGTTGGCGTCGCGCGCCACCTGCACCACCTCGGCGTAGGCGCCGATGCGGCCGTGCTGGCAGGCGATCTGGCCGATGCGCAACGAGCTGCGTCCGATCTCGATGACGCCGACCGCAATCTCGATCGGCTCGGGATGGAACAGGTCGCCGGCGTACTCGAAGCTGGCGCTGGCCACCACCAGATCGCATTGCGCCAGAGGGTAGATGCCGCTGGCGTGGATGAAGCGATTGCGGCCTTCCTGGAAAATCGACGCGATCGCGACGTTGTTGACGTGGCCGATCTTGTCCACGTCGGCAAAGCGCGTCTGGATCTCGCAGGCAAACACAAAGCCCGGGCGCTGCAGCCGCCTGCGGTCGATTCTCATGGGTGTGGCGGGTTCCTGTTGAGGGCGCGCGGCTGGCCGACGGCAGCCTAGCACCATCGTGTGCCGGCATCGCGCCGTGGTGCGATGCGAGACCGCGTATCGTCATTGTGGCCGGCTGTCGACGTCATCCGTGCTTGGCGCAACACGCGTGCTGCGCCAAGCTCATGGATTGCGGCGGCTCCAACCGGATGTCGCCCACTAAGCGATGGAGTCAACTCGATGAGCGACGCGGCCTTCGTCGGACGCTACGGCCCGGTGGCGCTGGTCACCGGCGCCTCTTCCGGCATCGGCGCCGCGTTCGCGCAGCAGCTGGCGGAAAAGGGCATGGATCTGGTCGTGGTCGCACGCCGGCGCCAGCGCCTGGATGAATTGGCGACGCGCCTGGCGTCCGAATACGGCGTCGAAGTCAGCGTCTGCGAGGCCGACCTGTCCGCGCCCGACGCGGTGAGCCGCATTGCCGATGCCTGCGCCGCGCTCGACATCGGCCTGCTGGTCAGCAACGCCGGTTTCGGCTTCAAGGGCGCGTTCGACAGCGGCGACGCGGCGCAGCTGTCCGAGATGCTGATGGTCAACTGCCATACGCCGCTGCTGCTCGCACGCGCCTTCGTGCCGCGGCTACGCCAGCGCGGCCGTGGCGGCCTGCTGTTCACCAGCTCGGTGGAAGGCCTGATCGGCTGTCCCTACTCGACCACGTATGCGGCGACCAAGGCCTTCGTCAACAGCCTCGGCGAAGGCTTGTGGGCCGAGCTGACGCCCGAAGGCATCAGCGTGCTGACGCTGTGCCCCGGCGCCACCGACACCGAGGCGCCGCGGCTGCAGGGCATCGATCCGGCGACCTTGCGCAACCTGATGTCGCCCGGCGAAGTCGCTGCGCTGGCGCTGCAGAACCTGGACAACGGCCCGGTGTATCTGCCCAGCGAGCACTACCGGGCGAGCTTCGAACAATTGCTGGCGATGCCACGGCCTCAGGCGCTGATGGCGATGGCCGGCAGCATGAAAAAATGAGCCGCCCGCCGGTGTCCGCGACGGACAGGCTCGGCATCGAGGCGCTGACCACGTTCAGCCTGCCGCCGCTGTGGTGAAGCGACCGACTCCGGCAGGTGCAGCAAAAAGAAGTTGAAACCCGGACGCTAGTGGACAACCATGTTGATGATCGAGGCATAAATGGAATGCGCTCAAGCCGGCGACAGCCGGCGGGCCCGGCCACAAGACCACGACAGGATGCACACGGCGGATCGAGGAGAGCGGCAGATGGCGCAGCAAAGCGGGCGTTTTACGACGACGACGACTTATCTCTCCGCCGCCGGCTGGACGCTGGAGCGGATGACCGCGCCGAGCCGGCTGTTCGGCGCCAACGGCCTGCGCACCGGTCCTGATGGCCGCATCTACGTCGCCCAGGTTTCCGGCAGCCAGATCAGCGCGATCGATGTCGACACCGGCGCGATCGAGGCGATCAGCCCCAAGGGCGGCGACATCGTCGCGCCGGACGATCTGGTGTTCGATCCCGCCGGCAATCTGTATGCGACCGAAATCACCGAGGGCCGCGTCAGCGTGCGCGAGCCCAACGGCCATACGCGCGTGGTCTACGGCGACATGCCGGTGGCCAATCCGATCACGTTTCACAACGGCCAGCTGATCGCCGGCGAGTGCCGGGTCGGCGGCCGCATCATGCAGCTGGATCTGGACGGCGGAGCGCCGCGGCTGCTGCTCGACAACGTGCCGATGCCGAACGCATTCGACGTCGGGCCCGATGGCAAGCTCTACTTCCCGGTGATGGGCACCAACGAAATCTGGCGCATCAGCCTCGACGGCAGCGGCGCACCGGAGGTGGTGGCCAAAGACCTGGGCGTGCCGGATTCGGTCAAGTTCGATGCCCGGGGTTTCATCGTCTCGACGCAGGTGCACAGCGGCCAGGTGCTGCGCATCGACCCGCGCAGCGGCGACAAGACCGTGCTCGCGCAGCTGACGCCGGGCCTGGACAACGTCACCTTCGTCGGCACGCGGATGTTCGTCTCCAACATTTCCGGCTACGTCACCGAAATTCTCGGCGACGGCAAGACCCGGGACCTGGTGCCCGACGGCTTCAGCTGGCCGCTGGGTCTGGCCATGGATAGCGACGGGCTGATGTACGTCGCCGACGGGCCGTTCTCGTACACGCTGCGCCCGGGCCAGCCCCGCGAGCTGGTCGGCATGCTGTTCACGCCGGGCTATCCGGGCTATTCGCGTGGCGTCGCCGCGGCCGCGGCCGGCGAATTCGTCATCACCACCGCCAACGGCGACGTCGCGCGCTACTGGCCCGCGCAGCAGCGCAGCGAGATCATCGCCGGCGGTTTCGACCAGCTCTATGGCGTCGCGATCGCGCCGCGCGGCGCGGTGATTGCGGTCGAGCAGGGCAGCGGCCGCGTGGTGTCGCTGCAGGGTGGCAATGTCGAGACGCTCGCGACCGGCCTGAAGCTGCCGTCCGGCGTCGCGGTGTCGGCCGATGCGGTGGTCTACGTTGCCGAATCCGCCGGCGGCCGCGTGGTCAAGCTGGTCGGCGGCCGCGCCGAAACCGTACTCGACGGCCTGCAGCAGCCACAGGGGCTGGCGCTGTCCGGCGGGCGTTTGTACATCGTCGATGCCGGCGCCAAACAGGTTCTCGAATGCGATCCGGCCAGCGGCCGCAGCCGCGTGATCGCCTCGCAATTGCCGGTCGGTGCGCCGCCGGGCGTGACGCCGAAGTTCCTCGGCGCGATCGGCACCATGTCCGGGCCGATGGGACCGTTCGCCGGTATCACTGCCGGCGCCGATGGCCGGCTGTATTTCTCGGCCGACGCGGAAGGCAGCGTGCTGGCGCTGCGCCCGGCGTAAGGAGCGGGCCATGCTCAAGCAGATCGTATTTCTGAAAAAGCGCGCCGACATGAGCCGCGAGCAGTTCATGGACTACTACGAAACCCAGCACACGCAGCTGAGCCGGCGCCTGGGCGCCAAGCCGGCGCTGCCGAACGCGCAGCGCTATGTGCGCCGCTACCTGACGCCGGTGCCGAACCCGCTGACCGGCGAAGTGATCGATCCGGGCTACGACTGCGTGATGGAAATATGGTGGAACAGCCGCGCCGATTTCGACGCGGCGATGAAGGGCCTGGCCAATCCGGAAATGCTGCAGGCGCGCCTCGCCGACGAGCGCCGGCTGTTCGCGTCCAACAGCAACCCGGTGTGCCTGGTCGACGAGCACGATTCGCCGGTCGGTCTGCACAACACGATTCCCCGGCTGGTGCTGACGCCGTCGACTTAGGCCGTTGTTCGCGGCCGTTCCCGGCTGCGGTCTTAGTAATCACTACTGTTGACTTACTTCGGCCCGAGCGACCAATATCGGCACGATAAAAAATACGGCGGTGACCGATCGCTGCCCGTTTCACCGCCTTTGGAGGGCGCCATGAGCGAAACCGCCGAGACCGACAACAGGACCGCATCCCGGGCCGCCGAGGAGCTGTCCGAAGCGGTCACGTTCGGCGTCGATGCCTATACCTCCGAAGCCTACGTGCGCGCCGAACGCGACAGGCTCTGGTGCAAGGTCTGGCAGCAGGTCGGGCGTGTCGAGGACATTCCCAATGTCGGCAGCGTGCTGACCTACGACATCCTCGACGATTCGATCATCGTCGTGCGCACCGCCGCCGAACAGTTCAAGGCGTTCTACAACGTCTGCACGCATCGCGGCCGCAAGCTGATCGACACGCCGGCCGGCGCCAAGGGCGCCTGCACCAAGCGCCGCAGTTTCGTCTGCCCGTTCCACGGCTGGACGTTCGATCTGAACGGCGAGTGCACGCAGATTCGTGAGAAGGACGACTGGGGCGGTGCGCTGACGCCGGAAAACACCCGCCTCGGCGAAGTCAAAGTCGATACCTGGGGCGGCTGGCTGTGGATCAACCTGGATCCGGACTGCGAGCCGCTGCGTGCCTATCTGGAGCCGGCGGCGAGCATGCTCGATCCGTTCCAGCTGCAGAACATGCGCGCGCGCTGGCGCAAGTGGGTGATCTTCGACTGCAACTGGAAAGTCTCGGCCGAAGCCTTCAACGAGATCTACCACGTCGACGTGACGCATCCGGAGTTCATGCAGTTCGGCCAGTTCCAGGGCTGGGCGCGCGCGCAGGGCAAGCACAGCAACATCGGCTACGACGCGCCCAAGAACATGGACGCGAATCAACAGGCCAAGCTGCGCATCGGCAGCGGCGACGCGCGCATCTCCACCGCGCTGATGCAGACCTTCACCTGGGAGCAGGTCAATACCAACACCACCAAGACCCTGGTCGACGCGGCGCAGCGCCTGGTCGACGAGCTGCCCGAAGGCACGCCGCCGGGCGAGGTGCTGCAGCACTGGCTGGCGAGCGCGCGGCGCGACGACGAGGCGCGCGGCGTGTTCTGGCCCCAGGTCGATCCGGCGCATGTCGGCAAGAGCGGCACCGCCTGGCAGATCTTCCCCAACTTCCAGATCGGCCACGCCGTCAACAACATGCTCTGCTACAACTTCAAGCCGTACGGCATGGACCCGAACCGGTGCATTTTCGAGGTCGCGGTGTACGAGCTGTATCCGAGCGGCGAAGAACCGAAAGCCGAATGGGAATACACGCCGGTCGGCGATCCGCGCTGGCGCACCGTGCTGCCTCAGGATTTCTCCAACATGGCGGCGGTGCAGCAGGGCATGAAATCGCGCGGCTTCAAGGGGCCTAAGCCGAATCCGTATCGCGAACGCACCATCGCCAACCTGCATCGCAACCTGGCCCGATATCTGGGCATCGACGAGCCGAAGAAGCTCAAGTAGCGGCAGCAAAACCCCCTCATCAACGACGAGCCGGCGGCCCGCGGGGCGCAGACCGGTATCCACACAGCAGGAGACTTGCAGCATGGTTTTTTCGACTCGGGATCTGACGCCGCGCATCGCCACCGAAATCAACTCGGACAAGGCGACGCTGCTCAGCGGTGAATACGCCGGCAAGCTGCGCGAGCTGCTGGAGCAGCGCGGCGTGCTGGTGTTCCCGAAGATCATGTTCAACGACGAAGAGCAGGTCGCGTTCACCAATACGCTCGGCAACTTCGCGCCGGAAATGGCCGGCGAAATCATCTACAAGGTGACGCTGGATACCAAGGCCAACAAGCTCGCCGATTACCTGAAAGGCTCGCTGTACTGGCATATCGACGGCACCATGAACGACGTGCCGATCCTGGCCTCGCTGCTGTCGATGAAGACGCTGCCGTCGACCGGCGGCGGCGACACCGAGTTCGCCAATACCTACGCTGCCTACGACGATCTGCCCGAGGAAGAAAAAGCGCAGATCGACGCGCTGCGCGTGATGCACTCGGCCTGGAACACGCTGTACTACTACGACCCGGAACCGAGCATCGAAACCCTGCGCGGCATGATGCGCATCGGCGACCGCGAACTGCCGCTGGTGTGGAAGCACCGCTCGGGCCGCAAGTCGCTGGTCATCGGTGCCACCGCGCGCCACGTCGTCGACATGGATTTCAAGAAAAGCGCCGAGCTGCTGGTGCAGCTGCGCGACTGGGCCACCAAGCCGCAGTTCGTCTATCGCCACGTCTGGTCGGTCGGCGACCTGGTGATCTGGGACAACACCGGCACCATGCATCGCGCCACGCCTTACGATCCCAAATCCGGCCGCATGCTGCACCGGACCAAGCTCGCAGGCGAAGAAGCTTTCGCTTAAGGAACCACGGCCGACGAGGCGACGAGCATGAACGCGACAGGCAACACCACCGCTTCCGAATGGCGCGGCTACTGGTTTCTGCCGGTGGTGGCGGCGCTGGGTTACGCCACCTCGGTGCTGCATGTCTATTCGATCGGCCCGTTCATCGCGCCGCTGCACCAGGAGTTCGGCTGGTCGCGTGCGCAGATCGCGGCCGGCATCACCGTGTCGGCCATCGTCAGCGCGATCTTCTGCATTCCGGTGGGCATGCTGGTGGATCGCATCGGACCGCGCCGCGTCGGCCTGATCGGCGTGCTGGCGATGTGCGCCGCGTTCGCCCTGCTCGGCACGGCCAGCGGCAGCACCGCGAACTGGCTGATGCTGTGGGCGGTGGTCGCGGTCGGCACGTTCTGGGTACAGGCGACGGTGTGGACCAGCGCGGTCGCCAGCCGCTTCGAGCGCTCACGCGGACTGGCGTTCGCGATCACCTTGTCCGGCGCTTCGGTGGCCGCGACGATTTTCCCGATGCTCGGCACCTGGCTGATCGGCCGCTACGGCTGGCGCCCGGCGTTCGGGGCGATGGCCGGCATCTGGGCGCTGCTGGTGTTCCCGCTGCTGCTGCTGCTGTTCCGTGGCGCGCGTGACGCTGGCCGCGCGGCGACGGCCGCGCCGCCGCCCGCCGTGCGCAGCGGCATCAGCTTGGCCGAAGGCCTGCGCTCACCGGTGTTGTACAAACTGCTGCTGGCCTGCGGCCTGTTCTCGTTCACGCTGATCGGCGCGCTGGTGCATTTCGTGCCGATCCTGACCGACGCCGGCGCGGCGCCGTTGAAAGCCGCCGGCATCGCCTCGCTGATCGGCATCTTCTCCATCGTCGGCCGCCTCGGCACCGGCCTGCTGCTGGATCGTTTCCCGGGGCACAAGGTCGGCGCGATCGCCTTCCTGATTCCGATCATTGCCTGCGCGCTGCTGCTGCTCGACGGCGCCAACCCGGTCAGCCAGGGCTTCGCCGCCGCCGCGATCGGCTTGACGGTCGGCTCCGAAGTCGACGTGATCGCCTACCTGGCGGCCCGGCATTTCGGCCTGAAGAATTTCGGTGCGCTGTACGGCGTGCTGCAGATGGCGCTGGCTTTCGGCACCGCGTTCGGCCCGCTCGCGGCCGGCTCGGTGTTCGATCACTACGGCAGCTACGCGCCGTTCCTGATGCTGACCATCGCGCTGCTGGCGACCAGCGCCGCCTCGCTGTTCAGCCTCGGCCCGCCGCCGCCCGCCCTCGAACCGGCCGAAGCACCGCCGTGATGTCCCTGTAGGAGCGGGCTTGCCCGCGACCGGGGGCCGCCCCGTGGGCCAGGCATCGCGCCTCATCCGCCTTCAACCGATTGAAAGTCTTGTGCGCTGCGGCAGTGACGCTGCCGCCGGCTTTTCGCCTGCTAAATGGTCCGAGATGATATAAAGTTGCCGCAGTTGAAATAAACAGCATCGTTGATTAGACGGATGGAGAAGCCGCATATGCAGTGTCAGCCGACGCAGACGCCGCAGGACATCGATATTCCTGCGCTGCGCGAGAAATACCGCCTCGAGCGCGACAAGCGCGTGCGTCCCGAGGGGCAGCAGCAGTATGTGCGCCCCACCGGCGGTTCGGTCGCCCGCTTCGAAGCCGACCCGCATATGCCGATGCAGCCGCGTGCGCCGCTGTCCGAGGATCTCGACGTGCTGGTGCTGGGCGGCGGCTGGGGCGGCATCATGGCCTCGTATCACCTGAGCCAGGCCGGCGTCACCAGTCTGCGCAATGTCGACACCGCCGGTGATTTCGGCGGCGTCTGGTACTGGAACCGCTATCCCGGCATCCAGTGCGACAACGAGTCCTACTGCTATCTGCCGCTGCTGGAAGAAACCGGCTTCATGCCGTCGAAGAAATTCGCCGACGGCTGGGAGATCCAGAAGTACTGCCGCTCCATCGCCGAGAAATTCGGCTTCGCCGACAAGGCCCTGTTCCACACGCTGATCAGCGAGCTGCGCTGGGACGATCGGCTGCAGCGCTGGCGCGTCGGCACCAATCGCGGCGACGACATCCGCGCACGTTTCGTCGTGCTCGCCTGTGGCGTGCTGAACATGCCCAAGCTGCCGAGCCTGGCCGGCATGGATCAGTTCCAGGGCAAGATGTTCCACACCGCGCGCTGGGACTACGCCTACACCGGCGGCGGCTACGGCCAGCCCGAGCTGGACAAGCTCAAGGACAAGCGCGTCGCCATCGTCGGCACCGGCGCCACCGCGATCCAGGCGGTGCCGCATCTGGCCAAGTACGCCAAGCAGCTCTACGTGGTGCAGCGCACGCCGTCGAGCGTCGACGAGCGGCCGAATCCGCCCACCGATCCGCAGTGGCAGAAAACGCTGCAGCCCGGCTGGCAGATGGAGCGCAAGGTCAATTTCCATCACGCCGCGATGGAAGGCCTGCGCCCCGGCGAGCCGGACCTGATCTGCGACATCTGGACCGAGATGAACCGCAATCTGCAGGCCGAGATGCAGGCCGAAGGCTGGCCTGCGCTGAGCATGGAGCAGTTCATGGCCAGGCGCGAAGTCATCGATTATCGCGTGATGGAGCGGCTGCGCCGCCGTGTCGACGCCGCGGTCAAGGATCCGGCCACCGCGGAATCGCTGAAGCCCTACTACCGTTTCCTGTGCAAGCGGCCGCTGTCCAGCGACGAGTTCTATCCGGCCTTCAATCGTCCCAACGTCGAGCTGATCGACGTCGCCGAAACCAAGGGCGTGCAGCGCATGACCGCCAAGGGCTTCATCGCCAACGGCAAGGAATACGAAGTCGACTGCATGATCTTCGCCAGCGGCTTTGAAGTCACCAGCGATCTCGAGCGCCGCTGGGGCATGGACACCGTCGCCGGCCGCGGCGGCAAGTCGATCTACGAACACTGGTCGGAAGGTCCGTCGACCTTGCACGGCACGATGACGCACGGCTTTCCCAACCAGTTCTACATCGGCTACATCCAGGGCGGCCTGAACGCCTCGGTGACCGAGCAGTTCGGCGAGCAGGGCCGGCATATCGCCTACATCATCTCCGAGTCGCTGAAGCGCGGACTCAAGGTGGTGGAGCCGAGCCAGCAGGCGCAGGATGACTACGTGCGGCACTTCCGCGAACTGGAGATCGATTTCTCGGAGTTTCAGAACGCCTGCCCGCCGGGCTATTTCAACAACGAGGGCGAAGACCGGCCGAAGTGGGCGCTGTTCCGCGGCTACGGTCTGGGCTGGGATGCGTTCCAGAAATTGATGGCGGACTGGCGCGACCAGGGCGACATGCAGGGTCTGGTCGTCGAGCGCTGATTGCGGCGCATGATCGGCAGCGGACATCGGTGCAGATCCGCGGCATCGGAAGACAGGAGAACATCGTGAATTATTCTGTGAATATCGGCGCCGGCGATCACACCGCGTTCAAGGTCGAAGATCTGGCCGAGCCGCTGACGTTCCCGGCGGATGCCTATGTTTCGCCGGAATACGCGCGCCAGGAAGGCGACCGGCTGTGGGCCAAAGTCTGGCAGCACGCCGGTCGCGTCGAAGAGATTCCGGAGATCGGCAACTACATCAGCTACGAGGTCGGCAGCGACTCGATCCTGGTGGTGCGCACCGGCGAGAGCACGATCAAGGCGTATCACAATGTCTGCTCGCATCGCGGCCGTCAGCTGGTCGACGTGCAGCCCGGGCAGCACAGCGCCTGCGGCAAACGCAAGATGTTCGTCTGCGCGTTCCACGGCTGGCGCTACGACCTCGACGGCAACTGCACCTTCAAGCTCGACGAGGGCGACTGGAAAGGTGCGCTGACCGACGTACGCACGCATCTGAACGAAGTGCGCGTCGACACCTGGGGCGGCTGGATCTTCATCAACATGGATCCCAACTGCGTGCCGCTGCGCCAATACCTGGAGCCGGCCGCGTCGATTCTCGATCCGTTTTCGTTCGAGAAGATGCGCTACAAGTGGCGCCAGTGGGTGATCTTCGACTGCAACTGGAAAGCCGCGATCGAGGCGTTCATGGAGCCGTATCACGTCGAGGGCACGCATCCGCAGCTGCTCGCCTACGGCCAGTATTACGCCTACAGCAAGGCGCACAGACTGCATGGCGTCAGCGGCTTCGACGAGCGCGACCCGGCCATGAAGATGAAGCAGAGCAGCACGATCACGCGCGCCGGCAAGGGCAAGGACCCGCGCGTGTCGACCTACGAGCTGCAGAACGAAATCTATACGACCGTCAACAAGGCCAGCACCACCGAGACGCTGGTGAACGCGGCCAGGCGCCTGGTCGACGAGCTGCCGGAAGGCACGCCGGCCGGCGAGGTGATCAAACACTGGCTGGCCTCCGCGAAAGCCGATGACGCGGCGCGCGGCATCGACTGGCCGACGATCACGCCGGAGCAGATGTCCGAGGCCGGCCTGGCCTGGAGCATTTTCCCGAACATGTCGATCCTGCAGGGCATCACGTTCGCGTTGTGCTATCGCGCGCGGCCCTACGGCGACGATCCGAACAAATGCATTTTCGAGTCGTTCGCGATCGAGCGTTTTCCTCCCGGCGAAGAACCGAAGACGCAATGGGTTTACGCCGATCCGACCGCGGAAAAATGGGGCAAGGTGCTGGCGCAGGATTTCTCGAACATGGCGGCGGTGCAGCGCGGCCTGCGTTCGCGCGGCTTCCGCGGCACGCTGCCGAATCCGCACCAGGAACGCAAGGTGACCAACTTCCACCGCAATCTGGCGCAGTACATGGGAGCGGGCGATCTGCAGCTGCTCGCCGACGCCGATCCAACGCAGGCCGGTCAATCACGCTAGCTCAGCTCATCAGCAGTTCAACCGAATCAGTCAAAGGTAGAAGAGAATGTACGGAGAAGAAAAAACCCCTGCCGCTGCCGTCGCTTCCGGCGAGCGTGGCAAGGTGAAGGTTTACCAGCGCATCCTGGAACTGCTCGAAGCCGAGGGCATCAACGCCGTTTTCGGCATCCCGGATCCCAACTTCGTGCATCTGTTCGTCGAAGCCGAGAAGCGCGGCTGGACCGTCGTGACGCCGCACCACGAGCTGTCGGCCGGCTTCATGGCCGAAGGCTATGCGCGCATGACCGGCCGCCCGGCGCTGTGTATCGCCACGCTCGGCCCGGGCATTGCACTGACCGCCGGCTCGATGATGACCTCGCTGGTCGAAAACACGCCTGTGATCTACCTCGGCGGACAGCGCGCGCGCATCACCGAGCAGCGCGTGCGCCGCGGCCGCATCCAGTTCATCCAGCAGGAGCCGCTGTTCGAGAACTCGGTGAAGTGGAGCGCGAGCATCGAGTACGCCGAGCAGACCGACGAAATCGTTCGCCACGCACTGCGTGTCTGCCAGTCCGGCACGCCGGGTCCGGTCTACATCGAGTATCCGTCCCACGTCATCCAGCAGGAGCTGGACGTGCCGCCGGCGCTGCCGCCGTCCTCGTATCGCCTGTTCGAGCCGGGTGCGGACGGTAACGCGATCGCCAAGGCCGCCGAGCTGATCAAGGGCGCCGAGTGCCCGGTGCTGCTGGTCGGTCACGCGGTGCAGTGCACGCGCGCCGGCCAGAAGGTGCGCGAGCTGGCCGAGCTGATGGGCTGCCCGATCCTGCAGACGTCGGGCGGCACCGCCTTCATCGAAGGTGTCGAAGACCGCAGCTTCCCGTATCTGTTCTCCGACGTGGGTGACGAGATCGTCGCCAAGTCCGATGTCGTCGTCGCCATCGGCACCGAGATCGGCGAGCCGGTGCACTACGGCCGCGGTCACCTGTGGACCAAGGGCAACACCGATCGCAAGTGGATCTACGTCGAACTCGATGCCGAAGCCATCGGCCAGAACCGTCCGATCGACGTGCCGCTGGTGGGCGATCTGCGCACCGTGGTGCCGCAGCTTTCCGCCGCACTCAAGGGCAGCCCGCGCAAGGAGCACCCGGACCTCAAGCGCTGGATCAAGGAAGATGCGGACCGCCTCGCCGGGCTGGCCAAGCAGGAGTTCAAAACCGAGAGCGGCCGCGTGCACACCGGCCAGTGGGTCATCGAAGCCACCAAGGCGATGCCGAAGAACGCGATCCATGCGCGCGACGGCGGTTGCACCGTGATCTTCACCTGGACGTATCTGCAGTCCAAACCGCATGACGTGGTCTGGAACCAGAACTTCGGCTGTCTCGGTACCGGCCTCGGCTATGCCATCGGCGCGTCGATCGCCGACGGCGGCAAGCGCCCGGTGCTGCTGACCACCAGCGACTCGGCGTTCCTGTACCACGTCAGCGATCTCGAAGTGGCACACCGCTTCAATCTGCCGCTGGTCGTCGTCGTCGGCGTCGACAACTCCTGGGGTCTGGAGGTGGGCGTCTACAAGCGCACCTTCGGCCACGGCAACACCACCGAGCCCGGCGTGCACTGGAGCAAGGACGTGCGCTTCGACCAGATCGCCAAGGGCCTGGGCTGCGAAGGCGTCTACGTGGAGAAGGGCGAAGACATCAGCAAGGCCGTCGCCGCCGCCTTCGAAAGCGGCAAGCCGACGGTCATCCACGTGCCGATCGACCCGGTCGTCAACCACGGCGGCAACCAGAACCTGGATACGCCGAACTACGCGCGTTTCCGCACCTGGTACGCCGAAGGCACGCAGTAAGGCAAAAAGGCCGCCACGCGCAAGCTGGCGGCCTTTTGCGTTGTGGTGGCGCCCCGCGGCGCGCAAAAAAATTCTGGAGAAATTCCAGAAAAATTCTGGAGAGAGAAATGCGTGAATACCTGAAGTTCTACATCGACGGCCAGTGGGTCGCGCCGTCCACGCCGAAAACCGCCGAGGTGATCAACCCGGCAACCGAAGCGGTCAGCGGCAGGATCTCGCTGGGCTCGGCTGCCGATGTCGACAAGGCCGTGGCCGCGGCGAAGAAGGCCTTCGCCAGCTGGTCACAGACCACGCGCGAGCAGCGTCTCGACGTGTTGCAGTCGATCCAGGCCGAGTACGCGAAACGCCAGACCGAAATCGGCGACGCGATCATGGAAGAAATGGGCGCGCCCAGCGGCCTTGCCCAGGGCTTCCACACCGCGCTCGGCGCCGGCCATCTGGCCACCGCGATCGAGGTGCTGAAGGAATTCAAGTTCAGCGAGCAGCGCGGCGCGACCTTGATCGCCAAGGAACCGATCGGCGTGTGCGCGTTGATCACGCCGTGGAACTGGCCGATGAACCAGATCGCGGTCAAGGTGTTCCCGGCGCTGGCCACCGGCTGCACGATGATCCTGAAGCCGCCGCAGCTGGCGCCGTATTCCGCGCAGATTTTCGCTGAAATTCTCGACAAGGCTGGCGTGCCGAAAGGCGTGTTCAACATGCTGCAGGGCAGCGGCGCCGTCATCGGCACCGCGCTGTCGACGCATCCGGACGTCGACCTGATTTCGTTCACCGGCTCCGAAGGCGTCGGCGTCGAGATCGCGAAGAACGCTGCGCCGGGCGTCAAGCGCGTCTGCCAGGAACTCGGCGGCAAGAGCGCCTTCGTCGTGCTCGACGACGCCGATCTGGCCAAGAACGTTGCCAGCGCGACCTCGTCGATGATGATCAACTCCGGCCAGACCTGCAGCGCCGGTTCGCGGCTGCTGGTGCCGAAAAAGCGCATGGCCGAAGCCCTGGAAGCAGCGAAAGCCGCGGCCGAAGGCGTCACCGTCGGCGACCCCAAGGGCAACGTCGCGATGGGCCCGGTGGTGTCCAAGGCGCAGTACAACATCATCCAGGAATACATCGAGACCGGCGTCGGCGAAGGCGCGAAGATCGTCGCCGGCGGCGCCGGTCGCCCGGAGGGTTTGAGCAAGGGCTGGTACGTCAAGCCGACCGTGTTCGGCAACGTCAGCAACAGCATGCGCATCGCGCGCGAGGAAATCTTCGGGCCGGTGCTGGTGGTGATCGGCTACGACGATGTCGACGATGCGGTGGCGATCGCCAACGACTCCGACTTCGGTCTCGCCGGCTACGTCAACGGCGCCGATGCGGCGGCCTGCAACGCGGTCGCCAGGCGCATGCGCACCGGCTGGATTTCGATCAACGGCGGCTACGACTTCCACGCGCCCTTCGGCGGCTACAAGAAGAGCGGCAATGGCCGCGAATGGGGCGAATTCGGCTTCCACGAATACCTGGAAGTGAAGTCGATGCTGGGCTACGCGCCGTAGAAAAGCCGCGCCGACGGGGAGAGCAGCCGATGAGCAACGAAAGCAGCGCCACGATCGCCGCAGCGCGGCGCGACTGGAAGACCGAGCATCTGGAGATGTATCTGGAGTCCGGCGGCGCCAGCGGCCACATCGTCGACGTGCACGACATCGGCGGCCATCCGTTCACGACGACGCTGCTGCTGCGCTATCGGGGCCGCAAGAGCGGCAAGACCATCATCACGCCGCTGATCTACGGCGACATCGGCGGCGAGGTGGTGATCGTCGGCTCCAAGGGCGGCGCCGATCATCATCCGGCCTGGTATCTGAACCTGGTCGAGACACCGCAGCTGGATTTCCAGGTCGCGACGCAGGCGTTCCGCGCCAGCTGGCGCGAAGCGGCCGCCGGTGCAGAGCGCCAGCGCGTCTGGGACTTCATGGTCGGTGTATTTCCGCCGTTCGCGAGCTACCAGGCCTCGACGCAGCGCGAAATTCCGCTGGTGATGATGAAGGCGATCGAGCCGATCGAAAGCTTCAAGGCTTAGTCTGTCATTCCCGCGAAAGCGGGAATCCAGTCCTGCAAGGCACAGCGTCGTTCGATCCGCGAGGGAACTGGATGCCCGCCTTCGCGGGCATGACGATCATGCGGTCGTAGCGCGGGGCATGACCCGCCGACCTCAAGGAGAGAACCACAATGAGCACGTCCAACAGTGCCTTCAAGGAATGGCGGCAGTTCGGCACGCTGCCCGTGGCCGCCGCGATCGGCTATTCCACCGCGGTGCTGCACACCTACGGCATCGGCGCCTTCGTCGCACCGCTGCAGCAGGAGTTCGGCTGGTCGCGCGCGCAGATTTCCGGCGGCATCACCATCGCCGGCCTGGCCGGCGCCGCGCTGAGCATTCCGATCGGCCTGCTGGTCGACAGGCTCGGCCCGCGCATCGTCGGGCTGATCGGCGTGCTGCTGATGACCGGCGCGTTCGCGATGCTCGGCACCGCCACCGGCAGCACCGCCAACTGGCTGGGCCTGTGGTGCCTGATCGCGTTCGCCAACCTGTGGCTGCAGGCGACGGTGTGGACCAGCGCAGTCGGCAGCCGCTTCGAGCAGTCGCGCGGCCTGGCGTTCGCGATCACCTTGTCCGGCGCTTCGCTGAGCGCGGCGGTATTTCCGGTGCTGTCGACGGCTCTGATCGGCGCCTACGGCTGGCGCAATGCATTCGCGGCGATGGGCGGCATCTGGGCCGCGGTGGTGCTGCCGGTGATGCTGCTGTTCTTCCGCGGCGCGCAGGACGGCCCGTTGCGGCGCAGCGTCGCGTCGCGGGCTGCGGCCGGTGCGCTGCCCGGCGTCAGCGTGCGTGAAGGTCTGCGCTCACCGGCGTTCTACAGGCTGCTGCTGGCCAGCGGCCTGTTCACGTTCACCGCGCTCGGCATCGTCGTGCACTTCGTGCCGATCCTGAAGGATCGCGGCGCCGATCCGCTTGCCGCGGCCGGCGTCGCCTCGCTGGTCGGCCTGTTCTCGCTGCTCGGCCGCCTCGGCACCGGCTTTCTGCTGGACCGGCTGCCGGCGCATCGCGTCGGCGCCGCGGTGTTCCTGTTGCCCATCGTCGCCAGCGCGCTGCTGTATTTCGACGGCGCCAATCCGCTGAGCCAGTCGCTGGCCGCAGCCGCGTTCGGCCTGACGCTGGGCGCCGAAGTCGACGTGATCGCGTACCTGACGTCGCGGCACTTCGGCCTCAAGCACTTCGGCGTGCTGTTCGGCGCGATCACCGGCGCGCTGGCGCTGGGCAGCGCGTTCGGGCCGCTGGCCGCGGGTGCGGCTTTCGATCATTACGGCGGCTACGCGCCGTTCCTGCTGCTGACGATGGCGCTGATGGCGCTCAGCAGCCTGGCGCTGGCGACGCTGGGACGGCCGCGCTTCGTGGCTCCGCACGCCGTTCGTCCCGAGTAGCCGCTTTAGCGGCGTATCGAGGGACCGGATCGCGGTCGGGTCCCTCGATACGCCTCGCAAGCGAGGCTACTCGGGACGAACGGGTGTTGGTGCAGACGTTCGCAGCACCAGCAGGCTGCACAGCACCGCGATCAGCGCCAGCGCGGCGGCGATCAGCGACGGCGCCGCGCCGGTGCCGACACCCAGCGCCAGCAGTGCCGCGACCGTGGTCGCGCCCAGCGTCTGGCCGACGCCGCGTATCGTCGAGTACAGCGCGCCGGCCGCGGCGGCGCGCGCGATCGGCGCGGCGCCGACCACCTGCCGTGCGTTCGGCGGAAAGTACATGCCGAAGCCCAGGCCGCAGACGGCGACGCGCCACATCACGTCGAATGCGCCGGGCGCATTCGGCAGCAAGGCCAGGCTGCCCAGGCCGAGCGCGCCGATGACCATGCCGATCGCGCCGAGCAGGCTCGCCGGAATGCGATCCGACAACAGCCCGGCGACTGGCGCGACCACCATCATCATCATCGGGATCGGCGCCAGCGCCGCGCCGGCCGCGGCCGGGCTGAAATGGAACTGCTGCTGCAGCCGGAACGGCAGCGCCACGTTCAGCATCATCATCGCGACATAGCCGAACAGCGAGCCCAGGCAGGGCAGCGCGATGGTGCGCAGCTGCAGCAGGTCGATCGGCAGCACCGGGTTGGCCTGGCGCCGTTCCCAGCGCACGAAGCCGATGCCGACGGCCAGGCCCAGCGTCAGCAGCGCGGCCGCAATCAGCGGCGCGTCGCCGTGTACACCCATCTCCAGGCCTGACACCAGCAGGCCGAACATCACCGCGCTCAGCAGCGCGCCGAGCAGGTCGTAGGGCGCCTTGCGGCCGCCGCCCTCGGGCAGGGTGCGGCGGCCGATGGCGATCGACAGCAGGCCGAACGGAATCACGATCGCGAACAGCCAGGGCCAGCGCGCGACCGACAGCACCGCGCCGCCAATGATCGGCGCCGCCGAGGCCGCGGTGGTCGCGATCACGGTGTTGAAGCTCAGGCCGCGGCCGAGCTGGGACGGCGAGTAGATCGCGCGGATCAGCGCGGCGACCACGCTCATCGCCGCCGCCGCGCCCAGCGCCTGCAGGCCGCGCAGCAGCACCAGCACCGGCAGGCTCTTGGCGAAGAAGCACAGCAGCGTCGCGACCAGGAACAGCATCTGGCCGTACTGATAGGTGGCGCGCTGGCCGAGGCGCTGGCTCAGCGCCGACAGCGGCAGCAGCGCGATCATCATCACCAGCTGGTAGACCGTGACCACCAGCACCGCCGACGACGCCTGCACGTGCAGCTCGCGCGCCAGCGTCGGCAAGGCGACGTTGACGATCGAGCCGTCGACCGTGGTCAGGATCGTGCCGAGCGAAATCGCGGCGATCGCCGCGTAGCGGCGCGGCGCCGGCAGCCCCGCTTCGGCGGTCATCGCGGGACCGCTTGCCTGGGGCGGCCCGCGGGCCGCCCTGCGAAACTCAGGCGCGGCTGCGCGGCAGGCCGAGCCGGCGTTCGGCGACCATGCTGCGCAGCACTTCGCTGGTGCCGCCGTAGATCGAGGTCGCGGTCGAGTGACGATAGCCTTTTTCGACCAGGCCCAAGCCGTCCTGGCCGCGCAGCAGCGAGCGCGGTGCGGCCAGATCGAGCAGGTCGGCGGAGTCGACGATGAAGGCCTCGGTCGAGAACACCTTCGACGCCGGGCCGAAGGCGAGGTCGGGAATACCGGCCAGGCGCGAGCCGAGCACGCGGCCCGACAGCACTTCGCTGATGCGGCTGTCGGCGTAGGCGCGGGCGACGCGCGCGAGGAAGTTGGAATCCTCGACCAGCGGCCGGCCGTTGCGCTGCTCGCCGCGCGCCCATTCGACGACGATGTCGGCCATCTCGCGAATCAGGATGTGGTAGTAGCCGCCGCCCTGCTCCATCGTCAGCGCCGCCGCCAGCACCTTGGCGCCGCCGTTGACTTCACCGAGGCGATACTTGTCCTCGACGCGCACGTCGGAATAGAACGTCGCGTTGGTGCGCTCGTCCATGAAGGTGTGCACCGGCGTGATCGTGATGCCGGGCTTGTCCATCGGCACCAGGAACACGGTGATGCCCTTGTGCTTGGGCACGTCCGGATCGGTGCGGGTGATCAGGATCACGTAGCTGGCCAGCTCCGCGCCCGAGGTGAACATCTTCGCGCCGTTGATGATCCACCCGGCGTCGGGGCCGTCGCCGTCGCGCACCGCGCGGGTCTTGGCAGCGAACACGTCGGAGCCGCCGGAGGGTTCGGTGTAGCCCAGGCAGGCGCTGATTTCGCCGCGGCCCATGCGCAGCAGCACTTCTTCCTGCAGCTCCGGCTTGCCGGTTTTCTGCACGACGTGGCCGATCATCGAGGTGGTGCTGCGCGGCAGGCCGGCGTAGCCGACTTCCTGCCACACGGTCAGGCTGGCGCGCGTGGAATCCGCATCCGCGCCGCGGCCGCCCCATTTCACCGGCCAGTCCGGATACAGCAGGCCGGCTTCGCCGAGCGCGCGGTGCACGTCCCAGTCGTGCGACTCGAAATTGTGATCGACCAGGTTGTGCTTGGCCGGATCGAGGATGCGCTGGAACAGCGCGCGGGTTTCGTCGGCGAGCTCCTTGCCGGTGGTCGGCGGATAGAAGTCGACATCGACGACGCCCGGATCCGGCAGCACCGCTTTTTCGCCGAACACCAGACGCCGGCCGGCACGCACCAGCTCGGCCTGCGGATCGCCGAGCACCAGCGCCCAGGTCTTGGCGCGGCGGTGATACAGCTGGATGTCGTACTCGACCGACAGGCCGTAGCCGCCGAAGGTGTGCAGCGAATGCGCGACGCACTGGGTCGCGGTCCGCACGCTCCACCAGTACAGCATCGACACCGTCGCCGCTGCATCAGGCTCGCCGTCGGCGATCGCGCGCAGCGTCCAGTACAGCAGCAGGCCGGCGCCGTCGGCGTCGATCGCGTCGACGGCCAGCGGATGGGCGATGCCCTGGTTGGCACCGATCGGCTGGCCGAAGGCGATGCGCTCGCAGGCATAGGCGGCGCCCATCGCCAGTGCTTCCTTGGACAGGCCGATCAGCGCGGCCGACGTCAGCAGCTTCCATTCCTCGATGCCGGCCGCCCAGACCGCGGCGGCGCGCTCGCCGCTGGCGATGACGACGCGCTCGCCGGCCCCCGGCGTGAACACGCCGATGCCGACGCCGGACAGGGTTGCCGGTGCAGCGAGCGCCGCGGCGGGAATGTCGATCGCGACGTCGCTTCCGTTGAACGTCAGCACGCCGCTGGCCACTGCGGCGCCCGGCACCAGCTGCGTCTCACCGGGCCTGGCGTCGTGCAGCGCCAGCGTCAATACGCTTTCGCCGTCGCGGACCTTGGCTATCCATTGCTGGGCCACGTCACCGCCGAGTTCGCCGAGCACGCGCAGCGCGACCACGGCCTCGGCCAGCGGCACCGAGGCCAGACGGCGGCCGGCCTGCTCCATCATCAGGCAGGCGTCGAACAGGCTCATGCCACCACCGCCGGCATCCGCCGACAGGCGCATGAACGGCGCTTCGATCGCGACCAGCTCGCGCCACAGCGCCGCGTCGAAACCCAGCGGCTCGGCCGCACGCACGCGCGCCGGCGTCGACTCGGTGGCGAAGAATCCCTCGAACATCTCCAGCACAGGCAGGCTGTCTTCCGGCAGACCCAGCTTCATACCACGGCTCCTCTATCGGTTCATTCGCCGCGATCGGCGCGGCGTGCGTGTCGTCGGTTTAGTTTTTTAGCAGCTGCGCGCGCGTGAAAGGATCGTCGCCGATGAACAGCGGCTTGCCTATGAAGGCAGTGATGCGCCAGACGCCGTCTGCTTCCAGCTGAAAATCCATGTGGCAGGCGGTGATCATCGCCGGCGTGATCGTCATGCGCACCGGCGGATGGCCTTCGCCGGCGTAGCTGACGTTGGTGAAGAACACCGTCGCATGCTGCGCGTCCTTGATCACCGTGCGCAGGTTCAGAAAGGTATGCGTGCCGACGCGGATACCGTCCTTGTGCTGGCCGGGAATGCGCTCCAGGCGGTCGGCGTAGAACTTCCTGATCGCCGCATGACCCTTGTACTGCGTGTCGCCGACGAAGAACACGCCGTCCTCGGCGTAGAAATCGGCGAGGTCGAGACCGTTGTTGGTGTCGATCTCATAGGCGAAGGCCGATACCGTCTGCTGCAACTCCAGCGCGATGGCAGCCGATGGCGGATCGAACTTGGGCATGGGTTCTCCTGTTGTCGTTCTGTTGGTGCTCCCGGTACGAGCCGGCTGCGTCCATGGCAAATACTTTACTTCAAACGGCCGGCCTGGGGAGCAAATGAACAGCTTTGTTGTTTAACGCAGGCCGGGTCGCCGTTATGCTATGCGTCCATTGACGGATCGGGCGGCAGGCTTGACAGCGCCGGCAGGTGAACGATGAGCGATTTGACGGCTGAGAGCTGGCGCGAACTGAAGACCATCGGCCTGATGCAACGCATCGGCCCGCTGCTGGCGCGCCGCGACGGCGACAGCTGGCGCTACGGCCTGCGCACCGGGCCCGAGCATGGCAACCCGATCGGCGTGATCCATGGCGGTACGCTGATGGCGCTGCTCGATCAGACCGCGACCTTGATCGGGGTCTGGCTGACCGGCGAAAAAGCCATGGTGACGGTACAGATGGACACGCGCTTTCTGGACGCCGGCCGCGTCGGCGATCTGCTCGAAGGCGAGGCGACGCTGCGTCACCGCACGCGCACGATGCTGTTCCTGGATGCGCGCCTGAGCGTCGCCGGCCGTCCGATCGCCGACGCCTCGGTGATCATGAAAGTGCTGCCAGCGACGACCAAGGTAACGAAGGCTGCCGACGTCGAAAAAGCGGCTGATTCTTGATCCTGTAGCCGAACCCCGTTCGTCCCGAGTAGCGACGAAGGCGCCTATCGAGGGAGCCGACGAAGCTCGATCCGGCCCCTCGATACGCCGCTGTGCGGCTACTCGGGACGAACGGACTTTGGCTCCATAGATTACGAACCACGACGAAGGCGATGCGCCAGCAAAGCCGCGTTCGTCCCGGGTAGCGCCGCAGGCGCGTATCGAGGGAGCCGGCCGACCCTCGATGTCACATCAGCCCTGCGAGGTCAGCCCGCTGAGCTGGTTCGACAGCTCGCGCGTCGCCGACACCAGCGCCGCCTGCAAGGCCGGAAGACCGGCGCGCTTCATCGCGCTGCCGATGCCGATCGCGACCAGCGCGTGGCTGAGCTTGGCGCGGGTTTTCCATACCGGCGCGGCGAGCACGGTGACGCCGGCGATGTAGTTGCCCTGGTCGATCGCAAAGCCCTGGGTGCGGGTCTGCGCAACTTGCGCTTTCCATTTGTCGAAGCTCGGCGGCTCGTCCCAGCGCAGCGTCTTGAAACGCGATTCCAGCTCGGCTTCGCTGTGTTCGCCGAACGCGGCGATACAGCGGCCGGTGGCGCTGATCAGCGCCGGAAAACGGCTGCCGATCTGCGCGCTGAGCTGCAAATTGTGGCTGGCCTGCGAGGCCGCGACGACGACGATGTGGTCCAGGCCGACGATGTGCACGCCGAGCACGGTGACGTCGAAAGCGCGGCTGATGCGGTCGATCGCCGGTTGCGCCAGATCGTTGAAGCGATCGCGCCGCAGCCAGTCGCGAGCCAGCGTCAGCACGCCGGCTTCCAGCGAATAGCGCTTGGTGTCGGCGTCCAGCGCGACGAATTCCTCGGCGACCAGCGCGCGCAGCACGTACAGGCAGGTGCTCGGCACCAGGCCGAGTTCGCGCGCGATCGCCTGCAGGCCCAGCGGCGTATCGCTCTTGCCGAGCAGGCGCAGCACGGCGGCGGCGCGTGAAATCGCCGGTGCCTTGCTCGCCTCGACGGCGCTGGCGAGATCACGATCGGGACGCGCAACGCGCTTGCTGGTAGCCATGGCAGAACCGTTGTCGGATGGAGGGAAGAGCTCTCGTTTCGTTATTCAATATATAGAATTATATTCAGTATTTGCAATGAACCGATTTTCTGCCCCATACTTTCGGCACTACGAAAGCCCGGCGCACCGCACGCGGCTTCAGGCGAAACACGACGGCATCGATGGCCAAGCTCACCGACTACACCAGCTACGCAGACGCCCAGGCGCACGCCAAATCCAAGGCTCTGTGGGAGCTTTTCGACGGCGACCGTGAAGGCAGCTTCAACATCGCCAACGAGTGCATCCTGCGCCACGCCAAGGGTGATGGCCGCGCCGCGGTGCGTATCGCGCATTCCGCGGGCAGCGACGAAATCCTCAGCTTCGACACGATCGCCGCCGGCGCCTCGCGCTTCGCGCATTGGCTCGACGCGCAGGGCATCGACAAGGGCGACCGCATCGCCTTCATGCTGGAGCCGTCGCTGCCGTTCTACGTGAGCCTGTTCGGTGCCACGCTGACCGGCGCGATCAGCGTGCCGATGTTCACGCTGTTCGGCCTCGACGGCCTGCGCCTGCGCCTGGACGACTGCAAGCCCAAGCTGCTGATCACCAATGCCGAGAAGGCCGAGATCGCCCGGCAGATCGACGGCGTCAAGGTGATCGTCGCCGACGCCGCGTTCCTGAGGACGCTGGAAGCCTACCCGGCCACGTATTCGCCCAAGAGCCGGGGCGAGGATCTGGCCGTGTTCCAGTACACCTCGGGCACCACGCGCGAGCTGCCGGCCGCAGTCAAGCACACGCACAAGGCGATCGTCACGCTGATGTTCGCGGCGCTGTACGGCACCGGCATCCGTCCGGGCGACGAGTTCTTCTGTCCGTCGTCACCGGCCTGGGGCCACGGACTGTGGCACGGCACGCTGGCGCCGCTCGCGCTGGGCGTGACCACCGGCACTTTCTCGGGCCGCTTCGACGCGGTACGTCTGCTCAAGGCGCTGCAGGATTACAAGATCACCAACATGTCGGCGGCGGCAACGCACTACCGCATGATGAAGAACACCGGCAAGGCTTCGGACTTCAGGTTCTGCTTCCAGAAGCTGTCGTTCACCGGCGAGCCGATCGATCCGGCGACGCTGGAGTTCATCGAGGAATACTTCAAGGTTCCGGCCTGCAGCATGTACGGCACCACCGAAATCGGCGTGGTGCTGGTGAACTATCCGGGCGCCCGGGATTTCACCGTCAAGCCCGGCGCGCTGGGCAAGCCGGTACCGGGCCTCAGGCTGGAAGTGCAACGCGCCGACGGCAGCCCCACCGCCGCCGGCGAAACCGGCGAGCTGATGCTGTGGAAGAAGGATCACTGGGAAACCACCAAGGATCTCGCCAAGCTCGACGACGAAGGCTATCTGTATCACTGCGGTCGCGCCGACGACGTGATCATCTCCGCCGGCTGGACCATGAGCGCGGTTGAAATCGAGGCGACGCTGCTGAAGCACGCGGACGTCAAAGAGGCCGCGATCATCGGCGTACCCGACGCGACCCGCGGCCAGGTCGCCAAGGCCTTCATCGTCAGCGATCGCGCCGGCAGCGATGCGTTCGGCGACGAGCTCAAGGCGTTCACGCGCGAGCGCCTCAGCCAGCACGAATTTCCGCGCCACGTCGTCTTCGTCGCCGAGTTGCCGAAGACGCCGGCGGGCAAGGTTCACCGCAAGGTGCTGCGTGATCGCGAAGCCGCCGCCGCGGCGGCAGCCGCGGCCTGAGACGCGGCGACAAGCACGAAACGAAACACGGCTTTACGCCAGTAAACGATTACTGAAGGAGAATCACCATGGCTGCTGACGGTTCAAACCGCTTTCCCAAAATCACTGAAGAAGGTCTCGCTCATCTGCGCGAGCGCATGGGCGTCAAGATCGAGAACACGGTCGAGCCGTGGAACTTCGAGGCGAACCGCGACAACATTCGTCACTACGCGCATGGCATCGGTGACGACAACCCGCTGTGGTGCGATCCGGCCTATGCCGCGAAGACCAAGTTCGGCAAGGTCGTCGCGCTGCCGAGCTTCCTGTTCTCGACCAGCCGCATCGTCTCCGGCTACTGCGGCGGCCTGCCGGGCGTGCACGCGATGTGGGCCGGCGCCGACTGGACCTGGTACAAGCCGGTGCTCGCCGGCACCGAGTTCACCACAGTGGCCTATCTGAAGGACCTGGTCGAGCACAACACGCGCTTCGCCGGCCGCTCGTTCCAGCAGATCTATCACGTCGACTTCTTCAACCAGACCGGCGACAAGCTCGCCGAATGCGATTCCTGGGTGTTCCGCACCGATCGCGACGAAGCGCGCGAGCGCGGCACCAAGTACACCGAGGCGCGCGGCCGTGTCGAACCGTTCAAGGACGAGCAGCTCAAGGAATGGGCCAAGCTCTACGACAACGAGGAAATCCGCGGCGCCAAGACACGCTATTGGGAAGACGTCAAGGAAGGCGAAGAGCTGCCGCGCATGCTCAAGGGCCCGATGACGGTCACCGGCTTCATCTGCTACGCGCAGGGCTGGGGCGGCCTCTACATCCGCGCCAACAAGCTCGCGCACAAGCTGCAGGTCAAGCATCCGAGCGCCGGCATCAAGAACCGCTTCAACGTGCTCGATTGCCCCGAGCGCGTGCATTGGGACGAGGCCTTCGCGCTGGAAGTCGGCGCGCCGGGCGCCTACGACTACGGCCCCGAGCGCTGCTCCTGGCTGACCCACCAGCTGACCAACTGGATCGGCGACGAAGGCTTCCTGCGCAAGAGCAAGTGCCAGATCCGTCGTCACAATCCGGACGGCGACGTGATCTTCATCGACGGCGTGGTCACGCGTAAATACGTCGAAGACGGCAAGCACCTGCTGGAAATCAGCCAGAAGGCGATCACGCATCGTGACGAGCTGTCGGCCAGCGGTGTGGCGATCGTCGAGCTGCCGAGCCGCGGTTAATGGCGCTACCCCTCTCCCCTCGTGGGAGAGGGGCTAGGGGAGAGGGGAACGCCGGCGTAAGCCGGCGTTGCTGTTTGCGCCGCGCAACCCCTCTCCCGGCGCTGGCGCGCCACCCTCTCCCACAAGGGGAGAGGGATTGCAGGTAATGCCATGAACCTTGATACCGAATCCAAAAACCCAAGCTGGCCCGGCCCGCTGCAAGGCATCCGCGTGCTTGATTTCACGCGCGTGCTGGCCGGCCCGGCCGCGACGCTGGCGCTGGCCGATCTCGGCGCCGAAGTGCTGAAGATCGAGCCGCCCGGCAGCGGCGACGACACGCGCACGTTTCCGCCGTTCCGGCAGGACGTCAGCCACTATTTCATCAGCGGCAATCGCGGCAAGAAAAGCATCGTGCTCGATCTGAAGACCGAGGCCGGCGTGGCCCTGGCCAAGCAGCTCGCCGCACATTGCGACATCCTGGTCGAGAACTACCGCCCCGGCGTGATGGACCGCCTCGGCCTGGGTTACGAGACGCTGGCCGCGATCAATCCGCGGTTGATCTATTGCGCGATCTCGGGCTTCGGCATGACCGGCCCGCTGCGTGACCGGCCGTCGTTCGACATCGTCGTGCAGGCCTTGTCGGGCGCGCTCAGTGTCAACGGCGAGCCCGGCTGCATGCCGACCAAGCTCGGCATTCCGCTGGGCGATCTGGTCGGCGGCATCAACGGGCCGATCGGCATACTCGCGGCGCTGTACGAGCGCAGCGTCACCGGCCGTGGCCGCCTGATCGACGTCAGCCTGCTCGACGGCCTGCTCGGCATGCTCGGCTACCTGGCGCAGCTCGCCTTTTTCACCGGCGAAGACCCGAAGCCGCAGGGCTCGCAGCATCCCAACCTGGTGCCTTACGGCGCGTTTCCGGCGCGCGACGGTTCCATCATCATCGCCTGCCTGACCAATGGCTTCTGGGAGCGCATCTGCAAGGCGCTGGGCATGCAGGATCGCATTCACGACCCGGACTTCAGCAGCATCCAGAGCCGCAAGGACAACCGCGAGCGCGTCAACGCGATGATCGCGGCGGTGACGACGCGCAAGAGCGTCGATGAACTGGCCGCGATCCTGTCGGAATTCGAAGTGCCGCATGCGCCCATCCTCGGCATCCGCGAAGCGCTGGCGCAGCCGCAGGCGGTGGCGCGCGACATGGTGGTCGAGGTGGAGCACGCGATCCTCGGCAAGATCCCGATCGTCGGGCGCTCGATCAAGTTCCCCGGCGATGTGCAACCGCATCCGAGCGCGCCGCCGGCGCTGGGCCAGCACACCGACGACATCCTGCGCGACATTCTCGGCCTGACGCCGCAGCAGATCGCCGAACTGCGAAAATCCAAAGCGGTGTCCTGAAGCGAAGCAGACAGCACTGCTGATCAGCTAAGCTTTCGCTGCGACAACACATAACGACTCAGAGGAGAACCCATGGCCGATCTCAGATTCGACGATCGCGTCGTCGTCATCACCGGCGCCGGCCGCGGCCTGGGCCGCGCCTATGCGCTGCTGCTGGCTTCAAGGGGCGCGAAAGTCGTCGTCAACGATCCTGGCGTCACCCTGCAGGGCGAGGGCGTCGATATCGGCCCGGCGCAGGAAGTGGTCAACGAGATCCAGGCCGCCGGCGGCATCGCGGTCGCCAACACCGATACCGTGGCGACGCCGGAAGGCGGCAAGGCGATCATCCACGCCGCGCTGGATCACTACGGCCGCATCGACGTGCTGATCCACAACGCCGGCAACGTGCGCCGCGGCTCGCTGAAGGAAATCAGCTACGAGGATTTCGACGCGGTGCTCGACGTGCATCTGCGCGGCGCGTTCAACGTGGTACGGCCGGCGTTCCCGCTGATGTGCGCGGCCGGCTATGGCCGCATCGTGCTGACCACTTCGGTCAGCGGCCTGTATGGCAATCAAAACGTGGTCAATTACGCGACCTCGAAGACCGGCATGATCGGCCTGAGCAATGTCGCCGCGCTCGAAGGCGCGGCCGAAGGCGTCAAGTGCAATCTGATCGCGCCCGGCGCGGTCACGCGCATGGCCGAAGGTCTGGATACCTCGCAGTATCCGCCGATGGGCCCGGAGCTGGTCGCGCCGCTGGTGGCCTGGCTGGCGCACGAAAACTGCAGCGTGACCGGCGAGATCATGTCGGCGATGGCCGGGCGCCTCGCGCGCATTTATCTGGCGGAAACGCCGGGCGTGTTTCAGCCGTCGTGGTCGGTGGAACAGGTCGACCAGCAGATGGCCGGCATTCGCGATCCCGGTACGCCCTGGGTGCTGTCGCCGGTGCCCACCGGTCAGTCCGATCACATTCGCCGCAGTTTCGAGATGGCGCGCAAGGGCTGAGGGCTTCGTCCGGTCTCTCGATGCGCCGCGCTGCGGCTACTCGAGACGAACGGAGTTTGCTTGTGTCCTCACATGCGGATGCCACCATCCTCCGCTCGTCCCGAGTAGCGGGCTTGCCCGCGTATCGAGGGATCGGACCCGCGCTTCCAGTCCTACCGGTTGCGCCAAACCGGCTTGCGCTTCTCCGCAAAAGCCTTGGGCCCTTCCTTCGCGTCTTCGCTGCAGTAGGCGTACTCGTGCGCTGCGCGCGCCGCCTGCAGCGCGGCCGAGCGGCCCATTTCGGTGGCGAGCATCACCGTTTCGCGGCCGGCCTTCACCGACAGCGGCGCGCCCTCGAGAATCTCCTTGGCCAGTTCGATCGCGGTGTCCATCAGCGCGGCCGGCTCGGCGAGGCGATTGACCAGGCCGATCTCGTAGGCGCGCTGCGCGGTGATCGGCTTACCGGTGAGGATGATCTCCATCATGATGCGTTGCGGGATCATGTGGATCAGCGGCGCCGCCCACGGCGAGCCGCGGCCGACCTTGACCTCGGTGATCGCGAACTTCGCCGCGGTGCTGGCCACGCACAAATCGCAGCCCTGCGCGAGCATCCAGCCGCCGGCGAAGGCGACGCCGTTGACGGCGGCGATGGTCGGCTTGCTCAGCTCGATGTTGTCGTGGAGCATCGGGAACATGTCGCGCGGCGGCACCTGAAGCTGGCGCTCGACCATCTCCTTCAGGTCACCGCCGGCGCAGAAGGCCTTCTCACCGGCGCCGGTCAGGATCGCGACACGCAGCGAGGCCTCGTTCTCGAAGCGCTGCCAGGCCGCGAACAGACCTTCGCGCACCGCGCGGCTCAGCGCGTTGCGTGTATCGGGCTGGTTGATGGTGATGATGGCGATGCCGTCTTCACGTGCATCGAACCGCACTGCGTCATTGCTCATCAGAAACCTCGCTGCAGAATGGGATGCGCGGCGCGCTCGAGTTCCTCGCGGAAGTTCGGATGCGCGATCGCGATCAGCCGGCGCGCGCGCTCGGCGAGGCTCTGGCCCTTGAGTTCGGCGGCGCCGAATTCGGTGACGATGATGTCGACGTCGCTGCGCGCGGTGGTCACCGGCCCGGACAAGGCGGTGACGATCTTGCTCAGGCTCCCGCCCTTGGCGGTGGCCGACAGCGCGATGATCGAATGGCCGCCGCGCGATCGCGCGCCGGCGCGGACGAAGTCGACCTGGCCGCCGGTGCCGCCGAGATAGGCATTGCCGCTCTGCTCGGCATTGACCTGGCCGCTCAGATCCACCTCCAGCGCCGAGTTGATCGTGACCAGGCGGTCGAGCTGCGCCAGCACCGCGGCGTCGTGCGTGTACGCGGTGCTGCACATGCGAATGCTGTTGTTCCGGTGCGCGAAGTCGTACAGGCGGCGCGTGCCGATGAAAGCACCGTTGATCGACACGCCGGTGTCGATCGCCTTGCGCGCATTGGTGATCACGCCGGCTTGGACCAGATCGACCAGGCCGTCGCCGAGCATGCCGGAATGGACGCCGAGATCGCGACGATCGAGCAGCAGCCTCAGGATCGCGTCCGGCACCGCGCCGACGCCGGTCTGCAGTACCGCGCCGTCCTCGATATAAGCGGCCGCGAATTTCGCGATGGCCTCGTCGGTGTCGGCAATTTTCGCGGCCGCGACTTCCACCGGCGGCCGCGATACCTGCAGCGCGCAGTGGATGCGCGAAGCATGAAGCGTCGGGCCGTTGGTGAACGGCACCTGGTCGTTGACTTCTGCGATCACCACTCGCGCTTTCGACACCATCGCCTCGACATAATCGCCGATCAGGCCATAGCTGTGATTGCCGTCGGCGTCGGCCGGGCTGAGCTGCACGAAGGCAACGTCGCAGCCGATGAGGCCCTGCTCGATCATCGGTCCGATCTGGCTGACATGACAGGGCACGACGGCGAGCTTGCCGGCCGCGGTCAGCGTGCGCAGCGTGCCGATCGCGCCCATGCTCGACAGCGAGATCTTGCTTGCGGCTTCGACCGTCAGCAGCTTCGAGAAGCTCGTTCCAGCGAACGCCGACACATTGCCGATCGCGTCGGCCTGCGCGATCAGCGTTTCGATCAGCGTGGTCGGTTCCGCGCAGGCCTGGCCCCAGACGATGCGATCACCGGCCTTGATGTACCGGCGCAGATCGAGCTGCGCCGCATCGCTGATGACGACGCTCACGAGACGGCTCCCGATACGCAAACCCCTCTCCCACCGGGAGAGGGGCAGGGGTGAGGGCCTCGCAGATACCCAGCCGGTTTGTACTCTGCGGCGCCCTCACCCGGCGCTACGCGCCACCCTCTCCCGGTGGGAGAGGGCACAACATCGAGGCCGTCGCTCATGCCTTGCCCGCCGTCTTCAGCAGCGCCTGTGCGCGCAGCAGATGCGGCCGGTCCAGCATCGCGCCCTTGAAGCCGATCGTGCCGATGCCCGGGTTGGCCTCGAACAGATCGACGATTTCCTGCGCGGCCGCGAGTTCTTCCGCACTGGGCGAGAACGTCTCGTTGATCGGATCGATCTGCGCCGGATGGATCGCGAGCATGCCGCGCCAGCCGGCGCGACGCATCGCCGCGGCGCGCTGGCGCAGGCCGGCTTCGTCGCGAAAATCGCCGTGGATGGTTTCGATCGCGGCGACGCCGGCCGCGGCGGCGCCGACCAGGCACAGGCTGCGCGCGAGTTCATACGTGAAGTCGTAGCCGCCATAGTCGCCGCGGTTGTCGCTGGCGCCGAGCGCGGTCGCCAGGTCTTCACCGCCCCAGGTCATCGCCACCACGCGCGGCACGCCGGCATAGCTGCCGATCGCGAGCATGCTCTCCGGCATCTCGGTGACCAGCAGCATGACCTTGGTCGAGCCGATTTCGGTGCCGGCCGCGGCTTCGAACGCGGTCAGATAGTGATCCAGCAGCTCGGCGTCGGCGCGGCTGCGCGGTTTCGGGAACAGCAGGCCGGCCGGCTTGGCCGGCATCACCGCGGCCAGATCGGCCAGCGCATATTCGGTCTGGATCGGATTGATCCGCACCCACAGCCGCTCACGGTTGGTGGTCTGCGCTTTCAGGAAGGCCGCGACCAGCGCGCGCGCCCTGGGTTTCTCGGCATCGGTGACCGCGTCTTCGAGATCGAAGATCACGACGTCCGCATTGCTCGCGGTCGCCTTTTCCATCTTGCGTTCGCTGTCGCCGGGCGCGAACAGCCACGAGCGTGCGTTGAATGCTGCTGCCTGAATCGCCATCCCGATTTTCCCCTGCGTGGCTTCAATGTTGTTTTGCCGCGCAACTTATCAGTAGGACTTCGGAAGCTCCAGCACCTTTTCGGCGATGTAATTCAGGATCATGTGTGGGCTGACCGGCGCGGTGCGCGGAATCAGCACTTCGCGCAGCAGGCGTTCGACGTGGTACTCCTGCGCGTAGCCCATGCCGCCCAGGGTCAGCATCGCGGTGTGGCAGGCCTCGAACGCGGTTTCGGCCGCGAGATATTTACCGGCATTGGCTTCGACGCCGCAGTCCAGGCCCTTGTCGAACAGCGTCGCGGCCTTCATCACCATCAGGTTCGCGGCTTCGAGCTGCATCCAGCATTTGGCCAGCGGATGCTGGATGCCCTGGTTCATGCCGATCGGCCTGTCGAAGACGATGCGCTCGCGCGCATATTGCGCGGCGCGCTGGATCGCGGCGCGGCCGATGCCGATAGCCTCGGCGCCGAGCAGGATGCGCTCCGGGTTGAGCCCATGCAGGATCAGCTTGAAGCCGTCGCCTTCCTTGCCGATGCGGTCTTGTTCCGGAATCCACAGGTCGTTGATGAACAGCATGTTCGAATCGACCGCGTGCCGGCCCATCTTGTGGATCAGCTTGATCTCGATCTTGCTGCGGTCCAGGTCGGTGAAGAACAGCGACAGGCCGTCGGTCTTGCGCTTGACCTGGTCCAGCGGCGTGGTGCGCGCCAGCAGCATCATCTTGTTGGCGACCTGAGCCACCGAAATCCAGATCTTCTCGCCGTTGACCAGATAACCACCGTCGCGTTTCTCGGCGCGCGTCTTCAGCTTGGTGGTGTCCAGGCCGACGTTGGGCTCGGTGACCGCGAAGCAGATGCGGTCCTCGCCGCTGAGCACTTTCGGAATCATCCGCTGCTTCTGTTCGTCGCTGCCGAACAGCGACACCGGCTGCATGCTGAAAACCGGGCCGTGGATGCTCGACGCCGCGGTCATGCCGCCGCCGGCCTCGGCCACCGCCTGCATCATGATCGCGGCCTCGGTGATGCCCAGACCGGCGCCGCCGACCGCTTCCGGCATGGCGATGCCGAGCCAGCCGGCGTCGGCCATGGACTGGTGGAAATCCAGCGGGAAAACGCCGTCACGATCACGCTCCAGCCAGTATTCAGGCGAGTACTGCGAGCAGTGCTTGAGGATCGCGTCGCGGACGTTCTGCTGATCCGGGGTCAGTGAGAAATCCATGGTGTCGGACTCGGCTGTGGTTGGGGCCTGGAAAAACGCGGCGTGCGGATATTAGCTCAGCAAACCGGAATGCGTATGACGTAACATACGACAAACGGCCAATCGGGACCGTGCATTGGAGAACCTCATGGGCAAGTCCGCCAAGGCTGCGGGGCCGCTCGCCGGCGTGCGCGTGATCGACCTTACGGCGATGGTGATGGGGCCGTACAGCACGCAGATCATGGCCGACATGGGCGCCGACGTGATCAAGATCGAGCCGCCGGCCGGCGACAACACGCGCTACATTTCGGTTGGCCCTGCGCCGGGCCTGAGCGGCGTGTTCGTCAACGTCAACCGCGGCAAGCGCAGCGTGATGCTCGACCTGCAGAGCGCCGAGGGCAAGCAGGCGCTGCGCGCCTTGATCGCGACCGCGGATGTTTTCATTCACTCGATGCGCGGCAAGGCGATCGCCAAGCTCGGCTTCGCTTACGCCGACGTCGCCGCGATCAGGCCCGACATCGTCTACACCAACTGCTACGGCTACAGCCGCCGCGGCCCCGACGGCGATCTGCCGGCCTACGACGACACCATGCAGGCCGAATGCGGCCTGACGCACGTGCAACAGCTGCTGACCGGCCGCGCCGATTTCGTCGGCACGATCATGGCCGACAAGGTCGCCGGCCTGACCGTGCTGTATTCCACCGTGATGGCGCTGTTCCACCGCGCGCGCACCGGCGAAGGCCAGGAAGTGGAAGTCGGCATGTTCGAGACCATGGCCTCGTTCATGCTCGTCGAGCATGCCAACGGCGCGATGTTCGATCCGCCGCTGAGCAAGGCGCACTATCCGCGCGCGGTCGCGCCGAACCGGCGCCCCTACAAGACCAAGGACGGCTCCGTCGCGGCACTGATCTACAACGACAAGCACTGGGCGCTGTTCGTCGACGCGGTCAAGCCGGCCTGGGCCGGCCCGGAACTGGCGACCCTGGAGCAGCGCGCGAAGCAGATCGACAAGGTCTACGGCCTCCTGGGCGAGACCTTCCTGCAGCGCACGACGCAGGAATGGCTGGATCTGCTGCAGAAACTCGGCATTCCCGCGGCGCCGCTGCGCACCACCGACGAGCTGTTCGACAACCCGCATCTGAACGCTGTCGGCTTTTTTGAAACCGTCGATACGCCGCAGGGCAAAGTGCGTTTTCCGGGCATTCCGAGCTGGTTTTCGCAGACTCCGGGCAAGGTCGCGGGGCCGGCGCCGATGCTCGGTGCCGACAATGCAGCGGTGTTCGAGGAGCTGGGGCTGACGCTGCCGGAAGCGCCTTCGAGCGTCGTCGTGGTCGACGGCTGAGACTCCGACTCCTGAAAGTCCGCGCACCTTCCGTTCGTCCCGAGTAGCGCCGGAGGCGCGTATCGAGGGAGCGGACCGACCTTGATGCGTCCCTCGATACGCCGCTTCGCGGCTACTCGGGATGAACGGAGGCTGTGAACGCGGCAGGCGTGGACTCAGCCGCGCTTCGGCCTGCGATATCCCAGCGTCGCCGAGATCAAGCTCGCGTCGTCGTGGTCGACGGCTGAGACTCCGACTCCTGAAAGTCCGCGCACCTTCCGTTCGTCCCGAGTAGCGCCGGAGGCGCGTATCGAGGGAGCGGACCGAGCTTGATGCGTCCCTCGATACGCCGCTCCGCGGCTACTCGGGATGAACGGAGGCTGTGAACGCGCCAGGTGTGGACTCAGCCGCGCTTCGGCCTGCGGTACCCCAGCGTCGCCGAGATCAAGCTCGCGTCGTCGTGGTCGACGGCTGAGACTCCGACTCTTGAAAGTCCGCGCACCTTCCGTTCGTCCCGAGTAGCGCCGCAGGCGCGTATCGAGGGAGCGGACCGACCTTGATGCGTCCCTCGATACGCCGCTCCGCGGCTACTCGGGATGAACGGAGGCTGTGAACGGGGCAGGTGTGGACTCAGCCGCGCTTCGGCCTGCGGTACCCCAGCGTCGCCGAGATCAAGCTCGCGTCGTCGTGGTCGACGGCTGAGACTCCGACTCCTGAAAGTCCGCGCACATTTCGTTCGTCCCGAGTAGCGCCGCAGGCGCGTATCGAGGGAGCGGACCGAGCTTGATGCGTCCCTCGATACGCCGCTTCGCGGCTACTCGGGATGAACGGAGGCTATGAACGCGGCAGGTGTGGACTCAGCCGCGCTTCGGCCTGCGATATCCCAGCGTCGCCGAGATCAAGCTCGCGTCGTCGTGGTCGACGGCTGAGACTCCGACTCCTGAAAGTCCGCGCACCTTCCGTTCGTCCCGAGTAGCGCCGCAGGCGCGTATCGAGGGAGCGGACCGAGCTTGATGCGTCCCTCGATACGCCGCTTCGCGGCTACTCGGGATGAACGGAGGCTGTGAACGCGGCAGGTGTGGACTCAGCCGCGCTTCGGCTTGCGATACCCCAGCGTCGCCGAGATCAAGCTCGCCTCCTCGACCACCAGTTTCGACAGCTCCTCGCTGCGCCCCTTGATCACGCGCGAACTCGGCGCCGCGACGATCAGCGCGCCGAGCACCTGCCCGGCCGCGTCGAAGATCAGGCTCGCCGTGCCGGCGGCGCCGTCGGCGGCCTGGTCGACGGTTTGCGCGACGCCGCTGCTGCGCGCCTGCGCGACCGCGTCGGCCAGCCGGCGCTTGTCGGTTTCGGTATCGGGCGTTCGCGGCTGCGGCTTCAGCGCGCGCCAATACGCGCGTAATTCGGACTCGGGCAGTGCCGCCAGCAGCACGCGGCCGCCGGCGGTGCAATACAAGGGCCGACGATCGCCCAGCGCAATCGCGAAGCGCACCGCGTTGCGGCTCTCGATCACGTCGACATAGGTCAGCGAGCTGCCGTCGGCATCGCGCACGCCGAACAGCACGGTTTCCTTTGAGCGCTCGGCGAGCCGGCGCATGCCTTCACGCAAGAGATCGGAAGACTGCAGATTGCGCCGCGCTTCCAGCAGCGCGCTGCCCAGCCCATAAGCGGCCGGGCCGAGGCGGAACACGCTGTCCGACGACACCACGAAATCGGCTTCGGCCAGGCCGCGCAGCAGCGCCGCGAGGCTGCTCTTGGGCGCATCCAGCGTGCGGCTGATCTGCGCCAGGCTCAGCGGCGCCGGGCTGGCGCACAGCGCTTCCAGGATCTGAATCACGCGCGTGACCGACTGCGGCGAGTTCGACGGGCGATCATCGGTCGGCATGGAGAGCAGCTCTGCGTGGCACGGGCCGCGCAGCCTAGCGCAGCGGCGAGCTCAGCGGAAAGCCGGCATCACCTCACGCATGGCCTTGTCGTCGACGCCTAGCGCGGCCCTTTCGGCAGCCCGAGCACGCGCTCGGCGATGATGTTGCGCTGGATCTCCGCGGTGCCGCCGGCGATGGTTTCGGAGAACACGTCGAGGTAGTCGTGACCCCAGCCGTGCATGCCGACCACTTCGGGCGCATCGATGCCGTAGAGATCGATCGCCGCGGCGGCGACGCGCTGAGTAAACTCGGCGAAGCTCAGCCGCATCAGCGAGCCTTGCGCGTCGGGCACGCTGTCTTCGCAGTCCAGCGCGAAGCGATACGTCGCGGCGCGGATCGAGGCGCCTTCGGCGCGCAGCCGCGCCAGGCGCATGCGCAGCTCGACGCGCTCCGCCGGGCAGGCTTCGAGCAGGCCTTCGACTTTCAGCGTGTAGCCGATCAGCAGCGCCAGCGCCGCGGTGCCGCGCTCGAAGCTCAAGGTCGACATCGCCGTGGCCCAGCCATTGCCGACGCCGCCGACGACGTTGCTCAGCGGCACACGCACCTTGTCGTAGAACACTTCGCAATACTTGTGCGGGCCGGCCATCGTGCGGATCGGACGCACGGTGATGCCGGGCGCGTCCATCGGGCAGATCAGCCAGGTCAGCGCCTTCGATGTCGAGGCGGCCGGATCGGTGCGGATCAGCAGCTCCTGCCATTCGGCGACGTCGGCGAAGCTCGACCAGATCTTGGTGCCGTCGATGACGATGTCGTCGCCGTCGATGCTGCCCTTGCATTTGAGGCTGGCCAGGTCGGAGCCGGCGCCGGGTTCGGAGAACCCCTGGCACCACAGCACGTCGCCGGCCAGGATCTTCGGCAGGTGATAGGCCTTCTGTTCCGGCGTGCCGCAGGCGATCAGGGTCGGGCCGGCGTGGTTGAGCATCACGAACGAGGCGTTCAGCGGCGACGGCGCCTTGGCGCGCGCGTATTCCTCGAACCAGACGATCTGCTCGAGCACCGACAGGCCGCGGCCGCCGAGTTCCTTCGGCCAGGCAATGCCGGCCCAGCCGCCCCTGGCCTGCGTCTTCTGCCAGTTCAGCACGTACTCGCGTGAAGCGGGGCCGTCTTCCGGCGAAGGCTCGGACGGCACGTTGGCTTCCAGCCAGCTGCGGGCCTGGCGTCTGAATTCGGAAATTGAACCGGTCATGGCGTTGTGGCGTCTTCAGTCATGTGGGGTGGTCCTGCTCACGCTCAGACGATGCCGCTCTCATGCAGCCGCGCGATTTCTTCCGACGGCATCGCCAGCAGCGACTGCAGCACTTCGTCGGTGTGCTGGCCGATGGTCGGCGGCGCCGCGTACTGCATCGGCGAGCCGGACATGAAGGCCAGCGGGCTGGCGATCAGCGACACCTGGCCGGATACCGGGTGCGGAATCGTCACCTTGAGCTTGCGATGCTGCACCTGCTCGTCCTCCCAGACTTCCGGCAGGCTGTTGTAGCGCGCGGCCGGCACGCCGAGCTTGTCCAGGCTGGCAAGCAGATCGGCGGTTCTCCAGTGCTTGCTCCAGTCGATGATGATCGCGACCAGCTCGTTGCGGTTGCGGCCGCGCTTGGGGTTGGTGTCGAAGCGCGGATCGGCGAACAGGTCGGGGCGCTGCATCAGCTCGCACAGCAGGCGCCAGTGTTCGTCGGTGCCGGCGGAGACGTAGATGATGCCGTCGGCGCAGTTGATCAGGTCGGCCGGGCCGCCGCCGTTGCCGCCGTTGCCCAGGCGCGGCGGCGCGACGCCGGAGACCAGGTAGTCCTGCATGATGTGCGAGACCATCGCGATCGAACAATCCAGCAGCGCGACGTCGATGTACTGGCCCTTGCCGGTGACGTGGCGCTGGTTGAGCGCGCCGAGCACCGCGATCGCGGCGTTGTGTCCGGTGAACACGTCGACCAGGCTGGGGCCGGCTTTCAGCGGGCCGGCGCCAGGCGAGCCGTCCGGATGGCCGGTGACCGCCATCAGGCCGCCGGTGGTCTGAAACAGGCCGTCGTAACCGGGGCGCTCGGCCATCGGCCCGGTCTGGCCGTAGCCGGTGATCGAGCAGTAGATCAGGCCGGGATTGACGGCCTTGAGACTGTCGTAATCCAGGCCATAGCGCTTCAGGTTGCCGACCTTGTAGTTTTCGATCAGCACGTCGCATTCGGCCGCCATGCGCCGGATCAGCGCCTGGCCTTCCGGTTTGGAGATGTTGACGGTGACCGACTTCTTGTTGCGGTTGGCGGTCAGATAAAACGCCGATTCCCGCGTCGCCTTGCCATCCTTGTCCTTGAGCTGCGAGAAGCCGTACATGCGGCCGTCGTCGCCGGCGCCCGGGCGCTCGATCTTGATCACCTCGGCACCGAGATCGCCGAGGATCTGGCCGCAGAACGGGCCGGCCAATACCCGGGTCAGGTCCAGTACCCGGACGCCTTGCAATGCTCGAGAGTCGGTCATCTGTGTCGTCGATCGAAAAGGGGTGGCGTGCCGTGTTGAGCGCGGCACGCTCGTCCATGATGAAGGCCACAATCATAACAACAGTGTTGATCTAAAAGCTGCGATGGCGCGTGCTGCAGTGCGTCAGTAGTCGCGGTTATCAACAACGATGTTGGATAAGCGATTTGAGCGGGGCCGTGGCCGCGATACAATGCACCCCATACGCGTCCCTACCAGCGAGGCAGCAGATCCGTGCAGGCCGACACCCGCTATCACCCGAACGCCGATCAGCTGGCGCTGGCCAGCGCGATGGACGACACCATCAACGAGCTGCTGCCGCTGTCGCGGCTGCATGTCGCCAACGACGAGAGTCCCGAGGTCTGGTCGCATCTGGAGCAGGCCGGCGTGTTCGGCATCTGCGTCAGCGAGGCCGAAGGCGGCAGCGCGCTGGGCGCGGCCGAAGAGGCGCTGATCGCGATCGGCCTCGGCCGCCGCCTGGCATCGCCGGCGGTGCTGGCGACGCTCGGCGCGGCGCACAGTGGCCTGTCCGGCCTGGGCGGCAAGCGTGTCGCCGCCGGCTATCGACGCGGCGAGCGTGTCGTCGTCGTCGACAGCCCCGGCGCCGAGTGGCTGCTGCTGCGCGAAGCCGACGGCGCGGCGCTGTATGCGCTCGAAGGCCTGCAGACGCGCGCGCTCGATCAGCGGCTATGGGTCGCGAACCTGCACGAAGGCGCGGGCCTCGGCGCGGCGGTGGCGAGTTTCGACGCCGCCGGCCTGCTGCGGCTGCGGCTGCTCGACGCGGCACTGCTCGCCGGCATCGCCGACGCCGCGCTGCAGATGGGCGTGGCCTACGCCGGCCTGCGCGAACAGTTCGGGCGGCCGATCGGCACGTTCCAGGCGGTGAAGCATCACTGCGCGAACATGGCGATCGCGGCGCGCTGCGCGCGCGATCAAGTCAGCTTTGCGTCGGTGGCAATCGACGAAGGCCGTGAAGACGCGATACTGCAGACCGAGTGCGCCGTGTTCGTGGCGGGCGACGCGGCGCTGGGCAACGCGGGAAAAAACATTCAAATCCACGGCGGCATCGGCTTCAGCGACGAGGCCGATCCGCATCTGCTGGTCAAGCGCGCACAAGTGCTGATCGCGTACGCCGGCGGGCTCGAAGCCGCCAACGCGCGCATCGCCAACATCAAGACGGAGCGTTAACGATGCAAGTCGCCATCGTCACCGGAGCCAGCAGCGGCATCGGCTTCGGCACCGCGGTCAAGCTGGCCGGCATGGGCATCGCCGTGGTCGGCGTCGGCCGCGACGCCGGCAAGCTCGCCGAACTGGAAAAAGCCATCGCCAGGCCGGAGCTGATTGCCGCCGTTGCGGTCGATGTCACCGACGACGACGCGCCGCGGCGCATCGTCGAGGCGGCGATGTCGCGCTTCGGCCGCATCGACTTCCTGGTCAACAACGCCGGCGCCGGCAGCCCCAAGCCGCTGCACGAAACCGACGACGCGATGCTCGACGGCTTTCTCAACCTGATGCTGCGCGCGCCGTTCCGGCTGGCGCGCGAAGTGATTCCGCTGATGAAGCCGGGCAGCGCGATCATCAACGTGACCTCGACTTTCGCGGTGATCGGCGGCCGCCGCGGCGGCGCTTATTCCGCGGCGAAAGGCGGCCTGAATGCGCTGACCGGCCATATCGCCTGCCAGTACGGCGCGCTCGGCATCCGCAGCAACAACGTCGCGCCCGGCGTCACGGTGACGCCGATGGTGCAGGGCCGGCTCGACGATCCGACGTTCAAGCGCATCAATGTCGAAATGACGCCGCACACCCGCCTCGGCGAAGTCGAGGACATCGCCAGCACGATCGCGTTCCTGTGCTCGCCGGGCGGCAGCTTCATCAACGGCCAGACCATCGTCGTCGACGGCGGCTGGAGCTCGACCAAGTATCTGTCCCAGCACGCGCTGACCTCGACCTGGACCGCGGCCGAATGAGGTCGTCGCCAGCTGGTCGGACCAGTGCGGTCGGCGGTGCCCCGAACTCGGCAGAATGCCGGTCCCTCAAGCACGACAAAGAAGCGTCTTCCGAATGATCCTCAACGAAACCCAGCAGGCGATTCGCGATGCGGTCCGCGAGTTCGCGCAGGAGCGCATCAAGCCCAACAGCGTTGCCTATGAAGCGGCGCGCGGTTATCCGAAGGAGCTGTTCGAGCAGCTCGCCGCGCTTGGCGTGATGGGCATGGCCGCGCCCGAGGAATTCGGCGGCGCCGGCGCCGACTACGTGTCCTATGCGCTGAGCCTGATGGAAATCGCCGCCGCCGACGGCGCGCTGTCGACCATCGTCAGCATCCAGAACAGCCTGATCGTGTCCTGCCTGCTGAAAGACGGCACGCCGGCCCAGCAGCAGCGTTTTCTGCCCGACCTGATCGCCGGGCGCATGATCGGTGCGTTCGCGCTGACTGAAACCGATGCCGGCTCGGACGCGTCCGCGATCCGCACGCGCGCGGTGAAAGTCGACGGCGGCTACCGGCTGTCCGGCTCCAAACAGTTCATCACCTCGGCCAAGATCGCCGGCATCGCGATGGTCTATGCGATCACCGATCCGGCCGCCGGCAAGCGCGGCATCAGCGGCTTCATCGTGCCCACCGACGCGCCGGGTTACCGCGTCGACAAGGTCGAGCACAAGCTCGGCCAGAACGCATCGGACACCTGCGCGATCCGCTTGGACGAGGTCTTCGTCGCCGACGACCTGCGCCTCGGCGCCGAAGGAGCCGGCTACGGCATCGCGCTGGCCAACCTGGCGGTCGGCCGTATCGGCATCGCCGCGCAGTGCATCGGCATGGCGCAGGCTGCGCTGGACCTCGCCGTGGCCTACGCCAAGGAGCGCAAGAGCTTCGGCAAGGCGATCATCGAGCATCAGGCGGTCGGCTTTCGCCTGGCCGACCTGGCGACCCGGCTGGAGGCCGCACGCCAGCTGGTACTGCATGCCGCAGCAATCAAGGACGCCGGCCTGCCGGGCCTGCAGGAAGCCTCGATGGCCAAGCTGTTCGCGTCCGAGACCGCCGAGGCGGTGGTTTCCGGCGCGATCCAGACCCTCGGCGGCTATGGCTACCTGGAAGAGTTCGGTGCTGCCAAAATCTACCGCGACGTCCGTGTCTGCCAGATCTACGAGGGCACCTCGGACATCCAGCGCATGGTGATTGCGCGCGCGCTGTAGAAATTCCGAGCAGGTCATTGTCGCGCAGCGGGAATCCAGTGAGGCTGATAACGTCACCTGGATTCCCGCTTTCGCGGGAATGACAGCAAGCTAACGCAACACAGCCGGGTCACACCCGAAAGGACAAAAAAATGGAGATCAAGGGAGTCGCCGCCATCGTCACCGGCGGCGCATCGGGCCTCGGCGGCGCCACCGCGGAGCGCCTGGCGAAAGCCGGCGCCAAGGTCACGATTTTCGATCTGAACGCCGACCTCGGTCGCGCCAAGGCGGCCAAGATCGGCGGCCATTTCGTCGCCGTCAACGTCACCGACGAGGCGGCCGTCGCCGCAGCCGTCGCCGAAGCCGAAGGCGTGCACGGCAAGGCGCGCATCCTGGTCAACTGCGCCGGCATCGGCCCGCCGGGCAAGGTCATCAACCGCGACGGCACGGCGATGCCGCTGGCGGATTTCAGCAAGATCATCACGATCAATCTGCTCGGCACCTACAACGTGCTGTCCAAGTTCGCCGCCAGCCTGCACACCGCCGACCCGATCGGCGAGGAGCGCGGCGTGATCATCAACACCGCCAGCGTCGCCGCGTTCGACGGCCAGATCGGCCAGCCCGCCTACGCCGCGTCCAAGGCCGGCGTGGTCGGCATGACGCTGCCGATCGCGCGTGAATTCTCGCGCTACGGCATTCGCGTGATGACCATCGCGCCGGGCCTGTTCCTGACGCCGCTGCTGGAGTCGCTGCCTCAGGAAGCGCAGGACTCCCTCGGCCGGCAGGTGCCGTTCCCGAGCCGCCTCGGCAAGCCCGACGAGTATGCGCAAATGGTCGAGAGCATCGTGACCAACCCGATGCTCAACGGTGAAACCATTCGCCTCGACGGCGCGATCCGGATGGCGCCGAAATGACATTGAAGACTCGCTTCACCGAGATGTTCGGCATCGAACATCCGATCGTGCAGGGCGGCATGATGTGGGTTGGCCGCGCCGAACTCGCGGCCGCGGTGTCCAATGCCGGCGGCCTGGGCATCCTGACCGCGCTGACCCAGCCTTCGCCGGACGCGCTGCGCGCCGAAATCGACCGCTGCCGCAAGATGACCGACAAGCCTTTCGGCGTGAATCTGACGATCCTGCCGTCGGTGAATCCGCCGCCGTATGCGGAGTACCGCAAGGCGATCATCGACAGCGGCATCAAGATCGTCGAAACCGCGGGCCACAAGCCGCAGGAACACGTCGACGACTTCAAGTCGCACGGCATCAAGGTCGTGCACAAGTGCACCGCGGTGCGCCACGCGCTGTCGGCGGAACGTATGGGCGTCGACGCGATTTCGATCGACGGCTTCGAATGCGCCGGGCATCCCGGTGAAGACGATATCCCCGGCCTGATCCTGATCCCGGCCGCGGCCGACAAGGTCAAGATTCCGATGATCGCCAGCGGCGGTTTCGGCGACGGACGCGGCCTGGCCGCGGCGCTGGCGCTCGGCGCGGAAGGCATCAATATGGGCACGCGCTTTTGCGCCACAGTCGAGGCGCCGATCCACGACAACATCAAGCAGCTGCTGGTGACCAACGACGAGCGCGGCACCAACCTGATCTTCCGCTCGCTGAAGAATACCGGCCGCGTCGGCAAGAACAGCGTGTCGGACAAGGTCGTCGAGATCCTGAAAAATCCCGAGGCGAAGTTCGAGGACATCGCGCACCTGGTCAAGGGCGCGCAGGGCCGTGTCGCACTGGAAACCGGCGACGTCGACGCCGGCCTGATCTGGGCCGGCCAGGTGCAGGGCCTGATCCATGACGTGCCGACCTGCGAGGTGCTGATCAAGCGCATCGTGGCCGATGCCGAGGCCATCATCCGCGGGCGTCTTTCCGGCCTGCTTGCCGCCTGAGACCCAGGCGCGCCGTTCAACAACGTTGTTGACTATCGTCCGGGGACGCTATGATCCCCGGACTTTCATCATTCACCAGTGGATCGGCCGTTCGATCGGCCGTTCAATCCGTTGATCGTCGTCTAAAGGATTTCGTATGTTCAAAGCTCTGCTGATCACCAAGAACGAGACCGCGCAGTCGGTCGCCGTCACTGACATCGACGAGTCGCAGCTGCCCGAGGGCGCGGTCACGGTCAAAGTCGAATACTCGACCATCAACTACAAGGATGGCCTGGCCGTCACCGGCAAGTCGCCGGTGGTGCGCAAGTTTCCGATGGTGCCGGGCATCGATTTTGCCGGCGTCGTCGAATCCAGCAGCAGCGATCTGTTCAAGCCCGGCGATCGCGTCGTGCTCAACGGCTGGGGCGTCGGCGAAGGCCACTGGGGCGGCCTCGGCCAGAAGGCGCGCGTCAAGGCCGAGTGGCTGATCAAGCTGCCGGCCGCGTTCACCTCCAAGCAGGCGATGGCGATCGGCACGGCCGGCTATACCGCGGCGCTGTGCGTCGAGGCGCTGGTCGCCCACGGCGTCAAGCCCGAGGCCGGCGAAGTGCTGGTCACCGGCGCGACCGGCGGCGTCGGCAGCGTCGCGATCGCGCTGCTGTCCAAGCTCGGCTACAAGGTGGTTGCCTCCAGCGGCAAGGCCTCCGAGGCCGAGTATCTGAGCTCGCTCGGCGCTGCCGAAATCGTCGACCGTGCTACGCTGTCGGCGCCCGGCAAGCCGCTGCAGAAGGAGCGCTGGGCCGCGGTGGTCGACTGCGTCGGCAGCCACACGCTGGCCAATGCCTGCGCGCAGACGCGCTACGGCGGCTTCGTCGCGGCCTGCGGCCTGGCCCAGGGCATGGACTTCCCGGCCTCGGTGGCGCCGTTCATCCTGCGTGGCGTGTCGCTGCTCGGCATCGACAGCGTGATGGCGCCGATGGCCAAGCGCGAAGCGGCCTGGAAGCGCCTGGCCAGCGACCTCGACGCGAGCAAGCTGGAATCGATCAGCAAGACCGTGAGCTTGAGCGAAGCCGCGGCGGCGGGCGAGGCGATTGTCGCCGGCACGATCCGCGGGCGCGTCGTCGTCGACGTCAACGCGTAAGCTGGTTTGCAATAAAAAAGGCCGCGAAAGCGGCCTTTTTTTGTGCCCCTCTCCCGTCGGGAGAGGGTGGCCCGAAGGGCCGGGTGAGGGACTCGCAGCAACCGTCACCCTGCAAAGCGCCGACCTCTCCCGGAGGGATAGGCAAGCACAGATCAGACGCTCATGCAGACGTACTTGATCTCCAGGTAGTCGTCGATGCCGTAGCGTGAACCTTCGCGGCCGAGACCGGACAGTTTCACGCCGCCGAAGGGCGCAAGTTCGGTCGAGATCAGGCCGGTGTTGACGCCGACGATGCCGGCCTCGATGCGCTCGGCGACTCGCCAGACGCGGCCGATGTCGCGCGCATAGAAATACGAGGCGAGACCGAACGGCGTGTCGTTGGCCATCGCGATCACCTCGTCCTCGGTTTCGAAGCGGAACACCGGCGCCACCGGGCCGAACGTTTCTTCGCGTGCGATCGCCATCTGCTGCGTGACGCCGGACAGCACGGTCGGCGTGAAGAAACGGCCGCCGAGTGCATGCGGCTTGCCGCCGGTGACCACGCGCGCGCCTTTCGATACGGCGTCGTCGATATGTTCGCGTACTTTGGCGACGGCCTTCTCGTCGATCAGCGGGCCGATTTCCGAGTTGCTTTCGGTGCCCGGTGCGACATGCAGCTTGGCCGTTGCCGCCGACAGCTTCTCGACGAACTGGTCGTAAATGCCGGCCTGCGCGTAAATGCGATTCGCGCAGACGCAGGTCTGGCCGGCATTGCGGAACTTGGACTGAATCGCGCCGATCACGGCCGCGTCGATATCGGCGTCGTCGAACACGATGAAGGGCGCGTTGCCGCCCAGTTCCAGGCTGAGTTTCTTGATCGTCGGCGCGCACTGCGCGTACAGCTTGGCGCCGACTTCGGTGGAGCCGGTGAACGACAGCTTGCGCACGGTGTCGCTGGCGGTGAGCACGTCGCCGATTTCGGCGGCGCTGCCGGTCACGACATTCAGCAGGCCATCGGGCAGGCCGGCCTGCTGTGCAAGCAAGCCGAGCGCCAGCGCGGTGAACGGCGTCTGTGACGCGGGTTTTAGCACCACACCGCAGCCGGCGGCCAGCGCCGGGCCGATCTTGCGCGTGATCATCGCCGCCGGAAAATTCCACGGCGTGATCGCCGCGACGACGCCGATCGGCTGCTTCAGCACGACGATGCGCTTGTCACCGGCATGGCTCGGCAGCACGTCGCCATAGACGCGCTTGGCCTCTTCGGCGAACCATTCGATGAAGCCGGCGGCGTAGGTGATTTCGGCGCGCGCCTCGGTCAGCGGCTTGCCCTGTTCGCGCGTCAGCAGCGCAGCCAGCGGCTCGGCATTGGCGATGATCAGGTCGTAGTAGCGACGCAGCACCGCGGCGCGATCTTTCGCGGTGCGCTTGGCCCAGGGGATCATCGCTTTTTCCGCTGCGGCGATCGCCTGCGTCGCCTGCTCGGCGCTGCAGCGCGGCACGCGGCCGATGCGCTCGCCGGTGGCGGGATCGTCGACGTCGATCCAGCGATCCGCGGTGACCCACCGGCCGCCGATCAGGCTGGCTTCGCGCATCAGTTCCGTCATGCCTGCATCTCCTAGCGGCCGCCGGACGTGTGCCGGCAGCGGTCATTTTACCGGCTGAAATCGCGGCCTGCCGGGTTCGTTACGCTAGGCGAGGCGAGCGGTGAATTCAAGGCGCGCCGCTTTTTCAGTAATGACTGAAGACGCCAAAAATCGCTGCTGATCAACGCTGGCGTTCATAATGGCGGTCGGCGCCGCGCGCTTGAGTCGCATCGGCGATGGTGGCAGGCTGCTGCGCCTGGCCGGCCGCCGGCACTCCCATCACGCATCAGCACGGAAGAAACCGCAATGAACCGTAAAGTCTTCGTCTCCGGTGTCGGCATGATCCCGTTCGTCAAGCCGGGCTCCAACGAGCCCTACCCGGCGATGGCCGCGGCGGCGACGCATGCGGCGCTGGCCGATGCCGGCATCGGCTACGAGCGCATCCAGCAGGCCTACGTCGGCTATGTCTACGGTGATTCAACCGCCGGCCAGCGCGCGCTGTACGAAGTCGGCATGACCGGCATCCCGGTGATCAACGTCAACAACAATTGCTCGACCGGCTCGACCGCGCTGTTCCTGGCGCGCCAGGCCATCGCCAGCGGCGCCGCCGAATGCGTGCTGGCGCTGGGCTTCGAGCAGATGACGCCGGGCGCGCTGAAGACCGCGTTCGGCGACCGGCCGAGCCCGTTCGAGCGCTTCGACGCCGCCGCCGACGAACTGGTCGGCAACGCCGAGGTACCGCTGGCGCTGCGCTTCTTCGGTGGCGCCGGCCTGGCGCACATGCAGCAGTACGGCACCAAGCTTGAGACCTTCGCGAAAATCCGCTCGAAGGCGAGCTTGCATGCCGAGCACAATCCGATGGCGCTGTTCCGCAAGCCGGTCACCACCGAGGAGGTGATGGCGGCGCCGACGATGTGGCCCGGCGTGATGACGCGGCTGATGGCCTGCCCGCCGACCTGCGGCGCCGCCGCGGCGGTGCTGTGCAGCGAAGAATTCGCCCGGCGCAACGATCTGAATGCCGGTGTCTACATCGCCGGACAGGCGATGACCACCGACACCCATCAGACTTTCGACGCGCGCGACATGCGCGAAGTCGTCGGCTTCGGCATGGCCAAGGAGGCCGCGCGCCAGGCTTACGAGGCCGCGGGTATCGGCGCCGAAGATGTCGACGTGGTCGAGCTGCACGACTGCTTCGCGCACAACGAGCTGATCAGCTACGAAGCGCTGGGCCTATGTCCCGAGGGCGGCGCCGAAAAGTTCGTCAACGACGGCGACAACACCTACGGCGGCCGCTACGTGACCAATCCGTCCGGCGGCCTGCTGTCGAAAGGCCATCCGCTGGGTGCGACCGGCCTGGCGCAGTGCACCGAGCTGGTCAACCAGCTGCGCGGCACGGTCGGCAAGCGCCAGGTCGAAGGCGCGAAGGTGGCGCTGCAGCACAACCTCGGGCTGGGCGGCGCCTGCGTGGTGACGGTGTATCGCAGCCAGTAAGCCCGAACCCCTCTCCCGCCGGGAGAGGGGCAGGGGTGAGGGCCTCTCCGGCGCGGCGGAGCTACGTTGTGACTGCGGGGCCCTCACCCGGCGCTGCGCGCCACCCTCTCCCGGAGGGAGAGGGTAAGCCTAAGCGACGAACTCCGCCTCGGTCTTGCTGCGCAGCTCGTCGATGGTGACGCCGCTGGCCAGCTCCAGCAGTTTCGGCGGCTTGGCGCCGCTGCGATCGATCTCGAACACACCGAGATCGGTGATCAGCAGATCGACCACGCCCTTGCCGGTCAGCGGCAGATCGCAAGCTTGCTTGAACTTCGATGCGCCGCTCTTCTCGCAGTGGTCCATCACCACGACCACGCGCTTGACGCCGGCGACCAGGTCCATCGCGCCGCCCATGCCCTTGATCATCTTGCCGGGCACCATCCAGTTGGCCAGATCGCCGTTGGCCGCGACCTGCATGCCGCCGAGAATCGACAGGTTGATGTGGCCGCCGCGGATCATCGCGAAGCTGTCGGCGCTGGAGAAGTAGCTGGTCTGCGGCAGTTCGGTAATCGTCTGCTTGCCGGCGTTGATCAGGTCCGGATCGGCTTCGCCTTCATACGGGAACGGCCCCATGCCGAGCATGCCGTTCTCGCTTTGCAGCGTGACCTTCATGCCGGCCGGAATCATGTTCGCGACCAGCGTCGGGATGCCGATGCCGAGGTTGACGTAGAAGCCATCCTGCAGTTCACGCGCGGCGCGCAGCGCCATTTCGTCGCGGGTCCAGGCCATGTCAGATCTCCGAACCGGCGGCAGCGCTGCCGGCTTCGCGTTTGCGGGTGGTCAGGCGCTCGATGTGCTTGACGTAGTTCTGGCCGACGAACACGCGGTCCACGTAAATGCCCGGCGTGTGGATCTGGTCGGAATCCAGCTCGCCGACTTCGACGATCTCCTCGACTTCCACCAAGGTCAGCTTGCCGGCGGTGGCGATCATCGGATTGAAGTTGCGCGCGGTCTTGCGATACACCAGGTTGCCTTCGGTGTCGGCCTTCCAGGCTTTGACCAGCGACACGTCGGCGACCAGGCCGGTCTCCATCACATACCACTCGCCGTTGAACTGCCGCGTCTCCTTGCCTTCGGCGACCGCGGTGCCGTAGCCGGTGCGCGTGTAGAACGCCGGAATGCCGGCGCCGCCGGCGCGGATGCGCTCCGCGAGCGTGCCCTGCGGATTGAACTCGATCTCGACGCCGCCGCTCATGTAGAGCTGCTCGAGGATCTTGTTCTCGCCGACGTAGGACGCCAGCACCTTCCTGATCTGGCCGTTGGCGAGCACCGCCCACATGCCGTGGTGATCGGCGCCGACGTTGTTGCCGATCACGGTCAGGTTCTTGGCCCCGGTATCACGCAGCGCGGTGATCAGGTTCTCCGGAATGCCGCACAGGCCGAAGCCGCCGGACATGATGGTCATGCCATCGCTCACCGCGCCGGCCATGGCGCTGGCGGCGTCTGGGTAAATCTTCGACTTCATTGCGGGTGGCTCCTCACTGCGATCTCGTGTCGCGACCGTTATGGCCCCGCGACATTATGAAGCGCCGCGAGCCACGATGCTCAGCCGGCCGCGCGTCCCCGGCTGTTCTGGCTGTCGGCCTGGAAGCGCTCATAGGCGACCGTGGCGAGCAGATCGAGCAGGGCATGCTGGCGCTCGCGCTCGAGCTTGTTGGTCTGGCTCATCGCCACGCCTCGTGACAGGAAGTGCAGCAGGTCGACCAGCACCGACTCGGTCGCCGGCAGGTTTTCCCAGTACGGCAGGTATTCCACCACCAGGCTGAGCATCTGTCGGTTGATGCGCTTTTCTATCCTTTTCATCAGCGGCGCGATGCTGCGATCGGTGCGCGCCGCCACCAGCAGCTCGTGCAGCGCGGTGAACGAGGGCCGTTCGTAGTACTGCATCACCAGTTCGGCCGAGCGGCGGAAGCTGTGCAAAGTCGGCGCCTGAACACCGACTTCCTGAGCCACCTTCGCGCAGACACCCTTGCTGAACTCGTCCAGCCGCAGGGTCGCCAGGTAGTCCGCGGTGCAGGCGATGACGTCGGCGCGCGAGGCGTAGTGATGCATGATCGCGCCGCGTGAAATGCGCGCGCTCTTGGCGATGCTCTCCATCGTGGTGTTGGTGTAGCCGTGCTCGACCAGGCAGCGGATCGTCGCCTCCAGCACCGCCCGCTGCGTGGCCTGGCTTTTTCGCGCCTGCAGGCCGATGTCGGCGCTCGCAGGCGCTGCTTTCGACCGGGTTTTGGGCGCCGTCTTGAGCGAGCGGCCAGCAGACGGTCGGACGGAACTTCCCTTCATCGATAAGAACCCGGCTGTTGAGTTTTTGCTGGCGCCCTTGCCGGAGCGCGGCTGCAAAAAAGCTTAGCGGAAGCCGCTGCGGCTGTCCGTAGCGCCAGGTCTCAGCAGCCCGGTGACATCAGCTGTCGGCGTGCTGCTTCTCGACCGCGACCACCTGGTACTGCAGCTCCAGCTCGCAGCTCTTGCCGGCATCACCGCGGTCGCGCTTGCCGCCGCAGATCATCGTGCCCTTGTGCACGGCGGTACTTTTGCCCAGCGCCTTGGTGATCTCGGACGTCGGATTGAAGCCGCCGCCGGTGCATTCCTTGATCGGGCACTGGAAGTCGAAGAAAGCCTGCATGCCGTTGGCGAAAATGCGCTTGTACGGCGACAGATGCAGTTTCTTGTCGGGGTCGATAAAGCGCAGTTCGATCGAGATTTCCTCGACTTTCGGGAACTGCTTGCCCAGGGTCGGTACCGCCAGATAGGAGCGCTGGCGCAGCTCGCGCTGGCGCTGATCGACGGCGAAGGGTTTCATGGCCATGGGCAGGGTGTCCGTTGTGTTGCCTGTGAGCAGCGCCGGGCAACGCGAGCGTTGCGGCGGTGGGGCAGGGAGACGGCGACGGGTTTGGCGGCAGGCGCCGCACGGGTGTCGCCATGCTGGAAAACGGGGATCCCTGTGGCCCAGGGTAACACGGATGGCGCCCCCACCCGGCGCCAGGCCGATGGCCGCGGCCCTACAGCGACTGCAGGAAACCCAGCAGCGCGGGATTGACCTGTTCCGGATGGGTCAGATTGGCGGCGTGACCCGCGCCTTCGACACGCAGCAGGCCGCGGCAATCGGCCAGGCCGCGGCACAGGGTTTCGGCGCGATCCATCTCGATCGCATGGTCGCGCGTGCCGTGTATCACCAGCGCCGGCGCGGTGATCTCCGGCAGCCGCGCGACGATGTCGTCGCGATCGAGCAGGCAGTTGCTCGGTGCGATCAGCCGGCTCGCGTCCGCAAGCGCCTTCCACTTGGCGATCCACGGCGCGTTGTGCGCCGGGCTGTCGATGATGATCTGCGCGATGATCGCGGCGACCTCGTCGGACAGCCCGTGCTGCGCCCAGCCCTCCAGCAGCTGGCGATAGGCGCCGCGCTTGTCCGCCGCCTCGGCGCCGGCCTGGGTGTCGATCAGCACCAGCGCCTGCACGCGCTGCGGCGCCAGCAAGGCCGCGCGCAGCGACAGGTAACCGCCCTGCGACATGCCACCCAGGACCGCGCGCTCGATATGCAGATGATCGAGCAGCGCGAGCGCGTCGCGCGCCGAATCCCAGTAGCTGAAGGCCGCGCCGTCCGACACGGTGCGGCCGAAGCCGCGCTGGTCCCAGCTGATCACCCGGTACGTCGGCGCCAGCGCCGCGACCTGTGCCGCGAACATCTCGTGGTCCATCAGGAAGCCGTGACTGAGGATGATGGCCTGGCCACTGCCGCCGGTGTCTTCGAAGTACAGCTGCTGGCCGTTGATCGTGGCGTGGGGCATGGGGTTCTCCTGGTCTCGTTGTGGCGGCGATCGTACGCCCGGCGGTTGCCGAAGAACCCACCCGGTGTAGCTGCACCTGTAGGAGCGGACCCTGTCCGCGACCGAGGCCCCACCGGCACAGTCGCGGACGGGGTCCGCTCCTACAGGCTGCGGATCGAGCCATCACCCCTTTGCAGCAGGACAGCCCCGCGCGCTTGGGCGATAACCCTCGCCGATAACCAGGGGAACACCAAGATGATCCTGCGGACCCGTCTCAAGGTGCTGCTGATGCTGTTGTTGCCGATGCTCGCCGCGCAGGCGGCCGAGATCGACAATGCCGCGCTGTCCAACGACGCCAATGGCGACGACTGGGCCGCCTACGGCCGCACGTTCAGCGAGCAGCGGTTCAGCCCGCTGGACCAGATCAACCGGCAGAGCGTGTCGCGGCTCAAGCTCGCCTGGTCGCTGGAGCTGGACGACGTCTGGAACGTTTCCACCGCGCCGGTGGAAGTCGACGGCGTCATTTACTTCGCCGCCGGCTTCAGCGTCGTGCATGCGGTCGACGTGCGCAGCGGCAAGCTGCTGTGGAAGTACGACCCGCATTGCGACAGCAAGAAAATGCGCATGGCCTGGGGCAGCCGCGGCATCACCTACTGGAAGGGCAAGCTGTACACCGGCGTGCAGGACGGACGGCTGTTCGCGCTCGACGCGAAAACCGGCACGCTGGTATGGGAGACCCAGACCACCGAGCCCGGCGACAACCGCTACATCACCGGCGCGCCACGCGTGTTCAACGGCAAGGTCATCATCGGCCACGGCGGCGCCGACTTCGGTCATGTACGCGGCTACGTCACCGCCTACGACGCCGAGACCGGCAAGCAGGACTGGCGCTTCTACATCGTGCCCGGCAATCCGGCCGACGGCTTCGAAAACCAGGCGATGGAAGCCGCCGCGAAAACCTGGAAAGGCGAGTGGTGGAAGTACGGCGGTGGCGGTACCGCGTGGAACGCGATGACCTACGATCCCGAGTTCAACCGCGTCTACATCGGCACCGGCAACGGCTCGCCGTGGAATCACAAGCTGCGTTCGCCCGGTGGCGGCGACAACCTGTATCTGTGCTCGGTGGTCGCGCTCGACGCCGACACCGGCGAATACCTCTGGCACTACCAGACCACGCCGGGCGAGAGCTGGGATTTCAACTCGACGATGGACATCGTGCTGGCCACGGTCGATATCGACGGCAAGCCGCGCAAGGTGCTGATGCACGCGCCGAAGAACGGCTTCTTCTACGTGATCGACCGCGAAACCGGCAAGCTGATCTCCGCCGAGAAATTCGGCAAGGTCACCTGGGCCGACCACATCGACATGGCGACCGGACGGCCGGTGGAAAATCCCGGCGTGCGCTACGAGGACGGCGAGGCGCTGATCTGGCCGGGCTCGGCCGGTGCGCACAACTGGCAGCCGATGTCGTACAGCCCGGACACCAAGCTCGTCTATATCCCGTCGCACGAACTGCCGGGCTACTACAACGACGAGGGCCGCGATCCCAAAAACTGGAGCATGGTGCCCAGCGACGTGCTCGGCCTGAAAGGTTTCTTCGACGACGTGCCGAAGAATGCCGGCACCAGTTTCCTGCTGGCCTGGGACCCGGTGAAGCAGAAGAAAGTCTGGAGATCCGACACGCCCGGCGCGACCAATGGCGGCGTGCTCAGCACGCGTGGCGGCCTGGTGTTCCAGGGCGACGCCGACGGCGACTTCAAGGCGCATGACGCCGACACCGGCGAGACGCTGTGGAGCGCGCAGATGGGCGTCGGCACGCAGGCGCCGCCGATCACCTACAGCGTCGATGGCAAGCAGTACGTCAGCGTGCTCGCCGGCTGGGCCGGCAGCCAGATGCTGCTCGGCTCGCTGAGCGCGCAGCACGGCTGGACCGGACGCGATCATCCGCGGCGCTTGCTGACCTATGTGCTCGACGGCAGTGCGAGCCTGCCGCCGTCGCCGCCGCCGAGTTTCGTCAAGCCGATCGACGACGCCAGCATCAAGCTCGACGACGCGACCGTGGCGCAGGGCCGCGATCTATATCAGCGCTGCGTGATCTGCCACGGCGTGTCCGCGGTCGCCGGCGGCTTCGCCCCGGACCTGCGCGCCTCGCAAGTGCCGCTGAACGCCGCGGCGTTCAAGGCGATCGTGCAGGGCGGCGCGCTGGAGCCGCGCGGCATGCCCAAGTTCGACGAACTCAGCGACCAGGAACTCGATGCGATCCGCCAGTACATCCGCGAGCGCGCGCGCTACGAGCCCTCGTTCTGGGATCAGGTGAAGACCGCGTGGAACTTCATCGGCCTGATCATCAAGATGGAGTGGAAGCGGCACTTCGGTTGAGCGCCGCGCCGCTGCCTGTCAGACGCTGACCAAGCCGCGGCTGCAGGCGATGGCGACCGCGTGCGAGCGGTTGCTGGCGCCGAGTTTGATGACGGCGTTGCGCAAATGGAACTGCACGGTTTCGCGCGAACGCTGGATGATGATCGAGGTTTCTTCCGCGGTCTTGCCGCGCGCCGCCCAGTGCAGGCATTCGATCTCGCGTGGTGTCAGGCTGCTGTTCGGCTCGGACTCCGGCAGCGCATGGCGGTCGTACTGATGCATGAACGCGTGCGAGAACAGATGCGTGGCGCTTAAGGTTTCGGCGCAGCGCTGGCGTAGCCGGCTGCGGTCGCGCGTCAGCCACGACACGTAGCCGACGCGACCGTTGCGTCTGTGCACCGGCACGGTCAGGCCGCCGACCGCCTGCTGGCCGTAGTGATCCAGCACCTGGCGTTGTTCGGGTTCCAAAGTCCGGCCCTGCCATTGCGCGCCCTGGTTGCTGCAATCCCAGGCGAAAGGGTCCTGCTCGTCATAACAATGCTGCGCCACCGGGCAATGCCGGCCCAGTTTCATCCGCACCCAAGCTTCGAGACCGGATTGCGACCAGCCGATCGCGCTCAACAGGAAATCGCCGGACGTATCGCGTGGCAGGCCGAGCTGGCGGATGTCGCCGACGAAGGCGACGCGATCCCAGCCCAGCGCGGTGGCGGACTCGCCCAGCACCAGGCTGGCGTCGACCAGGCTGCCCTGGCGGCGGATCTGTTCGTGAAAATGCATATCGACCGGCAGGCCCATGGGCTCAACCGGTAGCCGGCAGACGCCGGACGAGGGCGGTTGGTGGTGCGACGGTCAGCATGCTGCTCTCCTCCGTTAGCCGTACAGCCCGTCAGCGAAGCGCCGGAAAAAAGCGCCAATGCGGGTTTATCGTGTGAACGGCAGGAACCCTGAATCTACTCCGCGCAAAAAAAACAATCAACGCAGTACAACGTTTTCGGAGCCGGATATCTCGATTCTCCGTGCGGCATGCGTCGCCGCCCGCAAGCTCAAGCTAGCTAAAGCGGCAGTTGTGGCGCGATCCGGCGGCTGCCAAAAATACTCCGGCAAATACCAGCCGCTGCGCTCGATGCGCCGCTCGTGCGGCCGTTGCACCGCAATGACGCGACAGGACGACTGCCGCAGCGGATGCGGCGCGCTCGCACACAAAAAGCTCATACGCGGAGCCTCATCGACGCGTGTCAGCCAACGCACGGAGACAGGATTGATGGATTTCGCGAACAGACCCGATCCCGGCCGTCGCATCATCGGGATCGGCGCGGTCGTGCTGTTTCACGTGCTGCTGGTCTGGGGGCTGGTGAATGGTCTGGCGCGCAAGGCGATCGAGCTGCTGCCGGCGCCGATCGAAACCAAGATCCTCGACGAAGTGAAGAACGAGGAGCTGCCGCCGCCACCGCCACCGCCGCCGCAGCTCGACATTCCGCCGCCGCCGTTCGTGCCGCCGCCGGAAATCAACATCGCCAGCGCGCCGCCGCCGGTCAACACCATCACCACGACCACGGTGGCGCCGCCGCCATCGGCACCGGTCGCCGCGCCGCGCGCGCCCAGCGTCAGCAAGGCGCCGGTGGTCAAGGCCAAGGCCTGCAAGGAGCCGGATTATCCGGCGGTGTCGGAACGTCTCGGCGAAACCGGCTCGGTGACCTTGCAGTTGCTGGTCGGCGTCGACGGCAAGGTCACCGACAGCAAGGTCGAAAAATCCAGCGGATTCGATCGCCTGGACAAGGCGGCGCAGCAGGCGTTGTCGCGTTGCAAGTTCGAGCCCGGCATCGTCGACGGTGCGCCAGCGCCGGCCTGGGCGCAGCTCAAATACACCTTCCGCAAGCAGGACTGATCGGTCTAATGAAGTACATCTGGAGGATGGATATGTCGTTCGTCAAAACGCTGAAGCAGTCGCTGGCCGGAGCCGCCCTGGTGGTGTTGTCGAGCACGGTGTTCGCACAGGACCCGGCGCCTGCCGCGCCGACAACGGAAGCCGCCGCCCCGGCCGAAGCGCCGCTGGCCGAAGCGAAAACCGAGAGTGTCGAAAACCCCTACGGCATCGGTGCGCTGTGGAAGCAGGGCGACTTCGTCGCGCGCTTCGTGCTGATCTCGATGCTGATCATGTCGGGTGCGACCTGGTACATCATGATCGTCAAGTTCATCGACCAGACCAAGCTGATGGGCCAGGCGAAAGCCGCCAACGCGACGTTCTGGAAAGCCCGCTCGGTGCCCGACGGCGTCAACTCTCTGGCCGCCGGCAGCCCGTTCTGGTACATCGCCGACCGCGGCGTCTCGGCCCAGAACCACCACGAAGGCACGCTGGTCGAGCAGATCGACCTGAGCAGCTGGGTGACGATGAGCATCAATCGCGCGGTGGATGAAATCCAGAGCCGCCTGCAGGGCGGCCTCGCCGTTCTCGCCACGGTCGGTTCCACCGCGCCCTTCGTCGGCCTGTTCGGCACGGTCTGGGGCATCTACCACGCACTGACCGCGATCGGCATCAGCGGCCAGGCGAGCATCGACAAGGTCGCCGGTCCGGTCGGCGAAGCGCTGATCATGACCGCCATCGGTCTGGCCGTCGCCGTCCCGGCGGTCATGGGCTACAACTGGCTGGTACGTCGCAACAAGGCCGGCATGGAAGCGGTCCGCGCTTTCTCGGCCGACCTGCACAGCGTGCTGCTGTCGGGCTCGCGCGTCGGCGACAAGGCCTGATCCGATGGGCATGAACATCGGCAGTGAAGGATCGGGAGACGAGGACGAAGTCGTCTCCGCGATCAACACCACGCCGCTGGTGGACGTGATGCTGGTGCTGCTGATCATCTTCCTGATCACGATCCCGGTGGTGACGCAGACGATCCCGGTGAAGCTGCCGAACGAACGCAACCAGGCGCTGCAAACCAAGCCCGAGAACATCACCATCGTGGTGGACAAGGAAGGGAACATGTACTGGAACACGCAGGCGATCCCGGACGTGAACACCCTCCTTGAAAAGCTCAAGGTCGAGGCGGTGAAAGTGCCGCAGCCGGAAGTGCACATCCGCGGCGACCAGACCGCGCGCTACCAGGCGATCGGCACGGTGATGGTCACCTGCCAGCGAGCGGGCATCGCCAAGATCGGCTTCATCACCGAACCGCCGCCGCGAGGCTGAAGCCAACACGAACCCCCGTCATTCCCGCGAAGGCGGGAATCCAGAGACGGTAAGGCGCGGCTCTCTGCCCACTGGATTCCCGCCTTCGCGGGAATGACAGGTTGAAGCCAACAAATGGAGCGGCAACGATGGGAATGAACCTAGGAAGCGGCAACGGCGGCGGAGATCCGGAAGTCGTGGTCGACGTCAACACCACGCCGCTGATCGACGTGATGCTGGTGCTGCTGGTGATGCTGATCATCACGATCCCGATCCAGACGCACGCGGTGAAGCTGGATATGCCATCGGCCAACCCGCCGGCGAGCGACGCCCCGCCGCCGCCGGCGGTGGACCTGGAGATCGACTTCGACGGCACGGTGCTGTGGAACGGCACGCCGATGGATCGCGGCACGCTGGACGCGAACTTCCGCCGCGAAGGCGAGGCCGGCGAGAACCAGAGCGAATTCCATATCCGCCCGAACAAGCTGGTCGAATACAAGTACGTCGCCGCGGTCCTCGCCTCGGCGCAGCGTCACGGCGTGACCAAGATCGGTCTCGTCGGTAACGAACAATTCATGCAGTAGGACACCAACATGAAAACCTCCCGCACCGTACTCCTGGCGCTGAGCCTGATCAGTGGCCAGGTTTTTTCTGCGGACAAACAGACCCTGAGACCGGAAGTCGGCAAGCCCTTGCAGGACGCGCAGACGGCGCTCGCCGCCAAGGACTACAAAGGCGCCGCCGCGCAGATCACGGCCGCTGAAGCGGTCGGCAAACTCAGCGCCTACGAGAGCTACATCGTCGCGCGGCTGAAGGCCTCAGCGGCACTAGGCCAGGGCGACTACAAGACGGCGCTCAGTGCCTACGAGCAGGTGCTGGTGTCGTCCGAACTGCCGCCTGCCGAAAAGCTGCCGACGCTCGACGCCTACGTGAAGATCGCCTACGCCTCGAAGGACTACGCCAAGACCGCCAGCGCCATCCAGCAGTACAAGGCCGCCGGTGGCACCAGCGCCGAGACGCTGGGCCTGTATGCGCAATCGCTATATCTGGCCGGCAAGTACCAGGAAGCCTCGGTCGCGCTGAGCGCCGAGATCAAGGACCTCGCCGCCGCCGGCAAGAAGCCGACCGACACGCAGCTGCAGCTGCTGGCCTCCTGCGCGCTGAAGCAGAACGACATGGTCGCCTACACCGCGGCGCTGGAGCAGCTGGTCACCTACAGCCCGAAGAAGGAATACTGGCTCGATCTGCTGGTGCGCACGCAGCGCAAGCCCGGCTTCTCCGATCGCCTGGATCTGGACATGTACCGGCTGCGCGACGCCACCGGCACGATGGAAAAGGCCGACGACTACATGGAGGCCGCGCAGCTGGCGCTGCAGTCCGGCTTTCCGGGCGAGGCGCAGAAGTTCGTCGACGAGGGCTACGCCGCGAAGCTGCTCGGTGCCGGCCCCGACGCGCCGCGCCATCAGCGCCTGAAGGATCTGGTCACCAAGAAGATCGCCGAAGACAAGGCCACGCTCGCCGAAGGCGAGAAAGCCGCTGCCGCGCAGGCTAGCGGCGACGCGCTGGTCAACACCGGCTTCAACTATGTCGCGTATGGGCAAAGCGAAAAAGGCCTCGCGCTGATGCAGCAGGGCATCGCCAAGGGCGCTCTGAAGTCGGCCGATCAGGCGCTGTTGCATCTGGGTTATGCGCAAGCGCTGGCCGGCGACAAGGCCGCGGCGAAGCGTAGCTGGAGCACGATCAAGGCCAGCGACGGCAGCGCCGATATCGCGCGGCTTTACGCGCTGGCATTGAATTAAGAGGTTCCCTGAGACGGCGGCCCACGACCCGCCGTCTTTCAGCGCGCCGTCTCCGCCAGCAGCTTCTTCGCGATGCTCCAGCGATGCACTTCGCTGGGGCCGTCGTAGATGCGGAAGGCGCGCACGTCCTTGAAGATGCGCATCACGATGGTTTCGTCGGTGACGCCCTGGCCGCCGAGGATCTGCACGCAGCGATCGACGACGCGCCACACCGCTTCGGAGACGGCGACCTTGCTGATGCTGGATTCGATGTTGCCGCGTGAACCCTGGTCGAGCATCCAGGCGGTGTGCCAGATCGACAGGCGCGCGCCGTGCAGATCCATTTCGTTGTCGGCGAGCATGAAGCCGACGCCTTCGTGTTCACCCAGAGTCTTGCCGAACGCCTGGCGTTTGCGCGCATAGGCCAGCGCCACGTCGTGAGCGCGGCGTGCCTGGCCCAGCCAGCGCATGCAGTGCGTCAGCCGCGCCGGCGCCAGACGGATCTGCGCATAGCGGAAGCCCTTGCCGATTTCGCCGAGCACGTCAGCGGCGGGCACACGCAGCTGATCGAAATGCAGCACGCCGTGGCCGCCGGCAAAGCAGGAATCCAGCGAATCCATCAGCCGCTCCAGGCGGATGCCGGGCTGGTCCATGTCGGCCAGAAACATGGTCGCGCTGCCGTCGTCCATCTTCGCCATGACGATGCAGAAACTCGCGCCTTCGGCACCGGTGATGAACCACTTCGAACCGCTGATCAGATAGTCGTCGCCGTCGCGCACCGCGCGTGTCATCAGCATCGCCGGATCGGCACCGGCACCCGGTGCGGGCTCGGTCATCGCAAAGCAGGAACGGGTGCGGCCTTCGACCAGCGGCTTCAGCCAGCGCTGTTTCTGCGACTCGGTCGCGACCTGTTCCATCAAATGGATATTGCCTTCGTCGGGCGCGTGAACGTTCAGCGCCACCGGCCCCAACGGCGAATAGCCGGCTTCCTCGAACACGATCGCTTTCTCGACATGCGACAGGCCGAGGCCGCCGAGTTCGATCGAGGCATGCGGTGTCAGCAGGCCGATGCGACGCGCGCGGTCGGTGAGTTCGACGCGCAGCGCCTCGTGTGGACCGTGCGCTCCCTGGCGCGGATCGCGCTCCAGCGGAATGACGTCGCTGGCGATGAAGTCGCGCACGCGTTGCTGCAGCTCGGCGAGGCGCGGCGAAAGTGAAAAGTCCATGATCTCTCTGTGGGGTGCCCGCTATTCGGGACGAATGGCTGGCGGTGGTGCAGTCTACGGTTACAGCGACGATCCGCCATCGACGACGAATTCGCCGCCGGTGGCAAACGCCGATTCGTCGCTGGCCAGGTACAGCGCGATCGCGCCGATCTCTTCGGGCCTGCCGAGGCGGCCGATCGGATGGCCACTGACCCAGGAGTCGTACAGCGCCTTCGGGTCGGCGACCTGCGACATCACTTTCTCCAGGATCGGTGTATGGATCGCACCGGGATGGATCGAGTTGCAGCGCATGCCGTAACGCTGGCGCGCGTAGTGCAGCGCCGCGGATTTGGTCAGCATGGTGACGCCGGCCTTGGCGGCGTTGTAGCCCAGCAGTTCGGCATCGGCTTTCAGGCCGCACATCGAGGCCATGTTGATCACCGAACCGCCGCTGCGCTTCATCAGCGGTGTGACGTGCTTGCAGCCTAGGAATACGCCGATCAGATCGATGTCGAGCATCGTCCTGAAACCTTCCAGCGACAGCGACTCGATGCTGCCGACCGTGGTGATGCCGGCGTTGTTGACCAGCACGTCGATGCGGCCGTGACGCTGCTCGATCGCCGCGAAGGTGGCGATCCAGTCGGCCTCGCGCGTCACGTCCAGCGCCAGCACGCTGACCGCGTCGCCGAGTTCTTCAGCGAGTGTTTTTGCGGCAGCGAGGTCGATATCGCCGATCACCACCTGTGCGCCTTCGGCGACATAGCGCCGCACGATCGCTTCACCGAGGCCCGAGGCACCGCCGGTGACCAGCGCGATCTTGCCCTGGATTCTGCCCATCTGCGTTCTCCTCGTTGTCGTGGTTCAGATGCCTTGCGCGCCGACATCGACTCGTGGCCGTGGCCCACGCGCGGCGGCGCGCTCGAACAGCGCACGTTCGCCCTGTTCCCAGGTGATGGTCAGGCAACAGGCGCTGATTTTCCAGCCGCTCGCGTCGCGGCGCAGGCGATTGGTGTAAAAGCCGCCGAGTTGCTGCATCTCGCCTTCGAAGTGATGCATCGCCACCATGTGCACGACGATCGTCGCCTCGTCGCCGGCCAGCGTGATCACAGGGTTGGTCATGTTGTGCTGGGTTGCGTCGAAGCAGGCCAGGGTCTGGCGCACCGACACGATCCAGTCGTCGGCGCGCATGGTTTCGCGCACACCGCGCCAGCTGGTGAAATCGAATTCGACTTCGTCGGTGAAGATCGAGCGATAAAGTGGCCAGTCGCGGCGGTCGATGCCGGTGGCGTACTTGAAGATCGTGTCGCTGATCGCGGCGCGATCCAGCAGGTCGGCGAGCGTTTGCGCCGTGGTGGTCGCGGGCATCTTGGACTCCGGCTTCATGTCAGGTGAACAGCGGTGCCGGCGTCTCGATCAGGCCGCGCAGCGCCTGCAGCCAGCGCGCGCCGGTGGCGCCGTCGATCGCGCGGTGATCGCAGGTCAGCGTGACGCTCATGTAGCGCTGCTCGGCAGCGGCGCCGTCCTGTAGCACCACGCGGACGCGCGCGGCGCCTACCGACAGGATCGCCGCCTGCGGCGGATTGATGATGGAGCCGAAGCTGGCGATGCCGTACATGCCGAGGTTGGACACGGTGAAACTGCCACCGGTGTATTCGTCGGGCTTGAGCAGCATGCCTTGCGCGCGCATCGCCAGATCGCGCATCTCGCTGGCGATCTGCGCGATCGCCTTGGTTTCTGCCGCACGCACGATCGGCGTCGTCAAGCCGCCCTTGATCGCGACCGCCACGGCGACGTCGGCATGATGGTGCTGCAGCATGCCCTCGGCCATGTAGCTGACGTTGACTTCCGGCACTTCGACCAGCGCCAGCGCCACCGCCTTGACCATCAGGTCGTTGACCGAAATCCTGGCCGACGATTCAAGGTTGTAGGCGACGCGCGCATCGAGCATCGCGTCGAGCGCGATGTCGGCCGTCAGCGGAAAGTGCGGGATGTCGCGCGCGCTGTCGGTCAGGCGCGTGGCGATGTACTTGCGCAGGCGGTCCAGCGGCTTGACGGTATAGCGGCCGCGCGGCAGGCCGAGCCGCTCGCAGGCTTGCGCCAGCAATTCGCTCTTGGTCGGAGTGTCGTTCATTCCCCAGCATAGGGGCGCTACGCGAGGCGGCATAAGCTGCACAAAGTAATAGCGTGTGGACGCGATGTTTAGTGGCTAGCTTGCGCTGGTAAAAACCATGGCAGGAGAGTCTTATGCATGCCCTCACGGATGTGCCGCCGCTGGCGCAGATCGACGCGACCGACCCCGGCCTGCTGCAGGATCCGTACGCCTATTACGCGCGCTTGCGTGAGGAGGCGCCGGTGTTCCGCGACCCGAAGACCGGCATCGTCGCCGTGTCCCGCTATGATCTGGTGCAGCAGGTCACGCGCAATCCGGCGCTGTTTTCCAGCCATTTCGCGCATCTTTTGAACAGCGGCGGTACCGGCCGGCTGGACCAGGAGGAGGCCGCGATCATGGCCGCCGGCCTGCCCTGGGTCGACACGCTGCTGACCGCCGACGCGCCGCAGCATACGCGCTACCGGCGCATCGCGATGAAAGCGTTCACGCCGGCACGCGTCGCGGCGATGCAGGCCTATATCGAGCGCACCACGCATGATCTGATCGATCGCTTCATCGGCGACGGCGTGGTCGAGTTCAAGACCGGTTTCGCCGATCACCTTCCGTCGATCGTGGTCGCCGACGCGCTTGGTATCGAGCGTGGCGACGTCGAGCGTTTTCACGATTGGCTGCGTGCCGGCATCGCGCGGCTCGCCGGCAACGCCGAACGCGGGGAGCGGCTGGCCAGCGCGCGCAAGGAGATCGAACTGCAGCAGTATTTCCTGGCGGCGATCGCGGCGCGCCGCGCGCAGCGTCGCGACGACATCATCTCCGACCTGGTGTACGCCAGCCTCGACGACGAGCACGGCGGCCGGCCACTTAACGACGCCGAGCTGTACGCGATCCTGCAACAGATCTTCAACGCCGGCCAGGAGACCACGGCGCACACGCTGACCTATGCGATCTACCAGCTGCTGCAGCATCCGCAGCAGCTCGCCGAAGTGCAGGCGGATCCGGCGCTGGCCGCGAACATGGTCGAGGAATCGCTGCGCCATCTGTCGCCGACCAACAACATGTGGCGCGTCGTCGCCGCCGATACCGAACTCGGCGGCGTCGCGCTGAAGGCGGGTGAAACCATGCTGCTACGCTTCGGCGCGGCCAATCGCGACGGCGAGCGGTTTGCCGATGCGGAGCGCTACGACATCCATCGCGACAACGCCGGCCGGCACCTGGCGTTTGGACACGGCGCCCATGTCTGCCTGGGCGCGGCGCTGGCGCGCAAGGAGATGGTCGTGGCCTTGCCGATCGTGCTGCAGCGCTTGCGCAACCTACGTTTTGCCGAAGGGCTCAACAGCTTCCGCTTCAGCCCGAGTCCGCTGTTGCGCGGGGTGCTGTCGCTGCACCTTCGGTTCGATCGCGGCTGAGTCTTTTGCCTAGGCCTTCGAACTGGGCCGTGCGGACACGCGCGAGAACCAGGCCGACAGCCACGGCCGGCCCTGCAGCGGCGTCATGCCGATCAGCAGTGCGAAGTCGACGAAGCAGTACAGCAGGATGTCGGCGATGGTGAAGGCCTCGCCGGCGAGGTAGTCGGCGCCGCCGTGTGAAGACTCCAGCCAGTCGAGCCGGTTCAGCGACATCGCTTTCAGATCCGGTGCCGCTTCGGCGCGCGCGAGCAGCACGCGAGCCGCGAACATCTCGCGGCCTTCGGCGGCGCGAAAACCCAGCACCAGCGGCTCGACGAAGCCCAGGTCGACGCGACGCAACCACATGCGCGTGTTGGCGCGTTCTTCGGGTGTGGCGCCGATCAGCGCCGGCGCGCTCTGGCGTTCTTCCAGGTATTCGCAGATCGCCAGGATTTCGGTGATGACCTGCCCCGAGGGCAACACCAGCGCCGGCGTGCCGCCGAGCGGATTCACCGCGGGCATGTACGGCGGCCGACGGTTGTCGCCGGCGATGATGTCGATGGCCTCGATCTCGTCGAAGCTGATGTGCTTCTCGGCCGCGAACATGCGCACAACACGCGGGTTCGGGCCCACCGAGTCGTAGAATTTCATTCGATGGTCGCGATCAAGGTGCCGACTTCGTAGACCTCGCCGATTTCGGCGATGATCTTCAGCTTGCCGCTGGCCGGCGACGGCACTTCGGTCGCTGATTTCTCCATCTCGATCGCATACAGCGGCGCGCCGGCTTCGACGGCGGAGCCGTCGGCGACCATCCACTCGGACAAGGTCGCCTCGGTCATGCTGATGCCGATTTTCGGGATGCGGATTTCGGTTGCCATTGTGCTATCGCCCCATGGTTTTCAGGATCGCCGCCTGGATTTCTTCGCGGCTGTAGAGAAAGGCCTTTTCCAGCGCAGGGGAGAACGGCACCGGCGAGTACGACGAGCCGATACGCGCAACCGGTGCCCTCAGCTGGCCGAAAAGGTTCTCGTGTATCAGCGAGGAGATTTCGGCACCGACGCCGAACTTCTTCACGGCCTCATGCACGACCACGGCGCGACGCGTTTTCGCAACCGAAGCCAGCACTGCGGCCTCGTCGTAGGGCGCGATCGTGCGCAGGTCGATCACTTCCACCGACACCCCTTCGGCTTCGAGCGTCGCGGCGACCGCCAGCGCGTTGACCACGGCCGGGCCGTAGGCGATCACGCTGACATCCGTGCCTTCGCGCGCGATCGCGGCCTTGCCCAGCGGCACCTTGTAGCCCGGCTCCGGCATGGCCCCGGTGACGCCGTAGGCCAGGGTGTTTTCGATAAAGATGCAGGGATCGTCGTCCTGTATGCACGACAGCAGCAAGCCCTTGGCATCGGCGGGGTTCGACGCGGTCACCACTTTCAGGCCGGGCACGTGCGCAAACCAGGCTTCGAGCATGTCGGAATGCTGGCCGCCGAAACCGGCGCCCGCGCCGGTGGAGGTGCGGATCGTCAGCGGCACGCTGGTCTGGCCGCCGGACATGAAGCGCAGCTTCGCCGCGTGATTGACCACCTGATCCATCGCCACGGTGATGAAATTCATCAGCATGATTTCGGCGACCGGGCGATAGCCGACCAGCGCGGCGCCGACCGCGGCACCGACGATGGCCTGCTCGCTGATCGGCGTCGAACGCACGCGCGCGGTGCCGTACTTGGTCGACAGGCCCTTGGTCGCGGTGAACACACCGCCGCCTTCCTCGTCGGCGATGTCTTCGCCCATCAGGATCACGCGCGGGTCGGCGGCCATGGCCTCGTCCATCGCCATCGTGATCGCCTGGGTGAAGCTGATGCGCTTGGCTTTGGCCGGTTTGGCGGCGGCGATATCGGCAGTGGCTTGCGCGCTCATGCTGCGATCTCCTGGGCAAGAACGTCGAGGCGGATTTCGCTCGCGTCGGGGTATTCACTGACCAGCGCAAACTGCGCGGCCTCTTCGATCGTCGCGGCGATGTCGGCGTCGATCGCATCCAGCGCCGCGGCTTCGATGCCCAGCGCCAGCAGCTGCCCGCGGTAGGCCGGGATCGGGTCGGCGGCCTTGGCCGCGGCCATTTCCTCGGCCGGGATGTAGTGGCTGTCGTCACCCAGCAGATGGCCGAAGAAGCGGAAGGTCTTGGCCTCGATGAACGTCGGGCCCTTGCCGGCGCGCGCGTATTCGACGGCTTGTTTTGCCGCCGTATGCATCGCGAACGCATCGTTGCCGTTGACCGACACCGCGCGGATGCCGTAGCCCGGCGCGCGGTCGATCAGCTCCTTGCAGCCTGTGGATTTGGCCTGCGGCGTGTGCTCGCCGTACAGGTTGTTCTGGCACACGAAGATCACCGGCAGCTTCCATATCTGCGCCAGGTTCAGCGCCTCGTGGAAGGCGCCGATATTGGTTGCCGCGTCGCCGAAGCAGACCACGGTGACCTTGCCGTCGCCTTCCAGCTGGCTGGCCAGCGCCAGGCCGTTGGCGATGGGCAGGCCGGAGCCGACGATGCCGGTGGTGACCATTACGCCGGTGTCCGGATGCGTGATGTGCATCGGCCCGCCCTTGCCCTTGCAGGTGCCGGTCTTCTTGCCAGCGAATTCCGCCCACAGCTCGCGCGGCGGTATGCCCTTGGCGAGCTGGTCGTGAATGCCGCGGTAAGTCGTGATCAGGTAATCGCTGCGGTTCACAGCCGCCATCAGCGCGGCCGACAGGATCTCCTGGCCGCGCGGGCTGTAGTAGATGATCTGCAACTGGCCGCCCATGATCATCTGGCGGAATTTCTCGTCGGCCCGATAGATCAGGTTGGCGCGACGGTAGATGTCGAGCATCGTGTCGCGTGACGGCTGTGTTGCGGTGGCGCCGGTCATGTGATTCTCCTGTTGTACTGCCGCTTTAGTACGCAGCCCGCGCGATGGCGACAACTGGCACCTTTGCCAGTCCGGCGGTTTCTGGCGGTTTTCTGCGTATTCTGGGATCTGCGATGTCAGGTACCGGCGTCGCCGAGGCGCAGCCGGCGGATGGTCTGCGCAACGAAGTCGATGATCGTCTGCACGCGCACCTCGTCGTCCCAGATGTCGCTGTTCAGCGCCAGGCCGTCGACCATCACCCAGACGAAGTCGTTGAGCATGTCCAGTCGCGGGTCGCCGCCCCATTCGGGGAACACCTTGCGCACTTCTTCGCTCCAGACGTGGTGATACAGCTCGGAGCGCTGCAGGAAGATCGCCCGCAGTTCCGGATCGGTACGCGAGGCGATGTGGCATTCCAGGTAGGCGCGGTATTCCGGCGTCTGGCTGATGCGGTAGGACACCGCGATGCCCAGGTTGCGCTCCATGCGCTCGTCGTCGGACAGCGCGCGGATGCGTTCCAGGAACAGCGCCATGCGCCGGTAGAACGCGTATTCGATGACCGCGCTCATCAGTTCGAGCTTGCTGGCGTAGTGATGCAGCATCGCGCCGCGCGACACTCTGGCGCGGTTGGCCACCGACTGCAGCGAGCAGCCGCCGTAGCCGTCTTCGGCCAGGCACAGCAGCGCGGCGTCGAGCAGCGCGTTGCGTGTCGCCAGGCTTTTGCGCTGCTGCCAGCGCGGGTTGCGCTCGTCGTCGGCGATATGCGCCAGGCTCTCGGGGCGCAGCCGCGCCAGTGCCAATCCATCCATTGCCGTGGTTCTCCCGCGGGTACATTGTCGGCGCCGCGGTGCGGTGCGGTGTCCGTCGGCGTCGTGGCGCCTGGTTCGGTGCTGCCGTTGGTCAAAAAACCTGATGAACAGTCTGCAACAGGACGCGCGGTTTGTTTTCTATGACAAGTGATAGGTGGCGCGCCGGAGCGGGGGTGACAAGCTGGCCGTACACAGCCTGGCATGCGTCGCGTCGCCGTGGTTCCCAGCACGGCCTCAGCAGCGCAGCAATGTAACGTCGACGAGGAGAACACCGTGGGTAATGCTGAATTCAGAGCCGATCGCCATCCGTCCGAGTCCTACGAGGACATTCTGGAGCGCGATACGCGCACGATCCCCGATCATTTGCGCCAGGGGCCGACGCGCAACCTCGGTGAAGAAGGCATTCCGGTCACCAACTACTTCGACCCGACGTTCTTCCACAAGGAAGTGCGCCATGTCTGGCTCAAGGTCTGGCAGTGGGCCTGCCGCGAGGAAGACATCCCCAACGCCGGCGACGTGTTCGTCTATGAGAACGTCGGCAAGAGCCTGATCGTGTCGCGGCAGAAGGACGGCAGCATCAAGGCCTTCTACAACTCCTGTCTGCATCGCGGCCGCAAGCTGGTCGACGAATGCGGCCATCGCAGCACCTTCCGCTGCAAATATCACGGCCTGGCCTGGGACAGCGACGGCAGCTTCAAGCACAACCCGATCAAGTGGGATTTCCCGCAGTTCGAAGGCAAGGACATGAGCCTGCCCGAAGTGCGGGTGGAAACCTGGGGCGGCTTCGTCTTCATCAACTTCGATCCGGCGGCCAAGCCGCTGATGCATTACCTGAAGCCGCTGGCCGATCACTTCGACCGCTACGATTTTGCCAACCGCTACAAGGCCGCGCACGTGTCCAAGATCGTGCCCTGCAACTGGAAGGTGATGGCCGAGGCCTTCATGGAAAGCCATCACACCATCGTCACCCATCCGCAGCTCGCGCCGTTTCTCGGCGACGTCAACAGCCAGTACGACGCCTTGTCGGATTACGTGACGCGCCAGTTCACCGCCACCGGCGTCGTCAGTCCGACGCTGGCCGATCGTAACTTCGGCGACATCGACATCCTGAAAGCGATGGAAGCCGCCGGTGGCAGCCACGTGTCCGGCGGCCACAGCGACAAGGACGGCGTGTCGAAGAAGGTCAACAATGCACGCGATACGCCGGATGCGCCGATGACCCTGGAGCAGGGCGTGACCGCGCGCATGTATGCCTGCGAAGTCACGCGAAAATCACTGGGCGACGAGGACGGCTGGGACTACTCGCAGGTGTCCGACGCCGAGATCATCGACGCGCTGTTGTACAACGTCTTCCCGCACATGAGTTTCTGGGCGGGCTACGCGCCGAACGTGGTGTATCGCTGGAGGCCGAACGGCCTCGACCCCGACACCTCGATCATGGACGTGATCATCCTCAAGCGCGTGCCCAAGCAAGGCCCGCGTCCGAAACCGGTCACCGAACATCGGCTGGGTCTGGGCGAGGACTGGTCGTCGTCGCCGATGATCGGTGCGCTCGGCCCGGTGTTCGAGCAGGACATGGAAAACCTGCCGGAAGTGCAGACCGGCCTGAAGAGTTCGGGCACCGGCGTCGTCCACTTCAGCCTGTACTCGGAAATGCGCATCCGCCTGATGCACAAGCTGATCGCGCAGATGATCGCCGAGGGTGAAGCCAAGGTCGGCGTGTGACGCCTGCAAGCGATACCGCTGCGGCCGCCGCCGCAGCGGTATACGAGACCGACGCGCCGGTTCTGTACGCGCAGCAGGATGCAATCGCGATCGTCAGCCTCAACCGGCCGAAGTTCGGCAATGCGCAGAACGCGCAGATGCTGTACGCGCTCGATGGCGCGCTGCGTCGCGCCGCCAGTGACGACAGCGTCAAGGTCATCGTGCTGCGCGCCGAAGGCCGGCATTTCTCATCCGGCCACGACATCGGCACGCCGGGCAGCGACTTCGCCACATCATGGCCGGATCGCAGGACGCTGTGGTACGACCATGTCGGCACCGTGGGCGCCGAAACCCACTATGTGCGCGAGCAGGAGAGCTATCTCGGCCTGTGCCGGCGCTGGCGCGAACTGCCCAAGCCGATGATCGCGGCGGTGCAGGGCGCCTGCATCGCCGGCGGCCTGATGCTGGCCTGGATCTGCGATCTGATCGTCGCCAGCGAGGATGCCTTCTTCAGCGATCCGGTGCTGAAGATGGGCGTGCCCGGCGTTGAATATTTTGCGCATGCCTTCGAGATGCACCCCCGCATCGCCCGCGAGTTTCTCTATCTGGGCGAGCGCATGAGCGCGCAGCGCGCTTATGAGATCGGCATGGTCAATCGCCTGGTGCCGCTGGCCGAGTTGCATGGCGCCGCGATCGCGCTGGCAGAAAAAGCCGCGCAATCGCCGCGTTTCGCACTGGCGCTGGCCAAGCAGATCTTCAACCAGATCGAAGACCTGCAGGGCAAGCGCGCCGCTATCGACGCGGCGTTCAGCGCGCATCATCTGGCGCATGCACACAACCAGCTCACCGGCGACTGGCTCGGTGGCGTGCGCGCTCGCGACGTGAAGAAAACCTAGCGTTTCTGTGGGTATTCCACTGCTATTGCCGCGACCTGTCACTTTAAGCAGTTGAGTAAAAACTGCCGCTTTCCATAATCAGTCACCTAATAGAACAATTATGTGGAAGGAGAGAAAATGACAGTCAATCGTGCCCGCAGGACCACGCGCCATGCGCTTGCCGGTTCCGCTTCGTTGCTGCTGATCGCGACGCCGGCAATGGCGCAGGAAACGGCGCCGATCGCCGCACCGGCCGAAATCGCAGCGCCTCAGGAAGCGGCGCCCGCAGCGGCTGGCGCCGAAGCGCCGGACGCGCCGGCTCCGGCCGCGGAAGCCGCGGCTGCAGAAAGCGGCGACAGCGCTTTCGCTACCGAAGAAGTCATCGTCACCGCGCGCAAGAAGAACGAAACCCTGCTCGACGTGCCGGTCGCGGTGTCCGCGGTCAGCGCTGCGGATCTGAACCGCTATGCCGCAACCGATCTGGGCAAGATCGGCCAGATGGTGCCGCAGGTGATCATCGCCAAGACCGGCGGCGGTGGCGCCGGCGCCTCGTTCACGATTCGCGGCCTGGGTTCTTCTGCGCTCGACGCCGGTATCGAACAGACCGTCGCGCTGAACGTCGACGGCCTGCAGATCAGCCGTGGACGCCTGGTCACGCAGAGCTTCTTCGACATCCAGCAGGTGGAAGTGCTGAAAGGCCCGCAGGCGCTGTTCTTCGGCAAGAACAGCCCGGGCGGCGTGATTTCGCTGCGCACCGCCGGAGCGACCGACGAATTCTCCGGCTACTTGCGCGGTGGTTACGAGTTCGAAGCCGGCGAGCGCATCATCGAAGGCGCCGTGTCCGGCCCGATCACCGACACCCTGAAGTATCGCTTCGCCGGCCGCGCCAGCAAGATGGACGGCTATATCGACAACGTCGCCGGCCCGGTGACGATGCCCAGCGATCCGGACTTTCCGACGGCCGGCGCCGCACATGGCGAGGATCCGGGCACGCGCGAATATCTGGGCCGTCTGACGGTGCAGTGGAACCCCAACGACAGACTCGATTCGACGCTGAAAGTGTTCGGTTCCAACCTGCACGACAACGGCGAAACCGCCGGCACCGAGCTGCTCTGCGACGAGCATCCGCGCACGCTGGATCTGTTGTCCGGCACCTACGTCGTCGACCCCTATGGCGACTGCGGTCTCGACGGCAAGCGCTCGCTGGGTGCTCTGAATCCGGATCGCGCTGCGGCGTATCCCGGCGCCAAGGACGGCAAGCCCTACACCAACTACAAGTCGATGCTGGCGTCCAACAGCGCCAACTACAAGTTCGATTCCTTCCTGCTGACTTCGGTCACCGGCTACTGGAATTACAAGAACGGCAGCTTCGACAACTTCGGTTTCGACGCCAGCACCGCCGTGCTCGGCTACAACGAGGACAAGAGCGACAGCTTCACCCAGGAACTCCGTCTGGCCTCGAACTTCGAAACGCCGGTGAACTTCACCACCGGCCTGTACTTCGAACATGGCAGCCGCGACACCACCGGCAACGGCTTCATCGCGCCGGTCGGCCTGGACAGCCGCAACGGGCAGTACAACAACTGGACCCTGCTGACCACCAACAGCAACTCGGCTTATTCGGCTTTCGCGCAGCTCAGCTGGAAGATCGTCGAAAACGTCGAACTCGCCGGCGGTGCTCGCTACACGCACGAAGACAAGAAGCTGTCGGTCGGCAACTCCTATGTCAACGACCAGTTCGCGCCGCTGCAGATCACCGCCGAAGAGGGTGTGTTCACGCGCGGCAAGTTCAGCGACGACAACGTCTCACCCGAGGCGACGCTGTCCTACCATCCGACCAAGAACTCGACCTTCTACGCCGCCTACAAGACCGGCTACAAGTCGGGCGGTTTCTCCAACCCGTCGATTCTGTCGTTCGGCCAGACCTCGGACGTGCTCGGCTTCAAGTCCGAGAAAGCCAAGGGCGGTGAAATCGGCGCCAAGGGCGAGTTCCTCGATCGTCGTCTGACCATCACCTCGGCGGTGTATCGCTACAAGTTCGACGGCCTGCAGCTGACCTCGTTCAATCCGACGCCGCCGTCGTTCACGATCCGCAACGCGGCCTCGGCGCGCACCACCGGCGCCGAAATCGAAAGCTCGTTCGCGGCGACGCACCAGCTGCGGTTGCGCGCAGCAGCCGGCTACAACAAGGCCGAGTATCTGAGCTTTGAAGGGGCGCCCTGCTATGCCGGTCAGGACGACGCCAGCGGTTGCGACTCGGATACCAACACGCAGGACCTGTCCGGTACCGCGCTGGTGCGTGCGCCGGAATGGAATGTGACCGGCGGCCTGACCTGGGACAGCGAGCTGACCGACAACATCTTCCTCGGCCTGTCGAGCGACGCGAACTACACCAGCGGCTACTGGATGCAGGAGAACGAGCATCCGCTGGCCTGGCAGGGCGGCTTCACGCGCATCAATGCCAGTGCGCGTCTGTATCAGGGATCGGATGCCTGGGAAGTGGCGCTGATCGGCCGCAACCTGACCAACAAGCATTACGGCGTCGCCTCGTCCGACAAGCCTTTCGGCACGCCGGACGAAGTCTGGGTCAGCGTCGGTCGCACCCGCGAGCTGCTGCTGCAGGGCACGTATCGCTTCTAAGTTGTAGAGGCCGCTCCCAGGCGGTGCCGGGTTCCGTCAGCGGAATGCGGCACCGCCTTTTTTTTGATACGAACAACAGGAGCACCACGATGCCGATCATCGAATACCGAGCGCCGGTCAAAGTCCTGCTCGCGGTACGCGGCCATCCTTTCGACCGCAATGCGCTCGATGCGCTGTTCCAGTCGCTGCCGGGCATTTCGGCCACGGTGGTGGATCAGCCGGCCGCCGCGCAGCTGATGAACCCCGAAGGCATGCGCCCCTACGACGCGCTGCTGCTGTACGACATGCCGGGCCTGGACTTCGAAGCCACGGTCGACAAGCCGGCGTACATCGATCCGGGCGAGGCTTTCAAGCGCGGGTTCGAAGCGCTGCTTGAAGAGGGCAAGGGCATCGTCGCGCTGCATCATTCGCTTGCCGGTTGGCCGGCCTGGCCGGCTTACGCCGATTATCTCGGTGGCACGTTCCTGTATCGCCCCGGCAGGCTGCGCGGCGAGAACCGGCCGGATTCCGGCTATCGCCATCAAGTGGAATATCAGGCCGAAGTGCTGGCGCCTGAGCATCCGGTGATGGCCGGCATTCCGGGCACATTCGCGATGCGCGACGAGCTGTACCTGGGCGAAGTGTTCGAGTCCGAAGTGACGCCGCTGCTGCGGTCGAGTCACCGGTTCACGCGCGACAATTTCCATTCGGCGACGGCCGCGATGAACGGCGTCATGTACAGCAACGAGGGCTGGTCGCATGCCGACGGCTCGTCGCTGATCGGCTGGTGCAAGCGCGCGATCAACAGCCCGCTGGTCTATCTGCAGCCGGGCGACGATCAGCAGACTTACGACAACCCGATCTATCGCCGGCTGATCGAGAACGCGATCCGCTGGGTGATTTCGCCAGCGGCGCGCGCCTGATTCGACGCCTGCCGGGCCGGCGAAGGATGGCCGCCCAGCGGTTCCGGGCGATGCTTCAGACTTTCAGGATCTGCTTGCCGCGGTTGCTGCCGTCGAACAGCCGGCGCAAGGTCGCCGGCGCGTTCTCGAAACCCTGCTGCTCATCGATCTGCCAGCTCAGCCGGCCGGCGACCGCGAGTTCGGTCAGGCGCCGGCGCATGTCGGCGAAGCGGTGCTCGTGGTCGAACAGGATGAAGCCTTCCATGCGGGCGCGCTTGAACACCAGGTTGAAGTAGTTGCCCGGCCCCTGCGGCTTGCCGCCGGTCTCGTAGCGGCTGATCGCGCCGCAGATCACCACGCGCGCGCCGTCGGCGAGCACGTTGAGCATCGCGTCGAGGGTCTCGCCGCCGACGTTGTCGTAGACGATGTTGGCGCCCTTGGGCAGGGCCTTGCGCAACTGCGCCTTCAGGTCGCCTGCCTTGTAGTCGAGCGCGATATCGTAGCCGCCGACCTGCGTCAGCCACTGGCATTTCTCGGCGCCGCCGGCGATGCCGACGATGCGGCAGCCGGCGATCCTGGCGAGCTGGCCGACCACCGATCCGGTGGCGCCGGCCGCACCCGACACCAGCACGGTGTCGCCGGCGACCGGCTTGCCGATTTCGAACAGCCCATGCCAGGCGGTCAGGCTGGTCAGGCCGAGGATCGACAGCATCGCGGTCGGCGGCAACGCCGGTTCAGCGGCGATGAAACCGCTGCCGTCGCTGACCAGGTATTCGCTCCAGCCGGTCATGCCGCTGAGCAGCGTGCCGACCGGGATTGCCGGGTTGCGGCTTTCGACCACTTCGCCGATGCCGGTGCCGCGCATCACGTCGCCGATGTGCATCGGCGCGACATAGCCGCCGTAGTTTTCCATCCAGCCTTTCTGCGACGGATCGAAGCCCAGCCAGCGCAGCTTCATCAACACTTCGCCTTGCGCCGGCTGCGGCCGCACCAGCGTCACCAGTTCAAAATCGCTGTCCAGCAGGCCGCGTCCGCGCGGATGCGCAGCGAGCCGGAATTGACGCATCGTGGCCATTGCAGACTCCTGGTTGGGATCCGCCACCATAGGCGTGATGCGCACCAATGAAACCGAGCAGTTTGGACAGTATCCGGCCGCGCAGGCTCGCCCTATGCTCGGTGCATGAACGACCATGCCGATGCCGCGCTGCAGATCAATCGACGTTTCACCTTGCAGCGCCGGCCGAACGGGCTGCCGGTTGCAGAAGACTTTGCGCTGCTGACCGCGCCGCTGCCATCGCTGCAGCCGGGCCAGTTGCTGGTGCGCAATGTCTGCGCCTCGCTCGACCCGGCGATCCGCGGCTGGCTCGACGACCTGCCTTCCTACCTGCCGCCGGTGGCGCTGGGCGACGCGGTGCGCGCGACCACGGTCGGCAGAGTGCTGGCCTCGCGCAACCCGGAATTCGCGGTGGGTCAATGGGTGCTGGGACTTAACGCGATCGAAGACGTGTCGCTGGTATCGCCCGGCGGCTTCACGATGGCGATCGACGCCGATGCGGTGCCGTCGGTGACCAACTATCTGTCGGTACTCGGCGCGGTGGGTTTGACGGCGTACTTCGGCCTGCTCGAAGTCGGCAAGCCCAGCGCCGGCGACACCGTGCTGGTGTCGGGCGCGGCCGGCGCCGTCGGCTCGCTGGTCGGCCAGATCGCGAAGATCAAGGGCTGCAGAACCATCGGCATCGCCGGCGGCGCCGACAAATGCCGGCGCCTGCTCCGCGACTACGGCTACGACGTCGCGGTCGATTACCGCGGCAAGAGCGTCGACGAACTCGCCGCCGCCATTGCCGCTGCCGCGCCCGACGGTGTCGACGTGGTGTTCGAGAACGTCGGCGGCGTCGTGCTGGATGCGACGCTGCGAAATCTCAAACGCGGTGCGCGCATCGCGCTGTGCGGCCTGATCAGCGAATACAACAGCACCAGCGGCAGGATCGGGGCGCGCAATATCTGGGAGCTGATCGTCAAGTCCGCGACGATCAGCGGCTTCCTGATCTCGGACTTCCTGCCGCGTTTCGGCGAAGGCGCGCTTGAGATGGCGAGCTGGCTGGCTCAGGGGAAGCTACGCGCCGACGAGCATATCGACGACGGTATCGAAAACGCCTTGCCGGCTTTCCTGCGGCTGTTCGAAGGCAGCAATCAGGGCAAGATGATGTTGCGGATCGCGCAATAGCGTCCGCAAATCTCGTTACGGCGCCGGCGGGAATCCCGGTGCCGGTGATGGCCGCACCGGATCCCCGCCTGCGCGCGAATCGCCGCTTCGGAGGTTCCTTAAAACTGCACGCGCTTGGTGTATCCGCCGTCGACGATCACATTGGTGCCGGTGGTCCAGCCCGACGCCGGGCTGGCCAGAAACACGATCGTTTTCGCCACGTCTTCGGCGACGCCGAAGCGGCCGATCACCATCTGGTCCTGCGTCGCCTTGTACAGCTCCGGCATGTCGCGCTTGATGTCGTCCCAGTTGCCGCCTTCGAACCACACCGGACCCGGCGACACGGTGTTGACGCGGATGCCTTTCGCGCCCCAGGCCTGGCCGAGCTGCTTGGAGTAGGTGATCAAGGTGGCCTTGACCGCGTTGAACGCCTGCGGGGCGAAGAAGGTTTCGGTGGCCGCGGTGCTGGCGAGCACGATCACCGAACCGTGCTTTGATTTCTCCAGATAAGGCTCCATCGCCTCGCAGCCCCTGACCGTGCCGAGCACGTCCATGTTGAAGCAGGCGCTCCAGTCCTGGGCGAGCTTGGAGCCCGAGGCGCTGGCGCTGGGGATGAAGATGTCGCAGCCGCCGAGTTCGTCGGCAATGCCCTTGAGCAGCGACGGATAGGCGTCCAGATCGCTGAGATCGCCCTGTCGGCCGACGACCTTGCCGCCGTGGCGCGACAGCGATTCCACCGCCTCGTCGATCTGCCGCTGGTTGCGCGAAAAAAAGCCCACATCGGCGCCTTCGGCGGCAAAAATTTCCAGCGCGGCGCGGCCGGTGCCGCGGCTGCCGCCGGTCAGGATGACCTTGAGTCCTTTGAGTCCTAGATCCACGACTATCTCCTGGTGTGCTGCGCCGGTTTCGGCTGCAACGACTATGTCAGAGGCGTCTGCAGGCGACACCCTATCCATAGGGTCAGTTGTTCGTGCCGATGGCGCGCGCGTTAACTCGCTGCATCGCGGCCGGATCGCGGCGCATGGAGACAGCACGATGAAAAGACTCGCATCGAAAGTGGCGCTGATCATCGGCGCCGCCGGTAAGGACAACATGGGCCAGGTGATCGCGCGTCGCCTGCATTCCGAAGGCGCGGCGATCATCGTCGCCGGGCGCCAGCTCGAGCCCTTGCAGCAGTTCGCGGAACAAGTCGGCGGCCTGGCGCTGCAATGCGACATCACCCGGCGCGGCGATATCGTCGATGCCGCGCAGCGCGCCTTCGACTGGAAAGGCCGTCTGGACATCGGCATCAACGCCACCGGCTGGGGGTTTCTGAAGAATTTTCTGGAGACCACCGAAGACGAGTTGCAGCGCATCACCGCATTGCAGTTCACCGGCCCGTTCCATTTCTACCAGTCGATGATCGAGGCGATGATGAAAAACCCGCAGCCCGGCGGCTCGATTATCCAGATCAGTTCGGCCACGGCGACGATCATGCTCAACGATCACGCCGCCTACATGGGCACCAAGGCCGGCAGCGACCACATCATCCGCTGCATCGCCCACGAATACGGCAAGCACGGCATTCGCGCGAACTCGATTTCACCGGGCCTGACCGATACGCCGATGAACGCCGAGGCGAAGAAAATCCCCGGCATGTTCGACAGCTTCATCGCCGGCTATCCGCTGGGCCGTATCGGGACGTCGGACGACGTGGCCGCGGCCGCGGCCTGGCTGTGCAGCGACGAGTGCTTCATGACCGGCGAGAACCTGCAGGTCAATGGTGGATTGACGCTGCGGCGCAATCCGACGCGCGAGGAAATCGGCGCGTCGATCGCCGCCGCGGCCGCCGCCAGGGCATAAACATGCTGCATCGCATCGCACTGGCCTCGGGCGTGGTGCCCGAACTCGGCCCAGTGGCGACGATCGCCGCGGCCGCCGCCGGCGGCTTCGATGCGGTCGGCCTGTGGGTGGAGCCGGATCAGTGGAGCGCCGGCACCGTCACCGAAGTGCGGCGCGGTCTGCGTGACAGCGGCCTGGATCTGATCGATGTCGAAGTGATCTGGATCAAGCCCGGCCCGCTCGATCCGGCGCACCGGCGCATTCTCGATATCGGCCTGGAACTCGGCGCCGCGAATGCGCTGGTGGTGAGTTCCGATCCGGACCTGTGCGCGACGATGGAAAAATTCGAACAGCTCTGCGAGCACGTCGCGCGCGCGCCGCTGCGCGTGTCGCTGGAGTTCGGCCTGTTCACCGAGGTCAAGGATATCGGCACCGCGTCGGCGATCGTGTCGGCCGTGGATCATTCGAACGCGGCGCTGCTGGTCGATGCGCTGCATCTGGATCGCTCCGGCGGCACCGTCGCCGACGTCGCCGCGCTGCCGGCGCGCTGGCTCAGCTACGTGCAGCTCTGCGACGCGCCGACGCAGCGGCCACGGCGCGCCGACGCCGCCGGCATTCTGCAAGAGGCGGTGTACGGACGGCTGCAGGCCGGCGAGGGCGGCTTGCCGCTGTCGGCATTGATTTCGGTGCTGCCGCCAGGCCTGCCGATCAGCGTCGAGCTGCGGTCGCAGGCGCTCTACGACGCCTATCCCGACGCGGCCGCGCGCGCCCGGGTCACTGCGCTGGCGACGCGCGCGTTTCTGGCCAAGCGCGCCTGAGCCCGACCGTTCCAGATCGCGGCAGATCGATGTCGGCGTGACTGCGCCGCGCCGCGCAGGATTACGCCGGGACTTCGACCATCGCGCGAATCATGCTGCGCAGAACGTCCTTGCGCACCTTGCCCGAGGCGGTGCGCGGCAGCTCGGCCAGGTACTCGATGCGTTCCGGGCATTTCTGCTTGGACAGTCCGCTGGCGCTGACGAAACCGGCGAGTTCGGCGAAAGCCGGGCGTTGCTCGCCACGGGTGATCACGAACGCGCAGATGCCTTCTCCGAGACGCGCATGCGGCATCGACACCACGGCCGATTCACGCACCAGCGGATGGCGGCCGAGCACGTCTTCGATCTCCTTGGCGCTGATGTTTTCGCCGCCGCGGATGATCAGGTCTTTCTTGCGGCCGGTGATGACGATCGCGCCTTCGGCGGTGAGCATGCCGATATCGCCGGTGCGGAAATAGCCGTCCGGCGTCAGCGCCTCGCGCGTCTGCGCCGCGTCGGCGTAGCCGAGAAACATCGCCGGGCCGCGCGCGACGATCTCGCCGTCCCGCCCGGGCGCGACATCGTCACCGTTGTCATCGATGAAGCGCACCTCGTAGTCCACCGCCGCGCCGTCGCTGGTGGCCGCGAGCTGCGGTTGCGAGACCGGCATGCAGCCGACCGTGACCAGCGGCACTTCGGAGCTGCCGTAGACGCGGAATGCGCAGGCTTGCTCGAAAGCCGCATTGGCATCGAGCACCAAGTCGGCCGGCACCGCGGCGCCGCCGCAGGCGAACACGCGAAAGCTCGGCAGCCGGTCGCCGCGCGCGCGTGCCATGTCGGCGAGTTCCTTCAGGAACGGCGTCGCCGCGACGGTGCCGGCAACGCGATATCGCCGGATCAGATCCACGGCCAGTGCCGCGTCCCAGCTTTCCATCAGCACGGTGCGCGTACCGGCGAGAAAAGGCTGCTCCAGGCCGTTGCTGTAACCGCTGATATGCGTGACCGGCGACGGCATCAGGATCGCGTCGCCGGCACCGAGTCCCCAATGCTGATAGCTGATCTGCGACACGCGCGCGAGGCTGTTGTGGCTGTGCAGCACGCCTTTCGGCCGGCCGGTGGTGCCGGAGGTGTACAGCAGCAGCTTGACCGCGTCGGCATCGACTTTCGGCAGCTGCGGCCGCCGGCCGCGGCCGGCGGCGAGCAGCGATTCGAAGCGCGTCATATCGCCTTCGGCACGCACGCCGATGCGATGCTGCAGCGCCGGCAGATCGGCGGCGATGCGCTCGACCATCGCCGCATAGTCGTAGCCGCGAAAACGCTCGGCGAAGAACAGGATCGTGGCGCCGCTGTCGACCAGCATTTGCCGCACTTCGGCGTCGCGGTAGATGGTCACGATCGGGCTGATCACGTAGCCGCCCAGCGCCGCGGCGAGATTGATGATCGCGGCCTCGATCCAGTTCGGTAGCTGAAAGCTGATGACGTCGCCGCTGCGCAGGCCGAGTTCCTGCAGCGACACCAGCAGCGCTTCGGCGTCGCCGAGCAGGCTGGCGTACGTCGGCTGCGCCGGATCGTTCGGGAACACCACCGCGTCCGGCTCGCGCTGCGCCCAGTCGCGCGCCAGCTCGCCGATCGTGCGGTCGCGCCAGACGCCGCTGCCGGCGTAGCGCTGCAGATGCGCGGGCAAAGCGGGCGTGCCCATCGCTACACTCCGTTCATGCCGGCGGTGGAGCCGCCGTCGATCACGTATTCGGCGCCGGTGACGAAGGCCGCCTCGTCGCTGGACAGGTACACCACCAGGCCGGCGATTTCTTCCATCGTCGCCATGCGTTTCATCGGCGCCAGGCCTTCGAGCGTCTTGCGCGCCAGCGCCGGATCGGGCGCGCCGGCGATCGCGGTCTTGATCAGCTGGGTTTCGACGACGCCCGGATGGATGCTGTTGCAGCGGATGTTCAGGCCCTGGTTGGCGCAGTGCATCGCGATCGATTTGGCCAGCAGCCGCAGCCCGCCCTTGGTGGTGGAATAGCCGACGTTGCCGCCGAGCGCGAGGATGCCGTTCATCGAACTGTTGAGGATGATCGAGCCGCGTGAGCCGCCGGGATTGCGCTTCATCAGCGCGATCGCGTGCTGCGCGGTCAGCATCGGCCCGGTCAGGTTCACTTCGACGATCTTGCTCCAGGCCTGCAGGCCGATCTTCTCGATGTCGGTGTCGCCGCCTTCGATGCCGGCATTGGCGAAGGCGATGTCGAGGCGGCCGAAGCTGTGCTCGATGTCCCGGCTCAGGTCGGCCCAGCCGGGCGCGTCCTCGACGGCGTGGGCACGAAAGCGCGCACCGGTTGCGGCGCACAGCGCCTCGGCGGCCGCGGCGTTGCGGCCGGTGAACATCACCTGCGCGCCTTCGGCGGCGAGACGCCGCACGGTGGCGGCGCCGATGCCGCTGGTGCCGCCGGTGACCAGTGCCACCTTGCCCTGCAATCGCATGTCGCGCTCCTCGTTCTGGTTGTGCTCACGCCGGTCGCGGCGGCCATGCGGCGGCGACAGGGCGGGCCTGGTCGGCCGAGGTTAACAGCGCGTGCCGCCCGGTCCGCCCTAGTGGATTTGGTAGGTCACGGCGGCCGGGGGCGGGCATAGACTCGGTCGCCTGTAGTCCCGTTTGGCCCGATCGGAGAGTCGCCCGGTGACCGAGGTCCCGTCCCCAGCAGAAAACAGCACGGCGCGCCCGCGGCGCATCGGCTGCGTGCTGGTGGCTGGCGGCAAGTACCACGACATCGACTTCGCCCGGCTCGAGCTGCTCAAGCTGCTGGCTGAAGACAGCCGTGTGCAGGTGCGCGTTTTCGAGGACTACGAGCACATCGCCGCGATCGAGGCGGCCGACATCCTGATCAGCTACACCTGCGACATCGTGCCGTCGCTGCCGGCGCAGGAGGCGATCCGCGCCTGGGTCGAGCGCGGCGGCCGCTGGTACGCGCTGCACGGCAGCAACTCGATCCTGCGTTGGACTCGGGATGGCCGCGTCGAATCGCCGCGCTGGGCGCCGCTGCACATGAACACGCTGGGCACGCAGTTCATCGCTCATCCGCCGATCGCGCCTTACCGGGTCACCGTCGCCAATCGCGCGCATCCGCTGGTCGAAGGTGTCGAGCCCTTCGAGACCACCGACGAAATCTACCTGATGGACGTGCACGCCGAACTCGACGTGCTGCTGCATACGCGCTACGGCGGCAGCACGCCGGAGTTCGTCGACAGCCAGTGGGCCGACGCCGATCATCCGGTGTTCTACATCCGTCATCTCGGCGCCGGCCAGGTGCTGTACCTGACGCTGGGCCACTGCCGCGGCCACTACGACCTGCGGCCGCTGATGGACTGGTGGCCGACGGTGGATCGCTGCGCCTGGGATCTGCCGGTGTTCTACACGCTATTGCGGCGCGGTATCGCCTGGATCAAGCAGCCGTTCGACGAGGTCGCCGAGGCCGGCAGCAGCTGAGCCGCAGCAATGTTGTATCGCAACAACACGCCGGCTTCGCAGAAAGCCGGTTGAAAACAGCAGCAAAACGGTGTGTGACCAACGAGGAAACAGCGAAATGTCCGAACAATATGATGTGAGCCGTGTGCGCATCGCGACGCCGGCCGATGTGCGGCCGGCTGCCGAAAACCTGCGCGACATCGCCGCGGCGATGGGTGGCCTGCGCGTGGCGATCTGCCACAACATCGCGGTGAACCAGAGCATGGAGGACGCCGACGGCAACGTGCTCGCGACCTCGGTGTTCGGCTGGACGTTCGAGGAAGACGATCGCTGGTGGCGCTCGCCGCGGCTGGCGCTGAAGTCGCCGTTGCCCACCGCCTGCCGCTACGAGAGCGAGCCGTTCTGGTGTAACGCCGAAGGCTTTCGCACCAGCCTGCCCAACCCGATGCTGGACATGCTCGACCGCGCCGACTTCGTGCGTCGCGGCCTGACGCCGGCGGCGATCGTGGTGCCGGTGCATCTGCCTTTCGGCCAGATCGGCGCGGCCAGCTATGTGCCGGCCGATCGCAACAAGCTCGATCTGGCGCAGGAGTTCGACGCCTATGCGGTGCAGCTCGGCGTGCTGACGCGGCACTTCATCGCCGGTTACGTGCGCAGCATGTGCAACCGTGAGCGTCTGCCGGTCGGCCCGGTGCTGAGCAAACGCGAAGTCGAATGCCTGCGCTGGGCATCGATGGGCAAGACCGACGACGAAATCAGCCTGATCATCGCGCGCAGCCGCGCGACGGTGCGCTTCCACATGCACAGCGCCTCGACCAAGCTCAATTCGGTTACCCGCAGCCAGACCTTGTTCAAGGCGACGCAGCTCGGCTACATCTCCTTCAGCGGCGGCTCGTTCAACGGCGGCAGCGCGAGAATGGTGGCATGAAAGGATTCCGTCGATGACGGCGAGCCGCCCGATCGCGAGTGAAATTTTCGCGCAGCTCGATCCGCCGCGCCTGCGCGGCGGCCGCCATCGCGAAACCGGCCGCATCGTGTTTCCGATTCCGCTCGGCGCCGAAGCCGCGCTGTACGAGCCGGTGACGCTGGCCGATCGCGGCACGCTGTGGTCGTGGACCGTGCAGCGCTTCCGGCCGAAATCGCCGCCGTATGCGGGGCCGGAGCAATTCGTGCCCTACGCGGTCGGCTATATCGAACTCGCCGGACAGCTCATCGTCGAGTCGCGCCTGGAAGGCGTGGACTTTGATCGGCTGCAGATCGGTGCGCCAATGGAACTGGCCGTGGTTGCGTTTTCGACCGCTGCCGACGGCGCGCCGCTGCTGACCTACGCCTTCATCCCCAGCAAGAGCGGGGTCGCGGCATGAGCGATGTCTGCATCGTCGGTATCGGCATTCATCGCTTCGGTCGCAGTGATGGCATGAGCGGATTGGACATGGGCATCGCCGCGACGCGCAGCGCGCTGGCCGACGCCGGTCTCGCCTGGCGCGACATCCAGTTCGCGTACGGCGGCTCGGACGCCTCCGGCAACGCCGACACCATGGTCGACAAGCTCGGCCTGACCGGCATCCAGTTCATCAACGTCAAGAACGGCTGCGCCACCGGTGGCTCGTCGCTGGCCTCGGCGGCGAGTTCGATCCGCTCGGGCGAATACGATCTGGGCCTGGCGGTGGGCTTCGACAAGCATCCGCGCGGCGCTTTCGATCCGCGACCGGCGGACTGGAATCTGCCGGAGTGGTACGGCGAGGCCGGCTTCATGCTGACCACGCAGTTCTTCGCGATGAAGCTGCAACGCTACATGGCGCTGTACGGCATCAGCCGCAACACGCTGGGCCGCGTCGCCGAGAAAAGTTTCCGCAACGCGGTGCATGCCGACCACGCCTGGCGCCGCGAGCCCGTCGATCTGCACACGATCCTGAATTCGCCAATGGTCAGCGATCCGCTGACCAAGTACATGTTCTGTTCGCCGGCCGAAGGCGCGGTCGCGCTGGTGCTGGCCAGCGAAGCGCGCGCGCGCCAGATCGGCGGGCCGATGATCCGCCTGAAAGCCGCGGCGATGCGCACGCGACCGCCCGGCTCGTTCGAAGTGTTCGCGCCGTCGATCGACATCGAGCGCGGCGGCTCGGCCACGCGCATCGCATCCGCGGCGGCTTTCGAAAAAGCCGGCATCGGCCCCGAAGACATCGACGTCGCGCAGCTGCAGGACACCGAAGTCGGCGCCGAGATCATCCACATGGCCGAAAACGGCTTCTGCGCCGACGGCGAACAGGAACGCTGGATCGCCGAAGGCCGCACCGCTCTGGACGCGGCCTTGCCGGTCAACACCGACGGCGGCTGCATCGCCTGCGGCGAACCCATCGGCGCGTCGGGCCTGCGCCAGGTCTACGAGAACGTCGTGCAACTGCGCGGTGCCGGTGGTGGACGCCAGGTGCCGGGTTCGCCGAAGACCGCGTATGGCCATGTGTATGGCGCGCCGGGCGTATCGGCAGTGACGATCCTGAGTCGTTGAGTCGAGCGGAATAACAACGCCGGCGAGTGCCAGCCGCGGCCCGGGCCAAACCCGGGATCAACCGAAACTGCGGTGTCTCAAGCCGCCGCGTTGTAGCGCCGCGTCTCGTAATCCGCGTCGCCGAACAGGCTCGCCAGCAGCAGCGCGCGCTTCAGCGCGGTGCCGATATCCAGTTCCTCGGAGATGCCCATGCCGCCGTGGAATTGCAGGCATTCTTCGGCCAGATGCACCGCGGCCACCGAGATGTAGGCCTTGGCCGCCGCGATCACCGTACGCCGCTGGCGCTCATCGGTGAGTGTCGCGCGATACAGCTGCGAGCGCGATTGCTCGAGGCTGGCGTAGAGATCGGCCATGCGGTGCTGGATCGCCTGAAAGCTGCCGATCGCGGCCTTGAACTGGTGACGCTGGCGGATGTAGCCCAGCGTCTGGTCGAACAGATACGTCATCACACCGACCAGTTCGGCGCAGATGCCGAGGCGCGCGCGATCGAGCGCCGCTTCCACCGCATCGACATCGCCGTCCATGACATCGGCGGCGACCGAATCGAAGCGCAGCTCGCAAGCCGCCGAGCCGTCGATCAGGCGATAGTCACTGCGCGTGATGCCGCCGGCCTGCGCGTCGACCAGATAGCAGCGCGTAGTGCCGGTCTGGTCGGCAGCGCTGACGATGTAAGCGTCGACATCAGCGCCGACCATGGTCTTGCCGCCGCTCAAACCCTGGCCGTCGAAGCGCGTCTGTGGCCGCTGCCAGTTCCAGCGCGCCGCCTGTTCGGCAAACGCGAACGCCAGATGGGCTTCGCCGGCGATCAGCGGTGGCAGCCAGCGCGCTTTCTGCGCGGCGCTGCCGGCGGTGGCCAGAATCCCGCCCGCGACCAGCACCTCGTCGAGCACCGGTTCCACCACCAGGCCGCGCCCCAGCGTTTCCATCAACAGGGCGATTTCGACATTGCCGGCGCCCATGCCGCCGTCATCGGCCGAAAACGGCAGCGACAGCAGGCCGGTCTCGCCGAGCAGCGACCAGTTGTGCTGCGAGTAGCCGCGCGCCTGGCCGCGGTAGCGCGCGCGCTGTCCCGGCTGGTAGCGATCGCTGACATAGCGATCGACCAGGTCCTTGATCATTCGCTGGTCGCCGTTCAAATCGAAATCCACGCCTGTCCCCGTTTGCTCTTGCCGTTGCCGGAATATCCGGCCATCGCACCACCTTAGAAGAACGCCCGCGCCGCACCCACTGCGACTACGGCTAGGTTTACAGCGCGGTGACAACGGAGCTGCCGCAGTGGCGGTTTCTATCGCTAATGCCAGTGCCGCCGGCAGCGGACGCTGGCCGACAATCCGGCCATGGACATGCAATTTTCAGCAGACCAGATCGCGTTCCGCGACGAGGTGCGCGCCTTCCTCGACGGCCATCTGAGCCCGCGCCTGCGTCTGGGTGCGCGGATGACGCCGACGGTCTTCGCCGAGCCCGACATCGGCCGCGAATGGCAACAGATCCTGTATCAAAGAGGCTGGTTCGGTTACTGCTGGCCGCAGGGTTACGGCGGCACCGGATGGACCCCGGTGCAGCGTTACATCTTCGACAAGGAATGCGCGCTGGCGCATGCGCCCGAGCTGCCGGCGCTGAGCCTGAAGCTGTTGGGCCCGGTGCTGCACCGCTTCGGCAACGAACAACAGAAGCAACATTATCTGCCGCGAATTCTCAGCGGCGAGCACTACTGGTGCCAGGGTTTTTCCGAGCCCTCGGCCGGCTCCGATCTGGCCAACCTGAAAACTCGCGCGGTGCTCGACGGCGATCGCTGGATTGTCAACGGCAGCAAGCTGTGGACCACGCATGCGCATTTCGCCGATCACATGTTCTGCCTCGTGCGCACCAACCCCGAGGTCAAGGCCCAGGCCGGGGTCAGCTTTCTGCTGATCGACATGAAGCAGCCCGGCATCGAGGTGCGGCCTATCCGCAATATCGCCGGCGACCACGAAGTCAACGCGGTGTTCCTCGACAACGTCGTCGTGCCGGCCGGCGACATGGTCGGTGAAGAAGGCCAGGGCTGGACCATCGCCAAATTCCTGCTGGAGAACGAGCGCGGCGGCTCCTGCCATGCGCCGGTGTTGCTGGCGCAGCTGGCCGAGCTGCGTCGCGAAGCGGCCGACGCCAGCGATGGTGAAGGCGCGCCGCTGATCGGCGACCGCAGCTTTGCCGCGGCGCTTGCGCGGGTCGAGTTCGAGGCGCAGGCGCTGGAGGTGACCGAGCTGCGCATCCTCGCGGAAATCGCACAGGGACGGCCGCCGGGGCCGCAGACTTCGCTGGTCAAGCTGATCGCCTCCAATCTGCGTCAGCAGATCAGCAGCCTCGGCCTGCGCGTATTCGGCTACGCCGGCCTGCAGTTGCAGCAGCAGCGGCCGCTGTACGGCGACGGTGCGCCGCAGCCGGTACACAGCGCCGCGGCGATGGCCGCGGCGCCGTCGTATCTGAACAACCGCGCGTGGACGATTTTCGGCGGCAGCAACGAAGTGCAGCGCACCATCATCGCGCGCACCGTGCTCGGCCTGTAGCGCCCCAAGAACATGACGAGGAGCCGAGCATGAATGTCGACGTGGATGCGCTGTTTCAGCCGCTGCAGTTGGGCCGCACACGGCTGAAGAATCGTCTGGCGATGGCGCCGATGACGCGCCAGCGCTCGACGCTGGACGGCGTGCCCACCGATCTTAACGTTGAATACTACCGCCAGCGCGCCAGCGCCGGCCTGCTGGTCAGCGAAGGCCTGTATCCGTCGGCGATGGGTCGCGGCTACCTGTTCACGCCGGGCCTGCACAACGACGCACAGCAGGCCGGGTGGAAGCGCGTCACCGATGCGGTGCATGGCGAAGGCGGGGCGATTTTCGGCCAGATCATGCATGTCGGCCGGCTGTCCGATCCGCTGATGCTGGATGGCGAGCAGCCGATCGCGCCGTCGGCGGTGCAGCCTGATCCGACCGCGCGCCAATACACGATCAACTGCCCGCGGCCGAAGCGGCCATACCCGACGCCGCGCGCGCTGACGCATGCCGAAGTGCTGGGCGTGATCGACGACTTTCGCGACTGCGCGGTGCGTGCGCAGCAGGCCGGCTTCGACGGCGTCGAGATTCACGCGGCCTCGGGCTATCTGCCGATGCAGTTTTTGTCGACCAATACCAATCTGCGCAGCGATGCCTGGGGCGGCAGCGTCGAGAAGCGCTGTGCGTTCCTGCTGGCCTGCGTCGATGCGATGATCGCCGCGACCCGCCGCGATTTCGTCGCGGTCAAGTTCTCGCCGGGCTGGTCGTTCCACAACGTGTTCGACGACGATCCGGTCGCCACGTACCGCTACGCGGTGCGCGAGCTGTCCAAACGCGGCATCGCCTATCTGCAGCTGGGCGACTACGGCATTGGCTGGGTTTACGAGACGCTGCGGCCGCTGTTCGACGGCCCGGCGATGTTCGTCGCCGGATTCACCCAGCCCACGGCTGCGGCGACCGTGCGCGAAGGTCGCGCCGATTTGATCGGCATCGGCCAGGCCTATATCTCCAACCCCGATCTGGCCGAGCGCTTTCGCGACCACCAGATGCTGACGCGGCCGCAACTGGAGACGTATTACACGCAGGGCGCCGAGGGCTACACCGACTACCCGCGCTTTGCCGGCAGTGATCCTGAAAAGCTGCAGTCGCTGGATACCGTGCCGATCCCGATTTCGCCGACGACGACGGGTTGAGAATCCCATTCCCGCCCTCTCGGGAATGATCTGCTGAGGAGAAAATCAATGAGCGTCGCAACGCCAACACTCGCCGAACTCGCGGCCAAGCAGGCGATCACCGAAGTGTTGCATCGCTATTGCCGATCCATGGATCGCATGGACCGCGAGCTGGCGCTTTCGTGCTGGCATGCCGGTGGCACGGATGAGCACACGCCGCTGTTTTCGGGCACCGGCGAAGCCTTCGTCGACTGGGTGTGGAAAATTCACGAGCCGATGCTGCTGACCCGGCATACGCTGAGCAACGTGCTGATCGAAGTCGACGGCGACAACGCCTGGAGCGAGTCCTACTGGACCGTGCTGTTGCGCATCGCGCGCGACGGCGCGATCTACGATCTGTGGAGCGGCGGCCGCTATGTCGACCACCTGAGTTGCGTCGCCGGACGCTGGGCCTTTGTTCACCGGCGTTCGGTGCACGACTGGGACCAGGTGCAGCTCCTGGAGATGACGATGGCGAACTTCCCCGGTCCGGCGCTGGTCGAGCCGGCCGCATTGCAGGCGCCGCTGTATCCGGCGCGCCGCTCGCAACAGGATCCGTCGTACCAGGCGCTGGTCGGCCACGCGATGCAGTTCGGCAAGGGTGGTGTCGGCGCATGAATTTCGGACTGAAGTCGCGCGTCGTGCTGGTGACCGGCGCGGCCGGCAATATCGGCAGCGCGATCTGTCGGCAGTTGAGCCAGGAGCAGGCGATCGTGATCGCCGCCGATATCAGCCCGCGGCCGCAGCAGGCAAACGTCGCCGACTGGCTGCATCTGGACGTGACCAGCGAGGCCGGCTGGGCTGAGGTGATCGCGACCATCGCGCAGCGTCATGGTCGGCTCGATGTGCTGGTCAACAACGCCGGCATCGCGCCGATGGGCACGCTCGAAGGCACCGGCTACGACGAGTGGCGGCGCTGCCTGGCTGTCAACGTCGACAGCGTGTTCCTCGGCATGAAGGCGGCGACGCCGCTGCTGCGCGAAACCGGCGCGGCCTCGGCCTGGTTCGCCAGCGTCGTCAATATCGCGTCGGCCTCGTCGAACCGTGCCACCGCGATGGCCTCGGCCTATGCGGCGAGCAAGGCCGCGGTCGCGCAGCTGACCAAGGCGGTGGGCATCGAGTACCTGTCGCTGGGCTATCGCGTGCGCGCCAACAGCGTGCATCCGGCCGCGGTGCAGTCCGACATGATCGATCAGATCCTGCAGCGCTATTCGGTGATCACCGGCGGCACGCCGGTCGAGGATTTGCGCAAGGCGATGATCGCCGACCATCCGATGCGCCGCCTGGTCGAGCCCGACGAAGTCGCGCGTTCGGTGCTGTTCCTGGCCTCGGATGCGAGCGCCTACGTCAATGCCAGCGAAGTCCACGTCGACGGCGGCCTGACCGCGAACTAGAGAGTTAGGGAACTTCACCATGCGTCTGAAAGACAAGATCGCGCTGGTCACCGGCGCCGCTTCCGGTATCGGCGAAGCCATTGCGCGGCGCTTTGCGCAGGAAGGGGCGACGGTCTATGTCGCCGACGTCGCGCAGGCGGCGGGCGAGCGCGTTGCAGCGGAAGTCGGCGGCCACTTTTTGCAGCTGGACGTGACCGTCGAAGCCGACTGGAGCGCGGCGATGCAGCACATCGCCGACCGGCATCAGCGCCTGGATGCGCTGGTCAACAACGCCGCGATCATTTCCAACGCGTCGATCGACAGCATCGATCTGCAGAGCTGGAATCGCGTGCTCGCGGTCAATCTGACCGGGCCCATGCTCGGCTGCCGCGCGGCGATCGCGATGATGCGGCGCAACGCGACGCCCGGCGGCTCCATCGTCAACCTCGGCTCGACGACGTCGTTTCTCGGCCTGCCCAACGACGTGATCTATACGACGACCAAAACCGGCGTGCTGGGTTTGACCCGGTCGGCGGCGGTGCAGTGCGCGCGCCAGGGATGGAACATCCGCATCAACAGCCTGCACCCGGGCACCACCGACACCGCGATCCTGCAGGGCCACATCGCCCAGGACCCGAGCATGCTCGGCCGCTTCAACGCGATGTCGCCGATGGGGCGCATGGCGCAGCCGCGGGAGATCGCCGCGCTGGCGCTGTTCCTGGTTTCCGACGAGGCGAGCTATTGCACGGGGGGCGCGTATACCGCCGATGGCGGTTTGGGGGCGACGCATCCCGGGATGTGAGCCTTTGCGTTGTTTTGATGTAGCCCGGGTGAAACCCGGGATGTGCGCGTGTTGCGGGCGGTGAACCCGGGTTTCACCCGGGCTACGGCGGCGGCTGGCGCTGCTCCTGGTTTCCTAAGAGGCGAGCTACTGCAAGGGCGCATGCGGTTACCGCGATGCGGGCGCGGCCCACAACGCCTCGGCCACCGCGAACACCGCGCGGATCATCGGCTTGTCGCGATCACGCCGCCGGCACAGCAAGGTCAGTTCGGTGCCGAGCGCCATGTCGCTGAGCGCGACGTGGCCGTCGCGGGCTTGGGCGATGGCCACCGATTCGCGCACCAGCGACAGGCCGACGCCGGCCTTGACCAGATCGAGCATCGACGGCTCGACGTCGACCTGCGCGGCGATGCGGGGCGTCGCGCCGACGCGTTCGAACTGCGCGCTGAGCAGGCGGTTGTGCACCGACTCCGGCGGCGTCCAGATCCACGGCAGTTGCGCGAGTTCGTTCCAGCCGGCGCCGGCGACGCGCGCCTGCCAGGCCGGCGGCGCGACCACGCGATAGTTGAACGGCGTCAGCACCGCGGCCTCCAGGCGCTCGTCGTCGGGCTGGCCCAGATAAAAACCCATGTCGAGCGCGCCGGTGCGCAGCTGTGCCAGAACCCAACCGGAAATGCCGTGCGAGACATCGGTCTGCACCGCCGGATGGCGTTGCAGCATCAGGCCGAGCAGCGCGCCGAGGCGCAGAAAATCCGGATCGAGAATCGTGCCCAGGTGCAGGCGGCCGCTGACCTGGCCGGAGACTTGCGCCGCGGCGCTGCGGAAGGCGTCGTTGGCGCTCAGCACGGCCTCGGCATACGGCAGCAGGCTGCTGCCGGCCGCGAGCAGCTCCATGCCTTGCGGCGTGCGTTTGAACAGCGGCGCGCCGACCGCGTCCTGCAGCGCCTTGAGTTGCAGGCTCAGCGCCGGCTGGGTCAGGTGCATGGCCTCGGCGGCGCGCGTGATGCTGCCATGGCGCGCCACCATCACGAACACGCGCAGCTGCTTCAGATCCATCGCACCGGCACCATCGCATTATTAGCGGGCCTTATATCGGGCCGCAGTTTAACTCATTGGATTCCGCGCCCAGGCTGCGGCCCAATGGGCGACACCTTCAGCGTATCGAGCCTGTCATGAGCAGCCCGCAGAACCCGGTTTCGACTCTCGGCCACTACATCGGCGGCGCCGTGCGCAGCGCCGCCGACGCGCGCACCAGCGACGTGTTCAACCCGGCCACCGGCGCCGTGACCGGCAAGGTGAGCCTGGCGACGCAGGCCGACGTCGATGCCGCGGTGGCGGCCGCCGCCGCCGCGTTCCCGGCCTGGTCGGCGACCGCGCCGCTGCGCCGCGCGCGCATCCTGATGAAGTTCCGCGAGCTGCTGGAGGCGCATCGCGATGAACTCGCGGCGCTGATCACCGCCGAACACGGCAAGGTGCTGAGCGACGCCGCCGGCGAAGTCACGCGCGGCATCGAAGTGGTCGAGTTCGCTATGGGCGCGCCGCACCTGCTCGCCGGCTCGCACAGCGACAACATCGGCGGCGGCATCGACAACTGGAACCTGCGCCAGCCTCTGGGCGTGGTCGCCGGCATCACCCCGTTCAACTTCCCGGTGATGGTGCCGATGTGGATGTTCCCGATGGCGCTGATCTGCGGCAATACCTTCGTGCTCAAGCCCTCGGAGCGCGATCCCTCGCCGTCGCTGCTGGTCGCCGAGCTGCTGAAGAAGGCCGGCCTGCCGGACGGCGTGTTCAACGTGCTGCAGGGCGACAAGCTCGCCGTCGACGGCCTGCTCGCGCATCCGGATGTGCAGGCGCTGAGCTTCGTCGGCTCGACGCCGATCGCCGAATACATCTATAGCGAAGGCACCCGGCGCGGCAAGCGTGTGCAGGCGCTCGGCGGCGCCAAGAACCACATGGTGATCATGCCCGACGCCGACATCGACCAGGCCGTCGACGCCCTGATCGGCGCCGCCTACGGCTCGGCCGGCGAGCGCTGCATGGCGATCTCGGTGGCGGTGGTCGTCGGCGACATCGCCGACGAGGTCGTCGCCAAGGTCGCGGCGCGGGCCAAGCAACTGATCATCTGCAACGGCATCGAGTCGCGCGCCGAAATGGGCCCGGTCGTCACCGGCATCCACAAGGCCAAGATCGAGGGCTACATCGCCACCGGCATCAAGGAAGGCGCCGAGCTGGTGGTCGACGGCCGCGGCTTCAAGGTGCCCGGCCACGACAATGGCTTCTTCATCGGCGGCAGCTTGTTCGATCATGTCAAGCCGGACATGACGATCTACAAGGAGGAGATTTTCGGGCCGGTGCTGAGCGTGGTGCGCGTGCCGGACTTCGCGGCCGCGCTGGAGCTGATCAACGCGCACGAGTTCGGCAACGGCGTTGCCTGCTTCACCCGCGACGGCGCCACCGCGCGCGAATTCTCGCGCCGCGTGCAGGTCGGCATGGTCGGCATCAACGTGCCGATCCCGGTGCCGATGGCCTGGCATTCCTTCGGCGGCTGGAAGCGCAGCCTGTTCGGCGACACGCATGCCTACGGCATGGAAGGCGTGCGCTTCTACACGCGCTACAAGAGCATCATGCAACGCTGGCCGGACAGCACATCGAAAGGGCCGGAGTTCGTGATGCCGACGGCGCAGTAAGCAACGCGCGCCGTTGGTCCCGAGTAGCGACGCAGACCCGATGTGTCTCTCGATACGCGGCGAGCGGCCAACCGGGAGCAACGGGGTTTCGATATTCGTTTCAACACAAAAAAAGCGGCGGGGCGAGATGAATCACTACGGCAACTTCGACTACATCATCGTCGGCGGCGGCAGTGCCGGCTGCGTGCTCGCCAATCGGCTGTCGCAGGACCCGGAGGTGTCGGTGCTGCTGCTGGAAGCCGGCGGCAAGGACAGCTGGATCTGGATCCACATTCCGGTCGGCTATCTGTATTGCATCGGCAATCCGCGCACCGACTGGTGTTATCGCACGCAGGATGAAGCCGGCCTCGGCGGGCGCAGCATCGGTTATGCGCGCGGCCGCGTGCTCGGCGGCTCGTCGTCGATCAACGCCATGATCTACATGCGCGGCCAGGCGCGCGACTACGACGAATGGGCGCAGCTCAGCGGCGATGCCTCGTGGAGCTGGGACCAGGTGCTGCCGATGTTCAAGCGCAGCGAGGATCACTGGCGCGGCGGTGATGCGATGCATGGCAGCGGTGGCGAACTGCGAGTGGAGCCGCAGCGGCTGCGCTGGGACATTCTCGACCGCTTCGCCGACGCCGCCGAACAGGCCGGCATTCCGCGTACCGCGGACTTCAATGGCGGCGACAACACCGGCTCCGGCAAATTCGAAGTCACGCAGCGCCGCGGTGTGCGCTGGAGCGCGTCGAAAGCCTTCCTGCGGCCGGCGATGAAGCGCCGCAACTTGCGCGTCGTCACCGGCGCGCTGATCGACAAGCTGACATTCGACGGCAGCCGCGTCAGCGGCGTCGAGTTCGCGGTCGACGGACACAAGCAGCACGCGAGCAGCCGCATCGAAACCATTCTCAGCGCCGGCTCGATCGGCTCGCCGGCGATCCTGCAGCGCTCGGGCATCGGTGATGCGGCGCCGCTCGGCGCGCTCGGTATCGAGTCGCGGCGGCATCTGCCCGGCGTCGGCCGGAATCTGCAGGATCATCTGCAGCTGCGCTCGGTCTACCAGATCAAGGGCATCCGCTCGCTCAACCTGCTCGCCAACAGCTACTGGGGGCAGGCGATGATGGGCATGGAATACGCGTGGCGCCGCGGCGGCCCGCTGAGCATGGCGCCGAGCCAGCTCGGTGTGTTCACAAAGTCCGATGCCGCGCAGCCGACTGCGAATCTGGAGTATCACGTGCAGCCGCTGTCGCTGGACAAGTTCGGCGATCCGCTGCATCGCTTCCCGGCGTTCACCGCCAGCGTCTGCAACCTGCGGCCGACGTCGCGCGGCAGCGTGGCGATCAGCTCAAGCGATCCGCATGCGGCGCCGCACATCGCGCCGTGCTATCTGTCCACCGACGCGGATCGCCATGTCGCCGCCAGCGCGATGCGGCTGACGCGGCACATCGTCGGCCAGCCCGCTTTGGCGCCGTATTTTCCCGACGAATATCTGCCGGGCAAGCAGTATCAGAGCGACGAGGAACTGGCGACCGCCGCCGGCCTAGTCGGCACGACGATCTTCCATCCGGTCGGCACCTGCCGCATGGGCCGCGCCGATGACGACGACGCCGTGGTCGACACGCGGCTGCGCGTGCGCGGCCTGCAGGGCCTGCGGGTGGTCGATGCCTCGGTGATGCCGACGATCACCTCGGGCAACACCAATGCGCCGACGATGATGATCGCCGAACGCGCCAGCGAAATGATTCGCGAGGACCGCCGCAGCCGCGGCGGCTGATGCGGATGTTTCAGCTGCGGATGTTTCAGCGCGCGACGAAACCGTAGCGGCCCAGCGACAGCTGCTTCATGTCCACGCCCTGCTGCAGGAAGGACTGATTCACGCGCTCCTGCAGCATCGCATAGGTCTTCGCATCGTTACGCTGCAGCAGCGAGCGGCTGCCGGTGGCCGATACCGCGGTGATGATGCCCAGCGATTCAGCCGAGCGCTGCTTTTCTGCGTCGCTCATGAACATGATTTCCGGGCTGCGTTTCAGCGACCAGGCGATACGGTCGCGCGCGGCGCGCGAGTCGCTCGGCGTGGCGCTGCGCAGATTCACGATCTCCCAGGCACTGACGTAGTACGCGGCCATCACGTCCGCGATATTGCGCGAGTTGTAGCCGGAGCCGGCGAGCAGTTGCTCGAACTGCTGCCAGATCGTGGCGCCGGCAAACGCCTCGCGCACCAGCGGCTGCTGCACCGGGTCCAGGCCGATGACCTTGCTGACGATCTGCTGGCGCAAGGTGCGGCTGATGCCGTCGGACGGTGCGTAATACAGGTTCGCGGTCAGCGTCTCGGTCATGCCGTCGCGATTGGTCGTCAACGGCGGCGGCCCGGCCTTGCCGAGCACGCTGCGCTGGCCGGCAGCGAGCGTCGCCTTGCTCACTTTCTGCAGCAGCCCGTCGTAGAACTCCGACGACAGGAACAGCGACGGCAGCGGCGGCGAATCCTGCGCGCGGCCGGCAGGCGAGGCGCTCAGCAGCGCGGCGGTGATCAGCAGGATGGCGAGGCGGGACATGGAGCGGGGCGTCATGTGCGCATGATAAACAGCCACGGCCGGCGACGGGCACCGCCCGGCCTGCCGGCATCGCCCGCTCGGCGCGAGTGCCGCGGTGTGCCGGATCGTCGCATCCGCCCGCTGCTGACCGATCTTGCCGGCGCCGACTTTGTCCACCGTAGGTCCTGACCTGTAGGAGCGGACCCTGTCCGCGACTGAGGCTCCGCAGGCACCGTCGCGGACAGGGTCCGCTCCTACAGGTGTCGCAGGGAGGCGGCCCGCGTTACACGCCGTGACAGATCCACTCCGCGATAAGGCTGAATTCACTACCTGCCGCAAGGGCTTCACCTCTTGCTGCGCATCGTGCTCACGCCTGTAATGAGGGCGTTGCATCCCACGAGCCTTTCCCCCCACTCGATGCGCGTTTCGTCTTCCGATATCGGGCGTCTGCAGTCCGTACTGCTGGTGCTGGCCCTGCTGCTGGCGCAATGGCTGTCGTTCGCGCATTCGCTGGATCACGCCGGGCCGCTGCCGGAGCACGACTGCGGCCTGTGCGTCGCGGCGATGGACCTGGACACCGTCGTTCCCGTTGCCGCGATGTCGGCAGCGACGCTGTGGCTGGGCGTCGAAGCGCCGCCGGCGCTGCTCGCGATCAGCGCCGCGCCGGCGCCGTCGCCGCTGCAGCGCGCCCGCGCACCGCCCGAGCCCGCTGCGGCCTAGCCGCCAGCCTGTTTGATACGGCCGCAAGACTCGGCGGCCGACGACATTCGATAGATGCAAGGGCGCAGGGATCGCGCGCCTGACGCATCGATGCTTTCGGGGTTTTTCATGTTCTTCCTTTCCCGTCGTGCGATTTCGCGCGCGTCCTTGCTGTTGTCCGCGCTCGCTGTCGCCAGCGCCGCGCAAGCCACCACCTCCACCTGGGTTTCCACCAGCAGCAAGGCGCTGCCGCTGGATCCCCGCTTCGTCACCAGCGCGGTGCCGGCGACGCAGACGATGCACGTCGTCGTCGCGCTGAAGACGCAGCATCTCGATACGCTCAAGTCCTACGTGCTCGGGCAGCGCAAGCCCGGCAACCCGGCTTATGGCCAGACGATGACGGCGGCTCAGACCATCGCCAACTTCTCGCCCAGCGCCGCGCAGGCGCAGCAGGTGATGGACTATCTGAGCAGCAAGGGCTTTAAAAATCTGAAGCTGTCCGACAGCCGCATGATGCTGCGGGCCGACGTGACCGCTGCCGACGCGCAGGCCGCGTTCAACACGCATCTGGTCAACTTCAAGCGCGGCGAACAGACGCTGCGCGTGAACCTGAGCGACGTGCAGGTGCCGAGCGCGCTGGCCGATCTGGTGCAGGGCGTGATCGGCCTGCAGACCGCGATCCAGCCGCACACCAACATCGCCGGCCGCAAGCCGCTGACCGACCTGCAGGCGGTCAAGCCGAGCACCAGCGACGACAGCGATCCCACCGCCGGCCTGCTGCCGCCGCCGACGTTTACCGCCGCGGCCTTCCGCAAGGCCTACAACGCCGACGCGATTTCCACCGGCGCCAACTCGACCTTGGGCATCATCACCGGCGGCACCGATCTGCTGCAGGTGATCGCCGACCTGCGCCAGGTGGAAACCGAAACCGGCCTGCCCTACGTGCCGGTGGAAATCCGCCAGCTCGCCGACGTGCCCGATCCGCAGGTCACCGACAACGACGGCGAATGGGATCTGGACAGCCAGTCCGCGTCTGGCATCGCCGGCAATTTGAAGAAGATCATCTTCTACAACGGCGCCGGTCTGGACGACGGCATCGACCTGGGCACCGACAAGTTCGTCAGCGACAACGAGGCCCAGGCGCTGAATATTTCCATCGGCGGCTGCGAAGCGCTGAACGTACTGCTCGGCTCCAGCGACATCGAAGATCCGCTGTACATGAAGGCGGCCGCGCAGGGCCAGACGGTGTTCGTCTCCGCCGGCGACGCCGGTGCGGCCTGCAGCGTGCTGATCAATCTCGGCACGCCGGATTCCGGCATTCCGTCGGTGGAATATCCGGCGTCTTCGCCTTACGTGGTCGCGGTCGGCGGCACCTCGCTGTACACCGATGCGAGCACTGGTGACTACTCGCAGGAAATCACCTGGACCGGCACCGGCGGCGGCACCAGCACGTTTGAAACCGCGCCGGACTATCAGAACAGCGCCGGCGTGACGCCGACCACCACGCTGTTCCGCGCGGTGCCGGACATCGCGATGAACGCCGGCTTCAACGTCGCTGTCGCCGCTTTCTATGCCGCGGCCGACACCGTCGTCGGCGGCGTGCACGAAGCGGTGATCGGCACCAGCCTGTCGTCGCCGCTGTCGGCCGGCGTGTGGATGCGCATGCAGACCGAGCACTGCAACGGCTACGGCTTTGCGGCGCCGCTGATCTACGCGCTCGACACCGCCACCGGCCCGCTGTCGACGGCCACCGGCTTCCACGACGTAACGCTGGGCACCAACGGCTTGTGGGTGGCGACGCCGGGCTGGGATTACACCACCGGCTTCGGCAGCTTCGACGTCGGCGCGGTGAACGCGGCGCTGCCGGCTGCAGACGCGGGCTGCAAGGTCGCCAACGTCGTGCCGACCGCGACGCTGACCGCGAACTACACGCAGGGCAACGCGCCGCTGTCCATCGTGTTCGATGCGAGCACGTCCAGGGACGGCGACGGCGATGCGCTGGCGTACTACGCGATCGACTTTGGCGACAACACGCCGCTGGCCTTCCAGAGCACGCCGACGTTCGCCGCGCACAGTTACACGAGGCCGGGCACCTATGTCGCCAGGCTGCAGGTGCGCGACTCACGCGGCGCGGTCAGCACGCTGGCGACGCAGCAGATCACCGTCGGCGGCATTCCGGAATCGTGCAAGGCACCGGGCGCGACCATCATCACCAGCCCGGCCGGCGTATCCAGCGGCGTCGAAGGTACCGATGTCGGCAGCGCCACCGACGATCTGCTGAGCACGCAGATCGCCGAGCCTTACGACAAGCCGAACCTGCTGGTGTTCACGATGAAGGTCGACAACCTGAGCACGGTGATGCCGGGCTTCCGCTGGGTCACGTACTTCAACATTCCGGAAGATCCGGCCGACGAGTACTACGTGGCGATGGTCAGCTCCGACGGCGCGACGCCGGTGTTCAACTACGGCACGCACGGCACGCTGCCGGGCGCCGGCCTGGGCGACTTCACTGTGCTCGGCAGCCTCGATGCGAGCAGCGCCTACAACGCCGACGGCACCATCACACTGGTGCTCGACAAGAGCCTGCTGAAACTGCAGACCGGCGACGCGCTCAGCAACATCATCAGCAGCGTGCGCGTGTCCATCCCGGACGACACCAGCGGCGCCATCCCGCTCGGCGAAGGCCTGACGCAAGATTCCGCCGGCGCTGCCCAGGCCTACACGCTGCTCGGCAACGACAGCTGCGCGACGCTGGTCAAAACCGGTGGCTTGATCGCCACCGGCGGGGGCAGCAGCGGCGGTTCGACGGGCGGCAGCTCGGGTTCCAGCGGCGGCGGTGGTGGCGGTGCCTTCGGTACAGTCTCACTGCTGGTGCTCGGCCTGGCGGGCTTCACGCGTCGACGCCGTCGCAGCTAAACGTTCCACCTGGATAGAAGCAGAAAGGCCGCCTACGGGCGGCCTTTCTGCGTGGCCGCCACCGTCACATTGCCTCTGCCCAGCGTCCGTGTTTGAATCGGTACCAAGTCCACCGCCATCAGCACGATCAAAGGCTTATGAAGATCATTTTCGACTTAGACGGAACGTCTGCCGAGTTAGGCGGATTCAGGTCCAACTAATTGGCGTTGAACTAAACCGCTATCGCGGTAGCTTGTTCGGTTTGGAATCGAGTGTTGATTGTGATGATGTGTGCTGGTCGTCGTGGATGGTGAGACTTCCAGCGGCGTGTTGATCGTTGCAGCTTTCTCACACGGGAATGTGCCCGTCTGATGAGGAAGTGTCATGCAACCACTCCGTCTTCAAATGCAGCGCGACATGAAGCTGCGCGGCTTGGCGCTGCGTACGCAGGAAACGTATATCGCCGCCGTGGCCGCTTTGGCAAAGCACTACCGCTGTTCACCCGATGGGCTGAGTATCGACCAGATTCAGCGCTATGTGCTGCATCTTCTGGAAGACCGGCAGCTGTCGTGGAGTAGCTGCAATCAAGCGATCTGCGCTTTTCGATTCTTCTACGGCGTGACGCTCAAGCGCGGCGTGTTTGCTCTGGAGATTCCGCATGGACGCACGCCGCAGAAGCAGCCTGAGATTCTGAGTCGATCCGAAGTCATGCGCCTGCTGGATGCCGCTTCCCGCCTGCATGATCGCGTGCTGCTGAAAACGACGTACGCTGCCGGCCTTCGATTATCGGAAGTCATCGCGCTTCGATGGAGCGACATCGACAGCGAGCGCATGAGCCTGCGCGTGGAGCAAGGCAAGGGGGCTCAGGATCGCTACACCGTCCTGTCGTCCGGCCTGCTGGCCGAATTGCGGACTTACTGGAAGCTGCGTCGTCCTGAAGGGCCGTGGCTGTTTCCGGGGCGCGATCCGAGTGTGCCGATTTGCGACAGCTCCGTGCAACGACTCTATACGCACACCAAACAAAAAGCCGGCATCACCAAGCGCGGCGGCATCCATGCGCTGCGCCACGCTTTTGCCACGCACCTGCTGGAGGCCGGCATCGATCTGCACATGATCCAGCGGTTTATGGGCCACCGCTCGCTGTCCACGACGCAGCGCTACCTGCATCTGACGCAGTCTCATCTGAAAGACAAAGCCGGCGCCTTGGATTTGCTGCAGTCCGGGTAAATCGATGGCCGCGTCGGCGAGGCCGACGCTGGCGCAGATTGTCACGCTGCATGCCGACGCCTGCGCCGAGCAATACGGCCTGTCCGCTTCCCAGCGCAAAGTCTGCCGCGCGATCCGCTCGTGCCGCACCGCTGCCCTGGGTGGGCAACTGCAAGCCTGTGAAGACTGCGGGACGGTGCGCTACGTCTATCACTCCTGCCGAAATCGCCATTGCCCGCGCTGCCAGACCCGGGCCAAAGAGCGCTGGATCGATGCGCGGGTGACCGAGCTGCTGCCGGTGCCGTACTTTCACCTGGTCTTCACGCTGCCCCACGCATTGCATCGCTTGCTGCCGCAGCAGACGCGCTGGATCTACGACACGCTGTTTCGATGCGCCTCGCAAACGCTGCTGGCGTTTGGGCGTGACCCATCAAGACTGAACGGCACGCTCGGCATCACGCTGGTGCTGCATACCTGGGCGCAGGATCTGTCGCGGCATATCCACGTGCATGGCGTCGTCACTGGCGGTGCGCTGACAGCGGATGGGCGCTGGGCCGGCTCGAAAACGTCTTTCCTGTTTCCGGTACGGGCGCTGTCGAAAGTGTTTCGTGGGAAATACCTCGAAGCGCTGCGGGAAGCGCACGACACCGGCGCTTTTCGCGACAGCACATGGACGCAGGATGATGCGCGGTGGACCGCCTTTGTCGATGAGCTGCAAAAGCCCGAATGGGTGGTCTACGCCAAACCGCCCTTCGGCGGACCCGAGCAGGTGATCGCGTATCTGGGCCGCTACACCCATCGCATCGCCATCAGCGAGCAGCGCCTGATCGACGTGAATGACCGGCAGGTGAGGTTTCGGGTGCGGCGCGGTCAGGATCGGTCGGAGCGCAAGGCACTGACACTGCCTGGCGCGGAGTTTCTGCGTCGCTATCTGCTGCACGTCTTGCCGTTGGGATTTCAGCGGCTGCGGCATTACGGGCTGACCGCCAGCCGCTGCAAGCAAGACAAGCTCGCGATGTGTCGGCAGCAACTGCAGGTGAGTGCGCCACCCGCCAAGCCAGCGGAGAGCGTCGAAGCCTTCTGGCTGCGCGTCGCCCAGATCGACATCCGTCGTTGCCCGGATTGCGGCGGGCTCCTGCAATTATCGGCCAGCCTGCCACCGGCTCGTGGGCCGCCATGAATTGCCGGCGGGGAAAGCAGATCCGGATCGAAAACCGGGCCGCGCGCGGCCCGAACCCGGCTGCGCCGAGGCGGGAAATTGACGGCTCGTGGAGCGCCTGCCACAGTCTGCGCCATCGATCGAATCACCGAAATCGGCGCTGGGGAGCGCGATGGTCATGCTCGATTCCAAACACGAGGACCACGCCGGAGCGAATCAAGCTCTGCATCGCAAAGCAATCCCCATAAGCCCGACCGCCGGCACCGGCGGTTTAGTCCAACGGCGTTTATCCACCACGCCTCATCTGGCCCACCACGCCGCCGTGCGCCGGCGTGGTGGATAAACGACTATTCGTTAGGAGTAACCGTGTTCAGAGCATTCGTTCTATTTGCAGCGTCCGCTGCTCTGGCAATTGCGCTTCTGTCATTCTTGGCAATACACATCGAGGCGCTCATTTACACAGGGTTCTCAATGCCAACGAGCCTATTGCCCATTGATATTGTGCGCGGGTATGGGCTTTCGCTAGGTTTGGCTCTGGCCGCCGGCGTGGGTGCAGTTCTGCACACCTATTGGTTCAAACGCTTCGTTGTTCAGCGCTGGAAGCTCGTCTCGGAAGAGCAGTTCAATCGTCTAAACGGCAAGAAACCTAAGTCTCCGTGAGTAAATCTACTCCTAACTACCGGTTCAACGCGACGGCCCGTAAACGGGCCGCGCGTTAACCATGCGTTAGATGGCTTAAGACACGACTCATCCATGTCTACCGCTCAAAGAAAAATAAAGCCGTCGCTAAAGAGACTGCTTGTGGAGAAAGCTGGCGGGAAATGTGCTAACCCGGGCTGCTCGAACTGGCGCGTTCACATCCATCACATAAAGCATTGGGCGGTGTACAAAGCACATGACGCTGAGGACATGATTGCGATCTGTCCCTCATGCCACGACGCAGCTCATCATGGAAATCTCAAAATTTCTGATGATTTGCTCTACCAATGGAAAGGCGCGGTTCGCCCTACTTCTCCAGATTCAGTTCACATTTATGTAGAGCCGGCGCGAGACTTAAAGCTACTCACGGGTTCTATTTGCATCGCAACAACTAATGACCAAGCTGCTGTTTTCGAGCTTTCGAATTCCAATTATTTGAAGTTAAGGGTCCTAGACGGAGACCTCCTTCAAGTGAATATACGATTACACGATGCGAGCGGCAAAGAGATACTCCGAGTAGTAGAGAACCATGTGCGGGTCAGTCGCAGCAATAGCGCTAAATTCGATTACCGCGCTGGGCGAGCGCGAGTCACAGTACCTGCTACCGCCAATTTCGCTCCTGCATGGCTGATTGAGCAAGTCCGCTATCAGAATCAAAACTTCGCCTCAAACGGTCAAATAATTGCATTGGACCTTGAGGTGATAAAACCGGGCCTTGTCCGAGTTCAGGGATGTTGGCCAGATGGGGATGTTGGCGTAGTAATCACAGAGCAGGCGTAATCTTCCCCGTCTGAGCGACAACTCATAACGAGAGCTTTCTGGCATCGTAACGCCAGGAGGCAGGAATGAAGAAGTCACGTTTTACCGAAACCCAGATCGTCACGATTCTGAAGCAGGCGGACGCCGGCGTGGCCGTGAAGGACATCTGTCGCAAGGCGGGCATCAGCGAGCCGACCTACTACAGCTGGAAGTCGAAGTACGGCGGCATGCAGGCATCGGATCTGAAGCGGACCAAGGAGCTGGAAGCGGAGCTGTCGCAGCTCAAGCGCATGTACGCGGACCTGGCGCTTGAGAATCACGCGATGAAGGATCTGATCGCAAAAAAACTGTAGGGCCGGACGCCAAGCGAGAAGCGGCCGGTTACTTGGTGCACACGCATGAAGTGCCCATCGCTCGCGCCTGCAGCTGCGTTGGGTTATCCCGATCGGCGTTCTACCGCGAGCCCGATCATTGGACGGTGCGTGATGCCGAAGTCATCGCGGCTTTGGCGGCGCTGGTGGAAGGTCGTCCAAGCCGTGGTTTCTGGATGTGTCGCAAGCAGCTGCGGCGTCAGGGCCGGCCGTGGAATCACAAGCGGATTTACCGGGTATACAAGCTCATGAAACTCAACCTACGCCGTGCTGCAAAGCGTCGACTGCCCCAGCGTGAGCGGGTGCCGCTGTACGTCCCACGGCTGCCCGACAGCGTCTGGTCGGCGGATTTCATGAGCGATACGCTGATCTGCGGTCGCCGCTTCCGGCTCTTCAACGTCGTCGACGATTTCAATCGTGAATTGCTGCAGGTGGAGGTCGATACTTCGATCACCTCGGAGCGTTTGGTCCGGGTTTTCGAGCGGCTACGCAAGGAGCGCGGCTTGCCGCAGGTCCTTCGTACTGACAATGGCCCTGAATTTCTTGGCGACGCCTTTACGCAGTGGGCCAAGGCAGCGGGTATGGCGATCCAGTACATCCAGCCTGGCAAGCCCAACCAGAACGCCTATATCGAGCGCTTCAACCGCACGATGCGCAACGAACTGCTCGACCAGCATCTCTTTGTCCGCCTCGACGATGTCCGTGAGGCCGTCTACTGGTGGATGCTCGAATACAACGAACAAAGACCCCATGACTCGCTCGGCGATATGACGCCGATCGAGTACGCTCAAGCCGCCAGAAACTCTAGTTTCGAACTGTCGCCTTGACGGGGAAGATTACGCAGGCCCTGTCATTCTGCACTCGTGGCTTACGTGAGCCTGTTTCTATGGTTGGCGAGGGGGAAGGATCGGTACTCGTGTATGCAGGCCCAATAACAAGCGCGTTATTTGGCTTCGGCGTAAAGCCATCTAACCCTTCGTTGCAGCGGACCGCCTTCGGCAGCCGCTGAACTCAAACGTTGGACCTAGAGTAAGAAAGATGAAATTCCCTGAGGAGCAGCAGTATGGGACTGCCGTGTCAGAACGTATCTGGCGTGCTTTGCTCTGTGCATATTGCGTGTTAACACTCGCGTCTTTAGCGAGGGCGTTTCACCCTAAAGCTGAACCCCTGTTTCTAGTTATCCCGCTGGTATGCCTTGGCGCCGTCATAATCGCACTACGTATGGGCCGAATTCAGTTAAGCATTCACGACATCCCCTGCCAAAAACACCCGATCACATTCTGGTTGGGAATTTTTACCTACTTTTCTATCGGTGTTATTTTCTTACTCTTGGGAGCAGGGCTCATGGAACCTAAAGCAAGCTGAATGCAAAGGACTTCCGCAAAGCGACCCAACAGCGCAATCCGGCCGACGTATTTACCCCCGACGGCAAATCCTCGGCTGAGCCGCAGCGTTGGACCAAACGAAGGAGAAATTCCGTGTCTCGTAGCTTCGTCTCTCTGGCCTTGTTTCTTGCCGCCAAAAATGCGTCGGCTGAGTCCCTTCCAGATGGGTGGCTTCTCACCGGTGGCAATCCTCAGTCGTATGTCGTGACACCTGACCGGATGGAGTACATCGAGGGGCGCGCGAGCGCCCATTTGTCGTCAAGAGGCGAAAATCAAACGGGCTTCGGCACACTTGCGCAAGCCGCACGCGCTGAGGCTTTTCGTGGCGAGCGCGTCCGATTTTCAGCTTACATAAAAGCTAAAGACGTTACAGACTGGGCCGGTCTGTGGTTTCGAGCGGACCGCGGTGATGGCGCTCTAGTTGCGTTCGACAACATGGCGAACCGCCCGATTAAAGCAAGCTCCGAGTGGCAGCCCTACGAAATAGTGCTTGAACTACCGGCGCAAACAGACACTATTGCTTACGGCGTCCTTATCAACGGATCAGGGTCTGTTTGGTTTGATGACGCAAGGCTTGAGATCGTTGATAGATCAGTTCATGTAACTCAAGCCACAGAAGGGATTCGCTCAAAAAAACCGATGTCTGCGTCTGTCATACAGCCTTCGCCGATTAATCTCAACGTCGAGAGCTGGGCCATGGTCCAACAAGGCGCTCCAGACGACGGCTCTGCCGCGCCGGGGCTTTAGGCGTTGGGCGGCTAAATGAGGAGTGGCTCGCATATTAAATATCGGCTGCGCCTTGGCAGTTCTCTTCTTCGAGCCGACACATGGCAGGCGATGGGCGTTCGTGAATTGAAGGCCCTCATACAGAGATTCTCCGCAAGAGAAAGCACAATCGACTCTTCATGGACGTCCAATCCCACAAAAACGGTGTTATCGTTTGCCATGCTGACCTCCGCGTAAGGAAACCGATCCATGAGCGCAGTCCTATCTCGCTCCTGCGGCTCTGGCGTCAAGCTAACCCTCGCTACGGCCTTGGCGGAGGTCAGCACCTCTGACGGCGGTAGTCATACTGTCTGGGCCTGAACAATGTCTGTTCTCAATCGCACAGCGGCGTCATTGAGGGTATTCGGTAATGAGATCGAGCCGAACGATGTCACCGCACTTCTCGGCTGTGCTCCATCAGAGGCATGGCTCAAGGGTGACGTTCAGAGTTTCCGATCCGGGAGAACGATCACGAGAAAGTCCGGAGCATGGTTCTTAAGTGCTCCAGTGACGGCGCCCGAAGACTTTAATGGTCAAGTTGAGCTTCTTCTCTCTCAGGCAACATCTGATCTCGATACGTGGAGAGACCTGTGCGCTAAATACGAGGTCGATCTTTTCTGCGGCTGGTTCATGAGCACGAGCAACGATGGTGTATCTGTTTCTGTTGCCACGTTGCGAATGCTCGCTGATCGAGGCATAGAGCTTTCAGTAGATATTTACGGTCGGGAAAAAGAAGAGGTCATGGCCCAACCAGCGGTTCAACCCGACGTACCGGCCTCCGGCCGGTCCTCGGGCTAACCTCGGCGTTGGACCTAAAAGAATAGATGAAACGCGACGTCGAGCCGGTAACGTGGGGCTACATGGTGCGAGGCCTACTGATCTTGGCCGTCGGTTCACTCGTTATATGGTTGCTGGGTTAGGCAATCTCGTGCTTTGGGCAAGGAGTTTGTTCGGTCGTAACAGTTACTGCGAGAATCTGGCTCGATTGTTTCCTGATGTTCGCCATAATGGGTTTCGTATTTCTCGGTAGCTCACATTTTAAATATCGGCACTGCAGGCGTTTGGCGAGCAAGGCATGATTAGGCCACAACAAGAAATGTTAGAGCTGGCACCAACTGGCAGTGTCGTTTCATTGATCGAGAGCCGGCGCGACTGGGCATTCAACCCGACGGGGCGGCCTCTGGCCGGTCCGCGCGTTAGCCACGGCGTCTAGGCGAATCGACATGTACATCGAAGCCATACAAGATCCGAGCGATGCTCAATCGTTGTTGACCGCAGCCAATCTGCCCGTCGCCGACATTCTGGCGAACTCACGGCTTTCACTATTTGGCATCCGCAAGGATTGCGGGCTCGTCGCCACAGCAGGCATTGAACATCTCAGCAGTCAGCTGGGCCTTCTTCGCTCTGTTGTCGTCAAACCCCAATTCCGAGGTCACGGCTTCGCCACACAGTTGGTAGCCTACTGCGAGCAATTGGCAAAGAAGAACGGCATGAAGTCGCTCTATTTGTTAACAAACACCGCATCGCCGTTCTTCTCGAAACAAGGTTATCTTCATGTCCCGAGGGCAGAGGTACCCGCTGAAATTTCAAGTACGGCCCAGTTTAGTTCCTTGTGCCCATCGTCAGCCAGCCTTATGCGAAAGGAGCTGCAATGACCTTCTGGCGCACTGGCAAGGTCAACCAACAGGCAGCACGCTTCATTCAAATTGGCCGTCTCAACCAGGATGTATCGCCCTCGCCTTAAGTCGCTCGGAACGCTGCAAAGTGGAGGCGGCCGAATTCAAGGGCGCGCGGGCAGCGTTGTCCCCAGAAATGAAGAACCCGCTTATTCGGATGGCGCTAGCGGCGACATTCGCGCGATCCGATTCGGCCGCGATCCGGTCCCTCGATACGCCGCGTGGCGGCTACTCGGGACGAACGGATCGTGTCAGAAGTTGCAGGGCGGGTCTGCCTGCTGTTTTTTTGCTTGAGGTCGCGCAATGATCAAACAGGTAAGCAGTGTGTTCGCCGCGGCTGTGATGTTGGCGGCGTGTACGCAGCCGAGCGCGCCACCGGTCGTCGGCGGCGACCGTGACGCGCATGGCTGCATCGGGTCGGCCGGTTATTCGTGGTGTGCGCGTGAAGCGCTCTGCGTGCGGCCTTGGGAGCTGGCCGGGCAGCGTGGCTTTGCAAATGAGGCGAACGCCTTCGATGCCTATTGCGCGGCGTCCGCGAACTAGCATCCTGCCTTACGAAAAGCGCTGGCGCGGAATCTGCTGAACAAAACGGCCATGTTCGAAATCAAAGCCCTGAGTTCATCGCCTGCGATCTGCGCGCAGCTGTGCGAGATCATCATCGAGGTCGTCGCCAACGGCGGCTCGGTCAGCTTCATGCACCCGCTGGAGCCGGAGCGCGCGCAGGCGTTCTGGAGTGCGTCGCTGGCCGCTGCGGATCGCGGTGAGCGCATCGTGCTCGGCGCGTTCGACGGCGAACTGCTGGTGGGCAGCGTCACGCTGTTGCTGGATTGCCCACCGAACCAGCCGCATCGCGGCGAGATCGCGAAGATGATGACGCGCCTGCGCTATCGCCAGCGCGGCATTGCCGCGAGCCTGCTGCGGCATGCCGAGGCTTTGGCGATCGAGCGCGGCCGCAGCCTGCTGGTGCTCGACACTGCGGTCGACGAAGGCGCCTCCGGCCTCTACGAGAAACTCGGCTACACCTACGCCGGCACGATCCCGGACTACGCACTCAAGCCGCACGGCGGCCTGACCGGCACGATGCTGTACTGGAAGCGGCTGGGAGCTTGACGAAGCTGTGCGCGCTGCGTGCCGCCGAATGCGGCGTTGGCCTGACCGACTCGGTTCCTGAATCGCGCGGCATTTTGCGGGGCTCGCGCAAGCTGGCTAGGCTGATGATCCTGTCAGGGAAGGCGTAGCAGCACAGGGCGAGTGTGCGCGGTAGCGGGAAGCACTCGGGAACGCTCGCGCCGTCGGGAGAATCAGGAGCGCTGTGACTGCGACACATCGGCAGGGGATGCCGGGATATCCGCTGCTTGGACGATGGCTGGCGATGCTGTTGCTGTGCTTGGCCGCGGCCAGCGCCGCGCGTGCGCAGACGCCATCCCAGGCGCCGCTGTCGGGCTTCCACCACACGCGCTGGAGCCTGGCCGATGGCGCGCCCAGCGGCGTGATCTCGCTGGCGCAGACCCAAGACGGTTATCTGTGGCTGGGCAGCGCGGCCGGGCTGTACCGCTTCGATGGCCTGCACTTCGAGTTGTTCGCGCCAAAGCTGCCGTCGGATTCGATCAGCAGCCTGCTCGCGCTGCGCGACGGCGGTCTGTGGATCGGCTATCGCGGCGGCGGCGCCAGCCTGCTCGACTACAACGGTGAGTTGCATCACTACGGCGAGGCCGAAGGCCTGCCGCCCTGGCGCGTGTGGAAGCTGGAGGCGGACACGCGCGACATCGTCTGGGCGGCGACCGACCGCGGCCTGTACCGCCTGCAGGGCGAGCGCTGGCAGGCGGCGGGTGAAACGTCCGGCTTCGCCGGCAGGCGCGTCTTCACGGTGCTGGCGGACGCCGCCGGCACGCTGTGGGTCGGCTCGGCCGACGGCCTGTACACGCGGGCCGCGGGCGCCACGCGCTTTGTCAGGCTCGATCAGCCGGCGTCGATCGTCGGCTCGCTCGCACAGGGGCCCGACGGCGCGATCTGGAGCGGCGGCGCGCATCACGGTCTGCGCCGTTTCGGTGGCATCCGGGGTGCCGGCAGCTGGCCGCTGGGCGGCTCGGCGCAGCAGCAACCGCTGCTGCTGCCGGATCGCGATGGCGGCCTGTGGCTGGCTCGCGATAGCCAGCTGCTGCGGATTGCGGACTCGCGCCGTCTCGGCGCCGGCGCTGCGCCGGAGTCGCTGGCCGAGGTCTACGGCGACGGCGATCTGAGCGGCGAGCCCTGGTGCATCCTGCAGGATCGCGAAGGCAGCATCTGGGTCGGCAGCAGCCGAGGTCTGGACCGCTTCCGCGCCAACCCGCTGCGCATGGTCGTGGAGCAGAGCGGAGCGATCGCTGCCGCCGGTGGCAGCGATCTGTGGGTGATGAACCCGCAACGCGGCCTGCTGAGGATTGGCGCGGTCAACCGGCATTACGACGGCGGCGCGGCGCGCGATTTCAGCCATCTGTACCGCGAGCCCGACGGCACGCTGTGGCTGGGCTCGCCGTCCGGCCTGTGGCGGCTGGCCGGCGACAAGCTGGAGTCGGTGCCGCTACCGCTACCGCTACCGCTACCGGTGTCGCCTGCGTCCGGCGACGATGGCATCGCCGCGCTGATGCGTGATCGCAGCGGCGGCCTGTGGATGTCGGTGCCGCGCGCCGAGGTCGGCGTGTGGCGGCTTGCCGGCGGTGTGTGGGCGCCCTGGGGCGGCCGCGACGATCTGCCGCATGCGCCGGTGCTGAGCATGGCCGCCGACGCCGCCGGGCGGCTCTGGTTCGGCTATGCGGACCATCGCATCGCCTGTCTCGACGGCGCGCGGCTGCGCGTCTATGGCGCAGCCGAGGGTCTGCAGATCGGCGCCGCCCGGGTGCTGTACTCGCGCGCCGGCAAGGCGGATGTCTGGGCCGCCGGCCCCTCCGGTGTCGCGCGCTTCGACGGCCGGCGCTTCGCGCCTCTGATCGGCGACGACGGCGACGCGTTCCGCGGCGTCAGCGGCATGGTCGAATCGGCGGCCGGGGAGCTGTGGCTCAACGGCGCCGCCGGCATCAGTCGCATCGCCGCGGCCGATCTGGCCGATGTGCGCAGCAATCCGCATCACCCCGTGCGCTACCGGCGCTTCGACACCAACGACGGCCTCGACGGCGGTGCGGCGCAGGTCGGGCCCCTGCCGTCGGCCGCGGAGACCGAAGACGGCCGCCTGTGGTTCGCTGCCGGCAGCGGCATCGTCCGCACCGATCCGGCGAAGCTGCGTTCCAACAGGCTGCTGCCGACGGTGCTGATCCGCGCGGTGCGCGCCGACGACGAGCAGCCGCTGGCACCGGCGCGCCAACTTAGGCTGCCGCACGGCACCACGCGGCTGCAGATCGACTACACCGCCACCAGCCTGGCGGTGCCCGAGCGCGTGCGCTTCCGCTACCGCCTGGAGGGCGTCGACACGCGCTGGCAGGACGCTGGCACGCGGCGCCAGGCGTTCTACACCAACCTCGGCGCCGGCCACTATCGCTTCCAGGTCATCGCCAGCAACGACGCCGGTCTGTGGAACAACACCGGCACGACGATCAGCCTCGACATCGCGCCGGCGTTCTACCAGCAGCCCTGGTTCGCCGCGGCGGGCGTGCTCGCGCTGCTCGGGCTGGCGCGCCTGTTGCACCTGCTGCGACTGCGCCAGATCGCCGCGCAGCTGCGCGTGGAGCTGGTCGAGCGACACCGCGAGCGCGAGCGCATTGCGCGCGAGCTGCACGACACCCTGCTGCAGGGCGTGCAGGGCCTGGTGCTGCGCTTCCAGTCGCTGGCCAACGAGCTGCCGCCGGAGGCGATGCTGCGCCAGCGCATGGACATCGCGCTGGAGCGCGCCGACCGGCTGCTCGCCGAAGGCCGCCAGCGCGTCGCCGAGCTGCACGCCACCGCCAGCGACATCACCGATCTTGCCGAATCGCTGGAGCTGCTGGGCCGGGAGCTGGCGCAGGAACGTGCGATCGACTTCCGCCTGAGCATCGAAGGCAGTCCGCGGGCGCTGCAGCCGCTGCTGCAGGACGAGGTGCATCGCATCGCCCGCGAGGCGCTGATCAACGCCTTCGTCCATTCCGACGCGGCGCGCGTCGACGTGCTGCTGGGTTACGACAGGGGCGGCCTGCGGCTGCGCGTGCGCGACGACGGCGTCGGCATCGACGAGGCGATCCTGAAAGCCGGCGGCGGGGCAGGCCACGGGGGCCTGGCCGGCATGCGCGAGCGCGCCGTCAGGATCGGCGGCTCGCTGGCGATCGTGTCGAGCCTGATGGCCGGCACCGAAATCGATCTGAGCGTGCCGGCGCGGCGCGCGTATCGGGGATCGATTTCGGTGTTCCGGCGGGCCTGAGGTCGAACGCAGCGTGTCGAAGTCCTACGGCGCCTTCGCCGGCTCCGTGGGCGGCGCCGACACCTCGACATCGGTGTCCGGCTCCGGCGTATCCGTGTCGATGCGCTGGCGCCATTGCAGCGGCGTCTGCATCAGGCTGTAGGCGGTGATCTTGCGCGCGATACCGATGTCGTAGCCGTAGTAGGTGTGGACGCCGATCAGGTCCAGCGTCGCGACCTCGGGCAGCGCGTCGAGCGCGCGGTTGGCCAGGCGCTGGGCCAGCTGCTGCGGCTCGTCGTGGATGACGCTGCGCGCCAGGATCGACAGGCTGTGCTGCGGCTCGGTCTTGGTGTCGGGAGCGGTGCGCGCGGCGGTGCCGATCTGGATCGACACTTCCGACACGCCGGGCTCCTGCGCGACCGCGCGCTGCACCTGCATCATCGCGACGAACGCCGGCGTGCGCGACATCTGCTTCATGCCCAGCGGTATCGCCATCGACGCCAGCAGCAACAGCACCACGACGACGACATGGCCGCGCCACAGCCCGGTCGCGGCCGGTACGCCGCCGCCGTCGTAGACGACGTAGCAGCCGCTCACCAGATCGTGCAGTGACTGGCGCGTGCGATGGTTGAACAGCAGCAGGTACAGCAGCGACAGCGCCAGGCCGAACACCGCGACCGCGCCGAGCACGGCAATGGCGAACTGCCCCGGCGATTCGCCGGCGAAGGCGTCGCTGTCCACCGGCGCGCCGTTCAGGAACCAGGCGATCGCCAGCACGCCATAACGTAGCGCGGCGCGCGGCACGCCGACGGTCTCGCCATCTCGGCCGACGACTCTGAGGCCGAACAGGCGCTTGCCCAGCGTGCGGCCGCCGCCGATGCGGCTGTCGAGCAGACCGAAATACAGCAACGACACGCCGACCCCGACCAGGCGCGCGCGAAAGCCCATCTGCGCCAGCGCGTCGTAGAACAGCGCACCGATCAGGAAGCCGGTCAGGGCCAGCAGCACCGCGTCCATCAGGAAGGCGGCGACACGGCGCCATAGCGGCGCGATCGGCGCGGTGGGTATCTCGCTCAAAGGTGTTTTCCCCGGATCGGCAGATCGGCCTGCCGGTGCTTACTTTCCCCGATGGCGCGGGTGCTGTCATCAAGGTGATGAAAAACCGCGGGTCGCGACCACGCTGCCGCCGCCCATCGCAGCGCAGCAAAACAAACCGCGCCGACTGGGGAACCCGGAAGTTCCCTAACTACCCATTAGGGTGGCGTCCGAAAAACGCCGCGGTCGTGTAATGCAATCCACTACAAAAAAGAGCGTGCTACCGGGTCGCGTCCAAGATGCCAGCGACCGGAGCGCAGTTCGATTCGCCTTTCCACGAGGAAGGCTTGCGCAGGAGAGAGCCAATGACACAGATCGATGTGAGGTTGCGCCTGCTGTCCGGCCCTGCCGCCGTCACCGGCGGTGCGCTGCTGCGCCGCGTGATGCCAACACTCTAAGCCGCCGACCACGGTACGGCAGTAGCAACGAGGAAGCTTATGTTCTCCCTGCGTCAAAGAATCGCGATGTGGATCATCGGCCACCAGAAGATCAGCTGGGTGGTATTCATCGTCATCACCGCGTTCTTTGCTGCGGGGCTGCGCGATGTCGAGCTGAAGACCATCTTCTCCGACCTGCTGCCCAAGGATGATCCCTTCGTGCAGGTGTTCAAGGATCATCCGAACTTCGGCAATCCGCTGACCGTCACGCTGATGGTCAAACGCAAGAATGGCGACATCTACAATGCCGAGACGCTGGGCAAGGTCTGGCAGATGACGCGCGACATCGATCTGGCGCCTGGCGTCGATCACGACCAGATCCTGTCGATCGCCACCGAAAAAGCGCGCTACGCCGAAGCCACGCCGTACGGCATCGACATGCGGCCGCTGATGGGCGACTCGGTACCGACCACGGCCGAAGATATCGAATCGTTCCGCAGCAAGGTCGACAAGTCGCCGAATGCGCGCACCTTCCTGGTCTCTGCCGACCAGAGCTCGACGCTGATCAACGCGACCTTCCAGGAATCGCGCCTGGATTACGGCGAAGCCTTCCAGTACGTGCAGGGCCTGGTGGCGAAGAACCGCGACGCCGACCACGACATTTATCTCGCAGGCCAGCCGGCGCTGACCGGCTGGGTCTATGAATACGAAAGCCAGATGATCGGCATCTTCGCGATCACGCTGACCTTGCTGGTGCTGGCGCTGGTCGCCTACATGCGCAACGTCGTCGGCGTGGTCACGCCCATCGTCACCAGCCTGGTCGCCGCGGTCTGGGGCTTCGGTTTCGTCGGCTGGCTGAAATCGCCGATCGAGCCGCTGCTGATGATCGTGCCGCTGCTGCTGATCGCGCGCAGCTTCTCGCACTGCGTGCAGTTCACCGAGCGCTACTACGAAATCTATTCGCATGTGCGCGACAAGCAGAAAGCCGCCGAAATCACCATGGGCGTGATGATGGCGCCGTCGGTGCTCGGCATCTTCACCGATATCGTCGGCATCTTTTTGATCGCGCTGGCGCCGATTCCGGCGATGGAGCGTTTCGCGCTGTTCTGCGGCTTCTGGGCGATATGGCTGATCCCCACCGGCGTGGTGCTGATCTCGCTGCTGCTGGCGGCGCTGCCGCCGCCGAAGAACATCGACGCGCTGGTCGGCGAACAGGCCGACAAGAGCCCGTTCAACCGCGGCTTCCGCAAGCTGCTGGAGGCGATCGCCAGCGTTACCCACGGCCGTCGCGGCAAGGTCACCGCGGTGGTCACGCTGGTTTGCGGCGTCGCCGCGATCATCGTCGCGTTCCAGATCAAGATCGGCAATCCGGTCGAGGGCAGCAACCTGCTGTGGTACGACTCCGAGTTCAATCAGGCGGTGAGGCAGATCAACGCCAACTTCCCCGGCGTCAACACGCTGGAAATCGTGCTGGAGGCCAAAAACCAGCGTAATCCGGATCGCGTCGGCCGCCAGGCCGAAACCATCATGACGATGCTGCAGTTGCAGAACCTGATGGAAAGCGGCAGCGAGCCGCCGCGCGCGACGCTGTCGTTCGCCGATTACCTGATGGAAGGCAACCGCCTGTTCTCCGGCGGCAATCCGAAATGGCTGCCGCTGGATCCGAACGATCACATGGTCGGCTCGGCGTCGATCGCGGTGATGCTCGGCAGCTCGCCCAAGGCGTTCTCGCACGTGATCAACTTCGACATCCAGAACGGCACCGTCTCGCTCTGGTACAAGGACAACAAGCAGGAAACCATCGACGCCGCGCTGGCCGCGGCGAAGAAGGCGGTGGAGACCGTCGGTGTCGACCACAAGGCCTTCACGGTGCGGCTCGGCACCGGCACGATCGCGCTGCAGCAGGCGACCAACAACGTCGTCGAGCGCTATCACTGGGTGATCATCGGCCTGCTGAATTTCGTCATCCTGCTGGGCTGCTCCTACGCCTACCGCAGCTTCGTCGCCGGCCTGATCCTGCTGGTGCCGGTGAACCTGTCGAACTTCGTGCTGCTGGCGTCGATGCACCTGATGGGCATCGGCCTGGACATCAACTCGCTGATGGTCGCATCGATCGGCGTCGGTGTCGGCATCGATTACGGCATCTATCTGCTGAGCCGAATCTGCGAGGAATACCACGCGCAGGAAAGCGACATCGGCCGCGCCATCACCGCGTCGCTGTCGACCACCGGCAAGGCGATCATGTTCACCGCCAGCATCATGCTGCTCGGCATCATGCCCTGGTACTTCCTGTCGGATCTGAAGTTCCTCGCCGACATGGGCCTGCTGCTGGTGCTGATCATGCTGATCAACATGGTGCTGGCGCTGGTGGTGCTGCCGCTGCTGGTGTGGCTGGTCAATCCGCGCTTCCTCAAGCGCGAAGACCTGCTGGTCGGCGAGGGTGTGGATCTGTCGCAGTACACCGCGGCGCGCGAGGACTCGCTGCAGCACCACGCGATGGCCAAGTGAGGTTTTCAAGCTAAGGGATTCATCAAACGGCGGCCGTCCGGCCGCTCAATAAAAGCAGTGCGACACAAACGGTTTTTCGAGGAGACGACGTCATGCATATCCGCAAATTCGATTTCGACTACAGCCGCCGCTCGTTCATGGGCAAGACCCTGGCAGGCGCCGCCACCGCCGGCGTGCTGGCGCCGCTCTGGCCTCAGATCGCCCATTCCGCCGATGTCTCCAAGGCCTATCCCGACGAGCTGCTGTCGATCGAGATGTACACCAAGGGCAAGATCAAGCCGGGCGACGTGATCACCGCGGACAACGTCGACGTGGTCAAGGATCTGCTCGACCCGGTGGCCTACAAGCAGGTCAAGACGATGCAGCGCCGCATCAACATCGTCGAGTCGACCAAGGACGTCAGCAAGCTGTTCCCGTACCAGTACCTGGAAGCGACGCTGAAGAACAAGGGCAAGGCCAAGTTCGGCCCGGACGGCAACGTCTATACCGCCGATGGCAAGCCGTGGATCGGCGGCAGCCCGTTCCCGGATTCCAAGGACGCCAACGAAGCCACCGCGAACCTCACGCTGAGCTGGGGACGTCACGACTACTCGCAGTACGCGGTGCGTGACTGGGATATCGATCCCTCCGGCGAAGTGTCCTACCAGTACGACTTCGTCTGGACCGAGCTCAACACCACCGCGCGCGTCGACGGCAAGGTGTGGAACAACCGCGCCGACCTGCTGCGTCTGCAGTCGGTGTTCTTCACCGCGCCCAACGACACCAAGGGCAGCTCCTTCCTCAACACCTGGTACTACGACCAGCGCAAGTTCCCCGATCTGATCGGCTACCTGCCGGCGTTCAAGCGCGTGCGCCAGTTCCCGACCAATCAGCGCTTCGAGCCGCTGGTGCCGGGCATCACGCTGTTCCTGTCCGATGCCTGGGCCGCCGGTGATCCGATGCAGACCTGGGGCAACTACAAGGTCGTCGGCCGTGGCCCGATGCTCGGCGCGGTCGGCAACAAGAACTTCATGGGCGGCACGCACCCGAACTACGAGCGTCCGGTGCACGGCGGCGCCAAGGGCAAGACCTTCCACGACGTGTACATGGAACTGGTCCCGGAATGCCTCATCGTCGAAGCCGAGCCCACCGGCTATCCGCGTGCGCCGGTCGGCAAGAAGCGCACCTGGATCGACGTGCGCAACGGCATGTACGTCGCCTACGTCACCTACGATCGCCGCGGCGAAATCTGGAAGTCGTTCGAGCCGCACTACGCGCAGTACGCCAACGACAAGGTCGTGATCAAGGACGAAACCGGCCACCCGGCCTGGTCCTGGGTCAGCGTCATCTGCCACGACGTGCAGTCCAACCGTCTGAGCCGTTTCGTGCAGGCCAAGGAAGTCACCGGCGGCTACAAGTCCACGTACAGCGAGGCCGGCGTCGACGTCTACAGCAAGTTCCTGACGCCGCAGGCCATCGGCCGTCTCGGCGCCTGATCGTCCGTGCTTCGTTCAACGCATCGGGAGAGGCGTGTCGTGAAAACTTTCGATCGCAGCCTGCGCGCTGCCTGTAGTGCGATCGCGGTGGCCGTGGTCGTGGTCGCCGCGGCCGACGCCAAGGAAGCGCCGATCAGCGCGGCCGGTGACAAGGGCGGCGTGCCGGTGGTCGTGCAGGGCACCGTGCACCAGGCGCTATTCGGCGTTGCCTTCGACGGTGATCACGGCGTTGCCGTCGGTGCGATGGGCGAGTTGCTCGACAGCACCGACGGCGGCCGCAAGTGGACGGCGCTGGACAAGGCGCCGACGCCGCTGTCGCTGCTCGGTGTCGGCGTGCGCGGCGACAAGCGAATCGCCGTCGGCCAGGAAGGCCTGATCCTGCTCAGCGACGCCGGCGGGCCGTGGACCCGGGTCGACAGCGGCACCGATCAGCGCATGTTGTCGGTGGCGATGAACGCGCAGGGTCTGGCGGTCGCGGTCGGTGCCTTCGGCACCGTCACCGTGTCGTCGGACGGCGGCAAGACCTGGGTGAAATCGGCTATCGACTGGACCCGCTTCATGACCGAGCCGGTCGAGCCGCATCTGTACGACGTCATCGTCGGCGACACCGGCGTGGTCACCGTAGTAGGCGAATACGGCCTGATCCTGCGCTCGCCGGATGCCGGTAAGAACTGGGTCGCGGTCAACCACGGCGAAGCCTCGCTGTTCGACATCGAGCTGCGCGCCGACGGCGGTGGTTATGCCGTCGGACAGGACGGCTACGTGCTCGCCACCAGCGACGGCGGCAATGTGTGGAAGCCGCTGACGACCCACTCCAAGTCGCTGTTGCTCGGCGTGTGGTCGTCGGCCGATGGCCACGTGCTGATCGCCGGCATGCGCGAAATGCTCGAAAGCCGCGACGGCGGGCAGAGCTGGAAAGCGCGCACCGACGGCGATTTCGCCACCGCCTGGTATTCCGGCGTCGCATCGCCGGCCAGCGGTGGGCTGGTGCTGGTCGGGCATTCCGGACGCATCGTCAGAATCGAGGGTTGAGGGTTTCGCGGGCGAGTGAGTGTTGGAGATTGGCGGCTGCGTCGAGGAGGCATCGGCGCCGCCTGCCGTAGTGCATTCAATAAAAAATCAAGGAGGGGGAGAACATGGTGACCAAGGCAAGCTTGTGGGGTCTGCTGGCAGGCGTGGCGTGCATGCTGTCGTCGACCGCGTGGTCTCAGGACGCGGCGATGCCGGCCGGCGAGCCGGCACCGGTGGACGCCAGCAGCGGCCCGGCCACGGGTCCGGTGGAAGAGCAGATGCCGACCGCGGCCGATTCCGGCCCGCAATCCGGTGCGTCGTCCGACTATGCGTCGTCGTCGTCGCCGGAACAGCCCGGCATGTTCGGTGATCTGTTCGGCGGCATGTCCTGGAGTTTCAGCGGCTATACGCGCATCGAAACCGCGATCAAGACCACCAACGAAGAAAACCCGTACAACCAGAACGGCAACCTGTTCAACGGCAAGGCCACCGCGCGTTGCGGCGGCGTGCCGCCGACGGCGCTGTGCACGACGCCGGACGAAGCGGTGCGCACCGGCAAGACCGCCAACAACGAGTTCAACCTGCAGCAGCTGCGCACGCACCTGGACTTCTCCGCGGTGTTGAGTCCGCAGCTCACGGCGCGCGCGCTGATTCGCGGCATTTATGAGCTCGGCGCCTACGACGACTACAACCCGAACGATGTCGCCAGCAATGCCGACGGTTACCTGTACCGCAAGCCGAACTACTTCGAGTACGACAATTACAAAAAAGGCGGCTGCCAGAACCGTCTCGAAGTCTGCGGCCGCAACTTCATGGTCGATCTGCCGGCGCTGACCCTGGATTATCAGGAAGGCCCGCTGCTGATCCGCGCCGGCAACCAGCAGATCGCCTGGGGCCAGGCGCTGTTCTTCCGCGTGATGGATATTCCCAACGGCCTGGATCTGCGTCGCCATCTGTTCATCGACTACACGCCGGAGGAATACGCCGACGAGCGCATCGCCTCGCCGGCGATCCGTACCTCGTACCAGATCACCAACGAGTGGGAGGCCGACAGCTTCGTGCAGCTGTTCCAGCCGACGATCTATCCGAACCCGAACACGCCGTACAACGTGATCGCGTCGCAGTTCACGATTCACGATCGCTACAACGAAGTCGACAACAAGCTCGACTACGGCATCCGCTTGCGCGGCAGCCTGTACAACATCGGCATGCAGTTCGTCGCCGCCAGCCGCTACAACCCGGACGGCGTGTTCCGCTGGACCGAGTCCGGCGTCAACCGCAACCTGCCGGCTTACCTGCCGAACCTGGCGCCGAACATCCTGCCCGGCCTGAGCCAGCTGGTGCCGACGCTGATCCCGGGCGGCGTGCCGGCCACCGGCGCGATCCTGGCGCAGACGCCGTTCGAAGTGGATCCGACCGGTGTCGTCTCGGCCAGCGAGTGGTTCACCTATGCCGGCATGGCGCGCCTGTCCGCACAGGAAGGCCTCAATGCCGCGATCAACGATTTCCCCGCGACGGCGCTGCTGCTGGCCAATCCGGTCGACAGCGATCCGGCGGCGATGCGTGAACTCGATCTGTTCTTCCAGCTCTCCGGCGGCCTGCGCGGCCACATCGAGCGCGAGTATCGCCGCGAGCACAACTACGGCGTCGGTGCCAGCTACGTCATCGAAGCCGATCCGGGTTCGCTGCTCGATCAGCTGATCATCAACGTCGAGGCGATGTACACGCCGGACCGCACCTATACGCCGATCGATCTGGGACACAACCTGACCCAGCGCGACGAGTGGGTCACCGCGCTGGTCATGGAGAAGTACCAGCGCTTTTCGCAGAGCTTCCCGGCGACCTACATGGTGTTCCAGTGGGAGCATCGCACCGAGAGCGATCTGTACGGCCGTCTGCTCGATGGCATGAACGGTACGGCCACCACCACCGCCGGCGGCTACAACGGCGGTTGGGACGGCCTGGTGTTCGCGTTCCAGCAGCCGTTTCCGAACCTGGTGTATCGCATCGACGGCGCGGTGCTGTACGACACCCGCGGCGGCGTGCTCGCCCAGCTCGGCCTGCGCTGGAAGCCGTCCGGCCCGTTCGCCGCCGAAATCTATTACACCTATCTCGACGGCCAGCTCAGCGGCAATGCCAACGACAACGTGATCTCGACGATCGACTATGCCGACGAAATCGGCGTGCGTCTGGGTTATCAATTCTGATGCAGTTGTAAAGAACAGGCAGCTTTTCGCCGGCGCACCCCGGCGAGTCCCGCCGGCGGTCCCGCCTCCGAGCCGCCGGCGGATTTTTATTCAGGGAACCTCTGATTAAGTCCTACGCGGGCGTGCAGGACTTAATCAGAAGTTACCCAGGGAGTGGCATGCGCATCACCCGTTACGACCGGCTCTACAGCCGCCGGCGTTTTCTCGACCAGGCCGCACGCGGCGTGTTCGCGGCCGGCGTGCTGGCGCCGTTGTGGGATGTGCTCGCTGCAACCGGATCGATAGAAAAGGCTTATCCGGAAGAACTGCTGTCGATCGACGGCTATACCCGCGGCAAGCTCAAGGCCGGCGACGTCATCGATGCGAGCAACGTCGAGCTGGTGAAGCAGCTGCTGACGCCGGTGGTCTACACGCAGGTGGCGACGATGGGCCGCAAGCTCAAGCTCGCCGCGACCACCACCGACATCATGCGACTGTCGCCCTGGGAATATCTGCAGGCGACGTTCTCCAACCGTGGCAAGGCGCAGCTCGATGCGCGTGGCAACGTCGTCACGCTCGAGGGCAAGCCCTGGATCGGCGGCAATCCCTTCCCTGATCCGAAAACCGCGATCGAACTTTTCGCCGGGCTCACCTTGAGCTGGGGCCGTCACGATGCGTCGATGTACGCGACGCGTGAATACGATGTCGGTGCCAGCGGCGAGGTGCAGTTCGAATACGAGTCCGGCTGGGCCGAGCTGTCGCCGGTGGCGCGCACCGTGCTCGAACCCAGGCCTTACTGGAACGGTCACGAAGACAAGCTGCGCTATCAGTGCGCGTTCTTCACGGCGCCGAACAGCGTGCGTGGCACTTCGTTCCTGAATATCTGGGACTACGACCAGCATCGCTTTCCCGAGCTGTATGGCTACGTGCCGGAGTTCAAGCGCGTGCGCCAGTTTCCGACCGACCAGCGCTTCGAGCCGCTGGTGCCGGGCTCGGCGCTGTATCTGTCCGACGCCTGGGCTGCCGGCGATCCGCTGTACACCTGGGGCAACTACCGCATCACCGGGCGCCAGCCGATGCTGGCCGCGGTCAGTGGCGGCTGGAACGCGGAGCATCCGAACTGGCAGCACAAGACCCACGGCGGGCCCAAGGGCCTGACGTTCTGGGACACCACGGTGGAGCTGGTGCCGGAGGTGATCCTCGTCGAAGCCGAGCCGGTGCTGTTTCCGCGGGCGCCGGTGGGCAAGAAGCGCGTCTACTTCGACGCGCGCACGCAGCTGCCGCTGGCGATGGTGTCGTTCGACCGGCGTGGCGACGTGTTCCGCTCTTTCGACGCGGCGTTCGCGCTTTACGAATCCGGCAGCAAAAAAATCATGGACGGCGCGCATCCGCTGTGGAGCTGGGGCCACGTGCATGCCTACGATCTGCAGAGCCAGCGCATGACGCGGCTGGAGCAGGTGCGCGAAATCAGCGGCGGCCACAAATCCAGCGCCAACGATCCCGCGCTGTACGACAACTATCTCACTCGCTCGGCGTTGATGCGCCTCGGCCGATGAATGCCGCGCATTCGCGCCGCGCACGTCAGCAGCCGGCGCCGGCCCCTGTAGGAGCGGACCCTGTCCGCGACTGCGGCAAGGCCGGCATTGCTGTCGCTCAATTCCGCAGCGCAGCCTGACGTATCACCATGCTCGCCGACCCCGCCAGCCTGCGCGCCGAGCATCACGCGATCGACGCGATGCTGATCGCCGGCCTGCCGACGATCGAGCTGGCCAAACGCGACGACGTGGTCGAGCCCGCATCACCCGCGCAACAACACCGCCTGCTGCTGCGCGTACTCCCAGCCTCCTTCGCACTGCATCTGCTGCTCGCGCTGCTGGTCAGCGGCCTGCTGCAACTCGGCCGTCAGGCGCCGCCGCCACGCGCCAGCATTCGCGCGGTGATGATCTCCTCATCGGTCCATTCCGGTTCGCAAAGCGCCGAAGCCGTGCCAACGCAGGCGAACACCGCCGCCGCGCCGGCACCGGCGAAACCCGCACCGGCACCGAAGCCCGCGCCGCAGGCAAAACCACAGGCGCCGACCAAGCCGGCGAAGCCGGCGCCGCCGACACCGGCCAAGGCCGCGAGCAGCGCCGCCTCGGCCAGCACATCGCCGGTATCCAAGGATCAGAGCGGCGTCGAAGCCCTGGATGACGCCGACTCGCTGCTGATGCGGCTGCGCGCCAACTGGCTGGCGCCGCCGCGCGCGGCGCCGGTGTTCCGCTGCCGGCTGCGCATCGATTATCGCGGCGGCGGCATGATCAGCGCGGTGCATGTCGAGCAGGGCTGCGGCGATCGCAGCCTCGGCGATTCGATCGAGCGGGCGGTGTGGAAAACCCAGCCGCTGCCCTTGCCGCCGGATGCACCGGCCAGCGGCAGCCTCGATCTGGAGTTCAGCCCGTGATCGCGCGGCGACTGCTGGTCGTGTTGCTGCTGGTCACCGGGAGCGCGCAGGCCGCGAAAAAAACCGTGCCGGTCGCAGCGCCGGTGCCGGCCGCGCCGGTTTTGCCGCCCTGCGTCGCGAGCCGCGTCGAACCGCCGCTCACAGGCGCGCCGCCGGCTTTCCGCGACTGCGACGGTTTGCCGGTGATGGTCGCGCTGCCGGCCGGGCATTTCCGCATGGGCGACGTGCTCGGCACCGGCACCGCTTACGAAAAGCCGGTACACGAGGTGACGCTGCGCCGTTTCGCGATCGGCCGTTATGAAGTCACGCGCGGCGAATGGATGGCCTGCGTCGCGGCGATGGCGTGTGCGGCGCCCGGCGGCGATGCAGCCGGCGGCGATCCGCAACTGCCGGTCGCTGAACTGGGCTGGAACGAAATCCAGCCGTATCTCGCGTGGATTTCGCAGCGCAGCGGCCAGCGTTATCGGCTGCCGAGCGAAGCCGAGTGGGAATACGCGGCGCGAGCCGGCCTGGAGTCGCAATACAGCTGGGGCAACCTGGTCGAGCCGGCCTGCGAGCAGGCGAACGCTTTCGATCGCGCCGGCCATCGCGGCCATCCGCAGTGGGGCTGGCAGATCGAATGCAACGACGGCTATGCCAGCAGCGCGCCGGTCGGCCGCTTTCCACCGAATGCCTGGGGCCTGCACGACATGCTCGGCAATGTCTGGGAATGGGTCGCCGACTGCTGGCATGCGGATTACGAAGGCGCGCCGGTGGACGGCAGCGCCTGGCTGGGCGCGGGTGACGCACCGGCCTGCCGCAAGCATGTCAATCGAGGTGGCGGCTGGGGCAATCATCCGCGCACCTTGCGCCTGTCGAATCGCGACGCCGATGAGACGGCGGCGCGCAGCGACGGCCTCGGCTTTCGTGTTGCAAGGGATCTCGGACAATGAAGCTACGCAGGGTTGTTGGCTTGTTGCTGATCGCATCGTCCACCGTGCTGGCTGCGCCGACGCCGCCGGTTCCGGCCGCAGGCGCAGCCGCGCCGATCGAGCGCCCGCTGTCGATCAGGCTCGACATCGACGCCACGCAGAACTGGCGCAACGACAAGCAATGGAGCCGCGCCAGCACGCAGCAGCATTACCAGTTGAGCACGCGGCTGCGCAGCGACGGCCGGCTGTATCACGACAATCTGCTGGAGCCGGATCTCGAGCGGCGCGTGCGTATCAAGAGCGAGTACTACACCTATCAGGGCCTGCTGCAGCTGCGCCGCGACAACGGCGGACGCCTGCCGGATGCGGCGCAGGCGGCGCGCGGCTTCGGCGGTCAGACCCTGCAGCAGCATCACGCCTGCGTGGACGCCGCCGATTGCCCGAATGCGGTCGCCGAGCGCTATGCGGCGATCAGCGCGCTGCAGAACAACAGCCTCGCCGAGCTGGAAGAATTCATCGCCACTTACGACCAGCCCGGCGGCACATACCGCTATTTCTTCGGCTATGCCGGCTGCCCGAACCAGATGCGGCTTCAGCATCGCGCCCACTTCGAAGGCGAGCAGGCCTACGACCGCGACAAGAAAAAGCTGCAGCCTTTCACGCTCGACTGGAGCGCCGACAGCCGCGGCAGCGCCGATGAGCAGGCGCGGCTGTGCCAGCGCTACGTGGCGACCGTGGATACCCGTGATGGCAGCGTCTATCTGGAGACCGCGTTCGTGCCGTCGGCGCGTGGACAGATCGTCAGCGTGCTGTCCGGCGCCAGCGAGCAGCGTCAGGCCGATCTGCCGCTGCCGTCCGAAGTGATGCGCTGGCTCGCCGATCAGCTGGGGCATGCGCCGCCGCAGCTCAAACGCAGTGCGACCCTGCAACTGGACCGGCCGCTGGACGGCAACGCGACCGTGCTCGGTCTGTTCGACGGCAGCGCGCGGGTGCAGCTGGAATGGGCATTCACCGAAGCCAAGGCTCCATAGGCCGGGCAGGCCCGTGTCGCGGCCAGGCCTGGAATCGACGATGGCAACGCGCGCATCGAGCGCCCGCAGCGCCGATCGAATCGCCGCCGCAGAACTACCCTTCGGGGTGGCGGGCGTCCGGCAGGCGCTCACTACACTCGATCCATAGACCGCCGTTCGCAGCGCTCCGCGCAGCAGGCCGGCGGCAATGAAAAAGCGCTAGAGCGAGGAGTAGCGACCGATGCAGACGCCTGCGGCCCGCGTCCAGCCTGTCTCGTCACCGGGGCCGGTCCGGTGAGCCGTCTTCTGGATCGCGTCGAATCGGCAGCGCCTGACGCCGGGCTGCTATGGCTGGACGCGAACGACTACGCGTCGGCACTGCTGGCCCATGGCGCGCCGCCGTGGCTGGATGTCGCGGCCACGCTCGCCTGGCAGCGCAAGTCGCAGGGCCTGCTGCGCTCCGACGTGGTGACGCTGCCGCTGGCGGTGGTGATCGAGGCCTGGCTCGCGCACAGGCCGGCGCTGAGCGGCGCGATGGCGGCGAAGTCGCGCCTGCTGGCGCCACTGAAAGTGCTGCTCGCCGACGAGCCGCTGCGCGCGCACCTGGCGGAAATGGTGCGCGGCATGCGCGCCGGTTTCGGTGACGCGGTGCTGGCGCTGAGGATCCCGTCGCCGCGGCTGTGGCCGGCGCTGGCCTACGCGCAGGCTTTCGGTGCGGATCAGCCGGCCGAAGTCACCGCCGACGACGCCGATGCGGCCTCGGTCTACGTCGCCGATTTTCTGCGCGGCTTCGGCGATGCCGGTGTCGACGCGCTGTTGCTGGAAGACACCGCAGCCACGGTGCCGCGCTGCGATGACGACCTGAGCTGCTATGGCGCGGTGATCAACGTCGCGCGCAACTATCGCTGGGATCTGGGCCTGCTGCAGCCGGCGGCTGCCGACTACGATGCGGCGCCGCTGGACTTCGTCATCGCGCCCGAGCCGCAGCGCGGCGCCAGGCTCGCCGCGCTGCGGCTGCCGGCTTCTTTCTGGGACACAGGCGTCGCCGCCGCCGCGCCGCTGCGCTACGTCGAGGTGCCGGCCAGCGCATTGCTGCCCGAGGCGGTGCTCGAGCGCCTGTCGGCGCTGCGCGGCGGCTGAAGTCCCGGCGAAATACTACCCGTCGGGGTAGCGGGTCGGGCCGCCTTCACTGACTACACTCGACGCCATAGACCCCCGTCCGCAGCGCAAGGCGCAGCAGGCCGGCGGCACAAAAAAGCGACAGTGCGAGGAGAAGCTCAATGCAGACGCCAGCCACACGCGTCCAGCCCGTGTCGTCAGCGCCTCGCCCCCGTTGCGCCCGTGTAAACCCCAGAGGTGTTCCATGACGTCGATAGCTTGCGCCGGTTGTTTCCGCCGCCCGGTTGAAACCCGGGATTCCATCCACACGGCTTGCGGATGGGCGCCGTGAGCGCCGCCTACGTGCTCGACGACAGCGCGCGCCGCGTGCTCGATCTGATGGCCGGCTCCGGCCAGCCACCGATCGAAGCGCTGCCGATCGCCGACGCCCGCGTCGCCGCGCGTCTCGGCTTCATCTCGATGCAGGCGCCGAAGTTCGACGTGCACAGCCTGCGCGATCTGACGATGCCGGGGCCGGGCGGCGCGCTCGCGCTGCGGCTGTATCGTCCGACCGATGCCGCGGTGCTGCCGGCGCTGATCTATTTTCACGGCGGCGGCTTCGCCATCGGCGATTTCGAGCTTTACGACGCGTTCTGTCGCCGGCTCGCGGTCAGCGCCGGCTGCGCGATCGTCGCGGTCGACTACCGGCTCGGGCCGGAGCATCGCTTTCCCGCTGCGGCCGTCGACGCGATCGCGGCGACGCGCTGGATCGCGCTGCACGCGGCCGAACTGGGGCTGGATCCGAAGCGCCTCGCGGTCGGCGGCGATTCGGCCGGCGGCACGCTCGCTGCCGTGGCTTCGCTGGCGCAGCGCGACAGCGGTGGCCCGGCGCTGCTGCACCAGCTGCTGATCTGCCCGCTGACTGACTGGAGCACGCAGACCGACAGCTACCAGCGCTGCCGCCACGGCTATTTCCTCACCGAAGAACTGATGCAGTACTTCGGCAGCCACTATCTCGCCGGCCCCGATGATCTCGCCGACTGGCGTTGCTCGCCGATGCTCGCCGCGCGTCACGACGGCCTGCCTTCGGCGACGGTGCTGGTCGCCGGCTTCGATCCGCTGCGCGATGGCGGCGAAGCCTATGCGCAGAAACTGAAACGCGCCGGCGTGGCGACGCAGCTGATCGAATTCCGCGGCCAGTTTCACGACTTTCAGCTGATCGACGGCCTGATTCCGGAAGCCATCGACGCGACCGAACAGCTGGCGCGCGCGCTGAAGCGCGCGCTGGGCGCATAACGTGGAGAACACCATGGGCATTGCGGCAAACGATCCGACCCGCGCGTTCCGTCTCGACGGCAAAGTCGCGTTCATCAGCGGCGCCGCGCAGGGCCTGGGCGCGCAGATCGCCCAGACCTTGGCCGCGGCCGGCGCCAGCGTTTTCCTCAGCGACGTGCAGGCCGAAGCGGTGGAGAAGACCGCCGCCGCGATACGCCAAGCCGGCGGCAAGGCGGCTTCGATCCGGCACGACGTCACCGTTGAAGCCGAATGGGATGCGGCGATCGCCAAGGCGGTCAGCACGTTCGGCGGCCTCGACATCCTGGTCAACAATGCCGGCGTCGAGGACATGGCGCTGATCACCGAAGCCAGTCTGGAGACGTTCAAGCGCATTCAGGACATCAACGTCACCGGCACGTTTCTGGGCCTGAAATACGCGATTCGCGCGATGCGGCCGGGCGGCGCCGCCGGCAACAGCGGCTCGATCATCAACCTGTCGTCGCTGGCCGCGATGATCGGCGTCACCGGCCTGAGCGCGTACTGCGCGTCGAAAGGCGCGGTGCGTTCGATGACCAAGGCGGCGGCGATCGAATGCGCGCAGCTCGGCACCGGCATACGCGTGAACTCGGTGCATCCCGGCGTGATCAAGACCGCGATGGGCAACCACCTGCTCGAAGGCTTCGTGCGCCTGGGCCTGGTGCCGGATCTGGCGACCGCGGAAGCGGCGATGGGCCAGCTGCATCCGCTGGGCATGGGCGAGCCCGCCGACGTCGCCAACGCGGTGCTGTATCTGGCCTCCGGCGCCGCGCGCTGGACCACCGGTGCGGAGATCGTGCTGGACGGCGGCGCCGCGGCGCAGTGAGCAATCGACTGTAGGAGCGGGCTTGCCCGCGATTGAGAACTTGCAGGGCGCAGTCGCGGGCAAGCCCGCTCCTACAGGTAGAGCAAGGAGAGCAATCCATGAACAGAGTCCTGGGAAAAGTCTGCCTGATCACCGGTGGCGCGCGCGGCCTCGGTCTGGCCGCGGCCGAGGCGCTGCTGGCTGAAGGCGCCAAGGTGATGATCACCGACCTCGATCGCAACGAGGGCGAAACGGTGGTCAAGACCCTCGGCGCGAAGGCGGCATTCGTCGTGCAGAACGTGACGCGCCGCGAGCAGTGGACAGAGGTGCTGGACGCGGTGATCGCGCGCTTCGGCAAGCTCGACGTGCTGGTCAACAACGCCGGTGTCGCCGGCATCGCCGACATCGAGAGCATCAGCGCCGAGGACTGGAGCCGCACCATCGACGTCAATCTCAACGGCGTCTATCTCGGCACGCAGGCGGCGATCGCGCGCATGAAGAGCAGCGGCGGCGGCAGCATCATCAACATCGCGTCGATCGAAGGCCTGATCGGCGAGGGCGGTCTGCCGGCCTATAACGCCAGCAAGGGCGCGGTGCGGCTGCTGACCAAATCCACCGCGATCCACTGCGCGCGCAGCGGCTACGGCATTCGCGTCAACAGCGTCTGCCCGGGCTTTGCCGAGACGCAGATGGTCAGCGGTGCGCTGGCCGCGCTGGCGCCGCAGACCGCGCAGGCCTTCGCCGAGAAAACCCTGACGCGCATCCCGATGGGACGCTTCGCCAAGCCCTCCGAAATCGCCTCCGCGGTGCTGTTCCTGGCCTCGGACGAATCCAGCTACATGACCGGGTCGGATCTGGTCGTCGATGGCGGCATGACCGCCTGAACAAGCGATTCACTCAAAAGACAAAAAGACAGCAGGAGAAACCCGATGAGCAAGAAACCCGTCGTCGTCTATGGCGTCAATGGCTACACCGGCCGCCTGGTGGCCGAGTATCTGCGCGAATACCGCATCCCGTTCATTGCCGCGGGCCGCGACGCGAAGAAGATCAAGGACGTGCTCGACAAGGTGCCTGGCATCGAGACCGCGGACTACGAAGTCGTCCAGGTCGAGCACAGCACCGAGGCGCTGACGCAGCTGATGAAGGGCGCCAAGGTGATGCTCAACATGGTCGGCCCGTTCATGAAGTACGGCCCCGAAGCGGTCGAGGCCTGCCTCGCCGCCGGCGCGCATTACACCGACACCAATGGCGAGCAGAACTGGATGATGCACGCCGAGGAAACCTGGGGCGCGAAGTTCGCGGCGAAGAACCTGCTGCTGTCGCCCGGCATCGCGCAGATGTACACCACCGGCGAAATCGCCGCGAACATCTGCCTGGAAAATCCGGGCCTGGATACGCTGGATATCCTGGTGCTGTGGAAAGGCTTCCCGACCTATGCGTCGACGCAGACCATCTTCAGCATCCTCACCGCCAACTTCTACTACCTCGAGCAGAACAAGTACGTGCAGTGGTCGCCGACCGCGAAGTCCGAGGTGATCGTGCCCGGGCAGCACGAAACCGCGATGGCGCTGCCCTGGGGCGGCACCGCGCATCCGGTGTGGTTCAAGAACGACCCGCGCGTCGCCAACGTCAAGGCGCAGGGCGGCGTGTTCGCGCGCGCGGTGATGGAGGGCGTGGTGCAGATCGCCGCGGTGGTCGAAGAACAGATCAAGCCGCTGCCGAAAGAACAGGCCGAAGCCAAGCTCTCCGAAATGGCGGCGAGCCTGCAGGCCGGCATGCCGCCGCGCGAGAACCCACGCGAGAACACCTCGGTGGATTCGGTGCACGCCAGTGGCCCGCTGGGCCGCGCGCACTGCGTGATCCACGGCATCTGCAACTACAAGCAGACCGGCCTGTTGCAGGCCTATGCGGCGTATCACCTGCTGCAGGCGCCGCCGAAGCGCGTCGGGTTCGCGTCGGGCTGCCAGGCTTTCGGCCATCGCGAATTGCTCGGCGTGCTGCAGAGCTTCGGCCTGGTCAGCGAGCCGGTGCTGACGGTGCAGGGCAGCGGAGCACGTCGTGGCTGATGATGTCGCTGCGAAGACGGCGCCGAGCATGAACGGGAGCCAGGCGATGACGATCCGGGAAGGGCAGCATCTGTGGACGCCGAGCGAGGCGTTTGCGAACGCGTCGAACATCGCGCAATACCAGCGCTGGCTGGCGACCGAACGCGATCTGCAGTTCGCCGACTACGAGACGCTGCATCGATGGTCGGTGACCGAGACCGCGGCGTTCTGGGCCTCGATCTGGGACTACTTCGACGTGCAGTCCTCGACGCCGTACGAGCAGGTGATCGACCAGCGCAAGATGCCGGGCGCGAAGTGGTTCCAGGGCTCGCGGGTGAATTACGCCGAGCATCTGCTGCGCCACGAAGCGCTGGCCCGCCCCGGCGAGACCGTGTTCCATCACCTGACCGAGAACCGCCCGCTGCAGCAGATGAGCTGGCAGGAACTCGGCCGCCAGGTGCGCATCCTGGCGACGCGGCTGCGCGCGATGGGCGTGGTGCCGGGCGATCGCGTGGTGTCGTACATGCCCAACGTGCCGGAGACCGCGGTGGCGATGATCGCGACCGTTGCGGTCGGCGCGGTGTGGTCGTCGGCGGCGCCGGAATTCGGCGTCAAGACCGTGATCGACCGCTTCTCGCAGATCGCGCCGAAAGTCATGTTCGCCTGCGACGGCTACCGTTTCGGCGGCAAGAACTTCTCGCGCCTGGCCGAGGTGCAGGACATCGCCGGCAAGCTGCCGAGTCTGCAGACGCTGGTGTGGCTGCCGTATCTGGATGCCGATTCGAAGGCGACGGTTCCGGTGGCCGGCGCGATCACCTGGGACTCGCTGATGGCGCATGCCGACGTGCCGCGCGCGAGCTTCGTGTTCGAGCGCGTGCCCTACGATCATCCGATCTGGGTGGTGTTCTCGTCGGGCACCACCGGCCTGCCGAAACCGATCGTGCACAGCCATGTCGGCGTGCTGCTCGAGCATCTGAAGCTGATGCACTTCCACATCAATCTGCGCCCCGGCGCGCCGATGTTTTTCTACAGCACCACCGGCTGGATGATGTGGAACCTGCTGATCGCGGCGCTGGTTGCCGGCGCGCCGGCGGTGCTCTACGACGGCAGCCCGATGCATCCCGGCCCGGACTTCTTGTGGAAGCTCGCCGCCGATACCCGCTGCGTCAGCTTCGGCGCCAGCCCGACGTTCGTGCAGATGATGGAGAAAGCCGGCCTGGTGCCGGGCACGGCCTATGATCTGTCGGCACTGGAATCGGTGCTGGTCGCCGGTTCGCCGTCGACGCCGGAGACCTTCGACTGGTTCTATCGCAGCGTGAAGCAGGATCTGTGGGTGACCTCGCAGTCCGGCGGTACCGAAATCTGCAGCGGCTTCGTCGGCGCGGTGCCGACCTTGCCGGTATACGCCGGCGAAATCCAGGCGCGCATGCTCGGCATGGACGTGCAGGCCTGGAACGATGATGGCCACGCGGTCATCGACGAAGTCGGCGAGCTGATGGTGATGACACCGTTCCCGTCGATGCCGCTGTATTTCTGGAACGACGAAGGCGACAGGCGCTATCGGGATTCGTATTTCGCGCAGTATCCGGGCGTGTGGCGTCACGGCGACTACATCAAGATCAACCGGCGCGGCGGCTGCTACATCTACGGCCGTAGCGATTCGACCTTGAATCGCTACGGCGTGCGCATCGGCACCGCGGAAATCTATCGCTGCGTCGAGCAACTGCCGGAGATCGCGGACAGCCTGATCGTCTGCTGCGAACTCGCCGGCGGCCGCTACTTCATGCCGATGTTCGTGCAACTGAAGGCCGGCCAGCCGCTCGACGAAAAGCTGCGCGACAAGATCGCCGCCAAACTGCGCAGCGACTGCAGCCCGCGGCATGTACCGGACCAGCTGTACGCGGTGGATCTGATTCCGTACACGCTCACCGGCAAGAAAATGGAACTGCCGGTGCGCAAGATCCTGATGGGCTGGGCGCCAGAAAAAGCCGTCAGCCGCGACGCCATGATGCAGCCCGCCGCGATCGACTGGTTCATCAAGTTCACGCAGGACAACAAGGAAATGCTGACGGGGTAAGAGCATCACCTGTAGGAGCGGGCTTGCCCGCGATTGTGTCCCAATCGGCACAGTCGCGGGCAAGCCCGCTCCTACAGTGGCGGCATGGAGAGCAGGCCGGGATCGTCGAGTTTGCGCCGGGGACGTCGATCGATTCCCGGGCAGATTTATTTGGTCACGACGGTGACCGCCAAGCGCATCCCTTGCTTCGAAAATTTCGCGGCCGCATGTGCGGCGGCGAGATGCTTCCACGAATGCGGAGCAATGGCCTGGGTGCTGATGCCCGATCACGCGCACTGGCTGCTGCAGTTGGAGTCGGGGACCTTGAACGAGTCGGTAATGCGGCTGAAGTCGCTGAGCGCTCGGGCGGTGAATTCAGCCCTCGACCGCACTGGCCCCATCTGGCAACCCGGCTACCACGACCGCGCCCTGCGCCGCGACGAAGACCTCATCACCGCCGCGCGCTACCTCATCGCCAATCCAATCAGAGCCAAACTCGCGACAAAACTCGGCGACTACCCGTACTGGAACGCCGCCTGGCTCTGAAAACCTAAACCAGCCCCATCCGCCTTGCCGCATTGATCGCCTGCAGGCGGCTGCTCGCGCCGAGCTTGCCGTAGATGTTCTTCAGGTGGAACTTGACCGTGTTCTCCGACACGAACAGCTCGCTCGCGATCACCTTGTTCGACACGCCACGCGCCAGAAACGACAGGATGTTCTTCTCGCCGTCGGTCAGGGCCTCGGTCAGCGCCGGCGGTGCGCCGCTGGTGAGTTCTTCGGCGCTGGGCGCGGCGCTGCCGAGCAGGCGGGCGGCGAAGTGCAGCAGGCCGTCGCTGCCGGAGCTGGCGGCGGGGCCGCTTTCCTGCAGCGAGGGATACACCTCGCGCAGCAGCTTCTGCACGTCGTCGCCTTCGTCGAGAAACGTGCGGATGAAGCCGCGCGGTTCGGCGAGCTGCAGGGCATGGCGCATCGCGATGTAGGCGGGCCGTGCACGACCGCGCTGCGACTGCGCCAGGGCTTCGAGAATATGCAGCTTGATCAGACGGCGGATGCGGCCGCGCTGCTGCGCGATTTCCAGTTCCGGCGCCAGACGTTGCAGCGCTTCTTCGCCATTGCCGCGATGGATCAGCAGACGGATCTGGCCGATAGCCTCGCCTTCGCTGTCTTCGGAGAACAGCAGCGCGCCATCGGGCAGCACGAACTCGGGTCGCTGCGGGATGCGCGAGGCGATCAGCTGCGCGCGGTCACGTTCACCGCGCAGCAGGTGACGGCGCACGCGCTCGCGGTCGACGAAGCGGATCAGCCGCGGCCAGCCGGTCAGGTGGCCGATGTTCTCGGCCTCATCCAGCAGCTCCACGGCCTTGGGCGAGGCGCCGCGTGCGTCGAAGATGCGCGCCATCGCCACGTAGGCCACCGCCATGAAATCCAGCAGCACGCCTTCGCGAATCACGTCGTGGAATTGTGCGAACAGCGCTTCGGCGGCGCTGAGCTGGTCGGCGTCGTACAGCGCCATCAGATAGCAGGAGACCAGCGACGCCGACGCCACCGACGTGTCGGCGTCGGCATGCTGCTCGGCCAGCCCGGCGCGGAAGCGCTCGATCGCCTGCAGCAGCTCGCCCTGCACCAGCAGGTTGGTGCCGGCGATCGCCACCGAATAGCCGCCGCTGAACAATGCGTGCGCCCGCTCGCTGTAGGCGCGCGACAGCATCACGTATTCGCGCGCGCTTTCGTAATCGCCCGCGGAAGAGGCGCGGTAGCCGTTCACGTTGCAGGCCGCGGACAGTTCGAAAGCGCGGAAGGGCTCGACGTCCGGCGCCCGTACGTCGATGCCGCGAGCCAGCTCGAAAGCGCGCGGCATGTCGTCGAACAGCAGCGCGACCATGGTCCTCACCACGTCGGGGTTCGCCGACAGCGAGCCGCTCGATGCAGGCGCGGTCGCGGGCCTGTCCAGCACTTCCATCAGCGGCCGCAGCTTGCGATGGCGGCGCAGAAAACTCAGAGCGTAGGCGATCTTCACCGCCAGGTCGCGGCGCGGCTCGATTTCGTCCAGCGGCAGGCGGTCGTACCAGCGCTCCACCGTCATCAGGTGGCCTTCGGCGACCAGACGCGTGCTCCAGAGATTCATCACGTTGGCGGCGAAGCCGAATTCACCCGCTTCGATCGCGTGGTGCATCGCCTCGTCGTGAAAGCCGTGGGCGTGATACCAGTGCGCGGAGCGCGAATGCAGTTCGCGCAGCGCCTGCGGATCGCTTTCGCTGAGTTGTTCGAGCAAAAATCCGGAAAACAGCGTGTGATATTTGAACCAGCGCAGCTCCGAATCCAGGCTGCGCAGGAACAGGCCGTTGCGTTCCAGGAACAGCAGGATGCTCTGCGAATCCTGCCAGCCGAGCAGCGCATCGCACAGCGGCGCGCTCAGCCGCGTCAGGAAGCTGGTGCGCAGCAGGAACTCGCGGATGCGCGGCGTCTGCAGGCTAAGTACGTTGTCGGCCAGGTAGTCGGCGAGTTCGCGCGGACGGTAGCCGCCCAGATCGCCGAGCGCGCCGCGCACGCTCGGGCTGGCCAGGCTCAGGCGAAACAGCTGCAGCGCCGCCGGCCAGCCTTCGGTCTGGCGATGGATCGCGGCGACTTCGTCCTGCTTGACGCCGAGATCGCGCGCCTCGGCAAAAAACTGTTCGGCCTCGTGCGTGGAAAAGCGCAGCTCGTCGGCGCGCAGCACCAGCGCGCGGCCATTGACCAGCAGGCGCGCCAGGCCCAGATCGGGCAGTGCCCGCGAGCCCAGATAGACGGTGATGCGATCCGGCAAGCGCTCCAGGAAATCGCGGAAAAAGCCGAGAATTCCGGGGTTGCTGAGCTCCTGGAATTCGTCGAGGAACAACGCCACCGGCCGGCCGAGTTGCAGCAGGCGTTCGATCGCCGCGTCGGAGCGACGCGCGCGCGGGCCGGCTGGATTCGGTCTCCGAGGTCCGCCGGGCGCCTCGCCGCAGACGAAGTCGAGCAGGGCGTCGAAGTGGCTGGTGAAGCGCCGCATGTCGTTGTCGGCGTCGTCGAAGCTGAGCCAGCCGGTGAGGCTGCCGCGCTGCTGGCAATCGCTCATCACCTGCTGCAGCAGCGTCGATTTGCCGTGGCCTGCCGGGCCCTGGAACAGGAAGGTGCGAACCGATGCTTCGGCAAAAACCCGATCGAGTATCGCGCGCCGCGACACCACCCCGCGAAAGCTGGGCGGCGCAAACAGCTTGTGTGAACTGATCTGGGCCGAGGGTCTGTCGCCCTCAGGTCTTCCAGCGGTCATCTGCGAGCTCCTCCGCTCGTGACGAGGGGCGACTATAGCCCAGATGTCGCGGCGGGTGATCGTTCGATCTGTAGGAGCGGACCCTGTCCGCGACCGTGCTCTGCGGGCCCCAGTCGCGGACAGGGTCCGCTCCTACAGGTGCGGATCTACTAGCACGCGCGGCCGGCATCGGCACCCGTTTTGCTGATGCCCGCATCACCGGCCGTCACGAGCCGGACCAGGGATCACGCAATTTCAGCCGCCTTGCGGCAACAGGGGAAGGGAAAATGAGAATCGGCAGACGCGCCTCGCGGCGCGGCGGCATGTCGTTGTTTGCGTCCGCTATCGCAATGACCGCGGCGCTGTTCGCGCCACCGGCCGCCGCCGTCGTCCAGCTCTACGATGAAGTCGCGATCGACCGGGCCAATGCGCCGGAAGTCGACTATCGCATTGGCCGCGTGCTGCCGACCCAGGTGCAGCTCGACGCGGTCAAGGGCCTGCAGGCCAAAGTGCAGTGGAACCGTTTCGGCACCGTGCACACGCTGCAGCGCAGCGGCGGCTATCTCGCCACCGGTCTCAGCGGCACGCCCGCGCAGGCCGCGCGCGACTGGCTGCGCCAGAACCGCGCGCTGTTCAGGCTCTCCGCGCAGGGCGTCGACGATCTGGAGCTGGTCAACGAGGGCGTCACGCCGTTCAACGAGGCACGTGCGATCCTGTTCCGGCAGAAATTCTCCGGCATCGCGATGGCCAGCGACGGCCTGATCACGGTGGGCATCGTCGGCGGCAAGGTTTACTACGTGTCGTCCTCGTCCGCGGGCGACGAGCAGCCGCCGGCCGGCGCCGCGACGCTGTCGCCGCTGCAGGCCTGGATCAAGGCCGCGGCCAACGTCAACCGCCATGTGCCGACCAGCAACGTCAAGCAGACCCGGGATCAGACCAAGACCAGCGGCTGGACGGTGTTCAAGGTGCTGGGCTTCTCCGACCAGCAGCGCGCGCGTCTGCGCGTGATGGCGCTGCCGCAGGGCGGCGTGCGCCAGGTCTACGAGACCATCGTGCTCGACTCGCAGCACGGCGCCGCAACCGCCTACGTGCATTACATCGATGCGCAGACCGGCCAGGTGCTGCGCCGCGAAAACCGCGTCTACAACGCCGCGGCCGACATCGTTCCGCAGCCGTTTTCCGGCGTGTTTCCGTCCGAAAGTGGTTGTGATGCGCTACACGAGTTCAGCGTCGGCGCGGGCAATGCGGCGCTGAACATCACCGCGTCGGCGATATTGCCGACCAATGGCCTGACGATGAGCCTGTACTTCAAGGGTCTTCTGAAATCGCAGCTGGTCGCCAGCGGCAAGGCGCTGACCGGCCCGGCCGAAATCATCACCTATGCGCCGACCGGCGGCGTGCCGGAAGGCACGTATCAAGTCGAGGCCTGCTCGTCGGCGTCCTTCGTCAACATGGAGCCGTACAACTATGTCGGCGTGTTCATCGCCAGCCCGATCGACACCTCGGTGACCTCGCCGGTGCTCGGTGCGGATGCCAATGCGCCGCAGTGGAAGTGGTTCACCAGCAACCCGGACATCAACTACGACGGCGCCGACATTCGCAAGGTCACCTGCTTCGCGCCGCTGCCGGAAGGCGGCTTGAGCGGCTGTGACATCGACAGCAGCAACGTCGCCGCACGCGCGCCCTGGGACACGCTGGAAGGCGGGCTGATCCCGACCTTCACGACCATCGGCAATGCCGCGATCACCGCCGGCGATTCGCTGAGCCCGCTGACGCCTTCGGTGCCGAACCTGCCGTTGAGTGTCACGCGAAAATACGATTTCCCGTTCAACAACGCCTGGTACAACTCCGGCTGCTCGCTGGCCGGCATCGTCGCCAGCCAGGTGCCGCAGAGCAACGGCAACGACATCAATGCGGTCACGGTGAACCTGTTCACCATGCACAACCGCATGCATGATTTCTCGTATTTCCTCGGCTTCACCGAGCGCAACTACAACATGCAGCTGAGCAACTTCGGCCTGACGCCGCTGACTCAGCAGAACGATCCGGAAGTCGGCAGCACCCAGGCCGGCGCGCTCGGCGGCATGCCCGGCCTGCCGACCTTCGGCACCTTGCCGGGCCGCAACAACGCCAACCAGATTTCGCTGATGGACGGCGTCCCCGGCATCACCAACCAGTACCTGTTCCAGCCGGTCGGCGGCCTGATTTATCCGCCCTGCACCGACGGCGCGCTCGACACCGGCATCGCCGGCCACGAATACACGCATGCGATTTCCAACCGCATGGTCGGCGGCCCGGACGCGAACCTGTCCGGCCTGCAGGCGGGCTCGATGGGCGAGAGCTGGAGCGACCTGAACGCGACCGAATACCAGGCCGAAAACGGCTTCGTGCCGCCGTCGGGCTACAAGCTCACCGCGCTGGCCGCGTACACCACCGGCAACAAGGAACGCGGCATCCGCGACTACGCGCTCGACGACAATCCGCTGAACTACGGCAACCTCGGCTTCGACACGCCCGGCCCGGAAGTGCATTCCGACGGCGAAATCTGGAACGGCACGCAGTGGGAGCTGCGCCAGGCGCTCATTGACCAGTACAACGCGCAGTTCTCGTATGACGACGCCGATCTGCAGAAGGCCTGCGCCAGCGGCAAAAACGCACCCGAAGCCTGCCCCGGCAATCGCCGCTGGATCCAGCTGATCTACGACGCCTGGCTGCTGATGCCGGCGACGGCGACGATGCTCGACGCGCGCGACGCGATGCTCGCCGCCGACATGGCGCGCTTCGGCGGCGCCAACCAGGCGCTGATGTGGAAAGTGTTCGCGCATCGCGGCATGGGCGAGTTCGCGTATAGCGAGAGCTCGGACGACGTCGAGACGATTCCGAACTTCGAATCGCCGCTGTCTTCCGATGAAGCCAACGTGAGCTTCAAGGTGGTCGCCGGCGACGAGTCCAATGCGCCGGTCAAGGCGCGCATCCTGGTCGGCCGCTTTGCGACGCGCACGCGCCAGATCGCCGACACCGACGATTCCACCGTGGTCGATGCGACCGACGACATCACCTCGCGCAAGACGCGGATCAATCGCGATATCGCCGCGCTGGTGCCGGCGACCTACGAGTTCACCGTGATCGCGCCCGGTTACGGCATCCACCACTTCACGCAGAAGCTCGAAGCCGGCAACACCACGCTGACGTTCACGCTGCCGAGCAACTGGGCCTCTGCGAGCAAGGGCGCGACGGTCGCCACCAGCGCGACCGTCGACGAGAACATCGCCGCGGCGCCGACGCTGATCGACGACAGCGAGGACAGCGGCGCGATCATCGGCGACGACGGCCTGGTCGCCGGCGCCTATGCGACGATCGCGCTCGCCGGCGGCGAGCACAGCGTGTCGCGGATGAACATCAGCACCGCCGCCGGCCCGACCAATGCGGGCCGCTGGGGCGCGCTGCGTTCGTTCGAAATCCGCAGCTGCTCGGGCGCCTGCACCGACGCGGTCAACGACTTCAAGAACGTGGCCTACACCAGCGCCGACGACGCCTTCCCTGGCGGCATTCCGCGGCCGCTGCAGCCCGACCTGAACCTGCGCACGTTCACGTTCGCCGCGATCAAGGCCACGCACCTGCAGCTGCGCGTGCTGACCAGCCAGTGCACCGGCGGGCCGGCCTACCAGGGCGATACCGACAGCGACCCGCTGAACAACACCGACTGCCCCAGCTCCAGCGGCCTGATCTCCGGCCTGAACCTGGTACTCGGCGGCGACGTCGTCGGCCCGGCGCCGGCCTCGTATGTGCGCGCCACCGACATCCAGGTGTTCTCGAGCGCGCCCGCCGTGTCGACCCAGGGCGCGTCGGGCGGCGGCAGCGGCGTACCGGGCGCAAGCAGCAAGGACGGCGCGGCCCTGGGTCCGGCGCTGCTGTTGCCGCTGCTGCTGATGGCGGGGCTGCGGCGGCGTAAGACCTTGCACTGAACCGGTAGGAGCGGATCCTATCCGCGACTGAGGCCTGGACGAGCACAGTCGCGGATGGGATCCGCTCCTACAGACGTAGGCCGGGCGCCGGCAGGCCTCTCGAATCCTCGGGTATCGCCGATAATTGAACGATCGGTTATCTTTGCCGCCTTCACCAGCAAGGCAGGCTCATGTCCGACCCCGGCGCGGCGCTCGACTATGACTACGACTATCTGATCGTCGGCTCCGGCTTCGGCGGCAGCGTCTCGGCCTGCCGGCTGACCGAAAAGGGCTACCAGGTCGCGGTCATGGAAATGGGACGGCGCTGGGCGCCGGAGGATTTCCCGAACAGCAACTGGAACACGCGGCGCTGGATCTGGCGCCCCGGCGCCAGGCTGCACGGCTTCTTCAACATGCGGCCGTTCAAGCACGTGGTGATCATCTGCGGCAATGCGGTCGGCGGCGGCTCGGTGACTTACGCCAACACCATGCTGGTGCCGCCGCCATCGGTGTGGAACCAGGGCAGCTGGGCCGGCCTCTGCGACTGGCAAAACGAAATGCCGGAGCACTACGCGACCGCGCAGCGCATGCTCGGCGTCACCGCCAACCGCATGCTCGGGCCGGCCGATCACCTGCTGAAAAAAATGGCGGACGCGCATGGCGTCGGCCACACCTTCAAGCCGACCAAGGTCGCCGCGTTTTTCGCGCCGGAAGGCGAGGCGCCGGGCAAGCGCTATCCCGATCCCTATTTCAACGGCGAAGGTCCGGACCGCTCGACCTGCATCGGCTGCGGCGGTTGCATGATGGGCTGCAAGCACGACGCCAAGAACACGCTGGACAAGAACTACCTGTACCTCGCCGAAAAGCGCGGAGCGAAAGTATTTGCGGAAACCCGCGTCGTCGACATCCGCCCGCTAGCCGGCGCGGCCGACGGCTCGCTGGGTTACGAAGTCACCACCGAATCGTCGACCGCGTGGTTTCGCAAACAGCGGCGCCGCTACAAGGCGCGCAAGGTCGTGCTGTCGGCCTCGTCGCTGGGCACGCAGGAGCTGCTGTTCAAGCTGAAGCTCGACGGCTCGCTGCCGAATATCTCCGACGATCTCGGCAACCGCGTGCGTACCAACGCCGAGTCGATCATGGGCGTGCGCTTTCCGGGCGACGTGGATCTGTCCAAAGGCGTCGCGATCGGCTCGGGCATCTACATCGACGAGCACACGCATATCGAGGCGACGCGCTATCCGGAAGGCTCGGACGCGATGGGCCTGCTGACGACGCCGTTCGTGCCGGGCCAGGGCATCAGCCGCATCTTCCGCTGGCTCGGCATGGCGTTGCGCCATCCGCTGCTGTTCTTCAGCGCGGCGCGGCCGCGCAATTTTGCCAGGCAGGCGATGATCTTTCTGGTGATGCAAACCGTCGACGCCTCGCTGCGCATGCGGCTCAAGCGCAACTGGTACTGGCCGTTTTCACGGCTGCTCAGCAGCGAGGGCGATCGCATCCCGACCTTCATTCCGCAGGCCAACGACTTCACCGTGAAGATGGCCAAGCTGTTCGGCGGCAATCCGATGACGACGCTGACCGAAATCCTGTTCAACGTGCCGTTCACCGCGCATTGCATGGGCGGCTGCGCGATGGCCGACAGCGCCGCGCATGGCGTCATCGATGCGCAGAACCGCGTGTTCAACTATCAGGGCCTGTATGTCGTCGACGGCGCCATGCTCGGCGCCAACCTCGGCGTGAATCCCTCGCTGACGATCACTGCGCTGGCGGAGCGCGCGATGAGTTTCATTCCGGCGAAAACAGCTGTCATTCCCGCGTAGGCGGGAATCCAGGGACGTTCGAGCCGCACTGGATTCCCGCCTTCGCGGGAATGACCATTCAGGCCAGCGCCTTACCGAACAGCACCAGCATCCGCGCCCAGGCCTTCTCCGCCTGGTCGTGGTCGTAGACCGGTGAATCGGTCGGGCACCAGCCGTGCTTGGTGCCGCTGTAGACCTCGATTTCCGCCGGCAGCTTGGCCTGCGCAAACGCGCTGCGCAGCGTGTCCTTGGCGGCCGGTTCCTTCTCGTCGTCGTTGGCGGCGATCGCGATCAGGAACTGCGCCTTCATGCCGGGGATCAGCAGATGCGGGCTGTCCGGCTTGTCGGTGGCCAGGCCGCCGCCGTGGAAGGTCGCGCCGGCGCCGATGCGCTCCGGCACCGCGGCCGCGGTCCAGAACACCAGCGGGCCGCCCATGCAGTAGCCGCTGCTGCCGATTTTCTTTCGGGTATCGACGGACGACTGCGCGTCCAGGAACGCGACGAAGGCCTTGGCGTCGACGCTAGCGGTATCGGCATTCAGGCTGTTTTTCAGCGCCATCAGCGCTTCGCGCGTCGGCGGATCGTTGAAGTCCGGATGCTCGGGCGCGGTCGGCGCGCGCTTGCTGCGGTAGAACGGATTGACCACCAGCACCGCGTAACCGGCGCCGGCGAGCCGCGTCGCCATCTCCTTGAACGCCGGACGCAGGCCGAAGATGTCCGGCCAGATCAGCACGGCCGGATGTTTACCCTTGGCCGGGTGCACGAAGTACGCATCGCAGGTGCCGGCGGAGGTCTTGATCTCGACGTCCTTGCCGCTGGTTTTCTCGCCGGCGATCGCCAGCTTCGGCAGGCCGACCGCGAGCCCGGCGCCGACGGCGGCCAGGCCGAACCGGCGCCGCGTCATGCCGTTGTTGTCCCGCGCAAAACCACCCAGATCGTCGCTTTCACACATGGTCGACTGCTCCTCGTCCGTTGGGGATCACAGCTTGCCTGAACTCAGACTTTGACCGGAAACGGATTGCGCTCGGCAAAGCCGGTCTGGTGCCAGTATGGATCGGCCAGCGGCCGGGCGCTCGCGGCGTCGAGCCTGGCGACCTGCTCTGCGCTCAGATTCCAGCCGATCGCACCGAGGTTCTGCCTGAGTTGTTCCTCGTTGCGCGCACCGCGTTCGCCGCACGCGCCATCAGCAAGGTGATGGCGGTCGTCGCCGCCCATACAACAGCCGTTTTGAGCAGTGCCGGCAGATTCCACGCGGCGATCAGCACCGGCAGCCACAGCGTGAACGGAAAATGCAGCAGGTAAACCGTGTAGGAGGCGTCGGCGAGCTGCCGCCACACTCGGTTCGCGCGGCTCAGGTAACGCTGGCCCAGGCCGAGCATCGCCAGCACCAGCAGCCAGGTGACGAAGGCGGTCGCGATCACCGCGAACAGGTGATCGGTGAACGTCGGTTCCGGCGACGGCAGCAGGCGATGACGAATCCAGGCCAGTGAGGCGAAGCGCAGCGCCAGGCCCAGCAGCAGGCAGGTCCATGCCGATGCCGCGTAGCGGTCGAGCAGATCGGGCTGGCGCTGCAACTGCCAGCCGAAGCCGAAGAACAGCACGTAGAACGCCAGCACCGGCAGCACGGGCGCCAGCTGTGAGGGCGTGTCGACGGTGGCGTGCTGCATCGGCAGCAGCAGCGCGACCGTCGGCAGCGCCAGCACCGCGGCGAGCGCGACGCTGCTGCGCGGCAACGCGTCGAATGCGGCCCGAAAAGCGGATGCGGGTTTGCCGTCGCCTGTGACACGTAGAAGCGCCAGCAACAGCGCGTATATCAGGCACAGGTAGTACAGAAACCACAGGTGATACAGGCCGGCATGCGTCTGCGGCGCGAACTGCAAGGCCGACTGGAATGCGGCCCTGAGCGAACGCGCATCTGCGCTTTGCGCGCCATAGGCGAGCCCGGCTGCGATCGGCAGATACAGCAGCAGCCAGGTGGCTACCAGCGGCAGCAGCACGCGCCGCAGTCGATTGAGCACGAAGCCCGCTTCACCGCGGCGCAGCAGCATCAGCCGCGCAAAAAATCCGGCCAGGCAGAAGAACACCGGCATGCGGAAGGTATGGAGGGTCACTGCCAGCGCGTCGAGCGCGAGGCTGCCGTGGGCATCCTTGAACGTCCAGAAATCCAGCGGCAGGCGCGTGTACGACAGCGCCGAATGCAGCAGCACGCCGAGCAGCATCATGCTCGCGCGCAACGCGTCCATCGCATGCCGGCGCTCGTTGTCTGCGGCCGGCGGCGCCACGATCGGGCGCTCAGTCTGGCGCGCGTTGCAGCGGTGGAATCTTGTCGCGCACGACGTCGAGCAGCAGCGACACCATCTGGCCGAACGCGAGGGTGACGATGGCGCCGCCGACGGTCAGCATCCATAACAGTCTCGCCGAGCCGCTGCCGCGGCTGGCATCGATCACGCCGCTCGAAAGCGGATAGAACATCAGCGTGAAGATCATCAGGCCGAACAGCACGTTCACGGCCGACAGCAGGCAGCGACGAACGCGCGCCTGGGTCTGCGGATCGTGCTCGCCGAGTTGCAGCATCGCCAGGTGCATGCGGAAAACCAGCCTTGCGAGCAACAGCAGTTCGATCAGCAGGGCGATCGCGCCAGCGGTGGGAGCGAGCATCGCCGTCGTGCCCTTGGGCGCGAGCAGCAGCACGATCACGCTGAGGATGAACAACAACGGCAGCAGCAAGGCCGGCGATACGCCACGCATCGCGATCGGCGAACCCAGCGCCGTCGCGATCCGCCATTCCAGACCTTGCTGCTGCATCTCCCGATCCCCCAGCCCCGTGGTCGGATGCTAGGTCAGTACGATGCGCCCAGTAATTGGGCCGCAGACGTACGTGAAACGCGCAGGGTCGCAGTCGGGTGAAACCGGCCCGTTAGCCGCGTTCCAGTGCGATGCGCACCAGGCTGGCGAGGCTGCGCGTCTGCAGCTTTTCCATCAGCCGCGCCTTGTAGACCTCGACGGTGCGTGGGCTGATCGCCAGCTTGATCGCGATGTCGCGGTTCTGCAGGCCGAGCGCGAGCAGATTGAGCACCTCGTTTTCGCGCGGTGTCAGCCGCTCCAGGCGCTGCCGGGTCTCGGCGCTGCGCTGACGATCGGCCGCGCGCGAAGCCTGCTGCTCCAGCGCCTTGGCGATCGCCTCGATCAGCAGCGGATGGTCCAGCGGTTTTTCGACGAAGTCGTTGGCGCCGGCCTTCAGGCACTGGCGCACCGTCGACACGTCGCCATGCGCGGTCATGAAGATCACCGGCAGATCGGGCTGCGATTCCACCAGCTTCTGATGCACTTCGAGGCCGCTCATGCCGGGCATGCGGATGTCGAGCAGCGCGCAGCCCACCGGATCTTCCGGCAACGACGACAGGAAGTCTTCGCCGCGCGCGTACAGGCGGGTCTGGAAGCCCTTCAGGCTCAGGTACAGCGCGGTGGAATCGCGCACCGAGGCGTCGTCGTCGACGATGAATACCGTGCCGCCGTGAGTGCCGGCGAGCGGCCGCGGGATTTCACTGCTGAAGGTGTTCGTCATCGTCTCAGGCATCGTCTTGCTCCGCGCTCGGCAGGCTCAGGTTGAAACGGCTGCCGCCGTTGTCCGCGGCACGATAATTCAAAGTGCCGCCGTGTGCTTCGATCAGGCTGCGGCTGATGGTCAGGCCCAGGCCCATGCCATGCGGCTTGCTGGTGGTGAAGGGCTGGAACAGCCGGGCGAGAATTTCGGAGGCCACACCCGGGCCATTGTCCTCGATCGCCAGATCGACGATCGCGCCGCGGCCGCTCATCGAGATCGTCACGTGACCGCGATTCTTCTGCGAATGCTCGATCGCGTCCAGTGCGTTGACCAGGATGTTGTGCAACACCATTTCGACCTGCACGGTGTCGGCCATCACCGCCGGCAGATCGGCGTCGCTGCGCAGCTCGATGCTGACGCCGAGTTTTTCGCTGCGCGGCGCCAGCCGCCGCAGCACCGCCTGCACCAGCGACGGCAGCTCGACCCGCTCGGCGCTGACGTTGCCGTGCTGGAAGAAATTGCGCAGCTTCTGCACCACGTCGCCGGCGCGACGCGCCTCGACCGCGGCGCGATCGAGCGCGTCGATCAGGCGCGCCCGCTGCGTCTGCACCGCGTCCGGCGCGTCCAGCAACAGGCGGCTGGCGCCGATGTAATTGCTGACCGCGGTGATCGGCTGATTCAGTTCATGCGCCAGCGCCGACGACAGCTCACCGGCGGCCGCGAGTTGCAGCGTGCGCGACACCAGCGCGTTCTGCTCCTGCAGGATCACGTCGGCGCGTGCGCGCTCGTTGACGAATACGCCCAGGGTCAGCGCGGTCGCGCACAGGCTGAACAGCAGGAACTGATAGCGGATGAAGGTGACGACGTAAACCTCGGTGTCCGGCACCACCGCGATCAGGCCGATCTGCGTCACCGCCAGCGACAGCACCGCGCCCTGCAGGCCGTGGCGCGCGACGATCCATACCAGCGGCAGGAACAGGATGTAGAAGAACTGGAACTGCTCGATGTTCGGCTCGCGAAACACCAGCCACAGGGCCGACAGCAGCGCGATCGCCTGCGCGCTGATTTCGGCGAGGCGGCGCGGCAGCGGCCAGCGCGGCCAGCTCTGGCGCAAGGTCAGCAGCAGCGGCGTCACCACCAGGATGCCGTCGAGATCGCCGATCCAGAAACGCACGCTGTGCGAGGCGAAATCCGCCCAATGCAGTTCGCCGAATGCGGTGAACACGACGACGTAGCCGACCGCCACCACCAGGCTTGCGACCAGCGTCGCGCCGATGAACCAGGCCAGGTCGCGCAGCGTCTGGATCTCGGCGCCGCGGGTCAGCGTGCGCTTGAGCAGTTGCGCACACAGCGTGTAGCAGAGCGTGATCCACGCGGCCGCGAACAGCAGCGGCAGGGGGCTGGGCAGGCCACGGGTCACGTATTCGGCAGCAAAGCAGGCGATCGGCACCGCCGGCCAGAAACGCAGGCCGAACACCAGCAGCAGGAACAGGGTCACGCCGGGCGGCGGATTCCACGGCGAAATGCCCAGCGGCAGCACCGGCAGGATGTAGCTGACCAGGTCCAGCAGTACGTAGATCGCGATGTAGGCGATTGCCAGGAACAGCGGATGGCTCAGCAGGCGACGCAGTGGCGATGGCCGCGCCGCATCGATGGCGCTCATCGGGTCAGGGAGCACGGGGCGGCCAAGGTTTGCCGGCCCGGCCGATGCTCGGTCGCCCTCCGTTCCTCCCGAGTAGCCTCGCTTGCGAGGCGTATCGAGGGACACATCAATACAGCCGTGCCGTGCCTGTGTCCCTCGATACGCCCGCTGCGCGGGCTACTCGGGAGGAACGGAGAGGGCTTGTGCATTCGGGCACTAGTACCGCGGCGCCTGGTGCCAGCGCCACGCGGTCCTGATGATCTCGAGCAGGTCCGGTGTCTGCGGAATCCAGCCGAGCACGCTGCGCGCCTTGCTGGCGCCGGCGACCAGCACCGGCGGATCGCCGGCGCGGCCCGGCGCGACTTCGGAGGCGATCGCATGGCCGACCACGGCCTCGGCCGCACGCAGCACTTCGAGCACCGAAAAGCCCTGGCCGTTGCCGAGGTTGTACAGCTGGAACGCCGGCAGGTCGGCGCGATCCAGCGCCACCGCGGCCAGCAGATGCGCCTCGCACAGGTCGGTGACGTGGATGAAGTCGCGCACGCAGTAGCCGTCGCGGGTGTCGTTGTCGTTGCCGAACAGCCTGACGATCGGCGCCTTGCCGGCAGCGACCTTGAGGATGTTCGGCAGCAGGTGCGTTTCCGGCTCGTGCGCTTCGCCGATGTCGCCGCCGGCGTCGGCGCCGGCGGCATTGAAGTAGCGCAGAACCACCGCGCGCAGGCCGTAGCTGCGGCAGGCGTCCTCGATCATGCGTTCGGCGAACAGCTTGCTCCAGCCGTAGGTGTTGACCGGCTGGGTCGGATGGTCTTCCTCGATGCGGCGCTTCAGCGGCAGGCCGTAGACCGCGGCGGTGGAGCTGAACACCAGGCGCGAGCGGCCGTGACGGCGCATCGCCTCGATCAGGTTGAACACGCCGCAGACGTTGTTGCCGTAGTACAGGTTGGGCTCGACCATCGACTCGGCGACCAGCGAGCGCGCGGCGAAGTGCAGCACCAGGTCCGGCGCGTAGTCGGGCAGCGCGTGGTCCAGGTCGGCGGGCTTGAGCAGGTCGCCTTCGTAGACTTTCAGGCCGAGGACCGCCTCGCGGTGGCCGGTGGAGAAGTTGTCGAAGATCGCGACCTCGTGGCCGGCGCGCTGCAGCGCGCGGACCATGTGGCTGCCGATGTAGCCGGCGCCGCCGATGACCAGTGCTTTCACTAAAAGATTCCGTCTATGCCGGGATGCGTCCCGGCGCCGTGCGCCCAAGCCCAGGCGCCAATCGTTGCGTTCGCCGAATGTTCTGGTGGTTTCGGCTGCAAAAGCCTAGCAGCCCCGGCCCGGTGGCGTTCGCCGGATCGGCAGTCAGGCCCTAAACTGATGGGCCATGCCCCGCCGCCCCGATTGCTCGCAATGAGCTTGCCGATCTATCCCGCCGCCTCTCGACTGCAGCAGATTCTGGGGGATCGCTACGTCGTCGAGCCCTCGCGCGTGGAGCGCTACGAGCTGCTCGAGCGCGGTCCACGCGGCCATACCGGCGCGGTGCTGCTGCCGCGCAGCGAGGCCGAAGTCGGCGAGATCCTGCGCGCCTGCAACGAGCTGGGCACACCGCTGGTCATCAGCGGCGGCCGCACCGGCCTGGTCGAGGCCCAGCGCCCGCTGGGCGAGCCGGTGCTGAGCCTGGAGAAGCTCAACCGTCCGCTGGGCTTCGCGCTGGGCGATGGCGCCGAGTTCGAGTTTCCGGGCACGGGCAGCCTGGATGAGGCGCGCGACGCGCTGCTGGCCTGGTGGAGCGGCCTCGGCGAGCCGGCCACGGCCGGCGCCACGATCACCGTGCAGGCGGGCCTCGCGGTCGACGCGCTGAATGATCTGCTGCGGCCGCTGCGGCTGATGTTCCCGATGGAAATGGGCTCCAGCTCGTCGGCCAGCGTCGGCGCCTGCGCGGCGAATGCCTCGGCCGGCAGCAATGCGGTCTGCTACGGCACCTCCGCGCACATGACCGACACCGCCTGGGGTTTCTGGGGCAACGGCGAGCCTGCCGGCCCCTGCCGCGCGGCGCCGTGGTCCACGCCCGATCCGCAGCGCTTCGCGATCAACTCCGCGCATATCGAGCCGAGCTGGGGCCTGCTCGGCTCGCAGGGCGCGTTCGGGCTGATCACGCATCTGCGGTTGCGGACCTATCCGATCCCGTTGCAGCGCGAAGCGGCGCTGATTCCGGTCGCCGACATGGTCGGCTCGATGAAGGTGCTCGCTGCGGCGCGCGAGCGCTTCGGCACCGATGTCGAGGAGTTCGAGTTCATTTCGAAATCGGCGATGGCGCTGGTTCGCGAGCTGCAGGGCGAGGCCTTCCGTCTGCCTTTCAGTGGCAGCGTCGACAGCCCGCTGTTCCTGCTGCTGCAGATCAAGTCCAGCGATGCCGAGGCCGATCTGGCCGGCGCGCTGTATGAGTTCCTGGCCGGCGATCTGGCGCTGCCGGACGAACACATCGGCTACGCGCCGCTGCCGGCGCTGAAGAAAATCCGCCACTCGATCACCGAGGCCAGCAATGCGCGCATGCGCGCGCTCGGCGGCGGCCGGCTCAGCTTCGACACGGCGACGCCGCTGGCCGGCTTCGGCCAGTACCTGGACGCGATGCGCGCCGAACTCGCGGCGGCGGCGCCGGATGCCGAGCTGGTCGCGTTCGGCCATGCCGGTGTCGGCGGCGCGCATCTGCACGTGCTCGGCACCGCGGCGCGGCCCATCAGCGCCGTCGGCAAGCAGCTCACCGAGCTGGTGTTCGATGTCACGATCGCGCATCAGGGTTCGTTCAGTGCCGAACACGGCATCGGCTCGAAGTGGGCCGACGACTATCTGCTGCGCACGCCGCCGCAGGAACTCGCCGCGGTGCGTGCGCTCAAGCAGCAATACGATCCGAACAACATTCTCAACCCGCGCAGCTTCGGCTTCGACCGGCTTTTGAAACCCTGATTGCTTAAGGCCTGAGCGCGGCATGAGTGAATTCATTTTGCTGGGCCTGTGCCCGTTCCTGGGCTGGCTGGCAGCGCGCTTCAAGCTGGTGCCCGAAGCGGCACCGGCCACGTTCAATGCCTGGCTGATCCGCATCGCGCTGCCCTGCGTGATCCTGGTGCAGATTCCGAAACTGCATTTCGACGCGCGCATGCTGTTGCCGGCGATCGGCCCGTTCGTGCTGATGTTCTCGACGATGGCGCTGATGGCGGTGCTGGCGCGGCGCCTGAACTGGGATCGCGGCACCCAGGGCGCGATGACCTTGTGCTGGGGGCTGGGCAATACCTCGTTCGTCGGCTTTCCGCTGATCGTCGCGGTGGTCGGCCCGGCCGGCCTGGGGCCGGCGGTGATCGCCGACCAGGCGACGTTCTTCAACGTGGTGATGGTGTCGCTGCCGGTGGCCGCGTACTTCGCCGGCCGCTCGGCGAACCTGGCCGAGATGGCCAGGCGGGTGTTCTCTTTCGTGCCGGTCTACGCGCTGCTGCTGTCCGGGTTGATGAAGCTGTCCGGCTTCGTCTGGCTGCCGCCGGTCGAGCACGTGCTGCAGCGCCTGGCCGACACCTTGACGCCGATCGCGCTGTTCTCGGTCGGCTTCCAGTTGCGCCTGGGCGAGGTGCGCCGCTTCCTGCCGCTGTTCGGCATCGGCGCGGCATGGAAGATGATCACGCTGCCGGCGCTGATGTGGGGCGGCGCGATCGTCATGGGCCTGCACGGCCTGCCGATCACGGTGGGTATTCTGCAGATCGCGATGGCGCCGATGATCACTGCCGGCATCATCGCCGAGGATCACGGGCTGAATCCGCCATTGGCGAACGCGCTGGTCAGCGTCGGCATCGCGCTGAGCTTCATCACGGTGCCGATCTGGTATTGGCTGATCGGGGTTTGAGTGCGCCCGCGCTTGCGTCTCTCGATACGCCGCGTTGCGGCTATTCGGGAGGAACGGGTTTCCATTGAAGCCCGAAGAAAACCCCGTTCCTCCCGAGTAGCCTCGCTCGCGAGGCGTATCGAAGGACGCCGAAATCCTTCACGCCCTGCGCCATTCCCGCGAAAGCGCGAATCCAGTGACGGGTAGAGCAGCGCTTTCAGCCCTGGATTCCCGCCTTCGCGGGAATGACAACAGGCCTCATCAATCCGGCTCGATCGCTTCGGCGTGCAGGTCGTGCTCGTTGGACTGCAGCACTTTGGCCTTGATCATCTGCCCCGGTTTCAGCGGGAAGTCGCAGGACAGGTACACCTTGCCGTCGATCTCCGGCGCATCCGCATAAGAGCGGCCGCTGAGCACGCCGTCCTCGTCGATTTCGTCGACCAGAATGTCGAGCGTGCGGCCGACCATTTTCTTCAGCCGCGCCTTGCTGATCTTGGCCTGGGTTTTCATGAAGCGCTCGTAGCGCTCGGCTTTCACTGCTTCCGGCACCGGATCGGCGAGTTCGTTGGCGGTGGCACCTTCCACCGGCGAGTACTGGAAGCAGCCGACGCGGTCGAGCTGCGCGATCTTCAGCCAGTCCAGTAGCTCCTGGAACTCTTCCTCGGTCTCGCCGGGGAAGCCGACGATGAAGGTGCTGCGGATCACCAGCTCGGGGCAGATCCGGCGCCAGGCCTTGATCCGCTCCAGTGAATTTTCCGCGAAGGCCGGGCGCTTCATGCGCTTGAGCACGCTGGGCGAGCCGTGCTGGAACGGGATGTCGAGATAGGGAAGGATCTTGCCCTCGGCCATCAGCGGAATGATCGCGTCGACATGCGGATACGGGTAGACGTAATGCAGCCGCACCCAGACGCCGAGTTCACCCAGGCCGCGGCAAAGATCCAGCATCGACGTGCGGTATTCCTGGCCGCGCCATTCACCGCCGGCGTACTTCAGGTCCGAGCCGTAGGCCGAGGTGTCCTGCGAAATCACCAGCAGCTCTTTGACGCCGGCCTTGACCAGGCGCTCGGCTTCCTTGAGTACGTCGGTGACGACACGCGAATCCAGCCGGCCGCGCATCGACGGGATGATGCAGAAACTGCACTTGTGATTGCAGCCTTCGGAAATTTTCAGGTAGGCGTAGTGCTTCGGCGTCAGCTTCACGCCGACGTCGTCGGCCTTGCGCGCGCGCTTGGCCGGCAGCAGGTCGACGAACGGGTCGTGTTCGTAGGGCACGGCGAGATGCACCGCGTCCATCACCGCGGTGAAATTCTGCGGGCCGCTGATCGACAGCAGATCCGGGAATTTCTCGCGAATCATCTCGCTCTTGGCGCCGAGGCAGCCGGTGACGATGACCTTGCCGTTCTCGTTCATCGCCTCGCCGATCGCATCCAGCGATTCGGTGACCGCGCTGTCGATGAAGCCGCAGGTGTTGACGATGACGACGTCGGCCGCGTCATAGGTCGGCGCGGTCAGATAACCCTCGGCGCGCAGCTGCGTCAGGATCCGCTCGGAGTCGACCAGCGCTTTCGGGCAACCCAGCGAAACGAAACCGACCTTGGGCGCGGCGGACTTGGAACGGGGACGGCGGGGAGCGGCAACGGAGGACATCGGCAGGCACGCAACAGATCTAGAACCGCATATTGTACCGAAACTCAGGCTTCCCTCTCCCCTTGTGGGAGAGGGTGCCGCGCAGCGGCGGGAGAGGGGTTGCGAGGTCGGGCCTACAACCCCTCTCCCGGCCCTTCGGGCCACCCTCTCCCGCAAGGGGAGAGGGTAAAAGCGGTCAGGCCCGCGCCGCGTTTGCCGCGATCAGCCCCGACCACTTCGGCATCAGGCTCGGCGCCAGGTCGTGGCCCATGCCCGGGATCAGTTCCAGGCGCGCGCCGCGGATCAGCTGCGCGCTGCGGCGGCCGCAGGCCGGGCGCAGCAGCGGGTCGGCGAGGCCGTGGATGATCTGCGTCGGCGCGATGATGCCGGGGAGCAGGTCTTCGAAGCTGCCGGTGGCGACGATCGCGTGGGTCTGGCGCAGCACGCCGGCCGGGCGGAACGCGCGATCAAAGGCGCGGCCGGCGAGCTGGGCGCGATACTCCACCGGCGTCGGGAAGCCCGGGCTGCCGACGCGCTTGAGCATCGTCAGCGAGCGTTTGATCACCGCTTCGCGGGTCTTCGGCCGCGGGGTCAGGCCGGCGACGTGCAGCAGCACGTCGAGCCGCGCGCCGGGCAGCCGCGGGTGATTGGTGCTGGACATGATCGAGCTGAGGCTGAGGACGCGCTGCGGGAATTTGGCCGCGAGCAGCTGCGCGATCATGCCGCCCATCGACACGCCGACGATATGCGCGCGTGCGATGCCGAGCACGTCGAGTACGCCGATCGCGTCGTCGGCCATGTCGTGCAGCGTGTAGTTGCTGCTGCAGGCGCCGCCGCGACGCGTGCGCAGCCAGTCGCGCGCCAGCTTCACGCGTACGCCGCGATCGACCTCGGCCGACAGGCCGGTATCGCGATTGTCGAAGCGGATCAGCCGGAAGCCGCGTTGCGCCAGATCCTGGCACAGCGCGTCGGGCCAGTGGATCAGCTGCGCGCCCAGGCCCATCACCAGCATCAGCGGTTCGCCATGGGCGGGTCCGGCGGTTTCGAACGTCAGTTGCAGGCCGTTGACGCAGGCGCTGCTCGCGGACCAGCAGAGTTTCATGACGGCTTGTTGTCGTTTCCGTGAATCTTTTGAGGCAGCCGACTATAGCAAGAAAATTTTTTGCTAGTCACCTCGTTGTCATCTGCCGCGACGCACGGTGGGACACACGGTGTGTAACGGCGGCTGGAGATCGCTCACGCATGGCGCCATCGAGCGCGGGTGTCGGCGCCGCCGGCGCTCGCTGCCGGGTCGCCGGGCTTTGCGCTAGGCTTGGCCTCATGGACTGGCGCGAACATCTGATCGAAACCCCCGACGCGATCCGGCGCCTGTTGCAGGCGACGCGGCGCATCGCGGTACTCGGCATCAAGACCGAAAACCAGGCCGACCAGGCCGCGTTCTACGTGCCGCAGTACCTGTCCGACGCCGGCCTCGAGGTGATTCCGGTGCCGGTGTATTACCCGGACGTGTCGGCGATTCTCGGCCGGCCGGTTTATCGCAAGCTCGCCGACATTCCCGGCGGCATCGACATGGTCAATGTGTTCCGCCGGCCCGCGGATATCGCGGCGCACCTGCCCGACATCCTCGCCGCCAGGCCGAAGTCGGTGTGGATGCAGCTCGGCATCCGCAACGACGATGTCGCCGAGACCCTGGCGAAGGCCGGAATCGACGTGGTGCAGAACCGCTGCCTGATGGTGGATCACCGGCAGTTCGGCGGCTGATCCGCTGTGCCCTCTCCCTTCGGGAGAGGGTGCCCCGAAGGGGCGGGTGAGGGCCTTCCAGGATTGAAAGAGCCTTGCATTTCCCACCGCCCTCACCCCAACCCCTCTCCCGGAGGGAGAGGGGCAATGTCATCAGTTCAACGCGCTCGCCGGCACCACCGGAATCACCACGCTCGACGGCATCGTCGCGCTGCTGTGGATCGTCAGCACGCCGACCAGCGACTGCAGCAGGGTCGGGATCGGCGGCACGCCTTGCGGCAGGTCGCTTGCACCGACCGAGACGCGCAGCTTGTGGCCCTTGGCGATCAGCGCGCTGGTGGCGAAGATTTCCACCGGCACCAGCACCGGCGTGTTCGCGCCGACCGCCTGCACCGATTCCTGCGTAAACGGATGCCAGGGCTGGATCGACTGCCCGTCGAGCTTGCGCGAGCGGCTGTCGTCGACCGCGCGCAGCGACGCGGTCTGGATGCCATTGGTCAGCGACTTCGCGGTGCCGCGGGCGTCGACGTCGTCGACGCGCACCGACAGGCCGGCGTCGCTGGCCGTGGTCGACATCCAGATGTCGGCCTGGATCGGGCCGTTGAGGTAGTAATCGGCCTCCATCACCGGCGTCTCGTACTTCACCGAATAGCGTTCGGCGCTGTTGCTGTTGCTGAAGCAGGGCAGCGGGATGTAGCCGGCGATGCCGGCGGTCCACTGTGAGGTGCTGATCGAGCACAGGCCTTCGATCGGCAGCTGCAGCACCTTGTTGGCGCCGTCGGCCTCGGTTGGCGCCGTCGTCGACAGGGTCTTGTCGGCGTGCATGTACAGGCGCTGCGCCTTGGCCTGCGGATGCGGCCAGTCGGTGGCGGTGACGTAGTGATCGTAGCCGGCGACCCACTGGGTGACGTTGGGCAGCTTGTCGGCGCCGACGTCCAGGCCTTTCACGTACTGGTCGAACCAGCGCAGCGTGATCTGGCTCAGGCTCGGCACGCCGTCCACCGGCAGGCCGGCGCCGGTCGCGGCCTGCAGATGCGTCCACGGGCCGATCAGCAGCTTGGTCGGCGCGTGCGTCTTGATCGCCTCGTAGGTCATCGGCTCACTGCGCTGAAACAGGTCGTGCAGACCGCCGACGACGAAGGTCGGCACGTTGATCTGCGCGTCCTGCTCCAGCGGCGAACGCGCCTTCCAGAAGTCGCCGTCGTAGGCGGTTTCCGGATCGCCGACCAGCGCTTTCAGGATCGTCGGCACCTGGAATTCGGTGACCGCGCTGAGCAGATGCTGCAGCAGCACCGGAATGCCGACCGTGGGATCGGTGATCGCGGTCGGGTTGGTCAGGCCGAGCACCGACACCAGCGCCAGCCATAACGGAATGAAGGTCGGGTTGACCTGGCCGCCGGTGAAGACGATGTCGCGGTAGCCGTCGCCGATCGGCACGATCGGGAACGCCGCCTTGACTGCCGGATGGCGCTGCGCCGCAGTGAGGATCGCGGTGATGCCGAGGTAGGACACGCCCTGCAGGCCGATACGGCCATCGCACCAGTCCTGGGCGACGACCCAGTCGACGACCTCGGCGTAATCCGCCTGTTCGGTCGGGCCGAAGGCTTCCCAGCTGCCTTCGGACTGGCCGGTACCGCGCACGTCGACGGTGATGCTGGCATAGCCGTGCGTGACCAGCAGATCGTCGGCGCCGCCGAGCGCGGGCACCACGCTGCCGCTGACGCCGTTGTAGCTGGTCTGCACGAGCACGGTCGGGAACTTGCCGGCGACGACATTGCCGTCGGCGTCGGCCGGCAGCGTCAGATACGCGGCGAGCCGGGTGCCGTCGCGCATCGTGATGTACTGCAGCGGCTGGTTCTTGGTCGCCGGATACGCCGCCGCGGGGTTGTAGTCGCTCCACACCGCGTCGGCATTGCTGGTGATCGCGCTGCCGCTACCGGCGGTGCTGTCGCGCGTGCCCGGCGTGGTCCAGGCCGATTTGGCGGTGGTGATGCCGTCGCCGCCGTCGGAGCCGCCGCCGCCGCAGCCGCTGACCGCGACCAGCAGCGCGCACGCGCCCGCGAGCAACAGCTTGTTCGATTTCTGCTTCATTAGGCTCTCCGTCCTCACCGGACCCAGGTTTCGATCAGTCGTGGCCGGCGTGCTTGCGCCGAGGCCATCGATGTCGAAATGTTTACACGAGCATGATGCGCCCGGCAGTGGCCGCCGCGCGCGTTGAGAGCTGTTTTTACGGCCCTGTCGTAGCCCGGGTGAAACCCGGGTTGATGGCTTGGTTCCCGGGTTTCAACCCGGGCTACGCCAGGCCGTGCAGCGCCATGCCGGCCGCGACCAGCAGCATCAGCAGCGCAAAGCCCTGCTGCAGCCGCACGCCGGGCAGTTTCGGCGCAAGCCAGCGGCCCGCGGCCATGCCGAGCAGGCTGCCGAGCACGAACGGCAGCGCCACTAGCACCGGAATATCGCGGCCGACGATCGCGGCGATGGCGACGGTGCCGAGGCTGGTCAGCGCGATGGTCATCAGCGAGGTCGCGATCGCCGCCTGCATCGTCAGCTCGGTGGCCGCGCGCAGCGCCGGCACGATGAAGAAGCCGCCACCGACGCCGAGCAGGCCGGACAGGAAACCCGTCAGCGCGCCGATCGCGGCGAGCACCGAGCCGCTGAGCCAGGTCCAGACCAGGCGGCCGCTGACCGGGTCGTAGCGGCACAGCCGGCCGAGATGGGTGTCGCCGTCGGCGCCTTTGTCGAGGCTTTGCAGCAGCAGCCGGATCGCGGCGATGCCGAGAATCACCGCGAACACCAGGGACAGCGCCGCGGCGGGCAGACGCTCGGCGGCATGCAGACCGAGCGGCGAGGTCAGCGTGCCGACGATCGACATCAGCGTCGCCGCGCGATAACGAACGTAGTGCCGTCGCCATGCCAGATAAGTACCGAGCGCGGCGGCCGCGGCGACCGCCAGCAGCGCGATCGGCGCGGCCTGCGTCAGCGGCCAGGCCAGGCCGGCCATCAGCAGCGGCACAGCCAGGATCGAACCGCCGGCGCCGGTCAGCCCGAGCACCAGGCCGACGACGATGCCGAGCAGGATGCTCATGGCCGGCTGCCGGTCACGCTCAATTCGACGGGAAGAAATCCAGCGGCTTGGTCGTCGTCACCTGGGGCACGTCCTTGGGCTTGAAGCGGAACAGCTTGACGCGCTCGACCAGCTTGGCTTCCAGCTCCGGATCCTTGAGCTCGCTGGAGACGATCGAGCAGCTCGACACCGAGCCGTCGGGCTCGATGGTCAGCTTCAGCACCAGCTTGCCCTGCAGCGCCGGGTTGTCGCGCAGCGCGCGGTTGTACAGCGCATAGATCGAGCCCTTGTTCTGGTCGAACACTTCCTCGACTTCTTCGCGATCGCGTCCACCGCTGCCCTTGGCCGCGGCCTTGCCTGCCGGGCTGCCGGCCGCGGCCTGCACCCTGGACGTGCTGCGTTCGCCCAGGCCGGCGGCGCCGGTGTCGCGGCTCAGGCCGCCGGTATTGATGCCGCCGCTGCCGCGCGTCTCGCCCAGCGTCGACGACGAGGCCTGCTTGGCCGGTGCGCCGCTGCCGCTGATCGTCGCCGCGCCGCTGGCGACGCGATCCGCGGTCTGCGAATCACGCAAGGCGGCGAGGTCTTCGCTGAGCGACATCAGGCCGGACTTGGCGGCGCGCTGGCGCGCGGCTTCGGCGAGCTGCTCGGGCGTCGGCTCGGGTTTGGGCTCGGGCTTCTGCGGCTCCGGCTTGGGTTCCGGTTTTGGCTTGACCGGTTCGGGTTTCGGCGCCTCGATCGGCTTCGGCTCCGGCTTGGGTTCTTCGACTTTGGGTTTCGGCGGCGGAGGCGGAGGCGGCAATAGCTGCGCGTACTGGCGCGGCGGCGGCGGCAACACCGCCGGCGCTTCGCGCTCGAAACGCAGGATCGACATCAGCACGCCGAAGATCAGCACCGGCACGCCGACCTGCAGGCAGATCAGCCGGAAGCGGCGGTCCGCGGCCGCATTGAGTTCCCAGCTTTCCCAGCGGATCGCGTGCTGGCTCATGACTTCTTGCCTGCGCCACCGCGATTCACGGTCAGCGAAATACGCGCGAAACCGGCGTCGCCGCCGCAGGTCGTCATCACCTTGTTGAGCAGCGCGAACGGCAGATCCTTGTCGGCCATGATGTTGATTTCGCCGCGCGTCAGCTTGCCGCTGGGGTCGTTCGGATCGGCGGTCTGCGGTACCAGCAGCAGGCGCTGTTTCAGCGGCGCCAGTAGCGCGTTCGGATCGCGCTCGGCGTCGGCGACGCTCATCACCGGCTCGCCCTGGAACAGGATCATGTCGCGCGTGACCATGACCACCGCCATGTCTTCCGGCGGCTGCACCGATACCGACGGCGGCAGCGTCAGCGAGCGCGGCGCGCGCAAGGTCTGCACGCTGGTCGAGGTCAGCATCAGGAAGAACACCAGCGTCGTGAACACGTCGATCATCGACACCAGGTTCAGCGGCACCGCGTCCGGGCGCTCGGCCTTGCGCAGCATGCGCCGGCGGCGTGTGGCACTGCCGAGCAGGCTCATGGCTGGGCTCCTGTGGCAGTAGGCGCCGCATCCGGCGCGACGCCGACGGAGACCTGCGGGAACAGCTCGGCGCCACTGGACCCCGGCGTTGCCGAATCCGAGCGCACCGCGTCCATCAGCGACACCAGGGTTTCGTAGGAGATGCCGGGTTCGAGCATCAGCGAAATGCGCTTGTCGTCGGGTGCGGCCTGCTTGAGTTCGAGCAGCTTGGCGACCAGCGCGGCGTATTCGTAGCCCTGCGCGGTTTTCGGATATTCGGCCAGTGGCGCGTTGTTGTCGGCGAGCGTCAGCCCGCCTTCGCGCACGATCACGCTGAGGTCCTGTTGCTCCGGCGGCGGTTCGGCGCTGGCGACCGGCGGACCGGGCAGCTCGATGCCGAGCACCGACACGCCGATCTGGTTCACCAGCAGAAAGAACACCAGCACCGTCAGCACGTCGATCATCGACACCAGGTTCAGCTCGGTGCCGCGCCGACGCTTGGCGCGACGCATCGCGCGGCGCGTGTTCTTGGCGATTCCCTGCATCATGGCGGCGGCCTTTGCTTGCTTAGTCTTCTAGGCCGAGGCTGTTGAGGAACTTCACCGCCGCCATTTCGATCTGGTCGACCAGCGAGTCGGTGACCGACTGCAGCCAGGAATGGATCAGCAGGAACGGAATCGCCACCATCAGGCCGAAGGCGGTGCAGTTCATCGCCTCGGACACGGCCTTGGACAGCAGATCCTGCTTCTGCGCCGGATTGACGTCGGCGAGCGCGCCGAAGCCGTGGATCAGGCCGATGATGGTGCCGAGCAGGCCGAGCAGCGTCGCGACGTTGGCGAAGGTCGCCAGGTAATGCGTGCGGCGCTCCAGCTGCGGCGTGACTTCCATCAGGCTTTCTTCCATCGCGCGTTCCACCGGCGGGCGCTTGGTGGCGCCGCGCGAGCGGGCGATGCCGTAGCCGAGCACGCGGCCGATCGCGGTGGTCGAGCCGCTGGCCAGTTTCTCGGCTTCGCCGTAGTTGCCGGCGTTGATCAGCGGCATCAGCTTGCCCCAGAGCACGCGGCTCTCGGTATGCGCGCGCTTCAGGTAGATCATGCGCTCGATGGTGATCGCCAGGCCCAGTGCCAGCAGCGCCAGGATCGGATACATGAACAAGCCACCGGCCTGGAAGAAGGAGGGAATGTTGCTCAAGCTCATGGTCTTTGCCTTATGTGCGGTGACGATGGTGTTGTGTTGGGAGCGCGGATGGTTTGCAGTGTGCCGCTACGGCTTGCTTGGTGTGCTGCCCGCCGGATCGGCGTAGCGAAGTTCGCGCCGAAACTCAACGCGGTTCACCGGCTGCACCACTTCGTTCAAAAGGGAATCGGGTGGCGCGCCCGGCAGCTCGCTGGCGCCGGCGCGTTTCCACGGCAGGATGTTCATCACCGTCGGCTGTTCGCGGCTGCCGGTGATCTGGGTCGTGTCGAGCTGCAGGTTCTGGCTCGGGCCTTCGTTGGCGGCGGGATTCGGCTGAGTTTTCGTTTGCTGGGCAACAGCGGGCATCGCGACGAGCAGCAGAGCCGCGGCAAACAACGCAGACCTGCCGAAGGAGAACCCCTCTCCCGCCGGGAGAGGGGCAGGGGTGAGGGCGTCTCCGACGCAACGCCGCTTTGTTGTGACTCGGAGGCCCTCACCCGGCGCGTCGCGCCACCCTCTCCCGGTGGGAGAGGGCACGACATCGAGTCGGCTCTTCAACTTCATGGTGTGCCTCCGTTTGCAGACACCGCGGCCGGCGCGCCGCTGCGGCGGCGCAGATCGGCGATCCATCTGGCGACCTGCGGGTCCGGCGCCGGCAGCAGGCTTTGGTACTTCTCGTATTCGGCGAGTGCTTCGGTCGGGCGCTGCAGGTAGAGATCGTTGAGCACGCCGCGATCGTAATGCGCGGCGGCGTAGCCGGCATCGGCGGCGATCGCGCGCTGCTGCGCGGCATCGGCATCAAGGAACTGGCCGCGACGGCGCAGCCAGACGCCGAGCTGATGCTGTGCCGGCGCGAATTTGGGGAACGTGCTCGCGGCTTTCTTCAGCGCGTTCTCCTCGTCGGCCGGATAGTTCATCTGCCGATACGTCAGCCCCAGATTGACCAGCGCGCCCGGCAACGCCGGATAGTCTTTCACCAGCGACTTGAAGCCGGCTTCCGCGGCGGCGTAGTTCTGTGCCTTGAGGCTGGCGACGGCGCTGTCGAATGCGGGCGGCGCGACGCCGCCGGCCGGCACCGATGTCTCCGGCAGCTCGCCCTTGCCGTAGCGGCCCGGCGACAGGCCGGCGAGTTCGGCGTAGCTCTTCTGCACCCAGACGTCGTACAGACCGGTCGCGGCACGCTTGGCGTTGCCTTCGTGGATCGCGATCGCCTTGTCCTCGAACGGGAAGATCTGTTCGTCCAGCAGCAGGTCGTATTGTTCGAGCGCGGCGGCGTCGAGATCGCGCGGACGCTCGGATTTCTTCAGCGCGCGTGCCAGCTCGTGATACAGCTCGGCGGTTTCGAACGTCGCCTGCGTCAGCACCTCGGCGACGCCGTAGTCGGCGCTGCGTCCATAGGCGGCGAGCGCGTCTTCCAGGCGCTTGCGCTTGGCGGCGAGGCTGGCTTTCAGCGGCAACTTGAGCTCGACCGCGATGAAGGCATCGCGCGCCTGCTGCGCCGGGATCAGCGAAGCGCGCGCCGCCAGCGCCCGCGAGCGCTCGGTGCGCGCGCTGCCGCCGCCGGCTTCGAAATTCACCAGCCGCCGCGACCATTCGTTCCTGATGTCCGGATCCTTGTCGCCAGCGGCGATATCGATCAGTTTCTGGTAGGCCTCGATCGCGGTGTCGAACGGCGTCGGATAGCGCTCGACGTACTGGCGCAGTGCGCGCGCGCCGGCGGTCTTGTCGATCGGCATCAGCAGCTCGGCGCTGTGCCACAACGCTTCGCGCTGCAGCTGCGGATCGCTGCCGGGTGTATCCGAAATACGCTGCAGTTCGGCGGCGGCTTCGCGCGGCTGGCCGTTCTTCTCATAGGTCGCGGCCAGCGTCTTGGTGACGTCGGCGGCGAGAGGCTCTCCGGCATGTTTGTCGCGGAACGCCAGCAGCATCGGGATCGCCGCAGCCGGCTTGCCGGCTTTCAGCGTCGCCATCGCGGCATCGTAGTCCGCGGTGACCCGAATCTGGGTATCCGGTGCTTCGGCGGCGACACGCGAGAAGTGATCCGCGGCGGCTTGCGCCTGGCCGGCAGCCTGGGCTTTTTCGCCTTGTCGATAAATCGCCGCGGCGAGTCGCTCGGAGATGTCCTTGTCCGGCGCACTGCCGGGCGGCGACAGTTTCTGCACCTGCAGATACGCCGCCTCGGCGCGCGCATAGTCCTGCTTGTCGAAGGCGGCGTGGCCGATCACGCGCCATGAAACGCGCTTGGATTCGTTGTCGGCCTTGGGATCTTTGGTGACGCCTTCGGCTGCGCTGATCGCGGTGCTCAGATCGCCAGCTTCGAACAGGCCGGCTGCGGCATTGGACTGCACCTGCGCCGCCTCCTTGCGATCCGAGAACGTGCTGGCGAAGCGCAGGTCCGAGGTCAGGCGCTTGCGATGCCAGGCGTCGCGCTCGGTCCCGCTGAGCGTGCTCTCGTGTTTCTGATACGCCTGCAGCGCGGCGTAGGCGGCGTCGGAGCGGCGATCGAAGTTCGGATAGTCGTAAGCCGCAGCTTCGTAGGCGCTGATCGCGCCGGGCAGGTCGCCGCTGTCGTAGAGCAGATCGCCGAGCAGGAACTGCGCCTGCGGCGCGCGCGGATCCTGCGGGAAATAGCGCGCATACAGACGGTATTGCTCGGCCGCGGCGCGCGATTCGGCAACCCGCTCATCCGGCTTGCTGTTCTTGTTCTGCGCCAGCGCGTGATGCTGCTGCGCCAGCATCCAGCTGGAGTCGCGCAGGTAGTTGACCGTGTCCGGCTGATCGGCCGGCTTGCGCCCGGCCCAGTACGGCTGGTCGAGGCCGAAGCGGCGTACGTAGTCGGCGCGCATCGTCAGCGCCTGCGTGGCGAAACCGCCGGAATCGAGCGCGGCGATCGCCTGGATCTCGAAAGCCGGTGCCTGCGCATGCAGCGGATGCGCGGCGACGAAGTCCATCATCGTCGCGGCGACGTCGTTGTAGCGTTCCTGCTTCAGATAGATCGCGGCGAGGTTGTTGTACAGCAGGTAGCCGTAGGCCGGATCGCCGTGCCTGGCCAATTGCTCGCCGGCGGTTTTCGGCGTGCCCAGACCCATGCAGGCCAGCGCCATCGCCCTCAGGCTATCGTCGATCAGCTCGCGCTCGGGCCGCGCCATGGCCGACAGATGCGCCGCCATATCCTTGGCCTGCACCTTGCCGATACGGCGGTCCAGCAGCGAAAAGAAAGCATCCAGGCTGGCCTGATACTCGTCCTGCTTGAGTCGCGACCAGCCCTGCTTGTACAGCGCCGGCTCGTAGTAGCTGTTGTCCTTGCCTTCGGCGTCTTTACTGGCGGCGGCGGGGCCGCGCGCGACGATCGCCGCATAGGATTTTTCGGCCTCGTCGTAACGATGCTGGCCGAACAGCACTTCGCCGCGGCGGAACTGCGCCTCGGTCAGCATCGGCGACTGCGGATAGCGCGTCGCCAGCTCGCCCAGCGCGGCGAGCGCGGCCTTGGCATCGCCGCCGCCTTCTTCAGCGCGCGCCAGCTGGTACAGCACCTGGTCGTTCTTGGCGTCGTCGGGGAATTTCTTCAGCAGCTCGCGATAACGGGCGGCGGCCTTGCGATACGAGGCGGCGCGCGCATCAACGCTGGCGTCGGTCAGATCGGCGCTTTCCAGCTCCAGGTCGGCGAGACGACGCATCGCCTCGGCGGCCAGCTTGGGATCGGCCTGCGCGTTATCCAGATATTGCTGGTAGCCCTGGCGCGCGCGCTCGTTGGCCTGCGCACTGGGCGGCGGTTCGGGCGGCAGCTCGGGCCGGCGATCCTGCAGAGTGCCGAGCGTGCCGTCGCGCGGCGGTGGGTCTTTTTTGTCGTCGCTGCCAAACGGCCACATCAGCGATGCGGCGAGCAGGGTGGTGACGACGATCATGGGCGCTTGCCTGCGGCCGGTGCGGTGGTGGAGCGGTCGAGCACGCGGGCCTGCGCAAAACGCGCTTCGGTTTCGTAGTCGGCGAGGCGCTTGCGCGTGCGCTGCATTTCGGCCAGCGCCTGATCCTGCAGCGCGCTGCGCTGACGCTGCAGCATGCGGTCACAGGCCTCGGACAATTTTGCGAGACGCGCGGATTGCGCCGGCCAGTCGGCATTCGGTGCGGCCGCCTTCAAGGCGGCGACGCGCGGCAGCCATCCGGCGAGATGCTGCTTCAGAAAACGCAGGCGCCGCGCGTTGTGCAGGCCGGACTGGAATTCGTCGGACGCGATCAGCTTGCTCAGCGCCTGGTATTCCGGCGCTTCGGGCAGCTGGGCCAGCGGCGCGACCGGCTTGCTGGCGTCTGCTTTCAGATCGCCTTGGGCGTCGCTGGCGTCGAGCAGTCGGTCGACGAAGCTGTTCTGCTTCACTGCCGCGCTCAGCGCATCGAGCTTCTGCGCCTGCTGCTGGAAACGATTGACGGCGACCTGGTATTGCTCGGCCGCGGCGGTCGGCGCGTCGGCGCGTGCCATCGCATACGGCACGGCCAGCAACGCTTCCTGCACCGCGAGATCGGCGGCGTCGCGGCTGGCCAGTTCCATCCACGGCACCAGCGCGTCACGATCGTTTTCGAGGCCGGATTCGGCCCAGCCCAGGCCGAGCAGCGCCTGGTTGGAACTCGGTCCGGCGAGCCGCACGCGGCGCAGCGCGTTGCGTGCGGCGTCCCATTCCTTGGCCTGCAGATGGCTGTAACCCAGCGCGGTGTTGGCGCGGTCGCGCAGTGCCCGCTGTTCTTCGGCGCGCAGGTCGAAGCGGTCGACCGCGTCGAGCTGCTTTTCGCCTTCGTCCTTGCGGCCGGCGCGCAGCAGCGCGACGCCGAGGTTGTACTGCGCATACGGCATCCAGTCGCGAGCGCCTTTCCAGCGTCGCAGGGTGCTCGCCGCCTCATCGAAGCGGCCGAGGTCGATCAGCAGTTCCGCGGTCAGCATCTGCCGGTCGGCTTCGAGATCGCTCTTGGAATCGGATTCCAGCGGTGCGTCGATGTGCTGCAGCGCGGCCAGTGCCTCGCTGTTGGCCCGGGTCTGGTGCAGCGCGCGCGCCAGCGACAGCCAGGCCTGGTTGCGCTTGTCGCGGCGGACTTCGGTCTGCAGCGCATGCTCGAAACCGGTGATCGCATCGCGGGTCTGGCCGAAGGACAGCAGCAGGCCGGCCAGCAGCAGCTCGCCGTCGACGTCGTTGGCCTGCGGCTGATCCAGCGAGCGCGCCATCATCAGCTCGGTCAGCGCGTCGAAGTCCTGATCCTGGTAGTAGTGGAACAGCACGTCGCCGTACTGCAGGCCGCGCAGCGGCTTGGCGCCGAACGTCGAGTCGGCGCCGGCGGCATTGCAGAACATCAGGCCGGCGGCGGCTGCGATCAGCAGCGGCTCGCGCATCATGGCTTCACCTGTGCGCTGAACTGCGGCTTCTGCGGGTCCTGCCAGTCGCCGACGCGCAGTTCGACGTTGCGCGGGCCGCTCGCCGGCTGCAGATCGAGATTGACCGCGCGCCGGTAGTCGCGTCCATGCGGGCCTTTGCCGGTGAACACGGCCAGCAGCTGGTGCGGGCCACTGCTCAAATTGCCGACATAGACCTCGTGCGCCGCGCCGCGGATCAGCGCGTCGGTCTCGGCGTCGGTGTAGTCGTGCCGCGCGATTTCGCGATTGTCGAGTTCCACCTTGACGCTCTCGAGCTTGAAGAAGGCGCCGATGTCCATCGCGACGAAAATCGCGATGCGCGAATCGGCCGGATGCAGCGTGAGGTCTTCGAGCACGCGCAGATCGCGATCGAGCTCGAGTATCTGACGCTTCAGCGCCTGCGAATCGGCATCGAGTACGCGCGCGTCTTCAGCCGCCGCGATGCCACCCGCGCACAGCCAGATCGCCGCGACCGCTGCCAGCCGGATCAAGGCGCGGTGCCCCATTAAAAGTAGCCCGATACGCCGATCGAAAAGGCGGCGTTGTCATTGGTTTTCTTGTCCGACCAGGCCTGGTTGCGCAACTCGAAGCGGATCGCGAAATAGTCGGTCGGCGTCACGCGCAGGCCGCCGCCGTAGCTGTAGGCGAAGTTGCCGACGCCTTCGTAGTCGACATAGCCGAGGCCGCCGATCGCATAAAACGAAAACGGCAGGGTGTAGGACTGCGTGATGTACAGATCGCCGGGAACCAGGTCGTAGCCGACGCTGAATTCGTAGGTGCTGTAATCCAGGCCCGGATCTTCGCTGGCGCCGATGGCCTGGCGCACATCCTCGAAACCGATTTTCGACGAGAACGCGACATTGCCTTCGACGAAGAATTTGTCGGTCTTGTGATACGCGGCGCGCACACCGTACAGGCCCACCGTGTGGTTGCGATCCAGCACGATGCCCTGCGCGTAGCCGCCGAGTTCGTAGTCCTGCGCCTTGATCCGCTTGACCTGCACCTCGGGCCGCGTGATGTTCGGATCCACCGACTGCGTGGCCGCTGCTTCGCCCGGCAGCGTGCGCGAGGCATCGCCTTCGCGGCTCTGGAACAGGCTGCAGGCCGACAGCGTGCCCAGCGCCGACAAAGTGATCGCCAGATGACGCGCTGCCCGAACCAGGGCTTTGGATTGCGAGCTCACGGTGTGTCCTAAGATTTATTGATCGGATGTCGACAGCGCGTAGCCGGCCGCCGTCAGCGACGGACCCAGCTGTGTTTCGGAAACCCAGCCCTGCTTGCCGGACGGTGTGCGCAGCTTGTACCAGCGCGTCTGACGCTTGAGCACGCGCACCTGTTCACCGCGTTCGGCGATCTCGTGTATCGGATAGCGCTCGTCGGGTGAGGTATGCAGCTCGACGAAAGCGGCGAGGATTTCGATCGAAGGCGCCGGCTCGGCATGCGCCGCCAGCGGCAGCAGCGCGCAGCAGCAGGCCAAGATCCACCGGCGTGGAGTACTCATCAACGTCCCTGTTCCCGAGGTTATGCGCGTACGTGGCAACACGCGTCCGCCTTTTAGTCTAGCAAGCAAGGCTTGCTGGCTCTTTAATGGGAAATGTTGAGCCGAGTGTCCGCCAGCGAACATCGCCGCACGCATTCAAGTCGACGAAAGGATGCGCATTGATGACAGGTGGAGCACGGCCGCGGCGTACGCAAAATTACTAGAACTCAATTGAAGTAGTACCGCGCAGCGAGTTGAGAAAAGTTAAGTTTTGTGTGGTTTCTTTTTGCTCAGGCCGCGCGGTTGCGCGGTTTCTTGCCGGAAAAGTTCAACAGGAACTCCATCTGGTCGGCGAGGATGCGGCGATTGCTCAGGATCAGGTACTCGGCCAGATTCGGCGTGTACGGCACTGCCAGCAATTTCATGCCGGCTTCTTCGGGCGTGCGGTTGGCCTTGCGGTGATTGCAGCGTTCGCAGGCGGTGACGCAGTTGATCCACACGTTCTCGCCGCCGCGCGAAGCCGGGATCACGTGGTCGCGCGTCAACACCGACGGCGAGAACTGCTGACCGCAGTACAGGCACAGGTTGTGGTCGCGCTGGAACAAGGTGCGATTGGTCAGCAGCGGCGCGCCGGTGGCGAATTTGCGCGTGCGGTCGGAGACCGCGATGATTGAGCCGATTTCGATATGCGAGCGTTCACCGCTGCCGGCGTTGAGTCCGCCGAAGATGCGGAAGCGCTCGGCGCCGGCCTCCCAGCTGACACGCTTGCGCGCGTAAAGCGTCGCCGCCGTCTGCCAGCGTATCCAGCCGACGGGTAAGCCGCCGGAATCGAGTTTCAGAATCGAAGGGATCATCACCACTCCGTTCGCCACTTTGAACCGATGCATCCTTTGCCGCGCATGACGTCATTACTACAGGTACACGGAGCGGCGCGCCATTATCGACGCGCACCATGGCCATTCCAAGACAAGCGGCGCGGTGTTCTAAAAATGCGACATTCGAAGCTTTATACGATTATTTATCTCAGGACTGCGGCGTCTTGAAGAAGACTTCCGCGAGGGCCTCGTGCAGGTCGCTGAGGCCGAGCTGGATCTCGTCGATCAGCTCGTGCAGGCCGGCTTCGACCAGCTTGTCGACGTTGGCGTCCTGAACCAGCGCGCGCACCCGCCACAGGGTGCGCTCGACACTGCGCGCTTCGGGCAGATGCGGCAAGGTGCTGGCGATCATGCTCAGGCAGAACGTCACGCTGCGCGGGAACTCGCGGTTCTGCAGCAGAAAGCGCAGCACGCCGGTGCGGTTGACGCGTGCCTTCACGTGCCGGCGATACATCTGGTACGCGGTCAGCGAGCGCAGCACGCTCATCCACTGGATGTTGTAAAGCGGCGCCAGCTGCTCGGCGCGGCCGGTGGGATCGAGCAGCGAGGTCGAACGCACATCGAGGATGCGCGTGGTCATGTCGGCCTGTTCGAGATTGGTGCCGATGCGCAGGAACTGGAAGCCGACGTCCTGGCTCATGTTCTGGCTCAGGACCGCGTAGACCAGCATCGTGCCGTCGATGACGCGCTGCAGGAAGGCGCCGCGCCGCGAGCGGCTCAACGCGCCTTCGCCCTGGCCGATCACGTAGTAATGCAGGTCGTTAAGCTTTTCCCAGACTTCGCGCGGCGTCGCGTCGCGCACCGTGCGCAGGATTTCGCGCGCGGCATGCAGCGAGCTGTGGATCGAGCCCGGGTTGCGCTGGTCGAGCAGCAGATAGCGCACGACATTGGATTCGCTGTAGTCGTCGCCGTAGAGCGAGCGGTACAGGTCGTCGGAGCCGACGATCTGGATCAGCGGCTGCCAGCCGAACGGGATGCCGCGTGGAAGGTCCAGCAGCAGCAGCGCGTTGACGTTGACCAGGCGGGCGGTGTTCTCGGCGCGCTGCAGGTAGCGGCCGAGCCAGTAGATGTTGCTAGCGACGCGCGACAGCATCAGTCGTCACCCCGCGCCGGCGTGTCCTGCGGCGAGCCGCTGCCTAAGGCCTGCGACTGGCTCATGCCGCCCAGGCTCTGCGATTGCATCGGGCTGTCGTCCATATCGACGATCCAGGTGTCCTTGGCGCCGCCGCCCTGGCTGGAGTTGACCACCAGCGAGCCGCGCACCATCGCCACGCGGGTCAGGCCGCCGGTGGTCACATAGGTGGATTCGACGCTGCCGCGCGACAGGATGAAGGGGCGCAGGTCGAGATGCCGCGGTTCCACGCTGTTGTCTTCCATCATCGTCGGGGCGGTCGACAGCGCCAGGGTCGGCTGGGCCATGTAGTTGCGCGGGTTGGCCTCGATCAGGCGGCGGAACTTGTCGCGCTCCTCCGGCGTCGAGCGCGGGCCGATCAGCATGCCGTAGCCGCCGGACTCGTTGGCCGGCTTGACCACCAGCTTGTCGAGGTTGGCGATCACGTATTCGCGCTGCTTCGGGTCCATGCACAGATAGCTGGGCACGTTGGGGATGATCGGGTCCTCCCCCAGGTAGTACTTGATCATCGCCGGCACGAAGGCGTAGACGACCTTGTCGTCGGCCACACCGGCGCCCGGGCAGTTGGCCAGCGCCACGCGGCCGCGGATCCAGGCGCGCATCAGGCCGGGCACGCCGAGGATGGAATCGGGGTTGAAGGCCTCCGGATCGAGGAACAGATCGTCGATGCGGCGATAGATCACGTCGACCCGGCGCGGGCCGTAGATGGTGCGCATGTAGACGCAGTCGTCGTCGGCGACGAACAGGTCGGTGCCCTCGACCAGCTCGATGCCCATCTGCTGCGCCAGATAGGCGTGCTCGAAGTAGGCCGAATTGAAGATGCCCGGCGTCAGCAGCACGATGTTGGGCTGGTCCAGCGGCCGCGGCGAGATCGCCGCCAGCGTGTCGTAGAGCTGCGCGGGGTAATCGTCCACCGGCAGGATCGTGGTCGCCTCGAACAGCTCCGGGAACACGCGCTTGGTGACCAGGCGGTTCTCGACCATGTAGGAAACGCCGGAGGGAACCCGCAGGTTGTCCTCCAGCACGTACATGGTGCCGTCCTTGTCGCGCACCAGATCCGAGCCGCAGATGTGCGCCCAGACGCCGTTGGCCGGCTTGACGCCGATGCACTGCTTGCGGAAGTTCACCGACTCGTTCAGCAGGTCGGCCGGGAACACGCCGTCCTTGATGATCTTCTGGTCGTTGTACAGATCCTGGATGAACAGGTTCAGCGCGTAGGCGCGCTGCTTCAGACCGGCTTCGGTCTTCTGCCATTCGGTCAGCGGGATGATCCGGGGAATGATGTCGAACGGCCAGGCGCGGTCGACATTCTTGCCCTCGGAATACACCGTGAAGCTGATGCCCATGACCTTGATCGCCAGCTCCGCCGCGAGGCGACGCTCGGCCATTTCCGGTTCGGACAGGGCTTGCAGATATTCGGCGAGCTTGAGGGCCGCGGCGCGGGGCCGTCCGGGTGCCTCACACAGCTCGTCGTAGAAGTTTTCGCAGCGGTATTGCCGCCAATCGATTGCCATGATCTCCCGCAGGGTGATGGCCGCTTTTTTTGTTGAACAACTAAAGACCTACGCTAACAGGAAGCCGTAGCAAAACATAGGCCATCGCTGCACCGCTTCGGTGCGTCGGCCGCGGACCGCAGGCCGCGGGAGATCGCGAGCCTGGATGATAGACTGATGCAATTCCGCTAGATGAAATCCATGCCCAAAGCCAAGCCTGCTCTGGAGTTGAAGGGGCGCGTGCTGTCCTTGACGCGGGTGCGCGTGCTCGATCCCGACCTCAAGGCGATCGAAGCCCATCTGCGCAACTTCGCACGGCAGATGCCGCAGGCCATCGAAGGCCTTCCGGTGATCCTGGAGAGCGAGTTTGCTATCGAGCTGGCCGGCGTGCTCAAGCTGATGCGCGATCTCGGCATGCAGCCGCTGGCCGCGATGGAAGGCGCGCTGGCCGGCGACGCGCGTCTGTGCGGCCTGCCGGTGCTGCCGCCGGATGTGGTCAGCGAAGGCCGCAGTGCAGCCCGCGCGGTCGAGCCAGCGCCGGTCGAAGCGCCGCCGCCGCCCGAGCCGATCGCCGCGCCGGCACCGCAGCTGGCGGTGCGCCGCTCGACCCGGATCGTCACCGAGCCGGTGCGCAGCGGCCAGCAGATCTACGCCGAAGGCGCCGACCTGATCGTGACCCAGCTGGTCAGCCCGGGCGCCGAGGTGATCTCGGACGGCTGCATCCACGTCTATGGAACGCTGCGCGGCCGCGCGCTGGCGGGCGCGCGCGGCGATACCGCGGCGCGTATCTTCTGTCGCAAGATGGAGGCTGACCTGCTCGCGGTCGCCGGCGTCTATGCGGTCGCCGACCAGATGCAGGGTGCCTTGCGCGGCCAGGCGGTGCAGGCCAGCCTGCAGCAGGGCACACTCAAAATCGAACGGCTCGACTCTTGACGCGGCGCTGCGCGCCGGTCCGGACGAACACTTCAAAAGCGGTAACGAACTTTAAAGAGGGGCAGCGGTGACGAAAATCGTCGTAGTGACATCGGGCAAGGGCGGCGTCGGCAAGACCACGACCAGCGCCTCGTTCTCCACCGGCCTGGCCGCGCGCGGCAAGAAGACCGTCGTGATCGACTTCGACGTCGGCCTGCGCAATCTCGATCTGATCATGGGCTGTGAGCGCCGCGTGGTGTTCGACTTCGTCAACGTGATCCACGAAGAGGCGAACCTGCGCCAGGCGCTGATCAAGGACAAGCAATACGACAACCTCTACGTGCTGGCCGCCAGCCAGACGCGGGACAAGGACGCGCTGTCCGAAGCCGGTGTCGAGAAAGTGCTCAATGAGCTGGCCAAGGAGTTTGACTACATCATCTGCGACTCGCCGGCCGGCATCGAGCGCGGCGCGCATCTGGCGATGTACTTCGCCGACGAGGCGCTGGTCGTGACGAATCCGGAAGTATCCTCGGTGCGCGACTCCGATCGCGTGCTCGGCCTGCTGGCCAGCAAGACCAAGCTGGTCGAGAGCGGCGCCGGGCGCGTCAAGGAGCACCTGGTGATCACGCGCTACAACCCGGCGCGCGTCGCCAAGGGCGAGATGCTGTCGATCGACGACGTCAAGGACATCCTCGGCATCCCGGTGCTCGGCATCATTCCGGAATCGCCGAGCGTGCTGTCGGCATCCAACTCGGGTTCGCCGGTGATCAACGACAAGCTCACCGACGCCGGCCAGGCCTACGAGGATCTGGTCGCGCGCTTCCTCGGCGAGGAGCGCCCGCACCGCTTCATCAGTGCTGAGAAGAAGGGTTTGCTCAGCAAACTGTTCGGAGGCTAGGCCTATGGCTTTCGACTGGCTGAAACTGTTTCGCGCCGAGCAGACCGCGAGCGCCCAGACCGCCAAGGAGCGGCTGATGGTCGTGGTCTCGCATCAGCGCGCCGGCCGCGCCAATGGCCCGGAATATCTGAATCGCCTGCGCGAGGAGTTGCTGGCCGTGGTGCGCAAATACGTCGCCGTGCCGGACTCGGCGGTGCACGTGGATGTGAAGCGCGAAGACGGCGACGAAGTGCTGGCGATGAGTATCACGCTGCCGGAACGCACGTAGTTCGACGCTACAACGTCACCCTGTAGGAGCGGGCTTGCCCGCGACTGAGAGCTTTCAGGTCGCGGGCAAGCCCGCTCCTACAGGCGCAGCTCAGGCTTTCCCGCGCAACTCCTTCCGCAGGATCTTGCCGATCGGCGACTTCGGCAGCTCGCTGCGGAACTCGATCGTCTTCGGAATCTTGTAGCCGGTCAGGAACTGCTTGCAGTGCTCGCGCAGCGCGGCGACGGTCAGGTCCGGATCTTTCTTGACCACGACAACCTTGACCGCTTCGCCGGTCTTGTCGTCGGGCACGCCGACACAGGCGCATTCGAGCACGCCGCTGTGCCTGGCGACCACGTCCTCGATTTCGTTCGGGTACACGTTGAAGCCCGAAACGATGATCATGTCCTTCTTGCGATCGACGATCTTGAAGTAGCCGCGCTCGTCCATCGTCGCGACGTCGCCGGTGCGCAGGTAGCCGTCCGGCGTCATCACCTTGGCGGTCTCCTCCGGCAGGTTCCAGTAACCGGCCATGACCTGCGGGCCTTTCACGCACAGCTCGCCGGCTTCGCCGGGCACGACGTCCTTGTTGTCGTCGTCGCGCAGCACCACGTCGGTCGACGGGATCGGCGTGCCGATGGTGCCGTTCCATTCCAGCGAGGTCATCGGATTGATGCACACGCCGGGCGAGGTTTCGGTCAGGCCGTAAGCCTCGGACAGCGGCGCGCCGGTGACCTTCTTCCAGCGTTCCGCGACGGCCTGCTGTACCGCGGCGCCGCCGCCGAGCGTGAAGCGCAGTGGCTTGAAATCCAGCTCGGCGAAGCCCGGTGTATTCAGCAGGCCGTTGAACAAGGTGTTGACGCCGGTGATCACCGTGAACTTGTGCTTGGCCAGTTCGGCGATGAAGCCCGGCATGTCGCGCGGGTTCGGGATCAGCACGTTCTTGCCGCCGACCGACAGGAACACCAGGCAGTTCGCCGTCAATGCGAAGATGTGGTACAGCGGCAGCGCCGTGATGATCAGCTCCTTGCCGTCGTTCAGATAACCGCTGAGCCAGGCGCGAACCTGCAGCACGTTGCCGACGATATTCCGGTGCAGCAGCTGCGCGCCCTTGGACACGCCGGTGGTGCCGCCGGTGTACTGCAGATACGCGGTGTCTTCCTGCTTGATGGTGACGCGGTGATAGGGCTGCGAACGGCCGCGCGCCAGGGCCTTGCGCAGCGGCACCGTGCCGGGAATGTTCCAGTCCGGCACCATCTTCTTGACGCGCTTGACGACGAAGTTCATCAGCGGCCGCTTCGGGAACGGCGCCAGATCACCGATCTCGGTGGTGACCACGGTCTCGACCTTGGTCTTGCCCAGCACCTGCTGCAAGGTCACGCAGAAATTTTCGATGATGACGATCGCGCGCGCGCCGCTGTCGTTGAGCTGGTGTTCGAGTTCGCGCGGCGTGTACAGCGGATTGACGTTCACCACGACCAGGCCGGCGCGCAGGATGCCGAACATCACCACCGGATACTGCAGCAGGTTGGGCAGCATGATCGCGACGCGGTCGCCGGCGTTCAGGCCGAGCACGTTCTGCAGGTAGCTGGCGAAATCCTGGGTGAGCTTGTCCAGCTCGTCGTAGGTGATGCTGATGCCCATGCACTCGTAGGCCACCTGGTTGCGATAGCGCTTGCAGGCGGTTTCGAGGATGTCGACGATCGACTGGTAGGTGCTCAGGTCGATTTCGGCAGGCACGCCAGGGGAATATTGCGAAAGCCAGATTTTGCTGGCCGTAGCGGCGCTGTTCGCGGTCATTGGCGAGAAGTCCTGCCTGTCGTGGTTTTGCGTTTAGTTATGGGTTTTTGGCGCTCCGCGTCACTGCCCGTCCTCCGCGGATCGCCGGATGATAGGGGATTCATAGTCGCGCGGCGAACCGGCATGCGCCGGCGTATGGCACCGTTCGCCGGCTCGTTTCGCGGTATGTCGCTTACGGCTTTTCGGGCGCGGCCTGTGCCAGCCAGTCGCGCAGGTTCAGATCACCGCCGCTGGCGTGGAAGCTGCCTTCGGCGGCGTCGAGCAGCGCCGCGACCCGATGGCCGAGCGGGCCGCGCACTTTCACCACCATGCCGTGGGTGCGCAGCGCGCGCCACATCGCCGCCAGCTGGATCGACGCCGGATCGCGCGCCGGCAGCAGCAGCGCGCGTGCCGGGCCGGACTCGATCAGGTAGCTGCTTTCGATCAGCGCTTCGACGACATGGGTGATGTTCTCCGGCGGCGCGTCGATGCCCTCGATCAGGTCGTCCTGGGTCAGGCCCTTGTCGCCCTGGATGTAGCGCTGCGCCGCCATCGCCATGATCGTCAGCGCCAGATACTCGGCCTCGCGGCCGGCGATCTGGGTGGCGCGGCGCACCGGGTCCAGGTGCCGTGGGTTCTGCACGTAGAAGGCGAGCTGGCAGCCGATCAGCAGGATCAGCCAGCCGACATAGATCCAGATCAGCAGAAAAATGCCGATCGCGAAACCCGAATACACCGCGTTGTAGTTGCTGGCGTTGGCGACGAAGGAAGCGAACAGCAGGCTGCCGGTCTGCCACAGCACGCCCGCGGTCAGGCCGCCGGCCAGCGCCGCATTCCAGCGAACCTTGGCGTTGACCAGAAAGCTGTACAGGAAGCTGAAAAGGCCGACGATGATCAAATACGGAATGGTCCGCGCGATCAGGTAGATCAGCCAGCCGAAAGGCTCGTAGGCGGCGATGTCCGCGACCACGGTGCTCTTCAGCACCGTGGCGGTCAGACCGAGCGCGGCGAACACCAGCACCGGCCCGACCATCAGCACGCCGAAGTATTCGCCCAGGCGTTGCGCGAACGAGCGCTGATGCTCGATGCGCCAGATGAAATTGAAGCTGGACTCGACTTTCTGGATCAGCGAAATCGCGGTGTAGAACAGCAGCGCAATGCCGACCGAGCCGAGCACGCCGACCTGGATCTTCTCGACGAAGGCCATCACCTTGGCCGAGATCTCGGTCGCCTGCGGCCCCAGCGGGCGCAGGAATTCGATCAGCACCGGTTCCAGGCTGTTGTGTGCACCCAGCGCCTTGAGCACTGAGAAACCCAGCGCCAGCAGCGGCACGATCGACAGCAGCGTGGTGTAGACCAGGCTCATCGCGCGCAGCGACAGGTCGCCGGCGAGCAGGTCGCGGATCACCGCGTAAAGGTAGCGGGCGCAGCGCATCAGCACGCGCTGGTGCCGCGTGTGCAGCGCTCGTTCGCGCCATACCGCTTCGCGCAACCGATGGATCAGGGACGGCTTCATGTCGGTAATCCTAAGGCCCAATGCTGAGCGCCCGCCGTTGCTCGGCTGAGGCTTGACTTTGCTGCACTGCAAAAATACTCTGCACTGGTCGCGTTGTTGCAGTGCAACATCGCTTTCCATTTTGGCTTGGGTTTTTTCGATAGGCGCCCCCGCCGATCTTTTTCTTGTTAAGGAGTGAAGTGATGACTGTGCAGACGATCGTGAACGATGTGAAGGGCCGTGTTGAACCGCTGGTTGCCAAGGGCCAGGAAGTGGTGACCGTGTCGGTCGATGCGCTGCTGAAGGCCAACGACGTCGTCGTCGACGGCGTGCAGACCGTGGTCAAGACCCAGATCGAAGCCGGCAAGGATCTGCTCGCGACCTTGCAGAGCAGCTTCGAGAAGGCCAAGAGCGCCGGTCTGAAGGCCGTTGCCGCCGCGCCGATCGACTACCTGCCGGACGGCCGCGAGCGCGTCGTCTCGGCCTACAACGACACCGTCACCACCGTCACCAAGACCAGCGGCGAAGTCGTGAAGATCGTCAAGAAGGGCTACGCCTCGGTCAGCGCCAAGCTCAGCGGCGCCCCGGTTGCCGGCAAGGCACCGGCGAAGAAGGCCGCTGCCAAGAAGGCACCGGCCAAGAAGCGCGCGACCAAGAAGGCCGCCTAAGCTTTAAAGCGGCACGTGGTACCAGAAGGGCTGGAGCGCGATCGCGCTTCGGCCCTTTTTTGTTGGCGCGTTCCAGGGGCAGGGCAGAATCACGCAACCTTGAGCCTAAGAACTCCATGTCGCCATCGTTAGCGCCGCCGTCCGAAACCGGGATCGGACGTGTCCTGCAAAGCGGTTTCCGGCCGCACCCGCTGCTGCGCCATGCGCACCAGCAGACCATCGCCCCGATGCTGATCCGGCCGACACCGCAGCCGGCGATTCGTGTCGAACGGCTGCAGACGCCGGACGGCGATTTCGTCGATCTGGGCTGGGTCGGCGAGCAGAATCGTGATGGTCCGATCGCGGTGCTGTTGCACGGCCTCGGCGGCGGCTTCGACTCGAAATATCTGCGCGGCCTGGCGATGAAGCTGGACGCCCTCGGCTGGCGCGCGGTGATGCTGCAGCTGCGCGGCGCCGGCAAGGAGCCGAACCGGCTGCCGCGCTGCTATCACCACGGCGACACCGTCGATCTGCGCTGGGTCTGGCAGCGGCTGCATGCCGCCGAGCCGTACACGCCGATCGCGGCCGTCGGCTGGTCGATGGGCGGCAATATCCTGCTGCGCGCGCTGGCCGAGGAGGGCGAGCACTGCCCGGTCAGTGTCGCGGTCGCGGCCAGCGTGCCGTTCCGTCTGCTCGAATGCGCCGAGCGTTTGAACCGCGGCTTCTCGCGCGTGTACCAGCGCCATCTGCTGAGCGGATTGAAAGACATCGTCAGGCGCAAACAGGCGTTCCGGCCGCTGCCGGACTTCATTGATGTGCCGCGCGTGCTGAGCGCGCGCAGCTTCATCGAATTCGACGACGCCTTTACCGCGCCGTTGAACGGCTTCGGCGACGCGCTGAACTACTACGCGCGCACCAGCTGCGGCGCGGTGCTCGGCGATATCCGCAAGCCCACCCTGATCGTGCACGCGCTGGACGATCCCTTCATGCAGCGCGACTCCGTGCCGGGTGCGGCGGCGCTGGCCGCATCGGTGACTTTGGAACTGTCGGAGCACGGCGGTCACGTCGGCTTCATCGGCCGCGACGGCTTCGGCCGGCCGGATTGGTGGTTGGAGCGGCGGATCGCCGATCAGCTGCAGGCGGCGCTGGGGCGTGATGCCTCTCGCGGCCCCTTGAGTTGAACCCGGGCTATGCCATCGCCCGGCTGTACAGCCGCGTGGTCCGCGGTACCGCCCGGGTCTGCTGACGGCGCAGCAGATAGCGCTGCAGCCGGAAAACCGCGCGACTCAGGATCGAATCCTGCAGCGGCGCCAGTGCGGTGAACTCCATGCCCAGGCGCGTCGAGGTTTCGTTGCGCACGCAGTTGCGCACGGTGACTTCGGTATCCAGCTCGGCCTCCTCGAACGTGACGCGGCAGCGCAGCCGCACGCCGCGCGAGACCTGCACCCCGGCCGGCAGCCGCGCGCCGATGCCGGAGCGCGACAGGTCGAGCACGATGGCACCGACCGCTTCGCCCTGATCGTCGAACAGCGCCGCGCTGAGCAGGCCCGGGTCGGCGACCGGCACGCGGAACACGCTGCGACGCTGGACGTCTGTCATGAGCGAGTTGCCGAGGCGCAGAATGGGGAGGTATTCATTCGGACGGACGACGGTTCCGGGTGATCGGGTCGGGAGAGGGCTACAACTGCGTATCGGCCGCGCGCCGGCAATCTGCAGTTTTGGCTGCCACGCCAGGCGCGATTGGCCGAGCCGCCCTGTTCGCGCCCCCAAACAAGCTGGAGGATCGCGGCACTCATGACCCATTACCATCTCAACGCGCCGCTGTCGGCGGAACTCGGCGCTCGCGCCGTCGCCGTGTCCGCTGCGCTGCGCAGCGGCAAACTCGGCCCTGACAAGAGCGACGAGGTCAGCGAGCTGATCGTCGATCTGACCGATTTCACGATGCGCTATTTCTTCGCGCGCCCGGCCGAGGCGTTCAAGCTCGGCCTGGCCTCGCGCGGCATGATCGATCTGGGCATCCGCAGCACCGGCAAGACTATCCGCATGGCGCTGCGCCAGGTGCTGCCCAAGCTGACGCCGGAGCAGTTCAAGCAGGTCGCCGACTATCTCGACGAAGCGCTGCAGATCACCAAGCCCAAAAAGACCGCATGAGCTCAACTGCCGACGCCGTAGCCGACCGCGGCACGGACCGTATCCGCCTGGGCGACATGCTCGTCAGCGGCCTGCGCATGGTGCCGGAGCTGCCCGGCGTGCTGCGCGGACTGTTCCGGCTGGCGACCTTGAAGCACGATGCTCCGGGCTCGATCGGCTCGCTGATCGAGGGCCATGCCAAGGCGCGGCCGAACGCGCTGGCGCTGAGCTTCGAGGGCCAGCGCTGGAGTTATGCCGAGTTCAACGCCCAGGCCAATCGTGTCGCCTCGGTGCTGCGTGCCCATGGCATCAAGCCCGGCGACGCGGTCGCGATCCTGATGGAGAACCGCGCCGAGGTGCTGATCTGCGTGGCGGCGGTGCTCAAGCTCGGCGCGATCGCCGGCATGCTCAATCACCAGCAGCGCGGCGACGCGCTGACGCACAGCCTGAAGCTGACCAAGGCCAGCCTGGTGATCCTCGGCGAGGAATGCCGCGAGGCGATGGCCTCGGCGAGCTACCTGCCGGCATCCGGCGCCCCGCTGAGCGTGCTGTGGGATGGCGACAACGCCGCGCCCGAAGGCTTCATCGCGCTGCGTCCGCTGCTGGCAAGCGCCGCGGTTACGAATCCGCCGGAGACGGCGAAGATCCTGCTGAAGTCGCCGGCGTTCTACATCTTCACTTCCGGCACCACCGGCCTGCCGAAGGCTTCGGTGATGTCGCATTTCCGCTGGATACGTGGCATGGCCGGTATGGCCGAATCCGCGGTGCGGCTGCACCAGGACGACATTCTTTACTGCTGTTTGCCGCTGTATCACAACAACGCGCTGACCGTGTCCTGGGGCGCGGTGCTGGCGCGGGGCGCGGGCCTGGCGGTGTCACGCAAGTTTTCGGCCTCGCGTTTCTGGGACGAAATCCGCGCCACCGGCTCGACCAGCTTCTGCTACATCGGCGAGCTGTGCCGCTACCTGCTGAACCGCCCGCCATCGCCGCAGGATCGCGATCACAAGGTGCGTGTCATCGTCGGCAACGGCCTGCGCCCGGATATCTGGGACGCGTTCCAGCAGCGCTTCGGCATAGAGCGGATCTGCGAGTTCTACTCAGCCAGCGAATCCAACCTGGCGTTCGTCAATGCCTGGAGCATGTCGCGCACCGCCGGCTACTGCCCGCTGTCCTATGCCATCGTCAAGTTCGACGCGGATGCCGAACAGCCGCTACGCGATGCCAAGAACCACATGATCAAGGTCGAGTCCGGCGGCGTCGGCCTGCTGCTCGGCGAAGTCACCAAGAGCGCGCCTTTCGACGGCTATACCGACGCCAAGGCCAGCGAGACCAAGCTGTTCCGCAACGTGTTCAAGCCCGGCGATTGCTGGTTCAACACCGGCGACCTGGTGCGCGATCAGGGCTACAAGCACATCCAGTTCGTCGATCGCGTCGGCGACACCTTCCGTTGGAAGGGCGAGAACGTCGCGACCACCGAAGTCGAGGCGGCGCTTTGCACCTACGCCGGCGTCGAGGAGGCGGTGGTTTACGGCGTGCAATTGCCGGGCATGGACGGCCGCGCCGGCATGGCCTCGCTGAGTCTGAACACGGCAGCCTTCGACGGCGCCGCACTGGCGCAGCAGATGCACCAGCGTCTGCCGGCGTATGCGGTGCCGCTGTTCCTGCGCCTGCGTCACGACCAGGTCACGACTTCGACCTTCAAGCATCGCAAGGTCGATTTGAAGCGCGAGGCTTACGACCCGGCCAAGGTCGGCGATCCGCTGTACGTGCTGCAAGGCGGCGCCTATGTGCCGCTCAGCGACGACTGCTACGCCAGCCTGCAGCGCGGAGACTGGCGCTTTTGAGCGCCTTGGTTCGCTTGCCTTCCCTCTACTTCCCTTCAACTGACGATCGCGCCACTGCTTGACGGCGCTGCCGCAGGCCGCAGTGAACGCGGCCAATGTGGCGCGCCACGCAAGCTGTGAACCTGCATGCATCGCCGAGGAGTACCAATGAAAGTCGATATCGAGATCGAGCGCAGCATCGTCATCCCGCTGCCACCGGAAAAAGTACGGCCGCTGTTCGATGACATCGAAAGCACGGTGGCGCGCTTTCCCAAGCTGAAGAAGCTGACCAAGGTCGCCAAGGACCAATACGTCTGGGAGCTGAGCACGATTGGCTCGCGCATGGCCAAGATCGCGCACGACGTGACCTATGGCGCGCACTACCAGCGCAGTGCCGATGGCAGCGAGCTGTCGTGGAAGCCTTTGTCGAACAAGGGCAACGCCAGCATTGCCGGCGTGTTTCGTGTGCGCGAGCACAAGAGCGGCAGCGAGATCAGCTTCAAGGTCGACGGCGAGTTGCGCGACGTGCCGGTGCCGCTGATCTATCGGCTGGTCGCACCGCCGTTCATCCAGGGCAAGTTCATCCATCTGGTCGAGACTTTCCTCGAACGTACGCGCGACGCGCTGCTCGACCAGAAAGCCGCAGCGCCGGCAAAGAAGAAAGCCGCCGCCAAATAGCGCGCGGCGGCAACATCGGCCGGGGACGGCCCGACTCACGAAATCATTGGAGAGATCAGCATGCAGAACGTCATGGGCCTGGGCCTGCGCGTGCTCAACCGCTTTGCCCAGCTGCCGCTGGTCGATCAGCTCGGCCTGCGCAAATCCACCGAGCGCTGGCTGTATCAGGCGTCGAAGACCGGCTTTCAGGTCGCCACGTTTGCCGGCCGCCAGTTCAAGGCGACGCAGAAGCTGATCAAGCCGGCCCGGTTGCCGCGCACCGCGCGTCCCGAGCTGTTCGATCTGACGCCGTCGGAAGATCAGCAGATGCTGCGCGAAGCGGCGCAGAGTTTTGCGCTGGAGCAGTTGCGCGACGCCGGGCAGAAAGCCGACTTCGACTGCAAGGCTTCGCCTGAGCTGCTGGCTGCGGCCTCGGAACTCGGCGTCGGCATCCTCGGCGTGCCGGAAGAGCTCGGCGGCGCCGGCAGCGAGCGCAGCGCGATGACCAATGTGCTGGTCGCCGAGGCGCTGGCGCAGGGCGATCTCAGCCTCGCCGTGGCCTGTCTCGCGCCGACCGCGGTCAGCACCGCGCTGGTGCTGTGGGGCGACGAGCAGCAGCAGGCGACGTATCTGCCGGCTTTCGTCGGCGATAACCCGCCGGTCGCCGCTCTGGCGGTGATGGAACCCAGGCCGCTGTTCGACGCGCAGGTGCTGTCGACGAAGGCGACGCGCGTCGCCGGCGGCTTCGTGTTGAACGGATTGAAGTCGATGGTGCCGCGCGCGGCGGAGGCCGAGCTGTTCATCATCGCCGCCGATCTCGAAGGTCAGAGCGCGCTGTTCATCGTCGAGAGCAAGACCGCCGGGCTGAGCATCGAGGCCGAGCCGGCGATGGGCCTGCGCGCGGCGGCGACCGCGCAACTCAAGCTCAGCGACGTGCAGCTGAGTGCAAACGCACTGATCGGCGAGGGCGCCGCCGCGGTGTATGACGAATGTATCGCGCTGTCGCGCCTGGCCTGGTGCGCGCTCGCGGTCGGCACCGGCCAGGCGGTGCTCGATTACCTGATCCCCTACGTCAACGATCGCGTCGCGTTCGGCGAGCCGATCAGCCATCGTCAGGCGGTCGCGTTTGCGGTGGCCAATGTCGGCATCGAACTCGAAGGCATGCGCCTGCTGACCTTGCGCGCGGCGAGCCGCGCCGATCAGGGCCAGGACTTCGTGCGCGACGTCGCGCTGGCGCGGCGCCTGTGCGCCGACAAGGGCATGGCGATCGGCTCCGACGGCGTGCAGCTGCTCGGCGGTCACGGGTTCACCAAGGAGTATCCGGTCGAGCGCTGGTATCGCGATCTGCGTGCCGCCGGAATGATGGAAGGCGTGCTGTTGGTGTAGCCCGGGTGCAACCCGGGTTTCAACCTGGCTAGGCTCAGACAAGGAACACAACATGATGAATCTCGAAACGCCGAAGAAATTCCGTCCGCTGGTCGATCAGGCGCATCAGGTCGCGCTCGAAGTGTTCCGGGCGAACTCGCGCAAGTACGACAGGGCCGAGCACGCCTATCCGAAAGAACTCGACATGCTCGCTTCGGTGATGGACGGCATGAACGCCGCCGGTGCCGGCGGTGGTGCCGGCGCGGCCGGCGTGCGTCGCGACACGATGGACAGCGGCGAAAATAAGAACGGCTCCAACCTGTCGACCGCGCTCGGCATCATCGAGCTGTGCTGGGGCGATGTCGGCATGCTGCTGGCGATGCCGCGCCAGGGCCTGGGCAATTCGGCGATCGCCAGTGTTGCCAACGAGGAGCAGCTGGAGCGCTTCAAGGGACGCTGGGCGGCGATGGCGATCACCGAGCCGGGCTGCGGCTCGGATTCGGCGAACATTCGCACCACCGCGGTGCTCGATGGCGATCACTACGTTCTGAACGGCGAGAAGATCTACGTCACCAGTGGCGACCGCGCCGATCTGGTGGTGGTCTGGGCAACCCTGGATCGCAGCGTCGGCCGCGCCGCGATCAAGAGCTTCGTCGTCGAGAAAGGCACGCCGGGTTTCGAGCTGGTGCGCCTGGAACACAAGCTCGGCATCCGCGCGTCGGACACCGCGGCCTTCCTGCTGAAAGACGTGCGGGTACCGAAGGAAAACCTGCTCGGCGATCCGGAGGTGAACGTCGAAAAAGGCTTCGCCGGCGTGATGCAGACCTTCGACAACACGCGTCCGCTGGTCGCGGCGATGGCGATCGGTCTGACGCGTGCCTGCCTGGAAGAAACCAAAAAGCTGCTGGAATCCGCCGGCGTCGAGGTCGACTACAGCAAGCCTTCGCTGCTGCAATCGGCTGCGGCTGCCGCGCTGATCGGCCTCGAAGCCGATTACGAAGCGGCGCGCCTGCTGACCTTGCAGGCCGCGTGGATGGCCGACAACCGCAAGCCGAATTCGCTGCATGCGTCGATGGCCAAGGCCAAGGCCGGCCGCACCTGCGTCGATGTCGCGCTCAAGTGCGTCGAAATCTGCGGCACGCTCGGCTACGCCGAGGGCAACGGCGGCGTCGGGCTGCTGGAGAAATGGGCGCGCGACGCGAAGATCCTGGATATCTTCGAAGGCACCCAGCAGATCCAGTTGCTGATCATCGCGCGGCGCTTGCTGGGCAAGTCGTCGGCGGAGCTGAAGTAGGTACAACAGTGCTGTAGGAGCGGATCCTATCCGCGACTGAAGCCTTCAAGAGCACAGTCGCGGATAGGATCCGCTCCTACATGTGCCGGAATCGAGCCCAGCAAAAAGCCGCAGACCCTTCCGGATCTGCGGCCTTTTCGCATCAAACGCAGCGCTTAGCGCGTCGCCGCGTAAGTCGCGCTCAGCGGGCCAACCTCGGCCAGCAACTCCCGGTTGTCGTGATCCCAGGGATGGAAGTTCGGGCGGAAGTAGTCCAGCCACGGCAGCAGCAGGCTGCTCAGCGCGCCCGGGCTGAAGTACAGGAACTTGACCAGCGTGAGCCAGCCGCCGATGCCGCGCGCCTGCTTGTCGGCGCGGATCATCATGATGTGGAACACGAACATCAGCGCGAGGAAAATCGCCGACACGACGACCAGCGCGCCGCAGCGCAGCAGGTAGGCGCCGAGACCCTTGCCGAGCGCCTTCTCGTAGACGTCGTAGGCCACCGCCTTGTGCTCGGTTTCTTCCAGCGCATGCCAGCGCCACAGCGCGGTCAGGCGCGGATTGCTGCCGGCCAGCGCCTTGGGCTGGGTCAGCACGAAGTGCGCGAGCATCGCGGTGAAGTGTTCCAGTGCCAGCGTCACGGCCAGCTGCGCCGAGTTCGGGAGGATCTTCTTGACCCGCTCCAGCAGCACGCCGATGAAGCGATCGAGCCTGGTCGCCGGCAGGCCGGCGCGATCCATCAGCTCGTTGTATTCGACGTGCTCGCGGCCGTGCATCGCTTCCTGGCCGATGAAGCCCTGGACGTCGCGCTGCAACGCCGGGTCGGTGATGCGCTCGCGGTAATTGCGCACGCTGTGGATGAAGAAGCGCTCGCCTTCCGGAAAGAACACCGACAGTGCATTGAAGAAATGGCTGACGTGGCGGCCCTGGCCATGCCAGTGGGTCACCTCTTCGGGCGTGATCTGCTGCGGGATATCGAAGTCCAGGTCGCGGCGGACGGGCTGGACGGGGGCTTGGTTGTGCATGATTGGCTCCGGCGATGAAACGTTGCCATCGAACAATGTCACAGTCGTCCGGGCAGGTCAACAGGCAGCAACGGCAAGCTCGCTTATCATGTGCGCATGAGCAAACGCCGCCTGTTCCAACGCAGCCGCCGCCCGGGCATGGCCGAGGCGGACCCGCCTGCGCCGCCCCGGCAGGACGAAGCCGCGCAGGAGGCCGAATACAGCATCGACGAGCTGGCGCGCGCGGCGAACACCACGGTGCGCAACGTGCGCGCCTACCAGGACCGCGGCCTGGTGCCGCCGCCGGAGCGGCGCGGCCGTGTCGGCGTGTACGGTGAAACTCATCTGTCGCGGCTGCGCATCATCGGCCAGCTGCTGGCCCGCGGTTACACCCTGGTCAGCATCGCCGACCTGATCGGTGCCTGGGAAAACGGCTCGGATCTGGGCGGCCTGCTGGGTCTGGAATCCGCGGTATCCAGCCCCTGGGGCGACGAAAAGCCGGCGTGGCTGAGCCTGCCGGCGCTGGTGGAGATGTTCGGCGGCTCGTTCCATCCGAGCTGGCTGACGCGCGCCACCGCGCTGGGTCTGCTGGAGCTGGACGGCGTGCGTTTTCGCGTGTCCAGCCCGCGGCTGCTCTCGGCCGGTGCGGAGCTGGTCAAGCTCGGCATTCCGCTGGACGAAATGCTCGACGTGCTCGGCAGCCTGCGCGCGAACGTCGAGCAGGCCTCCGACCAGATGGTGCGGCTGATCGAGCGCCATCTGTTCGAGCAGTACGGAAAAGGGCTGCCGCCGGCCAGCGAAGCTTCACGCCTGGGCGCGACGATCTGGAAGCTGCGTCCGCTGGTGGAGATGGCGGTCAACGCCGAAGTCGCGCGCGCGATGGAGCGCTCCGCGACCCAGCATCTGGGCGACCGCCTGGCACATATCCTCGACCAGTTCGAGGCGAGCCAGCGTCAACCCTGAGATTGATTCCCTCCCCCGCTTGCGGGGGAGGGCTAGGGTGGGGGCATTCGTCACGGCGCGCCCCCATCCCGGCCTTCCCCCGCACGCGGGGGAAGGAGACAAGCGTTACGCGACGCGGCGTATCGGCGCAGCCGGTTTTGCATAAGCCGCCGCGAGTTCCTCGACCGCGCCTAGCAGTTCGCGATTGTCGTCGTCCCAGGGATGGAAACCCGGGCGAAAATACGCCAGGCCCGGCTTGATCATCTGCGTCAGCAGGCCACGTTTTCCGCCGAGAAAACGGCCGAATTCGAGCCATTGACGAACGCCGCGCGGACGCTGCTCGTCGGCCTTCATCAGCTGGGCCTGATAGGCCAGCACATGCGCCAGGAACAGCGGCATGACGACGACGAACAGGCTGGTGCGCAGCGCGTAAGCCGCCGCGCCGCGGCCGAACGCGGCCTGATAAACGTCGAAGGCCACGGCCTTGTGCTCGGTTTCCTCGACTGCATGCCAGCGCCACAGTGCCTTCAATTTCGGTTCGGCGCCGTCGAGCAGCGTCGGCTCGGCGAGCAGCAGATGCGCCAGCATCGCGGTGAAATGCTCCAGCGCCAGCGTGATCGACAGCTGCGTGCTCGGCCCGAGATGGTCTTTCAGCCAGCCCAGCAGCGCCGCGGTGTAGCGCTCCAGCGCCTCGGCCGGCAGGCCGGCTTCGCGGATCAGCTGGTTGTAGTGGTCGTGCTCGCGGCCATGCATCGCCTCCTGGCCGATGAAGGCGGTGATCGCGGCCTTCAGCTCGGGATCGGCGACGCGCTCGCGGAAGTGCCGCACGCTGTGAATGAAAAAGCGCTCGCCTTCGGGAAAGAACAGCGACATCGCATTGTAGAAATGAGCGACCGGCACGCCGCGCGGATGCCAGCGGCCGGCCAGCTTGCGGTCGATCCGGTCGATGCCGAAGTCGAGATCACGACGAATCGGGGTGGCCTGCATGACGATGCCTCCTGGCGAAGAACGATGGCCCACGTTCTGCCAGATGCTGCAGTGCGTCAAATTCCGTACGGACGCGATTCAGGCTGGCCGCGGCGTCGCCGGCAAGCGCTTGATTTCATTTGACGGGTAGAAACGGAGCCAGTGAACGAATGCGCACTGAACGCGCGTCCAGGTGCGCCTTTCAGGCGTTATTCGCGGCGACCACGGCGTTGAAGATCGACAGCGCGCTGTTGACCACGTCGTCGAGATCGCGCTTGTAGCCTTCCAGAAACCAGCTCATCGCGATGAACACCACCGAGCCGACCAGGCCGGCGGTGACCAGTTCCTCCTGTTGCTCCGGCACCGCGAGCTGCGGCAACCGGCGCGCGGTCATGCGGATCAGCAGCGCGAAGTCGGCGATCGCGCGCTGGCTCAGCCGCGTGACCTCCGGGCTGACGCCGAGGATCTCGAACAGCAGGATGCGCGCCGCGTCGGGGTTGTCGCGCATCGCGCTGAAATAGCCGGTCAGCGCCAGCCGCGCCAGCTCGCTCGGCGGCGCATTGCCGGCCGCCAGCAGGGTCTGTGCGATCTGGGCCTGGGTCTGCTGCACCAGGTGCTCGTAGACCGCGCCGAGCAGGCGCTCGCGGTCGCCGATCGCCTCGTAGAAATAGCGCTCAGTGAGGCCGGCTTCGGCGCAGACCGCGCGCACCGTGGTCGCCGGATAGCCCTCGCGACCGATCACCTTGATCCCGGCCTCGATCAGCTTGCGCTTGCGCTCGTCGCGGCGCTCGTCGGCGCTGGCGCCGCGATACGAACGTCCCGTGGTTTTTGCCGCTTTTGCCATTTCGACCATCGGCCCATATTGACTCCCGGCGTTGTCAGATGCAAAGTGACATCAGTCGTTGTCAAAATTACAGGGGATGAGATGAAAGACTTTTCGGGCAAGGTTGCCGCGATCACCGGCGCCGGTTCCGGCATGGGCCGCACATTGGCGCTGCAGCTGGCGCAGCGCGGCTGCCACCTGGCGCTGAGCGACGTCAATCGGGACGGCTTGAACAAGACCGCCGAGCTGGCGCGCGCTCATGGCGTCACCGTGACCGCCGACCTCGTCAACGTCGCCGACCGCGAGGCGATGGAAGCCTGGGCCGCGCGCAGCAACGCCGCGCACGGCAAGATCAACCTGATCTTCAACAACGCCGGCGTCGCGCTCAGCGCGACCATGGAAGGCGTCGAATACGCCGACTTCGAGTGGATCATGGGCATCAACTTCTGGGGTGTGGTCTATGGCACCAAGGCGTTCCTGCCGTATCTGAAAGCCTCGGGCGAGGGCCACATCATCAACACCTCGAGCCTGTTCGGCCTGTGCGCACAACCCGGCATGGGCGGCTACAACGCCAGCAAGTTCGCGGTCCGCGGCTTCACCGAGGCGCTGCGCCAGGAGCTGGACATGCAGAAGTGCGGCGTCAGCGCCACCAGCGTGCATCCGGGCGGCATCAAGACCAACATCGCGCGCGACAGCCGCGTCTCCAAGAGCATCGAAGGCCTGCTGGTCAAGGACGCGAGCAAGAGCGGCGCGCGTTTCGAGAAGCTGTTCATCACCACCGCCGATTCGGCGGCGCAGACGATCCTGAAAGCGGTGCAACGCGATGCCCGCCGTGTGCTGGTCGGGCCGGACGCCAAGGCCACCGACCTGCTGGTGCGCTTTTTCCCGAGCTTCTACCAGGTGGTGCTGTCGTACCTGGCGCGCAAGTTCATGAAGGGCGTCTAGTCGGCAAACGCCCCGCCCCGTTCCTCCCGAGTAGCGGGCCTCGGCCCGCGTATCGAGGGACGCATCGCGATCCGGCCCCTCGATACGCCGCAAGCGGCTACTCGGGACGAACCGGGTTCGGCTGGGGCATTGGCATCTTCCGCTCGCAAAAGCACGGCGATGCCAGACCGGCGGCGCCGCGCTCGGGTAGGCTCCAAGCCAGCCAGACGCGGCGGGGCCGCGTTGCCAGCCGGGGGATAAGCGCCATGTTCGATCTGACCACGTTCACCATCATCCACACCGCACTCAGCGTGATCGCGCTGCTGCTCGGCCTGGTTTCCATCGGCGGTCTGCTCGGTGGCAAGTCGGTCTCCGCGGTCGACGTGCCGTATCTGCTGACGTCGGTCGCGACCAGCGTCACCGGCTTCGGTTTTCCTTTCGTCAAGTTCCTGCCGTCACATGCGGTCGGCATCCTGTCGCTGATCGCGCTGGCGGTGGCGATCTACGCGCGCAGCGGTGGCCGCCTCGCGCATTGGGGGCGCAGCTACGCGGTGTCGATCACGATCAGCGTCTATTTCCTGGTGTTCGTCAGCGTCGCGCAGTCTTTCAGCAAGGTGGACGTTCTGCGCGCGGCGGCGCCGACTCTGGCCGAGCCGCCTTTTACGCTGGTGCAGGGCGGCGTGCTGATCCTGTTCGTGCTGCTCGGCATCGGCGCGGCGCGGATCTTCCCGCGCGCACCGCTACTGGCTCGCCCGGCCTAGATCGCTACTTGCGCGCAGCCGGCGCGGCCGCGCCCGCTGCACCGGCGCGGCGTGCGCGCCGGCTTTCGCGGTACTGCACCGGCGTCTGTCCGGACCAGCGCTTGAACGCGCGGTAGAACGTGCTCGGCTCGGAAAACCCCGTCAGATAAACGATGTTCTCGATCGCCTCGTCGGTCTTCGCCAGCAGCCGCTTGGCAAGGTGGAAGCGGAAGTCGGCGAGGATCTGCGAGAAGCTGGTGCCGGCGCGCGCCAGCTCGAAGCGCAGCCGCCGCGGCGGAATGTCCAGCTCCTTGGCGACGTCTTCCAGATCGCAGTTTTCCAGCTCCAGCCGCTGCGCGAACACGCCGCGGATGCGCTCGACCAGGTCTTCGCGCTTGAGCTTCATCAGCCGCTTTTCGGCCAGGCCTTCGTGCAGCAACAGCAGGTCCGGATCGGAATGCGGCGAGGCCAGGTCGAGCAGCGCCGGGTCGAACCAGATTTCGCTTTCGCGGCTGCCGAATTCCACCGGGCTGGCGAAAACCTTGTCGAAGTCTGCCTGCGGTGCGCGCTGGCTGCAGCGCAACAGCACGCGGCTGGCCTTGAAGCGATCCTCGGTCACTGCCTTGGCGAACTGGATCAGCTCGTAGACCACGCAGATTTCGGTGTGGCGCAGCTGCGGCGCGTCGACCGCGGTGCTGACCACGGCCATGCGCGCGCCCTGGCCGTCGACGACCAGGCGCACGTTGATCGCATCGGAAATCAGCCGCAGGTATTTCAGCGAGCGGCTCAGGCCTTCGCCAAACGTGCGGCTGCTGAACATCAGGTATTCGAGCACCTCGCCGCGGAACACCGGCAGGTGCGGGCACAGGTGCAGGCCGACCTCGGGGTCCTTGGTGACCGACTCGATCGTGCTCCAGAAAAAAACCTGTTGCTGATGCGGCGTGCGCAGATCGCGCAGCGCCAGTTTTTCGGCGTCGTAGCCGAGCCGCAGATAGACCGCCGCCACGTCGAGCCCGGCCTTGACCATGCCCTCGTGGACGATCTGAAGTAGTTGACCGGAATCCCGCATCGGCGCCCTTGAATTCTATGATCGCCTAGTGTGCCGGATTGGCCGCCGCGACACACACTCCGCGATGCTCACTCCGGCGGCCGCACCCACTCGGGCGGTGCCCATAGATGTTTCAGCCGCGTGCGCAGCGGGCCGGGGCGGCGCAGGTCACCGAACATGTCGCGCCATTCATGAAACATCATCGTGATCGGGTTGCGCGTGTGGATCTGCCGGGTGATGCCGTAATCGCAGCGCTCCTGTTCCGGCACGAAGCTGCCGAACAGCTTGTCCCAGATCACCAGTACGCCGGCGTAGTTGCGGTCGATGTACTGCGGGTTGCGCGCGTGGTGCACGCGATGGTGCGACGGCGTGTTGAACACCGCTTCGAACCAGCGCGGCATGAAACGCACCGCCTCGGTGTGGACGAAGAACTGGTAACCCAGATTCACCGCGACCACCAGGATGACATGCTCGGGCTTGAAGCCGAGCCAGGCCAGCGGGAGCCAGAACGCCCACATGCCCGACAGCGGGTAGGTCAGGCTCTGGCGCAGCGCCGTCGACAGATTCATCGTCTGCGACGAGTGATGGGTGACGTGGCTGGCCCACATCCAGCGGATGCGGTGGCTGCCGCGATGGAACCAGTAATAGAAAAAGTCCTGCAGCACGATCAGCAGCAGCAGGGTCCAGCCATTGAACGGAATGTCGAACAGCCGGTGCTGGTAGACCCCGTAGAACAAACCCAGCAACACCGCCCAGGCGATGCCGTCGGTGACCGCATGCGACAGCGCCAGCACGATGTTGGTGCCGGTCTCGTGCGCCGAGTAGGTCTGCTGCTGGCGCCGACGCAGAACGAAAAATTCCGTGGTCATGCAAACGATGAACACAGGCGCCATCAGCAGAAGAAAAATCTTCTCGAGGCCGATCTGCTGGATCGTGGTGATCAGGTCGCTGAACATGGCGATATTTTAGTCTCCTCGATTCGGTGCAAGGCTGGTAAATCGCGCCCGTAGCCCGGGTGAAACCCGGGGGTTCACCCGGGCTACGGTGAATCAAAGCCGCGCGGCCAGGCGGCTGCCCTGGTCAATCGCGCGTTTGGCATCCAGCTCGGAGGCGACGTCGGCGCCGCCGATGCGGTGCACGCTGACGCCGGCGGCTTTTAGCGGCTCCTCCAGTTCGCGCAGCGGCTCCTGACCGGCGCAGAGCACGATGTGGTCGACCTCGATCAGCTGCGGCCGCTCGCGCTTCTCACCGTAGCTGACACGCAGGCCGCCGGCCTCGATCGCCTCGTAGTTCACGCCGGGGATCATCTTCACTTCCTTCATCTGCAGGCTCGCGCGATGCACCCAGCCGCTGGTCTTGCCCAGGCCGGCGCCGGGCTTGCCGGGCTTGCGCTGCAGCAGCCAGATTTCGCGTGGGCTGGGCGCGATATCGCGAATCACGCCGGCGACGCCGCCGCGCGCCTCGCTCGGATCGCCGACGCCCCATTCGCGCTGCCAGGCCGGCAGATCCAGCGCGGTCGAATGCCCGTCGCTGGCCAGAAACTCGGCGACGTCGAAGCCGATGCCGCCGGCGCCGATCAGCGCCACGCGCTTGCCGACGGCGGCGCCGCCGCGCAGCACGTCGACGTAGGACAGCACGCGGCCCGCCGCTTCGGCTTCGGCCTGGCCGGGGATCTTGGGATTACGCGGCGACACGCCGGTGGCGATCACCACCTCGTCGAAGCCGGCGGCTTTGAGCTGCGTCGCATCGACTCTCTGGCCGAGCGTCAACTTGACGCCGGTGACGTCGATGCGCCGCCTGAAGTAGCGAATCGTCTCGTGGAATTCTTCCTTGCCGGGAATCTTCTTGGCCATGTTGAACTGGCCGCCGATTTCATCGGCCGAGTCGAAAAGCTCGACCTCATGCCCGCGCTCGGCGAGCACCGTGGCGCAGGCCAGGCCGGCCGGGCCGGCGCCGACCACCGCGATGCGTTTCTTCGTCGTCACCGGTTCGTATTTCAGCTCGGTTTCGTGTGCCGCGCGCGGATTCACCAGGCAGCTCGCGACCTTGTTCTGGAACGCATGATCCAGGCAGGCCTGGTTGCAGGCGATGCAGGTGTTGATCTCGTCGGCGCGGTTTTCAGCCGCTTTCTTGACGAAATACGGATCCGCCAGCAGCGGCCGCGCCATGCTGACCATGTCGGCGTAACCGTCGGCCAGCAGCTGCTCGGCCACCTCCGGCGCGTTGATGCGATTGGTCGTCACCAGCGGAATTTTCAGGCCTTCGCCCTTGAGTTTCTTCGTGACCCAGGCGAAGGCCGCGCGCGGCACGCTGGTGACGATGGTCGGCACCCGCGCCTCGTGCCAGCCGATACCGGTGTTGATCATCGTCGCGCCGGCGGCTTCGATGCCGCGCGCCAGCTGCACGATCTCGTCCCAGGTCTGGCCGCCCGGCACCAGGTCGATCAGCGACTGGCGATAGATGATGATGAAATCCTTGCCGACCGCGGCGCGCGAACGCTCGACGATTTCCAGCGCCAGCCGCTGGCGGTTGTCGACGCTGCCGCCGTACTGGTCGTCGCGCTGATTGGTGCCCGGCGCCAGGAACTGGTTGATGAAGTAGCCTTCGCTGCCCATGATCTCGATGCCGTCGTAGCCGGCCTCGCGAGCCAGCGCTGCACAGCGTGCAAACGCACGGATCTGGCGCTCGACGCCGCGCGTCGACAGTTCGCGCGGCGTGAACGGCGTGATCGGCGATTTGATCCTGCTCGCCGAAACCGACAGCGGGTGATAGCCGTAGCGTCCGGCATGCAGGATCTGCAGCGCGATCTTGCCGCCCTCGGCGTGTACCGCATCGGTGATCACGCGATGCGCGCGTGCCGAGGCGCTGGTGGAGAGCTTCGACGCCAGCGGCAGCAGCCAGCCTTCGATGTTCGGCGAAAAACCGCCGGTGACGATCAGGCCGACGCCGCCGCGCGCGCGCTCGGCGAAGTATTCGGCGAGCCGCGGAAAATGCTTGCGGCGATCCTCCAGGCCGGTGTGCATCGAGCCCATCAGCACGCGGTTCTTGATCTGGGTGAAGCCGAGGTCCAGCGGAGCCAGCAGATGCGGGTAGTGGGACATGACAAACCTCTAAAGGAAGAAACTATTGCGCGCCGCGCTCGGCCTTGAGCTGCGCCACCAGCGCGCTCTGGGCATCGCGCCATTGCGCGACATAGGCCGGCAGCTCGGGCGAGTCCGCGGCGTGGCCGCTGGCGTCCAGCACCAGGCGCGTCGGCACATTGCCTTTTTTGCTGATGAACAGATACCGGATCACGACCAGGGCCGCGACGCGCTGGCCGAGCAGATAGCGATGCTCGACGAAGAACCATTTCGAGTCCCAGCCGAGCAGCCGCGTATGCAGCTCGAAGCGCTGGAACGGGCGCAGCGAAACCGAGAAACGGCCGTTGGCATCGCCGGCCACGGGGCGCCAGCCACGGCGCAGTGCGCGCTTCCACAGATTGCTGCGCAGGCCGTGATCGAAGCGGCCGAGGTCGGCGACGCTGAAGTAGCGGCCGTTGTTCATGTGCAGATTGCTGTCGAGATCGCCGGGCATCACGCGCATGCGCAGCACGCTGGTGCCCAGCAGCGGCAACAGGCCGCGCAGCCGGCTGGTCAGCACGATGAAAAGGGTACGCAGCAGCAAGCTCGGTCTCCGGAGGGCGGACGTAGCGATGTAGGGGAATGTCGGCAGATTAGCCCGCCCACGGTCGATCTCACTGACGCGCACGCCAGACTTGCGTGTCGGCCCCGCCATGGCGCGCGCAGCATCCAGGCCCGAATCTGCGTGCGTCAAGAGCCCGGGCCGGTACGGCAGCGTCGACTAGCGGCGCGCTAAGCTTGGGGCTTCAAAAATTTCTAAAACCTCTGGATCTATCCCCATGAGCACCTTCGGTCGTCGAGTCGCCCTGCTGGGCGGCGCCCGCATTCCTTTCGCCCGTTCCAACACGGTCTACTCGTACAAGAGCAACCAGGACATGCTGACCGCCGCGCTGCGCGGCGTCGTCGACAAGTACCAGTTGCAGGGCGAGCGCATCGGCGAAGTCGCCGCCGGCGCGGTGCTGAAGCACTCGCGTGACTTCAACCTGACGCGCGAATGCGTGCTGTCCTCGGGCCTGGCACCGGAAACGCCGGCCTACGACATCCAGCAGGCCTGCGGCACCGGCCTGGAAGCGGCGATCCTGGTCGGCAACAAGATCGCGCTCGGCCAGATCGAATCCGGCATCGCCGGCGGCGTCGACACCGCCTCCGACGCGCCGATCGCGGTCGGCGACAAGCTGCGCACCATCCTGCTCGACCTGAACCGCGCCAAGACCGCCGGCCAGCGCCTGCAGATCCTGAGCCGCTTCCGCCCGGCGATGCTGGCGCCGTCGGCGCCGAACAACGGCGAGCCGCGCACGCGCATGAGCATGGGCCAGCACTGCGAAGTGATGGCCAAGGAATGGAACATCCCGCGCGAGGCCCAGGACCTGCTGGCGCTGGAATCGCACCTGAAAGCCGCCAAGGCCTATGACGAAGGCTTCTTCGACGACCTGATCGTCGAATACGCCGGCGTCACCCGCGACAACAACCTGCGCGGTGACAGCAAGCTCGAGAAGCTGGCGAGCCTGAAGCCGGCGTTCGATCGCAAGTCCGGCAAGGGCACCTTGACCGCCGGCAACTCCACGCCGCTGACCGACGGCGCCTCCGCGGCGCTGCTGTCCAGCGAGGAATGGGCCGACGCGCACGGCTTCAAGCCGCAGGCCTTCCTGACCCACAGCGAGACCGCCGCCGTCGACTTCGTCGTCAAGAAGGAAGGCCTGCTGATGGCGCCCTGCTACGCGGTGCCGCGCATGCTCGAACGTGCCGGCCTGACGCTGCAGGACTTCGACTTCTACGAAATCCACGAGGCGTTCGCCGCGCAGGTGCTGTGCACGCTCAAGGCCTGGGAAGATCCCAAGTTCTGCCACGAGCGTCTCGGCCTGGCCAAGCCGCTGGGTGCGATCGACCGCAGCAAGATGAACGTCAAGGGCAGCAGCCTGGCGCTGGGCCATCCGTTCGCCGCTACCGGCGGCCGCATCCTGGCCACCGCCGGCAAGCTGCTGGAACAGCGCGGCGGCGGCCGCTGCCTGATCTCGATCTGCGCCGCTGGCGGCATGGGCGTGGTGGCGATCGTCGAGCGCTAGTCTGTAGCGGGACGCGGGAACCCACCCCGTTCGTCCCGAGTAGCCGGGCTTGCCCGGCGTATCGAGGGACCGGATTGCGCGGCCACCTCGATACCCCCGCAAAAGCGCGGGCTACTCGGGACGAACGGGGTTTTCTTCGTTCGTCATGCGTAATACCGGCTTCGCTACAATTCGCGGCCCTTTTGCTTCACAGCCGCGAGAACTCCAATGCCCGTCGCCTACCGAGCCCCCGAAATCCTTGACCCGGTAGCCGGCGTGCGCCTGGGCGTGGCCGAGGCCGCGATCAAGAAGCCGGGGCGCAAGGATCTGCTGGTGATCGAGCTGGCGCCGGGCTCGCGGGTTGCCGGCGTGTTCACGCAGAACAGCTTCGCGGCCGCGCCGGTGCAGGTCTGCCGCGAGGTGCTCGCCAGTGGCGCCGCGGTGCGCGCGCTGGTGGTCAACGCCGGCAACGCCAATGCGGCGACCGGGCAGGGCGGTCTCGATGATGCACGCATCGTGGCCGCCAGCGTGGCGGCCGCGGTCGGTTGCGAAGCCGCGCAGGTCCTGCCGTTCTCGACCGGCGTGATCGGCCAGCGCCTGCCGGTTTCGCGGATGACGGCTGCGGTGCCGGCGGCGCAAGCCGATCTGCGCGCCGACGGCTGGCTCGCCGCGATGCGCGCGATCATGACCACCGACACCGTCGGCAAGGGCGCGACGCGGCGCGTGAAAACCTCGCAGGGCGACGTCACGGTGACCGGCATCGCCAAGGGCGTCGGCATGATTCATCCGAACATGGCGACGATGCTGGCCTATGTCGGCACCGACGCGCGCTTGTCGTCGGCTGCCGTTGAAGCGGCGCTGAAAACCGCGGCGTCGCGCAGTTTCAACTGCGTCACCGTCGACGGCGACACCTCGACCAACGACTCCTGCGTGCTGTTCGCGACCGCGCAGGTCGGCAGCGCCGATGTCGAAACCGGTAGCGCCGACTACGCGCTGATCTACGCGGCGATCGAGCAGGTCTGCCTCGAACTCGCGCATGCGATCGTCCGCGACGGCGAAGGCGCGACCAAGTTCGTCACCATCGAAGTCGGCGGTGCCAGCGACGAAGCGGCGGCACGCCAGGTCGCGCTGGCGATCGCGCATTCGCCGCTGGTCAAGACTGCGCTGTTTGCCTCCGATGCCAACTGGGGCCGCATCGTCATGGCGATCGGCAAGTCCGGCGTGCCGGTGGATCCGGCCAAGGTCGACCTGTCGCTGGACGAAGTGCCGCTGCTGCGCGGCGGCCAGCCGCAGGCTTCGTACACCGATGCCCTGGGTTCGGCCGTCGTCGCAAAAGAAGAGTTCGCGATCCGCATCGGCCTCGGCGCCGGCACGGCCAGCGCCACCGTGTGGACCTGCGACTTCAGCTACGACTACGTCAAGATCAACGCCGAGTACCGCACTTGAGCGGTACGTCAAAACGACGAGTCCGGACCTAGTGACGCTGCCGCTGATCCACGTCGCCTGCGGCGTTCTGCAGCGAGCGGACGGTGCGGTGCTGCTGGCGCAGCGCCCCGAGGGCAAGATCGCGGCGGGTTTCTGGGAATTCCCCGGCGGCAAGATCGAGCCCGGCGAGTCGGCGTCGGCCGCGCTCGCGCGTGAGCTGTTCGAGGAACTCGGCGTCACGGTTCGTGGCGCGCGGCCGCTGATCCGTCTGCGCCACGCCTATAGCAACCGCATCGTCGTGCTCGATACCTGGCTGGTCAGCGCGTTCGACGGCGAGCCCGAGTCACGCGAAAACCAGGCGCTGGCCTGGGCCGCGCTGGATGCCGTGAGCGGTTACGACTGCCTGCCGACCGTCGCGCCGATCATGAAGCCGCTGCGGCTGCCGGCGGACTACGTGTTCACTGCGCCGACGATGGATGAGGCCGCGATCCGCGCCCGCCTGCCGCGTCTGCCGAAGCCGGCGCTGCTGCGTTTGCGGCTGCCCGGTCTGAGCGACGCAGCCTATGCGGCGCTCGCATCGTCGCTTGCCGGCGACGTGCAGCGGGCCGGCTTGAAGCTGGTGCTCGATCGCAGCGTCGAGCTGTCGCGAACACTGGCTTGCGGCTGGCACGCGCCGGTCGCGGCCTGGCGCGATCTGAAATCGCGGCCCGATGTGCCGGCATTCTTCGGCTCGGCTCACACGCGCGACGAGCTGCTGGCCTTGAACGCGCTCGATGCCGACGCCGCCGTGCTCGGCCATGTGCTGGCGACGCGCTCGCATCCGGGCCAGATGCCGCTGGGCTGGGGCGGTTTCAGCGATGCCGCGCTGGAAGCCGGGCTGCCGGTGTATGCGATCGGCGGCGTCGGTGCGCGCGACCACGAGCAGGCCTGGAACCACGGTGGCCAGGGCTGTGCTGGGATCAACGCCTACTGGAGAGACTGAGCTTGCAGGAGCGGACCCTGTCCACGACTGAGGCTGCGACGGCCCAGTCGCGGACAGGGTCCGCTCCTACAGGTGAAGGCGCAGCAGCGGTAAAAAAAAGCGGGTAGCGACCCGCTCTACTGCAGCCGATCCCGCGGAATCTCGTTCGGATCGATCTCATCCCCGTCGATGTCATTCTCGACCGCCGGGATGGTGTACTGGCCATTGATCCAGGCGCCGAAGTCCAGCAGCTTGCAGCGCTCGCTGCAGAACGGGCGGAAGGGGTTGCTGGCTTCCAGCGTGGCGGGCGAGCTGCACTGCGGGCAGCGGCCGATTCTCGGGGCGGTCATCAGCCGAGGCTCAGAGCGTGCAGCACTGGATGCTGAAGGGCACGTCGCTGTGCACCTGGCTGCTGCGCCGGTTGACGTCGCGCAAGCTGACGAAGCGGATCGTGAAGCGGTGTGCGCCGGCACTGATCTCGGGATACGCGGCGGCCGAATGCGGCACGAACACGCGCAGCAGCTGCACCGGGCCCTGAGGCGCGTGCACGTAGAGGCCGCCGCGGGCGACGGCCGGCGTCAGCTCGGTGCTGCCGCGCAGCAGCTTCAGGTACAGGCCGATCGCGACTTCGAACGGTGCCAGGTCGGCGAACCAGGCGTCGAGATCGCGGTTGACCACGTCGTAGGGCTGCGACAGCCAGAAGTGGTAGGCCGGCAGATCGAAGCCGCAGCTGCCGCCGGGGATCGAGGTGCGGTTGTGGATCGAGATCAGGAACTCGTTGTCGCGCAGCGCGCTGCCGGCGAACTGTGTCGCCAGCTGCTGCAGGCCGTTGACCGAGGTGGTCAGCTCCTTGAGCACATGGCCGAGCCGATCGGGGTCGACGCCGGGGCGCGCGGCCAGCCGCGTCAGATGCGCGTGCTGTTCGAGCAGCTCCTTGAGGATGTCTTTCTTCAGGTCCGAGCGCGACAGCACGGTGAGCGTGTCGAGCAGGGTCTGCAGGCGCGCGCGCAGGCCGTACTGGCTGCGGTCCTGGCGATGATGCGCATGCTGGCCGAACAGGAACTCCAGCCGCAGGAAGGTCCGCACCCGCTCGTTGAGCGGCTGCTCGAAGCAGATGGAGTCGATTGCCTCGGCCGATCCTGAAGTCACGGGCGGTAGCTGAACAAAAGTGGCCCGGATTGTGACGCAGTGCACCAGTCACCGCAAATGAGAATCAGCGCTGCTTCACGAGGCATAGACGGACTTCAGCGGGAGTTTTCGATCTCGCGAAGATAGCGTTCGTGCAGCGTCCGCACCGTGATCAAGGTCTGCTCGACGCTGGCGTCGTTGACGATGACGTCGTCGGCCGCCGCCAGGCGCTGCTCGCGGCTGGCCTGTGCCGCGATCATCTGCCGCGCGAGGGTCTCGTCGACGGTGTCGCGCGCCGTCAGCCGCGCCATCTGAGTCGCCACCGGCACGTCGACCACCAGCACGCGGTCGACCAGCTCGCGCATCTTCGGCGCTTCGACCAGGATCGCGACGGACAGCATGCAGTACGGCGTGGTCTGCGCGTCGCGCCAGTGGCGCATGCGCCGTCGGATCGCTGGATGGGTGATCGCCTCGAGCCGGCGCAGCTCGTCCGGGTTACCGAACACGCGCTCGCGCATGCGCCGCCGGTCCAGCGTGCCGTCGGCGGCCAGCGCGTCGGCGCCGAAGGCTTCGGCGATCAGCGCCAGCGCCGGCTCGCCCGGCGCGACCACGTCGCGCGCCACCTGGTCGGCGTCGAGCACCGGCACGCCGAGCGCGACGAAGGCGTCGCCGACCAGGGTCTTGCCGCTGGCGATGCCGCCGGTCAGGCCGATCGTGAGTCTGGACATGCTTCAGTGCGGCTGGATGTAAGCCAGATAGGCGTGATTGATGCGCTCGCCCCAGATCAGCGCGATCCAGCCGGCGCCGGCGATATACGGCCCGAACGGAATCCGCGAGCTCCACTCGGCGCGGCGCGACACGATCAGCGCGACGCCGACCGCGGCGCCGACCAGGGCCGAAAGCAGCACGATCTGCGGCAGCGCCTGCCAGCCCAGCCAGGCGCCGAGTGCGGCCAGCAGCTTGAAATCGCCATAGCCCATGCCTTCCTTGCCGGTGGCGAGCCTGAACAGGTGGAACACGCCCCATAGCAGGCCGTAGCCGAGTGCGGCGCCGAGGATCGCCTCCGCCGGCGTCGCGAACACGCCCCACAGGCTGATCACCAAGCCGGTCCACAGCAGCGGCAGCGTCAGGTCGTCGGGCAGGTACATCGTGCGCAGGTCGGTCACGGTCAGCGCGATCAGCGACCAGGTCAGCACCAGCGCCGCGAGCAGTTGCGGTGTCGCGCCGAAATGCACGGCGCAGACCGCCGACATCAGGCCGGTGACCGCTTCGACGATCGGGTACTGCACCGAAATCGGCGCGGCACAAGCAGCACACTTGCCGCGCAGCATCAGCCAGCCCACGACCGGCAGGTTGTGCCAGGGTTTGATCGGCGTATGGCAATGCGGGCACTGGCTGCCCGGGCGGATCAGCGAAACGAGTTTTTCGCCCGGGATTTCCGCCGGCGCGCCGAAGCTGTCGCGGCAGGCGTTGCGAAAATCCTGCTCGATCCGCAGCGGCAGCCGGTAGGCGACGACGTTGAGAAAACTGCCTATCAGCAGGCCGAGGATCGTGATGACGATCAGCAGCAGGGTCGGACTGGAGTGGAGCGCGTCGATCAGGGCCATGGATTCATTTTAGAGGTGCCCCTCTTCCGTGAGAGGGAAAGCCAAGCTCAAACCACCTGGCCGAGCTGGAAGATCGGCAGGTACATCGCCACCACCAGGCCGCCCACCAGCACGCCGAGGATCGCCATGATCATCGGCTCGAGCAGGCTGGACAGCGAGTCGACCATGTTGTCGACCTCGGCCTCGTAGAACTCGGCGACCTTCGCGCACATTTCGTCCAGCGAGCCGGATTCCTCGCCGATCGCGACCATCTGCGTGGCCATCGGCGGGAACAGCGCGCTCTGCATCATCGTCAGCTGCAGCTGCTGGCCGGTCGAGACCTGGTCCTTCATGATCATGATCGCGTCGTGGAACACGATGTTGCCGGCCGCGCGCGCCACCGAATCCAGCGCCTCGACCAGCGGCACGCCGGCCGCGAACATCGTCGACAGCGTGCGCGCAAAACGCGCCACCGCGGACTTGTAGAGGATGTCGCCGACCACCGGCACTTTCAGCAGCGTGCGGTCGAGGAAGCGGCGCATCTTCAGCGAGCGCGGATAGAAATAGCCGAACGCGAAAATCGCGCCGCCGATGATGCCGGCGATCAGCCACCACTTGTCCTGGATGAAGCGCGACATGCCGATGACCATGACCGTGAACGCCGGCAGATCGGCGCCGAAGCCCTTGAACAGGTCCTCGAACTGCGGCACGACGAAGTACAGCAGGATGCCGGTGACGATGAACGCGACCACCAGCACCGCGCTGGGATAGGTCATCGCCTTCTTGACCTTTTTCTTGATCGCCTCGGTCTTCTCTTTGTAGGTGGCGATCTTGTCGAGCAGCGCCTCGAGCGCGCCGGAACGTTCACCGGCATCGACCAGGTTGACGAACAGGTCGTCGAACTGCAGCGGATACTTGGCCAGCGACTCCGAGAACGACGAGCCGCCCTCGATGTTGACCTTGATGCCCATGACCATCTCGGCCATCGTCGGATTCTGGTTGCCGCGGCTGATCAGTTCCAGCGACTGCACCAGCGGCACGCCTGCGCTCATCATCGTCGACATCTGGCGGCTGAAGATCGCGATGTCGCCGGCGCTGATTTTCTTCTTGCGGCTGAACAGTTCGAGCTTCTTGCGCACCTTGAGCGGGTTGATGCCCTGCTTGCGCAGCTGCGTCTTGATCAGGCTCTCGCTGGCGCCGCGGCTCTCACCCTTGACGCGTGCGCCCTTGCGGTCCATGCCTTCCCACAGGAAGGTGTGTTCCTTGACGGTAAGTGCTGCCTGCGCCATCGCGATCCCGAGCCTGCTTAAGCCCGCATCATTCCCCTCTCCCGAAAGCGGGAGAGGGTGGCGCGAAGCGCCGGGAGAGGGCAGGCGCCATCAAAGCGCATCGCGGCAGCGCGTGCAGCATCGCGCCGACTGGCGGCACGGATCACTCGCCCACCGTGGTGCGGTTGGCTTCGAGCAGATCGATGACGCCCTCGCGCACTTTTTTCAGCGCCGACTGGCGCAGGTTGGGGATGCCTTCGCGCTCGGACTGGTCGGCGATGTCCATCGCACTGCCGCCTTCCATGATGATGCGGCCCATCGCCTCGGAGAACGGCATCACCTGGTAGATGCCGGTACGGCCCTTGTAGCCGCGGTCGCACTGGTCGCAGCCGACCGCTTCAAACAGCGTGAAATTCGGCGCATCGACCTCGGCCTCGGTGAAGCCTTCCTTGATCAGCTCGGGGCGCGGAATGCTGGCCGGGCGCTTGCAGCTGGGGCAAAGCTTGCGCGCCAGACGCTGCGCGATGATCAGTGTCAGGGTCGAGGCCAGGTTGTAGGCCGGCACGCCCATGTTCATCAGGCGCACGATGGTCTGCGGCGCGTCGTTGGTGTGCAGCGTGCTCAGCACCAGATGGCCGGTCTGCGCCGCCTTGATCGCGATTTCGGCCGTCTCCAGGTCACGGATTTCGCCGACCATGATCACGTCCGGGTCCTGGCGCAGGAAGGCTTTCAGTGCGGCGGCGAAGGTCAGGCCCACTTTCGGGTTGACGTTGACCTGGTTGATGCCCGGCAGATTGATTTCGGCCGGATCCTCGGCCGTGGAAATGTTGACGTCGTCCTGGTTCAGGATATTCAGGCCGGTGTACAGCGACACGGTCTTGCCCGAGCCGGTCGGGCCGGTCACCAGGATCATGCCCTGCGGCTTGTCGAGCGCGCGCATGTAGGCTTCTTTCTGCACCGCGTCGTAGCCCAGCGAGTCGATGCCGAGCTGGGTGCTGCTCGGGTCGAGAATGCGGCAGACGATCTTCTCGCCCCACAGCGTCGGACAGGTGCTGACGCGAAAGTCGATCGACTTGCTGCGCGACAGGTTGAGCTTGATGCGCCCATCCTGCGGCACCCGGCGCTCGGCCAGATCCATGCGCGACATCACTTTCACGCGCGCCGACAGGCGCATCGCGGTGGCGATCGGCGGCGTCGCCACGGTGCGCAGCTCGCCGTCCTTGCGATAGCGGATGCGGTAGGTTTTCTCGTAGGGCTCGAAGTGGATGTCCGAGGCGCCCTGGCCGATCGCGTCGAGCATGATCTTGTGCACGTAGCGCACGATCGGCGCCTCATCCGCGTCGGACTTGGTGACGTCGGGCAGCTCGGCGACGGCGCCGTCGCTGATGTCGATGTTCTCCAAGTCGGCATCGCCGACGCCAATGTCCATCGACGCGGCACCAAGCTTCTGTATCGCCGCCTCGATCGCCTTGGTCAGCTTGTCTTCTTCGACGACCACCGCCTCGGTCTGGGTACGCGTGGCAAAGCGAATCTCATCCAGCGCCGCCAGGTTGGTCGGGTCCGACACCGCGACGAACAAGGTGCTGCCGCGCCGGAACAGCGGCAACGCATGCGTCTTGCGCAACATCTTCTCGCTGATGTCTTTCAGCAGGTTCGGATCGATGTCGATCGCCGCCATGTCCAGCAGCGGCGCCCCGAAGTCATTGCTCGCCACCTCCGCGATGCGGCGTGCCGACACCGTCTTGGACTCGACCAGCAGGCTGACGAAGGCCTGGCCGTTGCGCGTCGCCCGGGTCTGAAACTCGCGCGCCTGCTCCTCGCCCAGCAGCTGATCGGCGACGAGCTTGCGGGCGAGGCCGTTCAGAGCCATCGGTGAAGCTATTGAAGACAGAGGAGCAGCCAATAGATCAATCCCGTTCGATAGAGCGATCCCGCTCTCAATCCAATGTTGGTCTGGACAGTAGCGGGCGTCAAACGAAATCCTTGAATCGGTGACTTGCCCGCGGGCCTCGCTAGTCTCCAACAGCTGGCGGTCTGAAATTTTGCAGATCCTGAGCTATCCGACGTGTCTCGGGCGCCGCGTTGGCGGACGCAGTCAGCTCGGCTCCCAGCGTCCGGCCCTCGGCAAGTAGCGCATTCCAATAGTTCGCGGTCTCCATTGAGGGAAGCGGAATCCTCGACCAAGTGAATGCCGACCAGATCACTCGCAGTGCTTCGGCCTTCCGGTCTTCGCTCTCCAGATAGGCAGCGAGCACTCGGTAACCTTCCGGCCGTGCGGGAGCCCGATCTACCGCCAGGCGAAGCAGCGCCTCGGGTTCCGACGGCCGCAGGGATCCGACCTCACCGCGGGCCGATGGAACGCGCCACAGCAATTGCCCCAGAACCTGATACGCGTACGGGTTTTGCCTGCTCGCTCGTAGCCAGGCCTCCCCGTTGTCCAGAGCCAGCCGCGCCCACAGTGAACCAAGTGGTGATCCTTTGTGGACGAACGCGAGCTCGGTTGCGGCAACCGTTTGAGTCTGCAGCGCGGAAACATTGCCTGGACGCAGCGTGGAAAAAAAAGCAGCGACGCGATAGCGTTCTTCGGGGTCTTTTCCGGCAACAGAAAGTTCCGTAGAAAATGGAGTGAACTTGGTAGGTGTCAGTATCGCGCTTGCTGCCCAGTCAAGAAGCAGGCTGCCGGCAATCAAGGCAATTCCTAAGCTCGCTACTCCGGTCATGAACCAAGGGCGGATCGTTGTTTTCAGGGAACGTGTTCTACGATCAGGGATAAGAGCACCGTCCGCATTGCCGATATAGAGCCCGGCTACGAGTGAAAGCGGCGCTACATAAAAAATGAAATTGACGCCGGCATGCAGGAATAGCCCGATAGCCGCCGTTAGCATCGAAAAGCTCACAGCTGCCTTAAAACGCTGATCGCGAGCGTTTTGACTTGCAGCTGCAGCCGACCAAGCTTTAAGCGACAGCGCTAGCGCGGCTACTCCCCAGGCGAGCAGCAAAATAAGCAGTGCGGGGCCACCTTCCATCAGCATCTGCAGGTAGTCGTTGTGCGCCAAGTCGCCCGAAGTTTCGGTTTCTTCGGGCAATCGGTAGTACAGATACTGCAGGCGGTAGGTTCCAAGCCCCGTGCCGAACAGCGGATGATCCAGCCACGCTGCCCACGCCGATTTCCACATCATGATTCGAAAGAGTGTGGAAGGATCGTGAGCCAGATCAAGGCTCCGCGACAGCGCTTCTGGTTGATAGAGCTTTATTGCGGCATAGCAGACAACGGCCAGCCCCCCGATCTGTATGGCGGGCCTGATCACGCCGATGCCGGTACGCCAGATAACTGCCAGGGTGGCCAGCTCCATCAAACCCATCACACCTATTGCCCCGCGCGAATAGGTGGCAAAAAGCGCCAGCAAGCCGATGCCGATGCCAACAAAATACACTCCGCGTTTTATAGGCGATTGTCGGGTATCGCAATATTTGGCAGTGGCGGGCAGCAGGAAGACATACAGCAGGGCGCCGAACGAATTGAAATCCCGAAATGGGCCATTGACGCGCTCGGCGCCGCCCAAGTACTGGCAGCACGCCCATATGGAGACGCTTAACCCTACCAGCGCCAGTCCAGGCCACAACAGGATTTGTCCGGTGAGCTGCCGCCCAAGCAAATAACCGATGGGAAGCAGCCCGATGATCCAAGCGAACCAGTAGCTGCACCAAGGCATGGTGCCGAAACGGCTCACCGTGAACAGAGCTGTGAGATGGACTACGGCCAGTTTGGCGATCCAGCCCGTTGGAAAAGTAAGTGAGCCGGGTTCTTCGGCATTCTTGAAGCCCAGAGCGAGTACACATAGCAGCAAAGCGATCGCCGCGGCCAGCAGATACAGTTGATCCTCAACGCGTACGAGCAGCACCACCAGCACGAACGAGGCCCATACCATCCCGGTCCGGCCGATCTTTTGAGAAGAGGAAATGGCACGACTCCGGGTAGAAACCGCGGGCAAAAAAATGCCGCCCACTAGGGACGGCATTTTTACTTCGGCTAACCCTTAAGTTGGGGCTAGGTGACGTTGCTTTACTGTTTGCAGAAGTTCGCACTTGAGCAAGTGCCGCCCTGAGTCCAGCGCATCACACCGCTGCTGTCGAGGGTCGGCGTCAGTACCGTTGTGTAGCCGCCCGCGTTGGCATTGGCGGTGACCGTGATCACGCCGTCGGTGACCGCTACGCTGGTGACGTTCGTCGGCATCGTCGCCGGCAGCGGCGGAATGCCGTTCGAGCCGGCCGTGCAACCGGTCAGCGTCGCCAGAGTGTTGACGCACTCGGCAACAGGAACTTTGTAGCCATCGGAAACGGAGATGGACTCTGCGAAGCGCGCCTTCTTGACGTAGTTCTGGTAAGCCGGGATCGCGATCGCGGCCAGGATGCCGATGATCGCGACGACGATCATCAGTTCGATGAGGGTGAAGCCCTGCTGTGCTTTTTTCATGGGAAGCGCTCCGATTGTGGTGGACAAAGGGAGTTCTCTCCCTGTGCTGAAGCAACAGCAATGGCTGTGCCTTGGCTAATTCGATACGTGATCTGCGTCAAAACAATGGCTTACGTAACCATTCTCTGTGACGCAGCGCCGATTTTCGTCAGCGACTGACAAGGCTTGTCACTCTCGGCTCCTGACTTGCGTGTCGTCTGCGACGGCCCGCGCACCCCCGCTGCTAAACTCCGCGCTTCCTTCGAACCACCGATCACGAGACATGCAGGAGCAATACAGCCCCGCCGAGCTGGAAGCCGGCGCGCAGGCTTACTGGGACGCGCACCAGTCCTTCAAGGCCGTGGAAGACGCCAGCCGCGAGAAGTACTACTGCCTGTCGATGTTCCCGTACCCCAGCGGCAAGCTGCACATGGGGCATGTGCGCAACTACACCATCGGCGACGTCATCAGCCGGCATCAGCGCATGCTCGGCAAGAACGTGCTGCAGCCGATCGGCTTCGACGCCTTCGGCCTGCCGGCCGAGAACGCGGCGATCGCCAACAACACCCAGCCGGCGAAGTGGACCTACGCCAACATGGAGTACATGGTCGAGCAGCTGAAGCGGCTCGGCTTCGCCTACGACTGGTCGCGGCGCCTGGACACCTGCCGGCCCGAGTACTACCGCTGGGAGCAGCTGCTGTTCACGCGGCTGATGAAGAAGGGCCTGGTCTATCGCAAGGACTCGGTGGTGAACTGGGATCCGATCGACCAGACCGTGCTGGCCAACGAGCAGGTCGTCGACGGCCGTGGCTGGCGCTCCGGTGCGGTGGTCGAGCGGCGCTCGATTCCGCAGTGGTTCTTGAAGATCACCGCCTACGCCCAGGAGCTGCTCGACGATCTCGACGCGCTGCCGGGCTGGCCGGAACCGGTCAAGACCATGCAGCGCAACTGGATCGGCCGCAGCGAGGGCCTGGAGCTGCAGTTCGCGGTCGAGGGCGAAGCCGAGCCGTTGAAGGTTTACACCACGCGCCCCGACACCCTGATGGGCGTCACTTACCTGGCGGTCGCCGCCGAGCATCCGTTGGCGCAGAAAGCCGGCACGCGCAACGCCGAGCTGGCCGCTTTCCTGAAGGAAGCCTCGCGCAGCGGCGTTGCCGAAGCCGAGATGGAGACGATGGAAAAGCGCGGCATGCCGCTGGGCATTTCCGTGATCCATCCGATCACGGGAGCGCGCGTGCCGGTGTGGGCCGCGAACTTCGTGCTGATGGGCTACGGCACCGGCGCGGTGATGGCGGTGCCCGGCCACGACGAGCGCGATCACGAGTTCGCCACCAAGTACGGCCTGCCGATCAGGCGCGTGATCCGCACGCCGCTGGAGGCCGAGCTGGAGGCGCGGCTGGCGACGCTGGGCGAGCTGTCCGACGAGGACGAGCCGGTCGAGCACTCCGCGCAGGAGCCGCTGCTGAAACAGCTGCGCCAGATCCAGACGCATGCCACCACCGAACACGGCACGCTGATCAACTCCGGCGAATACGACGGCCTGGATTTCCAGCAGGCATTCGATGCAATCGCCGCGCGTTTCGAGAAACAGGGCAGCGGCTCGCGCCGCGTCAACTTCCGACTGCGCGACTGGGGCGTGTCGCGCCAGCGTTACTGGGGCTGCCCGATCCCGGTGATCTATTGCGCGAAGTGCGATGCGGTGCCGGTACCGGAAGACCAGCTGCCGGTGGTGCTGCCGGAGGATGTCGCCTTCACCGGCGTCAAATCGCCGATCAAGGCCGATCCGCAGTGGGCGAAGACGACTTGCCCGCAATGCGGCGGCCCGGCGACGCGCGAGACCGACACCTTCGATACCTTCTTCGAAAGCAGCTGGTATTTCGCACGCTACGCCAGCCACGACAACAACCAGCAGATGCTCGACGAGCGCGCCGACTACTGGCTGCCGGTCGACCAGTACATCGGCGGCATCGAGCACGCAATTTTGCATCTGCTGTACGCGCGCTTCTTCCACAAGCTGATGCGCGACGAAGGCATGGTCAAGTGCGACGAGCCTTTCACGCAGCTGCTGACGCAGGGCATGGTGATCAAGGAGACGTATTTTCGCGAAGCCGCCGACGGCAAGAAGACCTGGATCAACCCGGCCGACGTCGTGCTGGAGCGTGACGCCAAGGGCCAGCCGATCGCGGCGAAGCACGCAATCGACGGCCAGCCGGTGGTCATCGGCGGCATCGAGAAGATGTCCAAGAGCAAGAACAACGGCGTCGATCCGCAGGCGATGATCGAGCAGTACGGCGCCGACACCGTGCGCCTGTATTCGATGTTCGCGGCGCCGCCGGATTATTCGCTGGACTGGAAGGAAGAAGGCGTCGAAGGCATGGCGCGCTTCCTGCGCCGGCTGTGGCGCGGCGTGCAGCAGCACGTGTCGCGCGGCCCGGCTCCCAAGCTCGATGTCGCCGCGCTCAATGCGCAGCACAAAGATCTGCGCCGGCTGCTGCACGAAACCATCGCCAAGGTCGGCGACGACTACGGCCGCCGCCGCACCTTCAACACCGCCATCGCGGCGATCATGGAACTGCTCAATGCCGTGAGCCGCGTTGAAGCGGACGACGATCAATCGCGCGCGGTGCTGCAGGAAATCTGGGAGGCAGTGACGCTGATGCTGAACCCGGTGACGCCGCATATCGCGCATGCGCTGTGGAAAGAGCTGCGTGGCAGCGACGACGTGCTGGCGCAGCTCTGGCCGATCGCCGACGCGACGGCGATGGTGCGCGATCAGGTGACGCTGGTGGTGCAGATCAACGGCAAGCTGCGCGGCAAGATCGACGTCGCCGCCGACGCTGCGCAGGACGCGATCATCGCGGCCGCGCTGGCCGACGAAAACGTGCAGCGCTTCCTGGCTGGTGCGCCGATCAAGAAGCAGATCGTGGTGCCCGGCAAGCTCGTCAACCTGGTGATCTGAGTGCGCGCCAAGCTCGTTATCGGTTCGGTCGCGGTCGCGCTGCTGGTCAGCGCCTGCGGCTTCCACCCCGCCGGCTCACGGCCGTTGCCGGACGTACTGCGCCGCGTCTACATCGACGTGATCGTGCCGTATCGCGTGTCCGAGCCGCCGTTGGAGACCTCGTTGCGCCAGCGCTTGACGCGCCAGGGCGCGACCGTGACCAAGGAGGCGGCCAGCGCCACCGCGACGATCAAGCTGACCAACCTGAAGGAAGGCCGGCAGGTGCTGTCGGTCGGTCCCGACGGCAAGGCGATCGAATTCCTGCTGGTGACCACGGTCGATTACGAAGTCATCGACGGCGCGCAGGTTCTGGTCACGCCCGGCAGCCTGCGGGTGACGCGCGATTACTCTTTCAGCGACGAGCAGGTGCTGGCCAAAGAGGCAGAAGAAGCGCGGCTGCGCGAATATATTCAGGATCAGTTGGCAGAATTGCTGCTGCTGAAAGTCGAGACGCAGCTGTCGCACCAGGCCGGCAAGGTGGTCGGCGAACCGGCGAAGGTGGTGCAGCCGCAGGCGACGCCGGCCGATGCAACGCCGGCGCCCGCGCAGGACCCGGCGCAGCCGCCGATGCCGGCACCGACGCCCTAGCGGCGCGTTGCCGTTGCAGCGTCGGCGCGCACGCCGACGCTGAGTTTCACCGTTGCAAACCCACAATACGAACGAGGTCTTTCATGCAAAGGATTGCGGCTGTCTGTCTGGGTTTCCCGCTGCTCGCGCTGGCACCGTGCGTCGCCAACGCCGAGCCCTGGTGGGGCGAAGCGTCAGCGGGCTTGCTGAACACGTCGGGCAACAGCAAGACGAGTTCGGGCAATGCCAAGTTCACGCTCGACTATCTTCAGGGCTCGTGGCGCAACGCGTTTCTGTCACAGGCGCAGTTCGCGTCCGACGACGGTGCAACCACCGGTGAACGCTACCTGGTCACCGACAAGATCGACTACACGTTCTACGAACAGAATTACGTGTTTCTGGCCGCGGATTTCGAAAAGGATCTGTTCGGCGGTATTCGGCAACGCACGTCGCAGACGGCCGGCTTCGGTCGCCACTTTCTGACCGGGCCGAAACATTTTCTCGACATCGAACTCGGTGCCGGTGCCCGTGAACAGATCGAGCAGGATTCGCGCGAAAAAGACACCGATCTGATCGGCCGCTTCGGCGCGGACTACCAGTACAAGATCAACGACAACAGCGGCTTTCGCGAAACCATCAAGATCGAATCCGGCGACGCCAATACCTTCTCGCAGTCGGTTACCGAGTTGAAGCTGTATGTGATCGGCAATCTTTTTGCGTCGGTCATCTACACGGTTCAGCATAACTCGCAGGTCGAACCCGGTATCAAGAGCACCGATACGACGACGGCGCTCAATTTCAGCTACGCATTCGGCAAGAAGCCGGGTTAGGAGTTTTGCGTATGAGTTCCGAAGACGAATCCGCGCCCGCCGCGCCGCCGGCGCCGGAACGCAGCTTCTACAAAAATCACGTGTTTTTCTGCACGAATATGCGTGACACCGGTGAGCGCCGCTCCTGCGGGCGCCACGGCGCAGTGGAAGCACGCGATCACGCGAAGAAGCGCATCAAGGAACTCAAGCTGGCCAAGCCCGGCTCGGTGCGCATCAACAACGCCGGCTGCATGGAGCGTTGCGAACTCGGGCCGTGCCTGGTGATCTATCCGCAGGGCACCTGGTACGGCTACCAGAATCAGACCGACGTCGACGAGATCATCGATCGCCATGTTGTCGGCGGCGAAATCGTCGATCGGCTCAAGCTCCGATGATCCGCCCGGTGCTGCGCATGGGCGATCCGCGCCTGCTGCGTATCGCAAAGCCAGTCGAGGCTTTCGATACGCCGGAATTGCACGCATTGATCGCCGACATGTTCGACACGATGCGCGCGCTCAACGGCGCGGGCCTGGCGGCGCCGCAGATCGGCGTCGATTTGCGCGTGGTGATTTTCGGTTTCACGGCCAGCCCGCGCTATCCAGAAGCCGCCGCTGTGCCGGAAACGATCCTGATCAATCCCGAGTTGACGCCGCTGGACGACGAACTCGAAGACGGTTGGGAAGGCTGCCTCTCTGTGCCCGGCTTGCGTGGCGTGGTGCCGCGTTACAAGCGCCTGCGTTATCGCGGCTGGGACGCTGGCGGCAACATCATCGATCGCACGGTCGATGATTTTCATGCGCGTGTGGTGCAGCACGAATGCGATCACCTCGACGGCATTCTGTATCCGATGCGCGTGCGGGATTTCACGCGCTTCGGCTTTCAGGAAGAGCTGTTTCCGGGGCAGGTCGTGCAGGACGATTGAGCGCTGCAAGCCGGGTTTCACCCGGGCCACAGGTCTCTACAGGATCGGCGCGCGAATCTTCAGGATCTGCTCCGCGCTCGGTATCACGTCCGCAGGCGGTGCGATCGCCGGCGTCATCAGCACACTCTGCGGCGCATTCTGCGTCGTGCCGCCGGCGCTGTCGGTGAGCCACACCAGCATGTCGTAATAGGTGCGCACGTTGCCGACGAACTGCATCGCCTGACGTCCGCGCGCGTAACCATGCTTGGTCTGCTTGTACCACTTCGGCTGGCCGAGCAGCGGCAGCGATCCGCGGATGTCGAGCCAGCGCGTGCCGTCACCGCCGAGGCTGTTGGTCAGCTCGCGCACATCGTTCAAATGGCCAACGCCCATGTTGTACGCGGCCAGGGCAAGCCAGGTGCGATCGGGCTCGGCAATATCGGCCGGCATCTGGTCGATGATCGCGCGCAGATACATCGCACCGCCCCCGATGCTTTGCAGCGGGTCTTCCCGATCCGCGACTTTCAGATGCAGTGCGGTCTGCGCGGTCAGCTGCATGATGCCGCGCACGCCGGTCGGACTGACCGCGGCCGGATCCCAATGCGATTCCTGATACGAAATCGCCGCGATCAGACGCCAGTCCAGATTGTATTTGCGCGCTGCTTTTTCGAATGCGGCGCGATAACGCGGCAGACGTGTCTGTGCATGCGTCGCCAGCGCCACGGCGCCGAGCGCGTCGACCTGTTCGATGTGGCCGAAGTGCCGATCGCGCAGCCGCGCGAGTTCGGTATCGCCAATCGAGTTCAGGTAATCGCCGGCCGCGTCGAACAGGCTGGGGTCGCGATCCTGCGCAAATGCCCAGGCGATATCTTGCGATTCCGCCAGCGCAAACGCGACGCGCAGCTTCGGGTAGTAGCGCTGGTTGATCGCGATCAGGTCCGAGTTGGCGACGGTGTAGTCGATCTCGCCGGAGGCGACTTTCTCGAGCAGGTCTTCGGCATCGTCGTCGCTGGACTCTTCCCAGACCAGGCCGGGGTTGGAGTTGCGCAAGGCCGCGAGCCGCTCGGCATGCGAGCTGCCGGCCGGGACCACCAGATGGCCGCCGAGGCCGCCGAGATTCTCCGGCTGCGCGGTGCCCATCCGGTACACGAGCTGAGGTACCACGGTCAGCACCGGGCGCGAAAACCGCACGTGCTGCCCGCGGAGCGCGGTCACGCCCAGACTGGCCGCGGCCACGTCCACCTGGCCCGTGCGCACCATGTCCAGCGCTGCTGGCGGCGATGCCGCCACCTCGATCTGTAGTTCTACGCCCAGCTTGTCCGCAAGACCTTGCGCGAGATCGTATTCAAACCCGGTCGGCCCGTCGGGCCCCTGGTAATACGTGGTCGGACTATTGACCGTCGCGACCCGCAACACCCCGGTCCGCTTCACTTTCTCAAGCGAGCTGACCGACGGTGTGCAGGTTGTGAGTGCACAACAGGCAACGACGCCGAACATCAGCGTTGCAGCCCAAGCACCCGGTTTGCGAAGAGCAGTAGGCTTCACTGCGTCATTCATCTACAATGCACGCCCTATCGCTTCGGCCGCGCACCCTAGCACAGGCGTTCGTTCAGGTAACTGAACGAATTCTGTACAGGATGGGCTTCAGGGCCGGGTCCGATTGGTCACTCGCTGGGCTGAAAAGTTCAGTGGCCTGAGCAGACCAGCGTTCACCCGCGGTCGGTTCCGGCGCCGTAGATTGATCATTACGGCTGGCGATACAATAAGTTGCAGCCTCTGCGGAGAGGTACCGAAGTGGCCATAACGGCGCCGACTCGAAATCGGATGGTGGGTGAAAGCCTGCACAGGAGTTCGAATCTCCTCCTCTCCGCCACTATTGTGAAAGCCGGTCATTCGCACTCCGAATGACCGGCTTTTTTGTTGGCCGCGCGCAAGTCGCGGCCTGACCGGCCGGTCATCACGCCGTTTGCCGACCTTGCCCGCAAGCCATTTCAGCGCGGCTCCGAGACCGGACGCTCGGCAATAAGCCGGCGACTCGCAGTGGCATCGCAACCGATGCAATCGGCGGAGTATGCGTCTCAGGCCAGCGACAACAACGCTGGTTCGGTTCAAGGCTTGATCCAGAACTTGAATCGACACGTATGGCTCAGGGCGAGGAAGTGGCGACGCACTACTTCGCTGTTCATCAGAGCCAGCGTTGATGTGTCGCCGTCGTGAGTCATTCATCCATTCGTGTTTCGTATTGTTCTCAACGGAGATATCCAAATGAAGTCCATCAAAATGACCGGTCTTGCTTTCGCCACCGCCGCTGCCGGCCTGTTTTCGGTTGCCGCCACCAACACCGCTTTTGCCGGTGACGCCGCCAAGGTTTCCTGCGAGCACTCCAGCGCCTGTAAGGGCCAGGGCGCCTGCAAGACGTCGGCGAATGCCTGCAAGGGCCAGAACGCCTGCAAGGGCCAGGGCATGACCGAGAAGAGCAGCAAGGCTGATTGCGAAGCCGCGCAGAAAGAAGTCAAGAAGAGCTAAGGCTCGTTGCCACGCGGATCGGCATGTCGCCGGTTCGCGTGGCAGCATTGATTCGATGCCTGACCACTCAAATTCTGCTTCGCTGACGCATCCGTCGCTGGGCTTCGGCCTGGGACTGCGCGTCGATCACTACGATGCGATTCTCGCCGGCGATCCTGCCGTCGACTGGTTCGAGATCGTGTCCGAGAATTACCTGATTCCCGGCGGTCGGCCCTTGCATTACCTGGCGCGTTTTCGCGAGCGCTATCCGCTGGTCATGCATGGCGTGTCGATGTCGATCGGCAGTGTCGATCCGCTCGACATGGACTATCTGAAACAACTGAAAAAACTCGCCGATTTCGTGCAGCCGGCGTGGATTTCCGATCACCTGTGCTGGACCGGCATGGGCCGAAACAACCTGCACGATCTGATGCCGATGCCCTACACCGAAGAGGCGATCGATCATGTCGTGGCGCGCGTGCGCCAGGTGCAGCAGGTGATCGAGCGGCGCCTAGTGCTGGAGAACGTGTCCAGCTATGTCAGCTACCGGCAATCGCAAATGAGCGAGTGGGAATTCCTCGCCGAAATCGCGCGGCGCGCCGATTGCCTGCTGTTGCTCGACGTCAACAATGTCTACGTCAGCGCGCACAACCATGGCTTTGACGCGCGCGAGTTCATCGACGGCGTGCCGGCCGATCGCGTGCAGCAGATTCATCTGGCCGGGCATCAGCATCAGGGCGATCTGATCATCGACACCCATGACGCGCCGGTGATCGGCCCGGTCTGGGATTTGTACGCCTACGCATTGCGCCGCTTCGGCGCGGTGTCGACCATGATCGAGCGCGACGACCACATTCCTCCTCTGCAGGACATGCTCGACGAGCTGACCTACGCGCGGGATATTGCAGCGTCGATCGTGTCGCCTCGTACCGCAGCCGCATGAATCCGCTCGAGCAGCTGCAACGCGATTTCACCGGCTACGTGCTGCGAGGCGATGCGGCGATTCGGGATGCGGTTGTCGAAGACGGGGTGGCCGACGCGCCGCGTCGTCTCGGTATCTATCAGCAGGCTTATCGGCTGCGTCTGTGCGAAGTGTTGCGCAACGATTTCCCTGGCCTGCTGCATCTGCTGGGCGCCGAAGGCTTCGATGAAATGGCGCGCGCCTATGTGGAAGCCTCGCCGTCGCCCTACTTCAATGTGCGCTGGTATGGCGATCGTCTCGGCGACTTTCTGCAGCGCGCCGTGCCGTGGTCGCATTCGCCGGCTCTGGCTGAGATGGCGGCGCTGGAGTGGCAGATGAGCCTGGCCTTCGATGCTGTCGACGAGTCGCTGGCGACGATCGAACAAGTCGCCGCGCTGTCGCTCGAACAATGGCCGCTGATGCAGCTTTCATTCAGTGCTTCATTGCGCTGCGTCGAGCCGCGCTGGAACGTTGCGGCGATCCGCCTGGCACTCGATCTCGAACGCGAGATTCCTGAAGTTGCCTTGCTCGCCGAGGCGCAGCGGCGCGTGATCTGGCGCCGTCAGCTCGGCGTGCGGCACCGTGTGCTCGAGGCCGACGAGGCGGCCGCGCTGGAAGCGGCCGTCGGTGGTGCCTGCTTCGGCGAGCTGTGCGAGCGGCTCTGCGAATGGCACGATGAAGAACAGGTGGCGATGCGCGCCGCCGAGCTGCTGAAGCGCTGGATTCAAGAAGAATGGATCAGCGCGCTGGTCGTCGACAGCAGCCGCTGAATACGCGAAAGCCTCAGACGATCTCGCCGAGGATCGTGCCGACCGGATAAGCCACGCCGGCGGCCTTGATCAGCTTGAGCCTGCCACTGGCCGGCGCCTCGATCTCCTGCACCGACTTTTCGCTTTCGAGCGAATACAGCAACTGCCCCTGGCTGATGCTGTGGCCGTCTTCGACATGCCATTCGGCGAGCGTGCCTTCGTTCATCGAGAAGCCCAGCTTGGGGAGAATAATTTGCGTGCTCATGGGCGATGGCCGGCTGAATGGTGGCAGGATCTGCCTGTCACCTATTGTAGCGGCGACGCGGCCTCTCGAATAAGGCCAGTTTATTGCATATGCTCAGCGGCTCCGATCGGATGGTGCTGGCTTTTACAGGGCCATGAAATATGATCGGCCGATAAATCTAAGGACGGTCGCGTCGCGATTGCGCCGAGTCGAACGAAGCCAGCGGGCGATGCAACGCCCGCTTGTCATCATCGACCAGGCCAGGGCGTCAGCAGCCGGACAGCCAGCCGATGCGGCCCGCCGCAGACGGCAGGCGTAACGAAAAAAGGGTGCAGTTGTGAGAGAAGCGCAGCGACGCGGTGTCGCGGCCGGTTACGGTCGCGTGGAAAAAATCGGCTTGGTTTGTGGCGCGGGCATCGTGCCACTACCGACCTGTGGTTTCGGGCCGTCCCGCAACGGGGCCGCTGTCGACCGCCCGTTTTCTTTCCTTCAGGGCTGACGCATGGATTTCTCCAACAAGCCGCAATCATCCCGTCGCCTCGTCGGTCTCATCGGTGTGGTGGTGTTTCACGTGCTGCTGGTCTGGGGGCTGGTGAATGGTCTGGCGCGCAAGGCGATCGAGCTGCTGCCGGCGCCGATCGAGACCAAGATTCTGGACGAGGTGAAGAACGAGGAGCCGCCGCCTCCGCCGCCGCCGCCGCCGAAGCTGGACATTCCGCCGCCGCCGTTCATTCCGCCGCCGGAGATCAACATCGCGACGCCGCCGCCGCGGGCGAGCACGATCACAACGACGACGGTGGCGCCGCCGCCGAACGTGGCACCGGCACCGCGGCCGGCGAACAACACCAAGGCGCCGGTGGTCAAGGCCAAGGCCTGCAAGGAGCCGGATTATCCGGCGGTGTCCGAACGCCTGGGTGAAACCGGATCGGTGACCTTGCAGTTGCTGGTCGGCATCGACGGCAAGGTCACCGACAGCAAGGTCGAAAAATCCAGCGGATTCGATCGCCTGGACAAGGCGGCGCAGCAGGCGTTGTCGCGTTGCAAGTTCGAGCCCGGCATCGTCGACGGTGCGCCAGCGCCGGCCTGGGCGCAGCTCAAATACACCTTCCGCAAGCAGGACTGATCGGTCTAATGAAGTACATCTGGAGGATGGATATGTCGTTCGTCAAAACGCTGAAGCAGTCGCTGGCCGGAGCCGCCCTGGTGGTGTTGTCGAGCACGGTGTTCGCACAGGATCCGGCGCCTGCCGCGCCGACAACGGAAGCCGCGCCGGCCGAAGCGCCGCTGGCCGAAGCGAAAACCGAGAGTGTCGAAAACCCCTACGGTATCGGCGCGTTGTGGAAGCAGGGCGACTTCGTCGCGCGCTTCGTGCTGATCTCGATGCTGATCATGTCGGGTGCGACCTGGTACATCATGATCGTCAAGTTCATCGACCAGACCAAGCTGATGGGCCAGGCGAAAGCCGCCAACGCGACGTTCTGGAAAGCCCGCTCGGTGCCCGACGGTGTCAATTCGCTCGCCGCCGGCAGCCCGTTCTGGTACATCGCCGACCGTGGCGTCTCCGCACAGAACCACCACGAAGGCACGCTGGTCGAGCAGATCGACCTGAGCAGCTGGGTGACGATGAGCATCAATCGCGCGGTCGACGAAATCCAGTCGCGCCTGCAGGGCGGTCTCGCGGTGCTCGCCACCGTGGGCTCGACGGCTCCCTTCGTCGGCCTGTTCGGCACGGTCTGGGGCATCTACCACGCGCTGACCGCGATCGGCATCAGCGGCCAGGCGAGCATCGACAAGGTCGCCGGTCCGGTCGGCGAAGCGCTGATCATGACCGCCATCGGTCTGGCGGTCGCCGTCCCGGCGGTCATGGGCTACAACTGGCTGGTGCGCCGCAACAAGGCCGGCATGGAAGCGGTCCGCGCCTTCAGCGCCGACCTGCACAGCGTGCTGCTGTCGGGCTCGCGCGTCGGCGACAAGGCCTGATCCGATGGGCATGAACATCGGCAGTGAAGGATCGGGAGACGAAGACGAAGTCGTCTCCGCGATCAACACCACGCCGCTGGTGGACGTGATGCTGGTGCTGCTGATCATCTTCCTGATCACGATCCCGGTGGTGACGCAGACGATCCCGGTGAAACTGCCGAACGAACGCAACCAGGCGCTGCAGACCAAGCCCGAGAACATCACCATCGTGGTGGACAAGGAAGGGAACATGTACTGGAACACGCAGGCGATCCCGGACGTGAACACCTTGCTGGAGAAGCTCAAGGTCGAGGCGGTGAAAGTGCCGCAGCCGGAAGTGCACATCCGCGGCGACCAGACCGCACGCTACCAGGCGATCGGCACGGTGATGGTCACCTGCCAGCGAGCGGGCATCGCCAAGATCGGCTTCATCACCGAACCGCCGCCGCGAGGCTGAAGCCAACACGAACCCCCGTCATTCCCGCGAAGGCGGGAATCCAGAGACGATAAGGCGCGGCTCTCTGCCCACTGGATTCCCGCCTTCGCGGGAATGACAGGTTGAAGCCAACAAATGGAGCGGCAACGATGGGAATGAACCTAGGAAGCGGCAGCGGCTCCGGTGATCCGGAAGTCGTGGTCGACGTCAACACCACGCCGCTGATCGACGTGATGCTGGTGCTGCTGGTGATGCTGATCATCACGATCCCGATCCAGACGCACGCGGTGAAGCTGGATATGCCATCGGCCAACCCGCCGGCGAGCGACGCCCCGCCGCCGCCGGCGGTGGACCTGGAGATCGACTTCGACGGCACGGTGCTGTGGAACGGCACGCCGATGGATCGCGGCACGCTGGACGCGAACTTCCGCCGCGAAGGCGAAGCGGGAGAAAACCAGAGCGAGTTTCATATCCGCCCGAACAAGCTGGTCGAGTACAAGTACGTCGCCGCGGTCCTGGCCTCGGCGCAGCGTCACGGCGTGACCAAGATCGGTCTCGTCGGTAACGAACAATTCATGCAGTAGGCAAGCAGCAGGACTCCATGCACAACCAGACCTCGAAAACCTTCCGTCTCGCCTCCGGCGCCTTGCTGATGCTGATCGGCGCGCAGAGCTTTGCAGCCGACAAGCCGACCGTGCGTCCGGAAGTCGGCGCGCCGCTGCAGGAAGCGCAGAAGGCGCTGCAGGCGAAGAACTACAAGGATGCCAAGGCCAAGATCGACCAGGCCGAAGCGATCGGCAAGCTGACGCCGTACGAGAACTACATCGTGCAGCGACTGAAGTCCTCGGCGGCGATCGGCACCGGCGACTACAAGAGCGCGCTGGGCGCCTACGAGCAGGTGCTGGCGTCACCGGAACTGCCGGCGGCGGAAAAGCTGCCGACGCTCGACGCCTACGTGAAGATCGCCTACGCCTCGAAGGACTACGCCAAGACCGCCAGCGCGATCCAGCAGTACAAGGCCGCCGGCGGCACCAGCGCCGAGACGCTGGGCCTGTATGCGCAATCGCTATATCTGGCCGGCAAGTACCAGGAAGCCTCGGTCGCGCTGAGCGCCGAGATCAAGGGCCTCGCCGCCGCCGGCAAGAAGCCGACCGACACGCAGCTGCAGCTGCTGGCCTCCTGCGCGCTGAAGCAGAACGACATGGTCGCCTACACTGCGGCGCTGGAGCAGCTGGTCACCTACAGCCCGAAGAAGGAATACTGGCTCGATCTGCTGGTGCGCACGCAGCGCAAGCCCGGCTTCTCCGATCGCCTGGATCTGGACATGTACCGGCTGCGCGACGCCACCGGCACGATGGAAAAGGCCGACGACTACATGGAGGCCGCGCAGCTGGCGCTGCAGTCCGGCTTTCCGGGCGAGGCGCAGAAGTTCGTCGACGAGGGCTACGCCGCGAAGCTGCTCGGTGCCGGCCCCGACGCGCCGCGCCATCAGCGTCTGAAGGATCTGGTCACCAAGAAGATCGCCGAAGACAAGGCCACGCTCGCCGAAGGCGAGAAAGCCGCTGCCGCGCAGGCTAGCGGCGATGCGCTGGTCAACACCGGCTTCAACTATGTCGCGTATGGGCAGGCCGACAAGGGCCTGCCGCTGATCGAGCAGGGCATCGCCAAAGGCGGTATCAAGCTTGCTGACCAAGCTAAGCTCCACCTGGGCGTCGCCTACCTGATGGCCGGCAAGAAAGACCAGGCGCTGAAGGCGTTCGCGGCGGTGCAGGGTAGCGACGGCGCCAAGGACATCGCGCGCCTGTGGACCTTGCAGACCAGGTCGAAATAAGCCCGATGGAGGTCGGCAATCCCTTGCCGACATGAGGCCGGGACGGCGCATCGACAGCACAGACGGCAAAGGATTGCCGACCGGCGCCGCGCCGCATCCGCCGAGGCGCCGGCTGCGAATACTCAGCATGCGCGCCGCTCTTCTCCGTTTTGCCTGCCTGCTGCTGACCGCGGGCAGCAGCTGTTCCGCGGCGAGCGCGGCGGCGCCGCGTTCCTATATTCCCGGCGACGACAGCGTCGTGCTCGAAAGCCTGCCGGTGCGCCGCGATCCGGCGGTGCGTGCACTGCGCAGCGAGCGCGCGCTGCTGGCCGCGAGCCCGCGCGATCCGGCAATCGCCGCCGCCTATGCGCGTCGCGCGATCGAGCTTGGGCGCACGCAAAGCGATCCGCGTTTCTACGGTTACGCCGCCGCGGCCCTGTCGCCCTGGGATGCGGATGCGAAGGCGCCGGTCGAGATCGACTGGCTGCGCAGCGTGCTGCAGCAGCAGCGCCACGATTTTACTGGTGCGATGTCGGCGCTGGATGCGCTGCTGCAGCGCGAAAACTATCCGCCGGCGCATCTGACTCGCGCCTCGCTGCTGATGGTGCAGGGCCGGCCGCGCGAGGCGCTGCGCGACTGCGCCGCGCTGGCCCGCAGCAATCTGGTCACCGCGACCAGTTGCGCCGCTTCGGCAAGCAGCCTGTCGGGCCGTGCCGCCGCAGCGCTGGCCAGCGTCGATTCCATCATTCCGCGGCTTACCGGTGCCTCGCTGGATGAGCGCCTGTGGACGTTGACGCTGGCGGCGGAACTCGCCGCGCGGCTGGAGCGTGACGACGCGCCGCAGCGCTACGACGCCGCGCTCGCCGAACTCGATGCCAGCAACAGCGGCGATGCCTATCTGCTCGCCGCCTATGCCGACTACGAACTCGACCGGCAGCGTCCGCAGCCGGTGATCGCAAGGCTGCGCGATCAGCAGCGCGTCGACACCCTGCTGCTGCGCCTGACGCTGGCCGAGCAGCAGCTGCAAGCTGCCGGCACGCCGCAAGCGGACTTCGATGCGCACCGGCGCGAGCTGATCTCGCGCTTCGACGCCGTGCGTGCCCGCGGCGAGACCACGCATGGCCGCGAAGAGACGATGTTCGTGCTGCGCATCGAGCAGGACCCGGCGCGCGCGCTGCTGCTGGCGCAGAGCAACTGGCAAGTGCAGCGCGAGCCCGTCGACGCGCGGCTGTTGCTGGAGGCAGCGCTGGCCGCGAGGCAGCCGGCCGCCGCCGCGCCGGTGCTCGAGTGGATGCGTGCGACCACGATCGAAGATCCGCTGCTGCATCGGCTCGCAGAACAGCTTGGAGCGGCATCGTGATCGCCGCGCTCGCGCGCCAGGCCGCGCTGTCGACGCTGATGTTGTGCGCCTTGCTCGCCAGCACTCGCGCCGACGCCCACGCCGCCAGCACCAGCTATCTCGATCTGAAGATCGAGCAGGCCACGATCAGCGGCGAATGGGACATCGCGCTGCGCGACCTGGAAGAGGCGATCGGCCTGGACGCCGACGGCGACGGCGCACTGAACTGGGGCGAAGTGCGCGGCGCCGCGCCGCGCATCGAGGCTTATGCGCTGGCGAATCTGCAGCTCGGCGACGGCCATGCGCGCTGTGCGCTCGCGGTGCGGGAACTGCGCATCGCCGAGCATCTCGACGGCCGCTATGCCGCGTTGATGCTGCAGGGCGAATGCGCGCACGCGCCGCAGCAGCTGTATCTGCACTACGGCCTGCTGTTCGACCTGGACCGGCTGCATCGCGGCCTGCTCAAGCTCGACTACGGCCAGCAGATCAGCAGCGACGTGTTCTCGCCGACTCGTCCCGACATCGTCATCGAGGCCGGCGGCGCCTCGACTGCGCGTGTTTTCCGCACCTATCTGCACGAAGGCATCTGGCATGTCTGGACCGGCTGGGATCATCTGCTGTTCCTGGCCGCGCTGTTCCTGCCGGCGGCGACGCGGCGCACGCGCGAGGGCTGGCAGGTTGCGAGCAAGCTGCGTCAGCCGCTGCTGGAATCGGCGCGCATCGTCACCGCGTTCACGATTGCGCATGCGGCAACCCTGAGCATCGCCGCGCTGGGCTGGGTGCATTTCCCGACGCGCTGGGTCGAGTCGGCGGTGGCCGCGACCGTGGTGTTCGCGGCATTGAACAATCTGGTCCCGATGGTCAATCGCGGCCTGCCCTGGCTGGCGATTTTTTTCGGGCTGATTCATGGCTCGGCGATCGCCGGCGCGTTGATGGAGCTGGGCCTGCCGACCACCGGGCGGGTTTGGGCGCTGCTGGCATTCAACATCGGCGTCGAGATCGCGCAGCTGAGCCTGGTCTGTGTGGTCGTGCCGCTGGGATATGCGCTGCGGCATCGCCGCGTGTATCGCTACGGCCTGCTGTTGCCGGGCTCGGTCCTGGTGATGGCCATCGGCCTGCTGTGGCTGGTCGAGCGCATGCTCGACTGGCGCCCCCCATTCGCGTTCTTCTGACATGACATGAATACGCTGATCGACAAACCCCTGCCCGCGCCGCTGCGCAGCCTGCCGCCGCCGTATTCGATGAGTGAGGAATTCGCGCATGCCCTGAGCCACGGTATTGGCATCGTGCTGGCGATCGCCGGCCTGTGCGTGCTGGTGGTGTATTCGGTGTTGAACGGCGACGCGCTGCACGTGATCGCCAGCAGCATCTTCGGCGCCAGCCTGATCCTGCTATACACCGGCTCGACGCTGTATCACAGCGTGCGGCACGCGGCGACCAAGTACCAGCTGCGCAAGCTCGATCAGGCGATGGTGTATCTGCTGATCGCCGGCAGTTATACGCCGCTGGATCTGATCAGCATCGGCGGTGCATTCGGCTACGGCCTGTTCGGCCTGACTTGGCTGGTGGCCTTGTCCGGCATGTTGTTCTGCCTGCTGGCTCACGAGCGCCACGAGCGTTTCGCGCTGGCGTTTTACCTGGGCCTGGGATGGAGCGTGCTGCTGATTTTGCCGCGGCTGATCCACGGCATGCAGACCGGCGGCCTGGTGCTGCTGTTCGGTGGCGGCTTGTGCTACACCATCGGCGTTGCCTTCTATTTGCGCGAAAGCCAGCGCTATTTTCATGCGATCTGGCATCTGTTCGTGCTGGCCGGCAGCGCCGCGCATTTCTTCATGGTGCTGCGTTACGTGATTCCGTAACGGCGCCTCAAGCGTCGTCCCCGCGAAGGCGGGGACCCAGTGCGGTGAGCGCGATGGGACATCTCTGGATTCCCGCCTTCGCAGGAATGAGCTTGATGAAAGGCGTGCTCGACAGCACCCACAAAAAAGCCCCGCCGAAGCGGGGCCAGTGGACCACGGGATGGTTGAAGTCGCCGCTAGATCGAGCCTGAGCAGGCCGGCGTCAGCGTGGCGACGTCGATCGCCTCGTCGGTGTCGTTCAGATCCAGTGCGTTGATTTCGTCCGGCGTGTTTTTCTCGCAGGTCTTGGTATTGATCTGCGTCGTCGCCAGAGCGTTGACGTCGGCCGGCTGCATGTCGTCGCCGGGTTCGTGGCCGTTGTCGTGGCAGCCGGTGAGCGCCAGCGCCAGCAAGGCGCCGGCGCTGACGACCATCAGCTTGCTGCGGTAGGAGATCGTCATGATCGGGCTCCTAGTTCGCGGCGCTGACGCTGCCCGGCAAAGGCGTGCCGAGATACGGGAAAACGGTCAGGTAATCGGCCGGGTTCGGCAGCGCGCCGTCGTTGACCACGGCGCCGGCATTCTTGACCGTCGGCGTTGCCCCGCTGACATCGCAGGTCTGCAGATTCAGCGCGTTCTCCGCGGTGATCGCGCCTTCCACTGCGGTCAGCTCGATGTCGACGACGTCGTCGACCGGGCGGCGGCCGTTCGGGAAGCCGGCCAGATCGCAGGCGAGGAAGCCCAGATCTTTCTGGCTGGCGGCCGGGGTCGGTGCCACCGCGGTGTTCAGGCGCAGCATCTCGCCCGGCACGGTCAGGTTGGCCGGCGAGGTGAACTTGAACGACGCACCGTTGACGGTCGCGGTGATGCCGGTGACGAAGGCCGCGAGCAGATCGTTGCGCGGCGTCGCCGGCGGCGGCACGTTGAACAGCACGTTCACCAGCACCGGCAAGGTCGGATACAGCACGTAGGTGCCGAAGTTGGCGACGTCGTTCTTCGGCTCGCTGCTGTTGAACTTGTCCTTGTCCGGCAGGCCGATGACGACTTCGTTGACCAGCGGCGAACCCAGGCGCGACACCTGCGTGTAGGCACCGCCTTCGATCGTCGGACCCTTGCCCTTGCTGCTGGCGACCGGGCCGGTCGGCGACGGGTTGAGCACGCGCGACTGGCGCAGGCTAGCCGTGGTCCAGGCACCGATCACCGGATCGCTGTTGGCGATCAGGCAGCTGCTAGGCACTTCGAGCGCCAGCGAAGTCACGTTCTTGTCGTAGATCGCGTTGCTGGCCGAATCGCGCGCGCCCAGCGGATTCAGGTTGACCAGATCGAACACCTGGCCGAGATTGACGACGAAGCCTTCGTGACGCTGGCCGACGAACACGCGTCCCTGAGTGGCGCAGCCCGGAATCGCGATCGGGCGAATGAAGCCGTTGGCGTAGCTGGCATAGTCGGGAATCGACTTGTTGCCGATGTTGTCGCTGGGCTTGGCGAAGGTTGCCGAGCCGCTTTCGCCGTCGGTGACCGGCGTCGCGGTGCCGCTGCGACGATTGCCGCGCACCAGGGTCAAGGAATAGCTCTCGGTCACGTTCAGGTTGGCGCCGCTGGCATCGACAGCGCCGATGTTGGTCAGCGGCACGGCGACGTTGCCGGTCGGTGCGCCGGTGGGCACGCCGAGACCCTTGTAGGTGTTGGTGAAGCGGAACTGGAACGTCAGGTCTTCGGCCGCGTCGCCGTTGTTGTCGACATGGATTTCATACAGCGCATTCGGGTCGAGCTTGAAGTAGTTCGGGCCACCACCCGGATCCTGCAGCGGCTGGTAGTTGGCGATCAATGTCACGAAACCGTCACGGCCCGGCTCGTAACTGCGGAACATGTAGAAATCGGTGCCATCGACTCGCGGCATGCCGCCAATCAAGGGCGCTTCTTTATGGCTCGATGCAAAGGCAGCGAACGAGGTCGTGCAAAGCGCCGCGACGACGAGCGGTTTCATTTTAAAGTTGCGCATGGGATTTTCCCCTCCTGGAGCTGAATCAGCCCCCAGTCCTACGCGCGGTCCTCAGCCTTGGATGCGGCCTTTCGGCATTGCGCTTCGACAGCGATGCTACGGCGCCGCTTCAAGGGATCTTGTCGAGACCCTTGTTCAACAGCAGGCTGATGCTCTTCTGATCGGTATAGCCGGTGGCACGACCGCGCTCCTGCTTGCCGGCAAACACGATCAGGGTGCTTTGACGCTCGACTTTGTAACGAGCGCGCACGTCGGCCTGGCTGTCGTAGTCGATCACCAGCACGGTGTACTGATCGTAGGGCGCGGCCGAGACCACCTGTTTGAGCATCGGCTGCTGCACGCGACAGGTCGGGCACCAGTCCGCGTGCACGTCGAGCACCAGCGGCTTGCTGGCCTTGCTCAGCTCGGCGAACTTTGCGTCGGTGTAAGGCAGGAATTCGGCAGCCTGCGCCGATGTGGCAGCGAGGCTGACGGCGAGCAGCAGCAGCCGGGTGAAGGATTTCATGGCATGTCTCCGTGGCGAGTCGGGTCGATCGCCTGTATTAGACAATGCAGCTGAAGCGCCGCGGTATGCCAGCGCGTTCACCGGAACGGCGCCTGCGTACAGTGCTTGCATCTAGACCATGCTTTCGGATTCAGCGGAGATCGGGAAATGCGTTTGTTCGTTCGCGGTGATGTCGATGGCCTGTTCGGCCTGGCGCTGGATAATCTGATCATGCTGCTGGTGTTGTCCGGCCTGTGCCGCTACGTGCTCGGCTTTCCCGACGAGTTGCTGCTCGGCCACATTCTGCCGGGCGCCGCGGTGTCGCTGCTGGTCGGCAATCTGTACTACAGCTGGCAGGCGCTGCGCCTGGCGCGAACCGAGGGACGCGACGATGTCTGTGCGCTGCCATACGGCCTCAACGCGGTCACGGTGTTCGCATTCGTGTTCCTGGTGATGCTGCCGGCCAAGCTCGCGGCGCAGGCCGCCGGCGCGGCCGATCCGGCGCGTGTCGCCTGGCAGGCCGGACTGCTCGCCTGTTTCAGCTGCGGCGTGATCGAAGTGCTCGCCTGTTTCGTCGCCGACTGGATGCGGCGCGCGACGCCGCGCGCGGCGCTGCTGTCGACACTCGCCGGGCTGGCGCTGGCGTTCATCGCGCTGGGCTTCCTGTTCCGCGCGTATGCGCATCCGGTGGTGGGTCTGTCGACGCTGGCGGTGGTGCTGCTCGGCTATTTCGGACGCGTGCGTTTTCGCGGCGGCCTGCCGGTGGGCCTGGTCGCCGTAGCGCTCGGCACGGCGCTGGCCTGGGGCACCGGGCTGGCGCCGACCGGCGCCGCGCCGCCGATGCCTGCGCTGCATCTGCCGCTGCCGGTGCTGGCCGATCTGCTGGCCGGCATCCGCGGCGATTTCCTGCTGACGTATTTCGCGGTGATCGTGCCGATGGGCCTGATCATCGTCGTCGGCTCGATGCAGAACCTGGAGTCGGCTGAAGCCGCAGGCGACCGCTACGACACGCGCTCGTCGCTGGCGGTCAACGGCATCGGCTCGATCGCAGCTGCGGTGTTCGGCTCCTGCTTTCCGACGACGCTGTACATCGGCCACCCGGGCTGGAAGGCGATGGGTGCGCGCGCCGGCTACTCGGCATTGTCCGGCATCGTCGTCGCGCTGCTGTGTCTCACCGGCACCTTGTCGGTGTTCACCTATCTGGTGCCGGTGGAAGCGGGCATGGCGATCCTGCTGTGGATTGGCATCGTCATGACCTCGCAGGCCTTCCAGGCAACGCCGCGGCATCACGCGCCGGCCGTGGTGATCGGCATCCTGCCGGGGCTGGCGACCTGGGGCGCGATGATGGCCAAGTCCGGCCTGCATGCGGCCGGTGTCGGTACGGCCGGTGGCCTGGCGTTCTCGCCGGATCTGATCGGCAAGTTCCTGCAGAGCGACGTCTACATCGGCGGCGCGTTCGCACTCGAGCAGGGCGTGGTGTTCACTGCGATGATTCTTGCCGCGACCACCGTCGCGGTGATCGAGCGCCAGTTCCTGCGCGCGGCGCTGTGGTGCCTGATCGCGGCGGCCCTGTCCGTGACCGGACTGATGCACGGCTATCGCTACGGCTTCGCCGATACCGAGCTGGCGCTGCAGCCAGGCTGGAACTGGGTGATCGGCTATGCGCTGATGGCGGCGGTGTTCGGCTCGGCGCGCTGGCTGACCCGGCCCGACGACAGCGCGCACACCTAGTCGGGTACAGCCCGGGTTGCACCCGGGCTACGTGCGGGTCAGCCGCGGCCACAGGGCCAGCAACAGCGCCGCGAACAAGGGCAGCAACAGCAGATGCTGCTCGATCGTGGCGCCGGGTCGGACGAAGGGATTCAAGGTGCTCTGGCCCTGGGCGCCGATGTAGCCGAACAGCACCAGCAGCAGCTCGAACGGCCGTGGATTGCGGCACAGAACACCTAGCGAAAGACCGGCGATCGCGACCAGCGCCGCGGTCAGCAGCAGCGCGATCGGCGCGAGCCAGCCGATGGCAAAACTGCGGATCAGCGACGGCAGCACCGGCAGCACCGCGAGCAGCAGCGCGACGACGATGCGCGCCGTCAGCAGCTGCCGCGTCGCGCCGGCGGCGGTGAACAGCAGCGGCCCTGTGTGGGTTTCGCGCTCGCGCAGGATCGCGCGTGCGAACACGTCGGCGCTGATGATCCACGCCGCGATGCAGGCCGGCGCCAGACCCTGCTCGTTGCAGAAAATCTGGAAGCCGATCACGCCGGCGAGCGCCGCCCACCACCACAGCGCGCGCTGCCGCAGCACCAGTTTCAGCTCCGCCGCGATCATCATGCCGATACGGCCGCCTTCGATGATGCGCAGCGCCGGATCGAGCCAGGCCAGTGCGCGGCCGGTAAATTTTTTACCGATGTGCTCGCGCTGCGTGTGCGACGCCGCCCAGTCCAGGAACGGCGACAGCGCGACGACGCCGACCATCGCCAGCAGCGGCCACAGCGCGCGGCCGGGCAGATCGTTCGCGTGCAGCGGCCAGGTGGTCCACTGGAACAGCGTCGGCTCGCCGCTGTAAGGGCTGGAGCCGATGGAGATGCCGAAGCTGCGAGCCTGCGGCGCCACCACGGACAGGTAATCGCGCAGATCGCGCATCGCGATGATGGTGCCGCCAGGATCGCTGAGCCAGCTGCGGGCGCCGTGGTTGAGGCGCTCGTCGAGCAGCGGAAACGCGGCGATGAACATCGTCATCCAGACGAAGAAATACAGCACATTGCCCAGGGTTTTACGCAGGCCCGGCACCAGGTCGAACAGCACCGCGAAGAACGCGGTCACGGCCATCGCCGGCAGGCTCAGGATCAGCACCGGCTTGCACAGCTCGATCAGGTCCAGGCTGTTATCCTCGCCGCGCCACAGCTGCGCGCACCCACCGATGACCAGGCCGATCAGGATGATCAGCATGAACACCAGCAGATGGCTGGCCCATTTCGCCAGCAGGTAGCCGGGCCGTGTCATCGGCGTGGCGACCAGCAACTGCCAGACGCGCGTATCGAAGTCGCGCACCAGGGTGCCGCGCACCAGATAGAAGCCGAACAGCGACAGCGCGGTGGAATACATCAGCGCCAGCACCATGCCGACCCAGGCGCTGGAGTAGTAGCCGCGCACACCGCTGCCGAGGCTCACCGTCATGTAGCCGGCTTGCAGCGACGGAAAACACCACCAGGTCAGCACCGCGATCACCGCCAGCACGACCCAGAAACGCAGCGCGCGCGAGCGCTGGCGCAGGTCGGCGATCAGGATCGCGTTGAAGCGACGCAGCGCCGCGCTCATGTGGCGTCTACGCGCGTCAGCAGCCACAGGTAGGCGTCTTCCAGATCCGGCGCGACCGCCTGCGCCTCGTCGGACGGCGAGCGCTCGCCGACCACGCGTAGCCGCACGCTGCCATCGGCGCGGCGCAGCGAGCTGCTGATCTGATGTTGCGTGCGGATTTCGGCAACGCGCGTGTCCGCCACCAGCCAGTCCCAGACATGGCCCTGCGCCTGCGCGACGAGCTGCTCCGGCGCGCCGTGAAATCGCAACCGGCCCTTGGCCATCACCGCCAGATCGGTGGCGCTGGCCTCGACGTCGGAGACGATGTGCGTCGACAGGATCACCAGTCTTTGCCCGGCGAGATCGGTCAGCAGATGGCGGAAGCGCAGGCGCTCTTCCGGATCCAGGCCAACCGTGGGCTCGTCGACGATCAGCAGCTGCGGATCGTTGAGCAGTGCCTGCGCGATGCCGATGCGCTGGCGCATGCCGCCGGAGAAATCGCCGAGCCGCCGATCGCCGGCTTCCGACAGGCCGACGGCCGCCAGGCACTCGTCGATGCGCGCGCGCGCCTTGGCGTTCGGCAGGCCTTTCACCGCGGCGAGGTACGCAAGAAATTCACGCGCGCTGAGCGCTTCGTAGATGCCGAAATCCTGCGGCAGATAGCCGAGCTGCGCACGCAGCGCGTCGGGATTTTTCGCGATATCGACACCGTCCCACAGCACGCGGCCCTTGCTCGGCTTGATCAGCGTCGCGAGCATGCGCATCAGCGTCGATTTGCCGGCGCCGTTGGGGCCGAGCAGGCCGACGATGCCGGGGCCGAGGCGCAGGTTCAGGTCGGCGACGGCGTCGCTGCCGCCGGCATAGCGGTAGTGCAGTGCTTCGATGGTCAGTTCACAGGTCATGGCGGCACGCGATGGCAGTGCCGGCGATCATCCTTGATCGCAGCAGTGCTGACTAGCTCGCCGGCACCCGCTGCTGCGCCGAGGCGACGATGCGGCCATCACGCTTCTGCTGCGCGAACGCGATGACGCGGAAGGTACTGCCGCCGCTCGCTTTGGGCAGCGACAGTTTCGGCGGTGATTTCGGATCGACCGTCTGCAGGCTGCGCACGACGCCGTCCTCGCGCAAGGTGCGTCCGCCGTTTTCGCCGCTGCCGACCGGGGTGACGATGCCGTCCTGGACGATCGCGACCTGGTAGCGCAGGGCTTCGTTGCGGCTGTCGATCGGCGCCAGCGTCAGGCTCAGCTGGTCGGCGCTGCGCGCCACGCTGAACTGCAGCATCTGGTGCGGATGCGTGGCCGCTTCCTTGAGCCCCGCGATCACCGCGGACTCGTCGCTGCCGATGGCATCAAGGCGCCCGTCGATGATCGCCTGCGGTGTATAGACGCGGCTCGGCTGGCCCAGCGTCTGGGCATATCGTCGTTGCCTGTCGGTCAGCGACGCCGACGAATACGGGTCTTTCCAGCCGATGTCGTTCCAGTAGTCGACGTGCTGCGCGAGCACCAGCACTTCGACGCCGGCGATCGGCTGCTCGGCGTTCAGGCGTCCCGCGAGCGCTTCGGCCGGCGGGCAGCTGGAGCAGCTTTGCGAGGTGAACAGTTCGAGGATCACCGGCGTGCGCGGCGCGGCGGCGGCGTTGCCGACGAAGGCGAGAGCGGCGAGGGCGAGCAGACGATTCATGGTGATTCGGATTGATCCAGGCATGGCCCATTGAATCGCTTTGACGCCGACAGCGACATGGCCGCGCGTCCGCTCATTCTGCCGCGGCGTTCGCGGACCGGGCGCGATCATCGCTGCGATTTCTCGGTCGCGGACAGGGTCCGCTCCTACAGGAAGAGCCGCCGTTGTAGGAGCGGACCCTGTCCGCGACCGACGCCCTACAACCAGCTCATCCCCTGCCGCAGTGTCTCCCTGGCATCCGTCGTGATGATGTCGCCATGCGCGACGATCACGCGATCGAAAGGCAGCGCCAGAATCTGCTCCAGGCTCGCGCGCGCCTTGCGACGATTGACGTAGACCAGGCGTAGCAGCGGATGCCAGCCGACCTTGCCGAGTATGCCGCCGGCTTTCAGGTACCAGCGTGTGAACGCATGCGCGTTGTCGTGGAAATTTTCCACCAGGTCGCTGGTGATCAGGCTGCGTGACGCAACGTGGTACAGCACGGTTTCGGCCATCAGGCTGCCGGCTATCGTCGTCGGCAGCAGCTCGCCGTTCCAGTCCGCCGGCGGTGTATCCGACAGCGTCGCGGTGAACTTCAGATCGGGGCGTTTTTTCTGCAGCTTGGCCGGGCCATACAGCTTAGCGCCGGGGTAGGCGCGCAGTACTTCGCCGGCATAGGAGTGATGAAACATGTTCGGGCAGACGATGTGTTTCACCGGCCCTAGCGCATCGATCGCGCGGCGCAGGTCGCCGCTCAAGGCGATCGGCGAATGCAGCAGCAAGTCGCCCGACGACAGGCGCACCACGGTCATGCGCGTGCCGATATGCAGGACCATGAACTGGTGCGGTATCGAGCTGATCCACAGGTTCTCGGCCAGCTGCGTCAATCCACCGGCGTCGATCATCGGCGTCGTCATGCTGCATTCTCCCCGTTGTCTTGTTTAATGAAATCGATGAAGGCTTTCAGCGCGGCCGGCTGCTGGCGCCGGCTCGGGCTGTACAGGTACAGGCCCGGATAGTACGGGCACCAGTCGGCAAGCACTCGCTGCAGGCGGCCGGAATCGATCAGCGGCTGCACTCGCGCTTCGAACAGATAGGCCAGCCCGATGCCGGCCAGCGCCGCGTCCATCGCCAGATCCCAGTCGCTCAGCGTCAGCGGGCCGTCGACTTCGATCGTCAAGGGCCTGCCGCCGCGCTCGAACTCCCAGCGATACAGCGCGCCGCCCGGAAAGCGCTGGCGGATGCAGGGATGCTGCGCCAGATCGTGCGGCGTCTGCGGCACGCCGTAGCGCGCGAAATACGCGGGTGTCGCCACCACCGCCGAACGCTGACGCGGGCCTATCGGGATCGCGGTCATGTCGCCAGCGATGGTTTCGCCAAAGCGCAGGCCGGCGTCATAGCCGGCGCCGACGATGTCGACCAGCGCGTCGTCGACCGCGACCTCGATCCTGACGTCCGGATAGGCCTGCAGGAAGCGCGACGCCACCGGTAGCAGCACCAGCTGCACTGCGGCGCGCCCGGCGTTGAGGCGCAAGGTGCCGGCCGGTTTGCCGCGCAGCGCGTTGAGGTCTTCGATCGCGTCGGCAATGTCGCGGAACGCCGGTGAAACGCGTGCGTACAGGCGCTCGCCGGCCTCGGTCAGCGCGACGCTGCGCGTGGTGCGATTGAACAGCCGCAGGTCGACGCGCGACTCGATCACGCGCAGCGCATGGCTCAGCGCCGAAGCCGACACGCCCAGCTCGACCGCGGCCTTGCGAAAGCTGCGGTGGCGCGCGACCGCGAGAAAGGCGGACAGATCGGCAGGGGATAGTCGGCTCATTACTGAAAATATCTCAGTAGCTCGTTAAAAAATCAGCGGATTGTTTCAACAATAGCCCAGGCCTACCTTGGTTGCACCACCCGGCGCCCGCCGGATTCAAGCCCCGCAAACCAGGAGTTTCGACATGATCACCAACACCGCTCAATCCTCTGGCGTCCCGCGCCGTGTCTGGTTCATCACCGGCGCCTCGCGCGGCTTCGGCGCACTGATCGCAGAGCAGGCGCTGGCCGCTGGCGACGCGGTCGTCGCCACTGCGCGCAAGCCGGAGACCGTGACCGCGCGTCTCGGCCAGCACGAGCGCCTGTTGCCGGTCGCGCTCGACGTCAACAGCGACGCGCAGGCGCATGCCGCGGTCGCCAGTGCGCTCCAGCAGTTCGGCCGCATCGACGTGCTGGTCAACAACGCCGGCTACGGCCTGCTCGGCGCGGTCGAGGAGGCCAGCGCAGAAGAAGTACGCAAGCTGTTCGCGACCAACGTCTTCGGCCTGCTCTCGGTGACGCGCGCGGTGCTGCCGGCGATGCGCGAGCAGCGCAGCGGCCACATCATCAACCTGTCGTCGATCGGCGGCTATTCGGCCGCGTTTCCGGGCTGGGGTGTGTACTGCGCGACCAAGTTCGCGGTCGAGGGCATCAGCGAATCACTCTCCGTGGAACTGGCGCCGCTGGGCATCAGGGTCACCGTGGTCGAGCCGGGTTTCTTCCGCACCGATTTTCTCGACGAGACTTCGCTGAGCAAGGTCGCCCAGCAGATCGGCGACTATCACGAAACGGTCGGCGCGACGCGCGACATGGCCGCCGACTACAACCACCGGCAGCCGGGTGATCCGGCCAGGCTCGCGGTGGCGATGCTGGCGCTGGTCAATGCGGAAAATCCGCCGCTGCGGCTGCCGCTGGGCAGTGACACGGTGGCGCGCATCGAGAGCAAGAACGCGCAGGTCGTGCAGGAGCTGGCGCAGTGGCGCGAGCTTGCGCTGTCGACGGATTTTGCGGCGGCGTGAACCGTCGTCCGAAAACGGTCGCGGGCAAGCCCGCTCCTACAAAAGCAGCTGTAGGAGCGGGCTTGCCCGCGACATCACCGTCTACAAATCAGCCGTGATACTTCGTCGCCAGCTCCACTTCGTTCTTGGAGCCCATGATCACCGGCACGCGCTGGTGCAGCTTGTCGGGCTGGATGTCCATGATGCGGACGCGGCCGGTGGTCGCGGCGCCGCCGGCCTGTTCGATGATCATGCTCATCGGGTTGGCTTCGTAGAGCAGACGCAGCTTGCCGCCCTGCTTCTGCGTCTTGCTGTCGATCGGGTACATGAACACGCCGCCGCGGGTGATGATGCGATGCACGTCGGCGACCATCGACGCGACCCAGCGCATGTTGAAGTCCTTGCCGCGCGGGCCTTCCTTGCCGGCCACGCATTCGCTGATGTAGCGCTGCACCGGCTCTTCCCAGAAGCGCTGGTTGCTCATGTTGATCGAGAACTCCTTGGTGTCCTCGGGGATCATCATGTTGCGCTGGGTCAGCACGAAGCTGCCGAGTTCGCGATCCAGCGTGAACTGGTGGACGCCCTTGCCCAGCGTCAGCACCATCGTCGTGCTCGGGCCGTAGACGCAGTAACCGGCCGCGACCTGCTTGACGCCGGGCTGCAGAAAGTCCGCTTCGCTGGCCTGGGTCACGCCCTCGGGCACGCGCAGCACCGAGAAGATCGTGCCGACGGAAACGTTGACGTCGATGTTGGACGAGCCGTCGAGCGGGTCGAACAGCAGCAGGTAGCCGCCTTTCGGATACTGGTCGGGGATTGCGTGCGGATGATCCATTTCTTCCGAGGCCAGGCCGGCGAGGTGGCCGCCCCATTCGTTGGCTTCGAGCAGGATCTCGTTGCTGATCACGTCGAGTTTCTTCTGCGCCTCGCCCTGGATGTTGCCGGTGCCGGCGTCGCCGAGCACGCCGCCGAGTGCGCCCTTGCCGACCGCGATCGAGATGCGCTTGCAGGCGCGCGCCACCACTTCGAGCAGCAGGCGCAGGTTCGGCTGCAGCTTGCCGGCGTTACGTTGTTCCTCGATCAGGAACTGGGTCAGGAAAATCGGCTTTTTGGACGGGTTCATGGTGGTCGGCTGACGTTGGGTTCGGGGGCACACGGGAGTCGGTCGCTAGTGTAAGCGGATGTCGCCACGCTCGGCGCGTGGGTGTTCACTCCGCGAACGGATTGCTAGACTCCGGCGCTATGACAAGGACGTGTTTTTTAGCGGGCATGTTGCTGCTCCCCGCGATAGCCTGCGCCCAGGACGGCGGCAAGCAGCAGTACATCTCAGATGACATCAGCATCACCGTCCGCGACGGCCCGCGTAACGACGCCGCATCGGTCGGCACGGTCAACAGCGGCGACAAGGTGACGGTGCTCGAGTCGCTCGGCGAGGCCAGCTTCGCGCGCATCCGCACGGCCGACGGCCGCAGCGGCTGGATCACCGCGCGCTACCTGTCGTCGCAGCCGGCGGCCAAGGATCGCACCCAGGGCCTGCAGACCGAGCTGACCGCGAGCCGCAACCAGCTCAAGTCGCTGCAGGCCGAACTCGACGCCGCCCAGGCCCGGCTCGAAGGCGCGCGACCGGCGATGGAACTGGCCGCCGACAACGAAAAGCTGAAAACCGAGCTGGCCACCGCTCAGCAGCAGAACGAGGACGCGCAGATCCGCACCAACGAGGAGCGCGCCAAGCGCCGCACGCTGGTCACCGGCGCGGCGCTGGTCGGCGGCGGCATTCTGCTCGGGCTGATCCTGCCGCTGATGGGGCGCAGCGGCGGGCGCAGGAAGCGGCGTAACGAGCTTTGAAGCCTTAGTCCCTTCTCCCACCGGGAGAAGGTGGCGCGAAGCGCCGGATGAGGGTGTCCGAGTGAGCGCCAAGCTCGAACGCCCTCACCCTAACCCTCTCCCGGAGGGAGAGGGAATCAAGACAAGATCACACGCCGCCGATGAAATCCGGCTTGCCCAGCACCACGCCGTTGTGGCGCAGGATGTTGTACGTGGTCGCGACGTGGAAGTGCAGGTTCGGCAGCACGAAGTGCAGCAGGTAGTTTTTGCCGGAAAAGCGCATCTCGCCGTTGCGGCCCTTGAGCACGATCTCGCGGTCTTCGCTGCCGTCGATCTGTGATGACGAAAAGCTCTTGACGAAGGCCGCGGTCTTTTCGACGCGCGCGATCAGTTCGGCGAACGTGACTTCCTTGTCCTCGTAGGACGGCACATCGGCGCCGGCCAGGCGCGCCGCGCAGCCCTTGGCCATGTCGGCCGCGATCTGCACCTGGCGCGACAGCGGGAACATGTCCGGATACAAACGGAACGTGGTCAGGCTGCTCGCGTCGAGCTTGTGCTGTTCGGCGTGCGCCGCACCTTTTTCCAGAATGCCGCGCAGATTGTCGAGCATCCGCGACAGCGCCGGAACCGATGCTTCATACATGGACAAGCTCATGTGATCTCCCCGTTTATCATTCAAGGCGGCAATAATAGGCGCGATACGGTGCTGGTGTGCGATTCGAGAGGCGGCCGCGGCACGTGCGGGTAAGCGACATCACTCCATAGCCGATCCTTAAACGACAAGGACGTTGACGATGACGATGCAATACTGGAAGGCCTTCGCGGCCGGCGTGCTGCTGCTCCCCGCGTGCGGCGCTTTCGCCGCCGACGATTCCGCGCGCCAGGGCAGCCATCTGCTGCAGATCGGCGTGTTTCATGTCGATACACTCGACAGCAGCGAGCCGCTGGAAACGCGGCTCAGACCCGGCGCCGCCGCGCTGCTCGGCGTGCAGAGCGATTTCGTCTCCGACGGCACCAGCGCGCAGGTCAGCTCGGCCGACACGCTGGCGCTGATCTACTCGTATTTCCTGACCGACCATCTCGCGCTGAAAGTGGAAGGCGGCATTCCGGCCAAGTTCAAGCTCTATGGCAATGGCACCGTCGCGCCCACCGGCCCGGCCGGCGCGCTGATCAACGTCGACCTCGGCAATCCCAGCTTCAACCCGCTGGCCGAGGTCACGCAGTGGACCCCGGTGCTGATGCTGAGCTACTTCTTCCGCGACGCCGACAAGGCGGTGCGTCCCTACCTGGGCGTGGGCGTGACCTACACCTGGTTCACCGACATCAAGCCCGACAAGGATTTCGAGACCGAGCTGAACAACAAGTTCGGCCGCACGCTGGCGCTGGCCAACCTGACGCCGGGTGCGACCTCGGTCAGCGCCGAGGCGACGCCGGACTGGGCGCCGGTGTTCAACATGGGCGCGACCGCGCAGCTGAGCCCGCGCTGGAGCCTGTCCGGCTCGCTGTCGCTGAGCCTGCTGTCGACCAAGGCCAAGATCAAGATCGACGCCGCCAACGGCGACCGCCTCGCCACCAGCAGCACCAACCTGGATCTGAATCCGCTGGTGATGGCGCTGCTGCTGGGTTACAGCTTCGACCTGTAGCGCTGAGCGCAGTGCTGTTGTAGCCCGGGTGAAACCCGGGTTGCACCCGGGCTACAGCAGCGCCGAAACCTCGCTCAACACCTCGCCGACGCCGCGCTCGATCTTCAGCGCCAGCAGCGGATCGGCGCGGGTGGCGCCACGGTTGATCGCCGCGATCGGGATGCCGCGCGCCGCCGCGGCATGGGCGAAGCGGTAGCCGGAGAACACCATCAGCGACGAGCCGACGATCAGCATCGCGTCGGCGCGCTCGACCCCGGCCATCGCCTCGGCGACCCGCGCCGGCGGCACGTTCTCGCCGAAGAACACCACGTCCGGTTTGAGCCGGCCGCCGCAGACCGGGCATTGCGGTACGACGAAGCCGGAGAAATCCTGTGCCTCGAGGTCGGCATCGCCGTCCGGCGCGCTGCTGGCGCTGAGCGCGGCCCAGTCGGGATTCAGTCCGGCCAGCTGCAGCTGGAATGCGGCGCGCGGCGTGACGTCGCCGCAGGCGGTGCAGACGATGCGGTCGATGCGCCCATGCAGGTCGATCACGCGCTCGCTGCCGGCGGCCTGATGCAGGCCGTCGACGTTCTGCGTGACCAGCAGGTCGACCTGGCCGGCGCGCTCCATCTGCGCCAGGCTCGCGTGCGCGGCATTGGGCCGCGCCGCCGCCAGCAGGGGCCAGCCGACCAGGCTGCGCGCCCAGTAGCGCGCGCGGGTCAGCGGCTCCTGCGTGAACGCCTGCCAGGTCACCGGCGGGCGGCGCTTCCAGGTGCCGGCCTCGTCCCGATAATCCGGGATGCCGGAGTCGGTGCTGCAGCCGGCGCCGCCGAGCACGAACAGCCGGCGGTGGCGCGCGATGAACTCGGCGAGTCGCGCGCTGCTGTCGTCGCCGCCCCGGCTCGGTGTAGGGTGTGCGTCCATTGATCCTGTGAGCTTACCGGGCATGCCCGAACAACGCCTTGTCGACCTGGAAATGCGCCTGTCCTACCAGGAGGCCGCGATCGAAACCCTGAGCACCGAGATCGCGCGGCAATCGCGGCTGATCGAGCAGATGCAGCTGAGCCTGAAGCGCATCGTCGAGCGCATGCCCAACGAGCCCGAAGGCGCCGCGCGCGGCTCGCTCAGTGACGAGATGCCGCCGCATTACTAGGGAACGTCTGAGGTTCCCTTAATGCCACCGATGCTTGAATGGCGGCGCTCCGGCCGCATCATCGCTATCCGAAATTAAACTGCGCAGGAGTTTCCCATGTTCGGCAGCAGCCTGAAAATCAGCCCCAAGGATTTCCCCGTCGCCGCACTCGACGAGGCGCCGGCAGGCGCGCCGGGGCGCAAGCTGGCAGTGCTCGCCGGCGGCTGCTTCTGGTGCGTCGAAGCGGTGTATCGCGAAGTCGACGGCGTGCTCGACGTGGTCAACGGCTACTCCGGCGGCAGCGCCGACGATGCCGACTACAAGACCGTCTGTACCGGCCGTACCGAGCACGCCGAAGTCGTGCAGATCGCCTACGACCCCTCGCGCACCAGTCTCGGCGCGCTGCTGCGGATCTTCTTCGCCGTCGCCCACGATCCGACGCAGCTCAATCGCCAGGGCAACGACATCGGCACGCAGTATCGCAGCGCGATCTTCTACGCCGACGACGAGCAGAAGCGCATCGCCGAGGCCTATATCAAGCAGCTGGACGCGGCCGGTGTTTACGCAACGCCCATCGTCACGCGTCTGGAAAAACTCGAGGACTTCTTCACCGCCGAGGGCTATCACCAGAACTACGCGGCGCTGCATCCGACCGAGGGCTATATCGCCGGTGTCGCTTTGCCCAAGGTCGACAAGCTGCGCAAGTATTTCGGCGAAGAACTGAAGCGCTGACTTGTCATTCCCGCGAAAGCGGGAATCCAGAGATGTCACCGCCGCCGGATTCCCGCCTGCGCGCGAAGACAAAAAGAACTGCTCATGCCGGATTCATCCGCCCGCCCGAGAATGCTGGCTCAGGCGGGCGGGACGCTGTCAGCACCCTTTCCGCGAATCCATACCAGGAGGGTGTCATGCCAGGCGATAACAACGCTCAGCCGACGAACAACGGCGCGCAGAAAAAACCGTTTCTTACCGATATCAAGATCATCCGCGAGCGCGCGCGCCAGCACATGGGCGACGGCGCGGTCACCGGCGGCTACAGCGCCGATCGCGAAAAAGTCATAGCGCTGCTGAACACCTCGCTGGCGACCGAAATCGTCTGCACCTTGCGCTATCGCTATCACTACTACATGGCCTCGGGCATTCACGCCAAGTCGATCGCCGCGGAGTTCCTGCAGCATGCGCAGGAAGAGCAGGGCCACGCCGACATGATCGCCGAGCGCATCACCCAGCTCGGCGGCAAGCCGAACTTCAATCCGGAAGGCCTGGCCACGCGCAGCCACGCCGAGTACGTCGAAGGCGATAGCCTGGTACAGATGATCGAGGAAGATCTGGTCGCCGAGCGCATCGCGATCGACACCTATCGCGAAATCGCCAACTTCATCGGCTCCGACGATCCGACCACGCGCCGGATGATGGAAGAAATCCTGGCGATGGAAGAAGAGCACGCCGAAGACCTGAGCACCATGCTCGAAGATCTCGGCAAGAAAGGCGAGCCTGCCGCAGCGCCGCTGAGTGCGAAGACCTTGAACAAGCATTGAGTCGATGCAGCAAGAAAAGCCCGCGAAAGCGGGCTTTTTTGTTGAAGAACTACTCCTTCCTCCGCCTGCGGGGCAACGAGAAAAGCAGCCCTCACTCCAGCGTTTCGATGACCAGGCGCTTGTACTTCTGCGCCAGCCGGAACCGGCCCTTGCGCACCACCGTCATCAGCTTCTCGGTGTCCTCGTTGCTCTCCGCTTTTACCAGCAGGAAGTGGCAGCCTTCCTTGGCCAGCGTGTTGTGCAGCTCGACCATTTTCAGCGAGGACCCCATCGCCGCGATCAGGCTGGCGGTATCCAGGCCGTGCTGCGAAGCCGAGATCATGCGCTGGTCGTCGATCTCGCGAACGTCGTCGAAGCCGGCGGCGCGCAGGCCGTCGCGCGCACCATCAGCCTGGGCCTTCTGCTCGAAGGCCAGCAGCACATGATGCGTGGGATAGAAGTTGCCGAAGTCGGCGCCGTCTTCCTGCTGCTCGTGCAGACTTTTCTCCGTCACTTCGCTCATGGTGTTCCTCCGTGAATTCATGGTCGCTTCAGTGCCGCAGCGTAGCGTCTCCTAACCTGCACCCAGATGAATTCAGTCGCTCGGCACGAGCGGCCCGCAGCACAACGCAAGACAAGGAGAGTCCCAGATGAATGACCTGCACTATCAGCCGCAACAGACCGCGACCATGCCCAATGCCGAGCAGCTCAAGCACCTGCGCAAGCTGGTCGAAAAAGCCAAGGTCGGCATGTTCACGACCATCGACCGCGCGCAGGAACTGCGTAGCCGTCCGCTGCATACCGTGCAGATGGACGACGACGGCAGCCTGTGGTTCGTCGTCGCCACCGCGTCGCCGAAAACCCAGGAGGTCAACGAGCACGAGGGCAAGGTCTGCCTGGCCTATGCCAATCACGGCGACCAGGAATACGTGTCGATCACCGGCCACGCCAGTCTGGTGCGCGACAGCGCGATGAAGGAAAAAATCTGGAACAAGATGATCGACGTCTGGTTCCCAAAAGGCGACAAGGACCCGAACGTGGCGATGCTCAAGGTCGTACCCGAGCGCGCCGAATACTGGGACGGCCCGAGCAATACCGTGACCCAGCTCTATGCCTTCGCCAAGGCGATGGCGACCGGCAACAAGGACGCCTTCGGCGAGAATGCCAAGCTCAAGTTTTAAGGCCGCAGAGCCGGCGCCGACGCGCTGGCAGCATGCATGGCCGTGGCTGCGTCGCGCACTCACGGCCTTGTTTTTCGGCGGCCTGCTGCTGCTGCTGATCGAGCGTGGCCGCGCGCTGGACTGGAACCAGGTCGGCGCCTCGCTCGCCGCTTACGACGCCGAAGCGCTGGCGCTCGCGGCGCTGTTCGGCGTGCTGAGTTATGCGCTGTATTGCAGTTTCGACCTGTTCGGCCGGCGTTACACCGGTCACCGCTTATCGACCAGCGCGGTCACCTCGACCGCGTTCGTCAGCTATGCCTTCAATCTGAATCTGGGCGCGCTGGTCGGCGGCATCGGCTTCCGCTACCGGCTGTATTCGCGCTACGGACTGGACGCGGCGACGATCACGCGCGTGCTCGGCCTGTCGATGGTGAGCAACTGGCTCGGCTATTTGCCGCTGGCCGGCGCGGTGTTCGTCAGCGGTGTGGTGTCGCTGCCGCCGCAATACCGTTTCGGCGAAATGGCGCTGCAGCTGCTCGGCTACGGGCTGCTGCTGGTGGCGCCGGCCTATCTGGCGCTGTGCGCGTTTTCCAGCCGTCGTTACTGGCGCATCCGCGGCCTGCGCATCGATCTGCCGCATGCGCCGATGGCGTTCGCGCAGCTGGCGCTGTCGGTGGCCAACTGGCTGAGCATCGCCGGCATCGTCTGGATGCTGCTCGGCGGCCAGATCGCCTATCCGATGGTGCTCGGCGCGCTGCTGCTCGGCGCGATCGCCGGTGTGCTGACGCATGTGCCGGCTGGCCTCGGCGTGCTCGAAGCGGTATTCCTGACCGTGCTCGACGGCCGCATGGCCGAGGCGCCGATCCTGGCGGCGCTGCTGGCGTACCGCGCGATCTACTACCTGGTGCCGGGCCTGATCGCGCTGCTGGTGTATCTGGGGCTGGAGGCGAAGGCTCGTTGGCGGCCGGTGGCCTTGCGGTCGTCGGTCTAGCTGAATCTGTAGGAGCGGGCTTGGCCGCGACTCATGCTTGGGCGGGCACGGGCACGGTCGCGGGCAAGCCCGCTCCTACAGTCGGCACAGCTCACTCACAGGCCCCAGCTGACTTCCTTGTTCTTCTTCTGCGCGCGCTCGAGCATGTCGATCAGCGGGAATGCGCGACGGCCGAGGTCGACGTCCTGCTCGCGGCGCTGGCGCTCGTCCGGGTCGTCGGTGTCTTCCGGTTTGGCGTGCTGCGGCTTGTCCCTGGCGATCGCGGCGCGCAGCGACTCCAGTGCGGCCGGGATCTGGTCCGGCGAAATCGTGCCGCGCTCGCCCGAGGTCTTGCCGAGCTTGTCGAGTATCTGTTTGGCGTGCTCGTCCAGCATGTGCACGTCGCCGGCGGCGGGGGATGAGAATCGGATCATCGGCAAGCTCCTTGTTATTGTCGTGGCTGCGAGCATCGTCCACCCAGCTTAGCCGCTACTGACGCGCGCCGGCGCGGCCAGCCGCGCGCGGGCTTCCCATCGGCCGCGGCTCGCGGCAAGCTGCGCGCCCGCACCTCGCCGTCCCGCCCCATGTCGCCTCCCGCCAAAGCCCAGTGGCAGCTGCATTTCTGCGTCCTGCTGTGGGGCTTCACCGCGATCCTCGGCAAGCTGATCACGATGCCGGCGCTGGCGCTGGTGTGGTGGCGCATGCTGATCGTCGCGCTGTGCCTGGCCTGCGTGCCGCGAGTCTGGCGCCAGCTGCGGCAGATGCCACCACGGCTGCTCGGCGCCTATTTCGGGGTCGGTGTGCTGCTGTCGGCGCACTGGCTGACGTTCTATGGCGCGATCAAGCTCGCCAATGCCTCGGTTGCGGTCACCTGCCTGGCGCTGGCGCCGGCGTTCCTGTCGGTGATCGAGCCCTGGATCGCGCGACGGCCGTTCCAGCCGCGCGAGCTGCTGCTGGGCCTAGCGGTGATCCCCGGCGTCGCGCTGGTGGTCGGCGGCGTGCCGGCGGGCATGCACCTGGGCGTGATCGTCGGCAGCTCCTCGGCACTGTTCGTTTCGTTCTTCATCGCGCTGAACAAGCGCTACGCCGAGCACAGCGATTCGCTGACCGTGACCGCGATCGAACTCGGCACCGGTGCGTTGCTGCTGCCGCTGCTGGCGCCCTTGTTCGACGGCGGCTTCGCCCGCCTGCTGCAGCCGCCGCAAGGTATGAATGCAGCCTGGATGCTGCTGCTGGCGATCGGCTGCACGCTGCTGCCGTTCACGCTGTCCCTGATCGCGCTGCGCCAGCTGTCTGCGTTCACCGCTCAGCTCGCGATCAACCTGGAGCCGGTTTACACCATCGTGCTGGCGGCGCTGCTGCTGGGCGAGCAGCGCGAGCTCGGCCCGAGTTTCTACGCTGGTGTCGCGGTGGTGCTCGGCGCGGTGTTCCTGCATCCGCTGATCGCGAAGAAGCCCGAGCTGATCGCGCCGGACGCGCTCGCCGCGGACATCGACAAACCGTAGCGCGGCTGCCACCGACATCGACGCCGCGCCGATGTCGGGCAGGTGCACGTGACAACGGCAAGTCCCGGGTTTCACCCGGGCTACCGTAGCCCGGGTGAAACCCGGGATCAGCGGTCCAGCCGCATCGCGACCTCGCCATACAACTCGAATGCGCCACGCGTGCTGCTGAAATCCCAGCGCCGCAGCTGGCAGGCGTGGCGGCTTGTGTCGTAGTCGACGATGTTGACGCTGTTCGAGGCCTCGAAGCGCACGCGACGCGACACCGCGGTGCCGGCCTGCACGCACCACAGCTTGCGCGACAGGTCTGGATAGGATTCGCGCAGGTCGCGAACGTAGGGCAGATGGATGTGGCCGCCGAGCACCAGGTCGGCGCCGGCCGCGGCCCAGGCGCGGATCGCGGCCTCGTGGTTGTGCAGGCGGTTGTGCTCGTCGCGCTGCTCGATGACGTGAACCGGCTGGTGCGTGACGACGATGCGCAGCTGGCCGGGTCGCGCCGACCGCAGCCGCGTCGCGATCTGCTCGATCTGCTCGTCGGAGACTTCGCCGTCCTTGTGCCGATACCAGCGCGTGGTGTTGACGCCCAGCGCCAGCAACTGCTCGGTCTCGAACTCCGGCATCAGCGGCGTCTGCAGGGCGCGATGGTAGTTGCCGTAAGGCCTCAGCAAGCGTCCGGCGACATTGAACAGTGGAATGTCGTGGTTGCCCGGCAGTGCCATCACCGGAATTTCCAGGCAGTCGAGGAAGGCCGCTGCAGCCGCGAACTCGGCACGGCGCGCGCGCTGGGTGATGTCGCCGGACAGGATCGCCATCAGCGGCTTCTGCGCCGCGTTCAGAGCCAGCAGGGCATTGGCAACCGCCGCCTGCTCGGTGCCGAAGTGGGTGTCGGACAAATGCAGGAAGCGCAGCGTGCTCATGCCTGCCGCGCCTTTTCCGCCTCGGCCGGATCACGCGGCACCAGCAGCTGCAATGATTGTGGCGCGACGCCGAGCCTGATCGGCGGTTGCAGGTAGGCGACCTCGCCGTCGGTGGCGATCTTCATCGGCTGGTGATGATGCCGCAGCGGCGTCACCGTCAGCTCGCGGAACGCGAAATGGATGACCTTGTGCGCATGCGCGAGTCGGCCGAGCGCGCCGTGAAACGCGAGCTGGAACAGGCCCCAGCGGCTGATCGGCTTCATCGCCACGCCGGCGAGAAAACCGGTTTCGACATCGGGCGCCTGGGGCAGGCCGACCTGTTCGAGTTGCAGCGCGTTGTTGCCGACGAACAGCGTCGGTGTCTGCAGGATCGCCTCGCGGCCGCGCTCGTCTTCCAGCTGCAGCAGCCAGTGCCGATGACGGCGCAGCACGGTGCTCGCTGCCGACCACAGCGCGACGATGCGATGGCGGCCGTAGCGCTTCTTGAACACTTCGCGATCTTCGAGAATGCGCGGATACAGGCCGATGCTGGCATTGACCAGGAATACACGGCCATTGATCAGCCCGACCTGTGTCGGCTGGATGCGTCCGCTGAGCAAGGTCTGCACCGACTCCTCGATGTTCTGCGACAGGCCGTTGGCGCGGCCGAAATAATTGAACGTGCCCTGGGGCAGCACGCCGAAAGGCCGCTCCGATTCCAGCACGGCGGCGGCGACGGTGTTGATGGTGCCGTCGCCACCCGCCGCCACCGCAATGCCGTCGCGTTCCACCGCCATCTGCACCGCGCGCCGGGCGATGTCCGGCAGGGTTTTCGGATCATCGACCTCGAGCAGCTCGAACTCGCGACCGGCCCGGCGCATCGCGTCGGCGATGGTCTTCTTGGCCGCCGCCGGATCGCCGTGACCCGAGCCGATGTTGAAGACGATGAAGCAGGGTGCGTCGGGCCGCATTCGGTGATCGCCTTAGGAGGTGGAGCTAGCGCACGGCAAAGGCGCGCTCTCGCGCCCGGAAAACCGCGATTCAACGCTGCCGACCTGGAATCCAGCATGAACGATATCGCCGCGCCTGCGCCCGGCTTCCACGGCGTGGATATCAACCGCTGTCTAAAGCCCTGAGTCGATCGCGCGGTGAAACGGCCTTGCAGTTCAGCACGAGTGTGGCGCCGCAGGCCTAGCTTGCTACTGCAGTCGATCGCAAGGACGCGATCGGGTACGTAGCCAACACAAGGAGTGTGTGATGTCCGACGACAGGAGCAAGGCCGCCGTGAACGACGAGCATCGTGACGAGCAGGACAGAAAACCCAATGCAGTGAAAGCGGCGATCGGCAAGGTCACCGCGACAATCCGCGCAGACGACGACATGCTGGAGGTGATGAACGCCTTCCTCGCCTTCGATCCGGATGCGATCGAGAAATGCGACGTCGAGCAGGCGCGGCGTCAGCCGACGGCGGCCGATGCGGTAAAAGCCGTACTACGCAACCAGGGCCGTGATCCCTCGCCAGAGGCGCTGGTGCCCGGCGTCAGCAGTGTCGACCGGGTGATTCCGGGCGCCGCTGGCGAACTGCGCGCGCGTATTTACACGCCCACCGGCGCGACGCCTCTGCCGGTTGTCGTGTACTTCCACGGCGGCGGCTGGGTGATCGCCGATCTCGATGTCTACGACGGCGGCGCGCGCGGCCTCAGTGCGCAGGCCGGCGCCATCGTGGTGTCGGTGGACTACCGGCGTGCGCCCGAGCATCGCTTCCCGGCGGCCTGGGACGATGCGCTGGCCGCGTATCGCTGGGTCGCCGACAACGCGGCGAGTTTCGGCGGCGATCCGGGGCGCATCGCGATCGCCGGTGAAAGCGCCGGCGGCAATCTGGCGCTAGCGACCGCGATCGCCGCGCGCGACGCCGGCCTGACCGCGCCCTGCCATGTGCTATCGGTTTACCCGGTGGCCCAGACCGGCAGCACCAGCACGCCGTCGTACATCGAAAACGCGATCGCGCAGCCGCTGAACAAGGCGATGATCACCTGGTTCCTCGACAAGCTGCTGCGTTCGCCGGAAGACAAGGCCGATACGCGGCTGAATCTGGTCGGCGCCGATCTGCGTGGCCTGCCGCCGGTCACGATCATCAACGCGCAGCTCGATCCGCTGCGCAGCGACGGCGCGATGCTGCAGGAGGCGCTGCAGGAGGACGGCGTATCGGTGCAGCGCCGCGATTATCACGGCGTCGCGCACGAGTTCTTCGGCATGGCCGCGGTCGTCGAAAAAGCGCGGCAGGCGCAGCAGTTTGCCGGTGAGCGGCCACGCGAGAGCTTCGATCTGGATCTGGCGAGGACACTGGTTTCTGGCGGGATTTAGCGCAGTCGTCGTCGCGGACAGGGTCCGCTCCTACAGGTGACGATGTAGGAGCGGACCCTGTCCGCGACCTGCTCTACGCGGCGAGCTTCGCCGCAATCTGCGCCACATGCCGCCCCTGGAACTTCGCCATCCCCAGCTCTTTTTCGCTGGGCTTGCGCGAGCCATCGCCGCCGGCGATGGTGCTCGCTCCGTACGGCGAGCCGCCTTTGACTTCCTCGACGCCCATCTGCTCCTGGCAGGAATAGGGCAGGCCGACGATGACCATGCCCAGGTGCAGCAGCGAGGTGTGAAAGCTCAGGATCGTGCTCTCCTGGCCGCCATGTTGCGTGCCGCTGGACGTGAACACGCTGCCGACCTTGCCCACGAGCGCGCCTTTCTGCCAAAGCGCACCGGTCTGATCCAGGAACACGCGCATCTGTCCGCACATGTTGCCGTAGCGCGTCGGCGCGCCAAAGACGATCGCGTCGTAGTGGGCCAGCTCGTCGACGCTGGCGATCGGCGCCGCCTGGTCGGTTTTCGCATGCGCCTTGGCCAGCGCCTCGGCGTCCATCGTGTCGGGCACGCGCCTGATGTCGACCGTGCTGCCGGCAACGCTGCGCGCGCCTTCGGCGATCGCGCCGGCCATCGTCTCGATGTGCCCATACATGCTGTAGTAAAGCACGAGGATTCTGGCCATTTGAAGCTCCTTCTTGTTATCCGATGGCGCGGTGTGAAAGCACCGGCCCAATACAGACTGCCGCCGTATCGTTGAAGTTCAGGCAGCGCTTCTATCGTGTGGGCCATCGCGCAACGCGCCTGGCATCGGAGTCGAATCATGGCGAACGGCCGCCTGCTCACGCCCCGCGAAATCGGCAGCCTGGCCAAGCACGCCGTGGTCGGATGGTCGGACGACAATGCATCGAGCATGGGGGCGGCGATCGCCTACTACACGATGCTGTCGCTGGCGCCTCTACTGCTGATCGTGATCACCATCGCCGGCTTGATCTTCGGTGAAGACGCCGCGCGCGGCGCGCTGTTCGGACAGCTGTCCGAACTGGTCGGAGACAACGGTGCGCAGGCGATTCAGGCGATCCTGACCAGCTCCAGCAGCCTGTCCGGCGGCCTGTTCTCGATCGCCATCGGCGTCGCCACGCTGTTCATCGGCGCGACCACGGTGTTTGCCGAGCTGCAGGCGGATCTGGACCGCATCTGGAAAGCGCCGGTTCCCACCGGCGGCGGCATCATGCGCTTCATACACAAGCGCCTGCTGAGCTTGGGTGTGATCATCGGCGTCGGCTTTCTGCTGATCGTGTCGCTGATCGCCAGCGCCGCCATCGCCGCGGTCGGAACCTTGTGGAATCACTGGCTGATGGGCACCGCCGTGCTGCTGCAACTGCTCAACTTCGTCGTCAGCTTCGGCGTGATCACCGCGCTGTTCGCGCTGATCTACAAGCTGTTGCCGAGCGTGCGCATCGCCTGGGGCGATGTCTGGATCGGCGGCGCCGCGACCTCGCTGATGTTCGCGATCGGCAAGTTCCTGATCGGGCTGTATCTCGGCACCGCGGCGATTTCATCGTCGTTCGGCGCGGCGGGCACGCTGGTCGTGGTGATCGTCTGGGTGTACTACTCGGCGCAGATCTTTCTGCTCGGCGCCGAATTCACCTACCACTATGCGCTCAGGCATGGATCGCTGGCGCAGTCGCGGACAGGGTCCGCTCCTACATTGGCAACTCTGTAGGAGCGGATCCCATCCGCGACCGCCTTAAACCGACGCCGCGACGATCTGCTCGACCTGCCCCGACAGATAGAACGGCTCCAGATAACGCCGCACGGTCGCGTCCAGCATTTTCTTCTTCTTCAAGGTCTTCAGGATCGGCGGCGCGTAGCGGCGCGCTTCGCCTATCATCATCTGCCGGGTCACACCGATGTCGTCGATCAGCGCGGTCAGCGTGCTGTCGCCGTACTTGTCGAAGAACGCGTCGATCGCCGCCTCGATCAAGGTGCTGAAGATGTCGGTGCGGCGCAGTTCCTGAAAATACTCGTAGCCGATCACGAACAGTTCTTCCTGGTCGAGGCTGCTGATGTCGGCGCGCAGCACGGCCACCGGCAGTTCGCGCACGCGATCCCAGATGTCCAGCGCCATATCCCTGATCGCGGCGTCGTCGATGTGGTGCAGCAGGTAATCGACGCTGCGCCTCGACGTCGCCTCGACGCTCTTGCCGATGTATTTCTTCAGCCCGTCTTCCAGCGATGATTCCAGGCCCGGCGACGCCTTGCTCATGACCCGCTTGCCGAGTTTCATCATCGAGCCGGCGCCGGGGATATTGCGCGTCAGCGGATTGTTCGACAGGTAGCCCTGGATGCCGTGATACAGCAGGTCGGAGGCGAACTCGGCGTACAGTGGCCCGGAAAACAGCTCCAGCGCAATTTTCTCGCGCAGGGATTTGAACTCGAGAATCTTGTCCAGGTACTGGCTGACGGCATGGTCCGAAATCAGCTCGCCGAACGTGGTGGCCTGATGGATCTTGTGGCCGTGCAGCGCGCGCGCAATGTCGCCGACCAGCTCGGGCACGCCGCCGCCGAGCTGCAGCTCCACCGCGTAGGTGCGCGTGGTGTCCTTGATCATCTTCGGCGTGACCACGTCCTTGAGCTTGAGCCTGGCCGCGTCGGCCAGCGCGGCGTCCAGCCCCTGCTCCAGCAGCGGCATCAGCGCCTCGCCGGTCAGCTGCTCGATCACGAACGCGCAATGCGCATCGAGCAGCGCCGCGGCGACGCCGCCGGATTTTTTCTTGGTCGTCTTGCTCACCGGCCTCTCCCCTCGTAATGCGGGCGACGATAGCAGAAGCGCCGGGTGCGGCATGCGGCTCCACCGGACCCCGTTCGTGGGCGCCGCTGGTGAGACCGCTGCGGTAGGAGCGGACCGAGGCGGCGCGGGCTCAGCTGTCCGGCGGCGCCGCGTGAATCAGCTCCGGCGCCTGCACCGGCGGCAGTTCCACCGCCTGCTCCGGTTCGGGCCGGCGTGCGCGGCTGAACGGCGCGAGCTTTTGTGCCTCGCCGGTTTCCAGCGCCAGGCGTATCGCCTCGATGATGCGCACATCGGCCAGGCCTTCTTCGCCATCGGGTTCCGGATCACGGCCGTCGAGGATGCATTCGGAGAAATACTGCAGCTCGGCACCGAACTGGTCGGTGACCGGGAATTCGCGCTCGCTGGTGTTGCCTTCGACGGTCAGCCGGTGCCTGACGCCGACGCCAAACATGAAGCCGGGGGAGACTTCCAGATCGCCGTGCGTGCCGAGCACCCGGTACTGGTCCACCGGCGCACCGAAGTAGCTGACGGTGAACTGCGCCAGGCGCTCGTCGGGGAAGCGCATCGTCACGCTGACGGTATCGTCGAAGTCGAACGTGGTATGCGGATGACGCACGCCGACGGCGCTGACCTCGACCGGCTCGGCGGCGAACAGCATGCGCGCGGCGTTGATCGGATAAGGGCCCATGTCGGCGACCGGGCCGCTCCAGAAACCATGCTCGGCGCGGTGATTGCTCGGCGTGACCTGCTGCGAGAACAGCGACGAGAACGCGCGGATCTCGCCGATCGCGCCGCGCCGCATCAGCTCGACCGCGGCCAGCGTGCCGGGCTCGGAGTGCAGGCGGTAGGCGATCATCAGCCGGCGGTTGTGGCGTACCGCCGCGTCGCGGATCGCGATGCAGTCGGCCTCGCGTATCGCCATCGGTTTTTCCAGCAGCACGTGCAGGCCGGCTTCCAGCGCGCGCACCGCGTAGTCGCGGTGCATGAAGTTGGGCAGCGCGATGTAGACCGCATCGATCTCGCCGCTGGCCAGCAGCTCGCCGTATTGCGCGTAGCCCCAGGCGCGGATGCCGTAGCGTGCCGATAGCACGCGCGCCTTGTCCTCGTCGCCGGTCACCAGCGCCGCCAGCTGCGAGTTGCCGGTGTGCTGCACGCCGGGCATGAAAGCCTGCTGCGAAATCCAGCCGGCACCGATGACGCCGTAACGCACGCGCGTGCCCGGTGCGAAGCTCATGAGCGCGCTCCGGCGCGATGAATGCGGTGTTGATGCGGCATGTCGAGCCTTCCTTGGCATAGGCCGCGAGCGGCCGTGCTGAAGCTTGAGAGTTATCAAGATGACCGCCGCGCCGTGAGCCGTGGCTGAACCTGCCGCCGGCGCAAAGGCCTGCGACAATGCGCCATGGCGATGCTCATTCCCGGCAGGACTCAACTCAAGGCGCGTCTACGCACCACGCTGATCGCGCTGCTGACCCGCGAGACCGAGACGCCGGTGGACTACGACCAGCCGCGCGGCGACGCCGGCCTGTTCGGCCCGCGCAGCCTCACCTGGAAAGTGCATGCGGATTTTCCCGGCATGATGGCCGGCGGCGTCTGTGCCCTGATGCTGCAGACGCTGCATCCGCGCGCACTCGCCGGCGTCTACGATCATTCCAATTTTCGCGAAGACCTGATGGGCCGGCTGCGCCGCACCACCGCCTTCGTTGCCGCCACCAGCTACGCGCCGCAAGCCGAGGCGGCGCGGATGATCGCGCGCGTCGCGCAAATCCACACGCGGGTGCGCGGCGTGACCGCCGACGGCCTGCCTTATTCGGCGGCCGATCCGGATCTGCTGACCTGGGTGCACGTGACCGAAATGTCGAGCTTTCTCGCCGGATTCCAGCGGTATCGCGGCGAGACGCTGACGCCTGCCGCACGCGACCGCTACTACCGCGAGACTGCGCGAGTCGCCGAAATGCTCGGTGCGCGTCGCGTGCCGAAGTCGGCTGCGGCGGTGGCGCGTTACTTCGCGCGGGTGCAGCCCGAGTTGCGCTTCGATGCGCGCTCGCGCGAGGTGCTGGAGGTGTTGCAGAACATCGCCGTGCCGGTGGCCGGCGGCGTCCTGGCGCGCGAGGTGTTCATCGGTGCCGGTGCCGTGCTGTTGCCGGACTGGGCCGCGACGCTGATGCGCCGCACGCGGCTGCAGCGCCTGCGCGCTGAGGCCGCCGCACGCAGCCTGCAACTCGCCGGGCCGGCCCTGCGCGCCGCCTTGTCCGACGGCGTCGTCGCGCGCTCCTGCCGGCGCATGGCGGTCGATCCGAAGCGCTTTCAGCCATGAGGCATCCGGAACTGTTTCTGTCGCGTATCCGTCTGAATGTGAACCAGGAGAATTGCATGTTCGTTTCTTCGAAAAACCACGCCGCGCTCGCCGCCGCCCTGCTGGCGCCGCTACTGCTGGCCGCCTGTGCCACCGCGACGCCGTACCAGCCGGCCAAGGACGGCCTGGGTTATTCCGAGCAGCGGCTCGAGACCAATCGCTACCGCATCACCTACACCGGCAATTCGCAAACGCCGCGCGACGTGGTCGAGAACTACCTGATGTACCGCGCCGCCGAAGTCACGATCAACAATGGCTACGACTGGTTCGTGATCGCCGATCGGCAGACGCATGCCGACGCCGCGAAATCCGGCAGCAGCGGCGGCGTCGGCCTGGGCATCGGCGGCAGCTCCGGCAACTTCGGCTCGGGTCTGTCGATCGGCCTGGGCACGATACTCGGCGGCGGCAATGGCGAGGCCTACAACGCGCAGGCCGACATCCTGGTGTTCAAGGGCGCCAAGCCCGCCGACAACCTCAAGGCGTTCGACGCGCAGCAGGTGCGCGCCAACCTGCAGTCCAGCGTGCAGCGCCCCAAGCCCTAGTCCACTGCATCGATGAAATCGCACCTGGCTATCGGCGCCATCACAGCGCGCTGCGGCGTCGAAAATGCTCGCAATAGCGCTGCTATTGCTGTGCTTTTCTCCTTGCATCGCACCGCGCTGGCACCGCTATCCAGATGCTTTTCCACCGATGCAGCGGACTAGCGTCCTTCGCAGCGTTGGCTGCGGCCAGACCGTACGCGTTGGCCGCGAATGTTTATTTTGTCGATGGCCCCGGATACTTCACCGGAGCGCATCACGCAGCATCGTGGGGCGACAGCGAGTCGGCAACGTATCGACGAGTTGGCTGCTTCCGGTCAGACCTATTAAAAAAGAGGAGTGCGCAGTGAAGATCGGGTTCATCGGGCTAGGTGAAATGGGGCTGCCGATGGCGGCCAATCAACTCAAGGCTGGCCATCAGCTGGTAGTGTGGAACCGCAGCGCCGAGCGCGCCGTGCCGCTGATGGAGGCCGGCGCCAGGCTGGCGGCCACGGCTGCCGACGTCGCCGTCGACGTCGACGCGGTCCTGATCATGCTGGCCGACGATCAGGCGCTGCGTTCGGTGATGGATGGCGGCCTGCTCGCGGCGCTGAAGCCGGGCACGGTCGTGGTCAATCACGCGACGGTTTCGGTCGACTACGCCCGCGAGCTGGCGGCTGCGGTCGGCGCGCAGGGTGCCGTCTACGTCGCCGCGCCGGTGTTCGGCCGGCCACCGGTGGCGCAGGCCGGGCAGCTCAACATCGTCGTGGCGGGCGACGCCGCCGGCATCGCGCTGGCGCAGCCGGCGCTGGATGCGATGTCCAAGAGGTGCTGGAACTTCGGCGTCGAGCCCGAGCGCGCCAACGTGGTCAAGATCGCCGGCAACCTGATGATCGCCAGCGCGATCCAGAGCATGGCCGAGGCCAGTGCGCTGGTGCGCGCCCACGGCGTCGAGGCCGCGGACTTCATCGGCATGATGACCCAGACCTTGTTTGCGACACCCGTCTACAGCGGCTATGGCGGCATGATCGCCGAGCGTCGCTATGAGCCCGCCGGCTTCAAGGCATCGCTCGGGCTCAAGGACGTGGAACTCGGCCTCAGCGCCGCCGGCAAGTCGCGCGTGTCGCTGCCGATGGCGGCGGTGATTCGCGACGCGCTGCTCGACGCGCTCGCGCATGGCGCCGGCGACCAGGACTGGGCGGTGCTCGGCGACGTCGCGGCGCGTCGGGCGAATCTCGGCGCATCGTAGCCGCGCAGCGCGGCAAAGGATTGCCGACCGAAGATGGCCGGGCGATTGCTTGCACCGGGTATCGCCTGTCGCCGTGCACCACCATGATCCGTCCTCTGCCGCTGTGCCTCGCGCTACTGCTGGCCGCGCTCGCCGCCTGCAAGGCGCCGCCGCCGGACCCGGATTCGCCGACGGTGCCGGCGGACGCGGCCATCGCCGAAAACAGCTGTTTCTGGAACGGCCCCTGGGTGCGCGACGATCCGGTGCGCAACTACGCGTATCCGGACAGCGGCGCCGCTTACTGGGCGGCGCGTTTCACCTTGCCCGAGAACACCGAGCTGGAACTGGGCGGCGACTTCGCCCACGCGCGTTACACCTCGCTGGTGCTGTACGAAAGCGCGGCCGAACCCAGCGACGCGCTGACCGATCTGGACATCGTCCCCGACGCCGGCAGCCGCAATCCCTTCGTCGACGGTGTCGAGCGCAACACCCGGCCGCGGCGCTGGCATGCGCGCATCGCGGCGGAGGACCCGACGACGCCGCGCGCGCCCAATCACTTGTACTCGGGCAAGGGCAAGCGCGAAGTCGCGCTGCTGTATCGCGTCTATGTGCCCGACAAAAAGTACGGCCGCACCGGCGGCGTCGCGCTGCCGCAGGCACGATTGATAGGCGCCGACGGCGTGCCCTTGTCCGAAGCCGAAACCTGCGCGCGCATCGCGGCCAATGAAAAGCCGATGCCCGGCACGGTGGTCGCGAAAGCCGCGTACTCGGTCGCACGCGACCGGCCGCTGCAGCCGAAGACGTTTCCGGCCGACGATCCGCCGCAGTGGCATGCGTTCTACGACACGCGCCATCAGGCCGCGTGCATTTACCTGAAGAACTGCGGCGGCGATCCGCAGCGCAAGGGCGGCGTGCTGAGCAATCCCGACAATGCCTATCTGACGGCGATGATCAATCGCGGCTACGCGCCGCTGGTGGTGCTGCAGGGCCGCCTGCCGCGCATTCCGGCAACCGAGGCCGGCGGTGGCCGCATGCAGCGCGGCGAGCTGCGCTACTGGTCGGTCTGCAACTACGAGGCCTACACGCAAAAGGCGATGGCCTGTCTCTATGACGAGCAGTTGCCGCTGGACGCACAGCGTGGCTACACCATCGTCGTCAGCCGCAGCGCCGATCGTCCGCGCAACGCGCGCGCCGAGTGCGGCGTCGCCTGGCTCGAATGGACCGAGGCCGGCGACGGCGCCGGGCACAGCGACGACGGCATGCTGTTTCTGCGCAACATGCTGCCTTCGCCCGGGTTCACGCACGCCGTGCAGAACACGCGCAAGCCCGGCGACGAGCGCGAGGTGATGGGCGAGTATCTGCCGGTGGCGGGGTATTCCGGCGTTGCGGATTTCGAGAAGCGGGGTTGCGTGCATTGAAGCGCGATCCGGCCCCTCGATACGCCGGGATGTAGCCCCGGCTACTCGGGACGAACGGGTTTGTGGTGCTGAAGAACCAACCAACCTCCGTTCGTCCCGAGTAGCCCGCGCTTTTGCGGGCGTATCGAGGGAGCCGACCACAATCGCCGTCGGCGTTGCTGGCACAATGCCGCGATGGACACGCCAGCCAAACCCGCCGCGCCGGGCTCGTGGAAATCGCCGATCAGCCTCGACGCCGTATTCGCCGACGCGGTTGGCCTGGGCAGCATCAGCGTCCGCGGTGACGAGCTGTACTGGCTGGAGTCGCGCGCAGCCGAAGGCGGGCGTTCGGTGCTGGTGCATCGCGGCGCCGACGGCGAATGCCGCGATCTCAACGACGCGCCTCTGAGCCTGCGCAGCCGCGTGCACGAATACGGCGGCGGTGCCAGCGTGATCGGCGACGGCGTGGTGTATTTCAGCAACGATGCCGACCAGGCCGTGTACGCGATGGATCTGCGCACGCGCGTGGCCAGCGTGATCGCCGGCGAGCCCGGCCTGCGCTACGCCGATGCGATCATCGACCGCGTGCATCGCCGCTTGATCGTCGTGCGCGAGGATCATCGCGTCGCCGGCCGCGAGCCGCAGAACACGCTGGTGGCGATCGCGCTGGACGCGCCGCATGCGCAGACCGTGCTGGTCGCCGGCGCGGATTTCTATTCGTCGCCGCGCCTCAGTGCCGATGGCCGCCAGCTCGCCTGGCTGAGCTGGATGCATCCGAACATGCCCTGGGATGGCAGCAGCCTGTGGCTCGCTACCGTCGACGCCGATGGCGCGATCGGCACGACGTCGCTGGTCGCCGGCGGCGACGACGAGTCCATCTTCCAGCCGGAGTTTTCGCCGCGCGGCGAACTGGTCTTCGTCTCCGATCGCAGCGGCTGGTGGAATCTGCTTCGCTGGCGCCGCGGCGAGACGCGCGCGCTATACGAACTCGACGCCGAGTTCGGCGCGCCGCAATGGACGTTCGGCATGAGCCTGTACGGCTTCGATCGCGACGGCGGCATCGTCTGCGCGTTCCGCCGTCGCGGCGATTCGCAGCTGGCGCTGCTGGATGCCGACAGCGGCAAGCTCACCGAGATCGCGACGCCGTATCGCGATATCGCGGATGTAAAAGTCGGCGACGGCTTCATCGTCTTCGTCGGCGGTTCGCCGACGCAGGCGCCGGCGCTGGTGCGGCTGGATCTGGCCAGCTGTCGTTGCGAAGTGCTGCGTCGCTCCAGCCCCTTGCAGATCGACGAGGCCTACGTATCGGCGCCGCAGGCGATCACGTTCCCGACCACCGACGGCAAGTCCGCGCACGCGTTCTTCTACGCGCCGCGCAACCGTGACCACACGCTGCCCGAAGGCGCGAAGCCGCCGCTGCGCGTGCTCAATCACGGCGGCCCGACCAGCGCGGCCACGCCGACGTTCAGCGCCGCGATCCAGTACTGGACCAGCCGCGGTTTCGCGATCGTCGACGTCAACTACGGCGGCAGCAGCGGCTATGGCCGCGCCTATCGCCAGCGCCTGAACGGGCAGTGGGGCGTGGTCGATGTCGACGATGCGGTCAACGCGGCGCGCTACCTGGTCGGGCGCGGCCTGGTCGACGGCGACAAGCTGTGCATCAAGGGCGGCAGCGCCGGCGGCTACACCACGCTCGCCGCGCTGACCTTCCGCGACACTTTCAAGGCCGGCGCCAGCTACTACGGCATCGGCGATCTGGAGACCTTGGCGCGCGACACGCACAAGTTCGAGTCGCGCTACCTGGACAGCCTGGTCGGCCCGTATCCGCAAATGCAGGCGCTGTATCGCGAGCGCTCGCCGATCCATCACACCGGGCGGCTGTCGACTCCGCTGATCCTGTTCCAGGGCCTGCTCGATGCGGTGGTGCCGCCGAACCAGTCGCAGGCGATGTTCGAAGCGGTGCGCGCCAAGGGCCTGCCGGTGGCCTATGTCAGTTTCCCGAACGAGCGACATGGCTTTCGTGCGCTGGAGGCGAATCGGCGCGCGCTGTCGGCGGAGTTTTATTTCTACGCCCGCGTATTCGGCTTCGAGCCGGCGGACGAGATCGAGCCGGTCGAGATCGTCAACCTGTAGGAGCGGATCCTATCCGCGACGCAGGCTCCACCGGCACGGTCGCGGATAGGATCCGCTCCTACCACTACGACGTCTGGTGGTTTGCACCGTATGTTTGCGCGCGCCCAGCGCATAGCATGTCGGTCTTCCGATAATCGCAGGGACCTGTGATGCTCAAGTTGCGCCAAGCGGCCGTCGTTCTCGCCTTATTGTCCGCGTCCGCGCAAGCCGCGCCCGACGCGAAACCCGATCTCAAAACCATCTCCGAGCAATCCGGCTTCATCAAGACCGGCCGCTACGACGAGGTGATCCGGCTGTGCCAGGACTTCGCCGCGCGCTGGCCCGAGGCGGTCAGGTGCGAGGAGTTCGGGCGCACGCCGGAAGGCCGTCCGATGATGCTGATGGTGGTGTCGCGCAGCGGTGCGCTGACGCCGCAGGCCGCTGCGGCCAAACACGTTCCGGTGATGCTGATCCAGGGTGGCATTCATGCCGGCGAGATCGACGGCAAGGACGCGGGCTTTCTGGCGCTGCGCGACGCGCTCGAAGGCAAGACCGACAAGGGCATGCTCGACAGGCAGGTGCTGCTGTTCGTGCCGGTGTTCAACGTCGACGGCCACGAACGCTTCGGACCCTGGCAGCGGCCGAACCAGGTCGGTCCGGCCGAAATGGGCTGGCGCACCACGGCGCAGAACTACAACCTGAATCGCGACTACATGAAGGCCGACACGCCGGAGATGCAGGCGATGCTGCAGCTGATCAATACCTGGGACCCGCTGCTCGCGGCCGACCTGCATGTCACCGACGGCGCCAAGTTTCAGCACGATGTATCGATCACGGTGGAGCCGGTGTATTCCGGCGACCAGGCACTGCGCGCCGCCGGCCTGGCGCTGCGCAGCGACGTCAACCGGCAGTTGTCGAAAAAAGGCTCGCTGCCGCTGGCGTTCTATCCGGCCTTCGTCGTCGACGACGATCCCAGTTCCGGCTTTGCCGACAGCGTGCCGCCGCCGCGTTTTTCCAATGGCTATTTCGTGCAGCGCAACCGCTTCGGCGTGCTGGTCGAGACGCATTCGTGGAAGGATTACAAGACGCGCGTGCGCATCACCCGCAACACCATCGACGCGCTGCTGGCGCAAATGGCCGAGCATGGGCAGGACTGGCTCAAGCTGACCGCGGCCGCGGACCAGCGCGCGATCCAGCTCAGCGGTACGGTGCCGCTGAGCTGGAAGGTGAGCGACAAGATACGCACGATCGATTTTCTCGGTTACGCCTACACACGCACGCCGTCGGATGTTTCCGGCGCGCTGATGACGCGCTACGACGATCGCAAAAAACAGGTCTGGCATCTGCCGATGCGCGACGACCCGCAGCCGCTGTATAGCGTCGTGGCGCCCGGCAGCGGCTACATCGTGCCGGCGGCGCAGGCCGACTGGCTCAAGCAGAAATTCGCGCTGCACAACATCGTCTATCGCAGGTTCGACGAAGAGCAGGCGCCGGGCCCGGTGCAGGTGTTCCGTGCGACCGCGGTGCGCTATGCGAAAGAGTCGTTCGAGAATCGCACCGCGGTCGAGTTCGATGGCGAGTGGAAGCCGGAGACGCGCGGCGTGCCGGCGGGCTCGCTGTTCGTGCCGATCCACCAGCCGAACGCACGGCTGGTCATGGGCCTGCTCGAACCCGGCGCGCCGGACTCGTTCGCGGCCTGGGGCTTCTTCAACATCGCCTTCGAGCAGAAGGAATACATGGAAGCCTATGTCGCCGAGGATGTCGCGCGCGACCTGCTGGCGAAAGATCCGGCGCTGGCGGCGGAGTTCAAGCGCAAGCTCACCGAGGATGCGGCGTTTGCGGCGAGCCCGGCGGCGCGGCTGAACTTCTTTGCGCAGCGTTCGCCGTCGCGCGACGAGCGGCTGAACCTGTATCCGGTGATGCGCGTGGATTAATTGGCGAGACCGGAGAGGTTGCGAGGCGCTTCAGCGTACAACCCCTCTCCCGGCCCTTCGGGCCTCCCTCTCCCACAAGGGGAGAGGGAGACATATTCAGAGCCGCAGCTTTTCCACATCCGCTGGCCGCCGCCGCATCAGTGCTTGCGGGTCGGCGGCGCCAGCGCGGTTTCGCGCATGTCGATTTCGTACAGCAGCGCGTTCAGTACCACGTCGTTGATCTCGTCGAGCCGGTGCATGCGCATGACCTCGTTGCGTTCGGCGCGGATGCCGATCAGGCGCAACTCGCGTTCGGCGTCGGCGCGCTCGCGGTGATTGTCCGGGCCGTCTTCCTCGCGCAAGGTGCGCAAGCGCTGCTGATAGGCCGAGATCATTTTCTGCGCGGCCTTGGACGTCAACGAGCCTTGGTCTTCTTCCTCGCGCTCGCTGCCGGGTTCGCGCGCGGCCACCGCGATCGCCGCGACGGCGGCTTCGCAGGCCTGGATGCGCGCCAGCTGTTCTTCGCGCTCTTCCGGATCTTCTTCCTCGACGGTGATGCCGCGCAGCAGCCACGGCAGGCCGATCGCGGCGGCGATCAGCGAAATCAGGATCACGCTGGCAGCGAGGAATACCATCAGGCTGCGCTGCGGGAACGGCGCGTTGCCCTCGATGACGAAAGGCAGCGACAGCACACCGGCCAGCGTGATCGCGCCGCGCACGCCGGCCAGCGCGGTGGCCCACATCAGCCGGCGGCGCGGCATCGGCTTGTGGCCGTCGCCGCGCCAGCGCGCCACCAGATGGGTGAAGCGCAACATGCCCCAGACCCAGACCACGCGCGCGACGATCAGCGCTACCCAGGTCGCGAACGCCCAGGTCAGCAGGCGCAGCGCGTCCGACCAGCCGCCTTCCTGGAACGACTCGCTCAGCGCGTCGAGAATGATGTCGGGCAGCTGCAGGCCCATCAGCACGAAGATCACGCCGTTGAGCACGTATTCGAGCATCGACCAGATATGCGTGGTCGCGATGCGCGTGTCGGCGCCGGCGTCGGCGGCGCTTTTCAGATTCAGCGTGATCGCGGCTGCCACGGCGGCGAGAATGCCGCTGGTGCCGGCTTCTTCGGCGATCAGATACGAGGCGAACGGCAGCAGCAGGATCATCACGATCGTGCCCTGCGCCTGCACCCGGGTCCAGCCGGCCAGCCACTTCTGGAACAGCGCCATGCCCCAGCCCATCAGCGCGCCGATGGCGACGCCGCCGATCGCCACCAGTACGAACGCGATCGAGGCGTCGTACAGCGAAAACGCGCCGGTGGCCGCAGCGGCGACCGCGAACTTGAACGCGGTCAGGCCGCTGGCGTCGTTCATCAGCGCCTCGCCTTCGAGCGTGTACATCAGCCGCTTCGGGATTCCTGCTCCACCGGCGAGCGCCGACACCGCCACCGCGTCGGTCGGCGACAGCACCGCGGCCAGCGCGAACGCGGCCGCCAGCGGCAGATGCGGAATCATCCAGTGCAGCAGGTAACCGACCGCGACCACGGTGAACAGCACCAGGCCGAAAGCCAGCGCCAGGATGCGTTCGCGCGCCTGGAAGAACTCGCGCTTGGGCATGCGCCAGCCGTCGGCGAACAGCAGCGGCGGCACGAACAGCAGCAGGAACAGATGCGGCTCCAGGTCGACATGCAGGCCGTAGCTGGGCACGCTGATGACCGCGCCGAGCGCGATCTGCGTCAGCGGCAGCGGCAGTCGCGCGACGCGCACGATGATCGCCGACATCGCAACGCACAGCAGCAGGGTCAGGACCAGGATCGCAGCATTCATGTCGGGAGTCGGCTGGCTCGGCGCCGGTATCGATGAGGCCGAAGGATAGCCTGCGATCCTGTACGCGACGTTGATCCGCTGCGTCCCTGCCCGGAACGAACGCGGTGGCGACGCGTTCAGTCCGTAGCCCGGGTGAAACCCGGGTTGTACCCGGGCTAGGCCGCGATGCCGTGTTTCAGTACACCCGGCCGCAGGCCAGGTTTGCCGGTACCGCGATGTCCATCAGCTTCGGGTTCGGCAGTTTCAGTGCGTTCATCAGCTCGATGTATTGCTCGCGGCTCTTGCCGGCGAGCCGCGGGTTGTAGCGGCGCTCCTCGCCGATCGAGGACACGGTCCAGCCCTTGTAGTCGTGCGCCGGGTAGACCAGGGTCTCGTCGGGCAGGCGCAGCAGCACCTCGTGGATCGAGTCCCAGGAGCGGCCGGCATCGCCGCTTTGAAAATCGGTGCGGCCGGTGCCGCGGATCAGCAGCACGTCGCCGGTCATCACCGCGCGGGGCCGCTGCGGATCGAGCACCAGGCTGAAGGATTCTCCGGTATGCCCGGGTGTGAAGCGCGCCTGCAGCTGCAGGCTTTCGATGCCGATGATGTCGCCGTCGCGAAAACACTCGGACACGCATTCGGCCTTGGTGAACTCGCCCATCATCGTCACGCAGGCGGTGGCCTCGCGCAGATCGCCGAGTCCGGTGATGTGGTCGGCGTGGGTATGGGTGTCGATCGCGCGCAGCAGTTTCAGGTCGAGCTGGGCGATGGCCTGCAGGTACTGCGGCACCTGCTCCTTGACCGGATCGATGATCAGCGCCTCGCGGCCGATGCCCGAGGCGAGCAGGTAGGTGTAGCTGCCGGTTGCGGCATCGAAGAACTGGCGAAAAAGCACGCTTGGCTCCTAGAAGGACTTCATCATCAGCACGCCGGCCGCCGCCAGCATCATCACGGCGAAACCCTGCTGCAGCCGCGGCCCGGCGATGCGCGGCGCGATGCTGCGGCCGGCGAACATCCCCGCCAGCGCGCCGGCCACGAAAGGCAGTGCCGCGGCCCACAGCATCGGCCGGCCCATCAGCAGAGAGACCAGCACGGTGCCGGCACTGGTCAGCGCGATCGACATCAGCGAGGTCGCCACCGCGGAATGCACCGACAGCGCGGTGGTGGCTCGCAGCGAGGGCACGATCACGAAGCCGCCGCCGACGCCGAGCAGGCCGGACAGGAAGCCGGTGGCGGCGCCGATGGCGGAGATCGTTAACGCGCAGGCTCGCGTCCACAGCAGCCGCCCCGAGCCCGGATGGATGCGGCAGATCGGCCCGCCTGCGGGCGCCCCGTCGCCGGCGACGGAGGCGCGTACCACCTGGGTCTCCTCGGGATGCTGTTGCGCCTGCAGCAGCATCCGCACTGAAATGATCACCAGCGCGGCGGCGAACAGGCCGGCGAGCATGCCGCCCGGCATCGCGCTCGCGGCGACCAGCCCCAGCGGCGCGGTGACCAGGCCAAGCGCCGACATCAGCGTCGCCGCGCGATAGCGCACGTAGCTCACGTCCCAGGCGGTGACGGTGCCGAAAGCCGCCGCCGCGCAGACCGCGATCAGCGCCACCGGCGCGGCCTGGGGCAGGCTCCAGTGCATGCCGAACATCAGCAGCGGTACCGCGAATACCGAGCCCCCGGCGCCGGTGAGGCCGAGGACCAGGCCGACGACGATGCCGATGGCGATGCTCATCACGGCGAATTTCTCCGGGTCACCGCACTAGCCGTACTTGGCCAGCAGCGCGGTCACCGCGTCGATTCGCGACTCCGCCTTGGCGTCGTCGATGCCGAGTTCGGCCAGCTCGCGCTTGGTCACGCAGGCCATCAGGTCGAAGAACGCGCGGTCCATGGCCTTGCGGGCGGCGGCGAACTGCTGCACCACCGGTTCGCATTCCCCCTCGGCCTCGATCATGCCGATGATGCCGCGCACCTGGCCCTCGATGCGGCGCAGGCGGTCGAGCATTTTCTTTTTGTCCTGCTGCCAGTCAGACATCGCGGCTTGCCGGGCTATATACGGTAGGGGGTATAGTATGCGCCATGAGCGGAGACGGCAAATGCAGATGGCAGTGGTGGGTGGAGTTCTGATCGGGTTGTCGGCGCTGCTGCTGTACGCGGCGCTCGGCCGTATCGCCGGCATCAGCGGCATTGCCTATGGCGCACTGGACGCCGAGGCACGCGGCTGGCGCCTGCCTTTCCTGGTCGGCCTGGGCGGCGGCGCCTGGCTGGCGGTTGCGCTCGGGGTGCCGCTGCCTGCGGCGCCTTTGCCGCAAGGTGCTGGCGCGGTTGTGCTGCTGGCCGCGGCCGGCCTGCTGGTCGGTTTCGGCACGCGGCTCGGCAACGGTTGCACCAGCGGTCACGGCGTCTGCGGCATCGCGCGCCTGTCGAAGCGCTCGCTGATCGCGGTACTGGTGTTCATGGCCACCGGCATGCTGACGGCGAGCCTGTTGCGCGGCCCGATGCTGGGAGTCCTGCAATGAAAACCTCGGCAAAGACCACGGTGGTCGCGCTGCTTGCCGGCCTGGTGTTCGGTGCCGGGCTGACCGTGTCCGGCATGGCCTCGCAGGCCAAGGTGCTGGGCTTCCTGAAACTGGGGCCAGGCTGGGATCCGTCGCTGATGCTGGTGATGGGCAGCGCGCTGGCGGTCACGCTGCCGGGCTTCTGGTGGATGCGTCGGCGCGGGCGGCCCTTGCTCGGCGACAGCTTCGCGCAGCCGGCGACTACGCGCGTCGATACGCGGCTGCTGATCGGCGCGGCGCTGTTCGGCGTCGGCTGGGGCCTGTCGGGCTTCTGCCCGGGCCCGGCGATCGTCAGCCTGGCGCTGCTGCAGCCGGCCGCCCTGGTATTCCTGCCGGCGATGCTGGCCGGCGCCGCGCTGACCCGTCTTTTGTAGCCCGGGTTAAACCCGGGTTGTACCCGGGCTAGGCTGCAGCAGGCAACACTCAGGGCACGACGACGTCGGGCGCTTTTTCCCGGCGGATCAGGTAGAGCCCGCTGGCGACGATGATCGTGCCGCCGAGCAGGGTCCAGCGGTCCGGCAGCGCCTGCCACAGCAAAAGGTCGAGCAGCAGGCCCCAGGCCAGTGCCGAATACTCCAGAGGCGCGATGACCGAGGCCTGAGCGCGCGCGAAGGCTTCGGTGATCGCCCACTGGCCGAGCGCGCCGCACAGGCCGACGCCGACGATCAGCGGCGCGTGCTCGCGCGCGATCGGCACCCATCCCGGCGCGGCCAGCGCACCGGCGCCGATCGACATCGAGACCAGTAGCCAGAACACCATGCTCTGGCTGCTGTCGGTGCGGCCGAGCAGGCGCACGGTGATGGCCGACAGGGCGTAGCCGCTGGCGGCGACCAGCACGGCCAGCGCCGGCCAGCTGAACAGGCCGTCGCCGCTGGGACGCAGCACCACCAGCGTGCCGCCGAAGCCGGCGACGATCGCGATCCAGCGATGCACGCCGACGCGCTCGCCGAGCATCGGCCCGGACAGCGCGGTGATGATCAGCGGCGCGACGAAGAACAAGGTGTAGGCGGTGGACAGCGGCAGGCTGCGCAGTGCGTAGGCAAACGCCGTGATCATGCCGACGCCGATCACGCCGCGCAGCAGGTGCAGCGGCCAGCGCACTTTCAGCAGCGGCGCAAAACCCTGGCTGCGCGCGATCCACACCAGCACGAAAGGCAGCGACGCGGCGCCGCGCAGGAACGCGACCTGCGCCGGCGGATAATGCGCCGTCAGCAGCTTGAGCCCGCCGTCCATCAGCGACAGCAGGCCGACGGCCAGCAGCATCATCAGAACGCCGCGGCGACGGCCGGGGTCGGTGATCGGGGGAATGCTCAGTTCCATGGGCGGTGAGGGCGTCAGGTAGAACCCGTTCATCCCGAGTAGCTCACGCAGTGAGCGTATCGAGGGACGCATCGGATCGCGTCAGTGTCCCTCGATATGCCGCAAGCGGCTACTCGGGAGGAACGGGGTTTTGCAGGTTAGCGCCGATTCGTCACACTGGACTTCATTGCCTGAGCCCGCCAAAGGACCCGATGCAAGCTGCTCCCGTCATCCGCGGCGTCGCACTGGCCGACACGCTGAGCCCCGCCGACCGTTATCACGAGCTGTTCGTGGAGGTGCAGACACAGCGCGTGTTCGCCGACAGCAAGACCTTCGTCGACGCGGTGCCGCACGGTGATCCGCGCGCGCTGCTCGACGCCTATCGCGAGCAATGCCACCAGCCCGGCTTCGATCTGAGCGCATTCGTGCATGCGAACTTCGACGTCGACACGATCGGCGGCAGCGAGCGCTACGTGTCCGATCCTTCGCTGAGCCTGGCGCAGCACATCGACGGCCTCTGGGACGTGCTCAGGCGCGTGCCGCGCGAGCATCCGCCGCAGTCCTCGCTGTTGCCGCTGCCGCATGCCTACGTGGTGCCGGGCGGGCGCTTCAGCGAGATCTACTACTGGGACTCGTACTTCACGATGCTCGGCCTGGCCGCCAGCGGCCGCGCCGAGCTGGTGCGCGGCATGGTCGATAACTTCGCCTACCTGATCGACACCTACGGCCACGTGCCCAACGGCAACCGCAGCTATTACCTGAGCCGCTCGCAGCCGCCGATGTTCGTGTTCATGGTCGAGCTGCTGGCGACGCTGGAGCCGGGCTGCGTGACGCGCTATCTGCCGGTGCTGCGCCGCGAATACAGCTACTGGATGGAGGGCGAGCTGGAGCTGCGCCCGGGCGAGGAGCATCGCCACCTGGTGCGGCTGGCCGACGGCAGCCTGCTGAACCGCTACTGGGACGACCGCGACACGCCGCGCGAGGAAAGCTATCGGGAGGACGTGACCACGGCGCGCGCGTCGAGCCGCAAGTCGCACGACGTATATCGCGATCTGCGCGCCGCCGCCGAGTCCGGCTGGGACTTCTCGTCGCGCTGGTTTGGTGAAGCCGGCGGCCTGGCGTCGATCTGCACCACGGCTATCCTGCCGGTGGATCTGAACTGCTGGCTCTACGCGCTGGAGTCGCGCATCGCCGCGCTGGCGAAGGAGGGCGGCGACGAGGCCAATGCCGCGGACTTCGGCGCGCGCGCCCACGCGCGGCGCAGCGCGATCCAGCGGCTGATGTGGAGCCCGGAGCAGCGCGCCTACTTCGACTACCACTGGCAGCTCGATCGCATACGCGAGCCGCTGACCGCGGCGTCGACCGCGCCGCTGTTCGTCGGCATCGCCGACGCGGCGCAGGCCGAGGCGCTGGCCGAGACGCTGCGCCAGCGCCTGCTCGCCGGCGGCGGCCTGGGCACCACCGAAGTCGCCAGCGGCGAGCAATGGGACCGGCCCAACGGCTGGGCGCCGCTGCAGTGGCTGGCGATCGAGGGCCTGCGCCGCTGCGGCCAGCCGGCGTTCGCGCGCGATATCGCGCATCGCTGGCTGGCGACGGTGGCGCGGCTGTATCGCAGCGACAGCAAGCTGGTCGAGAAATACGGCATCGAACGCCGCCACCCGACACCCACCGGCGGCGGCGAAGGCGGCGAATACCCGCTGCAGGACGGCTTCGGCTGGAGCAATGGCGTCACCCGCCGGCTGCTGCTCGATTACCCCGGGCACGAGGCGGCGAGCAGCAAGGCGGGTGAGGATTCCTGAGCTGCGACGGCCTCGGCTTGTAGGAGCGGACCCTGTCCGCGACCTGCGAAGGCTCAGTCGCGGACAGGGTCCGCTCCTACAACAGCATCGCCCCCGTCGTCGTTGTAGGAACGGGCTTGCCCGCGATGGCGCGCTGGCAGGGTCGCGGGCCGCTCAGGGTTGTGGATCGCGGACGAAGCCGAGCTGGGCCGGCGCGTCGGCGATGTCGAGGCGCCCGATCGCCGTGACTCCAAGGCGGGGGGGAAATTTCTGAGCTGCGACGGCCTCGGCCTGTAGGAGCGGACCCTGTCCGCGACCTGCGAGGCCTCAGTCGCGGACAGGGTCCGCTCCTACAACAGCATCGCCCATGTCGTCGTTGTAGGAGCGGGCTTGCCCGCGACGGCGCGCTGGCAGGGTCGCGGGCCGCTCAGGGTTGAGGATCGCGGACGAAGCCGAGCTGGGCCGGCGCGTCGGCGATGTCGAGGCGCCCGATCGCCAGCTCGCGGTCCTGCCAGCGCAGCCGCAAGGCCGTCGCGCTGCCGCTGGGCAGCGCCAACGCCGCCTCCAGGCCCGCTTCGCTGGCGCCGACGAGCCGCTGCAGCAGCCAGTCCAGGTCCTGTGATTCCAGCGCCGCCGCGCCGTGTTCGGTGGCCAGCAGCAGCGAGCCTTCTTCGTCGAGATAAGCCGCGGTAGGCCGCTCGATCACCAGGTCGTTGTGCGTGACCAGGGTCGCGCCGTCGCCAGCGACCCGCAGCACCAGCGGCGCGGTTTCCAGCTGCACGTAGCCGCGCTGCGGGCCGTTCTGGAAGTACCAGCGGCCTTGCTCGTCGGCGGCGTAGTTGGCGGCGATGGTGTCGATGATCTGCGGCCTCGAAATCAGCTCGTGCTGCACCCGCCAGCGGCCGCGTCGGTCCAGCTGCAGCCAGCCGTACAGCGCCGGCACGTTCGGCCAGCGCGCCAGCGCGCGGTGTACCCAGTCTTCCATCGATCGTCCTTCGCTCAGCTTTCGACCCGCGCAGCATAGCCGCCGGCGCTGTGCAAAAATTCCGTATCGAACCCTGCGACGGCCCACGGCGTGGCGATCTGATGGACACCGAACCGACCTCCGGCGCGCCGTCGCGGCCCGACCCGGTCCGCGAGAGCCTGCAGCTGGCGCTGGAGGCGGCCGGCGGCGTCGGCATCTGGGACTGGGACGCGGCGACCGACCGGGTGCACGCCGACGACAGTTTCGCGCGGCTTTACGGTGTCGAGCCCGAAGCGGCGAGGCGCGGCGTGCCGATCGCGCAGTTCACGCGCGTGATCCACGCCGACGATCGCGAGCGCGTCCGCACCGCCATCCGCCAGGCGATGAGCGGGCCCGGCGCCTTTGCCGAGGAATACCGCGTGGCGCAGCAGGATGGCTCCTCTCGCTGGGTCTACGCGCGCGGTCGCTGCCAGCGTGATGATGCCGGCGCGGCAACGCGCTTCGCCGGCATCATCATCGACATCACCGAGCGCAAGCTCGAGGAGCAGCGTGAGCGCACGCTGGCGCGGCTGATCGAAAGCCAGCGCGGCCTGGCGCATCCACGCGACATCATGCTCGCCGCCTCCGCGGCGCTCGGCGAGCATTTGGGAGTCAGCCGCGCCGGCTATGCCGAGGTCGATCCGCGGCAGAAAGTCGTGGTCATCGAATGCGACTGGACCGATGGCCAGGTGCAGAGTCTCGGCGGCACGGTCTGCCTGCTGCAGAGCTTCGGTGCCGGCATCGTCGAGCGGCTCAGCGCCGGCCTGACGCTGGCGGTCAGCGATGTCGACGCCGATCCGCTGACCGCCGATCCCGGCGCGTATTCGGTGTTCGGTACGGTCGGCGCGCGCTCGCTGCTGGCGACGCCGCTGCTGAAAAACGGCCGGCTGACCGCGATTTTTTGCGTGCACGACGTGGTCGCGCGGGTCTGGAGCGCGGCCGAGATCGAGCTGCTGGAAGAAGTCGTCGACCGCACCTGGGCGGCGGTTGCGCGTGCGCGCGCCGAGGCGGCGCAGCGCGAAAGCGAAATCCAGCGCCAGCTGGCGTTCGAGAGCGCGCAGCTCGGCATCTGGGATTTCGATCCGCAGACCGGCGAGTTGCGCTGGGACGATCGCTGCCGCGAACTGTTCGGCCTGCCGCCGGGCGCGCCGGTCGACTACCGCACCTATCTCGACGGCATGCATCCGGACGATCGCGATCGCATGCACCAGGCGGTGCAGCGCGTCATCACGCAGGGCGATTCCGGCAGCTTCAGCGACCAGTACCGCACCATCGGCCTGCAGGACGGCGTGCTGCGCTGGGTCGAAACCTACGGCCAGGCGTTTTTCGAAGACGGCGTCTGCGTGCGCTTCATCGGTTCGATCCGCGATGTCACCGAAAGCCGCAGTGCGCACCAGGCACTGCAGCAGCTGACCGAAACGTTGGAGCAGCGCGTTAGCGAAGAAGTCGCCGAGCGCGGCCGCGCCGAGGCGGCGCTGCGCCAGGCGCAGAAGATGGAGGCGATAGGCCAGCTCACCGGCGGCATCGCGCACGACTTCAACAACCTGCTGCAGGGCATCGTCAGCTCGCTGGAAGTACTCAAGTACCGGCTCGCGGCGAGCGCGCCGCCGCAGGTCGGCGCGCTGATCACCGGCGCGATGAATTCGGCCAACCGCGCCGCCGCGCTGACGCACCGGCTGCTCGCGTTCTCGCGGCGCCAGCCGCTGGACCCCAAGCCGGTGCAGGCCAATCCGCTGGTGCAGGGCATGGTCGATCTGCTGCGCCGCACGCTGGGCGAGAGCATCGAGCTGCAGCTGCAGCTGGCGCCCGATATCTGGCCGGCGCAATGCGATCCGCATCAGCTGGAAAGCGCGGTGCTGAACCTGGCGATCAATGCGCGCGACGCGATGCCCGCCGGCGGCGTGCTCGGCATCGAGACCGGCAATGTCACGCTGGATGCGCGCGGCGCGCGCGGCATCGGCATCGCGCCCGGCGACTATGTGCGCGTGCAGGTGCGCGACAGCGGCTGCGGCATGAGCGCCGAGGTGATCGAGCGCGCCTTCGATCCGTTCTTCACGACCAAGCCGATCGGGCAGGGCACGGGCCTGGGCCTGTCGATGATCTATGGCTTCGCACGCCAGTCCAGCGGCCACGTGCGCATCCTGAGCGAGCCCGGCAGCGGTGCTGTGATCGAGCTGCTGCTGCCGCGCTCGACCCTGGCCGCGATCGAAGACAAGCCATCGCCGGTGGCCGAAGCCGCCGCCAGCGGCCGCGGCGAAACCGTACTGGTGGTCGAGGACGAGGCGATCGTGCGGCAGATCGTCGTCGACGTGCTCGGCGATCTGGGTTATCGCACGCTGGAGGCTGCCAACAGCGCCGATGCGCTGAGCCTTCTGCAGTCGAATGCCGGCATCGATCTGCTGGTCACCGACATCGGCCTGCCCGGCCTGAATGGCCGCCAGCTCGCCGATGCCGCGCGCGGCCTGCGTCCGCACTTGAACGTGCTGTTCATGACCGGCTATGCCGAGACCTCGGTGATGGCCGCGCCGCTGGCAAGCGGCATGGCGCTGATCACCAAGCCTTTCGCGATCGACAGCCTGCGCCAGCGGGTCAGCGAGATGATGCCGCGCTGAGGCACGTTTTCGTTGCGGCGACCGGCTGCTCTACGGCACCGCCGGCAGATGATCGCGATACCAGCCCAGCCAGCGCTGCCAGCGATCCAGCAGATAGCTCGGCTGGTCCAGGCCGTGATGCTGGCCGGGATAGATCACCAGCTGTGTCGGCACGTCGAGAGCCTGCAGTGCCTGGTACATCTGCTGCACGTTCTGCAGCGGCACGTTGTAGTCCTCGGAGCCGCCCATGAACAAGGTCGGCGTCTTGATTTTGTCCGCGTGCAGGAACGGATACGAAATACGCATCCACACGTCCAGATGTTCCCAGGGCTTGCCTAGCTCGTAGTCGTAGTCGCGGATGTATTCGTCGGTGCCGTAGCCGGCGAGGATGTTGCTGATCGAGGCGCCGCTGACCGCAGCCTTGAAGCGCGTATCGCTGGCAATCACGTAGTTGGTCAGCATGCCGCCGTAACTCCAGCCGCCGACCACCAGCCGCGCCGGATCGGCGATGCCGCGCCCGACCATCGCATCGACGGCGCCGAGCACGTCGATCACGTCCTTGTTGCCCCAGTCGGCGTAGATCGCGCTCGCGTACGCGGTGCCGCGGCCGGTGGAGCCGCGCGGATTCATCGTGATCACCACGTAGCCGTTGGCGGCGAACAGCTGCCAGTCGAAACGGAATGCCGCTTCGAACTGCGAAGCCGGGCCGCCGTGCAGGAACAGCAGCGTCGGATAAGGCTTGCCGGCGACATGGCCCGGCGGATAGGTGACGAAGCCGTGGACCTCGTTGCCGTCCTTGCTCGTCGTGCTGATTTCCTCGACCTTGCCGAGCTGCACACCGCTGATGAAAGCCTCGCTCTGCCGCGACAGCGGCCGCAGCTTGCCGCGATCCAGTGCATAGACTTCCGGCGGTTTCGACGGCGTGCTGGCGAGCATCGCGATGCGGCCCGAAGGCAGCGCATCGAAGTCGCCGACGCTACCGCCGCCGTCGCTGAGCAGGGTGAGCCGGCCGCTGCGCGCATCGATGCCGAACAGCTGCGAATGCCGGTCCTGCTCGACGATCGCGGCGATGCTGCGGCCGTTGTCGATCCAGTGCAGCGCCGACACGTTGCGATCGAGACTCGCCGTCAGCAACTGCGGCGTGCCGCCGGCGGCCGCGATCACGGCGAGGCCATGCGTGCCGTACTCGATCAGCTTCGGATCGCTGCCGTGCAGGTAGGCGATGCGCGTGCCGTCCGGACTCCAGGCCGGATGCGTTTCCCAGTCCGGCATCAGATCGGCTTCGGGCGACGTGGTCAGCTGGCGCTCGCGCACCTCGCCCTTGTCGCCGCGTGGCAGATCGAGCACGTACAGATCCCAGTTGTCGCTGCGATCCGGGTCGCTGCCGCGCTTGCTGACGAAGGCGATGTGCCGGCCGTCCGGCGAGAACGCCGGCAGCAGGTCGTCGTGATCGCCGGAAGTCAGCGGCGCGGTCTCGCCGCTTTGCAGATCCAGCAGTGCCAGATGCGAGCGCTGCTGGCCGAGGTAACCGTCGACGTCCTGCTTGAACTGGTAGCGCGTGATCACGATCGGCGGATCGGCGGGCTCGTCGTCGTCATCGTCCGAGTCTTTCGACGCGGAAACGGCCGGCTTCTTGTCATCGCTGTCGGCAGGATCGGGGTCGCCGACCACCAGCACCAGATGCCGGCCATCCGGCGCCCAGTCGAAGTCGGACACATCGCCGTCGCCGAACGTCGCCTGCTGCGCTTCGCCGCCGCGCAGATCGATGATCCACAGCTGCGCGGCATCGTCGTCGGATTTGCCGCGATTGGCGATGAACGCGATGCGCGTGCCGTCCGGACTGAAAGCCGGGTTGCTCTCGCCGCGCTTGCCGAACGTCAGCGGCCGGTTGTCGCGGCCGTCCCAGCTCGCCAGCCACAGATGCGTGACGTTTTTGTCCTTCGCCAGATCGGTGGTACCGACGCTGTAGACGACGCTGCGGCCGTCGGGTGACAGCCGCGGTCCGCTGACGTCGGCGATCGCGGCAAAGTCCTGGGGCTGCAGCCTTGCAGCCTGAGCCGGCAAGCCGAAACCCAGCGCCAGCAGCAGAGCGATTCGAAGATTCATGGAAAGTTCGTGGCCGAAGATCGCGCATGCTAATCGCATTGGCGTCGCCCCGGAAAAACCAACGGGCCGCCGCGGCCTGCGCCGCGACGGCCCGTGTTCAGAGCGCCGCTGTGTTTACGGCGTTGCCAGCGTCGACTTCACCAGCGAGTAGTAATTGGCGATGCGCAGCGAGCCCCAGCCGGTGGTGTAGTCCCAGCCGGTGGCCGCGGTCCAGTCGCCGTTGCTGCCCTTGGTTACGTCGCGCAGGAACTTGTAGGTGCTGTTGGACGGCGCATAGGTGTAGATCGTCGGGTCCGGGAACGGCAGATCGCCCAGGCCGCTGAGCAGGCGCGCGTAAATGCCGCAGAACAGCGGTGCCGACAGGCTGGTACCGCCGTACTGCGCGGAGCCGCCGTTGACCACCAGGATCGCGCCGGACTTGGGATCGGCGTCCAGCGACACATCGGGCACGCTGCGGAAGCTGCTCGAGCCGACGCCCGCCTGCCAGTCCGGCTTGGGCTCGTAGATGCTCGGGCCGCCACCGCCGCCGGACCAGGCTTTTTCGCTGGAATAGGCGCCGGCTTCGGTCAACAGCGTGGTGCCGCCGATCGCCATCACGTAGGGCGACACCGCCGGATAGCTCTGGCCGTTGCGCTTGCCGCATTCGTCGGAGCCGGAGTCGCCGGTGGACACCGAGAAGGTCTGGCCCTGCGCCACCGCCTGCGCGAACAGCTGGTCGTCGGCGGCCATCGAGCCGTCGAGCTTGGCGCCGGTTTCGCATTCGCCCAGCGACACGTTGATGATCTTGACGCTGTTGTCGGTGACGATCTGGTTGAAGCCCGTGGTCAGGTCGCTGTTGGCCAGCGAGGTGATCACGTAGAACACCAGCTTCTTCACCGCGCCGCCCATGCCCTGGATGTCCTGGCTGTCCAGGTCCCATTCCGGCACGCCGCTGGTGTCGGTGCCGAGCGGGCCGACGTTGATCTGCTGCACCGTCAGCTGCGGCAGCGCGTTCTGCGACTCGAACTGGCGCAGGTCGGTGATCGACTGGCTGATGTCGCCGCTGGCGACGATCCCGACCTTGGCCTTGGTCGCTTCCTTGGTGCTGCCGACGCCGTAAAGCGCCGGGAATTCAGTCGGCAGATGGCCGGTCGGCGTCGCCACGTCGGGCTTGGCATCGGTGCTGCTCAGGTCCGCCTGCCGGATCAGCGTGTGCGCCTGCAACAGGTTCTGCAGGCCGAGCACCGACAGCACCACGCCGTCGAGTTCAGCCGGCACCTTGGCCGGCAAGGTATTGGCATAGGCGACACGCTCGCCGACGCTGAAGCCTTCCATGCGCGTATTGAACGCGGCGTTCACCGACGCCGCGCTGCCGTCGGCGCTGACCAGCTGGCGGTTGGCGTCGACGACGATGTTGATGAAGCCCATCTTGCTCAGATAAGCCGACACCGCTTTGACCTGCGCCGCGGTCGGCGCGTAGTTCGCGGCGAACTGTTCCTGGCTCATGGTCTGGCCATAGGCCGGGCTGCCGGTACGGTGTTGCTCGGCCAGGAAGGAATCCAGACCGGCGCGATCGCGCAGCGCCAGGCTCAGGGCGACGTGAATCGCCTCGCCATTCTTCAGCGCGCCGCGCGATACCGCGCCGGGTATCACGTTGGTGAACGCGCCGGTCTGCGTTGCCGCCCAGGAGCCGCTGGCGGCCTGCGCCAGCGGTGCGGCGCATAGCAGCGCCAGTGCGGCGGCGACGGGTTTCAGCGGCGTGCACGAACGATGCGATTTTGGTTGCGACATGAGTTCCCCCTGATGGCCGTGTTTTCACGGCATTGGAATACGGGCTGGAGTACAGCGACGCCGCCTGCACTCAGGGTCTGTGCCACGCGCAGCGGTTTGATTCAAACGGATACAAGCATCGGCAGCCGACGCGCGCCGTGCAGCGCAGGGGGCGATGTTTAATCGTTGGCAGGCATGGGCTTATGCCGTTACGACAAAAACCGCGGACAACGGTGTTTGTTGCTTGCGGTTACTTGGCGGCGGCGCCGTCGAAGCCGATGCGGCGCGGCTAGCGGCGGTCGCGCCGATTCGGTGCGGAAACGCCGCAGAAAAGCCCATTTTCGCGAGCGTCCGCAGCCTGGCTCATCAGCTGAGCCGCTAGCCGGGCAAAGGCGCGGTCAGCGCCCGCTGCAACGCGTCGAAGGCTTCGCGGCGATCGAGCAGGTCGAGGTGGTTCATGCCGTAGCCGATCCATTTCCATTCCGGCTCGAAGCTCAGGCAGCGTGCGGCCTCGCGATCTTCACCGAGCGCGCTGGCCACCGGCACCAGGCCGTCGCCGAGCAGGCGGTCATGAAGATCGCCGACGCGCTTCCCGGTGGTGCCGGCCAGCGCGGCGCAATGCACGTTGGCCGGCAGCGGCAAGGGCTGCGGACGGCGTTCGCTGCGGTCGAAGCGATCGGCGTCGGCCCAGTCCTCGTCGATCAGATTGCCGTGGCGCAGGTCGGTGATGCCGGCGCTGCGCAGCCGCGCCAGGCCGCCGATCGGCGCGCTGTAGGGGCTGATGTTGAGCAGCATGTGCAGGCCGCTGCCACCGCGCTCCAGCGGCGCACCCAGATGCGGCGTGCCGAGAAAGATCAGCCGCTTCAGCCGCAGCGGCCAGCGATGGCCGTCCAGCGCCGCGTAATGGCAGGCGCTGCGCGCGAGCAGGCCGCCCATGCTGAAGCCGATGATCGCCAGCTCCTCCACCGGCACACCGGCGCCCTCGATGAAACGCTCCAGCAGCTGCGACAGCTCGCGGCCGTTGAGCGAGACGTGGCGGCCGCTGTTGTAGCGCACATAGGCGGCCTCGTAGCCCAGCGCCGTGGCCAGCGCGGCGCCGTGATCGTGGCCGTTGCGCTGCCATTGCCGCTCGCTCATGCACAGGCCGTGGATCAGCAGCAGCACGCGCGGACTTTGCGGCGCGTCGAGGCCGGTGCCGTCGCGGCGGATTTCCATATCCATCGCCAGCGGGTTGCCGGTCGCGGCGAGGTAGTCGCCGAGCACGCCGTTGATCGCGGCGACGATCGCGTCGCGGCCGGCGCTGCCGGCTTCCAGCCCGGCCGCGTCGATCAGCGGCTGCAGTTGCTTGAGCGCGACATCCAGGCCCGAGCCAACCCAGCCGGTGATGGTGCGGATGCTGTTGTAGACCAGACCGGTGATGCCGCGCGTGCGCCCCGGCGGCACTTCGCCGAAGATCCACGGCGCCCGCGAAATATTGCGGTGCATGTCTTCGACGATGTTGGTGATCGCCATCGTCGCTTCGACCGCGAGTTGGGTCGCGCCGCGGATATCGGAGGCAAGCATGTCGTCAGGGCCACTGTCGGATCAGCGACGAGTGTCCGGCCTGCGCCCGGCGCGAGCAAGAAACTATCGACATTGCCGGCGGGCGCAACAGCCAAGCCAGGCGAATTTCAGGCAAAAAAAACCGCGGCACGAGGCCGCGGCTTTTTGAGTAAGTCCGAAGACTTAGAGCGGGCGAATCTGCGTCGCCTGCATGCCCTTCTGGCCGCGCGCGGCGGTGTACTCGACGCGCTGGCCTTCTTTCAGGGTCTTGAAACCGGAACCCTGGATTTCCTTGAAGTGTGCGAAGAGATCTTCGCCGCCGTCGGCCGGGGTGATAAAGCCGAAGCCCTTGGCGTCATTGAACCACTTCACGGTGCCGGTAGAAACATTGCTCATTGATACATTCCTCTTGATGAATACGGGTAAAAACCACCCGTGGGGTGCAAGCGATCAAGGAACGCATCCAGGGATCTTGTAGGCCACCAAACCTGTGAATGTTTGGCGCTGGGAAGCCACACTGTGCAAACTTGAAGCGACTGCGGCAGCCACCATACGCTCTCCGAAAGCGGATGTCGATACATTCCCGCCACATTCCCGCCTGCCGTTGGTCTGCCGCGGTGGAGTGGATTGCCACCCCACCGCGGCCCGCCGGCTAGCTCTCCAGCGTGGCGTCCAGCGTGATCTTGGCGTTCAGTACCTTGGAAATCGGGCAGCCGGCCTTGGCGCCGGCGGCGATCTCGTCGAACTGCGCTTTCTCGATGCCGGGAACCTTTGCCTTCAGGATCAAATGGCTGGAGGTCACTGCGAAGCCGTCGCCGACCTTGTCCAGGGTCACTTCGGCGTGGGTTTCCAGGGTATCGGGGGTGAAGCCGGCCTGACCCAGCGCCAGCGACAGCGCCATCGAGAAGCAGCCGGCGTGGGCCGCGCCCAGCAGTTCTTCGGGATTGGTGCCGGGGCCGTCCTCGAAACGGGACTTGAAGCCGTAGGGCGCGTCCTTCAATACGCCGGTTTCCGTGGAAATGGCGCCGCCGCCTTCCTTGATGCTGCCTTTCCAGACTGCCCATGCCTTCTTTTTCATTGCCCTGCTCCTTGTGTTGTCGACTGCGGATCGTGCACCGATTGGAGGTCGCGGTCGTGAACCCGCGTGCCTGCTGATCCGGCGAGTCTGTCGCGCTGCCAGTGAGCGGGCTGTGAATAGAGCGGCGAAACACCTCTGACTAAAGTTGGACGCGCTGCCGCCGTTAACCGTTGACAGAAGTTATACGGGGCGGAGCCATGTCACGCGGATTCGGATCGGCCGTCGCGGCCTTGCTGGGCCTGCTGCTGTGCCAGTCCGCGCTCGCGGATGCGCCGCCGCAGCGCTTGATCCTGCGCTACGCCAACAGCGCTGCCGCCACACAGGCGGCGCAGGCGAGTCGCGTCGACCGCCTGAGTGCGCTCGGCGGCGCGCCAATGCATCTGCTGCGCACGCTGGGCAGCGGCGCGCTGCTGGTCGGCGTCGATGACGGCTCCGACATCGAGCAACTCGCCGCGCGGATCCGCCGCCAGGCGCCGGCCGATCTGCTGTCGGTCGAACCCGACCGGCTGATGCAGGCGACACTGACGCCGAACGATCCTTATCTGGCGAACCTGTGGGGCATCGCCGGCCCGGCACAGAGCAATGGAATCGCCGGCGTCAACGCGTTCCCGGCCTGGGACATCAGCAGCGGCGCCGGTGCGGTGGTCGCGGTGATCGACACCGGCTACCGGCCGCATGCGGATCTCGCAGGACAAGTCGTCGCGCAATACGACTTCATCTCGGACACGACCAACAGCAACGATGGCAATGGCCGTGACGGCGACGCACAGGACCCGGGCGACTACCGCGTCTCCGGCCAGTGCGGCGGCTCGGCCAGCACCAGCAGCTGGCACGGCACGCATGTCGCCGGCACCATCGCGGCGCTGGCCAACAACGCGCTCGGCGTCGCCGGCGTCGCCTACGGTGCCAAGCTGGTGATCGCGCGCGTGCTCGGCGCCTGCGGCGGCTACACCTCGGACATCAGCGACGCCATCGTCTGGGCTTCCGGCGGAACCGTCAGTGGCGTACCGACGAATCCGTCGCCGGCCAACGTGATCAACATGAGCCTCGGCGGCGGTTATCCGTGCTCGGCTTCGCCGGAGCTGCAAAGCGCGGTCACCAGCGCGCGCAGCCGCAATACCAGCGTCGTCGCCGCCGCCGGCAACTCGAACAGCGACGCCAGCAATTTTTCGCCGGCGAGCTGCACCGGTGTGATCGCGGTCGCCAGTGTCGGCGAGAGCGGCGCGCGGGCTTACTACTCGAATTACGGCAATGTCGTCGACATCGCCGCGCCCGGCGGTGACACCAGCTCCGGCGCCGGCATCCTGTCGACCTACAACAACGGCAGCACCACGCCGGGTGCCGATTCCTACGCCTATCTGCAGGGCACCAGCATGGCCTCGCCGCACGTCGCCGGCGTCGTCGGGCTGCTGTATGCGCTGCAGCCGGCGCTGACGCCGGACCAGGCCGAAACCGCGATCAAGAGCACCGCGCGTGCGTTCAACGCGAGCTGCAGCGGCTGCGGGGCGGGGCTGATCGACGCGACACTCGCACTCGGCGCGATCACCCCGGGCCCGGGCTCGCTGAGCTTCGGCGCGAGCACGTATTCCGTCGCGGAAACTGCCGGCAGCGCCAGCATCACGGTGCTGCGCAACGGCGGCAGCAGCGGCGCGATCAGTGTTGCCTACGCCACCGCCAACGGCACCGCGACGGCGGGCAGCGACTACACCGCGCGCAGCGGCACCCTGAACTGGGCCGACGGCGACAGCAGCGCGAAGACGATCAGTGTGCCGATCATCAACGACAGCGCGGCCGAGTCCATCGAAACGCTGACGTTGACCCTGTCCGCAGCGGGCGGCGGCGCCACGCTGGGCACGCCGAAAACCACCACGGTATCGATCACCGACGACGACAGCGCGCCCGGCACGCTGGCGCTGGCATCGGCTGCGTACACCGTCGCCGAAAACGCCGGCAGCGTCGCCGTCACGATCACGCGCAGCGGCGGCGCCAATGGCGCGGCTTCGGTGGACTACACCACCGCCAACGGCAGCGCCAGCGCCGGCAGCGATTACACCACCAAAAGCGGCACGTTGATCTGGGCATCGCTGGATGCCGCGACAAAAACCGTCACGATCCCGGTCGCCAACGACACGCTCGCCGAGAGCAACGAAACCTTCACCGTGCGGCTGTCCGCGGCCACCGGCGCCAGCCTCGGCAGCCCGGCGACGGCGACGGTCACGATCAACGACGACGACACCGTCAGCAGCGCCGGCGCGCTGGCTTTCAGCAGCGCGACCTGGAGCGCGGCCGAGAACGCCGGCACGGCGACGATCACGGTCAAGCGCACTGGCGGTAGCGCCGGCGCGGTGACGGTGGCCTATGCCTCGTCCAACGGCAGCGCGAGCGCTGGCAGCGACTACACCGCGGTCAGCGGCACTTTGAGCTGGGCCAACGGCGACGCGGCGAACAAGACGTTTACCGTGCCGATCACCGACGACGCGCCGGCCGAGAGCAACGAAACCGTCAACCTGACGCTGAGCGTTCCCGGCGGCGGCGCCACGCTGGGCACGACCAAGACCTCGTCGCTGACGATCAACGACAACGACGGCGCGCCCGGCACCGTCGGCGTCGCGTCGGCGAGCTACACGGTGCTGGAGTCCGCGGGCAACGTCGTCGTCACCGTCAGCCGCACCGGCGGTTCCACCGGCGCCGCTTCGGTGGACTACGCCACCGCCAACGGCAGCGCCAGCGCCGGCAACGACTACACCGCCAAGTCCGGCACTCTGACCTGGGCCAATGGCGACGCCGCCAACAAGACCATCAGCATCGTGATCGCCAACGACACCTTGGCCGAAAGCAGCGAAACCCTGCAGTTGCGGCTGTCCGCCGCGACCGGCGCCACGCTCGGCGCGCAGGCGACGGCCACGATCACGATCACCGACGACGACACCGTCAGCAGCGCCGGCGCGATCGCGTTTTCCAGCGGCACCTGGAGCGCGGCCGAGAACGGCGGCGTCGCGACGATCACGGCCAAGCGCACCGGTGGCAGCGTCGGCGCGGTGACGGTTGCGTATGCCTCCTCCAACGGCAGCGCCACCGCGGGCAGCGACTACACCGCGGCCAGCGGCACCCTGAGCTGGGCCAACGGCGACGCGGCGAACAAGAGCTTCACCGTGCCGCTCAGCGACGACTCGCTGGCCGAGAGCAACGAAACCGTCAACCTCACACTGAGCGCCGCAACCGGCGGCGCGACCCTGGGCACCACCAAGACCTCGGTGCTGACGATCAACGACAACGACGGCGCGCCCGGCACGCTGGCCTTGAGCGCCGCCACCTACACCGTGCTCGAATCCGCCGGCACGGCGACGATCACCGTCGTCCGCAGCGGCGGCTCGATGGGCTCCGCGTCGATCGACTACGTCACCGCCAACGGCAGCGCCACCGCCGGCAACGACTACACCGCCAAGAGCGGCACCCTGATCTGGGCCAGCGGCGACGCTGCGAGCAAGAGCTTCGCCGTGGTCGTCGCCAACGACACGATTCATGAGGCGGCGGAAACCTTCCAGATCAGACTCAGCGGCGCGGTCACTGCGACGCTGGGCACGCCGTCCAGCGCCACCGTCACCATCACCGACAACGACTGAGGCCTTGCGGCCCTTGCGGCGCGGCTCGCGGCAGGCGCTAATCTGGCGTCCCTGCCGCGAGCGCTGTCGCCATGTCCACCAAGATCGACGCTGTCATCAACCTGTTTGCCGGCACCGCGCGGCTGTGGCGCGGCTCGGTTGCGTACCGGCGCACGCCACCGCCGGCCAGGCTGCTGAAGCTCTACGACATCGAGGCCTGTCCGTACTGCCGGCTGGTGCGCGAGACGCTGACCGAGCTCGATCTCGACGCGATGATCCTGCCGTGCCCGAAGAACGGCACGCGCTTTCGCGTTGATGCGCAGCGCATCGGCGGCAAGCAGCAGTTTCCGCTGCTGGTCGACGACAACACCGGTAGCACGCTGTACGAATCCGGCGACATCGTCGACTACCTGCAACAGACTTACGGCCGCGGAAAACGCCGCATCACGCTGCTGCATCCGCTGGCCGTGCTCAGTTCGCAGATCGCCTCGCTGCTGATGTTCCGCGGCCGCGGCCTGAGCGGCATTCGCGCGCAAGCCTCGCGCGCGCCAGCGCAGCCGCTGGAGCTTTACAGCTTCGAGAGCAGCCCGTTTTCCAAGCCGGTGCGTGCGCGGCTGTGCGAACTCGAATTGCCTTACCTGTTGCGCAACACCGGCAAGGGCGGCTGGAAGGATATGGGTCCGCCGAGCTTTCGCGACTCGCTGTTCAAAGGCGAAAAGGGCACGACGCGCAATCGCCGCTGGCTGGCCGAGAACACCGGACAGGTGCAGGTGCCGTACCTGGTCGATGCCAACACCGGGACGGCGATGTACGAATCCGGCGACATCCTGAAATATCTGGATCGCACTTACGCCCTGCGCAACGCGTAAAGCCAGAACTGAGCCGCAGCTGAAGTGCCGGCTCAGTCATCGTTCATCGCGCCCTTCTATGTTGCAGCCACGGAACGCAGCAGCGTTCGTGTAAAAACAGGAAGGGATGTCATGAACAATTTAGTTGCGGGTATAGGCGGCGCGGCCGCGGTTCTGGTCATCGGCGCCTCGGCGATGGTGTTCGCCAATCGTTCTCCCAGCGACGAATCCCGCACCGAAGTGGCGCAGGCACGGTCCAGCCACACCGAGTGCCATCAGGAAAAAGTCGTGACCAACAAAGAGTGGGGCGTGCGCTCGGTTGCCGGCACCCTGCTCGGCGGCGCCGCCGGTGGCGCGCTCGGCCACCAGATCGGCGGCGGTCACGGCAAGGACGTGGCGACCGCGGCCGGTGCGGTCGGCGGTGCCTATGTCGGCAATCAGGTCGCCAAGAAGAACTTCCCGGATCAGGAAGTGAGCTATCGCGAGAAGTGCGAGACGGTTCCGGGCTGAAACCCGGCTGTCGGAGAAAGGCGAGCCGCGTGCTCGCCTTTTTCTTTGGCGTAAAGCGCGATAATGCGCGCCTTTATGTTGAGAGTCGCGCCGTGAGCCTGATCATCAATCCCCATCTGTCGATCGGTCTGGACGAGATCGAGCTGACATCGACGCGCTCGCAGGGCAATGGCGGGCAGAACGTCAACAAGACCGAGTCGGCGGTGCAGCTGCGTTTCAACATTGCCGCGTCGAGCCTGCCGGACGAGATCAGGCAGCGGTTGCTGGCGCGACGCGATCAGCGCATCACCACCGAGGGTGAGGTCGTGATCAAGGCGCAGCAGTACCGCAGCCAGGATCAGAATCGCGAGGCGGCGCTGGAACGGCTGCGCGTGATGATCGCCGCCGCGGCCGAAGTGCCGCGCGTGCGCAAGGCAACGCGGCCGACGGCAGCGTCCAAGCGCCGCCGCGTCGCCGACAAGCTGCACACCGGCAAGATCAAGGCGCTGCGCAGCAGCCGCGACGAATGAGCACGACGCTCCTTAATTGGCCGGGGCCAGCCGCGCCAGTCTCGCCGGCAACTGTTCGCTGCTGATGTAGATCGTGCTGTCACTGCCGGGCGCAAACGTGCCGGCTTCGATCTGCGGATAGTCCGGCAGGTCGACGCTGCGCGGTGCGCGCGACAGGGCTGCCATCCAGCTTTCGCCGGCCTGGCGAACGTAAAAATAACCGTTGAGCGGCGTGCCGACATAGGCGCGGTCGCCGGCGTCGTCGAAGTCCATCGCGGTGACCCAGTTGAACAAGTCGACGTTGCCGGCGTAGTCGACCGGCGCGCGTGGAATATTGATCGGCCCCAGCGCTTCCATCACGCCAGGCAGCGCCAGCAGCAAGGGCGCGTCCAGCGCAAAGCGGTACAAGCTCGGCGTCGCATCGCGCTTGGACAGGACATAGGCCATGTTGTCGGTCGCGTCGACGGCGAGCGCTTCGGCGTCGCGCGGACCGTCCGGGTAGAACTGCTGGTACACCGCGGCCGGCGTCGCGCTGAGCATCTGCACGCCGTCGCCTGTCGTCACCTCCGGCTCGGCGACCTTGTAATACGTGGTCAGCGGCCGGATCGCGCTGTTGTCGCCCATGTCGCCAATCAGCAGATAGCCGACCCCGTCCTGCTGGTAGCTGGCCAGATCTTCCCAGTCCAGGTTCAGCAGCGCACCCCTGATTTTCAGCGTCGCCACATGCCGGCCCTGCGTGGTGATCGCGTAGAGCTCGGTGTTGCCGCCGCTGTCGTTGAGCGTCCACAGCAGATCGTCGCGCCGCTGTGATCGGGCAAGGCCACTGCTTTCGTTGATCAGCGGGTCGTCGATCGTATATTCGGCGAGAACCGGAGCCGCCGGTGCATCGGCCTGGCCGTCGTCACTGCCGCCACCGCAGGCCGTCAGCTGCGAAATCAGCAAAGCGGCGAGCGTCAGCCGGTGCAGGCGGAAAAGAGACATTGTGAGCGGCAGGCAGTAGCGGGGCGCCGAGCCTATTGGTGATTCATTACCGGCTCATGATGGCGAGGAGCGCTGGGTTTAGCATGCGCTATACCCGATCGCCGGAGCCATGATGAGCCCCAAGCAGCCCGTTCAAATTGTCGTCGTCATGGGCGTGTCCGGCAGCGGCAAGTCCACGGTCGCCGGCGCGCTGGCGCAGCGCGAGCACTGGGCGTTCCAGGAAGGCGACGATCTGCATCCTCAGGCCAACCGCGACAGGATGCATCGCGGCATCGCGCTGACCGACGCCGATCGCGCGCCGTGGCTGGCGGCGCTGGAGCAGTGGATCGACGCGCGCGTAGCGACCGGCGAAAGCGGCGTGCTGACCTGCTCGGCCCTGAAGCGCGCGTATCGCGATCAGCTGGCGCATGGCCGGCCGCAGCTGAGCTTTGTCTATCTACGTGCCAGCGAGGCGCTGATCGCCGAGCGGCTGAAAAAGCGCAAGGATCATTTCATGTCGCCGGCGCTGCTGCACAGCCAGTTCGAGACGCTGGAACATCCGGGTGCGGACGAGCCGGTGATGATCGTCGATGTCGACAGCGTGACCGCGGATCAGACGGTGGCCAAGGTGATGGCAGCGCTTTAGGCGTTCCGTAGCGCGGTCGGATCCCTCGATACGCGGGCGCAGCCCGCTACTCGGGACGAACGGAGTGTGTCAAAAACCCATTAGTCCCGACAGGACGAACGCAGTGTGTGGAAAGCCCGTTCGTCCCGAGTAGCCCGCGCTTTTTGCGGGCGTATCGAGGGGCCGGATCGAACCTGGAAAATCTCAGCCGAAGCGAAACCCCGAGGTCGCGATCCCCCAGACTTTCTCGCCGAACACCCGCGTTGCGGCGTCGTCGCCGGCGGCACCGGCGACCACCATCAGCGGCAGCAGATGTTCTTCGCGCGGATGCGCGGCGCGAGCCGACGGCGCACGCTCCCATGCACTGAGCAGCGCATCGCGTTCGCTCGCATCGTGGCGCGTCAGCGCATCGACCAGCCAGTGGTCGAATGCGGCGGCATCGCGCTCGCCGGCGCCGCCGTAGCCGCGCATGTTGTGATAGCTGTAGCCGCTGCCGACGATCAGCACGCCCTCGTCGCGCAGCGGCGCGAGCGCGCGGCCGGCCTTGAGATGTTCGGCCGGGTTCAGCCCGGCTTTCAGCGACAGCTGCAGCACCGGCACGTCGGCTTGCGGATAGATCAGCTTGAACGGAATGAACACGCCGTGATCCCAGCCGCGCGTCGCGTCCTGCTGCGCGGCGAGGCCGGCGGCGCCGAGCAGGGAGCTGACGCGCTGCGCCAGTTCCGGCGCGCCCGGCGCCGCATATTGCAGCTGGTAGGTGTGCGGCGGAAAGCCGTGGTAGTCGTAGATCAGCGGCGGCTGCGCGGCCGCGGTGACGGTGAAGCTCGGCGCTTCCCAATGCGCGGAGACGACGATCACCGCCTTGGGTTTGACGCCGACATCCGCGCCGATGCCGCTGAGCCAGTCACCCAGGCCTTTCCAGGTATCGGGCGGATTCCAGTCCATGAAAAAGCAGGGGCCGCCGCCATGGGAGATGAAGTAGGCGGGCAGGCGCGGCGTGGTGTTGTTCATGGCGTGGCCGATGCGAAGGACATGGGCCGGACGATGGGGGCGATCAGTCCGGCGGCAAGGCCCGCAGGAAGTCGACGACGCTCTGGTTGAAGGCGTCGTTCTTGTCGCCGGCGACCATGTGGCCGGCGCCGGCCACGTCGGCGACCTGCAGCTGCGGCAGCAGTTTCCTGAACTCTTCGACGCCGTTCTGGCCGACGATGTCGCTTTCGGTGCCGCGCACCAGCAAGGTCGGCAGCTTCACGCCGCGACAGGCATCGATCATCTGCTGCGCCATCTGCGGCGGCTCCACGCGCTCTTTCGGCGCCAGCATGCGCGGGTCCCAGTGCCAGTGCAGACGGCCGTCGTCGCGCAGCCGCAGGTTCTTCATCAGGCCGCTGGCGTCCTTGGGCCGCTTGCGCGTCGGGTAATACTTGGACACCGCGTCGGCGGCTTCCTCCAGCGTCGCGAAGCCTTCGGGATTGGCATTCATGAAGTCGCCGATCTTCTTCGCGCCTTCCTGTTCCAGCTTCGGCACGATGTCGACCATGACCAGCGCGCTGGCGATCGGCGTGGGGCTGTTGCCGATCAGGTACAGCGCGGTGGCGCCGCCCATCGACGCGCCGACCAGCGCCGGTAGCCGCGGCAAGGTCGCGATCACCGCGCGCAGATCCGCGGCCAGCGCGTCGAAGGAATAATCCGGCTCCACCGGCCAGTCGCTGTCGCCATGGCCGCGCGCGTCCAGGCTGATCACGTAGAAGCCCTGCGCGATCAGCTCCTGCTGTGCGCGCCGCCAGGAATGCCGCGTCTGGCCGCCGCCGTGCAGCAGGATCACCGGCCGCGCCGCCGGGTGGCCGCCGACATCGCCGCAGACGCTGATGCCGCTGGCGGCGAAGCGCGTCGTGCGAATGGGGCTGCTGGCGCTGGGCATCGGCGGGTCTCGGTGGGATGAACCGCTATTGTAGGCGTGCCGCGCGCCTGAGCTTGAACTACTGTTGAGCGCATGCGGGCGGCGGGTAAAGCTGGCGTGGGGCCAGCGCGAAAGCAGGGGAGAGCATGTCGAGTCAGCCGTTGTTGCGACGGGCGGGGGCCTGTCCCATTGCCATCGTGGTTGCCGTGATCGGCGCGGCGCTGGCGCACGATGCCGTGGCGCAGGTCGAAGCCGAGGCGGTGCCGACGATCGCCGTGGCCGCCGAGGCCGCCGAGCCTGCGCCGGCGCGCGTCGAGGCGAGCGCCATCGAGCTGGAAGAAGTCGTCGTCACCGCGCAGAAGCGCGCACAGAGCTTGCAGAAAGTGCCGCTGTCGGTCGGCGTGGTCACTTCCGAGACGCTTGCGCAGAGCGGCAACTTCGACGCCAGCGCGCTGGAGAACTTCATCCCCAACGTCGAGATCGACATCGACCCGCAGGCGCCGGTGATCGGCATCCGCGGCTACGACACCGAGACCGACAACGTCGGTTTCGAGCCGGCGGTCGGCCTGGTGTTCGACGACCTCGCGCTGGGCCGCGCCGAGTTCATCCCCGACGGCATGTTCGACATGGACAAGGTCGAAGTGCTGCGCGGCCCGCAAGGCACCCTGTTCGGCAAGAACACCATCGCCGGCGTGATCAACTTCCACAGCGCCGAGCCCGAGCAGCAGCTCGAAGCCTCGCTGGCCCTGACCGGAGGCGACGATCCGCTGCAGCGTCGCGCCGAGGCGATGTTCAATGTGCCGCTGGGCGAGCACTACGCGGCGCGTGTCGCCGGCGTCTACTGGAACCGCGACGGCGATGTCGACAACAGCACGCTGAATCGCCGCGAAAACACGCTCGAGCAGCGCGCCGCGCGAGTCAAGCTCGACGCTGATCCGGGCGACAACTGGCATGTCGGCCTGGAGGGCCAGTATTCCGATCTGCAGGTCGATTACGCGCCCTGGCAGCTCGACTCGGCGAGCCCGGCGGCGCTGCGTTATGCGCAAGGCTACGATGCCAGCACCGAGGACGATCCGCTGGACGCGCACACCGCGTTCGGCACGCCCGGCTACGTCGATCGCTACTCGCATCTGGAGCGCGCCTTGGTCGACTACCAGCTCGGCGATTTCGCCGGCAGCCACGACGTCAAGCTGACCACGGTGCTCGGCCACGCCGCGTTCAACCTGGCGACGATCATCGACGCCGACGTCAGCGCGGCCGATCTGATCAACACCGATTTCCGCGTCGACTACCAGCAGGACTCGGTCGAGTTCCGCCCCAGCGGCGTCGCCGACTCGCTGTTCGGCCTGGCCGGCGAAGTCGAATGGACCCTGGGCCTGTACGCCTTTCATTCCAAGCTCGAAAGCCATCTGGACGCGATCGCCGGCGACAACCTGATCGACTTCGCGCTCAGCGACGCCGGGCTGGAAGCGCTGGGCGCGCCGGACCTCGGCGCGCTCGGCCCGATCATTGATGCGATCCCGAACCTGCCCGGCGTGCCGATCAACGACAAGCTGCTGCGCGGCTTCTGGCAGGACACCAGGAGCTACGCGGTGTTTGGCCAGATGAACTGGTCGCTGACCGAAAAGCTGTCGGCGATCCTCGGCGCGCGCTTCGGCCTCGATGAGAAAAAGGCCGACTTCGACGCCGAGCGTGTCGGCGTCGGCCTGGTCGCGCTGGTGGTCGGCGCGACGCCGTTCCAGACTACGAAAAAGCGCACAGAAACCGACGTGTCGCCCAAGCTCGGCCTGCAGTACCAGTGGCGGCCGGAGCTGATGAGCTTCGCCACCTACACCGGCGGCTTCAAGGGCGGCGGCTTCAATGCCACCGCGGCCGACGACAGCAACCTGCAGTTCGAGCCCGAGCGTGCCAGCAGCTTCGAAGCCGGCTTCAAGTCGCGCTGGTTCGACAAGCGCATCACCTTCAACGTGTCGGCGTATCGCACCGACATCGACAACCTGCAGACCGTCGACTTCGACGGCGTCACCTACCAGACTTCGAACGCGGCGAAGGCGCGCCTGCAGGGTATTGAAATCGAATCGCTGTGGCGGCCCGAAGCGCGCTGGTTCAACCTGGCCGCCTCGGTCGCGTTCTCGAAAGCCGAGTACGTGAAATATCGCAATGCACCGGCGGCCGGCGACGATACCAGCGGCGCCGACACGCAGGATCTGAGCGGCCGCACGCTGGCGAATGCGCCGACCATCACCGGTACGCTGTCGCCGACCCTGATCGTCGCATTGCCGTGGAAAACCAGCGCGCGCTTCGGCGTCGACCTCTCGTATCGCGGCGACTCGTATTCGGCGGTGGATCTGGACGAGCACAGTTACCAGGGCGCCTATACCCTGCTCGGCGCGCACCTGCTGTTCGGCGACGAGGCCGGCCATTGGAGCTTCGTCGTCAACGGCAACAACCTGACCGACAAGCGCACGCTCGACCTGGTGTTCGACAACAGCGTTTATGCGGACACGTATACGGCGCAGCAGAGTCCGCTGCGCAGTGTCTCGGCGACCTTGAAAGTGAATTTCTTCTAAGGTCTTTTGTAGGAGCGGGCTTGCCCGCGATGGTGACCTTCGCCGTCGCGGGCAAGCCCGCTCCTACAGGAGCGGAGTTCTAAGCCCGCTGCCCCAGCCAGACCCCCGTCGCCGCCAGCGCGAATCCGGCCGCATCGCGCAGGCCGAAATGCACGCCGAGGATCAGCGCCGCCAGCACCGCCGTCGTCGGCGGCACCAGGTAGAACAGGCTCGCGACCTTGCCGGATGCGCCTCGCGCCAGCAGCGACAGCATCAGCAGCAGGCCGATGCAGGAATTCATCACGATCGCCCAGCTCAGGCCGGCAATCGCGATCGGCGACCAATGCAGGCGAAAGCCGTCGACCAGCCATGCCGCCGGCGCCAGGATCAGCATCGCGCTGAGCAGCTGCGCGAGCAGCGATAGCAGCGGATCGATGCCGCTGACGAACCGCTTCTGGTACAGCGTGCCGCCGGACAGCGACAGCAGCGCCAGCAGCATCAGGCCGTAGCCCAGCGTGCTGGCCGGCTGCGCCAGCGCCGGCGCGATCACCAGCAGCACGCCGGCCAGGCCGACGACCAGGCCGACGATCGCCGAGGCCCGCAGTTTTTCGCGCAGAAAAAACGCGCCGCCGAGGCTGGTGGTCAACGGCATCAGGCCGGTGATCAGGCCCGCGGCCGCGGCCGGCAATCCGGAGCGCAGCGCCGCATAGGTGAAGCCGAAGAAGCCGGCCTGCAGCAGCGCGCCGGCGACCGCCGCGTGCATCAGTGTGCGCGTCGCCGGCCGTGTCGCACCGCGGATCAGCAGCGCCAGCGCGATCAGCAGCGCCGACCCGAAGAAGCGCAGGCAGGCCAGCGTGTACGGGCCCATGCCGTGCAGCGCCGCGGGTGCGGCGATGTAGCCGGTGCTCCAGATGAAAACGAAAGCCAGCCCGGCGAGCGTGTCGGAGTGTGGCCTGGCCGAAGTGGACGCGGAAGTCATCCGCGATTTTCGCAAACTTCGGCGTGTGAGGATGAAGCTGGTTGCGGTTGAATCCGGCGACGCCTCCCGTTCGTCCCGAGTAGCGGGCTTTGCCCGCGTACCGAGGGACCCGACCGCGATCCGGTCCCTCGATGCGCCGCTTTGCGGCTACTCGGGACGAACGGAGTAGGTTTCGCTCCTTACGAGATCAATTCGCTGCCACCGTCAGATCCGGCTGCGAGGCATCCGCCGGCTGCGATTCCGGCGGCGATTCCGGCTGCGGCAGCAGCGGCTTGATCGAGTCGCGCAGCTGCTTGCGCAGGTCCTGGCCCAGTTCGCGCAGCGCGGCGTTGCCCTGCGCGGCGATCCAGCTGCCGACGCCGCTGGCGGCGCGCGTGCTCATGCTGTCGGCGGCCTGCGAGCCGAAGCTGGCGCACAGCAGCGCGGCGGCAACGAGCGGGCGGAAGGTCTTCAGCGAGGTCTGGATGTTCTGGTTCATGGCGTTCTCCGGTGGACTACGCAGCGGATATTGCGAGCCGCGTGCCATCCCCGGAAAATATCGCAAGCTGCTGTATTGATAAAAAAAGTTATCGAATCACCGGCTTGTGCGAAGTGTCCGCGGACACTCTGGCCGCATGCCGGCGTCCGCCGCTGGTGGCCGCGGACGCTGCCGCTGGTCGCGCATTTGCGTAACCTGCCCGCGATCACGATCCGCCAGCCGCGCATGTCCGACGAAGCCAGCCCCCGCAGCGCCAGCAGCAAGGAACCCGACCTCGGCGGCCGCCGCATCGCGGTACCGGAGACGCGCGAGCTCGACGTGTTCAGCGCGCTGCTCGAACGCCGCGGTGCCCAGGTACTGCGTTGCCCGCTGGTGGCGATCCGCGACGCGCCCGATCCGCTGCCGGTGCTGGCCTGGATCCGTGCGTTCAACGCCGGCGCCTGCGACGACCTGGTCCTGCTGACCGGCGAAGGCCTGCGCCGCCTGCTGGCCTGCGCGCAGCGCGCCGACGCGGCGCTGCATGCGGACTTCGTCGCGCGGCTGGCGCAGGTGCGCAAGATCACGCGCGGGCCCAAGCCCGGCCGCGCACTGCGCGAGATCGGCCTGCGCGCCGACATCGAGGCCGCGGCGCCGACCACCGCCGGCGTGATCCAGACCTTGTCGACACTCGATCTGCAAGGCCGCAGGGTCGGCGTGCAGCTCTATGGCAGCGAGCCGAACCTGCCCTTGCAGCAGGCGCTGATCGCGGCGGGCGCGAGCCTGTCGCTGGTGTCGCCCTATGTCTACGCGGATGCCGCCGACCTCGACGCGGTGATCGCGCTGATCGACGAACTCGCCGCCGGCCGCGTGCACGCGATCGCGTTCACCAGCATGGCCCAGGTCGACCGGCTGTATCGCGTCGCCGGCGACAGCGGTCGCGACACGGCGCTGCAGCAGGGACTGGCGCGCACCGTCGTCGCCGCGGTCGGCCCGGTGGTCGCCGAGGCGCTGGCGGCGCGCGGCGTCGCGGTGCAGGCGATGCCGGCCGGTGATTTCTTCATGAAGCCGCTGATGCGCGCGCTCGGCGAGGCTTTGCGCGTATCGAAGTGACTCACGGCGGGTCGCGAGCCGCCGCTTTCCAGTGTGGCGCTATATTCCGGACACAAGCAGAGGAGCCAAAAAAATGACCGACACCCGCAAGCTGATCTTCTTCCATTCGCCGAACACGCGTTCCACCGGCGTGCGCATCCTGCTCGAAGAACTGAAAGCCGATCACGAGCTGCGCGTGATCAACATGAAGGCCGGCGCTCAGCGCCAGGCGGACTACCTGGCGATCAATCCTATGGGCAAGGTGCCGGCGATCCTGCATGGCGACGCGCTGGTCACCGAGCAGGCGGCGATCTACCAGTACCTGGCCGACGCGTTCCCGCAGGCCGGCCTGGCGCCGGCGATAGGCGATGCGCTGCGCGGGCCGTTCCTGCGCTGGTTCGCGTATTACGGATCGAGCTTCGAGCCGGCCGTGGTCGATCGCGCGCTGAAGCGCGAGCCGGCGCCGACCGGCATGTGCCCCTACGGCGATTTCGACACGATGCTCAATACTTTCCTCGGCCAGCTCGGCAAGGGCGATTATTTTCTCGGCGAGCGATTCACCGCGATCGACGTGCTCTGGGGCTGCGCGCTGAAATGGATGGTCGGCTTCAAGCTGATTCCGGAAAATCCGCTGGTGCTGCAATACGTCGAGCGCATTTACGCGCGGCCGGCGTTCGTTAAAGTGACGCAACTCGAGAACGAACTCTCGGCTTCGCTGCCGGCGGCATAGCGACACGCAGGTCCTGACAAACGCGGCATCACGCTCTGGGGAGAGATCATGCAGATCGCGGCAAACATCATGGTGGCGCTGGTCGCGCTGCTGCATTTTTATTTTCTGATTCTCGAAATGTTCCTGTGGGACAAGCCGCGCGGCCGCCGCGTCTTCGGCACCACGCAGGAGTTCGCCACCGCGTCCAAGGCGCTGGCCGCGAACCAGGGCCTGTACAACGGCTTTCTGGTCGCCGGCCTGATCTGGGGGCTGCTGCTCGGTGATGCCGGCGTGCCGGTGCAAGTGTTCTTTCTCGGCTGCGTGATCGTCGCCGGTGCCTACGGCGCGCTGACCGTGAATCGCAAGATCCTGTTCGTTCAGGCGCTGCCGGCCGTGGTCGCGCTGGGCCTGGTGCTGGGCTCGTCATGAAGAAGCTCACGATTCTGTTCGTCGCGTTGATCCTGATCGGCTCGGCGGCGCTGACCTGGACGTTCACGCCGCTGACTTTGCCGGTGGCAGCGCTCGCCGACACGACGCTACCGGCCGCGACGCCGCCTGCGGAAATGAGCCTCAGCGCGCTGCCCACCGGCAGCATGGAGTCCAGCGCCGGCTTCGCCTTTCGCGGCGGCGATTTTCTCGAGAAGCGCGAGTTCTCGATGACGGCGGTGTTGATCCACCATCCGCGCGGCGACCTGCTGTTCGATACCGGGTTTTCACGCGATGTCGAGGCGCATCAGAAGACCATGCCGCTGCTGATGCGCATCGCCAGCAAGATCAGCAGGAGGCAGTCCGTCGCCGAGCAACTGGCTGCGCAGCACTACGATCTGAAGCAGCTCAAGGTGGTGCTGACGCATGCACACTGGGATCACGTCAGCGGTCTCGCCGATCTGCCCGGCGTGCCGGTGCTGATCGACGCCGACGAGCAGCAGTTCATCGCCAGCGCCGCGCCGATGGCCGCCCTGGCGCACAGCTTCGGCGCGCTGCCGCTCGAGCCCTACGCTTTTGAAGGCGGGCCTTACCTGGGCTTCGCCCGCAGCCACGATGTCTGGGGCGACGGTTCGATCGTGCTGGTGCCGGCGCCGGGGCATACGCCGGGCTCGATCATCGCGTTCGTCACGCTGCCCTCGGGCAAGCGCTACGCGCTGCTCGGCGATCTGGTCTGGCAGACCGAGGGCATCGCGATCCCGACCGAGCGTCCATGGCTGCTGCGCAAGATGGTCGATGCGGATTCGGCCGAGGTGCGGGCCGGCATCGGCCAGATCGCCGCGATCCATCAGCGCTTTCCGCAGATCGTGCTGCTGCCGGCGCACGACAGCCGTGCCTATGCGAAGTTGCCGGTATTCCCGGCGACGAGCAACTAGGTTGTGCGAGAGTCGCGGGCAAGCCCGCTCCTACAACGGCGGCTCCTGTAGGAGCGGGCTTGCCCGCGACCAGAAGCTTCAACGCGCCTTGCGGAACGTCAGGTTGTAACGCATCCGACCGGTCGCCGGATGCTCGCCATCCGCCAGCGGCGCGACGCCGTGATACACCAGCCGCGAGGCGCCGCCCCAGACGACCACATCGCCATGCGCCAGCCGGATGCGCCGTGCGCGATCGGCGCGCGCATGGCCGCCCCATAGAAACGTCGCCGGCAGGCCCAGCGAAATCGACACGATCGGCGCGCTCAGATCGCCTTCGTCGAAGTCGCGATGCAGCGACATGCGCGCCCCGGGTTCGTAGAAATTGCACAGGCAGGCATCGGGCGCAAACTGCGCATAGCCGGCGCTGTCGGCGGCCGCGCGCGCCAGGCTCATCATCGTCGGGCCGATCTCCGGCCAGGGCTGGCCGGACTGCGGATCGCAGGCCTCGTAGCGATAGCCGCGCGTGTCGCTGACCCAGCCCAGGCTGCCGGCATTGGTCATCGCCACCGACATGCGCTTGCCGCCGGGTACGAGCAGATGGCGCGGCGCCGCCGCGCTGGCGATGCCGGCGATTTCCGCGAGAACCGCCTCGGCCGGGTCGCGCGCGAAACCGCGCAGCACCCAGGCGCCGTCGCTCAGCGCGACGCGAGCGCCGTGATCTTCGCCATCGAACAGGTCCAGCGCCGGCTTCAGCGGGGCGGGTGATGCCGTGCGGCTCACAGGCCGTGTTGTTCCAGCAGCAGGCGGCCGAGTTCGGTGACCACGTGGGTGTGACCCCAGCCGTGCATCAGCAGGCCTTTTTTCTCCAGCCGCGCCAGGGTTTCGATCGGCGCGGCTTCCGTGCGCTCATCACTCGCATAGCGCGACAACCACTGCATATCGACTTCGGTCAGGTCTTCGTTCATGCGGATTTCCGGTGACGGACAGTGGCGCATGATCGCATGCAGCAGGACGCATGCGGTGTTCAGCCGAAGCAAAGGCTTTATGCGGAAACTGGCAGCCGGCTCAATGGCGAGCGACGGAAATCTGATGAGAAAGCTGAACTGCGACGTGGCCGTGATCGGCGCCGGCACCGCGGGCCTGGCCGCGCATGGCGCGGCACAGCGCGCCGGCGCCGACACCTTGCTGATCGAATCCGGCCCGCCCGGCACCACGTGCGCACGCGTCGGCTGCATGCCGTCCAAGTTGCTGATTGCCGCGGCCGATCTCGCGCATTGCTGCGGCAATGCCAGCGTGTTCGGCATTCAAACCGCGCCGATGCGAGTCGACGGCCGCGCGGTGATGACACGGCTGCGGGCCGAGCGTCATCACTTCGTCCGCAGCGTGCTGAAAAGCTACGAGGCGATTCCGCAGGCGCAGCGCTTGTCCGGCCACGCGCGCTTTCTCGACAGACAGACCTTGGCGGTTGGCGACCACACCCGCATCCAGGCCAAGGCCATCGTCATCGCCACCGGTGCGCATAGCGACGTGCCCGCGATGTTCGACGCGGTGCGCGATCGCGTTCTGACCAACGACCATCTTTTCGAGCTGACCACGTTGCCGACTTCGGTCGCCGTCGTCGGCGCCGGGCCGCTGGGTCTGGAACTCGGACAGGCGCTGCATCGCCTCGGCGCGCGCACCACGATCTTCGACCAGGGCCACGCGGTCGGCGGCCTGCAGAACGACGACATGAACGCGGTCGCGGCGAAGCTGTTTGCCGAATCACTGAATCTGAAACTCGGCGTCGAGCTCAGCGTCGAGCGCGAACACGGCGGCCTGCGTGTGCACTGGCAATCGCCGGCCGACAGCGGCTCGGCTTATTTCGATCACGTGCTCGTCGCCGCCGGCAGGCCGCCGAACCTGCAGGCGCTGGATCTGCAGCACGCCGGCATCGGGCTCGACGAAAAAGGCAGGCCCGAGTTCGATCCCACGACGATGCGTTGCGGCGACAGCGCGATCTTCATCGCCGGCGACTGTGATCACTCGCGGCCCCTGCTGCACGAGGCGGCCGACGACGGTGCCATCGCCGGCCACAACGCTGCTTCGTATCCGCTGGTGAAGCCGCATGCGCGACGCGTGGCGATGGCGGTGACGTTCAGCGATCCGCAGATCGCCGTGATCGGCGATGTGAAGAGAGCCAATCGTCGCACCGGCAGGATCGATTTCGCCGACCAGGGCCGGGCTCGGGTGATGAACGCCCATCGCGGGCTGTTGCAGGTCTACGGCGATCCCGACAGCGGCCGCGTGATCGGCGCCGAAATGATCGGCCCGGCGGCCGAGCATATCGGCCATCTGCTGGCGTGGTCGGTGCAGCAGAAACTCACGGCGCGTTCGCTGCTGGCCATGCCGTTTTATCACCCGACGCTCGAAGAAGGCCTGCGCACGGCGCTGCGCGATCTGTGCTCGCAGATGAACGTATTGCCGGCTACGGCTGCCGACGAACTGGAATCGGTTTGAACTCTCGCACTCAGCGTGGTCAAAACTCACGAACGCGGCAGGACGCCGCGCTCCACCACAACGCAGGAGTCAAGTCATGGACGACACCGTCAAGATTCTGAACAAGCTGATCGAAACCTCGGAAGATGGACTCAAAGGTTTCAACGAGGCGGCCGAAAGGGCCACCGAGCCGCAGCTCAAGCAGGTATTCGCCGATCGCGCTCAGAGCTGCAGTCAGAGCGTGCGCGAGCTGCAGACCCTGGTTACCGCACTCGGCGGTGAGCCCGAGACGTCCGGCAGTGTCGCCGGCGCCGCGCATCGCGGCTGGGTCAAGGTGAAGACTGCGGTCAGCGACAACAACATCGCGGTGCTCGAGGAAGTCGAGCGCGGAGAAGATCACGCCAAGGCCAGCTACACCAAGGCGCTGAAGTCCGAACTGCCGCCGCAGGTACGCCAGGTCGTGGAAAAGCAGTTCCAGGGCGTGGTCGCCAACCACGATCGGATCCGTGATCTGCGCAACCAGTATCGCGCCGCAGCATGATGTACCAGCCCTCTCCCCTTGAGGGAGAGGGCGGCCCGAAGGGCCGGGAGAGGGGTTGTCGCTGCGATGGCGCGACCCCTCTCCCGTCGCTGCGCGACACCCTCTCCCGCAAGGGGAGAGGGTTTTCAATTCACGGAATCCAGTTCCAGATATCCGGCTGCGTGTCGAGCCAGTCGTGGGCGGCTTTCTTGCCGTCGTGGTCGGTATTGCCGATCGCGTACACGGCGTCGAACTCGTTGGTGTCGGTCTTCAGCGTGTAATGCTGCTTGGCCGCCTCGTCCTTCAGAAACTGGATGTAATCGCCGATGTTGGCGTCGTAGGCCTCGACCGCTTCCGCGGTGTTGTGCTCGATCTGCAGCGCCCGCGTGCGGTGGCTCGGCAGGTGAATCGTGATGATCGCATTCGCCATGTCTGAATTCCTTGTCCCTGGGTTGGTTATGACGATTGTGCGCCCGCTTCGTTCCCTTAGCGCAGCGTCGTACTCTCGACCGCGACGGTCAGTTCGCCATTGCCTATCCAGATCGTCTGCTCCTGGATCGAGCAATTGAGATTCATGTTGCGCGCGGCCAGCGTCGTGATCGCGGTATCGCCGGACACGCCGAGGCGCCGCACCTGCAGGTTCTTCGCGCGCGCCAGCTTGCCTTCGGCGCCGGCCCACCACTGCGTCGCGCCGCCGCCGTAGTTGTAGACCGTGACCTGCCGCGCGCGGCCGCAGGCCTTGATCAACTCGCGCTCGTCGGGCTGGCCCAGGGCGATCCATTCCTCGATCAGTCCGGTCAGGTCGTGCCGCCACAGGTCGGGTTCGTCCGGGTCGCTCAGGCCCTTGCCGAATGCGAGCAACTCGTGCGCGTGCAGCGCGAACGCGACGATGCGCAGCATCATGCGCTCGTCGGTTTCCGACGGGTGCCGCGCCAGCGTCAGGGCATAGTCGGCGTAGTGCCCGCGGTCCATGTCGGCGACCGCGAGCTGCGCCTTGAAGATGGTTGCCTTCAGCGCCATCGCAGCTCCCTCAGGCGGCCGCCTTGTCCTTCTTCACTTTCTTGCCGCCGTTCAGATCACGCGTGTTGAGCCACTTGGCGTAATCGTCGAGATCGCCTTCGAACGGCACGCAGCGGCCGTCGGCGACCAGCCACAGGGTGTCGCAGGTGCTGGTCAGCAGATGGCGATCATGCGAGACCACGATCACCGCGCCGGCATACGACATCAGCGCGGTTTCGAGCGCGTGGCGCATGTCCAAGTCCAAGTGATTGGTCGGCTCGTCGAGCAGCAGCAGATTCGGGTTCTGATACACCACCATCGCCAGTGCCAGGCGCGCCTTTTCGCCGCCGGAGAACGGGCCCACCGGCTCGTAGACGCGATCGCCCTTGAAGTTGAAGCCGCCGAGAAAACCGCGCAGTTCCTGCTCGCTGATTTTCGGATCGATGCGGCGGAAATGCAGGATCGGCGAGGCGTCCGCGTCCAGTGTCTCGGTGGTGTGCTGGGCGAAATAGCCGACGCGCAGATGCTTGTCGCGCATCAGATCGCCGGACAGCGCCGGAATCGCGCCGGCGATGGTCTGCACCAGGGTCGACTTGCCGGCGCCGTTCTGGCCGAGCAGGCCGATGCGCTCGCCAGGCGCGACCAGCACGCGCAGCTTTTCGAGAATCACCTTGTCGCCCTGATCCGTCTGGTATCCGGCGACGACGTCGTCGAAGCGCACCAGCGGCGAGGGCAGGCGATCCGGCTCCGGAAACTCGAAGCTGAACTCGCTGTCCGCATGCACCGCCGACACCAGCTCCATGCGCTCCAGCGCCTTGATGCGGCTCTGCGCCTGTGAGGCTTTTGCAGCCGAGGCGCGGAAGCGGTTGATGAACTTCTGCAGATGCGCGACCTGCTTCTGCTGCTTGGCGAACGCGCCGGCCTGCAAGGTCAGGCGCTCGGCGCGCTGGCGCTCGAACGAACTGTAGTTGCCGGTGTACAGCGTCGCCTTCTGGCTTTCCAGATGCAGCGTATGCGTGGTCACCGCGTCGAGGAATTCGCGATCGTGCGAAATCACCATCAACAGGCCCGGATACGACGCCAGCCAGCCCTGCAGCCAGATCACCGCGTCCAGATCCAGGTGATTGGTCGGCTCGTCCAGCAGCAGCACGTCGGAGCGGCACATCAGCGCGCGCGCCAGGTTCAAACGCATGCGCCAGCCGCCGGAGAAATCCGCCACCGGCCGCTGCTGCGCCTCCTGGCTGAACGACAGGCCATGCAGCAGCGACGCGGCCCGGGCACGCGCCGCGTAGCCGCCGATCATGCCGAGGCGCTCGTGAATCTCGCAGATCGCCTCGATGTCTTCCTTGGCCTCGGCCTTGACCAGCCGGCGTTCCAGTTCGCGCAGCTCGACGTCGCCGTCGAGCGCGAATTCGATCGCCAGGTCCGGCAGCGCCGGCGTCTCCTGCGCGGCCGTGGCCACGGCGACGTTCTTCAGCGACGACATCTCGCCCTTGTCCGGCGCCAGCTGGCCGAGAATCGCGGCGAACAGCGTCGACTTGCCGGTGCCGTTACGGCCGATCAGGCCGACGTGCCAGCCGGCATGGATCGAGAACGAAGCGTCTTCGAGAAGCGCGCGCGGGCCGCGGCGCAGGGTGAGGCGGGAGGCGGAGATCATCCGCTAGTTTACCGGGGTGGGGCGGGGTTGGCCTGAGTATTTAGTCAGACGGTTGTGGTTTTTCTGTCCAGGCCCCCACGATCGGCGACTTTCAAGGGCACCTGGTACCGCGAAGTGTCCGAACCTGTAGGAGCGGACCCTGTCCGCGACTGAGGCCGCGACCGCACAGTCGCGGATGGGATCCGCTCCTGCACCGGCAGAGCTTCGCTTTTGACTTGCCGAAGTAAGGCCCGGCCGTCGCAAAAAAGCGAGCCGCTGCAACTCAGGCCTGCGTGCCGCCGACGGTAATGCTGTCGATCTTCAGCGTCGGCTGGCCGACGCCGACTGGCACGCTCTGGCCTTCCTTGCCGCAGACGCCGACGCCGCCGTCGAGCTTGAGGTCGGTGCCGACCATCGACACCGCGCGCATCGCTTCCGGGCCGTTGCCGATCAAGGTCGCGCCCTTCACCGGCCGCGTGATCTTGCCGTTCTCGATCAGGTAGGCCTCGCTCGCGGAGAACACGAAGTTGCCCGAGGTGATGTCGACCTGGCCGCCGCCGAAATTGACCGCATACAGGCCTTTTTCGACGCTCTTGATGATCTCTTGCGGATCGTGCGGGCCGGCCAGCATGTAGGTGTTGGTCATGCGCGGCATCACCAGGCTGGCGAAGGATTCGCGGCGGCCGTTGCCGGTGGATTCCACGCCCATCAGCCGCGCGTTCAGCGTGTCCTGCAGATAGCCCTTGAGCACGCCGTTTTCGATCAGCGTGGTGCAACGCGTCGGCGTGCCTTCGTCGTCCAGATTCAGCGAGCCGCGGCGCCCCTGCAGCGTGCCGTCGTCGACGATGGTGCACAGATCGCTCGCCACCTTCTGGCCGACGCGGCCGGAATACGCGGAGGAACCCTTGCGATTGAAATCGCCTTCCAGGCCGTGGCCGACCGCCTCGTGCAACAGCACGCCGGGCCAGCCCGGGCCGAGCACCACGGGCATGTTGCCGGCCGGCGCGGCGACCGCGTCGAGCAGCGCGAGCGCCTGGCGCACGGCTTCGCGTGCGTATTCTTCCGGGTGCTGCAGCTGAGCGAAATAGTCCAGCGCGCTGCGGCCGCCGCCGCCGACATGTGCCTGCTCGCGACGGCCGTTCTGCTCGACGATCACGGTCACGTCCATGCGGATCAGCGGGCGCACGTCGGCGGCGAGACGGCCGTCGGTGCTGGCCATCACCACCACTTCGTAATTCATCGCCAGCGCGCACATCACCTGCTTGACGCGCGGATCGGCAGCGCGCGCGGCGACGTCGGCGCGTCGCAGCAGCTGCAGCTTCTCCGGCGTCGGCAGCGTGTCCAGCGGATTGATCGCCGGATACAGCGCCAGGCCGCGGCTTTCCGTAAGCCGCTGCGCCGGGTGATGGCTGCCGTGATCGACGATCGCACGCGCCGCGGTGGCGGCGTCTTCGAGCGCATCCAGCCGCAGCTCCTCGGTGTAGGCCAGGCCCTGGCGATCACCGGAAACCGCGCGCACGCCGACGCCCTGTTCGACGTTGTGGCTGCCGCTTTTGACGATGCCTTCTTCAAGCGACCAGTGCTCGCTCTTGCTGAACTGGAAGTACAGGTCGGCCGCGTCGATGCCGGGTTTCATCAGGCCGTCGAGCACCCGGTCGAGCCGCGCCTCATCCAGTTCGGCGGGGTTCAGCAGGGTGGCGCGGGCGACGTCGAGGGCAGTGCTCATGAGGGCTCGGGTTTTATTGCGAATAGTCAGTATGGGGGCGTGGGCCGCGACGCCAAGTGTCGTCGCCCGGGTGCAAGCCGGGATGACGCGCGCTCGATACCCCGGGTTTCACCCGGGCTACAGGCGCCGATGCTTCAGCGCGGGCAGGCTGGCGCGCACCTGGCGCAGGCGATCGAAGTCCAGATCCGCCAGCACCACGCCGGGCGTGTCATCAAGGCGCTCGCCGAGCACCACGCCCCAGGGATCGATGATCATCGAATGGCCCCAGGTCTGGCGGCCGGTGGCGTGCGTGCCGCACTGGCCGGGCGCGAGCACGAAGCACTGGTTTTCGATCGCGCGGGCGCGCAGCAGCGGCTCCCAATGCGCTTCACCGGTCTGCTGGGTGAACGCGGCCGGGATACACAGCATTTCGGCGCCGCGCTGCGCCAGCGCGCGGAACAGCTCAGGGAAGCGCAGGTCGTAGCAGACCGAGAGGCCCAGCGCGCCGACCGCGGTCGGCACCACCACGTAGGCCGGCTCGCCGGCGGCGATGGTATTGGATTCTCGGTAGTGCTCGATCCGGTCGCCGCGATCGACGTCGACATCGAACAAATGGATCTTGTCGTAGCGCGCGATGCGCCGGCCGGCGGCGCTGTAGACCAGCGACGCGGCATACACGCGCGAATCGTCGCTGGGCACCGCCACCGGCACGGTGCCGGCGATCACGCTGATGCCGAGCTCGCGCGCGGTCTGAGCCAGAAAGTCCTGGATCGGCCCGCCGCCGTCGGATTCGGCCAGCGCCAGCTTGTCGGTTTCGCGCTTGCCCATGAACGCGAAGTTCTCGGGCAGCGCGGCGAGCTTGGCGCCGCCGGCCGCGGCCGCGCCCTGCCAGTGGCGCGCGGCGGCGAGGTTTTCGGCGAGATCCGCCGTGCTGTTGAGCTGGATGGCTGCGACGATCGTCATGCCGGTGGCGAGCTCCTGGTGTGGCGGTACCGATGGTCGCGCGGCCCGGGCTGGGCCGCCGCCGCGCTCATCTTCTCACGCGGCGGTCACCGGCGGAGCCGGGCATAAGGAGCCGCGGTACGGCACCAGCTGGTGCGCGATCCGGTGCAGCCAGTTTTCCAGCGTGAACACCTGGTCCGGTATCACCAGCAGCGCGACCAGCGCCACCGCCAGCAGGATGCTGCCGGCCAGTAGGTACGGCGGCCGCACGCGGCCTCGATACAGCGCCGCGAACACCGCCACCGAGGCACCGCCGATGACCAGGCCGACGATGACTTCGTTCGGCGAGTGCGCCTCGACGACGACGCGCGAATAGCCGATCAGCAGCACCCACAGCGCGATGCCGACGCGGAACAGGTTGGCGCGCAGGCTGCGGCTGCCGGACATCGCGATCACGGTGAAGCCGCCATAGGCGATCGCCGAAAACGCGGTGTGGCCGCTGGGGCTGTGCACGCCGTGAAGATGCAGGCCGCAGAGCTGCAGATAGATCTTCGCCAGCCCGGTCACGATGCCGACCCCGGCGACGCAGCCGCACCATAGCAACGCTTCGCGCCAGCCGACCGCGCGCCACAGCCAGGCGGCGACCAGCAGCGAAAAAGGCGCCAGCAGCACGGTGGCGCCGAAGTGCGTCACCAGCATCATCAAATCGGTCACGGGGTTCCCATTAAAAGTGAGGCATCAATCCGCGCGCTTCACCTGCGGATTGTCCCAGCTGCCGGTCACGCGATAGGCCAGCTGGGTGACCTGGTCGAGCGGCTTGTCCAGCACTTCCTGGGCCACCAGCGCGATCACCGCGACCGCCGGCCCGCCGAGCAGCAGCGCGCCCAGGGTGACGCCGCCGGAGACGCCCGGGTAGACCTTGATGCGCTGATCGTAGTCGCGCGCGGCCAGGCCGATGCGGCCGCGCACTTCGATCTTCAGCGACGGCGAGTCGATGTTCAGGTCGTCGGTGGTGGCATTGCCGTTGGCCGCGTTGAAGCTGCCGTGCACATGATCGAAGCCCAGGCCCTTGGAGACCACGTCGCGGAAATCCAGCGTCAGCCGGCGTGGCAGCGCAAACACGTTGAGCAGGCCGAGCGCGCGGCCGGCGCCGGGCTCCACCGCGCTGAAGCTGCCGGCTTCCATGTCCAGGTTGATCCGTCCCTGCGCCTGCGCCAGGTCGATCCCGGTCGCCGACAGTGGCCAGTTCATCGCACCCTTGAAGTGGCCGCGCTGCGCGTTGACGTTGCGCGCGTAGCCGAAGCCTTCCAGCAGATCGCCGACGGTCTTGGTGTCCAGATCGAACGTCAGCACCGCGGTCGACACGCCGTTGCGGCGCAGCCATTCGCCGCTGCCCTTGAGTTCGGTGTCGGCACCGGTGGCGCTGAGCTGGGTCAGGCGCTGGCCGCCGGCGATACGCTCGCTGTTGACGCGCACATGGCCCAGATGCGCCTCGCCGAGCTGCAGCTGGTCGGCGTCGATATCCAGTGCCGGCATCCTCGACGGATCGATCACCTCGGCGTGCTGGCTGTCGGCGACTTCGCCCGCCGCGGCCGTATCGGCCGCGACCTTGGGCCGCGGTATCACGTTGAGCTTTCTGAAGCGCGCCACCAGGGTCGCGTTCGCGGCGGTCGAGCCGCCGGCCTGCGTGCCCGGCTGCACCTGCCAGTCCACCGTGCCTTCGGCATTGTCGCCGGCCAGGGTCGAGGACCAGCCGCCGTTGGCCGCGGGGCGGTAGCCGAGCTGCACGCCGCCGACGCTGTAGCCTTGATAGTGCAGGCGATCGGCATGCAGGCTGATCGCCTGCAGCCGCAGGCCGTCGGCCGCACCGCCGCTCTGCACGCCTTCGGGCCGGGTCAGCGCCGCGGCCTGCAGATCGGCCTGCTCGCTGCCGCGTCGCAGGGTCGCGATCCAGTCGCCGAGGTCGAATTCGGCGACCGAGCCTTCGACGTAGACGCCGTTGTCGACCGGCGTCGGAATGTGCGCCGAGCCCAGATGCACCAGCACGCGCTGCGCCTGCAGGCCTTCGCTGCCTTTGTGTGCGAGCAGCACGCCGGCGCCGAGGCGGTCGCCATAGGCGACGGTGATGGACAGCGGCGCGCTGTCGGCGGCGCCGGGTTCGGCGGCCGGTGCCGGCGTGTTGGTAGTGCCACCGCCGACCCGCACGGCCAGCGCCAGGCTTTCATCGGCGGCCTTGCCCAGCGGCACCGGCGCGTCGACGGCGACGCCGCGCAGATCGCTGCTGACCAGCAGGCCGTCGGAGGCCGGGCCGAGCACAACCTCGGCGCGGAAGTGGCTGCCGCCGCTCAGATACGGCCGCAGGAACGCCGGCACGTAGCGCGACAGGCCGGCGCCGTCGCTCTGCAGCGCGTAATCCAGATCGGCGGTCAGGCGGGTGTTGCCGCCCTCCATCGGCGTCAGCGCCGCGGTCGCCGGCACGCCGTAGAACGTGCCGGTCACGTCCTGCGCGCTGGCGCCGGTGGTGGTGAACGCGATCTCGCCGCCGAGCTCGCGGAACGGCTCGTCCAGGCCCTGGTAGAGCAGCTCAGCGCCCTTGAGCCGCACCGTGCCGTTGACCTCGGTGTGCTGGGCGTCGTGCAGCGGAATCGACAGCTTCACCGCGACCGAGGCGTTGCCGCTGGCCTGGGTGCGGTTGAGCAGGCCGGACAGGCGCCGGGCCAGCGGCGAGGCGCGCAGGAAGTCGTAGTAGCGCGAGGCTTCGCCGTCGACTTCGCCGTCGATGCTCAGCACCGCGTCCTTGAAATCGGCAATGCTCGCGACCAGGTGTTCGACACGGTTGCCCGAGAGCCTGCCGCTGTCGCTGGTGATGCTCAGGCCATTGGCCAGGAACTGCAGCCGCGCCGCCACCTGCTCGGCGGCCGGCCAGTCCGGTGCGTAGGCGAGCTTGGCGTCGGCCACGTCCAGATCCAGCTGGAATTTGCCTTGTTGGCCGTCGCCGTCCTTGAACGGGAACTTCGCCAGCTCGCCTTCCAGCGCCAGCTTGCCCTGCGACACGCGGCCGTTGACGATCGCGCGCTGCAGCCAGTCGTGCAGGTTCTGCGACCAGGTCACCGGCATGTAGGGCTTGAGCCGGGTCACGTCCTTGGCAGTGAACGTGGCGCCGAGCCTGATCACCGGCGAGGTGTCGGGCTGGGTCGGCAGCAGCAGCTTCAGATCGCCCTGGCCCTGGGTGCCTTCGAGCTGCCATGAGAACGAGGGCATGTTGATCTGCCAGCCCTGCGTGTCGTGGGTCCAGTCCAGCGCGCCGTCGAGCCGGTCGAAGACCACGGCCTGCGCGAACACTTTCGACGCGCGCAGCTCGAAAGGTTCGGCCGACACCGCGAGCCGGCCGCCGGCCTCGGTCGCCGAGATCTCGCCTTTCAGGCCGGAAAAACCCGGGTGGTCGTCGCCGCCGTTGAAGCCCAGGCCGTCGAGCTCGGCACGCAGCGAATAGCTTGCCGCTGCGCCCTTGGCGAGCCGGCCGCGGCCGACCAGGTTGCGCAGCTCGCCGGAAACCCCGGCCAGGCGCGCGGTCGAGGGATCGTCGGCGAGCATCATCCACGGCGCCAGATCCTGCAGCCGCAGAAAATCGGCGTCGGCCTGGACCTCGCTGCCGCCCTCGACCAGCGGCGTCCACTGCAGCCGCAGCCGCGTCGCCGGCCAGGCGCCGGAGGCGCCGCTGAGTTTCATCCGCGGCACTTCCAGCGACCAGCTGCGGCCATTGCGCCGTGCCTGCGCGACGAGTTCGATGTCCTTGAGCTCCGCGAGCTTCTGGCCGCGCCGCGCCGCGATACGGCTGGCCTCCAGTTGCACATCGGCGCCGTCGACCACGCCCTGTTCGATCGCGCCGCTGATGCTCAGGTCGGCGTTGACCAGCCTGAGCTGCGGATGGCCGGGCAGGCGCGCCTCCAGCCATGGCAGCCGCGCCAGATTGTCCAGCGCCAGGCTCCATCGGCCCTGCCAGGTTTCGGGCTTGTCGAGGTCGCCCTTGATGCGGCCTTCGAACTCGGCGCTCTCGCCCATGAAGCGGGGCAGCTCGACACTGGCGTCGAACGAGGCGCCGCCGATGCGGCGCCTGGCCTCGGCCTGCAGCAGATGGAATTTCGGCGTGCCGCCGGTGAGCCGCGCGTCGTCCAGCGTGATCGTGCAGTCCTCGAGCCGGATCACGTCGAATCGGCCGACATCGCGGCGCCAGTCGTGCTGGGCCTTGGCCTTGCCGGCGGTATCCAGGCCGTGCACGTGCACCTGATTGTCGAGATCGATGTCGACCACGACCTGCAGGCCGCCCAGTTCGATCTGGCTGGGAAAGGTGTCGCCGCGCAGCAGCCGCATCAGGCCGAAGCCGATGCGCAGCCGGTCCGCCGACAGCGCCGGGGTTTCGCCGTCGTCGGCGTAGAGCACGATGTCGTCGAGTTCGAGCTGCGGCCGCAGGCGATACCAGACCAGCGCAACCCCGCCGATATCGATCGGCCGGTCGGCGACTCTCGACACGTAATCCGACAACTGCTCGCGATAGCCGGGCAGCGCCAGTACGGCGAGCTGGAACAGGCCACTGATCACCGCGGCGAGCACGACCAGCGACGCGAGCGCGGTCACGCACACGGTCCACCAGCGGCGTTTCACCCGTTCCATTTTCTAGTGGAGACCCGCGAAGACGAAGTAGTTCAACAAGCAATGAAACACGGCGGCGCCGGCACGCAGATGAATGCGAAAATCCGTTCGTTCCGTACGCCCGTCATGTCAGCGGCGTAGCGAGGGATCACAGCGGCACGACGTCGAAGTTCTCCTGGTGATAGGCGGGCTCGGCCTGCGTGCGGATCGGGCGGTTCAGCGCGGCCTCGAGTTCGGCCAGCCCCAGCGGCTGGTTTTCGTTGAGACGCTGCACCACGTTCGGCGCCGCCAGCACCAGGAAGGCCTTGGCCTCGAACTGGCGCGCGGCGCGCTGCACTTCGCGGGCGATCTCGTGACAAACCGTTTCAATGGTCTTGACCGCGCCGCGCCCTTCGCAGGTGGCGCAGGGCTCGCACAGAATGTGCCCGAGCGATTCGCGGGTGCGCTTGCGCGTCATTTCCACCAGGCCGAGCGCGGAGAAATCGTAGACCTGGGTGCGCGCCGGATCGCGCTTCAATTCCTTCTCCAGCGAACGCAGCACCTGCGCCCGATGATCCTCGTTCTTCATGTCGATGAAGTCGAGAATGATGATGCCGCCGAGGTTGCGCAGCCGCAGCTGGCGCGCGATCGCCTGGCTGGCCTCGAGGTTGGTCTTGAGGATGGTTTCCTCGAGATTGCGATTGCCGACGAAGGCCCCGGTGTTGACGTCGATGGTCGTCATCGCCTCGGTCTGGTCGATCACCAGATGGCCGCCGGATTTCAGATCGACCTTGCGTGCCAGCGCGCGCTCGATGTCGTCCTCGACGCCGAACAGATCGAAGATCGGCGCCTGCCCGTGATACAGCTCGACCAGCTGCGCCGCGTGTGGCACGAAGTCACGCGCGAACTGCTGCAGGCGCTCGAACTCGGCGGCGTTGTCGATGCGCACGCGTTCCACGTTCGTGCCGAGCAGGTCGCGCAGGATGCGCATCGACAACGGCAGATCGCCATGGACCAGCGTGCCGGGGCCGGCGGTGCGCGCGGTCGCGCTGATCGAGGCCCACAGCCGCAGCAGGAACTCCAGATCGCGCGCCAGCGCGTCCTCGTCGGCGCCTTCGGCCGCGGTGCGCGCGATCACGCCGAACTGCGGGCACTGGCCCTGCTGGACGCGCGACACCGCGTCCTTGAGCCGCATGCGCTCGGCTTCTTCCTCGATGCGCGCCGACACGCCGCTGTGCGGCTCGTAGGGCAGCAGCACCAGGTAGCGCGACGGGATCGACAGCAGCGTCGACAGGCGCGCGCCCTTGCTGCCGAGCGGGTCTTTCAGGATCTGCACCATCACGTCCTGGCCTTCGCGCAGCAGCTGGCCGATCGGCGGCTGCGGCGGCGGCTCGCCGTTGGCGCCGGGCTGCGCCGGAATCATGTCGGCGACATGCAGGAACGCGGTGCGCTCCAGGCCGATCTCGACGAACGCCGCCTGCATGCCCGGCAGCACGCGCTGTACGCGGCCCTTGTAGATGTTGCCGACCAGGCCGTGGCGCGACGCGCGCTGCACGTGAATCTCCTGCGCGGCGGCGCCCTCGACCAGCGCGACGCGCGTTTCCTGCGGGCCGATGTTGACCAGGATCTCGGTGCTCATGCGCGCCGCTCCGGCCGTATGCCGAGGCGCGTCAGCAGCTCGCAGGTCTCCAGCAGCGGCAGACCGACGACGCCGGTGTAACTGCCGCGGATTTCGCGCACCCAGCGCGCGGCGCCGCCCTGAATCGCATAGGCACCGGCCTTGTCGGCGGGCTCGCCGCCGTTCCAGTAGGCGAGCGCGTCGTCGCGACTGACCGCGCCGAAATGCACCTCGGTGACGCTCAGCGCCTGCAGGGTTTGGCTGCCGGCGACGATCGCTACCGCCGAACACACCTGGTGACTGCGGTCGGACAGGCTCGCCAGCATGGCCAGCGCGTCGTCGCGATCGGCCGGCTTGCCGAGAATGCGGCCGTCGACCGATACATCGGTGTCGGCACCGATCACCGGCAGCGCCTGTTCGGCGCGGGCCGCGGCGGCCTGCGCCTTGCTCAGCGCCATGCGCGTGGCGAACGCGGCGGGCGCCTCGGCCGGCAGCGGGGTTTCGTCGACGTCCGCCGGCAGGCAGTCGAAGCGGTAGCCGAGCGCGCGCAGCATCTCCACGCGTCTAGGCGAGCGCGAGGCGAGATAGAACTGGGGGGCGGCACTGCGGGAGGAGGCAAGCATCGCGCAACTATCGCATGCACCCGGAAAACCGGGCAAAGCCGTCGAAGCGGTGATAGGCGCCCGCTCGCGCAGCCGCGGCCAGACACGACCACATTCGCGGCCCGGTGCCGCAGCGGACCGCCGGGCGCCACGCCGGCGCCGAGCCGCTGCCGGGGCTGCAGCGCCGGCGCGCCGCCTCTCAGACTGTCGCCGGCGTCAATCCAGCCGCAGATTCAGCCGGAGTGCAGCGCGCGGAACAGGAAGGCGCGCGCCTTCTGCCATTCGCGCTTGACCGTGGCCGGCGACAGTTCCAGCAGCTCGGCGACTTCCTCGATCCCCAGGCCGGCGAAGTAGCGCAGCTCCACCACCTGGTGGCAGCGCTCGTCGATCTGCTTGAGCTGCTGCAGCGCCGCGTCCAGCGCCTCGATGTCGAGCTGCTCCTCGGCCTGGCCGGCCTGCAGGCTGGTCAGCAGGGTCACCTGCACCTGGTCGCCGCCGCGCTTGCTGGCGCCGCGGCGTCGCGCCTCGTCGACGATGATGCTGCGCATGATCGTCGCCGCGTAGGCGTAGAAGCTGCGGCGGTCGCCTTCCTGCAGCTGCGCGCCCGGGCCCAGGCGCAGGTAGGTTTCGTGGACCAGGCCGGAGGCGTCGAGGTTGGTGAACGTGGACTCGCGGGCCAGCTTGGCGCGCGCCAGGGCGCACAACTCGGTGTAGACCCGCTCGAACAGCTGATTGCGCGCCTGGCTCTGGCCCAGGCGGACCTGGTCGAGCAGCTCGGTGATTTCGCCCATCGTCCCTGACCCCCGTGCTTCTCCGGTGCAAGCGATCGATCATAGCGATGCCGCGAGCCGCTTGGGAATGAGATACTGCGGCCCTTCCTTTGCTGGACCCGACCCGCATGCGCACGCTGAGCCCCACCGATTTCCAGGCCCTGGTCGCCAGCGGCGCCGTGCTGCTCGACGTGCGCCTGCCCGAGGAGCTGGCGATCGCCGCGCTGCCGGGGCCGCAGGTCAACATTCCGCTGAATGATTTGCCCGATCGCGTCGGCGAGTTAAACCCAAACCAGCCGATCGCCGTCTTATGCCATCACGGCGTCCGCAGCGAGCGGGCGGCGCGCTTTCTGGAACGCAGCGGTTTCACCGATGTCTCCCATCTGGCCGGCGGCATCGACGCCTGGTCGCTGGAACTCGACGAGAGCCTGCCGCGGTACTGATCTGCGGAAGCGTCGCGACGCTAGAGGCCTGTGGGGGCCGCCGGATTTCCATTTCGCTTGGGGGATACAAGATGCGTTTGTCACTGTTCGCTGCCGCTGCGCTGGGCCTGCTGCCCGGCCTGGCCTCGGCCAATGAATTGCTCAACGTCTATTCGCTGGCGGTCGCTCACGACACCCAGTTCGCGGCCGCCGGCTTTTCCCGCGACGCCGCGCTGGAGGCGCGGCCGCAGGCGCGCGCCGCGCTGCTGCCGCTGATCACCGGCAGCTACGCCTACAGCAAGGGCCGCTCCAAGGGCGACTTCAGCCAGAGCACGCTGTCGACGGTGGATTTGAACAATGACAGCGTGCCCGATGACACCGACGGTGACGGCAGCCCCGACCTGGTGCCGGTCTCGCAGGGCGCCGACTTCGACACCAACGACACCACCAAGAACCTCAGCGTCACGCTGACCCAGCCGGTATTCAACTGGGCCGCGTTCCTGCGCTACTCCAAGTCCTCCGACCAGCTGGCGCTGGCCCAGGCGACCTACCGCTCGGCCGAGCAGAACCTGATGCTGCGCGCCGCGCGCGCCTACTTCGACTACCTGGCCGCGAACGACGACCTGCGCTACACCGGCGCGCAGAAGAACTCGCTGGACCGCCAGCTCGAGCAGGCCAAGAAGCGCTTCGAAGTCGGCCTGTCCGCGGTAACCGACGTGCAGGAGGCGCAGGCCAGCTACGACCTGGTGCTGGCCAACGTCATCCAGGCCGACCAGAAGCTCGCTGCCGCGCGCGAGGCGCTGCTCGAAGTCACCGGCCAGCAGGACGCCAAGCTGGTGCCGCTGCAGGAAGAAATCCCGCTGCCGGGCCCGCAGCCGGAGAACGTCAACGACTGGCTCGGCCAGGCGCGCGACAACAACTTCGATCTGGCGATCGCGCGCATCAACGCGACGCTGGCCGGCCACGATGTCGACATCGCCCGCGCCGGCCACTACCCGACCCTGAACCTGGTCGGCCAGTACACCGATTCCGACCAGCAGCAGGAAGAGCGCAAGGCCGTGGTCGGCGACCAGGCGCAGAGCAGCAGGGGGCCGAGCATCGGCATCCAGGTCAACGTGCCGATCTTCAGCGGCTTCCTGGTCAACTCGCAGACCAGCCAGGCGCAGAGCGTGGCGCAGCAACGCCAGGCCGAAGTCGAAGGCAGCCTGCGCAGCGTGCAGCGCAGCACCCGCGACGCCTACCTGGGCGTGCTGTCCGGCTCGGCACGGGTGCGCGCGCTGAAGCAGGCGGTGGTGTCCAACCAGACCGCGTTGCAGGCCAGCGAAACCGGCCTGGAAGTCGGCACGCGCACCACGGTTGACGTGCTCAACGCGCAGAGCCTGCTGTACAGCGCCCAGCGCGATTACGCGCGTGCGCGCTATGACTACCTGATTTCGATCCTGACCTTGAAGGCCGCTTCCGGTCGTTTGACGCAGGCGGATCTGGCCGAGATCGATCAGCTGCTGGTGGCGGGTTAGTAGCGAAAGCGGCGCTGCCGCCGTCGCGGCAATGGCGGCAACGACGAGTAACCTGCGGTATTCACGTACGCAACTACCACTCGTACAGCTGGTCTGCGCCGCCTGTTTTTAGCATTTGACGGCCTTGCGCCGTTCATCCCATCCCCGGCTCCGCCGGGGATTTTTGTTTGCGGTGCGCAGGGCGCGCCATCCCATCTTGAGCCCCGTAAGCCGGCGCTTGCCGGCGTCAACATTCGGGAGTTTCGGGTATGCGTGCACCGCTTGCGTGGCTGCTGGTTTCGTCTTTGTCCCTGGCTCCCGTCTGTGCGTTCGCCGCTGCGGGCCGACATCTCGATCCGGATCTGTCGTCGCTGTCGTCGCTGCCGATGCATCGCACGGCCGCTGTCGTCGTCGCCAAGGCGCTGACTCAGGTCCGCGGCAAAAGCGATCCGGTGCAGTTCGCGGTGGCGACGCCGCTGAGTATCGGATTGAACGACGGCTTGTGGGATCAGGCCGAGCCCGGCGTCGATCGCTGGCGCGCACGCGTCAGCTCCAGCGGCGCGGTCGGTCTGGGCCTGGAATTTTCGAGGTTTTCGCTGCCGCTGGGTGCCTCGCTGTGGGTCTACGACGAGGCCGGCGCGCTGGTGCAGGGCCCGTACACCAGCGCCGACCAGACCGCCGAAGGCCGGCTGTGGACCGCGATCGTGCCGGGTGCCGCGGCGGTGCTGGAACTGCAGGTGCCCAGCGACGCGCGCGACGCGGTGCAGCTGCAGCTGGCGCAGGTCGATCATGCGTTTCTCGACATCAGCAAGAGTGGCGTGATCGCCGCTGCCAAGTCCGGCAGCTGCAATGTCGACATGGCCTGCAGCGACGGCAACGCCTGGCGCGACGAAGGCCGCGCGGTGGCGATGATCAGCATCGGCAACACCTACGTCTGCAGCGGCCAGCTGCTCAACAATGCGCGCCAGGACAAGGACCCGCTGTTCATCACCGCCAATCACTGCCAGATCGGCCAGACCAGCGGCACGCCGGCCTCGTCGGTGGTGTTCTACTGGAACTACCAGACCAGCACTTGCGGCGGCACGCCCAACGGCAGCCTCGGCCAGAACCAGAGCGGCTCTACGCTGATCGCGGCCGATGTCGGCTCGGACTTCACGCTGCTGCGTCTGAACAAGCAGCCCAATTCCGAATACAAGGTTTATTTCGCCGGCTGGGACGCCGGCAGCGCGATCCCGCAATCCGGCGTCGCGATCCATCAACCGCAGGGCGAGGAAAAGCGCATCAGCACGTTCAGCACCGCGGCGGTGCGCCAGAACGTCTGCCTGGACGGTGCCGGCAGCGGCGGCAGCAACTGCAAGCGCCTGGTCAAGAGCTGGCAGCTGAACTGGTCGCGCGGCATCACCGAATCCGGATCGTCCGGCGGCGGCCTGTGGAACCAGAATCACCGGCTGGTCGGCCTGCTGTCGGGCGGCGACACCTCGTGCAGCAACACCTCGGGCAACGATTATTTTGCGCGCCTGGAAGCGGCGTACACCGCCAATCCAGCGGCCAGCGGCCAGCTCAAGGCCTGGCTCGATCCGGATGCCAGCGGCATCACCGCCCTCGCTGGCCGCGACAGCAGCGCGACCATCGTCACCGCGGTGGCCGACACGCTCAACGTCGTCGGCAACAGCGTCAGTAACCTGCTCAACGTGCTGTCCAACGACAGCAGCAGCGCCGGCGCGCTGACCATCACCTCGGTCACCAACAGCGTGCATGGCGGAACTGTCGAAATCGTCGGCAACGCGCTGCGCTATACGCCGCCGAATGACTTCGTCGGCTCCGACAGCTTCACTTACACCGTCAGCGACGGCGTCAGCAGCGCGGTGGTGCCGGTAACCGTGGTCGTCGCGCAGGCCAGCTCCGGTGGTGGTGGCACCGGCGGCAGCACCGGCGGCACCGACACCAGCAGCAGCGGTGGTGGTGGCGGCGCGATGCAATGGCCGCTGCTGCTGGTGCTCAGCGCGCTGGCGATCGTGCGCCTGCGCCGCCGCGCGCTGGCGCGTGCCGCCGGCTCCGCTACTTGAGTCCGTGCATGCCGCGGCGCACCAGCGGCGTGATAGCCAGCACCAGCACGCCGGCTCCGAGTCCGACCCAGGTCATCGTGCCGAACAGCTCGGAGTAGCGTGCCGACGCGGTGGCGAAGTCGATCGTGGTGCCTTCGGGGATCTCGATCGACGCCAGCTTGCTGAACTGCGCGGCGAGCACTTCCGCGTAGGCGGTGGCAAGCCAGAACGCGCCCATCATCACGCCGACGACCTTGGCCACCGACAGCTGCGTGACCGCGGCCATGCCGATCGGCAGCAGGCAGATTTCGCCGATTTCCAGCACGAAATACGCGATCACCAGCCACCACACGCTGGCGAGTTCACCGCCGCCCGCGGCGTGCGCGCCGGCGTTCAGCGGTATGAATGAAAGGCCCGCCGCGAGCAGGCCGATCCCCATCTTCGCCGGTTTGCTCGGATTCAGGCCGCGCTTTTCCAGCGCCGGCCACAGCCAGGAAAACAGCGGCGCCAGCACCACCAGGAAGAACGCGCCGAGAAACGTCAACGAGCCCGCGGTCTGCGGCACCAGCACCACGTCGCGCGTGATCGCGACGATTAGACCCACGACCAGCACGACGATCAGCGCGACGCCGACCTCGCCGCGTCCGCGATCGCTGGCGATCAGCGCGGCGATCATCAGCGGCGGGCTAGCGGCCAGCGAATAGAACGCCCAGGGCAGGCCCGAGGCGGTGCTGGTGAAGCCGAAGAAATTCTTCGTCAGCAGGCGGTCGGTGAACGTGATCCAGGCGCCGTAGGTCTGCTCGTAGAGCGTGTAGAAAATCAGCACGCCGAAGATCAGCACGACCAGCGACAGCATCTGCGCGCGCTGTACGCGATTGCAGTGCCGGGCCAGAAACCAGACGAACCAGGCGACTAAAGCCGCGGCGATCAGATGCATCACGCCGTGCACGGTCCAGGTGCGCTGGATCAGCTGCCAGACCAGCGCGACGCCGCCGACACCGCCGAGATAAATCGCGGTTTCGCGCGACACGGGGCCGACTTTCTCGCGCAGCTTGGCCGGCTCGGCCGGCTCGGCGTGGCCCTGCAGATAGCGTTGGCCCCACAGGAACAGCGCCAGCCCGGCGATCATGCCGATGCCGGCCGCACCGAAGCCATACTTCCATCCGTAGGTCTCGCCCAGATACGCGCAGATCAGGCTCGCGGACATCGCGCCGACGTTGATGCCGGCTGCGAACAGCGTGAAGCCGGAATCGCGGCGCGGATCGTTTTCCGGATAAAGCTTGCCGACGATGGTCGAGATGTTCGGCTTCAGAAAGCCGACGCCCATGATGATCAGCGCCAGCGACAGATAGAACACCTGCAAGGCGGCGTCGTCGCGCACGACCACGCCGTCGACGACACGCGCGGCGTCGCCCTCATACGCCATGCCGAGGTGGCCGAGCACCAGCAGCACGCCGCCGAACACCACCGCCTTGCGCATGCCCAGCCAGCGATCCGCGACCATGCCGCCGATCACCGGCACCGCGTAGACCAGGCCGCCATAGGCGCCGAGCAGGTCGTAGCCGGCGTCGTCGCCGAACAGGTGGTACTTCAGCAGATACAGCAGCAACAGCGCCTTCATGCCGTAGAACGAAAAGCGCTCCCACATTTCGGTGAAGAAGCAGACGTAGAGGCCTTTCGGGTGGCCGAGGAAATCGCCGTCGGAGGCAGGAGCCATGTCGGATGCGGATCTGGTAGATGTTTTGTGGACGGTAGCATGCAGCTTCCCCTCTCCCACGTGTGGGAGAGGGTGGCCCGAAGGGCCGGGAGAGGGCGGGGCGTGGACTGTGCCGAAAGCCCTCTCCCGCCGCTGCGCGGCACCCTCTCCCGCACGCGGGAGAGGGGACGGCCCCGGCCGCGGCAGTGCCAAGCCCACGCAAACTCCTTACCATTCCCCTTTCGACAGCGGACCCTCTCATGACCCGTTTGCTCTTCGCGGCGCTGCTCGCAGCCGCCGCCCTCGCGCCCTGTGCCTCCACCGCCGCCGACAAGAAACCGCTGACGATTCGCGACGTGGTCGCTTTCGAGCGCGTCTCCGATCCGCAGGTTTCACCGGACGGCCGCTACCTAGCCTACGTGCTGCGCACCACCGACATGGACGCCAACAAGGGCGTGCTCTCGATCTGGCTGATGGACCTGAAGACCAGCAACCTGCGCAAGTTCGCCACCGCCACCGGCAAATCGGACACGCCGCGCTGGTCGGCCGACGGCAAGTTTGTCTACTTCCTGTCGACGCGCGGCGGCAGCGCCCAGGTCTGGCGCCAGGCGCTGGAAGGCGAGGCGCAGGCGGTGACCCAGCTGCCGCTGGACGTCGGCAGCTACAAGCTCTCGCCCAAGGGCGACAAGATCGTCGTGTCGATGGAAGTGTTCGCCGACTGCGACACGCTCGCCTGCAGCAAGAAGCGCTTCGACGAGCGTGCCAAGGCAAAAGCCAGCGGCGTGCTGTTCGACAAGCTGTTCGTGCGCCACTGGGATACCTGGTACAGCGGCGCGCGCTCACAGCTGTTCGTCGCCGCGCTGAAGTCCGGCGGCGGCATCGGCGAGCCGCGGCTGCTGTCGCGCGGCATCGACGGCGACGTGCCGTCCAAGCCTTTCGGCGACGACGCCGAATACACCTTCACCCCCGACGGCAAGACCGTGATCTTCTCGGCGCGCATCGCCGGCAAGACCGAGGCCTGGAGCACCAACTTCGACCTGTTTTCGGTGGACACCGAGGGCAAGGGCAAGCCGGTCAATCTGACCGCCGACAATCTGGCCTGGGACGCGCAGCCGATCGTCACGCCGAACGGCCGCACGCTGGTGTATCTGGCGATGAAGCGTCCCGGCTTCGAGGCCGACCGCTTCCACATCATGGTGCGCGACCTGCGCAGCGGCAAAACTCGCGAGCTGGCGCCGAAGTGGGATCGCTCGCCGGATCACATCGCGCTCTCGGAGAATGGCAGCACGCTGTACGCGACCGCCGACGAACTCGGCCAGAAGCCGATCTTCGCGCTGAACCTGGTCGGCGGCGGCTCGATCAAGAAGCTCACCGGCGAAGGCAATGTCAGCGGCTTTAATTTGTCTTCGGACGGCCTGGTCTACACGCAGAACAACCTGGCAGCGCCAGACGATCTGTATCGCATCGCCTGGAACGGCACGACCACGCAGCTGACGCGGCACAACGCCGACAAGCTGGCGGCGATCGAAATGGCGCCCTACGAGCAGTTCTCGTTCGAAGGCGCCGGTGGCGACAAGGTCTACGGCTACGTGATGAAGCCGGTCGGCTACGAGCCCGGCAAGAAGTACCCGACCGCGTTCATCATCCACGGCGGCCCGCAGGGCAGCATGGGCAACGACTTCCACTATCGCTGGAATCCGCAGCTGTTCGCCGGCATGGGCTACAGCGTGGTCTGGATCGATTTTCACGGCTCCACCGGCTACGGCCAGGCGTTCACCGATTCGATCTCCGGCGACTGGGGCGGCAAGCCGCTCGAAGACCTCAAGAAAGGCCTGGCTTACGCCGCCAAAACCTACGACTACGTCGACGCCGATCACGCCTGCGCGCTCGGCGCCAGCTACGGCGGCTTCATGGTCAACTGGATCGCCGGCAACTGGAGCGACGGCTTCAAGTGCCTGGTCACGCACGACGGCGTGTTCGACGCGCGCAGCATGGGCTATGCCACCGAAGAGCTGTGGTTCGACGAATGGGAGCATGGCGGCACGCCGTTTGAGAAGCCCGAGGCTTACGAGAAATTCAACCCGGTCAATCACGTCGCGCAGTGGAAGACGCCGATGCTGATCGTGCACGGCCAGCTCGACTACCGCATCCCGGTCGAGCAGGGGATCGGCGCCTTTACCGCATTGCAGCGCCGCGGTATCGACAGCCAGTTCCTGTATTTCCCCGACGAAAACCACTGGGTGCTGAAGCCCAACAACAGCATCCAGTGGTACGACACCGTGCAGAGCTGGCTCGACCGCTATCTGAAACCGAAGAACTGAGGCGCCGATGAAAACCTTCAATCGCATTGCGCTGAGCGCCGTCGTGCTGCTCGCCGCCTGCCACAAGAAAGAAGCGCCATCAGCCGAAGCCAGCGCGCCGGCCGCGCCCAGCGTCGCCGCCGAAAACGCTCTGGCGCCGGCCTTGGCGCAGATCGACGCCGCCGGTCTGTTGCAGCACACCAAGGTGCTGGCCAGCGACGAGTTCGAAGGCCGCCTGCCCGGCACCGTCGGCGAAGAAAAATCGGTGGCCTACATCAGCGAGCAGTTCAAGACGATGGGCCTGGCGCCCGGCAATCCCGATGGCAGCTACGTGCAGAACGTGCCGCTGGTCGGCATCACCGGCAAGCCGGTGATGAACCTGATCGTCAACGGCAAAACGATCGCGACCACACCGGGCAAGGACTTTGTCGCCGCGACCTCGCACGTGGTGCCCGAGGTCAAGGTCGAGGGCTCGGATCTGGTGTTCGTCGGTTATGGCGTCAAGGCGCCGGAATACGGCTGGGATGATTACAAAGGCCTGGACGTGAAAGGCAAGGCCATCGTCATGCTGATCAACGATCCGGCAATTCCAGACCCGAAAGATCCGGGCAAGCTCGACGAGGCGATGTTCAAGGGTCGCGCGATGACGTATTACGGCCGCTGGACTTACAAGTTCGAAATCGCCTCGGAGCTGGGTGCCAGCGCCGCGATCATCGTTCACGAAACCGCGCCGGCCGCGTATCCCTGGGAAGTGGTGCAGAACTCCTGGGGAGGCGAGCAGTTCGGCCTGGCCAATCCCGACAAGAACATGAGCCGTGTTCCGGTGCAGTCCTGGATCACGCTGGACAAGGCCAAGGAACTGTTCAAGGCCAGCGGCCAGGATTTCGACGCGCTGAAAAAGGCGGCGCTGTCGAAAGACTTCAAGCCGGTGCCGCTGGCCAAAGCCAAGGTCAGTTACACCATCGAAAACACCGTGCGGGAAGTGCAGAGCCACAACGTCATCGCCAAGCTCGAAGGCGCCGACGACAAGCTCAAGAACGAGTACCTGATCTACACCGCGCACTGGGATCACTTCGGCCGCGACACCTCGCTGCAAGGCGACCAGATCTACAACGGCGCCGCCGACAACGCCACCGGCGTCGCCGGCCTGCTCGAAATCGCGCAGGCGTATTCATCGCTGAAGATCAGGCCGAAACGCTCGATCCTGTTCATGGCGGTGACGGCCGAAGAACAGGGCCTGCTCGGCAGCAAGTTCTACTCGGAAAATCCGCTGTATCCGCTGCAACAGACCGTCGCCACGTTCAACATGGACGTGCTCGGGACCTGGGGCGCGACGCGCGACACGCAGATCGTCGGCGCCGGCCAGAACTCGCTGGAAGACGACTACACCGCGATCGTCACGCGCCACGGCCGTATTGTCATCGCCGATGCCGAGCCGCAGAAAGGCTCGTATTTCCGCAGCGACCAGTTCAACTTCGCCAAACAGGGCGTGCCCTCGCTGTACACCAAGGCCGGCGTCGACGTGGTCGGCAAGCCCGGCTTTGGTGAGTCCAAGCGCGAGGAATACACCGCCAAGGACTACCACAAGCTCACCGACGAAGTGAAACCGGACTGGGACCTGAGCGGCGGCGCGCAGGACGTGCAGCTGCTGTTCGAAGTCGGCGACGTGGTGGCCAACAGCGACCGCTGGCCGGTGTGGAAGGATGGCTCGGAGTTCAAGGCCAAGCGCGATTCGATGCTGGGCAAGTAACGCCGGGATTTGCGCAAACTGTAGGAGCGGACCCTGTCCGCGACTGAGGCTTCGCCGGCACAGTCGCGGACAGGGTCCGCTCCTGCAGAGGCAGTGAAGCGCGTTCCCTTGCACGCATCGCATAAAATGCCGCGATGAAACGCCCCTTGGGACAACTGCGCATCATCGGCGGGCAATGGCGCAGCCGGCTGGTGGACTTCGACGCCGCCGACGGCGTGCGGCCGACACCGGACCGCGTCCGGCAAACCTTGTTCGACTGGCTGGCGCCGCGCATCAGCGGCGCCGCCGTCCTCGATCTGTTCGCCGGCAGCGGCGCGCTCGGCCTGGAGGCGCTGTCGCGCGGCGCGTCGTCGGCGACCTTTGTCGAAAGCGGCAGCGCGCAGGCGCGTGCGATCCGCAATGCGCTGCAGAAGCTCGGCGCCGAACAGGCCGAGGTGCTGAGCCAGGACGCGCTGCGCTTCCTCACCGACACGCCGCAGCGCTTCGATCTGGTCACGCTCGATCCGCCCTACGACAGCCCGCTGCTGGAGCAGGCGCTGGCGCTGCTGCCGCGCGTGCTCAAGCCGGACAACCGCGTCTATCTGGAATGGCCGAAATCACGGCCGCCGAGCTTCGCGCCGGGCTGGCGCCTGCTGCGCGAAAAGCAGGCCGGCCTGGTCAGTTTCTGCCTGGCCCAGTATCAAGTGCCGGACCAAGTGCCGGACCCGCTGCCGGCCTCGGCCCAGGGCTGAAGCGGCGTCGGGTAAACTCGCGGTTCCTCGACCCGCCGGAGCCAGACCAGGTGAGCAAAGCGCCGAAAATCGTCGCGGCCTACAGCGGCACCTTCGACCCGGTGACGCTGGGCCACAACGACATCATCCATCGCGCCGCGCGCATGTTCCCGCGGCTGATCGTCGCGGTCGGCCTGAGTTCGGCCAAGAACCCGCGCTTTTCGCTGGAGGAGCGCGTCGCGATGATTCGCGAAGTGACCTCCGATCTGGGCAATGTCGAGGTCATCGGCTTCTCCGGTCTGGTCGTCGACTTCGCGCGCGATCACGAGGTCAACGTGCTGGTGCGCGGCGTGCGCACCGTGGTCGATGTCGATTACGAAAAGCAGATGGCGGTGATGAACCGCGACCTGTATCCGCAGCTGGACACGGTGATGCTGACGCCGTCGCCGGAATACGCGCATCTGTCGTCGAGCCTGGTGCGCGAACTCGCCGGCCTCGGCGCGCCGGTTGCCAAGCTGGTGCCGCAGGCGGTGATCGCGCCGTTGCTGGCGCGCTTCGGGCGGCCGAGTGCCTGAGGTCGTGCTCGCTTGTTCTCCCGGGTTTCACCCGGGCTACCGTGGCCCGGATGAAGCCCGGGCTTGTGAAGGCCTGAAATGAAGTCGTTGCTGAGCCGTCTGTCGATCGACGGCTTCGTTCTCTCGATGTTGCTCGCGGTCGCGATCGCCTCGCTGTTCCCGGCGCTCGGTGCCAGCGGCGGCGTGCTGCATCTGGATCGGATCACCACGCTCGGCGTCAGCCTGGTGTTCTTCTTCGCCGGCGCCGGCCTGTCGTTCGCCAACCTTGCGGCCGGCGCCACCAACTGGCGGCTGCACCTGCTGGTGCAATTGTCGACCTTCGGGCTGTTTCCGCTGATCGGCCTGGCGTTCGTGCTTGCCACGGACCGGGTGTTTCCGCGCGACCTGCTGTCGGGCTTCTTCTTCCTGTGCGCATTGCCGTCGACGATCTCGACTTCGATCGCGATGACGCAGTTGGCGCGCGGCAACGTCGCCGGCGCGATCTTCAACGCCACCTTGTCGAGCCTGCTCGGCATGGTCGTCACGCCGCTGCTGGTGAACCTGTACATGCACACCGGCGGCGGTGGCGGATCACTGATCGAGCAGTTCATCAAGATCGCCGAACAGCTGTTCCTGCCGCTGGTGCTGGGCCAGATTGCGCGTCGCTGGATCGCCGGCTGGATCGCGCGCAACAAGAAGCTGGTGACGCTGTCCGACCGCACGGTGATCGTGCTGATCGTGTTCAACGCCTTCGCCGATTCCGCCGCCGCCGGCATCTGGTCGAACTACGGCTGGGGCACGCTGGCGCAGACCGCTCTGCTGACCGCCGGCCTGCTGGCGATCGCGCTGACCGTGACCACCCTGATCGCGCGTCGCGCCGGCTTCAATACCGAAGACGAAATCGCCGGTGTGTTCTGCGGAAGCAAGAAAAGCCTCGCCGTCGGCGTGCCGATGGCCAAGCTGCTGCTCGGCAACGTGCCGCTGGGCATGATCGTGCTGCCGCTGATGTTCTATCACCAGCTGCAGCTGTTCGTGTGCACCTTGATGGCCAAGCGCTATGCGGCGCGGCCGGTGATTGCCGTGCAGCCAAACCTGATCAGCACGCCGCCACAGGCGGACTGACTCGTGAAGCTTCTGAACCATTCTCCGTTCGTCCCGAGTAGCCGCTTGCGGCGTATCGAGGGACCCGACCACGATCCGGCCCCTCGATACGCGCCTGCGGCGCTACTCGGGGCGAACGGAGTGGGCGCGGGCCGCAGGCCGACAGAAGATCCGCCATGTCGCTGAAAATCACCAACGAGTGCATCAACTGCGACGTCTGCGAGCCGGTGTGCCCGAATCAGGCGATCTACCAGGGTGTCGACATCTACGAAATCGACCCGAAGCTGTGCACCGAATGCGTCGGCCATTTCGACAAGCCGCAGTGCCAGCTGGTGTGCCCGGTGAACTGCATTCCGCTGGACCCGGATCACGAAGAGACGCAGGCGCAGCTGCTCGACAAATACCAGCAACTCACCGGAACCAAGGCCACATCATGAGAAGGATGCTCACGCTGTCGCTGTGCCTGGTGTTCAGCGTGGTCGCGCATGCGGCAGACGACAGCAAGCCCGGCGCCCATGCAGTGGCCAGCGCGCATCCGCTGGCCACTGCCGCGGGGCTGGAGGTACTGGCTGCCGGCGGCAATGCCTTCGATGCGGCGGTCGCGGTCAGCGCCGCCATCGCCGTGGTCGAGCCGACCGGCTCGGGCATCGGCGGCGGTGGTTTCTGGCTGCTGCATCGGCAGTCCGACGATCTGCAGACCTTCGTCGACGGCCGTGAGACCGCGCCGGCCAAGGCCACCGCCGACATGTATCTGGATGCCGCCGGCAAGGCTGTCGACAAGATGTCGCGCGACGGCGCCCTGGCCGCGGCGATTCCGGGTGAACCCGCGGCGCTGGTGCATATCGCGACGCTGTACGGCAAACTGCCGCTGGCGAAAAGCCTGGCGCCGGCGATCCGCTACGCACGCGACGGTTTCGCTTGCGACGAAAAACTGGCCGAGGCGTTTAAGCGAAACTGGTCGCGGCTGTCGCCGGCCGCGGTGGCGACGTTCGCGGTCGCCGGCGGGCCGCCGCCGGCAGGCTCGCTGATCCGCCAGGCCGAACTCGGCAACACCATCGAACTGCTCGCCACGCAGGGTCGCAACGGTTTCTACCAGGGCCGGCTGGCGCAGCTGATGACCACCGGCGTGCTGCAGAACGGTGGTATCTGGAGCGAGGACGATCTGGCGCGCTACGAGGTGGTGGAGCGCGAGCCCATTGTGCTGAACTTCCGCGACTATCGCGTGATCACTTCGCCGCCGCCGTCGGCCGGCGGCATCACGCTCGGTGAAGTGCTGAACCAGCTCGAACTGCTGGGCTGGGACGGCAAGGACCGAGTGCAGTCCGCGCATCAGCTGGCCGAAACCATGCGCCGCGCCTACCGCGATCGCGCCGCGTACCTCGGCGATCCGGACTTCGTGCAGATGCCGAGCGCCGAGCTGCTGTCGCGCCGCTACGCGCGCGATCTGGTCGCCAGCATCACGCCGGGCAAGGCCACGCCGAGCAGCGCGCTGCCGCCGGCAGCGCCGTATCCGGAAGGCAGCAACACCACCTCGCTCTCGATCATCGACGCCGATGGCAATCGCGCGGCGGCGACTCTGTCGATCAATCTCGAATTCGGCTCCGGCTACATGCCGCCCGGCACCGGCGTGTTCCTGAACGACGAGATGGACGACTTCGCCGCGTCGGTCAGCGCCAGCAATGCCTACGGCCTGATCGGCAGCAAGGCCAACCAGATCGCGCCGAACAAGCGGCCGCTGTCGTCGATGACGCCAACGTTTGTCGAAGGCCCGCGCGGCCTGCTGGTGCTCGGCACGCCCGGCGGCAGCCGCATCATCACGATGGTGCTGCTCGGCCTGCTCGACTGGATCAATGGCGGCTCGGTCGAGCACGCGGTGGCACTGCCGCGCTTTCATCACCAGTATCTGCCCGACGTGATCGAGATCGAGGACAACACCTTCACCGCCGACGAGCAGAAAGCACTGGCGGCGATGGGCCATACACTCAAGCCGGTCGGCCGCCGCTACGGCAATCTGCAGGCGGTGAGCTGGGATCCGAAGAGCGGCAAGGTCGAGGCGGCGGCGGACCCGCGGGGCGTCGGTGAAGGCAGGGTGGTGCCGGTCACCAAGTGATGTGGAACCCCTCTCCCGCGTGCGGGAGAGGGGAATAAAACGCAAGGGAGTTTTCGCATGTCGCAGGCCTTCGAATGGATCCGTCTCGGCGGTCCGACGATGCTGTTGCTGGTCGCGCTGTCGGTGGCGACGGTGACCATCGTGCTGGTCAAACTGTGGGAGTTCACCGATCAGAGAATTGGTGACCGGCGCTTCGTCGCGCGTGCAATCGACAGCTGGCAGCGCGGCCACAGCGAGCAGGCGCTGACCCTGCTCGGCGGCTCGCCGTCGCCGCTGGCCGACGTGATGCGCGAAGCGATCACGGTGCGCGCCGACGCCGCGCGCAGCGACGAGCAGGTGCGCGAATACATCGAGGCTTACGCGGCCGAGAAACTCGAAGGCCTGCGCGGCCTGATGCGGCCGCTGGAAGTGATTTCGCAGCTGGCGCCGCTGCTCGGTCTGCTCGGCACCGTGCTCGGCATGATCCAGGCATTCCGCCAGCTGCAGGCGGCCGGCGACAAGGTCAGCCCGGCGATCCTGTCCGGCGGCTTGTGGGAGGCGCTGCTGACCACGGCCGGCGGCCTCGCGGTCGCGATCGTCGCGCTGGTCGCGTTCAACTACCTGGACCGCCAGATCGAGTGCCTGCAGCAGCGCATGGAGTCGGCCTTGACCGCGCTGCTGACCAGCGGCGCGCGCTGAGCGCAACCGCCGATGCGCATCGCCCGCAAGAACAAGCGTCGCAACACCATCGTGCTGACCTCGCTGGTCGACGTGATGTTCGTGCTGCTGTTCTTCTTCATGCTGGTGACGCAGTACGGCGACTGGCACAGCTGGCAGATGGCGCTGGCCGGCGGTGGCGACGAGGCCGAAAACGGCGCCGTGCTGGTGCAGGTGAGCCAGGACGGCGGCCTGCTGCTGGACACGCAGCCGGCGAGCTTCGACACCATTGCGCAGCGCCTGCAGCAACGCGGCGCGCGCGCGGTGCTGGTCGCCGGTCCCGGCGTCAGCCTGCAGGCAATGGTCGACGCGCTGGACCGCTTCAAGCCCACCGGCGCGGCGCTGACGCTGGGGCGTGCTGCCGACGCGGCGCCATGAAAATCCACGGTCAGCAAAAGCGCATGCCCGGTGCCATCGACATGGTGCCGATGATCAACTTCGCGTTCCTGCTGCTGATCTTCGTGATCCTGTCCGGCGTGATCGCCGCGCCCGACGTGCTCGCGGTGCGGCCGCCGCGTTCGGCCGCACAGACCGCGCTCGAGGCGGCGCGCGACACGCTGGTCATCGACGCCCAGGGCCGCATCGGTTTCGGCGGCGACATCATCGAGCCGGACGTGCTGCTGACGCGTGCCAGGAGCTGGCAGCAAACCGCCGGTGATCGCGCGCTGATCGTCAAGGCCGACGCCGGTGCCGAGGCGCAGCGCGTGGTGATGATTCTCGAAGTGCTGCGCGCCGCCGGCGTCGCCCGCGCCAGCCTGCTGACGACGCAAGGCGGCGGCTGAAGCCGGCGATGAGCCGTTTCAAGGCCGCGCTGTCGCTGTACATCGCGCTCGCCGTGCACCTGCTGCTGATCCTGCTGCTGGCGCTAGCCGTCGGTGGGCGTGGTGATCAGGCTTTGCAAGGTTCGGGCAGCGGCTTCGGCGGCGAGGATCGCGTCGCGCCGCAGCTCGATGCAAAGGCGCTTTCACCACTCGCGCCGCAGCAAAAATCAGCCGCCGCGAACAAGCCGGTGACGCCGAGCGACAGCCTGACCTTGGCCGCGACGCCGATCGATCTGCGGCCAGCGAAGCCCAAGCCGAAAACACCACCGGTGCCGCGTGTCGCCAGGTCCGAGCCGCCCGCGAAGCCCACCAGCGCAGCCAGGCCGGACGCCGCCGCGCCCAAGGCAATGGCCGGCAGCGGTGCGGTCGGCGGCGGCAGCGGCGCCTACATCGCGCAGGTGCGCGCGCAACTCAGCCGCAATCGGCGCAGCCTGCCGGGGATCTTGAGCACGGCGCACAGCGAGGTCGCGTTCAACATCGCTGCGGACGGCGCCGTGTCGAACGTGAAGCTGGTGACCAGTTCCGGCATCGCCGAGCTGGACCGCGAAGCCACCGCGCTGGTGCTGCGCGCCGCGCCGTTTCCCGCGCCGCCGGATGGCAAGACGCGGCGTTTGAGCGTGCCGGTATCGGTGGAGCCGCCGCGGCTTTGATGCGGTGCTGGTCGCGGACAGGGTCCGCTCCTACACGCGGAATTGGCAGTGCGCCATGCGTCGGCCGACCAGCCCGTGGTCGCGGAAGTGGCGGTGACAAATGCACCTGTAGGAGCGGACCCTGTCCGCGACCGAGGCGGTGCGGGCGCATCGAAGCGGGTCGCGGGCAAGCCCGCTCCTACAGGCGGCGCTTGTTGTAGGAGCGGGCTTGCCCGCGACCGGCAGCGCTACAGATCGAAAACCGCCACCACCGGCGCATGGTCCGAAGGCCGCTCCAGCTTGCGCGGCGCGGTGTCGATCACCGTCGCCGACAGCTTGGCAGCCAGTGCCGTCGATGCCAGCACATGATCGATGCGCAGGCCGAGGTTGCGCCGGAATCCCGCCTGGCGGTAATCCCACCAGGTAAAGCGATTGCCTTCCGGCGTTTTCTGTTCGAAGCAATCGACCAGCCCGAGCCCGATCAGGCCCTTCAGCGCGGCGCGTTCCGGCGGCGAACACAGCACGTCCTCACCCCAGGCGACCGGGTCGTAGACGTCGGCGTCGGTTGGCGCGATGTTGTAGTCGCCGACCACCGCCAGCAGCGGATATTTCGGCAGCTCCGCCGCGATATATGCGTGCAGCGCGGCGAGCCAGCGCAGCTTGTATTCGTACTTCTCGCTGCCGACGCTCTGGCCGTTGACCACGTACACGTCGATCACGCGCACGCCGCCGACGGTGGCCGCGATCACGCGCCGCTGCGGGTCGTCGAAGCCCGGAATGTCGCGCACCACATCGGCCGGCGGATCGCGCGCCAGGATGGCGACGCCGTTATAGGTCTTCTGGCCGTTGGTCACCGCATGCCAGCCGGCGGCGGCGAGCTCGGCGTGCGGAAAGGCGCTGTCTTCGAGCTTGCTCTCCTGGATGCCCAGCGCATCGACCGGATTGGCGGCCAGCCAGTCGAGCAGGTGCGGCAGGCGCACGCGCAGGGAGTTCACGTTCCAGGTGGCGATCTTCATAGCGGCGGAGTGTATCGTCTGCGCTCGCCCCTGCTCAAAGAACCCCGCGATGACCGACCTGAGCGCCTTTCCCATCACCCGCAAATGGCCGGCTCGATATCCCGAGCGGCTGCAGCTGTATTCGCTGCCGACACCGAACGGCGTCAAGGTGTCGATCATGCTCGAGGAGTGCGGCCTGCCTTACGAGCCGCACAAGGTCAGCTTCGACCGCAACGACCAGCTGTCGCCGGAATTCCTGTCGCTGAATCCGAACAACAAGATTCCGGCGATTCTCGACCCGAACGGTCCCGGCGGCGCACCGCTGGCCTTGTTCGAGTCCGGCGCGATCCTGATCTATCTGGCCGACAAGACCGGCAAGCTGTTGCCGCGCGACGCCGCCGCGCGCTACCAGGCGATCCAGTGGCTGATGTTCCAGATGGGTGGCATCGGCCCGATGTTCGGCCAGCTCGGTTTCTTTCACCGTTTCGCCGGCAAGGACTACGAGGACAAGCGTCCGCGCGATCGCTACGTCGCCGAGTCGCAGCGGCTGCTGGCGGTGCTCGACCGGCAATTGCAGGGCCGCGACTGGCTGCTCGGCGACGAATACACGATCGCCGACATCGCGACGTTTCCGTGGGTGCGCAACCTGGTCGGGTTTTACGGCGCTGGCGAGCTGGTCGGCTTCGACCGGTTTGCCAACGTGCAGCGCGTGCTCGATGCATTCGTGGCGCGGCCGGCGGTGGTCAGCGGGCTTGCGATCCCGGCGTGACACCGACGTGATCCCGGGGTTCACCCGGGCTACACCGCGGTTCAGTCGCGGGTTCCGCAGCGATGCCGCCGTCGTCGGGCGGATCGTGCCCGCGCTACGCCAGATGCGCGCTCAGCTGATCGAAGGTACCGCCGTAACCTTCGGCCAGCGACTCATGCAACTGCTCGAAGTAAGCCTGCTCCGCCGCGGTGGCGCCGAAAGGCCGTGCGCGCAGGGTGATCGTGGTGAGTCCGCCGTGCCCGGTGAACGTCACCTCGTTTTCGATCTCCAGCGGACAGTCTTCGCTGAAGGGCGCGCGGGCGATGCCGCCGTGTTCGTTGGCGAAGGAGTTCAGCCAGACCAGGCGTTCCGGCGCGCTGATGTCGCGATAGTTGAAGCGGCCCCACATCGGCGGCGCGCCGTCGAACCGCATCGCGTAGTGCGCCAGGCCACCGGCCTTGAACTCGAAGCGCAGCAAGTCCAGCACGCAGCCTTTCGGCCCCCACCACTGTCGTAGTTCAGCGGCGTCGCTCCAGGCCTTCCACACGCGCTCACGCGGCAGCGGAAAGTCGCGGCTGATGACGAAGTCGCCGGCTTTTTTGTCGGTGATCATGCAGGACTCCTGTCACTCGAAAACCGCCAGTCTTCACCGAGGTTGTAGACCGCGCGCAGCGCGTCGGCCTGCTGCGCCGTGATCATTTTCAGCCGCACCGCGTCGACGATCTGTTCCAGCGGAAAGCCCGCCTGCAGCTCGCCGGCGTCGACGCCCTGCAGCAGTCGGCGCTGCGCGGGCGCGGCGGTGTCGATCGCGGCCTGCAAGCGCGCGATCAGCGCCGACGGCGGCGCCAGGCCGGCGAACAGCCGGTCGCGCACCGGACCGGCGTTCTGGATCATGTCGGCAAGCTGCGCGTAACGCGCGTCGTCGGGCTTGCGTGCGAGCCGGCCCAGCGGCAGCAGCAGAACCTGCAGGCCGATGCGCCGACGTAGCCGGCGCTGCGATTGCAGGTAGCTGTCGAGCGCCTCTTCGATGCGCCGACCGCAGCGCTCGCAGTAGGCGTCGAGCAGCAGCTCGTCGTTGCGCGGCAGGCCGGCGTCACTGTGCGCCTGCAGCGCGGCGAACAGGTTCAAGGTCTGCGCATAGGCCTCGGCCAGCGCGCTCAGCGCGGCGCTGCCGGCGTTCGGCGGCTCGCGCTCCAGCAGCAGCGCGTCGCCGCAGCAGGCCAGCGCGGCGCGATAACGCTGCAAATGCTGGCGATGGCGGTTGATGCCGCCGTTGATGCGGCCGTCGCTGATCGCCTGCAGGCCGGCATGCGTCTGGTGCGCCAGCACTTCGCCTAGCGCGTCCCAGAATGCGGCGTCGAACAAGGGCAACGCGACGCCGTAAGGCGTGGCCGCGGCAGCAGCGAAGCAGGCCTGCACTTTCGGCAGCAGCGAGGCGGCCAGGGTCCGGACTTCGATCGCGTCGGCATCACCGCGCGCCAGCGCGGCGATCTGCGGCGATGCGCGTCGCGCATCGATCAGCCGCGTCAGCAGCTGGCTGCCGACATCGAGGCCGTAGGCGTCGAGCGCCGCTTCGACCAGCGTGCGGCGACCGCCGGCCGATGCCAGCGGCAGGCGATGGAATTCGGCCAGGCGCAGATCCAGGCTGGTGGCCAGCAGCGCCTGCGCGGCGATCGCGCTGTCGATCGCGAGCAGGCCGGCGCTGAGTGCGATCTGCGCGGTCTGCAGCGCGGCCTCGCCGCGGCCGACGCCGTCGGCATCGCCGATCACGCGATCGATGCCGACGAACAGCTGGCGCGCACCGACCTGAAGGCAATGCGGCGTGATCACGCGGCGCTGCAGGCCGGCCAGCGCAGCCGGCACGCGCAACAGCGCCACGCCGCGATCGGGTGCGCCTTCGCCCAGCAGGGCTTCAGGATCGCGCACGCGCGCCGCGATCAGGTATTCGCTGGCGTCGCCGGCGAGCAGCGCCTGGTCGATCAGCACGTCGCAATCCAGCAACAGGCCCAGGGTTTCGCGGCCTTTCCAGATGCCGCGTGCGACCGTGGCGCGCTCGCTGCCGGTGCCCCAGCGCGACTGCGTCGCCAAGGCGATGCGCAGCCGGCCGGAAGCCAGTTGCGGCAACAGATCGGCGCGCTGCGTCTCGCTGGCGTGCTGCAGCAGCATCGCGGCGACGGCCTCGTTCAGCAGCCGCTGGCGCGCGGCGACCCGCTGCTGCGGGTCGCAGGCCTGGACGCGCAATTCGCTGCGCAGGCTGACGGCGCGCGGCTGCCGCGCCTGGATCGCGCCGTCTTCGCGCTGCGCATCGGCGTCCCGGCCGCTCGCCGGCGGCAGCAGCTCACTGCCTTCGGTGAAGATCAGCCGGTTGCCGGCGGCGCCGCCGTCGTCGATGACGCCCAGCGGCGCGCTCGGCAGCCGGCGCTGAAAGTGATCCAGCAGCGGCCGCGTCAGCCATTCTTCGCGCAAGGTCGGCAGGCTCAGCGGCACGAACAGCGCGGCGAACAGCAGCAGGCCGAGGCCGAACAGCGCCAGCGATCCGCCGAACACGCCGTAGGCCAGCAGCAGCGCGGCGTAAGCGGCCGTGGTCAGGCGCAGGCCGGCGCGGTGCCAGGCCAGCGCCAGGCTCGTCGTCATCAACAGCAACAGCCAGAGCAACGTTCGATCTCCGATAAGGCCGGATGGGCGAGGGGGCAGGATACTTCATGCGCCGGTGCGTATCCGCCGGGCCGACAGGCTCTACGACACTCCGCTCCTCCCGAGTAGCGGGCTTGCCCGCGTATCGAGGGATCGGACAAAGGGCGCAGGCGCCCCTCGATACACCGCAAGCGGCTACTCGGGTGCAACGGAGAGAGGGAGAGACGCGGGAAGAGAAATCCGATCAGGGCCGTTTGTTAAAGTTGCACATTCCCTTTCAGCCGCAGAACCCCCATGAGCCGCATTCAGGAACTGGTCGACCTGCTCGACCTCGAAGTCATCGACGACCATCTGTTCCGCGGCCTGTCGCGCGATCTCGGCGGGCGCAGCGTCTACGGCGGCCAGGTCGTCAGCCAGGCGCTGGTCGCCGGCCAGCGCACCGTCAAGGAGGGCGTGGTGCATTCTCTGCACGCCTATTTTCTGCGCCCCGGTGACATGAGCCACCCGATCATTTACGAAGTCGACCCGGTGCGCGACGGCCGCAGCTTCACCACGCGACGCGTGCAGGCGATCCAGCACGGCCAGGTGATCCTGAGCCTGATCGCCTCGTTCCAGAAGCCCGAGGCCGGCGGCGAGCATCAGTCGTCGATGCCGCAGGTGCCGCCGCCCGAGGCGCTTCCCAGCGAGCGCGACGTGCGCCTGAAGCTGCTGGACCAGCTCAAGGACCCGAACCCGCGGCTGCGCCAGTTCCTGTCGCAGGACACGCTGTTCGACATGCGCCACGTCGAGCACCAGGACCTGTTCGATCACGCGCCCAAGCCGCCGCACAGCGCGTTCTGGCTGCGCACTATCGACAAGCTGCCGGACGACCCGACGATCCACCGCTGCGTGCTCGCCTATGCGTCTGATTTCGGCCCGCTGGGCACGTCGATCCTGCCGCATGGCAAGGGGCCGTTGAACCCGGACATGCGCATGGCCTCGATCGATCACGCCATCTGGTTCCACCGCGATGCGCGCGTCGACGACTGGCTGCTCTACACGATCGATTCGCCATCGAGTCAGAACGGCCGTGGCTTTTCGTTCGGCAGCATCTACACGCGCGACGGCATGCTGGTCGCGAGCACCGCGCAGGAAGGCATGGCGCGCTGGATCACGGAGTCCAAGTGATGCTCTTGTCGAAGAACGATGCAAGGCGCGTTGTGCTGGCCGCGGCGCTGTTGATGTCCTCGGTGCTCGCGCGCGCCGCGGAGCCGCCGTTGCCCGATCGCGATCCGCACAGCTATGCCAACCCGTCTCAGCTGAAAGTCACCAACGTCGCGCTGCAGCTCAGCGTCGACTTCGACCGCAAGCGCCTGATCGGCAGCAGCGAGCTGCAGATCGCGCATGTCGATCCGGCCGCGCGCGAGCTGCTGCTGGATACGCGCGATCTGACGATCACCGACGTCGACAGTTCGACCGACGGAAAAGCCTGGAAAAAAGCCGCTTATCTGCTCGCCGCGCGCGACGCCGTGCTCGGCTCCAAGCTCAGCATCGACCTGCCGCTGGACGCGCAGCGCGTGCGCATCCGGTATCACAGCGCCTCGACCGCGTCGGCGCTGCAGTGGCTGACGCCGGCGCAGACCTCCGGCAAGAAGCTGCCGTTTTTGTTCACGCAGTCGCAGGCGATCCATGCGCGCAGCTGGATCCCGCTGCAGGACACGCCGCTGGTGCGCGCGCCTTACCAGGCGCGGATCTTCGCGCCGAAAGCCTTGCGTGCCGTCATGAGCGCGCAGATGCACGAGCAGCCCGCTGCCGACGGCGCCTGGGAATTCGACATGCCGCAGGCGATCCCGAGCTATCTGATCGCGCTTGCGGTCGGCGACATCGCATTCAAAAGCACGGGCGCCCGCACCGGCGTTTACGCCGAGCCGGCGATGCTGGATCGCGCTGCGTATGAATTCGCCGAAACCGAAAAGACCATGGATCTGGCGGAGGCGCTTTACGGCTCTTACCGCTGGGGTCGCTACGACCTGCTGATCCTGCCGCCGAGCTTCCCTTACGGCGGCATGGAAAATCCGCGGCTGACGTTCGCCACGCCGACGGTGATCACCGGCGACCGCAAGCTGGTGTCGCTGATCACCCACGAGCTGTCGCACAGCTGGTCCGGCAACCTGGTGACCAACGCGACCTGGAGCGATTTCTGGCTCAACGAGGGTTTCACCACGTATCTGACCAACCGCCTGAACGAGGCGCAGTTCGGCGCAGCGTTTGCCGACATGGAAAGAGTGCTAGGCCTGCAGGATCTGCGCGATGCCGAGGAGCACGCCGAAGCCGCCGATCGCGCGCTGCTGCGCGCGACGCCGGCACGCGATCCCGACGAGGTTTTCAGCAGCGTGCCCTACGAGCACGGCGCGCTGTTCCTGGTCTGGCTGGAGACTCAAGTAGGCCGTCCGGCCTTCGATCGGTTCCTGCGCGGCTGGTTCGACGATCACGCGTTCAAGAGTGCGAGCACTGCGCAGTTCGTCGCCTACTTGAACGAGCATTTGCTCGCACAGAATCCGGGCAAGGTCAGCACCGCGCAGATCGACGAATGGCTGCAGGCGCCGCAGCTGCCGGCCTACGCGGTGCTGCCGAAGTCCGATGCCTTCACCCAGGTCGAGGCCACGCGCGCCGCCTGGCTCGCCGGCAGCCTGAAGACCGAGGCGCTGCCGACCGCCGACTGGGCGGTGCAGCAGTGGCAGCATTTTCTCGACACGATGCCGGCCTCGATCAGCCTGGCGCAGCTGCAGGCGCTGGACCAGCAGTTCGGCCTGAGCAAGAGCCGCAACGCGATCCTGGCCGGCAGCTGGTTCCGGCTGGCGATCGCCGGCGGCGACCGCGCGCAGTGGCCGGCCGCGGCAGGCTACGTGCAGAGCGTCGGCCGCATGCGGTTGCTTGAGCCGGTGTATCGCGCGTGGATCGCCCAGCCAGGCGGCCGCGCGTTCGCCGAGAAGACGTTCGCGAAAGCCCGGGACGGTTATCACCCGATCGCGGCCGAGACGGTGGCGAGGCTGTTCAAGAAATCCTGATCCCACGGGTCGCGGGCAAGCCCGCTCCTACAACGGCGGCGTGTAGGAGCGGGCTTGCCCGCGATCGGTGGCTTGCTCGTTGCATCGCACTCCCCAAACACAACAAAGGGAGCGGCAGATGGAACAGGGCAAGACGGAGCTCAAGCGCAGCTTGAGCGGGCTGCATCTGTGGGGCCTGGCGGTGGGCCTGGTCATTTCCGGCGAGTATTTCGGCTGGAGCTATGGCTGGGCGTCGGCCGGCACTTTGGGTTTTCTGCTGACGACGGTATTCGTCGCGGTGATGTACACCACCTTCATTTTCAGCTTCACCGAGCTGACCACGGCGATCCCGCATGCCGGCGGGCCGTTCGCCTACAGCTATCGCGCGTTCGGGCCGTTCGGCGGTTTCGTCGCCGGCTTCGCGACCCTGATCGAGTTCGTGTTCGCGCCGCCGGCGATCGCGCTGACCATCGGCGCCTACATCAACTTCCAGTTTCCGGCGCTCGAGGTGAAGACCATCGCGGTCGGCGCCTACCTGGTGTTCATGGCGCTGAACATCGCCGGCGTGACCATTGCCGCGACCTTCGAGCTGTTCATCACCTTGCTGGCGATTTTCGAACTCCTGGTGTTCATGGGCGTGGTCGCACCGGGCTTCTCCTGGAGCAACTTCGCCGCCAACGGCTGGGCCGGCAGCGCCGAGTTCACGCCGGCGGCCTGGGGCGGCATCATCGCCGCGGTGCCGTTCGCGATCTGGTTTTTCCTGGCGATCGAAGGCGCGGCGATGGCCGCCGAGGAAGTGAAGAACCCGACCAAGGTCGTGCCGCAGGCCTATATCGCCGGCATTCTGACCCTGGTGGTGCTGGCCTTCGGCGTGATGATTTTCGCCGGCGGCAGCGGTGACTGGAGCCTGCTGGCCAAGACCGACAAGCCGTTGCCGGAGGCGATGAAGATGATCGTCGGCGAATCCAGCGGCTGGCTGCACATGCTGATCTGGATCGGCCTGTTCGGCCTGATCGCGAGCTTCCACGGCATCATCATGGGCTACTCGCGGCAGATCTTCGCGATGTCGCGCGCCGGCTATCTGCCGCCGTTTTTTGCGCAGGTGCATCCCAAGCTGAAGACGCCGGTGTGGGCGATCCTGGCCGGCGGCGTGATCGGCATCGCCGCGATCTACTCGGACACGCTGATCCAGATCGGCGGCATCACCTTGACCTCGAACATCGTGACGATGTCGGTGTTCGGCGCGATCGTGCTGTACATCATCTCGATGCTGAGCCTGTTCAAGCTGCGCAAGAGCGAGCCGGCGCTGGCGCGTCCGTTCAAGGCACCGCTGTATCCGTTCTTCCCGGCGGTGGCGCTGGTGCTGGCGGTGCTGTGCCTGGTGACGATGATCTACTACAACCAGATCGTGTTCGGCCTGTTCGTCGCGCTGTTCGTCGTCAGCCTCGGATTTTATTTCGCGACGAAGAAGCGGCGGCTGACGCAGACGGATCTGTTGCTCAAGCCCTTGTAGTTCGCGGTCGCGGATAGGATCCGCTCCTACAGGTTCCATGCTGTAGGAGCGGATCCCATCCGCGACTCACGCTGGCCGAGTCAGCTGCTCCAGATTCCCCAGATAGGCCATCGCCTCGGCCCGCGAGCCGCCGCACATCGCCGCCTCCGGCTGCAGTGATCCGCAGAACGCTGGCCGCCGTGGATCACCGAACAGCTTGCAGCGCTGTGCCTCGTCGAGCTGAACGCAGCGCACGCCGGCCGGCTTGCCGTCGGGCATGCCGGGAATCGGCGAGTTGATCGACGGCGCGGTGCAGCAGGCCCCGCAGTGGGAACGACAGTTCATCTTCGTAGTTTACGATCTCGATCACTGCCCCATATCGAGAGCCACATGGAAGACGACGCCGCCCTGGTCACTGCCGGAGCCCAGGGCATAGGCCTGGCCTGCAGCGCGGCACTGATCGACGCCGGCATGCACGTGCTGATGATCGACCGCGACGGCAAGGCCGGCCGCGAAGCGGTGAAGACCCTCGGCGAGCGCGCGCATTTCATCAAGGGTGATGTCGCCGACGAGCAGCTGATCGCACAGGCCGCCAAGCAGGCGGCTCAGCTCGGCCGCGGGCTGCGCTCAATCGTCTCCAATGCCGGTTTCATGATCCGCAAGCCCGTCGCCAGGCTGACGCTCAAGCAATGGAACCAGGTGCTCGCGACCAATCTGACGCCGGCCTTCCTGCTGGCGAAATACGCGGCGCCGTTGATCAGGACAAGCGGCGCGATGGTGCTGATCGCGTCGAGCCGCTCGGTGCAGTCGGAGCCCGACACCGAATCCTATTCGGCGACCAAGGGCGGGCTCGTTGCCCTGTCACATGCGCTGTCGGTGAGCCTCGGCCCCAAGCTGCGCGTCAACTGCGTCAGCCCCGGCTGGATCGACACCAGCGAGTGGCAGCGCAGCGACAAGCGCAAGGCGCCGAAGCTGTCGAAGGAAGATCACGCGCAGCATCCGGTGGGCCGCGTCGGCCGCCCCGACGATGTCGCGGCGCTGGTGAAATTCCTGCTGTCGGACGAGGCCGGTTTCATCACCGGCGGTCACTACCTCGTCGACGGCGGCATGACGCGCAAGATGATCTACGTGGAGTGAGTCAGGCCGCCGCCCCAGGCACGTTCATTTCAGCCGCGCGAGTTCCATCTGCGATGCGCCGTGCTCGGTGTATTCGGTGACCTGCTGGTCGATCGCCTTTTCGAAATAGCGCCGTGCCTGGCGTGGGTCGCCGTCGGCCAGATGCTGTTCGGCCATATAGAAATAGGCTTCGCAAAGGCGCTCGTCCTGCGGCTTGCCCGCTTCGGCGGCGTCGATCACCGACGAGTCGCTGCCATTGCCGAGATAGCGCTCGATCAGCGGCCGCGGCCAGTCCGTGGGCAGATCCTGAGCCTGCATCAGGTAGGGCTGCAGCGCGGCCGCGCCATCGCCGCCGCCGGCACGCACGCTCAGGTAAAGGAACAGCAGCGGATAGCCGCGGCGCACCGCAGCGGGTTCACGCAGCACGTCCTCGATGTCCTGTCGGGCGGCCGCATAGTCCCGCGCCATATAGTGGGAAATCGCGCGGTTGTAGCGCACCTCCCAGTTACCCGGATGCTCGTCGAGCAGCGCTGTTTCGAGTGCCCGCGCGCGTGCGAAATCGCCGCGAGCAAACGCGTTGACCGCTGCGGCACTGCGCGTCTCCTCGTCGTCCGGCGCCAGCACCAGCGCCGCATCGAAATCGGCTTGGCCAAGGTCACTTTGGCCAAGATTGTCCAGCTCGGTACCGCGCATCTTCAGCGTTTGCGCACGCAGCGCCGGCGACAGCCGGTCGGCGTCCAGTTGCAGCGTCAGCAGGCCGATCTGCAGTAGCGAGGCCTGCTGGGGCTTGCGTCCGGTCTTCGGCTTGCGCTGTTGCAGCGCCTTGTCGGCCGCTTTCTGCAGCGCAGCGCCGTTCATGTCGGCCAGCGCCACCGCCGGTACCACCGTCGTGAACGTGATCTGCGGCGTCAGCTTGACCAGGCGCGAGCTGTAGTCCTTCCATTCGCCGGACTCGACGCGTTCGGCCTTCATCGTCAGGCGGCCGCTGTAGACCACGCTGCGCTGCTTGCCCTCCAGCGTGCTGTCGAATGCGTAGTGCGAGTCGCCGTCGTTGAAGGTTTTGGAGCCGGCGCTCTTGTAGACGTCCTCCGGGTACTCCAGCGTCAGCCGGTGCTCGAAGATGCCTGGCTGCGGAATCACCAAGGCCTGCTGGCGCGTCGGGTCGGCAGGGAAGCGCAGCACTTCGAGCAGGCTCCAGTAGCTGAGGTCGGCGACCAGCGCGCGCTGCTCCGGAAAACGCCAGAACTGCGGCAGCGAAAACTGCTGGATCAGCGTCAGCGCGTTGTCGTCCGGCGATTCTTCGATCCGCGCCGGGCCATTGCTGCTGAGCTTCGGATAGAGCCGCAGATACGACTGGTTCACTTGCGTGCGGATATCGTCGATGTTGGTCGCGCCCAGCGCCTCGCGCAGGCCTTCGGCCAGATTGCCGCGGTAGGTGATGCGCGATTCCAGTTGCGGATCGTCGCGGAAGCGGCTGATGCGGATAGTGTCGTCGACGCGCATGCGCAGCTGCGTGTAGATGCTCGGCAGGTCCGCCAACGTGCTGACGCCCGCGTCCAGCGGCAGGCCCTTGCCGAAGCCCAGCGCCTGGCGGTTGGCCAGTGAGCCGGTCTGGTGATTGCGCGTGCCGTCGAGCCAGTAAGTGGTATCGCCGAGTCTGACCGCGGCGATCACGTGATCGAACGCCAGCGGGCTCGGCAGCAGGTTCGCCGCGTAGCTGCGGTACCCCGTCGACACCAACACCGGCGTCGCCGGCAGATCGAGACGCCGCAGCAAGGCCAGCAGCAGCGCGATCTTGTCCTTGCAGTCGCCGAAGCGCTGTTCGAGGATTTTGGCCGGAGCGGCGGGGCGGTGCGTGTTCGGCCCGATTTCGGTGCCGAAGTAGCGAATCTCGGTTTGAACGAACTGCAGCGTGCGCAGCAACTGCGCTGCGGCGTCGCCGCCGCCGGCGCGGATTTCGGCAGCCTTGCGGTCGAGTGCCGTCGTGACGCCGGGCGCCTCGACGAACAACTGCTGACCCCATTGCGCGACGTCCGCCCAGTCACGAAACTCGCTGAGCTGGATTTCCAGCGATGGAACCGCCGAGGCGTCGGCCGCCGGCGCGATGCTCAACTGCGGCACCGACTGGCGCCGGAAAACGGTTTCGCGCATCGTGCCGAGCAGCCGGCTGTCGACGCTCACGTCGCTGGGCCCGACGCGGTAGCGGATGTCGCGCGACGGCGGTGCCAGCAGCCGGTAGCGGTAGCTCGCCGTCGGCCCATGCTGCGCGATCATCCACTGGTTGCGCACGTAGCGCCCGGCGAATGCCGGGTTCTGGCCGCTGACCGAATATTCGTAATCGACCTGGTCACCGACACGCAGATCGTCGAGCACGATCGACGCGGTCACGCGGCCATCGACCATACGTTGTTCGAGCTGCGTCTCACGCTGCAGCAGCTTGATGCTGCGGCGTTCGAGCTTGTTGATGCGCTGCTCGCCGCGGATCAGCTGCAGACGGTGAACACTCAGCGTCTGGAAGCTCGGGTCGAACTCGATGTTGATCTGCGATGCCGACGACAGACCGCCCTGCTGGTCGACGACGCTGATCACGTGTTCGTATTCGGTGGTGTCATGCTCGCCTACACGGGTCTGGTAGTCGATCAGGCGGTAATGCATCGCCGCACGCGGATCGGTTTTCGCCGGAGTTTCGTCGGCCGGTGTCACCCATGCCGGAGCCGGCGTGATCGAGTAGCGGGTCGTATCGGGCGCGGCGTCGGCCGGGAGCGATTTGGCCGACGACGCGGCTTTGCTGCCGATGCTGACGGACAGGAGTGTCAGCGCCAGGCATTGGCAGATACGGTGGAAGTTTTTCATGCACTGGAGTCGTGGTGTTGTAGCGGGCGCCGTGTCCCCCGGCCCGCTTCGATAGGCGAGCTTAATCCAAACCGCCTTCTCGGCGCCGCTCAGGCGTGGCCGTGCTTGACACACTGCGCCTTGACCTCCTCGCGCAGTATCTGCGCCAGCAGCTGCGTGCCGGGCCCGGCGGCGTCGCCTTCGGCGATCACCAGATATAAGTCGACGCGGATTTCCGCGCCCTGTTTCAGCGGCAGAGCCTTGAGTTCGCCGCGCAGCAGTTCGCCGCGGATCTGATCTTCGCTGTACCAGGCGAAGCCCATGCCGGCGACCGCGGCAGCGATCGAGGTGCCCATGTTGCTGACCGTGAGCCGCTGCTCGGCGCCCTGCCAGGCGCGGCTTTCGCGCGTGCCGTGCGCGGCGGTGTCGCGGACCATCAGGTGACGGTGTGCGCGCAGGTCGTCATGCGTCAGCTCGCGGCCCAGCTGGTGCAGCGGATGCCCGGGGTGCGCCGCGACGACGAAGCGCATCTGCGGCAGCAGGGTTTCGCCGGTGAAGCCGCGCGGGATGTTGTTGGTGATCGCCAGCTGCACGCGCCGGTCGATCAGCATTTCGTCGGTGCCGGTCAGGACGGTCTCGTGGAGCTGGACGCGGGTTTGCGGGCGGACGCTGCCGAAGCGCGCGACCGCGCGCAGCAGCATCCAGCTCGGGAAGATGATTTCGGCTGCGATCGACAACTCCGGCTCCCAGCCGGCCGCGAGCGTGCCGGCGGCGCGCTCGATGTTGCCGGCCTCGTCGATCAGTGCCCGCGCGCGGCGGTACAGCACCTGGCCGTTGTCGGTCAGCCGGGCGCGTCGACCGTCGATCTCGAACACCTTGATGTTCAACGAGCGCTCCAGCTTGGCCACCAGGTAGCTGACGCTGGACTGGGTCTTGTGCAGGGTCTCGGCGGCCTGGGCGTAGCCGCCGGCGTCGACCACGGCGACCAGCGCGCGCCATTGTTCCAGGGAGATCCGCGGGCTCATATCGAATTATTCGAAGGATTTGACCGAAATAATTCGCTTTTTTATCGAGCCTGACAATCATTAAATAGGCGTCACCGCATACGTACTTCCGTTTCCCCCAGACACCGGAGACCGCCATGAGCACCATCACCCCGAACAGCAGCCCGACCCTGCTGCAGATCAACACCAGCCTGTTCGCCGACAAGGGCAATTCCAGCGTGCTGGCCGAGAACATCGTCGCCGCCTGGCGCAAGAAGCACCCGACCGGGCAGGTCGTCGTGCGCGATCTGGGCAGCTCGCCGGTGGCGCATCTGGACGCTGCGCGTGTGATCGCGCTGAACACGCCGGCCGCCGACCGCAGCGCCGAGCAGGCCGCGATCGTCGCCGAGAGCGATGCGCTGATCGCCGAGCTGAAGGCCGCCGACACCGTCGTGCTCGGCCTGCCGATGTACAACTTCGGCGTGCCCTCGCAGCTCAAGGCCTACCTCGATCACCTGGCTCGCGCCGGTGTCACGTTCCGCTACACCGCGAACGGCCCGGAAGGCCTGATCGGCGATCGCCATCTGATCGTCGCCGCGGCTCGCGGCGGCATCCACCTGGGCCTGCCGAGCGACTCGCAGACCGCGTTCGTCAAGACCTTCTTCAACTTCATCGGCATCCACAACATCGAGTTCGTCTACGTCGAAGGCCTGGCCTACAGCGCCGAGCACAAGACCAAGGCTTTCGAGCTGGCGCAGGCCGAGATCGAGAAGCTGGCGGCGTAGCACTACAAACCCTCTCCCCTTGTGGGAGAGGGTGGCGCGTCAGCGCCGGGAGAGGGGTTGCAGGCTTGAATTGATAACCCCTCTCCCTAACCCTCTCCCACAAGGGGAGAGGGGACTTAAAGTGCAGTGGAACTGGAGATTCAAATGAGCACCGAACGTACCCTGAGACAAGTGATCCCCGGCCAGCCGACTTCGGACGGCGCCGGCGTCAAGCTGTCGCGTTCGCTCGGTTCGCAGCCGGGCCTGCGCTTCGATCCCTTCCTGATGCTCGACGAGTTCTACACCGACGAGCCCAGCGATTATCTGGCGGGCTTTCCGGCGCATCCGCATCGCGGCTTCGAGACGGTGACCTACATGCTCGACGGCCACATGCAGCACAAGGACAACTTCGGCAACACCGGCGATCTGGCGCCCGGCGACGTGCAGTGGATGACTGCGGCGCGCGGCATCATCCATTCCGAAATGCCGCAGCAGAGCGCCGGCCGCATGCGCGGCTTCCAGCTGTGGCTGAACCTGCCGGCGGCCGAGAAGATGAAGCCCGCGGGCTATCGCGACATCGCCTCGGCGACGATTCCCAGCGCCGCGCTGGACGGCGGCGGCAGCGCGCGCGTGATCGCCGGCTCGGTGACGCAGTCCGGCGTGCGTACCGACGGCGCGGTGCTCGGCGGCAGCACCGCGCCGCTGTATCTGGACCTGCATCTGCCGGCCGGCGCCGTCGCGGGCGTGCCGGTGCCGGAAGGCCACAACGCTTTCGTCTATCTGTACGAAGGCACGGCGAGCATCGGCAGCGAGGCTCGCGCCTTGCCGCTGCGTGGCGCCGGCCTGCTGTCGGATGGCGACACGCTCAACGTGACGGCCGGTGCCAACGGCGCGCGCCTGCTGCTGATCGCCGGCAAGCCGCTGCGCGAGCCGGTGGTGCAGTACGGCCCCTTCGTGATGAACACGCGCGAAGAGATCGAGCAGGCGCTGGACGACTATCGCAGCGGCCGCTTTGGGCGCGAACCCGTCGCGGCCTGATTCGGGCGCAACAAAAAAGCCGCCCCGACTACCGCAGCCGGGCGGCTTTTTTGTTGCCGCGTTCGATCAGTCGTGAACCACGATCGAGGTATCGCTGACCCAGATGCCCGACGTGTTGTCCGAGGCGCGGGCGCGCACTTCGACGGTATGCGTGCCGGCGACCGGCACCACCGCCACCACGTTGACCGCGGCGCTGGTGAACGGGTCGTAGCCGGCGACGCCGTCGGCGCCGCAGAACGCATCGCTGGTCTGCGCGGTCGGTGAAATCGCGACGCCGTCGACCATCACGTCGACATCGACCCAGGCCGAGCCGGCCGTGTTGATCGAGCACTCGGCGGTGAACGAAATCATGACGGCCATGCCGTCCTTAGTGGTCTTGAACTTGAGGCTGGTCTTGCCGGTATCGGTCAGTGGCACCGCGGCGTACCCGGTGGTCGGCGTCGCGCTGAAATTGAAGCCATAAGCGCCATAGGCGTAGATTTTGGCTTGCGCGGTGGCGGCGGCGAGCAGCGAGGCGGTGGCGAAAGCGGCGGTCAGCAGCCTGCGATTGTGCAGTTTCATGGGGGATCTCCCTGGGTGGGGCTGAAAAAAGAGTGCACGCGGCCCGCAGCCCCTCGGGCCCGCGTGTGGTTGGGAAGGACGGGGTCTTAGCGGTACGAGGCGGCGGACTGCTGCTGCTCTTCGGCGCCGGCTTCGGCAAGCGCGAGCTTGTGCAGGCCGCCGCGCAGTTCGCGCGCACGGGCCTGGATCGCCGGGTCGGCATCGCGTTCGGCGATCGCAACGGCATCCAGCAGATCGCTGCGGCGCGTGCTGCCGGATTCGGCCAGATAGTCGAGCACGCCGGCGCGGACGCGCTCGGAGCGGTCGTAGCGCAGCGCCTGCTGCAACATCGCCATCGGCAGCGTGGTGCCAGCTTCGGCTGCTTCGCGCAGCGCGCCCAGGCGCTGCGGCTCGCTGCCGTTTTGCAGCAACAGGCTTAGCTCGACCGGGTCGGTGCCGGCGACGACGGGCGGGTCTTCGTCGCCGCCGTCGCCGCTGTCGGCGGCTTCGGGCAATGCCTCGGCGTTCTGCGTTACTGCCGCCGTCGTCGGCGATGCTGGGGTTGCCGCAACGCGGGCCGGCAGCGGCTCGGGGAGCAGCAGGCGGGCCGGCGGGCTCTGCGCTGCCGGCGCCGCGTCGGTGGCCGGCGCCTTGGCAGCGACGCTGTGCTGCGGGCGCTGGCCGACCTGGTTCAGCAGCCAAAGGTAAGCAGCTGTGGCGACGACGACGGCAGCCGGAACGGCGAATTTGAGTTGCATCGTAAAACCCTCTGCGGAAGTCGCGGTGCGCGACGGTGGCGAGGGTTAAGACGCGATCAGTAGCGGATAGGGCTCATCGGTGAAGAAAAAATTTGTCAGCTTCGCCGCGGCGGCAGGATCAGCGCTGCGCCTGCCTGGCAAACACCTTCTTCATCAGCTCGGTGCCGCGCGCCGCCGGGTCGGCGCGGATGCGTGCTTCTTCGGCGGCGATTTTCAGGAACACGCCGTCGAGCGCCTTCTGCGTGACATAGCCGTCGAGGTCGGCCGGCGTGTTGTTGCCGGACAGGCGCAGCAACGGGCCGGCCTTGTTCGCCAGCTTCTTGTACTGCTGGGTGACGCCGGCCTGCTCGGTGGTGGCGCTGACGATCGGCAGCAGGCTCTGGTACAGCTCATCCGACGAGGAGCGGCGGAAGAACTCGGTGGCGGCATTGCTCGGCCCGTCGAGGATCTCCTTGGCGTCGTCCAGGGTCATGCGGCTGATCGCGTTGCCGATGATGTTCGCGGCCTGCGGCACCGCCTGCTCGGCGGCGCGGTTCAAGGTCAGCTGAAACTGGTCGAGCGTGCTGCCGTAGCCGACCGCGCGCACCGCGCTCTCGTAGCGTGCGATGAACGACGGCAGCGGCACGCGTACCTGCGGGTCGCGCCAGAAGCCGTCGCTGTGACCGAGCTGGCTGATCGCGCTGCTGCTGCCCTGGCGCAGCGCGTCGCGCAGGCCGGCGAGGATTTCGCCCTGGCTCAGGCCGCTGCCCTGGATCACGCTGCCAATCTGGCCGAGCGCATCTCTGACTCCCAGGCCGGTGTCGGCGCAACCGGGCAGCGCGAGCAGCACGGAGCCGAGCAGGGCGGCGGAGATCGCAGCAGGGGCGCGCATGGCGGGTCCGATTTGTAGGGAATCGGAGCATACCCGTTGGCCGCGCGGCGCAGCAGCGGGTTTCTACTTAGCGGCCGAAAAGAGCTGTCGATAGGTCCGCTTGCGTTACGCGCCGCTTACGGCGCCGGCAGCGGATGCTCGCGCAGAAAGCCGATCAGGCGGTCGTCCCAGGCGTCCGGCCAGCTGTTGTGGTTGTGCGAGCCGGTGATGCGTGCTTTCAGGTTCCAGGGCGAGCCGTCGGCATTGCTGCCGCAGGCGGCGTCGCAGGCGTCGACCGGTTGCTGATCGCGGTCGATGATCTGTTCGCGCCACAGCGCACTGGCGCTGCCGGCGATACGCGCGCCCAGGCGTTGCGCGTTCGGGCAGCTGCCGTAGACGTCGCAGTCGCGGTGCAGATGGAAAATCGGCGCGTCGCGGCGCGTGACCTGCAGCTCGGCAATGCTGGCCGGCGCGGCGGTCACCGGCTGCTGCGGGCAGGCGTCGTCGAGAAAGGCGTAGGGGTCGGGCGCCGAGTACACCGCGGCGGCGGCGATGTTGGCGCGGTTCTGCGCGTAGGCGATCGCGGTCGAGGCACCGTTGGAATAGCCGAGCAGAACAATCCGCTGCGGATCGACGCGCTGCGTGGCGACCAATTGCGCGATGTAGTGATCGATGGTCGCGAAGTCGACGTTCACCGGATAGCGGACGCCGTCGACACTGCGCTCGCTTCTGCCGAACTGCCGGTACCAGACGTCGAAACCCAGCGAGAAGCCGTTCGGCAGCGGGTAGTAGTGGCGCGTATAGCGCGGCAGCGGTGCCAGCAGCAGGAAGCCGCGCTTCGCCGCGTCGCCGCTCAGATCGGCGGACAGGCGTGCATCGAGCAGCCCGGTCTTGCCGATCTGCGTGTCCAGCGGTGCCAGCGAGGCCTGGAGATAGATCAGCAGCGGCAGCGGCCGCTCGGCCGTGGCGGCCGGGTTGTCCCAGAAACAGGCCCGGCGCGGCGTGCCGTTGCTGTCGATATAGCCGTCGAGCAAAGCGCCGCCGCTGCATCGGGTCAGCGCGTAGCTGAGCGCGCTCAGGCCGTTGGACGTGGCCTGCGGCGGATTGCCGAAGGCGCTGCAGGCAGCATCGGCCGCCAGCGCCGGCGCGCTGCAGAGCCACAGGGCCGCCAGCAGGGCGGTCACACGACGACAGGTTTTCACGGTTTTCCCCTCACCTTGACTGGAGCGGGCCGCTCTTGGTGACGACCTTGCCCGCAGTCTAGGCCGCGGCTTCGTCTGAAAAGCTGTCCCGATCGCCGAGGGTTCCTGGCTGTGCGGCCAGCCGCGCCGGCAACCGCTAAACTGCGCGCCCCATGCTGACCTTCTCCAACGTCACGCTGCGTCGTGGCCCCCGCAGGCTGTTAGAGCGCGCCTCCTTCACGGTCCATCCGGGCTGGCGCGTCGGCCTGGTCGGCCGCAACGGCACCGGCAAATCCAGCCTGTTCGCGATGGTGCTCGGCGAGCTGTCGCCGGATTCCGGCGAAGTGCAGTTGCCCAAGCAGCTGGAGATCGCCTGGGTGGCGCAGGAGACGCCGGCGCTGGAGCGCGTCGCGCTGGAATTCGCTCTCGATGGCGACACCGAGCTGCGCCGCTGCGAAAGCGAGCTGGAAATCGCCGAGGGCAAGCACGATGTCGCGCGCATCGCCAAGCTGCACGACCGCTTGAACGCCATCGGCGGCTACGCGGCGCGTTCGCGCGCGGCCAAGCTGCTCGACGGCCTCGGCTTCAGCTTTGATGCGCAGCAGCGCACGGTCGCCAGTTTCAGCGGCGGCTGGCGCATGCGCCTGAACCTGGCGCGCGCGCTGATGTGCCGCTCCGACCTGCTGCTGCTGGACGAGCCGACCAATCACCTGGATCTGGACGCGGTGTTCTGGCTGCAGGAATGGCTGCGCAACTACGAAGGCACGCTGTTCGTGATCAGCCACGACCGCGAATTTCTCGACGCGGTGACCACGCATACGCTGCATCTGCACTCCGAGACTGCGACGCTTTTCTCCGGCAACTACTCGCAGTTCGAGCGCCTGCGCGCCGAGCGCATGAGCCAGCAGGCGGCGGTGCGCGAGCAGCAGGTGCGGCAGCTGGCGCATCTGCAGGCGTTTGTCGATCGCTTCCGCGCGCAGGCGACCAAGGCGCGGCAGGCGCAGTCGCGGCTGAAGATGATTGAGCGCATTCAGGTCGGCGCGGCCGCGCATGCGGATTCCGAATTCAGTTTCTCGTTCCGCGCTCCGCTGAAGCTGCCGAGCCCGATGCTGCGGCTGGATCGAGTGTCGGTCGGTTATGGCGACAAGCCGCAGCTCAGCGGCCTGAAGCTCGGCATCGAGCCCGGTGATCGCGTCGGCCTGCTCGGCCCGAACGGCGCCGGCAAGTCGACGCTGATCAAGCTCATTGCCGGCGATCTGAAACCGCTGGCCGGCGAAGTGAAGCGCTCGCCGGATCTGAAGATCGGCTACTTCGCCCAGCACCAGCTCGAAAGCCTGGATTCACAGGCCTCGCCGATGTTGCATGTGCGGCGACTCGATCCGGACGCGACCGAACAGTCGGTGCGCGATTATCTGGGCGGTTTCAACTTCAAGGGCGACCGCGTCTACGAGGCGATCGAGCCGTTTTCCGGCGGCGAGAAAGCGCGCCTCGCGCTGGCGCTGGTGGTGTATCCGCAGCCGAACCTGCTGCTGCTCGACGAGCCGACCAACCATCTCGACCTGGACATGCGCCAGGCGCTGGAAATGGCGCTGCAGGATTTCAAGGGCGCGATGCTGCTGGTGTCGCACGATCGCCACCTGATCTCCAGCACCTGCGACGATTTGTGGCGTGTCGACGCCGGCCGCTGCGAGCCTTTCGACGGCGATCTGGACGACTACGCGAAGTGGTTGAGCACGCGCGGCAACACCGTCGGCGAGAAGTCCGAGGCCAAAGTGCTCGACGCCGCCGCCCGGCAGCAGCAACGCGCGCTGCGCGATCAGGTCGGCAAACTCGAATCGCAGATGAGCAAGGCGCAGGCGCGGCTTGCCGAGATCGACAACAAGATGGGCGATGCCGGCCTGTACGAGGCCGCGCGCAAGAAGGAGCTGGACAAGCTGCTCGACGAACAGCGCCAGCTCAAGGCCAGGCTCGACGATATCGAAGCGAAGTGGATCGAGGGCATGGAGCAGCTGGAGTCGCTGTAGTTTTTGGGTGCAGTCTCAACCCAATCCCGTTCGTGTCGAGTAGCCGCGCAGCGGCGTATCGAGACATCACGGTGCGTCCCTCGATACGCGGGCAAGCCCGCTACTCGGGATGAACGGGGTTCCGTGGGCTTTCGGCTAGGGCTCGAATCCCGCTGTCATCAAGCCATCCGCCGCCAGTTTCTGCACCACCTCGCCGTCATGCCCCGGCACCTGATGTATCTCCGGATGGCTTTGCGCGAGCTGATGCAGCGCGACGAATTCCGGCAGCACCTGCGCGCGGTTCTCGCCGATGATCGCGGTCATGAACCAGGGCCGTTCGCGCAGCAGATCGATATTGCGCTGGTGCCAGGCGATATCGCCCAGCAGCAGCACTTCGCGTCCGTCGGCACGCCGGATGTAAACCATCTGGCTGCCCGGCGTATGCCCCGGCGAGCGGATCAGCACCACGCCGGGCGCGATCGCGATCATCTTGTCGTAGACCAGCGGCTGCAGGCCGGCGACGAGTTGCGGCTGCAGTTCGGCCGGCGCCATCTTCTCCGGGTGCGCGAGCTGTTCGGGTGTCAGGCGCAGGGCCTGCAGCAGCTCCCTGGGGCGCGGATACGCGGCGATGCCGCCGATGTGATCCATGTGCTCGTGCGTGATCACGATCAAGGCCGCCTTCGGCAGCGCGGCGCTCATGCGCGCGTAGGCCTGGTCGTCGTAGGCCGTCACCATGAACCCGGGCTTGGCGATGCTGCGCGCCATCGCGGTGTCGACGATCACGGTCTGCTGCGGATAGACCAGCTGCCAGGAGAAAATCGGGATCGGCGTGCCGCGCCAGGGATCGCCGGCGACGACCATCGCCTGCGCAAATTCGAAGGCCATTACCTGCTCGTAGCGGAGCTCGGACGGCTTGTCGCCCGGCAGCGAATCGGCCAGCGAGCGGATCGCGGCGACATCGATCGAATAGGCGCTGCCGCCGTCCGCGCGCGGGCTGTACAGCACCGCGAAGTAATAGGCCGGCGCGCCGACCAGCAGCAGAATCAGCGCCAGCTTCCAGCGCCGCCGTGACCGATGCAGGATTGCCATGTTGTCGTTCTCCTCCCGAAGTTTCGATGATCACGACCACCGCCGCGCGCCGCTGCGCCTGCTGGCGCGATACGCTAGGCCGATGGAACCTAGCTCGATGAAACGGCCCCTGATCGAAATCAACGGTACGCCGGCGTCCGTCGAAACGCTATCGGCCGCGTTGCCGAACTACGGCCACTTCACGTCGATGCAGGTGCGCGACGGCGGTGTGCGCGGGCTGGTATTGCATCTGCTGCGGCTGCAGCAGGCGACGCGGCTGCTGTTCGGCAGCGAGCTCGATCCGGCGCAAGTTCTGGTCTGGCTGCAGCAGGCCCTGCGCCACGCCGGCAGCGAGGCCATTGCCGCCAGTTCGGTGCGCGTCAACGTGTTCGCCGCTCAGTTCAACCGCGAGCGGCCCGGAGCGCCGCAGCCGGTCGAGGTGATGATCACGGTCGGCGCGCCGTGGCTCGCACCAGCCCAGTCGATTCGCGTACAGGCGCAGGCTTACCGGCGCGATCTGCCGCAGGTCAAGCACGTCGGCACGTTCGGCCTGTTCCGGCAGCGGCAGCTGGCGCTGCAGGCCGGGTATGACGACGCGCTGTTCGTCGACGAGCTTGGCCGCATCAGCGAGGGCTCGGTGTGGAATGTCGGCTTCTGGGACGGTGCACGGGTGATCTGGCCGCAGGCGGAGATGCTCGACGGGGTGTCGCAGCAGCTGTTGAAGGTGGCGTTGAATGCGGCGGGTGTCGAGCAGCAGGCGAGAGAAGTGCGGCTGGCGGATCTCGGTGGCATGCAGGCGGCTTTCAGCTGCAACTCCACCGGTGTCGGTACCGCGATCGTGGCGATCGATCAGTGGCGGTTTGTCGAGGATGGGGCGCTGACGGCGCGGTTGCAGGCTGCGTATGAGTCCGTTGCTGTCGATGTGCTGTTATGAGCCTCGGTCGCGGATAGGATCCGCTCCTACAAGGGCGCGAAACTGTAGGAGCGGATCCCATCCGCGACTGAACTCGTGACGAACGCATCGCGATACCATTAACATGACGACCATCATCCATAAGCCGCAACGCCCGTGACCCAAGCCGCCACCCGAACCGCCTGGACGCTGATGCTCAGCGCCGCGGCGATGCTGATGATCACGATGGGCGGGCGCCAGTCGATGGGCCTGTTCATCGGGCCGATCACGCAGGCCACCGGCGTCGGCATCGTCGGCGTCAGCTTCGCGCTGGCGGTCGGCCAGTTCATGTGGGGCGCGGTGCAGCCCGTGTTCGGCGCGATCGCCGACCAGTACGGCGCGCGGCCGGTGATCCTGTGCGGCACGCTGCTGCTCGCGGCCGGCTATGTGCTGGTGCCGCAGGTCAGCTCGCAGTTCGGGCTGATGCTGACGATGGGCATGCTGGTGTCGTCCGGCGCCGGTGCGGCGAGCTTTTCGATCCTGATCGGCGCGACCGCTTCGGCGCTGCCGCCTTCAAAGCGCAGCTTCGCCAGCGGCCTGATCAATGCCGGCGGCTCCTTCGGCCAGTTCGTGTTCGCGCCGCTGGCGCAGATGCTGATCGTCGCCTTCGGCTGGATCGCGGCGATGTATTCGCTGGCCGCGGCGAGCCTGCTGGTGATTCCGCTGCTGCTCGGCCTGGGCAAGCGCCAGACCGTCGCGCCCTCTGCCGTCGCCGGCGCGCCGACCGATCAGGGCCTGCGCGCGCAACTGCGCGTGGCGCTGCGCGATCGCAGCTACTGGCTGCTACACGCCGGCTTTTTCACCTGCGGCGTGCATATCGCGTTTCTGGTCACGCATCTGCCGGGCGAAGTCGCGCTGTGCGGTTTGCCGGCGAGTGTGTCGGCGACCTCGCTGGCGCTGATCGGCCTGTTCAATGTCGCCGGCAGCCTCACCGCCGGCGCGCTGGGCTCGCGCTACCGCATGCGCTACATCCTCGGTGCGATGTACGCGAGCCGCGTGTTGATCATCGCGATCTATCTGCTGTCGCCGCGAACGCCATGGACGTTTTATGTGTTCGCCGCGGCACTGGGCTTCAGCTGGCTGGCGACGGTGCCGCCGACCGCCGGCTTGGTCGGCAAGCTGCTCGGCACGCGCTATCTAGGCACCTTGTTCGGCCTCACGCTGTTGTCGCACCAGATCGGCGGCTTCTTCGGCGCATGGCTAGGCGGCGTGACCATCGCCCGCTTCGGCGACTACAACTGGATGTGGTACGGCGACATGGCGCTGGCCGGCCTGGCGGCGCTGCTGTGCCTGCCGATACGCGAGGCGCGGCAGCAGGCAGCAGCGGCGTAGGGCGGCTCCACAGCGGCGGATACAACTAAACCCGTTCTTCCCGAGTAGCCGCTTTAGCGGCGTATCGAGGGATAGGGTCGCGCTCGGGCTCCTCGATACGCGCCTGCGGCGCTGCTCGGGACGAACGGGATGCTGCCGTGGCTGTTGGAAAACGCGGCGGGCCATGGCCCGACCTACTTCAAGGCCTGGTCCAGTGCCGCCAGCGCCACCGGCCGCATCGCGGCGTAGCCGGCCGCGGTCGGGTGCACGCCGTCGCGTGTGTAGTCGGCGCGCATCGCGCCGTCCGGCGTCGACAGCACCGCGTGGTAGTCGGCGTAGACCAGGCCATGTTCGGCGGCCAGCTCACGCAGCCAGGCGTTGATCTGCGCGATGCGCGGCCGCGGCTGCACCTCTGGCCGCCAGCCGAGACTGCCAGCCGGTACTAGGCTGCCGAGTATCACGCGCAGGCCGTGATGCCGCGCCAGCGCGATCATCGCCAGCAGGTTGTTCTGGTAGTCGGCGTAAGTGCTCGGACCGGTATTGCCGGCGATGTCGTTGGTGCCTCCCATCAGGTGCACGACCGTGGGCCGCAGCCTGATCACGTCGGCCATGAAGCGCAGCAGCATCTGCGGTGTGGTCTGGCCGCTGATGCCGCGGTTGTGCACCTTGCCGCTGAACAGCGCGGTGTCGGCGTAGCCCCAGAATTCGGTGATCGAGTCGCCGATGAAAACGGCCTCCACGCTGCGCCCGGCGAGCGCGGCGTTGGCGTCGCGGTACTGGCCGAGATTGGGCCAGTCGCGCTGTCGCAGTTCGGCCTGCGCCGCATCGCGTGCCTTCAGCAGCTCCTCGCCGCCGAGCCGGCCGGTGATCTTGGCGTCCATCGGGCCCGAGGCGAGATAAGCCTTCACGAACTCGATTTCGGCGGGCCTGAAGCCGCTGGCCGGCGTGTCGAGACGGTCGACCATGCCGATTGCACTCACTGGATTTTTCGAATCGCTCATGTTGATCGGCCGGCATGGTGGCGGGCGTCCAGTGTCCGGCAAATCGCCGCCGACATCTGTCGCCTTGGTGACAGCCCGCGCGACGGCGCCATGGCACAGTCGCGACTTGCTGCAAACGCTTGATCCCTGGCACCGAGACCCGATGAACGACCCCGCCACACCGGCATTCCGCTCCCGCGATTTTCTGATCGAGCACGTGCAGCGGACGATGGCGTTCTATCACCCGCGTTGCATCGATGCCGCCGGCGGCTTTTTCCACTTCTTCAAGGACGATGGCGCGATCTACGATCGCGCGACGCGCCACCTGGTCAGCAGCACGCGTTTCGTCTTCAACTATTCGATGGCCTGGCAGCAGTTCGGCGAGCCGGCGTATCGCGACGCGGTACGCCACGGCGTCGCGTTCCTGCGCGAGCAGCATCGCGATCCGGATACCGGTGGCTACGCCTGGCAGCTGAAAGACGGTGTCGCCGAAAGCCGCACCCAGTACTGCTATGGCCTGGCTTTCGTCGTGCTCGCTTATGCCAAGGCGATCGAGGCCGGCGTCGTGGAAGCGCGCGCCTATCTGGACGAAACCTGGGAGCTGATGGAGCGCCGGTTCTGGGATGCGCAGCGCGGGCTCTACGCCGACGAGGCGACGGCCGACTGGACGCTGTCGCCGTACCGCGGCCAGAACGCGAACATGCACGCCTGCGAGGCGATGCTGGCCGCGTTCGAGGCGACGCGCGAGCCGCGCTACCTGCAGCGCGCGGCGCTGCTCGCCGACCACATGGTCAACCGCCAGGCCGCGCTCGCCGACGGCCTGGTCTGGGAGCATTACCACGCCGACTGGACGCCGGACTGGGACTACAACAAGGGCGATCGCCGCAACATCTTCAAGCCTTGGGGCTATCAGCCCGGGCATCAGGCCGAGTGGGCCAAGCTGCTGCTGATACTCGACCGCCATCTGCCGGCCGACTGGCACCTGCAAAGAGCGCGTGAGCTGTTCGACCGCTCGATTCCGCAAAGCTGGGACGCGAGGCATGGCGGCCTGGTTTACGGCTTCGATCGCGAAGGCCGCTTCTACGACGAAGACAAATATTTCTGGGTGCAGGCGGAGTCGCTGGCCGCGGCCGCGCTACTGGCCGAGCGCAGTGGCGAGGCGAGCTATTGGCAGTGGTACGAGCGGCTCTGGGACTACAGCTGGCGGCACATGGTCGATCATCGCTACGGCGCCTGGTATCGCATCCTGACGCCGGACAACCGCACCTACAGCGACGAGAAAAGCCCGGCCGGTAAGACCGACTATCACACGATGGGTGCCTGCTACGAGGTGCTGAAAGCCCTGTCTTCGCCGTAGCCCGGGTGAAACCCGGGGATGGCCGCAATGATTCGTGGCATCGAGCCCCGGGTTTCACCCGGGCTACGCGCTTCAGCCGCCGGCCAGCAGCAGCTCGACTTCGCCGCGGCTCGGCGAGTAGGCGCCGGCATGCGCGCAGACCACGGCGGCGGTCGCGGCGGCGAAGCGCAGATGCTCGGCATGGCTCGCCTGCGGCGCCGAGAGCAGGCTGGCGATGAAGCCGCCGATGCAGGAATCGCCGGCGCCGACGGTGTCGGCGACTTCGACCTTGAAAGCGCCTTGCTCGATGATCTGCTCATGCCGATAAAGCGTCAGCCCGTCGGCACCGCGCGTGTACAGCAGCATGGCGTCGGGAGCCAGCGCGCGGACGTGCGCGAGCGCCGCGTCGGCTGCGAGCTGCGGATAGATCTGGCCCATGTCCTCGTCCGAGATCTTGATGATGTCGGCGATCGTGGCCAGGCGCTCGAACAGCGCCGGATAATCCGCGCCCATCAGATTGCGATAATTCGGGTCGAAGCTGATGCGCACGCCGCGCGCTTTCAGCCGTTCCGCCATCGCCAGCAGGCGCGCGCCCAGCGGCTGCCTTACCAGGCTGATGCAGCCGAAGTGCGCGAACTCGCAATGCGCGTCCCAGCCCGCCGGCAGCCGGCTCTCGTCGAAGGCGAGATCGGCGGTGTCGCTGCCGAGAAAGAAATACTGCGGCGGATGCGTCTGGTGCACCATCGCGATCAGCGGCGGCTTGGCCACGACCTGCGCAAAGCGCAGATCGAGACCCGCATCGCGCGACAGCGCGATGATGTCGCGGCCGAACAGATCATCGCTGACCGCGCCGCCCCAGGCGCTGGCGACGCCGAGCGTTGCGGCGACACGCGCGACGTTCCAGCAGGAGCCGCCGGCGACGCTGTGCCAGCTTTGTGCACCACTGCGGACGAAGTCGGTCAGCGCTTCGCCGAACACGACCAGGCGCGGCATTGAAGTTTGCAGGGTCATCTCCTCAGGCACGGCGGGGCTTGAGCTGCGGCGCCAGCGCGGCTTCGCTCAGCTGCGCCAGCAGCTCGGCACCGCGCCAGTCGCGACGGCCGCCGTTCTCGGCATCGCGGATCAGTGCGACCAGGCGCGCGTTGACCGGTGCGCCGAGCCCCTGTCGTTCGGCGAGCTTTACGATCACGCCGTGAATGTAGTCGATCTCGGTGCGGCGGCCGAGCTGCAGGTCGTCGAGCATCGACGAGCGCGCCAGCGGATCGATTTTGAGCATGCTGCTGGCGACGCGCCTGAAAATGAAATCCGGCACGCTCAGCAGCGCCGGCATCCAGTGCGGCGGCAGCGGTGTCAGCTGCGCCGGTTTGATGCCGGCCGCGTCGAGCACGGACAAGGCTTCGCGCTGCGCCAGTGCCAGACAGCGCCGATAGTCGCGTTGCGACAGCTGTGCCTTCAGCGGCAGGCTGGCCAGCGCATTGATCGGGTTGTTGAGATTCAGCAGCAACTTGGCCCATTGCACCGCGACGATGTCGTCGCGCTGCTGCAGCGGAATGCCGGCACGCGTGAACTCTGCGGTGATCGGATCGAGCCGCGTGTGCTGCTCGACCAGCAGCGTGCCTTCGGTGCCCTGATGAAACTCGCCGGGGCCGCGCGCGGTGGCGTTGTACGGCACCATGCCCGACAGCACCAGGTGATGCGGCAGCTGCTGCGCGATCAGGTCGGCATTGCCGATGCCGTTCTGAAAGCTGATCACCACGGCGCCGGGTTTCAGCACCGGCGCCAGCTCGGTTGCCGCGCTGGTCGTCGCCGCGGACTTGACCGTGACCAGCACGAAATCCGCATCGGCCGCGTCCCCCGCCGACGTGCTGAAGCGCAGCTGCGCGGCCGGCACGTGATACGACGAGCCGCGATAGTCGCTGAGGCTCAGGCCATGCGCGGCGACTTCGTCGGCGATGCGCTGGCGGCCGATCATCAGCAGGTCGGCGCCGCTGCCGGCGAGCCGCGCGCCGATCGCGCAGCCGACGCTGCCCGCGCCGAAAATGCAGATGCGGCTCATCGAGGCTCAGGTGTGGGCGGCGTTCATCGGAATGTGCAGTTTGCGGTACACGAAGGACATCAGCCAGAGCGGGCCGATCAGCAGGAACTGCAGATCCTTGAAGAACGAGGGCTTGGCGCCCTCGTAGTGATGGCCGATGAACTGGCCGATCCAGGCGACGATGAAAATCCCCGCAGCGATCGCCAGCGTGTAAGCGCCGGCGAGTTGCTGGATCAGCACGGTGGCGAAATACATCGGCACATAGACCAGCGCCAGGCCGATGCTCAGCCGCCACGACAGCCGCAGGTAGTAGGCCAGCGACAGCAGCATCACCAGGCTCTCGACGTTGACTATCCTGTTGCCGAGCGGAATGCACTTGAACGCCAGGAACGCGGTGAACACGATCAGCGGCACGCAGATCCAGTGCAGGGTCTTGTTCGTTGGGTTTCGGTGCGAGCTCGAATACTCACCCAGCCATTGATGGACCGTCTTCATGCGGCTCTCCGACGCTTGCGGTGGGCGTATTGTGGTCAGACCGCTCGGATGGCAGCGATGGTATTTACGACTCAGCTACGTTGTTACTACTCAGCCGGCGGGCCGGCCAAGCTACCCGGCTTCTTCGTCAAAGTAGTCGTTATCGAGCTTGGGGAGCTTCAATATTCGTGAAGATACGCCGACCTCATTCTCCAGCATCAAGTTGACCAATTTGATGCCGTCAACAAGCACGATTCCTTCTACAGACTTTGCAAAATCGACGGCTTGCACGGTAAAGCCGGAAGTTGTGATGAAGACACCGCGTTTAGCTTTTTGGCCGGCGAGCGCGCCGTAGAAGGCCTGAAGTTCTGGACGCCCCACGGTGCTTTGCCACCGTTTTGCTTGGACGTAAACTTTTTCAAGGCCGAGTTTGTCGAGGGAGATCACGCCATCGATGCCCCCATCGCCCGAGCCGCCGACGCGCTGCAGGTCATTGCGGCTAGCGCCGTAGCCCAGGCGATGTAAGACATCGAGTACGATGACTTCGAAACGGCCTGGCGACACTTGTTTAAGGTTGTCCAGAAGCTCGGAGGCGACGGTCTCCTTTAGCTCTTGTAGCGCCTGTTCCAGGCGATCGTCTGGGCTAGCGGTCGCCGACATCGATTGGCTATTGACGATGGGTGGCTTTGCATCGGGTTCCAGTTGCGTAGCGTTCGCAGCTGGTTTCAATCGAACATCCATAAACCCGGTTGTTAGACGCTCGACTTCTGCCGGCGGCAGAGGTGCAGTCTGCTGCCGAGCGTACTCGATACCGGCATCGGTCAGCTTCCATAAGCCCTTGCGAGGGTTGCTGGATAGCCCCGCTCTTTTAAGTCGATCGTGCGCCCATCCCGCCCGGTTCTTGTACATCAGCTGCCCGCTGCTTATCAGCTCTTGCCGCTGGGTATCGTCGAGTTGGAGCGCGTCTGCTGCAGCGTCGTGCGCTTCTTTGGCCGCCGCACCTTGTGGCTTTGTCGCGAGGAAGCGGAGAAGCGGCTCGATGAATTGGTCATAGGTGGGAACGGACATCGAGGGGTTCCTATCTTGTCTGTTGGTCAGGCAACACGCATCAAGCTAATAGCCGCACAAAACGGCATGGCTTCAAGAGCGCGTCAGGAAGGCCGTTGCGCACCGGACTGCTTGCCCAGTGTCTTGTCGAAAGTCTGCAGCGTGATGCCGCGTTCGCGCGCGTCGAGAAGGATCAGCGCGTCGGCCAGATCGAGGTTGCTGTCGCGGTACAGTGCGATCGCGGCGAGCCAGTGCGGCGCGTTGTCGATCTGCATTTTGGGGTGCCCGCATACCGCGCTCAGCAGTGTGGCGAGTTCGCTGCGCGGCAGCCGATAGGCGCGTGCCAGCAGCCACGCGGTTTCCAGCAGTACCGCCGCGTGAATCCGCACACCGCCGGCGCGGCCGACGATGCGGCGCGCCTGCTCGCACTGCTGCGGCGCGTCCTCGTCGTCGACCAGGGTCCTGAGCAGGACGTTGGTGTCGACCGCGATGACCGGTGCTACTTCGGCCAAGCGTCTTTCTCCGCGGCGCGTTCGCGCATCGCCTCGTCCAGTGCCGCATCCAGATCGACGACGCCCGCGCCTTTTCTCGCCCTGGCCAGACCGAACAGCGAACTCAGCGGCGGCTCCTCGTAGGCCTCGACCAGCAACTGCCTGCCTTTGAGCACGAAGCGCACCTTGCCGCCGGGCTCGATGCCCAGCGTGCGCCGCATCTCGGCCGGGACCGTGATCTGGCCTTTGGGGCTGACGTTGGAGAGAGTGGGGATGTCTGACATTGTGATTAGTAATACATGAAATTAAGGTAATACATAGAGGCTAGGTAGCCGGCCACGGATTGTCCAGTACCAGGCCCTGCCGCTAGTCGGTATTTGTCACTCCGGCCAGTCCCCATACGGACCCGTATCGGCTACGCTACGCATCACAAAATTCCCTTTGCCTTCAACCCATTCTCTTGCTGGAGTTTCCGTATGCCTAGCTATACCGCCCCGATGCGCGACATGCAGTTCGTGCTGCACGAGCTGCTCAACGTCGAGCAGGAACTCAAGGCGCTGCCGTCGCATGCCGACGTCGATGTCGACACCATCAACGCGATCCTGGAAGAGGGCGCCAAGTTCGCCTCCACGGTGATCCAGCCGCTGAACCAGAGCGGCGACGAGGAAGGCTGCACCTACGTCGGCGACGGCGTGGTCAAGGCGCCGAAGGGTTTCAAGGAAGCGTTCGCGCAGTACGTGGAAGCGGGCTGGCCGGCGCTGTCGTCGGACCCGGAATACGGCGGCCAGGGCCTGCCGCATTTCGTCAACAACGCGTTCTACGAAATGCTCAACTCGGCCAACCAGGCCTGGACGATGTACCCGGGCCTGACCCACGGCGCCTACGAGGCGCTGCACGCGCACGGCACGCCGGAGCAGAAGCAGCTGTACCTGCCCAAGCTGGTGTCCGGCGAGTGGACCGGCACGATGTGCCTGACCGAGCCGCACTGCGGCTCCGATCTCGGCATCCTGCGCAGCAAGGCCGAGCCGGTCGGTGACGGCTCGTACCTGATCAGCGGCACCAAGATCTTCATCAGCTCCGGCGAGCATGATCTCTCCGAGAACATCATCCATCTGGTGCTCGCGCGCCTGCCGGGCGCGCCGGAAGGCACCAAGGGCATTTCGCTGTTCATCGTGCCCAAGTTCCTGCCGAACGCGGAAGGCAAGGCCGGCGAGCGCAACCCGGTCAAGTGCCAGTCGATCGAGCACAAGATGGGCATTCACGGCAACGCCACGGCGGTGATCAATCTCGACGGCGCCAAGGGCTGGCTGGTCGGTGAGGCAAACCGCGGCTTGAACGCGATGTTCGTGATGATGAATGGCGCGCGCCTCGGCGTCGGCATGCAGTCGCTGGGCCTGTCGGAAGTCGCGCTGCAGAACTCGCTGGCCTACGCCAAGGATCGCATCCAGTTCCGCGCCGCCAAGGCCCCGGTCAACAAGGACAAGGCCGCCGATCCGATCATCGTGCACGCCGACGTGCGCCGCATGCTGTTCACGCAGAAGGCGTACACGGAAGCGGGCCGCGCGTTCTCGTATTGGCTTGCGCTGAACATCGACAAGGAACTGAGCCACCCCGATGAAGCCGCGCGCAAGGAATCCGCCGACTTGGTCGCGCTGCTGACGCCGATCGTCAAGGCCTTCGTCAGCGATAACACCTGGGAAACCACCAACCTGGCGCTGCAGTGCTTCGGCGGCCACGGCTTCATCAAGGAATGGGGCATGGAGCAGTACGTGCGCGATGCCCGCATCAACATGATTTACGAGGGCACCAACTCGATCCAGGCGCTGGATCTGCTGGCGCGCAAGGTGCTCGCCGACGGCGGCGCCAAGCTGAAAAAGTTCGGCAAGCTGATCCAGAAGTTCATCGTCGAAAACCAGGGCAATGAAGCGATGAAGGAATTCATCGAGCCGCTGATGGACATCGGCGACAAGGTCACCAAGCTGACCGGCGAAATCGGCATGAAGGCGATGAAGAATCCGGAAGAAGCCACCGCCGCCGCGGTGCCGTACCAGCGCGTGGTCGGCCACATGGTGTTCTCGTACTTCTGGGCGCAGATGGCCAAGATCGCGCTCGACAAGCAGGCTTCCGGCGACGGCTTCTACACCGCCAAGCTCGCCACGGCGCGCTTCTACTTCGCCAAGCTGCTGCCGGAGACCGCGGGCTATATCCGTCAGGCGCGTGGCGGTTCGGACGTGCTGATGTCGCTGGATGCTTCGCTGTTCTAAAGCCGGTGTAGCTGCAAGAAAAGGCCGCCGCAAGGCGGCCTTTTTGTTGCTTCAGCGACCGGACTACGGCGGCGGTGGCTCCGCCATCGTCGTCACGGTCCAGTCGGCGGTGACGTCGCCGACCGTGATCTGCATCGTGACCGGCGTGCTGTAGTGCTTGGACGAGTTCACGCGCAGTTCGACGATATCGCCTTCGATCGCCGATCCCGCCGCCTTGGTCCACTCGCCCTTGTTGATGCGGTATTTGCCGCCGCTGACACTGACTGGCACCGAGCTGCCGATGCCTTTCATCGTCTGTTTGCCGCTGCCGACCTGGGCACTGGTGATCACGCCGCTGATGTCGGTGAAATCGAACAGTCGCGGTTCGCTGGGCACTTCGATGGTGGTGTTTTGGCTGTCGGAGTTGTTGCCGGCCTGACTGTCGTATTGATCGGCCTGCATCTTTGCCGACGTGAACAACGTGCCGGTGACGCCGGGCGCGGTGAACTGCAGGCTCAGCTTGGTGCTTTGCGCGGCTGGCAACGGCAGGCTGCGCGTGCAATCGATCGTCGAGGTTTGCTCGGTGCACGACCAGCCGTCGCCGCTGGCCTGCACGAAGCTCGTGTAGACCGGCTTCTTGAGCGACAGCGCCGGCCGCGTCGCCGTGCCGATCGCCGCGTCGATCACGGCGACGCCGGTGCGGGTGGACTGCGGATGCAGGTTGGACAACTTGGCGGTGTAGGCCAGCGCGCCATCTCTCGGCACCGGGTCGGTGGTGTCGCCCAGTTTGAGGCTAAGGTCGGTGTCTTCGGCACCGGTGTAGCGGTTGGCGAAGATGCCGTAGAAATCGTAGTCGCGTGTGCCGTCTTCGCTGTCCCAGCCGATCACCATGTCGCCGTCGGCATCCATCGCCACGGCTGCGGATTTCTCCAGATAGCCGTTGCTCTGTCCACCAGCAACGTGAAGCAGATCCTGTTGCGCGATGCCGTCCGCGTCGAATCGCTGGTAGTAGATTTTGCCGATCGCGCCTGATGGATAGATGTAGAGTTTGAGGGCGACGACGAAATTGCCTGCGGCGTCCATCGCTACCGCCGGCTCGGTGCCGTAGGTGTAGATCGAGACGACGACGTCGATGACCCCGCCCTGGGCGACACCGTCGGCGGAGTAACGCTGAGCCAGCACCGACTGCGCATAGTCCTCCGGCACCGCCGGGTCGACGTCGAGCCGGCCCCAGGCGACGACGAAGTCGCCGGCCGCGTCGGCCGCGATGGCCGGGGCCTGGTACAGCGCGCCCATGGCGGGCGATATCGCGAATTCGGGCGACAGCGCGCTGCCGTCCGCGGCGAAGCGCCGGCCGGTGATGATCGACGTATCGCCCTGCACACGGCGCCAAGCGATGACGAAGCGGTTCTGCGCATCCATCGCCACCACCGGCGCCAGATCGTCGAAATTGCGCTCGGCGTTGACGCGGAACTCCGAGCGCAGCCGCGTTCCCTCGGAAGAAAAGCGCTGCGCGTAGATGCCGCCAAGTGCGCCGTCCTGGCCGTTGCTGGTCCATGTGACGACAAAGCTGCCGTCGACGCCGACCGCCACCGACGGGCTGCTCTGGTTGCCGGCGACGACGCTGTTTACGCGCAACTCGGTGCCCCGGCGTTTGCCGTCGACGGTGTAGCGCTGCGCGTAGATGCCGCCGGCATCGCCGTCCTGCCCGATGCTGTTCCAGACGACGACGAAGCGACCGTCCGGGGCCATGGAGACATCGGAATCGAACTGGGTTCCTTCGCTATGCGTATTGACCCGGAACGGCTCGCCCAGGGGTTTGCCGCCGCTGGTATAGACGCGCGCGTTGACGCCGGCGCTCTGGTCGGCGTCACCGGTTTCGCTGGACCAGGTGAAGACGAAGTCGCCGGCCGCGTCCATCGCCACCGCCGAGTCCGCCTGGTTGCCGTCGTAGCTGGTGTTGATGACCAGACCGTCGTTGTATTCACTTTCGGGCAGCACCGCGTACGGTGCGTCCGATGCCATGCTGGCCGCGCCGGCCATGGCCAGGCCGAAAGCAGCTAGCGTCAACGCGGGACGGCGGGTGAGGACATGGATCATGAGAGCTCCCGAACCGGAGTGGCAGACGTCGCCTCGGCGACCGCAAGAACCAAGCCGCAGTGTGCTCTCGCCTGAGCGCAGATGCCCGTTGCGGCGCAACAGAAGCGCAACCTGATCTTAATATCCACCACCTACGCTCCCGGCAACTCAGCCCTGCCAGGAGACATGGAATGTCCCAGCCGCAAACGCCGTCGCGTCGTGCTTTTCTAAAAACTTCCGCCGGTGCTGCCGGTGGCCTGATGCTCGGCGGCCTGCCGGGCATATTGTCGGCAAGGCAGGCGCCGGCTTACGTAACCAGCGACGCCTCGCGGCCACTGGCGAGCTGGGGTTTGCAGATCGGCGACATGCTGGATGACCGCGCGATGATCTGGAGCCGCGCCGATCGGGCCTCGCGCTTTTTCGTCGAGTGGTCGCTGGACCCGAGCTTCTCGACCGTGCGCAGGGTCGGTGGCGTGCATGCGCTGGAGACGTCCGACTTTACCGCCCGTGTCGATCTCGCCGGCCTGCCGCCGGGCCGCGACATCTATCTGCGCACCACGTTCGAGTCGCTCGACAGCGAAGGCGCGGCCAGCGAGCCGGTGCTCGGCAGCTTCCGCACGCGCGGCGTCGCCGATCGCGGCGTGCGCTTCGTCTGGGGCGGTGACACCTGCGGCCAGGGCTGGGGCATCAATCCGGACGATGGCGGCATGCGCTGCTACGAGGCGATGCGCGCGGTCAATCCGGATTTCTTCCTGCATTCCGGCGACACGATTTACGCCGACGGTGTGATGTCGCCCAGTGTCGCGCTTGCCGACGGTAGTACCTGGCGCAATGCCTTTCTGGACGTCGTGCCGGAGAAAACCAAGGTCGCCGAGACCTTGCAGGAATACCACCGCGCCTATTTGTACAACCTCTACGACGACAATGTTCGCCGCTTCAATTCGCAGGTGCCGCAGATCTGGCAGTGGGACGATCACGAGGTCGTCAACAACTGGTCGCCGGGCAAGGATCTGAGCAATAACACGCTGTATACCGAGAAGCGCGTGCAGACCCTGGTCGGCAATGCGGCTAAGGCCTGTCTCGACTATTCACCGATGCGGCACCACGATGCAACCGAGTCGGAGCGCATCTATCGCAAGATTCCTCATGGCGAGACGCTCGATGTATTCGTGCTCGACATGCGCTCTTATCGCGCCGCCAATAGCGACAACCGGCAGACAGAGCCGGGCGCCGACACGGTCTATATGGGCAGCAAGCAGATCGCCTGGCTGAAAGCGCAGCTGCTGAAGTCGACCGCGACCTGGAAGATCATCGCCGCCGACATGCCGATCGGCCTGAACGTGCCGGACGGCACCGACAGCCAGGGCCGCGCGGTGTTCGAGAACAGTTCCAACGGCGACGGACCGGTGCTCGGCCGCGAGTTCGAAATCGCCGAGATACTGAGCTTCATCAAGCACGCAGGCATCCGCAACACCGTGTGGCTGACCGCGGACGTGCATTACTGCGCAGCGCACTACTACAACCCGCAACAGGCACAGTTCAGCGACTTCGATCCGTTCTGGGAATTCGTCGCCGGCCCCTTGCATGCCGGCACCTTCGGCCCGAACGTGCTCGACAATACCTTTGGCCCTCAGCTGAAATTCCAGAAAGTACCGCCTGCCGGCCAGAGCAATCTGCCGCCGAGTGCGAATTACCAGTTCTTCGGCCAGATCGACATCGACCGACGCACGCGTGAGCTGACGGTGGCGTTCAAGGACAGCACCGGCGCGGTGGTTTATACGAAGTCGCTGGCGCCGGAGATCCGCTAAGTCTTCACCTGTAGGAGCGGACCCTGTCCGCGACCGTGCCGTCGAAGTCACAGTCGCGGACAGGGTCCGCTCCTACAGGTCGAGTAGCACCGCGTCTTTGACGACCCGCCACGCATTCAGCTTCGCCGGCAGATCCAGCGAAGCATGCGCCGGGCTCGTCGACGGCAACCGATGGAAGCGGATCTGCGGTGTCGCCAGAACCGGCGCGACATACCGCTGATAAGTCGCCGCCGCCTTCGCGCCGTTGAAGAACACCTGGCCGATCTGCGGGCTGCGCGCGAACAGCGCGGCGAAGTCGTTGCACTCGATCGAGGACTCGACGATCGCCGAATCCAGGCTGCCTTCGCGCGTGCACAGCTTGAGCACGTCCCATACCGCGACATGCTGCGCCTGCAGCCGCTGCAAACGAGCCGCATAGTCCAGCTCCGGCGTCGCGCCGAACAGCGCGCCCATCAGCGGCCAGAACGCGTTGCGCGGGTGCGCGTAGTACTGCTGGCGTTCCAGTGACAGACGGCCGGGCATCGAACCCAGGATCAGCACGCGGGCCTGATCGTCCGCAACCGGCGCGAAGCTGTGTACGTAAGTCATCGTGTGTGCGCGTGCCGGTTTGCCTTGCGGACGCGCACTATGGCGCGGGCGCCAGCGGTTTGCAGCCCGGCTTTACGTAGATTGTCCGGATAACAGCCACTGGAGGGTGAGCATGACTTCGACGAGCGATCCATCGCCGCGCATACCGGTCCCGCGCGACCGCGACAACGATTACAGCGATGCCGCCGCCGCCGCGCGCCGCGATTTTCTGCGGCAGCGTACCGGCCAGGCGCTGCCCCACGTCGGTCACTATTCGCTGCCGCCGGCGTCGCTGCCGGGCAATATCGAGCTGTTCACCGGTGTCGCGCAGGTGCCGATCGGCGTCGCCGGGCCGCTGCGCATCAACGGCGAACATGCGCAGGGCGATTTCTACGTGCCGATGGCGACCACCGAAGGCACGCTGGTGGCCAGCTACAACCGCGGCATGCGCCTGATCGCCGAATGCGGCGGCGTGCGCACCACGGTGGTCGAGCAGCACATGCAGCGCTCGCCGGTGTTCTTCTTCAACGATGCGCGCGAGTCACGCGACTTCGGCCACTGGGTCGAGGACAACCTCGACGGTGTGCGCGCCGCGGCGCAGAGCACGACACGCTTCGGCAAGCTGATGGACGTCATGCAGTTCGCGGTCGGCAATTTGCGCTACCTGCGCTTCAATTATCACACCGGCGACGCGGCCGGGCAGAACATGGCCGGCAAGGCGACGCTGGCTGCGTGCGAATGGATACGCGACACGCATCCGGCCCATCCGCGCTTCATGCTCTCCGGCAATATCGACACCGACAAGAAGCACTCGCAGCTCAACACGCTGCTGACGCGCGGCCGCCGCGTCATCGCCGAAGCCAGGTTCACCGACGAGGCCCTGCGACGCATCATGAACGTGTCGGCGAAAGACCTGTTTCATGCGCGCCAGGTGTCGATGACCGGCGCCTTCATGGCCGGCTCGGCCAGCAACGGTGCGCATGCGGCCAACGGCCTGACCGCGCTGTTCATCGCCACCGGCCAGGACGTCGCCAACGTCTCGGAGTCGCATGCCTCGCTGGTCTATACGCAGCTGCTGGACAACGGCGACTACTATTGGTCGGTGACGTTGCCGTCGCTGATCATCGCGACCTACGGCGGCGGTACCGGCCTGGCGACGCAGCGCGAATGCCTGGAACTGCTGGGGTGCTATGGCGCCGGCAAGGCCGACAAGTTCGCGGAGATCTGCGCCGCCGCCGTGCTGGCCGGCGAGACCTCGCTGTCGAGCGCGGTGATCGCCGGGGATTGGGTGTCGAGTCACGACAAGATGGGGCGCAATCGTCCGTAACCGCTGCAACTGCTTTTTGTAGGAGCGGATCCTATCCGCGACGGTGAACTCCCAGCCTCAGTCGCGGATAGGATCCGCTCCTACAGGTGCAGACTGCCTTGGCGCGACAAAAAAACCGGCAGGTTACGACCCGCCTGACGAAAGCAGCCGTTTTTGTGCCTCGTCCCAGACTTCCTTGCTTCGCGCCACCAGCAGACCCTTGCCGTTGTCGCTGGCGCGATACGCGCTTCCGTCGTGCCTTGCGACGTGGCCGCCGGCCTCGGTCAGCAACAAGGTGCCGGGCGCGTGATCCCAGGGCAGCATGCGCCAGTACAGCGCGAAATCCGGATCGCCCAGCGCGTACGACAGGTAATCGCCGCAGGCGCTCTGCGTGCCGGCGACGCGCTGTTGCACGTGGCGCTCGGCGCGAGCGTCGACGGTGCCACGCATCGGCTCGGGCATGTAGCCGGTCTTGACGATGCCGCGCAGCAGGTCTTCGCGGCCTTCGGCGCGCGGCGCCAACTGCAGACGCTGGCCGTCGAAATACGCGCCGCTGCCGCGCTCGGCGATCGCGATCGAACCCGTCAGCGGGAACTGTATCCAGGCGATCTGCGACACGCCGTCGCGCAGCAGCGCGACCATGATGCCGAAGTCCTCGCGGCCGTGAACGAAGTTGTTGGTGCCGTCGATGGGATCGACGACCCAGACCTCGCCGTACTCGAGTCCGCCGAGCAGCGCCGGGTTGTCCGACACGCCTTCTTCACCGACCACCCGCGAGCCGGCGCGCAGTGCGGTCAGCTGCGGAATCAGCATCGCCTCGACCGCGCGATCGACCACGGTGACGATTTCACCCGGCGATTTCTCCGACACGTCTTCGGCGCGCAGCGAGCGGAAGCGTGGCAGCACGATGTCGCTGGCGGCTTGCGCCAGCAGCGCGCTGACGGTGTCGATCAGGGCGGAGTTCATGTGGTGTTCCTAGCGCTTGATCAGGCGCATCGCGCCGGTGACCAGATCCTGGTAGCGCGACGGCAGCAGGCGCTGCATGCCGTCGCCGGCACGCGCATCCAGGCCGATCAGCACGCGCCGCGCGTCGCGGCGAATGCCGGCGACGATCGCTTTTGCGGCAGCCTCGGGCGTGGTGCGCAGCAGCAGCTCGAAGCTGTCGCGGCTCTGGCTGCTGTTGCTGCCGGTGACGTCGGCGACGCTGGCCGAGAAGCGCCCGTTGCTGGCGATGTTGGTCTTGACGCCGCCGGGATGCACGCAGGTCGCGCTGACGCCGTTGTTGGCCATATCCAGTTCCTGGCGCAGCGATTCGGTGAAGCCGCGCACCGCGAACTTGCTGGAGTTGTAGGCGCTCATCGCCGGCTGCGCGAACAGCCCGAAAACGCTGGACACGTTGACGATATGGCCTTCGCCGCTGGCGATCAGGTGCGGCAGGAATTCCTTGGTGCCGTAGACCACGCCCCAGTAGTTGATGCCCATGACCCATTCGTAATCGGCGTAGTCGCTGCCGAGCACGGTGCCGGCGTGGGCGACGCCGGCGTTGTTGACGATCAGGTTGACCTGGCCGTGATCGCGCACGACCTGTTTGGCCCAGGCCTGCATCTGCGTTCGCTTCGAGACATCGACTTTCTTCGAGGTCACGGTGACGCCGAGGTCGGTCGCCATCGCATGAGTCTCAGCCAGCCCGGCCACATTGGAGTTGCTCGCCAGCGCCAGGTTGCAGCCGCGCTTGGCAAGATCCACCGCCAGCGCACGGCCGATGCCGGAGCTGGCGCCGGTGATGGCCGCGACTTTATTTTTGAAGTCTTTCATGCAGGCGTTCTCCAGGGCATTCGGGCGATTGTGCGCTTTCCGAATTGGCTCTGTCCTTAATTGACGATCGACTGTAGGAGCGGGCTTGCCCGCGACTCGGCCGTTGCAGGGCACAGTCGCGGGCAAGCCCGCTCCTACAGGTGCATCAATCAGAGTGCTTTCGCCGCCGCGTGTCCCGATGCCCAGGCCCACTGGAAGTTGTAGCCGCCGAGCCAGCCGGTCACGTCGACGACCTCGCCGATGAAGTACAGGCCGGGCACGAGCCTGGATTCCATCGTCGACGACGACACCTCGTCGACATCGACGCCGCCCAGCGTGACCTCGGCGGTGCGATAGCCTTCGGTTCCATTGGGCACGATCGGCCATTCGCCGAGCGCCGCCGCGATCTCGGCCAGCTCGCTGTCGCGATACTGCTTCAGCGGCCGCGCGTCGTAGCCCTGGACCTCGACGAAGCGCTGTGCGAAACGCTTTGGCAGCGGCGGCGTCAGCGCGGTTTTCAGCTCGATGTTCGGCCGGTCGCGCCGTGCGCCTTGCAGAAACGCGAGTGCGTTGTCGCCGGCGAGCAGATCGATGCGCAGCTCATGGCCCGGTTGCCAATAAGAGGAAATCTGCAGCATCGCCGGGCCGCTCAGACCGCGGTGCGTGACCAGCATCTGGTTGCGAAAGCGTGTGCCGTTGCAGCTCGCTTCCACCGCCAGCGACAGGCCGCTCAGATCCTGCCATTGCTCCAGCGGTTTGCCGGAAAGCGTCAGCGGCACCAGGCCGGCGCGTGTCGGCCGGATGCTGTGGCCGAACTGTCGCGCCACTTCGTAACCGAAGCCGCTGGCGCCCATCGTCGGGATGGAAAGGCCACCGGTGGCGACGACCAGCTTGCCGGCCTGCACCGGCCCGAGCGACGTGTTGACGGTGAAGCCGCCGTCGCGCTGCTGCACGCGCTGCACGCTGCAATCCGTCTCGACGCGCACACCGGCGTATTCGCATTCGGCGAGCAGCATCTGCAGGATCTGTTTGGACGACTCGTCGCAGAACAGCTGGCCGAGCTCCTTTTCATGCCAGGCGATGCCGTGGCGATCGACCAGCTCGATGAACGCCTCGGGCTTGTAGCGCGCCAGCGCCGACTTGCAGAAATGCGGATTCGCGGACAGATAGCGATCGGGCCGCACGTCGAGATTGGTGAAATTGCAGCGACCGCCGCCGGACATCAGGATCTTCTTGCCGACCTTGTTGGCGTGCTCGACGACGAGCACGCTGCGGCCGCGATAGCCGGCGTTGAACGCGCAGAACAGTCCGGCGGCACCACCGCCGATGATGACGACGTCGTAGTCCATCAAGGCGACGGAATGTGCGCTCGGCCGCTGCGCAGCCACAGCGCCCAGTCGCGGCGCTGCAAGGTTTCGGCTTGCCGCGCCGCGCGCTCATAGTCGTAAGCCGTCGAGCGCAGTTCGGCGCGCCAGCCTTGCGCGGTTTTCTCGAGCAGCGCCCAGCGCGCGTGCGGTGTTCCGGTCTGCATGCGATGCGGCAGCGGCAGATCATCGTCGTAAGCGGGCAGGCCGACGCTGCCCGGATTGACGATCAGCGTGCCGTCACCGAGCGTGATCGCGCGCGGCGTATGCGAGTGGCCGCAGACGACGACGCGCCGGTCTATCGCGCCGAGACGCGCCCTGATGGCGGTTTCGCCGAGCAGCACGGCGTCGCCGCTGCTGATGTCTTCGAGCAGGTAGGTGGTGTCGCTGTGCGGCGTGCCGTGACAGGCGTAGATCTCGTCGACCTGCGTCGTCGCCGGCAGCTCGCGCATCCACTCGATCGGCGTGTCGCCCAGATCGCGCAGGTTGTAGGCGATCGTCGGATGACTCGCGCTGTGTTCGGTGGTCGCCTCGAACAGCAAGCGATCCTCGTTGCCGACGATCGTCACCGCGTCCAGCGTGCGCAGCAGCTCCCAGGTGCGCCGCGGCCACAGCGGGCCATAGAAGATGTCGCCGAGATTCATCAGCACATCGACGCGCTCGCCGGCAACGTCGAGCAGCACCGCTTCCAGTGCCAGCGCGTTGCCGTGAATGTCCGACAGCAGCGCGACGCGCATCGCCCTGGCTTCAGCCGACCGCGCGATCGGACACGTGCGGATTGCTCGCGCGCTCGCGGCCGAAGGTCGACAAGGGGCCATGGCCGGGCACGAAGGTGATGTCGTCGCCGAGCGGGAACAGCTTCTGCCGGATCGAGCGGATCAGGTCGGCGTGGTTGCCGCGCGGAAAGTCGGTGCGGCCGATCGAGTTCTGAAAGATCACGTCGCCGACGAACGCCGCTTTCGACAGCGGGTGATGGAACACGACGTGACCGGGCGTGTGGCCGGGGCAATGAATCACGTCCAGCGTCATCGTGCCGACGGTGACGGTGTCGCCGTCCACCAGCCAACGGTCCGGCGTGAAACTGCGTAGCGGCGGGAAGCCGTAGTTGCGGCCGGCTTCGGGCATGCCCTGAATCCAGAATTCGTCGTCGCGATGCGGGCCCTCCACCGGCAGCTTGAGCTGCTCGGCCAGATCGGCGACGCCGCCGGCATGATCCAGATGGCCGTGCGTGACCAGCAGTTTCTCTAGCGTGACGCCGTGATGTTTGACGCGCTCCAGCAGCCGTTCGATCTCGCCGCCGGCGTCGACCAGCGTGCCGCGCATCGTCGTCGGGTCCCAGACCAGCGAGCAGTTCTGCTGGAACGGCGTGACCGGAATGATTTCGCACTTCAGCGTGGCGGACATGGCTTCGCTCGATTCGTGAGCGGGAAGGATACCAAGTCCGGCCGGCGCTCCTCGGCGGAAAGCCTCAGGGCTTGGCGTCGGCCGCGGCGGCCAGCGCCAGCGCCGCGCGCGCCATGCGCCGCATCGCATCCACCGACAAGGTCGCGCCGCTGATGCCGTCGACGTCGGGCGTGAGCTGGTCGCCGCCGTCCAGATGCTGGCCGGCGAACTGGTTCAGGAACGACGGGAAGCGGATTTCACCGCCACGGCTTTCGCGGTAGATCAGCAGGTTCGCGCGCTCGATCTGGCCGGCGTTGACGACGAAGCCGGCGGTCACCGGGAACTCCTTGCCGACTTCGTCCAGCACCCAGGCGCTGCGGGCGCCGGCGCGCCAGTAGCGCAGCCGTGCCTGCGGATACGCGTGGCGCAGGATCGGTCTGAGCCGCGATTGCAGCGGCGCGTCGAGCCAGATGATCTGCTCGCTCGGCGTCTCCTCGCGAAACGCGTGCGCCAGAAAACGCTCGGGCGCCATCACCTGTTCTTCGGCGCTGGCCTTCGCCGCGCTCACGCACAGCAACAAGGCCAGCAGCGGACGACGCAGCTCACGCATGACTCAGAACGTCAGGCCGATGCCGAGATCGAAGCGGTCGTCGTCGAGCACGTCGAAGTTCTGGTAGTCGATCTTCAGCACCACGTTCGGATCGAGATAGAAATTCATGCCGATGGTCTGCACGCTTTCCAGCGGATACGCGGCGGTGCCCAGGCCGGCCGGCTGCGCGGCGAAGCTCGATCCGGTGTTGTAGCGCTCGTAACGCAGGAACGGCGAGGCCGAATAGCTGCCGTGCTGCCAGACCTTGTACGCCGCCTGCAGATACCAGCCGTAGAAGTCCTTCGGGATTGGTGTCGGCTGGCCGACATTGGCCAGGTTCAGCGCCGCGGTGTCGCTGATGCTGCCGTGCGCATACAAGGCCGCCAGGTCCAGGTTATGCGCCAGATAACGCGTGTGAGCTTCCCACAGCGTGGCGCGCGGATTGCCCGGAATGCCGGGCTGGCTCTGGTCGACTTCGCCGGTGAACACCGAGCCGCCGACGCGCAGGCCGGCGATGCCGTCGTATTCCAGCGACAGGTACTGCGACAGATCCGAGGCGGAGGCAAACTGCAGTTCCTGGTGGATCGCGCCGAACGGGCTCTCCTTGCCGTCGCTGCCGGTGAAATCCCAGTTGGCGAGCTTCATTCCGGTGGTCAGGCCCAGATCCCAGGACAGGCCCAGGTCGCTGCTGCCATGCAGGCCGACACCACCTTCGCGCCAGGTGCTCGGGATGATCGCGGTCTCGACCTGGTTGCGCAGCACGCCGTAGTAACGCGTAGGTTCGTGCGCGGTGTTGATCAGGCCGGACGGAATCAGGAACAGGCCGGCCTTGGCGCTGATATAGGGATTGAACGAGTGATCGACGTAGAACTGCTCGACTTCGGCTTCGCCGCTGTCGTCGGCCGAGGTCACCGCGTGCTCGAACTCGAATTCCGACAGGAAGTGGGTGCTGTCGTTGAAGCGATAGCCGAAGCCGAACACCGCGCGGCTGAGGTCGGCCTGGGTGCGCGAATCGTCGTGATCGTAGTTGCTGTAGGCGATTTCGCCGTAGCCGTAGATCGACAGCTGCCGGTCGTCGGAGGCGGCCACGGTTGCCGCGCCGGCATGTCCGCCGGCGGCGCCGCTCGCGCCCGCGGCGGTGGTGGTGGCGGCGGGCCTGGCGCCGGCCTCCTGCTGCGCCGCCAGGGCTTCGTTCTGCGCTTTCAGTTCGGCGATTTCCTTCTGCATCGCCTGCACCTGCGCGGCCAGCGCGTCGAGCTTCTGCGCCAGCGCATCGGCGTCGGCGGCGGCATCAGCCGGCGCCGCGAACATCGCGGCGGCGAGGCTGATCGCGGTCAGGGAAAACAGCGGTGCTTTGTTGGAGTGCGGGTTCGGGTTCATGGAGGGGCTGTCTTATTCGGCGGACGCGAGATCGGCGTCGGTGAGGGTGTTGAGGAACGCGATCACGTCGTCGATTTCGGCGTCGGACAACGCCGGCTGATCGCCGGGCTTGCGGTTGTACGGGACTTCGGTGGTATTGACGTTCTTCTGGTACGGCGCCGGCAGATCGTCGAACTTGCGCACGCCATCGGCACCGGCCGGATACCACTTCTCCGGGTTGGTATCGCGCTGCACGTAGAACTGCAGCGCCTCCTTCAGCGTGGCGAAGCGGCCGTTGTGGAAGTACGGCGCGGTCAGCGCGATGTTGCGCAAGGTCGGCACCTTGAAGGCGCCGCACAGGTCCGGGTGACCGGCGACCAGATCGCCGCGGTCCGGGCCGCACAGGCCCAGATCGTAGTAGCCGGCGTCGGCGTTGGCGGGGATGTCGGCATTGCGCGGCACGCCGAGATTGTCGTAGGTGAAGTCGGTGAACAGCGGCAGCTGGCCGGCGACCACACCGCTCGGATGGCAGCCCGCGCAATTGCCCTTCTGCGGGTTGTTGTACAGCGCATAGCCGCGCAACTCCGGCTCGCTGAGCTGCTGCTTGCCGCGCAGGAAATCGTCGAACTTGCTGCTGTAGGGATGAAAGTCGCTGTCCTGCTGCTCGTAGGCCTGCAGCGCCTGGCTGGCGCGATCCAGCGCGGTTTCGGCATCGTCGAACACCCCGGCGCCGTAGACGGCGGTGAACTCGGCGACATAGGCGGCCCTGGCAAGCCTGGCGGCGAACGTCGCGGCATCGCCGTTGGCCATCTCGTGCGCGGCCAGCAGCGGACGACGTGACTGCGCGGCGAAACTGTCGCTGCGGCCGTCGCGGTTGAAGCCGCCGGTCGGCGTGCCTTCGCTGTCGAAGAAAAACGCCGGCGTCAGATCCAGGTAGCGCAGCGACGGCGCATTGCGAAAACCCGGCGTGCGCTGGTCGACGCCGCCCAGCGGCACCGCCAGGCCGTCACTGCCGGAATGCGCGCGGCCGGGGTTGTGGCAGCTGCCGCAGGACAGCGCGCCGGACGCCGACAGCGAGGGGTCGAAGAAGATTTTCTCGCCCAGCGCGGCGGTCGGCGACAGCGTCTGCGCGGGTGTCGCAGGCGGCAGGTCCGCACCGCCGCCGCAGGCGCCGAGCAGCAGCGTCACTGCGCCAATCAGGCCAAAGGCCAGGGCTCCGCGGACGCGGAACGGAACAACGGCATTCATTACGCTTCAGCCCCCGAGGCAGGGGCCGCTGCATGGGCGGCCCCGTTCAGACTGCCGACGTGGCAGTGAAGCTAAAGCTAATCATTCTCACTACCAACCAACAAGTTAAAAAAAGTTAATGAAAGGCCTTGCTGCGCGCTGGCGACGAGCCGCGGAACGGCGTCGCCGGACTGCAAGGCCTTTGGTGGCGCTAGCTGGTGCTCGCCGCCAGCAGCCGGGCCAGAAACTCGTCGTCGGACCATTCGTCGAGTTCGGTGGTGAGCGGCGCCAGCCGGATTACGACCAGGCGCTGCGTCGGCAGCAGGTACATTCGCTGGTGGCCGGTGCCGGCGGCCATGACCATGTCGGATGGCGCACGCGGCGCGATCTGGTTGGCGCCCGTGGCGGCGAGGCCGTCGGCCGGCACCACGTCGACGCTGGCGTCGTAGGTGTCGCCGACGTCGCGGTTCAGCCACCAGGTGATGCCGTAGCCCAGATAGGCCGGATTCGGGTAGGTCAGGCAGTCCTCGACGCCCTGCGCCGGCAGTACGCGCGCGCCCTGCCAGGTGCCGTGCTGCAGCATCATCTGGCCGTATCGCGCCCACACCGGCGCGCTGATCGAGGCGCCGCCGGCCATCTGCGGATGACCTTCCGCGTCGCGCTGCCAGACATAGTCGTCGCCGCTGATGCCGAGCTTGCCGAAGACGCGGCTCTGCAGGTAGTCGATCGGGTCGGTGCCGGCGCTGCGGCGCTCGAACATCAGCGCAAACGCCTGGAACGCGAGCGGGTCGTAGATGAAGGCCTGGCCGGGCGCGTAGTTCGCCGGGTCGTCGATCGCCAGCTGGTAGGTGTCCAGATCGGCGACATCCGCCGGCTTGTAGTCCGGGTTGGTCGACAGGCCGCTCTGCAGGCTCAGCAACTGCAGCAGGCTGGCCTTGGACTTGTTCGGATCGGATTTCCATTCGGTGATGGTGTCGGCGACCACGTCGCTGCGCTTGAGAATGCCGTCGCCTTCGGCGGCCAGCATCAGCGCACAGGAAAAGCTCTTGGTGCCGCTGGCGAGCACGTGCAGGTCGTCGCGGTTGTAGCTGCCGACGTAGCGCTCGAACACGATCTGGCCGTCGCGCATGATCATCACCGCGTCGCCGTTGTGGCTGGCGGAATAGTCCGCTGCATTCTGAAAGGCGGCGATCTCGGCCAGCGTGTTGGTGATGCGCGGCGTGTGCACGCTGGTGCTGGTGGCGGATGAGGCGCCTTCGGCGTACTGCGCGACGACGGTGACGGTGTAGTCCTGGTCGGTGGTCAGGCCGCTCAGCGTCGCCGAGCGCAGCGTCGCATCGACGATCTTGCTGACGGTGGGCTGGCCGGTGGAGCTGGCGCTGATCGAGTAAGCGGTGACCTGGCTGCTGTCCGCAGCGCTCCAGCCGACGTCGGCGCCGACGGCGCTGCCGCTGGCCTGCGGCGTGGCGAACACCGAACTCGCTGGTGGCAAGCTTTCGTCGTCGTCGCCGCCATTGCTGCAGGCCGAAACCGCCAGCAGCAATGGCGCGCAAAACAGCATCGCCCGGGCGACGGGTAGATGAGATTTCATTGGGTTTCCGTGGTGGCGGCCGCACCGGGAATGGTGCTTAGTAGCCTTCAATCGAGGCTATCTGGGCGAGCTGTCACCTTGCTGAACTGACGCCGGAACGCGCCAATTTCCTACAGCAAAATCAGAAATCCAGAAGGGTGGCCAGGAATTCCTCGTCGGACCAGTCGAGCAACTCGCCCAGCAACGGGCCCATGCGCACCACGACCAGCCGCTGCGACGGCAGCAGGTAGAGGCGCTGATGGCCGACGCCGGCCGCCATCGCCATGTCGGCCGGTGCGCTCGGCGCGATGCGGCTGCCGGGGCTGGCGATGCCGTCTTCCGGCACCAAGTCGACGGCCGCGTCGTAGCTGTCGCCGACATCGCGATTCAGCCACCAGGTCAGGCCATAGGCCCGATACGCCGGGTTGTCGCGCGTCAGGCAGTCGGCCAGCGGCGCGGCCGGAAGAACGCGCCTGCCTTCCCAGGTGCCGTGCTGCAGCATCAGCTGACCGTAGCGTGCCCACAATGCCGGGGCCACCGAAGCGCCGCCGGCGATCTGCGGATGGCCGACGAGGTCGCGCTGCCAGCTGTCGCCGACCAGGCCGATCGGCTGGAGCACGCGCCGCTGTAGATAGTCCACCGGATCCTGGCCGCCGGAGGCGCGCTCGAACATCAGCGCGAATGCCTGAAACGCCAGCGGGTCGTAGATGAAGGCGCTGCCGGGCGCGTGGTCCGCCGGGTCGTCCAGCGCCAGCTGGTAGGTGTCGAGAGTCGCGGTCTGGCTGGTCTTGAAGGCCGGGTTGGTCGACAGCCCGCCCTGCAGGCCAAGCAGCTGCGCCAGCGTCATCTGCGACTTGTTCGGATCGCCGAGCCATTCGGTCAGCGTGTCGGCGACTTTGCCTTCACGGGACAGGTAGCCATCCTGCTCGGCCGCGGTCAACAGAGCGCAGGAAAAGCTTTTGGAGCCGCTGGCCAGCGGCAATATCGCGCTGCTGCTCGGACCGGAATAGCCGTTGTCGCGGCGCTCGTAAACCACCTGGCCGTCGCGCATCACGATCACGACATTGCCGCCGAGCGAGCGCGAGTAGTCTGCAGCGCGGTCGAAAGCGGCCCGCTCGCGCAGCGTCAGCGTCAGGCGCGGCACATGCAAGCCGGTTGCCGCCAACGCGCGGGAGCGGCTGCCGCTGGCATCGAGACTGCGTACGCTGATCGAATAGTTCCATCCCGGAATCAGCCTGTCGAAGCGCACGCTCGTCGCGTCGGCGCCGACCTTGAGCACCTGCGACGACAGCAGCGTCGCGGCGGTGATTTCGTAGCCGCCGATGGCCGCGCTGTCGCTGCGCTGCCAGCCGACGTAACCGCCGCCCGGTGCCGGGTTGGCGAAGACATCGGCCGGCACCGGCAGACTCGCCAGCTCCGGCCGCTGCGGCCAAAGAAATCCGAGCAGCCCGGCCTCGGCCATCGTCGGCAACAGGCAGCAGCCCACGATCAGTGCAATGGCGCCGCTTCGAATCTTCATGGGTCTGTCCCGGAACGTGAGTTCGCAGGGTAACGTCAGTTACTCGCGGCCATATTGGCCGAGATCCCACGCCCGGTGTCGCGCAGGCGAGATGATCCGTCGCTCAGGTCGCGACTGCCGCTTTCGCCGTCTTGCTGGCCGGCCTGCGCAGCGGCGTCACGTTCGGGCGCTGGTTCAGGTGGTCGAGCTGCACCCAGCGGATCACCTCGATGCGGCCGTCCGGTGTTTCACCGAGCGCGGTGCAGGATTCCACCCAGTCGCCGCAGTTGTGATAGGTGATGCCGTGCAGCTGGCGGATTTCGGCGTGATGGATGTGGCCGCAGACGACGCCGTCCAGGCCGCGACGCGAGCATTCGCGGGCGACGCTGTCCTCGAACTCGCTGATGATCGCGACCGCGTTCTTGACGCTCTTCTTGGCGAACGCCGACAACGACCAGTAGCGCATGCCGAACAGGGCGCGCGTGCGATTGATGACCTCGTTGGCGCGCATCGTCGCCTCGTAGGCGAAGTCGCCGGCCAGCGCCAGCCACTTGTGATAGCGCGTGATCACGTCGAACAGATCGCCATGCATCACCAGCAGCCGGCGGCCGTCGGCGGTGACATGCACCAGCTCGTTGACCATCTTGATGTTGCCGATTTCGAGCTTGTATTCGACGAACTTGCGCAGGAACTCGTCGTGGTTGCCGGTGACGTAGATGACCTTGGTGCCGCGCTTGGCCTTGGTCAGGATCTTGCGGATGACGTTGGTGTGTTCCTGTGGCCAGAACCAGCCGTTCTTGAGTTTCCAGCCGTCGATGATGTCGCCGACCAGATACAGCGTGTCGCACTCGTTGTGCTGCAGGAACTCGGTCAGATGCTCGGCCTTGCAACCGCTGGTGCCGAGATGCACGTCGGAGATCCACAGCGTGCGGTAGCGTCGCGTCTTGGTCTGGTCCTTTGCCATGATGCCAGTGTCGGCATGCGGGGCGACGCGATCATGACGCTGCGATGACGGTTGTGTGACGTGCTGGCCGAGCGCGATGTCGCGTCGGATTCGAGCAGCCGCGCCAAGCGCCTAGTCGTTGGCCGGCGGGAACGCGGTCATCGGCTGTGCCGGCAGATCGAAGCGGCTGGCCGGCGGAATCCGGCGGTCCACCGACACCAGCCGCATGCGCAGGCCCATGCGCAGAATGCCGAGGCCCTTGGCGTCCAGATCCTTGGCGAGTTTGTCGGCGCCGGCCGGTGTGCGCACGCCGGCGGCGGCGCCCATCACCGTGCCGAGCTTGTACAGCGCGACACTCATATCGTGCAGCAGCGGGTCGCGCACCGTCACCAGTTCCTCTTCGCGAGGCTGGTTATTGCTGTCGAGAAAGCGCAGGCGCTGCACCTCGCCGACGATGCCGGCGACGGTTTCCTTCTTGCCGGTGGGTTCGAGGCCGAGCAACTGGTGGATGTCGTCGCTGGGCGAGGGCGCGGTCGGCATCTGCGCGCCGCCCATCGCCGCGATCATTTCCTGCGCGTCCATCACGATCGGCATGCTGCCGAACTGCAGCACGTTGTACGTCTTGGTGCCGAGCACCACCAGATAGGCTTCCTGGTGTTGCGGGCTGGACATGCGCAGGTGCTGCGGATCGAGCGCCTCGATGATCACGTCGACGCCGTTGCCGTTGGGGTCGAAAGTCTGCAGCGCGACGCTGCCGCCGGCGGCCAGCGCCGCGTTGGCAAACAGCGAAAAGCCGGCGGCAACCGTCAGGCTGAACAGATGAGAGATCGAAGTTTTCATGAGGTTCTCCGGCGACGCAGAAAGCCGACCAGCGCGCGCGCCAGCCAGGGCAGGGCGGCGACCAGCACCAGGCTGGCGATGACGCCAGGCGAGAGCAGGTCGTGCAGGTTGTGCAGCTGCGACAGCTCGCGGCCGGCGTTGGCGAACAGCAGCGCGCCCGGCGCCATGCCGAGCTGGCTGACCCAGTAAAAGCTGCGCAGCGGCATCGCCGAGAGACCGAAGGCGATGTTGACCAGCGAGAACGGCAGCACCGGCACCAGGCGCACCGTTGCAAGATACAGCAGGCCGTCGCGCGCGATACCGTCGTCGATGGTTTTCGATTGCGGCGCGAAGCGCCGGCTCAGCGGCCCGCGCAACAGATAACGCGACACCAGAAAGCCGCAGCAGGCGCCGATCACCGAGGTAAACGCCGCGACCAGGAAGCCGCCGACGACACCGAACAGCGCGCCGGCGAGCACCGTGAACAGCGCCGCGCTGGGCAGCGGCAGAATGCCGACGGTGATGTAGGCGGCCAGAAACGCGCCGATGCTCAGCAGCAGATGCCGCTCGCGGAACGCGATCAAGTTGGCCTGTTGCTGCTGGATCGCTTCCAGCGTCAGCACATGGTTGAGGTCGAACGCGAAGTACAGCGCGATCAGCGCGGCCAAGGGCAGCAGCAACCACCATCGTCTGGACATCTTCTTCAGCTGGGGAGAGGGCAGCGCATGGTCCGCATGGTAGCGGCGATGGCGCGCGTGGATCTGAACGGCGGCATCATGCCGGCGTCGGCCGATGCGCGTAGTTGGCCAGGTGCAGCGCGATCAGTGGCAGGCTTTGCCCGAGCACGTCGCGCGCGACCGCGTCGAGCGGCGCGTTCAGGCCGAGTTCGAGCACGCCGAGATTTTCGGCGCGCAGCCACAGCGGTACGATCAGCAGATGCGTCGGCGACGCGTGGCCGAGTGCGCTGCGCACCAGCAGGTAATCGGCCGGCAGGCGGTCGAGCTCGATGCGCCGGTGGTCGGCGAGCGCCTCGCTGATCAGGCCCTCGCCGACGCGGAACTGGCGCAGGGTGACGTCGGGTAGGCCGTAACCGGCGATCGCGCGCAGCCACGGCCCGTCGAGCCGGTACAGCGCGCCGACCGACAGCTGCAACAGCGGCGCCAGTTCGCCCAGCAGCAGCTGGCCGAACATCGCGGCGCTGTTCGCCGACTGGATCTGCAGGCTCAGTTGGTAGACCAGCTCGCGCACGCGGCGCTGCGCGGCCGCCTGCTGCTCCGCCAGTGCCAATGCGGCCTCGTTGCGCGCGCGCCGGCTGTCGATGCGCGCCAGCTGAAAGGCGAGCAACAGGCTCGTCGTCAGCAGCAGCGCCTGCGCAGCCCAGAACCAGGCACTGCCGACGATGCGGGCGACGAAGCCGGCGCTGGCCGGCGGATGGCGCATCGCCAGCCACCAGCCGCGATTGGCCACCGGGCCGGATACGCCCGGCAGATCGCGGAACGGGAACACCGGCCGGTAGATCCAGCGGCCTTCGTCGTTGCCGATCTGGCCACGCGCGCCCTGCATCGACGACCAGGTCTGCGGATAGGCGCGCGCCATGCTGTCGCCGAAGCCGATCTGCGCGCCCCAGCGCCGCGTCTCGTCGGGATGAAAGATCCAGTAGCCGAGATCGTCGATCAGCATGCCTTCGGCGCCGGCCGTCGCCAGCGTGTCGGTCAGCGAACCGAGCAGGCGCGCGCCGTCCTGCTCGAGTTCCAGCACCTGCGCTGCCTGCTCGCCGCGGCGCAGCGGCGTCGCCGCGCGCAGCACGCTCCGGCGCGGCAAAGCCAGCTGGCCGCCTTCCACCGCCAGCTCGAAGCGCGACAGGTACACCGCGTCCGGCGGCAGGATGCGCGTGGCGTCGAACACGTCGCGATCCTGCTGGCGCTGCAACGCGGCAGCGTCATTGATGAGGATCGCGTTGGCGCGTCGGTCGACGCGAACCAGCAGCCGGCCCTGGTCGTCGAACAGGCGTACGCCGGCATAGCGCGGCTTGTCGCGCAGCAGCTCGGCGAACAGCGCGGCGGCGCGCTCGCGGTTGGCCGGCGCGGCGTCAGCCAGCAGCGCCTGGACCTCGCTGGTATGCGACAGGAAGCGCAGCTCGCCGACGGTCGCGCCCAGGCGGTCGCCGAGCAGGTGTTCGGCACGGTCCAGCCGCGCGGTATCCTCGACCGCGTCGCGCTCATGGTGTTCGCGGTCGGTCTGCCAGACGCCGATGCCCCAGCACAGGCTCAGCAGCAGCATCGCCAGCAAATGCAGGCCCAGCCAGCGGCCGCTCAGCACGCCGCGCCGCCGCTGCGCCGCGCCGGGCTTTCAAACTTCGGGGACATTGAACGGTCTCAAAGCGGGCCCATATTGCACAGCATTATCGGCAGCCCCGAGCGGTTGCGAAAGGAATTGTCATGAAACTCGATCTCAGCTCGCTGGACACGGTCAACCGCGAGCTCGGTGGCCACGGCGAATCGCTGCTGGCCTGGGCGCTGCAGCTGGATCAGCGCGCCGTGGTGACCACCAGCTTCAGCCCGTTTTCCGGCGTGATCCTGCACATGGCCACGCAACTGCGGCCGACGCTGCCGGTGCTGTGGATGGACAGCGGCTACAACACGCCGGAAACCTATCGCTATGCCGACGCGCTGACCAAGCAGCTCAGGCTGAACCTGACGATCGTGCATCCGCGGCGCTCGCGCGCACACCGGGAAGCGGTCGACGGCGACATTCCGCAACTCGGCACTGCGGGCTTTGAGGCGTTTACCAACGAGGTCAAGCTCGAGCCTTTCGAGCGCGGCATGGCCGAGCTGGCGCCCAAAGTCTGGATCACCGGCGTGCGCGCCGAAGAGACCGCCGAGCGCGCGAAAATGCAGCCGGTGTCGTTGAACCCGGACGGCCTGGTCAAGGTGGCGCCGCTGCTGGGCTGGAACGCCAGGCAGCTGCACGAGTACCTGCAGCGCCACGGACTGCCGAATAACTTCGACTACTTCGACCCGACCAAGCTCGACGACAAGCGCGAGTGCGGGCTGCATCTGGCGCATTGAGCGACCGATCCCGGGTTGCACCCGGGCTACGCGGCGATCCCGGGCTTCGGCAACCTGGGAAGTGCCGCCCGGTCCAGGGAAAACCCCCAGCTGGTGTATCCTCCGCGACCTCCCGCAGGCCTCTGACCGAGGCCTTTCCACGCCAGGATTTCGCCATGTCCGAGCCCGTCGACAACCGCCCCAACCGCCGCAGCCACAACATCACCGCCGGCGTCTCCCGCAGCCCGAATCGCGCGATGTTGCGCGCCGTCGGATTCGGTGACGGCGATTTCGAGAAGCCCATCGTCGGCGTCGCCAACGGCCACTCGACGATGAACCCCTGCAACGCCGGCCTCGACCCGCTGGCCAAGCGTGCCGAAGCGGCGCTGAAAGCCGCTGGCGCGATGCCGCAGAGCTTCGGCTTCCCGACCGTCACCGACGGCATTTCGATGGGCACCGAGGGCATGAAGTTTTCGCTGGTGTCGCGCGAAGTCATCGCTGACTCGATCGAGACCGCGACCCAGAGCCAGTTCCTCGACGGCGTGCTCGCGGTCGGCGGCTGCGACAAGAACATGCCGGGCGTGATGATCGCCCTGGCGCGGATGAACGTGCCGGGGCTGTTCTGCTACGGCGGCACGATCAAGCCGGGCAAGTGGAAAGGCCAGGACCTGACCATCGTCTCCTCGTTCGAGGCGGTCGGTGCTTTCGCCGCCGGCAACATGGCGAAAGAGGATTTCGAGGGCATCGAGAAAAACGCCTGCCCGAGTTTCGGCGCCTGCGGCGGCATGTACACCGCCAATACCATGTCCAGCGCGTTCGAAGCGCTCGGCATGAGCCTGATGGGCAGCTCGCAGATGGCCAATCCCGATCCGGAAAAATCCGACTCGGTCGCGCAGTCGGCCGAGGTGCTGGTCAATGCGATCAAGCTCAACCTGCGGCCGCGCGACATCATCACGCGCGAGTCGATCGAGAACGCGGTGGCGCTGGTCATGGCCACGGGCGGTTCCACCAACGCCACCTTGCACTTCCTCGCCATCGCCCACGCCGCCGGCGTCGAATGGACCTTGGACGATTTCGAGCGCGTGCGCCTGAAGGTGCCGGTGCTGTGCAACCTCAAGCCGTCCGGCCAATACGTCGCGGTGGATTTCCACAAGGCCGGCGGCGTGCCTCAGGTGTTGAAGATGCTGCTGGCCCGCGGCCTGATCAACGGCGACTGCATGACCATCACCGGCAAGACCATGGCGCAGGAGCTGGAGCACATTCCGGCCGAGCCGCGCGCCGATCAGGACGTGATCCGCCCGTTCGACAAGCCGCTGTACGCGCAGGGCCATCTGGCGATCCTGAAAGGCAACCTGGCGCCGCTGGGTGCGGTGTCGAAAATCACCGGCCTGAAGAACCCGAGCATCACCGGCCCGGCGCGCGTGTTCGACAGCGAGCAGGCGGCGATGGACGCGATCATGGCGCGGAAAATCGTCGCCGGCGACGTCATCGTGATCCGCTACATCGGCCCGCAGGGCGGCCCCGGCATGCCGGAAATGCTGGCGCCGACCAGCGCGATCATCGGCCAGGGCCTTGGGGAATCCACCGGCTTCATCACCGACGGCCGCTTCTCCGGCGGCACCTGGGGCATGGTCGTCGGCCACGTCGCGCCCGAGGCCTTCGTCGGCGGCCCGATCGCGCTGGTGCATGAGGGCGACTCGATCACCATCGACGCCAAAAAGCAGCTGATCCAGCTCAATGTCTCCGACCAGGAACTCGCCGCGCGTCGCGCGCAATGGAAGCAGCCGGCACCGCGCTACACCAGCGGCGTACTCGGCAAGTTCGCGCGTCTGGTCAGTGGCGCGGACAAGGGTGCGATCACCGGTTGATCAGCCCGGCTGCTTGGCCGCCATCGCGATGCGATCCAGCTTGCTGCGATAACGCGCCTGAGTCGGCGCATCCGCTGTCATCGCGATCGCCGCCTCTATGCTTTTGCGCGCCAGCTCCGGTTGCTTGAGCTGGTTGAGCACGGCACCGAGCAATAGCAGAAACCGGTGATCCTCGGGATATAGCGAGATTGCGGTCTTGGTTTCCTCGAGGGCGCGCGGCAGCTGATGGCGCGCGTAGGCGCGCTGCGCCAGCTGGTAGTGATAGTAGGGGTTGCGCTTCTGCAGATTCTCGGCCTCGCGGCGGTAGATCCGCGCGCGTTCGGGCTGTCCCAGTGCCTCGTAAATCCTTGATGCGGTGCCGTAGGCGGATAGCGAATCGGGATCGAGGTGCAGTGCCTGCTGGATCGCGATCTCGGCGGCCCTGGCATTGCCGATCGACAGATACAAGTGGCCCAGGTTCGACCACAGGAACGATTCCTGAGGCGCCAGCTGCAGTGCCCGCAACTGGTAGTGCAGTGCCTCTCGACCCTGATTCTGCGTCTGCAAATCCACTGCGCGGTTGCTGAAGAACTGCGCTGCGGCCTCCGTGTCGCTGACGACCCACTGATGGTAGTTCGGATCGTATTCCTCGGGCGTCAGGTCGACGATATGGAAAATCCGCGCCGAAGCGCCGACCCGCGCGTTGATATGTTTGTACAGCACCAGGTTGTTGCCGCGCAGATCCCAGATCGGCGGAATGTCTACTTGATTGAAGCGAGCGTCGATGCCGATGTCGCGTGCGAGCGCGATGAACAGCAAGGTGTGCGTCATGCAGTTGGCACGGCGTTGGGCAAACGCCTCGGTCGGCGTCAGTGTCGCGCTGGCGTCGTAACGCAAGCCCAGGCCGGTGTCGGAATGCATTGCATCGACCAGCAGCCGTATTTTATCGGGATCGTTTTTGGCCGTGGCGATCGCATCGGTGGCGAACTGGCGCATCTCGGAGCTGATCTCGAACAGCGAGGCGACATCGGGCAGGGCCGGTTGCGGGCCGCTGAGTTCGCCGGCGCCGTCCAGTACCCAGCCGCGGCTGGCGGCTGCGTTTTCGGGCACCAGCGGATGGGTGCTGCAGGCGCTCATGCCAAAGCCTGCCAGCGCATAAAGCGCCAGCGCGCCACGGCCTACTGTGGCCATCGCAATCGATGCGGCTTTCATGTTCCCCTCCCAGACGTCGGCTAGACGCCCCAGATGGCCGAATTGGCCCACAGACCGGCACTGCGGGGCAGTCTATGCCGTTTCGCCGGCGGCCGGAAACGGCTCGTCCGCGAGCAAACGGTTATCCTTGCGCCACTTTTTTTCGCTGCCGCAACCATGCAACTGCACAACACCCTGACCGGGCAAAAAGAAACCTTCGTTCCGCTGGACCCGAACCGGGTCACGATGTATGTCTGCGGGCCGACGGTTTACTCCTACGCGCATATCGGCAACTACCGCCCGCCGGTGGTGTTCGACACCCTGTCGCGGGTGCTGCGGCGGCGTTATCCGGGCGTGGTGTACGCGCGCAACATCACCGACATCGACGACAAGATCAATGCGGCGGCCGTGAAAGAAGGCGTCGAGATCGGCGTGATCACGCAGCGCTATACCGCCGCCTACCACGAAGACCTGAAAGCCCTCGGCGTGCAGCCCACCGACGCCGAACCCAAGGTCACCGAGCACATTCCGCAGATCACCGCGATGATCGAGCGGCTGATCGCCAGCGGCCACGCCTATGCGGCCGAAGGCCATGTGCTGTTTCACACGCTGAGCTATCCGGACTACGGCCAGTTGTCGGGCCGCGACGAGCAGTCGCTGATGGCCGGCGCGCGCGTCGAGGTCGCGCCGTACAAGAAGCACGCCGGTGATTTCGTGCTGTGGAAGCCGTCGAGCGCCGAGCAGCCGGGCTGGGATTCGCCCTGGGGTCGCGGCCGGCCGGGTTGGCATATCGAATGTTCGGCGATGAGCGAGGCGGTGCTCGGCGACACCATCGACATCCACGGCGGCGGCCACGACCTGATCTTTCCGCATCACGAAAACGAAATCGCGCAAAGCACCTGCGCGCATGGCGGCGCGGTCTACGCGCGCTACTGGCTGCACAACGGCTTCGTGAATGTGAATCACGAGAAGATGAGCAAGTCGCTGGGCAACGTGCTGCTGGTGCACGACTTGCTGAAGACCTTGCCGGGCGAGCTGATCCGCCTGGTGCTGCTGACCGGACACTATCGCCAGCCGCTGGACTGGAACGACGACGTCGCCGCCGACGCACGCAAGAAACTCGATCGTCTCTACGGCGCGCTGCGCGATCTCGAAGGCATCGAGCCCGCCGCCGGCGTGACCGCGCCGGAGGCTTTCATTGCCGCACTCGAAGACGATCTGAACACGCCGATGGCGCTGGCCGAGCTGTTCGAACTCGCGCGTAGCGCCAACAAATCCGAAGACGCGGCCGAGAAAGCCAGGCTCAAGGCCCAGCTGCTGGACGCCGGCTCGCTGCTCGGCATCCTGCAGCTGACGCCGGAGGCCTGGTTCTCGCAGCAGCCGACGACCTCGGCGCTGACGCCGGAGGTGATCGAGCAGCGCATCGCCGACCGCGCCGCGGCACGCAAGGCGAAGAACTTCGCCGAGTCCGACCGCATCCGCGACGAGCTCGCCGCGCAGGGCGTGATCATCGAAGACAGCGCCCAGGGTGCGCGCTGGCGCTACGCCTAGCGGCCACGCAAAAAAGCAGCGCGCCCGATAGCGCACAACGGAAAAGGCCGGCTTTCGCCGGCCTTTTCTTGTCAGCCGACCGAAATCAGCTGCGGTACTGCTGATGCATCTGGTCCATGCGCGTGGTCTGGTCGGGCGTGAACTCGAACATGCAGGAGTCGTCGACGTAGTCCATGAAGTTGGTCGTCGGATCCATGCCGGCCTTGCCCGGGCAGCTGTCGCGGTTCACCGGGCAGCCATAGGCGGCGGTGCGTTCGGCGGGGGTGTCGGAGACGCTGTCGTTCTGCGCGCTGCAGCTGCCCTGGAACGTGTGGTACAGACCCTGCCAGTGGCCAACCTCGTGAGTGGCCGTGTCGCCCTCGTCATACGGCACGGCGCTGCCGCCGGGCAGGCTGGTGTAGAGCACCACGACGCCGTCGTTCTTGGGCTGCGAGGCATAGCTGGACGGGAACGTCGCCCAGCCGAGCAGGCCGCCGCCCGGGTTGGCGGTGTACAGGTTCAGCGATTCGGCGCCGCCCTTGCGCAGGGCCTTCTTGGCCTGCTTTTCTGCGGAACTGCCGGGCGACATCGTGTACCAGTCGGCGTTGGTGGTGCGGTCGATGCCGGCGATGGTGTAGACGAAAGGCGTGCCGGCATAAGCGGCGTTCAGCACCGCGATCTGGTCGTTGAGCTGCGACTCCGGCACGTTGCCCTGGGCCAGCGTGCTGCCGATGTTGATCACATGGAAGTACACCGGCACCGTAATCGAGCCCGGTGCACTGTTCAGGGACACGCCCTTGGCGGCCCGGGCAGCCAGGAAGCTCTGCAGGTTGCGATCAATGGTTTCGCGTTCGGCCAGGCTCGGCATCGTCGTCATGCAGCGCTTGCTGTAGCTCTGCTCGCTGTCTTCGGCGGCGGCAACGCTCATCACGAGCAAGGCCGCCATCGCCGCGGCGCGGCGAAGGTTCTGGAATTTCATCGATGAATCTCCCGGATTGTTTTGGTTTGGTGACAGGCCGGCGGCCCTGGGGCATCGCCGTACGTAGCGGACGGTAACCGATAAACAAGAATCGGGCCGGGGCCCGCCGATGGGCGGTTCAGTCGGCCGATACGCTACGGCTGCCGGCCCAGTGGCGCAGGTAGTTCATCTTCTCGGCCATGACCACCGACAACGGCCGGGTGACGCTGAGTTCATGGGCGATGCCGTCGCTGTTCAGCGGCTCACCGCGAGCGTGCGCGGCGTACAGCGCGGACACCACCGCCTGCTCGATTTCGGCGCCCGAGAAGCCGTCGCAGAGCCCGGCCAGCCGCGGCAGATCGAAGCCCGCCGGATCCTGGCCGCGCTTTTTCAGATGGATGCCGAAGATCGCGGCGCGCACCTCGGGCTTGGGCAGGTCGACGAAAAAGATTTCGTCGAAGCGGCCCTTGCGCAGCAGCTCCGGCGGCAGGGATTCGATGTCGTTGGCGGTGGCTACCAGAAAAACCTGGTCGCGGCGCTCGGCCATCCAGGTCAGCAGCGTGCCGAGGATGCGTTTGCCCGGGCCGCCGTCGTCGCCGCTTTCGCTGGCCAGGCCTTTTTCGATTTCGTCGATCCACAGCACGCAGGGCGCCATCACGCCGGCGGTTTTCAGCGCGTCGCGCAGGTTTCGCTCGGTTTCGCCGTAAAACTTGTTGTACAGCGCGGCGAAGTCCAGCCTCAGCAGCGGCACGCCCCAGGCGCCGGCGACCGACTTCGCCGCCAGGCTTTTGCCGCCGCCCTGCACGCCGAGCAGCAGCAGGCCCTTGGGCGGATCCAGACCCGGCGGCGGCGTGGCGGACAGGAACACGCTTTTGCGATCGGCCAGCCAGCGCTTCAGCGTCGCCAGGCCGGCGACGTCCGCCATCTTCGCGGTATTGAGTTCAAAGCTGAGCACGCCGCCCTGGTCCAGCAGCCTGTACTTGGCGGCCTGCACCGCCGGCAGGTCGGCGTCGGACAGCACGCCGTCGTCGACGATCGCGTTGCGGATCAGCCGTCGCGCGTCGGCGTGAGTCAGGCCGAGCAGATTGCGCGTCAGCGCGTCGATGGCGGCCTGCGTCGCCTGCACGCGGCGCTGCTGCTGCGCGCCCCAGTTCTGCGCCTCTTCATGCACCAGCGCCTTGAGGTCTTGCAGGTCGGGCAGTGCCAGTTCGACGCGCGTCGCCACGGCGCGCAGCTCGGCCGGCACGCTCAGCGCGCTACCGATCAGCACCAGCGTATGCGGCACCTGGGTGTTGCGCAGCCCGATTTCGCGCAGCTGCGACACGGTCAGCGGATCTTCCAGATAACGCGCCAGATCATGCAGCAGGAACAGGCCGGGCTCGCGCTGCGCGAGCACCTGGGCGAGGACCTCGGCGGGCTTGCTGCCGCTAAGGGCCGGCGGAAAAGCGTCGCCGTCACGACGGCTCAGGCCCGAAGCCAGGCTCCAGCGATGCAGCGGCCGGCCGGCACGCGTGGCCACGCGCGCGAACACTTCTTCCACGCGCGCCGCGTCGCTACTGTCGACGAAGATCAGCGGCGTGCGCGCGTCGACCAGCAGTGCCAGATCTTCGAGGTCGCTCACGAGTCGCTCATTGGGAATCCGCGTTGGGAAGCAGCCTTGCCACTTTGTTGATTAGAATCGGTTCACGCGCACAAGTGCGTCAAGGGAGCAGCTCGATGGTTTCTCGCTGGTGGCCGTCCCTCAAAGGCGTCGTCGTGGCCGCGGCCCTGGCCGTGCCGGCGGCATTCGCGGCCGCGCCTAAAAGCGTCGACTCGCCGGCGCTGGGCACAGTGCTGGCCAGAACCGCGGTCGGTGAAGTCGCTGCCGGCCCGACGCAGGTGCCGCTGATCACCTGGGGCGGCGACATCGCGACGATCGTCGCCAACGGCAATGCGACGCGCACCGTGCGCGGCTCGGCGTTCGCCAACGAGGGGCTCGACCTGAACCTGGTGCGCGAGGACGTGTTCGCCAGACAGGTCGAGGCTTACATGGCGGGGCGCTCGCCGTATCTTCGCGGCACGCTGGGCATGATCAACATGGCCGCGGATCTGCTGAACAAGGATCCGCGCACCAAGCCGGTGGTGATCTACCAGATGACCTGGTCGGCCGGCGGCGACACCCTCGTGGTCAAGCAGGGCATCGGCTCGGCGCGCGATCTGAAAGGCAAGACCATCGCGCTGCAGGCTTACGGCCCGCATGTCGACTACCTGACCAAGATTCTCGGCGATGCCGGCCTGGCGACCAGCGACGTCAAGATCCGCTGGCTGCCGGATCTGACCGGCACGGACGACACGCCGATGCGCGCGTTCCAGCAGAAAGACGTCGACGCCGCTTTCGTGATCACGCCCGACGCGCTGGTGCTGACGTCCGGCGGCAGCGTCGGCAGCGGCGCCGAGGATTCGGTCAAGGGCGCGCGCATCCTGCTGTCGACCAAGACCGCGAACAAGATCATTGCCGACGTCTACGCGGTGCGCAGCGATTATCTGGCAAAGAACCGCAAGGCGGTCGAAGGCTTCGTGCACGGCCTGCTGCTCGGCGAAGAAAAACTGCGCGCGCTGGCGACGGCCAAGCCGCGCGACGCCGAGTTCAAGGCGACGATGAGTGCGAGCGCGAAGATCCTGCTGGACAGCGAGCAGGCCGCCGGCGATGCCGAAGGCCTGTACGGCGACGCCGAATTCGTCGGCCATCGCGGCAATGTCGAGTTCCTGGCGACGCCGGCTTATCCGCGCAATCTGGACAAGCTCGACGCCGAGATCCAGGGCGCCTTCGCCAGCATCGGCCTGGCCTCCGGCAGCGCCAAGCTCGCCACGGCCGGCTGGGACTACGCGCGGCTCGCGCAGGGCCTGAGCAACGCCGGCAAGACCGCCGCCGAGGCGACGCGCTTCGACGAAGGCCAGGTCGCCGCGGTGGTCACGCGCAAGCAGCAGCAAGGCACCTTGGCCGACGGCGAGCTGTTCTCGTTCGAGATCTTCTTTCAGCCGAACCAGAACGGTTTCTCGGCCGATTTGTACCAGGAGGCTTTCGCCAAGGTCGTCGATCTGGCTTCGACTTACGGCGGCGCGCTGATCACCGTCGAAGGCCACAGCGATCCGATGGCCTATCTGCGCGACAAGAAAGCCGGCAAGCCCGACGTGGTGCTCGGTCAGATCAAGCAGGCGGCGAAGAACCTGTCGCTGTCGCGCGCGGTTGCGGTGCGCGACAGCGTGCTCGCCTACGCGCAGAGCAAGGGTGTGAGCCTGGACGCGAGCCAGTTCGCCGTGGTCGGCCACGGCATCGCCAATCCAAAATCCGGACTCTGCGGCAGTGATCCCTGCGCGCCGAAGAACGAGCGCGAATGGCGCGACAACATGCGCGTGCAGTTCCGCATCATCCAGGTCGAGGCCGAGTCCTCGGTGTTCAAACCGCTGTGAGCCGCCCCGGCAAAACCCGCGGCCGCATCGGCTGGGCGCTGTTCGCGCTGGTCGCGTATGGGCTGGTCAAGCACTACAGCGGCGACGACGAAGACTCCAGGCCGGAGCACGAAAGCCAGGAAGTCGTCGACAGCGACGATGCCGGCAACGATGCACCGCAAGGCGGCATCTACGCGCAGACCGCGACGCGCGACGACTGGCCGTCGATCGGCGGCGACAACGCCGTCGCCGCCAGCGGCGCGCCGGCGGCGACTTCGAATTACTACGTGGTACTCGACGGCTCCGGCAGCATGCGCCGCGTCGATTGCTCCGACGGCAAGCCGAAGATCGCGGTCGCGGTCGCGGCGCTGTCGCGCTTTATCCAGTCGGTGCCGGCGCAGGCGAATCTGGGGCTCGCGGTGTTCGACGATGCCGGCCTGAGCGAGCGCGTGCCGCTGGGCGTCGGCAATCGCGAGGCTTTCGAGACGGCGCTGCACAAGGTCGACGTGCAGGGCGGCACGCCGCTGAAATCCTCGATCGAACTCGCTTACGACAAGCTCACCACGCAGGCGCGCCAGCAGTTCGGCTACGGCGACTATCATCTGGTGCTGGTCACCGACGGCTATCCCGATCCGGCGCGCGAAGATCCGGCCGAGGCGGTCGACAAGCTGCTGCAGAATTCGCCGGTGGTTTTGCATACGATCGGCTTCTGTCTCGGCGAAGATCACGTGTTGAACCAGCCCGGCCGCGTCTACTACACCGCGGCCGACAGCCCCGAGCAGCTCAGCGCCGGCCTCGGCAACGTTCTGGCCGAAGCGCCGGCATTCGATGTCAGCGACTTTCAGGAATAGCCACAGGCCGTGACGGTTCACGTCAAGATTTTCATCAGCGTGATTCTGCTCGGCGCGCTGGCGATCGTCGGCTGGCGTTATGCCGAGCCGAAAATCCGCGACTATCAGCAGCGCAGTACGTCGGACGCGGCCGGCATGAAGGGTCGTATCACGGTTGGCGTCGACAGCTGGGTCGGTTACTTCATGCTGTGCTCGCCGCAGCTGACCAAGCGGCTGCGCGCAGAAGGCTACGCGCTGCAGTGCGAGGACGATCACGCCGACACCGCGGGCCGCATCAGCAAGCTTGGCGACGGCCGGCTCGACTACGCGGTCGCCACCGTCGACAGCTATCTGCTCAACGGCGCGGCCAGCGCCTATCCGGCGACCATCGTCGCGGTCATCGACGAGTCCAAGGGCGGAGACGCGATCGTTGCGCGCGCGGCGTCGATCCCGAATCTGGATGCGCTGAAAGCGCACGACGGCGCGCGCATCGCCTATACGCCGGCTTCGCCCAGCGAGCATTTGTTGAAGAGCGTCGCCGTGCATTTCGACATTCCGCAGCTGCAGAAGAAGGGCGGCGCCTGGAGAGTCGAAACCGATGGCTCCGCTGCCGCGCTGGACAAGCTGCTGAAAGGCGAAGCCGACGTCGCAGTGCTATGGGAGCCGGACGTGTCGCGCGCGCTGGCGCAGCCGGGCATCGTCAAGCTGCTCGGCAGCGAAGACACCGATCGGCTGATCGTCGACGTGCTGCTGGCGTCGCGGCGCAGCGTGCAGGCGGATTCGGCGCAGCTGAGTCTGCTGCTGAAACATTATTTCGACACTTTGCGCTGGTATGGCGAGCATCCGGCCGAACTGGAGGCCGATGTCGCCGCCTACACCGCCTTGCCGGCGGCGCAGGCGCGCACGGTGATGCAGGGCGTCGCGTGGGCCGGACTCGACGACAATGGCGCGCAATGGTTCGGCATCACGCCTTCGGGGCTGCCCGGCGATGAAGGCCTGCTCGACACCATCAACGGCACGATGAAAGTGCTGATCGCGGCCGGCGATTTCCCGCGTAATCCGCTGCCGGATCAGGACCCGCTGCGGGTGACCAATCGCCAGTTCGTCGCCAGCCTTTACCTGCCGCAGGCGAGGCCCGAACTCGCCGGCAATGGTGACACGCTGGCGCTGGAGTTCAAGCCGCTGGACGATGAAGGCTGGGAGCATCTGAAACAGGTCGGCACCTTGCGCATCGAGCCCATCGCCTTCACCCGCGGCACCGCGACGCTGGACGAAGACAGCCGCAAGACGCTCGACGACATCGCCGACAAGCTGCGCCGCTATCCGCGCTATCGGCTGCTGATCAAGGGTCACACCGGCCTGGGCGGCGACGACGCGGCGAACCTGCAGCTGTCCAAGGATCGCGCGCAGGCCGCGGCTGATTACCTGCTGCAGAACTACAAGATGGATGCGGATCGCGAACGCGCGGTGGGCTACGGATCGAGCCAGCCGCTGCCGCGGCAGAATGGCGAGAGTGATCGCGCCTATGCCTACCGCCTGCCGCGCGTGGAATTCGTGCTGCTCGCCGAACCTTACTGATGCGGCGGCTATTCGACCAATTCGAGGCGACGCTCGATGCGATCCAGACGAAGGTCGACGCGATCGAGGCGCGTGGACAGCGAACCGTACTGCGAATGCAGGCCGGCGATCTGCAGGTACAGCGAGCCGAGGTTCTCCTCGACCAGGCCCAGCCGCGTTTTCACTTCACGCAGATCTTCACGCAGCCCATCCATTCCCAAGCGCAGCGCGCGAAGGTGTTCAAGGATCAGGTTGTCGATGTCGGCCATAGAAGCACAGTATCAGCCCAGAATATCCAAGCCAACCGGACGTTTTCCTCATGAACGCGCCGGAAAAGCGCCCTAACGCCGACTTTTCCGCGCAGGCAGTTTCGCGCGCGGTGCTCGGGCGCACCTTGAGTCAGCCGCATGTTCTGTACCCGGCGGCAGTCGGTATTCTGGGCGGCCTGGCGGCTGCGGTGCTCGGGCCGTCGATGATCTTCGTCGCGCCGGCCGCGGCCGGCGCGCTGCTCGGCCTCGGCGGCTGGGCGGTTGATTACACGATGCGCCGCGACAAGCATGCGGCCGACTATCTGAAACGCCTGCAGGAAGCGCTGGCCGGCCGCGCCGACGAAACGATGGTGCGGCTGCGCAGTGAGTTCGCCGAAGTCTCGTTCGAGCCCGGTCAGGCTCAGCTCGATGCGCTGAAGGAAAAATACCGGGCGTTCGAAGGCCTGCTGCGCCGCAAGCTCGATCCGAAAGAGATGACCTTCAGCCGCTTTCTCGGCATGACCGAGCAGGTGTTTCTCGCGGGTCTGGACAATCTGACGCGCATTTCCGATGCGCTGAAAGGCCTGTCGGCGATCGACGTTCAGCACATCGCGCGGCGGCTGCAGCATCTGCAGACCGACGGCATTGAATCCGATGCGCAGGATCGCGAAATCGCCACACTGAAGGAGCGCATGAGCCTGCTCGAGCGCCAGCGCGACCGCATCGACGGCTGGCTCGCCGAAAACGAGATCGCGATGACGCAGATCGATCAGGCGATGGCCGTGATCGGCGAGATGGACACCTCGCAGGGCCATGCGGCGATGGACATCGAATCGGCGATGGCGGAACTAAAGACCATCGCCGCGCGCGCCAAAAACATCAGCGCCCCGTAGCTCGGCAAAGCATTGCCGACCTATGCCGATCAGGCCCGGGTCTCGCGCTGCTCGATCACCTTGCCGTCGTCGTCCAGGGTCTGCAGCCGCACGTTGAAGCCCCATAGCCGCGACAGATGCTTGAGCACCTCATTGGAGCTGTTTTCGTCCAGAGGACGGCCGCGATGCTGGCGGTGCGCCAAGGTCAGCGAGCGGTCGCCGCGGTGGTCGTAGCGCGTCACCTGGATGTCGGGCACTTGGCCGTCGCGGTTGTATTGCTGGCTCAGCAGCTGGCGCACGCGACGATAGCCCTGCTCGTTGTGGATCGAATCCACCGACAGATGTTCTTCTTCCTCGTGATCGGCGATCGCGAACAGGTGGAAGTCGCGGATCAGCCGCGGTGACAGGAACTGGCCGATGAAGGACTCGTCCTTGTAATTGCGCATCGCGAAATCCATGACCTTTAGCCAGTCGCCGCCGGCGATGTCCGGGAACCAGTCGCGATCCTCGGCCGTCGGGTTTTCGCAGATGCGGCGGATGTCGCTCATCATCGCGAAGCCCAGTGCATACGGGTTGATGCCGCCGTAGCCACGCTGGTCGAAGCCGCGCTGCGCGATCACGTTGGTGTGCGACGACAGTACTTCGAGCATGAAGCCATCGTCGACCAGACCCTTGTCGAACAGACGGTTCAGCAAGGTGTAGTGCCAGAACGTGGCCCAGCCTTCGTTCATGACCTTGGTCATGCCCTGCGGATAAAAATACTGCGCCATCTTGCGCACGATGCGCACGATTTCGCGCTGCCAGGGTTCGAGCTTGGGCGCGTGCTTTTCGATGAAGTACAGCAGGTTTTCCTGCGGCTCGGGCGGGTAGTTGGGCTCGGCGCCGGCCTTGCCGTTCTTGCCGGCATTCTTGCTCGGCAAGGTGCGCCAGATGTCGTCGTACTGGGTCCAGGCGTAGTCCTCGCGTTCGCGCTGACGCAGGCGCTCCTCGTCGGCGGACAGCGGCGTCGGCTGGCGATAACGATCGACGCCATGGCTCATCAGCGCGTGGCAGGAGTCGAGCGTGGCTTCCACGGCCTCATGGCCGTATCGCTCCTCGCACTTCATCACATAGTTACGCGAAAACACCATGTAATCGATGATCGCGTCGGCGTTGGTCCACTGCTTGAAAAGGTAATTGCCCTTGAAGAAAGAGTTGTGTCCGTAGCAGGCATGCGCGATCACCAGAGCCTGCATCGGCAGGCTGTTCTCCTCCATCAGGTAGGAGATGCAGGGATTGCTGTTGATGACGATTTCGTAGGCGAGGCCGCGCTGGCCCTTGCGATACATCTGCTCGTTGCGGATGAATTCCTTGCCGTAACTCCAGTGCGGATAACCGATCGGCAGGCCGACCGAGGCATAGGCATCGAGCATCTGTTCGGAGGCGATCACCTCGATCTGGTTCGGATAGATGTCGAGCTTGTACTCGTTGATCGCGATATCGGCGATCGCGCGATCGTAGGTTTCCAGCAGCTCGAAATCCCATTCCGCGCCGGTGGAAATCAGCTTGCTGCCGCTATTCTCTAGTGCGTTCACGCGGCCTCTCTTTTGAAGAGCTCGCGCAACACCGGATAGACCTCGCCCTTGCTGGTGACGCTGGACATCGCGAACTTGTCGCTCTCGATACGCTGGTAGGCGTAGGACAGCGGGCTGGTGCGCATCGGGTCGTCCGGCACCTCGATGTAGGCAAAGTACCGCGACAGCGGCAGCACCTGCTCGTTGAGGAAGGCGCGGCTCTTTTCCGGGTCGGCGCCGAAAGCGTCGCCGTCGGAAACCTGGGCGCCGTAGATGTTCCAGGCGTCCGAGGGGTAGCGCGCCACCGCGATTTCCTGCATCAGCTTGAGCGCCGACAGCACCACGGTGCCACCGCTCTGCTGGTCGTGAAAGAAGCCGTGCTCGTCGACTTCCTGCGCGTTGTCGGTGTGACGGATGAACACCAGCTCGACGCGCTGGTACTTGCGCGACAGGAACAGATACAACAGGGTGAAGAAACGCTTCGCCAGGTCTTTCTTGCCCTCGGTCATCGACGCGGACACGTCCATCAGGCAGAACATTACCGCGCGCGAAATCGGCTGCGGCACTTTCACCCGGTGGCGAAAGCGCAGATCGAATTCGTCGAGGAAGGGAATGCGGTCGAGGCGTTTCTGCAGTTCGGCTATTTCCTCGTCCGCCGGCACTTCGGCCGCCTCGAGTTCGCTGATCTGCCTCCGCAATGGCGCGCCCAGAGCGATGCGCCGCGCCATGGCCTGGCGCAGCGAGCGCGTCACCGACAGGTTCGCCGGCACGCCGCTGGGCGTATAGCCGGCGCGCTGCATCTTGTATTCGCGCACGTCGCCGACCGCGTTGCGGATCAGGTGCGGCAGCTCCAGATCGTCGAAGAACAGATTCATGAATTCTTCGCGCGACAGCGTGAAGGCGAACTCGTCGCTGGTGGACTCGCCCTCGCCCTCGCCCTCACCCGAGCCGCCGCCACCACCACCGCCATCCGGGCGCTGGATCTTGTCGCCGCGATTGAACTTGCGGTTGCCTGGCAGCACCATCTCGCGGTCGCCGCCCTGGCCGTGGTGAAAGGTCGGCTCGCCGATATCCTTGGTCGGGATATTGACGCTGCCGCCGCGATCCATGTCGGTGATCGAGCGCTTGGAAATCAGGTCGCTGACCGACTTGCGGATCTGCTCCTTGTAACGCCGCAGGAAACGCTCGCGGTTGACGGCGCTCTTGTTGCGATCATTCAAGCGGCGATCGATCACGATCGACATCGAGACTTCTCCGGTGACGCCAGACGAACCGACTACGCTGACTTGCGAACTCTCAGATACCACTCGGACAGCAGCCGCACCTGCTTCTCGGTGTAGCCCTTGGTGACCATGCGCGTGACGAAGCTTTCGTGCTTCTTCTTGTCCTCGGCCGAAGCCTTGGCGTTGAAGGAGATCACCGGCAGCAGCTCCTCGGTCGACGAGAACATCTTCTTCTCGATGACTTCACGCAGTTTTTCGTAGCTGGTCCACTTCGGGTTCTTGCCGCCGTGCTGGCTGCGCGCGCGCAATACGAAGTTGACGATCTCGTTGCGGAAGTCCTTCGGGTTGGCGATGCCGGCCGGCTTTTCGATCTTCTCCAGCTCGGTATTCAGCGAGGCACGGTCGAAGCTCTCGCCGGTTTCCGGATCGCGATAATCCTCGTTCTGGATCCAGTAATCGGCGAAGGTCACGTAGCGGTCGAAAATGTTCTGACCGTATTCCGAATACGATTCCAGATAAGCCGTCTGGATTTCCTTGCCGATGAACTCGGCGTAGCGCGTCGCCAGATAGCCCTTGATGAACTCCAGATAGCGCCGCTGGGTTTCGTCCGGCAGCTGCTCGCGCAGGATGCGCTGCTCCAAAACGTACATCAGGTGCACCGGATTGGCCGCGACCTCGGTCTGGTCATAGTTGAATACCGCGCTCAGCACCTTGTAGGCAAAGCGCGTGGACATGCCGGTCATGCCCTCGTCGATGCCGGCGTAGTCGCGGTATTCCTGGTAACTCTTCGCCGCCGGATCGGTGTCCTTCAGGCTCTCGCCGTCGTAGACGCGCATCTTCGAGAAGATGCTGGAATTCTCCGGCTCCTTCAGCCGCGTCAGCACCGAAAACTGCGCCATCATGTCGAGCATGCCGGGCGCGCAGGGCGCCGCCGACAACGAGCTGTTCTTCAGCAGCTTGCGGTAGATCTGTACCTCTTCCGACACCTGCAGGCAGTACGGCACCTTGACGATATAGACGCGGTCGAGGAAGGCTTCGTTGTGCTTGTTGTTGCGGAACGTGGTCCACTCGCTTTCGTTGCTGTGCGCCAGGATGATGCCGTTGAACGGGATCGCGCTGAAGCCCTCGGTGCCCTTGAAGTTGCCTTCCTGGGTCGCCGTCAGCAGCGGATGCAGCATCTTGATCGGCGCCTTGAACATCTCGACGAATTCGAGCAGGCCCTGGTTGGCTTGGCACAGGCCGCCGGAGTAGCTGTACGCGTCCGGATCGTCCTGGCTGAAGGCCTCCAGCTTGCGGATGTCGACTTTGCCGACCAGCGCGCTGATGTCCTGGTTGTTCTCGTCGCCGGGCTCGGTCTTGGCGATCGCGATCTGCTTGAGCACCGAAGGCTGCAGGCGTACCACGCGGAACTGCGAGACGTCGCCTTCGTATTCCTCAAGGCGCTTCAGCGCCCACGGCGAGGCGATGCCACTCAGGACTCTGCGGGGGATGCCGTACTCGGCCTCCAGCGTGGCGCCGTCACGCTCCGGCGAGAACAGGCCCAGCGGCGACTCGTTGATCGGCGAGCCCTTGATCGCATAGATCGGATAGGCCTCCATCAAGACTTTCAGACGTTCGGCGATGGACGACTTGCCGCCGCCGACCGGGCCGAGCAGGTACAGCACCTGTTTGCGCTCTTCCAGGCCCTGCGCGGCGTGCTTGAAGAAGGCGACGACCTGCGCGATCACCTCTTCCATGCCGAAGAATTCGCGGAACGCCGGGTAGCGGCGGATCACGCGATTGGAGAACAGGCGCGACAGGCGCTGATCGTTGCGCGTGTCGATGACCTCGGGTTCGCCGATGGCGGCGAGCATGCGTTCTGCGGGTGTCGCATAGGCCAGCGGGTCGTTCTTGCAAAGGGCCAGGTACTCTTCGAGCGACATTTCCTCGTCGCGGCCCTTCAGATACTGCTCACGAAAACGGTTCAGCAAACCCATGACCATTCCTCCACGTTGCCGACATCAATGCATTGATCGGAAGACCACCTAACACTACCGCCACAGCAGCTTTACACAAGCTTGCTTCGGCGTACGCATGAATTGGATGCAAACGCTGCGCTCGCGCTTGCTTGGACCGCGCCTGCGGTAGAAATTCCCCAACGAACGGCGCGAATTGCCTGCGCCTGGCCGAGAGCTTGGCTGCGAATCGTAAAGAGCGATGCCTGGAGTGCGTAAGACGGCGGCTGATGCAACGTCGCGGGCCGAAAGCAGGGTAAGCAATGCCGGGCGCCGGCTTGGTTGCCGGGGCGAACTCTGCTTGGTTGGCTGTATCAGCACGAACTCACTTTCGCAGGAAGCATGCCGTTGCGGGAATGCCACCCTCATGGTCTACACTCTGGAGCTGCCGGACGGTCGTGGTAAAGATGCATCCCGTCCATCCATCGGCGCAGCTCAAGGGCGCACCGCAATGACCAGTATCACCAGCAGTGTCGGCAAGACTTCCACCAGCGCGTCGGCCGCGTCCGCGCCGCTCAATCTCGCCGAGCCGGCTCAGCTGCGCGAGGAGTTGCAGCTGGCCGATCCCGCAGGGCTGTCGGCTCCGGCCGCCGATGCCGATCCGGCGCTGGTGCAGCAGGCCGACGACGTCGCCGCGCGCATCCTCAAGCTGGATCTCAACGACCAGGACGCGCAGGAGCAGACCAAGGCCGCGATCGAGTCCATGGGCATCGATCTGCAGAAGGACGCGGCGCGGCGCAGCGCGATGCTGAAGCAGCCGCTGACCCAGCTGATCAAGAGCGGCGAGGAGGGTGGCGCGGTGGCCAGCTCGCTGATCGACCTGAAGATGCAGGTCGAGGACCTGGATCCGGCGCGTCTGAATCTCGACGCCGGTTTTACGGCACGGCTGCTCGGTTACATTCCCGGCCTGGGTACGCCGCTGAAGCGCTACTTCTCGCGCTACGAGTCGGCGTCGACGACGATCGACGCGATCATGAAGTCGCTGCGCGCCGGCCAGGATCAGCTCAAGCGCGACAACGTCACGCTGACCGAGGACCAGAAGGCGATGCGCGCGCTGACCCACAAGCTGACGCGCGCGGTGCAGCTCGGCCAGCTGATCGATGCGCGGCTGCAGGGCGCGCTGGACACCGACATCGCCTCCGACGATCCGCGCCACCGCTTCGTCAGCGAGGAGCTGCTGTTCCCGCTACGCCAGCGCATCCAGGATCTGCAGCAGCAATTGCTGGTCAACCAGCAAGGCTTCCTGACCATGGAAATGGTCATCCGTAACAATAAAGAGCTGATTCGCGGCGTCAATCGCGCACTGAATGTCACGGTCAGCGCGCTGCAGGTCGCTGTTACATTGGCGCTGGCGCTGGCCAACCAGAAGATCGTGCTCGAAAAAGTGCAGGCGATCAGCGCCACCACCGAGAACCTGATCGCCGGCACCGCCGAGCGGCTGAAGACGCAAGGAGCGGAGATCCACAAGCAGGCCTCGGGCACCCAGCTGTCGATCGAGGTGCTGCGCAAGGCCTTCGCCGACGTGCGCGCGGCGCTCGACGATATTTCGCGCTACCGCCAGGAGGCGTTGCCGCGGATGGCGCAGAACATCGGCGAGATGGACCGCCTGGCCGCCGAGTCCGAGACCACGATCCGCCGCTTCGAGCACGCCGAGAAGGCGGCCAAGGATTTCAGCATCGAGATCACCGGCTGAGGCCAGGCCGGACTTCAGTCCGAGGGGGACCGGGACCGGCCGATTGGCAGGCCCCGTGCAAGGACTTCAGGCTCCAACAAGAACCGATCAGGGGGATGCAACATGCTCAAGGGATTCAATACGCGTTGGCTGTCGGCCGCCGCGCTGCTGGCGCTGGCCAGCCTCGCCGGCTGCGGCAAGAAGGAAGCACCGGCCACCGACGCACCGGCCGCTCCGGCCGCCGCCGCCGCGCCGGCCGAGAAGCCCAAGTTCGCGGTGGCCTGGTCGCACTACGTCGGCTGGGAGCCCTGGGGCTACGCCGAGCATGCCGGCATCCTGAAGAAATGGGCCGACAAGTACGGCATCGACATCTCGCTGACCCTGGTCAATGACTACGTCGAGTCGATCAACCTGTACACCGCCGGCAAGTTCGACGCCTGCGTGATGACCAACATGGACGCGCTGACGATCCCGGCGGTCGGCGGCGTCGACAGCCAGGCGGTCATCGTCGGCGACTTCAGCAACGGCAACGACGGCATCGTCGTCAAGAAGGCCGATTCGGTGAAGGCGCTCAAGGGCCGCAAGATCAACCTGGTCGAGCTGACCGTGTCGCACTACCTGCTGGCGCGCGCGCTGGACATGAACGGCATGAGCGAGAAGGACGTGACCCTGGTCAACACCAGTGACGCCGACATCGCCGCAGTGTTCACCTCCGACGCCAACGGCGCCGCGGTGACCTGGAACCCGCCGCTGGCCCAGGCCAAGCAGGCGCCCGGCGCCAAGCTGATCTTCGACTCCAGCTCGATTCCGGGCGAGATCATGGACCTGATGGTGGTCAAGAGCGCCGCGCCCGACAGCCTCAAGCTGGCGCTGACCGGCGCCTGGTACGAGGTCATGGGCATCATGACCGGCAGCGGCCCGGAGACCGACGCGGCGATCGACTACATGGCCAAGGCCTCCGGCGCTTCGGTCGAAGACTTCAAGAGCCAGCTCAAGACCACGGCGATGTTCTACAAGCCGGCCGACGCGGCCACGTTCGCGGCCTCGGCCGACGTCTCCAAGACCATGGACAAGGTCCGCCAGTTCTCGTTTTCCAAGGGACTGTTCGGCGAGGGCGCCACCAGTGTCGACGTCGTCGGCATCGGCTTCAACGACGGCAGCTCGCTGGGCAAGAGCGACAACCTCAAGCTGCACTTCACCGACAAGTACATGAAGATGGCGGCTGACGGGAAGCTGTGAAGTCGGGGATCGGAACCCCTCTCCCTCCGGGAGAGGGGCAGGGGTGAGGGCCTTCCAGTGGAGCAGCCAGTTCGGGTCTGGAAGTCCCTCATCCGCCCCTTGGGGGCACCTTCTCCCGAAGGGAGAAGGAATGAGGCCATGAAACGCCACCCCCACCTGTTCGGCCTGCACGCCAAACCCGGCCGTCGCTTGGCCTGGCTGCTGGCGCTGATTCCGTTCCTGCTGCTGATGCTGGCCTACGGCGTCGCCTCGCATCAGCGGCATCAGGACAATCCGGCCGACAAGGTCTTGCCCAGCGCCGGCCAGATGCTCGACGCGGCGCAGCGCATGGCGTTCGGCGTGGATGCGCGCAGCGGCAAGCGCCTGCTGTGGGCCGACACCGCGGCGAGCCTGCGGCGGCTGCTGATCGGCCTCGGGCTGGCGGCGCTGGTCGGCCTGCTGCTGGGGCTGAACATCGGCCTGTTCCCGGGCCTGTCCGCGGCCGGCATGCCGTTCGTGACCTTCCTGTCGATGGTGCCGCCGCTGGCGGTGCTGCCGATCCTGTTCATCTCGCTGGGCGTGGACGAGCTGTCCAAGATCGCGCTGATCTTCATCGGCATCGTGCCGGTGATCACGCGCGACATCGCCGCTCAGGTTTCGCAGATGCCGCGCGAGCAGATCACCAAGGCGCTGACCCTGGGCGCGACGCCGCTGCGGCTGGCCTACGGCATCGTGCTGCCGCAGCTGTGGCCGCGGCTGATCGCCTCGCTGCGATTGTCGCTGGGTGCGGCCTGGCTGTTCCTGATCGCGGCCGAGGCGATCGCCGCCGACTCCGGCCTCGGCTATCGCGTGTTCCTGATGCGCCGCTACCTGGCGATGGACGTGATCCTGCCCTACGTGCTGTGGATCACGCTGCTCGGTTTCGCGATGGACCTGGCGCTGCGCGGCGTGACTCGCTGGCGCTTCCCGTGGTACCCGGCGCTGCGCGCATGAGCGCAGCGAGCAGGGCCGGCTTCCTGCACATCGAGGACCTTTACAAGTCCTACGGTCCCAAGCGCGTGCTCGACAACGTCGACCTGTCGGTCGGCGAGGGCGAGCTGTGCACGCTGGTCGGGCCCAGCGGCTGCGGCAAGTCGACCCTGCTGCGGCAGATCCTCGGCGAGGAGTTCCCGGACGCCGGACGCGTCACCATCGAAGGTGTCGACGTCGGCCATCCCGATCCGCGCCGCGGCATCGTGTTCCAGCGCTATTCCAGCTATCCGCATTTGAGCGTGCTCGACAACGTCGTGCTCGGGCTGCGTCTGCAATGCAGTCCGCTGGCCTGGCTGGCGCGGCGCAAGGCGCTGCGTGAAGAGGCGTTGGACTACCTGCGCCGCGTGCGCCTGGCCGAGCATGCGGACAAGTATCCGCACCAGCTCAGCGGCGGCATGCAGCAGCGGGTCGCGATCGCGCAGGCGCTGATTCTGCGGCCGCGCGTGCTGCTGATGGACGAGCCTTTCGGCGCGCTCGATCCGGACACGCGCGAGCAGATGCAGCTGTTCCTGCTCGAGCTGTGGGAGCGCGAGCGCATGACGGTGTTCTTCGTCACCCACGATCTGGAGGAGGCGGTGTATCTGGGCACGCGCATCCTGGTGCTGTCGCAGTACTACCACGACCAGCGCGGCGAAGGTGCGGCCGTCAATCGCGGCGCCAAGATCATTGCCGACTACCAGTTGCCGCGCGCGGCAAACGCCACCGACGTCAAGCGCGATCCGGCTTTCGCCGAGCTGGTCGAACGCATCCGCCGCGAAGGCTTCGACCCGAGCGCACGTCGGCATGTGGCCGAGTTCAACTTGCAGCATCCGCATTCGTTCAGGACGCTGACGGCCGAAGAGAACGGCTGACGCTCAACCTCTAGGAGCGGACCCTGTCCGCGACTGTGCCCTTGAAGTACGAGTCGCGGACAGGGTCCGCTCCTACAGGAGCCGCTAGCGCTTCAGCGCCGCCGCAAATGTTCTCAGCCCGTGCCACAGCAACATCAACGACGCCATCGCGATCAGTCCGCCCCAGAACCAGTACGGCAGATACAGCGCCGCGGCGATCTGGCCGGTATCCGACGGGCCGACGCCAGCGGCGGTAACCGCGCTGCGCATGAACAGGTAATCGCTGCGCGAGAACACCGACAGCGCCAGCTGCACCGCCAGAAACACCACGCCGATCTGCGCGGCCAGCGGCGAGGCGCGCCGCGCCAGCAGGCCGAGCATCACGATCAGCAGGCCGATGAAGATCGCGCCGAACACGTTGCGCACCCAGATCAGCTCGACCGCCAGCAGCACCACCGCGGCGATGCCCAGCGCGCGCCGCGCCGACTGCGGATGACGCCCGGCCGCGAACAGCGCAGATGCCAGCAGCGACGGCCCGAGCAAGCCGCCGGCCGCGACCAGCGCATGGCCGATGCGGCCGAAATCGGCGATATACAGCGCGCGTCCGGAGGCATCCGGCCACACATAGAGCGCGACGAAGCGCCCGCCCAGCAGCAGCGCGCTCAGGCCGTGGCCGAGCTCGTGGACCACGGTGGAAATCAGGATCAGCGGCCAGGCCAGCAGCTGCGCATGCGGGATCAGGTACAGCGCCAGGGTCAGCGCGGTCGCCGCGAGCAGTGCCTGCAGCGGGCTGGTCTTGTGGTGGGGCTTGCGCGCGCGCGGGCGCGGCTTCAATCCAGCAGCCTCTGGCTTTCGAAGCTGTGCGGGTAGCGGTTCTTTTCGATCGCGTAATAGGCGCGCAGCAGATCGTCTTCGAGGCCGATTTTGCGTCGCGCCTCGGCCAGGCTCAGGCCGCGCAGCGCCTCGTAGTCGACCTTGTCCAGACGCTGCACGTCGGAGATGAAACCCAGGCGCACCGCGTCGCGGAACACGCGGATGTCTTCGTCGCTGAAGCGATAGGCGCGCGGATACAGGTACTGCGTGAAGAACGAGAACAGCCGCTCTTCCATCTGCCCGACCTGCTCGGTGCTGCCCATCGTGAAGCCGAGCACGAAGGCCTCGTCCTTGGGCAGCAGGCCGCGGCCGAGCAGGATGTGGATCTGGTCGTGGGCGCGCAGATCGGTGGCGCCGGAGAACAGATCGATGCCGGGGAAATCGTACTTGGGGTTTTCGACCAGCTGGATCAGGAACGGAATGTCGTCCTGGTTCAGGCCGAATTCCGACAGCCTGTCGTGCGCCGCGCCCAAAGTCGCCTCTCGCTCGGACAGCGGCACATGCCAGGCGCGCACCTTGTCGGCGATGCTCATTTGTTTTTCTTGCCCGCCTTGGCGTAATCGGGATGGCAATGGCAGCCGACGTAGTGGTCGTTGACCAGGCCCATCGCCTGCAGATAGGCATAGACGATGGTCGAGCCGACGAACTTGAAGCCGCGCTTCAGCAGCGCCTTGCTGATCGCGTCCGACAGCGCGGTCTTGGCCGGCACGTCGCCGGTCTTGCGCGGGCTGTTCAACAGCGGCTGGTCGTTCACATGCGCCCACAGCCAGTCGGAGAACGAGCCTTCTTGCTTGTTGAACGCGAGCATTGCCTTCGCATTGGTGCGCGTGGATTCGATCTTCAGCCGGTTGCGGACGATGCCGGGATTGGTCATCAGCTTTTCGATTCTGGCGTCGCTGTAACGCGCGATCCTGGCCACGTCCCAGTCGTCGAAAGCTTCGCGATAGTTTTCGCGCTTGCCCAGGATCGTGCTCCACGACAGGCCGGCCTGCGCGCCTTCCAGGATCAGGAACTCGAACAGCTTTTTCTCGTCACGGCAGGGCACGCCCCATTCGGTGTCGTGATAGTGCTTGTAAGCCTCTGAACCCAAGCACCAGGGGCATCGTTCAAGTTCTGTTTTCATTCACGAGCGTCAGGCGGGGTAGGCGGTGACCAGTCGCGGTTGCTTGGACGGCTCCGCAATCCAGACTGAGATAATGCAGGGATTGCGGCCATCCGGCGTGGTGATCGAGCAGGCGATTTCGTATTTCAGGCCATAATCGTTTAGCGCTTCGCTCTGCATTTGCTGCGTAATTCCGTGCTGCTGGAGCGCGTCCGCGAAGACAGACCAAGTCTGCTGATCGAAACCGAGCGCCTTGAAGAATCGCGCTTTCGATCCTCCTTGCGGATGATGGAGGTTAAGCAGGTAGTCCACTATTTTGTTCTGCTCGACCGTCAGCGGCACCAGATGTGCGATGCCGGGCATCAGCGTAGCCCTTCGCCCGGCAGCCGAAAGTCACTGCGCTTAAGCGTGACCACCGTCGCCCCGCCGCGCTCCAACGGGAATTCCACGGCGAACGCCGCGGCATCAGCGTAAATATGGACGATCGTGCCGAGGTCATCCGCATGCAGTCCATAATCGGGCAGCGAACGCGCGAGGCGCACGAGTGCGTGTTCGGTAGGAACCGTCGCGGGAGACAGGGCGGGGCCGAGCTTTGCGTCGATGCTGGCCCAGTCGCGGTCGGTCGTCATTACGAACCGGCAAAGGCCCTCGCTCAACTCGGCCCATACGCCGCCAATCAGCCTGTCGTCCTTCGCGCTTTCCCAGCGGTCCGCACCCTTGTACTCGACCGCCAGCAGGGCGCCACTAGGCAATCGGCAAAGGAAGTCCGGATAGAACCGCCCATCTGCTTTTTGCAGATAAAACGAGCTGGCCTCTTTGCGCACCAAATTGCGAACCCAGAAATCGATGCGTCCCCGCTCCGCCTGCTGATCGAGCCAGCAGGCGCATTGGAATTCCTCGCGGCTGTCGAAATCACCGATGCGGCCGTAGAAATGGCGCCGGAAAGCATAGACGCCGAAACGGTCGTCGTAATCGCGGCTCGGTGCATAGGCTTGTGCATGAAACTCGAACCAGTAGTCGCCGCCGACCGTCGCGCTCAAAGCCGGGTCGGCTTCGAACAGCAACTGCTGGTACGCGCGCCGTGCAGCCGCCAGGCGTAGTTCGCCGATGCGCCGTTCGAGAAGATTGCGGATCAGAAACTTCTGGCGATTGGCGCGTGCCAGGTCGTAGCCGTCACGCTGCAATAGCGCCCGCAGCCAGTGCGATACGAAGGCGCGTTTCGATGCGTGAGTGACCGACGCTTCCGGCAGATTGCGGCAGAACCACGTGGCCAAGCGTACCTCGTCCCAATGCTCGGGCTGGTAGGCGAACGATAGATCGCGTTGCAGGTCGGCGATGAAGCCGACCACCAGGCGGCCCTCGCTGCTGACATCGATCTGCCCGCCCGACGCGACCCGGTCGGCAAGGCCCAGAGCCGCAAGATCGCCGCTGCTGGGTGCGGCATCGTAGGGTGCCAGGTCGAAGGGATAGTCCAGTACTTCGGGATCGTCAAACAGCTGCAACTCGCCTTGCACTCGCACTGCCATCTGCGGGACTCGCAGACGCAGGCCGGCTTCGGCCGGCGTGCGGAAGAACTCGACGGCCCGGCGGCTGCTGTCCGAGGCCTGCACGATGGCGGCGCGTGCGGTCTCGCTGCTGACGGAGGCAGTCAGTGCGGCGGTATCGCTGTCGCTCAGCGGCTGTTTTATGGTCAGAGTGCTCTGGCTCTTGTTCCAATCGAGCTTGTCCCGTAGTGCCTTGGGCAATTCCCGCAGTGCCGGTGCCTCTGCCAGCGAAAACGTAATAGGCTTGACGATGACGCGACCGCGCTGCGGGTCCAGATCCAGCGGCGCCTGCTCCTGCCTGCCGGCCGAGACGAAGTCGCCGACTTCGCGGCGCTCGAACCCGGCGCCTTCCACCAGGCGATCGCGCAGGCTGCTGGCGGTATCGCCGAAGTCTCGCGACACCACGAACGCGTATGACTGATTCAATGCCTCGGTGTCGCGTGCCTTGGCCTGCGGCTGACGCAGCACGCGGCCCAGCAACTGCTCCACCGAGGTGGCCGATCGCAGCTCCGCCATGCTCACCAGAATGTAGGCCGAAGGGCAGTCCCAGCCTTCGGCCAGCGCCTGCTGGGTGATCACGTACTTCACCGGGCAGCGTTCGTCGGCGATGCCGGCCGGATAAAGCCGGTCGACTTCTTCCAGGCCGCGATCCTCACCAGTAGCGATGACGATTTCGTCCGCGGTGACGCCTTGATTTTGAATCAGCTCGTCGCGCACGCACTCCACATGCAGCGTGTCCAGATTGTGCCGCCGCGGCTGCGCCTGGATCAGCACGAGAGGCCGCAGATACGGAGCACCGGCGCGTCGCTCCAGCTCGGCCGCCGCTTGCAGCCGCTGCCGGCGGTCCAGCGCGATGGCCAGGCACTGCTGCCAGTCCGGCTCTGTTTCGAGCAGGATCGGCAGCTTGATCATCTGCTCGCCCTTGAGCTCGGCGGCAGAAACGCTGTGCAGCACATTGCTCGGTGTGCGTTGCGTATCCGGCGTCGCCGTCAGCTCCAGGATGCCGCTGGGCCGAAAGCGCGCCAGCGTCTCGAACGACAGATCGCTGCGGCTGTTGTGGGCCTCGTCGACGACCACGAACGGCCGGCGCAGCCGCAGCAGGTTGGCGAACGAATAAGGCGCCACGCCCGCGTCGTCACGCAGCAGTTCGCTGCGCTGCACGTCGCTGAGCCCGTCGAAGTGGTGCATCAGCGCGCCGCTGGATTCGTAGACCTTGCGGAGATCGATGTCGCCGACCTGGAACGCCTGCCGGGTGCAGACGATCACCGTGGTCGACGTATCTAGCGTCGCGCGGGTCACGCTCTTGGCCTCGTCCAAATCAAGCACCGTTACCGGCCCGGCTTCGCGCAGGGCAGCGTGGTAAGGATGCTCGCGATCACGCAGCGCCTTCAGTGTCTGGTCACGAATCGCCTTGGACGGAACCAGCCACAGGATCAGGCTGTGTTCGCTGCGCAGCAGATGCGTATTCACCAGCGCCACGCTGCGCGCTGCGAGCCAGGTCTTGCCGCCACCGGTCGGGATACGCAGGCAAAAATACGGCATGTCCGCCGGGAAGCCGTCGATCGGCCGATACGGCGAGCCCGTGCTCCATAGCGCTTCCGTGGTCAGCGTAAAGGCAACGCCTGGGCTGGAGTTGTGGCAGGCGCGGAAGTACCGCTCCACGCTGTCGAGCACGCTGCGCTGATAGGTCTTGGGCGCGAAGCTGGTCATGCGCTAAAGCTCCAGCTCATAAGGCGTTTGCTTGAACACGATGTTCTCGCGTGCCAGCCGCGGCGCGCCGAGCCGGCAGGCGGCGGCGTAGATCACCTTGGGGCCGTCGTGCGCGGGCAGCAGGTCCAGCACCGGGCCGGTCAGAACGTTGCCACCATCGACGGATCTGTCCTTGAGGATGCCGTTATACAGCAGGTAGATCGCGCGGCCCTTATGAACGCCGATCAGCGGCGTCATCGCGGCTTTCGGCCGCTTGCGCGACAGCGCGGGCGGGAGCGGATTCAGGCCGCTGCCGGTTTCGGCAAACCAGACGAACTCTGCCAGCTGGGCAAAGCGCACGTCTTCGCGTATCGAGCCGTCGGCAGCGAACAGCGGCTCGTCGGAGAGGCGGCAGAACTGGAAGCCGCCGCTGATGGCGGCGACCGCGTCGTCCTTAGCGTTGACATAGCCTTGCGCGACACGACGCACACGTTGGGCTGTAACGTTCTCCGCGATGTTCGGGTCCATCTCGATCATAATAAATCGGCGATTGCCTGCGTCTTTCGCATTTTGCTTAAGAACGGCATGTCCCGTGGTGCCTGAGCCTGCAAAAGAATCGAGGATTAGGGCGTCCTCCCCGGATGCGATTTCTAGAATTCTCTGGATCAGACGTGTCGGTTTGGGCGTAACAAAAACGTCGCCCGATGAAGCGAAATCACAAATCGAGACCAGCTCTTTTTTTGCTTCCTGAGTGTGGCCAACCTGATCGTAGAACCACATCGTCTGAGGGACGACGCCCTTCTTCACCTCGGAGAGGAATCGCTTCAACTGAGGAATTGCACCGCCATCTTTCCCCCACCAGATGCGATTTTCGGCGACCAATTTGTCAAAGCGTTCTCTCGAAACGCGCCAATACATTCCTTTCGGAGGCCCATCAATCACTCGGCCCGACGGGCAAACTATTGGATATGTTCCGAGACTGTAGTAGTTGCGCGCAGAAAGGTCGCTAGTTTTCCATGGGCCGCGGGCGTCGTTGTCCCGGTTCTTGTACGCGCCGTCCTGTTCTTCGCTTCTTGACACTAAATTGGGGCGCCATGTCTCTGCTTGTTTGGCGTAGATAACGATGTAGTCGTGGTCCTCGGACAAATGGCGCGCAGAGTTTTTGGGTGAATAGACCTTCTGCCAAATGGCTGTTGCCACAAAATTGGATGCTCCAAAAATCTCATCCATCAGCAGCCGCAATGCGGCCACCTCGTTGTCATCGATCGATATGAAGATCGCGCCGTCTTGCCGCAGAAACTGCTTCAGCAGCAGCAGGCGCGGATACATCATGCACAGCCAGCGGTCGTGTCGGTCTAGCGTCTCCCCTTCCTTGCCGACGACTTCGCCTAGCCATTTCCGGATTTCGGGGCTGTTGACGTTGTCGTTGTAGGCCCAGCCTTCGTTACCGGTGTTATAGGGAGGGTCGATGTAGATGCACTTCACCTGCCCGGCGTAGCGCGGCAGCAAGGCCTTCAGCGCATGCAGGTTGTCGCCCTGCACGATGAGGTTGCCGCTGTCCTCGCCGGCTTCGGCCGCGGGATCGATGCAGGACAGTTCGGGTACGGGCTCCAGCAGGCGGTAGGGAACGTCCTTGTGATGGCGAACGACGGCGTCCTTGCCGATCCAGTTGAGTGTCGGCATCAGCGCTTCAGTGCAAAGTTCAGCCGCTGGCCCAGCGGCTTGGGGCCGACGACGCCGTTCTGGTAGGCGACTTCGCCGTTGACCCAGGTGGTGTCGATGCGGATCGGGAAGGTCTGGCCTTCGAACGGCGACCAGCCGCACTTGTAGTACAGGTCCTGCTTGTCGACGCGCGTCGGCGTGTCGGTGTCGATCAGCGTCAGATCCGCCCAGTAGCCTTCACGAATGAAGCCGCGCTCGACCACGCCGAAACGCTGCGCGACCGCGTGGCTGGTCTTGCGCACCAGCGTATGCAGATCCAGCTCGCCTCGGCGCACCAGCTCGAACAGCGCCGGCAGTGCGTGCTGTACCAGCGGCAGGCCGGACGGCGCCTTGAAGTACGAGGGATTGGCCTTTTCTTCGGCGGTGTGCGGCGCGTGGTCGGTGGCGATCACGTCGATGCGGTCTTCCATCACCGCGGCGACCAGCGCGCGCCGGTCGGCCGCGGTCTTGATCGCCGGGTTGCACTTGATCAGCGTGCCGAGCGCGGCGTAGTCGCTCTCGTCGAAGAACAGATGGTGCACACAGGCTTCGACGGTGATCTGCTTGCCGAGCACCGGCCCGGGCGTGAAGAACTCCAGCTCGCGCGCGGTGGTCAGGTGCAGCACGTGCAGGCTGGTGCCATAGCGCTTGGCCAGGTCGGTGGACAGCTTGGTCGACAGCCAGCAGGCTTCTTCCGAGCGGATGCGCGGGTGCATGTAGGTCGGGATCGCATCGCCCCAGCGCGCGCGCGCCTCTTCCTCGTTGCGCTTGATCGTCGGCGTGTCTTCGCAGTGCGTGACCACCGGAATCTGCGCGTTGGCGAAGATCTGCTCCAGCACCTTGGGATCGTCGACCAGCATGTTGCCGGTGGAGGCACCCATGAAGATCTTGATCGCGCAGGACTCGCCCGGCTCGACGCGCGCAATTTCCTCGGCGTTGTCGTTGGCGGCGCCGAAATAGAACGCGTAGTTGGTGCGCGCGCGGCCCACCGCCAGCTGGTACTTCTCGGCGAGGCGCTCGCGCGTCGTCGTCGTCGGGTTGGTGTTGGGCATCTCCATCACGCTGGTGATGCCGCCGGCGGCGGCGGCCGAGGTCTCGGTGACCAGGTCACCCTTGTGGGTCAGGCCGGGTTCGCGGAAGTGCACCTGGTCGTCGATCATGCCGGGGATCAGCAGCTTGCCCTTGGCGTCGACGACGACGCCCTGGACGCCGGTGATGCTCGGCGCGATCTTCTCGATGCGGCCATTGCGCACCAGCACGTCGCCGTGGAATTCCTGGCCTTCGTTGACGATGCGGGCATTGGTGATCAGCACGGCGTTCTCGCAACAGTTCGGGGGCTGTCATCTTGCCCCGCGCGGGCCTTTAGGCCAAGCGCCGGGTCAGCGCAGCGTCAGCCAGCGGGGCGACCATGGAGATCAAATAAAAAGAAAGGATTTGCCGATGAGCACGCCACAGCGCCGCCACCCGGTCCGCATCACGCTGGCGGTAATCGCGCTGCTGATCCTGCTGCTGGTGCTGCTATGGGACTGGAACTGGTTCAAGCCGCTGGTCGAGCGCCAGGCCTCGGGCACGCTGGGGCGTCCGGTCACGCTGGAGCATTTCGATATCGACATGGGCTGGCATCCGCGGGTGATCGCCGATGGGCTCAAGGTGGCCAATCCCGAGGAATTCCCGGCCGGCAGCAAGCTCGGCAGCGTCGACCGGCTGGCGATCAGGATCAATCCCTGGGCCTGGTTCAAGGGCCGCCTCGTGCTCGACGACATCCTGATCGACAAGCCGCTCGGCGATCTCGGGCCGGGGCCGTCGGGCAAGCCGAACTATCTGTTCGACGCGCTGATGAACCAGGACCCGTCGCCCCAGGACGATCATCCGCTGGCTGTCGACATCGGCCGGCTGACGATCCACGACGGCAATATCCGGATCGTCGAGAAAACATACAAGGCGGATTTCACCGTCAAGATTCACACCCAGGAACGCAAGGACGGCAGCGAGCCGGACATCCACATCGACGCCGACGGCACTTACGCCAACGCGCCGATCACCGCGCGCTTCGTCGGCGGCTCGGTGCTGAGCCTGCGCGATCCGGCCAAGCCTTATCCGGTGGACCTGCGCGTCAAGAACGGCGATACCGAGGTGACCCTGGTCGGCACGCTCGTCGAGCCGATGACATTCGGCGGCGCCAATCTGAAGCTGGATTTCCGCGGCAACAACCTGGCCGACCTGTTCCCGCTGACCGGCGTGCCGCTGCCGCCGTCGCCGCCTTACCGCGTCAGCGGCAGGTTCGACTACGCCGACGGCCGCTTCCGCTTCAAGGATTTCACCGGTACTTACGGCCAGAGCGACATCGCCGGCAACGTCAGCGTGCTGCCGGCGCGCGATCAGCGCCGCAAGGTGACGATGGTCGCGCACTCGAACAAGGTGGTGTGGAGCGATCTGGCCGGCTTCATCGGCGCCACGCCGGGCGACAAGGACGCACCGAACGACAGCGCCGAACAGGAAGCGCAGCGCAAAAAACAGGCGGCAACCGGCAAGCTGCTGCCGGACACGCCGATCGCGCTGCCGCGCATTCGCGCCGCCGATCTCGACGTGACGTACAAGGTCGACAAGATCGAAAGCGACATCGCGCCGGTGGATAACCTCGAAGGCCATCTGGTGATGGAAGACGGCTTCATCAGCGTCAAGCCGCTGAAGCTCGGTGTCGGCAGCGGCAGTATTGCCGCCAACATCGAGCTCGACGGACGCAAGGATCTGATCCACACCACCGCCGACATCGATTTCCGCAAGCTCGACTTCGGCCACATCATGCAGAAAGTGTCGATCTTCCACGGCACCGGCGTGGTCGGCGGCAGCGCCCGGCTCGACGCGCGCGGCAACTCGCTGGCCGACATGCTGGCCGCAGGCAACGGCGATCTGAAGCTGTTCATGACCGGTGGCGACATCAGTGCGCTGCTGGTGAACCTGGCCGGCCTGGACCTGGGTAATTCGCTGGTCTCCGCGCTGGGACTGCCGAGCCGCGCCGAGCTGCGCTGCATGGTCGCCGACATGGAGCTCAGGGACGGCCAGGTCGGCACGCGCACCTTGCTCGCCGACACCACCGAGGCCAACATCATCGGTCACGGCACTATCGATCTGAAGCAGGAAAAAATCGCCTACCAGATCAAGACCGAGCCCAAGCGGCTCAACGTCGGCCGCCTCGGCGCGCCGATCAACATCAACGGCAAGCTGCGCAACCCCAGCATTCTTCCCGATCCGGGCGCGCTGGCCTTGCGCGGCGGCGCCGCGGCGATTCTGGGAACGCTACTGACGCCGCTGGCCGCGCTGATTCCGACGATCCAGCTCGGCCTGGGCGAAGACAACGACTGCGTCGCGCTGATTCACGGCTTGCAGGATCCGGCTGCCGAGAAGGCGCTGAAAACCGCACCGCCACCGCCGACCAAAGAGCAGAAAAAGCAGAAGTAGTCGCGACCCCTGTAGGAGCGGATCCTATCCGCGACTGTGCACTTGCAGCCTCAGTCGCGGATAGGATCCGCTCCTACAGAGCGTGGAAGGAGGCGCCCGAAGTCTCAACCCAGATCGCCCCACAAGGCCTGCATCGCCGAAAGCGCCGCGACGCCGGCGGTTTCGGTGCGCAGCACGCGCGGTCCCAGGCGCACGCTGCTGAAGCCGCAGCGCTCGCTGTGTGCAATCTCGGCGTCGCTCAGGCCGCCTTCCGGCCCGACCAGCAGGCAAGCCGACGTTTGTCGCGGAATGTCGCGGAAAGCGGCCGTCGCCGTCGGCGCCAGGCTCAGCTTCGAGCCCGTATCCAGAGGCTGCTCCAGCCAGCCGGCGAGCTTCAGCACCGGCAGCAGCCGCGGCACGCGCGTGCGGCCGCTCTGCTCGCAGGCGGCGATCACCACGCCCTGCCAATGCTCGATCTTCTTGTCCCAGCGCTCCGCATCGAGCTTGACCACACTGCGCTCGCTGATCAGCGGCTGGATCACCGACACGCCCAGCTCGACCGCCTTCTGCAGCGTGTAATCCATGCGGTCGCCCTTGGACACCGCCTGCGCCAGCATCAGCTGCAGCGCGGATTCGCGATCGACATCGGCATGGCTGTCGATCAGCACCGTCGCGTCGCGGCGATTGAGTTCCTTGAGCGTCGCCGCGTATTCACCGCCACGGCCGTTGAACAGCACCACGCGATCGCCGAGCCGCGCACGCAGCACCTGCACCCAGTGGCGGAAGGCGTCGTCGGGCAGTGCCAGCGACAGGCCGACGGCGAGATCGGCGTCGATATAGAGCCGCGTTGCCATCAGTCTCGCGTCGCGATGGCGATGCCTTCGATCGCGGTCTTGGTCATCAGCTCGACTTCCTTGCTTTCGATCGTGTACGGCGGCATCAGATAGACGACGTTGCCCAGCGGCCGCAGCAGCACGCCTTTCTCCAGGCCGTGCCGATAGACGCGCAGGCCGCGGCGCTCCTCGGCCGGGTAGGCGATCTTCTTGCCCGGATTCTTCATCAGCTCCACCGCCAGGATCATGCCTTGCTGCCGCACTTCGGCGACATGCGGATGGCTCAGCAGCTCGCTCATGCGCATCCACATCAAATGCCCGACTTCGCGATTGCGCGCCAGCCAGTTCTCGCTCTCGAAGATCTCCAGCGTCGCCAGCGCGGCGGCGCAGGCCAGCGGATTGCCGGTGTAGCTGTGCGAATGCAGGAAGGCCTTGTACGAGCCGTAATCGTCGTAAAACGCCTCGTAGACCGTGTTGGTCGTCATCACCGCCGCCAGCGGCAGGGTGCCACCGGTCAGGCCTTTGCTCAGGCACATGAAATCGCCGCGGATCGGCTGCGCGGATTCGCGGTCGAGCTTGGCCCAGTCGCTGGCCCAGAGCATGCCGGTGCGGCCGAAGCCGGTCGCGATTTCGTCGACGATCAGATGCACGCCGTGGCGCGTGCAGGCCTCGCGCAGCATCGTCAGATAGATCGGGTGATACATGCGCATGCCGCCGGCGCATTGCACCAGCGGCTCGACGATCACCGCCGCGGTCTCGTGTGCATGCTGTTCGAGCGCGAACTCCATGTGCGCGAACGCACGCCGCGAATGATCTTCCCAGCTGGTGCCGGCGCCGCGCTCGAAACAGTCCGGCGATTGTACGAACACCGGCTGCATCAGCAGCGGTTTGTACGAGTCGCGATACAGGCCGGTGTCGCCGACGGCGAGCGCACCGAGCGTTTCACCGTGATAACCGTTGCTCAGCGCGATGAAGCGCGTTTTCTGCGGCTTGCCGGTATTGCGCCAGTAGTGCGAACTCATTTTCAGCGCGACTTCGACGGCGGCGCTGCCGTTGTCGGCGTAGAAGCAGCGATCGAGCTGGGTCAGCTCGCAAAGTTTCTCGGCGAGCTTCACTGCCGGCTCGTGAGTGAAGCCGGCGAAGATCACGTGATCCAGGGTATCGAGCTGCTCCTTGAGCCGTTTCACGATGACCGGATGGCGATGACCGAAGATATTCGTCCACCAGGAGCTGACCGCGTCCAGGTAACGCTTGCCGTCGGTATCGGTCAGCCACACGCCTTCGGCGGACGCGATCGGCACCATCGGCAACCACTCGTGGTCCTTCATCTGCGTGCAGGGATGCCAGACGCTGGCGAGCGAGCGCTGTACCAGCTCGTTGTGTGTCTGAGCTTCGGTCTTCATGGACTCTCAAAGTCGGTATCGGCGAGCAGGGTCTCGTCGAAAGTCAGCAGCGGCGTCGCGCCGGCGGCGCGCGCGTGCTCGCGGATCAGGTAATCGGAAAAATCTCCGTGGCCACGGCTGTAGGCCAGCAGTGCCTGCGCGATCAGCGCCTCGTTTTCTATCACCAGCAGCGACGCCGACAGCAATTGCTTCAAGGCATTGGCCGCCTCGACATGCGTCAGCTTGTAGCTGCGCCTCAGCACCCACAGAGTTTCGACGATGACGATCTCGGCGATGAACACGCGCTGTCGTTTGCGCGTCGCCTGATCCAGCGCGGCCACGATTTTTTTGTGCTGCGCCGCATCGTCGCCAACGATCCAGCGCAGCAGCGCGTTGGTGTCGAGGGCTATCACTTCGCGCGTTTGCGCCGCGGCTTGGGCTCCGCGATGCCGATGCCCGCCATGCCGGAGCGGTTTGCCTCGTAGCCGATCGCCTCGTCCATCTCGGCCAGGCTCAACGGCTTTGCCGGCGCGTGATGCTTGAGCAAGCCGGCGAGCTGCGCGACCTCGTGGGTCTTGTTCATCGCCACGAGACGGAATCCGCCGGCACCGTCGTCCTCGAACGTCAGCCGATCGCCGGCGCGCAGGCCCAGCCGGCGGCGCACATTGGCGGGCAGGGTGAGTTGGCCTTTGCTGGTCAGCGTCGCAGTGTCCATGGGTTTCTCCGCTTCCTTACCTAGCGTAAGGCGAAGCTCGCGCGGACGCAACGCTACAGCGGCTTGATCAGCACCAGCGAATTGCGCCGCCAGTTGTAGAAGCGCTGGCGTTCGTCGGGCAGGTCTTCGACGGCGCCGGCGACGAAGCCGTGTTCGATGAACCAGTGCGGCGTGTGCGTGGTCAGCGCGAACAGCGAGGTCAGGCCGAGCCGGCGTGCCTCGGTTTCGACGCGCGCCAGCAGCTGCGCGGCGCGGCCGCCTTTCTGGTAGTCGGCGTGCACCGCGACACAGGCGAACTCGCCCATGCGGCCGTCGGGGAACGTGATCAGCGCGGCGCAGGCGATGACGAAATTGTCGCGCGACATCACGTAGAACTGGCCGATCTCCAGCTCCAGCTGTTCGCGCGAACGCGGCACCAGCACGCCGGAGGTTTCCAGCGGCTTGATCAGCGCGAGCACGCCGCCGACGTCGTCGATGGTCGCGGAGCGGATCGACTCGTCGTAGCCGGCGTCTGAGTACAGCATCAGCCCGGCGCCGTCGCGCGTGTACAGCTCGCGCAGCAGCGCGCCTTCGGTCTGCGCGCCGAGCAGATGTACGCGGCGCACGCCGCTGCGGGCGGCGGCGAGTGCGGCTTCCAGGTAACCGCGATCGGCCGCGTCGACGCGCGCTTCGGCGAGCAGGCGTTCGCCGTCGGCCAGCGACAGCTGGCCGGCGTCGCCGGTGTCGTCGGCGAGCTTCCACTCGTCCGGATCGCTGCCGGTAATGAAGATCAGCTTGTCGGCGCGGATCGCGGTGGCGACCGCGGTCGCGACATATTCCGAGCGCAGGTTGAAGATCTCGCCGGTCGGTGAATAGCCCACCGGTGACACCAGCGCGATGCGGTCGGCGTCGAGCTCGCGCACGATCGCCTCGGCATCGACGCGACGGATTTCGCCGGTGTGCTGAAAGTCGACGCCGCCGCGCACGCCGACCGGCTGCGCGGTGACCCAGTTGCCGCCGGCGACGCGCACCCGCGCGCCGCCCATCGGCGTGCTCGCCAGCGAGGTCGACAGCCTGGCCTCGATCTCCAGCCGCAGTGCGCCGACCGCGGCCTTGACGCATTCCAGCGCGGCGCGGTCGGTGACGCGCAGGCCGCCTTCGAAGCGCGGCGTCAGCCCCGCCTGCGCCAGATGCCGGTCGATCTGCGGCCGCGAGCCATGCACCAGCACCAGCTTCACGCCCAGGCTTTGCAGCAGCGCGACGTCGTAGATCAGCTTGTCGAAGTCGGGCAGCTCGGCGCTCTCGCCGCCGAACGCGAGCACGAACACGCGCTGGTTGTGCGCGTGCACATACGGGGCTGCCGAACGCAGCGAGGCGACGAAATCCGAGCTCATGGCGGCAATTATAGGGTCGCGGCCCGGCGCGGTGCTGGCGGCGTCTGGCGGGCTAAACCGGCAGCTTGATGCCGAAGCCGCGCTTGAGCTTGTCGCTGACTTCCGCTGCCGGCAGCGCCGGCGAAAAGTAATGGCCTTGCACTGCATCGCAGCCCAGCTCGATGAAGAACTGCAGCTGCTCGCGGGTTTCCAGGCCTTCGGTCACGGTCTTCATGCCGAGCGAGCGCGCCATCGCGATGATCGCGCGGGCGATCGACGCGGCCTCGGCATTGGTGGTGACGTCGACGGTGAAAGAGCGGTCGATCTTGATCTTGTCGATCGGGTAGCGCTTCAGATAGCCGAGGCTGGAATAGCCGGTGCCGAAGTCGTCGATCGCCATCGATACACCCATCGCCTTCAGCTCGCGCAGTTTCCCGATCACGCTGTCGGCGCTGCTGATCAGCGCGCTTTCGGTCAACTCCAGTTCCAGGCTGGTCGCGGGCAGGCCGGTTTCGGCGAGCACCGCGCGCACCAGCGCCGGCACCTCGTGCTGGTTGATCTGCCGCGCCGACAGGTTCACCGCGATGCTCAGGTCCTTGTGGCCGGCGTCGTGCCATTGCTTGAGCTGCGCGCAAGCGGTGCGCAGCACCCATTCGCCGATCGCGTGAATCAGGCCGGTGTCTTCGGCGATCGGGATGAAGCGCGCCGGCGAAATGTCGCCGCGCTGCGGATGCGGCCAGCGGATCAGCGCCTCGAAGCCGATGATGCGGCCGTCGCTGAGCGACACCTGCGGCTGGTAATGCAGCACGAACTGCTCGCGCTCGAGGGCCTCGCGCAAGGCCGCCTCCAGCAGCACGCGCTCGGCGGTCTGCTCGCTCATTTCGCGCGTGTAGAACTGCACGCCGTTGCGGCCCAGATGCTTGACCCGGTACATCGCCGCGTCGGCGTGCTTCAACAGCAGCTCGGCGCTGTCGCCATCCTGCGGATACAGGCTGATGCCGATGCTGGCGCTGACCTGCAGCTGCTGGCCGTCGACCGCGATCGGCCGCCCCAGCGCTGCCAGCAGTCGCTGCGCCAGCGCGCCGGCCTGGGCAGGGTCGGGCGCGTCCCACAGGATCACCGCGAACTCGTCGCCGCCGAGCCTCGCCACCGTATCGCCTTCGCGCAGTTCACCGGACAGCCGCCGGGTCACCACGCGCAGCAGCTCGTCACCGGCGGTGTGGCCGTAGTGATCGTTGACGTACTTGAACTGGTCCAGATCGAGAAACAGCACGGCGAGCTGGCGACCGGTGCGATGCGCCAGCGCCAGCGCCTGGGTCAGCCGGTCATTGAGCAGGTTGCGGTTCGGCAGGCCGGTGAGGCCATCGTGGTTGGCGAGGAAATCCAGGCGCTGCTCGTAGACGCGGCGCTCGGAAATGTCGGTGGCGACGCCGTCCAGACGCAGCGGCCGGCCGTGTTCGTCGCGCACCACGTGGATGCGATCCTCCAGCCAGCGCTGCTCGCCGTCGGGGCGCAGGATGCGGTATTGCAGCGTGGTCGCGCCTTGGCCGATCAGCTCGATCAGGCCGAGTTCGACGCGCTCGGCGTCGTCGGGATGCACCGAGCGGAACCAGAGTTTGCGGTCGGCCAGAAAGTCGGCCATCGGCCGGCCGTGGATGCGCTCGATCGCCGGGTTCACGTACAGCAGCTCGCGCGTGTCGGCCGTGGCCGACCAGACGATGTTGTCGATCGACTCGAGAATGCCGCTGAGTTTTTCCTGCGTGTCGTGCAGTTCGGCGACGCGCAGTTCCAGGCTGGCATTGGCGTCGGTGAGCTGGCTGCGCGCGGAGCGCAGACCTTCACGGGCGTGGCCGAGACCGACCGCGGCATTGCCGATTTCGCCCTGCAGCAGATTGAAGCTCACCGCCATTTCGCCGACTTCGTCGCGCGAATGGATGTGCACCGGCTCAACGTCGAAGCGCGCGTGGGCGGCGTCGAGATCGCCACGACCCAGCGCCGCCATCGCCCGTGAAAACTCCGCCATCGTGCCCTGCGCCAGCCGGCGCGCCGCGTCCGACAGCTCCTTGGCCGAATGCGCGACCATGCCGGGCAGCACCAGCGCGACGGTGATCGACAGCATCGCCACCGCGACGAAGATGTCGGCCAGGCCGGTCATCAGCGCCGATTCCTGTGGCGGGATATTGCTGACCGCCAGCAGGTAGCCGGCGCCGTCGAGCGACAGCACCACCAGCATCGCGCCGGTGAGCTTGAACTGCAGCGCGAACTGCAGGCCGGGCAGGCCCTGGGCGCGGCGATCGCTGATGCTGCGCCAGGCGTACAGCGCCGAGCCGGCGTACGCGAAGACCACGCCGACGACCACGGTCGGCAGGCCGAACTGCTCGAAGCCGAGCAGCGCCGAAATCGCCCAGGCCGCGGCGGCGGCGAGGCCGAGCTGGATCGCGATGTCCGGCGCGCGATAAGGCCGCAGCGCCGTCGGCTGGTCCCTGCGCAACAGCCACACCGCGACGCTCGGCAGCGAGATGCCGATCAGGTAGGTGAAGTTGGCGGCGGCGATCAGCCAGATCGGGTCGCCGATCAGCAGAAACAGGATCGCCATCGCGGCGGTCAGCAGGGTCGCGGCCCAGGGCGAATCGGTGCGCGTGCGCCGCGCCAGGAAGCGCGGCAGCAGGCCGTCTTCGGACAGTTGCATCAGCGTGCGCGAGGCGCCGGCCAGCGGCTGCATCGTGCCCGAAAACATGCTGAACACCATGAACCAGATCGCCGCCGCCTTGCCGGCGTTGCCGAAGATCGGCGCGAAGGTCGGCCCCAGCACCAGGGCCAGATCCTGGCCCAGCGGCGCCGGGCCGAGCACGCCGAGCCAGACCAGCGGCAGCAGCACGAAGTACATCGTCGCCAGCAGGCCGCTGGCGAACATCGCGCGCGGCACGTTGCGGTTGGGGTCGATGGTTTCGCCGACGTGGCAGGCCGCGGCCTCGAAAGCCGGCGCCGCGAAACCGACCAGGTACAGGCCGGCCATCAGGCTGGTGAGTTCGCCGAACCAGCCGGGGAAGGGCACCGTCAGCTCGAAGTGCGTGGCCTGGCGCCAGTCGACGTCGCCCGCCAGGATCGGCCCGACGCCGGACAAAAACGCCATCGCCGCGGACGTGGTCGCGATCGGCACCGCCATGCGCCCGACCCATTTGACGCCGGCCAGATTGACGCCGGTGAACAGCAGCACCAGGCCGACCGCCATCGCGTTGACCGGGATGCCGGGCAGATACCAGTGATGCACCGCCGAGGCGGCCAGAATCGCGGTCAGGCCGCAGGTTGGAATCCAGCCCCACCAGTAGCAGACACCGGTGAGGTTGGCGAGCACCGGCGAATACGGACGGAACGCTTCCGCGCAGCTCGCCGAGATGCCGCCGACGCGGTTCGGGAACATCAGGATCAGCTCGGTCCAGCCCGGCGCCGCGGCCCAGGCCAGCAGCAGGCCGGCGATCAGCAGCGGCACCGCGGCGCTGCCCTGGCCGCTGATCTCGCCCTGGCCGGCGAACATCGCCGCCATGATGAACAGGCTCTGGTTGCTGCCGCCCATCGCCAGCGCCGTGGTGCCGTACCAGCCCAGCGTTCGCGGGTGCGCCCGCGGCGGCGCTTCTGCAGTCTGGGCCAGGTTCAAGCAGCGCTCACTCCGGCGTTGCCCATCGACTCAAGGGGGAGGGCGGCGCCCGTCGCCGCGTGTTCCGTACGATATTCCAGCCATCGGCATCTGCACAGGCAATGATGGCTTTTTGCCACAGCGGCGTTGCCGGACGGGCCGCCGGTGCGAGGTCCTATAATCCGGCCATGGAACCTTTACTGCCTTACACCGACCTCGCCGACGCGCTCGACAAGCTCGGCTCGCCCGAAGAGGCCTCGGAATTTCACGGCACGCTGTGCGGCGCGCTGTGCGTGCAGGACGCGGCCGATCTGAACCCGGTGGATCTGATCGACGCCGACCTCGATGAATATCGCCCCGACGCCGACGCCGAGGCGCTGCTGAAACGCCTCGGCAGCCGCACGCTGCAGGCGCTGACCTCGTCGGAGATGAGCTTCGCGCCGCTGCTGCCCGGCGACGAGCTGCCGCTGGCGACGCGTGTGCAGGCGCTGACGCTATGGTGCCAGGGCTTTCTGTACGGGCTGTCGAGCCGCAAGAAGATCGATCTGGCGAGCTGCTCAGAAGAGCTGCGCGAAATCGTCCACGACCTGGCGCAGTTCACCCAGGCCGGGCTCGAGGCCGGCGACAACGAAGAGCTGGAGGAAACCGCCTACGCCGAGCTGGTCGAATACATCCGCGTCGGCGCGCAGCTGGTGTTTCTCGAACTCAATCCGAACACGCATCGCTCCGGCGGCAACGACGCCGGGCATCCGACCCTGCATTAGGCAACCTCTGATGACCTTGAGCACACAGCAAGCCCGCGAACACGCCCGCCGTCGCAAGGAGCTGATGCGCCGCATCGGCGTTGATGCGGTCGCGATCATCCCGGCGTCCAGCGAAGTGGTGCGCGCGCGCGACACGCATTTCCGCTTCCGTCAGAACAGCGACTTCCAGTATCTGAGCGGCTTCCCCGAGCCCGATGCGATCGCGGTGCTGGCGCCGGGGCGCAAGGACGGCGAGTTCGTGCTGTTCACGCGGCCGCGCGACAAGGACAGCGAGATCTGGCACGGCCGCCGCGCCGGCCCCGAAGGCGCGATTGCGGACTACGGCGCCGATCAGGCTTTCAACATCGGCGAGCTGGAAACGCAGTTGCCGAAGCTGCTCGCGGGCCGCGAGGCGGTGCATTACAGCCTCGGCGAATTCACCGAACTGGATGCCAAGATCACCGGCATCGTGCGCTACCTGCGCGAAGTGTCACGCCGCGGCGCGGCGGCGCCGACCTGCTTCGTCGCGCTCGACGTGACGCTGCACGAAATGCGCTTGTTCAAGAGCAAGGCCGAAATCGCGCTGATGAAGAAGGCCGCCGAGGTCTCGGCGCGCGCGCACGTCCGTGCGATGCAGATGGCACGTCCGGGACGCTTCGAGTGGCAGGTGATGGCCGAGATCCAGAGCGAGTTCGAGCGCGAGAACATGCAGCCGGGCTACGGCAGCATCGTCGGTGGCGGCGACAACGCCTGCATCCTGCACTACACCGAAAACAACATGGCGCTGCGTGACGGCGACCTGTTGCTGATCGACGCCGGCGGTGAATATCAGGGCTATACCGCGGACATCACGCGCACGTTCCCGATCAACGGCAAGTTCAGCGCCGCGCAGAAAGCGGTTTACGAGATCGTGCTCGAGGCCAACAAGGTCGCGATCAAGACCCTGAAAGCCGGCGCCTCGGTCGGCAAGCCGCACGAAGTCGCCACGCGGGTGCTCACCGAAGGCATGGTCGACATCGGCCTGCTCAAGGGCAAGGTCGACGATCTGATCGCGCAGGAAAAGCACCGCCAGTTCTACATGCACGGCACCGGCCACTGGCTGGGCATGGACGTGCACGACGTCGGCCGCTACAAGCTGGCCGGCAAGTACCGCAAGTTCGAGCCCGGCATGATCATGACGGTCGAGCCCGGCCTGTACATCGCACCTGGCACGCCGAACGTCGACGAGAAGTTCTGGGGCATCGGCATCCGCATCGAGGACGACGTGCTGGTCACCGACGCCGCGCCGGAAGTGCTGACCGGCGGCGTGCCCAAGGGCGTCAGGGAAATCGAAGCGTTGATTGCGGCGGCATGATGGGCTGGCGCAGCAAAAATCCGTTCCTCCCGAGTAGCCGCGCAGCGGCGTATCGAGGGACGCAGCCGGCTCCGGTGTCTCGATACGCGCCTTCGGCGCTACTCGACACGAACGGGCTGAGCTTGTGACATCCGCCGCCCAGACCTGCGACATCGCGATCATCGGCGGCGGCCTGGTCGGTGCCAGCCTCGCGGTCGCGCTGGCGCCGCTGAATTTGCGCATCGTGCTGATCGAGGCCACGCCGCCGCCGCGCGGCGCGCCGAGTTGGGACGAGCGCTGCATCGCGCTCAACGCGGCCTCGCAGCAGATCGTGGCCGGCCTCGGATTGTGGGACGCGCTGAGGCCGTCGGCTGTGCCGATCCTGTCGACGCATATTTCCGAGCGCGGCCGTTTCGGCGTCGCGCGTTTCACGGCCGAGCAGGCCGGCCTGCCGGCGCTGGGCTACAACGTACCGATACGCGCGATCGGCGCGGTATTCGCAGACGCCGCGGCGAAAACCTCGATGCAAACCCTGATGCCGGCGAAGCTGAAGTCGCTGCTGCCGGCCGGTGACGTCGTGCGTCTGGGTGTGAACACGCAAGAAGGCGAAATCGAGCTGCAGGCGCAACTGGTGATCGCCGCCGACGGCGCGCGCTCGACGGTGCGCGAGCTGCTCGGCATCGGCGCCGAAACGCGCGACTACCAGCAGAGCGCGATCGTCACCGCGATCCGGCCGCAGCGTGCGCATCGCGGTGTCGCCTACGAGCGCTTCCTGCCGTCCGGGCCGCTGGCGGTTCTGCCCAAGCCCGACGACGCGCAGGGCCAGGCCTGCTCGCTGGTGTGGACCGTCGCCAGCGAAAATTGCGCGGGCTATCTGGCGCTCGACGACGAGCAGTTTCTTGCCGCCGCCGAAGACGCTTTCGGTGAACGTCTCGGCCGCTTCACCGCGCTCGGCCGTCGCGTCGCGTATCCGCTGGAGCGCGTCATCAGCGAACGCCTGAGCGCGCCGCGCGTGCTGTTCCTGGGCAATGCCGCGCAGTCGCTGCATCCGGTCGCGGCCCAGGGCTTCAACCTCGGGCTGCGCGATGTCGCGAACCTGGCCGAGGTGCTCGCCGAGCCCGGCGATCGCGGCACCAGCGAGCGCCTGGCGCGCTACGAGGCGCAGCGCGAACGCGATCGCGCGCGTGTCGCCGGTTTCACCGACGGCCTGGTGCGCCTGTTCTCCAACGCGGTGCCGGGCCTGCGCGCCTTGCGTCATCTCGGCCTGCTGGCGCTGGACCTGACGCCGCCGCTGAAGCAGGCCGTGCTGCAGCAGAACCTGGGCTACGGCGCCTCGGTTCCGGCCCTGGCGCGTCGGCATGGCTGATCGCTGCGATATCGCCGTCGTCGGCGGCGGCGTGGTCGGCGCGGCGGCGGCGCTGGCGTTGAGCCGCGCCGGCTTCGACGTGCAGCTGATCGAACGCGGCATGCCGCCAGCGCTGCCGTCCGAGGAATACGACCCGCGTGTCTACGCGATCGCGCCTTCATCGGCTGCGCTGCTGCGTGAACTCGACGTCTGGCCGCAGCTGCCGGCGCAGCGGCTGTGCGCCTACCAGCGCATGCGCGTCTGGGAATCGGCGCCGGAACGCGCGCTCGCCTTCGACGCCGCCGACGTTGGCGAAAGCCAGCTCGGCTGGATCGCCGAGCAGTCGCAGCTGCTGGCGGCGTTGTGGCGGGCGTTGCCGGCCGGCGTCGCGCGCACGAACACGTCTGTCGATGGCGCGAGTTTCGAGCAGGGCGCGTTGCTGCAGCTGTCCGGCGGCGACCTGCAGGCACGCCTGGTGATTGCCGCCGAAGGCGCGGGTTCGCCGCTGCGCGAGCGCGCCGGCATCGTCACCACGCAGCGCGAATACGAACAGCTGGCGCTGGTCGCGCATGTAACGACCCGCGAGCCGCATCGCGGCCTCGCGCTACAGCGTTTCCTGCCGGGCGGACCGCTGGCATTCCTGCCGCTGGCCGACGGCCGTCGCTCGATCGTCTGGTCGCTGCCGGTGGACGAAGCGCGCCGTCTGCAGGCGCTGCCGCAGGATGAATTCCACCAGCAGCTGGCCAGCGCGATCCAGTTCGAGACCGGCGACATCGTCGACTCGACGCCGCGCGCGCTGTTCCCGCTGCGGCTGATGCACGCGACCGAATACGTGCGCGATGCGCTGGCGCTGGTCGGCGACAGTGCGCACGTGGTCCATCCGCTGGCCGGGCAGGGCGTGAACCTGGGCCTGGCCGACGTCGCCGAGCTGCTTCGCGTGCTGACCGGGGCACGCGAGCAGCGCAGCGACTGGGCCGGCGCGCGCGTGCTGCGTCGCTACGAGCGCGCGCGCAAGGCGGCGAACCTGGAGATGCTGGCGCTGACCGATCTGCTGGATCGCTCGTTCCGCAGCGTCGTGCCTGGACTGCCGCGCGTGCTCGACGCCGGCCTGGCGCTGCTCGACCGCATCGCACCGGCCAAGCAGGCGCTGATCCGGCGCGCGCTGGCTTAGCACAAAAAACGGCGGGTCACGCCCGCCCTACGAATGCTCCCGTAGGGCGGGCGTGACCCGCCGCCTTTCAGTGCCGCCGATTACTCGAACGCGAAATCGGAGATCGGCAGACGCGTTAGCGAGCGGCTCGGCTTGACCATCGACGTCGCATGGCCCTTGGCGCGCGGCAGCAGGTGGTCGAAGTAGAAGCGCGCGGTGGCGATCTTGGCCTTGTAGAACTCCGGCGATTCGCTGCCGTTGCCCTGGGTCAGCTTGCTGCCGGCGATGTGGGCCTGCAGCGCCCAGAAGTAGGCCATCATCACGTAGCCCGAATACATCAGGAAGTGATGGCTGGCGGCGCTGACCACGTCGCGATCCTTGCGCGCCATCAGCATCAGCCGCATCGTCAGCACGTTCCACTCGGCCGCGTACTTGGCCAGCGTCGTCGCCATGATGCGGGTCTTCGGATTGCGCAGGTTGTCGACCGCGAACTTGGCGATCATCGCGGTGAACTCACGCACCGCGCCGCCGCGGGTCATGATCAGCACCTTGCGGCCGAGCAGGTCCAGCGCCTGGATGCCGGTGGTGCCTTCGTAGATCGTGGCGATGCGCGCGTCGCGTGCGATCTGCTCCATGCCGTGTTCCTTGATGTAGCCGTGGCCGCCGAACACCTGGATGCCCTGATTCGCCGCCTCCAGGCCCATTTCGGTGAGGAAGCCCTTGATGATCGGCGTGAAGAAGCCGAGCTTGTCGTCCCACTTCTTGTACTTCTTGGCATCGCCTTCGATGATGCCGTTGACCATGTGGTCGGCGTACTGCGCGCAGAAGTAGATCATCGCGCGGCCGCCTTCGGCGAAGGCCTTCTGCGTCAGCAGCATGCGCCGCACGTCGGCGTGATGGATGATCGCGTCGGCGACTTTTTCCGGCTCCTTCTTGCCGGACAGCGCGCGCATCGAGCGGCGTTCCTTGGCATAGGCCAGCGCGCCCTGGAACGACAGCTCGGCATGGCACACGCCCTGGATCGCGGTGCCGATGCGCGCGGTGTTCATGAACGTGAACATCGCCTCCAGGCCCTTGTTCGGCTCGGCGATCAGCCAGGCCCGGGATTGCTCGAAGTTGATCACCGCCGTGGCCGAGGCCTTGATGCCCATCTTGTGTTCGAGCGCGCTGCAGACCACGTTGTTGAACTCGCCGACCGAACCATCCGCCGTCGGCAGATGCTTCGGAATGATGAACAGCGAAATGCCGCGCGTGCCCGCGGGCGCGTCGGGGAGGCGCGCGAGCACCACGTGGACGATGTTCTCGGCCAGGTCGTGATCGCCGGCCGAGATGAAGATCTTGGTGCCGGTGACGCGGTAGCTGCCGTCCGCATTGGCCTCGGCGCGGGTCTTGACCTGGCCCAGGTCGGTGCCGCACTGCGGCTCGGTCAGGCACATCGTGCCGGTCCAGCGGCCTTCGGTCAGCGGCGTCAGGTAGGTGTTCTTCAGCTCGGCGGACGCGTGCTGCAGGATCGTGTTCATCGCGCCCAGCGACAGGCCGGGGTACATGCCGAACGACCAGTTGGCGGTGCCGACCATTTCGGTCTTCAGCAGGCCCAGCGACATCGGCATGCCCTGGCCGCCGTATTCGGTCGGGTGCGACAGGCCCTGCCAGCCGCCGGCGACCCACTGCTCGTAGGCCTCCTTGAAGCCCTTGGGCGTGGTGACCTTGCCGTTTTCGAGTTTGCAGCCTTCGTCGTCACCGGAGAGGTTGATCGGCGACAGCACTTCTTCGCAGTACTTGGCGCATTCCTCGAGAATCGCGTTGACGGTGTCCGGGTCGGCGTCCTTGCCGTTGGCCAGCGCGGCGTAGTGCGCCGGGTAGTCGAACACTTCGTTGATCTGGAAGCGGATGTCGCGCAGCGGAGCTTTATAGGCGGGCATGGGGGAAGGCCTGGGCTAAAAATGTGGGGGCGATTGTGCGTATGCAGCAAAGGCGAAGCATTGGCCTTGGTGCCGGACCGACACTGGTTGGAGAGTCGGGCCGATTCAAGTGGATCGGCGCTGTCGCGCGACCGGCGGCTTCAGTTAGACTGACCTCCGGCAACAGACCCCGCGAAAGAGACCGCCCTGATTTTTCGGGCGGCGCCGAAGGCGCAACCGCCCGGAATCGCTCAGGCAAAAGGATCGCGTGGTCTGCCGACTCTGGAGAGCGACGCTGCCTCGTGCAACGTCCACCGATGGGGCAAAGCTCAGCGCCGGCAGCAGCGGCGCCGCTGGAACTCTCAGGTCCGGACCGCAAGGTTCGGAAGGACAGACGGGGCGATACGGCGACACCTGGCACGTCCAGGCGTGGCCTCGACCCTCACGTCTGTCCGACAAGCGAGTTGCCCGCATGCTCAAGCACACCGCGCTGCATTCCGAACACCAGCGCCTCGGCGCCCGCCTGGTCGATTTCGCCGGCTGGGACATGCCGATCCAGTACCAGAGCCAGCTCGACGAGCACCACGCGGTGCGCAGCGCCGCCGGCATGTTCGACGTCGCGCACATGTCGGCGGTGGATCTGCACGGCGCGCGCACGCGCGACTTCCTGCGCCAGCTGCTGGCCAACGACGTCGCCAAGCTGAAAGTGCCGGGCAAGGCGCTGTACAGCTGCATGCTGCGCGAGGACGGCGGCATCCTCGATGATCTGATCGTTTATTTTTTGAGCGAGGACTGGTTCCGCCTCGTCGTCAACGCCGGCACCACCGACAAGGACCTGGCCTGGATCAAGGCCAAGGCCGCGGATTTCGGCGTCAGCGTTACCTATCGCGACGACCTCGGCATCCTCGCGGTGCAGGGGCCGCAGGCGCGCGCGATCGTCGCGCGGCATCTGCCGAGCCAGCTCGCCGAAGCCAGCCTCGCGCTGCTCGCGTTCCAGGCCGCCTATGAAGGCGAGCTGTTCGTCGGCCGCACCGGCTACACCGGCGAAGACGGCTTCGAGCTGATCCTGCCGCACGCCGACCTGGTCGCGCTGTGGAGCAAGCTGCTGGCCGATGGCGTCAAGCCCTGCGGCCTCGGCGCGCGCGACACGCTGCGCCTGGAAGCCGGCATGAATCTGTACGGTCTGGACATGGACGAGAGTGTGCATCCGCTCGAAGCCGGCCTTGGCTGGACCGTGGCCTGGGCGCCGGAGGATCGCGATTTCATCGGCCGCAAGGCGATCGAAGCCTATCGTGCGGCCAGCCCGAAAGTCTTCGTCGGCATCCTGCTCGAAGGCCGCGGCGTGATGCGCTCGCACATGAAAGTGCGCTTTGCCGAGGGCGGCGTCGGCGAGACCACCAGCGGCGGTTTTTCGCCGACGATGAAGCAGTCGATCGCGCTGGCGCGGGTCGATGCACAACATGCCGGTGCCTGCGAGGTCGAAATCCGCGGGCAATGGGTTGCGGCACGTATCGTGAAAGCGCCGTTCGTGCGCCACGGCAAAGTTCTGATTTAAGTCATCACTTAGCGACACTCAATCTCTGGAGAGACCGGATGAGCAATATCCCCGCTGACCTGAAGTACGTCACCAGCCACGAATGGATCAAGCTGGAAGCCGACGGCACGCTGCTGATCGGCATCACCGACCACGCCCAGGGCGCGCTCGGCGATCTGGTGTTCGTGGACGTGCCCAAGGTCGGCCGTGTACTGGCCGCGCACGAGGCCTGCGCGGTGGTCGAGTCGGTCAAGGCCGCCTCCGATGTCTACGCGCCGATCGCCGGCGAAGTCGTCGCGATCAACGAGGCCCTGGCCGGTGCGCCGGAACTGCTCAACAGCGACCCTTACGGCGCCGGCTGGATGTGGAAGATGAAGCCGGCCAACGCCGCGGATCTCGACGCGCTGCTGGACTCGGCGGGTTACGCGAAAGTTCTAGAGACTGCCTAATGCTTTAACCCTCTCCCCTTGTGGGAGGGTGGCCCGGAGGGCCGGGAGAGGGGTTGTGTAGCGCGACCTTGCAACCCCTCTCCCGTCGCTGCGCGACACCCTCTCCCACAGGGGGAGAGGGGAATGTACTTCCTCGATCAACTGACGATCCTCATGCCCTTTATCCCTCACACCGAAACCGATGTCGCCAACATGCTGTCGGCGATCAAGGCCCCGAACTTCGACGCGCTGTTCGACGAAATCCCGGCCGAACTGCGCTGCGGCCCGCTCGCGCACGTGCCGGCGCGACTCACCGAAATGGAAGTTGCGCGGCTGATGCATGGCCGTGCGCACCAGGACCGCCACGGCCTGAGTTTCATCGGCGCCGGTGCCTACGAGCATCACATTCCGGCGGCCGTGTGGGAGATCACCACGCGCGGCGAGTTCTACAGCGCGTACACGCCCTACCAGGCCGAAGCCAGCCAGGGCACGCTGCAGTTGCTGTACGAATTCCAGAGCATGATGACGGCGCTGACCGGCATGGACGTCAGCAACGCGTCGATGTACGACGGCGCCTCGGCGCTGGCCGAATCGGTGCTGATGGCCGAGCGCGCGCACAAGGACGGCAAGCGCAAGGTCGTGGTGCCGCGCACGCTGCATCCTTTGTATCGCAAGGTACTGTTCGCGCTGATCGATGCGCAGAAGATCGACATCGTCGAACTGCCGGTCGATGGCAGCGGCCGTACCGATCGCGCCGCGCTCGAAGCGCTGCAGGCCGGCAGCTTCACGTCACTGGTGATTCCGCAGCCGAACTTCTTCGGCGCTTATGAAGACGTCGACGCGCTGACCGACATCGCGCGCGCCAAGGGCGCGATGGTGATTGCGGTGGTCAACCCGGTGTCGCTCGCCGTGCTCAAGCCGCCCGGCGAATGGGGCGCGACCGGCGCCGACATCGTCTGCGGCGATGGCCAGCCGCTGGGCGCACCGCTGTCGTCGGGCGGCCCCTATTTCGGCTTCCTGACCGCGAAGCAGGAATTCGTGCGGCAGATGCCGGGCCGCATCGTCGGCCGCACTGTCGATCTCGATGGCAAGCCCGGGTTCACGCTGACCTTGCAGGCTCGCGAGCAGCACATCCGCCGCAGCAAGGCGACGTCGAACATCTGCACCAACCAGGGCCTGCTGGTCACCGCGGCGACGATCCATATGTCGCTGCTCGGCGCCGAGGGCCTGGCGCGCGTTGCCAGCGCCAGCGTCCGCCACACCGAGGAACTCGCCAATCTGCTGTGCGAGATTCCGGGCGTGACGCGCGTGTTCGATGCGCCGGTATTCCATGAGGTGGCCATCCGTCTGCCCAGGCCGGTCGGCGCCGTGCTGTCAGCGCTGGCCGCGACTGAGGCGCTCGCCATTCTCGGCGGCTTCGACTTGTCGGCCGACTACCCCGAGCTGGGCGACTCGCTGCTGATCTGCGCCACCGAAACCAAGACGCCGGCTGACCTTCGGCATTACCGCGACGCGCTTGCCGCCGTCCTCATCTAGAGAACCGGAATCCCAACATGTCCGAGCCCCTGATCTTCGAACGCTCCTCCGCTGGCCGCGGTGCCTACGCGCAGCGCCCCGCCGTCGCCGCCGATGCAACGCTGGTTCCCGAAGCGCTACGCCGCAAGACGCCCCCGGTGATGCCGGAAGTCTCCGAGCTGCAGGCAGTGCGTCACTACACGCGACTGTCCAAGCGCAATTTTTCGATCGATACGCACTTCTACCCGCTGGGTTCGTGCACGATGAAATACAACCCGCGCGCCTGCAATACCTTGGCGATGCTGCCGGAATTCCTGGCAAGGCATCCGCTGGCGCCGATGTCGCACAGCCAGGGATTTCTCGCCTGCATGTATGACCTGCAGGAAATTCTGAAAGACGTCACCGGCATGGCCGGCGTGAGCCTGACGCCGATGGCCGGCGCGCAGGGCGAGTTCGCCGGCGTGGCGATGATCCGCGCCTATCACCGTGCCCGCGGCGACAGCGCGCGCACCGAAATCCTGGTGCCCGACGCCGCGCACGGCACCAATCCGGCGACCGCGACGATGATGGGTTACACCACGCGCGAGATCCCGACCAACAGCGAAGGCGACGTCGACATCGAGGCGCTGCGCAAAGCGGTCGGCCCGCACACCGCGGGCATCATGCTGACCAATCCGAGCACGCTCGGCGTGTTCGAGCGCCGCATCAAGCAGATCGCCGGCATCGTCCACGAAGCCGGCGGCCTGCTCTATTACGACGGCGCCAATCTCAACGCGATTCTCGGCAAGGTGCGGCCCGGCGACATGGGCTTCGACGTGATCCACATGAACCTGCACAAGACTTTCAGCACGCCACACGGCGGCGGCGGCCCGGGTGCCGGTGCAGTCGGCGTGTCGCAGCGACTGCTGCCGTTCATGCCCATTCCGCTGGTCGGCAAGTTCGACGACAGCTATCGCTGGCTGGACGAGCGCGACCTGCCGCAGTCGATCGGCCGTCTTTCCACGTTCATGGGCAACGCCGGCGTGCTGATCCGCGCCTACGTGTATGCGCGCATGCTCGGCCGCGACGGCATGCAGCGCGTCGCCGAGTACGCGACGCTCAACGCCAACTACCTGATGGCGCGCCTGCGCGACAAGGGCTTCGACCTGGCCTTCCCGGGCCGTCGCGCCAGCCACGAGTTCATCATCACGCTGAAGCGCCAGAAACAGCAGATCGAACTGACCGCGACGGATGTGGCCAAGCGTCTGCTCGACTATGGTTTCCACGCGCCGACGGTGTATTTCCCGCTGCTGGTGCCGGAGTGCCTGCTGATCGAACCGACCGAAACCGAAGACAAGGCCACGCTCGATCTGTTCGTCGACGCGCTGGTCGCGATCTGGGCGGAAGCCAAACGCGACATCGCTTACGTCAAGGGCGCGCCGTACACGATGCCGGTGCGCCGCCTCGACGACGTGCGCGCCGCAAGGCAGCTGGATATCCGGTACCAGCCGAAGGCTTAGGTAGGCAATTCTTTGCCGACGTGAGGCCCTCGCGCACCCGTACACATCCAATGCGCAAATAGCGCCCGCATAGCGGCAAGAGGCCTCCATTGCGCATCGGATCGACATGTCGGCAAAGGATTGCCGACCTACGGCCCTAACCGACGTTACGGATCTTTCTGGTAGTTCGGAGAGCGCGGGCCGTACAGCATCCCAGCGGGTCGGCCTGCCGCGAGCAGCCGGGCGCTGGTCGTGGCCGCCACATTGTGGCTGGCATCGGTGGAATGCTCGATGATCTGGCTAACGATCGCCGTCACCAGCAAGCCAACCAGGCCGCCGCCGGATGAATTGCGGTTCTCGGCGCTCGATGCTGTCGCAGTTCCCTCCCAGAGCAACGCCCCGGTGCGCAGATCAACGAGGCGTCCGTCGGCGGCCACGACGCTTTCGCTGCCGATGACCTGGTAGACCGTGCCGTATTTCTTGATGTTGATGTAGAGCGCAGAGTCGGCGCCGAAGATTTCGTGCAACTTGGCGATCGGAACCGTTGCCACGTCTTCGGGATTGCTAAGGCCGTTCTGGCGAAACGTTTCATCGACCAGCGTGACGGGCAGCACGTAGTACCCCGACTCGGCCAGCGGCAGCGTCATTTGTGACAGGACGCTGTAACTCGCGTTTACCGCTGTCGAGGTGTTGACCGGTGGAAGAATGAGTATCGACGTCGGTCGGCTCTGCCGGAACGCGGTGTAGTCGTAGGATGCCGGTGTCACGCAGCCTGTCAGCAGCGCAAGCGACGCTAGGCTGATCAGAGCAGCCGAACTGCGAAGGATATTCATCGTGGTCTAGCCCTGGTTCTGGTCGAATTTCTTGAGCAAGAAATCCATGTAGGGTTTCGATTCCGGGAATTGTGCTTCTTCGGTCTGGAATGCGGCCCTTGCCTTGTCCGCCTGCCCGGATTTCAGATACAGCAAGCCCAGGTGCGCATTGAAGCCTGGCGGCAGCGCTTCGCCTTTCGCGAGCGCTTGCTGGACGGTTGCCTCGAGCTTGATTTGTTGTGCCTCTATGCTCTGGCCATCACCCTGGAAATACGCATAAACCTCGGGCTGATAGTCGCCCCAGTGATAAAGCGGTTTGGGCTGCGTCACGCACGCGGTCAGGGCGAGGAGCGACAGCGCGCCCACGCTACGTCCGATACGCTGAAACCCGGTCGCCCTCATGTCTTTGTCTCCCCAATTCATACGTACCCCCGTACGTTTAACAGCGCTAGTCAGAAAGTAATTACTTGACCGGTTTCCATGCGCCCGAATCGACGTTCGCGACCAAGTTGTTGACGGCCTCGCGTATGGCCAGATCCAGGACCTTGCCGTTGAGCGTCGAGTCATAGCTGGCCGTCCCCCCGAATCCGATGATTTCGCGGTTGGACAGGCTGTATTCGCCGCTGCCCTGCGAGGAGAAGACGACTTCGGAGCTGCTGACATCGACGATGTTCAGGCTAACCTTGGCGTAGGCGATCTGCTGCTTGCCGTTACCCAGGATGCCGAACAGTTGGTGGTCGCCGACCTCTTTGCGACCGAACTCGGTGACGTCGCCCGTCACCACGTAGTCAGCGCCCTTCAGTTTTTGCGCGTTACCCGAAAGCTTTGCCTCCTGACCGATCTCGGACATGTTGTCGCGGTCCAGCACCCTGAATCGGCCGGTCTGCTGCAAATGGGAGATCAGGATGGTCTTGGCTTGTCCCCCGAGCTGATCAGCTCCGTCAGAGAAGATTCCCCTCAAATAGCTGGAGCGGTTGTCGAACTTGCCGACGGCGATCGGGCTGCGCTGACCCTGGTAGACCGACCCGGCTGAAGTCACTTTCGGGACTTCGAGCGTCCGGGAGCTTTCGGTCGCGCATGCCGCGAGCATGCTGGCCGCCGCAATCGAGACACTGAAAATCAATTTGTTCATTGGTCGAGTCCTTGAGATGGTGGGAAGCGAGCGCGCAGCTCAGGCCGGGTTCGCTTTTTTTGCCGGATATCCGTCTGATGCCTGCCTGAAGCCGTCTGTGGCGACCGCGTTTAGCACGACCACCCCAGTGGCGCCGATACAAGGGGACTCGTCAGTGACCCAATCGGCACCGATCCTGTAGCGGAGTGTATTGAGATTGGATCGACCCATTCGGGCCAGATCGACCGTCGACGCTCACAGCGCTCCCGATTGATCCGGCATCTGAATCCCCCGACTCAGACGCTGGTCCCCACTCCCAAAGAGCATATCGGGGTGCGGCAATCTGTCAATTGCAGTGAATCGGCAATCGCAATCCGAATGCCGGTTCCGCGGTATTGCGGCATCGTGACAGCCCGGGCCTCAGCAGGTCGGAATGCGGAGTGGCAACGCCCCAAGTATGCTCGCAGCCAGGGCGGTTTCGGTCCTTATTAAAAACTTCTTAGGAGTTCGTGTGAGCGTTTTGATCTGCGGTTCCATGGCCTACGACACCATCATGGTGTTCCCCGGCTACTTCAAGAACGAAATCCTGCCGGACAAGGTGCACATCCTGAATGTGTCCTTCCTGGTGCCGCAGTTGCGCCGCGAGTACGGCGGCTGCGCCGGCAACATCGCCTACAACCTGCACCTGCTCGGCGGCGACGCGCTGCCGATGGCGACGGTCGGCAAGGACTTCGACATGTACGCGGCCTGGATGGAAAAGACCGGCGTGAACCCGTCCATGCTCAAGCGCATCGACGACGCCTACACCGCACAGGCCTACATCACCAACGATCTCGACGACAACCAGATCACCGCCTTCCATCCGGGCGCAATGAGCTTCTCGCACCAGCAGGACGTGCCGGCCAAGGGCATCAAGCTGGGTACGGTGTCGCCCGACGGCCGCGACGGCATGCTGCTGCATGCCAGGCAGTTCGCCGAGGCTGGCATTCCCTTCATCTTCGATCCGGGCCAGGGCTTGCCGATGTTCGGCGGCGACGAGTTGAAGGCCTTCATCGACCAGGCCAGCTATGTCGCGGTCAACGACTACGAAGCCGAGATGATCATCACCAAGACCGGCCTGACGCTGAAGCAGATCGGCGAGCGCGTCGAAGCGCTGATCGTCACGCGCGGCGGCAAGGGCTCGGAGATCTACACCAAGGGCAAGCTCTACGAGATCCCCTGCGCAAAGGCCGAATCGCTGGCCGACCCGACCGGCTGTGGCGACGCCTATCGCGGCGGCCTGCTGTACGGCCTGAGCCATGGCCTGGACTGGGAAACCACCGGCCGCGTGGCCTCGCTGATGGGCGCGATCAAGATCGAGCGCCTCGGCCCGCAGAACCACAAGTTCACGATGGACGGCTTCCGCGAGCGCTTCAAGGCGGAGTTCCATTACGACCTGAAATAGGGCGGCGTGCGGGCGGGGAAGGCGAGCTGCATGACCGGTTCGGCAGGGCCCCGCTCGGGGCCGTGCTAGACTGGTTGCAGATTTCTGCATTCCTGAGCGCCGATGCGCACCACACTCGATATCGATGACAGCCTGCTGGTCGAAGCCAAAGCGGTGGCGGCCCGTCGTCGTACATCGCTGACCGCGTTGATCGAAAAGGCGCTGCGCAGCGAGTTGAGCGGCAAGTCCAAGCTCCGGGCCAGCGGCACCAAGGTCGAACTGCCGCTGCTGCCTGGCGGCAAGGGCATGCTGCCAGGGGTTGATCCGACCTGGAGCCTGGGCAAGTGGGAAGAATGGCTGGATGAAAATCCCTGACGTGAACGTGCTGGTGGGCGCATTGAAACCCGATGCGCCGAACCACCGGCCCTGTAGCGAATGGTTGAAGAGCGCGCTGGAGCGGGATGAGTCCATTGGCCTGCTCGATGCCGCGGTGACGGGTTTCATCCGCCTTGTGACGTCGCCGAAGCTGTTCGCCGAGCCTGCGACCAGCCAGCAGGCTATCGCCAGCATCGATTTTCTGCTGGCCTTGCCCCAAGTGCGTTCGCTGCGTGCCAGCGAGGGTTACTGGGCCTGGTTCTGCAAGCTGTGCCGGGAAACCGGAGCCCGCGGAAATCTGATTTCCGACATCCATATCGCCGCCATTGCGCTGGAGCATGGTGCCGAGGTGGTCACGATGGATCGTGATTTCCTGCGTTTGCCTCCGGTTTCAGTTCAACTGTTGCGCCCCTGAAGAATTCCTAGAAAAACATGCTCACCGTCAAACTCAAGAAGAACGAAGACCGCCGCCTGCGCGCCGGTCACCTGTGGATCTATTCCAACGAAATCGACATCACCGAGACGCCGATCAAGGGCGTCGAGGCCGGCACGCTGTGCCGCTTCGCCGATACCCGCGGCAAGATTCTCGGCATCGGCTACATCAATCCGACGGCGCTGCTGTGCGGCCGGCTGCTGACCGGCAAGGCCGACGCGACCATCGACGTCGGCTGGTTCCAGCGCCGCCTGCAGTCGGCGCTGAACCTGCGCAAGCGCGTCTACCCGACGCCGCATTACCGCATGGTGTTCGGCGACAGCGACGGCCTGCCGGGCCTGGTCGTTGACCGTTACGACGACGTGCTCGTGGTGCAGTTGACCACCGCCGGCATGGAGCTGCTCAAGCCGCTGGTGCTGGACGCGCTGACCCGCGTGCTCAAGCCGCGCGGCATCTTGCTGCGCAACGACACCTCGGCGCGCGAGATCGAAGGCCTGTCGTCGTATGAAGAAGTCATCGGTGACGTGCCCGAAGTGGTCGATCTGGTCGAGTCCGGCGTCGCCTTCAAGGCGCCGATCCGCGGCGGCCAGAAGACCGGCTGGTTCTACGACCAGCATCTGAATCGCGATCGGCTGGACTCGTATTCCAAGGGCTCGCGTGTGCTCGACGTGTTCAGCTACGTCGGTGCCTGGGCGGTGCGTGCGGCCAGGTTCGGCGCCACCGAAATCGCCTGCGTCGACAGCTCCAAGCTGGCGCTGGACTCGGCCAAGGTCAACGCCGAACTCAACGGCTTCACCGTCGAAACCCATCAGGGCGAGGCGCTCGACGTGCTCAAGCGCCTGCGCGGCGAAGGCAAGCTCTACGACGTGGTCGTGGTCGATCCGCCGGCGCTGATCAAGCGCAAGCGCGACACCGACGCCGGCACCGAGCACTACGCGGCGCTGAACCGCCAGGCGATCCAGCTGCTGGCACCGGACGGCATTCTGATCAGCTGCTCCTGCTCGTTCCACATGGAGGCTTCCGAGCTGCAGCGCATCCTGCTGCGCGAGGCGCGCGCCGCCGGCCGCCGGCTGCAGATCCTGGAGCAGGGCGGGCAGGCGCAGGATCACCCGGTGCACCCGGCGATCCCCGAGACCAAGTACCTGAAGAGCTTCGTCTGCCGGCTGGCTTAAGCTCTCGGCTGCCCTGTAGGAGCGGACCCTGTCCGCGACTGAAGCCCCACCGGCACAGTCGCGGACAGGGTCCGCTCCTACAATCGCCGCGCCAACGACCCGATTACTAGGCTCCCATGATCAAGTACCCCCACATCGACCCCGTCGCCATCGCCCTGGGCCCGGTCAAGGTGCATTGGTACGGGCTGATGTACCTGCTCGGCTTCGGCGTCGGCTACTGGCTGTCGCTGCGCCGCGGCCGCCGCGACTTCACCCCGTTCAACAGCCAGCAGCTGTCGGATCTGCTGTATTTCATCGTGCTCGGCGTGATCCTCGGCGGGCGCATCGGCTATACCTTCTTCTACAACTACGACGCCGCCGGCCACCTGACGATCCTGCGCGATCCGCTGGTGATCTTCCGCATCTGGGAAGGCGGCATGTCGTTCCACGGTGGCCTGATCGGTGTGATCGTGGCGCTGGCCTGGTATGCGCACAGCCGCAAGCTGACGTTCGCCTATGTCGCGGACTTCATCACGCCGGTGGTGCCGGTCGGCCTGTTGTTCGGCCGCATCGGCAACTTCATCAACGCCGAACTGTGGGGCGCGCCGACGACACTGCCCTGGGCGATGGTCTTCCCGACCGATCCGCAGCAGCTGCCGCGGCATCCTTCGATGCTCTACGAAGCTTTTCTGGAAGGTTTCGTGCTGCTCTGCGTGCTGCTGTGGTTTTCGCGCAAGCCGCGGCCGCCGATGGCGGTGTCCGGGCTGTTCCTGCTGCTCTACGGCACGTTTCGCTGGGCGGTGGAGTTCGTGCGCACGCCGGATTCGCAGATCGGTTATCTGGCCTTCGGCTGGCTGACCATGGGCCAGATCCTGTGCATCCCGATGCTCGCCGCCGGCGCGCTGATGCTGGGTATTGCCTACGGCAGGCCGCCGCGGCGCCCGGCCTAAACCGGTTTTCGATTGCTGCGCAAGCCCCCTAGCGACTAAAATGGCCGGCTTTTCTACCGTCGGTCTGGCTCGCCGGCCGGCGGCGCCGCATTTTTCTGGCCCGGGAGTCTTCCCGGGCCCTACACCCGCTCCACCAAAATAGGATCATTCAGATGGCTGTCGAACGCACCCTCTCCATCATCAAGCCGGACGCTGTCGGCAAGAACGTCATTGGCCAGATCTACACGCGCTTCGAGCAGGCCGGTCTCAAGATCGTCGCGTCGCGCATGACCCACCTGACCGAAAAGGAAGCCGGCGGTTTCTACGCCGCCCACTCCGCGCGTGGCTTCTTCAAGGATCTGGTGGCGTTCATGGTCAGCGGCCCGGTCGTGATCCAGGTGCTGGAAGGCGAGAACGCGATCGCCAAGCACCGCGACATCATGGGTGCCACCGACCCGAAGAAGGCCGAAAAGGGCACGATCCGCGCCGATTTCGCCGACTCGATCGACGAGAATGCGGTTCACGGCAGCGACAGCGTCGAAGCCGCGGCGACCGAGATCGCCTACTTCTTCCGCGCCACCGAGCTGGCGCCGCGTACCCGCTAAGCGCATGAGGACGAGGCCGTGCAGGACCTGACCACCGAGTTGCAGAGCGCCGCCACCGAGGCCCCCGCGGTCCCGGTGGCGGCGGCCGGCTCGAAGAAGGTCAACCTGTTCGGCCTCAACCGCGTGCAGATGCGCGCCTTGTTTGCCGACATGGGCGAAGCCGCCTATCGCGCCGACCAGATCATGGGCTGGATCTATCGCCGCGGTGTCGACGATTTCGAAGCGATGACGAACGTGTCCAAGGACCTGCGCCAGCGCATGCAGGCGCGCTTCGACATCTTCCACCCGGAGCTGCTCGCCGAGCAGATCTCCACCGACGGCACCCGCAAATGGGTGCTCAAGCTCGACGGCGGCAACGCCATCGAGACCGTATTCATTCCCGAAGCCAACCGCGGCACGCTGTGCATCAGCAGCCAGGTCGGCTGCGCGATGGACTGCTCGTTCTGCTCGACCGCGCAGCAGGGTTTCAGCCGCAACCTCACCGCGGCCGAGATCGTCGCCCAGGTCTGGTTCGCAGCCAAGACGCTCGGCGGCGACTTCCAGAACGAGCGCGTGATCAGCAACGTCGTGTTCATGGGCATGGGCGAGCCGCTGGCCAACTATGCGCAGACCCTGGTCGCGATCAGCATCCTGCAGGACGACTTCGGCTTTGGCCTGTCCAAGCGCCGCGTCACCGTGTCCACCTCCGGCCTGGTGCCGTTCATGGACCGGCTGCGCAGCGATTGCGACACCGCGCTGGCGGTCAGCCTGCACGCGCCGAACGACGAGCTGCGCAACAAGCTCGTGCCGATCAATCGCAAGTATCCGATCGCCGAACTGATGGACGCCTGCCGCCGCTATACCTCGGGCAAGGATCGCAAGATGCACATCGTCTACGAGTACGTGATGCTCGACGGTGTCAACGATCACCCGGACCACGCGCGCCAGCTGGCCAAGCTGCTCGCCGGCATGCCGGCCAAGGTCAATCTGATTCCGTTCAATCCGTTCCCGGAGGCGCAGTACAAGCGCTCCAAGGCGGATGCGATCGCGCGCTTTGCCGAGATCCTGAAGCAGAAGGACATTCTGGTCACGACGCGGCGTACGCGCGGCGACGACATCGACGCGGCCTGCGGCCAGCTGGTCGGCCGCGTGCAGAACAAGCAGAAGCAGCGCCTGCGGGACCTGGGCGTCAAGGTCGAGATCGGTTCGGCAGCGTCGAACGGTCGATGACCCAGGCCGCACGCACCGCTCTCATTGCCGCGCTCGTCTTGCTGTCGGCTGCCTGCGTCAGCACCACCAGCAACGATCAGGGCGCAATCCAGAACGACAGCAAGCCGGACTACGCCGAGGCCGCCAAGCTCAACACCCAGCTCGGCATCGACTACGCGCGTCAGAACCAGGACGACCTGGCGATGGAAAAACTCCAGCGCGCGCTGGAGCAGGACTCGCGCCTGCCGGCGGCGCACTCGACCATCGCCTACCTCTACGCCAAGCGCGGCGAGGACGAGCTGGCCGACAAGCACTATCGCCGCGCGCTCGAGCTGGACCCCAAGGATTCCTCGACCAAGAACAACTACGGCGTATTCCTGTGCGCGCACCAGCGCGGCGCCGAGGCCGACAAGCTGTTCCAGCAGGCGGCCGCCGACAAGCAGTACCGCACGCCGGAAGTGGCGCTGACCAACGCCGGCGTCTGCCTGCGCAAGAAGCCCGATCTGGCCGGCGCCGAGCGCGATTTCCGCGCGGCGCTGCAGGCCAACCCCGGGTTCGCCGACGCGCTGTCGCAGATGGCCTGGCTGTCTTACCAGCAAAAAGACTACCTGCGTGCCCGCGCTTTCCTGCAGCGCTACCAGCAGGCCGGGCCGCCGACCGCAGAAACTTTACTCATCGGCGCCCTCACCGAGAAGGCTCTCGGCGATACTGTCGCAGCCCGCGCCTACGAGCAGCGGCTGAAGAAAGAATTTCCCGAATCCGAAGAGAGCGGCAACCTGCCGCACGCATCCTCACCATGAACGCCGAGACCCCGCAAGCCACTGCCCCTGCTCCCGCCGCGCCGGCTCCCTCGTCAGAGAGTCCGGGCACCCTGATCCGTGCGGCGCGCGAACGCGCCAAGCTGAGCCTGGCGGAGCTGGCCGGCCAGACCAAGCTCGCGGTCAGTACGCTGGACGCGCTGGAGCGCGACGACTTCGCTGCGCTGCTCGAGCCGGTATACGTGCGCGGCTACTACCGCAAGTGCGCCAAGGTGCTGAGCATTCCGGAAGAAAAGCTGATGGCCGCCTACGCCTCGCGCGTGCAACCCAAGCCGATCGCGCCGCCGGCCAAGCTGCGCCTGGGCACCGGCAGCGAAGGCGGCGCGCGCCGCTTCGGCGGCGTGCTGATGGTGGCGCTGCTGGCGATCGCCGCCGGCGTGCTGATCTGGTACCTGCGCGGCGAGCGGGCCGGCCTGCCGTCGCTGCCGATCAGCGCGCCGGCGACCAGCGAAACCAGCGCGCCGGGCGGCGAGCCTCCGGCGGTCGACGCCGTCGCGCCTGCTGCCGAAACTGCCGCTCCTGCCGTCACCGGCGAAGCCGCTGGCTACAGTGCCGCGCCGGCCGGTGGCGGCGCCTCGAATCCGCCGCCGGCGGCGACGGCCGGCAGCGAGACCACCGCGGCCAGCGCAGCGGTGACCTCGCCGGCCTCGGCCACCGCCGCCGAAACGCAGCCTGCCAAGCCGGTCGCGAGCGCGCCGATCAGCACGTCGCCGGGCAGCCCGCAGCTGCTGCTGAATTTCGTGTCGATTTCCTGGGCGCGCGTCGCCGATGCCAACGGCAAGGTCCTGCTGAACCGCGTCGTCCAGGCCGGCGAGCGTCAGGTGCTGGAAGGCACGCCGCCTTACGCGGTATTCCTTGGCAACGCGCCGGGCGTGCAGTTGCAGTACCAGGGCGCCAACGTCGATATCAAGGCCTTGATCCGCGACAGCGCCACCGCGCGCTTCTCGGTGCCGCTGGCGCCGCGCCCGTAACGACAGGCTGCGAGCGACGCCATGTCGATGACCGCGCATCACAAGATCGAGCGCCGCAAGAGCCGGCAGATTCGCGTTGGCCGCGTTGCGGTCGGCGGCGACGCGCCGGTGTCGGTGCAGACGATGACCAACACCGACACCGAGGACGTCGCCGCCACGGTCGCGCAGATCCAGGCGGCGCAGAAAGCCGGTGTCGACATCGTCCGCGTGTCGGTGCCGACGCTCGCCGCGGCGCGCGCGTTCAAGGAGATCAAGAAGCAGGTCGGCTACATGCCGCTGGTCGCCGACATCCACTTTAACTACAAGTGCGGCATCGCCGCCGCCGAAGCCGGCGCCGACTGCCTGCGCATCAACCCGGGCAACATCGGCAGCGAAGCGAAAATTGCCGAAGTGATCGCCTGTGCGCGCCATCACGGCATCCCGATCCGTATCGGCGTCAACGCCGGTTCGCTGGAAGCCGACCTGCAGGAAAAATACGGCGAGCCGAATGCCGACGCGCTGGTGGAATCGGCGCTGCGCCATGTCGAAATCCTGCAGCGCCACAACTTCGACGACTTCAAAGTTTCGCTGAAGGCCTCCGAAATTTTCCTGACCGTCGCCGCGTATCGCAAGCTTGCCAAGCTGATCGACCAGCCGCTGCATCTGGGCATAACGGAAGCCGGTGGCCTGCGCTCCGGCGCGGTCAAATCGTCGATCGGCCTGGGCATGCTGCTCGCCGACGGCATCGGCGACACCATCCGCATTTCGCTGGCCGCCGATCCGATCGAGGAAGTGAAGGTCGGCTGGGACATCCTGAAGTCGCTGCACGTGCGCAACCGCGGCATCAACCTGGTGGCCTGCCCGAGCTGCTCGCGGCAGAACTTCGACGTGGTCAAGGTCGTCGCCGAACTCGAGCGCCGCTTCGAGGACATCGACGAGCCGCTGGATCTGGCGGTGATCGGCTGCGTCGTCAACGGCCCGGGCGAGTCGCGCGAAGCCGCGATCGGCGTCGCCGGCGGCTATCCGAACTCGGTCTACATCGACGGCAAGATCCAGCAGAAAGTGCACAACGATCAGCTGGTCGAGCGCCTCGATACGCTGGTGCGCGAACGCATTGCGGCGACACGTGCCGCCAGGGCCGCAGCCGCTACGGAAGCAAAGTCCGAATGAGCCTGGCGCAGCGGCATATCCACGCGGCAGCAGATCCCGGCAGCGGGCCGCTCGACATCACGCGACTGCGGGCCGCCGCCGAAGATCTGCGCGACAGCTACCAGCAGGCTCGACCCTTTCCGCACGTGGTCGTCGACGGCCTGTTCGACAACTCGATGCTGCAGAGCGTGGTCGATGAATTTCCGCGCGCGGATCAGCCGTTCTGGTATCGCCACATACATCGCAACTCGCTGAAGCTGGCGCTGAACCAGCCGCAGCACATGGGCCCTACCACGCGCGCGCTGCTGGCCGCGTTGAACAGCGCCGCGTTCCTCGGTGTGCTCGAAACCCTGACCGGCATCGACGGCCTGATCCCCGATCCCTACATGGAAGGCGGTGGCCTGCATCAGATCGGCGCGCGCGGTTTTCTCGGCATTCACGCCGATTTCAACGTGCACAAAAAGCTCAGGCTCGATCGGCGCCTGAACCTGCTGCTGTATTTGAATCAGGACTGGCCGGCGAGCTACGGCGGCGAACTCGAGCTGTGGGATCGCGGCATGCAGGCGGCGCAGCAGCGCATTGCGCCGCTGTTCAATCGCATGGTCGTATTCAATACCAACGACGACTCCTATCACGGCCATCCTCAGCCGCTGACCTGCCCGGAAAACCGCTCGCGCAAGTCGCTGGCGCTGTACTACTACACCGCCGGCCGCCCCGAGTCCGAGCGCAGCGCCGCGCATTCGACGCTGTACCAGAAGCGCTCCGGCGCGCTGCGACGCCTGAAGTCGCTGCTGTCGCGCGGCTGATGCGGGCACTCCATCGGCGCAAGCCTGCAAAGTCATGACCCAGAAAATCCAGTCCATCCGTGGTTTCAACGACGTGCTGCCGGCCGATTCCGGCCTGTGGCAGCACCTGCATGACAGCGCGCGCAGCGTGTTCGAAGACTACGGCTACGCCGAAATCCGCCTGCCGGTGGTCGAGCGCACCGATCTGTTCAAGCGCGCCGTCGGCGAAGTCACCGACGTCGTCGAGAAGGAGATGTATTCCTTCGAGGATCGCGGCGGCGAGCACATCTCGCTGCGCCCCGAGTTCACCGCCGGCGCGGTGCGCATGGGCGTCGAGCACGGCTTGTTTCACAACCAGCAGCAGCGCATCTGGTGCACCGGCCCGGTGTTCCGCTACGAGCGGCCGCAGGCCGGGCGCTATCGCCAGTTCCACCAGCTCAATGTCGAGGCTTATGGCATTGCCGGGCCGGACGTCGATGCCGAGCTGATCGCGATGTCGGCGCGGCTGTGGAAGAAGCTCGGCTTCAGCGGCCTGGAGCTGCAGCTGAACTCGCTGGGGACCGGCGACACGCGCACGCGCTATCGCACGGCGCTGATCGAATTCCTGCTGCGCTACGAGTCCTCGCTGGACGAGGACTCGCGCAAGCGCCTGCACGCCAATCCGCTGCGCGTGCTCGACTCCAAAGTGCCGGCGACGCAGGAGATCGTTCGCGACGCGCCGAGCATTCTCGATTATCTGGACGCCGAATCCGCCGCGCATTTCGACGGCCTGAGGCTGGCCTTGAGCGACATGGGCGTCGCCCACGTGGTCAATCCGCGCCTGGTGCGCGGCCTGGATTACTACACCAAGGACGTGTTCGAGTGGGTCACCACCGAGCTCGGCGCCCAGGGCACGGTCTGCGCCGGCGGACGCTACGACAACCTGGTCGAGCAACTCGGCGGCGGGCCTACGCCGGCGGTGGGTTGGGCCAGCGGCGTCGAGCGCCTGATCCTGCTGCTGCAGGCCCAGGGCAGGGCGCCGGCCGGCGGCCCGGCGATCTACTTCTGCACGATCGGCGAGGCCGCGCAGCGCGCCGCCAGCAAGCTGGCCGAGCAGCTGCGCGACGTGCTGCCGGGCGCCGGCGTACAGCTCAACGTCGGCGGCGGCAAGCTGCCGGCCCAGTTCAAGCGCGCCGACCGCAGCGGAGCCCGTTACGCGCTGGTACTGGGCGATGCCGAGGTCGCGGCGGGCCAGGTTCAAGTAAAATCGCTGCGCGACGCTGCCTCCCCGCAAGAAACCTGCACCTGGGCTGAACTGCCGGCCCGGCTTGGCAGTCTGTTAGTCCGCTGACGCGGCGTACGGCGCTCCCTTACCTTTTCGATGCCGCCGGCGAGCGGCACAACCACCAGAAGAATCATGGCCACTCATCTAGACGACGAAGAAGAACTCGAGAACCTCAAGCGCTGGTTCAAGGAGAACTGGGTGGCGCTGGCCGCCGGCCTGGTCATCGGCTTCGGCGCGATCGGTGGCTGGCAGGCCTGGAAGGGCTACCAGGAGAAGCAGGCGCTGACCGCCTCGCAGATGTACGACGACCTGAAAAAGGCGCTGACCGCCTCCAAGCCGGACGAGGCCAAAAGCATCGCCGACAAGCTGCAGTCGGATCATGCCGGCTCGCCCTACGCCAGCGCCGCGGCGCTGCGCCTGGCCCAGGTCGCGGTCGTCGACAAGGACTACGACGGTGCGCTGAAGCGGCTCGACTGGGTCGCCGAGCACGGTGACGAAGACGGCCTGAAGCAGCTCGCCCAGCTGCGCAAGGCGCGCGTGCTGTGGCAGCAGAGCAAGCCCGACGACGCGCTCAAGCTGCTCGACGGCGACGCCGGCGAATACGCCAGCCTGTACGCCGAGCTGCGCGGCGATATCGCCTATTCCAGAAACGACCGCGACAGCGCGCGCAAGGCCTATCAGGCCGCGCTCGACAAGGCGCCCGAAGCCGCGGCCAACCGCGCGCTGCTGCAGCAGAAACTCGACGATCTGGCGGTGGAAGCCGCCGCCGCGGACCCGGTGAAATCCTGATGCGCCTGAAGCACGCTGGTCATGTAACTTCCGCCGCTGTCGCCGCGCTGCTGCTCGCCGGCGCGCTCGCTGGCTGTTCCGACAAGGGCAAGGTCCGCGAGCCGGCCAAGCTGGTGGCTATCGACAATCCGGCGATCCAGCCGCGGACGCTGTGGGCGACCAGCGCCGGTGTTGGCGGCGACAAGTTCTTCACCGAGCTGGCGCCCAGCCTACAGGTCGACGCGGTCTACGCCGCCGACATCAAGGGCCGCGTCTATGCCTACGGCGTCGACAACGGCAAGCGCCTGTGGGAGATCAACACCAAGGGTCGCATCGCCGCCGGTCCCGGCGTCTCCGGTGATCTGGTGCTGGTCGGGACGCTGGAAGGCGAGATCATCGCGCTGAAGCGCACCGATGGCAGCGAAGTCTGGCGCGCCCAGCTGTCCAGCGAGGCGCTGGGCGTGCCGGTCGGCGACGGCAACGTCGTCGTCGCGCGCTCGGTCGACGGCCGCGTGTTCGGCCTGTCGGCCAGCAACGGCTCGCGTCTGTGGACCTTCGATCGCACCGTGCCCGAGCTGGTGCTGCGCGGCATGTCGCGGCCGGTGATCATCGGCCCGAGTGTCGTCGTCGGCATGGAGAACGGCCGCCTGGTGTCGCTGAACCTGGCCGACGGCCAGGTGCGCTGGGAGCAGGCGATCAGCGTCCCCGCCGGCCGCACCGTGCTCGACCGCCTGGTCGACATCGACGGCGACATGGTGCTCGGCGACGAGTGCCTGTACGTCGCCAGCTTCGGCGGCGAAGTGGTGTGCCTGGACCCGACCAATGGCCAGGTCGGCTGGCGCCGCGGCGTGAAATCTTTCAATAGTCTCGTGGCCGGTGGCGATAAGGTTTTCGTGTCGGATGAGTCCGGCGTGATCTGGGGCCTGGACGCCAAGAGCGGCGCCGCCGCCTGGAAGCAGGAAGGCCTGCTGTATCGTCACACCTCGCCGCCGGCGTTCTTCGGCGGCTATGTCGTCGTCGGCGATTTCGAAGGCTATCTGCACTGGATGGATCCGTCCGACGGCAAGATCGTTGGCCGCACGCGCCTGGGCTCCTCGCCGATCACCGCGCAGCCGGTAGCCAGCGAAGATCTGCTGTACCTGCAGAACGCCGGTGGCCGTCTCGCGGCCCTTACACTCAACAAAAAGTAGAAGACAAAAATGCAATCGGGACTCCCGGTGTTGGTATTGGTCGGGCGTCCCAACGTCGGCAAATCCACGCTGTTCAATCGTCTGACCGGCACGCGCGACGCGCTGGTGGCCGACTTCGCCGGCCTGACGCGTGATCGTCAGTACGGCTATGGCGTGTTCGAGGACAAATCCTTCATCGTCGTCGACACCGGCGGTCTGATGCCGGAGTCCGCCGACCCGCTCGCGGCGCTGGCCGAAGAGCAGGCGCAGATGGCGCTGGAAGATGCCGACCACATCTTCTTCATGACCGACGCCAAGGCCGGCCGCCACAGCAGCGACGAGGCCATCGCCGGCAAGCTGCGCAAGCTCGGCAAGCCGCTGACCCTGCTGGTCAACAAGACCGAGGGCAAGGCGCGCGGCTCGGATCGCGGCACCGCGGTGGCCGATTTCTACGCGCTGGGCGTCGGCGAGCCGGTGGCGGTTTCGGCCGAATACGGCGACGGTGTCGCCCCGCTGCTGCGCTCGGTGCTTGGCAAATTCCCGGCGAACAATGCCGAGCTGCCGGACGTGGAAGGCGAGGTGCGTGTCGCCATCGTGGGGCGCCCGAACGTCGGCAAATCCACGTTGGTGAATCGCCTGGTCGGCGACGAGCGCGTGGTCGCGGCCGACAAGCCCGGCACCACGCGCGATGCGATCCGCGTGCCGTTCGAATACGAGGGCAATCCGTACACGTTGATCGACACCGCCGGCATCCGGCGCCGTTCGCGGGTCGAGGAAGTGATCGAGAAATTCTCGATCATCAAGACGCTGCAGGCGATCGAAGGCGCGCACGTGGTGATCGCCGTGGTCGACGCGCACGCCGACATCGGCGAGCAGGACGCGCGCCTGATGGGACTCATCGCTCAACGAGGCCGCGCGATGATTCTCGCGGTCAACAAGTGGGACGGCCTGGACCAGGGCGAACGCGAGCAGGCCAAGTATCAGGTCGGCCTGAAGATGCCGTTCCTGGATTACACGCCGGTGCACTACATCAGCGCCAAGCACGGCTCGGGCGTCGGCGTGGTGATGCGCGACGTCAAGGTCGCGTACGAATCGACGATGAAGGATCTGCCGACGCCGGAGCTGACGCGCATCCTCGAGCGCAGCGTCGACCGGCACCAGCCGCCGGCGGTGCTCGGCCGCCGCATCAAGCTGCGCTACGCCCACCAGGGCGGCAGCAACCCGCCGCACATCGTCATTCACGGCAACCAGACCGACAAGCTGACGACGACCTACAAGCGCTACCTGGCCAACGAGTTCCGCGACCACTTCCAGCTCAAGGGCGTGCCCCTGGTGCTGAGCTTCAAGACCGGCGACAACCCGTTCAAGGACAAGAAGAACGTGCTGACCGGCCGCCAGGTCAAGAAGCGTCAGCGGCTGATCAAGCGCTTCAAATGAATATTCCCTCCCCCGCACGCGGGGGAAGGTGAGCAGCGCGCTTGAATTTGGCCAAAAATCCCCCAGTTCCAGGTGCCAGGGTCCTGTAAATCGGGATCGCCAGCGGCCGCAATGCAGTAGAATCCGCGTCCGCTTCCCACCGGGAATAGGCATGTCAGCGGCACTCAAGATTGACCAATTCAGCCTGATGGACGACGGTGAGTGCGATGCCCGCATCACCGCCGCCAAGGCGATCCTGGGCAAGCGCCTGGCGATCCTGGGCCACCATTACCAGCGCAACGAGGTCTTCAAGCACGCCGATTTCTCCGGCGACTCGCTGAAGCTGTCGCAGATGGCGGCCGACTCCGATGCGGAGTTCATCGTCTTCTGCGGCGTGCATTTCATGGCCGAGGTCGCGGATATCCTGACCTTCGGCCAGCGCAGCGTGATCCTTCCCGACCTGGCAGCCGGCTGCTCGATGGCCGACATGGCCAACCTGGTCAAGGTGCGCAAGTGCTGGGAAGAAATCAGCACGCTGTGTGATCCGGACGAGCACGTCACGCCGGTCACCTACATCAATTCCGCGGCCGACCTGAAAGCCTTCTGCGGCAGCCACGGCGGCATCGTCTGCACCAGTTCCAATGCCCGCGCGGTGCTGGAGTGGAGCTTCGCGCGCCGCGAAAAAGTGCTGTTCTTCCCCGACCAGCACCTGGGCCGCAACACCGGCCTGACCATGGGCATCCCGATGGAGCAGATGGTCACCTGGGATTTCATGAAGCCGCGCGGTGGCCTGAGCGACGAGCAGATTCGAAACGCCAAGATCATCCTGTGGAAAGGCTTTTGCTCGGTGCACCAGATGTTCCAGCCGGCGCACATCGACAACTTCCGCAAGAACACGCCCGGCGGCCTGGTCATCAGCCATCCGGAGAACAGCTACGAGGTCTGCCAGAAGAGCGACTACGTCGGCAGCACCGAATACATCCTGCGCACGGTACGCGCAGCGGCGCCGGGTACGCACTGGCTGATCGGCACCGAGCTGAACCTGGTGAACCGTCTCGGCGACGAGATGAAAGCCAAGGGCGTGACGGTGCAGTTCATGAGCCCGACCGTGTGCATGTGCTCGACGATGTTCCGCACCGATCCGCAGCACCTCGCGTGGTGCCTGGACAACCTGGTCGCCGGCAACGTGGTGAACCGCATCCGCGTGCCGGAAGCGGTCGCCGAGCCGGCGCGCAAGGCGCTCAACCTGATGCTGGAAGTGGTGGACTGAGCGGAGCTTTAGCCCTCTCCCTCCGGGAGAGGGTGGCCCGAAGGGCCAGGTGAGGACTTCTCCGATCCAGGTTGGGTTCGGAACGGAGAGGCCCTCACCCCTGGCCCCTCTCCCGGAGGGAGAGGGGAAACATAACGAGACGGAAGGGAAGTACCGAACAAATGTGGACCAAAGCCCCTAGCCTCAATCAGTTCGATCCCGAGCTCGCCGCCGTCATCAAAGACGAAAGCGCGCGCCAGGAAGCGCATATCGAGCTGATCGCCTCGGAGAACTACGCGAGCCCGGCGGTGATGGAGGCCCAGGGTTCGTCGCTGACCAACAAGTACGCCGAAGGTTATCCGGGCAAGCGTTACTACGGCGGCTGCGAATTCGTCGACATCGCCGAGCAGCTCGCGATCGATCGCATCAAGCAGGTCTTCGACTGCGACTACGCCAACGTGCAGCCGCATTCCGGCGCGCAGGCCAATGCCGCGATCTTCCTGGCGCTGGTCAATCCCGGCGACGTGGTGATGGGCATGAACCTGGCGCAGGGCGGTCACCTGACCCACGGCAACCCGGCCAATTTCAGCGGTAAGCAGTACAAGATCGTGCCGTACGGCCTGGATGTGGAAACCGGCCTGATCAACTACGACGAGATGGAGCGCATCGCGATCGAGACCAAGCCGAAGATGCTGATCGGCGGCTTCTCCGCGTACTCGCGCGTCAAGGACTGGGCGCGCATGCGCGCGATCGCCGACAAGGTCGGCGCGTATTTCTGGGTCGACATGGCGCACATCGCCGGCCTGGTCGCCGCCGGCGAATATCCGAGCCCGCTGCCGCATGCGCACGTCGTCACCAGCACCACGCACAAGACGCTGCGCGGCCCGCGCGGCGGCATCATCCTGACCAAGGGGCAGCCGGAAGAATTCAACAAGAAGTTCCAGAGCGCGGTGTTCCCCGGCATTCAGGGCGGCCCGCTGATGCATGTGATCGCGGCCAAGGCGGTTGCGTTCAAGGAAGCGCTGGAACCCGGCTTCAAGGCGTATCAGAAGCAGGTCGTCGCCAATGCGCGTGCGATGGCGGCCGTGCTGCTCGAGCGCGGCTACAAGGTGGTCTCCGGCGGTACCGACAATCACCTGTTCCTGCTCGACCTGATCGCCAAGAACGTGACCGGCAAGGATGCCGAGGCGGTGCTTGGCCGCGCGCACATCACCGTCAACAAGAACTCGGTGCCGAACGATCCGAAGTCGCCGTTCGTGACCTCGGGCCTGCGCCTGGGTTCGCCCGCCAGCACGACGCGCGGTTTCAAGGAAGCCGAAATGAAGCAGGTCGCGAACTGGATCGCCGACCTGGTCGACACGATGTCGGCGGCCGGCGATGTCGAAGCGACGGTCACGCGCGTGCGCGGCGAAGTCAGCGAGCTTTGCGGCCGGTTTCCGGTTTACGGCAGCAAGGCATAAGCCTTTCGTGATTAACACAACCGACCTCCGTTCCTCCCGAGTAGCTCACGCCGTGAGCGTATCGAGGGACGCAGCGCGCGTGCGTCCCTCGATACGCCGCAAGCGGCTACTCGGGATGAACGGGGTTTCGCGGTGTTTTTCCTGCTGTTCGGGCTGAGCGCCCACTCCGATGCAATGCCCCTTCTGCAAAGCACCCGACACGCGCGTGATCGATTCGCGCATGGCCGAGGACGGCTCGCAGGTGCGGCGGCGGCGTGAATGCCCGGTGTGTTTCGGCCGCTTCACCACGTTCGAGAAGGCGCAACTGTCGACGCCGAACGTGATCAAGCGCAGCGGCGATCCGGAACCTTTCCGCGAGGACAAGCTGCGCCAGGGCATCGATCACGCGATCTACAAGCGGCCGGTGTCGCCGGAGATGGTCGATCACGCGGTCGAGAACGTGATGCGCAAGATGCGCGCGACCGGAGAACGCGAAGTGCCGTCGCGCCAGGTCGGCGAATGGGTCATGGACGAGCTGCGCGATCTGGACCATGTCGCCTACGTGCGTTTCGCGTCGATTTACCGCAGTTTCGAAGACGTGAACGCTTTCCGTGAAGAGATCGAACGCCTGCAGACGCTGCCGACGGCCGAGCAGCGCAAGAGCCAGTTGCCGCTGATCGAAGCCGACAAGATCGTCCGCAAGCGCACGGTCTGAGCTGCTTTCGTCGCTGCATTTCCCTTTGAACGCCCTCACTCCCGCCGCTGCGATGGCCCGCGCGCTGCACCTGGCGGATCGCGGCCGCTTGGGCACGTTCCCGAATCCGCGTGTCGGCTGCGTGATCGTGCGTGACGGTGAAATCGTCGGCGAAGGCTGGCACGAGCGCGCCGGCGGGCCACATGCGGAAGTGTTCGCGCTCGGCATGGCCGGCGACCGCGCCTGCGGCTCGGACATCTACGTGACGCTCGAGCCCTGCTCGCATCACGGGCGCACGCCGCCGTGTTCCGACGCGGTGATCGCGGCGCAGCCCAAGCGCGTGATCGTCGCGATGCGCGATCCGAATCCGCTGGTCGCCGGGCGTGGCATCGATGCGCTGCTCGCTGCCGGTATCGATGTCGAAAGCGGCCTGATGGAAGCCGCTGCGCGCCAGCTCAATCGCGGCTTCGTCTCGCGCATGGAGCGCGGCCGTCCGTTCGTGAGCCTGAAGTTGGGCGCAAGCCTCGACGGCCGCACCGCGACCGCCAGCGGCGAATCGCAATGGATCACCGGTGCCGAGGCGCGCGCCGACGTGCATCGCCTGCGCGCCGAAGCCGGCGCGGTGCTGACCTCCTCCGCCACCGTGCTGGCCGACGATCCGCAGCTGACGGTGCGTGATCTTGTCCCCTCTCCCCCCGGGAGAGGGTGGCGCGAAGCGCCGGGTGAGGGCTTCGCAGAAAGCAGCCACCCTGCTATCGGCAACGCCCTCACCCCCGGCCCCTCTCCCGGAGGGAGAGGGGGGAACGGTCCCGGGGGGAGAGGGGGAAACCAGCGCCAGCCCGACCGCATCGTGCTCGATCCGCAGGCGCGCGTGCCGGTGGATGCACGCGTCTGGGCGCCGGGTGCGCGGCGCCTGTGGCTGGTCGGCAAGGAGCCGGTGCAGCGTCCCGACGACGTCGAGGTGATCATCCTGCCGCTGATCTCGATCCACACGCTCGACCTCGACCTCGCGCTCAAAGCACTCGGCGCCGCCGGCATCAACGAGTTGCTGATCGAATGTGGGCCGACGCTGGCCGGCTCGCTGCTGGAAGCGAAGCTCGTCGACGAGCTGCTGGTCTATCTCGCGCCGTCGCTGCTCGGCAGCGAGGCGCGCGGCCTGGCCAATCTGGCGGTCGGCCAGCTCGATCAGCGCCTGCGCCTGCGTTACACCGATGTCCGCCGCGTCGGCGCGGACCTCAAAATCACCGCCGCGATCGAGGAAATCTGAGCATGTTTACCGGCATCGTCGAATCCGTGGGCCGCATCACCGCGATCGAGAACATCGGCGGCGACCGCCGCCTGCGCTTCGAGTCCGGCGACGGCTATCTGAAAGGCGTCGCCCTCGGCGACAGCATTGCCTGCAACGGCGTCTGCCTGACCGCGATCAAGCTGTATGAACAGGGCTTCGACGCCGACCTGTCCGGCGAAACCCTGGGCGCGACCACGGCCGGCAGCTGGGCGCAGAACATGCCGGTCAACCTGGAAAAGGCGCTGACCGCACACAAGCCGCTCGGCGGCCACATGGTCAGCGGTCATGTCGACGGCCTGGGCCGTCTGATCGAACGACGCGAGGACGCGCGCAGCTGGCGCATGCTGTTCGAGGTGCCGCAGGAGCTGGCGCGCTACATCGCGCGCAAGGGCTCGATCACGATCAACGGCGTTAGCCTGACCGTCAACGAGGTCGAGGGCCGGCGCTTTGGAGTTAACATCATCCCGCAGACGCTGACGCACACCACGCTCGGCAGCCTGCAGGTCAGCGACGCGGTCAACCTGGAAGTTGATCTGATTGCCCGATATCTGGAACGTCTGCTCGCCGCCCGAGCAGGTGAGGAGTAGAGCCCCATGAACGCATCCGTCAAAACCCTGAGTCCCGCCAACGAGTCGCTGCGCAGCCGCACGCTGAACTCGGTCGAGGAAATCGTCGCCGACTTCAAGGCCGGCAAGATGGTCGTGCTGATGGACGACGAAGACCGCGAAAACGAAGGCGACGTGGTCATGGCCGCCGAGAAGGTGCGGCCGGAAGACATCAACTTCATGGCGCGTTTCGCCCGCGGCCTGATCTGCCTGACCTTGAGCGAGCAGCGCTGCAAGCAGCTGCGCCTGCCGCCGATGGTCGCCGACAACGGCACCCAGTTCGCCACCGCGTTCACGGTGTCGATCGAGGCCGCCACCGGCGTCACCACCGGCATTTCCGCGTTCGACCGGGCGCACACGATCCGCACCGCGGTCAAACGCGACGCGCAGCCGCAGGATCTGGTGCAGCCCGGCCACATTTTCCCGCTGACCGCGCAGCCCGGCGGCGTGCTGGCGCGTGCTGGCCACACCGAGGCGGGTTGCGATCTGGCGCGCATGGCCGGGCTGGAGCCGGCCGCGGTGATCTGCGAGATCCTCAACGAGGACGGCAGCATGGCGCGCCGTCCCGATCTGGAAATCTTTGCGCGCGAGCACGACCTCAAGATCGGCACGATCGCCGACCTGATCCGCTATCGCCTCGACAACGAGCACACCGTCGAGCGCGTCGCCGAGACCACGGTGAAGACCGAGTTCGGCGACTTCCGCCTGGTGACGTTCCAGGACACGGTCGACAACACGGTCCACCTGGCGATGGTCAGGGGCAACATCAAGCCCAACGCGCCGACGCTGGTGCGCGTGCATATCCGCAATACGCTGGCCGACGTGCTCGGCGTCGAGAACGAGCATTTCGGCTGGCCGCTGAAGCGCGCGCTCAAGCGCATCGCCGACGAGGGCAATGGCGTCGTCGTGCTGCTGCGCAAGCCGGAATCGCCGCGTGAACTGGTGCAGCAGATCGTCGGCCTGCACAAGATCACCGAAGCCGATCACAACAGCACCGCGGACCCGAAGACGCTGCACACCTACGGCATCGGCGCGCAGATCCTGGCCGACGTCGGCGTGCGCAAGATGCGCGTGCTGTCGGCGCCCAAGCGCATGCATGCGCTGTCCGGGTTCGGTCTGGAAGTGCTCGAATACGTTCCCTGTGATTGAACGTCCCTTTGAATATTCCCTCCCCCGCGAAGCGGGGGAGGGCTAGGGTGGGGGCGAGTCGTAGCGGATTGGCTCTCTCCGCTTCGCCCCCATCCCGACCTTCCCCCGCTACGCGGGGGAAGGAGACAAACGCTCTTTTATGTCGACAGGCTCAATGACCAATATCCCAGGGAAGACCGGCTACTCGGCGCCCGCAGCCCAGGCCGGTGATCTGACCGGCGTGCGCATCGCCATCTGCGCGACGCAGTGGAACACCGACATCATCGAGCCGCTGCTGGCCGGCGCGCGCCGCTGCCTGAGCGGACTGGGGCATTGCCGCCGAACACGTGCAGGAATTCCGCGCGCCCGGCGCGTTCGAGTTGCCTCTGGCGGCGGATCGCATCCTCGCCGCCGGACGTTACGACGGCGTGATCGTGCTCGGCGCGGTGATCCGCGGCGACACGCCGCACTTCGAATACGTCGCCGGCGAATGCGCGCGCGGCCTGATGGACGTGCAGCTCAAGCATGGCCGCCCGGTCGCGTTCGGCGTGCTTACCGTCAACACCGCGCAGCAGGCGCACGATCGCGCCGGCCCCGGCCGCGACAACAAGGGTTACGAGGCGGCGGCCGCCACCCTCGACATGATCAAGCTGGCCAGGAGCGTCGCGTGAGCGAACAGGCATACCAGGGTTCGCAAAGCCGCCGCGGTCTGGCGCGCCGTCTCACCGTGCAGGCGCTGTATCAGTGGCTGGTCAACGAGACGCCGCCGGAAGGCATGCTGACGCAGTTCCGCGAACAGCCCGAAGGTCTGGGCCGCGCCGACGGCGAGTATTTCAACGAACTGCTGAAAGGTGTCGTCGACCAGGCGCCGGATCTGACGATGATGCTGGTGCCGCATCTGGACAGGCCGCTGAACCAGCTCGACCCGGTGGAGCACGCGGTGCTGCTGCTCGGCGCCTACGAGCTCAAATACAAGATCGAAGTGCCGTGGAAAGTCGTCGTCAACGAGGCGGTGAACCTGGCCAAGATCTTCGGCGCCGAGGAAGGCTACAAGTTCGTCAACGGCGTGCTCGACAAGCTGGCGCGCGATGCGCGGGGCAGCGAGATCGGCGCGGGTTATTGATACCGCACTGTAGGAGCGGACCCTGTCCGCGACTGCGTCGGATGGGCCTGAGTCGCAGACAGGGTCCGCTCCTACAGTGGTTCGCCTGGAAGTGGGTTCCGAGCCCGAAAATCGATCCATGGACGAGTTCGAACTGATCCGCCGCTATTTCGCGCCGCTGTCGGGCGCGGCCGACGACGTCGTGCTCGGCATCGGCGACGACTGCGCGCTGCTGGCGCCGCCGCCGGGCTACGAGCTGGCGATCACCAGCGACACGCTGATCAGTGGCCGCCATTTCCCCGAAGAAAGCCGCGCGTTCGACGTCGGCTGGAAGGCGCTGGCGGTAAACCTCTCCGACCTCGCCGCGATGGGCGCCAGGGCGCGCTGGTTCACGCTCGCGCTGGCAGTGCCGCAAGCTGATGAAAGCTGGCTCGCCGGCTTCGCCGACGGCCTCAAGCAGCTCGCCGATCAGGCCGGCGTGCACCTGGTCGGCGGCGACACCACGCGCGGGCCGCTGAGCATCACCATCACCGCGCTCGGCATCGTGCCGGCCGGCGGCGCACTGCGCCGCAGCGGCGCGCGGGCCGGGGATCGGGTCTGCGTCAGCGGCACGCTGGGCGACGCGGCACTGGCGCTGGATCGCTGGCGCGCCGGCGACGATTCACGCGCCGACGACGCGCCGAGCCTGCGCGCGCGGCTGGACCGGCCGACGCCGCGGCTGGCGCTGGGCGAGGCGCTGCGCGAGATCGCGCATGCGGCGATCGATCTCTCCGACGGTCTCGCCGCCGATCTGTCGCACGTGCTCAAGGCCAGCGGCGTCGGCGCGCATGTTTATGCGGCGCGGCTGCCGGCCTCGACCGCGTTTGATCGCCTGGCGCCAGCCGCCGATCGCGCACGGCTGCAACTCGCCGGCGGCGACGATTACGAACTGTGCCTGTGCATTGCGCCGTCGCAGCTGAGCGAGGCGCGGCGTCGCGCGGCCGCGCTGGGCTGCGCGCTCACCGATATCGGCGAGATCGAAGCTGGCAGCGGCCTCGGCGTGGTCGACGTGCACGGCGCACCGCTGGCGGTAAGCGAACTCGGCTATCGTCACTTCACATGAAAAAAGCCTCCCTGAAAAACGCCATGGCCCAGCGCCAGCGCGACAAGTTCGATGCGATTCCGCCGCCCCCGGTGCGGCTGATCCTGAGCACGCCGGTGCACCTGATCAGCTTCGGTTTCGGCTCCGGCCTGGCCAAGCATGCGCCCGGCACCTGGGGCACCCTGGCCGCGGTGCCGCTGTACCTGCTGCTGTCGGCGCTAACCTGGCCGTACTACCTCGCCGCCTGCGCGCTGCTGTTCGTGTTCGGCTGCTGGGCCACCGGCGAGAGCGCTCGGCTGCTGCATGTCAGCGACTACCCCGGCTTCGTGTTCGACGAGATCGTCGGTTTTCTGATCGCCGCGGCGCCGCTGGTGCTGGCCTATCACTACCTGGCGCTGGTGTCGCTGGCCTGGCTGCCGCTGGCGTTCGGCCTGTTCCGGGTATTCGACATCCTCAAGCCCTGGCCGATCGGCTGGCTGGACCGGCGTGTCCATGGTGGCCTCGGCGTGATGCTCGACGACGGCCTGGCTGGCCTGGCCTCGGCCGCGGTGCTGTACCTGGCGATGCGATTCGCCGGGGTCGCGTTGCCGTAGGGGGCTCTCCGGCCGCCGATGGTGGGCGCTTAAGGCTTGGCCCGGCGCCCGCAGCAATGGGATAATAGTGGGCGCTGCGGAGGCATGGCCTCCACAGGGGGACCGCCCTGCGGATTCCGCCAGGCGCCCGGTGGCCCAGCCACCCGGGCGGACCCAGATCCACGAATCCACCTCGGAGTTACCAGAATGTCGGTAGACACGCCCGTCGAACGGGACGTAATGGAGTACGACGTACTGATCGTCGGCGCCGGTCCTTCGGGACTCGCCGCGGCTTGCCGGCTCAAGCAGCTCGCCACCGAGCGGGGCCAGGAAATCAGCGTCTGCGTCGTTGAAAAAGGCTCCGAAGTCGGCGCCCACATTCTGTCCGGCGCGGTGTTCGAGCCGCGCGCGCTCAACGAGCTGTTCCCGAACTGGAAAGAGCTGGGCGCGCCGCTGAATGCGCCGGTCAAGCGCGACGAACTGCATCTGTTCTACAGCGCCGCGAAGTCGTTCAAGTTCCTCGACTTCATGATCCCGACGACGATGCACAATCACGGCAACTACGTGATCTCGCTCGGCAACCTGTGCCGCTGGCTGGCGACGCAGGCGGAAGGTCTGGGCGTCGAAATCTACCCCGGCTTCGCCGCGCAGGAAGTACTGATCGACGAGCAGAACATCGTTCGCGGCGTGCAGATCGGCGACCTCGGTGTCGGTCACAACGGCGAGCACAAGGCCGACTACGCGCCGGGCATGGAGCTGCGCGCCAAGTACACGCTGTTCTCCGAAGGCTGCCGCGGCCATCTCGGCAAGCGCCTGATCGAGCGCTACAACCTGGCCAGCGACGCGGACCCGCAGCACTACGCGATCGGCCTGAAGGAAATTTGGGAAATCGAGCCGGCCCGACATGAAATGGGCCTGGTCGTGCACGGCGCCGGCTGGCCGCTGGACGTGGTCGGCACCGCCAATACCGGCGGCTCGTTCCTGTATCACCTGGAGAACAACCAGGTGGTCGTCGGCCTGATCGTCGACCTGTCGTACAGCAATCCCTACCTGTCGCCGTTCGACGAGTTCCAGCGCTTCAAGCATCACCCGGTCGCGGCCAAGTATCTGGAAGGCGGCAAGCGCCTCAGCTACGGCGCGCGTGCGATCGTCAAGGGCGGCCTGAACGCGCTGCCCAAGCTGGTGTTCCCGGGCGGCGCGCTGATCGGCGACGACGCCGGCATGCTGAACTTCGCCAAGATCAAGGGCAGCCACACCGCGATGAAGAGCGGCATGCTCGCCGCCGAAGCCATCGCCGACAAGCTGCAGGCGGGCTCGGAAGGCGGCGACACGCTGACCGGCTATCCGGACAAGTTCAAGGCCAGCTGGCTCTACGACGAGCTGTACAAGAGCAAGAGCTTCGGCGCCGCGATCCACAAGTTCGGCGCGCTGATCGGCGGCACCATCAACTGGATCGAGCAGAAGCTGTTCGGTAGCAAGGCGCCCTGGCATCTGCGTGACCTGAAGCCGGATCACGAGACGCTGAAGCTGGCGTCGGAGTCCGAGAAAATCGTCTACCCCAAGCCGGACAACAAGCTCAGCTTCGACAAGCTGTCGTCGGTATTCCTGTCGAGCACCAACCACGAGGAAGATCAGCCGGTACATCTGAAGCTGACCGACCCGAGCGTGCCGATCGGCAAGAATCTGCCGATGTTTGATGAGCCGGCGCAGCGCTACTGCCCGGCCGGCGTCTACGAGGTAGTGACCGCTGCGACCGGCGACAAGCGCTTCCAGATCAATGCGCAGAACTGCGTGCACTGCAAGACTTGCGATATCAAGGACCCGGCCCAGAACATCACCTGGATCGCGCCCGAGGGTAACGGCGGCCCCAATTATCCGAACATGTAGGTCGTCGCAACAACGTAGGCAGGTGTCTGCCAGCCTTGCTAAGGTGGCCGCCCACCAAATGTCTCAACCAATAGCTGAGTGAATCGAGAGAGCGAATGAAAGCACTGGTCAGCGTCAAGCGAGTGGTGGACTACAACGTCCGCGTGCAGGTGAAGAGTGACGGCTCGGGTGTGGTCACCGACGGCGTCAAGCATTCGATGAATCCGTTCGACGAAATCGCGATGGAAGAAGCGGTTCGTCTGAAAGAGAAAGGCAAGATCAGCGAGATCATCGCGATCACCATCGGCGGCGCCAAGAACGAAGAAACCCTGCGCTCGGCGCTGGCCTTCGGTGCCGACCGTGCGATCCACATCAAGGAAGAAGGCGACATCCAGCCGCTGACGGCTGCGCGCGCTTTCGCCGCCGCGCTCAAGAAGGAAGACGCCAAGCTGTTTTTCGCCGGCAAGCAGGCGATCGACGACGACGCCAACCAGACCGGCCAGATGGTCGCCGCGCTGCTGGACATCGCCCAGGCGACGTTCGCAAGCAAGGTGGAACTGGAAGGCGACAAGGCCAAGGTCACGCGCGAAGTCGACGCCGGCCTGGAAACGCTGGAAGTGGACCTGCCGGCGGTGATCACCACGGATCTTCGTCTGAACGAGCCGCGCTACCTGAAGCTGCCGGACATCATGAAGGCGAAGAAGAAGCCGATCGAAGTGGTCAGCTTCGCCGACCTGGGCGTCGAGAAGGGCGCGTCGCTGAAGGTCACCAAGACCACGGCGCCCGCCAAGCGCAGCAAGGGCGTGATCGTGAAGACGGTCGATGAACTGGTATCCGCACTCAAAGCAAAGGGGCTCGTGTAATGGCCAAGATTCTGGTGATCGGAGAAATCTCCGACGGTAAGTTGAACTCCGCCACGGCCAAGGTCGTGGCCGCCGCCAAGCAGATCGGTGGCGAGATCGTCGTCGCGCTGCTGGGCAGCGACGTCGGCGCCGCTGCGACCGAAGCGGCGACGCTGGACGGCGTGACCAAGGTGCTGAAGGTCGAGACCGCCGCGAACAAGGACATCCTCGCCGCGACCTACGCGCCGCAGATCGTCGAACTGGCGTCCGGCTACAGCCACGTGCTGTTTCCGGGCACCGCGTTTGGCAAGGACACCGCGCCGCGCGTGTCGGCCAAGCTCGGCGTGCAGCAGGTGTCGGACATCATGGTCGCGCACAGCCCGACCAGCTTCGATCGCCCGACCTATGCCGGCAACGCGATCGTCACGGTCGAAGCCCCGGCATCCCCGGCGATCGTCGCCACGGTGCGTCTGGCCTCGTTCACCGCGGTCGGCGCCGGCGGCAGCGCCGCGATCGAATCGGCCAGCACCAGCGCGGCGCTGCCGACGCACACCCGCTTCGTCAGCCTGGAAGCGCAGAAGAGCGAGCGTCCGGACCTGCAGGCGGCGCGCAAGGTGGTCTCCGGCGGCCGCGCGCTGGGCTCCAGCGACGCGTTCAAGATCATCTACAGCCTCGCCGACAAGATGGGCGCGGCGGTCGGTGCATCGCGCGCGGCCGTTGACTCGGGCTACGTGCCGAACGATCTGCAGGTCGGCCAGACCGGCAAGATCATCGCGCCGGAGCTGTACATCGCCGCCGGCATCTCGGGTGCGATCCAGCACCTGGCCGGCATCAAGGACGCGCGCACGATCGTGGCGATCAACAAGGACGCCGAAGCGCCGATCTTCGAGATCGCCGACTACGGCCTCGTCGCCGATCTGTTCACCGCGGTGCCGGAGCTGGAAGGCAAGCTGTAACTTCCGGTAACCAGGCTGCAACCGAGGCCGCATCGACGCCCGATGCGGCCTTTTTATTGCATGGCATTCAGCTGAGCGTCAGCCAGCAAATGGGGTGACGCCCAGCGGTCTCGCCCGCCCGGCCGTCGTCCGGCGGTCATGTCGCCTCTCTCAAGGGAGGCGGCACGCAGCCATACAGAGAATCAAACCTTGATCCGATTTTTGATCGCGCCGCTGTTGGCGCTGGCTTCATGGAATGCGTGCGCCGCGGTGGCCGTGGTCGAGCCAGCCGCGCCCACCGCCAGCCCCGCCGCGATCGCCGCCGTGCCGGCAGTCGAGCAGAAGCCCAGCGAAGTGGTGCTGTCCAGTGCCGAATCGATGCTGGGCATGCCGTATCGCCTCGGCGGCAACGCGGTATCCGAGACCGATTGCTCCGCGATGGTGCGTGCGGCGTTCACCCATGTCGGTATCGAGTTGCCGCGCAGCACCAGCGAGCAGATCAAGCTCGGCAAGAAAGTCGACGCCAAGAACCTGCGTCCCGGCGACCTGATGTTCTATCGCTGGGGCAAGCGCCGCCTGCACGTTGCGGTCTACGCCGGCGACGGCGAGATCGTGCACGCCTCGCCGGCCGCCGGTCAGGTGATCCGCACGCAGCTCACCAAGGACTGGAACCGCCGCCTGGTGCAGATCCGCCGCGTGCTCTGAGCGCAGCCGGGTTTCCAATTTCGGGTTTCAAGGCAAGGCGGGTCGCGACCCGCCTTTTTTGTGCGCGCTGGCCACGATTGGTCGATGCGACGGCCGTTCAGCGAGTCTGGATTTCAGCCACGGAAACTGCCGTCACACAGCACACGACGACGTCACGATCTTCAACGGCGCCCGCTTGCGCGGAACCTAATGCAGATGCGTCGGCGGCACGATGCCGTGGCGCTCCATGCGGCGCTGGCGCGGCGCACGGCCGACGGGCACATGAGCTTCGTGAAAGTGCGGCTCAATGCTCGACTGGATAAATGAGTTTCTACCGACCGACCGCAGTAGGAGCGGATCCTATCCGCGACTGTGCCGTCGCGGCCTCAGTCGCGGATAGGATCCGCTCCTACTGGTGCAGCGGTCACTCGCCGATAAAACTGACCCGCCGCTCCCAGATCGCCAGCACCACACAGCCCTCCTCGCTATGCACGTGATGATCGCTGCCCGGCGGATGCACCATGAAACTGCCGGTCGGATGATGGCCGCGCTCGTCGCTCTGGCTGCCGGACAAGACGAAGATGTGCTCGTAACCCTGATGATGATGCGCCGGCGCCCGCGCGCCGGGCTGGTAGCGCAGCAGCACCGCGGCGGGGCCGTTGTCCGGTGTTTCGTAAATCGGATAGCAGTCGATACCGGCGTGGAACGGCTGCCAGTCCTCGGCGCGCAGGCGGCTGGCGATGTCGAACATTCCCTGCAGCGCAATCGGCTTCATCGGTTCTGTGCACGGATCGGATCAGCGCACAGACTACAGCGGATCAGGCCAGCGCCTCCAACAGCGACTGCGAGTTCGACACCGCGCCGAACACGCCACCCTGCATCTTGATCATCTGCAAAGCGGCGAGATGGTTATTGTGATCGGTGGCGCCGCAGCAGTCTTCCAGCAGCACGCATTCGAAGCCGCGATCATTGGCCTCGCGCATCGTCGTGTGCACGCAGACGTCGGTGGTGATACCGCTCAGCAGGATGTTGTCGATGCCGCGCACGCGCAGCAGCAGTTCCAGATCGGTGGCGCAGAACGAGCCCTTGCCGGGCTTGTCGATGATCGGCTCGCCGGGCAGCGGGTACAGTTCTTCGATGATGTCCCAGCCCGGTTCGCCGCGTACCAGGATGCGGCCGCAGGGGCCTGCGTCGCCGATACCGGCGCCCATCTGCTTTGATCGCCAGCGCTTGTTCGCCGGCAGATCCGACAGGTCCGGCCGGTGGCCTTCGCGCGTGTGGATGATGTGATAACCGAGTTCGCGCAGCCGCGTCAGCGTGCGCTTGATCGGCTCGATCGGCGCGCGCGTCAGCGACAGGTCGTAGCCCATCTTGTCGACATAGCCACCGATGCCGCAGAAATCGGTCTGCATGTCGATGATGATCAGCGCGGTGTTCTGCGGACGCAGATCGCCGTTGTAGGGCCAGCGGTAGGGTTCGGCCTGGATGGTGAGTTCGGTCATGTTGCCTTCCTGTTGTTCTCCCCTCTCCCCTTGTGGGAGAGGGGCGGGGGAGAGGGGTGCGAGCACAACCCCTCTCCCGTCGCTTCGCGACACCCTCTCCCACAAGGGGAGAGGGTTCAAATCACAGCGCCGCTTCCGCCCCCGGCAGCGTCTCCTGCGGCCGCGTCGCCGTCACCTTCGCCACGCTGAACTTCGCGCAGCCGAACAGCAGCGCCGCGACGCCCAGATAGCTCAGTGCCACCAGCGGCGTCTTCGCGATGCCGATCGCCTCGCTGTGCATGAAGCCGAAGAAGGTCAGGACCGCGCCGGCCAGCGCGAAGCCGCCGGCTTTCGCAAACGTGCGGTCAATGATGCAGGCCGCGATCGCGGCGAGAATCAGGCTGCCGAGAATCGCGCCGCCGCCCAACAATTCGAGGCCGTGATACAGCACGCCCATGCCGGCGAGCTTGTCGAGGCCGACGGTGGCCGCGTTGGTGCCGGCCGCGCCGAGCGCGTTGTCGATCATCAGCTTGCCCCAGCCGGCGACCTGCGGAATCAGCGCCAGGATCACCGCCGGTGCGTGATTCTTCGGCGTTTCCTGAAACGCCTGCGCGCCGATCAGCATGCCGATGTAGAGCAGGATCGGCGAGATCGCGACCACCGGAATCAGCGCCATCATCACCGCCAGGATGCCGAACCACGACAGGATCAGCACCATCACGCCGGTCGCGGCGGAATAGCCGATGCGGCCGCCGATCGCCTTCCAGCCCGGATGGCCGATGTAGACCGCGTTGATGAAGGGATTGCCCAGGCAGCAGCCGATCAGGCTGACCACGCCGTCGGCGGTCAGCACGCGCGTGGTCGGGTAGTGATCGCCGCCGGCTTCGGCGCTCTCGACGTTGTCCATCGCCTCGACCAGATCGTAAATGCCGAACGGGATCGCGGTGACCAGGATCACGCCCAGATACTCGAAGCCGCCGAACACGTGGCCGAACTCCGGCACCGGAAAGCTGAAGCCGAAACTGGCAAACGAGCCGCCGAGTTTCTCGAGGCTCATGCCGCCGAAATGAAAGCCGAACGCCAGCCCGCCCCAGGCGATCAGCGAGCCCACCGCGATCGCGACCAGGCCGGCGGGAATGCCCTTGAAATAGCGCACGCCGCCGAACCAGCTCGACAGCAGGATCGCGAAGCAGACGATGCCGATCACCGGATCCATGTACATGTCCAGCGCCGGCCGCAGCGAGATGAAGGCGATCGACACGCCGGCGAGCGCGCCGAGCAGCGCCGCGCGTGGCGTGATCTTCTTGATGAAAGGCGCGACGAAGCCGCCGATCATCAGCACGAAGCTCTGCACGAACACCCAGGTCAGGCCCGCTTCCCAACCCTTGATCGGGTCGCCGGTGGCGCCGGCGATCGGCATCATGATCACGAACACGACGACGAACATGTGCGGCACGCTGATGCCCGAAGGCAGCGCGCAGACATCGCTGCGGCCGGTACGAATCGCAAGCTTGTACGCCAGATATGCGTAGTAGATCGTGGACAGGAACAGCATCAGGCCGGTGGCCGGCAGGATGCGGCCGAAGATCAGATCATCCGGCAGCTTCAGCACGTAGCGCATCAGCGCCGTGAGCGTCAGCAGGTTGACCAGGATGTTGGTGCCGAAGCCGAAGAACGCGTTCCAGTCCCCGGGAACCCAGATCTTCGGTTGTTGCGATGTTGCGGTGCTCATGGTGCCTCTCCCTTGGTGCTACTCCCCGAAAAAATGGCTTGCTCCCCTCTCCCTCCGGGAGAGGGGTAGGGGGTGAGGGCCTCGAAGTGCGCGCGAACTGCGCAGGCCCTCATCCGGCGTTTCGCGCCACCTTCTCCCGGAGGGAGAAGGCAAAAGATCAGATGCTCATTTTTTCCAGCGCGGCGATGACCCGCGCCGAGTCCGCAACCCAGCCGAAAATGCCGCCCTGCGCGACGATCATGCGCAGCGCCATCGCGTGGAATTCCGGGAAATACGAAGCCGCGCAATCCGCCGGCACCAGGCACTCGAAGCCGCGGTCGTTGGCCTCGCGCACCGTGGTGTGCACGCAGACTTCGGTGGTCACGCCGCAGACGATCAGCGTGCGGATGCCGCGGTTTTTCAGGATCAGTTCCAGATCGGTCTGGCAGAACGAGCCCTTGCCGGGCTTGTCGATCACCGGCTCGCCGGGCAGCGGATACAGCTCGGGAATGATGTCGTGGCCGGCTTCGCCGCGGATCAGGATGCGGCCCATGGGCCCGGCATCGCCGATGCGTGTCGGCCCGTGGCCACGTGCGAGTTTGGCCGCGGGCGCGTCGCTCAGATCGGCGCGGTGACCTTCGCGTGTGTGCAGGATGAACAGGCCTTTTTTTCTCGCCGCCGCGAGCAGCGCCTGCAAGGGCGCGATCGCCGCGCGCAGCAGCGTGACGTCGTTGCCGAGCATCGCACCGAAACCGCCCGGCTCGATGAAATCGCGCTGCATGTCGATGATCAGCAGCGCGGTGCTCGCCGGCGAAAACGCCAGCGGATATGGCTCTGCGGCGATCGTGTTGCTGGCTGCCGTCGTCATGCGCGCGCTCCCTTGAACTGTGAAGTGATCACGCAGCATCCGTGCCTCTGCGGGTAGGCGAACGCGCCGGATGGGGTGTGCGTTTGACGTAGTGCGAGCTGCGAGCGCGGTCGTGTCCCTCGATACGCCGGAAAAAGCCCGGCTACTCGGGACGAACGGGGTTTTGTTCGGGCATCGACAAGATCCCGTTCATCCCGAGTAGCCTCGCTTGCGAGGCGTATCGAGGGACGCAAGCGTTCTATATCCGCAATCATCCCAGCGACGCCTGATAAGCGCGCCAGCCACCAAATGCGCTGATATCGGCCGCGCCGCTCACGCCGGCCTCCTCGCAAATGAAGCCGGTCTCGACGCGGCCGTCGGCGAGTTCGATCTTGCCCAGCCCTAGCGGCGCGCCGATGCCGGCAAGAAAGGAGCCGACTTCGCTGCTCGGCATTTCCCAGACTTCGACTTCGATTGCGCTGCCATCGTCGCCGCTGGCCCGCACCATCGCCGGCCGCCACGGCGGGCCACCGGGCAGCGCGAACAGGCGGTATTTCGGCGCGCTATGCGTGACTTCGACCAGCATTGCGCCGCGCGCCAGCAGCTGATGATTCAGCGCCAGGCCCTGCAGATGCGCGCCGCAGACGACCAGGCGCATGCGATCGCCTGGCCGCAAGCTCGCGTTGCGCGGCAGCTGGCACTGCAGCGCCTGCGCGACGCTCAGCAGAAACTGATCGGTGTAGGCGCGGCCGAACAGGCTCACGCCCCAGGGCAGACCGTTGCGCTGCTGGCCGCTCGGCACCGCGACCGCGGCGTAGTCGAGCAGGTTCATGAAGTTGGTGTAAGTGCCCAACTCGCTGTTGCGCAGCACCGGTTCGGCGCGAATCTGCTCACGGGTGTAAGCGCGCGGGATCGTTGGCGTCAGCACCAGATCCAGCGCGGCCATCGTGCGGTCGCAGATCAGCTTGAGCTGCTGCAGGCGCTCGGCTGCATGGATGCGCTCGACCGCGCTGGCGCTGCCGCCGGGCAGCACCACCTCGCGTATCACCGGCAGCACCGCGTCCGGCTGCTGCTCGATAAAGCGGCCGAACGCGGCGTAACGCTCGGCCGCGCCGGGCGCCGCGTACAGCAGCCGCGCCGCTTCGAGAAACGGCAGGATGTCGATTTCGACCGGCGTGCCGCCGATGGCTTTCAGCGCGACGCTTGCCCGCGCAAACAGCGCCGCGCCTTCGTCGCAGCCCAGCCACGGCATGTCGTCGGCACGCGGCACGCCGAAGCGGAACGCGGCCGGCGCCGCGCTGAGCACCGCGGCGTTCCAGGCCGGATTGCGCCGGCTGTAGGGCTGCGCCTCGTCATATCGCGCGAGCAGCGCCAGCAGCTCGGCCGCGTCGCGGCTGCTGCGGCTGAAGAGGCTGATGCAGTCCAGCGAGCGGCAGCAGGGCACGACACCATCGGTGGAGACGATGCCACGCGTCGGCTTGACGCCGATCAGGCCGTTGAGCGCCGCCGGCACGCGGCCCGAGCCGGCGGTGTCGGTGCCCAATGAAAAGCTGGCGAGCTGCAGCGCCACCGCCAGCGACGAGCCGGAGCTGGAGCCGCCGCTGGGATACTCGGGCAGCACCGAGTTCGGGCATTCGCCGTAAGGCGAGCGCGTGCCGTTGAGGCCGGTGGCGAACTGGTCGAGATTGGTCTTGCCGGTCGGCACCGCACCCAGATCGATCAGCCGCTGCACCGCCGTCGCCGATCGCGGCGGCGTGTAGGCGTAAGCCGGGCAGGCGGCCGTGGTCGGCACGCCGGCGAGATCGATGTTGTCCTTGATTGCGAACGGGATGCCGTACAGCGGCAGCGAGGCCGGATCGCGGCCGTCGAGTGCTACCAGGTAGGGTTCGAGCTGCAGGTCATCGAGCAGCGTGATGTACAGATGAAATTCGGGATTCGCGGCCAGCGCGCGCTGGCGCAACGCGGCCAGCAGCTGGCGCGGTGTGCAGTCGCCGCTGCGATACGCGGAGCGCAGCGCGGCCAGCGACAGGTCCTCCGGCAATCTCATGACGGCGACTCCTGGACGAAGACGCCAGCTGGATCTGGCGCGCAATGTTGTATGCAACATGCGCGCCTATCCGTGCCCCACATTGCCTACAATGCGGCCATGTCCGGGCCAGACCAATGAGCAGCAGCGGCGCGATCCTCAGGGGCGGCAGCGCCCAGGAGGTCTATTCGCAGCTGAAAGCGCTGATTCTCGGCTTCGAGATCTACCCGGGCTCGCGTGTCACCGAAACCGAGCTGGCCGAGCGCTTCGGCGTCAGCCGTACGCCGGTGCGCGAGGCGCTGCAGCGGCTGCAGCTCGAGGGCTATCTGACGGTGCGGCCCAAGCAGGGCTGCTTCATCCGCGACATCGACATCGAGGAAATCGACGAGCACTACCAAGTGCGCATCGCGCTGGAAATGTGCGCGCTGGAAGTCGCCGGCACGCACATGCCGGACAAGTCGATACGCGAGCTCGCGCGCAAATGGGACCCGGCGCGCCAGCCCAAGGGCAGGGTCGACGTCGAAACCATGGCCGAACTCGACGAGAGCTTTCACATCGCGCTGGCCGAAGGCGGCGGCAACCTGGTGCTGGCCGATTATCTGTCGCGAATCAATCACGCGATCCATATCATCCGCCGACTCGACTTCACCGAAAACCAGCGTGTGGAGCTGACCTACAAGGAGCACTACGCGATCTGTCAGCACCTGCTCAAGCGCGACATCGTCAGTGCGCAGCAGGCGCTGACCCAGCATATCCGTCGCAGCCAGCTGGCGGCGAAGACGATCACGCTGGAGCAGTTGTCGCGGGCCAAGGGCAAGCCGCGGCGGACAGTACGCAGCGTTTAGGGAACCTCTAATCCAGTCCTGCGCGCCCGTGCAGGACTTGATCAGAGGTTCCTTAGCTTGTCATTCCCGCGAAAGCGGGAATCCAGTTCTTGCCAGTGTGCGCCGCGCCATCACTGGATTCCCGCCTTCGCGGGAATGACGAACAAGCCGGATCCGGTTCCTGCCGAGTAGGCCACGTCGTGATCGGGAGGAACCGAGTGTGGTCATGGCTTCGAAAACCTGAAACATCAAACCGTCAGATGATGCTTGACCATCTCGTCGGTCAGCTCACCGATCGCGCCGCCAGCCACCGCGCGGCCCTTGTCGAGAATGCGGAAATCGCTGGCAACGCGGCGCGCAAACGGCAGCTTCTGTTCGACGATCAGCACCGTCAGCCCGGTCTCTGCATTGAGCCGGATCAGCAGGTCGCCGATTTCGTGGACGATGTTCGGCTGAATGCCTTCACAGGGCTCGTCCAGGATCAGCAGTTTAGGCTGCAGCAGCAGCGCACGGCCGATCGCCAGCTGTTGCTGCTGACCGCCGGACAGATCGCCGCCACGGCGGCGCAGCATCTGCTTCAACACCGGGAACTGCGTGTAGACACGCTCCAGCGCGTCGGCCGGACGCTCGCGCTTGGCGATCAGGCCCATGCGCAGGTTTTCTTCGACCGACAGCTGGCTGAAAATTTCGCGGCCTTGCGGCACGAAGCCGATGCCGAGACTGGCGCGCGTGTCGGCAGAAACCTTGCGCAAATCCTTGCCGCCGTCGAACGTGATCTCGCCGGAGCTTGCCGGCACGAGCCCCATCACCGAGCGCAACAGCGTGGTCTTGCCCATGCCGTTGCGGCCCATCAGGCAGGTGCGCGAGCCGGTCGCGATTTCCATGTCGATGTCCCACAGCGTGTGACTGCCGCCGTAGAACTGGTTGAGGCCTTTGATCGAGAGCATCGCCTAATCGCCTAGATAAACTTCGATCACTTTCGGATCGTTCTGAACCTGGTCCATCGAGCCTTCCGCGAGCACCGAGCCCTGGTGCAGCACGGTGACGGTGCGCGCGATCGAGCGCACGAACTCCATGTCGTGCTCGACCACGACCACCGAATGTTCGCCGGACAGCGACACCAGCAGCTCCGCGGTGCGCTCGGTCTCCTGCGGCGTCATGCCGGCGACTGGCTCGTCCACCAGCAGCAGCTCCGGCGACTGCATCAGCAGCATGCCGATCTCCAGCCACTGCTTCTGGCCGTGGCTCAGGCCGCCGGCCAGCACGTCGCGCTTTTCAGTAAGACCGATCGTCTTCAGCACATGATCGATCTTGTCGATCTGCGCGCTGTTGAGCTTGGCGAACAGCACCTTCCAAACCGACTTGTCGCCGGCCATCGCCAGCTCCAGGTTCTCGAACGCGGTGTGGTTCGGGAACACGGTCGGCTTCTGGAACTTGCGGCCGATGCCGGCGATCGCGATCTCCGGCTCGCTCATCGACAGCAGGTCGGTGGTCTGGCCGAACCAGGCACTGCCGGTGTCGGGCCGGGTCTTGCCGGTGATCACGTCCATCATCGTGGTCTTGCCGGCGCCGTTGGGGCCGATGATGCAGCGCAGCTCGCCGGCTTCGATGTACAGGTTCAGATCGTTCAGCGCCTTGAAGCCGTCGAAGCTGACGCTGATGCCTTCCAGGTACAAAATGATGTTGTGCGACAGGTCGAGCTTGGGCGCGTTCGAGCGCCGGCGCTGACCGAGCAGGCGGCCGCCGATCATGAGGCTTTCCTCTTGGTCGCAAGCCTGGAGATCAGGCCGACGATGCCCTGCGGCAGGAACAGCGTGACGCCGACGAACAGCGCGCCGAGCGCATACAGCCAGACTTCCGGCAGCGCTGCGGTGAAATAGGTCTTGGCGTAGTTGACGATGAACGCGCCGAGCGCCGCGCCGTAGAGCGTGCCGCGGCCGCCGACCGCAACCCAGACCACGACCTCGATCGAATTGATCGGCGCGAATTCGCCCGGATTGATGATGCCCACCTGCGGCACGTACAGCGCGCCGGCGATGCCGGCGAGAATCGCCGAGAAGGTCCACAACCACAGCTTCACGTTCTCGACCTTGTAGCCGATGAATCGCGTACGGCTTTCGGCGTCGCGCACGGCCTCGACGACACGGCCCAGGCGCGAGCCGATGATGGTCCGGCACAGCGCGTAACCGATCGCCAGCATCAAAGCGGTCATCAGGAACAGGCCGATGCGCGTGTTCGGCGATTGCAGGTCGAAGCCGAGAATGTCCTTGAAATCGGTCAGGCCGTTGTTGCCGCCGAAGCCCATTTCGTTGCGGAAAAACGCCAGCAGCAGCGCGTAGGTCAGCGCCTGCGTGATGATCGACAGGTAGACGCCGGTGACCCGCGAGCGGAACGCGAACCAGCCGAACAGGAAGGCGAGCAGGCCGGGCGCCAGCACCACCATCAGCATCGCGATGCCGAAGTGATCCATGCCATGCCAGAACCAGGGCAGTTCCTTCCAGTTCAGGAACACCATGAAGTCGGGCAGCACCGGGTCGGCATAGACGCCGCGCGTGCCGATCTGGCGCATCAGGTACATGCCCATCGCGTAGCCGCCGAGCGAGAAGAACGCGGTGTGGCCCAGGCTGAGGATGCCGCAGTAACCCCAGATCAGATCGACCGCGATCGCCAGCAGCGCGTAGCACATGTACTTGCCGATCAGGGTCACGGTGTAGCCGGGCACGTGCAGCGCCGAGCCTTCCGCGACCGCCAGGTTCAGCAGCGGGATCAGCACCGCGATCAGCAGCAGAGCGGCGAAGAACAGTTGGCTGCCGCGGTCGCTTAACAACAGACGACGAATCATGACGCGGCTCCGCTTCGCATCCCCTCTCCCTCCGGGAGAGGGGCAGGGGTGAGGGCCTTGAAGTGCGCGTGTGCTGCGACGCCCTCATCCGCCCCTTCGGGGCACCTTCTCCCGCAGGGAGAAGGGAAAAGCAGCAGGAGTTTACGGATCATGATCAGCCCTCCGCCGCCCGGCCTTTCTGCGGGAACAATCCGCGCGGCCGTTTCTGGATGAACATGATCAGGAACACCAGTACCAGAATTTTCGCCATCACCGCGCCGGCATAGGGCTCGAGCAGCTTGTTGACCACGCCCAGCGACATGCCGCTGATCAAGGTGCCCCAGAGGCTGCCGACGCCGCCGAACACCACGACCATGAACGAATCGATGATGTAGCTTTGTCCGAGATTCGGGCCGACATTGGTCAGCTGGCTCAGCGCCACGCCGGCGACGCCGGCGATGCCCGAGCCCAGGCCGAAGGTGGCCGCGTCGACCCATTCGGTGCGCACGCCCATCGCGCGTGCCATCGCGCGGTTCTGCGACACCGCACGCACCTTCAGGCCCAGCGAGGTGCGTTTGAGGATGGTCAGCAGCGCCAGGAACACGATGAACATGAAGATAACGATGTACAGCCGGTTGTAGGTCAGCGACAGCGCGTCGTTGAGGGTCAGCGAGCCGCTCATGAATTCCGGCGTCTGCACGCTGCGATTCAACGGCGAGAAGATGCTGCGCACCAGCTGCTGCAGGATCAGCGACAGGCCGAACGTCGCCAGCAGCGTCTCCAGCGGCCGGCCGTACAGAAAGCGCACGATGCCGCGCTCGATCACCACGCCCATCAGCCCGGAGACGCAGAACGCAGCGGGAATCGACAGCATCGTCGCCAGCGCGATGTGCTGCGGCATCAGCTGCTGCATCACGTAAGCGGTGTAGGCACCGAGCATGATCAGCTCGCCGTGGGCCATGTTGATCACGCCCATCACGCCGAAGGTGATCGCCAGGCCGATCGCCGCCAGCACCAGCACCGAGCCCAGCGACAGGCCGAAGAACAGCGTCTCGATGCGGCTGTAGATCTGGCGCTTGCCCTCGATGCCGCGTACCGCCATCTGCGCCGCCGAGCGCACGCGCGCATCCGGCTCGTTGTCGCTGCCGTCCTCGGCTTTCTGCGTCAGCGGCAGCAGCGCGTTGTAGACGTCGCTGGAAATGTCGCCCTGCAGGTGCTGCACGGCGGCGAGCCGCACATCGGCTTCGCTGCTGGCCAGATCGGCCAGCGCCAGGCCGATGTCGATCGCGCTTTGCACCTTGGCGTCACTCTCGGATTCGCGATGCGCACGCAGCGCGGCGGTGGAGGCCTCGTCGACGCTGCGCATCATCTCGCGCACCGCGGCCAGGCGCACGGCCGGGTCCTTGTCGGCGAGGTTGAGCTGCGCGATCGCCGCTTTCAGCGTCTTGCGCAGTGAATTGTTGGTGCCGACCTTCTTCGGCTCGTCGGCGGGTGCTGCTACTGCCTGGCCGCTGACCGCATCGCTCAAGGAGCTGGCTTCGCCTTCGCTGGCGGAGATCAGCACCTGACCGTCGGTCCCGGCGAACAGCCGGTTTTCCAGCATCGCGCGCAGCACACCGGCCGCAGCGGGATCGCCGCTGGCGGCGATCTGTTGCACCAGATCGGCCTTGTCGGAGTAGCTCGCTTCGGGCAGTGCGGCGACCAGGGCGGCGAAGCCCTGCGGTGCTGCGACGGCCGCTTCGGCGGGGGCGGATTCGTTGGTCTCTGCGGGCGCTGCTGTAGTCGGTGCGTCTTCCGCATGCAGCGGAGCGGCGGCGCCGAGCAACAGGGCGAGCGTCAGAGGTTTCCAGATGGAGCGTTGGATTTTCACTGGATGATCAATGCAACAGTAAAGCCAAAAATCGCCCCGGATGGTGTTTGGCCATCCGGGGCAGGGCTCTCACTCACCACAGGAGAGGATCGAAACAGCCCGACGCTCCGCGACGATCCCCGTTCCTCGCGAGTAGCGCCGAAGGCGCGTATCGAGGGACTTGAGCACGATGCGTCCCTCGATACGACCACTGCGTGGTCTACTCGGGATGAACGGAGATTGATGGGGGATGGGTTCGGGCTGTTGCAAGCTTCGATTACTTGGCTGCCTCTTCAGCGGAGCAGGCCTTGGTCGCAGTGTTGTAGTGGCCGCACTTGAGCGTCACCCAGTCGGCCTCCATGTCCTTGCTGCCCGGCAGGTAGTCGCTCCAAGCGTCGCCCGGCACGGTGCCCTTGGTCTTCCACACCACGTCGAACTGCGCGTCGTCGCGCACTTCGCCGATGTACACCGGCTTGGTGATGTAGTGGTTCGGCAGAACCTTGGCGCTGCCGCCGGTCAGGTTCGGCACTTCCAGGCCCGGCAGGGTTTCGATGACCTTGGTCACGTCGACGGTCTTGGCCTTCTCGACCGCTTTGACCCACAGGTTGAAGCCGATCACCGTGGCTTCCATCGGATCGTTGAAGGTGCGCTTGTCGCTCTTGATGAACTTGTGCCAGGTCTCGATCGCCTTCTTGTTCTCGGGCGTGTCGACGCTCATGAAGTAGTTCCAGGCGGCCAGATGGCCGACCAGCGGCTTGGTGTCGAGGCCGGCGAGTTCTTCTTCACCGACCGAGAACGCGACCACCGGGATGTCTTCGGCCGAGATCTTCTGGTTGCCGAGTTCCTTGTAGAACGGCACGTTGGCGTCGCCGTTGATCGTCGACACCACGGCGGTCTTCTTGCCGGCGCTGCCGAACTTCTTGATGTCGCTGACGATCGACTGCCAGTCGCTGTGACCGAACGGCGTGTAGTTGATCATGATGTCTTCGGACTTGACGCCCTTGGACTTCAGATAGGCCTCGAGAATCTTGTTGGTGGTGCGCGGGTAGACGTAGTCGGTGCCGGCGAGCACCCAGCGCTTCACCTTCAGATCCTTCATCAGGTAGTCCACGGCCGGGATTGCCTGCGTGTTCGGCGCGGCGCCGGTGTAAAAGACATTTTTACTGGACTCTTCACCCTCGAACTGCACCGGGTAGAACAGCAGGCCGTTGTCCTTCTCGAACACCGGCAGCACGCTCTTGCGCGACACGCTGGTCCAGCAGCCGAACACCACCGAGACCTTGTCCTTCTCCAGCAGTTCGGCGGCCTTTTCGGCGAACAGCGGCCAGTTCGACGCCGGGTCGACGACCACGGCTTCGAGCTTCTTGCCGAGCACGCCGCCCTTCTTGTTCTGCTCGTCGATCATCATCAGGACGGTGTCCTTCAGCGTGGTCTCGGAGATCGCCATCGTGCCGGACAGCGAGTGCAGCACGCCGACCTTGATCGTGTCGGCGGCGTTGGCCGCGAAGCTGGACGCGGCCAGCGCGGCCGCGATCAACAATTTATTGAATTTCATTGGATCACCTTCTATGGAGGGTTGTGTGCTTTACATCTGCACTTGCAGACCGACGCCGGCGTAGGTCACGTCGGGCGCAGCCGAGTTGTCCCAGCTCTGGTCGATGTAGAACAGATAGCCGCGGACCTTGAAGTCCTTGACGATGTAGCCGATGTTGCCTTCGGCGGTTTTCAGCTTGGGATCGGAGCCGGGCACGTCGTAGCTGGTGGAGGCGTACTTGCCGAGCAGCTGGATCTTGCCGATGCCGACCGGCTGCGGGAACAGGTAGCTGACCAGCGCCGTGGCGCCATCGCTCTTCAGGCCGGGGCCGCTGCCGGTGAGGCCGTCGTACTTGGCGTATTCGCTTTCCACCGTGAACACACCGGCGCCGCCGAGCTTCTTCTCGAGCAGGAAGTCGAAGCTGTAGGAGGTGTCGCCGCCCGCGCTCTGGCCGGCGGCACCGATCGCGAGCAGATCCTTCTCGCCGTAGTAGGTGCTGTTGAGCCAGTAGCCCGGCTCCTTGTCCCAGAAGTCGTACTGCAGACGACCGGCGACGATGACCTTGCTGGCATCGGCGCTGCCGGCGCTGGTGCCGGGTACGTCGAACAGGCCGGCGGAGACTTTCAGGCCGCCGAAATCGCCCCAGTAGGCGACGCCGTTGTCGCGACCGACCGCGGTGTTGGCGTAGCCGTCTTCGACACCGTCCATGTACACGCCCCAATGGTTGGCGTAGTACGGGCCGTAGAGGTTGGCGCGATCCGACGGCGGCAGGAAGCGGCCGGCCCAGACGTTGAATTCCGGCGAGTATTCAAAGCGCGCGATCGCGTCCATGACGATGACGCTGTCGGTGCTGCTGCTGTATTCGGTGTTGAACGTGAACTTGACCGTGTCGGTGGCCGAGCCGCTCAGGTACAGACGCACGCTGTTCAAGGCGAAATCGTCGGCGTCGCCGGCCGAGCCGCCGGAAACATCGGTGCTGGTGAAGCTGGTGCGCGCGCCGGCGCCGACCGACACCGCCGGCAGCGTGATTTCGGCCGCCATCGCCGGAGCCGCCATCAGCAGCAGTGCCGCCGCCATTGCCGTGGATTTGCCGCTTGCCGCGATACGCGTTGTGCTGTTGTCAGACATGTGTTTCCCCGTTCCGATAAGACCTCTCGCGACACTGCGGCGTGGCACTCGCATTGCGGTGCCGTCCTTGTCTGCAGCCTCGCCCCCTGTTGCGGTGCCGCGTGCAGCACACGCGGACAACCGGCATCCGCAGGCTACGAAGGCGCCGCCACCACCGGTATGGGGCGTTTGACGTAGACGGGCTTCGCATCGAGGATGCGATCATTCATCGCCCCGCCTCCGGATTCCCGCCTTCGTGGGAATGAGGCAGCCGCGTGCCGCTCTCCAGGAGACTTGCCCCGCCATGTCAGCGCGATGTTCCAGCCTTCAGGCCTGAGCCTCCAGCGGCCCGCGCATCAGCGCGTGGACGGCGCCGCGCGCCTGGCTTACCGCTGTGACGCTGCCGGCGTGACCCGGCTCGCCGACCTGTATCAGCGAGCGCCGTGTCGCGTGCTGTTCCCGGATGTGGAGGCAGGCGAGCCGGCGCAGGCGGTGATGCTGACCACCAGCGGCGGTCTCACCGGTGGTGATCGCCTGGCGCTGGAGGTCGAGGCCGGCGAGGGCACGCGGCTGACCGTGAGCACGCAGGCCGCGGAGAAGCTGTATCGCGCGCTGCCCGGTGACGAGCCGACCCGCGTCGACATCGCGCTGCGCGTCGGCGACGGCGCCTGGGCCGAGTGGCTGGCCCAGGAGACCATCCTGTTCGATCGCAGCAAGCTGCGCCGATGCCTGCTTGCCGACGTCGCGCCGCGGGGGCGGCTGCTGGCTGTCGAGAGCCTGGTGTTCGGACGCACCGCGATGGGCGAGGACTTCGCGCAGGGCTCGCTTCACGACGCCTGGAGAGTGCGTCGCGATGCGCGCCTGGTCTGGGCCGATGCGCTGCGCCTGCAGGGCGATGTCGCCGTGCAGCGGGCGCGGCCTTTCGGCTTCGGCACGGCGCATGCCTGCGCAACGCTGGTGTATGTCGGCGAGGATGCGCCGGCGCTGCTGTCGCCGCTGCGCGAGCGGCTGCAGGGCAGTGCGGCGCAGGTCGCTGCGACCTCGTTCGACGGCGTGCTGATCGTGCGCGTGCTGGCGGCCGATGCGGCGGACATGCGCGCGGCGGTACGCGTCGCGGCCGGTGTATTGCGCTCGCTCGCGGCCGGTTTGCCGGAGCGCTTGCCGAAGGTGTGGGATTGCTGAAACCGTAGTCATGATGCCGATTGCAGTCGGGAGATTTCGTGAATCTGACACCACGTGAAAAAGACAAGCTGCTGATCGCGATGGCCGCGATCGTCGCGCGCCGCCGCCTCGAGCGCGGCGTCAAGCTCAACTATCCGGAGGCGATCGCGCTGATCACCGACACCGTCGTCGAAGGCGCGCGCGACGGCCGCACGGTGGCCGACCTGATGCAGGCCGGCGCGCTGGTGCTGAGCCGCGACCAGGTCATGGAAGGCATCGCCGACATGATCCACGACATCCAGGTCGAAGCCACTTTTCCCGACGGCACCAAGCTGGTGACCGTCCACCAGCCGATACGCTAGGAGCTTGCAGATGATCCCGGGCGAAATCCTGACGCCGGATGGCGACATTATCTTGAACGCAGATCGGCCGACGCTGAGCCTGAGCGTGTCCAACACCGGCGACCGGCCGGTGCAGGTCGGCAGCCACTACCACTTTGCCGAGGTCAATCCCGGCCTGAGCTTCGATCGCGTCGCCGCGCGCGGCTTCCGGCTCGACATTCCGGCCGGCACCGCGATCCGCTTCGAGCCGGGGCAGAGCCGCGAGGTCAAGCTGGTGGCGTATGCGGGCGCGCGTGTCGTGATCGGTTTTCGCGGCGATGTGATGGGAGCGCTGTGATGGCGATGCTTTTGGCTTTGGAACCCCTCTCCCGCCTGCGGGAGAGGGGCAGGGGAGAGGGCCTGCGAACGTCGAGCAAAAGCGCCCTCTCCCGGCGCTGCGCGCCACCCTCTCCCGCTTGCGGGAGAGGGGACATCATCGATCGGAATTCCGCCCATGGCTAACACGCTCACGCGCCGCGCCTACGCCGGCATGTACGGCCCGACCACCGGCGACCGCGTGCGCCTGGCCGATACCGACCTGTTCATTCGCGTCGAGCGCGACTACACGATCTACGGCGAAGAAGTGAAGTTCGGCGGCGGCAAGGTGATCCGCGACGGCATGGGCCAGGGCCAGGCGACGCGCGCCCAGGGCACGGTCGACACCGTCATCACCAACGTGCTGATTCTGGATCACTGGGGCATCGTCAAGGCCGACGTCGGCCTGCGCGACGGCAGGATTCACTCGATCGGCAAGGCCGGCAATCCGGACGTGCAGCCGGGCGTGACCATCGTCGTCGGTCCCGGCACCGAGGTCATCGCCGGCGAGGGCAAGATCCTCACTGCTGGCGCGATCGACGCGCACATCCATTTCATCTGCCCGCAGCAGGTCGATGAAGCTTTATATGCCGGCGTGACGACGATGCTAGGCGGCGGCACCGGCCCGGCGCACGGCACGCTGGCGACCACCTGCACGCCCGGTCCCTGGCATCTCGCGCGCATGCTGCAGGCCTGCGAAGGCCTGCCGATGAACATCGGCCTGTTCGGCAAGGGCAACGCCAGCCAACCGGGCGCGCTCGAAGAAATGGTCATGGCCGGCGCCTGCGGCCTGAAGCTGCACGAGGACTGGGGCACGACGCCGGCCGCGATCGACTGCTGCCTGTCGGTGTGCGACGAACTCGACGTGCAGGCGACGCTGCATACCGACACCTTGAACGAGTCCGGCTTCGTCGAAAGCACCATCGACGCGTTCAAGGGCCGCACGATCCACGCCTTCCACACCGAAGGCGCCGGCGGCGGCCATGCGCCGGACATCATCCGCGTCGCCGGCCTGCCGAACGTGCTGCCGTCGAGCACCAACCCGACGCGGCCGTATACGCGCAACACGCTCGACGAGCACCTGGACATGCTGATGGTCTGCCATCACCTGGATCCGCGCATCGCCGAGGACGTCGCCTTTGCGGAGTCGCGTATTCGCAAGGAGACCATCGCCGCCGAAGACATCCTGCACGACCTCGGCGCGTTCTCGATGATGAGCAGCGACAGCCAGGCGATGGGCCGCATCGGCGAGACCGTCATCCGCTGCTGGCAGACCGCGAACAAGATGAAGCTGCAGCGCGGCGCGCTGGGCAGCGACGACTCGCTGGCCGACAATTTCCGTGCGAAACGCTACATCGCCAAGTACACGATCAATCCGGCGATCGCGCATGGCATTTCGGATTTCGTCGGCTCGATCGAAGTCGGCAAGCTCGCCGATCTGGTGCTGTGGTCGCCGGCCTTCTTCGGCGTCAAGCCCGACCTGGTGCTGAAGAGCGGCATGATCGCGGCGGCGCCGATGGGCGATCCGAACGCGAGCATCCCGACACCGCAGCCGGTGCACTATCGGCCGATGTTCGGCGCGCTCGGTCGTGCCGGTATCGAGAGTTCGATGCTGTTCGTGTCGCAGGCATTTAAAGATTCCGATGGCGCGAAGCGACTGGGGCTGACGCGGCCGCTGGCGGCGGTGCGCAATGTGCGCGGCGGCATCGGCAAGCGCTCGATGGTGTTGAACGATGCGATGCCCTTGATCGAGGTGGACTCGGAGACTTACGAGGTTCGCGCCGACGGTGAGCTTTTGACTTGCGAGCCGGCGTTGGTTCTGCCGATGGCGCAGCGGTACTTTTTGTTTTGAGCGTGCACATGCCCGTTGTGGCTTTGGCCTGCCCGGCCGGGGGTGACTTTTCTTTGCTTGTGCATCGAGGCGTCACCAAAAGAAAGCACACCCTGGAGAAGCGCCGGCTACGCCGGTGCCCGCGGAAAAAGCCGTGCTCGGGGTCGGACGAATTCGACATCCTGTCTCATTTCGTCCTCGACTGGCCATCCATGGCCAGTCGACCCACTGCGCGCGACTTTTTCCACGGCGCTTCTCAAGGGGACCCGGAAAGTCAAAAGCGAAGCGCTCATCCTGTAGGAGCGGACCCTGTCCGCGACTCACACTCCAACGGCACAGTCGCGGACAGGGTCCGCTCCTACAGGCGCCGATACTTCGCTGTACCGCGTTCCCTTGAAAGTCGCCGATTGTGGGGTCGCGCGCAGTGGGTCGTTTGGCCATGGATGGCCAAACGAGGGACTACGCGACAGGACGTCGCGTTGGCCCGACCCCGAGCACGTCCCCACAATCGGGAACCGGCGCAGCCGGCGCTTTTCCAGGGTGTGCTTTCTTTGCTTACTTTCTTTGCACAAGCAAAGAAAGTAAGGCCCGGCCGGCAAGGCCAAAACCACACAGCGACTATCGCTCACGAGCGAGTAGCGCCAACAGGAAGGCTTCATGCAAGCCGCCCATGAAGTCCTGGCGGCCAACACCTGGCCGCCCGAAATCGCCATCGATCGCATCAGCCTCGACTACAACGAGCGCCACCGTCGCCGCTTCCGCTACGTCGCTCTCGGCGGCACCGAATTCCTGCTCGATCTTGCCCGCGCCACCGTGCTCAATGACGGTGATGGCCTGAAACTGGAAGACGGCCGCATCATCAGGGTAGAAGCGGCCGAAGAAGCGCTGACCGAAATCAAGGCCGACAGTAGCAGGGAGCTGATTCGCCTCGCCTGGCATATCGGCAACCGCCACCTGCCGGCGCAACTCGATGGCGAGCGCATCCTGATCCGCGAGGACCACGTGATCACCGACATGCTGCTCGGCCTCGGCGCGCAAGTGCGGCAGATCCGCGCGCCGTTCACGCCGGAGTCCGGCGCCTATGCCAATGCGCATGCGCACGAACAGCATGGCTTCGTGTTTCTCGGCGGCGGCAGCCATGAACGCTGAGCAGGGCGATCTGTACCGTCTGCTGGTGTGGACCTCGCCGAGTTATCCGATCGGCGCGTTCAGCTACAGCCACGGCCTGGAATGGGCGGTGGAAGAGGGCAGCGTGGACGACGTGCAGAGCCTGGTTGATTACATAGGCGCCGTGCTCGAGCGCGGCGGCGCCTGGGTCGACGCGGTGCTGTTCGCGCAGGCGCATCGCAATGGGCACGACGAGGCGCGGCTCGACCACATCAGCGAACTGGCGACCGCGTTCCGCGCCAGCGCCGAGACCGCGCTGGAAGCGCGTCAGCAGGGCGCCGCATTCCTGCTGGTGACGCGCCGCGCCTGGCCGCATCCGCTGCTGGACGCGTTCGCCGCGCGTCACGAAAACATTGCCGTCACGCACTGCGTGACGATGGCGCTGGCCTGCGCCGCCCACGGCCTGCCGCTGGTGACCTCACTCGCCGCGTTCCTGCATTCGGTCGCCGCCAACCTGGTGTCGGCCGGCGTGCGCCTGGTGCCGCTGGGCCAGACCGATGGCCAGATTGCGCTGGCGACACTCGCCGACGTGGTCAGCCGCGCGACAGCGGCCGCCATGACAACCGATATCGACGATCTGGGCACAGCGTCGCCTGCGCTGGAGTTCTGCTCGATGCACCACGAAACCCAATACACGAGGCTGTTCCGCTCATGAACCTACCGCTCTCACAAACGGCGAAAGCCAACACCAAAGCGCCGGTCAACGGCCCCTTGCGCGTCGGCATCGGCGGCCCGGTCGGCTCCGGCAAGACCGCGCTGACCGAGCGCCTGTGCAAGCTGCTGCGCCAGGTCTACGACGTCGCCGCGATCACCAACGACATCTACACCAAGGAAGACGCGGAGTTCCTGACGCGCGCCGGCGCGCTGGTGCCGGAGCGCATCATGGGCGTGGAAACCGGCGGCTGCCCGCATACGGCGATACGCGAGGACGCGAGCATCAACCTCGCTGCGGTCGCCGACATGCACCGGCGCTTTCCGGACCTGGAACTGATCTTCGTCGAAAGCGGCGGCGACAACCTGGCCGCGACGTTTTCGCCGGAGCTGGCCGACATCACGATCTACGTGATCGACGTGTCCGCCGGCGACAAGATCCCGCGCAAGGGCGGGCCGGGCATCACGCGCAGCGATCTGCTGGTGATCAACAAGATCGACCTGGCGCCGCTGGTCGGCGCCTCGCTGGACGTCATGGATCGCGACGCATCAAGGATGCGCGGCGAGCGGCCCTTCATTTTCACCAACCTGAAAATCAACAAGGGCGTGCACGACATCGCCCGCTTCATCATCCAGGCCGGCGGACTGCCGGCGCGTGAACTGCCGGAGACGTTCTGATGCGTGCGATGACCAAGCTGCTGTCGATTCCTCTGCTGCTGTCGGTCGCCGCCCCGGCTTTAGCGCATCCGGGGCACGATCTGCCCGGTGCCGGCTTCGTTGCCGGCCTGGCGCATCCGATGCTCGGACTCGATCATCTGCTGGCCATGCTGATCGTCGGCGTCTGGGCGGCGCAGCTCGGCGGCAAGGCGCGTGCGCTGGTGCCGCTAAGTTTCATGGCGGTGATGGCGATCGGCGCGGGCCTCGCCGCCTACGGCCTGGCGCCGCCGCAGATCGAAGCCGGCATCGCGGTATCGCTGCTGCTGCTCGGCCTGCTCGCGATGGCGGCGCTGCGCGTGCCACTGGCGCCGGCGATGCTGTTGGTCGGCGTATTCGCGCTGTTTCACGGGGCCGCGCACGGCCTGGGCCTGCCGACCTTGGCGCATCCGGGGCTGTTCGCGCTGGGCTTTCTGATGTCGACGGCGGCGCTGCATGCGATTGGCGTCGCGCTCGGTTCGGTGTCGCTTGCAACGTCGCCGCTAGTGGCACGCATCGGCGGCTTCATCACCGTCGTCGCCGGCCTGGTCTGCGCATTCGCTTGATGGCTTCCTGCCGCGCCAATGATCAAAGGCCTGTAGGAGCGGACCCTGTCCGCGACTGTGGCAGCCTGCGCGTCCGTCACGAGTCGCGGACAGGGTCCGCTCCTACAACGGCGAGCCGATGAAACCCGCCGCTGACGCATCGCTGCACCGCCATCAGCGCATCGTTCGCGAGCGCCGGCAGTACAACAAGTGGGCGGCCAGCCAGACGCTCGAGGACTACGCGCTGCGTTACACCGCGGCGAGCGCGCGCAAGCGCTCGTCGTTCCGTATCGCCAATACCGCACTGGGTGCGATTTCGTTTCTCGCCTGCGAGGCGATCGGCGGCAGCCTGACTTTGCAGTTCGGCTTCAGCAACGCGATGCTGGCCATCGCGCTGGTCTGCGGGCTGATGTTCGTCATCGGCCTGCCGATCTCGACGTATTCGGCGCGCTATGGCCTGGACATCGATCTGCTGACGCGTGGTGCCGGCTTCGGCTACATGGGCTCGACGATCACCTCGCTGATCTATGCCTCGTTCACGTTCCTGCTGTTCTCGATCGAGGCCAGCATCATGTCGCAGGCGCTGCACATGGTCACCGGCATGCCGCTGTGGATCGCGCACTTGATCAGCGCGCTGATCGTGATCCCGATCGCGATCTACGGCATCAGCCTGATCAGCCGCATGCAGATCTGGACTCAGCCGGTGTGGCTGATCCTGCAGATCGCGCCGCTGATTTACCTGGCGGTCGCCAAGCCCGACGCGGTGCAGAGCTTCACGCATTTTTCCGGCGTGCACGGCAGCAAGGACGGCTCGATCGACCTGTTGCTGTTCGCGGTCGCCGCATCGACCTTGCTGTCGCTGCTGCCGCAGATCGGCGAGCAGGCCGACTATCTGCGCTTCCTGCCGGAGCGCGAGCGCAGCAATCGCTGGGGCTGGTGGGCGGCGCTGATCAGCACCGGACCGGGCTGGGTGTTCATGGGCGGTCTGAAGCTCGCCGCCGGCGGCCTGCTCGCTTACTACGTGATGCAGCACGGCGTCAGCGCGGCCGAGGCGACGCAGCCGACGCAGATGTTTTTCGCGGTGTTCCGCGACATGCTCGGCTCGCCGGGCGTCGCACTCGCGCTCACCGGCGTGTTCATCGTCACCTGCCAGATCAAGATCAACGTCACCAATGCCTATGCCGGCTCGATCGCGTGGTCGAACTTTTTCTCGCGGCTGACGCACGCGCATCCGGGCCGCGTGGTCTGGCTGGTGTTCAACGTGGTGCTGGCGCTGCTGCTGATGGAAATCGGCATCTTCAGCGTGATCGAAAGCATCCTGGTGCTGTACGCGAATTTCGCGGTCGGCTGGATCGGCGCGCTGACCGCCGATCTGGTCATCAACAAACCCTTGAAGCTGTCGCCGTCGTTCATCGAGTTCAAGCGCGCGCATCTGTACGACATCAACCCGGTCGGCGTCGGCAGCATGCTCGCGTCGATCATCGTATCGACGGCCGCGTTCTTCGGCGCATTCGGCGCGCTGCCGCAGGCGCTGGCACCGTTCATTGGTTTTGGCGTCGCCTTCGCGCTGGCGCCGGTGATCGCGTTCGCGACCCGAGGGAAATACTATCTGGCGCGTCAGCCGGTCGGCCTGCCGGCGGATGCCAGGGAGATCCGCTGCACGATTTGCGAGAACGTGTTCGAGCGTGCCGACATGGCGCTGTGCCCGGCCTACAACGGCGCGATCTGCTCGCTGTGCTGCACGCTGGAAGCGCGCTGCCACGACGTGTGCAAGGAAGACAGCCGCTTCGGCCAGCAGATCGCTGCGGTCCTGAATAAGCTGATTCCGCGCGCGCTGGCACGCTCGGTGCGCGCGCAGGCGATCGGCCAGTTCCTCGGCATTTTATTCCTGTTCACGCTGGCGATCGCGGTGCTGCTGAGCTTCATCTACCTGCAGTACGGCTCGATGGTGCCGGCCGCGCGCGGCGTCATCGGCGCGACGCTGTGGATCGTGTTCCTGAGCCTGCTGATCCTGCTCGGCGTCGCCGCCTGGCTGATGGTGCTGGCGCACGAGTCGCGCAATGCGGCGATCATCGAATCGACGCGGCAGACGTCGATGCTGATGGAGGAGATCGAGGCGCACGAACGCACCGACGCGGCGCTGCAGAAAGCCAAGGAAGTCGCAGAGGCCGCCAACGAGGCCAAGAGCCGTTACGTCGTCGGTATCAGTCACGAGATCCGCTCGCCGCTGAATTCGATCTTCGGTTACGCGCAGCTGCTGGAACGCGAGCCGGGCAATCCGCCGCAGAACGCGGTGCGCGTGATCCGCCGCAGCGCCGAGCATCTGTCGAACCTGGTCGACGGCCTGCTGGATATTTCCAAGATCGAAAGCGGCATGCTCAAGCTCAGCCGCGATCGCGTGCGTTTCAGCGACTTTCTCGACCAGATCGTCGACATGTTCCGCGTACAGGCGACCGCCAAAGGCATCGAGTTCCGCCACGAGCGGCCGTCGTATCTGCCGGCCTTCGTCTACACCGACCAGAAACGGCTGCGGCAGATCCTGATCAACCTGTTGTCGAACGCGATCAAGTTCACCGACCGCGGCCACGCCGGCCTGAGCCTGCGCTATCGCACGCATGTCGCCGAGTTCGAGATCAGCGACAGCGGCATCGGCATCCGTCCGCAGGACATGGACGACATCTTCAAGCCCTTCGAGCGCGGCAGCATGCCGGGCGCGCGCGCCGCGCCGGGCGCCGGCCTGGGCCTGACGATTACCAAGGTACTGGTGCAGATCATGGGCGGCGAGATTTCGGTTCGCAGCGCGCCGGGCGAGGGCAGCAGTTTCGTGGTGCGCATGCTGCTGTCCGAAGCCAGCAGTGGCGATACCTCGACCGCGCTGGTGCGGCGCCGCATCATCGGTTACGAAGGCCGCCGCCGGCGCGTGCTGCTGGTCGACGACGATCCCGCGCATGTCGATCTGACGCGCCAGCTGCTCCAGCCGCTGGGCTTCGAGCTGTTCGTCGCCGACGAAGGCGAGCGCGCCTTGCAGCTCGCGGCCGAAGTGCAACCCGATCTGATCACGCTGGACGTGGCGATGCCCGGCCAGAGCGGCTGGCAGGTGGCGCAGCGTCTGCGCGCGATGCCGCTGCCCGGCCTGCGCATCATGATGATCTCGGCCAATGCGCACGATCTGCTGCCGGGTGGCGACGCCGGTGTCGCGCACGACTTCTTCTTGAGCAAGCCGATCGACATCGAGTTCTTTCTGGAGCGCGTCGGCGTGCTGCTCGATCTGCAATGGCGGTATGCGCCGGAGATTGCGCCGGCGCCGGCTGCGGCCGGCTCCGACTTCGTCGTGCCGCTGGCCTGCCTGCGCCATCTCGACGCGCTGCAGCAGCTCGGCCGCATCGGCCATGTGCGCGGTATCCAGGCCAAGCTGCGCGAGATCGAGGCCGAGCACCCTGCAAACGCGGCGTTCGTTGCGCGCTTGCAGGAGCTGGTCGCGAGTTTCGATCTGAAAACCTATCTGGCGCTGCTCGACGGCTCGCGTCGGTCGACGCAAAACGGGGAAGAAACGCCGCATGAATGAGCAGGCCGCAGACCGCCGCGACATCGTGCTGGTGGTTGACGACACGCCGGAGAGCCTGAGCTTTCTGACCGACACGCTGGAGAGCGAAGGCATCACCGTGCTGGTCGCCACCGGCGGCGACAGCTGCCTGGCGCTGGTCGACGAAATCACGCCCGATCTGATTCTGATGGACGCGGTCATGCCGGGCCTCGACGGCTTCGAGACCTGCCGGCGTCTGAAGCAGGAGAAGCTGCTGTCGCACGTGCCGGTGATTTTCATGACCGGCCTGACCGAGACCGAACACGTGGTGCGCGGCCTGCAGGCCGGTGGCGTCGACTACGTCGCCAAGCCGATCGTCGTCAGCGAACTGCTGGCGCGCATCCGCGTGCACCTGGCGAATGCGCGCCTGGCGCAGGCATCGCGCACGGCGCTGGATGCGACCGGCCGCTTTCTGCTGTCGGTGGATCGCGTCGGCAAGCTGCTGTGGTGTACGCCTCGCGCCGAGCGCCTGCTGGTGGATCTGCTGCCGACGTCGACCGATGGCCTGCGCTTTCCGGCCGAGATCGCCGAGCGGCTGGGCCAGCTGCGCGGCGACAACGCCAGCGCCGTGCAGCCGGTGGTGCAGATCGGCACGCGACGGCTGGAGTTCAGTTACGTCAGTTCCACCGGCGCCGATGAATTTCTATACCGCCTGCGCGAAGTCGGCGACCCGGAGCTGCTGCAGCAGGAGCAGATGCAATTGTTGCAACAGGCGCTGCACCTGACCGCGCGCGAGGCCGATGTGCTGCTATGGATCAGTCGCGGCAAATCCAACCGCGATATCAGCGAAATTCTCGGCATCAGCCCGCGCACCGTGAACAAGCACCTGGAGCAGATTTTCGAAAAGCTCGGCGTGGAGAATCGCGCGTCGGCGGCGGCGAGGGCGGTCAGGGTGCTGGCGCAGTAGGTCGCGGACAGGGTCCGCTCCTACAAGGATGAGGTGCCTGTAGGAGCGGACCCTGTCCGCGACCGAGGCCGATCCGCTTCATTGACAGCACAGCGGCTCGGCACTAGCTTGCCGCGACCATGCAAGCCCAGACCCCAGCCGTCCTCGTCGCCGACATCGGCGGCACCAATGCCCGCTTCGCGCTCGCGCAGCGCGGCGTCGCCGAGCGCCCCGAACTGCACAACGTCCAGCAGGCCGCGACCGCGGACTTCGCGAGCCTCAAAGACGCTGCCGCCGCCTACCTGAAGCAGACCGGCGCGCAGCCGCAGCGCGCGGTGTTCGCGGTCGCCTCCGCGGTCACCGGCGATGCGATCAAGATCACCAACAATCCCTGGTCGTTTTCGATCACCCGGCTCGCCGCCGATCTCGGCCTGCAGCTGCAGGTGATCAACGACTTCACCGCGATGGCGTGCGTGCTGCCGGTGCTGGCGGCCGGCGATCTGCAGCCGATCGGCAATGTCGCGTCTCGCGCCGCGGTCGGTGAGCGTCGCTGCTATGCGGTGGTCGGGCCGGGCACCGGGCTCGGTGTCGGCGGCGTCATCGTCGAAAACGGTCGTGGCGTCGTCATCCAGTCCGAAGGCGGGCATCTGGGTTTTGCGCCGGGCAACGACTACGAGATCGAACTGCTGAAAGCGCTGTTGCCGCGCTTCGGCCGCGTCTCCGCCGAGCGCCTGGTCTCCGGCACCGGCCTGGTGAATCTGCACGATGCGGTGCGCGCCGTCGCCGGCCTGCCCGAACAGACTCTGACGCCGGAGCAGATCAGCGAAGCCGCAGCGGCCGACGCCGACGGCGTCTGCGCAAAAACCTTGACCGTGTTCGCCGAACTGCTGGGTGCTTTCGCCGGCGATGTGGCGCTGGCCTTCGGCGCCTGGGACGGCGTGTTCCTACCCGGCGGCGTCACCCAGAAACTGCTGCCTTGGATCAGTGCGGGCGGCTTCCGCAAACGCTTCGAGGACAAGGGCCGGCATAGCGCGATCCTGCAGAAGATCCCGACGCAGGTGATCACGCATCCGCAGGCGGGTTTGCTGGGCACGGCGGTTCAGGCCTTGGCCTGACACAGCGGCTCTGCGTTCCTCCCGAGTAGCGCGAGGCTACTCGGGAGGAACGGGCCTTGGTTCTAAGGCTTCGGTCCGGCGCCGAGCATCACGCCGGCCGGCACCGGCACCGTCACGCTGGTCAGCGGCCGCGCATGCGATTTCTGGATTTTCCAGCGGCCGTCTTCGATCACGTAACGGTCTTCGTATTCCATCGACGCCTGGGTGTAGATGCCGGGCGTGATGTGCAGCGTGACGAAGCCCAGCGTCCAGCGTGCGGTCGCGGTGTGATCGTCGATCACCTCGACGCTCGGATGATGGCCGTGATGGATGTCGTGCACCAGCCAGCTGCCATCGCCGGCGCGTGAGCGCGCCACCGCGTCGAAGATCTGCACCAGCGGCTCGCGGTCGCTGAACTGGCCCATCATGCCGTAGTCCAGATCGGCGCCTTCGCGGACGAAGCAGTCGCGGAACGCGGCCACGTCCTTGGCGTCGCAGGCGCGCAGGTAGCGATACTTGAGCTGCTCGATTTCGTGAATGATTTCGAGCCGGCGCAGGCGGCGCGTCAGCTCGGCGATCTGGCTGTCTTGCGTGCTCATTTCGAGGTTCCGCTGGGGGACTGATGCCGAACATTGGCGGCGCCGCGCGCGCGCCGCATCGTCCGTTGTGGCGAGCCGCGCATCGCGGCAGCGGCGCCGGGCGGTTACCATCGGGCCTGTTCTTTTCGTGGAGAAGCCCGATGCCGTCACGCAAGCTGTCGCCGTCCCTATCCGGTTCGTCGATCAGGTTGTCGAGCCTGGCGCCGCTGGTGCTACTGGCCGCGGCCTGTGCCGGTAACGGGCCTATCGTCGACACCAAGGGCATCGATCAGGCGCGTTACAAGCAGGATTTGAACGAGTGCGAGACCTATGCCGGCCAGGTCAGCACCGGCACGGCCGCGGCCAAGAGCGCCGGTGCCGGTGCGCTGGTCGGCGCCGCGATCGGCGCGATCGTCGGCAACAGCACGACGGTCGTGCAGTCGGCCGGTGTCGGCGGCGTGCTCGGCGGCGCCAAGGGCGCGGCCTCGGGCGAGCAGAGCAAGGATCAGGTGGTCAAGAACTGCCTGCGCGGCCGCGGCTACAGCGTGTTGAACTGAGCTGGGCCGTAATCGTTTTCGCACCCATGATTTTGTGGTGTAGTTTCACGGAGGGCGATCTTGCGAGTGATCATCACTGCGCAGCATGCGGCCGTCACAGTCACGGGGTGGGTCTTGAAGCCATACAGAAACAGTCGGCGCTCCGGCATGCTCGCCGGAATGGCGCTTCTTTGCGCAGTTCACATATCAACTCCGGTCGCTGCGGCCAGCTCACCGGAAGCGGCCAAGCGCAGTGACATCACGCCGGAGTTCGTGGCGGCGATAATCTCGGGTGTGCAGGCGCAACTGCGTTATCCCGAGGATTCGCGCAAGGCGGGCAACGAGGGCAGGGCGCTGGTCACGGTGTCCGTGGATCGCGACGGCAAGATTCGCAAGGCCGAACTCAAACAGAGCTCGGGGTTTGCAGCGCTCGATGCCGAGGCCGTCGCGGTGTTCTATCGCATCGACCATCTGCCGCCGCTGCCGGCGAACGGTCAGCCGGGTTCGTCTCTCGTCACCTTGCTGGCGCCGGTGGATTTCAAGATGACGCCGCTGCCGGAGGGCGCAAGGCTTGCGGTCGACGGCCAGCCGCTGGACGACGCCGCCGGCGGGGTGGTCAGCGATCCGGCGCTGTCCGCGTCGCAGTGGCTGATCGCGCGCAGCCGCCGCTACGCCGCGCTGGCGGCATCCGCACGCTGCGACGTGCTCGTGGTGCCTGTGCAGGTCGAAATGGCGGCTTTCGATCGTCCGTCGCGGCAGATCATGTCGGCCGAACTGGCGGCCGCGCTGGCAGGCGGCGGCACCTGCGTCTTCGATCCATACCTGGCGGACCTGGCTCTGGGCGAAGGCCTGCGCCGCCGGCCGGCGCAGGCGGTACTGGATCTGGCGGCTGCGCTGCAGGCCGGCACCGTGGTGACGACCTATGCCGGCCATGACGATCATGGCCACATGCGGATCACGATGCAGATCGGCTCCGCTGGCGCGGCGCAGGCTGCGCGCGCCAACAGCATCAACAACTGCCAGTTCGACGACGACCATCCGCCGTTCCTGTGCTTTCGCCAACAGTTGCCGGTGCTGCTCAAGTCGCTGGGACTGAAGGCGACGCCGCGCAGCGCCAGCCGCCTCGGCGAAATGCCGCGTGCATTGCCGCTTTCGCCGGCCGTGTTCCAGCAGCCGGAATCCAGAGACGTGTTGAGCGACGCGAGCAGGCTGATGCTGCTGGCGATGCTGGCGCCGGCCGCGGAATCGCGCAGCGGCGAGCGTCTGTTCACCAAGGCCTGGATGCGTCTGGAAGAGGCGCCGTCCGTCACGCCGGCGGTGCTGCGCATGCGCGCCAGGATCATGCTGCATCTGCAGCAGCGGCCCTATGCGCTGAGCCTGATCGCAGCCGATGGGAGTGACGAAGCCAAAGCGCTGCGCGCGCTGCTTAACGGCCATTTGCCTGACGCACGCAGCAGCCTGGGCAGAGCGAAAGGCGATTGGGAGCGGCTGTTCCTGGCGCTGGAGGTGAACGATCTGGAACAGCGTTACGGCCGCAGCGACAAGACTGCTGACAAGGCGGCCGGTGCGCTGCTGGGTGGCATGCCGTGGGCGCCGCTGCTGAAGGCGCGTCTTGGTGACAAGGACAGCTGGCTGGTCACTGACACGCTGCCGCTCAAGCAGCTGCTCGATCAGTTCTATCCGATCGCGGGCTTCGACGTGTCGTCCGAAGTGCTCGGCAAATCGGTGATCGGCGGCCAGACAGCATTGGACTTCCAGCAGTTGGCGCTCCGTCACGTGCATCGCCTGCTCGAACAGCAGGGCAAGAAGTTCTGTTGCAGCAGCTACTCCACGGCGACCTCTTCCCTGGATTTTCTGGACCTGCTCGACGGCCGCATCGAGCGATCCCTAATCGGCCAGGCCAGCTTCCAGACCTCGCCGCAGGGCCGCCCCGACACCGGGCTCGCAATTCTCGACGCTTACGACTCCGAACTCGGCGGCAATCCGGACTTCGAAGCGGCGCGCACCGCGGCCTACTCCAATCTGCTGGAGAAGGGCCAGCTCAAGGACAGGCAGACGCTGATTGCACGCAGGAATACCGCCGCAAGGCTTGCCGTGGGCTGGGAGCAGGCGCAGTCCCGGGCGTCGAATTTGCCGCTCTACGATTTGCGCAACGCCAAAACCGTGGGCGACGACGATCCGCTCGGAGCTTATGGGCTGGACTTTCCAATCCGCTCCTACTGGACCGATCGCTTCGATGTCGAACAGCGCCGACTGGCTTTCAGTACCGACAATGTCAGGCCACTGAGCGACCTGGTCGACGCCGGCCGCGACGTTGCGAAATGGCTGGCCGAACTCGACACGCGTTTCGTCGGTGACGAGGCGGCGACCAAGCTGCGGCTGAAGAACTGGACTGAAGCGCAACGCAGTCCCGACGCATTGCGCGCCGAAGTCGCCCGCGATCCGGACAACTGGGAGCTGCGCGATGCCTTGGCCAATGCCCTGATCCACAAAGGCGCCTACCAGGACATTGCCGCTGCGGTGCTCGGGTTCCCGGGCTTTCAGGACAGCAGGGCAGCGGAGAAGGCCGGCAACACCGTCGGCCTCGCCAATCATGCTTTCAAATGGGGCGACGAGCTGTTCTGGCTCGGCGAAGTCGAGGCCGCCAGGCCACTGCTAAAAAGCGCGGCGGCTTTCGATAACGGAGCAGCCTCATCAATCGGCGCGCGCACCAAGCTGGCGTTGCTGGACAAGGACTACGGCGCGGCTGCGATCAGTACGCTGACCAGCGCGCGGCGTTACAACGAGCCGCGGCGCTACGACGATTTCCTGCGGCTGCTGTTTGCTTCCGGCCGCACCGATCAGGCCTGGGCCATGGTCGACCAGGTGTTCTCGAAGCTGCGCGCCGACGCGGTGTGGGGCGCGGTCATGGTCGGCAATCGTCTGAGCGGACAAAATCCGGCGCAACTCGCGGACTGGCTGGGGACGCACGCCTCCGAAAACAGGCTGCGTGGCACGCGCGACGCGCTGCTGCGCTACGCCTTCAGCGAGGCTTATACCGATCGCGCTGTGGATCCGGGTTTTCCGGCTTATCTGAAAACCTTCGCTGGAACTTCGGACGCAGTCGTCGATGAACGCGGAAAAGTCTCCGCCAGCGCGTCGAACGGGCAGGCGTCGTCTCGCCTCGGGCCTGGCGCTTTCGGCGCGGATCGGCACCCGAAGCTTGCGGCCGGCAGCGTGGTTCCCGAGCGTTTCGTGCTGCTCGCCGAGGCGATGACATCGTTGCGTTCCGGACGCTATGCCGAGGCGGTGCAGGCTTTCGACCGTCTCAGTTCTTTCTACGATCTGCAGTCCGACGAGTTGCAGTTCGTATGGCCGTATTTCGCCTACGCCGCGGCCATGAGTGGCGACACGCTGAAGCTGGAAGCCTACTTGGCAAAGCTTGCTGCGGATGACGCGGCTTCGGGCGTCTGGCTGGCGCGCGCGGTGTTCGCTGGGCTGGCCGATCGGGCCGACGAAAGCCAGGCGGCGATGTCCGAGGCTTATCTGAAATGGGATAAGCACTATCGCGCGGTCGGTCTGCCCGCGTCCTATGTGTTCGCCGATATCGGCGACATGCTGTACGAGAAGAAATCCGATCCGCGCTATCGCGACCAAGTGCTGCGCGTGGCGCGTGCGATCCGCACCGTGCAGCCGACTGACGCTTATGCCTACGCGGCGATCGCCAAGCTCGGCAACGACGAAAGCGAGCGTGTCGAGGCGCTGGCGATTGCGCTGTATCTGGACCCGCGTTCGCTGTGGGCCAGTCAAACGACGTCGGAACTGCGCGCCAAGGCAACGCGGTGGAGACAGACGCATCAGCCGTTCGAATTCAAGATCAGCGTCCCAGGCATCTAGCAATGCTCGACAGCGGATACACGGGTGTAACACCGCGGCGCAACACATCGACACTGTCTGATACCAGCGCCGCGGTGCTCAGCGCTGCTGCTAGCGTCTCGCGGCTTTGAATGCGCGCTGGAGCAGCGCTTTCCGGGGGTAGCAAAAGGGAGCGAGCGACGCCGATTCAGAACAAGCACAAGGGATGCGCTGCGTTGCTGGTTTCACTGAGCCTGTTGTGCGGTGGTCTCTACACCAGCACTGCGAGTGCCGCCGACGCTGCGGCCGACGACACCAGCTGCGTGCACGTGCAGACGCCGCGGCCGCTGGGTTCACCAGCGCCGGGTCCGGTTCACAGCAAATAAACAGCGCGCCCAGCCTCAAACGGCCGGCTGCGACGGCGCAATGTTCTGCGCGCGCTGGCGATCTACACCGGCGGCGCTTGGCTGTTGGTGCAGGTCGCGACCCAGGTGTTTCCGTTCTTCGACGTGCCGAACTGGGCGGTGCGTTGGGTCGTCGTCGCCTGCCTGCTCGGCCTGCCGGTGGCGGCGCTGCTGGCCTGGTTCTACGAGTTCACGCCGCAGGGCCTGAAACTCTGATCAGCCCTCTCCCGGAAGGAAAGGGCAAGGTCATCGCGACGCAAAATCCACCAGGCACACGGCTTGCTCTTGGCACGCATTGGAGCCGGTAGCGGCATCGGCGCGTCGGTTTTTCGGCGCCCGTGGCGGCCGTCTCGGGCGTCGCCACGGAGCTGCATTCATCCACATGATCAAGCCACCCGACCACCCGCGCGAGCAGGAACGCCTGGAGCTGCTGCAGCGCCTTGAGATCCTGGATACGCCGCCGGAAGCGGTGTTCGACCAGATCACCGCCTCGTTGTCGCGCGAATTCGACCTGCCGATCGCGCTGCTGTCGATCGTCGACCGCGAGCGCCAGTGGTTCAAATCCTCGGTCGGCCTAAGCCTGACGCAGACGCCACGCGAGGAGTCCTTCTGTGCTCACGCGATCCTTTATCAGCAGATCCTGCTCGTGCCGGACACGCTGCAGGACCGCCGGTTTTCCGGCAACCCGCTGGTCACCTGCGAAAACGGCATCCGCTTTTACGCCGGCGCGCCGGTGGTGTCGGCCGCCGGCCTGCCGATCGGCACGCTGTGCGTGGTCGACACGCGGCCGCGCACGCTGTCGCCAGCGCAGCTGGCCAGTCTGCGCCGCGCCGCCGACCAGGTGCAGCAGGAACTGGCGCGGCGCGAAACCCTGGTCGCCGCGCACCGCAACGTCTGTAGTTCTCACCGTGCGCTGCTGCAGAGCGAGAGCCGCTTCGCGCGGGTGTTCGAGCATGCCGCCATCGGCATGGCGCTGGTCGACGAAGACGGCAGTTTCATCAAGGTTAATGCGGCGCTGTGCGACATCGTCGGTTACAGCGCCGACGAGCTGCAGCGGCTGACGTTCCAACACATCACTCATGCCGAAGACCTGCACGCCGACCTGGCGCTGCTCCGACAGCTCAGCAGCGGTGAGATCGATCGCTATCAGATCGACAAACGCTACATCCGCAAGGACGGCGGGGTGGTCTGGGCCAACCTGACGGTGGCGCTGGAACGCGACGTCGATGGCGGTTTGCCGTACTACATTTCGTGCATCAAGGACATCCAGGCGCGCAAGGAGACCGAGGATTCGATGAGTGCGCTGCGCGCCGACCTGAGCCGGCGCGTCGAGGAGCGCACCGAGGATTTGCGCAGCGCCAACCAGATGCTGGTCAAGACCATGACGCGCCAGGCCGAGTCCGAGCAGCTGCTGCGCCTGCGCGACCAGGAAATCCGCGCGGTGATCGACAACGCCCACGATGCCTATATCGGCATGAACGATGCCGGTGTCATCATCGACTGGAACAAGCAGGCCGAGCTGACGTTCGGCTGGACCCGCGACGAGGCGATCGGCCTTCGGCTCGACGAGACCATCATCCCGGCGCGGATGCGCCGCCAGCATCGTGACGGAATGAAGCGCTTCATGGTCGATGGCGCATCGCGGATGCTCGGCCGCCGTGTCGAGTTGCCGGCGGTGCGCAAGGACGGCAGCAGCCTGGCGGTGGAAGTCCGCGTCCAGGCGATTCAGGCCGGGCCCCGACGCATGTTCTCGGCCTTTCTGCACGACATCAGCGGGCGCCGTCAGCGCGAGGAGGAGATGCGCGCGCAGCGAGCACAGCTCAAGCAGATCGCCGATCTGATGCCGGCGCTGATTTCCTACCTGGACACCGACTTCCGCTACCGCTTCGTCAACCGCGCCTATCTGGTCCTGCTCGGTGAAGATCCCGAGAGCCTGATCGGCCAGCGCGTCGGCAAGCTCGCCGGAGGCGACGATTTCGAGAATCTGCAGCCATACCTGCTGCGCGTGCTTGCCGGCGAGTCGGTCAGCTGGGAGCACCAAACCATGGTCGCCGACGCGCCGCGTTTCTGGCTCGCCAAGTACACGCCGGACATCGTCAACGGCAAGGTGGTCGGCATTCACGGCATGGTCGTCGACATCACCGAGCGCAAGATCGGCGAGCTGGCGCGCGAGCGTGACGCGACCATCGACGAACTCACCGGCCTGCTCAATCGCCGCGGCCTGTTCTCGCGGCTGCAGCAGAGCCTGGAGCAGGTCGACATCGGCGGCCGCGCCGCCGGCGTGCTGTTCCTGGATCTGGACAACTTCAAATCGGTCAACGACCGCCATGGCCACGCCTTCGGCGATCGTCTGCTGAAGGAAGTCGGGCAGAGGCTGGCGACCCTCGAAGGCGGCGCGGTGGCGCGCCTGGGCGGCGACGAGTTCATCGTGCTGGTCGAGGACCTGGAGCAGCCCGAGCAACAGGTGGCACGGTTGTCGTCGGCGATCTCCGCGCTGATCAAGCGGCCCATCGTGCTCGACGGTCACAGCCTGCATCTGGCGGTCAGCATCGGCTCGAGCATCCGCCGGCCGCATAGCGGCCTCAGCGCCGAGACCCTGCTGACGGTCGCCGACGCGGCGATGTATGCGCAGAAAGGCCGCCGGCCGATGCGGCTGCGCGCGCGCAGCTGAGCGTCTGCGGTGCGGCTGATCCAGCGCCGCGAGCCCGGCTGTCGACGGTCATCATCCGCTCATGTTGGCGGCGTAAATTGCCGGCACCTGCGACAGAGCCGGAGAAAGTTCATGCGCTTCTACAATTTTGAAACCGTGCTGCTCGACGACCGTGAGTTTCACCCCGCCGAACTCGAGCCGCGCAACGCCTACGGCATCCCGATCGTCACCGAGAACACGCGTGTGCTGCAGACCCGCCGCGACGACGGCAGCGAGCGCTACGCACTGGCCGCGAGCTTCGACGTCGCCATCGCCGCCTGAGGCCAGAACGTGGCGGAGCGCCACGCGCGCTCCGTCGTGTGCCGTTCCCATCCCGCACTGCCATCCCGCACTAAGATACAAGCCGCAGCGACTTCCGCCGGGCATTGTCCGCCTGCGTGGTCGCCAGCGGTTCTCCTCCATGATCGCGCCCACCGGAGCGCGACATGCCGCAACTCAAGGACCCGCCCGATGACCCGGGCCGCCGCGATCTGCTGATCGCCGGCGCCGCGATGGCGGTTGGCCTCGCCTTGCCGCTGGCCGGTGTCGCTGCCGACACGCCCGCCACACCCGCACACCACGACGGCCACACCCACACAGGAAGCAAGAACATGGGCACGATCACCACCAAAGACGGCACGCAGATTTATTACAAGGACTGGGGCAGCGGCCAGCCGCTGGTGTTCAGCCATGGCTGGCCACTGACCGCCGACGCCTGGGAAGACCAGATGGTGTTCCTCGCCTCCCAGGGCTATCGCTGCATCGCCCATGACCGCCGCGGCCACGGCCGCTCCAGCCAGCCCTGGAGCGGCAACGACATGGACACCTACGCCGACGATCTGGCGGAGCTGACAGCCAAGCTCGATCTTCGCGGCGCAGTGCACATCGGCCATTCCACCGGCGGCGGCGAAGTCGCGCGCTACATCGGCCGTCACGGCACCGCGCGCGTCGCCAAGGCGGTGCTGGTCGGTGCGGTGCCGCCGATCATGCTGAAGACCGAGAAGAATCCCGGCGGTCTGCCAATGAGCGTGTTCGACGGCATCCGCGCCGGCGTCAGCGCAGACCGCTCGCAGTTCTTCAAGGATCTGGCGACGCCGTTCTACGGCTACAACCGTCCGGGGGTGAAGCCGTCGCAGGGCGTCATCGATTTCTTCTGGCTGCAGGGCATGATGGGTGGCCTGAAGAGCGAGTTGGACTGCATCAAGCAGTTCTCCGAAACCGACTTCACCGAAGACCTGAAGAAGTTCGACAAGCCGACCCTGATCGTCCACGGCGACGACGACCAGATCGTGCCGATCGGCGCGAGTGCGCTGCTGTCGTCGAAGCTGGTGAAGAACGCGCGCCTGGAAATCTACAAGGGCGCGCCGCATGGCCTGGCGACGACGATGAAGGACAAGCTCAACGCGGATCTGCTGGCGTTCATCAAGGGCTGATCACGCCGTTGAAGGGCGCAACACAAGCCGTTCATTCCGAGTAGCGCCGACGCTGGCTGCGCTTGGAGGAATGGCGGCTGGCTCAGCCGTCCACCGGCTGCAGTGGCGTCGCGAGCGTCAGCTGGTAAAAGCCCAGGTCGAGCCAGCGGCCGAACTTGAAGCCGGCCTGGGTAATCGTGCCGGCGTGGACGAAGCCGAGCTTGCGGTGCATCGCCACGCTGGCGGCGTTGCTGACGTCGATGCCGCCGATCATCACGTGCACGTCGCGCTCGGCGGCGCGCGCGATCAGCCGCTGCATCAGCGCCAGCCCCAGGCCCTTGCCGCGATGGTCTCGGTGCACGTAGACCGAGTGCTCGACCGAATACTTGTAGGCCGGCCACGCGCGGAACGTGCCGTAGCTGGCGAAGCCCATCAGCGCGCCGTGCCCGTCCTCGACGCCGATCACCGGAAAGCCGCCGGCGCTCTTGGCGGCGAACCAGCTCACCATGTTCTCCGGCGTGCGCGCGCGGTAGTCGTACAGCGCGGTCGAATTCAGGATCGCGTCGTTGAAGATCTCGAGGATCGCGGCAGCGTGACGCTCGTGAGTGCATTCGACAAATCGCATCCGGCTCTCCTGCAGAAGTCCGCCGCCGCGATACGCATGTAGGAGCGGGCTTGCCCGCGACCGAGGCTGCAGCGAGCGCCGGTCGCGGGCAAGCCCGCTCCTACAACAGCGGCTTGAGCGGGATTAAACGCGCTCGAAGATCGTCGCGATGCCCTGACCGCCGCCGATGCACATCGTCGCCAGGCCATAGCGGCCGCCGCTGCGGTGCAGCTCGTAGATCGCCTTGGTGGCGATCATCACGCCGGTGGCGCCGACCGGGTGGCCGAGCGAAATGCCGGAGCCGTTGATGTTGACCTTGGCCGGGTCCAGATCCAGCTCGCGCGTCACCGCGCAGGCCTGGGCGGCGAACGCCTCGTTGGACTCGATCACGTCGAGATCGCGCACGCTGAGCCCGGCGCGCTGCAGCGCCTGGCGCGTCGCCGGCACCGGGCCGATGCCCATGATGTTCGGATCGACGCCGGCATGGCCGTAGGACACCAGACGCGCCAGCGGCTTCAGGCCGAGTTCCTTCACTTTCTCGGCGGTCGCCAGCACCATCGCGGCGGCGCCGTCGTTGATGCCCGAGGCATTGCCGGCGGTGACCAGGCCGTCCTTCTTGAACACCGGCTTCATCTTCGCCAGCTGATCTTCGGTGACGTTGCCGCGCACGTTCTCGTCGATCTCGAAAATCTCGACGCCCTTGCGCGTGGCGATCTGCACCGGAACGATCTGCGACTTGAAGCGGCCGTCGGCGATCGCATGCGCGGCACGGCGCTGGCTCTCGATCGCCAGCGCGTCCTGCATCTCGCGGGTGATGCCGTACTTGGCGGCGACGTTCTCGGCGGTGATGCCCATGTGAATCTTCTGGAACGGGTCGTGGAGGATGCCGAGCATGTAGTCGATCATCGCGACGTCGCCCATGCGCGCGCCCCAGCGCGACTGCGTGGACAGATACGGACCGCGGCTCATCGACTCGGCGCCGGCGCCGATGGCGATGCCGGTCTCGCCCAGCATCAGCGCCTGCGCCGCCGAGATGATCGCCTGCATACCGGAGCCGCACAGGCGGTTGACGTTGAACGCCGGCACTTCCACCGGCACGCCGGCATTCACCGCGGCGACGCGGCTCAGATACGCGTCGCGCGCCTCGGTCGGGATCACGGTGCCCATGACCAGATGGCCGACCTGGTCGGCGGCGACGCCGGAGCGCTCGATCGCGGCCTTGACCGCGGTGGTGGCCAGATCGGCCAGTGCAACGTCCTTGAGGCCGCCGCCGAAACTGCCGATGGCGGTACGCGTTGCCGAGACGACGAAAACTTCGGGCTTGGACATGAGGAATTCCGTTGAATGAATAAAGTCGGGGAGAGGCCGGCGATATCGGCCGGTGAGACTATCGATACTTGGCAGATATCAATTGTAGCGGTAGAAGCCCTGGCCGCTCTTGCGGCCCAGCCGACCGGCCGCGACCAGCTCGCGCAGCAGCGGCGCCGGCCGGTACTTGGGGTCGCCGAAATCCTTCTGCAAGACCTCCATGATCGCCAGCAGGGTATCGAGGCCGATCATGTCGGCCAGCGCCAGCGGGCCGATCGGGTGGTTGCAGCCGAGCTTCATGCCGGTGTCGATGTCTTCGGCCGTGGCCACGCCTTCCTGCAGCGCGAACACCGCCTCGTTGATCATCGGGCAGAGGATGCGGTTGACCGCGAAGCCGGCGTTGTTGCGCACCGTGATCGGCGCCTTGCCGACGCTGCGCGCCAGCGCCAGCACGCGCTCGCGCGTGTCGTCGGAGGTGGCGATGCCGGTGATCACTTCCACCAGCGACATCAGCGGCACCGGGTTGAAGAAGTGCAGTCCGATGAAGCGGTCGGCGCGCGTGGTGCAGGCGGCCAGTTCGGTGATCGACAGCGACGAGGTGTTGGTTGCCAGGATCGCGCCCGGCGGCAGCAGCGCGTCGACCTGCCTGAGGATCTTGCGCTTGAGTTCGAGGTTTTCGGTCGCGGCCTCGATGACGATGTCGGCGTCGGCGAGCTGCGCGTAGTCGGTGGTCCTGCCGATGCGTGCCAGGATCGCGTCGCGTTCGGCGCTGCTCAGTTTTTCTTTCTTGATCAGCTTGTCGAGGCTGGCCGTGATCGTCGCCATGCCGCGATCCAGCGCGGCGTCATGCACGTCGACCATGGTGACGTTCAGGCCGCTGGCGGCGCAGACCTGGGCGATACCGTTGCCCATCGTGCCGGCGCCGATGACGCCGATCTTTTGAATGCTCAAAGCTTGCTCCCGTGGCTGAACTGCACATTTTAGGCGTCGCCGGAGCCGCGCGGAATGTCGGATTCCGCCAGGGCGGCTGAGCAGATCGGCCAACGCACGGGGAACCTTGCCGCGCGATCGGCGTCACTCAAGGCCACCCGGCACGAAGCATGCGCCGTGGTCTTGCCCGCATCGAGAATGGAATCCCGATTGAACAAGCTGCTCGAAACCACCCAGTCGCTGCTCAAGGAAGCGCCGCCCTGGGTCTGGACCGGCCTGATCGCCGCCGCCTCGCTGCTCGCCGTGATCCTGATCATGCGCGTGTTCCGCTGGATCACGCGGCGCACCACCAGCGCCGATACCATCCCCGGCATGATCGCGCGGCGCACCAACTCGCCGCTGACCACGGTAGTGGCGCTGCTGGCTTTGAACCTGGTGCTGCAGGCGGCGCCGGACAAGCTGATCTACATCGCGCTGGCGCGGCATTGGGCCGGCGTGCTGTGGATCGGTGCGGTGACCTGGCTGCTGTTGCGCGCGGTGTCGGTGACCGGCGCGGCGGTGGTGCAGCTCAATCCCTATGACACCGCCGACAACCTGCGCGCGCGCGGCGTGCTGACCCAGGCGCGCGTGCTGACGCGCACCGTGCACTTCCTGATCCTGCTGATCGGCGTGTCGATCGCGCTGATGACTTTCCCCGAGGTGCGCCAGATCGGCACCAGCCTGCTGGCCTCGGCCGGCATCGCCGGCCTGGCCGTCGGCCTGGCGGCCAAGCCGGTGCTCGGCAACCTGCTCGCCGGCCTGCAGATCGCGCTGACCCAGCCGATCCGCATCGACGACGTGCTGGTGCTGGAAGGCGAATGGGGCCGGGTCGAGGAGATCACCGGCACCTATGTGGTCGTCGCGATCTGGGACCAGCGCCGGCTGGTCGTGCCGCTGCAGTACTTCATCGAGAAACCGTTCCAGAACTGGACGCGCAAGACCTCGCAGATTCTCGGCACGGTGATGCTGTGGGTCGATTACCGGCTGCCGGTGGAGCCGATCCGGGCCGAGACCACGCGGCTGTGCGAGCTGGACAAGGACTGGGACGGCCGCGTCGGTATCGTCCAGGTCACCGATACCAGCGAAGGGGCGATGCAGCTGCGCGTGCTGCTGTCGTCGGCGGATTCCGGCCGCAACTTCGACCTGCGCGCCCGCGTCCGCGAAGGCCTGATCGCGTTTATCGCCCGCGAATACCCGCTGTATCTGCCGCATCTGCGCGCCGAGCTGATGCAGGCCGACCAGCCGCCGGAAGCGGGACCGCCGCTCGCCGCGCGGCCGGGTGACCAGGCGGTGTCGCCGACACCGACGGCACCTTCGGCTGCCGCTTGAACCCCTCTCCCGCCGGGAGAGGGGCATGCAGGGGAAGGCACGCGCAGCGCCGGCGTGTTGCGCATGGGCTCGATCGACCGCCTCGGCTTCGCCTACTATCACGCGCCGATCGCCAAGCAGGCCGCAGACTGCCGGCAGAGGTACCGCTGCGCTTCGTAATGGGACCTTGCCGATGAGCAACACCGCTTCGTTCGTCCGCTATGAGCAGAGCGGCCGCATCGTCACCCTGACGATGGACCGCGCCGCCAGCCACAACGCGATCGGCGCGCTGCAGGATTGCGTCGATCTGGTGAGCGCGATCACGCGCGCGCAGAACGACGCCGGCGTGAGCTGCCTGATCCTGACCGGCGACGGCAAGTCGTTTTCGGCCGGCGGCAATCTGAAGGGCATGAAGGATCGCAACGGCATCGGCCCGCTGGATGCGCCGGACGCGACGCGCGCCAACTACAAGCGCGGCGTGCAGTCGGTGATCCGCGCGATGTGGGATTGCGAGCTGCCGATGATCGCCGCGATCAATGGCCACGCGATCGGCCTGGGCCTGGACCTGGCCTGCATCTGCGACGTGCGCATCGCGGCCGATACAGCCCGGTTCGCCTCAACGTTCATCAAGCTCGGCATCATTCCCGGCGACGGCGGCGCGTGGATCCTGCCGCGCGTGGTGGGCCTGTCGAAAGCCTCCGAAATGATTCTGACGGGGCAGAGCCTGGACGCTGCCGAGGCGCTGCGCTTCGGCCTGATTTCGAAAGCGGTGCCGGCGGACCAGCTGCTCGCCGAGGCGAACGTGCTGGCCGAAGCGATCGTCGCCAATCCGGCGAAAGCGCTGCGCCTGGCCAAGCGCCTGCTGCGCGAAGGCCAGCAGAACCGGCTGTCCGACGTGCTGGAACTGTCGGCTGCATTCCAGGCGCTGGCGCACGAGACCGAGGATCACGCCGAGGCGCTGGATGCGTTCATCGAAAAGCGCGAGCCGAAGTTCACCGGGCGTTGAGGTTGCAGGGCCGGTCCGGTCCCTCGATACGCCTCGCGAGCGAGGCTACTCGGGACGAACGGAGTTTCGTTGATTTCTGAACCGTCACAAGCAAACCCCGTTCGTCCCGAGTAGCGGGCTTGCCCGCGTATCGAGGGAGCGGACCCAGCTCGCAGGCGTCCCTCGATACGCCGCCATCGGCGGCTACTCGGGACGAACGGGTTTTTGTCGATTGCCGTCGCAACCAGACTCCGTTCGTCCCGAGTAGCGGGCTTGCCCGCGTATCGAGGGAGCGGACCAATCTCGCAGGCGTCCCTCGATATGCCGCCATCGGCGGCTACTCGGGAGGAACGGGCGCTGGATTATTTTGGCCGAAACATCCGGAACAGCGACTCCGGCTCGACGCGAAAATAATCCCCCGGACCACCGCCGCGCAGAATGTGCCGCGCATTCGCCGTGTCGTAGACGCCATCTTTCAGCAGCGACTCGGCGATATGCACGCCGACCACTTCACCCAGCACCAGCCAGCTGCTGATCGCCGCGCCGGCCGCGGTCTGCAGCTGCACGATTTGCGTGAGCCTGCATTCCATCGCCACCGGGCTCTCGGCAACCCGCGGCGGCGCGACGATGCGTGAAGCCGCGGGCGTCAGCCCCGACAGCGCAAACTCGTCGACCTCCGGCGCCACTGCCGCGCAGCTCTGGTTCATCGCCTCGGCCAGATCCTGCGTCGCCAGGTTCCAGACGAATTCGCGCGTGGCCTCGATATTGTTGAGGCTGTCCTTGCGGCCGACGCTCGCGAAACCAATGATTGGCGGCGTGTAGTTGAAGCCGTTGAAGAAGCTGTACGGCGCCAGGTTCAGCACGCCGCGCGCGTCCTGCGACGAAATCCAGCCGATCGGTCGCGGACCGATGATCGCGTTGAACGGATCGTGCGGCAGGCCGTGGCCTTTTGCGGGTTCGTAGAAGTGCATGTCACGGCTCATGGCGAAGACTTGAATGGCTTGCTCGCAGACCGGCATTTCATCGCGAGTGGGTCGGGACGATCTCCGGGAGTCGAGGCGTTCGATTCCGGAATCGATACACCGTCTGCCGGGCGGCTGATAAAAAACCGCGCCGCAATGTTATAAGGTCGCCAGCTGTTACTTTCGGTTGCATCCGCAGCAGCGCAGGGGGCGGGTGTTTCTTCAGTCTATATCCAGGGGTTTTTCCTAATGAAATATAAATTGCACGCGCTCGTGCTTGCTATTGCTGCGGGCGTCTCCACCACGGCGGCTGCCGGCATCACCGGACATGAGTCCGCCATTGCCAAGGCGGTGAGCCAGGTTCGCGCTCACGCCGATGTCACGCTGGCCGACGACGATCAGTCCTTCGCCGCCAAGGACGTCATCATCGACGCCGACGGCAGCCAGCATGTTCGCCTGATCCGCAGCTACAAGGGCCTGCGCGTCATCGGTGGCGACCTGGTTGCGCATTCGGATGCGCAGGGTCGCTTCCGCAGCGCGTCGATGACACTCGGCGAGCGTATCTCGCTCGGTACCCGGCCGGTCGTTGCGCAAGCCCAGGCGATCAGCGCCGCCGAAGCCGCGTTCGAAGGCAAGATCACCGGCGCGTCGAAAGCCGGTCTGGCGATCTACGCGCGTGAAGGCCGCCCGCAGCTGGTGTGGGACGTGGCCGTAGACGGCGTCAAGGGCGACCGCATGGACAGCCTGATGCACACCATCGTGTCGGCGAGCAGCGGCAAGGTGATCGATCAGTGGGATGACGTGCAGTCGGCCTCGGGTACCGGCAACACGCTCTACCTGGGCACGCTCGCCATCAAGACCACCAAGGCGGACGGCGTCTATTCGATTACCGACGGCACGCGTGGCAACCACTACGTGACGGACATGAACGATGCCGACACCGGCAACGGCGACCTGTTCGTCGACGCCGACAACATCTGGGGCGACTCCACCAACAACGACCGCGCCACGATCGCCACGGATGCCGCCAACGCGCAGGCCAAGACCTGGGACTGGTTCTACAAGCAATACGGTCGCCTGGGCATCTTCGGCGACGGCAGCGGCAGCTTCTCGCGTGTTCACGTGATGAGCAACTGGAGCAACGCGCAGTGGAACCGTAACGGCTGCCAGTGCATGAGCTACGGCGATGGTGACGGCGTGACGTGGAGCCCGCTGGTGACGCTCGATATCGGCGGCCATGAGATGACCCACGGCGTCACGCAGGAAACCGCCGGGCTGATCTACTCGCGCGGCGACACCGGTGGACTCAACGAATCCATGTCCGACATTTTCGGCACCCTGGTCGAGTTCTCCGGCGCGATCGAAGGCAAGCCGGCCAACTACCTGGTTGGCGAGCGCATCTACGCGGTCAATGCCGGCGTCGAGTATCCGACGACGGCACTGCGCTACATGTTCAAGCCGAGCATCGACGGCACGTCGCGCGACTGCTATGGCAACGCGGTGAAGCTGCTCGACCCGCACTACTCGTCCGGCGTCGGCAATCACTTCTTCTACCTGCTGGCCGAAGGCACCAAGATTCCCACCGGCTTCGAATCGCTGGCCAAGTCCGACCTGGTCTGTGACGGCAACACCAAGCTCAAGGGCATCGGTCGCACCAAGGCCGGCCAGATCGTCTATCGCGCGCTGTCGGTCTACATGACCGAAAATACCAAGTACAGCGATGCGCGCGCCGCGACGCTGTCCGCGGCAGCCGACCTGTACGGCCAGGGCTCCACCGAGTACAACGCGGTGGCCGCGGCCTGGACGGCGGTGAAGGTCAACTAAGCTTTCAACGCATCACGAAAAAGCGCCGGGCCGGCAAGGGCCCGGCGCTTTTTTTGTGCGTCGCAAAGCTTATTCGTTCTGCAGCGGAATCGGCCGCTCGACCGCGACCGCGGTGATCGCGTTTTTCGGCGAACCGTCGACCAGACGATCCGAGTAGGTCAGGTACACCAGCGCGTTGCGTTTGGCGTCGACCATGCGCACCACGCGCAGTTTCTTGAACACCAGCGACAGCCGCTCGTTGAATATTTCCTGCTGCGCCGGCAGCGGCTTCGGGAACGAAATCGCGCCGACCTGGCGGCAGGCGATCGAGGCATCGGCGGTGTCTTCGGCGATGCCGAGCGCACCCTTGATGCCGCCGGTCTTCGCGCGCGACACATAGCAGGTCACGCCCGGCACGCCGGGATCGTCATAGGCCTCGACGACGATCTTGTGATCCGGCCCGAGCAGCTTGAACACGGTGTCGACGGCGCCGATTTCCTCGGCCTTGCTGAGACTGCAGCCCAGGCACAGCAGCAGGGCGGTGACGATGGCCAGACGTGACATTTTTGCGATACCGGTTTGGAAACTGCCGGCGAATATTGCACGAAAGCGCGCCAGCCCCTGCAGGAGCGGGCTCGCCCGCGACTGCGAGCCTGCAGGTCGCGGCAAGCCCGCTCCTACAAGCGCGAATCAGCCCGGCGTAAACAGCCCCATGAACCGCGCGAAATCCAGCTTGCTGCCGCGCGTCATCGCCGCGCGTCACGAGGTTTCCACTACCCCCCGTTCATCCCGAGTAGCGCCGCAGGCGCGTATCGAGGGACGCCTGCGAGCCCGATCCGGTCCCTCGATACGCGGGCAAGCCCGCTACTCGGGACGAACGGGAGTCACTTTCATTTCGGCGTGAACAGCGCCATGAACCGCGCGAAATCCAGCTTGCTGCCGCGCGTCATCTCGAAGTCGCTGGCGATCGCCAGTGCCGGGCTGCGCAGGCCGGCGAGCGTCTCCTTGAACACCTGGGTGCTCACGCGCACCTGCAGTTCGACATCGTCGGCGATACCCGGCACCAACTCGGAGACGCCGCGGCGCACGATGTAGGTGTAGCGCTCGCCGCTGTCGCTGAACTCGAAGCCGACCTTGAGCACGCTGTTCAGCGCGTCCTCGGCGTGCAGGTTCACCGCCATGCCGTCGAAGAACACGGACAAGGGCATGCCGGCCAGCATCGCCGCCGTCGGCCGGCCTTCGCGCGACGGCACTATCACGTCGCCGGAGAGTTCGCGCGCGGCGGTGAAATACCAGTCGCGGGCGGGCGGATTGGTCTCGGCGCCGCCGAGCGCGCGCAGCGCCGCGATGCGCGCGTCTTTCGCCGGCTGACTTTTCGCATCGACACGCAGCGCATAGCCGCTGAGCTGCAGCGCCCATTGCCAGTCCTGGTGCTGCATCGCCGTGTCGATCTGCTTCTGCAAGGCCGCGCCGCCACCGGCGAGTTCGACCATGCGCCGCGCCTGATCATCCGGCGGCAGCGGCTGCAGATCGGCCGGATCACCGCTGTACCAGCCGAGGTTGCCGTCGAACACCGCCTTCGCGCTCCAGCTGGCCTTGCCGTAGAACGGCTGCAGATAGGGCGACGCGGACAGATGCGCCGGCAGCTGCAGCTGCGCGGCGATTTCATCCGGTAGCAGGCCGCGATTCATCAGCCGCAGGGTCTGGTCGTTGACGTAGCGGATCGCGTCGCGATAGTCGGTCAGCGCCTTGTCGATCGCATCGGCGCCCGTCAGCGGCCGTGTATGGCTGGGCACCAGATAAGTGGCGTGCAGCGCGCGCATCCGGTCCAGCGAGTCCGCCCATAGCCGCGGATCGCGATAGCCGGTGCCGCGTATCGTGTACAGGTTGGGGAAGGCCTTGTAGAAATTGTCGCCGCACAGCAGCACGCCGCGCTGCGGCAGCCAGACGAACAGCTGGTCGCGGGTTTCGCCGGGCGCGTGCACCAGCTGCATCGCGATGCCGGCGATGGTGATGTCGAGGCGGTCGGCGAAAGTCTGCGTCGGCCGCAAGGTATCCAGGCTGGAGCCGGCGTCCAGCGCCAGAAAGCCGCCGATGCCGATATTGACGCGCTCGCCCTGCGGCAGCTGGCTGCCGTACATGCGCAGCGAGCGCCGCGTGATCACCGGCTGCAATTGCGAGGCGATCTTGTCCATGTTCGCCGCGACTTCAGCCTGCGCAATCACCGGGATGCCCGGCCCGCCGAACACCGCCGCGCCGCCGATGTGGTCGGGATGCGAATGCGTATAGATGATCGCCTTGACCGGCTTGTCGCTGATCTTGCGGAATTCGTCGCGCACCTGTTCGGCCGCTTCACGCGTCTCCATCGTGTCGACGATGACGACGCCGTCGTCGCCTTCCAGCAGGATCGAATTGGCGATGCCGTAACCGATCGCGACCCAGACGCCGTCGGTGACTTTCACTACTTGCTGTTTGAATTCGTCGCTGTGGGCTTCGAGCGCGGCGGGCGTCGGTGCGGCGACCGGCGCTTGCGCCGGTGTGTCACGGTGGCAGCCGCTGACGAGCGACAGCAGCGATAGCGCGATCAGAATTCTCAAACGCATATCAGGAACTCCGTACGGCGGATTCCCTTCTCCCTCCGGGAGAAGGTGCCCCGAAGGGGCGGATGAGGGACTCGAAGTTCGCGCGAAGCTTCGAGGCCCTCACCCCGGCCCCTCTCCCGGAGGGAGAGGGGATAAAAAGCTAAGCCCGCGCCACTGGCACACGCCAATGCGTACCGCTGAAAAAACGCCGCAGCATTTCGAGGCGGCCGTAGCGACGTGGCTTGCATAGCGGCGGCTCGACGTCGTCATATAAACCGGAAGCGATGCGGCCATCGGCGAGCAGCGGTTCGAGCGCATTCGCCGCGATCAATCGATCATCGACCGCGGCACGCTGAGCGTCGGGCAGCGCCGCGTAATGCTGCTGCAGACGCTCGCGACACCACACACGATATTGCACGACCGGCAGCTTGCGATAGCCCGTGCCCTGAATGGTGATATCGAAATGCCGGCGGCCGTCGCGCCAGGCGCGCGCGTTCGCCAGCAGATAGGGCAGGTAGGCTGCGCCGATGTCGCCGATGATCGCGTCCCAGCCTGGCGGCAGCTCGCCGGCCGCGCACCAGTGGCCGAGCTGCGCGTCGTCATGCCGCGCATTCCACAGCCTGGCGACCCAGGCGAATACGGCTGGCGCGCGCTGTTGCATGATCAGGCTCGGCGTCGGGTCGAGGCTGAAATGGCGGAACATCGACGCGAAGAAGCCGTAGTCGGCCAGGCAGGGCTTGTCGCCCAACAGAAAATCCTGGTGCTCGAAAATTTTCTGCAGCCGATCCAGCGTATCCAGATAAATGCTCTCGACATGCGCACGCGTCTGCGCGGTGACGCCGTCGCCGTCGACGTAGATCAGCCTCTGCCGGCGACGCACCAGCGCCGCGGTTATGAAGTTCGGCGCCGGCTGGCTCGACAGGAAGGTCTCGGCGAAGCGCCGCGACAGCGCCTGCTGGTCGGTGGTGTAGCTCCAGCGGTAATGCAGCGCCGGCCGCCACAGCCATTCGTCGGCGTAGTCTTCCAGCAGCCGGCAGAAAAAAGCCTGAACCGGGTCGTCCGGAATCACCTTGCCGTCCGGATGACGTGCTTCCAGCCAATCGATCATCGGTGTCGAATCAGCGAGCCATTCGCCCAGCGGCGTGCGCAGCACCGGCACTTTCATCAAGCCGGTGTTCGGCAGGATTTCCCGCAGCAACTCACCGCTCCACTGCGGCTCTACGCAACGATGCGGTATGCGCTTGTAGTTCAGATAGGCCTGCATCTTGCCGCTGAAATACGATATCCAGAACAGGTACAGCGTGTACTCGGGGCTGGCCTGGCTCGTACTCATGCCCGATCGACGACCAGCCGGTTGTTGTCGCGCTTCAGCCGATGGCGGATGTCGATGCGCAGCGCCTGTTCGCCGCCGGCTTCGGCCAGCATCGCGTCGACGGCCGCGCGATCGGCATGCTTCAGCGATTCCAGATGATCCAGCGGCCGCTGCAGCATCCATTGCGCATACGGGAAGATCATGCGTTCTTCCTCGACCGCGCCGAGCCTGAAGCGGTGCCTGCCGATCACGCGCGGTATGCGCCGCTCGGGGTTCTTCTCGATCCAGCTGTCGAGACGCTGCACGGTGTCGCGCAGCACCGGAAAATACTCGGTGAACAGACGCCGCAGCACCGGCAGCAGGGTGTCGGGCACTTCGTCGTTGGGCAGGAAATCGCCGACTTGCGGATCGACACGATTCATCCGCTCGACCCAGGCATGCACCTGCGGCGCGCGCCGTTTCATCAGCGCCAGTGGATAGAAGTCGCGGCCCAGATGCGCGTACATCGGGCCCATCATGCCGAAGTCGCCGATGCTGGCGCGCTCGCCGAGCAGGAACGGGTGACGACTGAAATGCGCATTGAGTTCGTCGAGCAGGGCTTCGTAGCTGGCTTCGATTTCCGGAATCGTCGCCGGCGTCACGCCCAGCATCGGCAGCGCGCCGTCGAAAGGCCGGCAGAACTGGCGGCCGGCGATGCGCCGGATCAGCCGCGGCGCGTGCGGCGACAGCAGCAGGCCGAAGTGTTCGAGCACGTCGCGGATGTGCGCCTTCTCGTGCCAGAAACTCCAGCGGTAATGCATGCCCGGCAGCAGCATCCATTCGTCGCCGTAGAGCTCCATCAGCAGCGCCACCAGGCGCTGCTTCGGCGTCGCCGGATAGATCGGCGTCTGCGGATGGCGCGCTTCGAGAAAGTCGATGATCGCGGTGCTGTCCTGCACTACCACGTCGTCGGCGGTGTGGATCACCGGGATGAACTTGACGCCGGTGCGCGGGATGATCAGCCGCTGGTATTCGCGCAAGGTCGAGACTTTTTCGACATAGGCGATGCGCTTGTAGCGCAGATAGCTGCGCACCTTGCCGCTGTAGTAGGAATGCGGCAGCGCGTACAGCGTCAGTTCGGGCCTGCTCATCGCTCAGCCTCGCGTGAATCGTTCGAGCAGCGCCGGCGCCCAGCGCTTCAGGCCCAGCGCGATGCGTGCCTCGCGGCCGACGCCGACCGTCGAAAGATTGTTGCGGATCGCGCTCAAGGTCCGCTGCGCTACGGTTTCCGGCAGCAGCGTGGTCTTCGCGAAATCGCGGTCGACGCGCGCGCGTCCGCGCGGCGTGTCCAGCGTGCCGACCAGCTTCACTTTCGACTGTATCGGTGTTTTGACGAAGCCCGGGCAGATCGTGCTGACGCCGATGCGGTGACGATAAAGATCGGCGCGCAGCGACTCGCTCAGACCCATCACCGCGAACTTGCTGGCGCTGTACGTGGCCATGCCGGGCGCGCCGACGAAGCCGGACACCGAGGCCATGTTGACGATGTGGCCGCCACTGCTGCGCGCGATCATCTTCGGCACGAAGGCGCGGATGCCGTGGACCACGCCCATCACGTTGATCTCGTGCAGCCGCCGCCAGTCCTCGGCCTCGACCTCCCAGCACAGGCCGCCCATGACGACGCCGGCGTTGTTGATCAGGATGTCGATCGCCGCGTGCCGCGCGTGTACCGCCTCGGCCAGCGCCTGCATCTGCGCCTCGTCGGCAACGTCGGCGATCTGCGCCTCGGCCTGCACGCCGAGCGCAATGCAGCGCTGCTGCACCTGCGCCAGGCGCCCGGCATCGCGTGCGCACAGGATCAGGTTCGTGCCCGCTTGCGCCAGCGCGATCGCGATCGCCTCGCCGATGCCGCTGCTGGCGCCGGTGACCAGGGCCAGCTTGCCGCGCAGGTCTTTCACTCAGCGCACCCGGAAGAAGGAATGATTCAGGCCGCGGCTCGCCGGCACCCACCACAGCAGGCCGTACAGCAAAGTCAGGACCAGGAAGCGGATCGGTGAGGGCTTCAGCGCGCGCAGCTTGAACCAGGCCATCGGCATTTCCAGCACGTGCAGGCCGAGCAGGATCAGTGACAGGCTCACGCTCCAGTGATGCGTGTCGCCGCGCAGCGCGATCACGGCGGCGATGACGTAGAACAGGCTCAGGCCGAAAATCAGTGTGGCCCAGAACATGGGTTTATCCAGCGGTTTGTTGAACATTGAACAAGTTTCCTGATCGTGAAGTGAAATGGGTGATTCGAGTCTTTAGTTTGCCTCTCCCTCCGGGAGAGGTCGGCGCGTAGCGCCGGGTGAGGGTATTGCAGTTCTGGCGCTGCTCTGCGAGTCCCTCACCCGGCGCTGGCGCGCCACCCTCTCCCGGAGGGAGAGGGCAAATCAGCTGTCACTGCTTCGCCGAGGCGTCGTACCAGATCGGCGAAGCCCAGGCGCGCTCCTCGATCGTATTGAAAGTGCGGCTGCCACGGAAACTACCCGGCGTGCCGGCAATCGAGCAGCAGCCTTCGAAGCCCTGCAGGCCGCTGGCTTGCGGGAAGATGCCGTTGGCCGGGTCGAGCTTGCTGCAGTCGACGCCCTTGGCGGCGCACAGATGCTCGCTCCAGCGGCAGCTCGGGACTTCGAATGCGCGTGCGTAGTAGAACGCGTCGCGCGCCGACTGGAAGTCGGGATCGCTCCACACTGCGCACAGCTGCTCGGGATGACGGCCGGCCTGCACGCTGCAGTCTTTCGACGGCGGCTCGACCGTGTCGGAAGTTTTCGCGATTGCGTCGAACACGCGCACTTTCGGCTGGCCTGCCGCGTCGAGCCAGCCCTTGACCAGATCCAGCCGCTGCAGCGGCGCGCCGGGCTCGTTGCCGCCGGCATCCTGCATCGCCCACACCGCGATCTGCGGTGCGCCGGCGCCATCGGGTTTCGGCGGCAGATCGCCGCCCATGCGCGCGCCGACCAGGCCCTGCGCGATCAGGTCGTCGCCGTTGGCCAGGCGCTCGCAGATGTTCGCCGGCAGCCGGTTCCAGCTGGCGAAGCTGCGGATGCGCATGCGCGGGCCGGACGTGGCGAAAGTCTCGCCGCGATGCACCGCGTTCCAGATGTCCTCGCGCGTGTTCTGCTCGGCCCAGACGCCGGCGACACCGCCGGGATTGAAGGCGCGGCCGCGATCGAGAAACTGGCGATTGGTGCAGCTCGCCGGATCGGCCGGATCCTCGGAAGCGCGATCGCAGCTCCAGTAGCCGAGTTGCGATCGCGGCAGGTTGTCGAGCACGCCGCCGTGGCCTGGCCAGCCGTTTTCCTTGACGTTGCCGGGCACGCCGTTGTGGGTGTCGCTGGAGCCGATGAAGGCCTGGCGATACGGATTGATGCCGCCGAGTTCCTGCTTGACGCGCAGGCCTTCGGCGAGCGCGTTGCGCGCCATGTCCAGCGGCGTGGTGCAGTTGGTCGTCGGGCCCGAGGCGCCATTGGGCCCGGCGGTTTCGCAGAGGCTGACTGCGAACGTCGGCTGCTGGTGGAAGCCGCAGAAAGCCGGATCGGTTTCGGCGTTGCCGGTGCAGAACTTCTTGCACGAGGCCGGATCGTCGGGCAGGCCGCTGCAGACGCTCTTGTTGAGTTCGAAAGTGCAGGAGCCTTCCTCGCCCTGCAGATACGAGCCTTCGAGGCCGACCGCGCATTCCGAATTGCCCTTGTGCTGATGAATCTCCAGCGCGCGATCCATGGTCGCGCGCAGCTGCGCGTCGTCCCGGGTCAGCGGATCGCCGTTGCGGCCGAGCGGAATGCCGGTGACCGGATCCGGTGGCAGGAACATGCGGCCGTCGGACAGGTTCAGGCTGTGCGGAATCGTCAGCACCTGGCAGCCGTCGGCGACGACGCAGGTCTGCTTGAGATTGTCGAACAGCCGCCATTCGTCATTGGTGTTGTTCTCGATCAGCACGTCGGTGATCTGCTCGGAGCCGAACACGTCGGCCGGCAGCTTGTCGCCGAGGAACAGCACGTTACGGTGCAGCATCTGTCCGGTTTTCTGCGAGCTGTATTCGTAGCCGTGCAAGGTGGTGAAGCTGCAGGGCTGGTATTCCTCGTCGGTGATCGCGATCTGGTTGCGCCAGGCAAAGCGCGTCAGCGGCAGCCCGGTCAGGCCGGCGAGAATCAGCTGGGTCGCGAACGGCGTATCGCCATTGACCAGCGCGTTGATGTTGTTGCGCGTGTTCTGGCCGATGATATTGCAGGCCGGGTTGGTGCCGGCCGGCACATTGCCCTGGGCCTGGCAGATCGTGCGGAAGTCGCCGAGATATTCGGCATGGTCGGTGACCGCGGTGAAGTCCAGCGGCCGGTCGAGCTGGACCATGCGGCCGGCAGTGTCGGGATCGCTTTCGCCGGTCGGCAGGCCGGCCATTTCGCCTTTCGCAAAGCGATAGGCTTCGCGCGGTCCGTTGAGCGAGTTGAAGAAGTAGGCGTCGAAGGAATCGCTGGTATGCACGTGCAGATCGCCGAAGTAGGCGTTCTTGTGGCCGGCGACCTTGCCGCTGCAGCCGCCGTCCGGCGTTGTCGGCACGCCGGGCGCGACCGGAATGCTGCCGTCGCCCTGGCTGCAGGCGCTGAGCAGCAGCGCGGCTGCGAGCAGCAGAGCGACGCTTGCGCGCTTGTCTCCTTCCCCCGCGCAGCGGGGGAAGGCCGGGATGGGGGCGGACGATGGAACGGCGCTGTGACATCTCGCCCCCACCCCAACCCTCCCCCGCAGGCGGGGGAGGGACACGCTTATTTGTTTGCCGACGCTCATGACCTCATCCCCCAAAAATCATCCAGCCGCGTTGCAGTACCCAGGCCGCGGCGACGCTGCCGATCGCGGTCACCGGCAAAGCGACGAGTGTCCTGCGCAGATGCTGCGGCGTCGGCAGTGCGCGCAGAATCGTGATCGCCAGCAGCGCGGCCGCGACGAAAATCAGTTGCCCGGCTTCGACGCCGAGGTTGAACAGCAGCAGCGCCCAGCCGCGCGCTGCGGCCGGCAGGCCGGTTTCCAGCAACGCGCCGGCGAAGCCGAAGCCGTGCAGCAGGCCGAACACGAAGGCCATCAGCCAGGGTTCGCGGAAAGCCAGCGTCGCCGGCCTGGTTTCAGGTGTACGCGCGGCACGCGCCAGCTCGACGGCGAGCAGCAGGATCGACAGCGCGATCAGCGTCTCGACCGACGCCGTCGGCAGCGACACGCCGCCGATGACGGCCAGTGCCAGCGTCAGGCTGTGTGCCAGCGTGAACGCGCTGATCGTCGCCAGCAGCGTCTGCAGCTGGGCGCGCCGCGTGCCGCCACGCGCGGCGACCAGCAGCATCAGGCACAGCACGAACAGCAGGTGATCGAGGCCGCTCAACACGTGCTCGATGCCGATCGGCACATAGGCCGCGAGCGAGCGCAGCGGCCGTGTTTCGTCCTGCGTCTGCAACAGCAGATCGGCGTGATCGCGATTGACCGCGTAGCTCGCCTGACGGCCGTCGGCGTATTGCACCGACACCAGGCCATCGGGCACCAGGCCGCCGAAGCCCTGCAGCTGCAGGCGCTGGCCGGCGAGGCCGCCGGCGCAATGCAGGCTCCAGCTCTGCAGCAGGCTGTCGTCGCGGGTCTCGTTGCGCGCTTGGCCGATCGCATCGCAGGCGGCGCCAAAATGCACCTGCACCGCGGCGACGTCGCCGCTGCGGAACACCGGCACCTTCAGCCGCAGATCGATGCGGCCATCGGCCTGCTCGGCGATGCCGAGAAAGATCGGCCGTATTTCGTGGGCCTGCGCGCTGCCGCCGGCGGCGAACAGCAGCAACAACATCAGCAGCAGCCGGCGTTTGATCACCGCGCCGCCTGCGTCGCTTCGACGATGACGTAACGCGCGCGCAGCGCATCCAGCGCGCTGCGATTGGCCGCGGCGCGGCGCGCCTGGCGGCAGTCGATCGCGACGATGCGACGCACCTCGTCCAGCGTCGCCGCGCGAAACGGCTCGCGCGCGCTGACGCGCACGCGATGCAGGCCGAGGCCACTCCGGATCGGCGCCGACCATTCGCCGATAGGCAGCGCCGCGACCGCGCTCGCGAACGCTTCGCCGAAGCTGCGGCGCAGATCGGTCTCGCTTTGCGCGTTCCAGCTGGCGCCGCCGGGCAGGCGATCGCCGAGCGTGGCAAAGTCGTCCGGATGTGCGGTCAATGCGGCGTCGACGAGCTGCAGTTTCTGCGTGACGTCCATGCCCTGCGGCTGCGAGCGGCTGATGAACACCTGGTCGAAGCTGATGCGGCCGGGATGGCCGTACTGCTGCGGGTGCTGATCCAGCCAGGCCTGCAGCTCGGCTTCGCCGGGCTCCGCTACCGGCGTGGTGTCTTCGAGCAGGAAACGCAGCTTCTGCTGCAGCTCGCGGCGCACGATGGGATCGGATTTTTCCAGCCCCAGCGCCAAGGCCTCGCGCACCAGCACCTCGTCGTCGATCCAGCGCTGCGACAGCTCGCGTGCTTCGGCGGCATCCGGCGCGCGGCCATGCACTTCGCGGAAGCTGCGCTCCAGATCGGCGCTCTGCGTCGCCGGGATTTCGATGCGCTGCAGCCCGGCCTGTGTGCGATGGTTTGCCGGCGAGAACCGCGATTGGGCTAGCAACAGCAGCGCGCCGATGGCGAGGAATTGCAGCAGGGGATCGCGGAATATTTTCATGCGAGATATTTCAGCCAGACCCCGTTCGCCCCGAGTAGCCGCTTGCGGCGTATCGAGGGGCCGGATCGGTTCTGGCCCCTCGATACGCTCACTGCGTGAGCTACTCGGGGCGAACGGGGTGTGGTGGCGTGGTCCACTGATTAGAGCCGGTACAGGAACGTCGGCCCGGGATGTTCCCGGCCGTCGTCGAAGCCGATTTCGTCTTCGATCAGCTGATTGGTCTTCGCATTCAGCGCCAGGATCAGCTCGCGCCGCGCTTCCGGCTCGACCGCCAGGTTGACGATCTCGTCCGGGTCGCTGTGCGTGTCGTACAACTCCAGCTCGTTGTGCGCGAGCAAAGTCGCCCAGTCTTTCGGTATGTGATGGCGGTCCGGGCGGAAGTAGCGCGCGAACTTGTAGCGGCCGTCGTGCACGCCGCGGAACAGGCCCGGATGATCCAGCCGCGGGTGCAGCCGACCTTCGGCCAGGTTGGCCTTGAACAGCGAGGTCCAGGTTGCGTCCTCGCCGCTCTTGATGATCTTGCTCGCCGCTTCCGGATCGACGTAGAGCATGGTGTTGTAGGCGTAGAGCACGCCCGCCTTGTCGCGCTTAGTGCGTGCGGACGCATCGGCCAGTGCCGGCGTCAGGTCGACGCCCTTGAGCGCCGGATACTGTGCGGCGCGCTGCACGTCGCCAAGGCCGGCGAAGGACAGCAATGTCGGCAGCAGGTCGATCGGTCCGCTCAGTGCCTGGGTCGTGATGCCGCCGCGGTACTCGGGGTGGCGCACGATCAGCGGCACGCGCACGTTTTCCTTGTACATCGTCGGGCCTTTCTGGCGCAGGCCGTGGGCGCCGAGCATGTCGCCGTGGTCGGCGGTGTAGACGATCACGGTGTTGTCGTCGAGGCCTAGCTGTTCGAGCGTGCGCAACACGGTCAGCGCGTGCGCATCGACGTCGCGTATGCAGTTGTAGTAGTAGCTCTGGTAACGGCGCCAGCGCGCTTCGTCGTGACGATCGATCTTGCCGTAGAGCTCGGCGCAGAAATCGACGTACGAGCGCTGCGCCCAGGGTTTGGTCGACAGGTCGTCCGCGTGCCAGCTCTTCGGCAGCGGCAGGTCCCAGTCCTGCGTGTACGGACCTTCTTTCGGCGGCGGCGCCAGCGGCGCGAGGAAGTCGCGATCCAGCCGCGTCAGCGACTGCATGCGATCGACATCGTCGTAGAACACGATGTCATGCGGATTGACGAAGTTCACCGCCAGCAGCCAGGGCTGGTCCAGCGCGCGGCCTTTCTCGTGCAGCCACTGGCTGGCCGCGGACGCGACTTCGCCGTCGAACTTGAAGCCGCTCCAGGTCGCACCGTCGGCGATGCCGACATCGCTGTAGTCGGAGAAACCAAACGGTTCCAGCGCGTCGCGCGCGCTGCGGAACGGCCCGTAGCGCACGCTCGGCGAGGTCGGCACGTCGGACAGATGCCACTTGCCCTTGTACGCGGTGTAGTAACCCTGGTCGCGCAGCATGTGGCCCAGCGTCGGCACCTCGGCGAGCTTCGGAAACGGCGGCGCGCCGATGTTCGAGGTCATGCCGTTGAGCGCGGTGTGCTGGCCGGTATAGATCGTCGAGCGCGACGGCGAACACGGCGTGGTGTGTACGTTGTGATTGGCAAACGAGGTGCCGCGTTCGCGCAGCCAGTCGTGGGCGCTCAGGCCCAGGCCGGCCGGCAGATCGTCCCAGCCGCGTTCCTGGTCGGACAGGATCAACAGCATGTTCGGCCGGCGCCTGGCGGCGCTGGCGCTCGCGACCGGTCGCTGCGGCTGCGGCGCCTGCGCGACGCTGTCGACGAAGGCCGCGCCGGCCAGCGCCGCGCCGCCGAGTGCGAGCCGCTTGTTGAAAGCGCGGCGGCTCAGCTTGTTGTTGTCATCCGTGTCGGACATCGTCAAGCCCCTTCTTTGTAGCCCGGGTGCAACCCGGGATCTCGTCAACCCCGGGTTGCACCCGGGCTACTTCGCTGGCAGATCGATGCGCATGCCGTCTTCGCCGAGCGCGAGCTGGCCGCCGAAGGCGGCGGCGGTGCCCTGCATGAACAGGTGGCGCGCCACCACGTTCGGCAGCGGCGGGAAGATGTGCGTCAGCACCAGCTGCTTGACGCCGGCCTGCTGCGCGATCTGCGCGGCCTGCACCGGCGTGGTGTGATAGTTGTTGACGTCCAGCGCCAGCTGCGCGATGCGGTCCATGCCGAGCAGCCTGGCGCGCGCCGAGGCGCGCTGCGTCAGGCCCACATCCAGTGCCTCGTGCAGCAGCAGGTCGGCGCCGGCGGCGTTGATGCGCACCGACTCGGACGGCAAGGTGTCGCCGCTGATCACGACCACGCGACCGCGATATTCGATGCGGTAGCCGTAGGCGATATCGACCGGCGCGTGATTCACCAGAAATGCGCTGACTTTCAGTCCGTTGTTATCGAACACCGGCATCGCGGCGGTGCCGGTCGGCGGCGTGATCACGTGCGCGACCGCGGCGGCTGCCGCCGTCGGCATCGCCTGCTCGCCATGATGCACATTGCGATAGCCGACGTCGTGGCGATAGACCTCGGCAAATCCCTGCACGACTTCGTCTATGCCGGGCGGCCCGTAGACCTGCAGCGGCTGATCGCGGCCGGCGATCCAGCTTTGCTCGGTGGCTTCGCCGAGATCGCCGATATGGTCGGAATGCAGGTGCGTGACCAGCACCGTCGCCAGCTTGCTGGTCGGCAGGTTCAGGCTGTCGACATTGCGCCACGACGCCGGGCCCGCATCGATCAGCAGCAGCTGGCCGCCGGCGACGATCGCGGTGCAGGCGCCGGCGCGCAGCGGGTCGGGCAGTGCGGCCGCGGTGCCGCACAGGATCACGTGCAGCGCGCCGTCGTCGAGCAGCTGGCTGTCGATCCGCTGCAGGGTCGCGTCGGCGCCGTCTGCGATCAGGCGTTCGAGGATAGGCCCGCGCGCCAGGTAGAGAGCGCCGGCGATCACGGCTACGGCCAGCGACATCGCGATGAATTTTTTCAAGCGGCGACTCCGTTGCTGCTGCGCCGCAGCCCGGCTTCAGTCAGTGCGATTTCCAGATCGGCGATGCGGTCCTGGCCCCAGTACAGCTGGCCGTCGAACGCGAATGTCGGCACGCCCCAGTGGCCGAGTTCGGCCAGGCGCGCGGTGTTGGCTTCGACGCGCTCGCGATAGTCCTCGCGCTGCATCGCGCGCTGGCAGTCGGTCCAGTCCAGGCCCAGGCTTTCGCTCAGCGCCTGCAGCGCATGATCACGGCGCACGTCCAGCGCCTCGCTCCAGATCGCGGTTGCGGCGCGGGTGACGAAGGCCGCGAGCTTGCCGACCTGCTGCGCGTGCTCGGCGATGCACAGGCAGCGCCAGACGCCGTCGCCGATCGGGTCGTACATGGGCCCGAATGGCAGGCCCAGACCGTCGGCCTCGCGCGTCGCGTCGCGCAGGATGTAGAGCTGCTTGGCGGTCGGCAGCGGCTGGCCGCGCATCGCCATCGGCCGCACGCCGCGCCACACCAGGTCCACCGCGTAGCGTTGCGGCAGCGCGAATGCGCGCGGCGCGGCCAGATACGAATAGGGGCTGCGAAACGAGAAGAAGAATTCGACCTGCGGCATCCTGTCCGCTGTTGGCGTCCTGCCCGGGGTCTGAAGGTTCATGCGGTCGTCACCTGTGCCTGCGGCGTCGCGCCGTAGTGGTCGAGCCGCTGCGCGATCAGCGGCAGCCGCTCGTGTGCGAAGAACCATTCACCGGCGATGCGCGCCGCCGGCGATTCCCAATGCCCACGCTCGCGCAGCTGGCGCGTGTTGCGCATCAGTTGTGCGGCGACCTCCGGCGCGGTCACCGGCGGCAGTCGCTGCAGACACTGGCGATGTACGTCGATGAACGAGGACGGCAGTACCGCGCCGTCGCTGTGCTGCCACAGCTGCGCCAGCGCGGCGGCGGCGAAGGCGGCCCTGCCGGCCGAGCCGCGCGCCTGCTCGAACCATTCGGCGAGAAAAGCGCAGTCCTCGCGGCGTAGCGGCCGGGTCCGCGACAAGGGCCGGCCGAGGCGATGGCCGAGCCGCGTGGCGTCGTCCAGCGCGTGCAGCGCGCGCGCCTCGGCGGCCGGGTCGCCTTCGATGCCGCGGTCGAGCAATGCGTACAGCTGCAGATCGACCGCGCGGCCGGCGCACAGCTGCATGAGGCCGGGCAGCGCGATCGCCGCATAGGGGTCGTCGAAAGCGAAGTACAGCTCGACCCTGATGCGACCGCCGCAGGCCGAGTACAGCCGTGCCGCAAGCTGACGCGGCGAGCTCAGCTTCGACGCGGCGATGACCGTGCTCGGTATCAGTTTGCGGCGCAGCTGGTCGCGAAGCATTACGAGCACGGCTTGGGTCCGGAGCGAAGTTGCGCCGGACCTTAAGGCGCGCCGCCGATCAGCGTCTTGTCCTTCGCGGACCATCGATTGTCTCGCGGGGACAAGACCGACGCGGCGGCCGGCGCTAACGTGGCGCCGGTTCAACGATGAACCTTCGGGGCTGTGCGCATGATCCGTCTCGCTGCTTTGCTGATGCTGTGTCTGTGTGCCCGCGCGGTGGGGGCCGCGCCGAGTGCCGCGGACGTGGCCCGGCTGGGCAAGGATCTGACACCGTCGGGCGCCACGCGAGCGGGCAATGCCGACGGCAGTATCCCGGTGTGGAGCGGCGCGGCCGCGTTCACCGAGGCGCAGCGCAGCATGACGCGCGCGCAGCTCGAGGACATTCGCAAGAACCGCCCGGCCGAGCTGGAGAACTTTGCCGGCGTCGGCGCCGACAAGCCGCTGTACACGGTCGACAAGAGCAATATGGCGAAGTACGCCGACAAGCTCAGCGCCGGCCAGAAGGCGATGCTGGAGATGTACCCGGACTACAAGCTCAACGTGTATCGCAGCGTGCGCGGCTCGTTCTTCCCGGCGCAGATCGACGCGGCCACCGCGGCCAACGCCACGCGCGCCACGCTGAGCGGCACCGATGGTCTGAAGGGCGCACAGATCGGCTTTCCGTTCCCGATCCCCGGCAACGGCGCCGAGGTGATCTGGAACCACAAGCTGAAGTTTCGCGGCACCGCGCTACGCCGCTTCAACAACCAGGCCATCGTCAAGCCCGACGGCAGCTACACGCTGAGCAAGCTGACCGAGGACGTGAAGTTCAAATATGCGAACTTCAGGCAGCCACCGGCCGCCGACAACAAGCTGCTGTTCTATTTCCTGGCGACGATCCTGTCGCCGGCGCGCGTCGCCGGCCAGCTGACGCTGGTACACGAGTCCATGGGCACCGAGGGCGGCGGCCGCAGCGCCTGGATCTACAACCCCGGCATCGGCCGCACCAATCGCGCGCCGGACGTGGGCTACGACAACCCTTCGGTGGGCTCCGACGGCGAGCAGTTCAACGACCAGGTCGACGTGTTCAACGGCGCGCTGGATCGCTACGACTGGAAGCTGCTGGGACGCCGCGAAATGCTGATCGCCTACAACAGCTACCGCCTCAACAGCCCGCGCCACAAATACGATGAACTGATACGCCCGCATCACCTCAACAGCGAGCTGACGCGCTACGAGCTGCACCGCGTCTGGGTGGTCGAGGCGACGCTGCGTGCCGGCACGCGGCACTCGCTGGCGCGGCGCACGTTCTACCTGGACGAGGACAGCTGGTCGATCGCCGCGGTCGACGGCTACGACGCCCAGGGCAAGCTGTGGAAAGTGCAGGAGGCGCATCTGATGACCTACCCGTTCCTGCCGACGACGACCGGCAGCCCGGAGGTGATCTACGACCTGCGCTCCGGCCGCTACTTCGTCACCGCGATGAGCAACGAGGACGCGATCAGCGACTTCGAGATCGCGTTCGAGGACGACGCGTTCGCGCCGGCGAGCCTGCAGCGGCGCGCGCGCAAGCGCTGAGCTTTTTCCCCTCTCCCACCGGGAGAGGGTGCCCCGAAGGGGCGGGTGAGGGCCTGGCAGTTTGCGCCGCGCTCCAACGCCCTCACCCGGCGCTGTGCGCCGACCTCTCCCGGAGGGAGAGGCAAACAGGGCGTCACGCCGCCTGAGGCCTTGCCTTGTACTCGCCCGGCGTCTCGCCGGTCCACCTGCGGAACGCACGCGTGAAGCTGCTCTGGTCGGAGAAGCCGAGCTTGAACGTGACCGTGCACACCGAGGTGCGGCCGTCGTTCAGGTACTTCAGTGCGAGGTCGCGGCGGATGTCGTCGAGACGGATTACAAGGGCCAGGCTAGGCCTGGCTCTTTTCCTTCACACAAGCCTTCACTGCCCCTTTCACCCTATGGGATGATGTTATGCCTGAATCATCGACTCGCTGATTCTGGCTCGCATCCATCCCAGCATCACTAAGTTACGGATCGCGTTGGCAACAGTCGCCTGCTTCTCGGCCGTATTCCAAGTCTTTTTCCATCCGATGATGTAGTCGAAGATTTGCTGCTCCTCTAAATCTGCTTGCGCAACACCATGTTTCAGCTGACGACTAGCGTACAGCACGGTCATCACTTCTTCAGCCTGCTCGGTGCTTTTGATTCGACTAAAGAGGTCGACTATCTTGTCGATTTTCTTTTGGTGTCGCTGTACGACCTCAAGAAATTTTCCACGATCTTTCTCGTAAGGCTGCCCAACACGCAACGCAAGCATACGACCTAGTTGCTCCTCATGGAGCCAATTCCGGTTGGAGAGCTCATGCAAAGCTGACTTCACGTCATCCGAGAAGGGGCCGTAGCTACCCTTTCCGAAGGAGAACCCAGTTGGCACCCCCATTTCAGTAACGACATAGCAAATTTTCTGAAAAATCGTTCGTCCGACGGGATTTGCATAAGGCTGAACCTGTAGTTCGCGTAGCACTTCCAGCAACACCACCCAATCTGGATTGAGTTTCTCCGCTTTGCGCCCCTTACCTTCTAGACTCATCTGCGATGGTGCAGCGAGAAACTCTTCAGTCAACTGCGACTTGGGAGTCGTATACGGCGCATAGACCTCTACCTGCAAAGGCAAACGATGCAGTTTTCGATGAATTAGTGGGCCAACTTCGCTCCAGTCAAGTCCCCCATTTCCACACCCCAACGGTGGCATCGCAATGCTCGTGATGCCCCATTCAGCAAAATTCACTGCTAAGTGATCAAGCCCCGCTTCGATATCCGACAACTTCGATGGAGACCGCCAGTGATCTTTGGTGGGAAAATTGATGATCGCGAGGCCTGTAGTATCCCGGTAAAGATATGGCCTGCCGAGCTTCACGATCTTCTGATCGCACCGTCTTTTATAGTCATCGAACATCGCCGGATAGCGAAGCTTGAATTGCTCCGCGACACCTTTGCCCATAACGCCTACGCAATTAACTGTGTTGACCAGAGCCTGCGCCCGGCTTTCGAATAGGTCACCAATAAGTGCCTTAATCATTGTCAGGTTCCACCCACTGGCTGAAAAAATAGCGCACCGTCAACCTTGACTGGCAACGTAAAACCCGCGTTCACGAGTCGAGCTTTCACCGCCGAGTCCATGACGTAGGCACCGGTCACGTATTGAATCGGGACTTGCTGTGGGACCAATACCTCAGCACATTTTCGAGATTTCTTCCGGAAATAAGTCGCCCGATCCGCATCGCGCCAGTCGGCAGCATAGATTGCGTCGAAATCGAGAGAGCCCGACTGCGAGGGGTGCAGGAATCTGGCGTAGTCACTTGCAGCGTTCTGATCCGAAATCACAACACCCATTATTCCAAAAACTTGGGAAGAGATCCTTAAAACGCAAAGTCCGGCGGCCTCGTTCAAGCGTTTGAATAGCATAGGGTTCCGAGCATGAAAATACAGATTTGCGTACTGATGAAGCTTTAAGCCTCCAGGCACCTGCTTTGCGTCGCGCCTATCCTGCACTGGCTGCATCGCTACAGATACATGTCGCAACTTGGCTGCACGTTCGTAGGACAAGATTCCATTTGCCAATATCGAACTGATATTCGCCAGCGGCATAATGCAGTGCAGTTCAGTTACTCGCGCATCCATAATCTAGCTGCATCCTCTACGACAACTGCTGCGTGGTGGGCAGCCAGCCGCGACTTAACCCTTGAAGTCCACATGGACTTGGCCGTCTGTGTTCTTCCCGGTATTGGCGCGTGCCACGCCCCTCGTGGCGGTACACCCCCATCTACTGGCGGCATGCGCTCCATGCCGCTCAGAGAGGCTGGGGCCCTATTGTCCACGATTAGGAGGTTTGAATCGTCGGCAGTTTTGAATCTGCGGCTGATTGAGCCTTCGGTGCATCGGCTAAGGTCAGTTCAGAAGGTCGCTGCCATCCGGCGAGCATGGTCGAGAGCATCCTCTCGCGAAGCCCATCACTGCCGGAACGTGGTCTCGTTCATGGTTAAAGTGGCCCAGGCTTGCATTTCGAGACTGCGCGAAGAATGCGGGCCTGGCCCCTCACCCTTTCCGACGGGGTGCCCCGAAGGGGCGGGTGAGGGCCTTATCAGTACACGCCGCGCTCCAACGCCCTCACCCGGCGCTGCGCGCCGACCTCTCCCGGAGGGAGAGGCAAGCAGGGCGTCACGCGGCTTGAGGCCTTGCCTTGTACTCGCCCGGCGTCTCGCCGGTCCATCGGCGGAACGCGCGGGTGAAGCTGCTCTGGTCGGAGAAGCCGAGCTTGAAGGTGACCGTGCACACCGAGGTGCGGCCGTCGTTCAGGTACTTCAGTGCCAGGTCGCGGCGGATGTCGTCGAGCACCTGCTGGTAGCTGGTGTGCTCGTCGCGCAGGCGGCGTTGCAGGGTTTTCTCGGACAGGTTCAGCGCGCTCGCGACCTCGGCGCGCGCCGGCTCGCCGGCCGGCAGGCGCGAGATCAGCTCGGCGCGCACTTTCTCGGCCAGCCGCGCGCCGTCGAAACGCGCCAGGTAATCCATCACCACCAGGTCGGTCTGCCGCGCCAGCTGCGGGTTGGCCATCGGCAGGCTGCGGTTGATCCACTCTTGCGGGATCAGCAGCGCGTTGTCGGCGGCCTCGAAATGCACCGGGCAGGCGAAGTGGCGGGCGAACTCCTCGCGCATCGGCGGCGTCGCGCTGCGGCGCAGGCTCAGCTCGATCGGCCGCGGCAGTGACGGGTCCTGGCCCAGCAGCAGCAGGCCCATCTTCAGCGCCGAGGCCATCAGCAGGTCGATCGCCTCGGGCACCACCGGCGAATCCGCCAGCCAGCGCGCCACCAGGCGCACGCCGCCGGGCGCCGGCTCGGTGCGCACGTCGGCGACGTTGCTGACGATGCGCGAGAAGCGCGCCATGCGTTCCAGCGCGTCCTCCAGGTTCTGGCTGGCGAGCAGCGCCAGGCCGAGGCTGTGGAACGTCGCCGGCTGCACGAAGGCCGAGACTTTCAGGCCCAGACAGGGGTCGCCGGTGGCGTCGACGGCGAGCCGCCACAGGCGCGTCATGCCGCCGACCGGCGCGCGGCCGTTGGGGTCGGCGAGCATGGCTGGGTCCATGCCGGCGGCCGTGACCAGCGCGTGGCCGTCGCAGCCGCGCGCGTCCAGCGTGCGCACCAGCGCGATCGCCCAGGTATTGATGGTGGTTGCTTCGGAACTCATGCTGAGGCCTCTCGCACCTGCTGCTTCAATGCGCCGGTCCCTGCGCCGTGTATCGGCGGGCTCGGCCCGCTGTGTCGGGTGCCGGCGCGCTTGTCGTGTGTCCTCTTGCGACAAGAGTATGTCCCCGCAGGCCGAGATTGCACAGCGGCGAGCGGGTACAAGGTCAGACCAAATAGAACGGGCGGCGACGATCGTCCAGTGGGGGGAAGCGGATGGCTGATCGAAGGGAGCCTGCCAGGCCGGGGCGCAGGGCGGTCTGGCTGCTGGCACTGGGGCTGGGCGGCGGCTGCGCGCCGGCGGCCGCGGACGATATCCAGCTGGTGTATGGCGACTCCACCTTCGGACTCAGCGGCCTGCTGACGACCGGCGTCGCGGTGCGCCTGGAGGCGCCGGATACGCGCTTTCTCGGCAAGACCGACGTGCCCGGCCAGCAGAACCTGTGCGCGGCCGACGACTGCATGTCGCTGCGCGGCGACCCGGCGCCGAACCAGCGCCTGGTCGACGCCAAGGGCGCGTTCGCCGGTGTCAACACCGACAACGCCGAGATGAACTACCAGCAGTACGACATCGTCGCCGCGACCACCAAGCTGACGCCGACGCTGACTTTCGACCATGGTCCGTTCAGCGCCAAGTTCCGCGGCATCGCCTACTACGATCCGCGCAACGACAATTTCCGCGAGACGCGCAACAACACGCTCTACCAGGACGCGCATCCGGATCGCCCCGACGATCTGAGCTCGCGCTTCGCGCTCGGTTTCAAGTGGCGCGAGGCCTTCGTCGCCGCCAGCAACGAGCGCGGCACCGTCACCGTCGGCAACCAGCTGCTGCCCTGGGGCGAATCCTCGCTGACTCAATTCAATACCCTCTCGGCGATCAACCCGCTGGACGCGAACGTGGTGCGCATGCCCGGCGCGCAGATCAATGAGTTCATGAAGGCGGTGCCGGCGATCACCGTCAGCGGTGATCTCGGCGCCGGCTTTTCGGCCGAGCTGTTCTACCAGCTGCAGTGGGTGCGGCTGGATCCGGACACCGCCGGCAGTTTCTACTCGACCAACAACGTGCTCGGCGGCGGCGAATTCGTCATCGTCGGCCTTGGCCAGTACGCGCAGGACCCGGACCGGCAATACCAGCCGCCGTTTCCGAATTCACTGATCAGCAGCGCCACGCGCACCGCGTATCTGCTCGGCGAAAAGTACGGCGATGCGCGTGACGGCGGCCAGTTCGGCGTGCAGCTGAAGTACTACGCCGAGGACTTCAACAACGGCACCGAGTTCGGCCTGCAATACCTGCGCTATCACAGCCGCGTGCCCTACATCAGCGCGATCGCCGCCGATGCGAGCTGCACGCGCGACGGCACGCCGGGCTCGTTCGCCAGCGCGCTGATCGCCTGCGGCGGCTTCAACGGCCCCGGCGGCGCGGTCGGCGGCCGTGAGCCGCTGCCGGTGGACACGCTGACGCCCTTCGTCGACTACCCGGAAGGCATCCAGCTGTTCGGTCCGAGTTTCAACACCACCGTGGGCTCGTGGTCGCTGGCCGGCGAATATGCCTACCGGCCGAACATGCCGCTGCAGATCGCGGTCAGCGACCTGATTTTCGCGGCCGAATCGCCGGCGTTCCCGCTGCAGGACATTCCGGTGCCCAGCGGCCTGCTCGGCAACGCGGCGCCGTTCACGATCCCGGGCGCACGGACGTCGGTGCCGGATTTCATCAGCGGCTATCGCGGCATCACGATAGGCCCGAACGACATGATCCGCGGCTACGAGCGCTTCCATGTCGGCCAGTTCGCGCTGACCGGCATCCGCCAGTTCAGCGCCACCGACAACCACGTCGGCGCCGATGCGCTGACTTTCGTCGTCGAAGTCAGCGGCACCAACATCTTCGACCTGCCGGCGATCGACCGCCTGCAGCTCGAAGGCTCGGGCGACCGCACCCATCACAGCCCCGGCGCCGATGGGACCGGGGATCCGAACGGCGAGGCCAACAGCCTGCGCATCAATCCGACGCAGCAGACGCGCGGCTACGCCACCTCGTTTTCCTGGGGTTATCGGATGCTCGCCCGCTTCACTTACAACAACGTCTTCGCCGGCGTGAACCTGCAGCCGGCGCTGCTGCTGTTTCACGACGTGCATGGTATTTCGCCTGCGAACGCGCCGAACTACGTCGAGGGCCGCAAGACCGTCTACGCGGTGCTCGACACGCAGATCACGCAGAATTTCCGCGTCAACCTGCAATACCAGCTGTTCAGCGGCGGCGGCAAGTACAACACCCTGCTGGACCGCGACAACATCGCGCTGAGCCTGGCCTATTCGTTCTGAGCGTTTCCCCGGTTCACCTGCGGTCTGGCTGGCGTTCAGCTGGCCCGGGCTAGATTCGCCGCCAGTCGCATGACGAATCGCGCGGGCGGCCCTCTCACCGAGGCCCCCGCCCAGACCAATCCAAGGGGATCAAAATGAGAGCACTCGTAATCGAGGATGATGCCAACCTGCGTGCGCTGGTGTCGCAGTGCTTCGCCGATGACGGTTTCGCCGTCGACGTCGCCAGCGACGGTGAAAACGGCCTGTACATGGCCGAGGAATTCCCGGTCGACATCGCCATCATCGACCTCGGCCTGCCGGACATCAGCGGCGTCGAGATCATCCGCCGCGCGCGCAAGGCCGGCCGCAAGTTCCCGATCCTGATCCTGACCGCCCGCGACGGCTGGCAGTCCAAGGTCGAAGGCCTGGAAGCCGGCGCCGACGATTACCTGGTCAAGCCGTTCCAGCGCGACGAGCTGCTGGCGCGCGCTCGCGCGCTGCTGCGCCGCTCCGGCGGCTGGGCGCATCCGCGCCTGGAGTGCGGCCCGATCGTCGTCGACACCTCGGCCAAGACCGTGCAGGTCAGGGACCAGAACGTCGATGTCACCGCCTACGAGTACAAGGTGCTCGAGTACCTGATCCTCAACGCCGGCAAGGTGGTGTCCAAGTCGACGCTGGCCGAGCATCTGTATTCCGAAGACGACGAGCGCGACAGCAATGTCATCGAAGTCTTCATCCGCCGCCTGCGCAGCAAGCTCGATCCGGATGCGACCCTGAATCCGATCACGACGCTGCGCGGCAGCGGCTACCGCTGGGACCTGGCGCGCGGCCCTTCGCCCAAGGCCGAGCCGATCGCGGCCTGATCCACCCGCTCTGCGTTACCCACGCCGCGGCCCCAGGGCCGCGGCGTTTTCGTTTCTGCGACGCACTCGGTTCCCCTCTCCCCTCGTGGGAGAGGGTGGCGCGGAGCGCCGGGAGAGGGGTTGCGCGCTCGCAGTGCTGAACCCCTCTCTCCCCCGCTATGCGGGGACTCTCTCCCGCAAGGGGAGAGAGGAAAACGCGGGCGTCGCAGCCATTGCCTGAATCAACACAGCTGTTGACCATGCATTCCGCGGCGAATTAGATTGGCGGCTCACCGATAACAGGAGCGCGCCGCAGCCGGCAGCGCCCGACCCCAGGAGTAAAAGTGTCCGACGAAGCACCGCACCTGCTGACCGAAGAAGACGGCGGCATCCTGATCGCCACGCTGAACCGGCCGGAAAAGCTCAACGCGATCACGCCGCAGATGATGGCGCTGTTCGAAACCGCGCTGCACCATTTCCGCGATACCCCCGAACTCAAGGTGATGCTGATTCGCGCCAGCGGCCGCTACTTCTGCTCCGGCGCCGACCTGCGCAGCGGTGGCTCGGTGGCGCCGCAGCGCAGCGGCTCGGGCATACGCGAGAATCATCGGCTGCGGCTCAACGGCATGCACCGCATCTACGACGAAATGGAGCACATCGAAAAGCCGATCGTCGTCGCGCACCACGCGATGTGCGTCGGCGGCGGCCTGGAGATGTCGCTGTCCTGCGATTTCCGGCTCGCGGCCAGGAGCGCCAGCTATGCGTTCCCGGAAGGCAAGTTCGGCGTGCTGCCGGCGTCCAATGGTGTCAGCCGCCTCGCGCGCATCATCGGCACGCACTGGACGCGCTACCTGATCATGGCCAACCTGCCGGCGAGCGCCGCCAAGGCCGAGATCATGGGCCTGGTCCACGAGGTCTATCCTGACGAGACCTTCGCCGAGGACGCGATGAATTTCTGCCGCCATCTGGCCAAGCAGAACGGCGAGCAGATGGGCACCGCCAAGATCGCGATCGAACTGGCCCACGACGTCGGCCTGGCGCAGGCGCGCAACGTCGAGCGCATGGCCAACAGCGTGCTGATGTTGAACCCGGATTATCTGGCCGGCATGGAGCGCTACGTGCAGGGCATCGGCGGCAAGGGCAAGGCTTGAGCGGACAGCAGCGGATCTAACAAACTCCGTTCGTCCCGAGTAGCCGCAACGCGGCGTATCGAGGGAGCCGACCGAGGTCGCAGTCGGCTCCCTCGATACGCGGGCAAAGCCCGCTACTCGGGACGAACGGAGTTGGATTGTGTCGGGATTTAAGGCCTCTCAGCCCGCCAGCCGCTTCACCGCGATCTCGCGCAGCAGCTTGAACTTGATCTTGCCGCTGCCGGTGACCGACAACTCCTCTTCACTGAACAGCAGCACTTCGCGCGGCAGCTTGAAACTCGCCAGGCGCTCTTTCAGAAAATCCATTAGCGCCGTCACGTCGAGCGCGAGACCGTCCTGCGGCACGATGCAGGCGACCACCATTTCGCCCAGCGTCTCATGCGGCACGCCGACGGTCTGGGTCAGCCGGATGCCGGGGTAGGTCGCGATCACCGCGTCGATCTCCGGTGGCGCGACGTTGGCGCCGCCGGTCTTGATCATCTCGGTCAGCCGGCCTTCCCAGAACAGCCGGCCGGCGTCGTCGACATAGCCGCCGTCGCCGGTGCAGAAATAGCCGGCGTCGTCGAAGCTGTCTTCCAGCGTCTTGCCGATGTAAGCGAGCATCAAGGTCGGGCCCTTGATCGCGATCTCGCCGCGCTCGCCGCGCGCGACGACCTCGCCGGTCTCCGGATCGAAAATCTTCAGCGTATTGCCGGGCAAAGGCAGGCCATAGCTGCCGCGGAACTCGGACTCCGGCGTGTTCGCCGGCACCGCAGTGTTGATCGTCAAAGTCTCGGTGGTGCCGAAGGCCGGCCGCAGCTGCCAGTCGGTTTTGACCGTCGGATGTTTCAGCAGCGTGGTGCCGTAGGTGATGTAGTGCAGGCTGCTCAGGTCGACCTTGTTCCAGTTCTCCGAAGCCTCGAGCCGCGCCCACTGATGCGGCCGGCCGTTCGGGAAGCTGACTTTTTCCTTCTCCATGATCAGCAGCGCCTCGTCGGCCTGGAACGCCGGCTGCAGGATAACCGCGCCGCCGCTGCTGAACGCATTGCCGCAGACCATCGACAGGTTGCCCGACCAGAAGAAACCGTTGCCGGTCCAGCAGCGCACCGGGTAGCGCTCGGCGTCGATGTCCATCAGCCGCGGCCAGCGCCACCACTGGATCGCCAGCGCGCGCTGTGCGTGCAGGATGCCTTTGGGCATGCTGGTGGTGCCGGAGGAGAAGAACAGCACGCCGGCATCGCCGGGTGACACCGACGCGGCTCGCGCTGCCACTTGCGCTGCGTCGATGCGATGGCCGGCGGCGAGAAAATCGTCCCAGCGTTCGACGATCAAAGCGTCGGCACTGGCTGGCGCCGACACCGCGGTCACCGTGTCGAGCGCGACCAGGCGCTGCAGAAACGGAAACTTCGTCGAGCTGAATTCGCCTTTTTTTGCGCTGGAAATGCGCGGCTCCAGCTCGACCAGCATCGCGCCGAAATCCTTCTTCAGCACCTGGCGTTCGTACAGCAGCAGCGATACGTTCGAGGCCTGCAGCAGGTATTCGAGTTCGTAAGGCGTCGAGAACGTGCTCAGCGCCACCGCGACGCCACCGGCCATCGCGGTGCCGAACAGCGCCGACAGATACTCGGGCCGGTTGGTCATCAGGATGCCGACGCGGCTGTCCTTGCCGACGCCGGCCGCGATCAGTGCCTGTGCGACTTCGACCGAGCGCTGCCACAGCTGGTCGTAGCTCCAGCTGATGCGGCCGCCCGGCGCATGCAGCACCAGCGCTTCGCGCGCGCCGTAGCGCTGCGTGATCTCGCGGGCGTAGCCGGCGATGGTCAGCGCGCCGATGCCGGGCTCGTGCGCCAGCGGGGAGCCGTGGACGATTGATAGCGTGGCTGCGGCGTTGGTCATGGCGATCCTGCTGACGCTGTCATTCCCGCGAAGGCGGGAATCCAGGGGACGGTAGCGCGGTACTGCAAGAACTGGATTCCCGCCTTCGCGGGAATGACAAAGAGGCTGCGCATTCTTATCGAGACACTCAGTACGGCAGCTGCACTTCCGCCTTGCCGGTCAGAATCGTCTCGCCGTTCTGCGTCTTCATCTTCACCTGCACGACGACCACCGGGCAGCCATAGACCGAGCGCTCGATCTTGTCGACGACTTCGCCGTCGATGTAGGTGATGTCGCCCTCGAACGCCGGGCTGCGGAACTGCGTGACCGAGTGCCAGACGAAGCCGTTGTGGCCGGCCCAGTAGGCGATGGTGTCGACCTGCCAGGCGTTCATCGACGCGCCGTAGCCGTACATGCCGCCCATGCCGATGTTCGCGGCTTTCTCCAGATTCAAATGGCCGCTGGACGGGCCGTAGTACAGGCCGTCGCCCTGGCGCGGATCGATGCGCCGCGCGTCGTGGTCATAGGTCATGTCCTGGGCGAAGCCGGCGTCTTCCTTGGCCGGATCGTAGGCGCCTTCGGGCACGTTCCAGCGCCAGGTGCCCCAGATGTTCTGCCGGTACGCGCGGTACTCGGTGACGAAGGTCGTGATCGTGTGCGGGCCGATCACGCGGCGTGGCAGTTTGTCGCCGACCTTGACCGAGCTCCAGTTCGGCGACTTGCCTTCACGCCCCGACAGCAGCCAGTCGTAGCGCAGCTTGTGGATCTCGGCCAGTTCCTGCTTGTCCCAGCGCTTCGGCGAGGCTTTCTCCTTGCCGTACACCTTGCGCTGGTTGGCTTCGTCGATCAGGTAACGGATCGCGGTGGCGCGCTCGCGCGCGACCAGCACGCCGTTCTGGTTGCGGTGCTCGGTGTCGCCGCGCGTGAACACGGTCGGGCCGGCAAAGCTGGTGTCCTTGACGTCGTAGCCGTCGAAGCGGCGCTTCTGGAACAGCTTGTCGCCGGGGCGAACTTTCGCATCGAAGAACCACCATTCCTCGCCGCCGAAAATCAGGTGCGAGCCCGGGATCTTGCCGACGCAGGCCGGATGGCAACCGTGGCCGTAGTCCATCGCCACCGCGAACGACTGCGGCGCGACGATGCCGCCGAACTGCGATTTCTGCGCGAACTCCTGGTCCCAGTGGATCGGGTTCGGATAATCCATCGCCATGACCCAGCGGCGGATGTCGGTGGCATTGCAGGGGTCCCACAGCTCGGCAAAGATCACCGGCTTGCCGATCCATTTGTCGACATCGCTCATGTCGAGCTTCACTTCAGACATCCCGCTCTCCGGAAATAATTTTGGTGAACAGATCGTATCTTGCGGGCGCCGCGTGATCCCGTCATCCAGCGCCGGTGCATCGACAGTAGGCGCACGCGGCGGGGCCAGCCAACAAACCCCGTTTGTCCCGAGTAGCGGGCTTGCCCGCGTATCGAGGGAGCGGACCGGCCTCGCAGGCGTCCCTCGATACGCCGCTGAAGCGGCTACTCGGGCGGAACGGATGTTGGTTGTGCGCTGCTCAAACCAGCACTTCGATCCAGTCCTCGACCACGCGCAGCTCGTAAGTCTTGATCGGCTGCGTCGCCGGCAAACAAAGCGGCTTGCCGGTGGCCAGGTCGAAGCGGGCGCCATGCGTCGGGCAGGCGATCCAGCCGTTGCCGAGGCGGCCGCGCTCCAACGGCTTGTCGTTGTGCGAGCAGACGTTGGAGATCGCGTGCAGCTGGCCGTTGACGTTGCACAGCAGGATCGGCTTGCCGGCGACGCTGAGCGGCTTCTTGCCGTTGACCGGCAGTTCCGCGAGCGCCAGCACGCGGGTGAATGAAGTCGACACGGTTGTTGGCTACCTTTGGATCGCGGATGGAACCCCTCTCCCTTCGGGAGAGGGGCAGGGGTGAGGGACTCTTAGTTAAGCGCCATGCGCGACGTCCAGGCCCTCACCCGGCGCTGCTTCGGGGTCCCCACGAAGTGCTCGCACTTCGTGGGGTGGATCAAGCCACCCTCTCCCGGAGGGAGAGGGCAACTGTGTCGACTACTTGCCGACGTACTTGTCCACCGCGCGCTCGAAATGGCGCACGCGGATTTCCTGGTAGTTGCCCAGCGTCAGGCCGCTCTTGGCGCTGGCCTCCAGGCCTTCCTGCTGCAGGATCAGGTTGTCGGTGTCCTGGTCGAGGATCTTGCCGAAGGCCTCGGTCATGCCGGGCGCCTCGCAGAACGACTGGTGATCCTGCAGACGAATCGGCTCCGCCGGCATCGGCCGCGCGGTGCCGGGCGCAACCGGCTTCATGAAGAACACTTCGTACAGGCACTTGCGATGGTCGTGCGGATCGGGGCGGAAGCGGTAGACCAGCGGCAGCGAAATACCGGGCCACAGGAAGATGTTCGGGAAGATGGTGTAGGAGAAGGCATCGAGCAGTTCCGAATCCGAAACCTTGCTCAGATCGGTGCCCGATGCCTGTTCGAACATGCCGCGGAACATCACCGCCATTTCCGCGCGCGCGGTGCTGCCTTGCGGCACTTTCGGCTTGGCGGCGCCGCCCATGGCGGTGGCGTCACCGATGGTGAACTGGTCGAAGATGTCCTGCTCGGTGTACTGGCCGTACAGATGCGGGCTGAGCACGCCCAGCGTCGAGATGAAGCGATTGACGTGCTCGCCGTAGGTGTCGTACTGCGAGTTCGCGTCGGCGTTGCTGATCGCGACCTGCGGATGCGTTTCGATGACGTGGTAGGCCTCCAGGAACGCATCGATACCAAGCTTCCAGTTGCACGGCAGGCGCTTGACCACGTGCAGGTAGATGCTGCGGTCTTCCAGGCCCCATTTGTCGAAATGCGACTTGGCTTCCGCGCCGACGTAGTCGGCGAAGCTCGGCGCATCCGGGTCCATGTTGATGAAAACGAAGCCCCACATCAGCTCGACGCGCACCTGCGGCAGCGCGAAGTTGTTCGGCTCGACATGCGGGAAATCCCAGTGGCAGACGGTTTCCTTGTGCGAGCCGTCGAGGTTCCAGCTCCAGCCGTGGAAGCTGCACTTGAATTCTTCGGCGCTGCCCTCGGTGCCGCTGGCGCGCAGCTTGGTGCCGCGGTGCAGGCAGGCGTTGTAGTAGCCGCGCACTTCGGTTTCGGTGACGCGGGTGATGATGAACGAGTACGGACCGATGTCGTAGACGTGGTAGTCGCCGACGTTCGGAATATGCTCCTCGCGGCAGGCAAACTGCCAGGTGCGCGTCCACAGGTTCTTGAACTCGCGCTTGGCGTAGTCGGCGTCGATGTAGCGATCCTTGGAGATGTCCTCGTCGCCCATGAAGTGGTAGGACTCGGAGCGCACCCAGCCCGGTGCGGCAACCTTGTCGGCGGCGATGATGTCCTGCGTGCTCGGCGCGCCGGGGCAGCGTGCGGCACCTTTCGGAAGGTCTTTGAGCTTGATGATGGTGCTGTCGTTCATGGTCTGCGTGTCGTCCTCAGGCCGCGGCGCGATGCGCGATCGCGGCGGTGTCGTTCTTGTAGATCGCGCCGTCCTTGATGATCAGGCGCAGACGCGTGGCGTCGCACAGCAGCGACAGGTCGGCCAGCGGGTCACCGTCGACCAGCAGCAGATCGGCGAGATAGCCTTCACCGATTTCGCCGAGCTTGTCGCCGCTGACGCTGGTCATCAGCGCGCCGCCGTTGCGCGTGGCGCAGCGCAGCGCCTCGCCCGGCGTGTAACCGTAGTAATCGACGAAGAACTGAAGGTCGCGCGCATTGGTGCCCTGGCGGCTCCAGGCGAAGCCGTAGTCGCCGCCGATCAGGTGGCGGATGCCGCGCTTGCGCAGCGCGGTATGCGTCGCCACCGAAGCTTCTAGTAGCCCCGGAATGCCCATGTAGCCGCCGATTTCCGCGCTCAGGCCGTAACCGGCCGCTTCGTTCTTGACGATGGTGTGGAACAGGCTGACCGTCGGCACGACGAACACGCGGTCCCTGGCTTCCTCGAACATGTCCAGCGTTTTCTCGTCGCTGTATTCGCAGTGGAACAGCACGTCGACGCCGGCTTTCAGGCAGGCCTGGGTACCACCGATCGAGCGCGTATGCGCGTTGACCTTGCGGCCATAGGCGTGCGCGGTTTCCACCGCCATCAGGATTTCTTCATACGCCATCGGCGTCGTATTGGCCGGCGTGTTCGGATAGAACGGATCGCCGGAGACGTCGAGCTTGATGTTGTCGCAGCCCTCGCGGCAGCACAGGCGCACGGCTTTGCGCATTTCCTCGGGGCCGTCGACGATGATAGACGGGCCCTTGCGCGGGTTGTGCAGCTTGCTTTCGTCGCCCATCGCGCCGGTGACGGTGATTTCCAGCGAGCCGGCGCGGATGCGCGGCCCGGGCAGGCGGCCGGCGTCGACCTCGTTGCGCACCGCGACGCCGAGCCGCAGCTTGGCCTCGGATGCGCCCCAGGCGCTGGTGAAGCCATGATCCAGCAGGACCTTGGCTACGCGTGCAGTCAACAGCGTGTGTTCTTCCGGCGGCGGCGCGATCAGGTCTTCGGTCGAGGTCACTGCCTCGAACGACAGGTGCGCATGGCCCTCGGTCATGCCCGGCATCAGGGTCATGCCGCGCGCCTCGATCACGGTGGCGCCGCTGCGTGGCAGCTGGCCCGCTCCCCGCGCTACCGCGCTGATGCGGTTGCCGATGATCAGCACCTCGCCGTCGAAAGGCGCCGCGCCGCTGGCGTCCCAGATTCTGGCGCCTGCAATGATGGTTTTATTCATGGTTTCTGCCTCCCAGCCCTTTAACCCGGGCTGTTGCCGGTGACCGATTATGCAACCCACCTCCCGGGGCCAGATGACCCCGCGCGCACCCGGCCTTGCCTGCCCCGGCCAGCCGCCTTTGGCGCGGTTTGGCGCTCGCTAGACTCGCGGCTATTCGCAAGCCTTGCCAGGCAAAAACTCCAGGCAGAACGGGGAGAGAGACCGATGATCAAAGGCATACACCACGTCGCCGTGCACGTGCGCGACATGGACCGCATGGTGAGCTTCTACAAGCAGGCCTTCGGCTTCGACGTGGTCGGCGAGCCTTTCGAGTGGAGCGACAGCGAGTTCATTGACCGCATCGTCGACGTGCCGAACTCGGCCGCGCGCGGCGCGATGCTGCGCGCCGGCAACTGCTACATGGAAATGTTCCAGTACAGCGCGCCGCAGCCGGTCGCGCCCGGCCCGCTGCAGCCCTACGACCGTGGCTACACGCATTTCTGCGTCGATGCGACCGACATCGAGTTCGAGGTCGAGCGCCTGCGCGGCCTGGGCATGAGCTTCAGCCAGCCGGGGCCGATCGACGTCGGTCATGTGAAGTCGATCTACGGCCGCGATCCGGAAGGCAACCTGATCGAGATCCAGCAGACCGCGGAGCATTGCGATTTCCGCATGGACAAGCTGCCGAAGCGGCCGGCTTAGCAACAAGCCCTCTCCCCTTGCGGGAGAGGGTGGCCCGAAGGGCCGGGAGAGGGGTTGTGCTCTTCAAGTTCGCAACCCCTCTCCCGCCGCTGCGCGGCACCCTCTCCCACAAGGGGAGAGGGTAAAACCAGAGACCATTTGAATCCCCGATGACGAAGTCTGTAACCACGCTGGATGACAAGTACCTGCAGACCGGCGGCCGCGTATTCATGTCGTCGAACCAGGCGCTGGTGCGGCTGCCGCTGGACCAGTCGCGACGCGATCGCGCGGCGGGGCTGAAGACCGCGGGTTACATCTCGGGCTACAGGGGCTCGCCGCTCGGCGTCTACGACTCGGCTCTATGGGGCGCGCAGAAGCTGATCGACGCGCACGACATCCGCTTCGTACCGGGTCTGAACGAGGAACTCGCGGTGAGCGCGATTCGCGGCACCCAGCAGCTCGCCTGGTTCGGCAAGTCGGACTTCGATGGCATCTTCGGGCTGTGGTACGGCAAGGGCATCGGCGTCGATCGCGCCTGCGAATCGCTGAAGCTCGGCAATCTCGAAGGTGCCTCGGCGACCGGCGGATTTCTCGCGATCGCCGGCGACGATCACGGCGGCAAGTCCTCGGACAGCGCGCACCAGAGCGAGCACACGCTGATCGCGGCAATGCTGCCGGTGCTGTATCCGGCGACGATCGCCGAGATCATCGAATATGGCCTGGCCGGCATTGCGATGTCGCGTTATAGCGGCGCTTATGTCGCGCTCAAATGCATCACCGATACGCTGGATCTGACCGCATCGATCGCGCTGCCCGATCCGCACCGCGTCTATGCGACGCCGGGCGACATCGTGCTGCCGCCGCAGGGCCTGAACCTGCGGCAGAACCTGCCGCCGCTGGTCGAGGAAGACGCGCTGGTCAATCGTCGCCTGCCGGCCGCGACCGCATTCGCGCGCGCCAACGGCCTGGACCGTGTCGTCATCGGCGGCGAACGCCGCACGCTGTCCATCGTCAGCGCCGGCAAGGCCTATCTCGACGTGCGCCAGGCGCTGGCCGACCTCGGCCTCGACGAGCGCAGCTGCGCGCGGCTCGGCATCCGCGTCTACAAGCCGGCGCTGATCTGGCCGATGGACCCGAAGCGTCTGATCGATTTCGCGCAGGGCAGCAGCGCGGTGCTGGTCGTCGAAGAAAAGCGGCCGGTGATGGAAGAGCAGATCGCGCGGCATCTGTATGCGCTGGAGGCGCGGCGTCGTCCGGCGATCACCGGCAAGTACGATCTGAACGGTACGCCGCTGCTGCCGTCGGCCGGCGAGCTGCGCGTCGCGCAGGTGCGCAGCGCGATCAGAACCGTGCTGCAGCAGCTTGGCATCGCCGACGAACGCGTCGATACGCAATACACCGCATTGCAGGCGCTGGAAACGCGTGCGCTGTCGCTCGGCAGCGCGACGACGCGTCCCGCGTATTTCTGCAGCGGCTGCCCGCACAACACCAGCACCAAGACGCCGGACGGCGCGCTCGCGCTCGGCGGTATCGGCTGCCACGGCCTCGCCGCGGTGGTGATGGATCGCAACACGATGCAGTTCGTGCCGATGGGTCACGAAGGATCGCCCTGGGTCTCGGTCGGCCAGTTCGTCGAGCTGCCGCATGTGTTCCAGAACATGGGCGACGGCACCTACTCGCACTCCGGCATCCTCGCGATCCGCGCTGCGGTCGCCGCCAAAGCGACGCTGACTTACAAGCTCCTCTACAACGACGCGGTCGCGATGACCGGCGGCCAGCCGGTGGAGCTGGGCATCACGCCGGTCGGCATGGTGCAGCAACTGCTCGCCGAAGGCGTCAAGCCGGTGAGGCTGGTATCCGACAATCCCGAGCAGTACAAAAGCGCGGGCTTGCCGGCCGGCGTCACGCTGCATCACCGCGACGATCTGGATCAGGTGCAGCGCGAGCTGCAGAAGATCAGTGGCGTGTCCGCGATCGTCTACGAGCAGACCTGCGCCGCAGAAAAGCGTCGTCGCCGCAAGCGCGGCCTGATGGCCGATCCGGACCAGCGCGTGTTCATCAACCCGGATGTCTGCGAAGGTTGCGGCGACTGCTCGGTGGCCTCCAACTGCATCAGCGTGCTGCCGCTGGAGACCGAGTTCGGCCGCAAGCGCAGGATCGACCAGTCCACCTGCAACAAGGACTACAGCTGCGTTAAGGGCTTCTGCCCGTCGTTCGTCACCGTCAGCGGCGCGAAGATCGCGGTGCGTTCCAGCGGCGATCCGGAGCGGCTCAAGCGGCTGATCGCCGCGCTGCCGCTGCCGCCGATCGCGGCGCTCGACGAGCGCGGCTGCAACATGCTGGTCGCCGGCATCGGCGGCACCGGCGTGCTGACCATCGGCGCGCTGCTCGGCATGGCCGCGCATCTGGACGGCAAGGGCTGCACGATTCTGGATCTGACCGGCATGGCGCAGAAAGGCGGCTCGGTCACCAGCCACATCCGCATCGGCCGCGATCCGCAAGGCATCTACACCTCGCGCCTCGGCGAGGGCATGACCGACGTGCTGATCGCCTGCGACATGATCGTCGGCGCCGGCGCGGCGGTGCTGAAGACCGTCCGCCCCGGCGTCACCGCGGCGATCTTGAACACCGACGTCGCGCCGACCGGCGACTTCCAGGCCAACAAGCATCTCGATCTCGGCGAAGGGCGCATGCGCGCCGCGGTGATCGATGCCCTGGATGGCGGCGCCCTGTACGAACTGCCCGGCAGCCGGCTCGCGACCGAACTGACCGGCGACAGCATCGGCACCAATATCCTGATGATGGGCTACGCCGCGCAGCGCGGCCTGCTGCCGCTGTCGATCGCGTCCATCGAGCAGGCGATACGGCTCAACGGCAGCTTCATCGAAGGCAATTTGCGCACTTTCGCTCTGGGCCGCCTCGCGGCCCACGATCCGGAAGCGCTGTCGCGCGAGCTCGGCGTCGCCAGGCAACTCGTGCCACTGGCCACCGTCGACGAGGTGCTCGCGAGCCGCGAGCGCCTGCTGACCTCGTATCAGAACGCGGCCTATGCGCAGCGCTTTCGCAGCTTCGTCGACGACATCGGTCGGCGCGTCGCTGCGCTACCGCTGCGTGACGGCGAGCGCTTCACGCGCGAAGTCGCGCTGACTCTCGCGCGGCTGATGGCCTACAAGGACGAGTATGAAGTCGCGCGCCTATACACCGATCCGCAGTTCATGCAGCGCATCCGCGAGCAATTCACCGGCGACTTCAAGCTCAGCTTCAATCTGGCGCCGCCGATGCTGCCGGGCCGCGATTCCAGCGGCCGGCCGAAGAAACGGCGCTTCGGTGCATGGATGCTGGGCGCGTTTCGCGTACTGGCAAAGTTCAAGGGGCTGCGCGGCACCGCCCTCGATCCGTTCGGCTATTTCCCGGAACGGCGCCTGGAACGGCGGCTGATCGAGGACTATCGCGCGCTGATTCTCGGCCTGGTGGACAGGCTGCGTGCGGGCAATTTGTCCGCAGCGGTCGATATCGCGCACGCAGCTTCGGAGATCGCCGGCTACGGGCCGGTCAAGGGTGCGGCGGTGACGGCATACGAGCGGCGGCTGAAGGACTTGCTGCAGGCATTTGAGATGGCTCAAACGCCGTCGCGCGCTCGCGCCGCGTGAAGCCTGTAGGAGCGGGCTTGCCCGCGACCCTGCGAGGTCTCGGTCGCGGGCAAGCCCGCTCCAGTCCGCGGGCCGGCTTTTCTACCGATCGACTAGCGTCGATACTGGCCGCATGTCGACATCACGCAATCTGATCGAAAGTGCCGCGCTGGGCCTGCTCACGCGCAGCGCACGCGTCGCCGACGTGCAGGTACTGGGCGAGCACTATCGCCGCATCCGGCTCGAAGGCGAGAACCTGTGTGGCCGCGACTGGACGCCGGGCGACACCGTGCGGCTGATGCTGCCGGGCTGGCACAAGCGCTGCTATACGCCGTCGCAATGGGACGGCGAACGCGGCCAGGTCGACTTCGTCGCCTACCTGCACGGCGACGGTCCGGCCTCGCTCTGGGCTGCCACGGTTGAAGCCGGCGACGACTGCCAGATTCGCGGCCCGCGCGGCGCGATCGATCTGCGCACGGTCGCCGCCCCGGCGGTGCTGTTCGGCGACGAGACCTCGCTGAGCACGGCGATGGCGCTGCGCGATATCGATGCGCGTGCGCGCATCGTGCTGGAAGTCGCCTCGGTCGCCGAAACGCAGCTCGCGCTGCGGGCGCTGGGCATTGGCGATGCGATGCTGCTGCAGCGCGAGGCCGACGAGCGCCAGCTCGACGACTGCGCGCAGCGCCTGATCGCGGCCTTGCAGGCGAATGCGGAAGCCGGCGCCGCACTGACCGGCCGTGCGCCGGCGATCCAGCGCCTGTACAAGGCCCTGCGCCGTGCCGGCATCCCGCAACGGCGCATCCGCAATCACGCGTACTGGGCGCCGGGCAAGAAAGGCCTGGAGTAAGCGCTACGCCGCGGCGCTGATCTCGCCGGATGCCGCCTGCGCGGCGATGTGATTCGCCGCGACAAAGCCGAAAGTCAGTGCCGGGCCGATGGTGCCGCCGGCGCCCGGATAGCAGTTGCCGAAGGGGCTGCCGGCGTTGTTGCCGGCCGCGTACAGGCCTGGAATCGGTCGGCCGTTGCCGTCGAGCACGCGCGCCTGCGCATCGGCCTTCAGGCCGCCCTTGGTGCCGAGGTCGCCGAGGTTGATCGGCAGCGCGTAATACGGCGGCTTGTCGATGGACCCGAGGCAGGGATTGGGCTTGACGTTCCAGTCGCCGAACATCTGGTCGTAGGCGTTGTTGCCGCGGCCGTATTCCGGATCGACACCGGTCCTCGCATACCCGTTCATGTTGGCGATGGTCCGCTTCAGCGCATCGGCGGGCAGATGAATCCTCGCGGCCAGCGCATCGACGCTGTCGGCGCGGAAGAGGTAGTGATCCCACCAGTCCGGCGGAATCTTTTTGTCCGGCATCAGGATCGTCGGCATGATGCCGCCAGCGGAGAATTTCTCGCGGAATGTCGCGTCGAACACCAGCCAGCATGGCGTGTTCGCGCCGGTCTTCAGCTGATCCGCGACCATCGCCTTGCCGAAGTCGTCGTAGCCGCAGGCTTCGTCGACGAAGCGCAGGCCGAGGCGATTCACCGCCACGCTGTGCGGGCGGCCGACGTCGAACGCGGCCTGATGGATCTCCTCGAAGTTCGAGGCGCTCGCCATCGGCATCTGCATCGTCGGGATCCACCAGCCGGACTCGGTGTGCTCGGTGGCGGCGCCGATGTCCATGCCGGCGATCAGCGCGTCGCCGCGGTTGGCGTCTTCCGGCGAACTGCTGTGGCGGGTCAGGCCCGGCACCGGGAAAAAGCGCTCGCGCAGTTCCTGGTTCCATTCGAAGCCGCCGGCGCACAGCACCACGCCCTTGCGCGCGCCGATGTCGTACCGGCGCCCGTAGTGAACGACCGTGACGCCGCCGACCGAGTTGCCGCTCATCAGCAGCGAGTCGAGACGCGTATCCAGGCGTACTTCGATGCCGCGCTTGAACACCGCCTTGTACAGCCAGCCCATCATCGCCGCGCCCATCGTGAAGCGGCGGTCGCGCGCGGTCAGCTTGCGCGTGCCGAAATCGGTCCAGTAACGCAGGAACATCTTGATGAAGGTCAGTACCCAGCCCTTGGCGCGCGTCGAGATCGAGAAGAACTCCATCACGTCCATCGAGTAGCGGCCGAACACCTTGAAGCGGTTGTACTGCTCGCGCATCAGCGGGAACTGCGTGTCGCCGAGTTCGCGGCCGTCGAAAGTGTCGCAGATCAGCGAGCGGTCGCCGCGCGCGCTCGGCGCATGCGGATAGTAGTCCGGCCAGGCGGCGACGTTGACCGGAATGCCGACCGTTTTCATGAAGCGCACCATCTGCGGCGCGGCGTCGAGATACGCGGCCAAGCGGTCGCGCTGTATCGGCCCGCTCATCACCGCGTTCAGATACTCCATGGTCCTGTCGCGGCTGTCGTCATTCGGCGCCAGCTGATGGTCGGGCACCCATAGCACGCCGCCGGAGGTGGCCGAGGTGCCGCCATACTTGTGCGCCTTCTCGACGATCAGCACCGACAGGCCGAGTTCCCTGGCACGCAGTGCGGCCATCGCACCGGCGGCGCCGGAGCCGATCACGATCACGTCATAGCTTTCATTGCTGCTCATGCTTTTTCTCCACAAGCCGCTGCTTTCAATCCAGCGGCGCGACGGTGACTTTCAGGCCATCCAGCTGTTCACCGAGCACGATCTGGCAGGACAGCCGGCTGCTGGGTTTGACGATGTGCGAGACCATGTCCAGCGTCGCGATCTCGACCTCGTCGGCGGCACCGACCCTGGCCTGCCAGTCGGCATCGACATAGACATGGCAGGTGGCGCAGGAACAGCCGCCGCCGCAGTCGCCGAGGATGCCGTCGACGCCGGCATTGCGGCCGACTTCCATCAGCGTGGTGCCGATCGGCGCGTTGTCGATGACGCGCGCTTCGCCGTCGTTTTGAACCAGGACCACCTTGATGCCACGCATGAATCGACTCTCCGTGTTGCGCTGCCGCGTTGAAGATCAGAAATCGTAGTTCAGCTCGGCGCCGAACATGCGCGGCGAGCCGACGGCCGTGGAGTTCACGCCCAGCGACGCGGTCAGCGCGAAGCCGCCGGCGTAGTACTCCTTGTCGGTCAGGTTGCGCGCATAGGCGGCCAGCGAGAAATGCGAACCGAACAGGTCCTGCCAGCTGTAGCGCAGGTTGACGATGCCGTAGCCGGGGATTTCGGTGCCGGGCGTGATCGTCGAGTTGTTGTTGGAGAAATACATCGGGGTCTGGCCGTAGAGATCGGCGCGCAGATCCATCGTGCCCCAGGCTTCGGGCGTCGGCAGCAGCAGGCTGGCGTACACCGAGCCCGATGCGCGCGGCGTGTCGGCGTAAGGGCCGAACACGTAGGTGGTGCCGAAGACTTCTGCAGTGTCGTGGCCGTCCATGAAACGCGCATAGGTCCAGGCGCCGGACAGGCCGGTTTCCAGCCGCGGGAAAGGCTTGATCGTCAGATCCATTTCCAGGCCGGAAACCTGCGCTTTCGGCACGTTGACGGTGTAGGCGATCGAGCTGGCCGGGCCCGGCGGATCGGGGAATTCGGCGCGCTGGATGTCGTCGATCCACTGGTTGAATACGGCGACGTTGGCGCGCACCGGGCGATCGAGCAGGCGGCCGGCAAACTTGGCGCCGAGCTCGACGTCGTACGTGGTCTCGGGCTTGAACTGGTTGGTCAGGCCGTCGACGCCGGCGACGGTCGGCGGCGCGGTGCCGTTGAAACCGCCGCTGCGCCAGCTGCGCCGGTGCGTCAGGTACAGCAGCAGGTCGTCGGTGGCCTGGTAGGACAGGCCCAGCGTCCAGCTCGGATCGCTGTCGTGCGTGCTCTGGCGCACCGGCTGCGTCGGGTCGGCCAGATTCGAGCTGCCTTCGAGCTGGTGGATGTTGACCGACTCCCAGGTGTAGCGCGCGCCGGCGGTGAAGCTCAGTTTCTGGGTGAGCGCATACGTGCCCTGTGCGAACACCGCCGGCGTCTCGTCCTCGATCTGGAAGTGGCTGTCGACACTGCTGCCGAGCTGCACCGGCGAGTAGTCGAAGTAGACCTGTGGGAACAGCGTCTTCGCCACTTCCTTCTGGTAGTAGGCGCCGACGATGTAGTTCAGCGCGTCGTCGAAGGCCAGGCCCTGCAGCTGCACTTCGTCGGAAACGCTGCGGTTTTCGACGTGATTGCCGAACTCGTCCAGCGACAGGTTCGCCGAGTAGAACACGGCGTAGGGCGCGCCGACCGAGCTGCCGAGGTCGCGCGTGTCGGACCTGGCGTAGCCGAAGATGTTCTTCAGCTTGATCTTGTCGCTGAGCTGATAGCTGGTCGCGTTGGAGACCAGCACGTCGTCCTCGTCGTGAAACACCGGCGCGACTTCGTTGGCGTCCCAGAAGCCGAGCTTCGGCGAATCCTGGTCGAGGTAGGCGGCGATGCCGGCCGGATTCAGGTTCGGGTGCGCCGCGATGTAGGAATCCCAGAAGCCGGGGCCGTAGTAGGCGTCGACGCCGGGGCTGAACAGCGCGTCGCTGGCGCAGTTCACCACGTTAGGATCGTCGCAGACGATGCCGAAGGTATTCGGATCGATATGGCCGCGGTTGACGGTGCGCAGCCGCGTCGCGGTGCTGGTGCCCTTGATACTGTCGGCTTCGAACACCAGCGAGTTTTCGAGCTTGTCGAGCGGCCGCCACAGCGCGCTGAGGCGGCCGCTCTTGCGGTCGACCTGGCCCAGATCGCGGCCGTCGTATTCGTTGTGCTGAAAACCCTGCTGATAGATCGCGTCGCCGGCGAGGCGCAGCAGCAGGGTCTTGTCGAACAGCGGAATATTGATCGCGGCCTGGCCTTCGCTGAGGTCGTAGCTGCCGCCGCGATATTTGACGTAGCCGCCGAATTCTTCGTCCGGCTTGGCCGAGGTATACAGCACCGCGCCGCCGGTGGTGTTGCGGCCGAACAAGGTGCCTTGCGGGCCTTTCAGCACCTGGATCGATTCGAGGTCGAAGAAAGTCGAGGCGCCGCCGCCGCCCAGCTGCACTTCGTTGAAGTAGGGCACGACCGCGGTGCGCGAGCCGGTGAAGGCGTCGACGGTCTGGCCGCGGATCGAGAACGTCAGCGAGTTCGAGCCCTGGGTCTGGCGCACAGTCAGGCCGGGCACCGAAAGCTGCAGGTCGGCCTGCGAACTGATGCCTTGCGCCTCCAGCGCCGCGGCGCCGAGCGCGGTGATCGAAGTCGGCACTTTCTCCAGGCTTTCGGCCTGGCGCCGCGCTGTGACAGTGACTTCCTCGATGTCGTCGCCGCGGACCGCCGTCGGTTCCGTCGCCGCCGGTTCGGTTGCCGGCGTTGCGGCATCCGTCGTGGCCTCTTGTGCGGCCGCCGCGGCCGGCAGCAGCGACATCAGCGCGGCCAGCGCAACCGATGTCGAGGTTGTTTTACGACTCAAGACCACATCTGCTTTTGTGCTCACGGTTATCTCTCCCAGTCCCCGTCGATCCACGTTTTCGCGGCTTGTTGCCGCTTGTGCTTTATTTTTTTGAGCCGCCTTACAGCGACAGCGCCCTGGCGCGTGCCGCCTGGATCTCGCTCAGGTGATTCACCGGGTCGCCGGCCGTGATGCCGCCGTCGACCGGCAGCACCACGCCGGTGATCTGGGCCGCGCGATCGCTGGCCAGGAACAGCACGACGTTGGCGACGTCGACCGGGTAGCCGGTGCGCTTCAGCGGCTGGTTGATGTCGAAGGCCGCGCCGACCGCGGCTTTCACTCGCGCCGCGACTTCGGGCGCTGCATCGGGCGGCGCGAACGAGGTCAGCGGCGTGCGGATATGGCCTGGTGCAAGGCAATTCACGCGGATGCCGTACTCGGCGAAGTCGATCGCGCTGGACTTGCTGAACATGATCACCGCGGCCTTGCTGGCGCGGTAGCTCATCAGCGCCTGGCCGGGCAGCACGCCGGCGATCGAGGCGTTGTTGATGATCACGCCGCCGCCGTTTTTCGCCATGTGCTTTGCTGCGGCCTGGCTGCCGGCCATCACGCCGAACAGGTTGATGCCGATCACGCGCTGAAAATCCTGCAGATCGTCGTCGAGAAAACGCGGGTACTGCGCGCCGGAGATGCCGGCGTTGTTGAACATGATGTGCAGGCCGCCGAAATGCGACACCGCGAATGCGACCAGCGCCTTGACGTCGTCGCCATTGGACACGTCGCAGCGTTTGAACACGGCAGCAGCGCCGAACTGCGCGGCGAATGCCTCGCCCTGCTGGGTGTCGACGTCGGCGAGCACCACGTGCGCGCCTTCGGCGACAAACAACTCCACGGTCGCACGGCCGATGCCGCCGACGGCGCCGGTGACGATGGCTACTTTTCCGGCTAGTTCCTGGGGCACGGGCAACTCCGCATTTTGTCATTCCCGCGTAAGCGGGAATCCAGTGAGAGCCACAGCAGCGCTTTCTGCTCTGGATTCCCGCTTGCGCGGGAATGACGGGGTGTAGTGGGGCGCTGTCTCCGAATCAGCCGCGCCGCCTGAACGTCAGCGGCAGCTTCTCGATCGAGCGTACCGCCACCGTCGGCTGATAGCGGATCTGATCCACCGGTATCGCCAGCTTGATATCGCTGATACGCCGCACGATTTCGCGCGCCGCAACCTTGATCTCCATGCGCGACAGCGAGGCACCGACGCAGCGGTGTACGCCGACACCGAAGGCGACGTGCTTGCTGATGTTGCTGCGGTTCAGGTCGAAGTCGCGCGGGCAGGCGAACTGGGTTTCGTCGTCGTTGCCGGAGGCGTAGAGCACCAGCAGGTGCGCGTCCTTCGGCAACTTGCGGCCGCCGAGTTCGACTTCTTTGGTCGTCATCTTCGCCAGGCCGCGCACCGGCGGCTCGATGCGCAGCAGCTCCTCGACGAAGCGGTTCATCAGGCGGTCGTCGTCGACCGATTCCTGCAGCGTCTTCGCCACTTCCGGGCGCGTCGCCAGCACGAACAGCAGGTTGCCGATCGCGGTCGCGGTGGTGTCGTTGCCGGCGATGATCAGCGCACGCACCAGCGACACCGCCTCGCCGAATTCCAGCTTGCTGCCGTCGTCCAGCGTCGCATGCACCAGGTCGCTGATCATGTCCTCGCGCGGCTGCGCTTCGCGCGCCTTCATCTCGGCGATGATGAAGTTCTGCAGATCGCAGATCTGCGCCGCGTTTTCCAGCATCTGCTCGCGGTTCTGCATGCGGCCGATCTGCGCGGTCACCGCCGACGACCAGCGCTGGATCTTGCCGGCGTTGAACTGCGCCAGGCCCAGCTGCTCGCAGATCACCGAAATCGTCAGCGGGATCGCGAAGTCGTTGACGCCGTCGACGACCTGGCCGCCGGCGGCCTTGTCGGCGAGCTGTTCGATCAGGTCGGTGATGATTCTGGTGATGCCCGGCTCCAGCGTCGCGACGCGATGCGCGGTGAAGGCCTTGTCGAGCAGGCGGCGTACACGAGTGTGGCCGGGCGGATCGTCCTTGATCGCGTCGGCGAAGAAGCCGCCGCCGTCACGCTCGAGGATTTCCTTGAACTCGGCGAAGAAGCCGCTGGCGTACTGCGCGGCGTAGCCGTGCTTGTCGGAGTAGGTCAGCGGATCGCGCAGCACGGTGACGATGTCGTCGTAGCGCGACACCAGCCACATGCCGAGCTTGTCGTCGTAATGCACCGGGTCTTCGGTGCGCATCGCCTGGTAGAAGGCCGTGGGCTGCGCGCCGATCGCCGGGTTGCTCAGGCTCATGTCGGCGAGCGCGGTTTTGCCAAACCCTGCCGGGCACTGGCCGGCCTGCGTGGATTCCATTTGGCGATCTCTGGTGTGGTTGACGATGCGCGCGGCCTACTGCAGCGCGGTCTCGCTGCCGGCCGGCATCTGGTAGGCGGGCAGAGTCTTGGCGGACGCGCCGTTGCGCGGCACGGACCGATATTCGCGCGGGCTCATGTTGAAGTTGCGCTTGAACATCCGGCTGAAATGCGCGGCGCTCTTGAAGCCGACCTTGTAGGCGACCTTGCTGACCGAAATGTCGCCGGGCTTGCTCGACGCCAGCCACAGGCTGGCCATCTTCAGCCGCTTTTCCCAGACCAGCGTCGAGAACGGCGTGCCGTGGACCTTGAACAGGAACGACAGGTAGCGCGCGGAAATGCCGCAGCCCTTGGCAACCGTGGCGACACTCAGCGTCGGGTCGGACAGGTGGATGTCGATGTAGCGCATCACGTCCTGCAGACGCTGGTCGGAGATCGTCTGCCGCACCGGGCAGGCGGCGTCGCGCTTGATCGCGTCGCTGAGCACCGACAGCGCGCTGTCGATCAGCAGCTGCGAGCTGTGTTCGGCGAGCTCGCCTGCGTCTTCGAAGATGTCGGTCAGGATGTGCTCGGCGATGACGAACTCGCGACCGCGCGCCGACACCGAAAAGCCGGTGCTGACGTCCTGGGGAATGAAGCGGCGCAGCGAATGCGCCGGGATGATCACGTGAAACACTTCGTGCAGGCCGTCGTCGTCGGTCTGGCATTCGATCGAAAACGGCGTCGCCGACTTGGTGATGACGAAGTCGCCGGCGCGCGCGACGCAATGGCCGGTCTGGTGCGACACGCACAGCCGGCCGCGCTTGACGAACCACAGCACGGTGACGTCGGTGGCGTCTTCGCGGATATGCGCCCAGGTGCGCTTGAAGAACAGCCGCGTCTTCGAGCGCAGCCGGATGATCGAGCAGGAGCCGACGGCCTTCTTGTCGGCGCGCACGTCGATCACCGAACCGGCCTCGATCGAATATTCGCCCAGGTAATACTCCTGGTTGCGGGCGCCGCGGAAACTGTTCTGGCAGTTGCGGTAGTTGCGCTCGTCGAATGCAAACAGTGTTTCCGTCACCTTGAGTTCTCCGGCCGTACTCTGTGCCTTGCCCGCGCCATCCGCCGATCTGCGTGCCGGCTGTCGCTCGATTCTAGCTCGCGGCCCGGCGGCCATCCCCGCATTGCGCGCGGCGGCTTGTACATTTCGCGCATGGACAAGGCCGCGGTTGCCGCATCAGCGGGTCACGCCGGCCTCGGCGAGCTGCTGCTGCTGTTCGGCACTGAGCCCGAGAATCCCGCCGAGGACGTAGGCGTTGTGCTCGCCCAGCCGCGGTGCCGCATCACGGATCGCGGCGCCGCGCGTCAGCTTCCACGACGGCCCGACGATGGTCTTGCCGTTGCCGGCCGCGTCGTGGACCTCGGCGTAGAAGCCCGACGCCCACAGATGCGTATCGGCCACCAGGTCCACCGAACTCTGGCTGGCGGCGGCGGCGACGGCGTGCCGCTGCAGCTCGTTGGCGAGTTCGGCGGCGTCGCGGCCGGCCGTCCATTGCGCGATCAGTGCGTCGAGCGCGTCCTCGTTGGCCTTGCGATCGGCGTATTGCGCAAAGCGCGCGTCGCCGGCCAGCCCGATGGTGGTGGCCAGCGCATTCCAGCTGGCGTCCGAGGCCACCGCGATGCTGATCCAGCCGCCGTCGCGGCAGGGGTAGCAGCCGTGCGGCGCCATCTGCGCATGGCGGTTGCCGTCGCTTTCGGTGATGCGGCCGTTCAAGGCGAAATCCATGATCGAGTCGCCGATCATGCTGCTCATGGTTTCGACCGCGGACACATCGATGAACTGGCCGACGCCGCTGTGGCGCCGGTACAGCAGTGCGACCGTCGCCGCATACGCGGCGGCGGCGCCGAAAGTGGAATCCGCATAGCGCACGTTCATGCCGGCCGGCGCGCCGCCGGCATAACCGACCAGCGCGCTGACGCCGCCGAGCGCGGCGAAGCACGGCGCGTAACCGCTCTGGTAGGCGAGCGGCCCGGTCTTGCCCCACATGCCCATCGCCACGTAGACGATGCCGGGGTTCACCGCCTTTACCGCTTCGTAACCCAGGCCCAGGCGATCGACCGCGCCGGGCCGCAGGTTCTCGATGACGACGTCGGCGTGACGTAGCAGATCCAGCAGCAGCGCGATGCCGCGCGGCGTCTTCATGTCGATCTGCACGCTGAGCTTCTGCGGATTCACCGCCTGGAAGCCGGGCGCCTGGTCGATGTCGGCGACGCCGTAGGTGCGGGTCACGTCGAGCGAGCCCAGGCTTTCGACGCGGATCACTTCGGCACCGAGAAAGCCGAGCAGCTTGCCGGCGTAGGGGCCGGCCCAGACCTTGGTCAGCTCGACGACGCGCAGGCCGGCCAGGGGGCCGCCGCGGCTGCTTTTTTTCCCCTCTCCCACCGGGAGAGGGCTAGGGGTGAGGGCGCTTCCGATAGCCGGCAACTTGCTATCGGCAGCGCCCTCACCCGGCGCTGCGCGCCACCCTCTCCCGGAGGGAGAGGGCAACAGCACAGCGTTGTTGTGTTGTCCGAGCGACGGCGCCGGCGTGACGATCTGCGCCGGCGTCGCGCCAAGCTTGTACGGCACGGTCGGATAGCTTGCTCTGCCGAGCACCGGATGGTTCACCTCGCTGAAGAAGCCGCGATGCTGGTATTGCGGCGACTGCTGCAGATCGCGCGCGTTGTTGACCGCGACCAGGGTCAGGCCGAGCTGCTGCGCGGCGGCGGATACCTCGTCCTTGCGCTGCGTCGCCAGCCATCGGCCGATGTGCAGCCGGCATTCGGCGACGCGCTCGGCGGTGCAGTCGCGCTCCAGCCAGCGTTCCGGGAACGCCTTCATCCATGCCGGCTCGCCGAGCAGCTGGCCCAGCGCCTGCCAGTGCGCGGGCGCCGACATCCAGATGTAGGCGTAGCCGTCGGCACAGCGGAAGATGCCGGCCGGGCCGAACAGGTCGAATGCGCTGCGGTCGGGCCGCACGTCCATGTCGCCGGCGACCATCTGGCCGAGCACGTAGTCGACGCGCGAGGCCAGCACCTGTTGCCTGGAAATGTCGATGAACTGGCCACGCCCCGAGGTTTCGCGCTCATACAGCGCGGCGACGCTGCACAGCGCCGCTTCCAGCCCGGCCTCGTAGCTGGCCAGAAAACGGCCCGGGCCTTTCAGCGGCGGCAGTTTCGGGTCGGCGCCGCTGGGCGTGTGATAGCCCCAACCGCTGGCATGGAACACGTTGAGGTCTTCGGCATGCAGGCGATCGTCGGGCGGCGACTGGCCGAACGCGGTGATCGCGCACAGCAGCAGCTGCGGATGTGCCTGCTGGAAACGCTCGGGGTCCAGACCGAGCGGTGCCAGCCAGCCCGGCGCGTGATCGTCGATGACCAGATCGACGCCGCGCAGCAGTGTCTGCAGCGATTCGATGCCGGCCGCGTCCGACAGATCGAGTTCGACCGAGCGCTTGTTGGTGTTGAGATAGGCGAACAGCCCGCTGTTCTCGGGTGCGTTGCCATGCACCGAAAACGGACCCAGCGCGCGCGTCGGGCTGCCGAACTGCGGGCGCTCGATCTTGAGCACGTCGGCGCCGAAGTCCGCGAGCAGCTTGCCGCAGTATTCGCCAGCGACGCTCTCGGAGAGTTCCAGCACTTTGTAGGGTTTCAATGCGGACAAGGCAGGCTCCTGGTTTGTTCCCTCTCCCTCCGGGAGAGGGTGGCGCGAAGCGACGGGTGAGGGTGCCGTCGCGATAGCCGCCCTCGTTGTGACGGATGGGCCCTCACCCCGGCCCTCTCCCGGAGGGAGAGGGAGTTCAGACGACGCGCGTCAGCTCGTAGTCACCGGCGTCGTCTACCTGCGCCTTCCAGCCCGGATACACCACGATCGTGGTGAAGGTCTCCTCGATGATCGCCGGGCCGCTGACTTCGGTACCGGGCTTGAATTCGGCGCCGAGGAACACCGGCGTCGCCTGATAGCCCTTGCCGAGATTGGCGCGGCGCGTCTTCACCGGCTTGGGCGCGATCCGGGTCGCGGTGAAGCCGGCCGCAACGCGCGGCGACGGCGTCGCGACGGAGGCGACCAGGCGCACGCCGGTGACTTCCGGCAGCTCGCCTTCGCGAATGTGGCCGAACTCCTCGGTGTGGCGCGCGTTGAACAGCGCGATCGCCTTGCCGCTCAGCGCGGCATCGACGAAGGACAGGTCGTGCAGGCCCTGATGGGTCTGCAGATCGAAAGTCAGCGACCAGTTCTGCCCGGGATAGCGCATCTTCATCTGGTATTGCGCGCTGAGTTGCGTAGCCGGGAAGCGAGCTTCGGTGAAGTATTTCGCGGCGCGCGTTTCCAGCTCGCTCCACAGCGCCCTGAGCTTGTCCAGATCCAGGCCGCCGGCCGGCGCGATATACGAGCGCTCCTCGTCGATGCTCGGATTGGCGACCAGGGTGCCCAGCGCCGAGAACGTCGGCGAGGCTTTCGGCACCAGGACCTTGGCAATGCCCAGGTCTTCGGCCTGCACCGCGGCGAACACCGGGCCGTTGCCGCCATAGGCGAGCATGACCATGTCTTTCGGGTCGATGCCCTTGCCGGCGACGGTGCGCGTGACCGCCTGGCTCATGTTGGCGTTGACCACGCGGAAGCAGTCGAAAGCCGCGTCTTCGGCGCTGTAGCCCATCGCCTCGCCAAGCTGCTGGAAGGCCTCGGCCACGCCCTGTTGGGTCAGCGAGAAGCTGCCGCCGGCGAAGTCCGAATCGGCGGACAGAATACCGAGCATCAGCAGCGCGTCGGTGATCGTCGGCCGCGTGCCGCCGCGGCCATAGCAGATCGGGCCGGGCTCGGAGCCCGCCGAAGCCGGGCCGACTTCGAGCGCGCCCTTGTTGACGTAGCAGATCGAGCCGCCGCCGGCGCCGAGCGTTTCTACCTTCACCATCGGCACGCCGATCAGGTAGCGGTGATGCATGTTCCAGCCGGTTTCGGCCGGCGCGGCGCCGTTGATGACCACCGACATGTCGTAGGAGGTGCCGCCCATGTCGACGCACAGCAGGTTCGGATAACCCTTGGCGCCGCCGACATGCGCCGAGCCGATCACACCGCCGGCCGGGCCGGAGGCGAGCACGCGGATCGGCGCGCCCTCGATGTATTCCCTGGTCATCACGCCGCCGCTGGCCTGCATCACCATCAGCTGGTGCGCGTAGCCGGCCTGCTTCAGCCGCTCCACCAGTTTTTCCAGGTACGAGGTCACGCGCGGCGCGACGTAGGCGTTGACCACGGTCGTGCTGGTGCGGTCGTACTCCGGCGCGCGCGGCAGCACTTCGTGCGAGTTCGACAGGTGTACGCCGGGCATTTCCTCACGCACGATCTGCGCGACGCGCTTTTCGTGCGCGCTGTTGACGAACGAGAACAGCAGCGAAATCGCCACCGATTCCACGCCCTGCTTCTTCAGCCGGCGACAGCTCTCACGGACCGCAGCTTCGTCGAGTTGCTTGTAGACCGTGCCGTCCGCCAGCACGCGTTCCGGCACGGTCAGCCGCCGGCGCCGCGGCGTGATCTCGACCGGCGGCGCCAGGCGCACGTCCCAGATGTCTTCCTTGTAGCCGCGGCGATATTCGATCTCGTCGCGAAAACCCTCGGTGGTGATCAGGCCGGTGACGGCGCCGTTCATTTCGATCAGGGTGTTGTCGGCGATGGTCGTGCCGTGCACGATCGCATCGCAGCTTTTCAGGAAATCGCCGAGCGCCAGGCCTTCGATTTCGGCGAGTTTCTTCAGGCCGGTCATCACGCCGATCGAGCGATCGTCCGGCGTGCTCAGGTTCTTGTGCAGCACCACGTCGCTGCCCTTGAGCATCGCGAAATCGGTGAAGGTGCCGCCTACGTCGATGCCGACTCGATAAGTCACGATGCGTGCCTCAGGCTGCGTTGGCCACGAGCGTGGCCTTCAATTTGCTGCGTAGTGCTTCGGTCGCGGCGACGTCGACGGCGAGGTCGTATTCCGCCAGCGTGCCGCTGAGCACGACGCCGTACTTGTCGCGTGCCGCCTGCAGGCTGACTTTCTCGTCGAGCACGTCGTCCTTGACCGCTTCCGGATCGCGCAGCAGCGCGCGGCCGAAACCGGCGCCGCCGCCGTGCTGGTAGGCGATCACCGCGTTGGCCGGCAGCTGCGCCTGTGTCGACAGCTCGATCTTGCGTTCGCGCGCGCTGCCGACTTCGAAGTGGTTGGAATAGGGGCCGGCATCGTCGCCGCCACAGAGGCCGCGCAGCGGATGCTCGGACGACACCATCCAGGCCATCGCCATCGTCGGCTCCAGCACTTTCTTGACGTTGAGGCTGCCGGGCTGGCCGCGCCACTGGCCGGCGCCGCCGGAATCGGTGGTCATTTCGCGGCTGATGTTGATGATCGGGAAGCGGCTCTCGGCGTCTTCGGCTTCCGACAGCAACAGATTGCCGAGGCCGACGCAGGACGAGCCCCAGCCGTCGACGCCTTGTACCGCGGAGGCATCCATCGAGCGCGCGTCGACACCCTGGTCCATCCACATGCCGCGCGCGTCGAATCCGATCACCGCGTTCGGCATGCCGATCTTGTAGACCTGCGGGCAGGAGCGCTCCGGCACGACGTCGGCGAGTGCGACGCAGATCGCCTCGATGATTTCGCAGGCCGGGTGGAACGAGCCCAGCGCCGCCGGCTTGTTGATCGGCGGATGCACGATGGTGTTTTCCGGCAGCACGATCTCGACCGCGTGGAACAGGCCTTCGTTCTTGACGATGCGCGGATCGATCATCGACGCCAGCTGGGTCATCGCATAGCCGCGGCTGTTGGCGAAGGTGTTCCAGACGCCAACCAGCTCGGGCCGCGCGTCGGAGCCGGTCAGGTCGACCTTGAGCTGATCGCCCTTGACCGTGCATTCGACGTGCACGTGCACGTCCTTGGTGCCCAGCGTGTCGTGATCGATCAGCACGTCGGCGGAGTAGGAACCGTCCGGCCATTTCGCGATTTCTTCGCGGAAGCTTCTTTCGGTGTGGTCGATGTTGTAGTTGACCGCGGCCTTGACCGTCTCCGCGCCCCATTTGCGCACCACGCCTTCGAGCAGCTTCACGCAGTGCTGCACGGCGCCGATCATCGCCGCCAGATCGCCGGCGAACGACGGGAAGCGGTTGTTGCGCTCCAGCAGCTTGATCACGTCGCGACGCTTTTCGCCGCGATGCACCAGCTTCAGGCAGGGGATCGCCAGGCCTTCGGTGAAAATGTCGGTGGCCTCCAGCGTGAAGCCGCCCGGGTCCTTGCCGCCGGTGTCGCCCTGGTGAGCCTGCAGCGCCTGGATCAGCACCAGCTCGCCGTTGTCGTCGTAAACCGGCGCGTAGACGTTGTAGTCCGGCAGATGTCCGCCGCCGAAATCCGGATCGTTGCCGACGAACACGTCGCCCGGGCCCCAGTCGTAGGCGTCGAGAAACTGCAGGCCGTAGCGCACCGTCAGCTGCGAAATGAACACCAGGTGCGGCGTGCCGACCGACACGCCGGCGAGGCGGCCGTGCGCGTCGATGATGCTGCCGTTGCGCTCGTTGGACTGGTTGATGATCGGCGACGAGGCGGCTCGGCCCAGATGCGTCGCCGCCTCGAAGCACACGGTCTCGAAGGCGCCGCGAATGATGCTGGCGGTGACCGGATCGACTTTCGCCGTAGTCGGCAGCGGCTCGCGCTTCGCGGCGAGCTTGTGGTTCAGTTCAAATGACATGGCTATTCTCCGGACCTGTGGCCGCATGTTCCGGTGATCGGCGCAGTGATTCTCGACAGAACGTGCAGATCGTTCGATAGCGGCGTGCTTGCGCCCTCTCCCCTTGCGGGAGAGGGTGTCGCGTAGCGACGGTAGAGGGGTTGTGCGATTGCAGCGTGTAACCCCCTCTCCCGGCCCTTCGGGCCACCCTCTCCCACAAGGGGAGAGGGGCAAAGGCTTAGCTGTGCTTCAAAGCTTTCATCATCTTCCGATCCGGCACCATCCAGTCCGAACTCGGATACAGCGGCGTGATCGCGGTGGCAGCGTCGAGTTCGGCGATGTCGGCCGCATCGAGCCTGATGGCGGCGGCGCCGAGGTTGTCGTCGAGCTGGTGCAGCTTGGTCGCGCCGATCAGCACGCTGCCGACGCCGGGCCGCGCCAGCAGCCAGGCGATGGCCAGCTGCGGCAGGCTGATCGCGCGCGCCGCGGCGATGCGGCGCATCACGTCCAGCAGGGCAAAACCCTCGTCGCGGTCGAAAGCCAGCATGTCGAAGCCGGAGAAGCGGTTGTCCGGCCTGGCCAGATCCTCGCGGCTGTAGGCACCGCTCAGGAAGCCGTAGGCGAGCGGGCTCCACACCGTCATGCCCAGGCCATAGCGGCGCATCATCGGCAGCATGTCGCGCTCGACGTCGCGGCCGAGCAGCGAGTAGTACATCTGGCCATGCGTGAACGGCGCCAGGCCGCGCGCCTTCTGGATTTCCATCGCCGCGGCGACGCTCCAGGCCGACCAGTTGGAATAGCCGATGTAGCGCACCTTGCCGCTGCGCACCAGGCTGTCGAAGGCTTCCAGCGTTTCTTCCAGCGGCGTGTAGGGATCTTCGCGATGCGCGATGTAGCAGTCGATCCAGTCGGTGCCGAGACGCCGCAGGCTCTGCTCGACCGACCACAGGATATGGCGCCGCGACAGGCCACCGTGGATCAGCGTGCGGTCGCCGCCGCGGTTGCCGACCTTGGTCGTGATCACGACCTTGTCGCGATGGCTTTTCAGCGCCGCGCCGAGCAGCGTTTCGGATTCGCCGTCGGCATAGACGTCGGCGGTGTCGAAGAAGTTGACGCCGGCATCGAGCGCGCGGCCGACCAGGGCATGCGCCAGCTCGGCGCCGACCTTGTAGACCGAGGCCAGCGACTGATTGCCCTGGGTGAACGTCAGCGCGCCGAAGCCCAGCCGCGACACGGCCAGGCCGGTGTTGCCGAGCAGCGCGTACTGCATCGCGACGACGCTACTTCTTGGCCTTGCGGCCCGAGCGGCTCAAGCGAAAATCGGGCGGATAATCGTTGTCGTTGTCCTTGACCGCGTTGTTCAGGCCCTTGCCGAAGGTTTCCTTGTTCAAGGTCAGCTCGTCGGCGTCGTTCTTGACCATGCCGAGCATGGACTCGAGCCAGCCGGTCATCATGCTGCCCATGTACTCGCCCTGCTGCTGCTTCATGATCTCGAAGAACTGCTTCTGCATGTAGACCACGTCGGTCGGCCGCGTGCGCGCGCAGGAAGTCGCGTATTTTTCGACTTCGGCTTCGAGCTGGTCGCGCGGCACGACGCTGTTGAGGAAGTTGCAGTCCTGCATTTCCTTGGCGGTGAACGGCCGGCCGGTGAACACCATCTCCTGGAACTTGCGCATGCCCATCATCTGCGCCCATTGCCACATGCGCGGGCCCCAACCGACATAGCGGAACGAGGGGTGGCCGAACAGCGCGTCGTCCGAGGAGATCACCAGGTCGGCGTCGGCCGCCTGGTAGAAATGCCAGCCGTAGCAATAGCCTTTGACTTCGAGAATGCTGATCTTCTTGAAATCCTGCAGGCTGCGGCAGCCGTAGCTGGCGTTGGCGTAGAGCTGGGTCAGCTGCGCCAGGTAGCGGTAGCTGCCCTTGGGCGGATATTTGACGTCCTCGTCGTCCTTGATCCGGAACTCGTGCAGCAGCGAGTAGTCGTCATCGTCGTTCAGCATCGCCTCCTGCTCGGGCAGGTCGGCGCCGCCGCCGAGATGGTTGCCGACGCCGCGCACGACCAGCACCTTGACGTCGTCGTCGACGTTGGCGCGATGGATCAGGTCGGCATAGCGCAGCCGCGCGGCGATGGTCGGCGCGTTCAGCTGGTCGGGCCGGTTCAGCGTAATCGTCGCGATCTTGGTCTTCGGGTCCTTCTTGTAGAGGACGATTTCCTCGGGCGTCGGCTGTTTGGCCTTGCTTGCCATGCTGTTCTCCTGGTTCGACTCGCGGGTCGTTTTTATAGTCGGTGCCGGCGCAGGCGGGCGGGGGAGCCCGGCACTGGTCAGCATTGTTGAGTTATCCACCCTGGCGGGCGCCGCTGTCCTGACATTTGGTGTGGCCGGGTCTACAATCAGTGCAAATCGCTGCGCCGGGACGCCGGTTGCAGCCCATTGCTGGAGGAAGCAATGAGCCAGAGTTACTTTTACGCACTAGAAGGCCCGCTGGACTCGATGCCGGCGGAGCGGCAGATGCGCACCGCCAATTTCAGCGGCTTCTCCGATCTGGTGCGCAGCCTCGGCGCCGACCCGCGCGAGATCCTGGAGCGCCACGGCGTCGACCCGCGCGTGATCCGCGACCCGGATTCCTATATCAACTGCAAGTCCCTGGTCGACGTGCTCGAGTACTGCAGCACGCGCTTCAACGATCCGCTGTTCGGTCTGCGCCTGGCCCAGCACCAGGACGTGGACCTGTTCGGCTCGGTCACCGCGCTGTGCCGCGCGGCGCCGACGTTCCGCGACGCGATCACCAGTTTCATCGACTACATCCCGGTAGTGCATTCGCCGGTGACTCTGATGGAACTGGTCGAGGGCCGCGACACCGCCGAGCTGCGCTGGTGCGTGCGCAGCGACCTGGGCTCCAACAACCAGGCGAACTACCAGGCAGCACTGTTGGATGTGAACTTCATGCGCGCGATCGGCGGCCGCGCGTTCCGCGCCAGCTATGTCAATCTCGCCGTGGACACGCGGCAGAAGGACATCGCCGAAATCGAGAGCCGGCTCGGCTGCCGCTTCAATGCAAAAGCCAGCACCAGCGCGATCGCGTTCCCGATCGAAATGCTGAACCAGAGCGTGGCCACGTCCAATCGCATGCTGTACCGGCTGCTCGGCGGTTATCTCGGCCAGGTCAAGGCGGCGTCGCGCAAGACCGTGGTCGAGCGGGTCGAGGATTACGTGCGCGGCTCGCTGCCCTCGGGCAACTGCTCGATCGAGCACGGCGCCAAGAAGCTCGGCACCTCGGTGCGCACGCTGCAGGCCAATCTCAGCGACTGCGGCCTGAAGTTTTCCGACATTCTCGAGCGCCAGCGTGTCGATCTGGCCAAGGCTTACCTGGAACGCGGCCAGCTGTCGCTGGACGATGTCGCGGCATCGCTGGGTTATTCCGAGCAATCCAGCTTCGGCCGCGCATTCAAGCGCTGGACCGGCGTCACGCCGCAGCAGTTCCGGCGCGATCTGGGGACGGCGCGGCGGCACTGAGCCCTCGACTGCGAAACATTCAGAGCTGAGTGGAGCGCGATCGACTCTGGCAGGCCTCGGTCGCGGACAGGGTCCGCTCCTACGGTAATGCCGGAGAGCTTGTAGGAGCGGACCCTGTCCGCGACCCAACATCAGAGCGGCGCCGTCGTCTCCGCCAGAAACCCGACTAGCAATTTCCATGAGCGCTCGTCGGCGCGTCGGTCGTAGGCAATCCCCGCGCGGCCCATCTTGTCGATGCCCGGCACGCTGAAACCGTGCGGCACGCCGCCGAGCAGATGCAGCTGCCAGTCGACGCCGGCCTGATCCATTTGCCTCTCGAAACCCGCGCGCATCTCCGCCGGCACCAGCGGGTCGGCGCTGCCTTCTATCAGCAGCAGTTTGGCCCTGATCGCGCGATTGTCGTCGGGATGGCTCAGCGGCAGGCCCGCATGCAGACCGACCACGCCACGCAGATCGGCGCCCGCCCGCGCCAGTTCTAGCGCCACGGTGCCGCCGAAGCAGTAGCCGAGCGCGGCGATGCGCCGCGTGTCGACACCGGGCTGCGATGTGAGCACCGCCAGCGCGGCGGCGGCGCGATCGCGTGTCAGGCGGGTGTCGGCGAACAGTGCGCCGAGTGCTTCCCTGCCAGCGGCGCCATCGATACCGTCGGCGCCTAGATAGTCGGCGCAGAACACGCTGTAGCCGAGATCGGCGAGGCGCGCGGCGGTGCGACGCTCGAAGTCGCCGAGGCTGGGTGCATTGTGGGCGAGCAGCACGCCGGCGCCGCGGGGTGCATCAGGCGCTGCATAGTGACCGGCGTAAGCCTGCCCGGCGCTGTCGCGATACTCGATGTCCCGCTGTTGCATCGGCTTTCTGCGCCACTGTCGTCTTGCCGCGCAGCCTATTCGCAGCAGGGTCGATGCGGATAGTGGGCTCCTCTACAATGCGATGACTTCCGGCCGTCCACCCAACGTAGCGATGAAACCGCAATGAGCCCGCCCCGCGGAACCAAGGACAGTAGCGCTCCCGCCGGCGAGCGGCGCCGTTACGAAAGCCCGCTGCGGCAGCAGCAGGCCAGCGAGACGCGCGACCGCATCCTCGGCGCCGGTGCCGATCTGGTGCGCGGCTTCCCGAGCTGGGACTGGCGCGGCCTGACCTTCCGCGCGGTCGGCGAGCGCGCCGGTGTCAGCGAGCGCACCGTGCATCGTCACTTCTCCACCGAGCGCAAGCTGCGCGACGCGGTGGTGCAGCGCCTGACCGAAGAATCCGGCGTGACCCTGGATCACCTGGAGCTGGACGAGTTTTCTGCGCTGGTCACGCGGATGTTCTCGTATCTGTCGTCGTTCGCGGTGACGCCGACCGCAGTGGTCGATCCCTCGTTCGCGGCGATCGACCAGCACCGCCGCAACTCGCTGCTGGAGGCGGTGGTACGGGCCACGCCGGACTGGAGCCGGTCGCAGCGCGAGATGGTCGCCGCGGTGCTCGACATGCTGTGGAACGTGCCGCCCTACGAGCGACTGGTAACGGCCTGGCACCTGGAGCCGGAGCGCGCAACGCGCACCGTGACCTGGGTCATCGACCTGATCAGAGAGGCGATCCGCGAGGGCAAGCGGCCGCAGGGCTGAGCGCGCCGCGGACCACCGAGGTTCGCAGCGCAATGCCGCGCTGAGCTAGAACTGGCTGAGCGGCAGCCGCACGACGATGCCGTCGAGCTCCGGCCTGACCGCGATCTGGCAGCACAGCCGGCTGTTGGGCTCCACGTGCAGCGCGCCGTCGAGCATCATCGTTTCGTCTTCCGACATCGCCGGCAAGGCGCCGCTGTATTCGATGTAGCCGTGGCAGGTGGCGCAGCTGCAGGCGCCGCCGCAGTCGCCGATGATGCCCGGCACCATGTTGTCGACCGCGGCCTGCATCAGGGTTTTGCCGGCTTCGCACTCGACCAGATGCTCGGTGCCGTCGTGCTGGATGAAAAGAATCTTGGGCATGGGACTCGTGGGGCTGAGGTCGCCGCCGTTAATCGACGTTAATCAACGGCGCTGTTAATTGAAGGCATTAAGCTGACATCAATTTGATGCGCCGTCAACGATGCCTCGCGCGCAAGGCATTTCGCGTAATTGGTCTGGCTGCGAGCGCTGAAATGCCTGCAGCCGCAATTTGCATCCGCGCCGGCGCGTGGCGCGCGTTTCCCCGCATAAGATTTCTGGCGGCCCTATCGAGGCAACGGCGCCACAGCCGTTCCCGCCAATAAAAAACAGGAGAGACTGCGCATGACGCGACACGCGACGGACAAGCCAGTGGTGCTGATCACGGGCGCCAGCGCCGGCATCGGCGACGCGATCGCGCGGCGCTTTGCGGCGGGCGGTTTCAATATCGTCGCGGTCGCCAGAAGGCCGCAGCCGCTGGCGCGCCTCGTGGAGTCGCTGTCGGCGATCGCGGAAGTGAAAACCATGGCCGCGGATGTCGCTGCCGCCGACACGCCGCAGCGCGCGGTGCAACTGGCGATGGAATCTTTCGGCCGGCTCGACTGCCTGGTCAACAACGCCGGCTCCGGCCGCTGGGCACCGCTGCACGAAACCGACGACGCGATGATGAACGAGGTCATCGACATCAGCCTGAAAGCGCCGTTTCGATTTTCGCGCGAGGCGCTCGCGGTGATGAAGCCGGGCTCGTCGATCATCAACGTCGGTTCGGTCTACGGCCTCGTCGGCGGCCTCAACGGCGGCATCTACTGCGCGGTCAAGGCCGGCATGATCGGCATGACGCAGGCGATCGCGGTGCAGTACGGTGCCAACGGCATCCGCGCCAACGTGGTCGCGCCCGGCGTGATCAAGACCGACATGACCAAGGACTTCTGGGACACCGCCGGCTTTCAGCGCACCAACCACGAAATGACGCCGTTCAACCGCGAAGGTACCGTCGAGGACGTCGCCAACGCGGTGCATTTTCTGGCCTCGGGCGAGGGCAGCTATATCAACGGCCAGACGCTGGCGCTGGACGGTGGCTGGTCGACCACCAAGTTTCTCAGCATGGACGCGCTGCTTGCCGAGCGCGTGCCGGCATAGACCTAGGAGTAGGCGGCGCGCAGCCGCGGCGCGATCTGCTCGCCGAACAGCTTGAGGAAGCGCGCCTGGTCCGGGCCTGGTGCGTGAAACACCAGGTGGTTGAAACCCAGTTCTACATAGCGGCCGATCTGCGCGACCGCGTCCTGCGCATCGACGCTGACGATCCAGCGTGAGGCCGCGCGTTCGATCGGCAGCGCGTCGGCGAGCTGTTCCATCTGCAGCGGATCTTCGACGTTGAGCTTTTCTTCCGGCTTCAGCGCCAGCGCGCCCCAGAAGCGCGTGTCCTGCAGCGCGCGCTCGCGATCGGTGTCGAAAGACAGCTTGATTTCGATCATCCGGTCGAACGCCGGCTTCGGCGCCTTCTGCAAACCGACCTCGAGATTCGGCAGCAGGGTCTCGGTGTACAGCTCCCATTTCTTGCCGCTGGTGCAGATGAAGCCTTCGCCTTTCTCACCGGCGAACCTGGCCATGAACGGCCCGGCCGCGGCGATGTAGATCGGCACCGGCTGCTCGGGTCTGTCGTAAATCGTCGCGTTCTCGGTCTTGTAGAACTGGCCGTGATAACTCAGCCGCTCCTCGCTCCACAGCCGGCGGATCAGATCGACCGCTTCCTTGAAACGCGCGGTGCGCTCGAACTGCTCGGGCCAGGTGATGCCGCTGGACGGCACTTCGTTGAGCGACTCGCCGGTGCCGATGCCCAGCGCAACGCGCCCCGGGAACATCGCGCCGAGCGTGCCGAAAGCATGCGCGACGATCGAGGGGTGATAGCGGAACGTCGGCGTCAGCACGCTGGTACCCATCTGTACCCGCGTCGTGCGCGCGCCGAGCGCGCCGAGCCAGGCCAGTGAAAACGGCGCATGGCCGCCGGTGTGTCGCCACGGTTGGAAATGATCGCTGATCCACACCGAATCCAGCCCGATTTTTTCCGCGAGCACGCCGTAGTCGAGCAACTCGTTCGGCGCGAACTGTTCGGAAGACGCCTTGTAACCGAGCTTCAGCGGAGCTTTCATCGTGTTCGACCTGGACGCATGACGATGCCTGGAAATGAAAAGTATCGATTCGAGTATCGATGCCGCAACGGAAAAGCGTCAACGCGATGCGGCGTGGGCGCTCGCGAATGTCCCGATATCATCGCAATTCGTCTGGCGACGAAATTAGTCGCCGCAAAAAAAGCCCGGCCGACCTTTCGATGGCCCGGGCCTTCTGCCTACCTCGTCAAACGACTACGGGCAGCACGGCACCCCGAAACAGCAGGCGGCGCCTACGACGCAACAGGTGCCCGCGGCGAGAGCGATTGATGACGTGCTCAGAGCGATGAGCGCTCCCGCAATTTTGATGAACTTGGATTTCATAAAGCCTCTTGGCGATTGATGTGGCGGTTGCACGAGCAATGACTAAACGGCTATCGGAGGACGCCAGATGCGATGTTGGAGTGTTGGCGAGTAGGTGGCATGAGGCGGAGCCACTGCCGGCTTGAAGCAATCGGCCGGCATCCGATCTGATCTGTCGCGCGCACAAGAGAATCGGCCGGCCGGCGCTGAAGCCGATTTCGGCAACCAAGGCACGCATCTCACCGGATAGCGCACGCGCGTCATCGCCCTCAATGCCGGCGGGCTTGTCGCTGTTGCCATAACCACGCATGTCCGGTACGAGTATCGCCATCCCGACTGACGCCAAAACGGGAGCGACCTTGTGCCAGACCATCCATGCCGCGTCGCATGTCGGTCACGCCCGCCGCCAGCCACACCTGCGTGCCGGCCGGCAGGCCGATCATGCGCGGCGTGCCAGGCAGTCGATGATCATGCGTAGCCGCTGCGCATCGACCGCGCCGTGCAGGCGGATCGTGGCGTCGCCGATCACGATCTCGATCGGCGATTCCGGTGGCGCGCTGGGCGGCGTCGTCGCCGGCGCATCGACCGCCATCACTGGCAGCAGCTCAGGGCTCTTCGGAATTGGGCGCGCTGCCGCGGCCTCGTGAGCCTTGATCCACTTGCGCAGCAGATTCGCAACGACCTCGTGGATCAGCGCCAGCCTCGCCACCGATACGCCCGGCCGCAGGCATTCTTCCACCAGCGCACGTTTGCCTTCCCGGCTGTAGATGCAGCGACCGTTGCTCTTCCGGCTCCCCACAAATCCCGGCACCGCCCCACTGAGTCTCTCTGCCATAGGTGTCCACCATCATTAAGTGGACACCATCCTCACGACTCAATCCTTGGAGCACCAGACGGCCTTCAGCGGCTTTCAATTACCCACATCCTTTGATGCGAGCAAGTAGCCGAGTTCGATATCGGTGAGACGTGCCATACCTCGCCAGATGACGGTGTTGCCGGGTGGCGGGTCGCTGGCTCGTGCCAGATAGCCGCCCAGTCGAGCCAGGCGAACGAGATAACTTGAAACGGTCTTCTTTCGTTTCGCGCTTTGGCCGGTGTCGGCAACGAGCCTGTCGAGCAATTCGATTTCGAGCGACGTGAATGCCATCGCCGGCGAGCCGTTGGGCTCGGTACGATGCAACATCGTCAGCCAGAAAATTCGCCAGCTGAGAATGCAAAATATCGCGAGCAGATTCGCCAGGCGCTCGGCGGTTCGCAGCTTTGACTCTTCGGCTTTACAGCCGGACTTCAGAATCTTGTGGAAGACCTCGATCTTCCAGCGCAATGAATACCAGCGCAGCTTCTCGATGACATCGGCACGGGAGTTCACTGGTAAGTTGGTGATCAGCTTCCATTCAATCCGATCGCGACCGGCTGGCGTGCCGCGCTCAGTGGCGTGGATGACCGTGAGTCGGAGAGCAGGATATCGTCCCCGCTTGCCGATCGGCGGCAGAACCTGGATACGCCGAAATCGAAGCTCGAGAACGGCCTCGCATAGATTGCCCTTGCGGTCTCGGACTTCGACTCGATGCAGACCCTTGCAGCTGACTTCCTCCATCTCGTCGGCGATGGTGTGTTCACCATCTCCGGCCAGACGATCGACGCAGGTACGGATTAGAAAATGCGTTCCTGCAGCTTGCGCGGTGCAAAATAGTTCATAGATGTCGCTTTCACGATCGCCGATATGAACGCATCGACCGGGCTCACCCAGGAGTGCCGTCGACTGCTCGACATTTTCCAACCAGCGGATGCTCTCCTTGGCCTCGATCGGAACCCGCGTGGGATTGATCTTCTTCTTCAGCGCGTTGGTGCCCTTGAACTTCTTCCTCGTCCAGAACTTGGTGGCGGCCAATCCCAGCGGCAAGCCTTCTGTCGTCAGCACCAGGCTGGAGTGGAGCAGAATGCCGCAGCCGGTGTGAAGCTTTTGCGCCCCACTGAGCGTCTTGCCAATCGGTGTTTTGCCCAAGATGCCGATGGCGTCAACGTCGCCACGGGCGTATGAAAACTCGGTGGTGTCGTGCAGGACCAGAACCGGCGTGGTGGTCGCAGCGAACCGGTCGCGCGTCGATCGAAAATGACCGGCGAGAATATCGGCTTCATTGACGCGCGCGTTGGCGAGGAACCGATAAGCCGCCTTAGTATTCGCCCAGTCCTGGCAGACCATCGGGATGCTTCCACCAGGATCGCCCGAGAGTTGCCCCAACAGCGCCTCGAATCGTCTTGCAAGGCGAGCATCTTTAAACAAGCTGCCTGCCGATTCCCGATCGAGCCAGCGGGAATCGCCAGAATCACCGTCACCCCGCTTCGACATCGTCATTGGGCACCGTGCATATCAGAACACGGAAACCATCTATCTCAAATGCTACAAATCAATGCAAGAACTTTCTGTAAATAATTGCCTGCGCTCAGTTATTTGTGGGTAATTGAAAGCTTCAGCGGACGCTTACGGTGATTCGGGCGGTCGAGATGGCGGTCTGGCAGCGCCAGGGGGATCCTGCACTCGGATCGCGGTAGCCAATTCCAGAGCGGCGACTACCAGCGGTTCTTGAAGCAAAACACGCTGCTCTGCTCGATGAGTGCGGTCGGACATTGCGGTGACAACGCCGCCTGCGAGGGCTGCTAAGTACCTCTCCGAAGAGATGGGCATTCGTACTATCGAAACGCGAAGCCACTCACGTCGCATCAACGATCCCTGGAGTGGAAATATTTCAGATGGGCAGACGCGCCGGGAGTTGATGCTACCGCACGAAATTCGTGAACTCTCTCGTCGCGAGGAGCTTTTGATAGTCGAGGCTGCGCCGCCGATAAAGGCCAATAAGATTTACTACTATCGGGACCGCACCTTCACGAAACTCATTCGACCGACGCTGATTCGACCGAGATTGCAAAACGGCATTGTGGAACCGCCACGGATGCCGGTGTCCCCTGTCAACCTCACTAACGACGAGATTGATGCGGTTCTAGACTATTCGGCGAAGCCACCTCTCGACTAGCGAGGGGTCGCTGAGACTTGCGCGTACTTCTCCGTCGTATTGCAGGCCGCGCTTGGGTCAGCGCAGAAGTAACGGGATCTTGGCCAGCTTACGCTTGGGTTGAACGGCATCGAGGTAGGAGGCCTGCAACGCGTCAGCTAACTGTAAAGCCAGATACGAGATCAGGCTATCGTCACACACATCGGTGTCCCATGCCGCGATCGGATTCACTCCCGCCCGGGTTCTGAGATGGGTAGTTAAAACGATCGGGATCTCAATAGAGAGCCTGATCGCTGAAGGCATAGGCAACCGTGTTGGTGCGGCCGGTGTAGCTTAACTCCCTCGTTTCTGGAGCTCGGCAATCGTCACGTCGGTACCTTGGAGACATGCCGCTCTTAATGACACCAACTGTGTCGGAGGGACACTTTTCAACGCGGTTTTTAGGCGTCGCACGTATTGTTCAATGCCACCTGGCAACTCGCTGTCATAGTCAAAAACGCATGTTGTTTCCGATTGATTCCACCAGAATTCCTCGAGCAGGGGCAAAACTAGGTACGGAGCCTTGAGAAGCGCGTCGGTAAGAGCTCCGTCCAAGTCCTCACGGGCGCCCGCATCTGTGACGGGATAGAGAGTGTGCACAACTTTGAGCCAATCGGGCCGCGCACCCTTAACGCCTGGAAGAACAATGGACTGCCACTTTCCGGATCTGATTAAAGTCTCTACCGTTTCGCCTGCTCCCCTTGAGTCGGCAAGCGCGAGAATTTGCTGTGGAGTCGCCGGTACTCCGGCAAAGGTGACTCCAACGAAGCTTATGGCGAGCAATGATAACGCAATGCGTGCTTTTGGATTCATGGCCTATAGGGAACCGAACCTTGTGATGGATACCCCGGCAAGCCGAGGTCAAACGACGGAAGTACGGGCGGAAGCGGCGGGCCTACCCACAGCGTGGAACCAGGTTCAGCATCGAGCAGACCGTTAAGCGTGTGCATATCGGGAGCCGATCCGGTGACGCAACCCTCGGAACAGAAAGGCGGATGCTTCGACGGCCCAAATGCGTTGGCGCAGCTATGAGAGCGGATATTTGTACGGTTCGATGTCGTACCTGAGCACGTACCCAACGCTCTGCCGTTCGGTTTGCCGGTGTAGCCGCCGTTCCATTTCCAACAACCAGCCGGGATCGGTCCCCTGCCCGTATCGTTCTGGCAGTCTAGGGAAGGTCTGAAAAACCCATTGCGAGTGGCGTGATGGTTGCTGCGATCTGTGGCTAGAAAAGAATCGGAGCGGAAGCAATGCAGTTGAGTTTCGGGGACGCGGAGTACGCGGGCAAGCGAAAACGGACACGTCGGGAGATTTTCCTAGCCGAGATGGACCAGGTGGTTCCGTGGAAGCTGCTGCTGTCGCTGATCGAGCCGGTGTATCCGGTGGGCGGCGATGGACGGCCGCCGTATCCGCTGGCGACGATGCTGCGCATTCACCTCATGCAGAACTGGTTCGGATTGTCGGATCCGGCGATGGAAGAGGCGCTGTACGAAGTCGCCTCGATGCGTCAGTTTGCCGGGCTGTCGCTGACGCGGCCGATTCCGGACGAGACCACGATTCTGAATTTCAGACACCTGCTGGAAACGTATGGGTTAGCGCTGGAGCTTTTCACCCGGATCAATGCCTACCTGGGGCGCAAAGGCTTGCTGCTCAAGCGCGGCAGCATGGTGGATGCCACGATCATTTCGGCGCCGAGTTCGACCAAGAACGCCGACGGTGAGCGCGATCCCGAGATGCACCAGACCAAGAAAGGCAATCAGTACTTTTTCGGCATGAAGGCGCACATCGGCGCGGACGTGGATTCTGGCTTGGTGCACACCGTGGTGGTAACCGCTGCCAATGAAGCCGACATCGCGGTGGTGGACGAGTTGCTGCACGGCAGGGAGCAAGTAGTCTATGCCGACGCGGGCTACACGGGCGCAGACAAGCGCGTGGTGAGAAAGAAACTGCAGTGGCAGATCGCGGCTCGCTCAAGCCGGATTCGTGCGATGCCGGAAGGCAGTCAAAAGCGCGCGGCTCAGCAGGCGGAATATGCCAAGGCTCGCGTTCGCGCCTTCGTCGAGCATCCGTTTCGCGTAATCAAGCGGCAGTTCGGCTACAACAAGGTGCGCTTCAAGGGCCTGGCGAAAAACACGGCGCAGGTGATGACCCTGTTTGCGCTGTCGAATCTGTGGATGGTGCGAAAGAAATTGCTGTCGATGACGGGGGAATTGCGCCCGCTGATACTCAATGTGGGATGAATTGTCACCGGTAAGCGTCTTTTGATCAGCTCAGGCCGATAAATGAATCAGTCGGCTTCGCAGAAAACAATCATGAAGGCAGCGCCGCAGTCACCGCTTCGACTTTCGGTGAGTTATTCAGAGGTTCCCTAGGTTGTTCTTGCAGTTTGACCCGCCGCCGTTATTGCCAGAAGCAACAGGAATCGTGACTGGATCGTTGTTATCAGGATCGTTTGGATCGCAGTGGAGGACGCCAGCACCGCCCTCAAAGTTCAGCGTGCACTTCGCCAAACCGAGCGTGTCAACGTAGCTCAGCGGATTGCGGTTCTGCCGATCCAAGAACATCCGACTCCTGGCCATTTTAATGACTGCGACGCGGCTCTGCGCGTCTGCGGGCGCCTATTCGATGTATTCAATCTTGCGAGTGATGCCACAGCATTCGCCGTCTGAACTGTTTCCGCGACGCCAAGAATCAGGCCAGCTCGCATCTGAGCCCTAGTTAAAAAAATGACAGTCGCTATGAAACCAATCGTTGCAAACGGATACCGATCGCATCTGTAACTATTTATCTGTCCTCTCCAATATTAAAGAAGGGAACGCCTAGTCTTATCCGGGGAGAAGGCAATGGGACAATATCGTTCAGAGCGGCTCGAGGGCCGTTCTCACGACACTTGCAGCTCATCGAGCAGGTTTCACGCCGCTATTTTTTTCTGTTGCGTGTCATTTTTCTCTGCGTTGCTCGGCACCAGCGCTTTTGCAGATGAAGACCCTGCACATCCGATCGACAATCCGCTCGGTCCATATCCACTCGTGCCAAATTGTTGTGGCAGTGAAGATGATGATCCGTTGTCCAGGGATGACGACGATGGATATGGCGATCCAACCGATGTTGCCGGCGGTGATCCGGTCGGCAGTGGTTCCGATTCCGGTGCATCCGCCTCTGGGCTCGGGTCCTATTCGGGAATTGGGAATGGAGCAGGCATTCAAACTCAGGGGGCCTATAACATCGGTCAGGGGGGGCTTCCTCAAATAGGTAGCTTAACTTCGCCGTTGTCGTCCGATGGAGGAACGATGGGGGTGATCGGTAGCGCCTCCAGCCCCGATACATGTCGTCCCGTCAATATCGCGAGCGGCACAAAGTTCCAAATAGAGCGAGACGTTTCGGTATCCGGGGCGGGCTCCGGATTTGAGTTGAACCGGATTTATAACAAGGCACAGACGCTTCCCGGGCTATTCGGCCCGAGATGGGGCTCGACGTTCGATAACCGGCTCGGCTTCCAGGGAACTAATGGCGTTGCTTGTACGATTGTGCCCGGCTTAGGCGCAGGCAGCTGCTCTGGCATCCCGTCCAGCAGCATGGCTTACGTCTGGGTCTATCGCGGAGACGGCGCACGCTACAGTTACGCATTCAATAGCGCGCAGAATCGCTGGTTGCCGATTAACGGGAGCTCGTCCGCATACGCGATATTTGACACCACACTGTCCCAGTGGATCTTCCACGATGAGGATGGGAGTGTGCTCACCTACAGCAATCAGGGGCGGCTACTGTCGAGAGTGGATCAATACGGAGTTGGCTGGACGCTCATTTACACTGAGCCTTACTTGCTTCAAACGGCGACGTCCACGACAGGAAAGGTTTTTCACTTTTACTGGACCAACTCGAAGGTCACGTCTGTTGTCGACCCTGCTGGTCAGACATACACATATGGGTACAACAGTAGTGGATATCTGTCAGGAGTCACGTACCCCGGCAGCCCATCGCACACGAGAACTTACCTATACGAAGTTTCAGGAAAGCCTTATCTCCTGACGGGCATCGTGATGGATGGAACCCGCTTCAGCCTATACGCCTACAACAGCGACGATACCGTTCTGCACAGCGGGGTCGGTTCTTCAGGAACATACGAAGAAAGCACGTTCTCCTACGCGACAAATCCTACCAGAACGACGGTAACCTCGGTATCGGGCGCAGTGAGCGTCTATACGTTCCAGTTGGTTAACGGACTGCAGAAACTAGCGAGTGTTAGCCAATCGGGGGTCACAGGGTGCCCTAATGCCGCTCAGTCAATTTCGTACGACGCTTATGGCAACCCGAGCAGCGCTCTCGATTGGAACGGTAATCAGACGCTGACGAGTTACGACAGCAATGGGCGGCTTCTATCGAAAACGACGGGTATAAACTCGAGCTTTCCAGGCGAAGAGCGGCTTACAACGTATAACTGGCTTGATGGGGCTCGACTGAACTGGGTCAAACATTACGGGGCAAACACGTCTCAGCCCATCGACGAAGTCGACTTCGCCTATATTCCCGACGGGACCGCCGGAGCGCGGCGTCTTCGTTCTGTGACCCATTACAACAGATCAGCCTACGGCGTTAGCGGTCAGGCGCAGACTACATCATATTCTTATTCGTTTTATTCAAACGGTACGATTTCGGCCGTGTCGATCGACGGACCTGTAGATGGGAATGGTGACATTACTACTTACCACTTCGACACAAGCGGTAATCTCACGTCAGTCGTCAACGCCCTGAGCCAGGTAGCTAGTTTCTCCAATTTCACCGGAAATGGATGGCCGCAGACTGTTACGGGCCCCAACGGCGACGTGACGAAATTCGCGTATGACTATTCGGGAGCCGTAACATCAAAGACGAGAGTAATAAATGGTGCGAACGTCACCACGGCATACGTCTATAACGGCCTCGGCCAACCGAAGACAATTAGCTATCCCGATGGACGAATCGTTACGAAAACCTATACGGAAAGCGGCTTTTTGGCGCAAGTCCAGGACAGCTCGGATATTACCGTGGCAGGTTCAGGTAACGAGACACTCACCACAACTGCTTACTTAGCGCGTGGCTACGACGTATTGAACAACCTGACTGGCATCTACAAAAGAACTCAAAATGTTCAAACGTGCTCGCACGGAGACGATGGCTGTACAGCCGGAACCACAACTTACACGATGTATAGTGATACGTATTCTCGCGATCAACTTGGTCGTGTGACGGCAGAGAACGGGTCAAAAAGTCAGATCTATAGTGCCTCTTACGACCCCAATGGAAATCAACTCACCAGCAAGGATGCGTTGAATAGGCAGCACACCTATTCATACAACGGAAACAATGAGCTTCTTTATGTTTCCGATCCCCTAAGCGGAATGACGACGTTCGGGTATGACTCAGCGGGCAACGCCAATCTGATCACCGATCCAAAAGGAAACTCCACCATCTATCACTATGATGGTCTCGGCAACTTGATAACGGTGCAAAGTCCCGACGCAGGGACGACAACTTACAGCTATGACAACGGTGGCCGACTGCAAACCATCACTAGGCCCGACAGCTCAACTCTAATGTATAGCTACGACGTTCTAAACAGGGTTACGCAAGTGTCAGGTCCCAGCGTTGGGATATCGTACTACTACGATACCTGTTCAAACGGGCTCGGCAGACTATGTAGTGTGGTCGACTCGACAGGATCGACGGCGTTCACCTATACCGCGTCCGGGCAATTGGATAATAAGACGAGCAGCATAAATAGTGTGTCATTCACGGTCGACTACAACTACGACGCCATCGACAGGCCATGGGAAATCGTCTATCCAGGCGGAAATAAAGTCGACTACACCTTTGGGTCAGAAGGAAAAGTTGTGGCCGTGGCAGCCGTTATAGGCGGTACCACCTACAACGTAGCCCATACCTCGTATATGCCGTTCGGGCCAATGGCAGCATTAACTTACGGTAATGGCGCGATACTCAATTTCACGTGGGATACGAGTTACAGGCTTACCAAGCAGTTTGCCACTGGATTGTTGAATTGGTCGTATGGATACGATTCGGCCGATCAAACCACCTCCTTTACAGATGCCCTGACTGCAGCGAACAGTGCGACGTACGCTTACGACGCGCTATCAGAACTGAAGACCGTCACATCCTCGGGAGGCAATCAGGCATACACCTACGATGCCACACAAAATCGCCAGACGAGCACCTGGGGCGGAGGTACAGACTCGCTTGTGGTCCCTGCGGGCAACAATAGACTCAATTCAATTACCGGTACCCGAGCTCGGTCCTACACATACGACCCATCGGGCAACGTGCAGACTATCGCCGGTTGGGGCGGCTCTTACACGATGACCCACAACAGTTTGGGCGACCTAATCTCGCTCGGGCTAGGCGGGACTACACAGTACTCCTACAGCGGGTTGGGTGATCGTGTGCGCAAGTCTGGGCCGAGCGGAAGCTTCGACTATGTGTATGGACAGAGCGGTGCTCTAATTGGCGAGACGGCGAACGGTGGTAGCACCCTGGCGTCACAGTACGTTTATCTGAATGGCACGCCGGTCGCCTTAATCAGAAATGGCAGTCTCTACTACGTCCATAACGATCAGGCTGGGAGGCCCACGCTCATTACAAACAGCGCTAAATCGGTTGTGTGGAAGAGCCAAGCCTTCGCCTTCTATTCCACCATAACCGCCGACAGCATCGGAGGGTTCAATCTCCGCTACCCGGGTCAGTATTACGATGCCGAGTCAGGCTTCGCCTATAACGGAGCGCGGTACTATGATCCTGCGACAGGTCGTTATCTGGAAAGCGACCCGCTGGGGATCGGCGGTGGTATAAACACTTACGCGTATGCTGGTGGGAATCCGCTCTCGTTCGTTGATCCGAATGGGCTCTACTACATTTACGATCAAGCAACAGGTGAGATAACTCACGTCGAGCCAGGTGGTCCTATTACAAGTTTGGGTAAAGGCTATGCCGGGCTCGGGATTGGTCTGAATAATCCTGCATTTCAGGGCGTTAGCAACATAGGCGTACTGCCTGTTGGCACTTACACAATCAGCCCTCAGCAACTGAACATTACTGGCGCCGGACACAAGCTGGCGGCTTCAATGAGGCTGGTTCCAGATAGATCTAATCAAATGTTTGGCCGAGGCGGCTTCCTGATGCATGGGGCAAAAAGGGGTGAGAAGACACAGAGCTCCTCGAACGGTTGCCCGATCTTGGCCAAGGACATACGGGACCAGATCGGCAATAGCGGCGACAACACATTATGGGTTCTCCCGTGACGCGCCCCTTGTTGGTGGCCATGTTATGGGCGTACGCATTTCTGGCCAACTCGGCTTTCGGTAGTGAAAAAGCTCCGGTTGAGGTAGCGGCGAAAGGAAAGACCGAAGTTACCGCCGATTTCGGGAAGAAGAAAATACGTGTAGCGATCACTGCACATGAAGTGCTGATCGGCGACCCGTCTGTGGCGAGACCAGCGATTGTGGAAACAAGCTGCACTTACAGCAGGTTTCCCTGTAGCGTTGTTAATCGAATTGAAATTAGCGTCAACACTGGTGCGGTTTTCGTCCCGCGATCGGTTTACGCGGATCTGGCAGATGTAAATTCGTTTGAGTTGAGCAGTGTCAAAACAGGATTCGCGCTGACGCTTCATGGTGGAGACGGCTCAGAAGCCTATCGCCTAGTAGTTGTATTCGATGGGACGGAAATAAAAAAGCGAACGCTGTATAGCGAACTAGATTCCGATAAGCCCATTCAAGAGACGACCTACTATTCGCAGCCCGCCGACTAGTAATAGATTTCTTAATCCAAGAATGGCGATTGCCTGCGCTGCAGATCGTCATCGGCATGCCTGAGCGCTGCCGCGAACCGTGGCGATGGGCTTGGGCTGTAGCACTCCGGCTTGATTGTTAGCTTGCTGGTTCAACTGCTGCTGGCGCGACGGGCCCAACAGCGTTTGATGATCCTCTCTGGTCATATGGTCAGAGTCAGTTTCGAACCAAAAGGGTGGTGATCGTGTAGGCAGCAATACTGAAGAGGCTCTAGCCGGCGCCGCCACATTTTTCTGACGCCGCAGCTAAGACGGCAAATAGCAGTTGTCGCGGACTGTAAAATTAGGCTGCACCTAGGTGCAGTAAGGCAGGCCTCAGATATTTCGGTGCCCGACTCGACGTCCCCCCGCGTTGAGTAGTCGTTTCTTTTAGAGTCCGGGGTTGATGGTAGCCGTCTGTTTGATCAATGTCTTTGCGTAGGCGGCGGGCGTCAGCCCGCCGAGTCCTTTCTTCGGTCTTTCTTCGTTGTATTCGCGTCGCCAAGCTTCGATGACGACTCGGGCGTGACCAAGGCTGGTGAACCAGTGCTCGTTCAAGCATTCGTCCCGCAGGCGGCCGTTGAAGCTTTCGATGTAGGCGTTCTGGTTCGGCTTGCCGGGCTCGATCAGTCGCAGGATCACACCGCGTTCGTGTGCCCAGGTCAGCATCGCTTTGCCGGTGAATTCGTAATCTTCCCCGTCAAGGCGACAGTTCGAAACTAGAGTTTCTGGCGGCTTGAGCGTACTCGATCGGCGTCATATCGCCGAGCGAGTCATGGGGTCTTTGTTCGTTGTATTCGAGCATCCACCAGTAGACGGCCTCACGGACATCGTCGAGGCGGACAAAGAGATGCTGGTCGAGCAGTTCGTTGCGCATCGTGCGGTTGAAGCGCTCGATATAGGCGTTCTGGTTGGGCTTGCCAGGCTGGATGTACTGGATCGCCATACCCGCTGCCTTGGCCCACTGCGTAAAGGCGTCGCCAAGAAATTCAGGGCCATTGTCAGTACGAAGGACCTGCGGCAAGCCGCGCTCCTTGCGTAGCCGCTCGAAAACCCGGACCAAACGCTCCGAGGTGATCGAAGTATCGACCTCCACCTGCAGCAATTCACGATTGAAATCGTCGACGACGTTGAAGAGCCGGAAGCGGCGACCGCAGATCAGCGTATCGCTCATGAAATCCGCCGACCAGACGCTGTCGGGCAGCCGTGGGACGTACAGCGGCACCCGCTCACGCTGGGGCAGTCGACGCTTTGCAGCACGGCGTAGGTTGAGTTTCATGAGCTTGTATACCCGGTAAATCCGCTTGTGATTCCACGGCCGGCCCTGACGCCGCAGCTGCTTGCGACACATCCAGAAACCACGGCTTGGACGACCTTCCACCAGCGCCGCCAAAGCCGCGATGACTTCGGCATCACGCACCGTCCAATGATCGGGCTCGCGGTAGAACGCCGATCGGGATAACCCAACGCAGCTGCAGGCGCGAGCGATGGGCACTTCATGCGTGTGCACCAAGTAACCGGCCGCTTCTCGCTTGGCGTCCGGCCCTACAGTTTTTTTGCGATCAGATCCTTCATCGCGTGATTCTCAAGCGCCAGGTCCGCGTACATGCGCTTGAGCTGCGACAGCTCCGCTTCCAGCTCCTTGGTCCGCTTCAGATCCGATGCCTGCATGCCGCCGTACTTCGACTTCCAGCTGTAGTAGGTCGGCTCGCTGATGCCCGCCTTGCGACAGATGTCCTTCACGGCCATGCCGGCGTCCGCCTGCTTCAGAATCGTGACGATCTGGGTTTCGGTAAAACGTGACTTCTTCATTCCTGCCTCCTGGCGTTACGATGCCAGAAAGCTCTCGTTATGAGTTGTCGCCTTGACGGGGAAGATTACGCCGCTGCGCCAATGCGAGGATGCTTTCGCGCAGCTCGACATTGCGATCCGGCGCCGGCTGGTAGCGCAGCGCGCTGGCGCTCATGCCGATCATTCGCAGCGCCCGACGCTCGGTCAGGCCGCTCGCCTGCATCGCCCGCACCAGCACGCGTTTGGCTGGTGCGGTTACCACTTTTTTCGCAACGCTTCCCGCGTCACCTCGATCTCCAGCATCGACTCGGCCAGCAGCTTCTTCAGCCGATTATTTTCCGTCTCCAACTCCCGGAGGCGCTTGGCGTCCGACGCCGTCATGCCGCCGAACTTGCTCTTCCACACGTAGTAGCTGGGCTCTGAAAAGCCGTGCCGCCGGCACAGCTCCTTCACCGGCAGGCCCGCTTCGGCCTCCTTCAGAAACCCAATGATCTGCTCTTCGGTAAATCGCTTCTTCACGTCCAATCTCCTGCTCATGGATTGGACTCTAGAAGGCAACGCTACTCAAGGGCGGGGGGACGTCGGGAGATAGATGCCGTCTCTATAGCAATACCGCGATAAATACAGGTTGCGGCGGTGTCAGGGTTAAGTTCGGAGAGCAGGACATCACCACCGCTTTGCGATTTACCACTGTTAGGGTTCGGGGCGAAGGTCAATTGCAGGCCGTTGCCGCTAAATGATAAATATCAGACAGCCACTAAGATTGCGGCATATTAGAGAAAAGCAACGTGCAAAATCTGCAGGTTGCTAGGGTAGTAGCCCCTTGGCAGCTGCCTTGAGACGTCGCGCAATTTCCTCACGTCGCGGCGCAACATATCGGCGAAGCATTCGAATGTCTTGATGGCCGGTCATATCCGCGAGCATCAATAGATCGCCGTCAAGAATTGTTGCAAGCCGCGTGGCACCGACATGGCGAAGATCATGAAACCTGAAGTCTTCAAGCTCAGCCCGCCGCAGCGCTCTCTTGAATTGCTGCGTAAGCGCATTGGCAGTAATCCCACCGAAAACATGAGGGCTCTTGCCGATCGGTCGAGGAAGTCCCTTAAGAATCTCCTGGACTCGTGGAGAAGCGGGAATGGTTCTGGTTTCCGGAGCCTTGCTTCGCTGTGTTTTTTTGTTCTTCAAAGTCACGCAGTCAGAGTTCTCACCCACGTCCTCCCACCGCAGCGCGAGGATTTCATTTCTGCGTGCTGCAGTCTCCATCGCGAATTCGACTATCGGCCACAGCCATGGCGAGCGGGACGCCTTAAGGGTCGCATATGCGCCGTCGCTGGCGCCTTCTCCAATAACGCACGCTTGACGCAGTCGCGACGCCTCATCAGCAGTAAGGGTCCGATTGCGGCCGGGAGGTAGCGCGAGAATGTTGCTGCGCCGATGATCCAGCTTCGGCCGACCGCGAGGGAGAGCAATGCCATGCTCGTGTTCAACATGAGCGAGGGCGCGGTTGAGAAGTCCCAAATCGTGTTTGACGGTCTGAGGAGAGACCGTGCGAACAAGGTCCACCGTCCCGCCGCCCTTGATGCCCGAGCCCCGCCGAACATGATCCGTCAAGCGGGCATCACGGTAACGAGCCAGATCGATCGTCGTCAGCGACGACAACGCGATGTCGCCGAGACGTTTCTTCAAGCTGTCAGCCTTAGGTGGTTCAAACGCGCCGGATTTCAAGTGAGGGACGACTTCCGCCAGATAGATATCGAGCGCCCGAGCGACCGTCATCTGATTGGCGGCGGTGGGGTCGTTCCATCCACCCGTATCCAGTTCGCCTTCGATTTTTCGAGCCCACTTTTCGGCGGCGGACTTCGTCGGAAATGTTTTGTACTGACGGGGGGCTCCTCGACGATCGACAGTCGCATCGTATTTAACGGTGCGGCGCCCGTCCTTTCCGACCTGCTCCCGTTTCCGTATGGAAGCCATCAGTTATTCCCTCCCACGTATGGAGCACGTATGGAAGAGTCTACGCCGATGTTGGGGGAGTATTCTGGTCCCGAAAAACCCTTTAAAATCAGCGAGATATTTGGTCGGGGCGACAGGATTCGAACCTGCGACCTCTTGCTCCCGAAGCAAGCGCTCTACCAAGCTGAGCTACGCCCCGAATGATCCTTCTCAGCTTGCCCGTGTGAGGGCGAAACCGGCCAGATCGTGCAGCGTTTTTTTGTATGGCGAATCGGGAAGAACGCCTAACGCTGCGGTCGCCGAGAGCGAGTAGGTCTCAGCGAGGGCGCGAGTGTACGGGATGGCGTCGGTCGCATCAACGGCTTTCAGCACCTCGTCGAGTTGCGGCAGCCCGCCGCCGCTCAGCGCGGCGCGGATCAGTGCCGCCTGCTCGGGTGTGCCGGCGCGCATCGCGTGGATCAGCGGCAGAGTCGGCTTGCCTTCGGCGAGGTCGTTGCCGACCGCCTTGCCGCTGACCTCGGGGTCGGCGGTGTAGTCGAGCACGTCGTCGATCAGCTGGAAGGCCATGCCCAGGTCGTGGCCGTAGCGGGCCATCGCCTGCTCCTGCGCCGGCGTGGCGCCGGCCAGGATCGCGCCGCCCTGGGCCGCGGCACGGAACAGTACCGCGGTCTTCAGCTCGATCACGCGCAGGTAGCGGCGCTCGTCGACGTCGGGGTCGCCGGCGTTGAGCAACTGCAGCACTTCGCCTTCGGCGATCGCATTGGTGGTGTCGGCCATCAGCTGCATGACCGGCATGCGGCCGACGTCGACCATCATCTGGAAGCTGCGCGAATACAGGAAGTCGCCGGACAGCACCGCGGCCTCGTTGCCCCATTGCACGTTGGCGGTGCGGCGGCCGCGACGCAGGTCGCTGTGGTCGACGACGTCATCGTGCAGCAGGGTCGAGGTGTGGATGAATTCCATCACCGCCGCCAGCAGCCGGGGCTCTTCGACGCTCGGCGCGTTCAGCGCGCGGGCCGCCAGCATCACCAGCGCCGGCCGCAGGCGCTTGCCGCCGGCTGCGACGATATAGCCACCAATTTCGTTGATCAGCGCGACTTCCGAGGACAGCCGGGCGCGGATGATCTGGTCCATGCCGAGCATGTCGTCGGCGATGGGGGCGAGCAGAGTTTTGAGGTCCATAGGCGGGCCGGAAATAGGCCGAGGATGCTAGGGGGGCGAAGACGAGGGGTCAAACCGACTCCGTTCGTCCAGTAGAGCGTCTTGCGGCCCACCTATAATAAGAGACCGTCGTGCAGGCCATGACCGTTGCGCGCGGCTTTTTTGCAATCCGCGACGCGTGCCGCCGCCGCCGGTCGGTCCTGTGACAAAACCACTACCGAAAACATTGACGAGGCCGGCCTCGATCTCTAGAATCCCGCCTCCCTAATGGCCGGCCCCGCGCTCGCCATCGTTCGGACCCGTCTTTTGGAGCAGCCGATGTACGCCGTGATCAAGACCGGAGGCAAGCAGTACCGCGTTGCCGACGGCGAATACCTGAAAATCGAAACCCTGGTTGCCGACGTCGGCGCGACCGTGTCCTTTGACCAAGTCCTGCTGGTTGGCGAGGGCGAGAGCGTGAAAGTCGGCGCTCCGCTGGTTGTCGGTGGTGTGGTCACGGCCGAAGTGCTGCGCCACGGCCGCGGCGACAAGATCCGTATCATCAAGCACCGCCGTCGCAAGCACTATCACAAGGAACAGGGCCATCGCCAGAACTTCACGGAAGTGAAGATCACCGGCATCAGCGCCTAAGGTCGGAGCAGAAAAATGGCACATAAGAAGGCAGGCGGCAGTACCCGTAACGGCCGCGATTCACAGAGCAAGCGTCTCGGCGTGAAGCTGTTTGGCGGCCAGGCCGTCATCGCCGGCAACATCATCATCCGTCAGCGCGGCACCCAGTATCACCCGGGCACCGGCGTCGGCATCGGCAAGGATCACACGCTGTTCGCCAAGACCGACGGCACCGTCGCGTTCGCGACGCGTGGTCCGAAGAGCCGCACCTACGTGGACATCATCGCGGCTTGATGTTCCTGTAGTACCAGAAAAGCCCCGTTCTTACGGGGCTTTTTTGTGCATGAAGTACCTTGAGGTTGTAGCGCAATGAAATTCGTCGACGAATCCCAGATCGAAGTCATCGCCGGTGACGGCGGCGGCGGCTGTGTCAGCTTCCGCAGAGAGCGTGCGATTCCGTTCGGCGGCCCCGATGGCGGCGATGGGGGCGACGGGGGCAGCGTGTTCGCGATCGCCGATGCGAATCTCAATTCGCTGGCCGATTTCCGCTTCAACCGCGTGTTCCGCGCGCAGCGCGGCGAGAACGGCCAGACCTCGGAAATGACCGGCCACGGCGGCGACGATCTGGAGATCCCGATGCCGCTCGGCACGCTGATCTACGACATCGAAACCGAGGAGCTGATCGGCGAGCTGACCCATGTCGGCAGCCGTATCAAGATCGCGCAGGGCGGTTTCCACGGCCTGGGCAATCGCCGCTTCAAATCCAGCACCAATCGTGCGCCGCGCCGCTCGACGCCGGGTTCGCCGGGCGAGCGCCGCGACCTGCGCCTGGAGCTGTCGCTGATGGCCGACGTCGGCCTGCTCGGCATGCCCAACGCCGGCAAGTCCACGCTGCTGTCATCGGTGTCGGCGGCGCGTCCGAAGATCGCGGACTATCCGTTCACGACGCTGTATCCGCAGCCCGGCGTGGTGTCGGTGGGGCAGAGCAAGTCCTTTGTCATGGTCGACGTGCCGGGCCTGATCGAGGGCGCGGCCGAAGGCGCCGGCCTGGGCATCCGCTTCCTCAAGCATCTGCAGCGCACGCGTCTGCTGCTGCACATGGTCGACGTGCTGCCGCCGGACGAGAGCGACATCGCCGAGAACGTGCGCGTGATCGGCAACGAGCTGGTGAGCTTCAGCGAGCAGCTGGCGGATCGCGAGCAGTGGCTGGTGTTCAACAAGATCGACCTGCTGCCGGAAGAAGACCGGCAAGCGCTGATCGACCGCACGCTCGCGTCGCTGAACTGGGCCGGTCGCTGGTTCGCGATCTCCGCCGTCACGCGCCAGGGCTGCGACGTGCTGTGCCGCGAGGCGATGATCTGGGTCGAGGCGCAGGCGCCGCGCACCGAGGATCAGCTCGACCAGCCGGCGACAGGTGACGTGCCGGCGGACGATGCAAACAACCCAACGGACGACGATCAGCAGGGCTGAGTCTTCAACATGGAACGCGACAAGCTGACCCGCGCCAAGCGCTGGGTGATCAAGATCGGCAGCTCGCTGGTGACCGCCAAAGGTCAGGGCCTGGATCGCGCCGCGATCATGGACTGGTGCGCGCAGATCGCCGCGCTGCGCGCCGAAGGCCGGCAGATCGTGCTGGTGTCTTCCGGTGCCGTGGCCGAGGGCATGGCGCGTCTGGGTCTGAAGAAGCGTCCGTCTGACATTCACGAGCTGCAGGCCGCCGCCGCCGTCGGCCAGATGGGCCTGGTGCGTGCCTGGGAGCTGGGCTTCGAGGAGCACGGCATCCTCGCCGCGCAGATCCTGCTGACCCATGAGGACGTCGCCGATCGCGGCCGTTATCTCAATGCGCGCGGCACGCTGAATACCTTGCTCGAGCTGGGCGTGGTGCCGGTGGTCAACGAGAACGACACCGTCGCCACCGACGAAATCCGCCTCGGCGACAACGACACCCTGGGCGCGATGACCGCCAACCTGATCGAGGCCGACCTGCTGGTGATCCTGACCGATCAGGACGGCCTGTTCGACTCCGATCCGCGCAGCAATCCCGATGCGAAGCTGGTGTCGGAAGCCTCGCTGGCGGATACGCATCTGGCGCTGATGGCCGGCGACAGCAAGGGCGTGCTCGGCCGCGGCGGCATGCGCACCAAGCTGTCGGCCGCGCACATCGCCGCGCGTTCCGGCGCGGCAACGGTGATCGCCCACGGCCGCGCGCCCGAGGCGCTGCTGCAGATCGGTCGGGGCCAGAGCATCGGCAGCCTGCTCAAGCCCGCGCAGGGCGTCATGGCGGCGCGCAAGCGCTGGATCGCCGGCCAGCTTCAGGTGCGCGGCCAGCTGCATCTGGACGAGGGCGCCGCGCAGATGCTGCGCGGGCAGGGCAAGAGCCTGCTGCCGGTCGGCGTGCGCCAGACCAGCGGCAGCTTCGAGCGTGGCGACCTGGTCGCCTGCGTCGATCCCAGTGGCGTCGAGATCGCGCGCGGCCTGAGCAACTACAGCAGTGCCGAGGCGCAACGCATTCTCGGCGCGCGTCGCGATGATCTGGCCCAGCGGCTCGGCTATGTCGGCGAGGCGGAGATGATCCACCGCGACAATCTGGTGCTGGTGGGTTGAGGAGCTGCGTCCCGTGTAGGAGCGGGCTTGCCCGCGACCTTCGAGTTCGCAGTCGCGGGCAAGCCCGCTCCTACAAGTGGAGGTTTTTGCAGCGCCCAAACGAAAGCGCGGGCCTTTCGGCCCGCGTTTCAGTACATCGACAACAACAACCGCTTCAGATCAGGCCATGGCCTTGATGTGAGCGATCAGGCGGCTCTTGTGACGAGCGGCCTTGTTGGTGTGGATCATGCCGCGGTTGGCGTAGCGGTCGAGGACCGGCACCATTTCCTTGTAAGCGGCTTCGGCGGCAGCCTTGTCCTTGGATTCGACGGCCTTGACCACCTTCTTGACGTAGGTGCGGATCATCGAGCGCTGGCTGGCATTGCGGGCGCGGTTAACTTCGGACTGACGTGCGCGCTTGCGGGCACTAGCGGTGTTGGCCAAGAGACAGACTCCTAAAACTGCAAAAAATGAGGCGACAAAACGAAGGGGCGCTAGTATTGTGATCGACCCCCGAGTTGTCAATCTCCGGCGAGCATCGCAGCCGGGTATTTTTGCTTCCCGAATGTCCCGATCGCTGCTCAAATCCACCAGTGTCGTCAGCGGCCTGACCCTCGCATCGCGCGTGCTGGGCCTGGTTCGCGAGATCACCCTGGCGCGGGCTTTCGGCGCCGGCCCGCTGCTCGACGCCTTCTTCATCGCGCTGATGCTGCCCAACCTGGGCCGGCGCATTTTCGCCGAAGGCGCGTTCAGCCAGGCCTTCGTGCCGGTCTTCACCGAAACCCGCACGCAGCAGGGCCACGACCAGGTCCGCGACCTGACCGCGGTGGTCATGGGCACGCTCGGCGCGATTTTAACCCTGGTCACGGTGATCGGCTGCCTGTGCGCGCCGCTGATGGTCTGGGCCTTCGCTCCGGGATTCCGTGCCGACCCGGACCAGGCCGCGCTCGGCGCCGCGCTGCTGCGCTGGACCTTCCCCTACCTGATGTTCATTTCGCTGACCTCGATGGCCGGCAGCATCCTCAACAGCTACGGCCAGTTCGCGGTGCCGGCGGCGGCGCCGGTGATCCTCAACGTCTGCATCATCGCCTCGGCCTGGATTTCGGCCGATTCGGTGATGGTGCTGGCCTACGCGGTGTTCCTGGCCGGCGTGCTGCAGCTGGTGTCGCAACTGCCGTCGCTGATGAAGCTGCGGCTGCTGCCGCGGCCGCGCTTCGCGCTGCGCGATCCGCGCGTGCTGCGCATCGGCAAGCTGATGCTGCCGGTGGTGATCGGCTCGTCGGTGGCCCAGGTCAGCCTGCTGCTGAACACCAGCCTGGCGACCCTGATCGCCGACGGCGCGGTCAGCTGGCTGAATTTCGGCAGCCGGCTGATGGAATTCCCGACCGGTATTTTCGCGATCGCGGTCGGCACGGTGATCCTGCCGTCGCTGTCGTCGCGCCATACCGAGCGCTCGCCGGAGCAGTTCTCCAGCACGCTGGACTGGGGCCTGCGCACGATGCTGTTGCTCGGCCTGCCGTCGGCGGTCGGCCTGATCGTGCTCGGTGGCCCGCTGACCGCGGCGATCTTCGGCCACGGCCAGTTCAGCGACCACGACATCCGCATGACCACCTGGGTGGTCTGGGCCTATGGTTTCGGCTTCATGGGCTTCGCGCTGGTCAAGGTGCTGGTGCCGGGCTTTTACGCGCGCCAGGAAACCCGGCTGCCGGTGCGCTTCGCGACCATCGGCCTGGCTGCCGGCATGGCGCTGAGCCTGGTCAGCTTCTTCGCCACGCGGCAGCTGAAGATCGAGGGCGCGCACGTCGGCCTGGCGCTGTCGACGTCGCTGACTGCCTGGGTCAACTCGATCCTGCTGTACCGCCGCTTGCGCAGCGACGGCATCTACAGGCCGTCGCCGGGCTGGGGCCGCTTCGGCCTGCGGCTGCTGGTCGCCAATGGCCTGATGACCGCCGTCGCGCTGTATGGCGCCGGCAATCTGGCGGACTGGATCGCGCTGGACGCGCTGAATCGCGCGCTGCGCCTGGCCGTGGTCATCGCCGCCTGCGGTGCGGTGTACTTCCTCAGCCTGTGGGCGCTGGGCCTGCGTCCGCGGCACCTGCTGATGGGGCGGCGCGGCGGGGCGGCATAGGGCCGGTATAATTCCGCCCTGTTCCCCGGTCACGGCACGACAAAGTCCCTCGCATGGAGCTGATACGCGGTCTGCAGAACCTGCGCGAGCGCCATCGCGGCTGCGTGCTGACCATCGGCAACTTCGATGGCATGCACCGCGGCCACCGCGAGCTGGTCGAGCGCACGCTGGGCATCGCCAGCCGCCTCGGCCTGCCGGCGGCGGCGCTGACCTTCGAGCCGTCGCCGCGCGAATATTTCAGCCCCGACCAGGCGCCGCCGCGGGTGCAGACCTTCCGCACCAAGGTCGCGTCGCTGGCCGCCAGCGGCCTGCAGCGCACCGTGATCGCCCGCTTTTCGCGCGCGGTGGCGACGATGAGCGCCGACGAATTCGTCGACGACCTGCTGGTGAAGACGCTCGGCGTCGCCGGCCTGGTCGTCGGCCATGACTTCCGCTACGGCGCCAAACGCGCCGGCAACGAGCTGACGCTGCGCGCCGCCGCCGCGCGCCATGGCTTCGAGCTGGCGGTGGTCGACAAGGTCTGTATCGAGGGCGAGCGTTGCAGCTCGACCTCGCTAAGAGAGGCGCTTGCGGTGCCGGATCTGGCGCGCGCCGCACGGCTGCTGGGCCGGCCGTACACCGTGCTCGGCCGCGTGCGGCGCGGCCTGCAGCTGGGCCGCAAGCTCGGCATGCCGACCGCGAACATCGACCTGTTCCGGCCGCTGGCGCTGCGCCAGGGCGTGTACGCTGTGCGCTGCCGCGTCGACGGCGGCAAGGTCTGGGACGGCGTCGCCAGCCTCGGCATCCGTCCGACGCTGGGCCTGAGCCGCTGCCTGCTCGAAGCCCATCTGTTCGGCGAGCCGGGCGATCTCTACGGCCGCGAACTCGAGGTGGAGTTCTGCGCCTGGTTGCGGCCGGAACTCAAGTTCAACTCGCTGGACGAGCTGTCCGCGCGCATGCAGCAGGACGCAGACGACGCGCGGCGGATTCTTGAGCGATGATCCTTCTCCCTCCGGGAGAAGGTGCCCCGAAGGGGCGGATGAGGGCCTCCTAGTTCGCGCGAACGTAAAGTCCCTCACCCCAATCCCCTCTCCCGGAGGGAGAGGGGATTTCACCCATGCAGCACCGACTGAAGTAGAGACGTGAACGACGCCAGCTCCAACAACGCCAGCACAGGCGACTACAAGACCACGGTCAACCTGCCGCAGACCGCGTTCCCGATGCAGGCCAACCTCGCCAAGCGCGAGCCCGAGTGGCTGGCCGCCTGGCAGGCCGAGGATCTGTATGCGCGGGTGATGGACGCGACCGCCGGCGCGACGCCGTATTACTTCGTCGATGGCCCGCCGTATGCCAATGGCGACATCCACATCGGCCACGCGGTCAACAAGGTGCTGAAGGACATCGTCGTCAAGAGCGCGCGTCTCAACGGCCATCACGCGCCGTTCGTGCCGGGCTGGGACTGCCACGGCCTGCCGATCGAACTGCAGGTGGAGAAGAAATTCGGCAAGGTCGGCGACAAGCTCGACGCCGCCGCTTTTCGCGCGCAATGCCGCCAATACGCGCTGGAACAGGTCGATCGGCAGCGTGTCGACTTCCAGCGTCTCGGCATTCTCGCCGACTGGCACAAGCCGTATCTGACAATGCAGCCGGCGTACGAGGCCGAGCAGTTGCGCGTGCTCGCGCGCATCTGCGACAACGGCCACGTGGTGCGCGGCTTCAAGCCGGTGCACTGGTGCCTGGACTGCGGCAGCTCGCTGGCCGAGGCCGAAGTCGAATATCAGGACAAGCAGTCGACGACGGTCGATGTCGCGTTCGCCGCGGCGGATTCCGCCGATGTGGCGAAGCGCTTCGGTGTTGAAGGCACGACACCGATCGCGTTCGTGATCTGGACGACGACGCCGTGGTCCTTGCCAGGCAACCAGGCGATCAGCGTGCATCCGGATCTGGATTACGTGCTCGCCGACTTCTCCGTCGATGGCCTCGAGTCGCGCCGTCTGTTGGTCGCGCAGGGTCTGCTCGAAGCCTGCGCCAAGCGCTGGAACGCAGAGCAGCCGCGCGTACTCGCAACGCTCAAGGGCGAGGCCCTGGTCGGCGTCGTCGCGACGCATCCGTTCGCGGATCGTGCCAGCCCCTTGATCGCCAGCGCCGACGTCACCCTCGACGCCGGTACCGGCCTGGTTCACGCCGCGCCGGCGCACGGCATGGAAGACTTCGTCGCCTGCCGCGCGGTCGGCATCGAAGTGCTGAATCCGGTCGCCGCCAACGGCGCCTACAAGCAGGACACGCCGGTGGTCGGCGGCATCCATCTGCGCAAGGCCGAGGCGCCGATTCTCGACGCGCTGCGCGCCGCGAATGCGCTGATTCACTCGGCGCCGATCACGCACAGCTATCCGCATTGCTGGCGCCACAAGACACCGCTGATCACGCTGGCGACGCCGCAGTGGTTCGTCGCGATGGACAAGGCCGGCCTGCGTACCGCCGCGCTCGAAGCGATCGATGCGACGCGCTGGATTCCGTCCTGGGGCCGCGAGCGCATCCGCGGCATGGTCGCGGAGCGGCCCGACTGGTGCATCTCGCGGCAGCGCACCTGGGGCGTGCCGCTCGCGCTGTTCGTGCACAAGCAGACGCAGGACCCGCATCCGCGCAGCGGCGATTTGCTGCGCGCGGTCGCCGACAAGGTCGAGGCCGGCGGCCTCGAAGCCTGGTTCGGTTCCAGCGTTTCCGACTGGCTGCCCGAGAACGAAGCCGGCGATTACACCAAGTGTCCGGACACGCTCGATGTCTGGTTCGACAGCGGCAGCGCGCACCAGTGCAGCTTCGTCTCGACCAATCCGGCGGTGCTCGACGAGAACGGCCTGGCGCCGCTCGCCGACATGTACCTGGAAGGCTCGGACCAGCATCGCGGCTGGTTCCACAGCTCGCTGCTGACCTGCGTCGCGATGCGCCAGCGCTCGCCATATAAGGCGGTGCTGACGCACGGCTTCACCGTCGACGAGCAGGGCCGCAAGATGAGCAAGTCGCTCGGCAATGTCGTCGCGCCGCAGCAGGTGACCAAGACACTTGGCGCCGACGTGCTGCGGCTGTGGGTCAGCGCCAGCGATTACAGCGGCGAAATCGCGATCAGCGACAACCTGCTCAAGCGCATGGCCGATGCGTATCGCCGCATTCGCAACACCGCGCGCTATCTGCTGGGCAACCTCGACGGCTTCGATCCGGCAGCCGACGCGGTGCCGGTCGCGCAGATGCTGCTGATCGATCGCTGGGCGGTGGCGCAGGCGGCCGCGCTGCAGGCGGAAATCAAGCAGGCCTATGCCGACGCGCAGTTCCATCTGGTCTACCAGAAACTGCACAACTACTGCGTCACCGATCTCGGTGGCCTGTATCTCGACGTGCTGAAGGATCGTCTCTACACCAGCGCACCGAAGAGCCTCGCGCGGCGTAGCGCGCAGACCGCGCTGCTGCATATCGCCGAGGCGATGGTGCGCTGGATCGCGCCGGTGCTGTCGTTCACCGCCGACGAAATCTGGCAGCTGCTGCCGGGCGATCGCAGTGCCAGCATCTTCGCGCAGCGCTGGTACGAGCTGCCGAAAATCCATCTCGCCGACGACGGTGTCGACTGGCCGCTGCTGGTGGCGACACGCGAGGCGGTGAAGAAGACGCTGGAAGAACTGCGCGCCGCCGGTACCATCGGTTCGGGCTTGAACGCGCAAGTGTCGATCTACGCCGATACCGATCTGGCCAGCGCGCTCGGCTCGCCCGGCGACGAGTTGCGCTTCTGGTTCATCACCTCCGGTGCAAAGCTCGCACCGCTGAGCGGCAAACCTGCCGAGGCCGGCGAGCACGAACTCAGCAGCGGCGAAAAGATCTGGATTCATGCGTCCGCGTCGCAGCATGAAAAATGCGAACGCTGCTGGCATCAGGTCGCCGACGTCGGCGCCAACGCCGCGCATCCGGGCCTGTGCGGCCGCTGCGAGGCCAATGTCTATGGCGGCGGCGAAAGCCGTCGCGTGATCTAGGCGGCACCCTCAATGCAAAGTAATAACTGCCCTCCGTTCATCCCGAGTAGCCTGGTGAAACCAGGCATATCGAGGGACCGATCGCCGTCGATGCGTCCCTCGATACGCCCCCTTCGTGGGCTACTCGGGATGAACGGAGTTTTGGTGGCAACGTCCTTGTTTTCCCAGCTCCCCGTCTAGAGCCAGCCTATGCCGACATTCCGCAACGTGCACTGGCTGTGGCTGACCGCGCTGACGATGCTGCTCGACCAGATCAGCAAGCAGCTGGTGGTGAAGAACTTGGCCTGGGCCGATATCGTGCCGCTGATGCCGCATCTGAACCTGACGCATCTGCACAACACCGGCGCCGCGTTCTCGATGTTCAGCGGCTCGTCGCCGATCGTGTTCGTCGTGATCGGCGTCGTCGTCAGCGTCGGCATCCTGGTGTGGATGCGGCGCAATCCGCATGGCCAGGTGCTGGTGGCGATCGCACTGTCGCTGATCATGGGCGGCGCGCTCGGCAACGTGATCGACCGCGTGACCCGCGGCCATGTCGTCGATTTCATCGATTTCTACTGGGGCACCTGGCATTTCGCCGCGTTCAACGTTGCCGACTCGGCGATCAGCCTCGGCGCCGGATTCATGGTGCTGGACGTGATCCTCGAAGCCTTCCGCAAGAAACCCGCGGCCTCATCCGGAGCCTGAAGACCATGGATATCCTGCTCGCTAACCCGCGTGGTTTCTGTGCCGGCGTCGATCGCGCGATCGAGATCGTCGAGCGCGCGCTGGAGCTGCTCGGCGCGCCGATCTACGTGCGCCACGAAGTCGTGCACAACCGCTTCGTCGTCGAAGGCCTGCGCGAGAAAGGCGCGGTGTTCGTCGACGAGGTCGACCAGGTGCCCGAAGGCGCGGTGTGCATTTTCTCGGCGCACGGCGTGTCGCAGCAGGTGCGCGACGAGGCCGCCAAGCGCGCGCTGACGGTGTTCGACGCGACCTGCCCGCTGGTGACCAAGGTACACATCGAGGTCAAGAGCTATTCGCGCGAAGGCCGCGAGGTGGTGCTGATCGGCCACGCCGGGCATCCGGAAGTCGAAGGCACGATGGGCCAGTTCGACGCCAGCTTCGGCGGCCATATCCACCTGGTGGAAACCCCGGACGACGTGCTCAAGCTGGTCATCGAAAAGCCCGAGCACATGGCCTATGTCACGCAGACCACGCTGTCGATGGACGACACCGCTCGCGTCATCGACGCGCTGCGCGTGCGCTTCCCGATGATCAACGGGCCGCGCAAGGACGACATCTGCTATGCGACGCAGAACCGCCAGGATTCGGTCAAGGAACTCGCGGCGCAGTGCGACGTGCTGCTGGTAGTGGGGTCGCGCAACAGCTCCAACTCGAATCGCCTGCGCGAACTGGCCGAAAGCCGCGGCACGCCGGCCTATCTGATCGACGGGCCGGCCGACATCCAGCCGCTGTGGCTGGACGGCAAGCAGCGCGTCGGCGTCACCGCCGGTGCCAGCGCGCCGGAGGTGCTGGTGGAGCAGGTGGTGTCGCGCCTGAAGGAACTCGGCGGCACGACGGCGGCGGCACGCGAACTACCGGGCCGGGCCGAGCACATCGTGTTTTCCTTGCCGCCGGCATTGCGCCGCGCGACCGCACCGCGCAACGCCAACGCGCCGCTGCGCGCGGAATAAGCCGGCGCCATATGGAGAACGCACCGGCTTCCAGAGGCATCAAGTCGAGCATATCGACGTCGTGCATCTTGCTGTCGCTGAAGGGAGCGAAACGGCGCCGACTGGAAGACCGGTAAGCCCAGGCGGTTTTGCCGAGAAAGCCTCGCTGGCCTCAGAAGCGAACGCCCAGCTCTATACCTACGGTCAAGGGCGCGCTCCAGGTGTTGCCGATGCCGATGCTGTTGAACAGCACCTGCGTGCGGTAGCGTTCGTCAGTGAGGTTGTCGCCGAACAGCGCAACCGTGTAGCGATCGCTCGCATCGACCCACTGCGCGCGCAGGCCGAGCACGGTGTAGGCGTCCTGATTGAACTGCTCGGACGGGTCGAAGTAGAACTTGGAGGCGTAGTACAGGTTGCCGGATAGCGTGAGCACGCCGCCTTGCAGGCTGCTGACGTGGCTGGCGCCGAGCGTTGCGGTGAAATCCGGTGAGCGCTGCATATGGTAGCCGCTGGCGTCCGACGTCACCTGGGTCAATGCACCATTGTTCTCGGGGGCGCCGCAGTAGCTGGGGACCTCGGAGTTGGCAGTGGGATTGGCGTTGGGATCAGGATCGCAATAGGAATAAAACGGCGCGTTCTTGAACGAGTCATAGCGCGCGTGCGTCCAGGTGGCGCCCAGGTTCATGCTGAAGGCATCCGTGAACTTGTAGCGCACCGCACCGTCGAGGCCGTAGATGGTGGACTCCGCCGCGTTACGCACCTGCGCCGCGCCCGACTGGTAGCTCGACACCTGCAGGTTCCGGTAGTCATAGTGGAACGCGGCCATGTCCGCCGCCAGGCGTCGGTCTTCGTACTTGTAACCCACTTCGAAGGCATCGATTTCCTCGGGCTTCACCGGCACTTGCGACGCGCCGCCCACGTTGAGAATGCCGGCCTTGTAACCCTGCGTGTACGAGGCGTACACGCTGGAGGCGTCGCTGGGTTTGTAACGCAGCACCACGCGCGGCGTGAAGCGTTCGTTGTCGAGATCGTTCACCGCGATGCGCGTACCGTAGGCGGCCGGTGTCGGTACGCCGCTGGCATTTTCGTAGGCTCCCGTCGAAATGAAGTAGGCGTCGGAAACCTTGTCGATGCTATAGCGCCCGCCCACGGTCACGAACCACTGCTTCGTGATTTCGTAGGTGGCGTCGGCGAAGGCCGCATAAGAGGTGGTGAGCGTGCCCGAACTGCCGGCCTCGGCGAACGGCGAGCCCTGGATGGAGCCAAGGAAATCGAACAGGTCGCGATACCGGAAGTAGTTGAGGCCGCCGGTCCATTGCAGGCGCGAACCCGGCTTAGAGTTGAGCAGCAGCTCCTGCGACACCGTCTTGTCGTCGATGCCCAGGCGCATGTCGAAGATCGGCACGGCGGACGAATCGAGGTCTTGAAGGTTCAGCGACTCGTCCTTGCGATACTGCGTGTACGAGGTGAGATCGGCGAAGCCGAGATCGGCCTTGAGCGTGGCCTGGAAGATGTTGGACTCGTTGGTGAAGACGTTCTGAAACGGCGTCGCCACCTTGTCCGGATCGGAGACATAGAGCGAGGCCGGTAGGTTGAAATTAATCAGCGCCCTGCCAGTGGTGTCGTTGGTGCCGTAGGCACTCGTGGGCAGCTTGCTCAGAAAGCCGGAGTTGCCGTCCTCGTCCACGTAGGCATTGGTCATCAGCGACGTCGGATCGTCGGTCTTGCCGTGCGTGTAACGCAACAGCAGCGACACCGAGTCCGACAGCTCGGCCTTGAAGCCCACGCGTATGGAGGAATTCTCATAAGCCGCAGCTTCGTCATTGCCGGTAGCAACGTTATCGATGAAGCCATCGCCGCGGCTGTATACACCCTCGATATCCACGGCCATGTTGTCGCCCAGGCCGGTGGTTCCGTAGGCCTGCAACTTGGTGGCGTCGAAGCTGCCATAACTGGCCTTCAATTCCACGCCCGTCTCGGCGCTCGGTTCCGCGGTGGTCACCAGGATGGCGCCGCCGGTGGTGTTGCGGCCGAACAAGGTGCCCTGCGGACCCTTGAGCACCTGGATGTTCTTCAGCTTGGTGAGCTGGAAATTCGACACTTCCGCATTGGCGGAAAAGAAACCGTCGATGTAAATGCCGACGTTGGGCCCACCGCCTGATGTCAGCACCGCGGTACCGACGCCGCGCACCGTGGGCTGGAAGAACGAGCCCGTGGCATCGAAGCGCAAACCCGGCGTGAGATTGCCGATGTCGCTCAACTGCTCGACACCGCTCTGCTCCAGCATCTCGCCCGACAGCGAGGTGATGGAGATGGGAACGTCGTGCGCCGCCTCGGCGCGGCGCTGCGCGGTGACCACCACTTCCTCCACCGCCGCCGCGTCCGCGGGCGCGGCCTCGTCGGCAACCTGCGCCAGCACCGCAACCGGCACGCTGGTTGCCACCAGCAAGGCCGAACCGACGGCAACAATAAGTTGACGGCTCATGAATTCTCCTCAGCATGTCGTTATAAATCCTTGCTGAAAACAAGGATGGGCCTTCTTGAGAGGCCGCTACCGTTTAGGTATGCAGTGCAGATGCTACGGGATCGGGTGCAAGGATGGAGTCGGATTCGCCAGATCAAAATCGGCGCGAGTGAATGAGTACCGCAGTAGAGCAATCCGACTGCGCATGCGGTCAATAATTGAAGCAGAAGCGGTCCGCCTCGTCCCACCGCAAACCTCTCTCACCGCTCTCGCGGCACCCTTCTTCCGCAAAGGGGGAGAAGGGGCGGCAGATATCCATTGCGTCCGTCGAGCCACCCACGCGGTTTGCTTGGGCCGCTCCTACAGGTCGGCAGCGACACGAGACACAGCTCAGCGCGACCAGCAGTTCGCCGCGGTTCCCGCCGATGCCAGACGAATACCGCTCGAGGTCAGGCACAGCGTGGCGCAAGCGGTATCGCGCGCCTGGCTGCCGACCGGCGCCGCGATCAGCGTATAGCCGGCGCTGGTCGCCGAGCCGGTGGCCGGGCAGGTCCCGTTGGTGGTCAGCGCGGCGCTGCTGAGCTGGTAGATGCTGTTGCTGGTCTGGGTCGCGGCGGTGGATCCGTCTCGCGACAGATACGCCGCCAGGCCCAGATCGCTGAGCGTGCTGGTGTAGGTCTTGCGGTCGACGAAGTAAGTCTCCTGCGCCGCCGCCATGCTGACCAGCGCCGATTTGCCGACCGCGCGGTTGGTGCGCAGCGTATAGCTGCTGTAAGCCGGCAAGGCGATGATCGTCAGCAGGCCGACGATGGCGACGGTGACCATCAGCTCGATCAGCGTGAAGCCGCGTTGCCGCTGCCGGGTGTTGCCGCAAGCAGAGAACGTATTCAAGGCTTGGTCTCTTCGTCGCCGCGCCGTTCGCGCCAGTAGATCGTATACGCCGGCGTCGTATCCAGCTTCAGGGTCGAGGCGTTCTGCGCCAGCGCGTTCGCGGTCAGCGTGTTGAACTCGCCCGGCAGGCCCGGCGTCGTGCTGGCCTGGCTGCGCTGGCTGCCATCGCCGTCGTTGATGAAGCTGGCCACGGTCGGCCGCGAATCGCTCAGCGCCAGGCCATAGACCTTGCTGGTGCCCTCGGACGGCGTGCAGCTCTGCGCGCTGCCGGGCGGCGTGTAGGTGGCAAAGAACGCGGTGCCGGAGGCACTGAGCGGCTGCGACAGCACTTTCTCGCCGCTGCCGGCGAGCTTCACTTTCCAGCCGGTGCTCAAGTCCGACGTGGCCGCGCAGCTGACCGTGCTGGCGCTGGCGCAGGTGGTGGTCAGATCGGTGAAATCGGCCTGGCCTTTGAGCGCCGCGTCGGTGGTGACCACGCTCGCCGCCGCGAGGCCGCTGGCGGTGCGGTTGTCGCGGTAGGCATAGAAATAATTCTCGGTGGTTACGTTCAGCGGATCTTCGCGATCACCGGAGCCGAAGGTGACCATGTCGAAGTTGCCGGTGGTGCCGCGATACGGCGCGTAGTCGGGCGCCTGGAAGAAGCGGCGATCGTTGGCGACGTTGCTGGTGCGGTGACGGCCGAGGCTGGCGATCGGCGACAAGGTCCACTTGGTCCGGTCCGCGCCGGGGAAGTCGCCGCGCCACAGGCGGCCGCCGGTGTCGCCGACATACAGACGATCGGTCAGGCCGTCGCCGTCGCTGTCGACGATGGTCACGTCGGACGGAATGCTGTTGGTCAGCAGCGGATGGGCGAAGGCCTTGGTCGTGGCGTTGAACGGCGTGCTGCTGCTGTAACTGCCTTGCACGGCTTTCCACAACAGGTCGCCGGTCTGCGCATCGACGATGTAGATCGCGTTGCCGACGCTGTCGTCGGTGCCGACGCGGCCGTCGCTGCCGCGGTTGTAGTCCTTGCCGAGCTTGGTGCCACCGCTGGTGACGCCGCCGTTGTAGCCGCCGGCGAAAATCACCACCGGCTTGGTCGTCGTCGTCGTGCCCTCGGTCACGCTCATGCGGCCGATTTGCGGATTCGACAGCGTCAGCCCCAGCTCGGCGTACAGGGTCGACGAACTGGCGACCAGGCCGCTGCTCTTGTACAGGCCGTCCGGGCCGATGCGCCACATCAGGCTCGGCGAATCCGGGTTGGTCAGGTTCATGCCGTAGTAGTAGCGGCCGCTGCGACGCAGGCCGAAGAACATCCAGGCGCGGTCGTTGCTGTTGCCGGAATCGATCACGCCATCGGCGGCGCCGCCGCTGCTGCTGCGGTCCTGCAGCAGCACCGCCGGTGCGCCGTCGACGCCGTAGGGCAGGCCGGGCACGCTGGTGTTCTCGCGCAGCACGCTCTGCTGCGCCATCACCGGCCGCGGCATGAAGCCCCAGTTCTCGACGCCGTCGCTGTTGCGCACCATGCGCATGAAGCCGTCGGCGGCGCCGTAGACCACGCGGATATCCGGGCTGCTCGCGGTGAAGCTGCCGCGCGCGCCGTAGTTGATCGCGACCGGCCGCGAATGCAGCAGCGCGCCGTGCATCCAGCTGCGCGCGGTGACGCCGGTGACGGTGGCGCCGGTACCCAGCGGCGTGGCCGCGGTGCCGACATTGAAGCCGCGCGCATACAGCAGCAGCTGGCGACGCAAGGTGTCGTCCGCGGTCGTGGTGCCGGTGACACCGAGGTCGGTCTTGAGCTCGTCGCGCACGGCCTGGGTGTCCGCATCGAGGCCGTTGATTGCGAAGCTGGTCGCGGTGATCTTGTCGTAGTACAGCGTGCGCTTGGCGTCGCTGTTGACGCGGCCCGGATCGCCGCCGCCGGCAAACAGGTAGCCGGGGATTTTCTGGCCGGCACCGCCCAGGGTCGAGCTGCGGCCGTCGGCGCTGACGCCGCTGCCGAGCAGGCTGGTGTTGGTCCAGTAGGTCAGCGCGCTGGTCTTGATGCGGCCGTCGCTGGCGATCGCCAGGGCGCCGTTGGCGTCGTAGTACTGGTAGTTGCCGCTGCTGTCGGTGGCCACGCGCAGCCGCTTCAGGTTGCCGTTCCAGCGCGGTTTCTGGCTCAGATCGGGCTTGAATTCGGCGAAGAAGGCTTCCGGCCGCACCGCGCTGGGCTGGGTCAGATCCACCGTCAGGCTCGGCGTCACCAGCGATGCGTCGACGTCGATCACCGGCTTGAGCAGTGTCGCCGCGGTCTGGCCCAGACCGAGCAGGCCGAGGCTGTCGACGTAACTCAGCACCGTGGCACCGGCATTGGCCAGCGTCGACATGCTGGTCAGCAGGTTCTGGATCAGGAAGAACGAGCGCAGCTGGATGGTATTGCCGGCGTTGTCGGTGAAGCCCGGATTGGCCGCCTGCGTGACCACATTGGACAAGGTGATCGCGCCGCTGGGCAGGCCCGGGAAATAGCTGCGCAGCGTCGCGTCGGATTCGCTGTCGCGGATGTTGTTGGTCAACATAATGTTGAGCACGTTGGCGGTGCGGCATTCCAGCGCCGGCTTGCTGTAGTTGCCGTTGGATAGCTCGATGGTGGTGTCGCGGGTCAGCAGGCCGGTGAGGCCGTCCCAGCGCGCCAGCGGCGCGTTGTAGATGTCATTGCCGGCGAGGTAGTGCGCCAGTTCGGCGTAGACCTCCTTGCCCTGGTACGGCGGCAGCAGCTGCGTCGGCGTGGTCAGTGCGGTGCTCAGCAGCGCGGTGGTCGAGTTCAGCAGGTTGGTCGGCGACAGCATGTTGGTCAGCAGCGAGCCGACCTTGGTCAGCACCGTCGACACGGTGCCGGTGTCGACCAGGCTGGTGAAGCCGAGCAGCATGTAGGCGCCGTTGCTGCAGCCGCTGGTGGTACGCCGCGCGCCGGGTATCGAGGCCAGGTCGGCGAATGCGCAACTGCTGGCGGGCGAGCCGGTGGCATTACTTCGATCCGCGTGGGAAACCATGATCGCGACGTTGGTGTTGATCAGATTGTTGAGTATGTTTTCGAGCAGGCCGATCAGGCCGACCTGGCCGAGATTGAGCACGCCGCTGAAGGTGCTCTGCAGCAGGCCGATGATCGCACTCGGCAGCGCGCCGACGACGGTGCTCAGCAGCGGGCTGATCAGGCCGGCGATCAATTGCCCGACGAAACCGCTCATCAGGCCGTTGAGGATGCTGCCGACCAGCGGAACACTGAGCAGGAAACTCAGCGTGCTGCAGGTGAGCGTGGTGACACCGCCGAGTACCAGCGACAGCAAGTAGCTGATGCCCGGGATCGGGATTACCGGTGCCACCAGCCCGAGCAGGCCGTAGAGATCGCACAGCGCATTGGCGCTGCTGCTGCAGGTGGTGGGCGTGGTGCAGGTGTAGCTGCCAACCAGCAGGCTGGTCAGGAAGGCGGTGGGATTGCTGGTCAGGCCGCCGAGCAGATCCGACAGCACGATGGTGTTGGTGATGTTCAGGCACAGCTGCGGCGAATCCGGGTTGTTCGGATTGCTGGTCTGCGTCAGCACGCTGTTGCAGATGCCGAGCAGATTCAGATCGAGCACGATCACCGTATACGGAGGCTTGACGCTATTGGCCGCCGGATTGGTGTAGATCTCGATGTCGTCGGCGCGGGCTTTCTCGGTCTCCACGGCCAGCGTGAAGCAGATGAACAGGCCGAGGAACGCCGCGAGCAGTCGGTGGCGCAGTGTGCTGTTCATGCTGTTCTCTCTGCCCGTTGCCATTGCATCTACTGCTGGTTCAGGCCGCGAATCTTCGCGACCTTGACGTACACACCCTGCGCCACTTCGGCACCGCCTTGCGCCAGCGTGTCGCTGCTGGCAACGCGGTCGTAGCCGGCGACGATGGTGAACGCCGCGAGGTTGTAGCGGTCGCCACTGTCGCCTTCGCGAATCGCCGATACCGGTGCGTAATCGCCGCCGTTGACCTGTTCTCGCCGTACCGACACGTACAGATAGTTCTGGTAATTGGTGTTCGGCATCAGCGCGCTGTTGGCGCTCGCGCCCGGGCAGCTGAAGCCCTGCTGCGTGCTCAGATTGCTGGCGTTGAGCGACGAGCCGATCGCGCAGCTCTGCAGATAACCCGAGCCCGGCAGCACGTTCAGCGCGGACGAATACGCACGCACCGATTCCAGCGCGGTCTGCGCGTTCTGCAGCGCGTCCATACGCCCGGATTCGTTCTGCGACAGGCGCAGGTTGAGGCTGCCGGTGCGCATCGCCGCCAGGCCGAGCAAGGTCAGGATCACCAGAAAGAACAGTGCCGTTGCCAGCGCTGCGCCGCGTTGATGCCGTGAGGTGGAACAGGCTGGAGTGCGCATGTCAGCGGGCCGGTTGGTTGCGCAGGTAGACGGTGGTGGAATACAGGCGGCGGTAGTAGTGCGTGTCGTTGCCGCTGGCGGTGTAGGCCGCGGCATCGCCGGCGGTATAGGTCTTGGTGTCGGTGTAGGCAGCGTCGCTGCGTACCGAGCGCATGCGCAAAAAGATCTGCGCGGTCTGCGCATTGGTCGCCACTTCCTGCGCGCTCGGCGTGCTGGTGTAGCGGAAGCCCGAGCCGTCGGCGTTGGCGATGCCCCAGACGATCTGCAGGTCCTCGACACCTTCGGCCAGGCATTCGGCGTAGAAGCCGCTGGCACTCGCGGTGGAGCCGGCGGCGCCACAGCTGCCGCTCTCGCTATCGGCGCCGGCGGCATAGCCGCTGGAGCACAGCTCCTTGCGGCACAGCGTGGGAATGCCGTCGCCGGACGTGCGCGAGTAATTGCGCACATAGTAGATGCGCGGCACGTAGCGGTAGAAGCTCATCGGCGCGCTTAGCGGCGCCTCGGTTCCGATCGGCGCGGCGGTGTCGGCCGAGCCCCAGCGCATCAGGGTGCCGACCACACCATTGGTCTGCAGGTAGTAGTTATAGGCACGCAGCTTCACCTGGGTGTCGCCGCTGGCCATGCTGCCGGTGAGCTGGCCGGCGACGCGGCGCAGCGCGACGACGTCGGTGCCGGTCTTGTAGTTGCCGATGCATTTCCACAGCGCACTCGGCGCGCCGCTGACGCTCTGGTTGCGGAACTCGACACGGCTCGGCCAGAGCAGCGTCTGCGAGATGCCCGCGGCGTCGGTCGTCACCAGCTTGCGTGTCAGCTCGAACGCCCAGCGCGTGGTCGCGTCGGCGCCGCAGTCGTTGGCGCCGGTCAGCGCGGCACTCGCGGTGCTGCTGTCGTTGGTCGCATCCGTATCGTTGGTGTTTGGCGTGATCGTCGCGGCGCTGGCGATGCCGCCCCAGTAGCCGGCCATGGTGATATCGCGCGACAAGGTCGCCAGCGCGAAGCGCGCCTGGTCCTGCATGCCGGAGATCAGCTCGTTCTGGCGGTTGCTGCGATTGGTGTAGACGAACAGCGAGCCGATGCCGACGACCAGGATCAGCCCCAGCGTCAGGCTGATCATCAGCTCGACCAGGGTCAGGCCGGCCTGGCGGCGCGGCAAGAACCGGCGGCTCATATGAACTCCACGACGATCAGCCGGCGCAGCAGGTCGTTGGCGCCGCTGGTCAAAGGATCGGTGTAGCGGCTCAGGCCGGTACCGCAGGTGTCACTGGCCGGATCGCTGCTCGAGGTGCTGATCGGCACCGCGCTGTAACCGCGCCAGGCGACGACGACGCGGTACACCTTGCTGGTGCTGTTGTAGGTGATGCAGCCGGTCGGGTTGACCAAGCCGCCGGTGGAGTTGTTGCCGGCGTCCCTTTCTTCGGCGCCAAGCAGCCGCTGGCCCCATTGGTAGACGTCGTAGGCGGCCAGGTCGGTGCTGCTGCAGGCCGCGGACGCGGCGGCGCAGCCGGTGGCGCTGGCGACCGTGGTCGCGTCGCTGGTCAGGTAGGAACTTTTGGCGCCGGGATTGGCGCGCATGCGCTCGACCATGTCCTGCGCCAGCGCGGTGGCGCTGGTGCGTTGCGCGGTTTCGAAGTTCACTTTCTTCGACGCCGCCTGCAGGCCGGCCACGGTCAGCAGGCCGACCGCGGTGACGAAGATCGTGATCAGCACTTCGATCAGCGTGAAGCCGTCTTGTCGTTGGGTGCGGATGGGGGCCGGGCGCATGCGGATCAACCGCAGGCCGCGGTGGTGGTGGCGGCGTCGAGCGGCCGCAGGCTGACATAACCGCTGGGCGCGATCTCGACGCGGCGGCTGTCGGTGAGCCGCTGGCTGGTTTCGCAGATCGTGAAGCTCAGGGCCTGCGAAGGCCGGCCGTTGCTGCCGAACAGCAGATAGGCCGGGTTGCCGGTGGGCGCCAGCTTGAACGCATCGCCGGTGCCGGCGGCGGTGACGCGGCCGATCGGCTCGTACACCGCGATGATGTCGCCGGCCGCGTCCGGCTCGGTGGTGTCGATGGTGCTGTCGCTGTCGCGGTAGACGATCCAGCCCTGGGCCCAGCTGCCGCTGCTGATGTTGCAGGTCGGGTAGCTGCCGCTGGCGAAGTAGTTGCGCCGGCAGACGACGACGTTGCCGTTGCGCGCGATCGCCTCGCTGCGCGCCTGGTTCAGCGCGGTCAGCAGCGCGGTGCCGCCCTGGGCCCGGGCCGAGCTCAGGCCCATCTGCTGGAAGCTCGGAATCGCGGCTGCCAGCAGCACGCCGGCGATCGCCACGACGACGAGCAACTCGAGCAAGGTGAAGCCGTTGGGGGTCGGAGAGCGAGCCATCGTCTAGTTATACCGTTGCGGTGAATTCCTACATTTGGCTGCGGACGGGCGGTGTCGCTTTGCAGGCTGGAGGGAAACTCCGGACAATTGCCGTCCGCTGCCGCGCCGCGCTGACGCCTTGATCAGGGTAGCCCGCGCCATCTCGCCTCCGAAGGATCCGGTTTTGGCTTCGTCGTCCGTCAGCTCTTCTCCTGCACATGTCGCCATCGTCGGTGCCGGCGTCATCGGCATGCTCAGCGCCCTGCAGCTTCACGGCCGCGGCTGGCGGGTCTCGGTATTCGATCAGGCCAGCGCCGGCCGTGAATCGTCCTGGGCCGGTGGCGGCATTCTGAGCCCGATCCTGCCGTGGAACTACCCCGCGCCGGTCTGGCAGCTGAGCCGGCGCAGCCTGCCGTTGTACAAGGCCCTGGCGCCGGAACTGGCCGCGGCCACCGGCGTCGATCCCGAGTTGCTCGCCTCCGGCGCGATGCTGCTGGACCCGGCGCAGATCGCCGCCGGCCAGGCCTGGTGCGCCGCCGAGGGGCTGCCGGCGATGGAGATCGACGCGATCCTGCGCACGCGCGGCCCGGCGCTGCCCGGCCTGTTGCTGCCGTGGATAGGGCAGATCCGCAATCCGCGGCTCGGCCAGGCGCTGCGTCTAAGGCTGGGTCAGCTCGGCATCGAGCTGCACGAGAACACGCCGGTCGCCGGCTGGCTGCGCGACGGCGAGCGTGTCAGCGGCGTGCGCACCGTGGCCGGCGACGAGCACCGCGCCGACGCCGTGGTGCTGGCCGCCGGCGCCTGGAGCGGCGCGCTGGGCGCGCTGCCGGTGGCGCCGGTGCGCGGCCAGATGCTGCTGCTGCAGGCCGTGCCGAGCCGGCTCAAGCGCATCGTCTTCAGCCAGGGGCGCTATCTGATCCCGCGCCGCGACGGCCGCATCCTGGTCGGCAGCACGGTCGAGCATGCCGGCTTCGACAAGAGCATCACCGGCGATGCGCGCGACGAGCTTGTGGCCTTCGCCGCCGGCCTGCTCGGTGACGAGGTCAAGGGCCAGGTCGAAGCGCACTGGAGCGGCCTGCGCCCGGGCACTGCCGACGGCATTCCCTATATCGGCGCGCATCCCGCGCTGCCTGGCCTGTGGGTCAACGCCGGCCACTACCGCAACGGCCTGGTGATGGCGCCGGCCTCGACCGAACTGCTGGCCGACCTGATCGAAGACAAGGCGACGCAGGTGGATGCGGCGGCGTACAAGCCCGGGCGCGCGTCGCGGGGGTGAAACCCGGGATTGCGCTTTGCGCTAACGCCAGCACGCCGCCGGCGTTCGCGTGCCGCTCTGATCGATCTCCAGCCGCGCGCAGCTGACATCGCCCTGCGCGTCGGCATTCTGATTGCCGGTGCTGCGCGCGTCGGCGCGCAAGGTATTGCTGGTCGCGGTCGAAGCCGCGATCGACAGGCTGTAGTAATCGGCGACGTCGCCGCCCGGCGTGCCGAGCTGGGTTAGCGCAGTGGCATACGCCGCGTTGTCGGCGCGGTATTTTTCCTGGCGCAGATGCAGCTCCATCAGGGCCGCGATCGCACTGCTGCGATGGGTCTTGCGCACCACGCGCTGATACGTGGGCACGGCGATCGACGCCAGCAGCGCGATCAGGCTGATCGCCACCGCCAGTTCGATCAGGCCGTATCCGCGATGGTGCTGGTGCATCGATGTGCTCGTGTCGAGTCGTTCGCAGTTTGCGCGTCGCCGCATCGCGCATCGGTGACGTTGCGCGCAGTCGGCCGCGCGATGCACGCCTAGATTGGCGGCATCGTCGTCTGGCGGGGGCCGGGATGCGAGATTTGCGCGGTTACACCTTGCTCGAGGCGATGATCGTGGTCGCGATTCTCGGCGTGCTGCTGGCGGCGAGCCTGCCGTCTTTCAGCGAGCTTGGCATGACCTCGACCCTGAAAAGCGCCGCCGACCGCCTGCGCAGCGACATGGGCGAAGCGCGCAGCGCCGCACGCGAGCGCGCGCAGCCGGTCTACCTGAGCCTGGTGCGCGACAGCGCCGGAACCAGCTGGTGCTGGGGCTTGAGCCTGAAACCCTCCTGCGACTGCCGGCTCGACGATCGCAACGCCAGCGCGTTCTGCTTCATCGATCGCGATGCGCTGAGCGCGCTGCCGTTGCCGCGCGTGGTTCGCAGCAGCGAGTATCACGGCATATCGCTGGAGCCGAGTTCGCTGGGCAGCAGCCTGCGTTTCAGCCCGGTGCGGCCCGATCTGGTCGCCGGCAACATCGCCTTCAGCGTCGGCAGCAGTGGCCAGACCCTGCGCGTCGTCATCAGCTCGCTGGGGCGTCTGCGCCTGTGCTCGCCGAGCGGCGCGCGCGCCGTGCCGGGCCAGCCGGCATGCTGAGCGCGGCGACGATGCGCGGCTTCACGCTGATCGAGCTGATGATCGCCCTGCTGTTGGGCTCGATAGCGCTCAGCGCCGCGGTCGGCCTGCTGAGTTCGACGTTGAGCCTGCATCGCGACAGCCTGCAGCGCACGCGCATGAACCAGGATCTGCGCCAGCTGGTCGACGTGATGCAACGCGACATCACGCGGGCCGGCGGCTGGAACGCCGCGGGCGCGGTATCGCGCGCAGCCAATTCGCATGACCTGATCGCCAGCGCCGCGTCCGGCAGCATCGGCCTGCAGTCAGTGCTGGCCGGCACTTCGACGGTGGATGCCGCGTTCGCCTCACCGTTGTCGTCGGCGGTTCTGGTCGGCCGCAAGCTGGTGATCAGCGCGCGCGATGCCAGCGGCGCCACGCGCCGCTACGAACTCACGATCAGCGCCTATCTCAGCGCGTCGACAATCAGCGCGACGCTTGGCAGCGGCAGCCTGTCGACGATGCGCATCGCCGCGGGCAGCTGGACCGTGCTGAATCCTTTCGACACGCTGGCCGCGTCCGGCACCGACTGCCTGGTTTTCAGCTACGACGAAAACGGCAACGGCGTGCGCGACGACCAGGAGCGCTATGGCTATCGCTACAACGCCGCCGATCGCGCGCTGCGCTCGGTCAACAACGCCGACAGCTGCGGCGACGGCAACTGGGAGAACGTCAGCGACGAGCGCGCGCTACGCGTCACCGCGCTGAACATCGCGTATCAGGCGCAGCCGACCGCATCCGGCAATGCGCTGCAAGGGCAGCGCCGCTCGGCGAGCTTCGCGGTCGACGTGCAGTTGCGCTCGGTCGCGACGGCGGACCGTTCGCTGCGTGCCGTCGCGCAGCTGCGCAATGATGCGCTGCGCTGAATCGCAGCGGGGCGCAGTCGCGACCGGTGTCGCGCTGTTGTTGCTGATCCTGGTCACGCTGCTGGTGCTGTCGGCGATGCAAATCGCCGTCGGCGATCAGCGCAGCATGGCCAGCGACGCGCAGACCCAGCGGCTCGCCGCGCTGGCCGAGCTGGAGCTGGCGCGCGGTCTGACGCACCTGCGTGCCAACGCCAACCGCATTGCCGCAACGCAGGCAGAGGGCTGGATGTCCAGCGCTGCGCAACGCTGGTCGGCCTGTTCCGGCACGCGTATCGACCCGCCTTGTGGCGATGGCGTCCGCAATCTCTTCGACTCGCGCTGGACCGCGTATGCCGACGTCGCCGAGGCGCGCTACAGCGCCGGCGCAGATTCCGCGAGGCTGCATTTTCTGGCGCTCGCACTGACCGCCGGCACGGCGGCGCCGCGTGCCGACGTGCTGCAGGTCGTTGGCGAAAGCGCCAGCGCCGATGGCCGCAGCCGCGCGCTGGTGCGGCAGGACGTGCTGATCCACCCGTTGATTGCGCAGTGGCCGGAAGCGACGGTGATCGCCGCCAGCGCACGCTTCGGTGGCAGTGGCCGTATCGTCGCCGCGCCGCTGTCGATATGGACGGCCGGCGATGCGCATCTGGCCGACACCAGTCAGACCTGTGCGGTTTCGTCCGATGCCGCCAGCGCCTGCGGCGCGACGCTGAGCGAGCCGGGGCTGGAGCAGGCCGACATGCTCGACGTCGACGGCAACCTCGGCGTGAATCGCGACAGCAGCGTCGCGCCCGGCGACATCGTCGAACGCGTATTCGGTGTCGGCGCGCTGCTGTGGCCGAGCCTGCGCGCGCAGATGCCGGGCCTCGATCGCTGCGCCTCGCTGGGGCCGGATACGCACGGCGCCTGGTGGATCGAGGGCGACTGCGTTGCGACGCCGGATGTGGCCATCGGCAGCGCGACGGCTCCGTTGTTGCTGGTGGTCGCCAACGGGCGACTGAGCCTGGATGGCAACGCGTTTTCCGGCCTGCTGGTGCTGCTGTCGCACGACGCTGGCAGCTCCGGCATCGCGCTGACTCACGACGCGAGCATCGCCGGTGCGCTGGTCGCGAACGGCCCGCTGGAAATCTCATCGGGCGCCTACCTGATCCGCCCGGACGCCGCGGTCGCCTCGGCGCTGCAAAGCGGTGCGGAGGCGCCGCTGCTGCTGACACCGGTGCCCGGCAGCTGGCGCGACTATTGATGCAAGGGCAGCCGCAGCGGCAGCGCGGGCTCGCCCTGTTCGATGTGCTGATCGCATTGCTGGTGCTCGCGCTCGGTGTGCCGGCACTGTGCCGCTTGCAGGCGCTGGTGCTGCTCGAAGGCAGCAACGCGCGCGCCCGTGCCGCGGCCGCGCAACTGGCCAGGGAAAAGCTCGACGACCTGCGGCAGTTCACGCAACTGCCAGCGGCCGGCGGCGGCACCTACGGCTTCGACGAATGCGGCGACGATCGCGGCGGCCGCGAGAACGCCGATGGTAGCCTGATGGTTGCTGCCGGCGACATCGCGCTGTCCGATTTCCGCTATCAGCGCCATTGGTCTGTCAGCGGCTATTCCTGGTGTGACGCTGCTGCGCTGACCCCCGGGGTCTGCAGTGGTTCTGCCCGCGCCGCCTTGCTGCAGATCCGCGTCACCTTGAGCTGGACCCAAGTCGACGGCAGCGCAGCGGAACTGAGCCTGGACGGGGCGATCGCGGCGATCGATCCCTTGCTCGCCGGCGGCGCGCTGATCCGTCGTCCCAGCCTGCTGCCGCCGGCGCCTCTGCCGCTGTGAGTCGGAATCAGAACATCGCCTTGAGCCTGAACAACAGCCGCGAACGCGCGTCGTCGACCACGCTTTGCGGGATGCCGCTGTCGTGGACTGGTTCTGCGGCGGACACGCTGGCCTCGACATGGCGCAGGCTCGCGCGAAGTGCGATACCGATATCGGCGACCGATTGCGCGTCGACAGCGGCGCCGGCGTCGCTGAATTTGGCGTAGCCGTACTCGCTGAAGACGCCGATGCGCAGGCGCAGCGCGCCGAGCTGGCCGCTGTTGCGCTCCAGTGCGAGTTTGGCGATCGCGCCGCTGTCGCCGACGGCAACGCCGGGCAGAAACGCCTGTACGCCGTCGGCACCGCCGAGCACCCATTGTTCTTCCACCGGCAGTATGTCGCGGCTGTATTGGCCGAGCGCGTCGAAGCGCAGTCGCCATTGCATGCCGAGATTCCAGTTCAGACGCAATTCCGGCCGCAGGCTCAGATAGCCCAGATCGGCCGCGACTTGCTGATCGCCGCTGCGATCATCGCCCAGGCCCTTGCGCAAGCTAGCGCCGACGCTGATATCCAGCGGCTGCAGCAGCAGCGTCGCGTCGGCGACATAGAAACTGGCCAGCTGCAGCGAGCCGTATTCCTGGTTCTGCATCAAGGAATCGGTGGTCGTCTCGCGATAGCGCCGGTGGCTGTAGTCCGCGCTGGCGTCGAGCAGCCAGCGCCAGTCGCGGCGCGCCATCAGCGGCAGCAGTGCACTGGCCTGCAGGCGCTGGATGTCGCTGTCGTAGTGCAGCAGGTTGTTGCGCAGCGGCGCCGGATTTTCCAGGTTCTGGCCATAATCGACGTTGCGTCCGCCGAGGCCGAATACGCCGTAAGGCGTGACCCGGCTCCAGACCAGGTTCTGTTCCTCGTAGCCGTCTGCGCCGCGGGTTTCGCCCAGATCGGTGAATCCATGATTCCACGAGGCCTTGAATTCGTCGCCGCTGTCGAAGGCGTAACGCAGCTCGGCATTGCTGAAGTAGCGGCCGACGAAGCGGTTGCCCGGGTTGCCGAAATCGACGCTCGCGATCGGCGTGCTGCGCGACTGGCGATCCGGTTTCAGATCGAACACGGTGCCGGCGTCGCCGGCGATCAGCTTGGGTTGCACGGTCAGATCGCTGCGATCCGCATACAGCGATGCGAGCAGCTGCCGGCGCTCCAGAGTGGCGTCAGTCAGTGGTTGCTCGCGTTCGATACCGCGAAAGAAGGCAGCGAGTCGCGGCGGCCCGCTGACCGAACTCACGCCGCCCGGCGTCAGCTGCACGTAGACCACGTCGCCGGAGCGCGCATACGTCAGCTGCGTCGCCGGATAACCGCCATCGGCGCAGGCCTGGGCGAGTTCGTACAGGGCATCGGACAGGGTTTTAGCGCGTTTCAGCGCGGCGCTGGCTTGTGCGGCGTCGAGCAGCGCGGCGCCGTGCAGCTCGATCTGCACGGTTTCCTCCGCGTCGCGGAACGCAACGCGGACGGTCGATGGCTGCTGGCGGATCAACTCGACCGTGGCCTGTTGCGGAATCAGCGGTGGCGGCGCGATGACCGGCATGCGGAACTCTCCTGCTTCGATTCAGCGGTTCTGTCGCCTGCTGTTGTTCTGCCCGCCGCCTCTGCGCTGCACATGAAACTGCGCCGGCATCAGCCGGCGCAGGTACTGTTGTGCCTCTTCAATGCTGTTCGCCGGATCAGCCGTCGCTCTCGATCTTGAAGTTCGGCTCGAAGCTGCGCTGGCGGTCGGTCACCGTCAGGCCTTCACGCTGGCTGCCGGCGCTGTACTTGAAGCCGTAGCGGGTGTCGATGGCGCGGCTGGTGTTGCGGGTCTCGCCTGCGTCGGTCAACGGCGCGACGCTGCGATCGAGGCTGCTGCTGAAGGTGTTGCTGCTGCTGATCGTGCGCGTGACGTCGCGGCTGGACTTGTTGCCGTCGCGGGCCGGCGTTGCCGAACCTTCGCGGCCCAGATTCAGCGTCGACGACTGCTCGTAGCTGCGGTCGCTGCTGCGCTCGCGGCCGAGGCCGAGCGCGTTGTTGTCGCCGCCGCTGTCGCGCGAGGTGGTCACCTTGACGCTCGACGTCAGCTTGAGTCCGCTGTCCAGCGAGCGCGTTTCGCCGGAGCCGATCTGCCGCAAGCGTTCGCTCAGCGTCTGGCCGCTGCGTTCGACGCCGTTGCTGATCGCCAAGCTGGCGTTGTTGCCGTCGATGGTCAGCGTCTGCGAGAACTTGCCGTCGCCGCTGTCGCGGCTGCTGCTGATTTTCGGCAGGCGGTCGGCCAGCGAGCGGTCGCCGGCGTCGCTGCGGCTCAGGCCGGCCAGCAGCGGACGCGAGCTTGAGCGATCGGCCGACAGGCTGCGGCTGCCGGAGGTGTCGCGATTGAGCCGGGCGGCAAACCCACTGCTGGTAGATTCGCGGTTGCGCGCGAACAATGCGGTGCGATTGCTGTCGGTATTCACGCCGAGCAGGCCGGAGCCGGAGCCCAGGCGCGACAGGCGGCCGGTATCCGCCGCGTGGGCACCAAAGCTGGCCATCGTCGCCAGCAGCAGCGGCGTCATCAGGAGTGTGCGTTTCATAGTCTGTTCCTACCTTAGGATGGGGGACCCTTCTTTGGGTCGGTCGGCGCCGATAGTGCAACGTGCTGCCTGAATGCCGACGTGACGTCGGTAGCAGCTGGCGCGTTTAGAATGGCCTGACATGCGCCGGCGCGCTATGCGTATCCGATCGACCCGTGATGTCAGCGAAGGCTTACGACAGGACCGGCCCGCTGCCTGCGGCTGCAACCGGCGCCTGTCGGCCAATTTCGGAGTATCCGCAGCAATGGAAGGCGGCATCCGCGTCCCCGATTCATCCTCTCCCGTTTTGGCGGCCAGCGCCGCACATCCCTCACTGGTGCACTTCGCGCTCGCCGTCGGCGGCTTCGCCATCGGCACCACCGAGTTCGCGACGATGAGCCTGGTGCCGTATTTCGCGCCCGATCTGGGTATCTCCGTGCCGACGGCCGGCCATGTCATCAGCGCCTACGCGCTCGGCGTGGTCGTCGGTGCGCCGCTGATCGCGGTGTTGTCGGCGCGCATGGCGCAGCGCAGCGTGCTGCTGTTGCTGATGGGCCTGTTCGCGCTGGCCAACGCCGCGTCGGCGCTGGCGCCGAGCTATCACTGGATGCTGCTGTTCCGCTTTCTGAGCGGCCTGCCGCACGGCGCCTATTTCGGCATCGCGATGCTGATGGCCGCGAGCCTGGTGCCGGCGCAGCGGCGCACCGTCGCGGTCGGCCGCGTGCTGCTCGGGCTCACCGTGGCGACGATCATCGGCGTGCCGGCCGCGAACGCGCTCGGCCAGGCGCTGGGCTGGCGCTGGGGCTTCGGCGTGGTCGCGCTGCTGGCGCTGATCACGGTGGCGCTGGTCGCGGCCTATGCGCCGCGTGATCGCGCGCATCGCGACGCCAGCCCGCTGCGCGAACTCGGCGCATTGCGCAACGGCGCGGTCTGGCTGACGCTGGCCACCGGCGCGATCGGCTTCGGCGGTGTGTTCGCGGTCTACACCTATCTGGCCTCGACGCTGGACGCGGTCACCGGCGCGTCGCCGGCGACGCTGCCTTTCGTGCTCGCCGCATTCGGCATCGGCATGACCGCCGGCAACCTGCTGGTGCCGCGCTTCGCCGATCGCGCGTTGACCACCACCGCCAGCGTGCTGCTGCTGTGGTCGGCGGCCTGCCTGGCGCTGTATCCGCTGGCCGCGCAGCGGCTGTGGAGCATCACGCTGGACGTGTTCCTGCTCGGCTGCGGCACCGCGCTGGCGACAGTGCTGCAGACGCGGCTGATGGACGTGGCCGGCGACGCGCAGCGCCTGGCCGCGGCACTGAATCATTCCGCGTTCAACTTCGCCAACGCGCTCGGCCCCTGGCTCGGCGGCATCGCGATCACGGCAGGCTATGGCTGGGTCTCGACCGGCTGGGTCGGCTGCGCGCTGGCACTCGGCGGCCTGGCGATCTGGGCGCTGGCGGTGCGTCGGTCGCGGGCGTCTGCGCCCCAGCGGTCCGCTGGCTGAGCCGCAAAGCGCCGCGCTTGTGGCGCTGCGCTGCCCGCAAGCGATTATCGCTCCGTGCTCGACGCACGCAGCGCTGCCATTTCGGCGGCCCGCAGGTACGGGTTGGTACACTGACACCCAGCTCGGCGGACTCCTGCAAGTACGACACGATCTGCAGCTACGAGGCCGGCGTGCGCACGCAGCGACGGCTACATCCGGCCGCGCACCCTGATCGCGCGACTCGGCCTGTCGTTCTAAACACGGGAAGCCGCCATGTTCGAATTGCTCAAACTCAACTTCCTGCGCTGGCTGATCCGGGTGACGGTCCGCTACGCCTGGCGCGGCAAGTTCGCCACCGACGTCGACGTCAGCGACGAGACCATGCCGGTGGACGGCGGCCGCATCCGGCTACGTATCTACAAGCCGCGTGGCAAGGGGCCGTTCCCGGTGCTGCTTTTCTTCCACGGCGGCGGCTGGGTCGGCTTCGATCTCGACACCCACGACGCGCTGTGCCGCGATCTGTGCGTGCAGGCCGGGCATCTGGTCGTGTCCGTCGAATATCGCCTCGCGCCGGAGCATCCGTTCCCGATTCCGGTGCAGGACTGCCTGGCCTCGCTGCAATGGATGCGCGACAACGTCGCGCGTCTCGGCGGTGATCCCGCGCGCATCACGCTGTGCGGCGACAGCGCCGGCGGCAATCTGGCCGCGGTGGCGGCGCAGCAGGCGCGCGCGCTGCAGCCGGGCATGATCAAGGGACAGGTGCTGATCTATCCGGTCACCGATCACGGCGCTTTCGGGCAATGGCCGTCGTACCGCGAACACGGCGGGCCGAAGTCCGGACTGCCGCACGTCAAGATGGTCGAGCTGTGGGACCTGTACCTGCGCGGCAGCCCGCTGTGGACAAAAGGCATGCGCTCGCACGATCTGGCGACGCCGCTGCATGTCGCCGACCTGAGCGCGCTGCCGCGCAGCCTGTTCGTGCTCGCGGAAGACGACCTGCTTCGCGACGAAGGACTGGCGTACGCCGAGCGCCTGCAGCAGGCCGGTGTCGAGGTGCAGGTGAAGCGTTATCCCGGCCAGGTGCACGGCTTCGTCGGCACCAGGCCCACCGCCGCGCATCGCGAGGCGGTGGCGGATATCGCCGGCTGGCTGCGCGGCGCCGGGAGCTAGGCGCGTTCGCCGCTGAGCTTGGCGGTGCCGAAGATGCCCATCTTCACCTTGCCGGTGAGCTTGTCACCGTTGATCTGCACGTCGTACTTCAGCGTGATCGACATCGGCTTGGTGACTTTCAGATCCCACTTCAGGTTGTTGCCGTTGATCGTGCCGGTGAAGCTGGCTTCGTCCATGTTGAAGTAGAACGAGCCGCTGACGGTGTTGCCGTCGGTGACCAGCTTGCCGGTGAAAGCCTGCGGCCCCATCGGCGTCGACAGCACGAACTTCCACATGCCGTCGATGCTGGCCTGCGCGGCCGGCTCGGTGATCGGGGCCGGCGTCAGTGCCGACGAAGGCTCGCTGACGACGGCCTCGGCGACCGGCATCGGTGTCTCCGCCGGCCCGCTGGCCGGCGATACAGCGGCCGGCTCGGCCGGCTTTTTCGCCAGCGAGCGGCCTTCGATCACTTCCAATAGCTTGGTCGGCGTCAGCGGCAGCTCGACCTTGATTTCACCGAACGGCGACAGTGCGTCGGCGATCGCGTTGACCAGCGTCGGCGGGCCGATGATGCAGCCGCCTTCGCCGACGCCGCGAAAGCCGCCTTCGGCTTTCGACGGCGCCGAGGCGCCGTGGTGATACTCGAACGTCGGCACGTCGCTGATCGACGGCAGCAGATAGTCCTTGTACGTGACCGCGGTCGGATTGCCGCGCGGATCGTAGGAGACTTCCTCCAGCAGCACGCAGCCGATCGCCTGTGCCAGGCCGCCGGCGATCTGGCCTTCGACCACCGAGGGATTGATCATCACGCCACAGTCTTCGCTGGTGACCCAGCGGCGGATCTTGACGAAGCCGGTGTCGGCGTCGACTTCGACGATGCAGGCATGCGCGGCGCTGGTCATCGTGATCGGCGGCGGGCGATAGCGGTATTGCACTTCCAGGCCGGCCTCCATGCCTTCGGGCAGGCGATCCGGTTCGCCGTAGGCGATGTCGGCGAGATCGCGCAGCGTCACGCTCTGCTGTTTGTCGCCCAGCGCGTGGATCACGCCGTCGCGCAGCAGGATTTCCTCGGGCCTGACGTTGAGCAGATGCGCCGCCGCGAGTTTGATTTTCTCCAGCAGCAGTTCGGACGCGCGGATGCAGGCGCCACCGCCGGCGACCGCCTGGCGGCTGCCGTAAGCGCCGGAGCCGTAGCCACCGCGCGAGCTGTCGTCCTCGTGAATGGTCACGTCTTCGAACAGCACGCCGAGGGTTTCGGCGATGACCTGCGCCATCGTCGTCTGCGTGCCGTGCCCCTGCGAATGCGTCGACACCACCGCGCTGACCTTGCCGGTGGGCTCGATACGGATATGCGCCGATTCGCTGATCAGCACCGCGATGCCGGTGCTGCCCGCGGTCGGTTCGATATACGTCGCGACGCCGAGGCCGAGATAGCGGCCCTGCTTGCGCGCCTGCGCCTGCTCGACGCGGAACGCGGCGACGTCGACATGGCGCAGCAGTTCTTCCAGGCATTCGGCCGGGCTGATGTCGTCCAGCTGCAGGCCCATCGGCGTGGTGCAGGGCTGGTCGGCCCGGGTGATCAGCGTGCGGCGGCGCAGCTCGATTGCGTCGATGCCGAGCTGGCGCGCGGCGCGATCCAGCAGCACTTCGCGCGCCAGTGATTCCAGCGCCCAGGGCCCGCGATACGCCGACAGACCCACGGTATTGGTGAACCAGCCGCGCGCGTGAAAGCCGAACGTCGGGCATTTGTGCGCGGCCCACAGGAACATCATCACCGCGATGTTGCTGTCCGCGCCCTGCGGATAGGCGCCGTTGTTGAGACCGTAGTCGGCGTGCGAGCCGAGCAGGTTGCCGTCCTTGTCGAACGCGACGCGCAGCCTGATCTCTTGCTCGCGCGCCTGGTTCGCCGAGGTCAGGTTTTCCAGGCGATCCTCGATCCATTTGATCGGCCGCCGCAGCAGCATCGCCGCCAGCACCACGGCGACTTCCTCGCGCCAGGGCTGGCCTTTCAGGCCGAACGAGCCGCCGACGTCTTTCGAGATCACGCGGATCGCGGTCGCCGGCATGCCGAAGGCCTGCGCGAACCAGCGTGCCGCCAGCTGCGGGCCCTGGCAGGACAGATAGATCGTCAGCTCGTCGTTGCCCTGCGGCGCGGCGACGACGCCGCGCGGTTCCATCGGCGACTGCGCGATGCGCTGATGCGTCAGCTCCAGCCTGATCAGATGCGGCGCGCCGGCGAGCAGCGCTTCCAGCTCCTCGTCGGCTTCTTCGGAGCCGGTCGCGGCGGCGACGTTGGAGTCGGTGCCCGGATGCACCAGCGGCCCGCTCTTGGCGTCGGCCAGTGTCACCACCGGATCTTCTTCCTCGTACTCGACGACGATCAGGCCGGCGGCATCTTCGGCGATGTAGCGATCCTGGGCGACGACCATCGCGATCGGGTCGCCGACATGGGTCACGCAGTCGGTCGCCAGCACCGGCACCGGCACCACCGGCGCGGCCAGGAAGAAGCTCAGCATGTCGACCTTGTAACGCGCCAAGTCCTGCGCGGTCAGCACGGCGTAGACGCCGGGGATTTCGCGCGCGACGGAGAGATCAACCGACTTGATTTTGCCGCGGGCGATCGGGCTGCGATGGAACGCCACCTGCAGCATGCCGGGCAGGCCGACGTCGTCGACATAGACGCCGCGGCCCATCAGCAGGCGCGTGTCCTCGGTGCGCGCGACGCGCTTGCCGATATAGCCCTCGGTGCGCGTGATCGGCGCCGAATGCGGCGCGTTCAAGCGGCGTCTCCGGCGAGCCTGATCGCGGCGCGGCGTATGCCCTGGTAGCCGGTGCAGCGGCAGATGTGGCCGGACAGCGCGGCGAGCACATTCTCCTGGCTGGTCTTGTGTTCACCGCCGGTCAGCGCGGCCAGCGTCATCACGATGCCGGGCGTGCAGAAGCCGCATTGCAGGCCGTGCTCGTCGCGCATCGCCTGCTGCACCGGATGCAGCGTGCCGTCTTCGGCGGCAAGGCCCTCGACCGTGGTGATCGCCGCGCCGTCGGCCTGCACCGCGAGCATCAGGCAGGAGCGCACCGCGAGGCCGTCGACGATCACCGTGCAGGCGCCGCAGACGCCGTGTTCGCAACCGACGTGCACGCCGGTGTAGCCGGCGTCGCCACGCAGGAAATCGCTGAGCAGCAGACGGCCTTCGACCTGGGCTTCGTGTGCGCGGCCATTGATGGTGACGCGAATCGAATGCGTGCTCATGCGCTGTGTCTCGTATTGACCCGCTCGTTCAGCACGCGCGCGAACACGCGGCGGCCGACGGTGCGGCGGTATTCCGCGCTGGCGTGGTGATCGTCGAAAGGCGCGGTGTCGGCGATCGCCAGATCGGCGAGCGCGGCGACGTCGAGCGCGTCGACGCTCTGGCCGATCAGCGCCGCCTCGACCTGGCGCGCGCGCATCGGCGTCGGGCCCATGCCGAACCAGGCGATGCCGGCGCGGGCGACGCGGCCGTCGACGACGCTGAGCGCGCCGGTCAGGCCGACCAGCGCGAAATCGCCGGGCCGCATCGCGACTTCGTTGAATAGCGAAATCGCATCGGCCGGCCAGTCCGGAAAGTGGATGCCGGTGACCAGCTCGTCGAATTCCAGCGCGGTCGCATAAGGGCCTAGATAAAACGCTTCGGCCTTGATGCGGCGACTGCCGCGCGTCGAGCGCACTTCCACCGAGGCGCCGAGCGCGACCGCGGTCGCCGGCAGTTCCGCAGCCGGTTCGCCGAGCGCGATCGAGCCGCCGATGGTGCCGCGATTGCGCGTCTGGTGATGGCCGACATGGCGCGTCGCGGTGACCAGCACCGGCAGCACGCTGCCCAGGGTCGCATCGGCGATGACGTCGTTCTGGCGCATGATCGGGCCGATGCGCGTGCCGCCGTCGTCGCGCGACACGCCCTTGAGCGCGGCAATGCGATTGATGTCGATCAGCACGAATGGCTGGCTCATGCGCAGCGCGAGCAGCGGCATCAGGGTCTGGCCGCCGGCGAGCAGGGTTGCGCCGCCGCCGGCCTCGGCCAGATGCGTGCAGGCTTCTTCTATCGTCGTCGGCGCGACGTAGTCGAAAGGCGCCGGTTTCACCGCTTGCTCTCGTCGAGCAGGCGCGCCAGCAGCGCGGCATCGAGCGTCACCACCGGCGCCGCGGCACGCCGGCCGAACTCGAAGCCGGCTGCGGCGACGATGACCACCAGCAGGCCGATCGACAGGCCGATCCATTCGGAAGCACCGGCCGCGCCGACCTGGCCGTGCCCGACCAGATAACCGACCAGCGCCGCGACCACCAGGGCGAGCAGCCAGCTCATCGACACGCCGCCGCGCGCCGCCGCCGGCGCCGCGTATTGGCCGGCGCTCTGCGCGACCGCCGCGCTGCTCGCGCCGGCGGTCGCAGCTGCCGGCGTCGGCTTGCCGACGATGTTGCCGAACTGCGAGAAGAAGCGGCCGGCCATCTGCTTGGCGGTCGCGTCCATGATCGGGCCGCCAAGCTGCGCTAGGCGGCCGCTGATCTGCGCGTCCACTTCGTAGGCGAGCAGCGTCGCGCCGTTGTCCTCGCTGAGCCGCACCTTGGCGATGCTCTTGACCGAGCCGACCGTGCCGGCCTGGGCTTCGATGGTCAGCGTATAGCTGTTGAGCCTGTCGATGTCCGACAGGGTCACCGTGCCGCTGAAGCGCGCGCCGATCGGCCCGATCTTGATCTCGGCCGCCGCGCGCATGCGGTCTTCGGATTCCTGCGTCACCGATTGGCAACCGGGAATGCAGCGCTTGAGCACCTCGGGATCGTAGAGCCCCGCCCAAACCTGTTCGCGGGACGCGGAAATCCGCTGTTGCCCTGTCATCTGCATCGCTGAACTCTCCGTCGGATGATCGGCCGCGATCGGTCGCGGCTCGTGCCTGCGTGGGCGCCTTATTGACCCGGCCTGCCGGGAATCGTGTGCGCGAGACGCCGGCACCGGTGTCGACCGATGGCGTTCACTGACGACGCCGGCGAGGCACTCGCACTTAGCGTCATGTTACTGACATCAACGAAATGAGCAACTGTGTTGAGGATCAGCGCGAATCGACCTGCGCAAGCGGGCCGCTTGCGGCCCGCCGGGTTTGCGTTACCCCGCCGGGCAGGCCGCGCCGGTCTTGATCCACTCGCCGATCAGCGCGCCGAACTGTGCCTGCGTGCCGGGCACGGCTTCGCGCGGCTGGCGGCTGATGTCGATGCCGGGCTTCCAGCCCCAACCGACCAGCGGGTCCTTGGCCATGTGCTCCTGGATCTGCTGCAGCGACCTGCCGCCGTTGCGCTTGCTGTCCTTGAGCTGCTCGCAGATCTGGCCCAGCGTCTGGCCCTGCCAGGCCATTTCGATCGGCGCCAGATGCCAGGCCGGGTTGCCCGGGACGCCGGCGGTGTCGAAGTTCTGCTGCTGGTGGCAGGTGTAGCAGGCGAGCGCGGTGGCGCCGAGGCCGAACTGGCCGCGCACCACGGGCGGGGTATGCGGGTGCATGTCCATGCCCTGGGTCGGACTGTCGCCCTTGGGATGGCAGTTCAGGCAGCGCGGATGCTGGATCACCTTGCCGGCCTCGGTAAACAGCGCCTGCGAGCGCGCGGTGGGGTCGGCGATGCCGGCGAAATCCGCCGGGGATTTCAGTGTCTGCGCGGGTTTGTCGGCCGCCACTGCGTTGCCGAGGCCGGCGGCGAGCAGGCCGACCAGCAGTGCCTGGCGCAGCGCGCCCAGCGTGGCGCGAAACATCCTGTTGTCCATTGCAGCGTCTCCAGTGGCTGGCCGCGAGGCTGGCGAGGGAATCACAACTGGCTTGCATGATAGCGGTGTGACCGGTCATCCACACAAGCCGGAGCTTTGGTTATGCTGTAAGCCCCCGCCGCGCGGCACGTCCTGCGCCGGACCCGCCATCCGCAATACTCGGAGAGCCAGATGGTCGCACTCAAGGTCAATGGAAGCCCGCATTCGGTCGACGCCGATCCCAACACGCCGCTGCTGTGGGTATTGCGCGACGACCTGGGCCTGACCGGCACCAAGTTCGGCTGCGGCGCCGCCCAGTGCGGCGCCTGTACCGTGCATGTCGACGGCAGCCCGCTGCGCTCCTGCAGCGCGCCGGTGTCGGGCATGGTCGGCCGCGAAGTGACCACCATCGAAGGCCTCAGCAGCAAGACCGCCAAGACCGTGCAGCAGACCTGGATCGACCTCGACGTCGCCCAGTGCGGCTACTGCCAGTCCGGCCAGATCATGACCGCGGTGGCGTTGCTGGAATTCAAGCCCACGCCGACCGACGAGGACATCGACCAGGCCATGGCCGGCAACATCTGCCGCTGCGCGACCTACGTGCGCATCCGCGCCGCGGTGCACGCCGCCGCCGCCAAGCTGGCCGCCTAGGAGCACGACATGCGCATGCTCGATCCCACCTCCGCCGCCGCGATCTTCGCCGGCGCCACGCCGATCGAAACCGATCGCAAGCCCGGCCTGAAGCGCCGCGATTTCCTCAAGTCCAGCGCCGCCGCCGGCCTGGTATTTGGTCTGCAACTGCCGCTGGCAAAGAAGGCTTTCGCTGCCGATGCGGTCGGTGAAGTGCCGGCCGGAGCGTTCGCGCCGAACGCGTTCATCCGCATCGCGCCGGACAACAGCGTGACACTGGTGATCAAGCATCACGAGATGGGGCAGGGCGCGACCACCGGCCTGGCGACGATCCTGTGCGAAGAGCTGGACGCCGATCTGCCTTCGGTGAAAATCGAGTACGCGCCGGCCAATGTCGAGCTGTACAAGAACCTCGCGTTCGGCGCGCAGGGCACCGGCGGCTCCACCGCGATCGCCAACTCCTGGGAGCAGATGCGCAAGGCCGGTGCCACCGCGCGCGCGATGCTGGTCTCGGCCGCGGCCCAGCGCTGGAACGTGCCGGCTTCCGGCATCAGCGTCAGCAAGGGCGTGGTCAGCAGCGGCACGCACAAGGCCACCTTCGGCGAACTTGCCGATGACGCGGCGAAGCAGACCGTCCCCAAAGACGTGCCGCTGAAGGACCCGAAGAATTTCAAGCTGATCGGCAAGAACGACACGCGCCGTCTCGACAGCCAGGCCAAGTGCACCGGCACTGCGATGTACACCATCGACGTCAAGCTGCCCGGCCTGCTGACCGCGGTGATCGCGCGGCCGCCGGCGTTCGGCGCCAAGCTGGTGTCCTTCGACGCGGCGTCGGCGAAGAAAATCAAGGGCGTCACCGACGTGGTCCAGGTGCCCGAGGGTGTCGCGGTGGTCGGCAAGGGCATGTGGGCGGCGCTGCAGGGCCGGCGCGCGCTGAAGATCAACTGGGACAGCGGCGCCGCCAAGCTCAACTCCGGCAGCCTCTACGCGGACTATCTGAAGATCGCCGAAGCCGGCAGCGGCGCGGCGACGATCCATGCCGACCCGAACACCGCGGCGCAGCTGAAAAAAGCCGCAAAAAGCGTCGACGCGGTCTACGAATTCCCTTACCTCGCGCATGCTCCGATGGAGCCGCTGAACTGCGTCGCCTGGCTGCACGACGGCATGCTGGAAACCTGGGGCGCGCACCAGTTCCCGAGCTTCGACCACATGTTCGCGGCCAAGGCCGCCGGCCTGCCGCCGGAAAAGGTCAAGCTGCACTCGCTGATCAGCGGCGGCAGCTTCGGCCGCCGCGCCAATGCCGCGAGCGACTTCACCGTCGAGGCGGTCAACGTCGCCAAGGCGATCGGCCGGCCGGTGCCGGTACGCGTGCAGCGCACGCGTGAAGATGACATGCGCGCCGGCTGGTACCGGCCGCTGTTCGTGCACAAGGTCAAGGCCGGCATCGACGCCAGCGGCGAGCTGCTCGGCTGGCAGCACGCGATCGTCGGCCAGTCGATCATGGCCGGCACGCCGATGGCGGCGATGATCAAGGACGGCAACGACCCCAGCAGCAGCGAAGGCGTGTGGCCGACGCCGTACAAGATTCCGGCGATGAGCGCGGCGCTGCATTCGCCGACGCAGGACGTGCCGCCCTTGTGGTGGCGCTCGGTCGGCAATACGCACACCGCCTACGTGATGGAGACGATGCTCGACGAGCTCGCCGTCGCCGCCAGGCAGGATCCGCTGGCGTACCGGCTGAAGCTGCTCAAGGAACAGCCGCGCATGGCCGGCGTGCTCAAGCTGGCCGCTGAAAAAGCCGGCTGGAATAAAACGACGCTTGCGGCCGGCAAGGCGCGCGGCATCGCCGCGCATTTCTCGTTCGAGACCTATGTCGCGCAAGTCGCCGAAGTCAGCTTGAAGGCCGACGGCACGCCGAAAGTCGATCGCGTGATCGTCGCCGTCGACTGCGGCGTCGCGGTGAATCCGGACCAGATCAGGGCACAGATGGAAGGCTGCGTCGGCTTCGCGCTGGCGGCGGCGCTGTATGGCGAAATCGACATCGAAAACGGCGCGGTGCGCCAGGGCAATTACCACGACTACAAGGTGCTGCGGATCAGCGAGATGCCGGTGGTGGAAGTGCACATCGTCGACAGCCAGCAGGCGCCGACCGGCGTCGGCGAGCCCGGCGTGCCGCCGCTGGCGCCGGCTGTCGCCAACGCGCTGGCGAAACTGACCGGGAAACGCGTGCGCCGGCTGCCGTTGGCCGGACAGAAATTCCAGGTGGTATAAAACCGGGCATGGCGGGCTCCAACGAAACCGCCGCGATCACGGTCGCGGCCGCAGCACCGACGCATCCCGGCGGCTGGCCGGCATGGCCGGCGTATGCGCTGATCGACGATCTGTTGCCGACGCTGGAACGCTGGTCGGCGAGCGGCCGGCGCTACGCGCTGGCGACCCTGATCGACGTGGTCGGCTCGTCGCCGCGGCCGGTCGGCTCCGAAATGGCGGTGTCGGAATCCGGCGACATGGTCGGCTACGTCTCCGGCGGCTGTGTCGAAGCGGCGGTCGCCGCCGAGGCGCTGGCGGTGCTCGCCGACGGCAAGCCGCGCCTGCTCGACTACGGCGCCGGCAGCCCGGTGCTCGACGTGCAGCTGTCCTGCGGCGGCCGCATCCGCATCCTGGTGCGCGCCGTCGGTGCCGATTACGCGGCGCGGCTGCGGCGTGCACGCAACGAGCGCCAGACGCTGGCGGTGATCACCGATCTGCAATCCGGCGCGGTCACGTTCGACGACGCGCGCATCGAAGCTGGCCTGCAGGCGCAGCGCTACGTACGCCACCAGCTGACGCCGCTACGGCTGATCCTGGTCGGCGGCGATCCCATCGTGCTGGCGCTGTTGCAGCTGGCGCCGATCTTCGGCATCGAAACCGTGCTGCTGCGGCCGCGCGGCCCCGAAGTCGCGGACGACGCGCCTTACGAGCCGCAGTTGTACGACCGCCGCGGTATCGATGCCGCGCTGGCCGATCTGCATGTCGACTCGCGCTGCGCGATCTACACACTGTCGCACGACGCCGATACCGATCACGCGGTGCTGACCGCGGCGCTGCGCTCGAAGGCCTATTGCATCGGCGCGCTCGGCAGCCGGCGCAAGGCGCAGACGAGGATCGAACGGCTGCGCGGCGAAGGTTTCGACGAGGCCGCACTGGCGCGTCTGCGCACGCCGGCCGGCCTGAACATCGGTGCGCGCACGCCGCAGGAAATCGCGCTGTCTATCGTGGGCGAGCTGATTGCCGAACGCCGCGCCGACTGACGGCGCGGCGCTGCCGGCGCCGCGCATCGCCTGCATCGTCATGGCCGCCGGCCGTTCGCGCCGCTTCGGCCGCAGTCGCGTCAATAAGCTGCTGGCGCCGCTGCGCGGCCGCAGCGTCGTCGCGCAAGTGCTGACGCGGGTCATGCGCGCACCGGCGCGGCCGCTGATCGTCGTCACCGGCCATCAACGTGGACCTGTGCAGCGCGAGCTGTCATCGGTGCGCGGGCGCCGCTATCAATTCAGGTTCAATCCGCGTTATCGCCGGGGCATGGCGAGTTCGCTGCAGGCCGGTATCCGCGCGCTGCCGGCGTCGATCGACGGCGCCGTGATCTGCCTCGGCGACATGCCGGGTGTGAGGACGCGAACGATCAAGGCGCTGATCGCCGCGTACCGGCAGGGCGACGATGCGGTGATCCCACGCGTCGGTGATCGCCGCGGCAACCCGGTGCTGCTCGGCCGCGCCTTGCTGGACCGGGCGGCCGAACTCGCCGGCGACCAAGGCGCGCGGCGCCTGCTCGCCGGCAGCAGCCGGGTGCGCTTGGTCGACGCCGACGACAGCGTGCTGCTCGACATCGACACGCGCCGTGACTGGCGGCGCCAGAGGCAACGCAAAAGCCGTTGAGGTTTGCGCGGCGTCGCGGCGCCGGCCGCGACCGGATATTGCCATCGTCGCGCTCGTATCATGTGTCGCAACCGATGCCGCTGGCGACCGCGATGATTCCTGCAGATCCGATGATCCCGACCCGCCCCGCGACCGTGCCGGCGGTTGCTTTCAGCGAGGCCCTGCGCGTCTGGCTGAAGATCGGCTTCATCAGCTTCGGCGGCCCGGCGGGGCAGATCGCGCTGATGCACCGCATTCTGGTCGACGAGAAACGCTGGGTATCGGAGACCCGTTTTCTGCATGCGCTGAACTACTGCATGCTGCTGCCGGGGCCAGAGGCGCAGCAGCTGGCCACCTACATCGGCTGGCTGCTGCACGGAACCCGCGGCGGCATCGTCGCCGGCCTGCTGTTCATCCTGCCCGGCTTCGTGCTGATGAGCCTGATCGCGGTCGCCTATGTCGTTTACGGCGATCTGGGCTGGATGCAGGGCCTGCTGTTCGGCATGCAGGCGGCGACGCTCGCCATCGTCATCGAGGCGCTGATCCGCGTCGGAAAAAAAGCGCTGAAGCATCGCGCGCTGTATGCGCTTGCTGCCATCTCGTTCGTGGCGATTTTCGCGTTCGGCATGCCGTTCCCGCTGATCGTGCTGGCTGCCGGCCTGATCGGCCTGCTCGGCAGCCGGCTGGCGCCGCCGGTGTTTCTGCCGGGTTCCAGACCGGGAGCGGCAGCCGAGCACGACAGCGTTCCGGACCCGGTGCATGGCGGCGCGAGCTGGAGCCTGCGCGTGTTGCTCTGCGGCGTGCTGCTATGGGGCGTTCCGATCGCATTGCTGCTGGCAACGCTCGGGGCGCAGCACGTGTTCACCCAAGAGGCGATCTTCTTCAGCAAGATGGCGGTGGTGACGTTCGGCGGTGCCTACGCGGTGCTGGCGTACATGAACCAGCAGGCGGTGGCGCGTTATGGCTGGTTGATGCCCGGCGAAATGCTGCAAGGGCTGGCGCTGGCCGAAACCACGCCGGGGCCCTTGATCATGGTGCTGACCTATGTCGGCTTTCTGGGCGCGTATCGCGATCCGGGATCGCTGCCGCCGCTGCTGTCCGGGCTGCTCGGCGGCGCGCTGTCCACCTGGGTGACGTTCGTGCCCTGCTTTCTGTGGATCTTTCTCGGCGCGCCGTACATCGAGCGTCTGCGCGGCAATCGATGGCTGAGTGCGGCGCTGACCGCGATCACCGCGGCGGTGGTCGGCGTGATCCTCAACCTGTCGATCTGGTTCGCGATCCACGTGCTGTTCGCGCAGGTGGACACCGTCAAAGCCTTTGGGCTGGCGCTGCCGTTGCCGCGACTGGCCTCGCTGAATCTGCCCGCGCTGCTGCTGGGTCTGGCCGCGATCGTCGCGTTGCTGCGCTACCGGGTCAATCTGCTGCTGACGCTGGGCATCAGCGCGGCGATCGGCATCGCGCTGAAGCTGTCGGGCCTGGCCTAGCGACGCGCGGCTGCAACGGGCGGTCGATTCGTGCAGACGAGGTTGCGGCCGCCGAGAGCGTCGCTGCGCCGGCTCGCTGACCGCCGCGTTAGTCGCGCTGGCCGTGCAGGGACCGGACGCGCGCGACTAGCTTTTCGCGCGCGTCGCCGCGCGTCGCGGCTCCATGTGATTCAGCCGCACCCGAACAAAATCGAGGTGCTTGCCGGCGGCCTTGCCCGCGGCAACCGCGTCGCGCGCGAGAATCGCCGCCAGCAGATCGCGATGCTGCTCGCGCACGCTGGCGCTGACGCCGGATTGCAGCGCCATGCCGGCCTGCGACAGCTGCATGTGTTCCAACAGCAGCCGCTGCAGCGAGGCCATCAGGTGAGAGAACACCGGGTTGTGCGTGGCCTGCGCAATGCTCTGATGAAACGCGACGTCGGCCTTCAGCTGCTCCTTGCGATCCGCGGACGCCCAGGCGGTGTCGACCGCGGCGCCGGCTTTCGCCAGGCTCAGTGCATCGGCCTTGTCGTGGCGCTCGGCCGCGATTTCGGCGGCGGCGCATTCCAGCACATGGCGAAACTCCAGCAGATCGCCCTGCAGGTTTTCATGCAGGCTCGCCATTTCCGCCCACATGCGGTCGCCGAGCTGATGCTCGGCATCGTTGATGAAAGTGCCGCGGCCATGCTGGCGAATCAGCGCGCCCTTGGCGACGAGCATGGCGATGCCCTCGCGAATGATCGAACGCGAAAAGCTCCAGCGCGCCGACAGCTCGCGCTCCGAAGGCAGCGCCTGCTGCGGGCTGAACTCGCCCTTGCGGATCGCCTGTATCAACCGATGCGCGACCTCGTCCGGACGTCCTGCGGCGTGACGGACCGCCATCGCGTTCGATCCTGAAGAACTGGTAGGACCACCTTAGTTTGCCGCTTGCGCTTTGACAATACTCGTCGCGGTCGCGTGGCAGGCGCGATTTAAAACAGGCCGGCCGAACACAGAGCCCTGGCTGCCAAGAGGAGCGTGCGATGAGTCTGGACAGCTGCCACAACATCGAGGATCTGCGCCGGCGCGCGAAGCGCAAGCTGCCATCGCCGATGTTCCATTACATCGACGGCGGCGCCGACGACGAGTGGTCGCTGCAACGCAACAGCCAGGCTTTCGACGAGCTGCAACTGCTGCCGAATTATCTCAACGACGTCAGCCAAGTCGGCCTCGACACCACGCTGCTCGGCTGCGATCTGCGGCTGCCGTTTCTTCTGGCGCCGACCGGCATGTCGCGGCTGTTCCACCATCACAAGGAACTCGGCGTGGCGCGCGCCGCTGCGAAGCACGGCACGCTGTACACGCTGTCGACGATGGCGACCACCTCGCTGGAGGACGTGGCGGCCGCAGCAAGCGGCGCACAGATGTTCCAGATCTACGTGTTCAAGGATCGTGGTCTCACCCGCGAGTTGATCCAGCGCTGCAAGCAATCCGGCTACCGCGCGCTGTGCCTGACGGTGGACACCGCGGTCGCCGGCAATCGCGAACGCGATCGGCGCCTCGGCATGAGCATGCCGCCACGGATCACGCCGAGAACCTTCTTCAGTTTCGCCAGCAGCTTCGGCTGGCTGTTCAACTTCGCGCGCGATCCCGGCTTCGGCCTGGCCAATGTCGCGCATCGCGTCGATATGCTCAGCGGCGGCGCGGTCGGCGTGATCGAATACGTCAACAGCCAGTTCGATCGCAGCGTTACCTGGCAGGACGTCGAATGGGTCGCGAGCGAATGGGGCGGAGCGTTCGCGATCAAGGGCATGAGCGCCGTCGGCGACGCGAAGCGCGCGGTGTCATCCGGCGCGACCGCGGCGATGCTGTCCAACCACGGCGGCCGCCAGCTCGATGGCTGCGCCGCGCCGATCACCACCTTGCCGCGCATCCGTGACGCGATCGGCGACCAGTTGGAGCTGATCATCGACGGCGGCATCCGCCGCGGCACGCACATCCTCAAGGCGCTGGCGCTAGGCGCGAATGCCTGCTCGATCGGCCGCCCGTATCTGTATGGGCTCGCGGCCGGCGGCGAAGCCGGCGTCGACCGCGCCCTCACGCTGCTCAGAGACGAAGTCGCGCGCGGCCTGAGCCTGCTCGGCTGCCAGCGCATCAGCGATGTCGGCCGGCAGCATGTCGAGCTAGTCGACGAGTGGAGGCGCGAATTCGCGGCGTAGTCATGCAGGCGGGGCGTGACCCGCCGTAGGTGCCTGAGCCGCTCTCCGTTCGTCCCGAGTAGCCTCGCCTGCGAGGCGTATCGAGGGAGGGGGCCGCGGCCCTGTTCCTGGCTACTACGAAATTTGTTCAAGACGGCGGCACTCGATGACCGCGACAAGGGCGAGCACGGACCCTGCAATGCCTCATCCCGCCGCCAGCGAATCCGCCAGATCGTCCAGCAGCATCGCCACCGCATCGGCTTCCTGCCGCGCATAAAACTCCAGCGCTTCGACGTCGTCGTGGGCGAGGTACTGCGCCTGCTCGGTTTCGGTGACGACCACGTCCGGGCCACCGAACTGGTCGCTGGTGATGTCGACGATCAGGCGGATGCCGTCGGCGCGGCCGACCACCCACAGATGCGGCCGCCAGCCGCGGCCATCGTGGTAGCCGAATTCGTCGCGGCGTTTCTCCGGCCGGCCGCCGACCACGCGCCAGACGATCTGCGGCAGCGCGGTCACCAGCGCGCCATGCAGCGCAAACGACGTCACCACGCTGGTATCGGCCGACGGCGTGCGCGTGCTCGCGTTCTCGGCAAAGAACTCCTTCCACGCCGGCCAGCTCCTGGCCTGCCAGACGGCACGCGCGGCGAGCGCGATCTGCGCCGCGACATGCGCCCAGGTCGGGGCATCGTCGCCTGGCAGCACGGTGTTGTCTTGGATCACGACGCTGCCAGGCCTCGGTTGACGCCACGCGGTGCCGGCAACAAAAAAACGCGAGGCGTGGGGTTTAAGAGTGAAGGTGCTCAATCATCGGATGACGGGCGACGTGACGGCTGGCGATATCGGAAAAAATATCGAGCGGCTACGCGATCCGATGCAGCGGATTACGACGTACTCTCCGAGCGCTGCAAAAATTCGTGCCGCCGCTCCAATTCTGACGTTACCTGCGGCCGCAACTGTTCCTCGCTAAATTGCTTTCGCCAAGGTCTCAGCCATTCGCGTCTGCCAGCCTGGGCCAGTGGCCTTCCAGCGGGCAAGGGTCTCCGGCGGCAGGCGCAGAGAATCAGCGTCCGGGTTTCAGAGGCTTTGGGCCGGCCTCTAGGTTTCAGCATTTCGCCGGCTGTTTTCTTGCTGAAAATTCCAGGCAGCACCTCGGATGCTGGATGCGCATGCGCAAACGTCTCCGCGGTCCAAGCCGGATTTTCTTCGTCTACTCGCGCCGGATTAACTTTGCGCTTCATATCGCCGCACCTCTCGAACGTTTGCCGTCGCAAGCTGATCACATGAACTCTGTCGTCTCCGGGTGTAAACACCAGCATATGGAGCCGGTCACCGATCCATCCGAGCGCCTGAAACCTCTTGCAGACGGGTGTTGTCCGGTGCCAAGAAGACAAGTGAATTTCGGAACAGGCGCGGTGTATTCCCGCGATTCTCGAGGATATGCGTTGTTCATTTTTGTTGGGGGTCGCTCGTCCAGGTCTCGGCGAGCATCCATTGGTAAGCAGGCAGCACGGTGATACCAGCAGGCACGTCCGCAGGCGCGCCGTCGCGAGTGGCAGTCAACAACCAAAGGCGAGCATGCGGATGTAGCGCGCGAGCATCCTCCAGCGCGCGAAGCTCGCGCTCCGCCGTATCCGGCGCGCTTGCATCTGCACACACCTGAATCAAATGCATTTCGCCATCCGGTGACCGAGCCGAGAAATCCACTTCAAATCCGCCGGGCGTGCGGACGTAAGCCACCGTGCAACGGCGGCGCTCCAGTTCGATCAGTACGGCGGTCTCCAGAGCGTGACCGAGGTTCGGTCGTCCTGTGCGATCAAAGATCGGAATCAATCCGGCATCGATCGGGTACATCTTTCGCGGATTCACCATTCGCTGTCGCTCGGAGGCCGTGTCCAGCCAGACCGTGCGCACCAAGAAGCAGTCCTCCAGGTAGCCAATGAAATGATGCAGGGAGTCGCGCGAGATCGCGATGCCTTGACTCTTGAGCGTGGCGTAGAACTTTTCGACACTGAACGGGCTGCCGGCGTTGCCGAGCAGGTGCCGGACCAGCCAGCGAAGGGCCAACACATTGCTCACGCCGTGGCGTTCCACCACGTCGCGCAACATCGCCACATCCACGTAGTCGCGTAGGAGTTGGGAACGAGTGGCTAGGTCAAGGCCCTGTGCTTCGGGAAACCCTCCGGCTGTCAGCCAGTCAAGGAAAGCCCGCTCGATCCTTGATCGTTCAGGGGCTGCCAGGAACCCGGCGTCGGCTGGAATTGGCGTTCCTTGATGCGTGAGCGACTCCGCGAAGCTGAAGGGAAACAGCGGAACTTCCCAGGCACGCCCGCGCAAGGCGGTCGCGATTTCGCGCGAGAGCAGTGCGGCGGACGAACCGGTGACAATGACCTCCACGCCGCCTGCATCGAGCAGGCGCCGGATGAAACGCTCCCAGCCGGGCACGAGCTGAATCTCATCGAAACTCCAAGTTACCGGCCCCGCCTTGTAGGCTTCCGGTACGCGGCGGCCGTATTCCTCAAGTAGGAAGCCAAGCTGGCTGCTGCCCAGATCAGCGAGGCGTTCGTCCTCGAAGTTGATGTAAGGCAAGGAGGTGCGGGGTACCCCGGCCGCCAGTCGCTGTTGCCGGAGTTGATGCACGAGAGTGGTTTTGCCAGCGCGGCGCATGCCGATGACCGCCGTCACCTTGCCGGGTAACTCGATGCGGCCATGCATCAGACGCTGCGTGCGCGGCGGCAGGTCGGCCGAGAGAGAGGTTGCCAGGATGTCGGTCAGGGCCTCGCGAAGGGGTTTAGGCAGTGCATCGGTCATTGGGCGCTACATCTCCTTGCGGGAAGGAGAATATAAATCATATCTCTCCCTTCCAGAAGGAGAACTGCGGCCGAATTGGTCCTCGTGGGGCCTAGACCGTCCTTGGGGCAGCATCGAGGTCATACCAGCAGGCGTGCATTCGCGCTAATGCGAAGTTGCGCCCTGCCCAGAGAAACGCCGTGCACGCCGTCTAAAAAAACGCCTCCAGCAATGCCCCGGCCATCACAGATCGTTCCGCGGGCGCTGCCAAGGTCGTACAGCCAGACCTCGTCCGGGTAATTGACTACGACGGCATGGCGGCGGCTCACACTGGGGTCAGGAACACTGATCTCGTTTTCTGAATGGTTGCCCAGCGCCACCACAGCCGTTCGGATGAATTTAGATGCAGAGACCAGCCGAATCAGCAACGCGATACAGCTGTGCGCGCGGTTTCAGGCTCTGCAGCTCGGTGATGGTTAGACCGGCCATGTGAGTAACTCCGAAGTGAGCAACCGCGACACCCCTCAGTTACTCACGATGTTACTCACATCTGTCGTCGGCAGCCTTTAGCAAGCATTGGAAGCCCTGGAACGAAAAACCCCTCATTCTCGAGGGGTTTAAGGTTTCTTCGGCAGGCTTTGGCAGCCCTTGTATCAATCTCTGGTGCCGGAAAGAGGAATCGAACCTCCGACCTACTGATTACGAATCAGTCGCTCTACCGACTGAGCTATCCCGGCGCGGCCGCGGATTATAGGGGGCGCGGTCGGGGTCGACAATGCATCTGGGCGATAATGTCGGTCTCCCGTCCATTTCCGGGCGCCCGACCGGCGTCCCAGCGCCCGTGTCCGAGACCCCCAGCAAGAAAGCCGAGCCCGCCTATCTGTCCGGGCTGGGTGTGGCCGTGATCGGGGCGGTGTTTTTCTCCGGCAAGGCGGTGGTCGCCAAGCTGCTGTACCGCCACGGCATCGACGCGGTGACGCTGATCGCGCTGCGCATGCTGCTGTCGGCGCCGGTGTTCGTCGGCGTCGCGCTGTGGACCTGGCGGCAGACGCCGCGGCTGGGCGCGGCGGATCTGGCGCGGATCGGCGTGCTCGGACTGATCGGCTATTACGGCTCCAGCATGCTGGACTTCATGGGCCTGGAATACATCAGCGCCGGCCTGGAGCGGCTGATCCTGTTCCTGACACCGAGCTTCGTGCTGCTGATCGGCTTTCTCGTCTACCGGCGCCGGGTGCTGCCGCGGCAATGGCTGTCGCTGGCCTGTGCCTACGCCGGCATCGTGCTGGTGTTCTGGCACGACCTGAGGATCGGCGGCAGCAACGTCGCGCTCGGCGGCTTGCTGGTACTGGCCGCGGCGTTGAGTTATGCGGTGTATCTGCTGCTGTCGGGCGAGCTGCTGGCGCGGGTCGGGGCCTTGCGGCTGGTGGCGCTGGCGATGACCGCGTCGGCCATTGCCTGCCTGCTGCAGTACGCGCTGCTGCGGCCGTTCGGCAGCTTGTTCGTGCAGAGCGCCGCGGTCTGGCAGCTGTCGCTGGTCAACGCGCTGCTGTGCACCGTGGTGCCGGTGTTCATGACGATGATCGCGGTCGGCCGCATCGGCGCCGGGCTGACCGCGCAGTCCGGCATGATCGGGCCGGTGTCGACGTTGTTCCTCGGCGCCTGGCTGCTGGGCGAGCCGATCACGCCGCTGCAACTGGCCGGCACCGCGCTGGTGATCGGCGGCATTTTCCTGCTGTCCGCGCGCAGGGCGCCGCCTGCGGTCGCCGCTGCCCAGGCTGCGGGTGAAACAAACAAGGCGGTTTAAAACGCGGGCGGCGGCCCCATCAGGTAAGGCATCGCTTCCTGTAAGGCTTTCCATGTCCAGCCCGCTTGCCATCCCGTTTTCCGTCCTCGACCTGTGCCCGGTGGTCGAGGGCAGCAATCCGTCCGAGACCTTCCGCAACTCGGTGGAGCTGGCTCAGCTTGCCGAGCGCCTCGGCTACCGGCGCTACTGGCTGGCCGAGCACCACAACATGCCCGGCATCGCCAGCGCCGCGACCTCGGTGGTGATCGGCCACATCGCCGGCGCCACCTCGACGATCCGCGTCGGCTCCGGCGGCGTGATGCTGCCGAATCACTCGCCGCTGGTGATCGCCGAGCAGTTCGGCACCTTGGAGTCGCTGTACCCGGGGCGTATCGACCTTGGCCTGGGCCGCGCGCCGGGCACCGACCAGAACACCGCGCGCGCGATGCGCCGCGACGTGATGGCGGCCGGCCACAACTTCCCGCAGGACGTGATGGAGCTGCGCCGCTACCTTGGCGAGGAGGAGCGCGACCAGGCGATCCGCGCGATCCCCGGCCGCGGCCTGAAGGTGCCGCTGTGGATCCTCGGCTCCAGCACTTTCGGCTCGCAGATGGCGGCGCAGTTCGGCCTGCCGTATGCGTTCGCCTCGCACTTCGCGCCGGATCAGATGGACGCGGCGATCGATCTGTATCGGCGCGGCTTCCAGCCGTCGGAGCAGCAGGCGACGCCGTACCTGGTGCTGGCGCTGAACGTGTTCGCGGCGGATACCGACGAGGAGGCGCAGCGGCTGTTCACCTCGCTGCAACAGCAGTTCCTGAAGCTGCGCACCGGCACGCCGGGCCTGTTGCCGAGGCCGGTGTCGACGATGGACGGGCGCTGGTCGCCGATGGAGCAGGCCGGCATCGCCCAGGCGCTGAGCTGCTCGGTGGTCGGCTCGCCGGAGACGGTGGAGCGCGGCATCCGCCGCTTCATCGAGCGCTACCGGCCCGACGAGCTGATGCTGACCGCGATGATCCACGATCATGGCGCGCGCATGCGCTCGTTCGAGATTGCGGCGCAGGTGCGCGATCGGCTGGCTGCTTGAAATGTAGGAGCGGGCTTGCCCGCGACTGCGAGCTTGCAGGTCGCGGGCAAGCCCGCTCCTACAGCGCGTCTTACGGGCCCTGGCTTGAAGTTGTCACGCGATGCGCGTATCACGCATGCCGCTGATTACTACAACGGAGAGCGGCAAACACATGAAGTACGACGTCGTCGACGCGCGCGTGTCACCCGAGGGCCGGCTGCGGGTGCTGTCCAAGGCCGAGATCCACAAGCTGCTCGATCACAGCGAGGGCGGCCTGTATCCGGTGTTCCGCAACAGCGCGCTGGCAGTGCTCAACAGCGGCAGTTTTCTCGATGACGGCAAGGAGCTGCTCGAGCGCTATCCGGACTTCGACATCAAGATCGTGCAGGAGCAGCGCGGCATCCAGCTGCAGCTCACCGGCGCGCCGGCGCTGGCTTTCGTCGACGGTGAAATGATCCGCGGCATTCGCGAGCATCTGTTCTCGGTGCTGCGCGACATCCTGTTCGTCAGCAACGACCTGATGGAGAACCCGAGCTTCGATCTGGCGACGACGGAAGGCCTGACCGACGCGGTGTTCCACATCCTGCGCAACGCCAACCTGCTGCTGCCGCGAGTCGAGCCCAATCTCGTCGTCTGCTGGGGCGGCCATTCGATTTCGCGCGAGGAATACGACTACAGCAAGTCGGTCGGCTACCAGATCGGCCTGCGCGGTTTCAACATCTGCACCGGCTGCGGCCCGGGCGCGATGAAAGGCCCGATGAAGGGCGCGACCATCGCCCACGCCAAGCAGCGCATCAAGAACGGCCGCTACATCGGCATCTCCGAGCCCGGCATCATCGCCGCCGAATCGCCGAACCCGATCGTCAACGAACTCGTCGTCTGCCCGGACATCGAGAAGCGTCTGGAGGCTTTCGTGCGCGTCGGCCACGTGGTCGTGGTGTTCCCGGGCGGCGTCGGCACGGCGGAAGAAATCCTGTATCTGCTCGGTATCCTGCTGCATCCGGACAACGCCGACGTACCGTTCCCGCTGATCTTCACCGGGCCGGCGAGTGCGGCGGCTTACTTCGAGCAGATCGACGCCTTCATAGGCGTCACGCTGGGCGAGGCGGCGCGCAAGCGCTACACCATCATCCTCGACGATCCGGCCGCGGTCGCCCAGCGCATCGCCACCGAGATGAAAGCGGTCGGCGCCTTCCGCCACGAGAGCAAGGACGCGTACTACTTCAACTGGACGCTGAAGGTCCCGCACGATCTGCAGCAGCCGTTCAAGCCCACGCATGAGGCCATGCGCCAGCTCGATCTGCATCTGGATCAGCCCAAGCATCAGCTCGCATCCAACCTGCGCCGCGCGTTCTCCGGTGTCGTCGCCGGCAACGTCAAGGCCGAGACCATCAGGGCGGTGCAGCAGCTCGGGCCTTTCGACATCCACGGCGACCAGGCGCTGCTGAAACCGCTGGATGAATTGCTGCAGGCCTTCGTGAATCAGAGCCGGATGAAGCTGCCGGGCAAGGCTTACGTGCCCTGCTATCGGGTGGTGGTGTAGCGACGATCGCAGTCGGGGCCCTCGATACGCTCACTGCGTGAGCTACTCGGGAGCAACGCAGCGCTGCAGTTTTTTTGATAGTGAAACAACAAAACTCAGTTGGTCCCGAGTAGCCGCTTGCGGCGTATCGAGGGACGCGACTAAGCCGCGGGCCGCCGCAGAGCGGCCCGCAGTTGCGGCCACAGGAACGGCACGTGCAGCAGCCCGAACAGCACGGTGGCCGCGCCGAAGCCGAACACCTTGAAATAGACCCAGGTCTGCAGCGAATAGTGGTAGGCCACGTAAAGGTTCAGCACCGCGTGGATGCCGAAGTAGATCGCCCACAGCGCATTGACGCGGCGCCATAGCGGGTCGGGCATCGGCAGCACCTTGCCGAACAGGGTCTGCAGCGCGACGCGCTCGCCGACGAAATGGCTCGCGCCTAGCGCCAGCGCGAACGCGGCGAACACGATTGTCGGCTTGTACTGGATGAAGGTCGGATCGCGCAGGGTGATGGTCAGGCCGCCGAGCACGCTGGAGACCACCAGCGTGAACATCGACAGCCCGCTGTAATGCCCTTCGATCCAGCGGCCGGCGAACAGCGCCAGCGCCGACAGCGCGACCATCACCGCGGTCGCCGCATAGATGCCGGCCAGCGCATAGACGATCAGGAACGCGAGCAGCGGGCCGGCTTCGAGCAGGATTTTCATGGCGCGATCTTAGCCACAAAAAAGCCGCATCGTCGCGCATGGCGAACGATGCGGCTGTTTCAGCCGGGACTCCGCGCTACTGCACGCTGACCGCCGACCAGGCGGCAGCCACGGCCAGGTACTGCGTGGAGTTCAGGCCGTACAGATCGGTGGCGGCGCTGAGCGTCGCGGCGCGCGCGCCGGAGTAGTTCGTGGACGAGGTCATGTACACCGTCAGCGCGCGGTAGATGATCTGCGCGGCCTGGTTCTGGCTGAGCACGCTCAGCGTGATGTTGCCGTTGCAGACCAGGTCGACCGGCGCAATGCTGAAGCCCGGCGGCGACACCGCGCCCTGCGTCAGCAGGTAGAAGAAGTGATTGGCGACGCCGGACGAGTAGTGCACGTCGAGTGCGCCGATGCTGCCGCGATAGCAGTCCGGCGAAATGCCGTCGATGCTCGGCTTGAACATGTAGCGCAGTGCCGTGGTCGGCGTGGGGACGCCGTTGTTCGCCGCGTAAATGCGTTCGCCGATCAGATAGTTGGGCGGATTGATCGGGTTGTTGACGTAGTACTCGACCAGCGTGCCGAAGATGTCCGAGAGCGCCTCGTTCAGGCCGCCGGATTCGCCGGAGTAGATCAGCCCGGCGGTGCGCGAGGTCACGCCATGCGTCATTTCGTGGCCGGTCACGTCGATCGCCACCAGCGGGATGATGTCGCTGCCGTCGCCATCGCCGTAGATCATGCAGAAGCAGTCGTCGCTCCAGCCGGCGTTGACGTAGTTCTTGCCGTAATGCACGCGAGACGAGGCGCCGACGCCATCGTTGGCGATGCCGTCGCGATTGAACTTGGCCTTGTAGTAATCCCAGGTGCGGCCGACGCCGTACTGCGCGTCGGCACCGACCGTGGCGCGATCGGACGTGGTGTAGTTGCCCCAGAGATTGTCCTTGTCGGTGAAGATCTTGCCCTGGCCGAACTGCCTGTTCTTCATGTCGACGGTGTACTGGCCGCCGCGCGAGTTGTCGCGCAGCTCGTAGCCGCCGCTGATCGCGTTGGTGGTCAGCGGCACCGCGCCGGAGGTCAGCGTGTAGCCGGTGCCGGCGGCGGTGTTGAACTCATCGAAGCGGTCCAGCTCGGCCAGCGTGATCGCATCGACGACGCTATGACGCACGCTGGGCGAGCCGTCCGGTGCGTAGCCGCGCAGCTTCACGTCGTAGGCCAGTACCGGCGTCGCGCGGCGCGCGTAGATGACCTTGGCGACTTCGGCCTTGCCTTCGCGCAGGCCGGCGAACGTGGACTCGGCGACGCTGATCGCATTGGCCTCGCTGGCGGAGGCGTCGATGCCGAGCTTGAGCACCTGGGCCAGGGTCTGCGACACGTTCTTGAAGTTGCCGCGTGTGTCGGAATGCACGACGAAGTCGCCGCCGATCACCTTCAGGCCCTGGTAGCTGCGCTCGAAGCGCACGTGCTGCGCGCCATCGGCGTCGACGACGACGTCGCGCACCTTGAAGGTATCGGCGGCGGACGCGTGGATTTGCGCTGCATGTGTCTTCAGCTGGTCGATCGCGCGTTGCGCCGCGGCGCCGGCGAGGTCGGGCGCTGCCTGCGCGGCACCGCTGGCGAGCATCGCGAACAGCGCGGTCGCCGCCAGTAGATTCTGCTTGTTGAACATGGTGAACCCCCTTGTTTTGTCGTAGTCCCCAAACTGCTGCGTATTGACTGGGCCGTCGCGGCTTGTAGCTCCCTTGCTTGCGAGACCGCCTGGCTGGCTCAAAACGGCCGCAACGCGCATGCCATCTAGCCAGGAAAACGGGCGGGAAAACGCCCAGGCACAGACCGGGCGCTTGCGACAAGCCCCCGCCAGCGACGACGATTGGCGTCCGGCCGTCGCGCGCACAGCGCCCGGCCGCATCCGACTACTGAGAAACACGCTATGAGTCTGTCTTTACGCGACCAGCTGTTGCAGGCCGGCCTGATCAACGAAAAACAGGCCAAGGCGGCCGCCAAGCAGCCGCATCACCAGCGCGTCGACCGTGCGCCGAAGAAGCCGGTGGTGGTCGATCCGGCCAAGATCGCCGCCGAGAAAGCCGCCGCCGCCAAGGCCGCGCGCGACGCCGAGCTGAACAAGATCCAGCGCGACAAGGCCGAAGCCAAGGCGCGTCGCGCGCAGGTCAAGCAGCTGATCGAGCAGAACAAGCTGCCCAAGGTGGAGAGCGAGCTGCTGTACAACTTCATCGACGGCAAGGAGGGCAAGCGCATCCGCCGCATACCGGTGACGCCGGCGGTGCGCGACCAGCTCAGCGCCGGCCTGCTTTGGATCGTGCGCTGCGACGGCCGCTACGAAGTGGTGCCGTCGGCGATCGCCGAGCGCATCAAGGAGCGCGATCCGAACGCGGTGATTCCGCCGCGCGTGGAAGAAGCCAGCAAGCCGGCCGAAGACGATCCCTACAAGGACTTCGTCGTGCCCGACGATCTGATGTGGTGATGAGTTAGACGCGTCGCCGCGCGGGCTGGCGTTCGGCGAGGGCGGCATCCTTCGCCTTCTTCCCGAGCTTGGGCGAAACTAGCGGGCTGCCTGCACCGAAGCTTCACATTTGCGGCCGACCTTTGGCCGGAATTCGCGGTCTATCGGCTCAGGCAACACTCCCCACGATCCAGGTTCCGGAGCCACCGATGAACAACAAGATTCTCGTCGCCGCGATGTCGGCCTTCATGCTGATCGCCGCCGCCGGTTGCGGCCCGTCGGCCGACGAGCAGGCCAAGCAGGCCGCCGCGGCCGAAGCCGCGGCGCAGCAGCAGGCCGACGCGCTCAAGGCCAGCCAGGACGAACTGGCCAAGGCCCAGGCCGCGACACTGGCCGCGCAGGAGCAGGCCAAGCAGGCGCAGGAGCAGGCCGACAGGCTGCAGCAGCAGGAGGCCGATGCCGCCGCCGCCAAGGCCGCGCAGGAGCGCAAGGCGGCCGAGGCGCGCCGCGCCGCGCAGGCCGCGCGTGATCGTGCCGCCGCGCAGGCGCGCGCCAATACGCCGCCGCCGGCCGCCTACGCACCGCCGCCCCAGCAGCCGGCTCCGGCGCCGGTGGTCTGCGTCGATTGCGGCACGGTGTCGTCGATCGACGAAGTGCGCGAGAAGGGTTCCGGCTCGGGCCTGGGCGCGATTGCGGGTGCGATCGCCGGCGGTGTCATCGGCCACCAGTTCGGCGGCGGCAAGGGTAAGGACGTGGCGACTGCCGGCGGTGCGGTGCTCGGCGGTGTCGCCGGTCACCAGATCGAACGCGGCGTGCGCTCCAGCAGTTTCTACAATGTTGGCGTGAGCATGGAAGACGGCTCGTTCCGCACCGTCAAGATCGCCGATCCGCAGGGCGTCGCGGTTGGCAGCAAGGTGCGTGTCGTCGGCGAGAATCTGCAGCTGCGTTGATTCGACGATTTGACCCTCTCCCCTTGCGGGAGAGGGTGTCGCGTAGCGACGGGAGAGGGGTTGCGAGGCTCAGCCAGACAACCCCTCTCCGGCCCTTCGGCCACCCTCTCCCGCAAGGGGAGAGGGTTATTTGTCTCAGGCAGCCGCCGTTCTCCGTGCCTTCTCGATCCGATCGTAAGCCGTCGTGATCTGCTGGGTCTTCTCCACCGCCATCGCGCGCATGCTCTCGGGCAGGCCCTTGGCGGCGAGCTTGTCCGGATGGTTCTGGCTCATCAGCACGCGATAGGCGCGCTTGAGTTCGGCGTCGCTGGCCGTCGCCGGCACGCCGATCACGCGGTAGGCCGCCTCCAGCGCGCTGGGATCGTTGTAGCTGCTGCTGCCGCCACTGGAGCTGGTGCCGCCGCGCAGCATGGCCTCCAGATTGGCGAATTCCTGCTCGGACAAACCCAGGCCGCGTGCGATGCGCACCAGCAGCGCATGCTCGGCCGGATGCATCGCGCCGTCGGCGGCGAGCGCCGACATCTGCACCTGGATGAACATCTGGTGCAGCACGCGTTGGCCGCGCGAGGCCTGCGCGAACTTCGCCACTTCCGCATCGACGTCGAAGCCGTCGGCCTTGCCGCGATTGAACGAGGCGATCGCCGATTCGCGCGTGTCCGCACTCAGACGCAGCCGCTCGAACAGCGCTTCGGCGACTTCGATCTCGTTGCGCGTGACCTGGCCGTCGGCCTTGCACATCGCGCCCATCACGGCGAACGTCGAATCCAGGAACTGCGCCTGGATTTGTCCGAGCTTGCCGGCCGCCGCGCCGATCAGCAGCGGCGGCAGATAACGGCTGATGATGTAACCCACGGCGGCGCCGATCAGCAGGCCTTTCCAGCCTCCGGACGCCAGGCCGACGAAAGCGCCGATCCAGATCAGAAAATTCATTGCAGAAAGAAATCCACGAGGATGTGGCGGCCTGCGGTTGCAGGCCGCGTGTTGCCGACAGCGCTTTAGACGCCGAGCAGTTCGACTTCGAACAGCAGCGTTGCGTTCGGCGGAATCACGCCGCCGGCGCCGCGCGGGCCGTAGCCGAGATCGGCCGGGATCACCAGGCGCCGCGTACCACCGACTTTCATGCCCTGCACACCTTCGTCCCAACCCTTGATGACCTGGCCGCCGCCGAGCCCGAACACGAAAGGCTGACCGCGATCTTTGCTGGAATCGAACTTCGCGCCGGCCTTGCCATCGGTGTACAGCCAGCCGGTGTAATGCACCTGCACGCGCTTGCCGGCAACGGCTTCGGCGCCCGAGCCGATCACGGTGTCTTCGTACTGCAGGCCTGAGGTGGTTTTGATCATGTCGAATTCTTGATGTCTTGAAGGAGCGGCACAGTTTACCGTAGGGCGGGCCATGACCCGGCTACAGTAAACTTTGCCGATGCCGGATTTACGTGAACTCACCCGCCAGTTCCCGCGTGCGGGCCGCATCGATTCGATCATTCTGCGGCCGGATCGCGACGTGCCGGCGTTCGCGGTCGAGCAGGTGCAGGCGATCGCGGAGCGCGGTCTGCAAGGCGATCGCATCGCGATGAAAACCTCGAGCCGTGCCGGCGGTGGCAATCGCCAGGTGAGCCTGATCCAGGGCGAGCATCTGCCGGTGATCGCGTCGCTGATCGGCCGTGGCGCTGTCGATCCGCTGCTGCTGCGGCGCAACCTCGTCGTTTCCGGCATCAACCTGATCGCGGCGCGTTCGCTGTTCAAGGATCAGCCCTTGATGCTGCGCATCGGCGACGACGTGCGCTTGCAGATCACCGGTCCCTGCGAGCCCTGCTCGAAGATGGAAGCGGCGCTGGGAGAAGGCGCCTACAACGCGATGCGCGGTCATGGTGGCATGACGGCGAAAGTGATCGCCGGCGGCGTGATTCGCGTCGGTGACGCAGTTCGGGTGGCGGCAGACTGAGGCTTTTGCGGGCACTAACGATGCAGTTCGATCGTCGCCTTGATGTGCTTGAGCTGCGCGACGATCGAGAACGTCATGATCACCAGCAGCGACCAGGCGCCCCATTTGCCGACGTGCACGGTGGCCCAGGCGCCGTACTGGTTCGGGTACTGCCAGACGCCGAACAGCGTGCCCAGGTTTTCTGCCAGCCACAGGAAAAATCCGATCAGCAGGAACGCCAGCGCCAGCGGCATGCGCCGCTCGCGATCCAGCGGGCGGAACACGACCACGCAACGTGCATAAAGACCCAAGGTCAGCGCGGCCAGCGCCAGGCGGAAATCGCTGATGTAGTGATGGGTAAAGAAATTGGCGTAGATCAGGATCGACACGATCCAGGTCATCCAGTACGGCGGATGGCGTTCGATGCGCAGATCCAGCAGCCGCCAGGCCTGGATCATGTAGCTGCCAACCGCCGAGTACATGAAACCGGAAAACAGCGGCACGCCCAGCAGTTTGGCGTAGCCCGGATCGGGATAGCGCCAGGAGCCGATGGCGGCCGAGACCTTGAAGGCCTCGAGCGCGAAACCGACCGCGTGAAACACCATGATCGCCTTGAATTCGTCGAGGGTTTCGAGCCGGCGCCATAGCATCCAGGCCTGTGCGCCGACCGCGATCAGCAGCAGCGCGTCGTAGCGCGCGAGTCCGAGCAGGCCGCTGCGGGGCATCAGCATCACGGCGCCGAAAATGATCACCGCGAACAGGCAGGCGCGCGCCTCCTTGGCGCCGAACCAGAGCAGTTCGAGCAGCGCACGCCGCCAGCCTTGAAGCGCCGAAGTGCGCGGAGCGAGCAGCAGATCGTCGATCGAGCTCAGCATGGGCAGGGATGTGGCCAAAGAGCGCAGCATGTTAGGGGCTGGGCCTGGTCCACGCCCGGCCGGTTGACGCGGCGCCCCGCATTTCTGATTATGGTCACAATAATCTAAGACGAGTTGTGCCATGCCCAAAGGCGGATTCCGCCCCGGCGCCGGCCGCCCTGCCGGCACCGGCAGCCGTTACCCCGGCGAAGCCACGCGCACCATGCGCGTGCCCGAGAACGCGGTGCCGACGATCGTCAGCTACCTGGGCCAGTACCGGCTGCAGTTGCTGGCGGCGCAGGTCCCGTCCGAGGCGGCGATGATCGATCCGCCGGAGTTGCTGATCGGCGAAGTCAGCGTGCGCGTGCCGGCCGGCGCGGCGATGCCGGCGGACGACGACGTCGACATGAGCGTCGACCTGAACCGCCTGATGATCCGCCGCGCCGACAAGACCCGCATCTTCACCGTCGAGGGCGACTCGATGGACCTGGCCGGTATCGCCGAAGGCGACAAGCTGATCGTCGACTGCGGCCTGGAGGCGCGCGACGGTGACATCGTCATCGCGATCATCCTGGCCGACGGCCACACCGTGAAGCGGCTGTCGCTGAAAGGCGAGCGGCCCAAGCTGGTGCCGGAATCGTCCAACCCGATCCACCAGGTGCGCGAGATTCGCGACGACGAGGAGTGGATGGTGTGGGGCGTGGTGACCGGGCTGGTCAAGCGGTTCCGCTGATGCAAAAGCAAAAGAAAACCCCGTTCGTCCCGAGTAGCGCGCAACGCGCGCGTATCGAGAGAGCGGATTGCGATCCGGCCCCTCGATACGCTCACTGCGTGAGCTACTCGGGGCGAACGGGGTTTGGCGGATACCGCGAGGTTTCAGCGTGACCCACGCCACCCTCAGCCGCACCCACGACCAGCGCCTGCGCGCGATGTACCGCTCGGCCGGATGGCCGTGCCTGGATGCGATCGAGATCGATCTGCTCGCCGCCGGTTTGCTCGAGCGCGTCTGCCATCCCGCGGGTCCGGAGAATCTGCGCGTCACCGACGCCGGCCTGCAGCATCTGTCGACGACCTTGAACCGCAATCGCGCCGCGCTGGATGCGCACGAGGCCCTGGTCGAGCGCGTTTGCGAAGAGCAGTCGCGCAACGGCCGCATCGCTTATCGCGGCCTTACCTTGCTGGCCAAGCCCGATGTGAGCTGGCTGCATCTGCGCCCCGACGTGTTCTCGATCTGCAACACCACGGTCGAGGACTACGTCGAGCCGATCGTGTTCGAGGTCAAGGTCAAGCGTGCCGATCTGAAGGCCGATCTGAAGAAAGCCGAAAAACGCGCCGGTTACCTCGCGATGTCCAGCCAGTGCTATTACGTGCTGGCCGAAGGCGTCGGCGATGCCGACGACGTGCCGCCGGAATGCGGCGTGATGATTGCCAGCGGTGATTCGATCCGCATGCTGCGCGTGGCGCCGAAGCGCCCGATGAAAATCGGCTTCGGCAGCTGGATGGCGCTGGCCAAGGCCGACCGTTACCGATCGCTGGTCGATCCCGCGCCGCTGCTGTGACGCCGGCCGCCACGACGACCACGATGACAAGGGTCGCGGTGCGCGAACTCTGCGAGTTCGGCGCCAAGCGCGGCGACCTGGATCTGCGCTTCACGCCGTCGCCGACTTCGCAGGAGGGCATCGCCGGCCACAAGCTGGTCGCCGGCCGCCGCGGTCCCGGCTATCAGCGCGAAATCACGCTGCAGACGCAGTACAAAAGCCTGCTGACGCGCGGTCGTGCCGACGGCCTGCGCGTCAATCCCGAGCTCGTGCTCGAGGAGATCAAGACGCATCGCGGCGATCTGGGCCGCGTGCCGGAGAACCATCGGCATCTGCACTGGGCGCAGCTCAAGGTCTACGGCGCGCAGCTCTGCGCCGAGCGCGGATTGAGCGAGGCGCGGCTCAGCCTGATCTATTTCGATGTCGACAAGAAAAGCGAAACGCCGCTGAGCGAAACCTTCAGCGCCGAATCGCTGCAGGCGTTCTACGCCGAGCAGTGCGACGCGTATATCGACTGGGACGCGCTGCAGAACCAGCACAAGCGCAAGCGCGATGCGGCGTTGCGCGATGTGCCGTTTCCGCATGCAAATTTCCACGCCGGCCAGCGCCTGCTCGCCGAGGCGATCTACAAGGCCGTGCTGCGCAAGACGCCGCTGCTGGCGCAGGCGCCGACCGGCATCGGCAAATCGATCGGCACTTTGTTTCCGGCGCTGAAAGCGATGGCGCAGGGCCATCTCGACAAGATTTTCTTCCTGACCGCGAAGACCTCCGGCCGGCAGATGGCGCTGAACGCGCTGGCGTCGCTGCAGCATGGCGACGAGCCGCTGCCCTTGCGCGTGCTCGAACTGACGGCACGCGACAAGGCCTGCGTCCATCGCGAGAAATCCTGTCACGGCGCCTCGTGCCCGCTGGCCAAAGGCTTTTACGATCGGTTGGCGATCGCGCGCGAAGACGCGCTCAATCAGTACACGCTCGACCAGGCTGCGGTGCGCGCGGCTGCGCTGCGCCACAACGTCTGCCCTTACTACCTGGCGCAGGAGCTGGTTCGCTGGGTCGATGTGGTCATCGGCGACTACAACTACTACTTCGATGCCAGCGCCTTGCTGCACAGCCTGACCCAGGTCAACGACTGGCGGGTCGCGGTGCTGGTCGACGAGGCGCACAACCTGGTCGAGCGCGGCCGCGCGATGTATTCGGTGCAACTGGTCGAGCAGGATCTGCCGCAGGTCAAGGGCTCGACGCATCGCGCCACCGCGCGCGCACTAAACCAGCTGGCCAGCGATTGGCGCAGTTTCAGTTCGCAGCAAAAAACCGAGTTCGCCGAATATCAGCTACCGCCGCAGACGCTGACCGACGCGCTGCAGCGCTGCGTCGCCGCACTCGGCGAGTACTACACCGAGCATCCCGACGCCGGTCCGCCGCATCTGCAGCGTTTCTATTTCGACGCGCTGCATTTTCTGGAACTGGCGGAAAACTTCGGCCCGCATTCGGTCTGCGATCTGCAGGTGGAAAGCCATCCGCACATGGGCCAGACCAATTCGACCATCTCGATCCGCAACGTCGTGCCGGCGCGTTATCTGATCCCGCGTTTTCGCGATGCCACCAGCAGCGTGCTGTTCTCCGCGACGCTGAATCCGCCGCATTTCTACATGAGCCTGCTCGGCCTTGGGGAGGACACCGCCTGGCTCGACGTGCCGTCGCCGTTCGCGTCCAGCCAGATCGAGCTGCACATCGCCGGCGCGATCTCGACGCGCTATCGCGACCGCGCGAAGTCGGTTGCGCCGATTGCCGATCTGATCGCCGCTCAGTACGAAAAGCGTCCCGGCAACTACCTGGCGTTTTTCAGCAGCTACGACTATCTGCGGCAGGTGCACGAGGCGCTGGCGCAGCGGCATCCGCTGTTGGCGACACATGCGCAGAAAGCCGGCATGAGCGAGCTGGAGCAGAGTGGCTTTCTGGCGCGCTTCACTGCCGGCAGCGAGCTGATCGGCTTCGCGGTGCTGGGTGGCGCGTTCGCGGAAGGCGTCGATTTGCCCGGCGATCGCTTGATCGGCGCCTTCGTCGCGACGCTGGGTCTGCCGCAGTTCAATCCGGTGAATGAGTTGATGCGTGAGCGCCTCACCGACATTTTCGGCGAGGACTCCGGTTACGACTACGCGTATTTGTATCCGGGCCTGCAGAAAGTGGTGCAGGCCGCCGGCCGCGTGATCCGCTCGCGCGACGATCGCGGCACGATCCACCTGATTGACGATCGTTATACGCAGCGCCGCGTGCGCGAGGTGCTGCCGGCGTGGTGGGGCGGGTGAAGCTCGCGCAGGGTCAGGGCGAGCCCGCGCACGGCGCCGAGCCCTGGCGCCGTGTGCCCCTGGTTCGCGATCACCGCGGCGTGGAATGGGAGCAGGGCGCCATCGGCCGCAATCCGCAGCGCGTGCGCGCGCGGCTGGAGCAGGCGGTGGATCACTGGATCGCGCTGGCGCGGCAGATGCCGGCGTTCGCGTGCCAGCGCCGTCGGCCGATTCCGCGGCCGACTGTGATCTACGATCTGCGCGGCACGATCGCCGGTATGGCGGTCAGCGTGCGCGAAGGCGGCGATGTTCCCGACCAAGCGATGCGCCAGCATCCCGAGCAATGGATGCGCGTGCATCCGGAGCTGCTGATCCGTTATCCGCTGCAGATGATCCAGCAGACCGTGCCGCATGAGATCGCGCATCTGGTCGTCGACTGGTACTGGCCGAACACCATCGCACATCACGGCGCCGAATGGGCCGCGGTGATGCGCTACTTCGGCCGCCAGGCGCTGGCCTACCATCAGATGGAGCTGGCACGCCGCATGGCGCCATCGACGCGGCGCAATCATGAACTGCCGCTGAGCGGATGCGACTTAGACAGGGCTTCGCAGGCCTGAAACCTGGGCCCGATGCGGCAGTCCTAGTTGAACGGACAATGGACAGTCCGGCATCCATCTTCAACGAGGAGATCGAAAATGACGACAAGGAACAGTCCGCCGAACAACGCCCCGGAAAATCCGCGCAAGGCTCCGGAGCAACAGGGCAGCCATCAGCAGCAATCGCCTCAGCAGGGGCAGAACACGCAACAAAAACGCCCGCAACAGCAGCAACAGGCCGACGACAATCTCGGCAGCGATCAGCTCCGCGACGAACGCTCGCCGGCGCAGCGCGAGGCCGAGGCGTCGAAACGCGACATCAACCGCATCATTCCCGAGCCGATGCCGGACGGCTGGACGGCGCGGGATAGTTAGCTGCTAGTTGTCAGTGCCGCGAAGGCGTGAATCCGGACGGGTCAAGCATTGCGCTCACCGCCCTGGATGCCGGCCTTCGCGGCACTAACGTTCTCAAATCTTTTTGGTTTCGCGCAGCCGACGCTGGCGACCGGGAGCAAGAGCACGCCGGCATACAACGGCGGCCGGCGCGATCCGAGATCGGTCCGAACACCGGCTGGCCGAACGTGACACCATTGCGCAGGAAATGCCGGCTTGCGTTGGATTGCATCCTCACTTCTCCTGAAAGTTGCCGGGCCCTCGATACGCGACAAAGGCGCTACTCGGGAGGAACGGGTTTTTGTGATAAACCCGTTCCTCCCGAGTAGCCGCGCAGCGGCGTATCGAGGGACCGGACCGCGGCCCGGACTACAATGGCTGTCATCCGCCGCCGAGCAGCACACCGTGTCCGAACCCATACGCCTGGCCAAAACCGTCGTCGCGCTGACGCAGTGCTCGCGGCGTGAGGCCGAGCTGTACATCGAGGGCGGCTGGGTCACCGTCGACGGGCAGGTGGTCGAAGAGCCGCAGCACATGATCACCGATCAGCGCGTCGAGCTGCTGCCCGATGCCAAGCCCGAGCCGATCGAGCCGGTGACGATCGTGATGCACAAGCCCGCCGGCTACGATTCCGACGAGGGCGACAAGGCGGCGTGGAAACTGCTCGGTGCCGAGTCGCGCGTTACCGAGCACACCGATCCGGCGATGCGCACGCTGCGCCGTCATTTCGCGCGGCTCAGTGTGCCGATGCGCCTGGCCGCCAACGCCAGCGGCTTGCTGGTGCTGACCCGGGATTTCCAGGTCAACAAAAAACTGAGCGACGAGGCCAGCAGGATAGAGCAGGAATACAGCGTCGAGGTCAGCGGCACGATCGCCGAAGGCGGCCTCGAACAGCTCAACCGCGGCATCACCGCCAACGGCTGGAAGCTGCCGACCTGCAAGGTCAGCTGGCAGAGCGAGCAGCGCCTGCGCTTCGCCGCCAAGGACATCCGCGTCGCGCATATCGAGAGCATGTGCGAGGCCGCGGGGCTGCAGGCGATCGTGATCAAGCGCATTCGCATCGGCAGTGTCGCGATGGGCAAGCTGCAGCCGGGGCAGTGGCGCTATCTGCCGCCGTTCAAACGCTTCTGAGCGACGCTTCCGATCACGAAAAGGGCCGCTTTCGCGGCCCTTTTCGCATCGCGGCAAAAACTACTTGCCGGTCTTGATCTTCGAGATCTTCGAGCCTTCGATGCTGACGCCGGCCATCAGGCCCTGCTGATTGAAGATGAAAGCGTAGGCGTCATCCTTCAGAGTCGAGGTCGACAGGTTGCGCGCCATGCCTTCGTCGACGACGACCACGGTCGGGCCGACGCCGATTTCCCAGCCCTTGGTTTCGTGCACGTACTTCAGCGCCTTGGCGTTCATCAGGAACACCGCGTAGCCGTAGGACTGCGCGCCGGCCTGCAGGCCCCAGGAGGCGGTGACCGAGTTGAAGTAGCCTTCGACGGTGCCGCCCTGGATCAGCTCGCCTTCGCCGTAAGCGCCGCCGAACACCAGGCCGGCCTTGACGATGTCCGGGAAGATCAGGATCGCCTTGGCCTTCTTGCCGATCGCCTCGGCCGCGGGGTTGGACTTGTACAGCATTTCGAGCGCGTGCTGGGAGTCCTTGTCGAGGTCTTCCTTGGTCGCGGCGCTGGCGCTGCCAATGCTGGCGAAGGACAGCAGCGCGGTGGCGGCGAGCGAGGCCGCCAGAATCGTGTTGCGGATATTTTTCATTTTGGTAACTCCTGATGCGGTAGGAAAGCGGGTAACGGGGCGCAAAGTGACATTGACTTGCTGAACGCCCCGTGGCCCGCCTGTTGCACCGTGTAACGCCGATCGAAGGCTGAGCATTCAAGTTCCGCCGTGCGCGGTCGCTACCTTTATGACCGGCAGCGCGTTGGCGCCGCCGATCCTATGATGCTGGAGCGCAGGCGTGAACCACCGCAACCCGATCGATACGACGCCACCGATGCTGCCGCGATACCTCGATACCCGAGGCGGATTGGGCGTGGCCTTGCTGATCCTCTGGCTGTGCCTGCTGCTGGCTGGCTCCTGTTTCCTGTTTCTCTCTGGCCCTTCGTCCTGAGTCCCGGGTTTCACCCGCGCCACAACCGCTGCCTGGCCCGGGTGAAACCCCGCTGATTTGAAACTTCTTCCCATCGTTGCCTGTCTTGCCCAGACCACCCCGCGTTCAGCTGCGGGACGCTAAACTCTGCGGCCTGATCGCGAGGAGAAGGTTTTTTGCTGCGACCTTTATTTGCCGCCGCGTCCGCCGCGGCGCTGCTGTGTGCCGGCTGCGCCAGCTATGTGACCCCTGGCGGCCCGATACGGCTGGCCGATATCGACCGCGCTGACGTGGCGAGCGAGGCCGCCCGGATGCCATCGCCGCATTTTCCGGCGCGAGTCGCGCTGGTGCGCGTGCAGGCGCCGCAATACAAATCCTTCAGCTCGGACAGTTACGGCAAGGGCCGCTACAGCGTCGTCACCACGCAGGAGCTGCTGACCGACGACGAGCTGCAACAGATAGCGAAGTGGCCGGCGATCGAAGGCGTCACCCCGCTGAGCCGCCTGCTGCTGCCGGACAAGCTCGATTCACTCGACGACTTGCGCCTGGCCGCGGCCAAGCTGCAGGCCGACATCATGCTGATCTACACCGTCGAGACCTCGTTCCAGGTCCAGGGCCGCGCGGTCGGGCCACTGACCGCGATCTCGCTCGGCACCGCGCCGGATCGCGACGCGTACGTGACGTCCACGGCGTCCGCGGTGTTCACCGACGTGCGCACCGGCTTCACTTACGGCACTGCGGAGGCCACCGCGAAAACCAGCGGCCTGAGCAGCGCCTGGGGCGAGGCCAAGGTCGTCGACAAAAAACGCCTCGAAGCCGAGCAGCAGGCGTTCACGCAGTTGCTGGCCGAGACTGAAAAGACCTGGGACGGCATTGCGAAGCGGTATCAGTGACGAGGTTTTTGAATAGAGGCTGGATGTGCCGATGAAAAGCGTCGCCGAGATGCTCCGTTGCACCGCGCTGCTGCTCGCCGCCGCGCTCGCGCCCGCGGCGCAGGCCGCAGGCCCGGCGCCGTTCGACCTGGCCGGGCCGACGCTGGACGTGGTGGTCACGCGCGGCAAGACCATCCTGCCGGCGTCGGAAGTCCCCAATCTCGCCGAAGGCGACAAGATCTGGATCAAGCCGGAGTTCCCGGCTTCGCAGTCCGCGGACTATCTGATGGTCGCCGCGTTCCTGGCCGGCTCGACCAATCCGCCGCCGGAAAGCTGGTTCTTCCCGTGCAAGACCTGGACGGGCAAATGCGGCAAGGAAGGCCTGACCGTCACCGTGCCCAAGGGCGCGCAGCAGGTGCTGATCCTGCTGGCGCCGTCGACCAATGGCGACTTCAATGCGCTGGTCAGCGCGGTGCGCGGCCGCCCCGGCGCGTTCGTGCGCGCGACGCAGGATCTGAATCAGGCGGCGCTGGATCGCTCGCGCCTGGAGCGTTATCTGGCCGCGATCCACGTGCTCAACCAGGGCGATCCGGCGGTGCTGAAAGAAGTTGCGCCGCTGCTGGCGCGCAGCCTGGCGATCAAGGTCGACGAAAAGTGCCTGGATAAAATTCCGCAGCTGCAGGCCGCCTGCCTGACGCAGGGCCAGGAGGCGCTGATCCTCAACGACGGCCACAGCATGTCGATCGCCGAGACGCTGACCAGCGGCCCCGGCGCCGACCTGGTGATGGCCGCGGCGTCGACGCCGGAACTCGGCTACGGCATCTACAGCCCGTACATCGCCTCGGTGCTCGACATCGTGCGCATCCTGGACAGCTTCGGCACCGCGCAATTCCAGTACATCCCGGCGCTGTCGTCGCAGCAGGGCGACAAGCTGCAGCTGACGCTCAACGCGGCGCCGTCGTTCTACAGCCCCAAATCGGTGATCGTCGTGGCGCTGCCGGCGGTGGAGAAAAAAGCCTCGCTGCCGCCGCTACGGCCGGTCGATCCGACCGACATCTATTGCTCCGGCCGCTCGACCCTGGTGCTGCCGGTCGAAGGCGCGCCGCTGGCGTTTTCCACCGGCTTTGCGCACGACATCGCGCTGGTGCTGACCGGCAAGGACGGCAAGACCATCCGCCTGCCGGCGCGCGCCGATGCGGTGCAGGGCGGCTACGTCGTCAACACGTCGAGCCTGGCGGCGACGACGCTCGGCGACACCGTGAAAGCGCAGCTGCAGGGCTATTGGGGCTTCGAGAATTATCAGGGGCCGACGTTCTCGCTGCGCAATGCCAACGCCAATGCCTGGGAACTGGCCAGCGACGACGAGGACGCGCTGATCGTCGGCCGCCAGGACACCGTGCGCCTGCGTGCCAGCACCACCAGCTGCGTCGACGGCATCATGCTGCGCGATCCGGCCGGCAAGGAACTGAAGACCGAGTGGAAAGCGGTCAAGCCTGGCGTTGTCGAAGTGAAGCTGCCGCTGCAGAACGCGCAGCCGGGTTCGATGACCTTGATGATCACGCAGTCCGGCGTCAGCGAGCCGCATCCGGTGCCGATCCAGGTGTTTTCCAATGCGGGTCGCCTCGACAGTTTTGCGATGCATGCCGGCGATGCCAAGGGCGTTCTCAAAGGCAGCCGCCTGGATGAAGTGGCGAGCCTGCAGATCGGCGCGGTCACGTTCACGCCGGGCGATCTGTCGACGCAGGCCTCGATCGATTCTCTGACGATGCCCGCCTCGGACGCGCAGGCCGCGGCCGCGCTGAAGCCCGACAGCGGCATCGCCGCGCGCGTCACGCTGAAAGACGGCCGCGTGCAGCGCGTCAACGCCAGCATCGACGCGCCGCGTCCGCGCGTGGCCCTGATCGGCAAAAGCGTGCAGCCTTCGCGCTCCAGCGGCGACAGCAACATCCAGCTGGCCAATCAGGACGTGTTGCCGCAGGACGCGCGCTTCACGTTCTCGGTACGAGCGCAAATGCCGGCGACGTTCCCGCCGGACCAGATCATCGAAGTCGCCACCGACGACGAAGCCTTCTCGGCGAAACTGACGATCGCCAACGGTGGCATTCGTCTGGGCGACGCCAAGGTCGCACTGGTCACGCTCGACCCGATCAAGGCCTTCGGCTTCTCGGCCTTCGGTCCGCTGAAATTCCGGCCGATCAGCAACTCGGTCAACGGCGACTGGCAGCCGCTGGTGTCGCTGGTGCGCCTGCCGCAGCTGAAAGAGCTGAAGTGTCCCGAGAGCCCCGAGCGCGCCTGCAAGCTCAGCGGCTCGGACCTGTTCCTGGTCGACTCGGTGTCCGGCAATGCCGCGTTCGACCAGGCGGTGCAGGTCTCCGACGGCTTCCCCGGCTTCAGCCTGCCGGTGCCGCATCCCACCAACGGCAAGCTGTACCTGAAACTGCGCGACGACCCGGCGGTGATCAACACCGTCGCGCTGGAAGCGCAGCTGCTGCCGCTGTCGCCGGACGAGATCGAGCAGGCTGCTGCGGCCAAGCGCGACGCTGCTGCGCCGCCGCCACCGCAGTAAAGCGCCGTCCGGCCAGGTTCCCCGCAGAGGCCCGTCCGTGTCAGACTCCCAGTGCCAATCGCATGGCACTCGGGGGAGACAGACATGCTGGTTCATATCGCATTGCCGGTGCTGGTCGCTGCGCTGTTCGTGTTCGTCAGCAGCAGCCTGATCCACATGGTTTTCAAGTGGCACCAGTCGGACTACGCCAAGCTTGCCGACGAGGACGCGGTTCGCGCCGCGCTGCGTGGGTCCGCGCCCAAGCCGGGCCAATACATGCTGCCCTACTGCGGCGACATGAAGGACCTGCAGTCGCCGGAGATGCAGGCCAAGTGGAAAGAAGGGCCGGTGGCGACGCTGCACGTGCAGCGCAACGGCCTGCCGAACATGGGGCCGATGCTGGGCAAGTGGTTTGCGCTGAATGTCGTCGTCGCCGCGCTGGTCGCGGCCGTGGTTTACAGCTCGATGGGCATCGCCATCATCGACTCGCATCGGCTGTTCCATGTCGCGGCGCTGGTCAGTTTTCTCGCCTACGCGGTCGGCAGCGTTAGCAACGGCATCTGGAAAGCGCAGACCGCCTCCAGCGTCGGCAAGGATCTGCTCGACGCGTTGATCTATGGCCTGGTCAGCGGCTTCGCTTTCGCCTGGTTGTGGCCGACGGGCTGAAAGGCGCGGCCGCGACGCGCTGGCGCAAGCTGCTGGTGCTGGCGCAGCGCTTTCCCGGTGTCGAGGAATCGACCTCGTACAACACGCCGGCGCTGAAAGTGAAGGGCAGGCTGATCGCGCGGCTGCGCAGCGAAGCCGAGGGTGCGCTGGCGCTCTATTGCGACTTCGTCGATCGCGAAATGTTGCTGCAGGCGGCGCCGGATGCGTTCTTCATCACCGATCATTACGCGAACTATCCGATGATCCTGGTGCGGCTCGACAAGGTGTTGCCTTCGGCGCTGCCCGAACTGATCGAGAAGGCCTGGCGCATGCGCGCGCCGGCGAAGCTGGTCGCCGAGTTCGATCGCGCGGACCTGGCGAGCTGAGCGGCGCTTCTTCCGACGCACCGGCAGCGCAGCCGGCGGGTTTTGGCAACCGAGATCAATCTCGATAAGTCGGCTTCTCCTCATCGCCCCGAGCCCCGCGCTGATCCCGGCGATGCTGCAGGACATCGCGTCGGTGAGTCTGCGGCCGGCAGTTAAGGGATCGAAGCGCCGAAGTAGTAGCGATATTCCGCGATCAGTTCTGCGATTTTGGGATTGCTACGCGCATCGGCACTGAACTGCGAGGCAGTCTGCAGCGCCCAGGTCTGGCCTTCGCCGCCGAGACCCTGCGTGGTGTCCTTGGAGTAGATGTTCTTCGCGCTGGTGAAGTTCTTTTGGTACGAATAGCTGGCAATCAGGGTCTCGTTCACATACAGGTCGTAGGTTATCTCTAGGTCCTTGTTTTCTACCACCGGCAACAGGCCCAGCGTGCCCCCGGCCCAGACTGCTGACGCCAAGCCACTGGCAGCGCCGGCCGTCGTTGGAATCAGCGCATGAGTGACGCGCAGCAGGATAGGGCTGCCGTATTGATCCTTGTTCAAGTTCTGCAGCAAAGGCTCTGCCTTGAGCCGTTGGTACAACTCGTCGTACGCGAAGCTGCTGACAAGACGCGCGGTCGGCAGCGTTTCAGACTGTGCGCGTGCCGGCGCCGAAGCGGTGACGGCAATCAAAGCCGAAAGAAAAGCCAACAGGTGTTTTCTCATTGGTAGCAGCCCACGCTGACGACGGCTGACAGCGCCGCCTGATTGCCGGTTTGCATATCGCCTTTCGGGTTCGGCGTCACCTCGGTGAAAGCCAGGTTATTGCGCCGCAGAAACTGGGCTGCGTAGCGCGCGTCGAGCGCGAAGTTGACGTTCTGCGGCAGGATCCCCTTCTCGATCAGCGGCGCGGCGTTGAGCGTGCTCAAAGTAATGCCGAGCAATTCGCCGCCATCGGATACCACCGGGCCGCCACTGGAACCCGGCTGGATCGGGGCCGAAAACTGGAACTGCCCCAGCGCACCGAGCAACGCACCCTTGGAGCTGATGTTGCCGCGCGTGAGGCTGGGATTGGCCGACAGGATCGGCTGCAATGGAAAGCCAACGTTGCCGACCGGCTCGCCCAGCACGATCTGCTCGCCCTGGCGCAGAGGCAAGGGCGCCGCAACTTCGCCCTGAGTGTCCATGACGGCTAGATCTAGCAGCGGACTGGCGACGCGCAGTTTCGTGTTCAGTACCTTGTCGTCGCGACGCACCTCGATCAACGCGCAGTCGTGCAGCACGTGCGCCGCAGTCATCACCTGGCCGGCCCGGTTGATGAAGAATCCGGTACCACTGACCACGGGCTTGTCATGATTGACGTAGAGCTTGGCATCGACCGCGCTGAACTCGGCCACGGCCGGGTAGCGGCTGGAGTCCGGCTGCAGCTTGGCCAGCACGTCGATCACCACCAGCTGCGCACTGCGCAGCGCGGCGTTGAAGAATCCATCGCTGGAGCTCAGGTCACCGATCGGTGCAGCGAAGCTCTGTCGACCTTCGAGCAAGACCGGGCCGCCGCTGCCGTAGACCCGGTAGTTCATCGTCATGCGGATGTTGCCGTTCTCGAACTTCCACTCGGGTTGTATCGCCAGCAACAGGCCGTAAGGCTGCGTGCTGCCTGGCTCGACCAGAAAGCTTTGCGTGAAGAAGTGCTGGGCGACACCGCTGATGCCATCTTCCAGTGCCTTGCCAGGTGTGGCCCAGGCGCGGCCAAGGAACACACGGCTCTTGCGGTAGTTGGACGGAACGTAGATCGCAACCGTGGTGTTGCTGGGTATCTTGGTCCCTGCCGGCAATGCCGCGCCCGAAGGCAGGCTGTCGGTGCTCATTCTGGAAGCACAGGCGCTCAAGGCCAGCGCCAGCAATATCCCGCCCCAACGCAAACGCATCTTGCCTCCCCCCCGGTGTGGCATGCGCAACAGTATATCGGCAACGCTGTGCCGAATAAGAGAGGCATCGCGAAGGGCGTTAAACGGCAAGGGCGCCTCGCGGCGCCCTTGCTTTACATCACTCTAGGCTGCGGCTGATCAGGCTGCTTCCTTGTCCAGCGTGACCACGTTGGCCCGCGGCGCCGTCGCCTCGGTATTGATCGCAACGCGGCGCGGCTTGGCTTCTTCCGGCACGCGGCGCACCAGGTCGACATTCAGCAGACCGTTCTGCAGGCTGGCGCCCTTGATCTCGATATGGTCGGCCAGGCGGAAGCTCAGCTTGAATGCGCGCTGGGCGATGCCCTGATGCAGGTACTGCACGGATTCGGCCGACTTTTCGCGGCGGCCGCCGGTGATCGTCAGCACGTCGCGCTCGACCTGGATGTCCAGATCACCGTCCTGCAGGCCGGCGGCGGCGATGACGATGCGGTAGTCGTCGGCGCTGTGCTTTTCGACGTTGTACGGCGGATACGCCGTCGGTTCGGCGCGCAGCGCGGTCTCGAACAGATCGTTGAAGCGATCGAAGCCGATGGAAGAGCGGAACAGCGGAGCGAGGGAAAATGCGGTGTTCATAGCAGTACAACCTCCTGAAAATCAGCAAAGTTTGGTTCGACCGGAACCCGAACATCGGCATCCCGGTACGACTCAAGCTAAGTCGCGCTGAAAGCTTTTCAAGAGGGGCCAAAACGGAATTTTCGATTCCTTTTGTCGCCGAATTTTCAGGGCGCGATCGCCGCGGTCGCGCCGGCCTCCGGCGCTTTCGGCCGCAGCAGCAGGCCGCCGATCAGCGCGCCCAGCAGGGTCATTGCCGCGCCGATCAGGAAGGCGAGCTGATAGCCGGCGGCGAGCGCGGCGGTCTCGTCGATGCCTTCGGCCAGCGCGCCCTGGGTCCAGGCGTCGGCGATGCTCGCGAGCACCGCCAGGCCGAGCGCGCCGCCCATCATGAATGCGGTGTTGGCGATGCCGGAAGCCAGGCCCGACTGGCTTTCGTCGACGTCGCTCATCGCCGCCAGCAACAAAGGGTTGAAGGCCATGCCGCCGCCGACGCCGAGTGCCAGCATGCCGGGCAGGATATGCAGCGCGTAGCGGCCGCCCTGCGGCGCCTGCGAGATCAGCACCAGGCCGAGGCCGGCGATCGTCAGGCCGACCCACAGCGGTGTGCGCATGCCGAAGCGGATCACCATTTTGGCCGACAGGCCCAGCGAAAACGCGGCCATGAAAACGTCCGCCGGAATGAACGACAGGCCGACCTGCATCGGCGTGTAGCCGAGCACGCGCTGCAGATACAGCGCGGTGATCACGAACCAGGCGAACATGCCGGCCGACCATAAAATGCCGACGACGTTGGCCACCGCCAGATTGCGCAGCTTCAGCAGGTGCAGCGGCATCAGCGGATCGCGCACGCGTGCTTCGACGACGAAGAACGCCAGCAGCAGCGCGATGCCGGCGGCCAGCGGCAGCAGCGTCTGTAGTGAACTCCAGCCGGCGGCGTTGCCGCCGATCACCGCGTAGACCAGCAGCATCAGGCCGCTGGTGACCAGCACCGCGCCGCCGATGTCGAGACGCTGGCGCTGCTCGGGCAGCGCGTCGCGCGGCAACAGCGACAGGCAGCATGCGACCACGGCGATGCCGATCGGCAGGTTGATCAGAAAGATCCAGTTCCAGCTCAGAAATTCGGTGATGCTGCCGCCGAGCACTTCGCCGAGGCTGCCACCGGCGGCGCAGATGAAGCCGTAAACGCCCATCGCCCTGGCGCGCTCGCCCGGGTCGGTGAACAGATTCATGATCAGCGACAGCGCCACGGCGGTGACAATCGCGCCGCCGATGCCCTGCACCGCGCGCGCGACCACCAGCAACCACTGCGACGTGGCGACACCGCAGACCAGTGAGGCGATGACGAAGCCGATCAGCCCGATCAGGAACCAGCGACGGTTGCCGTACAGATCACCGAGGCGTCCGCCGAGCAGCAGGAAACCGCCGTAAGTGAGCATATAGGCATTGAGCACCCAGACCAGCGCGGTGTCGGAGAAACCCAGGCTGGCCTGTATCGACGGCAGCGCCACGGTCACCACCGTGGTGTCGAGCACGATCATCAGCACGCCGAAGCACAGCAGGTACAGCGCGAGCCAGCGTTGGCGCGTGGTCAGGGTCTGCGGCATGGTCGTTCTTCCGTACTGGTCGTTCCGGTAAAAGCGCAACTCCGGTGTTGGCCTTGTGTCGCTGGATTCCCGCATGCGCGGGAATGACGGGCGCCCACCGGAGCTGCGAATTTCAGTGAGTATCGCAAGGCGTGCAGTGCGCCGCCTGAAGGCCGATCCGGGGAACATCACCGTCAGCTGCCTGCAACAGCAACGGTTCAATGACAGGCCGGAGATTGTCTAAACTCGCGTCATGTCCGTCGTTCTGACGCCTTTCGCCCGTGCCCGCCTGTTCCCGAAGGACGGCCGCCGCAACGCCATCCAGGGCGTCACGCCGGCCGAGTACGAGCGCTATTTGAACGAGCACGAGCCGCTGACAGTGCTGGACGGCTATGCGCCGTTCTGCAAGCTGCACGTGCATCGCAACTGGACCTCGACGCGCTGCCTGACGATCCCGATCACGCCGGACAACCAGCATCTGCTGCGCTCCGGCTACGAGGCGCGCAACCGCAACGAGCTGCCGGTGCTGGTGCGCTGGTTCGAAGGACTGGAGGCGCCGGTCGCGGACTATCTGGTGGTGATCCTGTACAGCCGCGAGCAGTTGCAGAAAGAAGGCGAGGGCATCGATGCCGACTGGGGCGTGGTCGGCTGCCTGGCGACCGCGCTGCCGGACGAGATCCCGATGGCGCCGATCACGATGATGCGCAATGCGCTGGGCGTGGAAGAAGGCGGCTCCGGCGTGACGATGGATCGCCAGGCTTACCGGCGTAGCGTCGAGTTCTGGGAACGCAACGCCAACTGGCGATTGCCGGCGAAAGGCTGAGCATGGAAGGACCGCGCCTGCTGTTGGCGGCAATACCGGACGCGGTGACGCTGCAAGGCCTGAGCGCGTCGTTCGCCAGCACCGGGCTGGCGGCGCAGGCCGGCGGCGATCTGTCGCCGTCGAGGAACTGGCACCAGAGCCTGTCGGACCGTTACAACGACACACCGGAAAACCGCCGCCTGTTGATGGAGGCGGGCGCCCTGGTCAAGGCCGCGCCGTTCGTGCTCGGTTTCAATCGCTTCGAATGCAAGGGCAAACCCGGGAAGTTTCACTGGAGTCTGCGTCCGTCCAAAACGCCGCCGGCGTTCGATGCGCTGCTCAACGCGATCAAAGCCGCGCTGGCCGCACGACGCATCGACGAGGATCATGGCCACAGCGCGCATGTGAGCGTCAGCTACTGGGCCAAGGCCAAGCCGGACAACCGGCCGATCCCGGCGGTGTTGTGGCGCATCAGCGAGTTCATGCTGCTGCGGGGCGACGGCCACGGTGACGCCTATCAATACCAGGAACTGGCGCGCTGGCCGCTCACCGCCCAGCCCGAAGGCCAGCTCGATTTCTTCGGCGGCCTCTAAAAAAGGCGGCAGAAACACCAAGGCCCGGTGACATCCGAAGATGGCACCGGGCCTTGGGTCTCCCTAAAGGAAGGATCGCGGCCTTCCTTCGCACCTTGCCTCCCGATCCGGGAGGTTCTTTGCGGAGGTTCTCGTGCGATGCACTGCCGAGAGATCTATTTAGTTGATCCCCGCGATAAGCTGCGGCGATTTTGCCTAGGCTGCTGTCATCACGCAAGCCTTGATGGCACCCGTCTTGCAAAACCATGGCAGTACCGTGGCGAAGCCTTAGACGAATTCACTACAAAGGCCGACGCAAAAGATTATTGACATGTAGGTAAGTTAGGGTATGATGCACCGCAACAGGGAGTGAAACACAGGCCGATGCAAGCGCCGGTTCCACTTCTAGAGTCTCCTCCAGGAAGGCTTCGCGCCTTCCTCGCACCTTGCCCCCCGGTCTCCGGGGGGTTCTTTTTTTGTGCGCCGTTTTTCCCGCGGGCTCCCGCGGCTAGCCCTTCTGAAACTGCTCGAAGCGGCCAAGCTCTTCTTCCACAAGGCGTTTCAGCGCAGCCGACTTGCGTTCGATCCAGCTCCATTTCTGCATCAGCAGGCGGCCGGCGGCGCGGTCCATCTTCAGGTCCAGCGCCGCGACGATGCGATCGCCGATCAGCACCGGCAGCGCGAAGTAGCCAAACACGCGGCGCCCGGCGGGCACGTAGGCCTCGAAGCGATGCTCGTAGCCGAAGAACTGCAGCAGCCGTTTACGCTGGATCACCAGCGGATCGAACGGCGACAGCAGGTGCACGCGTTGCGACGCGGCGATATCGATCGACGCCTCATTTGTCGCATCCAGCGTCGCCGGTGCGCACCAGTGCTGCAATTTCGGCTGGCCTTGGAGATGAACCGGCCGCAGTTGCCGGCGCTTCACCGCGAGCGCGATCTGTTCGCGGACCGTGGCTTTGGAGCCGTTGTTGCCGTAGCAGCTCGAGTCGACGCTGATCAGGCCCTGCGAGCGCAGCGCGCGATCGAGCAGGTATTGCGCGAACTGCCGATCGCTGGCCGGCGCGGGCCGCCGCTGCCAGCCGAAATGCCGCGCGCTCAGCTCGTAGGTCTTGAGCATGCCGCTGCGTTTGCTGATCGTCAGATCGCCGTCGTAGAAACCCAGCCGCAGCGCGCGCCGTGACGGCTTGCGGCTGCCCCAGGGATGATCCTTTTCCACCAGCACGTCGTCGTCGATATCGCGGATCGACAGCGCGCCCTGGTTGCGGATGCGCTTCAACAGCGCGGCGTAGTCGGCCGCATCGACGGACTCGAATGCCGCATGCGGCTGATCACGATGCCGCTGCATCGCGCGAGCGTAGTAGCGATAGTCGGCGGTCGGCACGTAGGCCAGCGCATGCGTCCAGTATTCGAACACCGATTTGTCCGCCGACTGCGCCTGCTCCAGATCGGCGCGGCGATAGTCCGGGATGCGCGTGTACAGGATGTGGTGATGGCTGCGCTCGATCACGTTGATGGTGTCGATCTGCACGTAGCCCAGGTGCTCGGTCGCGCGCCGTACCGCTTCGGCGCCGGCACCGAAGGGCGCGGTTTCGTCGAGGCGCTGCGCCTGCAGCCAGATCGCACGCGCCTGCGCGGCGCTGATCGCGAAAGATGCGGTGCTCATGCCCTGTGCTATGGCGCCGATGACGGCGTCGCCGGCGTCATCGTCCGCTTCAGCGTGGCCTCAAAGCGCGGATCGCCGCGCAGCGCGTCCCACACCGGGCTGTAACGCAGGTCGCCGGGGGTGATGCCGTTGGGCATCTCCGCCAGCGGCTGCAACGACGCCAGTGCCGTTTCGCGATCGCCGGTCAGCGCCTGCACCTGTGCCTGCGCCTTGAGCGCCGCGGCGCGCTGCCAGCGATCGTTGCCGACCAGCTCGACGCAATGCCGCGCCTCCGCGAGCGCGGCTTCACGCTCGCCGAGGCCGGCGAGATTGATGCTCAGATTGCAGGACAGGTTGAACGAATCGGTGCCATCGCGGCGCGCCTCCAGCGCCAGGCGCTTGCCCTGGCCGAACGCGGCGCGCGCCTTGTCGAGCTGACCACCGTAGAAATAGCCGGCGCCGATCAGGCTGTAGATCGAGGCCGCGTCGTCGCCGATGTTGTTGTCGGCCTGCGTCAGCAGCGTTTCGAGCTTGGGCGGGATGCGCGCGTAGTCGTGCCGATACAGCCATTGCGTGCTGAAATGGATCGCCAGCCTGGGATCGTTGGCGGGCAGCGTGTCGAAGATTTTCTGTGCGGCGTCGAGATCGCCTGCGTCCTGGTAGTAGATCGCCTTGGTCGCCCTGAGGTCGCTGGCGCGGTCGGGATTGGTCCCGATCACGTGGTCGAGCGTCGCCTGCGACTGCGCATAACGCCGCAGTGCGGCTTGCACCTCGGCCGTGCCCGTCCAGTAACTGAGGTTCTGCGGATCGTGGCCCGCGGCCAGCCCGAGATTGGCCAGCGCCTCGTCCCACTTGCCCTGGCGGCGTTGCACGTAGGCGATGGCGGCGCTGGCTTCGGCGCTATTGGGCAGGCGCTTGCTTGCTTGCTGGAACGCGGCGATCGCAGCGTCGAAGTCGCCGAGGCCGCGATAGTAGTAATAGCCGCGCGCTAGCCAGGCTTCGCCGAGGTCCGGCTGCAGTTTCATCGAGGTTTCGGCGGCATTGCGCATCTGCGATAGGTAGGCGCCGGTGTGCGTCATGCCGTTGAGATAGATGTAGCTCTGCACCATCGCCAGGTGCGCCCAGGCCAGCGCGAACGCCGGATCGGCACGCACGGTTTCGCGGTAATAGCGCTCGGCCTCCAGGTAATCCTGCCCGCTGGTGTATCGCAGCTCGTAGCTCAGGCCGCGCAGATACAGATCGTAGGCGGCCGCGTTCTGCGTCGGCGCGGTGTTGACCGCGGCATGCTCGGCGCCGGTCAGCTTGGTCTGCAAGGCCTCGGCGATCGCCTGCGCCACTTCGCCTTCGACGCTGAAAATATTGTCGAGCCTGCGATCGTAAGTCTCCGCCCACAGATGCCGATCGCTGGCCGCGTGGATCAGCTGCACATTGATGTGCACGCTGTCGCCGGACTTCTGCACGCTGCCTTCGAGCACGTGCGCGACACCGAGTTTTCTGGCGATATCCGGAAGATCGTCGGGGCTGCTGCTGTAGCGCGCCGTGGAGGTGCGCGAGATGACTTTCAGCGAGCCGATCTTGGACAGCCGCGTCAGGATTTCGTCCTGGATGCCGGCCGCGAAATAGGCGTTGGCCTTGTCGTCGGACAGGCTCTCGAACGGCAGCACCGCGATCGAGCGATCGGTCTCCGGCGCGGCCGGCGGCGCCGCGCCCCTGCGCGTGACGAACAGGCTCGCCAGCAGCACGACCACGGCCAAAGCCAGCACCGCGATGATCCAGCGATCCAGTGCGCGGCCGCTGCTGCGCGGGATCGTCGCATCCGCCGCCAGCTCGCTTTCGCGCTTCAGGCCCAGCGGCGTGAATTCGTAGAACCAGGAAAAGCCGACGACGAAAGGAAAGCCGAGAAACGCGACGATCACCACCAGCCGCACCGCCCAGTTCGGCACGTCGAAAAACGGAAACACCTGCGTCGCCACCTGCACCAGCAGCCAGGCCGCGCCTGCATAAAAAGCCGCGACGCGCGGCACGTTGCGACGCTTGAGCTGCTCCCAGAACGATTCGCGATTCAAGTCGGCTCCCCCTGACCGCCCGAGTTTAACGGATGGCCGTAGGCCATCGCGGTCCGGCTACCATAGCCGCACAAAACCACGCCATCGAGGCTCCACGATGTCGCATATCAAGACCAAAACAGACGGGCAGGTGCTGGAGATCAAGGTCGACCGCCCGGAAAAGCTCAACGCGCTGTCGCCGCAGATGTACGACGACATCTGCCTGGCGCTGGGCGAGCTCGACCGCAACGACGAGCTGCGTGTCGGCTTGATTCACGCCGAAGGCAAGCACTTCAGCGCCGGTGTCGAGCTGGACAAGTGGGCGCCGATCTTCGCTGCCGGCAAGGGCTTCCCGGTGCCCGCGGGCGGCATCGATCTGTTCGCGCTGAGCGGCCCGCGCTGCCGCAAGCCGGTGGTGATGGCGGTGCAGGGCTATGCCTACACCTGGGTGGTGGAGATGCTGCTCACCACCGACGTGCGCGTTGCCGCCGACGACACGCAGTTCGCGATGCTCGAGGTCAAGCGCGGCATCTACCCCTGCGGCGGCGCGACCCTGCGGCTGCCGCAGCAGATGGGCTGGGCCAACGCGCAGCGCTACCTGCTGACCGGCGAAGCCTGGAGCGCGGCCGAGGCGCATCGGACCGGCCTGGTGCAGCAGGTCGTCGCGCCCGGGGAGCAGTACGCCGCGGCGCGCGCGCTCGCCGACAGGATCGCGGCGGCAGCGCCGCTGGGCGTGGCGGCGATCCTCAAATCCTCGCGACTCGCACACGCCGAAGGCGAGGCCGTCGCCGCGAGCCAGCTGTTCGACGACATGCCGCGCGTCATGGCCAGCGACGATGCGCAGGAAGGCGTGCGCTCGTTCGTCGAGCGGCGCAGCGCGGTGTTCAAGGGCAAGTAGGCCAAGCCCGCAGCGGCTGCAGCTTCGGTGAGAGCGACGGCGACGGGTATCATCAGGGCATCGCTGCCCACCAAGGAATGGAATCGTGAAATCAACATTGCTTTTGCCGCTCGCCGCTATCGTGATGATTACGGCCGGCGCAGCGCAGGCCAGGAACGACGCCGTCGACACCCGGCTGCAGGCCGTCATCGCCAGCCAGGATCGGCCCGAAGCCGATCGCGCGCGCGATCGTTATCGTCATCCGCTGCAGACACTGAGCTTCTTCGGCATCAAGCCGGACATGACCGTCGTCGAGATCGCGCCCGGCGGCGGTTGGTACTCGGAGATTCTGGCGCCGTATCTCAGCGAAAGCGGCCACTACTACGCGGCCGCGTCGGCCACCAGCCTGCCGACGTCGTCGGAGAAGGCCAAGCAGGGCGTGGCCAAATTCGCCGCGCGTTTCGACGCCAATCCGGCGCGTTACGGCAAGCCGGTGATCACCGAGTTTCAGCCGCCGCTGCGCGTCGAGATCGCGCCTGCCGGTAGCGCTGATCTGGTGGTGAGCTTCCGCAACGTCCACAACTGGATCGCCAGCGACAGCGAACTCGCCGCCTTCCAGAGCTTCTTCACCGCGCTGAAACCCGGCGGCACCCTGGGCATCGTCGAGCATCGCGGCAAACCCGGCGAAACCGTCGACCAGATGAAAGACACCGGCTACGTCAGCGAGGCCTACGTCAAGGCACTCGCCCAACAGGCCGGCTTCCGCTTCGTCGCCAGCTCGCCGGTGAACAACAACCCGAAAGACAGCAAGGACTATCCCGAGGGCGTCTGGACCTTGCCGCCGACCTTGAAGCTCGGCGACAAGGATCGCGAGAAATATCGGGCGATCGGCGAGTCCGACCGGATGACCCTGAAGTTCATCAAGCCGCAGTGACGGTCCCTGCCGGTCACTGCCGGCGTCGATCCGCGCCGTGCCGATGGCCGGCCTGGGTCGCTGAAGCCGGTGTCTGCTAGGCTCTGCGCATGATGCGAGACACCCTGCTGCGCCCGTGGCTCATTACGCTGATGTGTCTGGCGTTGGTGATCGCGCGTGTCAGCGGGGCGCATCTGCACATGTGCTTCGACGGCAACGAGCCGCCCGTCACCTTCCACCTGACGGACCAGGGCCCGCATCACGACGGCGCCGACGCCAAGGCGCATCACCAGGACGCCGAGGCTTCCGCAACCGGCGAAGCGGTGGCGAAGTCGGGCAAATCCTTCTTCAAGCTGCCGTTGTTTCTGCTGGCCGCGCTGCTGCTGTGGGCGGCCTTGCCGCTCGTTCGCCGCTTTGGCTTTGCCCTTTCTGCATCGGCTCGTCCGATCGCCTTGCCGTACCTGCGTCCGCCCTTGCGCGGGCCGCCGTTGCTCGCCTCCCACTGATCTTTTGACGATCCTGCCGCGCGTTTATTAGCGCCCGGCTTCATCCAGGCATGCGCGCCGCTGTCGCGCGATGCCGCTGGGGAGGTAGTTCATGAAGTGGTCTTCTGCGCGCGCATCGCGCGCGTGCCTGCTGGTCGCGACGTTGGCCGCGCCCGCTGCTTTCGCAGCGGAGCCGGCGCCACCGCTGACGCTGCGCCAGGCGGTCGACGCCGCGATGGCGTCCAATCCCGAGCTGCAGACATTTTCGTTCGAATTTCGCGCACTCGATGCGCGCGCCCGGCAGGCGACGCTACGCCCGGCGCCGGAGCTGTCGGTAACCGCCGAGAACCTGCTGGGCAGCGGTGAAACCAGGGGGCTCGATGCCGCCGAGCTGACGTTCGCCTTGTCCCAGGTGATCGAGCTCGGTGGCAAGCGCGATGCGCGGATCGACGCGGCCAAAGCCGGGCGCAGCGTCGCCGACGTCGAGCGCCAGGCGCGGCAGCTCGACGTACTGGCGGAGGTGACGCGCCGCTTCATCGGCGTCGCCACGCGGCAGCAGCAAGTCCAGCTGGCAGCCAATGCGGTGAAGCTCGCCGGGGAAACGGTTTCCGGTTCGGAGAAGCGGGTCAATGCCGCGAAGTCGCCGCACGCGGAATTCGATCGCGCGAAGATCGCGCTGGATCGGGCCAGGCTCGAACAACGGCAGGCGGAAATACAGCTCGACACCGCGCGCAGGCAGCTCGCGGCGACCTGGGGCGAGTCGCAGGCGGTGATCGGTGGCCAGGCTTTCGGCGCCGTGGCGGCCGACCTGTTCACGCTGCCGGAACCGGGCGACTACGACGCCCTCGTGAGCCGGCTGGCGCAAGGGCCGGACTTCCTGCGCTTTGCATCCGAAGCCCGCCTGCGCGATGCCGAGCTGCGCCTGGCCGCTACCGCGCGCAAGCCCGATGTCACGATCGGCGCCGGCGTTCGTCGTCTGGAAAGCAGCGACGATCAAGCCTTCGTCGCGTCGTTTTCGCTGCCGCTGTTTTCCGCCAGGCGCAGCGAAAGTCTCGTCGCCGAAGCGCAGGCCAGCCGTGATCTCGTCGACGCGCAGCAGCGCATCGCCATGGTCAAGGCCAAGACCATGCTCTACGAGCTGTATCGCGAACTCGGCAGCGAGGTGCTCGAAGCGCAGACGCTGCGCAACGACATCCTGCCGCGCGCCGAAGAAGCCTTGAAGGAGACCGAATACGCCTACCAGCGCGGTCGCTACAGCTACCTGGAATGGGTCGACGCGCAGCGCGAATACCTGGCCCTGCAAGCCGATTTGATCGAGGCCAGCAGCAAGGCCCAGGCCCTGCGCGTGGAAATCGAGCGTCTGACCCATGCGCCGCTCGCTGACGCGCGCTGAACCGAATACGAGAAACAAACCATGACTTCCAAAACCCTGTTCATCACGCTGTTGCTGGCGCTGGCGCTGGCGCTGGCGGTCGTCGCCTGCGGCGGTTCCGAATCGGCGTCCACCCAGCCCGCGGCCGCAGCGCAAGCCGAGCCCGCGCACGGCGGCGAAGGCGATCACGAAGAAGGCGCATTGAAGCTGACGGCGGCGCAGATCGAGGCGGCCGGCATCGAAATCGCCAGCGCCGGCCCCGCCACCATCCGTGAAACCCTGCCGCTCTACGGCGTGGTGGCCCCCAATGCGGAGCGGGTGCGCGAAGTCGGCGCGCGTTTTCCCGGTGTCATTCGCAGTGTTGCCAGGAAGATCGGCGACACCGTGAAGCAGGGCGAAACCCTCGCCACCGTGGAGAGCAACGAGAGCCTGCAGACCTATCCGGTGCTCGCCTCGCTGGCCGGCGTCATCGCCGCGCGCAATGCCAATCCAGGCGAACAGACCGGCGACAAGTCGCTGTTCACGATCGCCGACCTGTCGAGCGTGTGGGTCGAGCTGTCGCTGTTCCCGCGGGATGTGGCGAAGGTGCGCGTCGGCCAGAAGGTGCGGGTGAAGAGCGCCGATGCCGGCCTGTCCACCGACGGTGAGCTGGTCTACGTCGCCCCGTTCGGCAGCAGCGCCAATCAGACGCTGACGGCGCGCGTGCTGGTCGACAACGCGGATCGGCACTGGGCGCCGGGCCTGTACGTCACGGCCGACGTGACTTTGGCGGAGACCACGGTTGCACTGTCGATTCGCAACGAGTCGGTGCAGAACCTGGAAGGGCGCAGCGTGGTGTTCGTCCGGGATGCCGACGGCTTTGAACCCAGGCCGGTGAAACTCGGCCGTGTCGATGATGAGAACAGCGAGGTGCTGGAGGGCCTTGAGGTCGGCGACGCCTATGTCACGCGCAACAGCTACATCCTCAAGGCCGAGTTGGGCAAGGGTGAAGCCGAGCACGGACACTAGGAGCCGGCGCCATGATCGACTCACTGATTCGTTTTTCCATCGCCCGCCGATGGCTCGTGCTGTTCCTGGTCGCGGTTGCGGCCGCGGCCGGCGTCTGGAGTTACCAGCGGCTGCCGATCGATGCGGTGCCCGACATCACCAATGTGCAGGTCCAGATCAACACGGCGGCCGCCGGCTACTCGCCGCTGGAGGTCGAGCAGCGCGTGACCTACCTGGTCGAAACCGCGATCGCCGGTCTGCCGCAGGTCGAATACACGCGCTCGCTGTCGCGCTACGGCTTGTCTCAGGTGACCGTCGCCTTCCACGATGGCACCGACATCTTTTTCGCCCGCAACCTGATCAACGAGCGGCTGCAACAGGCCAAGAGCCAGCTGCCCGATGGCGTCGAACCCGAGATGGGGCCGATCGCGACCGGGCTGGGCGAAATCTTCCAGTACACCGTGCATGCGGACGAAAACGCCCGGCAGGCCAACGGTCAGCCCTATGACGCCACCGCGCTGCGGACGCTGCAGGACTGGATCATCCGGCCGCAGTTGCGACAGGTCGCCGGCGTAACTGAGGTCAACACCATCGGCGGCTTCGAGAAGCAGTTTCACGTGACGCCCGATCCGGCGCGGCTGATGGCCTACGGCCTGAGTTTCGACGACGTGGTCGAGGCGCTGAAGAAGAACAACACGAATGTCGGCGCCGGCTACATCGAGAAAAACGGCGAGCAGTACCTGATCCGTTCACCCGGACAGGTCAGCGATATAGCGTCGATCGAGCGGGTCATCGTCGCGCGCCGTGAGGGCGTGCCGATCACCGTGCGCGATGTCGCCGAGGTCGCATTCGGCAAGCAGCTGCGCACCGGTGCCGCCACACGCGATGGCGAAGAGACCGTGCTCGGCACCGCCGTGATGCTGATCGGCGACAACAGCCGCACCGTGTCCGGCGCCGTCTCGGCCAAGCTCGCCGAGATCAACAAGACGCTGCCGGCCGGCGTGACCGCAGACCCGGTCTATGACCGCACGGTGCTGGTCGAGAAAACCATCGCGACCGTGCAGAAGAATCTGCTGGAAGGGGCGCTGCTGGTCGTGGTCGTGCTGCTGCTGATGCTGGGCAATGTCCGCGCGGCGCTGCTCACCGCGATGGTGATCCCGCTGTCGATGCTGATGCTGATGACCAGCATGGTCGAGACCCGGGTCAGCGCCAACCTGATGAGCCTGGGTGCGCTCGACTTCGGCCTGATCGTCGATGGTGCCGTGATCATCGTCGAGAACTGCATCCTGCGACTGGCAGCGCAGCAACATCATCACGGCCGGCTGCTGAATCTTCAGGAGCGAATGGAGACGGTGTTCGTTGCCACGCGCGAGGTCTTCACACCGAGCCTGGTCAGCGTGCTGGTGGTGATCCTGGTCAACCTGCCGATCCTGGCGTTGACCGGTGTCGAAGGCAAGATGTTCCGGCCGATGGCGCTGGCCGTGATCATGGCGCTGATCGCCGCGCTGATCCTGTCGCTGACCTTCATTCCGGCGGCCGTGGCGCTGCTGCTCAGCGGCAGGATCGAAGAGAAGGACAACGTCATCGTCCGCGGCGCCAAGCGCGTCTATGCGCCGGTGCTGGCCACGGCCTTGAAGCGGCGCGTCGCGTTCGTTGCAGCGGCCGTGGTCTTCGTCGTCTTCTGCGGCGGGATGGCATCCCGCATGGGCTCGGAGTTCATTCCGAGCCTGGACGAAGGCGATCTGGCCGTGCAGGCGCTGCGCATTCCCGGCACCAGCCTGACGCAGTCGCTGGAAATGCAGTTCCAGCTGGAGAAGGCGGTGATGCAGGTGCCGGAGGTGAAGACCTACTTCTCGCGTGTCGGCACCGCCGAAGTCGCCACCGATCCCATGCCGCCGAATATTTCCGATGGCTACGTGATGCTGAAGAACGTCGAGGATTGGCCCGAGCCGAAGCGATCCAAGGCCGAGGTGGTCGAGGACATCGAGACGCGACTGGCGGGAGTCCCCGGCAATGCGTTCGAGATCAGCCAGCCGATCCAGCTGCGCTTCAATGAGCTGATCTCCGGCGTGCGCTCCGATCTCGGTATCAAGATTTACGGCGATGACCTGGGCGAACTGCTGAAAGCCGGCAATGCGATCGCGAAGATCCTGACCGGCATCGGCGGTTCCGAGGGCGTCAAGGTCGAGCAGGTGGACGGCCTGCCGGTGCTGTCGATCGAGCCCAGGCGCACGGCGCTGTATCGCTACGGACTCAACGTCAGCGACGTGCAGCAGGTGCTGGCGGCGGCGACCGGCGGCGAAGAGGCCGGCCAGCTGTTCGAAGGCGATCAGCGCTTCTCGCTGATCGTGCGCCTGCCCGAGCGTCTGCGCAGCGATCTCAACGCGCTGCAGCGCCTGCCTGTGCCGCTGCCGGATGGCGGTTATGTGCCGCTGGGCGAAGTCGCGACACTGACGCTGGCGCCGGGGCCGAACCAGATCAGCCGCGAAAACGGCAAGCGACGTCTGGTGGTCTCGGCCAACGTGCGCGGTCGCGACCTCGGCGGCTTCGTCACCGAGGTTCAACGGCAGATCGATCAGCAGGTGAAGCTGCCGTCCGGCTACTGGCTCGCCTACGGCGGCACCTTCGAGCAGCTGCAGTCCGCGACGCAGCGGCTGACGCTGCTGGTGCCGATCACGCTGGCGATGATTTTCGCGCTGCTGATGATGACCTTCGGCTCGGCCCGGGACGCGGCCCTGATTTTCAGCGGCGTGCCGCTGGCGCTGACCGGCGGCGTCGTCGCACTGTGGCTGCGCGACATCCCGCTGTCGATCACCGCCGGCGTGGGATTCATCACGCTGTCGGGTGTCGCGGTACTCACCGGCGTCGTGCTGGTGGCGGCGATCCGCGATCGCCTGGCCCAGGGCGACGATATCGACACGGCGATTTACGAAGGCGCGATGCTGCGTCTGCGGCCGATCCTGATGGTGGCGATGGTGGCGGCGCTGGGCTTTCTGCCGATGGCGCTGAACACCGGCACCGGCGCCGAGGTGCAGCGCCCGCTGGCGACCGTGGTCATCGGCGGCATCCTGTCGTCGACGCTGCTGACGCTGCTGGTGCTACCGGGGCTCTACCGCATGGCCTGGCGCCGCCGGCTTGACCCAAAAATGCCGGAGAGCTAGTCGAAATACGGGACGGCCTGCCCCTACTGTTGATCGGGGAAACAGCCTTGCCTTCGTGATTCAATCGGCCAGGAACGGGGAAGCAAATTCCCCGCAGCACTACCGGCATATCCGGAACGATCGAAGAGCACGAAATCATGGCAAGTACGTTTGACAATGGACTGGACACCGCAATTCGCATTCGTTACATCGACCCTAGCGGGAAGGCGCACGATATCGATGCCGCGATCGGCGACACGCTGATGCAGGTCGCGACGTCAAATGCGGTGCCGGGCATCGACGGCGACTGCGGCGGCAGCTGCGCATGCGGCACCTGCCTGATCCGCCTGGACGACGGCCATGCCGCCCTGCTGAAGGCGCCGGAAAGCGGAGAGCGCGAGTTGGTCGCGTTTCTCGGCCAGAAGGGATCCAATTTGAGGCTCGGCTGCCAGATCCAGCTGACCCGTGAGCTGGACGGCGTGACCGTCCACGTGGCGGAGCCCGCGTAGCGAACCCGCTGCATCCGCGTGCCGCAACGCTAGGGCGGCGGCACGCGGTGCTGGTCCCGGGTTCAGGGCAGGTCGACGCCGAGGATTGTCGCCATCTTTTCGCGATCGATTTCGAGCACGTCGCCGCCGCGGCTCTCGTACCGGCGCCACGCGATCTGGATGGCGTTCTGCGTCGATGTCACCATCGGGTGGCGGCGCGGGTCGTAATCCTTGCGGAATACCGGCAGCGCGTTCTTGAGCAGGCGCAGCAGCATCGTCACGCAGAAACCCATCTTCGACACCGCGCGCAAGGGGTTGCGCAGCCAGCCCTCCATCCTCGCCATGTGTGCGTACGCGATCAGCGTTTCGCGGGCGATATGCACCAGCGCCAGCAGCACCATCCACTTGCGATAAAACTCGTCACGGCCGAAGAGGTGCCGGTAGACGTCGAACGCGACCGCGCCATGCTCGATCTCTTCGACCTGGTGCCAGACCCAGATCGCCTTCATTACCGGGTGCGAATCGGCAAACCAGCGGTGGTAGTTTTCCAGGATGATCATGCCGGCCAGGAACGTGAACGTCTCGTAGCCGGCGGTGTAGCCGACCTGGCGCTTGAAGGAATCGGCCTTCGCATGCTCCGCGAAGTAGTCGCGTGCCGCGGTATCCAGTTGCGCAACCTTGGGATAGCGCGCCGCCATGCGCTGGTTGAATTGCAGGAAATTCTTGGCGTGGTGCGCTTCCTGGCCGATGATCGCCGACATATCGCGCAGCAGCTTTTCGTCCTTCACCTGCGCCTTGGCCTTGCTCAGCGCGCGGATCAGGTAGCGCTCGAAATGCGGCACGTGCAGGCCCAGCGCGTTGATGAAAACCGAGAACTCCGGACAGGTTCGGCTCCAGACGATATCGTCGGACTCGATCGTCTCCAGTTTGAACTGCAGCGGCCGCACCGCAATGCGGTCCATCGGGTGGTAGGTGAATGCGTTCATTTTTGTCTGCTCTCCACTGCACGAAATACCAGTGGCAGTCTTGAGCGGACTTACATGGGAAACACCGATCTTTCGGCAGGGCGCGTGGCTCGCGCCGTCACTCAGATCAGGCGCAGATCACGCGCCCGCGCCGCTGCGGCGGTGCGGCTGCGCACGCCGATCTTGCTGTAGATGTTGTGGAGGTGCCATTTCACCGTGCCTTCGGACACCAGCAGGGTGTCCGCCAGCTGGCGATTCGCCAGGCCGGTCTGCACCAGCCGCAACAGCTCGATTTCGCGCGGCGTCAAGGCCTCGGTGACGCCGGACTCGACGGCCCCGGCCCGGGCGCTGGGCGCCTCGGGCTCGTCGCCGCGCAGCACCGAGCAGAGCCGGTCGTGCAGCTTCAGCCGGGCCTCCATCTCGCCGCCGATCCCAAGCTGGGTCCGCCGCCCGGCGATCGCGTCCAGCACCGGCAGCAGGCCAATGCCGGCGGACGCCAGGGGATAGGCATGCGACTCCGGCGCTGCCGCGGACAGCGCGCGATCCAGTTCGCGCGCCGCATCGGCGTGACGTTCGCACTGCCACAGCGCCAGCGCACGCACCGCGCGGATCGCCAGCGGCAGGCCGCCGTGCTCTTCGGCGTTTCGGGCCTGCTGCAGTGACGTCAGCCGACGCACCGCGGGCGCGGCATGGCCCTCGGCCAGCGCCAGTCGCGCTTCCAGCAGACTCAGCGAATCGCGCAGCCAACGGTCCACGCCGGAGGCCCGCGGTGACTGGAGTCTTTCGCGCAGGCCGGCGCGCTGCGCGGTTGCCTGTGCACCGGCAATGTCGCCGGCGATCAGCTGCAAGGTCGCTTCCTCGATCGCCAGCGACAGGTACAGCCGCGACTGGCCGATACTCAGCGCGGTGTCCTGCCCCTGCATCAGCACCTGGCGCGCCGCATCCAGCTGGCCGTCGGCCGCGAGCACGCGCGCCTCGGTGCGCATCGCGACCACCAGCGGTTCGACCGGGCCGAAGATCGCCGCGAACGCGCGGCCGATCGCCACCGAGCCGCGCGCCTTGGCGAAGTCGCAGCGCTGGATCGCGATCTCGGCGCTGATCAGGCCGGACAGCCCCGCGACATAAACCTGCGACGGACCAGCGGCCCGGGCGCTTTCCTCGGTGCGCTGGGCGCACTGCTGGGCATCCCGCAGCCGCCCGGATTCGACGCTGGCCAGTCCGTGCAGGAAGTCGGCCATTGCGGTCGCGAACACCGCGCCGGCGCGATGCCCGTGCGCATACGCGTCGGCGGCCTCGGCGGCGCTGCGGTCGAACTCGCGCCGTACCAGCCGGCAATAGCTCAGGCAGTTGCAGATCGAGGCGATCAGGAAAGGCTCGCTCTCCGGCAATCGCGCACGCAGCTCGGTGCTGCGTTCCAGGCATTCGTCGATCTCGTCGGCGCAGGCCTGTCCCACCGCCTGCACGACCCGCGCCCACAACCGCATGCGCTGGCGCTCGGCGTCGCTGAGATTCCAGCCGCCGCCGGCTTCGTCGCGCAGCTTCAGCAGCACCTGCTCCGCCAGCTGCATCGCGCGGCCGGTGTCGCGGGAAAAGGCTCGCGACCAGGCGTGGCTGAGCGCGATTTCCGGCCGGCGGCCGTGATATTGCTCGGGCAGGCGCCGCATCCAGTCCAGCACCGTGTAATGGTCGCCGTGATGTTGCGAGACGCGCGGACCGTGGTCGGCGATCAGGTCGCTGGCCTTGTCGTAACGACTGCCGTCGAGTGCGTACTGGATCGCCTCGGTGGTCTGGCCGTTGCGCTCGCACCACTGCACGGCAGCGTCGCAAACCGCCTGGTACGCCGCCGGATCGCTGCGCCTGATCTCGTCCTGAAGAAATTCCGCGAACAGGTGGTGATAGCGATACCACTGGCCGTTACGATCCAGCGGAATCACGAACAGGTGGGAGCGCTCCAGGTGGATCAGCATTTCCGCGCTGTTCGGGTGTCCCGAAGTCGCCTGGCATAGTTCGGCTGACATGCGGCGCAGCGGTGCGGTTCTGAGCAGAAATTTCCTGACACCTTCGGGCTGCGTGCGCAGCACGCTCTCGACCAGATAACTCGTCAGATCCTTGTCGTGCCCCGAAAAACTGTTGATCAGCTCGCGCGCCGGCCCGCGATGGCGCCGCAGAGCCAGAGCCGCCAGCTGCAATCCGGTGGGCCAGCCTTCGGTGGTTGCCAGCAGCGTGTCCAGATCGACCGGCGTCAGTTCCAGCTCGTGGTAGCGCTTGAGGAAGTCGACCGCTTGCTGCCGGTCGAAATTCAGATCGTCCTGATCGATTTCGACCAGCTCGTCTGCGACGCGCAGCCGCGCCAGGTCCAGCGGCAGGCTGGAGCGGCTGCCGATGACCAGGCGCAGCGTGCGCGGCAAGTGCGCGATCAGTTTGTTCAGAAAGCGCAGCACGCGCGCGTCGCGGATGTGCTGGAAATCGTCGAGGAAGATCGCCGTGTCGGTGCGCAGTGTCGATAGCCGCTGGACGAGGGCGTCGAACAGCGAATCGAAATCGCGCACCGGACTCGCGCGCAGTGACGCCAGTTCCTGCTGCGCCATCGGTACGTCGCCGGCGCTCAGCGCCGACAGAAAATAGATCGCGAACGCGGCGGCGCCGTCGTCGTCCTCATCCAGGCTGAGCCAACAGGTACGGGTGCCGCCTTCTTCCAGCAGCTGGTAGAGCTGCGCCATCAGCGTTGATTTGCCGGAGCCGGCGGCGGCCGTGATGCCGAGCACCGCGCCGTGGCGCCCGTTGCCGGTGAGTCGGGTGAACAGCGCCCTGCGCGAGACCAGCCGCTCGTCGGGCCTGGGAGGATTCAACTTCGTCGCGATCAGTATGTCTGGGAAATCGTCTCCCAAGCGGGTCTGCATCTGGCTGCTGCTCCATGGCGGGCTTCGATTGCGCCGCACGGCCTGCTTCGCGCTGCGCTGACGAACTCTCCGGTCTCCGCACGAGGTCGTCTTTAGTTTGGTGAAGCATAGCCCCAGCTCGGCGCAGGCGAACCCATCTTTCGATCGGTATTTCGCGGAACGGAATCTCTTAACTTTGCCGCGCAGCAATCGCTGCGAACCGGCCGGCGAGCGCTCCCGGACCCAACTTACGACCGCGAGCAAACGAAATGCCCGGTAAAACGGAGAGGAGAAACTCCATGCGACCGATATACGCCCAGCGATTGATCAGGCATGGCCTGCTTGCCATGTTCGTCGCGCTGCTCGCCGGATTCTGCCTGGTGTTCTCGATGGTCGGAGGCATCTCGCTTTCGCCGCTACCGATCGTGATCGACTACGTCATCCCCGGCAGCGCCGCCGGCTGGCGCATGGTCCATCTCGGCATGATGATGAACGGCATGATGGCGCTGCTGCTCGGCTGTGTGCTCGATCGTTGCGACGCCACCGATCGCAGCGCGGCACTGGTGGGGTGGGGCACGATCATCGCGGTATGGGGCAACTTCTGCTTCTATCTGTTCGGCATGTTCGCGCCGAACCACGGTGTCAGCCTGCAGGACAACCCACTCGGTGCCGCGAACTGGGCGGGGACGCTGGCGTTCTTCCCGGCACTCATCGGCGCCATTACGCTGATGATGGCGGTGATCGTGCTGCTGCGTAGCAACAAGGCACCGTAGACGGCAGCGACCTGCGGTACGAAATCCCGGCACCGTAGGAACCCGAGCAGAGAATCCTGCTGGGCGACGACTTTGCAATTGCTGGCAAGCGTCAGCAGGGCGATTCACGATCGGCCCTGCTGTCCATCGCCGCCGATCTAGAACTGATAGCCGAGCGCCAGGCCGTATGCGATGGGATCGATTTCGACCCTGCCGATCGATGCGCCGTTGACGCTGGCGTGCGTGTCGATGTCCATGTAGCGAATGTCGGCCATCAGCGTCACCCGCTTGCTGATGACGAAATCGACGCCCGCCACGGCGGCGATGCCGGTGGAGTCGTCCAGGTGCAGTTTGGTGCCCTGCAATGCGCCCTTGGTGCTTTCGTCGAAGAACATCGTGTAGTTGATGCCCGCACCAACGAAGGGGTGCCATGAGTCCGAGACCCGCGGGTACCAGACCAGCGACAGCGTCGGCGGCAGTTGCTGGGTGTCCGCGACCTTGCCGCCGCCGTTCAAAGCGATGTCGTGGGAGAACGGCAGCGCCAGCAGCAGATCGATCGCGATCGTCGGCTTGACGAAGTAGACGATGCTGCCGGTAACGCCGGGGCTGGCGTCGACATTGACGGTGTCGTTGTTGTTGGACTTCGGGTTCACATAGTGCGTGCCCAGCCGGCCGATCCAGTCACCGCTCTCGTATGCCGATGCCGCCGAGGCGAACAGCGCGGCGGAAAGTCCGAGTCCAGCTGCCATTGCAAAACCTGTCGCGTTCATTTTGATTGTTCCCTTGCCGGCTACATGCCGTGGAGGAACTGTCGTGCAAACGCGCGTTGCTCACATTGATCTGCATCAGCGACTTCATTGCAGGGAGCCGAAGCTTGTCGGGACTAGATCAGGCGATGGCAGAACGCGGACCAGCCCGCGGCCAGAGGCCAGGTCGTCGCCGCGATCCACAGTCCTGCAACGACCATCATCAGGGCACTGGCGCGCCGCAGGTTTTCTGCATTTTTGAACAGGGCGGCGTGCGTGACTGCGCCGATGCCGATCAGCAGTGGCGCCGTGCCGGCGCCGAACGCGAGCAGCAGCACCGCGCCTTCATGGGCCGAGCCGGTCAAGGCCGCCAGCCCGAGTACCGCGTAAAGCAGCGGGCAGGGGAGCATGCCCCAGGCAAGTCCCTTGCAGTAGGCAGGCCAGCTGCGCGGCGCCACCCGGGGCATGCAGCAGGCAGGGCGCGGTCTTGATGCCCGCCACTGCAGGCTGCCGAACACGACGAGAAAGGCCGCGGCGGCGATCCGCATCAGCGATCCCGCGTTCCAGTGCTCCGCCACCAGCAGCAGCTGCCCGCCGAAAGCGCCCGCAACAGCGCCCAGCGCCGCGTAGCTGCTGATCCGTCCGACATTCAACAGCAGCATCGATCGAGCCGTGGGCTTGGATGGGCCCTGGTGCAGCATCTGCACGATCGGGCTGCACATCACCGCGCAATGAGGGCTGGTCGAGATGCCCAGCGCGAACAGAGCGGGTGCGCCCAGGACCATGCCCGCCAGTGGCAGGACGGCGATGCTCATCCGTCCTGGTCGGGCATGCGCCGGCCGATCTCGTCCAGGTCCTCGAACTGGCGGCCGCGTATGGCTTGCAGGAAGAACCACGCCGACACGGCGGCGAACACGCCGCCGAGCGGAATCAGCACGAACAGGCTGCTCATGCGGTGGCTCCGAGATCCGGGCGCAGGATCGTCGGCAGGCCGCGATGCCGGTAGCGGGCCAGACGCAGCGAGTTGCCCACGACCGTGAGCGAGCTGAGTCCCATGCCCAGCGCGGCCATCCACGGCGCGAGCTCGCCGGTGACGGCCAGCGGAATCGCGACGATGTTGTAGAGCGCGGCCCATGCCAGGTTTTCACCGATGACGCGGCGCGTCCGGCGCGCCAGTGCCAGCGCCACCGGCAGCGCGCCCAGATCATTTCCGGTCAGCAGCAGGCCCGCGTTGGCTTGCGCCAGCGCGCTGGCCGATGCCAGGGACGTCGACACATCGGCGGCGGCGAGCGTCGGGGCGTCGTTGACGCCGTCGCCGATCATCCACACATGGCGCCCCTGGGCGTGCAATTCCTGCAGCGCGGCCAGTTTCCCTTCGGGTTTGAGCTGCGCGCGGTAGTCGTGGATTCTCAGGTTGCGGGCAATGTCGGCAACGGCACCGCCGCCATCGCCGCTGAGCAGGATGATGTCGAGGCCTTCGTTGCGAAGCTGCCGCACCACGTCACGCGCCTCGCTCCTGATGCGATGTTCCAGGCCGAAGCGTGCCACCTCCAGGCCGCCGCTTGTCAACGACAGCCATGTCAGCGCGTGTTTGCCGGCGCAGCCCACCAGCTGGTATTCGACGCCGTCGACGACGCCGCTGATCCCATGGCCCGCCGTCGTTTGGACGCGGCTCGCCGTCAGCGAGCTGGGATAGGCGACGAAGGCGGTGGCGATCGGGTGGTGAATGCCGCGCTCCAGTGCCGCGACGACCGAGAAGGCATGGTCGGTCTGGGACTCGTCGCGGAGTTCGATGCGAACGCAGCGCATCGTGCCGGTGGTCAGCGTGCCGGTCTTGTCGAAACACACGGTGTCCACGCGCGGCAACGCGAGCAATGCATCCGGCCGGGTCAACAGGATGCCGCGGCGTGCGAGTGCCGAAGCGGCAGCGGCCAGCGCAGCCGGCGTCGCCAGCGACAGCGCGCAAGGGCAGGTGACGACCAGGACCGCCAACGCCACCTGCAGCGCCATTTCGTGGCTGCGTGGCCACCACCAGCCCGCCGCAGCTGCCGCGATGACGATCACCGCCAGCGTGATGACGCCGGCAACCCGATCGGCCAGACGCTGCACCCGCGGCCGCTGCATCTGCGCGTGTTGCACCAGGTGATTGATGTACGACAGCATCGTGCCGGAACCGGTGCTCGTCACCTCGACACGCAGCGGCGAGCTGCCCGCATTGATCGCGCCGGCGTAGACCGGGTGGCCGGCGCTGCGCACGGCCGGCTCGGCCTCGCCGGTCAGCAGTGACTCGTCCAGCTCGGCGGATTCGCTGACCAGCAGTCCATCGGCGGCGATCGCCGATGCCGGCGGAACCAGGATGATGTCGCCGGCGACGAGGTCGCTGCTCGCCACCTCGCGCACCTGGTCGTTGTTCTCCCGCAAGGCGGAAAGCGGCTGTGCCGATGCCAGCTCGCGCAGTCGCAGCGTCGCTTCGGCGCGGCCGCGGCCCTCGAACCAGCGCGCGACCAGCAGCAGGAACACGAACATCGTTACCGAATCGAAATACACGTTGCCGCTGCGCGCGATGACGTTGAAGCTGCTGGCGCCATAAGCGAGCACCAGCGCAATCGCGATAGGCACGTCCATCGACAGGCCGCCGGCCTTCAGGCTTCTGAGCGCGCCGCCGAGGAACGGCCAACCGGCGAACAGCAGGACCGGCGTTGCGAGCACCCACTGCGCATATCGCATCACCAGGTTCAGCGAAGGATCGATGCGCCCGAAGTCGGCGTAGCGAGTCGCCGCGAGCATCATGACCTGCATCGACAGGATGCCGGCGATGCCGATCCGCAGCAGCAGGCGGCGGCGTTCACGCTGTTCGGCCATCAGGTCCTGGCGTTCCGACAGCGGCTCCGGGCGGAATCCCGCTGCGTCGATCGCTTGCAGCAGTGTCGACAGGCGGGTCTTGGCTTGGTCCCAGCGCAGCGAGGCCGTGCCGGTGCCGAGGCTCACCAGCACGCGTTCACACAGCGGCGACAGCGCCGTTTCGATGGTGCCGATGCAGCTGGAGCAGTGGATGCCATGAATCCGGATCAGGGCTTCGCGGCAGCCGCCCGGCACGCGGTGTGTGACCGCGTCGCACAGCGCCGGCGCGTCGTAGGCGGACCAGTCGGTGGCCATCGTCGTATGGGACTTTCGCTGATGGTCAGTGCGGCTTCTGCGCCGCGATCTCGTGGCCGAAGCGATCCAGCATCGCACTCTCATGCGCTGGATACTTCAGTGCCAGATACAGCGTGATCGAGCACGCGACCACCGCCGCCAGCGGCAGGAAGACCACCAGTACCAGCTCGATCGACCAGACGCGCGGCTTGCGATCGACCGAGGTTTTTTCGTTGACTGCTTTCATTTGCTTGCTCCTATGAATCGGGCGTCGTGGCGCGTCGACAGCGCCGGGTCGTCGTCGGCCCGTACTTCGAAAGTCAGCGTCTGCACGCCATGGGCCTTGTCCGCCGGCATGATCGCCGCGACCACCACGGAGTCGGTGCTCGATGCCTCGATGCGGGCCTGGACGCTGGACAGCTTCACTTGCGCGCCGGCCGCATCGGTGGCACGGATGCTGAACTCGTGCGCCGCATCGGCCTTGTTGGCGATCTTGAGCGTGAACACGTTGGCGATGCTGCCGTCGTCCAGCTCGCGGTACAGCTGGCGGCGATCGCGCAGCACGTCCAGGCCCACTTGCGACCGGGTCAGTACCAGGGTGGCGAAGGCGATCAGCATCGCCATCCAGACCAGGCCGTAGCCGATGGCGCGCGGGCGCAACATCCGCAGGCTTCCGCCTTCATCGCGATGCTCGGTGGTGTAGCGCACCAGGCCTGCCGGCTTGCCGACTTTGACCATCACCTCGTTGCACACGTCCACGCAGGCGGCGCAGGCGATGCATTCCGATTGCAGACCCTTGCGAATGTCGATGCCGACCGGGCAGACCTGTACGCACAGGCTGCAGTCGACACAATCGCCGGCCGGGAGCCCCGCGAGTTTGGCGGCCGCCTTTCGGGGTTCACCGCGCTTGTTGTCGTAGGCGATGATCAGCGTGTCCTTGTCGAACATCGCGGACTGGAAGCGCGCATACGGACACATGTACTTGCAGACCTGCTCGCGCATGAAACCGGCGTTGCCCCAGGTCGCAAAGCCGTAGAACAGCGCCCAGAACAGCGGCCAGCCAGCAAGCGAAAGAGTGAAGGCCGCTCCGAACATCTGGCGCGCGGGGATAAAGTAGGAGACGAAGCTCAGGCCGGTGAACATCGCGAAAGAAAACCAAAGGGCGTGTTTGGCCGCCTTGCGTGCGAGCTTCTCGCCGCTCCAGTTCCCGTGATCCAGCTTCTGCCGCTGATGGCGGTCACCTTCGGTGATCCGTTCCATCCACATGAAGGCTTGCGTCCACACGGTCTGCGGGCAGGCGTATCCGCACCACAGGCGACCGCCGAGCGTGGTGAAGAAGAACAGGGTCAATGCCGCGCAGACCAGCAGCGCCGCGAGCAGAAACAGATCTTGCGGAAACAGCGTCAAGCCGAACAGGTGAAAGCGGCGCGCCGGCAGATCGAACAACACCAGCGGATGACCGCCCCACTGCAGCCACGGCGTTGCGTAGAAGATCGACAGCAGCGCCAGCATCGCCACGACCCGCAGCCGCGCGTAACGCCCTTTGGCCCGGCGCGCGTATATCTTGGCCTCTGAGGCATACAGCGACGCGATCGGCGGCGGGTTCTTCATCACTTGCGTTCCGAACTCGGCGGCGCAAGCAGCGCCAGGCCGCAGACGATCGGCACCAGCGACGCGACCCAGTAGCTGAGGAACCAGGTTCCCAGGATCGCCAGGCTGAACCTGCCATCGCCATCCATCTGCGGCGCCACCAGCAACAGCAGCGCGGTGCTGAGTACGGCGCCGATGAAGCTGCTCCAGACGACGACGGCGGAAAGGCGCAGCGCGGACGGCCAGGCGGCGCGTGTCATGGCTGCTGCTCCGGCAAGGCCAGCACGTAGGACGCGAGCAGGCGGCGTTCGGTCAGGTTGAGAACGTTCTCGAAGGCCGGCATCTGGCTCTTGCGACCGAACAGGATGGTGGCGCGGATATCGGCGGCGCTGCCGCCATGCAGCCAGGTGTCGTCGGTCAGGTTGGGTGCGCCGAGCAAGGGGTTGCCATGGCCGTCGGCGCCGTGGCAGGCAAAGCAGGTTCCATTGAATTTCTGCGCGCCCTGCTGGTAATCCGCCGGATCACGACCCGGCTTGTGCCAGTCGTGGACGAAGGCCACGAGTGCCTGCAGCTGGGCTTCGTCCATCGACGCGAAGAACGAGGGCATCTGCCCGTTGCGGCCCTTGGTTATCGTGGCCAGCACCTGTTCTTCCGAGCCGCCGTACAGCCAGTCGCCGTCGGCCAAGTTGGGGAAGCCCTTGGCTCCGCGTGCGTCGACGCCGTGGCATCCGGCGCAGTTGCTTTGGAACAGCTTGCCGCCGAGCTCTGCCGCTTTCGGATCGTGGCGCAGATCCGCAATTTCGCGGCCCTCGAAAGCCTGGTAGACATGCTCGCGTTTGGCGTCGAGCTCGGCGCGGCCGAGGTCGTGCTGCCCTGCGGACGACCAGCCCAGGCGGCCGGCGAAATTCCCCAGGCCCGGGTAGAGCGCGAGGTAAATGGCGCCGAACACGATCGTCAGCACGAACAGGTTCAACCACCAGCGCGGCAGCGGGTTGTTGTATTCGCGAAGATCGTCGTCCCAGACATGGCCGGTTTCTTCACCGTCGGCCACGCCCTTGGTCTTGCGCGACGTCCAGATCAGCAGCGCGAGGCAGCCGACGATGTTCAGCACCACCAGCGTGATGACGATGCCACTCCACAACGGCGTCATGGGCGGTCTCCGTTCTGATCATCGGCCGGGTCCGTCGTATCGCCGACCGGCAGGCGCGACGCCGCCTCGAATTCACCGCGCCGCGACGGCGAATAGGCATAGAAGCAGATGCCGAGAAAACTGATGAAGGCGATCAGGGTCACCAGGCCCTGCACCAGTCCATCGTGAATCGGGTTCATGGCTTGGATTCCTTGTTCGTCTCGATAGCGGTCGCTGCCGCAACGGCAGGGGCCCGCGGCGAGGCTTTGAGCGTCTGCAGGTAGGCGATGAGCGCGTCGAGCTGGGTCTTGCCGTCCACGGCGGCGCCGGCACCGGCGATGTCCTCGTCGGTGTAGGGCACGCCGACGCGGCGCAGCGCGGTCATCTCCGCCTGCACCTCGGCAACTTCCAGCGGCGTCTCGGCCAGCCAGGGATAGCCGGGCATGTTCGACTCGGGCACGACGTCGCGCGGGTTCATCAGATGGATGCGGTGCCAGTCTTCGCTGTAGCGACCGCCGACTCGCGACAGATCCGGGCCGGTGCGCTTGGAGCCCCATTGGAACGGGTGGTCGTAGACGGTCTCGCCGGCGATGGCGTAGGGGCCGTAGCGCAGCGTCTCTTCGTCCAGCGAGCGCACCTGCTGCGAGTGGCAGCCGTAGCAACCTTCGCGCACGTAGACGTCACGGCCCGCGGTCTGCAGCGCGCCCAGCGGCTTGACGCCGGGAGCAGGCTGGTCGACCTGAGTACCGACGATCAGCGGCACGATTTCGACGAAGCCGCCGACACTGATCACCGCCGCGATCAACACGCCCATCAGGCCGATGTTGCGTTCGAGTCTCTCGTGGCCCTGGCTCATTTGATGGCTCCTGCCAGATCCGCCTGGCTGACGACGCGCGCTCGCGACGGCTGGCTTTGCGGTTGCACGGTCTTCCAGACGTTCCAGGCCATCACGACCATGCCGCTGAGGTAGAGCGCGCCGCCGGCCAGACGCACCGCGTAGAACGGATGGGTGGCGACCAAGGCCTCGACGAAGCTGTAGGTCAGCGAGCCGTCGTCGTTGACCGCGCGCCACATCAGGCCCTGCATGACGCCGGCGATCCACATCGCGACGATGTAGAGCACGATGCCGATCGTGGCCAGCCAGAAATGCAGGTTGATCGCCGGGATGCTGTGCATCTGCGGCTTGCCGTAGAGCTTCGGGATCAGCGCATACAGCGAGCCCATCGTGATCAGGCCGACCCAGCCCAGCGCGCCGGAATGCACGTGGCCGATGGTCCAGTCGGTGTAGTGGCTGAGCGCGTTGACCGTCTTGATCGACATCATCGGCCCCTCGAACGTGCTCATGCCGTAGAACGACAGCGACACGATCAGGAACTTCAGGATCGGATCTTCGCGCAGCTTGTGCCAGGCGCCGCTCAGCGTCATCACGCCGTTGATCATGCCGCCCCAACTCGGCGCCAGCAGGATCAGCGAGAACACCATGCCCAGGCTCTGCACCCAGTCCGGCAGCGAGGTGTACATCAGGTGATGCGGACCGGCCCACATGTAGGTCGAGATCAGCGCCCAGAAATGCACGATCGACAGCCGATACGAATAGATCGGCCGGCCGACCTGCTTCGGAATGAAGTAGTACATCATTCCGAGGAAGCCCGCGGTCAGGAAGAAACCGACGGCGTTGTGTCCGTACCACCACTGCACCATCGCGTCGACCGAGCCGCCGTAGATCGAGTAGGACTTGGTCAGCGAGAACGGGATCGACAGGTTGTTGACGATATGCAGCACCGCGATCGTCAGGATGTAGGCGCCGAAGAACCAGTTCGCCACGTAGATGTGGTCGACCTTGCGCTTGACGATCGTGCCGAAGAACACCACGGCGTAAGACACCCAGACGATCGCGATCAGCAGATCGATCGGCCACTCCAGTTCGGCGTATTCCTTGCCCTGGGTGATGCCCATCGGCAGCGTGATCGCCGCGGCGACGATCACCGCCTGCCAGCCCCAGAACGTGAACATCGCCAGCCGGGGCAGGAACAGCGCCGTATGGCAGGTCCGCTGCACGATGTAGTAGCTGGTGGCGAACAGGCCCGAGCCGCCGAACGCAAAGATCACGGCGTTGGTGTGCAGCGGACGCAGGCGCGAGTACGTCAGCCAGGGGATATCGAAATTCAGCGCCGGCCACAGCAGCTGCGCCGCCAGCAACACGCCGACGGCCATACCCACCAGGCCCCAGAGGACGGTGGTGAGCGCGAAGCGTCGCACCACCTCGTCGTCGTATTGGAGTGGAGTCGAAGCGGGACTGGCTGACATGCGGTATTCCGTCGAAGGCGTGGTCGATGGGGCGCAGTGTCCTGTCGTTGGCGCCCCGTCGCATTGACCTGAATCAATCGACGCCGACGGATCGCGACTCCGCCACGATGTTGACGGCGATCAATGCGGCCGATGCCGCGGCCTCGCTAGCCTGAGCGGACCCATTCGGAGCCCTGCATGACTGCCGCCAGTACCTTGCCCGCCGATCTCCTCGCCCAGGAGCTGCGCGGGCCGCGTTACACCTCGTATCCGACCGCGCTGTCTTTCGGCCCGCAGTTTTCGATCTCGGACTATGTGGCGGCGGCAAGAAGCAGCGTGCTGGGCGGGGCGCCGCTGTCGATCTATGTCCATGTGCCGTTCTGCGCGTCCAACTGCTACTACTGCGGCTGCAACCGGGTCGTGACCCGGAGCAGCGAGCGGATCGAGCGCTACGTGGCCGCGTTGCTGGCGGAGATCAGGATGCAGAGCGCGCTGTTCGGTCAGCGCCAGGCCGTCCAGCAAATCCATTTCGGCGGCGGTACGCCCAACCTGCTCGGGCACGCGCATTTCGCGCAGATCCTGCGGGCGATACGAAGCCACTTTCGCGTCGGTGGCGCCGCCGAGCTGGAGATGTCGATGGAGGTGGATCCGCGGCACGCGGGCGCCGACGACATTGCCGCCTGGCGTTTGTTGGGCTTCAACCGCTTGTCGTTCGGCGTACAGGATGTCGATCTGCTGGTGCAGCGCGCGATCAACCGCATACAGAGCGTGTCGCAGATTGCGGCGCTGACCACGGCGGCGCGCGAGGCCGGCTATTCGAGCCTGAACTACGACCTGGTCTACGGCTTGCCACTGCAGACCCTCTCCTCTTTCTCGCGGACGCTGGACTTCGTCATCGCCCAGCGCCCGGAGCGCATTGCCGCTTATCACTACGCGCATCTTCCGGCGCGCTTTCCCGCCCAGCGCGCCATCGACGATCAGCAACTCCCGCTAACCGCGCAGCGTCAGCAGCTGCGCGAGCTGATTGCGAGCCGGCTGCAGGCGGCGGGCTATGTCGCCATCGGCCTGGATCACTATGCCTTGCCGGACGATCCCTTGAGCGTGGCGCTGCGCGACGGTTCGCTGCATCGGAATTTTCAAGGCTATTCGACGCAGTCGAACTGCGATCTGATCGGCATCGGCGTCAGCGCGATCTCCAAGCTCGACGGCTGCTTCGCGCAAAACAACAGCGATCTCGACCGCTACCTGGCGGCCGTGGAAGGCGGGCGTCTGCCGCTGATGCGGGGCTATCGTCCGAATGACGACGACCGGCTTCGCGCCGACGTCATCGAGGCCATCATGTGCACCGGCAAAGTCGATTTCCAGCAGATCGAAGGCCGTCATGGTGTCGAACTGCCAGCTCGTTTTGAAACCGAAATGCAGCGTCTCCGGCAGCTCGATCCGCAACAGGATTGGATGTCCTACGGCGACTGGGGGCTCAAGGTCGAGGAGCAGGGCCGCGCACTGCTGCGCGTGGTGGCGATGGTGTTCGATCGGCACCTGCGGCTTGCTGCAACACCCGCACTTCATTCTCCGACGCTCTGAGTCGCGATGGCTCTGCCCGACGAGCTGGAATCAGGCGGTGTACCGCTATTGGCGGCCCTGCGCGACTCGGCGTCGCTCGCCGGCCGGCTGCAGGAATCGCTGGAGCTTTATCGTGCGATCCTGGATACCGCGATCGACGGAATCATCACGATCGACGAGCGCGGGCGCATCGAATCCTTCAACCAGGCCGCCGAGCGAATCTTCGGCTATGCGGCGCCGGATGTGCTGGGTTCGAACATCAGCCGGTTGATGCCCAAGCCGTACCGGAGCCAGCACGATGCGAACCTCGGGCGTTATCTGGCGACGGGCGAGCGGCGCATCATCGGCCGCGGTCGCGAAGTGCAGGGACAGCGTCGTGACGGCAGCGTCTTCCCGATGGAACTGGCCGTCGGCGAAGTGCAGCTCGAAGGGCGAAAACTGTTCACCGGTATCACCCGCGATATCTCCGACCGGAAGATGGTCGAGGAACAGGCGCGGCATCGGCTCAACGAGCTGGCGCACGTCTCCCGGCTCGCGGCGATGGGCGAGATGGCCACGGCCCTGGCGCACGAGGTGAATCAACCGCTGACCGCGATCATCAGTCACGCCACCGCCTGCATGAGAATGCTCGGCCACTTGCCGGTCGGCTCGGAATCGCTGCAGGAGGTGCTGATCGACTCGCTGACCCAGATTTCACGCCAGGGAGAACGCGCTGCCGAGGTCATCAAGCGCCTGCGCAGTTTCGTGCGCAAGGGCGAGATGGAGTTCAGGGCCGAGAGCATCAACGCGGTAGTCCACGACGTGCTGTGGCTGGCAGGGCATGAGTGCCGGGCCGCTTCGGTGACGGTGGAACTGAATCTCCAGGAGCCGCTGCCTCGCGTCGCGATGGACCGTATACAGATCGAGCAGGTGGTCTTCAATCTGTTGCGCAATTCGATCGAGGCGGTGTCCGGTTTGCCCGAAGAGCGGCGCTGCGTCCGCATTCGCACCCGGCTTTCGGAGCAGGACGGCCACGCCCAGGTTGTCTGCAGCCTGGAGGACCAGGGCTCCGGTTTTTCCGGCGAGGCAGCGGAGCGTCTGTTCGAGCCTTACTACACGACCAAGACGAACGGTCTCGGCCAGGGCCTGTCCATTTGCCAGTCGATCCTGGAGGCTCATTCGGGCCACATCCTCGCCGAAAGGCTGGACCCGGTCGGAGCACGGTTTTCGTTCTGGCTGCCTTTGGCGCGACAATAGCGGCGTGACGACCGATGCCACGGTTTTTGTTGTCGACGACGACGAAGGGGTCCGCTCGGGCCTCAGGGTGCTCCTCGCCTCCGGCGGCCTGCGCGCCCAGCTTTTTGCCAGCGCCCAGGCGTTCCTCGCCGAGATCGATCCGGCGGCGCCGGGTTGCCTGCTGCTGGATGTGCGCATGCCGGGCATCAGTGGACTCGATCTTCAGGAGCGCCTGCAGCAGCGCGAGATCCTGCTACCGGTGATCCTGCTGACCGGTCACGGCGATGTGCCGATGGCCGTCCGGGCGATGAAGCGCGGCGCCTTCGACTTCATCCAGAAACCGTTCAACGATCAGTATCTGCTCGATCGGATCAGCGAGGCGCTGGAGCTGGATGGCCACAATCGCGAACATCGGCGTCATGTGCTGCTGCTGAAGCAGCGGCTGGCGCGACTCACTGCCCGCGAGCGATCGGTACTGGACGGCCTGGTGAAAGGGCAGGCCAACAAGAGCATCGCATCGGACCTGGGAATCAGCGAACGCACGGTCGAGTTACATCGCGCCCATGTGATGGAGAAGATGGAAGCGCGCTCCCTGGCGCAACTGGTGCAAGCCCTCGCGACACTCAAGGGCGAGTAGTGCGCCACTGAGGCGCGCTCGCTGACGCAGGTCAATGCGCGGCGTGGTGTGGCGCGGCACCATTCGTCCATCCACGAAGAGGAACACCGCCATGTCCATGCTCAAGCTGATTACCCGTGCTGAAGTCGACGCCGTCGCGCAGATCCGCGATGAACTCAAGCTGCAGGCCCATCTGTTCAAGGCGGAAGCCAAGGATCATTGGGACCGCGCCGAAGTCAGCTGGGCTCACGTCATGAGCGACATCAATGCGGCGAGGGAATCGGTCGATCGGTCCGGTGTCGAGATATCGACGGCAGCCCAGCTGCTGTTCGAGACGGTGCGGGACAGCTTGCAGGACATCCGCAAATCGCTGAAGCACTGAACGGCAGTCGAGCCGACCATGTCGATGATGGATATCCCGCAGCCGCCTGGCCGCTTCGAGCGTTCATTGCCGGTGCTGTCGGCGGCCAGCCTCGACGCCTACCTGCAGACGGTGAGCCAGATTCCCGTGCTCTCGGCCGAGGAGGAGTCCGAGCTGGTCAGGCGGATGTGCGGTGATCGGGACGCCGCAGCGGCCAGAACGCTCGTGCTTTCCCATCTGCGCTTCGTCGTCTACATCGCGCGTGGTTTTCTGGACTATGGGCTGCCGTTTGCCGATCTGATCCAGCAGGGCAATGTCGGCTTGTTGCGCGCCGTCCCGCGCTTTGATCCCTCCAAGGGCGTGCGACTGATTTCCTTCTCGGTCCACTGGATCAAGTCGGAGATTCACGAGTTCGTGTTGAAGAACTGGCGGATCGTGAAAATGGCCACGACACGGGCGCAACGCAAGCTGTTCTTCGGTCTGCGCAGCCGCAAGCGGAATCTGGGCTGGCTTTCGCCACCCGAGGCCGCCGCCATCGCGGCCGATCTGAAGGTCACGCCGCAGGAAGTACTGGGAATGGAAGCCCGCTTCGCCGCGTCGGACTATGAGTTGGACAAGCCGCAGCACAGCGAAACCTCCGATCCGCGCGAACTCGTCGCGCCCGACGACGGGCTCGGCCGCCTGGTTCAGCAGGAATGGACCGCTTACCAGAAAAGTTGCCTGAAGACGGCGCTCGCCACACTGGATGCGCGCTCGCTGGACATCGTCAGCCGCCGCTGGCTCACCGAAGACAAGCCGATGGGCCTGGAAGAACTGGCGAGTATCCATGCGGTGTCGGCGGAGCGCATCCGTCAAATACAGAACAAGGCGCTGCAACAGCTGCGTACCGCCCTGCTGGATGCGCACTACGAGAGAGAGCTGGACTCGGACCACCAGGTGATGACCGCCGCCTGGGCTTGAGTCCCAAGAGGCGCTGCGTCCTTGGTCTTCAGGCGCTGCTCATAGGCCGGTTAGGCAATTCATCGAACACCGGCCTCGACTGAATCCACTGCATCGCGGTTCTGCAGCATCGCCGTCGGATGGCCATCGAAATCGGTCCAGCACTGGCGCCGATAGTCATACAGCTTGCAGCGAGCCGCCGTATCGAAGTACCACGGCCATGAGAAGGTCTGCACCACGATCTGGCCGGGCATGCGCGCCTCGAGAATCCGCTGCGCCTGCTTCAGGTGATACAGCGGAATGGTCATGTCGACGTGGTGGGCCGTGTGCTCCGTGATGTGATGCAGAAACGAGCCCGCGTCGAAGCCCCAGCACTTTTTGAACTGGAGATGCACCGTGGTCGAAACGAAGGGCTGGGCGGCCGACCAGCGCGCCTTGTCCTCGTGCCACTGGATGCCCGGATGGGTGTGGTGAACGTAGACGATGAAACCGATCAGGCAGTTCCAGACTAACTGCGGCAGCACAAAGCCGGTCAGCAGCGCCAGCAGGATCGAATCTCCGCGAAGCTGCGCTACGACGCCGAGAGTGACGATCCAGCCCAGCGCGACGGCGCTGACCAGCAACGAGTCCAGCACGAAGATCCTGCGTCGGGTCGGCATGAAGCGGGCATTGGGGAAAAACATCCGCGACCACCAGATTTCAACCAGGTAGTACAGGCCCGGCGCCCAGCCGCTCCGGTAAATGCGCTCGAGTCGCTGGCGCCATGGCGCTAGCGCGCGGTACTCCTCCGGTGTTTTGGGCTGCCACACGAAATCGAAGGTACGCAGGTTGGTGTAGCCGTGGTGAACGACGTTATGGCCGGTTTCCCACAGGCTGCACGGCGTCAGCGAGGGCAGCAGCAGCATGCGACCCAGCCAGCGATTGAGTCTGCGGTTGCCGGTAAGGCTCTGGTGGCAGGCGTCGTGGCCGAGGATGAACAGGCGGCCGATCACCAGGCCGGCCGCGGCGCCCGCCATGAATCTCGGAATCAGATGCGGCAGGGACACGGCCGCCACGAGCAGCACGGCCAGCAGCGCGCTGTCCAGTGCCACCCTCCACAACGCGGGCAGGTAGCCTGGCCTGGCAATCGACACGAGCCAGCTGCGGATGACTTTGCGGTGGGGAATGCGGGTCTGGACTGCGTTAATCATGTCTCGGCCAAGAGTCGTTGCGGGCCGCCCATTGCAAGGCTCGCGCTGCCATCGCGCATTGACCGGCGTCATTTCCAGACGTCGCGGGTGGACAAAAAGCACTACGTACTTGCCGCAGGCGCACACGCGTAAGACCGGATTTTGCCGGCGCGCGTGCCGCGACAGAATGACTCCGAGATCAACGCAACGAAGGAGCCCCCATGTCGACCAGCCAGCAGTCCACCGCCGTCAGCGCCAGCCAGCCATGCCTGGATTGCTCCCGCAAGTCGCGTTGCCTGGGAGGTCTGCTGGTAGAAGGCATGCCGGCGGATCAGGCTGCAACCGTCGCGGTGACCCGGATGGTCGTCGACAAGGGCGAGCACCTGTATCGTGCCGACGACAAGGCCGACTACCTGTACGTGGTCCGCGGCGGTGCGCTGAAGACCTATGTGTCGTCTATCGACGGCAACGAAGAAATCCGCGGCTTCCACCTGGCAGAGGAAGTGGCGGGACTCGACGCCATCTGCCAGCCGAGCTTCCGCTCCAGCGCCCGGGCCTTGTCCCGCACCTGGGTCTGTCGCCTGCCGATCACGGCCGTGCGCAGCCGGATGCTCGAATCGGGTTCGTTCCGCGATCGTATCCTGGCCAACCTGGGCCGAGAGTTCGATCGCCTGAACGGCATGCTGCACCGTGAGCGTTGTACGGCCGATCAGCGTGTCGCCAGCTTTCTGGTGAGCCAGCTGAAGAGCGATCAGACAGATGAGCACGCGGAGATCCAGCTGCCCATGTCGCGCGTGGATCTGGCTCGCTATCTCGACCTTGCAACCGAGACGATCTCCCGCGTGTTCACTCGCCTGCAGGCGCGCAACATCCTTCGCAGTCGGGGTGCCGTTTGCGAGGTCGTGGACGGTGATGCACTGCGGGCACTGGCGTAGCACCGATGTCTTGATCGCAGTCAAGGCGGCAATGGCGCGCCTGGGTATGCTGGCGACTTCCACACCAGCCGGACCACGTCATGCGAATCGCCATCATCCAGGGGCACCCGGACGTCAGTGAAACGCACCTCGGCCATGCGCTCGCGCATGCCTATGCCGAAGCGGCGGAGAAGGCGGGGCACCAGGTGCGCAACATCATCGTCGCCCAGCTGGCGGTGCCGATGCTGCACAGCAAGGACGAATGGCAGAACGGCGAGGTGCCCGAGACCGTGTTGGCCGCTCAGGAGGTGATGGTCTGGGCCGAGCATCTGCTGATCGTGCTGCCTCTCTGGCTGGGCTCGATGCCCGCATCATTCAAGGCGTTTCTGGAGCAGGTTTTCCGTCCCGACTTTACGGTCGTATGCGACAGCAAAGGTAAATCGAAACGCCTCGGCGGCCGATCGGCGCGCGTGGTGCTGACGATGGGGATGCCCGCGCTGCTGTACCGCTTTTACTTCATGGCCCACGGCCTGAAGAGCCTGGTCCGGAACATCCTGAAATTTGCCGGGATATCCCCGGTGAGCACGACGGTTGTCGGCATGGTCGAAGGCCGGCATAACCGCGTCGAGTCCAAGTGGCTGCCGCTGATGCGGCGCTACGGCGCGCTGGCTCGCTGATGCGATTCCGCTCCGACGCGGTTACAGGCACGCGCTCGCGCTTCGGTCACTCGCCCTGCACACGCTCGAATTTCTCCTGGTGGGCGGGTCTCAGCTGCTGACCAACTTAAAGCCCTGAGAATCGATCTATCCGGCAGTCGACGGAGTTCGTTTTGCAAAGATCATCACCAAGATATGAAGATGAACTCATGTGCCGGGACTGCAGAAAAATATTGATCTGAATCGATATTGAGTTGATTGATTCCAGCGAAAGAAATTTAATCCTGAAAATCAGTCAAGAAATTACGGATATTTCCGATATCGATAGTAAGCGGAACTTATCGCGGAACGTGCGGCTGCCGGCGCAAAACACAGTGCCGCCAGCCTCGATGGAGGGATCAACGATTGAAACCTGCCATCCGAGCATCCGCCTTGGTCATGTTTCCGCAAGCGCCATCAGCGCAGCTCGCTTCACCTGTTTTTGGCCAGGCGCCAGCCGCCGTATCCGGCGCGAGAACATTGACATGATCAAACGAATAGCAGCCGGCGAACTTCGCATCGGCATGTTCGTGCACGACCTGAATTGCAGTTGGGTCGACCATCCTTTCCTGTTCAATCGGGTGCGCATCACATCGGCGCGAGACCTGGAGCGCCTGCTTCAGACCGGCGTCACCCATGTGTACATCGATACCACGCTCGGCGCCGACAGCCAGCCGGGGAACGAGCGGGAGTCGATAGAACGCGAAATCAGCATCGCGATGAATGAAGCCGGAAGCCGCGGAGCATCCCTGCTTCCGAACCGGCCCTTGGGTGAGGAGCTGCAGCGAGCGCGCAACATCCATCGTGAAACGCAAGCGCTGATCCTGCAGCTGTTCGGCGATGCCCGCCTGGGAAAGGCGCCGGATCTGGAGCGCATCGAGCCGCTGGTCGAGCGTATTGGCCTGTCCCTGGCGGCCAACGCCGGCGCGCTGTTGATGCTGACCCGAATGAAGGACGCGGACCAATATACCTTTCAGCATTCAGTGGCGGTCGGTCTGTTGCTGATGAGGTTCGCAAGTGCGGCCGGCTATGGAGCCGATGAAGTCGCCAGAATCGGCATCGGCGGCCTGGTTCATGACATCGGGAAAATGTTCACGCCGGACAGCATATTGAACAAACCGGGACGCCTCACGCCTGCCGAATTCGATTTGATCAAGCGCCATCCCGGTGACGGTCATCAGCTTCTGTCGAAGGCGCGCGGCGTTCAACAGGAGCAGCTTGATATCACGCGACAGCATCATGAGCGCATGGACGGTCGCGGCTATCCCGACAGCCGCACTGCGAGTGAAATACCCGCCGTGGCCCGCATGGCGGCTATCGTCGATGTCTATGACGCGCTGACCTCCGACAGGTGCTATCACCGGGGAATTCCACCGACCCTGGCCTTGCGACGGCTGGTCGAGTGGAGTGGAGAGCACTTCGACACCGAACTGGTTCACCGCTTTGTTCAGTGCATCGGCATTTACCCGACCGGTACCGTGGTCGAGCTCGTCAGCGGCCGCATCGCGATCGTTACCGACCAGACGGCCTCCGCCTTGTTGGCGCCGAAGCTACTCGCCGTCTACGACTCTAAAAAACGACGTACGCTGGTCCCGACCGAGATATCGCCTGATGGATCGGGCCAGTTGCCCGATCTCATTCTTGGCGTCACCGTGGGATCCAAATGGGGAATAACCCCTGAGGATTTCCTGTAACTCGGGTCTGAACGGTGTCGCTGCAGCCGGGCGATTCCCGCCAGGTGGCTCGCCGGTTTAGCCTAGACTGGGGGTGAGCGCAGTCGGGGTTTGTGTTGCCGGCGCGCCTCGGATCTCCGGCCTGCCTTGGCAGGCCGCTGAGCAGCACCGAAGCATCGACTCGATCGCGCAGTCGACACCGCAGCATTGGAACCTGAATATGCCGGGACGGACTCTGGTCGCCATCACGGATGTTGATGGGCGAATTCAAATGTTGAACCAGCACTGCACTGTCGCAAGCGGTTACTCCCTGACTGAGCTGCAGGGCACTTTCGTCTGGGAGCGCCTGGTCGCGCCTGAATCCGCCGACTTGATGCGCAGCGGTATCCTGCTGGCCGCTGCCGGGGAGATGGTCGACGACCAGCGCGGCTTTTGGCTCGATCGGGACGGCGGGCGATTCAACGTGCAATGGGGAATATCCTGCGTGCGCGATGCGCAGGGTGCGCTGCACGGCGTCGTCATCACCGGCGCCGACATGAGGGTTTCCCGTCAGATGGCGGTGGAGCTGGGTGATGCCCTCGATCGGCAACAGGCGATCCTCGACACCGCCGTGGACGGCATCATCACCATCGGCGCGGAAGGCCTGATCGAATCCTTCAACCGTGCCGCGGAGCGCATCTTTGGCTATCGCGCGTCAGAGGTCATCGGCCAGAACATTTCGATGCTGATGCCGGCGCCGTATCGAGAGCAGCACGACGGCTACCTCGACCAGTATCTGATGACGCGGCGCAAGCAGATCATCGGCATCGGCCGCGAAGTGGAAGGACTGCGCAAGGACGGCACGATTTTTCCGCTGGATCTTTCGGTGGGCGAGGTCGTCAGCTCGGGCCGTCGCCTGTTCACCGGCATCATCCGCGACATCACCGACCGAAAGCAGATCGAACTCGAATCGCGCCGCCGGCAGGACGAGCTGGCTCACGTTACGCGGCTGCATTCGATGGGCGATCTGGCGTCCGGGCTGGCTCACGAGATCAACCAGCCGCTGACCGCGATTCTGAATCACTCCAGCGCCTGCATCCGGATGATCGACGCCGGTACTGCGGACATGGAGCTGCTCAGAGAGTCGATGTCGCAGATCGCGCGTCAGGGCGAGCGGGCGGCCGAAGTGATCCGCCGGCTGCGCAAGTACGTGGAGAAAGGCGAAATCGAGCTGCAGCTGTTGAATGTCGTGGCGAGCATCTCGGAGGTGATGGCGCTGCTTCAGCACGAGCTGAAAACGCATGGCGTTCGCACATCGATCCAGGCCGATAAGGATCTTTCGCCGGTCCTGCTCGACGCTGTGCAGTTCGAGCAGGTGCTGGTCAACCTGTTCCGGAATGCGATAGAAGCCATGGCCGATGCCGACGTCGCGGATCCATCGATCGACATCTCGGTCATCGCGTCCGACGACGGCATCGAGATCTCGGTTGCGGATACCGGGCCCGGCTTCGGCAGCGTGCTCCCGGAGCAGCTGTTCGAGCCCTTTGTCACGACCAAGCCGATGGGGCTGGGGCAGGGGCTTTCGATCTGCCATCGCATCATCGACGCCCATGAGGGCCGTATCTGGGCGGAGTCCACCGCTGCCGGTGCCTGCTTCCATATCTGGCTCCCACGCCCGCGCTGAACACAGCTGATGGCGGGGTTCGATATCGTCGATTGATGCAGGTCAATGCGCTGGCAGGCGAGGCAGTGTTTTATATCCTCGTACCGCGCAGGCTGCGTCGATTTCAAAACCCCGGGCTCACCGCTCCAAGGCCAGTTGCTTGATGATCCATATCGTTGACGATGACGAAGCAGTGAGGAGCAGCCTGAGCGTTCTGGCGCGTTCCTACGGGTGGCACACCCGGCTGTTCGCATCCGCAAAGGCGTTTCTGGATGCGCTGTCCGACGGAGACCCCAGCTGCCTGCTGCTGGATCTCAACATGCCCGGGACCAACGGTGCCGAGTTGATGGAGCTGCTGTCGCAGCGCCAGGCGGCATTCCCGGTGATCGCCATCACCGGTCAATCTCAATCCTCTCTCGTGACGCGAGTGCTGGCGGCCGGAGCCCGGCTGGTGCTGCACAAGCCCTTTCCCAGCGAGGACCTGAAATCGGCCGTCGATAACGCGATCGGCCGGTGCCCGCAGGATTGCTGACGGTCTTGCCGGTGACGGCTTGACCCTGGTCAATGCCGCGTCGTTGGCGATAGCCGATGCTTCTCTGACCGGACAGCAAGGATGGTCATGAAGAAGACGATGATGGCGGCCGTGGTTCGCGGTTTTGGTGAACCGCTGCAGATCGAACAGGTTCCGATTCCAGTGCCGGGTCGCGGCGAGGTATTGATCAAGCTGCTGGCCAGCGGTGTCTGTCATACCGACGTGCATGCGGCCGACGGGGATTGGCCGGTGAAGCCGGCATTGCCTTTCATTCCAGGACACGAAGGTGTCGGACGGATCGCGGCGATTGGCGCGGACGTCGAAGGCTATCAACTGGGCGACATGGTCGGCGTCGCCTGGTTGCACGACGCCTGTGGCCGCTGCGAACACTGCCATGGTGGTTGGGAGACGCTTTGCGAGTCCCAGCACAACAGCGGCTACAACGTCGACGGAACCTACGCCGAGTGCGTGATCGGGCGTGCCGATTATCTGGCGCGCCTGCCGAACGATTGCGATCCCGTGCTGATGGCGCCGGTGCTCTGCGCCGGTGTCACGACGTACAAGGGCATCAAGGAGACCGAGGTCCGCCCCGGCCAGTGGCTGGCGATTTCCGGAATCGGCGGCCTGGGACATGTGGCGGTGCAGTATGCGAAGGCGATGGGGCTGCGCGTGGTCGCGCTCGATGTCGCCGACGAGAAGCTGCAGCTTGCGACGCGCCTTGGTGCGGACGTGGCGATTCGCGCAGATAGCAAAGACGCGGTCGATCGGGTCCTGCAGGCGACCGAGGGCGGTGCCCACGGTGTGCTGGTCACCGCGGTGTCGCCTGCCGCTTTCGGCCAGGCACTGGCGATGGCCCGTCGCCACGGCACGGTCAGTCTCGTAGGCCTTCCTCCGGGCGGTTTCGAGACGCCGATCTTCGACGTCGTGCTGAAACGATTGACGATCCGGGGATCGATCGTCGGCACGCGCCTGGATCTGCAGGAGGCCGTGGCATTCGCGGTGCAGGGCAAGGTGAAGCCGACCGTTCACAGCATCGGGCTGCACCAGATCAACGAGGTCTTCCGCGATCTCAAGGCCGGCAAGGTCGACGGCAGAGTCGTCATCGACATGCGGTAGAGAGCGCAGCGCTTTGAGTTCTGGAGCGAACGGCGGTTGATACGCCAATGCCGGCCGGGCGCTCAGCTTCGACGTTCACACGACCGGTAACCAGTGCCCGAGAAACAAAATGTCCTACATGGCTCAGCTCTTACCTCACACGAAACTGCATCACGCACCTTCCCACTGCCGGCGTATCACGGACGATCAGAAAGCCGATCTGATTTCGGAGGCGGCTTACTACCTGGCCGAACGCCGCGGCTTCGCACCGGGCGCTTCGATGGACGACTGGCTTGCAGCGGAACGCCAGATCGCCGGCAAGTTCGACGGTGAGTACTACTGCGACTAGCGCAGGCGCGCCGGGAGAAACCCGATGGATTTTTCGTGGCGATCCTGCCGGAGCCGGTGATCAACTACGCTTATTTGCCGATCGGCTGTAGGTGAGCTAGGCGCCGGTCATGCTGCCGGCGATACGGGCGATCTGTTCATCCTCTCTGGACTCCATCACCAAAATCCGGCAACGCGAATCACCGCGCTGCACGTCCGACAGCGCCGAAACATTGCGCGTGTCGTCGATAAAAATCCCCAGCCACGCAAGTCGCCGAATGATGGCCGCCCGCATCGCGGCGTCGTGTTGTCCTATTCCGCCGGTGAACGCGATCGCATCGAGCCCGCCGAGGCTGGTGATCATCGCCGCAATCTGCTTCGCCACCGCTGCGGCGAAACAATCGAGCGCCAAGCGAGCGCTTGGACTGGCATCCGCAGCGCGGTGTAGTGCCCTGAGGTCTCCGGACAGTCCGGAGATTCCCTTCAGACCGGACTCGTGATTGATCAGGGATTCCAGTCGATCCGCGTCATACGACATCTCCCGCATCAGATAGACGAGGACGCCCGGATCGATGTCGCCGCTGCGGCTGCTCATCGGCATGCCGCCGGCCGGCGTCATTCCCATGCTCGTATCAATCGATTTCCCGTGTTGAACCGCCGTGACACTGGCGCCATTCCCAAGGTGAGCGACGATCAGATCCCGCGGCAGGTCGGCGCCAAGCTGATGGACGATGGATTCGCAGGACAGGCCATGAAACCCATAGCGCCGGATGCCCTGGCTGCGCAGTGTCTCCGGTAGCGGCAGCGTTTGGGCCAAGGCGGGTAGTGACCAATGGAAGGTCGTGTCGAAGCAAGCCACATGAGGCTGACTGCTGAACTGCTCCATGGCCGCGCCGACGATCGCCAGCGCCGCGGGCAAATGCAGCGGTGCAAAGGGAACTGCCGCTGTCAGTCGCGGCAGATCGGCGCGCTCTATCCGGCAATGCCGTCCCAATGCGGGGCCACCGTGTACGAGACGGTGCCCGACGGCATCGACGGCCGCGCCGCCGGAGAGAGGCCGGATTTTTTCTTCGACTTTCTGCAGCAGATCGTGCGCGCCGGAGATCTGGGCGTCCGCTCCCGAGGTCTCCCAGTCCTCTTCGCACAAGCACTCGACGCTTTGGTCGCCGACCTGGTAGAGACCGAATTTCAGCGACGAGGAACCGCAGTTCAAGGCGAGCACATTCATGTCGATCAGGCCGCCGAGCTAGTGGGTCCAGCGCCAGTCTCGAACTTCGGGCATGTCGTCGCCGTGCTCGCTGATGTACGCCTTGTGCCGCTGCATCGTGGTCCAGTAGCGAGCCGTCGCTTCGGGAAGCTTATGGGCGAAACGTGCGGACCGGGAAATCGCATCGAGGGCGAGCTGATAGCGATCGAGGTTGTTCAGCACCACCATATCGAACGGCGTCGTGGTCGTGCCCTCTTCGCGATAGCCGCGAACGTGAAAGTTCTGGTGATTGCGCCGCTTGTAGGTCAGCTTGTGAATCATCGACGGATAGCCGTGATAGGCGAAGATCACCGGCGTGTCGGTGGTAAACAGGGAATCGAACTGATGCTCTTCCAGCCCGTGCGGGTGTTCGGACTGGTCTTGCAGCGCCATCAGGTCGACCACGTTCACCACGCGAATGCGGATGTCCGGCTCGTATTCGCGTAGCAAGGTGACGGCGGCCAAGGTCTCCAGGGTCGGCACGTCGCCGGCACACGCCAGGACGACGTCGGGGTTGCCTTGATCGTTGCAGGCCCATTCCCATACGCCCGCGCCGGCCGCGCAGTGACGGCTGGCCGCTTCGATGTCCAGCCACTGCCAGTCCGGCTGTTTTCCGGCGACGATGACGTTGATGTAATTGCGGCTGTGCAGGCAATGAGCGGCCACTGACAACAGGCAGTTGGCATCGGGCGGAAGGTAGATTCTGACGATCTCGGCTTTCTTGTTGGCGACGAAATCGATGAAGCCCGGGTCCTGGTGAGAGAAGCCGTTGTGATCCTGGCGCCAGACGTGGGAGGTGAGCAGATAGTTCACCGATGCGATCGGCGCGCGCCATGGGATCTGGCGTGTGACCTTCAGCCATTTGGCGTGCTGATTGAGCATCGAGTCGATGACGTGAATGAACGCTTCGTAGCAGGAAAACAGGCCATGACGGCCGGTCAGCAGATAACCCTCAAGCCAGCCTTCGCAGACGTGCTCGCTGAGGATTTCCATCACCCGGCCATCGCTGTCCAGATCGAGGTCAACCGCTTTGCGCTCGGCCATCCAGCTTTTTCCCGTCACTTCGAAGACGGCCTCCAGCCGATTCGACGCGGTCTCGTCGGGGCCGAAGACGCGGAAGTTCCGGCTTGCCAGATTCCAGCGCATGATGTCCCTGACGAAACCGCCGAGTACACGCGTTGCCTCCGCCTGGACCTGGCCGGGTGCCGCAACGGCGACCGCGTACTGCGTAAAGTCCGGCAACTGCAGCGTGCGCAGCAGCTCTCCTCCGTTGGCGTGTGGGTTCATTCCCATGCGCCGGTGCCCGGTCGGCGCCAGTGCGGCGTACTCCTCGCGGAATCGGCCCTGATCGTCGAACAGTTCTTCCGCGCGATAGTTTTTGAGCCACGCTTCGAGCTGCGCCAGATGTTCGGGATTCTGAAAGTTCGCGATCGGCACCTGGTGGGCACGCCAAGTGTTCTCGACCGGCTTGTCGTCGACGAACGCGGGGCCGGTCCAACCCTTGGGCGTGCGGAAGATGATCATCGGCCAGCGAGGGCGGGCGAGGGTCACGCCGGGCCCGACAGACCGGGCCTCGGATTGAATCTCCTGGATTCTGCCGAGAACATGGTCCAGCGTGGCCGCCAAGTCGCGATGCACCTGCATCGGCTCGTCGCCCTCGACAAAATGCGGCTCGTAGCCGTATCCGCGCATCAGATCGGTCAGCTCCTGGCGGCTGATCCGGGACAAGACACTGGGATTGGCAATCTTGTAGCCGTTGAGGTGCAGGATAGGCAGCACGGCGCCGTCGGATTTCGGGTTCAGGAATTTGTTCGAATGCCAGCTCGCGGCCAGGGCCGCCGTTTCGGCCTCACCATCGCCGATGACGCAACTGACGATCAGACTCGGATTGTCGAACGCTGCGCCGAAGGCATGCGCCAGCGAGTAGCCCAGTTCACCGCCTTCGTGAATGGAGCCCGGTGTCTCCGGTGCCACATGACTCGGAATGCCGTTCGGCCACGAAAACTGCTTGAACAGGCGCAGCATTCCGTTCCGGTTGCGCTCGATCGCGGGATATCGCTCGGAATACGAGCCTTCGAGATACGTCTGCGCCACGATACCCGGGCCGCCGTGTCCAGGCCCGATCACGTAGATCATGTTCAGCTCGTGCTGCTTGATCAGCCGATTGAGATGCACGTAAAGAAAGTTCAGGCCCGGCGTCGTGCCCCAGTGCCCGAGCAGGCGCGGCTTCAGGTGCTCAATGCGTAGCGGCACGGTCAGCAGCGGGTTGTCTTTCAAATAGATCTGCCCCACCGACAGATAATTCGCCGCGCGCCAGTAGGCGTGCATTTTTTCCAGATACGCTTCGGATATCGGTTTAGGCGTCGGTGCGGGCATCGGTCGAGCTCCAGCTGACAATGGGGGTGGCGGGCATCACGCGAGACGCGTCACCGTGTTGACCAGGTCGATTGCAGCGACGGGCCTGGAGAACAAAATCCTGGCCGCGAGTGCCGCGCTGATCGACAGTTTTCGTAACGAACTCTGAGGCTCGATAGCCTCGGCGATGCCATCAACGCCGAGTCGGCAGCCGATGGAAGCAACACGCTCCGACCGACTCGATCAGGAGCTCTCTCACGGGTGCGCCGGTCAAGCGCTGGCTCGCTGTCCCAACATGCGACAGCGCTGCTGTTGACCAGCTGAATGCTGCGCTCGCAGCTGACCAACGCCACCGCATCGGCGGGCTGACAATCGTGGACACAGAGTTGCCGAACCCAGGAGGCGCCGCGTTGACCAGGATCAATTGAGCGGCGCTTGCCAGCTTTCGTAGCGAATGCAGGCGACGCCCCGCTGACGGATGGAGGACCTCCGCATCCTTTCCCGGAAACTCGGGTCTTCACGACCGCAGCGCGATGCGCTTTTCTATCGCGCGGAGCTCACGACCGAATATCAGGCTTTGGCTTTGAAGTCTTCGAACCGCATAGCCAGTCGGTCCCGGTCAGGGTAATCACGAAGTCGACCCGGCAGTCTTATGAGGCAGCCGTCGAGATTCTTCATCGACTCCAGCATCGGCCCGTCGTTCTGAATCAGCAAACGCTCGGAAACGTGCAGGCGATAGTCTGGATCGATGCCGATCAGCTGTGCATCGAAAGCGGCATGATGGATCTTCGAAAGCGGGATGCCGTTTGTGACCACCGGTTGACCGAGCTGCTCATGGCTGTCCGCGACGATATGAGCGGCGTCTAGTAATAGCGGTTCCGGCAGGCCCGACAGCGCACAGCGTCCACCGTAGGCGGCAATCACTGCATCACGAAACGAGGCTTGATGGAGCCGTTGTTGTACTGCGCGGAGTGCGTAACGCCGAGCCGGTGCGTTGTCTTCGGATACAACTGATTGGCTGCCCAGCGATGCTTCGCCAAACCCGACAAAAGCTCTCAGGGCCTTCGCGTCCCAGCCGCCGATGAAGGCGGGCGCGACAGCAGTGAAACGCCCCGGCGAAATGCCGATGAAGTAGATGATCGGGATTCCTTTCTCAAACGCTTCCCGCAGCCAGCGGTTGTCGGCCGCCTCGGGATCGGTTCCCATAAATGCGTAGTCGATCAGATCGGCGCTCTCATAGATCTGCCGGTGAACCAAGCGTTGATCGTCATACCAAACTTTGGCGCCAGATCTTGGGAAGACCGTGCGTATCGATAGCAGGTACCGCATCTGTCGGGGCTTAAAGATTCCCCGCTGCGGGTTGACCAGCGGAATACGCTCACCTTCAAACTCGAAGCCCTTAGCAAGCTCATTCGAGGTCAGGTGATCGTGGAGCGCATTCAGGCGGCGAATATGATCGAAGGCGGCTTTGCGCATCCTTTCATCGAGCGTATCGGTGGTGCTGCTCGGCACTGGATCCCCCGATCCCCGCAACTGGGTCATTTGTTATAGGGCAGAACGCCACGACACTTGGGATACGTACTGCAGCCATAAAACGATTGTCCCTTGTTCGTACCTTGCTTGGCTACACGTAGCACCATCGGTGAGCCGCATTGTGGGCAGATGGCTGACGTATTCGCCGCATTGCGAGTTTCTGCGGCCGCTGTATGTAGTCGCGGTTTAGGGCTTGGATTTAGTAATGTGTTAGCGTCGACAAGGTCGATGTTTCGGCCTGCGGCAAAATCTTTCGCGTCAGTGGTGAAGCTGCCGATGGAAACAACGTAGGCTCCCGTTGCGCCGCGGGCCGCCATGACGCCGAATAGTTCCCGAACGACCCGGACGCCTACCTGTGTGGCCCGCCACTGCTTGCATTGCACCAGGAAGGTCTCGCCGCCTTTGCGGGCAACCACGTCAACGCCGCCGTCGGCACCTTCGGGAGTAAATGCGACGGTATAGCCCTGCCGCTCGAAGTGAGCGCCGACAAGCTGTTCGAACTCGCGCCATGTGAGTGCTTGCAGAGGCGCAGTGGCCGTTCTCGATTCGGCCTCCTTCAGCAGTGTGGCGCGGCGTCGCTTGGACAACCACGAAAGCAGCGCGGCCAGCACCAACATCAGAGGCACTAAAACCTGCCCGTACATGCCCGCTGTTTTCAGCATGGTCCCGACGAGCACAGTGCCCATCTCCGAAATGCCGTGAGGCGCCGCCGGCTGACGCTGTGCCAGCCAATGAAAGCCAAGATAGGCACACGGCGTCAGCAGCAAGCACACTTGCCACGGCAGCCGCATTAGGACGCTGACAAGCAGATTGAAATCGGACTCGCGGCGTCTCCGTGACATGGCTCGTATCTCGAAATGAGGGCCGGCTAGTGTAGGGGCGTATGGGAAATCGTTTCTGCCCCGTAATCAGGAAGTTCGGGTCGTCTGTCGGGCCGAGAGCTGTAGTTGAACTGCCCTTTCTATGAGATACGACAGTGAATATGAAAGAGGATCGACGCAGTTTTTCGAGACACTTTCGAAAGTAACAGTGACGGCTAGGCAGTGAGAATCAGGCAGGCTCGGTGTACTGCGATTGCAGTAGCCCGTATTTCATTTGCAGTTCCGCTATTAGTCGATTTCAGCTCCGCTTGAGAATGATTGCAAGGTCGGTCGATTGCCTCCTTCCAGGGCGATGAAGGAGATGGCTCCGAAGCAGCAGGCTTACTGTTTTGCTACGGACAAAAAAAGCCCGCCGGGTCACGGCGGGCTGATTTGCAGACTAGCTGAGTGTTTTACTTCCTGGTGGGCGACACAACCTGATCTTCGTCCACGATGGTTTCCGGAAGCGTCACCGCGACAGCGGAACCTGCAATGATGCCGGTCGCCTCGGTGCCGTTGATGGTGATGCCGTTGACGGTGAACCCGTTGAGCTGCAGGCCATTGACGGTGAAACCGTTGAACTGAACGCCATTGACAGTGAACCCGTTGAGCTGCAAGCCATTGACCGTGAACCCGTTGAACTGAACGCCGTTGACGGTGAACCCGTTGAGCTGCATGCCATTGATGACGAAGCCATTGAGTTGCATGCCATTCGTGGCAAGGCCGTTGGGGAACAGGTCGGCGTGCGCCGGAGCGGCGGCGAAGGAGGCGGCGAGGACGGCGGCAGCGGCGATGGTCTTGAAGGTCTTCATGGTGAGGCTCCCTGTAGCTGGTTAGTAAGTTGGCCGAAGCGCGTATCGCTTCGATGGATGCCAAGTTACTCGCCGCCGGTGTCAGGCTTAGTTCACTGCGCTGAAATATGATGTCAGGCGGGGTTCGCCAGCTGCCAATGACGGAGTTGTCGTTCGGGGACGCACCTTGAAGCCGGCCCCGATCATCCGTGCCTGAACCCGGTTCATTGTCGACGGCATGGGCTCGTCGGCCTTACTTTTTTAACCCGGCAAAGACACGCCGCGCTTCTTCGTGCAGCGTGGCAACGGTGTCGAGATCCCGGGTCTCGATATCGCCGGCCTTGAGTTGTTTCTCGAGCTTCGCGGTGGCCTGCTCGAGCGCGACGGCGCCGAGCGTTCCGGCAACGCCTTTCAGTGAATGCACGGTAATGATCGCGCCCGCGCGGTCGGACTGCTGCAGTTGTCTGCGCAGCTTCTCTACCGCATCCGGCTCTTCGACAAAGCGCGCGAGCAACTTCAGCAACAGCGGGCGGCTGTCGCCCAGCCGGCGCTGCGCAGCGAACAGATCGAAACGATCGGAGACGGCAGCCGGATCGATATCGGCCGTCGGCTGCGGCGTGGCTTTCACGGCCATGCGGTCGGCGCCCGCAACGGCCGCCGAGCCCGGTTTGATCCATTTGCGCAGCGTCGCCAGCAGGTGCTGCTGATCGACCGGTTTGCCGACATGGTCGTTCATGCCCGCTGCCAGGCAGCGCTGCCGGTCTTCGGTCATCGCGTTGGCCGTCATCGCGATGATCGGCACGTTCGCCCGGTGTGAGTCCAACGCGCGGATCACGGTTGTCGCCTCGAAGCCGTCCATGCGCGGCATCTGCACATCCATCAGGATCGCGTCGAAATCCTGACTGGACGCGGCATCTACGCCGAGCTTGCCGTCGGCGGCGACGGTCACCTCCACGCCAAATGATTCCAGCAGTTCTTTTGCGACCTCCTGATTGATTTCGTTGTCCTCAACGACCAGCACGCGGGTGCCGGCGGGCAGCTGATCGGCGGCGGTGCGATGCTCGTGATCCAGCGTCGGTATCAGCGCCGCCTCCTTGCCGAACGCATGCAGGATGGTGTCGAACAGCACCGAGGGATTGACCGGCTTGATCAGAAAGCCATCGAGGCCGCCTTCGTCGGCCTGGCGCATGATTTCCTCGCGGCCATAGGCCGAGACCATGACAATTTTGGGTTTCAGCGCCGCATCGGATTCGCGTATGTGCAGCGCCGCCTCCATGCCGTTCATGCCGGGCATCTGCCAGTCCATCAGCACCAGACGATACGGATCGCTGGCGGCCTCGCGCTGCACGGCGGTGATCGCCTGCGTGCCCGAGCTGGCGCGATCGACGCGCAGCCCGAACGATTCCAGGTAGACGCGCAGAATGTCCAGGGCAGTGAAATTGTCGTCGACCACCAGCACCCGAAGATCATGCAAGTCGGCCGGCGCCTGCAGCCGTCCGGCTGCGACTTCGGCCAGGCCGAAGTTCGCATTGAAATGGAAGGTGCTGCCGGCCCCCGGCTCGGAATGCGCGCCGATTTCGCCGCCCATCAAGCCGACCAGTCGCTTGCTGATCGACAGCCCCAGACCCGTGCCACCGTAGCGGCGGGTGGTCGAGCTGTCGGCTTGCGAGAACGCTGTGAAAAGTCGGCCAATCTGCTCTTCGGTCATGCCGATGCCGCTGTCGGTCACTTCAAAGCGCAGGCGCACGCGTCCGTCCGCAGCATCGCCGGCGTCTTTATCGATGCAGACACGAATCACGATCTGACCGCGGTCGGTAAATTTCAGCGCATTGCCGGTCAGGTTGAGCAGCACCTGGCCGAGACGCAGCGGATCGCCGATCAGTGCCGACGGCACCTCGGGGGCAACCGAAAACAACAGCTCCAGGCCTTTTTCCACCGCGCGCAGATTGAGCAAGCCGGACAGATTTTCCAGCACTTCGTACAGATCGAACTGGGTTTGCTCCAGGCTCAACATGCCGGCTTCGATCTTCGAGTAGTCGAGGATTCCGTTGATGATTTCCAGCAAGGACTGCGCGGCGATGTGGATCTTGCGCAGGTAGTCCTGCAGGCGCGTCGGTGTGTTGGTCTTCAGCCCGAGATTGGACAGGCCGACGATCGCGTTCATCGGCGTGCGGATTTCGTGGCTCATGTTGGCCAGGAACTCGCTCTTGGCCCGATTGGCGGCCTCGGCCGATTCCTTGGCGCGTGACAGCTCGCCTTCGAGCTCTTTGCGCGCCGTGATGTCGAAGGTGTAACCGTTCCAGATGATGGCGCCGTCGTCCTCGCGGCGCGGCACCGCGGAGGTACGCACCCAAACGTAGCTGCCGTCGCGCAACAGCATGCGGTTCTCGATGTTGTAGGGCTGCATCGTTTCAATCGACTGGCGACGCGCCTGGTCGATGGCCTCGCGCTCTTCGGGCGGGAAGGCTTCGAACTCTTCCTCCTTGTCGTTGTATCCGGCCCTGGCCACCTGCAGATCGCCGATGCGCTGATAACCGGCGCTCAGGAACGGATACTGGATCGCGCCATCGGGCTCCATCCGGCGCTGGAAGATCGCGCCGGGCACGTTGTCGGTAACGTCGCGCAGCAGGCGCTCGGCTGCGTCGAGCTTTTCACGGGCTTCGACTTCGTCGGTGACATCCAGCGAAAAGCCGTTCCAGATGTAATCGCCTTCGGCGCTCATCGCGGGCCGCGCAAACGTGCGCAGCCATCGGTACTCGCCGCGCCGGTTCTGCGACCGATAGGCCAGTTGCACCGTGGCGTTTTTCTGCGCCGCTTCGATGAAGGCCTGCAGGAAACGCTCGCGGTCTTCCGGGTGTGCCGGAGCGAGCATCGCATCGGCGGTGCTCAGCATTTCGTCACGCGTCTTGCCGTACAGCGTGATCGCACCGTCGCTGACCATGCTGACGCGTGTCGACCGGTCGGGCGCCATGCGCAACTGGTAAATCATGCCGGGCAGCGCATCGGTTATCTCGCGAAGACGGCGCTCGGTGTGCTCGAGCTGGGTCACCGCGCGCTTGCGCTCGGCGACCTCGCGCCGAAGCCGGCGCAGCCAGAATGCGGTGATGATGGCGGCGAGCAGTACCGCGAACAGCAGCGCGAGGCCGATGCGCAGCACCTGGGCCGGATCGAGGCCGTGCTGGGCCTCCACCTCGTACCAGCGGTTGCGGATACGCGCGTGCTCTTCCGGCGTGATCGCGGCGAGCCCCTTGTCGAGGATCGCGGTCAGCTCGGGCCAATCCTTGCGCACCGCAAAGTGCACCGAGCGTTCCTGGTCGGTATACAGCGCCGCGATGCGCAGGTTGGTCAGCGCCTTGGTGCGGATGACCCAGTTGACCACGGCGAGATTGCCGACCGTCGCACCAGCGCGGCCGGTCGCCACCGCGGTCAGCGCGTCTTCGACCGAGCTTGCCGGTATGGTCTGAAATCCTGGAAAACGCTTGTGAAAGTCCGCAGTTTCGGCGTAGCCCGGTACCAGCGCGATGCGCTTGTTGCTGAGATCGCTCATGCTGGAGATGAAGGGCGCATCGTCGCGCGCGACGATCACCGAGCGGAACGAAACATAGGGCGGCTCTGTGTAACTCAGATAAGCCTCGCGCTCCGGTGTCTTGCCTGCCGTGGGCACGACGTCGATGCGCCGGTCGCGCGCCGCGGTCAGCACGTCGTCCCAATGCATGCGCGGCTGTTCCCAGCGCATGTTGAGGCCGAGCTTGGCGTTGAGCAGCGCGACATAGTCGGCGGTCATGCCCTGATGGCGATCCTGCGCGTCGAGGAAATCCACCGGCGCCCATACCGGATCGCTGGCAAGCCGGATCACCGGATGGCTGGCAATCCAGTCTTTCTCCGCCACGCTCAATTCGACTTCCGGCGCCTGTGCGGCCGCGGCCTGCAGCACCAGCAGCGCGACGAGCAGGAGCGCCGCGCAGGCGGCGGCCAGCCTGGTGAGAAAATGGATTTGCATGGCTCGGGTTTGCATTCATCACCGTCTGGTGCATCGTCAACGCAAAAACGCCGGCCCCAGTTGCGGGCCAGCGTGCTACTGCGACATGCCTTGTGGATTTCCCAATGTCGCGTCGATGGATGCCAGGTTACGCGCCGGCTGTATCCGGTTTAGTTCGACGCGCTGAAACATGATGTCAAACCGGTTTCAGCGCACGGAGCATCAGCGGCCGTAGTTCGGGCCGGCGGACGGCAGGTATTCGTAGCCGCCGCCGAAGCCGCGCACCGTGCGGATCACCGTGGGATCGCCGGGCACCGGCTCAATTTTTTTGCGCAGGCGGGTAATGCGCAGATCGATCGCCCGGTCGAAGACTTCGCCGGGATCGGTGCCGGACAGCTCCAGCAATTTTTCGCGCGACAGCACGACGTTCGGGTGGTCGGCGAAGACCGCCAGCAGGGCGTAGTCGGCGCCGGTGATGGTGCAGACCTCGCCGCCGGAATCCACCAGCCGGTGGCGTTGCCGGTCCAGGCGCCAGCGTCCGAACCAGGCATGGGCCGAATCGTAGGCGGCGGCCGTTGCCGCCGCTGCCGGTGCAACAGGCGCGACTGGAGCAACCGGCACACCAGCGGCCGGACCCGCCGCTGCATTGCGCCTCAGCGCGCTGCGCACCCGTGCCAGCAGCTCGCGCAGATCGGCCGGCTTGGCGACATAGTCGTCGGCGCCGAGCTCCAGGCCGGAGACGCGGTCGGCGGTGTCGTTTTCGCCGGTGAGCATGATCACCGGCACTTCGCTGAAACCGCGAATCCAGCGCAACAGCGACAGGCCGTCTTCCCCCGGCATCAGCACGTCGAGCAGCACCAGTTCAGGCAGGGCCGTGACGGCGCTCGCCCGAAACTCGGCGGCGCTACTGAAACCCTGCACTTCAAAACCGCGTCCGCCGAGGTAGTCCACGACCATCTCCCGCACGATCGGCTCATCGTCCACTACCGCGATTCGCGTCGCCATTACAGCCCCGTTCTTATTCGACTATTGCCTTAGGGGAACCACGTCGAGCCTAATTGGCTGCCGTTGGTCCGATGATTGGCGCCGTTCCGCGGACGGCAGACAGACTCTAACATCGGGAACCGTCCGGTATCACCGCTCGATGCCGCCCCTCGATGCCGTCGCTGGATGTCGCCGCCCGATATCCGCACTCGACACGCGTTTAACGAGAAATGGCGGCGGCCGACGTGCGAGCGCGGGGCCGTAACTGAAGATGATGCGACGTGCCGGACCGACGATGAACCCGGCGGCCGCCACGCCGCCCCAAGCTGGAAGGAACACCGATGAGCATCGCTGCTTCGGAACAGGACGAAAACAGACCGCTGCTGTTGCTGGTCGACGACACGCCGTTCAACCTCGAGGTGCTGCGCGGCATTCTTGGTGAGCGTTATCGCCTGCGCCTGGCGCTGGACGGCGAGCAGGCGCTCGAGCAGGCGCTGGCCGAGCCCCGGCCGAAACTGATCCTGCTGGACGTGACCATGCCCGGCATGGACGGCTACGAGGTGTGCCGGCGGCTCAAACTCAACCCGGCAACCAGGCAAGTGCCGGTGATCTTCGTGACCGCGCTGAACGACGTGGAGGACGAGGCGCTGGGCTTCGAGGTGGGCGCGGTCGACTACATCGTCAAACCGGTGAGTGCGCCGATCGTGCTCGCGCGGGTCATGAATCACCTGCGTCTCAGCGACCAGGAACAGCACCTGCGAGACCTGGTGAACGAACGTACCGCAGCCCTGGACGAATCGCGGCTGCAAATCATCCGCCGGCTCGGCCGCGCCGCCGAATACAAGGACGATGAAACCGGCTTTCATGTCATCCGCATGAGCTACTACGCCAGGCTGCTGGCCCAAGCCTGCGGCGCCGACGAAGGCTGGTGCAACAGCCTGTTCCATGCCGCACCGATGCACGACATCGGCAAGATCGGCATCCCGGATCGCATCCTGCAGAAGCCCGGCAAGCTCGTCGAGGAAGAGTGGGACATCATGCGGCGCCACCCGGCGATCGGCGCCCGCATCATCGGCGAGCACGACAGCGAGATCCTGATGCTCGCGGCGAGCGTCGCCTTGTCTCATCACGAGCGTTGGGACGGCAGCGGTTATCCGCAAGGATTGTCGGGCGATGCCATTCCGCTGGAAGGTCGCATTGTCGCCCTGGCCGACGTGTTCGACGCGCTGACCGCCGCGCGTCCGTACAAGCCGGCTTGGCCGATCGATCAGGCACTGAGCTACATCCAGGCGCAGGCCGGCCTGCATTTCGATCCGCAGCTGGTGCCGCTGTTCATCGGCCTGCTGCCCGAAATAGAAAAGATCATGCAGGCCTATCGCGAAGGGCAGGCGGCCTGAAACACCGTTGACATCATGTTTCAGCCTTCGGAATGAGGCCTGAAACAGGCGATGCGTAGTCTGGCGGTCATCGAAGGCCCGTTGCTTGGGCCCGACCTCCAAACCCGCAATCGAACTCGACAGGTGCCCCGTGAAGACTTTCAAAACCGCCGCAGCCCTCGCCGTGCTGCTCGCAAGCTCCGCTTTCTGCGCTACCGCCCATGCGGTCGATCCGGTCGACGCGGCGAACAACCTGGTCTTCACAGGCTGCGACGAGCAGACCTCGCTGCTGATCCTGCCGGTGTCGTCCATGCCGGCCTTGCCGCCCGGCTTCAGCTACGTGACGCCGGCGGGCGGCGGTGCGCTCGCCGAGATCCATGTCAGTGGCACGACCTGCAAATCTGTCAACGGCGGCCCCGCCGAGCAGAATATGCTGGCGTTCGCGCTGATCAATCCGCCGGCTTATCTGATGGAGCCGCAGATTCCTTATTACGCGATCGCGCTGGGCGGCTATAGCAACAATCCCAACACGCTGGCGCAGTTCGATGCCTGGGGCATCACCGATCTGATGCTGCCGGCCACGGTCACCACCAAGCTCGGTCCGGTGCCGCTGAACAATCTCGGCACCGTCAAAGCGGTCGGCGCCAGCAGCAGCGTTTCCACCGTGACACTCGCAGCGGGACCGAAGACGACGTACGAAGGCAGCCATACCCGGGCCTACTACATCCGCAACGGCGTGCTGATCGCCAGCTTCGATGCGGATTACACCGACCAGGCTTCTGTTTATGCGGCGGGCACCGTCGTTTCCAGCGGCAAAGGCTTCCTGCCCGCCGGCATCTTTCCGACGATCGGCTCGCATGCATCCGACTACGATCTGACGGTCGGCTTTGTCGAGTACTACTGACTGGTTGTGCCCGGCCCGGAAAGCTCTGGTTTTGAAATGTCGCCGAGACGGGAAAGATTACGCGCCACAAGACGAGCTAAAGATGCAGACTAATACCGTGCGTAGCTTAAGTTCGCCCGGTAGCTTTCAGTAAATATTGTCGCGTCTCCTCATCTTCCACATATACGACTAAGCCCCGCATCGGGCGCGTCAGCAAAATGCGGTATGACTGCCAAACTCGATTCAGTAGCGCCCTATGTGCGGGCCCATGTAGATCAGCTTCTTTGGTCGCCAGTTTCTTCGCTCTACTGACCCCAGTTTCGAAGACGAACCTGGGTTGAACGATCCAACGGCTGGTTCTCCAGACTAGATCTTTGCCCCATATAAGGCCGATATAGTCGAAGTCGAATCCGCGAACGGCATAAGGGCATCCGACCTCGCTCAGAGGATCGCGCGCCATCCTTGATCCTTCTTTAGCCTGCACGAACAAGGTGTAGTCACCGGTCTGCGCGGGCACATAGTTCCATGGCTTCTTCCAGATCGCGGGTTGGCCTTGCAACGTCGATTCGATGGCGAAATCCTGTAGCTCGGCGGGCAGTTCATGAGGCTGGGGAGCTTTAGCGGTATTCCATTTGCGGCTATAGCTGGAAAGCAAGCGAACCGAAGCGCCAGATTCCTTATGAGGAAGCAGGAACGCATCGAGCCCGAATGGGCTTTCGACTATCTCGAAAGCCATCGTCGGTCGTGCAAGGTAAGGCTGCGGCCGTGCCTCTCCGATCGCCCCGTGCGTGTCTCTGACGACAAAGTCCTGCAGTTGACCGCGCCATCGTTTTGCAGCTTTGGCAGCGAAGTGCGGGTGGGTATCGCTGCGGATCGTTTCGATCCAATCGGTGTATTCCTTGGAGCCAGCGCAACGAAACTGGGCACCAGAAAGATCTACTTCATCGATGCTCGCGCCCAGTTCTTGAGCCCACAAGCGGATATCGGCAACGGTGGTATTTTCTCGATCGCGATACCCCTGGTCCCGGTCCATGAAGAACACCGCAACCTTCGATGTACGGATGATGTGGTACGCCTGAGGACCTAAGGTTGGTGCAAAGCCGAATTGACCGCGGCCATCCGAATGCTCTGGATTGATGAGTGCGTGGGCTTCGTCGACCAGCGATACCAAGAACGCGTCGTCTTCCGCGCCTGCCTGTAGTGGATGTAGCTGTCTCAGCAGTTGGAGATTGGCTCTCCACGTAACGGCATCCTGAAACAGACCTGCGCCGTGTTTCTTGCGTAGCTTGCCGACTGTCTGCGTCGAAACCGGATGATAGCCCGCCGCCTTTTTGACGATGCCGGCCGCCGCGCTGGTACGCCCGGCACGCTCAACTAGGTGGACCCAATTGCTGTTCTGGCTTGCAGAAGTAGTTGTCAGCACCACGTTGCCAACCTGCAGGGTTCCGTCGGTGACCAAGCTCGCCCAAAGCTTCGCGGCAACGACAGACTTACCCGAGCCTGGAGGTCCATGAACGATCACTACGCGTTTGTTGCCGGTGCCGTCGCGATGATGGACCAACTCACGTAACCGGTCCCGACAGATTAAGAATGCTTTCTCTTGATTGTCCAACAGCACAAACGGGCTGGAGGACGGATCAAGAATCTGTTGCCCGATCTGGCTGACGAAACCCCGATTCTGGACATAACGCCCACGTTCAAAGCGTTCGGCGAATTCTGGTGCTGGGTCCGTAATGAGGCCGGCGGCGAAGGCGGGGAAGCGGCTGGATACATCGTTGGCCGCAGTGGTGAAGATAGGGTGGTTGGTGGTCAGCCGATCGTTGGGCGCGACGAGGTAGGCATCGGCCGCTCCGGATCGGGTGAAGAACACGCAGCCGTTCACCGTCGCGTCCTGGTCGTGGACGGCAGAATGAAAGTTACGGATATACTCCGTATATCCGCGGACTTGCTTGGAAGGATGAAGATAGGTGCTGCCATATCGCAGCATCAGGCCTTCGGTCGGACCTGGCTGGTCCGTTGCAGTGGCCCAGTGCTTCAGTTCCATGATCAATGCAGCGGGACGCCCGTTCTTACTACCTAGCAGGATTAGATCGCACCAAGCCGAGGCGGCAGGCAGCTGATATTCGAGAGAGGTGTGTCCGGCTCCACCGAAGAAGACGTGCAAGGGATCGAGTTCTGGCGCTGACAGTAAATCGGCGGTCGCCGGTAGCGCTGACAGTAAATCGGCGGTCGCCGGTAGCGAACTGCGCCACGCATCGGCTTCCTCTTTGCCCTCCCGTCCAGTGACCTCCTGGAGATCGGCGACGAGGCCGTCCATATCCTCGCGCACACGCTGCTTAAATGCCGCCACGGTCAGTAGCATCGGTTCTCGCCTCAAGGCCCTCACTCAAGTATGCAGTGACGGAGTGGCACATGCTTATGTGATGGGTGGAATCTCAGTAGAGCCTAACGCAAACTGCTGAGCCTCTGATGCGGTATTGGTGGGTCAATCAGAATCAGAGATAGAGCTACCGGCAAAAGGTTTGGCGGCGGTTATCTGTGGTCGCCGCAGCGCAAGTCCAATGGCGCTCGCAACCCCTTTTTCGTAACCCAATACGAGCCTGGCCCCTTTAACCCTCTCCGACGCTACGGTAACAGCCACTCAAACGAAAGACTGGAATGTGGGCACTTTAACTCGAACCTGGCCCCTTTAACTCGCATCTACGCTGTCGTGTTCGGCCTATCGTTTTCTTGTGATGAATCAAGCTGCCATCAAGAAGGTAGAGAGGGGTACGTATGCCTCATTGCCTACAGGGAGCCGGTAAATTTTTGGGATCGGGCCTTGGCAATACGCCTGAGATTCTGCGTCCTTTAAATGTCTTAACCTTAGGGAAGGTCTGAAAAACCCATTGCGAGTGGCGTGATGGTTGCTGCGATCTGTGGCTAGAAAAGAATCGGAGCGGAAGCAATGCAGTTGAGTTTCGGGGACGCGGAGTACGCGGGCAAGCGAAAACGGACACGTCGGGAGATTTTCCTAGCCGAGATGGACCAGGTGGTTCCGTGGAAGCTGCTGCTGTCGCTGATCGAGCCGGTGTATCCGGTGGGCGGCGATGGACGGCCGCCGTATCCGCTGGCGACGATGCTGCGCATTCACCTCATGCAGAACTGGTTCGGATTGTCGGATCCGGCGATGGAAGAGGCGCTGTACGAAGTCGCCTCGATGCGTCAGTTTGCCGGGCTGTCGCTGACGCGGCCGATCCCGGACGAGACCACGATTCTGAATTTCCGACACCTGCTGGAAACGTATGGGTTAGCACTGGAGCTTTTCACCCGGATCAATGCCTACCTGGGGCGCAAAGGCTTGCTGCTCAAGCGCGGCAGCATGGTGGATGCCACGATCATTTCGGCGCCGAGTTCGACCAAGAACGCCGACGGTGAGCGCGATCCCGAGATGCACCAGACCAAGAAAGGCAATCAGTACTTTTTCGGCATGAAGGCGCACATCGGCGCGGACGTGGATTCTGGCTTGGTGCACACCGTGGTGGTAACCGCTGCCAATGAAGCCGACATCGCGGTGGTGGACGAGTTGCTGCACGGCAGGGAGCAAGTAGTCTATGCCGACGCGGGCTACACGGGCGCAGACAAGCGCGTGGTGAGAAAGAAACTGCAGTGGCAGATCGCGGCTCGCTCAAGCCGGATTCGTGCGATGCCGGAAGGCAGTCAAAAGCGCGCGGCTCAGCAGGCGGAATATGCCAAGGCTCGCGTTCGCGCCTTCGTCGAGCATCCGTTTCGCGTAATCAAGCGGCAGTTCGGCTACAACAAGGCGCGCTTCAAGGGCCTGGCGAAAAACACGGCGCAGGTGATGACCCTGTTTGCGCTGTCGAATCTGTGGATGGTGCGAAAGAAATTGCTGTCGATGACGGGGGAATTGCGCCCGCTGATACTCAATGTGGGATGAATTGTCACCGGTAAGCGTCTTTTGATCAGCTCAGGCCGATAAATGAATCAGTCGGCTTCGCAGAAAACAATCATGAAGGCAGCGCCGCAGTCACCGCTTCGACTTTCGGTGAGTTATTCAGAGGTTCCTTAGCTCTTCGATCTCGGCAAGAGTTACGGATAAATTGGCCGCAACAACTGCCGTCCAACTGCCATCCTGTATTGAATAGTAGTCCTCGGCCCGTGGTCCCAGGCGGACCATCTCCGCTTTGACGTTCCGGACTAAAACGTCGAGATAATTCTCATAGTTGTAGTCGAGTGTGGGGACTTTTCTGGTGCGTGCATCGTCCCAAGTACATCTTTCAAGAGATTCGACAATGGAGCGAGTGATGTCCCTCAATTCTTGGTGGCTGACATAGTAGCCACTGGCGGCCGCGTACGCCGCCATCCAGAGCCAGTACTTTTCTGGCGCTGCAGACACATCGATGAATCGCTTAAAAAGTAAAGCTCCCAGCTCTGAAATAACCTCTATGTTCCTGTTTAGGCGCTTCGCCGTGTTGGAGCTTACGTAATCTCCAGTGACATGTATTAAGCGTTTGCTTGAAGAAGTGGTTAGAGCACCATTTCCGATCAGCGCTACGGCGCGTCCGACACCATCAGGTCTGGGTAGTGGAAGGTATCGGGAAGCACTCTGCGGCGAGGTTGTGGCGCCGAATTTCTGAAGGGCTTCCGCAAGCCCGCATTCCACCGCATACAGTTCGCCTAATTCATCGTACTCAAAGGATCGATCAAGAGCCCAGATTGCCAACGAATTTTGAGTGGTGCATATCAAGGCAGAAGGCGCGGGGATCGCCACTCGACTTAGATGCTCGCAAATCGTGGTTAATAGATGTCGCGGCGTACGTATCAAAAGCTTATCGGGAACGTTAAGTTCGACCGTTAAGACGTTTGTTGATGAGACATTTGGGAGAACATCTTTCCCTATGAATGTCGAGCAAGAAATTGCCAGATGCCGCGACGCAGGCACTTGGTTCAAGACCCACTGAGCCTTGTCTGCTGGCAACTTCGTTCTGACAACCTTTTTTTCTACGTCGTATCTGGCCGAGAAATGCCCGTACTGATGTCCTACGACTCCAGAAACGATATGGGAAACTAATTCTTCAGCAGCAAGGTTTTCGGATGTGTCGATGATCATTGGCAGACCCCCAAGAGTTTAAGGACGTGGTGCTCTTTGCGATTCCCATTTCATTTCTCCCTAGTGCTTCTTTGCCAAAGACCATCGACATCAATGATCGGACGAATTTTCTATAAGTTTTTAAATCAATCCCAGTTCAACGCCCCACCAGTCTGATACTCAGTAACCCGCGTCTCGAAGAAGTTCTTCTCCTTCTTCAGATCGATCACCTCGCTCATCCACGGGAACGGGTTCTCGGCGCCCGGGTAGATTTCCTTGAGGCCGATCTGGTTGCAGCGGCGGTTGGCGATGTACTGCATGTATTCGTTGAACATGCTGGCGTTGAGGCCTAGCACGCCGCGCGGCATGGTGTCGTGGGCGTAGCGGATTTCCAGTTCCGTGGCCTCGATGATCATCTTGCGGGCTTCTTCCTGGAACGCGGCGGTCCACAGGTGCGGGTTTTCGATCTTGATCTGGTTGATCACGTCGATGCCAAAGTTCATGTGCATGGCTTCGTCGCGCATGATGTACTGGATCTGCTCGCTGGCGCCGACCATCTTGTTGCGGCGGCCGAAGCTCAGCAGCTGCACGAAGCCGACGTAGAAGAAGATGCCTTCGAACACCACGTAGAACGCGATCATGTCGCGCAGCAGGCGCTGATCCATTTCCGGCGTGCCGGTATGGAAGGTCTCGTCCGCCAGGCTCTGCGTGTACGGCAGGCTCCACGCGGCCTTGTCGTGAATACTCGGCACTTCGCGGTACATGTTGAAGATTTCGGCTTCGTCCAGGCCGAGGCTTTCGATGATGTACTGGTAGGCGTGGGTGTGGATCGCCTCTTCGAACGCCTGACGCAGGATGTACTGGCGGCATTCCGGATTGGTGATGTGCTTGTAGACCGCGAGCACCAGGTTGTTGGCGACCAGGCTGTCGGCGGTGCTGAAGAAGCCCAAGGAGCGCTTGATGATCAGGCGCTCGTCTTCGGTCAGGCCGTTCGGGTCCTGCCACAGCGCGATGTCGGCGCTCATGCCCACTTCCTGCGGCATCCAGTGGTTGTTGCAGGCGGCCAGGTACTTTTCCCAGGCCCACTTGTACTTGAAGGGCACCAGCTGGTTGAGATCGGCGCGGCAGTTGATGATCTTCTTGTCGTCCACCTGGATGCGCTTGGCACCCATGGTGAGGTCTTCCAGGCCGGTGAAGCCGGCTTCCTTGGGCTCGTTGTGCGCGGCCATCAGCACCGGCCCCGGCGTGACGGCAACGGAGGGCGCGGCAGCGGCGACGGCAGCCTTGAGGCTGAGGTCGGCGGGCTTGGCGGCGGCTTGCGGGGCATCATCCCATTCCAGCATGTGTCTTTCCTTGTTGTTTGAAAGCCGCGCCGGCAAAAGCTTGTGTCCTCGTGCTGACGGCGGCTTGGAATCTGTTGGTGGCCCGCTTGTGGCGGGCTCGCCTTATGGTTTTGGCGGGTGCGCGGGGCACCGGCTATGAGGGTCTAGGTTGCTCCCCGGGGCCGGTATCGTCAAGAAGAAAAACCCCTGAAAACACTAGGGCTTGTGGGGGCTGGGATAAGGCGCCACTAAATATAGTGTTTACTCACACTTCCGCCACAGCTTGTCCACAGGGTGTGCAGAACCGGGGGCGTGGCGGTGAAGCGGCGGGCTCGATCCCGGGTTGCACCCGGGCTACGGGGCGGCGAAAGAGGGGGGAGCCCGGAAACGAAAAACCGCCCGACAGGCACATGGCATGGGGGCGGCTAGGGGTACAACCCACTCCCGGCACTTTGCAAGGCCGGGGAGTGGTCCATCGGGCGACTCGAATGATACTCGTCTCTTACGTAATTTGCGCATCCAATTTACAAAAAGCCGCGTAGGCGAATCTCCTACTTTCCCAGGCGGGGAATCGACCCGGCGCGGCGGGGGGCAGCCCGATCCCTCGATTCCCGCCTTTGCAGGAATAACAGCCTCGGCCATCAGCCGAAGCTGCCGACGCCGCGCGCCATCATCGACATGCACACGGCGATCGCCGCGATCAGGCCGAGCTGCAGGTGCACCCATTTGCGCTGCGCCTTCCATTGCTCGGCGCTCGGCAGCGCGCCGCTGCTGTTGGCGGCCTTCTTCCAGCGGATGAAGCGCACGGTCGGTGCGATCGACAGCAGGCCGGCAAGAATGAAGAACGTGATCGCCGCGTGGAACGCGCCGTTGTGGAAGTAATAGGCCGCGCCTTTGCCGCTGTGCATCACGCCGCTGGCGCCGCTGAGCAGCACCAGCACGGCGGCGATTCCATAGCCGGTGTCGGCGCGGGCGATCACGCGTACGTTCTCCACGCTGGGCGTCAGCTTGAGCAGGTACATCTCGGCAGTGACGGTGCCGACCAGCAGAAACACCACGATGTAATGAATCGACGAGCCGATGACGTGCGGCAGCATGGTTGAGTCTCCCTGTCGTGAAGGCGGCCAAGCATGCCCAAAGTTCAGTCGCTGCCGCCACTTCAGCAGTTGTAGGAGCGGATCCTATCCGCGACTGTGCTCTTCAAGATTTCAGTCGCGGACAGGGTCCGCTCCTACAGGCACGCTAGGTGCGGAACGACGGATCGATCCGATCCAGCCGGCGCAGCAGGCCCGGCCACGCCAGCCCGGCGCCCTGGCCGCGCGTCACCGCACGCGCCTGATCCTGCGCGGTGTCGACGATGCTTTGCGGGATGTTCAGCAGCTCGCCGCCGCCGGCCTGCGCACGCACCTGGATCATGCAGGCCGCCTCGAACAGGTACATGGACTGGAACGCGTCGGCGATGCTGCGGCCGACGGTCAGCAGGCCGTGGTTGCGCAGCATCAGAAAATTCTTGTCGCCGATGTCGCGCACCAGCCGCGGCTTTTCGTCATCGAACAGCGCGACCCCTTCGTAGTCGTGATATGCGATCGACGACAGCGCAAAGATCGATTGCTGCGACAGCGGCAGCAGCCCCTGCTTCTGCGCCGACACCGCGATACCGTTCGGCGAATGAATGTGCAGCACGCATTGCGCGTCTTCGCGCGCGGCGTGAATCGCGCTGTGGATGGTGAAGCCGGCCGGGTTGATCGGGTGAGGCGAGTCCGCGACCTTGTTGCCGTGCAGATCGATCTTCACCAGCGACGACGCGGTGATTTCCTCGAACAGGAATCCGTAGGGGTTGATCAGAAAATGGTGATCGCTACCCGGCACCCGCGCCGAGATATGCGTGAACACCAGATCGTCCCAGCCATACCAGGCCACCAGCCGGTAGCAGGCGGCCAGGTCCACGCGCAGCTGCCATTCCTCGGCGCTGATCGCGCCCGGTTTCGTCTCGTTCATTGCATCGCTCCTCAGCGCGCCGGTTTTTTATCGAAGTCGGGAAAAGCCTCGGCGATCGTCATCACCGTGCCCGACTGCATGCCATCGTAGCCGGCGAGCGCGTTGATCGCGGCCTTGAACTCGGCGCTGCGCAAGCTTGCGAGCACCCGCGTCATGGTCGCGGTTTCCAGGAACTCGCTGCTGCAGGCAAAGAAGTAACGCTCGGTCGCCAGCGGGATGAAGTCCAGGCCGAAGCGCTGCGCCGGCGTCTCCACGCCGAAGCCGGCATCGGCCATGCCGCTGGCAACGAAGGCAGCGACCGCGGCGTGCGTGTATTCGCCGGTGTCGTAACCGTCGATGCGATGCGGGTCGAGCTTCTGCTGCCGCAACAAAAGGTCGAGCAGCACGCGCGTGCCGGAGCCGAGCTGGCGGTTGACGAAGCGCACGTCGCTGCGCACCAGATCGGCCAGGCCCTGAATGTGTTTTGGGTTGCCGCGCGCAACCATCAACCCCTGCCGCCGCGTCGCCAGCCAGATCAGCTGGCGCGTCGGAGCGAGTAGCCAGTCGCGGTAGTGCTCCAGCGCCTGCCCCTGGAATTCGCCGAGCGGAATATGAAAGCCGGCGACGTCGCAGGCGCCAGCGTCGAGCGCCGACAGCGCCTCGTAGCTGCTGCGATATTTCAGGTCCAGCGGAATCTGCTGGCGGGCGAACCAGTCGCGCAGCAGCTCCACCGCAAAGCCGTGGCTGGCCTGCATGCGCAGGATGCCCTGAGCGTCGCTGAGCGCACGCTCCAGCTCGACTTCCAGCTCCGAGGCGAGGCTGTCGAAGATCGGCGACAGGCGCGCGGCGATGCGCTTGTCGGCCCAGACCAGCTTCTCGCCCAGCGGCGTCAGCACCGCACCGCGGCCGCGGCGGCTCTCCACCAGCGGCACGCCGAAGGCCTGATGGCCTTCCTGCAGGATGCCCCAGGCGTAGCGGTACGACAGCTTCATGCGCGCGCAGGCGCCGGCCAGCGTGCCGGTTTCGTGAATGCCGATCAGCAGCTCGACCACGCGCGGCAGCAGGTGACGCTCGTCGCCACGGGCCAGCTGCCACTGCGGTTTGATCGACAGCTTGAACATGCTTTCAATGCCCGGAAGTGAGGGAACATAGGAACAATAAAGCCGATTAAACCGGATCGCCAGCACCGATTGTTCAGCCTGAAAGGCATTCAATGCTAGCTTGTTGCGACCAAAGTCTAGTCAACCTGCGCCGGAAAATATGCTCTAGTCAACCGAAAGACCTTGCCAAAGAGCCAGGCCGACCACGAGCGAGGAGATCAGCATGGCCAGCGTTGCAACTGCCAGCCCACAAGACGTCCCATCCGCACCCGCCTTCCTGTCCAAGGAGCGCACCATCGCCGGCCCCGGCTTCAGCCGCTGGCTGGTGCCGCCGGCGGCGCTGTGCATACACCTGTGCATCGGCATGGCCTATGGCTTCTCGGTGTTCTGGCTGCCGCTGTCGAAAGCCGTCGGCATCACCCAGCCCGTCGATTGCCCGGCGGACGCCGGATTCTTCAGCCTGCTGTTCGCCACCGGCTGCGACTGGAAGATCAGCCAGCTCGGCTGGATGTACACCCTGTTCTTCGTGTTTCTCGGGTGCTCGGCGGCGATCTGGGGCGGCTGGCTGGAGCGCGCCGGGCCGCGCAAGGCCGGCGTCGTCAGCGCGTTCTGCTGGTGCGGCGGCCTGGTGATCTCGGCGCTCGGCGTCTACACCCACCAGATCACGCTGATGTGGCTGGGCTCGGGCGTGATCGGCGGCATCGGCCTGGGCCTGGGCTACATCTCGCCGGTGTCGACGCTGATCAAGTGGTTCCCGGATCGTCGCGGCATGGCCACCGGCATGGCGATCATGGGTTTCGGCGGCGGCGCGATGATCGGCGCGCCGCTGGCGGACCGGCTGATGACGCATTACGCCAGCGCGACATCGGTCGGCGTTTGGCAGACCTTCCTGACGCTGGCCGCGATCTACTTCGTGTTCATGATCGCCGGCGCGCTCGCGTACCGCGTGCCGCCGCGCGGCTGGCAACCGGCGGGCTGGACGCCGCCGGCCGATGCGGGCGCCAACACGATGATCAGCGCGCGCCAGGTGCATTTGCGCAACGCGCATAAAACGCCGCAGTTCTGGCTGATCTGGGGCGTGTTGTGCCTGAACGTCAGCGCCGGCATCGGCGTCATCGGCATGGCCTCGCCGATGCTGCAGGAAGTGTTCGGCGGCCGGCTGATCGGCAGCGCCGCCGGCATCAACGACCTGGACGCTGCGCAAAAAATGCAGATCGCCGCGATCGCCGCCGGGTTCACCGGCCTGCTCAGCCTGTTCAACATCGGCGGCCGGTTCTTCTGGGCCTCGCTGTCGGATCGCATCGGCCGCAAGGCGACTTACTTCGTGTTCTTTGCGCTCGGCATCGCGCTCTACTCGGCCGCGCCGTCGGCCGGCCATGCTGGCAGCATCGCGCTGTTCGTCGGCCTGTTCTGCATCATTCTGTCGATGTACGGCGGCGGCTTTGCGACCGTGCCGGCCTATCTGGCCGACATGTTCGGCACGCAGTTCGTCGGCGCGATCCACGGCCGCCTGCTCACCGCCTGGGCCACCGCCGGCATTCTCGGCCCGGTGCTGGTCAACTACATCCGCGAATACCAGCTCGCCCAAGGCGTCGCCAAGGCGCAGGCCTACGACACGACGATGCTGATCCTCGCCGGCCTGCTGGTGCTGGGCCTGGTCTGCAACCTGCTGATCAGGCCGGTCGCCGCGAAATGGCACATGAGCGAGGCCGAAGTCGAGGCGGCGCGCAGCGCCGCGCATGAAGACAAGGCGGCGGCTGCCGTTGCGACATCGCCGGCTTCATCGAGCATCGCCGTGCCGCTGGCCTGGCTCGCGGTCGGCGTTCCGCTGGCCTGGGGCGTGTGGGTCACGCTGCAAAAAGCGGCGGTGCTGTTCAAGTGAATATTTTCGCCCGATGCCTTGTTTGTCTCCTTCCCCCGCGAGCGGGGGAAGGTTGGGATGGGGGCGCGACGATAAAGAGCCGAGCCGCGACGAACGCCCCCACCCTAAGCCTCCCCCGCAGGCGGGGGAGGGAATCAACTCTTTCCGCCCTCTGGAACCCCACATGAAAGCGCGTCGCATCATTCCGATCCAGCCCGAGCCCGGCTCCGCACTGCCGCCCGAGCAACGCGCCGCGGTGCGCGCCGCCGTCGCGGCCCATAAAGAGCAACAAGGCGCCCTGCTGCCGGTGCTGCACGCTGTGCAGGATGCGCTCGGCTATGTGCCGAAAGACGCGGTCGCGCTGATCGCCTACGAGCTGAACCTGTCGCGCGCCGAGGTGCATGGCGTGGTCACGTTCTATCACTACTTTCGCGAGCACAAGCCCGGCCGCCACGTACTGCAGTTGTGTCGCGCCGAAGCCTGCCAGGCCGTCGGCGCGGTGGAACTCGAGGCGCACGCCAAGCAGGCGCTGGCGATCGATTTCCACGGCACCACCGCGGACGGCGCGGTCACGCTGGAGCCGGTGTATTGCCTCGGCAACTGCGCGCTCGGTCCGTCGGTCATGCTCGGCGACAAGCTCCGCGGCCGCGTCACGCCGCAGCGCTTCGACGCGCTGGTGGCGCAGGCGAGGGCAAGCGCATGAGCGCGATCCGCATCTACGTGCCGGGCGATGCGTCGGCGATCGCGGTCGGCGCCGATGAAACCGCGGCTGCGATTCTCACCGAGGCCGCTTTGCGCGGCGTCGCCGTGAAGCTGATCCGCAACGGCTCGCGCGGCATGCTGTGGCGCGAGCCGCTGGTCGAGGTCGAGACCGCGCAAGGCCGTATCGCATATGGCCCGGTGATGGAAGAAGACGTGGCTTCGCTGTTCGACGCGGAGTTCATCGAAGGCGGTGCGCATGCGCTGCATTTGGGGCTGACCGAAGAACTGCCGTATCTGAAGCGCCAGCAGCGGCTGAGTTTCGAGCGAGTCGGCGTGATCGATCCGGTCGATCTCGACGATTATCTGGCACATGGCGGCTATCGCGGCCTGGACAGCGCGCTGCTGATGGAGCCCGGCGCGATCGTGATGGCGGTCAGCGAGTCGGGCCTGCGCGGCCGCGGCGGCGCGGCATTTCCGACCGGCATCAAGTGGAAAACAGTCCTGGACGCGCAAGGCGCGTCGGCGGTCCACGATACGCAGGGCACGCAGAAGTACATCGTCTGCAACGCAGACGAAGGCGACTCGGGCACATTCTCGGATCGCATGCTGATGGAAGGCGATCCGTTCACGCTGATCGAGGGCATGACCATCGCCGGCCTCGCGGTCGGCGCGACGCGTGGTTACATCTACCTGCGCTGCGAATATCCGCACGCGCATCGTGCGCTAAACGCGGCGATCACGACGGCGAAAGCGCGCGGCTATCTCGGTAGCGATATTCGCAGCAGCGGCAAGGCATTCGAACTCGAAGTACGGCTCGGCGCAGGCGCCTACATCTGCGGCGAAGAAACCGCGCTGCTGGAATCGATCGAAGGCCGTCGCGGACAGATCCGCTTCAAGCCGCCGCTGCCGGCGATCAAGGGCCTGTTCGGCCAGCCGACGGTGATCAACAACGTGATCACGTTCGCCTCGGTGCCGATCATCCTGGCGCGCGGCGCCGAGCACTACAGGAACTTCGGCATGGGCCGCTCGCGCGGCACCTTGCCGATCCAGCTTGCCGGCAACATCAAACACGGTGGGCTCGTTGAACTCGCGTTTGGCGCGACGCTGCGCGAACTGCTCTACGACTACGGCGGCGGCACGCTCAGCGGCCGGCCGATACGCGCGGTGCAGGTCGGCGGCCCGCTGGGCGCCTACCTGCCGGAGTCCACGTTCGACACGCCGCTGGATTACGAAGCCTTTGCCGCGATCAAGGCGATGCTCGGCCACGGCGGCATCGTCGTGTTCGACGACACCGTCGACATGGCGGCGCAGGCGCGTTACGCGATGGAGTTCTGCGCCGTCGAATCCTGCGGTAAATGCACGCCCTGCCGCATCGGCTCGACGCGCGGCGTCGAAGTCATCGACCGCCTGTGCAGCGGCCTGGATTCGCCGAAGCAGGAAGCGCTGCTGCGCGATCTGTGCGAGACGATGACTTTCGGCTCGCTGTGCGCGCTCGGCGGCCTGACACCGTATCCGGTGCTGTCGGCGCTGGATCATTTTCCCGAAGATTTTCGGCGTTTTTCTCCCTCCCCTGCGCAGCTGGGGAGGGCCGGGGTGGGGGCGGCAGCTTGAGCACCATGCAATACACGTTTTGTCTTCTTCCCCCGCGTGCGGGGGAAGGCCGGGATGGGGGCGTGACGAGCCGAGCTTCGCTGCGCCGTCTCGCCCCCACCCTAACCCTCCCCCGCAGGCGGGGGAGGGAATTCCGTATGGAGGATTGAGTCATGTTATCGATCGTCGAAAAGGATTTTGGAACGCCGGCGCCGCGCCCGGCACGGCTATGGAAAAATGTCGGCCTGCGCACCGGCGGCAACGAGGCGCCCGATACCAAGCTGATCACGCTGAGCATCGACGGCCGCGAAATCAGCGTCGCCGAAGGCACCTCGGTGATGCGCGCTGCTGCGCTCAACGACATCAACATCCCGAAGCTGTGCGCGACCGAAACCCTGGACGCGTTCGGCTCCTGTCGCCTGTGCCTGGTGCAGATCGACGGCGTGCGCGGTTATCCGGCCTCGTGCACGACGCCGGTCGCGGCGGGCATGAAAGTCACCACGCAGAACGCCAAGCTCGCCGAGTTGCGGCGCGGCGTGATGGAGCTGTACATCTCCGATCACCCGCTGGATTGCCTGACTTGCCCCGCGAACGGCCACTGCGAGCTGCAGGACATGGCCGGCGCGGTCGGCCTGCGCGAAGTGCGCTATGGCTATGACGGCGACAACCACGTCTACGCCAGGCGCGACGGCGAAGCCAACCCGCGCTTCGCGCCGAAGGACGAATCCAACCCGTATTTCACTTTCGACCCGAGCAAGTGCATCGTCTGCTCGCGCTGCGTGCGCGCCTGCGACGAGCAGCAGGGTACGCTGGCGCTGACGATCCAGGGCCGCGGCTTCGACTCCAAAGTGTCGGCCAGCCAGGCCGAAGATTTTCTCGATTCGGAATGCGTGTCCTGCGGCGCCTGCGTGCAGGCCTGCCCGACCGCGACCTTGTCCGAGAAATCGCTGATCAGCATGGGCCAGGCCGAGCACAGCGTGACCACGACCTGCGCCTACTGCGGCGTCGGCTGCAGCTTCCGCGCCGAGATGAAGGGCGAGGAAGTGGTGCGCATGGTGCCGAACAAGGACGGCCATGCGAACCACGGCCATAGCTGCGTCAAGGGCCGTTTCGCGATCGGCTACGCGACGCACAGCGACCGCATCTACAAGCCGATGATCCGCGCCAAGATCAGCGACCCCTGGCGCGAAGTGAGCTGGGAGGAGGCGATCGGCTATGCCGCCTCCGAGTTCAAGCGCATCCAGGCCAAGTACGGCCGCGATTCCATCGGCGGCATCACCTCGTCGCGCTGCACCAATGAAGAAACCTATCTGGTGCAGAAGCTGGTGCGCGCGGCGTTCGGCAACAACAATGTCGACACCTGCGCGCGCGTCTGCCATTCGCCGACCGGTTACGGGCTGAAGCAGACGCTCGGCGAATCCGCCGGCACGCAGAACTTCGATTCGGTGATGCAGGCCGACGTGATCATGGTGATCGGCGCCAATCCCACCGATGGCCATCCGGTGTTCGCCTCTCAGATGAAGCGCCGTCTGCGCGAAGGCGCCAAGCTGATCGTCGCCGACCCGCGCCGCATCGACCTGGTTCGCACGCCGCACATCGAAGCCAGCCAGCATCTGAAGCTGCGCCCCGGCACGAACGTCGCGCTGATCAACTCGCTGGCGCACGTCGTCGTCAGCGAGGGCCTGGTGAAAGAAGACTTCGTGCGCGCGCGCTGCGACACCGAGTCCTTCGACAAATGGCGCCGCTTCGTCGGCGACGAGCGCCATGCGCCGGAGGCGATGGAAGCGGTCACCGGTGTGCCGGCGGCCCAGGTGCGCGCCGCCGCTCGGCTGTATGCGACCGGCGGCAACGGCGCCATCTATTACGGCCTCGGCGTCACCGAACACAGCCAGGGCTCGACGATGGTGATGGGCATCGCCAACCTGGCGATGGCCACCGGCAACATCGGCCGCGAAGGCGTCGGCGTCAATCCGCTGCGCGGCCAGAACAACGTGCAGGGTTCCTGCGACATGGGCTCGTTTCCGCACGAGTTTCCCGGCTATCGCCACGTGTCCGACGACGCGACGCGCGATCTGCTCGAAAACGCCTGGGGCGCGAAGCTGCTCAACGAACCCGGGCTGCGCATCCCGAACATGTTCGAGGCGGCGCTGGACGGTGAATTCCTTGGCCTGTACATCGAGGGAGAAGACATCGCGCAGTCCGATCCGAACACCCAGCACGTGACCGCGGCGCTGACGGCGATGGAATGCATCGTCGTACAGGACCTGTTTCTGAACGAGTCCGCCAAGTTTGCGCATGTGTTCCTGCCGGGCTCGTCGTTCCTGGAAAAAGACGGCACCTTCACCAATGCCGAGCGCCGCATCTCGCGCGTGCGCAAGGTGATGAAGCCGAAGTCCGGCTATGCCGACTGGGAGATCACGCAGCTGCTGTCGAACGCGATGGGCTATCCGATGAACTACTCGCATCCGTCCGAGATCATGGACGAGATCGCCGCGCTGACGCCGACCTTCACCGGCGTCAGCTTCAAGCGGCTGGACGAACTCGGCAGCGTGCAGTGGCCGTGCAACGAGCAGCATCCGCTGGGCACGCCGACGATGCATATCGACGAATTCGTGCGCGGCAAGGGCCGCTTCATGGTCACCGAATACGTGCCGACCAGCGAGAAGGTCAACGCAAAATTCCCGCTGATCCTGACCACCGGCCGCATCCTGTCGCAGTACAACGTCGGCGCGCAGACGCGGCGCACCGAGAATGTGGCCTGGCACAGCGAAGATCGGCTCGAGCTGCATCCGAGCGACGCGGAAACGCGTGGCATCGTCGACGGCGACTGGTGCGGCGTCGCCAGCCGCGCCGGTGAAACCGTGCTGCGCGCGCGCGTCACCGAGCGTGTACAGCCGGGCGTGGTCTACACCACGTTCCATTTCCCGGAATCCGGCGCCAACGTGATCACCACCGACAACTCCGACTGGGCCACCAACTGCCCCGAGTACAAGGTCACCGCGGTCGAAGTCACGCGCGTCAGCCAGCCCTCGGAATGGCAGAAGCGCTATCGCGAATTTTCGCAGCGCCAGCAGGAGTTGCTCGATGCGCGCTAGAAGCCTTTCTCCCTCCCCTGCGCAGCGGGGGAGGCCCGGGGTGGGGGCGGACGAATTGAGCGACGCTCCGCATTCGCGCCCCCACCCCAACCCTCCCCCGCAAGCGTGGGAGGGAGTGGTCAAGCGCCGCGTGCGCCGCATCGTCGGCCGCGAGGTGGTGGAGCGTATCGACGGCATCGCCGAGGAAACCGCGGTCGCTCTGGTCTACAACGGCGAGCCGCATGCGGTGATGATGGCGACGCCGCTGGATCTCGAAGACTTCGCGCTCGGCTTTTCGCTGAGCGAAGGCATCATCGCCGACGCCGCCGAGTTGCTCGACGTGCAGACGATCGCGCTGGAGCAGGGCGTGCAGCTGTCGCTACGGATTCCGCCGCAGCGACACGAAGCGCTGATGCAGCGGCCGCGCGGGCTCGAAGGCCGCAGCGGCTGCGGTGTCTGCGGAACGCGGCATATCGCCGACGTGCTGCGCGCACCGCGCCATGCGGCGGCCGGTTTCGTCGTCGAGCCGGTGGCGCTGCGTCGCGCCCTGGGCGAGCTGCGCGAGCAACAGCCGCTGAATGCGCTGACCGGCGCGGTTCACGCCGCCGCCTGGGCGACGCCGGATGGCGCGATCCAGCTGCTGCGCGAAGATGTGGGCCGCCACAATGCGCTGGACAAGCTGATCGGCGCACTGGCGCGTGAGCACCGCCAGGCTTCACACGGCTTTGCCGTGCTGACCAGCCGCGCCAGTTACGAAATGGTGCTGAAATCGGCCAGCGCCGGCATTGCGCTAGTGGTGGCGATCTCGGCGCCGACCTCGCTGGCGATCGACCTCGCCGACGAGGCCGGCATCACGCTGGTCGGTTTCGCGCGCGACGATCGCTGCACCGTCTACACGCGGCCGGCGCGAGTGCACAGCGCCGCAGTCAATGTGGTCAAGCCGGAGCCATCGCGGTGAGCGCTGCGTCATCGCCGGATCATCTGGTGCAGATGGTTAACGACATCGCCAGCTTTTTCGCCGCCGAGCCGGATCAGGAGGCTGCGATTGCCGGCATCGAAAATCATTTACGCAAATTCTGGGACCCGCGCATGCGCCGCAAGCTGATCGCCTATGCGCAGGGCGGTGGCAGCGGCATCGCGCCCGGCGCGCGGGCCGCCATCGCCCGACTCTAGCCTGGCCCAGGATGGCCGGGCTGGCAAAACCGTTCGGCCGCACACGCCACACTTGGCAGCGCGGCCGTGTGTCTTCATGGCTCCACTGCGTCACGTCCCGATCGTGACGATGTTGCGCATCGCTGCGTAATAACAAGCTCCAACAAGCACTTGTGTCGCGCATCGCGCGTGGGCACAGGCGTTGCTCGATGCCCCGTAGCTGCCGAGGTGCACAGGAGAAACGGCAGCGGGACGTAGCGTTGCCCGCAAAATCTCTAACAGAGCGGGCTCTCGCTGCGGCACAACTATCGAGCGGGAGTCCAACATGCAAAAGCAGACGCACAACAGGCGCGGCATTCGTCATCTCGTGGCCGCATCCGCAGCGCTGATCAGCAGCACCAGCGCGCAGGCGATCGAAATCCAGGCTGGAGACTGGAAATTCACCGCCAACGGCAACGTCAACGTGCATTACATCCATTCCAGCTGCGACAACGACGGCACCGCACCGGTCGCCGGCGGCCTGGCCTGCATCGGCAGCGCCGGTGAAGACGACAGCTCCAGTGTCAGCGATGGCCTGCTGCCGGCGGCGCTGGTGTTCGGCGCATCGACCACGCAGAACGACTGGGATATTTCGGCCAATTTCGGTTTCTATCCCGGCATCAGCACCAACGACGGAGGCAGTCCGAACCTGGGCGGTACCAACACCGCGCTCGGCACCACCGGCCTGGATGTACGTCAGGTCTACATGACCTTCGGCAAAAAGGATCTCGGCACGTTCATGCTCGGCCGCAACTTCGGGCTGTTCGGCTTCGACGCGATCATCAGCGACATGACGATCTCCGGCGTCGGTGCCGGCAACGGCAACTACGCGGCGCCGGCGAACACGTCGCTGGGTTCCATCGGCCTGGGTTACATCTATGTGGATACGCTGGCGCAGATGAACTACACCACGCCGGATTTCTCGGGCTTCAAGGCAACGATCGGCATCTTCGATCCGGTAGAACCGATCCTGCAGGGCGCGCCGACACCCAAGGCGGCACCCGGTGTGCACGGCAAGCTCGCGTATACCGCTGGCGCGGTGTACCTTTCGGCGACCTTCCTCGAGCAGAAGCAGGAGGGCGTGATCGCAGGCGAGGATTACACCAGCCGCGGCTTCGACGCGGGCGGCAAACTCACGTTCGGCGCCGCGGAACTGATGGCCTATTACTACGCCGGCAAGGGCTTGGGCACGACCGGATTGTTCCTGCTGTCGGATGACGGTGCCGGACACGCGCGCGATTCGGACGGCTTTCTGGCTCAGGCGACTTACAAGTTCGGCGCGACCAAGGTCGGTGTCAATTACGGCGAGAGCAATCTGGATCTGGCCGACGGCGAAGCCTCGTCCAACCTGGTCAAGAAGAACAGCAAGGTCACCGCAGGCGTGTATCACAGCCTGACCAAGAACCTGACGCTGCTGGCCGAGTTCAGCGACGTCAAGGCCAAGGCCCACGACGACACCAAGAACAAGAGCAACAGCTTCAATGTGGGTGCGTTCCTGTCGTTCTGAGTGGTCGTGGCACACAAGAAAGCCGGGCTGAGGCCCGGCTTTTTTGTGCTCGTTTTCTCGTCTGACTGTAGGAGCGGATCCTATCCGCGACTGAGAGCTGCGAGAGCACAGTCGCGGATGGGATCCGCTCCTACAGGTAAACGACGGCTAGGACTTCAACGCCCCTGACAGTTTCGCCGTCTGCGTCGACAGCGCGTCCATCAGCGGCGGCGACAGGCAGTCGTAGGGCTGCAGCCCCAGTTCGCGGAAGCGGTCACGGATCGCGTCCATCTTCGACGGCGGCACTCCGCCTTCGATCGCCGACGATACGAAAGCCGCGAACGCCGGCGCCGACCAGCCGTTCTCCGACGACAGTTCGGTGTGCACGAAATCCAGGCCGTAGAACGCGTGATCCTTGTTCTCGATACGGCCATACAGATGCACGCCGCAGCCCTTGCAGGCATGCCGCTGGATCGCCGCCTTGGGATCGACGACGGACAGCTTGTCTCCGTTCTCGATGACCTTGACCGCGTCGCGCGAGACCACGGCGATCACCGCGAACGAAGCGCCGGCCGGTTTCCAGCATTTGGTGCAGCCGCAGGCGTGGTTGTGAGCGGTCTGCGCGCTGACGCTGACCTTGACCGGGTTCTGCGCGCACTTGCATGTCAGCGTGCCGCCGGCGAAGCCTTCTTTCGCCGCGCCCTTGATGCCGTTGTCCAACAGGGGATGAATCGGGATTGCGCTGGCCATAGTCTTATCTCCCTTGAACTTGGGCGACGCCGGCCGGCGCGCGTGACGTTGCTGAACTCATGGCATTCCTCCATCTTCTTCATGTAGGTAGCAAACAACGCTACACAGGCCCGTGATCGGGCTTGCTCGGTGGCCGGCAGGACAAGGTGGAGGGCGCATCCTGCTGTCGTGTCGGTATCGGCCACCGACCACGCTTGCGCCGCTAGCTGGTCGTATGCCCCGGTCCGGCCGAAATCAAAAATGCGTCGCCATAACGGCCGCTGCCGGCCGCCTCGTGATCCGGCAACCCCGGATCACCGCGACGCACGTCGCTGGCCTGGCGCACCAGGCCGTGACGATGCATCTTGCGGTACATGGTTTTGCGGCTGACATGCAGCTTGATCGCCGCTTCGCTGACGTTCCAATGGCAGCTTTCGAGTGTGCGCTGCAGTGCTTCGCGCTCGGCATCGCCGAGCGCATCGTCGTTTTCGCTGATGACGAAGTCGGCGTCGGCATTTACCGCGGCCTGCGTCAGCGGCTGCGTCGGTGACGGCGTGATGCGGGGCGCGACCAGCCCGCCATGCAGCCAGCGCTCGTCGAAATCGTCCGGCGTCAGCTGGTCGTTCTCGCTCAACGCGAGAATGTTGCGCAGCACGTTGCGCAGCTGGCGCACGTTGCCGGGCCAGGGGCAGCGCACCAGCCGGTCGATCAGCGCTTCGTCGATCCGCAGCGGCCGGTCGCCGGCCTCGCTGCGGATCAGCTGGTGCACCATGTCGCGCAGATCCTGGCGCTGGCGCAGCGCCGGCATCGTCAGCGTAATGCCGTTGAGCCGGTAGTACAGGTCGTCGCGGAACTGGCCGCGCGCGATCATCTCGACCAGGTCGCAGTGGGTAGCGCTGATGATGCGGATATCCACCGGCACCGGCTTGGTGCCGCCCAGCGGCATCACCTCGCGATCCTCGAGCACCGTCAGCACGCGCGCCTGCAGCGACAGCGGCATGTCGCCGATTTCGTCGAGGAACAGGGTGCCGCCGTTGGCCTGCAGGATGCGGCCGATGTTGCCCTGGCGCGCGGCGCCGGTGAACGCGCCGGGCTTGTAGCCGAACAGCTCGCTTTCGATCAGCTGTTCCGGGATCGCCGCGCAGTTGACCGACACCAGCGGCTGGTCGGCGCGCGCGCTGGCCTTGTGGATCTCCTTGGCGAAGTGACCCTTGCCGGTGCCGGTTTCGCCGAGCAGCAGGATCGAGATGTCGCGGTTCATCACGCGCCGCGCGATGTGATAGTTCGCGGCCATGGTCGGATCGCGCGAGTCCATCACCTCGGGCGTGCCGAGCATGAACGGCGTGACCGCCAGCCGCGTGCTGCTTTGCGTGTCCGGCGCCGGCGCCTGCACCACGGCGAACAGCCGCAGGTGGCCCAGATGCGCGGCGATCGGCTCGGGACGCAGCGACGGCCGCATCGACAGCGTGATCAGCTGCGCCAGCGTGGTGTCGAGCACCACGTCGATGTGCTCGCCGCACAGCGACTTGTGATCGCGATAGCCGAGCAGTTCCAGCGAGGCGCGGTTGGCGCCGACGACGATGCCGGTGTCGTCGAAAACCAGCACGCCTTCACCGGGCGTGCTGACGAACTCGGGGAACGGGTGAAAACGCAGGATGTAATTCGCGCGCGCCGCCTCGAGCAGCGTCCGGTTCTCGATGTTCAGCGCGGCGATTTCGACCAGCGCCAGTGTGTGCATCTGCGGCTCGTTGGAGCTGCCGGAAATGTCCAGCGCCGCGATCACGTTGCCCTGCATGTCGAATATCGGCGCTGCGGTGCAGGTAAGCCCGGTGTTCTGCACCAGGAAATGCTCGGAGCGGTGGATGATCACCGAGCGCTGCATCTGCAGGCAGGTGCCCATGCCATTGGTGCCCAGTTCGCGCTCGCTCCATATGGCGCCTTCGCGAAAACCGCTGCGCCGCGCAATGTCGGAGAAACCCGGGTCGCCGGTGTAACACAGGATCACGCCGTCACGATCGGTCAGCATGATGCCGTACTGTGAGTGCTGCATCTGCCGCGACAGGCCGAGCATTTCGACCCGCGCGATCGGCAGCAGCGCGCCGCTACGTTCGCGCCGCGCCTGCAGGTCGCCGCGCTCGACGATGATCGGCTTTTTACTCTGCAGAGGATCCAGCGCGTAGGAGCCGATGCAGCGGCTCCAGGAATGCCGCACTTCCTGGCCGATCTCGCGGTCGACCGCATGCCCGTGAATCGCGGACTCGATCAGGCGCGCGTGGCCCTGGACGTCTCGTCTGGCTTGCATTGCAGTGTCCTCCATCGCATTAGTCCTCATGCTGGTGTGCATGGGATCGATCTATGCGACGGAACAAACCGCCTGAAACCGGTAACGGGTTCGCCATCAGACTGGCGCGAATCCATTCCGCCGCTGTCGAGGCTTAAGGCTACTGCTAAAGAAAGACTATCGAAAGCTTTATTTTTTACGACGAAAGTCGGACAAAGCCGCGTCGAGCCCGGGAGCGGGGGCCCGGCAAGACAAACGGCTTGGTTTTTTTTCGTCAGGAGCATGATCTGTCGGTCAGGCGCGGCCGCTAGTAGCGGATGACCGAGCGGATCACCTTGCCCTCGTGCATCAGGTCGAAGGCCTTGTTGATCTCCTCCAGCGGCAGCACCTCGGTGATCATTTCGTCGATCTTGATCTCGCCGCCGAGATAGCGTTCGACGTAGCCCGGCAGCTGCGACCGGCCCTTGACGCCGCCGAAGGCCGAGCCGCGCCAGACGCGGCCGGTGACGAGCTGGAACGGCCGCGTGCTGATTTCCAGGCCGGCGCCGGCGACGCCGATGATCACCGACTCGCCCCAGCCCTTGTGGCAGCACTCCAGTGCCGAGCGCATCACGTTGACGTTGCCGATGCACTCGAACGAGAAATCGACGCCGCCGTCGGTCAGATCGACGATCACCTGCTGGATCGGTGTGCCCGGGTAATCCTTGGGATTGACGAAATCGGTGGCGCCCAGCGCCTTGGCCATTTCCCATTTCGTCGGATTCATGTCGACCGCGATGATGCGGCCGGCCTTGGCCATCACCGCGCCCTGTACCACCGACAGGCCGATGCCGCCCAGGCCAAATACCGCGACGCTGTCGCCGGGCTGCACCTTGGCCGTGTTGAGCACCGCGCCGATGCCGGTGGTGATGCCGCAGCCGAGCAGGCAGACTTTTTCCAGCGGCGCCTTCGGGTTGATCTTGGCGACCGATATCTCCGGCATCACCGTGTATTCCGAGAACGTGCTGGTGCCCATGTAATGCAGGATCGGCTTGCCCTTGATCGAGAAGCGCGAGGTGCCGTCGGGCATTACGCCCTTGCCCTGGGTCAGACGGATCTTCTGGCACAGGTTGGTCTTGCCGGACAGGCAGAACTTGCACTCGCCGCATTCCGGCGTGTACAGCGGGATCACGTGATCGCCGGGTTTGACGCTGGTGACGCCGGGACCGATCTCCTGCACGATGCCGCCGCCCTCGTGGCCGAGAATCACCGGGAACAAGCCCTCGGGGTCGGCGCCGGACAAGGTGAAAAGATCGGTGTGACAGACGCCGGTGGCGACGATCTTCACCAGCACTTCACCCGCCTTGGGCGCGGCGACATCGACTTCCTCGATCGACAGGGGCTTGCCGGCTTCCCAGGCGACTGCGGCTCTCGATTTCATTGGGCTCCTCGCGTTTTTTATTGAAGGGTTCGTTGGGCGTCGTGCTGCCTGCACCGACTCGATTGCAGCGCCCGTGCCAGCCGCCGCGCGGCCGACAAGTCGCTGAAAAACAGGCAGTTGAAAAGCGCGAGGCGAATCGCCTTGGTGCTGGCGGCGTGCGCCTGAGTCGGCCGGGTAACAGCACTGGGACGCAAACGACCCAGCAGCGCCGGCGGTTTGATCGCCGGGCTCACGCGCGCTCCGGCCACAGCCAGGCAGCGAGCAGCAGCGCCAGCGCGAGCAGGCCGAAGTACAGGCGCAGATCGCGCGCTGCGATGTCCAGGTGGGCGAGCTGCGGATCGGCCAGCGCGCGCGTGAACGCGGCGTCGCTGCCCAGGCGCAGATAGCGCATCTCGGCGGCCTGCGCGTACTGCTGCAGCGGTTCGCTGCGCAACGCCGACAAGTGCTCGTGCACGCCCGGTGCGCTGTCGATCGATGGCGGCAGAAAGCCGTCGTCGACGATGTTCATGTCGGGGTGGAAGCCATTGCGCGCCGCGTCGGCCGGCTGCCAGTAGCCGATGATCTCGTCGTGTTCGCCGAGCTTCGGGATCGGCCGTTCCTGCTCGCCGCCGACGCCGACGATGAAGCCGCGGCTCTTGCCGCGATGCGCCTGCAGATCGGCGAGTCGCACCTGCTCGCGATACGGCGCCTGGTCGCCATCGGTGAAGAACACCAGATCGAGACTGCGGCTGGCCGCCTCGTTCATCGCGCTGACGATACCGCTGTCGATACGCGAATTGCCGGCCCAGGCGCTGCGCCAGTCGACGCCGGCGACGACGCTGTGCATCGCCGGATAATGCGCGCAGATTTCCAGCGGCTCGAACAACACCAGGGTCTCGTCGTCGGCGAACAGCGCCAGCGCCGCGCGCGAGCCGCAGGGCAGCTGGCGCAGGCCGGCGTCCAGCGCCTGCTTGGCCGCATCCAGCCGCGATTGCGGCGCGGCGTCGACGCCCTGGTCGCGCACGTTCATGCTCTGCGTGACGTCGAGCACGAACAGATACGAAAAGCTCAGGCCGGGTGCGAGTCTCGTCGGTGCCGCATACACCGGCAACAGCGCCAGCATCGCCAGCAGCAACAGCAGCAGGCCGGGCCGCGGCCTTCTGTGACTGCCGCGAATGCGGGAATCCAGAGCGGCGAGAGCAGCTGTGGCACCGCTGGATTCCCGCCTGCGCGGGAATGACGATTGGGACCACGGGCGGCCGCTCACGGCAGACCGCGTATCGTGGTTTCCTGCATGCTCGCCCAGCCCGGCTCGGTGCCGAAACCCTGGTTGCGATTGCGCTCGTTGCGAGTCCAGCCTTCGACTCGTTTGCCCGGGCTCAGTCGCTCCAGCAGTTCGAGGTTGTAGCGCGCGTCGCGCAGCTCGGGGTCGAGCCGCAGCGCGTCGCGGTAGGCTTCGCGTGCCAGCTCCATCTGCGCCAGTCCGCGCACATGCGAGCCGCCGGCGGCGACGTCGCCGGCACGCAGTCCGATTTCGAAATACAGATTGGCCAGCGCGAACTTGGCGCGCGACGCCAGCTGCGGATCGGCGGCGCCTTCGGCATCGGCATAGCGCTGCAGCGCGAGCTGGTTCTGCTCGCTCTTCTGATACAGCCAGCCGGCGGCGTAGCGAACTGCCGGCGCATCGGGTATGTGCTTGAGCTCGATCAGCGTGCCGTCGGCGATCATGCGGTCGAGGCGCGCGGCGCGCTGCCATTGCAGCAGGCTGAAAGCGCACAGCGCGACGCTGCAGGCGAGCATCGCCCAGGCGATCTGCGTCGGCCGCGGCAAGCCCTTGCGCACGCGGCCAAGGATGCTCATGCGAGTACCCAGCTGCGCACCTCGGCCAGCTTGGCCGCGGTCAGCAAGGCCAGCAGCAGCAGCGCGAGGCTGTACAGCGGTGTCGCCAGATCGCGACGCGGCAGTTGCTCCTCGTAATGCGTCGGCAGATGGGTCAGCCGCCCGACCTGGGCGATCGCGTTCTGCACGTCGGAGGTGCTGGTCGCCTCCATGACCTGGTAGGGCACGCCGAGCTGCGAAAAGAACTGGTGCATCGACAGGCTTTGCGAAGATCCCGTCGCGCCGTCGATCACGCTGGGCTCGCGCGCGCCGCGCGTGTACAGCCAGATCAGCGACGCGCGGCGGCTGCCGAACAGGCTTTGCAGCAGCTCGCGATCGGGCGGCGGAATCGCCGCGCCGCCGTCGGATACCAGCAGGATCAGGCGCGCCGCGGTGTAGGGCCGATCGCGGAAATAATCCAGCGCCATGCCGAGCGCGCGGCCGACGCTGGTGAAGCCCATGCTGCGCGCCTCGGCACTTTTCAGCGCGGCTTCGGCCATCGGCCGGTCGTCGCCCAGCGGCGCGACCGCGATCGGCGTCGAACCGAAGGCGACGACGCCGAACATGTCGCCGCGGCGCTGGCGCATGAAGCCGAGCAGGATGCGCCGTGCGGCGACGATCTTGCTCTCGCCTTTGCGGGTGTCTTCCCAGCCGCTGGCCATCGGCTCGGACATGCTGCCGCTGCGATCGAAGACGACGACGATCTGGGCGCCGCTGCCGACATGGCGGACGCTGCCGCCGCCGGCGTAGGGGCCGGCCGCTGCCAGAATCAGCAGCGCGACCGTGGCGGCCGCCAGGCTGCGCAGCCCGGCCTGCAGCGCGCGTGACGGCCAGTCGATCGGCAGGTCGATCAGGCTCGGATGCGCGTGGTGACGCACGCCGTGAAACAGCAGCGGCAGCAGCGCCAGCGGTAGCGCCCACAGCAGCCAGGGATTGGCGAACGACAGGCCGCCGTCGGCGCCGCTCATGACAGGCCGCGCTCGCAGTCGCGCGCGCGCCGGCACAGGTCGAGCACGCGCGATGTCGGCCAGTCGCCGTTTCCATCAGCGTCGCCGGCTGCACCGTAGAACACGCGTCGCGAATGCTGGAACAGGCTGTCGAACTCCGCCTGCAGCGGCTGCAGATGCGGCGCCTGTGCAAACAGCAGCGGCAGGTTGTCCAGGTAAAGCGTCTGACCGGCGCTGCGATTCAGCGCCGCGTGCAGCTGGCGCAGCAGCGCGCGATACGTGGCCGCGTCCGGCGCGAGCGCGCGGCGACTGCGCAGATCGCGCAGCAGTAAGGTCAGCGGCCCCGGCTTGCCCGGCGACCACGGCAGGCGGTCATAAGCCCAGGCCAGATACAGCGCCAGCAGCAGCGAGGCGATCAGGCTGGCCAGCGCGGCCAGCGGCCAGCGCGTGCCGGCGATACGCACCGGCGGCAGTGTCGCGCGCGGCACGCGATCGGCGTCGCCGAGGCTCGCCGGCAGTACCGGCGACTGGTAGAACGGCTGCGCGGCGATCGTGACCGTCGTCGGTGTCGGCGTGTGCGCGGCTTGGTCGAAGCGCAACGTGAACGGCGGCACCGCCAGCTGCATCGCGCTCTCGACCGCGCCGAACATCTGGTAGCCGAGCTGCAGCGTGTAGCCACCGCGACGCGGCTCGACGCGTAGCTCACGCAGTTCCAGCCAGTTGTTGACGCGGCCCAGCCGCGGCAGCGATTCGGCGATCAGCCGGGTACCCGGCGGTACCCGGATGTCGATGCGCTGTTCCAGCCGGTCGCCGAGCACGTAACCGGTATCACGCATCTGCGCCTGCACCTGAAATGCCGGATTTTTCGCAGCGACCGCGTCCGCCGCGTTGGCCGGCATCGGCATCAGCAGCAGGGCCAGCAGCACGGCGCCGCGCATCATGCGGCCTCCAGGAAGTAACGCGTCAGCTGTGCCGGCTCGAAATCGTCGAGCACGAAGAACGGCCGGCGACCGGCCTCGCGGCACAGCCGCATCAGCGCTTCGCGGCGGGTCGCGTAAGCCACCAGCAGGCGCTCGCGCCATTTCGGCCGCAGCCAGACGAAACGGCTGCGGCCGGTTTCGCTGTCGCGCAGCCGCGCAATGCCCCAGCGCGGAATGTCGCGATCTTCCGCAGCGTCCCACAGCACGATCGGCACCACCTCGTGATGGGCCAGCGCGCGCAGGATGCGGCGCGTGTCGTCCTCGGGCCAGCCGAAATCCGAAATCAGGAACACCAGCGCGCGCTTGCCCGGCAGCTGCGCCACCGCCTGCAGCAGGCCGAGCGCGCTGCGGCCGCTGGGCGTGAAGCCGCTCAGGCGCCGGTCCAGCCATTGCGCCGCGCCCTTGTTGATCCGCGCCGGCAGGCTCAGCTCGCGGCGCAGCTGCTCGTCGGCCGCATACAGGCCGAAGCGGTCGCCGCTGCGCCAGGCCGAATGCGCCAGCGCCATCGTGATGCGCCGCAGCAGCTCGAACTTGTCGCGACGGCCGTGATACGCCATCGACGCCGACACGTCGGCGAGCACGAACACTTTCAGCGCCGAGTTCTGCTTGAAATCGCGCACCCACAGGCGCTGATAGGGATCGCGCAGGCTGGCGCGCAGATCCAGGCGCCGCGGATCGGGATGATCGTTCAGCGGCACCAGCGCGCGCAGCTCGTGGCCGCTGCCGGCATGCGCGCCGCGATGCGATCCCGGGAGTACACCGCCGGGTTTGAATTGCACGCGGTAGTCGACGAGGTCGACACTTTTACCGCTCATGACCACGCCCCGTTCGTCCCGAGTAGCCTCGCTTGCGAGGCGTATCGAGGGAGCCGACCGCTGTTGCGTCCCTCGATACGCTCACTGCGTGAGCGACTCGGGAGCAGCGGTGGGCAGGTCGCTTGTCTCCTTCCCCCGCTTGCGGGGGAAGGCCGGCATGGGGGCGGGCGGAGCGCGCTGCTCCGCGACTTCTCGCCCCCACCCCAACCCTCCCCCGCAGGCGGGGGAGGGAGATATCGATCGTATTGCGCGGGCATTTGTGGCCCTACGGCGCCGGCACGCCACGCAAGATCGCCGCGCTGAATTCCGGCGCGAGCTCGCTGCGCTGCAGTTCGTAGATCGGCGTGAAGAACACGCGATGGCCGATCACCTGGTGGAACACCGCGCGCAGATCTTCCGGCGTCAGGTGCAGCCGGCCGTCGAGCCAGGCCGCGACTTTGGCTGCGCGCACCAGCATGCTCATGCCGCGCGGGCCGGCACCGGCCAGGATCAGCTCGTCCATGTCGACGCCGTCGAGCCGGATGCCGGCCTGCGCCGGCCTGTGCGTGGCGCGGCGCAGGTGGCTGGCGTATTCCTGCACCGCGGCGCCGGCCTGCACGCTGGACTGGATCATGCGGGCGACGCTGCCGAGTTCGCGGTAGTCGAGCTGGCCTTCCTCGATGCGGTTGATCAGCGAATCGGTGTCATGAAAGCGTTCCTCGAACATCAGCTGGCGATGCACGCTTTCGTCGTCGGCCGGGTCGATTTCGATCTCCATCAGAAAGCGATCGCGCGCCGCACCGGGCAACTCGAATGTCTCTTCCTTCTCGACGCGGTTGCGGTCGGCAAATACCTGCAGGTGAGGGAAGTGATGCTCGGCGTTGAATGCGGTGACGCTGCGCTCGGCCATCACGCGCAGCAGCAGCGAATGCACCTGCGGCCGCGCGCGGTTGATCTCGTTGAAGAAGAACACCGACAGGTTGGCGCCATGTGCCAGCAGCGGTCCGGGATCGACGCGCGGCCGGCCGTCGCGGTCGACATGGGTGTGATAGATCATGTCGTGCGGCATCAGGTCGATGGTGCCTTCGACGCGCTGATAGGCGCCGCCGATACCGCGTGCGGCGGCGCGCAGCAAGGTGGTCTTGCCGACGCCGACGTCGCCTTCGAGCAGCACGTGGCCGCGCGCGAAGATCGAAATCGTCAGCAGCCGCACCGCCGGTGCCAGGCCCAGCACCACGTCGTTGAGCCTGCGCTCGAAGGCCAGTGCCTTGTCGCGCCAGCCTTGCAGATAGGCTTGCGTCACGTCGTTCAAGAGGCATCTCCCACGATCCGCCGCGCTGCGTCGCGGACAGCGTGACGGATCGTGCTGTGGACCGGCTGCGGGTCTGAAGCGCCGCTATTTCGCGGCCGGCGCCGGCTGGTCGCCGTACTTTCTCGATTCGCCGCCGCGATAGTTCGAGCGGATGAAGGTGATGATGCGCCAGAGGTCGTCGTCGCTCTTGACGATCATGCCGTGCTGCGGCATCGGCCCGACCACACTTTCGCGACCCTTGCGCGCATAGCCGGCTTTCTGCAATTCGTCGGTGCCGTCGGCGACCAGGCGGAACAGGGTGTCGTCGTCACCGCCGTAGACCCAGGTGTCGTTGGTCAGCGGCGGACACATGCCGCCACCACCGCCGCCGCCGTGGCAGCCATTGCAGCCGGATTTCATGTACAGCGTCTGCCCGGCGGCGACGATCGCCGCGTTGCTGTCGGTGTAGGGATTCTTCAGCGTGCCCTTGGGCGCCGCCTTGACGCGGTCCAGCGGCGGCATCACGTCAGCCGGCGGAGGGGGTGCATCGACTGCCTTGTGTTGCTGCGGAACCGGGAAATCATCCGCGCCTGCATCTGCAAAGGCCATCGTGGCCAGCACCATCGCGATCGCTCCGATCGTTACTCTCTTCAACACGGCTGCACTCCTTGTTGTTCGTGGCTGGGTGAAGGCTGCTGACGCCCGGGCTCAGACATGAGGCTTGGCGCTGTTGCTGGCGCCGGCTCCAGCGCCGGACGCCTGTTTCTGCAGCACGTCGATGACGGCGCGGTTGTCGCGCTGCTGCGCGATGCTCAGTGCGGTGCTGCCCTCGTCGCCGCGCGCATTCGGGTCGGCGCCGGACTGCAGCAACTTCTGCGCGATCTCGGCGTGATCGCCGGCGGCGGCGATCATCAGTGCGGTGACGCCGCCGGCGTTCTTGGCGTTGATCGCCGCGCCGCTGTCGATCAGCGCCATCGCGGCCTCGTCCCAGCTGCCGGCGATCGCCAGCATCAGCGGCGTATACGCCGCGCCGCCAACCTGCACGTCGAGCTTGGCGCCGGCCTTGGCCAGCGCACGGGTCGCCTCGGCCTTGCCCTGCTGCGCGGCCACGCACAGCGCGGTCAGGCCCTTGGGATTGGTGGCCTCGATCTGGGCGCCCTTGCTTATCAGCGCCTGGATGCTGGCCGGGCTGTCGCGCCAGGCGGCAAACATCAGCGGCGTCCAGCCGTCGCGGTCGGCGAGATTGACGTCGGCCTTGTTCGCGATCAGGAAGGTGGCGAGTTCGTCGCTGCGTGTGCGCACCGCGTTCAACAGCGGTGTGTAGCCTTCGGCGTCTCGCGTATTGATGTTGGCGCCGCGCTCGACCAGATAGCGCACGCGCACCAGGTCGCCGGCGGTGGCGGCATTGCTCAGCTCCTGATCCGGACTGGCGCCTTGCTTGAGCCACGACTTGAGCTGGTCCAACGTCGCGTCGGCGGCGTAGGGCGAGTTCTTCGAGCCATTGGGTTCGGCCGCGACATTCACCGGCGGCGGCGAGTTCTTGTACGCCCCGTGCGACGGCAGCTCGCCGCTGATCACGCAGGCGCTGCACTGCACCAGCGGCACGCCGTAGTCGTCGAGAATCTTGCGGATCTTGTCCTTCTCGTCGACCAGCGCCTGATTCAGGCGCTGCTGCAGGCCGCGGTCGCCGCGGCGCACGGCCAGCGCCATGTCGACTTCCATCGGCTCGTTGTCGTCCCACAGGTTGACCGGCTGCAGCGCCACCGGCGCGCCCTTGATGGTCTTGTAGTAACCGGCGAACGGCCCCCAGATGCCGACGACGTCGAGCTTGCCGTCGATCATCTGTTGCACTTGATACGACGGCTGGTGCTCGGGATTCTGTGCGCCGTCGTAGCTGATGAAATGCGTGGTGACGTTGCCCTTGATGTCGTGGCGCGCCAGCGTGTCGCGGATCGACGACATCTGGTACACGCCGACCTTGAGTTTTTTCAGCTTGGGGTCGTCGAGGTTCTTGAAATTGAGGCCGCGATCGCTGCGGTAGGCGAGTACGAAGCTGCTGCGATACAGCGGCGTGGTCGTCAGCACGCGCTCCATGTCGGAGGGCATGTCGATCATCACGTCGCAGGTGTTCGCGTCGAGCGTGCCGCGCAGCAGGCCGCGCTCGGTGGAGGCGCGCCAGTCATACACCAAGCCGACGCCGAGCGAGGCCGCGAGCACCTCGGCGATCTTGTTCTGAAAGCCTTCGCCGGCCTGGTTCGACAGCGGCATGTTGCCGGGGTCGGCACAGACGCGCAGTGCGCGTATCTCGCCGGCATGGGCCGTGGGCGTGCCGCTCAGGCTCGCCGCCACGAGGGCGCCGAGCGTCAACAGATTCCGGGATGAAACGGTAAAACTTGAAACCTTCGATGTCCTGGTCACGGGGCTGCTCCTGCGTTGCTGCGAGTAGGAACGCCCGGTGCTTGATCCAAGCACCGGGCGCCTGTTGCAGAACCGCCGTCGCCGCTCAGTTGACGCGGAAGGTGTACAGCGTGCCGCCTTGCGGAATCTTGTCGAGATTGGCTGCCTTGGTCATCGCGGTGGCGCCGATGGCGCCGTACTTGTCTTCAAGATCGAGACCGGCGGTGACCGGCAGGCCGATCCAGCCGCCGATGCCGCTCCACACCGACACGTACTGCTTGCCGTTGATCTTGTAGGTGACCGGGTTGCCGATGATGCCGGAGCCAAGCTTGCGCGACCACAGCACCTTGCCGGTCTTGCGATCCACCGCGCGGAAGTCGCCGCCGAGACTGCCGTAGAACGCCAGGCCGCCATCGGTGACCAGCGCGCCGCTCCAGTTCGGGTACTGGTCCGGAATCTCCCAGATGGTCTCGCCGGTGAGCACGTTGAACTTCTTGAACTTGCCGGTCACACCGGGCTTTTCCGGATACATGTAGACGTTGGCGAACACGTAGACCGTGCCCTGCTGGGTGTGCGAGCGCTCCTGCGGTTCCAGCTCCATGCACCAGTTGTTGGTCGGGCAGTAGGCGACGCCGGGTTCGTTCGGATCCAGGGCGCAGGGCTGCTGATCCTTGCCGCCCATCGCCGACGGACAGGCCTGTACGTTGTTGCCGAGGCCGAACGGAGAATGCTCCTTGACCTTGACCGGACGGCCGCTCTTGAGGTCGATCTTCTCGGCCCAGTTCGCGGTCACGTACTTGTTGGCGCGCAGCAGCGTACCGTCGGTGCGGTCGAGCACGTAGGCGAAGCCGTTGCGGTCGAAGTGCACCAGCAGCTTGCGCTTCTTGCCGTCGACTTCCCAGTCGGTGAGCATGTTTTCGTTGATGCCGTCGTAGTCCCACTGGTCGAACGGCGTCATCTGGTAGGCCCAGACCGCTTCACCGGTGTCGATCTTGCGCGCGAAGATCGTCATCGACCACTTGTTGTCCTGCTTGCCGGTGTTGCACTCCTCGTGGGTCTTTTCCGAGCAGCGATAGAACGGGCTCCACAGGCCGGGATTGCCGGTCGAGTGATACACCAGCTTCAGCTCCGGATCGTAGCTGTAGAAACCCCAGCTCGAACCGCCGCCGCGCTTGTACTCGTCACCCGGATAGCTCTTGATCGAGGCGTCCGTGGTGCCGTGCTGCGGGTTGGCCTTGTTGGTGGCCTTGGTGATGCAGGTTTCCTTGTCGGTGCCGGTGGACGAACATTCCCAGATCTTCTTGCCGTCCTTCAGGCTGTAGGCGGTGAAGCGGCCGCGGGCAGCGAATTCATCGCCGCCGAAACCGATCAGCACCTTGTCCTCGGCGATCAGCGGAGCCGGCGTGATGGTCTCGCCATTCTCCGGATGCGCGTGCTTGACCACCCAGACTTCCTTGCCGGTCTTGGCGTCCAGCGCGATCAGGAAGCCGTCGAGCGTGCCGAACACCACCTTGCCGTCGGCATACGACAGACCGCGGTTGACGGTGTCGCAGCAGGCGCGCGGCACCGCGGATTCGTCGCGGTCGGTCTGCTTGGTGTATTTCCAGATCGCCTTGGGATTGTCCGGATCGGAGAGGTCGAGCGCCTGCACGATGTTCGGCCAGCCGCTGATCATGTACATCATCGGCTTGCCGCCTTCGGTAATCACCAGCGGCTGGCCTTCGTGGCCGCGCAGGGTGCCGCTGGACTGCGACCACATCATCTGCAGCTTGTCGACATTGCCGGTGTTGATGTCGGCGAGCTTGCTGTGCCGGGTCATCGCCAGATCACCGCCGGGCATGCCCCATTGCGACGGGTCCTTTGCGCGTTGCACTTCTTCCGGATTGGCCGCGGCGTTACCGCTCAACGCCCCCAGGACCAAGGCGGCACAGACCATCCTTACGGTGTGGAAATTCATCTGCAGCTCTCCTTCGCATTGTGTCGTTTTATCCCGTCGTCGCGGCGGCGTATCCGTCGTGACCGATCAGTGAGCACCGTCGTCATGACATTGACGGGTGACTCGTCGCAGCTCGTCGCAGCCGCCGTGCCAGACTTGCAGGCGGTCGATTTATCGTTGTGCGTCAAGGGGATCGGGCTTGCGCCCTGGTGCCTGCCAGGCGTGTCGCCGTGGCCGGCGAGTCGGCCGCGCCACGGCAGTGTGTCGTCCGTGACACGAGGCCGCCGCACAGCAAAACGGCGGCATTGCGCCGCCGTTGATGCTTGCTGGATGAGGTCGTGAAGCGGCGACGACTAAAAAACGGGGTTGAATCGGGATTTCGTGGTGCTGGCTCTCAGCCCAGCAGCGTCTGCGCATGATGGCGCAGGTGATCGTCGATGAACGTCTGGATGAACCAGTACGAGTGATCGTAGCCCGGCTGGCGGCGCAGCCTGAGCTTCTGCCCGGAGGCCGCGGCCGCGTCCTCCAGCGCCTGCGGATGCAGCTGGCTGTCGAGGAAATTATCCGCGAGCCCCTGATCGACCAGGATCAGCCCGGGATGCGCTTGCGCGCGCATCAGCAGGCTCGCGTCCCAGCGCTGCCAGGCCTGGCGATCGGCGCCGAGGTAATGGCCGAAGGCCTTCTCGCCCCAGGGCACCGCGACCGGATTGCTGATCGGTGCGAACGCCGAGACCGAGTGCCAGAACGCGGGCCGGCTCAGCGCCGCGACCAGCGCGCCGTGGCCGCCCATCGAGTGGCCGAAGATGCCGCGCCTGTCGTCGCGCGCCGGAAAGTGTTTCTCGATCAGCGCCGGTAGCTCGTGGTTGATGTACGAGCTCATCCGGTAGTTTCGGCTCCAGGGCTCGGCGGTCGCGTCCAGATAGAAACCGGCGCCGACTCCGAAGTCCCAGGCATCGGCATCGCCCGGCAGGTTCAGGCCGCGCGGGCTGGTGTCGCAGGCCACCAGCATCAGCCCGAGTTCGGCGGCGAGCCGCTGCGCGCCGGCCTTGATGACGAAGGTTTCCTCGGTGCAGGTCAGTCCGGCGAGGTAGTACAGCGCCGGCACTTTGTGCTGCGCGGCCTGCGGCGGCTGGTACACCGCGAAGCGCATGTCGGTGCCGGTGGATGTCGAGGCGTGCGTGTAGTAGCCGAGGCGGCCGCCGTAACAGGCCTGTTCGCTGCGGGTTTCGAACGTCATGCGGTTCTCCGATAGGGCGTTGCTGCGAATGCGCGACGCGCGCCGACGGCGCGGCGGCGGTTACGGTAGCGACTGCGACGCTTCAGAACAAATCGGCCACGGCGCTCATGCGCGCTACGCGCCCGCGGTACCAAAGAGCAGCAGTGACCGCGGCGTGCTCTGCTGCGCGGAGCACTCAGTGAACCAGCGCGCGCAGCTCGCCCCTGCTGTAGCGTGCCGCCATCCGGTCCAGATGCAGCGGCTTGATCTTCGCGGCCTGCCCCGAGCTGCCGAAGGCGTCGAAGCGCAGCACGCAGATGTCCTTCGCCGCCGCGGTCGCGGCCTTGAAGAACGCGCGCGGATCGAATTCCCCCGGCGATTCGGCCATTTTTTGGCGCATCGCGCCGGTCATCGCCAGGCGGATGTCGGTGTCGATGTTGACCTTGCGCACGCCGTGTCGAATGCCCTGGCGGATTTCCTCGACCGGCACGCCGTAAGTCTGCTTGATGTCGCCGCCGCAGCGGCGGATCACCTCCAGCCATTCCTGAGGCACGCTGCTCGATCCGTGCATCACCAGATGCGTGTTCGGCAGCCGCGCGTGGATCGCCTCGATGCGCGCGATCGCCAGGATGTCGCCGGTCGGCGGCCGCGTGAACTTGTAGGCGCCGTGGCTGGTGCCGATCGCGATCGCCAGCGCGTCGACGCCGGTGGCTTCGACGAAGTCCGCGGCCTGGTCGGGATCGGTCAGCAGCTGGCTGTGGTCGAGCTTGCCGGCGGCGCCGACGCCGTCTTCCTCGCCGGCTTCGCCGGTCTCCAGCGAACCCAGGCAGCCGAGTTCGCCTTCCACCGATACGCCGACCGCGTGTGCCATTTCACTGACCTTGCGCGTGACGTCGCGGTTGTATTCGTAGCTTGCCGGCGTCTTCATGTCCTCGCGCAGCGAGCCGTCCATCATCACGCTGGAGAAGCCGCTGCGGATCGAGGCCTGGCATACCGCCGGCGAGGCGCCGTGATCCTGGTGCATGCACACCGGGATATGCGGGTAGCTTTCGACCGCGGCCTCGACCATGTGCCGCAGAAAAGCCTCGCCGGCGTATTGGCGTGCGCCGGCCGAAGCCTGCAGGATCACCGGGCTGTCGCAGTCGTCGGCGGCGCGCATGATCGCCTGGATCTGCTCGAGGTTGTTGACGTTGAACGCGGGCACGCCGTAGTCGTTTTCGGCGGCGTGGTCGAGCAGCTGGCGTAGCGAAATCAGCGCCATGAAAGAAGCTCCTTTGAGGGTTTGGGGCGGTTGGAGAGACCGCACTGACTGTCGCGCATGGCGGCGACGATCCACGAGAAGTCCGCGATCATCCGGTCCGGTGCATCCTCGATCACCGCGCGTCCGCCGTTGTAGCCGTAGGGCACGACCCAGCAGCGGATGCCGGCGTTGCGGCCGGTGGCGATATCGACCGCGGAGTCGCCGATCAGCAGCGCCTTGTTGCGATCGACGCCGTGCTCGCGCAGGCAGTATTCGACCGGCAGCGCATCGGGCTTTTTCGCCGGCAGGGTGTCGCCGGCGATCACCGGATCGAAGTAGTCCTGAAGTTCATGGCGCTCCAGCACCAGCCGCGCGAAGCGCATTTCGCGATTGGTCAGCACCGCCATGCGCACGCCGATATCGCGCAGCGCGGCCAGCGATTCGCGAACCTGCGGATATACCGTGCTGCGCTTGCCGCAGCGCTGCGCGTGAAAGCGGGTGAACAGGTCCATCAGGCAGTCGACGCCGCTGCCGGCGCGCAGCGCCGTTTCGCTCAGCCCGCTGGCATGCGCGTAGGCGCGGATCATCAGCTCGCGGCTGCCCTGGCCGATCCAGGTCCTCGCCAGCGCTTCGTCGACCGCGGCCAGGCCGAGTTCCAGCAGCACATCGTTGGCGGTGTCGCAGATATCGCCGGCGGTGTCGACCAGGGTGCCGTCGAGGTCGAACAGGATCAGTTCGTACATGGAGCTTTTCTCTTGCTGTGGGAGCGGACCCTGTCCGCGACCGAGGCCCCACCGGCACAGTCGCGGACAGGGTCCGCTTCTACAGGGGCAGTTGGCGATTTATTCAGTTGCACGACAGCACGATCTCGGCATCGCTATCGTCCGTTACCTGCGCCGCAACGCGATCGCGCCGACGCGTATGCACGGCCTGGCTGGCGACCGCGGCGATCTGCACCGCGGTCAGTCCGAAATGCCGGTACAGGTCGGCTGCCGGTGCCGATTCGCCGTAACGATCGATGCCGACCACCGCGCCGCGGCGGCCGACGTACTTGTGCCAGAAGTCCGGATGCCCGGCCTCGATCGCGACTGCCGGCAGGCTGATCGGCACGACGCCGTTGCGATAGGCCGCCGGCTGGCGGTCGAACAGCGCGGTACAGGGCATCGACACCACGCGCGAGCCGATGCCCTCGTCTTCGAGCAGACGCTGTGCGGCGAGCGCAAGGCCGACTTCCGATCCGGTGGCAAGCAACACCACGCAGGGCGAGCCGAGGTCGTTGAGCACGTAGCCGCCGCGGCGGATGCCGTCTTCGGATGCCCGCGTGCGCTCGAGCAAGGCCAGGTTCTGCCGCGACAGCAGCAGCGCGCTGGGCCCTTCGCGCCGCTGCAATGCGCTGTGCCAGGCCACCGCCGTCTCCAGCGTGTCGGCCGGCCTCCACACGTCCAGATTCGGAATCAGCCGCAACGAGGATGCGTGCTCGATCGACTGATGCGTCGGCCCGTCTTCGCCGAGGCCGATCGAGTCGTGAGTGAACACGTGCACCACGCGCAGCCGCATCAGCGCCGCCATGCGCACGGCGTTGCGGCTGTAGTCGCTGAACGTCAGGAAGGTGCCGCCATAGGGAATGAAGCCGCCATGCAGCGCGACGCCGTTCATCGCGGCCGCCATGCCGAATTCGCGCACGCCGTAGTGCAGGTAGTTGCCCGGCGTGGCGCGCGTGACACGGCGGCAGCCCTTGAAGTCGGTCAGGTTCGACCCGGTCAGATCGGCCGAGCCGCCGAGCAGCTCCGGCAGGTGCGGGCCGAGTGCATCGAGCGCCAGCTGCGAGGCCTTGCGTGACGCGATCTCCTTGGCCGTTGCGATCGCGCTCTGGATCAGGCCGGCGACGCGCGTGTCGAAATCGTCCGGCAGATCACCGCGCATGCGCCGCAGCAGTTCGTCGGCGGCTTGAGGGTGTTTCTGGCGATACAGGCGAAACAGCTCCTGCCAGCGCGCCTGCGCGGCGGCTCCGCGTCCGCGCGAATCCCAGGCTCTGCGGATGTCGTCGGGAATGTCGAACGGCGCGTGATCCCAGTGCAATGCGCGCCGCGTCGCCGCCATTTCTTCGGTGCCGAGCGGCGCGCCATGCGCGGCTTCGCTGCCGGCGCGGTTCGGCGAGCCCTTGCCGATGACGGTCTTGCAGCAGATCAGCGTCGGCCGTCCGTCGGGCAGCCGTGCCTGGTTGCGTGCGGCATTGATCGCCGCATCGACCGCGGCGGCATCGTGTCCGTCGACGTCGGCGATCACCCGCCAGCCATAGGCGCGAAAACGGGCCGGCGTATCGTCGTTGAACCAGCCGGCCACCTCGCCGTCGATCGAGATGCCGTTGTCGTCGTAGATCGCGATCAGCTTGGCCAGACCGAGCACGCCGGCCAGCGACGCGACCTCGTGGCTGATGCCTTCCATCAGGCAGCCGTCACCCATGAACACGTAGGTGTAGTGGTCGATGATCGGCAGTCCCGGCCGGTTGAAATCGGATGCGAGCAGCCGCTCCGCCAGTGCCATGCCGACCGCGTTACCAAAGCCCTGGCCGAGCGGGCCGGTAGTGGTTTCGACGCCTGGCGTCAGGCCCCGCTCCGGATGCCCCGGCGTCTTCGAATGCAGCTGGCGAAAGGCTTGCAGCTCGCTCAGCGGCAGGTCGTAGCCGCTCAGATGCAGCAGGCCGTACAGCAGCATCGACGCATGGCCGTTGGACAGCACGAAGCGATCGCGATCGATCCACTGCGGATCGTTCGGGTCGTGCTTCAGGTGCCGGTTCCATAGCACTTCGGCGATGTCGGCCATGCCCATCGGCGCACCCGGGTGGCCGGACTTTGCCCGCTCGACCGCATCGGCCGCGAGCATGCGCAGCGCATTGGCGAGCTGCTGCGGCGCGGGCTTGCCAGTATCGGTATTCATCGTCTGTTTCCTCAGGCGCGGCGCTTTTGATCCATCAGCCGCAGAATCATCGGGGTGAAGATCAGCTGCATCGCCAGGCCCATTTTCCCGCCGGGAATCAGGATGGTGTTCGGCCGCGTCATCATCGAGCCGTGCAGCATCGACATCAGGTAGGGGAAGTCGATGCCCTTGGGATTGGTGAAGCGGATCACCACCATGCTTTCGTCCGGCGTCGGAATGTCGCGCGCGATGAACGGGTTCGACGTGTCCACGGTCGGCACGCGCTGAAAATTGACGTGCGTGCGCGAGAACTGCGGGCAGATGTGCGTGACGTAGTCCGGCATGCGCCGCAGGATCGTGTCGACCACCGCCTCGTGGGTGTAGCCGCGCAGGTTCTGGTCGCGATGCAGCTTCTGTATCCATTCCAGGTTGATGATCGGCACCACGCCGATCAGCAGGTCGGGATGGCGCGCGATGTTGATCTCGGCGTGTTTCGCGGCGCCGTGCAGGCCCTCGTAGAACAGCAGGTCGGAGCTGTCCGGCGCGATCGCCTGCCAGGGCGTGAACGTGCCCTGGGGCTGCGCGAACGGCGCGGCTTCCTCGTCGTTGTGCAGGTAACGGCGCGTGCGCCCGCTGCCGCTTTCGCCGTACTGGCCGAACAGCTCGTCGAGCTCGTGAAACAGATTCGCCTCGGGCCCGAAGTGGCTCAGGTTCGGGCCGGTGCCGGTTTCGGCGGCTTTCATCGCCGCGCGCATTTCCTTGCGGTCGTAGCGATGGAAGGCGTCGCCTTCGACCAGCTCGGCGCGGATTTTCTCGCGACGGAAAATATGCTTGAAGCTGGCCATCACCGTGGTCGTGCCGGCACCGGACGAGCCGGTCACCGCGATGATCGGATGTTTTTTGGACATGGCGGCTACTCCTGCAAATCACACAGCGGGTCTCCTTCCCCCGCGAGCGGGGGAAGGCCGGGATGGGGGCGTGACGAGAGCGTTGCTCCGCGACGATTTGCCCCCACCCCGGCCCTCCCCCGCAGGCGGGGGAGGGAGAAAAGATGCCGCCGGCTCATCACGTCACCTCCGGCCGGTACAGCGAGCGCTCGTTGAACAGCGGCGACACGAACGGCCGGTCGCTGCCCTCGTCGTATTCGCGGTGATAGCGCTCGATACGCTCGACCTCGTTGCGCGATCCGAGAATCACCGGCGTTCGCTGGTGCACCTGCGACGGCGGCAGCTCGCAGATGCGACCGCGGCCGGTGCTGGCGCAGCCGCCGGCCTGCTCGATCAGCATCGCCATCGGATTGCCTTCGTAGAGCAGCCGCAGGCGCCCCGGCTTGCTCGGATCGCGCGTGTCGCGCGGATACATGAAGACGCCGCCTCGCATCAGGATGCGATGCACTTCGGCGACCATCGACGCGATCCAGCGCATGTTGAAATCGCGCTCGCGTATGCCGCTGCGGCCGGCCTTGCATTCGCCGACGTAGCGCGTGATCGGCGGCTCCCAGAAGCGCTCGTTGGAGACGTTGATCGCGAACTCGCCGGTGTCCGCCGGGATGGTCAGATCCGGATGGGTCAGCACGAAGTTGCCGGTCTCGCGATCCAGCGTGAAACCGTGTGTGCCGCGGCCGACGCTGATCACCAGCATCGTCGACGGTCCGTAGATCGCGTAGCCGGCGGCGATCTGACGGTCTCCGTTCTGCAGATACGACGCCGTCTGCGGCGGCTTGCGATCAGCGTGCTTGAGCACCGAGAAGATCGTGCCGACCGCGACGTTGACGTCGATATTCGACGAGCCGTCGAGCGGGTCGAAAGCCAGCAGATACGCGCCGCGCGGGTAGGGGCTTGGCACCGTGAACGGCTCGTCCATCTCTTCCGACACCATGCCGGCCAGCTGGCCGCCCCATTCGCACTGGCGCAGCATCAGCTCGTTGGTCAGCACGTCGAGCTTTTTCTGCGTTTCGCCCTGGACATTCTGCGTCCCGGCGCTGCCCAGGTGATCGCCGAGCGCGCCTTTCGACACCATCGCCGAAATGCCCTTGATCGCGGCGGCGACGTCGATCAGCAAGGCCGACAGGTCCTGCGCCGACTTGTCGCCGCGCAGTTGTTCGATCAGGAACTTCGACAGCGTGGTTCTTCCGTAGAGCATGTCCGTTCTCCTCCGGCGCAATGCCTTGTGTCCGACGCTCAGCGCTCCGAGCTCGGTGTCGCCGGTAGCGGCGGTGATTCGTCGCGGAAGACGCGGCTGGCGCGAATGTCGTCCGCGCTGATGCCCATCAGCGCTTCGCGTCCGCAGTCGTGGTGCTGCGCCTGCTTCAGCGAATCGCTGAACAGCCTGCCGGCCTGGCGCAGCCGCGCGCGGTCCAGCGCGTTGCGGATGGAACGCGCGTTGGCGAAATGCGGCCGCTGCAGCCTTCGCTCGATGTAGTCGCGCATCGCCTCGCCGGCGGCTTCGTCGAGCCGGTAGTCGATCTGCGCCAGCATCAGTTGCGCGATCTGCAGCAGCTCCTGCACCGAGTAGTCCGGAAAGTCGATGTGATGCGCGACTCGCGACGCCATGCCCGGATTGCTTTGGAAGAAAATGTCCATCCGCGGCTTGTAGCCGGCCAGGATCACCACCAGATCGTCGCGGTTGTTTTCCATCACCTGCAGCAGGATCTCGATGGCTTCCTGGCCGTAGTCGCGTTCGTTTTCCGGCTTGTACAGGTAATAGGCCTCGTCGATGAACAGCACGCCGCCCATGGCCTTTTTCAGCAGCTCTTTTGTCTTCGGCGCGGTGTGGCCGATGTACTGGCCGACCAGATCGTCGCGCGTGACCGCGACCAGATGATTGCGGCGGATGTAGCCGAGGCGATGAAGGATCTCGGCCATGCGCTGCGCGACGGTGGTCTTGCCGGTGCCGGGATTGCCGGTGAAACACATGTGCAGGCTCGGCGCGCCCGAGCGCAGGCCCTGCGCGCGACGCGCCTTGTCGACGATCAGGTAGGCCGCGATTTCGCGAATGCGCTGCTTCACCGGCGCCAGACCGATCAGCTCGGCGTCGAGCTGATCGAGCACGTCGGCGATGCCGGAGTCGCGGTAGAGCGCGAGCAGGTTGCTGTCGCTGCTCTCGCTCGCATCACTCCCTCCCCCGCGGGCGGGGGAGGGCTGGGGTGGGGGCGTGACGTGAGCGCTGCGACTTCCGCCCCCATCCCGGCCTTCCCCCGCTCGCGGGGGAAGGAGCAAGTCCTCGGCCTGCATCGTCGTCATCGCCGCGCTCAGTAACGCTCGCCGGCGGGCTTGTCGGCCGCGTAGGCATGCACGGTGTAGCGGATCTTGCGGCCGTCGACTTCCTGGCGGTCGAGACGGAAGCCGGGCTCTTCCACCGGGCGGTTGACGATGAACGACATCCGCGGCGACTCCCAGCCGCGGCCGCTGTCGAACGCGGTGACGCGCACGTAGTGCGTCGGGAAGGTCTTGCGGCAGGCGTCAATCTCGACCATCGCGCCGGCCGGATCCTTCAGATCGAACATCGGCATGCCGAACATTTCCCAATACGTGTTGCGCGGATGCGGATCGTCGGTGTACTCGACATTGACCGCCCAGCCGTTCTTCAGCGCGTATTCGATCTGCGCCTTGATCTGCGCGTCGCTCAGCTCGGGCAGGAAAGAGAACTGGCCCTGTGTCAGGCGATTGCCGTAATTGCTCATCATGGTGCGGGTCTCCTTTGGCGATCAGGCGGCGGCCGTCGCCGTCGGCACGAAGTCCGCGGTGTCGGTGGATTCGTAGTTGAAGCTGATGTCGCCCCAGGTATCGAGCGCGGCCTTCAGCGGCGTGCAGGTTTTCGCCGCGTGCTGCAGGATCTGCGGGCCTTCGCGCAGATAATCGCGGCCCTCGTTGCGCGCCATGATCATCGCCTCCAGCGCCACGCGATTGGCGGTCGCGCCGGCCTGGATGCCCATCGGATGGCCGATCGTGCCGCCGCCGAACTGCAGCACCACGTCTTCGCCAAGGTAGTGCAGCAGCTGGTGCATCTGGCCGGCGTGGATGCCGCCGGAGGCCACCGGCATCACCTTGTTCAACGAGGCCCAGTCCTGGTCGAAGAACAGGCCGTGTTCGAGACTTTGCGGCGTGCGGTTCTCGCGCAGCGTGTCGTAGAAGCCCTTGATCATCAGCGGATCGCCTTCGAGCTTGCCGACCACGGTGCCGGCGTGGATGTGATCGACGCCGGCCATGCGCATCCACTTGCAGATCACGCGGAAGTTCATGCCGTGGTTCTTCTGCCGCGAGTAGGTGCTGTTGCCGGCGCGGTGCAGGTGCAGAATCATGTCGTTGCGCCGCGCCCACTTGGCCATGCTCTGGATCGCGGTGTAGCCGACCACCAGGTCGATCATCACGATCGCCGAGCCGAGTTCCTTGGCGAATTCGGCACGCTCGTACATGTCCTCCATCGTGCCGGCGGTGACGTTGAGGTAATGGCCCTTGACCTCACCGGTCGCGGCACTGGCCTTGTTCACCGCCTCCATGCAGTAGAGGAAGCGGTCGCGCCAGTGCATGAAGGGCTGGCTGTTGATGTTCTCGTCGTCCTTGACGAAATCCAGGCCGCCCTTGAGCGCCTCGTAGACCACGCGGCCGTAGTTGCGGCCGGACAGGCCGAGCTTGGGCTTGGTGGTGGCGCCGAGCAGCGGGCGGCCGAACTTGTCGAGGCGTTCGCGCTCGACGACGATGCCGGTGGCCGGGCCCTGGAAGGTCTTCAGATAGGCGACCGGTATGCGCATGTCTTCCAGCCGCAGCGCTTTCACCGCCTTGAAGCCGAACACGTTGCCGATGATCGACGCCGTCAGGTTGGCGATCGAGCCGCCTTCGAACAGGTCCAGGTCGTAGGCGATGTAGGCGAAATACTGCGCCTCGGTCCTGGTGCCGGCACCGGTGTTCGGCACCGGGTCGACGCGATAAGCCTTGGCGCGATACAGGTCGCAGGCGGTGAGCCGGTCGGTCCAGACCACGGTCCAGGTCGCGGTCGAGGATTCACCGGCGACCGCTGCGGCCGCTTCGTCAGCGTCCACGCCCTCCTGCGGCGTGATCCGGAACAGCGCGATGATGTCGGTCTCTTTGGGAACGTAATCCGGATCCCAGTAGCCCATCTTCTTGTACGGAATAACGCCGGACTGGTAGCGGACATTGGTGTTGCCGGTGCTGCGCTGGCTCGCGGGTGCAGACATGTTGCGTTTCTCCTGATGGCCTTGCGTCTTGAGGCCATGCTCGGCGGCTGCGATGCAGAAGTAAATTCAATAGTTCTTCTCTTTGCTTCAGTGATCCCTTATGTTTCGGAAATGATGAAACTCACCCGACGCGTGACGCTGCGGCAGCTGGAGATTTTTTGCGAGGCGGCGAGTCAGCCGAGCTTTTCTGCGGTTGCGGAGAGCCTTTCGCTGAGCCAGCCCGCGATTTCGATGCAGATCCGTCAGCTCGAAGAAGCCGTGGGACTCGCGCTGTTCGAGAAATCCGGTCGCCGAAAAATGCTGACGGAAGCCGGCACGCGCATGTACGAGCACGCGTCGCGCATCCTGGGTGAGGTGCATGACACCGAGCAGTCGCTGTTGGCGCTGAAGGGCCTGGAAACCGGCAGCATCACGGTTGGCCTGGTCAGCACCGCGAACAATTTCGCGCCGCGCCTGCTCGCCGCTTTCAGCCAGCTGCATCCCGGCATCGAGGTGCGGTTCGTCGTCGGCAATCGCGAGGCACTGGTCAGCCTGCTGAAGGAAAATCGCACCGATCTGGCGGTCATGGGCAGGCCGCCGGGCGAGATCGAAACCGTCGCCGAATCGCTGGCCGACAATCCGCACGTCATCGTCGCGCCGACTTCGCATCCGCTTTGCGGCAGGAAAAGGATTGCCTTGTCACAGCTGCGCGGCGAGACGTTTCTGCAGCGCGAGAGTGGCTCGGGCACGCGCGGTGTGATGGAGGATCTGTTTCGCGCGCAGCGCTTCAAGCCGCTGCGCATCCTGTCGCTGGGCAGCAACGAAACCGTCAAGCAGTCGGTGATGGCCGGGTTGGGGCTGAGCGTGCTGTCGCTGCATACGCTGTCGCTGGAACTGCGCAGCGGCGAGATCGCCTGCCTCGATGTCGTCGGCCTGCCTTTGCAGCGCAGCTGGCACGTGGTGCATCTGCGCCGGCGGCCGCTGTCACCGGCGGCGCTGGCCTTCAGAAAATTTCTGGTTGAGCAGACGCAGCCTTATTTGAGCAAGCACTACGCGGATCTGATGCACGTCGCGCATGCTGGAAAAACAACGAGCAAGCGGGCCGCCAAGCCGGGTCGCGCGCGCGGGAATCGTTGATGCGCAGGGCTCGTCCGGGCTCAGCCCGGGCCGCAGCCCAGGCTCCTGATCGCGCCTTCAACGATGTCCGGCCGCTCCCACAGTACGAAATGTCCTTGGTCGGGCACGCGTATCACGCGCAGCCAGTTGCTCGGTGCGAGCTGTTGCAGATGATCCGCGGTGCGCGGGTCCACCAGCTCGTCCTTGTCGCCCTGGATCGCAACCAGCGGCCGCTGCAGGCGAGGCCAGGCCACGTCGAGCTTGCGAAGTTCGCCCTGCAGTGAGGTGATTTCGACGTTCGACCAGAGCATCTCGCTCGGCGTGATCCAGCTGCCGATCGTCGAGCTGGCAAAATGGTTGTACCAGCGTGGCGCCTCCAGATCCGGTGCGACCGAACCGGCAATCATCACGCCGCCGCAGACCTGATCTGCATGCGCGAGCGTCAGCCAGCTGATCAGCGGGCCGCCCAGCGAATGGCCGACGACGATGACACGCTGCCCGGGCTCGAGCGTCTTGATGGCGGCGGCCAGCACGTCGGCCTGTGCCTGCAGGTCGGGGATCATGTCGCCGGCGCCCGAGCCGCCGTAGCCGGGCCGGTCGAAGGCATAGCGGTTGCCGTAGCCGGCCAGCGCCGGGTCGTCGAGATAGTGCGCCCAGGCTTTCCAGTCGCCCGGCGAGCCGTGCACGAAAAACAGTGGCGTTGCGCCGGCGGTCCCCGCCATGACCGACACCTGCAGGCTGCGGCCACCGGCCTGCACTTGCTTGAGCTGGGGGCGAGGTGGCTGCGGATACAGCGTATCGATGCCGCCGCGCGGGTAGGGCGGCCCGAAACAGCCCGACAGCAGCGCCGCGAGGCTCAAAGCACAGCTGATTTTTTTCATGGATGGGATCGGGCTCACAGCCCGGGCGCGGCGAAGGCGCGGATGCAGGGATCCAGCCCCAGCTCGGTGACGGCTTCACCGTTGAGGCAGGGATCGCGGCTGAATTCATCGACGACGAAATCCATGAAGACCCGCGCCCGCGTCGGCAAAAAGCCTTTTGCGGGATAGATCATGTGCACCGGCAGGGCCTGGATCGGCCAGGCTTCGAGCAGGCAGACCAGGCGGCCGTCGTGTAGCTCGTCGGCGAAAAGCCAGGTTGGCGCGACGACGATGCCCAGGCCCGACAGCGCCGCGACGCGCAGGCCGTCGGGATTGTCGACGCGCAGGTTGCCCTGCGGCCGGATCGCTTCATCGCCGAGTTGCCAGATCGGCCCGGTGCTGTTGCGGGTGAACATCACGCAGTTGTGCTGCAGCAGGTCCGCTGGCGTGGCCGGCGTGCCTTTGCGTTGCAGATAGTCGGGGCTGGCCGCGCAGCACAGCGCGTAGGTCGCCACCAGCCGCGCGCGATAGCTGGAATCCTGCAGGCGGCCGATGCGGAACGCGATATCCAGACCTTCTTCGATCAGGTCGATGTCGTGATTGCTGAACACCAGCTCGATGCAGACTTCCGGGTGTTTCTCGGTGAACGGCCGTATCAACGGCATCACCCGGTGCCGGGCCAGCGCGGCCGGGCAGGCTACGCGCAGCAGGCCCGCTGCGGTGTTCTGGCCGCGCGCCCCGGATTCGGCTTCCGCCACCGCGTCCAGAATCCGGCGGCATTCGGCGTAGTAGCTTTCGCCCTCGGGCGTCAGCGACATCTTGCGGCTGGACCGGTACAACAGACGCGCGCCAAGGTGCGCTTCCAGCGCCGCGATGTTCTTGCTGACCGTGGGCTGGGTCGTCGACAGTTCACGCGCGACCACAGAAAAGCTGCCGGTTTCCACCGCGCGCACGTAGCACTGCATCAGCGTAAATCGATCCATGCCGATACTGTAACGGGGAATTTGATCGGCGAATCATTCCCGGAGCGCATGATTGGTATGTCCGGAATCGGTCTTCCGCGCACAGCCGCGAGCGGCCAATCTGAAGCTCACCCATGCATGAGCCAGGCTTTCCCCGGATGAATCTGCAACACGACCTCGAACGCGAACGGATCTACTGGCTGCACAAGCAGCCGGCGCCCGTCAGCGCCGTGGAACGCATGGCGCTCGACTGGCTCGGACGCTCCGGCATGGAAGGCAAGGCGCTGCGTGTGGGCGAACGCGCACCGGGGTTCCGTCTGCCAGACCAGAGCGGAGCCCTGGTTTCGCTCGAAAGTCGGCTTGCGCTAGGCCCGGTCGTGCTGCTGTTCTTTCGCGGCCATTGGTGCCCGTTCTGCAGTTTGACGCTGCGCAGTTATCAGAAGGCAGCGCCGCGTTTCGCCGCGCTGCGCAGCCCTTTGCTGGCGATTTCGCCTCAGGGTGCCGTCGCCAACGGGGAAAGTTCGCAGCGGCTCGGTACTTCGTTCCCGTTGCTGTCGGACGTCGGTAGCCATGTCAACCGTGCCTACGGCCTGGCGTATGACCTGCCGGCGGGGCTCAGGGCGCTGTTCGAGGGCGAATACGCAACGCCATTGCCGGAGATCAACAGCGACGGTGGCTGGACCTTGCCATTGCCCGCGACGTACGTGATCGGCCAGGACGGCATGGTGCTGTACGCGCACGTCGACGTCGATTTTCGCCGCCGTCAGGACCCCGAGGAACTGCTGGCCTGGCTTGGTGCGCGCTATGCCGATGTCGGCGCAAGAGGCTCGCTTTGACGCGGCCGCAACTGGAAGCCGGACTACGCCGGCTGACCGACAGCCTGTTGGGCGCGATGCTCGGCGCGCTGGTCTATGCCGCCTGGGTGCTGTTCGTGAACTGGGATGCCGGCCATCGCATCGCGATGACCGCTGCGTCGTTCCACTGGGTGATGAGCACGTTCCTGACCTACACCGGCACCGGCGTGATGCGGCAGTTCTACCGGCTGGCAGATCGCCCCCGTGTCGGTGCGTTGCTGGCGTGTGGTGGCGGTCTGTTATTCACCTATGCGCTGCTGATCAGCGTTCACCATGCCATCGGCACCCCGCATATCGCGTTGACGCTGGCGGCCGGCGCGATTCCCACCTTGGTTTTCTGCATCAGCTATTCATCGTTGCTCGTACGTACCGAGGTGACGCGCATTCCGTGCAGCGCCGGGCGCTCCGCGCACGTCTCAAAATCCGCCTCCAAGTGCGCATCATGAAAATTCGTACCGATCTGCAGAAGCTGTTGCGCTACAACGTCGACGTGCTCGACCAGGGATTGATGGTGATCAATGCCCATACCGCAGCACCGGCCTGTGATTTCGCTGCGCATTCGGGTCCGCATCTGCGGCACATCATCGAGCACTACGAGGCGTTCACGCAGCATATCGCCAGCAGCTCGGTGGACTACGACACCCGCGCCCGTGATCGCTCCGTCGAGCGAGATCCGAAGCGGGCGAGCGAGCGCATTGCGGCGATTCAGCAGCAGCTTGCGGCGCTGGATACCGATGCCATCGTCGAGCCCATCGCGGTGCAGATGCGCGGCGGCATCGCCGGTGAAGACAACTTCGTGAGCTTCTCATCGCTCGCGCGCGAACTGCTGTTTCTCGCCAGCCATGCGGTGCATCACTACGCACTGATCCAGGTCCATTGCAGGTCTCAGGGCCTGTCGCTGGGCGAGGATTTCGGCAAGGCTCCTGCGACGGTGCGCCATGCACGCAACGCCTGAAGTGTCGCCGATGATGGAACCGGTGGTCTCATCCGATGACGCGCCCGCACCGCGCGCGTCCTTGCGCCCCTGGCAGACCGGCACGGCCGGAGGGATGCCGCTGTCGGTGCGGCTGTCGATTGCGCTCGCCCGCGCACGCCGCTGGGAATTCTGGCCGACCTGGCTGTACTACGGCCCGATCGTGGTCTGGATATTGTGGCTCGGCCTGCGGCATCGCAGCGCGACCGTGTTTACCGCGGCCAATCCGGTGCTCGACAACGGCGGTGTGGTCGGTGAGCGCAAGCACCAGGCGCTTGCGCCGCTGCAACGCAATGCGCCCGACCTGGCCGCGACCTTCGTGCTGGTCGACGCGATCGAAAGCCGTGCACGGCTCAACGCGGCTGTGGCTTTCGTGGCGCGGCCCGGCATCGGCTGGCCCTTGGTATTGAAGCCCGACGTGGGCCAGCGTGGCCGAGGTGTTTTCATCGCGCGAAATGTCGAGGCGGCGCGCGACTACCTCGAGCGTTTCGACGGCAACGTGATCGCGCAACGTTATGTCGCCGGCGAGGAGTTCGGCATCTTCATCGCGCGCATGCCGGGCGCCGCTGAAGTACAGGTACTGTCGATCGTACACAAGACCTTCCCTGCGGTGACCGGCGATGGCAGCCGCCGCCTGCGTGAGCTGATCCTCGACGACGCCCGCGCGCGGCTGATCTCGCAGACGCTGTTCGCGCGCTGGGCGCAGCAGCTCGATCAGGTTCCTGCTGCCGGTCAGCGCATCACGCTGGTCGAGATCGGCTCACATTGTCGCGGCAGCCTGTTTCTGGACGCGGGCGCACTGTGCACGCCGGCGCTGATCGCCACGCTGACGCGGCTCGCCGATGCGGTGCCGGGTTATTGCTTCGGCCGTCTCGATCTGCGTGCGCCCAGCGCCGATCATCTGCAGCGCGGCGTCGGCCTGCAGGTGATGGAACTCAACGGCGTCACCGCGGAGAGCGCCCATATCTATCAGCCGGGCACACCGCTGATCGATGGTTATCGGGCGATGTTCCGGCAGTGGTCGCTGGCTTTTGCGATCGGCCGGGCCAATGCCTCACGCGGTGCCAAGGTGACGTCGCCCATGGACTTGTTGCGTCTGTTCCTCGCCGACCGTCAGCGCGACACGAAGTGGTTTTAGCGGGCTTCTGCTCAGCCGCATCGTCGGCAGATCCTGTCGGTCTTTCTCTTTTTTTGATTGTCTCGGAGTCAATATGAACATCATGCTCGACAACAGGCGCGGTCCGGCCGCGAAGCTCGGCCGCTGGCTCGGGCTGGTGCTGCTGGTGGTTTCGTCAACGCTATGGGCGGCGGCACCGATCAATACGCTCAAGCGCGGTTTCATCAGCGATTCCGACACCGGTATCGCGATCAACGGCTACGACACGGTTGCGTATTTCACCGAGCACAAGCCGGTCAAGGGCGATCCCTCGCACAGCTTTACGTGGATGGGCGCGAAGTGGCAATTCGCTTCACAGGCGCATCTGGATCTGTTCAAGGCCACGCCGGAAAAGTACGCACCGCAGTACGGCGGCTACTGTGCCTACGGGGTTGCCAGGGGCTATCTGGTGACGGTCGAGCCGGAGCAGTTCACGGTCGTCGACGACAAGCTTTATCTCAACTATGACGCCGCTGTGCAGAAAAAGTGGAAGGCCGATCCGGCCGGCTTCAACAAAACCGCGGACGCTCAGTTTCCGCTGTTGCTGAAGAAATAGGTCTGAAACCGCAAGCTTTGGGGGAGTGTCGATGAATGGCTTCAAACAACACGGGCATTGGCTGCTGACCGGCTATGTCGCCTTCGTTTTCATCCAGTCGCTGTTCTTCAAGTTCACCGACTCGCCGGAAACCATCTACATCTTCCAGGGCAAGCTCGACCCCTGGGCCGCGTCGCTGGGATTTGCCGGCGTGTTCGCGCCGGGCGGGATTTTCTCGGCGAAGGTCATTGGCAGCGCCGAGCTGATTGCATCGATCCTGCTGCTGTCGGGCGCGGCATTGCCGCGCTTGCGCGTCCTGCAGCTCGCCGGTGCGGCGATGGGGCTGGCGGTCATTTCGGGCGCGATCGGTTTCCATCTGTTCACGCCGCTGGGCGTGGCGGTCCGCAACGCCGATGGCAGCAGCGATGGTGGACAATTGTTTGCGCTGGCCTGCGGTGTCTGGGTGTCGTGCGCGGCCTTGCTGTGGCTGCGTCGCGCAATCTGGATGCCGTGGCTGGACGCGATCAAAGGCCGCGCATGACCCGGGTTTTTCCGCTGTTGGCGGCGCTGCTGCTGCCGTTTGCGGCCTCGGCGGCCGATCCTTATGCCGAGCTGCGCGCTTACCCGACCGGCGGGATCGCCAGCGTCGGCGCCTGGTTTCCCCAGGGCGATCGCTGGGATTTGGGCGTCAGTGCAGTTTACGACCGCGCCGAGCGTGGTGATGCCGGGCGCCACGACGACGAGTCCGGCGACGGCTTCGGTATCGGCATCGAGGCGCGCCGCTCGGCGGGCACCGCTCATCCACGCTGGTTCTACGGCGTCCGCGCCGAGTTGCTGCGGCTGTCCATCGACTGGAGGGACGACGATGGTGCTCGCGGCAACAGCGAGGTCACCGTGCTGCAGCCCACCGCGAGAGTCGGTTATCGGCTGCCGCTGGGATCGACGCAATGGGACGTCGAGGCCGCCGCCAGCCTGGGTGCCGAAATCAACATCAGCACCAGCGGCGAGGCGGTCGGTGAGGGAGCCATTGTCCTGCTCGGCATGGCGGTCCGGCCGCACTGATTGCTGCCGCGCTGCCAAGGAGTCGGTGATCACGAGTCCACAAAAAACCCGGCGCCAGGCCGGGTTTTTTGTACCGCTACTTCAGCACTACTGGCAGGCTTCGCAATCCGGATCGAGGATCGAGCAGACCTTGGCGCCGGTCACATCCGTGGTCGACAGCACGCTGCTCGCCGGCACCACGGCCGGAGCCGTCGCGATCGCCGCTGCAGCAGCCGAAGAAGCCGCCGATGCAGAGCCGACCTTGTTCAGACGGCCGTCGGTGATCGTGGTCTTCTCGGTGTGCGTGGCACCCATCGTGCGCAGGTAGTACGTGGTCTTCAGGCCGCTCGTCCACGCATGCTTGTACAACTCGTCGAGCTTCTTGCCGCTGGGCGCCGCCATGTACAGGTTCAGCGACTGCGCCTGGTCGATCCACTTCTGGCGGCGCGAACCGGCGTCGACCAGCACCTTGGCGTCGATCTCGAACGCGCACTTGTAGAGCGCCTTGATCTCGGCCGGAATGCGGTCGATCTTCTGCACGCTGCCGTCGTAGTACTTGAGGTCGTGGGCCATGACTTCGTCCCACAGGTCGATCTTCTTCAGATCGTTGACCAGGTACTCGTTGACCACGGTGAACTCGCCCGACAGGTTCGATTTGACGTACAGGTTCTGATATGTCGGCTCGATCGACTGCGACACGCCGGTGATGTTGGCGATGGTCGCGGTCGGCGCGATCGCCATCGTGTTGCTGTTGCGGATGCCGGTGGTCTGGATGCGCGTGCGCAGCGCCGCCCAGTCGAAATCACCGGACATGCTGACGTCCTGCTTCAGATACGCGGTGTTGTTGCCGCCACGCGACTTGGCCAGGATCTGGATCGAGTCGATCGGCAGGATGCCCTGATCCCACAGCGAGCCCTTGAAGCTGTTGTAGGCGCCGCGTTCCACGGCGAGGTCGGCCGAAGCCTTCAGCGCGTAGTAGCTGACTGCTTCCATGGACTTGTCGGCGAAGTCCACCGCCGCGTCGCTCTCGTACGGAATGCGCATCTTGTACAGCGAGTCGTGGAAGCCCATCACGCCCAAGCCGACCGGACGATGACGCAGGTTGGAATTGCGCGCGGTCGCCACCGAGTAGTAGTTGTACTCGATGACGTTGTCGAGCATGCGCATCGCGGTGTTGATGGTGCGTTCGAGCTTGGCGGTGTCGAGCTTGCCGTCGACGATGTGCGCCGGCAAGTTCACCGAGCCGAGGTTGCACACGGCGATTTCCGAGTTCGCCTTGGTGTTCAGGGTGATTTCGGTGCACAGGTTGGAACTGTGTACGACACCGACGTGCTGCTGCGGCGAGCGCAGGTTGCAGGCGTCCTTGAACGTGATCCACGGATGGCCGGTTTCGAACAGCATGCTCAGCATCTTGCGCCACAGGCCGGTGGCCTGGGTGCGCTTGAAGTTCTTGATGCGGCCTTCGTCGGCGAGTTTCTCGTACTGCACGTAGCGAGCCTCGAAAGCCTCGCCGATCAGGTCATGCAGATCGGGCGTTTCTTCCGGGGAAAACAGCGTCCACTGGCCGTCTTCCATGACGCGCTTCATGAACAGGTCCGGCACCCAGTTGGCGGTGTTCATGTCATGCGTGCGGCGACGGTCGTCGCCAGTGTTCTTGCGCAGTTCGACGAACTCCTCGATGTCGCGGTGCCAGGTTTCCAGATAGGCGCAGACCGCGCCCTTGCGCTTGCCGCCCTGGTTCACGGCGACGGCGGTGTCGTTGGCCACCTTGAGGAACGGCACGACGCCATTGCTCTTGCCGTTGGTGCCCTTGATCCAGCCGCCCATGCCGCGCACCGGCGTCCAGTCGTTGCCGAGGCCGCCGGCATACTTGCTGAGCATCGCGTTGTCGCTGATCGCGCCGAAGATGCCGTGCAGATCGTCCGGCACCTGCGTCAGATAGCAGCTCGACAGCTGCGGGCGCGGCGTGCCGGAGTTGAACAGCGTCGGCGTGCTGCTCATGAAGTCGAACGACGACAGCAGCTTGTAGAACTCGATCGCGCGCGTTTCGCGGTCGATCTCGTTCATCGCCAGGCCCATCGCGACGCGCATGAAGAACGCCTGCGGCAGCTCGAAGCGCACCTTGCGGCTATGGATGAAGTAGCGGTCGTACAGCGTCTGCAGGCCCAGGTAGTCGAACTTGCCGTCGCGCTCGGCGATCAGCGCCTTGCCCAGGGTGTCGAGGTCGTACAGCGCCAGCTTCGGATCGAGCAGTTCCAGCTCGACCGCGCGGTGGATGTAGGCGCGGAAGTACTCCGGATACAGGCCCTTCATGTCTTCCAGCGTCGGATGCGTTTCCGCCAGGCCGAGGAACTTGGTGGCTTCGTGGCGCAGGCCGTCGAGCAGCAGGCGCGCCGAGGCATAGGTGTAGTTCGGCTCCTTTTCGATGCGCGCGCGGGCCGCCAGCGTCACGGCCTGCGACAGCTCGGCTTCCGGAATGCCGTCGTACAGGTCGCGCAGCGCCGAGGTCATGATCTCCTCGACGTTGACGCCGGACAGGCCTTCGGCGGCCTCGGTGACGACGCGATGGATGCGCTTGGTGTCCAGCGGATGCAGGCTGCCGTCGTCGAACTTGACGTTGATCGCCGGGCCGGCGGCCACGGCCGGCGCGCTCTTGGCGGCCTCGGCGGCGCGGGCACTGGCGCGCTCGGCGCGGTAGATGACGTAGCTGCGCGCGACCTTGTGCTCACCGGCGCGCATCAGCGCCAGTTCGACCTGGTCCTGGATGTCCTCGATGTGCACGGTGCCGCCGCCGGACATGTGGCGGGTCAGCGCCTGCACTACCTGCAGGCTCAGTGCCAGCACGGTTTCCCTGACGCGCGCGCTGGCAGCGGCCTGGCCGCCTTCGACGGCGAGGAAGGCCTTGGTCAGCGCGATCGAAATCTTGGTGGAATCGAAGCCGGTGACCTTGCCGTTGCGACGGATCACCTTGATGCCGCCCGGGGCCACGGCGGCCAGTTCGGCGGTGGACGCGGGAGCCGTCGCCGGGGCGCGGCGTAGGTCGTTGAATTCTTGGGTATGTGTCTGCATAGCTCCCCTTTCTGTGTCGCTGTTGGAGTCGGTTCTTCCAGGCGGGGCTGAACCGTTCGGTAACAATATCTAGTGGTTCAACGGCGAGTCAACCCCAACATAGTGTGTCCAAAGCGGTGCATTGCCTGTGGGTGACTTGTGGATGAAATGGCGCTGAGCAAGCAGGAACGGGGCTTTGCGGGCGGCCCGGAATGGGGCGCCGGGCACGGACTGATCGAAGCGTTAATTAAGACAGCTGACGAACGGCGAAGTGCCGCCGAGCCAGCCTCGTCGAAGTCCGATCGATGGCCCGGACCAGGCCCGGGCTTCAGTTTGAGCTGGGGAAGGGGAAAGCTACAATCGACGCCACTTCCGCGGCAGTTCCCGAGAGCTACATCCCGATGATCATTCCCGTCCTGATGGCCGGCGGCTCCGGCACGCGCCTGTGGCCGCTGTCGCGCGAGCAGTATCCCAAGCAGTTCCTGAAGCTGCTCGACGATCGCAGCCTGCTGCAGAACACCGCGCTGCGCGTCGCCCAGGTCGAGGAGTCCGCGCCGCCCCTGGTCATCGGCGGCGACGCCCATCGCTTCGTCATCGCCGAGCAGATGCTGCAGGTCGGTCTGAGCGCCGCCACGGTGATGCTGGAGCCGGAAGGCCGCAACACCGCGCCGGCCGCCGCGGTCGCCGCGCACTACGCCACCAGCAATTACGGCCCCCAGGCCATCGTGTTCCTGATGGCCGCTGACCAGGCGGTTACCGACGGCGCCGCGTTCGTCGCCGCGGTCGAGGCCGCGGCCAGGATCGCCGCGACCGGCAAGATCGTCACCTTCGGCATCCAGCCGACGCATCCGGAAACCGGCTTCGGCTACATCAAGGTCGGTGATGCGATCGACGGTGGCGCGTTCGAGGTCGCCGCTTTCGTCGAGAAACCCGAGCTGGCGAAGGCCGAAGCCTTCATTGCCGAAGGCGGCTATTACTGGAACGGCGGCATGTTCATGTTCCGCGCCGACGTATTCCTCGACGAACTCAAGAAGCTCGAGCCGGAGATGTACGCCGCCAGCCTGCAGAGCTGGAACCACGCGGTGAAGGACATCGACTTCGTGCGCCTGGAAGTCAACGCCTTCCGCAAATGCCGCAATGAGTCGATCGACTACGCGGTGATGGAGAAGACCCAGAACATCGCGCTGGTGCCGCTGGACGCCGGCTGGGACGACGTCGGCTCCTGGACGTTCCTCGGCAAGCTGCCGGCCAACGATGCCGCCGGCAACCGCACCCGCGGCGACGTGATGCTGGAAGATTCGCAGAACAACCTGGTGCATGCGAGCACGCGCCTGGTCAGCATGGTCGGCATGAGCGACACCGTCGTCGTCGAAACCGACGACGCGATCCTGGTGGCGCCGCGCTCGCGCGTGCAGGAAGTCAAAAAGATCGTGCAGCGGCTGAAGAAGGAGAAGCGCAGCGAGGCCGAAACCAGCCCGCGCGTATATCGTCCCTGGGGCTCTTACGAAACGGTGGCGCTAGGTGAGCGTTTCCAGGTCAAGCGCATCGTCGTCAAGCCGGGCCAGAAGCTGAGCCTGCAGATGCATCACCACCGCGCCGAACACTGGATCGTGGTCAAGGGCACGGCACGCGTCTGGTGCGGCGAGAAGAACTTCCTGCTGTGCGAGGACCAGTCCACGTACATCCCGCTGGGGCACACGCACCGGCTGGAAAACCCGGGCAAGGTGCCGCTGGAACTGATCGAAGTGCAATCCGGTGTGTATCTGGGCGAAGACGATATCGTGCGCTTCGAGGATATCTACGGGCGTACGCCGGCGGAGAAGGCTAAAGCCTAGTGGTCTCGTCGGTCGCGGACAGGGTCCGCTCCTACAGGCCTGGCGCCTTTGTGTAGGAGCGGACCCTGTCCGCGACTGAAAACCCTCAGCAACTATCGGCAGATTTCGCAGGCGCGACCTTCGTCGAAGCCGCATCGAAAATCTTCTCGGCATTCGCCGACAGGAAATTGCGGAAGATCAACGGCGCGCCATCCTGGGTCCACAGCTTGCCACCCCAGGCATTGGTCGCCTGATTGCGTTCGATGATTTCGACGAACTGTTTTTCGGTCTGCGCGCTGCCGGTGGATCCATCGGCTTCCAGCACCGGCGTTTCCATGGTCGCGGCCATCGTCGCGGTCTGACGCAGCAGGGTTCCCGGCGCGCCCTGGATCGCCGGCAGCATGCGAAAGCCGCGTTCCTTCATCGCTGCCGTCATCGCCTCGATGCCGGCAAACGCGGCGGCGTAGACGTCGATGGTGACGTGGTTGAAGTCCGCGCCCAGCGCCAGCGCGCTGGCGGCTTCGCCGGAAACGGCGGCGACCGCCTCGAGCAGCGAGCGCTTCATCGGCGCCCCAACGCGATGCATGAGCTTGTGCACGAAGTGCTGCACGAAAGCCGCGCCGTCGGCATCGCTCAAACCGCCTTCGGCTTCGGCTTTCTCGATCAGCGCGATGAAAGCCGAGTGATCCACCGCCGCCGCCTGTTCGGCGCAATCGGCCTGGATCATCGCCGCGACGTCCGGCGGGAACGCCGGCAGATCCACCTGCGATACGAAGATCTTGAACTGCCGCGAATCCTCGCCGATCGCCTGCAGGTCGAAGCTCACCAGCTTCTTGCTCGGGAACGAATAATCCAGCTCCTTGCGCAGGCCGATCACGCCGGCGGCGCGCACGATCAGCGCGCGCAGCGCCGGGTCGGCGGTGCGGATCGCGCCGTGATCGTTCAGGAACCGGCCGCCGTTTTCGGCGACCAGCTTCTGCAGCGCCACGAAGTCGGGGACTTGCGCGGCGAACTTGCGCGTGGCCTCAGTGACGAAGCGGTCGCGCAGCATTTTCGGTGACAGTCTGTTGCTCGAGGTGGTCATGGCAATCCTGTTTTTTTGGAGCAGCGCGCACAGCGCAGCCGATGCGATCAGCCTATGCGTTCCGGCAGCCCAAAAAAAGGGCGGGGCGGGCCGCTGCCGGCAATGGCGCATACAATCGCCGATCGACCTTGCGGGCCCTGAGCGCCAATGGCATTCCAGAAGCATTGCCCCGGCTGTTTCCACGACAAGAGCGGCGTCGCCGTGTGCCCGGTCTGCGGCTACGACGAATCGCTGCCGCGGCCGCCGCTGTTTCTGCCGCACGGCATCATCATCGGCGGCCAGTATCGCGTCGGCCGCGTGCTCGGCCAGCCCGGCGGTTTCGGCATCACCTACCTGGGCTGGGACGTTCACCTGCAGCAGCGTGTCGCGATCAAGGAGTTCCTGCCGCGCGACATCGCCACGCGGCACCCGGGCCAGCTCGACGTCAGCACGCATACCGAGGAAACCCGCGGCAACTTCGAGTTCGGCAAGGAGCAGTTCCTGCGCGAGGCGCGCATCGTCGCCAAGCTCGATCATCCCAACGTGGTGCGCGTGCGCACGTTCTTCAACGCCAACGGCACCGCCTACCTGGTGATGGATTACTACGAGGGCCTGTCGCTGGGCGAGTACCTGTCGCGGGTGCGCAAGATCATCGAGCCGTCGCTGGCGGTGCCGCTGATCCGCCCGGTGCTGGAGGCGCTGCAGTATCTGCACGAGCACGGCGTCGTCCACCGCGATCTGAAGCCGCACAACATTTATCTGGCCACCATCGGCAAGCCGATCGTGCTCGACTTCGGCGCCGCGCGGCAGGCGGCCGGCGAGCGCCAGCACAGCATGTCCGTGGTGCTGACCGACGGCTACGCGCCGCTGGAGCAATACCAGCGGCGTTCGTCGCAGGGGCCGTGGACCGACGTCTACGGCGCTGCGGCGACCTTGTACCGCATGCTCACCGGCGTGGCGCCGCCGACCGCGCTGGATCGCCTGACCGACGATCCGCTGGAGCGTGACGGCTGGGCCGGCATTCCCGAGGCGCTGCACGCGGCCTTGCGCCGCGCGCTGGCGCTGACACCGGAAGCGCGCTTTCAGACCGCGGCTGAATTCATCGCCGCGCTGGCCGAATTCCGGCCGCTGATCGCGCCACCGGCTGCGGCGGCCAGCGCCAGCGTGGTGCCGCCGTCGCCCGCAGTCGATGCGACTCGCGTCGCGCCGACCGCAGCACCAACGGCGGCGACGATTCCGGCGCCGCCGACAGCGCCTCGTGCTGCCCCGGTCAGCGAAGCGCGCCCGAGCCGTCGCGGTGCGCCGCTGATTCCGCCGGACGCAGTCGCATCACCGCAACCGCAACCGCAACCGCCCGCAGCAGCGCGCGCCGCAGCGCCGCCCGTCGTCGAAGCAGCGCCGACTTCCGCGCCCAGCTATCGCCAGCAGATCGAAGCGCTGATGCAGGCGCAGGATCTGCCCGACGCCGACAATCCGCCGACGGTGACGCGCCGCGCGTTTCCGATGCGCCCGCCAACGCAGCCCGAGGCGCAGGAGTCGACCCGCGCGCCGCTGCGTCCGGCGTCGCGGCTTGCACCCGAGGCACCGGAGCCGGCACCGGAAGCGCGGCCGTCCTGGACCGTGCTGGCGATGCCGGTCGCGCTGGTCGCCGGCCTGGTGCTGCTGGTCGGCGTCGTCGTCTACCACCTGCTCGGCCGTGGCGTCGACGCGAGCAGGCCGACGATGGCGGCGACCAATACCACGTCGGTGCCCGCCGTGACGGCGCCGCCGACCGCGCCGACACCGGTACGCCCCACTGCGCTGGCGCCGCCACCGGTGCTGCCGCAGATGCGGCTGCTGCCGGCCGCGACCGCGCGCGTCGGCGACGATCAGGGCGAAGCGGCCGAGCGCCCGGCGCATGGCGTGCGCGTCGCCGCGTTCGCGATTTCCGCCGAAGAAATCAGCGTCGAGCAGTTCGGCGCCTTCGTCGGCCAGACCCGTTACGACAACCCGATGTGGGCGCGCTACGCCTGTGCCAGCGCCGGCGCGCGCAGCCCGAGCTGGAGCGAGCCGGGCTTTGCGCAAAGCCCGAACCGGCCGGTGGTCTGCATCAGCGCGGTCGACGCGCGCGCCTATGCGCAATGGCTGTCTCAGGCCAGCGGCCTGCGCTTCCGTCTGCCGACCGAAGCCGAGTGGGAATACGCGGCGCGCGGCGGCAGCAGTACGCGCTTCTGGTGGGGCGACCGCTATCAGCCGACGCAGGCGAGCTGCGCCGGTTGTCCGCAGGCGCGCTCCGGCCCGCTGCCGGTCGGCAGCTGGCCGCGCAATGCCTTTGGTCTGGCCGACACCGCGGGCAACGTCGGCGAATGGACCTGCTCCGCCTATGCGCCGTACACCGACGCCGGCAGCGAGAGCCGCTGCGCTGGCGAATACGATCGCGAGCTGAGCGTGCGCGGCGGCTCCTGGCACGAGAACGCCGACGCGCTGCGGCCGGCACATCGCCAGGCCATGGACGCGAACCACCGCAACGTCTGGACCGGTTTCCGCATCGCCCAGGACCCGTAGCCGCTCGCGCCCCTTTGTCTAAGGCGGGGTCGGCTCTCGCCTTTCCACCGGCGGCGGCTCTACCATTCGCGGGTGACCGACTCCACGCCTTCAGCAGCTCGCCCCAACGCCGAGTCGGCCGCTACTCGCGACCCATTCCATCGGCCGGCGCGCGAAACCGCCGAAGGTGAGGCGCGCATCCGCCCGCTGGAACTGCCGGGCGATGTGATTGAGGAAACCGACGTGCTGCGCTATCCGCTGCTGCTGCTGGCGCTGTTGTCGGTGGTCGCGGTGGTCGTGATGGCACTGGTGCGGCGCGAAGCGACCGCCGAGCCGAAGCTGACGGGCCTGAGTGCGATCGAGCGCAGCCATCTGCCCAAACTGGTCGCGCTGCCGGGCGGACGCCTGCAGCAGGCCGAGCCGGCGGCCAGCGTCGAGATCGCGCCACTGCGCATCGGCCGCAGCGAAGTCACGGTCGAGCAGTTCCGCATCTTCATGCGGCACAGCGGCTACCGCAATCCGGCCTGGGCCGACATTCCCTGCGTCGGCACGTCGCAGAATCTGTCTTGGAACCAGCCCGGTTACGAGCAGGCCGAGACGTATCCGGTGGTTTGCGTTTCGGCGCGCGATGCGCTGGCGTTCACTGCGTGGTTATCCAAAGAAACCGGCGTGGCGATGCGCCTGCCCACCGAGCAGGAGTGGGAATACGCGGCGCGCGCCGGCGCCACGACACGCTATTGGTGGGGCGACGATTACGACGCGGCTTATGCCGACTGCGTCGGGTGCACGCCGCGGCCGCCGCAGCATCCGGGCTATGTCGGATCGCGCGCGGCGAATGCCTTCGGCCTGGTCGATGTCGCCGGCAACGTGCGCGAATGGACCTGCACGCTGTTCACGCCGGCCGGCACGGCAGCCCCGACGCAATGCCTGGCGTCGTTCGACGAGGCCAGCAATCTGGTCGTGCGCGGCGGCTCCTGGCAGGAGCCGCAGCAGGCGCTGCAGCTGAGCGCCCGCGGGCCTTTCGGCGCCTGGCATCGCAATGTCTGGACGGGTTTCCGCGTCGCCGCTTCGGGCGACAAATAAGCGACAAATAATAAACCCCTCTGCCACCGGGAGAGGGGCAGGGGTGAGGTCGCCGCAGCGATGACTGAGCTTCGTCATCACGGGAACGCCCTCATCCGGCGCTACGCGCCACCTTCTCCCGGAGGGAGAAGGCACCGCTTTTAAAACGCCATCTGCAGGCGCATCTGGTACGCCGCCGGTTCCTGGCCGTCGAACGCGTTGCCGCTGCGATCCAGCTTCAGCACGTTCACGTAGTTGGCGCTGACGCGCAGATAGCTGTTCAAGTACCAGGACAGGCCCAGCGTCATGTCGCGCAGCTTGCCGCCGACCACGGTGCCGTCGTTCAGATCGATCTGCGACAGACGCGCCGCGACTTCGAACGCGCCCCAGCCGCCGCCGCTGGCGAACGGATGCGCCGGCCTGATGCCTTCGAACACGCCCTTGTCGACCTTGTATGGCCGCACTTCGCCGGTCAGCGTGTACGCGGCCTGCGCATACCAGGTGGCGAAGCTCAGGTCCTGCTTGCCGTTGTCGCGCGACACGTCGACCCACATGTATTCGCCCTGCACCGAGGCCGGGCCATAAGCGGCGGCGAATTCCGATCCGATGTAGCGGTAGTCGCGGGTGTCGGCGAGCGCGCCGGTGGTGACCAGGCTCGGCGCCTGGTCGGACTCGGGCTTGGCGCTGAAGGTCACGCCGGACGTGGTCGTCGCGGTCGCACCGCTGCCGACCGTGGTGTTGTTCTGAGTCGGTTTGCGCCAGGTGTAGCCGACGCCCAGATGCAGCAGCTTGCCGTCCTTGAAATACGGCGCGAGGGTGCCGCGCGCGGCGTAGCCCCAGCCTTCGTCACCGCTGCTGGCATCGCTCAGCGGCGAGCTCGACACCCCGGCCGCGGCCGACCAGAACGTGCCGGAGCCGGCGACCTGCACACCCGGCGTGCGCACCACCAGCGGCGACACCAGATAGAACGGCAGGGCGCGTTCCATGAAGGTGGCGCTCTTGTCCGCGGTCAGCGCTTCCATCGAGAACGAGGGCTTGAACTGGCCGACGGTGATGATCAACGGCTTCAGCGCCATGTAGGCGACATAGGCGTCGGTGATTTGCGTGCCGTTGCCGCTGCCGGCCTGGCGGAATTCGTATTCGACGCGATAGCTGAAGTCCTTGAACAGCGTGCCGCCGAGCGAGAGACGCGAGCGGCGCAGCTGGCTGCCGTCGGCGATGTCGGTGCCGTCGTCGTCGTAGGCGGCGTAGTCGATCTGCTGCAGCGTGCCGACCGCGATCGAGAACGCGCCGTCGGCGGAAGCGAACTTCAGGCCGTCGTCGGTATTGAAGCTCGGTGCCGCGCTCTTCGGCTGGCCGGCCTTGAGCTTCTCGTACTCCTCCATGCTGATCACGCCTTTCTGCGCCAGAGTTTCCAGCAGATCGTCCTTGGCCAGCGTGGGCGCGCTGGCGGCGCACAGCAACAACGCGGCAGCGGCGTAAAGCGCGCGGGTTTGATGCGACATGGGAAAGCCCCCTGATGTAGGTGTCGACGCTGGCCGATCGTTTGTCTGGCCCTGCGTTATATAGTAGATTGCATAACGCTTCCAGCGGTTCGGCCGCGCATCGACCGGGAGAACGGGGATCACCATGAAGTTTTCCGTCAGTGCCGTCGCGGCGCTGCTGAGCTGCGCCTTCGTCACCGAGGTCTCGGCCGAAGACGCCGCAAGAGTCTATGGCGCGGCCAGCCTGACCAGTGCGCTGACCGATATCGCCGCCGACTGGAAAGCATCGGCTCATCCGGCACCGACGCTGGTGTTCGCCGCCTCGTCGACGCTCGCCAGGCAGATCAATGCCGGCGCGCCGGCGGACCTGTTCGGCTCCGCCGACACCAGCTGGATGGACGCGGTCGAGAAAGCCGGCAAGCTCGCCCCCGGCACCCGCGTGAACCTGCTCGGCAATACGCTGGTACTGATCGTGCCCAAGGGCAGGAAGTTCGATGTGCAGATGAGCAAGGACTTCAACCTTGCCGCCGCCTACCAGGGCAAGCTTTGCACCGGCGAACCCGGCGTGGTGCCGGTGGGCATCTACGCCAAGGCCGCACTGCAGTCGCTGGGTTGGTGGGCCCAGCTCGAAAAGCGCATCGTCGGCACCGACGACGTGCGCACGGCACTGGCTTTCGTCGAGCGCGGCGAATGCCCGCTGGGCATCGTCTACGCCACCGACGCGGCGATCAGCGCCAGGGTCGAGGTGCTGGCGACGTTCCCGGAGAGCACGCATCAGCCCATCGTGTATCCGTTTGCACTGCTGAAAGGCGCGCGGCCGGAAGCGCGTGCGCTGTTCGAATACTTGAAGACGGCGCCGGCGTCCGCGGTGTTCGAGCGTTACGGCTTCAGCCTGCTCGTTCGTTGAGCGTGAGCGGGTGAGCCTGAGTCCCGAAGAATGGACCGCACTGTGGCTCTCCGCCAAAGTCGGCCTCTGGGCGACGATCCTCTCAATGCCGCTCGCGGTGCTGTGCGGCTGGTGGCTCGCCCGGCGTGAATTTCCCGGGAAACTGATCGCCGAAACCTTCGTGCAGCTGCCGATGGTTTTGCCGCCGGTCGTGCCCGGTTACCTGTTGCTGCTGTTGCTCGGTACGCAAGCGCCGATCGGTGCGTGGCTGCTGGAAACCTTCGGCATCACCCTCACGTTCGACTGGAAAGGCGCGGTGCTGGCGTCCGCCACGATGGCGTTTCCGCTGGCGGTGCAGCCGATCCGTCTGGCGTTCCAGCTGGTGGATCGGCGGCTCGAACAGGCAGCTGCGACTTTGGGCGCTGCGCCGCTGCGCGTGTTCGCCACGATCACGCTGCCGCTGGCCGCGCCCGGCATTTTCGTCGGCGCGATCCTGTGCTTCTCGCGCAGCCTCGGCGAGTTCGGCGCGACCATGGCTTTCGTCGGCAACATTCCCGGCGAGACGCGCACGCTACCGCTGGCGATCTATTCGTACTCGCACGTGCCGGACGGCGACGCGGCGTCGATGCGCCTGGCGTTGCTGTCGCTGGCGCTGGCTTTCGCCGCGCTGTTCGTTGGCCATCTGCTGACCACGCGCATGCGCCGCCGGCTCGAAACGCGCGGGCGCGACTGAGCATGCTCGAAGTCGATCTGCATTTCAGTCGCGGCGGTTTTGCGCTCGACATCGCGCATCGCCTGGGCGAGGGCGTCACCGGCATCTGCGGGCCTTCGGGCTCGGGCAAGAGCACCTTGCTGGCGCTGGTCGCCGGCCTGCTCAAACCGCAAAGCGGGCAGATCCGCTTCGATTCGCAAACCCTGGTCTACACCGCGCAGCGCGTGTTCGTACCGGCGCACCACCGCGGCTTCGGCCTGGTGTTTCAGGATGGCCAGTTGTTTCCGCATTTAAGCGTGCGCGCCAACCTGCTGTACGGCTGGCGCGGCCTGGCGCCACAGCAGCGTCACTTCACGCTCGAAAGCGTCTGCGAGTTGCTGGAGATCGGCGGGTTTCTGGAGCGGCGGCCGGATCAGCTCTCCGGCGGTCAGCGCCAGCGCGTCGCACTCGGCCGTGCGCTGCTGTATTCACCGCGGCTGCTGCTGCTCGACGAGCCGCTGTCGTCGCTGGACACGCGGCTCAAATCGCAGATCCTGCCGTTTTTGAAACGCGTCCGCGACGAGACCAGGCTGCCGATGCTGTATGTCAGCCATGCGCCGGACGAGGTGGCGTATCTGGCGGATCGGGTGTTGAACATCGACGACGGAAAACTGGTCGCTTGACCTGTAGGAGCGGACCCTGTCCGCGACTCTTGGCTGCAAGAGCACTGTCGCGGACAGGGTCCGCTCCTACAGGTGGCTGTGCGTCTTAGCCCGCGACACCGATGATCACACTCGACGCCTTGAACAAGGCCGTCACCGCAACGCCCGGCTTCAACCCCAGGCTCTGCGCGCTGACATTGGTGACCACCGCCGCCAGCGTGTTGCCGCCCTTCAGATCCACAGCCACCTCGGTATTCACCGCGCCCGGCGTCAGCGCTTTCACGGTGCCGGCGAGCTGGTTGCGCGTCGACAGTTTCAGCTTCGGCCCGCCGTCGTCGACGCCGAGGATCACCCACGAGGCCTTGACCAGCGCCACCGCATCGACGCCGGCTTTCAGGCCGAGCTGTTCGATGCTTTCGTGCGTGACCACGGCGACGATGCGGTCGCCGCCCTTGATCTCGAGTTCGACTTCGTCGTTGACCGCGCCGGTGGCGACACGGACGACGCGGCCCCACAGCTGGTTGCGCGCACTGGTTTTCATCGCGAGCCGTCCTAGCAGTTGCAGATCGCCACTATTGTTCTTCAAGCGCTGGTTCAGCGCCTCGACGAACCGCAGATGTTCTTCGGCCGCGGCGCGGTAGCTCGCCACCAGCGCGAGGCCGCGCGCGGTCAGCTGTGTGCCGCCGCCGCCGCGGCCGCCGGCGATGCGTTCGACCAGCGGCGCGTCGGCCATGTTGTTCATCGCCTCGACCGCATCCCAGGCGCCCTTGTAGCTCAGGCCGACGGCTTTCGCCGCGCTGGTGATCGAGCCGGTGTTGCCGATCGCTTCCAGCAGCTCGATGCGCTGCGCGCCGGCCAGCGTGCCGGCTTTGGAGCCAAGGCTGAGGCTGGCCTGCAGCTGCAGTGCGGCGGATTTGCGGGCCGCCATCAGCCGGCCACCACGCGCGCGAACACGTCGCGATCGACATTGCCGCCGGACAGCACGAGGCCGACGCGGCCGCCGCGGTTGCGCGTCGCCTCCAGCGCGGCCGCTGCGTACGACGCGGCACCGGCGCCTTCTGCAAGCTGGTGGGTGCACTGGAACAGCGTGCGCATCGCGTCCGCGATGTCGTCTTCACCGACTTCGACGATGCGCTGCACGCCGTGGCGGATGATTTCCAGCGCTGCCGGATCGGGTTTGCGGCAGGCCATGCCGTCGGCAAGCTGCGTGGTCACCGCGTGTTCGATCGGCGAGCCCTGCGCGAACGACAGCGCATAGGCGGGCGCACCGCTGGACACCACGCCGACGATCTCGGTCGGCAGCTGCAGCGCATCGCGTGCCGCGACCGCGGCGCAGATGCCGGAGCCTTGCCCGATCGGCACGTAGACCGTGTCGAGACCGGCGACGCCGCGAAAGAATTCCAGCCAGTAGCTGGCGACACCGGCGACCAGCAGCGGATGGAACGAGGGCACCAGGTGCAGATGGCGATCGGCGGCGATTTTCTCCGCCTGTTCGCGCGCCGCCTGAAAATCTTCACCGTGCTCGATCAGCTCGACGCCGAGGCTGCGCATCGCCGCGTTCTTCTCGCGGCTGTTGCCGAACGGCACGACGATCGTCGCGGCAATGCCGTGCCGCTGTGCGGCGAATCCGACCGACTGGCCGTGATTGCCGCGGGTGGCGGCGACCACGCCGCGATGACGGCTGCCGTCGCGCAGCAGATGATCGAAGTACACCAGGCCGCCGCGGATCTTGAACGCGCCGACCTGGGTGTGATTCTCGTGCTTGAGCCAGACCTCGGCGCCGAGCCGCTCGCACAGCAGCGGCCAGCGGTATTGCGGCGTCGGCGCGATCGACGCATGAACGATGCGCGCCGCCGCTTCGAGCTCAGCCAGCCTTGGCTGCATCAGCCGGCACGCAGCGCCGCCGCGATCGGCAGGCGTGCGGCACGGATCGCCGGGAACAGGCCGCCGAGGATGCCGATGAAACACGCCAGCAGAATCCCGGCGATGATCAGGCCGGGACTGACGGTCAGCCGGAACACCACCTGGCTGAAGTTGGCGCCCAGCGTGCTGACCGCGTTGCCGTTGAAGAAGCCCCAGGCCAGCGCGGCGCCGACGACGCCGCCGAGCAGCGACAGCAGCAGGGCCTCGACGAAAATCGATATCACGACCGGCATTGCGCCGAAGCCGATCGCACGCAGCGTGGCGATTTCGATACTGCGCGCGGAGACCGCGGAATACATCGAGTTCAGCGCGCCGAACATCGCGCCGATCGCCATGATGCCGCCGACGAAGTAGCCGAGAAAGTTGAGCAGCTTGGTCAGGCCCCTGGATTGCTCGGCGTAGTATTCCTGCTCGCGTTTGACGTCCACCGTCAGCGTCGGATTGGTGGTCAGCTGGTCCTTGAACGTGTCGAACGTGGCGGCCGATTCCAGCATCACGGTGATCGACTGGAACGCGGTGCGGCGAAACGCCGACTGCACCGTTTCGGCATCGCCGATCAGCTCCGATTCGTGGTTGTCGGCGCCGGTGCTGAAGACGCCGACGATGGTCCATTCCGATTCGCGAAAGCTGAGCTTGCTGCCGACGCTGACGCCCTTGAACTGCTTGAGCGCGGCTTCGCCGACGATCAGTTCGCGCACCGCCGGCTGGAACATGCGGCCCTGGATCAGCCTGAACTCCGGGCGCAGCGCCGCGAACTTGGCACCGGTACCGCGCAGCGTGACGTTGGACTCGGCGCCGTCGGCGAGCTTGGGCAGGTTGACGATCGTCACCACGTCGCTGGTGCCGATCGGCTTGCCGTCGCCGTCTTTTCTGATGCCCGCAGCATCGAGAATGGTCAGTGCGTTGTCGCGGCTGATCGAGCTGTTGATCTCGCTCTGCGAGCCGCCGCGCAGCACGATGGCGCGGTCCGGGTTGCCGGAGTTGGCCACGGTCTTGTGAAAGCCGGTGGCCATCGCCAGCACCGACACCAGCACGGCGACGACGCCGGCGATGCCGACGACGATCACCGAGGAGGCGCCGGCACGCTGCGGCAGCGCGCGCAGGTTCATCGCGACCACGGCGGAAGTCTGCTTGAACATGGGCCTATCTCCTCAGCGCATCGACGATGTTGAGGCGGCTGGCGCTCAGCGCCGGCGGCAGGCCGGTGACCAGCGCCAGCAGCAGGGCGACGCCGGCGCCGGTCAGCAGCACGCTGCCCGGCAGGGTGGCGACGCCGATGGTGTCCTTCAGGCCCGGGAACAGCAGCTGCGCGATGCCCAGGCCGATGGCGGCGGCGAGCCCGCACAGCATCAGCGATTCGGCGAACACCAGGCCGAGCACGGTGTTGTCGCTGAAGCCCAGGGTCTTGAGCACGGCGAGTTCCGGAATGCGCTCGCGCACCGATTGCATCATCGTATTGCCGGTCAGGAACAGCAGCGTGAAGAACACCGCGCCGAGAATCGCGTGGACGATGAAATTGATGTCGCCGTACTGCTTGAGGAAGCTCTGGCCGAACTCCTTCTCGCTCTGGCTCTTGGTCTCGTCGGCCGAGTTCTCGAACTGCTTGTCGATCGCCTTGGCGATTTCGCCCGAGCGGTTCGGATCCTTGACGTTGACGATCCACCAGCCGACGGTGCCGCGGCCGAAGGCGCGGGCCTCGTCGAAATAGCTGTAGTTGAAGATCGCGCCGTCGGTCTGCCGCGGGTCGCCGGTGAAGTCGTAGATGCCGACCACGTCGAAAGTCCAGTCGGACTGGCCGTCGGCCTTGCGCGTCCAGATCGTCGAATGCAGCGGCACGCGGTCGCCGATCTTCCAGCCGTATTTCTTCGCCGCCTCCACGCCGATCAGGATGCCCGAGCGGTTGCGCTTGAGCGCGTCCACCTGGTCGGGCGCGACTTTCACTTCCGGAACCGTCGCCATGTAGCTGTCGATTTCGGTCGGGACCGCGAAGATGAAGTTCTTCTGCTCCTGGTAGTAGGCGCCGAACCAGACCGCGTAGGTGACGTGGGCCACGCCGTCGACGGTGGCGATCTGCTGCATCTGCGACAGCGGCAGCGGCTCGGTCAGCGAAATGCGGCTGGAAACGATCAGCCGGTTGACGTTGGCGTTGTCGACGCCATGCTGGAAAGCGGCGTTGACGCCCTGGAGCATGCCGAACAGCAGGAACGCGATGATGATCGACAGCAGCGTGAAGATCGTGCGCGCCTTCTTGCGCCACAGCGTCGACCAAACGAACGGAAAGTATTTCATTTGGATGTTGTCCCGGCGGCGCTAGGCGTGAAGGGCGTCGGCAGTGACCAGGCTGCCCTTGTCCATGTGCAGCTGGCGCTTGGCGTACTCGGCCGCCTTGGGATCGTGCGTGACCATGACGATGGTCTTGCCGTGCTCGCGATTCAGCGTCTGCAGCAGGCCGAGGATGTCGTCGGCGGTGGTGCGGTCGAGATCGCCGGTCGGCTCGTCGCAGACCAGCAGCGTCGGGTCGGCCACGAGTGCGCGCGCGATCGCGACACGCTGTGCCTGGCCGCCCGACAGCTCCGACGGCTTGTGGCGCGCGCGGTCGGCGAGGCCGACCACGGTCAATGCGGCGGCGACGTTCTTCATGCGCTGGCTTTTCGACAGCGAAGTCAGCAGCAGCGGCAGTTCGACGTTGCGCTCGGCGCTGAGCATCGGCATCAGGTTGTAGAACTGGAACACGAAGCCGACGTGGCGTGCGCGCCACTTCGCGAGCCCGCCGCCGGACAGCCGGTCGATGCGCTCGCCGGCGACGATCACCTCGCCCTCGGTGGTGTTGTCGAGACCGCCGATCAGGTTCAGCAGCGTGGTCTTGCCGGAGCCGGACGGGCCCATCAGGGCGACGAAATCGCCGGCCGGGATTTCGAGATTCAGCGCGTGCAGCACTTCGACGCTCTGCTTGCCGCGGACATAGCGCTTGGTGACGTTCTTCAGTGAGACGATCGAGTTCATGGTCTGATCCCTGTGTGCTGTCAACGATATTGGCGTTGGTGGCTTGGCAATCCCTCGCCGACCTACGGTTCCACTTTCACCAGGGCGCCGTCTTCGAACTTCGCCGCGTCGCCGATTGCGACGCGCTCGCCGGCGGTGAGGCCGGCCAGCACGTTGATGTTGTCGCCGCTGCGCGCGCCGAGCCTGACCGCGCGGCGCTCGAGCTTGTCGTCGCGTATGACCCAGGCCACGCCGGTGTCGCCGGTCGCCTGTACCGCCTCGCCCGGCACCAGCACGCCGGGTTTGGCCTTGCTGTCGCTGCCCGGTGACGGCGCGGCGCTGAGGAACGACACGCGCACGCCCATGTCCGGCAGCACGCGCGGATCGCCGCGTTGCTTGAAGCCGACGCGCACTTTCACCGTCGCCTTGCTGCGATCCGCGGTCGGGATGATCGCGATCACTTCGGCCGGAATTTCCCAGTCCGGATAGGCGTTGAGCTTGGCCGTCGCCGGCTGGCCGGCGCGCACGCGGTTGATGAAGCTTTCGTTGACGTCGACTTCGATCTCCAGCGAATCCATGTCCACGATCGTGCCCATGCCGGTGCGGGTGAAGCCGCCGCCGGCCGACAGCGGCGACACGATCTCGCCGACCTGCGCGGCTTTCACGGTGATCACGCCGGCGAACGGCGCGCGCACCACCGTGTCGTCGAGATTCTTCTGCGACACCTCGATGCCCTGGCGCGACACGTCGACGTTGCGCGCCGCGGTGTTGAGCTGCGCCTTCAGGTCGTCGAGCGCGGTCTGCGCATTGTCGACTTCGGACTGGCTGACGAAATGCTGCGCGAACAGCTGCTTCTTGCGATCGTAATCGCGTTGCGCGTTGGCCAGCTGCACCCGCACCTGGTCGTGCGCCGCGCTCGCATACGCGAGCTGCGCCCTGGACTGGTCGTAGCCGGCGCGGATATTGGTGTCGTCCAGCCGGCCGACGATTTCGCCAGCGTCGACGTGCTGGCCTTCCTCGATCAGCACCTCGGTGACCTTGCCGGTGATTTTCGCCGACACCGTCGCGGTGCGACGTGCGACGACGTAGCCGGAGGCGTCGAGCAGCGATGCCGGGCCGCCAGCGTTGCCGGCGGCCGATTGCACGGCCGCGGCCTTCACCGTGAGGCCGCCGGGCTTGAGCAGCCACCACGCCAGCGCCGCCGCGATCAGCAGCAGCACGATCGCCAGCGCGATCCACTTGCCCGCCGATCCGCCGTCGCCCGACTGCTCGGGCCCGCGGTCGATTTTGAGCTGGCCCAACAGCGCCGATTTGTCGTTCATTTGCGTTGTTTGCATCGAACGCGGTCCCCGCCGCGAGACGGCTAGCTTGGCAGCTTGGAGCGTGGCGTCAACTCGACTGGGGGTTTAACCCCAGGCTGCAACGGTGTTCAACGGTCCGAACTAAACCCGTTGATCCCGGGTGGTGGCCGGCGGCGCATCAAGGGCCGGCTTCGAGCACGGCCCTCTCCCTCGATACGCGGGCAAGCCCGCTACCCGGGACGAACGGAGCGTGTGTATTCGGCGATCTTGTTAGTTGAAATCCTTGTCGTCGTCGTCGCCTTCACCCAGCTCGACGTCGTGGGTGTCGCTCAGGAACTCGATCTCGTCGCTCTGCAGTTCGGTCGGATCCTCGATATCGCCGTTGCAGGTCAGCGCCAGCGTGTAGTCGCCGGGTGGCAGCAGCGGCAGGTTGTAGCGCCAGTTGCCGCTGCTGCCGGTGATCGGCGTGGTCGCGATCGCGCGCGGCTCGCTGCCGTCGTAGTCGTGCGGCTCGGTGCCCTCGGCGAGCTTGTTGAACGCGTAGACGGTGACGCCGACGCCGGTGTTGCGGCCGTCCTTGCAGTCGCTGCCGCTGATCAGCGAATCCTTGACGCTGCCGCTGACTTTGGCCGCCTTGGTATCGCGCACCGCGCGCATCACCGGCGCCAGATGGCGCTCGTCGGTGTTGCTGTTTTCCGAGTAGGACAGGCGCAGATCGATACGCAGCTGCAGGGTGTAGGTCTTGCCTTTTTTCTTGACCGTCAGATCCAGCGGCGTAAAGGCGTCGTCGGCGTCGACGATCAGCGCCTGGCGCGCGCCGTTGCCGTCGATCACGTAATTGTCTTTGCCGTCGTCGTTCTGCGGATTGCGGTACTCGAGGCGGATGCCGGTGTAGTCGCCGGCGTCGAGCGACTCGGCGTCGAGCAGCGTGAACGTGCGGCCGTTGTACAGCAGCAGATCGACCGTCACCGGATCGTCGAGCTTGATGCGGTCTTCGCTGCCGTCGTCGCGCTGCAGCGTGATCGCCTCGATGCTGACGCCGATCTGGCGATTGGCCGTCGTCGCCGCCGGATCGGCCGACAGTTCGACGCCGACCTTGCCGTCGTCGCAGCCGCTGAGCAGCGCGGCGAGCGTGGTGGCGACAGCGAGCATCAGGCAGCGGCGGGCGATACGCGTCATGACGAAAGTCCTGTGGTGTTGCCTGCGCGGCAGTCTAGCCGCGATCGCGCGCCGAGGCCGCGTGCGCCTGCAGGCCCTCGGCGTCGGCGATGCGGCCGGCGATCGCGGCCAGCGGTTTGGCGCCTTCGGCGCTGCATTCGATCAGGCTGCTGCGCTTCTGGAACTCGTAGACGCCGAGCGGATTGGAAAAACGCGCCGCGCGCGAGGTCGGCAGCACGTGATTCGGACCGGCGCAGTAGTCGCCGAAAGCCTCGGGCGCGTGGCGGCCGAGGAACACCGCGCCGGCGTGGCGGATTTTTTCCAGCAGCGCGCGCGGCTCGGCCACCGACAGCTCCAGATGCTCGGGCGCGATGCGGTTGCTGATGGCGGCGGCCTGGGCCAGATCGCGCACCGCGATCAGCGCGCCGCGGCCGCGCAGCGCGGCGCGGACGATGCCGGCGCGCGGCAGTTCGGCGAGACGCTGTTCCATCGCCTGCGCGACACGCTCCAGGTAGGCGATATCCGGCGCGATCAGGATCGATTGCGCGTCCTCGTCGTGCTCGGCCTGGCTGAACAGGTCCATCGCGATCCAGCGCGGGTCGGTGCCGCCGTCGCAGATCACGACGATTTCGGAAGGCCCGGCGATCGAGTCGATGCCGACGCGGCCGAACACCGCGCGCTTGGCCGCGGCGACATAGGCGTTGCCGGGGCCGACGATCTTGTCCACGGCCGGAATCGTCGCGGTGCCCCAGGCCAGCGCGGCCACGGCCTGCGCGCCGCCGATGGTGAACACGCGATCGGCACCGGCCAGATGCGCGGCGCCGAGCACAGCGTCGTTGTATTCCCCGCCCGGCGTCGGAAACGCCATGATCACTTCGGGTACGCCGGCGACTTTTGCCGGAATCACGTTCATCAGCACGCTGGACGGATACGCGGCCTTGCCGCCGGGCACGTAGACGCCGACGCGGTCCATCGCGGTGACGCGCTGGCCGAGCGTGTTGCCGAGCGTGTCGCTGAATTCCCAGCCCTGCAGTTTCTGGTGCTGCGCGTAGGCGCGGATGCGCTCGGCAGCCTGTTCCAGCGCGGACTGCAGATCGGCCGGCAGGCGCAGCCACGCCGCTTCCAGCTCGGCCTGCGAGATTTCCAGCGCGGCGGCGTCGCCGACGCTGCGCTTGTCGAAGCGATTGGTGTATTCCAGCAGCGCGACGTCGCCGCGACGGCGGATGTCGGCGACGATGCCGTCGACGGTCTTGGTCACGGCCGCGTTCTGCTCCGGCGCGCGGTCTAGCAGGGCTTCGAGCTGCGCGTCGAAGTCCGGCGCGCTGGCATCCAGTCGCAGGATTTCTATGCTCTCGATACTCACGCCGCGGTCCTCTTCGCGTCGGCTTCCCTGAACGCGGCGATTAGTTGCTGGATCGCGGCGTGCTTCATCTTCATCGAGGCCTTGTTGACCACCAGCCGCGAGCTGATGTCGCAGATCTTCTCGATCTCGACCAGGCCGTTGGCGCGCAAGGTGTTGCCGGTGGCCACCAGGTCGACGATCTGGTCGGCCAGGCCGACCAGCGGCGCCAGTTCCATCGAGCCGTACAGCTTGATGATCTCGACCTGCTCGCCGCGCGCGGCGTAGAAGCGGCGCGCGATCTCCGGATACTTGGTGGCGATGCGCAGGCGCCGGCCCCTGGGCGCGACATAGCCGCGCACCGCGGCCACCGACATGCGGCACTGGGCGATACCGATGTCCAGCGGCTCGTACAGCTCGTTGCCGCCCTGTTCGTACTGATGTTCCATCAGCACATCCTTGCCGACGATGCCGAGGTCGGCGGCGCCGTGCTCGACATAGGTCGGCACGTCGGCCGGCCGGATCATCACCAGCGACACGTCGGCACGCTGGCTGGGCACGCGCAGCAGGCGGTCGATGTCGCCGGCGGGCGCGATGCCGACGTGTTCGAGCATCGGCAGGCTTTCTTCGAGGATGCGGCCCTTGGACAGGGCGAGGGTGAGGCCGGTCATTGCGGGCATCGGTGATGCGGAAGGGCGGCGATTTTAACCGACGGGCGTTACCGGCATATTCCTGGGCGTGATTGTCCGCCGTGTAGGAGCGGATCCTATCCGCGACCCGTACCCCGCCGGCGCAGTCGCGGATAGGATCCGCTCCTACAGTTGGGTGTTCAGCGACGATGTGATTGGCTAACCCTGGTCCGCCCTTTGCTGCCAAAACCCCATGAGCTACCACCACGCCATCGGCGCCCGGTCCTACCGCTTCGACACCTTGCGCGAGCTGATGGCCAAGGCGACGCCGGCGCGCTCCGGCGACTACCTGGCCGGCGTCGCCGCCGCCACCGCCGAGGAGCGCATGGCCGCCCGGCTGGCGCTGGCCGAGGTGCCGCTGGCGCGCTTCCGCGAAGACCTGCTGATCCCCTACGAGGCCGACGACGTGACGCGGCTGATCGTCGACGGCTTCGACGTGGACGCATTCGCGCCGGTGGCGTCGCTGAGCGTCGGCGAGTTCCGCGACTGGCTGCTGTCCGACCAGGCGACGCCCGCGATGCTGACCGCGCTGGCTCCCGGCCTGATGCCGGAGATGGTCGCGGCGGTGTCCAAGATCATGCGCAACCAGGATTTGATCCTGGCCGCGCGCAAGTGCCGGGTGACGACGCGCTTTCGCAACACCATCGGCCTGCCGGGCCGGCTCGCGGTTCGGCTGCAGCCGAACCATCCGACCGACGATCCCAAGGGCATCGCCGCCAGCACCCTCGACGGCCTGCTCTACGGCTGCGGCGACGCGGTCATCGGCATCAACCCGGTGTCCGACGAACCCGGCAAGCTGATGGCGATGTGGCGGCTGCTCGACGAGCTGATCGCGCGCTTCGACATCCCGACGCAGAGCTGCGTGCTGACGCATGTGACGCGGCAGATCGAGGCGATCGAGGCCGGCGCGCCGATCGACCTGGTGTTCCAGTCGATCGCCGGCACCGAGGCGGCGAACAAAAGTTTCGGCATCAACCTGGCGATGCTGCAGGAGGCTTACGAAGCGGGCCTATCGCTGAAACGCGGCACCGTCGGCGACAACCTGATGTATTTCGAAACCGGGCAGGGCAGCGCGCTGTCGGCCAACGCCCATCACGGCGTCGACCAGCAGACCTGCGAAGTGCGCGCGTATGCAGTTGCGCGCCCGTTCAAGCCGCTGCTGGTCAACACCGTGGTCGGCTTCATCGGGCCGGAATATCTGTACGACGGCAAGCAGATCATCCGCGCCGGCCTCGAGGATCATTTTTGCGGCAAGCTGCTCGGCCTGCCGATGGGCGTGGACGTCTGCTACACCAACCACGCCGAGGCCGATCAGGACGATATGGACAATCTGCTGGTGCTGCTCGGTGCGGCCGGCGTGACCTATGTGATGGGCATTCCCGGCGCCGACGACATCATGCTCAATTACCAGAGCACCTCGTTCCACGATTCGCTGTTCTTGCGCGAGGCGCTGGGGCTCCGCCACGCGCCGGAGTTCGAGGAGTGGCTGCTGAAGATGCGGCTGATCGATGCGCAAGGAAAATTGCAGGATTCGCGGGGCACGTCGGTGCTACCGGCGTTGACGGCGTTTTCGGAGAGCGCTCGATGAGCAAGCCGCCGGTTTCCCCTCTCCCTCCGGGAGAGGGGCCAGGGGTGAGGGACTCGCAGGTTCCAGCTGAACCCGCGTCGGGGAGCCCCTCACCCGGCGCTGTCGCGCCACCCTCTCCCGCAGGGAGAGGGCAAAGCGAAGCCGACCCCTGGACCGCCTTGCGCCGCCACACCGCCGCGCGCATCGCGCTGGGCCGCAGCGGCAGCAGCCTGCCGACGCGCGAGGTGCTGGCCTTCGGCCTGGCGCACGCGCAGGCGCGCGACGCGGTGCATCTGCCGCTGGATGTTTCGGCGTTGCGCGCACAACTCGAGGGCGAGCAGTTCGCCGTGGTCGAGGTGGCGAGCCGCGCCGCCGATCGCGCCGCGTATCTGGCACGGCCTGACTGGGGCCGGCGCCTGCAACCTGAAGCGCTGGCCGCGTTGAAGACGATGCCGCGCGATGCCGAGCTGGTCTTTGTCGTCAGCGACGGCCTGTCGTCGACGGCGGTGCAGAGCAATGCCGTGCCGCTGCTTCAGGCCTTGATGCCGCTGCTGACTGGCATCGCCATCGCACCGGTGGTGATCGCCACGCAGGCGCGGGTCGCGCTGGCCGATGAAGTCGGCGAGTGCATCGCCGCGCGCATTGCGGTGAGTCTGATCGGCGAGCGGCCGGGGCTGTCGTCGCCCGACAGTCTCGGCGCCTACATCACCTACGCGCCTAAAGTCGGCAATACCGACGAGGCGCGCAACTGCATCAGCAACATCCGCCCCGAAGGTTTCGCGATCGGCTCGGCCGCGCTACTGATCGCCGCGAACATCCGCGCCGCGCTGCGCGCGCAGCTTTCCGGTGTCGCGCTGCGTTTCGATCCGTCGAAGGCACTGACTTAGAGCCGGATGACCGTCATTCCCGCCTTCGCGGGAATGACAGCAGGTACGGACTAGAAATTGAATGTCAGCGTCGCGTTCACACTCGCCGGTGCGCCGTAGTACAGGTTGCCGTATTCGTCGATCACGTAGTACTTCTTGTCGAGCAGGTTTTCGCCGTTGAGCTGCGCGCTGATCTTCGGCGTGATCTGGTAGCGCGCCATCAGGCTGGCCTGGATGTACGAGCCCTGGCGGATCGTCGAGGTGTCGCCTTCGAGCGAGCTGCCGGTGGTGATCTGGTTGTCCGACTGCCAGTTGAGACCGCCTCCGACGGTCAGATCCTGCAGCGCACCGGGCAGCGTCCAGGTGGTGAACGCGCGCACCATCGTGCGCGGGATATAGGCTTTCACGGTGACGCCGTCGGCATCCTGCATCGTGTAGTGCGACCAGCCCAGCGACAGGTTCCAGTCCCTGGCGAGCTCGCCGTTGGCCTCTAGCTCGAAGCCGCGCGTGCGCGTGCCATCAGCCTCCTTGTAGGCCGGGCGCATCGGATCGTCGTTGATCAAGCCACCCGACAGAATCGCGACATTGTCCTGGCGCGTGTCGAACAGCGTCAGCGCGGTATTCAGGCGGCCGTCGAAGTGCGCGCCCTTGACGCCGATCTCGGTGCTGTAGCCGCTGAGTGGGCCGAGATAGCCACCGGCCGAATCCTGGAACTTCTGCGGATTGAAAATCTGGGTATAGCTGGCGAAGGCCGAATACGTCTTGTTCAGATCGTAGATCAGGCCGGCGTAGGGCGTGAGCTTCTGGTAGTCCTTCTCGACCGTCGGCGTCACGTCGTAGATATAGAAATCGCTGGTCTTGTAGTCGGTGTAGCGCGCGCCGACGATCAGCTTCAGCGGATCGGCCAGCGACAGGCGCAGCGCCGAGTAAGCGGCGGCCTGGCGCGTGCGGACACGCGCGATGTAGTCGCCGGTGGTATTGAACTCGGGCTCCGGATACGAGCCGTCCCATTCGTAGAAATTGCCGACCTCGGCCAGCTCGCCATGCTGATACTCGGTCTCGTCGCGGTGCAGCCAGGACCCCATGCCGCCGAATACCAGCTCGTGCTTGCGGCCGAGCAGCTCGAACGCGCCGCTCAGGTAGGCATCCAGCGAATTCTGGCGGCCGTAGTTGTCGCTGCGATACGCGTAGGGAAACAGGCCTTCGCCGGTGTCCTTGTCCGGAAAGCCGTAGACGTAGAACAGATTGGCGTAACTGTCGGTTTCGCGGCGCTGCGCAGTGGTGCGCAGCGACCAGCCGTTGCCGAAGTCATGCCGGAGTTCGGCGAACAGTGTTTCGTTGCGGTTGTTCCAGTAGCTCCAGTTGGCGGCGGTGGTCACGGAGCGCGGCCAGTCGGTGCGCGAGCCGTCGCTGAAGAACAGCGGGAACGAGCCCCAGGTGTTGGCCTGCGGCAGAGTCTGCTGGTAGTCGTAGCCGACGCTGAGCCGCGTGTGCGGCGTCAGGTCGGCGTCGATGACGCCGTAGAACACCTGCTTTTCGTTGCTGTACAGGTCGGTGTAGGACTCACGGTTCTGGTAGACGCCGACCACGCGCGCGCGGATCTTGCCGTCGGCGGTCAGCGGCGTGCTGATGTCGGCGGTCGTGCGGAAGTCGTCCCAGGAGCCGTAGCTCAGCGAGGCCGAGCCGGTGAACACGTCGCTGTCGGCGTGCTTGCGCACCAGGTTGATCGAAGCCGCCGGATTGCCGGCGCCGGTCAGCAGGCCGGTGGCGCCGCGCACGACTTCGATGCGCTCGTACAGCGCGGTGTCCAGCGTCGGGTCGGCCGAGCCGGCGTTCAGGCCCGGCGCGACCGGCACGCCGTCGTACAAGCTGCTGTCGATGGTGAAGCCGCGCGAGGTGAACACCACGCGCTCGCTGTCGTAGGCGTAGGAATAGACACCGGTGGTGTTGTCCAGCACGTCGCGCAGCGACTGCAGATCCTGGTCGAGCATGCGCTGCTGCGTGATCACGCTGACCGACTGCGGCGTTTCGCGCAGGCTCAGCGGCAGCTTGGTCGCCGAGGCGCTGTCGTCGACGGTGTAGGCTTTTTGCGCGGCTTCGGTGACGGTGACGGTGTCGAGTACGACGGCGTTGGGCTCGGGCTTGTTGTCGCCTTCGGCGGCGAGCAGGCTGGCCGGCGCGACAAGGGCCAGCAACAGGAGCAGGTTGGAAGTGTGGCGCAGGGTGACCGCAGGCATCGCAAGATTCCTTCGTGGGAGCAGGGGCTGTGTTTTGCCTGCCAGACGAAGTTGCGAGGTCGGTGGGTGCGCCGATTGTAGGCATCTCGCGGCGCGATCGCTACCGGTGTACGGTAAACATGCGTTAACGGACCGCGTGGCGATGAATAAAAGCGGTCGTCCTGATCTGTAGGGGCGGATCCTATCCGCGACGGTACTGTCTAGGCCTCAGTCGCGGATGGGATCCGCTCCTACAGCTGCGGCTAGCGTTTCTTGGCGGCGCGACGCGTGCGGATGTACACACCCTTGCTGCGCCCGTCCTCGTGCCGGCGCTGCTCGACTTCGAACACGTCGATTGCGGCGGCCAGATCGCTGAGTTTCTTGTAGCCGTAGTTGCGCGGATCGAAGTCCGCCGCCTGCTTGCCGATGATCTGGCCGACGCCGCCGAGCGCGGCCCAGCCTTCTTCGTCGGCGATCGCCTCGATGCCGTCGCGGAACAGCGCGATCAGTTTTTTATCGGTCTTCAATGCCGCCGTCGGCTTGGCTCTCGGCGCCGATTCGACTTCCGGCGCTTCCACTTCGCGCAGCACGTCGAGATAAATGAAGCGATCGCAGGCCGAGACCAACGAAGTCGGCGTCTTGCGCTCGCCGAAGCCGAACACGGTCAGACCGGATTCGCGGATGCGCACTGCCAGGCCGGTGAAATCGCTGTCGCTGGAGACCAGGCAGAAGCCGTTGAAGCGCCCGGTGTAAAGCAAGTCCATCGCGTCGATGATCATCTTGCCGTCGGTGGAATTCTTGCCGCTGGTGTAGCCGAACTGCTGCACCGGCTGTATCGACAGGCTCACCAGCACGTCCTTCCAGCCTTTCAGGTTCGGCTGCGTCCAGTCGCCGTAGATGCGTTTGACGCTGGCGATACCGAAGGTCGAAATCTCCTTCAGCAGCGCTCCGGCGATCGCCGGCGTGGTGTTGTCGGCGTCGATCAGTACGGCGAGACGGGCTTGTTCGGCCATGCGGTCCTCCTGTGCGGGACCGTTGCCGGTCCTCGCGCGCAGCAGCTCAACCCAGCTTCGAGATGCGCTTGATGCGCGCGCCGAGAGCGGTGAGCTTGCCCTCGATGTTTTCGTAGCCGCGGTCCATGTGATAGATGCGGTCGATCAGCGTTTCGCCATCCGCAGCGAGAGCGGCCAGCACCAGCGACGCGGACGCACGCAGATCGGTGGCCATGATCGGCGCGGCCTGCAGGCGTTCGCGGCCGGTGACGATGGCGATGTTGCCTTCGATGCGGATGTCGGCGCCCAGGCGGATCAGCTCCTGCGCGTGCATGAAGCGGTTTTCGAAAATGGTTTCACGTATCGTCGCGGTGCCGTCGGCGACGCAGTTCATCGCCATCATCTGTGCCTGCATGTCGGTCGGGAAACCCGGATGCGGCATCGTGTGGATGTTGACCGCGGTGGCGCGGCGGCCCTGCATGTCGACGTCGATGAAGTCGGTGCCGGTCTTCACTTTCGCGCCCGCCTGCTGCAGTTTCACCAGCACCGCGTCGAGCAGGCCGGGGTCGGTTTTGTTGACGCGCACCCGGCCGCGAGTCGTCGCCGCCGCCAGCAGGTAGGTGCCGGTCTCGATGCGGTCCGGCAGCACGCTGTGCTCGGCCGCATGCAGTTTCTCGACGCCCTGGATGCGGATCGTCGTGGTGCCGTCGCCATTGATCCTCGCGCCCATCGCGCGCAGGCAGCGGGCGAGGTCGACCACTTCGGGTTCGCGCGCGGCGTTCTCGAGGATGGTTTCGCCGCTGGCCAGCGTCGCGGCCATCATCAGGTTTTCGGTGCCGGTCACGGTGACCGTGTCGAAGACGATGTGCGCGCCCTTCAGCTTGCTGCACTTAGCGTGGATGAAGCCGCCGTCGAGCGTGATTTCCGCGCCCATCGCCTCCAGGCCCATCAGGTGCAGATCGACCGGGCGCGCGCCAATCGCGCAGCCGCCGGGCAGCGACACATGCGCCTCGCCGCGGCGCGCGACCAGCGGGCCGAGCACCAGAATCGAGGCCCGCATGGTGCGCACCAGCTCGTACGGCGCAACACAAGTCGTGATCGGCTTGGCGTCGAGCACGATGCGGTGCGCATCGGGCTGCTCCACCGACACGCCCATCTGCGCCAGCAGTTTTTTGGTGGTGCCGATGTCCCACAGCGCCGGCACGTTGCTGACGGTCAAAGGCTCGTCGGACAGCAGCGCCGCGCACAGGATCGGCAAGGCCGCGTTCTTGGCGCCGCTGGCGTCGATTTCGCCGTTGAGCGGACCATTGCCCTCGATGATGAACTTGTCCAAATCGGGAGCCTCTGATTAAGCAGCGCGCGTGCGCAGCTGCAGTGCGTGAATGTCGCGGCCCATCTTGTCGCCCAGCGTGGCGTAGACCATGCGGTGCTGCGCCAGCGGCAGCTTGCCGGCGAACTCGGCGCAGATCACCTCGGCCTCGAAATGCTGGCCATCGTCGCCGAACACCTTGACGCTGGCGCCGGGCAGGCCGGCCTCGATCAGTTGCTGGATTTCTTGTTTGGTCATGCGCGTATCGCTCTATGTAGTTCCCTCCCCCGCGAGCGGGGGAGGGTTAGGGTGGGGGCGGAAGTCGCGGAGCAGCTTTCGCCGCCAGCCCCCACCCCGACCCTCCCCCGCTGCGCAGGGGAGGGAGACAAGCAAATCTAGCGCTTCATCTTGTAGCCGCTGATCAGCATCCACAAGCACACGGCGGACGCGATCGCGAAGAAGCCGCCGGTCCAGGCGATGCTGTGCCAGATCGGCACGTCGGCGCGGCCGAAGAAGCCGTAGCGGAAGCCGTCGATCATGTAGAAGAACGGGTTCAGGTGCGAGGCCGTGTACCAGAACTTGGGCAGCGCATGCACCGAGTAGAACACGCCGGACAGGAAAGCCAGCGGGTTGATGAAGAAGTTGGTGAACGCGGCGATGTGATCGAACTTCTGCGAGACGATGCCGGCAATCAGGCCCACGACCGCGAGGCTGCCGGCCGACAGCACGAACATCGCCAGCAGCGCCAGCGGCGCGTGTATCGCCAGCGGCACGAAGAACAGCGTCGCGGCGAACATCGCCAACGCTACCAGCAGGCACCGCACCAGCGCCGCGAGGATATAGGCGCTGAACCATTCCCAGGGGCCCAGCGGCGCCATCTGCAGGAACACGATGTTGCCCATGACCTTGCTCTGGATCAGGCTCGACGAAGTGTTGGCGAACGCGTTCTGCATCACCGTCATCATGATCAGGCCGGGCACCAGGAACTCGGTGTAGCTGACGCCTTCGTAGGCCGAGGCGCGGCCGGCCAGCGCCTGCGCGAACACCAGCAGGTACAGCAGCGCGGTGATCACCGGCGCGGTCACGGTCTGGCCGAGCACCGACCAGAAGCGCATCACTTCTTTTTTCAGCAGCGTGACGAATCCGACCTGGTTGGGGCTCACTTGGTCAGCTCCACGAAGATGTCTTCCAGATCGGGATCGCGTGTCTGCACGTCCTCGATCGCGATACCGGCGTCGCGCAGCGCGTCGAACACGCCGGCGATCGGGTGCTTGCCGGTTTCCAGCTTGAGTTCGAGCGTGCCTTCGGATTCCGATGCGACCAGAGCCTGCAGTGCCGGCGGCAAGGTGGTTACGCCATTGGCGAGCTTCAGCCGCAGAAAGCGGAACGGATGGCGCTTCAGCAGCGAGCGTGTGCTCTCCAGCGCCTTGACCTCGCCGTGATCGAGGATCGCGATGCGCGAGCACATCTCCTGCGCCTCTTCCAGGTAGTGCGTGGTCAGCACCACGGTCTGACCCTGGCGGTGCAGCTCGGACATGAAACTCCACAGAGTGCGACGCAGCTCGACGTCGACGCCGGCGGTGGGCTCGTCGAGGATCACCACCGGCGGCTTGTGCACCAGGGCCTGGGCGATCAGCACGCGGCGCTTCATGCCGCCGGACAGCGCGCGCAGCGACACGTTGGCCTTGTCGGCGAGATCGAGCCGCTCGAGCATTTCGTCGATCCAGGGCCAGACTTCCTTGCCGGAACCGTAGTAGCCGGCCTGGATGCGCAGCATGTCGCGGACCTTGAAGAAGGGATCGAAGACCAGCTCCTGGGGCACCACGCCGAGCAGCCGGCGCGCGGCGCGGAAATCGCCGACGGTGTCGTGGCCGAGCACCGCAATGTGGCCGGCGTCGGCCTGCACCAGGCCGGCGATGATGCTGATCAGGGTCGACTTGCCCGCCCCGTTGGGGCCGAGCAGGCCGAAGAACTCGCCGCGCGGTATCGAGAACTCGACGCCCTTGAGCGCCTGCAGCGAGCCATAGGTTTTGCGAACGCCGACGATGTCGATCGCGTTGCTGAGGGGATTCGTCATGGGGCGCGATTATACGGGCCGGCTGCGGCCGGGCTGCAGCCGGCGCGGTGGCCGCCGCCCTACAATCGTTCTTTTTTAGCGAGCCCTGTCAAATGAAGACGGCTTTGGTCTGGTTCCGGCGCGATCTGCGCTTGGCCGACAACCCGGCGCTGTCCCACGCGCTGGAGCGCGCGGAGCGCATCCTTGCGGTCTACATCGGCGGCTTCGAGGCCCCGGGCACCGAGCCCGGCGCGGCGAGCCGCTGGTGGCTGCACCAGTCGCTGACCGCGTTCGCCGCGGATCTGAACCAACGCGGCGCAGAGCTGGTCATTCGCCGTGGTGAGCCTGCCAAGGTGCTGGGCCAGCTTGCAAAAGAACAGGGCGCCGAAGCCGTGTTCTGGAATCGCCTGTACGAGCCCGCGCAGGACGCGGCCGATCGCAAGACCTGCGATTCGCTGATCGCCGCCGGCTTGGAGGTGCAGACCTACAACGGTGCATTGCTGGCCGAGCCCTGGGAGATCCAGACCCAGACGGGCGGTCCGTATCGCGTCTATACGCCGTTCTCGCGCAACGTCCGGGCGAGGGGAGCGCCGCGTTCGCCGCTGCCGGCGCCGCGCAGGATTCCGGGCCTGGCCGCCCAAAGTCTGAGCATCGACTCGCTCGGCCTGCTGCCGAGGATCCGCTGGGACGCCGGCATGAGCCGGATGTGGACGCCGGGCGAGGCGGGCGCGCACCGGCGGCTGGGTCGGTTTTGCGACGAGGCGCTGCACGACTACAGCGCCGGGCGCGACCGCCCCGACCAGTTGCTGACCTCGCTGCTGTCGCCGCACCTGCATTTTGGCGAGATTGGCCCGGTGCAAGTCCTGGCGCGCTTGCAGCGCGAGCTGGCCGAGCAGCACGGCCCCGGCGTGTCCGCTGGCGCCGAGGCCTACGAGCGCGAAATCCTGTGGCGCGAATTTGCGCATCACGTGATTTACCACTACCCGACGACGCCGACCGAGCCGATGGACCCGCGTTTTGCCGGGTTCGCCTGGCGCCAGCCGCGTGAATATGCGGCCGACCTGGCCCGCTGGCAGCGCGGCGCCACCGGCGTGCCGATCGTCGACGCCGGCATGCGCCAGCTGTGGAGCACCGGCTGGATGCACAATCGGGTGCGCATGATCGTGGCCAGTTTTCTGTCCAAGAACCTGCTGATCCCCTGGCAGGAAGGCGCGGCCTGGTTCCTGGACACGCTGGTCGATGCCGACCTTGCAGCCAATTCCATGGGCTGGCAGTGGGTCTCCGGCAGCGGCGCGGACGCCGCGCCTTACTTCCGTATCTTCAACCCGGTCACGCAGAGCCAGAAGTTCGATCCGCAGGGACGCTACCTGCGCCAGTGGGTACCGGAGATTGCCGCGCTGCCGGACAAGCTGGTCCATGCGCCCTGGCTGCTCGGGCCGGCCGAGTCGGCTCGGCAGAAGATCGACTACCCGGTGCCGAGCGTCGATCTGGGCGAGTCGCGGGCGCGGGCGCTGCAGGCGTTTGATCTGATCAAGCAGAGGGCTTCGTAGTTGTCATGCCCCTCTCCCCTTGTGGGAGAGGGTGGCCCGAAGGGCCGGGAGAGGGGTTGTATGCCTGAACCTTGTACCCCTCTCCCGCCGCTACGCGGCACCCTCTCCCACAAGGGGAGAGGGGAAACCTCTTCATACACGACCGCTCCCGCGTAAGCGCGTAAACTGCGTGACCCTGAAAGAGTCCGATTGCCCTTCGTGAATCCCGAAAACCTGCAAAGCATGGGTCGCCGCGTCCTCGAAATCGAGCGCGACAGCCTCAATGGCCTGCTGCAGCGGATCGACGCGACCTTCGTGGCGGCCTGCGAGCGCATGGTGGCCTGCAGGGGCCGCATCGTCGTCACCGGCATGGGCAAGTCCGGGCATATCGGCGGCAAGATCGCCGCGACGCTGGCGTCCACCGGCACGCCGTCGTTCTTCGTGCATCCGGGCGAGGCCAGCCATGGCGACCTCGGCATGATCACCCGCGACGACGTGGTGCTGGCGATCAGCTATTCCGGCGAGACCGCCGAGATCCTGACGATCCTGCCGCTGATCAAGCGCATGGGCGCACCGCTGATCGCGATGACCGGCAAGCCGAATTCGACGCTGGCGCGCAACGCCGACGTGCATATCGACGTGTCGGTGACGCAGGAGGCCTGTCCGCACAACCTCGCACCGACCAGCTCGACGACGGCGACGCTGGCGATGGGCGATGCGCTGGCCGTGGCGCTGCTCGATGCGCGCGGCTTCACGCCGGAAGATTTCGCGCTGTCGCATCCGGGCGGCTCGCTCGGCCGGCGGCTGTTGCTGAAGATCGACGATGTGATGCAGAAGGCCGAGCGCATTCCCAAGGTCGCGCCGGGCACGCCGATGACCGTCGCGTTGTTGGAAATGACGCGCAAGGGCCTGGGCATGACCGCCGTCGTCGACGCGCAGGACCGCATCGTCGGCGTCTATACCGACGGCGACCTGCGCCGCTCGCTGGAAGCCAACATCGACCTGCGCACCGCGACCATCGACCAGGTGATGAAGCGCGGCGGCTATCGCGCCAGACCTGAATGGCTGGCCGCTGAAGCGGTGCGTTTGATGGAGCAGCACAAGATCACCGCACTGCTGGTCGCCGATGCCGACGACCGGCTCTGCGGCGTGATCCACATGCACGACCTGCTGCGCGCCGGAGTGGTCTGAGTGAGCCGCCTGATGCAGGAGGAAGTGCTGGCGCGCGCGGCGAAAATCCGCTGCGTGTTCCTGGACATCGACGGCGTGATGACCGACTGCAAGCTGTATCTCGGCCCCGATGGTTTCGAGATCAAGGCGGTCAGCGTGCGCGACGGCCTCGGCATCAAGAACCTGCTGCGTGCCGGCATAGCAGTCGCGGTGATTTCCGGCCGGCCGTCGGAGGCGATGCAGCGCCGCCTCGAACAGCTCGGCGTGCCGCATATCGTGCTCGCCACCGAAAACAAGCTGCCGGCCTACGAGGCGCTGCTGGCCAAGCTCAACTTGAGCGACGAGCAGTGCGCGCACATGGGCGATGACACGCCGGATCTGCCGCTGATGCAGCGCGTGGGTCTTGCGATGAGCGTCGCCGACGCGCATCGCAGCGCGCTGCACGCGGCGCACTGGGTCAGCGAATTCCGCGGCGGCGAAGGCGCGATCCGCGAGGCCTCCGATCTGATCCTCGAAGCCCAGGGCCTGCTGGCGCACAGCGGCTTCGTCGGCGCTGCCGGATGAGCGCGATGATTCGTGACGCGATCGAGCGCATCCGCCCGTACTGGGCCTGGCTGACGGTGCCGCTGATGCTCGGCGCCTGGCTGCTGTTCGGCTCCAGCAGCATGGACCCGGAGCCGCCGACCGCGCCCGACGCAGCGGTGGCGCCGCGCTACAGCCTGCGCGGCGTGCAATGGACGCGGCTCGACGTCAATGGCCAGCGCGAATTCACCGCCGAGGCCGAGAGCGCCGACTACTTCGACGACGAGTCCGCGCGCTACGAACAGCTGAAGATGAACGTGCCGAACATCGGTCAGGTGCCCTGGCGGCTGACCTCGCCGAAAGGCTCCGCGCCGGCGCACGAAAAACGCATTCTGATGGAAGGGCCGGTCGACATCAGCGGCGCCTGGCCGGACGGCGAGGCGCTGGTGGCGAACACGCCGCAGCTGTGGGTCGACCCGGTCAGCAAGCAGGTCAACACCGACGCCGGCGTGAGCTTCGACAGCGACAGCCGCAGCGGCACCGCCAAGGGTCTGAAAGCGGACTGGGACAAGCAGACCGTGCAGCTGCTGGGCAACGTGAGGATGGAATATGTACCGCGCAAGCGTTGAATCGAGCTGGCTGGCCGGGATCGCCGCCGTGATGCTGCTGGCCGGCGGCAGCGCGCTGGCCGCTGCGGCGCAACCGGCCGCGACCGTGCCGGCGGCTGCGAAAACCGCGGTGCCGGCGGCCAAGCCGATGGCCAAGGCCGACACCAAGCAGGGCGCCGCCGACCGCTTCCGGCCGACCGGTCCGGTGACGGTGACGGCGACCAGCGTCGACTGGGCCAAGAACGGGCTGATGGTCTACACCGGCAACGTCAAGCTCAGCTCAGACACGCTGAACATGGACGGCGACCGGCTCGAACTCGAGCAGCTCGGCGACGGCCAGTACCGCGCCAAGATCACCGGCGCGCCGGCACATCTGCTGCACACCGGCGTGCCCGCGGCCGACGACGGCGGGCAAAGCGATCCCCCGGTGACCGCGCGCGGCAAGCAATTGAACTTCGATTCGCAGAGCGGCCTGGCCGACGTGATCGGCGACGCCAAGGTCACGCGCGGCGAAGACGAAATCACCGGTGAGACCATCCATTACAACGTCAACGAGCGCCGCATCCAGGCCGCCGGCGGTACCGGCGGACAGGTGCGCATCGTGATCCAGCCGCCGACCAAGACCGGCGCGCCGCCCGCGGCGCCGACGACCCCGCCGACGACTTCGACCCCGACGCCGAAACCATAGGCCTGCCATGACCTCGATCCTGTCCGCGCGCGGCCTGTCCAAGCAGTACAAGAAGCGCGTCGTCGTGCGCGACGTGTCGCTGCGCGTCGAGGCCGGCGAGATCGTCGGCCTGCTCGGCCCCAACGGGGCCGGCAAGACCACGTCCTTCTATATGGTCGTCGGCCTGGTGCCGGCCGACGGCGGCGTGATCGAGCTCGACGGCAAGGACATCACCCGGCTGCCGATGCATGCGCGTGCGCGCCTGGGCATCGGCTACCTGCCGCAGGAGGCGTCGGTCTTCAGGAAGCTGTCGGTTGCCGACAATATCCTGGCGATCCTGGAAACCCGCGACGATCTGAACAAGGGCCAGCGCAAGGAAGAGCTGGAGCGGCTGCTGGAGGACCTGCATATCGGCCACATTCGCGCGAGCGAGGGCCAGGCGCTGTCCGGCGGCGAGCGTCGCCGGGTCGAAATCGCGCGCGCGCTGGCGGCGAATCCACGCTTCATTCTGCTGGACGAACCCTTCGCCGGCGTCGATCCGCTGGCGGTGTCCGACATCCAGCACATCGTCGATCACCTGAAAAGCCGCGGCATCGGCGTGCTGATCACCGATCACAACGTGCGTGAGACGCTGGGGATTTGCAGCCGTGCCTACATCCTGGCGGAGGGCCGGGTGATCGCGGAAGGCTCGCCTGCGGAAGTGCTGGCCAACGAGACCGTGCGCAAGGTCTACCTGGGCGACCAGTTCAAGCTGTAAAGCGGGGATTGTGGCGGTGGCTGCGTACGCTGAGCCGGCCTAGCTGCGGAGTATGCGCTGCCATACGATCATCGTCTAGCCTACTTGATGCAAGACTCATACCGCCGTATAGAATGGGGGCATGTACTCAGATCCATCCCCTCTAACCGGTGACGGCGCCGGCCGAGTCCTGCAATGAAGCAATCGCTATCGCTAAGGGCCGGCATGTCCCTGACGATGACGCCTGCTCTCCAGCAGGCCATTCGTCTACTGCAGCTGTCCAGCCTGGACCTGCAGCTGGAAATCCAGCAAGCCCTGGACTCCAACGTGATGCTCGAGACCGACGCCGACGAGCCGGATTGGGACAGCGTGCCGGCTGAGACGGCGTCTTCGTCCGAGTCGGCTGCCGACGCCGCCGACGGTGGCCTGGTCGAGGTCACGGCCACCGAAACCATTCCCGAGGACATGCCGGTCGACGCCGACTGGCAGGACGTATTCGACGACTACACGCCGAGCGCGAGCGGCTCCGACGACGAGGGTCTGCAGGATTACCTGCAGGCCAATCTGCGCAGCACCGGAACGCTGCAGGAGCATCTGGCCTCGCAGGCGCAGCTGATGCCGGTCGATGCGGTCGAGGCCGAGATCGCCGCCAACCTGATCGACGCGATCAACGAGGACGGTTACCTGGAAGACTGGCCGGCGCTGTGCGTGCGGCTGGAGCAGGAATTCAACGTGACGCCGCAGCAGGTCGAGGCGGTGTTGCGGCTGGTGCAGGACTTCGATCCGCCCGGTGTTGGTGCACGGGACCTGAGCGAATGCCTGCGCCTGCAGTTGCAGCAGATGGACGCCGGCATCCCCGGCTACGCCGCGGCGATGCGCATTGTCGACGGTCATCTGCTGCTGCTGGCGCGCCGCGACGAAGTCGGCCTGCGCCGCGCCACCGGCCTGGACGTGAACACGCTACGCACTGGCGCGGCGCTGGTGCGCAACCTGCAGCCGCACCCGGGCCGACCGTTCCAGGCGCATGAATCCGACTACCTGCGGCCTGACGTCATCGTCGCCAAGAAGACCGGCCGCTGGCGCGTATCGCTGAACCCGGAGCACACCCCGCGGCTGCGCATCAACTCGCATTACCAGGGCTTTATCAAGCGCGCCGACCAGTCGCGCGACCAGTTGCAGATGAAGCAGCACCTGCAGGAGGCGCGTTATTTCATCAACAGCCTCGAGTCGCGGAACGAGACGATTTTGCGCGTGTCCCAATGCATAGTTGAAGAGCAGCGCGCTTTTCTGGAATATGGCGAAGAGGCGATGCGGCCTCTGGTGTTGCGAGACGTTGCCGAGCAGTTGGGGATTCACGAATCCACGGTGTCGAGAGCTACCGCAAACAAGTACATGCTGACCCCGCGAGGGCTCTACGAGCTCAAGTACTTCTTCAGCAGCCACGTGCAGACCACCCAGGGTGGCGTCTGCTCGGCGACCGCGATCCAGGCGATGATCAAGCGCATGGTCGGCGGTGAAGATCCGTCGCGGCCCTTGTCCGATTCCACGCTCGCCGACCTGCTGTTGAAGGAAGGCATCCAGGTGGCCCGGCGTACCGTTGCCAAGTACCGCGAGGCGCTGAACATTCCACCCTCACACGAGCGCAAAGCCATCGCATAAACTTTTTTGTCCCCGTTGGCGGCGGGGGCCGTCGGCGGGTTGTTCCTCCCGGGTCCATTCCGGACCCGCCCACCAGGAGTCACCCCACGATGAACCTGAACATCTCCGGCCATCACGTCGATCTCACGCCGCCGCTGCGCGACTACGTCACCAGCAAGCTGAAGCGAATCGAACGACATTTCGACCACCTGATCAACGCCGAGGTGGTTCTGACGGTGGAGAAGTTGCGACACAAGGCCGAGGCCACGGTTCACGCCAGCGGCGCCGACATGCACGCCGAGGCGACCGTCGACGACAACATGTACGCGGCGATCGACAGCCTGATCGACAAGCTCGACCAGCAGACCCGCCGTCACAAGGAAAAGATGCGCGACCATCACGTGCGTGAAGCGGTCAAGCGCATGCCGCTGCAGTAAGCCAGCGCGCTTCACCCAAAAGCCCCGCCGCGCATCCGCGGCGGGGCTTTTTTGTTTGGCCGGCACGTCGCCACGGCGAAACCTCGGGTGCGCCCGGGCCAGGCTTGGGTGGCGGGTCAGTTCGGATAGAATCCCCGGCTATACGGATAGACGGCTGGAGTGCGGTTTAATGAAATTGAGTGAAATTCTCGGGGCAGACCGGGTTCTGTCCGGCCCGTCGGTGACGAGCAAGAAGAAAGCACTCGAAGAGCTGTCCGCGCTGCTGGCCAAGGGCGCCAGTGGGCTGGCATCCGCCGACGTGTTCAACAGCCTCACCGGCCGCGAGAAACTCGGCAGCACCGGCCTCGGCCACGGTGTCGCCATTCCACATGGGCGCATGGCCGGCGTCGACACCAGCGTCGGCGCGTTCATGCGCCTGAAGCACGCGGTGGACTACGACGCGCACGACGGCAATCCGGTGGACCTGGTGTTCGGCCTGCTGGTACCGCAGGCGGCGACCGAGGCGCATCTGAAGCACCTGGCCGCGATCGCCGAAATGTTTTCCGACGAAGCCTTCTGCGCCAAGCTGCGCGCGGCTCCCGACGATCGCGCGCTGTATTCGCTGCTGTCCGGCTACACCGCCAGCTGAGCGACAGCGCGCCATGAGCAGCGCGCCGCTGACCCTGCATGGGGTGTTCATCCAGATATTCGACGTCGGCGTGCTGCTGGTCGGCGGCAGCGGCGTCGGCAAGAGCGAGCTGGCGCTGGAGTTGCTGGCACGCGGTCACCGGCTGATCGCCGATGACGCCGCTGAATTCATCAAGGCCGGCGACGGCCGCATCCACGGCCGCTGCCCGCCGCTGCTGCGCGGTTTTCTCGAAGTACGCGGCTTGGGCATCCTCAACATCGAGCGCATGTTCGGCGCCGCGGCCGTGCTCGACGGCTGTCCGCTGGACCTGATGCTGAGGCTGATCGCGCCCAGCGAGGCCGCCGAGATGCCGGACCGCGTCTACGGCCAGCGCAATACGCGCCCGCTGCTCGGCGCCGGCATCGCCGAGATCGCGTTGCCGATCCGCGTCGGTCACAATCTCGCGGCGCTGGCCGAGGCCGCCTGCCGCGACCAGCAACTCAAGCGCAGCGGCTACGATGCCGCGGCCGATTTCGTCGCGCGGCAGACCAGCGCGATAGCCGCCGGTGCCGCTGCAACCCAGGAAGCCAGCCAAGCCATGAAGCGGTTCGTATGAAACTGGTGATCGTCAGTGGCCTGTCCGGCGCCGGCAAGACCGTCGCGCTGAAACAGTTCGAGGATCTGGGCTGGTATTGCATCGACAATATCCCGCTGGCGCTGATTGACCCGATGTTGCGGCGCGCGCTGTCCAAGGCTTCCGGCAAGCGCTACGAGCGCCTGGCGATCGGCATCGACGCGCGTGAAACCGCGGCACAGATCCGGCGCTTTCCGGTGTACCTGAGCAAGCTGCGCCAGAAAGGCGTCGACGTGCGCGTGCTGTTCCTGACCGCTGACGACGACGTGATCATGCGCCGCTACAGCGAGACGCGGCGCAAGCATCCGCTGTCGACCGACAAGTTGTCGCTGCTTGAGGCGATTAAAAAAGAACGCACGCTGCTGCAGCCGATCGCCAACTTCGCCGAAGAGCCGCTCGACACCTCGCACCTGAACCTGCACGAGGCGCGCGAGGCGGTTTATCAGCGCCTGTCGGAAGCCGGCGAAGGCAAGCTGTCGGTGCTGTTCCTGAGCTTTGGGTTCAAGAACGGCGTGCCCAGCGGCGTCGACTATATTTTCGATGTGCGTTGCCTGCCGAATCCGCATTGGGAGCCCGGCCTGCGCAAGCTCACCGGTCGCGACGCCAAGGTCGAAGCCTGGCTGAAAAGCCACACGCCGGTGGTGTCGATGATCGACGACATCTCGCGTTTTCTGGAGAACTGGCTGCCGTCGTTCCGTGCGCAGGATCGCGCCTATCTGACCATCGCCATCGGCTGCACCGGCGGCCAGCATCGCAGCGTGTATATCGTCGAGCGGCTGGCCGAGCGCTTTCGCGCGCATACCGACCAGATCATGCACAAGCATCGGGAACTGCAATGAGCGTCGGCCTGCTGCTGGTCATGCACGGCAAGCTCGGACACCTGCTGATCGAGACGATGACCGACATGCTCGGCCCGCTGCCGCTGGAAACCGACGTGCTCGAAGTGCGTCGCGTGCAGGCCACCGACGTGCTGCTGCGCCAGGGCGTGCGCATGATCGAGCGGCTCGATCGCGGCGCCGGCGTGCTGCTGCTGACCGACGCCTATGGCTCGACGCCGGCCAATATCGCCAACCAGCTGGCGAGCGGCACGCCGACCCTGGTGGTCGCCGGTGTCAACCTGCCGATGCTGGTGCGCGTGTTCAACTACCCCGCGTTGAGCCTGGATGAAATGGCCCGCGCCGCTGTCGAAGGCGGCCGGAAGGGCATCACCCTGTGCCCGCGTTTGAGCTCTTGAGGAGAGATTTGTGGAACGCAGCGTCACGATCGTCAACCGCCTCGGCCTGCATGCGCGTGCCGCGGCCAAGCTGGTCACGCTGGCCTCGAAGTTCGCCGCGGATATCCGCGTGCGCAAGGAGCAGCGCGAAGTCAGCGGCAAAAGCATCATGGGCGTGATGATGCTGGCCGCGGCGCAGGGCAGCCAGATCACGCTGATCGCCGAAGGCGGCGACGCGCAGGCGGCGCTGGACGAGCTGGCGGCGCTGATCGCGGATCGCTTTGGCGAGGAAGCCTGAGACATGAGATTCGCCGACTGTTCTCGATCGTCGTTGCCCTCTCCCTCCGGGAGAGGGTGTCCCGAAGGGACGGGTGAGGGGCTCGCAGTGCGGCTCGAATCTGCAACTCCCTCACCCGGCGCTGCGCGCCACCCTCTCCCGGAGGGAGAGGGGAAACAGCCGACAGCATGAGCCTCTGGCTGCCCGGCATCGGCGTCTCGCGCGGCATCGCGATCGGTCGCGTGCAGAAGCTGCACGGCGGCGATTTGGAGATTCCTGAGTACACGCTGCCGGTGGTGGACATCGAGGGCGAGGTGGTGCGCTTCTACGGCGCGCAGCGTCGCGCGAAAGAACAGCTGCGCGAAGTGCGCGCACGTATTCCGGTGGGTACGCCGGGCGATATCGCCGCGTTCATCGACACCCATCTGCTGATGATGGACGACCGCTCGATCACCGAGGCCACCGTCGGCCATATCCGGGCCCAGCGCTGCAACGCCGAGGCCGCGCTGCGGCGCTCGCGCGACGCGCTGGTCGAAGTCTTTCAGCAGATGGAAGACCCGTACCTGCGCACCCGCGGCGACGATGTCGAGCACGTCTGCACGCGTATTCTGCGGGTGCTGATGAAGACCGATCGCCAGCTGGCGCTGAAGTCCGAAAGCATCAGCGAGCCGACCGTGATCGTCTCCGACGACATCACGCCGGCCGACATCATCCTGCTGGCTCAGCAGTCGGTGGTCGCCTTCGTCACCGAGTACGGCGGGCCGTTGAGCCACACCGCGATCCTGGCACGCAGCCTCGGCATTCCGGCGATCGTCGGCATGCACAACGCGCGGCGGCTGTTGCGCGAAGGCGAGCAGGCGATCATCGATGGCGAACTCGGCCACGTGCTCGCCGACCCGGAAGCGCAGGCGCTGGCGTTCTACCGGCGCAAGCAGCGCGCGCAGGCGGTGGCGCGCAACAAGCTCAGCCTGATCCGCGACGAGCCGGCCGAGTCGCGCGACGGCGAGCTGATCCACCTGCTGGCCAACATCGAGCTGCCGGAAGACGCGGCGGTGGCGGCCGCCAACGGCGCCGAAGGCGTGGGCCTGTACCGAACCGAATTCCTGTTCATGAACCGCAAGGATCAGCCCAGCGAAGACGAGCAGTACGACGCCTATGCGCGCGTGGTGTCGGCGGTGAAAGGCCCGATCACGATCCGCACGCTGGACCTGGGCGCCGACAAGCAGGTCGATTCCGGCCGCAGCCGCGGGCCGACGCCCAACAACCCGGCGCTGGGCCTGCGCGCGATCCGGCTGTGCCTGAAAGAGCCGGAGATGTTCCGCAGCCAGCTGCGTGCGCTGCTGCGGGCCTCGGCGCACGGCCAGATGCAGATCATGCTGCCGATGATCAGCAGCCTCGCCGAGTTCCGCCAGGCTGCGGCGATCATCGGGAGCCTGCGCGAGGAGCTGCGCGCACAGGGCGTGGCGATGGCCGACAAGCTGCCGATCGGCGCGATGATCGAGGTGCCGGCCGCGGCGATCGCGGCGCCGATCCTGGCCCGGCACGCCAAGTTCTTCTCGATCGGCACCAACGACCTGATCCAGTACACGCTGGCGATCGACCGCGTCGACGACGAGGTCAACTATCTGTACGACCCGCTGCACCCGGCCGTGCTGCAGCTGATCCGGATGACGATCCAGGCCGGCGAGGCGGCCGGCATCGAAGTCGCGATGTGCGGCGAAATGGCCGGCGACCCGCGCTATACGCGGCTGCTGCTGGGTCTGGGCCTGACCGAATTCTCGATGCACCCGAGCAGCGTGCTCGAGGTCAAGGCGATGGTGCGCCAGTCCAATGTCGGCGAGCTGCGCGTGCAGGTTGGCTCGCTACTGGCGCGGCTGCTGCGCGGCGAGGCCGCGTCCGACCAGCTCGAGGAGCTGCTGAGGTGACATGCCTCCGAATGCAATTACGTGGAGTTACTGGCACTGCCGCGCCAAGCTCGAATTGGTGAGCACTGCAGAACCGCAATCAGATCGACCTTCTCAGCTGGAGTCACTCTAATTCGACTGCTCTTGCCGGCGTCAGCAATCCGGTTGCAGAGCAATCATTACCTCAATAAAGTTCGAGCAGGGAACTTGGGGGTACGGCTATGGAGCAGGTCGTTAGAATTCTTGCGGCTGTCTTTCTCTTCTGTTCGGCGGCGCATGCTGTGGCCGACGATGTCGGTGCAACGGAAGACAGTTTTTCGGTGAGTCCGTCGGGGGCGGCAGAGTTCTCAATTCCAATATCGCTTCCATCTGGTATTGCTGGGATGGAGCCAAGGCTAGCGATTGGGTATTCGAACGTTGCCAACAACGGCCTTGTCGGCTTCGGCTGGGACGTAAGCGGGCTATCGTCAATTTCTCGGTGCAAAAGTACTCTCGCACAGGACGGATTGGTGGCGCCCGTCAATAGAACGATGAGCGATCGTTTCTGCCTTGGTGATAACAAGTTAAAGGTAATTTCCGGAAACTACGGCGCCAGCGGATCGGTGTATGAAACGGAAATTCAAACTTTTAATAAAATAACGGCGAATTCATCGGGTGCACTTGGTTGGATTCCCAGTTCCGGCCCGCAATGGTTCCAAGTGCACAGTCCGAACGGAAATATCGTGCAGTATGGAGGCACCGACGACTCGCGTATCGAGTTTGATGGTACCGCGGTCGTTAGGACCTGGGCGATTTCACGAATAACTGACACATCCGGGAACTACATACGATTTGTCTATGCGAAGGAGGCCGGATCATATCGACCGATTGAGATTTACTACACGGGAACCCCGCAAGGCGAGGGTTTGTACCGCATTGCGTTCACATATGAATTAAAGCCAGCTGTCGACGTAAGGCAGAACTATCTTGCCGGTAGCCAGATAAAGCAACCCTACCGCCTTACCTCGATAGCGGTTTTGTATAACAGCGCCAATGTTCATCAGTATTCGCTGTCGTATAAGCCAGCGAGTGGTGTCACTACACAACGTAGTCTTCTTGAGTCGGTAACCGAATGCGCAGGGTCCGACTGTTTTCCGCCTACTACGATCAGTTGGCAAAATGGAACAAAAGGGTTCGCGGTCCCGACGTCTGCGTCTCCCTCTTTGGCAACTACGACGCTTAGACTTCTCGACGTAAATGGAGACGGGCGGGACGATGTTCTATCCTCATATGCGGGCCAGCTAAAGCTTCGACTCGGTTTGTTTGATGGCACTCTCGGAGCAGCAAGCAGCATCGCCTATTCCGACGCCTATTTTTCTTCGTCGCTTGCCCTGGACATAGACGGAGACGGGCGCGGTGATCTATTGATTCCTAATAGTACTGCCACTAACTGGACGGTACTTAAATCGAATGGATCCACGTTGGTGTCGACAGCGACAACTGTGCCAATTACCGGTGCGCTTACACAGCAAATCAGCGGTGACGTAAATGGCGACGGCAGGGACGATCTGGTGTGGGTAGAAGGCCAGTATCTGAAAGGACGTTTCAGCACTGGGAATACTTTCGAAGCCACTGTACGAACGCTCTATGACGTTGGAGTTCAGGCGGAGGGTAAGGTCCCGACCGACTTTCAAAGTGGACTAAATCGACGCGTCATAAGGCGCGCTGATTTTAATGGTGATGGGCGAACAGATTTCCTGCTTCTCTCGATTGTAAAAGAGTTTGAAGGCGAGGGCGGAGGTGTAACCAAATACTACTATTGGAACGCGCTGACCTCTCAAGGAGATTCATACACGAGCACGGCCGTTACGATGGAGGAGGCGGTTGAGGCTCCTGCACCGCTGCTGTTGGATGCAAATGGAGACGGGAACACCGACGTGGCCTATCGGAGCGGCTCAACTTTAGTTTATTGCTTGAGTAAGGGCGACGGAACGTTTTCGACTGTTAACACGGGAATATCGGTCCCGAGCGCGATCTCTGACGCACTATTGTTCGACTATGACGGCGACGGGCGACAGGATATCGTTTATAAAAACGGCACCGTCAACTGGCGAATCGTTAAGGCTAATGCGACTTCGTTTGATCTGCCCGTTGATATCTCAACATCCGAGTTCCCTATTTCAGGTGCGACAGCCGTACTTGAGAGTAATGGGGATCGGCAGAGCGACTTGGCCTATTACGATTCCGGCTATGGGACTTGGCGAACGCAAATCCATTCTGGCGCAGCAGCAGACCTTGCCACCACGTTTACCGATGGGCTTGGCAACTATCGCCAAGTCACCTATGCGGCCCTGACTGACCCGAGTGTGCACACGAAGAGCTCGGGCTCCTTATTCCCGGTTCGAGATTTTCAAGCGCCTCAATACGTGGTGAGGCAAATAGTGTCGAACGACGGTGTTGGCGGCACATATTCTCTCACCTATTCCTATCTTGGGGCGAAGGTGCATGTGCAGGGGCGCGGCTACTTGGGCTTTGCTCAGCGCAGCGTCGTTGATTCGAGAAACGGCGTTAAGCGAGTAAGGGATTTTTATCAGGAGTTTCCGTGGACAACGATGCCGAGTTTGGTGAGGGTCATCGTCCCCGGCGGCACATCCGGATACATTGTCTCCGAGCAGAGCCTTGCCAAAGCGACCGTCGATTATGGATCGGGCACTACTGCTAGAAGCTTCCCATATGCTTCGCCTATCGTTTCCACAGAACGAGATGACGACGGAGCGCTGAGGCGCACTGTTTCTCGGTCGGTGGTCTACAACACGATGTTCGGCATCACGAATGAAACAATTGAAGTGACCGATCCAGCCACCAACGTTTGGCGTAAGGTAATTACCAATCAGTTCGACACTGCCAGCGAAAGCAGCACTTGGTGTCTGGCTCGGCCGACAAATATCAGCATCGTGATGACGCAGCCCGATGGCTCATCTGCTACCCGAACTGCATCGTTGGACCAGAACTACAATCGATGCAACCTGCGAAGCGCTACCGCTATGCCAGGTGCCCTCGAAGTTGCGACCACTTATGGATACGATAGTTATGGCAATGTCCGATCAATAGACGTTGTCCCATATGGCGAACCGCTACGGCGGACGTCAATTAGTTACGCGCCAAATGGGTACCGCCCTACTTCATACACGAATGCCCTGGATCATGTAATTCAACTGCAGTGGGATTATGGAAAAGGAGTTGTCCAGCAGCTAACTGATGCAAATAACCTTACGATTTCATGGCAATACGATGGATTCGGCAGGGTTTTCTATGAGACACGCCCAGACACGAGTACGACCAGTTGGTCCTATTCATGGTGTTCTCTGGGTTGCGGGCTGTCGAACGGGAAATACAAAATTTATACGGCGATTTCGAGTGCGGGATCATTTGGCGGTTCTGCCTATGAGATATACGACTATAAAAATCGCCCAATCCAGTCCAGCCGGAAAATGCTCGGCGGAGCCGATTCTTACACATTGAATGAGTACGATCCCATAGGTCGCGTTTATAGAACAAGCGAGCCTTACTATTCGGGCGGCGTTGTCTACTGGAATACTTTCGACTATGACGTGCTGGACCGTGTGACTCAGGTTGGCCGCCCGTTGAGCGAATCGCAGGCGAACGGTAGAAATTACACCTTCGCCTACAGCGTCTATGGTGGCCAGTCAGTTGAAACGATGACAAGTCCAGCTAGCCAATCCACTACTCGGTATTCAAACGCGATGGGTGCGGTTGTGCGTGTTGTCGATGCGCTAAATAACGACATGTACTTCGGCTACTGGCCTTTCGGTGAATTGAAGAGCGTAACGGACGACGTCGGCAATATTGTATCAAGAAGCTATGACGGTTGGGGGCATCTCTCGAATATCTCGGACCCCGATATGGGCGCGTCAAGTTACTCGTTTAATGGATTGGGCGAGCTCAAGTCCATGACTAATGCTCGATCTCAGATAACGACCTACAAGTACGACAAGCTGGGTAGGCCGAAACTGCGCACCGAAGCAGATGGCGAAACCAAGTGGCAGTACGATATTGCATCCGGCAAGGGCATTGGCGAGTTAGCGGAAGTCGACGGCCCGGGAAATTATACCGAGTATAGGGTCTACGACGGGCTTGGCCGTACAGCCGAGCTATCGATGGAGATCGGCAATTCATTTAATGCGGTGTCGTTCGAGTACGACAATTTCAGCAGGATTTCGACGCTGACATATCCAACGATCGACGCTTCTAGATTCGCTGTAACCTATCGATACGATGCCGCGAGCGGTGCACTGAAAGATGTAATCAATTCAGCCTCTCCCGGAACCGTGTATTGGTCTGCCGATAGCGTGAATGCACGCGGACAAGTCACGCAAGAAACTTTGGGGAATGGCATTCAAACGGCCCGGCATTACGATGTCGCGCGCGGGTACCTGGATACTATCCAGAGTGGAACGGGGGGTGGAGTTCAAAATTTAAGTTATGGTTGGGACTCTGTGGACCGCTTGGTCAATAGATCGGATTTGCGTCAGGCAGTGTCAGAGTCTTTTCCCATATACGACTCTTTGGATCGCTTGAAAAAGGCGGAACGTAATGGCGTAAGCGTACTGACATTGGATTACAGCGACATTGGCAATATCGCAGCTAAATCTGACGTAGGAGCTTACACATACGATTCTGCACGTCCGCACGCCGCCGCTACTGCTGGCACCACCACACTGGGATACGACGCCGACGGAACATTGCTGAGTAAAGGGAGCTTCGGTGCAGTTTGGTCGTCTTACGGTTACCCGACTGGCATGAGTTCAGGCGGAAACAGTGAAACGCTCAAGTACGATGCGTGGCGGAATCTCGTCAAACGGGCGACGGTCGAGGCGGGTGTTACAACAAATTCAATCTATGTAGCGGGTGTTTTTGAGCAGGTGGTAAGCGGTGGCGTTACGCAGTACCGACATCTGATTCCAGTGAACGGCGAAACCGTTGCGCAGTACACGAAGCGTTCCAACGCGACTGCTGATACTTATTACCTGCATCGTGATCATCTTGGAAGTTTAGATGCGATAACGAATCAAGCTTCGGGCGTTGTAGTCAGGGCTTCATTCGATGCATTCGGCAGGCGGCGAGGTAACGCGTGGACCGGTGCGCCAGCTCCAGCCGATTTGGGTGTTCTAAACTCGACTACGAGCGAGGGATACACGGGTCATCGCATGATGGATTCCGTTTCGATGATTCATATGCGGGGGCGGGTCTATGATCCCAGCCTCGGCCGAATGATATCGGCGGATCCGACTACCCCGAATGTGTTCGATCCTCAAAGCCATAACCGCTACAGCTACGTTCGAAATAATCCTTTGAGCCTAGTGGACCCGACGGGGTTTTCAGATGAAGACATTGAGACGGTTTACGTAGATGGCGGCGGTGGTGGTGGCAGTTCGGGCGGAGTATTCAGCTACGGGGGCGGGGGCGGGGGCGGCGGTGGGAGCGGTCAGAACCACGGTAGGCAGAATGCGAAGCCGGCGGCAGCGGTGCCCGACTACTGTGGCGGGCCATTGCCGGCGGAAATTATTGTCGAGGGGAATTTGGGAAGGGATAGCGGAGCCGCGACAGTTATAGGTGGGGACAGTAGCTCTGTAAACGGCAGGGGCCGGGAGGGTGGAGGCGCCTTCGGGTATGCACATGGTGCGCTTACTGCAGCTTCGTTTGTGCCATCGCTTCTGGGTGCGGCTGCATCACTTGTGGATGGCGGGCTCTATGGCCTGCAAGGCGAGTGGACGGATGCGGGTTTATCCATCGCGGCAGCGGCGATCGGCGTGGTCTCCGATGCGGGTATTGCGAATGCGGGATTTAAGGCCGCAAAGGGAGCAGCGGAGATCGTTGCTAAGAATGGCACACGTATTGGTGGGTTTACGCGGCACGGAGTTGATCGCGCGATCGGTGATGCGGCGTCACGCGCTGGAACAAAGCCACAGGCAATCTTGGACGCCCTGAAGAATCCGTCAAAGATAGCTGAAGGTGTCGATAAACAGGGGCGGCCGTTCCAAATTTTCACGGGTCAAAATGCCCGTGTAGTTGTGAATCCTGAGACCGGACAGATTGTTTCGGTGAATCCTCTGTCTAGGGCCGGTGCGCAGCCATGAGCGACGAGAAACACAGTGTTGTGCGTCTTTCTGGGCGAGAGGCCATGTATCTGAGGAATGCTGCATTCCTGCCTGATGAGCTTGCGCGAATAGTTCGGGATGCCAAGGATGGCGAAGGCAGCGGGATGTCGATTCCGCTTTCGTCGGAGACATCAGAAAGGTTTCGAGAGGTCCTTACGGATCACTTGGCCAAGGTCGGTTTCGATGATGCTTACGAGCCAACGAACGAGGGCAAGGTGCTTGAAGCCTTGATCGACCGTTTTTACATGAAGTGACCGCGTAGGAAAGTCAGGCGCGCTAGCGGCACGCGGTGAGCCGTTTACGCCGAACCGCCTCACACAGATGGTGCGCGAGTACATCAACGCGGCGGACTTAGGCAAGAGCGGTTCCTGCCACCTGTTCCGGCACACGATGGCGACGCTGATGCTGGAGAACGGCGCGGATATCCGCTACATCCAGGCGATGCTCGGCCACGCGGAGCTGTCCACCACGCAGATTTACACCCAGGTCTCCATCCGCAAGCTCAAGGAGATCCACACCGCCACCCATCCGGGAAAGGTGCGATCCGCGCGTGTGCCGGCGGGAACGTAATCTTCCCCGTCAAGGCGACAGTTCGAAACTAGAGTTTCTGGCGGCTTGAGCGTACTCGATCGGCGTCATATCGCCGAGCGAGTCATGGGGTCTTTGTTCGTTGTATTCGAGCATCCACCAGTAGACGGCCTCACGGACATCGTCGAGGCGGACAAAGAGATGCTGGTCGAGCAGTTCGTTGCGCATCGTGCGGTTGAAGCGCTCGATATAGGCGTTCTGGTTGGGCTTGCCAGGCTGGATGTACTGGATCGCCATACCCGCTGCCTTGGCCCACTGCGTAAAGGCGTCGCCAAGAAATTCAGGGCCATTGTCAGTACGAAGGACCTGCGGCAAGCCGCGCTCCTTGCGTAGCCGCTCGAAAACCCGGACCAAACGCTCCGAGGTGATCGAAGTATCGACCTCCACCTGCAGCAATTCACGATTGAAATCGTCGACGACGTTGAAGAGCCGGAAGCGGCGACCGCAGATCAGCGTATCGCTCATGAAATCCGCCGACCAGACGCTGTCGGGCAGCCGTGGGACGTACAGCGGCACCCGCTCACGCTGGGGCAGTCGACGCTTTGCAGCACGGCGTAGGTTGAGTTTCATGAGCTTGTATACCCGGTAAATCCGCTTGTGATTCCACGGCCGGCCCTGACGCCGCAGCTGCTTGCGACACATCCAGAAACCACGGCTTGGACGACCTTCCACCAGCGCCGCCAAAGCCGCGATGACTTCGGCATCACGCACCGTCCAATGATCGGGCTCGCGGTAGAACGCCGATCGGGATAACCCAACGCAGCTGCAGGCGCGAGCGATGGGCACTTCATGCGTGTGCACCAAGTAACCGGCCGCTTCTCGCTTGGCGTCCGGCCCTACAGTTTTTTTGCGATCAGATCCTTCATCGCGTGATTCTCAAGCGCCAGGTCCGCGTACATGCGCTTGAGCTGCGACAGCTCCGCTTCCAGCTCCTTGGTCCGCTTCAGATCCGATGCCTGCATGCCGCCGTACTTCGACTTCCAGCTGTAGTAGGTCGGCTCGCTGATGCCCGCCTTGCGACAGATGTCCTTCACGGCCATGCCGGCGTCCGCCTGCTTCAGAATCGTGACGATCTGGGTTTCGGTAAAACGTGACTTCTTCATTCCTGCCTCCTGGCGTTACGATGCCAGAAAGCTCTCGTTATGAGTTGTTGCTCAGACGGGGAAGATTACGGCTGCACGCCAAGATCGGCGAGCTGACGCTGGAGAACGATTTTTTAGAAGGCGCGCTCATCAAGGTGGGACTGCTGAGCGCAAAGCGATGATCGACCGCACCCACGAGCTGTCGTTGACGAAGCAGGCGCGTGCCGTGGGCATCAGCCGCGGCAGCGTGTACTACCTGCGCCGGCCCGTCAGCGCCGCCGATCTGGTCTTGATGCGTCGGATCGATGCGTTGCACCTCGAATGCCCGTTCGCCGGCGCCCGCATGCTGCGTGATCTACTGGCGTTGGTCGACATCAAGGTGGGCCGCAAGCACGTCGCCACGCTGATGCGGCGCATGGGCATCGAGGCGATCTACCGCAAACCCAACACCAGCCGACGCCATCCGAAGAACCCGATCTACCCGTATCTGCTGCGCAATCTGAAGATCGATCGGCCGAACCAGGTCTGGGCGATGGACATCACGTACATTCCGATGGCCAAGGGCTTCGTCTACCTCGCCGCCGTGATCGACTGGCATACGCGCCGCGTGCTGGCCTGGCGCGTGTCGGTCTCGATGGAGACGAGTTTCTGCATCGACGCCGTCGAAGACGCACTTCATCGCTACGGCAAGCCCGAGATCTTCAACACGGACCAGGGTAGCCAATTCACCAGCCTGGCCTTCACCGATCTGCTCAAGCAGAACGGCATCGCGATCAGCATGGACGGTCGTGGCTGCTGGCGAGACAACGTCTTCGTCGAGCGGCTGTGGAAGTCAGTCAAGTACGAGGAGGTCTATCTGCACGCCTACGACTCGGTGTCGCACGCCAAGGCATCGCTCGGGCGCTACCTCGGCTTCTATAACGCCCGGCGCCCTCACAGCAGCCTTGATCGCAAGACACCGGATCAGGTCTACTTCGCAGCACTGCCATTGGCCATGGCAGCTTAAACCCACGCAGAGAATCCACTTATAAGTTCAGGCCCGTTGTACAGACGATCGGGGCCAGCTCTCTAGCAAGGCCGTTCCTAAACTCTCCTCTCACGATTGGAGAAATCAGGGCGGCAGGAAAAGGAATTGCCGATCCAGGCGGAGTTGCTGGAGCCCTTCGCTGGGACGTACCCGGTGCTTTCCGCGGAACCCAAGGCACATGGGAACTGGTGATGAAGGATGATTTGATCCTGCATTTCAATTTCGTTGGGAAGTGAGATCGATAGATGCTGAGGCGTTTTGATGGAAAGCCGCTCTCGGGACGACTTGTCTATCGTCGTTCCGAGCGCAGCTTTGATGTGGAGCCGCAACCAGAGCGAGGAGTTACATCGTTGCTTGTGAATGATGTGCAGATTGAGATCGACGAAGACGGGCGTCTGATCTATGTGTGGGGACTCTGTCCGCATGAATCATGGACCGCTGTAAGGCTCGATCCTCCCACGGCGAAGCCTGGACGATTACAGTATGTCGGTGGGGAAGTGGTGCCCGGAGTATCGAAGCGCCTGAATGCTGACAAGCGCTGGGCTGTCGGTCACGACACATCATCTCAGTGGCTGTGTATCGGCGACCAAACAGTGCATGGCGAAGTGATTGCATTCGCACCAGGTGCAGTTGCCGTGCTGAGAGAAGGCAAGCTCGGCGCGCTTTGGTTGCATCCGGATGCACGAGCGTGAGCGTCTGACCGCCCGTCACGCGCCGGGCCGACGGCGGTGGACTTTGATGTTTTAGCCGCTTCGTTCGAGCGGCGTCTTCCCGGCTTGAGTAGCGGTTGCCTTTAAGAGTCCGGAGTTGATGGTAGCCGCCTTAATGAGGAGTGTTCTGGCGTAGGCGGCCGGCGTGAGCGCGGCGGACTGTCCGTGCAGGTCGACACGCTGCTGGCGCGGCTGCTGCGCGGCGCCGGCTGAGTCGTGCAGCGTCCCGGGCGTGGAACTTTTTCTGCGACCCCTGTGACGCGAGCCGCATCAGCCCCTTATAATCGTCAGGCTTCGGGGAGTTGCCCGCTAGCTGCAGGGGCCTGGATCGAGAGAGAACAGGCTCCGCGCGCCCGCCGCCACACTATTTCTACCGAACTCCAGATCTATGGAAAATGCTGCTGCTAGCCCGAAAGGCATGGGCCCCGAAGGCGTGAGCCCGGGTACTGAGGTGGACAAGGGCCGTCGCCGGTTCCTGACCCTCGCCACCACCGGTGTAGGCGCGGTCGGCGCCGGCTTCGTGGTCTGGCCGTTCCTGGCTTCGCTCAAGCCCAGCGAGCGCGCCAAGGCGCTCGGCGCCCCGGTCAAGGCCGACATCGCCGGCGTCGAGGACGGGCAGATGCTGACCCTGGCCTGGCGCGGCAAGCCGGTGTGGATCCTCAAGCGCACGCCGGAGATGGTCGCCAGCCTGGACAAGGTCAAGGGCGATCTCGCCGACCCGGATTCCACCGTCGACCAGCAGCCCGAGTACGCCAAGAACGCGACGCGTTCGGTCAAGCCGGGCGTCATGGTGCTGGTCGGCTCCTGCACCCATCTGGGCTGCTCGCCGACGTTCCGCCCGGATCATCCGGCGCCGGAAATCGTGCCGAACTGGCAGGGCGGCTATTACTGCCCCTGCCACGGCTCCAAGTTCGATCTCGCGGGCCGCGTCTACAAGGGCGTGCCGGCGCCGATCAACTTGAAGGTGCCTCCGTACCGCTTCGACGGCGACAACGTCGTCGTCATTGGCGAAGACCAGGCTGCGGCCTAAGGGAAGACCAGACAACATGGCCATCGTACCCAATCCCTACAAGACCACCGGCTTTCTCGGCTGGATCGACGACCGCTTTCCGCTGACCAAGCTGTATCGCGACCACCTGTCCGAATACTACGCACCGAAGAACTTCAACTTCTGGTACTACTTCGGCTCGCTGGCGCTGCTGGTGCTGGTCAACCAGCTGATCTCCGGCATCATCCTGGCGATGCACTACAAGCCGAGCGCCGCCGAGGCTTTCGGCAGCGTCGAATACATCATGCGCGACGTGCCCTGGGGCAACGTCATCCGCTACATGCATTCCACCGGCGCGTCGGCGTTCTTCATCGTCGTCTATCTGCACATGTACCGCGGCCTGATCTACGGCTCCTACAAGAAGCCGCGTGAACTGATCTGGGTGTTCGGTTGCCTGATCTTCCTGGTGCTGATGGCCGAGGGCTTCGCCGGCTACGTGCTGCCCTGGGGCCAGATGAGCTACTGGGGCGCGCAGGTGATCATCTCGCTGTTCGGCACGATCCCGTTCATCGGCCCGGACATCGTCACCTGGGTGCAGGGCGACTACATCCCCTCGGATGCCACGCTCAACCGCCTGTTCTCGCTGCACGTGGTGGCGCTGCCGTTCGTGCTGGTCGGCCTGGTGGTCGCGCACCTGATCGCGCTGCATGAAGTCGGCTCCAACAATCCCGATGGCGTCGAGATCAAGAAGCACAAGGATCCGCAGACGCATATCCCGCTCGACGGCATCGGCTTCCATCCGTACTACACGGTCAAGGATCTGGTCGGCGTCGCGGTGTTCCTGATCATCTTCGTCGGCGTGATCTGCTTCGCGCCGGACGGCGGCGGTTATCTGCTGGAGAAGCCGAACTTCCAGGAAGCCAACCCGCTGGTTACGCCGGAGCACATCACGCCGGCCTGGTACTTCGGCAGTTTCTACGCGATGTTGCGTGCGACGCCGTCGATGTTCGCCTCGGCGCTGCCGGGCGTGATCGTGATGTTCGGCGCGGTGCTGATCCTGTTCCTGCTGCCGTGGCTGGACCGCAACCCGGTCAAGTCGATCCGCTACAAGGGGCGTCTGACCAAGATCATGACGCTGATCTTCGCGATCGACTTCGTCATGCTGAACTACCTGGGCATGCAGCCGGTGAGCGATCTGTACACGCTGCTGTCGCGTATCGGCACGGTCTACTACTTCGGCTTCTTCTTCAGCCTGCTGTTCGTCCATAACTTCGAAACATCCAAGCCGGTTCCGGAAAGGGTGACGGGCTAATGCGCGCTCATAAACTCCTGCTCGCGATTGCGGGCCTGCTGATCTCGGATGCCGCGGTTGCCGCAAGCGGCCACGCGCTGCCGTACACCTATCAGCCGGACACCTCGAACATCGCCTCGATGCAGCGCGGCGCACGCGACTTCATGGCGTACTGCTCGGGCTGCCACTCGATGAAGTACCTGCGCTACAACCGCATCGGCAACGATCTGCAGATCCCCGAGGAGCTGCTCAAGAGCAGCCTGATGTTCACCTCGACCAAGGTCGGCGACCAGATCCACAGCGCGATGCCGGCGGAGGCGTCCAAGGTCTGGTTCGGCCAGACGCCGCCGGACCTGACGTTGGAAACCCGCGCGCGCGGCGCCTCCTGGGTCTACAGCTATCTGCGCACCTTCTATGTCGACACGACCCGTCCGGTCGGCGTCAACAACCTGGTGCTGCCGGGCGCGTCGATGCCGCACGTGCTGTGGGAGCTGCAGGGCTGGCAGGTCAAGGAAGCCGCGCATGAAGGCGGCGAAGCCGCCGAGCACGGCGAGGAGCATCACGGCGCGCCGCTGAAGCTGGTGCAGGCCGGCACGCTGTCGCCGGACGAGTACGAGAAGTTCGTCGGCGATATCGTCAACTTCATGAGCTACGCCGCCGAGCCGGGCAAGAGCATCCGCATGGGCGTCGGTCCCAAGGCGATGGTTTATCTGCTGCTGCTGCTGGTGCTGTGCTACCTGCTGAAGAAAGAGTTCTGGCGCGACATCAAGCACTGAGCGCTCGCGCGCTGAAACCGAACGCCGCCACGGTTTGTCCTGGCGGCGTTTTTTATTGGTTTCAGGATTTTATCTGCGCGTCGCTGGTCGACTTTTGACCACCGTAAGGCTTAGAGTCCAAGGCTTATGTCCCTGCGCGCCAAAACCAAGTACGTCCAGCCGACCAAGCCGGCGCCGAACGCCGGCATCACGCTGTATTGCAGCAGCGATGCGGTGACCTGCCTGTGGGTGCGCCTGGTGTTGGCGGAGAAGGACGTCGAGGGCGCGCGCTTCGAGCTGCAGCGTCCAGGGCGCATCAGCGAGGACCTGGCGCTGCTGAATCCTTCGCAGACCCTGCCGACGCTGGCCGATCGCGAAACCGTGATCTATCCGGCGCGGGTCATCGCCGAATATCTGGACGAGCGCTATCCGCACCCGCCGATGATGCCGTCCGAGCCCGCGCACCGCGCGCGCCTGCGCATGGCCCTGGACCGTATCGAGCAGGACTATTTCATGCAGCTCGCCCTGATCGAGACGGCGACGCCAGCCGCCGCACGCGCCGCGCGCAAGCGCCTCGCCGACATGATCGCGTCCAGCGCGCCGCTGTTCCCGGCGCGCGGCTGGTTTCTCGGCCTGGAGCATTCGATCGTGGACAGCGCCTGGACCGCGCTGTTCTGGCGCATCGCCGAGCTGAAACTCGAGCTGCCGCCCGCGGCCGACCCGGTGCGCCGCTATGCACAACGCGCGTTCGCTCGCACTTCGTTCCAGCGTGTGGTGCCGCCCAAGCGCTGAAGCGTCTACACTGATCCGCCGTTTCCGGCGTTTTTTTGCGTATTGCCCCATGCCGTCATCCCGTTCCCGCCGTCCTTACCTGATCCGCGCCATTTACGACTGGGCGACGGACAACGGCTACACGCCGCACCTGCTGGTGTCCGCCGACTACGAAGGCGTGGTGGTTCCGCGTGAATTCGTGCAGGAAGGCCGCATCACGCTGAACATCAGTGGCATGGCGGTACAGGCGCTGGACATGAGCAGCGACCCGATCTGGTTTTCCGCGCGCTTCTCCGGGCGCTCGTTCGACGTGCAGGTTCCCAGTGGTGCGGTGCTCGCGGTGTTCGCGCGCGAGAACGGCGAAGGCATCGTCTTCGGCGAGGTCGAGCCGCCGACGCCACCGGACGGCAAGCCCAAGAGCGACGGCGGCGGTGACGACGACGCGCCGAAGACCCCGCCGCGGCCGAGTGGTCGGCCGAATTTGCGGGTGGTGAAGTAGGCGAGGGCGGTTGCGGCTGATCGGCCTCGGTCGCGGATAGGATCCGCTCCTACATCAGCTCCTTTAGGAGCGGATCCTATCCGCGACTGCGAGACATAACGCGGCATCAGTCCCCGGCATCGAACGCCGCCCTGATCCACTCGATGTGGTTGTCCGCATCCAGCGTGACCACATCGAAGCGCGCCGCCAGCCTGGCCAGGTCGGCGCGCTGCGACAGCAGCCAGCGCGCGGCCAGCACGATCCGGGCGCGCTTGCGCGCATCCACCGATTCGGCAGCGCCACCGAAGCGCGCGCTGCTGCGCTTGCGCACTTCGACAAGGAGCAGCGAACCGGCGTCGCGCATCACCAGATCGATCTCGCCGCCGCGTGCGCGGTAGTTGCGCAGGACCAGTTGCAGGCCCTGCTTCTGCAGGTAGGCGAGGGCCAGATCCTCGGCGTCCGCGCCCTTCACTGTTCGTCAGGGCTGGGGCGGCGCCGGCGCCGGTGTCAGCGCCTGCGACAGCGCCGAATTCGGCGCCGCGCAGCTCAAGTTTCGGCCGACCTTGCCATCGGCGTCGACGCGCAGCCTGCCGCTGGCGCCGTCGATCAGCTGCTCGGTCTGCAGGCGGTGATCGTGCAGCAGTCCGGCCAGTCGCCAGGCGTCGCTGCCGAGCGCGACCAGGCGCGGATAGCTGCGCATCACGTCCGGAATTTGCGTGATCGCGGTGTTTCGCGATGCGATCCACGGGCCGCTGCTGTCGAGCATCCACGGCATGTCGCAGACGCGGATGCTCGGCCAGTCGATGCCGCGGCCTTCGTAAATCAGCGAGGTCGAGTAGATCGGCAGGCCGCCGGCTCGGAAGAAGCGCAGCTGCGGCAGGATCACGCGCGCATCCGAGGGCTTGGCGGCGAGGAACACGAAGTCGACATCGTCGCGGCGGCGGCCGTCGAACTCGGTGTCCTTGCCGAGCACCGCGGTCAGCGCCTTGTGGCGGCTCTCGCTGGCCTCGAGGCCGAGCAGGCGCTTGATCATTTTCGACGGATCGTTGGTGCCGGATTCGAACACGTCGTTGCCGGTGAGCTGGCCGCCGAGTTCGCGCAGCCGATCGCTGAAGGCGGCGAACACGCGCCGGCCCCAGTCGCTGCTCGGCACCAGCGCGACCGCGCGGCGCAGGTTCTGCGCGACGGCCTGCTCGGCGGCGGCGCGCGCCTCGTCTTCGGGCGCCAGGCCGAACTGCAGGAAATTCGCCGGCGCCACGGATTTTTCGTCGAGCGCGTTCAACGCGATCATCGGCACCTGCGGCTGGCCCATGCGCGCGATCGCGCCGACGGCTTCGCGCTGCAGCGGGCCGACGATCACCGCGGCGCCTTCGCTGAGCGCGTTCTGATAGGCCACCAGCGCCTGATCCGGGCTGGCGCCGGAATCGTAGACGCGCACTTCATTGGCTGCCGCTCCGGCCGCCTGCAGGAAGCCGGCGCGCACCGCTTCGCCGGTGGCAGCGAACGGGCCGGTCAGCGGCAGCAGCAGCGCGTAGCCGCGGCCGCTGCCGCTGGTGACGAAAGGCGCCGACGCGGTGGCGATCACCACAGCCGGAGCCGCGCCTGGCGCGATCGGCGCGGCGGCGACCGCGGCCGGCTGCGGCGATATCGCCGAGGGCATCGCCAGCGCGCTGCCACGCGGCGCGGTCGACTGCGCGCGCGCCAGCGCGGCTTCGCGCCCGATCGCCGGATGTTTGGGATAGTGCGCGGCCCAGCTGTCGTAGCGCGCGGCGGCGCCGAGCTGGCGCTGCCAGGCCAGCTCCAGCCAGCCGCGCGTGATCTCGTCCTGCACCGCGATGCGCGGCACGTCGTCGTTGGACAGCGGCGTGCGCTGCAGGCCCTGCCAGATCAGCTCGCGATTGTCGGCGAGAGCCTCGCCGTCACCTTGCAGATAGCGCTCGCGCAGCACCAGCGAGCGCGTCGCCGCGACCGGATCGCCGAGCTGGAACAGCGCGCGCGCGCGCAGATCCTCGATGCGCTCGGCGTACAGCGGCACGTGATCCGAGCCGCTGGGCAGCGCCTGCAAGGCCGCCATCGGCAGGTTGCGCTTCAGTGAAATCGACGAACGCAGGATCTGCGCGCGCGCGATCTGCGGCAGCGCCAGCGACGACGGCGGCACCTGGCTGAGCAGGTTCTCTGCCTTGCGGTCGTCGCCGACATTCATCGCCGCCTCGGCGGCCGCGAGCGTCTGCTCGCCGCGTGGCGGCTCGGCGGCCTGGGCGCCGGCGCACAGGCAATACGCAAAAAAAAGAGCGACCCGGAAGCGAGGCTTCATCAGGGGCTTGAGCAGGGGCGGGTGGACACGCGTCGGCATCGTTAAAGTATGACATGGCGACCGGCTCGCCTTCCCCTGACCGCAGGCTGCAACTTTATGAGCGAGACCTTCCGCAGCGACGAGCATCAGGACGCACAGTCCGCGCTGGCCGGACATCTGTACGTGGTGGCGACGCCGATCGGCAATCTCGCCGACCTGTCGCCGCGCGGCCAGGCGATCCTGCGCAGCGTCGACCGCATCTGCGCCGAGGACACGCGCAACAGCGGCATGCTGCTGTCGCACTTCGGCATCAGCAAGCCGCTGTCCGCGCTGCACGAGCACAACGAGAGTGGCGCGGTCGCCGGGCTGGTCGAGCAGCTGCAGGCCGGGCGCAGCCTGGCGGTGATTTCCGACGCCGGTACGCCGCTGATCTCCGACCCCGGCTTCGTGCTGGTGCGTGCCGCGCGCGAAGCGGGCCTGCCGGTGATCACGATCCCGGGCCCCTGTGCGGCGATCGCCGCGCTGTCGGTTGCCGGCATCGCCAGCGATGCCTTCAGCTTCGTCGGCTTCCTGCCGTCCAAGGCCAGCCAGCGCCGCGAGCGCTTGCGCGAACTCGGCTCCACGCCGCATACGCTGATCGTCTACGAATCCAGCCACCGCATCGCTGACTGCCTCGACGACCTGGTCGCGGTGCTCGGCGCGCAGCGCCGGGTCTGCCTGGCGCGCGAGCTGACCAAGCGCTTCGAGCAGAGCGTGACCCTGCCGGCCGCCGACCTTGCCGCCTGGCTGGCGGCGGACAACAACCGCACGCGCGGCGAATTCGTGCTGGTCATCGAAGGCGCGCCGGCCGCCAGCGCTGGCCGCGCCGAACACGAGCGCCTGCTGCGCGTGCTGCTGAAGGAACTGTCGCCAAGCAAGGCGGCGCGAGTCGCGGCCGAACTCAGCGGTGGCCGCAAGAGCGAGCTGTATGCCTTGGCGATGCAGCTCGGCGGCGGCGATGACGAAGCCGGACGCGTAGAATAGTCACCGAGTCGGCCGAACAACCGCCGCTGTCGCAAGACGGGGGAGGAAAGTCCGGGCTCCGCAGGACAGAACGCCAGGTAACGCCTGGGAGGCGCGAGCCTACGGCCAGTGCAACAGAAAGCAAACCGCCGATGGCCCGTCGCAAGACGGGATCAGGTAAGGGTGAAACGGTGCGGTAAGAGCGCACCGCGAGTCCAGCAATGGACCGGCACGGTAAACCCCGTTCGGAGCAAGGCCAAATAGGGTGGGATGCGGCGAGCAATCGACCGCGACGCGTGGTCCGCGCGCTCACCGGGTAGGCTGCTGGAGCCCTGGAGTGATCCAGGGCCTAGAGGAATGGTTGTTGCGGGGCCGCGAGGCCCCAGACAGAACCCGGCTTACAGGCCGACTCGTTTTTATTCGTTATCACGGAGCGTCCCGCGCTCCGTTGTCCGGGTGCACCGGGGGCTGGTTCCCCTGAGTGGTGCCCAGGTCCCGGGTTGCACCCGGGCTACCGTCGTCTGCCAGTGCCCTGCGTTCGTCGGCGGACGATTCCCCCGCTCACTTTAAGAAAATCGCGTAAGTGGCTGTTTCTTCGCCATTATCTTGCTGAACGCTCCCTGAAGCTTAACTCCTTGTTTCATCACGTTTTTTGCTTGCGTGGTGGATTCCCGTGGCATATAGTGGTGCGTAGTGGGGCGAAGTGGGGCATGGAACGGATTCTGTGTTCCCTGCGGTTCGCCTTTTTGAACGGGTGAGCCGTCCACGGCTCAAAGTGAGTGCGCGGGTGTTCTCAGGCTGGTATGCCGTATCTCTGGACGACAAGGGCCGCATCGCGGTCCCGGCGTCGTTTCGGCATACGTTGGCCAAAAACGAGAGCGGCCCGCTTTACCTGACCCCGTTTTCGTATGACGACAAACCGCATCTGGAAGTCTTCCCGGCACCGGAATTCGCCAGGCTCGCCGAGCAGATCCAGGCGATCGAGGACACCGAGCAGGCCGAGTTGCTGAAGCAGGAAATTTTCGGCCGATCGGTGCAGGTGGAGCTGGACGGCTCCGGCCGCATCGTGTTGCCGCAGTGGCTGCGCGAAGAGGCCGGGCTGGCCAATGGACGTGTGGTGTTCGAAGGCCGCATCAGCCGTTTCGACATCTGGGACGAGGCGCGCTACCAGGCGCGTCGCCCCGAGCCTGATCGCCTGAAACAGGCGCTCAAGCTGATCAAGCGGTGATGTTCCTTGCGCCCCCTTTCTGCCAAAGCCGAGCGTCTGCGCGGCGCCGCTGCCCCGTTCCGTTCTGAAGACACCGTGACCGACACCCACCGCCCAGTGATGCTTGAAGAATCCCTGGCCGGCCTGTCGGTCGAAAGCACGCCGGACGCTGTTTACGTGGACGGTACGTTCGGCCGCGGCGGCCACAGCGCGGCGATACTCGAGGTGCTCGGCACCCAGGGTTTCCTGCACGCGCTGGACCAGGACCCGACCGCGATCGCCGCCGCGCAGCAGCGCTTCGGCGAGCGCGCGAACTTTCGCATCCATCACCGCAATTTCGGCGAGATCGGCGCGCTGCTGCGCGAGCTCGACCTCGTCGGCAAAATCAGCGGCATCCTGCTGGATCTGGGCGTTTCCTCGCCGCAGTTCGACGACGCCGAGCGCGGCTTTTCGTTCCTGCGCGACGGCCCGCTGGACATGCGCATGGACACCAGCTCCGGTGAGCCGGCATCAAGCTGGATCGCACGAGCCGACGTCGAAGAAATCGCCGACGTGCTGTACCAGTACGGCGAAGAGCGGCTGAGCCGGCGCATCGCGCGTCGCATCGTCGAGGCGCGGATGGAGGCGCCGATCACGCGTACCGTGCAGCTCGCCGGCATCATCTCGCGTGCGATGTCCGGGCCGCATCAAAAAATCCACCCCGCGACGCGCAGCTTTCAGGCGATCCGCATCTTCATCAATCGTGAACTCGACGTGCTGCCGCAGGCGCTGCAGTCGGCGGTGGAAGTGCTGGCGCCGGGCGGGCGGCTCGCGGTGATCAGCTTCCATTCGCTGGAAGACCGCATCGTCAAGCGCTTCATGCGCGACGCCAAGGTCACCGGCCCGGAAGATGCCGGCAAGCCCGAGCTGAAAACCATTTCGCGCGCCTTCCCCAGCGATGCCGAGTGCGCGATCAATCCGCGCGCGCGCAGCGCGGTGTTGCGCGTGGCGGAGCGCAAGGCATGAGCGCCGCCGCGAGAACCAAGCCGCGCATGCCGTCGCCGGTGTCGCGCGACAGCCTGGCAATCCCGCTACTGCTGGCGCTGCTCGCGATCCTGCTCGCGCTTGGCGTGGTTTACGTCAAGCATGAAAACCGCCTGCTGACCACCGAAGTCGAGCGCCTGCGCACCGAGCGCGACCGGCTCGACATGGAGTGGTCGCAGCTGCAGCTGGAAGAAGCCGCGCTGGCGCATCACGCGCGCATCGAAACCCTGGCGCGCGATCAGCTCGGCATGTCCGAACCGCGCGACTACGTCGTCGTCGAGCAGCCGAAGAGAGCGCTGCGCGATCCGGTCGGGGGCGCGCGATGAGAAGCACGCGCTCGCACGCGGCCGATCGCAGTGTGACGACGCCGGCAAAAGTGCAGGCCGTCTCGGCGTGGCGCCGCGCTCTGGTGCTCGGCTTGCTGAGCATCGGCGCGATCGCGGTGTTCGGCCGTGCGTTCCAGCTGCAGATCGTCGAGAACGATTTCCTGTCCAAGGAAGGCAGCAAGCGCCACGTGCGCACCGTCGTGCTCGAAGGCCATCGCGGCGCGATCCGCGATCGTCGCGGCGAGCCGCTGGCGCTGTCGGCGCCGGTGGATTCGGTGTGGACGGTGCCGGCCGAGCTGCTCGCCGCGCCCGAATACGTGCCGGCGATCGCTCAGGTGCTGGGCCTGAAGCCGCGCGATCTGCAGAAATACCTGCAGGATCGCAGCAGCAAGCAGTTCGTCTATCTGCAGCGGCAGATGAACCCCGACGACGCCAAGCGGGTCATGGCGATGAAAGCGCCGGGCGTGTTTTCGCAGCGCGAATATCGCCGCTATTACCCGGCCGGCGAAGTCGCCGGCCAGCTGGTCGGCTTCACCAACATGGACGGCCGCGGCCAGGAAGGCATGGAGGCGGCGCGCGACACCTTGCTGACCGGCATCGCCGGATCGCGCCGCGTGATTCGTGATGCGCGCGGCCGCATCGTCGAAGACACCGAGGATCAGAAGCCGGCGCAGCCCGGCCAGGATCTGAACCTGACCATCGATCTGCGCCTGCAATATCTGGCCTACCGCGAGCTGAAAAACGCGGTCGCCAAGTTCAAGGCCAAGGGCGGCCTCGTCGTCGTCGCCGACGCGCAGAGCGGCGAGATCCTGGCGATGGCCAGCCAGCCGGGTTTCAACCCGAACAATCCGGATGAACGCAAGCCCGGCGCGGTGCGCAATCGCGCGATCATCGACACCTTCGAGCCCGGCTCGACGGTCAAGCCGCTGCTGATCGCGCAGGCGCTGGAAATGGGCGCGGTCACGCCGAGTTCGCACTACGACACCGGCCCGGGCTGGTGGAAAGTCGGCGCGCTGACGGTGCGTGACACGCATCCGCACGGCGACATGGATCTGGGCATGATCCTGACCAAGTCGTCCAATGTCGGTGCCGCCAAAATCGGCCTGCAGATCGGGCCGGAAGCGGTGTGGTCGGGCTACTCCAAGTTCGGTTTCGGCGAAGCCGTGCATTCCGGTTTTCCGGGCGAAGCCTCGTCGACGCTGCGCAACTGGAACGAGTGGGGCCAGATCGCGACCGCGACCGCGTCCTACGGCTACGGCCTGTCGCTGACCGCGCTGCATCTGGTGCGCGCGTACACGGGCCTGGCGAACGATGGCCTGATGTCGCAGCTGCATCTGGTCAACGACAGCGCGCCGCAGCCGCCGCAGCGCACCGTGTCCGCCGCGACCGCGCAGCAAGTGCGGCGCCTGATGCAGGGCGTGGTGTCGAAGGAAGGCACCGCGATCCGCGCCGCGATTCCGGGCTATCGCATCGCCGGCAAGACCGGCACCGCGCACAAGGTCGCCGACACCGGCGGCTATGCGGCGGACAAGTATCAGTCGCTGTTCATCGGCATGGTGCCGGCGGAACACCCGCGCCTAGTCGGCCTGGTGCTGATCGACGAGCCGCATGCGGACGAAGGCTATTACGGCGGCGTCGTCGCCGCGCCGGTGTTTTCGACGGTGATGCAGGGCGGCTTGCGCTTGCTGCAGATCGCGCCGGACGAGCCCGGCCCGCTGATGCCGCAGCTGCCGCTGTCGCCGGTGCCGGTGGTACCGGCGACGCAGCCGACGAACACCGTTGCCTCGCTGCAACAACCCCTCTCCCCCCGGGAGAGGGGCAGGGGTGAGGGTGTTGCCGATAGCGCGGACTCCAAGGCTCTCATCCGTCCCTTCGGGACACCTTCTCCCGGAGGGAGAAGGGAAAACGCGAAAGCCGTGATTCGCGTCGGAGCCGCGCCGTGAGCGCGCGCCGCGTCTCCATGGCGCGCCTGTTCGCCGGCCTCGGCGCGGCGGCGCCCGATATCGAAATCACCGGCCTGGCGCTGGATTCGCGCCGCGTCGCGATCGGCGATCTGTTCCTGGCGGCGCGCGGCAGCGCCGCGCATGGCCTCACACATATCGAGCAGGCGATCGAGCGCGGCGCCGCTGCGGTTGCATGGGAGCCGGCGCCGGGCGTCAGCGCGCCGCATTGCGACATTCCGGAATTCGCAGCGCCGCATCTGCAGCAGAACATCGGTGTCGTCGCTTCGCGTTTCTACGGTGAGCCGTCGAAGAAAGCTTTCGTGTTCGGTGTCACCGGCACCGATGGCAAGACGTCGACCGCGCACCTGGTCGCGCAGGCCTTCGAGCAGATTGCGCGGCCCTGCGCCTACCTGGGCACGATCGGCTACGGCCGCATCAATGCGCTGACCGACGCCAGCCACACCACGCCCGATCCGGTGTCGCTGCAGGCCTGGCTGGCGAGCAGCGTCGAGCAAGGCTGCACCGCGGTGTCGATGGAAGTGTCCTCGCATGCGCTGGATCAGAATCGCGTCGGCGGGGTCGAATTCAATGCGGTCGCGCTGACCAATGTGCAGCGCGACCACCTGGACTATCACGGCACGCAGGAACGCTACGCCGCGGCCAAACGCCGGCTGTTCGAAGTCGACGACGGCCGTGCGCTGATCCTGAATCGCGACGACGGCTTCGGCCTGCAGTGGATCGCCGAACTGAGTGTCGGCGATGCGCGTTCGCGTGTGATCACTTACGGACTCGACGGCGAGGCCGCGACCACGCCGCGCTGGGTCATTGGCCGCGATCTGCGTCTGCATGGCGCCGGCCTGTCGATGAGGCTGGACACGCATGCCGGCAGCGCGCAGCTCGACGCCAGGCTGCTCGGCCGCTTCAACGCCTACAACCTGATGGCCGCGGCTGCGGTGTTGTTGTCGGCCGATGTTTCGCTCAGCGACACGATCGCGGCACTGGCGCAGACACATACCGTGCCCGGCCGCATCGAAGGCTTTCGCGGCAGCAAGGCGGCGCCGCTGGTGGTGGTCGATTACGCGCATACGCCGCAGGCGCTGGAGCAGATCCTGAAAGCGCTGCGCGCGCATACCGCCGGCAAGCTGTGGTGCGTGTTCGGCTGTGGTGGCGATCGCGATCGCGGCAAGCGGCCGCTGATGGGCGCGGCCGCCGCGGCGCAGGCCGACGTACTGGTCGTCACCGACGACAACCCGCGCAGCGAATCGCCGGAGGCGATCACCGATGAAATCCGTGTGGGCATTCCGGCGCAGATCCGCTATCGCGTGATTCACGATCGCGCGGAAGCGATCCGCACCGCGATTGCCGAAGCGGGCGCAGACGACGTCGTCGTGATCGCCGGCAAGGGCCACGAGGATTATCAGATCGTCGGCAACGAGCGTCGTTCGTTCTCGGATCGTGCCTTCGTCGCCGAACTAGTCGGCGATCGGGTGCGCGCATGAGCGGGTCTTCCATGGAACGGCTGTCGCGAGCAGCGCAGCGCATCGGCGCCGAGTTCGTCGGCGTCGACGCGAGCTTCGATCGCGTGATAAGCGACACGCGGCAGTTGCAGCGCGGCGACCTGTTCGTCGCCTTGGTCGGCGATCGCTTCGACGGCCACGATTTCCTGCGCCGCGCCGCCAGCCTCGGCGCCGCCGGTGCGCTGGTGTCGCAGCGCGTCGATGCCGATCTGCCGCAGATCGTCGTGCCCGATACGCTGCGCGGCCTGCAGGATTACGCCTGCGCCTGGCGCAGCACGTTCAAGGCGCCGGTGATCGGCGTCACCGGCAGCAACGGCAAGACCACGACCAAGCAGTTGCTCGCCGCGCTGTGCGCCGCGCGCGGCCCGGTGCTGGCCACGATCGGCAATTTGAACAATCACATCGGCGTGCCGCTGACCCTGGCGCGGCTGCGCGCCGAGCACCGCACCGCGGTGATCGAGATGGGCGCCAACCATCCGCACGAGATCGCGCAACTGTCATCGCTGGCGCGGCCGGACATCGGTGTCGTCACCCAGGCCGGCGACGCGCACCTGGAAGGCTTCGGCTCGCGTGAAGGCGTCGCGCGCAGCAAGGGCGAGCTGTTCACCGCGCTCGGCGCGCGCGGTACCGCGGTGATCAATGCCGACGATGCCTACGCGGCGCTGTGGCGTGATCTGGCGGGCTCGGCGCGCAAGCTGATGTTCGGCTTCGCCGCGGGCGCCGATGTGCGTGCCGAAAATTTTCAGGTGATGGCCTTTGCCGACGGTCGCAACGGCTCGCGCTTCACCTTGATCACGCCCAGCGGCCGTGCCGAAGTCGAGCTGCCGCTGCCGGGTCGTCACAACATCGCCAACGCGCTCGCGGCCGCCGCCTGCGGCGTCGCGCTGGACATGGATGCGGCGAGCATCGCCGCCGGCCTTGGGCAAGTGCAGGGCGCGGCCGGCCGTGTCGGCTGGAAGACCACGCTGCAGGGCGCGCGGTTGATCGACGACAGCTACAACGCCAATCCGACTTCGCTGCGCGCCGGTCTGGAACTGCTGGCGACGCAGAAGGGCCGGCGCTGGGCGGTACTCGGCGGCATGGCCGAACTCGGCGCGGCGACGCCGCAGCTGCATGAGGAAGCTGGCCGCGCCGCGAAGCAACTCGGCATCGATCGGCTCTACGCGCAGGGCGCTCTGGCGCCGCATTACGCGGCCGGCTTCGGCGGCGACGCAAAAATTTTCAGCGACACCGCAGCGCTGATCGCCGCGCTCGAACAGGACTTACAACAAGAACCGGCAGCCGATATCACGCTGTTGGTCAAGGGATCGCGCTCGGCGCGGATGGATGCCGTGGTCCACGCGCTGGTCGGCGCGGACACGGCGCAAAACGGGGACTCACACTAATGCTCTACCACCTGGCCGAATTTCTGAAGCCGCATATCAGCGGTTTCAACGTGTTCGGCTACCTGACCGTGCGCGCAATCATGGGCGTGCTGACCGCGCTGATCTTCTCGTTCGTGTTCGGGCCGCTGATGATCCGCAAGCTGCACGACTTCAAGTTCGGTCAGGTGATTCGCGAGGTCGGGCCGAAGTCGCACATGGCCAAGACCGGTACGCCGACGATGGGCGGCGTGCTGATACTCGCCGCGATCAGCATCGCCACCTTGTTGTGGGCCGATTTGAGCAATCGCTTCGTCTGGTTCGCGCTGCTGGTGACGATGGCCTTCGGCCTGGTCGGTTTCGCCGACGACTACATCAAGATCAAGCATCGCCGTAACCTGGGGCTGACGGCGCGGCAGAAATATTTCTGGCTGTCGCTGGCCGGCTTCGGCACTTCGCTGGCGATCTATCTGACCGCCAAGAGCGCGACCGAAACCACGCTGATCCTGCCGTTCATCAAGGACGTGACGATTCCGCTGGGCGCGTTCTTCGTGCTCTGGGGGTATCTGGTGATCGTCGGCACCAGCAACGCGGTGAACCTGACCGACGGCCTCGACGGCCTGGCGATCATGCCCTGCGTGCTGGTGGCGTCGGCGCTGGCGATTTTTGCCTACTCCACCGGCAACGTGAAGTTCGCCAACTACCTTGGCATTCCGTATATCGCCGGTGTCGGCGAACTGGCGATTTTCTGCACCGCGATCGGCGGCGCCGGCCTTGGCTTTCTGTGGTTCAACGCCTATCCGGCGCAGGTCTTCATGGGCGACGTCGGCGCGCTCGCGCTCGGTGCCGCGCTCGGCGTGGTCGCGCTGCTGGTGCGCCAGGAACTGGTGCTGGTGATCATGGGCGGCGTGTTCGTTGCCGAGACTTTGTCGGTGATGCTGCAGGTCGGCTACTTCAAGTATTCCGGCGGCAAACGCATCTTCCGCATGGCGCCGCTGCATCACCACTACGAACTCAAGGGCTGGCCGGAGCCGAAGATCATCGTGCGCTTCTGGATCATCACTCTGATCCTGGTGCTGATCGGCCTGTCGACCCTGAAGATCCGCTAAATACCAATGAGCACACTGACCGCCTCTGCCGAACGCTATCGCGATCAGCGCCTGCTGATCGTCGGCCTGGGCGCGTCCGGCGTGTCGACGCTGCGTTATCTGTCGCGCGCCGGTGCGCAGCTGGTGGTTACCGATTCGCGTTTGAATCCGCCCGGAATCGACACGCTTCGCAGCGATTTTTCAGCCGTCGAATTCCATCTCGGCGCATTCGACGCGCCGCGTCCGCTGACGCAGTTCAGGGAGGCGATCGTGTCGCCCGGCGTGTCGCTGGAAGAGCCTTTCGTGCGCGAGCTGATCGCAGCCGGTGTTGCGGTGATCGGCGACATCGAGCTGTTCGCGCGTGCCGCGAACGCGCCGGTGATCGGCATCACCGGCTCCAACGGCAAAAGCACGGTGACGACCCTGGTCGGGCAGATGGCCAATGCGGCCGGACTGCGCGTGCGGGTCGGCGGCAATCTCGGCACGCCGGCGCTGGATCTGCTCGCCGACGATGCACAGCTCTACGTGCTGGAGCTGTCGAGCTTCCAGCTCGAGACCACTCATCATCTGAAGCTGCGCGCCGCGACCAACCTGAACCTGTCGCAGGATCATCTGGATCGCCACGGCAGCATGGAGCACTACGCTGCGGTGAAGGCGCGCATTTTTGCGCATGCCGAAATCGCGGTGGTGAATTGCGAGGACGCACTGGTGATGCGGCACGCGCCAGCCGGTGCCTTGAGCTTCGCTCTGGATGCATCCGCTGATTACGCACTCGATGCCGGGCAGCAGCTGATGCACAAGGGCCAGGCGCTGATCGCCTTTTCCGAGCTGAAAATCCAGGGCCTGCACAACGCCGCCAACGCGCTGGCCGCACTCGCACTTGCGGACGCCGCCGGTATCCCGCGCGACGCCAGCCTGCAGGCGCTGAGCGAATTCCGCGGCCTGCCGCATCGCTGCGCCTATGTCGCCAAAATCGACGGCGTGACTTATCTGGACGACTCCAAGGGCACCAATGTCGGCGCGACGCTCGCCGCGCTGCAGGGCCTGGACGGGCCGATCGTCTGGCTCGGCGGCGGCCAGGGCAAGGGCCAGGATTTTGCGCCGCTGGCATCGCTGCTCGCGGACAAGGGTCGCGCCGCGATCCTGTTCGGCGCCGACGCGGCGTTGATCGAGCGCGCGATCTACGGCGCGCTGCCGGTGTATCGCGAAGCCGATCTCGCCGCCTCGGTGCGCCGCGCGCATCAGCTGGCGCAGCGCGGTGATCGCGTGCTGCTGTCGCCGGCCTGCGCCTCGCTCGATCAGTTCAAGAATTACGTCGAGCGCGGTCAGCGCTTTGCCCAGGCTGTCGGAGCGCTCGCATGAGTTTCAGCCTGTCCGGCATGACGCAAATGAATCTGCCGTTGCCGCGCGCCCGCGTCGGCCTCGATGGCCCGATGTGCGCCGGCGTCGCGCTGCTGCTGTCCTGGGGCCTGGTCATGGTCGCCTCGGCCTCGGTCGCGCAGGCCGAAAAGATGACCGGCGCCCCGTTCTATTATTTCTGGCGCCAGCTGCTGTTCGTCGGCGTCGGTGGTGTGGCGGCGTTCGGTGCCTATCTGGTTCCGATGCACGTGTGGGAGCGCAAGAGCGCGCTGATCGCGTTCATCGCGGTCGGCCTGCTGATCCTGGTGCTGATTCCGGGCATCGGCATCAAGGTCAACGCGGCGCGGCGCTGGATCGATTTCAAGATCATTCGCGTGCAGCCCTCGGAGTTCGCGCGCCTGGCGCTGATCGTCTATCTGGCGGGCTACATCGTGCGCCGGCAGGCGCGGCTGCAAACGCAGTGGCGCGGCCTGCTGATGCCGTTCCTGCCGCTGCTGTTCGCCGGCGCGCTGATGATCCTGGAGCCGGACTTCGGCTCCACCGTGATCCTGCTGACCGTCGCCTTCGTGATGCTGTTTCTCGGCGGCGCCAAGCTCTGGCATCTGCTGGTGCTGATGGTCACCGGCGGCAGTGCGCTGACCATCGTCGCCGTCGCCGAGGCCTATCGTCTGCGCCGCATCATGGGCTTTCGCGATCCCTTCGCCGACATCAACAACGGCGGCTGGCAGCTGGCGAATTCCCTGATCGCCGTCGGCCGCGGCGAGTGGACCGGCGTCGGCCTGGGCAACAGCATTCAAAAGTTGCTGTACCTGCCGGAAATGCACACTGACTTCATCTTCGCGATTCTCGCCGAGGAATTCGGCCTGCTCGGCGTTCTGGTGCTGATGTCGCTGTTCGGCCTGGTGGTGTGGCGCGGCTTCGTCATCGGCGGCGTCGCCGAGCGCGCCAATGAACGCTTCAAGGCCTACGTCTGCTATGGCCTGTCGACCTGGCTCGGCCTGCAGGCGCTGATCAACATGGCGGTCGACATGGGCGCACTGCCGACCAAGGGTTTGACGCTGCCGCTGATCAGCTACGGCGGTGCCTCGCTGGTCTGCGTGATGGTGATGATCGCACTGATCCTGCGCGTGGATTACGAGAATCGCCTGACAGCGCAGGGAGCCCGCAAGTGATGCTGTCGTGCCTCGCCGGCATTCCCCTCTCCCGCGTGCGGGAGAGGGTCCCGCGCAGCGGGCGGAGAGGGGCTTTTGCCGGCCGCAACGCGGCTGCGCCGCGCCCTCTCCCGCGTGCGGGAGAGGGGACAGCCATGCGCGAGGTCCGCGCATGAAGATCATGGTCATGGCCGGCGGCACCGGCGGGCACGTGTTTCCTGCGCTGGCGATCGCGCACGAACTGCGCGCTCGCGGCCACGAAGTGGTGTGGATGGGCGCGCCCGATTCCTTCGAGGCGCGCACCGTCGTGCCGCAGGGTTTCGAGATCGAGACGATCCCGGTGCGCGGCCTGCGCGGCAAGGGCCTGCGCTCGCTGCTCAGTGCGCCGCTGCTGCTGTGGAAGTCGCTGCGCGAGGCGATGGCGATCCTCGCGCGTCGGCGTCCGCAGGTGGTGCTCGGCATGGGCGGTTTCGCCGCCGGCCCCGGCGGACTCGCGGCGCGGCTGATGCGCATTCCGCTGGTGGTGCACGAGCAGAACGCGGCGCCTGGCTTGACCAATCGCGCGCTGTCGCTGCTCGCCAGCAAAGTGCTCGAAGCCTTCCCGAAAACCTTCCGCCATGCGACCACGGTCGGCAATCCGGTACGTGCGGCGATCGCCGAACTGCCGTCGCCGGCCGAGCGCGCTGCGTTGCGTCCCGACGACGGTCATGGCCCGGTGCGCCTGCTGATACTCGGTGGCAGCCAGGGCGCGAAAGCGCTGAACGAGCTGGTACCGGCGGCGCTGGCGCTGCTGCCGGAAACCGCGCGCCCTCAGATCCGCCATCAGGCCGGCCGCACTTACGACGTCGCGCGCGCGGCCTATGCGAATGCCGGCGTGATGGCGCGCATCGAAACCTTCATCGACGACATGCCGTCCGCGTATGCCTGGGCCGATCTCGTCGTCTGCCGCTCCGGTGCGTCGACCATCGCCGAACTCTGCGCCGCCGGTGTCGCCTCGGTGCTGGTGCCGTTTCCTTACGCGGTCGACGATCACCAGACCGCGAACGCGCGGCATCTGTCCGAGGCCGGTGCCGCGGTGCTGATCCAGGAACGCGAGCTCGATGCCGAGCGTCTCGCAGCCTTGCTGCGCGGCCTGCTCGGCGATCGCGCCAAGCTGCTGCGCATGGCCGAAATCGCGCGCACCAAGGCCTGGCCTCTGGCGACGCGCGAAATCGCCGCCGAAGTGCTGACCGCCGGAGGCCAGTCATGGTGACGTCGTCTCTGCCCGAAGCGCGGCCGACGACGCCGGCGCGCATGCGTCGCGTGCGTCGCGTGCATATGCTCGGCATCGGCGGCTCCGGCATGGCCGGCATCGCCGAGGTGCTGATCAATCTCGGCTACACCGTGTCCGGCACCGATCTGAAGGCCAGCGCCGCGACGCAGCGGCTGATCGATCTCGGCGCGCAGATCTTCTTCGGCCACGCCGCCAGCAACACAGAAGGCGCCGACGTGGTGGTGGTCTCGACTGCGGTCAAGGCAGGCAATCCGGAAGTCGCCTACGCCCACGCCCATCGCATTCCGGTGGTACGCCGCGCGGAGATGCTCGCCGAGCTGATGCGCTTCCGTTACGGCATCGCGATCGCTGGCACACACGGCAAGACGACGACGACCAGCCTGGTCGCCGCGGTGCTGGCCGAGGGCGGACTCGATCCGACCTTCGTCATCGGCGGCAAGGTCAAAAGCGCCGGCACCAATGCGCGGCTCGGCGCCGGCCATTACCTGGTGGCGGAAGCCGACGAGAGCGATGCCTCGTTCCTGCATCTGTCGCCGGTGATCGCCGCCGTCACCAACATCGACGCCGATCATCTGGAGACTTACGGCGGCGATTTCTCGCGCCTGAAAGCGACCTTCGTCGAGTTCCTGCACCGGCTGCCGTTCTACGGCCTGGCGGTGCTGTGCGTCGACGATCCGGTGATCAACGAACTGATCGCCGACATCGGCCGGCCGGCGCGCACCTATGGCCTGAATCCGGCTGCCGACGTGCGTGCCGAAAACCTGCGCGCGGTCGGCAGCGGCAGCGATTTCACGCTGATCGCCACCGACGCCACCGGTGCGCCGGTGCGCGCCGAACTGCATCTGAACCTGCCCGGCCTGCACAACGTGCAGAACGCGCTGGCCGCAGTCGCCATCGGTCTCGAGCTGGGGGTGGATGTCGAGTCGATCCGCAAGGCCTTCCTCGAGTTCCAGGGCATCGGCCGGCGCTGCGAGCCGCACGGTTTCATCGCGCTGCCGCGCGGCGGCACGGCCTGGCTGGTCGACGACTACGGCCATCATCCGCGCGAAATCGCGGCGACGTTCCAGGCGATGCGCGCCGCGCATCCGCATCGCCGCCTGGTGGTCGCGTTCCAGCCGCATCGCTATTCGCGCACGCGCGATCTGTTCGACGATTTCTGCAAGATTCTGTCGGACGCCGACGCGTTGCTGCTGGCCGATGTCTACGCGGCAGGCGAAGAGCCGATCGCCAATGCCGACAGCCGCAGCCTGGCGCGTTGCATCCGCTCGCGCGGCAAGGTCGAGCCGCTGCTGATCGGCAGCGTCGCCGATGTACCGGAAGCGCTGGTCAACGTGCTGCAGGACGGCGATCTGCTGCTGAGCCTCGGCGCCGGCGACATCGGTGGCCTGCCGGCCGCCGTGGTCAAAAAATTCGGGAGCGCCGCATGAGCGCCGCGCGCAGGCACCCTGCGGTGCGCGGACGGCTGCTCGTTGATGAGCCGCTGGCCGCGCATACCAGCTGGAAAGTCGGCGGCCCGGCGGATCGCTACTTCGAGCCGGCGGATCGCGAAGACCTGCTCGCCTTCATCGCCGGCCTGCCGGCGCGCGAGCCGGTTACCTGGCTCGGCCTGGGCAGCAATCTGCTGGTGCGTGACGGCGGCGTGCGCGGCACGGTGATCTGTCTGCATGGCGCGCTCGATGGCCTGGCTGCGGCCGGCGACCACGAAATTTATGCTGAGGCCGGCGTGCATTGCGCGCGGCTCGCCAAGTATTCGCAGAACCAGAAGCGCGCCGGCCTGGGTTTCATGGCGGGCATTCCCGGCACCGTGGGCGGCGCGCTGGCGATGAATGCCGGCGCCTGGGGCGGCGAGACCTGGCCGCAGGTCATCGCGGTGGAAGTGGTGTATCGCGACGGCCGCGCGGAATGGCTGTCGCCGGGCGATTTTCAAACCGGGTACCGTCACGTCGAAGCACCGAGCGGTGTGCTCGGATTTCTGGGCGCGCGCTTTCGCGTCGGCGCCGACGAGCAGGGCGAACACGAGCGCGTCACGCGCGAATGGCTGGCGCGGCGCAAGGCGACACAGCCGGTCGGCAAGCCCAGCGCCGGCAGCACCTTCCGCAACCCGCCGGGCGATCACGCGGCGCGGCTGATCGAAAGCTGCGGCCTCAAAGGCAGGCGCATCGGTGGTGCCGAAGTGTCGACCCTGCACGCGAATTTCATCGTCACGGAAAACGGCGCGCGCGCCGCCGATGTCGAGCAACTGATTCAAACCGTGCGCGATGTCGTGCGCGACAAAACCGGCATCGATCTGCAGCCCGAAGTGCGCATCATTGGAGTCGCGGCATGAGCACCGTCACCAACCCGGCAGATTTCGGCAAGGTCGCGGTCTTGCTCGGCGGCTGGTCCAGCGAACGCCAGGTGGCGATCTGGAGCGGCGAGGCGGTGCTGGCCGCGCTGCAGTCTCGTGGCGTCGACGCGCTGGGCGTCGACCTGACGCCGGAGCGGCTGTTCCAGCTCAAGAGCGAAGGCTTCGATCGCGTGTTCAACGTGCTGCACGGCACCGGCGGCGAAGATGGCACCGTGCAGGCGGTGCTCGATCTGCTGGCGCTGCCTTACACCGGCAGTGGCGTGCTCGCCTGCGCGCTGGCGATGGACAAGCTGCGCACCAAGCGCATCTGGAAATCCGAGGGCCTGCCGACGCCGGACTGGCTGGTATTGCGCTCGAACGAAGACGCGCTCGATGCGGGGATCAAGCTCGGCTTCCCTTACTTCGTCAAACCGGCCGCGGAAGGCTCCAGCGTCGGCATCAGCAAGGTCAAGTTCGCGACCTCTGCCGTCTCTGCGTATCGCCGTGCTGCCGGTGAATACGAGGACCGCCCGCGCGTGGTGCTGGCCGAGCGCATGGTCAGTGGCGGTGAATACACCTGCTCGATCCTCGACGGCGAAGCGTTGCCGATCATTCGCATCGAGCCTGACGGCGAGTTCTACGACTACAACGCCAAGTACATCTCCAACAACACGCGCTATCACTGCCCGAGCGGCCTTGACCAGGCGCTGGAAAAGCGCATCCGCGCGCTGTGCCTGGACGCCTTCCAGTTGCTCGGCGCCGAAGGCTGGGGCCGCGTCGATTTTCTGCTCGACGAACACGGCGAGCCCTGGCTGCTCGAAGCCAACCTGGTCCCGGGCATGACCTCGCATTCGCTGGTGCCGATGGCGGCGCGCGCGGTCGGCCTGTCGTTCGAAGACCTGTGCTGGCGGATTCTGCAAACCACGGTTGCAAACACGCTCAACCCTTCGGAGGCCGACTGATGCCGGCGACTACGTTTGACCGCGGCGCTCGCGCGCTGCCGCTGCCTTCCGCTGCGACGATCAACCTGCGCCTGCCGCGCTGGTTACCCGGTCTGGGCCTGGCGATTCTCGCGATCGGCCTGCTGATTCTGGCGCTGCAGTGGCGCCAGCCGATGCTGAGCCGGCTGCAGATCGAAGGGCATTTCGACCGCGTCTCGCCGGAGTCGGTGCGCGCCGTCACCGCCGCCCATCTCGCCCAGGGTTTTTTCAGCGTCGACCTGGCCGCGATCCGCAACGATGTCGCCGCGCTGCCCTGGGTTTCACGTGCGCGGGTCGAGCGCGTCTGGCCGACCGGCGTGCGCGTGCGTGTCTGGGAACGCCAGGCCTATGCGCGCTGGAACGCAGATTCGCTGCTGGATACCGATTCGGTCGCGTTCACGCCGGCGGTCGGCGATCTGCCGGAAGCGGTGGTGGCGAAGCTGCCGCGGCTGGCCGGCACCGCGGGCAACGAGAAGCTGGTGATCGACACGTATCGCGTGATGTCGCAGGCGCTGGCGGAAACCCCGCTGGCTTTGAGCGGTCTGCAGCTGGACGCGCGCGGCGAATGGACCGCACAGACGCTGCGCGGCATCGAGCTCAGGCTCGGCCCCGGCACTGCGGCGGACAAGCTCACGGTGCTGCTCGGCGCGCTGCCGGCGTCGCTGGGCGAGCGTCTTGCCGACGTCGCCTATGTCGACCTGCGCTACACCAACGGCTTTGCGATCGGCTGGATCAGCCGCGCCGCGACCGGCAAGAACGCCACTGACGGCAAGGCGGGCGCGAAAGCAGCCGCACCCGCGACTCTAGGAGACAACAAGGATGGTTAAGCGCGAAGCGCGCAATTTGCTGGTCGGCCTCGACATCGGCACGTCGAAGATCGTCTGCGTGGTCGGCGAGGTGATGCCCGAAGGCCACATCGAGATCGTCGGCCTCGGCACGCATCCGTCGCGCGGTTTGAAGCGCGGCGTCGTCGTCAACATCGAGGCGACCACGCAGTCGATCCGTCGCGCGGTCGAGGAAGCCGAGCTGATGGCCGGCTGCCGCGCGCAGTCGGTCTACGTCGGCATCTCCGGCACGCACATCAAGAGCCACAATTCGGTCGGCGTGGTGCCGGTGCGTTCGCGCGAAGTGTCCGAGAAAGACGTCGAGAACGTCATCGAAGGCGGCCGCGCGATGGCGATCCCGGCCGACCAGAAAGTGCTGCACGTGGTGCCGCAGGAATTCGTCGTCGACGGCCAGGAAGGCATACAGGAGCCGGTGGGCATGTTCGGCGTGCGCCTGGAAGCGCGCGTGCATATCGTCACCGGCTCGGTGTCGGCGGCGCAGAACCTGCAGAAATGCGTCGAGAGCTGCGGCCTGCATGTCGACAAGCTGTGTCTCAACCACCTGGCCTCGGCTTACGCGGTGCTCCAGCAGGACGAGCGCGAGCTGGGCATCGCGATGGTCGACATCGGCGGCGGCACCAGCGATATCGCGGTGTTCAAGGGCGGCTCGGTGCGTCACACCGCGGTGCTGCCGGTCGCCGGCGATCAGGTCACCAACGACATCTCGGTGGCCTTCCGTACGCCGACCCAGGCCGCCGAGGACATCAAGCTCAAGTTTGGCTGCGCGCTGCCGCAGCTGATCGCCTTCGACGAGGAGATCGAGGTGCCGTCGGTGGGCGAGAACCCGCCGCGCCGGCTGTCACGCCTGACGCTGTCGGAGGTGATCCGGCCGCGCTACGAGGAGCTGTTCCGGCTGATCCGCAAGGAGCTGCACCGCAGCGACTGGTACGACCAGGTCGCCGGCGGCGTCGTGCTCACCGGCGGCGGCTGCTACCTGCCGGGCGTGCAGGAGCTGGCCGAGGAAGTGTTCGAGCTGCCGGTGCGTCTGGGCCTGCCGCACAACGTGACCGGTGTCCGCGACGTCACCCGCAATCCGGCTTACGCCAGTGCGGTTGGACTGTTGCTGTACGGCCGTCAGTACCAGCCGCCCCGCGAGCTGCGCAGCGAGGGCGGTGCCGGCTACTGGTTTGAACGCGTAAGTCAGTGGTTCAAGGGGAATTTTTAGGCAGTCGCCTAAGAAACCCCAAGCAATTCAGGAGGGTTGGGACGGTTCCGGTGAAGTAGCGCGAAGTGTTATTAAGTGTTGCATTTAGTTGTTCATGTGTTCACACTAAATAACATCAAACTCTGCGTAAAAGCCGAGAAATCATCACAGCCTGCGTAGGTTCATCAGGGATTTGTTGCAGAGCGATGGAGGTTCACCATGGCAGGAAGAATGAACGAGCTGTACGAGATCGTTGACGGCCAGCCGATGGATGCGGTGATTCGCGTCATTGGCGTCGGCGGCGGTGGTTGCAACTCGGTTAACGAGATGGTCGACGCGAAGATCGACGGCATCGAGCTGTTCGCCGCCAACACCGACCGCAAGCACCTCGAGAAATGCCGGACGACGAACATCGTCCAGCTCGGTGCCAGCCTGACCCGCGGCCTGGGCGCCGGCTCCAACCCCGAGAAGGGCCGCGCCGCGGCGCTCGAGAGCAAGGACATCATCCGCGAACTGCTGGAGGGCACGGACCTGCTGTTCCTGTGCGCCGGCATGGGCGGCGGCACCGGCACCGGCGCGGCGCCGGTGATCGCCGAGATCGCCAAGGAAATGGGCATTTTGACCGTTGCGGTCGTGACCAAGCCCTACAGCTTCGAATCCGGCAAGCGCATGGAAGTGGCGCGCCGCGGCATCGAGGAGCTGCAGAAGCACGTCGACTCGCTGATCGTGATTCCGAACGAGAAGCTGCAGCTGGTGATGCCGGAAGACATGACCGTCACCGAGTGCCACAAGAAGGCCGACGAAGTGCTGATGAACGCGGTCCAGGGCATCAGCGGCCTGATCACCAACCCGGGCGAAATCAACGTCGACTTCGCCGACGTGCAGACCGTGATGAGCAATCGCGGTATGGCGATGATGGGCCTGGGCTCGGCCAATGGCGAAGGCCGCGCCGAGCGCGCGGTCGAAGCGGCGCTCGCGTGCCCGCTGCTCGACGACATCGAGCTCAACGGCGCCCGCGGCATCCTGGTCACGCTGACCCACGGTGGCTCGCTGACGCGCAAGGAGCTGCAGCTGGTCAACGAGCGCGTCAGCAAGATCGGCTCGGAAGATGCCGACATGAAGTTCGGCGTGTCGATCGACGCGGCGATGGGCGACGAACTGCGCGTGACCGTGGTTGCGACCGGCCTGGTGATGCGGCCGTCCGCGGCGCTGCAGCCGGCGGTGCACGCCTCGCCGAAGGTCACGCAGTTCGTGCGGCCGGAAAGCAGCGGCGTACCGACCCTGACGGGCATGCCGCAGCGCACCCGGTCGGAGCCCTCGGTTTCGCACGGCGGCGGCGGACAGGCCACCGCGGCGGCCAAGCCGATGCCCTCGTACATGCACGCGCTCGAACTCAACGAAGACCTGCTCGACATCCCGACCTTCCTGCGCCAGCAGGCGGATTGAGATTTTCCCAGGCCTGTACCCCGGCTTTCACCCGGGCTAGGGTTCGCATTCGAGTAGCCCGGGTCAAACCCGGGATCGCCCGCTGCGGAAACTACTGTTTACGCCGGCGCATGGCGTAAACAGGCCTCGTCGAGGGTCTGACGAACAGTCCGTCGCCTGGCTCGTGTTAAACTAGCCGGCTATACAGCCCTATCGGTCGTGCCTGCTCGTTTCCGGCCCCACCGAACGCCTGGTTGGGAAGCATGAAAAGAATGGTCAAGCAACGCACCCTGCAGAAGGCAGTCCGGGCCACCGGCATCGGTCTGCATTCCGGCCAGAAGGTCTACATGTCGATGCTGCCGGCGGGCCCGGACACCGGCATTCTGTTCCGCCGCATCGACCTGTCGCCGCCGGTGGAAGTCCCCGCGCGTGCCGACCTGATCCGCGAAACCACGCTGTCCAGCACCCTGGTCATGGGCGAGGTACGTGTCGCCACCGTCGAGCACCTGATGTCGGCGCTTGCCGGCATGGGCATCGACAACTGCGTGATCGAGCTGTCCTCGCCGGAAGTGCCGATCATGGACGGCAGCTCCAGCCCCTTCGTTTACCTGATCCAGTCTGCCGGCATCCACGAGCAGGACGCGGCCAAGCGCTTCATCCGCATCAAGCAGCCGGTGCAGGTGCAGGAAGACGACAAGTTCGCGCGCTTCGAGCCCTACGACGGCTTTCGCCTGAATTTCTCGATCGAGTTCAAGCACCCGGTGTTCAAGACCGCACGGCAGAGCGCGACCGTGGATTTCTCCAGCACCTCGTATGTCCGTGAAGTGTCGCGAGCGCGCACTTTCGGTTTCATGCGGGAACTCGACCAGCTGCGCGCGCACAACCTCGGTCTCGGCGCGAGCCTGGACAACGTCGTGGCGCTGGACGAATACCGCGTGATGAACCAGGAAGGCCTGCGTTTCGAGGATGAGTTCGTCCGCCACAAGATTCTCGACGCGGTCGGCGACCTGTACCTGTGCGGCCACAGCCTGATCGGCGCCTACACCGCCTACAAGTCCGGCCACGCGCTCAACAACAAGCTGCTGCGCGCGGTGCTGGCCGACGAGTCGGCCTGGGAATACGTCAGCTTCGATCAAGATCGCGCCGAGCCGCCGATCGCCTATGTGCGTGGGGCGCTGGCCCACGCCTGAGTTCGCAATGCTGCGCAATGGCAGCATTGTTTAATTGTTTGACACAGCAACTCAACGATTCCTCTCGGAGCTACCGCTGGTCAATCCATCGAGCTTAAGTCCGATTTCCGCTTGCCTGATGGAGCAACCCGAACGTATATTCGGCTTAACCGGCGGTGAACGTTTTGTGAACATCCGGCTTGACTTTCGTTTCCAGCCTTGTGCATGGAATCCGAAGGTGCTCACGCAGATAGCTCAATAGAGCCTGCTGGCGATAGCGCAGAGGGACCAGAGCCGCCGCATTGCTGGCGAACAGGACGACGGTGTCGCCACGGATGTTGGCGAGCCGGATCGCCTGGAACCAGGGCTCCGGTGTCCACTGCCGCAATGCCTGATCCAGAGCGGAAATCCGCTCCGCGTGATCGATCAGATCACGCAACGGGGATGCTTGCGTTCGCAGCCGGCTGAGCAGGGGCGGGGCATCGTTTTGCATAGGGATCAGCGTTTCAATGGATATCATCGTCGTCAGCCACACGCGGGGCAAAACCTGGCGCGTGAAGCTCGCTCCGGGGAACATCCTCGCATGGTTGCCACTGGCGCTGGGCGTGTTCGCGGTTTGCTCGCTGTCTTTCTTCACCGGTTACCTGAGCCGCGGTGAGTCCTCGGTGATGCCGTCCAAGCTGGTCGGCGCCTGGTCCAAGGAAGTGCGCGAGCAGCGCGTGGAGCTGGCCAAGGCGCGCGAATCGGCGGTCGAAAACGCCCAGGCGTTCTCTCGCCGCATTGCCCAGCTGCAATCCCACATCATGCGGCTCGACGCCGCCGGCCAGCGGCTGACCGAAATCGCCGGCCTGGAAGCGGGCGAATTCGACTTCAGCGCGCCGCCGCCGGTCGGTGGCCCGGAAGTGCCGGCGTCTGGCGAATTGCTGGCCGGTGACCCGGTGCTGGCCTCGCTCGACGCCTTCGAGCGCAAGCTCAGCGACCGCGAACGGCAGATGCGCGTGCTCGAGGATCTGCTGCTCGCCGGCCGCCTGCAGAAGCAGGTGCGGCCCTCCGGCTGGCCGATCGAGAACGGCTACATCTCCTCGTTGTTTGGCCTGCGCAGCGACCCCTTCAGCGGCCGCACCGCGATGCACGAAGGCATGGACTTCGCCGGTCCGGTCGGCTCCGAGGTCATGGCGGTGGCGGCGGGCATCGTCACCGACGCCGGCGACCGCGAGCACGAGGGCTACGGCAAGCTGGTCGAGATCAACCACGGTAACGGCTACGTCACGCGCTACGGCCATAATTCCAGCCTGGCAGTGAAAATCGGCGATCGCGTGATCAAGGGCCAGACCATTGCCCGCATCGGCAACACCGGCCGCTCGACCGGCCCGCACGTGCATTTCGAGGTGCTGCTCAACGGCAAGGTGGTCAATCCGGAGCGGTATATCGAAGCGGCGCGCTGACCTCTCGATACGCCGCTGAAGCGGCTAATCGGGGCAGGGCGGTTTCAATCCGGTCAGTCGATACGCCTCGAAAAGCACAGCGCACCCCGTTCTTCCCGAGTAGCCGCTTCAGCGGCGTATCGAGGGACCAGATCGTAGGGCTCTTGAACGACCGCGCGGATGCCCCCATAGCCAGTGCATAATAAGCGGCTAGGGCGTCAGGATCCGTGGTCAAGGGTCCGCGCCCGGCTGAAGCATTCCGCTGCCGCGTCCGCAGCCCCACGGATCAAGAAACCCTATGCTGAATACCTGGCTTGCTCGCGTTTTCGGGAGCCGGAATCAACGCATCATCAGCGGCTTACAGTCGGTGGTGAAGTCGGTCGCTGCGCTTGAGGCGAAGATCGCCGCGCTCAGCGACGAAGAGCTGGCGGCGCAGACCGATCGCCTGCGCGAGCGCCTGGCCAAGGGCGAGTCGCTGGGCGCCATCCGCGCCGAGGCCTTCGCCACGGTGCGCGAGGCCGGCAAGCGCGTCATGGGCATGCGCCATTTCGACGTGCAGCTGATCGGCGGCGCGGTGCTCAACGACGGCAAGATCGCCGAAATGCGCACCGGTGAAGGCAAGACCTTGATGGCGACCTTGCCGGCCTACCTGAATGCGCTGACCGGCAAGGGCGTGCACGTCGTGACCGTCAACGACTATCTCGCGCGTCGCGACTCCGAGTGGATGGGCCGCATCTTCCGCTTCCTTGGCATGACCGTCGGTGTCGTCGTGCCCGGCCAGTCGCCGGCTGAGAAGCGTGCGAGCTACGCTGCCGATATTACCTATGCAACGAACAACGAACTCGGCTTCGACTACCTGCGCGACAACATGGCGTTCTCGCGCGGCGACAAGGTCCAGCGCGGCCAGCACTACGCGATCATCGACGAAGTCGACTCGATCCTGATCGACGAGGCGCGCACGCCGCTGATCATCAGCGGCCCGACCGACGACGATCCCGAGCTGTACCGCAAGATCAACGCCTTCATCCCCAAGCTCAAGCGGCAGAAGGAAGAAGAAGGCGAGGGCGATTTCTGGGCGGACGAAAAATCCAAGCAGGTGCATCTGTCCGAACAGGGCCACGAGAGCGTCGAGAACGCGATGCGCGCCGCCGGCCTGCTCGGTGAGGACGACAGCCTGTACGACGCGTCCAACATCATCCTGATGCATCACCTCAACGCGCTGCTGCGCGCGCACAACCTGTATCGCAAGGACGTGGAGTACATCGTCCGCGGCGGCCAGGTGATCATCATCGACGAATTCACCGGCCGCATGATGGCCGGCCGCCGCTGGAGCGATGGCCTGCACCAGGCGATCGAGGCCAAGGAAGGCGTGACCATCCAGCAGGAAAACCAGACGCTGGCGAGCATCACCTTCCAGAACTACTTCCGCCTCTACGAAAAGCTGTCCGGCATGACCGGCACCGCCGACACCGAGGCCTACGAGTTCCAGAACATCTACAACCTGGAAGTGGTCGTGATCCCGACCAACCGGCCGATGATCCGTCTGGATCGCGGCGACCAGGTTTTCATGACCGCGGAAGAAAAGTTCGACGCGGTGATTCACGACATCAAGGAAGCGCACGCGAAAGGCCAGCCAGTGCTGGTCGGCACCGCGAGCATCGAGACTTCCGAGTTGCTATCGGGGCTGCTGAAGAAAGAAGCGATCGTGCACGAAGTGCTGAACGCCAAGCAGCATGAGCGCGAAGCCGACATCGTCGCCCAGGCCGGCCGTAAAGGCGGTGTGACCATCGCGACGAACATGGCCGGCCGCGGTACCGACATCGTGCTCGGCGGCTCGCTGGAAGCCACGCTGCACACGATTCCTGCCGAAGATGTCGAGGCGCGCGCCGCGGCGAAAGCCGAATGGCAGCAGCGTCACGACGAGGTGCTGAAATCCGGCGGCCTGCTGGTGATCGGTTCCGAGCGTCACGAATCGCGGCGTATCGACAACCAGCTGCGCGGCCGCTCCGGCCGTCAGGGCGACCCGGGCGCAACGCGTTTCTACCTGTCGCTCGACGACCAGCTGATGCGCATCTTCACGCCGGTGCGCATGCGCACCATGCTCAAGAGCATGGGCATGGAAAAGGGCGAGGCGATCGAGCATCGCTGGGTCACGCGCGCGATCGAAACGGCGCAGCGCAAAGTCGAGGCGCACAACTTCGACATTCGCAAGAACCTGCTCGAATACGACAACGTCGCCAACGACCAGCGCAAGGCGGTCTACGAGCTGCGCGACGAGCTGATGGGCGCCGAGCGCGTGACGCCGATGATCGACGACATCCGCGGCGACGTCGTCGAAGCGGTGATCGACGTGCATATCCCGCCGCAGTCGGTCGAAGACATGTGGAACGTCGCCGGCCTCGAGGAGGGCCTGCGCAAGGACTTCTCGCTGTCGCTGCCGATCAAGGACTGGCTCGAGAACGAAAAGGATCTGGACGAAAAAGGCCTGCGCCGTCGCATCGCCGACGAGCTCGCCAAGGCCTACGAAGACAAGAAGGAAAAGATCGGCGCCGCGCCGCTGGAGCACTTCGAGAAGGCGGTGTCGCTGCAGGTGCTTGACAACTTCTGGCGTGAGCACCTGGCGTCGATGGACTATCTGCGCCAGGGCATCCATCTGCGCGGCTATGCGCAGAAAGACCCGAAGCAGGAGTACAAGCGCGAAGCCTTCACGATGTTCAACGACATGCTGTCGCGCTTCAAGCACGAGGTGATCTCGATGCTGTCGCGCGTGCAGATGCAGACCGAGGCCGAAGTCGCGGCGATGGAAGAGCAGCGCCGCCTGCAGGAAGCGCGGCCGCTGCAGTTCCAGCACGACGAGGCGCCGGCGACCGTCGCCGAAGAAACGCGGGCCGAGTCGGAAACGCAGGCGCCGCCGCGCAGCCTGACGCCGCCACCGGCACCGCCGCCGCGCCCGGAAACCTTCGTCCGCGAACAGCAGAAAGTCGGCCGCAACGATCCTTGCCCCTGTGGCTCGGGAAAGAAGTTCAAGAACTGCCACGGCGCCCTGACCTGAGGCTGCCCTGTAGGAGCGGGCTTGCCCGCGATCGAGGCTGCAACGACACAGTCGCGGGCAAGCCCGCTCCTACAGGCTCCAATAAAGAACAGCCATTCCCGCCCATGCGGAATGACGAGTCCGCGCTTGCCGCATAAACTCTGCGCATGCCGATCCGCCTCACCGCGCTGCATATCTACCCGATCAAATCCTGCGCGGCGCTGGCGCCTTCGCAGATCGATCTGGAAGCGCGCGGCCTGGCGCACGATCGACGCTGGATGATCGTCGACGCCAGCAAGCGCTTCATTACCGGCCGCGAACAACCCCGTCTCGTGCTGATCCGCGCCGAGCCGACGCCACGCGGCCTGCTGCTACGTGCGCCGTCCATGCCGGATCTGCTGGTACCGCCGCCGCGGGGACGCGAGCGCGTCGACGCAACGGTGTGGCGCAACGTCGTCGACGCTGCGGTGGCTTCCGACGAGGCCAACGCCTGGGTGTCGCGCTTCCTGCGCTCGGACTGCAAGCTGGTCCACATGGACATCCAGGCCTCGCGTCCGGTCGATCCCGATCACGCGCAGCCCGGCGATGAAGTCAGCTTTGCCGATGCCTATCCGCTGCTGCTGATTTCACAAGGTTCGCTGGAAGGGCTCAATGCCAAACTGCAGGCGCCGGTGAGCATGCTGCGTTTCCGTCCGAACCTGGTCGTCGACGGCGTGCCCGCGCATGCCGAGGACGGCTGGAAGCGGCTGCGCATCGGCAACATCGTCTTCGAGCTGGTCAAGCCCTGCGTGCGCTGCGGTTTCACCACGGTGGTGCCGGAGACCGGCATGCTCGATCCCGGCGGCGAGCCGCTGCGCACGCTGACGAAGTATCGTCGCGGCGTGAAAGGCGTGGTTTTCGGGATGAACGTGATCGCGCGCGGCTGCGGCCGTCTGAGCGTCGGCGACAGCGTCGAGGTGTTGCAATAAGCCGTCCCATCCATCGCCACCGACGCTGCCGTCAGTCGTCGATTCAAGTTATGCGTCGCGCAAGCCGACAACATGTTCGTACGCACTCGTGCGACACAGACACGGAGAGAGAAAATGAACAGCATGCTGCATGCACCCCTGCACGAAGTCAGCCTGATCGGCCGCACCGATGAAGCCGGCGCCACCCACACGCCCTACCTGGTCAAGCTCGCGATCGCCGAGCAGCCGGTCAAGGCTTCGCTCAAGCCGCTGCATCGCGTCAGCGTCGAGCTGAGCTGCGACGGCCGCGCGGTGCAGGACGCCGATGTCGCGGTCGGCTTCCATCCGCTGCATGCGCAGGCCGCGCAGCGCATCTATTCGCTCAGCGAACTGGTGCTCGCGCCACAGCATCGCGCCGCCAATGCCGGCCAGTTCGACGCCTCGGTCGCCTTGGAGTCCGGTGACTACCGCGTCGACGTGACGATCAATCACGAATCGCATGCGGGCTTCGTGATCCATATGTGAGTCGCCAACAAAAAGGCCGCGCAAGCGGCCTTTTTTGTACGCCGCCACGCGACCTCAGTCGCGCGTGACGATGATGTAGATCGCGTGGATGATGCCCGGCACGTAGCCGCATAGCGTCAGCAGGATATTTATCCAGAATTGTGCGCCGATGCCGACCTGCAGGAACACGCCCAGCGGCGGCAGCAGGATCGAAAAAATAATGCGGATGACGTCCATCGCGGCTCTCCCTTGTTCGTTTGATTGACCGGGGGAAATTACGCTGCGGTGATGAACCATCGCTGACAGTCGATGCTTCGATGCCAGCACTAAACCCCGTTCATCCCGAGCAGCTCGCGCAGCGAGCGTATCGAGGGACGCATCCAGGCGCGGTCCGATCCCTCGATACGGGCCTTCGGCCCTACTCGGGACGAACGGGGTTTCGTAGCGGCTTCAACAAAACACCGACATCATCGCGGTGATGAACCATCGCTGACAGTCGATGCTTCGATCTCACCACTAAACCCCCGTTCATCCCGAGTAGCTCGCGCAGCGAGCGTATCGAGGGACGCATCCAGGCGCGATCCGGTCCCTCGATACGAGCCTACGGCTCTACTCGGGACGAACGGGGGTTTCGTAGCGGCTTCAACAAAACACCGACATCATCGCGGTGATGAACCATCGCTGACAGTCGATGCTTCGATGCCAGCACTAAACCCCGTTCATCCCGAGCAGCTCGCGCAGCGAGCGTATCGAGGGACGCATCCAGGCGCGGTCCGATCCCTCGATACGAGCCTACGGCTCTACTCGGGACGAACGGGGGTTTCGTAGCGGCTTCAACAAAACACCGACATCATCGCGGTGATGAACCATCGCTGACAGTCGATGCTTCGATGCCAGCACTAAACCCCGTTCATCCCAAGTAGCTCGCGCAGCGAGCGTATCGAGGGACGCATCCAGGCGCGGTCCGATCCCTCGATACGAGCCTACGGCTCTACTCGGGACGAACGGGGTTTCGTAGCGGCTTCAACAAAAAACCGACATCATCGCCGCCGCCGCAAATCCAGCGTGCACGGATAATCCGGATTCGGCGCCTCGGCAGCCGGCCAGTAGCTGCCCGGCGTGTGGCCGTAAGGCGCGAAGCGCGACAGGCGCCGCGCCTCGGCCTCGTAGCTGTTGACCGGGAAGGTCTCGTAGCTGCGGCCGGCCGGATGCATCACGTGATAGGTGCAGCCGCCGATCGCGCGCTTGTTCCAGTCGTCGTAGAGATCGAACACCAGCGGCGTGTGCACGCCGATGGTCGGATGCAGCGCCGCGGCCGGCTGCCAGGCGCGATAGCGCAGGCCGGCGACGAACTCGTCGCGGATTCCGGTCTCGCGCAACGGCAGGCGACGCCCGCCGACGGTGACGAAATGGCGGCCCGGCGTCAGGCCCTTGGCCTTGATCTGCATGCGCTCCAGCGACGAGTCGACGTAGCGCGACGTACCGCCGACCGAGGCTTCTTCGCCGAGCACCGGCCAGGGCTCCAGCGCGTGACGCAGCTCCAGCTCGATGCCCTCGTGCAGCAGCACGCCGTGCAGCGGAAAGCGGAATTCGAAGTGCGGCAGAAACCACTCGTCCTTGAAGTCGAAGCCGGCGCCGCGCAGATCGCCGAGCACTTCCTTCAGGTCCTGCCAGCAGTAGTGCGGCAGCATGAACTGGTCGTGCAGGCGCGTGCCCCAGCGCACCAGCGGCCGGTCGTAAGGCTTGTTCCAGAACCAGGCGATCAGCGCGCGCAGCATCAGCTGCTGGGTCAGGCTCATGCGCGGATGCGGCGGCATTTCGAACGCGCGGAACTCGACCAGGCCGAGGCGGCCGGTCGGGCCATCCGGCGAATAGAGTTTGTCGATCGAGATTTCGGTGCGATGCGTATTGCCGGTCACATCGACCAGCAGGTTGCGCATGATCCGGTCGATCAGCCACAGCGGTACCTGCTGGCCCGGCGGCGGCAGCTGCTGCAGCGCGATTTCGAGTTCGTAGAGGATGTTGTCCTGGGCCTCGTCGATGCGCGGATGCTGCGAGGTGCTGCCGATGAACAGGCCGCTGAAGAAATAGCTCAGCGCCGGATGGTTCTGCCAGTAGCGCACCAGTGAGCCGAGCAGGTCGGGGCGACGCAGGAACGGCGAGTCTGCCGGCGTCGCGCCGCCGACGACGAAGTGGTTGCCACCGCCGCTGCCGACGGCGCGGCCGTCGATCAGGAATTTCTCGGTGGCCAGACGCGCCAGGCGCGCTTCCTCGTACACCGTCAGCGTGATGTCGCGCAGCTCGTCCCAGCTGTGCGCGGGATGGATGTTCACCTCGATCACGCCCGGATCGGGCGTGACTTTCAACACGTTGATGCGCGAATCCGAAGGCGGCGAATAGCCTTCGATACGCACCGGCGCATCGAGCTCGGCGGCGACGTCTTCGACCGCGGTGATGATTTCGAGATAGTCCTCGACGCCCGAGGTCGGCGGCATGAACACGCACAGGAATCCATCACGCGGCTCGACGCTGAGCGCGGTGCGCACGTTGCCGCCCTGCAGGTAGGCGCCGCGCTTGGCCGGCTCCGGCTGGTCGCGTTCGGCGATCAGTTTTTGCTGGCGCTCGCGGCGACGCTGTTCCTGCTCGGTGATCGGCGCCTGCAGGAACGGCTGACGACGGATGTCCGCGTCTTCCAGCGGATCGAGCTGGCGCATCGTGTCGTAGGGAATGACGTGCGGATACTGCGCGGCCGGAATCCACGGCAGCGAATCCAGCGGCAGGCGGAAGCCCACCGGCGAGTCGCCCGGGATCAGGTACATGCGGCCACCGCGGAAGGTCCAGCGCTCGCTGATCCAGGCGCGGCTCTGCCAGCGCTGCACCGGCAAAACATAGCCCTTGGGCTGATCCAGGCCGCGCGAGAAGGTCTTGGCGATGCGCGCGCGCTCTTCCGGATCCTTGATCTTGTTGTCGTCGGTGGCGACGTTGTCCGGCAGGCGGCCTTCGCGATGCAGGTAGTAGAACGCGTCCTCGTAGGCGGGCAGCGCGTTGTCGGGATCGATCTCCAGGCGCCGCGCCAGGCCGCGGATCAACTCGCGCGCCAGCAGCGGCGTCGCTTTCGACGTGCCTTCGGACAGATCGGTGCGCACGATCGGCTTGCCGTCGCCGCGCCAGTACAGCGCATAGGCCCAGCGCGGCAACTGCTCGCCCGGATACCACTTGCCCTGGCCGTAGGTCAGCAGGCCGTTTGGCGCGAAGCGATCGCGCAGCCGCCGGATCAGGGTGTTCGCCAGGCCCTGCTTCATCGGCCCGACCGCGGCCGTGTTCCACTCGGCGCCCTGCCGGTCGTCGATCGAAATGAAGGTCGGCTCGCCGCCCATCGTCAGGCGCAGATCGCCGGCGACGAGCTGCTGGTCGACCTGGTGACCGAGCGCATCGATCGCGCTCCATTGCGGCTCGGTGTACGGCTTGGTGACGCGCGCCGATTCGTGCAGGCGCGTGACTTTCATCTCGTGGCCGAACTCGGTCTTGAGCTCGTCGTCCTCGTCCTTCTTGCTGAAGCTCATCGAGCCCGAGATCGGCGCCGCGCTGCTCGGCTCCGGTGTCGCGCACAGCGGAATATGGCCTTCGCCGGTCAGCAGGCCCGAGGTCGGGTCCAGGCCGATCCAGCCGGCGCCAGGCAGGTACACCTCGCACCAGGCATGCAGATCGGTGAAGTCGACCTCGGTGCCGCTGGGGCCGTCCAGCGATTTCACGTCCGGCGTCAGCTGCACCAGGTAGCCGGAGACGAAGCGCGCGGCCAGGCCGAGATGGCGGAAGGTCTGCACCAGCAGCCAGGCCGAGTCGCGGCAGGAGCCGGAGCCGATGTCCAGCGTCTCTTCCGGCGTCTGCACGCCGGGCTCCATGCGGATCAGGTAGTTCACCGCGGCCTGCACGCGCGCGTTCAGGCCGACGATGAAGTCGACCGTGCGCAGCGGCGTCAGGTCGATCGCGGCGACGAAGTCCCTGAACTTCGGCGTCAGCTCCTCGGTGCGCAGATACGGTTCCAGCTCTTTCTTCAGCACATGGCCGTAGGAGAACGGAAACTCCTCGGCGTCCGGTTCGACGAAGAAGTCGAAGGGGTTGTACACCGCCATGTCGGCGACCAGGTCGACGGTGACCTTGAACTCGCTGACGCTGTCCGGAAAGACCACGCGCGCCAGCCAGTTGCTGTACGCGTCCTGCTGCCAGTTCAGGAAGTGCGGCTCGGGCTCGATGCGCAGCGAGTAGCCGAGCACGTTGGTGCGCGAGTGCGGTGCCGGGCGCAACCGGATGATCTGCGGGGACAGCGTCACCAGGCGGTCGTACTGGTAGACCGTCTGGTGGAACAGCGCAGCGTGGAGAGTCATGGGTTCGCGGTCGCACCTGGAGGCAGGCGGCGGGACGATGCCCGGCCGCGGTGGGTATGGCGTGTGGCATGGAGCGGGTAAGCGTAAGCAAGAATTGTCGCAGATCGAGGACACCGCGACCGGATTGTCCTCAGGGCGGGGCCCGGCCGGGTCGCTAAACTGGGCGGCCGGCGCGCCCGCGGCGCGCAGTACGAGGCCTTTCCATGTCCGTTTTTGCGCACCCCGAATTCGACGCCCACGAGATCGTCGCCTTCCATCACGATCGCGACAGCGGCCTGAAGGCGATCATTGCCGTACACAACACCCGCCTCGGCCAGGGCCTGGGCGGCTGCCGCATGTTCCCCTACGCCAGCGACGACGACGCGCTGACCGACGTGCTGCGGCTGTCGCGCGGCATGACCTACAAGGCGGCGCTGGCCGGCCTCAAGCAGGGCGGCGGCAAGAGCGTGATCATCGGCGACCCGCGTACCGCCAAGACGCCGGCGATGATCGAGGCCATGGGCCGCTTCGTCGACAAGCTCGGCGGCCAGTACGTGGTCGCCGAAGACTCCGGCACCAATGTCGACGACATTCACCGGATGGCGGATTTCACGCGCCATGTCGGCGGCCTTGCCGACGAGAAGGCCACGGCTGCCGGCCGCACCGGCGATCCGTCGCCGGCGACCGCGCTAGGCGTGTTCTACGGCCTGCGCGCGGCGGTCAGGCACAAGCTCGGTCGGGACGACCTGCGCGGCCTCAGGGTCGCGATCCAGGGCGTCGGCAATGTCGGCTTTCGCCTCGCCGGGCATCTGCATGCGGCCGGCGCCGAACTGTGGGTGACCGACGCGTATCAGCCGTCGATCGACCGCTGCGTCGCCGCCTATGGCGCCAGGCCGGTGGCGATGTCCGAAATTTACGGGCTGGACGTCGACGTGTTCGCGCCCTGCGCGCTGGGCGCGATCCTGCACGACCGCACGATCCCGCTACTGCAGGCGCGCGTGATCGCCGGTGCCGCCAACAACCAGCTGGCCGAGCCGCGCCACGATCACGTGCTGCTGGAGCGCGGCATTCTTTACGCGCCGGATTACGTGATCAATGCCGGTGGCATCATCGACATCTACTACGAAGGCGAGCACTACGACTGGGCCACGGTCGACGCCCACCTGCAGCAGATCGGCGGCACCTTGACGCGGATTTTCGAGCGCTCGGACAGCGAGCATCGGCCGACCGGCGGGCTGGCGGACCGGATGGCGGAGGAGATCTTCAAGAGCTGATCGCGGCAACTGTAGGAGCGGACCCTGTCCGCGACGATGCTCTTGAAGGCTCGGTCGCGGACAGGGTCCGCTCCTACAGCGACGGCGAGCGCTTTTACTGCGCCAGCGTCACCGTCTCCGACTCGCCTTCGCTCAACACCACGCTGGCCTTGGCCAGAAACGTCAGCCCGTCGTTGGTCGTCGGATTCTCGCTGTCCGCATTGCAGGTGACCGCGATCGTGTAGTTGCCGGCGGTCAGCGCCGGGAAGCTGTAGCTGAACGTGGTCGAGTCCGAAGACACGACCACGTCGGCCGACGCCACCGGGCTGCTGCCGACGTTCTGCACGTAATCCTGCGGCGTCACGTTGGAGCCGCTGAAGGCATATACCGCGACGCCGGTGCCGACGGTGCGCCCCTGCTGGCAGGCGCTGGAACGCACCAGGTCGTCGTCGACGGTGCCGGTGATGCTGCCGCTGCGGTCGGTGTAGACCACGCGCAGCACCGGTGTCAGCGTGTAGTGGCCGGCGACGCTGGTCGACGGATACAGCGAAAAGCGCGTCTCCAGCACCACCAGGCGCTCGGTGGAATCCTTGTCGCCGAGATCGGCGTCCATGTCGGCGTAGGCCAGGTCGCTGCCGATGTCGATCGGATATTCGGCGCCGTCGCTGGTCACCAGGTCCGAGCCACTGTCGGCGAATTGCAGACGCAGGCCGGTGTAGCGGCCCTGTGCGATTTTCTCGCCGTCGAGCAGGCTGGTGGTGTCGCCCTCGGTGTAGTCGAGCACGTTGACCGGGTTGTCGACGCTGGTGTCCATCTCGTGATTGCTGCCGTCCTCGTCGAGCAGGTCGACCTCGTCGATCACCAGGTTCACCTGGTCGGCCGTGCCGTATTTCGCGGCCGCCAGATCGATGCTGATTTTGGCCTCGCAGCCGCTGAGCGCGAGGCTGCCGGCGGCGAGCAACAACGGCAGCCGGCGCGCGGTGACAAGACGTGAAAAGGAATCAGTTGGCATTGGCGTAGGAATGAACCGTGACGGTGTCGTCGAGCACGTCGTCGTCACCGTTGGTGATGGTGGCGGTGACATCGAAGTCGCCGTTGGTGTCGGTGATCGTCACTTCGCCAGCGTTGTCGTTGCCGGTACCGAGCGTGCCGAGCGTGGTATCGCTGCTGCTGAAGCTGACGTGGCGCGTGACCGGCATGACCAGGCCGTTGTCGAAGGTGCCGCTGACATCGAGCTGGCCGGTGTCGGGATAGGTGATCGCCAGATCCTCGGGGCCGAGTTTGATTGCGGTCAGCGTCGTGTCCTGCACTTGCCAGGTCTTGCTGTTCAGCGTCAGGTCCAGTGCCGACAGCTTCAACGTCAGCTTGCCGGAGCCGACACGATCGCCGGCGGTCACGTACCAGGCGTCCTCACCGAGCGAGGCGCTGATGTAGTCGTCGTCGATCTCGTCGATCTCCGTCTGCGTGGTCACGTTCTGCAGCGGCGCGCTGGCGTCGGCGAAGCCGGCGTTGACCGTGAACGCTTCGGAGAAATTCTCCGGCAGCGCCGTCGCGTCGCCGCGCTCGAAGTAGTCGATCGCAAGCGAGGTCACCGGCGCGATCTTGAAGCTGGTCGATACTTCGCGGTCGCATTCCGGCAGTCGTGCGACCAGCCGCAGGTTGTCGCTGCCGGTGCTGGAGTTGGCGTGCACCACGCCGTCGGTGGAGCCGACATAGGCATGCGAAGTCGCCGGGTCGAAGCGCCACACGCCGCTGTTGGTGATGTCTTGCTCGGGCTGGCCCTGGGTCAGCACGGCCTTGAGTTTGAACGACTGGTCCAGGTCTTCGCCGATGTTGGTCAGATCGTTTTCGATCTTCAGGTCGACGAGTTGGCTGACATCGACGGTGATCGACGCATGCAAAGTCAGATACGTCGCGGATATCGTCGCCGCGCCCGGGCGCAGCGCGACCAGCGTGCCGGCGGCGTAGACCGTGCCTTCGGGACTGGCGGTGACGCCATCGCTGACGAACACGATCGACGGATTCTCCGACACCCATTGCACGCGCGTGTCGTAGGTGCCGGTGCCGCCCTTGGAGAACACCACGTAGGCGTTGAGCTGCACGTTGGTGCACTCGGACATCGCCGCCGATGTTTCTTCGCCGCTCAGGCCCAGATACATGCGTTCCGGCGCATTGCCTTCGCCGACCGTGGCATTGCAGGCGCAGAGCAGGCAGGCGCCGGCCAGAGCGGTGGCTGTTGCCACCGCCCGCAGATAAGAAAACGTCATGGGATCAGACTCGACGTGCGAACAACGCGGTAATGCCGGTGTGCTTCTTCGATGCTGCGATCGTTCAACCCGTCGCCGATCAATCCGGGAAATACAGCACGCGATGGTTGTTGCGGTCGGTCACGTAGAGCACGCCGTTGGCGTAGGTCACGCCGGTGGGCGAACTCAGCGTGCGGTCGGAAGGCTCGTCGTCGGCGGTACCGTCCTGATCGTCGTCGTTGGGCGTGCGCGCGCTCCAGCTATCCTGGCCATAGATGTCGCTGGCTGAGGCGCCATTGGAAATCGGGAAGGAATCGAACTTGACCACGCGGTTGTTATCGGCGTCGGCGATGTAGATATGCGTGCCGTCCGAGGTGATGCCGTAGGGCGTGCGCAGCGCGGCCTGGCCGACGCCGGCACTGGTGCGCGAGAAATCGGTCTGGCCGATCACGTAGGTCGCGTCCACCGCATTGGCGCGCGGAATCGACGACCAGTACATCACGCGGTTGTTGCCGCTGTCGGCGACCAGCAGGCGCAGGCCGTCGGTCCACAGGCCGGAAGGATTGGTCAGCCCGTCTTCTTCATCCGCGGCCGTGTTGCTGACGAAATCGGTCTGGCCGATGACGACGTCGGCGGCAGTGCCGTTGCTGGTCGGGATGCTGTTCCAGATCAGCACGCGGTTGTTGTACTGGTCGGCGACGAACAGCTTGTTGTTGGCGATCATCGCCGACACCGGCGAGCTCAGATTGCTCGCCGTGGTGCCGGGATCGTCGGTAACGAAATCGCTCTGGCCGACGACCACGTCGGGCGCGGTGTTGGCGCTCGGCAGCGTGTTCCAGATCAGCACGCGGTTGTTGCCGGAGTCGGCGACCACCAGATGCGTGTCGGTGATAGCCACGCTGCTCGGCAGCGCCAGCTTGGTCGCCGCGGTGCCCGAGCTGTTGGAAGTGAAATCGCTCTGGCCGATGACGAAGTCCGGCGTGGTCGCGCCGCTGGCGGGGATACTGTTCCAGCCGAGAATGCGGTGATTGCTGTAGTCGGCGACGTAGTACTTCGAGCCATCGGTGGCGACGCCGCCCAGCGGCTGCGCCAGGCCCAGCGCATTGACGCTGCTGCCGCGGTTGGACTGGTAGCCGGCGAAATCCGCCTGGCCGATCACCGCGAAGGCCACCGGCATGTCGATGTCGTCGTCATCGCCGCCACCGCCGCCGCAAGCGGCGAGACCGATGGCCAGCAGGGGAACGGCGAACAGCGCAGCGCGGCGCAGGCGCGGCAGGGAAACGGGCATGTCGGACTCTCGTGACGAAGGAGGGAAGCGCGCCGCGAATCCGGTGTCGGATCTCAGCGTCGGCGCGTTGCCGGCACGATAGGTGAGCGCTGCGTGTACCAGGGTTGCGGTATTGCAACCCGCCGTAACGTTTGTAAAGCCCGCTTAACAGTGGCGCACAATCAAACGTGGAGGCGCGACCGCATGGAGGAGCGGCCTTGGACGCGACCGGGGCCTCGAGAGCACCGTCGCGGCCAAGGCCGGTCTTGCGGGTTGAGCGTTGCGTGTCGCAGGCCGGGCTGTCAGCCGCCGTGGACGTGTGGGATCAGCGCGGCTTGCGCGGCAAGGTGAACGCGACTTCGAGGCCGCCGCCGTCGAGATTGCTCAGATCCAGGCGTCCGCCCATCGACTCCACCAGATCCTTGGTGATCGCCAGGCCCAGGCCGGTGCCGCCGCTGTCACGGTTGCGCGAAGATTCGACGCGAAAGAAAGGTTCGGTTACGCGCGGAAGCAAAGATTCCGGAATGCCCGGGCCATGATCGCGCACGCGCAAGGTCAGCGAATCGTTGCGGTCGATCAGGTCGAGCTGCGCGCTGCCGCCGTAACGCACCGCGTTTTCGAGCACGTTGGCGAGCGCGCGTTCGAGCTGGCCGGGGCGGCAATGCAGCTTGCGTGCGCTGCCGTTGAGCGTGACGTCGGCGCCGGTGTCCTGCAGGCGCTCGACGATGATCGCGACCAGCGCGTTGACGTCGACATCCTGCATCGGCTCGCCGCTGTGCACGCCGCGCATGAACGTCAGCGCCTCCTCGACTCGCTTCTGCAGCGTGCCGATGTCGTCGGCGATCGGTTCCTGCAGATGTTCCGGCAGCAAGGCCAGGCGCAGCTGCAGCCGCGTGATCGGCGTCTTCAGGTCATGCGACATCGCCAGCAATGCGTCGCTGCGGCCGCGCAGGAAGCGCAGCAGACGGTCCTGCATGCGGTTGAACGCGGTCGCCGCGCGCCGCACCTCCGGCGGGCCGCGCTCCGCCAGCGGCTCGCCGCCGACGTCGCGGCCCAGCGCTTCGGCGGCCTGCGACAGCCGCTGCAGCGGCCGCATCACCCACCAGCAGGTGACCCAGACCATCATCGCGGTGATGAAGAAAATCGAAATCAGGTGCTGCCACGGCGGCATCCAGTTGTGCACCGCGAAGGTCAGCTTCTGGCCCAGGGTCTCGTGTACCAGTGGCGGCGACTCCCACGGCGCCGGCGGGCCGCGGTCGATCGCATTGTCGTGCGGCGACAGCCGGAAGCCGGGCTGCGGCATGAAGCTCGGTACCGCCCGCTGCGGACTGAAATCGCTGCTCGACTGCAGCACCGATACCGGCCGCGTCTCCCATAGAAAGCGGATCGTCAGATACTGGCCGATGACGATCACCGGCGACACCAGCAGCGCCACCCGCAGCGACAGCGGAATGCGGCCGTAGGCGTGGCGCAGCAGGCTGCGCAGGTATCGCAGCGGCCTTATGCGCAGGGCGGGGTCCTCATCAGGAGGTGCTGATCTCGGCGGTCAGCACGTAGCCGCGATTGCGCACGGTCTTGATCAGCCGCGGCTCGCGGCCGTCGTCGCGCAGGCGCGCGCGCAGCCGCGAGATGGCGATGTCGATGCGCCGCTCGAAAGGATCGGCCGGGCGGCCGGCGGTGGCCTCCATGATGCGGTCGCGGGTCAGCACCTGGTTGGCATGCTGCAGCAGCAGTTCGAGCAGCCGGAACTCGAGGCTCGACAGCGCCACGATCGCGCCTTCCGGGTCGCGCAGCTCGCGGCGCACCGCGTCGAAGGTCCAGCCATCGAAGCTCCAGCCGCGCAGCCGCGTTTGCGTACCGCTGCCGGGTGCGGTGCTGGCGCGGCGTAGCACGGTGCGGATCCGCGCGACCAGCTCGCGCGGGTCGAAAGGCTTGGCGACGTAGTCGTCGGCACCGACTTCCAGTCCGACCACGCGGTCCACCGACTCGCCGCGCGCGGTCAGCATGATCACCGGCGTCGCCGAGCGGGTACGCAGTTCGCGGCAGATCGACAGGCCGTCTTCGCCGGGCAGCATCAGGTCGAGCACGATCAGGTCGGCAGGCTGCTCGGCCAGTGCGCGGCTGAGTTCACGGCCGTCGGCGACCGCGCGGGTCGAAAACCCGTACTGGTCGAGCACCTGGCTGAGCAGCTCGCGGATCTGCTGGTCATCGTCGACGACGACGATGTGGGGACGCTGGGTCGGCTGGTTCATGGTCACGCGGAAGGCGGGCGATTAGGGCTTATGACAGCGTCGTAGCGGTTCAGTTGCGGTTTAGGCAATAAAAAACCAAGGTGCTTGCCATTCGCTGCGCCCGTTTGCGGAGCGGTCATTCCCGCTTTCGCGGGAATGACCGCCGTGCCTCACAGGTTCTCGTAGCGGTTAATGTCCAGGATTCCCGCTTCCAGCGGCTCCTTCTCGCGCTGGTAGGTGGTGAAGTCGTGGAACACCGCCCAGAAGTCCGGGTGGGTGCGTCTCACGCCCCAGTGGTCGACGACCGCGGTCAGGTCATCTAGCCTGCGCACTTCCTGCATCGCGCCGACGAAGGCGGACAGGTCGTCCTCGGGCACGTCGAAGATGAAGTTCGGGTAGCTGCCGAGCACGCCGCTGACCAGGGTCAGCGTGTCCTTCTCCGGCGCCAGGCGGCGGTCCTCGCCGAGGATGAAGGCGACGTTGGTATGCGCGCGGTTGTGCACCAGCGTGTAGACCAGGCGCTGGCCGCCGCTGGCCTGCACGCGCAGCAGCGTGACTTCCGGCAGCAGCGCGGCGACCGGCAGTTCGCTGGCTGGCCGGCCGGCCAAAGGCCGCAGGGTCCGGTTGGCGCCATGCACCAGCGGCGATTCCTTCATCAGGCTGCAGTCGCCGCTGGCGCAGCGGTTGAGCACGTCGGGCGGGCCGGCGACGGCCTGCATACGGCTGAGAATCTGCTGCGCGAATTCGCTCTTCGGGTCCTGGGTCTTGTAGGCGACGCGCGTCGGCGTCTTCAGATTGGTCTGCGCGTAGGTGGTGAACAGCGCCAGCCGGCCCAAGTCCTGGTACCAGTCGTCGAGCAGCGGTTTGCGTGCCATGGGCGGCATGAACGCGAGAAAGGTTTCCTCGGAGCCGTTGCGGATCAGGTCGAAGTACATGCGCGTCTTGATCTGGTGCGCGACGTTGCCGAACACGTTGAAGTTGACCACCAGCTGGTAGTACGAGCGCTCCAGCAGCGGGTAGTCCATCACCCAGATCGTCTGCGGCACCTGGCCGATCAGGCCGCGCTTCACCGAGGCATTGTCGTAGTGGCGGAAGATCGTCAGCAGCGCGTCGTGATTGCGGCCGTCGCCGTCCCAGATGTCGGACAGCGCCGGCCCGCGCGGCGCGACCTTCAGGTACTCCTGCTGCTTGAGCCGCGCGTACTCGTTGCGGTCGTGCTTGAACGCCTCCCAGTCGGGACCGAGCGTCAGCAGCTTGCTGTCTTCGCCGGGCAGGCCCAGCAGCGGGCTGGCCTGCCTGCGATAGGCCTCGTCGACGACGTACGCATCCGAGGTCGGCTCGACGAACATCGTCCAGAAGTGGTCGTTGATCACGTTGGTCGCCATCGCGCCGGCGCAGACCGGGCCGCGGATGAAGCTGCGCACGAAATACTCGGCGTTATCCAGCATGAACTGGTAACGCGCCTGCGCCGGAATCGCGGCGAAAGTCGTGAACGGATTGGCGCGCTCGGCCTTGCCGTAACCCGGCAGCGCGCCGGCCGGCCAGGGCGTGGCGAAGAACAAGGCGTCGTAACGCTGGCGGCGCGCCTCGTTCAACTGATAAATGATGTGATTCTTCTCGACGATGCTCTCGGTCAGCAGACGGAAGCGGTAGTAGAACGCCGCGCCATCGGGGCTGGGACTGTCGTTGGGCGAGACCGTCGCGATGGGATCGATCGGTTGGCCTGCGGGCGTGCGCGAACGCAGCAGCTCGAAGAAATGCGGCGCCTTGCCGTCGTCGCCGACGTCCTCGAAGTAGACGTGGGCGATGAACAGATGCTCGTACAGATAGCGCGCCACCAGCTGCTCGCGCGGGCCGGCGCGGTTCAGATAGGTTTCCCAGTCCGCGATCGCTTTCAGCTCGGCCTCGTCGGCTTTGATCGTCGACGGCTCGACCACGGCGCCCTGCGCCAGCCAGGTGTTGATGGTGTCGAACTCGGCGTCGCTGAGGCCGGCGACCGCGTAAGGCATGCCCAGGTCGGGATGCTTTTTGGCGTACGGGTCGAACTCCTCGATCGTCGGGCATTCGTGCACTGCCGCGAAGCCCAGCGGCACGCTGTCCGGCAGGCGGGCGTTCGGCTGCCAGCTGTGCGCCTTGCCGAGCGCGATCATGTTGCCGAGCAGCGACGCCTGCAGCACCGGAATCTTGCTGTCGGTGCTGTCGGTGCTGGCGGCCTTCTCGGTCTTCGGTGAGTAGAGCGCGGAATAGAAACCTTTCTCGCGCCATCCTTCGACGGTGGTCGCGTCCAGGCCGAGCCGCGTCGGCGGCAGGTTGTCGAGCCGCGCGCCATCGTAGACCGCGGCCTTGGTCGCACCGCGCAGCACGCCATCGTCGCTGGTCAGCTTGAGCTGGCAGGGCGCGTCGTAGCAGCCGTGGCAGGCGGCGCACTTGTTGTCGAAAATCGGCTGGATGTCGCTCTGGTAGTGATAGGTCTGCGTGACCGCGACCGGCGGCGCGACGTTGACCGTCGGCGGCAGGCTGGCACAGGCGTAGAGCACGGCGGCGAGAACGCCGAGCACGGCGATGCAGGCAGCGCGCCTGGGGAATCGGTTGCGCATTGTTGGATTTTGTCGAGCGCCGAAAACGCAATGCTAGCGGATGAGGGCGGCGAGCTCATTCGGTTGACTGTAGGAGCGGGCTTGCCCGCGACTGTCCCGTCGCAGACTCGGTCGCGGGCAAGCCCGCTCCTACAGGGGTGGCTGAGGGCTCGGCTCCGGCGCGTCCGGCGAGCAGCGCAGCACTTCGTCGATCGTGGTCAGGCCGGCAGCGATCTTGTCGGCACCGGCGATGCGCAGCGGCAGCATGCCGTCGCGGATCGCCAGCGTGCGAAGGTCGCCCGGGTCGGTGTTGGCATTGACGCCGGCGCGTACCGCCGGCGTCATCTGCAGGATTTCGTAAATGCCGGCGCGGCCGAGGAAGCCGGTCTCGCGGCATTCCAGGCAGCCTTGCGCGGCCTGGGCATGGTCGGGCGCCGGCCGTTTCCAGCCGCCGAGCAACTCCTGCCAGCGCGTCTCATCGACCGCGCTCGGCTGCTTGCAGTGCGGGCACAGCGTGCGTACCAGGCGCTGCGCGACGACGCCGACGACGGTGGCCTTGATCAGGTAAGGCGGTACGCCCAGATCCAGCAGCCGGGTGATCGCGCTGGGCGCGTCGTTGGTATGCAGCGTCGACAGCACCAGGTGGCCGGTCAGCGCCGCCTGGATCGCGTTTTCGGCGGTCTCCAGGTCGCGGATTTCGCCGACCATGATGATGTCCGGGTCCTGGCGCAGCAGCGCACGCACGCCGCTGGCGAACGTGAGATCGATATTGGCCTGCACCTGCATCTGATTGAAGGCCGGCTCGACCAGCTCGATCGGGTCTTCGATGGTGCAGACGTTGACGTCCGGCGTGGCCAGATGGCGCAGCGTCGAATAAAGCGTCGTGGTCTTGCCCGAGCCGGTCGGGCCGGTGACCAGGATGATGCCGTTGGCGGCGCCGATCATGTCGCGCCAGATCGCCGACTCGCTCTGCGTCAGGCCGAGTTCGTTGAAGTCCTTCAGCAGCACTTCCGGGTCGAAGATGCGCATCACCAGCTTCTCGCCGAAGGCGGTCGGCAGGCTGGACACGCGCAGCTCGATCTCCTTGCCGCCGGGCGAGCGCGTCTTGATCCGGCCGTCCTGCGGCTTGCGCTTCTCGGCCAGGTCCATGCGCGCCATGATCTTGATGCGGCTGGTCACCGACGGCATCACCGAGGCCGGCACCTGGTAGACCTCGTGCAGCACGCCGTCGATGCGGAAGCGGATGTTGCCGCGCTCGCGCCTCGGCTCCAGGTGGATGTCGCTGGCGCGCTGCTCGAATGCGTATTGCAGCAGCCAGTCGACGATGCCGACCACGTGCTGGTCGTCGGCGGTGAGCTTGCCGGTCTTGCCCAGCTCGGTCAGCTGCTCCAGGTTCTGGATATTGCTCTGCGGGCTCGTGCCGGCCTGGCGGCCGCGCTGCTCGCTGCTGGCCTTGACCGAGCGCGCCAGCGCATAGAACTCGACGATGAAGCGGTCCAGGTCGCTGGGGCTGGCCAGCACCCGCGTGATGTTGCGTTTCAAGGCCGGCGCCAGGTCGCGCTCCCAGTCGCGCAGCCAGGGCTCGGCGGTGGCGACGACGATTTCGGTCGGCGTGACCTTGATCGGCAGGATGCGCGCGCGCGCCGCGTAGGCGTAGGGGATCAGCTGCGTGACCCGCGCCACGTCCAGGCTCAGCGGGTCGATACGGTGATAGGGCAGGCCGGCGTGGTCGGCGAGCCAGTGCACCAGCGCGTCCAGCGTCAGCTTCTGCCCCGGCTGCGCGGCGTTCTCCCAGTCGCATTCTGCGATCACCAGCAGCGGATGGCGCCGGTCCGCCGAGCTGCGCGCTCGCAGCTCGGCGGCGCGCCCGGCGCCGACCAGGCCGTCGGCGATCAGCGCGTCCAGCGTCCCGGCCAGGCCCAGCCTTTGGTCGCGCTGGGCGGTCGGCGCGGCGGCCGGAGCAGGCAAGCTCGGGGACTTGTTCATCGCGTTACGTTAGCATCGCCGACAGATTTCGATGCCCCTGGCCGACATGACCCCAACAAATACCTGCCTGCCGGTTGTCCTGGCGGCGCTGCTGCTGACTTCCGCCTGCTCGTCCACCAGCAGCTGGGTGCCGGACGTATCCATGCCGGACTTCTCGTCCTGGTTTTCCAAGGAGAACCAGGTGCTGGTCAGCGAAGTCGCCAACAGCACGCTGTGCAACGCGCCCAACGAGCAGACCACGATGCAGCTGCTGCCGACGGCGCAGGCGGCGCTGGCCTGGCAGGCCGCGCGCGGCGTACAGCTGGTGGGCGCCAACGAGCTGGCCGAGGGCCGCTACGTCGCGATCGACCTGGGCCAGCGCGGCAGCGGCGGCTACGGCCTCGCGGTCAGCCGCCAGGCCGGCCTCAACGACGGCGTGCTGGTGCTGAAGGCCACCACCTTCGCGCCGGCGCCGGACGCGATGAACGTGCAGATGATCACCAGCCCCTGCGCGCTGGTGCGGTTGCCGGCGAACGAATTCGGTTCGATGAAGATGATCGACCAGACCGGCAAGGTGCGCGCGAGCAGCGCCGGCCCGGTCGGCGGCAAGTCGTGATGCGGCGCGTCGCCGCGCCGCTGGCCGCGCTGCTGATGCTGGCAGCCAGCCTGCCTGCCGCCGCCGAGGCGCCGACGACGCCTTCGGACACGGTCGAGGCCTTTCACAAGGCGTTGCGTCAGGGTGACGGCAAGGCCGCGCTGGCGTTCATGGCGCGCGATGTCAGTGTGTTCGAGCAGGGCTTCGAGGAAACCTCGCGCGACAGCTGGGGCGCCAAGCAGTTGCCGGACGCCAACAAGTTCGCCAGGCAGACCGAGCGCCGCGTGCTGCGCAAGGAAACCGGCCAGGACACGAACAGCGGCTGGGTGATTTCGACGACCCTGACCACCGGCGATTTCGACGGCCGCAAGCTCGAGCTCGAAGGCACCGAAACCATGCTGCTGCGTCGCGACGGCGACGGCTGGAAGATCGCCCACATTCACTGGTCGGCGCACCCCAAAGAGGCCGACGCGCCGGCGCCGTAAACGCGGGCGCGATCAAGGAAGGATCACAACACAACAGGACCGCCGGCCGGCACAGGCTGGCACAGCGTCCAGATCGGGAGTGTGCATGTCGAAGTCGCTGTCGGGGTTTGTGCTGGGCTGCGTGATGGCGATGCTGCTGGTGGTCAACACCGTGTTCTGGGCCACGCCGGTCTACGTCTGCATTTTCTTCAAGCTGTTCACGCCGGTGGGTTCGCGGCCGCGCGATGCGCTGTCGCGCCTGGCGGCCGCGCTGGCGCAGAACTGGGCGATGTGCAACACCTGGTTCGTCGAACACTTTCTGCCGACGCGCTGGGACGTGCGCATCGACGCCAGCGTCGACAAGCAGGGCCAGTACCTGGTCTGCGCCAATCACCAGAGCTGGAACGACATCGTCGTGCTGATGAAAACCTTCGGCAACAAGGCGCCGTTCTTCAAATTCTTTCTGAAGCAGGAGCTGATCTGGGTGCCGGTGCTGGGCCTGGTGTGGTGGGGCCTGGACTACCCGTTCATGAAGCGCTACACGCCCAGCCAGATCAAGAAGAATCCGGCGCTGAAAGGCAAGGACATGGAGACCACGCGCAAGGCCTGCGAGCGCTTCCGCAACCAGCCCGGCCTGGTGCTGAATTTTCTCGAAGGCACGCGTTTCAGCGTGGAAAAGCGCGACCGTCAGCAGTCGCCGTACCAGCATCTGCTGCGGCCCAAGGCCGGCGGTTTCGCGTTCGCGCTCGGCGCACTCGGCGAGCGCCTGAACTCGCTGCTCGACATCACCATCGTCTACCCGCAGGGCTCGACCGGCCTGTGGGGACTACTGTCGGGACGTCTGGGCAAGGTGGTGGTGGAAGTGCGCCAGCTGACCGTGCCGCACGAATTCTTCGTCGGCAGCTACGAAGCCGACCCCGAGCATCGGCGCCGTTTCCAGCTGTGGCTGGGCCAGTTGTGGCAGGAGAAGGACGCGCGCATCGCCGCGATCCTGGCCGAGCCCGGCGCCTAGCTCTTTGCTGGCTTCGGCGACACCCACATCCTGATTTCGGCTTCGAAAACCGCGTCGCCGGCGGTGTCGTAGACCGTCACCAGGGCCGGCACTTCCTGGCCTTCGCTGCCGTAGACCGGCGGTGTGGCGAAGCGCGCCACGCCGCGCACGTCCGTCGGCGCTTTCTTCAGGTAGGACACCGTCATGCCTTTGGGAATCCAGCGATGCGTGTCCGGTGGCACGCTGGCTTCGAGCATGATGCCGGCGACCAGTTCGGCCAGGTTGCACAGCGCGATCGCGTGCACCGTGCCCAGATGATTGGTCACCGCGCGATGTTTCTTCACCACGGCCACGCAATGCCCGGCTGCCAGCTCGACGAACAGCGGGCTGATGCTGGAGAAGTACGGCGCCTTCATGCACACCGCGCGCGTGAACAGCCGCGCGCCCAGCGGCAGTTTCGACAGGCGCTGCCAGGTGCTGAGGATCATCGGGGTCTTGTTGCGGGGCATGGTGTCGTCGGCCGTTTTGTGAAGTCCGATTTGTAGCTTCAACGGCAAGCGGCGTACAGGGCCGCGACGACGGCGCGGTGCTGTCGATGCGGTGCGCCTATCTCAAAACGCCCGCGCCACACCCTCCAGATCCGCCAGCAACACCGGCAGATCCTCGCGCAGCGCCGGCAACTGCAGCTGCCAGCCCTTGCAGGCCTCGACCATCGGCTCGGGCTTTTTCAGCCGGGCGGCGATGCGCCGCAGCGCGAAGTCGATGCCGGTTTCGGTCGCATAGCTGCGCAGCAGCGTATTGAAGCCGCTGCGCGTCGGCCGTCGCGGCCATTCGAACAGCGAGCCCGACGCGGCGACCGCACGTGCGCCGCGGCTGCAGAACGCGGCGAAAGGCTCGTCGCTGTAACGCGCCCAGTCGACGGCCAGCGCGTAATCCCACAGCACGTCGAGAATGATCGGCGCATAACGCCGTGGCCCGGGCTCGAAACGCGCCATCGCCTCCAGCACTCGCGGATGCTGATCGGTAGTGGTGTCGATGCGCCGGTGCAGCCGGATCGAATGCGCCACTTCCGGCGCGAAGCGGCTCATGTCCGGCCCGCGCACGAAGTCGCCGAGAATCGCGCCGGCCAGATCGGCGCCCGCGCGGTCGGCCAGATACAGGTGCGCGAGGTAGTTCATGCCGGTAACTGTATCCGAGCGCGCGGATCTTGTAGGAGCGGGCTTGCCCGCGACTGTGCCCTGGCAGATTTCAGTCGCGGGCAAGCCCGCTCCTACAGCGGCAGATGTTCGCGTTCGGGCTACGCCACCACGCTCTTGTGCAGGGACGCCACCACCTTGCGCAGCAACCACCGTGGCCCCAGCCGTGGCGCGATCGCCAGCAGCTTGTTGCGCCACTTGGGCACGATGATCGCCGGATTGCGCTCCATCGCCGCGACCGTGATCCGCGCCACTTCCTCGGGGCTCATGATCAGCTTGTCCGGCGCGGCTTTCTCGATCGCGATGTTGGCCTTGGCAAAAAACGGGCTGCGCGTGGTGCCGGGGCACAGCACCGAGACTTTCACGCCGCGCTCCGCCAGCTCCTCACGCAGCGACTCGGACAGGATGATGACAAAGGACTTGCTCGCCGCGTAGTTGCTCATCCACGGCCCGGGCATGAAGCCGGTGATCGAGGCGACGTTGAGGATGTGGCCGCCGCCGGCGCGCGCCATCTGGCCGCCGATCGCATGGCACAGCTGCGTCAGCGACAGCACGTTGACCATCAGCAGGTCGCGCTCGGCCTGCCAGCTCTGGTCGACGAAGGCGCCGGCGGTGGCAAAGCCCGCGTTGTTGATCAGCCGCGCGACGCGCAGGCTGTCGCGCTCGATTCCGGCGATCAGCGCGCTCACCGAGGCGCTGTCGGCCAGATCGCAGACGCGCTCCAGCACCTCGACCCCGTGCTGCGCGCGCAGCGTGGCCGCGGTGTCGGCGAGCGCCTCGGCGCGGCGCGCGACCAGCAGCAGCGCGTCGCCGCGGCGGGCGAACTCGTGAGCCAGCGCCAGGCCGATGCCGCTGGTGGCGCCGGTGATCAGGGTGTAAGCGGTCATGTCCGTTTGATCCGTTTGAGCAAAAGTCGAGGCGGCTCCGATGATGCTTGATCCGCCCGCGTTTTGAACCGGGCCGGCACTAGTAAAAAAATCGGGGCGACGACGCGATAACATGCCGCTGCCGTGGTCCAAGCCGGACCTGCCCGATCCTCCACCGGTATTCCTTCGATGCGCGTGACACCGAGACTCGCTTTGCTGATGCTGTCCGCCCCGCTGCTGCTCAGCGCCTGCGCCAGCGAGCGCTGGACTTACAGCGCACCCGGCGTCGACCAGAAGGCGATGGAGGCCGACCGCAGCGCCTGCGAAGAGGAATCCGGCATCGTGCGCCTCGGCGACGAACAGAAGGCGCTGGCGCAGCAGTGCATGATGACGCGTGGGTACACGATGAAGAAGGTGCAGTAGCGTCTAAACCGCCCTTGTTCTCCGACAATAAAGTCAGAGACGACCGCGTCGCCGTCCTTTGCTGCGGAGGTCCGCCGCCCCGGTGACATTTGGGGCGGTAGCCTCTAGCGTCGAGGCTCAAGCGCTGCAAAGCAATTGCTTGTAGCTAATTTCGGGCGGGATTCGCCAATGTCCCCTCCGCGTTCTGCTACTTCTTCGACGTGGCCGCTTCCTCTGCTTCGAGCATTCGCGACATGTCGATTGACAGCCAAACATAGTTGCTCGCGATCGGCGATGTTGCGAAAAGGTCGGTCAGCGCCTTGCGTTCCTCGATACAGGGCGGACACCACGTAGCAAAGTATTCGACCAACAAGTATTTCTTAGCGGGGATTGATTTAAGCGTAATTGGATCGCCCTTGGCATCGATCAGACCCATGGTGTTTTCGGACACATCGGCTCCGTAGACGATTTTGACGCAGTCTTTTGGAGGCTCTCCCCCTTCACCTGACTCGCCAGATGGAGAGATACAACAAAAAGCATCCCCGACTTTCGCTTTCAGATCGGTCAACTCGGATGGCCACTGCTCTTGGGCGATCAGGTTGCCTTTCGAATCGTACAAAAACGTACGTGGGAGCGTTATGCGGCCGAAGGTCGCTAGCTTGCTATCTGAATAGTGCCCGTCGATTCGGATGAACTTCGAATCTGCTGCTTTGGCGCAATAGCTATAGACGATGCTGAAAATTGAAAGCGCAAACGTCAACGAGATGCTTCCGATGACGGGGAAATTTTTCATAGCCATAGTCAGAGCTAAATCAATTTACTGGAGTCAAAGGGCGGATAGCGTCTTTTTTTACGACAGAAATTGCGTTGAGTCCAACTCAAGGTTGACGCACGGACCGACGATTCTCGGCGGTGGCTCAGATTGCCTAAGACTTTTAATGCCGCGCCCGGAGCGCGGCGCTCAACTTGCGGTCAATTATCTTCGGCTTCATGCGTAAGTCGGCTCTGCTGATTCGTTGAAACGTCGTTCTAATTGTCTCCAGCTTTATCGGTAAGGAACATCCGCTGTCATTCCCGCGAAGGCGGGAATCCAGGGATGAAAGCGTTGCTCTGTCCGCCACTGGATTCCCGCCTTCGCGGGATGACCGCTACGCCGCTTCCAGGCGCTGCAGATAGAACCGGCGGTATGCCAGCAGCGCCAGCGCGAACAGTGGCGGCGCGATCAGTACGCCGAGCAGGCCGCCCCAGCTGCCGATCACCAGCATGAAGATCAGCAGCGGCATCGCCGGCAGCGCGGCCTGGCCGCTCATCACCAGCGGCAGGATCACGTTACCTTCGAGCTGTTGCGTGACGACGAACACGGCGATCACCCAAGGCAGCCGGCCCGGGTCCGAGGCCAGGGTCACTAGACTTGCAAAGATCACGACGATGGCGATGCCGGCATACGGGATGATGCCGAGCAGGCCAGTGAGCAGGCCGAACAGCAGCCAGTAGTCGACGCCGACCAGCCACAGGCCGATCGCGGTGAGGCTGCCGATGATCGCCATGTCGATCAGCTGCGCGTGAAACCAGTTGCGTATCGTCTGCGCCGCTTGCTGCATGAAATCCGCGGCGGTGTCGCGATGCGCCGGCGCAAAAGACTGGAGCAGGCCGTGGTAGTAGCGCTCGGCATCGACCGCGGTATACAGACCGATGATGAAGGCGAAGATCAGCGCGCCGAACACGCTGAGGCCGGACCAGGCGCCCTGGAACAGCTTGCCGCCGATGGTGCGGGCGGTGTCGGCGATGTTGAACGAGGAGCTGCCGGCGTCGAGCCAGGGATAGCGTTCGAGCAGGCGGTTGGCGATGCCCTGCAGCTTGTCGACGATCTGCGGCATGCGCTCGCCGAGCGAGTTCACCTGCGGTTCGGTGATCACGTAGATGCCGTAGCCGACGCCGCCGATCACCGCGATCGTGATCAGCACCACGACCACCGCGCCGACACCGCGCGGCAGCTTGAAGCGCGCCTGGAAATGCCGCAGCGGCGGCGCCAGCAGCACGCCGATGCCCAGGCCGATAGCGGCGCTGATGACGATGATTTTCAGCAGCAGCAGCGCGGCGATGATCGCCGCGATCAGCAGCAGGTAGTTGACGATCGCAATGCCGCTGGCGATCGCGCTGCGCTTTGCTGCTGCTGTTACGGCCGGCTCGTCCATGTGCCGGTTCGGGTCACTGCGCCGCGATCAGGCGAGCTTGCGGTCGAGTGCGGCGGTCAGCTCTTTTTCGATGCGGCCCTTCATCGGCTTGAGCAGCATGCCAAGCTTGGCGGTGATATGGAGGTCTTGCTCGGTGATCGCCATCTGCCCGGACAGGCCGCTGCGTTCGAACTTCAGCGTGTCGCCTTCCCAGTTGTGCTTCAGATCGAAATCCTTGGCCATCTTGCCGATCAGCGCGTCGACGATTTTCTTGGTTTCGGCAACGCTCTTGCCGTGCGCGCGCGTGATGTCGATGTCTGCCACGTTGTTCCCCTTGTGCTTTCTGATTACTGGAATACGAATTATCGCCCGGGCACTGAATCGGCCGTGAACTGAGCCATCAATGCTGCGCCAGCTGCAACACCAGCTTGCCGATGTGCGCGCTGCTTTCCATCATACGATGCGCCTCGACCACGTCGCCAAAATCGTAGACCCGGTGGATCAGCGGCGCGCAGCGGCCGGCGTCCAGCACCGGCCAGACCTGCTCGCGCAAGGCGCTGGCGATGGCGGCTTTCTGATCGGGCGTGCGGGGCCGCAGGGTCGAGCCGGTGAGCCGGGCGCGGCGCTTCATCAGCTCGCGCAGATCGAAGCCCTCGACCTTGGGGCTCTCGAGCGTGGCGATCTGCACCAGGCGTCCGTCCATGGCCAGCAGCCGCAGATTGCGCGGCGTATACGAGCCGCCGACCATGTCCAGAATCACGTCGACGCCCCGGCTGCCGCGTGCCTGCTTGATCACCGCCTCGAAATCCTGCTGGCGATAGTCGATCGCCAGATTCGCGCCGAGCTTTTCGCAGGCCGCGCATTTGTCGGCGCTGCCGGCGGTGGCGATGACCTCCGCACCGAATTCGCGGCCGAGCTGGATCGCCGTGGTGCCGATGCCGCTGCTGCCGCCATGCACCAGCAGGGTCTCGCCGCGCTGCAGGCCGCCGAGCTGGAACACGTTGGACCAGACGGTGAAATGATTCTCCGGCAGCACCGCGGCGCGCAGCGCATCGAAGCCCCGCGGCCACGGCAGGCAGTGGCGCGCATCGGCGACGCAGTACTCGGCGTAGCCGCCGCCATGGGTCAGTGCGCAGACCTTGTCGCCGGTCTGCAGTCCGACGACGCGCTCGCCGAGTGCGACGACTTCTCCGGCGACTTCCAGGCCGAGCACCGGGCTGGCATCGGCCGGCGGCGGATACGCGCCCAGGCGCTGCGCGATGTCGGGGCGGTTGATGCCGGCGGCGAGCACGCGGATCAGCACCTGGCCGGCCGCGGGCTGCGGCACCGGGCCGCGGGCGATGCGCATTGCCTCGGCGGCGCCGGGTTGGTCGAGGGCGACGTAGCGCATTTGGCTGGGGATCATGGGGCCTTCCGTTTTCCGAGATGCAATGGTCGCATCCTTCCGCACCCTGTAGGAGCGGACCCTGTCCGCGATTGAAGCTTCACCGGCACAGTCGCGGACTGGGTCCGCTCCTACACGTGCAGAGATCGGGCGCTATTTGTCCGACCCCAGCAGCTCCGCTATCGGCTGCAGCCGCTCGATGCGCTCGCACACCGCCATCACCGCCATCATGATCGGGATGCCGAGCAGCAGGCCGGGGATGCCCCAGAGCCATTCCCAGGCGATCAGCGCGACGAAAGTCGCGACCGCGTTGATGCGGCCGACTTTCTCGGTCAGCCAGGGCACCATGCCGAAGCCGACCAGGCCGGCGATCGCCAGCGTCACGCCGTCGACCAGCAGCACCGTGTGCAGCTCGGAGAACTGCAGATAGGCGAAGACCGACGACAGCAGGATCACCAGCGCGGTGCCGATATAGGGCACCAGATGCAGCACGCCGGCGGCGACGCCCCAGAAGAACGCGCTGTCGACGCCGATCACCCAGAACGCGACGCCGGTGAGCACGCCGACCAGCGCGCTGGTGCCGACCTGGATGACGATGTAGCGCTGAATCTGCGTGTCGATCTCGTCGAGAATCTGCACGGTGAGTTTCTTCTCGGTGAGCGTGTCGCCGCTGATCTTGACCAGCCGACGCTTGAACGAATGCCCGGAAATCAGCAGGAAATACGACAAGGCCAGCACCACGACGGTCTGGCCGAAGCCGGTCAGCACCGCGCCGGCGCCGTTCCACAGCACTTCGCGCAACTTGTCGGGCGAGGCACCGATGATTGCGTTGGTGCCCGGTGAATTCTGTTGCGACAGGCGCGCCGCATCGGGGTTGGTGGCCTTGCCGAATTCGTCGGCGGCAATGGTGATCTTGCGAAAAGCGCTGGTGCGGTCCAGCGAGGTGCGATGCAGCAGGCTCTCCAGCTTCTTGGTCGCCTGTGGCACGTTGTCGAGCAGGGTCGCCATCTGCGGCTGCAGCGCCGCGCCAAGATAGGCGACCGTGGACACCAGCAGCAGCAAGGCCAGCGCGGCCCCCAGCGCCGGCGGCAGGCGCAGGCGCTTCTTCAGCATGTTGACGAAGGGCGTCAGCGCGTAGCTCAGCGAAATCGCCAGCACCAGCGGAATGAACACCTGTTTGGCCCATTGCAGCAGATGGACCACCGCGACGAAGGCGATGATCGTCAGTGCCGTGCCGCGTATGTCGACCGGCCAGCGCAGCAGCGGCATCGCGGTGTGCTGCGTATCGGGCACACGATGCAGTTGCAGATTCCTGTCCGGCGGTAATGTCATTGCGGGCCCCGGCGCCGCGAGCGGCCAGGAAACTGGTCCGATTCCCGCCGCGCAGCGACAATAGAGTGCTGTACCACCCAAGACCTGAAATGAACGACTGTCGGCGCGCGTGTCGCCCCTTCGCTGAAAAATCTGGCGACACGCCCGCGTGCCGGCGATGAAAGACCGCCGTCGCGTCGCCGTGGTGCTGGCCGGCGCCGCGGCGTTCTTGAGCCTGTACGCCCCGCAATCGCTGATGCCGCTGCTGCACGCCTGGCTCGGCGCGAATGCGGCGCTCGCCGGCCTGATCGTCTCGGCCGGCACGTTCGGCGTTGCGGTCGCCGCGCCTTTTGCCGGCCTGCTGGCGGATCGCATCGGCCGGCAGCGCGTGATCGTGCTGGCGGCGTTCATCGTCGTACTGCCGACCGCCGCCGTGGCGCTGGCGCAAAGCCCGACGCAGCTGATCGTCGCGCGCCTGCTGCAAGGTATTTTTCTGCCTGGCATCTTCGGCGTCACTGTCGCCTACATCGGCTCGGAGTGGCCGCAGCAGCAGGCACGCAAAGTCACCGCGCTGTACGTGGCCGGCACCATCGGCGGCGGCTTTTGCGGGCGCTTCACCTCCGGCCTGGTCGCTGAATTCGCCGGCTGGCACTGGGGCTTCGGTGTGCTGGCTTTCGGCCAGCTGCTGCTGGCGATTGCGATCCGCGCCTGGCTGCCGCCGCAGCGTGAGCGCGTGCGCAGCATCAGCACGCCGCTGGCGACGATGCGCGCGCTGCTGCGTCGCGCCGAACTGCGCGGCGCCTACGCGGTCGGCTTCAGCCTGCTGTTCGCGCTCGTCGGGGGTTTCACCTATGTGACTCTGCGGCTGGCCGAGCCGCCGTTTTCACTGGGGCCAGCGGCCTTGTCCGCGATCTTCGCGGTGTATCTGATCAGCGTCTTCGTCACGCCCTTTTCGGGCAAGCTGCTGAACCGCTATGGCCACGCGCGCGTGCTGATGATCGCGTGGTCGATCACGGTCAGCGGCCTGGCCCTGAGCCTGTTGCCGCATCTGATGTCGATGATCGCGGCGCTGACCTTGTTCTCCGCCGGCCTGTTCATCGCGCAAACCGCGGCGACCAGCTTCGTCGCCGAAGCCTCGGGCGATGCGCGTGCCACCTCGGTGGGCCTGTACGTGCTGTTCTACTATCTCGGCGGATCGGTCGGCGGCGTACTGCCGGCACCGTTGTGGATGCACTTCGGCTGGCCGGGTGTCGCGGCGCTGATCGTCGCCGTCGGAGCGCTTTCGGTCACCATAGGCTGGCGCTCGTTCCGCTTTGCCTTGCGGCCGGCAGCCGACGCGCCGGCGCCGTTGCCGGAGGCGGGCGGCGAGGCGCCGTGATCGTGATTCCTTCCCGCGGTGGGGAAGGAGAGACGCATCAGGCGCTCTGCGCTTCCAGCGGCGCCGCGCGACGCGGACGCGGCGCGCGCGCGGCCGGCCGCAGATAGCTCTGCAGGAAAGTGCGCGAAGCGCCGTCGGCGAAGCGCACCGTTGCATGCGTGTCGGTGAGATCGGTGATTTCGCCGTGGCCGTAGCGGCTGACCCGCACGCGGTGGCCGGCGCAGAACGCTGGCGCCGCCGCTACCGGCTCGACGATCGCATCGCTCGCGTCGACCGGTAGCGGCTTGCGCTCGCGCCACGCCGCGTCGTTCTCGGCACGGCGCACGACGTTCGGATCGACACGGATGTCGGGGCGCTCGCAGTTGTCGCAATGGCCGCAGCGCGCGCGTTCGGCACGCACGCCGAAGTATTCCAGCAGCCGGCTCCAGCGGCACAGCGAGCTTTGCGCATACGCGATCATCTGCTCGAGCACGATCTGGTCGCGCTCGGCGCGCAGGGCGTAATCGTCGGCAATTTTCTGAAAGTCGAGCAGATCACCGACGGTCTCCGACAGGCGATAGCCGCCGTCCTCGGTGCGCAGCAGCAACCCGGCCTGTTCCAGCAGCTTCAAGGTGATGCGCAAACGACTCACGCCGAGTTTCGGCAGCGCTTCCTGCAGTGCTTTCAAGGTGGCGCGATCGCGATTCTGGGTTTCGCGGCACAGGGCGACCCAGACCGCGGAGAGCTCGTCGACACCCGGATAACGCCGCGCCAGGAAGAACTGCTGCACCTGCTTGTCGCGCGTGTCGAACATCAGCACGCAGTCCGCGGCTTTGCCGTCGCGGCCGGCGCGGCCGGATTCCTGGTAATAGGCCTCGAGGCTGCCGGGCATCTGGTAATGAATGATGAAACGCAGATCGGCCTTGTCGATGCCCATGCCGAAGGCGTTGGTCGCGACCATGATGCGACAGGCGCCGGACATGAAGGCGTCCTGATTGCTGTCGCGTTCGCGCGCGGTCAGGCGACCGTGATAGCGCGTGGCGTCGAGCTGCGCTCTCTGCAGGGTTTGGTGCAGCGCGTCGACGCTTTTCACCGTCGCGCAATAGACGATGCCGGCGCCTTCGGTCTTGCGCAGACGCTCGATCAGTGTGATCAGCTTGCGATCTTCGCCTTGCACCGGCAGCACTTCGTAGCGCAGGTTCGGGCGATACAGGCCGGTGTTGATCACGCGCAGCTTGGTCAGGCCGAGCTGGGTGCGGATGTCCTCGATCACGAGCGCGGTCGCGGTCGCGGTCAGCGCCAGCACCGGCGGCCGGTTCAGCGCGTTGATCGCGGTGCCGATCTCCAGAAACGCCGGACGAAAATCATGGCCCCACTGCGAGATGCAATGCGCCTCGTCGACCACCAGCAAGGCGACCGATTTTCCGCGCAGGATCTGCAGAAAGCGCTCGTCGGCGAGCCGCTCCGGCGTGACGAAGACGATGCCCTGGCGCATCGCGATGACGCTTTCCAGCATCGCCGCTTCCTGCTGCGTCGTCAGCGCGCTGTTGAGCTGCGCGTTTGCGATGCCGGAGACCGCGAGCTTCTCGGCCTGATCCTTCATCAGCGCGATCAGCGGCGACACCACCAGCGTGAGCCCGCTCAGGTGCAGTGCCGGCAACTGGTAGCACAGCGATTTGCCGGCGCCGGTGGGCATGATCGCCAGCGTGTCCCGGCCGGCGAGCACGCTGGTGATCACGCGCTCCTGCCCGGGGCGCCAGCCTTCAAGCCCGAAGCGTTGCGACAGGGTTTCTCGCAGAGCACTCACGCCGAGCGCCGATGCCATCGTCATCACGGAACCTGCAGTGTTGGAGAAGCAAATAAAGACGGGGGTCGCGTCAAAGCAGCCGGCGCATTGAGCGTGCGGCTGCCTTGATTACAAAGTGTGAAGCGTTCCGGCGGTGACCGATCAGCCGACCGGACGGCAGACCTTGCGCTCGGTGCTGTCGCTGTTTTCTGTGCGGTTATCGTTGTACTTCTTGCCGGCATAAGCGCCGGCACCGGCGCCGACGACCGTGGCCACGTCGTTGCCCTTGCCGCCGCCGATCTGATGACCGATGACACCGCCGGCGACAGCGCCGATCAGCGGGTCGCGCACCGGATGGCCGTCATCGCCCTTGACCTGCTCGTAATGGCATTCGACGCGCTTGCCGTCGTCGTTGACGTAGGTGTCGGCCATCGCCGGCACCGCAAAGGCGGCAGCGAACAGCGCACAGGCGCTGACGGCGAGGCGACGCTTTTGATGATTGAAGACATCCATGTCTTGATCCTCCGTGTCGTATGAGGATCAAGTTAGGCTTCGGCGATGAATTCGCCGTGAACCCCGACGGGATGGCCGCTACGGCGACTCCGCCGCCGTCGCGCGATGCGTGGCGATGCGCGCGCGCAGTTCGCGCAGCTTGGCCTTGACCACCTCGGCGTTCTCCGGGCCGATGCGGATCAGCGCCTTCTGCCCGGCCGACAGCGACTCCAGCGCCGGGTCGGCAAACTGGTAGAACACTTTCGGCCGCGTCAGCGGGATCGCCCCGGCAATTTCCGGCGTCGCCAGCAGGTGATCGATCACCTGCACCAGGCGATCGTTGAAGTATTGGCCCGGATGCCCCAACTCCTCGTAGGCGCTTTGAAACAGCGGGTAATAGCGGAAATACACCTCGCTCACGCGCTTGGCGTCCGCCATTTGCACGGCCTCGACAAAGCCGGCGTAGCGGGCCGCATTGCCGGCGGACAGCGTATAGCTGCCCTCCGCCTGCTGCTGCGCGACGAAGCCGCCGTCGATCTTGCGGATCGGCCGCACGCGCATCGGCAGGCTGGCTTCCGGCAGGTTGTCGATCATCGCGACGAAGCGCCGGATGATGTCGGTCGGAATCAGGAAGGCCTCGACCGGCGCGGTGTCGAACAGGCCGATCAGCGACTGGCGCATCTCCGCGTCGCTGGACGCGAGCAAGGGCAGCGGCGGGGCAGGCGGCGCGGTTTCGGACGGTGGCGGCGTCACCGGAACCGGGTTCTGCGGTGTGTCGTCCGCGGCCGGCGGCGCTGGCGTGGTCACGGCCGCGGGTGCCACCACTTCGGCGGACGGCTGCGCGTCCTGCGCCGTTTTGGCGAAGAAATACCAGGCCGCCGCGACGACTGCCGCCACGATGATGATGACGGGCAGTGCCCAGTCGCGCGCCTTCATGCTCGCATCCTTTGACTATCGTTTGTCTTGGTACGGCCCAAGACTTGAAGACCGCAGCGCCGCTGTCAAGCCCGCGTCAGCCGGGCGCGAGTTTCTTCAGCAGCGCCTGCGCCGCGCCGGGTGCGCGTTCCTTGGCGCCATTGATGAAGTAGACGAACACGTCCAGGCCCTGTTTCGACCAAGCCGTGGCGCGCCTGTGCAGCGCGCTCAGCGCGGCCGGCGCATAGCCGGTCGCGCGTTGCGGCTCGCTGCACATCTGTCGCAGATAGACGAAATCCGCGGTGATTTCATCGAAGTTCGGATAGTCCGGCGAATCGGTGAACACCGTTGCCAGGCCATGTTCGCGCAGCAGCGTGAAGAACGCCGGCGTGTGGAAGCTGGCGTGACGCGCCTCGATCACGTGACGCAGGCGCTGCTTGCCGATCTTGTGCGGCAGCAAAGCCGCGAACGCGGCGAAGTCATCGGCGTCGAAGCGATGCGACGGCGCCAACTGCCAGAGCAGCGGCCCGAGGCGCGTGCCGAGTTCGGCGACACCGCCTTCGACGAAGCCGCTCACCGCGTCCGCGCCTTCGGCGAGCACGCGCCGCTGCGTGGTGTAGCGCGGCGCCTTCACCGAAAACACGAAGCCTTCGGGTGTCTGATCGCGCCAGGATGCGAAGTGGGCCGGTGTCGGCGCGCGGTAGAAACTGCCGTTGATCTCGATGGCCGTCATCACGCGGCTGGCATGCGCCAGCTCGTTCTTCTGCGGCAGATCGTCGGGGTAGAACACGCCGCCGCGCCAGGGCGCGTAAGTCCAGCCGCCGATGCCGACCCTGATCGTCCCGGATTTCTGCAGGCTCATTCGCACCCTGATCTACATGCATGGCGAGCGCGCATCATGCGCAGCGGTCGCGCCGTCACGCAGAAGGCACCGGAACCCTTGCGAGCCCGGTGCCACGCGTCCCTGCGACTCATGCCGCCATCCTTGGCGGCCTCGATCAAGATGCCTGCGATGCTCTGAATTGCGCGTGAACTCTCGCCGCGCGCAACCGAACCGGCGGCGAGTCTTATTCGAAGAAGTATTCGTCCTTGCACAGCTTGCCGTCGTGGTTGGCGTCGCGCGTCTGCAAACGCTTTTCCAGCTGCGAGCCGGGCTTGATTTCGCCGGCTTCGAGGCAGCCGTCGCCGTTCTTGTCTTCGTAGTCGGTGTTGTTGACGGCCAGCGGGCTGCCCGGCGGATACGAGCTGCCGACACCGGACTTGGAATAGGTGTTGTCGGCCGAGGCGACGCCGGCGGACAGGGACAGGATCAGGGCCAGGCAGGAAATCGAAGTCTTGTTCACGCTAACGCTCCAAAATAGAAACTAATGGTGGGTAGCGCGTCGTTGCGCATCAGGCTGGCCGGCTGGCCGGGGTGCGGACCTGGTTTGCCGCACGGCTGCATTACCGTACGGCACGCATTTGCCAAGCAAAAAGCAAACCGACCAGGGCGTCATCTGAAAAAAGTTCCATATGGATACAAACTCCTCCCACCCGGGCCGGGCGGATTTCGGGGGAGGCTCCCCGGAAACTAGTCCGATGGGATCATGGAGCGCCGCGGCGGCGGCTGCACCATGCCAGCGATTCGAGCCCGCTTTCGTGCGCGAACCTGGAGAAACCCGCCGATGAATACCGCCACCCAGTCCGCCCCGTCCGCCGCACCCCATTCCACGCCGCCCGCTGCACCGGTGGCGATCGTGCCGACGCCGCGCGTGCCCGGCCTGCCGCTGCTCGGCAATGCGCTGGCCATGGCCAAGGGACCGGCGCAGTTCTTCGTCGACTGCTATCGCAAGTACGGGCCGGTGTTCCAGGTGAACCTGCTCGGCAACGACTACAAGGTCATCGCCGGCGTCGAGGCGGCCAACTTCATGGGCACGCGCGAGGGCCGCGACGCGCTGCGCTCCAAGGAATTCTGGCAGGGCCTGGTCGCCGAATACGGCGCGACGCGCACCCTGACCGGCGAAGACGGTGAGAGCCACAAGCAGCTGCGCGACATCATGCGCAGCGGCTATTCCAAGGAATCGATCAAGGGCCGCTACGACGAGCTGGTCGAGATCACCGACGGCGCGCTGGCCCGCGACTGGAAGACCGGCCAGCTGGTGCCGGTGGTCGAGGCGATGCAGTACATGGTCGTCGACCAGCTCGGCAAGATCCTCACCGGCGCCGCGCCGCTGGAATACGTCAAGGACATCCGCACCACGATCCTGCACATCCTCAACGTGCTGGTCACGCGTCAGCGGCCGAAATTCCTGCTCAAGCGCCCGACCTACAAGAACGCGAAAGCGCGCGTGTACGAGCTGGGCGCGAAGATGATCGAGGAAGCCAAGGCGCGCTACACCACGGTGCCGCCGGAGGAGCGCAACCTGATCGACGACGTGATGGCCGCGCACATGGAACACCCGGAGATCATGCCGGCGCAGGACCTGATCATCACGCTGACCGGCCCCTACGTCGCCGGTCTCGACACCGTGGCGAACACGACGGCCGCGATCGTCTACACCGTGCTCAAGCACCCGGAAGTCAAGCAGCGCGTCTACGCCGAAGTCGACGCGCTGTTCGCCGGCGGCACGCTGGACGAGGAGACGATGATGAAGGCGATTCCGTCGCTCAACGGCGCGATCATGGAGACGATGCGGCTGTATCCGATCGCCGTCGCGCAGATGCGCACGGCGACCAAGGACTTCGTGTTCCAGGGCCACCAGATCAAGGAAGGCGAGCTGATGTATGTCGGCACCAGCGTGCCGCACTTCATGCACGAGTATTACCCCGAGCCCGAAAAGTTCGACATCGACCGCTACCAGCGCCCGCGCGCCGAGCACCTGGTGCCCGGCGTGTACTCGCCCTACGGCCGCGGGCCGCACACCTGCCTGGGCAAGAGCTTGGCGGAAGTGCAGATCGCGCTGTCGATGGCGCGGCTGTTCTACAAGCTGGACCTGGAGTTCGAAACGCCGAACTACGTGCTGAAAACCAAGACGGCGCCGACGCCGGGGCCGTCGATGGACTTCAAGGTGCGGGTGAAGGGGTTGCGGCACTGAGGCTGCGCCATGCTAACCGCGTTCGTTGCGAGCTAATGCGGCCCTGGCAGAAAATACGAAGCCGCGACCCGGCCTAGACGCACTAGCTGAGGGAGCTTCACTTGGCGGCTTCCGTCGCGACGTGACCTGCCAGTGCGGCAACAAAGGTCTTGAGGCCGGTTAGCTTAGACATTTCGCTGTAGTCACCGGTCGAAACCGCGGCGCGGGGAGAGGCTAAAACTGCTGCAGCTGTATACAACTGCTCGCGGATCAGGCGCTGGCAAAGGATGTCGTATCGCTGGAGATACGAGGCCTTGATGAACTCTTTGAATACCGGGAAGTGAGGGCAGCGATCCGTAACAGGCCGACGGGATTCAGGGGCATCCTCGACCATCATCATCCAACCCACGAACGGCTTGGTTTGCTGACCGAACGCTCCCTCTCGATAGCCTGTCCACAGATCGTGCGCAGTGCCGATTGCCTCCTCGGTGCGGTTGTTGAAGTTGTTCCCGAAGGACGGTCCAACTTGGCTCTTCAACTCGATTGCGGCGATCAGCCGGCCCTCGTTTATGACTAGCACATCCCATAGTTTGGTGGGCCGGAAATACCCCGGAAGCGTCAGTAAAGCTCTCTGCTGATGGATCTGTGCGTGCGCGAGTCCGTTGGCTCTGACCAGATCAATGAACAGGGCAAGGAAGCCGTCCAAATTCTTGCCGGCCGTTACCCCAGATCGCTCGCCTTGATCGGCTTTCCCAGACTCCAGTTGCTTCTGGCGAGCCTTTTCGCGGTTGCCCCAGAACGCCATCGTCGCCTCTCGGGCCTTGGTTTCGTAATTGCACAGATCGATAGCCATCAGGTCCCGTTGCCCCCCAAGGCAGCACGCTCATTTTCGTCCAAACCATACAGTTCAAAGACTGCTTGATTGCAGGCTACAAGGTCCATCTTTTCTGCTGCCAACCGCAGACGAGTACGCATCTTCGCCGGTACCTTCGACCAGTCCGGTAGGCGTATGCGCCGGAGGTACTGGGCTTGAAAGCGCAGGTAGCCGCCCCGCATTTTGGTCGAGTAGACGCCGACGAAAAGACGCGCGATGCCTGACATAAGCACCGCCTGAAGCGCCTTAAGGTCCCACGTATCGGACGTGATGAAATACAGGTTGTGATGCGGATACAGGCCCTCGTTCTCGTACACGACGTGAGCCTCTCCCTTGATATCCGGAATCAGCAACTTTGGCTTTTGAGCGAGCGCAGGATAGATCCGGTCGATGGTGCGGTACCAGTTGTTGGGTGCCTTCTGAGCGACGTGACGCCCTGCAATATCGCTGCGACGGGCTTCCAGATAGCCCCTCAGTAGAGGGTATTCGGCCAGATCAACCAGCCCTCCATCTGGCGCGAACGGATTCACCACGCCGAGTCCTCGCCAACGCACCGAACCATCGACAATGTCCCGCGTCATGGCCAGCGGCAACTTTCGATCCGCCTCGACTTCGAGGTCTTCGTATGGTCCGATGAATGCCTTATCCGCTCCAGTAGCGACCCCAATTCCAACCTTGCATCCGGCATCTTCCAGTAGAGGAAAATCGCGTTCCAGGCGCCGAATCAGCGCTAGCTGATCAGACGATTCGAGTATCCACGGCTCACTTCCTACCGCAACTTTCTTGAGCTCTTTTACACTTGATCCCTCATCTAGAGCCTCCGAAGAAAGCAGCTGGCTAGCCAGGGCATGCAAAGCGGCAGCATCTATCAGCGGCCGGTGCGCGGTGCGCGTTGAGTCACCAGCCTCCCGGGCAATTACGAAGATCGCGGGATAGGCAATCACGTCTGTATGGAAGGCTTGCGTGTCTACCATGTCGACATAAATCTTCAGGCTGAAATCGTTCGCGACAAGCTGACGTAGTGGGCCTCCATATCGATTCTTCATCCAGCGATCGGCACAGATAAAGCCTAGCCGACCACCCGGTGACAGGCTGTCCAGCGCTCTTTCAATAAAAGGTACGTAGAGGTCGGCTCGATCATAGATGGTGTGGTAGCGAGACCGATATTCCGCCAGCAGCGCGTCAGCAATTAGCTCCTGTCGGACATAGGGCGGATTGCCGATGACGACGTCAAACGGTGCTTCCAGTGGGGCCAGTAGAAAGTCTCCATAGACCAACCAATCCTGAGCGAGAGACTCCGAATCCTTCTGCGAAATTCCGGCACCGCGCAGAGCAACAATGACCAGGCCGCGCGTCTTTTCGAAGGTGTCCCAATGCAGTTCTACGGCCCGAATAGCCGGGCTCAAAGTCGAGTACGGCGAAGGCGAGCCGGCCCGTTTCCAGGCGGTTAGTAGTCGGTCCAATGCTGGCAACAGGAAATCGCCGGCACCGAAGGAAGGCTCCAGCAATCGCAATTGGATCAGCGGCCGATCGATGGTGTAGCCGGCGAGGTCAAGCAGAAAGTCGACCACCTCGCGCTTTGTGAAGATGGCGCCGCGTTGCTCGGCTCCCGCGCTGGAGAGCGCCTCCACCGCTTTCATGACCTCGCAGTCGCCGAAAAGCGAAGGGGTCCTGATTTCAGCGCGCGGAAGGATCTGTGTAGTTGCCATGTCTTTTAATGATAGAGAGTTTAATCGCCGTCATCGGGGCCAGAGCAAAATCCTGTATACCCCGGGGAAAGCCATGCACCGACCCTGCACACTGTACCTGCACCTACCGCGGCGAGAGGTGCAGCACGTTCCGGAAAGGGCTTGGCCAAAAATGAGATCATTCCAGTGTCGAACTCCACTCAATGCCACGCCGAGTTCGATAGGGCCGCGCCAGCAGCCCAGACTGGTAGGGCCTCTGCTTCTGGGCCCACTGCAGGTGGTTCCGGATAGCCGATGCCTGGGCTGGCGGGTAATCAGCTGCGGGACGCAGTCTTGTCGGCCAGACGCTCCACGCGCGCCTGCAAGCGCGGATCGATTTTCTCGGCGACCGCGGCGAAGCTCGGCTGCGGGCCGCGCCAGCGCAGCTGATCGACGTCGTCGAGCACGGGGGCGTCCTTGACCAGCGTCGCGAGCTGTTTGAACAGCAGCGCCTGTTCCAGTGAATCGCCGAGCACCGAGGGCGGGAATTGCTCGATGGCGCCGTGCTGCCGCAGCAGGCGCGCGGCGGTTTTCGCGCCGAAGCCCTTGATGCCCGGATAGCCGTCGGCGCTGTCGCCGACCAGCGCCAGATAGTCCGCGATCAGCGCCGGCGGCACGCCGAATTTGGCTTCGACGGCGGCGGCGTCGCGCGTCGCGCCGCTCTTGCGATCCATCTGCACGACGCGCTCGCCGACCACGCATTGCGCCAGGTCCTTGTCCGGGGTCCATATGCAGACGCGCTCGACGTTCGCTTCTGCCGCGCAGCGATGCGCGGCAGAAGCCAGCGCGTCATCGGCTTCGAGAGTGACCATCGGCCAGACCCTCACGCCGAGCGCATTCAGCGCCTGCTCCAGCGGCTCGAACTGCGCCCACAGCGCCGGCTCGATGCCGTCGCCGGTCTTGTAGCCGGGCCACAGATCGTTGCGGAAGGATTCGATCACGCGATCGGTGGCGACGCCGATATGCGTGGCGCCGCCTTCGATCATCTGCAGCACGGTGTTGAGCACGCCGACGACCGCGCCATAAGGCCGGTCTTCGCCCTTGGTGAAACGGCGCAGGCCATAGAAATGGCGGAACAGCTCGTAAGTGCCGTCGACCAGATGGACGATCATTCAGAGGTTCCTCTAGCGGCCGTAGGCGTCGTCGCAGAGTCGGTGCAGCTCGCCGAAAGCGTCGGCGATTTTCGGCAGGTCGTCGGGTTGCGGCGCCAGCACCGAGGTGTCGCCGATCTTGACACTGTCGTCGTGGCTGCCGCCCTTGGTGTCGAGCTGGATGCAGTCGGTGGTCGCCTGGCAGTACAGCGCGACCGAAGGCCCGCCTTGCCACACCGGCACGACGTCGGCGATCGGCACGGTCTGGCGTACCAGCTCGCCGCCCTGCACCGCGGTGCGGCTGATCGTCAGCTCGCAGCCGTCGCGCGAAAACGTGTAGGACCACAGGAAGAACTGGCCGCTGCGTTGCCAGCCTTCGCCGGCCTGGCGATTGAGTTTTTCCAGGATGAAGCGATTGGCGTCGCGGCGCTCGGTCGAGGTCTTGTCGCCGCCGCCGAAGGCGCACAGCAGCGGCAGCAGGCTGATCGCCGATGCGGCTTTTGCGAGGCGCCGAAGTTGCGGGCTCAAGATGGCGTTTCCGTGGCGGCGAGTTGCTTCAGACGCGCGAGCCGCGCCTGCGGTTCCAGCTCGCCCAGGGTTTTTGCCGCCGCGTAGAACGCGTCCCAGTCATCGTGGTTCTGCTTGAACAGCGCGGCGAACGCCGGCACCCATTGGTCGTAGAGACCGAATGGCAGCAGCCGCGCGTTGTTCAGCGGCTCGGCGAAGAAGTTGTCGTAGCCCTTGTAGCCGGCCCATTGCGTGTCGCGCAGCTGGTGATAGCGCTCGACCAGGCCGTCGAACTCGGCCTGTTTCAGCGTACGCAGCTGCGCCGGATCTTTCGTCGACGCATAAGCTTTTTCCAGGCGCATTCTGCCGTCGAGGATCAGCTCGACGAATTCGCGGCTGCGCTTTTCGTAGGCCACTTCCTGGGCCGAGTCGAGCCCGTGGCCGGGCGCGTACTGGCTCAGGCCCTGCTGCTCGACGAAGTTGGCGAAGGACTCGTTGAACGCGGTGTCGTTCTTGACATAGAGCTTCTGGTGGCCGAGCTCGTGGAACAGGGTGCCGATCAGATGCGCGTCCGACCAGCGCATCATCGTGTTGATCACCGGGTCGTCGAACCAGCCCAGTGTCGAGTAGGCAGCGACACCGCCGACGTCGGTCTCATAGCCTTTTTCGCGCAGCCCGGCGGCATGGGCTTCGGCGGCTTTCTCATCGTAGAAGCCGCGATACGCCAGGCAGCCGGCAATCGGGAAACAGGACTCGACCGGCTGCAGCGAAAACTCCGGCGTCGCGAACACGTTCCAGACCACGTAGTCGCGGTGCACGTCGGCGTACAGCGTATAGCTCTTGTTGTCCGGCAGGTGCAGCGCGCCGACTGCGTAGCGCCGCGCGTCCTGCACCTTGGCCAGGCGCTCGCGCAGCCGCGCGTCACGCGAGCTGTCCTGCACGACTTCCGTAATCGGCTCGCGGCTGGACATCAGCTGGTACTGGCCGCGCGCGAGCTGCAGGTAGTAGTCGGTGGTGGAGCAGGCGCTGAGCAGCGCGGCGATGCAGAGCCAGACCCCGCTCCTCCCGAGTAGCCGCGATGCGGCGTATCGAGGGACCGACGAGGCCCGCTGTGTCCCTCGATACGCGCCTGCGGCGCTACTCGGGAGGAACGCGGTACGGTGGATCGGCAAGCGCGTCCTGCGAACTAGTGCGACACGGACTGCTTGTCCAGCCAGACGACCAGGCCCTGGGCGTTGAGCTCCAGATCGAACTCCAGCCAGTCGCGCGCCAGCGGCTCGGCGATGTCGACTTCACGCAGACGCAGCTGCTGCAGGCTCCAGTCGTACAGCGCCTGCTTGATCGCGGCGTGGCGCTGCGCGCCGAGCGCGGCGGCGTCCAGCGCGATGCGCTGGTAGTCGGCCAGGCCGGCGCGCAGTTCGCCGGCCAGCTTCGGCACGTCCTGCACCGCGCCGTAATGCGTCAGGTACATCTGCCGCGGCTCGTGCGACAGATAGCGATCCAGCGTCTGTTCCCAGGCCTCGGGCTCGAACTGCACCGGCGTCGTCGTCGGCATCAGCCACGGGCCTCGCGGGCCGTCGAACACGCGATAAGAAAGACCAAAGGTGTCGCCGGTGAAGAAGCCGCGGCTGGCCGGGTCCCACACCGAGAAATGATGGCGCGCGTGGCCGGGCGAATCGACGAACAGCAGCTCGCGGCCACCGAGATCGAGTTTGTGGCCGTCGTCGGCGACGATCACGCGCGACTCCGCGATCGGCAGGATCTCGCCGTACATTTGCTTGACCGCCGCCGCACCGTAAACCGCGGTGGCGCCGGCGATCAGCTTGCTCGGGTCGATCAGGTGGCGCGCGCCGCGCGGATGCACCACCAGCTGCGCATTCGGCAGCTCGCGCATCAGCAGGCCGGCGCCGCCGGCATGGTCGAGATGCACGTGCGTCGGGATCACGTAGCGCACTTGCTCGCGTTTGACGCCCATCTGATCCAGCCGTGCCAGCAGGCCGGGCACGCCGGGTGAGGTGCCGCATTCGATCAGCGCGGCCTCGTCACCCTGCTGCAGCAGATAACAGCAGGCCAGGCCCGCGCGCATCTGCTCGGTGTCGATGCAGGTGATGCCGTGGCCCAGCGACTGCGCCGCGGGCAGGGCTGTATTGGCGGCGGTGCTCATGCGCGCTCCGCCGGTCGCGTCGCGGGTTCCGCGGCCGGCGGACGCCGCACCAGGTCGACCAGATCTTCGCGGCGGTAGATGCCGAGCTTGCGATAGATGCGCGAGGCGTGATTGGCGACGGTCGATACCGCGATGTCGTACTGGCGCGCGACGCTCTTGAAGGTCTTGCCGTTGCCGAGTGCGCGCGCGATCTGCTGCTCGCGCGGCGACAGGCCGTCCAGCGGCAGCGGCCGGCGCGCATGCAGCTGGAACAGATTGCCCAGCGGCGAAATGCGGAAATGCAGCGGGCCCTGGAAGAAGGCCTCGTCGCCTTCCAGTGCCGGCACCGGGATCGCGAACGGCAGCTTGACGAAGTCCCTGTCGGCCGCGCTTTCCTTGGCCACCAGGTCGCGGAAGCGGCCGCTGGCGGCGTAGATGGTGCCGCGCGAGTCGACCACCGCGGCGCTGCCGCGATTGGTGCGGCCCAGCGACAGCAGCCACTCGTCGCGCTGGATGTATTGATGCAGCGCCAGCGCGCCGGCTTCGGCCAGGTGGCGCAATGCGCGGCCGCACAGCGGCGCCGACGGCGCGGCCGCGTTGAAGTACAGCATCAGCACGCTGTTCAGCGCGCCGCCACGATGCAGCTGGCTTTCGGCGATCAGGGTCTTGGCGCCGGGCAGGCCGCGCGCGAGCAGGGCGGGGGGCACCGGCGACATCGACGTCATGCCGTCGCCCGGCGCCAGGTTCAGCGAGATTGCCTGCGCGCGCTCGACGCCGAGCTCCGGCGGGTAGAGCGAGAATTCGCCGCTATTGCCTTCGGAGCGCGTCAACCAGGCCGCGCCGACGGCACCGCTCCACTGCACGACTTCTTTCAACGCAATGACGCGAAAATCCTGCCACTCGCATTCCACGGCAAGCCGGTACAGGGTCGGAATCAGTTCATCCAGACTGCGCGCTTCTGCTGCGGTCAAGTGGTCTGCCATGCATTCCCTCGCGCCCTGGTTCGGGTCGTATAGCGTTTGCGCCCGGCAGCTGCCCGGTCTCGACCAGGGCGACCTACGCGTCAGCTGTAGATATACCATGCGACCGATGCGGATGGCAGCCGAGCAAGGCCCCGGCAAGCCCGATCGAGCGCGTCGTTCCCGCGCAAGGCGGGAACGACGCAGGCAGACGGGCCTATCTCAACGCTCGCCGCTGCGCGGCACGCGGAACCAGGCGGCGTAGAGCGCCGGCACGAACAGCAGGGTCAGCAAGGTCGCGGCGATCAGGCCGCCCATGATCGCCACCGCCATCGGTCCGAAGAACTCGGAGCGCGACAGCGGGATCATCGCCAGCACCGCGGCCGCGGCGGTCAGCGCGATCGGACGGAACCGGCGCACGGTGGCGTCGACGATCGCGTGTGCCGGCGTGTGGCCGGCCTTGATGTCCTGCTCGATCTGATCCACGAGAATGACCGAGTTGCGCATGATCATGCCGGCGAGCGCGATTGTGCCGAGCATCGCGACGAAGCCGAAGGGTTTGCCGAACAGCAGCAGCGCCACGGCGACGCCGATGATGCCCAGCGGCGCGGTCAGGAACACCAGCGCGGTGCGCGAGAAGCTTTTCAGCTGGATCATCAGCACCGCCAGCACGCTGAGCAGGAACAGCGGCATGCCGGCGTTGATCGAGGCACTGCCCTTGCCGCTGTCCTCGACCGTGCCGCCCACCTCGATGCGATAGCCGCGCGGCAGCTTCAGCGCGTTGATCTGCGGCATCAGCTGGCTGACCACTTCGGGCGGCTGCGTGCTGCTGTAGATGTCGGCGCGCACGGTGACGGTGGGCACGCGGTCGCGGCGCCACAAGATGCCGTCCTCGAAACCGCTGTCGATATGCGCCAGCTGCGCCAGCGGCACGGTGACGCCGCTCGGCGTCGGGATCGCCAGCGAGCCGAGCAGATTGAGGTGTTCGCGCTCGGCGACCGGGCCGCGCAAGGTGATCGGAATCAGCTTGTTTTCTTGGCGGAACTCGCTGAGGTTGGTGCCGTTGATCGAGCCGCTGATCACCTGGGCCAGGTCCGACGAGCTCACGCCGAGTTCACGCGCGCGGTCCTGGTCGATGCTGACGCGGATCACCTTGGAGCGTTCCCAGGTGTCGAGATGAATGCCGGCGGCCTGCGGATTGGCGCGCATGATTTCGGCAACCTGCTGGGCGATGCCGCTGGCGACGCTGCGGTCCGGGCCGGACACGCGGAACTGCAGCACATAGCCCACCGGCGGGCCGTTCTCGAGCCGGTTGACGCGCCAGCGCAGATCGGGGAACAGGCTGGGCAGAAGGTCCAGCAGCTGGCCGCGCAGCTTCTCGCGGTCCTTGATGCTCTTGGTGTTGATGACGAACTGGGCGAAGCTCGCCGCCGGCAGCTGCTGGTCCAGCGCCAGATAAAAGCGCGGCGTGCCGGAGCCGACGTAGGCGACGAAGTTCTCGATGCCGTCCATCTTCTTCAGCTGCGTCTCGAGGCGCCGGGTGGCCTCGTCGGTGGCATCCAGCGATGCGCCTTCCGGCAGCTTCAGATCGACCAGCAGTTCGAGCCGCGTCGACGACGGGAAGAACTGCTGCGGCACGGTGCCGAAGAGCACGATCGCGCCGACGAAGATGCCCAGGGTCGCGCCGATGGTGACCCAGCGATGGTCGACGCAGGACTGGCAGAAACGACGGAAACCGCGGTACAGCCGCGTGTCGTAGACGTCGTGATGATGGGTCGGGTCGGTATCGACCGCGGCGCCGCGGCGCATCGGATGTTCGGGCAGCAGGTAGTAGCCGAGCAGCGGCACGAACACCACGGCCGCGATCCACGACAGCAGCAGCGCGATCGTCACCACCTGGAAGATCGAGCGCGTGTATTCGCCGGTGCTCGACGCGGCCGTCGCGATCGGCAGAAAACCGGCCGCGGTGATCAGCGTGCCGGCGAGCATCGGGAACGCGGTGCTGGTGTAGGCGAACGCGGCGGCCTTGACCCGCGACATGCCCTGCTCGAGCTTCACCGCCATCATCTCGACCGCGATGATCGCGTCATCGACCAGCAGGCCGAGCGCCAGCACCAGCGAGCCCAGCGAAATCTTGTGCAGGTCGATATGGAAATAGCGCATCGCGATGAAGGTCATGCCCAGCACCAGCGGGATCGTCAGCGCGACCACCAGGCCGGTGCGCAGGCCCAGGCTGATGAAGCTGACCGCGAGCACGATCGCCACCGCCTCGATCAGCGAGCGCACGAACTCCTCGATGCCGCGCGTGACCGCACGCGGCTGGTCGGCGACCCGCGTCAGGCTCATGCCCAGCGGCAAGCCCGCGCTGATGTCGGCGATCTCGGCGTCGAGCGCCTTGCCGAGCCGGATGATGTGGCCGCCTTTTTCCATCGACACCGATACGCCGATCGCGCGCTCGCCGTCGACACGCATGCGCGTGGCCGGCGGGTCCTGGTAGCCGTGGTAGACGTTGGCGACATCGCCCAGGCGCAGCGTGGCGTTGCCGGACGAAATCGGCAGATTGCGCGCGTCTTCCAGCGTCATCAGCCGGCCGCTGACGCGCACGTAGATGCGCTCCTGCCGGGTGTCGAAGCTGCCGGTCGCGGCGACCGCGTTCTGCGCCTGTAGCGAGGCGACGATATCGTTCAGCGGGATGCCGAGCTCGCCACGCTTGGCGTTGGCCAGGTCGATGAACAGACGCTCGTCCTGCAAGCCGAGAAAATCGACCTTGGCGACCTGCTTGACGCGCAGCAGGCGCTCGCGAATGCGGTCCGCATAATCCTTCAGCTCTTCATAGCTGAAGTCCTTGCCGGTCAGCGCATAGATGTTGCCGTAGGTGTCGCCGAACTCGTCGTTGAAGTTCGGGCCGATGATGTTCGCCGGCAGTTTGTAGCGGATATCGCCGATCTTCTTGCGCACCTGGTAGAACGATTCCTGCATCGCCGACGGCGGCAGATCGTCGCGGATGATGATCGTGATCACCGACTCGCCCGGGCGCGAGTAGGAGCGCACGTAGTCCAGCGTCTCCAGTTCCAGCAGCTTTTCTTCGATCTTGTCGGTGACCAGGCGATCGACCTCGTCGGCGGTCGCACCCGGCCACTGCGTCTGGATCACCATCACGCGAAACGTGAATGGCGGATCTTCGGACTGGCCCAGGTCAAAGTAGGCCTGCGTGCCGATGACCGCGGCCAGCACCATGAAAAAGATCACCAGGCTGCGATTGCCCAGCGCCCATTCGCTCAGATTGAATCCACCCATCGTCGTGCTCCGGTGCTGCGGCTAGAGCGCGACAGGCGCGGTGCGATCGATCGCCTTGACCGGCATGCCGGGAATCAGCAGCTGCACACCGGCGGAGATCACCTGATCGGCCGGCTTGATGTCGCCGCTGACGATCGCCGAGTCGTTGAGCAGCTGCACGACGGTGACCGGCAGCGGCTGCGCGGTGGTGTTTTCCTTATCTCCTTGAACGCGCCAGATCACCGGCTTGCCCTGGGCGTCGCCGATCGCGCTCAGCGGCAAGCGCCACGAGGCCGCGCCCGGCGTGCTGCCGACCGACACATTCGCGGTCATGCCGAGTTTCACCTCGTCGTCGGCGGCGACGAAGCTCACGCGCGCTTCGTGGGTGCGCGTCTGCGCGCTCGCGGCGCTGGCGATTTCGCGCAGCCGGCCTTCGTAGAACTTGCCCGGAATCGCCCACAGCGAAATGCGCAGCGCCGTCGCCTTGCGCAGCGTTTCCACGGCCGCGCCTTCCGGCACGCTGATGCGCACTTCGCGCTCGCCGTCGCGCGCAAAACCGAGCACCGCCTGGCCGGCGCTGACCACCTGGCCGGCGTCGGCCTGGATGTCGGTGACGATGCCGTCCGAGTCTGCGATCAGGCTGGTGTACGCGGCCTGGTTGCGTACCACCGCGAACTGCGAGCGCTGCTGGTCGAGCCGCGCTTTCGCCAGGTCGAGTTCGTTGGCGCGCTGGTCGAGCAGCGACTTGCTGACGAAGCCGCGCTCGGACAGGTCGACGTAGCGCTTGTATTCGCTTTCGGCGAGCTTGGCGTCGGCTTCGGCAGACGCGACCGCGGCTTTCGAGGCCTCGACATTCAAACGTGCGTCGACCGGGTCGAGCACCGCCAGCACTTCGCCTTTTTTCACGCGTGCGCCGATGTCGACGCGGCGCTCGGTGATCTTGCCGGCGACGCGGAACGACAGCGGCGACTCGATGCGCGCGCGCACCGAGCCCGGGTAGGCCTCGCCGACCATCGCGCCCTGAGCCGGCGCCGGCGCGATCACCGCGACCGGCCGTGCGCTGGCCGCCGGCGGCGCCTCCTTGTGGCAGCCCGCAAGCGCCAGCAGCACCAGGGGAATCGCGATCGAAGCGCCAGCCTTGGTCTTGTTGCGGTGCTGCATTGTCTGTCTCCCTGTCGCAGCGCCCGTGCCGCTGCGGATGATGCTTATTTTCTGAACTACATAGTACATTAATGCAATGAGTCGTCACCCCACCCGCGACAAGCCTGCTGACAAGACCGTGCGCCTCGGCCGGCCGCCGGACGCCGACAAGCGCCTGGCGGTGATCGAGGCCGCCAAGCAGCTGTTCGCGATCGACGGCCTGCAAGGCACCAGCATGGACGCGATCGCGCGTCTTGCCGGCGTCTCCAAGGTCACGCTGTACCGCTACTTCACCGACAAGGACGCGCTGTTCCGCGAATCGGTGGCGCAGGCCTGCGCCCGGTCCGCGCCGGACGGCTGGGAGCTGCTCGGCGGCAGCCTGAAACAGCGGCTGACGCGCATCGCCGAGGACTTCTTCGACCTGATCACCAGCGAGCAGGCGATGAGCCTGTACCGGCTGATGGCCTCGAATCCGCGCCGGCATCGCAAGCTGTCGCTGCTGTTCTGGGATGCCGGCCCCGAGGCGATCATGCAGCGCTTCGCCCAGCTGCTCGATGCCGCCCGCGCCGCCGGCGAACTGCAGGTCACCGACAGCCGCGCCGCCGCCGCGCACTTCTTCTTCCTGGTCAAGGCCGAGCTGCACATGCAACTGCTGATCGGCGTCGTCGACAAGGTCGCGCCGGCGAAGCGGCGCGCGCATATCGACGAGGCGGTGGCGGTGTTTCTGCGGGCCTATGCGCGCTGATTACCAGAGCGTCACAACAACCCCGTTCGTCCCGAGTAGCGGGCTTGCCCGCGTATCGAGGGACCGTGCCGGGCTCGCAAGCGGTCGGCTCCCTCGATACGACCACTGCGTGGCCTACTCGGGACGAACGGAGTGGGGCCAGGGCATCGAGATAAAAACCTCGGGCGTGACCCGCGCTATGCCTTCTTCCCGATCTTCAACTGCGACAGATCCACGTCGCGAATCACCGCGGTGAACGACAGCTGGTCCTGCACCGCCTGGCGGTTCGGATCCCAGTAAATCTGCAGGAAGCCGAGCAGGCCGGTGGTCAGGCCGGCGGCATAGCCGCCGTAGCGGCCGAAGCTCATCCAGTAGGACAGCGGCTTGCCGCTCAGATGCACGACGCGGATTTTCATCATCCGCTTGCCCGGCGTCTGCCCGGCCCACAAGGTGGTGAAGAACGTGAAATACGCGGCGGCCCAGCCGGCCGACAGGCCCAGGTCGTCGATCAGGCCGTAGAGCTGCTTGAGGATGCTGTACTCGGGTTTCGGATTGTCTTTCGCCGCTTTTTCCTCGGCGGAGGGTTCGGGTTTTTCGATCGCCGCGTCGGCAGCGGCGGCTTTCTGCGGCGAGCCGGGCTCGGCTTCGGCCTGATTCAGGCTGTCGGCGGCGGCCGCTTTCAGGCTCGTGCGTTCGGCTTCGTCGCCTACGATTTCGTCGATCAGCTCGTCGAGCTTGTCGCGCTTCACCGCGGTGTCGCCCTCGGTTTCGCTGATCGCCGCGCCCATGCCCTGCGCGGCCTCGCGGCGGCATTCGGCGTCGTCGCAGGCTTTCAGCGCGATCACGGCGGCGCCCAAAGCCAGGCCGTCGACGCCGCTGATGCTCAGCGCCTTGGTCGGCGCGGCGTCGTCATCGTCGTCGTCGAGGTCGGGCATGTAGCGCTCCCATACCGGCTGCAGCACGCTGACCGCCAGCGAGAAGATCAGGATCGCCAGGATCAGCCGCGCCGGCGTACTCAGGCCGCGGCCGATGCGGCTGCTCGGCCGATAGCGGTTCTTCAGCCAGCTGTAGGCGAAGACCGCGACCAGCGCCGCCAGCACGACGCCGCCGGTCTTGGCGAGGAAGAACACCAGCGCCAGGTCGACGCCGATCGCGAGCGCGCGCTGCTTCGGCGCGGCCAGCGGCAGGCCAAGCAGCTGCGGCGCGATGCGGAAGGCATGCGGCGTGATGATGTCGCGCGGATCGTGAGCCGGCGCGGCGAAAGCCTCGTTTTCCGACGGCCGCCGTTCCCAGCTCGGCTCGGTGTCGACCAGCGGCGGCTTCGAGTCGGGCGGTGTTTTCATCGCGCGCTGCGACGGCTCAGGCGTGCACGCGGAAGGCGTCGAGCTGCAGGCCGGCGATGCTGATCTGCTGCGGCTCCAGCGCGTAGTGATGCGAGGCGCCGAGCGCATCGGCGAACGCGCGGCTGGCCAGGATCTCTCCGGTATCGGCGACGTCTTCACCGAGCTTGAACGCGGTGTTGACCGCGTCGCCGTGCGCGTCGGTGTTCGCAATCAGCAGAATGCGGCCGTAGCTCAGGCCGATGCTGACCGGCTGCGCGCGCGTATCGTTCATCATCAGGTGGCGCATTTTCACAGCGGCTTTCATCGCCTCTTTGGCATCGGCAAAAGCGGCGAGCAGGTTATCGGCCTCGAACTTGACCACTTCGCCGCCGTGCTCGACCACCACCGGTGCGGTGACCGCGTGCATGCGCCGGATGCGGCACAGGTAGGACAGCACACCGTCGCGGCGCACGGATACCGAGAACTTGCTCATGTCCAGCGCCAGCACCGCGCGCATCACGCCGTAGCGCTGCCAGATTTCCGCTTCCATGGTCTCGCGCGTTTCGGTGTCGGCGTCGGAATAACGATCGATCGCCGCAAAAAAAGCTTGCATGTCTCTCACAGCCGGTTCCATCCCCAAGCCCGCTCAGTCCTGCAAAATTGCTGTCGCTGCATTGCGCCCGCAGGCTCCCATCACGCCGCCGCCCGGATGCGCCGCGGCGCCACAAAGATAAAGCCCCTTGACCGGCGTGCGGTAGTCGCCCCAGCCCGGCACCGGGCGGAACGCGAACAGCTGGTGCAGCCAAAATCTGCGAGCATCCGGCCTTGAGCAGTTGTTCGACTTGAGCGGTGATATTCCCGCCTCCCATTGTGCCAGCGGTGCGGGCGTAACCAATGATTTGGTTTTGCATGTGTCGATCTCCTTTAATCGACCATTGCCAATAAGCAACAATAAAGCAAGCTAAAACAATACTATATGCGATTTTAGACCTGCCATCGTATGATGGCTGAATGGAAACCTTGACAACCGCAGTCTCGCGCGCCCTTAACCGGCTACGCGCGGCGTTCGAGCCATCAGTTCCGCAAACGTCCGTCGGACAAAGCGGCGTGGATTTGGGCGCATCCGAATCTTGTGAGCCCCGCGTCGACGAAGAACAAAACACGCGGCTTCGCCCAGATATTGCCGCTGCAAAGGCCATAAAGCTCGCTAGAATCGAGCCCATTCTCAATTTCGATATGCCACATCGAAGAACCGATCGGAATTTCGATTTCTTGAGCCAGACACTCCGAGACGAATTCAACATCGTTGAAACGGACGCCGTATCCGAACACGATTATGATCCATTCGCTCTTCGGCTAATCGAAGGCGCGAAGGATGGGCTTGTCTTGGATTGCGGCGCAGGTCGCAGGGGGCGCTATTTCGATAACGTCGTGAATTTCGAAATCGTCGCCTACGAGACCACAGACGTTCTTGGGGTGGGAGAACGTCTGCCGTTTAAGGATAATTCTTTTGATGGCGCGCTATCGCTCAACGTCCTTGAACATGTACGCGATCCTTTTACGTGCGCCTCTGAAATAGCGCGCGTCATGAAACCGGGAGCAAAACTCTACTGCGTCGTTCCATTTCTGCAACATCTGCATGCTTATCCGCACCACTACTACAACATGACAGCACTCGGACTTCGAAACCTATTCGAGAAGACGTTAAAAATCGAAAAGCAAGAAATGATTGCAAGCGGCCTCCCGATCTGGGGCTTGAGCACAATGCTTTCGAGTTGGGCGGAAGGCCTCAGCGGTGAGACAAAGGAAAAGTTCCTGAAGATGAAGGTTTCCGATTTTCTGATAAATCCGGTCTCTTCTTTGGATAAGCCTTTCGTAAAAGAGCTTTCGCGCGAAAAGAACTTCGAACTTGCCTGTACAACCGCTCTCTTTGCGCGAAAGCCTTGATCTGGATAGCTAGGGCGTTCCGGCACCCCAGCCGAAGACGGTGTTGCTGCCTTGATTTAGAGCATTGGTCGTACAGCCGTTGAAGACATTCTGAGCAACAAAATTAGCTTGCGTTCCCGTTTGGAGCCAAACGCAGGTAATGCCGGACAGGAAGTGATTGTTTACAACGGAACTGTGTGAAACATTCGCTTGTAGTACGACACCGTTCGAACCCGATCCAGTTTGTGTCCCGTGAAATACGTTCGAATTGATCAGAACGTTAATCGGGTTGCCGGTTACCCTAATACCGACACCGCCAGAATCCGTCGTCTGAATTTCGTTGTTCGCGTAGACCGAGTTCAATGCTTCGGAGTCGATGCCAAAAAGGTGCGCATTGATATGGCTCCCGCGAACAAAAGTGACGGGCTCGGAATCTGCCGTGTTGACATACACGCCGGTGCCAACATTCACGAAGGTACTACTGTCGATGTAGATTCCCTCCGGCCCCGATCCGGTGCCAGCGACACCGCCCTGCACAATCACGCCTCTATTGGCGGCGTAGACGTTTAGGTTGCGAATTTTATGTTCAGTCGAATTGTTGTTGCTGATGATCTGCAACCCTTTATCCATCACTGAATAGCTGATTGAGGGCGCGCCTACCATCGTCACGTCTTCAATAACGCTTTGTCTTGCGCCAGTGAGGACAATTCCGCTGCCCCAGTACTGCGTAAATGAAGTCCCCCGGATTTCGACCTCCTTAATGTACGCCGTGATCGCGTACTGCCCATTCGCTTCAGGCCAGGTCGCTACAATTGCCGATCCGCCGTTAGCGAGTTGCGTCCGAAGCGTCAGCTTGGATATGGAAAGTTCACGGCCATCATCGGCGCCACTAGGCGACGACAACACGGTCGGGGCATACCTGATACCGCCAACCGCCGTCCATTCCAACGTGGAGATACCGATACCATCGCCTTGTAGAGACACCCGCTTGTCGGGAAGGTTGAGTTTGCCAGCAAGTCGGTAATTTCCGGGTGGAAAGTAGACAACGCCGCCTCTTGCCGGAAGCGCTGCTACCGCGCTGTTAATCGCGCTTAGATCGTCTACGGTATCGTTACCGTTTGCGCCGTAATCGGCGACGTTGATCCACGATTGAGCGTAAGTCGGCCACGCCAGTATCGAGGCGGTAATGGCCAACACATATTTCAACTTTTTGAGCATGAGTTCCTCCCATGTAGTACACACCGGACTGCTTTAGAGTGTTGCTTTGTTGTGCCAGACATGTTTACGTCCCTTCCGTGAAGGCTGGTAGTCGAGCCGCCGCTCGTAGAAATACTGACCGCACGCGCTCCGAATAAGATTCCGAGCCATCACCGCATGCCCGACTATCCTAGGGAAGGTCTGAAAAACCCATTGCGAGTGGCGTGATGGTTGCTGCGATCTGTGGCTAGAAAAGAATCGGAGCGGAAGCAATGCAGTTGAGTTTCGGGGACGCGGAGTACGCGGGCAAGCGAAAACGGACACGTCGGGAGATTTTCCTGGCCGAGATGGACCAGGTGGTTCCGTGGAAGTCGCTGCTGTCGCTGATCGAGCCGGTGTATCCGGTGGGCGGCAATGGACGGCCGCCGTATCCGCTGGCGACGATGCTGCGAATCCACCTGATGCAGAACTGGTTCGGATTGTCGGATCCGGCGATGGAAGAGGCGCTGTATGAAGTCGCCTCGATGCGTCAGTTCGCGGGGCTGTCGCTGACACGGCCGATTCCAGACGAGACCACGATCCTGAATTTCCGGCGCCTGCTGGAAACCTATGGACTAGCGCTGGAGCTCTTCACCCGGATCAATGCCTACCTGGGGCGCAAAGGCTTGCTGCTCAAGCGCGGCAGCATGGTGGATGCCACGATCATTTCGGCGCCGAGTTCGACCAAGAACGCCGACGGTGAGCGCGATCCCGAGATGCACCAGACCAAGAAAGGCAATCAGTACTTTTTCGGCATGAAGGCGCACATCGGCGCGGACGTGGATTCTGGCTTGGTGCACACCGTGGTGGTAACCGCTGCCAATGAAGCCGACATCGCGGTGGTGGACGAGTTGCTGCACGGCAGGGAGCAAGTGGTCTATGCAGACGCCGGCTACACGGGCGCGGAGAAACGGGTGGTGAAGAAACATCTGCAGTGGCAGATCGCGGCTCGCTCAAGCCGGATTCGTGCGATGCCGGAAGGCAGTCAAAAGCGCGCGGCTCAGCAGGCGGAATATGCCAAGGCTCGCGTTCGCGCCTTCGTCGAGCATCCGTTTCGCGTAATCAAGCGGCAGTTCGGCTACAACAAGGTGCGCTTCAAGGGCCTGGCGAAAAACACGGCGCAGGTGATGACCCTGTTTGCGCTGTCGAATCTGTGGATGGTGCGAAAGAAATTGCTGTCGATGACGGGGGAATTGCGCCCGCTGATACTCAATGTGGGATGAATTGTCACCGGTAAGCGTCTTTTGATCAGCTCAGGCCGATAAATGAATCAGTCGGCTTCGCAGAAAACAATCATGAAGGCAGCGCCGCAGTCACCGCTTCGACTTTCGGTGAGTTATTCAGAGGTTCCCTAGTGCTTCAGTGGACTATTCCTGCAAAATTGCTGTCGCTGCATTGCGCCCGCAGGCTCCCATCACGCCGCCGCCCGGATGCGCCGCGGCGCCACAAAGATAAAGCCCCTTGACCGGCGTGCGGTAGTCGCCCCAGCCCGGCACCGGGCGGAACGCGAACAGCTGGTGCAGCGGCATCGCGCCCTGAAAGATGTTGCCGCCGGTCAGACCGAATCGCGCTTCCAGGTCCGGTGGCGCCAGCGTCTGGCGATGCAGGATCGAGTTGCGGAAGTTCGGCGCGAAGCGCGTTATTTCGTCGACGACCCGGTCGGCGAAGACTTCGCGCTGCTCGTTCCATGTGGTGCCGGCGAGCGAGTACGGCGCGTACTGCACGAACAGTCCGACGATGTGATGTCCGCTCGGCGCCAGGGTCTTGTCGACGCTGCTCGGGATCGTCATTTCGATCACCGGCCGCTCGCTCGGATAGCCGCGGCGTGCATCCTCGTAGGCGCGCTCGATGTACTCCGGCGTCGCGCCGATATGGATCGTGCCGTGATGCTGCGGGCCGGGTTCGCCGTCCTGATTCGGCGCGGCGATGAAGTCCGGCAGCTCCGACACGGCGAGATTGATCTTGACGCTGGCCGAGGCGTAATCGATGCGTTTGACGGCCGCGTCGAACGCCTTCGACAAGGTGCCCGGGGCGAGCAGCTTGCCGAACGTCACCGCGGCGGTTGCATTGGAGATCACGCGGCGCGCGGTGATGCGCTCGCCGCCGGCCAGCTCGACGCCGACGGCGCGGCCGTTGTCGACCAGGATCTGCTCGACCTGCGCGTTGACGACGATGTCGACGCCGAGCGCCTGCGCGGCCCGCGCCATCGCCGTGCTCAGCGCGCCCATACCGCCTTCGACATAGCCCCAGACGCCGCGGGCGCCGCCGGCCATGCCCATCACGTGATGCAGCAGCACGTAGCCGGTGCCGGGCGCCGACGGCGGCGCGAAGGTGCCGATGATCGCGTCGGTGGCCAGCGTGCCCTTGAGTTCGTCGGACTCGAACCAGCGATCGAGGATCGGCGTCGCCGGGCCGGTCAGCAGCTCGATCGCCTCGGGCAGATCGGCGCCCAGCGACTTCATCGCGCCGTACAGCGAGCGGCCCTGCTTCAGATTCCTCAGCTTCTCCATCAGGCCGCGCTTGCGCCAGCTCGGCGGCAGCGGCAGCAGCTCCGGCGGCGTGTCCATCAGCGCTGGCTCCAGCGTCTCGGCGATGCGCGACAGGAAGGCTTCGTAGCGCGGATAGGCGTCGGCGTCGCGCGCCGAGAACTTGGCGATTTCGCGGTGATTCAGCGCCGCGTCCGGGCCCATCAGCAACGAGCGGCCGTCCTCGAATGGCGTGAATGAGGAGGGGCTGCGCGGCAGCACCCGGTAGCCGTGCTCGCGCAGTTTCAGCTCGCGCTCGACTTCGGGCAGCAGCAGGCTGACGACGTAGCTCGCGGTGGAGCAGCGATAGCCCGGCGCCAGCTCCTCGGTGACCGCGGCGCCGCCGATCAGCGGCCGCCGCTCCAGCACCAGCACACGCTCGCCGGCGCGCGCGAGGTAAGCTGCGCAGACCAGGCCATTGTGGCCGCCGCCGATGATGATCGCGTCGTACATGCGGCTATCCTAAAGCAGCGGTGGTGATGGCACCTGTAGGAGCGGACCCTGTCCGCGACTCTGGCCTCGAAGTCTCAGTCGCGGACAGGGTCCGCTCCTACCGCTACGACGTCTGAGCGTCGTCGGATTTCTTCGCGCGCCGCGGCTTCTTCACCACCGCGGCGGTTTTCTTGCGGGCCGCACGCGGCTTCTTCACCGGCACGACCGCCACCTCGACTGGTTCCTCGCCGCCGTCGCGATCCCGCCCCATCGCGCCGCGCAGCAGCTTCCAGGTCGGGTTGCGACGGATCAGGTCGAGACTGCTCTGCAGTACCGCGGCCGGGTCGAAGCTGTCGCTGGCGGCGCCGACTTTCTCGCGCAGGAAGCGCACCACGTCGTCCTGAAGGCCGGCGACATCGGGCAGGCCGAGGAAGCGGCGCAGCTCTTCGGGCTTGACGTCGATTTCGATCTTGATCTGCATCAGCGGCTCCCGAGGACGAGTGAAGGAATCAGGCAGAGATCACGAACAGGCCGACGATGCAGCCGATGCTGCCGAACCACATCAGCGAGCGCAGCGTCGCCAGATCGGCCAGATAACAGGCGCCGAATGCGAGGCGAAACACAAGGTAGGCGATCGCAAACGCATCGATCCGCCCCTGCGCCGCCACGTGCAGCATCTGCGCGACGATCACTGCAGCGGCGAACGCCGGATAAGTCTCGAACGCGTTCTGCTGTACCGCGTTGGCGCGACCGCGCCAGCCGGTGGTCGCGGCCAGGTATTCGCGCGGCCGGGCGTTGTCGAAGCGCTTGCTGAACTTGGCCGCCAGCGTGAACGGGAACGGCAGCAGCGCCGCGATCAGGACGCACCACAGGGCGAGTGTCATCGTGGCTCCTTATGTCGTGGTCAGCAGCCGCTGTGCTTCGCGATAGGTCGCGCCGGTGCGCTCGATGATGTCGGCCGGCAGCTGCGGGCCGGGCGCGGTCTTGTTCCAGTCCAGCGTTTCCAGGTAATCGCGGACGATCTGCTTGTCGAAGCTCGGCGGGCTGATGCCAGGGCGATAGGTGCTGGCCGGCCAGAAGCGCGAGGAATCCGGCGTCAGCACTTCGTCGATCAGATGCAGCTTGCCGTTTTCGTCCAGGCCGAATTCGAACTTGGTGTCGGCGATGATGATGCCGCGCGCGCGGGCGTATTCGGATGCCTCTTTGTAGATTTGCAGCGTCACGTCGCGCAGCTGGTTGGCCAGCTCGCTGCCGAGGCGGCGCGTCACTTCGGCAAAGTCGATGTTCTCGTCGTGGCTGCCGACCGGCGCCTTGTCGGCCGGCGTGAAGATCGGCTCCGGCAGCTGGTCGGCGATCTGCAGCCCGGCCGGCAGCGCGATGCCGCAGACCTTGCCGCTGGCCTTGTAGTCCTTCCAGCCGGAGCCGATCAGATAGCCGCGCGCGACGCACTCCACCGGGATCGCCTTGAGCTTGCGCACGATCACGGCGCGCCCCGAGCACTGCGCGATCTCGTCCGGTGTCAGCCGGTCTTCCAGGCGCATCTGCGGCGCCATCTGGTTCGGCAGCAGGCTGGCGAAGCGCTGCATCCAGAATTCGGTCAGTGCCTGCAGCACCGCGCCCTTGCCGGGGATGGGTTGGGGCAGGATCACGTCGAACGCGGACAGCCGGTCGCTGGTGACGATCAGCATGTGCGAGTCGCCGACGGCGTAGATGTCGCGGACCTTGCCGCGGTGGATCCGCGGCAGGCTGTCGATGCGGGATTCGAACAGGGCTGAACTCATGCGTAGAGCACCGGCGGCGGTGGGATTCGGGTGAGCCGGCATGATACGCGAGGCCGGCGTGGTGTCCGAAGTCTTGCCTTTGGCCGCATAATCGCGCGATCTGGGAGAGACTGCCGATGTTGACGATGTTCGCAGAGATGGCGCTGTACGCACTGGGTGCGGCGCTGCTCGTTTATCTGGTCTACACGCTGTTCCTGTCGGGCGGCGCCAAGGCCGGTCAGCAGGAGCCGAAGAAGCACCGGCGTTTCGAGCGCCGCGAAGGCGAGCGCGGCGATCGCCGCAAGGCCGACGTCGGCCCGCCGCCGGGCGTCGAAGACCGTCGCAAGGACTCGCGGCGCAACCGCTAGCGATTGATAGATTCCCTCCCCCGCGAGCGGGGGAGAGCCAGGGTGGAGCGGAAGTCGCGGCGCTAACCTGTGCAGGCCCCCATCCCGACCTTCCCCCGCAAGCGGGGGAAGGAGCAAAAGCCCGAGGAGATCGCATGATTCGCAGGGACAAGAAAATTCTGGTGATCGGTAGCGGCGGGCGTGAGCACGCGCTGGCCTGGAAGCTGGCCGCATCGCCGCGTGTTGCCGAGGTGGTGGTGGCGCCGGGCAATCCGGGCACCGCGTCCGAACCGCGCTGTCGCAACGTCGCCGTCGCGGTCGACGACATCGCCGGCCTGGTCGAACTGGCGCGCCGCGAGTCGGTGGCGCTGACCGTGGTCGGCCCCGAAGTGCCGCTGTCGCTGGGCGTGGTCGACGCATTCGAAGAAGCCGGTTTGCGTATCTTCGGGCCGACGCGCGAGGCCGCACAGCTGGAGTCGTCGAAGGCCTTTTCCAAGGACTTTCTCGCGCGCCACAAAATCCCGACGGCGCAGTACCGCGTATTCAACGAACTCGACGCGGCACTGGCGTATATCGACGAGCGCGGCGCGCCCATCGTGATCAAGGCCGATGGCCTGGCCGCCGGCAAGGGCGTGGTCGTCGCCACCAGCGTCGCCGAGGCCCAGGCCGCGGCGCGCGACATGCTCGGCGGCAGTCTGCTTGGCAAGGCCGGCGCGCGGGTCGTCGTCGAGGATTTTCTCGACGGCGAGGAGGCGAGCTTCATCGTCGTCGCCGGCGGCACCGACTATGTCGCACTGGCGACGTCGCAGGATCACAAGCGCATCTTCGACGGCGACCTCGGCCCCAACACCGGCGGCATGGGCGCGTATTCGCCGGCACCGGTGGTGACGCCGGCGATCCACGAGCGCGTCTGCCGCGAGGTGATCGAGCCGACGCTGCGCGCGATGCAGGCCGAGGGCCGGCCGTTCACCGGCTTTCTGTATGCCGGCCTGATGATCGATACACGCGGCGGCATCAAGGTGCTGGAGTTCAATACGCGCATGGGGGATCCCGAGACGCAGCCGATTCTGTTCCGTATGGAAAGCGATCTGCTGGAACTGCTCGACGCGGCGCTCGAACAGCGCCTGCCGCGGATCAGCGTGCAGTGGAGCGCGCAGCCGGCGATCGGCGTGGTGCTCGCGGCCGCGGGTTATCCGGCCGAGGTGAAGAAGGGCGACGCGATCCACGGCCTCGATGCGGACCTGTCCGGCGCCAAGGTGTTCCAGGCCGGCACGGCGCAGAGCGGTGACGCGGTCGTGACATCGGGTGGACGCGTGTTGTGCGTGGTCGCCAGCGGCGACACACTCGCGGCGGCGAGCAGCAAAGCCTATGCGGCCATCGACAGGATCAGCTGGGATGGCATGCAGTTCCGGCGCGACATCGGGCATCGCGCCTTGCATCGCTGAAACTCGCGGCGGCATCCGGTGGGATGGACTGCAACGCCGCGTCGTTCAGTCTCTACAGTCAAGCCGGCCTGCCTGTTGTCGGCACTAGAATCTTGAATCGCGAAGGGGAGAAGCCATGGTCGGCATTGCATCGACGGCGTTTGGGGCCAGACTGCGTCTGGGATATTTTTTTATTGCCGCGACGCTGCTCGCGTCGGCACCGGTGCGCGCGCTGGAAGTCAACTTCGGCGACATCAGCGGCACCCTGAACACCAACCTGACGTTCGGTGCGCAGATGCGCATGGAGAGCCAGGCCAACGACCTGATCGGCAAATCCAATCTCGATCCGAACGTCTGCGGCGTCGTCAACGGCGTCAACTACCAGAGCTGCCAGGCGGTGTTCCGCGACCAGATCTTTCCGTCGCAGAAACTCGTCGCCGCGCCCGGCGCCAGCGGCATGCGCGCCGACGACGGCGACCTCAATTACGACAAGCACGACCTGACCCAGGCCGTGGCGATGGCGGCCCAGGATCTGACGCTGCACTGGGGCGAATACGGCCTGTTCGCGCGCTGGCTGTATTTCTATGACTTCGTCAACAACGACTTCATGGAAACGCGGCCCAACATCATCACACCCGACAATGTCGGCAGCGTCGGCATCACCGGTGATCGCGAAGCCAACCGCTATTTCAGCCGCGTCTACGGCGCCGGCGGCCGCGAGAAGATCAAGCGCAGCGACGGCGAGATCCTGCGCCAGGTCGGCACCGACTTCCAGCTGATGGACATCAACGTCTTCGGCAAATTTCCGTTGTGGAACGACAAGGAAGTCAACTGGAAAATCGGCCGCCAGAACCTGAACTGGGGCGAGAGCACCACGCTGGTGGTCAACAGCCTCAACAACATCAACCCGCCGAACGCGAACAACCTGTACCGCACCGGCATGCAGCTCGACCAGGTGTTCCAGCCGGTCGGCATGGTCACGTTCTCCGGCGACGCCTTCGCCAACATCCAGTACGAAGTGTTCTACCAGTTCGAGTGGCGGCCGCTGGAAGCGCCGGCGCCGGGCAGCTATATGTCGTTCGCCGACCTCGGCACCAACTACGCACGCGACTACGCCAATCTCAGCTTCGGCGGCTCGGCCGACGATGTCGCCGGCCTCGGCACGCCGCTGGATTCGCCGCTGGCGCTGATCACGCCGACCAGCACGCGCGCGCAGCGCGACCCGGACCGCGAGCCGTCCAATGGCGGCCAGTACGGCTTTTCGCTGAAGTACTACGCCGAGAACATCAACAGCGGCACCGAGTTCGGGTTCTATTTCATGAACTACCACTCGCGCTTGCCCTACGTCAGCTTCAAGGCCACCGACGCCAGCTGCGCGCGCCGCGAAGGCAATCCTTACGGCAACGACGCGCACAACACGCTGGAGTTCTTCCGCGACTGCGGCAACCTGCCGGCGTACAACGCGCAGTCGCTGTCGCAGGTGCTGAGTCAGGCCGGCATCCTGCTAGTGCAGAAGCCGGGTGCGCTCGCCGACTTCGGTACCAATCTCGGCGGCCTGCTGGCGGCGGTCGTGCCCAACCCCGATCAGCCGCTGTCGGATGCGGTGCCGCTGGATAGCGGCCGCGTGTTCTTCGAATATCCGGAGGACATCCAGCTCTACGGCTGGAGCTTCAACACCGCCTATGGCGACTACTCGTTCCAGGGTGAAGTCGCGTATCGGCCGAACCTGCCGCTGCAGGTCGCGATCACCGATCTGGAATTCGCCGCCGCCGGCCCGACGCTGACGCGCTGCCACGACGAGAGCCTGAACTGCGCCGGCACCACCGGCGGTCGCGGTACCGACTCCACTGGCAACCTGATCACCTATGGAAGCAGCGACTTCCTCGACGCCAATGGCAACAACCCGTTCCCGGACACGATCAACCTGATCGTCGGCGCCGCGCCGGGCTCGGCGCGCTCGTTCCCGAGCTTCGTTGTGCCGTATCGCGGCGGCACTCTGGGCGAGACCGCGCCGAACAGCTACATCCGCGGCTACGAGCGCTTCGACGTGCTGCAGTACAACCTTGGCGTTACGCGCGTGCTCAGCGGCACCGAAAACTGGATCGGCGCGGACCAGATCCAGATCGTCGGCGAAGTCGGCGCGACGCATGTGCCGGGCCTGCCGTCCTACGACCGGCTGCAGATCGAATCACCGGGCGTGTACTACCACGCGTCCGCCGGCGCCGACGGCAGCGGTGCCGACGGCTCCAAGCAGGCCTGCTCGACCAACCCGACCTGCTCGGTCGGCCCCGACGGCGCGCGCTTCAATCCTCACCAGGCCAACCTCGACGACCTGGTCGACAAGTTTTCCTGGGGCTATCGCCTGATCGCGATCATCAAGTACGAAAGCGTGCTGCCGGGCATCAGCCTGTCGCCTTTCATCCTGTTCGGCCACGACGTCAACGGCACCGCGCCGGGGCCGGCGGAGAACTTCGTCGAGGATCGCAAGCAGGCTCAGCTGACCGTGGAGACACGCTACCGCGACGCGCTGTCGTTCACGGTGGGCTACTCGTGGTTCTGGGGTGGCGGCTACACCAACGTCTACCGCGACCGCGATTTTGCGCAGGCTTACGTGCGCTACCAGTTCTAATGGGTCGAAGCTACGCGGCGTATTCGCCGCGTAGCGGCTCCAGCAGCTCGCGGTTGTCGTGCTGCCAGGGATGAAAGCCCGGCTTGAACCAGGCGAACCAGGCCGGGAACACTTTGCGGAAAGGCCCGGGTCTGCCGAACATGAAGCCCAGCAGACGCAGCCAGCCGCGCCAGTCGCTGCCATGGCCGTCGCGTCGTACCAGTCGGATCAGAAAACTCCACACGTGCACGGTGAAGTAGAACGACACGCTGAGCATGATCCAGCTGCGCAGCAGGTAAGGCCGCCAGCCTTCGCCGAACACACGGCGGAACACGTCGAAAGCCACCGCCTTGTGCTCGGTTTCTTCCAGTGCATGCCAGCGCCACATCCGCGCCATTTCCGCATCGGCGTTTGCAAACAGGTCGCGCTGCGACAGCACCTCGTTGGCCAGCATCGCGGTGAAATGTTCCAGGCACAAGGTCATCGCCAGGCGCTGCGCCGGCGAGGCTTTTTCGCGTGCCAGATTCAGGTTGCTCAGCGCCTCGGCTTCCAGCTCCGCGGCGCCGACGTTCTGCTGCGCGAGCCGCGCGTTGTAGGCCGCGTGCTCGCGCGAGTGCATCGCTTCCTGGCCGATGAAGGCGCGCACCTCGGCGTTGAGCGTCTCGTCGCCGGCGATGCGCTCGCGATAGTGGCGCACGCTTTCGATGAAGAAGCGCTCGCCTTCGGGGAACATCAGCGACATCGCGTCGAACAGCCGGGTGCGATGCACGTCGCCGCCGAACCAGTGGCGCGGGATCGTCTGCTGATCGAAATGGATGTCGCGGCGGGTGATGCTGACGCTGTAGTGCGGGTCGTGGGCGCTCATGCGATCGACTCCATAGAGGATGGCGACAATCTAGCGCCTGGCGACGCTGCGGTGTAGTCGCCGGATCGCCTGCGGCGGCGGGCGCTTCGGTCGGTGCCGCAAACGATGTAGGAGCGGACCCTGTCCGCGATTGTGCCGTTGAAGACTCAATCGCGGACAGGGTCCGCTCCTACGGGTGCCGCGAGCGAAACCTTTAGTTGCGCTTCATCGAATCGAAGAACGCCTCGTTGGTCTTGCTCTGCTTCATGCGGTCGATCAGCAGCTCCATCGCCGCCAGCTCGTCCATCGAATGCAGCAGCTTGCGCAGGATCCAGATCTTGTTCAGATCCTTCTCGTTGACCATCAACTCTTCCTTGCGCGTGCCGGAGCGGTTGATGTTGATCGCCGGGAAGGTGCGCTTCTCGGCGATGCGGCGCTCAAGGTGCAGTTCCATGTTGCCGGTGCCCTTGAACTCCTCGTAAATCACTTCGTCCATCTTCGAGCCGGTTTCCACCAGCGCGGTGGCGATGATCGTCAGCGAGCCGCCTTCCTCGATGTTGCGCGCGGCGCCGAAGAAGCGCTTCGGCTTCTGCAGCGCGTTGGCGTCGACACCGCCCGACAGCACCTTGCCCGACGACGGCGCAACGGTGTTGTAGGCGCGGGCCAGGCGCGTCAGCGAGTCCAGCAGGATCACCACGTCGCGCTTGTGCTCGACCAGGCGCTTGGCTTTCTCGATGACCATTTCCGCGACCTGCACGTGACGCGTCGCCGGCTCGTCGAAGGTCGAGGCGACGACTTCGCCGCGCACGGTGCGCTGCATGTCGGTGACTTCTTCCGGGCGCTCGTCGATCAGCAGCACGATCAGGTAGACGTCCGGATAGTTCGCGCCGATCGACTGCGCGATGTTCTGCAGCATGATCGTCTTGCCGGCCTTGGGCGGCGCCACCAGCAGGCCGCGCTGGCCCTTGCCGAACGGCGCGACGATGTCGATCACGCGCGCGGTGATGTCCTCGGTGGTGCCGTTGCCGCGCTCCATCTTGAACTGGTCGTCGGCGAACAGCGGCGTCAGGTTCTCGAACGAGACCTTGCGCTTGCTGACCTCGGGCGGCTCGAAGTTGATCGTGTCGACCTTGAGCAGCGCGAAATAGCGCTCGTTGTCCTTGGGGCTGCGCACACGCCCGGCGATCGAGTCGCCGGTGCGCAGCGAGAAGCGGCGGATCTGCGACGGCGACAGGTAGACGTCGTCCGGGCCGGCGAGGTAGCTGGCGTCGGGGCCGCGCAGGAAGCCGTAGCCGTCCTGCATGATCTCGAGCACGCCGTCGGCCATGATGTGGTCGCCGCGCTTGGCGGCGGCGCGCAGGATCGTGAACACCAGATCCTGCTTGCGAACGCGGGCGATGTTCTCCAGGCCCTGGCTTTCGGCCAGTTCCAGCAGCGCCGCCGCGGTCATCTTCTTCAGTTCGGGGATGTAGACCAGCTTCGGCGGTTCCAGCGGAACCTGAGGCTGCTGCGGCTGTTGCTGCGTTGGCTGCTGCTGCCCGCCGCGCTGGCCGTTGTTGTTCTGGTGACGCCCGTTGTGCTGACGTTCACCGCCGCCGTTGGCCGCTGCATTGGCAGCGCGATCACCGCCGACGTTGCCGTTGCGGCCTTCACCGTTGCCCTCGTCACTCTGGTAGGCGGTGTTGCCACCGCCGCCGGAGCTGGAGGACTCGGAGTCGAAGGGCTCGGTCTGCAACGCGACCATCACCGGTGCCCCGGCGTTCTGGGCGGCCTCTTCGGCCTCCTCGTCGAGGTCCATCGGCAGGCCGTCCTGGCCGCCGTCTTTGGGCATGCCGGCTCGGTTGTTGTTTGAGCCGTTGGAGTGCCGGCGGCGGTGTTTCATCATGCTTTATGTACTTACGCGACGTTCAAATGAGGAGTGACGAAGGCGGCCAGCTGGGCTTTGTGCACAGCACCGACCTGGGTCGCCGCCGGCTTGCCGTCCTTGAACAGGATCAGGGTCGGAATGCCGCGGATGCCGAACTGCGGCGGCGTGCCCGGGTTTTCATCGACGTTGAGCTTGACCACCTTGAGCTTGCCCGCCTGCTCGGCCGCAACCTGCTCGAGGATCGGCGCGATCATGCGGCAGGGGCCGCACCATTCCGCCCAGAAGTCGACGAGCACCGGCACGTCGGACTTGAGTACGTCCTGGTCGAAGGAAGCATCGGTAACGGGTGAGATATGTTCGCTCATGGGTTGGACCTCGTCGGAAAGACGGAAACCGCCTGGGGACCGCGTTAGCTGGCTATGGGGGAGCTGGAGCGGCAGGGATATGAGTCTGGGGTCGGTCAGACGCAGATCAAGCACTGCGGCAGCTGCACCGTCGCGCAGGAACACACGACGATTGTTATGATTCGATTTTCGGGGAACTGACGCGCACCGAAACTGTGTCCGAATAGGGCTTTCGGGCCGATGAACGCAGAACGGGATGCCGTTATTTGATCCCATTCCCTGCTGCCTTGCAAGTGGCGATCGGCGAGCCGTCGTATTGTGCAGGGAATCGCCAGCGGGCTTTCAGGGCTGCGCGGCACTTAAACAAAAAATAGAGAGCGCATGCTACCGAACCACCTTTCCGACGTCAGTTTCCAGTCTCTGGGCCTGCATCCGCTGCTGCTGTCGAGCCTGGCCAAGATGGGATACGACTACTGCACGCCGATCCAGGCGCAGACCTTGCCGCTGGCGCTGGCTGGCCAGGACATCGCCGGCCAGGCGCAGACCGGCACCGGCAAATCCGCGGCCTTCCTGCTGGCGACGATGCACAAGCTGCTGACCGATCCGCGAACCGGCCCGGACGGCCAGCCGCGCGCCTTCATGCTGGCGCCGACGCGCGAGCTGGCGATCCAGATCCATGCGGATGCGATGAAGCTGGGCAGCGACACCGGCCTGCGCATGGCGGTGTGCTACGGCGGCACCGGCTACGAATCGCAGCGCCAGGCCATCACCGACGGCATCGACATCCTGATCGGCACGCCGGGCCGGCTGATCGACTATTACAAGCAGGACATCTACACGCTCAAGCACATCGAAGTCGTCGTGCTGGACGAAGCCGACCGCATGTTCGATCTCGGCTTCATCGCCGACATCCGCTACCTGTTCCGCCGCATGCCGGAGGCGGCCGCGCGCAAGAACTATCTGTTCTCGGCGACCTTGAGCCAGCGCGTGCTCGAGCTCGCCTACGAGCACATGAACAGCCCGACCAAGATCGAGGTCGCGCCGGAGCGCGCCACCGCCGATCGCGTGCGCCAGTCGCTGATCCACGTCGCCAACGACGACAAGCTGCCGATGCTGGTCGCGCTGCTGCGCCATCACGACCCGCTGCGCACGCTGGTGTTCATCAACACCAAGCGCGACGCCGAGGACGTGGAAACCACGCTGCGCGCCAACGGCTTTGAAGTCGCCACGATCTCCGGCGACGTGCCGCAGAACAAGCGCATGAAGCTGCTCGAGGACTTCAAGGAAGGCCGCCTGCCGATCCTGGTCGCCACCGACGTTGCCGCGCGCGGCCTGCATATTCCGGCGGTCACGCACGTCATCAACTACGACCTGCCGCAGGACGCGGAAGACTACGTGCATCGCATTGGCCGCACCGCGCGCGCCGGCGAAAGCGGCGACGCGATCTCGCTGTGCTGCGAAACCTATGTGTACTCGCTGCCGGACATCGAGAAGTACATCGGCAACCGCATCCCGGTGGAACAGGTGCCGGACGAGTGGATGCCGACGGACTTCATCCGCGGCCCGCGTCCGCCGCGACATCACGGCCGGCCCGGCGGCGGCGGTGGCCGCGGTGGTCGTCCCGGCGGCGGCCGGGGTGGTCCGCCGCGCCGCCGCTGAAAATCAGCGGCACGTACGCTCGTGCTCGGTGACGCGTCCTTGCTGATTCCGGACTGGCCGGCGCCGTCGCGGGTGCGCGCGGTGCAGACCACGCGTATCGGCGGTGTCGGGCAGGGTGCTTACGCCGGCTTCAATCTGGCGACGCATGTCGGTGACCACGCCGCGTCGGTTGCAGCGAATCGCGCTGCCTTGCGCAGCGCCTTGTCCTTGCCCGCCGAACCGCGCTGGCTCGAGCAGGTGCACGGCACGCAGGCGCTGCAGCTGCCGGCACCTGGCTGCAATACCGCCGATGCGGCCTGGACGGCGAAGGCCGGCGAAGTCTGCGTGGTGATGACCGCCGACTGCCTGCCGGTGTTGTTCTGCGACGAAGACGGAAGCTGCGTCGCCGCGGCGCACGCCGGCTGGCGCGGGCTGGTCGATGGCGTACTCGAAGCGACGATTGCCGCAATGCCGGTGCCGGCGTCCCGGCTGATCGCCTGGCTTGGCCCGGCGATCGGGCCGCAGGCTTTCGAGGTCGGCGCCGAGGTGCGCGAGCGCTTCGTCGCGATCGACTCCACCGCCGCTCAACATTTCGTCGCCGCTGCCGACAACAAGTACGACGCCGACATCTACGCGCTGGCGCGCGATCGCCTGCGTCGAGCCGACGTGCAGCGCATCAGCGGCGGCGGCCTGTGCACGGTGACGGATGCGGCGCGCTTCTTCTCGTTCCGTCGCGATCACGTCTGCGGACGCATGGCGAGCCTGGTCTGGCTGACCGAAGCCACACACAACTGAGTACACGATGAGTCCACTGCTGCGCCGGGCTGTCGCCCTGATCGCGCTGACGCTGTCCGCCAAGGCCGCGGCGCAAATGCCGCGGCCGTCGGAGATCATGCCGCGCGCCACGCAAAGCACCACCTCGGCGGTGATCAATAACGGCAAGCATCTGATCACGGTCGGTGATCGCGGCCAGATCCTGGCGAGCAACGATGGCCTGAAATGGGCACAGGTCGCGGTGCCGGTGCGCTCGATGCTGACGGCGCTGAGCTTCGCCGACGACCAGACCGGCTGGGCCGTCGGTGATGACGCGACCATCCTGAAAACCGAGGACGGCGGCAAGAGCTGGATGCTGCAGAATTTCGAGCCGGAAAAGGAGACCGCCTTCCTGTCGGTGGTCGCCATCGACGCGAATCACGCGCTGGCCGCTGGCGCGGTGGGGCTGCTCTACGCGACCCGCGACGGCGGCCTGAGCTGGAACGAAGTCGTGGCGCCGGCGATACGCGAGCCGGAGCTGTTTCTGCATGCGATCGTCAGGCTCAACGACGGCAGCCTGTTCGTCGCCGGCGAAAGCGGCATGCTCGGCGTCGGCAGTGCGGGCAAATGGCAGCGGCTGAAATCGCCTTACGACGGCAGCCTGTTCGGTGCGCTGCCGCGCGGCAAGAAAGGTGCGCTGATTTTCGGCCTGCGCGGCCAGGCCTATGTCAGCGACGACGTGCGCGGCAATCGCTGGAGCCGTGTCGCGCTCGGCAGTGACGCGGGACTGTATGGCGGCGTGATGCTCGCGGACGGTCGCGCCGTGCTGGTCGGCGCCGGCGGCGCGGTATTCGTCGTCGATGCGGCAGGCAAGCGCGCCGAGCCGATCGCGAGCGGCGTGACCGGCACCTTGTGCGGCGTCGCGCCGGTCAGCGGCGGCCTGGTGGTCGTCGGTGACGACGGCGTGCATCACATCAACACCGCGCTGGTCGCGCCGGCCAGGCCATGAACGACACGCGTCGCGAAAAATGGCGGGCGGCGCTGCAGCTGCTGATCTTCGGCCGCCGCATGCTGGTGATGGGCCCGCTGCTGGCGATTACGGCGCTGCTGGCTCTGGCGATGCTGCCGATCAAATCCGGCACGTCGTGGAGCAAGACGCTGTCGCTGGATCATCCGTATCTGCAGGCCATGCAGCAGCTGCAGCCGGAATTCGGCGGCGTCGATACGCTGGCAATCACGCTGACACGCGAGCGCGGCGACATTTACGACGAGGTGTTCCTGTCGCGGCTGAAGGCGGTGACAGCCGCCGTCGCCGCATTGCCCGGCATCGACGCCTCGCGCGTGTCGTCGCTAGTCACGCCGCAGGTGCGCTATATCGACGTCGTCGATGGCGCGTTCAAAGGTGGCAGCGTGGTGCCGGCGGATTACGCGCCGACGCCGGCGATGCTGGCGCAGATCCGCCGCAATGTCGCCAGGAGTGGCTATATCGGCCGCTATGTCAGCGGCGATCAGCGTGCGGCGATGGTGCAGGCCGAGTTCCGCGACGGGCCGCTCGACGCGGCGGCGATCGCCGCGCAACTCGACGGCATTCGCAAACAATATCAAGGCAACGGCATCAGTCTGCAGATCGGCGGCGGCGCCGCGCGCAGTGCCGAGGTGCTCGGAGAAAGCCAGCGCCTGCTGCTGTTTTTCGGCGTCACGCTGCTGCTGGTGATCGCGCTGCTGTGCTTGCTGCTCGGCAGTCTCAAGCTGGCGGCGTTGCCGCTGCTGGCCTCGCTGGTCGCGCTGATCTGGCAATACGGGTTGCTGAGTCTTTGTGGCTACGGCTTCGATCCGCTGACGCTGCTGGTGCCGCTGCTGGTGATCGCGGTGACGATCGCTCACGGCCTGCAATACGTGATCGCCTGGCGCGGCGAAATGCTGCAACCAGGCTGCACTCCCGCCGAGGCGGCGCTGCAGGCCTGGCGCCGGCTCGCGACCGGCAGCGCGTTCGGCTTGCTCGCCGCGCTCGCCGCGGTCGCGAGCTTGGCTCTGGTGCCGATCGCGATCGTGCGCGAAATGGCCGTGGCGGCCGGCTTCGGCCTGTTCGGCGCATTCGCCGCCAGCCAGCTGATGCTGCCGATTGCGCTGAGCGCCGTCGGGGTCGGAGAACGATCGGCATTCCTTGCGCGACAGCAGCGGCGCGACGCGCGCCTCGACGGCCTGTGGCGGCTGCTATCCAATATCGTCAGGCCGCGGTTCGCCGCAGTCGCGATCCTGATCGCGGCCGGCCTGTGCGGCGGCGCGCTGTGGCTGGGCCGCGGTCTACAGGTCGGCGAGGGCGCGCGCGGTGCCGCCGAACTGCGTGCGGATTCGCGATACAACCGCGAACTGCACAGCATGGCCGCGCAGTTTTCCAGCGGCAGCGATGTGCTCAGGGTGATCGCCGAGACCGATCCGGAAGCCTGTCTGAAGTTCGACGTGATGGATCAGATCGATCGCTTCGCCTGGCATCTGGACAATGTCGCCGGCGTGCAGGCGACCGCCTCGCTGCCGCAGGCGGCGCGTGCGGTGAATGCCGCGTTCGCCGAATCCAACCCGCGCTACCGGAGCTTGCCGCGCAAGGCCTCGTCGATGGCGCAGGCGACGGCGCCAATCACGCCGGACACCGGCCTGCTCAACGCCGACTGCTCGGCGATGGCGGTGCTGGTCTGGCTGCAGGATCAGCGCGCACCGACGATCCGTCGCGTCGTCGATCAGCTGCAGCTCTACAACCGTCAGAACGCGATCGCCTATTACGAGGCGAACAAGGACGTCGATTCCAAGTACTGCAATACCAAGCTCGAAACGCGGCACGCGGCGATGGCGGCGAAGACCGCGCTGCGGCTGAAGATGGACGCGCTGCGCCTGCGTCAGCCGAAGCTCGGTGACGCCGACATCGCGCGCGACAGCAGTGTGGCGGCTGCCCAGGCAGAAGCCGACAAGCTCCAGCAGAAGCTCGCCGGCTTGAGCAAGAGCTGCCCGGTCAACTTCGTCATCGCCGGCGGCAGCATCGCGGCGATCGCCGCGAGCAACGAACAGCTGCAGCAGCAGCTGCAGCCGGTGCTGCTGTTCGCGTACGCGGCAGTCGCGCTGGTGGTCTACCTGGCCTTTTTCGACATCGCCGCCCTGATCGCGGTGCTGCTGCCTTTGGCGTTGGTGTCGTGGATGGCGTACGCGCTGATGTCCGCGGCGGGCATCGGCCTGACCGCGCTGACCCTGCCGGTCGCGCCGCTGGCGATCGTCATCGGCATCGCGCCGGCGCTGTGGATGTATACCGCGATGCAGCGCGCGCTGGCCGAGGGCGCGCGCCTGCAGCAGGCCTGTTATCTGAGCCTGCGCGATACCGGCAGGGCTTTGCTCATCGCCACGCTCGCGATCGTCCCCGGCCTGATCGCCTGGCGTTTCGCCGGCCTGCAGTTGCAGCGCGATCTCGGCCTGCTGCTGCTGTTCTTCTTCGCCGCCAATCTGCTCGCCAGTCTGCTGCTGGTGCCGGCGATCGCCTCGTTCCTGCTCAGCGAGCGCGAGCCGGACTAGTCCGCGCTGCCGCCGGGCTGGCGGTGGTCGGCGCAGGGCAGGCTGGTCAGCTCGCCGCTGTCGAGGTTCAACGCGGTCAGCTTCGCGCCCCAAACGCAGCCGGTGTCCAGGCCCCAGACGCGATGCTCCGGCCATTCGACGCGGCCCAGCGTCGACCAGTGGCCAAACACGATGCGTGTGCCGGCCGTGCGCCGGCCCGGCACCGCGAACCAGGGCAGCAGGCCCTCGGCCTGCGAGCCGGGCGCGCCCTTGGGCTTCATCGCCAGCCGCCCGTCGGCGCTGCAGTAGCGCAGCCGCGTGAAACAATTGATGACGAAGCGGGTGCGGTCCCAGCCGACCAGCGAGTCGTCCCAGATCGACGGCTGATCGCCGTACATGTGCGAGAAGAATTCGGTGCGATCCGATCCGGCCAGCACGGCGGATGCCTCGGCCGCCAGCGCCAGCGTCTGCGCCAGATCCCATTGCGGCGGCAGGCCGGCGTGGATCATCAGCAGATCGTGTTCAGCTTCATGCAGCGCCAGCGGTTGCGCTGCCAGCCAGGCCAGCAACTCGGCGGCGTCGGGCGCGTCGAGGATTTCGGCCAGCGTGTCGCCGGGCTTGAGCCGGCGGCGATCGGCGGCGCAGGCCAGCAGGTGCAGATCGTGATTGCCGAGCACGCAGCGCACCGCTCCGGCTTGATCCCGTGCAAAGCGCAGGCAGGCCAGTGACTGCGGGCCGCGGTTGACCAGATCGCCGGCCAGCAGGATGCGATCGCGCGTGGGTGTGTAGGCGATCCGGTCCAGCAGCTGACGGAATTCGTCGTAACATCCCTGCAGGTCGCCGATGGCGTAAGTCGACATGATCCGTTTGTCCGGTAAGCTGGCCGCTGCCGCCTGAGGGGTCCGATAAGCGGTACAGATTGTGTCAGCCGGGAGCTTTGACCGTACTGCGCACCGACAGCATAGTAACGGCGCTGACTGATGGGGTCAGCCGACCGTTAAAGGAGTTGCACCATGTTCACCAAAATCTATGCCTCGCTTCCCCGCCGCCAGGAAGGCGCCACTGCCGTCGAGTACGGTCTGATCGCCGGCTTGATCGCGGTGGCCATTATCGTCGTGCTGACGGCTGTCGGTACCGACCTCGGCGGTCTGTTCGAAAGAATCAGCGGCAGCCTCACGACCGCGGGGACCTAAGTCCAGTCGGTCTGCTGGACGGGCTTTACGAGCCTCGATCGAGTCGCGAAGCGCGGTTTTCACCGTATAAAAGGACATGGACGCATTGCGTAGGCCAGGGCGGGATCAGCAACTGCCGCAGCGGCAGTCGGGGGCGACCGCGATCGAATTCGCTTTCGTGCTGCCCCTGTTGCTGGCCTTGACCTACGCGATGTTCGTCTACGCCTATGTCTACGTCATTTACGAGTCGATCAATTACGCGGCGCAGCAGGGGGCCGAGTCGGCAGTCGCGGTCAACCCGGCACTGGACAGCACCTACCTGGGATCGGTACAGACCTACGCCCAGACCACGGCACAGGGCGTACTCAGCTGGCTGCCCGAGTCGCAGCGGTCGCAGATGGTGATCGACGTGCTGCCCTGCAATGCTTCGGGCGGCGGCGCAAGCCCCTACTGCCCTTCGGCGGATTCGGGCGGTATGCCGATCGTCGTGCAAATCACGTTTCCGATTTCCACTATCTTTGCAGTGCTGAACCTCCCCGGCATAGGTAATGTGCCGCCGCTGCCAGCCACGCTGGTTGGCGTAGGCGTGACGCTGCTTTCGGGGTAGCTTTAACCGCGGGGTCGATGGACCTGCGCGGATTCGATTGGGGAGCAATCTGATGAGTAGTTCGGCTGCAAAGCTGATGGCGGTTATCGGCCTGATCCTGACCCTGGTGCTGGCGGTCGTGCTGTATCGCATCAGCCATAACTACGCCGAGAACGCGCAGAAGCCGGCGAAAGTTGCAGTCAACGCCGACGCGCCGGTGGTTCCCAAGACCCTGGCCGTGGTCGCACTCAAGCCGCTGGCGGCGTATCGGCCGATCGGCAAGGACGACGTCGCGCTGGTCGAAGTCAGCGTCGCACCGGCCGACTACTACACCAGCGTCGCCCAGGTCGTCGGCAAGGAGCCGATCGTCGATCTCGACGGCGGCGCCCCGGTGACCAAGCGCTATTTCGGTGAGGGCAACCTGCTGGCGCGAGCGATCCCGCCGGGCTTCCAGGCGGTATCAGTGGAGATCAACGACGTGGTCGCGGTCGGAGGTTTCGTCCGTCCCGGCGACATGGTCGACGTGCTGGTCTATCTGCGCGATTCCAAGGATGTGACCGCCGCTCAGGCGCGTGTGCTGCTGAAGCAGGTGCGCGTGCTGGCCTATGAAGAGCGCCTGGTCGAGCGGCCCGAGGGCCTGACGGACGACGACGAAAAGAAGGCCGGCACGCCCAATCTGAATCGCACCACGCAGACCCGGCGCACGCGCACCGCGGTGCTCGCGGTTGCCGAAGCGGACACGACGCGGCTGATGCTCGGCGCCAGCCAGGGCGAACTGCGCCTGGCGCTGTACGGCCAGAACGCGCCGGGTACCGACGATGTGGTGACGCCGGCCGAGCCGACGCTGGCCGGCGGCCTGCCGCCGAGCACCGACACGCTGGCCAAGATCGAGTCGTACAAGGTGCCGGACAAGGCGCTGTCGATGGAGCAGCTGGCGCGGATCAAGCCGCCGCCGGCGAAGCAGAACAGCGCGCCGATCCAGGTGCCGGTGTACCGGGCTGCCGATGTGCAGACGGTCGCCGTCAAACCGTAGCGGCTCGCAGCAAACCAACAAATGGGGACCGGAGCAAAGCAGGCTCCGGGCGCTTGAAAAAAAGGCGATGACGACGTGAGAGTGCGAATGAAGCAGTCGATAGGCACGAACGGCAAATGGAAGAGCGGCCTGCTGCTGGCCTGCATGCTGCTCTCGGGTGCAGCCCCAGCGGCCGCGCCGGCCGCCGCCGCGGCGCCGGCAAGCACGATCCCGGCGGATCACGTCATCCAGGTCGAAGCCGGCACGCACAAGCTGGTTCGTGAAACCGCGACCATCCGCCGCGTCGCGGTCGGCGAGCCGACCATCGCCGATGTCAACGTCATCAATGGCCGCGAGCTGCTGGTCAGCGGCAAGAAGCTCGGCATCACCAGCCTGATCGTCTGGACCGGCGGCGCGCCGGTCGAGTATCGCGTCAAGGTCGGTGCGGTCAAAGACCCGATGCAGCCGTCAGCGTCCGATCCGGAACTCGCGGGTGCCCGCGTCGAAAAAGGCTACAGCCTCGAAGGCAGCATGCCGAACCTGATCGCGCATCGCCGCGCCAGCCTCGGCGCGGCCAACGGCAAGGATCCGGTCGCCGATACCAGCGTGGTCAATCTCGACACCCAGGTGATGACGCAGATCAAGATCGCCGAGGTCAACCGCACGGTCGCGCAGCGCTATGGCTTCAACTTCTTCAAGAACGTGTCCAACACCACGGCCGGCATCGCCGGCCCGGGCGGCCTTTCGAGCATCGAGGGCGGCTCCGCTAGCGGCGGCGGTGGCTACAACTCGAATACCCCGGGCGGCTATCTGCTGGGTGGCGGCTCTGGCTTCGTGCCGCTGCAGGACGCGTTCAGCCTGGTCTTCGGCAATGCCGCCAACGGCCTGCTCGGCGTGCTCAGCGTGCTCGAGGGCAAGGGCATGGCGCGGGTGCTGGCCGAGCCCAGCCTGACCGCGATGAGCGGCCAGACCGCGAGCTTCCTCGCCGGCGGCGAATTCCCGATCCCGGTGTCGCAGGGCGGCGGCGGTACCGGCAATGCGTCGATCACCATCACTTACAAGGAATTCGGCATTCGCGTCAACGTGACGCCGACCGTGCTGTCGCGTGATCGCATCGCGCTGAAAGTCGCGCCCGAAGTCAGCGATCTCGATTACACCGCCGCCGTGTCGATCAATGGTATTTCGGTGCCGGCGCTGAAAGTGCGTCGCACCGATACCACGGTGGAACTCGGCGACGGCGAAAGCTTCGTGATTTCCGGCCTGGTCAGCACCAGCCTCGTGCAGAACGTCGACAAGGTGCCGTGGCTCGGCGACGTGCCGGTGCTCGGCGCGTTCTTCAAGAGCGCCTCGGTGGATCGCAGCAGCCGCGAGCTGATCATGATCGTGACACCGCACCTGGTGCGTCCGCTGGCGCGCGAGGCGCGGCTGCCGCCGATGCCGGGCGCCGCCTACGACAAGACCAAGGACGACTACGGCCGCCTGGTATTCGAGGAGACCGGCGATTTCAAACCCACCGACTACGGTTTTGGTCGCTGAGCGTCGCTTGTCGCCCTCGGTTCTCATCGTGATATTCCTGTACTCGCCTCCGCAAACTGCCGGAACCACAGAGTGAAGACTCAGGCCTTTGTCGTAGCGGATGACCCGGTTTATGCCAACTGGCTGCAGACCGCGGTCGCCACCGCGGATTTCTCGCTGGTGCGGCCGATCGACACCGAAGACCTGCTCAGCCGGCTCGAGTTCGCCGGCCGGCCAGAGTTGCTGTTCATCGAATTTCATCCGGACAATGCCGAACAGCGCGCGGCGATGGTCGAGAGCGTGGTCGAGCGCTTTCCGGACCTGATCCTGGTCGGCCTGGGTGTCGACAACAATCCGGCGCTGGTACTGGCGGCCATGCGCGCCGGCGCGCGCGATTTCTTCGTGCTGCGTCGCGACGAGGCGAACATCGCGGCACTGGTCGGCAAGCTGCTGCGGCGTACCGCGAGCATCACGCCGAGCGCGCGCGGCAAGCAGGGGGTGCTCGCGGCGGTGATGTCGGCGCATCCCAGCGACAGCATCGCGTTTCTTGCCGAGCATCTGGCCTATGCCTGCCAGGAGCGGCTGCGGCTGAAGGAGCGCGTGCTGCTGCTGGATCTGGCGACGCCGGCCGGCGCGACCTCGGTGTTCCTGAATCTGAGCCCCACCTACGGCGTACTCGACGCGATCAACGACGTGCATCGCTGCGATGCGACTCTGGTCGAGACCGCGTTCCCCAAACACGAAAGCGGCCTCTACGTGCTGAGCCTGCCGGAAGAACTGCTGGGCCGGCCGCTGATCGATTCCGATCCGCTGCTGCGGCTGATCGGCGTGCTGCGCGGCCTGTTCGCCTGCACCGTGCTGGCGATCGACGGTTTCAGCTCGATCGACGTGCTGCGCGCGGTGCTGGCACAGGCCGATCGCACGCTGCTGGTCACCGACCAGTCGATCCTGAAGTCACGCCACAACAAATACCTGCTGCGCGCCTTGCGCGGCGAAGACGCGCCGATGGATCGCGTCGGCCTGGTCATCGACAACTACCGTCATCGCCTCGGCCTGGAGCCGGAGAGCCTGGCCGAGTTGCTCGGCCTGCCGCTGATGGCGACGCTCGGCGCGCATGCGCAGACGCGCATCCAGGCGATGAATTCCGGCGAGACGCTGTTCAAGACCAATCCCAAGGACGCCTACCTGATCGAGATGCGCCGGCTGGCGGCGGGCCTGGTCGCCGGGCAGCCGGTCGAAGTCACCGAACCCGCGGCGGCCAAGGGCCTGCTCGGCCGGCTGTTTCGCTGATCGCCATCGCCTGACATGAGCGCGTCCAACGACCAGATGTCGCGGTTCCGGCTGACGGACCAGTACCAGCAGCTCAAGAGCGCGCTGCACCGGTACCTGATCGGCCTGATCGAGGAGCGCAATCTCGACATCGACCAGTGGGAAGCGATTCGTGTCGAGCGCTTCGTCGCCGAGCAGGTCAAGCTCTACATCATGCAGCAGCGGCTGCCGGTGAATCAGCGCGAAAGCGAAGCGCTGGCCACGGATGCGCGCGACGAGCTGATGGGCTACGGCCCGATCCAGAGCCTGGTGGACGACGACAGCGTCAACGACATCGTCGTCAATGGTCCGAACAAGGTGTTCATCGAACGCGCCGGCAAGCTGTCGGTGGCGCCGGTGCGTTTCGTCAATGACGCGCACGTGCTGCGCGTGATCCAGCGCATCCTGGCGCCGATCGGCCGCCGCGTCGACGAGTCCACGCCGATGGTCGATGCACGCCTCGCCGACGGCTCGCGCGTCAATGCGATCGTGCCGCCGATCGCGCTCGACGGCCCCTGCGTGTCGATCCGCAAATTCCGTCGCAAGGCGCTGACCGCTGCCGACCTGCTCGCGTCCGGCACCGCATCGCAGGCCGAGCTGGACTATCTGCACCAGCGCGTCAGCAAGCGCGCCAACACCATCATCGTCGGCGGCACCGGCTCGGGCAAAACCACGTTCCTCAATCTGCTGTCGCAGTGGATACCGCCGACCGAGCGCGTCATCACCGTCGAAGACGCGGCCGAGCTGCGGCTGGAGCACGATCACGTCGTGCGCCTGGAAACGCGGCCGCCGAACCTGGAGGGCCAGCGTGCGGTGTCGGCGCGCGACCTGGTGCGCAACGCGCTGCGCATGCGCCCGGATCGCATCATCGTCGGCGAAGTCCGCGGCGACGAAGTCATGGACATGCTGCAGGCGATGAACACCGGCCACGACGGCTCGATGACCACCTTGCATGCCAATGCACCGAAGGAAGCGGTGCATCGCCTGGAACTGCTCGCCGGCTTCGCCGGCTATACCGGCAGCGAAGCCAATTTCCGCGCGCAGATCGCCTCGGCCGTGCACCTGTTCGTGCATGTCGCCCGCCTGGCGACAGGCGAGCGCCGCGTGATGTCGGTGGCCGAGGTTCACAGCAGTGGCAGCGAGCCGTTGCTGCTGCGCGATGTGTTCCGCTATGACGTCGACGCCGGCCGCCACCTCGATCTGAGGGCCGGCGCGTGATGCTCCCCATGTTCGCCTTACTGACGCTGCTGGTGTTCGCCGGCGCGATCTACCTGTTCGTCTACGCCGGGCAGCGAGCGCGCACCGAAGAGGTGCTGATGCGTCTGCGCGCCGGTGACGACGCGGTGGCGTCGACCGTGGTCACCGAAGGCCAGGTCTACAACCCGGTGGTGCGCGCTGCCTGCCATCTGCTGTGGCGCGCCGGCTCGCAGGCCAAGCCGGCGCAGGTCGCGACCGCGCTGCTGGCCCTGCTCGGCCTGGTGCCTTTGACCCTGCTGATTTTCGGCTGGTTGAAAGGCCTCAGTGTGCTGTTCTTCGCCGGGCTGTTCGCCTGGTTCGTGCTCAACCGCCGCGCGGCGAGCCGCCGGGCACGCATCGTCGAGCAGCTGCCGTCGTATCTGGAGGCCGTGATGCGCGTACTCGCGGCCGGCAACACGCTGGAAGAGGCGATCGCCTCGGCGGCGCGTGAATCGCAGGATCCGCTGCGCTCGCTGTTCGTTTCGGTCGGCCGCCAGATTCGCCTCGGCGCGCCGGTGGACACGGTACTGGCCGAGGCCGCCGAGATTCACCAGATTCGCGATCTGCGCGTGCTGGCGCTGGCCGCCAACATCAATCGCAAATACGGCGGCACCTTGCGCAACGTGTTCCGCAGCCTGATCCAGGCGATCCGCATGCGCGAGGCGGCGTCGCGTGAGCTGCGCGCGCTGACCGCGGAAACGCGCTTCTCCGCCTTCGTGCTGGCGGCGATTCCGATCGCGGTTTCGGCTTTCATCTTCTTCCGCAATCGCGCGTATTACGCCGACATCCTCGCCACCAGCAGCGGCCGAGTGACGCTGATCGTGGCCGTGGCGCTGCAGCTGATCGGCATGATGGTGATCTGGCGGATGATGAAGTCCGCCTCGGATTCCGAAGCATGAGCGCCGATCTGTTCGCGACCCTGGTGGCGCTGACACTGGTGTTCGGTGCGCTGACGCTTGGCGCGCTGGTCTGGTGGGCGATCAGCGCCTCGCACAACCGGCGCGTGCAGCGCCGCCTGCTGCCGGAATCGGAAGTCGCCAACGACATCGACATCGGCACGTCCAACCCGGTGCTGCAGGGCATCGCCAGCCGCGGCAAGGCGATCGAAGGCGTGCTCGACAGCGAAGGCGCCAGCGCCCGGCTGATGATTCAGGCGGGCTGGCGCAGCACCACCAGCCGCCTGGTGTTCTACGTGCTGCAGGGCCTGACGCCGTTGCTGCTGCTGATCGGCGCCGGCGCGCTGTGGAGCGTCGCGCCGGAACGGCTGACGGCCAAGCCGCTGCTGCTGGTGCTGGTCGCGCTGATGGCGCTGATGCTCGGCTTGTTGCTGCCGTCGATGGTGCGCAGCCGTCGGGCCAAGGCGCGGCAGGCACGCCTGCGCGCCGAAGTGCCGCTGTTCATTCACACGCTGGTGCTGCTATTCGAGTCCGGCCTGTCGACGCGCCAGGCTTTCTCCAGCCTGGTGCGCGAAGGCCGCGGCGTGCTCAAGGAACTGGGCAGGGAAGTCGAAGTGCTGCTGCGTCAGCTGGAAGCCGGCGCCGACATGGCCGACGCGCTGACCAAGCTCGCCGATACGCTGGACGTCGCGGACCTCAGCACGGTGCTGCTGCTGCTGCGCCAGGTCGACCGCTACGGCGGCGAGGTCAAGGAGCCGCTGCTGGATACCCTCCAGGTGATCGAGGATCGCCGCGAGATGGATTTGCGCGAGAAGGTGAACCTGATTTCCGGCCGGATGACCGTGGTCATGGTGCTGTTCTTCTTCCCGGCGCTGATCATCTTCGTCGCCGGCCCGTCGTGGATCTCGCTGATCCGCGCGCTGGGAGCGATAGGCAAGTGAGCGCGCGACCCGCCGTGCCGCTGTTCGCTGCGCTGGTGCTGCTGCTGCCCGGCTGCGGTTCTACGCGCAGCGTCGAGCGCCAGGTCGACAGCGGCGCCGAACCGCTGCCGCAGCCGAATCCGGCCGAAGACCGTCGCATCCACCTCGATCTGATCCGCCGCATGATCGCGCAGGATCAGAACTACGCGGCGCTGGCGCATATCCAGGCGCAGCAGCGCATCGGCAACAGCGACGAGCTGCGCCTGCTGGAGGCCGACGTGCGTCGCAAACTCGGCCAGCTCGCCGCCGCGCAGCAGCTGTATCAGGGCCTGCTGACGACCAGCTTCGCCGCGCAGGCGTACCACGGCCTCGGCCTGATCACCGCATCGCGCGATCCGGCGCAGTCGCTGGCCTATCTGCGCCGCGCGGTGCAGCTGGCGCCCACCGAAGTCGAGCTGCGCAACGACCTCGGCTACGCGCTGATGCTGGCGCGGCGTTATCCGGAAGCACTACCGGAACTGTCGACCGCGGTCGAGTTGGGTCCGAACAGTGAAAAGAGCCGCAACAATCTGGTGATCCTGATGATATTGATGCGTGACGAGCGAGCGGTGCAACGCATCGTGCGCGAGTCGAACGTCGATGCCAGCACGCTCGCCGGCCTGCGCAAGCAGGCCCAGAATCTGGCCACGTCGTCGCTGCCCGCGTCGACTGCGCCCAAGCCCAAAGTGGCGGGATAGCGCGCGACAGCGCGATACGAGGAATGACGATGATGAAGACCGATATGAACCGCCTGCCTGTCTGCGCCGCACTGCTGCTGTTGAGCCTGTCCCTGCCGCTGAGCGCGGTTGCGCAGCAGCAGCCGCCGCCTGCCGAAGAGACGGAAGACGCCGGTACACAGACCCGCTCCTGGGTCGAGTTGCAGGTCAGCAACAACGCCGCGCTCGGTGCGGCCCGACCGATGCCGGGCGAAGTCGCCGATCAGGTTTACCAGCGCTACCTGAAAAGTTTCACGCACCCGATTCCGGAATATTTCGAGCGCGACAAGTTCGTGCAGGGCGGCAGCGGCGGCTCGCAGTAATCCGCGCAGGCCCGGTCATATTCAGCGGCGGCGTTCTCTAAATCGCAGGGCTGCTCGCGAGCGCCGGGCCGCCGCGACGACGCTTGATCCGGCCACGGTCCAGGATGGCAACACGCACTCTCCCTTCATGGTCGACGCCGGCCGCCGCCATCGCCACTGCGTTGCTGCTGGCGGTGCTCGGTCTGTGGCAGATCGTCGCGTCCTACCAGCTGTCGATCGCGTTCAACAGCGAGCGCGCGGTTACGCAGATCGCCGCGAGCCTGGATCGCGCTTATGTCACCGGAGACCTGGACGAACTGCAGCGCGCGACCTCGGCGCTGATCGCCGACGGCAACCTCGGCCTGCGCTATCTGGCGGTGACCGATACGCAGGGCCGCGTGATCGCCGTCGACGGACGCTTCGAAAGCTGGCGCATCCGCTGGTTGCCGGCCTGGTGTTCGCGCGCTCTGCGCAATCTGGCATATCGCGCAACCGGCCATTTCCAGCAAGCCTCACTACGCGCGCCGGGTAGCGGCTTCGGCGAAATCCATTTCATGATTTCCCCCGGCATCGGCAGCGCCGCGCACGAGGCGGCCGTGCTGCGGCTGTGGATCGGCGGCGTGCTGGTGCTGGTGCTGGCGGCGCTCGCCGGCTGGTCGGCGCGGCTGACGATGCGGCGCGTTTTCCCGCAGCCGGCGAGCTGGATCCAGCGGCTTGATCCGGAATACCGGCCGCAGCATCCGTTCTCGGCCAACGAGATCGAAGAGCGGGTCATGGACGGCGTGCACCTGCGCGCTGGCAGCCTGCTCGACGAGGTCGCCCGCGGCATCATCATCGTCGACCGCGACGCCGGCATACGCCACTTGAATGCGACCGCCGAGCGCCTCACCGGCTGGAGCCTGGCCGACGTGCAGGGCCGGCTGGTTTATTCGGTGTTCCATCCGATGGACGAGCGCTATTCACCGGTGCTGACGCCAGCGGAAGTCTGCATCCGCGAAAACCGGCCGTCGCCGCCCAGCGAAATGCGCCTGCGTTCGCGCGATGGCGCGCAATGCCCGGTGGAAGTCATGGCGATGCCGCTGCGCAAGCCCAACGGCAGCGTCGACGGCGCGGTGATGCTGTTCCACGACATCAGCGAGCGTGAGAATCGCGCCGATCAGCTGCGCCGCCAGGCGCGGTTGTCGCAGGGCGTGATCGACCATCTGGTCGAAGGCGTGCTGACCACCGATCCGGTCGGTGTGATCCGCTTCGCCAACGCGCGCGCGCTGCGCATGTTCGGCTACGCGCGCGAAGACCTGGACGGCGTCACCGTGTCCAAGCTGATGCCGGTGCCGTTTTTGAATTCGCCCTCGGTGCGGCTCACCGACTACATCGGCGCGGACCGTAGCGCCGGCCTGCCGAAAGTGGTCGGCTGGCGCCGCGACGCCACCACGTTCCCGGTGGAGCTGGTGGTGCAGCCGATGACCATCGATCACAGCCAGGGCCTGCTGATGATCGTGCGCGACATCACCGAGCGGCTGCGCAGCGAAAACCTCGCGCAACGTCTGGGCCGCCTGCTCGATGCGGCGACCGAAGAGGTCTACATCTTCGACGCCGCTTCGCTGTTCTTTGTCGAGGTCAATCGCGGCGCGCGGCGCAATCTGGGCTATCACCCCAGCGAAATGACGCGCATGACGCCCCTGTCGATCAGCCAGGATCTGGATACCGAAACCTTCCTCAACTACCTGGCGCGGCTGCGCAGCGGCGAAGCCGAGCACGTGACCTATCGCTGCAAGCACCGCCGCGCCGACGGCAGCGGATACCCGGTGGAAGTGCGGCTGAACTTCTCGCGCGAGGAAGAGCCGCCGGTGTTCATGGCGATCGCCGTCGACATCACCGAGCGCGAGCAGGCCGAGCAGCGGCTGCGTTATCTCGCACATCACGACGTGCTCACCGGCCTGCCGAATCGCGCGACGCTGCAGGATCGCCTGACCCAGGCGATGCTCGCGTCCAGGCGCAGCAACCGGCAGGTCGGCGTGCTGTTCATGGACGTCGACCGCTTCAAGAGTTTCAACGACACCTACGGCCACGAGGTCGGCGACGCGGTACTCAAGCAGGTGGCATCGAGGCTGTCGGCGCTGCTGCGTGCCAGCGACACGGTGGCGCGTCTGGGCGGCGATGAATTCGTCGTCGTCGCTTCCGGCCTGCGGGCCGAAGGCGACGCGGTGGCGCTGGCGAAAAAAATTCAGCGCGCTTTCGAATCGCCGCTGGATGTGCCCGGCCAGTATCTGCGCGTGAGCCTGAGCATCGGTATCGCGATCTGCCCGCTGGACGAGAGCGACGCTGACAACCTGCTGCATCACGCCGATCTGGCGATGTACGAGGCCAAGCAGAGCGGGCCGGGCCAGTACCGCGTGCACCAGATCGATATTGCCCCGGACCGGCGGCGCCGCATCGAACTCGAGCGCGGCGTCCCTTCGGCGCTGGCGCTGCGCCAGTTCAGGCTCGAACTGTCGCCGGCGATCGATGCGGGCAGCGGCACGGTGCGCTGCGTGATCGCCGCGTTCTGCTGGCAGCATCCGGAGTTCGGCCGCGTCGACGAAGAGGAGTCAATGACCAGCGCGCGCCGCGCCGGCCTGCAGTCCGAACTGGAGCTGTGGCGCCTGTCCGGCGTCAGCGCGCTGCTCGAACCGGGCCGCGGCCCGGCGGCGAGCATCGTTGTGCCGATTTCCGGCGCGCTGCTGCGACATCCGGATTTCGCCGCGCAGATCGCACAACTGGTGCAGCGCCATCAGCTGCCTGCGGGCCGGCTGATTCTTGCCGCCAGCGCCGACAGTCTGCGCGAGGCGCGCGCATCGGCGCACGAAGCGCTGCACCAGCTGTATGCCGCGGGCCTGCGGCTGGGACTGCACGATCGCGCCGACGCGATGTTCGCCGCGCTCAATCGCGGCGGCCTGCCGCCGCTGGATCTGATCCTGCTCGACGCCGAGGAATGCAGCGGCGACATCGCCCAGAACCTGCATATAGAAAACCTGAAACGCGCACTGCAGGTGGCGCGCAGCAGCGAACTGCCGATCGTGGCCAATGGCGTGGATTCGGCCGAAACCGCGTCGTGGCTGGTGCGCCAGGGCTGCGGCCTGCTGTCGGGCAGCTCGATCCAGGCGCCGCTGATCGAAAGCACCTACGGCAAGTGGCTGGAAACGCGCCGCTGCGAACCGATCTGATCGCGCGATGAGCCTTCGCGTCGGCCTGATTTCGGACACGCACGGTCTGTTGCGGCCGCAGGCGCTGGCCTATCTGCAAGGCTGCGACGCGATCATTCACGGCGGCGACATCGGCGATCCCGCGATCCTCGACGCGCTGACGAGAATCGCGCCGCTGCACGCGGTGCGCGGCAATAACGACGAGGATGATGCCTGGGCATCGGGCGTGCCGGAAACGCAGCAGCTGGAGATCGGCGGTGTTTCGATCTATGTGCTGCATGCGCTGGCGCAGCTGGCGATCGATCCGGCTGCGCTGGGCATCCGCGTCGTCGTCTCCGGCCATTCGCACAAGCCGCTGATCGATCAGCGCGGCGGCGTGCTCTACGTCAATCCGGGCAGCGCCGGTCCGCGACGTTTCAGCCTGCCGATCTCGATCGGCGAGTTGCTGATCGACCAGGGCGACGTCAGCGCAAAGTTGACGCAGCTGTAGCCCGTGCGAAACCCGGGTTGCACCCGGGCTACGACAGCAGGCTGGCCAGCGCCGCGAACTGCGCCGGCGACACCCGCTCGGCGCGCCATTGCGGATCGACGCCGACCGAGCGCATCTGCTCGGCGCTCAGCAGCTGGCGCAGGCTGTTGGTCAGGGTCTTGCGGCGCATCAGGAAGGCGCTGGTGACGACGCGGTCGAACAGTTTCCAGTCGCGGACCTCGAAGTCCGGCTTGCGCGGCCGCAGCCGCACCACCGCGGACTCGACTTTCGGTGGCGGCTTGAACGCGCCGGCGCCGACGTCGAACAGATGCACGACTTCGGCGCGCGCGGCCAGCGCGACGGACAAGCGTCCGTAGGCGTCGTCGTCGGCACTCGCGCACATGCGATCGACCACTTCCTTCTGCAGCATGAAGTGCATGTCCTGCACGCGGTCGGCGAAGCTCAGCAGATGGAACAGTAGCGGCGTCGAGATGTTGTAGGGCAGGTTGCCGACCAGGCGTATCGGCTGCTCGCCCGGCACCAGCGCGGCGTAGTCGACGCTGAGCGCATCGGCCATGACGATGTTCAGGCCCGGCGCATCGCCGCAGGCTTCGCGCAGATGCGGGATCACGTCGCGATCCAGCTCGACCACGGTCAGCTGCGGCACGCGCTTGAGCAGTGGCACTGTCAGCGCGCCGGGGCCGGGGCCGATTTCGATGATCGCCTCGCCCGGCTTGGGGTTGACCGTGCGTAGGATGCGCTCGATCACATAGGGATCGTGCAGAAAATGCTGGCCGAAATGCTTCTTCGCGCGCGGCTCGCTCATGCGTTCTTGGCTGCCAGTTCGATCGCCAGGGCCAGCGCCGCTTCCAGCGAGCCGGCCTCGGCGCGGCCGCTGCCGGCCAGATCCAGCGCCGTGCCGTGATCCACCGAGGTGCGGATGAAGCTCAGGCCCAGGGTCACGTTGACCGCGTGGCCGAAGCCGGCGTATTTCAGCGCGGTCAGGCCCTGGTCGTGGTAAAGCGCGAGCACCGCGTCGCCGCGTTCGAGTACGCGCGGCGTGAAAACGGTGTCGGCCGGCAGCGGGCCTTCGATCAGCAGCCCCTCGCGGCGCAGCGCTTCCAGCGCCGGCGTGATGATCTCGATCTCCTCACGGCCGAGATGGCCGCTTTCGCCGGCATGCGGGTTGAGCCCGCAGACCAGGATGCGCGGCGAGGCTATACGAAATTGGTTGCGCAGGTCGGCGTCGAGCACGCGCAGCACCTCGGTCAGGCGCTCGGCGGTGATCGCGTCCGGCACCGCGCGCAGCGGCAGATGCGTGGTGGCGAGCGCGACGCGCAGCGTGCCGGCGGTCAGCATCATCACCGGCATGGCCGCGCCGCAGCGTTCGGCAAGGAATTCGGTGTGGCCGCTGAACGGCATGCCGGCGTCGTTGATTACGCTTTTCTGCACCGGCGCAGTGACCATCGCTGCGGCGCGGCCGGCGATGCATTCGTCGGCGGCCAGCGCCAGGGTTTGCACCACGTAGGGCGCGTTGATCACATCGAGCTGGCCGGCGACTTCATGCTGCGCCAGCTGCACCGGCATCACGCCGAGATGGCCCGCGGCATAGGCCTGGTTGGTGGCCGCAGAGTCCAGCAGATGCAGTTGCAGCGGCAGGCCGAGCTGGTCGGCGCGGCGCTGCAGCAGGCCGGGATCGGCGACCGCGACCAGCTGCGCCGTATGCGCGTGCTGCGCGATCTGCACGACCAGGTCCGGCCCGATGCCGGCCGGCTCGCCCGGCGTCAGCAGGATGCGCGGCGCAGGCACACGCTTCAGGGCGTGGCGGTCGGCGCCGCGGCAGCCGGCGTGCCGGCGGCGGTCGGATCGGACTTGCCGAGGCGGTATTCGATGTAGGCCTCGTCGCGCAGGCGGCGCAGCCAGGTTTCGTATTCCTCGGCCGAGCGACGCTGCTGGATCGCCTGGCGCGCGCGGCCGCGGCGGCTCTCCTCGGTGGTGTCGCGCACGCGGCGCTCCAGCACCTTGGCCACGTGCCAGCCGAACTGGGTGTGGAACGGCGTGCTGACCTCGTTGGGCTGCAGCTGGTCGATACGCACCTGGAACTCCGGAGCGAACACGCCCGGCGGCTGCCAGCCGAGATCGCCGCCGTTGTTCTTGGAGCCGGGATCGTCCGAGAACTCCTTGGCCAGCTTGGCGAAGTCGCCGCCCTTCTGCAGGCGGTCGTAGATGTCCTGCGCCTGCACGCGGCTCTGGTCTTCGGTGCGCAGCGCGTTGTTCATCAGCAGGATGTGCAGCGCATGGGTTTCGTTGACGGTCAGCCGCTCTTCGCCGCCGCGCGTGCCCTCGAGCTTGATGATGTGGAAGCCCGAGCCGGTTTCCAGCACGTCGCTGGTCTCGCCGGCCTTGAGCTTGGCCGCGGTGGTGGCGAACAGCGAGGGCAGGTCCGCCGCCTTGCGCCAGTCAAGATCGCCGCCCTGCAGCGCCTGCTGGCCGTCGGAGGAGGTGATCGCGATCTGGGCGAAGTCTTCACCGCCGCGGACGCGCTTGAGCAGACCCTGGGCCTTGGCGCGGCGCTTGTCGCGCTCCTCGCTGCTGGCGCCGTCGGGGATGCTGACCAGGATGTGCGCCAGGTGATATTCGATGTTGTCGCCGGCGCTCTGGTTGGCCAGGTACAGGTCCACGTCCTGGTCGGTGACCTGGATGCGCGACTCGACTTCCTTCTGGCGCAGGCGGCTGATCAGCACCTCGTCGCGGATCTGCTCGCGCACGTTGAGGAAATCCAGGCCGTCTTCCTTGACCGAGTCGGCCAGCTGCGCCAGCGTCATCTTGTTCTGGCGCGCGATGTTGGTCATCACGTCGTTGAGTTCGCGGTCGTCGACGCGGATGCCGGCCTGCTGCGCGCGCTGGGTCTGCAGGCGCGTGACGATGACCCGCTCCAGCACCTGCGGACGCAGCACGTCCTCGGCCGGCACGGCGACGCCGCGGCCCTTGATCTGCGACTGGGCGTCACGCATCGCCTGGTCGAGCTCGCTCTGCAGCACCACGCTGTCGTTGACGACGGCGACGATACGGTCGAGCGTTTCGGCGTGGGCCGGGCCGTTGAACATCAGCCACAGGGCGGCAACGGGAGCGACAAGCTTCTTCGGAAAGGCCATCGTAGGGAGCTGGAAGGTAGGCAAGCAGGGAGTTCGGAGGCGCCGCGACACACAGCCGCGCCGTGGGTCTTGGGAGCGCTTCAGCGGGCTTTATCGATCGGCAAGATTAACACGGTGCATCGGCGCAAGGCGTCGGCAGCGCAGCCCGACCGCCCTCGGACCGCGCCCGACGGCAAAAATTCCCGCCTGCGCGTCAAGGACGCCGTCCGCCGCCGCTGCTGCCGTTGTTGAGGCTGCTGCCCGAGCCCAGCGCGCCCGGCGAGGACTCGTCCTCGCCGTCGTCCGAGGGCAGCAGGGAGGCGAAGCCGGTGCCGATGCGGCTCAGGCCCTTGAGCTCGATCTGGAAGTAGATGCCGCTGCTCAGATCGCCCTGGCTGCTGGCGATATAGCGCCGGTAGGCGGCGCTGATCGCCCAGCAGCAGGTCTCGTAGGACGCACCGGCGAAGGTTTCCAGCGTCTTGGAATCACGCAGCGAATAGCGGCTGCGCGCGCCGATGCGCCAGGCATCGGTCACCGGCAGGTCGAAGGACACATCGGTCTGTTCGAGCAGGCCGTGGCGGTCGCGGTAGGCGATGTCGAAGCGGCTGCCGGTTGGCGAGTTGCGGTAGCGCAGCGCGACGTTGCTGCGCTCCAGCTGGGTCTTGTCCGGCGACCACTGCCCGGTGGCGGCGGCCGACCAGTTCTTCAAAAAGTTGTAGGTGACCTCGCCGATGAAGTCGGTGGCGCCGGAGTCGGGCGCGTCCTGCCCGGGCAGCTCGACGCGCGAGGCCTCGAAGCGGTAGAGCTGGCCGAAGCTGGCGCTCCAGCGGGTCTCGCCGCTGTCCGGGTCGATCATCCGCGTGGTCACCGCCGCGGTCAGGTTCTCGGCGTCGGAGATGCGGTCTTCGCCGAAGAAGCGGTTGCGGGCGAAGAGTTGGGTGAAGTCGAAATCCGGCTCGCCGGTGTCGAAGATCGGCAGCCGGTCCTGGTTTTCGTAAGGCACATACAGCGCGAACAGCCGCGGCTCCAGGGTCTGGATCGAGCCGCCGCTGGTGATGCGGTCGAAGCGCAGGCCGGTTTCGCCGGAGACGATCGGGATCGAGCGGCTCGGCTGGTCCGGCTGGTTGGTGACCAGCGACTGCTCGGTGCCGGACAGCTTGTACCCGGTGTAGCGCCAGTCCACCTGCGAGGTGACGTACCAGGCGTTCTCGTCGCGCGCGAAGCGCAGATAGGGCTGCAGATCCACGCGCTGGCCCTCGACCGAATCCTCGTCGCGGACGAAGTTCACGTACTCGGCGTTGAGGCCGGCGCGGGTGTCGAGGAAGGCGTTGCGGGTCAGTGCGTCGAAGCGGACCTGCGGCAGCCGCTTGTAGGGCTTGTCGATCGTCGCCAGGCCGTTGTCGATGGTCTGGAAGGTCTGCACCAGCGCGGTCACCCGGTACGAGGCCGGCGCCTGATAGGACAGCCGCGCGCTGCGCTCGAGGTAGGTGATCGACGAGCTGGCGAACGTGCCGCCGAGGTCTTCGAAGTACTGCGGGTCGCTGACCTCGGCATAAGTCGCCTCCAGGCCGAGGTTCTTGCTGAACAGGTTGGCGTGGTCGAAGCGGGTCAGGCTGCGGCTGGCGCCGTAGACCTTGTCGTCGTCGAGGTAGTCGTAGGACGCGCTGCCTTCGCCGTTTTCCAGCAGGTAACGTGCGCTGCTGCCGATCTGCAGGCCGCGCTTGCTCATGTAGCGCGGCGTCAGGGTCGCGTCGTAGTTGTCGGCCAGGTTCAGGTACACCGGCCAGCGCGCGTCGAAGCCGGTCTTGTTGGTGTCGCCGACGGTCGGGAACAGCAGGCCGGTGCGCCGGTCGTCGTTGATCGGGAACTGGAACCACGGCAGGTACAGCACCGGCACGTCGCCGAAGCGCAGCCGCGCGTTACGCGCCGTGCCCAGGCCCTCGTCCTGGTCGAGCTTGATGTCGCTGGCCTCGATCGACCAGGCATTGGAGCCCGGCGGGCAGGTGGTGTACGCGGTGTTCTTCAGCTCCGCATGGCCGCTGGTGGCGACCGCGATCTGGTCCGAGGTGCCGCGCGCGCCGCGCACCGGCAGCACGTAGTCGGCCATGCTGAACACGCCGGAGTTGTCGCTGAGGTTGAAGCTCGAGGTCTGGCTCTTGATGACCAGGTTGGGGTTGCTGAACACCGACTCGGTGTCGACCGTGATCAGCTGCTTGCTGTCGTCGTAGTCCAGGTTCTCGCCGGTGAATTCCTTGTCGCCCTGGCGCACCTTGACGCTGCCCATCAGCTGCGACAGGCCGTCCTTGGTCATCGTCGCCGAGTCCGCGTCGACGAACACCTTGCGGTCGAGCTGCAGCTTCTGCGGCTCTTCCTTGCCGTTGGCCAGGGTCTGGGTCGCGGGCACGGTGTTGAACGTCGGCTGCGCGCACACGCCGCCCTGGCCGATGGCGGCCGCGGTCAGACCGGAGTAGAGCAGGGACGGCAGCGCGAGCGCGGCCAGCAGGGCGTAGGAGCGGTGGGTCATGCAGGCGCCAGGTCGGGCGCCAAGTATCGGTTTTTGATACGGTCGCCCGCAATCTTTTCTCTGTCACCCGATCCGAACCCGAGTCCGAATGAGCACGATGCCCGCCGCCGACGACCCCCGCCGCGATCAGGCGCGCGACTTTGCGCTGCAGGCGCTGGGCCTGGCCGGAGGGCGCTTCGAGCCGGCCTCGGCCGACGCCAGCTTTCGCCGCTACTTCCGCCTCAGCGCCGGCGAGCGCAGCTGGATCGTCATGGATGCGCCGCCGGCGCAGGAAGACTGCGGCCCGTTCATTCGCATCGCCGCGTTGATGCGCGATGCCGGCCTGCACGTGCCGCAGGTCCTGGCCCAGGACCTGGAGCGCGGCTATCTGCTGCTCAGCGATCTCGGACACCAGACCTTGCTCCACGTCATCGACGACGCCAACGCCGACGCGCAGTTTTCCGATGCCTTCGATGCGCTGCTGCGGTGGCAGAAAGCCTCGCGGCCCGGCGTGCTGCCGGCCTTCGATGAGCCGCTGTTGCGCCGCGAGCTGGCGTTGTTTCCGGACTGGTATGTCGCCCAACACCTGCACAAGCGCTTCACGCCGACGCAGGCGGCGATCTGGGACACCGTGCAGAAACTGCTGATCGATTCCGCGCTGGCGCAGCCCATGGTCTACGTGCACCGCGACTACATGCCGCGCAACCTGATGCTGAGCAGCCCGAATCCTGGCGTGCTGGATTTTCAGGACGCGGTCTACGGCCCGATCACTTATGACCTGGTGTCGCTGTTCAAGGACGCCTTCCTGTCCTGGCCTCAGGAAAGGATCGAAGCCTGGGCGCGGCAATACTGGCTGCGTGCGCGCGAAGCCGGCCTGGCGGTGCGCGCCGACTTCGACGAGTTCTTCCGCGAGTTCGAATGGATGGGCACGCAGCGCCACCTGAAAGTGCTGGGGATCTTCGCGCGCATCCATTACCGCGACGGCAAGCCCAAATACCTGGCCGACACGCCGCGCTTCGTCCGCTACGTGCGCGGCACCGCCGCGCGCTACGCCGGCCTGTCGCCGCTGCTGCGGCTGTTCGACGATCTCGGCCTGATCGAGGGCTGATCGACGTGACGACCGCGATGATCCTCGCAGGCGGGAAGACCGCGTCACGGTGTCGCCGCAGGCGCGGGTGCGGACGCGGGCTTCTGGCCGGCGCCGGCGCGCCAGCATGACGACCGCGATGATCCTTGCAGCCGGACGCGGCGAGCGCATGCGGCCGCTGACCGACGACCGGCCCAAGCCGCTGGTGACGCTCGCGGGCCGCGCGCTGATCGAGCATCCGCTGCAGGCGCTGATTGCCGCCGGTGTGCGCGACTTCGTCGTCAATCTCGGCTACCGCGGCGCGCAGATTCGCGATCATCTGGGCGACGGGTCCAGCCGCGGCGTGCGCATCCGCTATTCCGAAGAAGGCGATCCGGCGCTGGAAACCGGCGGCGGCGTGCACCGGGCGTTGCCGCTACTGGGCGCGGCGCCGTTCCTGCTGGTCAATGCCGACGTCTATGCGCAGATCGACTGGCGTGCGCTGGTCGCGCGTGCGGCGACGTTGCCGGCGGACACCTTGGCGCATCTGCTGCTGGTGCCGAATCCGGCCTTCAAGGCAGACGGTGATTTTTCGCTGATCGGTGATCGCGTGGTCGATCCGGTCGCGGGCCAGACCAGCCACACCTTCGCCGGCATCTCGATCCACCGCCCCGAGCTGTTCGCCGGCTGCCAGCCCGGCCGTTTCCCGCTGCTGCCGTTGTGGCGTGCCGCTTCGCAGCGCGGCCAGCTCGGCGGTGAGGTATTCGACGGGCTGTGGTCGGACGTCGGCACGCCGCAGCGGCTGGCAGAGCTGGAAACCAGGCTCTCGCCGCCGCTGTAGGAGCGGACCCTGTCCGCGACGGTGCCGTCGAAGCCTCGGTCGCGGACAGGGTCCGCTCCTACAGGTCGCCGATCGCAGACCGCATAAGCTTAGTCGCCCAAAGCGCTTGTATAGCCGCTGTCGACTGCCGACAATACGGCGGTCCCTGACGTAAACCTCATGAACGCCTTCCGCGGGTCCCGCACGCTCCATCTGATCGCGCTGTTGGCGTTGATCGCGCAACTGCTGCTGCCGATGCGGCATGCGGCGGCGATGGCGCATGCCGGCAGCGATCCGCTGCTGGTCGCGTTCTGCGGCAGTGCGTCGCCAGCCGCGCTGCAGCGGTTGCGCGACGCGGCGCCGCCGGAGCTGGTCCAGGCGCTGGTCAAGGCCGACGCCAAGCAGAAAGCCGCGGCGAATCCGTCCTGTGATTTCTGCGCCGGCCTTGCCGCGATGCAGGCGGTGGCTCTGCCTTCGTCCGCGTTCGCGCTGTTCCTCGCGGCCGAAAATCAGCATGTGCCGCCGCCGCTCGCGGCGACGCGTCTTGCATCCGCTCCCTCGCGACTGCCGCCACCGCGCGGCCCGCCGCTGTCCGCCTGATCGATCGTCGCGCGCCGGCCCGGCCGGACGCGCTCTCGTCATCAATCGGCATCCGGATCGTCGCGACCACGCGGCATCCGCCGGCGTAATCCCAAGGGAGTTTCAATGCGTCACCATCGTTTCGCGATCAGCGCGTTCGCCGCGCTGATCGGCCTGTCGTCGTCCGCTGCCTCGGCACAATCGGCCGAGCTGAGTCCCGAAGGCAAGGCCGAGCGCAAGCTCGAACTGCAGCGCCAGCTGCAGGCCTTGCAACAGCAGATCGAGGCGCTCGACCAGCCATCGGATTCATCGGCATCGGCATCGTCAGGCGCGGGCAGCGCCGCAGCCGATCCCAATGCGGTGCAACTCGATGCGGTCATCGTCACCGGCGAGCGCATCGACGTCGGCAGCAGGCTCACAGGCCAGACCGTCAGCTCGGTCAGCCGCGAGCAGTTCCAGAACATGCCGGCGGTCAGCATCGGCGATGTGCTGGCGTTGACGCCCGGCGTGACCTTCCTGCAGGGCAATGGCCCGCGCGACGTGTCGATTTCGGTGCGCGGCTCCAACGCGCGCCAGACCTTCGGCGTGCGCAATATCAAGGTGTTCGAAGACGGCTTTCCGGTGACCCAGCCCGACGGCCTGGCGCGCACCGACCTGACCGATCCGCACGCCTATCAGCGCATCGACGTCGTGCACGGACCGTCGTCGGCGGTCTACGGCAACTACGCCACCGGCGGCGCGATCGACTTTCACACGCGCGCCGGCCGCGACATCCAGGGCATCGAAGGCGGCGCCGATTTCGGCAGCGACGGCTATTTCAACGAATACCTGACCGCCGGCAGCGGCGACGAGCGCTTCGAATATTCCGCCTTCATCAGCAATGTGCGCGGCGATCCGGATACCGAGCACACGCGCTACCAGACGACGACGGTGAACCTGCTGACCAGCTGGCAGGCGACGTCGAACGATCGCCTGACGTTCAAGCTGATCAATAACGATCTCGATGCGGATCTGTCGATTCGCCTGTCGCTGGCGCAGTACGAAACCAATCCGTTCCAGAAGCATTGCGCGGATCAGTCGGCGGCCGCAGCCGGTTGCGCCTCGACCAGCGTGTTCGTCAACGGCTTCAACGGTACGCGCCAGAGCATCAGTCCCGAAACCGGCCGCCTCGGCCGCGACGATCGACGCACGATCATCGGTGGCCGCTGGGAGCATGCTTTCGACGAGCAGACCGATCTGCGCACGCAGCTGGTGTTCGACAATCGCGACATCAGCCAGCCGACCGGCAATACCTCGTTCACCGGCACTTATCCATCGTTGAATTTCAGCAGCGATCTGGTGCGTCGCGGCGAATGGCGGGGCCGCGCGTCGACCAGCACCGTCGGCGTGTTCGCCAACTACGAGGATCTGAACTACGCGGTCTACAACCTGACGCCGGCCGGCAGCGCGACGCTGGGCGGCCAGACCCAGCACGGTGTCGGCCAGCACACCAATGCCGGCGCGCGGCTGCGCGAAGAACTCGCGCTGGCGCCGCAATGGACCGCGGTCGCCGGCGTCGCCGCCGAGTACACGCATTTGAAGGCGAGCCAAGACAACTACGGCTATCAGGCCGACGCGACGCCGACGATCACGCGACTGAACGCCGACCGCGAGTTCGTCAACGCCGCGCCGGAAGTTGCGCTGCTGTTCGCGCCGAACGCGCAATGGCGGCTGCATGCGCGCGCCGCGGCGGCTTACGGCACGCCGCAGGTCGGCAATCTGTTCGTGAAACCGGATGGCGCTTATGGCAACAACACGCAGCTGAAGGCGCAGCGCAATGTCGGCTTCGATCTCGGCGCCGAATGGAATGTCGCCAAGCAAGTCAGCGCCAGCCTCACCGGTTTCTACGAGTTCTTCCGCAACGAGCTGGTCACGCAGTCGGCGCCGGTCACGCAGTCGGTGCCCAGTCCTGTGAGCTATACCTTCAACGCGCCCAAGTCGGAGCATCGCGGCATCGAGGCGGCGCTGGACTGGCATTTCCTGCCCGGCGATCTGCCTGGCGCGCATCTGTCGCTGTCGTATCTGCTCGACGATCAGGTCTACAAGGATTACAGCGAGCGGCTCAGTGCCGGAACCGGCGCCGCTGCGGTGTCGGCGAGTTTCGATCGCGACGGCAATGATATTCCCGGCGTGATTCCGAACTATCTGAATGCGCGTCTGATCTACGATCAGCCGTTCGGCCTGTTCGCCGGTCTCGGCGGTTTCGTCGAGTTCAGCTACCGCGATGGCGCGGTGCTGGACAACGCCAACCTGCTGGAGACTCAGGACGTGAAGCTGGTCAATTTGAATCTGCACTACGCGGCGCCGGCCGGTCGCGGCCTGTTGTCGCGTGTCAGCGTCTATGTCGCCGTACAGAACTTGTTCGACAAGACCTATGTCGCGTCGGCGTCGAACGTGTCCGACACGCTGAGCACGCAGACCGGCGAGCAGAACGGCACCGACGTGCTGCGCAATTCCACCGGCTCGATCTACGCCGGCGCACCACGCAGTGTGTTCGGCGGCCTGCGCGTGAAGTTCTAGGAGGCTTGTCGATGAGCGAAGTGGCAGTCGAAGCTGCGCGCCGCTGGCCGGCGTATCGTGCGATCTGGCGCTGGCATTTCTATGCCGGCCTGTTCTGCATTCCGTTCGTGCTGTGGCTGGCAACCACCGGCGCGATCTATCTGTTCAAGCCGCAGATCGATGCGTTCATCGACCGGCCTTACGACTCGCTGTCGTACAACGGCGCGCCGGCGAGCGTGCAGGCGCAGGTAGCGGCCGCGGTTGCGGCCTTGCCGTCGTCGAGCCTGGTCGCCTACGAGCTGCCGACCTCGTCGCATTCGGCGGCGCGGGTGCTGGTCAATCACGGCGGCGACAACTATCGCGTCTACGTGCATCCGCAGAGCCTGCAGATCCTGAAAACGATACGCGACGAAGACCGGCTGATGCGCGTGATCTTTCATCTGCACGGCGACCTGCTGATCGGTGATCGCGGTTCACTGCTGGTGGAACTCGCCGCGTCGTGGGCGATCGTGATGATCCTCAGCGGCCTGTATCTGTGGTGGCCGCGCAATGCGGTCGGCGTCGCCGGCGTGCTGTATCCGCGCCTCGGCGGCGGCCGCCGTTTCTGGCGCGATCTGCATGGCGTCGTCGGTTTCTGGGTATCGGCCTTCGCCTTGTTTTTGCTGGTCAGTGGCCTGCCGTGGACGCAGTTCTGGGGCGCGAATTTCAAGGCGGTGCGGCAACTCGGCAGTGCCGTCGAAGTGCGTCAGGATTGGAGCGGCGGCGGCAAGGCTAAGATCGATCGCGCGGCGATGTCGGCCGGCGGCGAGCACGATCATCATCAGCACGGGGCCGGCATCCCACATCAGGCCGATCCCGGCGCGATCGACCGCGTCGTCGCCAGCGTCGCCGCCTTGCAACTGGCGCCACCGGTACTGGTGGTGCCTCCGCGCAACGTCGGCGCCAACTGGTCGGCGCGCTCGGATGCACAGAACCGGCCGTTGCGCGTCAGCCTGCAGGTCGATGGCGCCAGCGGCGCGATCGTGCAGCGCCAGGATTTTGCGCAGCGTCCGCTGCTGGATCGCATCGTCGGCACCGGCGTCGCCGCGCACGAAGGCCAGCTGTTCGGCTGGTTCAATCAGGTGCTCGGCGTGCTCACCGCGCTGGGCCTGATCCTGCTGTGCGTCAGCGCGCTGATCATGTGGTGGATGCGCAGGCCGAGCAGCGTGCTTGGCGCGCCCTTGCCGCTGTCGCAGCCGCGCTTTGCGCACGGCTTCATCGCATTGCTGGTCGGGCTCGGCGTTTTTCTGCCGATGCTCGGCGTGTCGATGATCGCGGTGCTGCTGGTCGAGCGTTTGCTGCTGCGGCGCCTGCCGCGCGCGCAGACTTTTCTCGGCCTGCGTCAGCCTGCGTGACCATCAGATTGCCGCTCCAGCAGCACGTCCGGGCCATCGGCCTGTGGTGGCTGCTGTTCGGCTGGATCGCGCAGCTGTTGCTGCCGGTCGTGCATCAGGGCTGGATGGCCTCGCGTTCGCGTGATGCGAATGCGGCGGCGTTCTGCGGCCTGGCTTCGACGCGCCTGGTGGCCGGATTCAGCGCGCTGGCACCGCCGGAGTTGAAGGCGGCGATACGTCGTGCGAGCCGCGGCTCCGGCGACGCGAACTGCGAGCTGTGCGCCAGTGTGCATGCGCCGGCGGCTCACGACGGGGCGAGGCTGTTACTACCCGATTTCCAGGATCGGTCGCTGCTGCGCGTTACCCGATTCCGGGCATCGCCCGCGTTGAAACCCCAGCGTCTCAACCTGGCTCGCGGCCCTCCGGCGATGCGCCGCGTTTAGCCGCTGCACTCCTGTATGCGGCCGTCACCGACGGCCGACAGCGCCGGCTGACGTATCCAGCGAAGCCTGCGATGTCGCTGGCGCGCGGAGTCCATCCGCGCGCCTGTTTTGATGCGATGTCGGAAAACCAGCGGGCATCCATGAACCACGGAATTTCGATTGCGGGCTGCTGCTTGTTGGCGGCCCTGGGGAGCGCTACATGACAATGATGAAAGGGGCCGTTGTGGTCCCGATGGCAGCTGCGTTGCTGCTGGCTGCGGCCGACCCGGCAGCAGCTTGTTCCACCTGCAAATGCGGCGACTACACGATCACCTTGCTCGGAGCGGAGAAGCCGTATTCCGGCCGTTTTCGTCTCGGCCTGGATTACCTGCTTCGTTCCGAGACCGCCGGGGCGGGGCTGGACGGGCAGAAGACCGATGAGCAGCGCGCGACGCTGGGATTGGCGTACAGCCTGACGCAGGACATCACGCTTGCGCTGCAAGTACCGTTCGTACGCAAGCAGATCGAGTCGCCGAACCTGGCGAAGCAGAGCGCGCAGGGCCTCGGCGACATCGATGTCACCGGCCGCTGGGTAGCCTACCGAAGCCCGGGTGGCGACAGCGGGCGTCATCTCGCCGGCTTGCGTGCCGGCCTGCGCCTGCCGACGGCCGACCAGATCAAGGATCACGGCGAACTGCTGGATATCGACGTGCAACCCGATGCCGGTGCGACCGTGCCCAGCCTGGGCGGCTGGTACGGCTATTACCGTTATCCCTGGTTTGCGACGGTGTCGGCGACGTATTTCAAGTACACCGAAGGCCATCAGGATTTTCGTGGTGGCGACGTCGCGCTGATATCGGCGCTGGCGCAATACGGCATCACCCAGTCGGTCGCACTGCAACTGGGTGTCGATGCGCGCCAGTCGCAGAAGAACCAGTTTTCCGGTGTGGACGATCCTGATTCCGGCGGCTTTCTGACGATGGGCTTCGCCGGCGCCGCGCTGCGCATCGGCGATGACTTTCTGATCAATGCCGGCGCCCAGGTTCCGCTGATCCAGAACCTCAACGGCGAACAAGACGAAGACCCGGCGCTGCGCGTCGGCGTCACTTACGACTTCTGAGAAAAACGACATGAAAAAATCAATCCGGCAGACGGCGCTCGTCGCCTGCACGACGCTGGGCCTGACGTTGCTGACGGCCTGCTGCTCGGGCTCCAGCGACGAGGGAATCGAAGCCAGCATCACCGCCACGCCGCTCGGAGCGGCCACACACCACCATGATGAAACCGCAAGCCGCATCCGCGTGCCCGCGCACTCGGGCGAGTCCGAGTACGTGAGCTTCCGTCGCAGCGACGGCGTGAAGATCGATCTTCAGCTGGGCCTGCTGAACCTGGTGCCGATCGAGCTGCAGTCCTGCGGCACGACGGTCGGCTTGCTGATGCAGCGCTTCGCCCGCGAACTCAGTCCCATCGCTAGCGCCTATGCGCACGGCGGTGACGGTGGCGACGCGCCGGAGGGTGCGATCAGCGTGGTCGAAGGCGAGACCACCGATCTCGGCGCACTCACCGCCAGGCCGGGCCGCTACTGCGGCATCGTCGTCGAACTGCAGCCGGGACAAGCGACACCGGCAAGCGACAGCGGCCTGGACACCAGCCTCGAAGGCGCTGCCATCAATGTCGCGCCCTGCTACTACGCGACCGCGGCCGGTCTGTCCGACGAGGCTGCAGCGGCTGTGACCACGCATTCCTGTATCCAAGCCAAATACTCGGGCGACAAGCGCAGAGTGACGCTGCCGTTCACGACCCCGGTGACGCTGGACGCTGCATCCCGCGAGCTGGCGATCTCGATTGCCGTGCGCTACGAGGAATGGTTCGAAAATGTCGATTTCACCAAGCTGGCAACGGATGCGGCCGAGCAGGCCAGGCTGGCCGACAACGTCGCCGGATCGCTGCAGGCGCTGACCGGCGACGAGCAGCTGGTGAACCTCGCGTTCAAGATCGCCGTCAACGGCGAGGAAGCCGTCTGCGGCCAGGTCTACGACGGTCTCGGCAATGGAGCGCAGCGTGATCTGCGCGTGGAAGGCTTCCGCTACTACGCCAGCGATTTCGAGCTGGAAAACGCAGCCGGAACGCAGCCGGTTCGTCTGGCGAGCAAGCCCAACGCCACGGTCTATCAGGACGACAGGCATGGCGTCGCGCTGCTCGGCCAGGCGCAGGGCTGCGATGCGCCGGCGCAGGTGCGCAATCTGTCGCTGGCCGGTGCAGTGAAGAAAGACGACTACGAGCGGCTTTGCTTTCTGCTGGGCGTGCCGTTCGAGCTCGGCCACAGCGATCCGGCCACCGCGCCGAGCCCGCTGAATGTCACCGGCATGGACTGGAGCTGGCTGTTCGGGCGCATGTTCTTCCGCTTCGATTCGATCGTGGATCCGGACGGCGACGCACCGGCCAATTTCTTCGTCCACCTCGGCAGCACCGGATGCAGCAATGGCAGCAGCGATTTCGGCGCCGCGCCCAGCGAGGAATGCGTGTTCCCGAACCGGCCGCGTATCTGTCTGGACTACGCCGAAATCGAGGAAGGCCATCCGATCGTCGCCGATATCGCGCCGATGATTTCCGAAGTCGATATCGGCCACAACACCGAAGACACCGCGCCCGGCTGCATGTCGTTCACCGGCGATCCCGAATGCGTCACGGTGATCCCGAAGTTCGGCCTCGACTACCAGCTCGATCCGGCATCGCTGGTGCCGCGCCGCGAGCAGGCGCTGTTCTCGGTCGGCGAATGAACACCGTCCGCACCCGGGCATTGTTGATGCTCGTGACTGTGCTGATACTGACCGGGTGCGGCGGCGGTGGAGGCGACGGGGCAGGCCCCGTCGTCATCGCACCCGATGTCTACGTGTTCGATCTTCCGAGCGGATTTCCACAGCCGAAAGTCGCCTCGGACGATCCGATGTCCGAGGCCAAGGTCGCGCTCGGTCGCCAGCTGTTCTACGACCAGCGCGTGGCGTTCAATGGCCAGGGTTCCTGCGTGAGTTGCCACGAACAGCGCCTGGCCTTCTCCGACGGCAGGGTCACGGCGATCGGTCCGGCGGGCGACGTGCATCCGCGCAATGCGATGAGCCTGACCAACGCCGTTTACAACTCGCGCCAGAACTGGGCCAATCCGAATATCAAAACGCTGCGCGAACAGGCCTTGGTGGTGCTGTTGAACCAGGATCCGGTGGAACTCGGCTGGCAGGGTCACGAGCAGACAATATTGGATCGCTTGCGCGCCGATGCCGACTACCAGGCCCGATTCAAATCCGCGTTCCCGGACCAGGGCGAGCCGTTTACGCTGGACAACGTCGCCAGGGCTCTGGCTGCTTTCACGGCGACGCTGATCTCCGGCCGCTCCGCCTACGATCGCTACCACGATCCGACCACCCCGGATCGAACCGCGATGAGCGATGCGGCGCGACGCGGCGAGGCGCTGTTCTTCTCCGAGCAGCTGGAATGCAACCACTGCCACAACGGCTTCAACCTGGCGAACTCGGTGGTGCATGCGGGATCGAAGCTGGATTCCACGGAGTACAAGAACAACGCGCTGTACAACATCGCCGGCCCGGCCAGCGGTTATCCGCTGGACTCGGGCAACTATCCGACGCGCAATCAGGGCCTGTACGAGTTCACGCTGAAGGCTGGCGACATGGGCCGCTTCCGTCCGCCGACCCTGCGCAACATCGCACTGACGGCGCCTTACATGCACGACGGATCGATCGCGAGCCTGCGCGAGCTGATCGTCGATCACTATGCCAAAGGCGGACGCGTGATCAGCGAAGGTGCCTACGCGGGTGACGGTTCGAAGAGCCCGAACAAGGACGCGCTGATGATCGGTTTCACCATCAGCGAAGAGGAGGTCGACGATCTGCTGGCGTTTTTCGACACGCTGACGGATTGGGAATTCATCTGCGATCCGCGCCACGCCGATCCGTTCGGCAAGATTCCGATGAACGAGCACTGCAAGGTGGCCGGCTCGTGAATCGCCCGAAGCCGTTATTCCCGCCTGCGCGGGAATAACGGAGCGTTCTTCGGGCGGATCGCGACCCGCCAGACGTGACTAGTTCGCCGGAGGCGGCGAATACGCCAGGCGGTTCGGCGAGCCGCTGCCGGGGTTGGTGACGACGCCGGTGGTCGCGGCGGCGGTGATTGCGCTGGCGGCCTGGGCCGGCGTCGCGCTGGGCGTGGTCGTCAGGTAACGCGCCACGACGCCGGCGACCAGCGGGCTGGCCATCGAGGTGCCGCTGAGCGTCGCCGAGCCGGTGTCGCTGGAGTAGCTCGCCGAGACGATCTGGTCGCCGGGCGCGAACAGGTCGAGGCAGCTGCCGTAGTTCGAGTACGAGGCGCGCGCGTCGGTGCTGGTGGTGGCGCCGACGGTGATCGCCGCCGGCAGGCGCGCCGGCGAGGAATTGCAGGCATTGGCATTGTCGTTACCTGCCGCGACGACGACGGAGACGCCGCTGTTGATCAGCGCGCTCACCGAGTCATCCAGGGTCTGCGAAGCACTGCCGCCCAGCGACATGTTCGCGACCGCCGGCAACACGCGATTGGCGGTGACCCAGTCGACGCCGGCGATGATCGTCGAGGTCGCGGTGGAGCCGCTGCAGCTGAACACGCGCACCGGATGGATCAGCGACTTCTTGGCGATGCCATAGGTGGTGCCGAGCGCGGTGCCGGAGACATGCGTGCCGTGGCCGTTGCAATCCGTGGTGTTGGCCGGATCCGGCACCGGACAGTTGATGCCGAGCAGGGTACACAGCAGGCCGCCGTTGCTGTTCGGCGCGAAGTTCTTGCCGTTGCCGACGCGGCCGCTGAAGTCGGTATGCGTGGAGCGCAGGCCGGTGTCGATCACATAGACGTTGACGCCGCTGCCGGCGTTGGACGGATACGAGTAGGTGCCGGACAGCGGCAGCGGATGCTGGTCGGTGCGGTCGAGGTTGTAGCCGGCGCCGCTCTGGGTATCGACCAGCTCGAAAGTCTGATCCTGCTCGATGCGCTCGACCAGGCGGCTCGCGGCCAGCGTCTGCGCGGCGATCTCGGGCAGGCGCACGGCGAAGCCCTTGAGCGCGTGATCGTAAACCTGCAGCAGTTCACCGCCGCCGACGTTGCCGACCAGGCTCAGCGCCAGCTGGCGTACCGGCGCTCGTGTCGCGTCGGGCTTGAGCACGACGATGTATTGATCGGCGATCAGCCGGTTGCCCTCGGGTATCACCAGCGCCGCCGCCTGCGCTCCGGTTGCGGCCGCAATGGCTCCCGCTGCCAGCATCGCCAGCCAGATTGTTTTTCTCACGTTGTTCTCCTGTCAGTGACCGGCGCGCTTACGCCGGACCGCCATCCCTTGTAGCGGTGACTGAACTGTAGTCAAGGAGCCGCCCTGGTACAGGACCTGTCGAACACCAAGCGCTGGCCGGCGGGCCACCTGACCGGGTGGTCCGCTTCCGGCCGGCTATTGAATGCGGCGGACGCGGATGCGGGCGCTGTCGCCGTCCAGCGTCATGAAGTAGCTGCCGATGAAGTTGCGCTCGATGGTCACCGCCGCATCGTCGACGTCGAGCAGGCGCTCCCGGTCGTCGACGTCCTGCCAGACTTGGCCGTTGTCGAGCTTGAAGCGTGTACCTTTTTTCGAGGTCTCGATGTGACCGACGATGCGCGCGTGCAGCGTGTTGTCTTCGGCCTTGTCGGCAGTCTTGCTCTTCTTGACGCTTTCGGCGCCGAAGTCATCGGCGGCGTGAACCACGGCTGCGGCCGCGACCGGCGCGGCCGGTGCCACCGCTGCCGCCGGCGGCGCCGGTGCAACTGCGGCGGCCGGCAGCAGCGCGTCGTAGCAGGCGAGCCGGGCGCCGTCGTCGGCGATGCCGCGGCAGCGCTGCAGGTCGGCCGTGGACGCGGCCTGCGCCGCGCTCGTTGCCGCCAGCGCCAGCGCCAGCAACAGCGCGCCGGTGTACCGTCGCGCCCGCCTCATGCGAGGACGTGAGCCGCCTGCTGGTCGGCGTGATAGCTGGAGCGCACCATAGGGCCGCTGGCGACATGGGAAAAGCCCATCTTTTCGCCGAGCACGCGCAGCGCCTCGAACTCGTCCGGATGCGCGTAACGCATCACCGGATGATGGTGTTTCGACGGCGCCAGATACTGGCCCAGCGTCAGCATGTCGACCTTGTGCGCGCGCAGGTCTTCCATCACCGCCTCGATTTCGCCGGGCTCCTCGCCCAGGCCGAGCATCAGGCCGGACTTGGTCGGCACATTCGGGTGGTAGCCCTTGAAGCGCTCGAGCAGGTCCAGCGACCACTGGTAGTCGCTGCCCGGGCGCGCCTGCTTGTACAGCCGCGGCACGGTCTCGAGGTTGTGATTGAACACGTCGGGCGGCGTGTCCCTGAAGATCGTCAGCGCCGGGTCCATGCGGCCGCGGAAATCCGGCACCAGCACTTCGATGGTCAGTTTCGGCGACAGGATGCGCGACTCGCGGATGCAGCTGGCGAAGTGCGCGGCACCGCCGTCGAGCAGGTCGTCGCGGTCGACGCTGGTGATGACCACGTACTTCAGGTTCAGCGCGGCGATGGTGCGCGCCAGGTTGCCCGGCTCGTCGGCATCCAGCGGCTTCGGCCGGCCGTGGCCGACGTCGCAGAACGGACAGCGGCGCGTGCAGATGTCGCCCATGATCATGAAGGTCGCGGTGCCCTTGCCGAAGCATTCGCTCAGGTTCGGGCAGCTGGCTTCTTCGCAGACCGTGTGCAGCTTCTGCTCGCGCAGGATGCCCTTGATGCGGTCGACCTCGACGCTCTGGCCCAGGCGCACGCGAATCCAGTCCGGCTTGCGCAGCAGGCCCTCGGCGGGGGCTTCGACCTTGACCGGGATGCGCGCCATCTTCTCGGCGCCGCGCAGCTTGACGCCGGCGACCACGGGGGCGGGGCGGGCGGGAGCGGAGGACTCTGGAGGGGGTGACATGGACGCCTGGGGCTGAAGGAATCAGCGCCTAGTTTACGCCCTTGGTCCGTAGCCCGGGTGCAACCCGGGGCTGACCGATCCCGGGTTGCACCCGGGCTACTGCTTCGGTCCCAGCAGCCACCACAGGATCAGGCCGAGCACCGGCAGCAGGATGATGATGACGATCCACAGCGCCTTCTTCAGCGGCTCGGCCGAGCTCTACGCGATCTTGATGATCGCGTAGATGTCCAGCACCAGGATCAGGATGCCGAAGACGCTGTAGTTGGTGTTGAACATGGAGGCTCTGCGCTCGCGTGGCGGTCGGTCAGGCCATGGTAGCCCGGGTGCAACCCGGGTTTCACCCGGGCTACGCGGCGGCCAGTCCCGCTTCGGCCGGTGTGGCGGCGTGTTCGGCGGCCGCCTCGGGTTTCAGTACCGCCTCGATAGCGTTGCGGGTGCGCTCGGCGAGCTGGTTGCGGTCCAGCCCGGCGGGATCGATCGGCGACAGGTAGCGCACTTCCACGTCCATCGACGGATTCCGCAGCATCGCCAGGATGTGCCAGAACAGCACGTCGTCGCCGATATAGGGCGCGATGTTGCGGCCGTCCGGCGTGCGGCCGTAGCGGATCAGCAGCGGCTGCACCGGCAGGTTCGCGTCGATCGCCGCGGCAAACAGGCGCGGGTGGAACGGCAGCAGGCCGCTACCGTCGCTGGTGGTTCCTTCCGGGAAGATCGTGACGCTGCCGCCTTTCTGCAGGAACGGCGTCAGCTTGTCGAGCAGCGGCCGCGTGCCGCCCTTGCCGCGAACCAGGAAGAAGGTGCCGGAGGCGATCGCCAGGCCGCCGACGATGGGCCAGCGCTCGACTTCGGCCTTGGAGACGAAGCGTGTCTGCTCGCAGGCCGCGATCAGCGAGATGTCCATCCACGAGACGTGGTTGGCGACGGTGACGTGGCCGGTCGTGACCGGCTTGCCGATGATGCGGATGCGCAGGCCGAAGATGCCGAACAGCCGCGCGTTCCACCACTGCGTCCACGGTTCCGGGCGGATGTGGCGCTCGCGGTCGATGCGCACGATCGTCACCATCACCATGCCCAGCGACAGGTGGGCGATCAGCCAGAGCCCGCGGACGATGAAGCGCAGGCTGTCGGTCAGCACTTTCAGCATCAGGCGATCAGGCGTGGCCGATGACGTTGGTGGTCGATTGGATGCCGAGGAAATGCCGGGCATAGCGCGGGCAGATTTCGGAGACGTTGACCAGCACGAACACGTCGGCGCAGTTGAAATCCTGATCCCAGTAGGCGTCGCCGCAGGCCTTGGCGCCGAGGCTCAGATAGGCCTTCAGCAGCGGCGGCATCTTCACCTTCTGCGGCGGCTCGGAATCCGGCAGCGGCAGCGGATGGTAGGGGCGCACGCGCTGGTAGGCCGGCGCCATGTACTTGGCCTGCACCTGGCGCAGGATCGAGTGCGCCTGGGCGCCGCCGTCTTCCAGGCCGATGCTGGCGCAGCCGAACAGGTAGTCGTAGCCGTGCTGGGTGAAGAACGCGGCGAGGCCCTGCCACAGCGTCGCGATCACCGCGCCGCTGCGGTGCTCGGCGCGTACGCAGGTGCGGCCGACTTCCATGACCCGGCCCGGCAGCGAGTCGATCATGCTCAGCTCGAATTCGCCGGCCGAATAGAAGCCGCCGGCACGCGCCGCGGCTTCGTCGGTGAGGATGCGGGTGCAGGCCACCAGTTCGCCGGTGCTGACTTCGCGCACCGTCAGATGCTGGCAGTAGGCGTCGTATTCGTCGCAGTCGACGCCGTCGGCGCCACCGTCGATTTGCGCACCGAGTTCGCCGGCAAAGATCTGGTAGCGCAGCTTCTGGGTTTCCAGAATCTGCTGCGGCGTCGTCGCGAAGCCCGCAGTGAAGCGGGGCGCCAGCCGCACTTCGGGGGTCGCCTCGAAGTCCTTGGAATTCATCAATGACATAGGGTCAGTCCTTTCGCATCTGCGCGAGACTCTATGGACAACACGTTGAGGCGATATGAATCAGCCGTGACAATTTATTTACAAACGTGTCGTCACAAGAATTTGGCGCGACTATAACGCAGGCGCTTTGCTGCGCGCTGCGTGTATCCATGTGCAACATACGGCGCCCAAAACACCGCCCGGTGGCAATGCAATCAGGCCGGTGGCAGCGTCCAGCCGGCGTGCGCCGCAGCCGAGGCCCAGACCCGCTGATGCACACGGGTCAGCGACACCGGGTCGGACAGCAGCGTGTTGCGCTGGCGTTCGCTGAGCTGGTCCGGACCTTCGATGACCGCGGTTTCGACCAGCTCCTCGCGCCACTTGAGCTCGTCGGCCGAGCGGCGCAGGCGCGGGATGCTGTCGGCGGCGACCAGCGCGTTCAGTACCGGATCGACTACCGCCTCGACGAAGCCGGCCTTCAGGCGGCGGCCGCGGCGCAGCGCCAGGCGCATCCAGCGCAGTTCGCGCGGCGGCATCGATTCTTCGGGGATCAGGAACATGCGCGCCTCGCGCAGCGCGCGGCCCGGCCGCACCCGCGACGACAGCACCGACAGCGGCACCGCCAGGATCAGTGAGCCCACCACCGGCAGCAGCCACAGCAGGAACTCGGGTTGCAGCCAGTAGACGCCGGCCGCCCAGATTAGCCCCAGCACCGAGCCGCCCCAGTGCTGGCGCAGCGCGTCGCCCCAATGGGTTTCGGCGTCGTCGCGCGGTGGCGACTTCCAGCTGATCTCGACGCCGAGCAGACCCAGGGTCACGAACTTGGCGTGGAACAGCATGCGGATCGGCGCCAGTGCGGCCGAGAAGATCGACTCGAAGAACACGCTGAAGAACAGCCGCACCGGGCCGCCGAAGCCGCGCCACAGGCTCGGCTTGGCGATGATCAGGATCGCCGACAGCAGCTTCGGCAGCCACAGCAGCGTCGCGGTCGCGCCGAACAGTCGCGCCGCCCATTCCGGATGCCATTCCGGCCAGTTCGGAAACATCTGGTAGCTCTGCGTGAAGTACACCGGCTCGCTGAGCACGTTGACCGCCAGCAGCGCGGTGGACAACACCAGGAACAGGAACCACAACGGCGCGGACAGATAAGCCATCACGCCGGTCATGAACACCGCTCTGTGCGCCGGGTGCAGGCCCTGGCTCAGGAACAGCCGGAAGTTCATCAGGTTGCCCTGACACCAGCGGCGGTCGCGCTTGAGCTCGTCGAGCAGCGTCGGCGGCATTTCTTCCCAGGAGCCGGGCAGGTCGTAGGCGATCCACACGCTCCAGCCGGCGCGGCGCATCAGCGCCGCCTCGACGAAGTCGTGGCTGAGGATTTCGCCGCTCATCGCGCCGGTGCCGGGCAGCTTGGCCAGCGCGCAATGGCGCATGAACGGCGCCACGCGCAGGATCGCGTTGTGGCCCCAGTAATGGCTCTCGCCGAGCTGCCAGAAATGCAGGCCGGCGGTGAACAGCGGGCCGTAGACGCGGGTCGCGAACTGCTGGATACGCGCGTACATGGTTTCGCGGCCGGCGGCCCAGGGCGCGGTCTGGATGATGCCGGCGCTCGGGTTGGCTTCCATCAGCTGCGTCAGCCGCACCAGGCAGTTGCCGGACATCACGCTGTCGGCGTCGAGCACCACCATGTAGTTGAACGAGCTGCCCCAGCGACGGCACCAGTCGGCGACGTTGCCGCTCTTGCGGCGGATGCGATGCAGGCGACGGCGGTAGTGGATGTGGTCGAAGCCGTTGACCTCGCGGCACATCGTCAGCCAGGCCTGCAGCTCGGCGACGCGCGTGTCCGAGTCGATCGTGTCGGAGAGCACGAAGAACTCGAAATGCTTGAGCTTGCCGGTACGCGCGATGCTGTCGTAAGTCGCGCGAATGCCGGCGAACACGCGCGCGACGTCCTCGTTGAAGATCGGCACCAGGATCGCGGTCTTGGTGTCGTCGCCGATCGTCACGTCGGGCGGCGTCGAGCCGTTGATCGAATACTGGTCCTTGCCCCAGAGCAGCACCCAGAAGCCCATCAGCGCGGTCCAGAAACCCGAGCCGACCCAGGCGAACAGGATCGCGTACAGCACCAGGATGCACATCTCCAGCCAGTGGCTGCCGTGATAGGGCAGCACCGCGGTCATCAGGTACACCGCGATATAGGTCTGGCCGAGCACGAAGCCGAGCAGCACCAGCCGCCGCACCAGGCCGGCCCAGCGCCAGCGGCCGATCGGGTCCGGCGAATCCGGCTTGACGTCGTCCTCCAGCCGCGACTCCATGCGGCCGCGTCCGCTGATGTTGTTGCGCCACAGCCGGCTGAAAGGATTGGTCGCCCAGGGCCGCGGCCGCATGAACGCGCGGCGCAGCGGCGGCATCGTGTGCAGGCGCACGTTGCCGTGGTTGTCGGTCTGCACGACACGCTGCAGCTGCTCGTTCAGGCGCCGGCTGTCTTCCGGCCAGATCTGCTGCAGGCGCTCCGGCAGCGACTGCCAGGCCGGCAGCGGCGGCGAGCCCGCGGGCATGCTGCCGCCGGACAGCTCGGTGTGGACCTGCGACCAGGGATCGGCAGCGGCCAGCGCGTCGCGCAGCAAACGCTCGCGTCGTTCCGACGAAAGCCGCAGCCGTTCGAGATAGGCCTGGATCCGGCCGCCTTTTGCCGCCGTTGGGACGTGGGTGTCGTTCACGAGACTATTGTGCCGCAATGCAGCAGATGGGTCCGCTTTTGTCCCGGGCGAGCACCATCACGGTGGCAGGATGTAGCTCCAGGTTTCCGAGATCGCCTGCTGGTCCTGGCGCAGGAAGGCGCGCATTTCCACCGGCTTTTCGGCGTCGAGGCGGCGGAATCGGAAGCTCAGGCGCCAGCCGCCGGTGACTTCGTTGGGGAACACCTGGCGCTCCAGCAGCTCGCCGTTGTCCGACAGCCACAGGCCGGGGAACACCTTGGCATCCTTGGACAGGCCCTTCAGCGCCGGGCCGACGAAGTCGACCATCATCTGGATGGTGTTGTCCTGCTCCTTGATCCAGCCATGGCCGCGGCGCGACTGGGTCACGTAGCTGGTCGGCGGCAGGGTCGGCTCCTCTTTCTGCCAGGCGATCGAGTACGCCACGTCCAGCGGCTTGCCCGGCTCGGCGGGCTTGTCGCTGACCCAGTAGGCGACGATGTTGTCGTTGGTTTCGTCCGGCGACGGAATCTGCACCAGCTCGACCCGGCCGGCGCCCCAGTCGCCCTTGGGCGTGACCCAGGCGCTGGGGCGGATGTCGTAGCGCGCCTCCAGGTCCTGGTAGCTGGCGAAGTCGCGGTCGCGCTGCATCAGGCCGAAGCCCTTGGGATTGGTGGTCGAGAAGCTGGTGACCAGCAGCCGCCGCGGGTTCGACAGCGGCCGCCAGATCCATTCGTCCGAGCCGGTGTGCACCTGCAGGCCGTCGGAGTCGTGCACCTCGGGTCGGTAGTCCTCGACCTGCGAGCGCTGGTTCTCGCCGAAGTAGAACATGCTGGTCAGCGGCGCCAGGCCGATCTTGTCGATCTTCTCGCGCGGGAAGATGCGCGCGTCGACATTCACCAGCGTGCTGGTGCCGGGCTTGAGCTCGAAGCGGTAGGCGCCGGTGACGCGCCGCGAATCGAGCAGCGCATAGATCACCAGGTGGTCGTCCTTGGCCGAAGGCCAGGCCAGCCAGAACTCGGTGAAGTAGGGGAACTCCTCGCCGGACAGCTGCGCGGTGTCCACGGCCAGGCCGCGGGCGGATTCGCCGTAGCGCTGGTCCTTGCCCAGGCCGCGGAAATAGCTTGCGTCCTTGAACGCGATCACCTCGTCCTTGTAGCCGGGGCCGTTGACGTTGGCGTGCACGCGGAAGCCGGCGAAGCCGACGTCCTTGAACTTGGTCGGATCGAGCTGCTTGTTGTTGCCGTAGTCGAAGTCCGCCGGGTTGAACGCCACCGGCTGCACGCCGCTGGCGGTGACCAGGCTGATTTTCACCGGCACCGTGTAGCGCCCGCCCGGGTGGAAGAACTGCACCTCGAACGGCAGCTTGCGGTTGCGCCACAGCGCCTTCTCGGGCTTGAAGCGGATGTCGCGGACCTGGTCGTAGCCCAGGTCCGCGAGCTCGCGCGGCAGCGCGTTGTCCGGCTTCTGGTAGGGCTGGGCGGACAGGTCCTTGGCGCGCTTGGCCACGTCCTCGAAACCGAAGCCGGCAGCGAAGGCCGACGATGCGCTCAGAGCGAGCAGGCAGGCGAGCGCATAGTTCAAAAGGCGGCCCACGGCAGCAGGCGTCCGTAACGACATAGATGACGGTCCGAGCAAAACGAGAATCCGGATAGTCTAAGGGATCATCCTGAACGAAAAACGCCGCGCCCTTCAGCTTTCGCCAGAGCTGACTCTCAGGTTGTCGCGGATTTTCTCCAAAGCCTGTAGGCAAACCGCGATTTCCCCGGCGGCCAGTCCGGCCAGGGCCTGCTCCTTGACTTCGTGCACCACCGGCAGGATCTGCGCGATCAGCTGCTGAGAGTCCGGCATCAGGAACACCTGGCGCACGCGCCGGTCGCCGGGCGCGCTGCGGCGCTCGATCCAGTTCTTCTCGGCCAGGCGGTCGAGCAGCCGCACCAGGCTCGGCGCCTCGATGTCGAGCTGGCGCGCCAGCTCGGTCTGGCTCAGCGGGCCACCGGCCTTGTGCAGGATCAGCAGCGGCCGCCACTGCGCCTGCGACAGGCCCATAGGCTCCAAGCGGCTGTCGATGTCGGCACGCAGGCTGCGGGTGAGATCGCGCACCAGGGCGATCAGCTGGTCGGCAGGTGTTGCGGTCGGCACGGTCGTGTCTGAAGATGCGGCGGTCATGCTGAAAACATTAGCATGCTAGCGATTGACCAACTCATAACAGCCAGTGGCTCAGCGCCGGATCGATGGCGCATCAGGGATCCGTCATGACGAAGCCTGCCTTGCTCCACCCCGTTGCCGCTGCGGTCGTCGTGCTGACCGCGCTGCTGGCCGGCGGTTGCTCGAAGGCGCCGCCGCCGGCCGCGCCGCCGCCGGTCGAAGTCACGCTGGCGACGATCACGCCGCGCTCGGCGACCGTCACCGTCGATTACGTCGGCGAACTGGAGGCGATCAACACCGCGGAAATCCGCCCGCGCGTCGGCGGCCTGCTCGAGCAGCAGGCGGCGATCGAGGGCCAGCGCGTCAAGAAAGGCCAGATCCTGTTCCGCATCGACTCGCAGCCCTACGTCGCCGCGCTGGCCAATGCCAAGGCCGCGCTGGCGCAGGCCCAGGCGACGCTCGACCAGGCCGAACGCGACCTGTCGCGCGTGCAGCCGCTGTCGCAGATCAACGCGGTCAGCCAGCAGGAGCTGGATGCGGCCACCGCGCGCAACAGCGCCGGCAAGGCCTCGGTCGAGGCGGCGCGCGCCGGCGTGCAGACCGCGCAGCTGAACCTGGACTACAGCACGGTGACATCGCCTATCGACGGCATCGTCGGCCGCGCGCTGTTCCGCACCGGCGGCCTGGTCACCGCGTATTCCTCGCTGCTGACCACGGTCTACGCCACCGATTCGATGTACGTGAACTTCAGCATCAGCGAGCAGCGCATGCTCGAGCTGCAGCATCAATGGGGCGGCCGCGTGCCGGAAGGCGGCGTCAAGTCCGCGTTCAAGATCCTGCTTGCCGACGGCTCGGAATATCCGGAGGCCGCCAAACTCAACCTGATCGACGCCGCCGTCGACAAAACCACCGGCACCTTGCCGGTGCGGCTGGAAGTGCCCAACCCGAACAGCATCCTGCGTGCCGGTCAGTTCGCGCGCGTGGTCGTCGCCGCGCAGAACCTGCCGGATGCGATCCTGGTGCCGCAGAAAGCGGTGCAGGAGCTGCAAGGCAAGACCTATGTCTGGCTGGTCGACGGCCAGGGCAAGGCCGCTTCGCATGACGTGCGCATGGGGCCGCGCATCGGCAACGACTGGCTGGTGCAGGAGGGCCTCAAGGCTGGCGACAGGATCGTCGTCGACGGCTTCGGCAAGGTGAAGCCGGGCGCGATCGTCGCGGATGCGCCGGCCAAGCCCGCGGACGCGGGAAAGAGCTGATGCTCTGCCTTCCGGTTTTCGACACCGAACTCCGTTCGTCCCGAGTAGCCGCTCGCGGCGTATCGAGGGACACGAACACGTCCGACCCCTCGATACGCCCACTGAAGTGGGCTACTCGGGGCGAACGGAATTTCCGCCGCGTCTTCATTGCCGTCGTCGAGCACTAAGGCCATGGTCAACTTTTTTATCGACCGCCCGATCTTCGCGACGGTGCTGTCGATCATCATCACGCTGGCCGGCGGCATCGCGCTGACGCAGTTGCCGATCGCGCGCTTTCCGCCGATCACGCCGCCGTCGGTGGTCGTCTCCGCCAGCTTCCCGGGCGCCGATGCGACCACGGTCGAAGCCTCCGTCGCCGCGCCGATCGAGCAGCAGGTCAACGGCGTCAAGGACATGCTGTACATGGACAGCAAGAGCGCCAACGACGGCAGCTACTCGCTGAACATCACCTTCGATATCGGCACCGACCAGGACCTGGCTGCGGTCGATGTGCAGAACCGGCTGTCGATCGCGCAGCGTCAGCTGCCGACCGATGTCACGCGCAGCGGCGTCACCGTGTTCAAGCGCCAGCCGCAGGTGCTGATGATCGCCGCACTCAAGGCCACCGATCCACGCTACGACTATCTGTTCCTCAGCAACTACGCGACGCTCAACGTCTACGACGCGCTGGCGCGAGTGCCCGGCGTCGGCCAGGTGGTGGTGCTGGGCGCGCGCGACTACGGCATGCGCATCTGGCTCGACCCGGACAAGATGGCACGGCTCGGTATTTCCACGCAGGACATCAGCGCCGCGCTGACCGAGCAGAACGTGGTCGCGCCGGCCGGCAGCATCGGCGCCGAGCCGGTGCCATCCGGCCAGCAGAAGCAGTATTCCGTGCGCGTGCAAGGCCGGCTTTCCGAGCCGTCCGAATACGAGAACATCGTACTGCGCGCGCGCGTCGACGGCTCGGTGGTGCACTTGAAAGACGTGGCGCGTATCGAACTCGGCGCCACCGACTATGGCCGCTCCTCGCTGCTCAACGGCGAGCCGGTGGCGATGATCGCGGTCTACCAGCTGCCGGACGCGAACGCGCTGGACGTGGCCAAGCGCGTGCGCGCGGCGATGGCCGATTTGTCGAAGACGTTTCCGCAGGGCATCGAATACGTGGTGCCTTTCGACACCACGCTGTTCGTCACCGAATCGGTGAAGGAGGTGCAGCACACCTTCGTCATCGCGGTGCTGCTGGTGCTGCTGGTGGTGTTCGTGTTTCTGGAAAGCTGGCGCGCCACCCTGATCCCGATGCTGGCGGTGCCGGTGGCGCTGATCGGCACGTTCTCGGTGTTCGTCGCGCTGGGTTTCTCGATCAACACGCTCACGCTTTTCGCGCTGGTGCTGGCGATCGGCCTGGTTGTCGACGATGCGATCGTCGTCGTCGAGGCGGTCACCGAGAAAATGATCGAGCACAAGATGTCGCCGAAGGAGGCGACGCGCGCCGCGATGGCCGACGTCACCGGCCCGGTGATCGCGATCGCGCTGGTGCTGTCGGCGGTGTTCGTGCCGGTGGCGTTTCTGCCGGGCCTCACCGGGCAGTTCTACAAGCAGTTCGCGCTGACGCTGTCGGTGTCGGTGCTGCTGTCGGCGCTGGTCGCGCTGACCTTCACGCCGGCGCTGTGTGCGCTGCTGCTAAAGCCGCCGGCGGAGACCGAGCACAAGGGTCTGCTCGGTCGTTTCTTCGGTGCTTTCAATCGCGGCTTCAAGCGGCTCACCAACGGCTACAGCCGCACCGTGCAGGCGGCGATCCGGCGCTCGGTGATCGCGATGGCGATCTTCGTCGCGCTGACGCTGGCGGCGCTGTGGCTGCTGACGACACGACCTGCCGGCTTCCTGCCGGACGAGGACCAGGGCTATCTGATCATGGCGGTGAACCTGCCCGCGGCGGCGACGCAGCAGCGCACGCTCCAGGTCGTCGAGCAGGCGCGGCAGATCGTGCATGCGCAGGACGAGACGCTGGACATGGTGTCGCTGGTCAGCTTCAACCTGCTGACCGGCGTCAACTCGCCGAACAACGCGACGATCTTCATCACGCTCAAGCCCTGGCACGACCGGCCCGGCGTCGAGCACTCCGCACTGACGCTGGTCCGGCGGCTCAGCGGTGCACTGTCGAAAATTCAGGACGCGAATTTCATCGTGCTCAATCCGCCGTCGATACCGGGCATCGGCACCGCCGGCGGGTTCGAGTTCGTGCTCGAGGATCGCAGCGGCAACGACATCAGAAACTTCAACGTCGTGCTGCAGGACTTCCTCGGCCGTGCGGCGAAACGCCCCGAGCTGACGCGGGTGTTCTCGCAGTACAACGCCAACTCGCCGCAGATCGAATACGTGATCGATCGCGAGCGCGCCAAGACGCTCGGCATTCCTCTGTCGGACATCTTCGGGTCGCTGCAGACTTTTCTCGGCGGCAGCTATGTCAACGACTTCAACCTGTTCGGCCGCACTTTCCGCGTGACCGCGCAGGCCGAAGGCAGATTCCGTGCGTCGCCCGAAGCAGTGAATCACTTGTACGTGCGTACGTCCGGAGGCGACATGGTGCCGCTGTCGACGCTGGTGTCGATCAAGACCAACAGCACCTCGGAATACATCGAGCGCTACAACGTGTTCCGCGCCGCGACGATCAATGGCTCGGCCTCGCCAGGCTACAGCTCGGGCGAGGCGGTGAAAGTGATGGAAGAACTCGCGCAGGACCTGCCCGCGGGCTACACCTACAACTGGACCGGCGTGACCTATCAGGAGATCAAATCGGGCGGGCAGGCGCCGTATATTTTCGGAATGGCATTGCTGTTCGTGTTCCTGGTGCTGGCCGCGCAATACGAAAGCTGGGCCGTGCCTTTCGCGGTGCTGCTCGGCATTCCGTTCGCGGTGTTCGGCGCGTATCTGGGGCTTGCGGCACGCGTCATGGCCAATGACATCTACGCGCAGATCGGCCTGGTCATGCTGATCGGTCTGGCCGCGAAAAACGCGATCCTGATCGTCGAATTCGCCAAGCTCGCGCACGAGCGCGGCATGCCGCTGATCGACGCCGCAGTGGAAGGGGCGCGTCTGCGCCTCAGGCCGATCCTGATGACCTCGCTGGCCTTCATTCTCGGCACGATGCCGCTGGTGATCGCCACCGGCGCCGGCGCCGGCGCGCGCCGCGTGCTCGGCACCGCCGTGGTGTTCGGCATGCTCGCCGCCACCATCGTCGGTATCTTCATCATCCCGGTGTTCTACGTGCTGATTCAGGGGCTGAGCGAACGTTTCAGTCGTAGGCCGCAAGGGGAGGCTCGCTGATGAAACGCCTCGTAGCCCGGGTGAAACCCGGGATGGCGCGCTCGATCAGGCACAACAATCCCGGGTTTCACCCGGGCTACGTATTGTTGACGGCCTTGCTCGCCGGCTGCGCGATGGGCCCGGACTACCAGCGCCCGGCGATCGAAACGCCAGCGCAATTCCGCCTCGACACGACGACTGCGGCAGCGCAGTCCTTCGGCGATCTCGGCTGGTGGGACGTGTACCGCGATCCGGTGCTGGCGACGCTGGTCGCCAGCGCGGTGAAAAACAATCTCGACGTGCGCATCGCGGTGGAGCGCGTCGAGCAGGCGCGCGCCAGTCTCGGCGCTACCGGCTATCAGCTGCTGCCTCAGATCAGCGTCGGCGGAACCACCGGCAAGCAGCGTGTTTCGGCCTACGAAACCACTGCGAGCGATCGTACGTTCAACAGCTCGTCGGTGTCGGCGGCACTGGCCTGGGAGCTGGATTTCTGGGGCCGCATCCGGCGCACGCGCGAAGCGGCGCGAGCTGAGCTGCTGTCGTCGCAAGCAGCGCGCGAAACCGTGCTGGTAACACTGGTCGGATCGGTGGCTTCGCAGTACTTCACTTTGCTGGCGCTGGACGAGCAGCTGCAGATCACGCGCGCGACTGTCGATTCACGCAAGTCCTTCCTCGATCTGACTCAGGCGCAGTTCGATCGCGGCACCGTCAGCGGTCTCGACGTCAACACCGCGCAGGCGCAGCTCGCTACCGCGCAGGCCAATGTGCCGCTGCTGGAGAAGCAGATCGCGCAAACCGAGAACGGCCTGAGCCTGCTGCTCGGCGGCAATCCGAATGCGATCGCGCGCTCTCCGCGCGAAGTCGGCCTGGCGCCGATCGCACCGGATCTTCCGGCGGGCCTGCCCTCGACCCTGCTGGAACGCCGGCCGGATCTGCGCGAAGCGGAGCAGTCGCTGGTTGCCGCCAACGCGCAGGTCGGCATCGCCAAGGCCGCACTGTTTCCGACGATTTCACTCAGCGCCGACTACGGCAGCCTGTCGCCGAAGATGTCGAACCTGTTCACCAGCGCGGCCGAGAACTGGTCGGTGGGTGTGAACCTGCTGCAGCCGCTGCTCGACGCCGATCGCAATCGGTACCAGGTGGATTACGCCGATGCCGGCCGCCGCGCGGCGCTGCTGAATTACGAAAAAACCGTACGCACTGCATTCCGCGAAGTCGCCGATGCGCTGGTGACGCGGCAGAAATCGGCCGAGTACGAGGCCGCGCAATCGGCCCTGGTCACGGCGCAGAACAACGCGCACGAGATCGCGCTGGCCCGCTACAAGGTCGGCTACTCCTCGTACTTCGACGTGATCAACGCCGACCGCGACCTGTTCACCGCCAAGCTCGCGCTGTCGCAGGCGCGGCTGGATACGCTAAATGCCAGCGTGCAGCTGTATCAGGCGCTGGGCGGCGGCTGGCGGTCGCAGACGCAATAGCGGCAGTTGTAGGAGCGGACCCCGTCCGCGACTGAGCTTCAAAAGGCCGGACTTTGGCTGGCGCTGGCGAGCAGAAAGTGTGAAGTGATTCGCAGCAATCGCTATAGTTTCCGGGCGACAAAGCAATTACTGGATGCACAGGGAGGGCAGGCGGTTTTGCTGCTGGTAACCGAAGCTTTGATCATTCGGGTCGCCAGCAGCGCCGCCAGCGGAGATTCACGGATCGGGGGATCTAAGTGCGCGAATGGAATCGGGCGGGCGTGGTCGCATGCTTCAAGTCGATCGCGCTGCTGTTGTGCTTCTGGGCAGGCAATGCAGGCGCCGCTGTCCCGGCGCAGTATCAGAACGGACTGTACGACGCCGGTTACGACGTCTTTAGCGGCGACATCAACGGCGACGGTTATCCCGATCTGCTGTTGAAGGCCAATCACCAGTTCGTGCTGGTCGATTACGACGTTTTGATTCCGGTCCTGTTGCGCTGGCGCAACAGCTTCGTGGTGCTGTCGAATTCCGACGGCACCTATTCGATCCAGCTCAATCCTTCTGCTGCGACTCTGTCGAACCCGATCTGGCAGGCGGGTACCCACGAACTGATCTTCGGCGACACCGACGGCGACGGCTCGCTGGAACTGCTGATCCGCGCCAAAGCCGTCAACGGCATCAGCGTGCTGATGGCGACGTCGGCGACCGACGGGGTGCCGCAATTGCGGCAGCGGCTCAATGCCATTGATATCGGCATCGACCTTGGACAAAGCGGGCTCGACGTCGACTTGGTGAAAGCCAACAACGATGGCCGGGCTGACCTGCTGACCTCTCGCGCGGGTGTCGTCGAAACCATTCATATGGCGACCACCGGCGGCAGCTTCGGCCAGCCCGAGGATGACGGCGGTTCAGGATCCAGCGGCGAAGTGGCGGTGGGTTCCACGGCGGGCGCATTCCAGGCAACGCCCGGCGGCGGCGCCAGCTATCGCATGCCGCTGAGCCTGCCGCCCGGCCTGGGCGGCATGACCCCGCAACTGGCGATCGAATACAGCTCTTCAGGTCCCGACGCGACGATGGGGCTCGGCTTTGGTGTTTCGGGCTTGTCGCAGATCGCGCGCTGTCCTTCGACGATCGCCGTGGACGCTTCGTCCGACGGCGTCGATTTCGATACCTGGGACCGTTTCTGTCTAGACGGTCAACGTCTGCTGACGACCGCTACCTACGGGTCCGTCAATGCCTCTTATGTGACCGAGATCGAGTCGTTCAGCCGAATCAAATCGGTCGACGGCACTGCGGGCAATCCGGCGGGCTGGACAGTAGAAACCAAGTCCGGCCTAAAGATGACTTATGGCAGCAGCGGTACCGCGGTGTGGTCGGGTACACCAGGCATCTACGTCTGGCTGTTGAAGCGGACCGAGGATTCGGTCGGCAACTCGATTGACTACGAGTACGACCTGTATCCGGACAGCTATCGGATCAAGCAGATTACTTATGGTGGCAATGCCGCCGCGGGGCTGCCCGCGACTTTGCGCGTCAACTTCCAATACAAGTCGCGCTCCGGCTACGTCGCCGGCGGCTACATGTACGGTACTTACTTCACCCGCAACTACATTCTGGGTTCGATCGAAGCCTCCGTGAACAGCGGTAGCCAGATCGTCCGCTCCTGGAACTTCATCTACAACAGCCCGGCCGACGCCGATGATCCGGAGCCGCCGGGCACAGAGCCGCCCCCCTGCACGGGCAGCCGCTGCGCGATTCCAAGGCCCGCGCGTGCGGCGGCCAGGCCGGGAGCCGTGACCACGGTCGGCTCCAAGACGATGTCGATGAGCCGCTATGCGCTCACCAGCGTGCAGGAGTGCGCCGGCCGCAAGAGCGTGGCCGGCACGGCCTGCCTGCCGACCAGCAGCTTTGTCTGGGCGCCGGCCATCGGCAGCGGATATGGCGCCGTCGTCAATTCCAGCGCCGGCACCTACGGCAACGACAAATTCCAGTACGTCCCGGCCGACGTCAACGGCGATGGCTACGGCGATCTGGCGATTTTGCGCGCCGCCGATGGCAGTTCGACCTTCTCGGTGTTTCCGAAAGGGGGTCTTGGCGGCTCCGCCAAGATCAACTCATCGACCATCAATGACCTGCCGACCGGCGACGCCAAATGGGCGCTCGGTGATTTCAACGGCGACGGCTTGGTGGATGCGGCGCTGTTCTACGACGAACTGCCCTGCGGCAATCCGCTTTATTTTCGGCCGGGCGCCGCTACGTACACAGTGAGTGCGCTGGTCGGCGGCAGCCTCGATGCGGCTTCGGGCGGTACCTGCAGTGCCGGCGCGGGCGGCCCTCCCGGCGGCTGTCCGCCCAATTGCCAACGCTCGGCCGTGACAGCCGCAGCGACTCCATCGGTCACGCAAATGGTCGCCGGCGACATCAACGGCGACGGCCAGGACGACATCCTGCTGATCAGCAACACGGCGTCGGGCTTCCAGTGGCGCAAGGTTTATACGACGGGCACTGGCTGGCAGTCGGGCTCGACCTGGGATTTGGCAGCCGCTGGCGACCAGACCGGCTACGTGCCTTACGCCGCGGATTTCAACGGTGACGGCAAGATCGACATTATGTTGCTGAAGGCGGCCAGCGACGGCGTCTACGCCTGGACCTGCGTCGACCTGGGGCCTTGCACCAACGCCGGCAAGATCCTCAGCTACAACGTCACCCAGTACGCGCCGATCATCGGCGACACCAATGGCGATGGTTATGCCGACTTGGTTTTCGTCAAGACCAGCGGGAGTATGGCTTATCACTATGCCTTGCTGTCGACAGGCCGGGGCACATTCTCCACCGTGCAGGTCTCGGCGAATCTGGCGTTGACCGGATCGGGAAGCTGGCGGCCGGCGGCGGCTGATTACGACGGCGACGGCGTCGTCGACATCGCCTGGTTCGACCAGTCCTCTCCTCACGACGTCGTCATGGCGGCGGGCAGCGGCAACGGCCTGTTTACGAGTTCCGAGACGCTGACCTCGGCATTCACCAACGTACCATCGACTTTCTATCTCAATCCGGCAGATTACGACGGCGACGGCAAAGTCGACCTCGGTGTTTTCTCGAAGGATTCGAGTAACAACGCGACGATTCGGATGGCGCGCTTCACCGGTGCGTCGAATCTGCGGGTTGCCGCCATCACCGGCGGCTTCGGCGCCAAGGTCGGTATCGAATACAAGCCGCTGACGTCGACCGATGTCTACGCCGACGATCCCGAGGCCACGACCTACCCGGGCGTGGTCCGCCGCCTGAATGTGCCGCAGTACGTCGTGGCACGCCATACCACCGAAGCGCAGGATCAGCCGACGCGTTCAGTGGCTTACCGCTACTACGGCTCGCGCCTCGATATCCGTGGCCGTGGGCCGCTCGGCTTCAGCCGAACCGAAATCCAGGACGAGCAGACCGGCATTCTGGAGGCCACCACGTATCGGCAGGACTTCCCCTATATAGGTCTCGCAAAACACGTCGAGCGCAAGATTGCCAGCAGCGGCACCCTGATTTCGTCAGCAGACAATGTGTACTCGACCATTGCCGTATCGCAGGGGGCCAGCTTCCCATACGCCTCCAAGAGCACGTCCCGGCAATACGAGGTCACATCCGGTTATGCCGGCCTGGTGTCCACCACCGTCTCGACCTACAACTACAACTACAGCGACTACGCGACCTACGGCAACCTGCGCTCCTCCAAGGTCACCGTCTATCAGGGCGACGAAGGCGCCGCGACCCGATTTGAAACGGCGACGACCAATACCTTCGCCAACTACACGTCGTCGGGTTGGTACATCGGCCGCCTGACGCGCACCGACGTCACACGCACCAACGACAAGGGTGAGAGCAAGAGCCGTACCTCGGGATTCGTGTACAGCACCGCCACCGGTCTGTTGAGCGAAGAACTGGTCGAGCCGGACCGTGTCGGCACCTACGACTATCTGCGGACCACTTACGGCCGCAGCGACGGTACCGGCAACATCACCAAGACCATCGTCTACGCGTATGCACCGAATGCCTCGGGCACACCGACACTGATTTCGCGAACCACCACCAACGAATTCTCGTCGGCGTCTCCCTATTACCGGCGCTTCAACACCAAGTCCTGCAACGCGCTGAGCCAATGCGCTACGCGCGAGTTCGATGCCGCCACCGGCAACGTGCTCAAGAGCACCGACGCCAACAATCTGGTCAGCACCCTCAGCTACGACAGCTTCGGCCGCGCTGCCGGCAGCAGTTTCATCCAGAGCGACAAGTACATCGTCAGCGACGTTCTGCGGCAGTGGTGCCCCGACCGGGCGGACCTGTGCTTCGGAGAAACCAAGGGCCTGTTCGCGGTTGAGACCCAGGCTTCCAGCGGCACGCGCAGCGTGGTCGTCTACGACCGCCTGGAGCGCGAGATCCGCCGCGCCACGCTCGGCCCGGACGGCCGCTGGCTGTATGCGCTGACGCAGTACGACGCGCTGGGCCGCGTGTCGCAGGTGTCCGTGCCGCGCTACGACAACAGCTCGCAGACCTTTTGGGTCAAGACCCAGTACGACGCCATCGGGCGCCCCTACCAGGCCACGTCGCCAGCCAAGGCGGGCGAGCCCGAGGGCCGTGTCGTCACCACCGCCTACCGGGGTCTGACGACGGTCGTGACCGACCCGCGGAGTGCCAACACCACACAGACACTCAACGTCCTTGGCAAGGTCGTATCGGTCAAGAACGACCTGGGGCAGGAACTGAAGTACGAGTACGACCCCTACGACAATCTCACCAAGACGATCGATCCGGCCGGCAACGCCGTGGCGCTGCAGTACGACCAGCGCGGCCGCAAGATTGCGATGTCGGATCCGGACATGGGCAACTGGTCCTACGCCTATAACGGCCTGGGCGAGCTGATAACGCAGACCGACGCCAAGGCTCAGACCGTCAAGATGAGCTACGACGGCTTGGGCCGCATGACCAAGCGCGAAGAACTCGAAGGCAAAACCACCTGGACCTACGACACGCGCTGGAAAGGCGCGCTGAGCGACGCGGTGCAGACCAGCCCGAGCAATGCCGAGCTGTCCCGCAAGACGCTGGAATACGACGCGGTCGGCAATCTGCAGAAGGAGACTCTGACCGTCGCCGGCAGCGTCCAGGCGCCAACGCAGTACGCCTACGACAGCAAGAACCGCCTCGATGTTTTGACCTATCCGTCGGGCCTGATTCTGCAGCACCTCTACAACGCCAACGGTGCGCTGAGCGAACTGCGGCAGAGCAGCGCCAGCGGTCCGCTGTACTGGCGCGCCGACAGCTGGGACGAATGGGGCAAGGTGGCGCAGTACACGCAGGGCAACGGCGTGGTCAACGCGGTCTACCGCGACCCGGCGGTCGGTCAGGTGGAAATGCTGCAGGCAGGCTCCGGCAACTCGATCCAGAACTGGCACTACGACTGGGACGCCAACGGCAACACCACGCTGCGCGAGAACCTGATCAGCGGCCTGTCGTACTCTGAGTCCAGCACCTACGACAAGCTCAACCGGGTCGACGTGACGACGTTGACGGCGGCGGGTACGACCACGACCAAGAACGCCGACTACGACGCCATCGGTAACATTGCCTACAACCAGGGCGTTGGCGCCTACACCTATACGGCGACGAACAAGCCGCACGCGGTCCGCGGCACCGCGACCACCAACAGCGTCTACGACTACGACGCCAATGGCAACATGCTGTCGAGCACCGGCGACTCCAACATCCGCAGCTACGCCTGGGCCAGCTACAACCTGCCGACCCAGGTCACCAAGGGCAGCACCGGCAGCGCCTGGGCCACTTTCGTCTACGGCCCATCGAGAGAAAAGCTGCGCCAGACCTCGTATTCATCGGGCCTGAGCAACCGCACGATCGTCTACCTCAACGCCTACTCCGAGCGGCATACCACCAGCAGCGGCGACGAATACCGCGAGCACATCGTCGCACCGACGGGCGTAGTGGCCCAGGTGAGCTACTACCCGAGCGCGGCCACGCGCACGACGCTGTACGTGCACACCGACAAGCTCGGCAGCGTGGACGCAATGAGCAACACCGCGGGCCAGAACCTGGCGCTGTCCACCAGCTCACCCGGCTTCGGCTACGACCGCTGGGGCAAGCGGCGCGACGACAGCGGAGCCGCCAGCCCGTCGAGCTACAACTTCGCGACGCTGAAGGGGTATACCGGCCACGAGATGCTGGACACAGTTGGGCTCATTCACATGGGCGGACGGGTCTACGACTCGACCATTGCGCGATTTCTCTCCCCCGATCCAAACATCCAAGATCCCAACAACCTTCAAAGCTACAACCGATACAGCTACGTAATGAATAACCCCCTATCTGCCATAGATCCAACGGGATTCTTCGGCATAGGGGACGTTTTTCACGCAGTCGGTAAGGCTATCGATTGGGCTAAAGATAACTGGCGCCTTATTGCTGCTGTAGCGATTATGGTAACCGTCCCAGGATCGTGGGGTCTTGCAGGCCAAATGTTTGGTGGATTTGCCGCCGGCCTAGTTACGAGCGGCGGAGACCTAAAGTCGGGACTCATTGGTGCGGCCACTGCCGCGGCTTTTTTCGGTATCGGTTCTGGGTTTGGAGCGCTGGCGAAGCAGGGATACAACGTTGACGTTTTACGCGTAGCAAAAATTGCGGCGCACGGTGTAGCAGGCGGTATTTCAGCGCGTGTTAGCGGTGGCCGATTTAATCAGGGCTTTCTTGCAGCCGGCTTTACTCAAACGTTTTCTTCAGGAATCGACGGTATTCGTTCATCAGATTTCGGCGCCACAGGACGTCTGGCGCGGATCTCAGCGGCCGCGATCGTAGGTGGAACAGCCTCAGAACTCGGTGGAGGAAAGTTTGCAAATGGCGCGGTTACGGGTGCTTTCTCACGAGCTTACAACGATGAGCAGCATGCGCAATTCAGAGATAAGGTGTTGAGTAGATATGGTGACATTCTCCGAACTGGGAAGGGCATCGACTTAGAAGCAAACATTAAAGAAGCTGCGGGCATGACATTAGGAGAGTTTTGGGATGCAGTGAAGACAGGTGGTAAATGGGATTACAAAAATAATCCTGAATATGCGGGCTTGAATGCCGACCTACTTCAGGAATTCGGAAACTTCCACTTTGGCGTTGTGGCCAACGCATTTGGGTTCTCTGCATATGTGGCAATGACGGGCGCAGGAATGTACCAAGTGTTTTTCCAAGCAGGCGGAAGCGGTATCTCCCTAGCTTCACATATACTTTCAGCTCCATTTACACCAATTGTGGACGTAGACTACCTACAGTATCAGGTTGATGCTGGCGCGACTTTTGGAGATCTACCTGGCGACTCAGCCGCTGTGCTGTCGGGATGGCGATATGCAGAAGGACATTAAGCTCGGTGCGGTCATGTTGTTATGTATTTTTGCAGGCTTAACTGCTTGCGCTCAGGATTTCGATGAACGCAGTGCAAAAACTATATTTGACGAGCATCGAATGAATTTCGAATATGCGGCAAATTTCATGATGAATCATTCCGATGTTGATCGATTTAATTTAAAAGAAGGAGGCTTAGAAGAACAGTGCCAAGCAGAGCAAGATTTAACTGACTGCTTAAAGAACTTGCTTGCGCTGAAAAAGGCAGGAGTTAGAGAAATCGTTGCATTTAGAAAATATGCTCCCATGCAAGAAGTTATCTCCATTCGATTTATTTGTGCTTCATTTGGATTGTCCCTGGGTGGTAAATTAATGACGATTGAGTACGTCGTTGATGCGAGTGTGCTCCCGTTTTATGAAAGCAAAGGATCGGTGCTGAATATATTGCCTCCATACTGGTTCTCCGTGCTTATTGACGAAACGCGGTGATTTCTGAATCGGCGAGGAAAATAAGTGCAGACCACGTTTGGGGATGATTGGACCCGAAGGAAGCTGAGAGTTATTGCGCCGATGCCGCGCCACCCGGTCTTCAACTTGCCGAAGTCCCTTTCCACGTTATTCGTGGTACCAACAATCCGTTCGGCCTGCTTTTCTGCGGATGATGATCACGGTTTCTTTCTCGACCCCCTGTCGCTGCTATCGAATAAGCACCAAGTCGCCGTGTAGGCCTACGCCCTGATGACCAACCATGTTCATCTGCTGATGACCCCGCAGCGCAGCACCGGCATATCGGCGCTGATGAAGCCACTCGGCCAGCGCTACCTGCAGTACGTAAACCGGGTTTATCGCCGCAGCGGATCGCTCTGGGAAGGCCGGTTCCGATCCTCGATGGTGGATGCGGAGAACTGCCTGCTGGCTTGCCAGCGCCACATCGAACTCAACCCGGTGCGAGCGGGAATGGTCGAGCACCCCGCGGACTACCTCTGGTTGAGCTATCGCAACCAAGGCCAAAGCCAGGCCAGCGACATCGTGCAGTCGCACCCGCTGTACCGCGCATTAGGCGGCGAGCCCGAGCCCCCGCCAAGCGACCTACCGGGAGCTGTTTCGACAACAACTCGACCCGGCGTGGTGGACGAAATCCACCAGGCCGCCAACGCTGGATTCGCACTCGGCAACGAGAAATTCCGAGAAGAGGTATCGCTCGCCTTGGGTCGCCGATCGGCCCCCGGACAACCCGGAAGGCCGAAGAAGCGATCGATCAATGACGTAGCGCAATCAGCGCTGCACTTGGCATAGGGGTTTACATGGAAAACGTCGTCTGTCCCCGATTCCGTCCAATAGTCAACGATCTCTGGCCCTATCGATTTTGTATTGATTTATGCTTTTGACGAGAGGTCAATTACGGGAGATTTATGAAACTCAATTTTATTTTTTGTCTCTTTTCTTTTGCGGGCTTATTCCCATTTCAATCTTACGCCTGGACGCAGGTAAGCAACGCGACGATTACATCCATCGCTGAGTGGGAAGATACAGAGTCCTCGTCACCCGCCTCTTTTTTGAGATCTGATGGAGTCTGGTGCTATGTTCCGATTGGGCAGAAAACCCTGTATGCCTTGATCTTGAGCCTATATGCGACAAAAACCCCTGCCGATTATGCTTGTTACGATGCAGCTGACATAGTACACGACGGCTTTCCAGCCGCTCACAAATTGAATCGCGTTATCTCGCATTGAAAGAAAGGTCTCGCTTTTTATCGCCGCAGATCGGCCAGGAACCTTTTAAGTAAACAATTCGATCAGACTTGCTGCGAGGGTCGCTCACTCCAGCATCCGGAAGCGAATTTTCGAGAGTTTGTCTGACTGCGAAATCGAATACAGATGGGTACTTTCGTCGTCGAGTGGGTTCACTTGTTTGATGCGATAAGCCTTCTGGGACCGTTGTGATGATTATTGAAGTCGCCCCATTCGTTTTTGTTCTAATATATTTTCTGATTGCGGTCCCAATGGCGTACCGGCTTTATAAAAATCAGCCCTCCGAAGCCGCTCGCCGCAAGGAGCATTTTGTTTGCTTCTGGACTGATTTGAATCGTCTTTCTTTGAGTTTCTCTGTATCTCTTTCCGACTCATTTCCACATTGTAGTCCAGAGAAATTAACGCAATTCAGGATTCTCTCACTCTTGTTATTGGTGGCTTTATTTATTTCTGCGCTAATTATTATTATAAATGGCTAGTGCAGCAAATCAATAAAACGGCGCGGACCGCGTTGCTATTGGAGTAGGAGGTTTACGTGAAAAAGAAGCGCGTTCTACGATTCATCCCGGTTCGCTGTCCCCCTCTGGCTATGTTGGCGGCAGTACTCATATGCGTGGCTGCTCCGTGCATGGCGAATGAGCAAATAGTCGGCACTGTTGTGGATGTGGAGGGCTCTTTTATGCCGGCGAGAATAAAAATAAAACTAGATCAGTCAAGTGCGACTTGTCCGTCCGGGGTGCCGCTGACTTGGGCATCGACTAATTACGACAATAATAAGGCTGTGTACTCTGGGCTGCTGGCAGCTTTGGCAAATTCGCGCAAGATTGTTTTTGTTATTGCCGATGCCGACACCACCTGCACCGGCGTTGGCATTCATTTCCAGTAGCTGCGGTTTGCATAGGAGATAACCAACCGAATGGACAGCGCATGGCTACGTCAACAATCACAATGTCGTGAGTTGTTTCTTCCAGGCCTTGAACGGTGAAAATATGAAATTTGCTAATTTTCTGGGTAAGGGCCTGCCGACTGACTATGGGCATTTTGTGGCAGTCATCGTGATGGTCTTCTCGTCGGCAGAAGCGAGCGCCAGTGGCAACGCCTATTCCACTGTCAGCAGTGTCCGTGTTGATGCTTCTGGAAAGGCCGTTGTTACCTTTAGCGGCATTTTGACTGGCACACTAGCCACCTGTATGAGCGGCGACAATGCGAGTTCGCTCGCCTTCGATGTCAATGCCGCGGGCGGGAAGGGGCTGTTGTCAGTTGCTTTGTCCGCCAAAGCTACCGGCTTGAAGCTCAAGGCCAAGGGAACTGACGCTTGTACGACTTATCCCACGATGGAAGACATGTCCTGGGCTTCAGTTGAATGACTCTCCGGGAAATGGGCGATGCTCACTGCGCGACGGGTACTCCCAACAAAAAGCCTGCCGGGTAACGATATCCCGGCAGGCTTTTAACTACGGCTGCGGGCCTTAGTTGATCCGCGTGATCCGGTTCTGCGGCCCCGGCGGCACCGGCGAGTTCGCCTTCAGGTAATCCGAAAGCGCGTCGATGTCGAGCGCGCCGCCGAGGCGGTTGGTGCCGCTGGCGAAGGTCGTGAAGTTGTCGCCGCCGGTGGCCATGAAGCTGTTGCAGGTGACGCGATAGCTGGCCGCCGGGTCGACGGTGACGCCGTTGATCTGGATGCTGCCGGCGACGATCTTGCTGCCGGTGGGCTGCGCGTTGTCGTAGGTGTAGGCAAAGCCGCCGGACACTTCCATCATGCGCGTCTGGCCGACCGCGGGATTGTCGAACTGCTGTTCAAGCACTGCCTTGATCTGCGCGCCGCTCAGGGTCATCGTCACCAGCGTGTTGTAGAAAGGCTGCACGTTGAAGGCCTCGCCATAGGCGATATCACCGGCTGCTTCACCGGTGTAGTAGGCGTTGTTGTAGATCAGGTCCGCACGAATGCCGCCCGGGTTCATGAATGCGACTTTGGCGGCGCCGAACTCCGGCGCCGCGGTCGCGGCGAGCTGCGCATCGGCGATCACGTCGCCCAGCGGCGATTCGCCGGCCGCGTTCTTGGCGCGCAGCAGGTCGGCCGAGATCGAACCGATCTTGGCGTTGGCCAGCGGCGCGGCCAGCGCGTTGTAGGTGTCGATCAGGTTCTGCTCGGCCGGGTCCTTGGCCAGCGTCACGTAGCCGGCCGGTACTTCGGTCGGCGGCACCGTCGCCGAGCCGTCGTTGACCACCAGCAGGTTGTGCGCGCTGACCGCGGTGATGTCCTTGGTCTTCGGATCGACCGTGACATCGAGGTCGGTGAGCATGCGGCCGTAGAAGCCGCCGCTGGTGACCGGGATGTCCTTGATGCCGTCCTTGGCTTTTGCCGAGCAGATGTAGGCCTGGTGGGTGTGGCCGCTGATCACCAGATCGACCGCCGGATCCAGCGCATTGACGATCCCCTTGATGTCGCCGGTGAAGCCCGGGCAGGCCGGGTCGTCGTACAGCCCGGTGGTGGTGCCGCCCTGGTGGATCAGCACTACGATCGCCTCGATGCCCTTGGCTTTCAGCGTCGGCACCAGAGCGTTGACGGTGTCGGCTTCGTCCTTGAACGTCATGCCGGCGACGCCGGCTGGCGTGACGATCGACGGCGTGCCCTCCAGCACCAGGCCGATGAACGCGACTTTGGCTTTTTTGCCGTCGGGGCTGGTGAATTCCTTGGTCTTGTAGGCCGGAAACAGCGTCTCGCCGGTCTTGTCCTTTACCACGTTGGCGGCCAGGTATTTGAAGTTGGCGCCGTTGAACCCGCCGTCGACGATGCAGGTGTCGACGCCGACCGTGCCTTTCTTGTAACAACCGCCTTTCTGCATGCGCGTCAGTTCGGACGTACCCTTGTCGAACTCGTGATTGCCGACCGAGGCGAAGTCGATGCCGAGCAGGTTCAGGGTTTCGATCGTCGGCTCGTCGTGAAACAGCGCCGACACCAGCGGCGAGGCGCCGATCAGATCCCCCGCGGCGACGACCGCGTTCTGCGGGTTCTCGGCCTTGATCTGCTGCAGCAGCGTCGACAAAAAGGCGATGCCGCCGGTCGGCACGCGCACGGTTGTGCCCGGGCTGGTGGTGCTCGGCGCGGTGGTGGTGCCGGCGGGCGGCGCAAGATTGCCGTGAAAATCGTTGAGCGCGACGATTTTGATATTGAACGGTGCCGGGGCAGCGGCGAACGCCAAGCCGGTCGAACCGGCGACGAGCAAGGCGGCGGCCGCGCAGCGGGCCACGGTGTGCATGGTATGTAGGCGCATCTGACTCTCCCTGTTGCGATGAGTGATTCCCTGCAATGCAGTGAGAGCAAACTAGCGGTGATCTGTTGCCGATTCGTTCCAGTCTGATGAAACCTGCGTATTGCCTTGCGATGACGATGCTGTTGGCGGCCTGTGCCGCGGAGCCGATGCCTGCGCAACCGACGCTTGCCGCTGCCTTGCCTGCGCCCTCGGTCGTCGACGCGGCGATTCAGCAGGGCGCGGACTTTGCGCGGCCCTGCGGCGAGCAGATCGATCACGACGGCGCCAGCGAATTCGCCGACTGCGTGCGAGTGCGCGCAGGCCTGGTGCGGCGGCAGGACGCGCTGGACGACGCGCGCAGTCTCGGCGTCTGGTACGTCGGCTGGCTGCTCGGCGAAATCAACGGCGGCTACGGTGTTGAAGATGCGCAGGCCGCGGCCGATGAATTCCTGCCGACGCTGCTGCAGCTGCAGCGGCGTTTCCAGGTCGACGATGCGCGCCTGTGCGCGCTGCTGCCGACGTCCTGCGAGCGGATGATGCAGCGCAAGCGGGAGGCTGCTGCGGGGCTGCAATGAGTTCGTCTTCGACCGCGTCGGGCTTCAGCCCGACGCGATGCAGGGCTTCAGCCTTCGACCGGCGGATCCAGCGGATCGACATAGACCTCGGCCGGCGCCGGCTGCGTGCCGACCAGGCTGTCGTACAGCGGCCGCATCTTGTTGACCAGCAGGCAGAACAGCTCGGCGGTGCGCTCGGCGTCGTAGATCGCCGAATGCGCTTCGCGCGTGTCGTAAGGCAGGCCGGCCGCGACCAGGGCCTTGGCGAGCACGGTCTGGCCGAGCATCGCGCCGGCGATCGACACCGTGTCGAAAGCCGAGAACGGATGGAAGGGGCTGCGCTTGACGCCGGTGCGCGCGATCGCCGCGTTCAGGAAGCCCAGGTCGAAGTGCGCGTTGTGGCCGACCAGGATCGCGCGCGTGCAGCCCTGCTCGGACACCGCCTGGCGGATCGGTTTGAAGATATAGCCGAGCGCGTCCGCCTCTTTCTTGGCCAGCCGCAGCGGGTTGTCGACCTTGATGCCGTTGACCTCCATCGAGGCCTTTTCCATGTTCGCGCCGGGGAAGGGCTCGATATGCGAAAACACCGTCTGCCTGGGCACCAGCAGGCCGTTCTCGTCCACGCCCAGGATCACCGCGGCGATTTCGAGCAGCGCGTCGGTCTGGTTGTTGAAACCGCCGGTTTCGACATCGACGACCACCGGCAAAAAGCCGCGGAAGCGGTGACCGATACGCGGTGCGGGGGACTGCTCGGACATGGGGGGCAAGCGCAGGGAACGGTCGGCATGATAGCCGCAGCCGCGTTTTTGCCGCGGTGCAGCCGGAACTATCATTGTGGAATCAGGGGCCTGGGCCTGTGGGCCGAAGGCTTTGCGGATCGCCTCGCGCGCCCGCGGTCGGCCCGGTAGGCTGCCGGCCACGGCAATGGTGAGAGCGACATGAGCAACGACAACTTGCGTAGCAGCCTGCTGAGCGTCCGCGGCCTGAACTCGCCGATCATCGAGGCCGGCCCCGCCGATGCCGACGAGGCGCTGGTGTTCGTCCATGGCAATCCGGGCTCATCAAGGGACTGGGCGGGGCTGGTCGCCGGCGCCGGCGAGTTCGGCCGCGCGCTGGCCTTCGACATGCCCGGCTTCGGCCGGGCCGACAAGCCGGACGGCTTCGACTACACCGTGGCCGGCTACGCCGATCACCTGGCCGCGGCGCTGGAGCAGCTCGGCCTGCGCCGCGTGCATCTGGTGCTGCACGATTTCGGCGGCCCCTGGGGCCTGGCCTGGGCCGCGGCGCATCCGCAGCAGCTGGCCAGCGTCACGCTGGTCAATACCGGCGTGTTTCCGGGCTATTCCTGGCATTACCTGGCGCAGATCTGGCGCACGCCGCTGCTGGGCGAGCTGTTCCAGGCGCTGGCGACGCGCGGCGCCTTCCATCTGCTGCTGAAACACGGCAATCCGCGCGGCCTGCCGCGCGCCTTCGTCGATCGCATGTACGACGACTACGACGCCGGCACGCGCCGCGCGGTGCTGCGGCTGTATCGCGCCACCGGCGACATCGACGGCCTGTCGCAGCGGGTGATCGCCGCGCTGGCGCCGCTGCGCATCCCGGCGTTGGTGGTCTGGGGCGCGCACGACCCTTACATCCCGCTGCGCTACGCCGAGCGCCAGCGTGAAGCCTTCCCGGATGCGCGCGTCGAGGTGCTGGCCGACAGCGGCCACTGGCCGATGGCCGACAACCCGCAAGGGCTGCAGGCGCATCTGCTACCGTTCCTTCGGGCGCAAATCGCCGGCGGAAAAACCCTATAATCCGCGCCCCCGAAGTCATCACGCGGTTTCCCCTGTCATGAGCAAACCCCGCAAAGTCGCGCTCGCCTATTCCGGCGGCCTGGACACCTCCGTCATCCTGAAGTGGCTGCAGGACACCTACGGCTGCGAGGTCGTGACCTTTACCGCCGACATCGGCCAGGGCGAAGAGCTGGATCACGTGCGCCCCAAGGCGCAGCAGCTCGGCGTCAAGGAAATCTTCATCGACGATCTGCGCGAGGAGTTCGTCCGCGATTTCGTCTTTCCGATGTTCCGTGCCAACGCGGTGTACGAGGGCGAGTACCTGCTCGGCACCTCGATCGCGCGTCCGCTGATCGCCAAGCGCTTGGTCGAGATCGCGCGCCAGACCGGCTGCGACACGATCAGCCACGGCGCCACCGGCAAGGGCAACGACCAGGTGCGCTTCGAACTCGGCGCCTACGCGCTGTGGCCGGAAGTCAACGTGATCGCGCCGTGGCGCGAATGGGATCTGAACTCGCGCGAGAAGCTGCTCGAATACGCGGCCAAGCACCAGATCCCGATCGCCAAGAAGAAGGACGGCGGCTCGCCGTACTCGATGGACGCCAATGCGCTGCACATTTCGTATGAGGGCGGCGGTCTGGAAGATCCGTGGTGGACGCCGGACGACAGCATCTGGCGCCTGACGACGAACCCGGAAGAAGCGCCGAACGAGGCGGAATACGTCACCATCGAATTCGACAATGGCGACGCGGTCGCGGTCAACGGCGTGAAGATGTCGCCGTTCGAAGTGCTCGACGCGCTCAACAAGCTCGGCGGCAAGCACGGCATCGGCCGCCTCGACCTGGTCGAGAACCGCTATGTCGGCATCAAGAGCCGCGGCTGCTACGAGACCCCGGGCGGCAGCGTGCTGCTGAAGGCGCACCGCGCGATCGAGTCGCTGTGCCTGGACCGCGAACAGGCGCATCTGAAAGACGAAATGATGCCGCGCTACGCCAAGCTGATCTACAACGGCTACTGGTTCAGCCCCGAGCGCCGCATGCTGCAGGCGCTGATCGACGACACGCAGACGCGCGTCAACGGCGAGGTCAAGCTCAAGCTGTACAAGGGTGCGGTCTACAACGCCGGCCGTCGCAGCAAGGACACCTTGTTCGACGCGACGCTGTCGACGTTCGAGGACGATCGCGGCGCCTACAACCAGAAGGACGCCGAAGGCTTCATCCGCCTCAACGGCCTGCGCCTGCGCACCGGCGCCAAGCGCGATCTGCTGAAGAGTTGAGCCCCGCGGGACCGTCTCCGGCAAGGTCCCGCGCGATGCGGGGCCTTGCCGTTTTGCTGTGAGGGACGTGTTGTGAAGCACTGGCTTTTCGATCGCTTCGAGAACCGCATCGATCCGTTTGCAACGGTCGACGCGGCCTCCGCCGAGACCATGCCACCGGCCACGGTGGCGCGGTTCTACGTTCATTACTTGCGTCAGGTCTGGCCGAGTTTCGCGGTGCTGCTGGTGCTGGGCCTGATCGGCGCGCTGATCGAAGTCGCGCTGTTCGATTTTCTCGGCCGCATCGTCGACTGGGTGCAGACCGCCTCGCCGCGGGTCTTCTTCGCGCAGCATGCGCTGGAACTGGCGGTGATGGCGCTGATCGCACTGCTGCTGCGGCCGATCGTGTTCGGCCTGCACGATCTGGTGATGCACCAGACCATCGCGCCCAGCCTGACCACGCGCGTGCGCTGGCACAACCATCGCTATCTGCTGCGCCAGAGCCTGGGATTTTTCCAGAACGATTTCGCCGGGCGCATCGCCAACCGCGTGATGCAGACCGGCTCGGCGCTGCGCGAGTCGGCGGTGCAGACCGTCGACGCGATCTGGTATGTGATCATTTATGCCGGCAGCGCGGTGTTCCTGTTCGCGCAGGCCGACTGGCGACTGGCCCTGCCGCTGCTGCTGTGGATCGCCGGCTACGCCGCGGCGATGCGCTACTTCGTGCCGCGTGTCGGCGATCGATCGACGGTCGCGGCCGAGGCCACGTCCAAGCTGATGGGCCGCATCGTCGACGGCTACACCAATATCGCGACGCTGAAGCTGTTTGCGCATACGCATCTGGAAGAGCGCTATGTGCGCGCCGCGCTGCAGGAGCAGACCGACAAGTCGCGGCTGTCGGGCCGCATCGTCGTGGCGATGGATTTCACCATCACCGTGCTCAACGGCCTGCTGATCGTCGGCACCGGCGGTCTCGGCCTGTGGCTGTGGAGTCGCGGCCACGTCAGCAGCGGCGCGATCGCGCTGTCGGTGGGTCTGTGCATCCGCATCACCAACATGTCGGGCTGGATCATGTGGGTGATCAGCGGCATTTTCGAGAACATCGGCACCGTGCGCGACGGCATGAGCACGATCTGCGTGCCGCACGGCGTCCGAGACCGGCCGGCTGCGCCGGCGTTGAGGGTGACGCGCGGCGAGATCGCGTTCGACGATCTGCACTTTCATTACGGACGCGCCGGCGGCGTGATCGCCGGCCTGCAGTTGCGCGTCGCCGCCGGCGAGAAGATCGGCCTGGTCGGGCCGTCCGGCGCCGGCAAGTCGACGCTGGTGAACCTGCTGCTGCGGCTCTACGACCTTGAGACCGGGCGCATCAGCATCGACGGCCAGGACATCGCTGCGTTCACGCAGGAAAGCCTGCGCTCGCAGATCGGCATGGTCACGCAGGACACCTCGCTGCTGCATCGCTCGATCCGCGACAACCTGCTGTACGGTGCGCCCGATGCCAGCGACGAGGCACTGCACAACGCGATCCGCCGCGCGCGCGCCGACGAGTTCATCGCCACGCTGGAAGACGGCGAAGGCCGTCGCGGGCTGGATGCGCATGTCGGCGAGCGCGGTGTGAAACTCTCGGGCGGCCAGCGTCAACGCATCGCCATCGCAAGAGTGCTGCTGAAAGACGCACCGATCCTGATTCTGGACGAGGCGACCTCGGCGCTGGATTCCGAAGTCGAAGCGGTGATTCAGCAGAGCCTCGACGTGTTGATGGAAGGCAAGACCGTGATCGCGATCGCGCATCGGCTGTCGACGATCGCGCGCATGGACCGGCTCGTCGTGCTCGAACACGGCCGCATCGTCGAGAGCGGCCGGCACGGCGAGCTGGTGAATGCCGGTGGTTTGTATGCGCGCCTGTGGCAGCGTCAGACCGGCGGCTTTGTCGGTATATGAAGTCCGCCTAAAGTACGCACATGATCAAGCTTCTGCTGTTACTGCTGTCCGGCGCCAAGTTCGGCAAGCTCGCCTTGACCGGCGGCACCATGCTGCTGTCGATGGCGGTGTACGCGTGGATCTGGGGCTGGCCCTACGCGGTGGGCTTCGTGCTGATGATCCTGGTGCATGAGATGGGTCATTACGTCGCCGCACGCCAGCGCGGGCTCAACGTCGGCGCGCCGACCTTCATCCCCTTCGTCGGCGCCTGGATCCAGCTCAAGGATCTGCCGCACGACGCCGAGACCGACGCCTACATCGGCATCGCCGGGCCGGTTGCCGGCACGCTCGCGGCCTTCGCCTGTTTCGAGGCCGGGCGCTATTACGACAGCGGCCTGCTGATCGCACTGGCTTATGCCGGCTACATGATCAACCTGTTCAACCTGCTGCCGCTCGGGCCACTGGACGGCGGCCGAGTCACTGCGGTGGTGTCGCCGAAAATCTGGCTGATCGGCGCGCCGCTGCTGGTCGGACTTTTCATCTGGCATCCGAGCCCGATGTTCCTGCTGGTCGCGCTGATCGCCTGGCCGAGTTTCTGGAACGCGCTGCGCGGCCGCAGCGGAGGCGGCGCGTACTACGACGTGCCGCTGCAAACGCGGGTGAATTACGGGCTCGCGTATCTGGGCCTGGTCGCGTATCTCGGCGCGATGACGTATTCGCTGCACGAGCAGCTGCAGGGCATGCGGCCCGGTTGATCCCATGCACAGCGGCTCACGCCGCATGTAGCCCGGGTGAAAGCCGGGGACTTACCTGCGCTTGAACCAGCGCCCGAAAACCCCTGCAATCGCGGCCAGTATCAGCACCACGAACTTCTTCGCCGCGAACGCGATCGCGACGATCTTCGCCAGCAATCCGGTCTTGGCCGCGACGCCGCCGGCGACCAGTGCGGCCAGGCCATAGGCAGCCAGCTTGTCGGTGCTCTGGTTGTAGTCGGCGTAGCGATTGCCCTGCTTGAACTCGGCCATCGTCATGACCTTGTTCATGTCGCGGCGCACCTGGTCGAGCTGATCGATGCCGGCGACGGCGTTGAGTTCCAGAACCCCTTCGCGGCCGAGCACGCGGACGAAATAATTCAGCGTGCGATGCTGTTGCTCGCCGAAGCTCAGGTCCTTGGCCCAGAAGATCTTGTGTGCGCTGGCGTCGTAATGCGGCGGCTCGGCCCAGCCCAGCAGCTGCACGCGCGGATAGCCCAGGCGCTCGCGCTCCTCGTTGGCGGCGGCGGCCTCTTTCTGCATGGTCTTCAGCAGATCGTCGTAGTCGATCTTGTGCGCGTCCTGGTCGGCGATGTGGCCGTCGTCGTTGTAGCCGATGACCACGCCCCAGCTGTCGCCGGCGCTGTCGTCATGGGCCGGGATGATCATGCCGAGCGTGCCGGCGCCGCTGCCGGCCGGGTTGCCCCAGACCTGTTCGAGCAGCTTCTGGCTGTCCTCCGGCGTCAGGTAGCGGAAGGCGTCGTTGAGCCTGAGCTGCGCCTTGCCGCCCGGCAGGTCGATGTCGCCGCCTTGCGGCTTCAGCGACTGCAGCGCGGCGATCGCGCGCGCCTGCGCGGCGTCGGGCTGCGCGTCCTGCGCCAGTGTGGGAGCGCTCAGCAGCGCGGCGCAGATCAGCAGGGCGATGCGCAGTTTTTTCATCGGCTTCGACGGGCGATATGGATCAGCGCCCATCGTAGCCGAGCGCGGCTCAGGGCTCGCTGGCGACGGGGTTCAAATCGTCGTCGTCGTAGCCGGTGCTCACCGGGGCGGCGGCGCTGCCACCTCCGTGCAGGATCGCCTGGCGGCGACGTTCCATCGACTCGCGCCAGCGCGCGAAGCTCTGCTGCTGCGTCGCGTAGTCGGCGCGCATGCTGGCGTAGCGCGCCGGATCCGCTGCCTGCCTTTCCATCGCCTGCAGCAGGAACGCCGATATCTGCAGACGCAGCGAGCGGTCGGCGATCTGCTGGTGAATCTGCTGCAACTCGTAGAGCTGGCCTTCGCCTTGCGGCAGGCGGCCGTCGTGGTCCCAGGGCGGCAACTCGTCGCCCAGCGCCTGGTAGTCCGCGCGGCTCAGCTCGTAGGCCTGGCCGGTGCTGGCCAGCGCTGCCAGCGACAGGCCGGCGGCCATCAGCAGGAGCTTGCGGACTTTCATGACGGTGACTCGCGAATCCGGGAAGCGAAAATCGGGAGGTCTACCTTGCTCCTCTCGCGACCCCGCCGGCTATGGGGAAAACATCGCATCAGCGGCTGCGCCCGCTGAGCGTGATGTCAGCGCGACCGTGTTCCGGCTACCAGGGCGTTGCGCGACGCCCTACCGGGCCAGCGCTTCCTTCAGTGCCGTTTGCAGGGCCTTCCAGGCCTCGCCATCCGGCGCCGCGGCGTCGAAATGCCCGGCGTCGAACCGGAGCTCGGTCACCGTGTCGCCGGCCCGCTGCGCGGCCTGCACATAGTCGCTGACCGAGTTTGCCGGGACGATGGGATCGCGCTGGCCCTGGATCAGCCATTGCCGCACGCCGATCGGCAGCAGCGCGCGCGGCGAGGTCTGCGCGTAGCGCTGCGGCTGCGTCTCAGGCGTGCCGCCGAGCAGCGGATCGACCGAGGCATGGCAGGAATCGGCGGGGCCGACGCGGTATTGCGCCAGGTCCGTGATCGCGGCCAGGCCGATGGCGCCGCGCAGCGGCAGCGGATCGGGTCCGCGGATTTCGCTGCCGGCCGGCAGACGCGGACGTGCCGCCAGCCACAGCGCGAGCTGCCCGCCGGCGGAATGGCCGGCGACGGCGACGCGCTGCAGATCCAGATGATGCGCGGGCGCGATGTCGCGCAGCGCGTCCAGCGCGCGGCCCGCGTCCAGAAACGTCTGCGGCCAGCCGCCGCCGCTGGCGCCGAGACGGCGGTACTCGATCGTCCAGGTCGCATAGCCCTCGGCCGTGATCGCCGCGGCCAGATGGCTCATGTAGAGGTAGTCGAAGTCGCTGAGCCAGCAGCCGCCGTGGATCAGCATCAGAACCGGGAACGGGCCCGAGCCTTGTGGCAGGCGCAGTTCGCCGAATTGCGAGGCATCGCCGCCATAGGCGATGCGCTCGCCGGCAGGTGGTAAGGGGCGATTCGACAGTTCGTTCCAGCTGAGCATCTTGTCCGGCGGTGGCGTATCGGCGACGGGGTTGGACGAAGGCTTCGCGGTCTGCGCGCAGCCAGCCTGCACCGTGACGGCGAACAGCGCGATCGTCAATGCACGGAATGTCATGCGTCCTGTCATGTGACCTTGGCGCGGGCCTGGAACCGAGGCTGCGTCCATTCGCCGTGCTGCATGATCTCGCGCAGCGTGTTCGCCGCGTCCCAGACATCGGCGTAGGAAACGTACAGCGGCGTGAAGCCGAAGCGCAGGATGTCGGGGGCGCGCACGTCGCCGATCACGCCGCGCCCGATCAAGGCCTGCATGATCGGCCAGGCCTGTTCGTGACGCAGGCAGACCTGGCTGCCGCGCCTGGCCGAATCGAGCGGCGAGGTCACCTCGAAAACGCCCGGCATCCATTGCTCGACCAGCGCGACGAAGGTCTCGCACTGGCGGATCGACTTGGCGCGCAGCTGCTGCAGATCGACGCCGTCCCAGATGTCCAGCGCCGCATCCAGCGCACTCATCGAGAGGATCGCCGGCGTGCCGACCTGCATGCGGTCGATGCCGGCGGCCGGCGCGTAAGCCGGAATGAACTCGAACGGCTTTTCGTGGCCGAACCAGCCGGTCAGCGGCGACGTCGCCTGCGGCTGCAGGCGCTGCGCGACATACAGATACGCCGGCGCGCCGGGCCCGCCGTTGAAGTACTTGTAGCCGCAGCCGACCGCCAGATCGACGTCGCAGTCGGCGAGCGCGATCGGTAGCGCGCCAGCGGAATGCGCCAGATCCCACAGCATCAGCGCGCCGGCTTCGTGGGCGCGCCGCGTGATCGCGGCCATGTCGTAGAGCGCGCCGTTGCGGTAATTGACGTGGCTCAGCGAGACCACGGCGACGCGCTCGTCGATCGCCGCCTCGACCTCGTCCGGCGCGACCGCGCGCAACTGGTGCTCGCCGCCGAGCAGCGCGGACAGGCCCTGCGCCATGTACAGATCGGTCGGGAAGTTGTCGCGGTCCGACAGGATGAGCCTGCGATCCGGCCGCAGCTTCAATGCCAGCGACAGCAGCTTGAACAGATTGACCGACGTCGAGTCGCAGGCCAGCGTCTCGCCGTCGCGCGCGCCGATCAGCCGTCCGATCTTGGCGCCGACGCGCTGTGGCAAATCGACCCAGCCGGCGCCGGATGGCGGCGCATTCCAGCTGCGCACCAGCGCCTGCGACCAGTCGTGATCGAGCGTGTGGCGCACACGTTCGGCAGCGGCGCGCGGCATCGCCCCCAGCGAATTGCCGTCGAGATAGATCGTGTTCGCCGGCAGCACGAAAGCCTCGCGCCTGGCGGCGAGCGGGTCGGTTGCGTCGAGCTGCAGCAGGGTTTCGCGGGTGATCATCGCCGGAGCAAAAGTTCGGGGTTCGCTGTCCTTATGCCAGCTTGTGTACGCCGCTGTCATGAATGCGGATGCGCGCTCGCGGTTGTCGTCATTCCCGCGAAGGCGGGAATCCAGTGCTTCGGGAGCAGCGCGGGCCGTCTCTGGTTTCCCGCCTTCGCGGGAATGACTGTGGGTGTAGTTACAATCGCCGCTTACCAGAGATCCGCAAATGACCGACTACTACAGCGCCGAACCCGAGGTGCTGAACATCGCCGCCAACGGCATCGATTTCGTCTGCCTGGCAATGGGCGAGGGCCCACTGGTGCTGTGCCTGCACGGCTTCCCGGACCGCGCCGAGAACTTCGTGCCGCTGCTGCGCGACCTCGCCAGCGCCGGTTTTCGCGGCGTCGCGCCGTACATGCGCGGCTACGCGCCGAGCAGCATGCCGGCCGACGGCGACTACACGATCGCCGCGCTGGCGATGGACGTGATCGCGCTGATCGACCATCTCGGCGCGGAAAAAGCCGCGATCGTCGGCCACGACTGGGGAGCAGCGGTGACGTATGCGGCCGCCAATCTGCGGCCCGACCGCATCAGCAGGATCGTCTGCGCCTCGGTGCCGCATCTGCGGCGCTTTCTGCTGCGGCCGACGTTCGCGCAGATCCGTCGCTCGTATTACATCCTCGCGTTCCAGTTCGCCGGTACCGCCGAGCGCAAGCTGATGAAGGACGATTTCGCGCTGCTGGAAAAGGGCATAGAAACCGCGTCGCCCGGCCTGGCTTTCAGCAATGCCGACTGGTGGACGTCGCTGAAGGCCGCGTTCTCCGAACCCGGCCGCCTGACCGCGGCGTTGAGCTACTACCGCGGCCTGCGCAAGCTGTTCGGCGACGCCGAGCTGTGGCGCCTGGCGACGGCGCCGGTGACGGTGCCGGCGCGACTGATCTACGGCGTGCGCGACGGCGCGATCGGCGCCGAAATGTTCACGCACCAGGAGCACCTGTTCACTGCCGGCCTCGACATCCAGCGCATGGAAACCGGGCATTTCATGCAGATCGAACAGCCGGCAGCGTTCGCCACGCTGGTGATCGATTTTCTGCAGGTCGCGTAAAAGGCGCGCAAAAAAGCGAGAAACTCCGCTGTCGCACCGCGGCCGAGGGGCCGGGCTGAGGGTGCTCGCATCACAAAGTAGTTTGAGCCTGCGAGTCCCTCACCCGGCCCTTCGGGCCACCCTCTCCCGGAGGGAGAGGGCTATAAGATCACTTCACCGTGATCGTGATCTTGTCGGACTGGATGCTCGGGTTGAACGGCTGGTGCTTCCAGTCGCCGAACACCAACTGCAAGGTGTGCTTGCCCGGCGCCAGCTTGAGCTGGGTTTCGGTCTGGCCCTTGCCGAAATGCACGATCTTGTCGCTGACCGGCAGCGGCACGGTGTAGTCCACGGTCGGGTCGTCGATCAGCAGGTGGTGGTGACCGGTGCCTTCGACCTGGGTGCCGGCGGGCGCGATGCCGGCGCCGGCGAGGCCGAACACCACGGTGACCGGCGAGCTGACGGTGTCGCCGTCCTTGAGCGTCGGAAAGTAAACCTTGGCGCCGGCCGGCGCGGCGGTCGGCAGATTGAGTTTCTCGGCGGCGTAGTTGCCGGCCTGCTGCTTGGCCAGCGCCTTGTAGTCGAACTTGTCGGCAGCGATCGCCGGCAGCGAGGCCAGCAAGAACAGAGACAGGGCGAGGGTGCGGCGCTTCATCATGTGGAGTTCCTGATCGGTGGAGCGGGGGGTGGATAAATGATACTGCGAGGCGGCGCGGCAGGCCCGCCGATGGCGCTATCACCGCACTGTGTCTATACTGTCGGCGTTTGTTGGGGGCGCCCACCGGTTGGCGCCACGAGTTTGGACCTACACGACGGTCCCACTTTTCCGCAAACCTCGTGGTCCGCGCGCCCTGCGCTTTCCCCGATTCCCATTTTCAGCGGCCTGAACCGGTTCGCCCATGCATTGCCATGGCGCAGGCGCGTTCAGGAGTCACAAAACATATGTTGTTCGAAGAACTGGGCCTTGAAGAAGGCCTGCTGCGCGCTGTCGCGCAAGAAGGTTACACCCAGCCGACGCCGATCCAGGCCCAGGCGATCCCGGTCATTCTGAAAGGCGGCGATCTGCTCGCGGCCGCGCAGACCGGCACCGGCAAGACGGCGGCTTTCACGCTGCCGCTGCTGCACAAGCTCAGCCAGCGTCGCGCCGAAGGCGGCAAGCCGGCATCGAAGAAGCCGCTGGCGCTGGTGCTGACGCCGACACGTGAACTCGCAGCCCAGGTCGCCGAAAGCGTGCGCACTTACGGCGGCCATCTGCAGCTGAAGACCACGGTGATTTTCGGCGGCGTCAGCATCAACCCGCAGATCGACATCCTGCGCCAGGGCGTCGACATCCTGGTCGCCACGCCGGGCCGTCTGCTCGACCACGTCGGCCAGCGCACCATCGACCTGTCGGCGGTTGAAGTGCTGATCCTGGACGAAGCCGACCGCATGCTCGACATGGGCTTCATCCACGACATCAAGCGCGTCATCGCGCAGCTGCCGAAGCAGCGTCAGAACCTGATGTTCTCGGCGACGTTCTCCGAAGACATCCGCAAGCTCGCCACCGGCTTCCTGCACAACCCGACGACGATCGACATTGCGCCGCGCAACTCGGCCGTGGAAGCGATCGAGCAGCGCATCGTGTTCGTCGACAAGGCGCGCAAGAGCGAGCTGCTGGCCTACCTGATCAGCAGCAGCAACTGGCAGCAGACGCTGGTGTTCGCGCGCACCAAGCACGGCTCCAACCGTCTGGTCGAGAAGCTCAACAAGTGGAACATCACCGCCGCGGCGCTGCATGGCAACAAGAGCCAGAACGCGCGCACCAAGGCGCTGGCCGACTTCAAGACCGGCGGCATTCGCGTGCTGGTGGCGACCGACATCGCGGCGCGCGGGCTCGACATCGAGCAGCTGCCGCACGTGGTCAACTTCGAGCTGCCGAACGTGCCGGAAGACTACGTGCACCGCATCGGCCGCACCGGCCGCGCCGGCAGCAACGGCGAAGCGATTTCGCTGGTGTCGGCCGACGAGCACGATGATCTGAAGTCGATCCGTCGCCTGCTGAAGAAAGAGCTGCCGGGCTTCATCGTCGAAGGCTTCGAACTCGGCAGCAAGAGCCTGAATCCGGAACCGGAAGAAGCGCCGCGTCCGCCGATGCAGCCGCGTGGCCGTCATGGCCAGGGCGGCCAGCGTCACGGCCAGGGCCAGCGTCCCAATGGCGGTGGCGGCAATGGCGCTGCGCGTCCGAACGGCGGCGGTCAGCGTCACGGTGGCGGCCCGCGTCCGTCGCAGCCGGGCAACAGCCAGCCGCGTGCGCAGCAGCAGCCGCGTGTTGCCACGGCGGGCGAAGAGCACGAGCCGGGGCCGAGCATCAACGTCAACCGCGGCGGCGAAATGCCGGCGAATGCGCATCGTCATCGTCGCGGAGGCGGTGACAACCGTCCGCGTGGTGCGTCCGATGGCAATCGCAGCGGTGGCCCGTCGTCACCGCATCGCAGTGGTGGCGGTCGTCCGAACTCGAGCCCGCGCGGCCCGCGTTAACGAGCAGCTGATGCAATAAAAAAAGGCGGCGCGAAAGCGCCGCCTTTTTTATGCCTGCTTTTCCCTTCTCCCGCCGGGAGAAGGTGCCCCGAAGGGGCGGATGAGGGCGTCGCAGCTCGATCGCTGGCCAGCGCCCTCACCCTAACCCTCTCCCGGAGGGAGAGGGGATTTTTAGCGCTGCGCCAGCACCTCGCGCACGCCATCCGGCGAACCCAGGATCAGCCGGTCCGCCGGACGATGCGCGAACAGGCCAACGGTGACCACGCCCGGAATCGTGTTGATCGCGGTTTCCAGCGCGCGTGCGTCGCTGATCGCCATGCCGCGCAGGTCGATGATCGGGTTGCCGTTGTCGGTGGTCACACCCTCGCGCAGCACCGGCTCGCCGCCGAGCTTGACCAGTTCGCGCGCGACGAAGCTGCGCGCCATCGGCAGCACTTCGATCGGCAGCGGGAACTTGCCGAGCACCTTGACCAGCTTGGATTCGTCGGCGATGCAGACGAACACCTTCGACGCGCCGGCGATGATCTTCTCGCGGGTCAGCGCGGCGCCGCCGCCCTTGATCAGTTCGAGCCGGTCGTTGGCTTCGTCGGCGCCGTCGACGTAGACGCTCAAGGGGCCGGCGCTGTTCAGATCGACGACCTTGAAGCCGTGCTTGCGCAGGCGCTCGGTGCTGGCCTCGCTGGACGACACCGCGCCGGCGATGTCGTAGTGCTTCTCGGCGAGCAGGTCGATGAAATGGTTGACCGTCGATCCGGTGCCGACACCGAGCATCTCGCCCTGCACGACATAACGGAGCGCCGCTTCGGCGGCCTTGCGCTTGGCCAGATCCTGGCTCATCAGTTTCTCTCTTTTAAGTGTCAGGTTCGGCTGCCGAACAGCGCGCTGCCGATGCGTACCAGGCTGCTGCCTTCCGCGATTGCGGCTTCCAGATCGTCCGACATGCCGGCGGAGATCGTGTCGAAATCGCCCGCGGCGCGCGGCTCGAGTCGCGATTTTACCTGCTCGGCGAGTTCGCGTAGCGCCGCATACGGCGCGCGCGCCGCGGCGGCATCGGCGTCGTCGGCCAGCGGCGCCGGAATCGCCATCAAGCCGCGCAGCCGCAGGCGCGGCAGCCCGGCGATCGCCAGGCACAGCGCGAGGGTCTGCTCCGGCGAGCAGCCAGCCTTGCTCGCCTCGTTGGAAATGTTCACCTGCACGCAGACCGACAAGGGCGGCAGCTCCGGCGGCCGCTGATCGGACAGGCGCTGCGCGATCTTCAGCCGGTCGACACCATGCACCCATTCGAAATGCGCGGCGATGTCACGCGTCTTGTTGCTCTGGATCGGGCCGATGAAATGCCACACCGGCGGCGGCTGCAGCGCGGCGATCTTCGGCAGCGCCTCCTGCAGATAGCTTTCGCCGAATTCGCCGACACCGAGTTGCTGCGCGGCGGCCAGCGTCTGCACGTCCACGGTCTTGGACACCGCCAGCAGACGCGCGCTGCCCGGCGGCCGGCCGGCCGCGGTGCAAGCGGCGGCGATGCGGCTTTGCACGAGTTTCAGACGGGCGGCAAGATCAGGCATCCGTAATGGCGCCGGTGTGGATTGCGAGGGTTCGGGAATGCCGATAGTGTCTCGTGCAACCAGATCTCGCCACAAGACTTCGGGACTACCGAGCCGATGGATATCGCGCAACTGCTGACTTTCGGCGTGCAACAGGGTGCTTCCGATCTGCACCTGTCGGCGGGCGTGGAGCCGATGATTCGCGTCGACGGCGACGTCAAGCGCATCAATCTGCCGCCGCTGGATCACAAGCAGGTTCATGAGATGGTCTACGACATCATGAACGACAAGCAGCGCAAGGCTTACGACGAATTCCTGGAATGCGATTTCTCGTTCGAGATTCCGGGCCTGGCGCGCTTTCGCGTCAACGCCTTCAACCAGGCGCGCGGCGCCGGCGCGGTGTTCCGCACGATTCCGTCGAAGATCCTGTCGCTGGAAGATCTCAAGTGCCCGCCGATCTTTCGTGAGCTGGCCGATACGCCGCGCGGCCTGATCCTGGTGACCGGCCCGACCGGCTCGGGCAAGTCGACGACCCTGGCGGCGATGGTCGACCACAAGAACAACTCCGAATACGGCCACCTGCTGACGATCGAAGATCCGATCGAGTTCGTGCACGAGTCGAAGAAATGCCTGATCAACCAGCGCGAAGTGCATCGCGACACGCTCGGTTTCAACGAGGCGCTGCGCTCGGCGCTGCGTGAGGATCCGGACACCATTCTGGTCGGCGAACTGCGCGATCTGGAGACGATACGCCTGGCGCTGACCGCCGCCGAAACCGGCCATCTGGTGCTCGGCACGCTGCACACCTCGTCGGCGGCCAAGACCATCGACCGCATCGTCGACGTGTTCCCGGCCGCGGAAAAAGAAATGGTGCGCTCGATGCTGTCCGAGGGCCTGCGCGCGGTGATATCGCAAACGCTGATGAAGAAAAAGGGCGGCGGCCGCATCGCTGCCCACGAAATCATGCTTGGCACGCCGGCGATCCGTAACCTGATACGCGAAAACAAGATCGCGCAAATGTATTCGTCGATCCAGACCGGCCAGAAAGACGGCATGCAGACGCTCGAACAATGCCTGCGCGATCTGGTCAAGCGCGGCCTGGTCGATCCCGCCGAGGCCAGGCGCAAGGCCAACAAGCCGCTGGAACTGACTTGATCACGCTCTCGAGGGGGACGAACTGATGGGGCGCGACGAGGCGATCAAGCTGGTGCAACAACTGCTGCTGCTGATGAAGCAGCGTTCCGGCTCGGACCTGTTCCTGACATCAGGCTTCCCGCCGGCGATCAAGATCGACGGCAAGCTGACGCCGGTGATGGACAAGCCGCTGTCGCCGGAAGATTCGGCGCTGGTAGTGCGCGCGATCATGAACGACCGCCAGCTCAAGGAATTCGACGCGACCAGCGAATGCAATTTCGCGATCGCGCCACCGGGCATCGGCCGCTTCCGCGTCAATGCCTTCGTGCAGCAGGGCCGCGTCGGCGGCGTGCTGCGCACGATCAATACGACGATCCCGAAGTTCGAGGATCTGGGTCTGCCGGTGAGCCTGCAGGAAGTGGTGATGTCCAAGCGTGGCCTGGTGCTGATGGTCGGCGCCACCGGCTCGGGCAAGAGCACCTCGCTGGCGGCGATGGTCGGCTATCGCAACGCCAACTCTCAGGGCCACATCATCACGATCGAGGATCCGGTGGAGTTCGTGCATCCGCACGGCGGCTGCGTGGTCACGCAGCGCGAAGTCGGGGTGGATACGCAGAGCTGGGAAATGGCCCTGAAGAACACGCTGCGCCAGGCGCCGGACGTGATCCTGATCGGCGAAATCCGCACGCGCGAAACCATGGAGTACGCGATCAACTTCGCCGAAACCGGCCACCTCGTGCTGGCGACGCTGCATGCCAACAGCGCCAACCAGGCGCTCGACCGCATCATCAATTTCTTCCCCGAGGAAAAGCGCGAGCAGTTGTTGATGGACCTTTCGCTGAACCTGCGCGCGATCATCAGCCAGCGTCTGGTGCGCAAGGAATCAGTGGATGGCAAAACCGGCGGCCGCGCTGCGGCGATGGAGATCCTGCTGAACTCGCCACTGATCTCCGACCTGATCTTCAAGGGCGAAGTGCACGGCATCAAGGAGGTCATGAAGCGCTCCAACGAGCAGGGCATGGTGACTTTCGACCAGTACCTGTTCCAGTTGTTCGAGAGCGGCGACATCGCCTACGAAGAAGCGCTGCGCAACGCCGATTCGCAGAACGAGCTGCGGCTGCGCGTCAAGCTGGAATCCAGGCGCGCCGGCCAGGACCTGCATGCCGACGAAGGTGTCAAAGGCCTGGCCATGAAGCTCGACGCCCACGAACAGCCGCGGCGCCGCTGAGCCGCGCGACATGATCAAGCTGCTGCCGTATCTGAAACTCGCCGCGGATAAGAACGGCTCCGACCTGTTCTTCACGGCCGGCGCGCCGCCGATGCTGAAAATCGACGGCGACATGCTCGCCATCGGCAAGACCGTGCTGACCGACGAGTTCCTGCGCGAGCTCATTCACAGCGTGCTGACGCCGGAGCAGCAGGCAGCGCTGGTACGCGAGCTGGAGCTGGATCTGGCACTGCCGGCGAGCGGCATCGGCCGCTTCCGCGCGAATATCTTTTACCAGCGCGGTGCGATCAGCATGGTGCTGCGCTACGTGCGCAGCGACGTGCCGCAGCTCGACGCGCTGGATCTGCCCGAGGTGCTGAAGTCTCTGGTGATGCACAAGCGCGGCCTGATCCTGCTGGTCGGCGCCGCTGGCTCCGGCAAGAGCACCACGCTGGCCGCCATGCTCAACCATCGCAACGAAAACGCCAGCGGCCACATCCTGACGATCGAGGACCCGATCGAGTTCGTGCACGCCAATCGACGCTCGATCGTCAATCAGCGCGAAGTGGGGCAGGACACGCACAGTTACGAGCGCGCGCTGATCAGCGCGATGCGCGAGGCGCCCGACGTGGTGCTGATCGGCGAAGTGCGCACGCGCGACACGATGGACGCCTGCGTGCAGCTGGCCAATACCGGCCATCTGGCGCTGTCGTCGCTGCATGCGAACAACGCTTCGCAGGCGCTGCAGCGCATCGTCAACCTGTATCCGCAGGAGCGGCGCGACCAGCTGTATCTGGATCTGTCGCTGAGCTTGCGCGCGATCGTTTCGCAGCGCCTGGTACGTCGCAAGGACGGCAAGCGCTGCGCGGCGGTCGAGGTGCTGGTCAATACGCCGTTCGTGCAGGAGCTGATCCTGAACCGGCGCATCGACGAAATCGCGCAGGCGATGGATCAGTCGGCTAGCGGCGGCGCGCAGACTTTCGACCAGTCGCTGCACCAGCTTTGGAAGCGCGGCCTGATCGAGCTCGACGAGGCGCTGGACAACGCCGACTCGCGTTCCAACCTGGAAGCGCGGATCAACTTCGGCGGTTGAGCCTTACGTCATTTCCGCTTTTGCGGAAATGACGGCATCAGCTTGTCGTCGCCAGCTTGCCGATGCGCCGCGCCGCTTTCGCGCTCAGCCCCAGCGCCGTCAAGGCATCGGCGATCGCTGCCTGATAGCGCGGAAAGTCGCTGAACTGCGCATCGGCCGGCACATGGATCGGGATGCCGTAGACGATGTCGATACGCGTGAACGGCTTCGGCAGACGAAACGCATCCCAGCTCGGAAAAGACCAGTAGCGTCGCGGCAAGCTCAGGTAGGGCACCACCGGAACATCGGCGAGCCGCGCCATTTCGACGATGCCGGGCTTGACCTCGAACGCCGGGCCGCTGGGGCCGTCGACGGTGACCGCGCCGGGCAGGCCGCGGCGCAGGCATTCGATCATCTGGTCCTTGGCGAGCTTGCCGCCCTTGTCGCGGCCGTCCTTCTTGCGCGAGCTGCCGCGCAGTACCTCGTGGCCGAGCCTGCGACACAGGAAGCTCACCGGATCGCCATCGCGCGAGCGCGACACCATCACGCAGTGGCGAGCGCGCTGCGCGAGGATGCCGGCGAACAGGTTCTGATGCCAGATCGCCAGCACGTAGCCGCCGGACACGGCCTTGGCATTTGCCAGTGGCGGCTGCGCACTACGGAAGCGATAGGTGGATGCGAGCGCACGCACCAGCAGGTAAGCGGCAAAGAACAGGATCGTTTTCATCGACAAGCAGGCGTCCAGACGCAGCGACCCGAAGGGGTCTCCGCAGAAAGAACATGGACGGCGCGCGATGCGGTGAGACGCGGGCTGGAAAGGCGAGGGTGTCGCGTCGGCCCCTGGGGACCGACGCGACAGCTTAACCGCAATTGCGTTGCGGAACGCTTGCCTTGGGTAAGCCCGGCTACACCTTTTGTTCAGCTGCTGCCGTGCAAGCTGCGCCCGTCTCCACCTTCGTTAGAGCTGCCAACATGGGCTACCTGATCTCGCGGCGCCTGGCGCCGCTGCTGTTCTCCGCCGTGCTGCTGGCCGGCTGCGGTGGGGGTTCGGATGACGATGCCGACGATGGCGACGACACGCCGCCCGCGCCGAGTTACCAGCAGAACGCCGACCAGGCCTACACCTACCTGCTGCCGTTGTACGAGATGTCGGCAACGCGCAAGGCCGCGCTCGACAGCATGGTCCAGAGTCCGAACCAGTTTCTGCACGTGTCGACGCTGGCCGATGCGAACTCGAAAGCGGTGACCACGCCCAATGCCGATACGCTGTATTCATCGGCGTTTCTTCTGCTCGCCGACGGCCCGGTGCAGATCGATATTCCGGACAGCGGCGATCGCTACTTCTCGCTGTCGCTGCTGGACTTCTATACCAACAACGTCGCGGTGCGCGGCACGCGCGTCGACGGCGGCGCGGCCAAGTCGTTCTGGGTGGTCGGGCCGCAGTGGGCCGGCACTGCGCCGGCCGGCGTCGAGGTGATCCGTTCGCCGACCAACTCGGCCTGGGCGCTGGGCCGTACCTACGTCCGCGATCAGGCCGATCTCGACGCCGCGGTGGCGGTGCAGAGACAGCTGACCGCGACCGCCACGGCCTCGGCGACATCGACGCCGGCCTCGCTGGGCACGGCGACGCCGGCCGCCACCGACTGGGAGGCGTTTTTCGCCTACGCCGACCAGCTGATCGTCGAAAACCCGGTGTCGGCGGGCAGCGCCGCCGACGCCCTGACGGCGCTCGGTCTTGGCAGTGGCACGTTCAACGCCGCGGCGCTGAGCAGCACGCAGAAAACCGATCTGGAGGCGGGCGCCAGCGCCGCGTATCAGCGCGCGACCGCGGCGGCGCAGGGCGGCACGGTGGTGCAGGGCTGGGTCTATCCGCAGAGTGATCTGGGCAATTTCGGCGAGGACTATGCGTATCGCGCCGGTGTCGCCATCGGCGGCCTCGGCGCCTTGCCGGTGCAGGAGGCGCTGTACATCAACGGCGCCGGCGATGCGGCGACGCCGCAGCGCTACGACGGCACGCACAACTACAGCCTGACGTTCCCGGCGGGTGCGCTGCCGCCCAATGGCGCGTTCTGGTCGGTGACCTTGTACGAGCCGGACGCCGACGGCAGCCTGTTCTTCTACGACAATCCACAGGACCGGTATGCCATCGGCGGCAACTCACCGGGCCTGCGTTACGGCAGCGACGGCTCGCTGACGCTGCAGATCCAGCACGCGGACCCGTCCAGCGGCGAGGTCAATCCGAACTGGTTGCCGACGCCGTCCGGGCCGTTCGCGCTGATCCTGCGGGTGTATCTGCCGGGCAGCGCGCTGGTCGACGGCAGCTACCGCGTGCCGGCCGTGCAGCCGCAATAGCCCGGGCGGCCGCTTGCGTTCCGGGGGCGCGATCCCTACAATTCGCGCCCTCACGAGGTTTGCCAGGTTGTACCGACGGCTCGTTGTTCCGCGGCTGGCAAACTGAACTATAACGACCCACATGCGTGGGCTAGCTGGATGACATTGATGAAAACCTTCATGGCGAAGGGCGAGACCGTCAAGCGCGACTGGTACATCGTCGACGCGGACGGCAAGACGCTCGGCCGACTGGCCACCGAAATCGCCCGCCGCCTGCGCGGCAAGCACAAGCCCGAATTCACCCCGCACGTCGACACCGGCGATTACATCGTCGTGATCAACGCGTCGAAGTTGGCCTTCACCGGCAACAAGATGAACGGCATGGACGGCAAGATCTACTGGCGCCACACGATGCACCCGGGCGGCATCAAGCAGACGGCCCTGTCTGACATGATGGCCAAGCATCCGGAGCGCGTGCTCGAGAAGGCGGTCAAGGGCATGCTGCCCAAGGGCCCGCTGGGCTACGCCAACTATCGCAAGCTCAAGGTGTACGCCGGTGCCGAGCACCCGCACACCGCGCAGCAGCCGCTGCCGCTCAACATCTAATCGGTCTTCGATCAATGGCTACGACTCAACAGAATTACGGCACCGGCCGTCGCAAGACCGCCGCCGCTCGCGTCTTCATCAAGCCGGGCAAGGGCGACCTGACCGTCAACGGCAAGACGCTGGAGCAGTACTTCGGCCGCGAAACCAGCCGCATGCTGGTGCGTCAGCCGCTGGAACTGGTCGACGCGGTCACCCGCTTCGACATCTACATCACCGTGGTCGGCGGCGGCCCGTCCGGCCAGGCCGGCGCGATCCGTCACGGCATCACCCGTGCGCTGATCCAGTACGACGAAACGCTGCGCAAGACGCTGCGTGACGCCGGCCTGGTGACTCGCGACGCGCGTGAGGTCGAGCGTAAGAAAGTCGGTCTGCACAAGGCCCGCCGCGCTCCGCAGTACTCCAAGCGCTAACGCGCTTCGCCCTCCAGGCGCTTCGCTTCTTGACGAGGCGAAGCACTTGGAGGGAGTTTTTCGAAGCGTTAGACTGCGGTTCTGGTCTGGTGCTTCACTGATCTCTGTTGGGGGATCGTCTAATGGTAGGACAACAGTCTCTGACACTGTTTATCTAGGTTCGAGTCCTAGTCCCCCAACCACCATCCATTCCGAGTGGTTCCTAATTGTTCGGAAAGCTTCACTTAACCCCGCGAATATGCGGGGTTTTTTGTGTTGATGTCCTAACGGCGCTTGTCGCGGATCATGGCGAGCACGAGGCGGCCCGGAACCCCTGATCGGCGAACCCGGCTTTCGCTGCGATCGACCAGGAAGCCGTCGCGAGGCGTCGTGCGCATCCAGCCGCCCACACGATCACCGGCTTCGAACATGAGCATCCGCACGCAACTACTCTAGGCGAAACACGACTGCGAGGCCCGATGGACCTCCGCCGACGACGTTGACGTCGGCAGAATCTCGTGGGCCCTCCGCCATCAGAACGTCCAGCCCACGCGCAGGCCGTACTGCCGCGGGTAGACGAGGGTGACCGCGCCGCCGAAATCGGTCTGGAATTGCGCCTCGTGATACCTCTTGTCGGTGAGATTGGTAATGAAGGCGGTCAGGCGCACATTCCAGGGCAGGTAGAGGTAGCTCGCGCGCGTATCCACCAGCGTGTACGCGTTTTCCTTCACGAACGGCGTGTTCTGCGCGTTCCAGTAAAGCCCGAGTTGTAAGTCGCATCCATCGCCAGTTCAAGCTCGCCATTATCACCGGCTCCGATGGTCTGCACGAAGCCGATCGATGAGGTCACCTTGGCGGTTCGTGGAATCCGGTTGCCGCTGAAGTCTAGATTGCCGGCCGACAAATAGAGTGTGTTGGGGTTGTAGCCGTGGCCGTTGGTGAACTTGGTGAAGCGCGCATCGCAATAGGTGAAGTTGCCGGTCAGCACCAAGCCTGGATCAATGTTCATCAGCGGTGTCCAGGTGCCTTCGAACTCCACGCCCTTGGTGCGCGCCTTCTGTGCGTTCTCCAGCACGATCGCGCCGCCGGTGAGGATCGATACGTAGAGCACCTGTGGGCTCTGGATGTCGGTGTAGAACAATGCCGAATTCAGTCGCAGGCCCAGCGACGGGAATTCGCTCTTGACGCCGACTTCGTAGCTGGTGACTGCCTGCGGCACCACGTAGCTCGGCTGCGTGTCGAGGTTGACCGTGTTGAACGTACCGCCCTTGAAAGCCTTGCTCCAGCCCGCGTAATACAGCACGCCGTCGGTCTGCGCACTCAGCGTGGCCTTGGGCGAGAAATTCTTGTTGGTCTTGGTCTGTTCGTTGAACTGCAGGAGCGTCTGGTCGCGTCCCGTGGGCAGCAGCACCGTAGAGCGAGAGCCGTAGACCTTGCGCTTTTCGCTCTGGTATCGCGCACCCAGGGTGAGGCTGAAGATATCCGTAATGAACCATGTGCCCTGGCCGAAGCCCGATACCGAAGTGGTATCCAGCAGACCATAAAGCGGCACCGGCACACCGCCGGTCCCGCTGCTCAGCGCGCCGGTGCTGTCGAGTTGCGCGATGAACTGCTGCAGACTTGGCGGAATCGTCAGTCCCGGCACCAACGCGCCGGTGCTGAGCGCGCCAAGCAGATTGGACGCTACTGACAGCGTCACCGGCTGATAGCCGCCGGTCTCGTCAAAATAGAATGCGCCCGCCACCCATTTGAACGACTCGTGGCCCCAGCTCGTGCCGTTGGAGGTAAATGCCAGCTCCGCGCTTTTGGCCATATCCACCTGGTTGGCCTGGGCCGACACCAGCGGCTGGGGCGAGCCGTCGTAATCGAAGGATTGACGGTCGGCCTTGACGTGCTGGTCGCTCAGCGTGAGCTTGGTGTCGAAGGGTTCGGCGCGATAGTTCGCCGAGCCGTAAATCAGCTTTTGGTGGCCGCCGCCATCGGCGGGGAAATCCTGCTCGGACGTGTAATTATCTTCTTGCGGCGTGATCAGCAGCGCCTGCGCCAGCGGGCTCGGATGCGTATTCTTTTGGATCGTGCTGCCCGCGCCGACGAAGTAGGAACCCAGGTAGTTGAGGTTGATGTCGAGGCCATCGAGTGGCTGGAGCGTCACCTCGAAGCGACCGGAATAATCGCGGTTGCGCGGAACCTTGTAGTAGAGGTTGGTGTAGGCGTTGTCGCTGGCGCCGACGTTGACATCGGCGGCGACGCCGAGCCAGTCGGTCACCGGGCCGGCGGCGAAAGCCTTGGAACGAAAGCCACGAAAATCGGAAACTTCCTGCGACACCGATCCTTCCCATCGATTGCCCGGCTGCTTGCTGTAGGCGCTGATGGCGCCGCCGACCGCGTTGCGGCCGAACAATGTTCCCTGCGGACCCTTGAGCACTTCAACGCGCTGAATGCCGCCAAAGGCCAGCGCCATGCCCTGGCCTGACAGCAGGTATACGCCGTCCAGATAGGTGACCACCGCCGGATCGACCGCGGGAACGAAGGCGTCACTGCCGATACCGCGAATATATGGGAACAGATAGCCTAATTGCGACGTGAACTGCAGGCCTGGGGTCACCTTGCCCAGGCTCTTTGTGTCAGCCACACCGCGAGCTTCCAGGGCATCTCCAGAAAAGGCGGAAACCGACAGCGGCACTTCCTGCAGGTTGGCCTCGCGGCGCTCTGACGTGACGATGACTTCTTCTACTGCACGGTTCACGATGGTCCGCCCCGTCACTGTAGATGCGTCGTCTACCGTGCCTTGCTCCGATGGGGGGACAACTGGCACCGTTGCAAGTCCGGTTGCGTCGGAAGTCTCGCTTAGCGGCGCTGATATTCCGGCCGAGACAGTTGATGGGTCGCTTGACGCAGCAGCCAGGCCAGACGAGCCTGTTTCCGACTGAATGGTTGGCTCCTGTGACAATACAGGGTGGCTGGCGGCAGCAAGGTTAGCCCCAATACAAAATGCAGCCAGATTCTTCATTGCGCTCATCAGTTATGTCTCCCATTTTCTGGTTTTATCGTTGATGGACTCGGATTGTCTTTAGCCGTTACCACCAATTTTTCTATCAACGACTTTCGTGATCGCCGACGGGGCTCGGAGGCGTCACGTCTCACGTGCTGAGCCCTTGGATTTCCAACCGGTGCCGCGCCGGTCATTTCTGCTTGATCGGGCTTGTGAATCTCTGTGGGGCTCTATCGAGTACCCAGCCGCCGCGATTGCCTTGTCCTGTGCACGCGCGTTGATGCTTCGGGTAGCGAACACAAACAAAGCACCTACTTTCTCGACCCTAGCCATTCGTACGCTCCGCGCGGTGCAATTGATGCTGCCAACGCTGTTTGCGAAGCATCGATCGTCTAGCTCGTCCAAATCAGGATCGGGCGAATCGTCGATGAGCTAAGCGGCCAACGCTGGCTGTATGTTGCCTTCGGTACGCATACGCGCTATCAGGAGCTTTGCTGCATTTTCTCCGCTTACCACCGCCGTGTTGACCGAACTAAATGGAGCGTAATCACCGGCAAGTTGTACCCGGGCCGTGGGATTGATCGAGCGGTAGTGACGGCTCATAGCGGCGAAGATTCCGGGTTTCACAAGCAGCGCGCAGTTTGCCCATCGCTGCACCACGATCTCCTCGGCACTGGAGCCCAGGTCGCCGAGATAGGGTTTCAGCTTGCCGAGGACTTCGTCGATAACATTCTTGTCTGGTGTGTCGTAGCGCTGGTCGCACCATTCGGCGCGAAGGAAAACACTGACCATTCCCTTGCCGGGCGGTGCCCGATCTGGCGACTTGAGATGATCTAGAAAGATGGTCGTCACGTCTGTGCACTCGCGCTTGGGAACCATGATGTACAGCGCCGGAATCGTTGGTCTTCTAGACAAACCGAAGTGGACATTGACGCTGCGCGAGTATTGCGTTGCTTTGAAGTACTCTCGTTGGTCGGAAATCATCTGCGGGAAAATCGGCAGAGCCTGCTTCGGTGGCACGGCTATGACGCAGGATTCGAATCGCTCGCTGCGCTCGCCGTCGGCCGTCTGGTAAGTAAGCTCGACACCGCCGGGACGTTCATCCACCGACAACACCGGGGAATTGAATTTCACCTCGATACCGTCAAGCAATCTCAGCGACAGCGAGTTCATGCCGCCTTTGAGGGAGTACATGTGCGGCGTGAAATTTTTAGCGGTCCAGAAAAACTGGATGACGGAGGCCTGCTCGCCTGGTGCCAGCCAGGCGCCACGCGTGAGCGTATCCGCCAAGTAGTCGTAGAGCTCGTCGTTCAGGGCGCGACGTGAATACTGTTCGACCGTTTCGACGTCATATGGAACCAGCGCGTCCACTTGCTCATAGTTGAGATGCTGGCCAAGACGCGCGACATCGCGGACCACTCGGGCCAGCCGCAACTTGGCACGCAGCGAAAACAGATCGCTGAACAGAAAGCTGCGGATGGGATGCTTCATGTCGAGATAGCGCAGTACGCCGTCCCGCGGAATTGCGCCCATCGGCCTCAGCGTCAGGAATTGGTCCGCCATGCCGATTTCGCGAGCGACATCACGGGTTTTGGTATAGCTACCGAGAAGACCAACCGCCCCGGTATCAAAAATGAACCCGCCTTGTCGTAGCGTGCGGGTACGGCCCCCAGCTTCTTCACCCGCCTCAAAGACCACCGGCATACACCCGGCGGCTTTCAATCGGTAGGCCGCCATGGCGCCCCCGACACCGGCGCCCACCACGGCCACGCGAGCTGATCGTTGTGTCTGTTCGATATTCACGACTCATCCGTCCGTGGTGTGGTTGAGGTAGTCATTCCAGTACGCTTCCTGACAATCACCGTTGGTCACTCGGCCTCCGCACTCCCAGCGCATCAGGCAAACCATGAAAATCATGTTCGACCAGACCTGCCACGGGCAGGCAGCCAGCAGGGAGCCGCGAATAGTGAGCGTGCGGTTATGTTCATCGGTAAACTCGAGCTCGACGGCGCGGGGTAGCTTGGTTCCCGTCTCACGCTCAACTCGCTTGCGCGCTGTGGTGATACGCGAGACCACACCGTCACGCCGCACCCATCCGCCGTTGAAGGTCTTGTCGCGCGGCAACTCGAAACGGCCCTTGAGTTCCGCGTTCTCCGCGTGCTGATCAAGAACGTTGCAGTTGAAGGCGAAGTCATCGCCGAATACGCCCGTCATCCAGGAAACCGGCGGCAGCGGCATGTTGTCCTCGGGGCGAGCCTTGCCCCAGGACCGGTCACGCACATTGAAGCAGTCAACCTCGTAGCGATTACCGCGCAATATAAGATCGCCGCGGACACGCATTGGCTGCTCGAAATGCTTGCCGTCGCCGAACATCACTGGCGGTGCCAGCGCCTCGTATGTGAGATCGACCGAGTTCTTACGGAAATCGTCGCGATAGCTCATGTGCAGCTTTTGGAGTGGTTGCACTACGCGTACGCCGTAGCCATTGTCGAGGCGGTACTCGTGCAGATCGTTGGCCAGGGCACGATCACTCATGAAGGTGCGCACATCGCATAGTTCGGCAGCCGGCATGTAGCGCTTGATGCCCTGCCAGACGTAGAGACCACCGGTGACCACTTTCAGATTCGGGTGATGCCAGAGGTAGCACAGTGCGTGAATGCGCTCTTCCGGAACGCTGAAGCCGAGATACTGCGTTTCCGTGGCCGAATCGGCAGTGATCCCGGCGTTGATCTGCGGATGCAGCAACTCGTCTCGCGGCTCGATCTGTGAAAACCCAAGGTTCTGCGCGATGTAGAAAGGCTTCTCGGAGTTCGACACGGATCGTTCCTCAATGCAGACTCAATTCGACGTGCTTCACCTTCTGCGCTTGCTGCGGCTGCAGAGTGTCAGCAGTCCTGGAATCCGCTTTGAACTTACCGCTGTCTGCAACCGAGAGCGCGTGTGCGAGGGCAGAGTCTGTTGGGATGACTTTCGCCAGACCGTGCAGAACCAGCAGCGCAAGTCCGAGGGTGCTCGCGCCGCCCAGTTGGCTGAGCCAGTCCGGTACCGGCGTATTCACCACGATCCAGGAAGGCAGGGAGATGGCTGCGTAGGCAACAGCGTCGCCCATTGGAATCAGTAGCGGGATCAGCAGCTGTCGCCAGCCACGCAACAGTGGCTCGGCCTTCACCAGCAGGCAGACACCAAGCAGTTCGCCCAGTGAGTTGCACGGCACCCACCACAGCGGCAGCTTGTTGATCAAAATCAGCGGCTGATTACCGTAGTAGTAGTAAAGGTCCCAATAGAGCATCAGCTCTTCCATTGCCACGTCCACCAGCATGGGCACCGTAGCCCAGAGCCAGAACTGGCGGGTGGTGACGCCCTTGCGGAACGCCAGGTAGCTGAGCGAGCCGAGCACGCCGAAGTAGAAGGTGTAGCCGGTGACGATAAACCAGGGCATGCCGCGACCCATGAGCGTGAAGGCCGTCACCTGGTTCACCGTGGGATGCCAGACTGCGCCGACGACGTTGACGAAGGGTTCCACGGTGGAGCACAGCGCGCCGCCGATCAGCATCAGCAGGATGATCGGGCGACCGGTCCGGTACCAGTAGTAAAGCCCATATATCAGGGTGCACAGCGCAAGCGACGAGTAGGCGGCCGTCGCCCAGAAATCGGCTGTGACGTTCGCCAGAGCGGCGACCGGCGGCTCGGGCAGATGAAGGGTTTCATTCCACATGGCTGTCTGCCGTGGCTACACCGAGCTCTTTCAGACGCCGCACGACGTCCGAGACCAGCTTGCGCGCCAAGTAGAGCGCAGCGAAGGCGTAGCGCGTCTCGGGTCGATCCGAGCGGGTAAAGCCATGAATGATGGTGATCCCGAATACCGCGTTGCGAACCGCCCCGAACAGACCGTAGTAGGCGCCTGCTTCGGCGCTCCAGGGCGCGCCGCCGGCCGCTTGGTATTCAGCCAGAAACTCCTCCCAGGCCATTACCTGCTCGACTTCCGGGCGGCAATACGCGAGATCTTCGTTCGGATCGCCCAGGTGCCACAGTTCCCAGTCCACCAGGCCACTTACCCTGTCTCCGTCGAGCATGAGATTGCGTAGCGAGGCGTCGCCGTGCACGATCGTCGGCGGTGCCGCTTCAGTTGGAACATGAGTTAGCAGGTAGTCGAACGCGGCATCCAGCGCGAGGCTGGGCTGCTCGCGATAACGATCCAGTTGCCGCTTGAAACTGCTGACCAGGCGCTTCACATGCTCGGGCAGGCGCGCGGCACGAAGCTCCGGTGACAGGTCCAGTTCGGCAACTGGTACTGCGTGTACCTTTGCCAGCACCTTGGCCAACTCTCGAGCAGCCTGCGGGCCCACCGGACCCATCGCTGGGCCGGTGGCGCGGTAGGCCGAGCTTCCTGCCAGGCGCCGCGTGCTCAGCGCGGTGCCGCCGAATGGGAAGGCGGGGTCCGCCCAGAGCGGCTCGGCCACCGGGACGGAATGTCGATGCATCAGTCGCAGGATCGCGAGTTCGTCCGCAGAGGCACTTTCTACGGGGCCGCCGACCTCGTCACAGCGAATCACCAGGGCGTTGTCCAACTGCGGTGCACCCGACAGCCGAAGCAGCAAGGTACGCTTCGAGAAACCGCCCAGTGATGCTTCGATCGAGGAGACCTCGGCGCCCTCGATCCACTTGCCGACATAGAGGCTGAGCGATTCAGCGGTGATGCCGTCCGCGGCGTTGTCCGGCCGGAGCAGCGCATCCTCCCGGGCCTCCTCCGCCTGTAGCGCAGCGACTTCCGCATCCGGACTGGTCAACTGCGCGGACTCCAGTCGTGACGCCACATGCGCCAGAAGACGGCTGGCCATACTGAGGGTGGCCGCCGCTCCGGGGTCCTGAATTGTGGGCGTCACGCGGCTCGTCAGATCCGCCACGCAGGCACGGAGTATTTGACTTTCAAAACGATCGAGCATGGGATGGCGTCTGAAACGATCGAGCCGGTACGGCCGGCGGGCTGGTGCCGACATTGTCGATCGCGTTCGCCGCCTGGGTTTGTCGACGGCTTCGCCTCGTTTTGTCAAAAAACGAAAAAGCGGTTGACAGGAATGGGCCAGCAATTAGATTAGGGTTACTAAACTAATATCAACCAAGCAATCCACGCTCTGCGGAGGTTGCACTGGCCGCGACGGAGGAGACTACCTTGAAGCTCGAAATGCCACGAGACGTTCAGGCCGTACCGGCAGCCGCCATCGATCCGGACACGATCAAGGTTTCGGCTGCCTACGCGCCGGTACTTTGCATGGTCGAGTACGCCATTGCCGAGGCCGAGCAATCCTGGGTGACCGGCTACGAGGGCGTTCAACTGGGAGTCGTCGATGTGTTTCTTTACGAGGGCGTCGGCCTTCATCGCGGCGACCGCAAGCCTCATCATGTTCAAGCGGATCGCCGCGACGACTACCTCGTGACCATTCCGCGGCGCGCGCGCATCGATTTCTGCCAGGCAGAGAAAGCTTATTCCGCGGAACCGGGGTCCTTCGCGTTGCTGTCGACTTCCCGGCCGTTTACGGCGTCGGTATCCAGCCTCAGTCATCACGAGATTTTCTCCGCTTTGCACGTGCGAGTGGCTGGTTCGATTCTGCGGCAACGCATTCCTCATGTTGAAGAGTGCTGCGGTCAGCCGATGCGCCTACGCTCCGGTGCCGGTGTGATGCTGCAACTAATGTGTGAACTCGCGATCGTGGAAGGTCGTGGTCTGTCGGTGTCCGAGGGTCGTCGGTTTGCCGGGATGTTGGTGGACGCTGTGACGAACGCGGCCATGGAAGCTCCGGAAGTGCTTGCGCTACCGGTTCTGTCCTCAAGCTGGGCGCACATTCGCATCGGCCGGCAGGCTAAGGCCTATATCGAGAATCACTTGTCGGACCCCGGGCTGGATACGGAAGCGGTGGCATCGCATTGCCGGGTGTCCAAGCGCTATTTGCAGAGCGTCTTTGCCGACTTCGGTGAAACCGTGAACTCGACCATCCGTGAAATGCGGCTGCAGCGTTGTCGCGAGGCGCTGCGCAGTCCGGCACTGCACAAGCAGACCGTCGGGCAGATCGCTACGCGCTGGGGCTTCACGGATATGCCCCACTTCTGTCGTGCTTACAAATCACGGTTCAACACTTCGCCAAGCCGGGATCGGGAGCTTCATTGATCCACGGGTGGTGACCTGCCGCCGGGTAACACTGTCATAGGGCGAGGCATGGCAGTAAGCGTCGGGTGGCTGCTCCGGACCAACGGGGTTGTGTCGCTCCTACGACTGCGCTTCAGCCAGCGCTGCTACATTCCGCCGATGCTCCTGTTCGAATGGATTCTGGCGCTGCTGCTGGGCGCGGTCGCGCTGGCCGGCCTGGCGCGGCATACCGGGCTGCCGTATCCGGCGCTGCTGGCGCTGGCCGGCGCCGGCGCCGGCTTTCTGCCGGGCGCGCCGTCGATCAGCATCGAGCCCGATCTGGCGCTGACGCTGTTCGTCGCGCCGGTGCTGCTCGACGCCGCGTTCGACACCTCGCCACGAGACCTGCGCCGCAACATCGTGCCGCTGACCTCGCTGGTGCTGGCCGCGACCTTGCTGACCACCGCGGCGGTGGCTTACATCGGCTGGAAGTTCGGCGGCCTGCCGATCGCCGCTGCGATCGCGCTCGGTGCGATCGTCGCGCCGCCGGACGCGGCCGCTGCCACCGCGATCCTGAATCACCTGCGGCCGCCGCGTTCGCTGATGCTGATCCTGCAGGGCGAAGGCCTGCTCAACGACGCCATCGCGCTGCTGATCTACCGGCTCGCCGTGGTGGCGGCGGTCGCCGGCGCGGGCTTCTCGAAGACCGCGCCGCTGATGATGCTCGCCGCGCTGCTCAGCGTGCCGGTCGGTTTCACGCTGGCCAAGGCCTACCTGCGCGTGACGCTTTCGGTGCGCGATCCGGCCAGTGCGACGGTGCTGCAGTTCGTTTCGACGTTCGGCGTGTGGATGCTGGCCGAGCGCTTCGGCCTGTCGGCGATCGTGACCATGGTCGCCTACGCGATGACGCTGGCGCAGAGCGATGTCGGCCGCATGCCGGCGCGCACCCGTGTCAGCTCGTATTCCGTGTGGGAAACCGTGGTGTACGTGCTCAACGTGCTGGCCTTCGTGCTGATGGGCCTGCAGGCGCGGCCGATCCTGATGCGGCTGCCGCACGCCGAACGCAGCGACGCGCTGATCCTCGCCGGCATCGTGCTGCTGACGGTGATCCTGGTACGCGTGCTGTGGGTGATGCTGCATCACGCCGCCACGCGGCTGTGGCCGCGCTTCGGCGGCAAGGAGCCGGCGATCAGCGACCGCCGCTCCAGCCTGCTGATCAGCTGGTGCGGCATGCGCGGCCTGGTGACCCTGGCCGCCGCGTTCGCGCTGCCGGAGAACATCGCCGGTCGCGATCACATCGTGCTCAGCGCGTTCGCAGTGGTGCTCGGCACCCTGGTGTTGCAGGGTTTGAGCCTGAAGCCGCTGATGCGCTTGCTCAAGCTCGATGCCGATCACGGTGCGCGCCACGACATCTCCCACGGCCGCCAGCGCATGTTGCGCGCGGCCATCGACAGCCTCAGGCACGATGACTCCGACGAAGCCGCGGCGTTGCGCACGCAGTACGAAGCCGATGCGGAGATCGCGAAAAGCCTCGATCAGCCGCAGGGCGCATCGCAGTACGATCACCTGCGCATGACGGCCATCACCGCCGCACGCAACACGCTGCGTCAGCTGTGGAAGGATGGCGAAATCGGCGACGACGCCTTCCGCCTGCTGCAGGAAGAACTCGACTGGTCGGAACTCGACGCCGCCCCGGCAGGGCACTTTCAGCCGCTGGCGGTGGAGGGTCTGCATCCGGCCGGACCGAAGCAGGAATGAGATCCCCTCTCCCTCCGGGAGAGGGGCAGGGGTGAGGGACTCGAAGATACGCGCGAAGATCGAACACCCTCATCCGCCGTTGACGCGGCACCTTCTCCCGGAGGGAGAAGGGAGAAAAACAAGCTTCATCTGCGGCTCATCCGCATCTGCACTAATCGCCGCAGCCATCATCGACGAGGTTCCACATGCACACCAAGCTCACTGTCGCCGCGATCGTCGCTGGCATTGCGCTCAGCGCCTGCAGTTCGGCCAGCACGCAAAGCGAGGCCGCTGGCATGGGCGCCGATCCGGCACTGCCGGAGCCGCAGAAATCACTGGTGCCGACGATCAACATCGCGCCGGCCAAGGGCTGGCCGCAGGGCGCCAAGCCGGTGCCGGCCGCCGGCACGCAGGTCGCCGCCTTCGCCGACAAGCTCGACCATCCGCGCTGGCTGTACCTGCTGCCGGACGGCGGCGTGCTCGTCGCGGAAACCAATGCGCCACCCAAGCCCGAAGACAGCAAGGGCCTCAAGGCCAAGGTGGAGAAGCTGGTGATGAAGCGTGCCGGCGCCGGCGTGCCCAGCGCCAACCGCATCAGCTTGCTGCGCGACACCGACGGTGACGGCGTCGCCGATCAGCGCAGCGTCTATCTGAAGGATCTGAATTCGCCGTTCGGCATGGCCGTCGTCGGCGATGCGCTGTTCGTCGCCGACACCGACGCGGTGATGCGTTACGCCTACGTGCCGGGCTCGGCGCAGATCAGCGGCCAGGGCAGCAAGCTGGTCGATCTGCCAGCCGGCCCGCGCAATCATCACTGGACCAAGAACCTGATCGCCAGTGCCGACGGCAGCAAGCTCTACGTCACTGTCGGTTCCAACAGCAACGTCGCCGAGAATGGCTTCGATGCGGAAAAGGAACGTGCGGCAATCTGGGAAGTGGACGTCGCCACCGGCACGCACCGCATTTTCGCCGGCGGCCTGCGCAACCCGAACGGCCTGGCCTGGGAGCCGGACAGCGGCGCGCTGTGGACCGCGGTCAACGAGCGCGACGAACTCGGCAACGACCTGGTGCCGGACTACATCACCTCGGTCAAGGACGGCGGCTTCTATGGCTGGCCCTACAGTTACTACGGTCAGCACGTCGATGAACGAGTGAAGCCGCAGAACCCGGACCTGGTGGCCAAGGCGCTGGTGCCGGACTACGCGCTCGGCTCGCACACCGCCTCGCTGGGTCTCGCCGCCGCGCGCGGCAACAGCCTGCCAGCGGCCTTCGCCAACGGCATGTTCATCGGCCAGCACGGCTCCTGGAACCGAAAGCCGGCCAGCGGCTACAAGGTGATCTTCGTGCCCTTCGCCGGCGGCCAGCCTTCGGGCGCCGCGGTCGACGTGTTGACCGGTTTCCTGAGCAAGGACGGCGACGCCTATGGTCGACCGGTTGGCGTGACGCTGGACAGCAGCGGCGCGCTGCTGGTCGCGGACGATGTAGGCAATGTGATCTGGCGCGTGTCCTCGGCGGCGAAATAGCGCGGCGCTGGGATAAGATCGGCGCTCTTCAAGGAGAGGGGAGCGTCATGGCAACATCGGTAAAGGGACCTGGGCAGCCGCATTTTCCGTGGGCGATCGCGATCGCCGCGTTTCTGATCGGGTTGGTCGTCGGCTATGCCTTGAACGAGTACAAGCACTCCGACGACGAGCGCTCGTTCTCGATCCGCATTCCGTCGGATCGGCGCTAGCGCCTTACGCGCTACTGCGCCTTGCAGTAGCGCGGATCCGGCACCGCCGGCTCGAGCGAGGCGCCGACGGTTTTCCATGGCACACGGCATTTGAGCAGCGCTTCGATTTCAGCAGCGCTGCGTCCTTCGCGTCTCGCATCCCACAGCCGCGCGCGGTTGTCGGTGCCACCGGTCAGGATCTGCGTCCAGTCCGGGCTGAATCGCGCGTAGTTCCATTGCACCGCGCCGGCCTGCGCGGCAAAGCTGTCCAGCAGATCGCCGTTGTCGGCGTCCCAGATGTTGACCACACCGTCTTCACCGGATGACAGCACCAGTGTCGCATCGGCGCTGAATGACGCCGCGAACAGCTGCCCGCTGTGGCCTTCGAGTCGCAGCAGCCGGCCATCGCGCAAACGCCACAGCGCCAGCGATTTGGAGCCGTCGCCGAGCACGATCTGCGCGCCCTTGGAATCGAAGCCGCCGACGGCGAAATAGGTCGATGCCGGAATGCTCGCGTGTTGCAGGATGCGGCCGTCGGCCGCGTCGAGCAGATACGCGTGCTGCGCCATCGACGTGACCAGCAGGCGACGACCATCGCGGCTGAAGGCGACGACGCCGATGCGCGCCTCGGCTTCCGGCGGCAGCGGCGTCGACCAGACGTCTTGCCGGCGTTCGATATTCCACAGCCTGATCACGCCATTGAGGCCGACGGCGAACGCGGCGCCGTCCGGCGACAGCGCCGTGGCGCGGGCTTCGTCACGCTGGAAGCTCGCCAGTTCCTGACCGTTGCCGGCGTCCCACAACTTGGCCAGACCGCCGGCCATCGCGCCGGCGATGACGCGGCCGGTCGCGGCGAATTCGAGCAGGAAGAAACGCCCGCCCATGTCGTGCTGCGTGCGCAGGATCTTGCCCGAGCTGCGATCGAGGATGCGCAGGCTCTGGTTCCAGTCGCCGACCGCGACCCAGCGGTCATTGGGGCTGAACGCGACCGCGCTGACCGGTGAGCCACTGGCTTCGAGCGCCGCGACGCGGCTCCGCTTCTTCGCATCCCAGATCGCACCGCCACCATCGGCGCCACCGGCGAACAGCCAGTGGCCGTCGTGGCTGAAGCTCACCGCCGTGGCGGGCGGATCGTTCTGTGCCGCGGCTGCGGCGCTGATCGGCCCTTGCGTGAATTCCGCCAGCTGTCGCTGCGGCAGATTCCACAGCACCAGCGCGCCGTCGGCGCCGCCGCTGAGCAGGCGGCGATTCGAGGCGTCGAAGGCGAACGTCGCCGGCGCGCCGATGTGGCCGTCCAGTGAATACAGATCCGTGCCGCTGACCGGATCGAGCACCGACAGGCGCCCGCTTTCCAGTCGCGCCAAGACCTGGCCGTCAGGGCGCATTTGCGCCAGATCCTGGCTGTGGCTGCGGAATTTCGCCGAATAGATCAGCGTGCCGCTGCGCGGGTCCCAGATCGCGACGCTGTCGCGGCTCAGCGACATCAGTCGCGATCCGCTGTCGTCCAGTTTGAGATCGCCGATGGCCTGTTGATGGCCGCCGCTCATCAGCAGTTCGCCGCTGAGACGGTCCCAGGCCCGCACCGTTCCCTGATCGCTGCCAGCGGCGACGATGCCACAGCCCGGCGTCGAACTTTGCGCCACGGTGATGCCATGCAGGCCGAGCAGCTCCCGCTGCAGGCGGCCGTCGCGATCGAGGATGCGAAGGCTGCCGTTCGCGGTTCCGGCCAGCAGCAGATCGCTGTCGCGGCAAAACCCGACGCTGGTGAACGCTCCTGCGATACGGGAGGTTTGCTGGCCTTTGCGATCGGCGAGCACGATGGCGCCATCGTGATCGATGAAAGCCACGGTCTGGTCGTCGCTATCGATCGGGGTCGGCGTCGTGCCGTAGTTGCTGACGCCAGGCAGCAGCTGTACGGGAGGCGCCGCCGCGTCGGCCGCGAACAGGCGCAGCCGACGTTCCGGTGCATCGGACTGGCTGCTGGTGGCCCATATCAGGCTGCCTTTCGGGCTGTACTCGGCGCTGAGCTCGAAATTGAAATCAACCTCGGCGGCGAGCCGGGTCTCGAACACCAGGCGTCCGGTGATTCTGTCGTACTCGCGCAGGGAATGATCGCTGCCGACGGCGAAAACGTGCTGCCCGTCGGGGCTGGCCTGCGCGGTCATCAGCGGCGCACCCGTATCGATCCTCCTCTGCTGCGCGTCGACCACGCGCATCGCGCGCGCCAGCATGTAGCGCAGCGCCGGCGTATCGACGCCGAGCTTGTAGGCCTCGTTGAGGTACACCGCTGCACGGGCCTCGTTGTGTGCCAGCAGTTCACGGCGGCCGTTGTCGTAGAGCAGCGCCACTCTTGCACGCAGCGCCTGCTGGTCCAGCGCCTGCTGCTTTTCGCGTTGCTGCCAATGCCACAGCGTGGTCAGCGCGACGGCACCGAAGATGATCGCCAGGCCTGCGATGATGCGCACGCGGCGCGTGTGCAGGCCGTGGCGGCGGGCGAACTTGGCGCTGCGATAGGCCAGGCTGTCGGGCCGTGCGCTGATCGGCTGCTCGGCGAGATAGGCGCGCAGGTCGCCGGCCAGCGCCAGCACGGTGGGATAGCGCTGCTTCGGCGACTTCTTCAGCGCCTTGCCAATGATGGTGTCGAGGTCGCCGCGCAGCGCTTCGCGCAGGCGCCGCGGTGTCGTCGCACGCAGCGCGGCGCTGTCGCCGGCATCGTGCTGCGTCGTCACCGCGGCGCTGGCCGCACGCGGTTCGACGTCGAGGATCACGCGCTCGAGTTCGCGCACGGAGCCGCGGCCGACGTCGCGATAAGGCCGCGCGCCGCTGAGCAGGCCGTAGAGGATCAGGCCCAGCGTATAGACGTCGGTGGCGACGGTGATCGCGGCGCCTTCGATCTGCTCCGGCGCCGCATAGTCCGGCGTCAGCGCGCGGCCGCCGACCTGGGTCAGATCGGATTGTGGCGTCTGCGTCTGCTCGTCCTCGACCAGCTTGGCGATGCCGAAGTCGAGCAGCTTCACCACGCCGTCGTCGGTGACCAGGATGTTCGAGGGCTTGAGGTCGCGGTGCACGACCAGGTGCGCGTGCGCATGCGCAACCGCTTCGCAGACCTGCAGGAACAGCCGCACGCGCGCATGCACGTCGAGGCGATGCTCGTCGCACCACCGGTCGATGCGCTGGCCGGCGATGTATTCCAGCGCCAGATACAGCTGGCCGCCGGGCAGCACACCGGCGTCGAGCAGGCGGCTGACGTTGCCGTGCGTCAGTTGGCCGAGAATGCGGCCTTCGCGCACGAAGCGGTCGCGAGCCGAAGACTGCGCCAGGTGCAGATGCATCAGCTTCAGCGCGACCGGCACCTCGAACAGACCGTCCGCGCGTCGAGCCAGCCAGACTTCGCCCATGCCGCCTTCGCCGAGCGGGCGTTCGAGCCGGTACTGGCCGATCAGCTCGCCAGCCTGCAGTGCGGATTCGGAGGGCAGGCCGATACTCGAACGATCGGCTATTTCGGTCGCCATGAAGGCGCCGCCTTCGGCCTGCCGGTGGGATTTCAGCAGCGTCTGCACCTGCGGATACAGCTCGGGATGCGAGCGTTGCAGCGCATCGAGTTCGCCGCGCTGCGCCGCCGGTTCCAGCGACAGTAGGCGCTCGAACTCTGCCAAAGCCGCGCGCCAGTTCGGTGTGGGTCCGTCAGTGTGGCTCATGGCGGCGCCGGGATCGTGGAGTGCACGGTCGGCATTCTGGCGCGGGCGGGGATGAACTTGCCAGCCTCACCTGTAGGAGCGGGCTTGCCCGCGACTGTGCCCGCGACTATGCCTGTGATGGCCCTGGTCGCGGGCAAGCCCGCTCCTACAGAGGATTCAAACTACATATTCCGCCGATAGCGCCCGCCGACCTCGAACAGGGTCTGCGTGATCTGCCCCAGCGAGCAGACGCGCACCGCGTCCATCAGCACCTCGAACAGGTTGCCGTCGGTGACGACCGCGTCGCGCAGGCGCTGCAGCAGCGCCGGCGCATCCGCGGCGTTGCGCTGCTGGAAGTCGGCGAGGCGCGCGAGCTGGCTCTGCTTCTCGTCGTCGGTTGAACGCGCCAGCTCGATTTCCTTCTGCCCTTCTTCGCCGTTGGGATTGCGGAAGGTGTTGACGCCGATGATCGGCATCGAGCCGTCGTGCTTCTTGTGCTCGTAGTACAGCGATTCTTCCTGGATCTTGCCGCGCTGATAGCCGGTTTCCATCGCGCCGAGTACGCCGCCGCGGCTGGCGATCGCCTCGAATTCCTTCAGCACCGCTTCTTCGACCAGATCGGTCAGCTCGTCGATGATGAAGCTGCCCTGCAACGAGTTCTCGTTCTTGGCCAGGCCGAATTCGCGGTTGATGATCAGCTGGATCGCCATCGCGCGGCGCACGCTCTCTTCGGTCGGCGTGGTGATCGCCTCGTCGTAGGCGTTGGTGTGCAGCGAGTTGCAGTTGTCGTTGATCGCCAGCAGCGCCTGCAGCGTGGTGCGGATGTCGTTGAAATTCATCTCCTGAGCGTGCAGCGAGCGGCCGGAGGTCTGCACGTGATACTTCAGCTTCTGGCTGCGCTCGTTGGCGCCGTAGCGGTTCTTCATCGCCACTGCCCAGATGCGCCGCGCGACGCGGCCGATCACGGTGTATTCCGGGTCCATGCCGTTGCTGAAGAAGAAGCTCAGGTTCGGCGCGAAGTCGTCGATGTTCATGCCGCGGGCCAGGTAGCTCTCGACATAGGTGAAGCCGTTGCTGAGCGTAAACGCGAGCTGGCTGATCGGGTTCGCGCCGGCTTCGGCGATGTGATAACCGCTGATCGACACCGAGTAGAAGTTCTGAACCTTGTTGTCGACGAAGTACTGCTGGATATCGCCCATCATCTTCAGCGCGAATTCGGTGCTGAAGATGCAGGTGTTCTGGCCCTGGTCTTCTTTCAGGATGTCGGCCTGCACGGTGCCGCGCACGCTGGACAGCGTCTTTGCCTTGATCTGCGCGTACTCGTCGGCATTCGGCGCGCGGCCCTTGCCGGCGCTGAACTTGTCGACCTGCTGATCGATCGCCGCATTCATGAACATCGCCAGCAGCATCGGTGCCGGACCATTGATCGTCATCGACACCGAGGTCGTCGGCGCGCACAGGTCGAAGCCGTCGTACAGCACCTTCATGTCGTCGAGCGAGGCGATCGACACGCCGGAGTTGCCGACCTTGCCGTAGATGTCCGGACGCAGGTCCGGGTCCCAGCCGTACAGCGTCACCGAGTCGAACGCGGTCGACAGGCGATGCGCCGGCATGCCTTCGGAGACGCGCTTGAAGCGGCGGTTGGTGCGGAAGGCATCGCCTTCGCCGGCGAACATGCGCGTCGGGTCTTCGCCTTCGCGCTTGAACGGGAACACACCGGCCGTGAACGGGAAATAGCCCGGCAGGTTTTCCTTCATCAGGAAGCGCAGCGTCTCGCCTTCGTCCTCGAAACGCGGCAGCGACACCTTGCGGATCTTGGTGCCGGAGAGCGACTCGCTGATCTGGCGCGTGCGGATCTCCTTGTCGCGGATCTTCACCACGTCCTCGTCCTGGGCGTAGCGCTGCACGAGTTCCGGCCAGGCCGAGAGCAGCTGTCTGGCCTGCGTGGTGAGTTCGCCGTCCTTGGCCGAGATCAACTCGTCGAAATCCTTGGCCGGCTTGCCGCTGGCTTCAAACAGCGCCTTGACCGTGCGCAGCGACTGGCGCTCACGCGCGGCGCGCGCCTGGCGCGCGACCTCCTTGTGATAGCCGCGCACGCTGTCGGCGATGTCGGCGAGATAACGCACGCGGTCCGGCGGCACGATCGCACGCCCGGCGCTGGAGGCCTTGACCGTGACTTTCGGCAGCGCGCCGGGCGCGAGTTTCAGGCCGATCGCGCCGAGTTTCGCTGCCAGTGCCTGGTACAGCGCGGTGACGCCGTCGTCGTTGAAGCGCGAGGCCATCGTGCCGTACACCGGCATTTCCTCGGTGCGCTGCATGAACAGCTCGCGGTTGCGCTGGTACTGCTTGCGTACGTCGCGGATCGCGTCTTCCGAGCCCTTGCGGTCGAACTTGTTGATCGCGATGAAGTCGGCGAAGTCGAGCATGTCGATCTTCTCCAGCTGCGAGGCGGCGCCGAATTCCGGCGTCATCACGTACAGCGAGGTGTCGACGAAAGGCACGATCGCGGCGTCGCCCTGGCCGATGCCGGAAGTCTCGACAATGATCAGGTCAAAACCGCTGAGCTTGCAGGCGGCGATCACGTCGGGCAGCGCCGCGGACAGCTCGCTGCCGGTGTCGCGCGTCGCCAGCGAGCGCATGTAGACGTTGTTCTTGCCTTCGGTCCACGGCTCGATCGCGTTCATGCGGATGCGGTCGCCGAGCAGCGCGCCGCCGGTGCGCTTGCGCGACGGGTCGATCGACACGATCGCGATCTTCAAAGCGTCGTTCTGGTCGAGCCGCATGCGCAAAACCAGCTCGTCGGTCAGCGAGGACTTGCCGGCGCCGCCGGTGCCGGTGATGCCCAGGGTCGGCGTCTTGACCTCGGCGGCGGCCTCGCGGATCGCCAGCTTGACCGCGTCGGAATAGCTGCCGTTCTCGATCGCGGTGATCACCTGAGCCAGCTGGCGGCGATTGCCGCTGCGCAGCGCGGCCAGCGCGTCGGCGGCCTTGGGCGCCAGCGGCGTGAGATCGTAGTCGCAGCCCTGGATCACGTCATTGATCATGCCCTGCAGGCCCATGATCGCGCCGTCTTCGGGCGAGTACAGGCGGGTGACGCCGTAATCCATCAGGCCCTTGATCTCGGCCGGCACGATCACGCCGCCGCCGCCGCCGTAGATCTTGATATTGCCGCCGCCGTTGGCGCGCAGCAGGTCGACCATGTAGCGGAAGAACTCGTTGTGGCCGCCCTGGTAGCTGGTGATGCACAGACCCTGCACGTCTTCCTGCAGCGCGGCGTTGACGATCTCGCCGACCGAGCGGTTGTGGCCGAGGTGAATCACCTCGGCGCCGGTGGCCTGCAGGATGCGGCGCATGATGTTCACGGTCGCGTCGTGGCCGTCGAACAGCGAGGTCGCGGTAACGAAGCGGACCTTGTTCTTGGCCTTGTAGGGGACCGGCTTGGCGTGCATCGACAGATCGTTCATGGCGGCTCTTGGAGGTGTGCGGGTTTAACCCGCTGATTTTAAGAACCCCGGGCCGGCGCGAGGATGTCGAAAAGCGCCATCCGCAGTGAGAGAATCGGTCATGGACTCCCGTGCTTGTTTCCCTCCCCCGCGAGCGGGGGAGGGCCAGGGTGGGGGCGAGACGTCGCGGCGCTGCTCTTTACCTCGCGCCCCCACCCCAACCCTCCCCCGCTCGCGGCGTAGGGAGCTGACAGGAGATCGATTGGAAGTGCAGCAGCAAAGCCGCGGCGGCAGCGTCTCGATCGCCTTTGTGCGCGAGGCGCTGTCGGCCGCGCGTCGCGGCGGGGCGGACGTCGAGGCGATCTGCGCCGCGACCGGCATTACCGCGGACCAGCTAGCCGACGAAGGCGCTCGCGTCCCGGCCGCAACCTTCGGCGCGCTGTGGCTGACGGTGGCCCGGGCGCTCGACGACGAGTTCTTCGGCCAGGATTCGCGGCGCATGAAAGTCGGCAGCTTCGCCGCGCTGTGCCGGCTGGCGCTGGACACGCCCAAGCTCAGCCAGGCGCTGCGCCGCATCGCGCAGTTCTTCGGCATCCTGCTCGACGACACCGGCATCGAGCTGCAGCTGAGCGGCCCGGAAGCCAGCCTGAGCCTGCGCAGTACCGCGGCCGTCGCCGGTCGCGACCCGGTGTTCGCCCACGAAACCCTGCTGGTGCTCAGCCACGGCCTGGCCTGCTGGTTGATCGGCCGCCGCATTCCGATCCTGCGCGCGAGCTTCGCCTATCCGGCGCCGGCCTGGCATCGCGAGTATCAGGACGTGTTCTCGGCGCAGCTGGAATTCGACGCGCCGGCGACGTCGATCAGCTTCAGCGCGCTGCTGCTGGAGGCGCCGGTGATCCAGAATTCGCGCAGCCTGCAGGAATTCCTGCGTGGCGCGCCGGCCAACTTCATCCTCAAGTTCCGCGACGAAAACAGCCTGGGCCGGCGCATCCGCCGCCATCTGATGGCGCTGCCACCGACCGAGTGGCCGGGCTTCGACGAACTCGCCGACGCCTTCCACATCGGCGCGACGACGATGCGCCGACGCCTCGAGCGCGAAGGCGTGTCGTTCACGCAGATCAAGGACTCGCTGCGCCGCGACCTCGCCGTGCAGCACCTGAGCGGCAGCGACGCCAGCCTCGCCGACATTGCAGCGGAACTGGGCTTTGCGGAGGCCAGCGCGTTTCACCGCGCGTTCAAACAATGGACCGGTCTGCGGCCGGGGGCTTATCGGGCTTGAGTTTTCATTGCGTCGATCGATGCGCCGCTTCGCGGCTACTCGCGATGAACGGAGTCGGCAGATGCCCCAAACTCCCGTTCCCCCGGTTAGCAGGCTTGCCCGCGTATCGAGGGACGCCGCAAAAACCCGCAGATCAGGGAGCCGGCGGTGGTCCGTTCATCGGCGAACTCTGCTCCGACGCCTGCAGATGATTCAGACCGTCGCCGACCTTGTACGCCGCGGCAAAGCTTTCGCCGGTGTTCGCCGGATCCAGAATCGTGTCGACATACCACCATTCTCCGGACACGCGCTCGGGCTTGATGTCCAGCAGCAGGTAGCCGCGCCGCGTGATCTCGGCGTACTTGATATGCGGATTGATTTTCTTGCCGGCGTCGGCGAGTTTGGGCAGCGAGTCCAGGCCGGGCGAGGTCACCGAGGTGGAGACGAATTCGACCGCCAGCGAGCCCGCGCCGGTTTTCGGGTCGTAGCCGCCGGAGGCGAGATCCGGATTGTTCGGATCTTCGGTCAGGTCCGCCCCCCAGGAGCTGTGGATGTCGCCGGTCAGTACGACGACGTTGCTCACCGCCGGGTTCGACTCGTCGCCTTTGAGCACCGAGAACAGCCGCTCGCGCGCCGGGTTGTAACCGTCCCATTGATCCGGGTTGACGTAGCGGCTGGTGCCGGCGGCGTTGCTCGCCCCGGCGACTTTCAGTTGCGCCAGCATCACCTGCTGGCCGAGCAGCTTCCATTTGCTGGACGAGCCGCGCAGTTGCTGGCTGAGCCAGTCCGCCTGCGTGCTGCCGAGCAGCTCGCGCGACGGGTCGGCGAAGTCGCCGGTCTGGGTGAAGGTCGCGCCCTGATTGGGCGGTAACTGCTGCGAGCGTGCCAGCAGCCGCGTCTCGACCATCATCACGTCGGCCAGGTCGCCGAACTGAAAATGCCGGTAGTTGAGTTTGGGATCGGTATCGCTGGCATGCCGCACCGGCATCCATTCGTAGTAGGCCTGCAGCGCGCCGGCGACGCGCTGCGCCCAGGTCCCTTCCGTTGCCTCGTCGTGGTTCGCGGCGCCGCCGCTCCACGCGTTGTTCGCGGTTTCGTGATCGTCCCAGACCGCGATCACCGGGTGCTGGCGATGCATTTCCTGCAGATCGGCATCGGTCTTGTACTGGGCATGCCGCGTGCGGTAGTCGGCGAGCGTGACGATCTCGTTGTCCGGCTGGTACTGGCGAACATTGCCGTATTCGCCTGTGCCGTATTCGTAGAGGTAGTCGCCCAGATGCAGCACCGCCGCCAGGTCGTTACGCGCGGCGATCCGCGCATAAGCGTTGAAATAGCCGTGCGCGAGGCTGGCGCAGCAGGCGACACCGATGCGCAGCCGGCCCGGACTGCCGGTGGGCAGGGTGCGGGTGCGGCCCACCGGTGACAGGTAGCCGAGCGCCGAGAACTGGTAGTAGTAGGTCTTGCCGGGCTTGAGTTTTTTCAGATCGACCTTGACCGTGTAATCGCTGGCCGACGACGTCTTGGTGCTGCCGGTCTTGACGCCGCTGAGCATCGCCGGATCGGTGGACCAGCGATAGTCGACGCTGATCTTGTCGGTAGCCGCCGTGGTGATGCGCGTCCACAGGATCACCCGGTCGCTGAGCGGGTCGCCGCTGGCGACACCGTGCTGGAACGGGCTGGCGGCGCTTGCGGCGGCACCGCTGCCGGCGGCCCGTGCCGCGGCGAAGGCCGGACCACCCAGCGCCAGCGTGGCGACCGCCGCGCGTGTCAGGAAGTCGCGGCGGCTGAGCCCCTTGCGGGGTTTGCTGCGGCGGGAATGGCCCATGATCTCGCTTCCACGATAACGGTTGGCTCAGGCTAGCTTGCCCGAATGTCGGCGCGATGACCGTGCCGACGGCGCCGACGACCTAGGGTCCTGTGCGGTTGAAGAACCGATCGAGAGTCGCGGGGCTCGCCTCGGCCATCGTCGCGGCGTCGTCCTTTTCGATGCGCGCAATCGCCTCGAGCGCGCGTGTCACGGCTGGACGCAGCGCAATCGCGTCGTGCCATCGCCGCAGGTTCGGGTACTGGGCCCAGCTCTGGCCATGGCGTTCCAGATAGGCAAGCCAAGGCCAGGTTGCGATGTCGGCGAGGCCGTAGTCGCCCGCGAGAAAGCGGCGATCCGCCAGGCGCTCGTCGAGCAGCGCGTACAGGCGCAGCGCCTCGTTGCGATACCGCCGCAGCGAATAGTCGTTGCCTTCGGCGGCATACATCACGTAGTGGTTGAGCTGGCCCAGCATCGGCCCGACGTTGGCCACCTGCAGCATCAGCCATTGCAGCATTTCGTAGTGGGCGCCGCGCGTGGATGGCAGGAAACGGCCGGCTTTTTCCGCCAGGTAGAGCAGGATCGCGCCCGATTCGAATACCGTGACCGGCTCGCCGTCCAGGCCGTCATGGTCGACGATCACCGGCACCTTGCTGTTGGGATTGAGCGCGCGAAAGCGCGGCCCGAACTGCTCACCGAGCAGCACCTTCACATGGTGGAAGCGATATTGCAGCCCCAGCTCCTCCAGGGCGATGAAGATCTTGCGGACGTTCGGGCTGGTCATGCCATGCAGGTCGATCATCGGCGCGCTCGTTGGGGATCGCGGTTAGTAGCGCGCATTGCGCCGTCTGCGGCGTCCACCATCTGCGGTAGGCCAGCGCGCCCGTGATCAACGGCAGCGCGACTTCCGCCATCACGCCGAGTCGGGGTACGCAGCCCGGCAACCGGATCGTGCAGTCGCTGCAGGTCTGCGATCGGCCGGGCAACTGTCGGCGCTACGCCGACAGCGAATTGAAGGCGGTGATGCCGAAGACCAAGTTCAAGGTCGTCAACTAGGCAGCGCTTCGATGCGCATGCCGGCAATACATGTCGGCATGCGCAGGGCCTGACGGGCTTCATGCCCGATTCAGTGCCCCGGCAAAACACTGCGGGCTACTTCGCGATGGAACGCCCCCGCGCTTATGGACAAGTCTCAATGGCAGCGCCGCGGCAAATGGCTGCTCTCGGTGTTCTTCCTGGTCGCCGTGGTGTGGATCGTCGTCGATCGCGGCCGCGAGCTGGACTGGGTCGAGATCGGCGAGGCGCTGCGCGCCTATAGCGTCGCCACCGTCGCCTCGTCGTTCGCGCTGGCGATGCTCGCGTATCTGGCCTGCGCGTCCTATGACCTGCTATCGCGTCACTACGTCAAGCACGACATCCCGACGCCGACGGTATTGGCGATCGCCTTTGTCAGCTACGCGGTGAACCTCAACGTCGGCGCGCTGCTCGGCGGCATGGGCTTCCGCTACCGACTGTATTCGCGCTACGGACTGAGCACCGCGCAGACCACGCAGATCATCGGCCTGTCGGTGTTGACCAACTGGGCCGGTTTCATTCTGCTGGCCGGTCTGCTGCTGCTGTTCACGCCGCCGCAGCTTAAAACCTCCTGGCACATGGGCCATGCCGCGCTACAGGGCGGCGGCCTGCTGCTGCTCGGCATCGTTGCTGCGTACCTGGCATTTTGCGCAGTGTTTCATGGGCGAAAGCGCGAAATCCGCGGCGTCGAATTCCAGTGCCCGTCGCTGCCCTATGCCGGCGCCCAGCTGGCGCTGTCCGCGGTGACCTGGACCGCGGCGTCGGCCTCGGTGTTCCTGCTGATGCCGGACAGCGTACCGTTCGGCCCGGTAATGATCGCGTTCATGGCGAGCGGCCTCGGCGGCCTGATCGTGCGTTTGCCCGCGGGCATCGGTGTGCTCGAAGGCACCTTCATCGCGCTGCTCGGCAGTGCCTTGGGCCACGGCAAATTGATGGCGGCGCTGCTCGCGTTTCGCGCGGTGTACTACATTGCGCCGCTGATCGCGGCGCTGCTGCTGCACCTGGCGCTGGAGATGCGCGCCAAATCCAGGGCGGCGCTCGCCGCCTAGGCGAGTGCGCCGTGCGCTGGTTGTTCGCGCACGGCGCCACCCGGTCAGCTCCTACCTATTTGACGGTGCCTTTTGCGGTGACAGTGAAGGTCTGGCCGGTGCCGATCGTCAGACCGGCGCCAACACAGTCGAAGCTCTTCTTGGTCTTGATCGTGACGCTCTGGCCGGTGGATTCGTTCAGGCACTTGACGCTGGCCTTGCCGGACTGGCCGATGATGGTTCCCTTCAGCGCGCTCGCCACCGGCGGCGTCAGCAGATAGTTGATTTCGTTGACCGCGATCTGGATGCCCTGGTTGGGATCGTTGTAGCTGTCCTGCAGGGTGCCGTTGATGATCGTGCGGCCGGCGTTGGCGACGATCACCGCGGCGTCACCATTTTCGTAGGTGCCGTCGACGACGCCGTCGCCGATCGGGCTCAGTCCGACGGCATAAATACCCCAGCCCGGATTGAGCAGCGCGATCGGCGACGTCAGCGAGGTCCAGATGGCGCTGCTGGTCGGCGTGATCGACAGAAAATTCAGGCTGCCGGTCGCGGCGGCGCCGAAGCTGCCGAGCATGGTGGCGTCGGAGGTCCAATCGCTGTAGATCGCCTTGCCGCCGGCGGCGACATAGGCGCTCAGGCTGCTGGCGTAGGTGCTGGTGGCCGGGTAGTTCTGCTGCAACGCAATCACCAGGTCCCAGCCGCCGGCCTGCAGCAAGGTGTTGAACTCGGTGGCATCGTTGGTCATCGTCGGGCTGATGCCGAGACTCGAAAGGGCCATCGCGAAGCTGTCGGTGCCGAGCGAGTAGTCGACGAAATAAAGCACGTTCACCGCGCTGGTCGCCTGCGGACTGAGCTTGATCTTGGCCCGGCTGGCGGGCTGATGAATGGCGTTCTGCACGCTGGGTTTGCTGTCGCCGGCAACAGCGGCGGACGAGCCGCAGACGCTGGCGATCGCGAGAGCGGCAATGGCGGTGAAGCGGCGGAACAATGGTCGGCTGTACATGGTGGATCCCCTGTTTGATGGCGTCGCGGACGAGATTTCCGCGCACACTGACCGTGCCTCAGGGGAGCGGCGGGTGAATCCGCAATGTTGATGACGCGGATGTCGGGTTGACCCGGGCCACCGAATCACTGATGTCGGCAGTGCTGTCCTGCCGAGGCGGGCGCGCTGCGGCGCTGCCAATGGTGGCGACACCGGCGGGCAGCGCTGCGCCTTGCATCGCATGCCGCCTCGGGCGTCCCTCGGCGCACATTCCCATGATTCAGCTAACTAACGCCGATCGCCCAGCGTGCACTGCTGCGTCGCCGACGCGACCAGCCGCCGCTGGCGATCGAAAATCTTCACCGTCGCGAAGCCGCGGCCATGGCCGGTGGCCGGGCTTTCGCAGTCGAACAGCAGCCAGTCGTCGCCGCGCGCCGGCTCGTGAAACCACAGGCCGTGATTCAGGCTGGCGACGTAGTAGTCGCGCATGCCCACCATCGGCGTGTAGACGCCGTAGCTGCAGAAGGTGACGAAATAATCCGACAGGTAGGCGATCGCGGCGCCGTGCATCGCGGCGCTGGCATCCGTGCCCAGCGGCTCGCGCAGCTTCAGCCAGAAGCGCTGACGGGGCTGGCGATTGGCCACGAACAAAAACTGCTCCGGCGCCACCGGCCGCATTTCGACGCAGGGTTTTTCTATCAGTGGCACCGTGCTCAGATCAAAGCGCCGCGACTCGCGCAGCAGGTCGACCATGTCGGCCAGCGCCTCCGGATCGGGCGCGGCGTCGGCGTCGACTTGCCGGTGCAGCGGCGAATCCTGCGTGATCTGGAACGACACCTGCGCGTCGAGCACCGCCTGCTCGCCCTGGCTGACGCGCACCTGGCGCGACGAGTAGCGGCCGCCGTCGAGCAGGCGTTGCACCTGGAAGCTCAGCGGCTGATCGGGTAGCGCGCCGCGCAGGAAGATCGCCTGCAGCACGTGCGCGCGGCGTTCAACCGGTGCGCAATACGCTGCGGCCATCAGCGCCTGGCCCAGCAACTGGCCGCCGTACAGACGCTTGTTGAAGTTGTCGTCCGAGGCGCAGCTGGCAAAGCGGTCGCCGCCCAGCGCCTGCAACGGCAGCAGGCTGAGCAGACTGCGGCCATCCCATAGCGGTGGCGACATCGGAACGGCGGGGGAATCGGTCATCGGGCTGACGGCGGCGGTGGCGAAAACAGCCGCCATTGTCGGCGCTGACCACGCTACGGGGCCAGTGCTCTTACCGGCGCCGTCCATACGGAGGTTTGAGCCGGGAGTGCGCTAGCGCTTAATCTTGCGGCCCTGCTGCTGCGTCCGCCCCTCCACAACGAGACCGCTTCAATGACCACCGAGGCAAGTTTTACCGCTACGGATTCCGTACTGATCGTCGGTGCCGGCCACGCCGCCGGCGAGCTGGCGATTGCACTGCGCATGAACGGCTACACCGGCGCGGTGACCCTGGTCGGCGACGAGCCGCACCTGCCGTACCAGCGGCCGCCGTTGTCCAAGGCCTTCCTGTCCGGCGAGATCACCATCGACCGCCTGCACGTGAAGGCGCCGGCGACCTACGACAACGCCAAGATCGAGTTCATCCCGAACGCGCTGGCGACCCGGATCGACCGCGTCGCCAAGACCGTGACGCTGCAGGACGGCCGCCAGCTGAGCTACGGCAAGCTGGTGCTGGCCACTGGCGGGCGTCCGCGCCTGCTGAGCCTGCCGGACGAGCGCGTGAATAAGGCGCCGAACCTGCACTACCTGCGCACCATCGGCCACGTCGACGGCATGCGCGAGCAGTTCAAGCCCGGCAACAAGCTGGTGATCATCGGTGGTGGTTACATCGGCCTGGAAGTCGCCGCCGTGGCGCGCAAGAAGGGCATCGACGTCACCGTGCTCGAGGCGATGCCGCGCGTGCTGCAGCGCGTGACGGCGCCGGAGCTGTCGGAGTTCTACTCGCGCGTGCACACCGAGGCCGGCGTGCACATCCTGGTCAACACCGCGCTGACCGGCTTCGAGTTCGACGAGTCCGGCAAGGTCACGACGGTGCTGGCCGGCGACGGCCTGAGAATTCCGGCCGACGTGGTCATCGTCGGTATCGGCCTGATCCCGAACGTCGAGATCGCCCAGGAAGCCGGGCTGCTGGTCGACAACGGCATCGCGGTCGACGAATACGGCCAGACCTCGGATCCGGACATCCTCGCCATCGGCGACTGCAGCAGCCACCCGAGCGCCTACGCCGGCCGCCGCATTCGCCTGGAATCGGTGCCCAGCGCGCTGGAGCAGGCGCGCAGCGCCGCGGCGCTGCTGGTCGGCCAGCTCAAGCCCTACAACGCGGTGCCGTGGTTCTGGAGCGACCAGTACGACCTGAAGCTGCAGATGGTGGGCCTGAACCAGGGCTACGACACCGTGGTGCTGCGCGGCTCGCCGGCCAACCGCAACTTCCTGGCGTTCTATCTGAAGGACGGTGTGCTGCTGGCGGTGGATTCGGTCAGCCGCCCGCAGGAATTCATGATCGCCAAGAAGCTGGTTGCCGAGAAGATCAAGGGCGATCCGGCGCAGCTGGCCGACGAGACCCGGCCGCTGAAGGAACTGCTGGCGCCGGCGGCGCCTGCGGCTTAATCGTTATTCCCGCGAAAGCGGGAATCCAGTTCTGGCAGGGCAGCGCTGCCCGTCGTTGGATTCCCGTCTACGCGGGAATGACAGAGGCGCAACAAAAAGGCCGCTTTCGCGGCCTTTTTGTTGAAGCGGCGACGCGCGACTACGCGATGCCGTACTTCTTCTTCGCTTCCTGACGGCGCTGGTGCAGCAGCGGCTCGGTGTAGCCGTTGGGCTGTTCGCAGCCCTTGAACACCAGGTCGCAGGCGGCGTCGAAGGCGACGTCGTCGAACTTCGGCGCCATCGGGCGATAAGCTGTGTCGCCGGCGTTCTGCTTGTCGACCACCGCGGCCATGCGCTTCAAGGTCTCCGTCACCTGCTCTTTGTTGGTGAGCCCGTGACGCAGCCAGTTGGCGATGTGCTGGCTGCTGATGCGCAAGGTCGCGCGGTCTTCCATCAGGCCGACGTTGCTGATGTCCGGCACCTTGGAGCAGCCGACGCCCTGGTCGATCCAGCGCACCACGTAGCCGAGAATACCCTGGGCGTTGTTGTCCAGCTCGTGCTGGATTTCTTCCGCGGTGAGCTTGGTGTCGCCGAGCAGCGGAATCGTCAGGATCGCATCGACGCTGGCCTTGGCGCGCTGGGCGAGGACCGATTGACGCTCGAACACGTTGACCTGGTGATAGTGCGTCGCGTGCAGCGTCGCAGCGGTCGGCGACGGCGTCCACGCGGTGGTCGCGCCGGCTTTCGGATGGCCGATCTTCTGCTCCAGCATCGCCGCCATCAGGTCCGGCATCGCCCACATGCCCTTGCCGATCTGCGCCTTGCCGGCGAGGCCGCATTCCAGGCCGATGTCGACGTTCCAGTCTTCGTAGGCGCCGATCCAGGCCTGCTGCTTCATCGCCGCCTTGCGCACCACCGGGCCGGCTTCCATCGAGGTATGAATCTCGTCGCCGGTGCGGTCGAGGAAGCCGGTGTTGATGAAGGCGACGCGCTCGCGCGCCGCATAGATGCAGGCCTTCAGATTCACCGTCGTGCGGCGCTCCTCGTCCATGATGCCGATCTTGATCGTGTTGCGCGGCAGCTTCACGAGGTCCTCGATCGCGCTGAACAGATCACAGGCGAACTGCACTTCTTCCGGCCCGTGCATCTTCGGCTTGACGATGTAGATGCTGCCGGTCTTGCTGTTGCGATACTGGTTGCGCTTGGCCACGTCGCGCGACGAGATCAGCACGGTGACGATGCCGTCGAGAATGCCTTCCGGAATCTCGTGACCGTCTTTCAGGATCACCGCCGGATTCGTCATCAGATGGCCGACGTTGCGCACGAACAGCAGGCTGCGACCCGGCAGCGTCAGCGTGCCGCCGTCGGGCTTGCTGTATGCGCGATCCGGGTTCAGTGCGCGCGTGATTTTCTTGCCGCCCTTTTCCAGCGTCTCGGCGAGGTCGCCTTCGATCAGGCCGAGCCAGTTGCTGTAGGCGACGACCTTGTCCACCGCGTCGACCGCGGCCACCGAGTCTTCGCAGTCCTGGATCGTCGTGATCGCCGATTCCAGCACCACGTCTTTCACGCCGGCCGGATCGGTCGCACCGATCACGTGACGCGGATCGATTTCGATTTCGACGTGCAGGCCGTTGTTCTTCAGCAGCACCGAGGTCGGCCTGGCCGCGTCGCCGGTGTAGCCGACGAACTTGGCCGCATCCTTCAGCGACGTCTTGTTGCCGCCGACCGTGATCACCAGCTTGCCGCCTTCGACGGTGTAAGCGGTCGCATCTTTATGGCTGCCGGAGGCCAGCGGCGCGGCTTCGTCGAGGAATTTCTTCGCCCAGGCGATGACCTTGGCGCCGCGGATCTCGTTGTAGCCAGGGCCTTTGACCGCGCCGTCGGTCTCCGGAATCGCGTCGGTGCCGTACAGCGCGTCGTACAGCGAGCCCCAGCGCGCGTTGGCGGCGTTGAGCGCGTAGCGCGCGTTCATCACCGGCACCACCAGCTGCGGGCCGCACTGCTCGGCGATTTCCGGGTCGACGTTGGCGGTGGTCACCTTGAAGTCGGCCGGCTCGGGCAGCAGGTAGCCGATTTCGCCGAGGAATTTCTTGTAGGCGGCCGCGTCGTGTTTGCCGTTCTGCGCCCGGTGCCAGGCGTCGATCTTGGCCTGGATCGCGTCGCGCTTGGCCAGCAGCTCGCGGTTGCGCGGCGCGAACGTGTCGGTGATCTTCTCGAAGCCGGCCCAGAACGCAGCCGGCTCGATGCCGCTGCCGGGCAGGATGCGCTGCTCGATGAGGTCGCTCAGAACGCTCGCGACCTGCAGGCCGCCTTTCTGGGTACGCGTGGTGCTCATGAAAATCCTCGTCGATGGGTTGTCTGGGCGCGCGCGCAGGCTGGGCTGCGGCTCGGGGCGCGAATTTTACATGGCCGGGGCCTGTCTGGCGCATGAGCCGCAGGCATGGCGGCGCGGCGATAGAGCCAATGCGTGAAAGCCGTTACCGTAGGCGCCCGAAAACCCCGTGCAAGGTCTTGTGGCTATGGTCCGTACCAACATTCTGATCACCGGTGCCAGCTCCGGCCTGGGCGAGGGCATGGCGCGCGAATGGGCCGCGCAGGGCCGCAACCTGGCGCTGTGCGCCCGCCGCGTCGAGCGGCTGGAGGCGCTGCGCGACGAACTGCTCGCCGCCTATCCGCATATTCAGGTGAGCGTACGGGCGCTGGACGTCAACGATCACGACCAGGTGTTCAAGGTGTTCCGCGAGTTCCGCGAAGAGTTCGGCACCATCGACCGCATCCTGGTCAACGCCGGCATGGGCAAGGGTGCTGCGCTGGGCACCGGCTATTTCAAGGCCAACCTGAAAACCGCGCAGACCAACTTCGTCGCCGCGCTGGCGCAGTGCGAGGCGGCGCTAGAGCTGTTCCGCGATCAGCGCGACGGCCATCTGGTGACGATTTCATCGATGAGCGCGGTGCGTGGCATGCCGCGCGCGATGACGACTTATGCGGCGACCAAGGCCGGCGTCGCCGCGCTGACCGAGGGCATCCGCTCCGACCTGCTGGTTGCCAAGAGCAAGATCAAGGTGACGACGATCTTCCCCGGCTACATCCGCTCGGAAATCAACGAGAAGGTCAAGAAAGTGCCCTTCATCGTCGACACCGCCACCGGCTGCCGCGCGCTGGTGCGCGCGATCGAGCGCGAGCCGGCCGAGGCCTACGTGCCGTCGTGGCCGTGGACCGTGGTCGGCTTCCTGATGAAGCGGCTGCCGCTGTCGCTCGTCGCGAAGATGGCCTGAGCAAGGGGCCGACGATGGGCGCGATTTACCTGATACGTCACGGCCAGGCCTCGTTCGGCGCCGCCGACTACGACGCGCTGTCGCCGCTGGGCGTCGAGCAGTCGCGCCTGCTCGGCGCGGCGCTGAAGCAGCGCGGTGTGGAAGTCGACCGCATCGCCAGCGGGCCGATGCGACGTCATCGCCAGACCGCGGAAGCCTGCCTCGAAGGCCTGGGCATTTCGCTGCGCTGGGACGAGCATCCGGGCTGGAAGGAATACGACCACGACGAAATGATCGCGCGCTTCGACGAGCGCTACACCGATCCGGTGGAACGCCACCGCTATTTTGCGAACGAGACCGATCCACGCCGTGCGTTCCAGGCGATGTTCGAGCAGGCCAGCGAGCGCTGGATCGGCGGCGAGCACGACGGCGAGTACAGCGAGAGCTGGCCGGCGTTCAACGCGCGCGTCAACGGCGCTTTGCGCGATCTGCATGCCTCACTGCAAGGCTCGAAAACCGCGCTGGTGTTCACTTCCGGCGGCGTGATCGCGTCGATCACGGCGGATCTGATGCGCGTGCCGCTGCGCGACGCCGCCCGGCTGAACCGCATCATCGCCAACGCCTCGGTGACCAAGCTGATCTACAGCGACCGCGGGCTGTATCTGTCGACGTTCAACGAGCACGCGCATTTCGAGGGTGAGCGGTCGAAGCAGTTGATCACGTATCGGTGAAGGCCAATGGTTTTCCCAACACCAACCACCCTCCGTTCGTCCCGAGTAGCCGCTTGCGGCGTATCGAGGGAGCCGATCGCGATCCGGCCCCTCGATACGCTCACTGCGTGAGCTACTCGGGACGAACGGGCTGTGTAGTACCTTTCAGAGAATGACATGCCGCCTGAAAACATAGCCGCCAGCCGCGAAAACTATCCCTACGTGCAGCGCATCAGCACGCGCTGGAAAGACAACGACGTCTACGGCCACGTCAACAACATCGACTACTACGGCTTCTTCGATACCGTCATCAACACCTGGCTGATTCGCGAAGGCGGGCTGGACATCCACAACGGCGAGGCCATCGGCTTTTGCGCCGAATCGCACTGCAAATATCTCAAGGCGCTGGCGTTTCCGGACGCGGTCGACGCGGCACTGCGAGTCGCGACCATCGGCAACAGCAGCGTGCGTTACGAGATCGCGCTGTTCCGCGAAGGCGATACCGAAGCCGCCGCGGAAGGCTGGTTCGTGCATGTATTCGTTGCGCGTGATACGCGCAGGCCGCAGCCGCTGCCCGACAATATTCGGGCGTGCCTGCAGCGCCTGCAGAAGGAGGAGAGGAAATGAGCATCCAAGTCACCGGCGCGGTACTCGAAGCCTCCGGTCTGCCGTCACCGTATGCGCAGTCGCAGCCGCTGAAGCTGCGCACACTGCAGCTCGATGCGCCGGGCCGCGGCGAACTGCTGGTCAAGGTCAGCGCGGCCGGCCTGTGCCATAGCGATCTGTCGGTGATCGAGGGCGCGCGGCCGCGGCCCTTGCCGATGGTGCTCGGCCACGAGGCCGCCGGCCGCGTCATCGGCATTGGCGCGGACACCCAAGGCTTTGCGATCGGCGACCAGGTGGTGTTTTCGTTCGTGCCGACCTGCGGGCATTGCGCGCCCTGCGCCAGCGGCCGTCCGGCGCTGTGCGAGCCCGGTGCGGCGGCGAACACCGCTGGCAGCCTGCTCGGCGGCGGCCGGCGCTGGCACCTGGATGCGGCGACGCCGAATCATCACCTCGGCGTCTCGGCTTTCGCCGAAGCCACCGTGGTCTCGGCCCATTCCGCGGTGGTCATCGATTCGCGTCTGCCGGCGGAAATCGCGGCCCTGTTCGGCTGCGCGGTGATGACCGGCGTCGGCGCCGCGGTGAACACCGCGAAAGTGCAGCCCGGCGAAAGCGTCGCGGTGTTCGGCCTCGGCGGTGTCGGCCTTGCGGCGCTGCTCGGCGCGCGCGCGGCCGGCGCGTATCCGCTGATCGCGATCGACGTGTTGCCGGCCAAGCTCGAACTGGCCACAGAACTCGGCGCGACGCATGTCGTCGCGGCGGGCGAGGGCGCAGTCAAGGAGATTCGCGACATCACCAAGGGCGGTGCGCAGACCACGATCGAAACCGTCGGCAACGAAATGGTGCTGGCGCAGGCTTACGCCGCAACGCGCCGCGGCGGCACCACGGTCACCGCTGGCCTGCCGCATCCGAGCAAGATGTTCTCGGTGCCGGCCGTCAGCCTGGTCGCGGAGGAGCGCACGATCAAGGGCTCGTACATGGGCTCGGCGGTGCCGAGCCGCGACATCCCGCGCTATGTGGCGCTGTATCGCGCCGGGCTGCTGCCGGTGGATCGATTGCTGACGCATCGACTGCGGCTCGACGAGATCAATGCCGGCTTCGATCGGCTGGCGCGCGGGGAAGCGGTGCGGCAGGTGGTGTTGTTCGATTGATGCTTTGACCTGTAGGAGCGGATCCTATCCGCGACTGAGGCCTTGAAGAGCACAGTCGCGGATAGGATCCGCTCCTACAGTCGAGGATCAGCGCTTCAACGACGCCAGATCGATGACGAACCGGTACTTCACATCGGCCTTCTCCAGCCGCGCGTAGGCCTCGTTGATCTGCTGAATCTGGATCATCTCGATATCCGAGACGATGCCGTGCTGCGCGCAGAAATCCAGCATTTCCTGGGTTTCGCGCAGGCCGCCGATGAACGAGCCGGCGAGGCTCTTGCGGCCGAAGACGACGCTGCGCGCGCTGAACAGCGTGGGCTTTTCCGGCAGGCCGACCAGGCACAGGGTGCCGTCGTTTTTCAGCAGGCGCAGATAGGCATTGATGTCGTGCTCGGCGGACACCGTGTCGAGAATGAAGTCGAAGCGGCCGGTCTGCGCCTTCATCTGGTCGGCGTCGCGTGAAATCACCACGTCGCTGGCGCCCAGGCGCAGGCCGTCTTCGCGCTTGCTCTCGGAGCTGCTGAAGAGCACCACCTCGGCGCCGAGCGCGCGCGCGATCTTCAGGCCCATGTGGCCGAGGCCGCCGAGCCCGACGACGCCGACCCGCTGGCCCGGCCCGACCTTCCAGTGCCGCAGCGGCGAATACGTGGTGATGCCGGCGCACAGCAGCGGCGCGGTCGCGGCCAGATCCATGTTCTGCGGAATCTTCAGCGCGAAGCGTTCGGCGACGACATAGTTGTTTGAATAGCCGCCGTAAGTCGGGATGCGCGTACCGCGCTCGTAGCCGCCGTAAGTACCGGTGGGTCCGCGCTCGCAGAAGTGCTCGTCGCCCTGCTGGCAGGGCGAGCATTCGCGGCAGCTGTCGATCAGGCAGCCGATGCCGGCGTGATCGCCGACCTTGAACCGGGTCACCGCGCTGCCGACTTTCACCACCTTGCCGACGATCTCGTGGCCCGGCACCAGCGGATAGCGCGCGCTGCCCCAGTCGTTGTTGGCCGCGTGCAGGTCGGAGTGGCAGACGCCGCAGAACAGCGCTTCGATCAGCACGTCGTGCTCGCCGGGCTCGCGGCGCTCGAAGTTGAACGGCGCCAGCGGCGCACGCGCGGCGGTCGCGGCGTAACCAATCGAAGTGATCATCGGATGTCCTGTGCTCGAGGTCGTCTATGACCCGATTCTGCCACGTCCGCCACGATCGCCGTCCTGCGCTAAAGAACTGGTTTGTGTCGCGCAGGCAGCCGTTACACTAGAGCGGCGTCGGCACCACGGCCGGCTTCAACACGGCTGAGGAGCCCATGCCCAAGATCACCTTCGTAGAACACAACGGTACGCAGCACATCGTCGAGGCGCCGATCGGCAAGTCGGTGATGCAGGTGGCGGTCGACAACATGCTGCCCGGCATCGTCGGCGATTGCGGCGGCTGCTGCAGCTGCGCCACCTGCCATGGTTACGTCGCGCCGGAATGGGCGGCCAAGCTGCCGCCGGTGCAGGAAGACGAGGAAATGATGCTGGAAGGCGCGCTGCACACGCGGCCGACCAGCCGGCTGACCTGCCAGATCGTGGTCGGCCCGGACATCGACGGCCTGGTCGTCGAGCTGCCGGTCAGCCAGTTCTAGGCGGCTACACGCGCACCGCGAGCACCGATGATGACCAGCTCCACGCCCGACCGTCTGGGCTTCGACCCGGCGAGGCTTCAAGCCTTCCTGCAGCAGAAATTGCCCGGATTGCGCGGCGACATGCGCCTGCAGCGCATCGGCGGCGGCCAGTCCAACCCGACGTTCTTCGTCAGCTTCGACAACCGCAAGCTGGTGCTGCGCAAGCAGCCCGGCGCGGACATCCTGCCGGGCGCGCATGCGGTGGATCGCGAGGCGCGGATCATGCAGGCACTGGCGCAGACCGACGTGCCGGTGCCGACGGTGCTGTTCTTCCACGGCGAGCGCGATATCGTCGGCACGCCGTTCTATGTGATGGACTGTCTCGAAGGCCGCGTGTTCGAAAGCTACGAGCTGCCGGGCGTGACGCCAGCCGAGCGCCGCCAGATGTACCGCTCGATGGCCGAGACGCTGGCGCGCCTGCACAACGTCGATTTTGCCGGCATCGGCCTGGCCGACTACGGCAAGCCCGGCAATTATTTCTCGCGCCAGATCGGCCGCTGGGGCAAGCAGTGGCGCGACACCAAGGTCAAGGAAGACGCGGCGCTGGAGCGCCTGCTGGAATGGCTGCCGGCGAATATCCCGGCGAGCGACGAGTCCAGCATCGCGCACGGCGACTATCGCGCCGGCAATCTGATGTTTCACCCGACCGAGCCGCGGGTGATCGCGGTGCTCGACTGGGAGCTGTCGACGCTCGGCCATCCGTTGGCGGATCTCGCGTATCACTGCATCGCCTGGCACACGCGGCCGGATGAATACTACGGCCTGCGCGGCATCGATCTGGCCGCGCAGGGCATCCCCAGCGAGGCCGAGCACATCGCGGATTATTTCCGCGTGTCCAGGCGCCAGGAACCGATCGCGGATTTCCATTTCGTGTTCGCGCTGTTCCGCATCGCGGTGATCTTCGAAGGCATCGCCGCGCGCGCCAAACAGGGCATCGCGGTGGCCGACAACGCCGAGCAGGTCGGCCGCCTCGGCGCGGTGTTCTCGCAGCGCGCGATGGAGATCGTCGAGCGTCGCTGAAAAGCTGAGGCTTTGTAGGAGCGGACCCTGTCCGCGACTGTGCCCTGCCAGTTTTCCATCGCGGACAGGGTCCGCTCCTACAAGGCTTCATCGGGTTGAACGCGACCCCTGCATTTGGCAGAGCACCGCCGTTTCGGGGGACAATACGCGGACTCAAACTGGAGAATCCCGCATGTCCGCCGATCCCGTCGTCATCGTCTCAGCCGCCCGAACCCCGATGGGCGCTTTCCAGGGCGCGTTCAAGGACGTGCCGGTGACGGAGCTCGGTGCGGTGGCGATCCGCGGCGCGCTGGCCAAGGCCGGGCTCGACGCCAGCGCGGTGTCCGAAGTGCTGATGGGCTGCGTGCTGACCTCCGGCGTCGGCCAGGCGCCGGCGCGCCAGGCGGCGTTGAAGGCCGGCCTGCCGATGGGCACGCCGAGCACCACCATCGGCAAGGTCTGCGGCTCGGGCATGAAGGCGGTGATGATCGCGGTCGATGCGATCCTGGCCGGCAGCGCCGACATCGTCGTCGCCGGCGGCATGGAGAGCATGACCGGCGCGCCCTACCTGATGAGCAAGGGCCGCGCCGGTTACCGCATGGGCCATGCGCAGATCTTCGACAGCATGATGCTCGACGGCCTGGAGGACGCCTACGAAGCCGGCCGCTCGATGGGCACCTTCGGCGAGCAGTGCGCCGAGAAATACCACTTCAGCCGCGAAGCCCAGGACGCGTTCGCCACCGCCTCGGTGACGCGCGCGCAGGCAGCGATCAAGGACGGCGCCTTCCTCGACGAAATCGTGCCGGTCACGGTCAAGGACCGCAGCGGCGAGACCGTGGTTTCGGTCGACGAGGGCCCCGGCAAGATCAAGCTCGACAAGATCCCGGCGCTTAAAGCCGCGTTCAAGAAGGACGGCACGATCACCGCCGCGTCCAGCTCGTCGATCAACGACGGCGCCGCGGCGCTGGTGCTGATGCGCGAAAGCGAAGCGAAAAAGCGCGGCCTCAAGCCGCTGGCCAAAATCCTCGGCCACGCCGGCCACGCGCAGGAGCCGGCCTGGTTCACCACCGCGCCGGTCGGCGCGATGAACAAGCTGTTCGCCAAGATCGGCTGGAAGGCCGAGGACGTGGACCTGTACGAGATCAACGAGGCGTTCGCCGTGGTGCCGATGGCGGCGATGGTGGAAATGAACATCCCGCACGACAAGGTCAACGTCCACGGCGGCGCCTGCGCGCTGGGCCACCCGATCGGCGCCAGCGGCGCGCGCGTGCTGGTGACGCTGCTGCATGCGCTGAAGCGCACCGGCGGCAAGCGCGGCGTGGCGACGCTGTGCATCGGCGGCGGTGAGGGCACGGCGGTGGCGGTGGAGCTGGTCTAGTTTCGCTGGACAACCCCTCTCCCTCCGGGAGAGGGGCAGGGTGAGGGCCTCGAGGTTTGCGCTGAACTCGAACGCCCTCATCCGCCGCTGGCGCGGCACCTTCGCCCGGAGGGAGAAGGGCAGAAGCGCAGAGGTTCCCTAAGCCTTGGCTCGGCTCTTGGGCTTGAGCATCGTGCCGATGCACTTGGGGCTGCCGCAACGGCATTCCCAGATCTTCTTCAGCCGCGCGGTCTGCCTGACTTCGAGCGTGATGCCGTAGTCGTACGTCAGCTCTTCGCCGCGCTTGATGTCGCGGATCGCCTCGATGATCACCTGGTCCTTCTTGGTGCGGCCCTTGGCGTCTTCGTGCAGCACCGCCTGGCAGTTCGGGTCGCAGCTGTAGTTGATCCAGCGTGCATCGCTGCCATCGATATTGGCGTCGATGATGTAATCGTCGTTGAGCGTGAACAGGAAGGTGTGGCCGGTTTCTCCGCCGTCGCCGTAGTGCTTGTCGGCGTACTGGTGCGTGATCAGCTTGCCTTTGTACTCGATGATTTCGGTGCCGGCTTTGATGGTGCGGGCGGCGAACACGCCGGTGCCGTGGATGGAGGAGCGGCGGACAGTGATGGCTGAGGTCATGGGATTGGCGGCTGGACAGCCGGTATTGTGCGTCAGCCTGACCACAGCGGGAAAGGTGCCAGGGCAGGCATAATGCCGGCCATTGCCTGACCATTATTAGAGTCCTGCCCCAAAGGCGGCCCGAGAACCCCATGGAGTTGTACCAGCTCAGAAGCTTTGTCGCGGTTGCCGAAATGCGTCATCTGACGCGTGCCGCCGAGAAGCTGCACATCAGCCAGCCGGCGCTGTCGGCGCAGATCCGTGCGCTCGAAGACACGTTCGCCGTGCCGCTGTTCGAGCGCACCCCGGCCGGCATGATGCTGACCGCGGCCGGTCGCCGGCTGCTGCCGATGGCCGAGAAAGTGCTGTCCGCGGCGCAGGCGATGCGCAACGAGGCGCGCGCGATCAAGGGCGAGATCGGCGGCATCGTCCGCGTCGGTACCGTCTCCGACCCCGATTTCATCCGCGTCGCGCCGTTCATGAGCGCGACCATGAGCCGCTACCCGCTGGTCGAGATCGAGTTCCACCACGTCGTCACCGGCGAGGCTTTCGAGATGGTCCGCGACGGCGGCCTCGACGGCAGCTTCTATTACGGCAACCTCAGTCACAACGACGTCGTCGCGGTGCCGCTGCGTGAAGTGGTGTTCCGCATCGTCGTGCCCAGCGCCTGGAAAGAGCGGCTCAAGGACAACAGCTTCGCCGAGATCGCGACCCAGCCCTGGGTGATTCCGCCGCCGATCAGCACGCATCACGAGCTGATCAGCAAGCTGTTCAAGCAGCATGGTGTACGCCCGTCGCGCATCGTCGAGGCCGACCACGAGGCGGTGATCAGCTCACTGGCCATCGCCGGCCTGGGCATTGCGCTGATGCGCGAGGAAAAAGCGCTGGAGCGTGCGCGCAGCGGCGAAGTGATGCTCTGGGGCGATGTGCGCCTGGCGACCAAGCTGAGCTTCATCCACGCCAAGGAACGCAGCGACGACCCGATCATCCGCGCGATGGTCGGCATCATCCGCGAAGTCTGGGCGCCGGATCTGTCGTTGCCGTAACGGCGGTAGCGAACGGGATTTTGTTAGGCTTTCAAAGACGCTTCAGAACACGCCGACGCTCAATCCCGCCGCCAGCATCTGCCCGATCTCTTTGGCCTGCGCCAGGGCCGCCGCGTCCGGCTCGCCGATCACGATCAGCGGCTCGGCCACCGCATTCCACGCAAAGCCCGTCGCGATACGCTCGATACCGCGGACCGCGCCGCTGCCGTCGTTGCCGGCGCTGATCAGCAGCGCATAGGGCAGCGCGACACGTCGGCCTTCGCAGGGATAGTAGGTGCGATCCAGAAAATCCTTGATCGCGCCGCTCATGTAGCCGAAGTTTTCCGGCGTACCGATGAGCAGGCCGTCGCAGGCCATCAGCTCGGCCACGCCGGCCTGCAGGCCATGCAGCAGCGTGGTCTCGACTTCCCCGGCGAAGTCGGCGGCACCTTCCAGCGCGGCGTCGATCAGCGCGCGGGTGCGGCCGGTCTGGCTGGAATAAACCGCCAGCAGGCGCTTCTTCGGCATCAGCTGCTGCGCAGGGTCTGCGAGCCGGACCAGGTTTCGCCCGGCGCCAGGTGCACCGGCTTGCCGATCACCGCGGCCTCGATGCACAGCATGCGCTGATAGCCGCCGTCTTCCATGTCGGCCAGCGCCGCGCCTTTTTCCGCGCCGGGATTCCACACCACGGTGTCGCTGAAACCCTGTTGCTCGATCTGCAGCCGTCGCGTCGGCTCGACCAGTTCGAGCCGTGCAGGCGAGTCGAAATAGATCCGGTCGACTTCGCCGACGATCGCGAGCTGCTCGGCGCGCTCGATTGCCTCGGCATTGCCGTTGGCGGTGTCGCGATAGCGCAGGCCTTCCAGCCCGAGCACGCGCACGTCGGTGATCGCGGCGACGCGCAGATACGTGTGCAGGGCCGTGGTGAAAAGCATCGCCGCGTCGCCGCTGTTGGTGACACTCAGCGACACGCGCAGCTGCGATCCTCCGATCTCGATGCTCAGCTCGCAGCCGAAGGCATGCGGCCAGATCGCGCGCGTGGCGGCATTGTCCTGCAACGCAAGGCGCGCGCGATCGGCGCGCTGATCGACCAGGGTCCAGGGCTGGGTGCGCGCGAAGCCATGCTTGGGCAGCGGTCCTTCACCGGCGAACTGCGGAAAAATCACCGGTACGCCGCCGCGGATCGCGACACCCGGCGCGAAGCCGGAGCGTGCGCTCAGGAACAGCAGATCGTCGCCGGCCGCATTCCACCAGCGGCTCAGGTGCGCGCCCTGGGCGTGAATTTCAGCGCGGGCGCCGTCGGCGGCATGCAGGTTCAGTGGCGCGGGCAGGGTCATCGGCGTCAATGCTGGGGCCGTCGGCGGGAGAGCCCGATGCTGCGGCATCATGACGGCCGGCTCAAGCGGTACGGACACTGCATGCCGTAAGGGCAGGGGATGCCACCAACCAAGGAGCGATCCGTGAATTCTTCTCATCTGATCAAGGTTCTACCGGCCGCGGCCGCCGCTGCGCTGCTGATGGTCGCCGGCACCGCGCAGGCCGAAGGCCCGCCGTTCATGAAGGACCTCGCCGCCGATCGCGGCGAAACCCTGCCCATGCCCTACGGCCTGGCCCTGGTCTACTCCAACACCAAGCAGGATCTGCAGCTCGACAACCTCGACGTCACGGCCAACGGCAATCCGACCAGCGCCAGCAGCCTGCTGCACCTCGGGCGTTCCGACATCAAGGCCAGCACGGTGCTGCTCAAGGGCGATGTCTGGCTGCTGCCGTTTCTCGACGTGTTCGCGTTCGTAGGCCAGGCCAGCAACAAGCTCAAGGTCGACTACTCGGTCAATGGTGCCGAAGTCGCGGACTACTACGGCTCGACCGCCTGCGACGATCCCTCGGACCGCCCGGCGTTCTGTGAGCGCAACTTCACCGGCACCATCGACCGCGACACCGACGCGGTCAACTACGGTGGCGGCGCGCTGCTGGCGATCGCCAATGGTCCGGCGTTCGCGCTGATGGGCCTGATCTACGCCAAGAGCGACGCCAGCGACGGCGACACCAAGGTCGAGACTTTCACCGCCTCGCCGCGCGCCGGCTGGCGCTTCGCCACTGCCAGCGGCGGCAGCGTCGCGGTCTATGGCGGCGCCAGCTTCGTAGACAGCAAGGTGGAGCTGAGCAGTCAGCAGGTGTTCGCGACCGGTGCGCCGGCCGGCGGCAACGTGCCGCAGGAAGTGGTGCTGGACTACTCGGTGTCGCAGAAGAACGAGGACGACTGGAGCTATCTGGCCGGCGTCAACTGGGACATCAGCCGGCGCTGGACCTTGCAGGGCGAGTACGCGCTCGGCGCCCGCGAAGGCCTGCTGACCTCGCTGGTATGGCGCTTTGGCGGCTAGCATGTGCGTTGCGCCGCCACGGCTGTCGGCGCAAACCTGACCGCTCGACGGAAGATCGGAACCGCGCCTCGGGTTTTGACGCGTAATGGCGGCAGCGATCACGGGAGCGGTCATGGGCGGCAGGAAGCAAGGCAAGACGCGGGGCACTGCCTATCAGCGCGGCGCGGTCGCGATCTGGGTCGGTGTGTCCATCGTCGCGATGATGACGGCGACCTTCCTGGCGATCGAAACAGGGCGGCTGTACTTCGCCCAGCGCGACCTGCAGCGCATGGCCAACCTCGCCGCGGTCGCCGGCGTGCAGGCCGCCAGCGGCTGTGCCGGCGCCAACAGCAACGGCACGCTCGGCAGCCTCGACGACATCACCACGCTGGTGCAGAACTTCATCGTCGCCAACGGCGGCGAGGTCAACACCCTGGTCGGCATCAACGGCTACGACCCGGTCGAACTCGGCCACATGGTGTCGCAGGGCGAGCTGCGCGTGTTCAGCCCGCTGCCGGCCGGTGATCGCAACATCACCTCGGTGCGCGTCAATTTGCGCAAGGCCCGACCGACGCCGTTTTCCGGCTTCCTGACCGGCGGCGGCGACCTGATCGCCTCGGCCACGGCAGAGCAGCCGGCGATCGCCTCGTTCCGGCTGGGCACGACCTTGCTGAATCTCGACCAGGGCGCGCTGAACACGCTGCTCTCCGGCCTGCTCGGCGCCAATGTCAGCCTGACCCTGCTCGATTACCAGTCGCTGCTGCGCTCAACGGTCAGTCTGCAGAGCCTGATGCTATCCGCCGGTGTCACCGATCTTAGCCAGCTGCTTGCGGTGCAGACCGATCTCCCCGGCGCGCTGCAGATCGTCGGCGACGCGCTGGCACTCGGCAGCAACAGCGCTTCCGCTGCCGCTGCCGGCCTGTTGACCGGGCTGGCCGGCACAGCCAATCCGGGGGCGGCGTCGACGCCGTTCGCGGCGGCGCTGGGCAATCTGGGCGCCTCTCTTAACCCGGCGGTAACCGATGCGCTCGCCGCGGTTCCGCTGATCGATGGCCTGGGCCTGCTGACCGCGCTGGGCCAGTCCGCCGCCAACGGCGGCACGATCAACGTGCCGGTGTCGATACCGGGCATTCCGGGGCTGGTGAGTTCGGGCGTGTTCCTGGAGATCAAGCAGCCCGAGCAGCTTGCATCCGGGCCGGCGGGCGTCGACGAATCCGGTCAGCCGCTCACCTCGGCGACTTCGTCGCAGGTGGTGCTTAAGGTTCGGTTGAATACGTCGCTGGGCGATCTCGCCAAGATATTGCTGGGCATCGATGTACGGGTTGCCAACGGCTATTCGCGGTTGCTGAGCATTGATTGCCCGGGTCTCGGGCAGCCGTACGCATCGGCCGATATCGCGACCACGACCTCGACCCTGACTGCCACGCTCGGTACCTTCAAAAACAAGGACGCATCAGTCAACCCACCTCAGGACCTGATCAGCGGTGACGCCGTGTCGGTCGCGTTCAAGCTGGTGACCGTTAATGTGACGGCCAACCAGAGCCCGCAGACCATTGGCACCACCGTCACCCAGACTGCGACCGGGCCCTTCCCGGAGCCCGAGGCGCTGCCGACAATCAATAGCACCGGCAATCTGACCTCGATACTGACTTCCTTGGCCATGTCGAACATGAAGGTCGTGATCGGTATAGCTCCATTCGCGTATACGCTACCCGTCGACAGTTTGCTGGCTTTGCTCACGCCGATCTTCCAGGTGCTCGACGCCGTGGTGCTCGACCCGCTGCTGAGCGCGCTCGGCGTCGGCATCGGCGAATCCGGCGTGACCGTCACCAGTATTACGGTCCCCCAGGCGCAGAAAGTCTCGATCTGCGTGCCGGGCGGGCCGATTGGAGCCGGCGAGCGCGGCTGTCCCTGATCGGGCTGCGGCTTGCTTGTGACTCCGGGCCGCGGCCCGGATAATCGCTGCGCCATCGGCCTGCCGTCGCCTCACAGAATGTCTTCCGCCACCCGTCTCTACCGCGTCAGCTTCCACAACCAGAACCAGGTCTACGAGGTCTACGCGCGCCAGGTCAGCCATGGCGGCATGCCGGGTTTCGTCGAGATCGAGAAGCTGGTGTTCGGCGAGCGCAGCACGGTTGTCGTCGACCCGACCGAGGAGCGGCTGAAGACCGAGTTCGAGAACGTCGAACGCTTCTATGTGCCGCTGCATGCGGTGATCCGCATCGACGAGGTCAGCAAGCAGGGTGCGGCGCGCATCGTCGGCGGCAGCGAGGGCGGCGCCAAGGTGATGCCGTTTCCGATGTACACCTCTCCCGATACGACTCGCCGGTGATGCGCTTCGCGATGCTCGGCTCCGGCAGCCGTGGCAATGCCACGCTGATCGAGGCCGGCGGCACGCGCGTGCTGGTCGACTGCGGCTTCAATCTCGGCGTCACCGAAGCGCGGCTGCAAAGACTCGGCGTCGAGCCCGGCTCGATCGCGGCGATCCTGGTCACCCACGAGCATGGCGATCATCTGGGCGGGGTCGCGCGGCTGGCGCGGCGCCATGGCATCGAGGTGTGGATGACCGCCGGCACCTGCCTTGCCTGGGGCGACAGGCGCACCGACCAGGTCCGGGCCTTCAGCCCGCACGAGGAATGGAACATCGGCGAACTGCGCGTGCAGCCCTATCCGGTGCCGCACGATGCGCGCGAGCCCTGCCAGTACGTGTTCGGCCACCGCGGCCTGCGGGTCGGCATGCTGTCCGACGCCGGCGCGGTGACGCCGTACATGCGCATGATGCTCAGTGCCTGCGACGCGCTGATGCTGGAGTGCAACCACGACGCGGCGATGCTCGCCGGCGGGCCGTATCCGTACAGCCTCAAGCACCGCGTCGGCGGCGGCCTGGGGCATCTGAACAACGCCCAGTCCGCCGAGCTGCTGCGCGAGGTCGACTGCAGCCGGCTGCAGCACCTGGTGCTCACGCACCTGTCGGAAACCAACAACACCCCGGAGCTGGCGCTGGCCGCGGCCCGCGACGCGCTGCAGGCGGCCCCTGGCTGGCTGGTCTGCGCGCACCAGGACGAGGGGCTGGGCTGGCGGGAAGTGGCGTGAACCTGCCTTCCCTCTCCCCTTGTCGGAGAGGGTGTCGCGTAGCGACCGGAGAGGGGTTGCGAAGTAGCAGCGTACAACCCCTCTCCCGGCCCTTCGGGCCACCCTCTCCCACAAGGGGAGAGGGGAAAAGTCGGTGCATATGAGACAATAGAGGCCGTCCCCGCAACGCCCCTGTGCACCAGGATCGTCGATGCCCTTGCTCGTATTGCCCGGCACCGCAAGTCTTTCTTCCTTCCGTCTCCAGCGCCTGCACGATGAACTGCGACCCCTGGCCCCTGGCCTGGGTGCGCTGAAGGTTCTGGATTTTTACCTGGTCGACGTCGGGGCCGATGCCGCAAGCACCTCCGAGTCGGACCTGCGGCAGCTGGTCGGTGAAGGGCCGGTCGCGTTTCCCAAGGCCGAGCTGAGCCTGTTCGTGGTGCCGCGCGTCGGCACCTTGTCGCCCTGGTCGTCCAAGGCCACCGATATCGCGCGCGTCTGCGGCCTGAGCGGCGTGCAGCGCATCGAGCGCGGCCGCGCCTACCTGCTCGAAGGCGTCGCCGAACTCGGCGTCGCCTCGCAGCGGCTGCTGCACGATCCGATGATGGAATCGGTGCTGCTGGATGCGGCCGCGCTGCAGGACGTGTTCGCGACGCCGCCGCGGCGGCCGCTGCGCACGGTCGACGTGCTCGGCAGCGGCGCCGGCGCGCTGAAAGCGGCGAATGCCGACTGGGGCCTGGCGCTGTCGGAGCAGGAGATCGAGTACCTGGCCGCGCATTACACGCGCGCCGGCAAGAACCCGACCGACGCCGAGCTGATGATGTTCGCGCAGGTCAACTCCGAGCACTGCCGGCACAAGATCTTCAACGCCGAATTCACCGTCGACGGCGCGGTGCAGCCGCACTCGCTGTTCCAGATGATCCGCCTGACGCACGCCGCCTCGCCGCAGGGCGTGCTGTCCGCTTACACCGACAATTCCTCGGTGATCGAGGGCCACCAGGCGATGCGCCTGTTCGCCGACAGCGATCACGTCTACCGCGCTCACGACGAGCCGGTGCACATCCTGATGAAGGTCGAGACACACAATCATCCGACCGGCATTTCGCCGCATCCGGGTGCCGCCACCGGCGCCGGCGGCGAAATTCGCGACGAGGCCGCGACCGGCACCGGCTCGCGGCCGAAAGCGGGCCTTGCCGGTTTCACCGTCGCCAATCTGAAAATTCCGGGCTATACGCAGCCCTGGGAAGCGCCGCTGTCGCGGCCGACGCGGATGGCCTCGGCGTTGCAGATCATGATCGACGCGCCGCTCGGTGCGGCCGCTTACAACAACGAATTCGGGCGGCCGAACCTGAACGGTTATTTCCGCACGTTCGAGGCGATCACCGCCGACGGCCGCAATCGCGGCTATCACAAGCCGATCATGATCGCCGGCGGCTACGGCAACATCCGCGCCGGCAATGTGCTCAAGCAGGAGGTCGTCGAAGGCGCCAAGCTGGTCGTGCTCGGCGGCCCGGCGATGCTGATCGGCCTCGGCGGCGGCGCCGCCAGTTCGATGGCCACCGGCAGCAGCCACGAGGCGCTGGATTTCGCCTCCGTGCAGCGCGCCAATCCGGAACTCGAACGGCGTTGCCAGGAGGTCATCGACGCCTGCTGGACGCTGGGCGAAGCCAATCCGATCCTGTCGATCCACGACGTCGGCGCCGGCGGTATTTCCAATGCGCTGCCGGAGCTGGTGCATGCCGACGATCGCGGCGGCGTGTTCCAGCTGCGCGACGTGCTCAGCGCCGATCCGTCGCTGTCGCCGATGGAAATCTGGTGCAACGAAAGCCAGGAGCGCTACGTGCTGGCGCTCAAGCCCGACGGCCTGGCGATGCTGGAAGCCGCCTGCGCGCGCGAACGCTGCCCTTATGCGGTGGTCGGCGTCGCCACCGCCGAGCGCCAGCTGATCGTCGAAGACGCGCTCGGTGATGCGCGCGCGGTCGACATGCCGATGCCGGTGCTGCTCGGCAAGCCGCCGCGCATGCAGCGCAACACGCGTCGCGAAAAATCGCTGACGCGCCGCTTCGATACCGGCGCGATCGACATCAAGGACGCGGCGCAGCGGCTCTTGAGGCTGCCGACGATCGCGTCGAAGAACTTCCTGATCACGATCGGCGATCGCACCGTCGGTGGCCTGACCGTGCGCGACCAGATGGTCGGGCCGTGGCAGGTGCCGGTGGCGAACTGCGCGGTCACCGCGACCGGTTTCGAAGCGACCACGGGCGAGGCGATGGCGATGGGCGAACGCCCGCTGCTGGCGCTGCTCGACGCGGCCGCGTCGTCGCGCATGGCGGTCGGCGAGGCGATCACCAACATCATGTCGGCGAGCATCACCAGGATCGAAGACATTCGCCTGTCGGCGAACTGGATGGCCGCCTGCGGGCAGAATGACGAAGACGCGCGCCTGTTCGACGCGGTGAAAGCCATTGGCGAAGAACTGTGCCCCAAGCTCGGCATCGCGATCCCGGTCGGCAAGGACTCGCTGTCGATGAAGTCGGTGTGGAGCGCCGACGGCAAGCCGCAGACGCAGACCGCGCCGGTCACCGCGATCATCTCGGCGTTCGCGCCGGTCGCCGATGTGCGCCGCACCCTGACGCCGCAGTTGCGCACCGATGCCGGCGAAACGCGGCTGCTGCTGATTGATCTGGGCAACGGCAAGCACCGCCTCGGTGGCTCGGCGCTGGCGCAGGTTTTCGGTGAAGTGGGCGAGACCGCGCCGGACCTGGATCATCCCGAGCAGCTCAGCACGGTGTTCATGCTGGTGCAGTGGCTCAACACCAAGAACAAAATCCTGGCGATGCACGATCGCTCCGACGGCGGCCTGTTCGTGACGCTGGCGGAGATGAGTTTCGCCGGCCACGTCGGTGTCGACATCGAACTCGGCGATCGCGATGCCGCGGCCGCGCTGTTCAACGAGGAGCTCGGCCTGGTGCTGCAGGTGCGCAGTGAAGATGTCGGCGACATCCTGGCGAAGGCGCAGCGCGCCGGTGTCAGCGCCTGCGACATCGGCACGCTCAACGCGAGCGATCGCATCGTCATCGACATCGCCGGCAAGACCGTGCTCGACGAGGCGCGCCAGAGCCTGCACAAGACCTGGGCCGAGACCAGTCACCGCATCGCCGCGATGCGCGACAACCCGGACTGCGCGCGCCAGGAATTCGATGCGATCGGCGAAGCCGAAGATCCGGGCCTGAGCCTGCATCTGAGCTTCGTGCCCGACCACGCGCCGAGCTTGCTGAGCGCGCGTCCGCGCGTCGCGATCCTGCGCGAGCAGGGCGTCAACGGCCATATCGAAATGGCCTACGCATTCCAGGCCGCGGGCTTCGAGGCGGTCGACGTGCATATGTCCGACGTGCTCGAAGGCCGCGTGCGCCTGAGCGAGTTCGTCGGCCTCGCCGCCTGCGGCGGCTTCTCCTACGGCGACGTGCTCGGCGCCGGCCAGGGCTGGGCCAAGACCATTCTGTTCTCGCAGCGCGGACGCGAGGAATTTGCCGCCTTCCTGGCCGATCCGCGCAAGTTCGCGCTCGGGGTCTGCAACGGCTGCCAGATGTTCGCGGCGCTGAAGGACATCGTGCCCGGCGCGGCCGCATGGCCGGCGTTCCGCCGCAATGCCTCCGAGCAGTTTGAAGCACGCTGGGGCATGGTCGAAGTGCTGCAAAGCAAGTCCATTCTGTTCGATGGCATGGCCGGCTCGCGCCTGCCGATCGCGATCGCGCACGGCGAAGGCCGTGCGGTTTTCACTCAGGACGGCGACATGAAAACGCTGCAGGATGCCGGCCAGCTCGCGATGCGCTTTCTGGACAACCACGGCCGCGCCGCGACCACGTATCCGGCGAACCCGAACGGCTCGCCGGAGGGTCTGACCTCGGTGTGCAACGACGACGGCCGCGTGACCATCCTGATGCCCCATGCCGAGCGCACCATCGCCGGCGTCACCGGCTCGTGGTGGCCGCAGGCTTTCGACGGCAAGACGCCGTGGTTCCGCATGTTCCAGAACGCGCGCCGCTGGGTGGCCTAGCGGCGTAAGGATCGGCTATGAAGTTTTTGTATGCGTCTGCCGCGCTGGTCAGTGCGGCGCTGCTGCTCTCCGCCTGCCACAAGAAGGAGCCGGAGACGCCTGAAGCCAAGGTCGTCGAGTTCGTGCCGGCGGCGCTGATCCCGAACGAAATCGACTGGCGTGAAGGCAATGTCGACGAGGCTTTCGCCGAGGCCAGGGAAAAGAACAAACCGGTCTTTTTGTACTGGGGCGCGCGCTGGTGCCCGCCGTGCAACCAGCTGAAGGCGACGGTGTTCAAGCGCCCGGCCTTCATCCAGCAGACCCAGCAGTTCGTCGCCGTGCATCTGGATGGCGACGAGCCCGGCGCACAGCGTTGGGGCGAATACTTCGGCGTGGTCGGCTACCCGACGCTGATCGTGCTGCGCAACGATCGCACCGAGCTGACGCGCATCTCCGGCGGCACCGACGTGGAGCTGTTCCCGAAAGTGCTGGCGATGGCGCAGAAGCAGACCGCGACCGCGGCCGAGCTGCGTGATCTCGCGCTGAAATCGCCGGACCAGCTCAGCGCCAACGACTGGATGCTGCTGTCGAACTACGGCTGGGACGTCGATCTGGATCGGCTGTCCGGCGCCGGGCAGAGCGCTGCTCTGCTGAAAAAACTGGCCGACGTGTGCCCGGTCGAGGCGCTGCGGCCGCGCTTCGCGATCCTGGCGCTGGCAACCGCGGTCGGCGAGGGCGACGACTCAGCAGCGACGCTGCCAGCCGATCAGCAGGCGTCGGCGCAGGCGCTGCTGCTGGCGGTGATGCAGGACCGCGCGCAGCTGCGCGCGAATCACGGCGAGCTGTCGTACCAGGGCGCACAAATGATCGCCGCGGCCAGCCCGGCGGGCTCCGATGCGCGTCGCAAGCTCGGCGAAGCCTTGGGTACCGCGATGGATCAGGTCTACGCCAACGACAACCTGCCGGTGCTGGATCGTCTCGACGCGGTCAACGCCGAAGTCGAATTCGCCAAGCTGCAGAACGGCGACAAGGCGCCGCTGCCGCCCGCGCTGGTCGACAAGGTGCGTGCGCGCGCGGCCTGGGCCGACGCGCAGGCGAAGACGCCGTTCGAGCGCCAGGCGGTGATCAGCAGCGCCGCCGGCCTGCTGCAGGACGTCGGCGACAACGCGCGCGCCGAGCAGATGCTGCTGGCCGAACTCGGCAAGTCGCAGGCGCCGTATTACTACATGCCGCACCTGGCCGAGCTGGCGCAGCTGCGTGGTGACAACAAGCAGGCCGCGGACTGGCTGCGCAAGGCCTACGAGGCCTCCGATGGCCCGGCGACGCGCGCTCAGTGGGGCGTCAACTACGTCAAGGGCCTGATCGAACTGCAGCCCAAGGACAGCAAGGCCATCGAGGCCGCGGCGACGCAGCTGATCGACGAGGTCGCGGCGAACCCGGACAGCTATTACCAGCGCACGCGCACGCGCTTCGACAAGCTCGCGGTGACGCTGAAAAGCTGGAGCACGAGCAATCAGCAGGGGCCGGTGCTGCAGCGTCTGCGCACGCATATGGCGGGGGTCTGCGGCAAGCTGCCGGCGGATTCCGAAGCGCTGGGTAGCTGCAAGGGCTGGCTGGCCTAGCTGCGATCACCGTAACTGTTGGAGCGGCCCTTGGCCGCGAGTGCCGGCGAAGCCTCAATCGCGGCCAAGGCCGCTCCTACAGGCTCAGAGCGATCGTCGTTCCTGTATGCAAAAAAGGCCGCTTTCGCGGCCTTTTTGTCGAGCGGCGCGGCGACTAGTTCGCCGGCACGGCCTCCGCCGGCTGCTTTTTCTTCTTCTTCTTTTTCTTCTTGCCGTCGTCGGCGGGCTTGGCATCGACCGGCGCGGCGCTGTCGTCGGCGTTTTCGTCGAAGCCCAGGTCTTCTTCCGGCGGGTTGCCGTCGTAGACCAGGTTCTGGCGACGATCCAGGTAGGCGGTGCGGATGAACACGTACTGGTCGAGCTGCTCGTTGAGCGCGTGGTCGGAGCCGAGCAGGCGCGAGCGCGAGTCGACAAGGTCGACGCCATTGATGGCGATGGTCGCCGGCCAGGTGTTCAGGGAATCGACATAGGTCGGAATCTGCGTCCAGTGGTCGCCGACCCTGCCGATCAGATCGCGGTTGTCCGACGGCCCGAGCAGCGGAATCATCAGGTACCAGCCTTCACCGACGCCCCAGCGTCCGAAAGTCTGGCCGAGGTCTTCGTCGTTGCGCTTCAGTCCCTGGCCGGTGGCGACATCGACGAAGCCGGCCAGGCCGATGGTCGAATTCAGCACGAAGCGCAAAGTGTCCTGGCCGCCCTGCACGAACTTGGCCTGCAGCAGGTCGTTGACGATCGTCGTCGGGTAGAACAGGTTGTCGAAGAAATTGCTGATGCCCAGGCGCGCGACGTCCGGCACCACGTCGACATAGGCCTTGGCGACGGGCCGCAGCACGTAGCGGTCGGCCTTCAGGTTGAAGTTGAAGATCGGCCGGTTGATTTTTTCCAGCGGGTCGGCCGGGTCGTAGCTGGGGGAGTGCGCGCAGGCTCCCAGGCTGAGCACCAAGCCTGCACAAAGCAGCAATCTCCCCATCACGATCCCCTTGTCTGACACTAATGCGCGGCGTTTTTCAGGCCAGCGCGACCACTTTATCCAGCTCGAAAAAATGCAGCAGGTTTTTGACCTGCTGATTCGCGTTGACGATATTCAACGAGCCACCGCGCGCCTTGGCCCGGCGGCTGCTCTCGATCAGATAGGCGGCACCGGCGCTGTCGATGCGCGTGCAGCGCGCCAGGTCCAGAGTGCCGTCGGCGGCGACGCGATCCATCTCAGGCAGATGAGCCTTCAGCGTCGCGAACGTCAGCGGGCCATCGACGGCGCTCATTGCTGCGCGCTTTCGGCCTTGACCGGCGTGACCACCTGCTGGCCGTTCTCGAGCTTGGTGATCACCGCGTCCAGGCTCGACGACTTCACCTGCGCCGCGACCTGGCTGCGGAAGTTGGTCACCAGCGAAATGTTCTCGACCTTGATGTCGTAGACCTTCCAGGCCGCGTCCGGCCCATCCTTCAGGCGCATGTCGAAGCTCAGCGGGATCGGCGGGCCGTCCTTGCGGACCAGGCTGGAGTTGACCGTCGCCTTCTTCGCGTCGGCCGCCATCTGCGCCGGCTTGATCTCGGCCTTGACGCTGTCGTGGTACTGCAGCAGCGCGTCGGCGTAGGAGCGGATCAGCATGTTCTTGAACGCCACTTCGAAGCGCTTGCGCTGGTCGGGCGTCGCGGTCTGCCAGTTGCGCGCCAGGATCAGCTGGGCGATGTACTGGGTGTCGAAATACTCCTGGATGCGCGTGTCGACCATCCCGTAGAACGCCGCCTTGTCCGACTGGTACTTGGCAAAATTCTTGCCGATGTCGGACTGCAGATCGTTGGACGCGGTGCGCACGACCTCGTCCGGCGCGGTGACCGCGAGTGAGGTCGGGGCGGCCAGCACGGCGCCGAGGGACAGGGCAGCGGCGGCCAGGGCAGCGGCGCCGCGCGACAGGAAACGTTTCATGATGTTCATTTGACTCCAGGTGCGGTCGAATCCTTGGTTTTCAAGGAGTCGGCCAATTTTCCGATTGCGTCGGCGAGCGCGGTGTCCTTCGGGCCGGCCTGGCTGGCGAGGAACTGGCCGATCAGGTTCTCCAGCACCAGCGCGCTCTGCGTCAGCGTGACCACGCTGCCGTCCTTGAGCACGTCGTCGGAACCGCCCGGCTCGACGCCGATGTACTGCTCGCCGAGCAGGCCCGCGGTCAGGATCTTGACGTTGGAGTCCTCGGGGATCTTGTTGTAGCTCTGCGACAGGTCGATACCGACATCGGCCTGGAACGTCTGCTGGTTGATCTTGATCTCGCGAACCCGGCCGATCTTGACACCGGCCATCGTCACCGCGGCACCGGCCTTGAGGCCGCCGATGTTGTCGAACGAGGCGGTGATGCGATACGTCGGGCCCTTGCCGACGTTGTCGATGCTCGCCGCCTTGAACGTCAGCACGAACACCGCCGCAACGCCCAGGCAGACGAAGAAGCCCACCAGAATTTCCAAAGCTCTCGATTGCATGGGATTACCTATAGCCTAACGATGAGGTCAGGCGATTAATTGAACATGAATGCGGTAAGAATGAAGTCCAGCGCCAGAATCGCCAGCGAGGACACCACCACGGTCGAGGTCGTCGCGCGCGACACGCCTTCGGCGTTCGGCGCTGCGGTATAGCCCTGGTAGACCGCGATCCAGCTGACCGCAAAGCCGAACACGCTGGCCTTGATCAGGCTGTCGCGGATGTCGCCGAACTCCACCGAGCCACGGATCGCCGACCAGTAGCTGCCGGCGTCGACCTTGAGCAGTTCCACACCGACCGCATGGCCGCCGGCGACACCGATCGCCATCACCGCGAAGATCATCGTCAGCAGCGGCATCGAGATCAGGCCGGCAAGGAAGCGCGGCGCGATCACGCGCTCGATCGGATCGACCGCCATCATTTCCATCGCCGACAGCTGGTCGGTGGCCTTCATCAGGCCGAGTTCGGCGGCCAGGGACGAGCCCGCCCGGCCGGCGAACAGCAGCGCCGTCACCACCGGCCCGAGTTCGCGGATGATGGTCAGCGCGACGAAAACGCCCAGCGACTCCGAGGCGCCGAAGCGCACCAGCGTGCGATAGCCCTGCAGCGCCAGCACCATGCCGATGAACACGCCGGAAATGACGATGATGATCATCGACAGCTGGCCCAGCATGTAGATCTGGCGCGCGATCAGGCCCGGCCGCAGCAGCGCCGCCGGCATCACGCGAATGATCTGCAGCAGGAAGAACACCGAGCGGCCGAGTCCGGCGAAGAACTCGGTCAGAACCTTGATCGCGCCGCTCATTTGCGCGCTCCCAGCAGGTCGTCGGCATAGGCCGGCGCCTTGTAATGGAACGCGATCGGGCCATCCGGCTCGCCGTTGAGGAACTGACGTACGAACGGCGAATCGCTGGCGCGGATTTCGTCCGCCGTGCCCTGGCCGAGCACCTTGCCACCGGAAATCACGTACGCGTAATCCGCAATCGACAGCACTTCCTTGATGTCGTGCGAGACGATGATCGAGGTCAGTCCCAGCGATTCGTTGAGCGTGCGGATCAGCTTGATCAGCACGGCCATGCTGATCGGGTCCTGCCCGGTGAAAGGCTCGTCGTACATGACCATGTCGGGGTCGAGCACGATGGCCCGCGCCAGCGCCACGCGGCGCGCCATGCCACCCGAGAGTTCCTCGGGGTAAAGATCACGCGCGCCGCGCAGACCAACCGCCTGCAGCTTCATCAGCACGATGTCGCGGATCAGCGATTGCGGAATCTCCGCGTGCTCGCGCAGCGGATAGGCGACGTTCTCGAACACCGTCAGATCGGTCAGCAGCGCGCCGTTCTGGAACAGCATGCCCATGCGCTTGCGCAGCTCATAGAGCGGCTTGCGGCCGAGCTTGTGCACGTCGGTGCCGTCGAATTCCACGGTGCCGGCGCTGGGCCGCCACTGGCCGCCGATCAGTCGCAACAGCGTCGTCTTGCCGGTGCCGGAAGGGCCGAGGATCGCAGTGACCTTGCCGCGCGCGATATCGATGTCGATACCGTTGTAGATGGCGCGCTGGCCTTGCCGGAAGTGCAGTCCGCGGCAACGCACGAGCACGTCCGCGGGGACATCCTTATGAGTCGTAGTCGGGTTCATGCTGAAGACAATACGTCCGTGGGCGGCCAATGGTTGCGCGATGCGCAGGCGGGCCTGGCCGGCGTATTGTATGGGGAATTATTCAGGTCCGTCGGGAGCCTGCACCGCCATGCGTGTTGCCAGAAGTCACAAAAGCCCTGCTGTCATCGCCTGTGCCGCGCTGTTGTCGATGATGGCGGCCTGCTCGTCGTCGCCGAAGAAATCGCAGGGCGATGCGCCGCTCGCCGTCGCCGACAGCAAGCCCTGCAAGACCACGCGCAACGTGCAGTCACCGGGCCCGCAGCCGCCCTCGAATCCGCCGCGCTGCGCCAACAGCGTCGACGCCGGCAAGCTGCCGGCGACCGCGATCGGTACGATCATGATTTCGCACTAGCCGGCGTTACATCGCGAAAAGCTGGGTTTCAAGCCGCTACTCAATCAGCCGGCTTCGCCAGCTCGTTCAGCAACTCGCATTCGAGGTCGGCGCGCACCTGCGGCAAGGCCGGGCCCCCGAGATCGCGTACCTGGGTCACCTGCAGCCCCTGATAGCCGCAGGGATTGATGCGGCCGAAAGGTTCCAGATCCATGTCGGTGTTCAGCGCCAGGCCGTGATAGCTGCAGCCGCGGCTGACGCGCAGGCCGAGCGACGCGATCTTGTGACGCACGCCGTCGATGTCGACGTAGACGCCGCGCGCATCCGGATCGGCGTAGGCGCTGATGCCGTAGCGCGCCAGGGTCGCGATCAGCGCGTTCTCGATGCGGCCGACCAGGGTACGGATGCCGTAGCCGGCGCGATGCAGGTTCATCAGCACGTAGACCACGATCTGGCCCGGCGCGTGATAGGTCACCTGGCCGCCGCGATTGCTGGCGATCACCGGAATGTCGCCGGGCATCAGCAGGTGCTCGGCCTTGCCGGCCTGGCCCTGGGTGAACACGCGCGGATGCTGCAGAAACCACAGTTCGTCCGGCGTGTCGTCGGTGCGGCTTTCGGTGAATGCCCGCATCTGCGCGAGCGTCGCCTCGTAGTCCGACAGTCCTTCCAGGACCCGGATCACCGGGCCCGTTGAAAGAAGATCGTTACTGCCCACCGGCCCACCACAGCCGCACGGTGTCCACCGCGCGGGTGAAAAGGCCGCCTTCGGCGACCGCGGTCAGCGCGACCAGCGGCTCGTTGCGGATCAGCTTGCCGTCGAGCGTGATCGCGATGGTGCCGACGACCTGGCCCGGCGCGATCGGCGCGATCGCCTGCTGGGTGATCTTCGGCTCCATCTTGACCCGGTCCTTGGCGCCGCGCGGCAGGCTCAACGACACCGGCTGCAAGGTGCCGACCTGGACCGTGTCCTGCTCGCCCTTGTACGCCGGTATCGTCGCCACCGGTGCGGACGGGCCCAGCAGCGGCACCATTTCGTAGAAACGGAAGCCATAGTTCAGCAGCTCCAGGCTGGCCTGTTCGCGATACGCCCAGGTCTTGGAGCCCATGACCGCCGAGATCAGGCGGCGGCCGTTGCGCTGCGACGACGACAGCAGGCAGTAGCCGGCCGAGCTGGTGTGGCCGGTCTTGATGCCGTCGACGCTCGGGTCCTTGATCAGCAGGCCGTTACGGTTTTCCTGCGGACGCGCGATCTTGTACTTGAAGGATTTCTCCGAATAGATCTTGTAGTCCTGCGGAAAGTCGCGGATCAGCGCGCGGCCGAGCATCGCCAGGTCGCGCGCGGTGGTGTAGTGCTCCGGATCGGGCAGGCCGCTGGCGTCGACGAAGTGGGTGTTCTTCAGCCCGAGCTTGGCCGCGTACTGGTTCATCAGCTCGGCGAACGCGGACTCGCTGCCGGCGATGTGTTCGGCCAGCGCGATGCTGGCGTCGTTGCCCGAGGCGATGATGATGCCGCGCAGCAGGTCGATGATCTTCACGCGGCTGCCGACGTCGAGAAACATGCGCGACTCGCTGGAGTCGATGCCCTGTTTCCAGGCTTTTTCCGACACCAGCGCCTCGTCGTCGTAGTGCAGGCGGCCGCGCTTGATTTCATCGAAGGCGACGTAGGTGGTCATCACCTTGGTGATGCTCGCCGGCTCGATGCGCGCGTCCGGATCCTTCGATGCCAGCAGCTCGCCGCTGGCGAAATCGATCAGCGCGTAGCTCTTGGCGTCGATCGAAGGCGGCTCGGGAATCTTGTCGAGCTGGGCCTGCGCCTGCAGCGAGGTCAGCAGCAGGGCGGCGGCGGAAAAAGTGTGCTTCAAAAAGGTCTTCATTGACTTGTTTCGTGTTCCAGTGAGGCGCTGAGGCGACAGCCGCGGCGCGCGAAGTTTAGCTCAGTGATTTACGCTGATCAGCGGCTGACCGCTTCGGCCGCCAGGCCGGCGCTGAGCAGGCGGTTGCGTGTCGCGATCAGCGAGTTCTGCTCGGAAAACGGGCCGACCAGCACGCGATGGATGGGGTCGCCGTTGAACGTGCCGCTGCGGATTTCGACGGCGCTGATGCCGAGCTTGTTGATCTCGCTCTTCAGCGATACCGCGTTGATCGGATCGGAATACGCGGCGACCTGCAGATAGTTCGGCTGCGACGGAACCGGCGCCGGCAACTCGAGTTTCGGTGGCGGCGGTGGCAGCTCCTCGCCTGGCGTCAGCGCCTCCAGCTCGACCATCGCCGGGCCGCCGAGCAAACCCAGCTTGGCAGCCGCTGCGTAGGACAGATCGATGATGCGCGAGGAGTGGAAAGGCCCACGATCGTTGATGCGCACGACGATGCTCTGGCCATTGGTGATGTTGGTGACGCGCGCATACGTCGGCAGCGGCAGGGTCTTGTGCGCGGCGGTGAGCTTGAACATGTCGAAGGGCTCGCCGCTGGAGGTCTTGCGGCCCTGGAACTTGCGGCCATACCACGAGGCCAGGCCGGTTTCGCGAAAACCGCGCGCGGAATCCAGCGTCTTGTAGGTTTCGCCCAAGGCTTCGTAAGTCGGCGGATTGCCGTAGCGGCTCTTGGGTTCGGCCTTGGGCACCGGCTCGGGAATGTTCATCAGATCCGACGGAATTTCCGACGCTTTCGGTGGCCCGTCAGCGCCCGGCGTGACCACCACGCGCACCGGCGTGCGATGCGTCGTCGACGAGCGCGTCGGCGGCCCGGCCGAGCAGGCGGCGAGCAGCGTGATCAGCAGCAGCGCGACGACGAGGTCGCGCGATCTTTGCCGGGCGGAGCGCGTCATTGCAGGTCCGGGTCGAGGCGTGCCGCCTCGGCGGCCATCGCCGAGGCGAGCCGGCTCACGGTCATCGCGTAGTAGATGCGCGGGTTGTAGCTCATCACCGAGTAGAAATTCGGCAGGCCGATCCAGTATTCCTTGTCCTGTTGCGCCGGCAGCGTACCGCTGTCGAGCTGCAGTTCGATCAGGCCGACCGCGAGGTTCGCCGGCAGCCGCGCGCCCGGCTCGACGCCGGCCGCGCGCAGCTGCGCGACGGTGTAGCTGGCGCGCTTCTGGTTCGGCTCGACGCTGCCGGCCAGAGCGGCGCGCAGCTTCGCCGGCACGATCAGCGGCTCGCCGCGATGCCAGGCCAGATCGGGCTTGTAGGCGGTGAAGTAATGCGCGATCGAGCCGATCGCATCGGCCGCGCTCCACAGGTCGCGCTTGCCGTCGCCGTCGAAATCCACCGCCAGCCGGCGGTAGTTGCTCGGCATGAACTGCGCCCAGCCCATCGCGCCGGCGTAGGAGCCCTTGAGCTGCGTCGGCGCGAAGCCGAAGTCGCGGCAGAACACGAAATACTGCTCGAGTTCCTCGAAGAAGAACCGGGTCCGCGTCGGATGATCGAAGCCCTGCGTGGCCAGCGCATCGAGCACGCGCGCGCCGCCGGTGATGCGGCCGAAGTTGGTTTCAAGCCCGAGCACGCCGGCGATCACCGGGCCGGGCACGCCGTACTCGGTTTCGGCGCGATCCAGCAGCGCGCGGTTGTCGTGGATGAATTGCGCGCCGCGCTTGATGCGCAGCGCGTCGACGCGCTTGGCCGAATACATCGTCCAGGTTTCGGTACGTTCCGGCGCCTTCTGCTCGGCCTCGATCAGGCTCGGAATCGTATTGGCCTCCACCAGCGCCGCGCGCACGGCGTCGATATCGCTGGCCGAGAAACCATGCTCGCTTTTCAGCGCCGCATACAGCGCCGCTGCCTGCGGATGCTGGGAATAGTCGGACCGCGCCGGGCCTGCCAGCGCCATAAGTCCAAGCAGCAGCAGGCCCTTGCCGGTTGTCATCCCTGAGGTCGGCCGCATCAGCTCGCCAGTAGTTTTCTATGGGTTTGGATGGACATCAGCATACCGAAGCCGGCCAGCAGGCTCACCATCGAGGTGCCGCCGTAGCTCACCAGCGGCAAGGGCACGCCCACCACCGGCAGCAGGCCGATGACCATGCCCATGTTGATGAAGACGTAGATGAAAAACGTCATGCCCAGCGCGCCGGCCAGCAGCCGCTGAAACGTGTCCTGTGCTCGCACCGCGATGTACAGGCAGCGGCCGACGATCGCCAGATACAGGCCGAGCAGGAACAGCACGCCCATCAGGCCGAGTTCCTCGGAATACACCGCGAAAATGAAATCGGTGTGCGACTCGGGCAGGAAGTCGAGCTTGGCCTGGGTGCCGTTGAGCCAGCCCTTGCCGAACACGCCGCCGGAGCCGATCGCGATCTTGCTCTGGGTGATGTGATAGCCGGTGCCCAGCGGATCGCTCTCGGGGTCCATGAAGGTCAGCACGCGCTGGCGCTGGTAGTCGTGCAGGCGCGTCCACAGCACCGGCAGCGCGGCACCGACCGCGGCCAGCGCGCCGAGGATCCAGCGATAGCCCAGGCCGCCGAAATACAGCGCGAAGCCGCCGGCCGCAACGATCAGCAGGCTGGTGCCCAGATCCGGCTGGATCGCGATCAGCACGGTCGGCACGCCGATGATCGCCAGCGTGATCGCGATGGTCGAGATGCTCGGCGGCAGTGGCCGGCCGTGCAGGAAGCTGGCCACGCACAGCGGCATCGCCAGCTTCATGAACTCGGCCGGCTGGAATCGCACCACGCCGAAGTCCAGCCAGCGCTGCGCGCCCTTGGCGTGATCGCCGAGTATTAACACCATGACCAGCAGCAGGGTCGCCATCGAGTAGAACCAGGGCGCGATCGCGCGGTACATCTCGGGCGTCGCCTGCGCGGCCACCGCCATGACGGCCAGGCCCAGCAACAGGCGCTCGGCCTGGTTCATCACCGTCGGCATCGAGTGCCCGGAGGCCGAATAGAGCACGATCAGGCCGATCGCGCTGACGCCGGCCAGCAGCAGCAGCAGCCACAGGTCCAGATGCAGGCGGCCGAAGACGTCGGACAGGCCCTGCTGCGGCGGCCGCGACGAGGTCAGCGGCTGAAATAGGGGATTCATAGCGGCGAATTCATGGCGGTCTCACTCGTCCTCGGTGACCGGCGGATCGGCGGCGACGGCGGCCGGATCGGCCGGCAGCGGCTGCTGCGGCAGCGCGACGGCCGGCACCGGTGCGGCCGGCACGCTCGCCGGCAGCGGCGGCGAACCCGGCGCGCGGTAGCGGATCTCGCCGAGAAGGTACTGGTCCATGATCTGCCGCGCCACCGGCGCGGCCACCGAGGCGCCGTGGCCGCCGTGTTCGGCGATCAGGCCGACCGCGATCTGCGGGTTGTCGGCCGGCGCGAACGCGACGAACAGCGCGTGGTCGCGCAGATGCATCGGCAGCGACTCCTGCGTCGGCGCGACCTTCTCGTCCTGCTTCAGGCCGGCGACCTGGGCCGAGCCGGTCTTGCCGGCGACGGTGTAGGGCGCGTCCTTGAAGGTGGCGAAAGCGGTGCCGCCCTGGACCTGGGTCACCTGTTGCATCGCCTGGACCACGGTTTCCCAGTCGGCCTTGTGGCGGTTTTCGATCACCGGCAGCGGCTCCAGCGCGACCGCGTCGGTGACCAGCGAGATCGGATCCTGGGTGGCGCGCACCAGGTGCGGTTTGAAGCCGTCGCCGCGCAGTGCCATGCGCGCGGTGATCTGCGCCAGCTGTATCGGTGTCACCGTCAGGTAACCTTGGCCGATACCGACGTTGAGCGTCTCGCCCGGATACCAGCTCTCCTTGCGCACGCGCCGCTTCCACTCGCGTGACGGCAGCAGGCCGCCTTTTTCCAACGGCAGGTCGACATCGGTGACGCGGCCCAGGCCAAACTGGTCGAGGAAGCCCTGCATGCGGTCGATGCCGAGGTTGATCGCGATGTTGTAGAAGTAGATGTCGCAGGAGCGGGCGACGCCGGCGGCCATGTCCAGCGAGCCGTGGCCGTGGCGCTTCCAGCAGCGGTACTTGCGCGAGCTGCCCGGCAAGGACATCTGGCCGTTGCAGACTTCACGGTGGTTGGCGTCGATGACGTCGTATTCCAGCCCGGCCAGCGCCATGAACGGCTTGATCGTCGAGCCCGGCGGGTAGGTGCCCTGCAGCGCGCGGTTGTACAGCGGCCGGTTCGGGTCTTCCAGCAGCGCCTTGTAGGTCTTGCCGTCGATGCCTTCACCAAACAGGTGCGGGTTGAAACCGGGCTTGGACACCAGCGCGATGATCTCGCCGTTCTGCGGATTGATCGCGACCACCGCGCCGTTGTAGTCGCCCAGCGCCTGCTCGGCGACCATCTGCACTTTCGCGTCCAGCGTCAGGATCAGGTTGCGGCCGGGCTTGCCCTGCTGATAGTCGAGTTCGCGCAGCGGCCGGCCATAGGCATTGGCCTCGATCACCTTGGCGCCGGGCTCGCCGCGCAGCAGGTCCTCGTGCGACTTCTCAACGCCGACCTTGCCGATCTGCGACAGGCCGCGGAACGCCGGCTCCGGCGCCTTGCGCAGCTCGTCCTCGGTGATGCCGCCGACGTAGCCGACGACGTGCGCGGCGGTGTCGCCGAGCGGGTAGCTGCGGGTCAGGCCGGCGGTGACGTCGACGCCGTCGAAGTCGTAGCGGTTGATCTCGAACTTGGCGACCTCTTCCAGGCTCAGGTTGGTGCGCAGCGGCACTGAGCGGTAACGCGGCGTCTTGCGCACGCGATCCTTGAAGCGGGCGATGTCGACGTCGTCGAGCCGGATCAGCTTGGCCAGGCGCTGCAAGGTGTCGTCGAGCTGCTTGACTTCCTCCGGCACCAGTTCGAGCACGAAGGCCGGCGTGTTCTGCGCCAGCACCGCGCCGTTGCGGTCGTAGATCAGCCCGCGCACCGGCGCCACCGCCGACAGACGCATCCGGTTTTCGTCGGCGCGCGTCGAGTAATAGCTCTGCTGCAGCACCTGCAGGTCGAACAGCCGGAAACCCAGCAGCGCCGCCATCAGCAGCGCCGCACAGCCCGCGACGATGGTGCGCGCCGCGAAGGTCTCCTTCTCGCGGTGAAGGTCCTTGAGCTTGTCGTGCCGGATCATTATTCCTGGCTGCGCTGGCGGCGCCGGAGATAGCTATCCAGCACCACGAAGATCAGCGGCCAGAACAGTGTCGACGAGGCCACCGGCAGCCAGCGCAGCCAGGCGTCGGCCTGGTGCTTGGCGACACCGTCGATCCAGAACATCAGAAAGGCGTAGATCACCCATACCGGCACCAGCGCCACGGTCGACTGCCACAGCGGGAACAGGATGAACAGGCCGCGCAGCTTGATCACGATGTAGGTGCTGAGCACGCAGCCCAGCGCATGCTGGCCGAGGATGGAGTCGAACAGCACGTCGAGCATGATGCCGAACAGGAACGAGGCCAGCAGCGTCGGCAGGCGCGGGTCCTGCAGCGCCCAGAACGCCAGCACCAGCGGAATCCACAGCGGCCGCACCGCGGCGACGCTGTCCGGCAGCACGATCATCTGCAGGAACAGGGCAACCAGCAGGCTCAGCCAGAAAGCCAGGTGCGGCACGCGCCTCATCGTCAGGGCTTGACCGGTTTGGCCGGCTTGTCGGCGCCGGCGGACGGCGCCGCCGAGATCGGCCGGGGAGGCAAGGCCTTTTTCGGCTGGTCGTCCTCGGCCGGCGCCGCGCCCGGCACGCTGACGATGGTTTCGCTGTCGGCGCTGTGATCCTCGCTCCAGACCAGCAGCGCCTGGCGGCCCTGGTTGAGCTTGGCGGTCGGGTAGGCCAGCGCCTCGGCGAAGTGCTCACCCGGGTTGTGCTTGATGTCGAACACCTGCGCCACCGGGTAGCCTGCCGGGAAGCGCCCGCCCAGCGCCGAGGACACCAGCAGGTCGCCCTTCTGGATGTCGGCATTGCCGGGCAGGAACGGCAGCCTCAGCGCCTGGCCGTCGCCGACGCCGAGCGCGATGGTCTGCAGGCCGGTGCGGTTGATCTCCACCGGGATGCCGTGATCCGGGTCGGTGATCAGCAGCGCCACCGAGGTGGTCGGGTTGACCTGGATGATCTGGCCCATGACGCCGCTGGCGTCGACCAGGGCCTGGCCGCGATAGACCTGGTCGCGAGCGCCCTTGTTGAGGGTGATCTGATGGCGATACGGGTCCTGGTTGGCGGCGATGATCTCGGTGATCAGCACGTTTTCCTGCAAGTTCTTTGCAGAAGCCAGCAGTTCGCGAATTCTGCGATTTTCCGCTTCGAGCGCCTCGAACTTCTGCAGCTTGGCTTCGAGCTGGAACTGGCGGTCGCGCAGCAGCTTGTTTTCGGCGGCGAGCTGGTCGCGGCTGTCGAGGTAGCTGCTGGCGTCGCTCAAATGCCGCGGCAGCGACGCGACCCACAGCACCGGTGACAGGGTCAGTGCCAGCGTGGAGCGCAGCGGCGCCAGTTTGGGTGTCGAGAAGTCGAAGTAAATCAGGCTGCCGCAGATCGCCAGCAGCGCAAAAGCGCGCAGCCCCAAGCCAGGGCCGCGGGGGAAAAGAGGGTCGCGGTGGTCGACGCTCAGGGTGTTCAAAGCTCGCGCCTTCCAAAAACTATTTACAACGTTATATCACGGGCGACGCGGCTAGGGCATCACCGTCCGGCGGTCTATCGCGACGAGTCCCAACGCCTGCGCCAAGGCAGGCGAGGATCAGTCGAGGCTGTAGAAATCACCCTGGCGATCGAGCATGTCCAGCACCATGCCGCCGCCGCGGGCGACGCAGGTCAGCGGATCGTCGGCGATGATCACCGGCAGGCCGGTTTCCTCGCTGATCAGCTTGTCCAGGTCGCGCAGCAGCGCGCCGCCGCCGGTGAGCACGATGCCGCGCTCGGCGACGTCGGAGCCCAGCTCCGGCGGGGTGCGCTCCAGCGCCTGCTTGACGGCCTTGACGATGCCCGCCAGCGGTTCCTGAAGTGCGTCCAGGATCTCGTTGGAATTCATCGTGAAATTGCGCGGCACGCCGGCCGCCAGATGGCGCCCGACGACGTCGATTTCGGTGACTTCGTGGCCCGGGAAGGCGGTGCCGATTTCCTGCTTGATGCGCTCGGCCGTGGCCTCGCCGATCAGCATGTTGTACTGGCGGCGCACGTAGCTGACGATGGCTTCGTCGAACTTGTCGCCGCCGATGCGCACCGATTCGGCATAGACGATGCCGTTGAGCGAGATCACCGCGACTTCCGAGGTGCCGCCGCCGATGTCGACGACCATCGAACCCTTGGCGTCGCCGATCGGGATGCCGGCGCCCAGGGCGGCGGCGATCGGCTCCTCGATCACGTAGACCTTGCGCGCCCCGGCGTTCTCGACCGATTCGCGGATCGCGCGGCGCTCCACCTGGGTCGAGCCGTAGGGCACGCAGACGACGACCCGGGTCATCGGCCGCATCATCCGGCCTTTCTGCACCTTGCGGATGAAGTGCTGCAGCATCTTCTCGGTGACGGTGTAGTCGGCGATGACACCGTCGCGCAGCGGACGGATCGTGGAGATATTGGTCGGCGTTCGGCCGAGCATCTTCTTGGCGTCGATACCGACCGCCTCGATTTTCTTGGCGCCACGCGAGTCGAGACGGATCGCGACCACGGAAGGCTCGTTCAGGACGATGCCTTCGTCGCGGACGTAGACCAGGGTGTTGGCAGTGCCAAGGTCAATGGAGAGATCGTTGACGAAAAGGCGGCGGACGGCGTCGAACATCGGCAGGAGTTGGCTGGCGTAGGCAGTGAAACGGGGATTTTATGGGCTAGTACCAGCATCGAGGCGGGTACGAGGACGCATCAGATTCGGTGTCGTTTTCGATTGATCGAGTGTCGATCAAGTAAGATTGCGACGATCGCCACTATAAACGATTTCTCTCGCAGACCAACATGAGCCTCAGCCCGGATCAAATACGCCAAGTGGCCCATCTCGCACGGCTGGAACTCAAGCCCGAGATGACCGACGCCTACGCGCGCCAGCTGTCCAACATCATGGAAATGGTCGGGCAGTTGTCCCGCGCCGATACCGCCAAGGTGCTGCCGATGGCGCACCCGCTGGACATGCACCAGCGCCTGCGCGTCGACGAGGTGACCGCGCCGAACCAGCGCGAAGCCTTCCAGGCGATCGCGCCGGCGACCGAGAACGGGCTCTACCTGGTCCCCAAAGTTCTCGAGTAAGCCGTTTTGCCGGCCGGCGCCCCAGCCGGCTGGTCAGGGCGGCATTCCCAACCCGTTTTTTCGGATTCTTCATGCACAAGCTGAGCATCAAACAGTTGTCCGAGGGGCTGCGCGGCAAGCAGTTCTCGTCGCGCGAGCTGACCGAGTTCTATCTCGGCCGCATTGCCCGCTACGAGCCCTCGCTGAATAGCCTGATTACCACCACGGCCGAGCGGGCGCTGGCCCAGGCCGACGCCGCGGACGCGCTGCTGGCGGCCGGCCAGGGCGGCGCGCTGACCGGCGTGCCGCTGATCCAGAAGGACATCTTCTGCACCAGCGGCGTGCGCACCTCCTGCGCGTCGAAGATGCTGGACAAGTTCATCGCGCCCTACGACGCGACCATCGTCGAAAAGCTCGATGCCGCCGGCATGGTCATGCTCGGCAAGGCCAACATGGACGAGTTCGCGATGGGCTCGTCCAACGAAACCAGCTGGTATGGCGCGGTCAAGAACCCCTGGGACCTGGAGCGCGTGCCCGGCGGCTCCTCCGGCGGCTCCGTGGCCGCGGTTGCCGCCGGTTTGGCGCCGGTGGCCACCGCAACCGATACCGGTGGCTCGATCCGCCAGCCCGCCGCGTTGACCAACCTGACCGGCATCAAGCCAACCTATGGCCGCGTGTCGCGCTACGGCATGATCGCGTTCGCCTCGTCGCTGGACCAGGCCGGCGTCGTCGCGCGCTCGGCCGAGGACGCCGCCGTGGTGCTGCAGCAGATGTCGGGCTTCGACCCGCGCGACTCGACCAGCGTCGATCGCCCGGTCGAGGACTACGTCGCCGCGCTGGGTAACTCGATCAAGGGCCTGCGCATCGGCCTGCCCAAGGAATATTTTGCCGAGGGCCTGGCACCGTCGTCGCGGGAGCGTATCGAGCAGGCGATCGAGGTTTTCAAGAAGCTCGGCGCGACCTTCAGCGAAGTGTCGCTGCCGAACTCGCCGCTGTCGGTGCCGACCTATTACGTGGTCGCGCCGGCCGAGGCCAGCTCCAACCTGTCGCGCTTCGATGGTGTGCGCTACGGCCATCGCTCCGAGACCGCGCGGACGCTGGAAGAGGTCTACAAGCGCAGCCGCGGCGAAGGCTTCGGCGCCGAAGTGCAGCGCCGCATCATGATCGGCACCTACGTGCTGAGCCACGGCTATTACGACGCCTACTACCTGCAGGCGCAGAAAGTGCGCCGGCTGATATACGACGATTTCAAGCGCGCCTTCGAGTCCGTGGACCTGCTGCTGGGACCGACCGCGACTGATGTCGCGTTCAAGCTCGGCAGCAATGTCGACGATCCGGTCGCGATGTACTTGAACGACATCTACACGATCGCGGCGAATCTGGCCGGCATTCCGGCGATGTCGCTGAGCTGCGGCTTCGTCGACGGCCTGCCGGTCGGCATGCAGCTGATGGGCAATTTCTTCGACGAATCGCGCATGCTCAACGCAGCGCACCAGTATCAGCAGGCAACGGATTTTCATCTGCAGCTGCCAAAGGGTTTTGAGTGAGGCTTGGCGCTGCGGCCGCTACTGCTCTGATGCTTTGCTCGACGGTATCGGGCTGCGCTTTAGCGCCTGAGGCTAATGGACCGAAGCCCGAGGTGACGCCGCCCGGGAAGGCGAGGGTGATTTCGCGCGTGGCGCCGCAATATCCGAAACAGCTGGCGATGAAGGGTGTTCAAGGCTGCGTCGTCGTTACTTTCCAGATACGAGCGGATGGGCGTGGCGACCTCTATCGAATTATCGATTCGCAGCCGGCCGGAGTGTTCGATGCGGTAGCGTTGCAGGCACTGGCGCAGTGGAAGTTCGATCCTATGCAGCCGGCTGGTCGGTATGCCGAGAGCATTAATTTCGAGGTCGAAGGTGTGAAGCCACAAGCATTTAAAGCCTGTGTCGAAACTCCGAAATACGAAGAACTAAATGAACGTCATGAACAACAGTGAATGGGAAGCCGTCATCGGCCTGGAAGTGCATTGCCAGCTGCTGACGAAGTCGAAAATTTTCTCGGGCGCGGCGACGGCGTACGGTGCGGAAGCCAATACGCAGGCCGATCCGATCACGCTGGGTTTTCCGGGCGTGCTGCCGGTGCTCAATGGCGACGCGCTGAAGATGGCGATCAAGTTCGGTCTGGCGATCGACGCCAAGATCACCAAGCGCAGCGTGTTCAACCGCAAGCACTACTTCTATCCGGATTTGCCCAAGGGCTATCAGATCACGCAGTTCGAGCTGCCGATCGTCGACGGCGGCAAGCTCGATATCGAACTCGCTGACGGCACCACCAAGACCATCGGCATCACCCGCGCGCATATGGAAGAAGATGCGGGCAAGTCGCTGCATGAGGACTTCATCGGCCAGACCGGCATCGATCTGAATCGTGCCGGCACGCCGCTGATCGAAATCGTTTCCGAGCCGGAAATCCGCTCGGCTGCAGAGGCGGTCGCCTATCTGAAGAAGCTTCACCAGCTGGTTGTCTATCTGGGTGTCAGCGACGGCAACATGCAGGAAGGCAGCTTCCGCTGCGACGCCAATGTGTCGGTGCGCAAGCGCGGCACCGAAAAATTCGGCACGCGCACCGAGACCAAGAACGTCAACTCGTTCCGCTACGTCGAGAAGGCGATCGAATACGAGATCGAGCGCCAGATCGGCGTGATCGAATCCGGCGGCGTGATCGTGCAGGAAACGCGGCTGTTCAATCCGGACACTGGCGAAACGCGCTCGATGCGCAGCAAGGAGAACGCGAACGACTACCGCTATTTTCCCGATCCCGACCTGCTGCCGGTGGTGGTCACCGAGGAAGACATCGAGGCCATCCGCGCCACGATGCCGGAGTTGCCGGAAGCCAAGCGCAATCGTTTCATGCAGCAGTACGCGCTGCCGAAATACGACGCCAGCGTGCTCACGGCCGAAGCCTCGCTCGCCCACTATTACGAGACCGTGGTGAAGACGTCCGGCGGCGACCCGAAGATCTGCGCCAACTGGGTGATCGGCGATCTGCTCGGCCTGCTCAACAAGCAGAATCTGGAGATCGAGGCTTCGCCGGTTTCGGCGCCCGCGCTGGCGGGTTTGATCGCACGCATCGCCGACAAGACCATCTCCGGCAAGATCGCCAAGGAAGTGTTCGAGGCTATGTTCGCGGGCGAGGGCGATGCCGACACGATCATCAAGGCCAAGGGCCTGGTGCAAATCACCGACGAGTCGGCGATTGCGGCCGCGATCGACGACATCATCGCCAGGAACCCGGGCCAGCTCGCCGAATACCGCGCCGGCAAGGACAAGCTGTTTGGCTTCTTCGTCGGCCAAGCGATGAAGGCGACGCAGGGCAAGGCCAACCCGGAGGCGCTGAACCGGCTGCTGAAGGAAAAGTTGGCGGGCTGAGACGTGTTTCGCGGGGTCCCGAGAAACACGGTCGATCGACCATCTCCTGCAAGGCGTCAGGATTGCCTGACGTCTTGTTCGGGGCAAGCCCTCAGTGAAAACTGAGGGTTATACGTAGGCCTGGATCAGCGAGGCCGGCGTACGCAGCCCCAGCGGTTTGACTTCGACACGGCCAAAGCCGGCTTCCGCCAGCAGTTCGCGCATCTGCCCGGCTTCGTAGGATTTGCCGCCGACGTTGAAGAAGTTCAGCGATACCAACGCGAAAATCTTGTCGCGCTGGCCGCTGATGCCGACGAACTGGTCGACGCACAACAGCGAGCCGCCGGGCTTGAGCGCCGATTTGCAGCGTTTGAACAGATCCAGGTTCTGCGCCACGTCGAACAGATGCACCATGTTGACCAGCAGGATCGCGTCCCAGCCGGTGCCGAAATCATCCGACAGGCAGTTGCCCACTTGCAGGTCCAGGCCTTCGGGGTTGCCTTCGACCTCCATGATCTCCTTGGCCGTCGCGACCGGACCGGCGAGGTCCAGAACCGTGGCCTTCAAGTTCGGAAATTTCCGCACGAAAGTACGCGAATATTCGCCGTGGGCGCCGCCGATATCGAGCAGCCGCGTGGCGCTGGCGGGGATGTCGACGCGCTTCATCAGGTCCGGAATGATCAGCCGCGCGGCCTCGCGCATCGCGCGCGTGTAGGTCTCCTGCTGCGGCGTCGGATGCGAGACGTCCATGGCGTGGAAATCCATCGCGGGCCGGCCGGATTTCAGGTTTTCGCCTAGGCCTTCCAGCCGGTGGTAAGTGTACATCTGCAGGCGCAGCATATAGTGAAGGCTGTGCTTGGGATCGAGAAACCATTTCTTGACCCAGCGGCCGTTGGTATACCGGCCGTTTTTCTTCTTCAGATAGCCGACGCCGACCAGCGCGTCGAGCAGCACCTTTGCGCCTTCTTCGGAGAAGTCATGGGCCGCAGCGAGTTCCGACACCGTCAGACCGGCTTCATGTTTGCCCAGGGTCACGAACACGCCGGCGCGGTTGGCTTCCATCAATGCTCGGGCCTTGACAACCTGGGCCTGGGCGTCGAGCAGCGGCACGGGAACGACATTGAGTTTCTTCAGGATGTCGATGACGAAGTCCACTGAATATTCCTTTTTGGTAGAGCGTTATGACGAGAGCTGAGTCCCTTACGCAAGAACTGGCCCAAAAAGGGGCGCCATGGCGTAACTCTTGCGATCAGGCCTGCATCGTTTTGGTACGGCACGCACCATCGTGACTATGAATTCAGCGATTGCTAAGCAGAAAATGCCGCCCGGCCCTACGGGCCACCCCTTACTGGGCAACATCCTGGACTTTGGCCGCGATCTGAATGGGTTTTTGAGTGGCTGTGCGCGCAAATACGGTCCAGTGACGCGCCTTAGAATGGTGCACCGTCGCGCCTATCTGCTCAGCGACGCCAAGCTCAACGAGTATTTGCTGCTCGGTAATTACAAAAACTTCATCAAGCACCAGTTATTTTTTCGCCGTACGCGCGCGGTATTCGGCCTGGGCCTTTTGTCCGCCGATGGCGACTTCTGGCGCAAGCAAAGACGCCTGGCTGCCCCCGGCTTCGCCAGGGACCGCATCGCCGGCTACGGCCGCATCATGTCCGCGTACGCGCGCGACCTGGTCGCTGAATGGAAGGACGGCGAAACCCGCGACATGTATACCGACATGCGTTCGGTGGCCGCCAAGATCGTCGCCCGCAGCCTGTTCGACGAAAGCGTCGAAGGCGATGTGCAGCTGGTCGAGGAGGCGATGACCGATCTGCTGGAAGCGGTCACGGTGCGCATGCTCAATCCCTTCGTCGCGCCGGACTGGCTGCCGACGCCGAGCGTGCTGCGCTATCGGCGCGCGGTCAAACGTATCGACGATCTGATTCATCGATTCATCGCCGAACACCGTCGCAATCTGGATCAGCGCACGACCTTGCTCGGCATGCTGATGCAGGCGCGCGACGAGCAGGGCGAGCCGATGAGTGAGCAGCAGCTGCGTGACGAGTCCGTCACCCTGTTCATCGCCGGCCACGACACCACCGCCACCGCGCTGTCCTGGACCCTCTATCTGCTGACCCAGCACCCCGAATGGCAGCAGCAGCTGCAGGCGGTGGTCGACGAAAAGCTGCAGGGGCGCGCGCCGCAGGTGTCGGACATGGCCGCGCTGGCGCCAATAGAATGGACGTTCAAGGAGAGCCTGAGGCTGTACCCCTCGGTTTCGCTGGTCGCCCGGCAGTCGCTCGAGGACTGCGAAATCGGCGGTTATCATATTCCTGGCGGCTCGCTGCTGTATGTATCGCCGGCTGCGATGCACAGCGATCCGCAGTATTTTGAGCAGCCTGAGCGGTTCATGCCGGAACGTTGGGGCGGCGATCTGGAAGCACGTTTGCCGCGCTGTGTTTATATGCCGTTTAGCGGGGGGCCGCGTACCTGTATCGGTGATCGCTTCGCGATGATGGAGGGTGTCCTGCTCCTGGCAAATTTCTTGCAATTTTTTGCATTTGAATATGCCGGAAAGTCACACCCGCAGCCTTTCGCCTCCATCACCCTGATTCCTAAAGGGGGCGTTCCTGTCAAACTGACGCGCAGGGATGTCGGTCACCCAGTTTCAGGCTCGCCGATCATGGAGGCAGCTCCAATGGTGGCTGTATCGACGAGTTGATCGCTTGTTTTGGGGGCTGGTGTGGCGAAAAAGCATTTAAATCTAATACCGGGAGCTTTAGATCATGTTTGATGAAGTTGAAGAACAGTTGCGCCAGATCCTTTCCGACAACATGAAAATCGACAAGAACCTGGTCCAGAAAGGGTCCAAGCTCGAGGACTGGGGCGGTGACTCGCTGCAGTTCCTCGAAACCGTGTTCGAAATCGAAACCCACTTCGGCATCTCCTTCCCGGACATGCAGAACGAGAAGATTTCCGACTTCGATGGCCTGGTGCGCATCGTCAAGACCGCGATCGAGGCTGCCAAAAATGGAACGGCGTAGAGTTGTCGTCACTGGGCTGGGTATCGTCTCCCCGCTCGGAGTAGGTAAGGCGAACTTCTGGGACGGCGTCGTCAACGGCCGTTCCGGCGTCAGCGACATCAACCTGTTCGACGCGACGCCGTTTCGCACGCGCATCGGCGGCCAGTGCAAGACCTTCGACCCGACCACGCTCGCCTATCCGGACGCGGCCCGTCTGGACCGCGTCTGCCAGATGGCGCTCGCGGCCTCGGCCGAAGCGGTAGCCGACAGCGGCATCGCCGACGCGGGCGAGTCCGACGAGGACATGACCGGCGTCATCATGGGCACCGGCATCGGCGGCATCACCACGATCGACCAGCAGCAGAAATCGCTGCATACCAAGGGACCGCGCTTCGTCAGCCCGCTGACCGTGCCGCTGTCGATGTTCAATGCCGCGGCCGGTCATATCTGCATCCAGCATCGCTTCCGCGGCCCGAGTTCGACGATCTCGACCGCCTGCTCGTCCGGCTCCAATGCGATCGGCGAAGCCATGCGCCTGATCCAGCATGGCTACGCGACGACGATGCTCGCCGGCGGCACCGAGGCGCCGCTGTCGTACGGCATCTTCAGCGGCTGGAACGCATTGCGCGTGATGTCGACGCGCAACGACGCGCCGGACACCGCGGTGCGTCCGTTCGCGCGTGATCGCGACGGTCTGGTGCTGGCCGAAGGCGCCGCCGTGGTCGTGCTCGAGGAATACGAGCACGCCAAGGCGCGCGGCGCGCATATCTACTGCGAGCTGGTCGGCTACGGCTACAACAACGATGGTTTCCACTCGACGCGTCCGAGCGTCGACGGCCAGGCCAAGGCGATCAAGAAGGCGCTGGACGACGCCCGTCTGAACACCGACGACGTCGACTACATCAACGCCCACGGCACTGCCACCTCGGCCAATGACGCCACCGAAACCCAGGCGGTCAAGCAGGTCATGGGAGACCTCGCCTACAAGGTGCCGATGAGTTCGATCAAGTCGATGCTCGGCCACTCGATGGGCGCGTCCGGCGCGCTGGAATTCGTCGCGTCCTGCCTGACCTTGCGCGACAAGGTGGTGCCGCCGACGATCAACTATCACGACAAGGATCCGGCCTGCGATCTGGACTACGTGCCGAACGAGGCGCGCGACACCAAGGTGTCGGCGCTGCTGTCGAACACCTTCGGTTTCGGCGGCTGCAACGCGATTCTGGCGCTGCGTACCTTAGACGGGCACTGATCGCGGACCCGCCAGCTGCCTTATCGTCCGAGATAACGGCGCAGTCCATTCCAGGAAAAGCGGCGGCCTTCAATGGCCGCCGCCGGAGAGTTTTTGCTGATGAAAACCGTATACATCACCGAAGTCGGCGCGCACCTGCCCGGCGAGCCGGTGACCAATGAGCAGGTGGAAGCGGTATTGGGCAAGATCGACAACCAGCCCAACCGTGTCAAGTTGTTCGTATTGCAGAACAACGGTATCAAGCAGCGCTACTACGCGCTCAACCCGACCACGGGAGAGCGCACCCATACCAATGCCTCACTGACGGCCGAAGCAGTGCGCGATCTGTGCGCGCGCCTCGACATGCCGGTGACGGCGGTGCAAGGCCTGGCCTGCGGCTCGGCTTCGCCCGATCAGCTGCTGCCCTCGCACTCGAACATGGTCGCGGGCGAGCTGGCGATGGCGCCGGCCGAAATCATGTCCACCGCCGGCGTCTGCGCCTCGGGTATGACGTCGATGAAATACGCGTGGATGTGCATGGCGCTGGGCCTGCGCGACAACTTCGTCGCCACCGGCTCCGAGCGCGCCTCGGCGTTCATGATGAAGCACGTGTTCACCGGCATGACGCAGGATCTGAAGCCGGGCCAGGTTGCGCCGATGGTCAGCTTCGAAAAGGAATTCCTGCGCTGGATGCTGTCCGACGGCGCCGGCGCGGTGATGATGGAAAGCGAGCCGCGGCCGGACCGCCTGAACCTGCGCATCGATGCGCTCGACGTGATGTGCTGGTCCGGCGAGACGCCGACCTGCATGTACAACGGCCTGAACAAGAACAAGGATGGCAGCTGGTCCTACTGGACCGACGAGCCCGACATGATGGACGTGGTCCGCAAGGGCTATCTGATGCTGCAGCAGGACGTGCGCGCGCTGGAAGCGCACATGGTTCGCGTCGGGGTGGAAGGCCTGAAGATCGCGCGCGACAAGTTCGGCGTGAACTTCGACGAGATCGACTGGTTCCTGCCGCATCTGTCTTCGATGTATTTCAAGGGCCGCCTCGACGAAGGCATGCGCGCCGCCGGCATCAACGTGCCGGACGAAAAGTGGTTCACCAACCTCAGCTACAAGGGCAATGTCGGCTCGGCGTCGATCTACATCATCCTTGAAGAACTGCTGCACTCGGGCAAGCTGAAGAAGGGCCAGAAGATCTTCTGTGCGGTTCCGGAGAGCGGCCGCTTCACGGTCGCCGGCATGGCGCTGACGGTGGTCTGAGTTTCTCGCCGCAAAAAAAAGGCCGCGAATCTTGGTGATTCGCGGCCTTTTTCGTTGGCGATTACAGGTAGTGATACTTCCGCAGGCTGTCGGCCGCGATCGCTTCCACTTCCTCGAATCCGCTGTAGCGATTGGTGTGCGTCACCTTGCCGACCTGCGCCAGGCGTTCATTGAGCAGCGGGTTGTCGGCGCCCGGCATCGGCAATTCGCAAAACTCCATCAGCTCGTTGATGCGCTGCGCCGGTGCCTCGCACAGGTCCTCGTAGCGGATCTCGTGGAAGTTGCGTAGCTGCCCGCGTACGCCGTCGATATAGCGCACCGCGCTGTCCCAGATATGCGCCGTGGTGCGCAGGTCGCGCGGACCGTATTCGTTCATCCAGCCTTCCAGGCCCGGTACGCGTGGATAGGGCACGAAGTGCGAGCCCGGCTTGAATACCGGGTGATCCACCGCGATGTCCTGCGCCACCTGCAACTCGTAGAGCTTGATCAGCGAGTTGGCGACCATGCGGCCGTCGCGCACCAGGTGGATGAACTTGGCGTCCGGAAAAATATCCTGAAGCAGCAGCGGCTCGGTCAGCAGCGCCGGGCACTTGGTCAGAAAGCGGTCGCGGCCTTCTTCGTGGAAGCAGTACAGCACGTGGCGGATCGTGTCCTGCACGTATTGGATCTGCTGCGGCGTGAAGTCGCTCGCGCGGCGCTGCGGCCAGGTCAGCGCATGCGGGTCCAGCTGCAGCGCGGTGCCCCAGAAGCGCATCGCCTCGGCCGGTGCGCCGCCGTGGACCATGATGCTGTCCTGCAGATAGCGCTCGCCCTTGACGTCCAGGCCCAGCGCCGCGCGCAACTTGTGCGCGGCGTAGAACAGCTCCGGGTCCTGCACCAGGTCCATGCCGTAGTTGATGTAACCGATCTTGTCGTGCCGGCACATCAGGTCCTGCAGCAGGGTCGAGCCGCAGCGCGGCGTGCCCAGGATGAAGATCGGCGCCTTGATCGGCGCCTTGCGGTCGATCTTCGACGGCAGGAAAGTCTTGCTCAGAAACCGGGCGGAAGCGCTGATGTGCCTCGGCGGATCCATCGCCACGTTGTGCTGCTTTTCCCACATGCGCGACAGCAGCAGCTTGGCGAGCCAGCTGCTGTACTGCGTCTCGATGTGCTGTCGGGTCGCCAGGCGACCGCTGCTGGATGGTGCGGGAGTGTCGTTCATACCCATGGATACGCCTGAGATGGGCTCTTGATTGAGCGCCTGTCGCAGCAAGCTTAAGGCCAACCGCTGCCTATCGGACCGCCGTTGGTCCCACTGGGGTAAAATTCGTCATGGACTCATCCAATCAGTTGCTGCCTTTCACCTTCGACAATCAGGTCGCGCACGGCGCGATCGTGCAGATCCGCCTGGGCGTGTCGGATTTCCTGTCGCACCGGCCCTACTCGTCGGACCTGACGCGCCTGTTGGGCGAGGCGATCGCGGCGATGCCGCTGATGGCCACGCACCTGAGCTTCGAAGGCCGCATCAATCTGCAGTTCCAGGCCAATCCGGGCGAGGGCGCCGGCATGAAGCTGCTGGTCGCGCAGATCGACCATCACCTCAACGTGCGCGCCATGGCCAAGGCGCCGGCCGAGCTGTCCGGCAGCTTCACCGAGCTGCTGTCCGGCGGCCTGCTGGCGTTGACGCTGGAGCCGAGCAACGACGCGGTGCCGTCCAGCCAGGCGGTGGTGCAGGTGCGCGGCGCCTCGCTGGCCGAGGCGCTGGAGGGCTACTTCGAGCAATCCGAGCAGCTGCCGACGCTGATCCGCCTGGCGGTGCGCGGCGGCGACCTCGCGGCGTTCATGCTGCAGCGCCTGCCGCTGCAGAGCGCGCGCGGCGGGCTGGAGGACTGGGAGCATCTGCACACCCTGGCCGCGACCCTGCAACACGACGAGCTGCTCGACACCGAGCCGCAGACGGTGCTGTATCGGCTGTTCCACCAGGAGCAGATCCGCACGTTCGCGCCGCGGCCCATCCAGGTCGCCTGTCGCTGCAGCCGCGCCGGCATCTCGCGCATGCTGCTGTCGCTGGGCCGCGAGGAAGTCGACAGCATTCTGGAAGAGCAGCAGAAGGTGTCGGTGACCTGCGAATTCTGCGGCCGCGAGCACGTGTTCACGCCGCACGAGGCGCGCGAGCTGTTCCGCGTCGCCGAGATCGCGGAGCCCCAGGGCGAAGAGCCGCGGCACTGAGTCGCGGCAGCACCCCGACGTTTACCCGGCTGCCCCTTCGCCCGTAGCCCGGGTGAAACCCGGGATGACGGCTCTGCAAGCTACAACTCGAACTCGCAGTCCTCGGGCTCGCAGAAATCGCGATAGTCGCAGCTCAGCTCGGAGCCGGCCGGCAGATCGCGCGCCGCCACGTACACGCCGGCTTCCTCGCGCCACAGCGTGCTCGGCGCATCGCTGTGATTCATGAAACGCGAGTCGTCGGCGCAGTAGTACATCGCGCCGCTGAGGCGCCGCGCGCCGCGGCCGCGATAGGAATACTTCAGCACTGCCTGCTGCATCGCGGCCGGCAGCTCGCGCACCTCGGCGTCGGTCATCACCATGACGAAGCGCCAGTCGTAGCGGTAGATCGCCTCGCCCGCCTTCAAGGCCTGCGCGCAGAACAGCCCCAGGCCCTCGATCGCGCTGCGATCGACGTAGTGCGGCACCAGGATCATGCCGCTGTCCCGCCCGGCAGCCCCAGCGCGCGGACGATGAACGGCATCACGCCGACCTGCTCCAGCAGGTAACGCTGGGCTTCAGCCGGCAGCCGGTCGAAGTCCTCCACCTTGCCGCGACATTTCGCGGTTTTGCATCCACATTCCATCGTCCACGAATTGTCTTCCAGCATGGTCGAGGAATAGTCGAAGCAGATTTCCTCGCCGGCTTTGATGTCGCGCACCGCGACCAGCTTCAAATCCGGCGTGATGCCGCCATTGGGATCGCAGCAATGATTGCAGTAGACAAAAGGTTCAACCACGACCATGTACTGGTCCAGCCCGATCTGCAGCGGGTATCCGGGGCGGAAACCGATCGCGTCGAGCTCGGCGCCGCTGTGCACCGGGCCGTGAATGTCCAGGATGACTTCGCCGCGCGCATAGGCCCGGTCGACGAAAACGCCGGTGCCGGCCAGACCCGGCGCCACATAAACTGCCATGCGATACCTCTCCACTGATGACCCGCCATGTATAGCACCCAGGCTTTTGTTTTTGCAGTGCTGATCGTCGTCGGCGCGAAGACTTTCGCGTGGCTGCTGCAGTTGCGGCTGAAGAACGCTGGCCTGGTCGATCCGATCTGGGCCTGGACGCTGGGCTTTCTCGCGGTGTTCTACGCGCTGGTCGGCGACGCGCCGGTTGCGCTGCGCGTGCTGCTCGCGCTGATGGGCGGCTTCTGGGGCTTTCGCCTGGGCACGCATCTGTTCGTGCGCAACTGGAACCAGCCGGAAGACTGGCGCTACGCGCGCTTTCGCAAGGATTGGGGCGAGCACGCCAATCGCAACATGTTCTGGTTCTTCCAGTTCCAGAATATCTTCACCTTGCTGCTGTCGAGCTTCGCGTTCCTGCCGATCGCGTTTCGCGACGATGCGCCGCCGCTGTGGTGCTGGGCGCTGGCGCTGCTGATCTGGAACGCGGCCGTGATAGGCGAGGGCATCGCCGACTCGCAGATGGAGCGATTCCGCCGCAACAAGGCCAATCATGGCCTGGTCTGCAAGGACGGCCTGTGGCGCTGGTCGCGTCATCCGAATTATTTCTTCGAATGCCTGCACTGGGCGGCCTACGTGCCGCTGGCGATCGGCGCGCCTTGGGGCTGGGTCAGCGTGCTGGCGCCGGTGGTGATGGCGCTGCTACTGATGAAGCTGTCCGGCGTGCCGATGCTCGAAGAAGAGATGATCAAAAGAAAGCCCGGCTACGCCGACTACGTGCGCGACACCAGCGCGCTGATTCCCTGGCCGCCGAAGAAGCGCGCCTGAAGCATCCATAACCAGAACTCAATGAACGTCATCCAACTCTGCGAACGCGGCCTGATTCCCGATTCCCTGACGCGCTTGGGCATGCGCAAGCTGATGGGGCAGCGCCTGGTCGAGGAAATGAACAACGACGGCGAAGCGCGCTCGGCGCGCTACAACGCGCTGCTCGACAATCTGCGCGCCAGCCCGATCGCGATCAATACCCAGGACGCGAACACCCAGCACTACGAGGTGCCGGCGGAGTTCTTTCATCTGCATCTCGGCCCGCGGCTGAAATATTCCTGCGCGCTCTACGTCAATGGCGATGAGACCCTGGCGCAGGCCGAGCAGAAGATGTTCGAGCTGTATGCCGAGCGCGCCGGCCTGGTCGACGGCATGCGCATCATGGACCTGGGCTGCGGCTGGGGCTCGCTGTCGCTGTGGCTGGCCGAGCGCTATCCGCGCTCGCAGATCGTGGGCCTGTCCAACAGCCATGGCCAGCGCGAGTTCATCGAAAAGCGGGCCAAAGAGCGCCGCTTTTCCAACCTGAAAATCCTGACCGGCAACATCGTCGACTTCGAATACGAAGGCACGGGTGTCGAGGCCGGCTTCGATCGCGTGATGTCGATCGAGATGTTCGAGCACATGAAGAACTACGGCCTGCTGCTGGCCAAGATTTCGCGTTGGCTGAAGGACGACGGCAAGCTGTTCGTGCATATCTTCGTGCACAAGTTGCTGGCGTATCACTTCGAAGTGCAGGGCGACAGCGACTGGATGACGCAGTATTTCTTCAGCGGCGGCACCATGCCGTCCGAAGACCTGCTGCTGAACTTCTCGGACCATATGCGCGTGACGCGGCAATGGTGGGTCAGCGGCCAGCATTACGAGAAGACCTCGAATCACTGGCTGGCCGGCATGGACGCGAAAAAGGCCGAAATCCTGCGGGTTTTCGAGCCGACTTACGGCAAGGACAGCGCGGTGTGGTTCCAGCGCTGGCGCATGTTCTACATGGCGGTGGCCGAGCTGTTCGGTTACGCCGGCGGCAACGAATGGGGTGTGTCGCATTACCTGTTCGACAAGCGAGGAAAAGGCGGATGAAAACTGTCTGGGGCCAAACGCTGAAGTCGTCGTTCCCGCGAAGGCGGGAATCCAGTTCCGCGCCGCACAGACTGGATTCCCGCCTTCGCGGGAATGACAGCCTGAGACGGGATCGGCCCGTTTTGAAATGGTTGACCTTGTCCATCACGCTACTGGCCGCGAGTGGCATCGCGCGGGCTGCAGCCGACGCCGACGGCACGCGCCATTTCTATGGCTATGCCTACGATCTGAAGAGCAACAAGTATCTGTACACTGAGGTCTACGAGCAGCACTACCAGGACGGGCAATGGAAGGGCGGGCGCATCCGCTTCTACGCACCGGACGGCAAGCCGATCGGCGACAAGACGCTGGATTTCTCGGCCAATCCCTATATCCCGACGTATCGCTTCGAGATCCCGGCCGAAAAATACGTCGAGGCGATCACTGCGGTCGGCAAGACCGAGGTCAAGCTGCAGAAAACCACCGCAGGCAAGACCAGCGACAAGAGCGTCGCAGCCGACGCGAGCACCGCCGGCGACTCGGGTTTCCACAACTACCTGGTCGCGCACTTCGACAGCCTGATGAAGCGCGAGACACTGGCCTTCAACTTCATCGTCGCCGGCAATCTGGATCGCTACAAATTCCGCGCGCACCGCATCGAAGACGGCAAGTTCGAGAACAAGACCGCGGTACGCTTCGTCGTCGAGCCGGATTCCTTTCTGCGCTACCTGGTGTCGCCGCTGCAGCTGAGCTACGACCCGGACAGCAAGAAGTTGCTGGAATATCGAGGTATCTCGAACGTCCATGATCCGGCCACCGGCAAGGCCTACAATGCGCGCATTGTCTACCCGGAACAGCCGCCGGCGGACGCGCCGAAGACGCTGCCGCCACTGGGTTTCGGATAGCGCCCACGACCGGAAGACCGCTCATGCGCCGCATCCTGTTTGCACTGTCGTTGCTGTTCGCTTTCAGCGCCGCCGATGCCGCCGCCGACAAACCCGATACCCCGACGATCGATGCCGCGCTGAAGACCGCAGTCGAACGCCGGGCACCGGTACTGGTCGATTTCCACGCGCCCTGGTGCTACTCCTGCTACTTCATGGCCAAGCACGTGCTGGTCGGGCCGGAGTGGGAAAAGATCGAGCACAAGACCGTCGTCGTCGAACTCGACGCCGACAGCCCCGAAGGTGCGTACTGGAAGACCTTGTGGGGCGTCAAGGCGCTGCCCAGCTATGTGATCCTGAAGCCCGATGGCGCCGAACTGGGCCGGATTCTGGCCGAGCAGACCCAGCCGCAGTTTCTGGCGCAGGTCAACGACATCCTCAAGCGCAGCTCGACCCTGGACGACCTGAAAGCCGCCGCGGCCAAGGGCGGCGCCGCCGGCCTGAAGCCAACGCGCGAGGCGCTGGCCGTGTATCGCGCGCGCTACGACGAATCCGGCCTGGCCTGGTACGCGACGCTGCCGCCGGAGGCGCGCAAGCAGTACGACGCAGACGCGCAGGTCGCGCTGCTGCTGGAGCGGCTCAGGCTGTTGCAGGCGTCGAAAGCCAACGATGTCGCCGCTTGCGAGGCGATCGCGCCCAAGGTCTTCGCCGGCGATCTGGGCTGCGAGCGGCCGTATGAGATCGACCGCTGGAGCGCCTGCACTGCGAAGTCCGCGCCGGAAACGCGCAAGGCGCTGTTCACTTCGCAGCTTGCGCCGATGAAGAAGCTGGTCGACACCGGCGTGTTCGGCACCAAGGCCACGGCCTGCGCCGACAAGCGCAGCGCGGTGCTCGGCCTGGCCGATGTCTACGAAGGCGTCGGTGACGACAAGGCGCGAGAAGCGCTGCTGCGCAAGGCCGTTGCCCAGGTCAGCAAGGGCGCCAGCGGCCATCTCGCGGACGATCGCAACGCCGCCGACAACTGGCGCGTGTATCTGGAAGCGTTGCAGGACAACGCCGCGCTCGACACGCTGTATCCGAAACTGATCGCGGCCTATCCGGACGACTACGTCTACGCATTCCGCTACGGTCGCAACCTGTTGGCGCGCGGCGAGGCGCAGAAAGCGCTGCCGTATCTGGAGCAGGCCAGCGAAAAGGCCTACGGCCAGAACCGGCTGAAAGTCGCCGAACAGCGCGTCAAGGCGTTGAAGGTGCTGAACCGCGAGGCCGAGGCGCGCAGCGTCGTCGCCGAAGCGCTGAAGGCCAACGGGCCGTGGTTCCCGGAAGACGCGGCGCATCTGAAAGCCGCGCTCTGATTTATTTCCCTCCCCCGCCTGCGGGGGAGGGAGCTGAGATGAGCTTGCCTAATGGCGGCGCGAACGCTCCAATACGCGCCCCATCAAGCCGTAGCGCATTCAACGTGACCACCCAGCCCGAGACCACGGCCCGCCTGCTCGTGACCTGCCCGGACCGCCCCGGCATCGTCGCGGCGGTGACCACCTTCCTGTATCACCACGGCGTCAACGTCACCGAACTCGACCAGCATTCCTCGGACGCCTCGGGCGGCAAATTCTTCCTGCGGCTGGAATTCCAGACACCGAACCTCGACGTCGGCCGCGACGCGCTGCTGCGCGCCTTCGGCGACGTCGTCGGCAAGCCCTTCCAGATGGACTGGCGCATCAACTTCGCCGCCGACCGGCCGCGCATGGCGATCCTGGTGTCGCGTCACGATCACGCGCTGATGGAGCTGCTGTGGCGCTACGCGCGCGGCGAGCTGCGCGTCGAAATTCCGCTGGTGGTGTCGAATCACGCCGATCTGCGCGGCGCCGTCGAAGGCTTCGGCGTGCCGTTCCGGCACATCGCCTTCAGCGCCGAAACCCAGCAAGCGGCGGAAGCGGAAATGCTCGCGGCGCTGGAAAACCAGTGCGATTTCGTCGTGCTGGCGCGCTACATGCGCATCCTGTCCGGCGATTTCGTGCGGCACTACACCAGCCGCATCATCAACATCCATCACTCCTTCCTGCCAGCGTTTCCGGGCGGCGATCCCTATCAGCAGGCGTATACGCACGGCGTCAAGCTGATCGGCGCGACCGCGCACTACGTGACTGCGGAACTCGACCAGGGCCCGATCATCGAGCAGGACACCGCGCGCGTCTCGCACCGCCATTCGGTCGACGACCTGAAGCGCCTCGGCCGCGACATGGAGCGCCAGGTGCTGGCGCGGGCGGTGCGCTGGCATGTCGAGGACCGCATCATCGTCGACGGCAACAAGACCGTGGTGTTCTCTTGAACCTGCGCGAGCAGATGTTCAAGCAGCCGCGGCTGTTCCGCGCGGTGATGAGCCTCTATCCGCCCTACCTCGGCGCCGGCGTGCGCGTGACCAAGGTGGCCAAGGACTTCGGCGAAGTCGTCGTCGAACTGCGCGCCAGCAAACTCAACGGCAACGCCTTCGGCACGCATTTCGGCGGCAGCCTGTATTCGATGGCCGATCCGTTCTACGCGTTGATGCTGGTCGCCAAACTCGGCCGCGACTACATCATCTGGGACAAGTCCGCGCAGATCGATTTCGTGCGGCCGGGCATCGGCACGGTGACCGCGCGCTTCGTGCTCAGCGAGGCGCAGGTCGAGGAGATCCGCGCCGCGACCGCGGGCGGCGGCAAGTTCGAGCCGGTCTACAAGCTCGATATCCGCAACAAGGACAACAAGGTCGTCGCGCGGGTGACCAAGACGCTGCACATTCGCCGGCGTGACGCTCAGGCAACAAGGCCGGACAAAGCTTCAGCGTCGTAGAACCAAACCCCGTTCGTCCCGAGTAGCCCGCGCTGTTTGCGGGCGTATCGAGGGACTTGCGCTGGCCGGTCGATACGCCGGGCAAGCCCGGCTACTCGGGGCGAGCGGAGTTCTGTTCTAGCTTTCCCAGGCAATCTTGCCGCGGCTCTGCGACTCCTTCTGCAGTAGCTCGGCATAGCGTTTCTCGACCTCGCTGCGCTTGACCTTCATCGTCGGCGTGGTCATGCCGTTGTCGATGCCCCAGCTGTCCTTGACGATGACGATCTTGGCGATCTTCTCGTGCGGCTCCAGCGTGGCGTTGACCGCGTCCAGATCCGCGCTCAGCCGCGCCTCGATCTCCGCGTGCGGCCGCGTCTTCGCGTCGGCCGAAATCGTGGCCAGCATGATCGGCTGGTTCAGGCCGGTGCCGATGAAGCACAGCTGGTCCAGATCCGGGTTGCGCGCCAGCGCGCCCTCGATCGGCGAGGGCGAGACGTACTTGCCCTTGGCGGTCTTGAACAGGTCTTTCACGCGGCCGGTGATGAACAGATAGCCGTCCTCGATGCGGCCCTGGTCACCGGTCTTCAGATAGCCGTCTTCGGTGAAAGTCTCGCGGGTCTTTTCCGGATCCTTGTAATAGCCGGCCATCACCGCGTCGCTCTTGAAGAGAATTTCGCCGTCGTCGGCGATCTTCAGGCCGGCGCCGGGATTTTCGCGGCCGACGCTGCCAACGCGATTCGCATTCGGCAGATTCACCGTCGCGTAGATCGAGTTCTCGGTCATGCCGTAACCCTGCAGGATGGTGATGCCGAGCTTGGCGAACCATGCGGTCAGCGGATCCGGCATGGCCGCGGCGCCGACGATGACGTAACGCGCGCGGCTCAGGCCCAGGCCCTTGCGGATCTTGCGCTTGATCAAGCTGGATACGACCGGAATCGACAGCAGCTTGTCGAGCTTGGCCTGCGGCAGCTTTTTCAGGATCGCCGCCTGCATGCGCGTGTAGACCAGCGGCACGCCGTAGAAGCGCGTCGGCTGCACGTCGACGATCTGTTCGCCGAGCTTGTCGATGTTCTCCAGGAACCAGACTTCGGCGCCGAGATACAGGCTGGTCAGCTCGACCGCGCCGCGCTCGAACATGTGCGCCAGCGGCAGATAGCAGAACAGCCGCTCGGTGCCTTCAGGCGGCATCACCTTGAGCGCGCCGGCCGTCGCGAACAGGCTGTTCTGCTGCGTGATCATCACGCCCTTGGGCTTGCCGGTGGTGCCCGAGGTGTAGACCAGCGTGCTCAGCGCTTCCGGCGGTGGCGGTGTGTAGTTCTGCAGCGGCGCGTGGGCCGCGACCAGCGCGTCCCAGTCGAACTCGCCCTTTGGCGCGCTCGGGTAGGGGAAGCGGATCGTGCGCGTGCCGGCCGGCACCGCACGCATGAACTCGTCGGCGTCGCTCATCGGCCCCAGGAACAGCGCCGCGGACTCGCTGTGCTCAAGGATGTAAGTGACGTGCTCGGCCTGCTGCTTCGGATACAGGCCGACGCTGACATAGCCGGCCATCGAGATCGCCAGATCGGCCATGAACCAGTGCGCGGTGTTGAGGCCCGAGATCGCAACACGGGCGCCGGGCGCAAGCCCCAGGCTCTGCAGCGCGCTGGCCATGCGCCGCACCTGCGCGTCGGCCTCGGCCCAGGTGGTGCGCTGCCATTGTCCGGCCTGCGGCTGGAACAGCCAGGGCGCATTCGGGCGGCGCTCGGCCCAGTGCTGCAGCATCTGCACCGGGTTGCGGTGATCTTTCATGGTCTCCTCCATGTGACGGTTTGCAATCTTTTATCGAGTCGCCGGTACCGGCCGCTCTATCCGCCCATCTTATCGACACTGGGGCCAGGCGCGAGTGCCCGCGACCCGGGGCGCTGGCCGCGGCGGTGGACGCGGCCGCGGCTGCCTCGCACAATCCAGCGCGCCAGGGATGGCGGCGGCAGCGGCGCAGATCATCATCAGGGAGCGGGCAGCATGCGGATTGTGTATACGACGCTATGGGTGCTGGCGGCGGTGGCGGCCTATCTGCTGCTGTGGCCGGTCACGATCGAGCCGGTGGCGTGGACGCCGCCGGTGCTCGCGGCATCCGCGCCCAACACTGCGCTGCGCGCCGTCCAGCGCATCGAGCCGGCGTTGCCGGAATTCGCTGGTCCGGAAGGCATCTCAGTCGACGCCCAAGGTCGCGTCTACGCCGGCGTCGGTGATGGCCAGCTGCTGAGCTTCGCCGCGGATTTTTCCAGCTGCAAGTTGCTCGACAACACCGGCGGCCGGCCGCTGGGCCTGGCCGTCGCCGCCGACGGCAGCGTGCTGATCGCCGACGCCTACAAGGGCCTGCTCCGTGTCAGCGCCAGCGGCGAGGAGCTGCGCGTGCTCAGCGACAGCGCCGACGGCAAGCGCTACGGCTTCACCGACGATGTCGACATCACGCGCGACGGCCGCAACGCGTATTTCACCGACGCCTCGACGCGCTTCGGCTTCGGCCATCACATGGACGACCTGCTCGAACATGGCCGTACCGGACGGCTGCTGCGCTACGACTTCGAAAGCGGCGCGACCACCACCTTGCTGCAGAACCGGCCGTTCGCCAACGGCATCGCGCTGGGTCCGGACGAGGCCTATCTGCTGATCAACGAGACCTGGGAATATCGCATCACGCGTTATTGGCTCAGCGGCGACAAGGCCGGGCAGACCGACGTTTTCATCGAGAACCTGCCGGGTTTTCCCGACAATTTGAGCTTCAACGGCCGCGACCGTTTCTGGGTCGCGCTGTATTCGCCGCGCGATGCGATGCTGGACCAGTTCCTGCCGATGCCGTGGGCGCGCAAGATCGTCGCGCGTCTGCCGGAATTCCTGCGGCCGAAGCCCGCCAAGGTCGCACACGTGGTCGGCCTGGACCTCGACGGCCGCATCGTCGCCGATCTGCAGTACGCCGGTGACGACGCTTATGGCTATATCACCAGCGTCGAAGAGCGCGACGGCTGGCTGATCTTCGGTAGCCTGTCGAATAACGCCATCGGCCGCATCAAACTGGAAGATGCACTGGCAGGCGGTGCCGGCAAGGCGCCGGAAGCAGCGCTGCATCCGAGCTGCGAGGCGGACTGAGTTGCCGATCCGGTCCCTCGATACGCCCGCAGCCGCGCGGGCTACTCGGGACGAACGGAGTTTTGTTGTAAATGCCGGCTCGATATGTTCCCGTTCATCCCGAGTGTTTCGCGCAGCGAAACGTATCGAGGGACGCATCGAAACTCTGCGGAAATCCGATGAAATTTGAAGACTACGTACAGCACGACGCACTCGGCCTCGCTGCACTCGTGCAAGGCCGTGAAGTCAGCGCCAGCGAGCTGCTGGACACCGCGCTGGCCCGCTGCGAACAGGTCAATCCGCAGATCAACGCGGTGACGATTCCGATGCACGCGCAGGCCCAGGCGCGAGTCGATGAAACCGTAAGCGGCCCCTTCGCCGGCGTGCCGTTCCTGATCAAGGACATCGGCCAGCACTACGCCGGCGTGCCGACCACGCTCGGTTCTCGCGCCACGCGCGACAGCGCCCCCCGTGAGCACGCCGAAATCACCCGGCGCTTTCTGGCATCCGGCGTCACCATCTTCGGCAAGACCAGCACGCCCGAGCTGGCGCTGAAAGGCGTCACCGAGCCGCAGCGTTTCGGCATCTGCCGCAATCCCTGGAATCTGCAGCGCACGCCCGGCGGTTCTTCGGGCGGCGCGGCGGCGGCGGTTGCCGCCGGCATCGTGCCGATGGCCGGTGCCAGCGATGGCGGCGGCTCGATCCGCATTCCGTCCGCCTGTTGCGCGCTGTTCGGTCTGCGGCCGTCGCGCGGCCGCGTCTCCGCCGGCCCGCAGAGCGCGGAAATCTGGGACGGGGCCTCCAGCGAGCACGTGCTGACGCGCAGCGTGCGCGACAGCGCGGCGATGCTCGACGCGATCCAAGGCGCCGACGCCGGCGCGCCTTTCGTCATCGCGCCGCCGACCGAGGCCTACCTGGATGCGATGCGGCGCGCGCCCGGCAGGCTGCGTATCGGTTACAGCACGCGCTCGCCGATCGGGACTGAGGTCGATCCGCAATGTGTCGCCGCGATCGAGGATGCCGCGCGCTTGCTGCGCGATCTCGGTCATCAGGTCGAAGCGGCCGAGCCGCAGATCGACGGCATGCAGCTGGCGCGGGCGTATCTGCACATGTATTTCGGGCAGACCTCCGCAACGGTCGCGCAGATTCGCGTCGAGACCGGCGCGGCAGCGGGCGAATTCGAGCTGGAAACGCGCGTGCTGGCTTTGCTGGGCGACAGTCTCAGTGCGGGCGAATACGTCAGCTGGCGCCGGCAATGGAACGGTTTTGCGCGCGCGCTCGGAGCCTATTTCCAGCAGTGGGATCTGTACATGACGCCGGTGCTGGCGTCGCCGCCGGTCGCGGTCGGCGGCGCTTTGCCGCTCTGGCAGCAGGTCGCGCTGAAGCCGCTGCTGGCGCTGGGCGCGGGCCTGGGCGTCGGCGCGCTGCTGAGGCGTAGCGGCCTGGTCGAGGAGATGGCGGTCGACAGCCTGCGCCATGTGCCGTTCACGCAGCTGTCCAATCTGACCGGCACGCCTTCGATGTCGGTGCCGCTGCACTGGAGCGGCGAGGGCCTGCCGCTGGGTACGCAGTTCATCGCACCGTTCGGCCGCGAGGACCGGCTGCTGCAGCTGGCGGCGCAGCTGGAGAGCGCGCGGCCCTGGTTCGACAAAAGACCGACGATTTGATGCTGCCAATGTAGGAGCGGATCCTATCCGCGACCCGGCCCTTGGGGCTTCAGTCGCGGATAGGATCCGCTCCTACAGGTGCGGCATGAGGCTCAACCGCGCGGCTTGAACTCCTCGAAGCGCCGCGCCATGTCGCGGTAGAACGCCTTGTCGCTTTCGCTGTCCGCCGCCGGCACCTGCACCAGGATCGTGACGAACTCGTCGCCGGGCGTGGTGCCGGGCAGGCCGCGGCCTTTCAGGCGCAGCTTGCGGCCGCTGGCGGCGCCGGCCGGCAGGGCCAGCTCGACGGTGCCGCCCAGCGTCGGTACGTCGATCTTGCTGCCCAGCGCTGCTTCCCAGGGCGAGATCGCGACGTTGACACTGATGTCGCGGCCCTTGACCTTGAACTGCGGATGCGGCGCGAACTCGATCTCCAGCAGCAGGTCGCCGCCGCGCGCGCCCTGGTCGGCCAGGCGGATGGTCTGGCCAGAGGTCACGCCTTTGGGGATCTGCACGTTGAGCGTGCGGCCGGTCGACAGGCTGACCTGGCGCGAGCCGCCGTGATACGAGTCTTCCAGGCTGATGGTCAGCTTGGAGCGCTGCGGATGGCCGCCGACGGTTTCGACATCGTCGTAGTCGCTGGCGCTGCCGAAGCCGGCACCGCCCATGCCCGCACCGCCCATGCCGCCGGCGGCCGCGTTGCCGAACAGCGAGGAGAAGAAATCCGAGAAGCCGGCGCCGCCGGGATCGGCGCCGCCCATGCGGCGGCCGCGGCCGAAGCCGGCGCCACCGGCACCGGCGCCGCGAAAGTTCTGCTCCCAGCCCGGCGGCTGCTGAGCCCCGGCCTTCCAGTTCGGCCCCAGCGTGTCGTAGGACTTGCGCTTCTGCGGGTCCGACAGCACCTCGTGCGCCTCGTTGATCTGCTTGAAGCGCTCTTCGGCCCCCTTGGCCTTGTTGCGGTCGGGGTGGAACTCGCGCGCGAGCTTGCGGAACGCCTTTTTGATGTCATCGGGCGAAGCCGTACGGGCGACGCCGAGCGTCTTGTAGTAGTCCTTGTAATCCATGTGACAAATTATGTTACAGATCGAAATGGAACGGGCGAAGAAAACAGAATGTTTTGTTACCGCAGGCCTGCTGAAGTGCCGATTTACTAAACTTTAGGCCGGCTCCGCTGCATCCACCGGGACGATCGTTGCGTAGACCTAGCCCCTGCAAAAAATGGGGCACCGAAGCGCGCCGTTCAAGAGCGCTACGAAGCGGCCGCAGCGAGGTCGCGGCGCTGCCGTATACTCCCGCGCCTTATGAGCGCCGACCCCCTGAATCAGCCGGTGAAAAACTGGCATCCGTACAGCTGGCAAAACCGCCCGGCCGTGCAGCAGCCGACCTATCCCGACCCGGCCGCACTGGCCGACGCGCTCGAGCGCCTGTCGCAACTGCCGCCGCTGGTCACGTCCTGGGAAGTGGAAACCCTGCGCAGTCAGTTCGCGCAGGCCGAAGCCGGACAACGCTTTGTACTGCAGGGCGGCGACTGTGCCGAGAGCTTTGCCGACTGCCGCAGCGAGATCATCGCCAACCGGTTGAAGGTGCTGCTGCAGATGTCGCTGGTGCTGGTGCACGGGCTGAAAGGCCCGGTGACCCGCGTCGGCCGCTTCGCCGGCCAGTACGCCAAGCCGCGCTCGGCCGAAACCGAAACCCGCGACGGCCTGACGCTGCCGGCCTACCGCGGCGACATCGTCAACCAGCCGGCTTTCACCGAGGCCGCGCGCCGGCCCGATCCCGAGCGGCTGATCGAGGCGCATGCGCGCTCGGCGATGACCTTGAACTTCACTCGCGGCCTGATCGACGGTGGCTTCGCCGATCTGCATCACCCGGAATACTGGGATCTGGACTGGGTCGGCCATTCGTTGCTGGCGGCGGACTATCAGAAGCGCGTCGACGCCATCGGCGACTCGCTGCGCTTCATGGAGACGCTGGCCGGCAACGCGATCCACGAATTCAGCCGCGTCGACTTCTTCAGCAGCCACGAGGCGCTGCTGCTTGCGGGCGAGGCGGCGCAGACGCGCCAGGTGCCGCGCAAGAGCGGCTGGTACAACCTGTCGACGCATTTCCCGTGGATCGGCATGCGCACCGCGGCGCTCGACGGCGCCCACGTCGAATACTGCCGCGGCATCCGCAACCCGGTCGGCGTCAAGATCGGGCCGAGCATCGACACGCAGTGGCTGCTCGGCCTGTGCCGCACGCTCAATCCGGACAACGAGGCCGGCAAGCTGGTGCTGATCCATCGCATGGGCGCCAAGCAGATCGCCGAGCATCTGCCGCGGCTGATCGAGGCGGTGCAACAAGGCGGGCATCGCGTGCTGTGGCTGTGCGACCCGATGCACGGCAATACGCAGAGCACCTCCACCGGCGTCAAGACACGGCGCTTCGACGACATCCTCGCCGAGGTGCTGCTGTCCTTCGATCTGCATCGCGCCGCGGGCTCGCAGCTGGGCGGCGTGCATCTGGAACTCACCGGCGAAGACGTCACCGAATGTCTCGGTGGCGCACGCGATCTGACCGAGGCTGATCTGGCGCGTGCCTACCGCAGCCAGGTCGATCCGCGTCTGAACTACGAGCAGGCTTTGGAGCTGGCCCTGGAAATCGTATCGCGTCAGAGGAGAGCCGCATGAGCGCACTGATCGACAGCCTGCCGCAGGTGTTCGCCGAGTTCGGTCCGATCGCGACGCGGCGCATGTTTGGCGGCCACGGCGTGTATCGCGACGGCCTGATGTTCGCGCTGGTGCAGGACGAGGTGCTGTACCTGAAAGCCGACGCGCACAACCAGGCGAGCTTCACCGACGCCGGGCTCGAGCCTTTCCAGTACGGGCAGAAAGGCCGGCGTGTGCGCATGTCGTATTTCAAGGCGCCGCCGGCCGTGCTGAATGACCGCAGTGAAGCCGCGGCCTGGGCCAGGCGCTCCAGCGAAGCGGCTTCGCGGACGAGGCCCGCCACTCGCCGCTGAAATGTTCCCTCTCCCCCGCGTTCGGGGAGAAGGAGACCGGCCGGAGTCGACGACCGGCGATCTGACACCCGCGGCATATCTATTGCTGCCCGTTTGGCTCCGTTCGAAGACAGGTAGTCAGACCGATGCTCGTGTCCCGCCCGTTCGCGCTGTCCCCGTTGATCGCCGCGGCGATGGCTTTCGGTGCCGCCAACGCCGACGCCGCGACCCTGGCCGAGCTGATGGCCAGCGTGCCGGCGCCGCCCAAGGACATGCCGACCGCGGTCAGCTGGATGAGCAACGGTCAGCTCGTCGAGCCCGGCATCGTCCAGCTGAAGTCCCTGATCGAAGCCGAGCGCAGCGCCGGGATCGCCCTCAATGGCGGCACGGCGCCGATGATCGGCGCCGCGCCGAGCGCCAACATCCCCGAATCGCCGGAAGTGCAGAACGCGATCCGCGGCTATGCGGCCTATCTGGACGAGAATTCCGGCGCCAAGGAACCCAAGGCGGCGCTGGCCAAGCGCACGCGCTGGCTGCAGGCGGCGATGGGCGAGCCGATGGTCAAGCTGTTCGCCAAATGGACCAAGTGTCCGACGCCCTGCACCGATCCGGCGATCAATGCCGCGAACGCGCCGTTCGAGGCGCAGAAGCTCGACATGGTCGACCACGACCTGCGCACCTGGACCTCGCTGTTCACCGACTGGAAGAACACGCGCACGCCCATCGTCAGCAAGGCCTCGGCGCTGATCGTCGCGGCCGGCGGCGGAGCCAAGGCGGCGACGCCCGATGGCCGCGCCGCGATGGCGGCGTATCGCGCCGCGATCCTCAAGGAAGTGGAGCTGAGCCTGTCGATCACCGAGCTGGCGGTACGCCGCAGCGACGCGATCGCGCGCAACGACGTCGATTCGATCAGCAGCTCGACGCGCAACAAGGCCAAGGAAGAGGAATACAAGAAGGCGCACGCGAAGTAGCGGCGCCGCGGCGCGTTTGTCGTCGCGGGCAAGCCCGCTCCTACACGGGCCGCTTTTGTAGGAGCGGGCTTGCCCGCGACCGCTACACCAGCTCCTTCGCCGTCAGCTCGTTCTTAAGATACGCGTAGTAAATCGGCGCCGCGATCAGCCCGGCGATGCCGAAGGTCGCTTCCATCACCAGCATCGCCATCAGCAGCTCCCAGGCGCGGGCGCGGATGCGCGAGCCGATGATGCGCGCGTTGAGGAAATACTCGAGCTTGTGGATCACGATCAGGTAGCTCAGCGAGCCGACCGCGACCAGCACCGAGTGCGACAGGCTGACCAGCACGATGACCGCGTTGGAGATCAGGTTGCCCAGCACCGGCAGCAGGCCGCAGACGAACGTCACCGCGACCAGGGTCTTGGTCAGCGGCAGCTCCACGCCCATCAGCGGCAGCGCGACGAGCAGGTACAGCGCGGTGAACCCGGTGTTCAGCGCGGCGATCCAGAACTGCGCGAACACCACGCGGCGGAACGAGTCGCTGATGCGCTCGGCGCGCTCGGCCAGCGCCGCCGCCAGCGGCCGCTGCTGTGTCGCCACGGTGGCTTCGCGCAGCGAAATCAGGCCGCCGATGATCATGCCGACCAGAACATGCACCAGCGCGCGGACGAAGTTGGTGCCGGCGCCCTGCAGCACGCTGGCGTTTTCGCGCAGATGGCGAGACAGCGCCGCGCGCAGATCGTCGGCGGTCTCCGGCACGTAGGTCAGCATCCACACCGGCAGGCGGTTGCGCGACTCGTCGATGATCTGCGCGAGCTTCTCCAGCAGCGCCGACAGATTGCCGGCCTGGCTGCGGAAGAACGACAGCGCGCCGAGGATCAGGCCGGTCAGCGCGGTCACCACCAGCACCGCGATCAGCGCGACGACGATGATCTTGGCCAGGTCGGCCTCGATCGGGCGGGAGCGGATGAAAGGCGCCAGCCCGCGCACCAGTTCGTAGACCAGCAGGCCGCCGAGCAGCGCCGCCAGCAGGTGCAGCTGCAGCACCGCGATCAGGCCGATCGCGGTCAAGATCCAGGCCGCGGTCTCAACGCGCTGCGTGGAGGTGCCGGGCAGGGTCATCGAAGCTCTCGTGTGCTTAGCAGTTGTCATGGCGGTGGTGCAGGTATTTCAGCAGCATGCCGAAGAACTGGCGGCCGCCGCGGCGCAGCAGCGAATGCGCGGTGAGCAGCGTGATCGCGATCAGCGGCAGGGTCTGCAAGTTTGCGATCGTGGCGCTGGCGGGCGCCAGTGTGGCCGCACCGGCCGGCAGTAGTTTCTGCGCCGCCAGGCCGATCGCCATTGCCGCGAGCAGCGCCAGCGCCGCGATGCCGGCGGCCAGGGCGCGGCCATGCAGCCGCGCCAGGCCGATCAGCTGCGATGGCCGCAGCAGCGGCCCGGCGAGCATGAACACCAGCAGCGGCCCGGCGCCCAGGCCGCAGGCCAGCAGCACCGCGGCGATCGGTGTCGCCGCCAGCGGATTCGCCGCCAGCAGCAGGCCGAGCACGGCGAACAGCGGCAGTTGCAGCAGCGGCGGAATCAGCGTCCACGGCGCCTGCGCCAGCCACGGTGCGGCCAGCGCCGCGGCCAGCAGGCCGGTGAGCAGCCAGGGCGCATCGCGGTCGACCCGCGCCAGCAGATAGCCGCGCACGCTGTCGTCGATGCGCTTGGGCGGCGGCACCGACAGCGGCGGAGCGACCGGCGCCATCGGCGTCAGCCGTGCCGCGGCGAGGCTCATCGGCCGGAACACGCGCACCGGCGTGTGGCGGAACAGCCGGGCCAGCGGCAGGCCGATCAGCGCGGCGATCAGCAGCGCGCCGCCGGCGCGCGTCAGCGCCAGCTGCCAGCCGAGCAGCGGCCAGCTCGCCAGCAGCACGCTCAGGCCGAGCAGGCTGGCGCCGGCCAGCCAGGCCAGGCTCGTGGACAGCGGAATGCCGGCGTTGGTGCGCAACAGGTGCTCGGCCAGCGGCTCGCCGGATTCGCTCTGCAGCAGGCCGGTGAACAGGCCGGCGAGGCGCTTGCGCGTCGGCTTCACCCGTCGCTGGCCGTGCGCATGCAGGCTGCCGGCGATCCAGGCCAGCAGCAGGGCCGGCGACACCAGCCGCGCCAGGTCGATCAACCGGTCGAGAAAACCGTGATGGCTGTGCTGGCCTTCCGGATGCAGGTTTTCGAGCAGGATCAGCGCGGCCAGCGCGCTCAGATTGCCCAGGCCCTCGAACGGCGGCCGCGCGATGCGATGCGCCGAGGTGTCTTCCAGGTGCGGCCGGCCGAACACCACGTGCAGGATCGAGCCGGCGACCAGTGCCTGCAGCCAGGCCCAGCCGGTGGCGCCGAGCCAGCCGCCGACGGTGTCGGCGAAGGCGTAACCGGTGATCGTGCCCAGGCACATCGCGCCGATCGCCAGCGACGGGAACAGCGCGCCGAACACCGGATACAGCAGCCACCAGACCATCAGCCCGACCGGCACGCTGTGCACCGATATCGCCAGCGCCAGCGCGATGTTCGGCTCGGTGCTGCCGGCGACGCCGGGCTGCGGCGCCAGCGCGGTGCCGTCGCCGATGCTGTGCAGCACCAGGCCGGCCATCGCCAGGATCAGTGCCGCCAGATGGGCGCGCTTGGCGTGGTGCAACTGGTTTTCGAGCAGGCTCGGGCCGAGCGCCCCTAGCACCAGGAACAGCAGCGAGGCATAGCCGCCGCGGTCAAGCGTCTCGGGCAGCACTTCCAGCATCACCAGGCCGCTGATCGCGACCAGCACGAAGCCGTCGAGAAACGCCAGCACCGCCGGCCGCTCGCGCGCCGCGCCGTACAGCAGCGGGCCCGACAGCAGGGCGAGCAAGGTGGCCGATAACAGCGCGAGATTCATCAGCGAGTGAGGAGCAGGCGAGTCCGCGCGATCGCGGCCGGCCATTGGAATGAGGGGTCGGGTTCCGGGCATTGTACGCGCGGCCGGAGGAACCTCTGATTAAGTCATGCATACGGGCGCGCATGACTTAATCAGAGGTTCCATAATGGACGGCATGAAAACCCTGCTCGTGACCGGCGCCGCCGGTTTTGTCGGCTATCACCTGAGCCAGAGGCTGCTGGCGCGCGGCGACCGTGTCGTCGGCATCGACAATCTCAACGACTATTACAGCGTGCAGCTCAAGCGCGACCGGCTCGCGCAGCTGCAAACCCGGGCCGGCTTTTCTTTCGAGGCCGTGGATCTGGCCGACGCGGCCGCGCTGAATGCGCTGTTCACCGCGCAGCGCTTCGATGGCGTGATCAACCTCGGTGCGCAGGCCGGCGTGCGCTATTCGCTGACGCATCCGCAGGCCTATGTGCAGAGCAATCTGGTCGGCTTCGCCAATATTCTGGAAGCCTGCCGGCAACACGGCCTGCCGCCGCTGCTGTATGCCTCGTCGTCGTCGGTCTACGGCGCCAACGAGAAAATGCCCTGGGCCGTCGCCGACAACGTCGACCATCCGGTGTCGCTGTACGCGGCGACCAAGAAATCCAACGAGCTGATGGCGCACACCTATGCGCATCTGTACGGCCTGGCCTGCACCGGCCTGCGTTTTTTCACCGTCTACGGAACCTGGGGGCGGCCGGACATGGCCTACTACAAGTTCACGAAAGCGATCCTCGCCGGCGAGCCCATCGACGTTTACAACCACGGCCGCATGCAGCGCGATTTCACCTATATCGACGACGTCGTCGAGGCCGTGGTGCGGTTGATCGACCAGCCGGCGAGCGGCAATCCGCACTGGAACGCGCAGGCCCCCGATCCGGCCAGCAGCCGCGCGCCGTATCGCCTGTACAACATCGGCAATCACCAGCCGGTGGAGCTGCTGGACTTCATCGCCGTGCTGGAAAGCCTGCTCGGCCGCAAGGCCGACATGCGGCTGTTACCGATGCAGCCCGGCGACGTGGTCGCGACTTACGCCGACACCGCCGCGCTGCAACGCGATGTCGGCTTCGCGCCGGCGACGCCGATCGAGGAAGGCCTGCGCCGTTTCGTCGACTGGTATCGCGGCTATCACGGAGTCTGAGACGTGGCCGTGCAGCGCACGCGCAGCCTGTTCGAGTCGGCGACCCAGCGCACGCGCGTGATCCGCCATCTCGACATCGTCTGCTTCATCGTCGACGGCGGCGGCGCGATGATCGTGCCGACGGCGGACTACGTGCAGACGCAGAAATGGGCCTCGGCGCGCATCGCCAGCGGCAATCCATTGAACGATCGCGGACGGCTGATCGAGCGTTGGCTGGTGCTGGTGTCGCGGCCCGGCAGCATCGCGCCGACACGCGGCAACCCGCGCCAGCTGGCGGCGATCGCGCGCTCGATGCAGGCCGCCGGCTACGATCTCAACGAATGGGCGCTGCCGCCGGAAATCCGCAACCCGCCGCGACCGATCGACCAGATGGGCACGCGCAAGCCGGCGGCGCCCGAAGCCGAAGTGGAACCGGAAGAACCCTCGGTGTCGGAGCAGCCAGAGCAAAAGTCCGTTCCTCCCGAGTAGCCCAGGCCCGCAAACAGCGCGGGCTACTCGGGACGAACGGGGTTTTCTTCGGTCGCGCGGTCGTGAGCCGCCGCCATACCGGCGATCAACGCTTGGGCAGCTTGTCGCGCACCCGTTTCATTTCCGGCCCGCTGAACTTGGCGGCGCGCGCCGACTCGACCAGCGCGGCATCGAATGGCGCCCAGCCTTTCGCCGGCTTGTTCAAGCTGCCGGTGACGTAGTTCAGCAAGTCGACGATCTCCTCGGTCTTCAGATGGCCGAAGCCCGGCATCAGGCCGCCCATGTACGAGGCGCCGCCGACCTGGATCTGACCGAACAGGCCGTGCGTCAGCACCTGCGCCAGATAGTCGCGACCGGCCGGTGTCGACGCCCAGGCGGACAGCCCGGTCAACGGCGGATACATGCCCTCGACGCCGCTGCCGTCGGCCTGGTGGCAGCCCGAGCATTGCGTCGCGAACATCTCCGCGCCGCTGTCCGCGAGCGCCGCTTCGGTGCAGCACAGCAACGCAAGGCTGGCGAGCAGCGGTTTGAAAGATTGCATCATGGCGGGGCTCCGGGCCTGGCGTTTTGTGATGGATCGGAAACAACGGCGGCCTCACCGAGGGCGTAGCCGTCGTCGAGCAACAAGGCCCGCGCCGGCATCGGATCGGTCAGCGGGCTGCGCCGCGCGATCGCAACCTCGGCGAGCGTGAACGGCGCGAACTGCGCGCCGCCGGGGATCAGCGCCGGCAGCAGCCAGTTCAGGATCGTCTGCACCTGCTGCTCTCCGGCGATCGACATCGCCACGCCGGGCACGCGCAGCGCGTAGTCGCGGCCGGCGGCGCTGGCCAGCAGCCGCGGCAGCGAGTCGCGCAGATCCGGAATCTGCGGCGGCATGCCGCTGGCGTCCCAGCCGTGGCAGCCCGAGCAGTTCAGCGCGTACAGGGTTTGACCATCCGGAGTTCGACCATCCGGCTTTTCACGTTCGCCGGCGTAAGCCGAGCCGGCGCAGACGAGTGCCGCCGCTGCCAGCGTAGCCCGGGTGAAACCCGGGAAGACCCTCACGGCTCTCAGCCGGCGCGGCCGATCACGCGCGCGATCGAGCAGTTGTAGAGCATGGTCGGCGCGCCGAAGCACCAGATGATGTCGTTGTTGCGCTGCGGCGAGTAGATCGGTGTCTGTCCCTCGTTGCGCCAGCATTCGCAGCGGCTGCAATCGCCGGTGCCGCAGCAGTCGTTATAGGCGATCAGGTAGGTCAGGCCATCGGCCGGATTCATGCAGGTGCCGACCCAGGCCGTGGCCGAGGCGGTGGTGCCCGGCGGGCACAGCGCCGGGCCGCCACCGCAGCAGTTGCACAGATAGCCGTCGATGCCGCAGTAGCGCCAGTATTCGCAATCGCTGGGATCGTCGCTGGGCGCATCGGGTGCCGCGGTGGTCGGCATTTCGGTGGGCGGCTCGGCGGCGTGGGCGCGGCCGCTGCGATCGATCGGCAGCAGCGGCGCCGCGGTGGTCGCGGTCAGCACACCGGCCAGGCGTGCCAGAAAGCCGCGCCGCGAACGTCGCTGCGCCGCATTGCGCGTCCAGCTTTCGGTCAGATCGTCGAGCTTGCTCATGCGGACTCCGGTCGCGCGCTGTCGGTCAAAAAAAGCGGCTCTGCAGCACTCAAGGCTGGGCCTTGCGGTAGCGGTATTCCTGGATCGAGGCGACGCCGAGCGTCTCGACGTTCAGCAGGCTTTCCAGGTGTTCGCGCGTATTGGTCAGGCCCTTGGCGAGCACGCGGCCCTGGGCGTCGAGCAGCACGCCGAACGGCAGCCGGCCGATCTGGTACTTGATGCCGATGTCGCTGCTGACGACGTAGCGCGCGTCGCTGACGCCGGTGATTTCGCGGAACGCCGCGTGATCGGCCATCGGCCCGTCGCTGATCAGCACCAGTTCCAGTGCGTCGCGCTCCTCGCGCGCCAGCGACAGCGCCGACGGCATCAGCTTCTTGCACACCGGGCAGGTCGGCGAGGTGAACAGCAGCAGGCTGCGCTTGCCGCTGGCATTGGCGCCGCCGATGCGCAGCGGCGCGCCGGCGTCGGTCTGCACGTCGAACGCCTGGGCGTATTCGCCGACGTTGGGGCCGTGATGCGTCATCAGCGCGCCGACCGGCGTGATGCGCTCGTGCAGCAGGCCGATCTGCCGCGCCAGCGCGAACACGATGACGGCCAGGGCGATCAGCGCAATCAGGCTGATGCCCTGGGTGATGGCGAGTACGATCAGCGGCGTGGTCATCGGGCTTCCTCGTTGAAGGATCAGGTCAGGCGCGGCGTCGCCGCGAGTTGGCGCCAGCTCAGCGCGATCAGCACGATCAGCAGCGCGGTGACGGCGCAGACGACGGCGGCGAGCGTCGACGTCGCCGGCAGCAGCGCCGCTGCCAGGCTCAGCAGCGACAGCCCGGCCGCGCGCGCCAGGATCACGCGCGCATGCGAGCGCCGCGATCCGAACTGGCAGCCGCAGTCGAAGCGTGTCACGCCCATCGCCCAGTTGATCGCGACCGCGACCGCGAACAGCGCGAACAGCGCGGCTGCGAGCAGCGCCGCGCCGGCATCCAGCAGCGGCAACAGCAGCAGCGCGCCGAGCAGCATTTCGGCTGCCGGCAGCGCCTGCGCCGCGAACGGTTTCAGCCGCACCGGCAACGCGCGATACATGCCCAGCGCCTGCCACCAGGCGATGAATTCGCGGCGCTTGGCCAGCCCCGACCACAGCAGCAGCGCGCCGAGAAAAGCCTGCAGACCCGCGTTGAATGCGCCGATCAGCATGACCTCGCCGCTCATGGCGCCAGCGCCGGTGCGACCATCGCGAACGGGAAGCTGCCGAGTTCCTCGACTTCGCGCAGCACCTCGCCGCTGGCGGCGTCGCAGATGGTGAGCTTGATGTCGTCCTCGTTGGTCAGCGCGTACAGCAGCGGCTTGTCGTCGCCGCTGACGACGATGGAGAAGATCGGATGCTCGAACACCGCGCGGAACACGCGCTTGTGGGTCTTCAGGTCCAGCGCCCAGACCTCGGTGCCGCCGGCGGTGTGCTCGTATTTCTTGCCGTCGCGCATCACCACGTAGACCAGATTCTTGGCCGCGCTGTAGGCCACCGGCTGCCAGGCCGACGGCCACCAGTTGCCTTCATCCTTGCTGCGTACCGACCAGGGTTTGTTGAAATGGGTCTTCTTCGGCCCGGCCAGGTCCAGCTCGTGGATCAGGCCCTCGTAGGACACGAACACGCCGAGCTTCTTGGCCGGCACGGTGATGCCGTTCTGCATCAGCGGATCGACGTTGACGTCGAAGAAACCCGGCACGGCCTGGCGCTGCGTGACCTCGCCCTTGTCGTTGAAGCTGATGCGCAGCATGCCGCCGTTGGCGCAGAGCATCGCGAACGAGGTCGGCGCGTAGGGGTAGACCAGGCCGCAGCCGGCGGTCGCGATCTCGGTCAGCACTTTCTTGTCGACCGTGTCGACCACGGTGACCGAGCCGGCCGGTGCCATGTTGTATTGCAGCAGGTAGCGGCCGCCCGGCGTGTAGTCGAAGGAACTGTTGACGGTGTACGACAGCTGGCGCTTCGCCGGGATCGGGATTTCGGCGGAAATCTGCCCGGTTTTGGCGTCGAAAACGGTGATCTGGTCGCTGCGTTTGCCGCGCACGAACTTCTCGTAGAACGTGTCGGCCGAGTAGAACGACTTGCCGTCGGGCGCGAAGCGCAGCGCCGAGTTGTAGGCGCCCGGCAGGATGCCGAGCACGCTGCCGGTGTCGCCGTCGACGAAGTAGTAGCGGTTCATGACGCCGCCTTCGTAACTGAGCAGTGCCAGCGTATGCGGCGTGACCGGCGGGAACTCGGCGACCTTCAGCTCCTCCGGCGGCAGCTCGGCCGCGGCGGTCGACGCCAGCAGGGCCAGTAGAAGTCCGGAAAGCGGGGCGGTTTTCACACGCATGGCGGTCTTCTGTCGGCCGAAGGGTCGCCGTTACAAATAGCAACAGTCGGGCCAGTTCCCGGGATGACTGCGCGATCCAATTCCACTGCGTTCGTCCCGAGTAGCGGGCTTGCCCGCGTATCGAGGGAGCGCGCCGGACTTCGATGCGTCCCTCGATACGCCCCGCTGAAGCGGGCTACTCGGGATGAACGGGGGGCTTCATCAGAGGCTCTTCAGCAGCGCTGTCATCGCCCCACCAGCGAGCGCGCGATGACTTCCTTCATGATCTCGTTGGTGCCGCCGTAGATGCGCTGGATGCGGGCGTCGGTCCAGTAGCGCGAGATCGGATATTCGGCCATGTAGCCGTAGCCGCCGAACAGCTGCAGGCAGGCGTCGACGACGCGGTTTTCCATTTCGCTGGTGGCGAGCTTGATGATCGCCGCGCTGGTCACATCAAAACGTCCCTCGGCGTACAGCTGCCGGCATTTCTCGTAGTAGGCGCGATGCACCTCGATGTCGGTCTTGATCTTGGCCAGCTCGAAGCGCGTGTTCTGGAAGCTGGCCACCGTGCTGCCGAAAGCCTTGCGCTGGGTGACGTATTCGATGGTGCGTTCGAGCGCGCCCTCGGCATGCGCGACCGCCGACACCGCCAGCATCAGGCGCTCGCGCGGCAACTCGTCGATCAGGTGGCCGAAGCCGCCGCCGATGCGGCCGAGCACGTCGTCTTCGCTCAAGTGCACGTCGTCGAAGAACAGCTCGCTGGTGTCGGCCGCGTGCATGCCGATCTTCTCCAGGTTGCGGCCGCGCTTGAAGCCGGGCTTGTCGCCGTCGAGCAGGAACAGGGTCATGCCCTTGCCGCCGGCCTTGGGATCGGTTTTCGCCGCGACGATGACCACTCCGGCGTGCTGGCCGTTGGTGATGAAGGTCTTCGAGCCGTTGAGCCGGTAGCCGCCGTGTCCATCCGGCGTCGCGCTGGTCTTGATCGCCTGCAGGTCTGAGCCAGTTCCGGGCTCGGTCATCGCCAGTGCGCCGAAGCATTCGCCGCGCGCCATGCGCGGCAGGTACTTCCGCTTCTGCGCTTCGGTGCCCAGATGCAGGATGTAGGGCGCGACGATGTCCGAATGCATCATGAAGTTCGATACCAGCGACATGTAGCCGAGCCGGGATGCTTCCTCGGCGACCGCGCAGGAGTATTCGAAAGGCGCGCCGATGCCGCCGTATTCCTCGGGCAGGTCGACGCACAGCAGCCCGGTTTCGGCGGCCTTGCGATACAGCGTCTTCGGGATGATGCCGTCGCGCTCCCATTGCGCGTAATGCGGCTCGACCTCGTCGCCGAGAAAACGCAGTACGGTGTCGCGCCAGGCGGTCAGATCGGCGTCGTCGGCAGGGGCGTGAAAAGCGTTCATGAGCGCGGCTTCGGCAGGGTGGAATGTCGATTGTCCGCAGCTGCAGCGGCCGCCGCGTCCGCCAAGCGGATGAGGTGCTGAACTCTGGCGCGTACCCGTCGTCCAAAACCCGCCGGCCTGAAGCCGGCTTTCATTCCAAGGAGCGGAGCTACATGAAAAATCTGATCGGCAACCAGGTCGAGACCGACTACGCCAACTACGCCTTCAAGTCGCGCGAGGAAGCCGAGGCCTTCTTTATCGCCGCCCGCGAGCGCGAGGCCAGCCGCCAGCAACAACAGGCCGCGACGCCGGACGTGCGGCGCTCGCAGCAGCAGTCGGCCGGTGGTGGCGGCGCGTCGAAACAACGCTGAAGGCGTGCCGCTGTTGCGGTCCGAGCAAACCCCGTTCGTCCCGAGTAGCGACGGAGTCGCGTATCGAGGGATCCGACGGCGATCCGGCCCCTCGATACGCCGCAAGCGGCTACTCGGGACGAACGCAGTTTTGCTCGCGCCGCAGCGGGCAGTCGTTGGTACCAGCGCGTCGAAACAACGCTGAAGGCGTGCCGCTGTTGCGGTCCGAGCAAACCCCGTTCGTCCCGAGTAGCGACGAAGTCGCGCATCGAGGGCTCCGACGGCGATCCGGCCCCTCGATACGCCGCAAGCGGCTACTCGGGACGAACGCAGTTTTGCTCGCGCCGCAGCGGGCAGTCGTTGGTACCAGCGCGTCGAAACAACGCTGAAGGCGTGCCGCTGTTGCGGTCCGAGCAAACCCCGTTCGTCCCGAGTAGCGACGAAGTCGCGCATCGAGGGCTCCGACGGCGATCCGGCCCCTCGATACGCCGCAAGCGGCTACTCGGGACGAACGCAGTTTTGCTCGCGCCGCAGCGGGCAGTCGTTGGTACCAGCGCGTCGAAACAACGCTGAAGGCGTGCCGCTGTTGCGGTCCGAGCAAACCCCGTTCGTCCCGAGTAGCGACGAAGTCGCGCATCGAGGGCTCCGACGGCGATCCGGCCCCTCGATACGCCGCAAGCGGCTACTCGGGACGAACGCAGTTTTGCTCGCGCCGCAGCGGGCAGTCGTTGGTACCAGCGCGTCGAAACAACGCTGAAGGCGTGCCGCTGTTGCGGTCCGAGCAAACCCCGTTCGTCCCGAGTAGCGACGAAGTCGCGCATCGAGGGCTCCGACGGCGATCCGGCCCCTCGATACGCCGCAAGCGGCTACTCGGGACGAACGCAGTTTTGCTCGCGCCGCAGCGAGCAGTCGTTGGTGGCAGCGTGTCGAAACAACGTTGAAGGCGCGCCACTGTTGTGGCCCGAGCAAACCCCGTTCGTCCCGAGTAGCGACGAAGTCGCGTATCGAGGGATCCGACCGCGATCAGGCCCCTCGATACGCCGCAAGCGGCTACTCGGGACGAGCGGAGTTTTGTTCCAGCCGCAGCGGGCAGTCGTTGGTACCAGCGCGTCGAAACAACGTTGAAGGCGTGCCGCTGTTGTGGCCCGAGCAAACCCCGTTCGTCCCGAGTAGCGACGAAGTCGCGTATCGAGGGATCCGACGGCGATCAGGCCCCTCGATACGCCGCAAGCGGCGACTCGGGACGAACGGAGTTTTGTTCCAGCCGCAGCGGGCAGTCGTTGGTACCAGCGCGTCGAAACAACGTTGAAGGCGTGCCGCTGTTGCGGTCCGAGCAAACCCCGTTCGTCCCGAGTAGCGACGAAGTCGCGTATCGAGGGATCCGACCGCGATCCGGTCCCTGGCTCCGCCGCAGGCGGCTACTCGGGACGAACGCAGTTTTGCTCGCGCCGCAGCGGGCAGTCGTTGGTACCAGCGCGTCGAAACAACGTTGAAGGCGTGCCGCTGTTGTGGCCCGAGCAAACCCCGTTCGTCCCGAGTAGCGACGAAGGCGCGTATCGAGGGATCCGACGGCGATCCGGCTCCTCGATACGCCGCAAGCGGCGACTCGGGACGAACGGAGTTTTGCTCGCGCTGCAGCGGGCAGTCGTTGGTACCAGCGCGTCGAAACAACGTTGAAGGCGTGCCGCTGTTGTGGCCCGAGCAAACCCCGTTCGTCCCGAGTAGCGACGAAGGCGCGTATCGAGGGATCCGACGGCGATCCGGCTCCTCGATACGCCGCAAGCGGCGACTCGGGACGAACGGAGTTTTGCTCGCGCTGCAGCCGGCTCGGCTAAAGTGTCCGCTGACACCCACCATCGCAGCCGATGCCGCCCGATGAGACAGACGCCGCCGACTGGGAATTCTGGATCGACCGCGGCGGTACCTTCACCGACATCGTCGCGCGGCGGCCCGATGGCCTGCTGCTGACGCACAAGCTGCTGTCCGACAATCCCGAGCATTATCGCGATGCCGCCGCCGCCGGCATCGCGCAGCTGCTGAAACAACACGCGGAGCACGGCCGCCGAATCGGCGCCGTGAAGATGGGCACGACCGTCGCGACCAACGCGCTGCTCGAGCGCCGCGGCGAGCCGACGCTGCTGGCGATCACCAAAGGCCACGCCGATGCGCTGCGCATCGGCTATCAAAGCCGGCCGCGACTGTTCGATCGGCATATCCGGCTGCCGTCGCCGCTGTACGCGCAGGTCATCGAAATCGACGAGCGCGTCAGCGTCGACGGCGAGGTACTGCGTGCACTGGACGAAGACGCCGCGCGCCGCGATCTCGCCGCCGTGCATCAGCTCGGCATACGCGCCGTCGCGATCGTGCTGATGCATGGCTGGCAGCATCAGCAGCACGAACGCCGGCTCGCCGAAATCGCGCGCGCGATCGGCTATACGCAGATCTCGATCAGCCACGAGGTCAGCCCGCTGATCAAGCTGATCGGTCGCGGCGACACCACGGTCGCCGATGCGTATCTCACGCCGGTGCTGCGGCGTTATCTGGATCGGCTCCAGGCCGAATTGCACGGCGCGCGTCTGCTGCTGATGCAATCCAACGGCGGACTCGCCGAGGCGCGACGCTATCGCGGCAAGGACGCGGTGCTGTCCGGGCCGGCCGGCGGCATCGTCGGCATGGCGCGCACCGCGGCCGCCGCGGGCTTCGAGCGCGTCATCGGCTTCGACATGGGCGGCACCTCCACCGATGTCTCGCATTACGCCGGCGAGTACGAACGCGCCTGGGAGACGACCGTCGCCGGCGTGCGCCTGCGCGCGCCGATGATGGCGATCCACACGATCGCCGCCGGCGGCGGATCGATCTGCCGCTTCGACGGCGCTCGCCTGCGTGTCGGTCCCGAATCGGCCGGCGCCGTGCCGGGCCCGGCCTGCTATCGACGTGGCGGGCCGTTGACGATCACCGACTGCAACCTGCTGCTCGGCAAGCTGCAGGCGGATTTCTTTCCGGCGGTGTTCGGGCCGAATGCGGACCAGAAGCTGGACCGCGACGTCGTCGTGCAGCGCTTCGATGCGCTGTCTACGGAGCTGTCGGCGGCGACCGGCGCGCCGATGTCGGCGGTCGAAATTGCCGAAGGCCTGCTGAGCATCGCCGTCGACAGCATGGCGCACGCGATCCGCCAGATTTCGACGCAGCGCGGCCACGATCTGGCGCGTTATGCGCTGGCCTGTTTCGGCGGCGCCGGCGGCCAGCACGCCTGCCTGGTCGCCGAAGCGCTGGGCATGCGCCAGGTGATGATTCATCCGTATGCGGGCGTGCTCAGCGCCTACGGCATGGGCCTGGCCGACTTGCGTGTGCTCAGTGAGCGCAGCGTCGAGCGGCCGTTGCTCGACGTGGCGGCGGATTTGCCGATCATGGCCGCCGAACTGGCGGCGCAGGCGCGCAGCGAATTGCGGCAGCAGGCCGACGGCAGCCCCTTGCAATCGCTGGCCGTACAGCAGCGGGCGCAGCTGCGTTACGCCGGCACCGACAGCGCGCTGCCGGTGGAACTGGCCGATGCGCAGACGATGCGCGTCGCGTTCGAACGGCTGCATCGCCGTCGCTTCGGCTTCGATGCGCCAGGCAAGCCGATCATCGTCGAGATGCTCAGCGTCGAGGCGATCGCCGCGCCGCGCAGCGGGCGCCCGCAGCTAGTCGAAGCGAGCGCGCTGTCCACCGAGCCGCTGACGCAGGTCGACGTGGTACTGCGGGGCCAACCGCAACGCGTCGAGGTTTACGATCGCGATCGTCTGCCGATCGGGTGGGCGACCGAGGGGCCTGCGATCCTTCGCGAGTCCACCGGCACCGTCGTCGTCGAGCCGGGCTGGAACGCGCGCATCGATGCGCAGCGCAACCTGATCCTGCAACGGGTCGCGGCTGCGCAGGCCGCCGTGCAGAGCACGGCCGCCGACGCGGTGCGGCTGGAGCTGTTCAACAACCGCTTCATGGCGATCGCCGAGCAGATGGGCTACGCGCTGCAGCACACCGCGCATTCGGTGAACATCAAGGAGCGGCTGGATTTCTCCTGCGCGCTGTTCGATCGTGGCGGCCGGCTGGTCGCGAACGCGCCGCATATCCCGGTGCATCTGGGCTCGATGGGCGACAGCGTGCGCGCGGTGATCGCGCGCCGCGGGCACGGCGGTCGCGGCTTCGTCGCCGGACAGGTCTACATGCTCAACGCGCCCTACAACGGTGGCACGCATCTGCCCGACATCACCGTGGTCATGCCGGTGTTCGACACCGACGCGAGCACGCTACTCGGCTACGTTGCCGCGCGCGGCCATCACGCCGACATCGGCGGCATCAGCCCGGGCTCGATGCCGCCGCACAGCCGCAGCGTCGACGAGGAGGGCGTGCTGATCGACGACTTCCTGCTGGTCGACGACGGCCGTCTGCGCGAGGAACAGACGCGCGCGCTGCTGGCGACGGGCCGATGGCCGGCGCGCAATCCCGACCAGAACCTGGCCGATCTGCGCGCCCAGGTCGCGGCCTGCGCGCGCGGCGCAGAAGAGTTGCGCCTGCTGGTCGCCGAGGCCGGGCGCGACGTCGTCGAGGCTTATCTGTCGCACGTGCAGGCGCATGCCGAGATGTGCGTGCGACGCCTGCTCGCCCGCGTCGCCGATGGCCAGGCGAGCGTGACGATGGACGACGGCGCGCTGATCCGCGTCGCGATCACGGTCGATCGGCAGCGCCAGTCGGCGCGCATCGATTTCGGCGGCAGCAGCGCGCAACTCGCCAGCAATTTCAACGCACCGCTGGCGATCTGCCGCGCCGCTGTGTTGTATGTGTTGCGCTGCATGATCGACGAAGACATTCCGCTCAACGACGGCTGCCTGGTGCCGATCGAACTCGTCGTGCCCGAAGGCAGCATGCTCAATCCGCGCTATCCGGCCGCCGTGGTCGCGGGCAACGTCGAGACCAGCCAGGCGGTCACCGACGCGCTGTTCGCGGCGCTGGGCGCGATGGCCGGTGCGCAGGGCACGATGAACAATTTCACCTTCGGCGACGAGCAGCGCCAGTACTACGAAACCATCAGCGGCGGCTCCGGCGCCGGCCCTGGTTTCGATGGCGCCAGCGCGGTGCAGACGCATATGACCAACAGCCGCCTGACCGATCCGGAAGTGCTGGAAACGCGCTTCCCGGTGGTGCTGGAGCAATTCTCGATCCGTCAGGGTTCGGGCGGCGAGGGCGAGTTTCGGGGTGGTGATGGCGTCGTGAGGCGACTGCGGTTTCGTCAGGCGATGAGTGCGGGGATATTGTCGAATCGCCGGCGCGTCGCACCTTCGGGATTGGCGGGCGGCGGTGCTGCCGCTGTCGGCCGCAACTGGGTCGAGCGCGCCGACGGTCGCATCGAAATCCTCGATTCGACCGCTGCCGTGGCGATGAATGCCGGCGACGTGTTTGTGATCGAGACGCCGGGTGGTGGCGGCTACGGCCGAGGCGATCACCGCCCCCTGTAGGAGCGGACCCTGTCCGCGACCGGGGCTGCACCGGCACAGTCGCGGACAGGGTCCGCTCCTACAGGTGCAGTTCCCGCATCGACGGTGCGAGTATTGCGATACCGCCGCATCCACATCGGAGTCCGCATGATCAAATTGCTCGGTATCGCGGTGATCGTCGCCGGTTTCGCGCTGCGGCTGAATCCGCTGCCGGTGATCGCGTTTGCGGCCCTGGTCACCGGGCTCGCCGCAGGGTTCGACGTGGTCGCGGTGATCGCCGCTTTCGGCAAGGCCTTCAACGAGAGCCGATATGTCGGCGTGGTCTGGCTGGTGCTGCCGGTAATCGGCGTGCTCGAACGCGCCGGGCTGCGTGAACGGGCCGGCACGCTGGTCGCCAGGCTCGAACGAATGACGACCGCGCGCCTGCTGACGATTTATTTCGTGCTGCGACAGGGCAGCGCCGCGATGGGCCTGATCTCGCTCGGCGGCCATCCGCAGATGGTGCGGCCCCTGGTCGCGCCGATGGCGCTGGCCGCGGCGCAGGCGCGCTACGGCGAGCTGCCGCCGCGCTGGCACGAGCGCATCCGCGCGCACGCCGCGGCCACCGACAACGTCGCGCTGTTCTTCGGCGAGGACGTGTTCATCGCGATCGGCTCTATCCTGCTGATCAAGGGCTTTCTCGAAGGCAACGGCGTCATCGTCGAGCCGCTGCACCTGTCGCTATGGGCGATCCCGAGCGCGATCGCGGCACTGCTGATTCATGGCACGCGGCTGGCGCTGTTCGAGCGTCGCCTGAGCCGCGCGCTGATGCAGCCGCGCGCGCAGGACGACATGCCGGCATGATCGGCAAGCCCGAAGTCTATGCGGTCGCCGGGCTGATGTTCGCGGCCTACGCGATGATCGGCCTGTTCGATCGCGGCCGACCGCGCGGCTGGAAGAACTCGCTGTTCTGGGCGCTGCTCGCGCTGAGCTTTCTCGGCGGCGATGCGCTCGGCGATTTCGGCAACGGCCTGCTGGTGATCGCGCTGGTGTTGCTGGCCGGCATTGGCGGGGTGGCGCCGGCGACGAAGGCGAGCACCAGCGACGAGCAGCGCCAGGCTTCATCACGGCGCCTCGGCTCGAAGCTGTTCGTGCCGGCGCTGGCGCTACCGATCATCACCGTGCTCGGCACGATGCTGTTCAAGCAACTCGCGGCCTCCGGTCACGCGATCGTCGATCCGGCGCAGGCGACCTTGGTGGCGCTGGCCGCTGCGGCGATCATCGCGACGCTGATCGCGCTCGCGCTGTTGAAACAGCCGGTGTCCGCGCCGCTGCACGAAGGCCGTCGGCTGATCGACTCGGTCGGCTGGGCCGCGGTGCTGCCGCAGATGCTCGCCGCGCTGGGTGCGGTTTTCGCGGTCGCCGGTGTCGGCCAGGTCGTGGGCGATCTGGCGGCGCAGGCGATGCCGGCCGACAGCCGCCTCGCCGCGGTGATCGTCTACACGCTGGGCATGGCGATGTTCACGGTGATCATGGGCAATGCTTTTGCCGCGTTCCCGGTGATGACCGCCGGCATCGGCCTGCCGCTGATCGTGCAGCATTTCGGCGGCGATCCGGCGGTGATGGCCGCCATCGGCATGCTGTCGGGTTTCTGCGGGACCCTGATGACGCCGATGGCCGCGAATTTCAACCTGGTGCCGGCAGCGCTGCTGGAATTGCCGGATCGCAATGCGGTGATCAAGGCCCAGTTTCCGACCGCGCTGCTGATGCTGGCTTTCAACACGGTGGCCCTGTATGTCCTCGTCTGGCGCTGACACCCTTGGACTCGACGCGGCGCTGGCGCAGCGCATGGCGACGATCGCGCTCGGCCATATCGATCGCGAATATCCGCACAAGCTCGATCACGTGCTCGACGGCGATGCCGACGCGCGGGCGCCGCGCGTGCTGCATCCGCTGTTTCACGGCAGCTTCGACTGGCACTCCTGCGTGCACGCTCATTGGCTGCTGGCGACACTGCTGCGGCTGCATCCGCAGATCGAGGCCGGCGATGAAATCCGCCGTCGTTTCGAAGCGCGTTTCACTGCGGATATCGTCGGCGCCGAATGCGTCTACCTCGCCCGTGCATCGAGTCGCGGCTTCGAGCGGCCCTACGGCTGGGCCTGGCTGCTGATGCTGCAGGCCGAGTTGCTGCGCCACGACGATGCGCGGCGCTGGGCGCTTGCGCTGCAGCCGCTGGCCGACGCCTTCGTCGCTCGCTTTCACGACTACCTGCCGATAGCGACGTATCCGGTGCGCGCCGGCGCGCACGGCAACACCGCGTTCGCGCTGACGGTGGCACGGGAATATGCGCTGCAGGTGCGCGATGAGAAGCTCCTCGCTTTGTTGAGCGGCGCCGCGCATCGCTGGTATTCCGGCGACATCGCCTGCCAGGCCTGGGAGCCCTCCGGCGACGACTTCCTGTCGCCGGCGCTGATCGAGGCGCAGTGTCAGCTCGGCCTGCTGCCGCTGGACGAATTCCGTCGCTGGTTCGCGACTTTTCTGCCGCAGGCGGCGCAGCGACTGCCGGCGACGCTGTTCACGCCGGCAATGGTCAGCGATCGCAGTGACGGCAAGATCGCGCATCTGGACGGGCTCAACCTGAGCCGCGCCTGGTGCTGGCGCTCGATCGCAGCGAGGCTGGCCGATGACGATCCGCTGCGGGCGCTTGCCTTGCAGACGGCGCGCGAACATCTGCACTCGGCACTGCCGCAAATCGCCGGCGACTACATGGGCGAGCACTGGCTGGCGAGCTTCGCGCTACTCGCGCTGCGATGAGTCCGAGCTGAATATTTCGCGTTAAAGAATGTTCATGGAAGCGTGACGCGGGAACACCGCGCGCGGCTGCCAGTCGAATTTGCACTCATTGGCTGGAGCACAACATGAAACTCAAGAAAACCGCTTATTCGCTGGCGCTGTCGGCGCTGATCACCGCACCGGTTTACGCCCAGAGCAGCACCGCTGCCGACGTGCAGCGTGACGCGAAGCAGGAGCAACGTATCGACCAGGGCCTGCAGTCGGGCCAGCTGAGCACGCGCGAAGCCGGCCAGCTGCAGCACCAGGAAGCGCATGTCGACGCGATGGAGCAGAAGGCCGATCACAATGGCTCGGTTTCGCCGCGTGAACAGGCGCAGATCAATGCCGCGCAGGATCGCGTCAGCCGCGACGTCTATGCCGACAAGCACAACGGCGTCACCGGCAACCCGGATTCGAAGTCGTCCGAGCGCATGCAGGCCGACGTGCAGCGCGATGCCAAGCAGCAGCAGCGTATCGCCAACGGCGTGGAAAACGGCTCGGTGAGCAATCGCGAAGCCAGTCGGCTGGAGCGTGGCCAGGCGCATGACGATCGCAGCCAGAGCCGCATCGCCGCCAACGGCCACATCAGCGCCAGCGAGCAGCACCATGCGCAGCAACGCGAAAACCACCAGAGCCAGAACATCCGCAAGGACCGGCACGACAACGATCATCACGGATGATCGTTGCAAGCTGTAGGAGCGGGCTTGCCCGCGACCCTTCGCAGGTCGCGGGCAAGCCCGCTCCTACAATGGCGCCTTAGCGGCCGACCAGAGAGCGGGCGATGACTTCCTTCATGATCTCGCTGGTGCCGCCGTAGATGCGCTGGATGCGCGCGTCGGCCCAGTAGCGCGAGATCGGGTACTCGGTCATGTAGCCGTAACCGCCGAACAGCTGCAGGCAGGCATCGGTGACGCGGCCTTCCATCTCGGTGGTGGCGAGCTTGACGATCGCGGCGGTGGTCGCGTCCATCTTCTTGTCAGCATAGAGCTGCGTGCACTTCTCGACGTAGGCGCGATGGATTTCGATATCCGTCTTGATCTTCGCCAGCTCGAAACGCGTGTTCTGGAAGCTCGCGATCGGGTTGCCGAAAGCCTTGCGCGTGGTGGTGTATTCGATGGTCTTTTCCAGCGCGCCCTGCGCATGCCAGACCGCGGACACGGCAAGCGCCAGGCGCTCGCGCGGCAGCTCGTCGATCAGGTGACCGAAGCCGCCGCCGATGCGGCCGAGCACCTCGTTGGCGCCGACACGCACGTTGTCGAAGAACAGCTCGCTGGTGTCGGCCGCATGCAGGCCGATCTTCTCGAGGTTGCGGCCGCGCTTGAAGCCCGGCAGCGAGGTGTCGAGCGTGAACAGCGTCGTGCCCTTGCCACCGGCTTTCGGATCGGTCTTGGTCGCGAGCACCACCACGCCGGCGTGCTGGCCGTTGGTGATGAAGGTCTTGGAGCCGTTGATCAAGTAGCTGTCGCCGTCGGCGGTCGCCGAGGTCTTGATGCCCTGCAGATCGGAACCGGCGCCGGGCTCGGTCATGCCGATCGCGCCGATGCACTCGCCGCTGGCCATGCGTGACAGATACTTCTTCTTCTGCTCCTCGCTGCCCAGATGCAGGATGTAGGGCGCGACGATGTCCGAGTGCACGGTGAGGTTGGAGGCCAGCGCCAGGAAACCCATGCGCGAGACTTCCTCGACCACCACCATCGAGAACGCGAACGGCGCGCCGGCGCCGCCGTATTCCTCGGGCTGGTCGACGCACAGCAGGCCGGCCTCGCCGAGCTTCAGGTACAGCTCCTTGGGGAAGATGCTGGCGCGTTCCCATTGCTCGTAATACGGCTCGACCTCGTCGCTCAGAAAGCGGATCACGTTGTCGCGGAACAACTCGAGTTCTTCGGGGCTGGCTTCCATGGGATTCTCTACAAGGGATAAGGATTCGGGCGGCATTATCGGCCAGCGACGGGCGTGGCACCCTACCCGAAACGACAGGGGTGGGACGTCGCTGAGGTAAAGCGCCTGCAAGGATCCGTGGCGTCCCTCGATACGCGGGCAAGCCCGCTACTCGGGAGGAACGGAGTTTTGTTCTAGCCAGCTCAGTCGATCGGCGCCAGGGGCATGGTTTTGTGTTTGTACTCGCACAGATCGACGATCACGCAGCGCGGGCATTCGGGCTTGCGCGCCTTGCACACGTAGCGGCCATGCAGGATCAGCCAGTGATGCGCGTCGCGCGCGAACTCCTCGGGCGTGAACTTGACCAACCGGTCCTCGACCGTGCGCACGTTCTTGCCCGCTGCCAGGCCGGTGCGATTGGCGACGCGGAAGATATGCGTATCCACCGCGATGGTGTGCTCGCCGAACGCGGTATTTAGTACCACGTTGGCGGTCTTGCGGCCGACGCCGGGCAGCGCCTCCAGCGCCTCGCGCTCGCGCGGCACTTCGCCGCCGTGCTCGCGCAGCAGGATCTCGCTGAGCGCGATCACGTTCTTCGCCTTGCCGTTGAACAGGCCGATGGTCTTGATGTGCTCGCGCACGCCTTCCAGGCCGAGATCGACGATCTTCTGCGGCGTATTCGCGACCTTGTACAGCTTCGCCGTCGCCTTGTTGACGCCGACATCGGTGGCCTGCGCCGACAACACCACCGCGACCAGCAGCTCGAATGGCGTCGTGTAGTTCAGCTCGGTGGTCGGCGCCGGGTTGGCGTCGCGCAGGCGCTGGTAGATGTCGTGGCGCTTCTTCGGATTCATCGCGGGCTAGCGCAGGCCGAAGTAGCGGCCGCCCTGCTCACGAGCGCGGCCGAGCGCCACCAGCATGTCCAGCAGCTGCGGCAGGCGCTTTTTCCAGGCGCCGCGCGAACTGAAGCGGGCGGCAAGCTCGTCGGCCGACAGCGGCGCGGCACTGGCCGCGAGCTGCTCGGCGACGGCACGGACCTGTTCGATGGTGTCTTTCGGCCAGGGCAACGGCTTGGCCTCGGGCCTGGCGACGACGTCGACGGCCTCGTCGGTCTGCTCGGTTACGACGTCCATTTCGTCCTGATGCGCAGTCTGGTGCTGCGGATTCTGGAACTCCGGCCGCAGCCAGCGCACCAGCCCGCGCGCCTCCTCGGCGGCGCGTTCGGCATTGAGCGCGACCAGGCGTTCGAGTATCGCCTCGTCGAAAGCACGCCGGGCCTCGTCACGCGTCATCGCCTTGCTCCCCTCTCCCTCGGGGAGAGGGGCTGGGGGTGAGGGACTCGACGCGTGAGCCAGCTGCAGCAAGGGCAGCAGGTCGGACCAGCCATAGGCGTCGAGTACCGCCGCGTCGAGCTCGTCGTGCACTTGGCGCAGTACCGATACCAGGCCCTGCTCGTGAATCACGCGCTCCTTCGCTGTCAGCGTCTCGCCGCTACGCAGCTTGTCGAGCACGTTGTACATGCCGGTCAGCGTGAGATCGGCGTTTGCGGCTTGCTGCCGCTTGCGATGCGCGTCGAGTTGTTCGGCGATGCCTCGAATCACCGCTTGATGTTCACTTGTCGCGGGGGGGAACGGGTAGGTCGAGAAGCAGGTGGTGTTCGTCCAGGTGGGATCATTTCCAACTCCTAGCCTTCCACCCGCTTGTAAAGACCATATCTTTTGAATTTCGCACGACAAGACGCCGTGAAACCAACCATCGCTCAAGCAAATTGCATAGAGCTTATGGTCGGGGCAGAAGGGTCTGTCCACGAATGAGAACACGCGGTGCTTGGATGTTTCTGGTGTGAGAATCATTCTGGGGAGATCAGCCCACGATTTTCTTAGAGCCGTGTTTGCTCGTCCGAATAGCCACCAATCACGACGGCGCTGTGCATCGTTGTTCTGATCACGCTCAGGCTTTACGCGATCGAGAAGTCGCTGATACAGCGATGGTTGCTGTCGGCGCGCTTCTTCCGCGGTGAAGCCGAAGAAGTCGATGACGTAGCAAGGATCGCCACCCTGCATGAGATCGCGTGCATTGCAATGTGGCTTGATTACGTCGGGCAAACGAGTTGGATCATAGCCAAGCGCGGTCAGCTCGCTGGGTTCAAGTCGAAATCCCTTGCCGACGAGGTTCATGCCCTGAAAGCAAATACCGGCATTGGCTTTCAACTTTATCGACGAGCCGACTTTGGCGCCGACGGTCAGGTCGGCGTGAATGTGGCCTATCTTCTCAGCCAGAGTCACATGTACCTCACCCTCCAGCCCCGGTGTCTCGTTCAAGACTTCGACCAGACGGCCAGGTTGTTCCGAGGCGTCGCCCACCGATAGCGCCACTCGGACATCCGCTCCATCAGAGCTGTCGATCCAGGGGTGATCGGGAATGACGAAGCGTAACGACAGAGGCTTTTTAGCGTCGAGATGCCTTCCAGTGATCTGCCGATTGAATAATTGGCGAAGGCTGTTCGTCGTGATTAGCCCAAATCGCTTGCTCCTTCCTGTTCGCGTGTCCAGTGCGCATTGGTCCCACCAGTACATGACAAAATCCGCAGTATCGGCCACGTCGTTCCAAGCTGCCCGTAGCGCATCGACATAGCCCTTTCCTAACAGCAATCGCATGCGCTTATTGCCTATGTATGGCGGATTCCCCACCACGAAATCCGCCGCCGGCCATTCCGCCTTGCGTGGATTCACATAGCGCTCGACGACGATCTGCGCCGACTCGTCCGGCACGTCCTCGCCGGTCACCGGCGACTTCTTCATCGTCACGCCGTCCCAGTGCGTCACCGGTACGCCGCGCTCGTCGACGACGTGCTCGACGCGGTCGTAGGCCAGCACCGCGTCGCGGTTCTCGATATTGCGAAAGTCGCGGATCACCGGCTGCGGCGGCTGCACGTCGCCGCGCGTGCGGAAGTGCCATTGCAGGTAGCCGATCCACAGCACCACCTCGGCGATCGCGGCGGCGCGCGGGTTGATTTCGATGCCGAGCAGGTTGTGCGGGTCCACGGTTTCGGCGGCGGTGGCGTCGAAGCGCTCGCTGCCGAGTGCCAGGCCGGTCTGCCGCGCGCCGATCGCGTCCAGCGAGTTCAGCACCTCGCCTTCGAGACGCTTCAGGTGCTCCAGCGTCACGTACAAAAAGTTGCCGGAGCCGCAGGCCGGGTCGAGCACGCGCACCGTGCACAGCCGGTGGTGGAAGCGCCGCAGTTCGGCGATGGCCTCGTCCTGTTTGCCTTCGGCGGCGAGCGTCAGCGCGGCGGCCTGGGCGTCGCTCCACTCGGCGCGCAGCGGCTCGATCACCGTCGGCAGCACCAGCCGCTCGACATACGCGCGCGGCGTGTAGTGCGCGCCGAGCTTGTGGCGCTCGCCCGGCGTCAGCGCGCGCTCGAGCAAGGTGCCGAAGATCGCGGGCTCGACGTGCTTCCAATCGGCCTTCGCGGCCTGGATCAGCAGCGAGACCTGCTCGCGGTCCAGCGGCAGCGTGTCGGGATGCTTGAACAGCTTGCCGTTGAAGCGCAGCACGTCGCCGGCCAGCACCGCCGAGAAGCCGCCGACATCCATTTCGTGCCAGAGCTGCGCCAGCATGCGCATCGCGATATCGGGCTTGTCGGCGTGGCGGATCATCAGGTCGCGGAAGCTGTGCTCCGGCAGCAGGCGCACATCCTCGGCGAACATCGTGAACAGGCAGCGCATCAGGAATTGCGCGACTAGCTCGGGTGTGTGACCTGCCAGTTCCAGGCTGCGGGCCAGCGTTGCCAGGCGGGCGGCAATCTCGCGGGTGACGCGCGCCGATTCGCGGCTTGGGTCCAGCGACAGCGGCTCCAGCCAGACACGGCGCAGGCGCTCGCGAATCTCAGGCCGGCGCAGGTCGTCGAGCGCGATCTGGTAGCTGCGCGGATCGGGGAACGGGGTGTAGGTGGCGCCGGAACGCGAGAACTCCGAGTACAGCTCGATGCGGTTGCCAACGTCGACGACGACCAGAAAAGGCGGGCGTCCTTCGTTGACCGGCAGCGCACGCGCGTAACTTTCGGCCTGGCCGCGCGCGAGTTGCAGCAGGTCGGCGAAGCCCTTGGTGTGTGCCGCGACTTTGAGCTTCTTGGATTCCAGCACGAACGCGCCGCGCCGATAGAGGTCGATGCGCCCGGGGCTGCTGCTGCCGTCGCCGTGGGCGAAGGTGATCGGCCGCTCGTACATGTAGTCCAGCTCGGGCGTCGGATGCGGCGTATCGACGCCAAGCAGGCGGCACAGGTCGGACAGGAAGCTTTGCGACGTGGAGAGTTCGGAGGCAGCGACGCCGCGCCATTTGGCGATGAATGCATCTGCGTCGTCGGCCTTGATTTCCGCCACGGCTTCTATCCTTGTGTCTGAGCGTCGTAAGGAGCGGTATTGCTTGAAAACGGGTTGACGACGGTGACGCCGGTGCCGACGTAGTGGCGCTGGTTACGGGTGACGACGGCAAGGCCATGCGTCAGCGCCGTACCCGCAATCTGCTTGTCCAGCGCATTTTCCGGGTGGGGGACACGCAGCCGTCCCCAGACCTGTGCGCTGTCGACATCCAGCGGCAGAATGTGCTCGGCGTATTCGGCGAGCAGCTTGTGCAGCCAGTTTTCCAGCTTGCGTGCCTGCTGCAAGTCGCCGCGATGTCGTATTAGCTCGACGCCGCGCCGGAGTTCGCCCACGGTGACCACCGACAGGAATGCCGGCGCATCGTCGTCACTCAGCTTGTCGAAGAAGCTTCGAACGCCGACATCCGCCTTGTCTTTCTTGCGCAGCTCGCTGATCACATCGGTGTCGATCAGGTACATCAGTCCATCACCCGCGGTGCCTCGTCGGACCCGACGCGTTCGAAGTCGCGGTCTTCGCCGACGTTCGGCATCGATGCGAGCGTGTCGATAAAGCTTTTGCGTTTGGGGCGCAGCAGTGCGCGCCGGAGAATGTCGCGGTGTTCGGCCTCGGCGCTGCGCTGATGACGCGCCGCGCGCTGCTTGAGCGCCTGCACTAGGTCGTCTTCCAGATTGCGCACAACAAGGTTGGCCATGGCTGCTCCCGGGCTATTGCTCGATGCTATCAATGATAGCAGCCCGGCGTGAAGCAGGAAGTTCGCTAGGGTAAGGCGGCTCGCGAGCGCGCCAGCGCAGCCGCGAGCGGGTCTGATGCGACGTTACGGCGTCGACGCTCGCGCTCTTCGGTTTCCCAGCGCTCCAGCCGTGCTTCCCGAGCGACATAGCGCTGGCGATGTTCGTCGGCGCGCAGTCGCGGCAGCGGCAGTTGCGGCGCGCTCTCCATCACGATGCAGTCGACAGGGCAGGGCGGCAGGCACAGTTCGCAGCCGGTGCATTCGGCGGTGATGACTACGTGCATCAGGTTGGCGGCGCCGACGATGGCGTCGACCGGGCAGGCCTGGATGCACTTGGTGCAGCCGATGCAGTCGGCTTCGATCACGCGCGCGACGGTGGCGACGGGCAGCTCGGTGCCGCAGTCGGCATCCAGCGGCAGCGGCTCGCGCCGCAGCAGCTGCGCCAGCGCCGCTATCGTCGCCTCGCCGCCGGGCGGGCAGCGGTTCAATGCGGCCGAGCCTTCGGCGATCGCCTCCGCATACGGCCTGCAGGCGGGGTAGCCGCAGCGTGTGCACTGCGTCTGCGGCAGCAGCGCGTCGATGCGCTCGGCGTCCATCAGTCGCCCCGGTGAAACCCGGGGTGATTTGCCAGCGAAATCCCGGGTTTCACCCGGGCTAGCGCGCGGCTGCTCACTTGATGCGCATGCCCGGCTGCGCGCCTTCGTCGGGCATCAGCAGAAACGGCGCGCCGCCCTCGGTGCTGGCGGCGAGCACCATGCCTTCGGACATGCCGAACTTCATCTTGCGCGGCGCCAGGTTCGCAACGCAGACGGTGAGCCTTCCGACGAGTTTCTCGGGCGCATAAGCGGACTTGATGCCGGCGAAAACCTGGCGCTTGCCGAGATCGCCGAGATCCAGCACCAGTCGCAACAGCTTGTCGGCGCCTTCGACGTGATCGGCCGATTCGATGCGCGCGACGCGCAGCTCGATTTTGCTGAAGTCGTCGATGCTGATCGTTTTGCTCCCTTCTCCTTCCGGGACAAGAGCCGGGGATGAGGGCGCCGGGGACGCGGGGCTGGCTTGAGCCTGCGAGTCCCTCACCCGGCCCTTCGGGCCACCCTCTCCCGGAGGGAGAGGGGCAACAGCAGCAGTCGGCGCTTCTTCCGCCAGCATCGCGTCGATCGCTTTCTGCTCGATGCGCTGTGCCAGCGGCTCGTAGATGTTGATCGCGTGATCGAGCAGCGGCTTTTGCGCATCGGCCCAGAGCAGCGGCGCGACGTTCAAAAATTTCTCGGCTTTCTCGGCGAGTTTCGGCAGTACCGGCTTCAGGTAAATCGTCAGCTGGCGGAACGCATTCAGAAAGCTGGTGCAGACCTTGTGCAGATCGTCGGCGCGATCCGGATCTTTGGCCATCGCCCAGGGCGCGAGCTTCTGGATTTCGGCGTTGGCGTCGTCGGCCATCAGCATGATCTCGCGAATCGCGGCGGAGTAGTCGCCGGCATCGTAGAGCTGCTGCAGGTTCTCGGACTCGTCGGCGAAGTCGCGGAACAGGACTTCGTCGTGCAGGTCGTCGGCGAGCCTGCCGCCGAACTTGTTGTGAATGAAGCCGGCGCAGCGGCTGGCGATGTTGACGTACTTGCCGACGATATCGCTGTCGATGCGCGCCTTGAAATCGGCGAGATCCAGATCCAGATCGTCGACGCCGCTGCCGAGCTTGGCCGAGAAGTAGTAGCGCAGGTACTCCGCGTCCAGATGCTTCAGGTAACTGCGCGCCTTGATGAAGGTGCCGCGGCTCTTGCTCATCTTGGCGCCGTTGACGGTCAGGTAGCCGTTGACGTGCAGCCGGGTGGGCGTGCGATGGCCCGAGCCCTGCAGCATCGCCGGCCAGAACAGGCCGTGGAAATTGACGATGTCCTTGCCGATGAAGTGATGCAGCTCGGTCGTGGCCTCGGCGCCGGCGTCCCACCAGTCGCCGAATTTCAGGCCCTTGCGCTCGCACAGCGCGGCGAAGCTCGCCATGTAGCCGATCGGCGCGTCAAGCCAGACGTAGAAAAACTTGCCGGCCGCACCCGGAATCGCGAAGCCGAAGTAAGGCGCGTCGCGCGACACGTCCCAGTCCTTGAGGCCGGCGGCGAACCACTCCTTGAGCTTGGCGACCACCGACGGCTGCGCCACCTCGTCGCTCAACCAGGCTTCGAGAAAGTTCTGGAATTTGCCGAGTTCGAAGAAGTAATGCTCGCTGTCGCGCATCACCGGCGTCGCGCCGGAGACCACCGAGCGCGGGTTCTTCAGATCGGTCGGCGAATACGCGGCGCCGCAGTTTTCGCAGTTGTCGCCGTACTGATCCGGCGTGCCGCAGCGCGGACATTCGCCCTTGATGTAGCGGTCCGGCAGGAACATGTCCTTCACCGGATCGTAGAGCTGCTGGATGGTGCGCGCGGCGATCACGCTCTTGTCGTTGAGCCGCTTCCAGATCAGCTCGCAGTAGCGCTGGTTCTCCGGCGTGTGCGTCGAATGGTACTGGTCGTGTTCGACGCCGAAATCGCGGAAGTCGGCCTCGTGATCGGCCTTGATGCCGGCAACGAAAGCCTCCGGCGCGACGCCGGCTTTTTCGGCGGCGAGCATGATCGGCGTGCCGTGGGCGTCTTCGCCGGCGACGAAATGCACCTCGGCACCGGTCATGCGCTGAAAGCGCACCCAGACGTCGGTCTGCACGTAGCCGACCATATGGCCCAGGTGCAGCGGGCCGTTGGCGTAGGGCAGGGCGTGGGTGACGAGGAGCTTGCGCGTAGCGACGCGGGACATGGCGGCCTGGGATGCTCGGGAAGGGTGGCGATTTTACATCGCGGGCGAGGGCCGCCCCGCGCTCCGGCGCGAGCGCCGGCTTGCCAAGCGCCGTTGGCTTCATATAATCAGCAAAACTGATTAACTGACCGAGCCGATCTCCGCCGTGTCGCCCGCTCCCACGACCGTTGCCGAACTGATACCCGCCGAGTTTCGCGGGCATCTGGGCTTTCTGGTGGCCAAGGCCAAGCAGCTGCTGTCGGAGGAACTGGACGCGCTGCTGCGTGAAGGCGGCTACAGCATCCGCCATTTCGCGGTGCTCAGCGTGATCCGTCGCAATGCCGGCCTGCGCCAGACCGATCTGTCCGACATGCTCGGCATCGACCGCACGACGATGATGAAAATGGCCGACGAACTCGAGCAGCGCGGCCTGCTGCAGCGGATTCGCAGCGCCGAGGACCGGCGCGCCTACGCGCTGGAACTGACCGCGGCCGGCCAGGCCTGGTACACCGACGCCCTGGTGCCGATCATCGCCGAGGAGGAGCGCTTCCTGGCGCCGCTGTCGCCGGGCGAGCGCGCGCTGCTGCAGGAAATGCTGATGCGTCTGGTCGAGAACGCGCTCGATCGCCGGCAGGTTAGTAAACAGACTAATAATCAATGTACATGAATAGTTTCCTTGCCCGGTTGACGCCGGCGGCGGTCGCTGCCGCCCTGGTCTGCGGCGCCGCCGCGGCGCGGGCCGCCGATGCGCCCGCGCCACTGGGCCTGCAGTCGCTGATCCAGCGCGCGCTGGCCGAGGCGCCGCGCCAGCATCTGGCCGACCGCAACATCGCGCTGGCCGAGATCCAGCGCGACTCGACACGCGCGGCGCTGCTGCCGCAGCTCGGCGTCGAGGTGTCGCAGGTGCGCCAGACCACCAATCCCGCGACGCTGGGTTTTAACTTTCCCGGCCTGCCGGACCTGATCGGTCCGTACAACGTGTTCGACGCGCGCCTGAACCTGTCGCAGAAAGTGGTCGACCTGGCACGCGCCAGCGACGTCGCCGGCGCCGGCTTCGCGATCGACGCGGCCAGGGCCCAGGCCGACGTCACCGCCGAGCAGATCGCCAGCAATGTCGCGCTGAGCTACATCCAGGTGCTCGCCGGCGAGCAGGCGCTGCTGAGCGCGCAGTCCGATCTGGCGCTGGCCGAGGATCTGCTGAACCTGGCGCGCGACCAGAAAGGTGCCGGCATCGCCACCGGCGTCGACGTCGCGCGCGCCGAGACCGCGGTCGCGCAGGATCGCTACGCGGTGTCCGAATCGCAGACCCGTATCGCGCAGGCGCGCCTGCAGCTGCAGCGCCTGGCGGTGCTGCCGATGCAGGACGCACCGCAGCTCAGTGGCCGTCTCGACGGCGGCCCTGGCGCGCTGCCCGGTGCCGTGCCGGAACTCGGCGTGACCGCGGAGCAGGCGCTGAACACGGCGCGCGCCTCACGCAGCGAACTGCGCGCGGTCGAAGCCTCGATCGCCCAGGCCGACGCGCGACTGCAGGCCGCGCATCGCCGTCGCCTGCCGACGCTGTCGGTGGTCGGCAACTACGGCCTGTCGTCGAAAGTACCGGGCGAAGCCGACGAGGACACTTATCGCTATGGCGCGGTGATCGACCTGCCGATTTACAGCGGCGGCTCGCTCGCCGCCGAAGATGCGGCCGCGACCAACCAGCTCGAGCAGCAGCGCCTGCAGATGCAGGACCTGCAACAGCAGATCGAGCAGGACGTGCGCCTGGCGCTGGCGACGCTGGCCAACAGCGCCGAGCAGGTGCGCGCCGCGGTGTCGGCGCGCGACCTGGCGCAGCGCGAGCTGGATCTGTCGCGCGACCGCTTCAGCAACGGCGTCGCCAACAATCTCGACGTGGTCAGCGCGCAGGCCAGCCTGGCGCGCGCCCGCGCGCAGTACGTCGCGGCGACCGCCGCGCAGCAGCAGGCGCGAGTGAACCTGGCCGCGGCGCAGGGCAGGGCGCGGCAGTTTGATCTGTAGCGCCGAAGTTTTTCTTGCCGTCATTCCCGCGGAGGCGGGAATCCAGTCTTGCCGGCAGCACTGCCGCGACGTTTCTGGATTCCCGCCTACGCGGGAATGACGGCTTATCGAAATGTGGATCAGGGACGAGTGAAACGATGAACGAGGAACAGGCAGCGCAGCCGGCGACTCAGGCAGCGGTGAAGAAGCAAAGCTCGCGGCTGTGGCTGGCGGCCGGCATCGGCCTGATCCTGCTGTTCGCGGCGGTTCTGTGGTGGAGCGGACGCGGTGTCGAATCCACCGACGACGCTTTCATCCAGGCCGACATCACGATGCTGGCGCCGCGTGTGGCCGGCACCGTGGTCGCAGTGCATGTCGCCGACAACCAGTCGGTCAAGGCCGGCGATGCGCTGTTCGAAATCGATCCCGCCGACTACCAGACGCGCGTGCGCCAGGCCGAGGCGAATCTCGCGGCGGCGAAAGCGCAGGCGCTGTCGGCCGAGGCCGATCTGACGATCACGCGCACCAGCGCGCCGGCCGGTGTGGCGCAGGCGCGTGCCGGTTTGCGCGCCGCGCAGGCGCAGGCCGAACGCGCCAAGGCCGACGTCGCGCGCTACGAGTCGCTGTACAAGAAAGACGAAATATCGCAGCAGACACTGGACCAGGCGACCACCACCGCGCGCGCTCTGCAGGCGCAGGCCGAACAGGCGCACGCGCAGCTCGACGCCGCGCAGACCACGCCGCAGCAGACCGCGGCGAAAGAGGCGATGGTCGCCGGCGCGCAAGCCGCAGTCGCGCAGGCGCAGGCGGCACTGGACCAGGCACAGCTGCAGCTGTCGTACACCCAGGTGGTCGCGCCGACCGACGGCCTGGTCACGCGCAAGAATGTGTTTCAGGGCTCGCAGGTTGCCGCTGGCTCGCCGGTGCTGGCGCTGGTCGGCAACACGCCCTGGATCGTCGCCAACTTCAAGGAGACGCAGCTGCGACACATGCGCGTCGGCCAGACGGTGACGGTGAAGATCGACGCGTATCCGGACCATAAATTCCAGGCCAAAGTCGACAGCCTGCAGGCCGGCACCGGCAGCGCTTTCAGCCTGCTGCCGGCGGAAAACGCCAGCGGCAACTACGTCAAGGTGGTGCAGCGCGTGCCGGTGAAGCTGCTGTTCGATCCGGCACCGGAAGCCGGCCTGCATCTGGTGCCGGGCATGTCGGTGGTGCCGCGTGTCGACGTCGCCAACGACAGCGGCAAGCGGCTCGATGGCGCGGCTGCGAAGTAGCTTGATGTCTTTCATCACCCCCCGTTCCTCCCGAGTAGCCGCTTGCAGCGTATCGAGGGACGCCTGCGAGTTCGGTCGCATCCCTCGATACGCGGGCAAGCCCGCTACTCGGGACGAACGGAGTGTTGTTGCGGCGTCGGCAGACAGGCTCCCGTGAGCACGACCGCCGACAAGCCCAAGGGCGCGACGTTCCTGATCGCCTTCGTCTGCGGCATGGCCGCGTTCATGGAGGTGCTCGATACCTCGGTCGCCAACGTCTCGCTCGGCCACATCGCCGGCACGCTCGCCGCGAGCCGCGACGAGGCGACCTGGGTGCTGACCAGCTATCTGGTGGCCAACGCGATCATCCTGCCGATGACCGGCTGGCTGTCGGACACGCTCGGCCGCAAGCGCTACTACCTCGGCTCGATGGCGCTGTTCACGCTGGCCTCGGTGGCCTGCGGCATGTCGACCTCGCTGCCGATGCTGATCGTCTGCCGCGTGATCCAGGGCCTGGCCGGCGGCGCGCTGCAGCCGGTGTCGCAGGCTATCCTCGCGGACTCGTTTCCGCCCGAGAAGCGCGGTTCGGCGCTGGCGGTCTACGGCATGGCGGTGATCGCAGGCCCGGCGATCGGCCCGACGCTGGGAGGCTGGCTGACCGACAATTTCAGCTGGCACTGGATCTTCCTGATCAACGCGCCGCTGGGCCTGCTGCTGATCACGCTGGCCGGCGGCCTGGTCAAGGATTCGCCCGAACAGAAAGCGATACAGGCGCAGCGACGCAGCTCCACCTTCACGGTCGACTACCTCGGCTTCGCCCTGATCGCCATCGGCATGGGCGCGCTGCAGATCATGCTCGACAAGGGCCAGCAGGAAGACTGGCTGCATTCGGGTTTTATCCAGGCGCTGCTGCTGATCACCGTGGTGTCGCTGATCATGCTGGTGTGGCGCGAGCTGCGCCATCCGCACCCGATCGTCAACCTGCGCCTGCTCGGCAACGCCAACTTCGCGCTGGCCAACGTGATCATGATCGGCATCGGCCTGGTGATGCTCGGCGCGACCCTGCTGCTGCCGCAGATGATGCAGACCCTGCTCGGCTACTCGTCGCTGTCGGCCGGCATCGTGATGTCGCCGGCGGCGCTGATGACGGTGATGATGATGCCGATCGCCGGACGCCTCGCCGGCAAGGTCGATGCGCGCATCCTGTGCAGCGTCGGCCTGATCTGCCTGAGTTCGGCGATGCTGCTGCTGACGCAGATCGACCTGTCGATCTCGCAGAACCAGCTGATGCTGCTGCGCATGTTCCAGATGAGCGGCATGGCCTTCCTGTTCATCCCGATCAACAGCGTCGCCTACGCGCAGATTCCGCGCAGCGAAATCGGCAGCGCCACCGCGATCATCAACCTGACGCGCAACATCGGCGGCGGCATCGGCATCTCGCTGGTGACGACGTACCTGGCGCGCAGCACGCAGACACAGCAGGCGCAGATGGTCGAACACATCAGCGTGCTCGACCCGGTCTACCAGTCCGCGATGCAGTCGCTGAGTTCACTGGGCAGCGACATCGCCGCGCAGGCGGTGATCGCCGGCGAAGTCGCACGCCAGGCCGGCCTGCTCGCCTTTATCGACGACTTCTACCTGCTCGCCATCCTGTCGATGTGCATGCTGCCGGTGCTGTGGATGACGCGGCCGGTGAAGCCGGGCAGCGCGCCGCCGCCGGGCGCGCATTGAAGCAGCTGGCGCATCCGCGCCAGAGCGGCCGAGCCTAGGGCGAGACGCCCTTGACGGTCTGTACGATGATGTCGCCGCTGTTCGCCGTCAGGCCCGCGGCGGTGCAATCCCAGCTTTTGACGCCGTTCAGCGGGATCGTCACCGACTGCGAGCTTGTCTGATTTTTGCAGAGCACGCTCTTGCTGCTCAGCCCCTTGACGCTGCCACCGATCGGAGGCGGGCCGTACAGCTCGGTGATTTCCGCTTCTGACAGCGTGCGGTTGTAGATGCGAATCTCGTCGAGTGCGCCATTCAGATATTCCACGCTGCCGGGCTGGTCGCGACCGATCTCAAGCGCTTCGTCGTTGACCTCGACCGGCAGCGCGCCGGTCACCTTGCCGATCTGCGCGCCGTTGACGAAGACTTTGGCGGTGCCGTTATTCCAGGTGGCGGCGATGAAATACCAGGTGTTCAGCGCAGGGCTGAAGCTGGTATCGACCGCGACACCGCCGTGCAGATCGAAGTAGCCGCTTGCATTGAACGAAGGTCGGTACTGCGCATGCGTCGGCGTGGTGCCCTTGCAGATCATCGGCGCCAGAGCATAGGTCCAGGCGGCCACCTTGACCCAGGCGGTCACGCTGTACTGCTTCTTCAGCGAGGCCAGCGATTCCGAATTGGGCACGCTGATGTAGACAGTGCCGTCGAAAGCGTAGGCGCTGTTCGGATTGCCGTAGTGATCCGTTGTCAGCGTCGCGCCCATGTTGACGCCGTCGTTGTGATTGGCGGTGGCGTCGGCGGTGTTTCCATCAAACGGAAAGTAGGCGACCAGGCCGTCGTCAAGATCGGCGAACGCCGGCCGGGTGACGCTGGAGATGAGCAGCGTGACGGCGGCGATGCTGCGATATTTCATGGTCTGCTTCCCCCGAAGCGATGTGATTTCGAGCCTGCGTCGGTCTGTTCGCTACTGCTGATCGGGCGCGCTGAGCTTCGTCGCGCCGTCAGGCTGCACATGAAAATCCCCGAGAATCCCGTTGTCCCCTGGCGACCCCAACGAATCTGTCAGCCGCAGCGGACTCGTGCCGCATGAAGCGCGCTGCTCACAGCCCGATGCAGCCCGCGCCCAGTTTCTTGAAATCCGACTTCCGGCAGTAGCCGATCTTCGGGTAGTAGTCGCCCATCGCGGCCTTGACCTGCGTGCGCGGCAGCTGGCCGACCGCGGCCATCGATTGCGTCCAGTTCGGGTTGGCGAGCGTCTGCCGGTACAGGATGAAGCCGTACCAGTAGATGCCGTCGGCATTGGTCTTGGGGTTGCCGTTGATGTCGTAGACGACGTCGCTGGCGGTCAGCGCCCCCAGCGGCAGCCAGCTCGCGCCCCAGGTCTGCAGCTGCGAGCTGCTGGGTTTGTTCGAAGGATCGGAGAACACCACGGTGACGTAGCCGTCCAGCGGCGTGCTCTGGCCGTCGGCCAGGCAGCGCGTGACGCCGGTGGTCAGCGGCTCGTTTTCGCACACCGACCAGAAACGCACCTGGCGCTCGGTGGTCGCCAGCCACGGCGCCTCGCCCAGCTGTGTGTTCGGGTACGTCGGCGTCTTCATCCGCATGACCACCATGTTGTAGTCGTAGGGCGCGGTCATGAACTGGCGGCTGATCAATGCCGACATGTAGTTGTTGTCGGCGCTGGGATAGAACGGTGTCAGCGGATTGGTGATCGACAGCAGCAGGCTCGGCGGGTTGGTCACCGGCCGCGTGTCGGTCGGGATGGTGCCGGTGAAGTCGTACTGGTCGATGTGGCCGTTGACGGTTTCGCTCTTGGGCAGGATCGGCCGCGGTTTGCAGGTGGCCATCTTGACGCCGTCCTGCTTGATCGTCGGCAGCGCCGGCGAGGTGGTGCTGCCGATCAGGCTCTTGACGTTGTTCGGGTAGTAGACGCGGTAGAGCAGGCCGATTTCGGTCAGGCCGTCCGAGTAGATGGTGTTCGGTGCCGGCGTCGCCGGCGTCGCGCCGAACACCAGCTTGACGGTATAGGTGCCGAGTTCGGCGGTGGCGCCGGCGCGGAACGGGTTGTTGCTGCCGCTGTCCGGGTTGATGTCCTGGTCGCCGATCGCGCTGCGCACGTTGTGCTCGATGTCGTAGACCTGGATGCCCATGTAGCGCGCCGCCGGGAACTGGCCCTTGATCGTCACCGTGCTGCCGATGGGGCCGTCGATCACGCGTGCCCAGTAGGTGGCGTTGCCTTCCGGATAGGCGATGTTGCGCATGCCGGTGGGCTCGCTCTGGATGTTCTGCTGGCCGTACCAGGCCTGGTCGCCGGTGCAGCTGGCGTCCGGCGTCAGCCACACGCCCCAGCCGGACTGGGCCAGCGCCGGGGTGCAGACGGTGGTGGTGGCGATCGAAAACAGCAGCGCGCCCAGGCGCATTCCGTTGCGGAGCAGATTCATTGGCACAAGTCCCGGGTAAAGGCGATGACGCGGCGAGCCTCATGATGCCCTTACGCGATGACACTTGCATGCAAAACTCGTCCCAGACCGTGCCGCAGCTCGCGGCAGGCGCCCAGCGACGGAACGCAGGCGGCGCAGGCACCGGGCAGGGCGGCTAGACTCAGCGCCCCTTTTTTTGGTCAGGGATCGTCATGTCCGCCAGTTTTGCTCCCCGTTTGCAGGCCGTGCTCGCGGCTTTCGTCGATCCGCTGATTGGCCGTGACCTGATCAGCGCCGGCGTGGTGCGCCGCGCCGAAGAGCAGGGGCGTCGCGCCCTTGTCGAACTCGAACTGGGTTTTCCGGCCGGACAGCACGTGCCGGTCCTGGCCGCCGCGCTCGGCGAGCGGATCGAGCAAGCCACCGGCCTGGACTGCGACATCTCGGTGCGCTGGCGCGTCACGCCGCACGCGGTGCAGAAGAACCTGCGGCCGCTGGCGCAGATCCGCAACGTCATCGCCGTGGCCAGCGGCAAGGGCGGCGTCGGCAAGTCCACGGTCGCGGTGAATCTGGCGCTGGCGCTGCAGGCCGAGGGTGCGCGCGTCGGCCTGCTCGACGCCGACATCTACGGGCCCAGCCAGCCGCGCATGCTCGGCAGCAGCGCAAGGCCGACGTCGCCCGACGGCAAGATCATGAACCCGGTGATCGCCCACGGCCTGCAGTCGATGAGCATCGGCTACCTGATCGACGACTCGCAGCCGACGATCTGGCGCGGGCCGATGGTCACCTCCGCGCTGATGCAGCTGCTGACCGAAACGCGCTGGGACGATCTCGACTATCTGATCATCGACATGCCACCGGGCACCGGCGACATCGCGCTGACGCTGTCGCAGAAGATCCCGCTGTCCGGCGCGGTGATCGTCACCACGCCCCAGGACATCGCGCTGCTGGACGCGCGCAAGGGCCTGGAGATGTTCAAGAAGGTCGACGTCAGCGTACTCGGCGTGGTCGAGAACATGAGCGTCTTCTGCTGCCCCAACTGCGGCCATCAAAGCGCGATTTTCGGGCAGGGCGGCGGCGACAAGCTGGCGCGCGAAACCGGCGTCGAGCTGCTCGGCCGCCTGCCGCTGGACGGCAGGATCCGCGAGCAGGCCGACGGCGGCACGCCGACCGTGGTGGCCGATCCGGCTTCGGCGGCGGCGCAGGCCTATCGCGACATCGCACTGCGCGCGGTCGCGCGGCTGGCGCACGGCGAGGTCGATGCGTTTCCGAGCCTGTCGGTTTCGGACGATTGAGTTCGTAAAAACGCGTGGCAGCAACCGCAACTCAAGCCAGCATCGGCTCCATTCCCGGATCACCCGCGGCCATCGCCCGGCGATACGCCGGCCGCGCGCCGATGCGCTGCAGGTAGGCGCGAATGTTCGGGTACGCGGCGAGATCGCGGCGCGAGAAGGCGCGCATCGTCGTCAGCGGGAACAGCATGATCACATCGGCTGCGGTGAACTGCGCGCCGGCGAAATAAGCGCTTTCGCCGAGGCGCTGCTCGACCATCGCGAAGCCGCGTTCGCCACGGCTCATCAGGCCCTTCATCGTCGGCGAGTCGGCCTGCAGGCCGAGCCGCGCCGCCATCAGGCCGCTCATTTCCGCCGGCATCAGCGTGCCGTTGGCGAAGTGCAGCCAGAACAGGTAGTCCGCAAAGTTCGGCTGATCGGGCGCCACCACCAGCCGGCCCTGGCCGTATTTCGCCAGCAGGTATTCGATGATCGCGCCGGACTCGGCCAGCGTCACCGCGCCGTCGTTGATCACCGGCGCGATGCCCATCGGATGCAGCGCGCGGTATTCGGGCGGTGCCAGCCGGCTTTTCGCGTCGCGCTCGTAGTGCTGGAGCTGGTAGGGAAGGCCGAGTTCTTCGCAAAGCCAGACGATGCGCTCGGATTGCGACACGCCCAGATGGTGAATGATCAGCATGAAGCGGCTCCCCGGGTTTTGTTCTTATCCGATCGAGCCTAGCGCGGATGTGACGAATGCCGATAGCGGCGCGGCCGGTGACGCGCTAGCGTTCGTGCACAGACCGGCGAGGCCGCCGAGCCGTGGTTTCAGGGAGAGAACGCATGGCCACCAGCAAGCAAGTGCTGCCGACGATCGGCGACAGCGGGCGTCGCTTCGATGCGCGCCCGGATCGCGTCGACTTTCGCGACCGCGTCTACACACCGCCGCTGATCGCCTTGCCGGCGCAGACGCCGGAGCCGCGCAAGCTCGCCGGGTTCTGCGCGGACATCGCCGCGCAGGGTCTGGTGCTGAATCAGGGCTCCGAGGGCGCCTGCACCGGCTTTGGCCTGGCCGGCGTGATCAATTTCATCGCCTGGCGCAACGCGCCGCGGTCGAAGCAGAGGCAGGCCAGCGTCAGTCCGCGCATGCTCTACCAACTGGCGCGCCAGTACGACGAGTGGCCGGGCGAGGACTACGACGGATCGAGCTGCCGCGGCGCGATGAAGGGCTGGCATCGTCACGGCGTCTGCAGCGCGGCGCTGTGGCCTTACGCCGATAAAAACGGCGAGTTCGTCGCGCCGAAAAAAGGCTGGGAGCAGGACGCGGCGCTGCGGCCGCTGGGCGCGTATTACCGCGTCGACAGCTCGTCGATTGCCGACATGCAGGCGGCGATACACGAGGTTGGCGCGATCTATGTCGCCGCCTCGGTGCACGACGGCTGGGCCGCGGTGCCGCAGAAGTCCGCCTCGCTGCCGGTGATCGCCTGCCACAAGAACGCGCCGAACGGCCATGCCTTCGCGCTGGTCGGCTACACCCCGCAGGGCTTCATCGTGCAGAACTCCTGGGGCCGGCAATGGGGCTTTCATGGCTTCGCGCTGCTGACGTATGCGGACTGGGTGCTGCACGGCAGCGACGCCTGGGTCGCGGCGATGGGCGCGCCGATGCTCGGCGCTGCCGCCGAGCGCACCCGCAGCAGCGAGGCGCTGCGCGACCGCCAGGCCGCGCCGAATCTGGCGATCGTGCCGCAAGCCGCCGCGGCAGCGGCCTATCCGGCGGTGCTGCCGTGGAGCGAGGCTGCGGCCTACGAACACTCGGTGGTGCTCGGCAACAACGGCGAGCCGCAGAACCGCTACATCAGCGCGCCGAACGCGCAGGCCGCGGTGAAGATCGCCGCGTTCGACTCGCCGCTGGCCTGGCTGAAGTCACAGGCGAAATTGCAGAAAACCCCGCGCATCGCGATCTACGCGCACGGCGGACTCAACGACGAGGCCGCGTCGATCAAGCGCATTCGCGTGCTGGCGCCGTACTTCGCCGCCAACGATATCTATCCGCTGTTCGTTACCTGGCGCACCGGCGTGTGGGAGAGCATCGTCGGCATGCTGCACGACACCACCGACAAGCTGTTCGGCGCCGGCATCGTCGGCAGCGGCTGGGAATGGGCGCGCGACCAGGCCGATCGCGCGATCGAGGCGCTGGCCGAGCGCGCGCTGGTCAAGCCGGTGTGGATGCAGATCAAGCAGAACGCCGAGGCCGCGGCCGACGGCGGCAGCGGTCTTTGGCTGCTGGCCGAGCAACTGCGCGCGCTGAAAGCGGCGCTGCCGAAACTGGAGATCCATCTGGTCGGTCACAGCGCCGGCGGTATCCTGCTCGGCCATCTGCTGGATCTGTGCGCGCCGACCGCGGCGCAGCCGGCACTGCCGGTGCGCTCGACCTCGCTGTTCGCGCCGGCCTGCACGGTAGGCTTCGCCAACCGTCGCTACATCGGCGCGGTCAACAACGGCGTGCTCGCGGCGGCCGACCTGCATGTCGACCTGATGAGCAACGAGCGCGAACTCGCCGATACCGTCGGGCCTTACGCCAAATCGCTGCTGTACCTGGTCAGCCGCGCGCTCGAGAGCCTGCACAAGATGCCGCTGCTGGGCATGGAGGCGGCCTGGCACGCGGTCGGCGCCGACAGCGATACCAGGCTGTGGAACGCCAGCGAGGCGACGCAGGCCGACCTCGCGCAGTGGCGCGCTTTCGCCGCCGCCGGCGCGGTGGCGCTGCAGGTGCACAAGGACAAGCTGGTGCGCACCGGCACGGCCGCCGGCCAGACCATCGCGCTGGCCCACGGCTCCTTCGACAACGACATCGACGTGATCGGCGCGACCCTGGCGCGGGTGCTGGGCGTCGCCGAGCCGCCGGTGGCGGTCGACAACCTGCAGGCGTTCTGAGCCGGCCGACGAGCCCGGCTACAATGCGCGCCCACACCGACGCATAGGCAGCTGGCCGCATGAGCATCAAATCCGACCGCTGGATCAAACGCATGGCGCGCGATCACGGCATGATCGAGCCTTTCGAGGGCGGCCAGGTGCGGGCCAATGGCGATGGCAAGATCGTCAGCTACGGCACCTCCAGCTACGGCTACGACGTGCGCTGCGCCGACGAATTCAAGATCTTCACCAACATCAACTCGACCATCGTCGACCCGAAGAACTTCGACGAAAAAACCTTCGTCGACGTCAAGGGCCCGGTGTGCATCATCCCGCCGAACTCGTTCGCGCTGGCACGCACCGTCGAGTACTTCCGCATCCCGCGCAGCGTGCTGACCATCTGCCTGGGCAAGAGCACCTACGCGCGCTGCGGCATCATCGTCAACGTGACGCCGCTGGAGCCGGAATGGGAAGGCCACGTGACCCTGGAGTTCTCCAACACCACGCCGCTGCCGGCGAAAATCTATGCCAACGAAGGCGTCGCGCAGATGCTGTTCCTGGAGTCCGACGAAATCTGCGAAACCAGCTACAAGGATCGCGGCGGCAAGTACCAGGGCCAGACCGGCGTCACGCTGCCGAAGACCTGAGCCGGGGAGGCGGTCATTCGCGCTTTCGCGGGAATGACGTCTGATAAGTCGGCGATGAACTCCACGCCGCGCTGGGACGATGTCGACCTGCTGCGCGGCGCGATCATCATGCTGATGGCGATCGACCACGCCAGCCTGATGGTCGCCCACCAGCATTCCAGCGAATTCTGGGGCGCGGCCTTGCCGGTCTACGACGACGCCCGGTGGCTGCTGACGCGCCTGATCACGCATGTCTGCGCGCCGGGCTTCTTTCTGCTGATGGGCGTCGGCATCGCCAACACGCAGCGGCCGCCGCGCTACTTCCTGCTGCGCGGTGCGCTGCTGATCCTGCTGCAGCAGGTGATCGAAAATCCGGCCTGGCTGCTGGCCTCGATCAGCGGCGATGCCGGGTCGTACCTTCATCGCGGTGGCGCCGTGCCCGGTGGCGGCTCGCCAGTGCTGGTGCACCTGGGTGTGCTCTACGGCCTGGGCGCGTCGCTGATGTTGTGGGGGCTGCTGAAAAACCTGCCGGCTTGGTCGATCGCGCTGGTGATCGCCGGCATGCTCGCCTGCAGCTCATTGACCATCGCCTCGGCCGATCCGGCAAGGCTGTACGGCCCGTCGATGCGGCTGCTGCTGGTCCCGGGACATAGCGACTGGCTGCAGGTGTATTACCCGCTGATGCCCTGGGCCGCCGTCAGCGGCGTGGGGCTGCTGACCGGGCGCGCGCTGCGGGTCGCGCCACAGGCAACGCGGCGCGCGCTGCCCTGGATCGGCGTGCTGTTGCTGCTGACGTTCGTGCTGCTGCGCGCGGCCGATTCCGGCGATGCGCATGCGCTCGGCGACGGCTGGAGGGCCTGGCTTGCGCTGACCAAGTACCCGCCGGGGCTGGCCTATCTTTCGCTGACGACAGGCTCACTGCTGCTCGCCTGGTCGGCGATTGCGGCGCTGCCGTCGTTAGTGGCGACACCGGCGCGCGTGTTTGGCCGCAGCGCGCTGTTCTTCTATCTGCTGCATCTGTATCTGTACGCGGCGCTCGGCCTGCTGTTCCCGCATGGCGGCGGCCTCGCGCTGGTCTACACGAGCTGGCTGGGCGGACTGCTGTTGCTGTATCCGGCCTGCCGCTGGTATGGCGCATTCAAACGCAATAAGCCCAGCGACTCCTTGTGGAGACTGTTCTAGTCCGGCATCCGAGCTGTCGAGCTAGAGTCCGTGATATGGCAATCTGAGGTTCGGCGGAAGATCGCCGTCGGGGGATTCGATCTGTGGACGAAATCAACGCGACCGAGTTGAAAAGCATTCTTCACTCGAAGCGTGCGCATATCTACTACCTCGAACATTGCCGCGTTCTGGTCAACGGCGGGCGCGTCGAATATCTGACCGACGAAGGTCGCCAGTCTCTGTACTGGAATATCCCGATCGCCAATACCACCACGGTACTGCTCGGCACTGGCACCTCGATCACACAGGCTGCGATGCGCGAACTGGCCCGTGCGGGTGTGCTGGTCGGCTTCTGCGGCGGTGGCGGCACACCGCTGTTCAGTGCCAACGAGGTGGATATAGAAGTCGCCTGGCTCTCGCCGCAAAGCGAATATCGCCCGACCGAGTATCTCCAGGCCTGGGTCCGCTTCTGGTTCGACGATGCGCTACGACTGAAGGCTGCCAAGGCGATCCAACTCGCGAGGCTGGAGCGAATAGCCGGCTACTGGCCTCGCAGCCGCGCGCTGATGGACGCCGGTTTTGAAGTACGAGCCGACGAGTTGCGCAACCTTGTCGACGCCGCCGCCAAAGCCGTTGCAGGCGCGCCGGACACTGAGTCCCTGCTGCTGGGTGAAGCAAGGCTGACTCGGTCTCTTTTCCGCCTCGCTGCACGGACCACGGCGTATGGAGACTTCACGCGAGCCAAGCGCGGCAGCGGCACCGACCCTGCGAACCGTTTTCTGGATCACGGCAATTACCTTGCCTACGGCCTGGCTGCGACCGCGACCTGGGTCTTGGGCCTCCCGCACGGCTTGGCGGTGCTCCACGGCAAGACGCGGCGGGGTGGCCTGGTATTCGATGTTGCCGATCTGGTCAAGGACGCTGTGATATTGCCGCAGGCCTTCATTTCCGCGATGGCGGGGCATGAAGAGCAGGAGTTCCGTCGCGGCTGTATCGAGGCGCTCACGCAGACCGAGTCACTGGATTTCATGATCGACAGCATGAAGTCGATTGCGATGTCGGTAGCCCCCGAGCCCGCATGAACGTGCTGCTGATATCGCAGTGCTCGGGCAAGGCGCTGTTTGAAACACGCCGCATGCTCGACCAGTTTGCCGAGCGCCGCGGCGAGCGAACCTGGCAGACATCCGTGACCCAGCAGGGGTTGGACGCGATTCGTCGGGTGCTGAGCAAGAGCGCGCGGCGCAACAGCGCGGTCGCCTGCCACTGGATTCGCGGGCGCGACCACAGCGAACTCATCTGGATCGTCGGCAATGCCGCGCGCTTCAATGCCGAGGGTGCCGTGCCAACCAATGCGACCTCGCTGGATGTGCGCCGCGCTCACAGTGAGAACGACTGGCATCACGGCGAAGTGATCCGCCTGCTGGCGAAGCTGGCGGCCTTGTTCCATGACGTGGGCAAGGCATCACGGGCGTTCCAGGCCAAGCTCAAGGCCTCTGGGCATGGCCCCGCCAAGCCGTCAGCGGACGCCTACCGGCATGAGTGGGTGTCGCTGCGGATGTTCATGGCGTTTGTGGGCGATGCAGTGGACGACGACGCCTGGCTGGCGCGGCTCGCGGACCTGCAGGCGGACAAGAAGCCCAAGTGGATGGATCGGCTGGTTCGGGACGACCAACCCGCAGCGGTCGCCGCGTTCGATCCCAAAGCCGGGCAACTGCACTTGGCCAGAGCGGTCGGTTGGTTGATTGTCAGCCATCACTTTCTACCGAATCCGGACAAGGGCGAGCTGGTGAGCAGTGAGCAGCTCAAGCATGTTCCCAAGCTCATCACGTCCGCCTGGAATCGAGCCCGCGCGGATGCCTCTGCCGCCGAAAAAGCGGCCTGTTGGGATTTTCCAAAAGGGACGCCGTTTGCCAGTGCCAACTGGTGCGCCGATGTCCGCCGGGTCGCCCAAGCCATGCTCAAACAGCGCAGCCTGTTTGAGGCCGACTGGCTCGCCGATCCCTACGTGGCCCATTTGAGTCGTCTGTGCGTGATGCTCGCGGATCATCACTACTCAAGCCTGCCGCACGATGAGACGCGAGGCGACCCGCGCTTTCCGCTTTTTGCCAATACCGATCGGGACACGGGCCAGTGCAAGCAGCATCTGGACGAGCATCTGATGGGGGTCGGCTATCACGCCGGCTACGTGGCGCGTCAACTGCCACGGCTCGACCGTGAGCTGCCGCGCGTTGCTCGTCACAAGGGGTTCGTCCGGCGCAGTGCCGATCGCAATTTCGCCTGGCAGGATCGCGCCTACGATCTCGCCTGTTCGGTACGCCAGAAAGCCGCCGATGGTGGTTTCTTCGGTGTGAACATGGCATCCACCGGCTGCGGCAAGACCCTGGCCAACGGCCGCATTGCGTATGCGCTGGCCGATCCGCGGCGCGGTGCGCGCTTCACCATCGCGCTCGGCTTGCGCACGCTCACTTTGCAAACGGGCGAGGCTTACCGGCAAAAACTCAAGCTAGGTGCCGATTCGCTTGCGGTTCGTGTCGGCGGTGTCGGCGTCAAAGAGCTGTTTGAGTACGCCAAGGAGTTGAGCGACAAGGAGCGGAACAAGCTCGACCAGAGCGCCGCGGCCCACCGCGGCAGCGAGTCCGCCGAATCGCTGATCGGTGCCGACGCCTACGTGCACTACGAAGGTAGTCTGCCGGACGGGCCAATGAAGGCTTGGCTCGGAGACAATCGAGGCGCCTTGCCGCTGGTCTATGCGCCTATCCTGGTTGCGACGATCGATCACCTGATCCCAGCCACCGAAGGCACGCGCGGCGGGCAGCAGATCGCGCCGATGCTGCGGGTGATGACCTCCGATCTGATCCTGGACGAGCCCGACGACTTCGACATGGACGACTTGCCGGCGCTGACGCGGCTGGTTCATTGGGCCGCGCTGCTTGGTAGCCGCGTCCTGCTGTCGTCGGCCACGCTTCCGCCGGCACTGATCCAGGGTTTGTTTGCCGCGTATCTCGACGGTCGCAGTGTGTATCAGCGCAATCGAGGCACACCGAACAAACCGGCGAATATCTGCTGCGCGTGGTTCGACGAAAATGGTGCCGTAACCCATGAGTGTGCCGACGCCGCCCAGTTTGCCGAGAGCCATCTCGGCTTTGTTGGCCGGCGTCTCGCCAAGCTGAAGGAGCGGGTTCCGCGTCGGCAGGCCATCGTCCAGCCTGTGGACATCGCGTCTGGCCGGGGCGAGGAAATCCGCAGGCAATGGGCAGCTGCCCTGGGGCCGGCAATGCGCGGCTTGCATGCGCAACATCACTGCACGGACCCGAAGACCGGCAAGCGAGTTAGCTTCGGCCTGATCCGCATGGCCAACATTGCGCCGCTGATCGACACCGCGATCAACCTGCTGGCTCGCGGCGCAGAGTCCGGCCAGCGCATACACCTGTGCTGCTATCACAGCCAGCATCCGCTGGTCGTGCGTGCTGCCATCGAACGCACGCTCGACAAGGTGCTGGACCGGCATAAGGACAAGCCAGCCGACCCGGACCCCATTTTCAAGCATGCCGACATACGCGCACGCCTGGATCGCAGCACCGCGACGGAGACCGATCATCTGTTCGTGGTACTCGCCACGGCGGTGGCCGAAGTGGGCCGGGATCACGACTACGACTGGGCGATCGTCGAGCCGTCTTCGATGCGCTCCATCATCCAGCTCGCCGGCCGTGTCAAACGCCATCGCGATGAGCCCAGCACGTCGCCGAACATCGTGCTGCTCGGCACCAACCTGCGGAGCCTGGAAGCCCCCGGCCAGCCGGCGTACTGCAAGCCCGGCTTCGAGAAGGGCGGGGACTATCTGCTGAAAAGCCACAAGCTCGCGAACATTCTGCGGCCCGAGCAGTTCACGCCGCTGGATGCGGCGCCGCGCATCGTCGCCAACCGTGTGCTCGATGCCAGGAACAACCTCGTCGACATGGAGCACGCGCGGCTGGCGGCGATGATGGCCACCGAAGGCGCGCGTGAGGCCTGGCCGGTTTCACTGTGGTGGGAGCGTCCGGCGGCTCATCTGACCGGGGTTCTTCAGAGCCTGCAGCCTTTCAGGAAGGAGCATGGCCAGCGCGAACGCTACATCCTTGAACCGGACGAGGACGAGAACATCGTCTTCAAATGCGTGCTCCCCGACGGTGCGCCCCAGGAGCGGCAGTCGAAGCTGCACCTGATCGACCTGCAATACGGCCCCGGCATCGAGTCCTGGGGCACCGACTCCTACCTCAAGCTGCTGTCGGAGGCCGCCGAGTTAGCCGACATGACGCTAGATCGGGCGGCGCTGGTCTTCGGCGGCCTGGAACTAGAAGAAAGAACGCAGGGCTGGCGCTACCACCCGCAACTCGGTTTCGATGGCTATCTGGCCTGAGCTTCAGGACTGCGCCGCGCGCAGCGCCGACTGCATCAGCCCGCGAAGCGCCTCGTTGACGGACTCTTGCGTCGGGAAGGCTTTGGCCACGTCGGGCTGCAGCAGCACCAGATTTGTGCCCTGGGTGTGGCGCTCGAAATACTTGCCACGCACTCCGCTGCCCAAGTCTTCGCGGCGGTACTCGGGTCGTAGCGTGTCTTTCTCGACCTTGTTAGCTTTCATAGATTTTGCGCTCATGTGTCGTCGCCATTCTGGCGCTGATGATACGGATTCCGCGCGGATGTTCGAGATGTGACACGACCAGTATGCGCTGATCCACAGACAAGCCAAAGGTCAGCAGACGATGCTCGCCCTCTGAATGATCCGGGTCCGGGAAGGTATAGGCGAGAGGGTCGCCGAAAACCGACGCCGCTTCCTCGAAGCTAACCTTGTGCTTCTTCAGGTTCTTCGCGGCTTTGGCGATGTTCCAGTCGTACTCCATCTGAAAATTATAGGGCGGCCGTAGCGAAAGGGGGATGTGATGAGTATGGAAGGGCTTGATGCTGGCGAAGTGGCATTGATTCGATCGGTCGTTGAAGGCTTCATTGGCGCACGGCTGAACTCCAAGCTGGAAAAGCTCGGTGCTGACGAGCATCAGAAGCGCGAGCATTTGCAACAGGAATACGGCCGCGAGGCCTGGCTGGAAAACGCGGCCAAGCGGGTCGGGCAGATTCGGCTGGTGACACATGCGGTCAAGTACAGCCATCCGGATGCGCGCGGTAGCAGCGTTCATTACGCGCCGCCGTCGGCATTGCCCGAGCCCTTGGTGAGTAGTGCCGGCGAGTTGATGGCCGACGACGTCGTCGGCAACGCCGCCGCGCTGGACGTGTTCAAGTTTCTGAAGCTGGAATCGGGCGGGCAGACCGTATTGCAGTTGGCCCGCTCCGGTGATGCGGCACTCAAGGCGGCGTTCTGCGCCGATCCAGAACGGGCGCGGGCCTGGTGCCAGGCGTTTGCCGGCATCACCGAGGATGCCGACACGCCGTCCAGCCATACGCTCGCCAAGCAATTGTATTTTCCGCTCGCCGCCGCCGGGGATGATCGCGCCTATCACCTGCTGGCGCCGCTGTATCCCACGTCCCTGGCGCACAAAATTCACCTGCGCATCCAGCAGGATCGTTTCTCGGACGAAAGCAAGGCTGCGCGAGATGCGAGGAAGAAGGGCGAAGCGTATCCATCGGGTTATCGCGAGTATCCCAATCTGGCAAGCCGCGCGTTCGGCGGCAGCAAGCCGCAGAACATCAGCCAGCTGAACAGTGAGCGCGGCGGTGTCGGCTATCTGCTGCCCTCGTGTCCCCCAGTGTGGAACCGCCAGCCGCTGCAGCCGCCGACCCGCACTACGACGGTTTTCAATGGCTGGCTGTCGCGATCATCAAGGGAGATTCGCGACAAGATCAAGGCGCTCAAGGCCTACCTCGATAGCCTGCCGCCCGATCGCAGCACGGTCCACTTACGCGATGCGCGCGAGCGCTACGTACAGGCGATCATCGACGATGCGCTCCATATCGCGGCAGGCCTGCGCGATCTTCCGCCCGGCTGGAGTGCCGATCCGGCTTGCAAGCTCGACGCGGCGGAAGCCTATTGGCTCGACCCGCACCGCGCTTATGCCGATGCAGACTTCGCCTCCCAGGCCAGCCTCACGGATTGGCAGCAGCAGGTGAGTCATCGCTTCGGCAACTGGCTCAACCATGAGGTCGGTAGTGATCGCCTGCCGATGGGCGACCCCGAGCAGCGCGAATGGAAAAAAATGCTGGAAGAAGAACTGCAATGGCTGAGCCGGGAGCTGCGCGATGAATAAGCCCCACGCTCTACTGTTGTTGCCGCGATTGCGCGTGCAGAACGCCAACGCGATCTCTGGCCCTTTCAGCTGGGGCTTTCCGGCACCGTCCGCATTTACTGGATTCGTGCATGCGCTGTCGCGCCGTTTGCCGGAGGCGCTCGGCGTGGATGTGCACCTCGACGGTGTCGGCGTTGTGTGCCACGAGTTCGAGCCGCAGATGGCCGGCGGCTATGTCAAAAGTTTTTGCCTGACACGCAATCCCAACGACGAAAACGGCAATCCACCGGCGTTTGTCGAAGAAGGGCGCACACACTTTGAGGTGAGTTTGCTGGTGGGGGTTCACGGTGACTCGCTGTTCGAATTCACGCCCGAAGAGTTGGCTGCGATGGCGCAACAGATTCTCGGCCTGGCGCAAGGGCAGAGGCTGGCGGGCGGATCCATCCTGGCGTCGGCGCCCGACTATCGACACGAGCCGTCGCTCAGCATCCTGCCAACCGACGAAGACGCCTCGCGCTCCTACTTCCGCAAGCTCAAGCGAAGGCTGCTTCCGGGTTTTGCGCTAGTGAGCCGCGACGACCGGCTGCAACAGCGGCTCAGCGAATTGCGGGCGCTGGTTCCCGAGAGCACGGCGCTGGATGCCTTATTGGACCTATGCGCTCTGCACTGGGACTGCGAAACCTCAACCGATAGTAACGCGGTCGTCTGGAGCATCCGTCAGCGGCGCGGCTGGCTGGTCCCGCTACCGGTCGGCTACGCCGCGATCTCGCCGCTGTACGACGCGGGCACGGTTCGCAATGCGCGTGACCCGACCATCCCTTTCCGGTTTGTGGAAAGCGTCTACAGCCTCGGCGAATGGATCAGCCCGCATCGTCTCGACGATCCCAGCCGCCTGCTCTGGTACCACCAGGCCGATGCCGAAGCGGGCCTGTATGGCTGCATCAACGACTACGCCGTAACCGAAGCGCCTTCGCTGGAAATTCAACAAGGGGTAACGACATGACGACCACTGAACTCAAAACTGCCTCCGTACTGGCTTTCGAACGCAAGCTCGATCCGTCAGATGCGCTCTTTGCCTCTGGCTCCTGGGACGCACGTGGGGACGCGGCGGGCTGGCCTGCCATCACTATTCGCGAGAAGTCGGTGCGCGGCACCATCTCCAATAGGCTAAAGACCAAGGATCAGGACCCGGCCAAGCTCGACGCGTCGATCGAGAACCCCAACCTGCAGACGGTTGATGTTGCTACGCTGCCGGCGAGTGCCGACACACTCAAGGCGCAGTTCACATTGAGGGTCTTGGGCAGCACCGGCACGCCGTCCGCCTGCAACAACGCGCCCTATCGCGCCAAGTTGCTTCAAACCGTACAGGCTTACAAAGACGCGACGGGTTTTGCGGAACTGGCGCGGCGCTACGCCGTCAACATTGCCAACGGACGTTTCCTGTGGCGCAACCGGATCGGTGCGGAATCGGTCGAGATACAGGTTAGCCGCATGCAGGATGGTCGCGCCGCCAGCCAATGGACGTTCAGCGCGCTGAACCAGCCTTGGCGCAGTTTTGATATCGGCAGTGATCAAGCCCTATGCGAGCTTGCCACGGCAATCGAGGAGGGCCTTGCCGGGCGCGGCTATGTGTTGTTGGCCGTTACCGCATTCGTCAGGGTGGGCGCAGGGCAGGAGGTTTTTCCTTCGCAGGAGCTGATCCTGGACAAGAGCACGCGCGACAAGAGCAAGACGCTTTACAAGGTTGGCGATGTCGCCGCGATGCACTCGCAGAAGATCGGCAATGCGCTACGCACGATCGATACCTGGTATGCCGAGTTCTCCGGCACCGACGACAGCCTGGGGCCGATTGCGGTGGAGCCCTACGGCTCGGTTACGTCACAGGGCAAGGCGTATCGCCAGCCGAAGGCCAAGCAGGACTTTTACACACTGCTCGACCGCTGGGTGTTGAAAGACGAAGTGCCCTCCATCGGCAACCAGCACTACGTCATCGCCAACCTGATCCGGGGCGGCGTGTTTGGCGACAGCGACAAAGGCTGAGGCGGTTGCATGACACACCACATTGATATTCGCTTGCGGCCGGACCCGGACTTTGCCTCGCAAACCCTGATGGATGCGCTGTTCTCCAAATTGCACCGCGCCTTGGCGCATCGCGGCCAGGGTGATGTCGGCGTTAGCTTCCCTGGGTACGACGGTTATCGCCTCGGTACGCAAATGCGATTGCACGGCAGCGCGGACTCGTTGAGCCAGTTGATGGAGCAGGCCTGGCTTGCAGGCATGCTCGACCACGTTATTGCAGGCCCAATTGCCCAGTCGCCGCAAGGCGCCACGCACCGCGTTGTCCGGCGTGTTCAGGCTAAAAGTAGTCCCGAACGATTGAGACGGCGCCAGATGCGGCGGCATGGGCTGACCGCGGAGCAGGCGCTGGAAAGGGTTCCCGACTCCGCCAGGGAAACCATCCGGCTACCGTACCTGCAACTGAAAAGCTCCAGCACGGCGCAGGCCTTCCGCCTGTTTATCGACCATGGCCCGCTCTTGGAACAAGCTCAACCCGGGCACTTCGGCAGCTATGGATTGAGCGACACAGCAACGGTGCCGTGGTTCTGACCCTTTTTCCGATCAAGGACGCCGGGACCGTGAAATCAATAACTTATGAGCCCAGCCCGAAATTTGGCCGCGCTTCCGATTCTCTATAATTGTAATGAGTATCAGACACATAAATAGTTTATTCCGTAGTGGACTGCCGCGTAGGCAGCTCAGAAAACTGGCCGCTGGCGATCGAGACGAACCGCCGCGTGGACTGCCGCGTAGGCAGCTCAGAAAACGCGGCGAGACGGCGCGCCTTCATGACTGGTGTGGACTGCCGCGTAGGCAGCTCAGAAATGTACTGCGCGATGCCGGCGCTGCCGCTCGACGTGGACTGCCGCGTAGGCAGCTCAGAAAATCATCCGGCCGCGCAGCGTCAGGCTCAGACTGTGGACTGCCGCGTAGGCAGCTCAGAAAAGCCTCTACCAGATAGCCAGCGCCGCCCGCTTGTGGACTGCCGCGTAGGCAGCTCAGAAAATGTATGCGACGCCGCCGACCGCGCCCGCTACGTGGACTGCCGCGTAGGCAGCTCAGAAATGCCAGCGCCTGCGGCCCTGGTCGTAGCTGCCGTGGACTGCCGCGTAGGCAGCTCAGAAACTCGGAGTAGATGTCGAGCGGCGGCTCTTCGTGTGGACTGCCGCGTAGGCAGCTCAGAAAACAAGCACGCCACGGTGGTGCGCAGGGTCTGGGTGGACTGCCGCGTAGGCAGCTCAGAAATTGAACAACGCGCGGGCATCTGGGTAGTCACCGTGGACTGCCGCGTAGGCAGCTCAGAAACGCCGATGCCGCCCATGTTGTAGGCGCGACCCGTGGACTGCCGCGTAGGCAGCTCAGAAATTGACCTTGATCGTCTCGGTGCTGCCGATGTTGTGGACTGCCGCGTAGGCAGCTCAGAAAATCACGTATCCGGCGCTGCACACCATGCGCGCGTGGACTGCCGCGTAGGCAGCTCAGAAATTCGGCAGCGCGGCGAAGCGGCGCTCGTTGAGGTGGACTGCCGCGTAGGCAGCTCAGAAAAGGAGCTGGCCCGCAACGTGGTGCTGCGCGTGGTGGACTGCCGCGTAGGCAGCTCAGAAAATCGGGCAGCGACGCACCTCAACCCACAGGTCGTGGACTGCCGCGTAGGCAGCTCAGAAAACGTGGACCGCGCTATCTCAATCAATTGCTTGGTGGACTGCCGCGTAGGCAGCTCAGAAATGGCGCAGTAGAAGAAGCGGGCGGCGCTGCCGTGGACTGCCGCGTAGGCAGCTCAGAAATTCATCGGCGCGGAATTGAGCGCCGAATACGTGTGGACTGCCGCGTAGGCAGCTCAGAAATACGAGCTGGGCTTCATGGGCAAGGGCTGGGAGTGGACTGCCGCGTAGGCAGCTCAGAAATCGCCTCCATTCGCATGCCATCCGATGGGTGAGTGGACTGCCGCGTAGGCAGCTCAGAAATTTCTCGCGGCCCGGCCCGGCCAGATCCAGCTGTGGACTGCCGCGTAGGCAGCTCAGAAAATCAGGCGGTGTTCCTCTGCGCTTTGCCGGGCGTGGACTGCCGCGTAGGCAGCTCAGAAATTGCAGAACGGCGTGCGCGCGGCGCGGTTGGCGTGGACTGCCGCGTAGGCAGCTCAGAAAGCCTGAAAGCTGACCGCGCTGCTGCCTTTCTCGTGGACTGCCGCGTAGGCAGCTCAGAAAGTCAGACGCAGGCGCGCATTGAAGCGCTGCTTGTGGACTGCCGCGTAGGCAGCTCAGAAAGGCTTCCAGACGCGATCGCTGATCGCGATCATGTGGACTGCCGCGTAGGCAGCTCAGAAAATTCCGAGGCCGGCAGCGGCACCGACGAGCCAGTGGACTGCCGCGTAGGCAGCTCAGAAATCACCGGTATTGGTGGGTGGGGTGGGAGGTGAGTGGACTGCCGCGTAGGCAGCTCAGAAACGTTCAAGTTCCACACCAGGGTCAAGAAGGTGGTGGACTGCCGCGTAGGCAGCTCAGAAATTCAGAACGTGCTTGATGAACTGATCCAGCGCGTGGACTGCCGCGTAGGCAGCTCAGAAATGGGCAAATGTCCGGTCATGCATCGGCTGATAGTGGACTGCCGCGTAGGCAGCTCCGAAAATTAGAACACCCCAGACCGGCGTGACTTGCCCAAGACCTGAGGCTGCAGGCGGCTCCAGTAGCCGTCTCTCCCCCAACGCGGGAATCCAGCCGCCAGGTCGCCGCTGTCCCCCGTAATACGGCCCGGCCGCGGCCTGCGCTGCTGCATCGCCGTCTTTTTTTTCGTCGCATCCGCATTTGCCCGTACGCGAAAGCCCCAGCGGCATAGTAGTTGCCGTTGTTTGCGCAGTTCGTCTAAAGGCTCGAGCTACGGCGCAGCGCACGGTGGTCGCAGGATCCGCGTGCCATGGCGCCCATGCCCGAGCGTGCGCGGAGGGAGCCATGGCGGATTTGAACGGCAAGGTTGCCGTGGTAACCGGTGCTGCGTCCGGTATAGGGCGCGCCCTGGCATTGGCGCTGGCGCGAAGGTCCTGCGTGCTGGAGCTGGCCGACATCGACGAACTCGGGCTGCGCGCCACCGCCGACGCCTGTCGTGCGCTCGGCAGCCGCGTCGATACGCGTGTCGTCGACGTATCGCAGCGCGAAGCGGTGCACACCTGGGCGCGCGAAGTCGGCGAGCGCCACGCGGTGAATCTGGTGTTCAACAATGCCGGCATCGCGCTCGGCGGTGGCGTCGAGGAGATTGTCTACGACGACATCGAGCGCATCATGAGCGTCAATTTCTGGGGCGTGGTGCACGGCACGATGGCGTTCCTGCCGCTGCTGCGCCGCTCCGGCGACGGCCATCTCGTCAACGTCTCCAGCATCTACGGCTGCCTCGCGATGCCGGGACAATCGGCTTACAACGCCTCCAAGTTCGCGGTACGCGGTTTCACTGAATCACTGCGCATGGAGCTCGACATCAAGGGCGACAACGTCACCGCCAGCACGGTGTCGCCCGGCGGCATCCGCACCAATATCGCCGCTTCGGCCGTGATCCGCTCGGGCTCGCTGATCCCCGACGGCGATCTGGCGAGGCGCCAGTTTTCGGCGCGTCTGATCACCGACCCGGAGCGCGCCGCCGCGATCATTCTCGATGGTGTGCGCAAACGCCGTCGCCGCATTCTGGTCGGCCGCGACGCGTTCTGGTTCGACGTGCTGGTGCGGCTGCTGCCGGCGGCGTATCAGCGCCTGGTCGGCAACATTGTGAAGCGACGCTTCGAGCGGGCGAGGGCTGAGAGGCTTACTGCGCAGCCGCCGGGTTGAGCCAGGCGATTTTCGCAGGGCGGACTGAAGCCTGACCTGCAAAAGCGGGCGTGCAGCCCGGTTACATCTTGTGAAAAATTCCGAGCACGCGCTTTTCGGCAACGCGGTAATGCTTGTCGATGAAGCGGTTCTTGCGCTCGCGCAAGGTCATGTGCTCGTCGGCCTTGGGTGAAGGATGCCGGAGCAGCGCCTGCATCTGCTGGGGCGAATGAAAGGCGGTCTGCAGCAGCACCGAGAAGAAACGGTTGACGTCGTAGTTCTCCTCGGTCCAGCGCAACTCCTTGCCGACCACGCCGCCGACATGCCAGCGCGAAGCCACGGCCACCGATTGCTCGGTGAGATTCTCCACCGCATGCCACCACCATGGCGGCACCCACAGCACGTCGCCCGGCTCCAGCTCGACGCTGTAGAACGGGCAGTACTCGAACAGCGGATAGCCTTGCCGGTTGTACTGATCCGGGAACGAGCAGTGCGAGGTCGTCGCGAGCTGGCCCATGCGATTGAACGGGTACAGATAGGCGCTGTGATTCGGGTCGACGAAGTACCAGCGCTTGCGGCCGTCGAGCATGTGGAACCAGTTCCAGACCGCGGCGCAGTGGAACGGCGAGCCGGTGCCCTTGCGGCCGATGAACAGCTGGCTGTAGGCGACGCGCTTGCCGTCGGAGTAGGGGTTGAGCCGGTCCATCTCCAGCATCGCCTGCAGCTCGGGGTATTTGACGAACAGGAATTCGCTGTTGTGGCAGTACACGTTCGGGTCGCGCACCATTTTCAGCTTGCCTTCGAAGCCGTCCTTGTCCTTGCGCGTCAGCAGCGCGTCCTCTTCGCCGTACAGGTCCAGCATGTTGTCGAACCGGTAATGCGCCATCACCGCGGCCGAGGTGAAGCCGCGCAGCACCACCGGGAAAGGGCGGCGCACGAACTGCTCGGCGAAGGCTTCGGGTGTCGAGTTCTTCCAGTCGAATTCCGGGATCGGCAGCACGCGCGGTGACGGCAGCCCTTTCTTTTTTTCGGACTTCAGCAGGCTGCGTTCCAGTGGTTTGAACGCCAGATGATTCAGGTGATACAGGCCGCTGAGCCCGTAGACCAGCATCAGCGAGACATGCTGCTGGAAGAACGCGGCGGTCATCCACATCATCTTCAGCAAGGTATAGCGCAGCGGGTCGATATCGGCCGGCGGATGCGTGGCGAAGCTACGCGGATAAACCTGGTTCAGATCGCGCTTCAGCAGCGGCTTGAGGTACAGCCAGGTTTCGCGCGCATGGCGCAGACGCAGTCGGGCGTGGACTTTCAAGGCCTCGCCACGGCTGCGGCCGCGGGTATCGGGTAAAGGCGGCACGCTGATGCTATTCATGGTCGGCTCTCAGGTGCGCCCGGCGGGCAGGTTGAACGCGGTTTTTCCGTCGAAGTAACGATCGAGCACGCCGTCCTGGTTCGACATCACGGCAACGATTTCCGGCAGCGCCTTGCCGGTCTTCAGATGGTGCGCAGTCGCCGGGCTGAGCGTGCCGAAAACGTAGTCCCAGAGCGCGGTGACGTTGCCGTAGTTGCCGATTTCACCGGGGACATGATGGTACTGGTGATGCAGCGGTATCCAGGGCAGCCAGCCGCCGACTTTATGATTCAGCCGGCTCAGCCACGGCAGCGGATCGCAACCCAGGTGCGAAGTCAGGTTGCAGAAGTTCTTCAGCAGGTGAATCAGCAGCACCGGCAGCAGCAGGCCCTGGCTCAGCAGCAGCACGTACATCGACAGGCCGGTGAGCTGCGCCAGATGCACCAGCGGCGACGAGAACACGGTAAAGGGATTCACGAACACCATGTTGTGGTGCACGAAGTGGCCGAAAGGAAAGCGCCGGAACAGCACCGGGTAGCGGTGATTGACCCAGTGCGCAGTCCAGTCGGTCAGGTCGATCAGATAGAAGCCGGCGATCGCGTAGAGCACATCGGTCGCCAGGTTCGGTGAATGCAGGAACACGTATTGCTCGGGCAGCGAGAACAGCAGCTGCGGATGGCTGGCGGCGATGCCGATGCTGCCGCGATCGATCTGCAGCGCCGCGCAGGCCAGCACCAGTCCGGCGCCCCAGAAGAACGGCGTCTTGACGTTGAGCAGTGCCAACCGGAAATGCGATGCCGGTTCGGCGATGCGGAAAATGCCGAAGCGTTGGTGGATGCGCGCGTAATGAAATACCAGCAGCAGCGCGATATACAGCAGCGCGAAGCGCAGGCCCATCGACGCGGCGCTGCCCAGCAGCTTCCAGCCGCCCGGAGCTTCGCTGTTCGTCGTGCCGACCAATCTGCCGATGATCAACGCGCTACAGCCCAGAGCGACCAGGGCGGCCGCGATCCAGGCGGCGTGATCGCGTGCTTGCAGCGGCGCCGCTTGCGGTAAGGGCGCGGCGACATCGCTGGAGTCGGGGACGGCGGTGCTCATGCAGGGCTCTCCTTGCGGTACTGCTCCGGTTGCGGTGGGCTCAGCGGATCATGCGGCCGCGGCCTGCTGGTCGCTGTGCAAGGTCAGTTGCTGCGCGGTTTCGTTGCGGTTGCCGGTGAGCTTGGCTTCGAAGGCGAGTGCTGCCTGCAGCGAGGTCAGCTCGCCGTCCTTGTGCTGCTTGCGCATCGCGCGCGCCTTGATCACCGAGACCATCGATTTGAAGAAATCCGCGCGGATTGCCGCCTTGGCCGAGCCGTAGCGCGTCGCCACGCCGATCACCAGATCATCGTCGCCGGCCTCGTTCTCGACGCAATGCCACCACCACGGCGGCACGATCAGCACGTCGCCCGGTTCGAGCACGGTGCTGTAGCGTTCGAGCTTGTCGAACCAGGGTACGCCGGTGCCCCGCGCGTGGTGCTGCACGGTGCGGCTGGTCGCCGAGAAGCCGCTGTCGTAAAGCTTGGGGAACACATACGGCGTCTGGCTGGGCGGGAAGAAATACCAACGTTTGCGGCCCGCGATCTGGCGGAACACGTTCAGGCCGATCGCGCAGTGCACGGTGCTGCCCTGGTTCTTCCAGCCCATGAACAGCTGGTAGAAAATCGGCGGCGCGCCCTCCTTGCCGGGCGCGACTCGTCGCGTGACCTCGTTCTCGACCATGTTCTTCAACTCGGGCCGATGTTCGAACAGCGCGGTCGCGCCCTGCACGTAGAGCTTGCGCTGCGAGCCGAAGAATTCGCTGAGCTTGAAGCCGCCGGTGTCGGTCGGCGAGGTGCAGAGCACGCGCTCGTCCGAATAGCGCTGCATCCACCATTGCGGGTCGTTCCAGTGCTGCACGCTGTCGGCTTGCGTGAGCGCGCCGCGGATCACCAGGGGATGCCGGCCGTATAGCTTCAGCGCCTGGTCGCGACTGGCCTGTGCGGTGCCGATCTCGGGCAGCGGCAGCTCCGGCCGCGCCGCGCGGCGTGCGACGGCGCGCGCATGGAAGGCGGCGAAGCGCGGTGAATCGAAGATCGAAAACCGCGTGAAGCAATCGGCCAACAGGAACAGATTGGTAACGATGCGATCGAACATTCGCTAAGCCCCCCGGACGCCGGAACGGCTGCTGCCGGGCCCCACGCCCCGTATGCCGTTCCTGTTCTGGTAATCCTGCTTGCAGGAAACCTGCCGGATTACGTAAGGAGATGGCGCAGCGCGGCAGATTTGGGGGTTTTCCTGCCCGGAAATCCGCCCAGCGGTCGTGATGTCGCCCGCCACCCTCCGCCGAAGGTGCCGGGAATAGGCCCGGGATCAGGCGGAGTACAGCTCCAGATACTGCGTCGCCGCCTGCTCCCAGGAGAAATCCCGCGCCATGCCGGCCAGCTGCATCGCCTTCCACAGCGCGGGCTTGCCGCGCAGTTCCAGCGCGCGCTCCACGCCCCAGATCACGCCGCCGACATCGGCGTCATTGAACATCACGCCGGTCGCGCTGCCGTCCGCCAGCGTCAGATCGTTGGCGTCGGTGACGGTGTCGGCGAGGCCGCCGGTGCGGCGCACGACCGGAATCGTGCCGTAGCGCTGGCTGTACATCTGGTTGAGTCCGCAGGGCTCGAAACGCGACGGCATCAGGAAGATATCGGCGCCGGCCTCGATGCGATGCGCCAGACGTTCGTCGTAGCGTAATTGCACGCCGACGCGCAGTGGATAGCGTGCGGCCGCATCGCGCCAGCCCTGTTCCTGTTGTCTGTCACCGGAGGCGAGCAGCGCGAACTGCAGTTGTGGATGGGCGCGCATCAGGTGATCGAGCGCGCCGAGGATCAGGTCGCTGCCTTTCTGTTCGGCGAGTCGCGTGACGATGCCGATCAGCGGCGCGTCGACGGAGTCGGACAAGCCCATTTCCTGCTGCAATTCGCGCTTGTTCGCGTTCTTGCCCTGCTTCAGGCTGGCCGCGGTGTAGCGGCGCGCGAGCAGCTCGTCGGTGGCCGGATTCCAGGCTTCGCTGTCGACGCCGTTGGCGATGCCGACCAGGTTCGCCGAACGCCAGCGCAGCAGCGGATCCAGGCCGTAGCCGTATTCGCGCGTCTGGATCTCGCGCGCATAGGTCGGGCTGACCGTGGTGATCACGTCGGCCGCGGTCAGGCCGCCTTTGATGAAGCTGAAGCCGCCGTACATTTCGACGCCGTCGATCGCCCACAGCCGCGGCGGCAGGCCGAGAAAGTCGAAAGCCTCGCGGCCAAACCAGCCCTGGTAGGCGATGTTGTGAATCGTGAACACGGTGCGTGGCCGCTGCGCCTGCTGCGACAGCCAGCTCAGCGCCGGGCCGGTCTGCCAGTCGTTGGCGTGGACCACGTCCGGCCGCCAGCCGTCGGCGGCACCCAGGCTGAGCGCGAACACCGCCTCGCAGAAGCAGCCGAAGCGCCAGGCGTTGTCGGCGAAGTCGTGGCCGCCGGCGTCGCGGTAGGGATCGCCGTCGCGCACGTACAGGTACGGCGCGTCGATCAGCCACAGCGTCACGTCGGTGCCCGGCAGCTTCGCCTCCATGACGCGGAAGGACTGGCCGCGGATATCCAGGCGGCAGCGCAGATCCGCACCGTCGACCTTGTCGAGCAGCCCGCGATAGGCCGGCAGCACCACGCGCAGATCGTGGCCGAGCCGGCTCAGCGCGGCCGGCAGTGCGTAGGCGACGTCGGCGAGGCCGCCGGTCTTGATCAGCGGCCAGCATTCGCTGGCGGCAAACAGCACTTTCATGCTTGGCAAAACTCCGGTCATTCGTCATTCCCGCGAAGGCGGGAATCCAGGGATGTCAGCGCCGCGCCCGCCGCACTGGATTCCCGCCTTCGCGGGAATGACGGCAGGGGCGGCGCGCGGCGTAGTCACGGATTCAGCAAGGGCACGTAGGATAAGCGGGTCGCCTGAACTGCGTCTTTGCAGCGCGGGCCCGCACGCCAAGCTGCCGAGGAAACCCAGACCGTGACCGTTGCCGACAACGCGCTCGAAGTCCCGCAGGATCTGCTGCGCCGACTGCAGGAGAACCGTCTCGGCGATCCGTTCCAGTTGCTCGGCCGCCACGGCGACGGCAAGGCCGGCTGCACGCTGCGCGTGTTCCGGCCGAATGCGCGGCGCCTGCATCTGCACGCGGCCGACGGCCCCGAACTCAAGCGCGTGCCGGATACCGACCTGTTCGTGCTGCAGCTCGACAAGATGCTGGCGCGCGACTATCGGCTGCATTGGCAGGACTCCAACGGCAACTGGCAGAGCGCCCACGACGCCTATGCGTTCGACGAGCCGCTGATCGCCGACTTCGACCTGCATCTGTTCGGCGAAGGCCGGCATTGGCATGTGCACGAAATGCTCGGCGCGCATCCGATCGAGATCGACGGTGTCGCCGGGGTGCGCTTCGCGGTGTGGGCGCCGCATGCCGGGGCGATCAGCGTGGTCGGTGATTTCAATGCCTGGGACGGCCGCATCCACGCGATGCGCGGCCACGCCAGCGGCGTCTGGCAGCTGTTCATTCCGGAGCTGCCGGCCGGCTCGTTCTACAAGTTCGAAATTCGCGGCGCCGATGGTGTGCGTCGCCTGAAGTCCGATCCTTATGGCCGGCAATTCCAGCTGCGTCCGGAGACGGCGTCGGTGATCGGCGCGCCGAGCAGCTTCAAGTGGAGCGACGCGCAATGGCTGCAGGCGCGCCAGGGCCGCGACTACCGGCGCGAGCCGATGTCGATCTACGAAGTGCATCTCGGCAGCTGGCAGCGTAGCGAGGACAACGGCTATCTGAGCTATCGCGAAATCGCGCATCGCCTCGTGCCTTATGTGAAGCAGCTCGGCTTCACCCATATCGAGCTGCTGCCGATCAGCGAACATCCGTTCGACGGCAGCTGGGGCTATCAAACCATCGGCATGTATGCGCCGACCAGCCGGCATGGTTCGCCGGACGAGTTCCGTTATCTGGTCGATCAGTGCCACGCCAACGGCATCGGCGTGATCCTCGACTGGGTGCCGGCGCATTTCCCGAAAGACGCGCACGGCCTGCGCCATTTCGACGGCCAGCCGCTCTACGAATATCCCGATCCGCTGCGCGGCGAGCACCCGGAGTGGGGCACGCTGATTTACGACTACGGCCGGCCGCAGGTGAAGAATTTCCTGCTTGCCAACGCGTTGTTCTGGATCGAGCTGTTCCATATCGACGGCCTGAGAGTCGATGCGGTCGCGTCGATGCTGTACCTGAGCTACGCGCGCAAGCCGGGCCAATGGAAGCCGAACCGGTACGGCGGCAGCGAGCATCTGGAGGCGGTGGATTTTCTGCGCGATCTGAACACCGTCGTGCACGGCCAGCATCCGGGCACCGTGGTGATCGCCGAAGAATCCACGTCCTGGCCGGGCGTATCGCGGCCGGTCGACACCGGCGGCCTGGGCTTCTCGATGAAGTGGGACATGGGCTGGATGCACGACACCCTGGACTACTTCAAGCGCGATCCGCTGTATCGGCGCTACGACAACGACAAGATGACGTTCGGCTTCATGTACGCCTGGAGCGAAAGCTTCGCGCTGCCGCTGTCGCACGACGAAGTCGTGCACCTGAAGAAAGCGCTGGTCGAGAAAATGCCCGGCGACGACTGGCAGAAGTTCGCCAATGTGCGGCTGATGTTTGCGTGGATGTATACGCGGCCCGGCAAGAAGCTGCTGTTCATGGGCGGCGAGTTCGGTCAGCGCCGCGAATGGAACCACGACCGCCAGCTCGACTGGTGGCTGGACACGCAGCCGCTGCACGGCGGCCTGCGCCGCTGGCTGACCGATCTGAATCACCTGCATCGCGACGTGCCGGCGTTTCACGAGCGTGACTTCGAGCCGCAGGGCTTCGAGTGGATCGATTGCAACAACCTGGATGAATCGGTGTTCGTCTACCGGCGCCGCGATGTCGCCGGCAACGAGAGCGTGGTGGTGTTGAATTGCACGCCGGTGGTCCGGCATCGCTTCCGCATCGGCGTGCCGGCGCCGGGACGCTGGATCGAGACGCTGAACTCCGATGCGCCGGTCTACGGCGGCAGTGGCGTCGGCAACCTGGGCGGTGCCGAGGCGATCGCGAAGTCGAGCATGAACCTGCCGTACACGCTGGAGTTGAGCCTGCCGCCGCTGGGGGCCCTGGTGTTGAGTCTGGAACACCTGACTGTAGGAGCGGACCCTGTCCGCGACTGAGGCCTGCGACGGCACAGTCGCGGACAGGGTCCGCTCCTACAGGGCGAGCCTTAGCCGCCCTTCATCCAGGCTTTGCGAATCTCCCGCCCGCACAGCACGCTGTCCCAGTACGCCGTCTTGCCGAGCTTCTGCCGGGCGAGGATGCCGTAGGTGGTCTTGTCCTTCGAGATCCACGGGTAGAAGCCCATCAGGCCCGGGCTGCTGAAGCTGCCGTCGCCGGTGCGGGGGTCGTCCTCGATCCAGTGGTTGATGCTGTAGTGCCAGGCATCGACCACCGGCGTGTCGGACACGTTCGGGCAGTTGCGCGAGGCGCAGACCGGCTCGTAGCCCAGGTAGTCCTTGATCTTGAGTTTGCCGCCGACGATTTTCTGCAGGAACCGGCCGTATTCGGCCGGGCTGGATTCCATGCCGCCGGCGGGCTGCGGCGACTTGTAGGCGAAGTTCAGTTCCGGGCCGACGTAGCGCTTGACCTCGCTGGTGAACGCCTCGGCGTTCATCTCGCCGAGGCCGAGGATGCTGGCCAGGCGTTGGTCGTTGCCGCCGCTGTACGAAAAGCGGCCGACCTTGGACGGGTCGCGCTCGCCGTTGCTGCGCGCGGTGGCGCAGGAATCGACGCTGCGCGACAGCGCACACATCAGCGGATTGAAGTTGGAATAGCCGGCGCGCATTTCCAGAAAGCTGAGCTGCTCCTCGCTGGGCTTGCCGTTCTTTTCGACGAAGTAGGCGGCCCAGACCAGCTTGCTCGCCGAGGCGATGCGGATGCTCTGGCTGGCCGTGTACTCGGTCCCGATCTGGCCGCTGCCCTGCGGGCCGCTGGCGTCGCCGATCTCCCAGTAGAAGTCGCCGAGCGCCTTGCATTCAGGGCTGCCACCGGCGACGGCGGCGGCGGCCTGCTGGCGCGCCTGCGCCGAGCCGGCAGCGTAAGCGCCGGGCACGAAGGCGGCGGCGGTCAACAGCAGCGCGGTAGCGGAGGCACCGCGCCGCGACATCAGCTTCTTCATTTTTGGTCCTTTGGTCCTGGTCCCGTTTATTGCACCCGGCGGCCTGCGTACTTCTTGCAAGTTGCCGACTCGCCATCCTCGCGCTGCCTAATGTAGTCGCTCTGCATGAACCGCAGCGTTGCCATTTGTAGCCGCTTTTGGCGCTGCCGATGCGGCCTGAACTTCTTTGAACAAGTGTTTCATTAAAAACGGCATTGGTCTTGCCTAGCAAGTTTTCGCGTGGGCCTTGCCGCACGCGCCGCCATGGACGGTGCCGCTTGATGCGACGCGGCGTGAAGGAGCCGCTATCATGAAATTCGAACAGCCTACCGCCTATCTCGCCAGCGCTGTAGAGGAACCCGTGCAAGCCCAATCGGACCCGCGTTTCGTCAGCCGTCTCACCAAGAGCACGCTCGCGCTCGTCATGGCCGGTGGCCGCGGTTCGCGCCTCGGGCCGATGACGCAGTGGCGCGCCAAGCCGGGTGTGCCGATTGCCGGCAAGTTCCGCATCATCGATTTCTCGCTGTCCAACTGCATCAACTCGGGCATCCGCCGCATCGGCGTGCTGACCCAGTACAAAAGCCATTCGCTGATCCAGCATCTGCAGAAGGCCTGGAGCTTTCTCGGCGGCGAGTTCGGCGAGTTCGTCGAGCTGCTGCCGGCGCAGCAGCGGGTCGACGAGAACAGCTGGTACATGGGCACGGCGGATGCGGTGTACCAGAACCTCGACATCATCCGCGCGCACGAGCCCAGCCACGTGCTGATCCTGGCCGGCGACCATGTCTACAAGATGGACTATGGCCGCATGCTGGCGCACCACGTCGAGAAAGGCGCGCAGATTTCGGTGGGCTGCGTCGAAGTGCCGCTGGAGGAAGCCACCGGCTTCGGCGTGATGGCCGTGGACGGTGAAAGCCGCGTGATCAAGTTTTCGGAGAAGCCCAAGCATCCCGAATGCATGCCGGGCCGGCCGGACACCGCGCTGGCGTCGATGGGCATCTACATTTTCGACGCGAGCTACCTGCTGGATCTGCTGACGCGCGACGCCGGCATGAGCATGAGCAGCCACGACTTCGGCCACGACATCATCCCGCAGGCGATCAAGAACAACCGCGTCTTCGCCTACGCGCTGCGCGACGTGCACGACGCCAACCGCGCCGGCTACTGGCGCGACGTCGGCACCATCGACGCCTACTGGAAGGCCAATCTCGAGCTGGTCGACGTGGTGCCGGAGCTGAACCTGTACGACGAGCAGTGGCCGATCTGGACCTACCAGCAGCAGACCCCGCCGGCCAAGTTCGTGTTCGACGGACCCAACGGCCGCGGTTCGGCCGTCAACTCGATGGTCGCCGGCGGCGCCATCGTCTCCGGCGCCGAGGTCCATCATTCGGTGCTGTTCTCGAACGTGGTCATCGAGCGCGGCAGCGTCGTCGACAGCTCGGTGATCCTGCCTCGGGTCAAGATCGGCCCCAACTGCACGATCCGCAAGGCGGTCATCGACGAGGGCTGCATCATTCCGGCAGGCACCTCGATCGGCGTCGATCTGGCCGAGGACAAGAAGCTCTACCACCTGTCGCCGGGCGGCGTGGTGCTGGTGACCTCGGAGATGCTGGGCCAGCCGCCGATGGTGCGCTGAGCTTTCGCGTCAAACAAAAGGCCGCCCTGAGGCGGCCTTTTGTTTTGCAGCTCGTTCGATCCGGTCAGAACGCGCTGCTGCCGTTCGGCGTGCCCAGCCCGGTCGGGCCGTCGTAACCGACACCCGCGGTGCACAGGTAGGGCACGCTGCAGCTGCCGTTGCTGCCCGAGGTCACGTCGAACAGCGCGCCGAGATTCGCGTAGGGATCGGCACCGTAATTCACCGCGCCGCCGTTGACGCCGTAGATGCCGCCGATCACCGGTGCCGCGACGCTGGTGCCGCCGAATACCAGCCAGCCGGAGCGGTTGTTGGTGATCGGGCCGTAGACCGCGACACCGGTGTTCGGGTCGGCGACGGCGGAGACGTCGGCGAGGCTGCGCATCGCACAGCCGCTGTCGGTCTGCCAGCTCGGCTTGGCGTACACCGTGCTGCAGCCGCTGCCGGCGCCGCTCCAGGCGGTCTCGGTCCAGCCGCGGGCATTGCTGGCGGTGACCAGATGGGTGCCGCCGACCGCGGTGACGTGCGGCGACGAGGCCGGGAACTGCACGCCGTAGCCGCTATCGCCGGTGCTGACGGTGATCGCGATGCCCGGATGGTTGTACGAGCCTTCGTAGCTGCTGCTGCCGGATTCGCTGCCGCCGTAGCTGTTGCTGATCACGTGCGCACCGAAGGCCGCCGCAGTGTCCACCGACGCGGCCAGTGCCGCCGAGCTGCTGGCATTGGCTTCGACCAGGATCAGCTTGCAGTTCGGGCACATCGCGCTCGCCATATCCAGATCCAGCGCGGTTTCCTGCGACCAGCCCTTGTTGGTCTTCGGATAAGGGCCGGCGCTGCCGGTCTGGTTGAGTTTCTGGAAGCAGCCGTTGGCGGTGGTGCAGGGCGGCAGGCCGTACTGCGCGCGATACGTCGCCAGATCGCTTTCCGCGTTCGGATAGCCGTAGGCGTCGACGATCGCGATGATCGTGCTCGAACTGCCGTTGCCGGTGATCTTGTAGGCCGAGCGCAGATCGGCTGGACCGTAGCCGCCCGGCGTCTTGGTCTCGCGCAGGTTGCCGTCGTCGTCGACCACCACACGCGCATGGCAGCGCGCCATGTGTTGCTCGGCGATCGCCGGACACACCGCAATATGCTTGACCACGCGCCCGGGTGCCGCCTGCGCCGCTCCGACACTCAGCAGCGCGATCCCGACCACCGCCCGAAGTAACAGCCTTGTAACGTTTGGCATCGAAATGTCTCCGTAAAAACAGCAAGTTAGCGATATCGCAACGCGCTTGCGGAGACACTAGTCATGCCAGTTGCCGTCAGCCGGACGGCGGCCCGCGCCGCCGGCCGACCGGCGGCGCCGGCTCGGGGCCTACAACCAGATCATCGCGCCGAGTTCAAAGCGATGCGCCTGTGCCGCGTGCTGCGGATAGGCGCGGATCTGGTAGTGCTGCAGGCCGCTGAGCGGCTCGATCTCGCTCTGGTAGAGGCCGGCCGCGCCGGGCTGCAAGTCCAGCACGCGCTCGACCTGGAACGCGCCCAGCGAGTCGACGCGGCCGACCCGGCACTCGACGCGCAGCTCGTCCGCGGCCAGGCCGTTGAGCTGTACCTGCACGCTCAGCGGCAGACGCTCGCCGGTGGAGACGACCTGGGCCGGCGGCTCGGCCAGCCGCAGCGACACGCCAGGCCAGGCCTGGAGCACGCGCTGCTTCCACTGCGACAGCTCGCTGGCGAGCTTGCCGTCGGCCGCGCTCAACTTCGCCGAGGCTTTCGCTGCCGGCCCGTAGTAGCCGCGCACGTAGTCGATCACCTGGCGCGAGGAGTTGAAGCGCGGAATCAGGCTCTTCATCGAATTACGCGACAGCTGCAGCCAGTCGTCGGAATAGCCGTCGCCGGCGCTGCCGTAGTAGCGCGGCGCGACTTCGTGTTCGAGCAGATCGAGCAGCTGGCGCGATTCTTCGGCGTCGCGAATGTTCGCGTCGAGCACCGGCTGGATCGCAAAGCCGTTCTGCGCTGGCGCGGCCTGATAGCCCTCGGCCCACCAGCCGTCCATCACCGACAGATTGACCACGCCGTTGATGCCGGCCTTCTCGCCCGAGGTGCCGCTGGCCTCCTGCGGATACTCGGGGTTGTTGAGCCAGACGTCGCAGCCCTGCACCAGGTTGCGCGCCAGCAGCATGTCGTAGCCTTCGACCATGAACAGCCGGCCGATGAACTCCGGCCTCAGCGACATCTCGTGCAGCTGGCGGATCAGGTCCTGGCCGGGCTGGTCTTTCGGATGGGCCTTGCCGGCGAAGATCAGGATCGCCGGGCGTTGCGGATCGTTCAGCAGCCGCGACAGCCGCGCCGGGTCGCGCAGGATCAGCGTCGCGCGCTTGTAGGTGGCGAAACGCCGCGCGAAGCCCAGTACCAGGGTGCGCGTGTCGTGCGTGGCGATGTGCTGGGTGGCCTGCGCGATCAGCGCTTCCGGCAGTTCGTTGCGACGATGCTGGCGAGTGATGCGCTCGACGATGTCGATCAGCAGGTCGCGCTTGAGCTGGCGGCGGACCGCGCGAAAGCGATGATCCGGAATTTCGTCGAGCCTGCGCCAGTAATCGACGTCGAGCAGCTTGTTGCGCCAGCCGCGCAGCGAATCATGGAACAGCTGCGTCCAGGCGCGTGCGATGAAGGTCGGCAGATGCACGCCGTTGGTGACCGAGCCGATCGGATTTTCGTCAGGCTTGATCTGTGGCCACAGACTGCGCTCCATTTGCGAGGCGACGCCGCCGTGGATCTTCGACACGCCGTTGTGGAAGCGCGAGCCGCGCAAGGCCAGCGCGGTCATGTTGAAGCGCGTTTCGCCGTGGCCATCGGCGCCCAGGCCGAGCAGGCGTTTTTCATCGGCGCCGAACTGCGGCAGCAGTTGCTGGAAAAACCAGTTGATCTGCGCGTGATGAAAAATGTCGTGGCCGGCCGGCACCGGCGTATGCGTGGTGAACACCGTGCCGCTGGCGACTTCCTCCAGCGCCGCCTCGAAGTCGCGGCCCCTGGCGACGTGCTCGCGCACGCGCTCCAGGATCATGAAGGCCGCGTGGCCTTCGTTGATATGCCAGGCGCTGGGCGCAAGGCCCAAGGCACGCAGGGCACGCACGCCGCCGATGCCGAGCACGATTTCCTGCTGGATGCGCGTATCGGTGTTGCCGCCGTAGAGCTGCTGGGTGATGCCGCGATCGGCGTCGCCGTTCTCCGGCAGATCGGCGTCGAGCAGGTACAGCGAAATATGCCCGACGTCGGCGCGCCACACGCGCAGCTGCACGATGCGGTCGGCGATCGGCACCGACACGCGCAGCTCGCTACCCTTTGTGTCGCGCACGATGCTGATCGGCAGTTCGTCGAAGTTCGCGGTCTGCGGTGTCGCGATCTGGCGGCCGAGACTGTCGATGGTTTGGATGAAATAGCCTTCCCGATACAGCAGGCCGACCGCGACGAAGGGCACGCCCAGGTCGCTGGCCGCCTTGCAATGATCGCCGGCCAGAATGCCGAGGCCGCCGGAATAGATCGGCAAGGATTCGTGCAGGCCGAATTCGGCGCAGAAATACGCGATCAGATCCTGGCCCGGCTGCAGATGCTCCAGCACTTCGGGCTTGGCGTCGGCCGCGAGATAGGAGTCGTACGACGCCAGCGCGCCGTTGTAGTCCTGCAGAAAATCATCGTCGTCGGCGGCCGCGACCAGCACGCTCTGCGGCACGCGGCGCAGGAACAGTTTCGGATTATTGCCGCAGGCGCGCCACAGCTCCTTGTCGAGCCGCCAGAACACGCCGCGGATGTCGCGATCCCAGCTGTACATCAGGTTCGAGGCCAGGTCGTTCAAGCGGCTCAGCGCGGCGGGAATCTGCGGCCTGAGTTCGAGGCGGAAAAGCGTGCCGGGCATCGTCATCTCCTGATGTTTTCATTGCCGTCCATGCAGGAGTTTAGCCTGCCCCGCGCCGCGCTCGCGTTGAGCCGCCAGCAGCTACTGCTTCAGATGCGCAGCTTGCCGGGCTTTACGTTTAGCTGTTGCAGACGCGCGTCGAGCAGGCCCGGAAAACGTCCGTACCAGGTCGCGTTCAATGGTGAAGGATGCGGCAGCGGATGCAGCGTGAACTCGCGCCTGATGTTGTCATCGTCACCGGCCTGCAAGCTGATGCGCAGCGACTCGGAGAATCGATTCTCGCTCAGCCAGAATGCGTCGAGCTTGTCGCGCGCTTCGCGCGACTGCAGCAGGCCGAACCACAGAAATGCTTCGCGACCCAGCGTGATGATGTGCTCGCCTTGCCAGTGCTGGATCAGCAACCGCGCCATCGTCGGCTGAAAGCGCTGCTTGATCTTGGTCGACCAGGCCTTGTTGCCGACCGGCTTGTACGGCACGGTATTGGCCCAGTAGAAATCGCGGCCGATTTCGCGCGAGCTGTCGAAGTCCGGCAGCGCCTTGCCATCGTGCAGCGCGCGGTACAGCGCGCGTCGCACCAGCTGGCCGCCGGCACCGATGAAGGGCTCGCCGTGCTGCACTTCATCGCGTCCCGGATCACGGCCGAAGAAGCCGACGCGACTATCGTCCGGACCGAGTCCGAGCACCGGTTCGAACGGGTCCTTGCCGAAGCGTGCGTAGACCTCGACGTCGATGCCCTCGGTGTGCGCGGCGAGTTCGCGGAAGCGGGCGGTCAGCTGGGACTTCGAGAGGGCAGTGCTCATCGGCGGATTCTAATGCAGCCGCGCGCCCCGCCTCGTGGTTGCCGCGCAGGCGGGCAGCGCCAGCCGTCGCGGTGCTGCGCTGTCAGCCCTGGATTCCCGCTTTCGCGGGAATGACCGCGAAAAAAGGCCTAGTGATCCTTGCTGCGCGTGCGCGTGGCGCCGGTGAACAGCGCGATGCCGAGCAGGATGGTGCAGCCGATGGCGATGTACATCGTCGGTACGCCGGCGAGCACGCAGCCCCAGGCGATGCCGCCGATGAAGATCAGAAAGCCGATCAGGTAAATCGCAAATGACATGGTCGCCTCGACGCGGGGCAGGGTTCAGACGCCATTCTGCTCAGGCTGGCTGAACGCTCGCCGTTAGCTCCGATGTGTCCCTCGATACGGCTCGCAAGCGAGCCTACTCGGGAAGAACGGGGGTTTGTGGTGTCCGCATCAACGAAACTCCGTTCCTCCCGAGTAGCGGGCTTGCCCGCGTATCGAGGGACCCGATCGCACGCGATGAAGTCTCAGCGCCGCTCGATGCTCCAGCTGCGATGCGACGGCGGAGGCCGCTTGAAGTCCTCGTCCAGCGTCTGCGAGGTGATTTCGTTGATCCTGAATTCGTCGGTCAAGGCTTCATCGAGCTTGAAGCGGCGGCGGTTGGTCGAGAAGTACAGCTTGCCGGCCGGCGCCAGCAGCGCGACCGCGTTGCGGATCATCTCGGCGTGGTCGGCCTGCGTGTCCAGCACGCCTTCCATTTTCTTCGAGTTCGAAAACGTCGGCGGATCGCAGAAGATCAGGTCGTAGCGCGGCGCGCGCGGGTCGGCGGCCTGCTCGGCGAGCCAGGCCATCGCGTCGGCGCGGATCAGCTGGTGCGTATTCCACGGCCCGCGCGTGTCGAAGCCGTTGAGCAGCAGGTTGCGATCCGCCCAATCCAGATAGGTCTTCGACAGGTCTACCGAGGTCGTATGCGAAGCGCCGCCCTTGGCGGCGTGTACCGTCGCGCTGCCGGTGTAGCAGAACAGGTTCAGAAAGCGCTTGTCTTCGATCTCTTTCTGGATGCGCAGACGGATCGGCCGATGATCGAGAAACAGGCCGGTATCGAGGTAATCCTCGAAGTTCACCCACAGCTTGCAGCCGTGTTCGACCACGGTCATGAACTCGCGGCTTTCGTCCTGTTTCTGGTACTGCGCGCTACCGCGCTGCGACTTGCGCAGCTTGTAGTGAATGCGCGAGGCCGGTACCGCGAGGATGGACTGCAGTTGCGCCAGCGCTTCACGCAGGCGGCGCTCCGCCTTGGTCGGGTCGATCGTGTCGGGCGCGGCGTATTCCTGCACGTGCACCTGTAATTCCGGCGTTTCATACAGATCGATCGCCAGCGCGTAGTCGGGCAGGTCGGCGTCGTAGACACGGTAGTTGTTGATGCCGCCGCGTTTGGCCCATTTGCCCAGATGCTTCAGGTTTTTCTTCAGCCGGTTGGCAAAGTCTTCGCCGCCGCTGATCACCAGCGGCGTCGCTTCGACACCCGGCGCCGACGCGGCGCGAGCGGCCATCTCGAACTGCAGCAGCTTGCACTCGATCGCGCCGTTGAACAGCGTATGCATCTGTGAAGCACGCAGGCCCAGGCGCGGGCTCAGATCCGGGCGACTCGTGAACACCGATGCGCGCCAGCCGCTGAAATAATTTTTCAGGGTCGCGCCGAACAGCGAATACAGCTTGATGATTTCGCTCTCGCTGCCGAGGCGCTCGCCATACGGCGGATTGGTCGCGACCAGGCCCGTCGCGGCGATCGGCCGTGCCTCCAGCGCGTCGCGCTGCTCGAAGCGGATGTGGCCGAGCAGGCCGGCCTTGTCCGCGTTCAGATGCGCCGAGCGCAGCACGTTGTCGTCGATGTCGCTGCCGACGATGGGCGGCAGCCTGGCCAGGCCCGCCGACTTGCGGCCCGAAGCCTCGGCGCGGATTGATTGCCACAGCGCGGCGTTGTGGCCGCTCCAGGCCTCGAACCCGTATTTGACGCGCTTCAGGCCGGGCGCGATGTCGGCCGCGATCATCGCGCCTTCGATCAGCAGGGTGCCGGAGCCGCACATCGGGTCGAGCAGCGCGCCGCCGGCCGCGGCGATGCCGGCCCAGCCGGAGCGCACCAGGATCGCCGCGGCGAGGTTTTCCTTCAGCGGCGCTTCGCCGGCGGTGATGCGGTAGCCGCGCTTGTGCAGGCTCTCGCCGGAGAGATCCAGGCTCAGCGTCGCCTGCGCGCGCTCCAGGTGTACGTGGATGCGGATGTCGGGCGCGTCGGTGTCGACATTGGGCCGCTCGCCGTGACGCTCGCGGAAGCGGTCGGCGATCGCGTCCTTGACCTTGAGGCCGGCGTAATGGGTGTGGGTCACCGCCGGCGAATGGCCGGCGACCTCGATCGCGAAGGTCTTCTCCAGCGCGAACAGGTCCGGCCAGACGATGGACTTGGCGCCTTCGTACAGCGCATCGGCGTCGGTTAGCGGGAAGGTCGCCAGCGGCATCAGGATGCGGTTGGCCAGGCGCGTCCACAGGCAGGCGCGGTAGGCGGCCTCGAGGTCGCCGCTGAAGGCGATGCCGCCCTTGCGTTCGCGGGCTTCGGTGGCGCCGAGCGCGGTCAGCTCGGCCGCCAGCAGCGGCTCGACGCCGCGCGGGCAGGTGGCAAACAGGGAGAGAAGGCTCATGGACATATGATCGCATGGGCGGTCCGCGTCTCTAAATTAGTGATCCCCTCCCGCGCGCGCGGGGGAGGGTCAGGGTGGGGGCGTTCGTCGCGGAGCAACTCTTTATCTTCACGCCCCCATCCCGGCCTTCCCCCGCAGGCGAGGGAAGGAGACAAGACAAGGCTTGTGTGGCCCCGGGATGGCCCCATAGAAGTCGGCAGGGGATACACCGGACGGCTTCCGCCACACCGTCCGCCGGGAGGAGTGGCATAATCCGCCGCTCGTTTTTTGGCCCCTGCGGCCATCCATCCTTGGTATCCCATGCTCGACTTCTTCTTCAGCCCTGCCTTCGCGCAGGCAGCCGCTCCCGCCCAGCCCAATGCGCTGGTGCAGTTCGCGCCGCTCGTGGTCCTGTTCGTGCTGTTCTACTTCCTGCTGATCCGCCCGCAGATGAAGCGCAGCAAGGAAACCCGCCAGATGATCGAAAAGATCGCCAAGGGTGACGAAGTGGTGCTGGCCGGCGGTCTCGCCGGCAAGGTGGTCAGCATCGGTGAAGCCTTCCTGACCGTCGAAGTCGCCGAAGGCGTCAACGTCAAGGTGCAGAAGTCGGCCGTCGGCAGCGTGCTGCCCAAGGGCACCCTCAAAACCCTGTAGCAGGTTTGCGGCACCGCGCCGGCGCGGCCCTCCCGGGCGGTGCCGGCGATCGGCTATCTGGAGTAGCGCATGCGTCCTTACGCAACGTGGAAATACATCGCCCTGCTGGTCGTCACGATTTTCAGCACGCTTTACGCGCTGCCGAATTTGTTTGGCCAGAGCCCGTCCGTGCAGATTTCGCAGGAGTCCGGCGACCCGGTTCCGGCCGCGATCGGCACCCGGATCGACAGCGTGCTCAAGCAGGCGCAGCTCAGCGCGGTGGCCAGCAATGCCGACGGTGCCAACTGGACCGTGCGCTTCGCCGACGGCGACACCCAGCTGCATGCCAGCGACGAGATCAAGAAGGCGCTAGGCAATGACTACACCGTCGCGCTGAGCAGCAGCACCAACACGCCGGCCTGGCTGGCGGCGATCGGCGCCAAGCCGATGGCCCTGGGCCTGGACCTGCGCGGCGGCGTGCACTTTTTGCTGGAAGTCGACGTCGACGTGGTGCGCAAGAAGGCGATCGAGAATTACGTCAACGAGCTGCCGGCGACGCTGCGTAAAGAGGACATCCGCTACACCGGCCGCCGCCAGGCCGGCGACGCGGTAGCCTTGGATTTCGCCGATCAGGCTAAATTCGACGCAGCAAAACAATACATCTCCAGCAACTACCGCGAGTTGGCGCTTTCGTCGCCACCGTCTTCGCCGCTGACGCTGGAAGCGCGCATCACCGATGTCGAGGCCAAGCGCATTCAGGACTTCGCGGTGCAGCAGAACCTGATCACTTTGCGCAACCGCGTCAACCAGCTCGGCGTCGCCGAACCGATCGTGCAGAAGCAGGGCGCCAACCGCATCCTGGTGCAGCTGCCGGGCGTTCAGGACCCGACCCGCGTCAAGGAGCTGCTGAGCGCGACCGCGACGCTGGAATATCGCGCCGTGGTCGAAGACGGCGACGCGCGCGGCGCGGCCGCCAGCGGCATCACGCCGCCGGGCACCGAGCTGTTCTACACGCGTGACGGCCACCTGCCGTACCTGCTGAAGAAAGAGATCATCGTCACCGGTTCGCAGCTGACCAATGCGCAGCCCGGCATCGATTCGCAGAGCGGTACGCCGCAGGTCAGCGTCACGCTCGATGGCCAGGGCGCGAAGAAGATGTTCGACTTCACCTCGGGCAACGTCGGCAAGCCGATGGCGGTGCTGTTCCGCGAGCGCCAGGTGGTGACCAGCTACAACGCCAAGGGCGAGGCGATCCGCGAGCATAAGAACGTCGACGAAATCATTTCGGTGGCGACCGTGCGCGGCGTGTTCGGCAAGAACTTCCAGACCACCGGCCTGGGCCAGAAGGAAGCGCAGAACCTGTCGCTGCTGCTCAAAGCCGGTGCGCTGGCCGCGCCGGTGGACATCGTCGAGGAACGCACGGTCGGCCCGAGCCTGGGCGCCGACAACATCCGCCAGGGCTTCCAGGCCGCGGCGCTGGGTCTGGCGCTGGTCGCCGCGTTCATGATCGTCTACTACCGCGTGTTCGGCATCTTCGCGATCCTGGCGCTGGCGCTGAACCTGCTGCTGCTGATCACCGGCCTGTCGCTGCTCGGCGCGACCTTGTCCATGCCCGGCATCGCCGGCCTGGTGCTGACCATGGGTATCGCGGTCGACGCCAACGTGCTGATCTACGAGCGCATCCGCGAAGAATTGCGCGGCGGCATGAGCCCGGCCAAGGCGATCGAAGCCGGCTACGACCGCGCTTTCCTGACCATCGCCGACGCCAACGTGACCACCTTGATCGCGGCGATCGTGCTGATCGCGATCGGCGCCGGCCCGGTGCGCGGCTTCGCCATCGTGCTGGCGCTGGGCATCGTCGCCTCGCAGTTCACCGCGATCGTCGGCTCACGCGCGCTCGCGCATCTGGTCTTCGGCCGCAAGGCGCGCATGACCGACCTGCCGATCTGGTAATGAGCCCGCGCTTCTCACAGGTCGCCGGAGAATCCGGCGCTCCTTATCGCTATCGCAGAGAGCTTCGAATGTCCTCCACTTACAACGTTTCGAATGATTCTCCGGCTAAATCGGTGCTGGCCTGTCTGCGGCGCGCAGAGCTTGGGCTTCACTCACCCCATAGCATCGCTATGGGGTTCGCTCCAGCCCGGCGCTCTGCACGTCCTCGCCAACGGCCATCACTCGATTTCCCTGCGAGAAACGCGGGCTAAGGGAGAACTACTATGAAATTTTTCGATCGCGTCCCGAATATCGACTTCATGGCCCAACGCAAAACGGGCCTGTGGGTGTCGTCCGCGCTGACCGTCGCCGTGATCCTGTTGCTGGCCTTCCGTGGCCTGAACTTCGGCATCGATTTCACCGGCGGCGTGCTGGTGGAAGTGACCTATCCGCAGACCGTGCAGCTGGACGAGGTGCGCGAGCACCTCAAATCCGCCGGCTACGAGCGCGAAACCGTGCAGTACTTCGGCACCAGCCAGGACGTGCTGATCCGCCTGCCGCCGTCGAAGGACAGCACCGCGCAGGTCAGTACCCGGATCCTCGAAGCGCTCAATGCGCAGCAGGAGAATATCCAGCTGCGCAAGATCGATTTCGTCGGCGCGCAGGTCGGCGACGAGCTGACCGAGAAAGGCGCGATGGCGCTGATCTTCGCGTTCATCGGCATCGCGCTGTACATCATGTTCCGCTTCGAGTGGAAGTTCTCGGTCGGCGCGGTCGCGGCGCTGGTGCATGACGCGCTGATGACGCTGGGCTTCCTGTCGATCTTCTGGACCGAGTTCGACCTGACCACGCTGGCGGCGATCCTGGCGCTGATCGGTTACTCGAACAACGAAACGGTGGTCATCTACGACCGCGTTCGCGAGAACCTGCTGTCGCAGCGGCGCGCGAATATTTTTGAAGTCGTGAACCTGTCGATCAACCAGACGCTGCTGCGCTCGGTGATCACCCATTTGACGACGCTGCTGGTGCTCTCCGCGCTGTTCTTCATGGGCGGGCAGAGCGTGCACAGCTTTGCGGTGGCGCTGATGGTGGGCGTCGTCGTCGCCACGTATTCGTCGATCTACATCTCGACGGGCCTGGCGATTCTGCTCGGCATTTCCCGCGAAGATTTGTTGCCGCCCAAGGATGAGGCGGTCGACGAGCTGCCCTAGGTCCAGCGCGATAGTCGCTGTGTAGGCTTGGCGTGCCCGGCCGGGGAGAAAGCACGCCAGCAGCGCCGTAAGTCAAAAGCGAAACGCTGGGCCTGTAGGAGCGGGCTTGCCCGCGACTGAGGCTTCGAATGCACAGTCGCGGGCAAGCCCGCTCCTACAGGTGCGGATGCTTCGCTGTGCAAAAAAGCCGTGCCACCCGCTGCGCGCGACTTTTTCCGGGGCGTCCTCAAGGGGCCCTGAACGTCGAAAGCGAAGCGCTCGAGTTGTAGGAGCGGACCCTGTCCGCGACTCACACTGCAACGGCACAGTCGCGGACAGGGTCCGCTCCTAGAGGTGCCGATACTTCGCTGTACCGCGGTCCGCCGGCAGTGACCACGAGGCCACGAGCGGGCAGCCCCAACGCAACGCCTCAGTGCGGCAAGCGCAAGCCGATCTCGGTGATCTTCTCGCCGTCCATCTTCTTCACCACCAGTTCCATCTCGCCAAGCCGCAGGCGATCGCCGACCACCGGCCGCGGAATCACGCTCTTGAAGAACTCCGCGACGTTACGCGTCTTCGCCGACTCCGGCAGATCCAGACCGTAGGCATCCGCCAGCGCTGTCGCCGGCGCTTTCAGATCGATCTGGAATTCGCCGAAGAAGCGCGCTTCCGCCGCCTCGCGTTTCGGCGCCACATGATCGGAGCGGAAGGTTTCGTCGAGCTTGGGCAATTCGTCCTGCGAGGCCAGCATCGCGATGTAGTCACCGGCGCGCAGCGTGCCCCATTCGCGATAACTGATGACCTTGCCACGGCGTGAGATGCAGACGATGCGCGAGGTGTCCTCGATCGGCAGGTTCTTGGATTTGAGGCCGATCAGCGGGCTGTTTTCGCCAATCAGGTAGCTGACGATTTCGTAGCCGCGCGTGCCGGGCAGGTCGAAGTCGCTGCGATGGACCATCGCGGTGCTTGCCGGCATTTGCAGGCCGAGCAGCTTGGCCATCGGGCCGACGCTCCAGCCCTGCACGACCAGCGACACCAGCACGATGAAGAAGGCGACGTTGAACACCAGGCCGGCGTTGTCGATGCCGGCGAGCCACGGGAACGTGGCCAGCACGATCGGCACCGAGCCGCGCAGGCCGACCCAGGCGATGTAGGCCTGCTCGCGCAGCGGAAAGCGGAACGGGCTCAGCGCCAGCACCACCGCCAGCGGCCGCGCGACCAGGATCAGCACCAGGCTGATCAGCAGGGCCGGAATCGCCACCGGCAGCAGCTTGCTCGGCGTCACCAGCAGGCCGAGGATCACGAACATGCCGATCTGCGAGGCCCAGGCGACGCCGTCGTGAAAGCGGCGGATGCTGCCGAAGGCGCGCACTTTGCGGTTGCCGAGGACCACGCCGGCCAGATACACCGACAGGAAGCCGCTGCCGTGCAGGCTCGCGGTCAGGCCAAAAATGAACAGGCCGCTGAACAAGGCCATCAGCGGATACAGCGAATCCGACAGGTTCAGCCGGTTCAGCGACCACACCAGCGCGCGGCCGCCGTAGACGCCGATCAGCACGCCCAGACCCATCTGCTGGACCAGGAAGATCAGGCCTTCGTACCAGTGGTAGTCGGCCGGTGCCTGCATGTATTGCAGCAGGCCCAGGGTCAAAAACACCGCCATCGGATCGTTGGTGCCGGATTCGATTTCCAGCGCCGAGGTGACGCGTTCGTTCAGGTGCACGGCGTTGCTGTGCAGCAGCGAAAACACCGCGGCGGCGTCGGTGGAGCCGACGATCGCGCCGATCAGAAAGCCTTCGACCAGCGGCAGATGCAGCACCCAGGCGGCGAACGCGCCGACGACGCCGGTGGTGACGAGCACGCCGACCGTGGCCAGCGACACCGCCGGCTGCAGGCCGACGCGGAACGTGGTCATGCGCGTGCGCATGCCACCGTCGAACAGCACCACGGCCAGCGCCGCGGTGCCGGCCAGGTTGGACAGGCTGTAGTCGTGGAACAGGATGCCGCCGGGGCCGTCTTCGCCGGCGAGCATGCCGACGACCAGGAACACCAGCAGCAGCGGAACGCCCAGGCGCGGCGACAGCACCGACGCGAGAATGCTGACGAGAAACAGCAGGCCGGCGACGAGGATCAGGTGATTCGCGATTTCCATGTCGGCGGCGCGGCTTCAGTCCGTTGAAGTATTACGTGGGATTCCTGCCTCTATGCAGCTATCGTTCCGAACTATCAAGTGCAGCGCGAGCTTTTCCCCCTCTCCCTCCGGGAGAGGGTGTCGCGGCAGCGACGGGTGAGGGTGTTGGGAGAATGAGCGCCCTCATCCGGCCCTTCGGGCCACCTTCTCCCGGAGGGAGAAGGCAAAGACTTCAGCCCGCGTCGAACGCCGGGCGCGCGGCCTTGAGCACGTCGTTGAGCGCGCCGTGGATCTTAGGCGTCGCCACCATCACGTTGCCGGTGGACAGCGGATCGCCTTCGCCATACAACTCGCCGACGATGCCGCCGGCTTCCTGCACCAGCACCAGGCCGGCCGCCATGTCCCAGGGTTTCAGGCCCATTTCCCAGTACGCGTCGAGCCGCCCGGCGGCGACATAGGCCAGGTCCAGCGAGGCCGCGCCGGCGCGGCGGATGCCGGCGGTATTCTCGGCAACGGCGTTGAGGCTGGGGATATACGCCGGCAGCTTGTCCGGCTTGATCGGCACGCCGGTGCCGACCAGGCTCTGCTCCAGGTCGCGGCAGGTGCTGACGCGGATGCGGCGGTTGTTGAGCGTCGCGCCGGCGCCGCGGCTGCCGACGTACAGGTCCTGCGTGCACGGCGCATAGATCACGCCATGCGTCAGCACGCCCTTGATCTGGATGCCGATCGACACCGCGAAATGCGGCAGCCGGTGCAGGAAGTTGGTGGTGCCGTCGAGCGGGTCGATGATCCAGACCACTTCGTTGTCGCCGATCTTGCCGCCTTCCTCGCCGAGGATGGCGTGCATCGGATAGGCCTTGTGCACCAGCTTGATGATCTCGGACTCGGCGCCGCGATCAACCTGGGTCACGAAATCGTTGCGGCCTTTGTGCTCGATCTGCAGCGTGTCGGCACGCTCGAGGTTGCGCATGATGAAGTTTCCGGCGCTGCGGGCGGCGGAAACGGCGATGTTTACCAGTGGATGCACTGATCTGGCCAGGGGTAGCGGGGACGGGCATTAGAATACCAAACATGTCCGCCTCCCCCTTGGAAAACATCGTCATCGTGCTGGTCGGTACCCAGCATCCCGGCAACATCGGCTCGGCCGCGCGCGCCTTGCTGGTCATGGGTTTGACGCGTCTGCGCCTGGTCAGTCCGCATCATTTTCCGGACGAGCACGCCGACGCGATGGCCAGCGGCGCGGTGCCGATTCTGCGCAATGCCCAGGTCTACGACAGCCTGGAGGCGGCCGTCGAGGACTGCGCCTGGGTGGTCGGCACCTCGGCCCGCGCGCGCTACCTCGGCGACGAGCCGATGCTGCCCGGCGAGGCCGCGTCGGCGCTGCTGCAGGCGACGTCGGCCGGCACCGTCGCGCTGGTGTTCGGCTGCGAGCGCACCGGCCTGACCAACGAGCAGCTCGATTGCTGCCACCGGCTGACGATGGTGCCGGCCAACCCGGAATACTCCTCGCTGAACCTGGCGGCCGCGGTGCAGATCTACGGCTGGGAACTACGCAAGGCGGCGATCGCGCCCGGCGCGGTCGCGTCCAAGAGCGATCCGGAGTTCATGAAGGGCCGCTTCCGCGCACCGACCGGCGAGCAGATGGAGCAGTTCTTCGAGCACCTGGAAAAAACCCTGATCGGCACCGGCTTCATCGATCCGGCCAATCCACGGCTGCTGACCCGGCGGCTGCGCACGCTGTTCAACCGCGCGCGGCCGGATCTGAACGAACTCAACATCTTGCGCGGCATTCTGACCTCGGTCGAGAAGCCCAAGCACCGCACCCGCCGGGAGCGCGGGCCGGACCGGACGCCGCCGAAATCGTCGCCGGGGTGAAACCCGGATTTGGCTGGGCTAGGGGCGCTCAACCCCGGGTTTCACCCGGGCTACGGGGAATTTTGACTGGCATGGTCGGCGCGATGCTGGCGTAGAGCTGCCACAGCCATTGCGCACGCGAATCGCGGCTGGCCTGGTCGGCATCGGCGGCCTGCGGCGGCACGAGGAAGGGTGAGCGGGCCGGGCGAGGCGGCTTGGCTGATTTGCTGTTCATGTATATCGGACCATGGCGGAGCGCGTCCGTTCCCGGCAGGCGGTCCCGTTTTCGTCAGCCTGCCGGGGCCGCGCCGGGCCAAGGTTTACAATGCCGGCTCCCCGGCTCAGGTGCCGCACCGCCTCATGTTCAGCCGTATCCGCGAAGACATCCGCAGCGTTTTCGAACGCGATCCCGCCGCCAAATCGGTATGGGAAGTGCTGACCTGCTATCCGGGCCTGCATGCGGTCTGGGGACATCGGGTCTCGCATTTTTTCTGGCGCCACGGCTGGCGCTGGCTGGGCCGCTTCAACTCGCATGTCGCGCGCTGGCTGACCGGCATCGAAATCCATCCCGGCGCCCGGCTCGGCCGTCGCTTTTTCATCGATCACGGCATGGGCGTGGTGATCGGCGAAACCGCGCAGGTCGGCGACGACTGCACGCTGTATCAGGGCGTGACCCTGGGCGGCACCTCGCTGGCCGGCGGCAAGCGCCACCCGACGCTCGGCAACAACGTCGTCGTCGGCTCCGGCGCCAAGGTGCTGGGCGGTTTCACCGTCGGCGACGGCGCGCGCATCGGCTCCAACGCGGTGGTGGTGCGCGAAGTGCCGGCCGGCGCGACCGCAATCGGCATCCCGGCGCGCATCGTTCAGGAGCAGCCGCCGCCGGTCTCGCCGAGCGCGCAGAACATTGCCAGCAAGCTCGGCTTCGACGCCTACGGCATAACCCGCGACATGCCCGACCCGGTGGCCAATGCGATCAGCGCGATGCTCGACCATATCCAGCAGCTCGATCAGCGCCTGGTCCAGGTCTGCGAGTTCCTGCATCAGGTCGATTCGCGGATGCCCGAGCTGAAACTGGCCCAGCTCGAGCTGCCGGATTTCTGCGCCGACGGCACGTTGCTGCCGGAAGCCAAAAAAGCCGACGCGGCCTAGTCCACTGCATCGATGAAATCGCACCTGGCTACCGCTATCCAGATGCTTTTCCACCGATGCAGCGGACTGGTTGCGGCTCGCCGCGCCGCCCTCATGTTGACCTGATGCCGATCTATCTCGACCACAACGCGACCACGCATCTCGACCCGAGAGTGCTCGAGGCGATGCTGCCCTACCTGTCTGGGCCGGCGGCAAACGCCTCTAGCCTGCATCGCTACGGCCGCATCGCGCGCGACGCGATCGAAGCCGCGCGCGTGCAGGTCGCGCAACTGGTCGGCGTCACGCCGCGCGAGGTGATCTGGACCAGCGGCGGCACCGAGTCGAACAACCTGGCGATCAAGGGCGTAGCGGACAGCTTCGCTCCGGCGCGCCTGCTGTACGGCGCGACCGAACATCCGGCGGTGATGGAAGCGGCGGAATCGCTGGCTGCGCATGCCTGGAATGTCGAGGCGATCGCGGTGGACCGGCGCGGACACGTCGTCGACTCCGCGTTGCAGGCGCAGCTTGCGAAAGCGGACGTCAAGCTGGTGTCGCTGATGCGCGCCAACAACGAAACCGGCGTGATTCAGGACATCGCGCACTACGCCGGGCTCGTACACGCCGCCGGTGCCTGGCTGCATGTCGACGCGGTGCAGGCCGCCGGCAAGATGCCGGTCGACATGAGCGAACTCGGCGCCGATCTGATGAGCCTGTCCAGCCACAAGATCTACGGGCCGAAAGGCATCGGCGCCTTGGTCGTGCGCGCCGAGGTCGAGCTGCGGCCGCTGATGCACGGCGGCGCGCAGGAGCGCGGCGTGCGCGGCGGCACCGAGAACGTCGCCGCGATCGCCGGCTTCGGCTGTGCGGCCGAGCTGGCGATGCAGGAACTCGAAACGCGCACGGCGCATCTGCTGCCGCTGCGCGAGCGCCTCGAAGCCGGCTTGCGCGAAATCCCCGGCACCCTGGTGTTCGGCGCCGGTGCCGAGCGTCTCGCCAATACGCTGCAGTTCGCACTCGCTGGCTACGACGGCGAAGCCCTGCTGATGCAGCTCGATCGCCGCGGCATGGCGGTGTCCAGCGGCTCGGCCTGCGCCGCCGGCAACGGTGCGCCGAGCCACGTGCTGATCGCGATGGGCTACGACACGGTCACCGCCAAGGGCGCGATCCGCGTCAGCCTGGGCAAGGACAATACGGCCGACGACATCGATCGGCTGCTCGCGGTGCTGGGCGAGATCGCGCGCTCGCTGGTAGCGGCTTGAATGATGTTTAGCCAGCGCCGTTCATCCCGAGTAGCCGCTTGCGGCGTATCGAGGGACACATCGAGCTTCGGTCCCCTCCCTCGATACGCGGGCAAGCCCGCTACTCGGGACGAACGGAGGTTTGTCCGGGATTCCCTCGAAGACACGATCGTCGACTTCGGCGCAAATACTGCTGCGGAAATCGAATGACTGAGCCGACCGACCAACCCGTCTACGCGACGCCGATCTACCTCGACTACGCGGCAACCACGCCCCTGGATCCGCGAGTGCTGGAGGCAATGCTGCCGCTGCTGGTGGAGGACGGCCTGCACGCGAATCCGGCATCGAGTCACGGCCCCGGCTTTCGTGCTCGCGCCGCCGTGGAAAAGGCGCGAGCGCAGGTCGCCGCGCTGATCCGCGCCGAGCCGACCGAAATCATCTGGACTTCCGGCGCCACCGAATCCAACAACCTGGCGATCAAGGGCGCGCTGGAATTCCGTGGTCTGGACTTGCGCGGCGCGACGCAGGCGCATGTGATCACGTCGCGCATCGAACACAAATGCGTGCTCGACACCTGCCGCTACCTGGAAACGCGCGGCGTGCGCGTCACCTATCTGAAGCCCGGCGCCAAAGGCCTGGTCTCGCCCGAACAGGTGATGGAGGCGCTCAACCCGGACACCGCGCTGGTGTCGCTGATGTGGGTCAACAACGAGATCGGCAGCGTGCACGAGATCGAGCGGCTGGCGCCGCTGCTGCGCGAGCGCGGCGTGCTGTTTCACGTCGACGCGGCGCAGGCCGCGGGCCGCGTCAATATCGATCTGTCGCAGGTGCCGGTCGATCTGCTGAGCCTGTCGGCGCACAAGGCCTACGGCCCCAAAGGCATCGGCGCGCTGTTCGTGCGCCGGCGTCCGCGTGCGCGGCTGGCGCCGCAGATCCACGGCGGCGGGCACGAGCAGGGCATGCGCTCCGGCACGCTGGCGCCGCACCAGATCGTCGGCATGGGCGCGGCTTTCGAGATACTGGCGCGTGAAGGCGTCGCCGAAGCCGCGCGCTTGAGCGCGCTGCGCGAACGCTTGTGGAGCAGGCTGCAAAGCCTGCCGAACCTGCATCGCAATGGCGACCCCGAGCGCGCCGCGCCGCACGTGCTGAATGTCAGCTTCGAAGGCGTCGAAGGCGAGTCCCTGCGCGCGAGCCTGCCGGACCTGGCCGTGTCCAGCGGCTCGGCTTGTTCATCGGCGACCCAGGAGCCCTCGTATGTACTGCGCGCGCTGGGCCGCGATGACGAACTCGCCAACGCCTCGCTGCGTTTTTCGGTCGGCCGCCGCAGCACCGAGGCCGAGATCGACATCGCCGCCGAGCGCGTCTGCAAGCAGGTCACGCGGCTGCGTGAAATTTCGGCCTTATGGGACTGATCGGCATGAACATGCAGGCGAACGCCTTCGGCTATCCGGGGAAGATCTGGGCGCTGTTCGAGAGCGCACCGCGCGCCGGACGCTTCGACGTCGGCACGGCCGGCGTCGTTGCCGGCAGGGCCGGCACGCCGGCAGCGCGATCGGTGTTGAGCATCGAGCTACAGTTTCGCGACGGCCGCGTCGCCGACGCCCGCTTCCGCGCCTACGGTTGCCCCAGCAGCATCGCCGTCGGCGCCTGGATCGCCGACTGGAGCATCGGACGCGAGCCGGCCGAGCTGGCGCAGCTGGGCGCCGCGCAGCTGCGCCGCGAGCTTGAAATCCCCGAAGACCGGGCCCACTGTGCGTTGATGGGCGAAGACGCGCTGCGTGATCTGCTGGCCCGCTACCGAGAAACCGTATGAGCATCCAACTGACCGAATCCGCCGCCAAACGTATCGATAGCCAGCTGCTGCGTCGCGGCAAGGGCCTGGGCCTGCGCGTCGGCGTCAAGAAGTCCGGCTGCTCCGGTTACGCCTACACGATGGACTATGCCGACGACGTCGGCGCCGGCGACCAGGTGTTCGAGGCGCATGGCGCCAAGCTCGTGATCAAGGCCGAGCATCTGCCGATGCTCGAAGGTCTGACCCTGGACTGGCAGAAACAGGGGCTCAACGAGAGCTTCAAGTTCATCAACCCGAATGTGACCGGCGAATGCGGCTGCGGCGAAAGCTTCTCGGTCAACCGCGACGCGCAGACGGCGTAAAACGCTTTGCCGTCACTCCCGAGAAGGCGGGAATCCAATGACTGCACCGCGGCGCTCGCCGCCCTGGATTCCCGCCTTCGCGGGAATGACGAATCAAACGCTACCGCAGCCGCCGTCGATCGCCAGCATGTGGCCGTTGACGTAGGACGCCGCGTCCGAGCAAAGCCATACGGCCGCAGCCGCCACTTCCTCGGCGCTGCCGGCGCGATTCGCTGGCACCTTGGCCAGCGTCTTCTCGACCACGTCGGCCGGCCGGCCCAGCACTTTCAGACCCAGCCCGGCGGAGATGATGCCCGGGCAGATCGCGTTGATGCGCAGGCCCTTGCTGGCGTAGGCCACCGCCGCATGCTTGGTCAGGCCGACGACGCCGTGCTTGCTCGCGGTATAGGCCGCGGTCGGGCCGCCGTGCAGGCCCCATAGCGAGGAGTTGTTGCAGATCACGCCATGCCCCTGCTTGAGCATGATGCGCAACTCCTGCTTCATGCAGTAGTAGGTGCCGGTCAGGTTGACCAGCAGGCAGTCGTGCCAGGTGTCGTCGTCGCTGTCGACCAGCGGCAGGCCGCCGCCGCCGCGGCCGGCGTTGTTGAACGCGGCATCGAGCGCGCGATAGTCGCGCTCGATGCGATCGAACAAGGCCTTGACGCTGTCCGCGCTGCTGATATCGGCGACAAAGGCATCGGCCTTGCCGCCGCTGCCGCGGATCGCCTCGACCACGTCCATGGCGCTGTCTTCACGCAGGTCGCTGACCGCGACGCGATAGCCCGCTTGCGCGAACAGCTCCGCCGAAATCCTGCCAATGCCCCCACCGCCGCCTGTTACCAGCACGGTCTTCTGCTGCGCCATGAATCCCCCGATTCGTAGGTTGTTCTAGTTTTGTTCCCCGCGCGCAGTATGCAATGCGGCGGCGGCGACGCTGTCAGCTTTAGTGGGGGCAGCGTGTCAGAAGAGGTCGCAGTGTACAAATGTATATTTAGCCCAATACGGCTTTAGGTTCCTTAGTCCAGTTCGGGCCGGTCGCCGGAATAAGGCCGCGCGCTGCCGCCGCGAACCGCGCCGATCCTGGCGCTGTCGTGCACGTACAGCTCGGTTTCGCGCTCCAGCACGATGTCGCCGCTGACGACGCTGTCCGGGCCGATGATGACGCGCGGCAGCCGGTTGTTGTTCCAGTTGGAGCCGCCGGGCTTGCTGACCTTGATGCCGCCGATGTGCGAGCCGCGGCCGGTGTCGATGCTGCCCGCGGCGATTTCGATGCGGCCGGCAATGCGCGCGTGGTCCAGCTCAATGCTGCCGTTGACCGTGGTCAGGTCGCCGCCGACGTCGGCGCCCGCAGCCAGCCGCACGCCGCCGTTGACGGTCTCGATGCCGCGCTTCACCTGCAGCTCCTTGCCGGCGTCGATACCGCCGTTGACGCCTTCGATGCTCTCCACCGTGACCGAGTCGCCCAGATCGATGCCGCCGTTGACGTTCTCGACCTGGCCGGCGCGGCTGCCGTCACCCAGGCTAATGCCGCCGTTGACCGTGGACACGTCACCGGCGGACGAGCCCGCCGGCAGCTTGATGCCGCCGTTGACCTTGTCGATATCGCGGTGGCCGCTGCCCGGCGGTTCCGGCGCCTGGCCGGCGCAGGCGACGGTGCTGCAGGCGAGGGCGAGGGCGAGCGTCAGGCTCGTGCAGGTCAGGCGCATCATCGGCAAGGTTCCGGGCTGGTGTTTTGCAGCTTGGATGCCGCGGTGGGGCGCCGGGTTTGAATGCCCGGCCGCGCCGCCTGCGATACCATTGAGGCATGCGCCAATACCTCCATCTGATGCAGCACGTGCTCGATACGGGCGCGGCCAAGTCCGACCGTACCGGCACCGGTACGCTCTCTGTTTTCGGCCACCAGATGCGCTTCGATCTGGCCGAAGGCTTCCCGGTGCTGACCACCAAGAAACTGCATCTGCGCTCGATCATCGTCGAGCTGCTGTGGTTCCTGCGCGGCGAGACCAATGTCGCCTGGCTGCGCGAGAACAAGGTGTCGATCTGGGACGAATGGGCCGATGCGACAGGCGAGCTCGGCCCGGTCTACGGCAAGCAGTGGCGCAGCTGGCCGACGCCCGACGGCCGCCATATCGACCAGATCCAGCTGCTGCTCGACCAGATTCGCGGCAACCCGGACTCGCGGCGGCTGATCGTGTCCGCCTGGAACGTCGGCGAGCTCGACAAGATGGCGCTGATGCCCTGTCACGCGCTGTTCCAGTTCTACGTCGCCGGCGGCAAGCTCAGCTGCCAGCTGTATCAGCGCAGCGCGGATATCTTCCTCGGCGTGCCGTTCAATATCGCCTCATACGCGCTGCTGACGATGATGATCGCGCAGGTCTGCGGCCTGCAGCCCGGCGAGTTCATCTGGACGGGCGGCGACTGCCATCTGTACAGCAATCATCTCGAACAGACGCGGCTGCAGCTGTCGCGCGAGCTGAAGCCGCTGCCGACGATGACGCTGAATCCGCAAGTGAAGGATCTGTTCGCGTTCAAGCTCGAGGACTTCGTGCTCAGCGGCTACGATCCGCATCCGCACATCAAGGCGCCGGTCGCGGTCTGATGGCGGCCCTGTCGCTGGTGGTCGCGGCCGCCGAGAACGGCGTCATCGGCCGTGACGGCGATCTGCCGTGGAAGCTGCCGGCCGATCTGCAGCACTTCAAGCGGCTCACGCTGGGCAAGACCATCGTCATGGGCCGCAAGACCTGGGTGTCGCTGGGCCGGCCGCTGCCGCAGCGCGACAACTGGGTGATCAGCCGCAACGCCGGCTTCGATGCGCCGGGCGCCCGCGTTTTTCAAAGTCTGGATCACGCGCTGGCCGCGGCCGATCAGGAAGGCATCGCCGAACTGATGGTCATCGGCGGCGCTCAAATCTACGCGCAGACCTTGCCGCTGGCGCAGACGCTGTATCTGACGCGCGTGCATGCGCCCATCGAGGGCGACACGCGGCTGCCGGAGTACGATGCCGGCCAGTTCGTCGAGACGCAGCGCGAGGAGCATGCCGCCGACGAGCGTCATGCCCATGCCTACAGCTTCATCACGCTGCAGCGGCGCGCCTAGACCATCACCACAAGGAGAACCCCATGTCCGACCTCAAAGCGCAGTTCGAACAAGCGCAGAAAGACGTCCGCAAGCTGACCAAGAAGCCGAGCAACGACGACCTGCTGGCGCTGTACTCGCTGTTCAAGCAGGGCAGCGACGGTGATGTCAGCGGCTCGCGTCCCGGCATGCTCAATGTCGTCGACCGCGCCAAGTTCGACGCCTGGGCCAAGCTCAAGGGCACCAAGCAGGATGCCGCGCAGAAGCAGTACATCGCCAAGGTCGCGGAGCTGCTGAAGAAGCTGGGCTAGCTTCCGCAGGACCCGGCGGAGCGGAACAAAACCCCGTTCCTCCCGAGTAGCCGGGCTTGCCCGGCGTATCGAGGGACGCAAGCGAACCCGATGCGTCCCTCGATACGCGCCTTCGGCGCTACTCGGGAGGAACGGGGTGCAGTTATGGCGGGCAAGCTGCGTTTACGCCTTCGCCAGGCCCAGCTGACCCGCCCAGTCGCGCGCGAACTGCTTGGCCACGCGCCCCGAGCGCGAGGCGCGCATCAGGGCCCAGCGCAGCGCCGCTTTCTCGCCTTCGGTGTCGAGCGAGTCGACGCCGAAGGACGCCAGGTGCGAGCGCACCACGTCCAGGTACTGCATCTGGTTGAACGGCGGGAACGACAGCCACAGGCCGAAGCGTTCCGACAGCGAAATCTTTTCTTCGGCGCTTTCGCCCGGGTGCAGTTCTTCGCCCTCCCAGCGATATTCCTCGTTCTCGCGGGTGAACTCCGGCATCAGGTGGCGGCGGTTGGAGGTGGCGTAGATCAGCACGTTTTCCGGCGCCTCCTCGATGTCGCCATCGAGCGCGGTCTTCAGCGCGGCCAGCGAGCGGTCGTTGGCTGCCACCGAGAAATCGTCGACGTAGAGGATGAAGCGTTCCGGCCGCTTGCGCAGCGGCGCGACGATGTCCGGCATCTCCACCAGATCGTGAGGCGGCACTTCCACCAGGCGCAGGCCGCGCGGCGCGAACTCGGTCAGCAGCGCCTTGACGATCGAGCTCTTGCCGGTGCCGCGCGAGCCGGTCAGCAGCGCGTGATTCGCCGGCAGGCCGTTGACGAATTGCAGCGTGTTGCGAACCAACAGGTCCTTCTGGCGGTCGATGCCCAGCAGGCTGTTCAATTGCAGCGTCTGCGGATGCGAAATCGGTTGCAGCGCGCGGGCGCGCCAGCGGTAGGCGAGGGCGTCGGTCATGGCGCCATTTTAGCGCCACGCGGGTTTGCGATAGTGCGCTCCACGAGTTTCTTCACTTTGTTGCACAGGAATCCGCCATGAGCTTTCGACCCCGCTTTGCCATCGCGCTGTTGAGCCTCGCCTTCGTGATGCCGGCCCAGGCGCAGAAAGCCCCGCCTACGCCCGAGCAGATCGAGGCCAAGTGCAATGCCCATCCGGACAAATGCGAGGCAATCAAGGCCAAGGCCGAAACCGCCAGGGGCAAGTGCGCGGCCGACGCCGATTGCGCCGCCAAGACCGCCGAGGCCAAGACCAAGGCGCACCAGCTGAAAGACAAGTGCGCCGGCAATCCGGCCGCCTGCGAGCAGGCCAAGGCGCAGGCCAAGCAGCAGAAAGCCGCGCTGAAGTCCGAGTGCGCCTCGGATCCGTCGACCTGCGAGCAGAAAAAGGCCGAGATGAAGGCCAAGCTCAAGGCCGAACGCGCCGCGCAGAAGTCGCCTGGCTGAGGTCGGGCTGAGGCCTGTGCCACGCGGAGCGCATCCGCGACGTCGTATCCTATGCGCATGCTTTCCACCGATCTCGACGAGGCGCTGACGCGCCTCGGCTACGACTCTTTTCGCCCCGGCCAGCGCGAGGCGATCGACACCTTGCTGGATGTCGGCCGCGCCTTGCTGGTCGCGCCCACGGGCGGCGGCAAGAGCCTGTGCTACCAGTTGCCGGCGCTGCTGCTGCCGGGCACCACGCTGGTGATTTCGCCGCTGATCGCGCTGATGCAGGACCAGGTGTCGGCGCTGAACGCGCGCGGCGTACCGGCGACGTTCTTCGCCTCGACCCTGTCGGCCGACGATGCGCGCGAGCGCCTCGCCGGGCTCGAGCGCGGCGACTACAAGCTGATCTATATCGCGCCGGAGCGCCTGACCCTGCCGGGTTTCCGCGAGCGCCTGCGCCGTCTCGGCTGCCCGCTGGTCGCGGTCGACGAGGCGCATTGCATCAGCGAATGGGGCCACGATTTCCGTCCGGAATACGGCCAGCTCGGCGAGCTGCTGCGCGAGATGCAGGCGCCGCGGATTCTGGCCTGCACCGCGACCGCGACGCCGATCGTGCGCGACGAAATCATCAACCGGCTCGGTCTGCCGGCGGACACGCCGCAGCTGGTGCGCGGCTTCGCTCGGCCGAACCTGGCGCTGCGCGCGGCGGAAATCGGCGGCGGTCGTGAACGCGCCGCGCGGGTCGACGCGGTGCTCGCGGAAACGCTGTTTGCGCCCGGTGCCGGCCGCGGTTCGGCGATCGTCTACACGCCGACGCGGCGCCTCGCCGAAGAAGAAGGGGCGAGGCTTGCTGCAGCGGGTTGGAAGGCCACGGTGTATCACGCCGGCTTGAGCGCGGACACGCGCTCGACCGCGCAGGCCGCGTTCACCCGCGGCGAAGCCGAGATCGTCTGCGCGACCAATGCCTTCGGCATGGGCATCGACCGCGGCGACGTGCGCTGCGTGGTGCATCTGGGCCCGCCGGGTTCGATCGAGGCCTATTACCAGGAGGTCGGCCGCGCCGGCCGTGACGGCAGCGACGCGGTCGGCATGATGTGCTGGCAGCAGAGCGATCTGCCGATGCGCCGCCGGCTGCTGGAGTCGCCGTCGTCGTTTGAAGGCACGCCCAACGCCGACGTGGTCGAGCACAAGTGGAATCTGTTTCTGGAGCTGATCCGCTGGGCCGACGGCGCCGCCTGCCGTCACGACGCGATCCTGCGCTACTTCGGCGACGAGGCCGAGACCCTGCACGGCTGCGGCCGCTGCGACGTCTGCCAGGCGCTGGGCAATGTCGACGAAGTCTCCAGCGAGGAAGCCTCGCTGCTGGCGCGCAAGCTGCTGTCCGGCGTCGCGCGCGTGCAGAACCGTTACGGACTCAAGCAGGCAGTGCGCCTGCTGCGCGGTGAAACCGAGGACCGGCTGGAGCGCGACGGCCTCACCCAGGTCGCGACCTTCGGTCTGCTGCGTGAACGCAGCGAGGCCTGGATCCAGCGCGCGCTGTCGCGCTGCGTGACCGCCGGCTGGGTCGGCTTCAGCGGCGACCAGCATCCGGTGGTGCGGCTCACCGACGACGGCGTCGCGGTGATGCGCGGCCAGCGCATCGCACGCTGGCTGCCGCCGAGCGATGCGGTCGCATCGTCGTCCTCATCGCCGAAAGCCCGCGGCGGCCGAGCGGCCCGAATCGCGCCGGACGAAGAGCCGCTGGGGCCGATCGAGCAGCTGCTGTTCGAGTCCTTGCGCGAGGTGCGCCTGGAACTGGCCAAGAGCGAAGGCGTGCCGGCCTATGTGATCGCGCACGATCGAACGCTGCGCGAACTGGCGCGCATGCACCCGCGCGACTTCGATGAAATGCGCGCGGTACCGGGTTTCGGCGAGCGCAAGCTGGAGCGGTATGCGCAAGCGTTCCTGAAGGTGTTGGGGCGCTGAGGGTGGCCGGTCGCGGGCAAGCCCGCTCCTACAGAAAAGCCGATGTAGGAGCGGGCTTGCCCGCGACCGATCACGCATAAGAGGGATCGATCGGAGAGCCGTGCATGAATGACCCAACCATCACCGATGCCGGCACCGGTCTGAGCACGCCGCGTCTGCTGCTGCGCCGTTTCACCCTCGCCGATCTCGACCTGCTCGACCGCCTCAACAGCGATGCCGAGGTGATGCGCCATCTCGGCGGTGTCGCCAGCCGCGCCGATACGCAAGCGATGCTCGAGGGCCGCATGCTGCGCTACTACGACGAGCATCCCGGCCTCGGCGTGTGGGCGACCATCGAGCGCCGCAGCGGCGCCTGCATCGGCTTCCATCTGCTCAATCACATTCGCGGCGAACAGCACATCCAGGTCGGCTATCGGCTGTTTCCTGGGTACTGGGGACGCGGTTACGCCACCGAAATGAGCATCGCGCTGCTGCGCTACGGCTTTGCAACGCTGGGCCTGGACACGATCACCGCGATCACCGCGCCGGACAACTTCGGCTCGCAGAGCGTGCTGCTGAAAAGCGGGCTACGCCGCAATGGCGAGCGCGCCTTCGCGCACCCCTCTTACGCGGACTGGGGCGCGATGCCGTGGTTCGAGCGCAATGCCGCCGACTGGCTCGACGACGACTCCCGGCGCAACTGAAACTCAGGGCAGCTTGACGCCCTTGGCCTGCGCGATTGCGATGATGCCGTTCTCGAGCATGTCGTACTGCGTGTCGGTGATGCCGCGCAGATCGTCGTAAGCGCTCAAGGTGCTCAGCGCGTAACTGCAGGCGCCGAGCGGGTTGCTGGTCTTGATGCCGCTGGCCGTGCTGCGGCCCATCTGCACCGAAAACAGTGGCTCTTTCTTGCTCTGTTCGAGCTTGCTGTAAGCGGCGCTGCTGCGCGCCTTGCCGAAGTAGCTCTTGCGATCGGCCTCGGTCCAGGCGCCGGCCGCGATCAGCGCCTTGGCCTCGGCGTCGATCCTGTACAGCCGCTCGGCGGTGTGCTGGTTCAGTGCCGCCTGCCTGGCGGTGTCGTCGGCCTCGAACGTCGCGTTGACGGCCTGCGCCTGCGCCGGGTCGCGGCAATCGACCGCGTGTGCCGGCAGGCAGACCAGGCCGGCGAGGGCGGCGCACAGCAACGAGGCTGTAGAAAAACAGCCGAGACCGACTCGGCTGTGCAAGCCGACGACTTGCCTGAGCTGTTCGTGGATAGAAAACGCTGCAGCGTCACGAGCCGTCGCCTGGGGTGTGGAGGGTCTGTGCTGACGATACTGCGAGTTGGCAGGCTTTCCAAGAGCCATTCAAGGCGCTTTGCCTCTGAGCTTCTCGACGTTGTGGACGATGGCGAAGAGTTTCCATTGCGCATCCACCTTGCGCCTGGATCGAAGTGTGAATCGACGTAGGCCCTTGGTGTGCAGGTTGCCGAAGACCGGCTCGACGATGCCGAGCCGACGGCTGTACAGCAGCCGGCCTTCACGCGTATCGATTCGGGCCTTCATCGCCTTGGTCTGCGGGTGCGTCTCTTTCACTTTGCTGCCGTCGAAGAAGGTGATCTGACGACACGGACTCACATCCGGCTTGCGCATGCACTTCGCTTTTAAAGAGCAGGCCTGGCACATCGCGCGCGTGCCTTCGAAGCCGACACCGCGACGGCCCCTGATCACGATATTGACCGTCTTCAGTTTGAGCTGCTTTCCATTCGGACAGATGCAAGTCTGCCGATTGGCGTCATAGATAAAATCGGCTCGACCAAACCACTTCGATCGATGCTCGCCGGGCTGGCGCTGTTTCTCGATCGGCTTGTGCTGCCAGGCTTCCGCGAAACGCGGATCGCGTGACCGGAAGCCGGTATCGGCGATCAGCGCGTCGACCTGATCGTCGGCCAGTCGCTGCAGCGTGGCTTCGGAGTGATAGCCGGAGTCGGTCAGCACCGTCGCATCCGCCAGGGGATCAGCGCTCCCGATCGCGCTGAAGTCGCTGCGCAGCGCCTGCAGCACCTCCGGCAATAGTCCATTCTCCTGGCCGATTCCGAAGGCACTGGCCTGCACGATGACCTGTGCCTTGGCATCGACGGCGGCGACGCCGGTATAGCCCTGCACGACGCCGTGACTGGTCTTCATCGTCGCCGAGTCGTTGTCGGTGATGTTCGACTTCAGCGGTTCACCCTTGCGATTGGTCTTCTCCGGATGAGTCGCCAGCCACTCACGCAGCTTGTTGCTGTTGCGCGTCAGGGTTTCGATCTGCTGCTGTTCGCGCTGGGTCAGCGTGTCGGTGTTCTGGCCGGCATCCTGGCGGCGATGCGTGTCGAGCATGTGCGCGATGGCACGGTCGATCTTTTCGATTTTCTTCGCCATGTCGGCCCGCGTGCCGCTCAGGCTGCGAGAGGCGTTCGACGGAAGCTTGCAACCATCGACGGCAAACAACGCTTTGCCGATCAGGCCCTGCTCGTCACACACCAGCAGCACGTTGCGGAACACCGAGGTGATCTCGTCCGGCAGCTTCGCCACGAAGGAGGCGATGGTCGTGAAGTGCGGCTGTGTGTCGCCTGACAGCGCCATGAAGACCACGTTCTCGCGACAGGCCCGCTCGATGTCGCGGCTCGATGTCAGCCCGCGGGCATAGCCGAACAACACGATCTTCAACAGCACACCCGGGTGATACGCCGCGGCGCCGACCTCATCGTTGCAGTAACGCGCATCGAAGACCGTCAGATCGATCTCGTGATCGACCAGCCAGTTCAGCGCGTACTCGAAAGTGCCGGGAACAATCTGCTCGGCAAAGCTCACCGGCAGCAGCTTCGAGAGGTGTTGATCAACCGGCTTGTAGCGTGCCATTTCCGCTCTCCTTTCGTCGCGAAAGACGCAGCGGGATGTGTGCCAGATTTAGGGTTTTTCTACAGCCTCAACGGGTGGGTTGAGTTCATCGAAGCTCCTGATAGTCCAGCGCCTGAGGTGCAGGAAGCGCGCCATTCGGGCAGGCCAAACCGCAACGCCCACTTTCCAACCGACTGCGATCGAGTCCCTCGATACGCGGGCAAAGCCCGCTACTCGGGACGAACGCAGTTGGCTTGTGACATCGGCGACATGGAAACCCCGTTCGTCCCGAGTAGCCGCGTAGCGGCGTATCGAAGGACCAGAACCCCGATCTCAGCCCAGCTTCTTGTGCCGCGAGCGCCGGTTGATGCCGGGCTCGGCGCCGGTGCGGCGGCGGAAGTCTTCTTCGTACTCTTTGTAGTTGCCTTCGATGAAGGTGATTTCGCCGCTGTCCTCGAACGCGAGGATGTGCGTCGACACGCGGTCGAGGAACCAGCGGTCATGCGAAATCACCAGCGCGCAGCCGGAGAAATCCAGCAGCGCTTCTTCCAGTGCGCGCAGGGTTTCCACATCGAGGTCGTTGGTCGGTTCGTCGAACAGCAGCACGTTGCCGCCGCTCAGCAGCATCTTCGCCAGATGCAGGCGATTGCGTTCGCCGCCGGACAGATCCTTGACGCGCTTGCCCTGGCTTTCGCCCTTGAAATTGAAACGGCCGATGTAGGCGCGCGCCGGCATTTCGAAGCTGCCGGCGCGGATGATGTCGTTGCCGCCGGAGATTTCCTGGAACACGGTCTTCTCGCCGTCGAGCGCGTCGCGGCTCTGGTCGACGTAGGCGAGCTTGACGGTTTCGCCGATCTTGATGGTGCCGGCGTCCGGCTGTTCCTGGCCGAGCAGCATGCGGAACAGCGTGGTCTTGCCGCGGCCGTTGGCGCCGACGATGCCGACGATCGCGCCCTTGGGCACGCTGAAGCTGAGCCCCTGGTACAGCCAGCGATCGCCGTACTTCTTGCCGACGCCGTTGACCTCGAGCACGCTGTCGCCGAGGCGCGGGCCGGGCGGAATGTACAGCTCCTTGGTTTCGGCGCGCTTCTGGAATTCCTGGCTCGCCATTTCCTCGTAGGCCTTCAATCGCGCCTTGGATTTGCTCTGGCGGCCCTTGGGGTTCTTGCGCACCCACTCCAGCTCTTCCTTCATCGCCTTGGCATGCGCGTCCTCGCTCTTGGACTCGGCCGACAGGCGCTTTTCCTTGCCCTCCAGCCAGGTCGAGTAATTGCCCTGCCAGGGAATGCCGTGGCCGCGGTCGAGCTCCAGAATCCAGCCGGCGACGTTGTCGAGGAAGTAGCGGTCATGCGTGACCGCGATGATGGTGCCGGGGAAGTCCTTGAGGAATTTCTCCAGCCAGGCCACCGACTCGGCATCGAGATGGTTGGTCGGCTCATCTAACAGGATCATGTCCGGCTTGCTGAGCAGCAGGCGGCACAGCGCGACGCGGCGGCGCTCACCGCCGGAGAGCTTGGTGACGTCGGCGTCCCAGGGCGGCAGGTTCAGCGCCTCGCCGGCCTTGTCCAGCACCACGTCGAGGTTGTTGCCGTCGTTGGCGGCGAGAATGTTTTCCAGCTCCTGCTGACGCGCGGCGAGCTTGTCGAAATCGGCGTTTTCCTCGGCGTAGGCGGCATAAACCGCTTCCAGATCGGCCTGGGCTTTGGTGATGTGGCCCATCGCCTCCATGACGTTTTCGCGCACGTTCTTGGCCGGGTCCAGCTGCGGCTCCTGCGGCAGATAACCGACCTGCAGGCCCGGCATCGGCCTGGCCTCGCCGTGAAAATCCTTGTCCACGCCGGCCATGATTTTCAGCAGCGTGGACTTGCCGGCGCCGTTGTAGCCGAGCACGCCGATCTTGGCGCCGGGAAAGAACGACAGCGAGATGTCACGCAGAATTTCCTTCTTCGGCGGGACGGTCTTGCCGACCTTGTTCATCGTGTAAACGTATTGGCTCATGGGCTACTGGCAGCTAAAAAATAAAGGGGAGAGTGCGGCGAATGCCGGCATTGTAATCGCAGCCCGGGTGCAACCCCGGGTTCGCCCGGGCTCAAGCCGCGGCGCGCGCGGCAACCTGGCCGGCTTCCAGGCGCAGGATGCGCGTCGCCGACGACAGCCAGGCCGGATGATGCGTCACCGAAACCACGGTCAGGCCGCGCTCGCGCGCCAGGCGGGCGACGTTGTCGATGATCAGCAGCTCGGTTTCCGGGTCCAGCGCGCTGGTGGCCTCGTCGAGGATCAGCAGCCGCGGCTCGTGCACCAGCGCGCGCGCCAGCGCGATGCGCTGACGCTGGCCGCCGCTCAGCGCCGAGCCACGCTCGCCGGCGATCGTGTGCATGCCCTGCGGCAGGCTGCGCACGAAGTCCAGAGCGCCGGCCGCCTGCAGCGCGCGCTCGACGTCGGCTTCGGAAAAGCGCGGCTCGCCCAGCGTCACGTTGGCGGCGATGCTGTCGTGGAACAGGATCAGCTCCTGCGGCACGTAGCCGATCAGCGAGCGCCACTGGCGCAGGTCGATCTCGCGCAGCGGCACGCCGTCGATCAGCACCTCGCCCTGCTGCGCGCGATGAAAGCCCAGCAGCAGGTCGATCAGCGTGGTCTTGCCGGCGCCGGACGGGCCGGTCAGCGCGACGACATCGCCGGCACCGATCTGCATGTACAGGTTGCGCAGCGTCGGCTGCGCATCGTCGTAGGCGAAGACGATGCCGCGGAACTCGATGCCGCGCTCCAGCGTCGGCGTGACGCCGGGCTGTGCGTCTTCCCCCTGGGCATCGGCGTCGCTGACGGTGGCGCGTATCGCTTTCAGGCCGGGCTGCGCGGCGTAGAAATTCTGCAGTTCCTGCTGCGCCTTGCCGATGGTCAGCACGGTTTTGGTCAGCAGCAGGCTCATGACGATGATTTCGCCGATCGGCAGGCCCAGCACTTTCAGTGCGACGAAAATGCCCAGCGACAGGCACAGCGCCAGGATCGGCTCCTGTAGCGCCTTGTTGACGTTCTTGCTGAACACCTGGCGGCGCGAAGCCTTGCGTACGTCCTTCAGATCGCGGTCGAACAGCTGCGCGAACCGGGCCTGGCGGCTCATCGCTTTCAAGGGCTTGATACCGACCAGCACGTCGGTGAGCCGGCCGAGAATCGCGCGCAGCAGCTTCTGCTGGGTTTTGGCGCTGCGTTTGGCACCGAGCAGGAAGCGGTTCAGCGAGCCCAGCATCAGGCCGGCGACGAACAGCGTGAACAGCGCCAGCTGCCAGGACACGATCGTGGCGATGCTCAGGTACACCATCGCCTGCACAGCCTGCGACAGCATCTGCATGGCCGCGTTGTAGGCGTCGCCGGCCTGGTTGGCTTCACCGCCGAGCGCGTTGGAGAAGCGCCCGACCGGCTGGCGCACGTAGTAGCTCCAGCGCGCACGCAGCAGCGAATCGACCAGGCTGATGCGCAGCTTGGAGCCGACATCGGCGACCGCGCTGCCGATCTGGCGCAGCGCCACGACCATCAGCGTGCCCTTGACCAGCACGCCGCCGACGACGATGCCCAGCAGCACGCCGGGCACCGCCGGGATGTGCAGGGTCTGCAGCAGCTTGAGGATGGTCCTGGCGATCGAACTGGTCCTGGAGCCTTCGTCGAGCACCGCGATCAGCGGCAGCAGCGTGGCGATGCCGAAGCCGTCGGCAAGGCTGGCGAAGACCACGCACAGCGCGACCGCGGCATTGCGCCTGCCCGAGATCAGACCGCTGAAACGCCACAGCAGGGGCATGCGCAGCCGGCCTTGCGGAGCGGGCCGCGCGACGGAGGGCGCGTTCTGGGGATTGGGGTTCATGTGGCGGCGCGAATCCTAACCGGTTCTGCTACGCGATTCTGCCGGCGCCGCGCCCGGCGCGCAGAAATTGGATGATCGCCTCGGCACCGCGCGGTGCCGAGGGCCCGGGCTCCAGCTCGAAAGTGTCGGCGACATAACGCTGCTGTGCGACCACCTGCGCCCGCTGCTGCTCGAACGCGCGGTCGAGCTCGTCTTCCAGCCGCGCCACCGAGTTCAGCACCGGCCCCAGTGCCCAGAAGCGATAGTTCGGATCGTGTTGCCAGGGCGTGTCGTGCGCGTCCAGAAACACGCAGGGCCGCGGCCGGCTCAGGAACTCGGCAACCTGGCTGCTGACGTCGCCCAGATACAGGTCCGCGGCCTGGGTGTAGCTCATGTCGATGCTGCGTTCGCTGCCGAGGTCGACATGCACATGCGGCAGGCCCTGGTATGGCGCCAGCGCCGCGTAGTCGGCGGCACGCGGTGGGTCGAACAGACGTACGTGCGGCGCGAAGATCAGGTTGTAGCGCGTGCTCGCCGCGAACGCGTCCAGCACCGCGCGGCCCCAGCGTGGCCACGACGACAGCGCCGCACGAAAGTGCGGGTTGTAGAGCACCGTCGGCCGGTCGTTGTCGAACAGACGCTCGCCGACGGCGCGCTGCGCCCAGTCGAACTTGGCGTAGACGCCGCTGCGGTACGCGCCGGGCCGGATCAGTCCGGCGGCGAGCAGGCGCTGCTCGATCTTGCGCCCCGCCATCAGCACGAAGTCGAACTCGCGCACGTCTTCGGCGAAGCCGATTTCGCGATCGCCGGCGCCGTGGCGGGTCCAGATCAGCGCGGCCTTGATGCCGATGCGGCGCAGGAACAGCGAAGTCCGCTCCGGCGTTACCACGGCGTCGAAGCCGTTGAAGTAGCCGCGGTTGCGCAGCAGCGTGTACTGCTTGAAATGGGTCTTGCCCCAGCCGAGGACGAGGCGCGCGGCGTCGCCGGGACCCAGCGGCAACAGGTCGAATGCGATCCGCGCCTGTGGCGCATGGCGCTCGATCAGCCGGCACGCAAAATCCAGTTGAGCGGCGCTGACCGCGGCGACGTGGACCTGGGCTTGCGGGTCGCGTTGCGCGATCGCCGCCGCGATCGGCAGCGAATGCAGCACCTGATGCGCCTGCGCGAGATAGGGGAAGACCAGCCGCAAGCAGCAACTCCGGGGGGAATTCGGGCCCGTATTGTCGGTGTTTTGCACGGCGCCGGCATCCCGCCGCGGTGTCAGCGGATGCACGGTTCGTGGAACCTCGGCTGCCGATGGTGGGTCCAGTAGGGGGCAATGGCCAGGACGGCCGCGACGGCAGACAGGCAAGGAAGCTGAAGATGATGGGATGGTGGCCCCGATGGGATTCCCTGAGTAACCCCGGCCGGCGCCTGCGCGGCGAGCTGGTGATGCGCGGCCTGCGCGAGCGCGGCGTCGAGGTCGAATGGTTCGACCCGCGGCAGCCGGCACGCTATCGCTGCGTGGTGCTGGGCGCGCGCTCCGATGCCGGCAGCTGCGAGATGGCGCAGCGTCTCAAGGCCGGCGGCTGCCGGCTGCTGATGGATCTGTGCGACAACCATCTGATGCCCCGCCCGAGCACAACGACAAGCTGCGCCGGCGCTCGCTGCGGCTGCGCCAGCTGATCGGCCTCGTCGACCAAGTGGTGGTGGCTTCGGCGCGCCTGGGAGAAGTCGTTGCTCGGGTGTGCCCGGCGGCGCCGGCGCCGCTAGTGATCGGCGATCTGGCCGACGACCTGTCGGTGGTGCCTGTCAGCGCCTACGCGAGGCTGCAGGCGCGATGGAGCCTGTGGCGCGCGGACGCGAGTCTGCCGCCGCGTGGCCCGCAGGCACCGACGCGCCTGGTCTGGTTCGGCGACCAGGGCGGCGACTGGGCGCCGGTGGGCCTGTGCGACATCGCCGCAATGCGGCCGCTGCTGGAACGGCTGAATCGCGAATTCCCGCTGCACCTGAGCGTGATCTCCAACAACCGCAGCAAGTACCGGCGGCTGTTTGCCGATGCCGCATTCCCGCACCGTTACCTGCAATGGAATGCGCAGACGTTTCCGCAGCTGCTGGCCCAGCACGACATCGTGCTGATCCCGGCCTCCGACAACGAATTCACCGCCTGCAAGACCGACAACCGCGTCGTCAGCGCATTCCGCGCCGGCCTGCCGGTGGTCGCGTCGCCGATCCCGAGCTATCGGCGCTATGCCGCGGCGATGGAACCGGGCGATCTGGAAGCCGGGCTGCGCCGCTATCTGCGCATGCCGACGCTGCGCCAGCTGCACGCGCTGCGCGGCCGCACGCTGGCCGAGCGCTACAGCGCGCCGGGGCCGATCCTGGATCGATGGCAGCAGGCGCTGCAGCCGGTGGCTCAGCCACTGCCGCTGCCGGGCTACGCACGCGCCAGCTGAGCGCGGGCCACGCTGGACCGGCACTGGTCTCCGGCCGTCCGCCGGCGGCCCGGATTGCATTGCACGGCGGCCTGAGCGCCCCCTACAATTTCGCATGCTTGCCCAACCCAGCGTCATCACGCGCATCGACGAAGCCGCGCTCGAAACCCATCCTTTCGACCACGTCTATCTGCGCGATCTGTTCCCCGCTTCGCTGTACCGCGAGTTGCTGCGCAATCTGCCGGAACGGCGCCACTTCCACGAGCTGTCGCATGAGGATGCGCGCCGTCCCGACGGCAGCAGCGCGCGCCTGCGCTTTTATCTCTATCCGGAACAGCTGTGGCGGCTGCCGGCGGAGCAGCGCCGGCTGTGGCAGCCGCTGTCGAAACTGCTGATGTCGCGCGAGCTGCAGGACGCGTTCAAGCGCAAGTTCCGCAACGCACTCGAGTCACGCTTCGGCCGCGGTATCGACCAGATCCATCTGTACCCGGTGCCGATCGTGGTGCGCGATCTGCCGGGCTATCGCATCGGCATCCACAGCGACGTGGTGCGCAAGGCGATCACCGTGCAGTTCTATCTGCCCGAGGACGACGCGCAGCAGCACATCGGCACGATCTTTCACGAAGGCCGCAGCGGCGAAGCCGCGCAGCGCACCACGCGGATGCCCTTCCTGCCGGCCAGCGGCTACGCCTTCCCGGTGCAGGCGCATGCCAGCTGGCACAGCGCCGCGACCGTGGCCGAGGCCGACGGCGAGCGCCGCTCGATCATGCTGACCTACTATGTGCAGAACCGGCCGAAATGGTGGCTGGCCCGCCGCATCGACCGCCTGCGCAGCGCGCTGGGTTTCCATTCCAGCAACTGAGCGCAGGGCGGCATCGTCCGATCTCCCGCACCCAGGCCCGCCATGAATCCCGACACCATCCGCGTTTTCGCCGGCTGCGATCCCAACGACTGCGATCTCGAGCAGATGATGGTGCTCGAGCATTCGATGCGTAAGCACGCCAGCTTGCCGGTGGACATCACCTGGGTGCGGCTGTCGCGCAATCCGCAGAGCTTCTGGTATTCGAATCCGCAGGCCGATGCGGCGACCGGCGTCGGCTGGCGCACCGAGCGCTGGGCGACGCCGTTCTCGGCGCTGCGCTGGGCGATTCCGGAGCTGTGCCATTTTGAAGGCCGCGCGATCTTCATGGACACCGACATGATCGTGCTGTCCGACATCGCCGAGTTGTGGCGCACGCCGATTCGCGAATCCGCGGTGTTCGCGGCGCGCCACGACGAGGGCTTCCAGCGTTTCTGCATCATGCTCTGGGACTGCGCCGCCGCGCGCCGCGTGCTGCCGTCGCTGGCGCAGCTGCGCGCCGATCCCGAGACCCACAACAAGCTGAAGAAGCATTTCGAGCAGCACCCGGAGCAGGTGCAGGCGATGGACCCGGCGTTCAACAGCATCGACGGCGACGGCCAGCCGGCCGAGCGCATCAAGGTGCTGCATTACTCCGACATGGGCACGCAGTTTTCGCATCCCTATGCGTTTGCCCGGCTCAAGGCCGAAGGCCGCCCGCACTGGTTCGACGGCAAGGTGATGCCGCATCCGCGCCGCGATTTGAGCGCGCTGTTCGATCGCGAGTATCGCGAGGCACTGGCCGCCGGTCGCAGCCCCGAGCAGTACCGCAATCCCGAGCCTTATGGGCCGCTGGTGAAGAAGTCCGAACGCCGTCACGCCGGCAACACGGTGACGCGCGGCGCGCGCAGCTGGTTCGGACTCAAGCTGCGTTGAACGGCGCCGCCAACGCGCCGGCGGCACTGCCTGCCGGCTGGATCGTCTGGAAGCTGAAGAAGGCCAAGCCGGGGGTCGCCAGCGTGCGCTATCGCTGCCTGATGCCGCTGCTGGCGAACGAGCAGCTCTACCGCCAGTCGGTGATCGTCGAAGGTGATCGCGGCTGCTCGCTGGAGGGTGTCGCCGCGCTGATTTTCGTCAAGACGTTTTATCGGTCGGACGTCGCGCTGGCCGAAGAAGCGGCGAAGCGCGGCATCCCGATCTGGTTCGATCTCTGCGACAACATTTTCTCCGCTGGCTACGGCGGCAACACCGAGGCGGGTGATGCGATACGCGCCGCCTTCATCGCGATCGCGCGGCTGGCGACCGGCATCGTCACCAACGGCGCCGGCCTGAGCCAGGTGCTGCGCGAAAACCTGCCGGCGGACTGCCAGGGCAAGCTGGTGGAGCAGGCCGATCCGATCGAAACGCGTGAGCTGACCGCGCGCTCGATCGCGCCGCGAAGCTGGCCCAATCGCGCAGTTTCGCGCGCGCTGGCCGGCCCCATGAAGTGGCTGACGTGGCGCTACGCTCTGGGCCTTGCGATCAAGCAGGCGCTGGATGGCATCGGTGTCTGGCGGCGCATCGGCCACGGCGCTCTGCCAGTGGTGCTGTGGTTCGGCAACAGCAGCAGCAAGGGCGGCAACGAAGGCCTTGGCGCGCTCAGCGAATGCCTGCCGCAACTGCGGGCAGCGTACGCGCGCCTGCCGTTCCGCCTGCTGGTGGTCAGCAACGACCTCGCGCTGTATCGCAAGCTGATCGCGGATCGCGGCGTGCCCAGCCGCTATGTGCAATGGAGTCCGCTGGGCGTGTTCGCGGCGATGCAGCGTGCGCGTGTCTGCCTGATTCCGGCGAATCGCAATAATTTCAATCGCGGCAAATCGCCGAACCGGCTGCTGATGGCGATGGCCCACGATCTGCCGGTGATCGCGAGTTCGATCGAAACCTACCAGGCCTTCGCCGATTGCGCGGTGCTCGATGATTTCGATCAAGGTCTGAGCCGCTATCTCGGTGATGGCGCTGCGCGCGCTCGCGACCTGCAGACGTTCCGCGATCGCCACTGGCCGCAGTACCAGCCGCAGCGGCTGTCCGAGGACTGGGTCGCGCGCATCGCGGCCGCCGGCCGCCGGTGAGCGACGGCCGCATCTGGCTGCTGGCCGGCCCGCGCGCCGGCGAGTTGGCGCAGCAGCGTCGACTGGCCGCGGCGCTGGCGCAAAGCTGGGAAGAAAAACCGGTATTCGAGCCGGGGCAGGCGGCGCGCGCCGCGTTCGGCTGGACGCCGGAAAAGGCCGAGCAAAGCGGCCTGGTCGCGCCCTGGCCGGCGCTGGTGATTTCCTTCGGCAAGACCTTGCAGGCGGCGCTATGGATCAAGCGCGCCAGCGGCGGGCGCACGCGCATCATTCATCTGGGCCGCTCACGCGACATCGCACCGGCGCAGCTCGATCTGCTGCTGCCCTTGCCGCAGGACTCGGTGCCGGCGGCTGCCAATGTGTTCGCGCTGCGGCTGCCGCTGAATGCACCGCCGCAGCTCGACGAGCCGGCGAGAGCCGCCGCGCTGCAGCGTCTCGCCGCTTTGCCGCGACCGTGGACCTGCCTGATCGTCGGCGGCCTCAGCCGCCATTTCACGCTGGACTCGGCGAGAGTCGAAGCGCTGGCCGTGCAGCTGGCAAAGCAAGGTCGCGGCGGCAGCCTGCTGGTCTGCACCAGCCCGCGCACGCCGCCAGCCTGGGCTGCGGCCTTGAAGCAGGCGCTGGGGCAGGCCGGCGTCGCGCACGAAATCAGCGATTACGCCGACGGCCGCAGCCGCGAGGCCTACGCCGAATACCTGGCGCTGGCGGATCGCCTGGTCGTCACCGGCGACTCGGCGTCGATGATCGCCGACGCGCTGCGCAGCGGCCGGCCGCTGCAGGTGGTGCCGCTGCGGCCGTCGCTGCATTTGCGTCGTCGTCGACTGCTGCGCGGCCTGTTCCCGGCGCCGCTGGAACGCGCGCTGATCCGTCGCGGCATCTGGGCACCGACGGTCGATCTGGACCGCTGGATCGCGGCATTGGCGCGCGACGGCTTGATCGGCATCTTCGGCCGATCCGAGGCGCGCCTGAGCTGGAATGCGGCGCTGGACGACGATTTGTCGCGGCTGGCGCAGCGCGTCGCACCGTGGCTGGCTTAGCGGCGCCGAGTCGTGCCCGCCAGCGAGGCCCACAGCAGATCGGCGCGCTCGCGCGGGCTTTCTCGGGAGCTGCCCGAAGCGCGCGCGATGTATCGGCAAGTGATGCGAGCGCGCGGATCGAAGGTACGCTTATCGTTCTGGCTCGGTCGTTTTGAACCAGCCGTGCAACCGGTGCCAGCATTCCACGTATAGATAGCCACCCGCCGCGTCGACGCGACGGCGCGCTGCCTGGCGACGCACTCGGCTAAAATGGGTGTTTGACCCATGCCGCTCACGTACGGGGCTGGCGTCAACATCATCGATCGTGCCTTCATGACCAACCACACACCCGCCACCAGCGCCGCCGTTCTGCGCGGCATTGGTGATTTCCCCAGCCTCGCCGCGGCCTTGCGCCGCGCGGCGCAGGGTGCGGCCGGGATGAATTTCTACAGCGGCCGTGGCCAGCTGACCGAAGCGCTCCCTTACGTGTCCCTGCTGGAACAGTCGGAGGCGCTGGCGCGCCGGCTGCTGGCCAGGGGCCTGGTGCGCGGTGATCGGGTGGCCCTGCTGGCCGAAACCGACGGCGATTTTGCCCGCGCCTTTTTCGCCTGCCAGCTCGCCGGCCTGGTGCCGGCGCCGCTGCCCTTGCCGGCGGCGCTCGGTGGCCGCGCGACCTATCTCGAACACATCCGCAAGATGACCGAGAGCATCGGCGCCGCCGCGGCGCTGGCACCGGCCGCGTTCGAGAGCTGGATCAAGGAGGCCTGCGACGGCCTGGCGCTGCGCTTCGTCGGCACCGTTGCGGGCCTGGGCGAAGTCGAGCCTTTCACCGGCGAGCTGGTCGCGCCGACGCCGGACGAGCTGGCCTACCTGCAGTTCTCGTCCGGCAGCACGCGCTTCCCGCATGCGATCGCGGTTACGCATCGCGCGGTGGTCGCCAATATCGATGCGATCGTGCGTTATGGCCTGCAGATCACCGCGAAGGATCGCTGCGCGTCGTGGCTGCCGTTCTATCACGACATGGGTCTGGTGGGCTTTCTGCTGACACCGGTGTGCTGCGCGATTTCGGTGGACTATCTGGCGACGCGCGAATTCGCGCGCCGGCCCTTGACCTGGCTGCAGCTGATCAGCAGCTACGGCGGCACCTTGAGCTTCTCGCCGAGCTTCGGCTTCGAGCTGTGCGCGCGCCGCGTCGAAAACGGCGGTGTGCCGGAAGGTCTGGACCTGTCGCGCTGGCGCGCGGCCGGTATCGGCGGCGACATGGTGCGGCCCGGCCCGCTGCACAAGTTCATGGACTCGTTCGCGGCCAGCGGCTTCAGCCGCGGTGCGATGACGCCGAGCTACGGCATGGCCGAAGCGGCGCTGGCACTGTCGTTCTCGCCGCTGGGCCGTGGCCTGCGCATGGACGTGCTCGACACCGACCGGCTCGAGCGCGAACACATCGCGGTGGCGCCGGCGGAAGGCTCGCATCGGCGCCGCGAATTCGTGCGCTGCGGCGCCATCCTGCCGGGCCACGAGGTCCAGGTGCGGGATGAAAACGGCAAGCCGATGGCGGAATTCGGCGTCGGCCTGATTCATGTGCGCGGACCGAGTCTGTTCAAGGAATATTTCGCGCAGCCCGAAGAAACCGCGCGCGCGATCGGCAGCGACGGCTGGCTCAACACCGGCGACATCGGCTATCTGGCCGACGGCGAAATCGTCATCACCGGCCGCGCCAAGGACCTGATCATCGTCAACGGCCGCAACATCCGGCCGCAGGATCTGGAGTGGACCGCCGAAGGTGAGGTGAGCAGCCTGCGCAGCGGCGACGTGGCCGCCTTCGCGGTCGACGACGAGGCTGGCGAATCGGTGGTGGTGCTGGTGGAATCGCGGCTCACCGAAACCACGGCGCGCGACGCGCTGTGCGAAGAAGTCTCCGGCGTGCTGCGCGCGCGCCACGGCATCGAGGTGCGCGTGGTGCCGGTGCCACCGCGCTCCTTGCCGCAGACCTCGTCGGGCAAGCTCAGCCGTGCCAAGGCGCGGGCGCTGTACCTGTCGGGTGGTTTCGCCAAGGCCGCTGCGGGTGGCTGAAGCGGGCCGGCTGGTCGCGGTCACCGGCGCCACCGGCTTCATCGGTCGCCGGCTGCTGCCACAACTGGCCGCCGCCGGCTGGCGGCTGAGGATCCTGGTCAGACGCGACCCGGCCGACGCGCTGTGGGGCGATCTGGATATCGAAGTGGAGCAGGGCGATCTGCGCGACCCGGCCGCCTCAAGGCGGCTGGTCGCCGGTGCCGACGCGGTGGTGCACCTGGCCGGGCTGATCAAGGCGCCGAGCCGCGATGATTTCATGCGCGCCAATCGCGACGGCACACGCCATTTGGCGAACGCGGTCGCGGCCAGTGCGCAGACCCACTTGCTGCTGGTGTCGAGCCTGGCGGCGCGCGAGCCGGGATTTTCCGACTACGCGGCGAGCAAGCGCGCGGCCGAGCAGGCGGCGATCGACGTGCTCGGCGAGCGCCTGAGCATCCTGCGTCCGCCGGCGGTCTACGGCCCGGGCGACCCCGAGACCCTGGCCTTCTTCAAAATGGCGAGCCTGCCCTGGGTGCCGCTGCTCGGCGCGGCGCCGGCGCGCAGCGCGGTCATCCATGTCGACGATCTGTGTGCGGCCCTGGTCGGCATGCTCGGCCGCCCGGCGACCGGCCGGATCGAGGCCGCCTGCGACGCGCGGCCGGCCGGCTACAGCTGGCGCGAACTGATGCAGGCCGCCGCGGCGGCGATGGGCGCCCGGCCGCGCGGCTACTGGCCGCTGCCCGGCGGGCTGCTGAAGGCCGCTGCGATCTGCGGCGACCTGGCCCGGCTGCTCGGCCGCGGCAATATGCTCAATTCGCAAAAGTTGCGCGAACTCAGGCACTTGGACTGGGCGGTGGGCGAGGCCGAGCGCTTGAATCTGCCGCAATGGGCCCCAGCTTGGGATCTGCAGGCCGGTTTCGCCGACGCGGTGAGGGCCTATCGCAGCGCCGGTTGGCTGCCCCGAGCCTGATACATGACGTACGGGCCGGGCGCGCCGCGCAGCGGAAGCACGACCGGGTTACAAGCCGATTAAACTAGTTTGCTAAGCTATGGCAGACTTTTTGACACATACCGAGGGCACCGCTCGCGCGCTTCCTCAGCCAGCGGGTCTGGCTCAGGCTTCCGTAAGGAAGACCGGCAGACCATTGAGACCGAATGACTTCTTCATCTGACATCCGCGCGCATGTTGGCGATGCGCTCAAGGCAGCCGTTTCCCGGCCTGTCGAAATCGAAGGCCGCACCCGCATCGTCCAGGACCTGGGCCTGGATTCGCTCGCGGTGATGAACCTGATGATGGCCTTAGAGGATCACTACGACGTGTCCATCCCGCTCGATCGCGTTGCGGAAATCGTCACCGTCGATGATCTGGTGAAAGCCGTCACCCAACTCACGCAGAACGAGCGGGCATGAGCATCCTTTCCAAGTTTGACCATCTGGCACAGACCTACGACCGGCTCGGCCCGGCGGACTCCAATCCGCTGAAGGTCACATTCGACCGCATCCTGTCGTCGACCGAGGGCGTCGTGAACGGCCGGACGACGATCCTGTTCGGCACCAACAATTATCTGGGCATGACCTTCGACGAGGGCTGCATCGAAGCCTCGGTCGAGGCGGTGCGCAGCTTCGGTACCGGCACCACCGGCTCGCGCGTCGCCAATGGCAGCTACAGCGGCCATCGCGATCTGGAACTGAGCCTGGCCGAGTTCTACGGCCGCAGGCACGGCATGGTGTTCAGCACCGGCTACCAGGCCAATTTGAGCATCCTGTCGACGCTCGCCGGCCACGGCGATCACCTGATCCTGGACTCCGACAGCCACGCCAGCATCTACGACGGCGCGCGCCTGGGCCACGCCGAAGTGATCCGCTTCCGTCACAACGATCCAGATGACCTGCACAAGCGTCTGCGCCGGCTCAAGGACCATCCGGGCAGCAAGCTGATCGTCGTCGAGGGCATCTATTCGATGCTCGGCGACTCGGCGCCGCTGGCCGAAATCGCCCAGGTCAAGCGCGAAGCCGGCGCCTACCTGCTGGTCGACGAAGCGCATTCGATGGGCGTGCTCGGCGAAACCGGCCGTGGCCTGAGCCAGAGCGCAGGCGTCGAAGCGGACGTGGATTTCATCGTCGGCACCTTCAGCAAGAGCCTCGGCAGCGTCGGCGGTTTCTGCGTCTCCGACATCGACGGCTTCGAAGTGCTGCGCGTCGCCTGCCGCCCGTACATGTTCACCGCCTCGCTGCCGCCGGCGGTGATCGCCTCGACCCAGGAAGCGCTGCGTCGCCTGATTTCCGACAGCGGCCTGCGCGTGCGCCTGCGCGACAACGCCGTGCGTCTGTACGACGGTCTGCGTGCGCTCGGCTTCCACGTCGGCCCGCAGGCCAGCCCGATCGTCTCGGTCACCGTCGACGACAACGAAACCGCGGTGCGTTTCTGGAACCTGCTGCTGCAGGGCGGCCTGTACGTGAACCTGGCGCTGCCGCCGGCGACGCCGACCAACAAGCCGCTGCTGCGCGCCAGTATCAGCGCGGCGCACACGCCGCGCCAGATCGACACCGCGCTGGCGCTGTTCGCCGACATCGGCCAGCGCCTCGGCGTGCTGCCGACGCAGACGGCGACGCCGAAGGTCGCGCTGGTCGCCTAGCCAGGAATCGATCGTCGTTGCCGGGGCTCTAGGGAACCTCTGATCCAGTCCTGCGCGCCCGCGTTGCCCCGGAGATGCCGCCAGGCAAGGCGCGAGTCCCGCGGTTTGGTGATTCCAAACAAGGGGCGAGCAACGCGGCATGGCGGCATTTCCGGGGCAACCCGAAGGGCCGGCGCCAAAACCGGCACGCTGCGGCGTTAGTCGCTCCTCATGTAGGTCCAATACACATCGTCGCGCCTTCCTTGCATCGCGCCGGTTTTGACGCCGGCGCGGGCGCGCAGGACTTGATCAGAGATTCCCTAGGCGCCCAGCACCGCGCGCGCGTGTTGCTCCCAGGACAGTTTGCTCAGCGCCCAGGCTTTGGCCGCCTTGCCCATACGCGCGCGCCGCGGCGCGTCGCCGATCAGCGTCGCCAGCGCCTCGGTCACCGCGTCGAGGTCGTGGCCGTCCACCAGCAGGCTGGTTTCGCCGCTGACGCCGAGTTCCGCCGGGCCGCCGTCGACGCCGACGATGCAGGCGCTGCCGAAGGCCATCGCATCGGCGATGGTGATGCCGAAGCCTTCCATCTCGTCGCCGTCTTCCAGCGAAATCTGCGGGTGCAGGAAGATGTCCGCGTCCGCATGCAGCTGCGCCAGCTCGTCGTCGCTGACGTAGCCGAGCATCTGGATCAGGCCGCCCAGGTTCAGCGCATCGATATCCGCCTGCATCGCCGCCATCTCCGGGCCGCGGCCGGCGATCAGGTAGCGGAACTTCAGGCCGCGCTGCGCGCAGCGGCCGGCGGCGGCAATGGCGACGCGCAGATTCTTGCGCGGCACCAGCCGGCACACCGACAGCACACGCGCCTCGGCGCCGGATTCATCGTGAGCCTGAGACGGCGCCGACGCCGCTGCCAGATCGGACAGGCCGTTCCACGCGGTGAAGCAGTTCGCTTCCAGCTGCGGCAGCCGCGCGAGCAGGTGGCGGCGCGTCCAGTGGCTGACCGCGATCACGCGCGTTGCCCGCGTCAGCACGGCGCGCATCAGCATGAAATTGAGGCCGCGCGGCCGGCCGATTTCGCGGCCGTGGACGCTGACCGACAGCGGCCGCAGCCGCAGCAACCACGGCACGAGGCCGGAGCGCCAGGTACAGGCGTGGACCACGTCCGGCCGCTGGCCGCTTCGCAGCGCGCGGAGCACCGCCAGCGCCAGCTTCAGGTAGACATGGGCTTTCGATCCGCCGCCGACATCGACGATGTCCAGACCCTGGTCATCGATGCGGCGTGGGCCGGCCGAGGTCTTGGTGAACACCAGCACGTTCCAGCCCAGGCGCGCGTAGGCCAGCGCCACTGCGCGGCTGTAGGTCTGCACGCCGCCTTCGTCGGGCGGAAACACGCGGCTGATCATCCATACATTTTTCATCAGCGCGGGCTCACTTGATCGCGCCGCGGCGGCGCAATTGCCACAGCACGCCGGGCGCGGCCAGCAGCGGATGCCGACGCTGCCAATCGCTGAGTTCGAGCCTGACGCCGGAGTGGCGCTCGACTTTCCAGGCGACGTAGTCGGCGCCGTTTTCGAAGGTGAAAGCGGCCTTGGTCAGGCGCATCAGGTTGAGCGGCTTGCCCATCGCGTGACGCAGCATCCAGGCGCGCGCGCTGCGGCGGCGGCGTGCTTCATCGAGCCGCGGCTCCAGCTGTTCACCGCGCACACGGAAATCGATGCCGGCCGCGCGCCAGGCCAGCGGTAGCAGCCGCGTATAACGCTCGCGTTCGTGTTCGATCAGGCTGCGCGCGCGGCCGCCGCCGCGTTCGACACGCAGTTCTGCCGCATAGGTTTTCTGGAACAGCGCCTGCCAGAACGCGCTCGCCTCACCGCTGAGCGGCCCGAGCAATGCGGCCCAGCGCGCGGCCGTGGTCAGCGCACTGGAAACCGCAGCGGCCGTAGCCGCGCGCGCGGCGTCGTCGCGCACCCAGGCCAGCCCCAGGGGCTGCGCGAAGCGCGCCCACAAGGTCGTGTCGATCGCGCCTTCGCGCATGCCGCGTTCGAACTGCCCGAGGCTCAGCACCGCGACTTTCGCACGCAGATCCAGCGCATCGATCTGCGTGGTTTCATACGACACGTTCGGCGGCAGCGCGCGATTGGCCAGCGCGGTGATGCGATGGCGATGCCATTGCGACAGTTCGTCGACCAGCACGTAGAAATCGAGCACGCCGTCGAGATCGCCGGTGCGCAGATTGCTGCCGTAGAACAGCACCGCGACAACGGTGTTGCCGCCGCGCTGCGCCAGCTGTTCGGCAAAGCTCGTGACCTCGGCCGGCAGTGCGCGCTGCAACTCGGCGTCGACTGCGTCGCGCAGCGGTGACGGCGCCATGCTCATGGCGAAACGAAGCGCAGCGCCGGGCCGGGGGCGAGGCGGAATTCGCCGTCGGCCGCGGCAAACGGCTCGCCATCGATGATGATCGGGCCCTGCGTTTTCAGCAGAATCTGGCTGGCGCCGCTGCTGTGATAGCTGCTCTCCAGCATCGCCGTCGTCGGCCGGCCGCGCATCAGCGGCCATAGCGAACGGCCGAGATTCTCCGGGTAGGCATCGACGTCCAGATAGCGCATCGGCCCGCTGCTGCCCCAGAACGGCCACAGGCCGAGCATCAGGCTTTGCAGGCTGCTGGCAAGGAACAGAAAGCGCTTGCCTTCGCGCGCTGCGTGGCCGTCGATGCTCAGGCTCATCCAGTCGCCTTCGGCCCAGTCGCCGATGCCGCGCACCGCGCGCCACATCGCCGCGGCGATGGTGATCGCCACCGACACGCCGCCGCCGGCGGTGACGTGGTCGTGGTTGTACTGGGTAGCGCGATTCAGCGCGGCTGCGCCCATGAAGAATCCGAGAATGGTCGGCTGGCCATGACGCTCGACCGCGATCGGATGACGCACGATGTCGCGGCGCCAGCGGCCGGTCGCGGCGGCGTCGCAGAGCCGCGATAGCGCGTCGCGCTGCGACTGGCAGGCGCCGACGTCGGAGGCGACCAGGTTGGCGTTGCCGGCCGCGAGAATCGCGATCGCCGGCAGCGGCACATCGCCATAGGCGCGCGGCAGTTGGGTCAGAACGTCGCGCAAAGTGCCGTCGCCACCGCTGACCATCAGCAGATCGACTTCGCGATGCGCGTATTCGGTCAGCGACGCGAACAGCTCGGCCTCGGTGGTCGGCGAAGCCGACAGCAGGCCCGAAGGCAGATGCACCGCGAGCCGCCGATTGAGCCGGCTGCGCGGGTTGTGAATCAGCGCCGTCTGATGCATGGACTCAGCGGCTCAGCCACGACTCGATCGAGCCGCGGCGCTTCGCCGCATAGGCCTGCACGATCTGCAGCGCGTGCACGAAGAAGCACAGCACGGTCCACACCGCGACAGCGAGCATGCCGAGGTCCGGGCGGCCGGCGATCACCGCGATCGTCAGCAGCAGCAGGTTCGGATTGCGCCGCGCGGTGATCAGCCGGAAGAAGCTGTCGAACGGCCGCCAGATGTGCATCTCGATGCCGAAGGCCTTCATGAACAGGCCTTCCTCCAGACGCTGCGCGACATAGCCGCCGACGACGATCGCCAGCACCAGCGCGCTGTACGGCAGCGGCAGCGCAACGGCGCCCAGGCCGGCGATCCAGGCCCACCACCAGAACGGCGGATGGATCAGGTCGATGCCGTGATCGAAGATGTCGCCGAACTTGGACGAGTTCATCGTCACGCGCGCCAGCTTGCCGTCGACGGTGTCGAGGAAGGTCATGATCCAGGCTTCGATCAAGCCCAGCGTGTATTGCCCGGTCCAGAACGAATGGAAGGCGCCGATCACCATCAGCAGGCTGACGAAGGTCACCTGGTTGGGCGTGATGCCGGCGATCGCGCACCACTTGGTCACATGGCGCGCCGGCAGCGGCCACAGGTACTTGGTGATCGCGTCGGTGACGCCCTTGTACGAGCCCGAGAACATGCGCTTTTCGATCGCGGGCAAGGTCTGCGCGCTCAGCGCGAGCAGGTACGGCGTCTCGCGCTTGCGCAGCTTGTTGTTGTAGTGGCTCGCGAGCGTCGCCGGCGTGCGGCGATCGAGGTCGGCCGGCGCCGGGCTGCCGCTTTCCAGCGCGCTGGCGATCGCGCTCGCCTGCGCTGCTTCGACCTTGGCTGCGACGGGTTTGCCGCTGAGTTCGTCGACCAGCAGGGTGCCGACGGCGGCCGTCATCAGCGCCGCGACCAGCGGCTCGTCGTAGACCCAGCCGGCATGCATCACCACCACCGCGCCGCTGCCAGTAGCGCTGGGCGACTGCTGCGCGGTCTGCAGGCGCAGGAGCTGCTTCTCGATGCGCTGGCGCGAGCTCAGGCCCCACAGCCGTACGGGCGCGTCACCGACGATCAGGGCGGTGGGCGGCGCATCCGGGTGCAGTCCGCGGGAAGACGGGGGCAGCTGTGTCATGATCGAAATCGATGCCGTAAAGCCCGACATTATCCGTGACCGCGATTACGCTTGCGCACTTTTCCGATCCGCACCTCGCCTACCAGCCGCAGCTGAGCCTGTTGCAGCGCTTCTCCAAGCGCCAGCTCAGCGCGCTGAGCTGGGCGCGCGGCCGGCGGAAATCCCAGCAGCACGACCTGCTGGAACGTCTGGTCGCGGACGTACGCGCGCACGCGCCCGACCATTGGGCGATCACCGGCGACATCGGTAATTTCTCGCTGCCTGGTGAGTTCCCGCTCGCGGCGAGCTGGCTGCGGAGCCTGGCGCCGGCCAGCCAGGTCAGCGTGGTGCCGGGTAATCACGATGCCCTGGTGGCGCTGGAGCACGCGCGCGGCTGGGGCCTGTGGCAGCCGTGGATGAGCAACGACGACGGCTCCGAAAGCTGGCCCTATGTGCGCGAGCGCGGCGACATTGCGCTGATCGGCGTCAGCTCCGCGCTGCCGACCCTGCCGCTGCTGGCCAGCGGCCGGGTCGGCGAGGCCCAGCTGGCCAGGCTCGAGCAGCAACTGCGCGATCTGGGCGCGCGCGGGCTGTGCCGGGTGCTGATGATCCATCACCCGGTCGCCGCCGGCGCCATTTCGTATCGCAAGGCGCTGCGTGACGCCGACGCGCTGCGCGCCGTGATTGGCCGCGCCGGTGTCGAACTGCTGTTGCACGGCCACGCCCGCGATGCGCGCCTCGACGCGCTGGCCGGCCCCGCCGGCGTGGTGCCGGTGCTGGGCCTGCCTTCGGCGTCCGCGGTGCCTAGCGCGCGTGACGCCGGTGCGCGCTGGCAGTGGCTGCGCATCAGTCGCCGCGACGACGGCGCCGGCTGGAACCTGGAGCAGCGCGTGCGCGTCTGGGGCGCCGCCGCGCAGGCCTTCGTCGGTGCCGGCCGCTATCGATTCCAGCTGCCAGTGCAGCGCGCCGGTTAAACTGAGGTGGGTGCCATGAATATCGTCATCTACGTCCTGTCTGCTTTGTCCATATTGCTCGCGATCGGCGGTTTCTCGGCATACGCAAAGACGAAGCACGTTGGCCTCTTGCTTTCGTCAATCGTGTCAATTGGCTTTTCAGTTCTCGCGATCGTTTTGGCGCAGTGGTGGCCGTTAGTCGTCGGATTTGCAGTTAATTGGGGACTTCGTCTGCTTGGGCTTGATCCGGGGGTAAAGAAAAGCGACGCCTAGTTGGCATTGAACCAGACGGTGTGGTTCGCGGTTTGACGTTTAGCTTTACGCTGGACCACAAAGTATCGAGGGTCATTGATGAGCGCTTGGGACAACTCTGAGTCGACTTGGCGGCAAGGCGGGCTGGTCGAGTATGGGCTCTATCAAATCGATACCGCGCTACATTCTCCAACTTGGCGCCGGCACGATGGGCCGGCTCAGACAAGATTCAGAAGCGTACATAGCAGCCTATTTGGCAAGCAAGGCGCGCGAAGCGCCTGTAAGGGGGCTGCTCCTTATCCTCAAGAAAAATACTCCGCAGATACTCAACTCTATGTTCCATATGCTGCCTCGTGGCTCCGCGGAGACCCTTTGGCTTACCTGGTAAGAGCAAGTGCTAAAGATCCAGAAGTTACGCTCGTTTCAGCAACGTCTATTAGTGAATTCTCTCCAATTTCAGACCGGCAAGCACTCAGCCAGCTTGCGGAGTTTTTTGCTGCCGGATCGCGTCAGCATGGAGTGCGCTGGCTAAAGTCAAATCGTATCGAGTTGCCGTGAAAATGTCTGATTCACGACCAAACTGCTGGCTGTCGCCGTTTCAGCAAACTGCAGCTTAAGCTAGCGCTTCCTCGTCTTCGACTTCTCCTCCCATGCCCAACGCCACGGCACTCAAGTTTGGTTACCCCGACACCTTGATCGCCGAGCACGGGCCCTGGCTGGTGTTGCTGCGGCCGAAACAGCCGACCCTGGGCGCGCTGACCATCGTCAATCGTGGCGACGAGCGCGCCTTCGGTGAGCTCGACGTCGGCGCCTTCGTCACCCTGCAGCCGGTGATTGCCGCGGCCGAGCGCATGCTGCGCGCGTTCGCGCACTACGAGCGCATCAATCACGTGATGCTGATGATGGTCGACCCGGACGTGCACTTTCACGTGCTGCCGCGTTACGCCGAGCCGCGCGACTTCGAGGACCACGTGTTCGCCGACGCCGGCTGGCCCGGGCCACCGGAGCTGGACTCGTTCGTCGTGCTCGGCGAATCGCTGCGCGACGCGATGCTCGCGCGGCTGCGCGCGCTGTGGCAGATCTAGCGCGATCCGCGCCGGCATGGGAAGAGTCGAGCGCTATCTGCTGCGGCTGCTGTGGCCGCCGCTGACCCTGTCCTTGGGCGTGGTGCTGCTGGCGCTGGTGCTGGAGCGGCTGCTGAGGCTGTTCGACCTGGTTGCCACCGGCGGTTCGGCGCTGGAATACGTGCTGCTGATGGTGATCAACCTGATCCCGTATTACCTCGGCCTGGCGCTGCCGGCGGCGTTCTTCGCCAGCATCTTCATGGTCGTCGCGCGCCTGGGCGAAGACAACGAACTCGACGCCATGCTCGCCGCCGGCCGCTCGATCGCCGAGCTGACCAAACCCTTCCTGCTGCTGGCGCTGGTGCTGACCGTGTTCGGCCTTTATCTCTACGGTTTTCTGCAGCCGGGCAGCCGCTACCGCTATCGCGAAGTCATGTACGAGGCGCTGCATTCCGGCTGGAATGCGCGTGTGCAGGAGAACGTGTTCGCCGACGCCGGCCGCGGTTTCGTGCTGACCTCGGACAAGGTCGACGGCAGCGGACGCGTGCTGACCGACGTGTTCATCCGCCGCAAGGCCAACGGCATCGACGAAGTCACCACTTCGGACACCGGCCACCTGATTCCGACCGCCGATGGCAAGCAGCTGGTGCTGCAGCTCGGCGCCGGCCGCATCGTCCGCGAATCCGATGACGGGCAGATCGAGGACATCCATTTCACCAGCGGCTACGCCAGCGAGGATTTCTCGGTAGTCACGCCGCCGTTTCGCGCGCGCGGCGACAGCGAGCGCGAGCTGACCTCGACCGAGTTGTGGGCGGCTATGCACGCGGTCGCGCCGCCGCAGCCCTACTCCGAACTCGCCGGCGAATTTCACGGCCGGCTGGTGCGCAGTTTCAGTCTGCCGCTGCTGCCGCTGCTCGCGTTCCCGCTGGGCATGGCCGCCAAGCGCGGCCGCCGCGCGCCCGGCGTGGTCATCGCCTGCCTGATGCTGCTGTTCCTGCATCACGGCGTGCAGCTCGGCGAAAGCCTCGCGGAAACCGGGCGGTTTCCGGTGATTCCGGCGGTGTGGACACCGTTCGTGCTGTTCAGCGTGATCAGCATCTGGCTGTTCCGCGGCAGCCTCAACAGTCCCGGCGAAAACCCGGTGACGCGCGCGGTCGCCGCAGTCGAGAACCTGATCGGCGGCATCAATCTGCGCAAGAAGAAAAAACCGGCAGCGAACAACGGAGCCGCATCGTGATCGGCGGGCCGCTCGCGAGCTATCTGCGCAAGCTGCTGCTGACGCAGACGCTCGGCGTGCTGCTGGCGCTGACCGCGCTGCTGCAGCTGCTGGAAATGCTCGACGTCACCACCGACATCCTCAAGCGCCATCTCGGCTTTGCCGGCGTGCTGCACTACGCCGGCCTGCGCACCGCTTCCGAACTGGTACTGGCGATGCCGTTGGCCATGCTGATCGGCAGCCTGTTCACGTTCTATACGCTGGCGCGCAATCACGAGCTGATCGCGATCCGCGCCGCCGGCATACGGCTACGCTCGATGCTGCTGGCGATGCTGCCGGTGGCGCTGCTGCTGGCGGCGGCGCAGTTCGTTGTCGCCGATCGCATCGTGCCGGTGGCCGAGGCGCATCTGTCGGACTGGTGGCAGGCGACCGAGCCGCCGGACGACAAGAACCATAACAACGACGGAGACGCGGACACGCAGCTGTCGTGGTTCCGCACCGACGACGGCCTGGTGTCGGTGCAGCAGGCGAGCAAGGACGGCCGGCATCTGCAAGGCGTGACGATCTACCGTCGCGATGCCGACGGCGGTTTCATCGGCCGCCTGCGCGCCAGCCGGCTCGACTGGGTCGACGAGCACTGGACCTTGACCCAGATGAGTTCGATGAACCTCGCCGACGGCGGCGTGCAGCGCGACCAGCAGCCCACCGCGCTGTGGCGCTCCAATCTGCGGCCCGAAGATCTGAAGCGCCTCGACACGCCGAGCCTGCCGATGTCGAGCGCGACCTTGAGCGACGTGCTGACCGGCGCGCGCGTCGGCGATCGGCCGCTGAGCTACTACCGCACCGCGCTGTATCACAGCTACGCCGCGCCTTTCGTGCTGATGCTGATGCTGCTGCTGGCGCTGCCATCGACGCAGGCGGTGCAGCGCGGCGGCGAAGGCGGCGGCTCGTTGCTGATCGCGCTCGGCGCAGGCCTCGGCCTGGTGTTGAGCTCGGGACTGATGGCCTCGCTGGGGCAGGGTGGCCGCGTGCCGCCGCTGGCCGCCGCGACTTTGCCGCTGCTGGTTTTCGCGGCGCTGGGGCTGATGTGGCTGCGGCATTACGATCGCGGCTGAAAACATGAACCCCTCTCCCACCGGTAGAGGGGCAGGGGTGAGGGACTTGCAGGCTCGGCTAAGCTCGCCCGCGCCGGTGAGGCCCTCACCCGGCGCTGCGCGCCACCCTCTCCCGGAGGGAGAGGGCATAGCGACGATTTCACAAGGAACTCAATGAGCAACAACAGCAGCATGCTGCAAATCGAAGCGGTACAGACGCCGGCGCAGATGAAGCGTTTCATCCGCGTGCCGGCGAAAGTGCAGGCGAATGATCCGATGTTCGTCCCGCAGCTGGAGCTCGAGCGCGCCGAGGCGTTTTCGCCCAAGCACAATCCGTACTTCGCGCATGCCCGGACGCAGTTCTGGATCGCGACGCGCAATGGCCGCGATATCGGCCGGATCAGCGCGCAGATCGACGATCTCGCGCCTTCGTATCGCGACGAGCAGGCCGGGCATTTCGGCCTGATCGTCGGCGAAGACGACGCGGTGGTATTTGCCTCGCTGTTCGCCACCGCCGAAGCCTGGCTGCGCGAGCGCGGCTGCAAAAAAATCATCGGCCCGTTCAATCTGTCGGTCAACGAGGAAACCGGCCTGCTGGTCGACGGCTTCGACGTGCCGCCGATGCTGCTGATGGGCCACGATCCGCGCTATGCCGGTGGCCGTATCGAGGCCCAGGGCTATCGCAAGGTGCGCGACCTGTACGCGTACATCTACGACATCACCCAGCCGCCGCCGAAGCTGCTGATGCGCATGATCAACCGTCAACAGGGACGCTACACGGTGCGGCCGCTGGACATGAAAAACTACAAGCGCGACATCAACACCATCACCGATATCTACAACGACGCCTGGGCCGGCAACTGGGGCTTCGTGCCGTATACGCCGGCGGAAGTCGATCATCTGGCCAAGGCGCTGAAACCGCTGCTCGATCCTCAGCTGGTGCCGATCGCCGAATGGGACGGCAAGCCGGTCGGCTTCGGCGTGACCTTGCCCAACCTCAACGAGGCGATCCACGATCTGAACGGCAAGCTGCTGCCCTTGGGCTGGGCCAAGCTGCTGTGGCGGCTGAAAGTCTCGGGCGTGAAAGGCGGCCGCGTGCCGCTGATGGGCGTACGCCGCAGCAGCGCGCAAAGCCTGGGCGCGAGCGTGATTCCGTTTCTGCTGGTGGAGACGATGCGCAAGCGCGCGCTGGAGCGCGGCTTCAGGCAGATCGAGCTGTCGTGGATTCTGGAGGACAACAAGCCGATGCGCGGCATGATCGAAACCGTCGGCGCCAAGATCTACAAAACCTACCGCGTCTACGAGAAGGCGCTTTGAGCCTGACCGCCCTGGTGCTGGCCGGCTCGCGCGGGCCGGGCGATCCGCTGGCGGTCTACGCCGGCGTCAGCCACAAGGCGCTGATCGACGTCGCCGGCACGCCGATGATCGAGCGTGTGGTCGCCGCGCTGGCCGCGGTCGAGGAAGTCTCGCGCATCGTCGTGATGATCGAGATTCCCGAGCAGTTGCGTGAGTCAGCGTCGCTGAGGGCGGCGGCGGGCAAGTGCGAGCTGCAGATCATCGCCGCCGCCGACAGCCCGAGCAGCAGCGTCGCCGCCGGGCTGCAGCAACTCGGCACGCCGCTGCTGGTCACCACGGCCGATCACGCGCTGCTGCGGAGCGAATGGCTGCGCTATTTCCTCGATCATTGCCCGCGCGATGTCGACGCCTGCGCCGCGCTGGCGCGCAGCGAAGCGGTGCTGAAAGCTTTGCCGGCGACGCGTCGCACCTGGCTGCGCTTTCGCGGGGCGCGTTACTCGGGCTGCAATCTGTTTTTCTTCGCCACGCCGGCCGCGATCGGCATCGCGCGCACCTGGCGCGCATTCGAAGCGGAGCGCAAGCAGCCGCTGAAAATGGTCACGCGTCTGGGTTGGAGCGTGGCGCTGCGCTATCTGGTCGGGCAACTGTCGCTGAAGGCGGCGCTGCAGCGCCTGGGCAGGCTGTCGGGTGCGCGCCTCGCGGTCGTCGAAATGCCGTTCGGCCTCGCCGCGGTGGACGTCGACAAGCCTTCGGATCTGGATCTGGTTCGCGGGCTGCTGGCTTAGCTGTCATTCCCGCGCAGGCGGGAATCCAGGGACATCACGCGCAGTGCTTTCCGCTACTGGATTCCCGCCTGCGCGGGAATGACGACTAGCGGCTTCGCCGCCGCTCCGCGCTGCCGAACACGTGATCCCACAGCGGCGAGCTGACGCCGAAGCCGCGGCTCGGGTCGGCGTAGTGGTGGCGCATGTGGTGGCGCTTGAGCCGATACAGCCAGCTGTCGTTGCGGAACTGCGCGTGATGCAGCGCGTAGTGCGACAGGTCGTAGATCAGATAGCCGATGGCGAAGCCGGCCATCAGCGCCTCGGCCCACAGCGGCTGCAGAATCCAGACGAACAGCGCGTAGAACAGCATCGCCAGCGGCACGCTGACCGAGGGCGGCATCACCAGGCGCATCGCGTCGCTGGGATAGTCGTGATGCACGCCATGCATCAGGAAATGCAGGCGTTTGCCCCAGTCGCTGCGCGGGTGGTAATGGAACACGAAGCGGTGCAGCAGGTATTCGGTCAGGCTCCAGACGAGGAGGCCGGCGGCGATCCATCCGGCCAGTTCCAGTACGCCGAGCCCGCCTTGCGTGGTCAGCACGGTCAGCGCCACGATCAGTGGCACGTAGACCAGCAGCGGCACCCACCAGTAGACCTTGGACAGTGCCTCCAGCCACGGCCATCGGAACAGCTGGATCGATTCCGTCGTGTTCGACACGTAATGGCGCGGCGGGGCCTGGTTGCTGCTCATGGCCTTTAGCCCGAAGCGGCCGGCTTGATCTCGCCCTGCGGCAGCCAGCGCGCGGCCCATGACGCCGTCATCGCGCGTGCGCGGGCGACGTCGGGATGAAAGTCGACTTCGCCCCACTGCAGGCCTTCGATCGACGCCACCTGGATGTTGACGCCGTTCTGCGCCAGGCCGTTGATCGCCGACAGGTACCACAGCTTGACGCCCTCGGGCGTATGCATCACGCGGTCGATCTGCTCGACGAAGCGCATCGCGCCTTCGCGCGAGAAGCGCAGAAAGCCGATGGATTCGCCGTCGATGTCGTCGGTCAGCGTCTTGCCGATCGCGGTCAGCTGCGCGCCCTGGGTGCGAACCTTCATGTCGTCGGAATCGTAGTGCGGCTTGCGGTCCACGGTGACCGTGATCGGTGCCGGCGGCGCCTCCAGCAGGCGGCGCGCGATGGCCGGCTCGATCAGCGTGTCGCCGTTCAGGATCAGGAACGGCCCCTGCATTTCGTGGCGCACCAGCCAGCAGGTGGCGAGGTTGTCGGCCAGCTTGTAGAACGGGTTGTAGATCGTGCGCACTTTCAGGCCCAGCGGCGCGCGCTCGGCGAGCATCGCCTCGACCTGATCGGCGCCGAAGCCGGTGACGACCACCACCTCGGTGACACCGGCGCAGTTCAGCGCCTCCAGCTGCCATTCGAGCAGGCTGCGGCCGGCGAATTCCACCAGGCATTTGGGTTTGCTGGTGGTCAGCGGCAGCAAGCGGCTGCCCTGGCCGGCACTAAGAACGATGGCCTTCATGGATGGTGCGTTACCTCAAAAGTATTGCGCATTGTATTACGGTTGGATGAAAGCCTCCTGAGCATAATCCGGCCTGGGTGTTTACCGGGGGCAGGGATGAACCACAGGTTAAGGCGGCTCAGGCGCCAGCTGAGGTATCCGGGTCTGCTTTGGGGGCTGATTCTGGCGGCGGCAAGTGCGCCGCTGCGGGCCGAGGTGTTCCGCTGCGAGCAGGATGGCAAGCTCACTTTTACCGATACCCCTTGCGACGCGCAGGCCCAGCCGATTGAGGTGGCCGAGCCGCTGAGCATCGAGGCGACCGGCGGCAGCGATCTGGCAAAGGACTACGATGAGCGCCTTGCGCGCGAGCGCCGCGAGCGCATCCGCGCCGACAGCCAGTGGCTGGCCGGGCACGAGCGCGACAGGCTCGACGAGCAGCGCATCCGCGCCGCGCTGGCCGAGGGCCGGGTCGTCGCCGGCATGAGTCAGAGCCAGGTGCGCCAGGTCTGGGGCGAGCCCAGCGACGTGCAGCTTCAGATCGACCAGAATGCATCGCGCGAGCGTTGGGTCTATCGTGCCGGCCGTGGCGGGCCTGCAGGCACGCGCACGGTCACATTCACGGACGGCAAGGTCGCCGGCGGCAGCGCCAGCAGCGCCGCTCACAACAGCAAGGCCCGCAAAGGCGCGGGCGACGGGAAGAATCGGGCTCGATGAGCAACAGCGTTTCCAACAAGACTTTTACGGATGCCGTCGTCAGCTACGACGACGTGCTCGCGGCCGCCGACGTGCTGCGTGGCCAGGTGATCAACACGCCGTGCCGGCATTCGCGGGTGCTGTCGCGCATCACCGGTGCCGACGTCTGGCTCAAGTTCGAGAACTTCCAGTTCACGGCCTCGTTCAAGGAGCGCGGCGCGCTGAACAAGATCGCCAGCCTGACGCCGGCCGAAGCCGCCGCCGGTGTCGCGGCGATGTCGGCCGGCAATCACGCGCAGGGCGTGGCCTACCACGCTACCCGGCTGGGCATCAAAAGCGTGATCGTGATGCCGAAGAACACGCCGTTCACCAAGGTCAAGAACACGCGCGAACTCGGCGGCGAAGTGATCCTGCACGGCGAGACGCTGGCCGAGTCGCAGGCGTTTCTCGAAAGCGAGCTGATCGGCAAGCGCGGCATGACCCTGGTGCATCCCTACGACGACGCCAGGATCATCGCCGGCCAGGGCACCATCGCGCTGGAAATGCTGGCCGCGGTGCCCGAGCTGGATACGCTGGTGATCCCGATCGGTGGCGGCGGCCTGATTTCGGGCATGGCGATCGCCGCGCATGGCATCAAGCCGGATCTGCGCGTGGTCGGTGTCGAATCCGCCGGCTATCCCTCGGCCTACGCCGCACTGCAGGGCGACCTGAATCTGGTCAAGGGCGGTCAGACGATCGCCGAGGGCATCGCCGTCCGCAACATCGGCAAGCTGACCATCGAGATCATCCGCGAGCACGTCGCCGAGCTGATGCGCGTCGACGAGGCGCCGATCGAGCGCGCCGTCGGCCTGCTGGCGACGATCGAGAAAGTCATCGCCGAAGGCGCCGGCGCCACCGGCCTGGCCGCGCTGCTGAGCGATCCGGCGCGCTTCGCGGGCCGCAAGGTCGGCCTGGTGATCTGCGGCGGCAACATCGACTCGCGCCTGCTGGCCTCGGTGCTGCTGCGCCAGCTGGTGCACGAGTCGCGGCTGGTCAGCCTGACCATCGACATCGAGGACCGGCCGGGTTTCCTGGCGCGCGTCGCCGGCAGCGTCGGCGAGAGCGGCGGCAACATCGTCCAGGTTCACCACGAGCGCCTGCACGCCAGCACCCACGCCAAGAACGCCAGCCTGGAGCTGCTGATCGAGGTCCAGGATGAGGGCCACGCCGACCAGATCATCGCCGAGCTGCAGAAGGCCGGGTTCGTCGTGCGGCGCGGCGTCGGCGGCATGGAGTTCGACTAGAAACAAATCCCTCTCCCCTTGTGGGAGAGGGGATGGTCTCTACTGGACCTATCGCGGTCTGGCCTTGAAAATACCGGCCTAGCCCCGACTGCTGCGCTGTCGCGGACGCCTTCTCGAGATTCTTAGCTATGCCGATTTACGAATACTTCTGCACCGCCTGCGAAACCCTGTCCGAAATCAACCACCGCATGTCCGACCCGGCGGCGACCATCTGCCCGGTCTGCGGCAAGCCGGCGTTGACCAAGCAGATTTCGGCCGCCGCCTTCCGCCTCAAGGGCGGCGGCTGGTACGAAACCGACTTCAAGTCCGACGGCAAGAAGAACCTGGCCGGTGATGCCGGCGCGGTCGCGCCGGTCGCCGGTGTCGCCAGCGGGGGTGACAGCAAGCCGGCTGCGGATGCCAAGCCGGCGGCCAAAACCGAGGCCGCTCCGGCCGCCAAGACCGACTCGGCCCCGGCCAAACCGAGCACGCCGGCGCCGAGCAGCTCCAGCAGCTGAAAGCGGCCTTCGTTACGTCTGCACCTGTAGGAGCGGACCCTGTCCGCGACTGGGCCGTCGAAGCCGCAGTCGCGGACAGGGTCCGCTCCTACAGGCTGACGACATCCACCGTTACAGTCGCATTTCGACCGCGAGCGGCCAGCTGCGTACAATGCCCGCCTCGCGGCGCCCCCGTCTGAAACCAATACTGACTAAATGATGCGTTCCCATTACTGCGGTCAGGTCACCGAAGCCCTGACTGGCGAAACCGTTACGGTCTGCGGCTGGGTTCATCGCCGCCGCGACCACGGCGGCGTGATCTTCATCGATCTGCGCGATCGCGAAGGCATCCTGCAGTGTGTGTTCGACCCGGATACGGCCGAGGCTTTTGCCAGCGCGGACCGCCTGCGCTCCGAGTTCGTGGTCAAGATCACCGGCCGCGTGCGGCCGCGCCCGAGCGGCACCGAGAACGCCAACCTGGCCAGCGGCAAGGTCGAGCTGCTGGGCAAGGACATCGAGCTGCTGAACCGCTCGGAGACGCCGCCGTTCCAGATCGACGACGACAGTGTTGGCGAAGACACGCGCCTGACTTATCGCTACATCGACCTGCGCCGCCCGGCGATGCAGAAGAACCTGCGCCTGCGCCACGACGTGATCCGCCGCATCCGCAACTTCATGGACGCCCAGGGCTTCATCGACGTCGAGACGCCGATCCTGACCCGCGCCACGCCGGAGGGCGCGCGCGATTACCTGGTGCCGTCGCGCACCCACCCGGGTAGCTTCTTTGCGCTGCCGCAGTCGCCGCAGCTGTTCAAGCAGTTGCTGATGGTCTCGGGCCTGGACCGCTACTACCAGATCGCGCGCTGCTTCCGCGACGAGGACCTGCGCGCCGACCGCCAGCCCGAATTCACCCAGCTCGACGTCGAAACCAGCTTCATGAGCATGTTCGAGATCATGGCCCTGATCGAGGGCATGTTCGTCGACCTGTTCCGCGAGATCATGGATGTGGATCTCGGCAAGCTGCCGCACATGAGCTACGCCGACGCGATGGGCCGTTTCGGCAGCGACAAGCCCGACCTGCGCAACCCGCTCGAGCTGATCGAGATCAAGGACCTGGTCGCGGACTCCGACTTCAAGGTGTTCGCCAACCCGGCGAAAGACCCGGGCTGCCGCGTCGCGGTGCTGTGCGTGCCCGGCGGCGGCGAGAAGCTCAGCCGCGGCCAGATCGACGGCTACACGCAGTTCGTCGCGCAGTACGGCGCACGCGGCCTGGCCTGGATCAAGGTCAACGACAAGGCCAAGGGCCGCGATGGCCTGCAGTCGCCGATCGTCAAGAATCTTTCGGACGCGGCGTTGGCCGGCATCCTGGAGCGCACCGGCGCGGTCGACGGCGACATCCTGTTCTTCGGTGCCGACAAGTTCAAAGTCGTCTGCGACGCGCTCGGCGCGCTGCGCCTGAAGGTCGGCAACGATCTCGGCATCACCAAGGCCGGCTGGGCCGCGCTGTGGGTGGTGGACTGGCCGATGTTCGAGGCCGACGACGGCCGCTGGGTGTCGCTGCATCATCCGTTCACGGCGCCCAAGCAGTTCGACGCCGACGAGATCCGCGCCAACCCGGGCACGATCCTGAGCCAGGGCTACGACATCGTGCTCAATGGCATCGAGATCGGCGGCGGCAGCGTGCGTATCCACCGCGCCGACATCCAGCAGGCGGTGTTCGGCCTGCTCGGCATCAGCGAGGAAGAGCAGCAGGAGAAGTTCGGCTTCCTGCTCGAAGCGCTGAGCTTCGGCGCGCCGCCGCATGGCGGCATCGCGCTCGGCCTGGATCGCCTGGTGATGCTGATGACCGGCGCCAGTTCGATCCGCGAAGTGATCGCGTTCCCGAAGACCCAGACCGCGCACGATCCGATGACCAAGGCACCTGGCGGGGTCGATGCACGCCAGATGCGTGAACTGTCGATCCGTTCGACTGTCCAGCCCAAGGGCACCACGCCCGTCTAAGCAATCGCCCCGCGGACAACGCCGCGGGCGCCAAATAGGGAAGAGAAAGCCACAATGTCGATGATGAACCGTCGCGCGCTGACGCTGATTGCCGGCCTGGGCAGCCTGTTGCTGGGGGCCTGCTCCGGCGTCGGCGACGGCAATTCGCTGAAGTCGCTGGCGATCGCCTCGTCGACCGACACCACGGTGACCTACGACAGCCTGAAGCTGGGCAGCGTCTCCGGCGTGACCTCGTACCAGTGCATTTCCAGCAACCTGACGCTGTACGGCGTGTTCTCCAAGAACAACAGCGTCGGCAGCTTCACCGATCGCGCGACCTGGACTTCGGCCGACCCGAGCATCGTCAAGGTCAGCAACGGCGACATCGCGGTGCCGGGCGTCGACGGCTCGTTCTATGTGCGCGGCACCTTGATCCCGGTCGGCCCCGGCAGCACCACGGTCACCGCGAACTACCTGGACCTGAGCACCAGCACCACGGTGAATGTCGCCGCCCCGACCGAGATCACGATGGAGCCGCACGACCCGCGGCTGGCGGTCAACACCGTGCAGGCCTTTCGCATCACCGCCAAGCTCGACGGCATCCTGCAGGACATCACCGCGGCGACGATCCCGACGGTTGCGTTCTCGCCGGTGGACGACACCGTGGCCAAGGCCGAATTGAGCGGCAGTGTGCCCTTCGTCACTGCGCTTGCCGTGGCCGGCCCGCTGACGCTCAACGTGACGCTGCCGATCTGCAATACGGTGCTGTCGACGACGGTGCGTGTGGCGGCGATTCCGGCGGGTGGCCTGGTGCTGCAGCATGAGGAAGGCTTCGGTGGCGAACTGGTCGTCGCAAGCAATGAGGCGCTGAAGACCTTGGTCGATTTCGGCGACGGCCCGGAGCAGGACGTCACCACGCAATCGAGCTACGCGGTGGACACCACCGATACCTCGGCGACGACGCGCATCTCGTCGACCGCCAACTTCGTCACCGCGCTGCTCGCCGGTAGCGAGGCCACGGTCGCGGCCAAGTGCTGCCAGCGCGATCTCAACGCCGACGGCGATTTCCTCGACGCCGGCGAAGCCTCGACCGCTACCAGCAACGCCATCGGCATCACGCCGGTGGCCGGCACCTTGACCGCTTTCGCGGTGTCGCCGGACAACGGCAGCGGCGAGCAGTACACCAATCAGCAGTTCACCGTGACCGGTACCTTCGACGGTGGCGCGCGCACCCAGCCGATCACGCGCTTCGTCACCTGGAGCGTCACCGATCCGTCCACCGCCACGGCGACCACCGCGGCGACGACCTCGCCGCTGTTCGCGATCGCCAGCGGCAGCCTCAGCCTGAACGCGGGCCTGGGCGTGTCGACCTTGCCGCCGACCGGCGCCAAGCTCACCGAGCCCAAGCCGCTGACGGTGACCTCGACGCTGAGCAGCTCGCTGCAGCCGAGCACCGCGCTGGCACCGGTGGTGACGACGTTCACCTTGACGCCGCTGGCTGCGCCGGCGCCGTAAGGCCCCGCAAGCTGTCATTCCCGCCTGCGCGGGAATGACAGCCGCCTTTTTCAGCCGCGCCGCGTGAGCTTCACCTCGCCCCGCGCCAGCTGCAGATCCACCGTCTCACCTTCGCCGATCTGCGCCGGGTCGAGCAGAATCTGCCCTCGCGCGTCGCGTGCGATCGCATAACCGCGCGCCAGCACCGCCTGCGGATTGAAGCTCGCCAGCAGCGCCTCGATCTGGTCGAGCCGGTCGCCGTGATTGCGCAGGCGGAACTGCAAGGCCTGCTGCAGTCGCGTTTGCAGCCGCGAGCGATCCGACTCCAGCGAGGCGAGACGATTCAGCGGCCTTTGCGCCAGTAGCCGGTTGCGCGATGCGGTGAGGCGTTCGCGCAAAGCACGCAGCCGTTGCTGATGCACGCGCGCCAGGCGCAGTTCCAGTTCATCCAGGCGTTGCGCCCTGTCCTGCAGGCGCCGGCCCGGATGCAGCGCCAGCAGCCTTTGCGTCGCGCGCGCCAGACGCTCGGCGCGCTGTGCCTGCGACTGCTGCTGCAGGCGCGACAAAGCCTGCGCCAGCTGCGCGGTGCGACGCAGCCAGTCGGCGACGTCGGGGCTGCTGAGTTCGGCGGCGGCCGTCGGTGTCGGCGCGCGCAGGTCGGCGACGAAGTCCGCGATCGTGAAATCCACCTCGTGGCCGACGCCGCTGACCACCGGCACCGCGCAGGCGCGGATCGCGCGCGCCACCGCTTCCTCGTTGAACGCCCACAGATCTTCCAGCGAGCCACCGCCGCGCACCAGCAGGACCACGTCGACCTCCGGCGCCAGCTGCGGCACGCGCTTCAGCGCGCGCACGATCGCCGGCGCCGCCTCGGCGCCCTGTACCGGCACCGGGTGCAGATACACCGTGGCCAGCGGGAAGCGCCGCGCCAGTGCGGTCAGCACGTCCTGCACCGCGGCGCCGGTGCCCGAGGTGATCAGGCCGATGCCGCGCGGGACTTTCGGGATGGGGCGCTTGATCGCGGCGTCGAACAGGCCTTCGGCCTGTAGCCGCGCTTTCAGCTTTTCGTAGGCCAGCAGCAGCGCGCCCTGGCCGGCGGGCTCCATGGCCTCGCAGATCAGCTGCAGGTCGCCGCGCGCGACATAGACCGATGGCTGCGCGCGCACGCGCACCTGGTCGCCGTCCTTGGGCACGGGCCGCACCAGATAACTGGATTTGCGGAACATCACGCAGCGCAGCTGGGCGCCGCTGTCCTTGAGCGTGAAGTACCAGTGGCCGGAGGCGGGGCGGGCGAGATTGCTGATTTCGCCCTCGACCCACAGCGACGGCAGCGAGTCTTCGACCAGGCCGCGCAGCATCTCGCTCAGTTCGGATACCGCGTAGACCGTCTGCGTCATTTTGTCCTGGGGCTGCGCCGGAGCCTGTCCGGAGTCTGTATAATATCGCTTTGCCGGAGCCGTTTATGTCTCGTCTTTCCCAAGACTCCCGCATTGATCTTGAAGCCCTCACCTTCGACGACGTGCTGCTGCAGCCCGCGTACTCGGAAGTGCTGCCGCGCCAGGTGGATCTGCGTACGCCGCTGACCGCCCGCATCAAGCTCAATATTCCGCTGATGTCTTCGGCGATGGACACCGTGACCGAATCCAAGCTGGCGATCGCGCTGGCCCAGGAAGGCGGCATCGGCATCATCCACAAGAACATGACCGCCGCGCAGCAGGCGGCCGAAGTGCTGGCGGTGAAGAAGTTCGAAGCCGGCGTGATCGTCGACCCGGTCACCGTGCGGCCGTCGATGACCATTGGCGAAGTGCTGGCGCTGACCCGCGCGCACCGCTTCAGCGGCGTGCCGGTGGTCGAGGGCAACAAGCTGGTCGGCATCGTCACCAGCCGCGACCTGCGCTTCGAGACGCGCTTCGATCAGCCGGTGTCGAGCATCATGACGCCGCAGGATCGCCTGGTCACCGTGCGTGAAGGCGCGAGCAAGGAAGAAGTCGTCGCCAAGCTGCATCAGCACCGTATCGAGAAGGTGCTGGTCATCAACGACCTGTTCCAGCTGCGCGGCATGATCACCGTCAAGGACATCCAGAAGTCCAGCGACTTCCCGAGCGCATCGAAGGACGAGCGCGGCCGGCTGCGGGTCGGCGCCGCGGTCGGCACCGGCGGCGACACCGACGAGCGTGTCGCGGCGCTGGTGGAGGCCGGCGTCGATGTGATCGTCGTCGACACCGCGCACGGTCATTCCAAGGGTGTGCTCGATCGCGTCACCGCGATCAAGAAAAAGTATCCGGACCTGCAGGTCATCGGCGGCAACATCGCCACCGGCGATGCGGCGCTGGCACTGGTCGATGCCGGTGCGGACGCGGTCAAGGTCGGCATCGGCCCGGGCTCGATCTGCACGACTCGGGTCGTTGCGGGAGTTGGCGTGCCGCAGATCAGCGCGGTGATGTCGGTTGCCGATGCGCTGAAAAACAGGGGTATTCCGCTGATTTCCGACGGTGGCGTGCGCTATTCCGGCGACTTCGCCAAAGCGCTGGCCGCCGGCGCGTACGTCGTCATGGTCGGCTCGATGCTGGCCGGCACCGAGGAAGCGCCGGGCGACGTCGAGCTGTACCAGGGCCGCTCGTACAAGGCCTATCGCGGCATGGGTTCCATGGGCGCGATGAGCCAGGCGCAGGGCTCCAAGGATCGCTACTTCCAGGACACCACCAGCGAAGTCGAAAAACTGGTGCCGGAAGGCATCGAAGGCCGTGTGCCGTACAAGGGCCCGATGACGGCGATCGTGCATCAGATGATCGGCGGCCTGCGCGCCAGCATGGGCTACACCGGCTGCCAGAGCATCGAGGAAATGCGCACCAAGACGCGCTTCGTCAAGATCACCGCCGCCGGCATCAAGGAGAGCCACGTCCACGACGTGACGATCACCAAGGAAGCGCCGAATTATCGTACGCAGAGCTGAGCGGCACGAAGGGGGCAGGGGGGCGGATATCGCCGCCCTCCGTTCGCCCCGAGTAGCCGCTTGCGGCGTATCGAGGGGCCGGATCGATTCGGTCCCTCGATACGCGCCGGCGGCGCTACTCGGGACGAACGGGCTTTAGCTGAAAATTTTGATTGACTGAATCAGAGGCAAGCGACGTGACCGAAGCATCCGCAGTGAATATCCACGCCGACCGCATCCTGATTCTCGACTTCGGTTCGCAGCTGACCCAGCTGATCGCGCGCCGCGTGCGCGAACTCGGCGTGTTCTGCGAGCTGCATCCCTGGGACATGTCGGACGCGGCGATACGCGAGTTCGCGCCCAAAGGCGTGATCCTCAGCGGCAGCCCGGAATCGGTCGCAGCCGAAGGCTCGCCGCGCGCACCGGCTGAAGTCTGGAATCTCGGCGTGCCGGTGCTCGGCATCTGCTACGGCATGCAGGTGATGGCGCACCGCTTCGGCGGCACCGTCGAGCCGCATGACCAGAAGGAATTCGGTTACGCGGAAATCCGCGCGCGCGGCCATTCCGAGCTGCTTCGCGACATCGAAGACCGCATCAACAGCGAAGGCCACGGCCTGCTCGACGTGTGGATGTCGCATGGCGATCGCGTGGTCAAACTGCCGGAAGGCTTCAAGACCATCGCCTCGACGCCGGATTTGCCGCTGGCCGGCATGGCGGATGAGTCGCGAAAGTATTACGGCCTGCAGTTCCATCCCGAAGTCACGCACACCAAGCAGGGCACGCGCATCTACTCGCGTTTCGTGCATGAAATCTGCGGCTGCGGCGACGCCTGGAAGCCGGGCAGCATCATCGACGATTCGATCGGACGCGTGCGCGAGCAGGTCGGCAAGGGCCATGTGCTGCTCGGCCTTTCCGGCGGCGTCGATTCTTCCGTCGTTGCCGCGCTGCTGCACAAGGCGATCGGTGCGCAGCTGACCTGCGTATTCGTCGATCACGGCCTGCTGCGTCATCACGAAGGCGATCAGGTGATGCAGATTTTCGCGCGGAATCTCGGCGTGAAAGTCATCCGCGTGAATGCGCAAGAGCGCTTCATGAGCGCGCTCGCCGGTGTCAGCGATCCGGAAGCCAAGCGCAAGATCATCGGCAAACTCTTCGTCGAGGTGTTCGACGAAGAGTCGTCGAAGATCGACAACGTGCAGTTCCTCGCCCAGGGCACGATTTACCCGGACGTGATCGAGTCCGCCGGCAGCAAGACCGGCAAGGCCCACGTGATCAAGAGCCATCACAACGTCGGCGGCCTGCCCGAGCATATGAAGCTCAAGCTGGTCGAGCCGCTACGCGAGCTGTTCAAGGACGAGGTGCGCAAGATCGGCGTCGAACTCGGCCTGCCGGCGGAGATGGTCTATCGCCATCCGTTCCCCGGCCCGGGTCTCGGCGTACGCATCCTCGGCGAAGTGACGAAACCCGCTGCGGATACGCTGCGTCTGGCCGATCACATCTTCATCGAGGAGCTGCGCCGCAGCGGCTGGTACGACAAGACCAGCCAGGCTTTTGCGGTGTTTTTGCCGGTGAAATCGGTCGGTGTCACCGGCGACGGCCGCCGCTACGAGCCGGTGATCGCACTGCGCGCGGTCGAGACCATCGACTTCATGACCGCGCACTGGGCGCACCTGCCTTACGATCTGCTCGACATCGTCTCGCGCCGCATCGTCAACGAAATTTCCGGAGTATCTCGCGTGGTCTACGACGTCAGCGGCAAGCCGCCGGCGACGATCGAGTGGGAATAGTCGCGCTCGAAGCGAAGATCACACGGAGAGTGTTGAAGCCGTCATTCCCGCGCAGGCGGGAATCCAGTGGCGTCACAGCAGCGCCTACTTCAGCCGCGCCGCAATCTCCTGCGCCAGCGCGAACACCGACCGCGGCGCCGAGCCTTCGGCCTTGTTGCCGATGGTGATATAGGCGGCATGGCCGGCGCCGGCCGTTGCTGCTGCGACTTTCGCCAGCGTCTGCCTCGTTTCGATATCCGGGTCGACCAGCTGATCGAACGCGCCATAGAGTTTCTTGGCCGCCTCGTATCCGTAAGCGCCATGCCGGCGATGCAGATTCCAGCGGCACACCATCGGCCCCGGCCATAGCGCGCGCAGTATCGGCAGCTGCGCTTCGATCGGCGGCATCTTGCCGTGCAGGCTCAGGCAGTAAGTCGTGCGTGTATCGCGCAACAACTCGATCAGCAGCCGTGAATATTCCGGCGACACCAGCAGCGGATCGCGCAGCTCCACGCCCAGCAGTGCCGGCATTTCGGGCATCGGCAAGGCGCGCAGCATCAAAGCCAGCCGCTCTAGAAATTCGACTGGCCGTGCCAGCCAATAGCTTGGCAATGGGCTGATTTGAAACACCAGCGCGCCGAGTTTCTGGCCGAGACCGGCAATCGCCGGCTCGACGAAATGGCTGAAGGCGAGCGCCGGATCGAGGAAGGAGCCGTTCTCGGCCAGTGCGCGGCCTTCTTCGCGTATCAGCGCGTCGGCGACCAGTGCCGGCGCCTTCACGACGAAGCGGAAATGATCCGGAACCTGCGCCGCATACGCGGCGTACTGCGCCTGCGTCAGCGCCTTGTAAAACGCGCGATCCAGGCTGACCGTGCCCAGCAGCGGATGCTCGGAATAGGCGCGCAGGCCATGTTTGGAAAGCGGCGCGAGTTCATAGTCGCGATCGTCCCAGACGCTGCCTTTCCAGCCCGGATAATTCCACGACGACGTGCCGAGCCAGAGTGTCGACGGCAAGGCCTCGGCGAGCGCCGCATGAGCCTCGTCCGGCGCTGCCGCGCCGACCACCACCTTAGCTTTGCGCCGAGGTGATGAAGAAGGCGCGGGCTTGTCGTCGAATAACGGTGTTTGCATAGGCCAAGCCTAGCGCAGCAAACCGGGTGCGAGGAGCCGGCCCCTGTAGGAGCGGGCTTGCCCGCGACTGAGGCTGCGATCGCACAGTCGCGGGCAAGCCCGCTCCTACAGAGGCAGCGTTCGCTACTTGCTCGCCTCGAACTCGACCAGCTCGGCGCCGTCCTTGACCTGCTCGCCGACGCTGCACAGCCAGGCTTTGACGCGGCCCTTGGCCGGCGCGCATAGCGTGTGCTCCATCTTCATCGCCTCCATGACGATCAGCGGCGCGCCCTTGTCGACTTCGGTGCCGACTTCGGCCTGCAGCGCGATGATCTTGCCGGGCATCGGCGCGGTCAGGCCGCCGTCGTGGGCCTGGTCGGCGCCGGCCTGGGCCAGCGGATCGAACAGGTTCAGGCGATGGTGGCGGCCGAGCAGGAACACGTTGAGCTGATCGCCGACGCGGACCACGTCGGCTTCGCTGTGACGGGCGCCGATCGCGTAGCGCAGCGCCGATCCCTGAGTGTGTTCGATGCGCGCCGGCTCGCCGTCGACACTGATCGCACGCGCGTCGTAGCGCAGGCTCAGGCTGTGAGTCTGCTCGCCGCTGAAGAACTGGAAGCTGCGCGTCAGCGCACCGTTGATGCGCCAGCCGTCGTTGACGCTCCATGGCGAATAGCGGTCGTTGCCGAGCGAGGTCTTTTCTGTCGAGCGACGTGCTTCGTCGGCGATGATCCACAGCGCCGCGGCCTTCGACGCGTCGGCGATGTCCACCGGCGCCGGCGTCAGCAGCACGTCGCGCTCGCGTTCGATCAGGCCGGTGTCGACCTGGCCGTCGCGGAATTCGGCGTGCCCTACCAGGCGCGACAGGAAGGCGATGTTGTTGCCGACGCCGACGATCTGGAAGTCGGCGAGTGCGGCGAGCATGCGCTCGACGGCGCGCTCGCGCGTTTCGTCCCAGACGATCAGCTTGGCCAGCATCGGATCGTAGTGCGGGCTGATTTCGTCGCCCTGATCGATGCCGCTGTCGATGCGCACGTTGAGCGATTCGCCCGGCGGCACGAAGTGCAGCAGCTTGCCGATCGACGGCAGGAAGCCGTTCTCGGGTTCTTCTGCATACACGCGCACTTCAATCGAGTGGCCGCGCAGCGGTACCTGCTCCTGGGTCAGCGGCAGCGCTTCGCCGGCGGCGATGCGCAGCTGCCACTCGACCAGATCCAGACCGGTGATCATCTCGGTGACCGGGTGCTCGACCTGCAGGCGCGTGTTCATTTCCATGAAGTAGAACGCGCCGCTCTGGTCTGCGATGAACTCGACCGTGCCGGCGCCGACGTAGCCGACCGCGCGTGCGGCGGCGCAGGCGGTGGCGCCCATCTGTGCGCGCTGCGCCGCGCTGATGCTCGGCGCCGGCGCTTCCTCGACGACTTTCTGGTGACGGCGCTGCGCCGAGCAGTCACGCTCGTGCAGGCTGATGGTGTTGCCCTGCGTGTCCGCGAACACCTGGATTTCGATGTGCCGCGGACGCGCCAGATATTTCTCGACCAGTACGCGCTCGTCACCGAAGCTGGCCTTGGCTTCGCGCTGGCAGGACGCGAGTGCGGCCTCGAAATCGGCGCTGGCCTCGACCACGCGCATGCCCTTGCCGCCGCCGCCAGCGGTGGCCTTGATCAGCACCGGATAGCCGATTTCGTCGGCTTTTCCGCGCAAAAATGCCGGTGCCTGCTCGTCTCCGTGATAGCCCGGCACCAGCGGCACCTTGGCTTTCTCCATCAGCGATTTCGCCGCGGACTTGGAGCCCATCGCGCGGATCGCTTCCACCGGCGGGCCGATGAAGACGATGCCGGCGACGCGGCAGGCTTCTGCAAACGCTTCGTTCTCGGACAGGAAGCCGTAGCCCGGATGAATCGCCTGCGCGCCACTGCGCTTGGCGGCTTCGATGATTTTCGGAATCTGCAGATAACTTTCGCGCGAGGCTGCCGGGCCGACGCAATAGGCCTCGTCGGCGAGACGCACGTGGCGGCTGCCGGCGTCGGCTTCCGAGTACACGGCGACGCTGCGGATGCCGAGCTTGCGGCAGGTCTTGATGATGCGGCAGGCGATTTCGCCGCGGTTCGCGATCAGGATCTTGGTGAACAGTTTCATGGGATTTCGATCCATCACATTCTGAACACGCCGAAACGCGTCGGCGGTATCGGAGCGTTCAATGCGGCCGACAAGCCGAGGCCGAGCAGGCGACGCGTCTGCGCCGGGTCGACGATGCCGTCGTCCCACAAGCGTGCAGTCGCATAGTAGGGGTTGCCCTGCAGGTCGAACTGCGCACGTGTCGGTGCCTTGAACTTCTCTTCGTCCTCGGCGCTCCAGGTTTTGCCCTGTGCTTCCAGGCCGTCGCGACGCACCGTGGCGAGCACGCTCGCGGCCTGCTCGCCGCCCATCACCGAGATGCGCGAATTCGGCCAGCTCCACAGGAAGCGCGGTGAATAGGCGCGGCCGCACATGCCGTAGTTGCCGGCGCCGAAGGAGCCGCCGATCAGCACGGTGAACTTCGGTACCTGCACGGTGGCGACCGCGGTGACCAGCTTGGCGCCGTCTTTCGCAATGCCGCCGTTCTCGTATTTGCGCCCGACCATGAAGCCGGTGATGTTCTGCAGGAACACCAGCGGGATGTTGCGCTGGCCGCAGAGTTCGATGAAGTGCGCGCCTTTCTGCGCGGACTCGGAAAACAGGATGCCGTTGTTGGCGACGATGCCGACCGGATAGCCGTGGATGTGCGCGAAGCCGCACACCAGGGTCGCGCCGTAGCGAGCCTTGAATTCGTCGAAGCGCGAGCCATCGACGATGCGCGCGATGACTTCGCGCACGTCATAGGGCTTGCGCGTGTCGGCCGGGATGATGCCGTAGATTTCTTCCGGATCGTACAGCGGCTCTTCCGGCGGCTGCAGGTCGACGCCGGGATTTTTCTGCAGGTTCAGGTTGGAGACGATGCGGCGCACTAGCGACAGCGCGTGGTGATCGTTCTCGGCGAAGTGATCGGCGACGCCGGAGATGCGCGTGTGCACGTCGGCGCCGCCGAGATCTTCGGCGCTGACCACTTCGCCGGTCGCGGCCTTCACCAGCGGCGGGCCACCGAGAAAGATCGTGCCCTGATTCTTGACGATGACGGTTTCATCGGACATCGCCGGCACGTAGGCGCCACCGGCGGTGCAGGAGCCCATCACGCAGGCGATCTGCGGAATCTGCAAGGCCGACAGATTCGCCTGGTTGTAGAAGATGCGGCCGAAGTGCTCCTTGTCGGGGAACACATCGTCCTGCATCGGCAGAAAGGCGCCGCCGGAATCGACCAGATACACGCAGGGCAGCCGATTTTCCTTCGCGATCTCCTGCGCGCGCAGATGCTTCTTGACCGTGATCGGGTAGTAGGTGCCGCCCTTGACGGTGGCGTCGTTGGCGACGATCACGCATTCGCGGCCGCTGATGCGGCCGATGCCGGCAACCGCGCCGGCGCTGGGGATTTCGCCGCCATACATGCCGTTGGCGGCCAGCGGCGAAATCTCCAGGAACGCACTGCCCGGGTCGAGCAGCGCGTCGATACGCTCGCGCACCAGCAGCTTGCCGCGCGCGGTGTGCTTCTGGCGCGCGGACTCGCTGCCGCCGAGCGCCGCTTCCGCGGTCTTCGCGCGCAGCTCGTCGACCTGCGCGCGCAGCGCCGCGGCATTGGCCTTGAACTCGTCGCTGCCGGTGCGGATCTTGGACTGGATGATGGACATGGTCAGACCGATTCGTTGAACAGTTCGCGGCCGATCAGCATGCGGCGGATTTCCGAGGTGCCGGCGCCGATCTCATACAGCTTGGCGTCGCGCCACAGCCGGCCGGTGGAGTAGTCGTTGATGTAGCCGTTGCCGCCGAGCGCCTGTATCGCCTGGCCGGCCATCCACGTGGCTTTCTCGGCCGAATACAGGATCGCGCCGGCCGCATCCTTGCGCGTGGTTTCGCCGCGATCGCAGGCGCGCGCCACGGCGTAGACATAGGCGCGGCAGGCATTCAGACCGACGTACATGTCGGCAATCTTGCCCTGCATCAGCTGGAATTCGCCGATGCTCTGACCAAACTGCTTGCGCTCGTGCAGATAGGGCACGACCACGTCCAGACACGCGGCCATGATGCCGAGCGGGCCGCCGGACAGCACCACGCGCTCGTAGTCGAGGCCCGACATCAGCACGTTGACGCCGCGGCCGACGGTACCGAGCACGTTTTCTTCCGGCACTTCGCAATCGACGAATACCAGCTCGCAGGTGTTGCTGCCGCGCATGCCGAGCTTGTCGAGCTTCTGCGCGGTGCTGAAACCCTTGAAGCCTTTTTCGATGATGAAGGCGGTGATGCCTTTCGAGCCGGCGTTGATGTCGGTCTTGGCGTAGACGATCAAGGTGTTCGCGTCGGGGCCGTTGGTGATCCACATCTTGTTGCCGTTGAGCACGTAGCGGTCGCCGCGTTTGTCGGCGCGCAGCTTCATGCTGACCACGTCGGAGCCGGCGCCTGGCTCGCTCATTGCCAGCGCGCCGATGTGTTCGCCGCTGATCAGCCTCGGCAGATACTTCTGCTTCTGCGCCGGGCTGCCGTTCTTGCGCAGCTGGTTCACGCACAGGTTCGAGTGCGCGCCGTAGGAAAGACCGATGGCCGAACAGGCGCGCGAGATTTCTTCCATCGCGATCACATGCGCCAGATAGCCCATGTTGGTGCCGCCGAATTCCTCTTCGACGGTCAGGCCCAGCAGGCCGAGCTCGCCGAACTTGCGCCACAGCTGGTTCGGGAACTCGTTGATGCGATCGGCTTCGGCGGCCAGCGGCGCGACTTCGCGGCTGGCGAACTGCTGCGTCAGATCGCGCAGCGCGTCGACATCGCTACCGAGGTCGAAATTGAGGGAGGTGAAGGACATCTGCGCGCTCTCCAGGGCTGGGCCACGGTCGGTTACGCGCCGCCGCTGCTCACGAATAAGGGGTGTCGGCCGCCGTCGACAGGTGCGGGCCGCAAAGAAGTGAAGCATAATTCACTAATCGAAGCAACGTTCGCTACTTTGCAACCGACATGGCTTACCGAAGATCGGCATTGATGGAAGAGCGGCTCGCGGACAACCGCGAGCGCATCCTGCTGGCGGCGCGCAAGCTGATCGCCGGCGGCGGCCTGCGCGAGGCCTCGATCACCGCGGTGTCGCAGGTTGCCGGGCTGTCGACCGGCGCGATCTACCGCTACTTTCCGTCAAAGGCCGATCTGTTCGTCGAGGTGCTGACCAGCGCGGTCGACTACGAAGTCGCGATCCTGCAGGGCATCATCGTCAAGCCAGGCACGGACACCGAGCGCTTGCGCGCGGCGGTGCGCTCGTTCGCCTCACGCGCGCTGGAAGGTCCGCACCTGGCCTACGCGTTCATCGCAGAACCGGCCGATCCAGAAGTCGATGCCGCACGTATCCTGTGCCGCGAGCGCTTCGGCGAGGTGTTCAAGACCGTGCTGCGCAACGGCATCGCCAGCGGCGAGTTCCCGAAGCAGTCGGTCGATGTCAGCGCCGCCTGCATCGTCGGTGCCTTTACCGAAGCTTTGACGCGACCGGTCGCGCCGACGACCAAGCCAGCGGCCAGCGGCAAGAAACTGGTGGATGCGATCGCGGATTTCTGCGTGCGCGCGGTGGTCGGCGCGGCGGAGTGATCGTGGCGGATATCGCACACCCCGTTCGTCCCGAGTAGCCGCATCGCGGCGTATCGAGGGACCCCGACCGCGATCCGGTCCCTCGATACGCGGGCTAAAGCCCGCTACTCGGGACGAACGGAGTGTGTTTTAAGCCGCCAAGCCTCATTCCCGCGAAGCCTCAGTACTTCCAGTCGAGATTCACACCCGCCAGCACGCTGCGTCCCGGGCCCGGCTCGTAGTAGCGACCGTTGCCGTCGTTGACGATCACCGAGCCGACATAGTCCTTGTCCAGCAGGTTGTCGACGCGGATGAAGTTGCGCACGCGCCAGTGCGGCAGCTCGAAGATATAGCCGAGGCCGGCGCCGAACAGGCTGTATGAAGGCGCCGACTCGGAGTTGACGTCGTTGACCGCGACCTTGCCGATGTAGCGCGCGTCCAACTCCGCGTTCCAGCCGGCGGACTTGCCCCAGTTCAGCGCGCCGTAGGCGCTGCTCTTGGGCACGCCGGGAATCTGGCTGCCGGAGTCGACCGTGGCGTTGAGCACCGTGCACGGCGTGCCCGAGCAGGTCTGGTAGTCGTCGCGCACGGTCGCATCGAGCCAGGTGTAGGCGAGCTGCAGGCGCAGATCGCGGACCAGCTCGGTGGTCAGGCTGCTCTCGACACCCTGGCGCCGGGTGTGGCCGATGTTCAGGTAGGTCGAGCGGCCGCCGCTGTTGCTGGCGATGGCGAGTTCGTTGTTGGTTTTGGCCTGGAAAACGGCCAGATCGAATTCGGTCTTCGGCCGCAGGCGCAGCTTCATGCCGACTTCGGCATTGCGCGTCTTCGCCGGGTCGAGGCCGAAGTTCAGGCCGGCGCTGCCGTTGGTGTAGGCCAGCTCGGCAAACGTCGGCGTCTCGAAGCCTTCGCCGTAAGCACCGTAAAAACGCAGCGCGTCGGTGGGTTTGAAAACCACGCCGGCGACCGGCGTGGTCGCCGAATAGTCGGCCTTGCCGCTGTCGTCGCCGTTGGCGAGGTAGTGATCGTCGGAGTCGAACTTGACCGAGCTGTGACGCACGCCGGCCAGCGCCGACCAGCGATCGGCAAAGTCGTAGCTCGCCTGCAGATACTGGTCGAAATCGTAGACCTGATCGGTTTCGTCGCGGCGCAGTGCGCCTTTGACGCCGAGCTGCGTGCCGATGTAGTCGTTGTAGCCGCGGCGCTGCTGCGACAGGTCGTCGTAGCTGACGCCAGCGACCAGGCTGAAGCGTCGGCCGCCGAGCAAGTCGGCATAAGTCCAGCGCGCGTCGCTGCCGCCGTAGTCGGTGCCCAGATCGACCACGCCGCCGGAATGCCGGGGATTGGCCTGCGCGCTGATCGGGATCGCCAGGTATTGCTCGACGTTGCGCTCGCCGTAATAGCCGAGCACGCGAAGGCTCTGCGTGTCGCTGATGCGCCAGTCGTAGATCGCGCCGCCCTGGGTCTGATCGGCGCTCTTGCGCGTGTTGAACTGCGTGGCCACCGACGTCGCCTGGCTGGGCTTGTCGTCGAACTGCGCGCGCGTCAGGCCCAGCGGATCCTGCGCATTGGGTGCCGAAAATGAATTCAGCACGAAGGTCAGCTTGCTGTCGGTGGAGAGCTGCCAGCCGACCTTGCCGTTGAAGGATTGACGCCGCGCCTCGCTGTGGTCGCGGAAGCCGTCGGTGTGAAACGCGGCGTAGTTGACGTTGTAGTCGATGGTCTTGGCAGGATCGAGGCTGGCGCGCACGCCGATGCTGCTGCGCCAGGTACCGAAGCTGCCGCCGGCGACGCTGCCGGAAACAATGGGCTCATCGCTGCCGTCGGCGGTGAACATCTGTATGACGCCACCGGAGCTGTTGCCATACATCGCGGAGAACGGCCCGCGCAGCACCTCCACGCGATCCGCCGAGCCCATGTTGAAGTGCGAGACCTGGCCCTGGCCGTCGGGTTGCGTCGCCGGAATGCCGTCCAGGTACAGGCGCACGCCGCGCACGCCGAAGGTCGAGCGTGAGCCGAAACCGCGGATCGAAATCTGCGTGTCCTGCGCGTAATTCTGCCGATCGCGCGCCAGCAGGCCGGCGATCGACGGTAGCGCTTCCGACAGGTTCACGCCCAGCGAATTGCCGTGCAGATCGTCGCCGCCGACGCTGTCGATCGAGGCCGGCACGTCGAAGGCCGGCGAGGGCAGGCGCGTGGCAGTCACGGTCACCGTCTCCAGCTCGGCAGGAGCCTGCGTGTCGGCGCCGCTTTGCGCGCCCACCGTGCTGCTCGCGGCGACGGCGATGAGCCCGCCGGCAATGCGGCAGGCGCTGGCGATGACTGGACGACGCATGAGTTCTCCCCGAGTAGTTTTATGGTGTTGCAGTTTGCGGCTGCAGCGCATCGACCATGCCAGCGCCGCGGCGGACCGCGCACGGCCGGTTTTGCGGCGCAGCGGCCCGCATTGGTCGCAGCGGCTGGAGCAGTTGTCGCCGCTTCTGCGTCAAAGCTGAGACAGTCGCTGTGTCGCGTGCGGCGCGCGGCTTGCGCCGCCCGCACTCTACACGCTGCGGGCACGCGCGATTGTCACGATTCGTCGCGGCATTGTCGGCCCGCGGCCGCGCCGCGTAGCATCGGCGCGCATACCGCAACCGGGGCCGTCGACGATGGAGGAAAGCCAAGCAGCCGCAGCGCCACCCGCGCGCCGCCGCCCCAGCGACGCCGAACTCAAGCTCTGGCCCCATCTGCGTCGCAAGATGCCGGGCTGCCGCTTCCGTCGCGACGAGGCGGTCGGGCCCTACGTGGTGAACTTCGTCTGCCGGGATCCGAAGATCGTCGTCGAGATCGACGCCGGCCTGGACGCGGCCTCGGCCGTCGACGCCGATCGCGAGCACTGGCTGCAGGCCGAGGGCTTTCAGGTGCTGCGCTTCCGCAGCCAGGACGTGATCGAGCACACCGCCGACGTCGTCGACAGCATCATCGCCGAACTGCCCGAGGCCGCTCTCAGCAATGGCAACGGCGCGCAGAAAGCCGAAGACGAACACTGGATGCGCCAGGCGCTGAGAGTCGCCAGGCATGCCGCCGAAGCCGGCGAAGTGCCGGTGGGCGCGGTGCTGGTCGGCGACGACGGCGAACTGATCAGCGAAGGCTGGAACCTGCCGATCACGCTGCACGACGCCAGCGCCCACGCCGAGATGCAGGCGATGCGCAGCGCCGGCCAGAAACTCGCCAACTACCGGCTCCCCGGCACAACGCTGTATGTAACGCTGGAGCCCTGCGTGATGTGCGCCGGCGCGATCATCCACGCGCGCGTATCGCGCCTGGTGTTCGCCGCACGCGACCCCAGGGCCGGCGCCGTCGACTCGGTCTACGACGTGATCGCAAGGCCGCGGCTGAACCACCAGCTGGAATGGCGCGGCGGCGTGCTCGAGGCCGAGGCCGCCGAACTGCTGCGCGAATTCTTTCGCGAACGCCGCGCGCCGCGTTGACGCACCCCGGGGCGGGCACTATCATTCGCGCCCTTCGGATAGTTAGCTCAGCGGTAGAGCATCGCCTTCACACGGCGGGGGTCACAGGTTCAATCCCTGTACTATCCACCAAGAATTCAAGTAGTTATAAAGCCCGGTTCCGCGCCGGGCTTTTTTCGTTTCGGCCATTGGGTTCCGATGTGCTGCAGTGAGCCAGGCGTTAGGGCAGCACGACCGGCCAAGCGAGAGTCCGCCGTTTTGCAGGTCCTGGATTCAGCTGTTGAGCGGCTTGGCAGGCATCTCGCGCAGCACGCTGAGCTTGGCGACGATTTCGCGAATGTCGGCGGAGGCGTCCATCACGCCGTGCCAATCCTCTTTCCGAAAGCACATCTGGAGATAGTCCTTCATCAGTGCGAGATCGGCTTCCAGCTGCTCTGTACGACTCATCGGAGAAACGACTTTCAACGCAGAGGCGGTGCGTGCTTCGAGTTGCATGTTCGCTCCCAGTGAACGTGGCCGGTTTGAGGTTGCGGCCGCGATATTGGGCCGGGCGAATGATTTCCGGCTGAACACGGTTACGCCGCAGGCCCGGCGAAATCGTCGATTCGAAGGCGCACGCGCCAGGCGCCCACGGGACCGCTTCGAGCCGTCACGTTCGGCGCGGAGGTCGCCCAGTCTGCCGGTGCATTTCCCAGGCGAAGTTCCGGATCACGGATCCCCGCTCACGGCGGCTGCCGCCGGGTCTCTGCCCATCGGTACCGCTGAGCCGCAAAAAGCAGACGGCGACCGCCATCGGCTTCAATCTAGCCTCGTCTTCTGCACCAACTCCCTATGAAGACAGCCGACCTGAAAGCGTCCGGCACTTCAAGCCCCGTTCCCCTGCGGGGCTTTTCTTTGGGCATCGATATTTCCGCCGCGCAAGCGGCAAAAAAAAGGCGGACATCGTCCGCCCAAGAGTCGAAGCGCCCCGGAGGCGGGGCAAAGCCGTCAAAAAGGGTTTGAAGGCCTCGCAGCGAGTAACGGCCGCCGGCCGGTTGCGGATGCAGGACAGCCCGCGATGAAGTTCGACAACAGCTCGCCGCGCCTGGCTCGTGAGCGGCTGATGTCGACGGCCCTGGCGAATCCCGGACGCGGCGGCGATTCCATCGAGCCTGGTGTTGTGAAACGATGGCGCCCCTTTCGGCGGCGCCGCTGCATCATCGGGCCTGCGATGCCTTGTCCAGGTCCACGTCGAATCGCGCTGACCACTGCCAGAAAATGTCGACTTTGCGTAAACCTCTCGACGGCCTTGCCGTTGGCCTGATGGTCGTGCTGTGCGCCTGCTGGGGTTTTCAGCAGATCGCGATGAAGCTGGCGGCGCCGTCGCTGCATCCGGTGATGCAGAACGGTCTGCGCTCGCTGATCGGCACCGTGCTGTTGATCGCGTTGATGGCAGCCCGCCGCGAATCGTTCTCGCTGCGCGACGGCCGCCTGCTCGCCGGGCTCGGCGCCGGTGCCTTGTTCGCCGGCGAGTTCCTGATGGTCGGCCTGGGCCTGCAATACACCACGGCCTCGCACCTGGTGGTGTTTCTGTACACCGCGCCGATCTTCACCGCGCTGGGTCTGCATTTCTTCGTCGCCGGTGAGCATTTGCGCAGCACGCAGTGGATCGGGGTGCTGCTCGCGTTTGCCGGCCTGGCGCTGGCCTTCTCCAACGGCTTTGCTGCCTCGTCGCAGAACTCGCACGAGATGCTGATCGGCGACGCGCTCGGCGTGATCGGCGGCTTGATGTGGAGCGCGACGACGCTGCTGATTCGCGGCTCCTCGCTGTCGGAGGCGCCGCCGATGCAGACCTTGCTGTATCAGCTGGCGGTGGGTGCTCTGTTGCTGCTGATCGCGGGGGCACTCATGGGGCAGTGGCACGCGGTGACGATGACGCCCGTGGCTTGGGCGAGCCTCGCGTTCCAGGGCGTGGGCGTGGCCTTCGCCAGCTTTCTCGCCTGGTTCTGGCTGTTGCGCCACTACCTGGCATCGCGGCTGTCGGCGTTCTCGTTTCTGACACCGATGTTCGGCGTCAGCTTCGGCGTGCTGCTGCTCGGTGATCCGCTCGATCCGCGTTTCATCGGCGGCGCGGTGCTGGTGCTCGCCGGCATCGTGCTGGTGAATCGCAAGGCGTAGGACGGCAGCGCTCGTGGCCGGGTTTCACCCGGGCCACGATCCGCGGTAGCGCTGATCAGGCGGCTGGGCCGTAGGCTCGGCACCAGCCGTTCTTGGCGACCAGCTTGCCGCCGAAAGCGCCGCAGGGCGCATGTCCGGCTTTCTCCTGCGCGGTGGCGTAGAGCGCGCAGTTGCCGCAATGGCTGCCGGGCTTCAGTGCGGATTCCTGGCCCGGCTTCAGGCTGGCGACGTTCTCGACATAACCGAGCGCCTTGGCGGTCGGGTCGTTGAGGTCGAGCTTGGCGGCGCTCTGGGCAAAGCTGCGGGCCGGAAAGGTGGCGAGGGCGGCGGCGCCGCACAGACCGAGAAACCGGCGACGGGTGTTGGGAGGGTTCATGGACGTTTCCTGTTGGCTGTAGGCACTGGCTGATAGGGAGAGTCTTGTACCCTTGGGCGGGCACATCCGTGTTGTACAGCTTTATTTATCAATAATCCATACAAAAACTTTACAAAAGCCACACGCGTGCGGATACTGCAGTCTCGCACCGGTGATGCCCGACGCCCCCTTCTCCCCCCGAGGCTGGGCGTTCATCACCTCTATTGAGGCCGGCCCTGCCGGCCTCTGTCTTTTCTGGAGTCGTCCATGAGCGTTGATATGTCGAGCGATCCGTCGCCGCCGCTGTTGCTGGTGACCGGTGCTGGCGGCGGCATCGGCCAGGGCGTGATCGGCGCGGCGCTTGCGCGCGGCTGGCGGGTGGCGGCGGTGTCGCGACGCCCGCCCGAGCCCTCGCTGGCCGGCGTTTCGGATTCGGCTCGCAGCCTCTACGTGGTCGCCGATGTCAGCACCGCCGACGGTGCAGCAGCGGCCTTCGATGCGGCCGTCGCGCATTTCGGCGAGGCGCCGTCACGGCTGTGCCACGCCGCCGGCAATGTGAAGCTGGGGCCGATCGAGCGCTGCAGCGAGGATCACTGGCGCCAGGTGATGGCGGCCAATCTCGATTCCGCATTCTTCACGCTGCAGGCGTACGGGCGGGCTCGCGGCGATGCGCCGGGCGGCGCGGCGGTGTTGTTCAGCTCGGTCGCGGCGCGGATCGGCACGCCGGGGCACGCCGCGGTGGCGGCGGCCAAGGCCGGTGTCGAGGGCCTGGTGCGCGCACTGGCGGCCGACTGGTCGCCGCGTGGGCGGCGCATCAATGCCATCGCGCTGGGGCTGACCGAAACGCCGATGACTGAGGGCTTCACGCGCGGCGAGCGCTCGCGTCAGGCGGTGACGGTCCAGTACCCGCTGGCGAGGCTGGGCCGCGTGGCCGAAACCGCCGGCTGGGCCATGCAGTTGCTCGATGAAGACAGCTGGATGACCGGACAGGTGCTGTCCCTGGACGGCGGTTTCACCGCGGTCAGGCCGCTGGTGCGGGCGACGCCGACGCCGTAGGGTCGTCGATACCCTCGTGTTCGAGCACGCGGCCAAGGGCGCGCTCGAGCATTTCGCGGCATTGGGCCGCGGCGGAATACAGCAGCGCATGCACCGAGGCCTCGGCGGTGCCGGCGCTTTCACACTCCAGGCTGTATTGCTCGAAGGCGTTGAGCTTGCCGAGCAGGTCCGCGAGGTGGTTGGGGCATTCGCAGCCGATGACGCTGGGCAGGCCGGCGACGCGGGCAAGAAACGCCTCGTCGTAGCGGCGCGGCGCGGCCGGCTGCATCAGGCGCCGCTCGACGCTGCCGACCGGCTCGGACTGCATCGCCAGGCCGAGCAGGCAGATCCGCGCCAGCTGCGCCGGATCGGCGGGCATCGCCAGCACGATGATGCCCTCCTGGTCGAGTCGCGCCAGCGTCTGGCGGCTGGCGAAGCCGTAGACCACGATCATCACGCGGCACCGCGTCAGCGAACGCAGCTGGCGCAGGCTGCGGCTGGAGCTGGCATGCAGCGTCGGCGCCTCGACGATCACCGCCTCGCTGCGCCCCGCGTCGGCATGACCGCCGCCGGGCATCGCCGGAAGCGTCGCCGAGACGACCAGATCGCTGCGCGTCGCCCACGCCGCGCGCAACTGCTCGGCAAGGCCATTGCCGCAAACGAGGACCTGGCAGGCATCCGCGCTGCGGCTGCCGATCGGCTTCGGTGATTCGACCAGCCGGCGCTGGATCTGATCGTCGCTCAGCGCGGCGACCGTGCTGATCGCGTGACCTGCATCGACGGCGGTCTTGAGCAGCATCAGCCGGTCGATGTCGGCGCGCGTGTACAGGCGGCCGTTGGCCGCGCTGCGGGCCGGTGTGACGACGGCGTAGCGGTGCTCCCACATGCGGATCGTCGGCACCGGCATGCCGACCAGCTTGGACACCGCGGCGATGCGGTACTGGCCGCCGGTGGCGGGATCGGGGCGCTTCTGGGATTTCGGCATCGGAGTTGGTTCGGGCCCGGCGGTGGACGGTGCAAGCCTATACATCCGCAACGCACCACGCGCCGCTTGCCGAAATTGTATAGGTATTGAATGGGAAAAGTGTGTAGCATCCGCTTTCGATTCATCTCTTGATCAGGAAAGCGCGATGGATGACTTTTTGCCGCCCTCCGGCATGTCGCTGGAAGATAGGCCCGATGTAGGCTCAGGCCGCGAAAGCCACCCGCTGGCGTCGCTTTACCGCCAATTGCTGGCCGGCGTGGGAGAAGACCTGGATCGCCAGGGTCTGGCCGGGACGCCGCTAAGGGCGGCCAAGGCTTTCGAGTTTCTGACTCACGGCTACAGCGAGGACGTCGACCGTCTGCTCAACGGGGCGATCTTCGACTCCGCCAACCGCGACATGGTGGTGGTGCGCGACATCGAGTTCTATTCGCTGTGCGAGCACCACATCCTGCCGTTTCACGGCAAGGTCCACGTCGCCTACCTGCCGGCCGGCAAGGTCATCGGCCTGTCCAAGATTCCGCGCATCGTCGACGTGTTCGCGCGGCGTCTGCAGATCCAGGAGAACCTGACCGACCAGATTGCGCGCTGCATCGAAAGACTCACCCGTGCCAAGGGCGTGGCCGTAGTGATCGAGGCGCGCCACCTGTGCATGGCCATGCGCGGCGTCGAGAAGCAGAACGCCTCGATGGTGACGACGACGATGCTCGGCCAGTTCCGCGAAAGCGAAAGCGCGCGGACGCAGTTCCTGCGCTTTCTGCCGAACGCCTAGCGACGGGTTTTATGCGGCGCGCTGAAACTCCAGCGCGCCGGCCTTCTCGGTGACCTCGATGCGGTCGCCGTTGGCGAACTCACCATCGAGAATGCGCCGCGCCAGTGGATTTTCGACCAGGGTCTGGATCGCGCGCTTCAGCGGCCGCGCGCCGTACACCGGGTCGTAGCCGGCCTCGGCGAGCTTGTCGAGCGCCGCGTCGCTGAAATGCATCGCGATGCCGCGCTCGGCGAGCCGCTTGATCACATGCTGCGACTGCACGCGGGCGATCGAGCGGATCTGCGTCGAGCCCAGCGGATGGAACACCACCGCCTCGTCGATGCGGTTGATGAACTCGGGCCGGAAATGCTGGCCGACCACGGTCATCACCGCCTCGCGTATCGCCGCATAGTCGTTGCTATGCGATTTGGTGCTCATCATGTCCTGGATCAGCTGCGAGCCGAGGTTGGAGGTCATCACCACGACCGCATTGCGGAAGTCCACGGTGCGGCCCTGGCCGTCGGTCAGGCGGCCGTCGTCCAGCACCTGCAGCAGGATGTTGAACACTTCCGGATGCGCTTTCTCGGTTTCGTCGAGCAGAATCACCGAGTACGGACGACGCCGCACGGCCTCGGTCAGCTGGCCGCCTTCCTCGTAGCCGACGTAGCCCGGCGGCGCGCCGATAAGGCGAGCGACGCTATGGCGCTCGCCGTATTCGCTCATGTCGATGCGCACCATCGACTCTTCGGTGTCGAACAGAAAATTCGCCAGTGCCTTGCACAGCTCAGTCTTGCCGACGCCGGTCGGACCCAGAAACAGGAAGGAGCCGATCGGACGATTCGGGTCGGCAAGGCCGGCGCGCGAGCGGCGGATCGCATTGCTGACCGCGGTGACTGCCTCGTCCTGGCCGACCACGCGCTGATGCAGTGCCTCTTCCATGCGCAGCAGTTTTTCGCGCTCGCCTTCGAGCAGCTTGCTGACCGGGATGCCGGTCCAGCGCGATACCACTTCACCGATTTCCTCTTCGGTGACGCTGGTGCGCAGCAAGGTGAACTTCTGCTTCTGTTCGCTGCTCGCGGTCGCGGCGATGCGCGCTTCCAGCTCCGGAATCTTGCCGTACTGCAGCTCGGCCATGCGCGCCAGATCGCCGGCGCGGCGCGCCGCTTCCATTTCGATCTTCACTCGTTCGAGTTCTTCGCGCACGCCGGCGCTGCCGGTCACCGAGGCTTTCTCGGCTTTCCAGGTTTCTTCCAGGTCGCTGTATTCGCGCTCTAACTTGGCGATGTCGATTTCCAGCGCGGCCAGCGAACGCTTGGCGCCTTCGTCCTTCTCTTTCTTCAGCGCCTCGCGCTCGATTTTGAGCTGTATCAGCCGGCGATAGAGACGATCCAGCGCTTCGGGCTTGGAGTCGATTTCGATGCGGATGCGCGACGCGGCCTCGTCGACCAGGTCGATCGCCTTGTCCGGCAGGTTGCGGTCGGTGATGTAGCGGTGCGACAGCTTGGCGGCGGCGATCAGCGCGCCGTCGGTGATGTCGACGCCGTGATGCACTTCGTAGCGTTCCTTGAGCCCGCGCAGGATTGCGATGCTGTCCTCGACACTGGGCTCGCCGACGAAGACTTTCTGGAAGCGGCGCTCCAGCGCGGCGTCCTTCTCGATGTACTTGCGGTATTCGTCCAGCGTGGTCGCGCCGATGCAATGCAGCTCGCCGCGCGCCAGCGCCGGCTTGAGCATGTTGCCGGCGTCCATCGCGCCATCGGCCTTGCCGGCGCCGACCAGTGTATGAATTTCGTCGATGAACAGGATCACGCTGCCTTCGGCTTTGGCGAGGTCAGCGAGCACGTTCTTCAGGCGTTCTTCGAATTCGCCGCGGAATTTCGCGCCGGCGATCAGGCTGCCGAGATCCAGCGACAGCAGCCGCCGGCCTTTGAGCGACTCCGGCACTTCGCCATTGACGATGCGCTGCGCCAGGCCTTCGACGATCGCGGTCTTGCCGACGCCGGGTTCGCCGATCAAGGTCGGGTTGTTCTTGGTGCGACGGCTCAGCACCTGGATCACGCGACGGATTTCCTCGTCGCGGCCGATCACCGGATCGAGCTTGCCGCTGGCGGCGCGCTCGGTCAGGTCGATGGTGTATTTGTCGAGCGACTTGCGGTTTTCCTCGGCATTGGCCGAGTCCACCTTGGCGCCGCCGCGCAGCTTGTCGATTGCAGCGCTCAGCGTCTCCTTGCGCGCGCCCGAATCCTTCAGCGCGCGGCCCAGCGCGCCCTTGTCGTCGAGCGCGGCGAGAAAGAAGAACTCGCTGGAGATGAACTGATCCTTGTGCTGCTGCGCGAGCTTGTCGGTCAGGTTGAGCAAGCGCGACAGCTCCGGGCTGACGCTGATGTCGCCGGTCGCATTCTGGATCGTCGCGACGCTGTCGAGCGCGGTGAGGATGCGGCTACGCAGGCCGGCGACGTCGATTCCGGCCGACTGCAGCAGCGCGCCGGTGCCGGCGTCCTGCAGGTCGAGCAGCGCGGCCGCCAGATGCAGCGGCTCGATCGCGGTGTGGTCACGGCCCACGGCGAGGCTTTGCGCCTCCTGCAGGGCCTGCTGAAAACGGCTGGTCAGTTTGTCCATGCGCATGAGCACGGGCTCCTAATGGGCTTGAATCGGATGCGCTTTATCTGGTGCTGAGTACGGCGCTTTCAAGTGACTGGAACCCCTCTCCCGCCGGGAGAGGGGCAGGGGTGCGGGCCTCGAAGTCTGGCGCATACCCGGACGCCCTCATCCGCCCCTTCGGGGCACCTTCTCCCGGAGGGAGAAGGGAAGCAAGGCCGTAGCTCGTATAATCGGCTCATCGCCAGGAGCACAACATGACCGCACCGCTGCCGCTGACCGAAGCCACGGTTGCCGCTTTCATTGCCGACTCGGCCGAGTTCAAGCAGAAGATGCTGCAGGATCGCGTGCTGATCGCGGCGATCGCGAAAGTCGCCGAAGTCTGCGTGGCGGCTTACCGCGCCGGCAACAAGATCCTGATCGCGGGCAACGGCGGCAGCGCTGCGGACGCGCAGCACGTCGCTGCCGAACTGGTCGCGCGCTTCGAGTTCGACCGGCCCGGACTACCGGCGATCGCGCTGACCACCGACACCTCCGCGCTGACCGCGATCGGCAACGACTACGGCTTTGAGCGCCTGTTCTCGCGCCAGATCGAGGCGCTGGGCAAGGCCGGCGACGTGTTCATCGGCCTGAGCACCTCGGGCAATTCGAAGAACATCCTGAAAGCGATGGAGGTGGCGCGCTCACAGGGCCTGATTCGGGTCGCGATGTGCGGCGCCGGCGGCAAGATTCACGAGATGGCGGACCATGTGCTGGCCATGCCGTCGACGCACACGCCACGCATCCAGGAAGGGCACGGCCTGGTCGGGCACATCATCTGCGCGCTGATCGAAGAAACCCTGTTCGCGGCGGAGCACAAGCGCCCTCGCTAGACGCTTCGGTCGTCTCACGCGGCCCGGATGCGGCGCGCTCTAGTCGCGCGCGCCGCTCAGATCAGCTCGCAGACCTTGTACGAGCGCAGATGCATCGACGCCGCCAGTTCCAGCAGCGACCGCAGCCGGCTCGGACGGACCGAATAGTCCTCGTTGTTTTCGGCGATGCGATGGCCGAACAGGCTCAGCACCATCTGCTGGGCTTCGGCCTTGCGCATCGCGGCGGCCATGAAGCTGTCGTTGGAGAACACGTTGTCGATGCCGAGCGCGTGATGCAGCCGCTCGCCCGAGCCGTGGCGATGGAAGATGGTCCGCAGCCGGTGCGGCGCCAGATAGCGACGGCGGTAGGCGATGCTGCGCACGTGCCCGAAATGCTCAAGCACGGCCTGGTCGTACTCGGGCGCGTGATGGCCGTAGGGATAAGCGAAGCTGCCTGCCTCCAGCCCCAGATTGCGCATTGCCGCCGCCGCCGGCAGCACCTCGGCCTCCAGGTATTCGGCAACCCGCGCCGGATCGCCGCCGTAATGCCGGGTCACGCTGCGATGGCGGTAGCTGTGCGAACCGATTTCGTGACCGTCGGCGGCAAGGCCTTGCAGCACTGCCAGCTCGGCATTGTCGAAGCGGTCCAGGCCGCGTACGAAGAACGTCGCCCTGACGCCGAAGTCATTTAAAAGTTGGCGGTGATCACGCCAGGACGACAGGTGGTCGTCGTCGAAACTGAGGCAGATGCCGGCCTTCGGGCCGGTCGATGATTCGTCGGTTGGGAGCAACTAGGTAACCTGCACAAAAAGCTAGTCATTGTGAACAGCTGTGCATATTACGGTGCGTAAACGGAATTCGATATCGCTTATTGCTGACATCAATGTCCGCTAGCGGCGATAACGGTGTTGTGCATCAGCATGGTGACCGTCATCGGCCCGACGCCGCCCGGTACCGGCGTGATCCAGGCAGCACGCTGGCGGGCGCTATCGAATTCGACGTCGCCGCAGAGCTTGCCGTCCGGCAGCCGGTTGATACCGATATCGACCACGGTCGCACCCGGCGCAATCCAGTCGCCCTTGATGAAACCCGGCTTGCCCACCGCGACGACGACGATCTCGGCGCGCGCCACCTCGGCCGCCAGGTCGCGGGTAAAACGATGGCAGATGGTGGTGGTGGCACCGGCGAGCAGCAGCTCCAGGCCCATTGGCCTGCCGACATGGTTGCTGGCGCCGACGACGATCGCGCGGCGGCCGTAAAAGCTCTCGCCGGAGCGGCGCAGCAGCTCGATCACGCCGAACGGCGTGCACGGCCGCAGCACCGGCTGGCGCTGCGCCAGCCGGCCGAGGTTGTAGGGGTGAAACCCGTCGACATCCTTGCCCGGCAGGATGCGCTCGATGACCAGGGTCGCGTCGATCTGGGCCGGCAGCGGCAGCTGTACCAGGATGCCGTCGACGTCCGGGTCGGCGTTGAGCCGGTCGATCTCGGCCAGCAGCTCGGCCTGGGAGATGTCGGCGCCGTAATGCAGTGGCAGCGAGCGGATGCCGATGCGTTCGCAGGCGAGGCGCTTGTTGCGCACGTAGACCTGGGACGCGGGGTCGCCGCCGACCAGCATCGTCGCCAGTGCCGGCGCACGCCGGCCCGAGGCCAGGATCTGCTGCACCCGGGTCCTGAGTTCGCCCTGCAGGGTATCGGCGATCGACTTGCCGTCGATGAGTTGAGCGCTCATTAAGCCTCGGCAGTACGACGCAGCGTGAAGGGAAATGAAAGCCAAAAAAAAGCCGGCGCGGCCGGCTCATCATCTCTTGCAAAGCGATGCTTGCAAAGCAAGTGGTGGGTCGCCCCGGACTCGAACCGGGAACCTACTGATTAAGAGTCAGCTGCTCTACCAATTGAGCTAGCAACCCCCAGAACCTGCTTGCCTCATGCCCCTCGATTGGGGTGACCGACGGGGCTCGAACCCGCGACAACCAGAATCACAATCTGGGACTCTACCAACTGAGCTACGGCCACCGTCGAGGGCGCGCATCATAGCCAAAAGATCGCGGAGGGGAAAGGTTTTTTTGCGCGGCCGCGCAAAATAAGCCACGGCTGGCGGCCCGGCCCCCCGGCCCCTGCGCCGGTGAGGGTTAGAGCTTGACCGCGCTGATCTGCAGCGTCGGCTGGGTGTTGGTGAAATTGGGCAGGTCGCCGAGGATTTCCTGGGCATGCGGCGCGGACGTGGTCTGGAACGACTCCACGCTGTCGAAATACAGATGGCCCATCGCCAGATACGTCGGGGCCGAACCCGGCGTGCCGCCGGCCAGGCCCTGTTCGACCGCGATGTTCTTCAGCGGGCTGCCAAGCAGCTTGCGCACCAGCGGCATGTGCGTGCCGGTGTAGTAGTCCATGTCGAACTTGCCGTCGCCGCCGGACGGGTACATCACGCTGACCTTGATCATGCTGCTCTCCTCGTTGTGGTTGTGTTCTTGCAAAAAAAACGTTTGAAGAAAAACCGGGTGAAGACTGTGTATAGCGGAGAATCTCAGCGCGTGGTTGCCGTCGCCAGGGAAGCCGGGTCGATATACGGCACCTGCACGTCGCCCATGCCGGCGCGCATCGCGCTGCGCTGGCTTTCGGGCAAGCTCTCCAGATCGGCGCGGCGATACGGCCGGCCCGAGCAATTGCGGTCGTAGTCGGCCTTGATCAGATTCAGTGAATCGATCTCGCGGCGCAGTGGCGCGATACGCGCGTTAAGCGCCGCCGCCTGTGCCTGGTTGTCCATGCGCCGCTGATGCAGCGCGAGGCCGCTTTTCAGGTCGGTTTGAGCGGTTTTCGCGTCTTCGGCAGTGAGTTCTGCGGTGCTCTGATTGATCGCATCGCGTTCGGCGTTGAGCTGCTGGCTCTGCTGCGTCAGCTTCGAGGAGTCGGTGCGCAGTTGCTGCACCTGGCTGGAGCAGCGCTGCAGTTCGGGCAGGCTCAGCGCCTTGCCCTCGGCAACCACGACAGTGCTCGCCGACAAGGCGACGAGGCAGCAGATGATCCTGGCAAACATGAGTTTCTCCCGATTTTGCTTAGGCGCGTTTCCTAGGCTTCGTGGCCCGATTATCGCGCAAGCCGCGCCCCTGCCGGATCGGGGCCGGTTTACATCAGCGGCATCCAGAGGCGTGCTGACGCCATGGGTTTTCTCCCCGGTCTTGTTCCTGGCCGCAACCGCAGGCTAGGCCGCGCTGAGGCAGGCGTCCTCACCCCTATGGGTAGTTCGGTGCTAGCCGTCGCTGACGTCCTTGTCCGCGATATGGATGGCGATCACCTTGGCCACTCGCAGATGGATGGTGTCGCGGCCGCCCGAGTCGAGCTTCGAGCCGGTCAGATAGCAGGCGATCAGCAGCGGCGCGCGCTTCGGCGGCCAGGCGATGGCGAGATCGTTGGTCGTGCCGTTCGAGCCGCTGCCGGTCTTGTCGCCGACCTGCCAGTCGCTCGGCAGGCCGGCTTTCAGGCGCTTGTCGCCGGTCCTGCAGGCCAGCATCCACGCCTGCAGTTGCGTGCGCGACGCCGCTTTCAGTTCGGCGTCGACCAGCAGCTTCTGCAGGTTGGCGATCATCGCGTTGGGTGAGCTGGTGTCTCGCGGGTCCTCGGCAAGGGCGCTGTTCAATGCCGGCTCGTTTCGATCCAGCCGCGTCACCTGGTCGCCGATGGTGCTGGCGAAAGCGGTCAGTCCGGCCGGGCCGCCGATGCTCGGCAGCAGCAGGTTGGCGGCGGCGTTGTCGCTCAGGGTCATCGCCGCCTCGCAGAGTTCGGCGACGCTCGCGCTCTTGCCGACGCGGGTCTGCGTGAACGGTGAATACTCGACCAGGTCGCCGGCCTTGACCGGCAGCGGCCGCTCCAGTTTCTCCTGGCCGCGATCGACCCGCTGCAGCACGGCCGCGGCGAGCAGGAACTTGAAGGTGCTGCACAAGGGGAAGCGCTCGTCCGCGCGGTATTCGAAGCGATGGCCGGTCGCGGTGTCGTGAACCGCCACGCCGAGACGGCCGCCGCTCTGGTTCTCGATGTCGGCTATCGCGCGCATCAGGCTTGCGCCGCCGAGCGGCCGATGTTTATGGGCCTGGGCCCGCGTCGCCACCAGCGCGCTGGCGGCGCCGGTGGCGATCAGGAATTGTCGTCTATCTATCATCGGCGGCTTGGAGTGCGTCAGGCGGCCTTGCGTTCCCTTCGCGCCGCGTTTTCGGCGTGCCGAGCCGAGCGGTTTGGCGGCGGCGCATCGGTAACGGCACTAGATCGGCAGGACGCTGTCTACGGCGCGCGGCATCCACCGCCCGCCTTCCACAGGAACCACGATTGATGAACACGACAACCAGGCTGACGATGAGAAGCGTTGTGATCGCGCTGGTCGCGCCCTTGCTGCTGCAGGCCTGCGCCAGCCAGACGCCGTACAAACCGGCTTCCAAAGCGGATGCACGCGGCTACACCGAAACGCGATTGAGCAGCGATCATTACCGCGTGGCGTTCTCCGGCAATGCCAGCACGCCGGCCGACACCACGCGCGACTTCGCGCTGCTGCGCGCCGCCGAACTGACCTTGCAGAGCGGTAACGACTGGTTCCAGCTGATCAGCCGCAGTACCGACAAGAAGACCCAGACTTCGGGCGTGGATACCGGTCCGGATTTCGTGCCGCAGCAGACGGTGTATCAGCGCTGCGGGCTGCTGCGTTGCGACACCGTGGTGACGACGACACCGGGCTATGTCGGTGGCTTCGACAGTGGCGCCGCGACCACGTCGAACACCTATACCTCGGAAGTGGAAATCGTGGTGGGCAAGAACCCGATGCCGACGACGGCCGAATCCTACGATGCGCGGCAGATGGTGGCGTCGCTGCGGCGCATGCTGATCAAGCCGTAGCGGCCGCTACGAGTGCCCGCGGCGCCGCTGCAGCAGGATCAGCAGCGTCAGCAGCGCGATCGGCACCTCGTAGGCCATCGCCATCAGCGTATAGCGCGAGAATTCACCGGCAAGCAGCGCGGCGATGATGCGGCTGGCGCTGGTCGGCAGCGCCAGCCAGAGCAGCGCGTGCAGCGAACTCGTCTGCCAGCGAGGCCACAGCGCGCCGGCCGCGACCAGCAGGCCGAATCCGATCTGCATGCCGCCGTAGATCGCGCGCAGTTCGATCGACGCGGTCGTGGTGCTGGCGACCACGCCGGTGGCTTCGGCGAGCCCCTGCAGGCTGATCCAGCTGTACAGACCAAAGCCGAACCAGGACAGCCCGGCGAGCGCGAGAAACAGGCGGGTCAGCATCGGCAACTCCGGCAGTGCGGCGTGGTGGGCCAGCCTCAGGCGGCGGCCGGTGCGGCTATTGTGCCGGCACCTGCACAGGCGGTGCGCTGCCACGGCTCATCGCCGGCTCACCTTCACGGCCTAGGCTGAAGGCTCACCCATGCAGCCCAGCAGGGAGCAGCCCATGTCCGAACATCCGCCCGGCGCCAAGCCGATCGACCCCGATAGCACCGATCCGCAGAGCCAGGCCGACGAGGTCAAAAAGCGGGATCGGCCGGGCCTGCCGGACCAACCCGAAAAACCCGAAGGCGCAATCGCACCGAACGCTGAATAGGCCGATCGCGGTGGCCGCCCTGCGTTATGCGCGATATTGCGATAAATCGGCGAAATAACGGGCATTCGGAAAGCACAGCAGCGGTTCAGCGGGCGTGCTTAGTCTGCAGTCTCAACCAGCCAGCAGGGATGCCAGCCATGAGCTTTTTCGATTTCAAGTCCGAAACCCACGCCACCAAATTGCTGATTGCCGACCATCGTGAAGTCGATGCCTTGTTCACCGAGTTCGAAAGCGCCGACGACAGTGCCAAGAAAGCGTCCATCGTCACGCGCATTTGTCGCTCGCTGACGGTGCACGCCGAGATCGAGGAGAAGATCTTCTATCCGGAATCGCGCCGCGTGCTCGACAAGGATGACCAGGACATGGTCGACGAGGCCTTCGTCGAACACGCCAGCCTCAAGGGCCTGATCATGCGGCTCGACGGCATGAAGCCGGGCGATGCCTTGTTCGGCGCCTACGTCACCGTGCTGAAGGAATACGTGCAGCATCACGTCAAGGAAGAGGAGAGCGAGTACTTTCCCAAGGTCGAAAAGACCGGGCTCGATCTGGACGCGCTCGGCGCGCGAATGAAGACGCTGAAGGATCAGCTGATGGCCGAGATGTCGAAGACGCCGATGAAGCGTGGCCAGGTCGTGGCCAAGCTGTTGCCCAGCGTCTCGCTGGAGCGTCGCGCGGGCCTGATGCGAAAAGCAGCTTGAGCATTCCGTGTAAAAGAGAGCGCCCTCGTGGCGCTCTTTTTTTGCGATGAAGCGCACTGAATCGTGAGTCAAATGAGCGGTGGCTTCGATTTCCGGCGAGCGAAGCGCGGCTTGTGTGCCGCGTTTCGCAGCCCCTGCGAATCGTGCTGCGCAGACTGCGTCGGCCCCCCGTAACCGCAGGTGCTCGATGGACCCTGTCCACAGGCCGCGTCGCCATCAGGCCGAACGCGAAGATCATTTGGCGCGTTTCGCTCTGGCCGCGATTTCCGTGATTGCCTTGCTCGCGGTCGCTGCGCAGTACTACTTGGACTATCGCGCCGCGGAGCAGGCTGCGGACGGCGCCCATGCGATGCAGGCGCCACCGACACCACGCGTGATCTATCGCTGCGTCGACGACGACGGCCGCCACCACGATCAGCAAACCCCCTGTGTATTCGAGCGCCCGCCCGTGGCGGAACCCCGTCGTCCGGCAGATGCAGGCCAATGAAGCCGCATCCGCCGCCAGCGACTGCCGCCCGTCTGCTTCGCTCGGGTTCCCTCGTCTGCCGGCCGATAGTGGATTTGGACCACTGACGCAGTCGCCGCAATGCCGCTGCAATGGCGACGCCGGAGCTGGTGGTCGACTGAGTCGACCGCGCCGGAGATGAGAGGACCCAATGGACGAGGCATCGGACAATACGACAGGCGGGGATTCGCAATCCCTTTCGGTACTGGTGGTCGACGATTCCCGGGACACCCGACGGGTGCTGAGCATGGCGCTGGAGTTATCCGGCTATCGTGTTTCCGTTGCGGGCAATGGCATGGAGGCCCTCGAGATCCTGCTGCAGCAGCCGCACGACATGGTGCTGACCGATCTGTGGATGCCGAACATGGACGGTGCTGAACTGGTACGCCTGCTGCGCCTGAATCCGGCAACGGCCGCGATGCCGATCGTGCTGATGACGGCGTCCTGCCCGCCGCAGCTGCGCGACAGCGTCGCCGTCGATGCCTTCATGACCAAGCCTTTCGAGTTCGAGCCGCTGCTGAAACTGCTGGCCAGCCTGCGTCGCGCGCCGCCCATGCAGCCGGCAAGCAACGACGCCCTGCACAGTCCGGGCCTGGCGATGTGAGATGGACGCCGCGACGTAGTCCCCGAATCAGCGACTGATCACCCGCGATCATCCGACGGCGATTCTTGTGATGTGCCTGCGTCGATTCGGGCGAACGGGTGCGACAGCGCCGACACGGCCGGTTCCGGCGCTGCTTCGACAGTCGCCGCGTTGTCGCCGCGCCGCGTTCCGAGTCGCTGTAACCGGCTCTCCGGCGAAACTTCGCCGCTGATCTGCCGCGCCCCCCGATACGCTCGGCGAAGGATCAGGCTGCAAGCGTCTTCTCCCTCCCTTGGAAGACGCGCCGCACTCCTGGCCGAGCCGGCGGGAAGCCCCGTAGTCTCCCTGCTACGGGGCTTTTTTATTGGCGCGTGGAAAGCTCGTTCGCTGCCAGTTTTTACAGTAAGTGCGGCACCAACAGGCCGAACAGCGTGCCGCCGACAAAGCCGATCGCCGCATACAGATAGCGACGCTTCAGGCGATTGCGCCCGCTGATCTCGTCGTAATAGTGGAGCGCCATTTGGCGTATCCGGAGAAGTTGACTGCCATTGGCGAAAGCAGCTTGCATGCCGGCCCAGGCGCCGACGATACGCTCACGCTGCCAGCGGTAGCGTCAGGCTGACGACGGTGCCGCGTCCGGGGGTTGAGCGCATCTGCAACGAGGCGCCGAGCAGCTCGGCGGTATTGCGCACGATCGCCAGGCCGAGCCCGAGTCCGTCGCTGCGGACGTCGGCCTTGCGGAAGGCTTCGAACATCGTCGCCTGTTGCTCGGCGGGTATGCCGATGCCGGTGTCGAGCACGTCGACACGGACCTGATTCGGCAGGCGGCGACAGCCGACCAGGATATTGCCGGCCTCGGTGTACTTGATCGAATTGCCTATCAGGTTGCCGAGGATGGTGTCGAGCAGCTGCGGACTGCTCAAGACCCGCGCCGAGCTCGGCGCGAAGCGCAGCTTCAGGCCTTTGCGCTCCGCATGCGGTGTCCACATCCGGCGCAGGCTGTCGAAGCGCTCGCCCAGCAGCAGCGGCACTTTTGCCGGCGCCAGCGTGTTGTCGGTGGTGGAGGCGAGGGCCAGCGTGTCGAGTTCGCTACCCAGGCGGCTGGCGGCGTCGAGGGCCAGCGTGCTGTGCCGGACCACCGCGTCGGCGTCGCCGGCCTTGGCCCTCGCCAGTTCCATGCTCAGGCTGATCAGCTGCAAAGGCTGCCGAAGATCGTGCCCGGCGGTGGTCATCACGCGGCGCAGCTGCTTCTGTGTGGCGTCGGCGGCCCGCAGTGCGCGGCGCAGTTCCATCAGCGCCATCGTCTGTCGCGACAATGCCAGCAGGCCCTCGCGCTGCCGCGCACTGAGTTGGCGTGGCTGGTGATCGAGTACGCAGACGGTGCCGAGCTGGAAGCCGTCCGGGGTGCGCAGCGGGGCTCCGGCATAAAAGCGCAGATGCGGATCGCCGGTGACCAGCGGATTGCAGACGAACCGCGGATCTTCGAGCGTGTCGCGGATCTCGAACAGCGACGGCTGCAGGATCGCATGCGCGCAGATCGAGCTGTCGATGGGGGTTTCACGCACGCCCAGGCCCACTTCGGACTTGAACCACTGCCGGCCGGCGTCGATCAGGTTGACCACGGCGATTGGCGTCTCGCAAATCTGCGAGGCGAGGCGCGATATGTCGTCGAAGTCGCCCTCGTAAGGCGTGTCCAGGATCTGGTAGCCGGCGAGCGCCGCCAGGCGCTGCTCCTCGTTCACCGATAGCGGTGCGGCCTGGTGAGTGCCTCCCATGATTACGCTCTGTCGATCCCGTGGTTGTGCTGTCAGCAATCTACGCGAAGCGGCGCTTTAAAGCTGCAGGCAGTGCCGCTTGCGGCCGTTGCTCCCCTGGGGCGCCGTATTCTTCCGTTGCCCCGATTGGGTTCTGTCTGCGGGTCGCCCGAGCCTAGCGTTGCGGCGGGTCGTTAAGCGTTCCGGCGTAGCAGCAAAACGGCGAGGATCAGGCAGCCCAGCTCGAAACCGCAGGCGCCTATCGTGTAGGCCGAGCCGTCGCCTGTCGCCAGCGCGCTGACGATGCGGGTCGGTGCCAGGCCGGCACAGATCAGCACCTGGATCTGCAGCGACCAGCGCGACCAGGCGGGCTTGAACGCGCCATAGAGCGCCGACAGGCCGATGACGCTCTGCACGCCGCCGTACATCGCGCGTAGCTCGTTATTGCCGGCAAGCGTCTGGCCGGCAACGCCCGCCACGGTCGCCAGTTGTCCTGGCGATATCAGGCAATACAGGCCGTAACCGAGCCAGGAAAAGCCCAGGATCGCCAGAAAAAGGCGGCTTGTCGTCACGTCGATCTCCGTCGGGGTTTGCGGCACAGAGTATGCCGCCGATCGAAGACGGCGACCGGCATGGCGCCGAGCGGCTTCGGCCGTCCCATTCCTCCGCTGCGTCGCGCCTCCGATCGTCGGCTACGGCTTCGGTGACGGCGCGCCGATCAAGATGAGTCGGTCTTCTTCAACGCTGTTGGGGGAGGCGGCCGGATGATATGACCGGCATTCAAAGCCCCGCTCCCTGTGGCGCGGGGCTCTTTTTGTATTGGAACGATTGCGGACGATTGCCGGTTTTGGCCGGATATTCCGTCTAGACGGATGAAGTAAAGGCGAGGGGCAACGACTCGCTGGTTTCCTTCGGGCACTGTTGCTGTGGGCAGGTCAGAGGGCGGGTGAGCCAGAACTCATCCGCCCGACGGCTGCCTTGTCGAATTGGGGATGTGGAAATGAGTAATTTGAAAGACGTGATCGATGTGGACGGGACCAAGCGCTCGTTCGACATCGACACCGCCGAACTTGGCGAAATGGCCGACGACCAGGCCACCGCCGTGGTCACGTTTCGCTCAGCGGAGGGCGAGCTGATCAAGATCGTCGTCGGCCGCAGCAGCTACCGCCTGCTGGCGGGCTGGATCGCCTTGTCCCAAGCCAAGGCCGATCGCCGACGCAAGCCGGATCAGAACGCCGCAGCCGCCTGAGGCTCGGGACCGGAGCGGCAGGTCGGCAGCCTCACCGCAAACGTTAAACCGCCTGCAGGCTGGGGGGCCTGCAGGCGGTTTTCGATCCCTCGATAACGTACCGTCAGGGGTGGTCCTCCGCCCCGGCCGGATTGTAGTCAGGCCGGCCGCCGGAACTGTGGAGGCATTGTGGAGTTTGCCGGCTCGGTGAGGGGGCGAAGCTTGAGCGATCGGCTTGCCGGCTACCTCCAGACTGCGGTCGGTTTCTGCCGTGGCGGACCATCGGAAGCACGCCGCAGATCCCGCGGACCCGAGAAAATTAAACCGTCTGCAGGCTGGGGGGCCTGCAGACGGCTTTCGGTCCTTCGATAGAGCCAGGTGCGATCCTTCGCGCCCGGCTCGATTTTAGTCAGTGAATTACCGTCACTCTGTAGGACGATGCTGATTCTCGGCGCTGACCGCGCTCTTCGCTCAGTGGCGCAGAAATCGCCGAACGGGCCTCGGCACGGAGATGCACCGCCGTTCACGGCGGCATGAGGGCCACGCCCGCTGCCATTCGGTGCGAAGCGCGAGCCGTCTCCTCGATTCACGTGCCGGCAAGTTGTTAACGCGCAATCTGGCCACTTCATCTCCCCCCGTTATGACGCGCCTGTGCTCCCCGACCCGTACAGGCAACTGAGCCTCGCATCGCCTCCGATGTGAGGCTTTTTCTTTTTAGACCTTGCGCCGGGCAGTCCCTTGGCCGCTCTTCTGCCGCCACCCGCCTCTGATCGCTGAGTCATGCTCGCGCGGCTGTGCGCGGGTCACTATGAACTCGTCTTCTGCTCAACTCCCTTCGAAGACACGCCGGCTGATATGACCGGCTCTCCGAGCCCCGCATTCCCTGGTGCGGGGCTCTTTTTTTGAGAAGCGCCTCTGCAACTCAAAAGCGATAAATCGATGCTGAAAGAACTCGGCCTTGCCGTTTGACGTCGTGCCGAGCCCGCACCTTGCATCGGTTGATCTCGAGCGACACGACATAATCGTGGTGTCGTCGTGCAGCCGCCAGAACGGGCGCGCGTGAAATGCTGGGAAAGGACCATCATGCTGATATGGCGCGTAGTGAGCGCCAGCCGGCTGCGCAGCTCATGCGGATGCTGGACGCACGCGACAAAAAGCTAAGACGTGCGGGACGCTGTAGAAACGACAAGGGCGCCTCGGGCTACGGATCGGGCGCCTTTTTCTTGGTCTATTAAAGGACTAGGGAACGAATGAATAGCTATATTTTTCTTTGTTTTTTTTGCCGCTATCCAAATAGATATCGCCCTTGTCTACTGTGACAGATTGAAGCGATGATCCATGAGCGATTGTCATAAATATCCCGCAGCTTGCACCTTTATACAGTGAGAAGAACTCAATCTCGACATCAGGATATCCAAAACTACTAACCGGGCAAGTTGATCCGGTGCTTCCACCAACCACCACTATGCCGCTTGAGATGTGAAAGTTTGCCACGAAATGACCAAGGTCAGTATCGGTGTCATTGCGAACTTCTAGCTTCAGCAAACCATCAGAATAACTAACGACTGGGGTCAAGCCAGAACTGTCGGTGCCGCCAACAGTGAACGTAAGTTCGGTGTTCATTTTTAACTGCGTCGTATTGATTCCGAAGATTCCAAGACCCAAAATTGAAGAGGGCGTATCGGTGGAAGAGGCTGTGAATTTAACGTGTATTTGTGACCCCACTTCCATTTTGTACGTTGACACTACGATTGGGAGTGTCACTAATTCGCCTGCAGCAAGCGTAGTGTGATAGCGAGAGTTCTTTCCGTTCTTTCCAGTGATATACGAGTCTTCGCCGCTATCGCTATAAGTTTGCACCTCGGCCCACCAATCGAATTCGATCTGGGTGCTAGTAGTATTTTTAAGGGTGACGTCGACTGTGCAAGAGCCCTTTTTCGGAATAAATACTCCGCAGGTATTGCTTGGATATATCTGAATTTCAGATGGAGGGAGTTGAAAATTCTGCGTAATACTATTATTGCCGTTGACTAAGTTTACGAAAGCGAAGACTGGCTTGGTTGAACTCGGCGGCGAAGCACCAACCGGTGTTGCTGATCTCCCGAGAGTGACCTGATATTTTCCAGGCACGACATCCGCTGAGTCCAAGATAATTAAGTAGTTGCCGCTATCATCTACTGCGGCAGCTGCACTCGTGCTTCCGGTACAGACTACGTCGTTCGATGCTTGGCAGAGGTATAAATGCGCCGTGCCTGCATAGGCGATGTTCTCTCCCTGCAGAGTTGAAATGGACCCCTTGACTGACCCCGTCACAGCAGCTTGCGCGCAACCAGTCCAAGCTAGAACAACTAGAAGAAGACTCGCGTGCGCCAAGCTAGAATATCTGATTCGCATGTCAGACCTAACAGAAATAGAAAAAAGAGTGTAGTCGAGTCCATAGGCGCCGAGCAAAACCCGCAACAGTCGCCTGACCTTTGCCGCGAATAGCTGGTCGAGCGCTGCGCGCGGCAGGCATGTGGAAACTGTAAGGGGCGCCATCGGGAGCTTACTCATGTCGCGCCAATTGACTAGGTTTTTGGCGCGAAACTTCTCGCACATTTTTGGGAGTCACCATGCGCAGTTTTATCGTCTGATGCTTGTTTCTTTTCACCACTCTTTCCGGTGGGCTGTCGCAGGCCGCTTCTGAGGCAGTCTGCGGTAGTTGTCGGTAGGTTAGTCAACACTCGACACATCGAGCAATTGAGCCTCGCGCCGGTTACCCCTGGTGCGGGGCTTTTTCTGTTCTGCTGAATGGCCGAGCTAAGCGTAAGACGACGCCACAAAATCCACGAGCTTATTTTGCAACTTCGCCAGTTCGGGATATACCAGCAAAGACGCATGAACAGTATCTTCTGTAACCGGAGCTACGCTTGAAGGATGGCCCGCGTCGTTTCTTATTGCACGAATCTGCTGTGAGAACGCGGGCCAATATGATTCGAACTCTTCGCGTATCTGCGACGGCATTTGCTGCGCTCGCAAATGACTGTAAATGGCTTCTAGGACGCGCTTGATGCGCCAATCTTGCAAGTCACGTGATGGCGTTTTCCCGATAGCGTGTAGTCTTGAAACTATTCCATCGCGTAGTTCCAAAATCAGGCTTTCGGCCGATGCGCCGACCATTACGGCTGCGGCTTTGTGTAGTCCGTTTGAAAAGCAGCTCACGCTCTCATCGATGTAAGATCGAGCCACATCATTGATACGTGCTATCGAATTCAGATGTGACTTATAGCCCGCTGGATTCGCCGGGTCTCGCGTCAATTACGACAGTGTGCGCCGGCCTACTTCGGTTGCGTGAAAGAACGGTGGGTTTGGATTGTTCAAGTCCAGCCCCCACGCGAACAGGCCGGTTCTAAAAAGATCATAGAAGTCAGTCAGAATTGCCTGTTGAAGAGCCTGATCCCTTCGCGCGCCAATTCTCTCTGATACAGCGCTGAGTACAGATGATGTCTGAAGGCTGCTTGAACTATCTCGCGGGGTCTGCTCTGTAATAACAGCTAAGGAACCTCTGAATAACTCACCGAAAGTCGAAGCGGTGACTGCGGCGCTGCCTTCATGATTGTTTTCTGCGAAGCCGACTGATTCATTTATCGGCCTGAGCTGATCAAAAGACGCTTACCGGTGACAATTCATCCCACATTGAGTATCAGCGGGCGCAATTCCCCCGTCATCGACAGCAATTTCTTTCGCACCATCCACAGATTCGACAGCGCAAACAGGGTCATCACCTGCGCCGTGTTTTTCGCCAGGCCCTTGAAGCGCGCCTTGTTGTAGCCGAACTGCCGCTTGATTACGCGAAACGGATGCTCGACGAAGGCGCGAACGCGAGCCTTGGCATATTCCGCCTGCTGAGCCGCGCGCTTTTGACTGCCTTCCGGCATCGCACGAATCCGGCTTGAGCGAGCCGCGATCTGCCACTGCAGTTTCTTTCTCACCACGCGCTTGTCTGCGCCCGTGTAGCCCGCGTCGGCATAGACTACTTGCTCCCTGCCGTGCAGCAACTCGTCCACCACCGCGATGTCGGCTTCATTGGCAGCGGTTACCACCACGGTGTGCACCAAGCCAGAATCCACGTCCGCGCCGATGTGCGCCTTCATGCCGAAAAAGTACTGATTGCCTTTCTTGGTCTGGTGCATCTCGGGATCGCGCTCACCGTCGGCGTTCTTGGTCGAACTCGGCGCCGAAATGATCGTGGCATCCACCATGCTGCCGCGCTTGAGCAGCAAGCCTTTGCGCCCCAGGTAGGCATTGATCCGGGTGAAAAGCTCCAGTGCTAACCCATACGTTTCCAGCAGGTGTCGGAAATTCAGAATCGTGGTCTCGTCCGGGATCGGCCGCGTCAGCGACAGCCCGGCAAACTGACGCATCGAGGCGACTTCGTACAGCGCCTCTTCCATCGCCGGATCCGACAATCCGAACCAGTTCTGCATGAGGTGAATGCGCAGCATCGTCGCCAGCGGATACGGCGGCCGTCCATCGCCGCCCACCGGATACACCGGCTCGATCAGCGACAGCAGCAGCTTCCACGGAACCACCTGGTCCATCTCGGCTAGGAAAATCTCCCGACGTGTCCGTTTTCGCTTGCCCGCGTACTCCGCGTCCCCGAAACTCAACTGCATTGCTTCCGCTCCGATTCTTTTCTAGCCACAGATCGCAGCAACCATCACGCCACTCGCAATGGGTTTTTCAGACCTTCCCTAACAGCGCGGATCGAATGTCTACCGGTTGTGCGCTAGTCATCGGCGTGCGTTTACGTGCTGGGGCGGGATCGCTTCTGGATCATGGCCTCACTTGCTTGGTAAGCGCTACCGACGGGATGGCTCCGCCGTGCACCACCTCTCAGCTATACGCCCGCCAAGGTGCGCCGCTGATCGACTCTGCCGCGTTCTGACTGGTTCGCATGGGCAGACTCAAGGCCAATCAACCGTTCGCACCCCATGAACCCTATCCGCGTTCCACATCGAAGCCGCGCGCGCAGCGTAGACCATTTTCCGCGCTACCTCGCCGCAGTGGCGCTGGTGTTGGCGTCATTGCTGTTCGCTGGCCGCTCCTACGTCAGTAGTCAGCCGGCATCGGAGCCGGTGGCGTCAGAGCAAGCTGTGCCACAAGAGCCGGTTACCCTCTATCAGTGCTCGGATCAGAGCGGGCGCAACTGGCGACAGGACGCACCATGCTCCGTTTCGGCGCCTTCGGTGGCCTACACGCCGCGTAGTCAGCCCGCGCAACAGGCAAACCCGAACCAGTGGCTACTTGACCAAGCCGACGAGCGCTACAGCCGCGAGGTTCAGAGCGCGGCGCGGGCAGGGCGCCAACAGGAGCAACAGAGAGCGGCAGCGCGTGCCAGGGATGCCGACGCGGCTTATGTCGGGTATTCGTGCGCGTCGCTTTGCGAATCATTGGCGAGCCTGAGAATGCAGATGCGGGCCGGCTACACCGCTAGCAGTAGCCCACTGCTTCATGCCCGCCAGAACGCCATCTTCAAGAGCATGCAGGCGAGGGATTGCCGGGCTTGCCCGTGATCCTGCAACCGCGAGTTTGCGCAGAACGCCTGCCGGACGAGCCGGAACGACAGTCGACAAACCAGTGGCGAAAAATAGTTTAGGTAACAAATCGCGGTGATTTAGCGCAGATGTAGCGCAAAACCGTCAATTGTCAAAACTTCTGCACTTTCGGATGCCTTAAAATCGATCCTAAGTGCTTGATTATAAATTGGTCGGGGTAGAGAGATTCGAACTCCCGACATCCTGCACCCAAAGCAGGCGCGCTACCAGACTGCGCTATACCCCGACACGGTCCCGCTCGACATCGCAATAAACAACCCGGCGTGGCCGGACGCGGATTATCCGCGTCGCCGGCCAGCCGGGTCAATGTCCGCCGCAAAAGCTAGGGGGCGATCTTCAGTTCCACGCGGCGATTCAGCTCGCGGCCTTCGTCGGTGTCGTTGTCGGCCACCGGCATGCTTTCGCCGTAGCCCTTGGCGCTGAGACGGCTGGCGGCGATGCCGCGGCCGATCAGGTACTGCTCGACCGCCTGGGCGCGGCTGTCCGACAGCTTGAGGTTGTAGGCATCCGAGCCCTTGGCGTCGGTGTGACCGCCGACTTCGACCTTGATCTCGGGTTTGGCGACCAGCGCGTCGCCGACGCCGTCGAGGATCACCTTGGCGTTGGGCGTCAGCCGCGCCTTGTCGAACTCGAAGGTCACGCCCTGCAGCACGATGGTGTCGCCGGCGGCGCAGCCTTCCAGCGTGATCGCCTGGCCGGGCTCCGGCGTCTTGCAGCCCTTGGCGACCGGGCAGCCTTCCTCGTTGACCGGCGTGCCGGCGGGCGTGCTGGGGCAGCGGTCGAGGCGGTCGACGACGCCGTCGCCGTCTTCATCGTTCTCGCAGCCCTGGGCGTTGACGATCGCGCCGGCCGGCGTCGCCGGGCACTGGTCGAGCTCGTTGGGCACGCCGTCGTTGTCGTCGTCGGCCCCGATCGGCACAACCGCGGCCGGCGTGGTGCTGTCGGTGACTTCCGGCTCGGCCTTGCCGCCCAGCGGGATCATCAGGCCCAGGTTGAACACCACGTCCTCGAAGTTCTTCGCACCGGCGTCGCTTTGCTTGTGGTCGTCGACGCGGTAGATCGCCTCGGCGCGCAGCGCGGTGCCGCCGTCGGTCAGCTGCAGCAGGTAGCCGAGGCCGGCGCCGTAGAGCCAGCTCTTGTAGTTGTCGTCGGGCGCGCCGGGCAGGTTCTTGGTGATGCCGTAGGCGCCGGTGGCGATCAGGTAGACGTCGCGGAAGCTGGGCAGCGGTGCCAGCAGTAGCGACAGGCCGCCACCGAACGTCTCGGCTGCGCCATCGCCGCCGGCGACGTTGTCGCTGAAGCGGTTGTAGTAGCCGTTGGCTTCGATCGCCAGCGCGTCGCCGAACTTCTTGCCCAGCGCCAGCGCACCGCCGTAACCGTCGTCGGTATCGCGCGACTTGTCGGCGAAAACGTAGGACATCATCGGCGCGATGTAGAAGCGGCTGCCGATCGTGTTGTTGGCGCCCTGCGTGCCGCCGCCATGCCCGGCGTCGCCGCTGTCGTTGACCGAGGTCATGCTCGGCGGCGGCGCGTCGCTGCCGGAGTCTGCCATCGGCTCGGTAGCTGCGGGCGGCGCGTCCGAACTCGGCGCCGGCTCGCCCTGGCTTTCGGACAGCGGGGCCGGAGCGGCGACGGTGGCCTCGGGCGCGCCGACGTCGGAAACTGCGGGCGGCGGCGCGTCCTGCGCGAACGCCGGCAGGGCAACGGTCAGCGCCACCAGGCTGCTGAGCAATGCGGAACGTACCATCGGTGTGCTCTCCCTTCTGAGATGTCGATACGGCGTGCGGCTTTCTAGTTTTGTGCCTGCGCCTGATCGCTGAATCAGTCGCGGCTGCGGGCTTGTACCACGCAAGTGGGGGTGCTTCAACCACGCAAAAGGACGACCCCTCGCGGCTGCCGTGGCCGCGCCGGTATACTGCGCGCCCTCCAAAGTGGCGCACGGTTCTCCTGAATGGAACCCAATCAGATCAAAAGCGAGATCACGGCCCTGCGAGTGCGTTTCGACGCGCTCCGGGGCTATCTTTGACTACGACGTCAAGCTGGACCGGCTAGTCGAGGTCAATGCCGAGCTGGAAAGCGCGGACGTCTGGAACAAACCCGCCTACGCGCAAGAGCTGGGCCGCGAACGCGCCAAGCTCGCCGACGTGATCGAGCCGATCGACAAGGTCACGCGTGGCCTCAACGACGCCGAAGAACTGCTGGAACTCGCCGAGATGGAGAACGACGCCAGCCTGTACGCCGGCGTCGAGCGCGACGTGCTCAGCTACATCGCCATCGCCGAGGGCATGGAGTTCCGCCGCATGTTCTCCGGCGAACAGGACACCAGCAACGCCTTCCTCGACGTGCAGGCCGGTGCCGGCGGCACCGAGGCGCAGGACTGGGCCGACATGCTGCTGCGCATGTACATGCGCTGGGCCGAGGGCAAGGGCTTCAAGGTCGAGCTGCTGGAACGCAGCGACGGTGAAGTCGCCGGCCTGAAGAGCGCCAGCGTCAGCATCGAAGGCCCGTATGCCTACGGCTGGCTGCGCACCGAAACCGGCGTGCATCGCCTGGTGCGCAAGTCGCCGTTCGATTCCGGCAATCGCCGCCACACTTCTTTCGCCGGCGTGTTCGTGTCGCCCGAAGTCGACGACAACATCGAAATCGACATCAACCCGGCGGACCTGGAAGTGGACACCTTCCGCAGCTCCGGCGCCGGCGGCCAGCACGTCAACAAGACCGAGTCGGCGATCCGCATCAAGCATGTGCCGACCGGCATCGTCGTCGCCTGCCAGACGCAGCGCAGCCAGCACGCCAACCGCGACAAGGCGATGAAGATGCTGCGCGCCAAGATGTACGAGCAGGAGCTGTCCAAGCGCAACGCCGCGGCCCAGAAGATCGAAGACTCCAAGGCCGACATCGAATGGGGCAGCCAGATCCGCAGCTACGTGCTCGACCAGTCGCGGATCAAGGATCTGCGCACCGGCGTCGAAATCGCGGACACGCAGAAAGTGCTCGATGGGCATCTGGATCCGTACATCGAGGCGAGCCTCAAACAGGGACTCTGAGAAAGAACCCCTCTCCCACCGGGAGAGGGGCAGGGGTGAGGGTGTTGCAGATAGCGGTGCGCTTCATCCCTGCAAGGCCCTCATCCGGCGCTTCGCGCCACCTTCTCCCGGAGGGAGAAGGCAACAGCAGCAAGGTTCACGAAATGACCGAAGAAAATAACGCGACGCCGCCGATCGAAGAAAACCACATCGTCGCCGGGCGCCGCGACAAGCTCGCGAAGCTGCGCGAAGCGGGCAATGCCTTCCCGAACACGTTCCGCCGCGACACGCTCGCCGAGCATCTGCACGGCTGCTATGCCGAGCGCGATGCCGCGTCGCTGGAAAGCGAGACCAGCGAGTTCCGGCTCGCCGGTCGCCTGATGGCCAAGCGCGGGCAGGGCAAGGTGTCGTTCGTCGAAATTCAGGACAGCTCGGGCCGCATCCAGCTGTTCGTGCAGTCCAATGCGATCGGCGCCGAAATCTACGAGGCGTTCAAGAGCTGGGACGTCGGCGACATCGTCGCCGCCTTCGGCACGGTGATGCGCACCAAGGCCGGCGAGCTGAGCCTGCGCGTCAAGTCGCTGGAGTTGCTGGTCAAGGGCCTGCGGCCGCTGCCGGAAAAATGGTCGGGCCTGACCGACACCGAGACGCGCTATCGTCAGCGCTATCTGGATCTGATCGTCAATCCGGAAGTGCGCGCGACCTTCCAGAAGCGCGGCGCCGCCGTGAAATTCATTCGCGGTTATCTGGACGCGCTGGGCTTCATGGAAGTGGAAACGCCGATGCTGCAGCCGATCGCCGGTGGTGCGGCGGCCAAGCCCTTCGTCACTCATCACAACGCGCTGGACCGCGATCTGTACCTGCGTATCGCGCCGGAGCTGTACTTGAAGCGCCTGGTCGTCGGCGGCTTCGAGCGCGTCTACGAAATCAACCGCAATTTCCGCAACGAAGGCCTGAGCACGCGGCACAATCCCGAGTTCACGATGCTCGAGTTCTACCAGGCCTACGCGGATTACCGCGACGCGATGGACCTGGTCGAGAACATGATCCGCAACGTGGCGCTGGCCGTGAACGGCAGCGGCAAGCTGGTCTACAACGAGCGCGATTACGATCTCGACCGGCCGTTCAATCGCTGGACGATGAAGGAATCGGTGATGCGCTTCAATCCGGGTGTGACCATCGAGCAGCTCGGCGATCGCGAGTTTCTCGCCGCGTATGCAAAAAAAGTCGGCGGTGATTCCAAGCCGGCTTACGGCTGGGGCAAGCTGCTGACCGAAGTGTTCGAGAAGACCGTCGAGACGCAGTTGCTGGATCCGACGTTCATCACCGAATACCCGACCGAAGTCTCGCCGCTGGCGCGTCGCAGCGACCACGATGCCAGCGTCACCGATCGCTTCGAATTCTTCGCCGGCGGCCGCGAAGTCGCCAATGGTTTCTCCGAGCTCAACGATCCGGATGACCAGGCCGCGCGCTTCATGGAGCAGGTCGCGGCGAAAGATGCCGGTGACGACGAGGCGATGCACTTCGACGCCGACTACATTCGCGCGCTCGAATACGGCCTGCCGCCGACCGCCGGCGTCGGCGTCGGCATCGATCGCCTGGTGATGTTTTTGACCGACAGTGCCAGCATCCGCGACGTGCTGCTGTTCCCGCAGATGAAGCCCGAGGTGGGTTGATGCCCGGCGCTGTATTCCCCTCTCCCGCGTGCGGGAGAGGGTCCCGCGTAGCGGGGGGAGAGGGGAGACGCTCGCCGAAAAGCCCCTCTCCCGGCCCTGCGGGCCACCCTCTCCCGCACGCGGGAGAGGGGAAGCAAAAGTGAGTCCCTATCGCCGCCTGATTTTGATCCTCGGCGCCGTCACTGCACTCGGGCCGTTGTCGATCGACATGTACCTGCCGAGCCTGCCGGCGATCGGTCGCGAACTCGGCGCCGACACCGCGTCGGTGCAGATGACCGCGACTGCGTACTTCATCGGCCTGGCGTTCGGCCAGGTGATGTATGGCCCGATCTCGGATCGTTTCGGCCGCAAGAAACCGCTGCTGTTCGGGCTGGCGCTGTATACCGTCGCGTCGATTGGCTGCGCGCTCGCGCCCAGTGTCGAAGCGCTGATCGCGCTGCGTGCACTGCAGGCGCTCGGCGGCTGCGCCGGCATGGTGATCACGCGCGCGATCGTGCGCGACCGCTTTCCGGTCGACGAGACCGCCAAGGTTCTGTCGACGCTGGTGCTGGTCATGGGCGTCGCGCCGATCCTGGCGCCGACACTCGGCGGCAAGATCGAGCTGTGGTTCGGCTGGCACGCGATCTTCGCGCTGCTGGTCGGCTTCGGCCTACTGTGCATGCTGGCGATCCACTTCGGCGTCGATGAAGTCATGCGCGAGCGTTCGCCGCCGCTGTCGTTCAACAGTGTGGCAAAAGACTATCTGCGCATCGTCAGCCATCGCCGCTTCATGGGCTATGCGCTGGCCGGCGGTTGCGCGCAGGCCGGCATGTTTGCGTACATCACCGCCTCGCCGTTCGTGTTCATCGACTACTTCGGCCTGGCCCCGGATCACTATGGCCAGCTGTTCGGCGCCAACGCCTTCGCGCTGATTCTCGCGTCGCAGTTGAACGCGCGGCTGCTCAAGCGTTATCGCGCCGAGAAAGTGCTGCGTTCGACCCTGCTGGTGTATCTGGCCGCCGCCGCGGCGATGCTGGCCTGCGCTGCGACCGGCTTCGGCGGCTTCTGGGGCATCGCCGTGCCGCTGGTGATCGTCACGGGCAGCGTCGGCTTCACTTTTCCGAATTCGCAGGCCGGCGCGATGGCGCCGTTCGGCGACCGCGCCGGCATGGCCGCGGCGATGCTCGGCACCTTGCAGTTCGTGCTCGCCGGAGCCTCGAGCGTGGTCGTCGCCGCGCTGCACACCGGCAACGCGCTCGGCATGGCGGCGACGATGGCGTTCTGGGCGCTGCTGGCGCAGGTGATGTTGCGCACTCTGGTCAAACCGCCGCGGATTAAAACTCCCTCCCCCGCATAGCGGGGGAAGCAGACAACAGCTTCAACCCGCGCGACCACGCTCGCGATATTCCGCCGGCGCGTTCGACACCACGTCGGGCAGGGCTTGGCGGGTGATCGGCGCACCTTTCGGGAAGACGCTGAAATTGGTCAGGCGCAGTTGCACGCGCGCTTCGGGCTTGAGCAGCGGCACGTCGAAGTGCAGATGCGGTAGCTCGATTTCCAGGGTCACGCCGGATTCGATCGCGCGCGCTTCGCAGCGCACCACCGGGCCGGTACGCTGCGTCGTCAGGATCTCGGCTTCGAACGACGGAATGCCGGGGTCGGCGACGCGCAGATCGATAGGCCGCACGTAGATGTCGACGGGGCCGGGCGCGTGCGAGCTGGTGCTGGCGATCGCGGTGGTGGTGCCGTGCACGAACACTTCCTGGTTGCGCACTTCGCCCGGCAGGATGTTGGTGTTGCCCATGAAGTCGAACACGAACGGCGTCGCCGGGTTTTCGTAGACCTCGTCGGTGCTGCCGACCTGCTCGATGCGGCCGCGGCTCATGACGACGACGCGGTCGGCGAGTTCCAGCGCCTCTTCCTGATCATGCGTGACGAAGATCGTGGTGTAGCCGGTCTTGTCGTGCAGTTCGCGCAGCCAGCGGCGCAGGTCCTTGCGCACCTTGGCGTCGAGCGCGCCGAAGGGCTCGTCGAGCAGCAGCACGCGCGGCTCGATCGCCAGCGCGCGCGCCAGCGCGACGCGCTGACGCTGGCCGCCGGAGAGCTGCGAGGGATAGCGTTTTTCCAGACCGCCGAGCTGCACCAGGTCGAGCAGTTCCAGCGCCTTCTTCCTGATGTCGTCGTTGGAGGGACGCTCGCTGCGCGGACGTACGCGCAGGCCGAAGGCGACGTTCTCGAGAATCGTCATGTGGCGGAACAGCGCGTAGTGCTGGAACACGAAGCCGACGCGGCGCTGCTGCACCGGCAGCGCGACGGTGTCTTCGCCGCCGAACAGGATCTGCCCGGCATCCGGATATTCCAGACCGGCGATGGTGCGCAGCAAGGTGGTCTTGCCCGAGCCGGAAGGGCCGAGCAATGCGATCAGCTCGCCGGAATGAATGTCGAGATCGACGCCGGCGAGGGCCGGGAAGCTGCCGAAACCCTTGTGGATGTTGCGAATCTGGATGTCCATGATGTTCTCTAGGTTTGTTCGTTGGCAGCGTTGATCAATGCTTGCGCGTCGCCGCGAGTTCTTCGCCGTGACGCCATTCGAGCAGGCTCTTCAGGCCCAGGGTCAGCAAGGCCAGCATCGCCAGCAGCGATGCCACCGCGAAGGCGGCGGAGAAGTTGTATTCGTTGTAGAGAATCTCGACGTGCAGCGGCATGGTGTTGGTCAGGCCGCGGATATGGCCGCTGACCACCGACACCGCGCCGAACTCGCCCATCGCGCGCGCATTGCACAGCAGCACGCCGTAGAGCAGGCCCCAGCGGATGTTCGGGATGGTCACGCGCCAGAACACCTGCCAGCCGTTGGCGCCCAGGCTCAGCGCCGCCTGCTCGTCGTCGGTGCCCTGCGCCTGCATCAGCGGGATCAGCTCGCGCGCAACGAAGGGGAAGGTCACGAACACCGTCGCCAGCACGATGCCGGGCACCGCGAACAGCACCTTGAAGCCGTGTTCGCTCATCCACGGCCCGGCCCAGCCCTGTGCGCCGAAGATCAGCACGTAGATCAGGCCCGAGACCACCGGCGATACCGAGAACGGCAGATCGATCAAGGTGATCAGCAGCTGCTTGGCGCGGAAGCTGTGCTTGGTGATCGCCCAGGCCGCGGTCACGCCGAACACCACGTTCAGCGGCACGGCGATCGCCGACACCGTCAACGTCAGCTTGATCGCGGCGAGCGCGTCTTCTTCGCGAATCGCGTCGAAGTAGGCGCCGACGCCGTTGCGGAAGGCTTCGACGAACACCGAGATCAGCGGCAGCAGCAGGAAGCCGAGCAGGAAGATCAGCGCAATCGCGGTCAGCGTCACGCGTACCCAGCGCGACTCGGTAATCACCGCGTTCTTCTGGATCAGCGGCTCGAACGGTAGCTTCGGCGGATCCTGCAGCGTGCGGTCGACGGTGTTGTGGGGCGTGCTCATTTCTTGGCTCCCGAGCGCGTGCGGCTCCAGGCCTGCAGCAGGTTGATGATCAGCAGCATCACGAAGGAGATCACCAGCATCGTCGCGGCGACCGCGGTGGCGCCGGCGTAGTCGAACTCCTCGAGCTTGATGATGATCAGCAGCGGCGCGATCTCCGATTTCATCGGCAGGTTGCCGGCGATGAAGATCACCGAGCCGTATTCGCCGACCGCGCGCGCGAAGCTCAGCGCGTAGCCTGTCAGCAGCGCCGGCAGGATCGCCGGCAGAATCACCCGCGTGATCGTCTGCCAGCGTGTCGCGCCGAGCGAGGCCGAGGCTTCCTCTAGTTCTTTTTCGGCTTCTTCCAGCACCGGCTGAACGGTGCGCACGACGAAGGGCAGGCCGATGAAGGTCATCGCCACGATCACGCCCAGCGGCGTAAACGCGACCTTGATGCCCATGGGCTCCAGGTACTGGCCGACCCAGCCGTTGCCGGAATACAGCGCGGTCAACGCAATGCCGGCGACCGCGGTCGGCAGAGCAAACGGCAGATCGATGGTCGCGTCGAGCAGCTTCTTGCCGAAGAAGTCGTAGCGTACGAACACCCAGGCGATCAGCAGGCCGAAGACCGCATTGAGCGTGGCCGCGATCGCGGCGGCGCCGAAGCTCAGTCGCAGTGCCGCGTCGACGCGCGGCGACGTGACCACGCGCCAGATGCCGTCCCAGCCCAGGTCCGCGGTCTTGAAGAACACGCCGGCCAGCGGGATCAGCACGATCAGGCACAGGTAGAACACGGTGAATCCCAGGCTCAGACCGAAGCCGGGCATCACTGATCGTGGTTTGAGCTTGTTTTTGAAGCCTAAATCAGGTGTCGCGCTTAATGCAGTCATGCTGTCAGGTCTCTGTCGGTACAGTCGGCCTTGGATGTGAAGGTCCGACCTAGATGAAGTGCAAACTCTCGGGTGAAGGGCTGCGTTCCTGCGCTTGCGCCGGCTCGCTCAGCGTGTACAGCCGCTGATCGATCCAGCGCGTATTGCTGCACCACAGGCCCTCCACCTCCGCACCGAAGCGGCGATTGAGGATGTGGATCTGGCGTGTGCTCCGCTGCAGCAACACCGCCTTGTTGTCCTGGCCCAGCGCCATTTCCAGCAGTTGCAAAAACGCCGGCTGCTGGAGCAGTTCGGCATCGCGTTGCAGCAGCGGGCGCAGCACTTCGCCAGCGAAATGCCAGCTGTCGGAACGCGAAACCTGTGCCGTTTCCAGGCAGCCGAGCGTGCCGTTGTGCATCAAAAACGTACCGCCTTCGACCCACAGCGGATGAATGTTCTGCAGGTCGGTGGAGCCGCGCGTCAGCTGGCGCAGATGCACTACGATCTCGGCGTCGCGATGGTTCTGCTCGGCAGCGATCAATTGCGCGACATCGACGTGCGCATGCCGCTCCAGCAGGAACTGGCCACCACGATCGAAGCCCATCAGCCCCCAGCCGTCACGATTCAACGAGGCCGCCGCCGTCAGCAGGCCATGCGGGATCGCGGTCCCGGCCGGCTTGTGGATGATCACGCACATGGCATCAGTCCAATGTCTTGCCCGAATACCCGCACACACTCCGTTCGTCCCGAGTAGCCGCTTGCGGCGTATCGAGGGACTTGAGCACGATGCGTCCCTCGATACGCTCACTGCGTGAGCTACTCGGGAGGAACGGGGTGTGTGCGGTCGCGGACATTTCTTGAAGTGCGAGGCGATCAGCCGAGCTTGGCGACCAGCACGTCGGTGGCCTTGAACATGGCGAGCGCTTCTTCGCCGACCTGCAGGTTGATCAGATCGATCGACGACGTCGTGACCACGGCCGAGATGATGCCGTTCGGCGTCAGTATCTCGACCTCGGACACCACCGATCCGCGGCGCACGTTGGCGACTTTGCCGCGGAACTGGTTGCGGGTGTTGACGGCTGCAATGGACATAGGGTTCTCGGCCTTCCTGGCTTTAGTGGAATGAAGGGATCAGCGCCGTGCGGCGTAGATCTGGTCGAAGCTCGCGCCGTCGGCAAAGTGCTGCTTCTGGGCCTTGGCCCAGCTGCCGTACACGTCTTCGACGCGGAAAATATTGAGCTGGGGAAAGCGGTCGGGATACTTGGCGAGGATCGCCTCGTCGACCGGACGCAGGTCGTTGTGAGCGAAAATCTCCTGGGCTTGCGGCGTGAAATGGAAATCCAGATAGGCGCGGGCGCGATCGGTATTGCCCTTCTTCGCCGCGACTTTCTGCACCAGCGCGATCGGGTTGTCGGCGCGCACCGTCAGCGACGGCAGCACCGTTTCGACCTTGTCGCCGAGTTCGGCCTTCAGCAGCGCCACTTCGTTCTCGAACGTCAGCAGCACGTCGCCGATGCCGCGCTGCGAGAACGTCGTCGTCGCGCCGCGTCCGCCGGTGTCGAGCACCGGCACGTGGCCCAACAGCTCGGTGACGAAAGCCTGAGCGCCGTCTTCGCCGCCCTTGGCTTTCTTCGCCCATTCGAAAGCAGCGAGGTAGCTGTAGCGGCCATTGCCCGAGGTTTTCGGATTCGGCATCACGATGCTGACGCCGGGCTTGACCAGATCGGCCCAGTCGCGAATGTTCTTGGGGTTGCCCTTGCGCACGACGAACAGGATCGGCGACCAGCTCGGCGAGGAGTGGTTCGGGTACTGCTTGGCCCAGTCCTTCGGCAGCAACGCGGCCTTCTCGGCGATCACGTCGATGTCGAGCGGGTTGTTCATCGTCACCACGTCGGCGTCGAGGCCGTCGATCACGGCGCGTGCCTGCTTGGACGAGCCGCCGTGCGACTGGTTGATCTTCAGCGTCTCGCCGGTCTTGGCTTTCCAGCTGGCGATGAACGCGGGATTGAAATCCTGATAGGTGGTGCGTGCCACGTCATACGAGACGTTGAGCAGCTCGGCGGCGCTGGCCGCGGACGACAGGCCCAGCAGCGCGGTTGCGCCGAAAGCGGTGAGCCATTGCTTCTTGATCGTCATTTTTTCTGGTTTTTTTATAGGGCGGCGGCGGGGCCTCATGCCCCGCCGCCTGCACTGTGCTTGCGGCTAGCCCTTACTTGGCGCCGTAGATCTGATCGAAGATGCCGCCGTCGGCGAAGTGCGCCGCCTGGGCCTTGGTCCAGCCGCCGAAGTCGGCGATGGTGACCAGCTCAAGCTTCGGGAACCTGTCGGCGTACTTGGCCGCCACTTTCTCGTCGATCGGACGGTAGTAGTTCCTGGCGATGATCTCCTGCGCTTCCGGCGTGTAGAGGAAGTTCAGGTAGGCCTCGGCGACCTTGGTCGTGCCGTGCTTGGCGGCAACCTTGTCGACCAGCGATACCGGCGGCTCGGCCAGGATCGACAGCGACGGCGCGACGATCTCGAACTTGTCGGCGCCGAACTCGTCGATCGACAGAAACGCCTCGTTTTCCCAGGCGATCAGCACGTCGCCGATACCGCGCTGCACGAACGTGGTGGTCGCACCGCGGGCACCGCTGTCGAGCACCGGCACGTTCTTGTACAGCGCCGCGAGGAAGGCCTTGGCCTTGGTCTCGTCGTTGCCGTTCTTCTTCAGCGCATAGGCGTAGGCGGCGAGGTGGTTCCAGCGCGCGCCGCCCGAGGTCTTCGGGTTCGGCGTGATCACGCTGACGCCCGGCCTCACCAGGTCGTCCCAGTCCTTGATCTTCTTCGGGTTGCCCTTGCGCACCAGCAGCACGATGGTCGAGGTGTAGGGCGAGCTGTTGTGGCCGAGACGCTTTTGCCAGCCGGCCGGAATGGTCTTGGCCTTCTCGCTGATCGCGTCAATGTCGGCGGCCAGCGCCAGCGTGACGACGTCGGCTTCGAGGCCGTCGATCACGGAGCGGGCCTGCTTGCCCGAGCCGCCATGCGACTGCTTGATGGTGACCGTGTCGCCGGTCTTGGCTTTCCACTGTTCGGCGAACGCGCTGTTGACGGCTTTATACAGCTCGCGGGTCGGATCGTAGGAGACGTTGAGCAGCTCGACGTTGGCGGCCTGGGTGATGATCGGCAGCGCCGCGATCGCGGCGGCCAGCAGTAATTTCTTGATCATGATCATGTCCTGAATAGGGTCGGTCGCGGCTTAGTAGGTGATCTGCAGGCGCGTGAAGATCGTCTTTTCGGCGAGACGATCCTGACCGGCGACGGCACCGCCATCGAACTTGGTGTGGTCGTAGTCGAGCACCACCTTGGCGTTGGCACTGAGGTACCAGTTGACGCCGACGCCGTAGCTGCTGGCCTTGCTGGCCGAAGCGGTGGCGCTGGCGAAGCCGGAGGTGAAGGCGTCGTTGTCGACATCCAGCTCGCCATAACGGGCGGCGAGCTCGAACGCGCCCCAGCCCGGGCCGCCGATGGTGTACGAGTTCTTCGGCTTGACCACGCCTTTGTAGCTGGTGTCTTCGCCGGTCAGCACGTAAGTCGCGGTGACTTCGTAGGCCTTGTTGGTGAACTTGCCTTCGGTGACCGTGGTGACCGCGGCGCTGCCGGTGCCGGTGGTGACCGAGTTGGTCAGCTCCTGCTTGGAGCTGACGTACTCGGCGAGCAGGCCGACGTTGTTGTAGTACCAGTAGGCCTGCGGCGTCAGGCGCGTCTGCGTGCCGTCGGCGAACACCGTGCTGGCGTAGCTGAAGAAGGTGTTCTGGCCCGGCGTGCGGTACTGCGCCGGATTGGTGATCGTGGTGCCGTTGCGGGTGTTGCGCGTGCCAGTGCTGCCACCGACGCCGAAGCCCAGGCCTTGGAACACGCCGGGTGCGTTCTTGAACGGCTCGGTGAACAGGCGGCCTTCGATCTCGTGGCGGTTGTCGGAGTCGGCGGCGTCGATGTCGCGGCCGTCGCGGGTGCCGTTGAAGATGCCGACCGAGTAGTTGACCGTGCTGCTGAGCAGCTCGCCGAACAGGTTCACGCCGATGTCGCGGTTGGGCACCAGTTCGGTCGGATAGCCGCGTTCGACGAAGTCGATCGCGCCGCCGGACTGCAGTCGTTCGAGGCCGACCGGGCCCTTCTGCTTGCCGACGCGCAGGCTCGCCGCCGGGTCGAACTTCAGATCGATGTAAGCATCGACGATGCTGGCGGCCAGGCCGCTGCCGTCGCCGGCGAATTCGGGGGTGAAGCGAAAGCCGACCAGCTTGCCCAGCGTGCCCTGGATGGTCGGGCGCAGGCGGCGCAGGCGGAAGCCGTCGTTGAAGCGCGGTGCGGCCGGCTGGGTGTCGGTGGGGCCGTCGTCGAGATAGAAGCGGCCATCGACCTGGGCCAGCGCGCTGAACTTGATTTCGTAGTCGCCCTTCTTCAGCGAGAAGCCTTTCTCACCGGCGGACGCGGTGGTCGCGTCCTTGGCCTTGGCGGCGGCGTCTTCCTGCTGGATTTCGAGCTGGCGCTCGAGCACCTTGATGCGCTGGTCGAGATCGGCGGTCGTCGGCGCGTCGTCGGCGCGCGCGGCGCCGGAGAAGCTGGCCAGCACGGCGGCGGCGGTCGCCGTCAGCACGAATGCCGGCAGCGAGAGAGATGTGGTCGTTGCGTTGCTCTTCATGGCTAAAAAAACTCCCCGTTACGCGGCGCTTTTTGGCACGCCGCTGGTGGATCAAAGATCAAATGGATGCTGCGACGGCGGTTGCTGCGGTCTGTGCTGCTGAAGGCCCGATGGTTGCCCGTTCGCTGCGGTTTCCCTACCGCTTGGACTCTTCGCCGCGGTCGAAACGAACCCGCTCGCGACGCTCGAACTGAACCACCCGGCCGTCATGCACGACGATCTCGACCGAGCCGTAACGCAGGCCGCGCAACGCCTGCACGATGCGTTCGGCCAGCTTGAATTCGGTTTCGTCGAGTCGGTGTACGTCTGCGTTCATGTCAATGCCGGTGCGCCGGTTTTTGCCGGTGTGTGGCCATCGTACAAACGCAAAGTTAGGTCTCAAAAGAATATGTGAGACTGGATATATTCAGTAATGGAATATAAGAAAGCACAGCTCAAGGCCGAAACGGCTTAAGCAGCAGAACATGGTGTAGCCCGGCTGAAAGCCGGGGCTTCGGTTGGCGAATCCGGGAGTTTGCCCGGGGCCGCGGGGTCGCGCTCTACGGCGTCGTGTCGTCCGCGCCGCCGCCGGCCTTGCTGACCTGGGCGAGGATGCCCAGCCTGGCGCTGTCCAGGTGGTGGACCTCGTCGCGGCGCATCTTGCGGCGCTCGTCCAAGGCCCAGCTCTGGCCGTCCTGCTGGTAGGCCAGGTCGGCGTCCAGGTGCAGGTAGCGGCTCAGCAGCATGGCGATGCTGCCGTCGACCAGCGGCGGCGTCGCGCCGTCGGCGCTGCCGCCGATCCTGATATGCAGCGCCGGGCCGCGCTCCTGCGGCGGGTCCTTCTGCGTCCAGGCCAGGCGCATCAGCGGCTTGAACTGCTTGCTGTAGCGCAGGTGGTTGTACTGGTCCATCAGCGCGAACTGGTCTTCCGGCAGGATCTCGATGCCGGCGGCGCGCAGCTTGGCGACGTCGTCCAGATCGATCGCGCCCTTGAGCTGCGGCGCGCCCGGCGGCGTGCCCGCCTCGCTGCCGCTGGCCCACAGGTCGACGAAGATGATCACGTCCATGCGATAGGTTTCGGCGCGGGCCGGCGCGCTGACGGCGAACAGGGCCAGCGACAAGGCCAGTGCGACGCTACGGGTCATCGGCATTCTGATCATGGCGCGAGTGTACTCAGCAGCGCCGCCATCTGGTCGGCGCGTTTTTCGGGAGCGTCCAGCACCGCGGTGATGTTCAAGCGCTTCTGACCTTCGAGCTTGTAGACGCGCGGCTGTTTCTGGATCAGCCGGATCATCTTGGTCGGATCGACCTTCGGCTGCGGGCCGAATTCCAGGCTGGCGCTGTGCGCGCCGGCGCGGATCTTGGTGATGCCGAGCGCCTCGCCCATCACGCGCAGCCGCGCGTTGTCGAACAGGCGCTCGGCGGGCGGCGGCAGCAGGCCGAAGCGGTCGATCATCTCGACCTTGAGTTCGGTTAGCGCCTTCTCGTCCGCGCCTTCGGAGATGCGCTTGTAGAACACCAGACGCGTATGCACGTCGGGAATGAAATCTTCCGGCAGCAGCGCGGAGACGCCGAGGTCGACTTCGCAGGCGGCGACGCCGAACGGCTGATCGTCGAGCTTGCCCGAGCGCAGTGCGCGCACCGCGCGCGCCAGCAGCTCGGCGTACATGGTGAAACCGACTTCCTCGATCTGGCCGCTCTGGCCTTCGCCCAGCAGCTCGCCGGCGCCGCGGATTTCCAGATCATGCGTGGCCAGAGCGAAGCCGCTGCCGAGTTCGCCGAGCGTTTCGATCGCATCCAGTCGCTTCTGCGCATCCGCGCTCAGCGCACGCTTGCTCGGCACCATCAGGTAGGCATAGGCACGATGATGACTGCGGCCGACACGGCCGCGCAGCTGGTGCAGCTGGGCGAGGCCGAGATTGTCGGCGCGATCGATGATCATCGTATTCGCGGTCGGCACGTCGATGCCGGATTCGATGATCGTGGTACTCACCAGCACGTTGAAGCGCTGGTGATAGAAGTCGAGCATCACCTGCTCCAGATCGCGCTCGCGCATCTGGCCGTGGGCAAAACGCACGCGCGCTTCCGGCACCAGCTTGGCGACGTCGTCGGCGACCTTGGCGATGTCGGCGACCTCGTTGTGCAGGTAATACACCTGGCCGCCGCGGCGCAGCTCGCGCTGGATCGCCTCGATGACCAGATTGCGTTCCCATTCGGCGACGAAGGTCTTGATCGCCAGCCGCGACGCCGGCGGCGTTGCGATGATCGACAGGTCGCGCAGGCCGGCCATGCTCATGTTCAGTGTGCGCGGGATCGGCGTCGCGGTCAGTGTCAGCATGTCGACTTCGGCGCGCAGGTTCTTCAGGCGCTCCTTGTGGCGCACGCCGAAGCGATGCTCCTCGTCGATGACGACCAGGCCCAGATCCTTGAAGCGCACGTCTTCCTGCAACAGCCGATGCGTGCCGATGACGACGTCGAGCGTGCCCGCTTCGACTTCCTTCAGGATCTGCGTCTGTTCCTTGGGGGTGCGCAGCCGCGACAGCGCGGTGACGCGGATCGGCCAGCCGGCGAAACGGTCGCGGAAGTTCTTTTCATGCTGCGCAACCAGCAGTGTCGTCGGCGCGAGCAGGCACACCTGGCGACCCGAGCGCGCGACCGCGAAGCAGGCGCGCAGCGCGACCTCGGTCTTGCCGAAGCCGACGTCGCCGCAGATCACGCGGTCCATCGGCTTGTCGTTCTGCAGGTCGGCGAGCACCGCCTCGATCGCGCTCTGCTGATCCTGCGTCGTCGTGAACGGGAAGCCTTCGCAGAAGCGGCGATAGTCTTCCTCGTCGAGGTCCAGCTTCATGCCGATTTTCGCGGCGCGGCGCGCCTGGATCTGCAGCAGCTCGGCAGCCACGTCGTGCGCCTTCTCGCGCGCCTTGGCCTGGACTTTTTCCCAGCGCTCCGAGCCCAGCGAATGCAGCGGTGCGGACTCGTCTTCGGCGCCGGTGTAGCGGTGGATCATCTGCAGCGAGCCGACCGGCACGTAGAGCTTGTCGCCGGCACCGGGCGCGTCGCGATTGCCGGAGCGCGACGCGCCCGGCGCGTTCTTCTTGCCGGCCGCGGCGTCGCTGCGTTCGGCGGCGGTGGTGCGGCTGGCGTATTCCAGCACCAGGTATTCGGCCTCGATGCCGCCGGCGTCGAGCTTGATCAGGCCTCGATACCGGCCGACGCCGTGCTGCGCATGCACCACCGGCGCGCCGATCTCCAGGCTCGACAGATCGCGCAGGATGGTTTCCGGGTCGCGGATCTTGGTGCGGCGTGCGCGCGATTCCACCGGCGCGCGACGGCCGAACACCTGCGCCTCGCTGATCAGCGCGACGCCGTCTTCGCTGAGTCGGAAGCCGGTCTGCAGCGGGCCGAGCGTGATGCCATAGCGATTCTTGTCGGCGGCGAAAGCCGACCAGGTGCTGTACTCGCGCGTCAGCACGCCGAGCGGCTTGAGCCAGTCGATCAGCGCCTCGCGGCGGCCGGCGGATTCGGCGACGAACAGCACGCGGTCCTGGGATTGCTTGAGCCACTCGCGCAGCTCGGCTTCGCCTTCGGCGAGGTGCTCGCAGGGAATGCTCGACGGCGCATGCGGCAGCTTCGCCAGCCGCGTCAGCGCGTCTTCCGGCGCGATATACAGATCGGCCGGTTTCATCAGCGGCCGCTCGATGTCGCCGCGATGGCGCTCGAAACGCTCATTGATCTGCGACCAGTCGGCGGCCGTCGCGATCTCCAAATTCGCCAGCTCGACCACCAGCGTGTCGCTGGGCAGATAGTCGAACAGCGACGCGGTCTGGCCGAAGAACAGCGGCAGCCAGGCCTCGATGCCGCTGGGCATCAGCTTCTTGCTGACGTCGGCGTAGACGCGCGAGCGCGACGGATCGCCGGGGAAATATTCGCGATAGCGACGGCGGAAGGTGTCGATGCCTTCGCGATCGGTGGGGAAGTCGCGCGCCGGCAGCAGGCGCACCTCGGCAACCTTGTCGACGCTGCGCTGCGTCTCCGGATCGAAGCTGCGGATCGACTCGATATCCTCGTCGAACAGGTCGATGCGATACGCGGTCTCCGAGCCCATCGGGAACAGGTCGATCAGCGCGCCGCGCACCGCGAATTCGCCCTGGGTCTGCACTTCGCTGACGCTGGTGTAGCCGGCGCCGACCAGGCGCTCGCGGAACGCCAGCGGATCGAGCCGCTCGCCGGTCTTCAGCATCAGTGCGCGGCCTTCCAGGTAACTGCGCGGCGGCAGGCGCGTCAGCAGCGCGTCGGCGGTGACCAGCAGGATGCCGCGGCGCGTCGTCGGCAGCTGGTAGAGCGCTGCCATCCGGTTCGACAGGATTTCCTGGTGCGGCGAGAACTGGTCGTAGGGCAGCACCTCGGTATCCGGCAGGTGCAGCACGGTCAGGTCCGGGCCGGCGAAGAAGCGCAGCTCGTCCTCTAAACGATAGGCCTCGCGCTCGTCGCCGACGATCGCCAGCACCAGGCCCTTGTGGGCCTGCGCCGCGCGCACGGCCGCCAGCGCCGCAACTGCCGGCGGGGAGGGGGGTGCTGCGTGGTCGTCTACGGGCTGATTCATCGGCTCTGCTTGTGGCCGCCGATTTTACACGAGCCCACCTGTAGGAGCGGGCTTGCCCGCGACTGTGCTCTGGCAGGGGCGAGTCGCGGGCAAGCCCGCTCCTACAAGTGCCGATTGAACTACGGCTTCGCCATCCCTTCGACGAACGATTGCAAAAACGGCTGAAACGACAGGTCGATGCGCAGGCCGACGACGAAGGCGTTGGGCAGGTTGCGCGTGCGCGACGGATCGCCGAACTGGTCGGGATGGACGATGTACTGCAGGTTCGGCTGCAGCCGCAGCTGCTGATTCACCTGGATGCCGTAGCTGAGCTCCATCATCGTCTGCGCATCGTGCGGCGAGCCGCTGCCGCCGGCGGCAGCGCGCAGCAGGCGCTGATTCTCGAGTGCCTCGCCGCTGTAACGCTGCTGGTCGATGACGAAACCGATGGTGTCTTTCGGCCGGTTCGCGAACGTGCCTTTCTGCACCAGGCCGAGTTCGAGGAAGTGATCCTCGCCGAGTTCGCCATGCGTGCCGGTCAGCGCGGCGCCGAACACGGTCAGGCCGCGATCGTCGTTCGCATTCGGCCGCGTCAGTTGCTGCTCGAAGCGAAACCAGACGCCGGAACGGCCGCTGCGCTGCGCGTAGTCATTGCCGCTGACCGCGGCCGGCATGCCGGTGCTGTCGCGCAGCGGATCGCGGTAGTCGCTGCCGTCGTACCAGCCGCCGACCTCGTACAGCCGCGGCAGGCTATCGTTCGCCAGCGTGGTCTTGTAGCCCAGCGCGTAAGGCGTGATCACGCCCGTCGCATCTTTCGTGCTCCATTCCAGGCCATGCTGATCTTCTTCGGCCTGATGCGGATTCACTTCGTAGACACCGCCGTGAACGTAGAGCTGCGGCGTCAGCCAGAACTTGGCCTGTCCGCCCCAACTCGCCACCGGCCAGTAAGTGAAGCCGCTGGTGCGGAAAATGAAGGTCGGATTGCCGCAGGCCGAGTTGGTCTGGAAGTAGTTGCACAGCTCCGAACTGAGGAACTGGATGTTGGCGACGGTGCGGCCGGCCTCCAGCAGCAGGCGATCGTCGAAGAGTTTTTGCGCCACCGTGAAATTGACCAGGCGCTCGGTCTGGCCGCCGTAGATTTCCTGCACCGAGGTACTGTTGCCGATTTCATCCACCGACAGGTTGTCGCCGTGGCGACTGGCGCCGTAGAGGCGGATTGTCGCGCCACTCCAGCCGACGAGCTTGGCCATGTCCAGATCGGTGCCGAGGAAGAACTGGCCGGCGTAGGCGCTGCCATTGCGCAGGCCGCCATCGACGACGGCTGCGGACTCGCCGGTGTAACTGCCGAGGATCTTGATGCCTTGGTCTTCAAGGGTCGCGGCGTGGGCGAGGCTGCCGGCGAAAAGTGCGCCGAGCAAGGCGATCGGGGTGAATTTGAGCATGAGTTCTCCTGCGGCGGATTTTTTGTCCGCTGATTTGGGGCAGCTAAGAGTTGGTATTTCGCAGTCGCGGATAAGATCCGCTCCTACAGGAGGCTCCTTGTAGGAGCGGATCCTATCCGCGACTGAAACCTTGAATTACGCGGCGAGCGGTACGGGCTTCTTCAACACACGCAGCGCCACGGCCGTCAGCAGCGAACCGACGACCAGCGCCAGCAGATACCCGCCCAAATGCGTCACCGCATTCGGAATCGGCAACACGAACACGCCGCCATGCGGCACTTTCAGTTCTGCACCGACCGCCATCGAGATCGCACCGGCGACCGCCGAGCCGAGCACCAGCGAGGGAATCACGCGAAACGGATCGCGCGCCGCGAACGGAATGGCGCCTTCGGTGACGAACGCCAGGCCGAGCACGCCGGCGGCGTTGCCGGCTTCGCGTTCCTCGACGGTGAAGCGATCGGAAAAAATCTTGGTCGCGATCGCGACGCCGATCGGCGCGGTCATGCCGGCGACCATCGCCGCGGCCATCGGGCTGTAGACCTCGCTGGCGAGCAGGCCGGTGGAGAAGGCATACGCGGCCTTGTTGACCGGGCCCCCCATGTCGAAGGCCATCATGCCGCCGATCAGCAGCCCCAGCAGGATCGCGCTGCTGCCCTGCATGCCGCGCAGCCAAGTCGTCAGCGCGGCGAGCGCTTCGGCGACCGGGCCACCGACGACGTAGATCATCGCAAGGCCCGTCAGCAAAGTGCCGAGCACCGGCAGGATCAGCACCGGTTTCAGACCTTCGAGATTGCGCGGCAACTTGATGTGCTGGTTCAAGAACGCGACACCGTAGCCGGCAATGAAACCAGCGGCGATGCCGCCGAGAAAGCCGGCATTGAGGTTGGCGGCGACCAGGCCGCCGATCATGCCGGGCGCGATGCCGGGGCGATCGGCGATCGAGAACGCGATGTAGCCGGCCAGTGCCGGCACCATCAGCACGAAGCCGGCCTTGGCGCCGATCTGGAACAGTGACCAGGCGAGCGTGCCCTTGTGCGCGTCGTCGAAGGCGTAGATGCCGCCGAGTGCGAAAGCGAGCGCGATCAGCAGGCCGCCGGCGGTCACGAAGGGCAGCATGAAAGACACGCCGGTCATCAGATGCTTGTAGGGACCGCTGCGCTTGTCCGCTGCTGATTTTTTATCGTCGCTCGCTGCCGCTTTTTCTGCGCCGTAGACGCTGGCCTCCGCGAACGCTCTGGCGATCAGCGCCTTGCCGTCGTTGATCGCCGGCTTGGTCGCGCTCTTGTACAGCCGCTTGCCGCCGAAGCGCGACAGGTCGACCTGCGTGTCGGCCGCGATCAGCACCAGGTCGGCGTCGCGGATTTCGTCGCTGCTCAGCGTGTCGCGCGCACCGACCGAACCTTGCGTCTCGACGCGCACCTGATGACCGAGCGCTTTCGCCGCCTGCTGGATGCCTTCGGCGGCCATGAAGGTGTGGGCGATGCCGGTCGGGCAGGAGGTGATCGCGACGATGCGCTTGCTGGTGTTCGCCGCGCCGCTGATATCGGCGCGTTTCAGCACGGCAGCGGCATCGCTGAGCACTTCGTCGAGCGTCGCGTTTACGCGCGGAATCTCACCGAAGCGTTCGGCTTGCAGGTCTTCCGTGCCGACCAGCAGCACGCTGCCGGCCGATGTGACATCGCCGAGCGGGCCGATCACGCCTTGCGCCGTGCGCACTTCGGCGTCGAGCTGGTCGCCGCGATCGCTGGCCGCGCGGCGCAAGGCTTCGGCGGCGAGTACGGCCTGCGTGCTGCGCTCTCCGGCGCTGATCACTGCACAGTATTTTTTCATTTCATCTCCTCCAACGTAGCCCGGGTGAAACCCGAGGGTCTTGCTTGCGTTCGATCCCGGGTTTCACCCGTGCAACTTGATGCGCGTGGCGGCGGCGAGTGCTTCGACTCGGCGACGATCCGGCAGATTCGGTCCGGGCAGGCCGAGCTTGGCGGCGGCGAAGCCGGTGGCCAGGCGCGCCGTGGTTTCCAGATCGGCATTGCCCTGCAGCGCCACGGTGAGTCCGGCGACCATGGCGTCGCCGGCGCCGACGGTGCTGCTCGTCGCGATCGCCGGTGCCTGCGCCTGCAGCGCGCCTTCGGCGCTGACGAACAGCGCGCCGTGTTCGCCCTGCGAAATCACCACCAGCGCGATGCCGAGCGAGCGCAACTGCTGCGCGGCGGCGAGCAGTTCGGCCGGTGTATTCAGCGCGCGGCCGGCCCAGGTTTCGAGTTCGTGGCGATTAGGCTTGATCGCATAAGGCAACGCGGATTTCGGCGCTTTCAGTGCAGCAGCCAGCGGTGCGCCGCTGGTGTCCATCACCGCGCGCGCCTGTTTGCCAGCGACGATTTTCAGCAACTCGACATAGCTGTCTTCCGGCAGTCCGGCCGGCAGGCTGCCGGATAGAACGACGAGCCTGTCGGCGGCGCAGAGGTCGCCGAGCGTGCGGCTCACCGCGTCCAGATCGCCGGCCTTGGCTTTCAGGCCCGGCAGGTTGACGTCGGTGGTGGTGCCGTCGCGTTCGACGATCTTGATATTGGTGCGGGTTTCGCCGCTGAGCCGCAGAAAGCGATCGTCGATGTGCTTGGCGTCGAAAAGCGTTTCGAACACCGAGGCATTGGCGCGCCCGAGCAGGCCGGTTGCGGTCGTCTCCACGCCCCAGTCGGCAAGGCAGGAGGCGACGTTGACGCCCTTGCCGCCGGCGTCGATGCGCGCCGATATTGCGCGATTCACTGCGCCGAGCTGCAAGGCATCGAGCATCACGGTCTGATCAATCGCCGGATTCAGGGTGACGGTGACGACGCGCGCGCTCATGCCGCGGCTCCGTCGAGCGCACGCACCTCGGCCGCCGTTTCGGCGGCGAGCGCCTTGCCTGCGAGCTGCTTCAGCGCGGCAAGATCGCTGGCGCGCAGCCGCGCTTTCACCGCCGGAATATCGCGCGGCGTCATCGACAGCTCCTGCACCCCGAGGCCGGTCAGCAGCATCGCGCCGAACGGATCGCCGGCGAGTCCGCCGCAGACGCCGACCCAACGGCCGTGCTGTGCCGCGCCTTCGACGGTCAGGCGAATCAGCCTCAGCACCGCCGGATGCAGGCTGTCCGCTTCGGCGGCGAGCTCCGGATTCTGCCGGTCGATCGCCAGCACGTACTGGGTCAGATCGTTGGTGCCGATCGAGAAGAAATCGGCGTGGCGCGCCAGCGCGTCGGCCTGGATCGCCGCCGCCGGCACTTCGATCATGATGCCGATCGCCACCGCCGGTGCGTCGAGTTCGGCGCGGATGCGCTCGCAAATGCCGCGCAGCGCGACGATCTCCGGTACCGAGGTGATCATCGGGAACATGATTTTGAGGGCCGCGCCGTCTTTGGCCGCGCGATACAGCGCGCGCAGCTGTGGCTCCAGCAGGTCGGCGCGACGCAACAGCAGGCGCGCGCCGCGCACGCCGAGGAAGGGATTGTCTTCGTGCGGCAGATCCAGATGCGCGACCTGCTTGTCGCCCCCGATATCCAGCGCACGCACGATCAGCGGACGGCCATCGAGCGCGCGCGCCATCGCGGTGTAGGTTTCGTATTGCTCGTCTTCCGATGGCGTGCTGCCGCGTTCCAGGAACAGGAACTCGGTGCGCATCAGGCCGACGCCTTCGGCGCCCTGCGACAGCGCCAGCGGCGCCTGGTCGGGCAGGTTGATGTTGGCGCCGATGTCGACGTGATGGCCGTCGGTGGTCTGCGCCGGCAGGCTGCGCTGCTCGGCTTCGCGCGCGCGGATCGCCTGCTGTTCTTCGATGTAGGCGCGCGCCGACGCCAGGTCGGCCGGCGACGGATTCAGATACAGCCGGCCGTTCTGGCCGTCGATGATCGCCTCGACACCTTCGGCGACATCGAGCAGCGCCGCGCCACCGGCGACCAGCGCCGGCAAGCCCAGCGTGCGCGCCAGAATCGCGGTATGCGAGGTCGGGCCGCCCTGCGCCGTGGCCAGGCCGACGACGCGCTGCGGATCCAGCGTCGCGGTATCCGAAGGCGACAGATCGGCAGCGACCAGGATGCAGTTCGCCGGCAGTTCCTTGGTTGCATCGCCGCCATGCAGGGACGGATCGATCTGCGTGAGCACGCGGCGACCGACATCGCGCAGATCCGCCGCGCGGCCAGCGAGCACCGCATTGCCGAGTGCCGACAGCTTGCCGGCCATGCGCTCGACCGCCTGGTTCCAGCTCCACGCGACGCCGTGGCCTTCGACCATCAGCTGGCAGGTCAGGGTGATCAGATCGGTGTCGTTGAGCAGCTCCGCCTGCGCCTTGAAGATCGCCGCATCCGCTGCGCCGAGACGGCGCGCGGTGTCGTCGGCAACGGCCTTCAACTGCAGACGCGTGACGTTCAGCGCCTCGTGCAGCAACTCGCCGCCTTGAGAGAGCGGCAGCGGGTGATCGGGAATCGGCGCCTGATTCGCGGACAGGCGATGGACGACGCCGATCGCCAGGCCCGGGCTGGCGCCGATGCCGGCGATCGCGGCCGGCGCCTGCGGCGGCGACCAGCCCAGTGCCGGTGCGGCCGCGCGCTTGGCCGCGGTCTCCGCATCGGCCTTCTCCTGCGCGGTGATGCCGTTGATCACCGCTTTCAGTCGAATCAATGCCGAGCCGGCGTCGCGGCCTTCGGCGGAAATCACCACCGTGTCGCCAAAGCGCAGGCCGAGTTGCAGCAGCGACACCAGATTCTTGGCATCGGCGAGCTGGTCACCGAAGCGCAGCTGCATGCGCGCGCCGAAGCTGCGCGCGGTTTCCACCCAGCGCGAGGCCGGCCGCGCGTGCAGGCCGGCCGGGTAGGGCACGGTCCATTCGAAACGCTCGGCCAGATCGGTGGCCGGCTGGGCCGGCGCTTCTTCTATCGCGTCGACGCTGAGCGCGTCGACGATCTGTTGCACGTCGTCGGTGACGAACAGCGCGACCAGTCGCGAATTGTCCTGAATCAGCCGCGTCAGCCGGCGCAGTATCGCGATATGCGCGTCGGACTGCGCCGCGATCGCGACCACCAGGTGCGCGGTCTGGCCCGGATTCCACTCGACGCCGGCCGGCACCTGCAGCACCGCGATGCCGTTGCGTTTGACCAGGTGACGGTCTTCGCCCAGGCCGTGCGGAATCACCACGCCGTGGCCGAGAAAGGTGTTCGCCACCGCCTCGCGCTTGAGCATGCTGGCCTCGTAGCCGGGTTCGATGCAGCCGGCCGCGACCAGCAGCTGCGCGGCCTCGCGAATCGTCGCTTCCTTGCTGGCCGGATGTGCGCCCAGGCGCACCAGCTCGCGAGGCAGCAGCGCCGCGTTGGCTATCGTCGGATTGGCGATGCTCATCTTCTGGACTCCTCCAGTACCTCGGTGGGGCCGATCGCGTTGCGACGCGGCTCTTATGACGCCTATATGAAAACGTTTTCAGTGCCTCTGTCAAGGAAAATGCTCGTTGTTCTTGCCATGCTGCTGGAAATGTGCAGAAATTGGGCATCTAAAGCTGAAAACGATTGCAATATGAGTGTCAGCATCAAGGACGTGGCCAGGGCGGCAGGCGTATCGCCGGCGACCGTGTCGCGCGCGCTGGGTCGCGGGCCGGTCAGCGACGAGCTGCGCCAGCAGGTCGCCGCGGCGGTGCGCGCCACCGGTTACAAGCCCAACCTCGCGGCGCGGCGCCTGCGCTCGCAGGACAGCGGCACCATCGGCCTGATCGTCGCCGACATCCGTAATCCGTTCTTCACCGCGGTCAGCCGCGCGGTCGAGGACAGCGCCTATCGCGCCGGCATGCGCGTGATCCTGTGCAATACCGACGAAGACCCCGAGCGCGAGGCGCTGTACCTGGGCCTGATGCAGGAGGAGCGCATCACCGGCCTGGTGTTCGCGCCGACGCGCGCGACCGTTGACCAGCTGCCGCGGCGCTCGATGGATTTTCCGGTGGTGCTGATCGACCGCGCCGGCCCCGCCGGCCTGCACGACGCCGTCGTGCTGGACAATCGCGACGCGATGGAGCAGCTGGTCGGCCATCTGGTCGAGCGCGGCCATCGCGACATCGGCGGCCTGTTCGGCAATGCCAGCAGCACCGGCGCCGAGCGCCGCGAAGGCTATGTCGCGGCGATGCAGCGGCATGGCCTGCAGCCGCAGTTTCGCGCGGTCGCGCCGAGCGCCGAGGCAGCGCAGAAAGAAGTCGCCGCCTGGCTGACGCAAGCCGACCGGCCGCGCGCGATCGTCGTCAGCAACAGCCTGCTGCTGATCGGCGTGATCAAGGCCGCGCGGGCCCTGGGCCTGCAGATTCCGCGGGACCTGGCCGTCGCCGGCTTCGACAACGAAAGCTGGACCGAGCTGGTCGAGCCCGGCATGACGGTGATCGAACAGCCGGTCGAAGACATCGGCCGCACCGCGATGTCGCTGCTGTTCGAGCGCCTGCAGACGCCGGCGCTGCCGGTGCGTAAGGTCGTGCTCAGCGGTCGTTGTATCGTTCGCGGCTCGACCGCAGCGGCCTCATGAGCAAACCGGCTATCGGTCGCGACACGCGGCTGTGCATGTCGCTGTCGGCGCGGCCCGGCAACTTCGGCTCGCGCTTCCACAATCATCTGTACGAGTCGCTCGGACTGGACTATGTCTACAAGGCGTTCAGCACGAAGGACCTCGCGGCCGCGATCGGCGGCATTCGCGCGCTGAACATCCGCGGCTGCGCGATCTCGATGCCGTTCAAGGAAGCCTGCATTGCGCTGATCGACGAGCTGACGCCGTCGGCGAGCGCGATCGAATCGGTCAACACCATCGTCAACGACGACGGCCATCTGCGCGGCTACAACACCGACTACATCGCGATCGCGAAACTGATAGCGAGCCACGCGATTTCGCCGCAAAGCCGCTTCGCATTGCGCGGCAGCGGTGGCATGGCGAAGGCGGTGGCGGCCGCGTTCCGCGACGCCGGTTTCGAGCACGGCGTGATCGTCGCGCGCAACGAGCCGGCGGGCCGCAGCCTCGCCGCGGTCTGCGGCTATCGCTGGCAGCCGCAGCTCGGCGATCTGAGACCGCTGCTGCTGGTCAACGTCACGCCGGTCGGCATGGCCGGCGGCGCCGAAAGCGCGGACCTGGCGTTCGCCGAAGAGGCGATCGACGCCGCCGAGATCGCGTTCGACGTCGTCGCCATTCCGTCCGAAACACCGCTGATTCGCGCGGCCCGCGCACGCGGCAAGCGCGTGATCACCGGCCACGACGTCATCGTGCTGCAGGCGCTAGAACAGTTCGTGCTTTACACCGGCATGCGGCCGAGCGAGGCACAGGTTCGGGCCGCAGCGGCCTTCGCCGGCGGCTAGCGCGGCGCGGGGCCGGCGCCGCGATGTGTAAAGAAAGCGACACGAAGCGCCGTCCGGGTTAAGCTCGGTTCAGGTAGCCGGCCTTACGGAATGAGCCGGCCGATGACACGACAGGGACTCGAGGAGACGAGCGATGTCGGCAATCTTTCATGCCTTCATGAGCGGGCTGACGCTGCTGGTGCTCGGCGCGCAGCTGATTTCGCTGGAACACCCGGTCGTCGGCGCAATCGGCCTGTTCTGCGGCCTTGAACTGGCCGCTTTCGCCGTCTTCGCGCTGTGGATGGATCGGGGCCCAGCGGCGCCGCAGCCACCGCCGAGCCCGCCCTGATCCGCCCGGCCCCCAGGCTTTGCGCGCCCGCCGCGGCGCCTTACACTCCCGCTCCCCTTGGCTCAATAGCCGATCGCGAAAGGAAACGGATGCTCGCTGCAGCAGGTTTGGGCGTTGTGCTGACCGCTTACGGCTGTTTCTTGCTCTGCCTGTCCGGGTACGACCCGGTTGGTTGGATCGCCCTGTATTTCGGCGTGATGATCCTGCTCTGCGCCGGCGTGTTCGGCCTCAAGATCCGCAAGCAGGACTAGGCCTGTAAGTGAAAAAAATGCCCGGCTGATGCCGGGCATTTTTGTATCCGGCTCAATCCGCGTCACGAAAGCCTGAAGGTTTCCGCAAGTGCCTACTGAACAGGCTCCTTCAGGCAGCGTCGTTCAAATGGGACTCGGGTTCCCACTAACTCTCACCGCTCCGAAGGCTCCAGCTGTTTGGTATCTTCGAGTTCTTTCATCGCAACTTGTGGCGTCACTTCTTCGAAGTGGTATTCGCCATCGCCCGTGAAGACGACGGTTCCATTGATCGGGATTGCAGTGAGCGACTTAAAGCCTTCCGTGTATCGAAAGTAACGTACGCTTCCTGTCGACATCGTGAATCGGGCTGATGCCATCACCTTGCCGGTATTGGCGTCTCCGAATGTGGAGAAGTCAGTCGATGTGATCGTGTGCGGCCCTGGTGTCGTCGGCAGGGCGATATAGCCCCCGAGCTTCAGGCGAGCAACTTGTCGATCATCGATGTTGAGGAAGCGGGCCTGCGACGACAGAATGCCGATCATTCCATCTGGCCTATACACGTAGACCGTGGCATAGCCGCGAGCGGGGCTTGCCTCCGGCTTGAACGCCGGCCCTGACGCTCCGCCGCACGCAGCAAGGGTCAAGACGCTAAAGAGCGCCGCCAAACGAATGGTTTTCAAGGTGTCCCCATGTCAGAGCGTTTATGGCCCCTATCCCCTAGAGGCTCGCCCGTTGCATGTTGCCATCAGAGGCGGTTGGGGCGGTAGCTGCAGGTTCCCGCTTCGAGTCAGGTTTGGCGCGCTGCGACGGAAGATTTTGCCGGTGCGGCATGATCGGCGGCGGCGCTTGACCGCCGTTCTCGCGGCGCTTTTACACTCGCGCGCCCTATCCCCACCGATTCCGTGGCTTCGCGCCTTGATTTAGCATGCTGTCTCCGAGGCCTTGCAGCCCGCGTAGGCTCGGTTTCACAGGTAAAGATATGACTCGTGACACGTCGCGCGATGACAGCCTGCAGAGCCTTCTGCGAGGCGTCGAGGAATTCAGCCAGAAAGTCTTTCCCGAGAGCCGCCAGCTGTTCAGCAAGCTCTCCGATAGTCAGGCCCCGCATACCTTGTTCATCACCTGCGCGGACTCTCGCGTGGTTCCCGAGATGATCACCCAGACCCAGCCGGGTGAACTCTTCGTCTGCCGCAACATCGGCAACATCGTGCCCGGTTACGGCGAAATGCTCGGTGGTGTTTCCGCTGTCGTGGAGTACGCCGTGATGGTGCTCCGCGTCCGCAACGTCGTGGTCTGTGGGCACACCGACTGTGGCGCCATGAAAGGCCTGCTCAACCCCAACTCCACGAAAGATCTGCCGACCGTCGAGGCCTGGCTGCGGAACGCCCAGGCTGCCAAGAGCGCGATGTTTACCCGGAATCTCGAAGGCAACGAAGCGGTCGTGGCACTGGTCGAAGAGAACATTCGCCTGCAGCTGATGCATCTGCGCACGCATCCAGCCGTAGCCGCCGCACTCGCCAACAAGGCGTTGAACCTGCAAGGCTGGATTTACGGCATCGGCGACGGACAGGTGATGGTCCTTGATGAACAGCTCAACCGCTTTGTTCCGCTGACCGAAGCGATCCAGCGCGATCAGGGCAATTGATCCAGCCTGGTCACGCTCATCTCAGACACGTCCTGCCTTACGTCGGACGGTCGTTGGCCGCCGCTGTGCTTGCTCGCCGAGCTGCAATCGTCTACTCGATCCGTCCCGCAAAGCGTTGGAGAATAAGTTCAGGGGCAGCCTTTTCTCGGACCTGACCGCACAAACAAAAATGCCCAGCGCTAGGCTGGGCATCGTTGTATCTAAACCGAATTAGATGGCTCCCTGGGACGGGCTCGAACCGCCGACCCAGTGATTAACAGTCACTTGCTCTACCGACTGAGCTACCAGGGAACGGGCCGCGGATTCTAAGGAGTTCCGGCGTGGGTCGCAACGCTTTTCTTCGATCGCAGGATCAAAGGCGGCATTGCCGCGATGTCAAGCGCGATTTCGGCTAATTTTCGACCGCAATCAAGACCATCCGATCAGCGCCAGCTTGCCGATCGTGCGCCCGGTCTCAAGCTGCATGTGCGCCTCGCGCAGCTTGGCGGCGTTGATCGGCGCCAGCCGGTCGGTCAGGGTCGGCTTCAGCGTGCCCTGGTCGATCCAGTCGGCGACCCGGTTGAGCAGGTGGTGGATCTCGATCATGTCGGCGGTTTTGAACACGCCGCGCACGAACATGTGCTCCCAGGCGTGCGTCAGGTTCTTGGTCTTGTAGGGGGCCTGGTTCAGCGGGCCGCTGTTCTCGACGATGCTGCAGACCTTGCCGCGCGGCTTCAGCACCTCGGCGATGACGTCCCAGTAGCGGTCGGTGTTGTTGAGGTTGAGCACGTAGTCGACCTCGGCGTGGCCGAGGGCGGACAGCTGCTCCGGCAGCGGCTGGCCGTGATCGATGCTCAGCTCCAGGCCCAGCGACGCGGTCCATTCGCGCGTCTCGGCGCGGCCGACGGTGCCGATCACGGTCAGCCCGGCGAGCCGGGCCAGCTGCAGCGCGATCGAGCCGACGCCGCCGGCGGCGCCGATGATCAGCAGGCTCTTGCCGCGGTCGGCGCCGTCGACGCTGATGCCGAGGCGCTCGAACATCGCCTCGTAGGCGGTGATCGTGGTCAGCGGCAGTGCGGCGGCCTGCGCGTAGTCCAGCGTGCGCGGCTTGCGTCCGACCAGGCGCTCGTCGACCAGCTGGAACTGCGCGTTGCTGCCGGGCCGGCCGATTTCGCCGGCGTAATAGACCGCGTCGCCGGGCTTGAACAGCGTGACGTCGGCTCCGACCGTCTCGACGACGCCGGCCGCGTCCCAGCCCAGCACTTTCGGCGCCGGCTCGACCTTGTCCTTGGGCGAGCGCACCTTGGTATCGACCGGATTGACGCTGATCGCCTCGACGCGAACCAGCAGGTCGCGGCCCGAGGCCTCCGGCTTGGGCAACTCGACATCCACCAGCGATTCCGGGTTGGTGATGGGCAGGTAGCGGGTAAGGGCGATGGCTTTCATCTGGTTTCTCCGGAAAGGCGAAGTTAGTGAAGGATCATGCTGAGAAGTTGGTCGTAGACGACGGGCAGCTGGGTATGGCCCTCGCTACCGAGAAAATGGCCACCGTGGGCGACGCTGAGCAGCGGCGCTTTCAGGCTGCGGCTCAACGCCGCGGTCTGGCGGTAGGGCACGATGCCGTCGTCGCGGGAGGCGATCGCGACGCGCCTCGGCGCGATGCTGATCAGCTTGCGATAGTCCAGCGGCTGCGCTGTGAATTCATCGAGTTGCGGCAACAAGCTCAGTGAATCTGCGAAGCCCGAGACCAGCACGAAGCCGCCGATGCGGGTCTGCGTGGGCAGGCCGCCGAGATAGCGCAGCAAGCTGATGCAGCCGAGGCTGTGGGCGACGAAGTAATGGTTCGCGTCGGGCTGGCGGATATTGGCCTGCAGGTAGCCGAGCCAGGCATCGGCCCGGGCATGGGCCGAGTCCGGCAGCGACAGCACATCGACCTCGGCGCCTTCGGCTTCGAGCTTCGCCTTCAGCCACGGAAACCAGTGGTCCTGAGGCGATGCCATGTAGCCGTGGACGATCGTGACCTGTTTGCCGCGCAGGCTGCTGCCGGCTTCGGCGGCGAGGCCGGTGGTGCTCGCGATCAGGCCGAGGCTGGCCAGCAGCAGCGCGATGGGCTTGGGTAATTTCATGTGTGGCAGTCTATATTCGGAAGCCATGCCGAATAATGCGGCTGATGTTGCCAGGACTTGTTAATAATTTTTGAAGATGGCGCTGACCAACCTGCCTCTGACCGAGCTGGAAATCTTCGTCCGCGCTGCCGACAGCGGCAGCCTGTCCGAGGCCGGCCGCATGCTCGGCCTGGCGCCGGCCGCAGCCAGCGCCGCGCTGAAGCGGCTGGAAACGCGGCTGGCCGCGCGGCTGATGGTGCGCTCCACGCGCAGCCTGCGGCTGACCCCGGAAGGCGAGCGCTACTACGCCTACTGCCGCCAGGCGCTGGACGCGCTGGCCGAAGGCGCGCGGGCGGTGCAGGTGCAGCGCGAGGAACTCAGCGGAGCGCTGCACGTGGCGGCGCCATCGGACATCGGCCGCAATGCGCTGCGCCGCTGGCTCGATGAATTCCAGCTGCTGCATCCGCGGCTCACGGTGTCACTGCTGCTGTCCGACGACGTCGCCGACATTTTTCGCGAGCCGATCGACGTGGCACTGCGTTACGGCGAGCTGAAAAACTCGTCGCTGGTTGCGCGGCGGCTGCTGGACCAGCACGCCGTGCTTTGCGCGAGCCCGGCTTACGTCGCCGAACACGGCGCACCGCAGCGGCCCGAGGATCTGGCGCGGCACAACTGTCTGTGCTTTCACCTCGACGGCCTGCCGCACCGGCTGTGGCGATTCGCGCGCGGAGAGGAGTCGCTGGAGATCACGGTCAGCGGCGACCGCAATGCCAATGATGGCGAAGTCGTGAGGCTGTGGGCGATACAAGGGCTGGGGCTGGCCTACAAGTCGCGCATCGATATTGCCGACGATCTGGCGAGCGGGCGGTTGCTGGCGCTGCTCGGGGACTGGCAGACGGTGTCGGTGCCGCTGAACCTGGTGTATCCGCACCGGCGGCATTTGTCGCCGAATGTGCGGGCCTTGAGCGAGTTTCTGGAGGTGAGGATTCGCGGCGGCTGAATGCGGTCGCGGACAGGGTCCGCTCCTACGATCCGTTGAATCTGTAGGAGCGGACCCTGTCCGCGACCGACGCCATCACCGCGCTCTACTTCTCGACGAACGCCCGCTCGATCACGTAGTCGCCGGGCTGGCCGATATGCGGCGAGATGTGCAGGCCGTGGGCGTCGAGCAGTGCGCTGCTGTCCTTGAGCATGCTCGGGCTGCCGCAGATCATCGCGCGGTCCACGGCCGGGTCGAAGCGCGGCAGGCCGATGTCGCTGAACAGCTTGCCGCTGTTGATCAGGTCGGTCAGCCGTCCGGTGTTCTGGAACTCCTCGCGCGTCACCGTCGGGTAATAGATCAGCTTTTCCTTGACCTGTTCGCCGAGGAATTCGTGCTCGCGTAGCCCCTGCTTGAAGAACTCGGCATAGGCCAGCTCGTTGACGTAGCGCACGCCGTGGATCAGCACGATCTTCTCGAAGCGCTCGTAGGTTTCCGGGTCTTTCACCAAGCTCAGGAACGGCGCCAGGCCGGTACCGGTGCTGAGCATGTACAGATGCTTGCCGGGCTTCAGATCGTGCAGCACCAGCGTGCCGGTGGGCTTGCGCGACACCAGCAGCTCGTCGCCGACTTTCAGATGCTGCAGTCGCGAAGTCAGCGGGCCGTTCTGCACCTTGATGCTGAAGAACTCGAGGTTCTCTTCGTAGTTGGCGCTGGCGATCGAGTAGGCGCGCATCAGCGGCTTGCCGTTGACCTCCAGGCCGATCATCACGAAGTGGCCGTTCTCGAAGCGCAGCGCCGGGTCGCGCGTCGCGGTGAAGCTGAACAGCGTGTCGTTCCAGTGCCTCACGCTGAGAATCTTTTCTTTGCCGATGGCCGCCATTGCTGTTGTGCCTTGATCGAAGGGGTTTCGGGGGCTGTCCCCTGGAAACCCATTGTGGAACACCTGGCGCCGCCGCGTGTCGCCAATATGGACTACGCGGCGGGCTGGGTTGCCGGTGTTACCTGCGAATTAAAACTGCTTTAACCGACCGCCATCGCGCGGATGCGCTCGACCGCGCCCTTGAGCACCTTCTCGCTGGTGGCAAAGGACAGGCGCACATGGCCGGGCGTACCGAAAGCCGAACCCGGCACCAGTGCGACCAGCGCCTTCTGCAGCATCAGGTCGGACAGCTCCAGGTCGTCCTTGACGCCGAGCTTGGCGATCAGGCCGTCGACGTTCGGGAACACGTAGAAGGTGCCGTCACCGGGCGCGCAGCTGATGCCGGGCACGCTGTTGAGATCGGCGACCAGCGCGTCGTGGCGGCTCTTGAACGCCTTGACCATCTCGGTGACGCAGCCCTGATCGCCGCTCAGTGCCGCCTCGGCCGCGACCTGCGCGATCGAGTTCGGGTTGGAGGTCGACTGCGACTGGATGTCGTTCATCGCGGTGATCAGCTTGGCCGGGCCGCAGGCCCAGCCGATGCGCCAGCCGGTCATCGAATAGGTCTTGCTGACCGCGTGGATGATCACGGTGCGGTCGTACAGATCCGGGCAGGCGTTGATGATGTTGCTGTAGGGCTCGCCGGTCCACAGGATCTTTTCGTACATGTCGTCCGAGCAGATCAGCACCTGCGGGTGCCGGCGCAGCACCTCGCCGAGCGCGGCCAGCTCGGCCTTGGAATAGGCCATGCCGGAGGGGTTGGACGGCGAGTTCAGCCAGATCATCTTGGTGCGCGGCGTGATCGCCCGCTCCAGCTGCTCCGGCGTGATCTTGAAGCGCGCCGCCTGCGTGGTTTCGATGATGATCGGCGTGGCGTCGGCGAGCAGCACCATGTCGGGGTAGCTGACCCAGTACGGCGCCGGCACGATCACTTCGTCGGTCGCGTTCAGGTAGGCCTGGCACAGGTTGTAGCAGGCCTGCTTGCCGCCGGTGGACACCAGGATCTGGTTGGCCTTGTAGTCCAGGCCGTTGTCGCGCTTCATCTTGGCGATGATCGCGGCTTTCAGGCTGGGGATGCCGCCAACCGGCGTGTACTTGGTGAAGCCCCGCGCCAGCGCGCCACGCGCGGCCTCCTTGATGTGCTCGGGCGTGTCGAAGTCCGGCTCGCCCGCGCCGAGCGACAGCACGTCGAGGCCCTGGGCCTTGAGTTCGCCGGCCTTGGCGGTGACGGCGAGGGTAGGTGAGGGCTTGATACGGCCCACGCGCTGGGACAGGGCAAATTCCACGGCGATTCCTGGTGTTGACGGAGGGGGTGAATTCGGGCGCGCGATGATACTGGAATACCGGGTAAACGCCCAGATAATCCTGCATTCTCCGTTCGTCCCGAGTAGGCCCGAAGGGCCGTATCGAGGGACCGGATCGCGCTCGAAGTCCGATCCGATCCCTCGATACGCCGCGTTGCGGCTACTCGGGACGAACGCAGGGCGGTTGAGGCCGTTCCCTGCTGACAGATTTCGAACCGACCCGCCGCAGCGCTGGTCTAGACTGGAACCATGAAAGAAGCCCCCCGCGACGAACTCAAGGACCGCCGGCTCAAGCATCGCCGCGAGGAGCTGTTCCACCTCGCCGCGGACTGGGCACCGGCGGGCGATCAGCCCACCGCGATCAAGACCATGGTCGAAAACCTGAACGCCGGCGTCGCCCACCAGACCCTGCTCGGCGTCACCGGTTCGGGCAAGACCTTCAGCATCGCCAACGTGGTGTCGCAGGTGCAGCGGCCCTGCCTGGTGATGGCGCCGAACAAGACGCTGGCGGCGCAGCTCTACGGCGAGTTCAAGGAGTTCTTCCCGAACAACGCGGTCGAGTACTTCGTCAGCTATTACGACTACTACCAGCCGGAAGCCTACGTTCCGAGCACCGACACCTTCATCGACAAGGACAGCTCGGTCAACGATCACATCGAGCAGATGCGGCTCTCCGCGACCAAGGCGCTGATGGAGCGGCGCGACGCGATCATCGTCTGCTCGGTATCGGCGATCTACGGCCTCGGCGATCCCGAGAGCTACTTCAAGATGGTGCTGCACCTGGTCAAGGGCGACCGCATCGGCCAGCGCGAGCTGATCCGCCAGCTGACCACGATGCAGTACTCGCGCAACGAAATGGCGCTGGACCGCAGCACCTACCGTGTGCGCGGCGACATCATCGACATCCACCCGGCCGAGTCCGACATGGAGGCGGTGCGCGTCGAGCTGTTCGACGACGAGATCGAGTCGATCAGCATCTTCGACCCGCTGACCGGCGAGGTGCGGCAGAAAGTGCCTCGCTACACGATCTATCCGAAGAGCCATTACGTGACGCCGCGCGAGCGCGTCGTGTCGATGTTCGACGTGGTCAAGGACGAGCTGCAGGAACGCCTGAAGTATTTCCAGAGCAACGGCAAGCTGATCGAGGCGCAGCGGCTGGAACAACGCACGAATTTCGATCTGGAGATGATCCAGGAGCTCGGCTACTGCAACGGCATCGAGAACTACTCGCGGTATTTGTCGGGCCGCGGGCCGGGCGAGCCGCCACCTTGCCTGTTCGACTATCTGCCGCCGGACGCGGTCGTCGTCATCGACGAATCGCATGTCACCGTTCCGCAGATCGGCGCGATGTACAAGGGCGACCGTTCGCGCAAGGAGACGCTGGTCGAATACGGCTTCCGCCTGCCGTCGGCGATGGACAACCGGCCGCTGAAATTCGAGGAGTGGGAACGGCTGGTGCCGCAGCTGATCTACGTGTCGGCGACGCCGGGCCCGTACGAGCTGGAGAAGTCCGGCACCTCGATCGCCGAGCAGGTGGTGCGCCCGACCGGCCTGATCGATCCGCCGGTGGAAGTCCGCCCGGCGCGCAGCCAGGTCGACGACGTGCTCGGCGAAATCCGTCTGCGTGTCGAGAAGAGCGAGCGCACGCTGATCACGGTTCTCACCAAGCGCATGGCCGAGGACCTCACCGATTATCTGCACGAAAACGGCGTGAAAGTGCGCTATCTGCACAGCGACGTCGACACCGTCGAGCGTGCCGAAATCATTCGCGACCTGCGCCTGGGCGTGTTCGACGTGCTGGTCGGCATCAACCTGCTGCGTGAAGGTCTCGATCTTCCAGAAGTGTCACTCGTCGCCGTGCTCGACGCCGACAAGGAAGGCTTCCTGCGCAGCGAGCGCTCGCTGATCCAGACCATCGGCCGCGCCGCGCGCAATCTCAACGGCAAGGCGATTCTGTACGCGGACTCGGTCACCGGCTCGATGCGCAAGGCGCTGGACGAAACCGACCGACGCCGTGCCAAGCAGGTTGCGTACAACACCGAGCACGGCATCACGCCCAAGGGTGTGCAGAAGCGCATCGCCGACGTGATGCGCCTCGGCTACGAGGACGGTGTCGCCGACATGAAAGTGCTGCGCGCGGCCGAGGCGAAGAAAGTCTACGAGGCTATCGCCAGCCCCGAGCTGGTCGGCAAGCGCATCAGCAAGCTCGAGAAGGAGATGAAGCTGGCCGCGCAGAACCTGGAGTTCGAAAAGGCCGGACAGCTGCGCGACGAAATCCGCCGCCTGCGCGAGGCGGCGCTGATCAACGCGGCGTGAGTCCTATCGTCGGTCGCGGGCAAGCCCGCTCCTACAAAAGGTTGCTCACTTGTAGGAGCGGGCTTGCCCGCGACTTCAGGCCTCTCAAAGCAGCTGAAACGCCAGAATCGCAACGAAAGTCGGCGCCAGCGCCGCCACGAACAGCCCCAGCGGCGAAATCACCCCGCCATCGAAGCGCTCGCGCAGGATCGAAAATCCGGCCGGATTCGGCGCATTCGCGATCACCGTCAGGCCGCCGCCGGTCACCGCACCGGCGACCAGCGCGTACTTGAACTGATCGTCGATGCCTTCGACCAGTGAGCCCAGGTAGGTCAGCGCTGCGTTGTCGGTGATCGCGGTCAGAGCGGTCGCGCCGTAGTACAGCGCCTGCGGATCGAGCATCGCCAGCAGATCCTGCAGCCACCAGCGCTGCTGCGCGCCGAGCGTCACCAGGCCGGCGAGAAAGAAGCCGACCAGCAGGCCTTCGCGCAGGATCAGCCGGTCCTGGTAGCGCTCGTAGGCATGGGTCACGCCGAGAAAAAACAGGAACAGGCCGCCGAACACCACCGGGTGATGGGCGAACGCGACCACCCCGACCAGGAACAGCAGGTGCACCGCGCTCAGCGCCAGCGGCACGCCGCTGGCGGCGCTGCGCGCCTGCTGCGGCAGCGCCGCCAGTTCTCGGTACAACAGCGCGGTCGCGACCAGCGCGTTGACCAGCGTGGCCAGCGCCGCCTTCCAGCCGAAGGTCTGCAGCATGAAGCTGATGTCCCAGCCCCAGGTGCCGGCGACCATCAGCACCGGTGGGGCAGCGTAGGGCGTCAAGGTGCCGCCGATCGACACGTTGACGAACAGCACGCCCAGCGTCGTGTAACGCAGCCGGTTCGATACCGTTTGCGCCATCACGCTGTCGCGCAGCAGCAGTGCGGCCAGGGTCATCGCCGCCGGTTCGGTGATGAACGAGCCCAGCAGCGGTGTCAGCGCCAGGATCACGAAATACAGCGTCACGTTGTAAGGGCCGGGCAGCAGCCGCGCCAGCGCCTCGATCGCACCGCGCGCCAGCACCAGCACCGGCCGGCTCGCCGCGATCACCATGATCACGAACACGAACATCGCCTCGGTGTAACTCAGGCCTTCGAGATAGCGCACGGCCTCGTGGGTGCCGGTGTGGAAGGCGAGGAACAGCACGAACAGCAGCGCCCAGAAACCGAACACGGTCTCGACCTCGCCCAGCAGATGCCAGACGCCGGCATGCGCGGGGTGGCGCTGCGCCAGCCGCTCGAAACGTGAGGCCACAAAGGTATGGACGATCGCGACCGCGAACAGCGCGGTACCGACCATTTCAGGCAGGCTGGCTTGCATTCCCTGGCAGTCCGCTGGCAGCGGTTTCTATGAGTGTCGCGAAAGTTTATGCGAAGACGGCTTGCCTAAGTTTCGCCGGCCTTGTATCTTTCGCGCCCCTGCAGGGTTCAGCAGGCGCGTAGCTCAGTTGGTTAGAGCACCACCTTGACATGGTGGGGGTCGGAGGTTCGAGTCCTCTCGCGCCTACCAGTTGGTAGGCAATCAAATCAGTTACGGCTGCTTCACGCGTGACCGTCGCCAGGCGGGCACTGCTAACGACGCAGCCTGTTGCACAGAAGCCCGGCTCAGTGCCGGGCTTTTTCGTGGGTGCTACGAAAACCGGCGCTTCCGCGCCGGGAGCGAGAAGCCCCGGGGATTCCCTCATTACCCTGTCGGGCCGATCGGCCATTCTGTCGTTGCAGGGGGTCGCGGCGCGGTGCTGTCGTGATCCCGCTGCCTTTGGGGGCGCCGACTGGGGAGTCGATCGATGGGGAACAGCATCAGTAATGCAGTGCCGTGGGGGGCGCTGCTAGCCGCGGCGGTCTTGTTGGCGGCGAGCCAGGCGTTCGCAGCCACGCGCACCGGCTATGACCCGTTGTCCGGCGACGAGCAATCGCTGGCGCTGAAGCTGGCGCGCGCCGATGCGCGCGTCGCCGGCCCGCTGAGCCAGGCCAAGCGCAGCGAAGTGCTGATGGTGGAGCGTCACCAGGAGGACAAGGCCGCGTTTGCCGCATCGCCGACGCTGCGTCGCGCCGACGTCTACCTCTATCTCTACGACAGCGACCGCCTTTTGCAGGCGGTGGTCAACCTGCCGAAGAACGCGGTGGATTCGGTGTTCACCGCGCAGAAGGTGCAGCTGCCACCGACCGAGAACGAGGGCACGGCTTCGCTGGCCCTGGCGCTCGGCGACAGCAAGCTCGGGCCGCAGATTCGCGACGAATACTACCGCTCCACCGGCCGCAAGCTCAGCGGTGCCGGCGATCTGGTGTCCGATGCGCTGGTGTTCCGCGCCGACGCGCATCCCGGCGCCGCTGCCGGCGCGGCGCGGGACTGCGGGCTGCGCCGCTGCATGCAGCTGCTGCTGACGTCGCGCGACGGCATGCTGGTGAACCTGCTGCCGATCGTCGACCTGTCGCGCGGCGCCGCCGTCGGCATGACCAGCTTCGCTCCGTGAGGGCTCCGATCATGGCCGCCACTTTTCTTCGTATCGCGTTCGCCCTGCTGCTGTTGCTGCCGTGGATGCACCGCGCACAGGCGGCACCGCCGGCGCCCGCCTGCTCGGTCGACTATCAGGTCAACGTCAAACTCGCCAACGGCTCGAGCTGGTCGATGTGCTGGGAGCTGCGCTGGCGCGAGGGCATCGTGTTTCACGACGTGACCTACACCGCGCCCGGCGCCAGTCCACTGCTGATTCTGGCGCAGATGAACCCCGCGCAGATTCACGTGCCCTACGACGACAACGGCGCCCGCTTTCACGACGAGACCGACTACGGCCTCGGCGCCGCCAAGGACATGGCGACGCTGGCGGCCGACGATTGCCCCAACGGCAAGCTGCTGTCGTCCAACGGCAAGGCGGTGCTGTGCCAGCAGACGCGCGCCACCGGCTACGACGTGAAGTACTACACGCAGGCGATCCAGGGTCAGGCGCTGTACCTGTTCAGCGTGTCGCACGTCGGCGAGTACAACTACATTTTCGAATACGGCTTCCACGGCGACGGCTCGCTGGAGTTCGCGGCCGGCGCCTCCGGGCATCTGCAGCGGTTTACGCCGTTCCCGGCCCGGGGCGAAAAGTACGGCTGGCCGCTGGGCCAGGTGAAGTACGGCATCTCGCACGTGCACAACTTCTACTGGCGGCTGGATTTCGATCTCGGTGGCGTCGACAACGACGCTTTCGAAGAGCTGCAGTTTCCACCCGAGGACAGCAGCCTGGAGACGCGCCTGCTGCAGGCGCAGGAGTTCACCACCGAGGCCGCGCGCACCGTCAAGCCCGATGATTTCCGCTCGTGGCGCGTCAAGGACAAGGTGATCCGCAATAGCGACGGCCACGCCATTTCGTATCACCTGGAGGCCGATCCCGCGCATCTTTTCCACGGCCCGGATTACGAGCCTTTCACGCAGAGCGAGGTCTACGCCACGAGCTACAAGCCCTGCGAGAACTTCGCCTCGCACAACCCGACGATCAACGGCTGCGCCGACAACCTCAGCGCCTTCGTCAACGGCGAATCGCTGTCGGGTGCGGATCTGGTGGTATGGCCTGGCTTTCCATCATCTGCCGCGGGATGAGGACGAGCCGATGATGGACACGCACTGGAGCCGCTACTTCGTGCGTCCGCAAGACGCCAATGCGGAAAACCCGTTGGGCGATTCCACGGGTCGCGACCACGGGCATTGAAACCGCGGCCGGTCGCCGGCAAACGCCAGGGCCGTCGCCGGGCCTGCTCGAGCGCTATAGTTCGGGATCAATAATCGAGTCGGGGAGCTCGAATGACCGGACCAGCTGAGGCGCTGCTACCGAATGCAGGCCGGCGATGAGCGACGACGAAGGCGGGCAGTACGAAATCTACGTCAGCACCGACGTCGAGACCGACGGCCCGATTCCCGGGCCGCATTCGATGCTGAGCATCGGCTCGGCCGCGTATCGCGCCGACAAGACGCTGGTCGCGACTTTCACCGCCAACCTGCTGACCTTGCCGGACGCCAGCGCCCACCTGCGTACCGCCGCGTTCTGGGAAAGCGAGCCCGAGGCCTGGGCGGCTTGCAGGCGCGATCCACAGCCGCCGGAGCAGGTGATGCCGGCCTATGTACGCTGGCTCAAGGAGCTGCCGGGTACGCCGGTGTTCGTCGCGCTGCCGGCCGGCTTCGACTTCATGTTCACCTACTGGTATCTGATGCGCTTTGCTGGCGAAAGCCCGTTCCGGCAGTCGTCGCTGGACATCCAGAGCTATGTGATGGGCGCGCGCGGCGCGAGTTTCGTCGAGAGCGGCAAGCACTACATGCCGCGACGCTGGTTCGTCGATCTGCCGCCGCACACGCATATCGCGCTGGACGACGCGATCGAGCAGGGCGCCTTGTTTTGCAACATCCTCGCCGAGCGCCGTCGCCGCGACCGGCGACGCGGCGACTTCGAGACGCTGCTGCGCTAGGCGGCCGCGCCGTTCGGCGTGCGGCTCGCTGCGCCGGTCGCCCGTTTCGGTATATCTACAAGCGCTCGTCTAGCTTGGGTCGTACTTCAATTAAAATAACGATACGAGATTCCGATGCTGAATAACCTGTCGGTGTGGCGCGTGTTGAATGGCAGCACGCAGACCGTCGCGGGCCCGCCGCGGCGCGCTTTCGTGCTGGCGCTGCTCGACATCTACAAGCGCTATGGCGTCTACATCGGCGGCCAGCTCGCGTACGCGGATCTGGTGCAGGAATGGCCGGCCTCCGGCTTCCGCCGCGGCGACCTGGAAACCGGGCTGGACGAGGCGGTCGAGCTGGGCTTGCTGGAGTTCAGCCAGGCGGCCGGCGAGCCGATGGTGAGTTTGCTGTCTGCCGAGCTGCCGGCCGAAACGGGTGAGCTGACGCTGGGCCTGCGGCTGCGCCACCAGGCTGCCGACCGCGCGCTACAGATTCAACGTGCGCGTCACGGCGGCGGCAGCGCCGGCGGCTGGCGCGGCGAGAACCGTCGCCGCAGCGCGCTCGCCTAGCTCAGCAGGCGGATTGACGACCCAGGGACGCTAGCCAGCGAATGCCGGCGCATCCGCGCGCGGCGTGCTCTGGGCGCCGGCGGCGAGATAGTTCTTGCCGTCGGCCGCCTGCCAGGCCGTGCCGAAAGCTTCCGTCAGGCTGTCGGTGGCGATCGTGTCGACGTACCACCATTCGCCCTGGCAGCGCTCGTCGGTGATGTCGAGCAGCACGTAGCCGTGTTTGGACAGATCGACGTACTTCATATGCGGATTCAGCAGCCGGATCACATCCTGGATCGGCGCGAGCTGGTCCAGGCCCGGTGAGGTCACCGACGGCGCGACGAATTCCACCGCGAGGCTGCCGGCGGTTTCGATGGGGCCGAGGCCGGGCCGGTAAACCAGCAGATTGTTCGGGTCGCGGCTCAGGTCCATCGCCCAGCTCGAATGGATGTCGCCGGTCAGCACCACCGCGTTGCTGATGCCGTTGTTCTCGATCAGGTCGAACACGCGGTTGCGATCGGCGCGGTAGCCGTCCCACTGGTCCATGTTCAGGTACACGCCGCCGGCCGCGATCAGCTCCGGCGTGCCGGCGATCTTGAGCTGGCCAAACATCACCTGCTGGCCGATCAGCTTCCACTTCGCGGTCGAGGTTTTCAGCCTGGATTCCAGCCAGTCCAGCTGCTCGGCGCCCGCCAGTGAGCGCGTCGTGTCGTCAGGGCAGGTGAGCTGCGCCTGCAGCTCGCACTGCAGGCTGCGCGCATACAGCCGCGTGTCCAGCATCACCAGGTCGACCAGCCGCCCGTAGGCCAGCTCGCGGAAAATCCGGTTGGTGTCGCCCGGCGTCGGCAGGCGGATCGGCATCCACTCGTCGTAGGCCTTCTGGCCGTTGGCCTTGCGCAGGAACCAGTCGGGCTCATCTTCGTCGCCTTGATGATTTTCGGCGCCGTCGCGATAGCTGTCGTTGGCGGTTTCGTGATCGTCCCAAACGGTGATGAACGGATTCTGCCGGTGCAGCTCCTGCAGGTTGGCGTCCTGTTTGTACTGGGCGTGACGCGTACGGTAGTCGGACAGCGACGCGATCTCGTTGGCCGGCTGGTACTCGCGCGCCGTGCCGTATTCACCACTGCCGTATTCGTAAATGTAGTCGCCCAGATGCAGGACCACGTCGAGATCGGCGCGCTTGGCCAGCGCGCCGTAGACGTTGAACAGGCCGTGCGCGAGGCTGGCGCAGCTGACCACGGCGATGCGCAGGCGATCGACGACGGCATTCGCCTCCGGCGCCGTGCGCGTGCGTCCGACCGCGCTTTTGAAGCCGCGCGCTTCGAACTGGTAGTAGTAGGTCGTCGACGGCGACAGGCCGTTGAAGTCGATCTTGATCGTCCAGTCGCGCTCGGCGCTGGCGGTCTGCTTGCTGCTGCCGATCTTCTGCTTCAGTTGCGGATCGGCATAGACCTGCAGGTTCACCGGAATGCTCTCGCCGGCCGTCGGTGTCGCGCGCGTCCAGAAGATGATCGCGTCGGGCAGCGGATCGCCGCTGGCGATGCCGTGCTGGAAAGGATTGACGCCGCTGCCGTCGTCCCCGCCGCCACCGCCCGCGCCGCAGGCGGCCAGCGCCGCGGCCGACAGCGCCAGTGCGGAACCACCGGCGCCACGCAGAAAATCGCGACGCGAAATGCCGCGACGGCGCGCCTTGCGGCGGCCCCGAGTCGGTGAGCCCATCGATCAATCCCCAAAAGAAATAAGTGACGCTGCCCTGTGGCACCACAATAGCCTGTGGGCGGGCTGCGAATGCGCGCAGTTTGTGTCGCTCGCGTGGCAGGCATGTGACATGGGCCAGGCTTGGGTCGTATTTCCCAGCGGTTTCGGCGCTTTTTGCGGCTCGCCTTCACGAACCTGTTATCTGGCACGGCGAAGCTGGTGGTTTTCTGCAGGGCGCATGCAATGCCACCGATCACCCGCCGTGCCTTCGTCATCGCTTCCGGCGCCAGCCTGGTCAGCCTGCTGTCCGGTTGTGGCAGCGGTGGCGATGGTGATGGTTCCGATCCTGGGCTGAGCGACGCGAGCTTCAGCCATGGCGTTGCCAGCGGCGATCCGCTGCCGGACGCGGTGATGCTGTGGACGCGCGCGCTGCCGGCCTCGCCGGGCGAGACGACGACGCGCATCCGCTATGTCATCGCCAGCGATCCGGCGATGAAGAACCGCATCAGCGACGGCATCGTCGGCAGCAGCGCCGACCGCGACTGGACCATCAAGCTCGACCTGCGCGACCTGCAGCCGGACCGCGCCTACTACTACCAGTTCGAGTCGGCGACGCAGCGGTCGCCGGTTGGCCGGACGCGCACCGCGCCGGCCGGAAAGCTCGACCGGCTGCGGCTGGTGTTCGTCACCTGCGCGAACTATGTCGCCGGTTATTTCCACGCTTATCGCCGCGTTGCCGAGCGCAATGACCTGCATGCGGTCGTGCATCTCGGCGACTACATCTACGAGAACGGCGCGCAGGATCAGGTGCGGCCGCACGAGCCGGCTTACGAGATCATCACGCTGGCCGACTATCGCCAGCGCTATGCGCAATATCGTCGCGACCCCGATCTGCTGGAACTGCATCGTCAACATCCGATGATCTGGGTCTGGGACGACCACGAAGTCTGCAACAACGCCTGGCGCGACGGCGCCGAAGGGCATGACCCTGCGACCGACGGTGACTACCCCACGCGCCGCCGCGTCGCGATGCAGGCCGCGTTCGAATGGCTGCCGATACGGGCGCCGGATGCGAATGATGCGTCGCGGGTCTGGCGCGGTTTCAGCTTCGGCGATCTGGCCGACCTGACGATGATCGACGCGCGCCACTACGGCCGCGATCAGCCGGTCGCGCCGAACACGCTGTTTGGCGACACCGTGCCGGTGTTCACCCAAACCGGTGCTTTTGCCGATGAAACGCGGCAAATCCTCGGCGTGACGCAGGAAGCCTGGGTCGCCGATCGACTGACGAACAACACGGCGCAGTGGCAGCTGATCGGCAACCAGATCTACCTGTCGCCGCTGAAGCTGCTGGGCGCGCCGCGTGCGCTCGGCGGTGGCGGGCTGTATCTGTCGAACGACAAATGGGACGGCTACGATCCGGCGCGGCTGCGCCTGATGGAGATGATCGCCGGCCGCGACAACGTCGTGGTGATGACCGGCGACGCGCACGAGGCCTATGCGTTCGAGGTCACGACCGATCCCAACGGCGTCGGCTACAACGCCTTCACCGGCGACGGTGCCAGCGCCGTCGAATTCGTCGCCACCTCGATCACCTCGCGCGGCGACCAGCCCACCGGCAACGGCGCCACCGCGGTCGTCACGCGTACCCAGACACAGGCGGAGCAGCTGCTGCGCCTGACCAATCCACATCTGAAGTATTACCAGAACACGCTCAACGGCTACGTGCTGGTCGACGTCACGCCCGAGCGCCTGCAGGCGGAGTTCTGGATGGTGCCGATGGTGACCGTGCGCAACGACGAGCAGGCTCTGAATGCGAGCTTTACCGTCGCGAGCGGGACGACGCAGCTGGTGGCGGCGAGTGAGGCTTCTTCGCCGATCGCGACGGCGCCGCTGCCGGCGCCGTGATCGCTGCCCTTGTAGGAGCGGACCCTGTCCGCGACTGTGCCCTTGAAGCCTCAGTCGCGGACAGGGTCCGCTCCTACAGATAACGCTAGCGCGGCAACAGCAGTGCCAAATCCAGCGGCGCCGGCTCCGATACGCGGGTGCCGTGCGTCGCGCCGAATGCCAGCTGATGTGCGCTGACATCATCGATCTGATCCTGGAACCGGCCGATCAGCCGGCTGGTGTCTTCCGACGCCCAGCTGACCATCTGCCGCCCCAGCACGTCGGGCGAATCCGGTGTGAGCTTGTCCTGCCACCAGTATTCGAAAATCGCGCGACGCTCGTTCAGATCGACGATGCCGTAGCCGTGGTCGACCCACTCGACGAACTGGATGTTCTTGTTGCCGGCGATCAGCGCCAGTTCGATGGCGCGGGCGCCGAGTATCGTCGGCAGCGAGCCGGCCGGCAGTTGCAGCGCGTTGGCGACCAGCTCGTCCGCGCCGCCGCGGCCCATCGAACTCGGTGCGAACTCGACGCCGACCGACATCGCGCGCAAATTCACAGGCCCCAGATTGCCGGTGTTCAAGCGGCCGTAACCGGCCAGCGTATTGGCGATCGTCGAGCCGCTGCGCGGATTCGGCAGCGGCACGCCGGGCACGTAGGCGCCGAGCAGCGCCGTGCTTTCGATCAGGTCGGAGCCGAGATTGCCGTGAGCGTCACCGGACACGAAGATGGTGTTGCGCACGCGCTCGCCGGCGTCGTTGTCGCCGCGAAAATTCGAGAACAGCGCGGCGCGCTCATCGGCGTAGTCGCTCCAGCGGCTGATGCCGAGCTTCGGCGTGGCGATGCCGTCGACGATGTCGGGGATGTCGGCCGGCGCTATCCAGGTCTGGTTGTTGACCAGCCGCCAGGTCACGCCGGACTGTGCCGATTCGCGCATCGCGCCGGTCAGCCATTCGAACTGCTGGCGGCCCATCAGACTGTTGCCCGACGCGAGATGGCTGCTGTCCAGACTCAGGCCGTGGCTGGGCAGGCCGATCTGCGTGTCGACACCGAACAGGTCCAGCAGTGGGCCATAGCGCAGCCGTCGCCACACCAGAAAGGTGTCGGCCGGCTCCGGATAAGAACCGTCGTCCACCAGAATGAAATCACCGGAACCGTCGGCCTTCACCGGCCGCGACGGCGTCCACTCCCAGAACACGCGCGTGGTGTCGGCCAGCGTGGTCGTGCTCGTTTGATCGTCGAACGGCGTCGCCAGCTCGTTGCCGTAGTTTTCGTCGAGGTCGTGGTTGTCCCAGACGATGAACCAGGGATGCTGCTGGTGCGCGCGCAGATTGTTCGGGTCGGTACGCCACAGCGCGTAGCGGCGGCGTAGCTCGGCCAGATTCAGCCAGTCGCGATAATCGACTTTGGCGGTGTCCTTCTCGTCCTTGCGTGCACGCACGCCTTCGTCTTCGTCGACGAAGTCGTAGATGTAGTCGCCGCAGTGGATCACCAGATCCAGATCGTTGCGATCGGCGATATGCGACAGCCCGCTCCAGTAGCTCGACCAGTAACTGGAGCAGGACAGCACCGCGAGCCGCAGCGACGATACCGCGCTGTCCGGTGCGGTGCGCGTGCGGCCGACGATCGAGGTGCGGCCGAAAGCCTCGAACCGATAGTAGTAAGTCGTCGCGGCCTTGAGGCCGGTGACATCGACCTTGACGGTCCAGTCGCGATCGGCGTTGGTGCTCTGCGTGCCGGACCTGATGACGCCGGTGAAGCCCGGCGTCGTCGACACGCTCCAGCGCACCGGAATGCTGGCCGCCGACGGCGTGCTCTCGGTGATGCGCGTCCAGATGATCACGCGATCCTTCAGCGGATCGCCGCTGGCGACGCCGTGCGCGAACGGCATCGGCAGTACCAGCGGGAAATCGTAGCCGGCGGGTTCGGTCAGATTGCCGGTCGGCGCAGGCTCGCCGTTTTCGCCGTCACCGCTGTTGCCGCCGCCGCAGGCGCTGAGCGTCGCGGTGAGCGGCGCAATGCTCAAAGCGGCAGCGCTGCGCAGAAAATCGCGTCTATCGATCGGTGGCGACATGGCGTCCCTTTTGATTGGTCATCCCCGCGAAAGCGGGGATCCACTGCGGTGTTTAAAGACCAGATTCCCGCCTGCGCGGGAATGACCGTTTAAACCTGGAACCACGGTCCTTCCACCGCATAGGTGATGCCGGCCGTGCCGGTGCCCTTGCCGTTGCCGGGGCCGCGTTGCGAGCTGAAGTAGAAGAAGCGGCCGTCGGGCGAGAATGCCGGACCGGTGACCTCCGAGCCTTCGTGATCGACCAGCTGCACCATCGCCGCGATGCTGCCGTCGGTCTTGATCGCGACCGCCTGCTGATTCGCCTCGGTCTTGTCCTCGACGATGACGATGTCGCCGCCCGGCGTCATCACCACGTTGTCGACCGAATCGAGCACCGGGTCGGGCTGCGACGACGCGTCGTCGTAGAGCACTTCCAAGGTCTGCGCGGTGACGTCCAGCGCGTAGACACGCTTGTCGCCCTTGGTGGTGAAGTACACCACGTTCTTTTGATACCAGATGCCTTCGCCGCCATTGAACGCGGTGGTCTCGGCCACCTGATGCCGTGTCGGCGTCTGGCCGATCAGGATGCCGCCTTGCAGCAGGCCGATCGGATTCGGGTTCGGGATGTCGAGCCAGTCGACAGGCCAGGGGCCGCGCGCGCCTTCGGCATTGATGTCGTCACTGCTCAGCACGCGCAGCGCCTGTAGCTTGCCGGTTTCGCTGGGGCGGGCGCCGACGTTGGCGCTGTCCGGCACGAAGCGGTAGAAGCGGCCGTCCGGGCGGTCTTCGGTCAGGTAAAAAGTATTCGTCGTCGCATCCACCGCGACGGCCTCGTGGTAGAACGTGCCGAGTCCGCTCCAGCGCGTGACATTGCGCGCCGTGGTGTCGAAAGGATCGCATTCCCAGATCACACCCAGATCGTATTCCTCGCCTGACATCCAGGTGCCCCAGGGCGTGACGCCGCCGCCGCAATTCAGCCGCGTCAGCAGGCCCGGCAGGATGTTGTAGGCGTCGACGATGTCGCCATTGGCATCGAAGCGGATCGCATCGACACCGCCGGGCAGGAACTCGCGATTGCTGGCGTAAACCCAACCGCCGTCGGGCGCAGCGAACACTGCCGCGCCATCGGGATCGGTATGCCAGCGAAAGCCGGTATTGCCGACGACCTGGTTGGCCTGCGCGATCACGCGGCTGCTGAAACCCTGGGGAATCAGCAGGCCGTTGGCGTCGGGTGTTGTCGACAGCGGCGGGAAGCTCAGGCGGCCGGTGCCGCCGCTGCCGTCTCGTGTCGCGCCATTGCCGCCGCAGGCGGTCAGGCCGCCGCCGATGCTGAGCAGACCCATGCCGACGAAGCTCGACTGCAGGATTTCGCGTCGCGTCAGGCCGCGACGCTGCTGACGCTTGTTGAAGTTGGTCGCGACCGGCATGGTTCCCCCCGAGGAATGACAGCCGCTCAGATTATGCGGGCTGCGTTGCAGGTAAATGACTCGTTATCGTCGCCTGTAGGAGCGGACCCTGTCCGCGACTCCGAGCTTCCAGGGCACAGTCGCGGGCGAGCCCGCTCCTACAGGTGCCGCTATCGCGGCCAGTCCAGCCAGAGCTGCGCATCGTCGTAGCGCTTGTCCGCGGCTTTCGGCGCCGGATCGCCCTTGTCCAGTTGACGATGCACCAGCTGATCCAGCGGCACCAGCACCGCATCGCGGCCGAGCTTGTAGCTCTGCTCCAACACGACTTCGCGATACGCCTTGTTCAGCGCCAGCGCGCGTTGCGCTGATGGCAACAGCATCTCGCGCAGGCTCGTGGTGGCCGTGAAAGTTTCGAGACGCCTGAGCATTTCGCCGTTCGCACGATAGTCGTCGCCGCCGCCCGCGCGCTCGAAGTATTCGGCGTATTCGCCGCGCGTCTTGCCATGCTGCGGCGCGTCCCGCTGTCCTGCCAGCGTCTGCAAGCCCCAGCCGTTCGCGCCCGGCAGCTTGCGCGCCAGCGAGAAGGTCTGGTCGACCGTGATGCCGAGGTTGCTGTGGCAACCCATGCAGTACAGCTGCTCCTCGCGCGTCTGCAGTCGCAGGCGGCCCTGCGCGTCCTCGATGTAGCCGGACAGGGTCCAGCCGTAGTCGTTGCTCTGGCCGGTCAGCGCATTGCCGGAATAGTGCGGGCGATCGCCGGTGAGCTTTTCGCGCGCGCCGTCCTGGTAGTGCGTGGCGATGCTGACGTCGTCGATCTCGATGGCCTTGATCGAATAACGCAGCTCTTTCAGCCGCTGCGCCGCGTAGTCCGGCTGCGCCGGGTCCAGATAGCGGACCGTGTGCAGGAACTCGGTGTTCTGCGGATAGACGCCGCGCCGTGGTTTGCCGCTGGCGCTGCCGGCAAAGCGCGCTGGCAGGCCGCGCAGATGGGTGGCGACGCCGAGCTGGCCGTCGCCGTCGAGATCGAGGCCGGCGGCGCGCTCGTCGATCGATTCGATGACACGATCGATCGCCGCATCGGCGATATCGGCCGGCGTCGCGATCAGCGCTTCGACGATCGCCAGGTTCGCGCGATACACCTCGCGCGATTCGCGGCCGCGGGCATCGGTGCGCAGCGCCGCCGGCAGCCGGATCATCACTTCATCGGTGGAGCCATTGGTCGGCCAGAATGCGCTGGGAAAAGGCTTGTAGCGGAACGCGCGCCATTGCGAGCCGTCGCGGGCGAAGCCCTGTCCGTCGAAGCCTTGCTGCAGATCGATGTCCGGCTTCCAGCCCCGATAGTCGGCGAGCCTGGCCGTGGATGCGCGCAGCGGCGCGTAGTTGTCGGCGCGCGCCCAGGCGAGGATTTCGGCGTCGCTGACCTTGGCGATCGCGGCTCGCCGATCGACGAAGGCATTGGTCCACGGATTGCGCCGCCGCAGCGGACTGAAGTCGTAACGCTCCTGCAGCTCGGCGTCGTCGGCGCGGTTGTTGCCGCGCGGCGTGGTGTGGCAGACGTAGCAGGGGTTCGCCGCGCCGGTCCTGGCGTAGCACTGCGGCGGAATGCCGGCCTCGACGTTGCCGATCTTTTCGCGCAGCCGCGCGGCGGCGAGCGGATCGTAGTCGTCGGCTTGCACGTGAAAGGTAAAGACCAAAATCGACGCGAACAGTAGCCCGGGTGAAACCCGGGTTTTTTTCGGCGTCGGCGCAATCCCGGGTTTCACCCGGGCTACGGGCGCGGCGGCAACTCGGGCAGGCGCTGCGTGAACACGTCGGCGCCGAAGCTGGCCTGGCTGGCGCTGCCGGCATAGCCCAGATAGGGCAGGCCGAACAGGTCCTGCACGCTGCGCAGCATCGAGTAGTGGTTGTAGGCGGCGGTGCTGACGGTGCCGGGCTTGATGAACGGCGAAATCAGCACAGCGCCGACGCGTCCGCCGCCGAGGCCGGTGATGCCGGGCAGCAGCGCATTCGGCGTCGGGCCGGCGCCGCAGCAGGCGCTGGCGTCGGACTGCGGGCCGTCGGATTCGTCGAAGGTGATGATCAGCAGGCCGTCCTTCTTGAACGCCTCGGAGTTCAGGATTTTCGGGATCGTCGCGATCAGGAAATCGTTGATCGATTCCAGGCCGCCGGCGTCGCCGTTGGCGCAGGGCGAATCGTGGCCGTCGCTGCACAGGCTCGGCGTGATGAAGCTGTAGTTGGCGGTGTTGCCGATCGCGCTGAGGTCGTAGTCCAGCGCGGTCAGCGGCACCACGTGCTGCTCGCAGCTGGCCTGATCGTCGATCACCGAGTGGAAGTACATGAACGGGTTGTGGCGCGTCGCGTAGCTGTCCTCGGCGGTCGCGGACTGGGTCTGGTCCTGGCTGTTGATCGCCGGGTGCGCGCAGGCCGCGGCTTCGCGCTCCGGCGTATTGCCCATGTCTTCCATGTAGCCGCGCCAGCTCAGGCCGGCGGCCTTCAGCTGGTCGGTGATGTTCGGCACCGTCGTCGGGTACACGCAGCCGGTGCCGATGGCCTGGCCATCGATTGCATTGACCGGCGGCGAGCCGACGAATTCGGTGAACAGCTGGCAGTCGGTCTGGGTCTGCAGGTTCAGGCCCTGGCCGCTGATCATCGCGATGTAGTTGCCGAGGCTGACATGGCCGATGCCGTAGTACTGCTCCAGCAGTGCGCCCTTGGCTTTCAGCTCGGTGGCCAGGTACGGCGCCAGCGAGTCGCTGGCGAAAGTCTTGGCGTAGTCCTTGTTCTCCAGCACCACCAGGAACACATGGCCGACCTTGCTCGCGCTGCCGTCGGCGGTGCCGTCGCTGCTGCCACCACCGCAGGAGGCGAGCGCCACGCAAAGCAGCGCGCCCAGCGCGCTGCGAATGAAAGCCGGAAGCTTGAACATGGAAGGCTGATCCCTGGGAAGGTCGCGGATGGTCTACGCCGATTGTGACGCCTGGGTGAAATCGCGGCGAGACAGCTATTTTTACCAACCATCCCGGCCTTCCCCCGCATGCGGGGGAGGGAAATCAATTCGCGTGCTCGGCGTAACGCTCGGGCTCGACATGGATCGTCGCCTGTACCGGGCCGTACTGCTGGCGCAGCAGTCGCTCGATTTCCTCGGTGATCCGATGCGAGCTTTCGACGTCGCCTACGGCGGTGATCAGATGCATTTCGACGAACACCTGGCGCCCGATCAGGCCGCGCGAATGCACCGCGTGGCAGTCGACCACGCCGGGCACGCTCATCGCCAGTTGCTGGATTTCTTCCGGCGCGATGGCGTTGGCGTCGACCAGCCAGGGCAGGTTGCCGCGCACCACGGCCCAGCCGCTCCACAGCACCGCCAGCGCCACCGGGATCGCCAGCACCACGTCCAGCCACCACCAGCCGGTCAGCCAGATGCCGACGCTGCCGGCAATGACGCCGAGTGTGATCCAGATGTCGCCGAAGGTCTGGGTCGCGTCGGCTTCGAGCAGCTTGCTGTGCAGGCGCCGGCCGGCGCGGCGCTCGTAGATCGCGACGAAGATGTTGATCGCCAGCACCAGCACCAGCAGCGCCAGCGCGGTCGGGTTCATCTCGACCGCGCCGCTGGCGGGCTCGATCAGGCGCATCACCGCCGGCTTGACCACCTCGAAGCAGGCGATGCCGAGCATCGCCGCGATGCCGAGCGCGCCGACCGCCTCGAACTTGAGGTGCCCGTAGGGATGCTCGCGGTCCGGCGGCGGCGTCGACCAGCGCATCACCACCAGGCCCATCACGTTGTTGAGGCTGTCGGTCAGGCTGTGCACGGCGTCGGCCATGATCGCCAGCGAGCCGGTCCAGGCGCCGACCCCGGCCTTGAGTGCGCATACCGCCAGGTTCAGGCCCAGGGTCAGCCACAGGATGCGGCGCACGCCGCTGGCGTAGACCTCGGTTGCGGCGGAGTCGGGCGGGGCGGACGTCGGCATCGGCGCATGGTATCGCGAGGTTCGCGGGTCGCGGCAAGCCTGCTCCTGCATTAAGTTGTTAGGAGCGGGCTTGCCCGCGACCGCCGACCGAGGAGCCGCCGACGATGACCCAGGCCAGCTGGATCACGCACCCGAGTTGCCAGCTGCACGAAATGGGCGCCGGCCATCCCGAGAGCCCGGCGCGGCTGCTGGCCTTGCAGCAGATGCTGGAACGCAGCGGCTTGGCCGCGAGCTTTACTCAGCTGCAAGCGCCGGCCGCGAGCCGCGAAGCCTTGCGGCGCGTGCACGATGCGGCGCATGTGGATCGCATCCTGGCGGCGCAGCTGCGGCCTGATCGGTTGCTGCGCCTGGACCCGGACACCGCGATGAACCAGCACAGCCTGGCAGCGGCGCTGCATGCGGCCGGTGCCGGCGTGCTCGGCGTTGAGCGACTGCTCAGCGGCGCGGCGCGCTTCGTGTTTTGCGCGGTGCGGCCGCCGGGACATCATGCCGAGCGCGGCCAGGCGATGGGCTTCTGCCTGTTCAACAACGTCGCCGTCGCCGCGGCCGAGGCGCTGGAACGCGGCCTGGAGCGGGTCGCGATCCTCGACTTCGACGTGCACCACGGCAATGGCAGCGCCGATATTTTTGCGCGCGATCCGCGGGTGCGCGTGTTCAACACCTATCAGGACCCGCTGTATCCATATTGGCGCAGCCGCGCCGATGCGCCGTCGCTGATCGACGTGCCGCTGCCGGGCGGCAGCGACGGCGCCGCCTATCGCGCGGCGGTGCGCGAGGACTGGCTGCCGGTCCTGGAAGCGTTCGCGCCGCAGTTGCTGCTGGTGTCGGCCGGTTTCGACGCCCATGTACGCGATCCGCTGGCGGGGCTGCGGCTGGTCGACGAGGACTATCAATGGACCGCGCAGCTCATCAGGGAACTGGCCGGGCGGCACTGCGACGGCCGTGTGCTGGCGATGCTCGAAGGCGGCTATGACCTGCAGGGCCTGGCCGGCGGCGTCGAGGCCTTCGTGCGGCCCCTGATTTAAAACTGCGGCGCCCGGGCCGGCAGCGATCTGCGTCGTACTGGCGGCAACGTGGCTTTGCGGCGTTGCGAATCCGGAAAGTTGCGCACCGATGGCGGCAGTCTGTCAACTTTTCGTGCCATCAGGATTTCAGTCCGGGTTTATCCAAAAGTCGACACGCCCGGCCGCCGTTTGCCACGATATACTCTGCGGGATTCGCGGCGCCTGTCCGTGGTAGTGCAGTATCGAGGACCAGCGTCGAGGCGGACTCACGATCCGCGCCAGGGCCGGCAGCAGCATCCGGCCCGCGTGCAAGACGCATCCGGCGACCTCGGTCGTCTTTGACAACATCGAACATCATCTATTGGGAGCACCAGCAACGGGGCTGGTTGGTCAGTAGCTGATCTGGAGAGGCTTGAGCCGATGACGACTTCGCCGGAGTTCTGGTCAACCGCGTTTTTCATCGTCGCCACGTTCGGCATTTGCGCCCTGATGCTCGGCGGCTCGGCGCTGCTCGGCGGCCGTGCCGGTGGCCGTGCCAAGAACGATCCTTTCGAATCCGGTGTGGTCTCGGCATCGCCCGAGCACCTGCGCTTCTCGGCCAAGTTCTACCTGGTGGCCGTGTTCTTCGTCATCTTCGACGTCGAAGCCCTGTTTCTCTATGCCTGGGCCATTTCGGTACGCGAGGCCGGCTGGGCCGGATTCGTCGAGGCCCTGATTTTCATCTTCATCCTGCTCGCGAGCCTGGTCTACCTGGCGCGCATCGGCGCGCTCGACTGGGCGCCGGCCGCGATCAGCCGGCGCAAGAAAAGAGCGACCGAACCCGCGCCGGTGGCGCACTAAGCCCGCCACCGCCAGCCTGAGGCCAGCACAACATGGAATATTCGCTCACCCGCATCGACCCCAACCGGCCGACCGGCGTATCGCCGCTCACCAAGGACTACACGCGCCCCGCGCCCGAGGACGTGTTCACCGAGGAGCAGGTCAAGCGCAACGTGTTCACGGCCAAGCTGTCGGACATGGTCAACTGGGGCCGCAAGAACTCGATCTGGCCGTACAACTTCGGCCTGAGCTGCTGCTATGTGGAGATGGCGACGGCGTTCACGCCGACGCACGACATGGCGCGCTTCGGCGCCGAGGTCATCCGCGCCTCGCCGCGCCAGGCCGACCTGATGGTCATTGCCGGCACCTGTTTCATCAAGATGGCGCCGGTGGTGCAGCGCCTGTACGAGCAGCTGCTGGAACCGCGCTGGGTGATCTCGATGGGCAGCTGCGCCAACTCGGGCGGCATGTACGACATTTATTCGGTGGTGCAGGGGGTCGACAAGTTCCTGCCGGTCGACCTTTACGTCGCCGGTTGCCCGCCGCGTCCCGAGGCTTTCCTCGAAGGCCTGATCATGCTGCAGAACTCGATCGGCAAGGAGCAGCGGCCGCTGTCGTGGACCGTCGGCGACCAGGGCATCTACAAGCCGATCATGCCGGCGCAGCGCGACGTCAAGAACGCCGCGCGCATGGCGGAAACCAAGCTGCGCTCGCCGGATTCGCTGGATGGGTCGGTCTGACATGGCTGACGGAACGCCGCCCGTCCTGCCGGAGATCGTGCGCGATCTGTTCGCACGCTTCGGCGAAAACCTGTTCACCTTGCAGAACACCGCCGACGGCATGCCGACGCTGTGGCTGCCGGCGGAGCGGCTGCACGAGGTGTTGCGCTATCTCAAGAACGAGATCGCCAAACCGTATCGCATGCTCTATGACCTGACCGCGATCGACGAGCGCCTGCGCAAGCATCGCCACGGCCAGCCGCCATCGGATTTCACGGTCGTCTACCAGCTGCTGTCGACCGGGCGCAACGACGACATCCGGCTGAAGGTCGCGCTGCTCGGCGAGTATCCGTCGCTGAAGACCGTCGTGCCGATCTACGCCAACGCGAACTGGTACGAGCGCGAAGTCTGGGACATGTTCGGCATCGTCTTCGACGGCCACCCGCACCTGCGCAGGATCTTGTTGCCGCCGACCTGGGAAGGCCATCCGCTGCGCAAGGAATACAACGCGCGCGCAACGGAGTTCGATCCCTACCAGCTCGACGCGCTGCGCCAGGATCAGGAGCAGGAGGCGCTGCGCTTCATCCCCGAAGACTGGGGCATGACGCGCGGCACCGACGATCACGACTTCATGTTCCTGAACCTCGGCCCCAACCATCCTTCGGCTCACGGTGCGTTCCGCATCGTGCTGCAGCTGGACGGCGAGGAAGTGAAGAACTGCGTTCCGGACATCGGCTACCACCACCGTGGCGCCGAGAAGATGGGCGAGCGCCAGAGCTGGCACAGCTACATTCCGTACACCGACCGCATCGATTATCTCGGCGGGGTGATGAACAACCTGCCCTACGTGCTGGCGCTGGAGAAGCTCGCCGGCATCAAGGTGCCGGAGCGCGTGCAGACCATTCGCGTGATGATGTCGGAATTCTTCCGCATCACCTCGCACCTGCTGTTCTACGGCACGTTCGCGCAGGATCTGGGCGCGATGTCGCCGGTGTTCTTCATGTTCGTCGACCGGCAGAAGGCCTACGACGTGATCGAGGGCGTCACCGGTTTCCGCATGCATCCGGCCTGGTTCCGCATCGGCGGCGTCGCGCATGATCTGCCGCAGGGCTGGGAGGTCAAGGTCAAGGAATTCCTCGACTGGATGCCCAAGCGTCTCGACAGCTACAAGAAGGCGGTGCTGAAGAATTCGATGGTGGTCGCCCGTTGCAAGGACGTCGCCGCCTACGACACCGCGTCGGCGCTGGAGTGGGGCGTCACCGGCCCGGGCCTGCGCGCCACCGGCTGCGACTACGACCTGCGCAAGGCGCGGCCGTATTCCGGCTACGAGAATTTCGACTTCGAAGTGCCGGTCGGCACGCAGAGCGACGTCTACCAGCGCGCGCTGATGCGCGAGGAAGAAATCCGCCAGTCCTGCCGCATCATCGAGCAGTGCATGAAGAACATGCCGGCCGGCCCGTACAAGGCGGACCACGCGCTGACCACGCCGCCGAACAAGGAACGCACGCTGCACGACATCGAAACCCTGATCACGCATTTTCTCGGCGTGAGCTGGGGCCCGGTGATGCCGGCCGGCGAGACCTCGATGATGATCGAGGCCACCAAGGGCATCAACAGCTATTACCTGACCAGCGATGCCAACACGATGAGCTATCGCACGCGCATCCGCACGCCCAGTTTCCCGCATCTGCAGCACATCCCGGCGGTGATCCGCGGGCAGCTGGTACCGGACCTGATCGCGTACATCGCGTCGATCGATTTCGTGATGGCCGACGTGGATCGCTAACGATGACCGAAACGACCATGCCGCAAGGCATCCAGCCAGTGATCAAGTTGGCTGATCTTGTAAAACCGGCCGCCATCCCGCAGCCCTTCGTGCTCAGCGACGAGGAACGCCACGAGATCGAACACGAGCTCACGCATTATCCGGACTCGCGCGCCGCCAGCATCGAGGCGCTGAAGATCGTGCAGAAGCATCGCGGCTGGGTCTGCGACGAGGCGATCCCGGTGATCGCCGCGGCGATCAATATCTCCGCTGCGGATCTGGAAGGCGTCGCCACCTTCTACAACCTGATCTTCCGTCAGCCGGTCGGCCGCCACGTGATCAAGGTCTGCGACAGCATCAGCTGCCACCTGACCGGTTACGAGGAGCTGCGCGACTCGCTGATCGAAACCCTCGGCGTGCGCCTCGGCGGCACCACGCCGGACAACCGTTTCACGCTGTTGCCGATCTGCTGCCTCGGCGCCTGCGACCGCGGCGCGACGCTGATGATCGACGACGACCTGCATGGCCCGGTCGAACCGGCGCAGGTCAAAGCCATGCTGGAGGCTTACAAATGAGCTTGCGCAGCGCATCCGATCCGCAGTACCAGCGTCCGCTGACTCGCCTGATCGACACCGTCGCCGGCCCGCTGGACCTGGCCGGGTTCGAGGCCGAAAACGGCTATGCCGGGCTGAAGAAGTCGGTGAAGGAGCTCACGCCGGCGCAGGTGCAGTCCATCGTCAAGGACGCCAATCTGCGTGGTCGTGGCGGCGCCGGTTTCCCGGCCGGCGTGAAGTGGTCGCTGGTGCCGATGGGCCCGGACGCCGGCGAGAAATATCTGGTCTGCAATGCCGACGAGATGGAGCCCGGCACGTTCAAGGATCGCCTGCTGATGGAGCAGGCACCGCACCAGCTGATCGAGGCGATGATCCTGGTCGGTTATGCGATCCAGGCGACCCGCGGCTACATCTTTCTGCGCGGCGAATATATCGTCGCGGCCGACCGCTTGAACAAGGCATTGAAAGAAGCGCGCGCGGCCGGCTACGTCGGCAAGAATGTGCTCGGTGGCGAGTGGAGCTTTGAGCTGTTCGTGCACACCGGCGCCGGGCGCTACATCTGCGGCGAAGAAACCGCGCTGATCAATTCGCTGGAAGGTCGTCGCGCCAATCCGCGCGCCAAGCCGCCGTTCCCGCAGATCGCCGGCCTGTGGGGCCGGCCGACCGTGGTCAACAACGTCGAAACCCTGATGAACGTGCCGCACATCGTTCAGAACGGCGCCGACTGGTTCAAGGGCCTGAGCCAGGGCAAGAGCAAGGACGCCGGCACCAAGATGTACGGCTGCTCCGGCCGCGCCAACAAGACCGGAACCTGGGAACTGCCGATCGGCACCACCGCGCGCGAGCTGCTCGAAGTGCATGCCGGCGGCATGCGCGACGGCAAGAAGCTCAAGGCCTGGCTGCCGGGCGGCGCGTCCACCGACTTCCTGCTGCCGGAACATCTGGATCTGGCGATGGACTTCGACACCATCGCCAAGGCCGGCTCACGCATGGGCACGGGCCTGATCGCGGTGGTCGCCGAAGACCAGAGCATGGTGTCGGCGGTGCGCAATCTCGAAGAATTCTTCGCGCGTGAATCCTGCGGCTGGTGCACGCCGTGTCGCGACGGCTTGCCGTGGAGCGTCAAGATCCTGCGCGCATTCGAGCAAGGGCAGGGCCAGGTCGAGGACATCGAAGTGCTGTCCAAGCTGACCCGCTGGCTCGGTCCGGGCAAGACCTTCTGCGCGCATGCGCCGGGCGCGATGGAGCCGCTGCAATCGGCTCTCAAATATTTCCGTCATGAATTCGAAGCCGGCCTGGCGATTCCGCTGGTCAAAGCCGCCGAATTCGCCAAGCCAGCCGAGGCTGCATAGAGCAAGCAATGGCAACCATTCACGTAGACGGCAAGCAGTTCGAAGTCGACGGCAGCGACAACCTGCTGCAGGCCTGCCTGTCGCTGGGTCTCGATATCCCTTACTTCTGCTGGCATCCGGCGCTGGGTAGCGTCGGCGCCTGCCGCCAGTGCGCGGTCAAGCAGTACGCGGACGAGAACGACAAGCGCGGCCGCATCGTCATGAGCTGCATGACGCCGGCGGCAAACAACAGCTACATCGCGATCGATGATGCGGAAGCGAAAGAATTCCGCGCGGCCATCGTGTCTTTCCTGATGACCAATCATCCGCACGACTGCCCGGTCTGCGAAGAAGGTGGCCACTGCCATCTGCAGGACATGACGGTGATGACCGGTCATCACAACCGCCAGTATCACTTCACCAAGCGCACCCATCTCAACCAGGATCTGGGTCCGTTCATCGCGCACGAGATGAACCGCTGCATCAGCTGCTATCGCTGCGTGCGCTTCTACAAGGACTATGCCGGCGGCGACGATCTGGGCGTGTTCGGCACCGCCAGCAACGTGTACTTCGGTCGCGAGCGGCCGGGCACGCTGCAGAACGAATTTTCCGGCAACCTCTCCGAGGTCTGCCCGACCGGTGTATTCACCGACAAGACCCATTCCGAGCGCTACGTGCGCAAATGGGACATGCAGTTTTCGCCGAGCATCTGCGCCAGCTGCGCGGTCGGCTGCAACATCTCGCCCGGCGAACGCTACGGCGAAGTGCGCCGCATCGAGAACCGCTATCACGGCGAATTGAACGGCTATTTCCTGTGTGACCGCGGCCGTTTCGGCTATGGCTACGTCAATCGCAAGGATAGACCGCGCAAGGCGCAGCTGCGTCGCGGCGGCGCGCTGGTCACGGTCGAAGCCGCGGACGCGCTGGCCGAAGTCTCCGCGCTGCTGCGCAGCGGCAAGACGGTGCTCGGCATCGGCTCGCCGCGCGCGAGCCTCGAGGCCAACGCGATGCTGCGCCTGCTGGTCGGCGCCGAGCGTTACAGCAGCGGCATGACCGCGCTCGACACGCAGCTGACCGGTGAAGTGCTGAAGGTGCTGCGCACCGGCGCCGTGCCGGCGGCGACGATCACCGCGATGGAAGATGCCGACGCCGTGCTGGTGCTCGGCGAAGACGTGCTGGCGACCGCGCCGCGCGTCGCGCTGGCGCTGCGCCAGGCCGCTCGCGGCCGTGCGCTGCAGATGTCACGCGACAAGCGCGTGCCGGACTGGCAGGCGTATTCGGCTGCGGATATTGCGCAGCACGAACTCAATCCGATGTATGTCGCCACGCCGGCGGCGACGCGCCTCGACGACACCGCACGCCGCGGCCTGCGCCTGTCGCCGGACGCGATCGCGACGCTGGGCTTTGCGATCGCGCATGAAATCGATCCGTCGGCGCCGGTCGCGGCGGGCGTGTCGGAAGATATCGCGGCGCTGGCCAGGGAAATCGCCGGCAGCCTGCGCGCCGCGAAAAAGCCGCTGGTCGTGTCCGGCACCGGCAGTGGTTCGCTGGCCGTGATCCAGGCCGCGGCGAATGTCGCCACCGCCTTGCATCGCCAGAATCCGGCGACGCTGATCAGCCTCGCGGTGCCGGAATCCAACAGCATCGGCGTCGCGATGTTCGGCGCGATGGACGTCGAGAAGGCGCTGGACAGCGTTGCAGGTAAAGACGCCGTCGTCATCGTCGTCGAGAACGATCTGGCCTGGCGTCTGCCGTCCGCGGCGTTGGACAAGCTCGGCGCCGCCAAGCTCGTCGTCATCGATCACCAGATGACCGCGACCGCCGAGCGCGCCGACGTGATCCTGCCGGCAGCGAGCTTCGCCGAAGGCGATGGCACGCTGGTCAACCTGGAAGGCCGGGCGCAGCGTTTTTTCCAGAACTTCGATCCGGCCTATTACGACCGCCACATCGACACCAGCGAAAGCTGGCGCTGGCTGGATCGCCTGCGTGGTGGCGCCGCTGCGAGCGAGAATCTCGACGCGGTGCTGGCCGAGACCGAAGCCTCGCTGCCGCAACTCAAGGGCATCGTCGCCGCCGCGCCGAACGCAAGCTTCCGCATCCAGGGCATGAAGATCAATCGCGCGCCGTCGCGCCAGTCCGGCCGCACCGCCGCTCGCGCCAAGATCTTCGTGCACGAGCCGCGTTCGACCCAGGACGCCGACACCGCGATGAGCTTTTCGATGGAAGGCTACAACGGCATCGGCAGCCAGGATCGTCCGTCGGGCGTGGTGCCTTATGCCTGGGCGCCGGGCTGGAACAGCCCGCAGGCCTGGAACAAGTTCCAGGCCGAAGTCGGCGGCGCGATGAAGGGCGGCGACTCCGGCGTGTTCCTGCTGCGCAGCGCCAGCGAACTCGAAGCCGCGCCGTATTTCGCCGCGAGCCTCGCCAGCAATGTCAGCACCGCGGCCAGCGGTCTGAAAGTGCAACCGATCCACCAGCATTTCGGCTCCGAGGAGCTGTCGAACCTCGCCGAGCCGATCCAGCAGCGCATGCAGCCGGCGGTGGTCACGCTCGCGTTCGCGGATGCGCAGCGTCTCGGCATCGAGCACAGCGGCAGCGCCACGATCACCGTCGATGGCGTCAGCGTGACGCTGCCGGCCAAGGTGCGGCTGGACTTCCCGGTCGGTCTGGTCGGCCTGCCGGTCGGCCTGGCCGGCGTGCCGGTGCTGGCGGCGGGCGCCGTCGCCAGCGTGGCGAAGGGGGCCTGATCCGATGCTAGCTTGGCTGATGTCGCCGGAGATCCTCGCGATCCTGATCGGCTTGGGGAAGGCGCTGGTGATCTTCCTCGTCGCGATGCTGTCGATGGCCTGGGGCACGTGGCTGGAGCGCCGCATGCTCGGCCTCTGGCAGGACCGCTACGGCCCGAACCGGGTCGGGCCTTTCGGCCTGGGCCAGGTGCTCGCCGACATGTTCAAGGCGCTGTTCAAGGAAGACTGGATGCCGCCGTTCGCGGACAAGTTCACCTTCATCCTGGCGCCGTTCCTGTCGCTGTCGATGATGCTGCTGGGCTTCGTGTTCATTCCGCTGACGCCGACCTGGGGCATCGCCAATCCCAATGTCGCGGTCCTGCTGTTCCTGGCCCTCGGCGGTCTGGCGGTCTACGCGGTGATGCTCGCGGGCTGGTCCTCGGGCAACAAGTATTCGCTGCTCGGCGGCGTGCGCTCCACCGCGCAGACGATCAGCTACGAAGTGTTCATGGGCCTGTCGCTGATGGGCATCGTGATGCAGGCCGGCAGCTTCAACCTGCGCGACATCGTCGCCTGGCAGGGCGAGCACGGGCCGTTCCTGTTCTGGCAGTTCCCGGCGTTCTGCATCTGGGTGCTGTCGGCGCTGGCGGTGATCCATCGCGCGCCGTTCGACTTGCCGGAAGCGGAATCCGAACTGGTGCAGGGCTATCACACCGAATACGCGAGCATGAAGTTCGCGATGTTCATGCTCAGCGAATACCTGGGCATGGTCATGGTCGCGGCGCTGACCACCGCGATGTTCTTCAGCGGCTGGCACGGTCCGTTCTGGACCGAGCAGGTGCCGTTCCTGTGGTTCGGTCTGAAGACCTTCCTGTTCGTCTGCGCCTACATCCTGGTGCGCGCCTCGCTGCCGCGTCCGCGCTACGACCAGCTGATGTCGCTGGCCTGGAAAGTGATCCTGCCGATCTCGCTGATCAACCTGCTGGTGACCGCGGCCCTGGTGCTGTGGAACACGCCGGGAATGACCGGGAATTAAATGAAAGCTCTCTTCGACCTGTTTGTCGGCCTGGGAACGCAGCTGCGTTCGATCGGCATCATCTTCATGCACAGCTTCGCCAAGCGCGACGTGATCGCGTATCCGGAAGTGAAGCCGCCGGTGCCGCCTCGCTATCGTGGCCGCATCGTGCTGACGCGCGACCCGGACGGTGACGAGCGCTGTGTCGCCTGCAACCTGTGCGCGGTCGCCTGCCCGGTGGGCTGCATCTCGCTGCAGAAAGCCGAGCGCCCCGAAGACGGCCGCTGGTATCCGGAGTTCTTCCGCATCAACTTCTCGCGCTGCATTTTCTGCGGCCTGTGCGAGGAAGCCTGCCCGACCAATGCGATCCAGCTGACGCCGGATTACGAGCTGGCCGAGTACAACCGCCAGAACCTGGTTTACGAGAAGGAGCATCTGCTGATCTCGGGGCCGGGCAAATACCACGACTACAACTTCTATCGCGTCGCCGGCATGTCGATCACGGGCAAGGCCAAGGGCGAAGCGCTCAACGAAGACAAGCCGATCGACGTCAAGTCGCTGCTGCCGTAAGGACCAGACGTGATACGGAAATGCACAAACATCGTCCGTTCCTCCCGAGTAGCCGCTTGCGGCGTATCGAGGGACGCCGCTGCGATCGGTCCCTCGATACGTCCACTGCGTGGACTACTCGGGAGAAACGGGGCTTTGCTCCCAACTTCTGAAGCGGGACGATAAGACAAATGGTCGAATTCGCTTTCTACGTCGCCGGCACCATCGCGCTGTTTTCGTCGGTGATGGTGGTAATCAATACCAACCCGGTGCACGCGCTGTTGTACATGGTGCTGTCGCTGCTGGCGGTGGCGGTGGTGTTCTTCACGCTCGGTGCGCCGTTCGCCGGCGCGCTGGAAGTCATCGTCTACGCTGGCGCGATCATGGTGCTGTTCGTGTTCGTGGTGATGATGCTCAACCTCGGCGCCAAGACCGTCGAGCAGGAGCGCAAATGGCTCAAGGCCTCGGGCTGGATCGGTCCGCTGGTGCTGTCGCTGATCCTGCTGGTGCAGCTGGTGTTCCTGCTGATGCCGATCCATCACATGCCGGCGATCGGCAGCCAGATCATCGATGCCAAGCAGGTCGGTATCGCGCTGTTCGGGCCGTATCTGCTGGCGGTTGAACTCGCGTCGACCCTGCTGCTCGCCGGCCTGGTCGCGGCCTACCACCTGGGGCGTCACGAAGACTGATGAGCTCGTCCATCTACTACATCCCGATGGAGCATGGCCTGTTCCTGGCCATCGCGCTGTTCGCGATCGGCTTCGCCGGCCTGATCCTGCGCCGCAATATCCTGTTCATGCTGATGTCGGTCGAAATCATGATGAACGCGACCGCACTGGCCTTCGTCGTCGCCGGCAGCCGCTGGCTGCAGCCGGACGGGCAGGTGATGTTCGTGATGGTGCTGACGCTGGCCGCCGCCGAAGCCTGCGTCGGCCTGGCGCTGGTGATCCAGCTCTACCGCCGCTTCCGCACGCTGGACGTGGACGCCGCCAGCACGATGAAGGGATGAGCCGCGCATGCTGAATTATTTGCCCCTGGTGTTCATCGCGCCGCTGGTCGGTTTCCTGATCCTGGCGTTTTCGCGCGGCCGCATTTCCGAGAATCTCGCTGCGGTCGTCGGCGTCGGCAGCATCGGCGTCTCGGCGCTGACCACGCTGACGGTCGGCTACGACTTCCTGGCGCATCCGCCGGCCGGTGGTTCGCACGTGCAGCTGCTGTGGACCTGGATGAGCGTCGGCAACTTTGCGCCGACGTTCGCGCTGAAGCTCGACGCGCTGTCGCTGACGATGCTGTCGGTGATCACCGGCGTCGGCTTCTTCATCCACCTGTTCGCGTCCTGGTACATGCGCGGCGACGATGGTTTCGCGCGCTTCTTCAGCTACATGAACCTGTTCGTCGCCAGCATGCTGTTCCTGGTGCTCGGCGATAACCTGCTGTTCCTGTACTTCGGCTGGGAAGGCGTCGGCCTGTGCAGCTATTTGCTGATCGGCTTCTGGTACAAGGACCCGGCGAACGGCGCCGCGGCGCGCAAGGCCTTCGTCATCACCCGTGTCGGCGATACCTTCATGGCGATCGCGCTGTTCCTGCTGTATCGCGAATTCGGCACCTTGAACATCGACGCGCTGTCGGCGGCGGCGGCCAAGGCCTGGCCGGTCGGCGGCAGCCACATCGCCGACATTCTCTGCCTGCTGCTGCTCGGCGGCGCGGTCGGTAAATCCGCGCAGCTGCCGCTGCAGACCTGGCTGCCGGACGCGATGGCCGGCCCGACGCCGGTGTCGGCGCTGATCCACGCCGCGACCATGGTCACTGCCGGCGTCTACCTGATCGCGCGCACGCATGCGCTGTTCGACCTGTCGCCGCTGGCGCTGCACTGGGTCGGCACGCTCGGCGCGATCACGCTGCTGCTGGCCGGCTTCACCGCGCTGATGCAGACCGACATCAAGAAGATCCTGGCTTACTCGACGATGAGCCAGATCGGCTACATGTTCCTCGCCGAAGGCGCGGGCGCCTACCAGCCGGCGGTGTTTCACCTGATGACGCATGCCTTCTTCAAGGCGCTGCTGTTCCTGTCGTCGGGCTCGGTGATCCTGGCGATGCATCACGAGCAGGACATCTTCCGCATGGGCGGCCTGCGTAAAAAGATTCCGTTCGTGTTCGCGTGCATGCTGATCGGCACGCTGGCGCTGACCGCTTTCCCGTTCACGTCGGGCTATTACTCGAAGGACGAGATCCTGCATCAGGTCTATCTGAGCGGCCATCACGGCCTGTGGCTGGCCGGCCTGTTCGGCGCGTTTCTGACCGCGGTCTACAGCTTCCGCCTGATCTTCATCACCTTCTTCGGCCCGGAGCGTTGGCGCACGGCGAAGCCCCAGGGCCACGCACATGACGATCACGCCGCGCACGACGCACACGGCGGCGAGCCGCATGGCGCGCACACGCTGGATCATCACATTCCGCTGGCGGTGCTGATGGTTTTCGCGCTGATCGGCGGCTTCATCCATCTGCCGTTGGCGGGTGTTTTGCCGGAGGCGGCGATCCCGGAAGGCGATCATGGCCCGGCTTACATCGAGCATCTGCCCCTGGTGGTGTCGCTGCTCGGCATCTTCGTGTCCTGGCTGCTGTTCCTGAAACGGCCGCAGATTCCGGCGGCGCTGGCGCGCGGCGCGGCGACCGCCTGGATCGGCAAGCTGTGGAAGAACGCCTGGGGCTTCGATTGGCTGTACGACCTGCTGTTCACGCGGCCCTTCGTCTGGCTGGCCAGGGTCAACCGCAATGATTATGTCGACAGCTTCATCGGCCTGATCGCGGCCGCCCTGCGGGGTTCCAGCAGCGTGCTGACCGCGACGCAAACCGGCGGCCTGCGCTGGTACGCCGCGGTCGCCGGCGCCGGTATGTGCGCGCTGATCGCCGTTGTGGCGTTCCATTGATGCGCGCGGACACGGACTGCGTTTGCCTTCTCCCGTCGGGGGAAGGTGGCCCGAAGGGCCGGATGAGGGCGTCCGACTGCGGTGCGGGCTGCCAGGCCCTCACCCCTGGCCCCTCTCCCGAAGGGAGAGGGGAACAATTCGATAGGGCTTGCGCATGATTCTCGTCTGGTTGATTTTGATTCCCTTCATCGGCGGTCTGCTGAGCTGGCAGAGCGAGCGTTTTTCGACGCGCGTGCCGCGCTGGATCGCGCTGCTGACGATGCTCGGCGTGCTGGCCACCTCGATCTGGCTGTGGGCCACCGGCGACTACTCGATTACCGGCACCGGCTTCGCGGCAGTCGCCGGGCAGACGCCGAAGTGGACCGTGGAGTTCCAGGCGCAGTGGATTCCGAGCATAGGCGCGAGTATCCACCTCGGCCTCGACGGCCTGTCGCTGATGCTGGTGGTGCTGACCAACCTGATCGGCGTGCTGGCGATCACCTGCTCGTGGAAGGAAATCGAGCGCAACGTCGGCTTCTTCCATCTGAACCTGCTGTGGAACCTCGGCGGCGTCGTCGGCATCTTCGTCGCGCTCGACATGTTCCTGTTCTTCTTTTTCTGGGAAATGATGCTGGTGCCGATGTTCTTCCTGATCGCGCTGTGGGGGCACAACATCCCCGGCGGCAAGGGCAGGGTCTACGCGGCCATTAAATTCTTCATCTTCACCCAAGCTTCTGGTTTTCTAATGCTGATCAGCATCCTGGCGATGGTGTTCCTGCATCACCAGGCCACCGGCAAGCTGTCGTTCGACTATCACGACCTGCTGAACACGCCGATGAGCGCGCAGATCGAGTGGTGGCTGATGCTGGGCTTCTTCGGCGCGTTCGCGGTCAAGATGCCGATCGTGCCGTTCCACACCTGGCTGCCAGACGCGCACGGGCAGGCGCCGACCGCGGGCTCGGTCGATCTTGCCGGCATCCTGCTGAAGACCGCGGCTTACGGCCTGCTGCGTTTCGGCATTCCATTCTTCCCGCATGCCTCGGCCGCGTTCGCGCCGGTGGCAATGTGGCTGGGCGTGCTCGGCATCATCTACGGCGCCGTGGTCGCGTTCTCGCAGACCGACATCAAGCGCTTCGTCGCCTATACCAGCATCAGTCACATGGGCTTCGTCGTGATCGGCATTTACGCCGGCACCGAGCAGGCGCTGCAGGGCGTGGTGGTACAGATGATCGCGCACGGCCTGTCGGCCGGCGCGCTGTTCATCCTTTGCGGTGAAATCTACGAGCGTCTGCATACGCGCGACATCACCAAGATGGGCGGCCTGTGGTCGCGCTTCCCGAACCTGCCGCCGATTCTGATGTTCTTCAGCGCCGCCTCGCTGGGCCTGCCGGGACTGGGCAATTTCGTCGGTGAATTCCTGATTCTGGTCGGCAGTTTCGAAGCCGCGCCGCTGGTGACCATCGTCGCCGCCAGTGGCTTGATCCTGGCCGCGGTGTATTCGCTGTACCTGGTGCAGCGTGCGCTGCACGGCGCGCCGCAGCCGCTGCCGGAAGGCGCGCACCTGGACAAGCACGGCATGCTCAAGGATCTGTCGAAGCGTGAACTGGTGATGATGTTTTCGCTGATGGCACTGCTGCTGGGCCTGGGCCTGTATCCGCAGCTGGTGATCGACACCGCACATGCGCCGGTGCAGGCGGTGCACGCGATCTATCGCGGCGTCACCGAAACGAGCGCGATCGCCGCCACCGGAGTCGCGCCATGACCGGCACTCAACTCTGGGCGCTGCTGCCGCTGCTGCTGGCCACTGGCGCGATCGTCGCGACGATGCTGGCGATCGCGATCTATCGCCATCACCGCTTCTGCGCCAGCGTCACCGTCGTCGGCATGAACTTCGCGCTGCTTGCGGTGGCCTACGACATCTTCTTCGGCGGCAACCAGACCGTGGTCGTCACCGGCCTGATGACCATCGACGCCGCCGCGCGCCTCGGCATGGGCCTGGTGCTGGTCACCTCCCTTGGTGTGCTGACGCTGTGCCACGCCTATTTCGAGGGCTACAAGAAGAATCGCGAAGAGGTCTACCTGCTGATCGGCCTCGGCACGCTCGGCGCGCTGACGCTGGCCTGCGCGACGCATGCCGCGACGCTGCTGGTCGGCATCGAGCTGCTGACGCTGCCGATGATCGGCGGTGTCGCCTACGCGATGAACGAGCGTCGCTCGATCGAAGGCGGCATCAAGTATCTGATCCTGTCGGCTGGCGCATCGGCCGCGCTGTTCTTCGGCGTCGCGCTGATCTACGCCCAGGTCGGCGCGCTGGATATCGCCAGCCTGTCGAAGGCACTCGCGGTGGCCAGCGTCGATCAGCCGCTGGTGCTGGCTGGTGCGGCGATGATGCTGGCCGGACTGGGATTCAAGCTGTCGCTGGTGCCGTTCCACCAGTGGACGCCGGACGTCTACGAAGCCGCGCCGACGCCGATTACCGCGTTCCTGGCCACCGTGTCCAAGCTCGGTGTGTTCATCATCGTGCTGCGCCTGTTCCACTACGGCAGCAGCCCGGTGTCGCCGGTGATCCTGACCGCGGTGGTCGGCCTGTCGCTGGCGTCGATGCTGGTCGGCAGCCTGCTGGCGCTGCGCCAGAACAACCTCAAGCGCCTGCTCGCGTACTCGTCGATCGCACACTTCGGTTATCTGAGCATCGTGCTGGTGGTGCCCGGCGACGATGCGTTGCGCGCCGCCGGTGTCTACCTCGCGACCTACCTGGTGACGTCGCTGGGCGTGTTCGGCGTGATGGCGCTGGTGTCGAGCCCGATGGGCGAGCGCGACGCCGAGCATATCGACGACTATCGCGGCCTGTTCTGGCGCCGGCCTTACCTGACCTCGATCCTGACCGCGATGATGCTGTCGCTGGCCGGCATTCCGCTGACCGCCGGTTTCATCGGCAAATTCGCGATCATCGCGGCTGGCGTCGGCGACGCGCAGTGGCTGCTGGTCGGCGCGCTGATCGTCAGCAGTGCGATCAGCATCTACTACTACCTGCGCATCGTCGCGGCGCTGTTCGCCGCGGTTGCACAGGGCTCCGAGCGCGTCACCGAATCGCTGGGCTGGGCGCAGAGCTTCGGCGGCTTCATGCTGCTGTTCGCGATGATCGTGATGCTGTACCTGGGCGTGTATCCGCAGCCGCTGTATCTGCTCAGCGGACAGCTGGCGGTGCATTGATCAGCTTTCGACGCGTTGGCGCACCGCGCACACTCCGTTCGTCCCGAGTAGTCGCGCTAGCGGCGTATCGAGGGACCGGATCTCGGTCGGATCCCTCGATACGCCGGCAAGCCCGCTACTCGGGACGAACGGAGTTTCGTTGAAAGTTTTTCAGGGACGGGAATAAAGCATGGCCACCACCGCCGCCGCCCTCGAAGCCCGCGAGAACAGCGAGCTGTCGCGCATCCTGCACCAGTTCGACATCCCCGAATCGCTGCAGGTCTGGCTGGAGCCGGCGATCCGGCTGATGCTGGTGCTGGTGATCTGGTATCTGCTGCACAAGCTGGTCGGCCTGCTGGTGCGGCGCCTCGAAAAGCGGCTGCTCGACACCACCGATCTGACCACCGAATCGCAGTTCGACGCACGCAAGCGCGTCGGCACGCTGATCAGCCTGCTCAAGCAGGTGATCAACATCTTCCTGTTCGTGCTTCTGGCGTTGGTGCTGTTGACGCAGCTCGGCGTGCAGGTCGGCCCGCTGATCGCCGGCGCCGGCATCATCGGCGTCGCCGTCGGTTTCGGCGCGCAGTATCTGGTGCGCGACATCATCACCGGGTTCTTCATGGTGCTGGAGAACCAGATCCGCGTCGGCGACGTGGTCACGATCAACGGCACCGGCGGCCTGGTCGAGGTGCTGAGCCTGCGCACGATCGTGCTGCGCGACGGCACCGGCACCGTGCATGTGTTTCCCCACGGCAGCGTGACCACGCTGAGCAATTCCACCCGCGACTGGTCGGCCTACATCTTCAACGTGCAGATCGCGTACAAGGAAGATCCGGCCGCGGCGATCACCGCGATCCGCGAGGTGTTCGCCGAGCTGGGCAGGGACGAGTTGATCGGCGCCAAGATGATCGCCGACGTCGAGATCTGGGGCGTCGACAAGCTCGATGGCTCCGCAGCGACGATCCAGGGCCGCATCAAGACACGTCCCGGCCAGCAGGCCGACGTCGGTCGCGCCTTCCTGCGCCGCCTGCGCGAAGTGTTAACCGAGCGCGGCATCGACATGCCGACCACTGCTCCTGCGGTGCAGATCATCAACCCGACGCTGCAGCAACTCGAAGCGCCGAAGCCGTAGTCAGTTGGCCAAAGCCAGGTGCGCCAGCCCGAGCAGCGCCGGGTTCGGATGACGGATGCGGTACACCGGCACCGCGTTGATGTCGGCCGCTAGCGGCGACTTGTCTTCCATGCCCTTGCGGAATGCGGGCTCGTCCAGTGCCATGCCGAGCTGGTCGAGCACGCTGCCGATCAGGTACACGCCATTCCAGGCGCCGTAGGCCAGTACCAGATTGCCGACCGCGCGGCCCAGCCAGGTCGAAAACACGATCATCGTCTTGCGCGCCTGCGCTTCGCCGGCTTCGGCGCGCTCGGCGATGCTGGCGACCTCCACGTCCGGCACGCCGCTCAAAACTTCGTAGAGCCGTGCCAAGCCGCTGGCCGAGATCAGCGTTTCGATCGACAGCCGTCCCAGCGGCGCCAGACGATTCAGCCACTGTCGTTCGTCGGCACTGACCGCCGCCAGATCGAGTTGGCCGGCTTCGGTTTCGAGCAAGCTACCGTCGGCGGTCAGCACCGCGGCGCCGAGCGCGCGGTCGATGCCGATCACCAGGCGCACGCCGGCGCGCAGCGGCCGCGGTACGCCGATCGCGGCCAGCTCGTCGCCGCGCAGCAACGGCAGCGCGGCCGCAATGGCGGCCAGATCGTTGAGCAGGAATACGCGCGAGGCGCCGGTGGCTTCCTCCAGATCGCTCAGATCGATGGTCAGCGCTGACGAACTCATGCGCACCGATGTTCGCTCGGGCATGCGCAGCACGCGACCGGCGGCGGCAACCGCGCAGGCGCCGACCGAGTCCAGACCGGCATCGCGCAGATGCTCGCTGAGCGTGGCCTGCAGGCGTCCGTTCGGTGTCGCCTTGATGCGCAGCGGCTGTAGGTGAGGGCGGGCGTCGCCGTTGATCCAGGCGAGCGCCGCTTGTAGTTGCGAGCCGCCGACATCGGCGACCAGTGCGACGGATTGCGAAGCCTGCCGGGATGACGATTCCAAGTCCTTTTGTCCTGTCAGTCGTTCTGCTTCAGCGCATCGAGAAAACGCTTGCGCCAGTGGGCCACGTCTTCTTCGAGCAGGCCGCGCATCAGGGCCTGATGGCGGTTGCGACGTTCTTCGACCCCCATCGTGCGCCCGCGTTCCAGGGCGCCGGCGACTTCCTCGGTGTCGTAGGGATTCACCAGCAGCGCTTGCTTCATCTGCTGCGCGGCGCCGGCGAAGCGCGACAGTACCAGCACGCCCGGATCCTTTTCGTCCTGCGCGGCGACGTATTCCTTGGCGACCAGGTTCATGCCGTCGCGCATCGGCGTGACCAGGCCGATGCGGCTGGCGCGGTACAGGCCGGCCAGGCGGCGCCGCGGTATCGCCTCGTTGACGTAGCGGATCGGCACCCAGTCGACCTGGCCGAACTTGCCGTTGATGCCGGCCGCGTGCTGCTCGAGCTCGCGGCGGAAGTCCTGGTAAGCCACGACTTCGCCGCGCGAGATCGGCGCGATCTGCAGGTAGGTGATACGACCGTGCGCGTTGGCATGCGAATCCAGCAGCAGCTCGTAGGCGTTCATGCGCCGCACCAGACCCTTGGTGTAGTCGAGTCGGTCGACGCCGATGATCTGGTCACGCCCGCGCAGGAATTCGCGCAGCCGTATCCATTCGCGCTGGCCGTGCGAGGAGAACGCAAACTCGTGATAGCGCGCGGTGTCGATGCCGACCGGGAAGGCCTCGATGCGCAGGCGCTTGCCGAAAGCCTCCATCCAGCCCGGACCGACCTTGCCGCCGAGGTCCTGCTCGACATAGGCGGCGAGGCGCTTGACGTCGTCCTCGATCTGGAAACCGACCAGGTCGTAATCGAACAGCGCCCGTACCAGGGTTTCGTGCTGCGGCAAGGTCGTCAGCAACTCGCGCGGCGGAAACGGGATGTGCAGATAGAACCCGAGCCGCTGCTTCGCGCCGAGCTTGCGCAGCGCGCTGCCCAGCGGGAACAGATGATAGTCATGCACCCAGATCAGGTCGTCGTCGCGCAGCAGCGGCAGCAGACAGCGCGCAAAGCGCGTGTTGACGCGCTGATAGGCCTCGAAGTGCCCGCGGTCGTAGCCGGTCAGGTCGAGCCGGAAGTGGAACAACGGCCACAGCCCTCGATTGGCGAAGCCCGAGTAATAGGCCTCGTGATCGTCATGGCTCAGGTCGACCGTGGCGAGCGTGACCTCGCCTTCCTGCGTGACGGTGGGGATCTCCGAGGTCTCGGCTACGGTCTTGCCGCTCCAGCCGAACCACAGGCCCTGGTTCTCGCGCAGCGCGTCGACCAGGGCTACCGCGAGGCCGCCGGCCAGCGGTGCGCTGCGGATCGAGCTGACCCGGTTGGATACCGCAACCAGCCGGCTCATGCCGCCGCTCGCAAATGATCGACGCTGGCCTGCAGCCAGCGATGCACCGCGGCGACATCGGCGAGCCGGTGGCACGCGGCCGAATGACCGTCGCCGACGCGAATGCCGACGCCACCCAGCGCCTGCGCCACCAGGATCGCGTCCTCGTCGGTGGTGTCGTCCCCGGCGAACACCGGCCGGCGGCCGGCGAACGGCCGGACTTCGTCGAGACGATGCAGGCCGACGCCCTTGTTGATGCCGCGCGGCCGCGCCTCGATCACCGCGTGGCCGTTGACCACGTCGAGCCCATGGGCCGCCGCCAGCCGTCGCATCAGCGCGCTGCATTCCTCGCTGCGCTCCGGCGCCAGCCGGAAATGCAGCGCGACGGTGCCGACCTTGTCCTCGACCAGGATGCGCGAGTCGCCGCCATAAGTGGCGCGCAGTTCGGCGACCAGTCGGGCGACTTCGGCGATGGAACCGGCCTCGGCCAGCTGATCCGGCTTCAGGCGCATCTGCGCGCCGTGCAGGCCGGCGCCGCACAGCTGCAATGGCGCCAGCCAGCGGTCGACCGACTCCAGCCGGCGGCCGGTAATGATCGCCAGCGCCCCGCCGAGCAGCCCCTGCAACTCGGTCAGCAGCGCCATCAGGCCGGGTGCCGGGCTCAGCGCGTCCGGCGTCGGCGCAAGGTCCACCAGGGTGCCGTCGAAATCCAGATACAGGGCGCTATCCCGGCTCAGCAGCGGCGGTTGCGTCTGGGGAGTCACATCGGCGGCCGGGGTCTCCCCGGTCGCGACCATCCTGTCGTCTAAGCAGTCCATTGCCCTGACTGTAACGTCGGTCAGCCGGCCCGGGCATGAATCCGCAGGCCTCGGGCGAAGGCCCGAACGCCGTCGATTCCGACATCGCAGCCTGCGCGGCTTGAGCTTTGACAGGGCATTACCTAGAATGCGCGGCTCTGAGCAGACCTTAGTGGCTGGCTCATGTCGCCCAGCCGGGGGTCCGGCGGGTCCAATGGAGAGAGCAGCATCGCGCAAGAACGTGAAGATCGACGCAACGACCAGATTTCGGCGCTGCGGGTTCGAGTGATCGACGAGAACGGCGAACAGGCCGGCATCATGCTGACGCGTGACGCCATTGCCCGTGCCGAGGAACTCTCGATGGATCTGGTGGAGGTCTCCCCGAATGCGGAGCCGCCGGTCTGCAAGATCATGGACTACGGCAAGTACGTCTACCAGAAGGACAAGGCTCAGCACGCTGCGAAGAAAAAGCAGAAGCAGATCCAGGTCAAGGAAATCAAATTCCGACCGACCACCGAGAAGGGCGACTACGAGACCAAGTTGCGTTTCATGCACGAGTTCATCGAGGAAGGCGACAAGGTCAAAGTCACGGTGCGCTATCGCGGTCGCGAAATGGCTCACCAGGAACTCGGCATGGCACTGATGGACCGCGTGCGCAAGGATCTGGAAGAGGTCGCGCTCGTCGAGCAGTACCCCAAGATGGAAGGTCGGCAGGCCGTCATGGTCCTGTCGGGCAAGAAGCGCTAGGCGTAAAGCCTGGACGCGAACCGGCCTGGTTGGCCGGTTCCATAAGAAGTCCCACTTAAGTTTTTTAGGTGGGCCCGGTCAGCTCGGGTGGTTCCGATGTGAAGCCGGCAATATCAAAACTGGAGTTATCAATGCCCAAGATGAAAACCAACAAGGGCGCGGCGAAGCGTTTTTCCAAGACTGGAAAAGGCGGCTTCAAGCGCAGCCACGCTTTCAAGCGTCATATCCTGACCAAGAAGAGCCCGAAGACGATCCGCCAGCTGCGCGGTGAGACCCAGGTGCATTCCTCGGACGTTAAAGAAGTGAAGCAACTGCTTCCCTACGCCTAAGGAGACTGACTAATGGCTCGTGTAAAACGTGGTGTGACCGCTCGCGCTCGTCACAAGAAAGTCCTCAACAAGGCCAAGGGTTACTACGGCGCACGCTCACGCGTGTTCCGGGCTGCCAAGCAGCAGGTCATCAAGTCAGGCCAGTACGCCTACCGCGATCGTCGCGTCAAGAAGCGTGAGTTCCGCGCTCTGTGGATCCAGCGCATCGGCGCCGGCACCCGCGAGCATGGCCTGTCGTACAGCCTGTTCATCAACGGTCTGAACAAGGCCGGCATCGCGCTGGACCGCAAGGTTCTGGCCGATCTGGCGGTTAACGACAAGCCGGGTTTTGCGGCGCTCGTGGCGCAGGCCAAGGCCCAGCTGGCGTAAGCAACCCGAGAGGCGGGATCGCGGCGATCGAGAGATCGCGCGATCATGCCGAGTAACAGAAAGGGGAGCGCCGCAAGGCTGCTCCCCTTCTTTTTTGGCGGTGGGGAACACAATGAGTGATTCGCTGGACGATCTGCAGGCCCAGGCCCTGCGCGACATCGAGGGCACGAGCGATGCGCGCGTGCTCGAGCAGCTGCGCGTCGATTACCTCGGCAAGAAAGGCCGCATCACCGAGCGCCTGAAGCAGCTCGGCACGATGTCGCCGGAAGATCGCAAGTCCTTCGGCGACCTGGTCAACAAGGTCAAGGACGCGGTCTGGCGCGCGATGGAAGCGCGTGCGGTGCTGCTCGCGGAAGCCGCGATGCAGGCGCAGCTCGCTGCCGAAACCATCGACGTCAGCCTGCCCGGCCGCGGCGATGGCGCCGGCGGCATTCATCCGATCACGCGCACCATCCGCCGCATCGAGCAGCTGTTCGGCGAGCTCGGTTTCGAGAGCGTGGAAGGCCCGGAGATCGAGGATGATTTCCACAACTTCGGCGCGCTGAACATTCCCGAAGCGCATCCGGCGCGCGCGATGCAGGACACGTTCTACGTCAAGAACGGCGAATACGTTTTGCGCACGCACACGTCTCCGGTGCAGATCCGCACGATGGAGCGTTATGCGCGGGCCGGTATCAAGCCGCCGATCCGCATCATCTGCCCCGGCCGTGTATATCGCGTCGATTCCGATCGCACGCACAGCCCGATGTTCCATCAGGTAGAGGGCCTCTACGTCGCCGAGAACGTCGCCTTCAGCGATCTGAAGTACGACCTGATGACTTTCCTGTCGCGCTTCTTCGAGCGCGACGCCGAGGTGCTGTTCCGGCCGAGCTATTTCCCGTTCGTCGAGCCCGGCGCCGACGTGCACATGAAGCTCGAAGGCCGCTGGCTGGAGCTGCTCGGCTGCGGCATGGTGCATCCGAAAGTGTTCGAAGCCGTCGGCCTCGATCCGGAGCGTTACAGCGGCTATGCCTTCGGCATGGGTGTCGAGCGCCTGGCGATGCTGCGTTATGGCATCAACGATCTGCGCCAGTTCTTCGAGAACGACCTGCGCTTTCTCGAAGCCTTCAAGTAGGGGCACACGCAATCATGAAAGTTTCCGAAAACTGGCTGCGCGAGTGGGTCAACCCGCAGGCCACGACGCAGCAGATCGCCGAGAAATTGGTGATGGGCGGCCTCGAACTCGAGATCGAGCCGGCGGTGGCCGAGCCCTCGCACAACGTCGTCGTCGGCCGCATCGTGTCGATCGCGCCGCATCCGAATGCGGAGCGTCTGCGCGTGTGCACGGTCGACGCCGGCGCCGCCGGTGCGCCGACCATCGTCTGTGGCGCGGCGAACGCGCGCGTCGGCTTGCTCGCGCCGGTGGCGTTGCCGGGTGCGAAATTGCCGGGCGGTGTCGAGATCAATGTCGGCGAGCTGCGCGGTGTCGAATCCCAGGGCATGCTGTGCTCGGCCAAGGAACTCGGCCTTGCCGAAAAGTCCGACGGCCTGATGGAGCTGGATAACGACGCCCGCGTCGGTCAGAGCATCGAGCAGTACCTCGCGCTCAACGACAACATTCTCAATCTGGAACTGACGCCGAACCGCGGCGACTGCCTTTCCGTGCAGGGCCTGGCGCGCGAAATTGCCGCGCTGTACGGCCTGCAGCTGACGCGGCCGCGGATCAAGCCGGCGGTGGTCGTCGGCGAGCGTCGCTTCATGGTCGAGATCGAGAATCTGGCGGACTGCAGCAACTTCGCCGGCCGCGTCATCACCGGGCTGAATCCCAAAGCGCGCACGCCGGACTGGATGCGCGAGCGCCTGCGTCGCAGCGGCATTCGCGCGATCCATCCGCTGGTCGACATCACCAACTACGTGATGATCGAACTCGGCCAGCCGATGCACGCCTACGACGCCGACAAGCTCAGCGGCGCGGTGCGCGTGCGTCGCGCGAAAGCCGGCGAAAAGCTCGTGCTGTTGAACGAGCAGGAAGTCACGCTCGAAAAAGCCGAACTGCTGGTGGCCGACGACCAGGGGCCGCTGGGCCTGGCGGGTGCGATGGGCGGCGCCGCGTCCGCGGTCAGCGGCACCACGACCAAGGTGTTCTTCGAAGCCGCGTGCTTCGGCATGCAGGCCGTTGCCGGTGTCGGCCGCCGCCACAAGCTCAGCTCGGACGCGCTGTACCGCTTCGAGCGCGGCGTCGATCCGGAGCTGCAGCGCATGGCGATCGAGCGCGCCACCGAACTGGCGACGCAGATCTGCGGCGGCGACGTCGGCCCGATCACGCATGTCGGCCGCACCCAGCCGGAGCCGGTCAGCGTGCGGCTGCGCCGCGCGCGCCTGGTGCAGCTGACCGGCCAGGACATCCAGCCGCGCGAGATCGAGTCGTTGCTGTCGCGCCTGAGCATCACGCTGGTGCACGGCGACGTCGGCACCTGGACCGCGAAAGTGCCGAGCTATCGCTACGATCTACGCATCGAGGCCGACCTGATCGAGGAAGTCGCACGCCTGTACGGCTATGACCGGATTCCGGCCAGGCCCTACGCGGCGCAGCTGGCGCCGTCGAAGCCCTCGGAGACCCGGCGCAGCCGCATGCGCGTGATGGACGCGCTGGTGGCCCGGGGCTGGCAGGAAGTGGTCAATCTGGCGTTCGAAGAACGGCGCCTGCACGAGGCGCTGACGCCGCATCTGAGCGCGATCCCGCTGGACAATCCCATCGCCGAAACCCATTCGCTGATGCGCAGCACGCTGTGGAGCGGCCTGATCGCGAGTTGGCTGCACAACCGCGCGCGCCAGGTCACGCGCGTGCGGCTGTTCGAGTCCGGCGTGTGTTTCAGCGAAGTCGATGGCAAGGTGGTCGAGAACGCGCGCCTGTCCGGCATCGCCGCCGGCACGCTTGCCAGCCGCCAGTGGGGCCAGAGCGCTCGCGCCGTCGATTTCTTCGACATCAAGGCCGACGTCGCCGCGCTGCTCGACGGCTGTGGCGGCGACCTGCGCTTTGAGGCAGCAGAGCATCCGGCGCTGCATCCCGGGCAGAGCGCGCGCCTGCTGCTCGACGGCCAGCCGGCCGGCTGGCTCGGCCGCTTGCATCCGCGCGTCGCCAAGGCGCTGGATCTGGCCGAGCAACCGATCCTGTTCGAGCTCGAGTGGTCGGCGCTGCTGCAGGCGAAGATGCCGGTGCTGGCGCAGCTCAGCGAGTTCCCGTCGTCGCGACGCGACCTGTCGCTGACGATGCCGAGCAGCGTCGCCGCGCAGGCGCTGTGCGATGTCGCGCAGGCTTCGGCCGGCGCGCATCTGCAGCGCGTCAACGTGTTCGACGTCTACCGCGCGGCCGATGCCGAGGCAACGACCAAGAGTGTCAGCCTGGAGTTGCATTTTCAGGACGCCTCACGCACCCTAACCATCGAGGAAGTGGATGCCTCGATTGCAGAAATTGCGCGGTCTTTGCAGGAACGTTTGGGGGCGGTCGTCAGGGCCTGATGGGTTCATCTGACGGGCCGGAGCGGGCAGGGGAGAGTGGATCGTGGCGTTGACCAAAGCGGAACTCGCGGAGGCTCTCTTTGACGAGTTGGGCCTGAACAAGCGTGAGGCCAAGGAGTTCGTCGACCTGTTCTTCGAGGAAATTCGCGGCCGTCTCGAAAGTGGCAAGGAAGTGAAGCTGTCGGGTTTCGGCAACTTCGAGCTGCGAAACAAAAATCAGCGTCCGGGACGCAACCCCAAGACCGGCGAAGAGATCCCGATCTCAGCGCGCCGCGTGGTGACGTTCCGTCCCGGGCAAAAACTGCGGTTGAGGGTAGAACTTGATGCGACCGGCTGAGCTCAAGCTTGAGCTGCCAGAGATTCCACGCAAACGTTATTTCGCGATCGGCGAAGTCAGCGAGCTGTGTGATGTAAAACCGCATGTGCTGCGTTACTGGGAGCAGGAGTTCCCGCAGCTCAAGCCGATCAAGCGGCGCGGCAACCGCCGCTACTACCAGCAGGACGATGTGCTGATGGTGCGCCGTATCCGCAGCCTGCTGTACGAGCAGGGCTTCACCATCGGCGGCGCGCGGCTGCGCCTGAAAGAAAATCCCAAAGGTCTGGTCGAGGCCGTGGTGCGTCCGACTGCGGCAGTGGCCGTGGCCGAGCAGCCGATCGCGCGCGCGCCGGCTGCGCCGCCGGCGCCTCGCCGCAACTCCGAGATCAAGAACCTGCGCACCGAACTCGAGTCGCTGCTGAAGCTGCTGCCGGAACGCTAGCCCGCTCCCGCGCTGTACCGGCCGGCCGGCTTCGGCTAACATGCGCGGCCTTGCAGGCACCCGGTGCGGCCACCTCCAACCGCAGTAGTACCGGCGCCATATCGCAAGTCAGCAGCATCCGGTCGGGGCGTAGCGCAGCCTGGTAGCGCATTTGCCTGGGGGGCAAAGGGTCGCAGGTTCAAATCCTGTCGCCCCGACCAATTCTTCTCGCGATAATCCGGTGACGACACGGCTTGCGGCGCGCCCGCAGCCCAACAGCTCGGCCACACAGGACCTATGAAACTCGCAAACTGGCTCTCGATCCTAGGCCTGGTCATCACCGCGGCTGGCCTGCTGGTGAACCTGGGCAATCTTCGCGGCTGGTTCGCGCAGGCCGATCGCGTGACGATGCTGACGACTCTGACCGCAACCGGCGCGATCCCGGCGAACGCGGCGGCATTCCCCGAGATCCTGGCAGCTTTTCCGCCGCCGGCACGTTTCGATCTGAGCAAGCTCAGCGGGCTGCAGATGCCGATCGGCATCGCCAGCGACGACGCATCGACGACCGTCCCGCCGCTGCAGTACCGCTTCGCCAATGGTTTCACCGAGCCGGCGATGTCGTTCGAGCAACTGCAGGTCTGGTCGGGCATACAGGGCCATGCGCTGCTGTCGCTGCTGATCGGTTTCAGCGGCTTGCTGATCACGCTGGTCGGCGTGTTGTCCAGTGCCAAGAGCGCACGCGCCGGCTGAAAAGCAAGGTTGCCGTAGCCCGGATTTCCTTCGTTGATTCCGCGGCGAGCGTCGTATATTTCCGCACCGTCGATAGCTCGGGGCAGCGCTTGAACACTCGTATTGCCGTGATGCTCAGTGCAATGCTGCTGGCGAGCGTCGACTGCCCCGCTGTCGCCGGCCACACGGTGTACGGCGTCGGCAGCAAGAGCTGCGAAGAGTGGACCGCGATGCGCAAGCTGCCTGGCCAGACCTTGCTGTTCGAGTCCTGGCTGTCGGGTTATGTATCCGGCGCCAACGGCGCCGGTTTCGACATGGCGCCGAGCGAGGTTCGCGAAATGGTCGAGTTCGTCGACCAGCGTTGCCGCTCGCATCCGCTCGACATGATCTACGAGGCGGCGGCAACTCTGATCGAAACGCTACGCGCCGTTCCGGCGGCGCCGACGCAGTAAGCGCCCGCGCAGCGCGAATCAATTACGGTGATCCGATCTCGGCGAGCTTGGCGATGCTCCAGCCTTCGGCTTCCGGATGCGCGCGGCATTCGATCTGGCGCGTGACCACCCCGGTTTCGTTGCGCGCGCGTACCGCGATCTTGAAGCTGTAGTCGCCGTTGTCTTCGGCGACGAAAGGCGTGGCGTCGAGTTCTTCGACGAACTCGGCGGTGGCCGGATCTTTCAGGCTCTGCATGACGCCGACGCGGCAGGCCGACGCGGCCTTGCGACGATCGAACGCAACTTTGTCTTCCGCGCTGGCCGGTGCCGGTTCTTCGACGACCACGGCGCCCGCCTCGTTCTTTTCGACCTTGATACCGCGTGGCCAGAAGACGATCGCCAGAAACGCGAGCACCAGCAGCACTGCAATACCGATCAGTAATTTCTTTCCGCCGCTCATGATGAACTCCCTTTCGTTCCAGGCGTTGTCGTTGGCCGACACGTTATTAGCCGCAACCAACCCGCAACTGAACACCGCGCGGATGTCTCAGCCATCGCCCGGCGATTTCATGATTTCGCTGACGCGCGTCGCCAGCGTGCTCATGGCGAACGGCTTGGTCATCAGCTGCATCCCCGGCGCCAGAAAGCCGCTGGAAACCGCGGCATTCTCCGCATAGCCGGTCATGAACAACACTTTCAGGCCGGGACGTTTTCCGCGAGCGGCATCGGCGACCAGGTGGCCGTTCATGCCGGGCAGGCCGATGTCGGTCAGCAGCAGATCGATGCGTATTTCGCCGTCGATCAGTTTCAGTGCCGAAGGCCCGTCGGCGGCCTCCAGCACGCGATAGCCGAGATCGCTGAGCACTTCGACGACCAGATTGCGCACCACGCGCTCGTCCTCGACGACCAGGATCGTGCGCCCCGGCGCGGCCGATACCTGCGCGTCGGCGACCGGCTCGGCGGCGGCGGCGCCGGCTTCGCCGAGAAAGCGCGGCAGATACAGCTTCACCGTCGTGCCCTGGCCGGCGTCGCTGTAGATCCTGGCGTAGCCGTCGGACTGGCGCGTGAAGCCGTAAATCATCGACAGGCCCAGGCCGGTACCCTGGCCGATCGGCTTGGTGGTGAAGAACGGATCGAAAGCGCGCTCGGCCACGTCTGGTGCCATGCCGATGCCGGTGTCGCTGACGCAGATGCAGACGTACTGCCCCGGCGCCACGTCGCGCTGCCGCGCGAGATGGGCCTGGTCCAGATGCGTGTTGCAGGTTTCGATGGTCAGGCGTCCGCCCTGCGGCATCGCGTCGCGCGCATTGATCGCCAGATTCAGAATCGCGTTCTCGAGCTGGTTGGCGTCGCAGCGCGTCATCCACAAACCGCCGGCGAGCACCATCTCCAGCTCGATCGCCACGCCCAGCGAGCGCCGCAGCAGATCGTCCATCGACGCGATCAGCTGGTTGACCCCGATCGGCTTCGGATCCAGTGGCTGACGCCGCGCGAACGCGAGCAGGCGATGGGTCAGCGCAGCAGCGCGATTGGCCGAGCTCATCGCGCTGTGCACGAAGCGGTCGGCCTCGGTGGCGCGGCCGCGCGCGATATAGGTCTGCACCAGATCCAGCGAGCCGACGATGCCCTGCAGCAGATTGTTGAAGTCGTGCGCGATGCCGCCGGTGAGCTGGCCGACTGCTTCCATTTTCTTTGCCTGGCGCAGTGCATCTTCGGCGCGCGAACGTTCGGCGATTTCGCTGGCGACGCGCTGCTCCAGCGTGTCGGCGAGCACGCGCAGTTCGTCTTCGATGCGCTTGCGATCGGTGATGTCGAAGCAGGCGCCGACATAGCGTTCGGACGCGCCCTGGGCGCTGCGCAGCACTTCGCCGCGGCGTGCGATCCAGCGCGACTCACCGGTATCGGCGCGGCTCACGCGGTACTCGGTGTAGTCCAGCGGGTTGCCCTCGGCGAGGCGGTACGGGCCGGTCTTGTCGCGATCCTCGCTGTGGACCAGATCCACCAGCAGCGTGTCGGTGACGTCGATATCCGCGGGCAAGCCCCACAGCTGGCGGAATTCGTCGGACACCGTGAGCTTGCCGGTCTGCGGATACCACTCGAAAGTGCCGATACCGCCGGCGCGCTGCGCGATCTGCAGGCGCTCTTCGGCGGCGCTGCGATCGGTGACGTCGGTGCCTTCGACGAAGATGCTGACGATCTCGCCGCTGCGGTTGCGGATCGGCTGATAGACGAAATCGAGCAGGCGCTCATGTGCACCGGATTCGGTCTGCAGCAGCACCGGCATCTTGCGGCCGATGAAGGCCTCTCCGGTGGCATAGACCTGATCGAGCAGATCGGCATAGCCCTGGTCGCGAATCTCCGGCAGGGCCTGTAACAGCGGCTGGCCGATCACGTCGCGGCCGCCAACCAGCCGGCGGTACGGCTCGTTGACCAGTGCGAAAACATGATCCGGCCCGCGCAGCACGGCCATGAAGCTGGGCGCGTTCTGGAACAGCTCGCGCAGCGACTCGGTTTCGGCCGCGAGTTGCCGGTTGGCGGCGCGCACTGCCTCGCGTTCGACGGCCAGGCTGTCGGCCAATTCGCGCAGTTCGTCTTCGTTCTGCCGCTGGCGGCGTTCGCTCAGCACCCGTTGTGTGATTTCTATCACGGTGCACAACACGGCCCAGACCTGCTGCTGTTCGTCGCGTACCGGCGTGTAATAGAGGTCGAACCAGACCTCCTCCTCGACGCCGCTGCGCCTGACCTGCATGCGCTGGTCGGTATGCGACACCACCTCGCCGCGAAAGCCGGCCTCGATGATGCCGCGGTTCCAGTTGTCCCAGATTTCCGGCCAGATGTCCGGCACGGTGCCGCCGAGCGCCTGCGGATGCCGCGGACCGGCGATCAGCGAGTAGGCGTCGTTGTAGATCATCACGTGATCGGGTCCGCACATCAGCACCATCGCGATCGGTGAGTGGAGCACGATGTCGACCGCGGTGCGCCGGCTTTGCGGCCAGCTCCGGATCGCGCCCAGGCTGGTCTGGGCCCAGTCGAATTCGCGCACCAGTTGCGGGGTTTCACCCGGGCCCTGCGGCCATCCCTTGCTGTTCATTTCAGTCGCTGGTGTGGGGGCAGCCACGGCGTCGTCGCGGCGGGTTAGCGGGCAGGCTGCATGATGCCAAAAAGCCGTTCCTGTCGCGCCGGCATGGCCGTCGTATCATGCTCGGTACTCAGACGGCCTGCGCAGACAGCGGCCGCATCCACGCGACACAGGGAGCGCTGTGAAATCGATCCGCGTCCTTCTGGCCGACCCGCAGCCGCTGGTCCGTGCCGGCTTGCGAATGCTGATGGAGCAGTTCCGCGGCGTCAGCGTCGTCGACGAGATCGGTTCCGGCCCGGAGTTGCTGGAGATTCTGGCCGAGCGTCCCCCGGACATCGTCGTCACCGAGATGACCCTGCAGGGCGGCACCGCGCTCGACATCGCGCGGCGCATCAACCGTCATCTGCCACAGGTGAAAGTGCTGTTGCTGTCGGCGCAGATCGACAACGCCCAGGTCCAGGCCGGGTTGCGCGCCGGCGTGCTCGGCTTCGTCTCCAAGGCCGCCGAGCCTGCCGAACTGGAGATCGCGCTGCGCGCGGTCGCGGTAGGCAACCCGTACCTGAGCCCGCAGCTGGCACGGTTTGCGATCGATCGCCGGCGTAGTAGACAAGACGAACCCAGCGTCATTCTTCCGACGCGCCAGCGCGAAGTGCTGCAACTGCTGGGCCGCGGCAAATCGACCAAGGAGATCGCGGCGCTGATGGGGCTGTCGGTAAAGACCGTGGAGACCCATCGCTCGCGCTTGATGCAGGCGCTGGAGCTGAGCAATATCAATGCCTTGCTGCATTACGCAGTGCGCCATGAGCTGCAGGCGGGAGAGCGCTGAGCGCGTTTGTAAAGAACGGTGTCCAAACTTGTAACCGGCTGTTTCTGACGTAAGGTTTAACCTTACAAGACGTCAGGCATACTCCGATGGGCCGCCCTGGCGATCGCAGCGAGTATGGCTTCCATTAGAGGCCGTCTGGTCTCGGTGTGGAGGAGTTGCCATGAAAAATCTGAAGCCTCAGATGAAGATCCAGGTCGGGCAGTCCCAGGTGATGACGCAGCAGCTGCTGCAGTCGATCCGGCTGCTGCAGCTGACCTCGCAGGAGCTGGAGATGGAAGTCCGCCAGGCCTTGGACTCCAACCTGATGCTCGAGGCCGAGGAAGTCGACGACATGGAGTCCGACAGCGACTTCGTCGTCGGCGAAACCCAGGCCCCGGCCGCCGCCGAAGTCGAGCCGGCGGCGCTGGAAGTCAGCGGTGCCGACGCCGGCGCCCACGAGCAGGTCGAGGCCGATTTCGACTGGTCCAGCAGCGAAAGCTGGACCGGCGGCGAGCCGATGGACGAGGACGGCGAATCCGCCGCCTCGCGCGTGCCGGACGTGCTGCCGACCGATCCGCGGCTGATGGCTCTGTCGCAGTTGCAGCTGGTGGTCAGCGACGCGCGCACTGCCGAGCTGGTCGCCGCGATCATCGACGCGGTCGACGACAGCGGCTATTTGAGCGAAACGCTGGAGTCGCTGCTGGAAAAGCTGCCCCCCGAGGCTGGCTACACGCTGGCCGAACTCGAAGCCGCGCTGACCCTGGTGCAGAGCGTCGAGCCGACCGGCTTCGCCGCGCGAAACCTGAGCGAATGCCTGTGCCTGCAGCTGCAGGCGCTGCCACGGCAGACGCCGGGCCGCAGCCTGGCCCTGCGCATCGTCGCCGACTACCTGCCGCAACTGGGCGAGCTCACCGAACACGCGCTGGCCGAAGTCGTCGATCACCGCGTCGCGCAGGTACACCAGGCGCTGGGCCTGATCAGGGCGCTGGATCCAAAGCCCGGCGCGGCCGGGGCGATGCCGGCGCAGGCGGTGGTGCCGGAAGTGATCGTGACCGGCCAGCGCGGCGCCTGGCGCGTCGAACTCAACCCGGGCACGCTGCCGCGCGTGCGCGTCAATCGCGGCTACGAGAAGGCCATCGGCGGCGCCGGCCAGCATCGCGCGCTGCGCGACCAGCTCAACGAGGCTCGCTGGCTGGTGCGCGGCCTGGAAATGCGCCAGGAAACCTTGCTGAGAACCGCGCAGGTGGTGTTCCAGCGCCAGGCCGGTTTCCTGAAAAACGGCGAAGAGGCGATGGCGCCGCTGAACCTGATGGACGTTGCGGAGGCCATCGGCGTGCACGAATCGACCGTTAGTCGCGTGGTTGCCAACAAGTACGCTTTGACGCCTTGGGGTGTATACCCATTGAAGGCATTCTTCCCGGTGCAGATCGCGGGACGCGATGCGGACACCTCGGGCACCGCGGTCCGCGCGATGATCCGCAAGATCATCGACGGCGAAAATCGGATGAACCCTTTGTCAGATGGCGATATCGCCGCACTGCTGGCGCGCCGCGGTGTAAACGTTGCGCGCAGAACGGTGGCAAAGTATCGGGAAGGGATGCGGATCGCCGCAGCGCCAGCTAGGGCGCAGCGGGTTCAGGCCGTGGCGGGTTGAATGATTACGGCGACGTCGCGCAGCGACGTGAGCCACTTGAGGGACGGAAGAGGGATATGAAATTGCGCACTTTGCTCGTCGACGATAACCAGGCATTTTTGGCTTTGTCCAAGCACCTGTTGGCGCCGATGGCGACGGTCGAAGTAGTTGGCTTCGGCTACGACGGTTTCGACGCGGTGCGTCTGGCGGAAGAACTCCACCCCGATCTGATCATCATGGATCTGGTCATGCCCGGCATGGGCGGCCTGCAGGCGACGCGGCTGATCAAGGCGCAGGAGCGCGCACCGCACATCGTCATCGCCAGCTACTACGACGACGCCGAACATCGCGAGCACGCGGCCGCCGCCGGCGCCGACGGCTTCGTTGGAAAGAACGCTTACGAGCATCAGATCGCGCAATTCCTGGCGGCACACAGCGGCAAGGCGGCCGGCTAGCTCAAGCCAAGCTAATATCCCGTCATGTCCGAATCGCGTGTACTGATCATTGACAGCGACGCCGAACGCTCGGCCGCGCACGCCGCCATCCTGCAATTTATCGATTACCGCCCGGTCGAAGTCGCCAGCGCCGCCGAGATCCGCCTTAGCGAGCATCGGCCGCAGGACTGGATTGCGGTCATCATCGGCAGCGAGCCGGAGTTCGAAACGCTGGAGCGCTTCGTCGACTGGCTCAAGCGCGATCGCTATCACCCGCCGCTGCTGGTGCTGCAACCTTATTTCGAGCGTGCGCGCGAGCGTTTCGGCCTCGACGAATCCGCGCTGTTGCCGGTGGAAGCACCGGTCAAATACACCCAGCTCAACGAACTGCTGCGCCGTGCCGGCCTGCTGCGCATGGATCGCGAAGCCGCGGCGGTGCGCCGTTCCGGCCCGACCGGAAACTCGGCGCCGATGCGCCGCGTGCGTCAGATGATCGCGCAGGTCGCGCCCTTCGATTCCACCGTGATGGTGACCGGCGAATCCGGCACCGGCAAGGAAGTCGCCGCGCGCGCGGTGCACGATCAGTCGGCGCGCCGCGACCATCCTTTCGTCGCGGTCAACTGCGGCGCGATTCCGTCCGAGCTGCTCGAATCCGAACTGTTCGGCCACGAAAAAGGCGCGTTCACCGGCGCCATCACCGCGCGCAAGGGCCGCTTCGAAATGGCCGACGGCGGTACGCTGTTTCTCGACGAGATCGGCGACATGGCGCTGTCGATGCAGGTGAAGATTCTGCGCGTGCTGCAGGAGCGCACCTTCGAGCGCGTCGGCGGCACGCGCAGCCAGCGCTGCGACGTGCGCATCATCGCCGCGACGCATCGCAACCTCGAAGAATCGATCATCAAGGGCAGCTTCCGCGAGGATCTGTACTACCGTCTCAACGTGTTCCCGATCGAGATGCCGCCGCTGCGCGAGCGGCTCGAAGATCTGCCGCTGCTGATGGACGATCTGACCAAGGTCATGGAGCGCAACGGCCACGGCCAGGCGCGCCTGCTGCCGGACGCGATCCACGCGCTGCGCTCCTACCACTGGCCTGGCAACGTGCGTGAGCTGTCCAACCTGTTCGAGCGCCTGGCGGTGCTGCATCCGGGCCGCGAGGTCAGCGCCGCGGATCTGCCGCGCCAGTATCGCGGCACCGTCAGCGCCGTCGCAGCGCCGCCTTCGGGAACGCGCGACGAGGCGCGTCAGTCGCAGCCGGCCAACGCGAACGCCGAACTAAGCGCGCTGCAGGCGTCGCGCGCCGCCTCGCTGACCGAGCTGCCGCCGGAGGGCATGAACCTGAAGGATCACATCGAGGCCATCGAGATGACGCTGATCCGCCAGGCGCTGGAGAAATCCGACGGCGTCGTCGCGCATGCGGCCAAGCTGCTCAACACGCGCCGCACGACGTTGGTCGAGAAGCTGCGCAAGTACGGGCTGTCGCGCGATCTCGGCGACGAAGTAGTCGCGATCGACCCCGCCGGCGACACCTCCGAACGCGTCGGCCGCATCCGCAACAACTGAGCGCCGGCGCGACGAAGCAGCAGCGCGTCGTCCGGCGAAACTCGATTCAATCGCGTTCGTCGCGCGCGACAAAGCCCGCGCCGATCATCGGCCCGCGCTCGCCGAATTATCAGAAAGAGTCGCGGCGCAAACCAACGGCCGATGCCTTTCAGCGCGAAGTGGCGCTGCGCGCGCGCTGCACCAGTGCGACCATCGCCTTGCGCACGTCGGTCGGTGTCTGCACCGGAGAGTCGAAGGCGATGCGCGCGACGCGGTGGCCGAGCATCAGGTCGAAGCCTTCGCCGTCGATCGCCGACAGGCGCGGCGTCTGCGCGCCGACATCGATATCGAACAGCCTGCAGTAGGCGAGCATCGCATCGGCATGATCGCGGTTCATGTGGTCGATCATGCCGGCTTCGTCCTGCTCGCTGAAAGGATTCGGTGCGTTCAGTGCCGCGCCTTCGACCCAGTGGATGCGGCCGAAGCCGCCGATATAGCGGCCGCGCAGCGCCTGGATTCGATAGAACGAGAAGTCGTGCGCGCGGTGATAGTCGGTTGCGTGCGGGAAGCGCCGGTAGTAGCGCGCGGCGGCTTCGTCGATTTCGCTGTCGGGCACCCGCGACGCGTCGCCGATGATGGTCAGCCGCGCTTCGGCCTGGCTGTCGTTGCCGCCTTCGGTCAAGGTCAGCGACACGCGCGCATCGGCTTTGATGTTGCGCGTGTGTTCGGCGATCGCGCTGATCAGGATCAGCGGGCGGTTGTCGCGGTCCGGGGCGAACGTGGCCACCGAGCCGAACGGATAGCCGGGCATGGCCAGCGACATCGTCGACAGGATGCCCTGATGGCGGTGCGCGTAAAAATCACGGGCCTGCGCGGCCGAGGTTTCGTTATTGGCCATGACGATGTCTGCGAGATCGATTGAGCGGCAAGGATAGCGCGGCGCCGCCGGATCGCCGGGCCAGTGCCGGATCCTGAGCCGGTGACGGCCTTCCGACACCGCTGGCCGAAACCGGCCGCCGGCGCCGCGACGGAAACACGACGGCCCGGCGTGGCGCTGCGCGCAACGCCGGGCACAGCGCTTGCCTGAAGGGCCCGTCCACCTCGCTTTCGGGCATCGCAGATGAGCAGCATCGACGTCAACAGCGTGCTTTCGCAGATTCGCAGTCTCAGCCAGCAGGCGGGCGTGCGGCCGGCCGTGTTGCCGCCGATGGCATTGGGCACCGAAGTCGCCGGCACCCAGGCCACGAACGCCTCGCAGGGCTTTGGCTCGATGATCAGGCAGGGCATCGCCAGCGTCGCCGACACGCAGAACGCCGCCGGCAAGCTGCAGCAGAAGTTCGAACTCGGCGATCCCGACACCGACTTGGCGACGGTGATGGTGGCCTCGGCCAAGGCCCAGGTGTCGTTCCGCGCGATGGTCGAGGTGCGCAACCGCGTCGTCAGCGCCTATCAGGACGTGATGAACATGCCGCTCTGAGCGCGCCTTTCATCCAAAACCAAAACCACATTGATGAATAACGACAAGCGAGCAATCGAGCATGGCTGAGCTCACCCAATCCGGCGGCGCGATGGCCAGCTTCCGGCAGATGCAGGGCCTGAAGGACATCCCGCTGCTGCGTCAGCTGGCGGTGTTCGGCGGCATCGCGATCGCGGTCGCGCTGGGCCTGACGATGTTCAACTGGTCGCAGAAGCCGGAATACGTCGCGCTCTACGCCGGCCTGTCCGACAAGGACTCGAGCGAACTCGCCGACGCGCTGCGCGCCGCCAACATCGAATACAAGCTCGATGCCGGCAGCGGTGCGGTCACCGTCGCGCCGGATCAGGTGCACACCGCGCGCATGCGCGCGGCTTCCCTGGGACTGCCGAAAGGCGGCGCCCAGGGCTTCGAGATGATCCAGGGCGAGCAGGGCTTCGGCGTGTCGCAGTTCATCGAGAACGCGCGCTATCAGCTGGCGCTGGAAACCGAGCTGGCGCGCACCGTGTCCAGCCTGCAGCCGGTCAGCAGCGCGCGCGTGCATCTGGCAGTGCCCAAGCCCAGCGCGTTTACCGGTGGCAATCGCGGCAATGCCTCGGCTTCGGTGGTCGTCGAACTCAAGGCCGGTCGCCAGTTCGAAGCCAATCAGGTCGAGTCGATACAACACATCGTCGCCTCCAGCGTGCCCAACATGGCGCCCGGCGCGGTCACCGTGATCGACCAGTTCGGCCGTCTGCTCGGCAGCGACAAGAGCAACGATGAGTTCGCCGAAAGCGGCGAGCAGTACCAGTTCACGCGCCGCGCCGAAGCCGACTACGTGCGCCGCATCGAGTCGCTGATCGCGCCAATGGTCGGTGCCAACCGGCTCAGCGCCCAGGTCGCCGCCGACTACGATTTCTCGGTCACCGAAGAAGCGCGCGAAAGCTACAACCCGCAGAACTCCGTGGTGCGCAGCGAGCAGACCAACGAGAGCCAGCGCCGCGACGGCAGCAGCAGCGAAGCTTCCGGGGTGCCGGGCGCGACCAGCAACCAGCCGCCGGCCTCGGTGCCGCCGAACGCACAGGCCGATGCCAAGGCCGCCGCTGCATCGAGCACCGCGACGCCGACGACGCCACCGAGCCAGAGCACGCGCTCTGAAACGCGCAATTACGAGCTCGACCGCACCTTGAGCCACACGCGTCAGTCGAAGGGCCGGCTGAAGCGCCTGTCGATCGCGGTGCTGGTCGACAACCTCACGCGCGTCGGCGCCGACGGCAAGACCACGAGCGTCGCGCTGACCGCCGAAGAACTTGCCAAGGTCGAAGCGCTCGCCAAGCAGGCCGTCGGCTTCGACGCCGCGCGCGGCGACACCGTCACCGTGCAGAACGCGCCCTTCATTGCCGAGGCCATCGAGCCGCAGCCCGAGCAGCCGATATGGCAGCGCAGCGACGTGCGCGAATACGCACGCCTGGGTGCCGGTGCCATCGCGGTGCTGGCGCTGATCCAGTTCGTGCTGCGGCCGATGCTGCGCATGCTGATCAGCGGTCGTCCGCGGGATCAGCAGACGCAGCGCAACAGCGGCGGCGAATATCAGCCGCAGGGCGCGATCACTGGCGAGCATCTGGCTGCCGATCAGCTGTCGATTTCGGCGCAGCAGAGAATCGAGGCGCATGCGCAGCAGCAGGCCGCGTTGCCGCCGTCGAGCTACGACTCGCACATCGACGCGGCGCGCAGCGCGGTCAGTCAGGATCCGAAGCGTGTTGCTCAAGTCATGAAAACCTGGTTGAACGAAGATGGCTGATGCCAAGACTGCAGACGCCGGCAAGATCGCCGGCCCGGAGCGCGCCGCGATCCTGCTGATGTCGCTCGGCGAGAACGAGGCTGCGCAGGTGCTCAAGCACATGGGCGCCAAGGACGTGCAGCGTGTCGGACAGGCGATGGCCTCGCTGGCCAACGTCTCGCGCGACCGCGTCGAGACCGTGGTCACGCGCTTCGTCACCGAACTCGACACGCAGACCTCGATCGGCGTCGGCTCCGACGACTACGTGCGCCGCGTGCTGGTCGGCGCGCTCGGTGAAGACAAGGCCGGCAGCCTGATCGACCGCATCCTGCTCGGCCGCAACAGCAAGGGCCTTGAAGCCCTGAAGTGGATGGAGACGCGGGCGGTCGCCGACCTGGTGCGCAACGAGCATCCGCAGATCGTGGCGATCGTGCTCGCCTACCTGGATTCCGACCAGGCAGCCGAAGTGCTGATGCTGTTGCCGGAGCGCATGAAAAGCGACGTGCTGATGCGCATCGCGCGCCTCGATGGCATTCAGCCGCAGGCGCTGCGCGAGCTCGATGAAATCATGGAGAAGCAGTTCTCCGGCGGCACCAATCTGAAGTCGTCGAGCGTTGGCGGTATCAAGGTCGCTGCGAACATTCTGAATCTGATGGACTCGACTGCCGAGTCCGCGATCATCGACAAGATCGGCGAGATGGACAGTGACCTGTCGCAGCGTATCCAGGACCTGATGTTCGTGTTCGACGATCTCGGCGAAGTCGACGATCGCGGCATCCAGGCGCTGCTGCGCGAAGTCAACGGCGATATGCTGACGGTGGCGCTGAAAGGCGCCGACAGCCGCGTCAAGGACAAGGTGCTGAAGAACATGTCCAAGCGCGCGGCCGACATGCTGGTGGAAGACATGGCGGCCAAAGGCCCGGTACGCCTGGCCGATGTCGAGGCCGCGCAGAAGGAAATCCTGCTGGTCGCGCGGCGCCTGTCCGAGGCTGGCGAAATTCAGTTAGGCGGCAAGGGTGACGACTTTGTCTGAAGCCACCAGCAACTCGTCCGACACGATACTTGCCGGCGATCGCGCCGCCAGCGCGCGCCTTTGGGAAATGCCGCTGCTCAGCTTCAGCCAGGACACGCAAGCGCAGCAGCAGCCGCTGACCGCCGAGGCGCTGGAAGCCATCGAAGCCGCGGCGCATGCCGAAGGCTATCAGCGCGGCCTCGGCGAAGGCCTCGCCGAAGGCCGCAGCCTCGGCGCGCAAGCCGTGCGCGACGAAGCGCAGCGCCTGCGCGATCTGGTCGCGCATCTGTCGCGGCCGCTGGCCGATCTCGACGCCGAGGTCGAACGCACCCTGATCGCGCTGACCATCGAAGTCGCGCGTCGCCTGGTCGATGAACAATTGCAGCTCGATCCGGCCCTCGTCGCGAGCGCGGTGCGCGACGCCGTCGCCTCGCTGACGCCGCCGCCGCGCGATGTGCGCGTGCATCTGCACGCCGAAGACGCCGCCATCCTGCAGAACATGCCGGTGCCCCCGGACGTGGTCAGCTGGCGCCTGGTCGCGGACAACACGCTGCGCCGCGGCGACGTGCGCCTGGTCACCGAAAGCGCGACGGTCGATGCGCTGCTCGATACGCGGCAGGCGGGCATTGCACGCTCGCTGCTCGGGGAGCACGAGTGATGTCGGATTTCGCCGTCGCGGTTGCCCCTCTCCCGCGTGCGGGAGAGGGTGGCGCGCAGCGCCGGGAGAGGGCCGTCGCCAGCAAAAGCGTCCTCTCTTGCCCCTTCGGGGCACTCTCTCCCGCACGCGGGAGAGAGGAAGCGCCGCAATGACCGCCAGCAGCTTCCAGATTCAGCGCGACCGCAAGCTCGGCGCGGCGCTGAAAGGCGCGCGCAGCCGCGTTGCCGAATCTCACACCGTCGTCGTCGAAGGCATGCTCAAGCGCGTCACCGGCCTGACCTTGGAAGCGGTCGGTTGCCAGGTGCGCATGGGCAGCAGGGTCAGCGTGCTCAATGCCGACGGCGGCGCGGTCGAGGCCGAAGTGGTCGGCTTCAATGGTGACCGCACTTATCTGATGCCGATCGGCGATCTGCGCGGCGTGCAGGCCAATGCGCGCGTCGTGCCGCTGGCGAAGACGGCGACGGTGCCGGTCGGCGACGGTTTACTGGGCCGCGTGCTCGACGGTGAAGGCCGGCCGCTGGACGACATCGGTCGCCTGGTCTGCGATCGCGCCAGTGTCGGCAATGCGGTGATCAATCCGCTGTCGCGCGAACCGATACGCGATGTGTTGGATACCGGTGTGCGCGCGATCAACGCGCTGCTGACCGTCGGCCGCGGCCAGCGTCTCGGCCTGTTCGCCGGCACCGGCGTCGGTAAATCGACCTTGCTCGGCATGATGACGCGCTATACCAACGCCGATGTCATCGTCGTCGGCCTGGTCGGCGAACGTGGCCGCGAAGTGCGCGATTTTCTCGACCACAGTCTGGGCGAGGAAGGTCGTCGCCGCGCGGTCGTCGTGGCGACGCCGGCAGACCGCTCGCCGATGCAGCGCCTGCGCGGTGCCTGGCTGGCCACCTCGATCGCCGAGAGCTTCCGTGATCGCGGCAAGAATGTTTTGTTGTTGATGGATTCGCTGACGCGCGTCGCCCAGGCGCAGCGCGAGATCGGCCTGGCGATCGGCGAGCCGCCGACCACGCGCGGCTATCCGCCCAGCGTGTTCGCGCTGATTCCGAAAATGGTCGAGCGCGCCGGCAACGGCAGCAAGGGCGGCGGATCGATCACCGCGTTCTACACCGTGCTGACCGAAGGCGACGATCCGAATGATCCGATCGCCGACACCGCGCGCGGCGTGCTCGATGGCCACATCCTGCTGTCGCGGCAGATCGCCGAGTCCGGCATTTTCCCGGCGATCGATGTCGAAGCTTCGATCTCGCGCGTGATGCAGAGCATCGTCGCACCGGAACATCAGCAGCTGGCGCGGCGGTTCCGCGCCGCGGTTTCCACTTACCAGCGCAATCGCGACCTGATCGCGATCGGCGCCTACCAGCGCGGCTCCGATCCGCGTGTCGACGAGGCTTTGGCGCTGTGGCCGCGCATCGAGGCCTTCCTTCGCCAGGACGTCGACGAAGGCAGCGACGCGGCCACCAGCCGCAAGGCGCTTGCCGGCATCTTCAATCTCTAAAGGACTGCGCACATGCTTGAGCAGAAGCGTCTGGTACCGATTCAGGAACTCGCCGAGAAACGCGAAGACGAAGCGGCGCGCGATCTGAACGAGGCGCGCAAGAGCCTGGCTCTGCGCGAGAACCAGTTGCGCGAACTGGAGAACTACCGCGAGCCGCCGTCGACCACCGCCAGCGTCGAGATGCTGCGCAATCGCGAGGCTTTCCGGCTGAAGCTGGCCGAGGCGATCATCCAGCAGCGCCGCGCGGTCGATCTCGCCCGGCGCAACGTCGAGACGCAGCGCCAGCGCTGGATCGCGACGCATCGCCAGACCGAGCTGTACGACAAGCTGATTGACCGCGCGCGCATTCACGAACAGGCGCAGCAGGACAAGCGCGAACAACGCGATCTGGACGAGCTGGCGCTGCGCATGGCCGCGGCGCGGGGCCAGTCTTGAATCTCGCCGCCGACGTATCGCTGCCCGCGGTCGCCACGCCGACGCGCAGCACCGCAAGCGCTGCGGCCAACAGGATCGCCGCCGCCCACGACGCCAAGCAAGCCGCGAACGACGGCGACCGTTTCGGCGACTGCCTGAAGGCGAGCAGCGACGCCGCCGCTGATGCGGAGCAGGCCAGCGCCGAGGCGGCTCAGCCGGACAAAACCACGAACCAGACCAAGGATGAGCGCAGCGCGGACGAGTCCGAAAGCGACAACGCAGACTCGACGCAGGGCCTGGGTCTGGTCGCGAGCCTGCTGCAGACGATACTGGCGATGCCGCCGAAAACCGATCGCAGCGCGCCGCTCGACGAAGCGGCTCCATCAGCAAGCAGCGGACTGCCTGGCATCGGCGGCGATGTCGCGACCACTGGCCGCAGTGCGCAAGCCGATCCGCTTCTGTTGCCGCATCAGCCCGGCGGCGGCGGCGTCGATGACGCGCTGCCGACACCGGCGACGCAGACCGACGTCACCGCGCTGCCGGCCGCACACGACACCGTCGCCGACGCGCTGCTGGTGCTGCTGCATGCACCGGCCGCCGCGCTCACCGGCACCGATCGCGCGGCGGCGGTGGCAACGCCGGCGCCGTCACAGCCGGTACCGCACGGCGAGCTCGCCGAGCCGCTGGCCGAGCGTATCGTCTGGATGAGCGACACCGCGCGCGCGCATGGCGGCGCCTTGCAGGAGGCGCGCATCAGCCTGCATCCGGCCGAACTCGGCAGCCTGCAGATCAAGGTCGAGCTGAGTCACGACGGCAGCACCAAAGTCAGCTTCGACGTGCAGACCGTGCAGGCGCGCCAGGCGATCGAAGCCAGCCTGCCGCAGCTGCGCGAGCTGCTGGCACCGAACCTGGTCAACGCCGCCACCGCGAGCTTCCAGCTCAGCGGTGGCTTGTCGCAGCAGCAACAGCAGGCGTCGTCGCAATCGCAGGCGACGCGCAGCGGTGGAAGCCAGCGTGATGGCGACGCAACAGAATCGCAGAGCGTGACGCCGGTGGCGACGCGTCGCCGCGTCGGGCTGCTGGATCAGTTCGCCTGAGGCTGAGGTGGTCAAGCCCGCGCGGGCGGGCGGCGAGCGCTAGCGCTGGCGCTCCTCGTCGCGCACCGACTCCGGCAGCGTCTGGGTATCGATCAGCAGATCGCGCCAGCGGCCGAGTTGCAGCTTCATGTCCTGCGCCGGCGCGGCGATCTGGGCGGCGGCGTCGGCCAGGCCGGTCAGGCTGATGCTGTAGCTGCGCGGCGTGTAGAGACGTTGCTGGCAGCTGTCGGTGCAGGCCCAGTAATTGTTCACCTGCTGGTAGCGGGTGACACCCAGGTTCAACGAGGACTCGGCGCTCTCCAGCCAGCGCTGGCCGGGGCGGCTGCCACCGAAAGGCAGGCTCAGGCTCAGGCCGATGCTGTCGATGCCATCGCTGTCGTAGTTGCTCGAGGCATCGGCGGCCAACACGGACGGGCAGGCTGCCAGGCAGCTGACGATCAGGGTCGTGGCCAGTGTCTTCCGCATGCCTGCGCCTCCAGGTGATGGGGCCGGGTGATCCCGGTTGGGAGGAGTCTTGCAAAACCACTGCCACACCATGCCTGCTGGCAGGACAGCCGGCGACCAGAAACGGATAGCCGGGTTGGCCGCGCCGGCTTCGCGGGTGCACACGACTTAGACGGCGGCGAGGCAGTTCGGCGCGACGCATTTCCGTCGGCCGCGTGGCGAGCCAGCAAGCGAACGCCACGTCAATTTCCCGTCGGCCGATCCGAACGAGGCGTCGCGAGCCCTGGCACAGCGCTTGTACCTGGGGCTCGTCACCACCGGAGTTCTCGTATGGCCAGCGCCCCCACCGCCGATCAGGTTCCTGTCGCCGCATCCAAGAAAAAGGGCGGACTGCTGCCGCTGCTGCTGTGCACCGTCGTCGGTGCGGCGGCGGCAGGCGGCGGCGTCTATTTCGTCACCAAGCCGGCCGCTTCGTCGAAGGGCGCCAGCAGCGGCGAGCACGGCGCCGCGGCCGAGAGCCATGAGGCCGCGGCCGAGTCGCATGGCGACGAACACGGCGGCGGCGAGCACGAAGGCGCCAAGGCCGGCGCCGCGCAGTATCTGCCGATTTCGCCGGCGATCGTGGTCAACCTCAACGACAACGTCAACATGCGCTATCTGTCGGTGGACATGGAGCTGATGTCGCGCAGCAACGGCGGCGTCGAAGCCGCCAAGACCCACATGCCGCGCATCCGCAACACGCTGATGATGCTGTTCACGCAGCAGAAGTACGACGACATCGTCGATCGCCAGGGCAAGGAGACGCTGCAGAAGCAGGCGCTGGCCGCGGTGCAGGGAGTGCTCAAGGAAGAGACCGGCGAAACCCAGGTGCAGGGTCTGTTCTTTACCAATTTCGTGATGCAGTAATGAGCTCACGCGAGCTGCTATCCCAGGACGAGATCGACGCGCTGCTGCACGGCGTCGACAGCGGCGTGGTCGACACCACGCCGCCACCGGCTGCGCCGGGCGAGGCGCGGCACTATGACTTCGCCACCCAGGACCGCCTGGTGCGCGGCCGGCTGCCGACGCTGGAGATGATCAACGAGCGCTTTGCGCGCCTGTTCCGCATCTCGCTGTTCAACATGCTGCGGCGCACGCCGGAGCTGACCGTGATCGGCATCGAGATGCAGAAGTTCGCCGAATACACGCACAGCCTGTACGTGCCGACCAGTCTCAACGTGGTCAAGATCAAGCCGCTGCGCGGCAGCGCGCTGTTTATCTTCGAGCCCAAGCTGGTGTTTACCGTCGTCGATAATTTTTTCGGCGGCGACGGCCGCAACGCGATCAAGATCGAAGGCCGTGAATTCACGCCGACCGAGAATCGCGTGATCCAGTTGCTGCTGCGCCAGGTGTTCGCCGACCTGCGCGAAGCCTGGTCGCCGGTACTGGATCTGGATTTCGAATATCAGCAGTCCGAGGTCAACCCGCATTTCGCCAACATCGTCAGCCCCTCGGATATCGTCGTCGTGTCGCGCTTCAAGATCGATCTGGAAGGCGGCTCCGGCCATCTGCACGTGACCATTCCGTATTCCATGATCGAGCCGATCCGCGAGCAGCTCGACGCTGGCCTGCAGTCGGACCGCGCCGAGCGCGACGAGCGCTGGACGCAGGCACTGGAGCAGCAGATCAAGGACACCGAAGTCGCCGTCGAGAGTCAGCTCGCGACCGCGACGATCAGCCTGCGCCAGCTGATGAATTTGAAAGCCGGCGACGTGGTGCCGATCACCATGGGCAAGACCGTGGATCTGTACGTCGAGGACATGCCGGTTTTCCGCGGTACTTTCGGCGTCGCCAACGGCCGCAACGCGGTGCGTGTCACCAACGTCATTCATAGAACTCCCCCCCAGAAACTCGCCATCGGACCCCGCCAGTGACCAACCCCTTAAGTGCAGGCGCGCAGGAACTGCCGCGCGCCAGTTTCCAGAACCTCTCCAACGATGCCAACGCGGCGCGTGGCCCCGACAGCGAGCAGGGCCTGGACGTGATCCTCGACGTCTCGGTGACCTTGTCGATGGAAGTCGGCCGCGCGCGCATCCCGATCCGCAACCTGTTGCAGCTCAACCCCGGCTCGGTGGTCGAGCTGGAGCGCGCTGCCGGCGAACCGCTGGACATCTACGTCAACGGCACCCTGATCGCGCATGGCGAAGTGGTGGTGATCAACGATCGCTTCGGCGTGCGCCTGACCGACGTGGTCAGCCCCACCGAGCGCATCCGCAAGCTGCGCTGAGCGAGATCGAACCCAGGTGGAAACCACGAGCCTGATGCAGTCGCTGTTGAGCCTGCTGCTGGTGGTCGGTGCGATTTTCGCGCTGGCCTGGATACTGCGCCGCGTGCAGAACCTGCGGCCCAAGGGCAGCGGCGCGCTGCGCCTGCATAGCGGCCTGTCGGTCGGCAACCGCGAGCGCGTGCTGTGGATCGAGGCCGGCGGCAAACACCTGCTGATCGGCGTTGCGCCAGGGCGCGTCAGTACGCTGCATGTGTTCGACACCGTCCCGGAATTGCTGGAAGTGGCGCCGGTCGCAGCGGCGACGCAGGCACCGAATTTCGGCGATCTGCTGAAGAAGGCGCTGGGGAAGTCGGAATGAGCACTGCGCTGCGTCGCAAGCTGTGCGTGGCTGCGGGACTGCTGCTGTTGCCGGTCGCGGTGTGCGCGGCGCCGGGCCTGCCGGCGGTCAACGTCGTCCCCGCCGCCGGCGGTGGCCAGACTTATTCCTTGAGCATCCAGACGCTGATCCTGATGACCGGGATCACGCTGCTGCCGGCGGCGCTGCTGATGATGAGCTCGTTCACGCGCATCATCGTCGTGCTGGGTCTGCTCAGACAGGCGCTGGGCACCGGCAATACGCCGTCGAATCAGATCCTGGTCGGCCTGTCGCTGTTCCTGACGCTGTTCATCATGAGCCCGACGCTGGACGCGATGTACACCACCGCGGCCAAGCCGTATCTCGACGGCCAGATGGAGTTCGAGCCGGCGCTGCAGACCGGCATCAAGCCGCTGCGCGAGTTCATGCTGACGCAGACGCGCGAAGCCGATCTGATGACGTTCACGCGCATCGCCGGCCTGGATTCCTTCGACAAGCCCGAGGACGTGCCTTTCCGCATTCTCGCGCCGGCGTTCATGACCAGCGAGCTGACGACCGCGTTCGAGATCGGCTTTCTGCTGTTCATTCCCTTCATCATCATCGATCTGATTGTTTCCAGCGTGCTGATGAGCATGGGCATGATGATGCTGTCGCCGATGCTGATTTCATTGCCGTTCAAACTGATGCTGTTTGTGCTGGTCGATGGCTGGAGCCTGGTGATGGGCTCGCTGGCCGGGAGCTTCATCAAATGACGCCGGAAGAAGTCATGAACCAGGGCCAGCAGGCGCTGCAGCTGGCGCTGATGATTGGGGCGCCAATGCTGCTGGTGGCGCTGGCGATCGGCCTGCTGGTGGGCATGTTCCAGGCGGCGACGCAGATCAACGAGGCAACACTGTCGTTCATCCCCAAGGTCATCGCGATGGCCGCGGTGCTGGTGTTCATGGGGCCGTGGATGCTGCGACTGCTGACCGAATTCACGCGCCGGCTGATCGAAGGCATCCCGGGCCTGGTTCACTGATGCTAATGCCGACGCGCCATCGCATCCCCTCTCCCTTCGGGAGAGGGGCAGGGGTGAGGGCCTCGACGGACGCGCATACTTCAACACCCTCATCCGTCGCTTCGCGACACCTTCTCCCGGAGGGAGAAGGGAACTCCGCATGAATATCACCGACGCACAACTGCAGGCCTGGATCCAGGCCGCACTGTTTCCGCTGGCGCGCATCGGCGGTCTGCTGATCAGCGCGCCGGTGATCGGCGACAAATCCTCGCCGGCGCGCGTGCGGTTGATGTTCGCGCTGGCGCTGACCCTGATCGTCGCGCCGCTGCTGCCGGCAACGCCGCCGCTGGCCGCATTCACCGCGGTGTGGTGGCTGCGCATGGCGCAGGAGACCTTGCTCGGCATCATGCTCGGCTTCGTGTTGAAACTGGTGTTCGAAGCGGTGGTGCTCGGCGGCGAACTGATAGGCAGCAGCATGGGCCTGGGTTTCGCGCGCATGGCCGACCCGGTGCGCGGCACCGACGCGCCGGTGATCGGCCAGTTCCTGCACCTGATCGCGATGCTGCTGTTCCTGACGCTCGATGGGCATCTGCGGCTGATCGAATTGCTGGCGACCAGCTTCCAGGTCGCGCCCGATGCCAGCACGGTGATCGGCGCGCGCAGCTTCGAGGCGATGGCGAATAGCGGCGTGACGATGTTCGGCGCCGCGGTATCGCTGGCGCTGCCGACGATGGCGGCGCTGCTGCTGGTGAATCTCGCGTTCGGCGTGATGAGCCGCAGCGCGCCGACGCTCAACGGCCTGTCGGTCGGCTTTCCGCTGTCGCTGGCCGCAGGCCTGTTGCTGCTTCGTATCGATCTGCCGAGCCTGCGCCACGTGTTCACGCATCAGCTCGACCAGGCCTGGAGCTTCATGGCCGGCCTGATCGGTGTCGTCGGGGCCGCGCCGTGAGCGGCGACAGCACGCAAGATAAAACAGAAAAAGCCACACCCAAGCGGGAGCGCGAAGCCCGCAAGAAAGGCAATGTCGCGCGCTCGCGCGAGCTGTCGACGGCGTTGACGGTCGGCGTGTCGATGATCGGCATCATCAGCCTCGGCCACAAGCTGGCCGGGCAGGGCCTCGCGCTGATGCGCGAAAGCCTGCGCTTCGATGCCGCCTTGCTGGAAGATCCGACGCGTGTGATCGGCATGCTGTTCCTGCGCCTGTCGGACGCACTGATCGCGATCGCGCCGCTGCTCGGCGCGAGCCTGCTCGCCGCGCTGATCGCGCCGGCGCTGATCGGCGGCTGGAACTTCAGCGCACAGGCGTTTCAGCCGCAGTTTTCGCGAATCAATCCACTAAAAGGCCTGGCGCGAATGGTGTCGTCGACCGCGCTGGTCGAGCTCGGCAAGAGCCTGCTGAAATTCAGCGTGATCGGCGCGGTCGGCTGGCTCTACATCTGGGGCCATCGCAACGACCTGATGGAGCTGGCGCGCATCGATACCGCGAGTGCCATCGCGCAGGCGCTGTCGCTGTCGCTGTGGTGCCTGGTGTGGATGACCGGCGGACTGATGCTGGTGGCGGCGGTCGACGCGCCGTACCAGTGGTGGAAGCACAGCAAGGAAATGCGCATGACCAAGAAGGAAGTGCGCGACGAGATGAAAGAGTCGGACGGCCGGCCCGAAGTAAAAGCCAAGATCCGGCAGTTGCAGCACCAGATGGCGCGCGCGCGGATGATGGAGAAAGTTGCCGGCGCCGACGTCGTCATCACCAACCCGACGCACTACGCGGTCGCGATCAAGTACAGCGCCGGCAAGATGCGCGCGCCGATGGTCGTCGCCAAAGGTGCCGGCGTGATCGCCGCCGCGATTCGCGAACTCGCGACTCAGCACAAGGTCGCGCTGGTGTCCGCGCCGCCGCTGGCGCGCGCGCTGTATCGCAGCGTCGAGCTCGACAAGGAGATCCCGAGCCAGCTGTACCAGGCGGTTGCCGCGGTGCTGACCTACCTGTACCAGCTGAAGGCCGGCGCGGCGCGCACGACGCCGGATTTCACGGCGCCGGTGCCGGGCGGCGAGCCCGATCCCGACGCGTAGTGAAACCGGGAGTTCCACAGACCAGGTTAATACGAATTACGAATTCGTAATCTGTGTGACATATCGATGACTTAGTGTCCTGACGACTGATCTGATTCAGCGTCGCGACTCTATCCATGATCGAAAAAATCAAAGCCCCGGCACCCGCGATTCGGACTGCAACTCGAGCACCGCGACAGACTTGTGCACGGTGCGGGAAGAAGCGCGTGTCCTTCGCTCTCACGTCCGCCGATGGAATGCTGTGCCGCCACTGCACTCGTATCGAGGGTGATCAGTCCGGCCAGGCTTCCCGGCTTCACTTCTGGGAGGTGCGCCTGCGTCGCAGCGCGGTGCCGATCGCATCGGCACTCACCCAGGCCTGGACCCGCCACCTCTACGAGCAGTTCATCGAGGCAGAGATCCAACGTGGCGCGGTCCGTCGAGCCATCGACCGCCTGGAGGACGACGGCTCGATCTTCCAACTCCTTGACGAGCGATTCGAGGGAAGTGAAACCCTGTCGGCAGGAACGATTCTCCGACGACTTCGGCCTGAGGAAATCCGTCGATCGAAGACGGTGATGCTGTTCCTTCGCCAGTGTCAGGTGGAAATTCCTAGCCCGATGCTCCTTTCGCAACGAGACAAGCTGCAAGCGACGCGCAGGCTCCTCTCAGAAGCAACGCCCGCTCACGCGGGCCTCGTGCAGCGCTATTTCGAACACCTGCTGGAGAGCGGCTGGAAAGCCGGTTCGATCGAAAAGCCGGTGCGCCTGGTGTTGCGGATGCTCGGCGCCCGCCCGATAGCCGAGATCACCGAGGAATTCGTCGAGAACTCGGAGCTGTCTGCCTCCGGGCGCCGCCTGATGCAGTCGTTCATCCGATTCGTTCGTGCCAATGACAGGGTCGACCCGGAGCTTGCCGGGTCACCTGCACGCGCGCCGACGGTCGCGCCGCCGCTAGCCTGTCGAGGAGCCCCCATGCGTGACCGGCCTGGCGCTGCGCGCCTGCATGGATCGCCGGGATCATCCGGCTTGAGTGGGGCGGCCGCCTCCTAGAGGCTGGCCTGCCGAGCCGTCACGAAATGCTCATTAAGCTGAAATAGAGAAACGTCACACTGGCTGCACGGTGTGGCAGTCACCAGAAACTCTGGCCAGCCCAAAAGCCAGCCCAAAAGACTTAGACGTCGTTATTCGATGGCAAGGGGATTTGCGATGAAGAACATCAAGCGCGGTCGGCTGCCTGCGCAGCTGACGACTCTGGCGATGCTCGCCGTGTTGACCGCTTGCGCGGCTCAGCCCTTGGCCAAGCCCTCACAGGACGTCGCGAATAAGGCAGCGGCGCCGGCGGCAACACTGCCGCCAGCGGCCGACCTGGCTTTCTCGGACTTCTACAAAATGCCGATCGGCGCGTATGGGCTTGAACCCACGCCGCGCCTGTTGAGCCTGCAGGGACAGCGCGTGCGTATCCGCGGCCTGATGGTTCACGACGACGAGCCGATGCCGGGCTTCTTCATGCTGGCGCCGGTCCGCGTGGGTCTCGGTGAGCATGCCGACGGTCCAGCCGACGACTTGCCGGCATCCACGGTATTCGTGCGGCTGCCCAAGGAGCTTGATACGCATAACACCGCCTACGTTGCATCGCCGGTTGAAGTCACCGGTGTGCTGGATATCGGCGGCAAGACCGAGCCGGATGGCCGCGTCTCCTACGTGCGATTGCAGTTGGATTCAATGGACGCCGCGATCACCGCGGCAGCCGTGCCGAAACCCTCCGCTCACGGCAGCTAGGCGTCTTCAAACCCGGTGCGGAAGTCGGGCAAGAAGCTCGCTCCGCATCCTTACCCCAGCCGATGGTTCGACGGCCTCCGCCACCGTCGGCTGCTGCATGTCCGCAAGGTTTTCCCGCCGCACAACCACGCCACATCCGAGGAGTTCCAGCTCATGTCCACCCGCAAAATTTTACTTCGCAGCGTCTGGAGCATCGCTCTGGCCAGTGCGTTCTGCAGCCAGGCCCACGCCCTCAGCGTGTCGCGCCTGACGCCTCCGAGCGTGTTGTTCGCCAGCGCCGGCGGCGAAAGCAGCCCGGTGATCGCGCGCTTCGTCCCCGGCCAGCGCTTCGATCTGCAGGCCACCGTGCAACCCGATGCTGGCCAGACGATTAGCCGCGCCGAATTCTTCGTCGATGGCGCATCCGTCGGCGTCGTGACGCCCTCCAGCGGCGGCGTGACCTCGCTGGTGACCACCGGCCTGAATGCCGGCCTGGCAGCCAATACCGCGGTTGCCTCGTACCGCGCCTACACCAACGCGACGCCGGGCGAGCACGTGTTGACCTTCAGCGCCACGCAGAGCAACGGAGCCACCGTCACCGCCGACGGCAACTTCGAGATTGTCGACCTGTTCGCTGGCACTGCCACGGTCAAGAACGTGATCATTCTGCTCGGCGACGGCATGGGCACCGGCCATCGCGCCGCGGCCCGCATCGTCCAGGAAGGCATCGTCATGGGCAAGGCGAAAACGCCGCTGGCGATGGACACCTTCGAGAACACCGCGATGATCAAGACCTCGTCGCTGAACTCGATCGTCACCGACTCTGCGCCGGGTATGCAGAACTACGTGACGGGCAACAAGGCCGCCAACAACCAGGAAGGCGTGTTCCCCGACGACACCGCGGCCGCGTTCGATAATCCGCGTGTGGAATACCTGTCGGAATTCCTGCATCGCACGACCGGCAAGTCGCTTGGCATCGTCACCACCGCCGACGTGTTCGATGCGACGCCGGCGTCGATGGCGGCGCACACTTCGAACCGCGGTGCCGGCTCCGGCATCGTCGACCAGTTCTTCGACGACCGCGCCACCACCGGTCTGAAAGTGCTGATGGGCGGCGGCCGCAAGTGGTTCCTGCCCAACCCGACCACCTGCACCGGCAGCGAGCCGAACTGCGGCAACGCCGGCGCCAGCGCCAACTTCAACGGCTCCGGCCGCACCGCGGCGCTGGACTACGTGCTGCCCGCCGACATCGTCGCCGGCTGGGGCGTTGCACCTGGCGCTGCGGACCCGGCGCGCAACCTGATCGGCGAATTTCAGAGTGCCGGCTGGAGCTATGCGTCCGACAAGTCGAGCATGGATTCCGCGAAGAACAAATTCCCGCTGCTGGGCCTGTTCGCGCTGTCGAACATGAACGTCAGCTACGACAAGATCGGCAAGCGCCGCGGCACCTCGACGATCGTCGACGACTACGGTTTCCCGGACCAGCCTCTGCTGCCCGAGATGACCGACAAGGCGATCAGCGTGCTCAACAACGACAACGATGCCGGCTTCGTGCTGCTGGTGGAAGGCGCATCGATCGACAAGCAGGCGCACAACATGGACACCGACCGCTTCGTTCACGACACCATCGAGTTCGACAAGGCGATCCGCGTCGCCAAGGATTTCTCCGACAAGGCACCGGGCAAGACCCTGGTCATCGTGACGGCCGACCACGAGTGCGCCGGTGCATCGATCATCGGTGCCTCCAAGGTCACCAATGCCGACCTGCTGACGCGTTCGCAGTCGGGCGGCGGCACGGGCTCCACGGGTCCGCGCGCGGCCGTCGGCACCTACGACGCCGCGGGCTTTCCCAAGTACAGCATCGAAGCCGACGGCTATCCGACGACGATGAATCCGGACTTCAAGATGTTGATCGGCTACGGCGCCAACGCGGATCGCTACGAAGATTTTCTCGCCAACGACAAGCCACTGAAGGATAGCCAGCAGCCCGGCATCGCCGTCGCCCCGCTCAGCACCTATCCCGGCTTGCCGATCAACCAGGACACCGCGGGCGGCCTGCTGATCACGGGCCAGGTTCCCGACACGACCGCCGTCCACACCGCCAACGATGTCCCGTTGAACGCGACCGGCCGAGGCTATTCGCTGTTCCACGGCACCATGGACAACACCGACGTGTTCTTCCAGCTGGTGCAGGCGACGACGATGGGTACGAAGAAATAAATCGCGAGTGAAACCTGCTGAAAAAAAGCCACCGGAGCGTGCTCCGGTGGCTTTTTGATTGGACCTGCGCTGATCGTTCGGAGCGGTCAGTGCTTGTGCGGACGCAGCTTCACCAGCGAGGGCCCTGGCACCGGCACCGTGTGCACGTGTCCGTGGTGTACGCCGCGTTCGGCGATCAGCAGTTGAGCCTCCTTGATCACTTGCTGGCTCGGCCCACGCAGCACCGAAACCTCCATGCATTGGGAATGATCCAGGTGCACGTGCAGCGTCGATACCGTGAGATCGTGGTGCTCGTGCTGCTTGTCTGCCAGCCGCCGGCTCAGGTCGCGTTCGTGGTGATCGTAGACATAGGTCACCGCGGCGATGCAGTGGCTGTTCTTGCCGGCCTGCAGCGTTTCGGCGCCGAGGCGATCGCGCAACAGGTCGCGGATCGCCTCCGAGCGATTCTCGTAGCCGTGTTGCTCGGACCATGCCTCGAAGCGGTCGGCGAGTTCATCCTCGATCGAAATCGTGTAGCGGCGCACGCATCACTCCAAAAAGTGGCATTTCAACGCGACTTCTAGCACGCCCCGCAGCGGCCTGCATCCGATGCGGGATCCGTTGCGTAAGCACATTCTTTATATCGTCATACAAGCCGGCTACTTTCGGCGTTTAGCCAGGGGAAAAGCATGCGCAGTCTGGGGACGCGTACGATCGCGACCATCGTGGTGTTGTGCTGCATCAACGCGCTGTCGACTGCCCACGCCGGCGGCGTGCCGGTCGAACTCGACCCGGTGACGGTCACCGGCGAGCAGACCCTGCAGGACGAGTCGTCCTCATCCACCCAGGGCTACGTGACCGCCGATCAGCTGGCCGAGCGGCCGATCTCGCGCGCCGGCGAACTGCTGGAATTCGTGCCCGGCCTGATGGTCACGCAGCACAGTGGCGAGGGCAAGGCGAACCAGTATTTCCTGCGTGGTTTCAACCTCGACCACGGCACCGACTTCTACACCGAGGTCGACGGACTGCCGGTCAACATGCGCACGCATGGGCATGGCCAGGGTTATGCCGACATCAATTTCATCATCCCCGAGCTGATCGGCTCGCTGGACTATCGCAAGGGCCCGTACTACGCGGATGTCGGCGACTTCGCCTCCGCCGGCTCGGCGAACCTGCGCTATGTCGACGAGCTGCCGCAGAACATCGCCAAGGTCACCATCGGCGAGTTCGACTACCGCAGCCTGCTGCTCGCCGGCACGCCGACGGTGCTCGGCGGCAAGTTGCTGCTCGGCGCCGAAGCGACGCGCTACGGCGGACCGTTCGATCTCGACGAGAACGTGCGCAAGTATGCGACCGTTGCGCGCTACAACCGCGGCAGCGAGCTGGAGGGCATGACGGCCTCCTTGATGACCTACAACATCCACTATCTCGCGCCGGACCAGATTCCGCAGCGCGCGGTCGACAGTGGCGACATCGACCGGCTCGGCTTCATCGATCCTACCGATGGCGGCAACGTGCATCGCTATAGCGCCAATGTCGAATTCCGTGGACTCGCCGACGGCGGCAACTGGCGTGCGCAGGCTTACGCGCTGAAATACAAAATGCAGCTGTACTCGGATTTCAGCTACTTCCTCAGCGATCCGAGCGATGCCGACGACCAGCCGGACGACCAATTCAACCAGTTCGACGACCGCATGGTTTATGGCCTCAACGCGCGCCGCTACTGGTTGCTGCCGACCGCAATCCCGATCGACTTCACCGTCGGCCTGCAGGGCCGGTATGACGACATCGACCCGGTCGGCCTGGCGCTGACGACGGCGCGCGTACGCACGGACACCGTGCGTCAGGACCAGGTCAAGGAAGGCAGCGCCGGCCTCTACGCCAGCAGCACACAGAAGTGGACGCACTGGTTCCGTTCGCAGCTCGGCCTGCGTGGTGACTTTTATTCGTTCGATGTCGACAGCGACAACGATGACAACTCCAGCAAGGATCACGACTCGATTCTGAGCCCGAAAGTCGCGCTGATCTTCGGTCCCTGGGATCGCACCCAGTTCTATGTGAACTACGGCCAGGGTTTTCACAGCAACGATGCGCGCGGCGTCACCACGACAGTCGATCCGGTCGACGGCGTCACGCCGCAGGACAAGGTCGATGCGCTGGTGAAGTCGCGTGGCAGCGAAATCGGTGTGTCCAGCGGCATCATTCCCGACGTCACGCTGGCCGCCTCGCTGTGGCAGCTCGACTTCGATTCCGAGCTGGTCTACGTCGGCGACGCCGGCGGCAACGAGCCCAGCGGATCGAGCAAGCGTCGCGGTGTCGAGCTGTCGGTGTACTACTCGATACTGCCGTGGCTGGTGGTCGATGCGGACTACGCCTATGCCCACGCACGGCTCGATTCGGAAGACGGCGACCGCATTCCGAACTCGATCGAAAACACGTTCGCGCTGGGTATCACGGTGCCCGAGACCCACGGCATCAGCGCCGGCATTCGCCTGCGCCACCTCGGAGCAGGACCGCTGGTCGAAGACAACAGCAAGCGGTCCAATTCGACGACGGTCGTCAACGCCCAGGTCGGCTATCGATTCCTGGATCGCTACACGGCCAACCTGCAGGTGCTGAACCTGCTCGACAGCCACGATCACGACATCACCTACTACTACGAATCGCGGCTTCCGGGCGAACCTGCCGAGGGCGTGTCCGACTACCACTTTCATCCGGTGGAACCGCGTTCGGTTCGACTCACGGCCGGTGTTGCTTTTTAAAAAAGCGGTCGGTCGTATCGTCGCCTCGGCTGAGGCGACGCAAGTCCTGAAACGGTGATTCGCGAATGCCCAGCATCGGCCTCAGCCCCAAGTCCTTGACCGGTTTCATGACATTCACGCCCGGCGAATGGGCGCGTTTATCCGGGATATACGGCGTGGTTGCCGTCTTGCACTTGCTGGGCTGGGGGCTGTATCTGCACTTCGCTGCGATGTACCCGGCGCTGATTGGTCTGGGCTTCGTCGCCTATATGCTTGGCATTCGGCATGCCTTCGATGCCGACCACATTGCCGCCGTCGATGACTCCGTCCGCTTCATGCTGCAGAAGGGGAAGAGACCGCTCGGTACCGGCCTTTTTTTTGCGCTCGGGCACTCGTCGGTGGTGCTGATTCTTTCGATCGTCATCGCGTTCGCCGGCGTGGTGGTCAAGCAACAACTGCCCGGCATGCAGGATGTCGGGAAGATCATCGGCACCGCGGTCTCCGGCAGCTTCCTGCTGATCATCGGCGTTCTGAATTTGCTGGTGCTGATGGATATTCTGAAGCTGTGGGAGAAGGCCAGGACCGGCGCGCATAGCCACGCGCATCTCGATCAATTGCTCTCCCAACGAGGGCTGCTGAACCGGCTGTTCGGCACGCGGCTGCAGAAGGTGTTGAATCACAGCTGGCAGATGTACCCGCTGGGCCTGCTGTTCGGCCTAGGCTTCGATACGGCATCGGAAGTGGCGTTTCTCGGCATGACAGCCGGTGCCTCGGCTGGCGACTTGCCGATCGGGGCAGTGTTGTCGCTGCCCCTGCTGTTTGCCGCTGGCATGGCGATCATGGACACCACCGACGGCGTGCTGATGTCGAAGGCTTACGACTGGGCTTTCCTCAATCCAGTGCGAAAGATTTTCTACAACGCGGCGACCACCGGTCTGTCGGTTACGGTCGCTCTGGTCATCGGCTCGATCGAGCTGTCGCAGGTCTTGATAGCCCAGCTGGGCCTTCACGGTCGCCTGTCCGACTTCATCGCTTCGTTGGACTTCGGGGTGCTCGGCTATCTGATCGTCGGCCTGTTCCTTTTGGCCTGGTGCCTGTCGGTAGCGGTCTGGAAGTTCGGCCGCATCGGTCAACGATTCAAACTGGATGCGCACGACGAAAATCTTTACCAACGCGGTTGAAGCCTGCTGAGCAAGCGATCGTAGGGTGAATGTCGACGCCTGCTAGACGTTAGCGAAGCGGAAGTGCAATACGTCGCCTTCCTTGACGATGTAGTCCTTGCCCTCCAGCCGCCAGCGGCCCGCTTCCTTGGCACCGGCTTCGCCCTTGTACTGGATGAAGTCCGCGTACGAAATCGTCTCCGCCCGAATGAAGCCCTTCTCGAAATCGGTGTGGATTACGCCGGCTGCCTGCGGCGCGGTGGCGCCGACTTTCACGGTCCACGCGCGCACTTCCTGCACGCCGGCGGTGAAGTAGGTCTGCAGGCCGAGCAGGTTGTAGGCGGCGCGGATCACGCGGTTCAGGCCGGGCTCTTCCAGGCCGAGGTCTTTCAGGAACTCGAGCTTGTCGGCCTCGTCGAGCTGGCCGATTTCGGCTTCGATCGCGGCGCACACCGGCACCACGTCGGCGTGCTCGGCTGCTGCGAGTTCGCGCACCGCTTTCAGGTATTCGTTTTCGACCGACAGGCCGGCTTCGTCGACGTTGGCGATGTACAGCAGCGGCTTGGCGGTGATCAGGTTCAGGTCGCGGATCGCGGCTTTCTGATCGGCGTCGAGTGCCAGTGCGCGCACTGGCAGCGCCTGGTCGAGCTGGGCGATGCACAGTTTCAGCACGTCGACGCGCGCGATCGCCGCCTTGTCGCCGGTCTTGGCGACCTTGGCGGCGCGGTCGTGCGCGCGCGAGCAGGCATCGAGATCGGCCAGCGCGAGTTCGGTGTTGATGATGCCGATGTCGCGGATCGGGTCGACGCCGCCGGCGACGTGGATGATGTCGTCATTGGCGAAGCAGCGCGTCACGTGGGTGATCGCGTCGGTGTCGCGGATATGCTGCAGAAACTGGTTACCCAGGCCTTCGCCCTTGCTCGCGCCGGCGACCAGCCCGGCGATGTCGACGAACTCGACCGCGGCCGGCAGGATCTTGTTCGGCTTGACGATCTCGGCCAGCGCGGCGAGGCGCGGGTCGGGCACGCCGACGATGCCGACGTTGGGCTCGATCGTGCAGAACGGATAATTTTCCGCCGGGATCTGCGCCTTGGTCAGCGCATTGAAGAGAGTGGACTTGCCGACGTTAGGCAGGCCGACGATGCCGCATTTGATACCCAAGGGGATGATTCCTGTCAGTTGATTACGACTCGCGGCGGGTGTTAAACAGGTTCTCGAAATAGCCCGATAAGAACATCTCAGGAGAACCCCATGGAACAGCCTGCAGCGACAGCGGCCGCCATTATCCTCGTTTTTGCGCGTCGGTTCGGTCTGGCGCTGCTGCTGTCGGTGCTGGCCAGCGGTGCGGCGCGCGCCCAGGGCGGCTACAGCCTGCGCATGAGCCTGGATTACCAGGGCAAAACCTACAACGTCGCGCCGACCACGGTGCCCAGCGACCAGCGCACCGAGCTGACCGTAAGCCCGGTCGGCGCGCTGCGCGCCTACGTGCGCGCGATCGGTCTGCCGGGCGTCGCCGGCCAGGCGCTGCTCGACGTGCAGATCTACGAGCCGCGCGGCGCCACGCAGTCGCAGCTCAGCTCGTTCACGATGCCGGTGTATCTGGGCACCGACAATTCCAGCCAGATGAAGACCGTCTATGGCGATCTGCTGGTCCGCGCCTATGTCGACAGCGCCAGTGCCGGAGCGGGCGGCGCGACGACGCCGGCCAATGCAATGCCGCCACCGCCACCGCCGCGTGCGACGCAGACGCCGCTGAACATGGGCGAGCCGGTGCGTCCGCAGGCGCTGCCGGCGCCGCTGCCTTCCCCGTTGCCGCCGCCCGGCGGCTGAGGCGGCCGCGCTGAGGTCGGTTCAGGCCGACGTATGCAATTGCTGCGTGGCCTTGTCCCAGGTCGTCGACAGCCAGGTTTCGACGGCATCGGCGGAGCGCGCCAGGCCGTTGAAGATCGCCTCTTCGTCGGCTTTTGACGGCCGGCCGAGCACGTAGTCCAGCACCAGGTTCTTGTCGCCGGGATGGCCGATGCCGACGCGCAGGCGCCGGTAATCCGGCCCCTGTGATTTGTGGATGTCGCGCAGGCCGTTGTGGCCGCCGTGGCCGCCGCCGATCTTCAGCTTCATCGCGCCGGCGGGCAGATCCAGCTCGTCGTGCGCGACCAGCAGCTGGTCCGGCGTCAGCTTGTAGAAATTGACCAGCGCGGCGACAGCCTGGCCGCTCTTGTTCATGAAGGTCGTGGGCTTGAGCAGCAGCACGTCGGTGCCGGCGATCTTCACCCGCGCGGTCGCGCCGAAGAATTTCGACTCGCTGCGAAAGTCCGCGCGGAAGCGGTCCGCGATCAAATCCGCGAACCAGAAGCCGGCGTTATGGCGGGTACGCTGGTATTCGGCGCCGGGATTGCCGAGGCCGACGATGGCGATGATTTTCTTGTCTTCGGGCATGGGACTTACACGCTAACAAAAACACTAACAAAAAAGCCCCGCCGGTGAAGGCGGGGCTCTTGGACGACGATGCGGCTCGTCGCGGTGCGGCTTACTTCTTCTTCGCCGGAGCCGCCGGCTTGGCGCCAGCGGCGGCCTTCGGATCGGCAGCCTTCTGGTTCGCGGCCGGGACTTCGGTGGCAGCGGCTTCGACGACCGGCTCTTCTTCAACCGCGCGCGGCACGTGGATGGCGACGATGGCGAGGTCGTTGTCGTGCTTGAGTTCGACCAGCTCGACGCCTTCCGGCAGCTTGATCTGCGACAGATGGATCGACTCGTTGAGGTTCAGCGCGGACACGTCGATGTCGAACGGCTCCGGGATGTTCGCCGGCAGACACTCGACTTCGACGTCGTTCAGCAGGTGCTCGACCACGCCGCCGCCGACCTTGACGCCCGGGGCGACGTCGCCGCCCTTGAAGTGCAGCGGCACGCGCACGCGCAGCAGCACGTCGGCGAGCACGCGCTGCAGATCCATGTGCAGCACGGCTTCACGCACCGGATGGCGGTGCAGATCCTTGAGCACGACCTGCTCGGACTCGCCGCCGATCTTCAGCGTGACGATCGCGGAGTAGAAGGTCTCGTGCTTGAGATTCTTCCACAGCTCGTTGTGGTTGACGCTGATCATCTTCGGCTCGGACTTGCCGCCGTAGACGATCGCCGGGACCCGACCCGCGTGGCGCAGACGGCGGCTCGCACCCGTTCCCTGCTCCGTACGCGCTTCGGCTTCAATCGTGAATTTCTGTCTCATGGGATTCTCTGTAGTGATGCTGCGAACGCAGCGTTTCGACGACCCGCCGACCGCGACCAGCCAGCGAGGGGCGCGCATTGTAGCGGCGAGGCGGTCAAATTGCGACCAGATCGCGTCCCCTGGCCCGCGTATCGAGGCACCCGACCGGCCTCGCAGGCGTCCCTCGATACGCCGCGTTGCGGCCACTCGGGAGGAACGGGGCGCGGTTCAAGCGGTCCGTGCAGCCTTGACCTTTGGCGCCGAGCCGGCAGGCTATGCGCCTTCCCCGAACCCGGCCGACCGCCCTTGCGCATCCTGCTGACCGAAGACGACGCGATGATAGGCGAGGGCCTGCGCCTGGACCTGCGCCGGCGCGGCCACGTGATCGACTGGGTGCGCAGCGCGCCCGACGCACTGACCGCGGCCCTCGCCCAGGACTACGAGCTGCTGCTGCTCGACCTCGGCCTGCCCGGCGGCGACGGCCTGGACGTGCTGCGCCAGCTGCGCGAGCGCGGATCGAGGACGCCGGTGCTGATCCTGACCGCGCGCGATGCGGTGATGACCAAGGTCGCCTGCCTGGACGCCGGCGCCGACGACTACCTGGTCAAGCCTTTCGACCCGGACGAGCTGGCCGCGCGCATCCGCGTGCTGCAGCGGCGTCGCGCCGGCAGCGCCGCGGCGCTGATCGAGCACCGCGACCTGGCGCTGGACCCGGCCTCGCGCCGCGTCACCCGCGAAGGCGTCGAGCTGAACCTGTCGCCGCGCGAATTCGCGATCCTGCAGGCGCTGCTGGAGCGCCCCGGCCAGGTGCTGTCGCGCGGCCAGATCGAAGACCGGCTCTACGGCTGGGGAGAAGAAGTGGAAAGCAATGCGGTCGAGGTGCACCTCAGCGGGCTGCGCAAGAAGCTCAGCCCCGGCACGATCCAGAACGTGCGCGGCATCGGCTGGCGGCTGGCGCCATGATGCCGCCCTGGTCGCTGCGCACGCGGCTGCTGTTGCTGCTGATGCTGGCGCTGCTGCTGACCGGCGCGATCGTCGGCGTCGGTCTGTACCAGCGCGCGCTGGCCGAGGCCGACCGCGTGTTCGACGAGCAGCTGCACGAAACCGCGCTGGCGCTGCGCGACCGCAGTTTTCTGCCGACCTCGCCGGCCTACGGCGAGCGCGAGGCCGCGGCCGATCTGGTGGTGCAGGTGTGGAGCCTGACCGGCGTGCGCGTGTACTCATCGCAGCGGCACGCCAGCATGCCCGGCCTGACCCGGTTCGGCTTCTCCGACGTGCAGACGCCGGACGCGCGCTGGCGTGTCTACGGCCTGCAGACGCCGTTCAACGTGATCCAGGTGGCGCAGCCGATGCGCGTGCGCGAGCAGCGCGCGGCGCGACTCGCGGCCAGCCTGCTGGCGCCGCTGGCGCTGACCCTGCCGCTGCTCGGCCTGCTGATCTGGATCACCGTCGGCCGCGCGCTGCGGCCGCTGCGCAGCTTGGCGCGCGAAGTCGAGGCTCGCCCGGCCGGCGAGGGCGCGCCGCTGCCGACGCAGCAGCTGCCGGCCGAAGTGCGGCCGCTGGTTTCGGCACTCAATGACCTGCTGTCGCGGTTGTCGGCACTGCGCGATCGCGAGCGCCGTTTCATCGCCGACGCCGCGCACGAGCTGCGCACGCCGCTGACTGCGCTGCGCCTGCAGCTGCGCGCGCTCGACGGCGCCAGCGACAGCGAGCGCCACGAGTCCATCGCTGCGCTGAACGCCGGCATCGACCGCGCCGCGCGGCTGGTCGAGCAGATGCTGGCACTGGCGCGGCAGGACGCGCCGGAAGCGCAGGCGCATGTGAATGCGCCGGTGGTGCTGGCGGATCTGGCGCGCGACGTTGTCGCCGACCTGCTGCCGGCGGCCGATGCGCGGCACATCGATCTGGGTCTGGACGCACGCGATCCCGGCGCGGTGCGCGGCGATGCCGAAGGCCTGCGCGCGCTGCTGCGCAACCTGGTCGACAACGCGCTGCGGTATGCGCCCGAACACAGTCGCGTCGACGTGCAGGTGGAGCGCATCGATGGCGCGCTGCGACTGCGCGTCACCGACGAGGGGCCTGGCATTCCCCCGGCCGAACGCGGCCGCGTGTTCGACCGTTTCTATCGCGTCGCCGGCAACAGCGCCGGCGGCAGCGGGCTCGGCCTGGCGATCGTGCGCAGCATCGCCGACGCGCACGGCGCGGTGGTGAGCCTGGATGATGGCCTTGCCGGCCGCGGACTCAGTGTGACGGTGCGCTTTCCCTGATGTTCCGACGACGCTCCATTCGTCCCGAGTAGCCTCGCTTGCGAGGCGTATCGAGGGATCGGATCGCGGTCGGATCCCTCGATACGCGGGCCATGCCCGCTACTCGGGACGAGCGGGGTGTCGTGATGCCGTCGTTACGCATCGTTTCACAGCCGCCGGTGCGTCTTAACTCTTTCTTAAGTCTCGGCCCTCAATCTCCAGCTCAGACAAGGGCGGTTTCGCCCTGCAAAGCCACACTGGAGATCAACGATGTCGCTGAAATTCGTCCGCAACCCGTTTGCCGCCGCGCTGCTGGGCGCGGCCGTCGTTGGCCTGCCGGCCACGATCTTCGCGATGGGCCACGAGGCGACACCGGTGGTGCCGGTGGCGGCGCCGGTGCCGCAGGCCAGTGGCGTGGTCGGCCGCGCCGCGCTGCCGGATTTTTCCGCGATGGTGCGCGCCTACGGCCCGGCGGTGGTCAACATCACCACCAAGGGCACGGTCAAAACCTCGAACCGCAGCGGCGGCCAGCTGCGCGGTTTCCCGGGCTTTGGCGACGATGACGACAACAGCCCCTTCGGCCAGTTTTTCCGCCAGTTTCCGCAGCAGCAGATTCCGGATTCGGCGGTGCGCGGTGAAGGCTCGGGCTTCATCCTCGGCGCCGACGGCGTGATCCTGACCAATGCCCACGTCGTCGCCGATGCCAAGGAAGTGACGGTCAAGCTGACCGACAAGCGCGAGTTCACCGCCAAGGTCATCGGCCAGGACACCAAGAGCGATATCGCGGTGCTGAAGATCGACGCGCACGATCTGCCGACGGTCAAGGTCGGCGATCCGGCACAGCTGCAGGTCGGCGAGTGGGTGGTCGCGATCGGCAGCCCGTTCGGCTTCGAAAACAGCGTCACCCAGGGCATCGTCAGCGCCAAGGGCCGCACCCTGCCGGACGGCTCCTACGTGCCGTTCCTGCAGACCGATGTGGCGATCAACCCCGGCAATTCCGGCGGCCCGCTGTTCAATCTCGACGGCGAAGTGGTCGGCATCAATTCGCAGATCTACACGCGCAGCGGCGGCTTCCAGGGCGTCAGCTTCTCGATTCCGATCGATGTCGCGATGAACGTCGGCAAGCAGCTGCAGGCCACCGGCAAGGTGTCGCGCGGCAAGCTCGGCGTGACCATCCAGGCGGTGACCCAGGATCTGGCCAAGAGCTTCGGCCTGGACAAGCCTTACGGCGCGCTGGTGTCGAATGTCGAGAAGGACAGCCCGGCGCAGCGCGCCGGCATCGAGGCCGGCGACGTCATCTTGAAGCTCGACGGCCAGACCATCGAGGACAACGCGCAGCTGCCGGCTCAGGTCGCCGCGAAAAGCCCCGGCGACAAGATCAAGCTGACGGTGTGGCGCGACGGCCGCGAGAAAGAGCTGAGCGCCAAGCTGGACGAGATGACCGACAAGCAGCTCGCCAGTGCCGACGACGCCGACGACAACGTGGCGGCCTCGGGCAAGCTTGGCCTGGCGGTGCGCCCGCTGACCAGCGACGAGCAGAAACAGGTCGAGGTCAAGGGCGGCCTGCTGGTGCAGAACGTCGCCGGCGCCGCCGCGGATTCCGGCATCCGCCCGGGCGACATCGTGCTGTCGGCCAACGGCAAGAGCATCGACAGCGTCAAGCAGTTGCGCGACATCACCGCCAAGGCCGATCGGCACATCGCGCTGCTGATCCAGCGCGGCGACGCGCGGATCTTCGTGCCGGTGGACCTCGGTTAAAAAACAACGGCGGCGCCCGTGGGGACGGCACTCCTCCACGGGCTACCGCCTTGATGTGGCAGGGCGGGTGTGACCCGCTGTTGTATCGAGTAGCCCGGGTGAAACCCGGGATCGACCGGTGATGGAGACCGCAATCCCCCGGGTTTCACCCGGGCTACGGCTTTACTGGATTCGTGCGTGCGCGGGAATGACGGGCTAGTCCAGATACAGCGAGCTGACCGACTCTTCCGCACTGACGCGGCGGATGGTCTCGGCGAGCAGGCCGCCGATCGACAGCTGGCGGATCTTCGGGCAGGCCGCGGCTTCCGGCGACAGCGGGATGGTGTCGGTGACCACCAGCTTGTCGATGCGCGAGTTGTTGATGTTGCTGATCGCGGCGCCAGACAGCACCGGGTGCGTGACGTAGGCGACGACGGCAATGGCGCCGGCGTCCTTGAGCGCACCGGCTGCCTGGCCCAGCGTTCCGGCGGTATCGACGAGGTCGTCGACCAGCACGCAGGTCTTGCCGCGCACGTCGCCGATGATGTTCATCACCTTGGCTTCGTTGGGGCGCGGACGGCGCTTGTCGATGATCGCCAGGTCCGCGTCGTCCAGGCGCTTGGCCACGGCGCGTGCGCGCACCACGCCACCGACATCGGGGCTGACGACGATCAGGTTCTCGTACTTCTGACGCCAGATGTCGCCGAGCAGCACCGGTGAGGCGTAGACGTTGTCCACCGGAATGTCGAAGAAGCCCTGGATCTGGTCGGCGTGCAGGTCGACGGTGAGCACGCGGTTGGCACCGCATTCACCGATCATGTCGGCGCAGACCTTGGCGCTGATCGGCACTCGAGCCGAACGTGGGCGGCGATCCTGGCGGGCGTAGCCGAAGTAGGGCACGACCGCGGTGATGCGCTGCGCCGACGCGCGCTTGAGCGCGTCGAGCATCATCACCAGCTCCATGAAGTTGTCGTTGGTCGGCGCGCAGGTCGGCTGGATCACGAACACGTCCTTGCCGCGGACGTTTTCGAGAATTTCGACCTGGACTTCGCCGTCCGAGAAACGGCTCACCGCGGCCTTGCCCAGCGGGATGCGCATGTAGTTGGCAATTTCGCGGGCGAGCTGCGGATTTGCATTGCCCGTGAATAGCATCAACTGACTGTCGGACATGGTGCGATCTCGTGGCTAGGCGCTGCGGAAAGGACGACAAGGACGACAACGAGAAACTGGCTGGGGCGGATGGATTCGAACCACCGAATGACGGGATCAAAACCCGCTGCCTTACCACTTGGCTACGCCCCAAAAACTTTGAAACCGGCTGAGCCGAGCTCAGAGGCCGCGCATTATATCCGCGAGCGGCGAGCGATTCAGCCCGCGCGCGACAAATGCCCGCCATTCGGTGGGCACCTCGTGACGAACGCGCTCGGCCTGCTTGAGCGTGTCGAAAGCGAGAAAGCAGGCGGCGCCGGTGCCGGACATGCGCGCGATGCCATGCTGGGCCAGCCAGTCGAGCACGGCGCCGACCGGCGGATGCAGCGCGCGCGTCACCGGCTCACAGTCGTTGCCGACGGCTCCGGTGCGGAACTGCTGCAGATCCACCAGCGGCGTGTCGCGGCGCAGCTCCTTGGAGCCAAACACTTCCGCGGTCGACACCGACACCGGTGGCGTCACCACCAGATACCAGGGCTCGGCCAGCTCGATCGGCCACAGCCGTTCGCCGACGCCTTCGGCCCAGGCCGCATGCGCGCGCACGAACACCGGCACGTCGGCGCCCAGGCGCAGGCCGAGTTCGGCGATCTCATCAAACGGCAGGCCGAGGTTCCAGATGCGATTCAATGCGACCAGGGTCGTCGCCGCATTGCTCGATCCGCCGCCGAGACCGCCGCCGATCGGGATGCGCTTGATCACGCGGATGTCGGCGCCCAGCCCGGCGCCGCTGACTTCGCTGAGCAGTCGCGCCGCGCGCACCACCAGGTCTCGATCCGCCGGGATTTCCTCGGGCCCTTCGACGCGCTGGCAGACGCCGTCGCCGCGCGGCGTGAAATACAGCGAGTCGCCGTAGTCCAGAAACTGGAACACCGTCTGCAGTTCGTGATAGCCGTCGCGGCGGCGGCCGGTGACGTGCAGAAACAGGTTGAGCTTGGCCGGAGACGGCCAGGCGTGATCCACCGAGAACGGGTGGGTCAGGGTGTCTGAAGTGGAGTGGGCAGCTCGTCCCATGTGTCGATCAGTAGTTTGAGTGTGACGCGGCCGTTGTTGGCCTCGAAGCGGCGCGGCAGATCGTAACCGTTCTGCGCGCGGTACTCGGTATAGCGCAGCAGCCAGCCGTTCTGGGTCAATGTGTCGAGACGGCCGTCGGCGTCGAGTTGGTGCTGCGACGGCGCCTGCGGGATCGGCAGGCCCAGCGCCCAGTAGCGCAGGCCGGCGATCGGCAGCGTCCAGCCGTAGCGTGCGCGGATCCAGGCTTCCGGGTCCCGGGTGTACTGCACGCCGTCGGAGTTGCGCACTTCCACACCCTGCGCGTCACCGCGCAGCTCGACCGCGCCGGCGCCGAAAGGCCCGGCCAGGCGCAGCTCGAAGTGGCCGTCGGCGCCCTGGTTCCAGCGCAGGTCGGCGCGCAGCGCGAGTTCGGCGCTGGTGACGCGACCATTCATCAGGAAGTGATCGATCGCGACCAGCGAATTCTGGTGCAGGCGCCAGGCCGCTTCGCGCGCGGCCGGCGAGTCCTCGCGCTGCGGCGCCAGCGGTGCGCCGACGCAGCCGGCGAGCAGCGTCAGCAGCGTCGTCGCGGCGACCAGCGCCGCGGCGCACGATCTCATGGATTGAGGCGCTGCATGGTCTCGACGACGGTCTTGTGGCCGGGGCTGTCACTGAGCGCGCGCGTCCACACGCTGCGCGCCTGGTCGCGCTGTCCGAGCACCCACAGCACCTCGCCCAGGTGCGCGGCGATTTCCGGGTCCGGGGTCTTGTCGTAGGCCTTCTGCAGGTAGCCGCGCGCGTCCTCGTTCTGGCCGAGCTTGTATTTGACCCAGCCCATGCTGTCGATGATCGCGGAATCGTCGGGATCCAGCGTCAGCGCCTTGCCGATCAGGTCCTGAGCCTCGGACAGGCGCTCGGGCTTGCCGTTGACGGTCAGCAGATAGCCCAGCGCATTGAGCGCGCGCGCGTCGTCGGGCTTGGCCTTGATGATGGCGCGCAGGTCGGCTTCGGACGCGGCCTGGTCGCCGGTGCGGTCGTAGACCAGCGAGCGGCCGTACAGCAGGTCGGCGTCGTTCGGCGCCTCGCGCAGCGCGTCGTTGTAGGCGGCGAGCGCTTCCTCAGGCTTGTTGGCTTCCAGCAGGATTTCGCCTTCGGCCATGCGCAGGCGCTGCGCCAGCGGCGGGAACTGCGTGCGCATTTCGGCGAGCATTTCGCGCGCCTCGCCGCTGCGGCCGAGTTGCGCCAGCACTGCGGCGCGGCGCACGGCGGCGTCGAGCGCGGCGTTGCCGGTGTTGACCTGCTTGTACTCGGCCAGCGCGTCTTCATAGCGCTTCTGACGCTCGGCGATGCGGCCGAGCTGGAAGTGCACATCGCTGGCGCGCTCGATGTTCTTGGTCAGGCCCTGAAACTGCTTTTTGGCGACATCGAGTTTGCCGTCGTTGACGTTGAACACCGCCAGCGCATATTGCGCGTCCTCGTTCTTCGGATTGTCCTTGAGGATTTTTTCCAGCTGCGCGCGCGCGCGATCGCGCAGGTTCGATTCCAGCAGCAGCTTGGCGTAGGCCAGGCGCAGGTCGCCGCTCTCTTTCTTGTTGCGCCTGGCCAGCGCGTCCATCGTCGAGTCGGCCTCGTCGATCTTTTGCTGCTTGACCAGCACGCCGACCAGCAGCAGCGTGTTTTCGCGCGATTCCGGCCGCAGCCGCACCGCTTCGCGCGCCGCGGCTTCAGCGGCGTCGGTCTGGTCGTAGCGCAGGGTCACCAGAGCGGTCGCGTAGTAGGCGCCGGGCTCTTTCGGATACTGCTCGACCAGGCGCTTGAGCACGCCCAGCGCGGTGTCGGGCTTGCCCGGCTGCTGCGCCATCAGCAGCGCGACGTGGCGGAAGCCGTCGTCGCGGCCGCCGGCATGGCCGTTGATGATCGCGTCGGCCTGGGTGTAGGCCTCGTCGGCGTCGCCGCGCTGCAGGCCCAGCTGCAGGATCACTTCGCGCGGGTCCATGTTGTTCGGCTCGATCTCGAGCCAGCGCCGCGCGGTCAGCTCGAGCAGGCCGCCATTGCCGGCGCTGATCGCCAGGCTGGTGGCGCGCGCCGCCAGTGCCGGGTCGGGCACGGTCTTCAGCGCGGCCAGGAACTCGGTCGCCGCCAGGCCCGGCTGGCCGCGATTGGCGGCCATTTCGCCGGTCATGATGTGGAACTGCGCTTCCGGGTCGCTGACGCCGACGGCGTCGTCCGGCTCGGCCGGTTCGGCTGCATCGGCGGCCGGCGCCGCGGGCGCCTTGCCCTGGGCGAAAGCCGATGCGGTCGACAGCAGGCCCAGGGCCAGGGCGGGGAAGGCGAGCTTGCGGAAGTTCAGGGTCACTTTTTGGGCCGTAAGACGAATCGGGGCAAACATCGGGCTGATCGGGGAGACGTCGCAACCGCCGCCCGCCGCGAAAGCGGCCGGGCGTCGTCACACTGGGACTGCGCAATGGTAGCGCGGTTCCTTGCACAGCCCGTGTCGCAGCCGGATCGCCGCGCGGCGGCTCGCCGCGGCACGGGGCTTGCACTTGTCGCTGCGGAACCGGTGCAGGACAATGCCCCGGCTAATACAGGTAGCTCATGGCCTTGATAACACTAGGGCTCAGCCACCACAGCGCGCCGGTCGAGGCGCGCGAGCGGCTCGCCTTTACCGATGCAGACCTGCCCGCGGCACTAGCGCGGCTGCGGGCGCTGCCGGGTGTGGAAGAAGCCGCGATCCTGTCGACCTGCAATCGCACCGAAATCCTCGCGATCACCACCGCCGACGACGAAGGCCGGCTGATGGAATGGTGGCGCCGCGAGCTGAATGCGCCGCAGGACTACCTCGAACAGTTCATCTATACGCACCGCGATCAGGCCGCGGTGCTGCACAGCCTGAGAGTCGCCGCGGGCCTGGATTCGATGATCGTCGGCGAGCCGCAGATTCTCGGCCAGATGAAGCAGAGCTTCGCCACCGCGCAGAGCCAGCGCGTGCTCGGGCCGGTGCTGTCGCGGCTGTTCCAGCACGCGTTCCAGGTCGCCAAGCTGGCACGCAGCCAGACCCAGGTCGGCGCGCATCCGGTATCTGTGGCCTACGCCGCGGTGCAGATGGCCAAGCGCATCTTCAGCGACTTTCGCGAAACCACGGCGCTGCTGATCGGCGCCGGTGAAACCGTGCAACTGCTGGCGCGCCATCTGCGCAGCCAGGGCGTGCAACGCCTGATCGTCGCCAACCGCAGCCTCGACAAGGCCGAGAAACTCGCGCGCGAAGTGCAGGGTTATGCGATCCCACTGACCGACCTGGCCTCGTATCTGCCGGACGTCGACCTGCTGGTGTCGTCGACCGCGGCGCGTGGCCATATCATCGAGCGCAGCACGATGGAGGCGGCGGTCAGGAAGCGCCGCCGCAAGCCGGTCTTCATGATCGACCTGGCGATGCCGCGCGACATCGATCCGAAAATCGGCCAGCTCGAAGACGTCTACCTGTACACGCTCGACGATTTGCGCGATGTGGTGCAGGACAACATGAAGGCGCGCAGCGCCGCGGCCAAGCAGGCCGAGGTGCTGATCGCCGAATACGCGCTGGAATTCGCACACTGGCTCGAAGGGCGAGACGCCGGTGCGACCATCGCGCAAATCCGCGCCGCGGCGCGCACGCATCGCGACCAGGTGCTGGCCAAGGCGCGCAAGCGCCTCGCCAACGGCGCCTCCGCCGAAGACGTCATCGCCTTCGTCGCCGACACCCTCAGCAACAAGCTGCTGCACGCCCCCAGCAGCCAGTTGCGCGCCGCCAGCAGTGTCGAGCAGGCGATGCTGGTGACCTCCGCGCGCAAGCTGTTCGATCTGCCCGACGAAGAAAATTAGCGGGCGTCCGCGTCCCTCGATACGCCCGCAAAAGCGCGGACGGCTCGGGAGGAACGGGACGCGCTCCCGGTCTTCCGGTTCTCACTGATCCGCGCTTGCGAGCTCTCGAAGGGACTGCGCCGACCCGCGTCTCGACCGATAATGAGCCAATGAAAGACTCCCTTCTCAACAAATTGCAGCAGATGGTCGATCGCCGCGAGGAAATCGCCGGCGAGCTGTCGTCGCCGCAGGTGCTCGGCGACAACGACAAGTTCCGGCGGCTGTCGCAGGAATATGCGCAGCTTGGGCCGCTGGTGGACTCTTACAACACTTATGTCGCCACCCGGTCCGAGATCGACGGACTCAAGATCATGCGCAACGACAGCGACACCGACCTGCGCGAAATGGCCGAGGCCGAGCTGCCGGCGGCGGAAGCCAGGCTCGCCGAAGTCGAGAGCTTCCTGCAGGGCTATCTGGTGCCCAAGGACCCGCTGGACGCGAACAATGTGTTCCTCGAAATCCGCGCCGGCACCGGCGGCGACGAGGCCGCGATTTTTGCCGGCGACCTGCATCGCATGTACAGCAAGTACGCCGAACAGCGTGGCTGGCAGATCGAGGTGCTGTCGATGAGCGAAGGCGAGCACGGCGGCTACAAGGAAATCATCAGTCGCGTCGCCGGCTTCGGCGCCTATTCGCAGCTCAAGTTCGAGTCCGGCGCCCATCGCGTGCAGCGCGTGCCGGAGACCGAGGCTCAGGGTCGCATCCACACCTCGGCGGCGACCGTCGCAGTGCTCGCCGAGATCGAGGAGGCGCAGGCGATCGACATCAATCCGGCGGATCTGAAGATCGATACCTATCGCAGCTCCGGTGCCGGCGGTCAGCATGTCAACAAGACCGAGTCGGCGATTCGCATCACGCATATCCCGAGCGGCCTGGTCGTCGAATGCCAGGAAGAGCGCAGCCAGCACAAGAACCGCGCGAAGGCGATGGCGCTGCTCGCGTCGCGCCTGCTCGACGCCGAACGCAGCAAGCAGCAGGGCGATGTCGCCGCCACGCGCAAGAAGCTGGTGGGCTCGGGTGATCGCAGCGAGCGCATCCGCACCTACAATTTCCCGCAGGGCCGCATCACCGATCACCGCATCAACCTGACCTTGTACCAGTTGGAGCGCGTGATGCAGGGCGAGCTCGACGGCGTGATCGTGCCCTTGCTCAACGAGCACACCGCCGAGCTGCTGGCGGAGCTGGGCGAGTGACGATTGCCGAGGCGCTGATCGCCGGCACGCGGCACCTGGCGCCGCACAGCGATACGCCGCGCCTCGACGCCGAGCTGCTGCTCGCCTCGGTGCTGAAGCTGTCGCGCGGCGCCTTGTTCGCGCGCACCGACGAGCTCGTCGATGAAGATCCTGCCCAGCGTTTCGACGCATTGGTGCAGCGCCGCGCCGATCACGAGCCGATCGCGTATCTGCTCGGCACGCAGGGCTTCTGGACGCTGGATCTGCAGGTGAATGGCGACGTGCTGGTGCCGCGTCCGGAGACCGAACTGCTGGTCGAATGGGCGATGGAAATCCTGGCGCGCGACAAGCCCGTGCGCGTCGCCGATCTCGGCACCGGCAGCGGCGCGATCGCGCTGGCGATCGCCAGCGAGCGGCCTCTGGCGCAGGTGTCCGCGACCGATGTGTCGGCGGCGGCGCTGCGGATCGCGCAGGCGAACGCGCAGCGCCATCACCTCGGCAACCTGCGCTTCGCGCAAGGCTCCTGGTATACGGCTTTGGATGCGGGCTTCGATCTGATCGTGTCGAACCCGCCGTACATCGCCGCGGGCGATGCGCATTTGCCGGCGCTGAAACACGAGCCGCTGGATGCCTTGAGCGACCATGGCGATGGCCTGAGCTGTCTGCGCGACATCATCAACGGCGCGCCGCCGCATCTGCTGCCGGACGGCTGGCTGCTGGTCGAGCACGGCTACGATCAGGGCGCGGCGGTGCGTGCGCTGTTCGAGCAGGCCGGTTTCGTCGGGGTGGTCACGCGTCGCGATCTCGGCCGGCAGGAACGCGCCACCGGCGGGCGCCTGGCATGAGCGAGCTCGCGCGCTACCGCCGTCAGATCGTGCTGCGCGAAGTCGGCGTCAACGGCCAGCAGCTGCTGCGCGATTCCAGCGTGCTGATCGTCGGCGTCGGCGGCCTCGGCAGCGCTGCCGCGCCCTATTTGGCCGGCGCGGGCATTGGCCGGCTGGTGCTGAGCGATATCGACCGCGTCGACCTCAGCAACCTGCAGCGTCAGCTGCTGTATCGCCAGGCCGATGTCGGCCGCGACAAGCTCGCCGCCGCCCGCGATGCGCTGCGCGCGCTGAATCCGGACTGTGAGATCGAAACGCTGAAAGGGCCCCTGGACGACACGGCCCTGCTCGCCGCCGCGCGCAGCGTCGACCTGGTGCTGGACTGCAGCGACAACTTCCCGACGCGCTTCGCAGTGAACCGCGCCTGCGTCGCCGCGCGCCGGCCGCTGGTGTCGGGCGCGGCGATCCGCTTCGAAGGCCAGCTCGCCGTGTTCGACCTGCGCCGCGGCGGCCCCTGTTATGCCTGCCTGTACCCCGACGACGCCGGCGCCGACGCCGCGGAGACCTGCGAGGAGGCCGGCATCCTCGGGCCGGTGGTCGGCACCGTCGGCAGCCTGCAGGCGCTGGCCGCGATCAAGCTGCTGCTCGGCCTGCCGAGCGAGGCCGGCACGCTGCGCCTGTGGAACGCACTGGATTCACAATGGCGCACGCTGAACCTGCGTCGCGACCCGCAATGCGCGGTCTGCGGAAAGCCCGCGTAGCCCGGATCGCAGCCCGTTTCTTCGACCATCACTGCACAACGGCGGCTCAACGACCGCCCTAGGGAAGCATCCAATGACCGATTTGCTCCTTGTTCCACGCCGTCTCGCAATTCAGATCCTGCACGAGGCGCAGATCGCGCAGCCGGCGGCGATGCACGGCTGGGTTTACGAGCGTGATGGCAAGCCGGCGGTGTTCCGCCTGGCGGCCGCCGACATGGGCACGCACCGCGCCGACGAAACCCTGTGGGCGCGGTTGTGGAGCAAGCCGACTGAGCCGGCGGTGCCGGCTCCGGCCGAATTGCGCGAAGGACTGGTGAACCTGCTGGTGTCGCTCAACACCAAGGGCGTGCTGGAGATGCGCGCCTGGGAGCTGGTGGGCGGCGCTGCGGTCGAGCGTGAGCTGCGCGTCGAAGATTAGACGAAGATCAAACCGGACCAACTTGGCACCGGGAGAGCGGGGCAGGACGCCAGCTGGGTTATCCTCGCTGCTCTGCCGCCAAGGCTGGCGAGCTGTTCCCCGGGGTAATTCAGGAATTCATGGATAAAGACCTGATCTTCGTCGTGGACGACCAAGCGTCCAATATCGAAGTCGTGACGGCGCTGCTGGAACGCGCCAATTACGAAGTCGTGCCTTCGCTGTCCGGTGAAGAGGTGCTGGAGCACTGTCTCGAGCGCACGCCGAGCCTGGTGCTGCTGGACATGCGCATGCCGGTCATGGACGGCTTCGAAGTCTGCGAGCATCTGCGCGCCAACCCGCGCACCGCGGACGTACCGATCATCTTCCTGACCGCCGCACGCGAGCGCGAAGGCGTGATGCAGGCGTTCCAGCACGGCGCGGTCGACTACGTGACCAAGCCCTTCGTCGCCGAAGAGCTGCTGGCACGCGTCAAGACGCATGTCGAACTCAAGCGCGCCCGCGATCACCTGGCGCTGATCGCGCAGGAGCGCGCCGACCTGACGCAGATCGTCGCGCATGACCTGAAGAACCCGCTGTCGAGCATCCTGTTCGCGCTTGACCTGATGGACCGCGGCCAGGACACGCCGGAGCGCATGGTCGGCGAAATTCGCGAAAGCGCGCAGCATTGCCTGAAGTTCATCGACAGCTATCTGGGCCGCTGGGCCAAGTCCACCGATCTGCGCAAGGTCGAGATCAGCGCGCTCAAGCTGGCGCCGGTGATCAAGGCCACGCTCGACGGCTTCAAGCTGCTGGCGCAGGAGCGCGGCATGGAGATCGTCGCCGACATCGTCGACGATCCCGAAGTCATGGCCAACGCCACCGCGGTGCGCCACGTGCTCGAGAACCTGATCTCGAACTCGCTGCGTTACGCGCCTGCCGGCGGCACGATCACGGTGCGCTGCGAGACCGGCCGCTCGGGCATGGCGCGCGTGTCGGTCGCCGATCGTGGCCCGGGTGTGCCGCGTGACCGCCAGCAGCAGCTGTTCAAGCGTTACGTGCGGCTGCAGGCGAACTCGGAAGTGCAGCATGCCAGCGGCCTGGGCCTGGCGATCTCCAAGGAAGAAATCACGCGCATGTCCGGCCACCTCTGGTACGAGGATCGCGAAGGCGGCGGCTCGGTGTTTTCGTTCGTGTTGCCGCGGGTCGGTTTCGAGCCGCCGGGGAATTAGGCGGCTGCATTGTCGTCGTCGCCGCGCAGCACTGCGCGGGAATGACGCCTGCCGGCAAATGATCGGCGGCGTGAGCCGCCGTCGCGCTTCAGCCGGCCAAGGGCAATCGCAGCGTGAACCTCGCGCCCTTGCCGATGCCGTCGCTGTGCACCGCCAGGCTGCCGCGATGCAGCTCGGCCAGATGCACGGCGATGCTCAGGCCCAGGCCGAGACCGCCGCCGCGCGACTTGTCGCCGCTGCCACTTCTTGCCTGGCTCAGCAGCAGCGCCAGCTTGTCGGCGGCGATGCCGCGGCCGCTGTCGCTGACGCTGATCTGCAGGCTGTCGCCGTCGCGACGCAGGTCGACACCGACGCTGCCGCCCTTGGCGGAAAACTTGATCGCGTTCGACAGCAGATTGCCGACGATCTGCTGCAGCCTTTCCGAGTCGCCTCGCACCGCCGGCAGGCCGGCTTCGACCTGGCGCGTGATCGTGATCTGCCGCGGCCTTGCCGCCTCGGCCGCGCTCTTGATTGCGCCGTCGATGACGAAGCCGAGATCGTCGATCGGCGACAGCTCGATCTCGAAGCGGCCCGCCAGCATCCGCGAGGCATCGAGCAGGTCGGCGATCATCTGCGCCTGCAGCCGCGCATTGCGTTCGATCGACGCCAGGCCCTGCGTCGCATCGGCGTCGCGCGGCTGGCGCATCAGGATGTCGGACCAGCCGAGGATGGAATTCAGCGGCGTGCGCAGCTCGTGCGATACCGTCGACAGGAAATCGTCCTTCAGCCGCTCGGCGCGCCGCGCGCTCAGCAGCGCCGCGATCATCGACAGCAGGGCCGGCGTCTGCGCCGAGGCATTCAGGCAGGCATCGTCGGCGTGGAACGCTTTGCCTGACAGATCTGCTGCGATATGCAGCAGCGGCGGCAGTTTCAGCGAGGCGTCGGTGCGCAGTTGCGCGGCGAAAGCCAGGCCGTCGGCTTCTAGATGATCGTGATCGATCAGCAGCAGATCGCTATCGGCGATCTGCGCGCGCGCCTGCTCGACATCCCCTGCGCTGCTGAGCGTGTACTGCGCCGCCTCGAGCGCGGCGACGAGAGCGGATTGCGCTGCCGGGGTCTTGCTCGCGACCAGCAGGCGCGCCTTGCTCATCGAGCGGCTAGTGGCGGAAGTGACGCATGCCGGTGAACACCATCGCCATGCCGGCCTCGTCGGCGGCGGCGATGACTTCGCTGTCGCGCATCGAGCCGCCCGGCTGGATCACCGCGGAAATGCCGGCCTGAGCGGCCGCATCGATGCCGTCGCGGAACGGGAAGAAGGCGTCGCTGGCCATCACCGAACCGCGCACTTCGAGCTTCTCGTCGGCGGCCTTGATGCCGGCGATGCGCGCGCTGTAGACGCGGCTCATCTGGCCGGCGCCGATGCCGATGGTCTGGCGCTCGCGCGCATAGACGATGGCATTGCTCTTGACGAACTTGGCGACTTTCCAGGCGAAGATCAGATCGTGGATCTCGGCTTCGGTCGGCGCGCGGCGCGTCACCACTTTCAGATCCTCGGCGGTGATCATGCCGCGATCCTGATCCTGCACCAGCAGGCCGCCGGCGATGCGCTTGTAGTCGAAGCTGGCGACCGGGCTTGAAGGCCAGCTGCCGGCTTCCATCACGCGCACGTTCTGCTTGGCGGCGAGCACCGTGCGCGCCGCGGCGCTGATGCTCGGCGCAATGATCACTTCGACGAACTGGCGGCCGACGATCGCGGTGGCGGTGGCTTCGTCGAGCTCGCGGTTGAACGCGATGATGCCGCCGAAAGCCGAAGTCGGATCGGTCTGGTAGGCCAGTTCATAAGCACGGCCGATGCCGTCGAGGCTGACCGCGACGCCGCAGGGGTTGGCGTGCTTGACGATCACGCAGGCCGGCTTGACGAAGGACTTGACGCACTCCAGCGCGGCGTCGGCGTCGGCGATGTTGTTGTACGACAGCTCCTTGCCCTGCAGCTGTTTCGCCGCACCCAGCGTGCCGGGCGCCGCATCGCGCTCGGCATAGAACGCGGCGGCCTGGTGCGGATTTTCGCCGTAGCGCAGGTCCTGCTGCTTGTGGAACTGCAGGCCCAGGGTGCCGGGAAAGCGTGCGGCTTCGGCGCCGGCGACGCGGCTGCTGAAGTAGGCAGCGACCGCGGCGTCGTAACGCGCGGTCAGCGAATAGGCCTTGGTCGCGAGCTGTTCGCGCAGCGCCAGTTGAGTACCGCCGTCTTTCAGCGCAGCGAGCACCTGCGCGTAGTCGGCGGGATCGACGACGACGGCGACGTCGGCATGATTCTTCGCTGCGGCGCGCAGCATCGCCGGACCGCCGATGTCGATGTTCTCCACTGCCTCGGCATGCGTGAAGCCGGGGCGGGCGACGGTTTGCTCGAACGGATACAGGTTCAGCACGACCAGGTCGATCGGTGCAATCGCGTGCTCGACCATGACCGCATCGTCGACGCCGCGGCGGCCGAGAATGCCGCCGTGAATTTTCGGATGCAGCGTTTTCACGCGGCCATCCATGATTTCCGGAAAGCCGGTGTGCTTGCTGACTTCAATAGCCTTCAGGCCCGCGGCGATCAGCTGTTTGAACGTGCCGCCGGTGGACAGCAGCTCGATGCCCAGCGACTGCAGCTCGCGCGCGAACTCGACGATGCCGGTCTTGTCGGAAACCGACAGCAGTGCCCGCGCCACCGCGGTCCTGTCGGTGCTGCTCATCGTGCCGGCTTCGCGGTGATGCGGTGGTGACGCAGCTTTTTGCGCAAGGTCGCGCGATTGAGACCGAGCATCTCGGCCGCGCGCGACTGGTTGTTGTCGCAATAGCGCAAGGTCGCGCGCAGCAACGGCGGCTCGACCTGGTCGAGAATCATGTCGTACAGCTCGGCCGGGGAGTGGCCGTTAAGACTACGGAAGTAGTCGTCCAGACATTCGGATACGGAATGGCTCAGGGGCTTTGAATCGGAAGCCGCGCGTTGTGCAGACATACAAGCCCTCGGTGCCTCGGTGCGTCACGACCTCGCCCTGGCGGCATGCATCGCCCGAGGTCTTGTTCTTTGGGGGCGCGAATCATAGCGCCAAGCCCGGCGCGAAAAAAGCGCGTTGCGGACGATGGCCGATAGCCGGGACGCAGTTGCCTGCGCTGATTGCAAAAGTTTTTATCGGCCGCCGCGCTGTCAGCGCCGTCGCAGGTACTTTTTGATTTCGTCAAGTCCTTGGTCGGCGCGCCGACGAGCTGCCATCCAGCTGACTAGCGGCGCTGTGCGGCGAGCCGCGTCCAGCCTTCGCGCCGACCGTCGGCAGCAAAATCGAACCACGGCGCATAGGCGGCGCGCACGTCCTCGGCCTGGCGATCGAGCAGGCCGGCGAGCACGATCCAGCCGCCCTGGCGGATCGTGCCGGCCAGCAGCGGCGCCAGATCGATCAGCGGCCGCGCCAGGATGTTGGCCAGCACCAGATCGGCCGGGAAGGGTTCGACGCTCAGTTCCGGCGCGACCGTGGTCAGTCGCTCGGCGACGCCGTTGGCCTGCGCGTTGGCCAGTGTCGCCTGGATCGCCTGCGGGTCGATGTCGTAGCCGACCGCGCTGGCCGCGCCGAGCTTGAGCGCGGCGATTGCCAGAATGCCGGAGCCGCAGCCGTAATCGAGCACGTTCCAGCCGCCGATTTCGTTGGTTGCCAGCCATTCCAGGCACATCGCGGTGCTCGGATGCGTGCCGGTGCCGAAGGCCAGGCCCGGATCGAGCAGCAGCGTGACGGTGCCGGGTTCGTCGACACGCTTCTCGACAGGACAGACCCACAGGCGCGCGCCGAACTTCAGCGGCGGGCAGTCCTTGAGCCAGACACGCACCCAGTCCTGATCCTCGACCAGTTCGGTTTCGCAACGCAGGTCGTCGCCGTCGGGCAGCTGCTCGCGCAGGGCTTCCAGTGTCGGCGCGATGTCGTGTTGCTCGGGGAACAGACCGAGCGTGACCGTGTTGGTCCACAGCGGCGTCTCGCCCGGCGCGGGCTCCAGCACCGGATCGTCCTCGGCGTCGATGAAGCTGACCGCACTGGCGCCGGCGCTTTGCAGGATTTCGTCGACGAATTCGGGATAGCGCGAATGCACGCGCAGCTGCAGCCAGGCCATTGGGGAGCGCCAAACAAAAAGGGGAGCGATTATCGCTCCCCTTGAGTGCCACGTCTTGTCGTGCGACCTACTCGGTCTGCCATTCGGCCAGCATGTCCGACAGATAGTGAATGTTGTGCTCGCCGCGCTGAAAGGTCTTGTCCGACATGATCCGCTTCTGCAGATTGATGTTGGTATCGATGCCCTCGATGATCATTTCCGACAGCGCGTGCTGCATGCGCTCGATCGCCGACTTGCGCGTATTGCCCCAGGCGATCAGCTTGCCGATCATCGAGTCGTAATGCGGCGGCACGCGGTAACCCGCGTAGATATGCGTGTCCATGCGAATGCCCGGACCGCCGGGCGCGTGGTACTTGGTGATCAGGCCGGGCGAGGGGATGAAGGTGCGCGGATGCTCGGCATTGATGCGGCATTCGATCGCATGGCCGCGCATGCGGATATTGCCCTGCTTCTTGGTCAGCGCCTTGCCGCTGGCGATGCGGATCATCTCGCGGATCAGGTCGACGCCGGTGACCATTTCGGTGACCGGATGCTCGACCTGGATGCGCGTGTTCATTTCGATGAAATAGAAATGACCCTGGTCGTACAGGAACTCGAACGTGCCGGCGCCGCGATAGTTGATGCGCTTGCACGCGGCCACGCACAGCGCGCCGATTTCATCGCGCTGCTCGTCGCTGACGCCGGGCGCGGTGCATTCCTCGACCACCTTCTGGTTGCGTCGCTGCATCGAGCAGTCACGTTCACCCAGATGGATCGCATTGCCCTGGCCGTCGGCGAGCACCTGCACTTCGACGTGACGCGGCGTCTCCAGGTACTTTTCGAGAAACACCGTCGCGTCCTTGAACGCGTTCAATGCCTCGGTGCGCGCGATCTGGATTTTCTCCAGCAGCTCGCTTTCGACCCGCACCACCTGCATGCCGCGACCGCCGCCGCCGGAGGCGGCCTTGATCAGCACCGGGTAGCCGACGGATTCGGCGATGCGCAGGCACTCGGCCTCGTCTTCCGGCAGCGCGCCGTCGGAGCCGGGCACACAGGGCACGCCGGCGGCGATCATCTCGGCCTTGGCGTTGGTCTTGCTGCCCATCAGGCGAATGGTTTCCGGGCGCGGGCCGATGAAGATGAAGCCTGAGCGCTCGACGCTTTCAGCGAAGTCCGCGTTCTCGGACAAAAAGCCGTAACCGGGATGGATCGCGTCGGCCTGGGTGATTTCGGCGGCGCTGATGATCGCTGCCATGTTCAGGTAACTTTTCTGCGCCGAGGCCGGGCCGATGCACACGGCTTCATCGGCCAGCAGCACGTGCTTCAGATCGCGGTCCGCCTGCGAATACACGGCGACGGTCTTCAGCCCCATCTCGCGGCAGGCGCGCAGGATACGCAGCGCGATCTCGCCGCGGTTGGCGATCAGGATCTTCTTGATTTCCGCCATGATCGCGGCCTTATTCGATTACGAACAGAGGCTGATCGAATTCCACCGGACGTTCGTTATCGACCAGGATGTCGACGACCACGCCAGCGCGATCCGACTCGATCTGGTTGAGCATCTTCATCGCCTCGATGATGCACAGCGTCTGGCCGACCTTTACGGTCTGGCCGACTTCGACGAAGGGCTTGGCGCCCGGCGACGGCGTGCGGTAGAACGTGCCGACCATCGGCGCGCGCACCACGTGGCCGCTGGGTTTGGCCGGCGCGGCGGGGGCTGCGGGCGCAGCAGCGGCCGGAGCGGCGGCAGGCGCCGGAGCGGCGATCGCGGCCGGAGCAGCGGCGGGCGGCAGCGCGTAGTGCAGCTGCTGCGTCTGACGGCTGATGCGAACGGATTCCTCGCCTTCCTTGACCTCCAGTTCGGAGATGCCGGACTGTTCGACGAGTTCGATCAGCGTCTTGATTTTGCGCAAGTCCATTGTGATTTGAGTTCCCCTGTCCTAGTTAGAGATCAACCGCGCGTGCGCGGCCTGCAGCGCCAGGCCGTAACCCTGGGCTCCCAGGCCCAGGATCACACCCACCGCAATGTCGGAAAGATAAGAGTGATGCCGGAAGCTTTCGCGTGCGTGCACGTTCGAGAGATGCACTTCGATGAACGGGATCGCCACCGCCAGCAGCGCGTCGCGCAGCGCCACGCTGGTATGAGTGAACGCGCCCGGGTTGATCAGTACGAATTTCACGTCTTCTGAACGCGCCTGATGCAGCCTGTCGATCAGTTCACCCTCGTGATTGCTCTGCAGGCAGCTCAGCCGGTGACCGAGATCGGCAGCCTGTTGAACCAGCGCCGCTTCGATTTCGGCCAGGGTCGTGCTGCCATAGACACCGGGTTCACGGGTGCCGAGCAAATTCAGATTGGGGCCATTCAGCAGCAGCAGATGGCTCACGGAGCGTTTCCGATGACGGGAGCGTCGATTCTGCCCCAGTCGGCCGCGAAGAACAACTTTGTAAGATTTTGCCGTCGGGTTAGGCGATGATGCGGGCGGGTTGTGCTCAATTGGTCTGAGTGATTACCCGCATTGCCCTACTGACAGTGTAATCAGCTCGACGGCAGATGCTGCTCCACCAGTTTCTGCAGCTCGTCGTGCTGAAACTCGCCGTGCTTGCGGAAGACGATACTGCCATTCGCATCGATCAGGACGGAGTATGGCAGGGCGCCAATGGTATCGCCAAGTGCCTGCATCGCGTCGACGATTTCAGTGTCGCCGACCAGCACCGGGTAATTGATGCCGAGTTGCGGCGCGCCGTTTTTCACCGCCTCCAGATCGTCCATCGCCGCGCCGACGATCTGCAGGCCGCGCGCGCCGTATTGCTGCTGAAAGTCCAGCAGCATCGGGATTTCGTGCAGGCAGGGCGCGCACCAGGTGGCCCAGAAATTCACCAGCACCAGCTTGCCACGCCACTCGCTGAGCTTGCGCGGCTGGCCGGTCAGATCGTTCAGCGTGATCTCCGGCGCGAGGCTCGGCGTCTGGTCGATGACCGTCGGTTTCGCCAGATGACGATAGACCGCGAAGCCGCCGCCGGCCGCGGCCAGGCACAGCGCCAGAATCAACAGACCTTGCGTCGCAGCTTTGCGCATCAGCGTACCGTCTCCACGTCCAGCACTCGTTCCTGCGGTGGGTAACACACCAGATTTTCGGCGCAGCCCTGGTAACGGATGCGCACTTTTTTCGGTGCCGCCGAAGCCGCGGTCTTGTAGCGCACCAGCAGGCGATCGCGAATGATTTTGACGTCGCCGAAATGCTCGTCGTGATGCGTCTCGCCGGCCGGCAGATCGGCGGAGATCAGGCTCAGCGATGCGGGCTCGACGACGCTGAGCTTGAACTTGTCGCGATACAGATAGCAGTTCGGCGCCGCGTCGATGCCGATCACCAGTTGGCCGTTCTCCCACAGCGCCGGTTGTACGCGAAAGGCCTCGTCGACCGCGAGAATGCCACCGGTTTGTTCATGCGGTTTCAGCAGCAGGCCGCTGCCGCCGGCGAACGCCGCGGGCGCTGCGAGCACAAGCATTGCAGTGGCGACGCAGGAGATGACGCGGGTGATCATGCCAATGGCCGGGAGTTGTCGACGACCCACTGACGGTAGGGCTCGTGTGCCGCGTCCCATCGGACCGCGACGATTTCCGGAAGTTCGTAGGGGTGCTGTGCCAGAACCAGATCGCGCAACGCGTCGAAGCGCGACTGCAGCGTCTTGATCATCAGCATCGATTCCTCGTCATGCTGCACGCCGCCTTTCCAGCGATACACCGAGCGCACCGACGGCAGGATGTTGACGCAGGCGGCGACGTGCGCGTCGACCAGCGCGGTCGCGAGCACCTCCGCGCTGGCCGGTGGACAGGTGACGTAGACGAGGAGGGCGGTTTCGCTCATGTGGGTGTGTCCCGCTGTAGGAGCGGATCCTATCCGCGACTCTGCTCTTCAAGTTTACAGTCGCGGATAGGATCCGCTCCTACAACAGCGGAGGGATCGTCTGGGTCAGCTCTCGCCGCGCCCGATGGCGAAGTACCGGAAGCCGGCTTCCTTGAGCACGCTGGGCTCATACAGGTTGCGGCCGTCGACGATCACCGCGTTCTTCAGCAGCGACTTGAGCCGCGCGAAGTTCGGCGAGTGGAACACGCGCCATTCGGTGACGATCGCCAGCGCGTCGGCGCCGTCGCAGGCGGCCTCCGGCGTGTCGACCAGGATCAGATCGTCGCGCTTGCCGTACAGGCGCTCGCACTCGTGGCTGGCCACCGGATCGTGCGCGCGGATCTTGCCGCCGGCGGCCCAGACCGCTTCCATCAGGTCGCGGCTCGGCGCCTCGCGCATGTCGTCGGTCTGCGGCTTGAACGCCAGACCCCACAGCGCGATGGTCTTGCCCTTGAGCGAGCCGAGCGACTTCTCCAGCTTGGAGAAAACCAGCGTCTTCTGCCGCGTATTCACCGATTCCACCGCCTGCAGCAGCTGCGCGTCGAAGTTCGCGCCGCCGGCGGTGTGCACCAGCGCCTTGACGTCCTTCGGGAAACAGCTGCCGCCGTAGCCGCAGCCCGGGTAGATGAAGTGATAGCCGATGCGCGGATCGGCGCCGATGCCGACGCGCACTTTCTCCACGTCCGCGCCGAGCGCTTCGGCCAGGTTGGCGATCTCGTTCATGAAGCTGATCTTGGTCGCCAGCATCGCGTTGGCTGCGTACTTGGTCAGCTCGGAGCTGCGCACGTCCATGACGATGAGCTTGTCGTGGTTGCGATTGAACGGCGCATACAGCGCCTGCATCGCCGCCGTGGCGCGATCAGACGAAGTGCCGCAGATGATGCGATCCGGCTTGTTGAAGTCGGCCACCGCGGCGCCTTCCTTCAGGAATTCCGGGTTGCTGACGACGTCGAACGGCACCTCGACGCCGCGCGCCTTCAGCTCGGCGGCCAGCGTCTGCTGCACGCGATCGGCGGTGCCGACCGGCACCGTCGACTTGCTGATGACCACGCGATACTCGGCCATGTACTGGCCGATGGACTTGGCCACGGCGAGCACGTACTGCATGTCGGCGGAGCCGTCTTCGCTGGGCGGCGTGCCGACGGCGATGAACTGGTAGACGCCGTGGGCGACGCCCTCGCTGGCCACCGTGGTGAAGCGCATGCGGCCGCTGCGCACGTTGCGCTGGAGCATGTCCTCCAGGCCGGGTTCGTAGATCGGGCATTCGCCGCGGCGCAGCCGCTCGACCTTGGCCGGATCCACGTCCACGCACAGCACATCGTTACCCGCGTCGGCAAAACAGGCGGCCGTGACCAGGCCGACGTAGCCCGAGCCGAAAATGGTGACGTTCACGCGTGATCCTTGGGTTTGTACCGGGAGACAGGCGCGGATTGTAGTCGATGACTAACGGCGGGGGCCTGCTCGGACAGCGTCATCCGCGCGCCGCCGTGGCTAGTCGCGCGTATCGCCGAATGGCATCTCGACCGACACGCCGACGCTGGCCGAGCCGTCGCGCGGTTTGTCCGGATCGGTACGCGGGAAGCTGTAGCCGGCGGTCCATTCGGCGAACAGGCGCTCGCGCAGGAACGGATGGCGGAACAGCACGCGGCCGCCGTATTCGTACAGCGGCTCGGGCTCGTCGGTCTCGCCGCGGATGAAGGCCTCGTAGGCCAGGCCGCGCTTGTGTTCGAGGTTGTGATAGAGGATCGCCGAGTTGCGCCAGTTCAGGCCGACGGTGTGTTGCGACAGCGTGCCGACCGAGTACAGCCGCGCCAGGTAATGCCGCGACAGCACGTGGCTGTAGTCGAAGCTCTGGGTCACGCCGAAGCCGTCGCGGGTGTTCCAGAACGGTGTCGACTTGATGTATGCGACATCGTTTTCGTCCGAGTACAGCGTGTAGCGCAGCCGCCCCTGCAGGAAGCCCATCGGAGGGCCGAGGCCGCGCACGCCGACGCGGATACTGGTCTGCAGGTTGCGCGTGTCGGGCAGGCTGTAGCCGAGGCCGGCGAGCCATTCGTTCTGTTCGCTGAGCGTTGGAAACGTGCCGCGCAATTCCGAGGCATCGGTACGGCCGCGGACGAAATCCTCGTCGTTCTCGCGGCCGACGAAGGCCGACAGCTGGTTCTTCGCAACGGGCAGATCGAACTCGACATGCAGCCGCGCGCGCGAGTCGAAGCCTTCGAACTGCGAATAGACGTTGGACAGTTCGACGAAGCCGCGCGTGCGCCGCGCCGCGGCGACATCGCCGGTCTTGCCGAACAGCCCGTCCATCCACAGCGCGGTCTTGCAGCTGGTTTCTTCCAGCCATTCGCGGCTGTCGTCGACCAGCATGATCTCGTCGGGGCGTTCGGCGCGGTCGCAGGGGTCGGCCGCCGATTCCACCGGCAGCGGTGGCTTGCTCGGGCCAGCCGTCTCGTCCGGCTCGGGCTGGACTGCGGCTTCCGGCGTCGCTTGGGACGCCGCCGCCGCATCGGTGACGATCACCGACTGATCGGTGTTCTGCTTGGCGGCCTTCGGCGCGGACCCCTGCGAATCCCCGGCCGGCAGATCGTTGTCGGTGGGATGCTCGATTTCGCCGAGTTCGCCGCTGGCGCTGCGCGTTTCCGGCGGCTTGGTTTCGTCGATCGGGGTCTCCAGCGACACCGGCGGCGCGGGCGCAGGCCCGGGGTCAGACCCCGGTTCAGGCGATGCCGCCGGTGGCGGCTCGTCGGCGGCCGCGGGCGGAGCCTGGTTGGCTGCGCAGGAGCACAGCAGCAGCAGGCCGGGCAACAGGCTCAGTCCGGTATTGGCAGCGCGCCGTCGCGCTGCGCTTGCGGAAAGTCCGATTGCCCCTGCCTGCTTCATCCCCAGCATTCTCCTGCCGCCGATCTATGTCGCGACCCATCCCTTGTAGCGCGAGTCTTGCAGCGCCGGCTTGCCGCGGGCTGAAGACAGCGCAGACGCTTCAAGGCTTCATAGATGCTGCTGGAAGCGCTCCTTGTAGCGCGCGAAATGCCGATCGACGGCGGCTCCGGTCAGGCCGAACTGCTCGAGTGTGTACTGGTGTTTGCCGCGCTTGTGCTGCGGATTGGCGTCCTTCCAGTCGCGCATCGCCTGCTGTGCGGCCGGCGTGAAGTCGTAGCCGAAGCGCTCGTAGATTTCACCGACCGCTTTCAGCGGATCGCTGATCAGCGCGCGATAGCCGATGTCGACGAAGCGCGCGTCGCCGATGCGCTCGCGCAGATCGATCGTGCGATCGTTGACCGCGCTGGTGCGCGCCAGCGTGTGCGGGCCGAGCTCGGTCATCGAGGCGTGGTCGCTGGTCAGGCTGTGCATCACGCTGTACAGGCTGCACAGCGACGGCAGTACCTGCGACGGATCGCGATGGGTCTGCACGATCACCGCGTCGGGGAAGGTCGCCAGCAGCGCTTCCAGCCCGAAGATATGGAACGGTGACTTCAGTACCCAGTGATCCTTGGGATGCTGCCATTGCAGATGCTGCAGCTGCGCTCGGTAATCGGCGTAGGCCTTGCGCAGATCCTGCTGATCGAACCATTGCTCGTACGACGGAATGCGCGCCATCAGCTCGTAGGCCGACGTCGCCATCGTCGTCTGCAGCAGGCCGACGCATTCTTCCGGCTCGCCGGCGACCAGTTCGTGCGCGGTGGCGAAGTCCGGTGCCATCCAGTCCAGCGTCTTCAGGCGGCGCGCAACCTGCTTGATGCGCGGGTCGCTGTCGTAGGTCGCGGCTTCCGGCGGCGGCGAGGGATGCATCATTTCCCAGGTCTGCAGCGAGCGCACCGCAGGATCGCGCGCGAGCAGGCGCTGCAGCATCGTCGAGCCGGTGCGTGGCAGGCCGACGATGAACAGCGGCCGCTTGATTTCGACCTGCGCGATCTGCGGGTTGGCGAGCAGGTCGCGGCGCAGCAGCAGGCGATTGCTGATGGTGCGATGCAGGTAGTCGCGCAACATCAGCCTGCCGATGGTGTTGAGCTGCGCTTCCTGCTCCAGCGAACGCGTCAGCACTTCCAGGCCTTCGCGGAACTCGTAGTCGCCCCAGTCGCGCAGGCCGGTGGCGCGCTCGGCGCGGGCGATCAGCGCGCCGGCGTCGAGGCGGGGTCTGGCGGCGGCGCGGCCGACGCGATTGAGTGCCCGCAGCAGCAGCGGACGCGAGGCGCCCGGCTCACCCCCGACAGCGTTTGGCGCGGCGCTCATGAGCAATAACGCGGGCTGCGACTGGGTTCTTTCCCCGGGGGCGATACCTGGTATCCCGCTTCTACAATGACCCACATTCTGTCTGGACTCCCCGACATGACCGATTCACCCTCGTTCGTATTCGCTGACGCCCTGCCGACACGCGACGCGCGCTTCGCGGCCATCACCGGCCAGTGGCTCGCCGACGAGACCAGCCTGGTCAACCGGCTCTGCGCGCTCGCCGAGCTGCCTCCCGAGCCTGCGGCCAGCGTACAACGCAGCGCTGCCGAATGGGTGCGGCGCGTGCGGGCGCTCAGGAGCGGCCAGAGCCCGCTCGATGCCTTCATGCGCCAGTACGACCTGTCGTCCGAGGAGGGCGTGCTGCTGATGTGCCTGGCGGAGGCGCTGCTGCGTATCCCCGACGACGAGACCGCCGAAGCGCTGATCGCCGACAAGCTCTCCGGCGCCGACTGGGAGCAACATCTGGGCCGCAGCGATTCGCTGTTCGTCAATGCGTCTACCTGGGGGCTGATGCTTACGGGCCGCATCGTACGGCTGTCGCCGCAAACCGCTAACAACTTCCGTGCCGCGATCAACCGCATGGTCGGACGCTCCAGCGAGCCGGTGATCCGCCTGGCGGTGCGCCAGGCGATGAAGCTGATGGGTCATCAGTTCGTCATGGGGCGCAATATCGAGGAGGCGCTGAAGCACTCGCGCGAGCGCGATCAGCGCGCCTACCTGCATAGCTTCGACATGCTCGGCGAAGCCGCGCTGACCCAGGCCGACGCCGACCGCTACTTCAAGGCCTATCGCGACGCGATCGCCGCCATCGGCGGCTATCCCGACCCGAATCACGACGGCGATGTCGCGCAGCGGCCGGGTATTTCGATCAAGCTGTCGGCGCTGCACCCGCGCTACGAATTCGCGCATCGCGGCCGCGTGCTCAAGGAGCTGACGCCGCGGCTGCTGGCGCTGGCGCAGATGGCGCGCGCGCAGAACATCGGTCTGACCGTCGACGCCGAGGAGGCCGATCGGCTGGAGCTGTCGATGGACATCATCGCGCCGGTGTTCGCCGACGCCTCGCTGTCCGGCTGGGGCGGCTTTGGTCTGGCGGTGCAGGCTTTCCAGAAGCGTGCGCCGGCGCTGATCGACTGGCTCGAAGAGCTGGCGGCGACCACGCGGCGCCGCCTCGCGGTGCGCCTGGTCAAAGGCGCGTACTGGGACACCGAGGTCAAGCGCAGCCAGGAGCAGGGGCTGGCTGGCTACCCGGTGTTCACGCGCAAGCCGAATACCGACGTAAGTTACCTCGCCTGCGCGCGCAAGCTGCTGAGCCGCCGCGAGCAGTTCTATCCGATGTTCGCCACGCACAACGCGCACACCATCGCCGCGGTGCGTGCCTACGCGGGCGACGAGCATTCGCTGAAAGCCGGCGCCGGTTATGAGTTCCAGCGTCTGCACGGCATGGGCGAGGCTTTGTACGACGTGGTCAAAGAGGATTGGCCGGCGCCGTGCCGGGTCTATGCGCCGGTGGGTTCGCACGAAGACCTGCTGCCGTACCTGGTGCGGCGCCTGCTCGAGAACGGTGCGAACACCTCGTTCGTCAATCGCATCTTCGACGAACAGGCCGAGCCGGAAGTGCTGGTCGCCGATCCGGTCGCCGCGGTGCAGGCGCTTCCGGTCAAGATCAATCCGGCGCTGCCGCTGCCGCAGGATCTGTACGGTTCGGCACGGCGCAATTCCGCCGGCCTGAATCTGGCCGACGAGTCGGCGATGCTGGAACTGTCGCAGGCGCTGGCATCGGCCCAGGTGCCGACGCGCGCCGAGTCGCTGATCGCGACAGGCAAGCCGCCGGCAGGCAAGGCGCGGCCGATCAGCGATCCGTCCGATCGCCGCCGCGTGCTCGGCGAGTGGATCGCGTTCGATCCGGCCAAAGTGCCGGCGGTGATCGAGGCCGCGGCGGTGGCGCAGCCGCGCTGGAACGCAACCCCGGTCGCGGTGCGCGCCGAAATGCTCGAACGCGCCGCCGACAGCCTGGAAGCGCGTCGCAGCGAGTTCATGCAGCTGCTGATACGCGAAGCCGGAAAAACCATCGGCGACGCGATCGCCGAGGTGCGCGAAGCTGCCGATTTTCTGCGCTATTACGCAGTGCATGCGCGCCGGCTGCAGGCGACGCCCGAAGTCATGAGCGGCCCCACCGGCGAGCACAACGAGCTGCAGTTGCACGGCAAGGGTGTGTTCGTGTGCATATCGCCGTGGAATTTTCCGCTGGCGATTTTCACCGGCCAGATCGCCGCCGCTCTGGTCACCGGCAACACGGTCGTCGCCAAGCCCGCCGAGCAGACCAACCTGATCGGCGTGACGATGGTGCAGCTGCTGCGTGATGCCGGCATTCCGGCTGAGGTCCTGCAATGCGTGCTCGGCGAGGGCGATGTCGGCGCCGCGCTGTGCGGACACGCGCAAATCGCCGGTGTCGCGTTCACCGGCTCGGTCGACGTCGCGCAGGCGATCAATCGTCAGCTCGCCGCGCGGCGCGGGCCGATCGCGACGCTGATCGCCGAAACCGGCGGCCAGAACGCGATGATCGTGGATTCTTCGGCGCTGCCCGAGCAGGTGGTCAAAGACAGCATCAGCTCGGCATTCCATTCCGCGGGTCAGCGCTGCAGCGCACTGCGTGTGCTGCATCTACAGCACGAAATCGCCGACAAGGTGCTGCACATGCTCGGCGGCGCGATGCACGAACTGGTGATCGGTGATCCGGCCTTGCTCGGCACCGACATCGGACCGGTGATCGACGAGGCCGCGCGTACGCGGCTCGCCGGGCACGCGGCGCGACTGCACGCCAAGGGCAACGTGCTCGAGCAGTTGTCGCTGCCGGAGCACTGCAAGCATGGCACTTACTTTCCGCCGACCGTGGCCGCGATCGACGATATCGCGCAGCTCGACGGCGAATACTTCGGCCCGATGCTGCACGTGGTGCGCTATCGCGCGCGCGATCTCGACGAGGTCATCGCCGGCATCAATCGCAGCGGCTATGGTCTGACGCTGGGCGTGCATTCGCGCGTGGAAAGCACCTGGCGGCGCGTGCAGGAGCAGGCGAGAGTCGGCAACTGCTACATCAACCGCGGCATGACCGGCGCGGTCGTCGGCTGCCAGCCTTTCGGTGGCGAAGGCCTGTCCGGCACCGGCCCGAAAGCCGGCGGGCCGCACTATCTGCTTCGCTTTCTCGCCGAACGGACCCTGACGGTCAATACCTCGGCTGTCGGCGGCAACGCGCGCTTGCTGGCCGCCAGTGGTTGAGGAACCTCTGATCAAGCCAGCGTAGCCCGGGTGCAACCCGGGATCTACGAAACCTTCAGGACTGCGGCGCGAGGCTCAGGCTGCAGTCCATCCGCAGCCCGCTGCGCGACAACTGCGGGCATGGCGAAGCGGACGGCTGCGGTGCCGAGACGGCCTGCAGCTGCTCGCGCGCCACGGCGCGATCGAGCGAGGTCTGTGCCGGCGGCGCCGGATCCCGGGCCTCGCTGAGCAGGGTCGCCGCCAGCCAGCCCAAACCGATCAGGGCCGCGACATGGGCGCGGCCCAGCCACTGGCGACGACGTAGTTCGGACAGGCTGACGATTCGAAACTCGCTCACGGGTCGCTCTTTGGCCATGGTGTCGATGACGGCTGTCATCATCGCGATGCAGGCAGCGCAACCGCGTGCCGGCCGACTGGCGGCCGCGTCTGGCCGATCAGCGCAAGCGCTCGGCTTGGCTTGTCCGGCGCGTGGCACTAGCATTGCCGCCCCGTCGCGCGCCCCTTGCGCCTGCGACTCTTTCGTCCGCCTGCGCCCGGGCGGCCGGGATCACCTTGCGATGACGATCATGAAGACCGCAGACGGCAGCGCCGTTGCTCCTGTCCTGCCCTCGGCGGCGAGCCTGCGTGGCGAGCTGCGCCACAACCTCAAGCTCGCGGCGCCGCTGATGGCCGCGCAGCTGTCCTTCGTCGGCATGCACACCGTCGACACCCTGATGGCGGGTCGTCTCGGTGCCAGCTCGCTGGCCGCGGTCGCGGTCGGCGCCAACATCTGGTTCCTGGCCTTCATCATCTTCATGGGGCTGTTCATGTCGGTGTCGCCGATCGTCGCGCAGAGAGTGGGCGCCGGCCTGCCGGCTGCCGCGACCGGCGCGCTGCTGCGCAATGCGCTGCTGCTGGCGGTGATGCTGGGTGCGCTGTGGACGGCGGCGCTGAACCTGGTCGCCGATCCGGTGCTGGATCTGCTCGCGCTGGACGTCGACACGCGCACGCTCGCCGAAGGCTATTTGCGCGCGATTTCCTGGGCAGCGATTCCGTTCTGCCTGTGCTTCGTGATGCGTAACGGCTGCGAAGGCACAGGCGCGACACGCGCGCCGGTAATCGCCGGCATCGTCGCGCTGCTGGTCAATGCACTGGCGAACCTGCCGCTGATGTACGGTTATCTCGGCTTTCCGGCGCTGGGCGCGGTCGGCACCGGCTGGGGCACCGTGGTCGCGGTGTGGGCGATGACGCTGGTCTACGCGCTGCTGTACCGGCTCGATCCGCGGCTGCGCGCGATGCAGCTGTTCGCCGGACGGCCGCGGCTGACGCGCGAGCTGCGCGAGATTTTCACGCTCGGCATTCCGATCTGCGCCAGCGTCGTCGCCGAAGCCTGGCTGTTCAATCTGGGCGCGCTGCTGATGGCGCATTTCGGCGGCAGCGTCGTCGCCGCGCATCAGATCGCGATCAACGTCGCCTCGCTGGTGTTCATGGTGCCGCTGTCGATCGGTCTCGCAACCGCGGTGCGCGTCGGCCAGGCCGTCGGTGCCGGCGATGGGCTCGCCGCCGTGTTGCGTGGCCGCACCGGCATTGCGCTGGGAGCGGTGTTTGCGCTGTTGTCGGCGGCGTGCATGGCCTTGTTCTCGCGGCCGGTGGTCGCGCTGTACACGCAGGCGCCGGACATCACCGATATGGCGGTGCGTTTTCTGATGCTGGCGGCGATTTTCCAGCTTTTCGACTGTCTGCAGGCGACCACCAATGGCGCACTGCGCGGCTTCAAGGACACGCGCGTGCCGATGGCGGTAACGGTGTCGGCCTACTGGCTGGCCGGTCTGCCGGTCGCGGCCTGGCTGAGCCTGGGCACGAGCGTCGGGCCGGCGGGTGTATGGTGCGGTTTCATCGTCGGCCTGGCGATCGCGGCTTTCGGTCTGGGCCTGCGCTTCCGCCGGCGTGTGCAGAAAACGCGGCGTCTGACGACGACGTCGACGGTGAATCCGTCTGTGCTTATGTCCTGAACTTACTTGAACTTCGCAGTGCAGCCGGCATCCTAAAACCCACACAACACGAACCCGGAGAAACCTCATGGCACTGCAACTCGGCGACATCGCGCCCGATTTCGAGGCCGACACCACGGCGGGCCGTCTCAAGTTCCACGACTGGCTGGGCAGTTCCTGGGGCGTGCTGTTCTCGCACCCGAAGAACTACACCCCGGTGTGCACCACCGAGCTCGGCTACACCGCCAAGCTGAAACCGGAATTCGACAAGCGCAATGTGAAAGCCATCGGCCTGTCGGTCGACAAGCTGGAGGATCACGAAGGCTGGAGCCGCGACATCGCCGAAACCCAGGGCACCGCCCTGAATTTTCCGCTGATCGCCGACCCGGAGTTCAAGGTCGCCAACCTGTACGGAATGATCCATCCCAACGCCAGCGACCGTTTCACCGTGCGCTCGGTGTTCGTGATCGACCCGAACAAGAAGATCCGGCTGAGCCTGACCTATCCGGCCAGCACCGGCCGCAACTTCGACGAGATCCTGCGCGTGATCGATTCGCTGCAGCTGACCGACCAGTACAAGGTCGCCACGCCGGTGAACTGGAAGCAGGGCGAGGACGTGATCATCGTGCCGGCGGTCAGCGGCGAAGACGCCAAGAAGCTGTTCCCGAACGGCTGGAACGAAATCAAGCCCTATCTGCGTATGGTGCCCCAGCCCAAGGGCTGATCAAGTTGAGCGGTGCCGGGCCGATATGCGGTAGCGCATATCGGCTTTTTTTCGCCGCAGCACTGCGTTGTCGAATTCACGTGGAGATGAATCGGTGCGGAAACCTCTATTTCTGACCCGCGGATCAGAGTGACAGGCGCTGGGTTCTGTGGTTCAGAAGTGACCGGTTTTTTGGCTTACCCTCGGCTGGCGGCTGCCTGCTACCGCAGGGCGGCATGAGCGCCCTGGCATAAGTAACAAGCCTGATATTTCAATACGCTGCGGCTGCTTGATGCAGCGTATGGTCAACAAGCGGCAATGTAGGAATATTGATATATCGATGCGCTGCATCGCGTGCTAGCCTGAATCTGGTGAACTAATTCACGCACCGTTCAGCGGCCAAGACGCAACGGTTGTCGGCTGACATCAGGCCAAATAGCGCTACGGAGAGCTACCCCTTTTATGGCTGCGAACAATCTTGTATTCATCGTCATGGATAGCTGCCGCTTCGACAGCTATCAGCGCGCAAAACGGCCGAACATGGACCGCCTGGCCGAGGGCAGCCTGCGCTATTCCTATGCCTCGTGGACCTCGCCGTCCCATTACACCTATCTGATGGGCATGGTTCCGCATCAGAGCCCCAAGGGGGTATTCGCCTCCGAGGTCTACAAGAACGAGTTCTCGCAGTGGGTCGACCGGCTCGGCATCAAGGACCTGTCGTTCAAGAGCTTCGTGCCGCAGCTGTCGCTACCCAAGGTACTGAAGGACAACGGATATCGCACCGTCGGCCGGGTGTCGATGCCGGTGCTGAACCCGACTTCGCACCTGAACAAGTATTTCGACGACTACAAGCTGATGGCGAATCACAACGACTTCGCCGGCATGGTCGACGAAATCGAGTTTTACGACGACGAACCGAGCTTCCACTTCCTGAACCTCGGTGAGACGCATTACCCGTACATGCTGGACCCGAAAGGCCTGCCGCACATCTCCGGCGTGCACGGCGTGTTCAAGCGCATGGACGACGAGATGGGCCAGGCGACGTCCGACCAGTTCTTCGACGACGACCAGATGCAGCAGCTGCACAGCCAGCAGGTCAAGACCGTCGAGTACGTCGATCAGGTGCTGGACGCACTGATCTCCAAGGCGACTACCAACACGCATTTCATCATCACCGCCGACCACGGCGAGTGCTTCGGTGAAGGCGGCTACTTTGGTCACGGCCCGATCGTGCACGAGAAAGTGCTCGAAGTGCCGTTCCTGGAAGCGCGTAAACCTTAAGCAGACGAGGCGTCGGTCCCTGGCATCCGCCAGGGTCTGTCCACACTGCACCGGCGGGTCGTTATGAACAGCATCATCAGCAGCCAAGCATTCGAAATCATCGCGCTGGCCCCGGCCGCTTGGGCGCATCCCGGCGTGGCAGTGGCCGCCGCGCGGGCGGGCGGCCTTGGCCTGCTCGATCTGGAGTTCTGCACCGACGAAGCGCGCGCTCTGGCGAACTTCCGCCGCTTGCTCGCTGCCACCGACGGTCGCGTCGGCATCCAGGCGAGCCCGGCGCATCTGCCGCTGGTCGACAAGCTGCTTGCGCTGGCGGGCGAGCGGCCGCTGACGCTGGTGATCGCGCCGCGCGGCGGCTCGCAGTCCGGAATCGAGGTGCTGCGCCGCGGTGGCCAGCACCGCCTGCTGATCGAGCTCAGCTCGGCCGATGATCTGGCCACGCTGAGCTTCACGCCGGACGGCATCGTCGCCAAGGGCCACGAATCGCCGGGCTGGGTCGGAGAAGACTCCAGCTACATTCTCGTGCAGAAGCTGCTGCGCAAGACCCGGCTGCCGGTCTTCGTGCGCGGCGGCATCGGTATCAACACCGCGGCCGGTTGCCGCGCCGCCGGCGCCGCCGGCGTGGTGCTCGACGACCAGCTGCTGCTGATGGACGACAGCGCGCTCAGCGAGGCAACCAAGACCGAGCTCGCGCGCCTAGTCGGCGCCGAGACGCGCCTGTTCGGCGAGCTGCTCGACATGCCCTGCCGCGTCTACGCCAGGCCCGCCGCAGCGGCGCTGAAGCTGGCCGACGCGGACAACCGCGCCGCCGAAGCCGGCACGATGGCGCTGGACGTGTGGCGCAGCACCACCGATGCGCGCGTGGGCTGGGACGAGAACTCGCTGATGCCGGTAGGCCAGGGCATCGGCGCGGGCGCGATTTATCGCCAGCGCTATCAGCGCGTCGGCAAGCTGGTGCAGGCGCTGCGCAAGATCAGTTTCGAGCAGATGCGCCAGGCCGCCGAACTCGGCCATCTTGCCGAGGATGCGCCGCTGGCCAAGTCGCAGGGCACGCGTTATCCGCTGGCGCAGGGCCCGATGACGCGCGTCTCCGACAGCCCGGCCTTCGCCGCCGCGGTCACCGAAAACGGCGCGCTGCCGTTCCTGGCGCTGGCGCTGATGCGCGGTGACCAGGTGCTGGAAATGCTGCAGGAAACCGCGCGCCTGGCCGGTGACAAGGTCTGGGGCGTCGGCATGCTCGGCTTCATTCCGCAGGCGCTGCGCGACGAGCAGTGCGAAGCGATCTGGAAGTGCAAGCCGCCGTATGCGCTGATCGCCGGCGGCCGTCCCGATCAGGCCGCGGCGTTCGAGCAGCGCGGCATCAAGACCTATATCCACGCGCCGGCACCGGCGCTGCTGAAGATGTACCTGGAGCAGGGCGCGCGGCGCTTCGTGTTCGAAGGCCGCGAGTGCGGCGGCCACATCGGCCCGATCACCAGCTTCCCGCTGTGGGAGCAGATGATCGAAGTGCTGCTGGCCTTCGTCACGCCCGGCACCGAATCCGAAGTCCACCTGATGTTCGCTGGCGGCATCAGCGACGCGCGTTCCGGCGCGATGCTGGCCGCGCTGACCGCGCCGCTGGCGGCGCGCGGCATGAAAGTCGGCGCGCTGATGGGCACGGCTTACCTGTTCACGCACGAGATCGTGTCCAGTGGCGCCATCGTCCAGGGCTTCCAGGACCAGGCCGTCGCCTGCGCGCGCACCGTGAATCTGGAGACCGGCCCCGGCCACGCGACGCGTTGCGCCAACACGCAGTTCGCGCACGACTTCTTCAAGGCGCGCCGCGAACTGATGGGCGGCCAGCACAGCGCCGACGAAATCCGCGACACGCTGGAAGACCTCAACATGGGTCGCCTGCGCATCGCGTCGAAAGGCAAGAATCGCGACGAGAGCGGCAAGGTCGTCGACATCGCGCCGGAGCAGCAGCTGACCGACGGCATGTACATGATCGGCCAGGTCGCGACCCTGACCGACGAGCCGATGTCGGTCGCCGAGCTGCATGCGCGCGTCTGCAACGAATCGCAGGAGATGCTGGCGAACTTCGACGAGGCGGTGCACGCCAAAGTCGAAAAAGCCGCGCCCTCGGACATCGCCATCGTCGGCATCGGCGTGCTGCTGCCGAAAGCGCCGGACGTCGAAAGCTACTGGGACAACGTGCTCGGCAAGGTCAGCGCGATCACCGAAGTGCCGCGCGAGCGCTGGGACTGGCGCCTGTATTTCGACGCCGACCGGAACGCGCGCGACAAGATCTACAGCAAGTGGGGCGGCTTTCTCGACGAGCTGATGTTCGACCCGACGCGCTACGGCATTCCGCCGAACTCGATGAAGTCGATCGACCCGATGCAGTTGCTGACCCTGGAGACGGTGAATCGCGCGATCGAGGATGCCGGCCTGACCGATTTCGATCGCGAACATACCAGCGTGATTCTCGGCGCCTCCGGTGGCGCTGGCGATCTGGGTCTGCAATACGGCGTACGCAGTGAATTGCCGCGCTTCGTCAGCGATATGAACGACGGCGCCTTCGAGCGCCTGCCGGAATGGACCAACGAATCCTTCGCCGGCGTGCTGCTCAACGTCACGGCGGGCCGCGTCACCAACCGCATGGATTTCGGTGGCCTGAACTTCACCGTCGATGCGGCTTGTGCTTCGTCTCTGGCCGCTTTGTCGATGGCGGTGAATGAGCTGGAGAGCGGTCGTAGCAATGTCGCCATCGCCGGCGGCGTCGACACCGTGCAAAGTCCTTACGGCTTCATGTGTTTCAGCAAGACCGGCGCGCTGTCGCCCAACGGCGTGTCCAAGGCTTTCGACAAGAAGGCCGACGGCATCGTGATTTCCGAAGGCGTCAGCATGGTCGTGCTGAAGCGGCTCAAAGACGCAGAAGCGGCCGGTGATCGCATCTACGCGGTGATCAAGGCCGTTGCCGGTTCCAGCGACGGCAAGGCGCTGGGCATGACCGCGCCGCGTCCGGACGGCCAGATTCGCGCGCTGAATCGCGCTTACGGCAAGGCCGGCTTCACGCCCGCCACGCTCGGCATGATCGAAGCGCATGGCACCGGCACCGCGGTCGGCGACAAGGCCGAGGCGGAGACCATCACGCGCGCGCTGAAGAGTTTCGGCGCTGAGCCGAAGAGCGTCGCGCTGGGTTCGGTCAAAACCATCCTCGGCCACACCAAGGCCAGCGCCGGCATGGCCGGCCTGATCAAGCTGGCGATGTCGCTGTATCACCGCGTGCAGCCGGCGCACGCCAATGTCGATGATCCGCTCGACGCGATCGCCGATCCGACGTCGGCCGCTTTCGTTCTGAAGCAGCCGCGCGCCTGGCTCGCCAATCCGGACGGCACGCCGCGTCGCGGTGGCGTGTCCGCGTTCGGCTTCGGCGGCACCAATTTCCATGCGGTCGTCGAGGAATATCGCGACGGCATGGCCAATGCGGAAATCAACGGCTCGCGCAACTGGACGCAGGAACTGATCGTGTTCCGCGCCGCCGACGCGGCGGCGCTGCGCACGGAAGTCGAGCGCGTGCTGGCGCTCGCGCAGCAGCCGAAATCACGGCTGAAACTGGCGGTGCTCGCGCGCAGCCTGGCGAAGGAAGCGGATCGCCGTCGCGGCGCCAAAGCCAGTCTGGCGCTGGCCGCGCGCAGCATGGCGTCGCTGGCAACCGATCTGGAAGCGGTGATCGCGCATCTGAACGCGCCGACCAAGCCCTTGGCGCCGCACATCAAGCTCGCGCTCGATCGTCCTGGCACCGCGCCGCAGATCGCGTTCGTGTTCCCAGGACAGGGAGCGCAGTACGTCGACATGGGCGCGGAGGCCGCGATGTTCGTCGACGAGCTGCGCTCGGCGATCGAACGCGCCGACGCGACGTTGAGCAGTGAACTGCCGGAGCGCCTGTCGCGTCGCATCTGGCCGGAATCGGCCTTCAACGCCGACACCGAAACCGCGCAGCTGAAGCGCCTGACCGACACGCGCTACGCGCAGCCGGCGATCGGTGCGCTCGAAGTCGGTTACCTGAATCTGGCGCGCCGACTCGGCATCAGCGCGGTGGCCACCGCCGGCCACAGCTACGGTGAATTCGCCGCGCTGCATGCGGCCGGCGTGATCGACGAAACCAGCTTCCTGAAGCTGTCGGCGATACGTGGCCGGGTGATGGCCGAGGCCGCGAGCAGCGGGATCAAGGGCGGCATGGCCGCGGTACAGGCCGCGCGCGACGTGGTGCTGACCCGGATCGCGCCGTTCGCCGGCGTCGTCGTCGCCAATCACAACGCGCCCGAGCAGACCGTGATTTCCGGTCCGGCCGAGCAGATTGAACAAGCCGTCGCCGCGATCAGCGCCGCCGGCCTGCGCGTGACCCGGCTGCCGGTGTCCGGCGCGTTCCACACCGAGCTGATGGCGAGCGCCAAAGGCCCGCTGTCGGCGGCGATCGCGACCACCGAGTTCAGCGAGCCGACGCTCGCGGTCTATTCCAATGGTAGCGGCGCCCAATATCCGGCCGGCGTCGACGCGATGCGGGCGCAGCTCGACGCGCACCTGCTGTCCAGCGTCGAGTTCGTCAGCGAGGTGCAGGCGCTTTACGCCGACGGCGTGAGGCTGTTCCTCGAACTGGGCCCGAAGAGCATTTGCAGCAACATGATTTCGGCAACGCTGGCCGGTCGCGATGCGCGCAGCGTGTCGCTCGACGGGCAGGGCGGCGGTCTGCGCGGCCTGCTGAGCGGCCTGGCCGATCTGATCGCGCTCGGCGTCGACTTCGAGGTCGCGCGCCTGTTCGAAGGTCGCACGGTCGAGGCGCTGTCACTGGCGCAACTCGCCGAGCGCGCGCAGCCGGCCAAGATTCCGGCCACGGCGTGGTACATCTCCGGCGGCTACGTGCGGCCGCACAACGATCCCATCCTGCGCACCGGACAGCATCCGCCGATGACGCTCGAAAAGGCCGTGGAAGTGAAGGCCGCGGTGGTGCAGAAGATTCTGGATAGCGCACCGAAGCCCGAGCCGACCGTGATTCATGTGCCGGCGCCGGCCGCTGCTGCTGCCGCACCGATGCAGGCCTACGCGCCGCAGCCCGCTGCCGCGATGGCCGTGCCGAGCGCGCAGGGCGGCGAAGCGCTGATGGCGTACCACGAAACCATGCGCCAGTTCCTGAGCCTGCAGGAGCGCGTGATTTCGCAGTTCCTCGGCGGTGCGCCGGCGACTGCGGCGGCCGCGGCGCCGATGCCGTCGTATGTTCCGCCGATGCCGAAGGCTGCGGTCGTTGCGGCGGCACCGGTACCGGCTCCCGTGGCGGCGCCGATAGCGGCTGCTGCTGCCGTTGCGGTCGCAGCCGCGCCTGCTGCGGTGGCCGCACCGGTTGCTGCCGGCCTCGACGCCGCCGCGCTGTCGGCGATGCTGCTGCGCATCGTCGCCGATCGCACCGGCTATCCCGAAGACATGCTGGCGCTGGACGCCGATCTGGAAGCCGAACTCGGCATCGACTCGATCAAGCGCGTCGAAATCGCCGGCAGTCTGCAGAAGTCCCTGCCCGCCGAACTCGGCGCCGCGATGCAGGCGCAGATGGAGCGCTACACGCGCGCCAAGACGCTCAACGCGATCCTGCAGCCGCTGGTCGAAATCGCCGCGACGATGACGCCGGCTGCCGCGGTTGCCGCGACGATCGGCACACCGGTGGCACCCCCCGCGGTCGCCATCGCCGCGCCGGCGATCGACGTCACGCCGCTGCTGCTGAAGCTGGTCGCCGATCGCACCGGTTATCCGGAAGACATGCTGTCGCTGGACGCCGATCTCGAGGCCGATCTCGGTATCGATTCGATCAAGCGCGTCGAAATCGTCGGCGCGTTCCAGAAAGCGCTGCCGGCTTCGGTGTCCGAAGCGCTGCAGTCGCAGATGGAAAAGCTGACGCGCGCGAAGACGCTGCGCACGATCGTCGACGTGGTCCAGCCGCTGGTGGGCGCGACCACCGCAGCTGCCGCGCCGGTCGCTGCCGCCGCTGTCGCCGCCGCTCCGGCGATCGACTACCGCGCGACGCTGCTCGACATCGTCGCCGATCGCACCGGCTACCCGGCCGAAATGCTGGCGCTGGACGCCGACCTGGAAGCCGACCTCGGCATCGACTCGATCAAGCGTGTCGAAATCGTCGGTGCGCTGCAGAAGAAGCTGCCGGCGGATATCGCGGCCGCGATGCAGGCGACGATGGAAAGCTTTACGCGAGCCAAGACGCTGGCGGCGATTCTCGACAACCTCGCCAAACTCGGCGGTGCTGCTGCCCTGCCGGTCGTGGCCGCACCGACGCTGGCTGTCGCGGTTGCTGCGCCGAGCGTCGCGGTCGATTACCGCAGCCTGCTGCTCGAGATCGTCGCCGACCGCACCGGTTATCCGGCGGACATGCTGGCGCTGGATGCCGACCTGGAAGCCGACCTCGGCATCGACTCGATCAAGCGCGTCGAAATCGTCGGCGCGCTGCAGAAGAAGCTGCCTGAGTCGCTGGCGGCCGCGATGCAGGCGTCAATGGAAAGCTATACGCGCGCCAAGACCCTGGCGGTAATTCTGGATCAGCTCGGCGCCGCACAGGCGCCGATGGCCGCAGCTGCGGCGCCGGTCGTTGCTGCAACGATCGCTGCAGTCGCGGTAGCTCCAGTCGCGCCGGTCCCCGCGGTGCTCAGCGAAGTGCCGCGCTACGTGATCCGCCCGCGCGCCGCGCCGCTGACCGCCAAGCGCGTGACGATGTCCGGCGCGGTGATCGTGGCCGGCGGAGCCGACGCGATCGTGCTGCCGCTGCTGTCGCACCTGCACAAAGCCGGTGTCACGCCGCTGCGCATCGACGCGATCGACGCCGCCAGTATCGAGGCGGGAATCGCCGAGGCGCAGGCGGCGCATGGCAAGGTTTCCGGCGTGATCCATCTGCACGGCCTCGCCGAAGACGAGCCGCAGACCCTGCTCGCCTGGCAGCAGCTCGGCGAGCGTAGCGTGCTGTCGCTGTTCCGCATGCTCAAGCCCTTCGGTGCGGCGCTCGGCGACATGCGCGTGATCGCCGCGAGCCGTCTCGGCGGCACGTTCGGCCGCGACGCGGTCGGCCCGGGCACGCCGCTCGCCGGCGGCCTCAACGGTATGTTGAACTGCGTTCGCGACGAGTATCCGAGCGCGACGCTGCGCGCGGTGGACTTCAACGGCCAGACCGACGAAACCATCGCCTCGCATCTCTGCGACGAGCTGCTCGCCGACGATCGCGCGCCGGAGGCCGGCCACACCGGCGACGCGCGCTACAGCGTCAGCACGGTGGAGGAAGCGCTGGCCGACACGCCGTTCGCGCCGCATCTGCAGCCGTCGCCGGAATGGGTGGTGGTCGCCACCGGCGGCGCGCGTGGCATCACCGCCGAGCTGCTGGAAGAAATGGCGGTGCCGGGTATCAGCTTCGTGCTGCTCGGCCGCACGCCGGAACCGGCGCCGGAATCGGCGGAAACCGCGATCGCGGCCGACGCCTCGACGCTGAAGAAAGTGTTGCTGGCTCAGGCCCGCGCTCGCGGGGAAACGCCGAAGCCGGTCGACATCGAACGCGCCACGCAAAAAGTGCTGACCGAACGCGAAATCCGCGGCAATCTCGATCGGCTGCGCGCGCGCGGCGCCAACGTCGGCTACTTCTCCTGCGACGTACGTGACGAGGCTGCGTTCGGTGGTGTCATCGACGGCATCTACCAGCACTACGGTCGCATCGATGCGGTGCTGCACGGCGCCGGCGTGATCGAAGACCGGAAGATCGCCGACAAGACCGACGAGTCCTTCGCCCGCGTGTTCAACACCAAGCTCGATTCCAGCTACATTTTGAGCAAGAAGCTGCGGCCGGATTCGCTGAAGCTGCTGGTGTTCTTCACCTCGGTCGCGGGCCGTTACGGCAATCGCGGCCAGATCGATTACGCCTCCGCGAACGAGGCCTGCAACCGCCTTGCGTGGACGCTGTCGCGGCGCTGGCCGGAGACGCGCGTGATCGCGGCCAACTGGGGCCCCTGGGACGCCGGCATGGCCAGCGAGGCGGTCAAGCAGCAGTTCCGCGAACGCGGCATCGAGCCGATTCCGGTCGCTGGCGGTCGCCGATATTTCCTGCGTGAACTCGCCTGCGGGCCGAAGCACGAAGTCGAAATCGTCATCGGCGCCGGTCCGTGGAAAACCATGGAAGCCAGTGATGCGCCGGAAGCGGCGGCCACGGTTTCGCAGTACCCGCTGGTGCGCTCGGCGCTGCGCATGGGCGCCGGCGGCGCACTGGTGCTCAACCATCGTTTCGGCCTGGACAGCGATCCCTATCTCGGCGATCACGTCATCGACGGCCGTCCGGTGTTGCCGGCGGCGGCGGCGACCGAATGGGTCGCGCAAATGGTCGGGCAGGGCTGGCCGGGCTGGCAGGTCGCCGAAGTGCAGGATCTGCGCACGCTGGCCGGCGTGGTGCTGGAGCCGGGCGCGACGCGCGAGATCGAAATTCGCGCCAAAGCCACCAGCCATTCCGGCCCCGGCGAACAGACCGTGACCGTCGACATCGCCGACCCGAGCCGCAAGGCGCCGCTGTATCGCGCCTCGGTGCGCCTGGTCGAGCGCCTGGAAGCGCCGATCGTCGAGGTGCCGGCCGCGATCAGCGGCACACGCATGAACGCGCTGCAGACTTACGAGCGCATGCTGTTCCACACGGGCCGCTTCCGCCTGCTCACCGATATCACCGCGGTCGCGCCGGAGGGTGTCGATGCGCTGGTAGCCGTCAGCCATCCGAAGGACTGGATCGGCGTGTCCGGCGACTGGTTGTTCGACCCGGGCCTGATCGACGTGGCCGCGCAGCTCGCCTGGATCTGGGGCCGCGTGCATCGCCAGCAGAGCGCGCTGCCGAGCCGCTTCGGCCGCGTGCTGCGCGTGCCGAGCCTGCCGCCGCCGACCGGTGCCTTGAGCCTGCGCTTCCGCATCAAGCCGGCGGCGCACGAGCAGGCCGTGGCCTACGACGCGACGTTCACCGACAGCGAAGGCCGGCTGCGCCTGGCGATGCTCGATGCGGAAAGCACGCTCAGCGCGGCGCTGAACCGCATCGGCACCGAGAACGCGCAGTGATGGCGGGCTTCGACTTGCCAATCGAAATTCCCTCCGCCGCTTGCGGGGGAGGGCCAGGGTGGGGGCGAGTCGTCGCGGCGCAGGCCTTTCCGCATGCCCCCATCCCGGCCTTCCACCGCGTGCGGGGGAAGGGGAACAACTCTTGAGCGAGAACCTGCAGGTCGCCATCGTCGGCGTTTCCGGCTGCTATGCCGGCGCGCGCGACGTGCGCGCCTACTGGCAGAACATCCTCGACAAGGTCGACGCGGTCGCGCCGGCCGACGACGAGTGGACCAGTTACTTCATGGACAAGGAGAACTGGGCGCAGCGCAACGATCGCATCTACACCAACCGCGGCGGTTTCCTGCGCGACCTGGCGATCATCGATCCGACCGAATACGGCGTGATGCCGAGCCAGGCCGACGGCGGTGATCCCGACCATCTGCTGGCGCTGAAGCATGCCGGCGACGCGCTCGCCGACGCCGGCTACAAGAAGCGCGATTTCGATCGCAGCCGCGCCGGCGTGATTCTCGGCCGCGGCACCTACACCAATCGCGGCCAGGCGAACGTGCTGTTCCATGCCTTGTTCGTCGACGAGATGATGAAGGCGGTGACCGGCCTGCGCCCGGATTTCACGCCGGCGGAACTCATCGAACTGCGCGAGCGTTTCAAGGCGCAGCTGCCGCCGTACAGCGGCGAACTCGTCGGCCAGCTGACGCCGAACGTGATCACCGGCCTGATCTGCAACCGCCTCAACCTGATGGGGCCGAATTACATCGTCGACGCCGCCTGCGCGTCGACGATGATGGCGCTGGACCAGGCGGTGCGCGAGCTGGTCACCGGCCGCAGCGACCTGATGATCACCGGCGGCAGCCAGGCGCAGATTCCGCCGCAGCTGTTCGTCCAGTTCACGCAGATCAAGGCCCTGTCCAAGGGCCAGCTGCGGCCGTTCCAGAAAGGCCACAGCGGCACGCTGCTCGGCGAAGGCGTCGGCATGCTGGTGCTGAAGCGCCTGGCCGACGCCGAGGCCGCCGGTGATCGCATCTACGCGGTGATCCAGGGCATCGGCGTCGCCTCCGACGGCCGCGCCAAGGGCCTGCTGACGCCTCGCCTCGAAGGCCAGGTGCTGGCGATGCGCCGCGCCTACGACAGCAGCGGCATCGATCCGCATACCATCGATCTGATCGAAGCCCACGGCACCGGCACCGACGTCGGCGACGCCACCGAAATCGAAACGCTGGAGATCACGTATCGCGGCCGCGGCGCCGGACCGCAGATCGCGGTCGGCTCGGTCAAGTCGATGATCGGCCACTGCCTGCCGGCCTCCGGCTCGGCCTCGCTGATCAAGACGGCGCTCGCGCTGCACCACCGTATCCTGCCGCCGACGCTGTGCGACGAGCCGAATCCGGATCTGCATCTGGACAAGACGCCGCTGTACATCAACACCGAAACCCGGCCATGGATACACGGCGGCAATCACGCGCGTCGCGCCGGCGTCAATGCTTTCGGTTTCGGCGGCATCAATGCGCACGTGATCATGGAGGAATATCGCGGGCCGTCGAAGTTCCAGGTACAGGTGCTGCATCGTCCGGCACCGACCGAGCTGGTCACGCTCGCCGCGGATTCGATCGCCGGGCTGGTCAAACTCGCGCAGGCGACGCTGGTGCATCTCGACGCGACGCCGGCAAGCGATCTGGCCGCGATCGCTCGCGCCAGCAGCGCGTATGCGCGCGGCGAACATCGCCTGGCGATCGTCGCCGACAACGCCGGCGATCTGCACAAGAAACTCGAGCAGGCGATCGACAAGCTGTCGCGCGCCGATGCCAAACCGTTCAAGACGCGCAGCGGCCTGCACTACGGTCGCGGCGCGGTGCCGGGCAAGCTGTGCTTCCTGTATCCGGGCGAAGGCGCGCAGTACAGCAACATGCTCGCCGACCTGTGCCTGCATTTTCCGCAGGTACGCGACTGGTTCGATTTCATCGAGGCCACCGCACTGCGACATGGCGCGGCCGGGCGCGCGGCGGCGCTGTTCCCGGTGCCGACCGGCCTGGACGATGCGCAGCGCAAGGCGCTGGAGGCGCGCCTGTACGAAATGGACGTCGCCGCCGAAAGCGTGTTCGCCGCGAGCATGGCGATCCAGACCCTGCTCGACGATCTCGGACTCAAGCCCGACGCGATGCTCGGCCACAGCACCGGCGAGAACACCGCGATCACCGCTTGCAAAGTGCGCCGCTTCGACAGCCGCGACGAGATCGCCGAGTCGGTGCGCGATCTGAACCGGATCTTCCGCAAGCTCGAAACCGAAGGCCGCATCGCCGAAGGCACCTTGCTGTCGATCGGCGCGTTGCGTCCCGAGATGCGCGCCGAACTGCTGGCCGGCAGCGGCAGCATGCAGGTGGCGATGGACAACTGCCCGAACCAGCTGGTGATGTTCGGGCCGCCGGCCGAAGCGCAGGCGCTGGCCAAGCGCCTGAATGAAGAAGGTGCGATCTGCCAGGAGCTGCCTTTCGGCCGCGCCTATCACACGCCGCTGTTCAAGCCGCTGGCCGATGCCTACCGCGAATATTTCGCGGCGATGGATTTCGGCCCGGGCCGCACCGCGCTGTATTCGGCGCGTTCGATCCAAGCGTTCCCCGACGAGCCCGACGCGATACGCGAACTCGCTGCGCAGCAGTGGGAAAACCCGGTGCGCTTCACCGAGACGCTGCACAAACTCTACGACGACGGCTATCGCGTGTTCGTCGAAGTCGGCCCGAGCGGCAACCTGACTTCATTCGTCGGCGATACGCTGCGCGATCGCGACGACATCGTCGCCGTCTCCAGCAACAGCCGGCGCAAGAGCGACATGGCGCAGCTGCACGCGATGCTGGCGCAGCTGTTCGCCAGTGGCGTCGGCTTCGAGCCGGCGGCACTGTACGCGCATCGCGAAGTCGCCGAGATCGATCTGCTGGTCGAGCCCAGGACCGTCGCGCGGCGCAGGCTGCAGATCAAGCTGCAGATGCCGACGATGCGCCTGCCCGAGGACTGGGCGCCGGCGCATCGTGCGCCGCAGCAGCCGCAGGTCGTGGTCAAGGAAGTGATCAGGGAAGTGGTGCGCGAAGTCGATCGCGCCGCTCCGGGCGCGCCGCCCTCGTCACCGGTGCACGCCAGGCCCGGCGATCCGCGCATGAACGCGCTGAAATCGCATTTCTCGCTGATGCAGGCGTTCCTCGACAGCCAGTCGCGCGTGCTCGGCGGCCTGCCGGCCGGCGGCACGATGCCAGCGGCGGCGATGCCGGCTGCGCTTGCGAGCAGCGGCAACTCGATCCAGATGCCGGCGGCGCTGAGCGCCGATCCGTCGCTGGACCCGAACTATCCGATGCTCGGCCAGATCCTGTCGCTGGATGCGCAGCAGCTGGTCAGCGAGCGCCTGTATACCGCGCACACCGATCTGTTCCTGCTCGATCACGCGATCGGCCTGCCGCCGTCGGCGCGCGCGCCGGAGCTGCTGCCGCTGATCGTCGTGCCGTTTACTTTCAGCATGGAGATCATTGCCGAGGCCGCGTGCAAGCTCGCCGGCGACGCGCTGAAAGTCATCGCCATCGAATCCTGCCGCGGTCATCGCTGGCTGAGCCTGGACAACGACAAGCGCCTCGGCCTGCGCATCGTCGCCGAGCGGCTGCGTTCGCCGATGGAATCGCCGCGGGTCGCGGTCAAGCTGTTCCAGCTCGATCCTTATCACGACAACGGCACTCCGACCCTGGTGTTCGAGGGCCAGGTGACGATGGCCGAGCGCTATCCGGCGCCGCCGCCGCCGCGCGCGCTCAGCGCCGGTGCGCTGCAGCCGGCGCGCACCAATCCGCCGGGCGAGCTGTATCGCCACGGCATGTTTCACGGCCCGCGACTGCAGGGCGTCAAGCATCTGCGTGGCTGGAACGAGGACGGCATCGAGGCCGACGTGGCGACGATCGCGACGCGCGATTATTTTTCGTTCACGTCCACGCCGAAATTCCGCATCGATGCGGCGCTGCTCGACGCCGCCGGACAGCTCGCCGGCTACTGGCTGACAGAAAAACTCAGCTGGGGCTTCAAGTGTTTTCCGTACAACCTCGGCCATTACACGCAGTACGCCGACCCGCTGCCGGCCGATCGCTCGCTGCTGTGCCGCGCCGACATTCGCATCGCGCCGCACAAGGTCGATTGCCAGTTCGACCTGATCGATTCCGAAGGCCAGCTGATCGCGCGCGCGGCGAACTGGGAAGACGTCAAATACTCCGCGCCGCAGAATCTGTATCGCTTCCGGCTCGCGCCGATCGAGCGCTACCTGTCGGTGCCGAACCTGGAACGGGAGCTGGCCGGCAGCGGCCTGGCCGCGCGTTATCTCGAAGCGTTCGAGGCCGGCTATCTGGACCAGGGCAGCGCGGTGTGGAAGCGCATGCTCGCCGCGCTGGTGCTCAACGAGGACGAGCGGCGCGTGTTCAGCGGCGAACTGCCGCCGACGGGTCCGCGCCGCGAGGAATGGCTGGTTGGCCGCGTCTGCGCCAAGGACGCGGTGCGTGCCTGGGCCGCGGAGCATCTGAAGCTCGCGGTTGCGGCCGCCGACGTGCACATCGGCAATCGCGACAACGGCGCGCCCTATGTCGTCAACGTGCTCGGCTGGCCGGCGGGCGTGCTGTACCCGGCGGTGTCGATCAGCCACAGCCGCCGTGCTGCGGTGGCGGTCTGCGGCCCGGCCGAATCCGCGCCGGGCATCGACTTTCAGCATTTGAATCGCGTCGATGCCGAGGATCTGATCGCCGGCGCATTCAGTGCCGCCGAATCGGAGCGCTATTTGCGTAGCCTGCCGCGTGAAGAGCTGCGCCGCGCCGCGGTCGCGCTGTGGTGCGCCAAGGAAGCGGCGGCCAAATCCGCCGGCACCGGCCTCGAAGGCCGGCCGCAGGACTGGCAGATCAGCGGCGCCGATCTGGGAAACGCGAGCGGCCGCTGGGTGCATGTGCGCCGCGGCGCCCAGCAGTTCGAGATCGAGCTGCACTACAACGGCGACGACATCGTCGTCGCGCTGTGTCGCGGCGCCGCGGTGGGTGGCGCGGCGGCGGTCACTTTGGGGCGAACGGCTTAGTGTTATGCGGACCACCTTACACACTCCGTTGGTCCCGATTAGCCGCTTGCGGCGTGGCCAGGGATATGATCGCGATCCGGTCCCGCGATACGCTCACTGTGTGAGCTACTCGGGACGAACGGGGTTTGTGGTGGCTTTAAAAGTATTCAACGGCAGTACAACAGGCACTTACTGAGCACACTCATGGACTCGCAGAACACGAAGACCAAGACGCTATTCATCGGCCTCGACGGCTGCACTTTCACCGTGCTCGACGAGATGTTGCGCGAGCTGCCCGATGTCGGCGTGACGATGCCGTATCTGGCCAAGCTGCTCAAAGGCGGCACGCGCGCCAAGCTGCGCTCGACGCCGAACCCGCTGACGCCGCCGGCCTGGACCTCGATCATGACCGGCAAGAATCCGGGCGCGCACGGCGTGTTCGATTTCATCCGCGCCGAGGACAAGGGCGGGGAGGTCTACTGGACCTTGTACGACAGCCGCGACGTCGACTCCGAAATGATCTGGCAGATCGCCAATCGCAACGGCAAGAAGATCGCCGCGCTGAATTTTCCGCTGACCGCGCCGCCGCCGCCGGAAACCAACGGCACCGTCGTGCCGGGCTTCATCCCGGCCAAGCATCTGCGCCGCAACAGCCACCCGGCCGGCCTGTTCGAAAAGCTCAAGGCGGAAATCGCGGGCTTCGATCCGAAGGAACTCGCCTGGGATTTCGACAACGAAAAGCAGGCCACCGAAGTGCTGTCGCCGGAAGACACTTTCAAGTGGGTCAGCTACCACCTGCCGCGCGAGCAGCAGTGGTTCAAGGTCGCCGAGTACGTGCTGAAGAACGAGCAGCCCGACCTGATGGCGGTGATGTTCGACGGCACCGACAAGATCCAGCACCAGGCCTGGCCGTATCTGGATCCGGAGCTGCTCAAGTCCAACCCTTCGGCGCATGACCTGAAGATGCGCGAGGTCTGCCTGGAATATTTCCGCAACGTCGATGACTACATCGAGCAGCTGGTCAAGCTCTGCGGTCCGGACGTGCAGGTGTTCTTCGCCTCTGACCACGGCTTCACCGCCTCGGTGGAAGTGCTGCGCATCAACGTGTTCCTCGAAGAGAAGGGCTATCTCTCCTGGGCCACGCACGACGGCAGCGAGCAGGCGCTGCGTCGCGAGGCTTCGGACTTCGCCAATCTCGACTGGTCCAAGACCACCGCCTACTGCCGCACGCCGTCGAGCAACGGCATCCACATCCGCGTGTCGACCAAGCCCGGCGAGCCGGGAATCCAGCCGAGCGAGTACGAGGCTTTCCGCGAGAAACTCATCGCCGATCTGAAGTCGCTGCGCAATCCGCTAGGCGAGCCGGTGGTCGTCGACGTGCTCAAGCGTGAGGAATGGTTCCCGGGTGCGCACATGGAGAAGGCCTGCGATCTGACCCTGGTGCTGCGCGACAACGGCTTCGTGTCGATCCGCAACATCCAGCCGGCGGTGGCGATGCGCGACACGCCGGCCGGTACCCATCATCCGGACGGCATCTTCATGGCCGCCGGCACCGGCATCCTGCCGGCCGACATGACCGACCGCTGCGACATCCGCGACGTCTGCCCGACGCTGCTCTACAGCCTCGGCCTGGCCGTGCCCAAGGACATGGAAGGCAAGGTGGCGACGCACTTCTTCACGCCGGAATATTTCGCCGCCAACCCGATCAAGAAAGGAGCGCCGACGCGCAAGGTGCAGCGCGAGGCCGGCGAAGAGATGGACGAGGCCGAAAAGCAGCAGATCATCGAGCAGCTGCAGATGCTCGGCTACATGGAATAACCGCAGGAGGAAAGCTCGATTGTCAGCTGTCCGGTACCAGTTCTCGGATGGCTGACCGTTCAAACGGCGATTGCGACCGTTCGGCTGGCAGCCTGGGTGATTGCGGCATAGGTAATGCAACTTGTCTGGCAACGGAATTGCCGGAAGATGAGCATGGATATGCCGAACGAGTTTGGTCAGCGGGCGCTGACGGAAAGAGGGCTGTGCGCGGAAGAGGGGCAGGGCATCCATGGTCGGCTGCTTTACGAGCGTCCGGCCTGGCCGCAGGGGCACCGCTTGAAGGACTGCAGCGTCGGCGCGTTCGGATTCTTCAATGCGGCGGGTGTGACCAGCGCTTATCGCACGCATTTCGGCCGCTATACGCAGATCGGCGAGTCTTCGATCATCGGCCCGCCGGAGCATCCGCAGGACTATTTCAGCACGCATCCTTTCGCTTTCACGCGGCCGCAGTATCTGCCGGGCATGTACCAGATGCCGGAGTTCGCCAGGTTGGCGCCGGAGCAGCAGCCGGGGCCGTCGTATGTGGATACGGTGCCGAGCGAGACGTTTTTGGGGCATGAGACCTATGTCGGTGCGCGCACCTTTATCAAGCGCGGCGTGACCATTGGCGACGGCGCCTCGATTGGCGCCGGTTCGGTGGTGACGCGGGATATTCCGGCGTACGCGATCGCAGTCGGATCGCCGGCGCGGGTGATACGCCTGCGCTTCGACGACGCGATCGTCGAGCGCTTTATGAAGTTGCAGTGGTGGCGGTACGATCTGGCGCCTTACAAGAAGCAGGTCGACTTCACCCAGGTCGAAGCGACGCTCGAGTTCTTCGAGCAGCGCGTTGCAGAAGGACAGCTGGCGGTGCTGCGGCCCGACAGCTATAGCGTCACGCGTCAGCCGTCGGGCCTGGTGGTCGAAAAGCTGGCGGAGCCCTTATTTGATTGAAACTTGAATACACGGAGTCCCATGCCTGCATCCAGCGACCAGCTCGTCGGCCAGTTGTCCGAGCTGCTGAAAGATTTCACCCAGGACTGGGACAACGAGTACGAGGGCGAGATGACGCGCGACACCCGGCTGCTCGGCGATCTCGGCTTCGAGTCGATCGACATCATCCAGCTGGTCGTCGCGATCGAGCAGATGGTCAAGAAGAGCAAGCTGCCTTTCAACGAACTGCTGATGCGCGATGGCCGCTACGTCGACGACCTGTCGATCGGCCAGATCGCCGACTTCGTCGCGACCAAGCTGTAGGCGCTCGCGGTGGGTGAAACCGTGGTCGGCGGCGTCAAGCTCGCCTGGCAGCAGATGGGCGAGGGGCCGGACCTGGTCTTCGTCCACGGCCTGGCCGCGAGCCGCGCGTTCTGGTTCGCGCAATACGCGCTGCCGCTGCAGCACCGCTATCGCTGCACCATGTACGACCTGCGCGGCCACGGCTACAGCGACAAGGCCGCGAGCGGCTATTCGTCGACCGCGCTGGCCGGCGATCTCGCCGGCCTGCTCGACAGCATCGGCATCGAGCGCTGCCATCTGGTCGGCCACAGCTATGGCGGCGGCGTGGCGCTGGAATACGCCGCGGCGCAGCCGCAGCGCGTGCAATCGCTATGTGTGATGGACACCAAGGTCAACGCGTTGCAGCCGCGGCAGATGCTCGCCGACATGCCCTATCTGTCGCCGTTCGAGATCGACGTCGCCCGCCAGTCCGGTATCGACTGGGCCGTGGAAGAACAGATCGGCCTGCGTTTTCTCGAAGTGGTCGCGCGCCTGAAAGCCGGCAATGCCGAGCTGCCGAGCCGCGACGCGGTGACGCCGTTCGGGGAAGGCCGCGGCGCCGCGCGCACCGCGCGCGCCTGGGTCGATCTGATCGATACGCCCGGCGTGCGCGAGCAGCTGCTGCAACCCGGTTACGGCGCCGACGTGCTCGCCGAAAAATTGCGCGATACGCCGCTGCTGCTGATCTATGGCGAGCTGTCACGCTGCATGCCGTCCTGCCGCAGCCTCGGCGCGCTGCTGCCGCAGGCCGAAGTCGAAGTCGTGCCCGGCGGCGGGCATTTCTTCCCGCTGTCGCATGCGGCCAGCGTGCGGCCGCGGCTGGAGCATTTTCTGCGATAAGAGCTGCACCTGTAGGAGCGGACCCTGTCCGCGACTTCGCAATCACCGACACAGTCGCGGACAGGGTCCGCTCCTACAGGTTGAGGATTGAAGTTCAGTGAAAATTTCGATCGCCGACTACGCCTCCGTCGTCTTCTTCACCGGCGCCGGCCTCTCCGCCGAATCCGGCGTGCCGACCTACCGCGGTGCCGGCGGCATCTGGTCGCAGTACCGCTACGAGGACTACGCCTGCCAGCGCGCTTTCGATCGCGATCCGCAGCGCGTGATCGACTTTCACCAGCTGCGCCGCGCCAGCGTGCTCGGATGCACGCCGCACGCCGGCCATTTCGCGCTCGCCGCGCTGCAGGCGAAATATCCGCAAGTGCAGGTCGTCACGCAGAACATCGACGGCATGTTGCAACGCGCCCGCGTGCGCGTCGATGCCGAGCTGCACGGCTCGATGTGGCGCCAGCGTTGCGAGCAGCACGGTGTGCGCGACGATCTGGCGGCCGGCGCTTATGCGCGACACAAGTGCGAACACTGCGGCGCCTGGCTGCGGCCCGACATCACCTGGTTCGAGGACCCGGTAGACGAGGTGGTATTCGCGCGCGCCGGCGAGTTGATCGCCGGCTGCGACCTGTTCGTCGCGGTCGGCACCTCGGCCGTGGTCTATCCGGCGGCAGCCTTCGTGCCGCTGGCCAGGCGCGCCGGCGCGCAGCTGATCGAGATCAATCCGGAGACCACCGAGGCGTCGGCGATGTTCGATCGATGCGTGGCTTTGCCGGCGAGTGCGGCGCTGACGACGCTGTTCTTGTAGGAGCGGATCCTATCCGCGACTGCGGCTTCAACGGCGCATTCGCGGATAGGATCCGCTCCTACAATGGCGGCATCAGCGTGAAAGTCTGTGCTTCACCCGCAAGCGCCGAAGGCGCGATCCACAGCTCGAAATCCCCCGGTTCGGCGACCGGCTTCATCTGCGCCCCGATGAACTCCAGATCCGCGCGCGACAGCTCGAAACTCACTTCGCGACTTTCGCCCGGCGCCAGCGACACCCGCCGGAAATCCTTCAGCTCGCGCACCGGCCGCGTCACGCTGGCGACCTTGTCGTGCACGTAGAGCTGCACGGTCTCGTCGATCGCGCGGCTGCCGCTGTTGCGGATCGTCGCTTTCGCCTTCAGCCGCCCGTCCCAGGCCAAATTCGGCGTACTCAGCGTCGCGGAAGAATATTCGACAGGCGAATACGTCAGCCCGTATCCGAACGCATACAGCGGCGCCGCCGTCAGTTCGCGGTAGCGCGCGGTGTATTCCTTCAACGGCCCCGGCGGTGGCGGCCGCCCGGTGGATTTGTGCGCGTAGTAGTAAGGCACCTGGCCGGCGGCCTGCGGAAAACTGACCGGCAGACGGCCGCTGGGGCTGACCGCGCCGAACAGCACATCGGCGATCGCATGGCCGGTTTCGGCACCGAGAAACCAGGTGACCAGGGTCGCATCGGCATCGCGCACCGCGCCGCTCAGCGCCAGCGCGCGGCCGGTGCGCAGCAATACGACGACCGGCTTGCCGGTCGCGGCGACGGCTTCGGCCAAGGCCTGCTGCGCGGCCGGCACGATGACTTCGGTACGCGACTGCGCCTCGCCCGACATCGATTCGCTTTCACCGATCGCCAGCACGACGACATCGGCCGCGTTCGCTGCGCCGACCGCGGCGTCGATGCCGCCGGCCAGCGGCGTATCGATGTCGCTGCCGCGCGTGACGCTGAGCAGCGAGGGATCGCTGAGCGCCGCGCGCAAGCCGGCTTCGACGCTGATCGCGTCGCGCCGGTCGTCGAACACCGTCCACGGTCCATTCAGATCGGCCGGGCCACCGGTGAACGGCCCGATCAGCGCGATGCGTTTTCCGGCACGCGGCAGCGGCAGCAGATCGTGTTCGTTCTTCAGCATGACGATCGCGCGCTGCGCGGACTCGCGTGCGAGCGCGCGCATCTGAGCGGTGTACGAGTCGCGTTTCTCGCGGCGCGCATCCATGCGATCGTAAGGTTTGTCGAACAGGCCGAGATCGCGCTTGGCGCGCAGCACGCGGCGCACCGCCTCGTCGAGCCGCGCCATCGGCACGTCGCCGCCGGCCACCAGCTGCGGCAGATATTGCTGATACAGCCGGCTGGTCATGCTCATGTCGACGCCGGCCATGAACGCGAGCTTCACCGCCGCGCGATCATCCGCAGCGACACCGTGCTCGACCAGCTCGTGATCGGCTGCGTAGTCGGACACGACCAGACCGGGAAACTTCCACTCGTCGCGCAACACGCCGCTGAGCAGCGCCGTGTTGGCCATCGCCGGAATGCCGCCGATTTCATGAAAGCCGGCCATCACCGCACCGGCGCCGGCGTCGAAGGCGGCCTTGAACGGCGGCAGATAGACCTCGCGCAACGTGCGTTCGGACAGGTCGACGACGTTGTAGTCGAGGCCGCCTTCGGCACCGCCATAGCCGGCGAAATGCTTGGGCGTGGCCATCATCGCGTCGCGGTCGGCGAGACGGCCGTTCTTCTGGTAGCCGCGCACTCGCGCTGCAGCGAAGCGCGACGCCAGCAGTACGTCCTCGCCGGCGCCTTCGACGCCACGGCCCCAGCGCGCGTCACGCGCGATGTCGACGTTCGGCGCCAGGTTCCAGGCCGCACCGGCGGCGGTGGCTTCGACCGCGGTGGCGCGTGCGACGCGTTCGGCCAGCGCCGGATCCCAGCTCGCGGCCTCGGCCAGCGGCACCGGGTAGATTGTGTGAAAACCGTGAATCGCGTCGACCGAAATCAGCACCGGAATCTTCAACCGCGACTGCTCGACCGCGGCGCGCTGCAGCTTGCGCGCCCAGTCGGCGCCGATGCCGTTGAATACCGCGCTGATCCTGCCGGCGCGGATTTCGTCGAGCTGGCGCTGCATCGCCGTCGGCTCGCCGGGCTTGCGCTCGTTGTCGGAGGGCTCGTGCTCGTAGACCGCGGCGACGAGCGTCAGCTGGCCGGCTTTTTCGTCCGGCGTCATCTTCGCAATCAGCGCCTCGATCTGCGCGTCGTCGAAGGCCAGCAGTCGGGGCGCTGCACACAGCAGCAGGGCGGCGACGAGGCCGCGAGTCATCCGTGATTTCGCCATTCGCCGATTTTAGTGGCTTGTGATGGGCTTCGCCGCAGGCGACCGGCTCTTCGTTCCTATCGGCAGCGAAATACGGCAGCATCACGCGCCGGCGCAACAGACGCCGGTATTACAGAGGGATAACGGGAGATTTATGAATTATCGAGCTTTATTGCTGTGCATCGGTTTTGTGGGGCTGCTGGGGAACAGCCTGCAGGCGCAGGCCACGGGCAGTTTGCGCGCCGCCATCGGCGGCGGCGGTTTCGATCTGGACGACGACGAGGCCGCGCTCGACGCGGAGGCCGATCTGAACAGCGCGGATTTTCGCGCGACGTTCCAGGTCGACAACCATGTGTTCCTGCGCGGCGAGTACACGCACAACTGGGCCGACCAGATCAAGATCGACCACGTCGAGTACGACACCGATATCGACTTGAACACGCTGCGTCTCGGTGTCGGTTACGGTGGCGATGTCGGCAGCATCCGCATGTATGGCGTGGCCGAGTACGTCAAGCTGGACTTCAACATCGAAGACGAGGGTGACGACGGCAATGGCTGGGGCCTGACGTTCGGCATCGGCAACCAGCTCCAAGCCCAATGGATCTGGAACGCCGAGCTGTCGTTGCTCGACGTCGAAGGCACCACCGGCGCCGCACTGGACGCCAGCGTCGGCTACCGCTTCACGCCGATGTTCGCCGGCCTGGTTGGCCTGCAGAGCTATGCCTTCGAGGACGACGGCAGCGAGGTGAGCTTTGGCAACGCCTATATCGGCCTGCAGTTGATGTTTTAGCCTGCAGCGGATCACCGGGTGCGGGGCCCGGTGATCCCCGCCGCTAAGCCGGCTCGCCCAGCAAGGCCGCTTCCAGCGTGGCGATGTCGGCGGGTTTCTGGAACGATGCAGACGGCCGCCCGGCACGTTGCGTCAGCAGGTCCAGCGAGGCCTGTGCGTCGGCGCCGTCGATGACGGCGCGACAATGACGGATGCCGGCTGCCTCGCTCAGAGCCTGGCTCAAGGTGCGATGCACCTGGAACCAGGCCAGGTCCGGCGCGAACTGCGGCGCCTTGTTGAGCACGCAGTAGTCGCGGAAGTCCGGCGGTACGAACAGCCGCCCGGCGTAGTGCTGGTTCGCCGCTTCGCCGAATTTCGCACGGGCTATCAGCGTGTGCACGAACAGCGCCTGCGGCAGCGCCCGCAACCAGCGGTCGACCTGGCCGATGCGGAAGCCCGCCGAGGTGTCGGAGAACACCACGCTGGCCCCGGCCACACTGTCGATCAGCAACTGCAGCAGTTGCGCAAAGCTCCAGTCCTTGCGTTGGTTCAGAAACGCGCCGGGATCGGCCGCAGCGTCGGCGACATGGGCCCTCAGGAACGCGAACAGCGGCTCGTGCACCGGCGTCTGCGACAGCTCGTAGACCTGCAGCAGATCGCCGATGGTGCGGCCCAGGCTCAGGTTGAGATCGCCCAGGTAAGCGCCGCGGCTGCCGGCCGCCAGCTGCTCGCCAAATACGTCCAGCGGCGTATGCGGCGTGCCCAGCAGCACGATCACGGTCTTGTCCACGCTCGCCGCGGTGGGCAGGCTGCTGTTGCTGTTCATGGAGCTCCTGTACGGGCCTGGCAAGGCGGCCGGCTATGGCAGATGATGACCGCGGATGACTGCCGCGTCACGTCGCGCTTGGCTCTTACAGACCGCAGCGTCGCGACGCGGTATATAGACGACAAAGGGGGGCTTGGATTGCAGCGTCGCGCCGTCGATTCTGCAAAGTCTAATCGCCCACCGTCGCATAAACCATGAGGAGCATGAGCACGGATGGCCACATTGCAGAAGCTGCGCGTATTGCAGATCGGAAGCCGCATCGCGAGTGCCTATTGCAGCAAGCTGCTGCGCGGTTTCGGTGCCGCCGTCGAGGTCATTTCCGCGCCGGGCGAGGTGCCGGCCTGGCGCAGCCCCGAAGAAATCCTGTGGTACGAAATCGGCCAGGGCCTGCGCGCGTTCGACTGGCAGTCGCCGGGCGCGAAGCCGGCGCTGCAGGCCCTGCTCGCGGACACCGATCTGCTGATCGACGCGCGGCCGGTGGGCGCCTCCGATGCGGAATTCGGCCTCGATGCGGCAGCGCTGTTGCAGCAGCATCCGAAGCTGATCACCTGCCGCATCAGCTCGTTCGGCATCAGCGGCCCGTATCGCGACTACCAGGCCGAAGACATCACGCTGTACGCGATGAGCGGCCTGATGCAGAGCACTGGCGACGGCAAGCGCGAGCCACTGAACTCGCAGCCGAAAATCTGCGAGCAGACCGCGGGGCTGAGTGCGTATTCGGCGTGCATGATGGCGCTGATCCGCCGGCTGCGAGACGGGCAGGGCGATTTCATCGACCTATCGGTGCAGGAAGCCTCGATCGAAAATTACGAGAACGCGGTCGCCGACCACCTTCATGCCGGCTCGGTCGCGCGCCGCAATGGCGACGAGCATGGCATGGTGCCCTGGCGCACCTATCGCTGCGCCGACGGCGAGGCGACCATTGTCGGCGGACCGACGCGGCGCTGGCGCAACGCGGTCGCCAAGTTCGGCGACGACGCCTTCAAGGAGCCGCGGTTTCTGGATCTGGAACAGCGGCTCGGCAATCGCAAGGATTTCGAAGTGCTGCTGCGCGGCTGGCTCGCCGACAAGAGCCGGCGCGAGCTGCTGGCGTTCGGGCAGGAAGCCGGCCTGGCCTGGTCGTATCTGGCGACAGTGGGCGAAGCGCTCGCCGATCAGCAGCACCAGGCGCGCGGCTTCTTCGTCGATGCCACGCTGCCAGATGGCCGTAAATGCCGCATGCCGGGCCGGCCTTTCGTCAGCAAGCTGTCGCGCTGGAACAGTGATGCGACTGCGAGCGTAGCGGCGGCGCCAGCGCCAGCGAAATCGGCAAAGGAATCCGTCAGCGGCAGCGGCCCGCTCGCGGGCTTTCGCGTACTCGATTTCTCGCACGACTGGGCCGGCCCGCACGCCGCACGCGTGTTCGCCGACTACGGCGCCGAAGTGATCAAGATCGAATATCCGAAGCACCTGGATTCGATGCGCGGCGGCCGCAAGAAAACCATCAACGGCTTCCCGCGCTTCTGGCAGCTGCATCGCGGCAAGCATTCCGTGACGCTGGATCTGAAGCGCAAGGATCATCTCGAATTCGCTCAGCGCCTGGTCAAGGACACCGACCTGGTACTCGAGAACTGCCGCGCCGGCGTGATGGAGCGCCTGGGCCTGGGCTATGAAGCGCTGCGCAAGATCAAGCCGGACATCGTCATGGTGTCGATGTCGGCCTTCGGCATGGATGGGCCGTATTCGAAATGGGCCGGTTACGGCGGCACCATCGAGGCCTTCAGCGGCCTGCAGGCGCTGACCGCGTACGACGAAGCCAGCCCGCGTTATCGCGTGCGCGAAGTCGACGTGCTCAACGGCATCTTCGGCCTGAGTGCCGCGCTGACCGGCCTGTATCACCGCCAGCTGACCGGCGAAGGCCAGTTCATCGACGTCTCGGAAACCGAGACGACGTGCTGGCTGATCGGCGAGTTCTTCGCGGCGGCTTCGGCCAGCGGCGCCGAGCCCGCGGTGCACGGCAATCGTCATCCGCACTACGCGCCGCAGGGTTGCTATGCCTGCGCCGGCGAAGACCGCTGGCTGACGATCAGCGTCACGAGTGATGCGCAGTGGCGTGCGCTGGCGAGCATCATCGGCGGCGAGGCGCTGGCGCGCGATCCGCGTTACGCCAGCGCAGACGATCGCCGCGCGCAGCACGATCACCTCGACTCGCTGATCCAGGCCTGGGCGGCGCAGCAGGATCGCAACGAGGCGATGCAGCAACTGCAGCGCGCCGGCGTCGCCGCCGGAGCGGTGTTCAGCTCACGCGATCTGGCCAACGACCTGCACCTGTGCGAACGCAACTGGGTGCAGATGGCGGAGGGCGTGCGCTTCCCTGGCTTCCCGTTCCAGATGCATCGCGGCGGCGCAAAGGTACGCAGCAAGGGCCCGGACCTGGGTCAGCATAACGCGATGTTCGCCGAGCGCAACGGCGGCCTCGATGTCGGCGATCTGCTGGAGATGGAGAACATCGGCACGTCCTACGATCCGTAGACGCGCGGGAAAACCGGAGGCGGATATCGCCGCCTCCCGTTCGTCCCGAGTAGCCGCAACGCGGCGTATCGAGGGAGGTGACGGCGATCGCGCTCATCTCCCTCGATACGCGGGCAAGCCCGCTACTCGGGACGAACGGAGTGTGAGGGATCGTTGACGAAAGCCGGCGGCTTGTGACCGACCCCCGTCATTCTTCGCCGGGCCGATGCCCCAGAAACACTTCGCATCCACCACGCGGATTGTGCACATACCGCCACTTGCCTTCGCGCTGGATCGCGACCTGCGGGCCGTAGGGGTTGGCGGTGCCGATGAACAGGCCGTGCGGTGTCGAGGCGAAGTTGCGGATGCCCCAGTTGTAGCAATTCTCGAAGCCGGAGCGGGTGACGTTTTCCCAGCGGATGCCGTCCTGCGTGCGCCACAGATCGAAGCCGCCCATCTCGCGATTCAGGCGATCCAGGCCCCAGCGGCGTATCAGCTGCAGCACGTCTTCGGGCCAGATCTGCATCGGCACGTAGGGCAGGGCATTGGCCCATGAAAAACTGCCGACATACAGCCAGCCGGCGTGTTCGCACATGCGCCAGATGTAGCCATTGAAGATGTTGTCGAAGCCGGCGCTGTAGCCCGACAGCGGGGTCTTCATGCCGTCCGGCGTATCGCGCGGCAGGCCCATCAGCAGTTCCCAGGAATCGTCCGCGTGCACGCGGATGATTTCCGCCGCTGCCGGGCCGATGCGGAACTGGCGATGGAAGCCGCCGTTGGCGACGCCGGTGCCGACATACAGCGCGCCCTTGAACACGTAGAGGCTGGCGATCGCCTCGTTGTGCGGGCCGCGATACGCGCCGCGCGTCAGCACGCGCTTCCAGGTGTACGGCGGCGCGTCGGCGGTTTCGGTGCGCCACAGCTGGAAGCCGCGCGGATTCACCGTGCCGGCATAAAGCCGGCCGTTGAACTCGCACATCTCGAACACGGTGACGTTGGCGCGCTCGCCGAAGCCTTCCTGATTCGCCGCGGTCCATTTGCCGCCGGCGATGTTGTCGGTGCAGTAGATCGTCGAATCGCTGCCGACCGAATCCTGGCCGCGGCGCACGCCGCCGACGACGACGCTGGTGCTGGTCGGCGTGGTGTGCACGCGGCCGCCGAACTGCTGCAGCGTGCGGAACGAGCGCACTTCTTCACCGAACGGCGGACGCTGCGCGGATTCGAAGCGGTCGCCATCTTCGCTGCGCAGGATGTCCGGCGGCTCCGGCGCCATCGACGGCGACCAGGTCGACACGTAGAGGCAGGGTTTGCGATCGTCGGCGCCCTTGAACACGGTCATGCCGCGAAAGCCGATGTAGCGCGGCACCTGGCGCTGGTTGCGGCCCGGCACCCATGGCGACTGGTAGACGCGCGTCCATTCGCCGAGGCCGTCCAGCGCGGTCGGATCGTAGCGCCAGATTTCGGCGCGCCGGTCGTAGTCGTAGACGTCCGGCTTGGAATCACTCGGCCAGGGCTTCATGTTCGGCACCGGCACGTTGACCTTGTGCACCTGCAGTACGCCGCGCGTGGTGCCGACGTACAGCCGGCCTTCGAACCAGGCCATGCTGTGCGCGTACGAGTTCAGGCCATCGCCGAAACCGCTGCGATTGATCTGGCGAAAATCGCCCGCTTCCAGGCCTTGCGCGTCGCCGGCCAGCGCCAGGTTCACGGCAGCCAGGACCAGACTTCGATCATCGCGAAGCGCACCAGCGCGCGGGTGAAAGCGAAGCCGGCCAGGGTCCAGTGGCTGCGCACCTTGCCCTGGCCGGTCATCTCCGGCTTGAGCTGCGAGTTGCTGTCGTCGAGCAGCATGCGCACGCGCACGATCTTGCCGTAGTCGCCTTTCTCGGCGTCCGGCGCGATATGCGTGACCTTGCCCGAGAAACTGCTGCCCGGGAACGCCCAGACCCGCACCCAGGCCCTGGAATCGAGCGCGACCTTGCCCATCGCCGATTCCGGCAGCTCGATTTCGGCCTGCAGCTGCGTGGCGTCCTCGATGAACGCGATCGGCGCGCCCACCGGCAGATAAGCTCCCTTGGCGAACAGCAGGCGATCGGAGACGACGCGGCCGGCAATCGGCGCACGCACGTGCGTGTTGGCGAGCTGCTCCTTGTGATAAGTCAGCTCGGTTTCGGCTTTCAGCACTTCGGCCTGTAGCGCCGCAACGCGCTCGTCGCGCGCCGGATTGACGATCACCTTGACCTGCTGCTCGGCCTCGATCACTTCCTGGCGGCGCACCGCGGCGGCACCGCGCGCGGTGTCGTACTCCTGCGGCGAAACCGCCTTGCGCTTGAACGCATTGGCCAGGCGATCGGCCTCGGCCTGTGCGAACTGCTGGCGACGGCGTGCGGTCTCCAGCTTCTCGCGTGCCAGCTGCACTTCACCGGAGGCGCCGCCGGTCTTGACGATCGAGAGCTCGGCCTGTGCGCGTCGCAGCGTGGCTTCGGCGGCGGCGACTTCAGCCTGGCTCTGGACGTCGGAAATCTGCATCAGCTCCTGGCCGGCCTGGACCATGTCGCCTTCCTGCACCAGGACCTGCTTGACGTCGCCGGCGACCAGCGCGCGCACTTCGGCGCGATCGCGCGGCAGCAGCACCGCGGCGCCGCTGGGCTCGTAGGGATAGGGCATGAAGAACAGCAGCGCGACGACGCCGATGACGATCCACGTCGTCCTCGACCAGCTTTTCGGATAATTCAGGATGCTGAGGAGTTTCACGCTGAGAGGCTCCATGGAAATGCGCGAATCGAGGCCGCGCCGGCTTTGCTGATAAATCGATAACGCCAGGGAGACGCCGAACACGACGACGCCCGCACCACCGTAGACGCGCTCCATCCAGCGCGCCGGGAATAGCAGATACAGCACGATGACCGCCACCAGATAGGCAATCGCCAGCGCCGCATAGGTGTAGCGCACGCGGCGCGACACCAGCGGCCCTTCGTTCCACGGCCGGTCCCAGCGGGCCAGCAGCAGCCAGCCCTGTTCGCGCAGGTCGGGCACGCCGAGGCGGTTGCTGAGCCAGTAGTAGCCATCGCGGCGCGCCAGCGGATTGGCGTTGTACAGGAAGCTCACCAGCGCCACGCCGGCCAGGCCAATGCAGAACTGCGGCAGCACGCTGGAACCATGACGCGTCAAAAACCAGCCGAGTTCGCCGAGGAAACACAGCAGCAGGCGCGCGATCAGCGGCGCCGCCAGGATCTGCGAGCGCACCGCGTGCGTCGCGCGCTCGGCGGCGCCGGCGGTATCGGTGAACAGCCGCGGGATCAGGTGCATCGCAAAGTTGAGGCCGAAGCGCGGCCATTCGCCGGTGCTGCGGCGTATCACCCACAGCCGCGCGCTCTGCGCGGCGAGGTTGACCATGGCCGAGGCGATCAGCGCGATCAGCACGAAGTTGGACATCGAGCCGACCTGTCGCACGTTTTCGGCGACGCTGAGCCGCGTGTTCCAGAACGCGATCAGACCGATGACCACCAGCAGCATCAGCGCAATGCTGGTTCCCTGGGTCGCCGCCGGCGCCGCGAACCAGCGGCCGATCGCACCGAAGGCGCGCGGCGGCAGCCTGATGTCGATCTCGCTCTCGCCCCCGCGATAGGAGCCGCCCAGGGCGCCGGCGATCGCGCCGGGCAGGCCCGCCGTGGCCATGTTGCCGGGCAGCAGGCTGGTGACCTCGACGCTGCGCGCATAGCCGTAGTGGGCGCTGCCGCCCCAGGGATCGCGATCCAGCTGGTGTGGCGACGGCAGGCTCTCGATGCGCCCCGGCATCAGCAGGCCGGCGAAGCTCAGCTCCAGCGCGGCGTCACGCAACGTGGAGGCCGTGAGTGTCGGGTCGATGCGCCGTCCGGCCTGCAGCCGCTGCTCGGCGCTGCTGTGGCCGTCGAACAGCGGCGCCAGGCGGCGCGACACCGCGTCCAGCTCGCGGTCCGCGGCCAGGGCGGCGGCGTCGACCGCGCAGTACGGCTGCGTGCCGGGATTGGCGACGCGGTTGGGATCGGCGCTCATGCGGATTCGCTTGCGGTCGGCGAGGGTGGGCGGCGCGCGGGCGTCAGTTCTGTTCGAATTCGGTCAGGGACGGCATCGTCACGCTGCTGGTGTCCGGCGGTGTCGGCCAGCCGGCTTCCGGAAACTTCAGCAGCAGTTCGACGCGCGCCATGTCCTCGCGCTGCAGCACGCCGGCCGCGGCCTTGAGCTGGATCAGCGAGCCCAGATAAGCCAGACGCTCGCGTGCGTAGTCGCGTTCGGCCTCGTAGCGACGGCGCACGGCGGACAGCCAGTCGGCAGTGGTTTCGGTGCCGACTTCCAGGCCGACCTTGGTGCTGTTTTCGGAGTCGGTGGCGGCCTCGACCGCGCGTCGCCGCGCGTCGATCTGCCGATACGAGGAAGCCGCGCTCGACCAGGCGCGCTGTACTTCGATCTTGATCTGCAGCTCGGCGCTGGCGAGCTTGGCTTCGGACTGCGCCAGCTGCGCGTTGGCGCGGTCGATGTCGGCGGAGATCGCGCCGCTGGTGAAGATCGGCACGGTGACCGTCACGCCGACGCGCTGGTCCAGATCGCGCCGCGCGCCGGAGATGCCGCCGTCGGCGTCGAAATAGGCGTGGCTGGCGTTGAGGTCGACCTTGGGCATGCGCCGGCTCTTGGACAGCTCGATGCCGACCCGCGCCGCCTGCACGCCGGCGCGCGCCGCCGCCAGCGCCGGCTGCTTGTCCAGCGCGGTTCTGATCCAGCTCTGCATGTCCGGCGGATCCATGCGCGGTAGCGGCGTCTGGGGCTGCAGCACGCCGATGCGCTTGAAGTCGCCGCCGACGGTGAGCCCGAGCTTGAGGCGGGCCGATTTGACGTTGTCCTCGGCGTCGATCTTGTCGGCCTCGGCCATGGCCCGCGCCGCGCGCACCAGCGCGACGTCGGATTCCTTGACCAGGCCGGAAGCTTGACGATTCTCGATCTGGCGCTGCTGCTCGATGGTCGCCGACAGTTCGGCGTACTGGCCGCGCAGCACTTCGAGCGCGTCGATCACCAGGAAATAATCCTTGGCCAGGCCGACCGCGACCTTGGTTTCGGCCACGTCCATCGCCAACTCGGCGGCGCTGACATTGAGCTTGGCCAGATCGACGGTCTTGAACAGGTCCGGGCGGTACAGCGCCTGGGTCAGGCCGATGCCGTACATGTATTTGTTGAACGTGTCGGAGCGGTCGATGTCGGCGACGCCGTAGTAGTCGCCCTCGACCGACTGGTGCGCCCAGTCGTATTCACCCTTGAGGCCGAGCTGCGGATATTCGGCGGCTCGCGCGGTGCTCTCGGCGCTGCGCGCCACCGCGACCGCGGAGTTGGCCACGTTCAGATCAGGCGACAGACCCAGCGCACGCACATAGGCGGCGCCGAAACGCAGATCCCCCAGATCGCCGTCCTGGGCCAGGGCGGCGGCGGATGCGCCGGCCCAACAACCGAGCAGCATCAGACCCTTGACGCTCCATGCAAGCGTGCGCTGACCCACCTTGTGCTCCCCCAGTGAAGCGCCCGAACGCGCCTTAAACCGCCGATATCAACCCGACATGCCACTCACGTAAAGCTTCAGCCGGAACGCCGGAAGCGGGTTTCCCGCTGCCTCCGGTCTTTCTATATAACGATAAGCCGCTGACTTTACTGAAACAAAACGCGGGCGTCCACGATCGTTACCTGCTGTTTCGACGCTGTCGCGATCCCAGAAATCAGATGTAAGACAGAGCCTACAGCAGGCTCCATTCGAGGATGCTGCCGGCCGAGCAACGGCCGTCCGCAGCCGCCGGAATGCGTACCAGCACCGAGGCTTCCGCCAGATTGCTGAGCATGTGCGATCCCTGTTTGCCCAGCGGCGTCAGCACGGACTGGCCCCGCTCGTCGCTGGCCTCGCGCATGCGCAGCCACTGGGTCTTCGCGGTTTCGGCGCGCACCTCGGCCGCCAGGCGGCCGCGACGCCAGGCGGGCAGGCTGTGCAGGCCTTCGTAGCGCGCCAGCGCCGGACGCACGTAGACCAACAGGTTGACCAGCACCGAGGCCGGATTGCCGGGCAGGCCGAACAGCCGGCTGCGACCGGTGCTGGCCACGTACAGCGGCATGCCCGGCTTCTGCGCGACTTTCCAGAACAGCGTGCGCGCGCCGGCCGCCTGCGCCGCCTTGGGCACGTGATCGTGATCGCCGACCGAGACGCCGCCGGTGGTCAGCACCAGCTCGGATTCGGCGAAAGCCTGCTGCAGCGCCTCAACGACGCTGTCGTAGCGGTCGTCGATGTAACGCAGGGTCACGTCGCGATAACCCCATTGCCGCAGATGCGCCAGCAGCAGCGGACCATTGGCATCGGCGATCTGGCCGGGCTTGAGCGCGACGCCGGGCGGCGCGACTTCGTCGCCGGTGACCAGAACGCTGACGCGCGGTGGCACGTGGATCGATACGCGCGACACGCCGGCCATCGCGATCGCACCCAGCAGGCCCGGCGTAATGCGTGCGCCGGTGCTGCCGACGGTGTCGCCGCGGCGCAGCTCTTCGCCGCGGCGACGCACGTCGGTGCCGATGTCGACGGCCTGCTCGACATGCACGACATCGCCGTCGCGGCGCGTCAGTTCCTGGCGCAGCGACGTATCGGCATTTTCCGGCAACCAGCCGCCGGTGAAGATGCGCGCCGCCGTGCCGGCCTGCAGCACTGGCGTGCCGTCACGCGCCGCAGCGGCGATGGTCTGCGAAATCGGCAACTGCAGCGGCGCGCCGGCGATGTCGGCGTGGCGCACCGCATAGCCGTCGACTGCGGACTGGTCGAATGGCGGCAGATCCAGCGTCGACAGCACCGGCGCGGCGAGCACACGGCCGAGCGCATCGGACAGCTCGCGCTGTTCGACGCGCGGCGCCGGAATGTCGGCCAGCGCCAGGCGCAGAGCTTCGTCGACGGGGATCATTGGGAATGGGTCCGACAGTTGGATGCGCTGATAGTAGCCCGGGTGAAACCCGGGGCAATACAAACCCGGGTTTCACCCGGGCTACGAAACCTGCGTCATTCCCGCCTTCGCGGAAATCGCGCTTGGACAGTCAGGCGTAACCACCCTGGTGTGCGGCGCTGTGCTGGGCGCGATGCACTTCGATCAGATGCACCAGGCCGGGTAATACCGCGGCCAGGGTTTCTTCCGCGCCCTTGCGCGAGCCCGGAAATGTCGCGATGAAACTGTTCTTCGCCATGCCGGCGATGCCGCGCGACAGCATCGCGTAGGGCGTGCGCGCCTGGCCGAAAGCGCGCGCGGTTTCCATGAAGCCGGGCAGGTCGGTGTCGATCAGACCGTGCAGCGCTTCGATGGTCTTGTCGCGCGGCGACAGGCCGGTGCCGCCGACGGTGATGATGCAGCTGATGTTCGCGGCGACGTATTTTTCGACGCAGGCGCGCAACAGCGCGGGCTCGTCGGGCAGGATGTCGTAGGCGGCGATGTCGAAGCCGGCGCGCTCCAGGCCGTCGCGCACCGAGGCGCCGGCGGTGTCGTTCTTGCGGCCGGCGGCAACGGTATCCGACAGCACGATGATCGCCGCGCTCCCTGTCTTGGACTGGCGCTGGAACTGCGTCTTGCCGCCTTTTTTCTCGGCCAGGCGGATGTCGCCGATGCGCATCGCGATCGCCGGCGCGTGTGGCTTGAGCATGTCGTAGGCGCACAGCAGGGCGATCGACACTGCGGTCAGTGCTTCCATCTCGACGCCGGTGGAGGCGATCGTGCGCACCTGCGCGCTGACGTGGAGGCCATCGTCGTGCGTGCTGACGTCGATGTTCGCATCGAGCACCGCCAAAGGATGGCAGTGCGGCAGCAGCTCCCAGGTTTTCTTCAGGCCCATCAGCGCGGCGATGCGCGAGGCCTCGGCGACGTCGCCTTTCTTGACCTCGCCATTGCGCACCATCGCCACGGTTTCCGCCGGCAGATAGAGCTTGCCTTCGGCGATCGCGCTGCGCAGCGTCGTCGGCTTGAGGGTGATGTCCTGCATCAGCTGTTCGCCTTGATCGGCAGCTGTTTCAGATAATCCGGCGGCTCGTGTCCGTCGGCGATGCAGCAGCCGGTGACGAAGGACGAGCTGCCGTCCGGGTAGAACTCTTCTTTCCAGATCGGCGCGCGATGCTTGGTCGCATCCACTGCGTAACGCAGTGCGGCGAATGCCTCGGCGCGATGCGGCGAGCGCACCACCGCGTAGATCGCGATGTCGCCGATGCCCAGGCTGCCGGTGCGATGCACGATGCGGCACTCGGGAACCTTGAACTGCTCACGCGTTTCCTGCTCGATCGCGGCGATGATCTTGTCGCACAGCGCCGCATGCGCGGTGTAGATCAGATGGCTGACGGCGGCGCCTTCGTGATGATTGCGCACCGCGCCGGCGAAGATCGCCAGCGCGCCGCAGTCGGGGCGTTCGCTGGCCAGCAGCAAGGGCTCCAGCGCCAGCGGCTGGTCGCTGATACGGGAAAAATGCAGGGTTTCCGGCAGCATGTCGGTCGCTCTCAGCCGCCGGATACGGGCGGCAGCACCGAAAGCTCGTCGCCTTCGGACAATGAATGATGTACCGACACCAGGTCCGCGCCGATCGCGTAGGCGCAGCGCGGCAGCTCCCCGGCCAGCGCGGCGTCGTTGCGCAGCAGCTCGATCGCGTCGGCGACGGTGGCGGCATCGGACAGGCTCACGCGCCGACGATCGCCGCCGGCGAGACGCGCGGTGACGCCCCAGAAGTGGATGTCGATGTTCATCGTGAACCGGAACCCCTCTCCCTCCGGGAGAGGGGCAGGAGTGAGGGACTTGCCGGCTCAAGCGGCATTGCGATCCCAACGCCCTCACCCGGCGCTTCGCGCCACCCTCTCCCGAGGGGAGAGGGGAAACAGAATGCGTCGCGCGACTCCATCAACCACCGAGCCTGTGCATCGTGATCGGCCGCTCGACATAGCCGCGCGGTGCGGCGAAGCCGGCCTCCTTGTTCCAGACGCCGCTGCGGATCATCGTCAGCAGCGCGGCGTCGGACTCACCGCCGCGCAGCGCGTCGCGCAGTTTGCTGCCGCGCGCCGAGAACAGGCAGGCGAACAGCTCGCCGACCGCGGTCAGGCGCACGCGATCGCAGGAGCTGCAGAACGGATCGGACACGGTGGTGATGATGCCGAGCCGGTGCTTGCCGCCGAGCAGGTACTCGGTCGCCGGGCTGGCGCTGCTGCGCGGCAGCTTTTCGATCTTGCCGAAGCGCGTGCCCAGGCGCTGCAGGATTTCGCTTTCGGTCACGACGCGCTCGCGGCTCCATTGCTGCGCATTGTCCAGCGGCATGAACTCGATGAAGCGCATCTCCACCTGCTGCTCGAAGGCCCAGGCGGCCAGCGATTCGATTTCGCCATCGTTGTAGTCGCGGATCACCACCGCGTTGAGCTTGAACGGCAGGCCGGCGTCACGCGCGGCGGCAATACCTTCCAGCACCGGCTCGATCGGGCCGCGCGTCAGCTTCTGGAACAGCGCCGGGTCGCGGGCGTCGATGCTGATGTTCAGATCGTCGAGGCCGGCGGCTTTCAGCGCCGGCGCGAGCTCGGCCAGGCGCGTCGCATTGCTGGTCATCGACACGCGCTGCAGGCCGCGCGGCCGCAGCAGCTGCAGGCCTTCGATCAGTTCCGGCAGGCCGCGACGCAAGGTCGGTTCGCCGCCGGTCAGGCGCACGTTGGTGATACCGAGCTGGATCACGAACAGCGCGGTCAGCCGCAGCAGTTCCTCGATCGTCAGCAGCTGTTCGCGCGGCAGCCAGCTCGGGTTCTCGGGCATGCAGTAGGCGCAGCGCAGGTTGCAGCGGTCGGTCACCGACAGGCGCAGCTTGCGCTTGCGCCGGCCGTGCTGGTCGACGAGTTCCGGCGGCGTAGAGGCGATGCCGTCAGCCATGGGCCGGCTCCTGCAGATCCATTTCCAGCTCGCTCAGCCGCGCGGCGTCGTTGACGTTGATCAGCACGCCCGCGCGCTGCGCCCGCGCCACGCGGTGGCGCGCCTGCCAGCGCTGCACCGACGAGCCGCCTTCGCGCAGGAAGGTCTCGATGTCCGGCGCCAGCGCGCGCCGGGTCAGCGCGACGATCGGGTGCAGGCCATCGTCGTCGCAGAGCACGACGACATCGGCGTTTTCGGCGCGCTGCACTTCCACCAGGTGCCGGGCCAGGTCGGCCGGCAGATCGAGCGCATCGCAGGGCACGCTCAGCAGCCAGTCCTGCGCAGCCGATTCCAGCAGCCGCAGCAGCCCGGCCAGCGGCCCGGCGCCGAGACGGTCACTCACAACCGGGTAGCCGAGCGTGGCATAGCGACCGAGGCTGCGGTTGGCGGAGATCGCGACATCGTCGACCTGGGGCGCCAGCTGTGCCAGCACGTGCTCGATGAACGGGCGGCCGCGATAGGCGATCCAGCCCTTGTCCAGGCCGCCGAAGCGCCGGCCTTCACCGCCCGCGAGCACGCCGCCGCTGAGGCGGATGCCGGCCTGGCCGATGGGGCTGGTGGGTTCAGACATGGGCAGCATTGTAGCTTCGACCCGGCGGCGCCGTGGCGGTTCGGAATCGGTGCAATTCAGCCGATGGAAACCTTCAGGCCGCGACCCGGTTCTGTGCCAGCAAGACTTTCAGCTCCGGAATGCAGGAGCCGCAGTTGGTGCCGCACTGCAGCTTGGCGCCGAGCGCGGCAACGCTGTCCAGCCCCTGCTTGCGAATGCCGTCGACGATGCGGTTGCGGCCGACGCCCCAGCAGGAGCACACGGTCGGCCCCTGGTCTTCGCCGGCTTCCATCGGCTCGCCGACCAGCAAGCCGATGCGGTCGGTCTCGGCCAGCGTGTCCTTGGCGAACAGGCCCGCCAGCCAGGCGCGTGACGGCAGATCGCTGCGCCTGGAGACGAACAGGCAGGCGGCAATGCGATCGTCGACGACCAGCGCGGCGCGGTAGACGCCGGCGCTGCGGTCTTCGTATTCGAGCCAGTCGGCGCTGTCGTGCTTGGCGCCGAGCGCGATGCGCGCGCGCGTCGCCCAGTCGGTGTCGCTGTCGCGGCCGGCGAGTTCGTAGCGGTTGAACTGCGCACCGGTGACGCGCGTCCACCAGGTGTCGAGCAGCGCGGCGGCGCTGATCGGCAGGGCTTCGCGGCTGAGCACGAAGCCGTGCCAGGCGACGTCGAAAGGCTCGACCTTGGCCGGCGTGTGCTTGAACTCGGGCTCGCCCGACACCGGATCGATCACCGGGTTGACCAGGCCGCCGACGCGCGCGTCGGAGGCGTACTGCGCGTTCCAGTGGATCGGCACGAACAGCGTGCCGCGCGGCATTTCGCCGCTGATCCTGACGCGTGCGACCAGGCTGCCCCAGCGCGTGCTGACGCGGGCGAGCGCGCCGTCGGTGATCCCGCCGGCCAGCGCGTCCTGGGCATGCAGATCGACGAAAGGCTCGGCGATGTGCGAGGCCAGCGTCGCCGACAGGCCGGTGCGCGTCATCGTGTGCCAATGGTCGCGCACGCGGCCGGTGTTGAGCACCAGCGGATAGTCCTCGCTGACCGGATTCACCGGCGCTCGCGGCGCGGTCGCGACGAAGCGCGCGCGGCCATCGGCGTGGTAGTAGCGGCCGTCGCCGAACACCTGCAGCTGCGCTTCGACCGTGGCCGGCGCAGCGCCGGCGACCACCGGCCAGCGCACCGGCTGCAGCGCGTCGTAGGCGGCGCTGTCGAGCCCGACCAGGCCGCCGATGTCGAAGTAGCGCTGGCCGTCGTTGCGCCAGGCCGACAGCCGCGCGTGCTCGTCGAAAATATCGGCCGCGTTGTCGTAGGCGAACTGCTCGGCATAACCCCAGCGGCGCGCGACTTCGGCCAGCATCCACCAGTCGGCGCGCGCCTCGCCGAGCGGCGCGACGAACGCGCGCTGGCGCGAAATGCAGCGCTCGCTGTTGGTCACCGTGCCGTCTTTCTCGCCCCAGCCCTGGGCCGGCAGCAGCACGTGGGCGAAGGCGGTGGTGTCGGTTTTCTCCATCACGTCGGAGACGATCACCAGCTCGCACCTGGCCAGCGCGCGCTTGACCTTGTCGGCGTCGGGCAGGCTGACCACCGGATTGGTCGCCATGATCCACACCGCCTTGATGCGGCCCTCGTCGATCGCGTCGAACAGCTCGACCGCTTTCAGCCCCGGTTTGTCGGCGATGCCGGGGCTGTTCCAGAAACTCTGCACCGCGTCGCGGTCGGCGGCGCTGTCCAGCTCCATGTGCGCGGCGAGCATGTTGGACAGGCCGCCGACTTCGCGGCCGCCCATCGCATTGGGCTGGCCGGTCAGCGAAAACGGACCGGCACCGGGCTTGCCGATACGCCCGGTCAGCAGATGGCAGTTGATGATCGCGTTGACCTTGTCGGTGCCGGCCGAAGACTGGTTGACGCCCATCGAAAAGCAGGTGATCACGCGCGGATTCAGCGCAAACAGCTTGTAGAACTCGGCCAGCTGCGTCGCATCCAGGCCGCATTGTTCGGCGATGACGGCGACATCGTCATTGCCCTGTTCGGCCGCTGCCAGCGCCTCGGTCAGGCCGCTTGTCGAGCTGTCGACGAACGCGGTGTCGACGATGCCGTGCCGGTTCAGGTACGACAGCAGGCCATTGAACAGGTGCACGTCGGTGCCGGCGCGCAGCGGCAGATGCAGGTCGGCCATCTCGGTGGTCGCGGTGCGGCGCGGGTCGATGACGACGATCCGCATCTGCGGCCGCTGCTCTTTGGCGCGGACCATGCGCTGGAACAGGATCGGATGGCACCAGGCCGTGTTGCTGCCGACCAGCACGATCAGGTCGGCTCGCTCCAGGTCGTCGTAGGCCACTGGCACGATGTCTTCGCCGAACGCGCGCTTGTGGCCGGCCACCGCCGAGGACATGCACAGCCGCGAATTGGTGTCGATGTTCGCGGTGCCGACGAAGCCCTTCACCAGCTTGTTGGCGACGTAGTAATCCTCGGTCAGCAACTGGCCGGACACGTACCAGGCGATGGACTCGCGGCCGTTCTGTTCGACGATGTCCTGCAATTTATTGGCGACGTGGTCCAGCGCCGTGTCCCAGCTGACGCGCGCCATCGCGCCCTGCTCGTCGAGCATCTGCGGATACAGCAGGCGGCCATGCGGCACCACGGTGTCGCCGAGCGCGGTGCCCTTGACGCAGAGCTTGCCGGCGTTGGTCGGATGCTGCTTGTCGCCGGCGACTTTGGCGCGCTCGCCGTCGACGACCACGTCGACACCGCAGCCGGTGCCGCAGTAAGGGCAGGTGGTCTTCACCACGGCCGGGTCGATCGAATTGTTGTCTCCTGCGGCCATCAGCGTTCGAGACTCGAAGCCTCGAGCAAAACTCCGTTCCTCCCGAGTAGCCCGCCATAGCGGGCGTATCGAGGGAACGATGCGAGCGTCGATGCGTCCCTCGATACGCCGCAAGCGGCTACTCGGGAGGAACGGAAGGTGAGGGGACGGGCCATGCGCTACGCCGCCTGCCCGGAGGCCTCGCAGAACGCGCGGCCGAACAGCAGCTTGTTGCGCATCGCGCTGACATCGGTGTGTTTCTGCATCAGCTCGAAATACCAGGGGCCGTCGGCAACATCGCCGTACAGCACGGCGCCGATCACGCGGTCGCCGCCGTCGCTGTGGCGGATGATCAGGCGCTTGTAGACGCCGCGTCGCGGATCGCGGAACACCAGATCCTCGGTGTCGGCACCACCGACGAAATCACCGGCCGAATACAGATCGATACCGGTGACCTTGAGCTTGGTCGACGTGACCGAGCCCGGATAACGCCGGTGGCCGAGGCGCGCCAGGTGGCCGGCGCAAACCCTGGCCTGCTCCCACAGCGGCGCCACCAGGCCATAGACCGCGCCCCGATGCTGAACGCATTCGCCGACCGCGTAGACGCGCGGATCGGTATGCGTCTGCAGGGTGTCGTCGACGACGATCGCACGATCGCACAGCAGGCCGGCAGATTTGGCCAGCTCGAAGTTCGGGCGAATGCCGACGGCCATCACCACCAGATCGGCGTCGATCTGCGTGCCGTCCTTGAAACGGATGCCGGTGACCCGATCGCTGCCGGTGATTTCGGCGGTCTGCGCCGACAGCAGAAAGCGCATGCCGCGCTGCTCCAGCGCCGCGCGCAGCAGCGCCGCGGCCGGCTTGTCGAGCTGGCGCTCCATCAGCGAATCCATCACGTGGATCACGGTGACGTTCATGCCCTGGCGCATCAGGCCGTTGGCGGCTTCCAGGCCGAGCAGGCCGCCGCCGATGACCGCTGCATTCTTGTGGCTACGTGAAGCGGCGAGCATCGCCTCGACATCGGCGATGTCGCGGAACGCGATCACGCCAGGCAGCTGGTGGCCCGGCACCGGAATGATGAAAGGCTTGGAGCCGGTGGCGATCAGCAGCCGGTCGTAAGGCAGTTCCAGCCCGGATTGCGAGACGACGATGCGACGATGGCGGTCGATCTTCACGACCGGATCGCCCGCGTGCAGGGTGATCTTGTTGGCTGCGTACCATTCGCGCGTATGCAGCATGATGTCGGCGAATATCTTGTCGCCGGCCAGCACCGGCGACAGCAGGATGCGGTTGTAATTGCCGTGGGCTTCGCTGCCGAACACGCTGATGTCGTAGTGGTCGGGGTCGATCTTCAGCAGTTCTTCAACCGTGCGCATGCCGGCCATGCCGTTGCCGACCACCACCAGGCGCGGTCTGCGGCGCAGGCTCACGACGGTCAAACCGCGACCCAGATCTGGCCGTCCTCGACGCGGACCGCGTAGGCGCGCACCGGCGTCGTCGCGTCTTCCAGGCATTCGCCGGTGACCAGATCGTAGTGCTGCTTGTAGATCGGTGAGGCCACGACCAGGCGCCCGCCCAGCGAGCCGGTCAGGCCGCGCGACAACACGTTGGCGTCGGACTGCGGATCGTAATTGTCGATCGCGAAATACCGGTCGCTGCCGTCGGCGTCCTGCAGCCGGAACACCGCGATCTGCCGCTCACCCAGCAGCGCGCAGACGCCGATGTTCGGCCAGATTTCCTCGGCCGCGCAGACCCGGACCCAGTCCGCGGCCGCGCTGCCCGAGCTTCCACCATCCATCTTCTGATCCTCCACTCAGACCTCTATTCGCGCCTATGCATCGACGACCGCAATACCCTTGAACCGGCTCTTCTTCTCGTCCGCAGTCGCCGGCCGGATCTGGCCGCGCTCCTGCACGAATACCACGTTGTTGTCGCCGGCCTCGCTGTTGACGAAAGTGCGGAAGCGCTTCGCGGTCTCCGGATCGGTGATCGCCTTTTTCCACTCGTCTTCGTAATGCTCGATGTTGTAGGCCATCTCGGCCTCCAGTTCCGCGCAGATGCCGAGCGAGTCGTTGATGATCACGTTTTGCAGATATTCAAGACCGCCTTCCATGTTGTCGCGCCAGACGCTGGTGCGCTGCAGGCGATCCGCCGTGCGGATGTAGAACATCAGGAAGCGATCCAGGTAGCGGATCAGCGTGTCGTCGTCGAGATCGCCGGCCAGCAGTTCGGCGTGGCGCGGCTTCATGCCGCCGTTGCCGCAGACGTAGAGGTTCCAGCCTTTTTCGGTGGCGATCACGCCGAAGTCTTTCGACTGCGCCTCGGCGCATTCACGCGTGCAACCCGACACCGCCGACTTGAGCTTGTGCGGCGAACGCAGGCCCTTGTAGCGATGCTCGAGCTTGATCGCCATGCTCACCGAATCGAGCATGCCGTAGCGGCACCAGGTGGAGCCGACGCAGCTCTTCACGGTGCGCAGCGACTTGCCGTAGGCGTGGCCGGTTTCGAAGCCGGCGTCGGTGAGTTCTTTCCAGATCGCCGGCAACTGATGCACCTGCGCGCCGAACATGTCGATGCGCTGGCCGCCGGTGATCTTGGTGTAGAGCTGGTATTTCTGCGCCACCTGGCCGAGCACGATCAGGCCTTCGGGCGTGATCTCGCCGCCGGCGATGCGCGGCACGATCGAATAGGTGCCGTCTTTCTGGATGTTGCCCAGGAAATAATCGTTGCTGTCCTGGACCTGCGCGTTGCTCCTGGTCAGCACGAACTCGTTCCAGCACGAGGCCAGGATCGAGGCGATGGCGGGTTTGCAGATGTCGCAGCCGCGGCCCTGGCCGTGCGCGCTCAGCACTTCGCCGAAGCTCTTGTGTCTATTCACGCGCACCAGGTGGTACAGCTCCTGGCGCGAGTACGGGAAGTGTTCGCAAAGATGATGGTTGACCGCGACACCCTGCTTCAGCAGCTGCGCCTTCATCACCTGCGTGACCAGCGCGGTGCAGCCGCCGCAGCTGGTGCCGGCCTTGGTACAGGCCTTCAGATCGCCGATGGTATGCGCGCCGCCTTCCACCGCCGCGCAGATCGCGCCCTTGGAGACGTTGTTGCACGAGCAGATCTGCGCGTTGTCCGGCAGCGCGTCGACGCCGAGCCCGGGCCTGGCCTTGCCGTCGGACGAGGGCAGGATCAGGAACTCCGGTGAATCGGGCAGCGCGATGCGGTTCAGCATCATCTGCAGCAGCGTGCCGTACTCGCTGGCGTCGCCGATCAGCACCGCGCCGAGCAGGCCTTTGCCGTCCTCGGACGTGACCAGCTTCTTGTAGACCTGCTTGCGCTCGTCGGTGAACACGTAGCTGCGCGCGCCGTGGGTGCTGGCATGCGCGTCGCCGATGCTGGCGACATCGACGCCCATCAGCTTCAGCTTGGTGCTCATGTCGGCGCCAAGGAATTCGGCCTGGCCGCCGTTCAGATGCTGCGCGACCACGCGCGCCATTTCGTAGCCGGGCGCGACCAGGCCGTAGATCCTGCCGCCCCACAGCGCGCATTCGCCGATCGCGTAGATGTCCGGATCCGACGTGCGGCAATGATTGTCGACCTTGATGCCGCCGCGCTCGCCCATCTCCAGGCCGCAGGTGCGTGCGAGTTCGTCGCGCGGGCGGATGCCGGCGCTGAACACGATCATGTCGGTCTCGAGCTGGCTGCCGTCGGCGAACTTCATCGCGTGGCGGCCGCCGATGCCCATGCCGCTGCCGTCGACGATTTCCAGCGTGTTGCGCTGCGTGTGCACGGTGACGCCGAGCGCCTCGATCTTGTTGCGCAGCACCTTGCCGGCGCCGTCGTCGATCTGCACCGCCATCAGCCGCGGCGCGAACTCCACCACATGCGTCTGCAGGCCCATGTCGACCAGCGCCTTGGCGCATTCCAGGCCGAGCAGGCCGCCGCCGATGACGACGCCGACCTTGGACTTGGCGCCCCAGTCGGTCATCGCCTCCAGATCCTCGATCGTGCGATACACCAGGCAGCCGGGGCGCTCGCGGCCCGGCACCGGCGGCACGAACGGATAGGAGCCGGTGGCGAGCACCAGCTTGTCGTATGTGACGCGCTCGCCGTTGGACGTGGTGACGATTTTCGCCGCGCGGTCGATCGCCACGCCCTTGGCGTTGAGCTTGAGCAGCAGGTGGTCCTGATCGAAAAAGCCCGGCGTCACCAGCGACAGTTCCTCGGCGCTGCTGCCGCTGAAATACGAGGACAGGTGGACGCGGTCGTAGGCCGGCCGCGGTTCTTCGCAGAGCACGGTGATTTCCAGATCCGGCGCGGCCTGGGCGCTGAGTTCTTCGAGCAGCTTGTGCCCGACCATGCCGTTACCGATGACAACGAGCTTCATGTGTTACCTGATCTTCCCGTTCCGATGACGAGAGCTGGGGTCGACGGGTGTCGAACGATGCGGGCTTTAGCAGCGGCGGCTTGCACGCGTCGGACGAGTTTGGGGCGAAGCCCGCTCAGCCGGCGGCCACTTCGGCGGCGCTGCTCAGCGCCGCACCGGACTGGCGCGAGGCCACGGCCTCGTCGTAGAGCTTGGCTTCGCGCGCCTTGTGATCGGCGCTGAAGCGCACCGCGATCGCGCAGGCGGCGCCGACCAGCACGCAGACGCCGAGATAGAAAAAAGTCCGCTGCACGTCGCCGAGGCCTTTCAGCAGAAAGCCCGCGGCGACCGCGCCGACATTGCCGCCGGCGCCGATGATGCCAGCGACGCCGCCGAGGGATTTGCGGTCGATGAAGGGCACCAGCGCGTAGGTCGCGCCGCAGGCCATATGCGTGAACAGGCCGAACACGATCATCGCGAGAATCGCGATGCTGGCGACCTGCACCGACGAGAACCAGATCAGGCCGATGCCTTCGCCGAGCATCAGCACGAACAGCAGCGCGGTGCGGCCGTCCAGGCCCCGCGCGCGCGCGATGCGGTCCGAGACGATGCCGCCGAGCGCACGCGCGAACAGCGCCAGCAGGCCGAAGCTGCCGGCGGCCATGCCGGCATGCGCCAGGTCCATCTCGAACTTGTCGACGTAGTAGCTGGCGGCGACGTTGTGCACGAACAGCTCGATGCCGAAGCACAGGCCATAGGTCACGAACAGCATCCACACGCGGTAGTTCGCCATCGCCGACTTGAACACGGCCCAGCCACCGCCCTTGCCGCCGGACTCCAATACGACGCCGGCGGCGCGCAGATCCTTGTAGTTGCCCTGGGGGCAGTCCTGCGTGTACTTCCAGTACAGGAAGCCGACGATCACCATCATGATGCCGGGCACGAACATCGAGATGCGCCAGCCGAACGTCTTCTCGACGCCGAAGCTCAGCACCGCCGCCAGCACTAGCGGCATCAGCGTCTGGGTGACGCCGCCGCCGGCGTTGCCCCAGCCGGCGGTCGCCGCGTTGGCGGTACCGACCACGTTGGGCGCGAACATCACCGAGGTGTGGTACTGGGTGATGACGAAGCTGGCGCCGATCGCGCCGATCGCCAGGCGGAAGAACAGGAAGGCTTCGTAGCTCTTGGCGAATGCGATGCCGAATACCGGGATCGCACCGATCAGCAGCAGGCCGGTGTAGGTCTTGCGCGGGCCGTACTTGTCCGACATCGGGCCGATCAGCAGGCGCACCAGGATGGTGATGCCGACCGCGGCGATGTTGATGTTGGCGATCTGGTCCTTGGTCAGGCCGAATTCGCCCTTGATCACCGGCATCAGCGGCGCCACCGCGAACCAGGCGAAGAAGCAGACGAAGAACGCCAGCCAGGCCAGGTGGAACGCGCGCATCTGCGGCGTCGAGAAGCTGAACAGGTTGATCGAAGTCGCCTTCGAAGTTTGCGGTTTCATCGCGGGATCTCGCACGTGGCCTGAACTGCGGGGTTGATAAAAGTCCAGCGGGACCTAGGAGAGGAGGGGAAGATCGCGCCGGAAAACGTCTGGCGATCGCGCTGCACAGCGGCAGCAACGTCGCCCAATGGAGTCAGCAGCGCCGCGCGGCAGGCGGCCAGACGCTGCTGTGATGTGATGTGAGGCAAGCGGTTCATCGGGTTCATCGATCCGTATCGATTTCCTTGAGGCGAAAAAAAAGGCGTCTCCATGAGAAAACCCATGGATGGACGCCTTTGCCCGAATGACGATGTGTCGTGGTACGTGGAGGTGCCGCCTTTGGCCCCGCCGGCCATGGCCGGATACTCGTACCGCAACTTAGTCAACGCAATGGACATGCCACATCGCGGTGCAGATTGTGACAGCCGTCCGCGGCCACTTGGCGGCGCCGGGAGCGGCGACAAAATCAATCGCTCTCAACATGCTTTCACCGCCGAGGCGCCCTGTGCTTGTTTCGCGGCGGCGCCCGGTCGCGGTGCGCTTCGCACCAGATCGGCGCGTTGTTCAGTCAATCGCGATTTCGCTTTCTTTCGCCAGATCGACCACGTCGATATTGACACCCGGCTCGACGCGCAAACGCGCGGCGAGCGCGACAGTGGCCTGGATGCGGCCGTCGCTGTGCACCGCGAAAACCTGATCGATGCCGAGCTTGGCGGCCAGCGTCGGCCAGGCCTGCGGTCCGGCGACGAACAGCGCCGCGCCGCCGGCTTCCGCGAGCATGCCGTCGCGATGCACCACGGTCAGCGAGCGCAGGCCCTGCACCGGAACGCCGCTGCGCGGATCGAGCAGATGCCCATAGCGCCGTCCTTGGAACATGAAAAAGCGCTGGTCGTCACCATGCGTATTGACCGCCTCGTTGTTGACCGCCAGCGAGGCCAGCAAGCTGGGTGCGTCGGCGTCGTCGCCCAGCTCCAGCGGCTTGCGAATGCCGATCAGCCACGAGCGATCATGCTTGCGTCCGCGCGCCGATACATTGCCGCCGGCGTCGACCGTCGCATCGCCGAAGCCGGCGTGGGTGAGCAGATCGAGGGCGCGATCGACGATGTAGCCCTTGGCGATGCCGCCGAAATCCCAGCCGGTCAGCGGTGCCGGGCCGTAGTGATCGGATGTCGCGTCGTAGTCGGGCGCGCGCTGCATCGCCTGCACGCGCTGCTCGATTTCTTCGTGCGTCGGCGGCGTGTCGCGCAGCCGCATCAGGTCGTCGAAGCCCCACAGATGCACCAGCTGCGCGATCCGCGGCTCGTAGTGTCCGCCGCTGGCCAGGCTGATCGACCAGGCGCGGTCGAAAATCGGTTTCAGCGCCGGCGGAATCGCGGCGCGCTCGCCGACGGCGAGCTGGCGGTTGAACGTGCCGAGATCGCCATCACCCCAGGCCCAGCCGTCGCGGCCGAATTCGCGAATCATGATCTGCACGTCGACGATGGCGTCGCGCGCCTTCTTGATCAGGTGACGCCGGCGCGGTGCCAGCGTCACCATCACGTCCGTGCCCATCGCCAGGAACGAATGACGTACCAAAGTCCTTGGCGTGAACAAAGACCTCATCAGCGACGCGCCTGGCGTCTCTGCTTGTTGGTGCGCACCACGATCCAGACACCGCTGATCGACAGCAGGATCGCGGCGATGCCGACGAAGTTGATCACCCAGGCACCGAAGGCGCCGAAGATGCGGCCGCTGTGCGCGTCCACCAGCACGTGCTCCAGCGACACCGACGGCCGCGAGTAGGGCAGGGCCTTGGCCTTCTGCGCATCGGTCAGCGGCACCTGCTCGGACCATTTCACGTCCGAGTTGATCGGCAGCTTGTCCCAGGCCAGGCCGTCGGTGGTCGCGTAGGCGTCCAGATCCTGGATCACGACCTTGTTCGGCTTGCCCTCGACCACGCCGATGCGGCGGATCGCCTGGATCGGCAGCGTGTAGCCGCTCATTTCGTCGACGATGCTGCCGTCGGGCCCGAGCACGAAGACCTTGTCCGGCTCGGCGACGAACAGCAGCGGCTTATCGGCGCTGCCGCCGATGGCCATGCCGAGCTGCCTGGGAATACGCTGCGCCAGCGGCTTGCCGTCGAGCAGGCTCGCATCCATGGTCTCCGCCAGCCAGTGACCGCCGGCCATCAGGCCGGTGCCTGGCGGCTCCGGATGCAGGCCGTACAGCGCCATCACCCACGACAGCTTGACGCGTGCCACGTCGTAGCCCCAGGCCGGGCTCTGGTTGATCAGAAAGCCGCTGAAGCCGAGCCAGCCCATGAACACGAACGCGAACAGGCCGGCGCGCTTGTGCCAGGTGCGCAGAAACATGCTGAAGTTGGTCTTCGGCTTCGGCGGCTTGGGCACATGCTTGTTGCCCGGCAGATAACGGATCCGCCAGGCCCGAAACGCCGCCGCGATACGCTCGTCGAGCGGCGTCGGCGCGTGCTTCGGTGGCGGCTTGATGGAGGGTTGAACCGACATGGTGGTGATCAGCCCGGCACGGTTTTATCCAGCTGCAGCGCCGCGCCGGCCATGCGCTTCATCATGTCCACCGAGTAGGTCGCGCCGGAGATGTTGTCGACTTTCTTGTCGATACCGTTGCCGGCGGCCCTGGCGCCGACCAGCTGGTTCAGGAACGACGGCGTGCCGACCTGGTCCGCACGCGACTCGCGATACACCAGCACCTTGGCCGATTCGATCGCGCCGCCCTTGACGACGAAGCCGCAGGTGGTCGGCGCATAACCGACCTTGCCGATTTCGTCGAATATCCACGCGGTGTGGCCGTTGGCGCGCCAGTAGCGCACGCGGCCCGGCAGCGGCTGCAACAGGCCGAAACTGCCGCCTGCGGCGACCTGAGGAGCCGGCACCTGGCCGCCGAACACTTCGGCGAGCCAGGTTTCCGGCTTGATGTTGTACTTGTAGAACTGCTCGATGCCGCCGCCGGCGTCGGCATGGGCGCGGCCCATACCCAGGCCCAGCAGCGACAGGCCGAGGCCGGCGCGCAGGAACGAGCGCTTGGAAGAGGATTCGGGGTTCATCGGCGTTCCTTCCATGAAATCGTCTGAAGCGGAACGGTCTGAAGTGGAAGGGTTTGGATAGGGGGTCTGCGATTTGAGGTTCTTGAACAGGTTCATGGTCTATTTGGTAGTGCGAACGTTCTGGCCCAGAGGGAACAACGAGTCTTGAAGCAAACGCAACAACGAACTGCTGCAAGTCGGGGCGCAAAAGACGGTCCCCGCACTCATAGTGTTACTGCAGGTCGCGTGCCGCCGACCTGAACACCGGCGCGCTGCGTGAATGCCCGTGCAAAAAAAATGCGCGAGTCGCGACGAAAACCACGGGCGTGTGGTTGGCATAGCCGCCATTGGCCGCCCGGAGTTTTCGCGCGAATCGCGCATCATTACGTCATTCGCAGCGAAACGGTCGCTTGCTCCGTTGTTCGACGAAACAGCCGACCGCCTTGCCTACAACAAACATCGAAGTTCGAATATAAGTTCAACCGCCGGCCGATGTGACCGGCGGTCAAACGATGCCGCTTAACGCGTGACGATGTCCTTGGTGAACGGCGCCAGTGCGTTGATCAGCTGGTTGCAGCTGTGATACGGGATCACGTTGCGCTCGCAGGCGTTGTACGCCGCTTCGACCACCGCGTTGAACTGCGACATGGTGATGCCGAGGTCGGCATGCGCGGCGCTCATGCTGGCGCCCTGATACTCGTTCGGGCCGCCCAGCACCATGATCTCCAGCTGAGTGTTCAGGAACGTCTGACGCTCGACGTTGCCGAATTCGCGGAAGATCGGAGCAATGCGGTTGTCGAGCATGATGTAGTAGAACAGGCTTTCCACCCAGGCACGGACGCCGTCACGGCCGCCGAACTCTTCGAGCGCGGACGAGGTGATGCCCATGATCGGGGAGGTCTTGGTTTCGCCGGCAAACGACGGCGCGGAAGCCAGAGCCGCCATGCCGAGCGCCGCTCCCACCACCAGATTACGCGTGAATGATTTCATGTGAATCTCCATCAGATATGTGTGCAGATAGAACGACGACAGCGCGTTGCCAACCGGATGCGTCTTTACGGATGCAGCTTAGAACGTGGCGTGCAGTGCCAGATACAGGCCGTTCTGCTCGTGTGCGATCGCGATGTCGCCGAGGAACAGGTAGGCCAGCGTGATCGAGTAGTTCTTGTTCGGAGCATAAGCGGCGAACACATCGAACCAGTCGCTCTCGTTCTGCACCAGCGAGTCCTGCAGCGAGGTCGCGCCGATGACGCCGCCGACGACGGAGCCGATGGTGCTGTTGAGCAGTCCGCCGTTGCCGTCGCCGGAGAGCAGGTCGCCGGTGTCGACGGCCTTGTGCTTCTGGTTGTTGCCGTGCTGCTGCCACTCGCCACCGATCGCGAAGTTCTTCTGCAGCAGGTAAGCGGCCGAGAATTCCATGCGGAATTCCTTGTCGTTGTCGCAGTTGGTGTGGCCCGCATCGCAAGTGCCGAAGCCGGTCAGACCGATCTGGTTGGCCGAGGTGTAGCGAACGGTCAGGTTGATCAGCGTGCTGTAGCGGAAGAACACCTTGGTGAACGCCGCATACAGTTCGTAATCCTTGGCCTTGTCAGCGCTCAGGGTCTTGACGAACTCCTTGGTGCTGTTGACCTTGTAATACGCGCCGATCGCGGTCTGCGGCAGGAAGCTGTCCGAGGTGTAGACGGCGTCGCCGAACAGGCGGACCTTCACACCGTAGGTCTCCATGTGCAGGTTGCTGCCGTTCGGGTCGAGGCCCAGGTTCTTGTCGAGGTTGAGCAGCGAAGCCGCCAGCGCCACCGTGTCGACGTTGCCGAGGTTGGTCGACAGCTTGGTGTTCATGTACGACAGTTCTGCACGGTCGAACAGACCGACCGACGCGCCGAGGAAATTCAGCGTGTAGTTCGGCAGGCTCACATAGGTAAAGCCGATGCCTCCGTTGATGCCGTCACGGGTTTCATAGCCAGTGATGGTCGCCCACGGCACCGCACCGCCGCCGCCACCGCCGTCGACAGTGAACACGCCGCCGGTCAGGAACACTTTGCCATCGTCGTAAATACCTGCCCACGAATGGCTGGACACCATGCTCAGCGCCGCAAAAACAGCGCCCTTGACCCAGCGCGCTCCACTCCCTTTAGACCCTTTCATGCCTCAACTCCTTGGTTTGTAGATGGGTACTGCTATTTCGTTTAAAAAGTGAAAGCGCCCCGCCTCCGGAGCTTGCTTCGTGTTTTAACCGTCTTGCTGCTTGTCGCTTGCATCAAAAAACAATCCAACCAGACCGCTTTTGAAAACCGCCGCAAAATCGTCTTTCAAGCCTGTGTTTTTGCCCGCGCTCCATCGGCTTGCGGTGCTTCGGGCAAAAAAAAATCCACGTGCCGGCACTGGGCCAGGACGTGGACGTCGATATCCGTAGAAGCGAGCGTCTTTGCTCGACTCCTTCAAGCGACTTTGGTCGCATCACTTATAAAGCAACCGCTGTGCCAACCATTGTTACGACAAAAAAGCTATAAATATTAGCTGCTTGTAACATTGCTGCGGGCTTTGCAGAAAAACCTTACTGACAGTTGAACCAGCTTTGGGCGTGACTGTCATGAAGCTCGTGCATGTCCTGTCATATTTAGTGCACGGTGCACGTGTCTTTTACTTACATTTCGGATAGCGAAGTGGAAGGCTCGACCTTTTCGCCATGCGCCAGCGCCAGCGGCACGATCTTGATGAAGCCGTAGACGCAGGCGCTCGCCGCTAGCAGCAGCACCGCGATGCCCATCAGCAGATCGCGTCTGGCATGGTTGGATGTCATGGCGGATTCCTCCCTCGGATGACGCGGCAATGCCGCAGCAGGCTGGAGTCTCGGGTTCATGAGGCGATGAAGTTCATCGGATAGTTCGGATAGGTGTAGGCCGGTACGTTTTTGGCGCCGAAGTTCATAAGGCGCACGCGCTGCACGATTTTTTCTTCCAGCGCTGCATCGTTGAAGCTGCTCGACACCACGCTGCATTGCGACACCGAGCCGTCCGGGGCAATGGTCAGGCTGAGCACGATCTTGCCGGCATCCATGCCCGGCGTTTCGCGCGCGGCGCGATTGAAGATCGACGAGAACGACGACTTGCTGCGATCGAAAGCCAGCTGCAGTTCCTGCAGCGAACGGGATGCCGCTGCGCCGGAGCCAGTACCGCCGTTGCCCTGGGCTGCGCCACTGCCGTAGCCGATGCCGCTTTGCACGCTGGCGGTGCGGCGGTTTCCCAAACTGGTGCCGTTCTGCGCGCCGACGACGCTGCTGCCGCTGGTGGAGCCGATACCGCCGCTGCCGCTGGCCGACGCCAGGCGCTCCCCTTTGGGCGTGCTGTTGGTGGTCGAGCTGATGGAAGACTCGACCTGCAGCGGCTGATCGTTGCTGGCGCTGAGCGCGTTCTGGCTGCGTACCGCGGCGAGCTGATCGCGGAACTGCATCAGGCCGGACTGTTGCGCGATCTCCCGGGCGCTCGGTGCCGGTGCCGCAGCGGCCGCGGCCGGTGAGGGCTGTTCTTTTTTCGGCACGACCGGCTTCGGCGCTTCGGCTTTCGGCACCGGTTTGACTTCGGCCTTCTCGACCGGCGGTTCTTCGGGCTTGATCTCCGGCTTGGGTAAGGGCGGGGGATCGGGCAGCAGCTCGATCACCTGCACCGTCGGCGGCTTGTCCGCTGCTTTTTCAATTTGCAACTGCACCCAGGGAATGATCATCGCCAGCGCGATCACCGGTGCGAAGGTGCGCACCAGGATGCGTTTGAAGCGGCGATCGGTTTCTTCGGCGATGCCCCAGGCATCGACGCCGATGATGGCGTTGTAATTCATTGCGGTGGCGCTCATACGCCTCCTCCTGGTGCGGCATGGATTCGGCTGGTGCGATCCGCTGCCTCGATACGCCTCGCCAGCGAGGCTACTCGGCACGAACGGGGATTCGGTGGGGATTCACCTGATGGCGAAACCCCGTTCGTACCGAGTAGCCCGCAACGCGGGCGTATCGAGGTACCGGAGTGCGATGTCATCAGCGAGTGGCTCACGATCCCTTCTTCTCGACCACGGCCAGCGAGATGCGCGCGAAGCGCGTATCGGTGCAGGTGGCCATGACTTTCTTCAGCAGGGAATACGGGATGCTCTTGTCGGCGACGATGTTGACTTCGCCGCGGGTGAGCCGGTTTTGCGTATCGCCCTCGACCTGCATCAGCGGCGCCAGCAGCAGCGCGGACTTGAGCGGCGCCAGCAGCTTGACGTCGGCCTTGAGCGCCTGCTGCGTCGACATCACCGCGCGGTTGTCGACCAGCACGTCCTCGGCGGTGACGATGATCGTCACCGTCTGCCGCGGCTGTTCCTTGATCGCCGATTCCGGCAGCTTGAGCGAGCGCGGAGAGGGGATGACTTCCACCACCAGCGCATTGACCAGCAGGTAGAACACCAGGATCGCGAAGATGTCGATCAGCGAGACGATGTTGATCACCACCGCGCTGTTCTTGCGCTTGACCGTGCGCTCGGCGCGCCGCTCCCTGCGACGCGAGCTCATGGCGCGGCTCCGGCCGACACCGGCGTGTCGCCGATGGAGATCAGCGGATACAGCTCGCGCGGCAGGCCGAGATTGCGCGCCTCGGCCGGCGTCAGCCGCGCCGCGTCCATCACCTTGACCACGTCCTCGTAGGGCACGTCGGGCGAAATCAGCAGCGTGATCGTGTTTTCGGTCGGCGCCGCCTTCTTGGTTTCGACCAGGGTCTCGGACAGCGCCTGGAGGTTGTAACCGGCCGGCGTGTTGTCGAGACGGCGCACCGCGCCATTGCGATCCGAAATCAGCAGCGCATCCGGCAGCAGGCTCACCGACAGCTGCAGCGGCTGCTTGTCCGGCGGCGCGGCGGCATCGTTCGACGGCAGGTTCAGCGACAGCACGTTGAGCTTGGCCGCGGTAATCGACGAACTCACCAGCAGGAAGAACACCAGCACCGCGAACACGTCGATCATCGAGGCGATGTTCAGCTCCTCGCTGCCGCCGCGCTTGAGATGACGCGCCAGGCGACGGCTGCGCCGCGCCTTGCGCGGCGCCTCCTCGCCCGTGTCTTCGGTCAGGTCGACCGCGGTCATGCTAGCGAATCACTTGCTTGCGGTTGCACACGGCCGACACAAAGCGCGAGCACACCGACTCGAGCGTGTCGACCAGCTCCGTCGTGCGGCTCTGCAGCCAGGCGTGGATCAGCAGCGACGGAATCGCCACCATCAGGCCGAAGGCGGTGCAGTTCATGGCCTCGGAAATGCCGGCGGAGAGCAGGTCGGCCTTCTCGGCCGGATCGGCATTGCCCAGCGCCGCGAAGGCGCCGATCAGACCCAGCACCGTGCCGAGCAGGCCGAGCAGGGTCGACATGTTCGAGAAAGTGCCGAGGTAGTGGGTGCGGCGTTCGATCGCCGGCAGCACTTCCATCAGGCCTTCTTCGGTGGCGATTTCCACTTCCGAGCGGCGGTTGTCGATCTTGGCCTGGGCGAAGCCGGTCTGCAGCAGCTTGCCGACGGCGCTCTCCGAACCCGCGGCCAGCGACTCGGCCTGGGCCAGGTCACCGGACTTCAGCAGCGGCGCCACCTTGGCCCACAGCGCGCGATTCTCCGACTCGGTCTTGCGCAGAAAAATCATGCGCTCGATCGCCACCGCCACCGCCATCGCCAGCACCAGCGCGATCGGATACATGAAATAACCGCCACCTTGGAAAAAACGGATGACGTGATTGAAAAACTCCATGAGGCTGGTTCTCTGATGAAAGAAGCGGGTTTTGTCATTCCCGCGAAAGCGGGAATCCAATGTTGTCAGTGCAGCGCTGGCTGTCCTGGATTCCCGCCTTCGCGGGAATGACGACATGCAGCGTGTGGCGTGTTGCGAACATCGGACTAGTTGCGGTTGACGCCGGCGCGGCGATACGCGGCGATCGAGGCGTCGGTTCGCACCTGGCCTTCGAACTGCGTGGTGTCGACCGGCGCCAGTGCTTCGCTGACACGCGAAGGCGGCCGATCGGCGTCGCCAGCGGCCTCTTCCTGCCAGGGCATCAGGTACAGGCCGACCGCGGATTCCTGCTCGCCGATGACGTTGGTGCCGACCGGCGTCTGTGTGTCGACCGCGGGCTTTTCGCCGGGCGCGGCGTCGGCATTCATCGCGGCCAGGCTCAGCAGCAGAGCGGCGGGAAACAGCTTCATTTCGGCTCTCCGACCAAGGCGGTGCGCTGCGTCGAGCTGGCTTCGAGTTCCTTGATCCAGACGCTGACCATCAAATTATCGCTGCCGGCGATGCGCTGGTACTCGCGGTATTCCTTGATCGCATCCTGCGGCCGGCGCATGGAGACGTCGTACAGGATGCCGAGATTCAGATGCGGCGCGGCGTAGTCGGCCTTGGCCGTCAGCGCCCTGCGATACGCTTCTTCGGCCTGCTTGTAATTGTTGTTCTCGCGATACAGCGAGCCCAGCCAGTTCCAGGCGACCGCGTTGTTCGGATTCGCCGACGCGGCCTTGGCAAAACTCGCCAGCGCCTGATCGCGCTGCTTGCCCTGCGCATACAGAATGCCGAGCGCGGTCAGGGGGCCGGAATATTCGGGAAAGTCCGCCGCTAAAGCCTGGAATGCGGCCTGCGCTTCCTTGGGCTGCTTGTCCTTCATCAGCTTCAGTGCGGCGTTGAAGCGGCGATCGGCGTCGGCGCTGTCTCGTGCCGGCGTCGTCGCCTTGGCCGGCGTCGCGGCGACGGTTTTCCTGGTCGTAGTGGTCGTGGCGCCGTCGCGCACCGGCGGGCCGTTGGTGCAGGCGGCGAGCGCCGCGATCAGCAGCGCCACGATCGTCGCGCCTGCGCTGTGGTTAAAGGAGCGAGTCATAGGTGGTCTCGCGCTGATCGTGTTTGCCGTACTTGCCCGGCGCCAGTTCGACCAGCGCCGTGGCGCTTTTGTGGATCCAGTCATTCCAGAGGCCCTGCTTCATGCGGCCGAGATTCGCCTCGTAGGTTTGGATGGCTTTCTCTTCAAACGGATTGGCCTGCTCCTCCAGCAGCAGTTCGTACTGCTCCAGCGGCTCGCCCTTGAGATTGGCCGGGCGCGCGGAGTCCATGATCGCCTTGCCAAAATCGCGATAGACGCTGCCGAGTTCGAAGGTCGCCGCGGTAGTGACTTCGGCGTAGCCGTAACCGGCCGCGCTGGACAGGCTGGCGATCGCCGCGTCGGTGGCGGACTTGCGCAGCGCCAGGCTTTTTTCGATCGGTTGCGCCAGCGCCAGTTGCCTTGCTTTCTGCGCCTGGCCGCGGCCAATTTCCAGGCTCGCCTGCGCCGCCATCAGCTTGGACGCGTCGTTGCGCGCACTGCCGGCATTGCGGTCGGCGATGACGATTTCGTTCAGATAGCGCTCGTATCGCGCGTTGTCGTGCAGGTCGTCGCGGGCGATGTCGGCAATGCGCCGCCGCGCCTGCATGCCGCGATCCAGCGGCGGATTGAACGTGCTCAGGTAGAACTCGTAGGCCTGCGAACTCTGAGCCGGCTGCTTGCTGCCGTCGTACAGCGTCGCTGCGGCCCAGGCCGCTTCGCGGCGCGTGTCGACGGTTTCCGCAGGACGACGCGCGACACGCGTGTAGGCATCGGCCGCCTGGCGCGGCTTGCCGTTTTTCTCGTAGGCGGCGGCGAGGCGCTTGTCGACGTCGGCGGCGAGCGGGTGCTGCGGATAGCGCGTGCGGAAATCTTCGAGCACGGTTTCCGCGGCGGTCCAGTTCTTCAGCTCGTAGTACGCGCTGGCGGCGTCGTAGTCCGCATTGACACGAATCGCCGACTGCGGCGCGACCTTGCCCACGCGCAGGAAGCTGGTCGCCGCGGCGGCCAGATCGCCGGCGTCGCGCGCCTTTTCGCCCTGCTTGTAGACCGAAGCCGCGAGCTGGTCGATCGTGACCGCGCGCTCCGGCGCGTCGGCCGGCATCACCTTGAGCAGGTCGACGTAGGCGACTTCGGCTTCCGGATATTGCTGCTTGGCAAACTGCGAATCGGCGACGACCGCCAGATTCTGCCGGCGCAGGTCATTGCTCAGCGGCAGCTTGGACTGGAGCACGCGTGTGGCGACGGTGATCGCCTGATCGTGATCTTTCAGCGTAACCAGATCCTGCGCGGCGCGGGTCAGCGCGGTGCTCGCCTGCGGATGGCCGTTGAACGTGTCGGCGAGCTTCAGGCTCGCGGCAACCGATTCGCGCAGCGCCGCGTCGTGAGCCGCGCCCTGGGTTTCACCGGCCAGGCGCTGGTAAGCCTGCACCGAGGCATAGGCCGCTTCCGGCGCTTTCGCAAAGCCCGGACGGTTGTAGGCGGTGTTCGCATACTGCTGCGCCGCCAGCTGGGTCTGGCCGCCGTCGTACAGTGCGTCGGCGTACAGCAGATTCAGATCGGCCACTTTCGGATCGTTCGGAAACAGCTCGATCGTGCGCTGATACCAGTTGGCCGCCGTCAGGAAGCGCTCGCGGCGTTTCGGATCGGCTGCTGCGGTGCTTTGCGCGAACGCCTGATAATGGTGCGCGATGTCGTCCATATGAGTGCGCACCTGCGCCAGGACTTCCGGCTTCGGCGTGCCGCTCCAATACGGACTGCCCGGCGCATAACGCTTGGCGTAGTTCTCTTTGGCCTGTAGCACCAGGTCGTTGAAGCCGCCCTGTTTGTAGGCGGCGATGACCTGGGTCTGGAAGTCCGGCGCCCGCTCGCTGTTCGGATGACGCTCGACGAAGGCGGTGTAGACGCCGGCCGCATCGGTGTAGCGCTGTTTTTCGAGTAGACGGGCGCCGACCGAGTTGTACAGCAGTGTCGAATAGCGCGGCTCGCCGGATTTGGCGAAGTAATCGTTCAGCGCTCGGCCGCCGCCGAGTGCGGCGAACGACAGGCTCGCCACACGCAGCGAATCCTGCGCAACTTCGACGCGGCTCCTCGATACGTCGTCGAAAGCATGCGCCGGATCGGCGATGTCGCCCTGCGGCAATTCGCGATCGAGGATGCCGAGAAACACCGGCAATGCCTGCGGATAATGGCCCTGCTGGTAGATGGCCCAGCCATACTTGTATTCGGCGGGTTGGAAATAGGGCGTGTCCGTGCCCAGGTTCAGCACGGTGCGGTAATTGGTTTCGGCTTCGGCGTAACGCTCGCGCGAGTACAGCAGTTCGGCGACGCGGAACACGCCGTCGCCGGTCATCGCCGAATGCGGATAGCGACGGCCGAGATCCTGCAGCTGCGCGATCGAATTGTCGGTTTCGTTGACCAGCTGATACGCGCGCGCCAGCTGATACAGCGTGCGATCGTTGCCCGGATCGTTGGGTACGTCGAGCAGCAGCTGCTGGTAGATCGCGATCGCGCGGCGCACTTCGCGCGCATCGAACTCGCCGCTGTCGGCGCGCTGCACGCGCAGATAAGCCGTGCGGCGCATCGCCTCGGCGCGCAGCTGCGGATCGACGATCGGCAGCGCGATGATGCGGTCGTAGTGCTCGATGGCGGTCTGGATATTGGCCGGTACTTCGTCCGACAGCTCGATGCGCAGGATGCTGGTGGTCTTGATGCGCGCCCAGCCATCCTTCTTCAGGCCGTTGTCTTCGGCGACCGAGCCGACGGTGCCGCTTTCGTCGCTGGCAGCCAGCGCGTTGCCGGTGACCGTCAGGCTCAATGCGGCCAGCAGCCAGAGTGCAAGACGCTGGTTCATCGTGCGCGACTTCATTTGCTTTTCTTGCCGACGGCGGGCGCATTGCCGATCGCGTTCGGCGGCCGGTCGTTGAAACGTGCCATCGCGAAATGCGCCTCGACCAGGTACTGCTCGGTCTGCTTCTTCAGCATCTGCACCTGCTCGGTGGCGATGCGCGCCAGCAGCTGGCGCTGCGTCGTCGCCAGTTGCGCGATGCGTGGCCGCAATGCGGCGATGCGCGCGCTCAGCGCCGGATCGCGGTCGCCGATCTGCGCGCCGCGGCGCAGCAGCAGGCGGTCGAGTTCATACAGCCGGTGACAGTTCTGCAGCTGGCTGCGGAAGGCGTCGTTGTCGAACAGGCGCTCGACGTAGAAGTTGTCCGGCGCGTTCGGCGGTGCGGTCAGCCACCAGCGCGGCTCCGGTAGTGCGACGAACCACCAGGCCCAGCCATTGCCCGGCTCGTCGTCGCGGTCGACCACCAGCTGCGCCATGCGGCCGCTGCTGATGTGCGTCAGCGCGCCCTCCAGGTGGGTGCGCGTGTGTTCGAGCTGATCAATCGCGCGCTCGGTGTAGGTGACGGCCTGCTTGTGCGCGCCGAGATGATCCAGCGCATACGGGATCGCCAGGCTGCCTTCCTGCACCGCGGCCTCGGTCGGGTCGCGGCCGATCAGCTCGGTCCACGGCACCAGTGCGCGGCGCAGCTGATCGGCCTGGTCTTCGTCGGCGACCACCCAGGACGAGGAGAACGGCGAGGGTGAGTTGCCGATCGAGGTCTTCACCGCGCCGGCCGCTTGCGGCGCTGCGCTTGCGGCGGCGCCCTTGGCCGGCACCAGCTGTGCCCAGCCCAGGCCAAGCAGCGCGGTCTCCGAATACGGGCCGGGGCTGCGCACGCGGCGGAAGGCGGCGTCGGCGGCGGCACCGAACTGCTCGTCGAGCAGCTTGTAGCCGAGCGCGGTGTTGGCCTCGTCGCGCAAGGCCAGCGCCTCGGTGTCGGTGGTCTTGCTGTCCTTGCCGATGCGCTCCAGTGCGGCGACGTCGCCGGACGCGGCGGCGGCCTGGTATTCGCCGACCAGTGCCGAATTGCCCTGAGGCGCGGCCAGTGCCGGGGAGCGCAGCGCGCCGGTCGCACGGGCCAGTCGCTGGGCGAAGTCGGCCGGCAGGCTGCCGCCGCTGCGCGTCTGCAAGGCCAACAGGTCGCTGGCCGCGGCAAGCTCGCGACCGGTGGACAGCAGCAGATCGATCGCATGCAGCTCGGCGCTGTCGAGGCCGCCCGGCGCCGGCGTCCACTGGCGCAGCTTGACTGCCGGCTCGCGCGCCCAGCCCTGCGGAGCCAGGCTGATTTCCATCGCGCTGGCACCGGCCGGCTGCTCGAAGCTCTGGTTGATGCGCGAACGCAGGCGCGGCGTGCCGGGGCGATCTTCGGGATAGCGCGCGACGTATTCGGCGTACAGCGTGTGCTGGCCGGGCGCGATCGCGACCTCGGCGAGACGCTGCACCGCATCGGTCTGCAGTGCCAGACCTTCACCCTCGCCGTAGGTGTAGCGGATCGGCTTGTCGGTATCGATCTGCACCGTCATCTGCAGCAACAGCAGCCGCGGCTGCTGGTTGTCGACGTAGAGCGTGGTACGGGCGCTGTCGGCCGGCTGCGCGGCGTCGAGCTGTGACCGTGCGCCCTGGTCGATGGCCAGCGCCTCGTTGATCAGCTCGGCGGGCAATTCGAGCGTGGCGGGTGTTGCCGGCAGCGGCGCAGTGTCGGCCTGGGCGAGCGCGGCGGGCAGCGCCAGTGCAGCGGCTAGGCCGAGGCCGGCGACAAAAAGCGAACGTGTGTTGTGCTTGACGCGCATGGACTGCTGTTGCCGATGGCCCCGAATGTCGTACGAGCCGCTGGCTCGAATCTCCCGTGGCCGCTGCATCGCAGCCCGTAGAGGGGTGACGTCACGAGGACCTTCATTAGTCCGTATTCACCTGGGCCGCGATGCAACCGGACCTGGGTGACAGTTCACGATCGAGCAACCATCGTGCCAGCCGCGACACCTGCCGGAATTCGCTGGCGTATGCAGGTCTTTGAAATGGCATGTTGTTTGCTGCCGCTACCTGAGCCATTATTCACAGGCAACGCGACAGCCGGAAGGTTGTCGCTGGACCAACGGCGGTCCGATCAGGCAATGACGTCCACCCCCATTTCGAACTCAGGTTTCGAGATGACGGTGGATTTTTTTTGGCCCTAGGCGAGCCGCTGGGTTGTAAAGAGAAAACTCGAAATCAGTCACAAACAGCAGTAACTAATATAGAGAGAAGGGACCACGCATGAAAGCATTCCGCCTCGCCCTGATTCCACTGGTGATCGCGTCGACGTATAGCCCGGCTTACGCACTCGACGACAATCGCATCTATGTGGCCCCGATGTTCTCCTATGCGCTGGCCGACGACGATCGCGACGCCGACGACGGCATGGGCGGCACGCTGGCGGCCGGCGTCATGCTGACCGAGCAGGTGGCGTTCGAATTGCGCGGCACTTACCTGAACTATGGTGAGCCGGATTCGAACACCGGTTCCAAGAAAGAAAACTGGATGGGCGGCGCCGGTATCAACGCCTACCTGACGCCGTATGGCAGCGGCCCCTACCTGCATGCCGACATCCAGGCGGGCGACGGCACCAACTTCAACGCCGGCCTCGGCTGGGATCTGGCCTTCAGCCCGGGCGGCTGGGGCATCCGCGCCGAAGCGCTGTATCACGTGCAGAAGACCGACGACAACCGCGAGCGCGATTTCAACGAGCCGCTGTTCAACCTCGGCTTGCGCATCCCGTTCGGCGCGCCGCCGGTGGCGCCGCCGCCGCCGCCCGAGCCGGTCGTCGTGGTGCCGCCGCCGCCCCCGCCGCCGCCGCAGTGCAGCGACGGCATCGACAACGACGGCGATGGCCAGATCGACTTCCCGGCCGACAAGGGCTGCACCGACGCCAACGACAACGACGAGTACAACCCGATCTGCAAGGCGCCGGAACCGGGCCAGCCGATGACGCTGGAAGGCTGCGGCGTCGGTGACACGATCGTGCTGCAGGGCGTGACCTTCGAGTTCGACAAGGCGCGTCTGACGCCCAATGCCAAGGTGATCCTCGACGGCGTCGGCACCGCGCTCGACAGCCGCCCGGACATCAAGGTCGAAATCGGGGGCCACACCGATTCCAAGGGCTCCGACGCCTACAACCTGAAGCTGTCCGATCGTCGCGCCGCCTCGGTCAAGACCTATCTTGAATCCAAGGGCGTCGCGGCGGCTCGCATGAGCTCGCATGGTTACGGCGAAGCGGTGCCGGTTGCCGACAACGCCACCGACGAAGGTCGCGAGCTGAATCGTCGCGTCGAGCTGAAGGTCACCGAGTCCGCCGGTGGCGTCACGGTCGCGCCGACGGTTCGCACCGCCGAAAACGCGGCACCGCTGCCGGCCGAAGCTGCACCGGCCGCGCCTTCGGCTGCCGTGCAGACGGTGACGATCAAGGACTTCGCCTACACGCCGAACACGCTGACCGTGCCGGTGGGAACGACGGTGACCTGGACCAATGACGACGGCAGCAACCACTTCGTCGCCTTCCCGGATCAGAAGAGCGATCGTCTGAAGATGGGCGCGACGTACACCCGGACGTTCTCCTCGCCGGGTGTCTACGAGTACGCCTGCACGCTGCACCCGGAGATGAAGGGCAAGGTGGTGGTGCAGTAGCGCTTAGCTGCTTTAAGGTAGCAGACGTACGAAACCCGCCGGCTGAAAAGCCGGCGGGTTTTTTGTTGAACGCTTTCCCGGGTTTCACCCCGGCCACCCGATCACCGTAGCCCGGGTGAAACCCGGGATTATCCATCACTACGCATACGAAAAAGCCGGCTTTCGCCGGCTTTTTCGTAACTCTACCGATCAGTGCGGATCGTAAGTCGCGCCGTCGAAGAAGCGATCCGATCCGACTTCGATCACCTGTTCCGGTGGCAGCAGGCGAGGTTCGGAGTGATGGCCTTCGCTCTTGATGTTGGCCGACGGAACCGCCTGGCCGAGCCTGGCGGCCGCGGCACGATACAGATCCGGCCGGTAGCTGGCGTCGGCGATCGCGCGTGCATCGATATCCGCCGGCAGCTGGTTCCAGCGGCGCATCTGGCCGATGAACCACATCGCATGCGACACCCAGGGGAAGGTCGCGGCGCCGGCATGGAACACCAGGCCGGCATTCTCGGGCTTGGACGGCAGATCGACATGCAGCGACTCGTGAATGGTTTCGGGCGTAGCGTCCAGATAATGGCCTTCGACGATCAGGCGCGCGGCTTCCGCGCGATGTTCGGCCTTGTCCAGCCAGCGCGCGGCTTCGATCAGCGCGGCCAGCAGCGCCAGATGCGTTTGCGGATTCGCCGCGGCCCAGGCCTGTGTCACGCCCAGCACTTTTTCCGGGCTGTTGTTCCAGATCTGGTATTTGTTGACCACCACCCGGCCGATGCCGGCGGACTGCGCCACCGCGCCCCAGGGCGCGCCGACGCAGAAGCCGTCGATGCTGCCGTCGCGCAGCGCGCTGACCATCTGCGGTGGCGGAATCACTACCAGCTGCAGATCGCGGTCCGGATCGATGTCGCAGCCGGCGAGCCAGTAGCGCAGCTCGTAATAGTGCGGAGAAAACGGGAAAACATGCGCGAAAACACGCGGCGGCGCGCCGGCGGCGCGATCCGCGTCGAGCACGCGCTTGAGGCGCTCGCCGACGGAGCGCGGATTCAGATCGTCGAGCTGCATGCGCCAGTACAGCGATTGCGAAACCGTGATCGCATTGCCGTTCAAGTTCAGCGATAGCGCGGTCAGCATCGGCACGCCGACACCGTCGACACCGGCGGTGGCCGCGATCGGCATCGGCGCGAGCATGTGCGCCGCGTCGAGCAGGCCAGCCGCGACCTTGTCGCGAATGCTGGCCCAGGAGGCTTCGATCGACAGCGTGACGTCCAGACCCTGCGCTTCAAAGAAACCTTTTTCTTTGGCGATGATCAAGGGTGCCGCGTCGACCAGCGGTACCAGGCCCAGCTTTATGTTTTTCTTTTCGAGTGCCATGACGGTCTAGAGCAGTTCGGCTGCAGCGATCAGCGTGCGCGCGGCGTCGCCGAGTTTGAGATTGCGATCCATCGCCATGCGCCGCAGCAATTCGTAGGCGCCGTTTTCATCCAGACTGCGGCGCTTCATCAACAGACCTTTCGCTTTCTCGATGTCGCGGCGATCAGCCAGCTTGTTCTTGGTTTCCTCGAGTTCGTTACGCAGGGCCTGAAACTCTTCGAAGCGCGCGATGGCGACATCGATGATGGGTTTGAGCCGCGCCGGATTCAGGCCGTCGACGACATACGAGGTGACGCCGGCCTGCAAGGCCTTGCGGATGGTGTCGGGTTCGCTGCGGCTGGCAAACAGCACGATCGGCCGCGGCCGGTCACGCGTGACCTGGCCCAGCGATTCGAGCGTGTCGCGGCCGGGCACTTCGACGTCGATCAGGATCACGTCGGGCTGGTGGCGCTTGACGGCGGCGGCCAGATCCGAACTGGATGTACTGAAGCCGACGACCTCATGGCCGAGCATGCGTAACGGTGCCTCCGTGGCCGCGCGCCGTTCCGGCTCGTCGTCGACGAGCATCACGCGCATGGGTTGAGAGTCCTGGGTCGATGCACCTGGGCTGCCTCGCTGCGAAAAAAAGTCCGGCCAGTACGGCTTTTGCCGGATGCCATAAATCCGCAGTATTCATGCCACGAGCCGCCAGTTCGTTGCCCAATTTACACGCCGCAGACAAGCCTGATTTTTTTCTGGGAGCCCGCGCTTTGCAGAGAACGGGTAGCCCGGGTGAAACCCGGGATCATCGCAACGCGATCAGCCGCGCGCCGCGCCGGCTTCGACACTCTGGATGATGCGCCTGAGCGCCGCGTAGCCTTCGACCAGCCGCGGTCCCGGCCGGCCGAGCCAGGCTTCGGTGATCGGATAGATGCGCTCATCGCGCAGTGCCGGCCAGTGCTGCCATTGTTCGCGGCGGCGCACGATTTCGGGACGGTACTTGTCGACTTGCACGCCGCACCAGGACATCACCACCGCGTCGGCGATGTACGGCTGCGCATCGTCAGGCAGCGAAAAACTCTTGGCGTCGATATCGCCGCAGGGATTGCGGCCGCCGGCGAGTTCGATCATGTCGTTGACCCAGGACCGCCGCGCCGGCGCGATCACCGGCTTGGGCCACCATTCGACCAGAATCCGTGGCCGCTGCTTGGCGACCGTGACGGCCGGCATCTGCGCACGCATTTGCGCGATCAGCTGCGCGCCGCGCTCGCGCACATCGAGTGCCTCGGCAATGGTCGCGATGTCGTCGAAAACATCTTCCAGGCTTTGCGGATCGCAGGTGATCGTGCGCAGGCCCAGCGCGGTGAACTCATCGACGATGCGTTCGTGGCCGGGGACTGTCAGCGAACTCAGCACCAGATCGGGTTTCAGCGCGAGCACCGCTCGCGTATCCAGATCCAGATCGCGGCCGGGTTGCGGCAGGCGCGAAACAATCTCGGGCGGATAGTCCGAGTCCGCATCGACGCCGACCAGTTGATCGCCGCAGCCCAGCGCGCAGACGATTTCGGTGTTCGAGCAGGTGTGGCTGAAGATCCGCAACAGCCTTGCTCAGGCGCTACGCGATGCCAGCCGGTCGACTGCACCGGAGACGCCTCGCAGCCATGCCGTGTGCAGCACGCCGGCGACGAAGTTGCCGACCATCGGCCAGCGTGAATCGAACTCGATGCTGTAGTCGAGCTGGGTGCCGCCGGGCACTTCGCTGAAATGCATGCGGCCGACATGATTCTTGAAGGGGCCGCCCTGCGTCACCCGATACTCGATGCTGCGCTCAGGCTCGAACGCGGTGATGGTTTCCTGAAAACGGATCGTGCCGATGCGCATTTCACGCACCGAGCCGACGCCGCCGGGCTCGTTGCTCGCGGCCAGCTTCAGTACCTTGCAACGCGCCGGCCACCACAGGCGGCCGAAGTGTTCGTGGTCCGAGAAATAGCGGAACACCACGCTGCGGGGCGCGGCGAAGAACTGCTGCAGTTTGATGTTTTGCTGGGCCATCACGCCGACTCTAGCACCGCAGCGTGTCGAATCAAGACGGCGTCAACGGCTCGCCGGTGCTGATCTCCTGAGCGCGCGGGTCGCGCGGCTTGCGCTCCAGGCTCAGCGTGTGGATCTGCTCGCGGCCCGCGGCGCGATCGGCGAAGAAATATTGGAGGCTGTGCCAGACCGTCGGAAAGGCGATCTCGTCCCAGGGGATTTCGTCCTCGCGCATCAGGCGGGTTTCGCTGCTCTCCGGCGTCACGCCGTGATGCGCGCTGCGCATGCGGCCGCGATGCACCATGTACACCTGCGACACATAGGGCACGTTGATCACCGCGACCAGTTCGCCAACCTCGACATCGGCCTGCGATTCTTCGAACGCCTCCCGAGCGGCACCCTGCGCCGTGGTTTCTTCCAGTTCCATGAAGCCGGCCGGGAAAGTCCACAGCCCCAGCCGCGGCTCGATGTTGCGCCGGCACATCAGCACGCGGCCGTCCTCCCATTCCGGAATCACGCCGACGATCACGCGCGGATTGAAATACTGCACGTGCTCGCACGATGGGCAGATCGCGCGTGGCAGGTGATCGCCTTCGGGCACGCGATGTTCGACGGCGTGACCGCAGTTGTTGCAGAAATTGGCCTTCATCTCGACTCGTGGTCTGCGGCGTGTTGCGCCAGGGCGGCAGCCGGTGCTGCGATGGTGCCGGCGGGTTCGCTATTGTGCACCACGTGGCCGGCGCGACGGCCGCTCGCGGCGCGGCGGGCGCATACCTTGTCGAATGGCCCGCGTATGCTGCGGCCGCCATGCCGCTGACAGTAGAATCGCGACCAGAGCCGCCCGACAGGCGGACGCCGAAAATATTAGGGAGGAGTGCATGTCGAAGATCATCATCAGCCTGGGCCTGGCTGCGTTGCTGGCCGTCGCACCGTTGAGCGTGCTGGCGCAGAACGAGAGCACCGCGAGCGGCGACGAGCCGCCCCCGACCGGCGATGTCGCGCCGGCGGACGCCGCGCCCCCGGCTGATGCCGCTGCCAGCGATGCTTCGGCGCCGCCGCCCGATTCGGTCTCTGCCGACGCGACGGCCGATAGTTCGTCTTCCGGCAGCGGCGAATCCACCGAAGGCGGCGAGGCCGCGAGTTCCGGTAGCGAAGACGGCTTCAAGATTTACTTCGGCGCCGAGCGCGTCGAGGCGACGCTGGACCTGTCCGACGATTCCCTGCAGCAGCGCTATGGCGACGACAAGCTCGACGGCGCCTTCTACCGCGGCCGCGTCGGCCTGCGCCTGGCGCCGGGTATCGCGATCGAGGGCCATGGTGGCTTCCTGCCCGACGACGACAAGGCCAGCAACGACGCCAAGTTCAAGCACCTGTGGGCGGTCTACCTGGTGACCACCGGCACCGTGCTCGACACGGTCGAACTCAGCGGCCGGGTCGGCTGGGCCTGGGTCGGTGTCAAGAACCCCAATGCCGACGAAAGCTTCAACAGCGTCAGCTATGGCCTGGAAGCGGCGCTGCCGCTGCGCGTGTTCGGCGAGTCGCTTCCCGATATCCGCCTGGTCGCGGGCGCCACCGTGTTCAACCAGGAGCGCCAGGAACGCAGCTACGGCTGGTCCTACGGCCTGCGCTACGACTTCACGCTCTGAGCCGATGCCGGTCACCGAGCCGCGATTCATTGCTGCGCGGTAAGCGGCCCGTTATCATCGCGCGCCTTGCCTGAGTGGCGGAATCGGTAGACGCAGCGGACTCAAAATCCGCCGAGGTAACCCCTCGTGAGAGTTCGAGTCTCTCCTTAGGCACCAGTGGCAAGTGTTTATAGACGTTCTACAAAGACGTCTAGCGGAAAGCCCCTGCAAAAGGGGCTTTTTTGTGTCCGTTTCCATGCCTGGCCCGCGATCACGCCATCATCTGGCCGTGCCGGAAGCCGCGATCGGCCGCACGCTTCGACAGGCCCAACGGCACATGAGATCGCGGCCGGCGACAAGCGGTTGCCGGTTTTGCCGCGATTTCCCGTCTGCCTATGACGGGTAGAGCTTTGCGTCCCGGCACAGCGGTGCGGCTGGCCGCACAGACCGGGGCGGGGTTCGGCCAGCCATTATTTTTAGCGATCGAAAGGCACGTAATTGCGTGCCTAACCGGAGGAGCACGCATGCTCGTTTTGACGCGGCACGTCGGCCAGACCATCTGCATTGGCAAGGACGTACGGATCACGCTGACGAAGGTAAAGGGCGGCAGCGCCGTGACCCTGGGGATCGACGCGCCCAAGGAAACGGTGATCAAGCGCGACGAACTGCTGCGCCGCGACAAGCTCGTTTCGGCAAATCCCTGATCAGCCGACATCGGCTGCTGCAGTTTTTGCATGCCGGGTGCAACCCAAGGATATTCCGCAACATGAAAGACAATCTGGCACTGTCTCAAGCCGATCTGCAGCTGGCGGCGCAGCAGGCGAGGGCGGCTGCGCGGGCGAAGCGGCCGGTGGTGCCGGCGCTGCGCGAGGTGGTCAGGGCGGAGCCGGAAGAGCGCCCGATCCCGTACTTTCTGCGGCTGCGCAAGTAGCGGCCGGGCTGGCCAAAACAGAAGCCGCCTCGATTGCTCGGGCGGCTTCGACAACGTGAATCTCTTTTAAGACTCTAGGGTGCTGCATCTCATCCTTGTTAGGAGCTGCGTTGCCCCGGTGCGGTCAGCGCTTCTTTGCGCCGCTGCCCGATGAGTGAGCGGAATTTTAGCCCGCCGGTATGAATTAGCAATGACATTCGCTGCAATTTGGTGCGGCGGTGCACTGTATCGGTAATCGCGAGTTTACTTCCGGCCGATCCTGAGCACGGTTCATCGGGCGGCCGCTACAATCGCGGTTTTCCTGCGACTGCCCTGGTCGCATAGCGGATTGAAGCGATGCGGCGTTCCGATTTCAGTTACGAGCTACCGGCGGAATTGATCGCCCAGTATCCAGCCGAGCGCCGCAGCGGCAGCCGGCTGCTGGACCTGGGCCTGTCGGCGGACGCGGGCTTTGCGGACCGGGCGATGCTCGACCTGCCGACGCTGCTCGACGCCGGCGACCTGCTGATCTTCAACGACACGCGGGTGATCCCGGCGCGGCTGTTCGGACGCAAGCCCACCGGCGGCAAGGTCGAGATGCTGGTCGAGCGGGTGCTGGGCGAGCACGAGGTGCTGGCACAGATCGGCGCGTCGAAGACGCCCAAGCCCGGTGGCGTGATCCTGGTCGACCTCGGCGAGGAGGCGCCGGCCGAAATCGTGATGCTCGGGCGCGACGACGATCTGTTTCATCTGCGCCTGCTGACGCCGGGCACGTTCATGCAGCTGCTGGAGCGTGCCGGCCGGCTGCCGCTGCCGCCGTACATCGAGCATGTGCCGGGCAGCGACGACGGCGAGCGCTATCAGACGGTGTTCGCCGCCAAGCCCGGCGCCGTGGCGGCGCCGACAGCCGGCCTGCACTTCGACGAGCCTCTGCTGGCGCAGCTGCGCGGCAAGGGCGTGAACACCGCAACGCTGACCTTGCATGTCGGCGCCGGCACGTTCCAGCCGCTGCGCGTGGACGATCTGAGCGAGCACCGCATGCACGCCGAGCGCTACGACATTCCGGCCTCGCTGGCCGAGGCCATCGTCGCCACGCGTGCCGCCGGCAGGCGCGTGGTCGCGGTCGGCACGACGGTGGCGCGCGCGCTAGAGTCGGCGGCGATCGGCGACGGCGTGGTGCGGGTCGGCGAGGGCGAAACGCGCCTGTTCATCACGCCGGGCTACCGCTTCCGCATCGTCGACCGGCTGCTGACCAACTTCCATCTGCCCGAGAGCACCTTGCTGATGCTGGTCAGCGCTTTCGGTGGTTACGAGTATTTGATGGCGGCGTACCGGCACGCGGTGGCGCAGCGCTACCGCTTCTTCAGCTATGGCGATGCGATGCTGATCAGCCGCGCGATGTGAGAGCCCTGCCGCATTCTCTGGCGACGCCGGCTCAGTCGATGTCGAAGAAGTCGTCGCCGACGCGTTTGCGCAGCTCGCGCATCTCTTTATAGCGCTCGACATCGCGCCAGTCGCGTGAGCGGCCGGAGCTGACGACTTCGACCGGTTCGGCCACGGTCTCGTCGTCCATGGACTCGCCTTCCTCGGCGAATTCGTCGAAGGATTTTGCCGGCTCGGCTTGGGGCTTCGGTTTAGGCTTTCGGGCCATCGAGGTCTCGTGAAAAAACGGTCGCCAGTTGCGCACGTTTCGCTTGCGTGCGGCGCCTATTTAGCAGGGTTTTTTCCGAGCGGGAAGTGCCCCCGCGAGAACCCGCCGTCAGTACGGTGCGAAATGCACGCTAAATGGCCCGTGTGATGGCGGTTTTGCGTTGTCGCGCGCGCGTCATCTGGCGGCGCAGCAGCGCCGCCAGCGCCAGTAGCAGCGAGGCGGGCGCGCCGAAACTGCCGCCGCCGCCACCGCTGTCGCTGGTGCTCGGCCCGCAGACGTTGGAGGTATAGGCGCTGAGCTGGTAGCTCAGCGGCGCCGCCAGCTGCGCGAAGTTCACCGCGACGATGTGGTAGGTGCCGGCAGCGGGACTGGCGATGCAGATGCGCTCCAGGCCGGTCTTGGTGTCGCCGCCGATGTAGGTGTCCGGATCCTCGCACTTGCTGGCGGTGCCGCTGGTGCAGAAGAAGCCGTCGTCGTCGGAATCCGGATCGATGCCGACGGTGATGTCGTACTGCGGCGGCGTGCCGCGCTTGACCAGCAAGTCGACGTCGTCGTTGGCATTGCTTTCGATCACCAGGTAGCGCGGTGCGCCGCCGGTCGGCAGCTCGACATGCCAGGCCTGGTATTCGTCGTAGAGGTTGGCATTGCTGCCGGCGAAGCCGGCGCTGACCGGGCTGCCCAGCGTGAGTTTGCCGACCTCGTCCTGATAGCTGCGCGTCGCGCTGTAGCCGCCGTCGGCGGTCAAGGTGAACGTGAAGTTCTCGTACTGGTGGCCGCTGAGGCCGGCCGGTACGGTCACGGTGAAATCGGCGCTGGCGCTGCCGTTCTGCGCGATCGCGCCGAGCGCGATGGTGCCGCCGCCGATGCTCAGGCCATTGCCCGCCACCGCGCTGATGCGCACGTTGGTCGCCGCCTGCCACAGGTTCTGCACGACCACGCGCATCGTCGCGGTTTCGCCGGGGTCGAGCACGTGATTGCCGGCGGCGTCGAGCGTGACGCTCTTGACCACCAGCGACGGCCGCGCCGTCATGTCCAGCGCAGCGTCGGCGTCGACGCGGCCGCCGATGGTCAGCTGCTTGGCGTTGTCGCCGTTGACACCGCTTTCGATCAGCCGCGCTTTGACTTCGCGATAGTCCGCGCTCGGATACTGCGAGCGGATCAGCGCGGCGACGCCGGCCACATAGGGCGCCGAGAACGAGGTGCCGGAGATGCCGGTGGTGGTGTAGCTGTTGTGGATCGCGGTGGTGACGATCTGCAGGCCGGGCGCGGCGACGTCGACGCTCAGCGGGCCGTACTGGCTGAAGCTGGTGATCTGGCCCTGGCGGCTGATCGAGGCTACCGAGACGATGTTGTCGCTGTCGTAATTGGCCGGGTAATTGAGCTGGCCGCGGTCGATGTTGGAATCGTCGTTGCCCGCCGAGGCGACGTAAAGGATGTCGTGCGCGGCCAGATCCTTGATCGCGTTCAGCTCGGTCTGCGAAAAACCCGGGCCGCCGAAGCTGGCGTTGATGATCTTGGCGCCATGATCGCGCGCGTACTGCAGGGCCTCGACCTGGGTCGCGACGTCGTAGTCGAAACGAAGCGGCATGATCTTGGAGTTCCAGGCGACGCCGGCGACGCCGATGCCGTTGTTGCCGACCGCGGCGATGCAGCCGGCGACCGCGGTACCGTGGCCGTCGTCGTCATAGTCGTCGCCATTGCCGCCGGGGCTGGGATCGGCGTCGTCGCCCTTGAAGTCGTAGCCGGTGACGAGGTTCGCCTCCAGGTCCTCGTGCGATATCTCGACGCCGTCGTCGACCACGGCGACGATCACCGAGGCGCTGCCGATGCGGCTCGCGCTGCCGTTGTCGGCGCCGTCCCAGGCGTTGAGCAGATTGAGGTCCGCGCCCGGCGTGCCGGCCTGGCCGCCGGCAACGAAGTTCGCCTGCCCGGTGTTGTACAGGCCCCATTGCTGCGGAAACAGCGGATCGTTCGGCGTGAACGTGGACTTGCGGCGGCGGTAATTCGGCTCGGCGTATTCGACGCGCGGATCCTGGCGCAGCAGCTCGGCGCTGGCCTGCGCGGTGGTGAAGCCGGGCAGCGACAGCAGCTCGACACGGCCGCGCATCAGGCTGCGCTTGGCCACCATGCCGAAGCTGCTGCGCACCTGCGCCGGCGACTCGCCGTCGCGGTACTTCACCAGCAACTCGTCCTGGCGATAGTCGACGCCGGGCTGGATCGCCAGCGCCGCAGTCGAAGTCAGGCCGAGCAGGGGCAGCAGCAGGCAGGGAGCGAGGCGTCTCATGGTGATTCCGCGGCTTAGGTGCACAAAGCATCATACGTCGCAGACTTTGCTCCGGACGCGGTCTGTAACAAGCCGGCACATGGTTTTCGTCAGGGCTGTTATCCGCCGCGGCCACTGGTTATACTGCGCGCCCTCGAAGGGGCGGTAGCTCAGCTGGGAGAGCGCTGCGTTCGCAATGCAGAGGTCGGGAGTTCGATCCTCCTCCGCTCCACCATTCGAGAATATTCAGCAGGTGTCGGGACGTACGATAACCCTACGGTGACGTGGGGTTTTTTCGTTTCTGGGGGCACCCGATCCGCAGCCTTGCCAACGCGCCGGGCGGGGTAAGTTCGTTACCGAACCGACGGCCTTTTAACCACTGACTAAGCTGGAAAACCGAGGCTCCCGGGTCAGCTGTTTTCGCGCCATGCCGGGCGGCAGGTTCGAGACGATGCGCCGGTGGCCGGGGCAGCGTGTCGCGGGTCGCCGGGTCTGGCGGCTCTCGATTTCGCCAGCGCCCATACCGCATTGCAACCAGGAGTCCCGGTGAAGCCAGCCTATCCTCGATCAGATTCGTTTTCGGCACCGCTGCGTGCCGACCATCGGGTTCGCCATGCAGACGATTGGCTGGTCGCGGCGATGAAACCCGAGCCCTTGCAGGCTGCCCGGGGCGACGACGATGTGATGAGCCAGCCACCGCCGACCATCGCCAACATCGACATCGGCGTGGTGGCCTGGAACCGGCAGGTCATCGCCGCACAAAGACGATGGAGCAAGCTCAGCGCCGCCGATCTGCTCAAGGTGGAAGGCCGCTCCGACCGGCTGGCGGAGCTGCTACATCGGCACTACAGCTTGGGAAAGTCGCAGGCAGACCGCGAAATCGGCGCATTTTTCCTGGGCACAGTCTAGTACGGCGTTGCCGGAAAAAATATTCTCGGAAGCCGTAGCTTCGGGCCCAATGTTCGTTGTCGTACATACAGCGGGTGGCGATGCCGGTATGCTCGCCGGCATCCTTGAGCTTCGACTGCTCCCTCACGATGACGTCGTGTTGATCGAAAACGGAGAGCGTGTTGCCCGGCGATCATCATCCGCAGCAAAACCTGTTGTTCCTTGCCCTGCCATCCGAAGCCAAGCAGCGGATTTTTCCTCGTCTGGAACTGGTTGCGATGCCGCTGGGCCACGTGCTGTACGAGTCGGGATCGACACTTCAGCACGTTTACTTTCCCACCGATTCGATCGTCTCGCTGCTCTACGTGATGGAAGATGGCGCGTCGGCGGAAATCGCCGTCGTCGGCAATGAGGGCATGGTCGGAATTGCGCTTTTCATGGGCGGCGAGACCACGCCGAATCGCGCGGTCGTGCAGAGCGCCGGCCATGCTTATCGATTGCCGGGCGGTCTGCTGAAAGAAGAGTTCAGCCGGGCCGGATCGCTTCAGCATCTGCTGCTGAAATACACCCAGGCACTGCTGACGCAGATGTCCCAGACGGCGGTGTGCAATCGACATCATTCGGTCGATCAGCAGTTGTGCCGCTGGCTGCTGCTGAGTCTGGACCGGCTGCCCACCAACACCTTGACGATGACGCAGGAATTGATCGCGAACATGTTGGGCGTGAGGCGTGAGGGCGTGACCGAATCCGCAGGCAAGCTGCAGGCCGCAGGCCTGATCCGATATAGCCGAGGCCGTATCACCGTCATCGATCGGCCGGGTCTCGAAAAGGCTTGCTGCGAATGCTATGCGGTGGTCAAAAAAGAATTCGATCGTCTTCTACCGTACATAGCGGAAATTTAGACCGGCATCCGACGGCGCGGGCCGGGCCGGGGCAAAAATTGAATGGGTGCTTGAGCGAACAGACCGGCGTCGCGCATTGGTCTATCCTGAGACGCAGCATTCAATTCGGCACCAACCCTAGTCCCCGTATATCTGGTGCCGTCGTCGCTGCGGGAAGAGTCAATGCCCTCCGTGGCGCGCATCCCCGCTATCAATCGACTACTCGACGCCCTACCCAAAAAGATCACTCAGCGCATTCAAGGCGAATGCGAAATGGTGGAGCTGAGTTTCGGCGATGTGTTGTGCGAACTCGGCAGCCCCATTCGCGATGTCTATTTTCCGACGCAGAGCTTCATCTCGTTGATGGCCGGGGCCGGCGAAGCCAGGCTGGAAGCTGCCTTGGTCGGCAATGAAGGCATGCTCGGCGTGCCGCTGGTGCTCGGCGTCGATCGCTCGCCGATCCGCGCCCTGGTCCACGGTGCGGGCGGCGCCTGGCGAATGCAGGCTGCCAATTTCCGCAAGACGGTCGAGAACGTGCCCTCATTGAAGCGGGAGCTGGATCGCTATATCTACGCGCTGCTCGTGCAAGTCGCGCAAACCGCTGTCTGTGCCCGGTTCCACAACATCGAGGCGCGTCTCGCGCGGTGGCTGCTGACCGCCGATGATCGCGTGCAGGGGCATCATCTTCAGCTCACTCATGCACTGCTTGCCGGCCTGCTGGGCGTTCGGCGAAGCGGCGTCACCGTAGCGGCTGGCAGCTTGCAAAGCAGGCGCCTGATTCACTACAGCCGGGGCGGCATATCGATACTGGACCGTCCGGGTCTGGAGCGCGCGGCCTGCGATTGCTACCGATCCGTTTCGTCCGCGGTGCTAGGGCTGTAGGGTCCAATCGGAATAGGCGGCGTTGAAGGCCCATCGGCGACCGCAGGAAGAGCAGGCGAATAGCGCTATGTCGCGATGCGGCCCTTGAATCATCGGGTCGTCAAACGAATAGAGCACAGGCTCCAGGTTGTGCGGAATTTCCGGGCTCGACTCGGCGACGGCCAGGCAGGCGCACACCGCGCAATGCCGACGTTTGACCCAGGCAGAAACACTCTCGTCGGCGTGACGGGCCGGGTCGGAAACAGCGGGTGGGACAAGCTGCAGTTGGTCCATCAGCGCTTCCATTCAAAACGCCAGGCCATCTGGTCCGAATGCCTTCGATGGTACTGCGCAGGATCGCGCCACTTATAGCCCAAGCGCATGGGCGGCCACCGTGCGCCAGCGCACGCAACACAATGTGCGCGGCCGTACTGAACCAGGCCCGAAATCGGCGCAGGCTCGGTCGGTTCGTTTTCCTAAAACAGTAAACGCCTGGCCCCCCGACCCGCCCAGGCACTCGCCCCGCATCGCCTCCGATGTGGGGCTTTTTTTGCCTCTCAACCCGGTAATGGATCGTCGGCCTTGTCTTAGGTTCGGACCGCAGCGTGCTGCCTGATGCAGCCGAACACAGCCGCTAGGTCATGTAGTCAAGAAAAAATCGCGTGGCGATATGGAGTCTTTGGTTGCGACCTTCCTGCTGATCAGGTGCAGCCGCGCAGCAGGAAGAAGACGAACAGCAAGGGGATCGGCACGCCGACCAGCCACAGAAAAATGTAGCCGATCGCGCCTTCCTGTTTTTTCGGCAAGGTCTTAGGCGGCTTGCTGGGGAAGTCGTATTTCATCGCGTTCTCCTCGTTGGAGACCGCATTGCGCGCCTTGCGTGATGAACGACTCGTGACCGCGTAACATCGCCGTCAACCTGTCCCCATTCGGCTATTCACGGAAGGCATGCGATGGTCAATACCCGGTTCACATCATTCGCGGAGTTCTATCCGTTCTACCTCAGTGAACATCGCAATCGCACCGGCCGCCGGCTGCACTTCATCGGCAGCAGCCTGTCGCTGCTGTTGCTCGCGACCGGCATCTTCAAAGGCGGCGGGTTGTGGTTCGTCGCGGCGCTGGTCTGCGGTTACGCCTTCGCCTGGGTCGGCCATTTTTTCTTCGAGAAAAACCGGCCGGCGACGTTCCGCTATCCGTTCTATTCCTTCGCCGGCGACTGGCGCATGTGGTGGGAGACGCTGACCGGCAAGCGCGCGTTCTGACGCGGCGCAGCCTGCTGCTTGCGCGCCGACAGCATCGCGCGCGCCGGCTTCTCCAGCCAACGATAGCTGGCCGCCGAGAGGACTATTGACAGTGCTGTGGCGGCGACGCCGTAGACCAGCAGCGCCAATGCTTGCGGCATCTTCGGCATCGCGTCGAAGCCGCCTTTCAGACCCAGCAACACCACCGGGTGGATCAGGTACAGCGAGTAACTGATGTCGCCCAACCACACCGCGACGCGGTTGTTGAGCCAGCCGATCCTGCCGTCGTTGGCCGCAAGCGCGTAGATCAGCGGCGGATACACCGGTAGCAGAAACCAGGCGTCACTGCCGCTGATCGCCGGCGCGGCGTAGATCGCAACAGCGATGACCAGCAGCAACGCCTGGGTCATCGTCGGCGACACGCCAATGCAGGGGATAGATGCGAGCGAAGCGCGCTCGGAAGAAGCCGCTCCAGTCGCATCGTGGCCAAGATAGGTCAGGCTCATCACGAAGCCGGAGAGCACGAAGAACAGGTCGACGAAAGTCTGCCCGCGCAGCCACACGGTACCGCCGACGACGAAGATATTGACATGATGATTGATCACGCCGAGCGCGGCAAGGCCGCGCAGGCCGGTCAGCGTGCGGATCTCCTGAGCCATGCTTCCTTGCCGGGCCGGAAAACCAGCAGCCTAAAGGCTCCGCCTGAAGCGCAGCGGACTCGGCGCTCGCGCGCCATCTCATCCGCTCAGAGTAGGCCCGCTGCACAGGGCGCCAGCATAGTTCTGCATGCGCCAACTCAGCGCGTGGAGAGGCGAGGGCGATGGCCGGTAAAGCTGATTTCGGGCCGATTCTGGCGGCATATCTGCTGTGCATTGCGGCCGCGGCCGTGGTGTTGTACGGGCTCGACATCGCGCAGCCCTGGAACGCGCTGCTCGCCGACGTCGTCGCGACGCTGGTGATCTTCGCCTACAGCCGCCGCTACCGGAATTCGAGTTTCTACGACGCCTACTGGAGCGTGATTCCGCCCTTGCTGGCGCTCTACTGGATGGCCAGCCACCCGCAGGCTGCGAGCGATCCGCGCGCCTTGATCGTCAGCGCGCTGGTGTGGCTATGGGCGATCCGGCTGACGACGAACTGGTCGGTGCACTGGGGCGGCCTCACCCACGAGGACTGGCGCTACCCTCTGATCCGCGCGCGCGCCGGCCAACGCGGCGCGTTCTGGGCCGATCTGTTCGGCATTCACCTGTTCCCGACGGTGCAGGTGTTTCTCGGCTGCCTGCCGATTTACGCGGTGATGTCGCGCGGCGACGTGCCGTTGGGCTGGCTCGACGCCGCGGCCTGTATCGTCACGCTGGCTGCGATTGCGATCGAAACCATCGCCGACCTGCAACTGCACGCCTTTATCGCGCGCAAGCAGCCGGGCACGTTCATCGCCACCGGCCTGTGGTCGTGGTCGCGGCATCCGAATTATTTCGGCGAGCTCAGTTTCTGGTGGGGATTGATGCTGTTTGGCCTGGCAGCCGCGCCGGAGCACTGGTACTGGGTCGTTCCGGGCGCGCTGGCGATGACCGCCATGTTCGCGTTCGCCAGCATTCCGTTCATGGATCAGCGCAGCATCGAGCGCCGCCCTTCGTATCGAGAGCACATGCTCAAGGTGTCGGCGTTGATTCCACTGCCGCCGCGGCGCTAAAAAAGGAGTCACACGATGGCTGGACAATGGAATCGTTTGTTCGCAATGGCGGGCCGCGACGCGCTGCTGATCGCGATCACACTCGTGTTGTGGAAACTGACCGTCGATGTCGGCGAGCCTCACGACATCGGCGGCTACGCGCTGCATCTGGGCACTGCCGTGCTGACGGTGCTGTGCGGCTATCTGATTCACGAATGGGGGCATTTGATCGGCGCCTGGCTGATCCACAGCCGGTTTTTCCTGCCGGAAAGCATCGTCGCCAGCCCCTTCCTGTTCCGCTTCGACAACCTGCGCAACACGCGCCGGCATTTCACCTGGATGGTCTGGGGCGGCTTCATTTCCAGTGCGCTGCTGGTGATTTTTCTGTTGCTCGTGCTACCAAAGGATTTGCTCGCGGCACAGGTCGCGCTCGGCCTGACCGCGCTCGGCGTGCTGGCGACTTTCGTGATCGAAGTGCCGGAGTTCTGGCGCGTGCTGCGCGGCGCGCCGCTGCCCAATGGCGCGGCCTTCATGTCGCCGCCGGAACCCTGAACGCTAGACGAACACCGCGCGGTCGCGGCCTTCGAGCTTGGCTCGATATAGGCCGTGGTCGGCACGACGCAGTGCCTCGTTGAGCAGCATGTCGGTCGGTACAGCGACGCCGCCGGCGCTGCAGGTGACGATGCCGGCCGGGTGTTCGCGATGCTCGATGGCCAGCGCGCGCAGATCGCTGAGGATGTTGTCGACGCGGCGATTGCCGTCTTCCGCCGAACAGCCGTAGAGCAACAGCGCAAACTCTTCGCCGCCGATGCGCGCGGCCATGTCCAGCGGCCGCCGCGCGCAGCCCGACAGCAGCACGCCGACCTTGGCCAGCACGCCGTCGCCGTGATCGTGGCCGTAGCTGTCGTTGATTTTCTTGAAGTGATCCAGATCGATCAGCGCCAGATACAGGGGCCCCGCGTTGTTGCGCTCGGCTTGACGCGCGAGGCGCTCGAAGTGCTCGTCGAGTGCGCGGCGATTGGCCAGCCCGGTCAGCGCATCGCGATAGGCCAGCACGCCGAGCAAAATCGTCGCGGCCCAGATGCGCTTGGCCGATAGCCGCCACCAGATCGCCGACATCACCACCGTCGCCAGCAGGATGGTTTCGACCAGCCAGTCCGGCGGCGCGCGGTTGCTGAGTGGATCGTCGAACACCATCTCGATCAGCCGCACGACGACGATATAGGCGACCACGAATAGCGCCGAGCGCAGGATCGACAACCGCCCCAGCACCAGCACCGCCACCGGAATCGACACCGCGACCGATGGCGTGAACAGACTGCGGTCGATGTGCGCCTGATGGCGCAGCCATTCCGTGACCATCAGGTCGAGCAGAAATACCAGGCAGAACAGCCACTCGATATGCCGGTAAGTCGGGTTCTTCAGCAGCAGCACCTGCATGCCGGCGAACACCAGACTCAGCGGCAGCGTGCTGGCCAGGATCGTGCCCGGAGACATGATGTAGCGGCTGTCGATCAGCAACGGCAGCCACAGCGGCGTGCTGAGGAACAGAATCAGCGGGATCGCACAGGCACTGAGCCGCACCATGCGGCTGCTGCGCGCGACGTCGTCTTCGAATTGCCGGGCGAGGTCTGGCGGCAGCCACAACAGCCGCCAGCCGTCACGCGTCGCCGCGTCGAGCTGCTGCACGACCTCGGCCGGCAGATCCATGGCGTAGGCGGACGAACGCCAGCCGCGGTCGGATTCCCGCTGGATGTCGCCGCCGTCGGTGTTGTCGCGCCGCATCGATCCGCCCCCACGAACCGGTCCCCTACCGGTCGGCGGCTAGCATAACGGGCTGGCCCGTACGGTGTCGTATCGAACAGCGGCTTGCGCTGATTTTCCTATCGCGCCGCGTCAGGAGGCGGGCCGTGGCTCGGGCTGGGCGGCGGGCGCCGGCTCGTCGAGCTGCGGCATCGCCTTCTCGTCGAGCGGGAACAGCTTGGGGAAGAACACGCTCTCCGGCATCTTGCCGCGATTGACGTAAAGCACCGCCAAGACCAGCAGATGGATCAGCACCGTCGCGGCGATGCCGACATAGGGCAGGCGGCGATTGCGCGGCAGCCGCGTATGCAATGCCTGCGAGCGCAGCAACGGCGGCAGGTGATCGACGTTCTTGCGCTGCATGTTGTCGTTCGGCTTGCTGATGATCGGGTCCTGCCTGGCAAAAAGAAAAGGGCCGGTGATGCCGGTTGTCCGGTGGATCACGGGCCCCTGGTTTGGTGGAGGCGGGGGGAATTGAACCCCCGTCCGCCAATGCTCCGCCTTCGGTTCTACATGCGTAGCCTAGTCTTTGGTTTTCATCCCCAGCTGCCGAACAGGCACGGAACGCTGAAGCCTATCCCCTTGAGGTTTTCGAGCATCGGCGAAGGGCGCGCGTCAGCCTTATTCGGTAAGAGTCGACGTTTGATTCCGGAGTACCGACACTGCCGGGTCAAACGCTCACCGGAGTTTAGGCGGCGAGGGCGTAGTTGGAGTCGTTCGCAACTAGCTTGTTTGCAGACCGTTTAACGAGCAGATCTGCAGCTCGGCATGCCCCTCGGGTTTTGCGATCGACGTCGAAACCATGTCGCCCCCGTGAAGTCCCGATAAGACTACCACGCGCGGTTACAGTTCCGCTGACTTGACTTCAAGGGACGATCGCAAATTGCACGGCGGGGCTTTCGCTTAACGTATTGCTCGGCGAGCCAGACGCGCTGCAGTAGATCAAGGCGACGCCTGTGGCGCCGGATTTGAGCTGGCTGCCCAGCGGCAGGCTCTGAGTCATGGACACGGTCGCCCCAGCCGCCAAGGTCAGCGTGATCGGCTTGTTGCCACCGTTGCTGCCGATGTCGTAGATCGAGGTGCCGTAGGGCGACCCGGTAGCGGACGCAAAGACCGTGGTCCAGACGTCGACGGTCTGGGCGACGTCGGTGTTGTTCGTCAGCTCGAAACTCTGGTCGCAGGCGCTGCCGGCCGGCAGCGCCGTCACGTTTCTGCAGAGCATCACGTTGCCGATCGCCATGGGCGGTAGCTGCGCGTAGATGGCCTGGCGCGTGATGCTGTTGCCACTAACGAAGTCGAAAGCTCCCGCATACGAGTAGGTTTTGCCGCGATACGCCCACAACTGGTAGCGCCCGCTCGCCAAGCCAGAGGCGTCGAACGAAAAGGCGCCGTCGCTGCCCGGCGTCATGCTGGCGATGTAGCCCGTACACAGGTCATAGCTGGGATCTTCGCAGCGCTGCAGCGAGACAAAGGTGCTGCCGTCGCCCAGCGGCTGGCCGGTGCTGGCGTCGTATTGGGTCCCGTCGATCACCGCGCTCGCCTGCGTGTCCGCCGACATCGGTGCGGACTTGCCGGCGTGGTAGCGCGTTTGCGCAATGGCGTTGCCGGTTGCGATGTCCAGCGCGCCGTTGCTGCCGACAGTGAAAGCGAAGCTGTTGGCATGGCCGATGGTTTTGCTCAGCTTGCTGCCGTTGGCCGCAAATATTTCCACCATGGCCCGCGCTCCCGACGGCATGCTGGCCACGGACAGCGATTGCGTCACCGTAGCCGATGCGCCCGCATCGAGGGTTACCGAAAGCGGCTTGCGTGCCTTGTTCTGGCCGCCCATGAATCTGCTGAAGCCGCTGGCCGAGCCGGTTGGCGCCGCATAGGTGGCCGACCATAGCGACGCGTTGAGGCTGCTCGTCGTGGTGTTGGTCACCTTGTAGTGGTAGTCGCAGCTACCGCCGGCAGCGGTGCCGGTGCAGGGCTGCAGCTCGCTGATCTGCAGCGGCAGCGGCGTCACCTTGAAGTTGATCCCACCCAACACTGTGGTGTCGTCGACCGTGAATTTGGCCGAGTACTGGTTCGCGTAATTGCTGGCCAAAGCCCATAGCTGGTAGGTGCCCGGCGGCTGATCCAATAAGGGCATGTGGTAGTTGCCCGCGGCGTCGGGCGAGACCTCGGCCACTATCGAGCTGCAGAGCTGCGCATCCGGCACAGCGCAGTACATCAGCTGGATCTGCCTAAAGCCGTCGACCGGCAGCGGCGCCTTGGTCGCTGCGTCGATTAGCTTGCCGGAGACCATCGGCGTGGTCGGTTTGCCGACGCTGACCTGGTAGCTGCCGAAATTGCCGGCATCGCCGCTGAAGGAATAGTCCGGCGAGCCTGCCACGGCGATCGTGACAATGCCATCGTCGGGCACAGTGAACAGCAACAGCGATTCATCGACTAGGCCGTCGTCGTCGTCCAAATCGATCTGGTCGCAGAGCGAATCGAACAGGCCGACGACCGAGTCGTGCAGCGTGCCAGCGCCCGAGGCCGCTCCTTTCAGATCGACCTGCAGCAGCACGCCGGGCTTGGCAGTGAAGCGGTAGTAGTCGACGTCGCCGTTCCCGATCGAACCGTCGACGGTGAATTTGCTGGCGGCATCGAGATCTTGTGCGGTGGCGCAGCCGTTGTTCGGTTCGGATTCGCTGATGTTGCCGGCCCAGACCGCTGGGCTGAGCAGCGCGGCGCAAAGCAGCAGAAAACTACGCAATGACGGGTTCATGGTGGCCAGGCTCTTCCCTGATCATTCGTGCCCGGCGGCTGCCGGAGTCGCGCTGGACCTGCCAGCCGTCGCAACATGCCGGAAGCTGCGCGGGTCCGTGATATGCAGGCGACGATGCGCGTTTGAGGCAGGACCGGCGGTGCGCGATCGCACTCAGAACTTGCTTGGTTGGCCGCGTGGGGGCGGCCGATTGGGACAGCTGCTGCGTGGTGTTACGCCGCGACTCAGCGCGCGCGCATGATCCGGTCTTTCTGCCGGTCCCACTCGCGCTCCTTGAGCGTGGCGCGCTTGTCGTGCTGCTTCTTGCCCTTGGCCAGGCCGATTTCGACCTTGGCGAAGCCGCGGGTCCAGTGCAGGTCCAGCGGCACGATCGTATAGCCGGCGCGCTCGACCTTGCCGATCAGCTTGGACAGCTCGCCGGCGTTGAGCAGCAGCTTGCGCGTGCGGGTCGGATCGGTGACGACGTGGGTCGACGCCGACAGCAGCGGTGAGAACTGCGCGCCGATCAGCCAGGCCTCGCCTTTTTTCAGCACCACGTAGGCTTCGGCGATGTTGCCGTGGCCCTCGCGCAGGCTTTTGACTTCCCAGCCGACCAGCATCAGCCCGGCTTCGTAGGTTTCCTCGATGAAGTAGTCGTGCCGCGCGCGCCGGTTCAGCGCGATGATGCGGTCGGCGTCCTTCTCGTCTTTCTTCTTGCTCATTTGTCCATTATAGGGGCGGCTGTCAAGGCTCCGTCGCGACGACAACAGCCCTTACACTAGCGTCGTGAACATCCGCGAGAGCAGCTACGGTTACTGGAGTTCCGCACGCGCCTTCGTCTGGGTGGCGGCGGGCGGCTGTATTGGTATCGGCAACATCGCGCGGCTGCCGTACCTGATGGGCCAGTACGGCGGCTGGGTGTTCCTGCTGGTGTACATCGCGGCGCTGCTGCTGCTCGGCCTGCCGCTGCTGGTCGCCGAATGGGCGCTGGGCCGCTGGATGCGCGACGACATCGTCAGCGGCTTTGCGCGGCTGGCGCAGACCGCCGACGCGAGCCGTCGCTGGCGCCTGCTCGGCGGCTGTTCGCTGCTCGGCGCTTTGATGCTCCTGTCGTACTACAGCGTCGTCGCCGGCTGGAGCCTGGGTTACGTGTTCCGCGCCGCGGCCGGCGGGCTCGGCGGCGACGCGGCCACCGCCGCCGGCCGCTTCCTGGAGCTGGCGCAGGATCCCGAGCGCTCGCTCGCCTGGCATACGCTGTTCATGGTGATGAGCTGCGTGATCGTCGCGCAGGGCTTTCGCGAGGGCATGGAGCGCGCGGCCGGCTACTTCGTGCCGGTGGCCTTCGTCGCGCTGGTCGCGATCGTGCTCGCCGCCGGTCGTTACGGCGACACCGTCAAGGCCGCGAATTACATGTTCCTCGGCGATCCCTCCAAGCTCGGCTGGCGCGGCGTGCTGGAGGCGCTGCAGCAGGCATTTTTCACGCTGGCATTGGGCTTCGGCTCGATGATGACACTCGGTGCCTACCTGCCGGCGAGCATGCCGCTGGGCCGGCTGGCGCTGACCGTGATCGTGCTCGACACGCTGTTCAGCCTGCTCTGCGGCCTGGTGCTGCTGGCCTTCGTGCTCGGAGCGGGGCTGCAGCCGTCGCCGGGCATCGGCATGATCTTCCAGAGCTTGCCGCAGGCGCTGCCAACCGGCTGGACCGGCATCGCGGTGGCGACACCGTTCTACCTGGTGATCTTCATCGTCACGCTGCTGTCGGCGGCGGCGCTGCTGGAGCCGCTGACACGCTATCTGATGGAACGCTTGCGGTTGACGCGTGTGTTTGCCGCGACCGCCGCGGCGATCATGGTCTGGTATCTCGGCCTGGGTTCGATGCTGAGCTTCAGCGTGCTCGCCGAGCTGCGGCTGTTCGGCCAGAACTTCTTCGAATGGATGCAGCTGCTCAGCGCCACGCTGATCGCGCCGCTGTCGGGCCTGATGGTCTGCGTGCTGATCGGCCACGTGCTGCCGAACGAGCTGGCGCGCTCGGTCGCCGGCCCGCGCGAGGAGCGCTGGACGCCGCTGTGGATTTTCATGCTCAGCTATCCGGCGCGGGTCGGGCTGCTGGCGATCCTGCTGTACGCGCTCGGCGCTTTCGACTGGCTCGCGGCGCTGTGGGCCAACTGACGTGCGGACGTCGACGACGCTGGAGGCTTCAACATCATGAGGACGCTGGAGCGCTCCGCGCTGATGCCGTTCGCCGCGGCCGGGCTGTACGGCCTGGTCGCCGATGTCGCCGCCTATCCCGAATTCCTGCCGGGCTGCGTGTCGGCGCAGATCGAGTCGGACGAGGCCCTCGATGACGGCCAGCGCCTGGTGCGCGCCAAAGTCGGTTTTCGCGTCAGCGCGCTGTCCGACAGCTTCGCCACCGAAAACCGCATGCGCGTCGGCGAGCGCATCGAAATGCGGCTGCTCGAAGGCCCGTTCCGCAAGCTCGAAGGCGTCTGGGAGTTCAAGGTGCTGGACGCGCACGCCTGCAAGGTGTCGCTGGCGCTGACCGTGGACTTTGCCAGCCGCATCATGGAAGCGACCCTGGCGCCGGCGATGGATCGCGCGGTCAACGGCATCATCGAGGCCTTCCGTCAGCGCGCCGAGCAACGGCTTGTGCGCGGCTGAAAGCGCGCCGATGAAAGTGCAGGTGGTGTATGCGGCCGAGCAGGAACCGGCGCTGGTGAGTCTGCAACTGCCGGCCGGCGCGACGCTCGCCGATGCGATCGAGGCCCCGGGACTGCGTCAACGCTTTGGCCTGCAGGACCAGGATCTGAACGGCCGCACCGGCATTCACGGCCGGCTGCGGCCGCTGACCGAGCCGCTACGCGAGGGCGATCGCGTGGAAATCTACCGGCCGCTGCTGGCCGATCCCAAGGATGCCCGGCGCAAGCGGGCGAGGGTTCGCCCGCGCTAAGGAATATGGCTTGACTGCCCGTTCCTCCCGAGTAGCCGCTTGCGGCGTATCGAGGGACCGATCGTGCTCAAGTCCCTCGATACGCCTCGCAAGCGAGGCTACTCGGGAGGAACGGAGCTTGTTCTGAGCCTAAAAAAGCTAGGGCGCGCCGGCCGGCGTCGGCGTCTGCGCATCCGGCGGCGGCTGCGCGCGGTCTTCGCCGCGGGTGGCTTCGAGCGCGTCCTTCTTTTCTTCGGACTTGACGAAGTTCAGGTCGGGCTTGGCCAGTTCGTCGACCTTGCCGGCCGCGGCCTGCTCGATGCCTTCCATCTTCGCCAGGCGATTGCCTTCGTCGAAGTACAGGCTGACGGTACGGCTGACGACGTCGCCGCGCGGCGACTTGTAGTAGCCGAAGTAATCCCAGCGATCGTCGCGGAACGGGTTGCCGGCGACCGGCGTGCCCATCACGTACTTGACCTGGTCGCGGGTCATGCCGACCTGCAGCTTGGCCAGGTCGCGCTGGTCGATCACGTTGCCCTGGCGGGTCGGCAGGCGGTACAGCAGCGAACAGGCGGAAAGACTCAGGGCCAGCAGGCCGAGCAGCAGAATGCGCATGAGGGGGCGGAGGCTCGTTGTTTGCAACGGAATAAACGCTGGAAGACAGCTAGAAGACTGCGATAATACCGAATCGTTCAGGGCGGCGGGCAGCCGGCGCCGGCTTCAGCCTCCCGGGCTGACCCCAAGGAGTGGTTTACGTGGAATCATCCGATCTCAGAAGCGCCGGCCTCAAGGTCACGCTGCCGCGTCTCAAGATCCTCGAGATGCTGGAGAACAGCCCGACCCGGCATCTGTCGGCGGAAGACATCTATCGCCGGCTGATGGACGGCGGCGAAGACATCGGCCTGGCCACGGTATACCGCGTGCTGACCCAGTTCGAGTCGGCCGGCCTGGTCACGCGCCACCACTTCGAAGGCGGCCACGCGGTGTTCGAGCTGGAACGCGGCCAGCACCACGACCATCTGGTGTGCATGAACTGCGGCCGGGTCGAGGAGTTCGAGGACGAGCTGATCGAAAAGCGCCAGCGCGACCGCGCCAAGGAGCTGGGCTTCAAGATGACCGAGCACAGCCTGATCATCTACGGCGAGTGCCAGAAAGAGAATTGCCCGAATCTGAAGGGTGTCGCGCGGCCGGGGCGCTGATCTGACCCTGTAGGAGCGGGCTTGCCCGCGACTGCGCGCTTCATGGTCGCGGGCAAGCCCGCTCCTACAACACGCAGGCTCAGCTGCCCGCCCGCTCCAGCAATTCCCTTGCATGTGCCTGCGTCGACGCCGTGATCTCGACGCCGCCCATCATCCGCGCCAGTTCCTGCACACGCTCGTCCTGATCCAGCGGTGACACGCGGGTGAAGGTCTTGCCGGCGCGCACTTCCTTGGCGATGCCGTGATGGCTGGCGCCCTGGGCCGCGACCTGCGCCAGGTGCGTCACGCACAGCACCTGGCGGTCCTGGCCCAGCGCGCGCAGCTGCTGGCCGACGATTTCGGCGACGCCGCCGCCGATGCCGGCATCGACTTCGTCGAAGATCATCGTCGCCGCGCCGCCGCTGGCCTTGCTGCCGGCAACCTGGATCGCCAGCGACAGCCGCGACAGCTCGCCGCCGGAGGCGACCTTGGCGATCGGGCGGGGTGGCTGGCCGGGGTTGGCGGAGAAATCGAAGCGCACGTCGTCGGCGCCGTGGGCGCGCGGTATTGCCTCGGCATCCGGCTCGACCGCGACGACGAACTCGGCGTTGGCCATGCCCAGCCCGCGCACGCCGCGCGTGACTTGTTCGGAGAATTTCTTCGCGGCCCTGGTGCGCGCCGCGCTCAGCTTTTGCGCCGCGGCGCGCCATGCCGTTTCGATTTCGCGCTGCTCGGCAAGCAGCTTTTCGGCGCCGCCGGCGGCGAGTTCGGCTTCGTCGAGTTCGGCGCGCAGCTCGGCCACTCGTGCCGGCAGATCGTCGGCCCGCAGCCGGTGCTTGCGCGCCATGTCGTGCACGTCGGACAGTCGCTGCTCGACCAGTTGCAGCTGCGCCGGATCCAGGTCGAGCCGGTCGAGCAGGCGCTGCAGTTCCTGCGCGGCTTCGCGCAGCTGCGCCTGCACCGAAGCGACATTGCTCTCGACGTCGCCGAAGCCGGCGTCGACGCCGCTGAGCGAGGCGAGCAGGGAACTGGCGGCCGACAGCTGGTCGTAGACGCTGGCTTCGCCGCCGTAGAGCAGCTCCAGCGCGCGGCCACCGTCTTCGAGCAGCTTGCCGGCGTTGGCCAGGCGCCGATGATCGGCGTCCAGCTGATCGAGTTCGCCGGGCTGCAGGTTCAGTGCCTCGAGTTCGCGAATCTGATGGCGCAGATAGTCCAGCTGCGCCGGATCGCGCGCATGCGCCTTGCCGAGCTTGTCGATCTGCGCAGCGAGCGCGTGCCAGCGCCGCGACAGCTCGGCGACCTTGTCCAGCTCGCGGCCGAGTTCGCCGTAACTGTCGAGCAGGCCGCGCTGCGTGTCGACGCGGACCAGCGTCTGGCTCTGGTTCTGGCCGAAGACCTCGATCAGCGTTTCGCCGAGCTCGCGCAGCGCGCTGGCGGCGACCGGCGCGTTGTTGACGAAGGCGCGGGTGCGGCCTTCGGCATAGACCACGCGACGCAGCACGCAGGCGTCGGCATCGTCGCCGTCGATCATTTCCTGCGCTTGCAGCCAGGCTTTGGCCGCCGGCGCGTCCTTCAGCGAAAACTCGGCGCTGATTTCGGCGCGCTCCTGGCCGCTGCGCACCAGCGAGGCTTCGGCGCGCGTGCCGATGGCCAGGCCGATGGCGTCGATCAGGATCGACTTGCCGGCGCCGGTTTCGCCGGTGAGCACGGTGAAGCCGGGCCCGAACTCGAGGTCCAGGGCGTCGATGATCGCGAGGTTCTTGATCGAAAGGCCGAGCAGCATGGGAGCGGTGTGCGGGACTCAAGGGAATGCGGCGTCATTGTAGGGCGCTGCCCGCCGGTTTGGCCTGCGATTGCGCCTCAGCGATCGAGCAGGTTTTCCGGGCCCTGGCCCCAGCGCAGCTTGTTGCGCAGGATCGCGAAGTAGCTGTACCCGGCCGGGTGGATCAGCCGCAGCGGCTCGGGCGCGCGTGTGACTTCCACCGCGTCGCCCGGCGCCAGCGATTCGCTGAGCTGGCCGTCGATGGTCATCATCGCCTGCAGCGCGGTCGGCGGCAGCGTCTCGTCGCCGCGCACCACCAGCCTGACGCGCTGCTCGCCGCCGACGACGATCGGACGGTCGGACAAGGTATGCGGGCAGATCGGTACCAGCGCCATCGCCTGCAGGCTCGGATGCATCAGGGGCCCGCCGCCGGACAGCGCATACGCGGTCGAGCCGGTCGGCGAGCAGATGATCATGCCGTCGGCGCGATGCAGGCTGATGAAGTCCTCGTCCATCCAGCTTTCGAACTCGAGCATGCGGATCGAGGCCTGGTTGCGCAGTACCACGTCATTGACGGCGATGCGCGGCGCCGCGTCGGCGGCATCGGCGCCGGCGTCGTCGCCCGGCGTGGCGCGGATCACGCGCGCGCTCAGCACCATGCGCTCTTCGCTCTCGTACTCGCCGCGAATCACCGCCGCAAGCGAATCGGCGATCTGCTCGGGCAGCAGGTCGGCCATGAAGCCGAGCCGGCCCTGGTTGACGCCGAGCAGCGGCACACCGGCTGGCGCCAGCGAGCGACCGGCGTCGAGCAACGTTCCATCGCCGCCGACGACGATCGCCAGCTCCACCGAGCGCGCCAGCTCGCTGCGCGAGACGCGGCGGCCGGCCGGTGCGTCGGACAGTGCCGGATTGTCTTCGACCAGCACTTCGCAGCCCTGCGCGCGCAGCGCCAGGCACAGGCTCGCCAGGGTCGGCAGGTGCGGCTCGCGCCGTTTGCCGATCACGCCGATGGTGCGGAATGGTTTCATGGAGGTGCTATCGGGAAGATAACGGACGATACAGGATGCCACGCCGCGAGGCGTGTCCGTACGCCGGCCGCATACACCTGTCTTGACAGCGATTTTTGCAGTCTCTAGCGTCGGACGTGAATCTTCTGAGAAGCCCATGGCCGAACCCCTGGAACAACGCGCCGCCGACCTGCTCAAGCTGCTGGTCGAGCGCTACATCGCCGATGGCCAGCCGGTCGGCTCGCGCACGCTGTCGCGCGCCGCCAGCCTGAACCTGTCGCCGGCGACGATCCGTAACGTGATGGCCGACCTGGACGAGCTCGGCCTGGTCGTGTCGCCGCACACTTCCGCCGGGCGCGTGCCGACCACGCGCGGCTATCGCTACTTCGTCGACTCGCTGCTCGCGCCGGAGCCTTTGTCCGACGCCGAGCGCGATCGCATCGCCGAAGATCTGGTACCGCGCGGCCGCAGCCCTCAGGACATGGTGCAGGCGGCGTCGGCGCTGATCTCGCGGCTGTCGAAGATGGCCGGCGTCGTCACCACGCCGCGGCGCAACCTGGCGATCCTGCGTCGCATCCAGTTCATGCCGCTGTCGGATCGCCGCGTGCTGGTGATCCTGGTCGTCAACCAGAGCGAAGTGCAGAACCGCATCGTCGCCACCGACCGGCCCTACGGCGCCGACGAGCTGGAGCGCTACGCCAATGTGCTCAACGAACACTTCGCCGGCCGTGATCTGGTCAGCCTGCGCACCGCGCTGTGGCAGGACGCCAACGACACGCAAGTGCGCGTCAATCAGACCTTGAAAGACGCGGTGTTCATGGCCGAGCAGGCGTTCAAGGGAGATGAGCCGAAGGGCGGCGATTACGTCTACGCCGGCGGCGGCAACCTGCTTGGCTTTCAGGAACTCGGCGACGTCGGCCGCCTGCGCGGGCTGTTCGACGCGCTCGACCGCAAGCGCGATCTGCTGCAGCTGTTCGACTCCTGCCTGGCGGCCGAAGGCCTTCAGATATTCATCGGCGAGGAATCGGGCTATCGCGTGCTCGACGAGGTCAGCGTCGTCACCGCGCCGTACTTCGTCGAAGGCCAGGTCGCCGGCGTGCTCGGCGTCATCGGCCCGACGCGGATGGCCTACAGCCGCATCATTCCGCTGGTCGCGGAAACCGCACGGCGCCTGACGGCGGGGCTGGATAACTGAGGTTTGAGGCTCGCAGGCGAGCCTGCTCCCGCGAAGATGCCGGATCTGCGTTCTTCGAGGAGCTAGACCGCGGCAGCGGGACAGGTTGAATTCAGTTCCTGCCGTTAAGGTTGAACCGGTTCCGCCGAGACCTGAGCGTGTCGCGATCTTCGCCGCGCCATCGGCGGACGACAGGGAACGCCCTCGAATGGAATCGACCGTTGCAAACAAGGCCCGCACCACGGTGTGGCCGGGCCGCTCGTATCCGCTGGGCGCCAGCTGGGACGGCGAAGGCGTCAATTTTGCGCTGTTTTCCGCCAACGCCGTCGCAGTGGATCTATGCCTGTTCGATCCGAGCGGGCAGCACGAAGTGGCGCGTGTGCGCCTGCCGGAATACAGCGACCAGGTCTGGCACGGCTATCTGCCGGATGCGCGGCCGGGCCAGCTTTACGGGTACCGCGTGCACGGACCTTACGAGCCGGAGAACGGGCATCGCTTCAATGCCAACAAGCTGTTGCTCGATCCTTATGCAAAGTCCATCGCCGGCGATCTGCATTGGGCCGATGCCAACTTCGGTTACAAGATCGGTCATGCCAGGCAAGACCTGAGTTTCGACAGGCGCGACAACGCGCGCCACATGCCCAAGTGCCGCGTCGTCGACACCTCTTTCAGCTGGGGCGAGGACCGGCGGCCGCGTACCAGCTGGGAAGAAACCGTGATCATGGAAACCCATGTCAAGGGCTTCACCAAGCTGCATCCGGGTGTCGACCAGAACAAGCGCGGCACGTTTGCCGGCCTGGTCGCGCCGCCGGTGCTGGATCACCTGGTGCGCACCGGCGTCACCGCGGTGGAGTTGCTGCCGATTCATCATTTTTTGAACGACCGGCATCTGACCCAACGCAACCTGACCAATTACTGGGGCTACAACAGCATCGGTTTTTTTGCGCCCGATCCGCGGTTTCTGTCCAGCGGTCTGGTCGAGGAATTCAAGACCACGGTCAAACGCCTGCACGGCGCCGGCATCGAGGTGATTCTCGACGTGGTCTACAACCACACCGCCGAAGGCAATCACATGGGGCCGACGTTGTCGCTGCGCGGCATCGACAACGCCAGCTATTACCGGCTCACCGACGATCCACGCTACTACATGGATTACACCGGCACCGGCAATACGCTCAACGTCGATCATCCGCGCGTGCTGCAGATGGTGATGGACTCGCTGCGCTACTGGGTCAGCGAGATGCATGTCGACGGCTTCCGCTTCGATCTGTGTTCGACGCTGGCGCGCGAGCACGGCAACTTCGATCCTGGTGCGGCGTTTCTCGATGCGGTGCGTCAGGACCCGCTGTTGAACACCGTCAAAATGATCGCCGAGCCCTGGGATTTAGGGCCTTACGGCTATCAGGTCGGCGGTTTTCCGCCGGGTTGGGCGGAGTGGAACGGTGCGTTTCGCGACACCGTGCGCAAGTTCTGGAAAGGTGACGGCGGTCTGCTCGCCGAGATGGGCAACCGCGTCACCGGCTCGTCGGATATCTACGATCACAACGGCCGCCGGCCCTGGTCGTCGATCAATTTCGTCACCGCGCACGACGGCTTCACCTTGCAGGACCTGGTGTCGTACAACGACAAGCACAACGAGGCCAACGGCGAGGACAATCGCGATGGCACCGATGACAACCTGTCGTGGAACTGCGGCGTCGAAGGCCCGACCGACGACGCGGCCATCCTGAAAATCCGCGACCAGCTCAAACGCAATCATCTGGCGACGCTGATCCTGTCGCTGGGCGTGCCGATGCTGCTGGCCGGCGACGAAATGGGACGCTCGCAGGGCGGCAACAACAACGCCTATTGCCAGGACAGCGACATTTCCTGGACGCAGTGGGAAAACCTGCGTCCCGAGGACCAGCGTCTGCAGGATTTCGTGCGCCGGGTGATTGCGCTGCGGCGCAAGCATCGCGTGTTTTCGCGGCCCGGCTTCTTTCGCGGCAAGGTCATGGCCGCCGACGGACTCAAGGACATCACCTGGCTCGCGCCCAGCGGCAACGAGCAGACCATTGATGACTGGAACAACGGCATGGCGCGCTGCTTTGGCTGGGTGCTCGGCGGCGCGGCCGGCGAGTACTACACCACTGGCGGCCAGCGCGACATCGACGACAGCTTCATGGTGATCATGAATGCGCATCATGAGGAGCTCGAGTTCTGCATGCCCGACATGAAGACCGAGCTGCGCTGGGAGCTGCTGATCGATACGGCACTGGACAGCGGCTTTGCGACGGAAGGGCAGTACTTCGCCGAGGGCGAGTGCTACAAAATCCAGGGTCGGTCGATGGCACTGTTCATCAATCGCGCTGAGCCGGCCGGTTTCGCGCGGATGACGCATGTCGAGCTGATCGATATTCCGACCGCGATCGCAGAGGAGTCGGCCAACGACGAGAGCATCCGGCCCGAGCCCGAGCCGGCGGTCGCCAGCCGCAGCGGGAGCGCCGCATGAAGCGGCATCGCGCGCTGCCGTTCGGAGCCGAGTGCGTCGACGGCGGCGTGCGTTTCCGGCTGTGGGCGCCGGGCGTCGATCAGGTCGAGCTGGTCATCGACGGTGGCACAACGTTGGCGATGAATCGCAGCGAGAACGGTTTTTACGAGCTCACCACCGATCGGGCGAAAGCCGGCACGCGTTATCGCTATCGCGTCGCCGACACACTGATCCCCGATCCGGTGTCGCGTTACCAGAGCGAGAGTGTCGCGGGACCGAGCGTCGTCGTCGATGCCGGCAGCTTCGACTGGCAGGACGCGGACTGGCGCGGCCGTCCCTGGCACGAGGCGGTGGTTTACGAGCTGCATGTCGGCACATTTTCGCAGGCCGGCAGTTTCGACGGCGTGATCGAACACTTCGATCACCTGCTGTCGCTGGGCGTCAACGCGGTCGAGCTCATGCCGGTGGCCGAATGCCCGGGCCGCTGGAACTGGGGCTATGACGGCGTGCTGCTGTTCGCCGTCGAGGAACGCTACGGCGGGCCGGATGGCCTGAAGCGCCTGGTGCAGGCCGCGCATGCGCGCGGCATCTCGGTGATTCTCGACGTCGTCTACAACCACTTCGGCCCGGATGGCAATTACCTGTCGCTGTACGCGCCGGACTTCTTCACCGACAAGCACCAGACGCCCTGGGGTGCGGCGATCAATTTCGACGATACGCATTCGGAAGTGGTGCGCTCGTTCTTCATCGAAAATGCACTGTACTGGCTGCAGGAATATCACCTCGACGGCCTGCGCTTCGACGCGGTGCATGCGATCAGGGACGACAGCCGGCCGGACATCGTCGTCGAACTCGGCGAGCGCATTCGCGAGGCGATCAAGGAGCGGCCGATTCATCTGATTCTCGAGAACGACGGCAATCGCAGCAGCGTGCTCGGCTACGGCTATCAGGGTCCGGGCCCGCATACCGCGCAATGGAACGACGATTTCCATCATGTGCTGCGTGTGGCCATCACCGACATGCGCGGCGGCTACTACGACGACTACACCAAAGGCGAAGGACAGCCGCAGACGCTGGTGGCACGCGTGCTCGCCGAGGGTTTCGCCTACCAGGGCGAAGTTTCCGAGCATCGCGATGGTGCCAAACGCGGCGAGCCCAGCGCGAGCCTGCCGCCGACCGCTTTCGTCTCCTTCATCCAGAACCACGATCAGGTCGGCAATCACGCCTACGGCTGGCGTCTTGGCAAGTTCGCCAAGCCCGAGGCGATTCGCGCCGGTACTGCGGTGCTGCTGCTGGCGCCGCAGATTCCGATGCTGTGGCAGGGCCAGGAGTGGAACAGCGATCAACCGTTCCCGTTTTTCTGTGATTTCAGCGGTGATCTCGCCGACGCGGTGCGCAAGGGCCGCATGGAAGAATTCAAATCCTTCCCCGAATTCCAGGACCCGGAAGCGGTCAAGCGCATTCCCGATCCGCTGGCCGAGGCGACGTTCCGGAGCGCGGTGCTGGACTGGTCCGAGCCGGCGCGCAAGACCGACTGGATCAAGCTGCATCGCGATCTGCTCGCCGTACGACGCGAGCACGTCATTCCGCGCATGGCGACGTCCGGCGGCGGATCGGGCACCCGCGCCGTCGACGCGCAGGGCACGATCTACGTGCATTGGCGCTTCGGTGATGGCGCGGTGCTGCAGCTGGTGGCCAACCTCAGCGATAAGGCCGTCGATGGTGATGCCGGTGACATTCTCGGCCGCACCGTTTACGCCACTGCCGATCTGGATAACGGCAAGTTGCCGCCGTGGTACGTCGCACTGAATCTGCTCGATCAGGAAGGAGCCGTCGGATGAGGCAGCCACCGACGCTGCCGCGCGCGACTTACCGCGTCCAGCTGCACAAGGACTTCACGTTCGACGATGCCGCGGCGCTGGCCGGCTATCTGGCCGACCTGGGTTTCTCGCATCTGTATGCCTCGCCGATCATGGCGGCGACGCCGGGCTCGACGCATGGCTACGACGTCACCGATCACAATCGCTTCAATCCCGAACTCGGTGGCGAAGCCGGTTTTGAAAGACTGATCGCCGCGCTGGACGAGCACGGCCTGGGCCTGATCCTCGACATCGTGCCGAATCATGTCGGCATCGGCGTCGACAACCCGGCGTGGATGGACGTGCTCGAATGGGGGCCGCGTTCGCCGCATGCACTGGATTTCGACATCGACTGGAAATCCAGCCGGCGCAATCTCGAAGGCAAGGTGCTGCTGCCGGTGCTCGGCGACCAGTTCGGCCTGGTGCTGGAGCACGGCGAAATCGCGTTGAAGCTCGACGAGCGCACAGGCTCGATCAGCGCCTGGTACTTCGACAACCGCCTGCCGATTTCGCCGATGGACTATGCCGAGCTGCTGGCGCCGGCGCTGCAGACGGCGACAGGCGAGGGCGCCCGCCGGCTGGCCAATCTGCTGCGCGATTTCGAGCAACTGGCCGAGCAGCAGGGCAGCGATGGCGCGCTGCGCGAAACCGCGGCCTCGCTGAAGCAGCATCTGGCCGAGGTGCTGGCAGACGAGCCCGGCCTGATCGACGCCATCGCCGCCGCGCTGGCGACGTTCAATGGCGTGCAGGGCGATCGACCAAGCTGGGATCGCCTCGGCACCGTGCTCGATCGTCAAAGCTATCGCGCCGCTTACTGGCGTGTGTCTTCGGACGAAGTGAACTACCGACGTTTTTTCGACATCAACGAACTCGCCGGCCTTCGAGTCGAGCGCCGCGAGCTGTTCGACGCGATGCATCGCACGACGCTGCGGCTGGTTGCCGAAAACAAGGTGCAGGGCCTGCGCATCGATCATATCGATGGTCTGTTCGATCCGCGCCAGTACGCGATCCGGCTGCAGCAAGCCGCCGGCAAGGCGGAGGCGCCGGCCTACATCCTGCTCGAAAAAATCCTCGCGCATTACGAAGAACTGCCGGCCGAATGGCCGGTCGCCGGCACCACCGGCTACGACACGCTGAATCTGGTCGGCGGCCTGTTCGTCGATCCGGATTCCGATAAGGCGCTGAGCACGATCTATCGTCGATTCAGCGGCGAGCGCAAGCCGTTCGACGAGATCCTGTACGAGTGCAAGAAGCTCATCGTTCAGAACAATCTCGCCAGCGAAATGGGCGTGCTCGCCAACGCGGTGCAGACCCTGAGCGCGAGCCAGTGGCGCTCGCGCGATTTCAGCTACGCGGCGATCCGCAAGGCGCTGGAAGAACTGGTTGCCTACTTTCCGGTGTATCGCACCTACCTCGACGAAGAGGGGCGGCTGTCGCCGGCCGACCGTCGCTACATCGACTGGGCCGTTGGCCTGGCGAAGAAGAATGCCGGCCCCATCGATCCGTCGATCTTCGATTTCATCGGCCGCATCCTCAGCGGCGAACTGGCGGCCGAAGGCTCGCCTTACGACGCACAGCAGGTGTACCGCGCGGCGATGCGCTTCCAGCAGCTGTCCGGCCCGGCGATGGCGAAAGGTCTGGAAGACACCAGTTTCTACCGCTACTTCCGGTTGCTGGTGCACAACGAAGTCGGCGGCGATCCGCGCCGCTATGCGGTATCGCCGGCCGCGTTCCACAAGGCCAATGCGCTGCGCCTGCAGCAGCATCCGCTGGACATGATCGGCGGCAGCACCCATGACACCAAGCGCGGCGAAGACGCGCGCATGCGCATCGCGTGCCTGAGCGGCATGACCACCGAGTGGGCGGCGCGGGTGCGCGCCTGGTCGCGCAGCAATCGCCGCCTGGTCGCCGACGTGGCCGGCGAGCCGGCGCCGGACTTCAATCATCAGTACTACTTCTATCAAACCCTGGTCGGTGTCTGGCCGGCGCACCAGGCCATCGACGATGCGGCCGGTCTGGCGACGCTGGCCGAGCGCGTCGACGGCGCGATGCTCAAGGCCGTGCGCGAAGGCAAATACCGTTCGAACTGGACCCAGCCGAACCAGGCCTACGAACAGGCGCTGGGGCGTTTCGTCAAAGGCGCGCTGACGCCGGGCGCCGGTAATTTGTTTCTCGCCGACTTCCAGCGCTTCATCGGACGCGTCGCCTGGCTGGGCGCGCTGAGTTCGCTGTCGCAGACGCTGCTGCGGCTGACGATGCCGGGCGTGCCCGACATTTATCGCGGCTCGGAGCTGTGGGAGCTGTCGATGGTCGATCCGGACAATCGTCGGCCGGTCGATTACGAGGCGGCGCGCGCCAAGGCCGCCACGCTCACCGACCTCGCCGGCGCCGCCGTCGGCGAGCTGGTCGCGGGCTGGCACGACGGCCGCGCCAAGATGTACCTGATCCGCCAGATTCTGCGGCTGCGCCGCGAGCTGCCGACGCTGTTTGCCTCCGGCGGCTACGAGGCGATCACGGCCAGCGGGGCGAAAGCCGAGCAGCTGTTGGCGTTCCGCCGCACCCAGGGCCAGGCCGAGCTGATCGTGCTGGCGCCGCGGCTGTGGCCGCAGCTGGCCGGCGAGACGCAGACGGCGGCGGGCGCGGCTGCCGGCTGGGCCGATACCGCGGTGACGTTGCCGGCGGGCGGTTACCGCAGCGTGCTGACCGGCTCCCGCCTGCAAGCGGAGGCCGACCGGCCGCTGCTGCTGGCCGATCTGCTGGAGGAATTTCCGCTGGGACTGCTGCTGCGGGCCTGAAGCTCGTTACAATCGCGGCCCCGCAGGGCCCGGCATCTGCTGACAGCCAGGCCCGGGAAGGCGTTTTGGGGCTTGAACGGCCTGTTTATGGCCCCAAAACAAGCGGCACGCAGCGTTTTTACTCACTTTTACCCGACGAACCCATGACGGCAAGCCCCGAACCGACAGTAGACGAGACCGCAGCCGCGGCCGACGCCCAGCCCGATCTGGCCGCACTGAGTGCGCAGATCGAAGAATTGCGTGCCCAGGCCCAGTCCGCCAAGGAGGCGCAGCTGCGCGCTTTGGCCGAGCTGGACAACGTGCGCAAACGCGCCGAGCGCGAGATCGACCAGTCGCGCAAGTTCGGCGTCGAGAAGCTGCTCAACGAGCTGCTCGGCATTTCGGACTCGGTCGAGCTGGGCATCCAGGCGGCGGCGGCACCGGACGTGCAGGTGAAAACCATCGTCGAGGGTCTGGAGCTGACCCGTCGCCAGCTGGTGGCGGTGCTGGAAAAGCAGGGTGTCAGCCAGGTCGACCCCAAGGGTCAGCCGTTCAACCCGGATTTCCACGAGGCGGTGAGCATGGTGCCCTCCAGCGAAGTGGCGCCCAACCACGTGCTCAACGTGATGCAGAAAGGCTACAAGCTGCACGACCGGCTGCTGCGCCCGGCGATGGTCATCGTCGCCCGCGCTCCCTGATCGGCAGGGTTAGAAAAACTGATTTGACACCCCTTGAAACGGCGCCGATGGGCAATAGATAGCCTGCATCGTCGCAATTGAAAATTTCTGTAAATATTTTTGGAGCACCGGAAACATGGCAAAGATCATCGGCATCGACCTCGGCACCACCAATTCCTGCGTCGCCATCATGGAAGGCGGCAACGTCAAGGTCATCGAGAACAGCGAAGGCGAGCGCACCACGCCGTCGATCGTCGCTTATGCCGATGACGGCCAGGTCATCGTCGGCCGCGCCGCCAAGCGCCAGGCCGTGACCAACCCGCACAACACGATCTTCGCGGTCAAGCGCCTGATCGGCCGCCGCTTCGATGACTCCGTCGTGCAGAAAGACATCGGCATGGTGCCGTACAAGATCGTCAAGGCTGGCAACGGCGACGCCTGGGTCGACGTCAAGGGCAAGAAGCTGTCGGCGCCGGAAATCTCCGCGCAGACGCTGCTGAAGATGAAGAAGACCGCCGAAGACTACCTCGGCGAAACCGTCACCGAGGCGGTGATCACGGTGCCGGCGTACTTCAACGACAGCCAGCGCCAGGCGACCAAGGACGCCGGCAAGATCGCCGGCCTGGACGTCAAGCGCATCATCAACGAGCCGACCGCGGCCGCGCTGGCTTTCGGCCTGGACAAGGTCAAGGGTGACCGCAAGATCGCCGTTTATGACCTCGGCGGCGGCACCTTCGACGTGTCGATCATCGAGATCGCCGAAGTCGACGGCGAGCACCAGTTCGAAGTGCTGTCCACCAATGGCGACACCTTCCTCGGTGGCGAAGACTTCGACATGCGCGTCATCGAATACATCGCCGACGAGTTCAAGAAGGAGCAGGGCATCGACCTGCGCAAGGACCCGCTCGCGCTGCAGCGCCTGAAAGAAGCCGCCGAGAAGGCCAAGATCGAGCTGTCGAGCACCACGCAGACCGACATCAACCTGCCGTACGTGACCGCCGACGCCAGCGGTCCGAAGCATCTCAACCTGAAGATGACGCGCTCCAAGCTGGAGTCGCTGGTCGACGAGCTGATCGCCAAGACCATCGAGCCCTGCAAGATCGCGCTCAAGGATGCCGGCCTGAAAAACACCGACATCCAGGAAGTGATCATGGTCGGCGGCCAGACGCGCATGCCCAAGGTCCAGGACGCGGTCAAGGACTTCTTCGGCCGTGAGCCGCGCCGTGACGTCAACCCGGACGAAGCGGTCGCCGTCGGCGCCGCGATCCAGGGCGCCGTGCTGTCCGGCGACGTCAAGGACGTGCTGCTGCTCGACGTCACGCCGCTGAGCCTGGGTATCGAAACCCTGGGCGGCAAGATGACCAAGCTGATCGAGAAGAACACCACGATCCCGACCCGCAAGAGCGAAACCTTCACCACCGCCGACGACAACCAGACGGCGGTGACGATCCAGGTGTTCCAGGGCGAGCGCGAAGTGGCCTCGGCCAACAAGCTGCTCGGCCGCTTCGACCTGTCCGACATCCCGCCGGCCAGCCGCGGCATGCCGCAGATCGAAGTGACCTTCGACATCGACGCCAACGGCATCTTGAACGTCGGTGCCAAGGACAAGGCCACCGGCAAGAGCCAGAGCATCGTCATCAAGGCGAACTCGGGCCTGTCCGACGCCGAGATCCAGCAGATGATCAAGGACGCCGAGGCCCACGCCGAGGATGACAAGAAGTTCAACGAGCTGATCACCGCGCGCAACCAGGCCGACCAGCTGATCCACGGCGTCGAGAAGTCGCTCAAGGACCTGGCCGACCAGGTCCAGGCCGACGAGAAGACCCAGATCGAGGCCGCAATCAGCGAGCTGCGCGAGGCGATCAAGAGCGGTGACAAGGACGCGATCGAAGCCAAGAGCGCGACGCTGTCCGAGTCCGCCGGCAAGCTCGCCGAGCGCGCCTATGCCAAGGCCGGTGCGGCCGAAGGCGGCGCCGGCAGCTCGCCGAACGCCAAGAACGCCAACGCGAAGGACGGCGACGTGGTCGACGCCGAGTTCACCGAAGTCAACGACGACAAGAAGTAAGTCGCAGCGGTAAAAGGGGAGACGGGCGAGCAATCGCCCGTCTCTTTTTGCGTCTGTGGCGGTCCCGCTGAATATGCATGGCAGTAACAAACCTCCGTTCGTCCCGAGTAGCCTCGCTTGCGAGGCGTATCGAGGGACCGGATCGCAGTTCGGGTCCCTCGATACGCGCCTGAGGCGCTACTCGGGACGAACGGGGTGTTTTGGGTACTACGCTCGTTGCGGTCGCTAGCGCGGTCCTTGCTTCCCAGCTTTTAACCCTTTCGGATGTCCCCGTTTTATGAGCAAGCGTGACTACTACGAGGTTCTCGGCGTCAGCCGCCAGGCCAGCGACGACGAACTGAAAAAGGCTTATCGCCGGCTGGCGATGAAGCTGCACCCGGACCGCAATCCGGGCGACGCCGGCGCCGAAGAGAAGTTCAAGGAGGCCAACGAGGCCTACGAAGTGCTGACCGACGCGCAGAAGCGCGCGATCTACGACGAGCACGGCCACGAGGGTCTGCAGCGCGGCGGTGCCGGCGGCGGTTTCGGCGAAGGCGGCTTCAGCGACATCTTCGGCGACGTCTTCAGCGACATTTTCGGTGGCGGCGGCGGCCGTCGCGCCGGGCCGCGTCGCGGCTCCGACCTGCGCTACATGATGGAGCTGACGCTCGAACAGGCCGTGTTCGGTTCGGCCGAAACCATCCGCATCCCGACGCTAGACGACTGCGCCACCTGCAACGGCCATGGCACCGCCGACGGCAAGGCGCCGCCCAAGTGCAAGACCTGCGGCGGCTCCGGCCAGGTGCGCGTGCAGCAGGGCTTCTTCGTGCTGCAGCAGACCTGCCCGCATTGCCGTGGCCGCGGCACCCAGGTCAGCGACCCGTGCAAGACCTGCCGCGGCGGCGGCAAGGTGCGTCGCGAAAAGACGCTGGAAGTGAAGATCCCGGCCGGCGTCGACACCGGCGACCGCATCCGCCTGACCGGCGAAGGCGAGGCCGGCGAGAAGGGCGCGCCTCCGGGCGACCTGTACGTGCAGGTCAACGTCAAGCCGCACGAATTCTTCGAGCGCGACGGCTCCGATCTGTATTGCACGGTGCCGATCGACTTCGTCACCGCCGCGCTCGGCGGCGAACTCGACGTGCCGACCCTGGCCGGCAAGGCGCAGCTGAAGCTGCCGGAAGAAACCCAGACCGGCAAGGTGTTCCGCCTGCGCGGCAAGGGCGTCAAGTCGGTGCGCGGCGGCGCCGTCGGCGACCTGCTGTGCACCGTGGTCATCGAGACGCCGGTCAGGCTCAACAAGAAACAGCGCGAAACGCTGCGCGAGTTCGGTGCCTCGCTTCAGGGCGACGGCAGCACCCGGCACAATCCGGAAGCGGCGGGCTGGCTGGATCGGGCGAAGAAGTTCTTCGGGGCAGCGGATTGAGGAGCTGAACCTGTAGGAGCGGGCTTGCCTGCGACCTTGGCGTCGCGGGCGAGCCCGCTCCTACAGGCGGGGATCGCTTCGGTTCTTGTGGAGCAAATTGCCCATCCGCGCGCACGCCGTCGATGGCCGGTTCATTATTGGTCGAAGCCAAATCCGGTTATCGGAGGCTTTGGCATTGATATCAAGGTTTTTCCCGATTAAGTTAACCGTATAAGGCAGCGCGTCCGCCCGGCCCGGGCGATTCGCTAATAAGGGAACGCATGAGCGATTTGGAGCAGGGCAGTCTCCAGTATTTTCACAGCCGAGCGTCCCACAGTCAGTGGTTGCCTCTGCTGCGCGCGCTGGCCGATGAATTGAATGCCCAGATGCCGCCGGAGGAGTTGCGCTCTTTCTTCTATGCCATCGGCGGCCGCATCGCCGCCGCCGATCCTTTGCCGGTAGGCACCTCGCTGGCCGATCTGGAACGCAGCGCCAACGACTGGTTCGGCCGTCTCGGCTGGGGCTGGGTCAAGGTGCGCGATCTGCAGACTTCCCTGGAATTCGTCCATGCCTGCGCGCCGCTGCGCCAGGCTTTCGGCGACGCCGCGCTGGCCTGGTCGCCTGCCGTGATCGAGGGCATTTACGCGAGCTGGCTGAAGCGCCTCGGCGCCAGCGGCGCGCTGGAGCTGCATCAGGTCGGCGGCGTCGAGACGCCGGTGGACGCGATGCGCTTCCGCCTGGCCCACCCTAGCTACTTCATCTAGAACGCCGCAGCGCCCGCCCGCCATGGCCGCCGATCGTAGCGACGACATCAAGCAACTGTTCTCCCACCTCGGCCTGAACCCGGGCGACTACCAGGAGATTCGCGAAAAATCGCGCGCCGCGCCGCGTGGTGAATCGCTGATGCCGACCGCCGCGAAGCCGACGCCGCCGACGGTGATACCGGCTGCCGCGCCGCCGCCAACGGTGCAGATCGCGCCGACGGTTCCGGTCCTCGCTCCGGTGCCGACGGTCGCACCGCTACCGCCGGTGCACCAGGCTCCGGCAGTGGCGAGCTTCGTGCCGCCGTCGCCGGCTGCAGCCACCGCAGCCGCTGCAGCCGGCGCCGACCTGTCGACGCGCTGGTCGCTTTTGCGCGCAGCGGTGGAGACGCCGACCCGCGTCGCCCAGATCGCGCGCAGCCCGACCACGACGGCGCCGGTCGACATGCCGGCGCCGGCCGAAGACGCGCCGACCCGCCGCCTGTTCCAGGAGCTCAGCCGGCGCCCGGTCGACGAAGCCGTGGACCAGCTCACCGAAGCCGCGCGCCGTCGCTGGCAGCAACCGCCGCAAGCGCCGCCGCCGCAACCCGCTTCGGCCGGCCCGGGTGAAACCCGCGTCTGGCAGCAACCGGTCCAGTCGCCGCCGATCCTTGCCGCTGAACCCGAAGCCGCACCGCAGCCCGTCGCCAGCGGCGAACTGCTGAGCACGTTCCAGCGCCTGGTCGCACCGTCAAGCGTGCCGCAACAGAAGCCGGCGCGGATGCGCTTCAACTATCAAGCCGACGCCAAGGCGCCTCGTGCGATGCAAGCGCGCGAGGAGAATCTGGACGACGTTTTCAGCCGGATTTCCGACCCGCGTTTCCCGCGCTGAACGGTCGGCGGCGCCTCTCGATGACAGCACGCTCAACGGTCGTGGCCGTGGTTTCGCCCAAGGGCGGCGTCGGCAAGACCACGGTCGTCGCCAACCTGGCGATGGCGCTGACCGATCGCCGCCAGAGTGTGCTGGCGCTCGACCTGGACCCGCAGAACGCGCTGCGCCTGCACCTGAAAATGCCGGTCGCCGACTCGCGCGGCCTGGCGGTGCAGTGCCTGCAGCAGGCGAGTCTCGACCACGCGGAATTCCTCAGCCCCTACGGCATGCGCCTGCTGCCTTACGGCTCGCTGGCCGAGGACGATCGCCGCGAATTCGAGCGCATGCTCGACCGTGACCCGCAGTGGCTGCGCCGCCAGCTCGACGCGGTGCCGATCGCGCCGGGCACGATCACGCTGATCGACACGCCGCCGGGCGGCTCGGTGTATCTGCAGCAGGCCCTGCTGGCCGCAGACCTGGCGCTGATGGTGCTGTTGCCCGACGCCGCCTCGTTCGTCACCATCGCGAGTATGGAAAGATGGCTGGCCGACTACTGCCGTTCCCGGTCAGAGTTCGCCGGCTCCTACTACGTGGTCAATCGCATGAATGCTGCCCGCCCGCTGTGCCGCGATGTGCTGGGCGCCATGCAGCGCGAACTCGGCTACCGGCTCACACCGACGGTGCTGCGTTTCGACGCGATGGTAGAGGAGGCGATGGCCAGCCAGGCACCGGTGTCGCGTTACGCACCGGATTCGCTGGCCGCACAGGACGCCGCCGCGCTGGCGGACTGGCTGCTGGCGCAGGTTGAGATCGCTTAGGGATCATTGATGGCCTTGCTCAACAATCTGGACCGCAACATCGAGAACCTGATCGAGAAACCGATCTGGGAACACCGCTGGGCGCTGTGGGGCGTGCTGCTGATCTGTCTGCTGCCGATCTACGTGGTGATCACGGTGCCGCTGTCGCTGAGCTGGCAGCTGGCTTTCGGCGCCGCGATGTTTCTGTCGGCGACCTGGCTCAACCGCATCGAAGGGCGGCTGGTGTCACTGATGATGATGGGCATCTCGGTGCTGGTGTCGACGCGCTACCTGTACTGGCGCGTGACCGAATCGGTGGGCTTTTCGCAGCATTCGCTGCTCGACAACGGCTTTGCGATCGGCCTGATCCTGGCCGAGTTCTACGCCTACGTGGTGCTGGTGCTGGGTTATTTTCAGGTGCTGTGGCCGCTGCAGCGCAAGCCCAGCCCGCTGATGACGCCGCCGACCGAATGGCCGACCGTCGACATCTACATCCCGACGTACAACGAGCCGCTGAAAGTGGTGCGGCCGACGGTGCTCGCGGCTCTGGCGATGGACTGGCCCAAAGACCGTTTCAACGTCTACGTGCTCGACGACGGACGCCGCCAGGAATTCAAGGATTTCTGCGCCTCGGTCGGCGCCACGCACATCACGCGCAACGATTCCAAGCATGCCAAGGCGGGCAACCTGAATCGGGCGATGGAGAAGACCCACGGCGAATACATCGCGATCTTCGACTGCGATCACGTGCCGACGCGCTCGTTCCTGCAGATCACGCTCGGCTGGTTCCTGAAGGACAAGAAGCTGGGCATGCTGCAGACGCCTCACCACTTCTTCTCGCCGGACCCGTTCGAGCGCAACCTCGGCACCTTCCGCAAGGTGCCCAACGAGGGCGAGCTGTTCTACGGCCTGCTGCAGGACGGCAACGATTTCTGGAACGCGACGTTCTTCTGCGGCTCCTGTGCGGTGCTGCGCCGCACCGCGCTGATGGAAGTCGGCGGCATCGCGGTGGAGACCGTCACCGAAGACGCGCACACCTCGCTGAAGATGCACCGCCGCGGCTGGAACACCGCGTACATCAATCTGGCGCAGGCCGCGGGCCTGGCCACCGAATCGCTGTCGGCGCACGTCGGCCAGCGTATCCGCTGGGCGCGCGGCATGGCGCAGATTTTCCGCGTCGACAATCCGATCCTGAAGGGCGGCCTCAAATGGGGCCAGCGGCTTTGCTACACCAACGCGATGCTGCACTTCTTCTATGGCCTGCCGCGGCTGGTGTTCCTGACCGCGCCACTGTCGTATCTGTTCTTCCAGGCGCACATCATCCAGGCCGGCGCGCTGCTGATTCTCGCCTACGCGGCGCCGCACATCATGCACGCCAACCTGACCAACTCGAGGTTGCAGGGGCCGTTCCGGCACTCGTTCTGGGCCGAGGTCTACGAGACCGTGCTGGCGACCTACATCCTGGTGCCGACGCTGCTCGCGCTGATCAACCCGAAGCTGGGTACGTTCAACGTGACCGCGAAAGGCGGTCTGGTCAGCCACGAGTATTTCGACCGCGACATCGCCAAGCCCTACGTCACGATCCTGGTGCTGAACATGCTCGGCCTGGTGGTCGGTTTCGTGCGGCTGTTCGTCTGGAACACCCACGAACTCGACACCGTGGTGCTGAACATCCTGTGGACCACGTACAACATCATCATCGTCGGCGCGGCGCTGTCGGTGGCCTGGGAATCGCGGCAGATCCGGGCAGCGATTCGTGTCAGCACCGACATCAGCGCGCGCGTGCGCGTGCCGGGCGGGCCGGAAATCGCGGCGACGACCATCGACCTCTCCGAAGGCGGCACCGCGCTGACCCTGAGTCAGCCGCTGCATCTGCCGCTGGAGTCGCACGTGCAGGTGGCGCTGGCACCGGAATACAAGCTGGTGTGGATCGACGCGCACGTGACGCGCTCCACCGGCGACACCCTGGCGATGCAGTTCGCCGAGATGAACCTGCGCCAGGAGAGCCAGCTGATCTACGCGATCTTCGGCCGCGCCGACGCCTGGGTGCACTGGGCCGAGAATCGTCCGATGGACGACATGAAAGAATCCTTCAGACAAGTGTTGACACTGGGCGTGGTCGGCACGCTCAGGATGGCCAACGTGGGTTTTGCTACGGCGGGAAGTGAAATGAAACAGTATTTCAAGAAGTTCATCCGGGTGCTGCGACCGCGCAAGGCGGTCACCGCCGGTGTGCTGATCGGACTGGCCTGCGGCAGCGCCGGCTACAGCCAGCACGCCCGGGCTCAGGCGCCGGACACTTACAACGCGCAGGCGCCGGGCATCTCGCAGCCCGCCGGGCTGGTGCCGTCCTCGGCGGTGCAGCCGGTGCTGGCGCAGCCGACCGCGCTGGCCTCGGCGACGCGCACCGAAACGCGCTCGCTGAGCTTCAAGGACCTGGGCGTGCAGAAGCCGATCCGCCTGCGCGGTTCGCAGGGCGAATACGCGATCCCGCTGTCGGTGCGCGACGACGAGGTCGTCACCAAGGCCAGGCTGAAGATCAAGTTCGCGCACTCGCCGGCGCTGCTCTACAACATCAGCCATCTGAACGTGCTGGTGAACAGCGAACTGGTCGGCACGATCCGCATCAACGACGACACCGCCGGCGGCGCCGAACGCGAAATCGACGTCGATCCGCGGCTGTTCGTGCAGTACAACCAGATCGGCCTGCAGGCGATCATGTCTTACACGATGGACTGTCAGAACCCGGTGGATTCCAGCCTCTGGACCATCGTCAGCAACACCTCGTCGCTGGATGTCGAAGTGCAGCCGCTGGCGCTGCCGAACGATCTGAAGACCTTGCCGCAGCCGTTCTTCGACGCGCGCGATTCGCGCAAGCTGACGCTGCCGTTCGTGTTCACCTCGGTGCCCGGCCTGGCCGAGCTGGAAGCGGCCGGCGTCATCGCCTCGTGGTTCGGCTCGATCGCGACCTATCGCGCGGCCAGCTTCCCGGTTTACATCAACCAGCTGCCGCCGGGGCATGCGGTGGTGATTTCCGCCAATGGCGCATTGCCCGACGGTCTGCAGATTCCGGGCGGCAACGGCGGCGCCAAAGTCAGCATGCTCGACAACCCGCGCGGCCGCGGCGCCAAGTTGCTGGTGGTGTCGGGCAGCGACGGCGCGGCGCTGAACATGGCGGCGCGCGCGCTGACGCTGAGCACCCAGGCGCTGGGCGGCGACACCGTCGCCGTGCGCGAACTCACCGAGCCGAAAGAGCGCCGCGCCTACGACGCGCCGCGCTGGATCCCGACCGACCGGCCGGTACCGGTGGGCGAGCTGGTCGAGCCCTATGCACTCGAGGCCACCGGCCTGTATCCGGAGCCGATCCGCATCCCGTTCCATGCACCGCCCGATCTGTTCACCTGGCGCGGCGACGGCATGAAGCTGAAGCTGAAATATCGCTACACGCCGACCGTGGGCTCCAAGTCGACGCTGAACATCAACAGCAACGGCGAGTTCGTCTCGGCCGTGGCGCTGTCGTCCACCGGCGAAGACCAGGCTTCGGCCGACCGCATCAACCTGCCGTTCGTGGGCACCACCGACGCGATCAACAAGGCCACCGTCTACGTGCCGGACTACAAGTTCGGCGCCGACAATGCACTGCAGTTCCAGTACTACTTCGAGCGCAAGAAGGAAGGCCCCTGCAAGGACGTGGTGCTGGACAACCTGCGCGGCTCGATCGATGAGGACTCCACGATCGACCTGTCGGCCTACCCGCATTACACGCATCTGCCGGAGCTGGCGCTGTTCGCCAACGGCGGCTTCCCATTCAGCAAGTACGCGGACCTGTCGCAGACCGGCATCGTGCTGGCGGACTCGCTCGGCGCCAAGGATGTCGAGGCGTACCTGACGGTGATGGGCCGTATCGGCAACGCCACCGGCTATCCGGCGTATCGCTTCAAGCTCGGCCATGCCGCGGACGTCGGCAGCATGTCGGACCGCGACATCCTGGTGCTGGGTTCCGGCGCCAGCCAGCCGCTGCTCGACCAGTGGGCCGAGCGGATGCCGATGACCTTCTCCGGCGGTGTCACGCGCCTGCGCATCATCGGCCCGGTCGAGCGCCTGCGCGCGCGCTGGGAAGGCCGTGACATCGACGCGGCGATGGATCATGCCGGCAACGTGATCCTGCAGGCCGGCCGCACCCTGGCGGCGATGATGAGCTTCGAATCACCGCTGTCTTCGGGTCACACCGTGGTGGTGCTGACCGCCGGCGACGGCGATCGCCTGGCCGAGCTGGCCAGCATCCTGTCGGACAGCGGCAAGACGCAGTTCCTGCGCGGCGACCTGGTGCTGCTCAACGGCGACGAGATCAACCACTACGTGATGGGCAGCCAGTACACCGTCGGCCATCTGCCGTTCTTCACCGCACTGCGCTGGTGGTTCGCGCAGCAGCCGGTGGTTTTGGCCTTCGTCGCGCTGCTGGCGGCGCTGCTGGTGGCGACGGTGCTGTTCCGCACGCTGCGTCGCATGGCGGTCAAGCGCAAGACCGGCGGCGGTGGTCACTGATCCGATAGCGAACAGCAGGCGACCGGGAACGGCTGGCGTGAGAGCGGCCTTGGTGACGCTGACGGTGGTGGTGCTCGCAGCCGCCGCTGGCTTCGGCTGGTTGTGGAACCGCGCCTACGGCCCCTGGCCGCAGTGGCAGGCGTACGCCGAGCACTTCGTCCAGCCCGACGGCCGGGTCGTCGATATCACCGCCGGCGCGCGCACCACGTCGGAAGGGCAGGTCTACTCGCTGTTCTTCGCGCTGGTCGCCAACGATCGGCCGCGTTTCGACGCGATCCTGAAATGGACTCGCGACAACCTCTGCGGAGGTGACTTCGCCGCGCAGCTGCCGTCGTGGCTGTGGGGGCAGAAGCCGGACGGCAGCTGGGGCGTGCTCGATCCGAACCCGGCGGCGGATGCCGACCTGTGGCTGGCCTACACGCTGCTGCAGGCCGGGCGCCTGTGGAACGACGCGGCGCTGAGCCAGAACGGCCGCGTGTTGCTGTGGCAGATCAAGGAGCACGAGATCGCGGCAATGGGCGCCGCCGGCAAGCTGCTGCTGCCGGCGCCGAACGGTTTCGTGCTCGACGCGACGCACTGGAAGCTCAACCCGAGCTACTACCCGCGCTTCCAGTTCGCCGGGCTGGCCACCGAAGATCCGTCCGGCCCGTGGAACGAGCTGTGGCAGAACTACCAGCGCCTGCTGCCGCAGGTCGCGCCGATCGGCTTGGTTCCGGACTGGTTTTTGCTCGACGAGAAAGCCCAGGTGTCGCCGGACATCGGCAACGCCAACCTCGGCAGCTACGACGCCATCCGCAGTTATCTGTGGGCCGGGCTGTCGACGGCGATGGATCCGGACGGGGTTCGCCGCTACGGCGGCTTCCTGGCCGCGATCAAGGCCAACCGGACGCCGCCGGAGAAGATCGATGTCGCCTCGGCGGCCGTGATTAGTACGAACACTCCAGTCGGGTTCAGCGCGGCTGTATTGCCTTGGCTCAAGGCCTTGGGCGAAGATGTTGCAGTAGAAAATCAACAACGGGAATTGCAGAGCCATCGCACGGATGGCCTGCTGGGGCGTCCAGCCCATTACTACGATCAGGTGCTGGCGTTGTTCGGCGAAGGCTGGATCTCCGGGCGCTACCGGTTTGAAGCGGACGGGCGCGTAACGCTGAGATGGGAGAGCCTATGGTTCGGACTGTGAAATCGACGGCTGCAAAACAGCGCGCGGTGCTGACAGTGATGCTGCTGTCCGCCACGACGTGGCTGATGCCGTCTGTTGCACAGGCGCAGGCCTCCACCGACCAGCTCGCCACGCAGGCGCATTACTGGGAAGACAAGGGCCGCTACGATCTGGCGCGCGAATCCTGGCTCAAGCTGCTGCGCGTGTCGCCGGACAACCCCGACGCGCTCGGTGGCCTGGCGATGGCCGAGGCCAAGAGCGGCCGTGGCGCTGCCGCCCAGGTCTATCTGGACCGTCTGAAAGCGACGAATCCGAACGCCGGCACCAGCCGCATCGAAGACGCGATCCGCACCGGCAGCTTCGACCAGGACAAGTTGCAGGCGCCGCGCGCCCTGGCGCGCGACGGCAAGTACGACGAGGCGGTGGCCTCGTATCGCCAGATCTACAACGACGATATTCCCGACGGCCGCCTCGGCCTGGAGTACTACCAGACGCTGGCCGGTGCGACCAATGGCTGGGAGCCGGCGCGCGCCGGCATCGGCAAGCTGGCGACCGCGCATCCCGACGAGCCGCTGTATCAGCTGGCGCTGGCGCAGCATCTGACCTATCGCGAGGAAACCCGCCGCGACGGCATCGCCAGCCTGCAGAAACTCGCCGGCCAGCCGGGCATCGCCGCGCCGGCCGAGCAGGCCTGGGCGCAGGGCCTGATCTGGCTCGGCGCCAAGCCCGGCGACGAGCATCTGTATCAGGCCTACCTGGCCAATCACCAGAACACCCAGGTTTCGGCCAAGCTCGAGACACTGCGCAGCGGTCAGGCCGCTGCCGCCGCCGCGCCGGGCAAGTCCGGCTACCCGGGGCCGGGCAGCGCGCCCAAGGCGCTGACCGCCGAACAGATCCGCGGCCAGCAGGTGCAGGCCGCCTACGAAAAGCTCAACGACAACGAGCTCGTCGAAGCCGGCTCGATGTTCGAGCAGATCCTGTCCGGCTCGCCGGACAGCGACGACGCGATCGGCGGCCTCGGCATCGTGCGGCTGCGCCAGGAGCGTTACGGCGAAGCGCGCCAGTATCTGCAGCAGGCATCGAGCATGGCGCCCAAGCGCGCCGCACGCTGGAAAGAGGCGCTGAGCAGCGCCCGTTTCTGGGAGCAGGTGCGCGCCGCGCAGGCCGCGCGTACCGCCGGTGATCTGAGCGGCGCCGAGAGCATGCTGCGCCAGGCGATCGCCACCGATCCGGCGCTGGCGGCCAAGGAGACCTCGGTCAAGGGCTCGCTCGCCGATATTCTCAGCGAAGGCGGCGACGTCGACGGCGCCGAAAAGCTGTATCGCGAAATCCTCGCCTCCAAGCCCGACGACATCAGCGCGACGCGCGGCCTGATCGCGGTGCTGGTCAAGCGCAACCGCCTGCCGGAAGCGCTGAACCTGGCCGACCGCCTGCCGCCGGACCAGAAGGACGAGCTCGGCAATCTCGGCACGCTCAAAGGCCAGTACCTGCGCGACCAGGCCAAGCTCGCCACCGATGCCAAGGACGACGCCCAGGCCGAGACCCTGCTGAAACAGGCTTTGCTGGAAGATCCGGAAAGCCCGTGGACGCGCCTGGACCTGTCGCGCATCTACCAGCGCCAGCACCGCACGCGTGAAGCCAACACCCTGATCGACGGCCTGCTGACCGGCGGCAGGGCGATGCCCGAGGCCCTGTACATCAAGGCGCTGCTGGTCGCCGAGCAGGAGAACTGGCTAGAAGGTCTGCAGATCATGGAGCAGATCCCCTACGAGCAGCGCACCCAGCCGATGGCCGATCTGCAGCGTCGCCTGTGGGTGCGTTACCAGACCACGCGCGCCGGCGTTTACACCAAGTACGGCCGTCCGCAGGAAGCGGCCGCGATCCTGCAGCAGGTCGAGCCGTTCGCGCAGGACAATCCGGAAATGCTCGGCGCGCTGGCCACCGGCCTGGCCGAGGTCGGCGAAGACGGCCGCGCGCTCAACTACATCCGCCAGGCGCTGTCGCGCCAGTCCACGCCCGATGTCGGCCTGCGCATGCAGTACGCCGGCCTGCTGTTCAAGCTGCGCCAGGACGCCGAGTTCGAAGTCGTCATGGAAGAGCTGATCAAGGTGCGCAACCTCGACGAGCAGCAGTCGCTGGACCTGGCCAACCTGCGCATCGCGTATCGGCTGCGTCAGGCCGACCTGGTGCGCGAGGAGGGCAACCTGGCGCGCGCCTACGAGTACCTCGAGCCGCTGCTGCGCGTGAACCCGAACGATCCGCGCCTGGTGATGGCGCTGGCGCGCCTGTACAGCGACGCCAAGGAATACGATCACGCCGCCGAGTTGTACAAGAAGGCGCTGCAGACCGATCCGAACAACCTGGACGCCTACAAGGGCGCGGTCAGCGCGGCGCTGTCGATGAACCAGCCCGAGCAGGCGCAGTCGCTGCTCGACGACGCGATCCGGCTCGATCCGCAGAACCCGCGCCTGTACGCACTGGCCGCCCGCACCGCGCGTGCCCGCGGCGAAGACGGCCGCGCCCTGCAGCTCTACCAGCAGGCGCTGCGGCTGGATCAGGAACACGGCGGCGACAGCGAATTCGGCGACGGCCGCTACACGCCGCAGCTGTATCTGCTCGATCCGACCAGCAGCCCGGTCAACAACCCGTTCTATGGCCCGACGCCGCCGACCCAGGTGCCGCGCGCGCAGACGCCGTTCATGGGCTCGCTGGATACGGCGCCGGTCGTGGTGGCCGCAGCGGCGCCAAAGCCGCTGCCGGCGAAAGCGGTCAAAGCGGCGCGCCTCGACACGGTTCCGGTCTCCGCGGCCGAAAAAAAAAAGCAGCTGACGCGGGCGCCGGCACGCGCGCCTGAACCCGTCGCGGTTTCGAGCCGCGCCGCGCCACGTCATCGCCCGCCGCCGCGCGGCGACTACGTCATGACGACGATGCCGCGCTGGTGGAAGAGCGGCCGTCTGATCAAGGTTTCGACCTATCCCGAGGGCACCGTCGTGCAGATCCCGGCGGCGCCGGTGTCGACCACGCAAGGCTGGGTGCAGACCGCGCCGGATCGCTACAGCTACGGCGTGCAGACGGTGCAGCCCTCGGCCGCGCCAGTGCAGCCGCAATACGCGCAGCCGGTGACGTCGTTGCCGTCCTATGTGCCGCGCCAGCTGGCGCCGAGCACGCAGCTGACGCAGCCGCGCGCCAGGCCCCAGCCGCGCTCGACCCTGCGTGAAGAAGTGCAGCGCGAAATGGGCGAAATCACCGGCCAGCCAGCCGAGCCGTATATCGCGCCGTCTCCGTCGAGCGCACCGCGTCTGCAGACCATGGGTGTGCCGCAGCAGCAGCCGGCGCAGCCTTCCGGCTACCCGGCCGGCGCGCTGCGTGCGCAGCAACAGATGCAGCAGCAGTACGTTCAGCAGCAGGTGATCGTGCCGCAGCAGCCGTACATCGTCTCGGCGCCGGCGCAGACCCTGGCGCCGCCGGGTGTCGGCGCCACCGAAGCGGAGTACGCGCGCCAGGGCCTGCGCGTGCTGCCCGGTCCGCCCGCGCCGGTTTACAACGCACCGGTGCAGGTGCAGACCTACGTGCTGCCGGCGCCGCCGGTGCAGCAGGTTCAGCAGGTTCAGCAAATCCAGCCGATGCCGAGCTACCAGCCGGCACCGGTGCAGGCCGCGCCGGTCTATGGCGTGCCGATCGCGCCGAACTACGGCATGCAGCTGCGCTCCGATCCGGCGCTGCAGACGCCGGACTTCGTGCTGTCGCGTCGCCGGCCGACATCCGACCAGCCCAACGAAGTGCTGCGCGAAATCGCCGACATCAATGCCAAGCGCACGACGTACGCGAGCTTCGGCCTGAGCCTGCGCAGCCGCGACGGCCAGTCCGGCCTGGACAAGCTGACCGACCTGGAAACGCCGGTGGAATTCAGCGTCGCCGGTGTCAGCGCCGGGCGCTTCAAGCTGCGCGCGGTGCCGGTGTTCCTCGACGCCGGCACGGTCTCGGGCCAGCAGATCCCGCTGTTCGGCGCGATGGCCCTGGTCGATCCCAACGACGGCTACAGCTTCAGCCAGAGCGAGTCCGGCATCGCCGTCGGCGCGGCTTACGAAGTCGGCGATTTCAAGGCCGATTTCGGCTCGTCGCCGCTGGGCTTCCCGGTCGAAACCCTGGTCGGCGGCATCAACTGGCGGCCGAGCATGGACAAGGTCAGCTTCAAGCTCGACCTGTCGCGGCGCGCGGTCACCGACAGCCTGCTGTCGTATGCGGGTACGCGCGATCCGGCCACCGGCAATATCTTCGGCGGCGTGACGAAGACCGGCGGCCGTCTCGACGTCGCCTACGATCTGGGCCAGTTCGGCGTCTATGCCGACGGCGCCTATCACGTGCTCGACGGCCAGAACGTTGCGCGCAACAGCGTCTACGAAATCGGCGGCGGCTTTTATGCGCGCGCGCTGGAGCGCCGCGACATGCGCATCACCTACGGCGTCAATGTCACCACCTTGTTCTACGACAAGAACCTGCGCCGCTTCACTTACGGCCAGGGCGGCTACTTCAGTCCGCAGAGTTATTTCTCGGTGGCGATCCCGGTGGAGTGGAGCGGCGGCCGCGATCGTTTCTCGTACAAGCTCAACGCCGCGATCGGTATCCAGTCGTTCAAGGAAGACGCCAGCGCCGCGTTCCCGAACAACTCCGACCTGCAGTCGGCGATCGAGACGTTCGTGATCGACAATCCCGACAGCACCGCGGTCGCCGGCTATCCGTCGCAGAGTTCCACCGGCATCGGCTTCAACTTCGGCGGCGCTTTCGAATACCTGATTTCACCGAACCTGATCGCCGGTGCGCGCTTCGGCGTCGACAATGCGCGCGACTACGAGGAGGCGCAGGCGCTGGGCTACATCCGCTTCAACTTCAGCGGTCAGCGCGGCGTGATGAGTCCGCCGGGGACCCTGATGCCGTTCTACGATTTCGGAGACCCGACCCAATGAAGCCCGTCCTGATGTCGCTGCTGCTGTCGGCTGCGGCCAGCCTGGCCGCCTGCAGCATGGACGGTGGAGTGTCGCCGTCCTCGTCCGGTGCCTATGTTCCGTCGCCGAGCGCCGGCCCGGCCTATGCCGCCGGCGGTTTCGACAGCACCGCCAAGAACAGCCTGGCCAATGGCGACATCGCCGGCGCCACCGCCGGCTTCGGCCAGGCGGTCGACACCAATCCCTTCGATCCGATCGCGCTGAACAATCTGGCGGTCGCCAAGACCGAGGCCGGCGACTTCCACACCGCGCTGGACCTGCTGGAGCGTGCCGAACGGCTGGCACCGCAGAACACCGAAGTCGCCGCCAACCTGGCGCGCCTGCGCAGCTGGAATCAGAACTACGCGATGCAGGACGGCAGCACCCTGGGCGAGGCCGGAGTGCCCAGCGGTACCACGTTCAAGAACCTGCCGCCGGAACCGCCGCAGCTGTGGGATACGCGGACCAGCGCGGAGAAATGACATCCGGACGTCGTCCGGATTCATCCCCTGTAGGAGCGGACCCTGTCCGCGACCGTGCCGTCTGGGCCTCAGTCGCGGACAGGGTCCGCTCCTACGGTTGAAGCCTCAAGCCTCGCCGCTCAGCGCATCGAACAGCGCCAGGTACTCCTTGGTCACCCGATGCGAGCCATCGAGATAGATCATCGGGCAGTGCTTCTCGTGGCTTTCCTTGACTCGCACCGAGCTGGAGATGGTTTGTTCCAGCAGCGGCCGGCCTTCGGCCTTGAGTTCGCCCACGACCCGCTGTGGCAGGTTGCTGCGTGACTGGAACTGGTTGACGACGATGCCCTCGATCGCCAGGTCCTCGTTGTGGTCGCCGCGGATTTCCTCGATGTTGTCGATCAGCGTGTACAGCGCCTGGCGCGAGAACTCGTCGCAGTCGAACGGGATCAGCACGCGGTCGGCGGCGATCAGCGCGCTGCGCGCGTAGAAATTCAGCGCCGGCGGCGTGTCGATGAAGATCGCGTCGTAGCCCTTGATTTTCTTCAGCGCGTCGCGGAACTTGTAGATCTTCTGCTTGGCTTCGAGCTTGACCGTGAGTTCCTCCAGCCGCGGATCGGCCGCGACCACGTCGAGGTTCTCATACGGGCTATTGGTCGCGTAGCTGACGAAGGGCGGAGACTGCAGCGAGAACGACAGGGTCGACTCGAAGAAGTCCGCCACCGTGCGATCCGGCTTGGCCGCGCCGGCGCCGAGCAGGTATTGCGTCGAATTGCCCTGGGTGTCGAGATCGATCACCAGCGTGCGCAGGCCGCGCGAGGCGGCGATTGCCGCCAGGTTGCAGACGATCGTGGTCTTGCCGACGCCGCCTTTCTGGTTGAACACGACCCGCTTGATCATTCGGCTAGTCCTGATGGCTGGAACCTAAGGGTAAGGCGCGCGCAGCTTGCCCAATGCTAGCCCGATGTTCCTTGGCTGCGCAGACAGGCGCATGACAGCCCACGCAGAAAGCTTGCCGATGCGGCGATAATCCGCGCATGACCGACGAAAACACCGCCGCTGCCTTGCCCTGGGACGTCGCCGCGCCGTTCACGCAGCGTGTCCTCGTCGGCCCCGAGCATCTGGACGCGTTCCAGCACACCAACAACGTCATTTACCTGTCCTGGCTGGAGCAGGTCGCCTGGGGCCATTCGCAGACCCTGGGTCTGGACTTCGACGATTACCAGCGCCTCGGCGCCGGCTGCGTCGCACGTCGCCACGAGCTGGATTACCTGGCCGCGACCTTCGAAGGCGACGTGCTGCACCTGGCGACCTGGATCGCCGAGACCGACGCGCGGCTGACGATGTGGCGCGCCTACCAGGTGATCCGCGAAAGCGACCAGCGCACGGTGCTGCGCGGCCGCACGCAATGGGTCTGCGTGGATATGGTCAGCGGCAAGCCCAAGCGCATGCCGCCGGAATTCGTCGCGGCGTATCGCGTCAGTGGTGGCTAGCGTGTGTTGCCCCTCTCCCGCACGCGGGAGAGAGGAAGCAAAGCCTAGTTATTCAACCAGAGCAGCCGCGGCGCCTCGCCGATCTTCGCCGTGACCAGCGCGTTCTGGTAGAAGCGCTCGCCCAGGTCCATGACCCAGACGCGGTCGGCGTCGGCCAGCAGAAAGCCCGGCTCGTCCGGCCATTCGGCGCTGGGGTCGCAGTTCAGCGCCTGGAACCAGTTGCCGGAGCGGGTTTCGACTTCGTAGCGCAGCTCGTTGAAGTAGTACAGGTTCAACTCGGCGCGCGCCTGTTCCGAGCGTGGATTGCAGGGCGTGATGATGTACCACTCGCGCTTCAGGTTGGTGTGCTCGCGCAGCTGTCGCTCGGCTTCGGCATCGTACTGGCCGATGCGCAGCGTGATCGTTCCTTCGTCCAGCATCACCTTGTACTCGGTCTTGCGGTAGACCGATTCCCAGCGGCTTCTGACCGTGTCGTTCATGGCGACGAGTGTAAGCCCTGGGTGGTCTGCAGCGCGCGGTCCAGCAGGTCGGCGAACAGCACGCCGAGTTCGGGCAGGCGGTCGTTGAGCGAGTGATCGGAGGCTAGCAGGTGCAATGCGGCGCGGTGGCGCTCGGCGAAGCGCAGCGCCCGCTCGCGCGGCACGATCTCGTCGTCCCAGCCATGGACCACCGAGCACAGCGTCGGGATGCCCTCGGGCTCCTCGTCGTACTGGGGGAAGTACAGCGCCGGCGCCATCAGGAACAGCGCCGCGGGTTTCAGCGCGACGCAGGCCTGGGCCGAGACGTAGCCACCCATGCTCGAACCGGCCAGCACCAGGGTACGCGCGGCGGGGGCGAGCGTATGCAGCTGGGCCACGCGCTGCCGCGGATCATGCGTGTGACTATAATCCGGACTGATCACGTCGAAGCCGCGCGCCCGCGCGATCGTCGCCAGATGGTTGATCTTGATCCCCCAGGGACCGCTTTCCTTGCCATGGGCGAAACAGACCAGCTTGTCGGGAGTCATGAGCCTGGTGGGGTAGAGCTGAGGATGAGGAGCGGCGACCATGATAGCCAAAGCCCGCCGCAACGCCGCTGCAAAACGCCGCAAGGAGCCGCTGGACATCAAGCTCACGGTCGCTTTCCGTTTCGGTGACGAGCCGGAAGACCGTGTCACCGTGATGAACGATCGCGCGATCCCGCTGGTCGGAACGGTGTTCGAGTCGCGTGACAAGATCCTGCGCGGCTTTTCCAGACTGTTGTTCAAGGCCGCCGCGATGCAACCGAAAGTTGCGTCCGAGCTGGTGCCGATTTTCAAACTCGTGGGCGGCGTAGGCCGCCGGAAGAAAAAAACGAAATGAAGACGCTGTTGATGATCATCGATGCCTCGATCGCCTGCCTGGGCCTGACCATGGGCCTGGTGCAGGCGGTGGTCTGCATCCTCTACGGCTTCGTGCTCGACATGTCGCCGGCGCTGGTCAAGCAGCTGCCGATGCTGCTGTGGAGTACCGCGATCTTCACCGGCGTGGGCCTGGCATTTCTCGGCGTATTTTTCATGCTGCTGCGCGGCCGCAACTGGCGCTGGCCGGCGCAGGGCCTGGTGCTGGTGTCGCTGGCGCCGGCCGGCCTGGTGCTGACGCGTGTGTTCGCGTAACGCTCAATTGGTTCGTTCTGCGGAGGCTTCATGTCGATGCAAATAGCGGCACCGCGTCAATGGGAGTGGATGGCGCTGATTCCGCTGCTCGCCGGCCTGTACGCGCTGGTTTCGCACGAAGGCTTTCTGTGGTGGGTCTTCGCCGGCATTCCGGGAACGCTGGTGCTGGCTTCCGGCGTGGCCTTGCTGATGATGCCGGGCGATCCGCGCGTGACCGCGTACATGAGCCTGGGCTCGCTGGTCGGCGTGCTGTTCGCGCTGCCGCTGATCCTGGCGCATGGCTTCGGCGCAGCGCTGGTCGCGGCGCTGCTGTTCGTCGGCTCGTTCCTGGTCGCCGGCCGCACCGGGCTGCGCAATGAGCCGGTGTACGAGGGCGCGGCCGACCTGCATCTGGATGTGAAGATGGATGCGAAAGCGGCGCTGGACGAAGCCGTGCTCGGCTACTTCCTCGCGTCCGCCAGCGTGCCCAGCGGCGAGACCGCGGCGCGCATGAGCGAGGACGCGGTCAAGCTCGAGGCGATGCTCGACGCCAACGGCTGGCAGCAACACCCGGAGACCTTCCACAAGGAACCGCCGCCGCCGGAGCGCGTGCAGATCCACAAGGCGCGGCTGTTCGGCGTCGAGTACGAGCGCGCCAGCTTCGACAGCGGCTTCACGCTGCCGCCGGAACTGCCGGGCGCGCAGGTGTGGATGGGTTACGAGAAGAACAACCGCTGCGTCGCCAACGTGCTGCGCCATCCGGGCGCGCCGCGGCCCTGGCTGGTGTGTATCCACGGCTATCGCATGGGCGAAACCTGGCTGGATTTCAGCCTGTTTTCGCCGCAGTACCTGCATCATCACCTGGGCCTGAACGTGCTGATGCCGACCTTGCCGCTGCACGGCTCGCGCAAGATCGGACTGCGAACCGGCGACCATTACCTGGACGGCGATCTGCTCGACTTGCTGTATGCCGAGAGCCAGGCGCTGTGGGACCTGCGCCGCTGGCTGGCCTGGCTGCGCACGCAGGAGGAAAACCCGGCGATCGGGGTCTACGGCATCAGCCTCGGCGGCTACAACGCCAGCCTGCTGGCGGGCTACGCGGAAGGCCTGGACTTCGTCGTCGCCGGCATTCCGATCGTCGACCTGGCGATCGGCCTGTGGCGCTTCGTGCCGTCCATGCACCAGCGTTATCTGGCCTGGCGCGGGCTCGACGAAAAGCGCTACCAGGACATCCTGCGCGTGGTCTCGCCGCTGGCGCGGCCGCCCAAGCTCGACGAGCGCAACCTGCATATCTTTGCCGCGATCGGCGACCGCATCGTCGCGCCGCGCAACCCGGTGATGCTGTCGCATCACTGGAAAGTGCCGGTGACCTGGTACCAGGGCTCGCATCTGTCGATCCGCAACGAGGCCGCGCCGCGCCAGGTGCTGGAAGAAGCGATGGGCCGCGCCGGCTGGCGTTCCAGCGCCTACGCGACGATCTGAGTTGAACCCCTCCCCCTCCGGGAGAGGGGCAGGGGTGAGGGCCCATCAGTCGCATCGCAGTTTCCTCGTGTCTCGCAGTCCCTCACCCGGCGCTACGCGCCACCCTCTCCCGAAGGGAGAGGGCAATGCACTGCGCGGCTCAGCGGTTAGAATGTTGCCAATTCAAGAACGCTAAAGATGGCGGCCCATACGATGAAATCCGTCTGCATCAGCGGCACCGGCCTGTTCACGCCGGCCGAATCGATCTCCAACGACGAGCTGGTCGCCTGCTACAACGCCTACGTCGCCGAATACAACGAGCAGCATGCGGCCGACATCGCCGCCGGCGCGCTCAATCCGCTGCCGCCGTCGAGCTCGGAATTCATCGTCAAGGCCTCGGGCATCCAGGCGCGCTACGTCGTCAACAAGTCTGGCGTGCTCGACACCGCGCGCATGCGGCCGACGATCCGCACGCGCGGCAACGACGAGCCCTCGCTGATGGCCGAGATGGGCGTCGCCGCTGCGAAGCAGGCGCTGGAAGCGGCGAAGCTGCAGGGCAGCGACATCGACTGCGTGCTGGTGGCCTGCTCGAACATGCAGCGCGCCTATCCGGCGCTCGCGGTGGAAATCCAAAGCCTGCTCGGCGCCGGCGGTTACGGCTACGACATCAATGTCGCCTGTGCCTCGGCCGCGTTCGGCGTGCAGGCCGCGGTCGACGCGCTGCGCAACGGCAGCGCCACGCGCGCGCTGGTGATCAGCCCGGAAATCTGCTCGGGCCATCTGAACTTCCGCAATCGCGACTGCCATTTCATTTTCGGCGACGCCGCCACCGCGGTGGTCGTCGAGTTCACCGAAACCGCGAAAGGTCAGCGCAACTTCGAGATTCTCGGCACGCGGCTGCAGACGCAGTTCTCCAGCAACATCCGCAACAACGCCGGCTTTCTGAATTCCGCCGAAGTGCCGCCGCGGCCCTGGGACGACGTGCTGTTCCGTCAGGAAGGCCGCAAGGTGTTCAAGGAAGTGGTGCCGATGGTGTCCGAGCTGATCGCCGCGCATCTGGCCGATCTGAACATCGAGGCCAGCGGCGTCCGGCGCTTCTGGCTGCACCAGGCCAATCTGTCGATGAACGAATACATCACGCGCAAGCTGCTCGGCCGCGACGCCGAACGCTCCGAAGCGCCGGTGATCCTCGACGAGTACGCCAATACCAGTTCGGCCGGTTCGGTGATCGCATTCCACAAGTATCAGCAGGACCTGGTGCCCGGCGACATCGGCGTGCTCTGCGGTTTCGGCGCCGGTTACTCCGCCGGATCCGTGATCATGCGGCGCATCTGAGCGCGCACCGCGGTGGCCAGCGCCGGAGACAGCAGCAGCAGATTCACCGTCGAGGCGTAGATGCGCTGCTGTTCGCGCAAGGCGTCGATCACGGCGCGATCCGCCTCGTGATGCAGCACGCGAAAATCCTGGGCCTCACGCCATTGCGCTGCAATGCGCTTGAACGCACGGAACGCGCTGCCCTTGGCTGCGGCTTCCGCCTCGTCGCATTCGCGCAGCGTAGTCCAGTGCTGATCTTCCATCGCGCCATCTTAAAAGCTTCCCCTCTCCCCTTGTGGGAGAGGGTGGCCCGCAGGGCCGGGAGAGGGGTCGGGCGCCTCAACCGCGCAACCCCTCTCCGGTCGCTTCGCGACACCCTCTCCCACAAGGGGAGAGGGAAAGGCGTGCTGTGAACGACAGCGCCGATCGCATCGCTCACGGCGAACGCGGCTGGGAGCAGCGCCTGCGCGAAGCGCTGGCCGGCAGCACCGACGTCGAGCCCCGGCCGATGAGCCGCCTCGATCTGCCGCTGCGCATGCACCAGCTGATCAGCTCCAGCGAATGGCTGGCGACCTTGCGCCGCGCCGCAGTGCTGGTCCCGGTGGTCGATCGCGCCGAAGGCCCGAGCGTGGTGCTGACGGTGCGCTCCGAGCAGCTGCGCAATCACAAGGGTCAGATCAGCTTTCCCGGCGGGCGTCGCGACGACGATGACGTCGACGCGGTCGACACCGCGCTGCGCGAGGCTGAAGAAGAAATCGGCCTGCCGCGCCAGCAGGTCGAAGTGCTGGGCTATCTCGACGACTACCCGACGATGACGCGCTACCGCGTGACGCCGGTGGTCGGCGTGATCCGCGATCTGCCGGCGCTGCGCATCGACGCCGCCGAAGTCGCGCAAGTGTTCGAAGTGCCGCTGTCGCTGCTGCTGAATCCGGCCTCGTTTACCCAAAAGCATTTCTTCCGCGGCAAGCTGCGGCTGCCGTTCTACGAAATCCAGCATGGCGACTACCGTATCTGGGGCGCGACCGCCGGCATGCTCTGGGATCTGTGCCGCAAGGTGAACGAGCTGTGAGTGATGCGCTGCGCGAGGCCGAGCGCCTGCAAAGCGAGGCGGCGCTTCAGGGTTTCGATTGGGCGAATCTCGCCGATCTGTGGCCCAAGCTGCAGGAAGAAATCCTCGAGCTGCAGCAGGTGGTCGAGCAGGAGCAGGGCAGCGCCCGCCGTCTCGACGAGCTGGGCGATCTGCTGTTCATGGCCGTGAACATCGCGCGCCACCTCGGCGTCGATCCGGTCGCGGCGCTGGCCTCGTCCAACGACAAGTTCCGGCGGCGTTACGGGCATGTGATCGCGCATGCGGATTCGCTGCCGGCTATCGGTACGCCGCAGCGGCTCGATGCGATGGAAGCGCTGTGGGTCGAGGCGAAAAAGCTCGGGCTGTGATTTCTGTTGCGCCACTGGATACGCCCGCGAAGACCGGCGCTCGGTAGCAAACGGGGGTTGTTCGATGCGGACATCACGCCCCTCCGTTCGTCCCGAGTGGGCCCACTCACGGGTCGTATCGGGGAAGCTGATTGCAAGCGAAGGCAGAAACTTTCCCCGGCATTGCCTAAACTCCGCAGCCTTTTCCGGAGCCCGACATGACCAGCCCTGTCCGTATTGCGATTCTTGGCGCCGCCGGCCGCATGGGCCGCGCGCTGATCGATGCCTTGCCGCAGCACGGCTCGTTGAAGCTGGGCGCAGCGCTGGATCGCGCCGAGGCCGCGGGGCAGGGCAAGGAAATCGCGCACGGTGTCGCGCTGTCGGCCGAGCTCGCGGCGCAGACCGCGAACTTCGACGTGCTGATCGACTTCACCCGCCCCGACGGCACGCTCGCCGCAGTCAAGCAATGCGTCGCCGCCGGCCGCGGCATCGTCATCGGCACGACCGGCTTCACGCCCGAGCAGCGCGAGGAAGTCGAACTCGCTGCGCAGCAGATCCCGGTGTGCATCTCCGGCAATTTCAGCATCGGCGTGAACCTTTGCCTGGCGCTGGCCGAACACGCGGCGCGCGTGCTCGGCGACCGCTTCGACATCGAAGTGGTCGAAGCGCATCACCGGATGAAGGTCGACGCGCCCAGCGGCACCGCGCTGATGCTAGGCGAAGCCGCCGCGCGCGGCGCGCAGCTGAGCCTGAAGGATGCCGCGGTGTACGCGCGCGAGGGCCACACCGGTGCGCGCGAGGCCGGCACGATCGGCTTTGCGACGATCCGCGGCGGCGATGTCGTCGGCGATCACACGGTGATGTTCCTCGGCGACGGCGAGCGCGTCGAGATCACACACAAGGCCAGCAATCGCGCCAATTTCGCCAACGGTGCGCTGCGCGCGGCGGCCTGGCTGAGCGGCAAGCCGGCCGGGCTGTACTCGATGAAGGATGTGCTCGCCTGAGGCTTTTCCCCGTTTGACAGCGCCGGCCGCCACGGCGAGCCTGCGCGCTCGAACCGGGAGCGCGCGCATGAAGCTGGGATGCTGGATTTCGACGGGACTGCTGCTGGCCTCAACCTCGCTGCCGGCGCTCGCCGCCGAAGCCGATCTGCACGCGCAGATCGATGCGCTCACGGCCGGAATCAACGGCACGCTGGTCGATGACCGGCGCTGGCTGCATCAGCATCCGGAGCTGTCGAACCGTGAGGTCAACACCGCGGCCTATGTTGCCAGGCGGCTGAAGAAGCTCGGCCTGAAAGTGCAGACCGGCGTCGCCCACAACGGCATCGTTGCCGTCCTCGAAGGCGGCAGGCCCGGCCCGGTGGTCGCGCTGCGCGCGGACATGGACGGCCTGCCGGTGGTCGAGGAAGTCGACGTACCGTTCAAATCCAAAGTGAAAAGCACTTACGACGGCAAGGACGTCGGCGTGATGCACGCCTGCGGCCACGACGGCCATATGGCGATCCTGATCGGCGTCGCCGAGGTCGCATCCAGGCTCAAAGCGCAGTGGCCCGGCACGCTCAAATTGATTTTCCAGCCGGCAGAAGAAGGCGCACCGGAAGGCGAGGAGGGCGGCGCCGAGCTGATGGTCAAGGAAGGCGTCATGAGCAGCGCGCCGAAGCCCGAGGTGATCTTCGGCCTGCACCTGTTTTCGCAGTGGGATGTCGGCCAGCTCGCAGTGCGCAGTGGCGGCGCGATGGCCAGCTCGGACGATCTGAATATCGTTGTGCACGGCAAGCAGACCCATGGCGCGCGGCCCTGGGCCGGCATCGATCCGATCGTGGTCAGCGCGCAGATCATCGAAGGGCTGCAGACCATCACCAGCCGGCAGATGGACATCAGCGCAGCGCCGGTTGTCGTCACCATCGGCAAGATCGAAGGCGGTGTGCGCAGCAACATCATTCCGGACAGCGTGACCATGCGCGGCACCCTGCGCGCGCTCGACACGACGATGCAGCAGGACCTGCAGCAGCGCGTGATCCGCACCGTCACCAAGATCGCCGAAAGCGCCGGCACCACGGCGGATGTGAGCATCGGCAGCGACCACGCTTATCCCGTTACCTACAACGATCCGGCCTTGACCAAGGCGATGCTGCCGACGATGCAGCGCGTGGTCGGCGAGAGCAACGTGCTCGACGTGCCGCCGATGCTCGGCGCCGAGGATTTCTCGTTCTTCGCGCGCGAAGTGCCGGGCCTGTTCGTGTTCGTCGGCGTGCGCACGCCGGGCCAGCCGGCGGGCGATTGGGCGGCGAACCATTCGCCGCGTTTTCATATCGACGAAGGCGCGCTGGGCGTTGGCGTGCGCGCCTTGAGCAATCTGGCGCTGGACTACGCGCTGGCGCATCCGAAGTAAGAATTCGATTGTCGGAATTCACCAGCCCATCCCGTTCCTCCCAAGTAGTCGCGCAGGGACTTATCGAGGGACGCATCGCGCTTGTGTCCCTCGATACGCCCGCGAAAGCGCGGGCTACTCGGGGAACGGGGTTTTGTTGGTGCGGATGTGAGTAATCGTGGCCACGATTAGCGGTCCGCGCAAAGGCCAGGGCGCCGGATCCAATCCGGCGGGCCGCTTCGAGTCGCGGCGCACCGAGGTATTTCACGATGACTGGGATCTGGTCGAGGAGGAAACGCCGCGGCTGAAGATCGAAGTGCGCGAGGACCGCGCGCGCAGCATCATCAGTCACAACGATTCGCCGGACATCGGCTTCGACCAGGCTATCAACCCGTATCGCGGCTGCGAGCACGCCTGCATTTACTGCTTTGCCCGGCCGACGCACTCGTATCTGAACCTGTCGCCGGGCCTGGATTTCGAAACCAAGCTTTTCTACAAGGGCAACGCGGCGCAAGTGCTGGACGCGGAGCTGCGCAAGCCCGGCTACCAGCCGAAAATCATCGCGCTGGGTACCGCCACCGATCCGTATCAGCCGATCGAGCGCGAGCACCGGGTGACGCGCTCGATCCTCGAAACGCTGCTCGCGTTCCGCCATCCGGTCGGCATCATCACCAAGGGCGTGCTGATCGAGCGCGATCTGGACCTGCTCGCCGAAATGGCGCGGCTGAACCTGGTCAGTGTCGGCATGGCCTTGACGACGATGCGCGACGAGCTGAAGCGCGACCTGGAGCCGCGCGCCGCCTCGGGCCGCGCGCGGCTGCGGGTCATGCGCCAGCTCGGCGACATCGGCGTACCGCTGAGAGTGATGTTTTCGCCGGTGATCCCATTCGTCAACGATCACGAAATGGACCAGGTGCTGGAGCTGGCCGCCGCGGCCGGTGCGCGCTACGCGTCCTGGGTGATGCTGAGGCTGCCCTACGAGGTCAAGGACCTGTTCCGCGAATGGCTGGCGCAGCGCTACCCGCTGAAAGCCGAGCACGTGATGAGCTTGGTCCGGGAGGTCCGCGGCGGCCGCGACAACGACCCCAACTTCGGCACGCGCTTTCGCGGCAGCGGCGAGTACGCCAACCTGACCGCGCAGCGCTTCCGGCTGGCCTGCCGGCGCAATGGCTACCTCGAAGGCGGCCCGGCGCTGGACTACCGCCAGTTCCGGGTCCCGGGGCGGGGCGGGCAGATGTCCCTGCTGTGACGGCTGCTGACGACAACGCCGCTCATCGCCCGTGCTCAGGCCGCATTTTTTGCCACATCGTCGTGGACGCCGCAGGCTTCGGCCGGTAAACTACGCTCCTAATCACGCGAGGGGGGCGCAAGCCCCCTTTGCTTTGTCTGCAACGCGGATTAGCGCATAAACAGTATCCAAAGAGAGCCGATGACGAATCACAGACCGGCCCTGCTCGCCCTCGCCGACGGCAGCATTTTCAAAGGTGTATCGATCGGCGTCGACGGCCAGACCGTTGGCGAAGTGGTTTTCAATACCGCGATGACCGGCTACCAGGAGATCATGACCGATCCCTCGTACCGCGAGCAGATCGTCACGCTCACCTATCCGCATGTCGGCAATGTCGGCAGCAACCCCGAAGACTGCGAATCCGACCGCGTACACATCGCCGGCCTGGTGCTGCGCGAAGTGCCGCGCAAGCACAGCAGCTGGCGCTCGCAGATGGACTTCAGCGACTACCTGAAGACCAGCAAGGTCGTCGCGATCGCCGATATCGACACGCGGCGCCTGACGCGCATTCTGCGCGACAAGGGCGCCCAGAACGGCTGCATCGTCGCCGGCGACCATATCGACGAGGCCGCGGCGCTGGCCGCGGCGCGCGCCTATCCGGGCCTCAAGGGCGCGGACCTGGCGAAAGTGGTGTCGGTGAAAGAGGCCTATACCTACACCACCGGTTCCTGGGCGCTGGAAACCAATCGCGAAGTGCCGCTGAAGGACGAGCAGTTCCACGTCGTCGCCTACGATTTCGGCGTCAAGCGCAACATCCTGCGCATGCTGGTCGATCGCGGCTGCCGCGTCACCGTGGTGCCGGCGCAGACTTCGGCTGCCGAGGTGTTCAAGCTCGAGCCGGACGGCGTGCTGCTGGCCAACGGTCCCGGCGACCCCGAGCCCTGCGACTACGCGATCGCGGCCGGCCGTGAATTCATCGCGCGCAAGTTGCCGCTGTTCGGCATCTGCCTCGGCCACCAGATTCTCGGCCTGGCCGCCGGCGCCAGGACGCTGAAAATGAAGTTCGGCCACCACGGCGCCAACCACCCGGTGCAGGACGTCGAGTCCGGCCGCGTGCTGATCACCAGCCAGAACCACGGCTTCGCGGTCGACGAGGCGACGCTGCCGGGCAATGCGGTGGTCACGCACCGCTCGCTGTTCGACGGCTCCAACCAGGGTTTTCGCCTGCTCGACGCGCCGGCCTTCAGCTTCCAGGGCCACCCGGAAGCCAGTCCCGGCCCCCATGACGTGGACTACCTGTTCGACCGCTTCGTGCAGTCGATGACGCCCGCCGCGGCGCCGACCGCGTAAGCGCAGCATGAACAGTTTTGGCCTCATCGACCTGCCGACTTATCTGCTCGGCACGTTGATCATCGTGCTGCTGCCCGGCCCGAATTCGCTGTTCGTGCTCGGCACTGCCGCGCGCAGCGGCGTCGGCCCGGCGTATCGCGCGGCCGGCGGCGTGTTTCTCGGTGACGCGCTGCTGATGGTGCTGGCCGCCGGCGGCGTGGCCTCGCTGCTGAAGACCTATCCGGCCGCGTTCCTGGTGTTCAAGTACATCGGCGCGGCGTATCTGCTGTGGATCGGCGCGAACATGCTGCGTGGCGCCTTCATTGACAATCCCTCTCCCTCCGGGAGAGGGGCAGGGGTGAGGGACTCGATGGCGCGGCCGACTGCCGAGCAGGCTGAGACACCCTCATCCGGCCCTTCGGGCCACCTTCTCCCGGAGGGAGAAGGGAAAAAGGAGCAGCCCTTCCTCCGTGCGCTGCTGATCAGCCTGCTGAACCCGAAGGCGATCATGTTTTTCATGGCGTTCTTCATCCAGTTCGTCGATCCGGCATACCCGCACACCGCGTTGTCGTTCGCGCTGCTCGGCGCGATCGCGCAGATCATGAGTTTCATCTACCTCAGCACGCTGATTTTTGCGGGCGTCCGGCTGGCGGCGGGTTTCCGCAGCCGCAGGCGCCTGTCTGCCGCCCTGAGCGGCGGCGCCGGCACCCTGTTCCTGGGTTTCGGCGCCAAACTCGCAACCGCCAGCCTCACCTAAGACTCCGATGCCCAAACGCACAGACCTCAAAAGCATTCTGATCATCGGCGCCGGTCCTATCGTCATCGGCCAGGCCTGCGAGTTCGATTACTCCGGTGCCCAGGCCTGCAAGGCGCTGCGCGATGAGGGCTACCGGGTGATCCTGGTGAACTCGAATCCGGCGACGATCATGACCGACCCGGAAATGGCCGACGCGACCTACATCGAGCCGATCCGCTGGCAGACGGTGGCCAAGATCATCGAGGCCGAGCGCCCCGACGCGATCCTGCCGACGATGGGCGGCCAGACCGCGCTGAACTGCGCGCTGGACCTGGCCAAAAACGGCGTGCTGGCCAAGTACAACGTCGAGATGATCGGCGCCAACGAGCACGCCATTGATCTGGCCGAAGACCGCCAGAAATTCCGCGACGCGATGACCGAGATCGGTCTGGGCTCGGCGCGCTCGGGCGCCGCGCATTCGATGGAGGAGGCGCGCTACATCCAGCAGCAGATCGGCTTCCCGGTGATCCTGCGGCCGAGCTTCACGATGGGCGGCAGCGGCGGCGGCATCGCCTACAACATCGAGGAATTCGAAGAGATCATGACCCGCGGTCTGGACCTGTCTCCGACCAAGGAAGTCCTGATCGAAGAGTCCTTGCTGGGCTGGAAGGAATTCGAGATGGAAGTCGTGCGCGACCGCGCCGACAACTGCATCATCGTCTGCTCGATCGAAAACTTCGATCCGATGGGCGTGCACACCGGCGACAGCATCACGGTGGCGCCGGCGCAGACGCTGACCGACAAGGAATACCAGCTGCTGCGCGACGCCAGCATCAAGGTGCTGCGCAAGATCGGTGTCGACACCGGCGGCTCCAACGTGCAGTTCGCGATCAATCCGGTTGATGGCCGCATCATCGTCATCGAAATGAATCCGCGCGTGTCGCGCAGCTCGGCACTGGCGTCCAAGGCCACCGGCTTCCCGATCGCGAAAGTCGCGGCGAAACTTGCCTGCGGCTACACGCTCGACGAGCTGCGCAACGACATCACCGGCGGTGTGACGCCGGCGAGCTTCGAGCCGAGCATCGACTACGTCGTCACCAAGATCCCGCGCTTCACGTTCGAGAAATTCCCGCAGGCCGATTCGCGCCTGACCACGCAGATGAAGTCGGTCGGCGAAGTCATGGCGATGGGCCGCAATTTCCAGGAGTCGCTGCAGAAAGCGATGCGCGGCCTGGAGACCGGCTCCGACGGTTTCGATCCGCAGGTGCCGGATTTCCGCGTCTCCAACATGGCCAAGATCCGCGAAGAGCTGATCACGCCGCGCGGCAAGCGCCTGTGGTTCGTCGGCGACGCGTTCCGCGCTGGCCTGAGTGTCGACGAAGTGTTCGCGCTGTCGAAGATCGATCCCTGGTTCCTCGACCAGATTCACGAGCTGATCACGGTCGAAACGCGCATCGCCGAATCCAGCCTCAAGCAGATCAAGGCCGATACCCTGCGCCGATACAAGCGCCTCGGCTTCAGCGACCGGCGCATCGCCAAGCTCACGGGCAGCCACGAAAACGACGTGCGCGCGCACCGCCACGCCAACGGCGTGCGCCCGGTTTACAAGCGCGTCGACTCCTGCGCCGCGGAGTTCTCGTCGAGCACCGCGTACATGTATTCGACCTACGACGAAGAGTGCGAAGCGCGGCCGACGACACGCAAGAAGATCATCGTGCTGGGCGGCGGCCCGAACCGCATCGGGCAGGGCATCGAGTTCGATTACTGCTGCGTGCATGCGAGCCTGGCGCTGCGCGAAGACGGCTACGAGACCATCATGGTCAACTGCAATCCGGAGACCGTGTCGACCGACTACGACACCTCGGATCGCCTGTACTTCGAGCCGCTGACCTTCGAGGACGTGATGGAAATCATCGACCTCGAAAAGCCGGTCGGCGTGATCGTGCAATTCGGCGGGCAGACGCCGCTGAAACTGGCGCGCGCGCTCGAGGCCGCCGGTGCGCCGATCATCGGCACCACGCCGGACGCGATCGATCTGGCCGAAGACCGCGGCCGTTTCCAGAAGCTGGTCGAAGAACTCAAGCTGCTGCAGCCGCCGAACGGCATCGCCACCTCGGAAGCCGAAGCCCTGGCCGTTGCCGAGCGCGTCGGCTATCCGCTGGTGGTACGCCCGAGCTACGTGCTCGGCGGCCGCGCGATGGAAATCGTCCACGACGACGAAGACCTGAATCGCTACATGACCGAGGCGGTGAAAGTCAGCAACGACTCACCGGTGCTGCTCGACCGCTTCCTCAACAACGCGATCGAAGTCGATGTCGACGCGCTGTCCGACGGCGAGCGCGTCGTCATCGGCGGCGTCATGGAGCACATTGAGGAAGCTGGCGTGCATTCCGGCGATTCCGCCTGTTCGCTGCCGCCGTATTCGCTGCCCAAGTCGGTGGTCGACGAAATTCGCTCGCAGATGGAAAAGCTGGCGCGGGCGCTGAACGTGGTGGGTCTGATGAATGCGCAATTCGCCGTGCAGGACACCACGGTTTATCTGCTGGAAGTCAACCCGCGTGCATCGCGCACCTCGCCGTTCGTGTCCAAGGCAACGGGCCGGCCGCTGGCGAAGATCGCCGCGCGCTGCATGGCCGGGCAGAGCTTGGCCAGCCAGGGCGTGACCCGCGAAATCATCCCGCCGTATTTCTCGGTCAAGGAGTCGGTGTTCCCGTTCGGCAAGTTCCCCGGCGTCGATCCGCTGCTCGGCCCGGAAATGCGCTCGACCGGCGAGGTCATGGGCGTGGGCGCGCATTTCGGCGAGGCCTTCAACAAGGCGCTGCTGGCCGCCGGCATGATCGTGCCGCGCCAGGGTACGGCCTTCATCTCGGTGCGTGACAGCGACAAGCCCAAGGCGATCGAGCTGGCCAGGCTGCTGGCGGCGAAGAACTTCCGCGTGACGGCCACGCATGGCACCGCGGCGGCGATCCGCGCCGCTGGCGTCGAATGCGAAGGCGTCAACAAGGTCAAGGAAGGCCGGCCGCACTGCGTCGACATGATCAAGAACGGCGAGATCCATTTCATCGCCAACACCACCGAAGGCAAGACCTCGATCGAGGAGTCGCGCTCGATTCGCGCGGCCGCGATCCAGCACAAGATCTGCTACTTCACGACCATTGCCGGAGCCTATGCCGCGGCGATCGCGATGGACCATCTCGACGCACTGGACGTCAACCGGCTGCAGGCCCTGCATCAGCAGCTGGCTGCCGTTTGAGGTAGTTTTGAGGTAGCTTCGTTGCCCGTGCCGCCGGTGGCGCGCACGGGTTTTTTCATTTTTGACCGAACAAAAAACTCATGAGCAAAACGCCCCTCACCGTTCGCGGTGCCGACAAGCTGCGCGAAGAACTGCGAGTGCTGAAGTCCGAAACGCGGCCGCGCATCATCGCCGCCATCGCCGAAGCGCGCGCCCACGGCGACCTCAAGGAAAACGCCGAATATCACGCCGCGCGCGAGCAGCAGAGCTTCGCCGAAGGGCGCATCTCGGAGCTGGAAGCCAAGCTCGGCGACTGCCAGATCATCGACGTGACCCAGCTCGACCAGAACGGCAAGGTGGTGTTCGGCACCACCGTGACCCTGGTCGATACCAGCAGCGAGGACGAGTCGCGCTACAAGATCGTCGGCGAGGACGAGGCCGACTCCAAGGCCGGTCTGATCTCCTACAACTCGCCGATCGCGCGCGCGATGATCGGCAAGGTCGAGGGCGATGTCGTCGAAGTGCGCACGCCGGGCGGCTCGCGCGAGCTGGAGATCATCAAGGTCGAGTACCTCTAGGCTGCGGCCTGGGCCTCGGCATGAGCCAGAAGCGCAGTAACAGCAGCTCGCGCTGGCTGGCCGAACACGAGGCCGACGAGTACGTGCTCAAGGCGCGCAAGCTCGGCTACCGCTCGCGTGCCACCTTCAAGTTGCTGGAAATCCTGGAGAAGGACCGGCTGATCAAGCCGGGCATGGTGGTCGTCGACCTCGGCGCCGCACCCGGCGGCTGGAGCCAGGTGGCGCGGCCATTGCTCGGCCACAAGGGCCGGCTGATCGCGCTGGACATCCTGCCGATGGAGCCTTTGAAGGACGTCGAGTTCATTCTCGGCGACTTTCGCGAGGAGTCCGTGCTGCATCAGCTCGAAGCGGCGGTCGGCGAACAGGCGATCGATCTTGTTTTGTCCGACATGGCCCCCAACATCAGCGGCATAGGGGCGGCGGATCAGGCGTCATCCCTGTATCTCTGTGAACTGGCACTGGATTTTTGTGGCGCTCACCTGAAAAAGGCCGGCGTCATGGTGGTCAAAGTGTTCCAGGGCGAGGGATTCGACGAATACCTGAGGGTGGTCCGGGCGAGTTTCGAGAGCGTTACGATCCGTAAACCCAAGGCTTCGCGGCCCAGAAGTAGGGAAGTTTATCTGGTAGCGCGAAACTATAAGCGGGTGTAAGGTTCAAACGAAGCGGTCTGCCCGAGGCCCTAATAAGTTGATGAATCCGTTGATGGATAAGGAAATAGCTTGAACGATCTGGCCAAAAACCTCCTGCTCTGGGTGGTCATCCTCGTCGTGCTGATGAGTGTGTTCCAGAGCTTTGCCGGCCGCGGGCGGGCTCAGCCGGAAATTCAGTACTCGGACTTCCTCGACCAGGTCAAACAGGGCAATGTCTCCGAAGTCACCATCGCCGGCGACCAGCTGCATGGTGAATTGAAGGGCGGCTCGCGCTTCGTCACGGTCAGCCCCGAGACGATCAATTCCGGCCTGATCAAGGACCTGATCGAGAATCGCGTCAAGTTCACCGGCGAGCGTCCCAAAGAAACGCCGATGCTGATGCAATTGCTGTTCAGCTTCGGCCCTATCCTGCTGCTGATCGGCGTCTGGGTGTACTTCATGCGCCAGATGCAGGGCGGTGCCGGCGGCCGTGGCGCGATGAGCTTCGGCAAATCGCGGGCGCGCATGCTCAATGCCGACCAGGTCAAGATCACCTTCAACGACGTCGCCGGCGTGGAAGAGGCCAAGCAGGAGGTCTCCGAACTCGTCGACTTCCTGAAAGATCCGGGCAAGTTCCAGAAACTCGGCGGCAAGATCCCGCGCGGCGTGCTGATGGTCGGCTCGCCGGGTACCGGCAAGACGCTGCTGGCCAAGGCCATCGCCGGTGAAGCTGGCGTGCCGTTCTTCACGATCTCCGGCTCGGACTTCGTCGAAATGTTCGTCGGCGTCGGCGCCAGCCGCGTCCGCGACATGTTCGAGCAGGCCAAGAAGCACGCGCCCTGCATCATCTTCATCGACGAAATCGACGCGGTCGGCCGTCATCGTGGCGCCGGCATGGGCGGCGGTCACGACGAGCGTGAGCAGACCTTGAACCAGCTGCTGGTCGAGATGGATGGCTTCGAGGGCAGCGAGGGCGTCATCGTCATCGCCGCCACCAACCGCCCTGACGTGCTCGACCCGGCGCTGCTGCGTCCGGGCCGCTTCGACCGCCAGGTGGTCGTGCCGCTGCCGGATGTCCGCGGCCGCGAGCAGATCGTCAAGGTGCACATGCGCGCGCTGCCGCTGGCCGAGAACGTCAAGCCGGAAATCATTGCCCGTGCGACGCCTGGTTTCTCCGGCGCCGATCTGGCCAACCTGGTCAACGAGGCGGCGCTGTTCGCCGCCCGCGCCAACAAGCGCCTGGTCGACCACGATGATTTCGAGAAGGCCAAGGACAAGATCATGATGGGCGCCGAGCGGCGCTCGATGGTGATGTCGGAGAGCGAGAAGAAGCTCACCGCCTATCACGAAGCCGGTCACGCGATCGTCGGCCTGACCGTGCCGGATCACGATCCGGTCTACAAGGTCACGATCATCCCGCGTGGCCGTGCGCTCGGCGTCACCATGTTCCTGCCGGAAGAGGATCGCTACAGCTACACGCGCGAGCGCCTCAACAGCCAGATCTGCTCGCTGTTCGGCGGTCGCCTGGCCGAAGAGATCATCTTCGGCATGGACAAGATCACCACCGGCGCCTCCAACGACATTGAGCGTGCGACCGAAATCGCCCGCAACATGGTCACCAAGTGGGGCATGTCCGACAAGATGGGGCCGCTGGCCTATTCCGACGACAGCAACGAAGTGTTCCTGGGCAAGAGCGTGACTCAGACCAAGAACGTGTCGGACGACACCGCCTATGCGATCGACCAGGAAGTGCGCGGCCTGATCGAGCACAACTACGGTCGTGCCAAGCAGATCCTGGAAGACAACATCGGCAAGCTGCACATCATGGCCGAGACCCTGCTGAAGTACGAAACCATCGACAGCGAGCAGATCGCGGCGATCATGGCCGGCCGTACGCCGGGCCCGCCCGAGAGCTGGAACGACGGCAACGGCCGCTCCAATCCGCCGCCGCGCAGCAGCGGCTCGGGTTCGGCCAGCGCGATCCCGCCGACCAGCACGCCGCGTCCGGCCGGCTCGCCCCCCTGATCCGGCGATCGTCATCTGTGGCACAGCAGAGGCCGGCCCAGCGCCGGCCTCTTTTTTGTGGGCAGCGGGTCTGACCGCGACGATGCAACTGCGTACTCGTGATCGCTTGCTGGACCTGAGCGAGCCGCTGGTCATGGGTATCCTCAACCTGACCCCGGACTCGTTCTCCGACGGCGGACGCTTTGCCGCCCGCGACGCGGCGCTGCGCCATGCCGAGACGATGATCGGCGAGGGTGCCGCGATCATCGATGTCGGCGGCGAGTCGACGCGGCCTGGCGCCACTCCGGTGCCCGTAGACGAAGAGCTCGCCCGCGTCGTGCCGCTGATCGAGTCGCTGCGGGGCAGCAGTGACGTGCTGATCTCGATCGATACCTTGAAGCCCGAGGTGATGGACGCGGCCTGCACGGCCGGCGCGGATCTGATCAACGATGTGCTCGCGCTGCAGGCACCGGGTGCGCTGTCGGTGGCGCGGCGTCACCGCGTCGCGGTGTGCCTGATGCACATGCAGGGACAGCCGCGGACGATGCAGGCGGCACCGCATTACGACGACGTCGTCGCCGAAGTCGGCGCTTTTCTCGAGCAACGGCTGCAGGCCTGCATCGCGGCGGGCATGCCCGCCGAGTGCGTCGCGCTCGACCCCGGTTTCGGCTTCGGCAAGTCGCTGCAGCACAACCTGCAACTGCTCGCCGACCTGCCGCAGATCCGCGCCGGCGGCCGGCCGATCCTGGCCGGCTTGTCGCGCAAGTCGATGTTCCAGAAGCTGCTCGGCCTGCCGGTCGAGCAGCGCCTGCATGCCAGCATCGCCGCGGCGACGCTGGCGGTCTGGCAGGGAGCGTCTATCATTCGCGCCCACGACGTGCGCGCCACGGTCGAGGCGGTGCGGGTCGCCGCGGCGGTAAGTCAAAGCAAGAGAAAACAGTAAGGGATGAGCAGACAGTTTTTTGGAACCGACGGCATTCGCGGCCTGGTCGGCAAGGCGCCGATGACGCCGGAATTCGCATTGAAGCTGGGCTGGGCTGCCGGCCGAGTGCTGGCGCGCGAGCCCGGCGCCCACGTGCTGATCGGCAAGGACACGCGCCGCTCTGGCTACATGTTCGAATCCTCGCTGGAAGCCGGTCTGTCGGCCGCCGGCGTGCGCGTCAGCCTGCTTGGACCGCTGCCAACGCCGGCGGTGGCCTTTTTGACGCGTGAAGTCGGGGCCCAGGCCGGCGTCGTCATCAGCGCCTCGCACAACCCGCATCACGACAACGGTGTGAAGTTCTTCTCCGCCGAAGGCGACAAGCTCAGCGACGCGATCGAGCACGAAATCGAGGACATGATCGAGCGTGACCTGGAATGCGTCGCGCCCGAGCAGCTCGGCATGGTGCGGCGATTGAACGACGCGCCCCAGCGTTACATCGACTACTGCGTCTCCACTTACAGCGGCGCGCCGCTGGCGGGCCTGAGCATCGTCGTCGACTGCGCCAACGGCGCTGCCTACCAGGTCGGCCCGGAAGTGCTGCGCCGCCTCGGCGCCGACGTGCATACCATCGGCGACGCGCCGGACGGCTTCAACATCAACCGCGAATGCGGCTCCACGCATCTGGCCGGCCTGCGCACCGAGGTACTGGCCCGCCAGGCGACGCTCGGCATCGCTTTCGACGGCGACGCCGATCGCTGCCTGATGGTCGACGAGCGCGGCGAGACCGTCGACGGCGACCAGATCCTGTACATCATCGCGCGCCATCGGCTGGCGCAAAACGCGCTGCAGGGGCCGGTGGTCGGCACGCTGATGAGCAATCTTGGCCTGGAGCAGGCGATCCGCAAGCTCGGCCTCGGTTTCGAGCGCGCCAAGGTCGGCGACCGCTACGTGCTGGAGCTGATGCGCAGCAGCGGCGCCAGCCTCGGTGGCGAAACCTCCGGCCACACCTTGTGCCTGGACCGCTCGCGCACCGGCGACGGCATCGTCACTGCGCTACAGGTGCTGGCGGCAGTGAAGGAGGCCGACTTGCCGCTTTCGGCGATGGTCGCCGGTCTGCAAAAATGCCCGCAGGTGCTGATCAACGTGCCGGTGACCGGCAAGGCCGCGCCGGTGCTGGCGCTGGCTGACGTGCAACAGGCCGTCAGGCAAAGCGAATCGCGATTGGGCAACGATGGCCGCGTATTGCTGCGCGCCTCGGGTACCGAGCCGCTGATTCGCGTGATGGTCGAGGCCACGCGCGCCGCTGCCGCGCAGGCCGAGGCCGAGGCGATCGCCGATTGCGTGCGTGCCGCCTGCGCCTGAGTTTTAAACCCAACAACCCACGGATCGTCCTGGAAGCGCTATGACCCGCAAATATCTCGTCGCCGGCAATTGGAAAATGAACGGCTCGCTGAAGGCCAACGCCGAGCTGCTGGCCGGTATCGCGGCGCAGGCGGCGTCGGTGCCGGATGTCGATCTGCTGGTGTGCCCGCCGTCGGCCTATCTGGAATCGGTGGGCAAGGCCTTACCGGCCGGCGTCCAGCTCGGCGCGCAGAACCTCAGCGACCAGCTCAAGCCGGGCGCGTTCACCGGCGAGCTGCATGGCGCGATGCTGACGGAGCTCGGCTGCCGCTACGTGCTGATCGGCCATTCCGAGCGCCGCGCGCTGTATCACGAGACCGACCTGAAAGCCGCCGAGAAATATCGCACGGCGCAGGCGCTGGGCCTGATCCCGGTGCTGTGCATCGGCGAAACCCTGGATGAGCGCGAAGCCGGCAGCACCGAGGCGGTGTTGCGCCGTCAGCTCGAAGCCGTGATCGATCTGTGCGGCATCGAGTCGTTCAAGTCGGCCGTGGTCGCCTACGAGCCGGTCTGGGCGATCGGCACCGGCAAGACCGCCAGCCCCCAGCAGGCGCAGGCCGCCCACGCTTTCCTGCGTGGTCTGCTGGCCGAACGGAATGCTAATATCGCCGGCTCGACGCAGCTGCTGTATGGCGGCAGCTGCAAGCCGGATAACGCTCACGAGCTGTTCTCCTGCGCCGACATCGACGGCGGGCTGATCGGCGGCGCGTCGTTGAAGGCCGCGGATTTCATGGCCATTGCCGCCGCGGCTCAGGCGCTGGCAAAGGCCTGATCGGCTTCCCAATCTTTTGTTGCTTTGACGGATATAGAGAAAATGCACACGTTTCTGGTTGTTGTTCAGGTATTGGTGGCGGTTTCGCTGATCGGCCTGGTGCTGATTCAGCACGGCAAGGGCGCCGACGCCGGCGCTGCCTTCGGCAGCGGCGCTTCGGGTACGGTGTTCGGCTCGCGTGGTGCGGCCAATTTTCTGTCACGCCTGACCGCCGGCCTGGCCTTCGTGTTCTTCGTCTCCAGCCTGGCGCTGGCCTACTGGGTCGGCGGCCGCGGTGCCGCGCCGACCAGCGTCACCGACTCGATCCCGGTGGAAGCTGCGCCGGCTGCTCCGGCAACCAGCGTGGTGCCGGGCGACGAAGCCAAGCCGGCCGAGTCCACGCCGGCTCCGGCCGAAGCGCCGAAGGTTCCGGAATAAGTCCTCGCCGACAGCGGCAAAACGGCCCGAGACCGGCCGTTGGCGGAAAGTCTTCAAAAGTTAAAAAAAAGCGAAGACAAATGACAAATCAGGGGGTAAGATGCGCGCCCCTGCCGGCTCGGGCCGACGTGGCGGAATTGGTAGACGCACTACCTTGAGGTGGTAGCGGGGAAACCTGTTCGAGTTCGAGTCTCGACGTCGGCACCATGATTTGGCTGGGTTTTTTAGGTTGTTGCGGTAGCTTGCAAAGCGGTTTCAGATTGCGGTAAAGGGCACAAGGCCCTATACTAGTCGTCTGTCTGGTGCGGGGTGGAGCAGTCTGGCAGCTCGTCGGGCTCATAACCCGAAGGTCGTAGGTTCGAATCCTGCCCCCGCTACCATTTTTATCTCACTATCGGTTTCTCCCCCGATAGTCGCGATCAGGACCCCATTCTCGGGTTTTACCCTGATCTCCCCAAGCAAATCCCGTAGTGCCCCCTTCGCAGTTTTCACGTCCTCGATCTGCTCGATCGCGTTGACCAGGCGCCGCCATGTCTCGCGAGCTCTCGGCAGGATCTGGGACGGCTGGATGCTCTCGGCCTGGCGCAGCTCGAGCTGTGCGGCGTCGACGCGCGCCTCGGCGCTCTCTAGGGCTGCCTTGGTCGACGGGGTGATGATGCCGGCCCGAAGGGCGGCCATGATGTTCTCGCGCTCCCGCGACGCCTCGGCAAGCGCCTGGCGCGCTCGCTGCGGCACGTTCTGGGCGTCCTTGAGCAGCAGGCGCGCTGCGAGCTCAAACGAGCGGTAGGCCTCGTCGCTGAGCAGATCCTTTTTGACGATCGCCAGTAGGCGCTGCTCGACGATCTTGCGCGCCACCTTCACGCCGTTGCTGCAGGCCGTATCGCCGCGGTCCTTGTTCGTGCCGCAGCCGTAGCGGTAGTAATCGACGATCACCATCGATCCACCGCACTCGTCACAGCGCAGCAGGCCGCTGAATAAATACTTGGGCTCCCGGCCGGTACGTGCGTTGCGGCCGAGCTTGGCCTGGATCGCCTGGCTCTTGGCCCGGGTTTGCGCAGTGCGCCGCTCGGCGGCCGCGAAGATGTCGAGCTCGACGATCCGCAACTCGGGCTGCTCGCTGTGCACCCATTCGGACGGCGGCCGCTCCTGGCGTGTGCGCTTGCCGGTCTCTGGGTCCTTGCCCCAGCGGCTGCGGTTCCAGATGACGCGGCCGGCGTAGGTGGAGTTGGCCAGGATCCCCATGCCTCGATCGTCCGGATAGATCGCGCTCATGCGCCACTCCGGACCGCGCGGCGCCGGCACGCCGTCGCGGTTCAAGCCGGCCGCGATCTCGCGCGGGGACCGGCCGTCGACGTACTCGGCGAATATGCGGCGCACTACGCAGGCCTGGTCCTCGTCGATCGCGCGAGCGTTGCCGTCCTGGCAGGCTGCGATCCGGTATCCATAGAGCAGGCCGCCGGCGCTGTATCCCTTGAGTGCTTGCCCCATCAGGCCGCGATGGGTGGCCTTGGCCAGATCCTTGTTCTGACGGTTGCCCATCATCGCGTCAACCCAGCCGCGGATCTCGGCTCCCTCTTGCGCGCTGTCGAAGCCGTCGCAAGTGATCACGCGAACGCCCCAGAATTTTAGCTGCGCCAGGATCTGCGGCAGATCCTCGCCGCGCGACAGGCGCTTGAGATCCCATAACACGATCACGTCGATCTGCTGTGACTTGGCGGCCGCGAGCAGCGCCACGTAGCCTGGTCGGTCGCGGCGTTCGCCGCTGATGCCCTGGTCGACGAACTCCTGCGGCCGCGGCAAGCCGTCGCGGTGGCACAGCTCGCCGACCGCCCGGAGCTGGTCGTCGATGCTGGCCTCGCGCTGGGAATCGCTGCTGTAGCGGGCGTAGGTTGCGGTTCTCACTTTGGGAAGCTAGCCGCTTTTGTGTTTGCGCTGTAGTACCCGCTCTGGGCGCTCCGGCGCATCCTGCTGATTCGCCGGCTTAACTTGGGTTAGATACTCGCGGACAGCCTGTGCCGCCAGGAGCTGCAGTAGGCGCTGGTGAGCCGGCGTCAGCATGGTTTCGCCGGCGAAACTATTAGGCCGTTCATAGCAGCGGCATTTGCGGCGCAGGCGCAGCCGGGGGCTGCGCTGCGATCCACGCCTGCACGTCGCGCGCGGCCCGGATGTATTCGGGCGAGGGATCTTTCGTGATCTCTTGGCCAGCGCGGTACGTTGCCCAGATGCGATCACGCAGGTACTTGGGCAGCGCGTACCAATGCGGCCGGCAGCCCCAGACGCGGGGCTGCACGGCCTTGGGGCAGCCGGGCCAGTGGCAGGTATGAACCGTCATGTCGACCAGTGCATCCACGGCGCCCGCGGAAAGCGACCGCTGAACGGACAAAAGTTCGACGGCTGTCTCTCGCAGAACCGCCAGGTGATGTCGGCCGGCGGCGTGTCGAACGACTCGCATACCAGCTTTTTTGCGTGCTCCTCGTCCCGAGCGATGATCGCGGCACACACCGTTCTGGCGCCGTCTTCGCGCGAGCCGGTGACCCACCACGGCGAGTAGAGCTCGAATGAGCCGGCGTCTTTTGTCCAGTACCAGCTGAGCCAGTAGGGCCTCAAATATTTTGCTTTGGCCATGGCTACTCCATGAGCTCAACGCAGCCGGCGGTGTCGCATCGCGCCGCCACGTGGCCGTTCGTCGCAGCCTGCGAAAGGTGCAGCGTGCCGCCGCAGATTGGGCAGGCGACCGTGCCGACCTTGCCGCGCGGCGGCGTTTTCTTCCATGCGCTGATCACCGGCATCGCCTTCGTGATCTCGTCAAGCTTGCGCTGCCACTGCGCCTCTTCGGCGGCTAATTCCTCGGCGGTGGGCGCTCGATAGTGAGGGCAATGCACTACTGTCTCGGCGGCGCGATCCTCGAAATTCACGCACGGCATGCGCTTGACCCAACCTATCGGGCGCGCATGTCCATCGCCCAGCTCACGATAGTTAATGCCTGCATCGCAGGTCGGCTTGCGCGGGTTAAGCATGCCGGTGTCGTGGACGCAGCTGTCGGGGAGGCGGCTCATTCCACGCGCCTCAGAAAGTCGCAATTCCGCGCCGCGATCGAGAACGCGACGATGCGTTGCGCATCGTGTATCGCCTTGCGGAAGTCGTTGAGGTCGTCGCGATCTGCAGCCGCTGCAGCGGGCAGCTGCAGAAACAGATTCCAGGCCGAGCCTAGCGCGTGGATAACGTCGAACTCCGGGCCTTTGTCGATCGGCGCCGTCGGCTTCGTGTGGGAGACGTAGTCGACCAAGCTCTCGAGCATGCGGAATTCGCCTGGCTCTGGCGCGCGCGGCCAGAGCGGGCAAGCTGCGCAGCGATCGTCCACGTCGACGGTATGGCAGGGCTTGCCGCTGTGACGTTCGCAGCAGTTAACGACTTCCGCGAACGTTCGGCCGGCACCGCTCAGGTAGTAGCCGACGCTGAGAGGCAGCGGCGCGACGCGCTGCAGGGCGCTGGGATCTGCACCGCGCTGATGCAACATCATCGCGAAGTTGGCGATGTCCTCGAACGTGCCGGCGTTACCTTTGAACAGGTGCTCGAGGAGCTCGCGCGCCAGGTAGCCGTTTATATCCCGGGACAGATCGTCCCATCCGCCACGGCCTTTCGCGCGGGCCTTTGCGAGCTTTGCTTTCATCGCCGCGGCGAAGCGGTCGACTGCCTCGTCATCGGCGTGCGGGAACGGAGTGTCAGGGTTGCCGATCGATTCTCCGTCGAACACTCGATTGATGACCACGTCGAGCTGCTGCAGGTGCTGCAGGCCGCTCGCGAAGTATTCGAGCCGCTCGCTGTGTTCGCCGGACGCGCACTGCCAGAACGAGCTGTCGAGGTTCGCGGGATCGTCGGCGAAGAACCCAAGCTTCTGCAGCTCGGTGATCGCCGGCACGGCCTCGCGCATATCGACGGCCGCCCAGTCTTGGTGGTCGCCATTGTCGGCGCCCATGACGAGCATTAGCTCGAGCCAGATGTGCTCGGCCGAAGTCGCGAAGCGGTCGCCAGTGGGGACGTCGTGCTGCGGATCGGTGTGAGCGCCAGGAGCGCCTGGCTTGTGGTGGGGCGCTGCGACATCGTTCGCCATGTAGGCGTCCGGATCCACCTGCAATTCGCGACTCATGAGGCCTTCCCCTGTTTCTTCGGGGCCGGCTTCAACTTGCAGCCGAGGTAGTGCACGCCGATGTTCAGGCGCTTGCGTTCGATGCCCTGGGCCTCGAGCGCCAGCGCCAGGTTGTTGCCGCTCAGCGGCTTGAGCTTCTCCGACTTGCACCAACGTTCGTAGCGCTCGAACAGCATGGCGCCCTTAAGCTTTGCGCCCTCGTCGCTGCGGTCCACATTGATGCGAAGGAACCATTCGATGTCGGTTTCTTCGCCCTGTTCCGTCGCCGGCTTTGCTGGCTTTGCCGGCCTGGCGGGCGCTAGGCCTTCGATGAGCTGGCGCAGGCGCGACAGCGGAAAGGTGATGTGCAGCGACACCTCGCAATCGTCCAGCTTCTTCGGCACAAGCTTGTTAGTCCACGACAGCGTGTACTCCGACGGCAGTTCGGAGGCGATACATGCCGGCAGTTCGTGGCTGTTGTCGATATCGTCGTTGACGAGTACGCCGCCTTCGCCGAACAACTCCTCTTCGGTCGCGTTGGCTGGCATCGGAATGCCGAGCGCTTGATAGAGCAGCTTGGTCAGCCTGACTTGCTCTGGCAGCAGGTCGGCTTTCAGCTTACGCAAGCGCGCGAGCGTGGCGTCCCGTGCCGCGGACTCGCGCTTCTCCTCCTTCTCTTCGCGGCGCAACTCTTCCGAGCGCTCGTTGATCTTGTCCTGCAGGCCCTCGATATCGACGCCGGCCGGGGCCTCGTCGAGTTCGTCAATCTCTTCCTGGAGCTTCTGCAGCACTTCGTGACTCAGCGTATCGAAATTGCGCGTGCCGCCTGCAACCTGTTCGAGCAACGTTTGCTGTCCCGACTGGGCGCGAGCCTCCGCCGCCGCCGCCTCGTCCTTACGCCGCTGCGCTTCGCGGTGCGCCTGATCGAGATAGTCGCGCATTGCTGCGCGGGTGAGGCTGCCTTTGGACGCGTCATCGATTGCCTCGTCGACGCGCCAGCTGCTGCCTTTCAGTTCGATCAGCGTGGCCAGGTCGTGCGCGATATCGACGCTGGTGATTAGCCCGTCGACGACCAGCTCGTAAACCTTGCCGGGCAGCTTGAGCAGGCGGTTGTGCTTGCTGACCCATGCTTCCGAGCGCTTGGTGGTGGCAACGGTCTCATCAAAGCCGATGAGATCGACAAGGCTTGTGATGTGCGCGCACTTTTCAGGCAGCGACAGATCCTCGCGCTCTAGATTCTCCGTCAGCTGCAGCACGCGCACCTGGGCCTCGGACAGATCGGAGCGCAGGATCGCTGGTAGTTCCTCGACCCCGGCTGCGACACTGGCACGCCAACGACGCTCGCCGGCGATGATCATGTAAGGGCAGATATGCAGCGAGCCGTCGGCAGCTGCGGGCGTGGGGCGGACCACGATCGGCTGCAGCAGGCCGTGCTCGCGAATTGAGTCGGCGAGGGTGGCGAGGGCTGCGGTGTCGAAGTGTTTACGCGGCTGCAGCGGATCCGGCGTGACCTGGCCGGGTGAGACGATGATTGCGGCCGCGCGGTGCGAGGATCCGTCAGCCATTGCACACCTCCGCCTTGGCGTTCTCGACGCTCAGCACGCGGGTGTGCGCGAAGTCGCGCGCCGGCTTGTTCTTGGTGAAAACCAGGTCGCCGTTGCGCAGCGGGGCGTCGCCGTCCCAGTTCTCGACGATGCGCAGGCACTTAAAGTGGTTGAGGAACTGCTGTTGCCGGCGAGGGCCGCAGTCGTGGGATCCGTAAACAATAACGAGGGGCACAAGAACTCCTAGCCGGCCTGCTGGCCAGCGTGGTGGGAAGAAAAAAGGGAGGGTTGCGGGCCGGTGTCGTCGCAGCGGCTGCAGAGGCCGGTGCCGTCGCCGTAGAGCACGCGCCAGCTGCAGGTGCCGTCGGCGGAAACGCAGGCCTGCAGGTCTGTGCACGCGCAGCCGCGGCAGGTGCGAACGTCCTGGCCAGGTGCGATCGGGTGATCGGCGATCACCAACATGCCCTCGGCCTGCGAGCCGAGCACAGTCAGGCAATCGGGGTTCCAATGAAACCGGCGGCCGCCGACGGGCAGGTGCCGCACCTGGCAGGCGTGCATGAGCATGCGCACGCGCTGCAGGGCGTCGAGCTGTAGATTTAGCTCGGCAGCAGCGGCCTGCAGCTCGGAGAACAAGCCGCTCACTGGCCTTGCTCCTGTTCCACCTGGCGCAGCGTCGCGAGCACGGCGCGCATGTTCCGGAGAATGTTCTCCATGTGCTCCGGGCTCATGTGCGCGCCGTTGACCAGCTTCTGCAAGCGGGTCTGCGAGCGCGCCAGCTCGGCCGCGTAGAACGCGACCTGCTGACTGATCGGTACGGCCGTGCGCGCGGTCACAGCCAGTCCCCGTCGTCCCTGACGGCCACCGCGCCCGGCGGGGCGACGGCGAGGTTGACGATCAGCGCGACGAATTCGCGCCATTCGCTATCCAGCCATTCGGCGGCGGCCTCGGCGGTCTCGAAGTTGCGGCGGAAACGCAGATCCGGCACCTGCGCGAAAGCCAGCCAGCTCGTCGTTTCGCCGGACTTGGCGACGCGGCAGACGCGCCCGACCAGGCGATCGGCGACTTTCGCGGCGAGCTCGCCCGTCGCGTTCTCTACGTGCCACGTAAGCGGCGCGCTCATAGCAGAGAGTCCACGGCGCTTGTGGATTCGCGCCGCTGGAAATCACAGACCAAGTCGACATCGTCAGCGCTGCGCTCGATCGCCACGCACTGGGTGCCGTCGGCGAGTTCGATGGCGTAGACGGCGGGAAGCGGCGCCGGCTCTTCCGCGACCGACAGGGAGCAGCCCGTGGCGATGAGCGCGGCGATCAGCGCTATCCAGCGGGCGGTCACTGCCGAGCTCCTGCCGCTGCCAGCGCAAACTCCGACAAGCCGAAGAGGGTCGGATCCAGTAGTTTGTCAATCGAGGCGAAAATCACCCGGCGGCCGTTCTTGCCACCGAAGCCGATCGGCAGCCGCTCCGGATACACGTAGCGCAACCGCAGTACCGGCAGGCCGGTGTACTGGCAGGCTTTGGCCTTGCCGATCACCCGCAGCAGGCAATCGGCCTCTTTGCCGTCGGCCTCATGCAGAACGAGCGCGCCTTTCGGCCATACGCGTGTGTTGGGCTCGCGAGGATCCGCTGGTTTCGCCGGCGAAACTTCCGGGGCGGCCATCAGGCGAACTCCCCGACCGTGCGCAGCTCGGGAACGAAAGCGCGTTTCCAGTACGTCAGCCAGTTGCAGGGCTGCCGTTTTGCCGCGGCCTGGAGGACGCCGAGAAACTTGTGCTGGCGGGAGCAGACCGGCTTGACCAGCACGCGGTCACCGGGTGCGATATCCGGGCCGAGCTGCTCGCTCTCGCTGTGCTGGAGCAGGGTGGTGATGGGCGCGCCGCTGCCGACACGGCAAACGATCGCAGGGCCGTCAATGCCGGCGTCGGCGTCGATCAGCCATAGGCCGGCGATGACCATCGCCTCCATGGATCCATCGGGCCGCGTCACTTTCGCCGGCGAAACCATGGCAGCGGCGAGTGCCGCGGCCTCGTCGATGCGGCCGTGCTGAAAGCGCAACTCTGCCGCTTTCAGGGCGGCTTTCGCAGCTTTGAGGCGGACGCGCAGCGCGGGCGTGCGCCGAGGGGTTGCTTTAGTGGGAGAGCTGCGGCTGCTGCGAGTCATGACAAGGCCTCGTTAGCCGCTCAATCCGAGCGGCGACGGGCCTAAAGTACACGTAACGTGTCAATAACGTCAACACACAACGTGTGATTCCGGGTTTACCTACCCTTGCTGCTTACAAATTCTTCGCATTCCAAACCAAAAGAACACGGCCACGCACGAAAAAATCTCGACCCATTGCCTCGCGCGGGATCTTCTCCGGGTAGGGGTGCTCTTCCTTGTTGTCCGAGATCATCAGCAGCGAACCGTCTGTGATCATTCGCTGCATGCGTTTGACGTAGAGCTCCTGACCCCGCTCGAGGACGTAGACGCCTTCCCGATCGATGAGATCCACGCCTATATCGACCAGCAGCGGATCGCCATCGTTAAACGTCGGCCGCATCGAAGTGCCATAGGCGGTCAGGATTCGCAGATTTTCAGGCGAAGAGATCGGCCCGCGAACCTGCCGGCGCAGCTCGGCCCAGCTGACTCGCATTAATCGAACGACGTCGATGTGCTCTTGTATTGCAGCGCCGTAGCCCATCGATGCTTGTGCGCTTATCTGGGGGAGGAGCAATACGTCGCCTCTCAGCTGTTTTCCCGAGCTCAGCGCTCGCTGTTCGCCGACGCTTAGTTCGCCCTCGTACTGGCCGGGCTCGTCGACGTCTTCGGCCCCTGATACAACGGAATCGCCAGATCCTGCCCACGGCGAGATCAGGGCCGACTTGAGATGGTTGGTGGGGTAGTCCTCGACCAACAGCACGTCGTTCTCGACGCGATAGGCGCCGCCGGAGATCGGTGTGAGGCTGCCCGTCATCAGCCAGCTCTCAGCAACCCAAAGCGCGCCACCGATCGCCTTAATGTCGGCCAGCATCGGTTCCCGCGTGCCCTGTTCATAGTTGCCAATTCGGCTGGCCGAATTCCAGCCGCATGAGGCTGCCAGGGCTTCTTGGGAAAGCCCGCGGAGTTTCCGGGCTTTGCGAATGCGCTCACCTAAGGTCATACGACGATGATTGCACGCAGTGTGTTGAACGTCTCGCACGTTGCGTGTTGCTAGATAACCACGTTTCGTGTAGTTTTTGCCGAATGGATAGCCCACTCGACAAAGCCATCAACGCCGCCGGCGGTGCCGCTGCCTTGGCTCGCTACCTCGACGTAGCCCCATCTGCCGTGACCAATTGGCGCCTCCGTAAGCAAGTGCCGGCCGAGCGGTGTAGGGCGATCGAGGCCGCGACTCAGGGCGCGGTCACTCGATATGCCCTGCGGCCAGATGTGTTTGGGTCGGCTCCGGCTGACGTTTTCTCTGTGGAAGATTTCCAAAGCCAGGAACCGCAGCAGGCGGGTGCCTGACGTGCGCGACCCCGATCCCGCAGAGGTTGTCCAGGCGAACTGGCTGGAGCAGGTCGGCGGCATGGCCCCGCCGATCAAGGTGTGGATAGATGAGGACGGACGCGAGACTGTTGACGGTCGCGGCTGTGACCCGGCCGAGGTCGGCCGCCTTCTCGGCTTGTTGCGCGATGCGCGCCCTGCTGCGTGGCGCCTTTCGGAGACCGCGTTCAGCCTTCTGGCAGCCAGTGTTTCGCCCGCTCTATCAGGTCCTTCGCGGCGGCAACGAAAGCCTGCTCTACCGCGGTCCTCGCTGCGCTTTCGGGCTGTTTTGCGAGCGGCCCGAGGTAGTGAACTAGCAACCCGTGGTGGATGTGGTCCAGCGGGCGGTTCTCGGTGACGCTCAGGTTCGCCAGGAGGCGTGCTGTGACGTCCTTCAGGAGCATGAGCTCCGCTTCTATCTGCAGTTTTTCCATGCTGGTCTCCGGTTTGGTGTGCGTTGGTTCGTTTGGCGACGGCCAGCGTACCAAACCGGAGACTGGCTCCCTTTTTTGCACCGCGCACCTGGCTACGATCAAGCACGGTCAACCGGACTTCGTTCGGCCCCGGCCCGATCACCGCAATGCATCTGGTGATGTGCATTCCCCGCTCCCTGTAGCTGCAGCCTATTGGGGCGGCGCCGACGTTCTCCCCCCTGTGCGGCGCCGCCTTTCTTTTTTGCAGCCTACGCAGCGGCACGCGGTGGCGGTATGAGGAGTTTGGATCAGGAAACGCGGCCGGAGACGATCGCGCGCTGGACGATCCTGATGATGCAGGAGACGCGCATCACCTGGCCGGTGTTCGCCACCAATGTGATCGCGCGCTATTACGCGCGCACTCCTAAGCCTGCCAGGCGTATCGAGTTCAAGACCGTTGGCGAGGTGTTCGCCGTGGCCAAGGTCAACGGTACGCGCCTGGAGCGCATGGTCAAGCCAGGCGCGAGCTCGCACCTCTGGTCGGAGCTCGAGGAGTCGTGGGTCATGGAGCTCCCTGGCCGCTACTACATCGGCTGCCGGCGCGATCTCGCGCGCCGCTATGACTTGCTCGACGTGCAACTGCCGTCGTCGGCGCCCAATTCGGATCCGGGCCTGTGGGCCGCGTTAAGCCGCTCGTTCGCCAGCTCGATCGAGGCGGTGGTGCCGGTGCTTGCCGACCATGTGATCAACGAAAAGGACGAGCGGCATCTGCCCGGCGCCATCGAAGTCATCACGCAACACATAGCGGCCGCGGAAGGACTCCGGGCCCGAATGATCGAAGAGCTGGCCGCGCTGGATAGCGCAGGCAAAGCCGCAGAGCGGGGGAGTTGATCATGGATATCGGTCGGCGGTGGCATAGCGCCATCGCGTGGGCGCTCGCGCACGCACTCGACACAGCGAGCCGTCGCGTCGATGCGGACGCGGCGCGCCTGGCGCGTGATCGCAAGCGGCTGGAGCGAATCGCGGTGGCGTATCGCCGTCGTGCGCTCAAGGCGCAGCGCTACGCATGAGCCGCGAGGACGTAGCGCTCGATCAGCAGGTCGCCGAGCACGAAGCGCTGCAGCAGTTCCTGATCGAGCGTGCCACGCGGCCGGTGCCGGCGTCAGCGCGCACGGTTTGCGCGTGTGGCGAAGAGATCGACCCGCGGCGGCGTAAGGCAATGCCGGGCTGCGGCACGTGCATTCGCTGCCAGCGCATGCTCGACGGCGCTAGCGTGAGGCGCAGCAGATGGTGACGCTCTGCCAGATCCTGCGGCGCGTCTGTCGCAGCTTTGCGGCGGCCTGGGCGATGACGAATGCCGACATCGCGCGCATGCACGCGCGCGAATGCCTGCGCGAGGCGATCAGGTTCAAGGATCGTGGCGAGTATGCGCAGGCGTGGCACGCAATCGAGGCCGCGCGGCATCTTGCCGACGACGCCGACGCGCTGGAAAGGCGCGCCGAGGCGATGCGCAAATGACGATCTTGCAACTGCAACCCGGTGAAGTCGTCCCACGTGGAACACCGCTGCCGAGCGGCCTTATCCAGTGGAAAACGCCGCAGGATCGCGCCGCGTTTCTCGACGTTTACTGTGCCGAGCGGCTGGAGTGCCGCATCCACGCAATGGTGTGCCATGGCGATTGGGGCGTGCGTAACGAGCGCTTGCAAGGCATCGGCCGCAAGGTCGGCAAGGAACTCGCCGACAAGCTGCGCGGCCTGGTCGAGGATCGCATCGCAGAGCTTGAGCGTCGCTGCGTTGCGCTGGATAGCGATGTCGATCGCGCCACGCTGCTCGCCACTATTTCTGCCGCCTATACACCGGAGTTTGCGCGCGAGCTGCGCTCGGTGGTCTGGGCGACGATCCAGCGACAAAAAATGGCCGACGCCCAGCCGGAGCTGGAGCTCGCGCATGAGGACGATCCGTTTTGACTGACGAGAGCTTAGACCCCGTCAACGATGCGCTGCGCGAGATGCAGGCCTTTGGCCTGCTGATCGACCGGATCGACTTCGGCCCGCCCAAGAACGGCAAGGCGCATCGCGTCGACGTGGAGGGCCAAAAAAAGGGCAAGAGGGCCGGCTGGTACATCTGCCATGAGATCCGGCTCAACGACGGCCGTACGATCGTTGTCGGCAGCTATGGCATCTGGCAGGGCACGTCAGAGCGCAATGCGCAGCGTCTGAAGCTACGCGGTGCGAAGCTCGACGACTCGGCCCGCAAGCTGGTCAAGGAACGGCAGCAGGAGCTGTCGCGCCAGGCCGAGCTCGCCGAGGTGGAATTGCTGGTCGGTGTCCAGCAGCGCGCGAAAGGCATCTGGGACAAGCTGCCCGGCCTGATAACGACTGAGTATCTCAAGCGTAAGGGCGTGCGCGCTTATGGCCTGCGCGCGGGCCGCGATGGCACGGTGGTGATTCCGCTCCGCAACGCTGCAGGCTTGATGACGCAGCTGCAGTTCATCAGCGCCGATGGCGGCAAGAAATTCCTCACTGGCCCTGGCAAAAAAGGCTCTTATCACCTGATCGGCGAGGTGACCGACGAGCACCCGCTGGTGTTCGCGGAGGGCTACGCGACGGGCGCCTCGATCCATGAGGCAACGGGCTGGCCGGTGGTCGTGTGCTTTGACGGCGGCAACGTGGCTACGGTGGCCAAGGCGCTGCGCGTTGTGTATCCGTCGGCGCGTTTCATCTTCGCCGGCGACGAGGATCACGAAAAGAAAGAAAACGCCGGCCGACGCGTCGCCACCGAATGCGCTAAGCGGTTCAGCGCCAAGGCTGTGCTGCCGTCGTTCAAGGAACCAGGCGGCCGCACCGACTTTAACGATCTGCACGCTGAACAGGGCATTGAAGCCGTGCGGCAGCAGATGCTGGCGGCGTGGACGCCGTTGGTGCAGGCCGCGTCTGCAGGCTCGGACGATGCGCCGTGGGCGCGGCAGCTGGTCTGGGGCGACAAGGGCCTCAAGGTCATGCCGTACAACGTCATGCTGGTGCTCGAGAACCATCCGGAGTGGAAAGGCCTGTTCGCCCTGGACGAATTCTCGAAACGAGTGGTCAAGCGTCGCAATGCGCCTTATGGCGCGGAGGCCGGCGAGCTGAGCGATGCGGACGAGATCGAGATTGCGGCGTGGTTCGGCCGTCGTAATACCTACGGTGCGGCGATCCCGACGATGATTGCGCGCGAGGCGTGTATTGCGCTCGCACGACGCAGCAAATTCCATCCGGTGCGTGAGTATCTCGACAGCCTGGAGTGGGATGGTATCGAGCGCATCGCGGAGTTTTTTCCGGATTTCTGCAAGAGCGCGCGCGACGATGTCACTGCATGCTTTGCGCTCAATTTCTTCATCAGCGCAGTGGCTCGCGTGCGCCAGCCGGGATGCAAGGCTGACTTAATGCTGGTTCTCGAAGGCGAGCAGGGCACGCACAAGTCGTCGCTGCTCAACGCGCTGTGCAGCGATGCCTGGTTCGCGGACTTGGGCACCTCGCCCAGCGACAAAGACTTCTACGTGATCATTCAGGGCCGCTGGATCGTCGAGATCGGCGAGCTCAGCAGCTTTGCCAAGTCGGAGTCGTCGCATATCAAGCGCGCGGTATCGGCGCGCATAGACCGCTTTCGCTCGCCCTATGGGCGCAACGCGGAGGACTTCCCACGCGAGTGCGTGTTCGCCGGCACCGTCAACAACATGGAGTGGAACCGCGACGAGACCGGCGGCCGGCGCTACATGCCGATCTGGGTCGACACGATCATTGACATTGCCGGCGTACGCAAGGTGCGCGACCAGCTATGGGCAGAGGCCGTGTACCGCTATGACCAGGGCGAGAGCTGGTGGAAGTTGCCGCCTGGCGCAGCCGAGGAGCAGGAGGCCCGGTACACGGAGGATATCTGGGCAGAGAAGCTCTACCTATGGCTGCAGGGCAAGGACAAGCCTGCGCGCTACAAGGGAGGCAAGCCGGCCAAGGTCGACGTGACGACGGCCAGCCAGATCCTGTTCTGGGCGTTCGATGTCGAGCACAAGAAACAGGACAAGGCGCAGCAGACGCGCATCGGCATTCTCATGCGCCGGCTCAAGTGGCAGCGCGCGCTCAAGCGCATCGGCGGCACGCGTATCTGGCAGTACACGCGCCCAGCCGGTGCCGATACGGAGGAGGCAGCCGAATGAATGTCACCACCTCTGTCACCACGTTGTCACCACCTTGTCATCACCTCAAAACGCCGCTAGGACGGGCATTGTCACCACCGTCACCACCTCCCTCGCATGCGCATGCACACGTGAGGCGGGCGGGCGTGCACACACGCACCCGCCCGCGTGTGTGTGTGTATGGGGGTGATGAGGTGGTGACGGTGGTGACAGTGGTGACAAGCCCTGTTGCAGCAGCGTTTCCAGCCGTGACCACCTGCCGTCACCACCTCGGAGGTGGTGACGGTCGGGCAAAACGCAGGGGCCGGGCAGGGGGCACCCCCTCCCCCCTCCTCAACGGGTCCTTCCCAGCGGTTTCGGGATACGGGTACGAAGAGCCCCCTTTTTTTCCTACCCGTGAAATTCACAGGACTGGTTCACAGGGTCGGGCTGTGATGCACCGAATGGGGGCGTGAACGTGGCCGGAAACCTCCTCACAGGCCGTGAATTGGTGGGCGAACTGGCCCGTCTGCAGGTTGGCAGCTGGGGACCGGAGGCGGTCCGCAAGTGGATCGCTGAGGAGCCGCCTTGCCCGATCGCGCAGCCGGCCCTCAACGGCGCGCCGCATCGGTATCAGATCGAGGACGTGTTGGCCTGGCTGCGGCTTCGTGGCCAGCGCGAGCTCGCCAAGGGCTTCGTTCCGGCTGACGGCGTCAGCCTGGTGGATCGCGTAGACCAGGCCTTGAAAATTCGCGCGCGACCACCCGGCGGAGCCGACACCCAAAACGCGCAGGGCGACGCGGAGCCGCAGTCGCTGTTCGATCAACCGGCTGCAGCCGAGCCGGCGACGCGAGTTTCGCCGGCGAAACCGGAGCGAATGACGCCGACGGAGATTGAAGGCTGCACCGACGTGGAGATGCTGCTCAACATCATCATGGACCGCGTCGCGCCGCAGGACTGGCGCGCGACGGAGCAGGCACTAGCAGCGCGCACTGAGCGTCTGGTTGCCGAGGGTAAGCTGGTGCCGGTGGCCGATCTGCGCCGCGCCGTCGAGGCGATCGTGATGCTGGTGCGCGCAGCCCTAGAGCAGCTCGGGCCGTTGATCGCGTCGCGAATCTCCGACGGCGCGACCTACAACGAGCGATTGGCTGCGGGCCAGCGTGTCGGCAACGAGCTGCTGGAGCGGCTCGCCAACAAGCCGATTCAGGGTGCAGGCAATGGGTGACTTCTTTGTGCTGCCGGCGCTTACGGCGCTGCTCTTGCAGCTCAGCGACCTTGCGCGTAGCGCCTGGCAGCAGACGCGCCTGCTCTTCGCGCCTGCCGAGCGGCTGACCTGCGTCGAGTGGTCGGAGACATACCGCGAGGTCGCGGGCGGCTTTAAGCAAGGCAAGTTCAGCTTTTACGATCAGCCCGTGTTCAAGGCGATTGTCCGCGCGTACGACGATCCGGCCGTCGAGGAGGTTTGCTGCCAGAAGCCGACGCAGATCGGTTGGACTGCCGGCGTCGTGCTCAACGTCCTGGGCTTCCATATCCATCAGGATCCTTGCGCGATCGTCGCGGTGTTTGCGCAGGAAAAATCGGTGAAGAAATTCGTAGCCGAAAAGCTAGATCCGACAATCAAAAGAACGAAGGTGCTGGCGGAGCGTGTCCCGATCGAATCGCGGAACGCTGAGAACACCATTTTTCACAAGGGCTTTCCATTGGGTTACATCGCGCTCGGCGGCGCGAATAGCCCGGCCAACATCAAGTCCACCGATGCGAGGGTGGGTATCGTCGAGGAGCCCGACGACGTCAGTAAGGACGTCAAAAACCAGGGCGACGCCATTGCGCTGACCAAGGCGCGCACGAAGGGCTCGCCCAACCGCAAGCATCTGATCGGAGGATCCCCGACGCTCGACGAGGCCAGCAACATCGCCGAGGAAATGCTTAAGAGCGACCAGCGGCGTCTCTACGTCGCATGCTGGCATTGCGAGCACCTGCAGACACTCCGCTGGTCGCAGGTCAAATGGCGCGACGATGCTGACCAGCACCATCCGGTGTACGGCCGCGCCCGGCCCGAAACCGCGCGATATCACTGTGAGGCCTGCGCCGACGAAACGACGGGCAAAGGTCTGTGGACCGACGCGCAGAAAGAAACCGCGATCCGTGAAGCATGCGCCGCCGAGGAGGCTGAGCCGGGCTCGCGCTGGAAGGCTCACGCACCGTTTTCCGGCATCGCGGGCTTTTACTTGAACGAGCTGTATAGCGTCTTTGCGACCGCTCGCATGGAGGCTCTGGTTCGCACGCGGCTTGTCGCCGAGCTCGCCGACTCGCGCGGCGACGACGGCAAGATGAAAGAGTTTGTGAATGGCACGGAGGGCGAGGTCTACCGCCGTAAGAATTCCGAGATGCCGGACCTGGACACGCTCAAACAGCGCCAGGAGCCGGAGAACTACGCGGAGTGGACCGTACCCGCCGATGGCCTGGTCGCTGAGCTGGCCGTCGACGTGCAGCGCGGCGGTGCCACCAGCGGCGAGTCTCGCCTGGAATATCGCGCGCGAGTGTGGGGCCGCGATCGGGAAAGCTGGCTCACTTCGGTGGGCATCCTTGTCGGCAACGTGTTGGAGGAGCCTGTCTGGGAGCAGCTCGACCGCACGATCCAGACGCCTATCAAAAACTTGGGCGGTGGCACCGTGTATATCGGCGCCGTGTCGATCGATGCCGGCGACGGTATGACAGCAGACGCGGTGCTGGCGTACATCCGCAGTCGCAAGCGCAAGTTCCCGAACGTCAAATTCTCGCCTGTTAAAGGCGCGCCTGAAAGCGCTCGGATGCGCGAGGTTTATACGCCGCCATCGCCATCGGTCGACGTGGCTGCAAACGACAAAGCAAGCAAGTACGGCCTGCGGCTGTACATCGTCGGCACTGGCCGGGCTAAAGATTGGATCTTCGTTCACCTCAAGCTCGGCGCGGATCGCGGGCGCGGCCGTATGCACACCTATGCCGGCGTGCCGGAGATTTACTGGGAACACATGACCAGTGAAGTGCTGGTGCCGGGCAAGGGCGGTCGCATGGTTTACAAACGCCGCGCCGGCAAGGCCAATCACTGGCTCGACTGCGAGGTGTACGGCCTGCACGGAAGCCTGCGCCTTCGCGTGCACACGATGAGCGCGGCCGAATGGGCGATGACAGAGGCCCTGGTGCGCCAGCGCAACCTCGACCTGGCGCCGGTGCTAGCGGATCCGGATCCGGCTATTGCGCCGCCAGCGTTGTTCCCTGTGGCGGAGCCACCAACAGCGGAGCCCGTCGATGCCAACAATTTTTTACTCGAGCTGCAGAAGCTGAGGCGGAAAAATGCACGCGCCTAAGAAAGTCGTTTTCGTAACGATCAGATCCTTGCGTGAACTTACCGCGGCCGACGTGGACTTGATCGAGCGAAAGCTTGCCGATGCCTTGGGCGGCGCGCAATACGCGCTGCAACTGCTCGAGCTCGACGGCGGCAGGCGCTACATCGGCGCGCGGCCCGACAAGCGCCAGCGGATCGATGCTATCGCGGCAATCCCTCAGCTGACAGAGGCGCAGGTTGCCGAGCAGTTAGGCATGTCGCCTCGGCAAGTGCGTCGATATCGTGCTCTGTTGAAAGTATTGTCCGGAGAGGCCCGGTGATGTGCGGCCCGGCATCATCGGGTAACGATCACTTCAACCCTCTGGTCGTCGTGAACGGCGACTCTCTTGGCGACGAATCCGCCCTGTTGTGCGAGGCCGGACGTGTAAGCGTTGGGGGCTTCCCAGATTATCCTGGTGACGACGAAATACTCGCCTGCGGGGACGCCATCGAACGTGAACCTGCCATCTGCATCGGCAATCGTTTTGCGCAAGTACGGCTCCAGGCGCGGGTCGTAGGCTTCCAAAAGCACGTTGCGCTGATACGCATCTTCGTACCACTGCAGACTGTACGAGGTCACGGGATTCAGCAGAACATCGCTACCTGCTGCGGTTTTGACGTCGCCTCCGCGAGTTCTGAGAAACCCTTGGCCGGAAATTACACCGGTGCCGATGCGGGGCAGGGCCAGATACTCGGCTTCGGGGAACGCAATGCGTTTAAGTGGAGCAGGCGGAACGGGCGCGCACGCCGATAGCAGGCTGGCTGCGAGGACGATGTGGGCTTTCACGGAAGCTCCCTCTCTAAGAACGCTGTGAGCTTGCCTTCACCGCTGTACGGGCGCAACTTCCGCAAGGAAGGGGGGGACATTTTGGGGGTAGATATGTCCCCCCTCTCCTGATTGATATTCTCGGCGTGAGCACCACGCCTGAGCCGACTTCCATCATTGCCGGCGACTCCGTCTCTTGGACGAAGTCGCTTTCGTCGTATGCGCCGGCGGATGGCTGGGCCCTGCAGTATCGGCTTGCGCCGCGCAATGGCGGTACCGCCATTGCTGTCGGTGCGACGGCGGCGGGCGCTGACTTTGTGGTCGCGGTCGCGGCGAACGCCTCGGCCGCCTGGGCTCCCGGCGAGTACACGCTCACTGGCGCCGTCATCAAAGGCAGTCAACGTGCGATCGTTTATCAGGGCGAGTTGCAGCTACTGCCGGATCCGATGGCGCAGACCGCGGCCGACGGCCGCAGCATGGCGGAACGCATCGTCACCGCGATCGATAGCTGGCTCGTGAGCAAGGATAGTTTCGCCGGCGAAACTCAGTTGGCCAACATTCACGGCGCCGACCGCATCCGCGATGTCGAGCCGGAACAGCTGATCAAGCTGCGTAGCTACTATGCAGCGCAGGCGCTCTCCGACCAGGCCGCGCGTCGCCTGGCGCAGGGCCTGGGCGAGGGCGGCACTCCGGGCCGCGTTGTGGTGCGGATGTAATGGGCATCTTCGATCGCTTCCGCCGGCAGCCAGAAGTGCCTGCGCGCGTCGCGCCGCTGGCTGATGTTGCCACCGTTGCCGCGCTCGATCGCCAGCTGGCAGAGATCCTGGACGCCGCTGCAGCGCGCACGCTGACGCAGTTCCGCGCGTTCGAGGCCGCAGAGACGCCGCACTACCTCGAGAGTTGGACCGGCGCCGCCGGCGGCATCAATCAGGACCTCGAGCGCGCGTTGCCGATGTTGCGCAAGCGCTCGCGCGACCTGGCACGGAACAACGACTGGGCTCGCCGGTTCCTCTTTGCGCTGCGCAACAACGTGCTGGGCGCCAGCGGTGTCCGACTGCAGATGCAGTTCGCCAAGCGCAGCGGCGATCCGAACGAGACCGTCAATGCGTTGGTCGAGGCCGGCTGGAAGGCCTGGGGCAAGCGCGGTGTCTGCGAGGTCTCTCGCAAACTCAGCTGGCAGGACTTGGAGCGCGTCGCGCTCGAGACGCTCGCTCGCGACGGCGAGATCCTGATCCGCAAGCGTCGCGGTCTGGGCCCGCACGGTTTCCAGCTGCAGTGCCTCAACCCCGATGTGCTCGACATCGGGAAGAACTACGCCGGCCCCGGCAACCGCATCGTCATGGGCGTCGAGATCGACGACAACGGCGCGCCGGCCGCCTACTGGCTCCGAGCCGCGCTGGCAGGCAATCCCACGGATGCGAATTCGCTGATTAGCCAGCGTTCGGTTCGTGTACCGGCGAGCGACATCATCCACATTTTCATCGCCGAGGAATTCGATCAGGTTCGCGGCTATCCCTGGCTGTCTTGCGGTGCGCGTCGTCTGCGCCTGGTCAAAGACTACGAAGAGGCGGCCGCGGTGGCCGCTTCCAATGCTGCCAAGCGCGCCGGCTTTTTCATCAGCCCGACGGGCGAGGCGCCGCCGGGCTTTGCCGACACCATCGTGTCGGCTGCGCTCGAAGCCGCGAAGGCCTCCGGACGCACGCTGTCGGCGCAGGAGATCTCCGCGATCACGTCGGCCGCGGCCAAGTATTCGACCACCGTCGCCGGCCAGTTCGACACGCTGCCGCACGGCTATGACTTCAAGCCGTTTGAGTCAAAGCACCCGCACCAAAACCACGGCGAGTACGTCAAGGAATGCCTGCGCGGCTTTACGGCTGGCCAAGGCATCAGCTACGTCACCGGCGGAAACAATCTCGAGGCCGTCAATTATTCGAGCGCGCAGGTCGGCATCCTTGATGAGCGCGAGACGTTCCGCTGCCTGCAGGCCTATCTCGCCTCGATGCTGCACGAAGTCGTGTTCGCGGAGTGGCTGCAGCAGGCGATGCTGTACTACGCGAAGTTCGCGCAACTCAATCCGGCCTGGCTCGACGACCTGATAGAGGCGGCTGTGTGGCAGGGCCGCCGCTGGCCGCCGCTGGATCCGCTCAAAGCCGCGAACGCGAACACGCTCAATTTGGCCAACCGGACCACCAGCCGGCGCCGAATCATGATCGCCAACGGCGACGACCCCGACGAAGTCGAGGCCGAGCTCGCGAAGGAACCGCCGACCCCGGCCCTCGCCTCTAGCGGCGATCCCGACGATGACGGCGACGACGACAACGGCAGCAAACCCAAGCGGCACCTCTATCTCTACAAGGCCCAGTGACCATGGCTAAAACCGCCCTGCGCAAGCTCGACGCCAAGCGCTTCGCACTCGACGAGGACCAGCGTCGCGACTTCGTCGTGCGCAAGGACGCGATCGATGTCGAGGCTCGCACTGTCGATCTCGCGTTCGCGTCCGAAGAGCCCTATTCCCGCTGGTGGGGTGTTGAGCGGCTGAGCATCACCAGCGACGCCATGCGCATGGAGCGCTTGGCCAACGGTGCGGCGCTGCTGATGGACCACGACACGCGTGACCAGGTCGGCGTGGTCGTGCGCGCCTGGGTCGGCGCTGACAAGGTCGCTCGCGCGGTCGTTCGCTTCGGCCGCAGTGCGCGCGCCGAGGAAATTTTTCAGGACGTGCAGGACGGGATCCGCAAGTTCGTCTCCGTCGGCTACCGCATCCACGAGATGTTGCTCGAGAAGTCGAGCGACGACGGCGACAGCGAGTACCGCGTCACTGACTGGGAACCCTTTGAACTTTCTTTTGTGGCCGTGCCGGCCGATGCAACCGTGGGCGTCGGTCGCGCCCGAATCCCCGTAAAACCCCTGGAGCAGCGCATGGAACCCGAAGTTATCGACAAGAAAGACGAGGCGCAGCAGCGCCAGGAGCAGCAGACGCAGCAGCAGCCGAACATGGCCGAGCACAACCGCAAGCTTCTCACGGCCGAGCGCGAGCGCTGCAACGCGATCCGAGCGCTGGGCAAACAGCATGGCCAGGGCGAGATCGCGGAACGCGCAATCGAAGAGGGCACGGATCTTGAGAAGTTCCGCGCCACGCTGCTCGACAAGATCAGGCCGAGCGAGAACATGCGCGTCGCCGATGATCCCAACCTCGGCATGAGCCAGCGCGAGATCGAGCGCTTCTCGTTCCGCAAGGTGCTGCTCGCGGCGATGGAACCGCACAATCACGACTATCGCAAGGCGGCCGCGTTCGAGTTCGAGTGCAGCGAGGCGGCGCGCGGCAAGCAGGTGGGCCGGGCCGTCGTGCGCGATGGCGGTCTGACCATTCCGGCCGACGTGCTCAGTTCCCCGGTGGCTTACGACGGTGCGGCCGCGCAGTCGGCGGTGCGTCTGTTGACGCAGCGCGCGATGGCGGTCGGCGGGGCTTATCGCGACCTGGTCGCCGGCACGCCGAGCGCCGGCGGTAACACGGTGGCCACCAATCTGCTGGCGTCGAGCTTCATCGATCTGCTGCGCAACAAAGCGCGCGTGATCGAGATCGGCGCCACGCTGTTCCGCGATCTGTCGGGCAATCTCGCGATCCCGCGACAGAACGGCACGGCGACCACCTACTGGGTCGGTGAAAACACCTCGCCGACCGAAAGCCAGCAGACGATCGACCAAGTGACGATGACGCCCAAGACGCTGGGCGCATTCACCGACTACTCGCGCCGCCTGCTGCTGCAGAGCTCGATCGATATCGAGGTGTTCGTGCGCCTCGATCTGGCCACGCTGCTCGCCCTCGGCATCGACTTCGCGGCGCTGTTCGGCACCGGTACCAGCAACATGCCGCTCGGCATGTTCAACACCAGCGGTATCGGTGCGGTGATCGGCGGCACCAACGGCGCGGCCCCGACCTGGGATCACGCGGTGCAGCTCGAGGAGCAGGTCGCTGTCGCCAACGCCGACAGCGGCCGCCTGGCGTACCTCACCAACGCCAAGGTGCGCAGCAAGCTCAAGCGCACTCAGAAGTTCAGCGGCACCAACGGCCAGGAGATCTGGCTGCGCGGCCGCGATCCGGGCAACGGAATCGGCGAAGTCAACGGCTATGACGCCTTCGCCACGCAGCAGGTGCCGAGCAACCTCACCAAGGGCACCTCTACCGGCGTCTGCTCGGCAATGGCGTTCGGCAACTGGTCGGATCTGCTGATCGGTCTCTGGGGCGGCCTGGACGTGATGCTCGATCCGTACACCGGCTCGACCGCCGGCACCAAGCGCGTCGTCGCCCTGCAGGACTGCGACGTGACGCTGCGGCGCGCCTCCAGCTTCGCCGCCATGGTCGACGTGCTCACGACCTGAGCGCGTCACCTCCCTAAACGCAACAGAGGATTTAGCAATGCCCAAGATGTTGATCATCGATCACACGATCGTGAATTTCGGCGACGACCGCGGGGGGCAGGGCGCCGAGGCCGGCGACCTGGTCGACGTGCCGCGCGAGCAGGCCGCCGCGCTGGTGACCTGGAAACGCGCGATGTACACGCGCAAACAGGACGATCCCAGCAAGGGCGGCCTCGACACCGCCCCGGAGAACATCGTTGCGGCGGCCGAGCAGGCGCAGAAGGCACGGGCCGAAGGCAAGACACGCGCTGACCTGGACGCGGCGCTCGCGCAGCTGCCCGGCGACCAGGCCGACGCCGATTACGTGGTCAAGAGCATGCGGTCGTTCTACGGCAGCCTGTTCACGGCCAAGGACGAGGCCGCGGTGCGCGCTGCGGTGAAACCGAAAGCCTGATGTTCACCGCCGCCGCCATGCGTGCCTCGTTCAAGGCCATGGGCGCCAAGCCCGCTTTGTACGCGCCGGTTTCCGGCGCGGCAAAGCCGACGCTTGCCCTGGTCCGGAGCGGCACGCTTGTCGTCGGCGGTGAGGTCAAGCTCAACGAAAAGCGCCGGCACGTGCGCTTGCTGGTGGAGGACGTGCCCGATTCGCGCAAGGGCGAAACGATCACCATCGACGCGTGCACGCCTGCAGAGCAGTTTTACACCGTCGACGCGGTCGTGACGCGCGACGAGCACACGATCACGGTGTTGGTGCGCTGATGCCCGTCGAATCGAACATCGCCGAAGTACAGGCCGGCATGGATCGCCGGGCGGCTGAGATCATCATTGCGGCGAAGCTAGCGCTGACGGAAGCCGTCACCGAAATGCGCAAGCGGATGATCGACCTGGTCGTTGCGCGCTATAACCTGCGCCGCACCTACGTGGCCGAGCAGTTCGAGCTCGACAAGGCTCGCGAAGTCGACGGCGTGCTGCAGGCCGATGTCGGGGTGCGCCATCGCAATATCCAGCTGCGCCGCTTCGATCTGCAGCAGCTCACTGTGAACGGCCGCCCCGGCGTGTCGGTGGAAGTGCTCGCGGCAGGCAGCCGCAAGATCGTGCGCCAGGGCTTTCTCGTCGAGCTGCGCCGCGGCAAGGTCGACGGCGGGCAGGGCGAGGGCATCGCGGTGCCGGTCGATCGCAGCGACAAGCGCTGGGGCCGTCCTTATAAAATCGCTTACGGCCCGTCGCCGAGCCAGCTTATTCGTCGCCTGCGTGATCATCAGCAGGCGGAGCTCGACGACATCGCCAGCGAGCGCCTGCAGATCCGGATCGGTCGCGTCGTTGGCGCCTGGGGCGGTGCCTGGTGAGCAGCCTACTGTCCTGCGCGCAGATCGTTCTGGCTCGGCTCAGGCTGATCACGACGGCGAACGGCTACGAAACCAACGCCGGCCAGCGCGTGGACACGTTCTGGGAGGATCTCTCGGATGCCGAGGATTTTCCGCGGCTGAGCCTGCTGCAGCCGGAGCGCTCTTACACCGTCAAGGCCCTGATCAACACGCCGGGCCTGATTCGCCTGCGCAAGGGCGCGGAGCTGTTCATCAGCTGCGCTACGGCCGCAGAGATCAACGAAATCGACACGATCGCCAGGCTCGACGCAATCGAGCGCGATGTGCTGCGCGCGTGTTTCCGCAGCGATGCGGGCCCTGCCTGGGCGCCGACGATCCAGCACATGGAGTGGGTCGGCTCCATGCCGATGCCGCGCCAGGCCGGCGGCGAGCACGCGACCAACGATGTCGTCATTCGTATCACCTGGGAGCAAGACCTCGTATGACCCCGCAAATTCTCGCGACCGCGATCATTCCGGCCGCTCTGCAGTTGCTGCCCGCCGCACTGGATTCAGCGCGTGCGCGTCTGCTGTTGGTCGCGATCGCGATCCAGGAGTCGGCGCTGCGCTATCGACAGCAGGTCGGTGGCCCGGCGCGTGGCTTCTGGCAGTTCGAGCAGGGCGGCGGCGTCAACGGCGTGCTGACGCATCCGGCGACGCGCCCGCTGGCTCTCGCGGTATGCGAAACGCTCGTCGTCACGCCGACCGCCGGCGAGGTGTACGCCGCGATCGCGCAAAACGATCTGCTCGCGTGCTGCGTCGCGCGCTTGCTGCTCAAGGCTGACGCCGCGGCGCTGCCTGACATCGGCGACCGCGACGGCGCCTGGGCGTACTACCAGCGCAACTGGCGCCCTGGCAAACCGCATCCTGACAAGTGGCCGGCGAACTACGAAGCCGCGCGCCAGGCGCTGGGGCTCTGATCATGGCGCGCAAGTCCAAGCCCGCCACTTTCGCCGGCGAAACCATGCAACCCGCTGACTCGTCGGCGGAGCCGATGCCGCTCGAAATGCCGGGCGCCGGCGGCTCCTACGTCCGCTGCCCGGTCACGGGCGCGCTGACGCCCGACACGGTGACGCCGGCGCCCGTCGATGCCGAGGCCTTGCCACCGATGCTGCCGGCCGGCTCCTACGTCGTCTGCCAGGAAACCGGCGAAACGCTGCCGGCGCCGGAGGACCAGGCGCCGGAGTTGCCGCCGCCGGCCGAACTGCTCGAGGCCGGCGAGTACGTGACCGACGAACCGACGGGCGAACGCATCACCGTGCAGGAGGCGCGCAGCCGTCGTCTGCAGCGTCTCGCCGATTCCACCAACACCAACACCCCGGAGTAACCCCGCATGGCTCAGAACATCACCCGCGCGGCCGTGCTGGCCAAGATCGAAACCACCTACGGCGTGGACGCCGCGCCGACCTCCGTTGCCGATGCCGTGCTGCTCGCCGGTGAGGAGGGGCCGCTCTGGGAGTTTGTGCAGAAGACGGTCGAGGCCAAGGTGGTTACGCCGTATTTCGGCGCGTATACGCAGCTGCTGGGCGACCAGTACGCCAAGACGACGATCCAGCAGGAGCTGACGGGTTTCGGTACCGCCGGCCCGGCCTCGCCGATTGCCGGGTATGACGCGCTGCTGCAGGCGTGCGGCCTGGCGCGCACGACCACCACCGGCACCAAAACCGATTACACGCCCATCAGCACCGGCCACAAGGGCGCGACGATTTACGATTACATCGACGGCTCGCTGTGGAAGATGCCCGGCTCGCGCGGCAATCTGAAACTGCGCATGGCCAACGGCGAAAACCCGCTGCTGACCTACGAAATGATGTCGCTGTTTGCGGCGCCCTCCGATGCCGCGCTGCCGACGCCGACGGTGTCGGCATACCAGCGTTCGGTGCTGGTGCATCCGCGCAACACGACTTCTTTCACGCTGCACGGCTATGGCTCGGCCTGCCTCGATTCCTTCGATTTCGATATGGGGAATCAGATGGAGTATCGCTGGCCGATCAACTGCGCCGAGCAGATCTGGCCCAAGGGCGCCAGCCGCAGCGGCAAGGTCAAGATCGAGGCCAACACCGTCGCGCAGAAAGACTGGGTCACCAGCGTCAAGAACGGCGTGACGGGCGCGTTCTCGATCACGCACGGCCAGACTGCTGGCAACAAGATCGTGTTCACCGGCGGCAAGGTGCAGTTGCTGAACCCCAAGTACAGCAACGGCGGCGACAACTCGCTGTGGCTGGAAATGGACATGGTCTGGCAGCCGACCAGCGGCAACGACGACTTTACGCTGTCGATTCAGTAAGCCGATGGCCTGGGACCTCAACACGCAGGGCAACTGCTGCGGCGCTCCGGTGGCGGACGTGCCGTATCTGCTGATGGATTTTCGGCGCCGTCTGCTGAACCCCATCGTCGGTGCGGCCGCTGCGCAGTTCTCTCGCGCCGGCAGCGGCATCTATCGCGGCATCGATCGCGTCATTACACAGTCGCCGGCGAATATGCCGGATTGGGAGAGCGGCCCGAATGGCGATGTTCGCGGTCTGTTGATCGAGAGCTCGGCCACCAATCTCTGCTGGCCAAGTTCTGATACGACGCATGCGAACTTCAGTCTCACGGGTGTAACGTCGTCAGCGCCTGCCGCGAATTCGCCAGACGGCGGATCCAATGCGTGCATCCTGACTGAGGACACCTCAACGGGCACGCATCGCGCGCAGGCGTCCATCGCGGCCACGGCCGGTGTCACTTATATTTTCACTGTCTACGTGCGTGCCCTGAATCGCACCCGCGTCGCGTTGTTTGCGTCCGGGGCGGCTGTGACCGCGGGGCGCACCGCAACGTTCGATCTTACCGCCGGCACGCTGGCCAACTCGTCCGGCGTTCTGCGCGGCGCGATGATCGAGGCCGTCGACGCTCTTGGCGGCGGCTGGTATCGGATCGGCATGTCGTTGGCGCCGGAGAACACTGGGACTCTGAACCTGTTTGCCTGCGGCGATGACGGCACGGGTCTCACCTACACCGGCAGCGGCACCGGGGCTTTCCGCACCTGGGGCTGGGACATCCGTGTCGGCGCGTTCTTCGGCTCGCATATTCCGACGACAAACGCACCTGCGGCAAGCGCATCCGAGTTCTGCTCGCTGTCCTCTGTGGTCGCTGGCTTTACGTCCGGTTCGGGCACGATCCTGGTCGAGGCTTTCGCGCCGCGCGCTACCGCGTCGACGGATCTGACGCTGCTGGCGATCGATGACGGCACGGCAAGCAACCGCCACATATTGCGAGTCAACAATAGCGGCCTGCTGCGCTATGCCGTCGGCCGGGCTGGCGTCACGCAAGTTGGCGATATCAACAGCGCTGCAACGGCCATCACGGGCGGTCTGCGCTTTGCCGCGGCGATTCGTTACAACGCCAGTGATTTCGCCCTGTGCGTGAACGGCAGCGCGCCTTTGACGCTGGCGAGCGGTACTCCGCCGAGCGCACACAACACGATCACGATCGGCGGGGCCTCCGGAGGCCTTACGTCCTGGGCCGCGCCGATCAGCCGCGTCGCGATGTTCTCGCGCGCGATGAACGACGCCGAGCTGCAGCTGCTGACCGCGGCCTAGGGGATCTCATGGACTTCTATCTGAAATTCCCTTCGGTCGGCGTCATGTGGTCCGCGCTTGCGAGTGTCGGCCTGGCCACCACCGACGGCGACGGCGCGCCGATCGATAGCAGCGCGCCTGGCCGCCAGGTGCTTGCGCCGGTTCCGGGCTGTGTAGACCCCTGCGCCAATGTGCGCCTTTCCGATGGCGAGGACCTCCCGGACGAGCTGCTGCCGTTCGAGATCGTGCCGCCGCCTGCTACCCCTGCTGTCGTCTGGTTCTGAATATGGAAACGAAAGACCAAGCCCTAGCCGATCTGCGCGCGCTGCTCGGTGATGACGCCGGCGACAACGCGCCCACTTTCGCCGGCGAAACCATCGCTCTCTCGCCCATGCGCGCCGCCGCGCTGGCGCAGGCGCTGGAGCTGTGCGAGCCGTTGATGAGCGACGCCCCGACGCTGGTGACGCTCGTTGGAGACGGCGAGATCGATCTCAACATGACGCGCCTGATGGCGCGTCATGCAACCCGCGTTCTCAAGTTCTGCGCATTGGCCACCGGCAAGCCGCAGCCGTGGGTCGACGATCTGCCTGGTCCGGATCTGTTTCGCTTGTTCGTTTGCTGCATCCGAGGCAACCCCGATTTTTTCGCCCTGGTGCTGGGCCCGGCCGCCCAGCAAGCCGCAAGCCTCGTCGAGGGTTTCAGGTCGTCATCCAGGTCGACGACGACGAGTCCGGCCGAACCGCCGTCACCCGCGCCGGATACTGGCTCGACACCCTCAAGCTCCTGATCGAGCACAGGCATCCGTGGCCGGGGCTTCTGCAATACACGCTGCCGCAGATCCGCATCTTTGCGGCCGAGGCGCGCGAGGTGGATCGCCGGCGCTTATTCGAGCTGGTGATCGCGGCGTGCGCGCCGTATATGGACAAGGACGCGCGCCGAAAGCTGCTCGAATCGCTGCGGTGACTCAGGACAGGGTGAAGAACCCGAAAATCAGGCCGAGCACCGCGACCACGGGAAGCAGGATCAGCGGGGCCACGAAGATCCAGGACCAAAGCGTGTGGTCCATCCCCAGCGCGTATGCCGGAAACGCGATCGCACACCAGGCGATCACCAGCTGCCGGACCACGGGCTGCGGTCGGCGAGTCGCTAAACCTTTGCGGGTTGGCTGAGTCATGGCGGATGTCATCCTACGCGTTAAGGTCCCGACAGGGGAGGCCATTGCCTCGCTCCGGGGGCTGTCGCAGCAGTTTGTCGCGCTGACATCCGGTGCGCAACGGGACCTGGCTCGCATCGATGGTTTCCGGCAACTGCAGTCGCAGATCGTCGAGGCCGGTACACGCCTGCAGAATTTGAAGGGCCAGGCCTCCGGCGTCGCCGGCGATCTGCAGGCGGCGATCGGCAGCCAGAAGATGCTCGAGCAGACGCGGGCGCTGATCGCAGAGCAGGAGAAGCTGGCGGCCGTCGAGGCGCGCAACGCCGCTGCCAGGCAGCGGTTGTTCGATGCGGGCGAAAGCCTGAGCACGCGCAACAGCCGAGGCGAGCCAGTCGGGAACCTCAAGGATTTTTCGGCGGCGGAGCGCGACGCCGAAAAGGCCAATGCCGCGCTGGCCAGGCAGGCGGCCGTCGTGCAGCAGCTGCGGACGCAGCTCGCCGGCGCCGGCGTGGATCTGAGCAAACTCGGAGTTGAGCAGCAGCGCCTGGCGCAGGAGGCCGCGCAGATCGCGCCGCTATCCGATCGGTATCAGCAGCTGCAGCGCGAGATCGGCCAAGTGCAGCGGCAGCTCGACAACGCGAACGCAAGCGCGCAGAGGCAGCGCGCCGCGTTCAACGCCGCCGGCGTCGAGACGGGCCAGCTGGTCGCCGAGGAGGCGCGCCTGCGCCGCGAGCTCGAGCAGACGGCGAACGCGCTGCAGCTGGAATCCACGCGTCTGCGCGAGCGCAACCGCATCGCCTCTGCGCGCCAGGTCCTGGACCTGACACCGCATCGCGAGGTGCAGCGCGAGATCGATCGCACCCGCGCCGCCTATGAGCGCCTACGCGCTTCCGGCACGCTGACCAATGCCGAGCTCGCGCAGGCGGCGCTGCGCGTCAAGCTGCGGATCCGCGAGCTGCACGAAGAGCAGAACGGCTGGGTCAATGCCTTGCTCGGCGCTAAAACGCAGCTGGCGGCCGCTGCGGCTGCCTTCGCGCTGCCGGTGGTCAGTGTGCGCAGTGCCACCGTCGACCAATCGTCGCTGACCGCTGTGCAGAAGCTCGGCAACCTGAGTGATCAACAGATTCGGCAGCTCGACGCGGATCTGCGGCGGCTGTCGGACAGCACCATTCCGCTGACGGCAGCCGAGCTGGCCAAGATCGCGCAATCGGCGGGGCAGCTGAATCTGCCGGTCGATCAGTACGCGCGCTTCGTCGAGCTCGTCGGCAAAAGCGCGTCGGCCTTCGATATCTCGTCGGAGGAGGCGGGCAACTATTACGGCCAGCTGATCAACAATTTCGGGCTGACGATCGACGAGGCCGCGGCGGTTGGCGACGCGGTCAATCAGCTGGCCGACAGTATCAGCAACGTCGCCGAGCGCGACCTGCTCAACGTCGAGTCGCGCTCGGCCGCAGCCGCCAAGAGTTTCGGTCTGACGGCGCAGCAGCTCGCCGCGCTCGCGGCGACGATGCTGAGCACCGGCAAGGCGCCGGAAGTCGTCGCGACCGGCATCAATTCACTCACGCAGAAACTCGCCGCCGCGACGGCGCAATCGCCGGAGTTCCGGCAAGCGCTCAACGGCATGGGCCTGGACGCGCAAAAGCTCGCGGAGGCGATCGACACCGACGCGCAGGGCGCGCTCGATCTGTTCCTTGGCAAACTCGCCGAGCTGCCCAAGCTAAAACAGCGCGTCGCGATCGACCAGCTGTTTGGTACCGGCGAAGACAGCCAGGCGCTGCAGGTGCTGGTGCAGCGCCTCGATGCCTACCGCGCCGCAGTGCGCTCGGCGACCGATACGCAGGGCAACGCAGGATCGGTAAATCGCGCCGCGTCGCGCGATCTGCAGGATATGTCCAAGCAATGGCAGCTCCTGCTCAATTCGCTCAACGACATCACGACGCAGATCGGCAAGGGCCTGCTGCCGGTGCTGACACCGATGGTGGCAGGGCTGCGTTATGGCGCGACGGCCGTCGCCGACCTGGCGCGGGAGTTTCCGTATCTCGCATCGGCGGTGACGATCCTGGTGTCGGTGGGGATCGCCAGCCGAGCGATGTCGACAGCATTGTCGATCGGTGCCGTAGCGTTGACGCAGCTCGGCGTGCCGGTGCCGGCGCTAATCGCGGGACTGCGTGGATTGATCGGCGTGCAGACCGCTGTCGGCGCTGCTGCCGTAGCGTCGTCTACGAGGATGCTGGCAGCGTCGCGCTTGCTCGGTGTGCTTGGCGGGCCTTGGGGTTTGTTGATCACGGCGCTTACGACGATCGTTGGGCTGTATGCGCTTGCCGGAGAGAAGAGCGTCGAGAGTGCCAAGGACCAAGCACAGGCCGCTGCCGCGACCGGCGATGCGGTAGCAAGCGCAGCCGCAAAAATTGAGCGCATCAACGCTGCTCGTGCTGATGCGTCCAGGCTCGAGGCAGAACTGCTGGCGATGCGGACTGAGTACAACGGGCGGGCCGGTACGCGCCAGCTGAGCCCTGATGAGATCGACGAAAAGTACAGCAACCAGTACGTGCCTCGCGTCGGCACCATCAATACCTATCGGGCAAAAGAGGCCGAGCTCGACAAGCTCCGCCAAGCAATTGAAAAGCTGGCGGCCGCCCCTGCAGTCGCCGGTGCGCCTGTCGCCGACAAGCCGGCGTTGCCGGATCTGTCGCCCGGCGCAGCCCCGGCCGTGGGGCTCGTTAGCGGCGCGCAGCGTGCCCAGCTCGAGGCCGATCGATCGGCGCTGGAGCAATCGCTCAAGGATGCGCAGATCGATCTGCAGGCGTATTTCGCGCAGCGCCAGCAGCTGATCGAGCGCTCTTTCCAGATCGAGGCCGCGCAGGCCGCTTCTGATCTGCAGCAGGCTCAGCAGAAGCTGGCCTCGGCGCAGAAGAGCGGCCAAAGCGGCGAGCAGACGCTGTCACTGCAGCAGGACCTGGCCAAGGCGAACGCAGCCGTCGACGAGGCTCGCATTCATCGCGCGCAGGCCAATGCCGAGCTGCAGGCCGAAATCCGCAATAGCGACCGGACCACGATTCAGGACCGCCAGAAGATGGAGGCTGATCTGCTGCGGGCGCAGGGCCAGGACTACCGGGCGTCGCTGGCGGATCTGTTGATCGAGTATCAGCAGATGCTGGATCGGGCCGGTCAAGATGCGGAGGAGGCGGACCTAGCCGGAAAGCTGTTCGACGCGAAGCGAGCGCAGATCGAGCTGCAGCGTATTGAGGACCTGATCAATAAGGCCCGTGACGCCTATGAGCGTCGGCGGGATGACATCACCTCACAGCGTCAAAGCGGCGCAATCAGCAGCGACAGTGCGGCCCGCGGGCAGCAAAACCAGAATCTGGCCGAGTACCAGCGCAAGCTCGCGGACATCGGTCGATTGCAGCAGCAGCTCGCGCAGGAGAATCCGGATCTGTTCTCGGAGGAGGACCTCAAAAAACTGCAGCGCTATTTCGCGGAGGCAGACCGCGGCCTGGCGCAGATCCGGGGACCGCTGGGTGACTTGGCAAGCGAATGGGCCAATAGCACCGACAACATGGAACAGGCCGCGGTGAATTGGGCCAACGGTTCTATTGACGCTATTACGTCCCTGGTGACGACAGGCAAGGCCAATTTCCGCGACTTGGCCAACAGCATCATTGCGGAGCTCATCCGGATACAGCTGCAGAAAGAGTTGTCCGGCGTGCTGGCCGGTTTTACCGGCTTTGGTGGGTTTGGCGGGACGAGCACAACGCCGGCTCCGACTCCTTCTGGCCCCGGGTTCGCAGCGGAGGGCGGGCCCATCCCGGGTTATGCGGCGGGCGGCTCGGTCGGCGTGCGGGCGATGCCGGCCGGTGGTGACGTGGTGGGCCCGGGTACCGGCACTAGTGACAGCGTGCCGGCTTACGTGCCGGCCGGCAGCTACGTGCTGCGCGCTGCCGCCGTGCAGCGGCTGGGGCGCTCCGTGATCGACAGAATCGTGAACGGCGCTGCGCCGTTTCAGTCCGCGGTACGCAGCATGAAAAACGCGGTACGCGTGCAGTTGAGCAATGGTGAGCGCGTGATAGGGCCGGAGGCCGCTCGGCGCATTGGCGGGCCGCTGCTCGACGCGATGAACGGCGCGCTGGATCTGGACTGGAGCCAGGTCGGTGGACCTTTGACAGATCCGCGTACCGGCATGTCGCTGGCGGAGACGGCGCCGCAGACGGCAATGCGCGCTCTGGGCTACGCCGCCGGCGGCGCCGTAGGCGGCATGTGGTCTGGATCCAACTCGCTGAGCGACGCCGGCGCCCGGCGCGACAGCGGGTCACCCCACATCGTGATCGAGGGTGACCATATCGACGCGAGGGGTGCCGATGCTGGTGCGATCGCACAACTGATGCGCGAGCAAGACGCCCGCGACGATCGACTCATTGCGCGAATGGCGGACCTCATCCGCAGAGGGAAAATCTGATGGGCATGATTGCGCTGCCGCCTGGCCGGGGTATTGGCCTCGGTCAAAAGGTCACGCTCACGCTCGAGCGCAACGGCGTAGTGAACGAGTCGCCGCTGTCGCGTGCGGTCCAGCGCATCGTTCGCCAGGGTGACCGCTGGCGCGCAGCGATCAGTTGGCCGCCGCAGCAGGGTGTCGACGCTGGGCTGATGGCGGCGTTCCTTGACCAAGCGAGCGACTTCGGTAACTGGTTCTGCGTGGATGCGCCTCGCCTGATTCAGGGGGCCTGGTCGACGCCGAACCTGGTGCCGGAAGGCGATTTCCAGTCGGGGCTGTCGACTTGGAATAAATCCGGAGATGCGACCGGCAGTCTTTCGATCAACGCGCGCAAGTTGCGCATAAGCAACGGCACCGCCGAAACCTTCGCGCGCCGCAATGGTATCCCCTGGGTGGCGGGAAAGCCGCTGGTTGCGATGGCGGACCTGGTGCAACCCTGGACCACGTCGAGGTGGGGGATCCGGGTTCAGGAAACCGCCGGCGGATCGGCGACGGCCGCGTTGAGTTTTTCGGCGTCGACGCGCGGCCTGTTGACGTACACGCCGGCAGCCGGCGTGACCGGAGGGCGTTTGGATCTTCGCACGCAGACGGCCACTGCCGGCGACAGATCTGTGTTCGCCAACGCCAGCCTCGCTCGCTGTTTGCTCGTCTCCGGCGCGGGGCAGTCGGGATCGCAGATTAACGTCAACGGGTGCGATCCGAACATTGCGGGCGCACTGGCTGCGGGTCAGTTCGTGACGATCGTTACGCCGGCAGGCTTCGAGCTCAAACGCTTGACCGATGATTTCGATGCTGACGGCAATGGCGCTGGAATCTTGTGTTTCTCGCCGTCGCTGCGGCAGTCCCCTGCAGACGGAGCGGCGATCGTCGTCCACGCTCCGTTTATGCGCGCCTATATGCCGGCGGGTGTCAGCGCTGGCGATATCGATGCGCCGATGAATTATGGGTTCTCGATCGAGGCGCTCGAGGATGTCACGCCATGACGCGCTCAACGCTCACCAGCGCGGTGCGCACCGCCTCGGCGGCTTCTGTCGTACGCATGATCACGCTGACGGATATTGCGTTTCCGAGTGGCACCATTCGGATAACCGATGGCGATCGGCCGATTTTGTTCAATGGATTTACTTACAGCGTTACCGCTGTTCCGATGGCGCCGCCGGGTGATGTTGAAGAGTCGCTCGATGGCCAGCTCGCCGCGATCCGTATCGTGCTCTCCGGCGTGGATGCCGCGCTCAAGAACGCGATCATGACCGACGCCTATAGCTTTGCGACGGTCAATCTTTATCTGTTGTTTTGCGACGAGGCATGGAACCAGCTCGGCTCTTACACGCTGGCCGCCGGCCGCTTGTTGAGCAACTGCTCCCTCTCGCTCGACTCAGGCAGTGCCGATATCGAGCTGATGGCCGAATCGCCGCAAGTGCTCGATACCCGCGACAGCGCTGTGCTGGCGTCGCCGGAAAGCCAGCGCCTTCGCTATCCCGGGGACGCCGGGCTCGATCGCGTCGCCGCGATCAATGGCATGCAGATCGAATGGGGTACCGAAACCGTGAGCTTTAGGGACCAGTGGAAAGCGAAAGTCGCTTCGATCAAGGGGGACGGTTGATGGCCCTGACGAGGACAAGCGATTGGCTGGAGCAGTTGCATTCGTACATCGAAGCGCAACGCCTCCGCCGCTATCACGCAGTCCGTAACAACTGCTGCACGTTCGTCGCCGGCGGCATCCTAGCGATGACCGGAGCCGACGTGGCGCGTCAGCAGAACTGGTCCGCGCGCAGCCTCAGAGCGGTCGCCGAGCTGCTCGAACGCCAGGGCGGCGTGCGGGGCATGGCGACGGCCGTACTGGGCGAGCCGAGGCCACCGCTGTTGGCGCGCCGCGGGGACGTGGTGCTGTTCGCCGGCGTCGACGGCGAGGCGATCGCCCTGTGCGTGGACTCGGACGCGGTGATGGTGACTCGCGATGGCCTCGCGCGCTTGGCTCTGACCGACTGTATCGCGTCTTGGCAGGTGGGCTAAATGTCGTCCGGCGTAAAAAAGACATTCGGCGCAGTGCTCGTTGTTGCGGGCGCTTTGCTGACGGCGACGGGCGTAGGCGCGCCGATAGGCCTGATCCTTACAGGTGCAGGCGCGGCGCTGATGGCTGCGGGCGAAAAGCAGCAGGCGAAGGCCGCGCAGCGTCGCGCGCAGCGTGACCAGTATTCGCGCGCAATCAAAGGCAACTGGAGTGGCGGCGCCGAACATCATTTGATTTGCTTCGGCCGGGTCCGAGTCGGCGGCCTGCTGATGACGGTGGGCAGTGGCGATACGCTGTACCTGGCCATTGGACACAGTATTTGCCATCCAGGCGGTTGCGACGGCATTGATGGCGTCTATGTGGACGAGACGTTTTGCACGCTCGATGGCAGTGGCTACGTCACGCTCGCGAAGTACGTCAGTGGCACCAAGAAAATGGTACGTGCCACCTTTTATCCGGGCACGGCGACGCAGTCGGCCGATCCGGTGCTGGCGACCAATGGCTTTGATCCCGGCAGCGCCTATCGCCGCGGCATCGCGTGGACGCGCTTTGATCTGCTGCGAACAAACGACGAGCAGTTCTCCAAGGCATTTTCCGGAATCCCGGTGCTGGGCGTCGTGCTTCGCGGGCTCAAGTGCTATGACCCTCGAAAGGACAGCACCAACGGCGGGAGCGGCTCGCACCGCCTGGCGACGCCGACGACTTGGGAGTTTTCGACTAACCCGGCGCTGATCGCATCGACCTATCGAATCATGGTGGTCATGGACGGCGGCATGGGCTATGACCCTGTGCGCGTTGGCTGGCCCTCCGTGATCGCGGCCGCCAATATCTGCGATGAGACAATTAGCGCGCCCAGCGGCACGATCAAGCGATACGAATGCAACATCGCGTTGCGGTCGGAGGATCCTCGCGACGATAACCATTCTAAGCTGCTGGAGACGATGGCCGGCAGCTGCGCCGAGATCGGCGGCGTCTGGGTGTACTACGCCGGCGCATATCGCACGCCTACGCAAACCATCGATGCGAGTTGGCTGCGAGGGCCTGTTTCGCTGAGCACGCGGGCGGCACTGCAATCGACTTACAACGCGGTGCGCGTCACGTTCGATGATGCGAGCGGGGATTGGGCCAGCAAAGAGGCGCCGGCGATCATCAATGCAACGTACGAAGCGCAGGACGCAGGCGGCCGCCTTTTCAAGGATGTGTCTCTCGATGGCGTAACCAATGTCTACCAGGCTGAATACCTGGGGATGATCGAATCCGCGCGCAGCCGCTATCAGGCGCGTGGGGTGATACCGCTAAATTTAAAGGGGCTGGACGTTGGGCCCGGCGATACGCTTCTGTTCGATCTGCCAGAAGTGCCCGGGCTGAACTCGCGAGTGATGCGGGTTACGGGCTGGACGTTCCAATGGGCGCGAGAGGCCTGCGGCCCTGTGATCGAGCTGCAGGAGGAATCGAGCACGATCTATCAGCCGTTGACCTTCATCACGCCTAATTCTTTGGGCAGTGCGACCGTCCAGCAGCAGGTGCCCGCGGCGCCCCTGACGATATCCGCCACCAGCGTCGCCGATGCAGTGGTACTGGCATGGGGGGCGTCGGATACGCCGAATCTCGCGGTGCAGGCTCTTGTCGAGCGGTCCGCGTTACCGACATCGGGATTCGCGGAGCTGCCGGTCAAGATATCGGGCTCCACGCTCACCTATACGGATCCGATCACCGACGGCTCCACGTGGTACTACCGCGTTCGTTACAAGTCGCCATTCGGCATGTATAGCGGCTACTCGCCGACCATCAGCAGCCGCGGCAAGATCGTGGCTGATGGCGCTGATGTGAGCTCGCTCAATGTTCAGAGCGCGCTATCAAACCCCCGGTTCCTGGCTGGCGACACGGGCTGGAGCAAAGAGCCGGGCTGGGACATCGTCAGCGATGCGAGCAAGTCACGCACGTCGAGCGCGCCGTACGTGGCTCGGTTCACGGGTGGTACCGCTGCGATTAGAAACACCTCTTTAGTTCCCGTAAATGCGGACGATCGCCTGTCGGCGTACGCGTTCGGCAAATGCGATGCCAGCTCGACTGGTTACATGGTGGCGCGGTTGAACTGGTACAGCGCCGCGATGGGATTTATCTCGACCAGCTATAGCAGCAACCTGACGCCGACGACGACGTACGCACAGGTATCTGTTACCGATGGCGCTCCCACTGGCGCCGCCTACGTGCAGTTTGATATCGCAGTATTCAATCGCACCGCGGGAACCTGGTATTGCGACGATGCTTGGCTGACCGTGTATCCGCGATCGCAGGACGAGGTTCCGGATGGCCCAACCTGGGGACGCACGTTGATCGGTTGGCTGAGCGGCGGCCGTGCGCGTGTTGACTTCAACGACGTGTTTCACAACAACAAGAACCTGGACTACATCGGCGACGGTGGAAGCTGGGGACGCACGCTCATAACTCGCCTCAATGGCGGGCGGCCGGTGCTCGACTTCTCGGAATCAATCCACGCCAATAAGAACCTGGACTATATCGGCGATGGTGGTAGCTGGGCTCGCATCCTCGCTAGCCAGCTGAGCAGTGGCCAGCACAAGCTGACGGTCGCCGGGAGTGGCATGCGCCTGGGCGATCAGCGGAACGCGCCAGCGATCACGATCGCGAATCAGCGCAGCAACTTCAACGGCCTGTCGATCAGTAGTTCATACAGCAGCGGCTCTCCGTCGACGGTCACCATCAGCACATCGGCCGCGACACTGCCCGCAGGTAGCGTCACGCCCAGCTATGGCGCGGCGAGCGTCAGCGTGTCGCAGACTCGCGGCACCACGGTGACCTACTACCTGTATTGGGACGACCCCGATCTGCAAGGTGGCTCGCGCACGCTGGTGGCCACTACCAACAAGTTCGATCTGCTGGCGGCCGACGGACGTGTGAATGTGGGCTCGGTTTCGGTGACTGTGCCGACCACGGGTAGCGGTAGTGGCGGGGGCGGAAACCCCGGCGGCTGCCCCAGTGCCGATGCGGTTACTTCGGAGAATCTGAGATTCAGCGACGTGGGCGCCGGCACGGAGCTCGAACTCGCGGACGCGCTGACGCTCTCCCATGATCGCGGCCCCGTTCTGGGCGCTGCCTGGCGCTGGGCCGAGTGCGTGCGAGTGATCGCTCAGAACGGCGCATCGGGACCGTGCTCGGTGACTGCCCAGCTCGCCACGCGCGGCGGCCGCTATGTGGTGGTGAGACTGCTCGGGGTCGGTGACGAGATCGCCACCAAGGTCGACGGCGTCGCGGGCTGGTCACCCGTTGCGGATATCCAGCCTATCGGCCTGCGCCTGGTGCGCCAGGTCTATGTGGCGAATCGCGCGTTCTGGTTCGGTGACCGATCGGGCGCCTGCCTGCTGCACCACAATGAGAAACCCTGATGCCCTACACGAAGCGGCCCGATATCACTGTGCGCGTCGCCGGGTTTGTGGCGCTCGAGCTCGACAGCGGCGAGCTCGTCGCTGCGGCCTGCGAGCTGATGCGCTGCCCGAACTCCCATAACGTGGTCGTGCGACCGATGGCGATCGCGATCGATGCGTACGGCGATCCGATCAGCGATTCGCACGGCGAAATCATCGCCGTCGAGCACCGTCACAGCTGTTGCGATACGGAGCTCGATCGGGCCGGCGAGGCTGCCATCAAGCGCGAGGCGCTGCTGTTGGTACTGGGAGAGCCACCGACGCTTGTGACGCCTGCAGATGGCGGCGAGCCCGAACAGCTGATTCCCTGGCCAGGCGAGATCCGCGCAAGCGCCTCAATCCGTCGCGCCCTTCGTGCGTCCGCGGCCGCCGGCATCGCCGGCGATGTCTCGGAACTCCTCTAACACTTTCGCCGGCGAAACCAGGAGCCGACATGGTGCAAATTTATAACCCGCCGTCTTTCAAGGTCGGCGACACGATCGACGCAATCGGTATCGCTCTGCAGGCGGAGGACGACGCCGGCAACGTCACCGGGCCTTTCCTCCTGGCGCCTGGTGCGACTGCTCGAGCGCAGTGGCGCATCGCGGCGACAGATGCCTTGGTGCACGACTACGCGTGCACGATCACGACGACCGTCGACGCTACCGTCGTCATGCTGCCTGAGGTGGGATATGCGGATTCGGTGAATTTCCCGCCGGATACGCTGCTGACGTTCGAGGTCGAGGTTTTGAGCGACGGCAAGAACGCCACGCTGGTCACGGGCAAGACTTACACGATGCCGGACCTTTGCCATGTCTAAGCTCCGGATCACGATCACGCAGGGCAATTGGGTTGTGCGCCTGGTCGACGGCTTGCCGCCGCCGGCGGTGCGGATATCGCCGCTGCAGTTGCTTAAGGGGGACAAAGGCGCCGACGGCGCACCGGGTTACGCGACGCTGACAGCGCTGGCGAGCGTGCCTGCTGTTGGCCAAGCGGTCGACCTCAGCGTGAGCAGCAACGCGTGGGCGACTGTCGGGGGCTTTGTGCTGGTTGGCGCGACCGACTTCTACAAGGTCACTGCATTACCTGCCGGCAAGATCACCGCCAAGAACATCGGCCACGCAAGCAACACTGCGATCGGCGGCGCTCTCGCAGGCGGCGCTAAGGTGATGCCGATCGGCGCGCCGCCGCAGTCGGTCGCGACGTTTTCTGCATCGGGCACCTGGCTCAAGCCGACCGACGCGACATCGCATCGCGCAGTTCTGATCGGCGGCGCGGGCGGCGGCGGTAGTGGCGCGCTCGCGCCTGCGGCTACTGCTAGCTCCGGTGGTGGCGCAGGCGGCGGCGGTGCTCGCGTCGATCGCACGATGCTGGACGTCGATCTGCCACTTGCAAGCTATCCCGTCGCGGTTGGCGCCGGAGGTGCCGGCGGCGCGTCAGTTACGGGTGCCACTGCGGACGGCAACAACGGCCTAAGCGGCGGCAGCACGACGATAGGCGGCGCGAATCTGCTGTACGCGGGCGGCGGCGGCGCAGGCAGCGGCGGCAGCACCAGCCGAGCGTCCGCTGGCGGCGGTGCCGGTTCGATTCGTTCGCAAGGCACGACCGCGAGCGGCGCTACTGCGGGCACGGGCTCGTTCGTCAGTGGCGTGAGTGGATCCGGAGGCAACAGCTCAGGCTTGCTCACGACGGGCGCGGGCGGCGCCGGCTGCAGCGCGACAGGCACTGCGGGGGCGGGCGCTACCGCACTGGACGGCGGATCGTCAGGCGGCGCAGGCGGCGGACATAACGCCGGCGGCAGCGGCCAAGCTGGCGGGAGTGGCCGTGCGTCTGGGCAAGCTGCCAACGACCCCGCCGGTGGCGTCGCTGGTGGCGGGGCTGGGCCGCAGAACGGCGTGGACTTGCCTGGCTTCGTCTGCGGCTCATCCGGCGGCGGTGGCGCGTCTGCAGCGACTATCGCAGGGCAAAACGGCGGTAATGGCGGTCGAGGCGCTGGCGCCGGTGGTGGTGGCTCGTCCGCGTCGCTCGCGAACGGCAGCGGCGCCGGCGGCAAGGGCGGCGACGGCTGCGCATGGGTGATCACGACATGGTGAAAAGATACGTAGTCGTTAATGAAGCAGGCGAGACGATCAACGTCGTGTTGTGGGACGGCGAAACCGACTTCGATCCGGGCGAGGGCATGCGCCTGATTCCGCAGGCTGAGGCCCCACCGTCGCAGTACGTGCCCGCTCCGACCGAGCAATCGGAATGAGCGCGTGGCTGCAGGCGTGCCTATACGCAGTCGTGCTCGGCTTCGGTTACTTCCTTGGCCAGGTCCTGCACGGCGATACGCCGGTGGCGGAGATCGTGACGCCGGCGCCGGCCGTCAAGCAATCAGACGGCAGCGTGATCGCGGAGCGCGCGCCAGATCCGGCTCCGCCCGCTGCGCCACACGTGATCCCGCCGAAAGCAAAAGAGGTGCGCCGCATGGGCGTGACGGTGCAGCCGGCTCGCGAGGACTGCCCGCAGGTCCACGTCGATATGTCGCTGGTCGACGTGGACGGCGGCCGCCGCGTGATCGCCAGCAGCCCGGATGGTGTTGTCACCAGCGCGATCGACATTCCGATCGTGCCTGACCAGGTCGCGGCCGCGCCGCGTCGTTGGGCGGCCGGGCCGAGCGTAGATCCATTCGGCCGCAACTTCGGCGCCTGGGTAGAGCGGGACCTCGGCCGCATCCGGCTTGGGGCGGAGCTGCGGCAATCAGACAGCCAGGCTCCGGAGGCCTGGCTGCGCGTCGGTATCACTTTCTAGGAGCGGCCATGGGCGAAGGTGCGGTGGTGGAACAGTCGTTGACGTACGCCGGCCTCGGCATGGCGGCGCTTGGCGCTCTCGGATGGCTTGTCTGGGTGGTTATCAGGGCTACGGGCAAGAGGGTTCAGACGGACGGCAGCGTTGATGATCGCGCCGTGGCCTGGCTGGACGCGATCCAGAAGGCGTACTCACTGATGCAGGCCACGGCCGACCAGGGCTATCAGAAAGTGATCACCGTTCAGGAGACCACGATCGAGGCCTTGCGCGTCCGGCTGGAGAAAATCCAGGACGAGCTGTCGCAGGCATACGGGCGCATCGCGGAGATGCAGGATAAGCACCACGCAGCGATGACAGAGACCGTGGGCAAGGTGCGCGAGGAGAACCTGGTCTCGAACCAGCGGCTACATAACCGGCTCGACCTGGCCGAGGAAAATCACCGCGCTTGCGAGCAGCGCCTGCAGGCGCAGGCGATCAAGATGGAATTGCTCGAGAAGATTTATCTACCGGCCGGCGTAACTCTGCAGCTCGGCGCCGGCGCTACGGTGACCTCGGCGCCGCCGGCGGCCGCCGCGACGGCGCCCGCGGTCTAGTAGGGCCGCTCCGGATGTCCCAATCGCACGGGATGGGGGCTGCCACGGCGGCCGCCCCGGCCGATCCTGGCGGTCATCCGGGCTTTCAATTCGTGCCGCTCTTCGTGGCCAAGGATCCGCTCCAGCTCGAGCATGGCCTCGCTGGCGGCTTGTACGATATCCGAGGCCCATTGCCTGCGCTGGGCCGCGTCCATACCCCTGTCGGCGCTATTGCGGTTCCGATACGCGGAGACCAGGCTCGACAGGTCGTCACAGAGATCGCGACGGTAGAATACTTCGCTCGGGGGCAGGGGGCGCATGTGAGCCATGCGCTAAAGCATACTGCCATTAGTGGTAGGGGTGAAGTTGAGGCGGTGTTACAAAACCTTAAATTAATGCCCTAAACCTGTGGACTAAAACTAACCTCATGCCTATAATCCGCCCCCGGCTGTGAGGGCGATGCGTAGGGGCCGGGACGTTAGACTGGCCATGTAGCGTGCCCCCGCTACCAATTTGATTGTGTTGGAGCCAGGCCCCTTGTGGGCCTTTTTTTATTTAGAAATTTGGTTTTTGTGGTCGCTGCGGCGACGCAGGAGAGTCTGGGTTTGCTGAAAGATCGTTTACAGGATCTGCTGGAGCCGTTGATTACGGATCTGGGCTATGAGCTGGTTTTGCTGGAGTTCGCTCCTTCGACCGGCCACGCGATGCTGCGCCTGTTCATCGATTCTCCCGAAGGCATCACGCTCGACGACTGCAGCACCGTCAGCCGCGAAGTCGCCGGGTTGATGGATGTCGAAGATCCGATCAGTACGCCCTATCAGCTCGAAGTGTCATCGCCGGGCGTTGATCGCCCGCTTACGCGTCCCGAGCATTTTGAGCGGTTCGCCGGCGAGCAGGCGCGTATCCAGTTGCTGGCACCGTTGAACGGCCGCAAGCGCTACTCCGGAACGATCGCCGGATCCAGCGACGAAGCCGTCACTCTTACTACTGAACTTGGCGACGTCGAGCTGCCGTATTCGACGATCGAACGAGCCCGACTGATCCCGGATTTTGACAAGGGGAAGCCGTGAACAAAAATATCCTTCTGATGGCCGATGTCGTCTCCAACGAGAAAGGCGTCGACAAAGAGACCATCTTTGCCGCCCTGGAAGCGGCGCTGTCCTCTGCCACCAAGGAACGCTACGGCGACGAATCCGACGTTCGCGTCGCGATCGACCAGTCCACCGGCGAGTACGAGTCGTTTCGCCGCTGGACCGTGTTCGAGGACGACAGCGAAGACTTCGAATTCCCCGAGCGCCAGATCAAGCTGACCTACGCGCAGAAAGACTATCCGGACATCCAGCCGGGCGAGGTCATCGAGCAGAAGATCGAGTCGATCGACTTCGGCCGCATCGGCGCGCAGCGTGCCAAGCAGGTCATCGTGCAGAAAGTGCGCGAGGCCGAACGGGCGCAGGTGGTAGAAGCCTACAAGAACCGCATCGGCGAGCTGCTGACCGGCCTGGTCAAGCGCCTCGAGCGCGGCGCGGTGATCGTCGACCTCGGTGGCAGCGCCGAGGCGATCATCCCGCGCGAGCACATGATTCCGCGCGAGCCGGCGCGTCCGGGCGACCGCATTCGCGGCTATCTGTACGACGTCGGCCCGCAGGTCCGCGGCCCGCAGCTGTTCATGTCGCGCACGCTGCCGCAGTACCTGATGGAACTGTTCAAGCTCGAAGTGCCGGAAATCGCGCAGGGCCTGATCGAACTCAAGGGCGCCGCGCGTGATCCGGGCCTGCGCGCCAAGATCGCGGTGCAGGCGAAAGACAAGCGTATCGACCCGGTCGGTGCCTGCGTCGGCATGCGCGGTTCGCGCGTGCAGAGCGTCAGCAACGAACTCGCCGGCGAGCGCGTCGACATCGTGCCGTGGGATGAAAATCCGGCGCAGTTCGTCATCAATGCGATGGCACCGGCCGAAGTCGAGAACGTCGTCATCGACGAAGACGCGCACAGCATGTCGATCGGCGTTGCCGAGGACAAACTGGCGCAGGCGATCGGCCGCGGCGGCCAGAACGTGCGGCTCGCCTCCGAGCTGACCGGCTGGACGCTCAACGTGATGACCACCGGCGACCTCGAAACCAAGAAGGACGAGGAAAACCGCGGCATCCTCGACATCTTCATGCAGGCGCTCGATGTCGACGCCGAGCTGGCCGGCGTGCTGGTCGACGAAGGCTTCACCAGCCTTGAAGAAGTCGCCTACGTCCCCACTGAAGAGCTGCTGCAGATCGAAGAGTTCGACGAGAGCATCGTCGAAGAGCTTCGCAACCGCGCCCGCGACGTGCTGCTGACGCAGGCCATCGCCAAGGCCGAGCGCGCTGCTTCGGTCAAGCCGGCCGACGACCTGCTGGCCGTCGACGGCATGGACGAAGAAACCGCCTACCGCCTGGCCGAAGTCGGCGTCATCACTGCCGAAAACCTGGCCGATCTGGCGACCGACGAGTTGCTGGAAATGATCCAGCTCGACGAGGCTTTTGCGCAGTCGCTGATCATGTCCGCCCGCCAGAAGCTGTACGCCTGAGCCCGGCGCCCCCGATACGAGACGAGGATTCATGTCCATTACCGTTCAAGATTTCGCCGACGAGCTGAAGCGGCCGGTCGCCGAACTGCTCACGCAGTTCAAGGAAGCGGGCGTCTCGGTTGACGGCGCCAAGTCCGCGATCAGTGGCGCCGACAAGTTGGCGCTGCTGAGCTACCTGCGCACCAAGACGCGCGCGCCGGTCGGCGGCACCGTCGGTGCCGCAGCCGGCCCCGCGGGTGCTGCTGCTGCCGCGGGCCGCGGCTCGATCACGCTCAAGCGCAAGGAAACTTCCGAGTTGCGGCTCGGTGGTGCGCGCGGTGCGCCGACCAAGACCGTCAGCATCGAGGTCCGCAAGAAGCGCACCTTCGTGCAGTCCGATCTGGAAGAGATGGGCACGCCGGCAGCGGCCGTCGAGGACGTCGCCGTCGGTGTGTTCGAAGAAGAGATTCCGCCCCAGGCGCCAGTTGAAGCCGCGCCGGCCGAAGAAACGGCTGCGCCGGCGGAAGCCGCTGCCGAGCCGGTGGTCGAGGTTGCCGCAGATCCCGAAGCCCAGGCCCGTGCCGCTGCCGAGGCCGAGGCTGCGCGCGAGCGCGCCGAAGCGGCCGAAGCCGCTCGTGTCGAGGCCGCTGCCAAGCTGCAGGCCGAGAAGGAAGAGGCCGAGCGTGTACGCCTGGCCGAAGCCGAGCGGATGAAGACCGACCCGATCTATCGGGCGCGCATGGATGCCGAGAATTCGCGCAAGCGGGCTCAGGAAAACATCGCGCGTGCGGCCGAAGCGGTGCGCCAGATGGCGGCGAATCCGCCGCCGGTGGTCGCGCCCGTGGTCGCCAAGAAGCCGGCGGATCGCCCGGCGCCGACCAGCGCGCCCGGCAACGATCGCGGCAGCGACAAGGATCGCGGCCGCGGTGGCCGCACCGAGCTGCATATCGCCGAAGGCAAGGGCGGCAAGCGCGACAAGAAGAAGCGCAAGCCGACCGGACAGGTGCGTGTCGACAATGCGCACACCTTCGAGCGGCCGATGGCGCCGGTGGTGCGTGAAGTCGAAGTGCCGGAAGCGATTTCGGTCGGCGAACTCGCCAACCGTCTCGCGGTGAAGGCCACCGAACTCATCAAGATCATGATGAAGAACGGTGTCATGGCGACGATCAACCAGACGATCGACCAGGACACCGCGGCGCTGATGGTCGAGGAACTCGGCCACAAGGTGCGCCTGACCAAGACCAGCGACGTCGAGGACAGCCTGGTGCAGGCCGTCGCCGGCGTGCAGCTCGATGTGCCGCAGGTGATCCGTGCGCCGGTGGTGACCATCATGGGCCACGTCGATCACGGCAAGACTTCGCTGCTCGATTACATTCGCAAGACCCGCGTCGCCGCAGGCGAAGCCGGTGGCATCACGCAGCACATCGGCGCCTACCACGTGAAGACGGACAAGGGTGTCATCACCTTCCTCGACACGCCGGGCCACGCCGCATTCACGCGCATGCGTTCGCGCGGCGCGCAGATCACCGACATCGTCATTCTGGTCGTCGCTGCCGACGACTCGGTGATGCCGCAGACGCGCGAGGCGATCCAGCACGCGCGTGCGGCGAAAGCGCCGATCGTGGTCGCGGTGACCAAGATCGACAAGCACGACGCCAAGGTCGACCGCATCAAGAACGACCTGCTCAAGGAAGAAGTCGTGGCCGAGGATTTCGGCGGCGATATCCAGGTGGTCGGCGTTTCGTCGGTGACCGGCCAGGGCATCGACGATCTGCTCGAAGCGATCCTGCTGCAGGCCGAAGTGCTGGAACTCAAGGCGCCGATCGACGTTCCGGCGCGCGGCACCATCGTCGAATCCTCGCTGGAGAAGGGCCGCGGCCCGGTTGCCACCGTGCTGGTTCGCGCCGGTACGCTGAAGCAGGGCGACGTGATCCTGACCGGCCCGCATTTCGGCCGCGTTCGCGCGATGTTCGACGAAGCCGGCCGCCCGGTGAAGGAAGCGGGCCCGTCGATTCCGGTCGCGGTGCTGGGTCTGTCCGGCGTGCCGGATGCCGGTGACGACGTCGTCGTCGTCGCCGACGAGCGCAAGGCGCGCGAACTGGCGCTGCTGCGCGAATCCAAGCTGCGCGAGCAGAAGCTGGCCTCGTCGCAGGCTGTGCGCATGGATCAGATCTTCGCGCAGATGGGCGATGGCACCGGCCCGGATGCGAAGTCGCTGAACCTGATGATCAAGACCGACGTGCAAGGCTCTGCCGAAGCCCTGTCCGACGCGCTGCGCAAACTGCCCAGCGCCGAGGTCAAGGTCAACGTGCTGGTGTCCAGCATCGGCGGCATCAGCGAATCCGACGTCGATCTCGCGCTGGCGTCGAAGGCGATCATCATCGGCTTCAACGTGCGCGCCGACAGCCAGGCGCGCAAGCGCATCCAGGATTCCGGCGTCGACGTTCGCTACTACTCGATCATCTATGAAGTGATCGACGACGTGACCAGCGCGATCGCCGGCCTGCTCGGAACCGAAACGCGCGAGCAGATCGTCGGTATCGCGCAGGTTCGCAACGTGTTCCGCAGCTCGCTGCTCGGCGACATCGCCGGCTGCCTGGTCATGGAAGGCTCGGTGCAGAAGAATCTGCCGATCCGCGTGCTGCGCAACCAGACCGTGGTTTACGAAGGCGTGCTCGAATCGCTGCGTCGTTTCAAGGACGACGTCGCCAAGGTCGAGGCGGGTACCGAGTGCGGTATCGGCGTGAAGAACTACAACAACGTCCAGGCGGGCGACCAGATCGAGTGCTTCCAGCGCGTCGAAGTGCGTCGCACGGTCAAGGCCGAAGCGTAGTAGCGGTCAGGGAATCGAGTGCCGAAGGAATTTTCCCGCAAGTCGCGGATCAACATCCAGCTGCAGCGCGAGCTCACTGGCATGATCCGCGACGAGCTGACCGACCCGCGGGTCGCCAACGTCACCGTCACTCGCGTGGACTGCTCGCAGGACATGCGCAACGCCAGCATCTTCATCAGCGTGATGGGTGAGGACGAGCGTATTCCGGAAGCAGCGAAAACGTTGAATGGTGCATCGGGGCGCCTGCGCCATGGCCTCGGTCAGCGGCTCAAGCTGCGGCATATTCCGTCGCTGCACTTTGTCGGCGACATGCAGCTGGTGCAGGCAACGCGCGTCAGCCAGGTGATCCGCGACGCGATCCGCAGCGACGAGGGCATTGCCCGCAGTCGCGACGGCGACGGCGACGACTCGACCGAGTCGTGAACCGCAGGCGGGACCGGCCTAGATGGCGTCGTGTCGACGGCATCGTGCTACTCGACAAGCCTTTGGGTCTGAGTTCCAACGACGCTCTCCAGCGCGTCAAGAAGCTCTTCAACGCCGAACGCGCCGGCCACACCGGCAGCCTCGATCCGCTGGCCACCGGGCTGTTGCCGATCTGCCTGGGCGAGGCGACCAAGCTCTGCGGCATCCTGCTCGACGGCGACAAGCACTATCACGCGGACGTCGTGCTCGGCGTCAGCATGACCACCGGCGATCTGGAAGGGCAGGAGCGGGCGCGTTCCGATGCGTCGCAGCTCAAGCGTGAAGACATCGAACGCGTTTTGCCGCAGTTCCGCGGCCCGCTGTCGCAAATTCCGCCGATGCATTCGGCGCTGAAGCAGCAGGGGCAGGCGCTGTACAAGCTGGCGCGATCGGGCCAGGAAGTCGAGCGGCTGCCGCGCGACGTGTACATCCACAGGCTCGACATTCTGTCTTATGAACCGGGCCGGCTCGAACTCGACGTGATCTGCTCCAAGGGCACCTATATCCGCACGCTGGCCGAAGATCTGGCCGCGGCGTTCGGCCAGCAGGCCCATCTGGGCGGCCTGCGCCGCGTCGGCGCTGCGCCTTTCGATGCCGGCGTGAAGATGACGACTTTCGAAACCCTGCAGCAGGCTGCGGAGCAGGGGCTGGCGCTGATCGACGAACTGCTGCTGCCGCCGATCAGCGGCCTGGTCCATTGGCCGCGCTGGCAGGCCAGTGAAGAGCAGTTGCCGCTGCTGGCCGGTGGGCGCCGCATCAAAACCGCTGGCTTGCAGCCTGGCAAGCTGGCGGTCGTCGACGCCCGAAACCGGCTTTGCGGTATGGCCCGGGTCGACGTCGATGGCGTCGTTGCGCCCGAGCGCTGGCTGCTGCCGGAATGAATGACTTGTGACCTCCCGCCGGGGAGGATACAATTACGGACTTTGTTATAGCTTTAGACACGTTTTCGGAGTTTTTTAGAATGACCCTCACTGTTGAACAGAAAGCTGGCGTGGTTGAGAAGTACGCGCGCGGCAAAGGCGATACCGGTTCGCCGGAAGTGCAGGTGGCTCTTTTGTCCGCTCGCATCGCCGACCTCTCCGGCCATTTTGAAAAGAACGCGAAGGATCATCACTCTCGCCGCGGCCTGCTGAAGATGGTCAACACGCGTCGTAGTCTGCTGGACTACCTGAAGCGTAAAGACGAAGCACGCTACACCAAGCTGATCGGTGATCTGGGTCTGCGTCGCTGATCTACACGATCGCGCGCTCCAAGCTCCAGTTTCACTCGTGGGGTCATGCGGTGTCCGGTTCGACAGTCGGTTAAGTCCGAGTCGCGCCGTACCCGTCATGGCCCCATTGTTGTTTCGGTAGATGTAACGGATTTGGTTGTTCCAACAGGCGCAGCGCAATGCGCTCCTGAGCTTTCAAACTAGAAAAGTGAGCACTCCTATGGCGATCCCCGCCACCCCCGCGACACCGATCAAGAAGAGCTTCAAGTACGGCTCTCATAACGTCACCATCGAAACCGGCGCGATCGCCCGCCAGGCGACTGCCGCGGTGATGATCAATGTCGACGACACCGTGCTGCTGGTCAGCGTCGTCGCCAAGAAGGAAGCCAAGGCCGGCCAGGACTTCTTTCCGCTGACCGTCGATTACATGGAGCGCACCTACTCGGGCGGCAAGATTCCGGGTGGCTTCTTCAAGCGCGAAGGCCGTCCGACCGAGCGTGAGACGCTGACCTCGCGTCTGATCGATCGCCCGATCCGCCCGCTGTTCCCGGAAGGCTATTACAACGAAATCCAGATCGTCGCGATGGTCGTGTCGCTGAATCCGGAAGTCGAAGGTGACATCCCCGCGATGCTCGGCGCCTCCGCCGCGCTGGCGCTGAGCGGCGTGCCGTTCGCCGGTCCGATCGCCGCCGCCAAGGTGGGCTACCTCAACGGCAACTACATCCTCAACCCGACCGCCACGCAGCTGAAGACCTCCGAGCTCGAGCTGGTCGTCGCCGGCACCGCCGACGCGGTGATGATGGTCGAATCCGAAGCCGCGCAGCTGTCGGAAGAAGTGATGCTAGGCGCGGTGCTGTTCGGCCACGCCGAAATGCAGGTGGCGATCAACGCGATCAACGAGCTGGTGGCCGAAGCCGGCAAGCCGCGCATCGAATGGAAGCCGGCAGCCGAAGCCAGCGAGCTGACCTCCGCGATCAATGCGTTCGAAGGCCGCGTCGTCGAAGCCTACGCCGTGACCGACAAGGGCGCGCGTCATGGCGCGCTCGACGTGGTCAAGAAAGACATCTTCGCCGCGCTGTGCGCCAAAGACGCGCCGCGCTTCGAAGAGGCCGCGGTCAAGGACGCATTCTTCAACCTCGAAGCGCGCGTCGTGCGTAACCGCATCATCGACGGCCATCCGCGCATCGACGGCCGCGACACGCGCACCGTTCGTGCGATCAGCATCAGCGCCGGCGTGTTGCCGCGCACCCACGGCTCCGCGCTGTTCACGCGCGGCGAAACCCAGGTGCTGGCGGTGGCCACGCTGGGTACCGGCAAGGACGCGCAGCTGGTCGACAGCATCGAAGGCGAATGGCGTGACGCGTTCATGCTGCACTACAACTTCCCCCCGTACAGCGTCGGTGAAACCGGCCGCCTGAATGCCCCGAAGCGCCGCGAAATCGGCCACGGCCGTCTCGCCAAGCGTGGCGTCGCCGGCGTGATGCCCGACCTCGAGAACGATTTCCCCTACGTCGTGCGCGTGGTGTCCGAAGTCACCGAATCCAACGGCTCGTCGTCGATGGCCTCGGTCTGCGGCTCCTGCCTGGCGCTGATGGACGCGGGCGTGCCGATCAAGGCGCCGGTGGCCGGCGTCGCGATGGGCCTGATCCTGGAAGGCAGCAAGTTCGCGGTGCTGACCGACATCCTCGGCGACGAAGATCACCTCGGCGACATGGACTTCAAGGTCGCCGGTTCGCGCAACGGCATCACCGCGCTGCAGATGGACATCAAGATCACCGGCGTCACCGGCGAGATCATGAAGCAGGCGCTGAGCCAGGCGCTGGAAGCGCGTCTGCACATCCTCGACCAGATGGACCAGGTGCTGCCGGCGCCGCGCAAGGAGATGAGCAGCTTCGCGCCGCGAATCACCACGATCAAGATCCACCCGGACAAGATCCGTGAAGTCATCGGCAAGGGTGGCGTCACGATCCGCAGCATCACCGAAGAAACCGGTACCTCGATCGACATCAACGACGACGGCACGATCAAGATCGCCGCGATCACCAAGCAGGCTGCCGACGCCGCCATCGCGCGCATCGACTCGCTGACCAAGGACGTCGAAGTCGGCGCGATCTACGAAGGCAAGGTCGCCAAGCTGATGGACTTCGGCGCCTTCGTGACGATCCTGCCGGGCAAGGACGGCCTGGTACACATCAGCCAGCTCGCCGACAAGCGCGTCGAGAAGGTCGAGGACGTGGTCAAGGAAGGGCAGGTGGTTCGCGTCAAGGTGCTGGAAGTGGACAAGCAGGGTCGCGTTCGCCTGTCGATGAAAGCGGTCGATCTCGCCGAGTAGTTCGCGCGCGAAGTCGTAAAAAAGCCCCGCCATCGAAAGATGCGCGGGGCTTTTTGTTGCCTGTCTCGGTGATGGCGGCCAGCGCGAAATAAAAAACGCCGTACAAAAAAAAGAACCCCCGGAGACCGGGGGCAAGGTGCGAGGAAGGCGCGAGGCCTTCCTGGAGGAGACTCTGAAACCGGACTTCGGCGCTTGATCCTTGAGATCCCTGCCGCCAGAAGTGCGTTTCGTGTTGCAGTGCAATATACGGATATCTTACCTAGGCGTCAATAAATAAATCGGCTGAATTCGTTAGATGCCTGAATAACTTTCAAAAAAGTTCCAGGCTTAGCTCTAAAAAGCTTGCGTCATCTGGATGGACTAGGCAGAATCACTGCAGCCTATCGCGGGTATCAACTAAATAGATATCTCGGCCTAACAGCACGAGAAACGCCCCGCAAAAAAAGAACCCCCCAAGATTGGGGGGCAAGGTGCGAGGAAGGCGCGAAGCCTTCCTGGAGGAGACCCTTAGCCCGGCACATCGCCCGATGTTGTCGGGCTTTGGCGTTTCTGGGCTGCGATGTCGCTACTATAGGTCTAACTTACCTTTGCGTCAATAAGTAGGTTCACCATTAGCTAGCTTTACATCGACCGATTTCGTCGATCGCCGGTAAAAAAACCAGTGATCTACTGTTCACTGGAACGCACGCTCCGTGCCATCTAGGGCTTGGGGCGGCTGAGGTTCTTCAAGAATTCCTTGCGTACGCTGCGCCAGATCGGCACTTGCCGATCGGCCAGCTCCTTGAGAATGGACAGCGGCTGCTGCGCCTGGCCGAGCATGCCGCGCAGCTGCTCGGTGAAGTTGCCCTGCTGATCCAGGAACATGCGGATCGACAGCTCCAGGTAGCGGCCGATGCTGCTCTGCATCGGGTTGCCGTAGAAGCGCAGCAGGAAGCTTAGGATCTCGGTGGTGAAGATCGGATCGCCGCCTTGCTCCTGCTCGGCGATCACCTGCAGCAGGATGCTGCGCGTGATGTCTTCGTGGCTGCGCTTGTCCTCCACGCGGAACCGGATGTTCTGCAGCACCAGCTGGCGAATCTCTTCCAGCGTGATGTAGCGGCTGATCTCGGTGTCGTAGAGACGGCGGTTGGGATACTTCTTGATGATGCGGACGTCGGTCATTACGGCGAGTCGCCTTATGTTGCAGTGCGTGAAGAATAGGCCACAGGCGGCCTGCGCGACAAAGGTCTACAGCGTTCGCATCTCGATCGAGGCGCGGCGCGGCAGCTTGTCGGCCCGCCAATGCGGTGCCGCCCAGGCCAGGATTTCCGCCGGCAGCGCGCGGCTCAGCGCCGGCGGCGGCGACTGTCCGAGCAGGCTCAGACAGCGCAGCAGGTTGGCGCTGGCCTGCGCGGTGGCTATCGCCAGCGAGTGATTCTGCTTGCTGAACTTGCGCTGCTCTGAATCCACCAGCACCGGCAGATGCCGATAGCGCGGCTCGCGTAGGCGCAGCAGCTGCATCAGCTGCAGCTGCATGAAACTGGAGCCGAGCAGATCGGCGCCGCGCACCACGTGAGTGATCGTCTGCGCATGCTCGTCGATCGCGCAGGCGAGCTGGTAGGCGATGACGCCGTCGCGACGGCACACGACGAAGTCGCCGATGTCCATCGCCAGATTGCGCCGCTGCAGGCCCTGGCCGGCATCGTCGAAGCTCAGCTCCTGGTCGGGCAGGCGCAGCCGCAGCGCCAGGTCCGCATCGCTCAGCTGCTTGTCGCGGCAGGTGCCGGGATAGATCGCGCCGTCGAGGCCGGGCAGCGAACTCTGCGCCAGCAGCGCACGGCTGCAGTTGCAGCGATACAGCAGCTGCCGGCGGCTCAGGCCATCGAGCGCCGCGCGATACTCGTCCAGATGCTGCGACTGGCGGCGGATCGGGCCGTCCCATTGCAGGGCATGACTCTCGAGCTGACGCAGGATTTCGGCCTCGGCGCCCGGGCTGACGCGCTGGGTGTCGAGATCGTCGATGCGCAGCAGCCACGCGCCCTGTTGCGCACGCGCATCGAGAAAGCTCGCCAATGCGGTCAGTAGCGAGCCCAGGTGCAGCGGGCCTGAAGGCGTCGGCGCAAAACGGCCGCGATAGCCGCTCAACGGCGTTCCAAAGCCCGGTTCCGGGCCGCCACCGACAGGCGGTAGTTAAACCATTCGTACGAGGATGTTTTCACTACTGAAGGCAAGCCCTTGTTAAGCCGATTTGTTCTAGTATGCCGCCCATATTCACAAGTGATGTTCGCATGCCTTCCTCTACGGAGGGGCAAAGTAGCGGCTTAGGCCGCTTTGCTCCCGAATTGTTTCGCCAGAAGACCGCGCCGTGAAACTTCGAGCCCTTTTACTCGACGTCGACGGCACCTTGGCCGACACCGAAAGCCACGGACATCGTCCGGCTTACAACCAGGCTTTCCGCCAGCTCGGCCTCAAGTTCCGCTGGAGCCCGCGCCTCTACCGCAAGCTGCTAGCCCAGCCCGGCGGACGCGAGCGACTGACCTATTATCTGCGTCACTATCACCCCGAGCTCGGCGCACAGGCCGATGCGGCGCGCAGCGACCAAGCCGCCTGGGTCGACAGTGTCCACGAGCTCAAGAGCCGCTATTTCCGTGCCTATGTGCGCAAGGGCAAAGTGCCGCTGCGTCCTGGAATCGCGCGGCTGATCGCCGAGGCCAAGGCCGCCGGCGTCAAGGTCGCATTGGTCAGCAATGCCAGCCGCGAGAGCCTCAATGCGGTGCTGAATCACGGCATGCCGGGGCTGGCGGCGCAGGTCGACCTGATCGTCAGCGGTGCCGACGTCGCGGCGAAGAAGCCGTCGCCCGATCCGTATCTGCATGCGCTGCGTGCACTGAATTTGAGCGCCGGCCAGTGCATTGCGCTAGAAGATTCCGCGATGGGTCTGAAGGCGGCGACTGCGGCCGGCATCACCACGATCATCACGCGCAACGAAAACACGCTGGACGACGACTTCAGCAGCGCCTCGCTGGTGCTCGACTGCCTGGGCGAGCCCTCGCTGCCGGTGTCCGCGATTCGCGGCAAGCTCGAAGGCGGCTGGCTGACGCTGGCCGACGCACAGGCGATGCTGAGCATCGCCTACCCGCAGGCCGCCTAAACACACACCACGAACACCCGCCGGTCGTTCCGGGTAGGCCCGCTCGCGGGCCGTATCCAGAGAGCGGACCGACGTTCGATGCGTTGCTGGCCGGGCCGAGCGGCGTTCCTCTGCTACTGCTTGTGCCACTCCGCCGCCGGCAGGATCACGGGCGGCGCCGGCGACCAGTCCGGCGCGCGATGTTCCGCCACCACGTGAGTGTAGATGCCGCCGCGGACGCCGAAGTCCGAGGTCAGGCGGGCGTAGCGCGGCTGCAGCAGGCCGACGAGGTCGTCGAGGATCCGGTTGGTCACCGCCTCATGAAAGCTTCCCTGGTCGCGGAAGCTCCACACATACAGCTTCAGCGATTTCAGCTCCACGCAGCGCGCTTCCGGGATGTATTCCAGGTAAAGCGTGGCGAAATCCGGCTGGCCGGTGATCGGGCACAGGCAGGTGAATTCCGGCATGCGCATGCGGATGATGAAATCGCGGCCGGGATTCGGGTTGGGGAAGCTTTCCAGCGCCGTGCTGGGCAGGGTGCTGTTCGGGGTCAGGGGCATGGGGTCGATTCAAAGGCGCCGCGAGGGAGCCAAACAAAAAGGGCCGCGTAATTTACACTATGGTCCCGGCCCTCGCGGCGCCCCGCGCCCCGGCTCCCATACCTAAAACAAAGCAGCACCACCGCACTCAATGCGCTTATCCGGTATCAAGCTGGCCGGCTTCAAGTCGTTTGTCGACCCCACCCAGCTGCCACTGCCCGCCAACCTGACCGGCGTCGTCGGTCCGAACGGCTGCGGCAAATCCAACATCATCGACGCGGTGCGCTGGGTGCTGGGCGAAGCCAGCCAGAAACAGCTGCGTACCCAGGAATCCGAAGACGTCATCTTCAACGGTTCCAAGTCGCGCAAGCCGGTCGGCCGCGCGATGGTCGAGCTGACCTTCGACAACAGCGACGGCCAGATCACCGGCCCGTTTGCCGCGTACACCGAAATCGCGGTGCGCCGCGAGCTGCTGCGTGACGGCAACTCGCAGTATTACCTGAACGGCCGCAAGTGCCTGAAGCGCGACGTCACCGACCTGTTCCTCGGTACCGGCCTGGGCGGCAAGAACCAGTACGCGATCATCGAGCAGGGCATGGTGTCGCGCATGGTCGAGGCCAAGCCCGAAGAGCTGCGCACCTGGCTGGAGGAAGCCGCCGGTATTTCCAAGTACAAGGAACGCCGCCGCGAAACCGAGAGCCGCATCCGCCAGACGCGCGAGAACCTGGCGCGCCTGTCCGATCTGCGCAGCGAGCTGCAGGGCCGTCTAGACGTACTGCGCAAGCAGGCCGCCAACGCCGAGAAATACCGCGAGTTCAAGCAGCTCGAACGCAATCTCAAGGCCGAAATCCTGGTGCTGCGCGAGCGCGCGCTGGTCGAGCAGAGTCGTGGCTTCGAGGCCAAGATCGCCGAACTCGCGGCGGATCTGGAAGCGCGCCGCGTCGCGGTCACCGAAGCCGACGGCGCCCGCGCGCTGGCCGAAACCGCGCAGCGTGATGCGCAGACACGGCTGTCGCACGAGCAGACCCAGGTCTACGAGGCCGAAGCGCGTCTCGCGCGCCAGGAGCAGAGCCTCAGCCACGCCAAGGAGCTGAAGTCGCTCAAGCTCAAGGAGCTGGACCAGCTGACCCAGCAGCTGCAGGACCTGGAGCGTCGCCGCAACGCCGAAACCGCGCGCATGGAGTCGCTGGCGCGTGAAGTGCAGCAGCTCGAGCAGCAGGCCGAGCAGACCGAGGCCAACGCGCTCGAGATGCAGCGCCAGCTGGCGCAGGCCGAAGCCGAACAGCAGGAACAGCAGGCGATCTGGGAAGACTTCCAGACGCGGTCCGAAGAGCCGCTGTTCCAGACCGAAGGCGAGCGCGTGCGCCTGCAGGGCCTGGAGCGCGCACTGCTGCAGGTCGAAGAACGGCTGAAGCGCCTCAACGGCGAGCGCGCCACGCTGGATGCGACGCCGATCCAGGAATCGGTCGAAGAAGCCGACATCGATCTCGAGCGCCTCGGCGCCGAGCAGGCCGAATATCAGACGCGTCTGCAGACCGTGGACCGCGAGCTGCAGACCCTGCGCGAACAGCGCTCGGGTCTGGAAGCCTCGCTGCACGAAACCCGTCAGCAGCTGCAGTCGGCGCGCGGCCGTCTGTCGTCGCTGGAGACTTTGCAGCAGGCGGCCTTGCGTCAGGACGACGCCGAACTCAATGGCTGGCTGAAGCAGCGCGGTTTCGATCAGGCACCGCGGCTGGCGACGGTGCTGAACGTCGAATCCGGCTGGGAATCCGCGGTCGAGCACGTGCTCGAAGGCTGGCTGCAGGCGCCCCTGCTCGGTCGCATGCAGCAGCAGACCGAAAACTCCGCGAGCCTGCCCAAGACCGGTGCCGCGCTGCTCTACGAACACGCTGGAGCCGCCGGCAGCGACGCGCGTCAGCTCGCCGCAAAAGTGCAGGGGCCGTCGGCGCTGCTCGAACTGCTGCACGGTATTTACGGCATCGAGGACTCCGAGCTGACGCCGGACCGCCTGAACGCGCTGGCGCCGGGCCAATCGGTGGTGACGCGTTCCGGCATCTGGGCCGGGCAGGGCTGGAGCCGTTATCCGCGCCGCGATTCCGATCGCGGCGGCGTGATCGCGCGCGAGCAGTTGCTCAAGCAGCTGCGGCTGCAGGTCGAAGAACACACGCGCCTGCTGACGACGCGCGAGCAGGAGCTGCTGGAACTGCGCGGCAAGCAGCAGCAGCTCGAGACCGAGCGCCGCGAACTCGCGCCGCGCTTCGAGCACACGCGCAGCCGTCATGCGCAGCGCCTCGCATTCCGCCAGGCGCAGCAGGTACGTCTTGAGCAGACGTTGTCGCGCATCGACACCCTGGTCAAGGAGATCGACACGCTGACCCAGCAGCGCGATCAGAACGCGGCCGAGCTCAATGCCTCGCGTGCCAAGCTCGGCGAGCTGGAAGCGATCGCGCAGCGTCTGCGCGAAGAGCGCGTGCAGCTGCAGCAGACCGTCGCGAAAGCGCGCGAAGCCGTCGGCCGCCTGCGCAACGCGGTCGCGCAGGCCACCCAGTCACGCAACACCGTACAGGTGCATCTGGCCGGCCGCCGCAGTGCGATCAGCGCGCTGAATCAGACCTTGCACGATCTGGCCGAAGCCCAGGAAATGCTGGTCCATCAGCGCGGCGGTCGCGAGCGCGAGGCCGAAGAACTCGATGCGCCGCTGGGCGAACAGACCGACGAGCTGGAAGCCGCACGCGCCGGCGTCGTGCAGACGCGCGACGCGCTGCGCGCCGCGCGCGAAGCGCTGGCCGCGCTGGAGGCGGCGACGGGCACGGCCAGTCAGAACCTGCGTCTGGCCGAGCAGGCGAAAGAGGCGGCGCAGGAGGCCTTGCAGCAGGCTCGCCTGGATTTCGAAAATCTGCGCGCGCGTCGCGAAGGCATCGAACAGCAGATCATCGAGGCCTGCACCGAGGGCAATCTCGAGCGCGACGTGCTGATCGCCGGCATCGACGAAAAAGCCGAACTCAGCGCCTGGGAGGAAAAACTCGCTTCGACGATCCGCCGCATCGAGCGCCTCGGCGCGATCAACCTCGCCGCGATCCAGGAGCTGGAGGAAGCCGAGACGCGCGAGCAGTATCTGTCCGAGCAGAATGCCGACCTGACCGGCGCGCTCGACACGCTGGAAGAAGCGATCCGCAAGATCGACATCGAGACCAAGGACCGCTTCAAGAACACCTTCGACCAGGTCGACACGATTTTCCGCGACCGCTTCCCGAAGCTGTTCGGCGGCGGAGAAGCCTATCTGGAGCTGACCGGCGACGACCTGCTCGACGCCGGCGTGCGCGTGATGGCGCGCCCGCCGGGCAAGCGCAACAGCTCGATCCAGATGCTGTCGGGCGGCGAGAAGGCGATGACCGCGGTGGCGCTGCTGCTGGCGCTGTTCCAGCTCAATCCGGCGCCGTTCTGCCTGATGGACGAAGTCGACGCGCCGCTGGACGACGCCAACGTCGTGCGCTTCTGCGACATCGTCCGCGAGATGTCGCAGAACGTGCAGTTCATCATCATCACCCACAACAAGATCACGATGGAGCTGGCCAGCCATCTGCACGGCGTGACCATGCAGGAGCCGGGCGTGTCGCGGCTGGTCAGTGTCGACGTGTCGCAGGCGGTGGAGATGGTCGGCTCCGACATCAAGGCGCCGTCGGCTCCGGAAATTCAGGCGTTTCAGACCTGACGGCTGTGGTGCCACAATGAGCAAGACCCTGACCATCGAGCGAGGCGGACCGGCATGAGCGCATTGCAATGGGCGCTGCTCATCTTGAGCGTGGCGATCGTCATCGCCGTGGTGGTGATCAGCCGCCGCGACCGCGAGCCGGTCGAGCCGAGCGAGCCGAAGCGCCGCCGCGAAAAAGCGGCACGCCGGGACCCGGCCCCGCGCACGGCGCCGGCCGAGCCGGTGCGCGAGCAGCTCGACATCTTCGACACGCCGCCGGCCGCTGATCCGGATCCGCAGTTCGAGCAGGAATTCGAGCGCAATTTCGAGCCTGCGCCGGAAGTCGAGACGCAGCCCGAGCCGGAACCGCCGCCGTTGCTTCGTCCGTCGCTGCCAGCTGCCGCTCCGCGCGAGCCGCTTGCTACGCCGCGCCGCATCGAGCCGGTCGAGTCCGCGCCGCCGCAGGACCCGATGATCAACCCGCTGTCGGGCAAGCAGTACGACGAGTTCGGCGTCGGCCGTCCGCGTCGCCGCACCATGCCCTCGCTGGACGCCAGTCCCGCCAACGACACGCGCCAGACCGAGCCCTCCGCGGTACCCGGCGCGGGCGACAAGCCGACCAGCGTGCCGCCCTGGGTCCGCACCGCGCCGAGCGCCGCGCCTTCGGCTCCGAAAGCGGCCGCGGCCGCGCCGCCGAAAGTCGAGCAGAAGATCGTCGCGCTGCTGATCGTCGAGCGCGACGGCGGCATGATCACCGGAGCCAAGCTGCATCCGGCGCTGGCCGCCCAGGGGCTGCAGTTTGGCGCCAAGCAGATCTATCACCGGCTGTCGCGCGACGAGTCGGTGTTCGCCGTCGCCAGCCTGACCAAGCCCGGCATGCTGATCCCGACCGAGGCCGCGCAGTTCGCGACGCCCGGGCTGTCGACGTTCATGGTGTTGCCCGGCCCGGTGAAGCCGTTGAACGCGCTGCACGACCTGCTGGCGACCACGCAGGCGCTGGCGCGCGCGCTCAATGCCGAGGTCTACGACAGCAAGAAGCAGCCGCTGACGTCGGAGACGATGCGCGCCTTGCAGGCCGACGTCGAAGCCTGGGCGCGCGCGGCGCAGCTCTAATCGCATGAAGCCGAAGTTCGGAACGGACATCCGTTCCTCCCGAGTTGCCGCTTGCGGCGTATCGAGGGACGCAACTGCGGTCGGTCCCTCGATACGCGCACGTGGTGCGCTACTCGGGAGGAACGGGGTGCGATTGGAGTCAAGCGGTCGATGAAACCCGCGACTCGCGCAGCGCAACTGCGCCAGCAACTCGCCGAACACAATCACCGCTACTACGTGCTGGATGATCCGAGCGTGTCGGACGCCGTCTACGACGAGCTTTTCAGCGAGCTTCAACAGCTCGAAGCCGAACATCCCGAGTTGGTCGCCGCGGATTCGCCGACGCAAAGAGTCGGCGGCGCGCCGTCGAAGGAATTTCTGCCGGTACGACACAAGCAGCCGATGCAATCGCTGCGCAAATGCGCCGACGAGGGCGAACTGCGCGACTTCGATCGCCGCGTACGCGAGGCATTGAATGTCGAGTCCGCGGACTACGTCGCCGAACCCAAGCTCGACGGACTCGCGGTTTCTCTCACTTATGAAAACGGCGTGCTGATGCGCGGCGCGACGCGCGGCGACGGCGAAACCGGCGAGGACATCACCGAGAATCTGCGCACGATCCGCCGCATTCCGCTGAGCCTGCGCGGCAAGTCGCCGCCGCTGATCGAAGTCCGAGGCGAAGTCTATCTTCCGTTGGAAGGCTTCCGCCGCATGGTCATCGATGCGACCGCCAAGGGCGACAAGCCGCCGGTGAATCCGCGCAATGCCGCCGCGGGCAGCCTGCGCCAGCTCGATTCGCGCATCACCGCGCAGCGGCCGCTGGCGTTCTATGCCTACGCGGTCGGTTACAGCGAAGGCTGGACGCCGCCGAAAAAACATTCGCAGGTGTTGAAGCAGCTCGCCGAATGGGGGCATCCGGTTTCCAGACTGATCGAAACGGTTTCCGGCGTCGACGGCTGTCTGCAGTATTTCGCCGGCATCGGCGAGCAACGCGCCAAGCTCGGTTTCGATATCGACGGTGTCGTGTTCAAGCTCGACGATCTCGCCGGCCGTGAGGAACTGGGCTCGGTATCGCGTGAGCCGCGCTGGGCCTGCGCCTACAAATTTGCCGCCGAAGAAGCGACGACCGTGCTGGAAAACGTCGAGTTCCAGGTCGGCCGTACCGGCGCGATGACGCCGGTCGCGCGCCTGAAGCCGGTGTTCGTCGGCGGCGCCAACGTGTCCAACGCGACCCTGCACAACATGGACGAAGTCGAGCGCAAGGATGTGCGCGTCGGCGACACCGTGATCGTGCGCCGTGCCGGCGACGTGATTCCGGAAGTCGTCGGCATCGTCGTCAGCGACGACGCGGCGCGCGCCGACCACGAGGCGCGCGCCAAAGTCGAACTGCCGCCGGCCTGCCCGGTTTGCGGCGGCGCGGTCGAGCGAGTCGAAGGCGAAGTCGTCGCGCGTTGTACCAACGGTCTGTCGTGCCGCGCGCAGTTGCATGGTGCGCTGGTCCATTTCGTATCACGCAAGGCGATGGACGTGGAAGGTTTGGGCGAAAAGCTGCTGGCGCAGCTGATCGATATCGGTCTGGTCAAGTCCCCGGCCGACATCTACAAACTCGATGCGACGACGCTCGCCGACCTCGACCGCATGGGCGAGAAGTCCGCGGCCAACGTCATCGACGCGATCGCCGCGAGCCGCGACACCACGTTCCAGCGTTTTCTCTATGCGCTCGGCTGCCCGCAGATCGGAGAGACCACGGCGCGCGATCTGGCGCGGCATTTCGGCACGCTCGAAGCGCTGTACGCCGCAGCCGAATCCGACGCGCCGACCGAGCACGACGCAGCGCTGAAAGACAAGGATCGCTTCCCGGCGCTGCGCGCAGTGCCCGATGTCGGCCCGACGGTTGCCGCGCATGTCGCGCACTTCTTCACCGAGCCGCGCAACCTCGACGTGATCCAGGCGCTGACCGATGCCGGCATTCGGTGGCCGGCGCCGAAAGCCGCCGCCGTCGGCACCTTCACTGGCCAGACTTTCGTCATCACCGGCACCTTGCCCGGTGTCAGCCGCGAGGAGGCTTCGGCGCTGATCGAAGCCAACGGCGGCAAGGTTTCCGGCAGCGTGTCCAAGAACACCGACTATCTGCTGGCCGGTGAAGCGGCGGGCTCGAAGCTGGCGAAGGCCGAGAAGCTCGGCGTCGCGATTCTGGATTGGGCGGCGTTGCAGAAGCTGCTGGCGGGATAGAGAACCTGTGGGAGCGGACCCTGTCCGCGACCGGCTCGTTGAGGCCTGAGTCGCGGACAGGGTCCGCTGCTACAGGTGCAGTAATCTCGATTCACGCCGCAGAAGAATTCAGGCACAGTCCAAAGCATGCGCTACCTGCTCGCCATCCCGTTCTCGCTGCTGCGTATCGCGTTCGCCGCGCTGCTGGTCTGGACCTGCGTACAGGCGGTGCCGGCCTGGGATGCGCGCGCGGCGTTCGACGCGTTGCCGAACTACGACTATCTGGTCGAAGCCGAGCGGCTGCGCACGCAGGAGAAGTACTCCGAAGCGCTGCTGGTGATCGATGCCGGGCTCGTGGTCGAGGCCGATCCGGTGGCGCAAACGAGGCTCGAACAATCGCGTGCCGGCATCGTCGCCGAGCGCGACGACTTCATGCGCCGGCTCGGCGATGTCGGGCAGGGTGCGTTGACCGGAACCGGTGATTCGGTCGAGGCGCTGGCCGGCGCGGTGACCGCGGATCTGTTCGTGTTCGGCGACGTGCGCGATCTGGTGATACAGAGCGGCAAAAGCCTGCGCGGCGAAGATGCCGACGAGCTGATCGTCGCGTTGTCGGCGGCCGGCATCGCACTGACCTTCGCGCCGGAAATCGACTTCGGCACCGCGGTATTGAAGTTCGCACGCCGTGCCGGCGCATTGACGGAGGCTTTCGCCAGGCGCCTGGCGCGGCTGGCACGCGACGCGGTCAGTGAGCGCAACATCACGCCGTTGGCCGATGTTGCCGGTGACGTGGCAACGCTGGGGCGCCAGGCACGCCCGGCAGCCGCGATCACGATCCTGAAGCACGTCGACGATCCCGAGACGCTGCGCGCCGCCGCGAAAATCTCGACGAAGCCGGGCGGCAGTTTCGCGCTGTGGGTCGGCGAAAGGCCGGCACTGGACCTGGCCAGGCATGGCGCCGACGGCGAAGCGCTGTTGCTGCGCGCGGCGCGAAAAGGCCGTGCCGGTGTCGACTACGCAGCGAGTCATCTGCGGCTGCTGACGCGAGCGCATCCGCTGCTCGGCCTGATCAAGAGTTTCTACAAGGGCAGCCTGCCGGCGCTGTTCGGCGACTGGCTGATGCAGCAGGCGCCGGCCGTGCTCGGCCTGCTCGCCGGCTGGCTGCTGTTCGAATGCTGGTTGTTCGCGCGGCGTGTGGGCCTGGCGGTTCGTGGGACCAGGGACGAGAGCCCCGTCGAAGAACAAGCGCCGCCGCCGAAGCCCGGCCGTGTCGCGCCGACCGCCTGAGTCGAGGCCCTCACTCCTAGCCCCTCTCCCGGAGGGAGAGGCGGATTGCGATCCGCCTCAGGTCACCACGTCCGGTGATTTACGCCCGGTGATCTCGCTGATCTGCACCAGCCTGTCGGCGATCGCGGCCAGCGGCGCCAGCGCATCGCCGGTCTTCCAGGCCAGCTTGTCGGCGGCGGTCTCGTAGCGCTCCAGATACAACCGCAGGGTCGCGCCCTTGGTGCCGGTGCCGGACAGGCGCACGATGATGCGCGCCGCGTCGCCGAACACCACGCGCAGGCCCTGCGCGGTCGCCTTGCTGCCGTCGACCGGATCCAGATAGCCGAACTCGTCCGCCTGGCTCACGGTCCAGTCGCCGTGCTTCTGGCCGACCAGCTTGGGCATGCCCGCGATCAGCGTCTGCATGACTTTCTGCGCGACCTCGGTCGGCAGCTCGTCGTAGTCGTGGCGCGCGTAGTAGTGGCGGCCGTACTGCTTCCAGTGCGTGTCGGCGAGCTGCTGCACCGATTGCCCGGTGACCGCGAGCACGTTGAGCCAGGCCAGAACCGCCCAGACGCCGTCCTTTTCGCGCACGTGGTTGGAGCTGGTGCCGAAGCTTTCTTCGCCGCACAAGGTGATGCGGCCGGAGTCGAGCAGGTTGGCGAAGAACTTCCAGCCGGTCGGCGTCTCGTAGCAATCCAGGCCACGGCCCTGCGCGACCTTGTCGAGTGCGCGGCAGGTCGGCATCGAGCGCGCGACGCCGGCCAGGCCCTTGCTATAGCCCGGCAGCTTGTCCAGATGCGCGGCGAGCATCGCCAGCGAATCGCCGGGCGAGATGAAGATGCCGCGGCCGAGAATCATGTTGCGGTCGCCGTCGCCGTCGGAGGCGCCGCCCAGATCCGGCGCTTTTTCCGAGTACATCAGGTCGACCAGCGGCTTGGCGTAGATCAGGTTCGGATCGGGATGGCCGCCGCCGAAGTCCTCCAGCGGCGTCGCGTTCATCACGCTGCTCTGCGGCGCGCCGAGCATTTCGACGAAGATGCGCTGCGCATACGGGCCGGTGACCGCGTGCATCGCGTCGAAGCTCAAGGAATGGCCGCGTCTGAACCAGTCGCGGATGCGGTCGAAGTCGAACAGGCTCTGCATCAGCTTGGCGTATTCGTCGACGCAATCGACGACCTCGACTTCCATCGCGGCGACGCTCTGCACGCCGCGGCGATCGAGATCGACATAGACGCCTTCCTCGATCGAATACCTGCTGATGGCCTTGCTCGCATCAAAGATCCTGTCGGTCAGCGCTTCGCCGGCCTGGCCGCCGCCGAAGATGTTGAACTTGATGCCGAAGTCGCCGTCTTCGCCGGCCGGGTTGTGGCTGGCGGTGAAGACGAAGCCGCCGGCCGCGCCGCTCTGGCGGATCAGGTGGCTGGACGCCGGTGTCGACAGGATGCCGCCCTGGCCGACGATGACCTTGGCCACGCCGTTGGCCGCGGCCATCGCGATCGCGGTCTGGATCGCAGTGCGGTTGTGGTAGCGGCCGTCGCCGCCCATGACCAGGGTCTTGCCGCGCAGCGTGGGCTCGACGTCGAAGATCGCCTGCAGGAAGTTCTCGAGATAATGCGGCTGCTGGAACACCGCCACCTTCTTTCTCAAGCCCGCCGTACCGGATTTCTGATCGGGGTAGGGCTTGGTGGCGATCTCGCGGACGGGCATAGGTTCTCGAAAACTCTTTGGGGCGGTTGTGGACTGTAGCCCGGCTCTCGGGGGGATTGGAAGCGGGCCGCAAAGACCGGAAATCAATCGAAAAGGCAAGACTTGAAAGCCCGCGGCCAGGCCTTATAGTCCCGCCATGCCTGTGACTTCACACCCCGACGCCGGCTCTTTCCATAGCGGTGGCCAGACGCGGCGCCTTGCGCAGCTGCTGGATCTGTATGAGCGCAACTATCGCCTGGTCGAGCGGCTGATCCCCGAACTGGAGATGCCGTTCGAAGAGGCGGTGTCCAAGTCCGCCTCGGACCTGCCCTTGCACCTGACCGTGCGCGAGCGCGACCGGTACACGGTCACGTTCAAGCTGACCTACGAGTTCGTCGACGCCGATGGCGTGCGCCGCCAGCCCGACATCTGGGTGCGGGTCTACCGCGACGCGACCATGGCCGAAGCGCTGGAATGCAGCCACAGGCCGCCCTGGCAGGGCGAGGATGACGCCGATCCCAAGGCCTGGGCGTTCCTCAACGAGCAATGGCGCCGCAACCTGATGCTCGGCAAGTGGCTGGAATACCTGCTAGAGCACGGGCATGGGTTCAGCCTGACAGCGCGGCCGCGGCAGCGCGGCAAGAGCGGCGCGGCCGCGGCCGCCGCCAGCTAGATTGCCGGAACAGTAGGAGCGGATCCTATCCGCGACTGTGCTCTGGCAGGCCTCAGTCGCGGATAGGATCCGCTCCTACAGGCGACGCGAGCGCCTTCAGGCGGCGTCGATCAGCGCCAGAATCTCCGCGGTCTTCGCTGCCATCAGCGACTCGTCCCCGCGCGATTCCACATTCAGCCGCAGCACCGGCTCGGTGTTGCTGCCGCGCAGGTTGAAGCGCCAGCTGCCGAAATCCAGCGACACGCCGTCGGTCTTGTCCGACGCCTTGGCCTGAGGAGCGTAGGCGGCTTCGATCTTGGCGATCGTGCCCTTCACGTCCTTGACGTGGCGATTGATTTCGCCGCTGGCCGGAAAGGCTTTCATGCGCTCCTCGACCAGCTTGCTCAGCGGCTTGCCGGTTTCGCAGACCAGCGCCGCCGCGAGCAGCCACGGAATGTTGCCGTTGTCGCAATAGGCGAAGTCGCGAAAGTAGTGGTGAGCGCTCATTTCGCCGCCGTAGATCGCGTTTTCCGAGCGCATGCGCTCCTTGATGAACGCATGTCCGGTCTTGCTCATCACCGCCTGGCCGCCGACCGCGGCGACCATGTCGACGGTGTTCCAGGTCAGGCGCGGGTCGTGGATGATCTTGCCGCCCGGCTCCAGCCGCAGCAGCGCGACTGCCAACAATCCCACGATGTAATAACCCTCGATGAAGCCACCGCTTTCGTCGAACAGGAAGCAGCGGTCGAAGTCGCCATCCCAGGCGACGCCGAAATCGGCGCCATGCTTCTTGACGGCTTCTGCCGTCGGCGCGCGCATTTCCGGCAGCAGCGGATTCGGAATCCCGTTCGGGAAGTCGCCATCCGGCTGGTGATGCACCTTGATGAATTCGAACGGCAGGAACGGCTCGAGCGCATCGACCACGGCGCCGGCGACGCCGTTGCCGGCGTTGACGACGATCTTCAGCGGCTTGAGCTTGGCGACGTCGACGTAGCCCAGCAGATGCTTGACGTAGGCATCACGATAATTCACCGGCGTCATTTTCGGTTCGCCGGGAGGGCATTTCGCATCCGAGGCGGCAACCGCTTCCTCGATCTCGCGCAGGCCGGTATCGCCGGACACCGGGATCGCGCCGCCGCGCACCAGCTTCATGCCGTTGTAGTCCATCGGGTTGTGGCTGGCGGTGACTTCGATGCCGCCGTCGACACCCGGCTGCTGCGCGGCCCAGTAGATTTCCTCGGTGCCGCACAGGCCGACATCGAGCACCTCGACGCCGCGCGCGTTGAAGCCGTGCGCCAGCGCCTTCAGCAGCGGCAGCGACGAGTGACGGATATCGCGGCCGAGCGCGATTTTTTTTGGCTTGAAGCGGTCGGCGTAGGCAATGCCGAGGCGATACGCGATGTCCGGATTGAGTTCGTCTGGCACGCGGCCGCGAATGTCGTATGCCTTGAAAGCGGGCAGGCGAGTGCTCATGGGTTTTGACTTCTCTTCATGGATTCGCGCCCATGCTATGCGAACGCCCGTCGCCGGACACCTGTCTCCAGGCTGCGACACCGTGTCGGGCTGTGGAGTCGCAGCGTTATACTCGCCCCATGCTCTATCAACTCGACTCGCATGCGCCGCAGCTGCTCGGCGAAAATTTCGTTGCCGAGAGTGCGCAACTCATCGGACGCGTGGTACTCGAGCGCGGCGCCAGCGTCTGGTTCAACTGCGTGCTGCGCGGCGACAACGACGAAATCCGCGTCGGCGAAGACAGCAACGTGCAGGACGGCAGCGTGTTGCACACCGATCCCGGCATCAAGCTGCGCGTCGGCCGCGCGGTCACCGTTGGCCATCTGGTGGTGCTGCACGGCTGCGACATCGGCGATCACACGCTGGTCGGCATGAAGTCGGTGGTGATGAACGGCGCGAAGATCGGCAAAAACTGCATCGTCGGCGCCAACAGCCTGGTCACCGAAAACAAGCATTTTCCAGACGGCGTGATGATTCTCGGCGCGCCGGCCAAAGTCGTGCGCGAACTGTCGCCGCAGGAAATCGTCGGGCTGCAGGCGCCGGCACGGGTTTATACCGCGAATGCGCAGCGGTATCTGAAGGGTTTGCAGAAGCTGTAGTGCGAAGTCGCGGACAAGGTCCGCGACTGGGTCCTAAGACGAAACTACTGCCGCTCTTTCGGATAGCTGTACGCCATCAGCCGTCCGCGTCCCGACGCGACATCACGCCAGTGCTCGACATCGAAGTCGATACGCGCGACCGCGCAGGTCGGCATTTCGGTGAAGTCGCAGCGCGCCAGCGCGTGGCACAGGTCGGTGAAGCCGGGGTTGTGGCCGAACAGCACCGCGTTCGGCACTTCATCGCTGAGGCCGCGAACGACAGCCAGCAAAGTCTCGACGTCGGCCTCGTAAATCTGCGGCTCATAGCGGATCGAATCGGCCGGCACGCCCAGCGCCTCGGCAAACACCAGCGCGGTGCTGGTCGTGCGTAGCGCCGGGCTGGCGACCAGTTGCAGCGGCGTTTCCGCTGCATGCGCGAAGCGTTGCGCCATCAGCGGTGCATCGCGGCGGCCGCGCTCGTTCAGCGGTCGGTCGAAGTCGGCGAGGGCGGCGTTGTCCCAGGACGATTTGGCGTGGCGAACCAGAGTCAGCGAGCGCATCCGTGCGAATGTCAGTTAGCGGTTGTTGAGATAGACATCGTAGCGCGCCTGAGTTCCGCCGAGTTCGAGCGCCGGCTTGCGATCGCCCAGCCAGCCGGCTTTGGCGCCGCGTTTGACCGCGATCCGCCGTGCGCTGCCGGCCAGCGCCGCATCGAGCAGGGCCGCGGCATCGGCGTCGCCGCCGGTGAGGTCGCGCAGCATCTGCATGGCTTTCTGCGGCAACGCGGTCTTGCCGTCGTCGGGATACATCGGGTCCAGATGCACCGCGTCGATGAGCTCGGCGGTGTGCTGCCGCAGCCACGGGATCGCATCGGCCTCGATGATGCGAACGCGCGCCGCCGCCGCCGCCAGCATCGCCACCGGCGATTCCAGCGCGCGCCGCTGTGCGTCGCGCAGCAGCGCGGCCATGATCGGCTGACGCTCGATCAGGCTGACCGTCGCGCCCAGCGCCGCCAGCGTGAAGCCGTCGCGACCCAGGCCGGCGGTAGCGTCGACCAGGTGAATGTCGTGTTTCTTGTGCAGCCCCAGCGCGCGCGACAGCAGCTGCTTGCGGCCGCCCTGAATGCGCCGACGCACTTCGGCCGAGGTCCAGTCCAGGCTCAGCGGCTCCCAGTCCGGGCGATGCAGCGCGCGCAGGGACAGCGCGCCGGCTATGGTTTCCAGCGCAAACGAAAAACCCCGGGCGTCGCCACCCGGGGTTTGCTCGTCGCCGGCGCCGGGCGGGCCGCTGCGCTCGCCGCTTTGGGCCAAGCGGGTATCAGCCAAGCTTGCCGGCGTCGAAGATCGTGGTCATGCGCTGCGCCAGCATCAGGTCGCCGTCGACCGACAGCTTGCCGGTCATGAACGCGGTCATGCCGTTGAGTTCGCCGGTCATCAGCGCGACCAGGTCGTCGTCTTCCATCGTGATGGTGACGTCGGCGGCCGGCGAGCTGCCTTCGCGCGCTTCGCAGGTGCTGTTGGCGATCACCACATACATCGGCGTCGACACGTTGAACTGGATCGTACAGTCCACACCGGCGCCGGCGTCGGCGTCGAAAGCCTCGGGCATTCTCTTGATCAGGTCGGTTGCAGCGCTCATTGAAGTATTACCTCAGGACTGAAAGATGATGGCGCGGATACTACGTAGGCCTCGGGCGCCGGGCAACATCCGTTCGGGCGAGCCGCGGTACCGGTTCGGCTGCGATTCGGGGCGGGGCGATACAATGCGTTTTTCCCTGGCTTGCCGCACAGACCCCCGATCCGATGAGCGCTTCCGTCGAAATCTTCCGCAAGGACTACCGCCCCCCGTCCCACGTCGTCGATCGTATCGAGCTAAGCTTCGATATCCGCGAGCGGACCACGGTCGTCGCTGAAATGCAGCTGCGGCGCGTTGAGGCCGGCGATGCGGCCGCGCCCTTGCTGCTCGACGGCCGCGGCTTCGAGCTGCTGGAGATCGCCGTCGACGGCGTCGCGCTGGGTGAGTCGCGGTACCAGCGCGGCGACGAGCAGCTGACGATCGCCGATCTGCCGGACGCCTTCGCGCTGCGCGTGGTGACCCGGCTCGATCCGGATGGCAATGCCTCGCTGGAAGGCCTGTACCGCTCCGGCGCGATGCTGTGCACGCAGTGCGAGGCGCGCGGCTTTTCGCGGATCACCTATTTTCCCGATCGCCCGGACGTGCTGACCACGTTCCGCGTGCGCATCGAGGCGGACGCGCAACGCTATCCGGTGCTGCTGTCCAACGGCAATCCGGTCGAGTCCGGTGCGCTGGACGGCGGCCGTCATTTCGCGATCTGGGAAGATCCGTTCCGCAAGCCCTGCTACCTGTTCGCGCTGGTCGCCGGCGATCTGGGCCTGGTCGAGGATTTCTACACCACCGGTTCCGGACGTGAGGTAACCTTGCGCTTCTATGTCGACCACGGCAGCGAATCGCGCGTGCCCTACGCGATGGACTCGCTGAAGCGCGCGATGCTCTGGGACGAGGACGTCTACGGCCTGGAATACGATCTCGACACCTACATGGTCGTCGCCGCGCGCGACTTCAACATGGGCGCCATGGAGAACAAGGGCCTGAACCTGTTCAACGCGCGCTACGTGCTGGCCTCGCCGCAGACCGCGACCGATGCCGATTTCGAAGGCGTCGAAGCGGTCATCGCGCACGAATATTTTCACAACTGGACCGGCAATCGCGTCACCTGCCGTGACTGGTTCCAGCTGTCGCTGAAGGAGGGCCTGACGGTTTTCCGCGACCAGAACTTCTCGCAGGACATGAACGGTGCCGACGTGCACCGCATCCAGAGCGTGCGCCAGTTGCGCACCTTCCAGTTCAGCGAAGACGCCGGGCCGATGGCGCATTCGGTGCGGCCCGAGTCCTACGTCGAGATCAACAATTTCTATACCGCGACGGTGTATGAAAAAGGCGCCGAGATCGTGCGCATGATCCAGACCCTGCTCGGCCGCAAGACTTTCATCAAGGGCGTGCAGCGTTACCTGCAGTTGCATGACGGCTCCGCGGCGACGATCGAGGATTTCCTCGCCGCGCACGAGGAGGTCTCCGGCCGCAATCTCGATGGTTTCCGCCGCTGGTACTCGCAGTCCGGCACGCCACTGGTCACGATTAGCGACGAGCACGATGCGCGCGCGCAGACCTATACCCTGCGCCTGCGCCAGAGCCATCCGACCGCAAGCGCGGCGGCGCCGAAACTGCCGGTGCCGATCCCGATCCGCTTTTCTCTGCGCGACGGCAACGGCGCGCGTATCGAGGTCGCCCCGCAGGCGCCGCTGATGCCGGCCGACGACCTGCTGTTGCTCGAAGACCAGGAAGCGGTGCTGATACTGCCGAACATTCCGCAGCCGCCGACGCCGTCCTTCCTGCTCGGCTTCTCCGCGCCCGTGCGGCTCCAATACGCCTACGACTCCGAACAGCTGGTCAATCTGCTGCTGAACGAGGACGACGGTTTCGCACGCTGGGAGGCGTCGCAGCGCCTGCTGATGAATGCGTTCTTCGAGCTGCTGTCGGGTGCGCCGGGCGAAGACACGCGTGCGCTGATCCACGGCTTCCAGCTGCTCGCGGCGCGGCCGGCGGAAGACCGCGCGCTGCTGGCCGAGTTGCTGCGCATGCCCTCGGAAAGCTATCTGGCCTCGCAGCTGCAGCCGCTGGATGCAGCGCGTCTGACGTCGGCGCGCGACGCGCTGCGACTGCGCATCGCGCAGTCGCTGACCGGACCGCTGTCGGTGTGGTCGGGCTCGGCGCCGGAAGAACCGGGGCCGAACAATGCCGCGCGCCGCGCGCTGGCCAACGTCGCGCTGTGGTACCTGGCGGCGACGCGCGTGGGCCGCATTCTGGACATCTGTGCCGCGCGTGCCGACTCGGCCAACATGACCGTGTCCTATGGCGCGCTGGCTGCGATCAACGACATTGCCTGCCCGCAACGCGAGGCGGCGATGGACGCTTTCCTGCAGCGCTGGCGCGGCGATGCGCTGGTGCTGGACAAGTGGTTCGCGCTGCAGGCCGGCTCGGCGGTCGAGAACGGCGTCGAGCGCGTGCAGAGCCTGCTCCAGCATCCGGATTTCACGCCGAACCCGAACCGCCTGCGCGCGGTGCTCGGCACCTTCTGGCGCGAGAACCTGCGCGCCTATCACCGCGCCGACGGCGCCGGTTACCGCCTGCTCGGCGAGCAGATCGCGCATCTGGACCAGAGCAATCCGCAGATCGCGGCGCGGCTCGCCGATGGCCTGCTTGGCTGGCGCGATTGCGTCTCGCCACAGGACCAGCTGCTGCGCGCGGTGCTGGCCGAGCTCGCTGGTAAATCCTTGTCGGCCGATGTGAGCGAGAAGATCCAGAAGGCGCTGCTGTGAGCCTTACGCGAATGCCGCTGTCACACAGCAGTCATATAATGGCCGCCATTGCCACAAATTTGTAACACCTTGTATTTAGCATCCCGCGAATTCCTCAATAGCGCATGGGCATGTCAAACAAGCTGATACTGGTAGTCGAAGACGAGGCGCCGATCCGCGAGATGCTCAAGTTCGCGCTGGAGCGGGCGGATTTTGGCGTCGCACTGGCCGGCAATGCCGCCGAAGGCCGGCTGCGCATCGCCGATCAGCAGCCCGACCTGATCCTGATGGACTGGATGATGCCGGGCATGTCCGGCGTCGAGTTCTCGCGCGAGCTGAAGAACAACCCGACCACGCGCGACGTACCGATCATCATGGTCACCGCCCGCGTCGAGGAAGAGGACAAGGTGCGCGGCCTGAATGTCGGCTGCGACGACTATGTCTCCAAGCCGTTCTCGTTCCCGGAGCTGATCGCGCGCATCAACGCCGTGCTGCGCCGCTCGACGCCGGGCGGTGAGGAAGAAACCCTGGCCGTCGCGGGCCTTGAAGTCAACGCCGCCAGCCAGCGCGTCACCGCCAAGGGCGAGCCGGTGCGGCTCGGGCCCACCGAGTACCGCCTGCTGCATTTCTTCGTCAGTCACCAGGACCGCGTGTACACGCGCGAGCAGGTCCTGGACCGCGTCTGGGGCCAGAGTGTGTACGTGGAAGAACGTACCGTCGACGTGCACATCCGCCGGCTGCGCAAGGCGCTGGAGCCGCATGGCTTCGACGCGATGATCCAGACGGTCCGCGGCACCGGCTACCGATTCTCCGAGAAGGTCTAACAGCGGATGGCGAGCGAGCAGCCGGAAACCCTGACGGCTGCGGCTGCGCCCGCTGAAGCTAGGCCCGAGGTCGCCACCACACCGCTGGCGGTCACGACTACCGGCAGCACATTCAGACGCAGCACCAAGCGCCGGCCGTTCCGCTCCGTGGTCTGGCGGCGCGAGCTGGGCAAGCTCGCCGGCATGATCGCCGCCGGCACCCTGCTTGGCTGGATGTTCGGCAACACGCTGCTCGGCTGCACCGTGGCGATCACGCTGTATCTGGGCAATCACCTGCGGTATCTGCGACACCTGCGGCTGTGGCTGGCCGCACCCAAGCAGCATTCATTCCCGGACACTTCCGGTATCTGGGGCGAGGTTTTCGAAGCTCTGCAGGCACTCGAGATGCGCAACAGCCGTCGCAAGAAGAAACTGGCCGAGATCGTCGCCGAATTTCAGGCCTCGACCGCGGCGCTGCCCGATGGCGCCGTGGTGCTCGGCGAAAGCGGCATGATCCTGTGGTTCAACCGTGCCGCGCAGGCGATGCTCGGTCTGCGCGTCAGCCACGACATCGGCATCCGCGTCGCCAACCTGATCCGCCATCCGAACTTCACCAACTACATCGCCAGCGAAATCTACGAAGGCGAGGTGGAAGTGCCGTCGCCGATCAATCGCGCGGTGTCGCTGTCGCTGCGCATCATTCCGTATGGCAACAACCAGCGGCTGATGATCGTGCGCGATGTCTCCGAAATCCGCCGGCTGGAAACCGCCCGCCGCGATTTCGTCTCCAATGCCTCGCATGAACTGCGCACGCCGCTGACCGTGCTGCGTGGCTATCTGGACATGCTCGACCCGGAAACCCGCGAGGGTCGCAGCCTCGCCGGCTGGAAGATGCCGATTTCGGAAATGCGCCAGCAGTCGGCGCGCATGGAATCGCTGATCAACGACATGCTCAAGCTGGCGCGTCTGGAGTCCGACGCCTACGAGCACAAGCAGGAGCTGCTCGACGCCTCGATGATCCTGAACCGCTCGGTCGACGAAGGCCGCTCGATGTCGGCCGGCGCGCATCGCTTCGACGTCAGCATCCAGCCGGGCCTGAAACTGTTCGGCCGCGAAGTCGAGGCGCAGAGCATCTTCTCCAACCTGATCACCAACGCGGTGCGCTACACGCCGCCGGGCGGCAGCATTCGCGTGCGCTGGTGGAGCGACGCCGAAGGCGCGCATCTGTCGGTGGCCGACAGCGGCATCGGCATTGCCGAAGACGATATTCCGCGGCTGACCGAACGCTTCTACCGGGTCGACGTCGGCCGCTCACGCGCCAGTGGCGGCACCGGCCTGGGCCTGTCGATCGTCAAGCACGCGCTGGAGCGGCATGAGGGCAGCTTGCGCATCGAAAGCGAACTCGGCGTCGGCACCACGTTCTTCTGCGATTTTCCGCCGCATCGCGCGCACAGCGAAGTGGAGCCGGCGCGGGTGGCGCGGTCGGGCTGATTGTTCCCGAATTTTCTGCATAACCCGTTCGTGTCGAGTAGCGGGCTTGCCCGCGTATCGAGACATTGCGCAATCCCTCGATTCGCTCGCTGAAGCGAGCTACTTGGGAGGAACGCAGAACCGCTCAGGCGTTCAACGTCCGCCCGGCTTCGGCGCATCGACGCGCCTGGCCTCCACTGCGATCTCGATCGTGACCTCGTCGCCGACCAGGTTCGGCAGGTAGGCGGTCATGCCGAAATCCGAGCGCTTGATCGTCGCGTAGGCATCGAAGCCGCAGGCCCAGACGCGGAACAGCGGGTGGATCGCGCAGGCCAGATGCTGTACGTCGAGCTTCACCGGCCTGGTGACGCCATGCAGGCTCAGCTCGCCCTCGACGCTTGCCGTCGTCGCCGAGTTCAGGCTGACTTTGCTCGACGCGTAGCGCATCTCGGGGAATCGGGCGGCGTCGAAGAACTTGTCGCTGAGCAGGATCTTGTCGCGTCCGGCGTGGCCGCTGTTCAGCGAATCCACGCGGATCACTGCCTCGACCCTGCTCTTGTTGCCTTCGCGGTCGAGAACGAAGCTGCCGCTGGTGTTGTCGAAACGGCCGTGCAGCGTCGACAGCCCGGCATGATTGATCGCAAACAGCGGGTACGTGTGAGAGCCGTCGATCTGGTATTCGTCGGCGGCCCGCACCGTGCCGCTGCTGAGCGCGAACGCTGCCGCGAGAAAAACCAGCTTTTGATGGCAGCGATCCATGCGAGCACCTGCGAGCGAAAGGACGCGGCGATCATAGCCCCGTTCAGCGGGGCGACGCCCGTGCCGGGTTTTCCTTAAACTCGCGGTTTGCCGACCCTTACGGCCAGGCCCGCGCCCGGCTTCCACACGCAACCGAACAAATATAAACAGACCATGCAGAGACGAGATTTTCTGAGCGCGGCCGCCGCGCTGTCGGCCGCCGGCCTGTCCGCACCCGCCGCCTTCCTGAGCCTGACTGCCGACGCGGCCGATCTGAAGCGCCTCGGCAATGCCGAGCCTTTCAGCTACGCGGCGCTGAAAGGCCAGGCGCGGGCGCTGGCCGCGCAGCCTTACAAGTCGCACACCGGCGAGCTGCCCAAGGAAGTCGCCGCGCTGGACTGGGATCAGTACCAGGCGCTGCAGTTTCGCAACGATCACGCGCTGTGGGGCGAAGACGCGTTGCGCTTCAAGGCCAAGTTCTTTCACCTGGGCCTGTTCTTCAAGAGCCCGGTGAAGATGTATGAAATCGAGAACGGCCAAGCCAGCGCGATTGCCTACGACCCGGCGATGTTCGACTACGGCAAGAGCGGCGTGAACGGCAAGAAGCTGCCGAAAGACCTCGGTTTCGCCGGCTTCCGCCTGAACTTTCACACCGACGACACGCGCGACGTCGCCGCGTTTCTCGGTGCCAGCTATTTCCGCGCGGTCGGTGGCGAGTGGCAGTACGGCCTGTCGGCGCGCGGCCTGGCGATCGATTGCGGCAATTCGACACCCGAAGAATTCCCCAACTTCACGTCGTACTGGCTGGAGCGGCCGGCGAAAGACAGCAATACGCTGACGATTTACGCGCTGCTGGATTCGCCGAGCACCACCGGTGCGTACCGCTTCTTCCTGACGCCAGGCGGCACGCTGGTGATGGACATCGACGCGGCGCTGTATCCGCGCAAGCCGATCGACCGGCTCGGCATCGCGCCGTGCACCAGCATGTACCAGTTTGCCGAGAACGATCACCGCATGGCCAACGACTGGCGTCCGGAGATCCACGACTCCGACGGCCTGTGCATGAACACCGGCAGCGGCGAGTGGATCTGGCGGCCGCTGAACAACCCGCGCAACCTGCGCTTCAACGCCTACCAGGACGAAAACCCGAAAGGCTTCGGCCTGCTGCAGCGTGATCGCGACTTCGATCATTACCAGGACGACGGCGTGTTCTACGATCGCCGGCCCAGCCTGTGGGTCGAGCCGAAAGCCGGCTGGGGCAAGGGCTCGGTGCAACTGGTCGAGATTCCGACCAATGACGAGACTTTCGACAACATCGTCGCGTTCTGGAACCCGATCAAAAAGCCGCAGCCGGGTGACGAGCTGCTGTTCGGCTATCGCCTGTACTGGGGCGCGAAAATGCCGAGCAACCCGCCGAACGCGATCTGCGTGGCGACGCGCACCGGCCTCGGTGGCGTCGTCGGCCGCCCGCGCACCTATTTCTCATGGCGTTTCGCGATCGACTTCGCCGGCGGCGATCTGCCGCTGATCTCCGCCAAGGCCAAGGTCGAGCCGATGATCAGCGTGTCGCGCGGCAAGGTCGAAATCACGTCCGCGCGGCCGCTGGATTCGATCAAGGGCTATCGCGTGATGTTCGACGTGGTGCCGCCCGACGACAGCACCACACCGATCGACATCCGCGTGTATCTGGCGGCCAATGGCCAGTCGATGACCGAAACCTGGATGTACCAGTACACGCCGCCGCCAAAGGAAGAGCGCAAGCTGGTTTGAGTTCAGCGGACAAAGCCCCGGGTTTCACCCGGGGCTTTTCGTTTCAACGGATATAAACCGGCCCGCGCAATTCCTTGCCAATTTTCAGTCCGCCCTCGTTGGCCAGTGTCGGCTCGACGACGACGGTATAGCGGCCGGACTTGAGTCCCTTGAACAGCAGCATGCGGCGATTGCTGTTGAGCTCCCAGGCGCCCTTGGCCGGCTGGCCGTTGTCGGCCAGCAGCTTCACCGAGGACGCGAAGTCCGCGGTCTCCGCAAAGCTCGAATCGAACAGCAGGCCGACGGTGCGTTCCTTCGCTGCCTGACCGGCGTAAAGCAGATTCAGCTGGCCCGGCGTCGAACGCTCCGGCCACCACTGGCTGAGCACGTCGGCGCGCGGCGCGGACTTCGCGACCACCGCGGCTTTCGGCGCAGCGGCCGGCTTGGGCTTTTCTGCCGGAGCCGGAGCCGGCGGCGGTGCAGCTTCCGCGGCCGGCGCCGGCTCTGACTTGGCAAACGGCTCGGCTACCGGGGCGGGCTCGGCGTCGGCGAGCGCGGTCTCAGTGGGCGGCGCAGCTTTCGGCTTCACCACCGGATCCGGCGTCGGCCGCGGCAAGGGCACGGCGGGCGCTTCGGGCTTCGCAGCCGGCGGCGCTGCGGCCGCGACCGCGGGTTCGGGCGCAGCAGCCGGCGCATCAGCCGGTGTCGACGTGCTCGCGGGGCTGTCGTCCGGCATCGGAAAGTCCGAGGCGCCTTCGATCTCGACGGCGCCTTCCTTGGGCGCGTCCTTGGCAGCGGGAGCTTCGGCGGCCGGCTTGGGCGGCGCCTGGTTGTCCGGCGGCACCGCGATGTCGGGCACGCCGTGCGCGGTTGCCGCGGCGCTGCTCGGGGCGTCGGCGGCAGCGATCTGGGTCGCCGGCTCGGCCGCGGCCGGTGCAGCGGCGGTGGGCACCGGCGCGCTGCTGACGTCGCTGGCGAACACTTCGTCGACCTTGGCGCCGGCCGGCAGTTGCTCGTCGTGCTGCTTGAACGGCTTGACCAGATTCAGCACGACATAGGTGACCACGACGACGCCGACGGCGATGCCGGCGATCGTTCCAAGCCTGTTGCTCATTCCACGCTCCGCATCGTTTTTCTTGTGTGGTGTGCTGCCCGCATCGGGCCACTATTGTGGCCGGCAGCGAGCGCGTCAATCGCCATTCGGACTAGAGCCTGCTCACCGCCGACAGCCGCGCATTTGCTTAATCGGGCCAGGCGTCTGGCCGCGGTGCCAGTGTGGCCTGTGCAACGCCACTGGATAATGGCGGTCTTCTCTTGATCTATTCCTTTTCTAATCTTCTGGAGCTTTGCATGAGCGATCGTCTGCTGGACTTCACCCAAACGGCCATGGGCAAGCAGATCGCCGGCCTGCTCGGCGTGCCGACGCCGCCGAAGCTGCGCCGTGCCAAGTCCGGCTACGCGCAGCAGCCGCTCGAAGGCAAGAAGGTGTTGCTTGGCAGCGCCTCCGCCGGTGAGTTGTCGCCGGCCCTGGTCAGCGCGCTGCATGAAATGGGCGCGACCATCGTCGTCAGCACCGAGCTGCCCGGCCTGGCGCCGGTAAAGAAGGCCGCCACCGACGCCAAGATTCCGCTGAAGACCGAGGCCACGGGCGAGGGCGCCCACGCCTATGTTTTCGACGCCTCCGGCATGGAAGGCACCGCCGGCCTGCGTCAGTTGTATGACTTCCTGCAGCCGCGCCTGTCCAAGCTCGCCGCGAACGGCCGCGTGCTGCTGCTGAGCCGCGCCGCGCAAGACACCGCCTCGGTCGCCGCCTACACCGCATCGATGGCGCTGCGTGGCTTCACCAAGAGCCTGGGCAAGGAGATCGGCAAGAAGGGCGCGACCGTGAACCTGGTTGAAGTCGGCGCCGGTGCTGAGGGCACCATCGCCGGCGCGCTTCGCTTCCTGCTGACCGAGCACTCGGCCTATGTCGACGCGCAGTTCCTGGCGCTGAGCAAGCCGGCCAAGGGCGCGCTGCTGAACAGCTTCGTGCTGCCGCTGGCCGGCAAGACCGCGATCGTCACCGGCGCCGCGCGCGGTATCGGTGCCTCCATCGCCGAGACGCTGGCGCGCGAAGGCGCAAGCGTCGTCGGCATCGACCGTCCGGCCGAAGAAGGTGCGCTGGGCCTGACCATGAGCCGCATCGGCGGCCGCGGCCTGGCGCTGGACGTGACCTCACCGGACGCCGGCGACCGCCTGGCGCGCGAGATCGGCGGTCTGGATATCGTCGTCCACAACGCCGGCGTCACCCGCGACAAGATGCTGCGCAACATGCCGCAGCACTGGTGGGACCAGGTGCTGGACATCAACCTGGGCTCGATCCTGCGCATCAACGAAAGCCTGTTCCAGAACGGCCTGAACAAGGGCGGCCGCATCGTCTGCATCTCGTCGATCGGCGGCATCTCCGGCAACGCCGGCCAGACCAACTACGGCGCGACCAAGGCCGGCATCATCGGCTACGTCGAGAAGCTCGCCGAACAGATGGCCAAGAACGGCGGCGCGATCAACGCGGTGGCGCCGGGCTTCATCGAGACCCAGATGACCGCCGCGATGCCGCTGATGCCGCGCGAAGTGGGCCGTCGCCTGGCCTCGCTGAACCAGGGCGGACTGCCGGTCGACATCGCCGAGGCGGTGACCTTCATGGCCAGCCCCTTGGCGGCCGGCGTCAATGGGCGCACGCTGCGCGTCTGTGGCCAGAACTTCATGGGCGCCTGATCGGCCAACCGGGGCAGATCCTTGGGGCAAACCCAAGGGCTTGCCGGACAAGGTAAAATCGGCGGCGCCAGGACGCTCTGGCCTCCTCGCTATTGCGATGGGGCCGGCCGTCACCATCGTTCGGGCCATGATTCTCCTTCGCGTCAGGCCCTGACGCCTCCGATAAAGCCATGCTGACTTCCTCGCTACCGACCCCGGCCACCAGACGAATCCCGTTGGAAAAGATCGCCGAGTCCAAGCTGCCGACGCCGTTCGCGGAATTCCGCATCTCGGTGTTCAGGACGCCGGACGAGAAAGAGCACGTGGTGATTGCGCTCGGCGATCTGGCCAGCGGCGAGCCGCCGCTGATCCGCGTGCATTCCGAATGCCTGACCGGCGACGCGCTGTTCTCGCTGCGCTGCGACTGCGGCTTTCAGCTGCAGGCCGCGCTGGCCAGCATCGCCGAGGCCGGCCGCGGTGCGGTGCTGTACCTGCGCCAGGAAGGCCGCGGCATCGGCCTGGGCAACAAGATCCGCGCGTATGCGCTGCAGGACCAGGGCCGCGACACGGTCGAGGCCAATCACCAGCTCGGCTTTCCGGCCGACGCGCGCGACTACGGCCTGGCGGTGGATCTGCTGCGCCAGCTCGGCCTGCAGAAAATCCGGCTGATGACCAACAACCCGCTCAAGCTCGACGCGCTGGTCGCCGAAGGCATCGAGGTGACCGAGCGCGTGCCGGTGCAGTCGGGACTGAATCCGCATAACGAAGGCTATCTGCGCACCAAGGCCGAAAAAATGGGGCACTGGCTGACCTTGCCGTGAGTTCCGAGCCGTCTGCGCCCGGCGGCGGCAACTCGCCGCCTGCAAAACGCGGCGGCCTCCTGCGCGATCTCGGCTCGCTGACGGTTTCGACCTACCGGCTGACGCAGAGCCTGTCGCCGCTGCTGAAACAGCTCGGCTCCTCCGACGATGTGACGCGCGAGGATCTGGCGAAGTCCATCGATGTGATCTTCGACGCGCTGTATCGCCATCCGCTGCTGCGATCCAGCGAAAAAGTCACCGCGTTCCTGCGCTCGCGGCGGCTGATTCCGAACGAGCAGTCCACCGAAGAGCTGCTGCGATTCGTCGTCGCGCAGGCCGTCGCCCGCAGCCCGGTGCAGGTGCCGGACTCCATCGTTCAGGAGTTCTGGCGCTTCTTCGACGAGCTGTTTGCCAGCCCCGAGCTGAAGGGCCTCGGCGAGCTGACTTTGGACATGGTACGCCTGGTCGTGCGCACCTACGAACCCTTGCTGGTCGAAGTCGTCAACGTGCTCAAGGCCGGGCGCCGCTACAACGAATGGCAGGTGCGCGAACTGATGCTGCGCGCCGCATTGATCCGCGGCGACGTGACCATCGTGCAGCGGCAGATACGCGCGCTGCGCTACATCAAGCCGTTCTTCCAGACCGACGCCAAGGACTTCAAGGCGCAGGCGCAGATCATTGCCAGCATGGTGCGCGAGTTCGGGCCGTTCTTCGTCAAGATGGCTCAGGTTGCAGCGGCAAATGCGGACTTTCTGCCCGAGGAAATCGCCAGGGAACTGGCCGTTTTCCACGAAGACGTGCCGCCGATGAGCGCCGACGAAGTCGAGGCCGCGTTCCAGGAATGCTATGGCCGCCCGCCGAACGAGCTGTACATGGATTTCGACACGGCGCGGCCGGTGAAGTCCGGCTCGATCGGCAGCGTCTACGTCGCCAAGAAACCTTTCCTTGAGCATGGCCCGGATGGGGCCCGCGAAGTGCTGCGGCCGGTGGTGATCAAGGTCGGCCGCCACAACATCGACCGCGAATTCGCGATCGGCAAGCTGGTGCTCGGGCTCGCGATCATGTCGAGCCAATACTGGGCGCCGCACTCGAAGCTGACGCCGTTCCTGCGCGCGATGCAGGAGCAGGTCGACGAGTTCGTCGCCGGCTTCGTCGAAGAGCTGGACTTCGAAAAGGAAGCGCAGAACCATGCGCGTTTCTACGATCGCAGCCTGCGCAGCGGCCTGTGGAAAGTGCCGCAGCTGTATGGCCACACCCATCGCATCATCGAGATGGAATATCTGGCCGACGCCACCGGCCTGACGCGTGCGCTGCGGCGCATGAACCGCCGCGATCGCCGCCGTTTTCAGGCGCGGCTGGCCGAGCGCCTGCTGTACGCGGTGCTGTATCACGGCCTGGTTTACGGCGAAATCCACGGCGATCTGCATCCGGGCAACGTCATGGTCGGCTCCGACGGCGCGCTGCATCTGATCGACTGGGGCAACGTCGTCAAGCTCGACGGCAAGTGGGCCGCGGTCTGGGACTATCTGGCCGCCGCGGTGCTCGCCGATACCGGCCTGCTGACCGACACGCTGATCGAAATGTCGACGCATCCGGAAGAGAATCGCGCGCGTCGCAAGGAGATCAAGGCCTCGCTCGACGAGACCCTGGAACGCAAGCAGGTGACACCGCTGACGCGGCGCAACTTCATCATCGAACTGCAGCGCGGCGGCCTCGACGGCCTGTATCGCCGCGGCCAGACCGTGTTGCAGCTGATGACGAATACGCAGCAGGCCGGCCTGGTGCTGCGCCGCGATTATCTGCACCTGTCGCGCGCGCTGTTCGCCGCGGCCGGCAGCTTCGGCAGCCTCTACGAAAACGAATCGAAGACATTGCTGGCGCGCGACATCGCGATGTCGCTGGCGCGGATGCCCTTGCGCGCCAGCCAGGACTGGCTGATGTTCGAGACGCGCGGCATCGCGCGCGCGCTGGCCGACAGCCTGCCGATGCCGCAGTTCCTGCGCTCGCGGCTGATGCCGCCGCCGCGGCGCGCACAGTCGGAGCCGGTGCCGATTCCGCGGCGCGAAGCGGCGGCGAAGCACGTTGTCGATGCGCCGATGCTGGCAACGCCGGCGCCGAAGCCGCGGCCAAAAAGCAAAGCTGCCAGGAAAACCACCGCGGCGCCGAAAGCGCCGCGACGCAAGCGAGACGATCCAACACCATGACCGGGCTTTATTCGCTGGCGCGCAAGGCGCTGTTCACTCTCGACGCCGAACGTGCGCACGAAATAACCCTGGAAATGTTCCAGCGTTTTCCTAAGCTGGCGACGGCGCCGTTTGCTTCTGCCGCGGTCGAAGATCCGGTGACCCTGCTCGGCCTGCGCTTTCGCAATCGCGTCGGCCTGGCGGCCGGACTCGACAAGAACGGCGCCTGCCTGCGTGCCTGGGACCGGCTCGGCTTCGGCTTCGTCGAAATCGGCACGATCACGCCGCGGCCCCAGCCCGGCAATCCGCGGCCGCGCATGTTCCGCCTGCCCGAGCATCGCGCCCTGATCAACCGGCTCGGCTTCAACAACCTCGGTGTCGACGCGCTGCTGCGCAATGTCGCGGCCGCGGAGTTCTCCGGCGTGCTCGGCATCAACATCGGCAAGAACGCCGATACCGCGATCGAAAATGCGGTCGACGATTACCGGCTGTGCCTGCAGAAGGTTTACAGCGCCGCGCACTACGTGACGGTCAACATCTCGTCGCCGAACACCAAGAACCTGCGCGATCTCCAGGACGAGGCCAGGCTGCGTGCGCTGCTCGTCGAACTGGTTGCCACTGCCAGACAGCTGGCGCAGCAGTACGGCAAGCGCGTGCCGCTGCTGGTCAAGATCGCGCCGGATGTCAGCGAGGCGCAGCTCGACGGCATCGTCGTCGCGGCGCGCGAATCCGGTATCGACGGCCTGATCGCGACCAACACCACGATCGAGCGCGGCGCCGTGCAGGGCAGTGCGCATGCGGCGGAAATCGGCGGCCTGTCCGGCGCGCCTTTGCTGGCCCAGTCCACCGAGACGCTGCGCCGGCTGCGCCGGAAAGTTGGCCAGGACTTCGTTCTGGTCGGCGTTGGCGGCGTGATGTCGGGCGCCGACGCAAGGCTCAAGCGCGAAGCCGGCGCCGATCTGGTGCAGGTCTACAGCGGTTTCATCTATCAAGGTCCGCGGCTGATCGCCGATGCAGCGCGCGCGCTGCGAAGCTGACGACCCGCGCGCATTGAACACTCGCGAGCCTGCCATTAGAGTGGGCAGGTTGTTGCTTCGCAATAAAACAACAGTAGAAGGTCGCGATTCGGCGGCCGCAAAGGGATCGGTCGAATGAAGAAGTTAGCCTTGGGGCTGTTGCTGGCTTGCGGTTTTGTCTCGGCTGCGAACGCTGACGATGGCGTGATCGGCCCATCGACGCTGTCGCTAGGCGGCCTGTACGAATTCCCTGACAGCCATCGCGATTCCGACGACGGCTACGGTGGCCACGTCACCTTCAATATGCCGCTGCAGAGCCGCCCCAGCGAAGGCATCGAGATCGATTTCTATGGCCTGAAGCGTGACGCCGATGCCGGCGGCACCGATTCGCAGATCGGCCTGTTCGCGAATTACACCAAGGGTTTCGGCCTGTATGGCTGGGACCAGGAAGACGGCGTCGAACGCTTTCTGCCGAGCTTTTCACCCTACGGCCTGATCGGCGTCGGCGTGGTCCGCGACGATGTCGCCAACGACGAGCATTACGTGCCGGCGCTCGATGCCGGGCTTGGCCTTGCGTTCCCGCTGGGCTGGCGCGGCCTTTCGCTGCGCACCGAGGCGCGCGTGATCGGCCAGTTCAACAACGACTCGGTGCCGGACGAGGACTTCCTGCTCGACGTGCAGCTGCGCGTCGGCCTGAGCTTGCCGCTGGGCACGCCGGCGGCTGAGAACGTCGACGATACCGCGCTGAGCAAGGAATGCGGCCTGGCCGTGGTCGACCCGGTCACCGGCCGCAAGGATTGCTCGGTGGATTCGGATCGCGATGGCGTCAACGACAACGCCGATCTGTGCCCCGGTACGCCGGCCGGCACGCCGGTCGATCTCAACGGCTGCGCCGCGTCCGCGAGTTTCGACTCCGATGGTGACGGCGTGCCGGACGACGCCGACCAGTGCCCGGGCAGCCTCGCCGGCGCCGCGGTCGACATGAGCGGCTGCGCGGTTACCGGTGAGGGTACGCCGCCGCCGTCGACGCCGGGCAGCACGACGCTGGTGCTGAGCACGGTGCGCTTCGCCAAGAACTCGGCCGAGCTGACGCCGGAAGCCACCGCGCTGCTGGATCAGGCCGCGGTCGGCCTGACCGGCGACTCCGAGATCGTCGTCGAAATCGCCGGCCACACCGACAACGAGGGCAAGTCGAACTACAACCTGATGCTGTCGCTGCTGCGCGCCGACAAGGTGCGCCAGTACCTGGTCGGCAAGGGCGTCAGCCGTTACCGGCTGTTCGTCGAAGGCTATGGCGAGACCAAGCCCACCGACAGCAACGCGACCGAAGCTGGCCGCGCCCAGAACCGCCGCGTCGATCTGGACAAGCTCGACGTCAAGGTCAGCGAGCCCAAGCACTAGGCGGTTCGCTTCGACAAAAAGGCCACGCATCGCGTGGCCTTTTTCGTGATCCGTCATTCCCGCCTGCGCGGGAACGACCAGGTTGGCGCTATTTCAGATATCGCCCCGGCAATCGGGACTGACGCGCATCGACACCGCTGAAGCTTTCGCGATCCACAACCAGGTGCGCGCGAAAGCTGTCGTCGGTGGCCGCGTACATCACGTTGCCCAGACGTACCGTGCCGGCCTGGCCGTTGAAGTCGGGCAGGTACAGGTAGTACTGATCGTCGACATAGTCGTCGGCGAGCCAGGTCTGGCGATGGGCACGCGACACGAAGTACAGATAAGTGCCGGGCTCGAAGCTCACCGCCATCCAGTTCGGACCACTGGCCAGCACCACGCCGGGCGTGCCGCCGTCGATGACGACCTGGTCGACGTCGCGCGAACTGCGGTTGACCAGGCGGCCGTCACGGATGCCGGTCTCGCCCGCCGAGGCGCTGCGCACCAGGCGGATCGTGTCCGAGACGTAGTACTGCAGCAGGCGCTTCTGCTCGCTGCCGAGCTTGTATTCGGCCGAAAGTCCGTCGGTGAACGCCAGCCGCTCGGCGTAGCCCGCGCCGCCGGAGCTGGCGCAGCTGGCGAGCAGGCCCAGGCACGGCAACAGGGCGGTCCTGAGCAGGCGGCTGGCAGTGCGGGGCTTGCGCATAGGCTGTTTTGACGAGTCGGATTGTCGAATTGCCGACAGTGTAACGATAGGACGGGGCCTTGCCGCGTGGTTAAATACACTATGTCCACCGACACCCTGCAAGCCGATCGCAGCCAGCCGCCGGCGTCGCCCTGCGTCAGCGTCTGCGCGCTGGATGCCGCGGGCCAGGTCTGTGTCGGCTGCGGCCGTTCGCTGCACGAAATCGGTGAGTGGTCGGCCGCCGGCAACGCGCGCCGCTGGCAGATCGTCGAGGCGGCAGCACAGCGGCTGGCGCGGATCGCGGCGGCGTGATCACATCCATTCAAGTGTTCGAGACGGGGCCGCAATGAGTCGTGTACTGAGCAATATCGGTCTGGTGGGCTACGTGCTGCTGTCCGCGTTCGCGCTGCTGTGGTGGGCGCCGAACTTCTTTGCCGCCAATCTGCACATGTGGCCGGAGCTGAACTACCGCTACGTCTCGGCCACTGGCATCCCCTTCTCGCTGCTGCTGATGACGGTCGCCGCGCGCCAGTCGCTGATGCCGCGCTTTTCGCTGACGCTCGTGCTGCAGGCGGTGCTGGCCGGACTGGCGCTGATGCTGGGTCTGATGTCGTTCCAGTTCCTGCCGCAGGCGGTGTTCTTCTGCGCGCTGCACCTGGGCATCTGCGGGCTGGCGCTGGCCTGGAATTTGAATGCCTATCGCCGCGAACTGCAGGCCTGGAACAAGCGCCAGGCGGCGTTGCGCGCTTAGGATTTCGAGTCCGGGGTAAAACCCGGGGGCGAAGCTAGAGCCGCAGATCGCTAAACTCGCGCGCCGGCTCGGCGTGCTGCCATAGCTGCTCGAAGTCGCGCAGCTGTTCGCGCGCCAGCCCCGGCGCGTCGGCGTAATAGCTGGCTTCCAGTTCGCCCGGATCGCTGCGCAGCAGCAGGCTGCGCTGGTCGACGATGATGCAATCACCCGCCATGCTCGCCGTCGCCGTGATCGGCTGACGGAATTCGATACGGCTCGACAGCACCCGCGACAGCTCGACCATGCGATGAGCGCCCCGCATTGCCGCACGCGGATCGCCGACGATGCCGCGCAGCCGGCCGCGACGATGCTCGAGCAGGAACTTGCGCAGCGCGTCGACCAGACTCTGGTCGCCGTAGATACGGCGATCCAGATCATGGCTGCAGATGATCACTTCCTGACGGGCGCTGCGCGCCATTGCCAGCGCGCGCTCGGTGAACTCGACATGCCCGAGTACGGACTCAGGTGTCTGCGCCGGCGCGGGCTGCGACTCGCTGTGGCCGCCGGCCGAACTCATGAGCGCAGCTTGGCCTGTTCGGCTGCGTTGCCGACGTAGTGTGCCGGCGTCATCGACAGCAGGCGCAGCTTGTCGGCCTCGGGGATTTCCAGCGTCTGCACGAAAGCACGCAGCGCATCGCGGCCTATGCGCTGGCCGCGGGTCAGGCGCTTGAGCTGCTCGTAGGGCTCGGGCAGACCGTAGCGGCGCATCACCGTCTGGATCGCCTCGCCGAGCACTTCCCAGTTGTCGTCGAGATCGCGGCCGAGCTTCCAGGCATCGGCCTCGAGCTTCTTCATGCCTTTCTCGATCGCCTGGTAGGCGATCAGCGAATGGGCGGCGCCGACACCGAGATTGCGCAGCACCGTCGAATCGGTGAGGTCGCGCTGCCAGCGCGAGATCGGCAGCTTTTCGGCGAGGTGCTGCAGGATTGCGTTGGCGATGCCCAAATTGCCTTCGCCGTTTTCGAAGTCGATCGGGTTGACCTTGTGCGGCATCGTCGAGCTGCCGACTTCGCCTTCGACGGTCTTCTGGCGGAAGTAGCCCACCGAGATGTAGCCCCAGACGTCGCGGCAGAAGTCGATCAGGATGGTGTTGAGGCGCGTGATCGCGTGAAAGTACTCGGCGATGTAGTCGTGCGGCTCGATCTGCGTGGTCGCCGGTGACAGCGTAAGGCCGAGCCGGGCGACGAAGCCGCCGGCCAGCGCCGGCCAGTCCACGTCCGGATACGCGGCCAGATGCGCGCTGTAATTGCCTACCGCGCCGTTGGCCTTGCCCAGCAGCGGCACCGCGGCGAGCTGCTCACGCTGGCGCTTCAGGCGCTGCACGAACACCGCCATCTCCTTGCCGAGCGTGGTCGGCGACGCCGGCTGGCCGTGAGTGCGCGCCAGCATCGGCTGCTCGGCCAGGCGCACCGAGTTCGCGGCGATCAGCTTGATCAGCGAATCGATCGCCGGCAGCAGCACCTTGCTGCGCGCGTCGCGCAGCATCATGCCGTGGGCGAGGTTGTTCATGTCCTCGCTGGTGCAGGCGAAGTGGATGAACTCCTTCATCGCCGCCAGTTCGGCGTGATTGCCGATTTTTTCCTTCAGGAAATATTCGACTGCCTTGACGTCGTGATTGGTGGTCTGCTCGATGGTCTTGATGCGCTGGGCTTCGGCGATGTCGAAGCCGTCGATGATTTTCTCGAGGCGCTCGTTGGCGGCGGCCGACAGCGCCGGCACTTCCGGGATGCCCTCGTGCGCGGCCAGGGCCTGCAGCCAGCGCACTTCCGCCACCACGCGATAGCGCATCAGCCCGTACTCGCTGAAGATGGGGCGGAGGCTGACGGTCTTTTCGGCGTAGCGGCCGTCGACCGGCGAGATTGCGGACAGGGAGGTCAGATTCATCGTCAGGCTGGTTTCGGGACGGCGGAACAGGAACCCATTCTAGCCGAGGCGGTCAGCTTTCTAGTCCCGGGCGGCAACAAAACACCGTTTTCCTACAGCACGCCCACACAGGAGAGGTCATGGCCAGGAAGCACAGCGCGGCGCCGGCGGCGTATCGCAGCGAGCACGACAGCATGGGCGAGCTGCAGGTGCCGTCCAGCGTGCTTTGGGGCGCGCAGACCCAGCGCGCGGTCGACAACTTCCCGATCTCGGGCCTGCGGCTGCCGCGCGGCATGATCCGCGCGCTCGGCCTGATCAAGGCCACCGCGGCCGAGGTCAACCAGGGCCTGAAACTGCTCGACACGGCGCGTGCCGCAGCGATCCGCGACGCCGCTTCGGCTGTCGCCGAAGGGCTTTACGACGAGCATTTTCCGATCGACGTGTTCCAGACCGGCTCGGGCACGTCGAGCAACATGAATGCGAACGAGGTGATCGCCCGGCTGGCCAACCAGGGCGGCGGCGCGACCGTGCATCCGAACGATCACGTCAACATGGGCCAGAGCAGCAACGACGTGATCCCGACCGCGATCCATGTCGCCGCCAGCCTCGCGGTGCATGAGCAGCTGCTGCCGGCGCTGCGCCACCTGGCGAAAGCCATCGAGCGCAAGGGCAAGAGCCTGAAGCGCATCACCAAGACCGGCCGCACGCATCTGATGGACGCGATGCCGCTGCGCTTCGACCAGGAGCTGTCGGGCTGGGCGCAGCAGCTGCGCAACGGCGTCGCGCGAGTCGAGTCGGCGCTGCCGCGGCTGCAGGCGCTGGCGCAGGGCGGCACCGCGGTCGGCACCGGCATCAATGCCGACACGCGCTTCGGCGCGCGATTCGCCAAGGCGCTGGCCAGACGCACGCGAGTGGCCTTCACCACGTCGCCGAATTATTTTGAAAGTCTGTCGAGTCAGGACGCGGCCGTGGAAATGAGCGGCCAGCTGAAGACCGTGGCGGTGTCGCTGACCAAGATCGCCAACGACCTGCGCTGGATGAATTCCGGCCCGCTGGCCGGGCTGGGCGAGATCGAGCTGCCGGCACTGCAGCCGGGCAGTTCGATCATGCCGGGCAAGGTCAACCCGGTGATCGCCGAGGCTTGCCTGATGGTCTGCGCCAAGGTCATCGGCAACGACGCGACGATCACCATCGCCGGGCAAAGCGGTAATTTCCAGCTCAACGTACAGTTGCCGCTGATCGCGCACGACCTGCTGCAGTCGATCGAGCTGCTGGCCAATGTGTCGCGGCTGCTCGCCGATCAGGCGATCGCCGGCTTCACCGTGCGCCGCGATCACGTGGAGGCGACCCTGGCGCAGAACCCGATCCTGATCACCGCGGCCAACCGGGTGATCGGTTACGAGGCCGGCGCCGCGATCGCCAAGCAGGCGTACAAGGAAAAACGCCCGGTGCTGGACGTGGCACGCGAACGCACCGGCCTGGACGAGGCCACGTTGAAGCGCCTGCTCGACCCGGTGGTGCTGACCGAGGGCGGCATTCCCGATCCGGGTGCCACTGGCGGTGGCTGACAGGCCGCACCGCTGATCGGAAGCAGTCCCGGCTTCATCGGCGTGGCACCATGATCAGGCCGGGGCTCCGATAGGCTTTGGGCCATGTCAATCCGCGTCGATTAGTGAGGGGTGAGTCATGCTGGGGCTAGGGAAGAGTGCCAAGCGCGTCGTCGAACCGGCGGCCAGAACCCAGGGAACCTATCTGCACGTGGTGACGCCGTCGCTGCCCTCGGCCGACGCCGACGTGCGCGCGCTGATCGACGAAGAGCTGCCGGAAGGCATGCGCTGCGAAATCGTCGCCGGCAGCGGCGCGACGCGTTTCGACGCGCCTTTCGTGCTCAGCCTGTTCGTCGACCCGAGCCAGCTCGACGGCCTGGCGGACGCGGTGCTGGCCAAGCGCCAGGCCGGCGCCAGCACCACCTTGATCGTCGCGGTCAACTCCACCCAGCTGGCCGCACTCGGCCGCTGGCTGGATGCGCGCGCCAATGCCAACCGGCTCGCCGGCACGCGGCTGCTGCTCGCCGCCAACGTCGAGGCCGCGGTGCGCCAGCTGCCGGAGCGGCTCGGCCTGGTGACCGAGGACAACGTGATCCGCATGCCGGTGTCGCCGGAGATCGAGAACACCGCGTACAAGAATTTCTTCGTGTTCAGCCCGCAGCTGCACAAGCTGGCGAAACGCATTCGCGGCTTTGCCGAGAACGGCATCAACCGCGCCTACCTGCTCGGCGGTCCGGGTTCCGGCAAGACCAGTTTCGCGTTCTATTTCTGGCTGGTGCGCAACAAGGGCCGCTTCGTTTCGGTGAACCTGTCGGCCGAAGCCACCGGCGACAAGGCCGCGATCAAGTCCTTGCTCTGCGGCCACGTTTCCGGCGCGTTCCCCGGCGCCGGCGCCCGTACCGGCTCGTTCCTGCATGCGCGCGACGGTGTCTGCTTCATCGACGAATCACACGGCGTCATCGGACCGGTCATGGAAGTGCTGATGGAGGCGCTGGACAACGGCCAGTACCTGCCGTTCGGTGCATCCGCCAAGCAGCCGATCCAGTGCGCGATCGTGTTTGCCAGCAACCGCAGCTGGGAGCATCTGCAGAACGCCGTGAACCTCGACGAATTCACCCGCATGGGTGCGGCGATCCTGGAAGTACCCGAGCTCAACAAGCGCGAGGAAGACATGATCGCGGTCGCCGCCACCACGATCGCCAGGATGGGCGCCAAGTGCAGCTCGTGGACGGCGCCGATCGGCGTCTCCGACGGCGCCTGGCGCGCGATCAGGGAATGCCGCTGGCACGGCAACGTGCGCGCGCTGGTGCGTGTGCTCGAGGCCGCGTTCGTCGACACCGCGTCGAGCACCGGCGACCAGCTGATCCAGGCCGAGGAGATCGAGCAGGGCATCGCGCTGTGGGAGCCGAAGGACCACCACAGCCACAAGATTTACGCGGCGGCGTAACACCCCGAAAGCGCGGTCGGCGGGGACGGGCAGGGGGTAATTCCGGTAGCATTCGCGCCGGAATTTCCCTCGTCTGACCTCCCCGCCATCATGACCACGATCCGCCAGGAAGACTTCATCACGTCGATCGCCGACGCCTTCCAGTACATCAGCTACTACCATCCGCTCGATTACATCACGGCGCTGGGCCAGGCCTTTGATCGCGAGGAAAACCCGGCTGCGAAGGACGCGATCGCGCAGATCCTGACCAATTCGCGGATGAGCGCCGAGGGCAAGCGCCCGATCTGCCAGGACACCGGCATCGCCACGGTGTTTCTGAAAGTCGGCATGCATCTGCGTTGGGACGCGACCATGAGCGTTACCGACATGGTCAATGCCGGCGTCAAGCGCGCCTACGACCACCCGGACAACAAGCTGCGCGCCTCGGTGCTGGCCGACCCGGCCGGCAAGCGCATCAACACCAAGGACAACACGCCGGCGGTGATCCATTACGAGATCGTCGAAGGTGATCATCTGGAAGTGATCTGCGCCGCCAAGGGCGGCGGCTCGGAAGCCAAGTCCAAGATGGCGATGCTCAATCCCAGCGATTCCGTCGTCGACTGGATTCTGAAGACGATCCCGACGATGGGCGCCGGCTGGTGCCCGCCGGGCATCCTCGGCGTCGGCATCGGTGGCACGCCGGAGAAGGCGATGCTGCTGGCCAAGGAATCGCTGATGGCGCCGGTCGACATCCACGAACTGATCGCGCGCGGGCCGAAAACCCGCGCCGAAGAGCTGCGCCTGGAGCTGTACGAAAAGGTCAACGCGCTCGGCATCGGCGCCCAGGGCCTCGGCGGCCTGACGACCGTCGTCGACGTCAAGGTTCTCGACTATCCGACGCACGCCGCCAACCTGCCGGTGGCGATGATCCCGAACTGCGCCGCGACGCGTCACGTGCACTTCCATCTCGACGGCTCCGGCCCGGCGGTGTTGCCGACGCCGAAGCTCGAGGACTGGCCCAAGGTTACCTGGAAGGCCAACCTCGAAACCTCCAAGCGGGTCAATCTGGACACGCTGACCAAGGAAGAAGTCGCCAGCTGGAAGCCGGGCCAGACCCTGCTGCTGAACGGCAAGATGCTCACCGGTCGCGACGCCGCCCACAAGCGCATCGCCGACATGCTCGCCAAGGGCGAGAAGCTGCCGGTGGACTTCGCCAACCGCGCGATCTACTACGTCGGCCCGGTCGATCCGGTGCGCGACGAAGTCGTCGGCCCGGCCGGCCCGACCACGGCGACGCGCATGGACAAGTTCACCGAGATGATGCTGGCGCAGACCGGCCTGATCACGATGATCGGCAAGAGCGAGCGCGGCCCGACGGCGATCGAGTCGATCAGGAAGCACAAGAGCGCGTATCTGATGGCGGTCGGCGGCGCGGCCTATCTGGTCGCGAAAGCGATCCGCAGCGCCAAGGTCGTCGGCTTCGAGGACCTGGGCATGGAAGCGATCTACGAGTTCGAGGTGCAGGACATGCCGGTGACCGTCGCGGTGGATTCCACTGGCGAGTCGGTGCACGAAACCGGCCCGAAGATCTGGCGCGCGAAAATCGGCAAGATTCCGGTGACGATCGCCTGATCTGATGTAGACGTACGAGCCAACCCCCGTTCGTCCCGAGTACGCTCGCAAAAAACGCGGGCCACTCGGGGCGAACGGGGTTCGTTTAGTTTTCACAGCTTTAGGAAACCGATGCTCTTCAACTACCGCGTACTGAACCTGCTGGGCTTCGCCGGCTGCATCGGCGGCCTGCTGTTTGCGATCCTGTTCCTGCAGCAGACGCTGGGCTACGAGCCTTGCCCGATGTGCATCTTCCAGCGCGTGGCGATGTTCGCGACCGGCATTTTCTTTTTGCTCGCCGCGATCCACGGACCGAAAGGCGGCGGCCGCTGGGGCTACGCGCTGCTGACCGTGCTCGCCGCGGTGATCGGCGCGGGCATCGCCGGCCGCCATGTCTGGCTGCAGTCGCTGCCGGCCGACCAGGTACCGGCCTGCGGCCCGACGCTGGCCTACCTGATGGACATGTTTCCGCTCGGCGAGGTGATCACGATCATCCTCAAGGGCGACGGAAACTGCGCCAAGATCGACGCGCAGTGGCTGGGCGTGTCGCTGCCGGGCTGGACGCTGATCGCCTTCGTGGTGTTCGCGGTCTGGGCACTGGCGGTGCCGCTGCTGGCACGTCGTTCGCGAGTCTGAGCCGCACCCGGGAATCAACAACACAAAGAGGACGCTTCGATGTCTTACGCCACGACTGATCTCTCCGATGCCCACCCCGATGCGCCGGTGTGCGCGCCGATCTTTCGCGACTTCGGCGGCCGCATCACCTTTCACGGCCAGATCAAGACGCTGAAAGTGTTCGAGGACAACGCGATCGTGCGCTCGACCCTGGAAACCCCGGGCGAAGGCCGCGTGCTGGTGGTCGACGGCGGCGGCTCGGACCGCTGCGCGCTGGTCGGCGGCAATCTCGGCGTGCTCGGCGTCAAGAATGGCTGGGCCGGTATCGTCGTCTACGGCTACATCCGCGACTCCGAGGAAATCGGCGCGCAGGCGATCGGCGTCAAGGCGCTGGGCCTGCACCCGAAGAAGAGCGAAAAAGGCCTGCACAGCGCCCAGGCCGACAAGGTCGTGACGTTTGCGGGCGTGCACTTCCATAGCGGCCACTGGCTCTATGCCGACCGCGACGGCATCGTCGTCTCCGACAAACCGCTGCACGAATAAGCCCGGCTGCGCGCCGGCAGGCAAACTCATGGCGGCGATGCAGGACCTCACCAGCGGCTCGATCCGTGGCCATCTGCTGCGCATGGCCTCGTTCATGCTGGTGACGATGCTGGTGCAGACGATTTACGGCGTCATCGATCTGTTCTGGGTCGGTCATCTCGGCCGCGAGGCGGTGGCCGCGGTCAGCATCGGCAGCAATCTGATGATGGGCGTCATGGGTGTGTCGCAGGTGCTCGCGGTCGGCGCCTCGTCGATGGTGGCGCAGGCAATGGGGCGCAAGGACCGGCCGGCGGTGCAGCAGCTGTTCAATCAGTCGATGCTGTTCGCAGCGCTGATGGGCGTGCTGGTCGGCGGCCTGGCTTTCGCGGTGCGCCACCGCTACTCCGCCGCGCTGTCGAACGACCCGACGACGATCGCGCTGACCAGCGAGTTCCTGGCCTGGTTCGCGCCGGCGATGGCGCTGCAGATTCCGATGATGGTGCTGTCGTCGGCCCTGCGCGGCGTCGGCAACATGCGCATTTCGTCGATCGCGCAGCTGGCGACGGTGCTGTTGAACATCGTGCTGGCGCCGTTCCTGATCTTCGGCTGGGGCACCGGCGTGCCGCTGGGTGTCGGCGGCGCCGCGCTGTCGACCTTGATCGCGATCGTGCTCGGCTTCGTCGGCATGATGATCCACGTGTTGCGCAGCCCGGAATACTTCTCGACCGCCAAGGGCGCCTGGCGCGTGCAGCTGGCGTCGTGGCAGCGCATCACCACGATCGGCCTGCCGTCCGGCCTGGAACTCGGCCTGATGGCCGCGTACATGGCCGCAGTGATGGGCCTGCTGCAGGCCTTCGGCCCGGCGCAGCAGGCCGGCTTCGGCATCGGTATGCGCCTGCTGCAGGCCGGCATGATGCCGTCGATGGCGATGTGCTTCGCCGCCGCCGCGATCGTCGGCCAGAACTATGGCGCCGGCCGCGGCGACCGCGTGCGCGAGGCGTACTGGCTGTCGCTGCGCTACACGCTGATCGGCGCCAGCGGCTTCGTGCTGCTGCTGCACATCGGCCCGCATTGGCTGATCGAGCCGTTTTCCAAGGACGCCGACGTGATCACCGCCGGCGCCGATTTTCTGCGGCTGATTTCGTGGAACCTGATCGGCTCCGGCATCGTCTTCGCCTGCTTCGGCGTGTTCTCGGGGCTCGGCGATACGCGGCCGTCGCTGATCAGCTCGGCGGTGCGCATCGCGCTGATCCTGGTGCCGGCGACCTGGCTGTCGCATCGCGCCGACTTCGCGCCGCTGTGGATCTGGTACCTGTCGGTATTCGCGACGATGGTCCAGGCGCTGATGAATCTGCTGTTCCTGCGCCGACGATTCTCCGGCCTGAAAACCTCGACGTCCGCGGCACCCGAGCCGGCCTGAACCCATACCGTTTCCGCCACTGGTGGTACGCCGCGGCTTCCATATCTATTAAATATGGAAGCCGACAGTCGCAACAATGCTGCGTTGCAAAAGTCACAAACGCTCGGCTATGATTCGCGCCCTCAAATGGCCTGAGCGGCCATGCAGCCCCGCCATCACCGGCAGGCGCTGAGCTTAGGAGCCTCGGATGAGCGCGGTTGCGGTGCTTGAAGCCTGGAGCGACGGCGCTCCTGTGCCGGCTTTCACTTTCGCTCCAATGGCGACGTCGAGTCCGCTCCGTCGCAGCTCCCGCATTCAATCACCAGTGCGGTCCCGTTTTGTCGGCGTCGGCTTGCCGGCCGCCGCTGTTGCGACGCTGTAAGTAACCAACGAATCAATACCCCTCCCATAGGAAGCTGACATGACCATTAGCCGCGAAGAGCAGATCAAGGCCCTCGAAAAAGACTGGGCGACCAACCCCCGCTGGAAGGGTGTGAAGCGCACGTATTCCGCCGCCGACGTCGTGCGTCTGCGCGGCAGCCAGCAGCTCGAGTACACGCTCGCCCGGCAGGGCGCCGAGAAGCTCTGGGCCAAGATCAACGGTGGCGCCAAGAAGGGCTACGTCAACGCGTTCGGCGCGATCACCGCCGGCCAGGCGATGCAGCAGGCCAAGGCCGGGCTGGAAGCGGTGTACCTGTCCGGCTGGCAGGTCGCCGCCGACGGCAACACTAGCGAAACCATGTACCCCGACCAGTCGCTGTACGCGTACGACTCGGTGCCGACGATGGTTCGCCGCATCAACAATACCTTCAAGCGCGCTGACGAAATCCAGTGGAGCCGCGGCATCGAGCCGGGCCACAAGGACTTCGTCGACTACTTCCTGCCGATCGTGGCCGACGCCGAAGCCGGTTTCGGTGGCGTGCTGAACGCGTTCGAGCTGATGAAGAACATGATCGTCTCCGGCGCCGCCGGCGTGCATTTCGAAGATCAGCTGGCCGCGGTGAAGAAGTGCGGACACATGGGCGGCAAGGTGCTGGTGCCGACCCAGGAAGCGATCGAGAAGCTGGTCGCCGCGCGTTTCGCCTCCGACGTGCTCGGCGTGCCGACCATCGTGCTGGCGCGTACCGACGCCGAAGCGGCCAACCTGATCACCTCCGATCACGATGCCAACGACAAGCCGTTCCTGACTGGCGAGCGCACCCCGGAAGGCTTCTACCGCGTCAAGAACGGCCTGGAGCAGGCGATCAGCCGCGGCGTCGCCTACGCGCCGTACGCCGATCTGGTGTGGTGCGAAACCGGCGTGCCGGATATCGGCTTCGCCCGTGAATTCGCGCAGGCCGTGCTCAAGGACAACCCCGGCCAGCTGCTGAGCTACAACTGCTCGCCGTCGTTCAACTGGAAGAAGAACCTCAACGACAGCCAGATCGCTTCCTTCCAGGAAGAGCTGAGCGCGCTGGGCTACAAGTACCAGTTCATCACGCTGGCCGGCATTCACATCAACTGGTTCAACACCTTCCAGTTCGCCCACGCCTACGCCCGCGGCGAAGGCATGAAGCACTACACGCAGATGGTGCAGGAGCCGGAATTCGCGGCTCGCGAGAAGGGCTACACCTTCGTCAGCCATCAGCAGGAAGTCGGTGCCGGCTACTTCGACGACGTGACCACGGTGATCCAGGGCGGCGCTTCCAGCGTCAAGGCGCTGACCGGTTCGACCGAGGAAGAGCAGTTCCACTAAGCCGTTGCGGCGGGGCTGGTTCTCCAGCTTTGCCGAGTGGTTCGTAGTTCAGCTCTTACAAAAAGCCCCCGCTGACCGCGGGGGTTTTTTGTTGGTCGCGACCTGACGAAAACAATCGCTTGAAGTGCCAGGCAAGGTGATACAGGCTAGGCGCGGGGACAGTACAGCTGTACACGAAAGGGGGATGGGGCGATGCGGATACTCAAGACACTGCTGGCGGTGTTCGTCGTGCTGGCGATCGCGGCCGTCGGCGTCGGGTTCGCGTTGCCGGACCAGGCCAAGGTCGAGCGCAGCGTCGTCATCGACGCGCCACCGGCCACGGTCTACACCGTGCTCAACGGCTTTCACCAGTTCAACCGCTGGTCGCCCTGGGCGGACATCGATCCGCAGACGGTGTACACCTACGACGGCCCGCTGCTCGGCGTCGGCGCACGCAGCGCCTGGAGCAGCCAGGACCCGCAGGCCGGCTCCGGCGATCAGGAGATTCTGGAGTCCACGCCATATTCGATGGTCAAGGTGCGGCTGCGCTTCGCCGGCATGGACATGGACAACCTGCTGACCTACGCGCTCGCCGCCGAAGGCGCCGGTACCCAGCTCACCTGGACTTACCAGTCCGATTTCAACGGCAACCTGCTGAACCGCTACTTCGGGCTGTTGCTGGACCGGATGATCGGCCCGGACTTCGACAAGGGCCTGGGCCGGCTCAAGTCCTTCGCCGAGGCGCTGCCCAAGGATGATTTCACCGCGATCCAGCCGGAGCTGATCCAGACACAGCCCAAGCCGATCGCCTACCTCGCGGCGGAAGCGCCGTTCGAGACCGCGGCGCCGGTGATCGCCGCGGCCTACGGCCGCATCGGCGAATTTCTCGCCGCCAGCGGCCGGCATATGGCCGGCGCGCCGATAACCCTTACCCGCAACTTCGACGCCACCACGCGCTACTGGAAATTCGACGCGGTCATCCCCATAGACCAGGCCTGTACCGCAGCGGCGGAGGACGGCGCGATCCAGTGCGGCAACAGCCATGCGGGCTGGGTGCTGCGCGCTCGCCACGTCGGACCCTATGCGAGTATGGATCAGAGCTATCTGAAGCTGGCCGCATTCAGGACGGTCGCCGGCCTCGACGACAACGGCGCGCACTGGGAAGAGTACGTGACCGACCCCGGCACTACGCCAGCGCCATCGTTGCTGACGCTGCTCTACGCTCCAGTCAAATAGGCTGAAATCACTTGCATTCCCAGACCACTGCTGCTTCTACACGAATTTTTTCGAAGGTTGATTTGATGATCAAGATCATGCTGGTTGACGATCACCGGCTGGTCCGTGCCGGCTTGCGTCGCGTACTGCAGGAGGTGGCCGACATGGCCGTCGTCGCCGAAGCCTGTTCAGGCGAAGAGGCCCTGGAGCTGGCGCGTGACAGCAACCCCGACGTGGTGCTGATGGACATCAACATGCCCGGCATCGGCGGCCTGGAATGCACCCGCCGGCTGCTGCAGCGATCGCCGGCCACCAAGGTGATCGCGGTGTCGATGCACATGGAGGAGCCTTACCCGAGCCGTCTCCTCGCCGGCGGTGCCGCCGGCTATCTGAGCAAGGACTCGGCCGCCGACGAAGTCGTCTCGGCGATCCGTCGCGTCCATGCCGGTGGTCACTACGTCGCGGCCGATGTCGCCGGCAACCTCGCCGCCAGCCTGGTGCGCGGCGCCAACAACAGCCCGTTCGAGCAGCTGTCGCAGCGCGAAACCCAGGTCATGCTGATGGTGACCAAGGGCTACGGCACGCAGGAGATCTCCGACCGCCTGCATCTGTCGCCGAAGACGGTCAGCACGTATCGCTATCGTTTGTTCGAAAAGCTCAACGTCACCAACGATGTCGAGCTGACGCGCATGGCAATGCGCTACGGCCTGCTGGAGGACAAGGCGGAGCCGGCGGCTCGCTAGCGCTTGAGTTCCCCTCTCCCTTCGGGAGAGGGGAACTCAAGCGCGTTAAACTGTTGCCTATGGCAGCCAACAGCGAGAGTTTCGACTCCCGCGCCTTCCTCTCCCAGCTGACGACTCACCCCGGCGTTTACCGCATGTATGGTGGCGCCGACGAGCTGTTGTATGTCGGCAAGGCGCGCAATCTGAAGAAGCGGGTCGGGCAGTATTTCCTGCGCGCCTCCGGCGACGCGCGCATCGAGTCGATGGTGTCGCAGATCCGGCGCATCGAGATCAGCGTCGTCCGCACCGAAGACGAGGCGCTGACGCTCGAGAACAACCTGATCAAGGAGCTGAGTCCGCGATACAACGTGATGTATCGCGACGACAAGAGCTATCCCTACGTCCGCTTCTCGTCGCACCGATATCCGCGCATCAGTTTCTACCGCGGCGCGAAGACGCCGCCGGATCGCTACTTCGGCCCTTTCCCCAGCGCCGGCGCGGTGCGCGAGACGCTCTACACCTTGCAGAAACTGTTTCGTGTTCGGCCTTGCCGCGACAGCTTCTTTGCGCATCGTGAGCGGCCCTGCCTTCAGCACCAGATCAAGCGCTGCAGTGCGCCCTGTGTCGGGCTGATCGAGCCCGAGGATTACGCGCGCGATCTGGCCAAGGCGGCGCGCTTGCTCGAAGGCCGCGGCGACGAACTGGCGCGCGAACTCTCCGATGAAATGGAGCAGGCCGCCGAGGCACTGGATTTCGAACGCGCGGCGCGCGTGCGCGACCAGATCGCCGCGCTCAAGCGCGTGCGCGAGAACCGCGTCATCAGCGGCAGCAGCGACGCGCTCGACGTGATCGCTGTGGCGCCGCATGCATCGAGCAGCTGCGTCGTCGTCATGAGCGTGCGCGACGGTGTGAATCTCGGTCACCGCAGCCATTTTCCGAAACATCCGCCGCATACCGAAGTCGCCGAGCTGCTCGACAGCTTCATCAGCCAGCACTACAGCGCACAGCCCTGTCCGCCGGAAATCCTGATCAGCCACGACGTCGAGGACCTCGACTGGCTGGAAGAGGCCTTGAGCCAGCACGCCAAGCGCAAGGTCAGCATCAAGCTGCCGCAGCGCGGCGCCAAACTGCAGCTGATGGAGATGGCGCGCAATACCGCCGCGCAGGCGCTGTCGACGCGTCTGGTCGAGGCATCGAGCATGGACGCGCGGCTGCTGGAGCTGCAGCGCGCGCTCGATCTGGAAAATCCGCCGCGGCGCATGGAGTGCTTCGACATCAGCCACACGCGCGGCGAAAAAGCGGTGGCGAGCTGCGTGGTGTTCGGCGAAGAAGGCCCGCTGAAAACCCATTACCGCAAATTCAATATCGACGGCATCACGCCGGGCGACGACTACGCCGCGATCAAGCAGGCGGTCGGCCGGCGCTTCGCGCGCGTCAAGTCCGGCGAGGTGCAGCGCCCGGACGTGCTGTTCATCGACGGCGGCAAGGGCCAGCTCGGCGCGGCCATGGAAGCGCTGGACGAACTCGGAATCGACGACCTGCGCATCGTCGCCATCGCCAAGGGTCCGACACGCAAGCCCGGGCTGGAAGAACTGATCCTGCCGGAGATGGAGTTCCCATTGAGGCTCGCCGCCGATTCGCCGGCGCTGCACCTGATCCAGCGCATCCGCGACGAGGCGCATCGCTTTGCGATCACCGGCCATCGCGGCCGTCGCGACAAGGCGCGCGTCAGCTCGGACCTGGAGACCATCGACGGCCTGGGGCCGGCGCGTCGCCGCGCCTTGCTCAAGGCTTTCGGCGGCACTGCGCAGCTGCGCCGCGCCACGGTCGACCAGCTCGCCCAGGTCGAAGGTGTCAGCCAGACTTTGGCTGAACGCATTTACGCGTTCTATCGCGACTGAAAAACGGCGCTCACTTCGTTCAGCTGTCGCTGCGCGCCAAAAGCGCCATACTCTCGCCATGCGCCTGTCCATTCCGAATCTTCTGACCCTGCTCCGCGTCGCGGTGATCCCGGTGATCGTCGTGCTGTTCTACCTGCCGTATCCGTACATGAGGCAGCTCGCGCTGTGCCTGTACGCGGCCGCCTGCATCACCGACTGGATCGACGGCTACCTGGCGCGCAAGTGGGGTGAGACGTCCAAGTTTGGCGCGTTCCTGGACCCGGTCGCCGACAAGCTGCTGGTGACCGTGTCGCTGGTGATGCTGCTGGAGTCGGAGCCCGATGGTCTGCTCGCGGTGCTGGTGGCGATCATCATCGGCCGCGAAGTCACGATCTCCGCGCTGCGCGAATGGATGGCCGAGCTGGGCCAGCGCACCAGCGTCGCGGTCGGTGTCGTCGGCAAGCTCAAAACGATTTTCCAGATGGTCGCGATCGGTTGCATGATCTGGAAGATCCGCACTTTCGGCATTGAGTGGTACACGCTCGGCTTCTACATGCTGTTCGCGGCCGCGGTGCTGACGGTGTGGTCGATGCTGATCTACCTGCGCGCCGCCTGGCCTTACATGAAGGAAGAACACCCGGTCCCCTGAGCAATCGCCGAGCGTCGGGCGAGACGGGCAGGGCGCGTTGGAATAAAGCCTTCGGAAGTTCTTGACAGCCCACCGCCAGACGCTAAAATGCGCGCCTCTTCGCGGGAATAGCTCAGTTGGTAGAGCGCGACCTTGCCAAGGTCGAGGTCGCGGGTTCGAATCCCGTTTCCCGCTCCAGGCATTCAAAAGAAACCCCGATACACCGGGGTTTTTTATTTTCGACGCCGGCGTGGCGCGATAACATCGTTTTATTGGGCTGCGTGGCAGAACGGTCATGCAGAGGACTGCAAATCCTCGTACGTCGGTTCGACTCCGGCCGCAGCCTCCATCTTTCGACTCATTCCCCCCGTTCTACACGCATCACACTGGCAGCATGGCCGCTGCTGTTTTGCTGCCGCCTGATCGGATCGTCGCCAAGCGGTGAAACCGGTCGGCATAAGGGACTTGAGACACTGCGAGCACTTCGAGGCGCGCCCCGATTGTGAAGCCGTTCGAATTCGGTCAACGCCCTGGGGACCTGGAGCATCTGCGCCCACACCGCAGCCAAAGCCAAGCCGGGGCCAGCCAACTTGGTGGCTTACGAGGACGCGAAAGGACGATCGACGGCCGGCAGCGAGAGCAGGGCGATGCGTCGCGACTCGTCGAAAGATAGACCCAGGTTGTGCAGGGCTACGGCCGCGGCACGCTCTGGAATGTCCTCGGAACTGAGACCCAGTTGTTTAAGTTGTTTAAGCGAATCCGTCGGTTTGCCCGCGAGCTCCAACTCTGCCGCGATGGCGCCCAGCACGCCTCCGCCGATCGTGACAAAGGTCATGAAGGGATCGGGTATGTTGAATCGCCCTTTGGAGACGCCTATCAGGATGTCCCGCATCAGGCGCACGCCCAGTCCGCGCGACAGCACCCTCGCCGAGAAGCCCTCGCGGACCAGGAATCGGCCCCACAAAGGTTCTCGACGAGCGCGAAGAATCGTGTGGCGCACGCAGATGGCAATGAACTCTGCGGGGTCGTCCACATTCTTGACGAGGAGGTCGAGCGCATCGCCAAACTCTTCGAACACTGAGTCCATGACGACGGCGTAAATCGCCTCCTTGGATTCGAAGTGGTTGTAGAACGAGCCGAAGCCCACGTCTGCGGCCTCGGTGATCTCATTGATCGCCACCGCGTCCATGCCGCGCTCGGCCATCAGGCGAAAGGCGGCTTCCAGCAGTTTTTCCCGGGTCTCCCGCTTACGCCGCGCACCGCGCGGCTCACGCTCGGCCTCATCAGGAGTTGCGTTCGCGAGTGACTTGCGAGCGGCTACCGTCTCGGCGGACGCCTCGGGAGGGCGGGGGCTGGAATTGTTCACGACGATTGGCAGGTCGGTGCAGTGGGTTGGCGTCAGTATAGACTCACGGATCAAGATTGATAAAATTATCAGACTTGCTTAATGTATCACTGTGCCCGCATCTGAAGGGCGTCCTGGAGAACATCATGAGCTTCGCCACAACCCCCAATCGCGCGCTCACGACGGAGGAAATTCGCCGCTACCGCGACGACGGCGTCGTGATGATCAAGGGGGCCATCGACCCCAACTGGTTGAAGCTGATCGAGGCGGGGGTCGATAAGGCCCGGGCCAACATGTCGGTGCAGGGACGCTTCATGTCCCGCAAGACGGCTGGCTATCAGATGGACACCTTCCTCTGGAAGCACGTAGACGAAATCCGTGATGCCATCTACTACGGGCCGTTCGCGCACTGGGCGAAACAGTTGATGGGCTCGGAGCAGGTGCGCTTCTTCTACGACCAGATGTTCGTCAAGGAGCCGGGCACCGACGCGCCCACGCCCTGGCACCAAGATCTGTCGTTCTGGCCGATTCGCGGCGAGCAGATCAGCTCGTTCTGGATTCCGCTGGACCCGGTCACGCGCGAAAGCAGTGGCTTGATGTATGTGCGCGGATCTCACAAGTGGCCGCAGCGCTACAAGGCGATCTCACCGGACTACGTCGCCGCCATCATCGATGAGCAGATGGACGACGTTCCGGACATCAATGCCAATCCGGAAAAGTACGATCTGGTCGATTGGGAGATGCAGCCGGGCGACATGCTGATGTTTCACCCGCTGACCCTGCACGGCAGCTACGGTAACCATCACCGTACCCGGCCGCGCCGCGCGCTGGCGCTGCGCTGGACCGGTGACGACGTGGTGTGGGCGCCCACGTCCAAGCGCATGCCGGTGCACTACCGGCACGACTCCGTCGTCGGCGGATCGCTCGCCGGCGCCGCTTTCCCGCGCATCCTGCCGGAGCCCGTCGCGGCCGAGCGCGAATTGCGCCGGTTCCCGGAGTCGCCGAGCAAGGCCCAGCTCCTGGTCTCGCTATGGCACAACATCGCTGCGGCGGCACGACTGAAGCTGCGCTCGAAGCCCCTGCAGCTTCAGCAGACGTGGCAGGTGTCTCCAGAGGCACAGAGCGGTGCATCCGGTGAAGCGCCCCGCTTCTGATCCGAACCGGATGCTCCCGTGAAAATCCTCCTGTTTCTGCCCGTTGTACCGGTTCCGCGGCTGGCCGGCCGGTTCCGATCGTGCCCGGGCTTTAGACGCCTCCGAATGAACGGACCTGGCACCCTCGTTCGAGCTTTCAGGGATCCAAGAACGTCATGACCGAGCTCCGCACCATGCAGCCGGTCCGCCACCCGAATCCCATGGTGAAAGCCAGCTCACTGGCCTACCTGATTTTCGAGCGGCCCGATCTCGACCGGGCCGAGCAATTTCTCACCGACTTTGGCCTTGTGCCTGCAAGCCGCACGGACGAGGTTTTGTACCTGCGCGCTGCCTCGAACGCGCCCTACTGCTACCGCGTGCATCGCGCGGCCCGGGCGCGGTTCGTCGGGATGGGCTTCACCGTCGGCAGTGGTGCCGATCTGGAGAAACTCGCCAGGCTTCCTGGCGCGAGCGGGATTGAGGCGGTCACCCACCCGGGCGGTGGCGAGCGCGTGGTGCTGACGGACCCGTCCGGGTTCATGGTCGAAGCAATCCACGGCCAGACGCCGGTCGAGGAACTGCCGTGCCGCAGTCCCCTGCGCTTCAATTCCACGGGCAAGTCGGTGCGTGTCAACGGGACGCAGCGGCCCGCGCCAGAACCCCCCGAGGTGATCCGACTCGGCCACTGCGTGATCGAGGTCGCGGACTATCAGGCGACGAGTGCCTGGTACACCCAGCATCTGGGTCTTATTCCCAGCGACGTCCAGGTGCTGCCGGACGGTTCGCCCGCCGTGACCTTCTTCCGCTTGGACCTCGGCGACACGCCTGCCGACCACCACAGCCTCGCGATGGCCCAGGGGTTCATGCCGCTCTACAGCCATAGCGCCTACGAGGTCGTGGATGCGGACGCCGTCGGCATGGGCCAGCGCGTACTGCGCGAGAAAGGCTGGAAGCACGCCTGGGGTATCGGCCGGCACATCCTCGGCAGCCAGATCTTCGACTACTGGAATGATCCCTGGGGCGCCAAGCATGAGCACTACTGCGATGGGGACCTGTTCACCGCCGACCGTCCGACCGGCGTGCATCCGGGCAGCCGCGCGGCGATGTCGCAGTGGGGACAGCCGATGCCGGCCAGCTTCACCAGGCCCAAGCTCACGCCGTCCGCAATTGCGGCGTTGATCCGCAATGTGCGGCGCAGCCCCGATCTCAGCCTGAGCAAGCTGCTCACGCTCGCGAAGCTGTTCGGCTGAATTTCCTGGCCATGAGCGCTGACCGCGCCGATCCGCAACGACGCCGCCTGATCCAGGCCGGCGCTGCGGCGGCAATGGTCGGCGGCGGGGTCGCGCTTATGGCCTGCGATCCAATGCCGCGTCACCAAGAAGTCCCGAAGCCTGTCTCGCCCCCAAATCCCACCGAACGAGCCTCCGCCATGTCTCTCAACATCGTCCGCTTCGAACACCAAGGCCGCGCCCAATGGGGCGTGATTCGCGGCAGCCAGATCACGCCGGTGCCGGGCGATTTCTCCACCACCGGCGACTTTATCCGCGGCACGTCGCTGGCGGAGCTGGCGACGCTCGATGGCCCCGCTCTGGAGCGGTCCGCCGTCAAGCTGCTGTCGCCGGTGACGCAGAACCAGCAGTTCGTCTGCCAGGGTGCGAACTATCGCCAGCACATGATCGAGTCCGGCATGGACCCCGACGCGAAGACCTACAACATGATTTTCACCAAGGCGCAGAGCTGCATCGTTGCGGCCGACAGCGAGGTCATCAAACCTCGCATGGTGAAGTTCCTGGACTATGAGATCGAACTGGGTTTGATCCTGCGCAAAGCGATTCACGGCGCAGTGACGGTCACCGACGGGAACCTGCACGAGTATGTCGCCGCCGCCGTCATCGTCAACGACTACTCGGCGCGCGACGTGCAGATTCCGCAGATGCAGTTCTACAAGGGCAAGTCCTTTCGCACGTTCGGCCCGGTCGGGCCTTGGCTGACATTGCTGGATGCTTCAAGCATGGCCACGCTCAAGAACCTGCAGCTGAAACTGACGGTGAACGGTCAGGTTCGGCAGAGCGACAACACGGCGAACTTGGTCTATGGCCCGGCCGAAACGCTCACCGAGCTGTCCGCCGTGCAGGACTTCGAGCCGGGCGATCTCCTCTCCACGGGCACGCCCGCTGGATGTGCCCTGTCGATTCCTTCACCGGCGAAGCAAAAGATTGGCGCGCTGCTGCCGGAGAAGAAGAAGTGGGAGGTCTTCTTCAAGGTCCAATCCAAGCGATCACAGTATCTGAAGCCCGGCGATGTGGTCGAGGCCAGCATCCGCGCGGCGAATGGCAGCATGGACCTCGGCACGCAGCGCAACAACATTGTCGCCGAGAGCTGAAGCGATGCCCGGTATCGCCAACATCGGTGACGTCGAGGCTGCCGAGAGTCGAGGCTTGCCCGCAGATCTTCCCACCAGCACCTACGAGATGATCAGGCGCGGTGCCAGCCTGAACCCGCGGGCTCCAGCATTAAGTTTCTTCCTGACCACGGACGAGCATCGCAAGCCCGAAACCTGGAGCTACGGCGAGCTGCTCGCGCGAATTACTCAGACCGCCAACTTTTTCCACGACCTCGGAGTAGACAAGGACGACGTCATCGCCTTCGTGTTGCCCAATCTGCCTGAAACCCATTTTGTGATCTGGGGCGGGCAGGCCACGGGCATCGTCGCGGCGTTGAATCCGCTGCTGGAAGGCCCGGCGATCGCCGAGCTGCTGAACGCCGCCAATGCCTCGGTGTTGGTGACGCTCGCGCCGTTCCCCGACATCGACCTCTGGACCAAGTTGCAGCCACAGTTGGCGAGCATCAAGTCGCTGCGGCATCTGGTGCTGGTGAACCTCCCGGATCGCGTGCGCGGGCTCAAGCATTTTCCCTCCCGGTTGATGCAGCGTCGCGAAATTGCGCGGCTGCATGGCCATGCGGGCATCCGCGGCGCCGTGCCCGCCTCAATCCAGATCCACGACTTCAACCGAGGCATCCGCGCGCGGAACGCCAATCGACTGAACAGCGGGCGTCGAATCTCGGCCGACGATGACTCCTCATACTTCTGCACCGGCGGTACGACGGGTCTGCCCAAGATCGCGATGCGCCGCCACGGCAACGAGGTTGCGAATGCCTGGAGTGCGGCGCAGTTCCTGGGCGACGGTATTGGTGCCGGCAAGGTGGTGTTCTGCGGCTTGCCGCTGTTCCACGTCAACGGCGTGCTCGTCACCGGCTTGTTGCCTTTTTCCAAGGGCGCGCATGTGATTCTCGGAACGCCGCAGGGCTATCGCGGCGAGGGCGTGGTCAAGCGATTCTGGGAAATCGTCGAGCACCACCGCATCAATTTCTTTAGCGGAGTGCCCACACTCTACGCCGCGTTGCTGCAGGTCCCCATCGGCACACGCGACATCGCGAGCCTGGAGTACGGACTCTGCGGCGCGGCGCCCATGCCGGTGGAAGTGTTCCGCAAGTTTCAGGAACGGACCGGCCTGCATATCCTGGAAGGCTATGGCTTGACCGAAGCGACCTGCGTGAGCAGCGTGAACCCGCCGCTGGGTGAGCGCCGCCTGGGCTCGATCGGACTGCGCATTCCCTGCCAGAAGATGAAGGCTGTTTTGCTTAGCGAGCAGGGTGCATACCAGCGGGATTGCGCGCTGGGTGAAGTAGGCGTGCTGCTCGTGTCGGGTCCCAATGTGTTCGCCGGCTACCGCGTGCCGGAACAAAACAAGGGGCTATGGATCGACTGCGGTGATGGCCAACGTTGGCTCAACACCGGTGATCTTGCACGTCAGGATGACGGAGGCTACTTCTGGCTCACCGGCCGCAAGAAAGAGCTGATCATTCGCGGCGGGCACAACATCGATCCGGCGACCATCGAGGAGCCGCTGCACCGGCATCCGGCGGTGGCGATCGCTGCCGCGGTCGGCCGGCCTGACGCACATGCCGGTGAACTTCCAGTGGCCTACGTCCAGCTCAAAGCGGGGGCGACAGCCACCGAGAGCGAACTTGTGGAATTTCTGAAGAAGGAAATCACCGAGCGCGCTGCTTTGCCCAGGCAGGTGCGGATCATCGACCAGATGCCGTTGACCGGCGTGGGCAAGATTTTCAAACCTGCCCTGAAACATCGTGAGACCCAGGATGCCCTTGAACTCGCGCTGCGTGAGGCCCAGGTCTTGTTCCGCGATGTTTCTGTCGCCGATGACAAATCGAAGGGCCTCGTCGTCAGCGTACGACTTCAAGCAGGCATCGCCGAGGAAGCGGCGCATGTAGTGCTCGGTCGCTTCCCTTTTTCGTTCAACGTGAGTTGAAACGGCGCGTGGATAGCACACGCCCGAGACGCAACCTCAACGTCGCCGGACGGCAGCTTCCGGTGATCCTCTTGCCGATCCCGACTTTCCAGCACTGCTTCCCGGTGCTGGCCAGCACCACATTGATGGAGACAGTGCAATGAACCTTTCGAATCGTACCGCCGTGGTTAGCGGTGGCTCCTCCGGCATCGGCAAGGCGATCGTCAGCCGCCTGCATGCGCAGGGTTGGAGCGTGTATACCTGCGGTCGCGATGCGACAAAACTTGCGGCGCTGGCGCGCGAACTGCCGGGCGTGACAACGGCGGTCTGCGACGTGAGCGATCGGCTCGCGGTACGCGCGTTCGCCAGCGCCGTCGCTGCAGCCGCGCCCTCCGTGGACTTTGTCGTCAGCAACGCGGGCGGCCTGTGCGAGATCGACTTCACGCGCAGCGATCTTGCAGGCCTGGATCTGTCCGCCGAGCTGCGCAACAACACCGAGGGCGCGATAAACCTGATCGCGGAATTTCTGCCGGGCTTGCGCGCGGCCAGCCGTGCATCGGTCTTGATCGTGAGTTCCGGCTATGGACTGGCGCCGGCGACGCGCGCGCCCGTGTATTCGGCGTCGAAGGCGGCATTGCACAGTCTGTCGAAATCCTTGCGCCGCCAATTCGCGCCGCTCGGCATTGCCGTCACCGAGCTGATTCCCCCGGTGGTGGACACGCCCGCCACCGCCCATCACAAGGTACCGAAGCTTTCTGCCGAGAAGGTGGCAGCGCAGGCGGTGGATGGCGCGCTGAAAGGACTTGAGGAAGTCCGGCCCGGTGCGGTGCGCTTTCTCCCCATGCTGTTGCGCCTCGCACCGCGTATGGCAGAGCGCGTGGTCGCGAAGACCTGAGAGCCCCAATGGCAACACCCATTCCCCCAGCGGTCGACGTACTCATCGTCGGCTATGGCCCGGTGGGCGCCGCAGTGACGCTGCTGCTTGGCCGCTACGGTGTAAGTACGCTGGTGGTCGACAAGGCCAGCGACATCCTGACGGCGCCGCGCGCCATCGCGCTCGACAACGAGGCCCTGCGCATCCTTCAGATGGCGGGGCTATCGGAAGATGCGTTCGAGAAGATCGCGATTCCGTATGTGCGCATGCTTTGTCCGCAGGTGGGGGAGTTCGGGCGTATCAACACCAGCGGCAGCATTGACGGCCATCCCAAGCTGGTGACGTTCTACCAGCCCGATCTCGAACGTGCGCTGCGCCGGAAGGCGGAAAGCTGTGCCGTGGTGTCGACCTTGAGCGGCACTGAGATGTTGAGTTTCACCGAGGAGGTTGAGGGTGTTCGCGTCGTACTGCGGCTCGCGGATGGCGACGAGGTCACGGTCCACGCGCGCTACCTGATTGGAGCTGACGGCGCCGGTTCAAAGGTGCGCGGGGCTATCGGGCAAGATTTCCGGGGCAAGACCTACGCCGAGGACTGGCTGATCGTCGACGCCCAGAACGTTCCCGGCGCGTTCGATCACGTCGAGTTCATATGCGATTCCCGGCGTCCGACGCCGCACATGATCGCGCCGGGCGGCCGCGTCCGCTGGGAGTTCATGCTGCAGCCGGGCGAGACGCGCGAGGAGATGGAGAAGGACCAGACCATCACGCGGTTGCTGGCGCCGTGGGCCACGGCAAGCGAAATCAAGATCGAACGCAAAGCGGTGTACCGCTTCCACGCGAGATCCTGCGAGCGCTACAGCAAAGGTCGCGTGTTTCTGGTGGGCGACGCCGCGCACATCACGCCGCCATTTGCGGGGCAGGGTCTCGTCGCGGGATTGCGCGATGCCGCCAACCTGTCCTGGAAGCTCGCCTGGGTAGTGAAGGGGCTCGCCGCGCCAGCGGTCCTGGATACCTACGATGAGGAGCGTCGGCCGCACGCCACCAAGATGATCGCGCTGGCCAAGTTGATGGGGCGACTGGTCATGCCCGGCAGCCGGCCGATGGCGATTCTCATCCACGGCGCAATGGCGCTGCTCCGGCGCATTCCGTCGCTGCGAACATTTCTTGACGAACTCGGCGTCAAACCGAAGAACGAGTTCAATGCCGGGCTGTTCGTGAAAGGCCACGTACGACTACGCCGTGGCGGACTGTTGCCGCAGGGGCTGGTTCGGTCGGCCAGTGGCGAGATCCTGCTCAGCGACGACGCGCTCGGCAGCGAGCTTTCGCTGGTGGGCTTCGGACTTCCTGCGGAGCCTCAGCTGACAGCCGCGACGCTGGAGCTCTGGACTCGTCGTGGCGGCCGGACTGTCCAGTTCTGTCTGCGCGGTGAGTCGGTGCATCGTGGAAATCACGTCTTCGAGGATATGGACAACCGACTCGTGCCCGGCGGCGCGCCGTACGGCTGGTGCGCAGTGGTGCGACCCGACCGCACGATCCTCCACGACGGGCCGGTCGACAACGCTGATCGCATCGTGCGCGAGTCACTGGCGCTGCTCGGCAACTCCCGACCCACCTCATAGTCGAGGTGACCCATGAAGTACCGCGTCTGTTTCGCAGCCATGGTCGTGGCGACGCTGAGCGGCAGTGGTGACTAGCTTCGATTGGCGTGGCCTGCACGCGTGCAACTCGCGCGCCTGCAGTGCGGGAGGCGCCACTGCAAACCAGAAAAAAACAAAACAAAAAAAGGCGGGAGAGAGATGACGCATCTTACGAAAGCGGTGGCAGCCCACGCGGCGCAGATATTGACCGGGTTGATCCTCAGCGCCGTCAGCTTGGACTGCGCCCATGCGAACACCTTCGAGATTCCGATCGGCGACGAAAAGATCGATGCCGCTCTCAACACCAGCATCACGATGGGCGGTGGTGTCCGCGTGGAAGGCCGTAGCGACAGCCTCATCGGTAAAAGCAACCTCAACCCGCAGGTCTGCTCAGGGCCCAACGGGGCGTATCAGGCTTGCCAGGGGTTGTTCAAGAATCAGCTCTTTCCGGCGCAGCAACTGGTGGCTGCGCCGGGTGCGGCGTCGGCCAACAACGATGACGGCGATCTCAATTACGACAAGGGCAAGGTTTTCTCTGCTGTGACGAAGGTGACGTCCGATCTGAATTTGACCTTCGGCGACTTCGGTTTCTTCACTCGGGCAATGTTTTTCTACGATGCCGTCAACGAGAACTTCACTGAGACGCATCCCAATCGGATCACCAAAGACAACTACCTCGACGTTGGGCGCCGCACCTCGGCATTGCCCGTGGGGCTGCCGAACAATCCGGCTGTCTTGCTGACCCAGCCTGCCGCGCTGCTCACCGGCCTGATTGCGGGCCGTCCGTGGGGTCAGCCGACAGGCGACGGCGGACGTGTTTCTTATGGCCCTGGCGGAGTCGTCCGTGAAAAGCGTCGCGATGGCGAGACCCTGCGTCAGATTGGCACTGACTTACAGCTGATGGACGCGGTTTTCTACGGCAATCTGCGGCTCTGGGACGGACACGAGCTGACGTTAAAAATTGGCCGGCAGCTGGTCAACTGGGGCGAAAGCACCACCTTGGTCATCAACAGCATCAACCAGGCCAATCCAGTCAATGCAAACAACTTCAACCGGATCGGCAAATCGATAGAAGAGGTCTTCACGCCGGTGAACATGGTGTACGGCAGTTTCGAACCGGTCACCGATCTGAGCGTAGAGGCGTTCTATCAGCTGGAGTGGAGGAGCGTCGAAACCGCGGCGCCGGGCAGTTACTTCTCCGATTTGGACATTGGCAGTCACAACGCACTCAACAACATCAATGTCAGCACTGGCGGCGTTGCTGAAGATCCCGACATGGTCGGCACTCCTCTGGACACACCGGTATCGGGGTTGAGTAACACCACGGTCACGGTTCGCAGAGTTCGGGACGAATATCCGCGCTCCGGCGGACAATTCGGTGTTGCGTTGAAGTATTACTTCGAAGGCATCGGCAGTGGGGTGCAGACCGGCCTTTATTACATGAACTATCACTCGCGCCTGCCGATCGGGAGCTTCTACGCCGCCCATGCCAGCTGTGCCCGACGCGAAGGCAATCCGCTAGGAATCGACGCAAACGACTTGCTCAGCTTTCTTGCAACCTGCCCCGACATCCCGTTCTTGCACTCTTTGACGCATCCGGGCGATTCGGCCAGCGATGCGACCGATAATGCAGCGTCGCTCGACTCGCCTCGCTTTCAACTCGAATACCCGGAAGACATCCACTTGTTTGGCATCAGTTTCAACACCACCGTTGGTGACTATTCGATTCAAGGTGAAGTGGCCTATCGTCCGAATCTGCCACTGCAGGTCGATCTGCAAGACCTGGGTTTTGCCGCGCTCGGCCCCACACTGACACGCTGCCATGAGCGGTCGCTTGGATGCGCCGGGTCTGCACAACTTGCAAACCTGGGTATCGGTTTCGACGCCAACGGCAATGCCATCAACTATGGCAGTAGCGATTTCACCGACGCCGACGGCAACAGCCCTTATCCGGATCTGATCAGTGTCGGTATCGGCCACGTTCCAGGTTCAGCGCGCGCGTTTCCGAATTTTGTGATTCCGTATCGTGGCGGGCTTGTGGGCGAGAACACACCTTGCCCGACGAACATGAGGGAATCTGACTATCACCCCGGAGCCGACTGCTACATCCGCGGCTACGAGCGAGAACAGGTATACGAATTCAATCTCAGCACGACGCGCGTGCTGTCGCCCGATAATTGGTTTCATGCGGATCAGATCATCGTCGTCGGCGAATGGGGTGCCGAGTGGGTGCCCAAGCTGCCGCCGCTCGATCAGCTGCAGTTCGAAGCGCCGGGCACCTATTACACCGCGAGCGCTGGTGCAGACGGCTCCGGCGCCGATGGTTCCCGCCAGGCTTGTTCGACGAATCCGAGCTGCACCGTTGGTGCCGACGGCGTGCGCTTCAACCAGCATCAGCAGGATCTGAGCCTGTTCCCGGATGAGTTCTCGTGGGGCTACAGGCTGATCAGCATTTTCAGCTACGAGAGCGTGCTTCCGAAGATCAGCCTTCGACCGATTCTGAGCTGGTCGCATGATGTGGGAGGAACGGCGCCCGGGCCCGGCGGCAACTTCATCAAGGGGCGAATGCAAGCCGATAGCCTGCTGGAGACGCGCTACCGCGATTTTTTCTCGGTGACGATCGGCTATACACGGTTCATGGGCGGAGGCAGCGCCAACCTGATGCGCGATCGCGACTACGTCCAGGCCTATCTCAAATACCAGTTCTAGCTTGTTCAGCGGGCGCCCAAGGAATGAACAAGCAACCCGGCAGCAGGTGCCGGGGGTGGGGATCGTGGTTTCGTCCGGCGCCGCTCGGGTCGGCGACAAGCCGACCTCGATGGAAGTCTGCATTGTTCGAATGCAGGATCAGGCTGTCAGGAGGGAGAGGACTGAAAGTCCTCGCAGGTCGGTTCGACGCCGGCCTCAGCCTCGATTTTCTGCCTGCCGTGCCCGGTCAGAACGGCATTTCGCCTTTGGCGAAAAAGTCTTCGGCGACGATCTTGGCATGCTCGGCCGCGTCCTCCGCCGACAAACCCCAGTCCGCCTGCAGCGCCGCCGCGAACTTGCCGCGTGCGCTGTCGACCAGTTGCGGCGTCAGTGCCAGCTCGCGCAGCAGAAATACGCCGAAGCCGACGATCTCGCGCGTGTCGGTCAGAAAATCGGTGGTCTGCTGTGCTTCCTGAAGGCTCTTGTCGAGCTTGCTTTCATGGCGCTGCACGCGCGCCAGCAACTGTTGCTGCGCGCGCTCGATCTTGTCGAGGCGCTTGCCGATGTCATCGCTCATCTACGCGTCCGGTGGTTTGATCGCGCGCAGTAGACGACGCCGGCGCGCCGCGGTGCAAGACCGTCGGCGGCGTCGCGCGCAGTGCTACCATTCGCCTCCGCGCGACCGTGGCGGAATTGGTAGACGCATGAGACTTAAAATCTCCCGCCTTCTGGGCGTGCCGGTTCGATTCCGGCCGGTCGCACCAGACTTTTAAGCCCTTCCACGACCTTGACCGACCTGCTGCGAACCCAAAGCCTGAGCGTCGGTCGCGGTGATCGTGTGCTGCTGCGCGACTTCGACCTGGCGGTTGCGGCCGGCGAGCTGGTCCATCTGCGCGGCCGCAACGGCACGGGCAAGACCTCGCTGCTGGAAGTGCTGGCGGGTTTACGCCCGGCGGTTTCCGGCAAGATCGAACGACCCGCGGCAGGTCTGCATTGGCTGGGTCACAAAAACGCGCTGAACGGCGATCTGAGCGTGCTCGAGAACCTGCAGTTCTGGAGCGCGTTGCAGCACTGCGACCCGAAGACGATACCGGCGGCGCTGGAGCGCCTGGGTTTGGCCAGGCTGCGGCACCGGCCGAGCCGCACGCTGTCCGCCGGTCAGAAGCGCCGCGCCGCGCTGGCCCGGCTGCTGGTTGCACCGCGACCGCTGTGGCTGCTCGACGAGCCCCTGGCCGCGCTCGATGTAGAGGGCCTGGCTCACGTCGGCGCGCTGCTGTCGGCTCAGCTGGACGGCGGCGGCGCGGTGCTGGTCACCAGCCATCAGCCGCTGCCGGTGGACGCGGCGCGCGTGCGTTCGCTGGAGATAGGCTGATGCTGCGCGCCTTTGCCGCTGCGCTGCGCCGCGAACTGCGCCTTGCCGCCCGCCACAAGGGCGACTGGCTGCTGCCGCCGCTGTTTTATCTGATCGTCGTCACGCTGTTCGCGCTCGGCAGCAAGCCCAACGATCCGCAGCTGGCCGCGTTCGCGCCGGCGGTGCTCTGGGTCGGCGCGCTGCTGTCGGCGCTGCTGAACCTGGACCGGCTGTTCCGCGCCGATTTCGACGACGGCAGCCTGGAGCAGATGTTTCTGTCGCCGCACGGTCCGATCGCGATCGTCTACGCCAAGCTGGTCGGGCACTGGCTGCTCGGCGGCCTGCCGCTGGCGGTACTGGCCGTGCCGCTGGCGCTGCAACTCGGTGTGCCGGTCAAGGTACTGGGTACGCTGTTCGCCGGCCTGCTGCTGGGCACGCCCTTGCTCAGCCTGATCGGCGGCTTTGCCGCCGCGCTGACCGTCGGCCTGCCGCGCGCCGCGGTGCTGCTGCCGGTGCTGGTGCTGCCACTGATCGGCCCGGTGGTGATCTTCGGAGCCGGCGCCGCGCGCGCCGCCGCGGCCGGTCTGGATGCGGCCGGTCCGTTATACTTGCTGGCATCGCTGCTCGTCCTCGGGCTGTGCCTTCTGCCTCTCGCCGCGACCGCGGCCCTGCGCAACAGCTTCGACTGACCAACCCGATAACGGACCATGTGGACCTGGTTTCATAGGCTCGCGTCGCCGCCGACTTTCTATCGTCTGGCCGATCGCTTTTCGCCCTGGCTGGCGCTGCTGTCGGCGCTGCTGATCGGCTACGGCCTGGTCGGCGGCCTGGTGCTGGCGCCGGCGGATTACCAGCAGGGCGAGGCCTTCCGCATCATCTACGTACACGTGCCGGCGGCCTGGCTGTCGCTGTCGGGCTATGTCGGCATGGCGCTCGCGGCCGGCGTCGCCATCATCTGGCGGATCAAGCTGGCCGAATGCGTGGTGGTGGCGATCGCACCGGTCGGTGCCAGCTGGACCGCGCTGGCCCTGGTCACCGGCATGCTCTGGGGCAAGCCGATGTGGGGCGCTTACTGGGTCTGGGACGCGCGCCTGACCGCCGAGCTGGTGCTGCTGTTCCTGTACCTGGGCGTGATCGGCCTGAACCAGGCGTTCGAAGACCCGCGCGCCGGTGCCCGCGCCTGCGGCCTGCTGGCCCTGGTCGGCGCGGTCAACGTGCCGATCGTGCATTACTCGGTGGAGTGGTGGAACAGCCTGCACCAGGGGCCGACGGTGTCGCGCATCGGCAAGCCGTCGATCGCGCCGAGCATGCTGTGGCCGCTGCTGAGCATGACCGTCGGCTGCATGGCGTTCTTCGCATACGCGGTGCTGCGCCGGGTGCAGAACGAGCTGCTGATTCGCGAGCGCCGCAGCAGCTGGGTCAAAAACTGGCTGCGTGAACGCGAGGCCGCCGGCGATGTCTGAGGCCTTGACCCGGTTCTTCGCGATGGGCGGCTATGCCGTCTACGTCTGGGGCAGCTTCGGTGTGTTCGCCGCGGTGCTGGTATGGAATATCGTCGCGCCGCGCCGGGCGCGCAACGGCGTGATGCGCCAACTGACAGAAACCGATGAAGCAGCGCCAGGAGACCACGAGTGACCAAGCGCCAGGGCAGGATGATGTGGATCGCGGCGCTGCTCGGCGGCATCGCGATTGCGGCGGCGCTGGGCTTCACCGCGCTGCGCAAGAACATGATGTATTTCTACACGCCGAGTGACCTGGTCGCGCAGAACGCGCCCAAGCATGCGCGGCTGCGCCTCGGCGGCCTGGTGGAGCGCGGCAGCGTGCAGCGCGGCGACGGCCTGCTGGTCAGCTTCACGCTCGCCGATTGCGCCAAGACCGTGCAGGTGCGTTACGAAGGCATCCTGCCTGACCTGTTCCGCGAAGGGCAGGGTATCGTCGCCACCGGCATGCTCACCGACGACGGCGCGTTCAAGGCCGATGAAGTGCTGGCCAAGCACGACGAAAACTACATGCCGCCGGATCTGGCCAGCTCGCTGAAAACCGCCGACGGCAAGCATTCCTGCGCGCCGTTCAAGTCGGTGAATGGCAATGTCGCCAGTGCCGGGGCCGTCGAATGAAGCCTGCCGGTGTTTCCCCTCTCCCTGCGGGAGAGGGTGGCCCGGCGGGCCGGGTGAGGGCCTTGCAGTTCGCATCGGCCTTCGACGCCCTCGCCCGGCGCTGCGCGCCACCCTCTCCCGCAGGGAGAGGGAAAACAAGCGGAGCCGTCCATGGCTGAAATCGGCCATTACGCGCTGATCCTGGCGCTCGCCGTGGCGATCGCACAGAGCGTGCTGCCGGTGATCGGCTACCTGCGCCGCGATTCGCGCTGGCTGGCGATCGGCGTCAGCGGCGCGCAGACCCAGTTCGGCCTGGTCGTGCTGGCCTACGCGATGCTGACGCTGGCCTTCGTCTACAACGATTTCTCGCTGAGCTACGTCGCCAGCAATTCGCATTCGGCCTTGCCGCTGATCTACCGGCTGTCCGCGGTCTGGGGCGCGCACGAGGGCTCGCTGCTGCTGTGGCTGTTGATGCTGACCGGCTGGGGTTTCGCCGTGTCGCTGTCGAGCCGCAAGCTCCCTGCGGATATCGCCGCGCTGGTGCTGGCGACGATGGGCGCGATCAGCGTCGGCTTCATCCTGTTCATGCTGTTCACCAGCAATCCCTTCGACCGCGTTTTTCCGGTGCCGCTGGAAGGCCGCGACTTGAATCCGCTGCTGCAGGACCCGGGCCTGATCATCCATCCGCCGACGCTGTACATGGGCTATGTCGGCATGTCGGTCGCGTTCTCGTTCGCGATCGCGGCCCTGGTCACCGGCAAGCTCGACGTCGCCTGGGCGCGCTGGACGCGGCCTTACACCACGGTTGCCTGGCTGTTCCTGACGATGGGCATCACACTCGGTTCCTGGTGGGCTTACAACGAGCTTGGCTGGGGCGGCTGGTGGTTCTGGGACCCGGTGGAAAATGCGTCCTTCATGCCCTGGCTGGTCGGCACCGCGCTGATCCATTCGCTCGCGGTGACCGAGAAGCGCGGCGTGCTCAAATCCTGGACCGTGCTGCTGGCGATCCTGGCGTTCTCGCTGTCGCTGCTCGGCACCTTCCTGGTGCGCTCCGGCGTGCTGGTGTCGGTGCATGCCTTCGCCACCGATCCGGCGCGCGGCGTGTTCATCCTGGCTTTCCTGGCGACGGTGCTGGGCTCGGCGCTGCTGCTCTATGCCTGGCGCGCGCCGAAGCTGGTGTCGGACGGCGAAGTCGATCTGATGTCGCGTGAAGGCCTGCTGCTGCTGAACAACGTGTTCCTGGTCGCGGCCGCGGCGGCGGTTTTGATCGGCACCCTGTATCCGCTGGTGGGCGAGGCGATGGGCGCGAAGGTTTCGGTCGGCCCGCCGTACTTCAACCTGATTTTCCTGCCGCTGATGATGCCGCTGGCGGTGCTGGTCGGCATGTCGGCGCGCGTCGGCTGGAAACGCGCCCGCCTGCGCAGCGCGCTGTGGAGCCTGCGCTGGATGCTGCTGACCTCGCTGGTCTGCGCGGCGCTGCTGCCGTTCGTGCTCGAGCGCTCAACGAAGTGGCTGGCGATGCTGGGCACCGCGTTCGCGATCTGGGTGATGCTCGGCTCGCTGCTCGACGTCGTGCATCGCGTGCGCTCCAAGCGCGACCGCTGGCAGGGCCTGCGCTCGGTTCCGGCCGGCACCTGGGGCATGACATGCGCGCATCTGGGCCTCGGCTTCTGGATCTTCGGCGTCACCTACGCCAGCCTTTTCAGCGTCGAGAAAGATGTGCGCCTGGGCCCGCAGCAGGCCGCGGAAATCGGCCCATATACGTTCACGTTCCAGGGCACTCAGCATGTCGAGGGCGCGAACTATCGCGCCGATGTCGGCAGCGTGCTGGTCGAGCGCGAAGGCAAACTGATCGCCAAATTGCAGCCGGAAAAGCGCCTGTATCCGTCGCAGGGCAGCGTCATGACCGAGTCCGCGGTCGACCACAATCCGCGGCGCGATCTGTATGTCGCGCTGGGCGAGCCGATTGGTGAAAACGACTGGGCGCTACGGCTGTACTACAAGCCGTTCATGCGCCTGGTCTGGTTCGGCGGCGTGCTGATGTTCTTCGGCGGCATTCTCGCGGCGAGTGACAAGCGCTACCGGCTGGCGCGCCGCGCCGTCGTCGCCGGCGACGACGTCAAGGCCGCGGTCTGAGCATGCGCTTCGCGATTCCGGTCATCGTCCTCATCGGCCTGCTGGCGCTGCTCGGCTTCGGCCTGCGCCAGGACCCGCGCGAAGTGCCGAGCCCGCTGATCGGCAAGGCGGCGCCGGCTTTCGAGCTGCCGAATCTGGAAGGCACCGCGAAGCTCACGCCGCAGGATCTGAAAGGCCGGCCGGTGCTGGTGAATTTCTTCGCCAGCTGGTGCGCCGGCTGCCAGGTCGAGCATCCGGTGCTGATGCAGCTGGCGCACGAATACAACATCGAAATCGTCGGCATGGATTACAAGGACACCCGCGAAGACGCGCAGGCCTGGCTGGCTCGCCACGGTCAGCCGTATCGCAGCGTGATTGCCGATCAGCAAGGCAGCGCCGGCCTGGACTGGGGCGTCTATGGCGTACCGGAAACCTTCGTGCTCGGCGCCGATGGCCGCATCCTGTACAAGCAGATCGGGCCGATGACGATCGAGGCCTGGCGCGAGCATATTGCGCCGCTGATGGCGGGCGCTTCGTGAAGCCCCGGGTTTCACTCCGGCTACGGATGATGGCGCTGCTGTTCGCTATATGTGCGAGCGCCACTGGCGCCGATGTACCGCTCGACGCGCAGCAGCAGGAACGCTACCAGACGATGATCAGCCAGCTGCGCTGCCTGGTCTGCCAGAACCAGACCATCGCCGATTCGACCGCGCCGCTGGCGCTGGATCTGCGCGATCAGGTGCACAAGCAGATCGCCGCCGGCCGCAGCGATACGCAGATCCGCACTTATCTCACCGATCGCTACGGCGACTTCGTGCTGTACAAGCCGCCGCTGCGGCCGCGCACGTTGCTGCTGTGGTTCGGGCCTTTCGTGCTGCTGGCGATCGCGCTGGCGACGGTGGTGATGTTCACGCGGCGCTCGCGTCGCAGACCGTCGGCGACGACAGTGGATCGGCAGGCGCTGCAACGCCTGTTGTCAGAACAGCAGGATGGTCGTTGATGCAGGGCTCGATGTGGCTGTACGCGCTGATGGCGCTGTTGACGATCGTAACGGCATTGAGCCTGGCGCGGCCGTGGTGGCGGCGTCGCGCCAGCCCGGAGGTGCAGCGCCGCGCGAGCAACGTCGCGGCGTACCGGCACCGCCTGATCGAGATCGACAATGAAGTCGCGGCGAGCCTGATTCCGGCCGAGTCGGCGCAGGCGATGCGCGACGAGGCCGGCGCGCGCCTGCTCGACGATGTCGGTCCGGTCGACGTCGCCAGCGAGCCCAGGCTCAGCGTGCAGCCGCCGCGTCGCGCCGCTTTCATCCTGTTGCTGCTGCTCGGCGTATTCGCCGGCGGCTATTACTACTCACAGGGCAGCTGGCAGTTGCAGCGCCTGGTCAGCGGCGAAGTCCAGCAGCCGATGCCAACCGCCGCCGAGATGGACCAGGCGATCGCGGCGCTCGCGCAGAAACTGAAAGAGACGCCGGACGATGCCGACGGCTGGGCGATGCTCGGCCGTTCGTACTTCGTGCTGCAGCGCTACACCGAGTCGGCTGCGGCCTACGCGCAGGTGAATCGCATCACCGACAACCGTAATCCGGATGCGCTGACCAGCGAAGGCGAAGCGCTGGCGATGGCCGGCGATCGCGATCTTGGTGGCCGCCCGCGCGAGCTGTTCGAAAAAGCGCTGGCCATCGAACCGATGCACGGCAAGAGCCTGTGGTACGCCGGCCTCGCTGCCGCGCAGGCCGGCGATAGCGCGCTGGCGATCCAGCGCTGGAATGCGCTGCTGGCGCAGTCGCAGTTGCCGGACGAGCTGCGCAGCCTGATCGGCCAGCGCATCGCCGAGCTCGGCGGCGCGCCGGCCGACGCCGTGCCGCCGGCCTTGGCCGCTGCGCCAAGCGCGGCGCCCGCGCAGGCCACACCGTCGGCGGTGTCGCTGCAGTTACATTTGAGCCTGGCACCGGAACTGCGTGACAAAGCGCCGAAGGATGCCGTGCTGATGGTTTACGCGCGTGCGCAGAGCGGGCCGCCGATGCCGGTCGCGGTCAATCGTGGACCGGCGCCGGCGCTGCCTGCCGACGTGAAGCTCGACGACAGCATGGCGGTGATGCCGACGATGCGGCTGTCGCAGTTCGACAGCTGGGTGGTCACGGCGCGGCTCAGCCGCAGCGGTCAGGCCAAGGCCGAGAGCGGCGATCTGCAAGGCAGCCGCGTGGTGACGCGGGCCGAAGCCGGCGCACCGCTGGCGCTGACGATCGACCAGCTGGTGCCCTGAACAACGACTCACTTACTTTTCTCATTGCAACAGCCGCGCGGCGGCTGCACAGGAACTTGAAGCATGACCACGCAAACGCTGCCCAAACTGCCCGACGCCCGCCCGCTGCTGCTGAAGGCGCTGGGCACGATCAGCCGCAAGCCCAGCGCCGACGCCAAGATTCCAGCGCTGTCGGTCAAGGTCTCCGGGGTCAAGGCCGACGCCGCGCTGGTCGAGCGTTATCGCGAGGTCTGCGGCTTCGCCGACAGCAACGTCATGCCGATCACCTATCCGCAGGTGCTGGCGACCTCGCTGCACCTGTGGCTGATGACGCAGCCGGAATTTCCGTTCTCTCTGCTGGGCCTGGTCCATCTGCGCAACAAGATCGAGCAGGTCAAGGCGCTGCCGGTCGACGGCGTCTATGAGGTCACGGCCAGCCTGGGGCCGGCGCGGCGCATCCCCAACGGCATCATCTTCGACCTGCTCGCCGAGTTCGCCGACGAGAGCGGCGAGGTCATCTACAAGTCGGTGACGACGCCGCTGGTGCGGCTGAAGACCGACATGCCCAAGGGCAAGATGCCCGAGCCGGTGCTGAGCGGTGTCGCGGACTACAAGGCGATCAGCGCGCCGGCCGACACCGGCCGCCGTTACGCCGCGGTGTCGCAGGACTACAACCCGATCCACCTGTTCCCGCTGACCGCGCGCCTGTTCGGCTTCAAGCAGGCCATCGCCCACGGCATGTGGACGGTGGCGCGCTGCGCGGCGCTGCTGGAGGGCGACCTCGACGGCGCGCCCAAGGAACTGCAGGTCCAGTACCGCGCGCCGGTGATGCTGCCGACCAAGGGCGTGGTCAAGCGCTCGGTGACCAGCAAGGGCCACGAATTCCTGATGCTGGCCGCGAACAAGGAGCGCACCTACCTCAGCGGCTTCATCCGCTGAAGCCACGTCGACGTTTTTGGGCCGTGGCCTGATCCCAGGCCGCGGTCGTCTCCCGTCATTGCAATTTCCGAATACGGCAATAGCGCCAAAACGCATGCATTTGTCATCCTGACCGCCTAAACTGTCGCGCGCTGTGGGACCCGCCGGGCATGGACATTGCCTCCCCGGCCAGTCCCCAACAACCCAGGAGCGATGCATGCGTATTCGTAAGGCGGTATTCCCGGTTGCCGGTCTCGGCACGCGGTTTCTTCCCGCGACCAAGGCCAGTGCCAAAGAAATGCTGCCGGTCGTCGACAAGCCCTTGATCCAGTACGCGGTGCAGGAGGCGATCAGCGCCGGCGCCGAGGAGCTGATCTTCATCACCGGCCGCTCGAAGAATTCGATCATGGATCACTTCGACAAGGCCTACGAGCTCGAGGCGGAACTGAGTCAGCGCGGCAAGGAAAAGCTGCTGCAGATCATTCAGGAAATCCTGCCGCCGGGCATCACCTGCATCTTCATCCGCCAGGCCGAAGCCCTGGGCCTGGGCCACGCCGTGCTGTGCGCCTGGCCGGCAGTCGGCGACGAGGACTTCTCGGTGATCCTGGCCGACGACTTGATCGACGGCAAACTGCGCCCCTGTCTGGCGCAAATGCAGCGCGTCTACCAGGAATACGGCACCAGCGTGATCGCCACGCAGCGCGTGCCCAAGGAAGACGTGTCGCAGTACGGCATCGTCGAAACCCAGCCGGTCGGTCCTGGCCTGGGTGAAATCCGCCGCATCGTCGAAAAACCCAAGCCCGAGGATGCCAAGAGCAACCTCGCCGTGGTCGGCCGCTACATCCTGACGCCGCGCATCTTCAAGCTGCTCGAGCGCACGCCGCGCGGCGCCGGCGGCGAGATCCAGCTCACCGATGCGATCAGCATGATGATCCAGGAGCAGACCGTGCTGGCCTACGAGTTCGAAGGCACGCGCTACGACTGCGGCTCCAAGATCGGTTACCTGAAAGCCAACGTCGAATATGGCCTCAAGCATCCCGAGCTGGCCGACGAGTTCCGTGAATACCTCACCGAACTGCAGATCGGCCTGAAGCAGCCCGAGAAGGCCGAAAAAGCCGTCGCCAAGAAATAAGCCTCAACCCGCTGTGCGGGGCGGCTTTGCCGCTCTTGTCTCTGCCGCGATCCCTCAAGCGGCTCAATCGTCCCGCACAGTGTTGTCCCCGCAGCCTCAACGCAGAGCATCGCGGCAGCCAAGAAAAATGAGCGGTAACAAATATCAGAGTCTGATCGAGTCCAGTTCGATCCAGGGTGCCAACGCCACTTACGTTGAAGCCTATTACGAGCAGTTTCTGGACGATCCGGAATCGGTCGATGCGTCCTGGAGAGCCTATTTCAGGCTGATCCAGGATCAGAACGCGCCGCGCGAAGTCGCGCACAGCGACGTTCTCGCGCGCTTCGAGAAGCTCGCGCGCGACAAGAAGCCCGGCACCGTCATCAACGCGGCATCGACGGCCCAGGGCAGCTTCGACGCCCGCGCCGCCGAGAAGCAGGCCGCAGTGCTGCGCCTGCTGAACTACTACCGCGTGCGTGGTCATCAGGCCGCCCGTCTCGACCCGCTGAACATCGCGCCGCAGGTGATGATCGAAGACCTCGATCCGGCCTTCCACGGCCTGTCCGCGGACGACATGGACACGGTGTTCAACACCGGCTCCCTGATGCACGGCGGCGCCGACCGTCTGCCGCTGCGCGAGATCATCCGCATCATCAAGAATGTGTACACGGACACCATCGGTGCCGAGTACATGTACATCACCGAAACCGCGCAGAAGCGCTGGATCCAGAAGCGGCTCGAAGGCCAGGCGTTCAAGCCCAAGCTATCGGTCGAGGCCAAGCGCGACGTGCTCAAGCAGCTGGTCGCGGCCGAAGGCATCGAACGCTACCTGCACAACAAGTACGTCGGCCAGAAGCGCTTCTCGCTGGAAGGCGGCGACTCGCTGATCCCGGCGATGGACGAAATCCTGCGCGGCGCCGCCCAGCGCGATGTCGAGGAAATCGGCATCGGCATGGCGCATCGCGGCCGCCTCAACGTGCTCGTCAACGTGCTCGGCAAGTCGCCGAAGGACCTGTTCGCCGAGTTCGAGGGCAAGTATTCCGCCGAGAGCCTGTCGCGCGCCGGCGACGTCAAGTACCACATGGGCTTTTCCACCGACGTGGAAGTGCAGGGCAAACGCCTGCATCTGGTGCTGGCGTTCAATCCCTCGCATCTGGAAATCGTCAACCCGGTGGTCGAAGGCTCGGTCAAGGCGCGCCAGATGCGCCGCCACGACGATGCCGGTGACCGCGTGGTGCCGGTGCTGATCCACGGCGACGCGGCTTTCGCCGGCCAGGGCGTGGTCATGGAAACCATGCAGCTGTCGCAGTCCAAGGGCTACGGCACCGGCGGCACCTTGCACATCATCGTCAACAACCAGATCGGCTTCACCACGCCGAACCCGATCGAGGCGCAGCCCGGCCACGATTCGCGCACCTCTCGCTACTGCACGGACCTGGCGAAGATGTTCGAAGCGCCGGTGTTCCACGTCAACGGCGACGACCCCGAGGCGGTGGTGTTCGTTACGCGCCTGGCGATGGACTTCCGCAATGAATTCCACAAGGACGTGATCGTCGACATCTGCTGCTATCGCCGCCTCGGCCATAACGAAGCGGATACGCCGAGCATCACCAGCCCGCAGATGTACGAGGCGGTGAAGAAGCAGCCGACGACGATGAGCCTCTACGCGCGCAAGCTCGAGGAAGAGGGCACCATCGCCAAGGGCGACATCGACGGCCTGGTCAAGGCGTATCGCGACGGCCTCGACAAGGGCGAGAACATCGCGCGCACCACGCTCGGCCTGGTCGGCAACAAGTACACCGTCAACTGGGCCAACTACACCAAGGGCGAGTGGGATTCTCCCGCCGACACCGCGGTGAGCCTGGAGACGATCCGCACCGCCGCCGCGCGCGTCGCCAAGCTGCCGGACGGTTTCACGCTGCACAGCCTGGTGAAGAAGCTCTACGACGACCGCGCCAAGATGGCGGCCGGCGATCTGGCGATGGACTGGGGCTTTGCCGAAACCATGGCCTACGCCACCCTGGTCAACGAAGGTTTCTCGGTGCGCCTGTCCGGCCAGGACGTGCGCCGCGGCACCTTCTCGCATCGCCACGCCACCGTGCATGACGCGGTCAACGGTGAAAGCTTCACGCCGCTACGGCATCTGGACCCGGACAAGAACCGCTTCATCGCCACCGACACGCTGCTGTCGGAGGAAGGCGTGCTCGGTTTCGAATACGGCTACTCGACCACCGATCCGGATTCGCTGGTGATCTGGGAGGCGCAGTTCGGCGACTTCGCCAACGGCGCGCAGGTGGTGTTCGACCAGTTCATCTCGTCGGGCCAGGCCAAGTGGGGCCGCGCCTGTGGTCTCGCCGTGTTCCTGCCGCATGGCTACGAAGGCCAGGGTCCGGAGCATTCCTCCGGCCGTCTGGAACGCTGGCTGCAGCTGTCGGCCGGCAACAACCAGCAGGTCTGCGTGCCGTCGACGCCGGCGCAGATGTTCCACATGCTGCGCCGCCAGATGAAGCGCGGCCTGCGCATGCCGCTGATCGTGATGACGCCGAAGTCGCTGCTGCGTCATCCGCTGTCGGTGTCGACGCTGGACGATCTCACCAAGGGCAGCTTCCAGACCGTCATCGGCGACAGTGAAGTCGAGACCGACAAGATCGAGCGCATCGTGTTCTGCTCGGGCAAGGTCTACTACGACCTGTACCAGGCGCGCCTCAAGCAGAAGATCGAGAACGTCGCGATCGTGCGCATCGAGCAGCTGTATCCGTTCCCGCGCAAGGAGTACGAGAAAATCCTCGACACCTATGCGAACGCCAAAGACGTGGTCTGGTGTCAGGAAGAGCCGGAAAACCAGGGCGCCTGGTACCAGATCAAGCATCGGCTCGACGCTTACCTGAAGCCGGCGCATCGCCTGCTGTACGCCACGCGCGGCGGCATGTCGACCACTGCCGGCGGCTATCTGAAAGTACACAACAAGGAGCAGGAAGAAGTCGTCAACGGCGCACTCACTGGCGGTAAGCCAGCGGGCCACAACGCCTGAGACGCACGCTTTTAACCTGCTGCCACGATACGAAGAAGAAGAAAAGGACAAGCAACTCAAGATGAGCATCGAGATCAAAGTACCGACGCTGCCGGAATCGGTTTCGTCCGCGACCCTGGCGACCTGGCATCTGAAAGCCGGCGAGCCGGTCAAGCGCGAGCAGAACCTGGTCGACCTGGAAACGGACAAGGTCATGCTGGAAGTGCCGTCGACGGTCGACGGCATCCTCAAGGAGATCCGCATTCAGCCGGGCTCGACGGTCAACGCCGGTGACGTGATCGGCATCATCGAGGAAGGCGCCACCGCGGCCAGCCCGCCGGCCGCCGAACCCTCGGTGACGAGCAAGGCCGAAGCCAAGGCTTCCGCGCCGAGCAGTTCGACGACGACGCCGGTCCCGGCGGTCGAAGCCGGCGACGACGGCCAGAGCCCGGCCGTGCGCAAGCTGCTCAGCGAGCTGGGCCTGGGTTCGTCCGGCATTCCGGCGACCGGCAAGGGTGGCCGTCTGACCGTCGAAGACGTCAAGGCCTATGCTGCGGCGCCCAAGGCCGCCGCTCCGGCAGCAGCGCCGGCTCCGGCCGCCGCCAAGAGCGAAGCGCCGGCACCGCGTGCGCCGACCGGTGCGCGCGAAGAACAGCGCGTGCCGATGACGCGCATTCGTGCACGCATCTCCGAGCGTCTGAAAGAAGCGCAGAACACCGCGGCGATGCTGACCACCTTCAACGAAGTGGATCTCAAGGCGGTCAACGATCTGCGCGCCAAGTTCAAGGACACCTTCGAGAAGACCCACGGTTCCAAGCTCGGCTTCATGAGCTTCTTCGTCAAGGCCGCGATCGAAGCGCTGAAGAAGTACCCGCTGGTCAATGCCTCGATCGACGGCAACGACATCGTCTATCACGCCTACTACGACATCGGCGTCGCAGTCAGCAGCGACCGCGGCCTGGTCGTGCCGATCGTGCGTGACGCCGACACCTTGAGCTTCGCCGAAATCGAGAAGACCATCGCCGGCCTTGGCGCGAAGGCCAAAGCCAACAAGCTGACGATGGAAGACCTCACCGGCGGCACCTTCTCGATCACCAACGGCGGCATCTTCGGCTCGATGATGTCGACGCCGATCCTGAACCCGCCGCAGGCCGCGATCCTCGGCATGCACGGCATCTTCGACCGGCCGGTCGTGGTCGGCGGCGAAATCGTGATCCGCCCGATGATGTACCTGGCGCTGACCTACGATCACCGCATCATCGACGGCCGTGACGCGGTGCTGTTCCTGAAGACGATCAAGGAAGGGCTGGAAGATCCGTCGCGGTTGTTGCTGCAGGTCTGATCGGTAGTGGTTTGCACAAAAAAGCCCGCGAAAGCGGGCTTTTTTGTGAGTGACGGTATCGCCTCACCTGGACGGATATCACTGCCTGCGTAGGAGCGGACCCTGTCCGCGACTGTGCCATCCCAGCCTCAGTCGCGGACAGGGTCCGCTCCTACAGGGGCGGAATTCAGCTCACTGGTACCCGTCTTCCCGCCACGAAAACCCATCCCGCGTGATCAGCGTGTTCGCCGCCGTCGGTCCCCAGGTGCCGGCCGCGTAGGTCTTCGGCGGCTCGCCCAGACTGTCCCAGCCGTCGCGGATCGGGTCGATCCACTTCCACGCGGCATCGAGTTCGTCGCGGCGCATGAACAGCGTCAGCTTGCCGAGGATCGCGTCCATCAGCAGGCGCTCGTAGGCGTCCCACTGGCGCGTCTTGAACTCCTGCTTGAAGTCCAGGTTCAGGTCCACCGGCCTGACCTTCATTTCCGCGCCGGGTACCTTCACCATCAGGTACAGCATCACGCCCTCGTCCGGCTGCAGACGAATGACGAGACGATTGCCCTCGCTCGCCGACACCGGCAGGATCGCGTGCGGAACCGGGCGAAAGTTGACGACGATTTCGGCAACGCGCTCCTGCATGCGCTTGCCGGTGCGCAGGTAAAACGGCACGCCCGACCAGCGCCAGTTTTCCAGCTCGGCCTTGATCGCGACGAAGGTTTCGTTGTGGCTGTCGCCGGGAATGCCTTCCTCGTCCAGATAACCCGGCACGGCCTTGCCGTTGATCGCACCGGCGCGGTATTGGCCGCGCACGGTCTTGGCCTTGATGCAGTCCGGCGTGATCGGCTTGAGCGCGCGCAGTACTTTGAGTTTTTCATCGCGCACCGCGTCGGGATCGATGCTCGACGGCGGCTCCATCGCCAGGATGCACAGCAGCTGCAGCAGGTGGTTCTGCACCATGTCGCGCAGCGCGCCGTAGCGATCGTAGTACTCGCCGCGGCCCTCCACGCCGACCGTCTCCGCAATCGTGATCTGCACGTCCTGAATGTTCGAGCGGCGCCATAGCGGCTCGAAGATCGAGTTGCCGAAGCGCAGTGCGATCAGGTTCTGCACGGTCTCCTTGCCGAGGTAATGATCGATGCGGAAGATCTGCCGCTCCTCGAAAATCTTGCCGACCGCCTCGTTGATCTCGAAGCTTGAGGCGCGATCGCGGCCCAGCGGTTTTTCCAGCACCACGCGCGTCTGCGGCGTGACCAGGCCGGCGGCGGCGAGGTTCTGGCAGATCTGCGCGAACAGGCTGGCCGCGGTCGACAGATAGAACACGCGAATGCGCTCGCTGGAGTTCTGCAGACGCCGCGCGAGCTCGGCGTAGTCGTCGGCTTGCAGGCCATCGAGGCGCAGATATTCCAGGTGCGTGGTGAACGCGTTCCAGGCCGGCTCGTCGAATTCGCCGCCGGGAATGAAGCGCCGGCAATGTTCGTTGACCAGGTTCAGATATTCCTCGCGCGTCATCTCCTGGCGCGCGACGCCGATGATGCGCCAGCCCTGGGTCTGCTTGCTGTCGCGGAAGCGGTTGTACAGCGCCGGCAGCAGCTTGCGCATCGCCAGGTCGCCGGTGCCGCCGAAGAAGATCAGGTCGAATTCCTGCAGGCTGTTGCTGGCTTTCGCGTCCTGCGTGTTGATCACGTCGCGCTCCTTTGTGAAAACGTTTTCACAGCGGGCATTTTTGCATAGAATGGCGCGGCGATGTGAACCGGCGGCGTTCCACGGATCGGAACGTGCAAGCCAGCGAAGGGTCCATCTGCATCCCGGGCCAGCTCGTCGTGGCTCAGCTTTTGCCAGTGCGATTATCCGCACAGGGAGATGTCATGCAACACGCCCAGCTGCATCCGGTCATCGCCGCGGTCACGCAACGCATCGTCACGCGCAGCGCGCCTCTGCGCAGCGCCTATCTGGCGCGGATGAAGGCAGCGAAACTCGCCGGCACGGTGCGCTCGCACATGTCGTGCACGAACCTCGCGCACGCGTTCGCGGCGGCTGACCACGACGACAAGCAGCAGTTGCGTGCCGGTCGCTGGCCGAACCTGGCCATCGTCTCCGCGTACAACGACATGCTGTCCGCGCATCAGCCGCTGCAGCATTATCCCGAGATCATCAAGCAGGCCGCGCGCAAGGCCGGTGCGGTGGCGCAATATGCTGGCGGCGTGCCGGCGATGTGCGACGGTGTCACGCAAGGCGAGCCCGGCATGGAGCTGAGCCTGTTCTCGCGCGACGTGATCGCGATGGCCACCGCAGTTGCGCTGTCGCACAACAGCTTCGACGCGGTGCTGTGCCTGGGCGTGTGCGACAAGATCGTGCCCGGCCTGCTGATGGGAGCGCTGCATTTCGGCCATCTGCCGGTGATCTTCGTGCCGGCCGGGCCGATGACGTCCGGCATTTCCAACGACGCCAAGGCGAAGACGCGCCAGCTCTATGCCGAAGGCAAGGTCGGCCGCGAGGCGCTGCTGGAATCCGAGGCGGCTTCGTATCACGGCGCCGGCACCTGCACGTTTTACGGCACCGCGAATTCCAACCAGATGCTGATGGAGATCATGGGCCTGCATCTGCCGGGCTCGGCCTTCATCAATCCGTATACGCCGCTGCGCGATGCACTGACCGCGGCGGCAGCGGCGCGCGCCGCGAAGATCACCGCGCTCGGCGACGAGTACCGTCCGCTGTGCGACATCGTCGACGAGCGCAGCATCGTCAACGGCATCATCGGCCTGCACGCGACCGGCGGCTCGACCAATCACACCATCCACATGGTCGCCATCGCGCGCGCCGCCGGCATCCTGATCAACTGGGACGATTTCGCCGACCTGTCCGCGGTGATTCCGCTGATGGCCAAGGTCTATCCGAACGGCAAGGCCGACGTGAATCATTTCCATGCTGCCGGCGGCATGGCTTACCTGATCGCCAATCTGCTGGACAACGGCCTGCTGCATGGCGACGTCGAGACCGTCGCCGGGCATGGCCTGCGTCATTACGCACAGGAGCCGGTGCTGGTCGACGGCGCGCTGAGCTGGCGCGATGCACCGGCGCAGAGTCTCGACGACACGATCCTGCGGCCGGCGAGCGCGCCGTTCAGCGCCGACGGCGGCCTGCGCTTGCTGACCGGCAATCTCGGCCGCTCGGTGATCAAGGTGTCGTCGGTCAAGCCCGAGCATCGCATCGTCGAGGCGCCGGCGATCGTGTTCGACAGCCAGGAAGCGGTGCAGTCCGCGTTCAAGCGTGGCGAACTCAAGCGCGATTTCGTCGCCGTCGTGCGCTTTCAGGGGCCGCGCGCCAACGGCATGCCGGAGTTGCACAAGCTGACGCCGGCGCTGGGCGTGCTGCAGGACGAGGGTTTCAAGGTCGCGCTGATCACCGACGGCCGCATGTCCGGCGCGTCCGGCAAGGTGCCGGCCGCAATTCACGTGACGCCGGAATGTCTGGCCGGCGGTCCGCTGGCGCTGGTGCGCAGCGGCGACATCATTCGGCTCGATGCGGAAACCGGCGAGTGCTTCGTGCGCGTGCCGCCGTCGGAATGGGAGCTGCGCTCGCCCTCGGTGGTCGATACCAGCGGCAACGAGCACGGCATGGGTCGCGAGCTGTTCACCAACGCGCGGCTGCATGCGGCCGGAGCCGAGCAGGGCGCGCAGATCTATGCGCCTTATGAAATGCCGCAGACGGTGAACGTTTTGGAAGCCGACAAGGTCGAAGCCGCGTAAATCCGGATGGTGCCGGCTCGGCCGCAATCCCCTCTCCCTCCGGGAGAGGGGCAGGGGTGAGGGTGTTTCAGTCCAGATGGCAGCTGCATCGCTGAGAGTCCCTCATCCGGCGCTTCGCGCCACCTTCTCCCGCGGGTAGAAGGAAATACAACAGTACGAGTGCCGATATGAAGATCGACGACATCCTTGCGCTGGGCCCGGTGATTCCGGTGATCGTGGTCAAGCGCCTCGAACACGCGGTGCCACTGGCGCGCGCGCTGGTGGAAGGCGGCATTCGGGTGCTCGAAGTCACCTTGCGCACGCCGGTCGCACTCGATGCGATACGCGCGATCGGCGAGCAGGTGCCGGACGCGGTGGTCGGCGTCGGCACGATCACGCGCGTGCAGGATCTCAACGCATCGCTGGCTGCCGGCGCGAAGTTCGGCGTCAGCCCCGGGCTGACGCCGGCACTGCTCGACGCGATCCTCGCCTCCGGCCTGCCGTTCCTGCCGGGCTCGATGACACCGTCCGACGTGATGCTGCGGCGTGATGCCGGCTTCACCGCGATGAAGTTGTTTCCGGCGCAGCAGGCCGGCGGCATCGGCATGCTGAAGGCTCTGGGCAGCGTGTTCGCCGATGTGCGCTTCTGTCCCACCGGCGGCATCGACGTGACGACGGCGCCGCAATTTCTGGCGCTGCCGAATGTCGCCTGCGTCGGCGGCTCGTGGCTGGCGCCGCAGGAGATGGTCGAGCAGGGACGCTGGAGTGAGATCACCGCATTGGCAAAGGCCGCGTCGCAGCTGGCTGCGAAATAGCGTGTCGCGGCGACCGGTTCACAGCGCCGTGAGCCGGAGATTTGCCGCGATCCTCGCCCTGCTGCCGATCGCGGTCAGCGCCGCCGATCTGACATTGCCTGCAGTAGCTGCAGCACCTGCTGCACCTGCATCACCTGCTGCAGCTACTGCAGTCGCAGACGAGCCCTCGATCCTGGTTCAGGCACCGCAAGCCAGCGAACCGGCGCCGCTGGAGTTCGACGTGCTGCTGCCGCAGCAGCGCAGCCTGCGCGAGCGTGATCCCAAGTTCGATCGCATGCTCAAGAATCTGCCGGACCTCGATCCGAACAACAGCGTGCCTTTCAGGAAAGGCTGGACCGAGAACATCGCCGATGCCTTCCATCGCCAGGTGGTGAACGGTCCGGACGAATGCGAGCCGAGCCAGTGCGTCGGCGATGAAATGAAAGAACAGCGCATCAAGCAGATGGACACCGACTACGGTCCCCAGGACGACTGGACCTGGACGCCGCCGAGCCGCTGATCGGCGGCGCGGCGGCGCCAGGCGCTACTGCATGAAATCCGCCTCGACGTCTTCCTGAGTCAGCAGTCGCACGGGCACGTCGGCGACGGTCCAGATTTCCTTGCAGTACTGCGCGATCGTGCGGTCCGAAGAGAACTTGCCGGAGCGCGCGCTGTTGATGATCGCCATCTTCGCCCAACGCGCCGGGTCGCGGTAAACGCGGCTGACTTCGTCCTGGCAGGCGAGGTAGGAATCGAAGTCCGCGAGCAGGAAGTAAGGGTCGTAGTGCAGCAGCACGTCGACCAGCGGCTTGAATACGCTGGCATCACCGCGCGCGAAATAACCGCTGCTGATCAGGTCCAGCACTTCACGCAGCGCCGGGCTCTTGTCGTAGCACTCCATCGGCCGGTAACCGCGCGCCTGCCAGGCGTAGACCTCCGGTGTCAGCAGGCCGAACTGGAAGAAGTTTTCCTTGCCGACCTCCTCGAGAATCTCGATGTTGGCGCCGTCCATGGTGCCGATGGTCAGCGCGCCATTCATCTGGAACTTCATGTTGCCGGTGCCCGAGGCTTCCTTGCCCGCGGTGGAAATCTGCTCGGACAGATCGGCGGCCGGATAAATGCGCTGCCCGTTGGTGACGCTGAAGTTCGGCAGGAACACCACTTTCAGCCGATCGCGCACGTGCGGATCGACGTTCACCACATCGCCGATCGCGGTGATCAGTTTGATCATCAGCTTGGCCATGTGATAACCGGGCGCCGCCTTGCCGCCGAAGATAAACGTGCGCGGCACGATGTCGGCGTTCGGGTCGTTCTTGATGCGCAGGTACAGCGCGATGATGTGCAGCGCCGCCAGATGCTGGCGCTTGTATTCGTGAATGCGCTTGACCTGCACGTCGAACAGCGAATCCGGATCGACGTTGATGCCGAGCCGGCGATGGATGTGCGCAGCCAGCTCGGCCTTGTTGTCGCGCTTGACGGCCTGCCAGCGCCGCACGAACTCGGGATTGTCGGCATGTGCCTCCAGGCCGCGCAGCTGATCCAGATCGCGGATCCAGCCGTCGCCCAGGGTTTCGGTGATCAGCGCGCTGAGCTTGGGATTGGCCAGCACCATCCAGCGACGCGGCGTGACGCCATTGGTCTTGTTGCTGAACTTTTCCGGCCACAGCTCGTAGAAATCCTTCAGCACGTCTTCTTTCAGCAGCTCGGTGTGCAGCGCGGCGACGCCGTTGATGGCGTGGCTGCCGACGCAGGCGAGATTCGCCATGCGTACGTAACGCGGGCCGTGTTCCTCGATCAGCGACATTCTTGCCAGGCGCTCTTCATCGCCGAAGAAGCGCAGGCGCACCTGGTCGAGAAAGCGCGCGTTGATTTCGTAGATGATCTCCAGATGCCGCGGCAAGGTGCGCTGGAACAGCGGCAGCGACCAGCGCTCGAGTGCTTCCGGCATCAGGGTGTGATTGGTGTAGCCGAAGCTGCGGCAGGTGATGTCCCAGGCCGCGTCCCAGACCAGCAGGTGTTCGTCGACCAGCAGGCGCATCAGCTCGGCGACGCCGATCGACGGATGCGTGTCGTTCAACTGCACCGCGAACTTCTCGTGAAAGCGATCGACCGGAATGCCCTGGATCTTCAGGATCCGCAGCATGTCCTGCAGCGAGCAGGAGACGAAGAAATACTGCTGCTGCAGACGCAGTTCCTTGCCTTGCTCCTGCTCGTCGTTCGGATACAGCACCTTGGACAGGTTCTCGCTGACGATCTTCTGCGTCACCGCGCCGGCGTAGTTGCCGCTGTTGAACTGGCCGAAGTCGAAAGACTCCGGCGCCTCGGCCTTCCACAGCCGCAAGGTATTCGCGGTGTTGACGTGATAACCGAGAATCGGCGTGTCGTAAGGCACGCCATTGACGATGCGCGCCGGGATCCAGCGCACGCGCAGCCGGTTGTGCTCGTCGGTGTACTGTTCGGTATGGCCGCCGATCTTGATCTCGACCAGCCACTCCGGCCGCGCCAGCTCCCAGGGGTTGCCGTAGCGCAGCCATTTGTCGGTTTTCTCGGCCTGCCAGCCGTCGACCAGGGTCTGGTGAAAAATGCCATATTCGTAACGTATGCCATACCCCAGTGCCGGCACTTCCAGCGTCGCCAGCGAGTCGATGAAGCAGGCGGCGAGGCGGCCGAGGCCGCCGTTGCCCAGGCCCGGTTCTTCTTCCTGGTACAGCAGCTCTTCGATGTTCAGGCCCAGATCGTCGAGCATCTCGGCCGCGGTGTCGTATATGCCGAGGTTGATCAGGTTGTTGCCCAGATGCGGGCCCATCAGGAATTCGGCCGACAGGTAGCAGACGGTGCGCGATGCCTGCTGCGTATAGGCCGCGGCGGTGCTGATCCAGCGCTGCATCAGGCGGTCGCGCACGGTGTGCGCCAGTGCCAGGTAGTAGTCGGTCTGAGTCGCCAGGCGTGGGAACTTGCCCTGTACGTAAAGCAGGTTGTCGAGAAAGGAGCGGTGCAGCGCGCGCTTGTCCAGCGCGGCGCGTTCGCTGATCGCACGGCGTTCGGGCTCGCGCTTGTTTTCGGGTGTTGTGCTGTCCACTTCCGACTCCATCTTCTGTTCTTGTTGGTCTTGGCCTGGTCCCGTCTGCGCACAGCAAGTTTCATGCTGGGGCTCGTGCAAGCCAAGGCCATACGCTTGGCGCTACAATAGGCGTGATCAACCAGAGATAAAAATGAGCGAAAACTACGACGTTATCGTGATCGGCGGTGGTCCGGCCGGTTATCCCACCGCGATCCGCGCCGCGCAGCTTGGTTTCAAGACCGTTTGTATCGACGCCTGGCTGAACACCGACAAGACGCCGGCCTTCGGCGGCACCTGCCTCAACGCCGGCTGCATTCCTTCCAAGGCGCTGCTGGAATCGTCCGAGCTGGTGCATCGCGCCCAGCACGAATTCGAAAAACACGGCATCTCGGCCGGCCCGGTCAGTTTCGATCTCGCCAAGATGCAGGCGCGCAAGACCAAGGTGTCGCGCGATCTCACCGGCGGCATCAAGGCACTGTTCCAGGCCAACAAGGTCACCGGCCTGTTCGGCTACGGCAAGCTGCTCGGCGACGGCAAGGTCGAGTTCAAGGACCACGACGGCAAGACCCAGGAGCTGGTCGGCAAGCACATCGTCATCGCCACCGGCTCGGCGCCGGTGAACCTGAAGATCGCGCCGTTCGACGGCGACAAGATCATCGACAGCTGGGGCGCGCTGGATCTGGCCGAGGTGCCGAAGCGTCTCGGCGTGATCGGCGCCGGCGTCATCGGCACCGAGCTCGGCAGTGTCTGGAGCCGTCTCGGAGCCAAGACCGTCATCATCGAAGCGCTGCCGACCTTCCTGCCGATGGTCGATCAGGCCGTGGCCAAGGAAACGCTGAAGCATCTGACCAAGCAGGGCCTGGACATCCGTCTCGGCGCCAAGGTGCTCGGCGCCAAGGCCGGCAAGAGCGGCGTCACCGTCGAATACGACCAGAACGGCGAGAAGAAGACCGAGGAGTTCGACAAGCTGATCGTCGCGGTCGGCCGCCGTCCGTACACCGACGGCGTCAACGCCAGGGAAATCGGCGTGGCCTTCGATGAAAAGGGCTTCGTCAAGGTCGACGCGCATTACAAGACCAGCGTCGCCGGCGTCTATGCGGTGGGCGACGTCATCGGCAACCCGATGCTCGCGCACAAGGCGATCGAGGAAGGCGTCGCGCTGGCCGAGCAGCTCGCCGGGCACCACACGCAGCTCAACTACAACGCGATTCCGTCGGTGATCTACACCAATCCGGAAGTGTCCTGGGTCGGCTTGTCGGAAGAGCAGGCCAAGGCGCAGGGCTTCGAGGTCAAGACCGGCACCGCCTCGTTCGTGCCGTCCGGCCGCGCCAAGGCGATGGAACAGAACATCGGCATCTGCAAGGTCATCGCCGACGTCAAGACCGACCGCATTCTGGGCGTGCACATGGTCGGCCCGCATACGTCGGAGATGATCGCGGAGTCGGTGCTGGCGATCGAATATTCGGCCACCTGCGAAGACATCGCGCTGACCGTGCATGGTCATCCGTCGCTGTCGGAGACTTTCCACGACGCAGTGCTGCTCTGCGACAACCGTGCTGTGCACGCGGTCAACAAGCCGCCGCGCAAAGCCTGATCGGCTGGCAGGATGTCGGCAATAAAACATAAAAGGAAAACGACAATAATGACCAAGCTCCATGGATGGCTCGCTGCGGTTCTGCTCACTGCAGCGGCGCTGCCGGCGAAGGCCGAGACGCTGGATCTGAACATCAACGACGACGCGGTATTCGGCCAGTTCAGCGGGCCGCTGTCGCATGTGTTCAACAACGCCGACGGTGAATACCAGCTCGGCGGCCTGTACAGCGACGACAAGAACCTGAGCCTGACCAACCTGCACGCCGGCTTCATGCTCAGTGGCGACGCCGGTGCCCAGGAAGCCAAGCTCACCGCCGGTATTGGCCTGCGCGGCCAGTACACCGACACCAAGGTCGATACCGGTGGCGGCGCGGCGATCGGCGGCCAGTTCGATGTGCGCTTCGCCGGCTTCGACCGGCTCGGCTTCCAGGGCTATGTCTGGTATCAGCCGAAGGTGCTGGGCCTGGGCGACATCGACAGCCAGCTCGACTGGGCACTGACCGCGGACTATCAGATCCTGCGCAATGCCGCGGTGTATCTGGGCTATCGCAAAGTGCGGATTGATTCGAGCAAGAATCACGGTAATTACACCGCGGACGACGGCGCCATTTTCGGTCTGCGTCTGACGTTCTGACGTTCAAAGAACCACAAGCGAGAGGAAGGCTTCATGGGGCGTGGTCCGAGTATCGAAGGCCGCAAGAATGCGGTCGATGCGGTCAAGGCGAAGCTTTTCACCAAGCTGATCCGCGAGATCGGCTTGGCGGTGCGTGCGGCCGGCGCCGATCCGGCCGGCAATCCGCGTCTGCGCCTGGCGATGTCGCGCGCGCTCGACGTCAACATGACCAAGGACCGCATCGAGGCCGCGATCAAGCGCGCCAGCGGTGAAGGCGCCGAAGCGCCGCAAGAAGTGCGCTACGAAGGCTATGGCCCCGGCGGCATCGCGGTGCTGGTCGACTGCGTCACCGACAACCCGACACGCACCGTCGCCGAAGTGCGTCATGCGTTTTCGAAAAACGGCGGCAACATGGGCACCAGCGGCTCGGTGGCCTTCCAGTTCAGCGAAGTCGGCCAGCTGTGGTTCGATCTCAGCAGCGATGCCTCGCTGGAAGAAAAAATCATGGAAGCGGCGCTGGAAGCCGGCGCCGACGACGTGCAGGCCGACGCCGGCTGGTGCGAAGTGCTGACCACGCCGGCGGCGTTCGAGTCGGTGAAAGCCGCTCTGGTCGCGGCCGGCCTCAACCCCGCGCAGTCGCGCGTGCTGCAGCGGCCGGCGAACCGCGTCGCGGTCGAAGGCGAGGCCGCCGAGTCGCTGCAGAAGCTGCTAGAGCGCATGGAAGAACTCGACGACGTGCAAGAGGTTTATCACAACGCCGATCTGCCGGATTAGCGTTTGGCAACGGCGTCCATCCGCATTCTTGGCATCGATCCCGGATCGAGAACGACGGGCTGGGGCGTCATCGATTCCAGCGGTCACAAGAGTCTGCATGTCGCGCATGGCTGTCTTGCGGTCGGCGCCGGCGAGCTGCCGGACCGGCTGCTGAAAATCCTGCGCGGGCTGGCCGAGTTGATTGCCGAATACCAGCCGCAGGAAGTCGCGATCGAAGAGACATTCGTCAATCGCGCCAACCCGCAAAGCGCACTGGTGCTCGGCCAGGCGCGCGGCGCCGCGATCTGCGCGATCGCCGGGGCCGGCATGCCGATGGCCGAATACGCGGCCGCCCAGGTCAAGATGGCGATCGTCGGCAACGGCCGCGCCGACAAGGATCAGGTCCAGCACATGGTCAAGGTGTTGCTGAACATGCAGGCCCTGAAAATGGCCGCCGATGCCGCCGATGCGCTCGCGGTTGCACTGACCCATGCGCATGTTCGCGGCACCCGCGTGCGGGCCGGCATTGCGTTGAGCAAGAGCTGGGGTTGATTTGCTTGTCATTCCCGCGAAGGCGGGAATCCAGAGATCGGGCGCGTTGCTCGCCGTACTGGATTCCCGCCTTCGCGGGAATGACCAATTCGGCAGGCGCGGGTTTTGCTGAGCCGATTTCGTTGGGTCATCCCCCAAAAGCCGGCATACTTCCCCCATGATCGGAAGACTCAGCGGCAAACTCATCGCCAAGCAGCCACCCTTGCTGCTGCTCGACGTCGGCGGCGTCGGCTATGAGCTGGAGGCGCCGATGTCGACCTTCTACAAGCTGCCGCCGCTGGGCGAGCAAGTCACGCTGCTGACGCATCTGACGATCCGCGAGGACGCGCATCTGCTGTTCGGCTTTGGTTCGGCCGTGGAAAAGAGCCTGTTTCGCGAGCTGATCAAGGTCTCCGGTGTCGGCCCCAAGCTGGCGCTGGCGCTGTTGTCCGGCACCAGCGTCGATGATTTCTGGGCGACGGTGCGCGCCGGCGACGTCGTGCGGCTGACCAAGATCCCTGGCGTCGGCAAGAAAACCGCCGAGCGTCTGATCGTCGAAATGCGCGACAAGGCCGGGGCCGGTGGCGAAGTCGTCAGCTTGCCCGGCGCACCCGCTTCGGGCCCGGCTTCCCCGCTGCAGGAAGCGCGCACCGCGCTCGCGGCGCTCGGCTACAAGCCGGTCGAGATCCAGCGCTTCACCGAGGCCGTGCACAAGGACGGCATGAGCACCGAGCAGATCATCCAGGAGGCGCTGCGCCGTGCGGTCCGCTGAGCCTGGCTCTGAGGGGCGCGCGGTGTCGGCGCGCGTCGGCGGCACCGACGAAGAGCGCATCGAGCGCGCGATCCGCCCGCAGCGGCTCGCCGACTACGTCGGCCAGCCGGCGGTGCGCGAGCAGATGGGCATTGCCATCGAAGCGGCGCGACGCCGCAGCGAGGCCCTCGACCATGTGCTGATCTTCGGTCCGCCGGGTCTGGGCAAGACTACGCTGGCGCACATCCTGGCCCAGGAAATGGGCGTGAACCTGCGCCAGACTTCCGGCCCGGTGCTGGAGCGCGCCGGCGATCTGGCCGCGCTGCTGACCAACCTGGAGCCGCGCGATCTGCTGTTCATCGACGAGATTCACCGGCTGTCGCCGGTGGTCGAAGAAGTGCTGTATCCGGCGATGGAGGACTACCAGCTCGACATCATGATCGGCGAGGGCCCGGCGGCGCGGTCGATCCGCCTCGACCTGCCGCCGTTCACGCTGATCGGCGCGACCACGCGTGCCGGCGCGCTGACCTCGCCGCTGCGCGACCGCTTCGGCATCGTCCAGCGCCTGGAGTTCTATTCGATCGAGGATCTGACCAGCATCGTCGTGCGTTCTGCCGGCATCCTGCGCACGCCAATCGACGCCGACGGCGCTCATGAGATCGCGCGCCGCGCGCGCGGCACGCCGCGTATCGCCAACCGCCTGCTGCGCCGCGTGCGCGATTACGCCGAAGTGCGCGGGCAGGGCGTGATCACGCAAATCATGGCGAACGAGGCAATGCGCCTGCTCGACGTCGACACCAATGGCTTCGACGTGATGGACCGCAAGCTGCTGCTGATGCTGATCGAGCGCTTCGACGGCGGTCCGGCCGGTATCGACAACCTGGCCGCGGCGATCGGCGAATCGCGCGACACCATCGAGGACGTGATCGAGCCCTACCTGATCCAGCAGGGCTATCTGATGCGCACGCCGCGCGGCCGCATCGCCGGCCGGCTCGCGTACCAGCATTACGGCCTCAAACCGCCGCGCGAACTGGAAGCGCGCATCATCCCCGACCTGTTCGAAGGCCCATGAGCGACGCTAGCAAACCCAGCCCGACCCATGTCCACCCGCTGCGCGTTTACTGGGAAGACACCGACGCCTCGGGCGTGGTCTATCACGCCAACTACCTGAAGTGGTTCGAGCGCGCGCGCACCGAGTGGCTGCGCGCGCTGGGCTACAGCCAGGACAAGCTGATGGCGGAAGTCGGCATCGCCTTCACCGTCGCCAGCATCGACATCCTGTACCGGCGCCCGGCGCGGCTCGACGACCAGGTCGAGGTACATACCTCGATCGCCGAGCTGAAGAACGTCAGCCTGACTTTCAGCCAGGTCCTGCGACGTAGCGACGCGCCCGACGAGGTCCTGGCCAAAGCCAGCGTACGCGTCGCCTGCGTCGACGCCAAAACCTTCATGCCCAAGCGGATTCCGGCGCTGGGCTGGTAGCGGGCGTGCATCGCAGTGCACCATTCACCGCGGATTCATGCCCAGACTCCACAGTGTTGCCCCTATAATCGTCGTTGTTTTGCGGCCCTAGGTGCGACGGCCGGCTTTTGTGCATCTAAAATTCCAATCATCAGAAACTGAAACGTAGAGGTTATTAGGGAATGAACGGCAACCTGTCGCTGGCGCAACTGATTACGCAGGCGAGCGTCCCGGTCCAATTCATCATGGCCCTGCTGATCCTGGCTTCGGTCAGTTCCTGGGCGGTGATCTTCGCCAAACGCAGCCTGCTGTCGCGTACCCGCAAGCAGGCCGAGGGCTTCGAGAGCCGCTTCTGGTCCGGCGGCACGCTGGTCGACCTCTACGAAAGCACCCGTCGCGCCAAGGAAGACGAGGGCCTGGTGCCGATCTTCACCGCCGGCTTCGAGGAATACAGCCGCCAGCAGCAGGGCGGCCTTAGCGATCCGGAAGACGTGATCGCCGCCGTGCAGCGCCAGATGCGTGTCGCCCATGTGCGCGAAGTCGAGAAGCTCGAAGGCGGCCTGTCGATGCTGGCCACGGTCGGCTCGGTCAGCCCCTACGTCGGCCTGCTCGGCACCGTCTGGGGCATCATGAGCGCCTTCATCGCCATCGGCAGCGCCAAGAACGCCTCGCTGGCGATGGTCGCACCGGGCATCGCCGAGGCGCTGATCGCCACCGCGATCGGCCTGTTCGCGGCGATCCCGGCGGTCGTCGCCTACAACTTCTTCACCAATTCGGTCGAAAGCCTGGAAAACCGCTACACCACGTTCACCGACGAGATGATCGGCATCATCGAGCGCGCGCTGCGCACTGCCAAGGCCTGACATGGGCGCCTCGGTCAGCCCTCGCGGGGGCAAGAAGCGGCGCTTGAACGCCGAAATGAACGTCGTGCCATACATCGACGTCATGCTGGTGCTGCTGATCATCTTCATGGTCACCGCGCCGCTGCTGACGCAGGGCATCGACGTCGAGTTGCCGGAGGCCGATGCGGCCAACATCACCCAGGGCGAAGAACCGATCACGCTGTCGGTGAGCCGCGACGGCCAGTTGTTCCTCAACGTCGGCGAGAACCGCAGCTCTGCCTTGTCCGACGACGAAGTGGTGCAGCAGGCCGGTGCAATTGCGCGTAACAAGCCGCAGGAAATGTTCCTGGTCGAAGGCGACGCGAAGGTGCCTTACGAAGCTGTCGCCCGTGGCATGTCGCTGTTGCAGACGGCCGGCGTGAAGAAGATCGGCTTCGTGACGTCTCCGACTACACAGAAGAAGCGCTAAGCGCGAATGCCCGCGAATTCTCGCCATTTTGGGCTCGCGATCGTAGCCCATGTCGTGCTGTTCCTGTTCCTGCTCGTCGGCATCAGCTGCGAGCCGAAGCTGGAGCCGCCGACACCCATAACGGTTGTCATGGTCAATCCGGCATCGACCAAGGCTGCGACGCAGACGCCCACGCCGGTGGTCATCGACGAAGAAAAGCGCAACGACGAGGTCAAGCAGGTTAAGGCCGAAGAAGCGCAGAAGCGCCAGGAAGAGCAGAAGAAAGTCGAGCAGAAGAAGCAGGACGACGCGAAGAAAGCCGAGCAGAAGAAGGTCGAGCAGCAGAAGCAGGACGACCTGAAGAAAGAGCAGGCCGACCAGCAGAAAAAGGCAGACGACGCCAAGAAAGCCGCCGAAGCCGAGGCCAAGAAGCAGGCCGATCTGGCGTTGAAGAAGACCCAGGAAGAAGAACAGAAGAAGAAGGCCGAGGCTGACGCCAAGGCCAAAGCGGAGGCCGACGCAAAAGCCAAGGCGGAAGCCGAGGCCAAAGCCAAGGCCGAGGCGGACGCCAAGGCCGCGGCCGAAGCCGAGGCCAAGCGCAAGCAGGAAGCCGCGCAGAGAGCCGCCGAAGAGAAAAAACGCCAGGAAGAAGCCGCCCGCCGCGCCCAGGAAGACCTGGCGCGCCAGGCGATGGCCGAAGAATCCGCGCGCTTGGAGGCCGAGCGTATCGCCGGCATTCAGGCGACCTGGGGTCAGATACTCGCGGCCTACATCGCGCAGTACTGGGAGCGCTCGCTAAATCTGCCGAATGGTCTGAAGTGCAAGGTGTCCATCACCTTGCTGCCCAGCGGTTCGGTGCAGGACGTGCGCGTGGTGCAGCCTTCCGGTGTGCCGGCGTTCGACGATTCGGTGATTCGCGCGGTGCAACGGGCCAGCCCGTTGCCTTTGCCCAGCGATCCGAAAGCCTTCCAGCGAGTGATTGCGGCGACTTTCACTCCCGAAATGCTCAAGCAGTAAACCTTTGGTGCGCCTATGAGAACTGTGTCGATGAAAGCAATGTTCCGCTGCCTGCTGGTGCTGTCGGCCTTTGTCGCCGCGCCGGCGTTTGCCGATCTGGATATCACCGTCACCGGCGGCAAAGACGCGGCGCAGCCGATCGCGATCGTGCCGTTCTCCAGCAACGACGGCCTGCCGACGGATGTCTCCAGCGTCATCGACGCCGACCTGTCGCGCAGCGGCATGTTCAGAACGCTGCCGCGCACCGACATGCTGGAAAAGCCCGACGACCCCAGCCGCGTCGACTTCCGCAACTGGCGTTCGGTGAACATGAATAATGTCGTCGTCGGCAAGCTGATCCGCACGCCGGGCAGCGACCGCGTCGCGTCGCGCTTCTATCTGCTGGACGTGATCACCGGCCAGCAGCTGATCGCCTATGACATGCCGGCGGTGGCACCGGACCAGCTGCGTTATGTCGCGCACCAGATCGCCGATCTGATCTTCGAGCGCCTGACCGGCATCCCCGGCGTGTTCAATACCAAGATCGCCTACGTGACCTCCAGCGGCATCGGTCCCTCGCGCAACTACCAGCTGATCATTGCCGACGCCGACGGCTACAACCCGCGAACCATCGCCAGCTCACGCGAGACCTTGATGTCGCCGTCGTGGTCGCCGGATCGCAAGAAACTCGCTTACGTCGGCTACGAGCGCGGCCGCTCGGGCATCTATGTGCACGACATCGCCAGCGGCCAGGTCAAGAAGATCCTGTCGGAGAAGGGGATCAACGGCTCGCCGAGCTGGTCGCCGGACGGCACCAAGATGCTGATCACCTTGTCGTTCGAGACCAACCCGGACATCTACATTCTTGATTTGCAGAGCGGCCAGCGTAAGCGTCTGACCGACCATTACGGCATCGATACCGAGGCTTCGTTCTCGCCGGATGGACAATCGGTGGTGTTTACGTCGGATCGTGGCGGACAGCCGCAAATTTACAAAATGTCGGTGGCCGGTGGCGACGCCCAGCGCATCACTTTCGCCGGCCGGCAGAACCTCGACGCCAGTTATTCGCCCGACGGCAAGTACCTGACCCTGGTGAATCTGGACGAAGGGCGCTATCGTATCGCGCTCCTCGACTTGGCTACCGGCAATCTTCGCATTCTCAGCGAGGGTGGCCTGGATGAAAGTCCCAGCTTCGCACCCAACGGCGCCGTAATCATTTACGCGACCCAGGTCCGCGGCGGTGGTGCCGAACTTGCGACCGTCACCACCGACGGACGCGTGCGGCAAAGGCTGCATCAGCCGGGTGAGGTCAGAGAGCCGGCTTGGTCGCCTTTGGCAAAATAAGTCTTTTTGGTTTCAGCATTTCCCTAAATAATCGGGTCGTTTCTTCAGGAGTTGGAAAAATGTTCAAGCAAATTCTCGTTTCTTCGGTTGTCGTCGCGAGCCTCGCGCTCACCGCCTGCGCCAGCAGCGGCAAAAAGAATGCACCGCCGCCCCCGCCGCCGGTGAACAACAGCGGCATGTCCGGCTACGGCGCGTCCGACAGCAGCGTCAACGGTACCGGCCTCGGCGGCGGCAGCCTGGCTGACCTGGCCAACAAGAAGACCGTGTACTTCGAATACGACAGCAGCGACCTGACCTCGGAAGGCCAGGCTGTCGCCTCCGCCTGGGCCAAGTACCTCGCCGCCAATCCGAGCGTGCGCGTGCGTCTGGAAGGCAACACCGACGAGCGCGGCACCCGCGAGTACAACGTCAGCCTCGGCGAGCATCGCGGCAACGCCGTGCAGGCCGCTCTGACCGCCGGTGGTGCTTCCGCCAGCCAGCTCAGCGTCGTCAGCTACGGCGAAGAGAAGCCGGTCGCTGCCGGCCACGACGAATCTGCCTACGCGCAGAACCGTCGCGTCGACATCGTTCAGCAGTAAGCTGCTGCGTCGGTAGCGCTTTCGCAACCTGAAGAAAGGGTAGGTCGCAATGATGGGTCATCGGATTTCCGCGTTGATGGGTTTGTCTCTGGTTGCTCTCAGCGGCTGCGCGGATTTCGGTGGCCCGATCAACGGGTCCGGCCAGCCGGTGCTCTCCCCGCAGGAGCGCCGGCTGCAGGATCTGGAGAACAAGACGGCGCAGATGTCGCGCCGGCTCGACGCGATCAACTCCAGCGGCCAGGACCAGGATCTGATCCGGCTGCGCGACGAGGTCCGCGATCTGCGCGGCATGGTCGAGAAACTGCGCTACGACAGCGATCAGCGCGACCGCGCGGCCAAGGATCAGTATCAGGATCTGAACGGCCGTCTGATGCGTTTCGAAGGCACCGCTCCGCCGGTGGTTTCGGGCGCGCCGGGCACGTATCCGGGCGTCACGCCGGGCACGATTTCTTCGGCGCCGACTCCGCAGCGTCCGACCGTCGCTTCGCCGGAAGAGGAGGCCGCCTATCTGGCGACCTTCGACCTGTTGAAGAACGGCAAGTACGACGATGCGATCCGCGGTTTCAAATCGATGCTCGACCAGTGGCCGCAGGGCCGTTACGCGGACAATGCGTGGTACTGGATGGGCGAAGCCAATTACGTGAAGCGCGACTACAACGGCGCGCTGACCAGTTTCCAGTCGCTGGTGGATCGTTTCCCCACCAGCCCCAAGCTGGCCGACGGCCTGTACAAGGTCGGTCTGTGCCAGATCGAGCTCAAGCGCACCAGCGAGGCCAAGGCCACGTTGCAGCGCGTGACGCGCGAATTCCCGACGTCTAACGCCTCCAATCTGTCACGGCAGAAATTGGAACAGCTGGGCGGATAGGTTCCTGCCATGACTTCGGCCGTTGCGCAGCCGGCGCCGGCGGCGCGATTGGATCGGCTGAAGATCACCGAGATTTTTCTTTCGCTGCAGGGCGAATCCTCCTTCATCGGCTGGCCGACGGTATTCGTGCGGCTGACCGGCTGCCCGCTGCGCTGCGTGTATTGCGATACCGAATACGCGTTCTACGGCGGGCAATGGCGCGGCATGGACGAGGTGCTGGCAGAAGTGTCGAAGCACGGCGCCCGGCATGTCTGCGTCACCGGCGGCGAACCTCTCGCGCAAAAGAGCTGCATCCAGCTGCTGACGCGGCTGTGCGATCTGGGCCATAGCGTGTCGCTGGAAACCAGCGGTGCGCTCGACGCCGGCGGCGTCGACCCGCGCGTGACCCGCATCATCGACGTCAAGACGCCGGGCTCGGGCGAGCAGGCGCGCAATCACTGGGCAAATCTAGACGCGCTGCGTGCGCACGACGAAATCAAGTTCGTGCTGTGCTCGCGCGAGGATTACGAGTGGGCCAGGCAGATCGTGCAGCAGCGCGATCTGAGCAGCCGCTGCACGGTGCTGTTTTCGCCCAGCCATCATCAGGTCAGCCCGCGCCAGCTCGCGGACTGGATCATCGAAGACCGGCTGCCGGTGCGGTTCCAGATGCAGTTGCACAAGCAGTTGTGGGGCGAGGAGCCGGGACGATGAGCATCGACAAAAAGCGCGCCGTCGTGCTGCTGTCCGGTGGCCTGGACTCGGCCACGGTGCTGGCGATCGCACGCGAGCAGGGCTACGAGACCTATGCGATTTCGGTCGCCTACGGCCAGCGTCACGACGCCGAGGTCAGGGCCTCGGCCGACGTCGCGCGCAGCCTCGGCGCCAAGCGCCACCAGGTAATGCAGGTCAATCTCAACGATGTCGGAGGATCGGCGCTCACCGACCGCTCGATCGCGGTCCCGGAGTCGCCGTCCGAGGGCATCCCGGTCACCTATGTGCCGGCGCGCAACACGCTGTTCCTTTCGCTGGCCCTGGGTTGGGCCGAAGTGCTGGGTTCGACCGACATCTGGATCGGCGTCAACGCGGTGGATTATTCCGGCTACCCCGACTGCCGCCCGGAATTCATCGCTGCATTCGAGCGCCTGGCCAATGTCGCGACCAAGGCCGGTGTCGAAGGGCAAAGCTTCAAGGTGCACACGCCGCTGATCGATCTGAGCAAGGCCGACATCGTGCGCTGGGGTACCCAACTCGGCGTCAATTACGCCGAGACCGTGTCCTGCTACCAGGCCGACGACCAGGGCCGCGCCTGCGGTCGCTGCGACTCCTGCCGGCTGCGCCGCGCGGGCTTTGAAAGCGCCGGCATTGCCGATCCGACGCGCTATTACTGATCGCGTCGCTGCTATTCAACGTCGCGGCATGATCCAGTATCATGCGCGGCCCGCCGCAGCCGACAGAGGCTGTTAAGGCAGATAGTTAGATTTTTTCGGGTCGTTAGCTCAGTCGGTAGAGCAGTTGACTTTTAATCAATTGGTCGATGGTTCGAATCCATCACGACCCACCAGTTCTTCGTCCGGCCGTACCAGGACGTGATCCAAGCCCGCGACGCTGCGGGCTTTTTTGTGCGCGGTGTAGGCGTCTCAGCAGCACCCGCCGCGGTAAAGCCCGGTTGATTGCCCCCTAGGCATCAAGTCCTGGATGACGGGCTTGTCGCTGCTGGCTCCATACGGCGCGGCGCCCCGGGCGGATGACGCGATCGTCAGAGCCGACCATACTCCGGGCGCGCCGGGAGTGGCGTGGCCACGTACTGCGCGGCCCTACTATCAAAACTGGGGAGTGGGGATGAACCAGAATAGCGAAGCGCCGCTAGCTGCGGTCGCAGTGAGCGCCTGTCTGCCGGTTTCAAACCGCTGGGTTTCAGACAAGCTGACATCCTGGCTGTCGGTTGCCGCCTTGGCCGGCGCCGCGTTGTGGCCGGTACTGGCGCCCGCCGCAGTGACCGTGACCACGGAACAGTCGCGGCTGATTCCACAGCAGACCGAAGGCGACTATCAGGGCGGCTACGCGCTCGATGCCGACAACTTGGCCGTCAGCGAGTCGAGCTCCGCGAGCAGCGTGTGCCCGCACTCGATCGCGATTCGCGAACGCAATCTCGGCGGCAGCAACCAATGGGGCCTGCGCAAGGCGATCACGCCAAGCAGCAGCAACGACTGCGCGAGCTTCGGCAAGCCGGTTTCGAGCGTCGCGCTGCAGGGCGACACCCTGGTCGTCGGCAGTCCCGACGAGCGCGGCCAGAGCAGCGGCAATCTCTCGGTCGGCGCGGTGTATGTGTTCCGCCGCAATGCCGGCGGCAGCAACAACTGGGGCCAGGTAGCGCGGCTGACGCCGCCCGAGCCCCCGGGCGAACTGGGTTCGCTGCGCTTCGGCTACAACGTCGCGGTATCCGGCAACACCGTTGCTGCCGGTGTCGGCACCTATCCGAACGCCAGCGGCAACACCGTCGCCGTGGCGCTGTTCGAGCGCAATACGACGACCGATACCTTCGCTTTGTCGCGCAGCGTGTCGCGCGCGCAGGTGGGCACGAACGGCGACCTGTCGTATCTCGCCAAGCCGCAGGGCCTGGCGATCGACGGCAACTATCTGATCGTCGCCATCACCGATGCTTCCAGCAGTCACCACAACTCGGTCGCGTTTCTCGAGCGCAACAGCGGCGGCAGCAATGTCTGGGGTACGGTCAAACAACTGACTCTGTCGGGCAGCAGCGCGCCCAGTGTCGCGGTCAGCGGTTCGCGCGTCGCCGTGGGCGAATCGTTCAATGCCGGCGGCAGCGAATCGCGTGTGCATGTCTACGAGCGCGGCGCGTCGACTTGGACGGAAGTGAAGACCATCAACGGCCTTTCGCTCGGGCTCGGCGGCGGCAATGCGGCGCAGACTTATTTCGGCGCGCAGCTGCGGCTTAGCGGCGACAATCTCGCGGTCGGCAACGGCCAGATGCTGGCGCCCTCGGGGCCGATCGGCGGCGCGCTGCTGTTCCAGCGCAACAACGGCGGCACCGGCAACTGGGGGCTGGTGCGTGAATTCGTCGCCGGCGATGCTCGTGTCGACCTCAATTCACCGATGTACCTGGCCGGCGACACCGCCGCCTTCGTCGGCGCGACCGTGCCCGAAGGCCGTGTGGTCGAACTGTTCTCGATCAGCGCCGCGCCGCCGAAAGTCGTCGACTGGAGCGACGCGCCCGCGCCGTATCCGGTGGCGACGCATGTCTGGGGCAGCGGTTTGCGACTGGGTTACCTGGTCGACGTCGAGAGCGGCATTCCGGCAGCAACGGGCGAATGCCAGGACCTTGCCTTCGACGATTATCGCGGCCTGTATTTCGACGACGATTCACTGCTGAGCCAGTCTTGCGGCAGCTATCCGATCGCCACGCTGAGCATCGGCGACACCGCCGGCATCGACATCCGCACGCAAGGCGGCAGCGGCAGGCTCGATGCCTGGCTCGACAAGAACCGCGATCAGAACTGGAGCGGCGCGGGCGAGAAGATCGCCGACGGCGCGGTCGTCAACAGCTCCGACGCCGAGACCACGACCTATACCAGCGTGTCGCTGCCACTGACGCTGGCCGAAGCCGTGCCCGGCCTCAGCTGGCTGCGCATTCGCTTCTCCAGCGCCGGCACGCCGCTGCCTTCCGGCGAGGCGGCCGATGGCGAGGTCGAGGATTATCCGATCCTGCTGGCGCTACCGCAGTTCTATGCGCAATGCACGTCGGTGTCCGAAGGCAACAGCGGCAACACCAACATGCCGTGCACCATCGGCACCCAGACCATCAATGGCAAGGATCGTCGGCTGACGCATACGGTCAAGGTCGACTACACCACCAGCGCCTGTCCAGAGAGCGTGTTCAATCCGGCGACTTCGGGCCAGGACTTCGTGCCTGCCAGCGGCACCGTGACCCTGGCACCGGGCAGCACGCGCCAGACCATCAACATCCCGATCAAGGGTGACTTGATCGAAGAGCCGACCGAGGCGGTTTGCCTGAGCTTGAAGAACCCGGTCAACGCCAGCCTGTCGGACAGCCAGCCGCTGATCTACGGCAGCATTCTCAACGACGACCAAGTGACGGCGTCGCTGCTGTATGGCGGCGGCAGCTTCCCGGAAGCCGGCGGTAGCGCCTCGGTGTGCGCGGGCCTGAGCAATACCACGGATCACCAGGTCAACATCACCGTCGGCTTCACCGGCACCGCGACCAAGTTCGGCGACTACGGCCTCAACGGCAACATCATCGCGATCCCGGCGGGCAGCACCTCGGTCTGCGGCCTGCGTATCAGCGCCATCGACGACAGCGTCGCCGAAGGCGACGAGACCGTGATCGCGACGATCACCAGCGTGCAGGGCGCGGCGATCGGCACGCCGGCGTCGAACATCTATACGATCAAGGATGACGACAAGCCGATCCCCAGCCTGAGCCTGAGCATCTCGGCGGCCAGCATCAACGAGAACGCCGGCAAAGCCACGGTGACCGCCACGCTCAGCGCGGCGAGCAGCAGTGCGGTCAAGGTCGATCTGTATTACTACGGCGGCGCGCAGCGCAATATCGACTATGGCGGCGCCGTCGACAGCCTGACGATCCCGGCCAACGCCACCAGCGCCAGCTTCACGATCAACGCAATCAACGACGCCCTGGACGAGGACGACGAAAGCATCGGCATCCAGATCTCCAGCGCGAGCGGCGCGACCTACACCACTGCCGCCGTCGGCACGACGATCAAGGACGACGATGCGACGCCGAGCTTGCGCTTTGCCACGGCGAGCAGCGCGGTCGCCGAGAACGCCGGTGCCGAGGTCACGGTCGGCGTGCAGTTGTCGGGGGCCAGCAGCCGCAGCGTATCGGCGACGCTGGCGATCTCGGGCACGGCGACCCGCAACAGCGACTACAAGCTGACGACCACGGCGATCAGCTTCGCGCCCGGCGAAACCAGCAAGAGCTTCATCGTCACGCCGGTCAACGACAGCGCCGCGGAAAGCGATGAAACGGCGGTCTTCACGCTCAGCGCGCCGGTCAACGTCAGCCTGGGCTCGCCATCGGCGTATACCTTGACCATCGTCGACGACGACCTCGGCGTGATCAGCCTGAGCCCGGCGAGCGCCAGTCTCGACCTGCGCGAGCAGCAGTGCCTGAGCGCCGTCGCCAGCAATCGCAGCGGCAAGCCCTATGTCGGCGCGCCGATCAAGTTCACCCGTACTGGCGCCAATCCGGGCACGGCGACGGTGAACTCGGGCAGCGACGGCAGCGCGCGGCACTGCTGGACCGGCAGCGTCGCCGGCACCGACTCGGTGAAGGCGACTTCGGGCGCGATCAGCTCCAACGTCGCCAGCATCGTCTGGAACAAGCGCGCCAGCGCGATGAGCGCCAGCGGCTATATCTCGGCGCAGGCCGGCGGCCTGCCGAGCCTGTTGACCGTGTCGGCGAACTTGGGTGATGGCAAGACCGGTGCGGCGATCGTCGGCGCACGCGTGCGCTTCAGCGCCGGCAGTATCGCGGTCTGCGAGGCCAGCAGCGACGCGCAGGGCAAGGCCAGCTGTACCGGCACGCTGAGCGGCAGCCTGAGCGTGATCCTGGGTTTGGGCTATGACGCCAACTTCGACGGCGACGCGACCTACAAGCCGGTCGCCGCGAAAGGCAAGCTGGTCTGCGTCGGCGCGCTCTGTCTGTAGCGCGGTGAAGTCGTAACGCGAAAAAGCCGGCAAAAGCCGGCTTTTTCGTGTGTGTCGCGCGGCGGCTGCCTCAGCCGAATTTCTTGCGAGGCGGCTTGGCCTGGACACTGTCGGCCGGGCGGCGTTGCACGCCCGGCAGCGGATGGACCTTGCGCGCTGTCGACTCGGCCTCGTCTTCGGCCAGCTCCAGCTGCTCGACCGAGCTGTACTGGCCGGCGGTGGTCCAGGTAGCGAACAGGCTGGACAGGGTGGGGAACAGGCGTTTCATGGCAGGTACTCCTGAGCCTAGGGATCGCGAACATGTTGCGATGCAACACAATCTAGGCCCTCTACATGACAGTTGCTAATCGCCAGTTCGGATGTGTGGCATTGCTTTAACTGATCAAAGAGTAAGTTATCTGAATGCCCGCTGTACGGGATGCTGCACTGCGGCGCGCACGACGAGCAAAATTCCGCTTGAGTCGCCGCCATACGCCCCGTAAAGTCGCCGCTCCCCGATCGCAGGCTACTCGCGGCGTGCTCCACCGCTCCGGCATCAATCCGATCCGTTCCAGGCTGCTCATTCCATGAGTCGAATTTCGTCCCGTCTCGCTGCGGTCAAAGACCGTGGGCGCAAGGCACTGATTCCGTACATCACCGCCGGTGATCCGCACCCCAAGGAGACCGTCGCGCTGATGCACGCGCTGGTCGAAGGCGGCGCCGACATTCTCGAACTCGGCGTGCCGTTCTCCGACCCGATGGCCGACGGCCCGGTGATTCAACTGGCCTGCGAACGCGCGCTGGCGCACGGCACCAGCCTGCGCAACGTCATCGCCATGGTCGCGCAGTTCCGTCAGAAGGACAGCCAGACGCCGGTGGTGCTGATGGGCTATCTGAACCCGATCGAGCATCTCGGCATCCAGGCTTTCGCTGCCGAGGCCAGGGCCGCCGGTGTCGACGGCGTGCTGATCGTCGATCTGGCGGTGGAAGAGGCCGGCGATTTCGGCGGCCCACTGCGCGAAGCCGGCATCGACCTGATTTTCCTGATCGCGCCGACCAGCCCGGCGGCGCGCATCCAGGCCGTGGCCTCGCAGGCGGGGGGGTATCTGTATTATGTTTCGGTGAAGGGAGTCACCGGATCATCGCAATTGGACGTCGCCAGCGTGGAAACCAAGCTGAACGAAATCCGTCGCTATACCAACTTGCCGCTGGCCGTCGGCTTCGGCATTCGCGATCCACAGTCGGCCGCCCAGGTCGCCAGAATCGCGGACGGCGTCATCGTCGGCAGCGCGTTGGTCAGCGAAATCGAAAAACATCAGGCGCAGGCCCATCTTTTGCCTGAAATACTCAAGGAGAAGCTCGGCGCCATGCGCCGCGCGATGGACAACCAGGGAATGCCGTCATGAGCTGGCTCGACAAGATCGCGGGATCGCAGTTGCTGACTCATGGCGTGCGCAAGCACAACGTGCCCGAGGGGCTGTGGGTCAAATGCGACGGCTGCGCGTCGGTGCTGTATCGCGCCGAACTCGAGCGCACGCTGGAAGTTTGCCCCAAGTGCAGCGCGCATCGCCCGATCACCGCGCGTGCGCGGCTCAACCAGCTGCTGGACCAGGACGGCCGCGTCGAGATCGCCAAGAACATCGCCTCGGCCGATCCACTCAAGTTCAAGGATTCGCGCAAGTACACCGACCGCGTCAAGGAAGCGCAGGCCGACACCGACGAAAAAGATGCGCTGGTGGTGATGAGCGGCCAGATCAATGGCTTGCCGCTGGTCGCCTCGGTGTTCGAGTTCGGCTTCATGGGTGGCTCGATGGGCTCGGTGGTCGGCGAGAAGTTCGTCCACGGCGCCAATGCCGCGCTCGAAGCCGGCATTCCTTATGTGTGCTTTTCCGCCACCGGCGGCGCGCGCATGCAGGAGTCGCTGTTCTCGCTGATGCAGATGGCCAAGACTTCGGCGGTACTGGCGCGCATGTCGGATCGTGGCCTGCCGTTCATCTCCGTGCTGACGCATCCGACCATGGGCGGCGTGTCGGCGAGCCTGGCGATGCTGGGCGACATCATCATTGCCGAACCGCGTGCGCTGATCGGTTTCGCCGGCCCGCGCGTGATCGAGCAGACCGTGCGCCAGAAACTGCCGGAAGGCTTTCAGCGCGCCGAGTTCCTGCTCGAGCATGGCGCGATCGACATGATCGTCGACCGTCGTGAAATGCGCGACAAGCTGCACCGCCTGCTCGCGATGATGACCCATTGGGCGCCGTCGCCGAAGGCTTGATCCTCGACGCTCAGCCGCAATCCACCGCGTCCCCGGCGATGACCGCGCCGGCTGCCGATGCGTCCCTGGATGCGTGGCTCGACTACCAGCAGCAACTCCATCCGAGCGCGATCGAGCTCGGGCTGGAGCGTGTGCGTGCGGTCGCCGTGCGCCTGGGCCTGCCCGCGGCCGGCATCGTCACGCTCGTCGTCGGCGGCACCAACGGCAAGGGCTCCAGCGCGACGCTGGCGGCGTTGATTTACAGCCAGGCCGGCTATCGCGTCGGCCTGTACCGCTCACCGCATCTGCTGCGCTACAACGAGCGTGTCGTCATCGACGGCGTCGAGGCCAGCGACGCGGCCTTGTGCCGCGCCTTCGCCGCGATCGAGCAGGCGCGAGACGAGATTGCGCTGACCTACTTCGAGTTCGGAACGCTGGCCGCGTTGTGGTTGTTCGCCGAGGCGGGTGTGCACGCGCAGGTTCTGGAAGTCGGCCTCGGCGGCCGTCTCGACGCGGTCAATATCGTCGATGCCGATGCGGCGATGGTCACCAATATCGGCCTCGATCACGAAGACTGGCTCGGTGCGGGACGCGAAGCCATCGGCTTCGAAAAAGCCGGCATTTTTCGCGGGCAGAAGCCGGCCGTGCTGGTCGATCCGGCGCCGCCGGCCAGCCTGCTGAAACAGGCGCGACATATCGGCGCGAAGCTGCAGCAGCTGGATGTCGACTACCGCTACGAGATCGCCGCGGAGGGCTGGAGCTGGCAGTCCGCGCAGACGCGTTTTGACGCGCTGCCCCTGCCTGGCTTGCGCGGCGCGGTGCAGTTGCGCAACGCGGCCGGCGTGCTCGCCGCCATAGAAGCGCTGCAGCCGCTGCTGCCGGTGAGCGAAGCTTCGATTCGCGCGGCGCTGCCGCAACTGCGGCTTGCCGGCCGCTTCGAGAATCGCGGCCGCTGGTGGTTCGATGTCGCGCACAACACCGAGGCGGCCGAAGTGCTGGCCGACAACATCGCGCAGACGTTTGCGCCGCGCGCGCCGTGGCTGCTGCTCGGCATGCTGTCGGACAAGCCGGTCGAGAATGTCGCGCGCGTGCTCGCGCCGCATGTGGCCGGCGCGAGTTTCGTCGGCCTGCCGCCGCCGCGTGGCCTGACTGCGCAGACTTTGCAGCAGCGCGCCGCCAGCGCCGGCCTGCATGGCCGGGCCGTTCCCGAGATCGCGGACGCGATGCGCGAGGCCGCGGCGCAGGCGGGCGAGGGCGCGGCGATTCTGGTCTGCGGCTCCTTCCTGACCGTCGCCAGCGCGATCGAGCTGCTCGACCAGGGCCTGATCTCGTGAACGCGGTGCTGCTACGCCGTCTGCTCGGCGCCGGCGTGATCCTGCTGATGCTGTTCATCGCCAGCCTGCTGCTGCCGGCGCCGAGCGATCCCAAGCCCGCCGAGCCCGGCATGCGCCGGGTCGAAGTCGCCGTCGACGACACGCGGCCGATCACGATGCCGAAGGCCGATGCGACGGCGGCTCCGATGGAGCCGCAGGCCGCGCCGGCGCCGACGCCTTCGCAGCCGCTGGAGCCGGGCACGCCGGCTTCGCGCAAGGCCATCGCCGAATCGGCCGAAGCCGCCGCGAAACAATTCTCCGGACTCGGCCGCGAAACGCCGGCCAGTCCGGAGGTGCAAAGCGAAGCGGTGCAGGAAGACGACGACATCGCCGCCGCACCGTCCGCCGAAACTTCGGAAGAGCCGCCGCCGAAAGCGCCGACGCCATCCCCCTCCAAGCCTACTGCCGAAATCAAACCACCGATAAGCCAGCGCACGCCGCCAACAGCGGCGACAGGCGCGAGCAAGCCCAGGCCTGCGACACCGACGGAATCCAAACCTGCACCCGCGCAGGCTCCGGCTGCCACACGTCCGACGACACCGGCTCCGGCCGTGACGACGGCTCAGACCACGCCGCCCAAGCCCGTGATCGCGCCGCCCGCCGCCGCGCCGGTGACGACGCCGCCTGCGACGAATGGTGCAGCCAAGGGACCGCGCTGGGCCGTGCAAGCCGGCAGTTATGCCGACATCGGCAACGCGCGCCAGGTCGAAGCACAGCTCAAAGCACTGGGATTCTCCAGCTCGATTTCATTGACCGAAGCCGGAGGCAGCGCGCGCTATCGCGTGCGCAGCGGGCCTTATCCGACGCGCGAAGCCGCCGATTCCGCGCGAGCGCGCCTGCAGCAGAATCACATCTCCGCCAACGTCGTGCCCGATGGCGGTTGAGCGTCGGCAGATCCGCCGCCGCATTGTTCCCGCGCATCGCCTGCCTGCCACGCTGGACCCGGTGCTGCAGCGCGTGTACGCGGCGCGCGGCCTGATCGAAGCTGACGAAGTCGGCCTGGATCTGGCGCAGATGCTGCCGCCGGATCGGCTGCTCGGCCTGCCGCGCGCGGTCGGGATTCTGGCCGAGGCCATCACGCAACAACGTCGCATCGTCATCGCCGGCGACTACGATGCCGACGGCGCCACTGGCGTCGCGCTCGCGGTGCTCGGCCTGCGCGCGCTCGGCGCCGCGTCGGTGGACTATGTGGTGCCACACCGCGTGACCATGGGCTACGGCCTGTCGCCGGCGCTGGCGCAGACTGCGAAGGCGATGGGCGCGCAACTGCTGGTCACCGTCGACAACGGCATCGCCAGCATCGCCGGCGTCGCGACTGCGCGCGAACTCGGCATGCAGGTCATCGTCACCGATCACCACCTGCCCGGGCCGGTGTTGCCGCAGGCCGATGCGCTGGTCAATCCGAATCAGCCGGGTTGCCCGTTTCCGAGCAAGTCGCTCGCTGGCGTCGGCGTGATGTTCTATCTGCTGGCCGCACTGCGCGCGCATCTGCGTGATCGCGGCGCCTTCGCGCAACGCCCGGTGCCCAAGCTCGCCGACTGGCTCGATCTGGTGGCGCTGGGCACGGTCGCCGACGTCGCGCGGCTGGATCGCAACAACCGCATCCTGGTCGCCCAGGGCGTCGCGCGTCTGCGCAGCGGCCGCGCGCGGCCCGGCCTGCTGGCGATGCTCAGCGGGGCCGGTCGTGCATTCGAGGCGATCAGCGCGATCGATCTGGGCTTCGTGCTCGGGCCGCGCATCAACGCCGCCGGCCGGCTCGCCGATGCGCGACTCGGCATCGAATGCCTGCTGGAAGAAGACGCCGCCCGCGCGACCGAACTGGCGACCTCGCTGGAACAGATCAATCGTGAGCGCCGCGAAATCCAGCAGGGCATGACCGACACCGCGATCCAGATTGCCGGGCGCCTGCAGCCGGACGATCGCCACGGCGTTTGCGTGTTCGACGAGGACTGGCACGAGGGCGTGATCGGCCCGGTCGCGGCGCGTATCAAGGAGCGCCTGCATCGACCGACGATCGCATTCGCGCCGTCGCAGGATCGCGCGATGCTGAAGGGCTCGGCGCGTTCGGTGCAGGGCCTGAACATCCGTGATGCGATCGCCGCGGTCGACGCCGCGCATCCGGGTCTGATCGAGCGTTTCGGCGGCCATGCGATGGCGGCCGGTCTGAGCCTGAGCAAGCGCGGCTATCCGCAGTTTCGCGAAGCCTTCAACAACGCCTGCGCGGCGGCGCTGCTGCCGCTGGAGCGTGAAGCCTGGCTCGACAGCGACGGCCCACTGCTCGCGAGCGAGCTGCACATCGACACTGCGCGCTGCCTGGAACTCGGCGGCCCCTGGGGCGCCGGTTTCGGCGAGCCACGCTTCGACAACCGCTTCGAGGTGATCGATGCGCGCGTCGTCGGCGGCGATGGCACGCATGCCAAGTATCGACTGCGCCTGGTCGGTGGCAATGGCGCGGAGCTGAGCGCGATCCATTTCGGCGGCGCCGATCAGCTGTGCCGACGCGGCCAGCTGCACGCGTTCTATGCGCTGGGCATCAATCGCTATCGCGATCGCGAGAGCGTGGATCTGCGGATCGATTATCTGGAAGCGATCGCGCCGGTTTGAGCGGGCCCTGCGGCTACAGCGCGCTGCTGATTTCTCCAGCCGTTACCACGACAATCCGCTCATCCCGAGTAGCCGCGCAGCGGCGTATCGAGGGACCCGACGCGATCCGGTCCCTCGATACGCGTGAGACTTACGCCGCGTGCGGGACGAACGGCGGCTTTTTTAATAAACCGTCTCAACCGCCCGGCGCATAAAACACCACCGGAGATGGCTTGGCGATCGCCAAGCCCAGCAAATAATCCGCACCCAGACGGCGCCAGGCATCCAGCGCGCCGGCGTCGCCGAGGTTGGCGACGATGACGCGCTTGCGCAGCGTTCGCGCCAGGCGCACCAGCGATTCCGCCAGCAGCTGCTCGACCGGGTCGGTGCCAAGGCTGCGGAAGTGCAGCGCATCGATCTTGACGAAATCGATGTTCAGCCGGCGGATCAGCGCGACATCCGATGCGCTGCGCCCGGCGAAATGATCGACCGCGACGCGCACGCCGAGCGAGCGCATCGCCTCGCAGAAAATCTGCGCCTGGTTGGGGAATTCGGCGAGTGCATCTTCGCGCAGCTCGAAGCACAGCTTGCGCGGCGGCACGTCGGGATGGCGCTGAAACTGCTCGGCCAGATACTCGACCAGCGAGTGATCCGATAGCGTGCCGGCCGACAGGTTGATGCTGCAGAACGCGAGCCGCTCCAGCGTGTCCGGCGAGCGCGCCAGGTATTCCAGCGTGTTGCGGATCACCCAGCGGTCCATCTCCGGCACCAGGTGATGACGTTCGGCCACCGGCAGGAACGCAGTCGGCGAAGCCCAGAAACCTTCCTCGTCCTCCAGCGCCAGCAGGATGTCGAACACATGGCCTTCGCTCTGATGCGTCTGCGCCGGCATCGCCCATTGCGTGGTCAGGTGGAACAGGCTCTGCTCCAGGCCGGCGCGGATGCGGCGCACCCAGATCGCGTCGTCCGAGCTGCGCTCGGTGCGATCCTGGCTGGTGTCGTAAATCATCACCGCATTGCGGCCGGCACGCTTGGCCGCGGCACAGGCATCTTCGGCGCGGCGGATCAGATCGACGGGGCCATGCGTTTCGTCGGTGATCGCGGTCAGGCCGATGCTGACGGTGACGTTGACCGGCTTGGATTCCCAGTAGATGCGCGTATTGCCGAGCAGCTCGCGCAGTGCTTCGGCGAACACGCGGCCGCGTTCCTCGTCGAAGTTGCCGAGCAGTACCGCGAACTGGTCGGCGCCCATGCGGAACACTTCGCCGGCGTTGCCGACGCGCGAGACGATGGACTCGCCCAGGCGCGTCAGCACCTCGTCGCCGGCCTGCTGGCCGGCGGTGTCGTTGACGCGCTTCAGGTGATCCACGTCGATCACCAGCAGCACGTGCGGGCGCGCGGTGACGCGCACGCCGTCGAGCAGCGAGCGGATCGCGCGATCGCAGGCGATGCGGTTGGGCAGGCCGGTGACCGCGTCGATCATGCGCCGGTCCTGCAGCGCCAGATCGGCCTCGTTGACTTCGGCGGCCGGCCGGAACACGACGATCGCGCCGATCACACGATTCAGGCGCGTGCGGATCGGCGTGACCGAGACGTAGATTTCGATTTCGCGCTGGCCGTCGTTCTGCAGGAACACGCCGTTGCTGTATTCCAGGCGCGTACCGCGCTGGATCGCCAGCTCGGCAAGATTCGGCAGAGGACCGTCGGCGGCGGTGTTTTCGCGCGTCGCCTGGGCCTTGAACACTTCGGTGAAAATGCGGCCGCGCGCAGCGCGCGCGGTGACGCCGACCAGCTGTTCGGCGACCGGGTTGATGTCTTCGACCACGCCGCGTTCGTTGGTCATGATCACGCCGTCGGCGACCGCCTGTAGCGCCAGCGTCGCGCGCTCTTGCGCCTTGGCCAGCGCTTCCTGCGCGGTGCGGCGCTCGTCGGACTCGACCACCAGCTGCGAGTTGGTGGCGATGGTGCGTTCCATGACGTCGCGCAGCTGGCGCACGCGCTCGTTGTGCCAGTGCGACAGCACGCCGATTTCGTTGTCGGCATTTTCGTCGAACTGGATCTGCAGCGCGTCTTCGGCGGTGTCGGCGCTGGCCAGGTCGTTGGTCATGCGCCGCAGCGGCCGCAGCACCAGCCAGTTGATGCTCAGATAAATCAGCAGCGCGGTCATCAGCGCAGCGCCGCCGACCACCAGCAAGGTCTGGTTGAAGAAGTAGTGCACGCCGTTGAAGCCTTCGCGCTCCGACGTCACTCTGACAATCCGCCAGAAGGTTTGCGGCAGCTCGATCAGCGTCGCGAACGAGGGCTCGTCGAGCACGGCGTCGTTCTCGAAGCGCAGCATCCGCGGTGGCTCGGGCTGGGTGTCGCGTCGCGCGATCTGGTTCCAGATCGACGACAGCGCCAGCTCGGATTCCTGGCGCGACAGGTTGCGCGTGCCATCCTTGAGCGCCGACACCGTCGCCGCGTCGTACGCCGGCGACTGCACCGCAGCGCTGATGAAGGCCTCGTCCTGCTGGTGAATCGTCAGCGCCAGCGAGTTGAAGCGCGGCTGCTGCTGCGCCAGCTCGACCAGATTGGTCGGCTGCTTGGCGCCGAACTTGCGCGCGGCCACGTCGGAGATGCCGATCAGGCGCGTGTCGCGGCCGATCAGCAGGCTGTAGCCCGGGCTGCCGGCAGTGAAGCGCGCAAACATTTCGTTGAGCCGGATCACCGACAGGCTGATGGTGATCGCGCCGATGAAGCCGCGGCCGTCGCGCAGCGGCAAGCTGCAGGACACCACTTCCTGGCGGCTCAGCGGCTCGCGGTAGATCGGCGTCCAGTAGCAGCGGTCGGCGGCGGCGTAGCGTGTCGGCGTGAACCAGCTCTCTTCGTAATAGGGCGCGACGCGGGTGTCGTTGTAGTCGCCCCGCGGATTGAACACGCCGGATGCGTCGCGCTGCAGGTAGAGACTGGCGCGCTCCTGCGCAGGGTCGAAGCTGCGCGGTAGCGGCCACACGCCGACGGCGACGATCAGGCTGCTGGCGAGGCTGCGCTCGACCAGGGTCGGCGCCACGGCGGTGAACTGCGCGCGCGCCGGCGCCCCCGGCTGTACTGCCAGCGTGCCCAAGGTATTGGAGAGTTCCTGCACCTGCTCGGACAGTGCGGCCATGCGGTCGGCGACGCGCTGCGCGCTCTCGCGCTCGTAGCGGAAGCTGTCGGCCATCAGCTCGGCCTTGACCAGGTAGTCGCCCGCCAGCCAGGTCGATGCGCCGAGCACGATAAGCGTACCGGTGAGCAGCATCGACAACTTGAACTGCAGCCCCTGACGCCAGTGCAAAGGCCTCACCCGCGCCGGTGCACGCATCGGAATGCTGGGTCTGGATCGGCTCATTTGGGCGCGCAGTCTCGGTTACCAGACCTTATATCGGCATGGTTCCCCGAATAATTACACACGAGCAACGCTTTTGTGCCGTCGGGCGGATTCCCTGTCCGCCCGGAGCGCGATCAACTTAGCAGTCGGGCGGCTTTTTTCAGCGCCGCTGCGAGCTGATCGATGTCGTCGCGGCCGTTGTAGACCGCCAGCGAGGCACGCACCGTCGCCGGTACGCCGAAGCGCTCCATCAGCGGCATCGTGCAGTGGTGGCCGGTGCGCACCGCGACGCCTTCCTGATCGAGGATGGAACCGACGTCGTGCGGATGCGCCTGATCGAGCACGAAGGAGAGGATGCCGGCCTTGTCGGCGGCGGTGCCGATCAGCCGGAGCCCGGGGATGCCCATCAGTGCCTCGGTGCCGTACTCGAGCAGTTCGTGCTCGTGCGCGGCGATCGCGGCCAGGCCGACGCCGCTGATCCAGTCCAGCGCCGCGGCGAAGCCGATGGCACCACTGATGTCGGGCGTGCCGGCCTCGAACTTGTACGGCACCTCGTTCCAGGTACTGCCGCCGAAGCTGACCGTGCGGATCATGTCGCCGCCGCCCTGCCAGGGCTGCATCGCCTCCAGATGCTCACGACGCGCCCACAGCATGCCGAAGCCGGTCGGGCCATAGGCCTTGTGCGCCGAGCAGCAATAGAAGTCCGCGCCCAGTGTCGCCAGGTCGACTTGTGTATGCGCGATCGCCTGCGCGCCGTCGACCAGCACCGGAATGCCGCGTGCCTTGGCCTCGGCCACCATCTCGGCGATCGGGTTGATCGTGCCCAGCGAGTTCGACACCTGCACCACGGCGACGAGCCGGGTGCGCGGGCTCAGCAGCGCGCGCCAGGCATCGAGATCGAGGCTGCCGTCGTCGAGCACCGGCGCGGCCACGGTCTTCGCGCCGGCGAGCTGCCAGGGCACGATGTTGGAGTGGTGTTCCATGCCGGTCACCAGCACTTCGTCGCCCGGCTGCAGCCGCGGTTGCAGGAAGCTGCGCGCGACCAGGTTGATGCTCTCGGTGGTGCCGCGGGTGAACACGATCTGCTCGCGCGCGGTGTTGAAGAACGCGGCGATGCGGTCGCGCGCGGCTTCGTAGCGCGTGGTCGCGCGCGCGGCCAGTTCATGCACCGCGCGATGCACGTTCGCGTTCGCATGACGGTAGTAATCGTCGAGCGCGTGCAGCACCGCTTCGGGTTTTTGCGTGGTCGCCGCGTTGTCCAGATAGGCCAGGCGCTTGCCGTGAATCACTTCGCCCAGGATCGGGAACTGCGCGCGGATCGCGTCCAGTTGCAGAGCCGGCTGCAGTAGCGGCGGTGCGGTGAAGTCGTTCATGCCATCAGTCCTTCGACCAGTCCCTCGTACGCTGCCGATCCGGGCAGGCGGCCGGCGAGGCGGCGTTCCATCTCGACGCGGGCATCGTCGGTGGCGACGCGCGACAGCACCTCGTGCGCGAACGCGAACAGCAGCAGGTTGCGCGCGGTGTCGGCGTCGAGGCCGCGCGAGCGCAGGTAGTACAGCGCCATCTCGTCGAGCTGGCCGCAGGTGGCGCCGTGCGCGCACTTGACGTCGTCGGCGTAGATTTCCAGCTCGGGCTTGGCGTTGATTTCGGCGCCCGGCGACAGCAGCAGCGAGGCCAGATTCTGCTCCGAGTCGGTTTTCTGCGCCGCCTTCTCGACGACGATGCGGCCGTTGAACACCGCATGCGCGCGGCCGGCGACCAGGCCGCGGAATACTTCGCGGCTGGTGGTGTGCGGTGCCTGATGCAGGATGCGCGTATGCGTGTCGACGTGCGTATTGCCGCTGGGGGCGAACACACCATGCACTTCGGCGTAGGCGCCGGGTTCGGCGAGTTGCACGTTCAGATCGTGACGCACCAGGCCGCCGCCCAGATCGAGGCCGACGTATTCCAGCCGCGCATCGCGGCCGACCCGGATCTGGCTGCGGAACAGGTCGTTGGCGTTGGCGCCGGCGTCCTGGATACGTAGCAGTCGCAGCCGCGCATTGGCGCCGATTTCCACTTCGAGCACGCCGGTGGAAAGCGTCGCGCTGTCGTCGCCGCGTGTATCGATCAGCAGCGTCGCTTCGGCGCCGGCTTCCAGCACCAGGCGATGGCGCAGATGGCTCATCGCGCCGCCGGATTGCAGGCTCAGCAGATGTAAGGGCTCGGCTTTTTGATTGCGTGGGACCTGCAGATCCAGCCCATCGCGAGTCAGCGCTGCATTCAATGCGGTGACGCCATCGTCTGCGAGCAGCGCTTCCGGTGTGCGCGCCTCACCGCTCTGGCGCTGTCCATTGACGAACACCAGGCGCTGCCAGTTCTGCAGCGTCCGGTCGTCGAGCGCAGCCGCCGCGCCACCCGCAAAGCTCGCATCGTTCAGCGCGCTGAGATCGGTGTAGCGCCAGTCTTCTTCGCGCTTGCTCGGAAAGCCTTTCGCGACGAACCGTTCCCAGGCGCCGGCGCGCGCGGCGCGCAGCGACTCCGGCAGCTGTTCCCAGGCGTTTCGGTAGGCTGAGCTCACGCCGCCTCCAGCCAGCCGTAGCCGCGCTCTTCGAGTTCGAGTGCGAATTCCGGGCCGCCGGATTTGACGATCCGGCCTTGGGCCAGCACGTGGACGAAGTCCGGCTTCACGTAATCGAGCAGGCGCTGGTAATGCGTCACCAGGATCACCGAGCGCTCCGGTGAACGCATGGCATTGATGCCGTCGCTGACCATCTTCAGCGCGTCGATGTCGAGGCCGGAATCGGTTTCGTCGAGCACCATCAGCTTCGGTTGCAGGACCAGCATCTGCAGGATCTCGTTGCGCTTCTTCTCGCCGCCGGAAAAACCCTCGTTGACACCGCGCTGCAGCATCTCCGGTTTGATGCCGACTTTCTTGACCTGCTGGCGCACGAAGGCGAGAAAGTCGGTGGCTTCGATTTCGGATTCGCCGCGACGCTTGCGCTGCGCGTTCAATGCGGCTTTCAGGAAGTACATGTTCGACACGCCGGGAATTTCCACCGGGTACTGAAAGCCGAGGAAGACGCCGGCCGCGGCTCGCTCCTCGGTTTCAAGCTCCAGCAGGTTGCGGCCATCGAACGTCACCGAGCCCTGCGTGCATTCGTAGCCTTCGCGGCCGGCCAGCACATGGCCGAGCGTGGACTTGCCGGCGCCATTGGGGCCCATGATGGCGTGCACTTCACCGGGATTCACGGTGAGGTTCAGGCCTTTCAGGATTTCTTTGTCGCCGACTTTGGCGTGAAGATTGTCGATGTTCAGCATGATGTTTTTCTTTGTCCTTTGTGGCGGTCGGCTTCAGCCGACGGCGCCTTCCAGCGAAACCTGCAGCAGTTTCTGCGCTTCCACCGCGAATTCCATCGGCAGTTCCTTGAACACGTCCTTGCAGAAGCCGTTGACGATCATCGATACCGCGTCTTCCTCGCTCAGACCGCGCGAGCGCGCGTAGTACAGCTGGTCTTCGCCGATCTTCGACGTCGTCGCTTCGTGCTCGAGCCGGGCGCTCTTGTTGCGCACTTCGGTGTACGGGAAGGTGTGCGCGCCGCATTCCGAGCCGATCAGCAGCGAATCGCACTGCGTGTAGTTGCGCGCGTTCTCGGCCGAAGCCAGGATGCGCACCAGGCCGCGATAGCTCTGCTCGCCACGGCCAGCGGAAATGCCTTTGGAGATGATCGTCGAGCGCGTGTTCTTGCCGACGTGGATCATCTTGGTGCCGGTGTCGGCCTGCTGGCGGTTGTTGGTCAGCGCCACCGAGTAGAACTCGCCGACGCTGTCGTCGCCGCGCAGGATGCAGCTCGGGTACTTCCAGGTGATTGCCGAGCCGGTCTCGACCTGCGTCCAGGAAATCTTGCTGCGCGGGCCGCGGCAGTCACCGCGCTTGGTGACGAAGTTGTAGATGCCGCCGATGCCGTTCTCGTCGCCCGGATACCAGTTCTGCACGGTCGAATACTTGATCGTCGCATCGTCCAGCGCCACCAGCTCGACCACCGCTGCATGTAGCTGATTCTCGTCGCGCTGCGGCGCGGTGCAGCCTTCCAGATACGATACGTGCGCGCCTTCTTCGCAAATGATGATGGTGCGCTCGAACTGGCCGGTGTTGCGCTCGTTGATGCGGAAGTAGGTGCTCAGCTCCATCGGGCAGCGCACGCCCTTGGGCACGAACACGAAGGAGCCGTCGGTGAACACCGCGGAATTCAGCGCCGCGTAGTAGTTGTCGCCGAACGGAACCACCGAGCCCAGGTATTTCTTCACCAGCTCCGGATACTCGTGCACGGCTTCGGAGATCGAGCAGAAGATCACGCCGGCTTTTTTCAGGCTCGCGCGGAACGTGGTGCCGACCGAGACCGAGTCGAACACCACGTCGACGGCGACGTTCTGCACGCCGGCCAGCATCTCCTGCTCGCGCAACGGAATGCCGAGTTTCTTGTAGGTTTCGAGCAGCTTCGGGTCGACCTCGTCCAGCGTCTTCGGCCGGTCCTTCATCGACTTCGGCGCGCTGAAATACGAGATCGCCTGGTAGTCGATCTTCGGATAATGCACATGCGCCCAGGTCGGCTCGGTCATTTTCAGCCAGCGCTGATAGGCCTTGAGCCGGAACGCGAGCAGCCATTCGGGCTCGTTTTTCTTCGCCGAGATCAGGCGGATGGTGTCTTCGGACAGGCCGGGCGGGGCGCTTTCGGATTCGACGTCGGTGATGAAGCCCGCTTCGTACTTGCGCGCTTTCACCAGGTCCTGCATTTCTTGGGTGGCTGCCATTAGGGTTGCCGTTGGTTTGTCTTGGAGGTTGCGGCGATCACTCGGGCGTCGGCCCGAGCGAGATGGATTTGCTACCACTGGCGGGCTTCGCACGAGGGTGGAAGGTCAGCGGATTTTCATTGCCGCCGCTGCGACGCAGCGGCGCCGCTATCTGCGCCAGGCTCACCGCTTCCAGCGCCTGGCGGATCGCGGTGTTGATCAGCCGCCAGTTGGCGCGCGTGCCGCAGCTGGTTTCGATATTGCAGCTGCCGCTATGGATCGAACATTGGGTGACCGCGATTGGCCCCTCGACCGCATCGACAACGTCGGCGACGGTGATCTGCTCGGCACTGCGCGTCAGCCGGTAGCCGCCCTGGGCGCCGCGCGTGGCGTCGATCAGCCCGGCCTTGCTCAACTGCTTCAGCAGCTTGGAGACGGTTGCCGCCGGCAGATGCGAGCGTTCTGCCAGATCCTGTGCGCTATGCAGCCGCGCCGGGTCGGCCGCGATCGCGGTCATCACGACCGTCGCGTAGTCCGTCAGTTTGGCGAGCTTGAGCATGGGAAATCCGGCTGTTGATTCATACAGGACTAAATTGGTCCGGATTGAATTTTAGACCCTCGACGCCGGTCATAACAAGGCCAAGGAGTCAGTTATCGATGAAGGACGCCGACAAAGCCGCTGTCATCGCCGCCGCGATCGAGCGGAAGTGCCGGCTGCAGCTCGACTACGACGCCTCATCGCGCGTGTTCGAGCCGCATACGCTGGGCGTTGATGCCAGCGGTTTGCTGATGGTCTGCGGCTATCAGGTTCGCGGCGGCAGCCGCACAGGGCAGAGCAGCGGCTGGAAGACGTTCAGCCTAGGGCGGGTCGGCGAGCTTGAGGTTCTGGAAGAGCACTTCGGACCGCATGCGGAATATCGGCACAACGATCCGGGCTTTGCGCGGATTGATGCGCAGCTTTGAAGCAGCCCGGGTCAATCCGGCAGCAACGGACTCGGCGTACGCGGCGTCGACAGCAGGTCGAAGAACGCGCGCCACTGCGCCCAGGTCGGCTCGTCCGCGCCGGCGGTGCGCTGCATGTAGTCGTGAATCACTTTTTCGCCGTACGAGTAATTGATGATGTAGGCGCCGTAGGTGTCGAAGAACTTCAGGCGCTGCTGCGCGCGCTCCGGCGTGGTCAGGCCGTAGGTCTGCAGCCAGTCGACGGTTTCTTCCAGGCTGGACGAGCCGTCGCGATAACGCCGCGCGGCTTCCAGTACCGCGTTGCCGCTGGGTTTTGCGGCCTCGTTGATCGCGTCGTAAGTCTCGACCTCGGCCGGATCGAAGCCGGCGAGTTCGAACAGCTGGCGCTCCAGTGCCAGCCGTTCGGCCGGCGGGAAGGCCATCGTCACGCCAAAATCGGCGGTGCCTTCGGCGATGAAGGATTGCGGCGAATACAGCGGATAAACCGTGAATTCCTTCCAGCCGCGGCCTTTCACCAGCTGGTCTTCGAGCAGCACGTTGTAGACGTGATGGCCGGGATAGCCTTCGTGCGAGGCCAGGCCGATGGCGCGCGAGACCGAGATCGGCTGATCGACGTTGACCTCGATCTTGCTCAGGTAATTGCCCTGGTACCAGTTGTAGGCGCTCCAGGGTTTGCCGTTCACCAATGACAGCTCGAAGCGCTCGCCTTCGGGCAGGCGGAAGTACTTCAGCGTGCGGGCGCGGGCGGCGTTGATCGCGAACGTCATCACCGCCTCGACCTTGTCGGCGGGGATCGCGTAGCGCTCGAGGTAGCGGTTGTAGCGCTGCGACACCGTGCCTTCGCCCGGCGGCAGTAGCTTGTCCAGCGCTGCCAGCATCGGCGAGAAATCCTCGCGGCCGTAGAACGGCGCGGAGACGTCGTACAGCGCCAGCGACTCGTCGTCGAAGCTCGGCTTCCAGTTGTCGAGCATGCGCGCCTTGGCCTCGAGCGCGCCGAGCTGATTGCGCAGGAAGCGCTTGCGCAGCGCCCACAGCTCCGGCGGTACGTTCGGATCGGCCGGCGCGGTTTCGATGTCCTTCTGTAGGCGCGCATTGAAGTTCAGGATCGCCAGCAGCGAGCGCTTCTGCTTCTTCTCGTCGTCCTGCCAGGCCTTGGGGCCGTAATAGGCGTCGACGTAATTCGGGTCATGCTCGCCCATTGCGAGCACCTGGCGCACGTAGCCTTCGGCGATCTTGTCCATGCTCAGCTGCGGTGGCGGGACCGCCTTGTGCGGTCCGGAAGAAGTGCAGGCGCCGAGCGCCGCGAGCGCGAGCATGCTGCTCAGCGCGATGATCCGATAGTTCACTCAATCTTCCTCAACGCCATTCTCAGGGCGGCAGTTCGATGCTCAGTGCGCCGGGCCGCGACAGCGCGGTGAAGTGGCGCACGTTCAGTGTATACAGCACGCCGGCCTTGGCTTTCTGCGCCGCCGCCAGATGCAGGAAATCGTACAGCGCACCGCCGCGGACGCCGGCGGTCGCCGTCTTGCCGAGGGCGCTCAACAGCTCGCGTGTACTCAGATCGATCGGCTTGAGCCGCGGCGCCAGCGACTGCTGGATCAGCTCGGCGGCCAGGGCGGGTGGCACACGCAGGCCGAGCTTGCCGCCGGTCAGGGTCGCGAAGGTCTCGGCCAGCGCATGACTCCAGATGCAGGCGCTCTTGCGGGCGAGCAGGCGCAGGCTGGCTTCGTGATGGGCCTCGTCTTCGACCAGCGCCGCGACCAGTACCGATGAATCCAGCAGCACGACACTGCCGCCAGCGCTCACCGGCGCGTGCCCCGTGCTTCCTGTTCACTGCGTTCGGCGGCGACCGCGGCCGCGGCGTCCACTGCCTTGCCGGTGGCGGCCAGCACCATCAGGCCGGCCTTGCGCACCGTTGCCGGTTGCTCTTCGTCGGACACCGGGATCAGTTCGAGGCGGCCGGCGACGACAGCGGCCTGCAATCGTGCGCCACCGCTGAGGTTGAGCCGCTGGCGAATCGCCTTCGGCAACACCAGACGGCCGCTGGCGTCCATGGAGATGGTGGTATTCATGGCAGGATCTTTACCATTGTTCCTGCCATGCGACAACTCGGGCAGGCCGTGCGCCCTACGAAAAGAGGGCGGCTTGCGCCGCCCTCTTTTGCTTAGGCTGCAGCCATCTGCCGCAGCATGTACTGCAGCACGCCGCCGTGGGCGTAGTACTCCCATTCCTTCGGCGTATTGATGCGCACCTTGGCCTTGAAGCTGACGGTTTTGCCGTCGGTCTTCTTCGCGGTCACGTCCAGCGTCGTCGCGCCGGCTTTGAGGCCGGCGAAGTCGAACACTTCGGTGCCGTCCAGGCCCAGGCTCGCGGCGGACTGGCCGTCGACGAAGTTCAGCGGCAGCACGCCCATGCCGACCAGGTTCGAGCGGTGAATGCGCTCGAAGCTCTCGGAGATCACCGCCTTGACGCCGAGCAGGATCGTGCCCTTGGCGGCCCAGTCGCGCGAGCTGCCGGTGCCGTATTCCTTGCCGGCCAGCACCACCAGCGGCACGTTCTCGGCCTTGTACTTCATCGCCACGTCGTAGATCGACTCGACCGGGCCGGCGGCGCCGTTGTAATGCTTGGACACGCCGCCCTCGACGCCCGGCGTCATCGCGTTCTTGATGCGGGTGTTGGCAAACGTGCCGCGCATCATGATTTCGTGGTTGCCGCGGCGTGAGCCGAAGCTGTTGAAATCGGCCTTGGCGACGCCGTGCTCTTCCAGGAACTTGCCGGCCGGGCCGTCCTTCTTGATATCGCCCGCCGGGCTGATGTGGTCGGTGGTGATCGAGTCGCCGAGCACCGCGAGCACGCGCGCGCCGCCGATCGGCTTGATGCCCGGCGGCGTCATCGTCATGCCCTCGAAGTACGGCGGGTTGGCGATGTAGGTGCTCTTGCTGTCCCAGGGATACGTCTCGGACTTGGCCACCTTGATGCCCTGCCAGCGCGCGTCGCCCTTGAGCACGTCGCCGTAGCTGGCCTTGAACAGGTCGGAAGTCACGGCCTTGGCGACCAGGTCGGAGATCTCCTTGTTGCTCGGCCAGATGTCTTTCAGGAACACGTCCTTGCCATCCTTGCTCTTGCCCAGCGGCTCGGACGACAGATCCAGGTCGGTGCTGCCGGCGATCGCATAGGCCACCACCAGCGGCGGCGAGGCGAGGTAGTTCATGCGCACGTCCTGATGGACGCGGCCTTCGAAGTTGCGATTGCCGGACAGCACCGCCGACACGCTCAGCGTGTTGTCCTGAATGCCCTTGCCGATGGGCTCGTCGAGCGGGCCGGAGTTGCCGATGCAGGTGGTGCAGCCGTAGGCGACGATGTTGAAGCCGAGATACTCCAGGTCTTCGATCAGGCCGGCTTTCTTCAGGTATTCGGTGACCGCCTTGGAGCCCGGCGCCAGCGAGGTCTTGACCCAGGGCTGGGTCTTCAGGCCGAGCGCGCGCGCCTTCTTGGCGAGCAGGCCGGCACCGATCAGCACGTTCGGGTTGGAGGTGTTGGTGCAGGAGGTGATCGCGGCGATGACGACGGCACCATCTTTCAGCTCGAAAGTCTGGCCCTTGTGCGAGACTGTGGCCGGGCCCTTGGACGGGCGCGCTTTCTGCTCGCCCTCGAAGGCCTTGCGGAAGTTGGCTTTGACGTCGGTCAGCAGCACGCGGTCCTGAGGGCGCTTGGGGCCGGCCATCGACGGCTGGATCGTGCCTAAGTCCAGGTGCAGCACGTCGGTGTATTCGGCCTCCGGCGCGTCCGGCGTCCACCACATGCCCTGGGCCTGCGCGTAGGCCTTGACGACGGCGACATGCTCATCGCTGCGGCCGGTCAGGCGCAGGTAGTTCAGTGTCTCTTCGTCGATCGGGAAGATGCCGCAGGTGGCGCCGTATTCCGGCGCCATGTTGCCGATGGTGTTGCGATCCGAAGCCGACAGGTTCGCCAGGCCCGGGCCAAAAAACTCGACGAACTTCTCGACCACGCCGCGCTTGCGCAGCGTCTCGGTCACGGTCAGCACCAGGTCGGTGGCGGTCGCGCCCTCGGCGAGCCTGCCGGTGACGCGTACGCCGATCACTTCAGGCATCAGCATCGACGAGGGCTGGCCGAGCATCGCGGCCTCGGCCTCGATGCCGCCGACGCCCCAGCCGAGCACGCCGATGCCGTTGACCATCGTCGTATGGCTGTCGGTGCCGAAGCAGCTGTCCGGATACAGCACGCCGGCGTCGTTCTCGAACACCACGCGCGCCAGATACTCGATGTTGACCTGGTGGACGATGCCGGTATCGGGCGGCACCGCCTTGAAGTTCTTCAGCGCCTCCTGGCCCCAGCGCAGGAAGGTGTAGCGTTCCTCGTTGCGCTGGAATTCGACCTTGGCGTTGAGGTCGAGTGCTTCCTTGGTGCCGTAGTGATCGATCATCACCGAGTGGTCGATGACCAGCTCGACCGGACACAGCGGATTGACCTTGCCCATGTCGCCGCCGAGGCTCTTCATGGCGTCGCGCATCGCCGCCAGGTCGACCACGCAGGGCACGCCGGTGAAGTCCTGCAGCACCACGCGCGCCGGCGTGAAGTCGATGTCCTTCGCCGGCAGGTTCTTGAAGTCCGCGCCGGCCAGCGCCTCGATGTGCTCGCGGGTGACGTTGGCGCCGTCCTCGAAGCGCAGCAGGTTTTCCAGCAGCACCTTGTACGAATAGGGCAGACGCGACAGCTTGTATTTCGGCTCCAGCGCTTTCAGGTTGAAGTACTGATAGCTCTTGGCGCCGACCTTGAGGCTGGCCTTGGATTGAAAGCTGTCCGTCATGATTCTTTTCTCCGTAGTACGGCCGTTGCCGGTGAGGCTGATGGGTGGTGGCCGTGGGGTTTAGAGGCAGCGCAGCCTGGCAGGTTCAGTTTTGTAGCCAGTATCACCCAGACAAGGCTGCGGCCATAAAAAAAGACCCGCAGACATCAGTCTGCGGGTCCGTAGTGTCACCGGCGGTTCCCCGACACGGCCTTAAGGGCGATATCGGGGCTCATGCCGTTTGCTCGCTTCAGGCCGTGGCCACCGACTTCGCGGTCTCGACGTATTCGTCGATCTGGTTGAAGTTCAGATACTGGTAGATCTGATCCGAAGCCTTGGTGACGATGCCCATTTCGGCCAGGTACTCCGCCACGGTCGGCAGCTTGCCCATCTTCGACGCGATCGCCGCCAGTTCCGCCGAGCCCAGGAACACGTTGGTGTTCTTGCCCAGGCGGTTCGGGAAGTTGCGGGTCGAGGTCGAGATCGCGGTGGCGCCTTCGCGCATCTGCGCCTGGTTGCCCATGCACAGCGAGCAGCCCGGCATTTCGGTGCGCGCACCGGCCGTGCCGAAGGTGTTGTAGACGCCCTCCTGGGTCAGCTTGGCGGCGTCCATCTTGGTCGGCGGCGCGACCCACAGGCGCGTCGGGATGTCCTTCTTGCCTTCCAGCAGTTTGCCGGCGGCGCGGAAGTGGCCGATGTTGGTCATGCACGAGCCGATGAAGACTTCGTCGATCTTGGTGCCGGCGACTTCGGACAGGAACTTGGCGTCGTCCGGATCGTTCGGGCAGCAGACGATCGGCTCCTTGATGTCGGCCAGGTCGATCTCGATCACGGCGGCGTACTCGGCGTCCTTGTCGGCTTCCAGCAGCGTCGGCGCGGCCAGCCAGTCCTGCATCTTCTTGATGCGGCGTTCCAAGGTGCGCGCGTCCTTGTAGCCGTTGGCGATCATGTTCTGCATGAGCACCACGTTGGACTTCATGTACTCGATCACCGGCTCCTTGTTGAGCTTGATCGTGCAGCCGGCGGCGGAGCGTTCGGCCGAAGCGTCGGACAGCTCGAACGCCTGCTCGACCTTGAGGTTGGGCAGACCTTCGATCTCCAGCACGCGGCCCGAGAACACGTTCTTCTTGCCCGCTTTGGCGACGGTCAGCAGACCGGCCTTGATCGCGTACAGCGGGATCGCGTGGACCAGATCGCGCAGCGTGACGCCGGGCTGCATCTCGCCCTTGAAGCGCACCAGCACCGATTCCGGCATGTCCAGCGGCATCACACCGGTGGCGGCGCCGAAGGCGACCAGGCCGGAGCCGGCCGGGAAGGAAATACCGATCGGGAAGCGCGTGTGCGAGTCGCCGCCGGTGCCGACCGTGTCGGGCAGCAGCAGGCGGTTGAGCCAGGAGTGGATCACGCCGTCGCCCGGGCGCAGCGCGACGCCGCCGCGGTTGCTGATGAAGTCGGGCAGGTCGCGATGGGTCTTGACGTCGACCGGTTTCGGATACGCGGCGGTGTGGCAGAACGACTGCATCACCAGATCGGCGGAGAAGCCGAGGCAGGCGAGATCCTTGAGCTCGTCGCGGGTCATCGGGCCGGTGGTGTCCTGGCTGCCGACCGTGGTCATCTTCGGCTCGCAGTAGGTGCCCGGGCGCACGCCCTGGCCTTCCGGCAGGCCGACCGCGCGGCCGACCATCTTCTGCGCCAGCGTGAAGCCGGCCTTGGTTTCGGCCGGCAGCGCCGGCAGACGGAACAAGGTGGAAGCGGGCAGGCCGAGGAATTCGCGAGCCTTGCCGGTCAGCGAACGGCCGATGATCAGGTTGATGCGGCCGCCGGCGCGCACTTCGTCGAACAGCACCTGGCTCTTGAGCTCGAACTCGACGGCCAGCTTGCCGTCCTTCTCGATCCTGCCTTCATACGGAAGAATATCGATGACGTCGCCCATCTCGAACTTGCTGACGTCGACTTCGATCGGCAGCGAGCCGGAGTCTTCCTGGGTGTTGAAGAAGATCGGCGCGATCTTGCCGCCGAGGGTGACGCCGCCGAAACGCTTGTTCGGCACGAACGGAATGTCTTCGCCGGTGGCCCAGATCACGCTATTGGTCGCGGACTTGCGCGAGGAGCCGGTGCCGACCACATCGCCAACGTAGGCAACAAGATGGCCCTTCTTCTTCAGGTCATCAATGAACTGCATCGGGCCGCGCTTGCCGTCTTCTTCCGGCTTGAAGGCCGCGTCCGAGCGCGTCATCTTCAGCATCGCGAGATAGTGCAAGGGGATATCCGGGCGGCTCCAGGCGTCCGGTGCCGGCGACAGGTCGTCGGTATTGGTTTCGCCGGGAACCTTGAACACGGTGACGGTGATCTTTTTGGCGACTTCCGGGCGGCTGGTGAACCACTCGGCGTCGGCCCAGGACTGGATCACGTTCTTGGCGTTGGCATTGCCGGCCTTGGCCAGCTCGGCGACGTCGTGGAAGAAGTCGAACATCAGCAGCGTCTTCTTCAGCGCTTCGGCGGCGACCGTGCCGACTTCGGCATCGCCGAGCAGGTCGATCAGCGGCTTGACGTTGTAGCCGCCGACCATCGTGCCCAGCAGCTCGGTGGCCTTGGCGCGGGAGATCAGCTTGCAGGGCAGCTCGCCGTCGGCGACCACGGTCAGGAACGAGGCCTTGACCTTGGCGGCGTCGTCCACGCCCGGCGGCACGCGGTGCGTCAGCAGATCCACCAGAAACGCTTCTTCGCCGGCCGGCGGGTTTTTGATCAGCTCGATCAGCTCGGCGGTCTGCTGGGCAGACAGCGGCAGCGGCGGGATACCGAGGGCGGAGCGTTCGGCAGCGTGTTGGCGATAGGCTTGCAGCATGGCGATGGTGGGTCCGGTTTGGGAAGAACGTTGAACGATGGCGCCGCAGCAGCGGTCCGATCCGGTGTGGTAGGGACCCTGGGCGCCGGCACGAGCCTGGCTGGCCTCGCTACCGTAGCTCGCCATGATAATTCAATCACCGTGCCGACATCATCCGCGGGGAGCAGAAAAGCGCGCGCCAACGCGCTTTTTGGCTGGATTGGCGCTAGGCCGCGATCGCGCGGCCGCGGCGCCCCGGCGTGATCCGCGCATCCTTGACCGCATTGGCCTGGGTTTCGGTGATCTCGAACAGGTAGCCGTCGATCTCGACCTGTCGGCCCGGTTGCGGGATCTGCTCGAGACGTTCCATGACCAGGCCGTTGACGGTCTTGGGCCCGTCCAGCGGCAGCTTCCAGCCGAGGCTGCGATTGAGGCTGCGCAGGGTCACCGAGCCGGCGACGCGGTAGCTGCCGTCGGCCTCGGGGAAGAAGCTCTTCACGCGCAGGCTGGGGTCGGTGGTGAATTCGCCGACCACTTCTTCGAGGATGTCGTCGAGCGTGACCAGGCCGCGGATGTCGCCGTACTCGTCGACGACGAAGCCCATGCGCCGCCGCTGGTTCTGGAAGTTGAGCAGCTGCTGGTTCAGCGGCGTGCCTTCGGGGATGAAGTAGGGCTCGCGCACGTATTCCATCAGCCCGTCCAGATCCAGCCGGTTCTCGGCCGCCAGGCGCATCAGCCGGCGCAGGTGCACCACGCCGAGCAGCTGGTCGATCGAGCCGCGATACACCGGTAGCCGGGTGTGCTGGCTTTCGATGATCTGGTGACGCACCTCGTCCCAGGGTTCGGAGACGTCGACGCCGACGATCTCGTTGCGCGGCACCATGATGTCCTCGACCGTGCTGTGCTCCAGGTCGAGGATCGACAGCAGCATCTTCTGGTGCCGCTGCGGGATCATCGCGCCGGCCTCGGCGACGACGGTGCGCAGCTCCTCGGCCGACAGCGAGTGCTGGGCCGCGTCCTCGGACGAGACGCCGAACAGCCGCAGGATGCGGTTGCCGATGATGTTGACCAGGTCGATCAGCCAGCCCATCGCACGCAGCAGCGGCCAGTAGACATAGGCGGCCGGCAGCGCGATGCGCTCGGGGTGGATCGCGCCCAGCGTTTTGGGCATCGACTCGGAGAAAATGAAGATCAGCAGCGCGGTGGCGACGGTGGCGATGACCACCGCGGTCTCGGGATCGCCGGTCAGGCGCAGCGCGATCGCCACCAGCAGCATCGGGATCAATGCCTGGGCGATATTGTTCAGCAGCAGGATCAGGCCGATCAGGCGATCGGGGCGGCGCAGCAGGTCCTGGGCCATCCTGGCGCCGCGCTCGCCCTGCTGCGCGCGATGGCGCAGGCGATAGCGGTTCAGCGTCATCAAGCCGGTCTCGGAGCCGGAGAAAAACCCCGACAACAGCAGGCACGCGATGAGCACGGCCACCAAAACAGCGAGGGGGATATCGTTCAAGCGCCAGGCGATCGTCCGTGAAGGCCTTGCCTTGTTACTGAATCCGGCCTGAAGCTGTCAACCGCGCATGCTTTAACTTGCGTTCCAAAGCCAATGTTTCTGAAGCACTTGTTCCAGAATAATCTTGGTGCCGAAGTAGGCCAGCGTCAGTAATCCATAGCCCGAGAGCGCCCAGCGGATCGCGATCCGGCCGCGCCAGCCATAGCGCCAGCGGCCCCACAGCAGCACGCCGAACACCAGCCAGGCGATGATCGACAGGATGGTCTTGTGCGCCAGATGCTGGGCCATCCAGTCGTCGATGAACCACAGCCCGGTCAGCAGGGTCAGCGACAGCAGGCCGAAGCCGACCGCGACCATCTGGAACAGCAGCCGCTCCATCATCTGCAGCGGCGGCAGGTGGCCGCTGCGCGAGGCGATCGCATGATTGCGCAGCAGCCGCTCCTGTATCGCCAGCGCTACCGCCTGCACCGCGGCCAGGGTCAGCACGCCGGCGGCGAGCAGTGAAATCAGGATATGCAGGCTGATCTTCCAGCTGAGCATGTCGACGTCGTTGACCGGCGACGGCCAGGCCGCGACGCAGGCGGCGGACAGCGCGGCCAGTGGATAGACCGCGATGCCGTTGACCGCCACCGGCTCGCGCCAGCTGAAGGCCCACAGCAGCATCGCCGACTGCCAGGCGAACAGCGACAGCGCCTCGGTGACGCCGATATGCAGGCCGGTGCCGTGCAGCAGCTGGCCGGACAACGCGCCGGCGTGGGCGATCAGCGCGATCGCCACGGTCCACGGCAGCGAGCGGCTGTCGCGCCAGGCCAGGTAACCGGCGCCGGCGTACAGGCTGACGGCCACGGCCGTCAGCGTCAGGGTGATCTGGGATGACATTCCGCGAGAATACCGTTTTTCACCGCATATTAAGTTTTGATTTGCATCTGCACGGCGCATGGAAGGGCTGATAGCATTCCGGGTTATCCAGTAGCGGGCCAGGCCGGGCGCGACCAGCATGCGGATCAGAGTCTTGGGGTGCAGCGGTGGCGTGGGGCCCGATCTGCGGACCACCAGCCTGCTGATCGACGATCGCATCCTGATCGATGCCGGCTCCGGCGTCGGTGACCTGTCGCTGGCCGAGATGAGCGCGATCAAGCAGATCTATCTGACGCATTCGCATCTCGACCACATCTGCGGCCTGGCCTTCATGGCCGACAACCTGTTCGACCTGGTCGAAGACCCGATCGTCGTCCACGCCTTGCCGGCGACCATCGCAGCGCTGCGGGCGCACATCTTCAACTGGGTGATCTGGCCGGATTTCACCGAGCTGCCGGACAAGCAGAATCCGATCATGAGCTTCAAGCCGGTCGAGCCGCTGGTTGCGGAGACCGCGCCGGGCTCGCTGCAGGTGACGCCGTTCCCGGTGCATCACACGGTGCCCGCGGTCGGCTACAGCGTGCTCGGCGACAGCGGCGTGTTCGCCTTCAGCGGCGACACCGCGGCCAGCGACACGCTGTGGACGCATCTGAACGCGCTGCCGCGGCTGGACAAGCTGATGATCGAAATCGCCTTTCCCGACGAGCAGGCCGAGCTGGGCGCGGCATCGAAGCATTTCACGCCGTCCTCGCTGGGCGAGCAGCTGCAGAAACTGCAGCACCGCCCGCTGCTGCTGCTGACCCATCACAAGCCCGGCAGCGAGGCGCTGATCGAGAGCCAGTGCGTGCGCGCGCTGGCCGGCTGGGACTATCACCATCTGCATCGCGGCGACCTCATCGAGATCTGAAGGCTGGCGCAGGCCTCGCGTACACTCCCGGTCCGTCATAGAAGGCAAGACTTAAACCGTGTTCGAGAATCTGACCTCCCGGCTGACCCGCGTCCTCGATTCGATCCGCGGGCAGGGCCGCCTGACCGAAGAGCAGATCAGCGCCGCCGCGCGCGAGCTGCGCATGGCGCTGCTGGAAGCCGACGTCGCGCTGCCGGTGATCAAGGACTTCATCGACAAGGTCAAGGAGCGCGCGCTCGGCGCCGAGATCACCACCTCGCTGACGCCGGGCCAGGCCTTCCTGCGCGTGGTGCAGAGCGAGCTGACGGCGACGCTAGGCGGCACCGCCGAGCCGCTGAACCTGCGGGCGCAGCCGCCGGCGGTGATCCTGATGGCCGGCCTGCAGGGTTCGGGCAAGACCACGACCACCGGCAAGCTGGCGCGGCGCCTCAAGGAGGACGACAAGAAGAATGTCATCGTCGTTTCCTGCGACGTCTACCGGCCGGCCGCGATCGAGCAGCTGCGCATCGTCGCCGCCGGCGTCGGCGTCGAATTCTTTCCGTCAGAAGTCGGCCAGTCGCCGGTGGCGATCGCCAACGCGGCGCTGGCGCATGCGCGCAAGCAGTACGCCGACGTGCTGATCGTCGACACCGCCGGCCGCACTACGGTCGACCGGGAAATGATGGCCGAGATCGCGCAGCTGCATGCCGCGCTGAACCCGGTCGAAACCCTGTTCGTCGTCGACTCGATGACCGGCCAGGACGCGGCCAAGACCGCGCGTGCCTTCGCCGACGCGCTGCCGCTGACCGGCGTGATCCTGACCAAGATCGACGGCGATTCGCGCGGCGGCGCCGCATTGTCGGTGCGCCAGGTCACCGGCCGGCCGATCAAGTTCCTCGGCGTCGGCGAGAAGTCCGACAAGCTCGAAGTCTTCCACCCGGACCGCATCGCCAATCGCATCATCGGTCAGGGCGACATGCTGTCGCTGATCGAAGAGACCGCGAAGAAAGTCGACGCCGAAAAAGCCGCCAAGCTCGCCAACAAGCTCAAGAGCAAGAAGAGCTTCGACCTGGAGGATTTCCGCGAGCAGATGCAGCAGGTGCAGAACATGGGCAGCATGGAATCGCTGATCGAGAAACTGCCCGGCGGCGCGCAGATCCAGGCGCAGATGAAGAACGTCAACACCGGCAAGGAAATGGGCAAGGTGATCGCGATCATCAACTCGATGACGCCGCAGGAGCGCAAGTTCCCCGATCTGATCAAGGCCTCGCGCAAGCGCCGCATCGCCGCCGGCAGCGGCGTGCAGGTACAGGACGTCAACAAGCTGATGCGCCAGTTCGAAACCACGCGCGACATGATGAAGAAGGTCATGAGCGGCGGCATGGCGAAGATGATGCGCGGGCTCGCCGGGCGCCTGCCGCCGGGCATGATGCCGCGGCGTTGATTCGCGTAGCGCACCAGCCTTAGAGAATGAGCGGCATCCACCACCCTCCGTTCGTCCCGAGTAGCCCGCTTCAGCGGGCGTATCGAGGGATCCAGTGCACTTGGATCCCTCGATACGCCGCAAGCGGCTACTCGGGACGAACGGAGGGTGGTGGTGGCGTCACGAAAAGGCGCTCTTTCAAATGAGGATCGCGCGCACTGCCCTCATCGCTTTGGCACTACTGACCAGCAGCGCCGCCCACGCCACCAAGCCCTTCGTCGTCGGCATCGGCGACCTGGCACCCGAAGCCGCCGGCATCGTGCTGCAGGGGCCCGTCGGAACCCGGCTGAGCACGCTGCGCGGCAAGGTCGTCCTGGTGGATTTCTGGGCCTCGTACTGTGGGCCGTGCCTGGAGTCGATGCCCGAACTCAACAAGATGCGCGACGAGCTGTTCGCCGAAGGCTACGCGCAGGATTTCGAAATCCTGTCGGTGGCAACGGACAACGAGGTCGCCAAGTCGCGGCGCTTCCTGGAGCGGGTCAAGGTCGATTTTCCGGTGGTTGCCGACCAGATCGGCATCGCCATCCAGACCTATAAACTGTGGCGGCTGCCGTCGGCCTATCTGGTGGATCGCAGCGGCCGGGTGCGGATGATCTACGCCGGCTACGGCAGTGGCTACACCGCCGAGGTCAAGGACCGGATTCTGGGCCTGCTGGCCAAGCCCAAGTAGGCCGGATGCGGCGCCCGGCGGGCGCGTTCGGGAAGCCGCTCGACACTTATTTGTGTCATTAGCTTCACATTTGCGCAGGAGCGGCTACAATACGCGCCCTTCGATGGCCCGGACCCGGGTCATCCGCGTGATTCTCGATGTTCCAAGAGGCTGGATTTAGGCATGGTAAAGATTCGTTTGGCTCGCGGCGGCGCCAAGAAGCGCCCGTTCTACCACGTTGTGGCGACCGAGAGCCGTAGCTCGCGCGACGGCCGTTTCATCGAGCGCCTGGGTTACTACAACCCCAGCGCCACCGGTGGCGAACAGAAGCTGGTGCTCGACCTGGCCCGCGTCGATCACTGGACCAAGAACGGCGCGCAGGTCTCCGAGCGCGTTGCGTTTCTGGTGAAGACCGCGCCGGCTGCCGTTCCGGCCGCCTAAGGTCCAAGGTCAGGAGTACGCCGTGCGGCGGCTGGTTCTGGGCCGCATCGCCGGCGTCTACGGTGTCAAGGGTTGGGTGAAGCTGCGCTCATCCACCCGGCCCATCGAAAACCTGCTGGATTACCCGCACTGGTGGCTGTTTCATCAGGGCCGTGAATTCGAGGCCACCTTGATCGAAGGCCGCATGCACGGCGACGGTCTGGTCGCGCAGATCAGCGACGAGCAGGGCAGGCCGATCGACGATCGCGATGTCGCCGCCGCACTGATCGGCGCCGAGATCCAGGTCGATCGTGACGAGCTGCCGGAGCCGGAAGAGGGCCAGTATTACTGGTTCGATCTGGTCGGCACCTTGGTTCGCAACGAGGAAGGCGTCGAGCTGGGCAGGGTCGTCGAGATGACCAGCAACGGCGCGCAGGATGTCATGGTGTTGAAGGACGGCGAAGTCGAAAGGCTGATCCCGTTCGTGAAGGGGCCGATCATCAAGTCGGTCGATCTGGATCAGGGTCTGATCGTTGCCGACTGGCAGCCGGATTTTTGAGATGGCATGCCATCTCAAAAATCAAAAGCGACAGAATGGTTTGATTGATCCGGCAATCGTCGGTAGCGGTAGAAGGAGTCGATCTGTCACGTCGCGCCAGCGGGTTGAACGCGCTGAGCCGATTGCCGGATCAACAAGATGAAAATCGAGGTGCTGACGCTGTTTCCGGAGCTGGTGGAACAGGTCGGATCGTTCGGCATGCCGAGGGTGGCGGTCGAGCAGGGTGCGCTGCAGTTGTCGATGAGGCAGCTGCGCGATTTCAGCGGGAACCGCTGGCGTCGTGTCGATGAGCGCACTTATGGCGGCGGACCGGGCATGGTGATCCAGGCCGAGCCGCTGACTCAGGCGATCGATGCGGCCAAGGCCGCGATCGGGCCTGAGGCGAAGGTCGTCAGTCTGTCGCCGCAGGGCGAGCGCTACGATCAGAGTTGGGCGGAGCGTCTGAGCCGCGAGCCGGGTTTGATTCTGGTTTGCGGTCGTTATGAAGGGATCGACGAGCGGGTCGCACCGCAAATCGATCTGGAGCTGTCGGTGGGTGATTTCGTGCTCAGCGGCGGCGAACTGGCAGCGATGCTGCTGGTCGACAGTATCGCCAGGCTGTTGCCGGGGGTGCTGGGACACGAGCAGTCGGCAGCGAGTGATTCGTTTTCGGACGGGTTGCTCGACCATCCGCACTATTCGCGGCCGGAAGTCTGGCGCGGGCAGTCGGTGCCGGAAGTGTTGATGAGCGGGGACCACGCGGCGATTCGTCGCTGGCGTCGCAAGCAGGGTCTGGAACGCACGCTGTTGCGGCGTCCGGATTTGCTGGATTCACTGAAGTTGGATGCGGAACAGATCAAACTGCTCCGTGAAATCATTACCGAGCAGTTGTACGAGTAGGAAGATAGACATGAGCATGAGCAAGATCATTCAGGCGATCGACGCCGAGCAGATGAGCAAGGTGGTTCCGGCGTTCAACCCGGGCGACACCGTTGAAGTCAAGGTCAAGGTCAAGGAAGGCGACCGCGAGCGTCTGCAGGCTTTCGAAGGCGTGGTCATTGCCAAGCGCTCGCGCGGCATCAACTCCGCGTTCACGGTTCGCAAGATCTCGCACGGCGAAGGCGTGGAACGCGTGTTCCAGACCTACAGCCCGCAGGTTGCCGAAATCTCCGTGAAGCGCCGCGGCGACGTCGTCCGCGCCAAGCTGTACTACCTGCGCAACCTGCAGGGCCGTGCCGCTCGCATCAAGGAAAAGCTGGGCTGAGCCGCTGGCGGCCAGACCCTGGCTGCCGCTCTCACTGATGGCTGACAAGGGCCCGCCCGGCTTGCCGGCGCGGGCTTTTTGCGTTGATGCGGTTTCGCCGGCAATCGATTGCGGCGTAGCCCGGGTGAAACCAGGGGGCTTTGCTGATCGCGCCATCCCGGGTTTCACCCGGGCTACTTGAACGTGTTGGTTACAGCCCCATCAATCGCAGCACATTGATTCTTTGGATTTAGGAGACCGTTTAGAACATGACCGCCGAACGCCACGAATTTCAGGCCGAAACGCGCTCGCTGCTGCGCCTGATGATCCACTCGATGTACTCGAACAAGGAAATCTTCCTGCGAGAGCTGGTCAGCAATGCCAGCGATGCCTGCGACAAGCTGCGCTTCACCGCGACGCAGAACCCGGAAGCGGTTGGCGACGTCGAGCTGGCAGTGGAGCTGATTCCCGACAAGTTCGCCGGCACCCTGACGGTGCGCGACAACGGCATCGGCATGACGCGCGAGGACGTGGTCGACAATCTCGGCACGATCGCGCGCTCCGGCACCAAGAAGTTCATGGAATCACTGTCCGGCGACCAGTCCAAGGACGCGCAGTTGATCGGCCAGTTCGGTGTCGGTTTCTACTCGGCGTTCATCGTCGCCGATCGCGTCACCGTGAAAACGCGGCGCTTCGACTCGACCGAATCCGTGGTCTGGGAATCGACCGGCGAAGGCGAATACACGATCGAGGCCGGCGACAAGGCCGAGCGCGGCACCGAAGTGATCCTGCATCTGCGTGACGACGAGAAGGAGTTTCTCGAAGACGAGCGCCTGTCCGAGATCGTGCGCAAGTATTCCGATCACATCGGCCTGCCGATCAAGCTGGTCAAGAGCGAAGGCGAGCCGGAGACCATCAACCAGGCGCGCGCACTGTGGACGCGGCCGAAGTCGGAAATCTCCGAGGACGACTACAAGAGCTTCTACGAGCACCTGAGCCACGACTACGAGCCGCCGCTGGCCTGGACGCATCAGAAAGTCGAAGGCAACCTCGAGTACACCTCGCTGCTGTACATCCCCCGACGCGCGCCTTTCGACCTGTGGGATCGCGAGCAGCAGCGCGGCGTGAAGCTCTACGTGAAGCGCGTTTTCATCATGGATCGCGCGGCCGAACTGCTGCCGCCGTATCTGCGCTTCGTGCGCGGCCTGGTCGACACCAGCGACCTGCCGCTGAACGTGTCGCGCGAAATCCTGCAGGGCAACCGCACCGTCGACAAGATCCGCGCGGCGCTGGTCAAGCGCGTGCTCGATCTGCTCGACGATCTGGCCGCGAACAAGCCCGACGACTTCAAGACGTTCTGGACACAGTTCGGCAAGGTGCTGAAGGAAGGCATCGTCGAGGACAACGCCAATCGCGAGCGCATCGCCAAGCTGCTGCGCTTTGCCAGCACGACGACGCCGGACGCGCAGAGCGTGTCGCTGGACGAATACGTCGCGCGCATGCCGCAAGGCCAGGAAAAGATCCTGTACCTCACCGGCGAATCGCCGAGCGCGCTGCGCAACAGCCCGCATCTGGAAGGCTTCCGCAAGGCCGGCTATGAGGTGCTGCTGCTGTCCGATCGCATCGACGAATGGGTCGTCGGCCATCTGACCGAATACCAGGGCAAGAAGCTCGAATCCGCCGCGCGGGGCGATGCGGAAGCTGCGGGCAAGATCGAGACGGCCGACAAGGCGCGTCACGAGACCGAATTCAAGCAGGTGCTGGAGCTGCTGCCGAAAGCCCTGAATTCGCGTATCGCCAGCGCGCGTGTTTCGGCTCGCCTGACCGAGTCGCCGTCGTGCCTGGTGGCGCCGGAACATGGCCTGTCGCGTCAGCTGCTGGAAATTCTCAAGCAGTCGGGCGAAAGCGCGCCCGACATCAAGCCGATTCTCGAGCTCAACGCCGAGCATCCGCTGGTCGAACGTCTGAAGGAAACCTCGGGCGACGAAACCGCGTTCGCCGATCTGGCCGAGATTCTGTACGGCCAGGCGGTGCTCGCCGAAGGCGGCCAGCTCGAAGACCCGGCCGGCTTCGTCAAGCGCCTCAACAAGCTGATCCTGGGGCAGGGCGGCAGCAAGATTCTGCTGGGCTAGCTATCGCGAAACGAAACGGCGGGTCACGCCTGTCCCATGTTTCTGCAGCTGTAGGAGCGGGCTTGCCCGCGATTGTGCCGGTCGGGCACCAGTCGCGGGCAAGCCCGCTCCTACAAATCAGGATGCTTACGGAATCACCCGCACCGCATCGACGAAGCGCTTGGTCCACGACGGATCGGAGACGCTGGCGACCAGCACTTTCCTGCCATTGACCGGCGCGTGTACGGCCTGACCTTCGCCGAGGTAGATCGCCACGTGATCGACTTTTGCGCCCCGTGAAAATCGATAGAACAGCAGGTCACCCGGCTGGGCTTCGTCGAGGTCGATGATCTTGCCGAAGGCGTGCTGCTCGCTGGTCGAGCGCGGGATGTCGACGCCGGATTGCGCGTAGACATAGCGCGCCAGGCCGCTGCAATCGAATCCTTCGGGCGTGGTGCCGCCGTAGACATAGGGCCGGCCGATCTGGCCCAGGGCTTCGAGCACGATTTCGCGGCGGGTTTCGCTGATTTCGGCCGGCGGCGCGCGATGACCGAAGTTCGCGCAACCGGTCAGAAACAACAGCGACAGCAGCAGCGGCGCTGCAACACGACGGAGCAGCAAAACCCTATACCACGGGCGGCTGGCTGCGGACCATCGAAGCCCGCTGGGCAAAGCCGGTGTACCAGTTCGCCAGCGCCTCGTGCGACTTGCGCCATTCCAGATAGGGCATGCGTAAATCCAGATATCCGAGCGCGACGCCGACACTGATTTCGACGATGCTCGGCGCCTCGGGTTCGAAGCCCGAAGTCTCGGTGTTGAGTATTTCCAGCGAGCGTGCGATCAACGCGGCCTGCCGGTCGAGGTAGGCGGTGTAGACGATGCTTTCGGGGCGTCGTTTCTCCATCACCGTGGCTACCGCTGCATCAATAATCCCGTTGGCGATCTTCTCGCAACGCAAAGCCGACCAGCGTTTGCTTCCGCGGGGAAGACCGGTCACACCGCGGCCGCGGGTCAGCAGGTATTCGATGATCAGGCTGGAATCGGGCAGGGTCTCGCCGCGCTCGGTGACCAGCACCGGAATCTTCGACAAGGGATTGACAGCCAGCAGCTCGGCCGGAGAGGAATGCGGATCGACGTTGATCTCGTCGATCAGGTCGGTGAGTCCCAGCTCTGCGGCTACCACCCGGACCTTGCGCGCATACGGCGACGTCGGGCTGCAGTAGAGCTTCATCTTCATCGATGCGGGATTCTTAGGAGCGCGGGATACGCGCGATCACCGAAGGCTGCCGGTACGGGCGGGTTTTGACAAGACTTGCCAAATGCGAAATGTCGCGAACCTGAACGCAACGACCAAGAAAAAGCCCCGCATCGCGGGGCTTTTTCCTACATCGGCACGGTGTCGCCGCGTTTCAGCTCTGCGAGTCGAGCTTGTCCAGATAACGCTCGGCGTCGAGTGCCGCCTGGCAGCCGGTGCCGGCGCTGGTGATGGCCTGGCGATAGATGTGATCCATCACGTCGCCGGCCGCGAACACGCCTTCGACGCTGGTCTGCGTGGCGACACCATGGGTGCCACCCTGCACCTTGATGTAGCCGCCATCCATCGTCAGCTGGCCTTCGAAGATCGAGGTGTTCGGGTGGTGGCCGATCGCGATGAACACGCCCTTCAGCGCGATGTCGCGGCTCTCGCCGGTTTTCATGTTCTTGGCGCGCATGCCGGTCACGCCCGAGCTGTCGCCGAGCACCTCTTCCAGATGCGAATCCCAGAGGATTTCGACCTTGCCTTCGGCGACGCGCTTGAACAGCTTGTCGTGCAGGATCTTCTCGCCCTTGAACTTGTCGCGGCGATGTACGACGGTGACCTTGTTGGCGATATTGGCCAGATACAAGGCCTCTTCGACCGCGGTGTTGCCGCCGCCGATCACGGCCACGTCCTGGCCCTTGTAGAAAAAGCCGTCGCAGGTGGCGCAGGCGCTGACGCCCTTGCCGCGGAATTCCTGCTCGGTCGGAATGCCCAGATACTTGGCGCTGGCACCGGTGCAGATGATCAGCGCGTCGCAGGTGTATTCGCCCTGGTCGCCGCGCAGCTTGAACGGCCGGTTCTTCAGATCGACTTCGTGAATGTGGTCATAGACGAAATGGGTTTCGAAGCGCTCGGCGTGCTTCTGCATGCGCTCCATCAGCGCCGGGCCCATCAGGCCTTCGACGTCGCCGGGCCAGTTGTCGACCTCGGTGGTGGTCATCAGCTGGCCGCCCTGCTCCAGGCCGGTGATCAGGGTCGGCTTGAGATTGGCACGTGCGGCGTAGACCGCGGCGGTGTAGCCGGCCGGGCCGGAGCCGAGGATGACCAGGCGATGGTGACTGTTGGTGACCGTGCTCATGATGTTTCTCTTGTTTTGGTGAGGCTGGCTCGATTCGATTGGCAGAGCGGGAGCGCACACGGCTCCCGCCCATAAGGCTTACAGCTCGCTGGCGTGTTTGGCCAGGTATTGCGCGACACCGGCGGCGGTCGGCTTCATGCCTTCCTGGCCCTTCTTCCAGCCGGCCGGGCAGACTTCGCCGTACTGCTCGGTGAACTGCAGCGCATCGACCAGGCGCAGCAGCTCGTCGACTTCGCGGCCCAGCGGCAGGTTGTTGACCTGCTGGCTCTGCACGATGCCGTTCTTGTCGATCAGGAAAGTCGCGCGGAAGGCAACGCCGTCCGCATGTTCGACGCCATAGGCGCGGACGATTTCATGATTGACGTCGGCGACCATCGGGAAGCCGACTTCACCGATGCCACCTTTCTCCACCGGCGTGGCGCGCCAGGCGTAATGCGTGAACTGGCTGTCGATCGACACGCCGACCAGCTGCACGCCGCGCTCCTCGAAGGCCTTGCGGCGATTCTCGTGCGCGATGATTTCCGACGGGCAGACGAAAGTGAAGTCCAGCGGCCAGAAGAACAGCGCAACGTACTTCCCGCGCAGGTCGGACAGCTTGAAATTCTCGGTGATGCTGCCGTCGCCGAGCACCGCGGCGGCGGTGAAATCGGGGGCGCTACGGTTGACCAATACGCTCATCGTGTTACTCCTTGAAGGTGTCCGGTGCAGCGGCTGGCCGATGCAGACCGGCATTCTAGTGATCGGGTCCCGATAGGGCCAACGAAGTTAAGTTATTTCAGAGATAGGGAAGGTCTATGAATTTGCCGCGCGGCGCACGAGTCGCCCTGATATCGATGCTGGTATCGACGAGTGGTTCCCTTCAGGCCGAAACGCCGGCGGTGCCGGCATTGAAGCTGCCGCCCGGTTTCAGCGTCGAGGTCTGGGCCGGCGACGTACCGAATGCGCGCGCAATGGCGCTCGGCGACCAGGGGACGCTGTTCGTCGGCAGCCGCAGCGCCGGCAAGGTCTACGCGCTGCGCGATACCGACGGCGACGGCCGTCCAGACAGGATCACCGTGCTGGCCGAGGGCCTGAACATGCCCAGCGGCATCGCCTTCCACGACGGCGCCTTGTATGTGGCCGAGATCCAGAAGATATGGAAGCTGCCGGCGATCGAGCAGCATCTGGAGGCGCCGCCGAAGCCGGTCAAGGTCCGCGACGACCTGCCGGACAAGAGCCATCACGGCTGGCGCTACATCGCCTTCGGCCCCGACGGCAAGCTCTACCTCGCCATCGGCGCGCCGTGCAACGTCTGCAAGCTGGACACGTTCAAGCGCGACGGCAAGACCTTGCAGTTCGGCACGATCACGCGCATGGACGCCGACGGCCGTAACTGGGAGGTGGTCGCGCGCGGCGTGCGCAACTCCGTCGGTTTCGACTGGGATCCGGCGACCCAGAAGCTCTGGTTCGGCGAAAACGGCCGCGACATGCTCGGCGACGACACACCGGACTGCGAACTCGACGTGCTCGACAGGCCGGGTGAGGACTTCGGCTTCCCTTACTGCCATGCCGGCACCATCGCCGATCCGGAGTTCGGCAAGCTCGGCAGCTGCACCGCCGCCAAGGCGCCGGCGGCGCTGCTCGGCCCGCACGTCGCGCCGCTGGGCCTGGCGTTCTACCGCGGCACGATGTTCCCGGCCGGCTACCGTGGCAACGTCTTCGTCGCGCTGCACGGCTCCTGGAACCGCAGCAAGAAGAACGGCTACCGGGTGCAGCGAGTGATGATCGAAGACGGCAAGGTGGTCGGCCAGCAGCCCTTCGTCGAAGGCTGGCTGCAGGACGAGCAGGTCAGCGGCCGCCCGGCCGACGTGCTGCCGCTGCCCGACGGCTCGCTGCTGATCTCGGACGACATGGCGGGGAAGATCTGGCGCGTCAGTTATCGTGGCTCATCTTAGCGCCGCTGTTTCGTCAATGCCTTGAAAACGCTGGCATTCGTTGTAACCTTGCATTAATAGTAGGGCATTTCCGGGGCAGCACACGTGTCGCTATGCAGCCATACTGGATGCATCAGGACTTAACAAACGGATGAGGTCGCTCAGTGAGGCGTCTAACAGTTGAAAATTTCTCTTGTGTTGACCGAGCTGAGCTTATTCTTGGTCGGCTGACCGTAATTATTGGACCCCAGGGAAGTGGCAAGAGTGTCCTGTCGAAACTGACTTATTTTTTTCAAGATTTGTTGCTTGAGCAGTACAAAGTCCTAGAGGACGGAGGTGACATCCGTTCATTCAAGGAGCACATCAAGATACGGTTTAAAGAATTATTTCCGGTCAGCGCATGGGGGAATCGGAGATTTTGTATTGAATTCGAGGCGGGTGCATTCCACGTACGGATGACTCGCGTCGAACGTAATCAGATTTTGTCGGATAATATGCGAATAACATTATCGCCTTTTTTTGAAGGGCAATATAAGGACTCATTGGATGCAATAAAACATAGCGTTGAGAGAACAAGAAACTCTAATTCCGCCGACGAGTTTGACGGAATTTGGACTGTGAGGGAGGCTGCTGAGAAGCGAATTGCTGCCGAACTAGGGCAGGATCATGTTCAGGCTCAGACCTTTATACCTGCAGGTCGAGCTTTCTTTACTAGTGTGGGGAAGGCACTGGCTGTTTTTGAGAATGGCGGAATTCTAGATCCAATAATTTTGTCTTTTGGTAGATTGTTTGCAAATCTCAGGGATCGTCGCTTTTTTATAAGTTCAGCGGAACGCAGCGCTCGCAGAAATGCCAGTAATCAAAAGCAACTTGAGAGCATTTTGGGAGGAAAAATTGTATGGGGGCGGGAGAATAACTACATTGAGGCCAGTGATGGTAGGAAAGTGCCTTTTTCGGCGCTTTCATCTGGGCAGCAAGAATTAATGCCTTTATGGGTGGTTTTGGATTATCTATCCGGCAGAAGGGGAGCAAAAAGGCTCGTCTTTATTGAGGAGCCCGAGGCCCACCTTTTCCCGCTTGCTCAAAGCCATCTTGTCGAAGTCTTGGCTAGTCTTACGTTTTCCGCTACCAATTCATTAGACATGGTGCTTACTACGCATAGTCCTTATGTACTTGCTAAGATTAACAATCTAATAAAGGCTGCGTCGATCGCACAGTTAGGAGAAAGGTATCAAAGATCTGTAGCCGAAATCGTAAGGCCCACAAGTTGGGTTCCTGCGGGAGCGACGCAGGCTTATTGCATCCATCAATCCGAGTTGCTCTCAATAATTGATGATGATGGTTTAATCGATGGCAGTTACTTAGATCATGTATCTGGGGATATTAGCGAAGAATTCACCAGATTGTTGGCTATTGAGACTGAGAATGGCTGAAAATGCGTGCTTCTCGGTAACAAAGGCAACGAAGATCAAGGTCGAGGAGAATGGGCGAAAAGCTACGTTTCTAAACGAAAGGCGGCTCGAATTTATTCGCACTCAAATGGATGGCTGCTTGGTAAAAAATCAGACAGCTGCCGATTGGGTGGTTTCTCGGCGTAGCGTTGCAGATGTAATTGTTGAGTTGAAGGGCAAAGATGTGAAGCACGCGATCGATCAAATTTTGGCTAGCGCTATATATTTGACCGAAAAGGGGCTGCGAAACGGAAAGTTGGCTGGCCTCGTCGTATGTCGTCAATACCCACGCTTCGATACGACAATTCAGAGGGGCCAAATGCAGTTCGCTAAGATTTATAAGGGGCCAATTCGGATTGAATCAAAAAATAAAGAATATAATTTTGATGAGATATCTAGCTTTTAAAAGCTATGCATTGCCTACGGATTCAGGGATAGCCTTTAATGCTCTGGCTCGAGTCGTGATAGTGACGCCGAAGGCCTCAGCCGCGCGATGGTGAAACAGCTAGCTTTTTGAGGCCCCCGGGCGATAATACGCGCCCTTTTGCGTGCCCGTTGACCGGCAAACCGCAAAAACCTGTTCCCGTCTACCACCTAAAGCGAGTGTCGTGAAAGCCAACTTTCCGCGCATCCAGCGCCTGCCGCCGTACGTCTTCAACATCGTTGGTGACCTGAAGGCCGCAGCACGAGCTAGGGGCGAGGACATCATCGACTTCAGCATGGGCAACCCGGACCAGCCGACGCCCAAGCACATCGTCGACAAGCTGGTGGAAGCGGCGGTGCGCGGCACCGACAGCGACTACGTGCGCCCCGAGCTGATCGACGAAGACGGCACGCACACGCATCGCTACTCGCTGAGCAAGGGCGTGCCGCGCCTGCGCCGGGCGATGGCGCGCTGGTACAAGAACCGCTACGACGTCGATCTGGATCCGAACTCGGAAGTCATCGCCACGATCGGCTCCAAGGAGGGCCTGGCTCACCTTGCATTCGCGACGCTCGGTCAGGGCGACGTGGTGATGGTGCCGAACCCGGCGTACCCGATTCATCCCTACGGCGTGGTGCTGGCCGGCGCCGACGTGCGTCACGTCAAGATGACGCCGGACGTCGACTTCTTCGAAGAACTGCAGCGCGCGATCAAGGAAAGCTGGCCGGCGCCGAAGATGCTGATCCTGAACTTCCCGGGCAATCCGACCGCGCAGTGCGTGGAACTGGATTTCTTCGAGAAGGCGGTCGCGATCTGCAAGGAACACGAAATGTGGCTGGTCCACGACCTGGCCTACGCCGACATCGTGTTCGACGGCTACAAGGCGCCGAGCGTGATGCAGGTGCCGGGTGCCAAGGACGTCGCGGTCGAGTTCTTCACGCTGAGCAAGAGCTACAACATGCCCGGCTGGCGCGTCGGCTTCATGGTCGGTAATCCGACCCTGGTCGCGGCGCTGGCGCGGATCAAGAGCTACCTGGACTACGGCATGTTCCTGCCGATCCAGATCGCCGCGATCGCCGCGCTAGAAGGCCCGCAGGAATGCGTCGCCGAGATCACCGAGATGTATCGCAAGCGCCGCGACGTGCTCGTCGAAGGCCTGCATTCGATCGGCTGGAACGTGACCAAGCCGAAAGCGACGATGTTCATCTGGGCGAAGATTCCGGAAGCCTTCCGCGCGATGGGCTCGATCGAATTCGCCAAGCTGCTGCTCAGCGAGGCCAAGGTCGCGGTGTCGCCCGGCGCCGGCTTCGGCGATTACGGCGACGACCACGTGCGCTTCGCACTGATCGAGAACGAACACCGCACGCGTCAGGCGGTCCGCGGGATCAAGCGGCTGCTGCAGAAAGGCCCGCCCGCGGCGCCGGCAGGTGCGCCGTGAGCGCCGCGCCGCTGCGTGTCGGCCTGCTCGGCCTGGGTACGGTCGGGCAGGGCGTGATCCGCATCCTGCAGAAAAACGCCGAGGAAATCGCGCGGCGCGTTGGCCGCCCGGTGGTCGTCACGCATGCGTCGGCGCGTGACGTGTCGCGTGCGCGCGACGTGTCGCTGGCGGGCATCGAGATCGTCGCCGACCCGATGCAGATCGCGGCGCAGGCCGATGTCGACGTCATCGTCGAAGCGATCGGCGGCCTGTCGCCGGCCAAGGAGCTGGTGCTTGCGGCCCTGGAGCGCGGCAAGCCGGTGGTCACTGCGAACAAGGCGCTGCTCGCTTTGCAGGGCAACGCGATTTTCGAAGCCGCGCAGCGCCAGGGCGTGATGGTCGCGTTCGAAGCCAGCGTCGGCGGCGGCATCCCGGTGATCAAGGCGATACGCGAAGGCCTTGCCGGCAATCGCATCGAGGCGCTGGCCGGCATCATCAACGGCACCTGCAATTACATCCTGACGCAGATGACCGAAAAGGGTCAGGCATTCGAAGACGCGCTGGCCGATGCACAGCGTCTCGGCTATGCCGAAGCCGATCCGACCTTCGACGTCGAAGGTATCGACGCCGCGCACAAGCTGACGATCCTCGCCAGCATTGCCTTCGGCATGCCGCTGAGCTTCGACAAGGTCTCGGTCGAAGGCATCAGCAAGGTCACGCCGCAGGACATCAAGATCGCACAGGCGCTGGGTTATCGGATCAAGCATCTGGGTATCGCCAAGCGCACCGATGCCGGTGTGGAGTTGCGCGCCCACGCGACACTGGTGCCCGAAGACCGGCTGCTCGCCAAAGTCGACGGCGTGCTCAACACCGTGCTGCTGCAGGGCAACGCGGTCGGGCAGATCGGTCTGTACGGCCGTGGTGCCGGCGGCGATGCCACGGCTTCGGCCGTCGTTGCCGATCTGGTCGACGTCGCACGTGCGCTCGGCTCCGACGCGCGGCATCACGTGCCGGCGCTGGCGTTCCAGCCTTCGGCGGTGCGCGAACTGTCGGTGCTGCCGCTGGACGAAGTCGTCAGCGCGCATTACCTGCGTGTCACGGTCGCCGACGAACCCGGCGTGCTCAAGGCGATCACCTCGATCCTCGCCGAACTCGGCATCAGCATCGAAGCGATCCTGCAGAAGGAGCCGCATGGCGGCGCCGACGCCAGCGTCGCCGTGATCACCTCGGCAATCCCGGAGCAGCGCTTCAACCAGGCGCTGGCACGCGTGCGCGCACTGCCGTTCGTGCGCAGCGACATCTCTCGCTTCCGCGTCGAGTATTTCCTGAATTAACCGCAGCTCAACAGTAGCCCGCAAATGACACGTTATACCGGCCTTGTCGAACACTACCGCTCCCGTCTGCCGCTGTCCGCGGACACTCGCGCGATCAGCCTCGGCGAAGGCCGCACGCCGCTGATCAAGCTCGGCAACACCGCCAGGGCCGTGGGCTTCGAAGGCGAGCTGTACGTGAAGTTCGAAGGTCAGAATCCGACCGGTTCGTTCAAGGATCGCGGCATGACCGTCGCGGTCACGCAGGCCGTGCACGAGGGCGCCAAGGCGATCATCTGCGCCTCCACCGGCAACACCTCGGCGGCCGCGGCGGCCTACGCGGCGCGTGCCGGCATCACCGCCTTCGTGCTGATTCCGGAAGGCAAGATCGCGCTCGGCAAGCTGGCGCAGGCGGTGGTGCATGGCGCCGTGGTCGTGCAGATCCGCGGCAACTTCGACGACGGCATGCGCCTGGTCAAGGAAGTCGCGGAAACCGCGCCGGTGGCCATCGTCAACTCGATCAACCCGTTCCGGCTGCAGGGCCAGAAAACCGCGGCGTTCGAGATCGTCGAAGAGCTCGGCCGCGCGCCGGACTATCACTGCATTCCGGTCGGCAACGCCGGCAACATCAGTGCCTACTGGATGGGCTACAGCGAAGTCGCCGGCTTTACGACGGCCGCGATCAAGGCGCTGCCGCTGGCGGTGCAGGGCTACAACCGCGACAAGCTCACCAACACGCGTCCGGTGATGTGCGGCTACCAGGCCGCCGGCGCGGCGCCCTTCCTGCGCGGCGGCCGGGTCGCCGAGCCAGAGACCATCGCCACCGCCATCCGCATCGGCGATCCGCAGTCCTGGGATCTGGCCTGGGGCGCACAGCAGGAATCCGGCGGCTGGTTCGACGAGATCACCGACGCCGAGATCCTGCACACCCAGCGCCACCTGGCCGAACTCGACGGCGTGTTCTGCGAGCCGGCCTCGGCCGCCTCGCTGTGCGGCGCGCTGCGCGACATCGCCAGCGGCAAGATCAGGCCGGGCTCGACCGTGGTCTGCACCCTCACCGGCAACGGCCTCAAGGACCCGGACATCATCATCAAGGATGGCCTCAGGGGCGTGGTCCAGGTCGACGCCGAGCGTGGCGCGGTCGAGAAGGCGCTGCTGGCGCGGCTGGGCTGATCTGTCTATTCGTGCCGGCGACGGCCGGTGCGGTAGCGGTGCTAAAATACGTCACCGCTGCGAGTCGGACACGTAATGATCTGGGTGGACTATTGCATCGTGGGGCTGTTGGTGGTGTCCACGATCGTCGGCGTCATTCGCGGTTTTGCCCGCGAGACGCTGGGCCTGCTGACCTGGATTCTGGCGATCTGGCTGGCGGTCGCCTTCTCCGCCGCCGCCGCGGCCAAGCTCGCGCCCTACATCAGCGTGCCTTCGGTGCGCATCGCCGCGGCCTACGCGCTGCTGTTTCTCGGCGGCCTGCTGTTCGGCGGCATCATCACCGCGCTGATCGTGCGCTTCATGCGCGCCAGCGCGCTGTCGTCGACCGATCGCACGCTCGGCGGCGGCTTCGGCGTGATTCGCGGCGCGGTGCTGGTCGGCCTGTTCATCCTGATCGCCGGTACCACGCCGGCGCGACACGATCCCTGGTGGCAGAAGTCGCTGCTGCTGAATCAGTTTCAATGGGTGGCCGATGGCCTGCGCGTGCTGATACCGCCGCGCTGGATCGACCAGCTGCAGTCCGATCAACTTTCAAACGAGCTGAAGGCCGGTGATGAAACCGGGGAATCCGCCCCCATCATCGATGTGCCTGTTGCTTCGTCACCCAACTAAACCGTTAGGCACGCCCCCGAGGTCTTTATGTGTGGCATCGTCGGCATTTACTCGCATCAAAGCGCGAATCAGGAGTTGTATGACGCGCTGACGATGCTGCAGCACCGCGGGCAGGACGCTGCGGGCATCATCACCAGCGAGGGCCATCGTCTGCATTTGCGCAAGGACAACGGCCTGGTGCGCGACGTGTTCAACAAGGACGAACACATGGCGCGTCTGCGCGGGCCCATCGGTATTGGCCACGTGCGTTATCCGACTGCCGGCGCCAGTTCTTCGGCCGAGGCGCAGCCGTTTTACACCAACATGCCGTTCGGCATTTCGCTGTCGCACAACGGCAACCTGACCAATGCCGAAGAGCTCAAGCAGGAACTGTTTGCCGAAGATCGCCGGCATCTGAACACCGAGTCCGATTCCGAAGTGCTGCTGAATGTTTTCGCGCACGAGTTGCAGATCCAGAGCAAGCTGCGGCTGACGCCGGACGACATCTTCGCCGGTGTCTCCGGTGTGCATCGTCGCTGCCGCGGTGCTTACGCGGTGGTGGCGATGATCAGCGGCTATGGTCTGGTCGGCTTCCGCGATCCTTTCGGCATCAGGCCGGTCTGCTACGGCTGGCGCGACAGCGCTCAGGGCAAGGAATACATGATCGCCTCGGAGTCGGTGGCGCTGAACGCGCTCGGCTTCGAATTCCTCGACGACATCGCGCCGGGCGAGGCGATCTACGTCGACATGGACGGCAAGCTGCACAAGCGTCAGTGCGCTGCCAATCCGGTGCTGTCGCCGTGCATCTTCGAGTACGTCTATCTGGCGCGCCCGGACTCGGTGATGGACGACATCTACGTCTACAAGGCGCGTCTGCGCATGGGCATCAAGCTCGCCGAAAAAATTCTGCGCGAGTGGCCGGATCACGATATCGACGTGGTGATTCCGATACCGGACACCTCGCGCGTCGCCGGCGCCGAAGTTGCCGCGCGCCTGGGCGTGAACTATCGCGAAGGCTTCATCAAGAACCGCTACATCGGCCGCACCTTCATCATGCCCGGCCAGGCGCAGCGCAAGAAAGGCGTGCGCCAGAAACTCAATCCGGTGGACGTCGAATTCCGCGGCAAGAACGTACTGCTGGTCGACGATTCGATCGTGCGCGGCACGACCTCGCAGGAAATCATTCAAATGGCGCGCGATGCCGGCGCGCGCAAGGTGTACTTCGCTTCCGCGGCGCCGCCGGTGCGTTACCCGAACGTCTACGGCATCGACATGCCGACTGCGTCCGAGCTGGTCGCGCATGGCCGCACGATTCCTGAGCTGGAAACCCTGCTCGGTGCCGACAAGCTGATCTACCAGGATCTGCACGACCTGATCGACGCGGTGCGCCACAAGCATTCCAGCATTCAGCGCTTCGACTGCTCGGTATTCACCGGCGAATACATCACCCAGGACATCAGCCTTGAATACCTGAACCAGCTCGAGCTGTTCCGCTCGGACGCGGCCAAGGCCAAGCGCGGTTCGGCGGCTCAGTCGGTGATCGAGCTGGAGAATGCGGGGGCTCGTTAGCCGCTGTTTTTTTGCGGCATTCACCGGCCTCCGTTCGTCCCGAGTAGCCTCGCTTGCAAGGCGTATCGAGGGAGCGGACCGAACTCGCAGGCGTTCCTCCCTCGATACGCCCACAAGTGGGCTACCCGGGACATTCGGCAACGCCGCTGAAGCGGCTACTCGGGAGGAACGGGTTTTGTCATCGCTGTCTTTTTCGCGTTGACCCTCGGCAACAGCAGACCTAAACTGCCGCATGCGCCGATTTGTTCCTGATTGCGGGCGCTTTAAAGAAAAAGGCGGGCAAGCCCGCCTTTTTCTTTTGGACGGAGCGTTGTCTTGATAGAGACGGCGTGTCCGTCTTTACAAATTCGCTAAACGGGTTGTAGCGGGCTCGTTTGGCTTTGTTGAAGAGACCAGACGCCATGAGCACCGAACACGACGACATCATCGACGACTCCGAATGGGGCTTTGCCACGCTCGGCATTCGTCATGCGGAGCTGCGCAGCCCCGAGCGCGAGCATTCGCCGGCGATCTATCCGACGTCGAGCTTCACGTTCCGCAGCGCCGCCGAAGCCGCCGCGATTTTCTCCGGCGAAAAGCCCGGCAATATCTACGGCCGCTTCACCAATCCGACCGTACAGGCTTTCGAAAAACGCCTTGCGCGGCTCGAAGGTGGCGAGAGCTGCGTCGCCACTGCCAGCGGCATGGCGGCGATCATGACCCTGGTCCTGACGGTGTTGAAAACCGGCGATCATCTGCTGGTGTCCAACGGCCTGTTCGGTTCGACGATCAACCTGTTCAACAATTACATCGCCAAATTCGGCATCGAAATCGGCTATGCGGATCTGTCCGATCTGGCGTCGTGGAAAGCGGGGCTCAGGCCGAATACGAAGTTGTTGTTCCTGGAGACACCGTCGAATCCGCTGACCGAAATCGCCGACATCGCCGCGATTGCCGAACTCGCACACGCGCATGGCGCGCTGCTCGCGGTCGACAACTGTTTTCTGACGCCGGTGTTTCAGCAGCCTTTGAAGCTCGGCGCCGATTACGTGATTCATTCGGCGACCAAGTTCATCGACGGGCAGGGACGTTGTCTTGGCGGTGCGATCGTCGGCGACGCGACGCGCGTCGGCAAGGACATCTTCGGTTTCATGCGCACGGCGGGCCCCTGCCTGTCGCCGTTCAATGCCTGGGTGTTTCTGAAAGGCCTGGAAACGCTCGCAGTGCGCATGCGCGCGCACGAGCAGAATGCCGCGCGGATCGCGCAGTGGTTGACTACGCAAGCGCAGGTCGAGCGTGTGCATTTCCCTGGCCTTGATTCGCATCCGCAACACGAACTCGCCAGGCGTCAGCAACGCGGCTTTGGCTCGATCGTGTCGTTCGACGTGCGCGGTGGCCGCGAGGCCGCGTGGAAAGTGATCGATCAGACGCGGCTGTGCTCGATCACCGCCAATCTCGGCGACACGCGTACCACGATTACGCATCCGGCGACGACCACGCACGGCCGCATCAGCGCGGAGGCGCGCGCAAAAGCCGGTATCGGCGAGGGGCTGATCCGGCTGTCGGTAGGCCTGGAAGACGAGGCGGACCTGATTCGCGACCTGCACAATGCGCTGAAACCCTGAACGGAAGCTGCAAAGTGCTAGACAAGGTCTGCCTGATTTTCGTGTTTGCCTGGTTTGCGATCGGCGGTGTCGGACACTTCGCCGGCACCGAATTTTTCGTCTCGATCGTGCCGCCCTACGTTCCGCAAGCGCGGCTGGTGGTGCTCGTCAGCGGCGTGTTCGAGCTGCTCGGCGCCGCCGGACTGTTGTATCGGCCGACACGCAAAAGCGCTGCTTTTGGGCTGTTTTTGCTGACTTTGTGCGTCACCCCGGCTAACGTTTACATGTGGCAGCATGCGGACAAGTTCGCGAGCATTCCGCCAGTCTTGCTCGGTATCCGTCTGCTGGTGCAACTCGTGTTGCTGGCCGCGATCCTGCGGGTTGCGACCAGCGCCCAGCGATCGAACCAACGGGCCTGAACGCAGTCCGATACGGATCGGGGACAATCGGCATCGTTGCCTGGATATGCCGGGAGGGAGCACGTCGCCGCTCTCCCGTGTAAGCTTGCGCACCGCGAAAGCGGCACCATTCGAATCAGTTACTGAACCTCAAAGTTCACCCCTTAAGAAAAAGGAGATCAGCATGGCCACTAAGCAAGTCGACGGCACCGCGACCACGAAAGCCGCTCCGCGTGGCGGCATTTCGCAGTTGGTCAAGCCGGACGCCGCGCTGGCCGAGATCGTCGGTTCCGACCCGATCACCCGCGCCGACCTGACCAAGAAGGTCTGGGATTACATCAAAAAGCATGACCTGCAGGACGCGAAGAATCGCCGCGCGATCAACGCCGACGCCAAGCTCAAGCCGGTTTTCGGCGGCAAGGATCAGGTCACCATGTTCGAAATGACCAAGCTGGTCAACCAGCACGTCAGCAAGTAGTGCCGGCGTAGCAGCACGCGTTTCATGGCAGCTGCAATCGACGGGACCACCCGCGCTCTCGATCGATTGCGGCATGCCTTGCAGTGTTGCGATCCGGCCGCCAAATGCGCGGCCGTCGCCAGTCTCGTCATCGACGACGACTCTTATTCGACACAATCACGGATTCGCGTAGCGCCGGGGCGTCCCGAGCGTCTTCAGCTGGTGCGTCCGCGAGACGTGCCGGTGCGCGGGCTCGGTACACCGGAAGGCCGTACGGCGCTGGTGCATGCGATCGCGCATATCGAATTCAATGCGATGAACCTGGCGCTGGACGCCTGTCTGAGTTTCGGCGGCATGCCGGACGACTATTACGAAGACTGGCTCAGCGTCGCGCGCGACGAGGCCCGGCATTTTGCGTTGCTGTCGGCACGTCTGCAGACGATGGGCCATGAATACGGCGATTTCCCGGCGCATAACGGCCTGTGGGAACAGGCCGAGAAAACCGCGCACGACGTGCTGGTGCGCATGGCGCTGGTGCCGCGCGTGCTGGAGGCGCGCGGTCTCGACGTGACGCCGGGCATGATTGCGCGGCTCAATGAAGTGCGCGATCAGCAAACGGCCGCGATTTTGCGCGTGATCCTTGACGAGGAAGTGCGCCATGTCGCGATCGGCACGCAGTGGTTTCGCTGGTGTTGCGAGCAGCGCGCGCTGGAGCCGGATGCGACCTTCCTGCAATTGCTGGCGGACAGCCAGACGCGCATTCGCCCGCCGGTGAACTGGCCGGCGCGGGTCGAGGCGGGTTTCAATCTGCGCGAGTTGCCGGCGGACGTCGGCGCGATGCTGTAACGGCGGGAGCGGGGCTTGCTGGCGACTGTCCGCTACCCGGTCGCGGGCAAGCCCGCTCCTACAGTCGAGGCGTCATTGTCGTTCGAGAGGCGTTTCCCATTTGAACCCTGTAGGAGCGGACCCTGTCCGCGATCGAGGCCTTGCAGAGCACCGTCGCGGACAGGGTCCGCTCCTACAACTCCCGTATCAAACCAGATTGACCCGCCGCCGCTGGCCGCCGCTGATCTCCAGATACTCGCGTCTGTCCTCACGCCAGTCGGCGAGCACCACCCGTACGCCGCCAGCGCCGCCGCGGGCGACCGCATGATCCGCGGGCCGATGCGTGTGCCCGTGAATCACATACAGCGTTTGCGCCTCGTGCAGACCGCGCGCGACGGCCGCTGCGTTGACATCCATGATCGCCGCGCTTTTGCCGGCCTTGGCATCGTGGCTGCCGCCGCGCACGCCGCCCGCGATGCGCTCGCGCCAGCGCCGCGGCAAGCGCGTAAAAATCGCCTGAGCCAGCGGATTGCGCGAGAAGCGCCGCCATTTCTGGTACGCGACGTCGTCGGTGCAGAACGCGTCGCCATGCGTCAGCAACCAGCGTTCGTCGTCGATGTCGACGACGCTGGGATCGGGCAGCAGGCGCGCGCCGCTGGCGCGTTCGAACGCGGCTCCGAGCAGAAAGTCGCGGTTGCCGTGCTGCACCCACACCGCGACGCCGCTGTTGCTCAGCGCGCGCAGATGCGCGATTTCCGCCGCATAAACCGCCAGCCCGACATCGTCGCCGATCCAGTATTCGAACAGGTCGCCGAGGATGTAGACCGCGGTCGCATCACGCGCCGGCCCGTCGAGAAACGCAATGAAGCTGTCGCGCAATACCGACGGTTGCGGCGGCAGATGCAGATCGGACAGCAGCAGCGTGCTCATGCGTCGCGCTGCCGCTGTCGCGACAGCGTTTAGATGAGCTTCGCGGAGTTGATCAGGATCTGCGTCGTCGGCACGTCGCGGCCGAACGGGCGTGCCGAGCCGGTGGCGACGTTGGCGATCTTGTCGACGATGTCGAGGCCGGCGGTGACTTCGCCGAACACCGCGTAGCCCCAGCCGTCCTGGCCCGGGTAGTCGAGGAAGTCGTTGTCGCCGTGGTTGATGAAGAACTGGCTGCTCGCCGAGTGCGGGTCGCTGGTACGCGCCATCGCCACCGTGCCGCGCTTGTTCTTCAGGCCGTTCTTGGCTTCGTTCTCGATCGAGGCCTTGGTGCGCTTCTGGTTGTATTCGGCGTCGTAGCCACCGCCCTGAATCATGAAGCCCTTGATCACGCGGTGGAACACCAGGCCGTCGTAGTGGCCGGCTTTGACGTAGTCGACGAAGTTGGCGACGGTCTTCGGCGCCTTGGCGGCGTCGAGCTTCAGCGTGATGTCGCCAGCGCTGGTGCTGAGCAGGACCTGCACGTCGGTGGTATCGGACATTTCGTTGTTCCTATCTTTCTGGATTTATGGGTTATGCGGGGCGACTACAGCGGCCGGCGCGTCCGTGATCTTCATGCTGGTGATCAGGATCGGCGTCTGCGGTACATCGGTCGGGAACGGGCCGCCGGGGCCGGTCGGGATCGCTTCGATCTTGTCGACCACGTCCATGCCTTCGATGACGCGGCCGAACACCGTGTAGCCCCAGCCATCGAAGCTCGGATAATCGAGGTTGGTGTTGTCGGCGAAGTTGATATAGAACTCGCTGGTCGCCGAATGCGGCATGCCGGTGCGTGCCATCGCAATGCTGCCGCGCACGTTCTTCAGGCCGTTGTCGGCCTCGTTGCGCACCGCGGGCTGCATCTTGCGCTGCCGATAAGCGCTGTCGTAGCCGCCGCCCTGGGCCATGAAGCCGGCGATCACGCGGCTGAAAACCAGGCCGTCGTAATAACCGCTCTTCACGTAGCCGACGAAGTTGGCGACGCTCTTGGGCGCGTGCTGCGGATCGAGCTGCAGCACGATGCGGCCCAGCGAGGTCTCCATGCGCACGTAGACCGGCGCGGCATCCGCTGCGACCTTCAGCGGCGCAGCGCCCTGCGCCATCGCGCCGCCGGCGCAGATCAACAGCAGCAGGGAACTCAGCAGACGCATCATCGATTGCATTCCGTTGTCGTCGTGGTGGCGCGATGGTTCAGCACGGCGCCAGGGCAGGCATTATGCCGCGACGCGCTGATCGTCGGCGTCCAGCGGCCCGCTTGTGGCAGGGATCGCGTTGATCAGCACGTGGATGTCCGCGCCGGGCTTGTGCGCCTGCTCCGACAGCGTGCGCCGGAACTGGCGGCCACCGGCCTGGCCGCGATACAGGCCCAGCAGATGACGCGTGATGTGCTTAAGCGGCGTGCCGGCGGCGAGCTGGCGCTCGACATAAGGCCGATACGCCTGCAGCACCTCGTCGCGCGTCGGCAACGCGCCGGCTTGCGTGCCGAACACCGCCGCGTCGATCGCGGCCAACGCATAGGGGTTCTCGTAGGCTTGGCGACCGATCATCACGCCGTCGACCTGGGCCAGATGCATTTCGCAGTCGGCAACACTGCGAATGCCGCCATTGATGACGATGCGCAGCTGCGGGAATTCCTGCTTCAGCCGGTAGACGTGCTCGTAAGTCAGCGGCGGAATTTCGCGGTTTTCCTTCGGCGAAAGCCCCTGCAGCCAAGCCTTGCGCGCATGCACGACGAACACCGTGCAGCCGGCCGCGGCCACGGTCTCGACGAAGTGCCGCATGAACGCGTAATCCTCGCAGTCGTCGACACCGACGCGGTGTTTGACGGTGACCGGCAACGAGGTCGCGCGCCGCATCGCCGCGACGCTGGCGGCGACTCGCCCGGGTTCGCGCATCAGGCAGGCGCCGAAGCTGCCTTCCTGCACGCGATCCGAGGGGCAGCCGCAATTCAGGTTCACTTCGTCGTATTGCCAGGCCTCGGCGAGTTCGGCGCAGCGGGCCAGGGCGTCGGGCTCCGAGCCTCCCAGCTGCAGCGCCAGCGGATGTTCGGCGGCGTCATAACGCAGATGCCGCGCGACGTCGCCATGCAGCAGCGCGCCGGTAGTGACCATCTCGGTGTACAGCAGCGCATGCGGCGCCAGCAGCCGGTGAAAGCTGCGGCAATGGGTATCGCTCCAATCCATCATTGGTGCGATCGAGAGGCGGCGAGCGGTGTCGATCAAGACAAAAAACCAAGCGAACAAGACGTCCATTTTGCCATGCCTGCGCCGGGCTGCGCCCGGTACAGGTCGGGTGGTGCTGGGAGGGCTGACGTCGGCCGGGGGATTGCCGGCCTCTACGGGATCACGGGCGCGGATGGGCTCAGTCGTGCGAGGAACGACTTGAAAGCCGATAATCGCACATATTTGATAGGCCGCCGATCCGCCGGGCTGGCTGAGACCCCGGTAAATAATCTGCCCCTGTAGGAGCGGACCCTGTCCGCGACGGTGCCGTCTGGGCCTCAGTCGCGGACAGGGTCCGCTCCTACAGTGCGGTGGTAACGATCAGGCCGCTGCTTTCGGCCGCGACCGCAAAACCCGCGACAGATTCTCCTCGATCCAGTCGACCAGCACCTCGACTTTCTTCGCCACCTCGATGCCCATCGGTGTCAGTGCGTACTCGACTTTCGGCGGCACCACCGGATACGAAGTACGCAGCACGAAGCCGTCGTTCTCCAGCCATTGCAGGGTCTGCGCGAGCATCTTCTCGCTGACGCCGCCGACCTTGCGCCGGAGGTCGCTGAAGCGATGCGTGCCGCCGAGCAGTGCCACCAGTAGCAACACGCCCCATCGGCTGGTGACGTGCTGCAGCACCTCGCGGGAGGGGCAGTCCGCGGCAAACAGCTCGCCGCGCTGCAGCTTTGCCGAAAGGGAGTTTCTCGGGCTCTGCGCCATCGCCACTAACCTTAAGGTGCGTACTTACTAAAAGTTAGTTTAGAGAATAATGTGCGCGTCCGATAGCCACCAGGACACTCAACATGATCGTCGTCACCGGAGCCAACGGCCAGCTCGGCCGTCTCGTCATTCAAGGCCTGCTGCAGAAACTGCCGGCCGCTTCCATCGTCGCCGCGGTGCGCAGTCCCGACAAAGCCCAGGATCTGGCCGCACTCGGCGTGCAGCTGCGCCAGGCCGACTACACGCGGCCGGCGACGCTGGATGCCGCATTCCAAGGCGCCAGCAAGCTGCTGCTGATCTCGTCCAGTGAAGTCGGGCAGCGCGTGCCGCAGCATCGCGCGGTGATCGATGCGGCGGTGCGAGCCAAGGTCGGCCTGCTGGCCTATACCAGCGTGCTGCATGCGAATTCATCGCCGTTGGGCCTTGCCGCCGAACATCTCGAAACCGAGGCGATGCTGCAGGCCTCCGGCCTGCCGTACGTGCTGCTGCGCAATGGCTGGTACACCGAGAACTACCTGGCGGGCCTGGCGCCGGCGATCGAGCACGGCGCGCTGATCGGCAGTGCAGGCGGGGGACGCATTTCGTCGGCGGCACGTGCCGATTACGCGGCGGCTGCCGTGGCGGTGCTGACGAGCACGCAGAATCTTGCCGGCCGCATCTACGAACTCGCCGGTGACAGCGCCTATAGCTTGAGCGACCTCGCCGCCGAGATTGCGCGTCAATCCGGCAAGGCCGTCGCGTATCGCAACTTGAGCGAGGCGGACTACAAGGCTGCGCTGATCGGCGTCGGCCTGCCGGAGCCGGTCGCCGGCCTGATTTCGGACTCCGATGTCGGCGCATCCAAGGGTGGCTTGTACGACGACCGCCATCTGCTCAGCGAGCTGATCGGCCGCCCGACGACGCCGATGGCGGTGCAGCTGGCGGCAGCGTTGAAGGCTGGCGCGTAAGGCGGTCGCGGATAGGATTCGCTCCTACAAGTTGCGCCTAACTGTAGGAGCGGATCCAATCCGCGACTGTGCTCTCGACGATCTAACCGACGCCCAACCAACGCCGCATATGCTCGCCGCTGTAATGGAACAGCTCGCCGTTCATCGGCTTGGGCATGCTCCACAAATCGCCCGGCTGCAGGCCTTCGAGCTGCAGCCGTAGCGCGCGGATGACGAAGCCGTGCGCGATCAGCAGCACGATCTTGTCCGGAAACAGTTGCGCGATTTCGCGAATGCCGCCGCCAGTGCGCGCGACCAGATCGTGCAATGGCTCGGCACCCGGTGGCTGTTCGTCGAACGAGAAGATGCCGCCGCGGTCGAATAGCTCGGTGTCGAGTGCGCGCGCCTCGGCATAGGTCAGGCCTTCCCAGCGGCCGAAGCCGCGTTCGCGGAACGCCGCGTGCGTCATCGTCGGCACCTGCAGCGCGTCGATCACCGGCGCGGCCGTCTGCTGCGCGCGCTTCAGCGGCGACACCACGATCTGCTCGATCGTGCGTGGCACCACGGCGGCGAGTTCGATCGCCTGTTCGCGTCCGCGTGCGTTCAGCGGCTCGTCGTAGGTGCCCTGGTAGCGGTCGCCGATGTTCCAGTCGGTCTGGCCGTGACGCGCGAGATACAGTTCCATCAGGCGACCTGCAGGCTGAGTTCGCGCGAGATGCGCAGCAGCTCGGGAAGATAGCGCGACTGCAGCTCGGATACCGGCACGCGCGCCGACTGCGTGCCGATGTTGATCGCCGCGACCGCACGGCCGCCGGCCCCGTAGACCGGAACCGCGATCGAGCGCAGGCCGATCTCCAGCTCCTGGTCGACGATCGCATAGCCCTGCTCGCGCACTTTGTGCAGCGTCGCCAGCAGGGTGTCCGGCGCGACCTGGGTCTTGGACGTGCGCTGCAGCAGCGGCGTGCGCGCGAGATAGGCGCGCTGCTCGTCCAGCGACAGATGTGACAGCAGCACGCGGCCCATCGACGTGCAGTACAGCGGCAAACGGCTGCCGACGCGCAGCGCCACCGACATGATGCGCGCGACCTCGCTGCGCACGACGTAGCAGATTTCATCGCCCTCGATCACGCCCAGGGAACAGGACTCGCGCAAGCCGTCGCGGATCTGGTCGAGCAGCGGCTGTGCGGTAACCGACAGTGAACTGGAAGACAGATACGCATACCCGAGCGCCAGCGCTTTCGGCCGCAGCGAAAAATGCTGCTCGTCCTGTTGCGCGTAACCCAGCTTGACCAGCGTGTGCAGGCAGCGCCGTACCGAGGCGCGGGTGATGCCGGTGCGCTGCGCGGCCTGGCTGATGGTCATCGGCTTGCGGTGCTCGGCGAAGCAGCTGAGCACGGCGAGGCCGCGCGCCAGCGAGGTCATGAAGTCGGGGTCGCCGGTGATTTCGTCGATCTCGTCGGAGCGGCTCGGCTTCAGCGCCGGATTGGCCGCGATCACTTCGGGCGGTAGCGCGACGACAGCGGATTTGGGGGCGCGGGGCGGCATGCGGGCTCCTGTTGCCGGGATGAAGTCGTTCGATAATAGAACGGTTAGTCGATAATCGCATTGACCCTGCGCGGGCCGCCGCTTAACTTCAGCCCCAGATTTTAATCGAACACGAAGTGCGATAAACGCACGGCCTGGAGGAACTTCCTTGATCGACAAGAGCATCGCCACGCCCGAGGCGGCGGTGGCCGACGTGTTCGACGGCGCGACGGTGATGATCGGCGGCTTCGGCACCGCCGGCATGCCGGACCAGCTGATCGAGGCGCTGATTGCCCACGGCGCGCGCGATCTGACCATCGTCAACAACAATGCCGGCAATGGCGAAACCGGTCTGGCCGCTTTGCTCAAGACCGGGCGCGTGCGCAAGATCGTCTGCTCGTTTCCGCGGCAGAGCGACTCGCATCATTTCGACGCGCTGTATCGCGCCGGCAAGATCGAGCTGGAGCTGGTACCGCAGGGCAATCTGGCCGCGCGCATCCAGGCTGCCGGCGCCGGCCTCGGCGGCATCTTCACGCCGACCGGCTACGGCACCTTGCTGGCCGAGGGCAAGGAGACGCGCCGCATCAATGGCCGCGACTACGTGTTCGAGCTGCCGATCCATGCCGACTTCGCGCTGATCAAGGCGCAGCAGGGCGATCGCTGGGGCAATCTGGTGTATCGCAAAACCGCGCGCAATTTCGGCCCGATCATGGCCACCGCTGCCAAATGCACCATCGCCCAGGTCGGCGAGATCGTCGCGCTCGGCGCGATCGATCCGGAACATGTGATCACGCCCGGCATTTTCGTGCAGCGCCTGGTCGCGGTGTCTCCCGTCGTCGCGGTTGCGGCCTGAGCCCGAGATCAAGCGATGAACAAACTCAACCGCGAACAGATGGCCGCGCGGGTCGCCCGCGACATTCCCGAAGGCGCCTACGTGAACCTCGGCATCGGCCTGCCGACCGTGGTCGCGAACTTTCTGCCGGCCGACAAGGAAATCTTCCTGCAGAGCGAAAACGGCCTGCTCGGCATGGGCCCGGCTCCTGCCAAAGGCCTTGAAGATCCCGAGCTGATCAACGCCGGCAAGCAGCCGGTGACCTTGCTGCCCGGCGGCTGCTTTTTCCACCATGCCGACTCGTTCGCGATGATGCGCGGTGGCCATCTGGACATCTGCGTACTCGGCGCGTTTCAGGTTGCGGCCAACGGCGATCTCGCCAACTGGCACACCGGCGCGGCCGACGCGATCCCGGCCGTCGGCGGCGCGATGGATCTGGCGATCGGCGCGAAGAAAACCTACGTGATGATGGAGCTGCTGACCAAGAGCGGCGAAAGCAAGCTGGTCGAGCGCTGCACTTATCCGGTGACGGGCCTGGGCTGCGTGTCGCGGGTCTATACCGACGTCGCGGTGTTCGAGATCGAGGCCGATGGCGTCCATGTGCTGGAGATGGTCGACGGCCTGAGTCTCGATGAGTTGAAACGGCTGACGGGCTTGCCGCTGCGGCGGGTCTCGTGAGCTTCAACCACGCTGCGTTCGTCCCGAGTAGCCGCTCGCGGCGTATCGAGAGGTCCGATCGCATCCGGTCCCTCGATACGCCCGCAACCGCGCGGGCTACTCGGGACGAACGGGGTTCTGCTGCTACTGGAAAAGGCGCATGAATCAAGCCTATATCTGCGATGCCATCCGCACCCCGATCGGCCGCTACGGCGGCATTCTCGCCGGGGTACGCGCCGATGATCTGGGCGCTCTGCCTTTGCAGGCGCTGCTCGCACGCAACCCGCAGCTCGACCCGGCGGCGATCGAGGAGGTGTTCTACGGCTGCGCCAACCAGTCCGGCGAAGACAACCGCAACGTCGCGCGCATGAGCCTGCTGCTGGCCGGGCTGCCTTACACGGTGCCGGGCGTGACCTTGAATCGTCTGTGCGCGTCGGGACTCGAAGCCGTCGGCAGCGCGGCGCGCGCGATCGGCATGAACGAGATGCAGCTGGCGATCGCCGGCGGCGTCGAATCGATGAGCCGCGCGCCGTTCGTGATCGGCAAGCCGGACAGCGCCTATGGCCGCAGCCAGGTCATGGAAGACACGACCATGGGCTGGCGCTTCATCAATCCCGGCCTGCGCGCGCAGTACGGCGTCGAGACGATGCCGCAGACCGGTGAGAACGTCGCCGTGCAGTTCGGCATTTCGCGTGCCGATCAGGACGCTTTCGCGCTGCGCAGTCAGCAGCGCGCCGTTGCCGCTCAGGACAATGGTTTCCTCGGCGAGGAGATCATCGCGGTCAAAGTAGCCGGCAGGAAGAAAGGCGAAATGCTCGAAGCGGTGCGCGACGAACATCCGCGCTCCGACAGCTCGATCGACGCCTTGAGCAAGCTCAAGCCGCTGTTCGGCGGCGATGCGACCGTGACCGCCGGCAACGCCTCGGGCATCAACGACGGCGCCGCGGCGATGATCATCGCCAGCGAAGCCGCGGCGCAGCGCTACGGACTGACGCCGCGTGCGCGCATCCTCGGCATGGCCAGCGCCGGTGTCGAGCCGCGCATCATGGGCATGGGCCCGGTGCCGGCGACGCGCAAGCTGCTGACGCGACTCGGTCTGAAAATAAGTGACTTCGACGCGATCGAACTCAACGAGGCTTTCGCCAGCCAGGCGCTGGCGGTGCTGCGCGAACTCGGCCTTCGCGACGACGCGGCGCAGGTCAATGCCAACGGCGGCGCGATCGCGCTCGGCCATCCGCTGGGCATGAGCGGCGCGCGCCTGGCGATGACCCTGGTGCATCAGCTGCAGAAGACCGGCGGCCGTCGCGGCCTGGCAACGCTGTGCATCGGCGTCGGCCAGGGCCTGGCGCTGGCGGTCGAGCGCGTTTGAGCGAAACTACCGGTATCGAGGCGGCGCCGCAGCGCGGGCCGCATGGAGAAACAGCATGAGCGTCGACCAAAACCAGAAACTCCGCGGCTACCGCCGTCCGTTCTGGAACACGCAGCCTGAATACCTGTTCGCGCCCTATGGCTCGACCTTGAGGCGCGGCATCACTCAGGCGCCGATCGCGCTGCCGGCGAGCCTGTCCGAAGTCACCGGCCCGCGGCCGACGCTGACGCTCGGCGCCAGTGCGGCCGATCTGACCGCGGGCCACAAGGGCGAGCCGCTGGGCGAGCGCATCATCGTCAGCGGCCGCGTCATCGATGAAAACGCCCGGCCCTTGCGCAACTCGCTGGTCGAGGTCTGGCAATGCAATGCCGCCGGCCGCTATCAGCACAAAAAGGATCAGCACGACGCGCCGCTGGACCCGAACTTCACCGGCGTCGGCCAGGTGCTGACCGACGACGATGGTCGCTACCGCTTCAAGACGATCCGGCCGGGCGCCTATCCCTGGCGCAATCACTACAACGCCTGGCGCCCGGCGCATATCCATTTCTCGCTGTTCGGCGAAGGCTTCGCGCAGCGCCTGATCACGCAGATGTATTTCCCCGGCGACCCTCTGCTGGAAGTCGATCCGATCTTCAATTGCGTGCCCGATGCCCATGCGCGGCAACGCATGGTGTCGCGCTTCGACTGGGAAAACTGCGCCAGCGAATACGCGCTCGCCTATCGCTTCGACATCGTGCTGCGCGGCCGTCACGAATCGGTCTGGGAGAACTAGCGTGAGCCTGCAAACCACCCCCTCGCAGACCGTCGGCCCGTACTTCCGCATCGGCGTCGAGCCGCTGTACCGCGACGACATCGCCGGCCCGGAAGCGCTCGGCGAGCGCATCGGCATCAGTGGCAGCATCCGTGATGGCGACGGCGTGCCGGTGAGCGACGCCTTCATCGAAATCTGGCAGGCGGACGCGGCCGGTGTCTATCGCCACAGCGAGGATCCGCGCGCAGCGGCTGCGAACTCCGCGTTCGGCGGCTTTGGCCGCGTCGCGATGGACGAGCAGGGCCAGTTCAGGTTCAGCACGATCAAGCCCGGCCGCGTACCCGGCGCGGACGGCCAGCCGCAGGCGCCGCATCTGAGCGTGCTGATCTACATGCGCGGCATTCTCAAGCCAGTGCTGACCCGGATCTATTTCGGCGACGAAGCCCAGGCAAACGAACGCGATCCGGTGCTGGCGCTGGTGCCGGTGACGCGCCGCGCGACGCTGATCGCGACGCCCGACGGCGACCGTGCTTACGCCTGGCATGTGCACATGCAGGGTGAGCATGAGATCGTGGCGTTCAGCGTTTGATCCGGGCATGCCGCACACACGCCGTTGCTCCCCGGGCAGGCTCGCGGGCGAGCCGTACCGGCGGACGCACCGCGGCGCAGCTGCGATAATCCGCGCATGAGCGAATCCAGCGACAGCGGCAACTGGTCGGCACGGATGTTCGGCGACGCCGCGATGAGCGCGCTGTTCAGCGATCGCGCACGCTTGCAGCGCATGCTCGATTTCGAGGCCGCGCTGGTGCGCGCGGAGGCACGCTGCGCGGTGGTGCCGCAATCGGCGGTCGCGGTCATTGCGACGCATTGCAGGGCCGAAGCTTTCGATCTTGATGCGATCGGCGACGACGCGCGCCTCGCCGGCAATCCGGCGATCCCGATGGTCAAGCGACTGACCGCTGCGGTGAAGGCCGACGACGCCGAGGCCGCGCGCTGGGTGCACTGGGGCGCGACCAGCCAGGACGCGATCGACACCGGCCTGGTGCTGCAGTTGCGCGATGCACTGGCGCTGATCGATGACGGCTGCGCCGCGCTGGTCGACGTACTGGCCAGGCTGGCCAACGAACATCGCGCCAGCCTGATGGCCGGCCGCACCTGGCTGCAGCAGGCCGTGCCGGTGACCTTCGGGCTCAAGTGCGCCGGCTGGCTCGACGGCCTGCTGCGCAATCGCCAGCGCATTGCCGAACTGCGGCCGCGCTTGCTGGTACTGCAGTTCGGCGGCGCAGCCGGCACACTGGCCGCGCTCGGTGATCGCGGACTCGATGTCGCAAAGGTGCTGAGCGAGGAACTCGCGCTGTCGCTGCCGGCGACGCCCTGGCATAGCGCGCGTGATCGCATCGCCGAGGCTGGTAGCGTCGTCGGCCTGCTGGCCGGCAGCCTGGGCAAGATCGCGCGCGATCTGTCGCTGATGATGCAGACCGAAGTCGCCGAAGTGTTCGAACCGGCCGCGGAAGGCAAGGGCGGCTCGTCGACGATGCCGCACAAGCGCAATCCGGTCGGCTGTTCGATCGTGCTCGCCAACGCCGTGCGCGTGCCCGGCCTGGTCGCGAGCCTGTTCGCTGCGATGACGCAGGAGCACGAGCGCGGTCTCGGCAACTGGCCGGCGGAATGGGAAACGCTGCCGGAAATTTTTCGCCTGGCTGCCGGCAGTCTTGCTGTGTTGACGCCGACTTTGGCCGGCCTGGAAGTCGACACCGCGCGCATGCGCGAGAATCTGGATGCGACACGCGGCCTGCTGTTCGCCGAGCGCGTGACGATGGCGTTGGCCGAGGCGATGGGCAAGCCGGCCGCGCATCATCGTCTCGAATCGCTATCGCGCCGCGTCGTCGCCGAGCGGCGCCATTTGCGCGAGCTGCTGGCCGAGGATTCGCAGCTGTCGCTGCTGCTGTCCGTCAAACGGCTCGATGAGCTGTTCGATCCTGCCGCCGCGCTCGGCGTCGGCGACGCCTTCATCGACCGCGTGCTCGCCGCCGCGGCGCAGATCAACTAAAGCCTCGAATGTCCCAGATCGAAATCAACGGCAACCCGGTCCGCTACCGCGTCGACGGCGCCGCCGACGCACCGGTGCTGATCCTGTCGAATTCTCTGGGCACGACCCTGGAGATGTGGGACACGCAAATGCCGGCGCTGACGCCGCATTTCCGCGTTTTGCGCTACGACACGCGCGGTCACGGTGGTTCACGGACCACGCCAGGCGAGTACAGCGCGCCGCTGCTCGGTGGCGACGTGCTGGCCCTGGCCGATGCGCTGGATATCGGTACGTTTTCCTATTGCGGGCTGTCGATGGGCGGCGCGATCGGCCAGTGGCTGGGCCTGAATGCCGGGCCGCGTCTGAGCAAGCTGGTGCTGTGCAACACCGCGGCGAAGATCGGCAGCGTCGACGGCTGGAATGCGCGCATCGACATGGTGAGACGCGACGGCATGGCCGAAGTCGCCAGCGGCGCAATCGCGCGCTGGTTCACGCCGGAGTTCGCTGCCGCCGAGCCGCAGCAGGTCGAGGTGGTACGCCAGCAGTTGCTGGGCTGCGATCCGGCCGGCTATGCGGCGAACTGCGCGGTGGTCCGCGACGCGGATTTTCGTGGCCAGCTCGGTGCGATCACGGCGCCGCTGTTGTTCATCGCCGGCGCACGCGATCCGGTGACTTCGGTCGCGGACGGCGCAGCCGTGGTCGCCGAAGTGCGTGGCAGCCGGCTCGTCGTGCTGGACGCGGCGCATCTGTCCAACATCGGCGCGCGCGCGGCTTTCGACGCGGCCCTGCTCGAATTTCTGAGGAGCTGATCGTCATGGATGAGAAAGACCGTTACGAGGCTGGAATGAAAGTGCGTCGCGCGGTGCTCGGCGATGCGCATGTCGACCGGTCCCTGCAGAAGCTCAGCCCGCTGACCGAAGAATTTCAGGACTACATCACGCGCAACGCCTGGGGCAGCATCTGGACGCGTCCCGGCCTGCCGCGGCATACGCGATCGCTGTTGACGATTGCGATGATGGTCGCGCTCGGCCATGACGAGGAACTCAAGCTGCATCTGAACGCCGCACGCAATAACGGCGTCAGCCGCGACGAGATCAAGGAAGTGCTGCTGCAGGCCGCGGTCTACTGCGGCGTGCCGGCGGCCAATCATGCCTTCGCGCTGGCCGGCGAGGTGTTTGCGACTCAGGACGCAGCTGCTTAGCGATTCGAGCGCTGCAGTTCAGGCGGCCGGCCACCCTCGCAATCAGTGACCGCTTGATGGGTGTGAAATAGATTCGGCATCAAGGGTCAATCGATTCGTTCGATTCGTTCGATTCGTTCGTTTCCCGAGGCTATGACGCTGCCCGATGCATTCGCCGAGTTTGCGTACCCGAACGACATCGGCCCTGGCTGGCAGGAGCTGCCCATTGCGTGGCGCCCGAATCATCCGGTCGGTGCCTGGAACTCGGGGATGAAGATTGTCCGCGCGCAACCAGGCAACGGCCGTTCTATACGGCGCCAAGCTTCATCAGTGCGCCTTGGGTCAGATAGCGATCGTAGATGGCCGGATCGTTGGCGCCGCTCTTGTAACGGCCTTCGAGCGACTGTACCTGCTCAAGGCGCGTGACCCTGCCGGTCTGAATGTCGGACGAGGTCACGTGCGTCCAGCTCCAGTAGGGATGCTGGCCGTCCTTCACGGTTTTATCGCCGGCCTCGTATAGCGTGTAGGCGCCGTCGAACGAGCGATACGGCAGGCCCTTGCGGTCGTAAGTCATCATGCCGACGACAACCTGGTTGCGCGCGTCGAACCAGACGCGCTTGCGCGACACCGGCGCGCGCGGAAAGCGGCTCGGCTCGGCCTCGACGATGATCGCTTCGGGAATCAGCTCGACTTCGCAGTCCCAGAACGACTGGCCGCTGTTGCCGCCATGTGTCTTGTGCTCCCAGTTCGGGCTGGCCGGGTCCCAGTTGCCGGAAATCGCCGCGAGAAACGGCCCGCGGCCGACAATCTTGTAATTGCCCCAGGTGTACAGCGGATCGCCGGCGGCCCAGGCATCCGACAGGTACATGCACGAGCCCGGCACCAGCGGCTCAAAGCGCTGATCGGTCGGGAACTGGCGGATGCGGCGGAACTCCGGCACATAGCCGTAGAGCAGCGGAAACGTGCTTTGGTCGTAGTCCCAGACGTTCAGAAACGAGGTGCCGCGAAACCCCTGCGGCGCCAGAAAGAACACCGACTGGAAGCGCAGCTTGTCCTCGTGCCCGGGCCAGTAGGGCCGTGGCTCCATGCTGACTCTGGCGACCGGCGACATCTCGGCCCAGCCGCCGAGGTAGTTGAACTCGACGCTGCCAGCCGGCGAGATGTCGTATTCCTTGAACGCGTAGAACGAGGCGTCGTGACGGCCCCAGCTCAGGGTCTGTGCGGCGAACAGTTCGACGGCGGATTTCGGATCGGGGAAAGGGTTGCCGCCGATCCAGGGCCTGCCGTCGGCGGCGTTGACGATATTGCCCTTGGCATCGAAGCCGGCCTTGCCGCTGTTTTTCAGGGTCGCTTCGATGTAGTCCCAGGGCGACAGCCGCATGATGTCGGTCGTGGTCTTGCGCAGCTTCAGCCGCCGGCCGCTTTTCAGGATCTGCTGGTAGCGCACCGGCTCCAGCAGGTCCTTCACCAGCTCGACATTGCTCGCATCGATGATGTCGCCGGCCTTGAGCCGGCCCCTGCTGTAGTTCTCGATCGACAGCAACTCGTCCGGATAAGCCGCGCTGGCGTCGCCGGTGCGGGCGATCGCTTTCGACAGCGGCATCAGCACGCCGGTGGACAGCAGGCCGCGGGCGGCGTCGGCCATGAACTTGCGGCGACTGTAAGCCCGGTCGTAGCGGATCGGCGTCATGGCGTGCGGCGCATCAGCCTTCGATCTTCAGTTCGACGCGGCGATTGAGTTCGCGGCCTTCGTCGGTGGCGTTGTCGGCCACCGGCTTTCTCGCGCCGTAACCGGCGGTGTTCAAGCGATCGGCGGCGATGCCGCGGCCACTCAGATACTGCTTGACGGCTTCGGCGCGGCGCTGCGACAGCTTCTGGTTGTAGGCGTCGCTGCCGCGGCCGTCGGTGTGGCCGCCGACTTCGACCTTGATGCTCGGCGCCGCGATCAGCGCATCGGCGACCATGTCGAGGATGGTCTTCGCGTTCGCGGTCAGCGTGGCCTTGTCGAAATCGAAGTTGACGCCGCGCAGCACGATCACGTCGCCTGTTGCGCAGCCGCTCATGTCCAGCTTTTCGCCGGCTTCCGGCGTCTTGCACGGCGCGGCCGGGGGCGGCAGCGGGCAGCCGCTGGCATCGACGGTGCTGCCGGCAGGTGTATCCGGGCATTGGTCCGCATCGTCGGCAACGCCGTCGCCGTCGCTGTCGGCGACCGCCACCACGGCGGCTTCCGGTTCGGCCGGCGGCGCGACCGGCTCGTCTTTCTTTTCCGGAAACAGCGCGAACGCAAGGCCGGCGCTGAATACGAAGTCGTCGAAATACTGCTCGCCGTAATTCGAATCAAGGCGCTCGTGCGAGTCGATGCGATACACGGCCTGAATGCGCGCCGCGGCTTCCAGGCCGAACACACTGAAAGGCTGCATCAGGCCGACGCCGGAGCTGAAAGCGAGGCCGTCGATGTCTTCACGCGTCGTCACCGGCGCGTTGCCGAGCAGGCCGCCGCCGGTTGGCGTGGTGAAGTTCTCACCCTTGGTTTCGCTGTATTGCAGGCCGAACAGCAGATACAGGTTGATCGGCGCGCTCTTCAGCGGGAACAGCAGCGCGTTGACGCCATAGCCGCTGATGTCGGCGCTGCCGCCGCTGTCCTTGTTGTCGAGACTGGCATAGTCGCCACTGGCTTCGATGGCGAGGAAATTGAACACCCGCGTACCCACGGCCAGCGAGCCGCCGACGCCGTCGTCGACCTTGCGGCTGCCGTCGGCGAGGGTGTAGGTCGCCATCGGCGAAACATAAAGCGGCCGCCCCATGCGCATGATCGCGCGGTCCTCGCCCGCGGCATTGTCCTGTGCCTGAGCCTGTTCGATGCTGCCGACCGACAGCGCGGCCAGCGCTGCGAGCAGCGCTGCCTTGAAATGCTTCGTCATCGCTTTCTCCTCTCTATTCGTTATGGTCGATGCTTAGTTGACCGCGCGAGCGCGCCCTTCCCAGAACGGCTTGCGCAACTCGGTCTTCAATATTTTTCCGGCGCCGGAAATCGGCAGCGCGTCGCGCACTTCGAGGCTGCGCGGGCTTTTGTAGGCGGCGATCAGCTGGCGGCAATGCGCCTGCAGCGCCTCGATGCTCAGGCTCGTGTCCGGCTTCAGCACCAGCACCGCATGCACCGACTCGCCCCATTCGGCGCTGGGCACACCGATCACCGCGCAGGACGCGACCGCCGGATGCTTGGCGATCGCGTTCTCGACTTCGGCGCAATACACGTTTTCGCCGCCGGAAATGATCATGTCCTTGAGCCGGTCGACGATGAACACATAGCCCTGCTCGTCGATGTAGCCCATGTCGCCGGTGTGCATCCAGCCGCCGCGCAGCGCTGCCGCGGTCGCCTCGGACTTGTTCAGATAGCCCTGCATCACGTTCGGCCCCTGCACCAGGATTTCGCCGACGGCGCCGCGCGGCAGGTCGCGATCGTCGTGGTCGACGACACGCGTCAGCAAATGGCAGAAGCCGCGTCCGGCCGAGCGCAGATGGCCGCCGCTGCGCGCGGCCGGCGCATGTGCCTTCGGCGGCAGCAGTGTCGCGGTCGCGGCGAGTTCGGTCATGCCGTAGACCTGGTAGAAGTCGACGCCGGGCAGCGCCATCATCGCGCGATCGATCAGCGACTCCGAGGCCGGCGATGCGCCGTAGACCAGCATGCGCACACTGCTGACGTCGTAGCGCCTGAACTCGGGATAGTCGACGACCGCCTGCATCATCGCCGGCACCAGCAGCAGATCGGTGACGCGGCAGGTCTCGATGATTTTCAGCGCGACATCGGGCCGGAACGCCGGCAGCATCACATGGGTGCCGCCGCGCAGCAGCAGGCAGCTGGTCATCATCATGTCGGCGAGGTGGAACATCGGCGCCGCATGCAGGCCGGTGCCGCCTTCGGCGAACAGGCCTTCGGAGAGCATCGCCAGTGCCGAGCTGGCGATGTTCCGGTGCGACAGCAGCACGCCCTTGGGCGCGCCGGTGGTGCCGCCGGTGTAGAACACGCCGTAGGTTTCGTCGTCTTCGCCGTCGACTTCGGCGATCGCATCGGCCCCGGCGATCAGCTGCTCGTAGTCGATCAGGTCGGGCGGGCAGGGACCGTCGCCGCAGAAGATCAGGTGACGCAGCTGCGGACAGGCCGCGCGCAGCGCCGGCGCATGCGGCGCGAACGCATCGTCGAGCAGCAACGCCACCGATTCGGAATCGCGCAGCGAATAGATGATCTCGTCCAGGCTCCAGCGGAAATTAACCGGATTCACCACCGCGGACAGCCACGGAACCGCGAGGTAATACTCCAGATAGCGATCGGAGTTGAACGCCAGCATCGCCACGCGCTGATGCTCGCGCACACCGAGCGAACGCAGCCCACCGGCCAGTCGCGCGACGCGCGCCTGCAGCTGCGTGAACGTGGTGATGCGGCCGTTGCAGATCGTCGCGGTCGCGTCGGGGCTGCGCTGCAGCGCGCGATATAAGCCTTGTGTGAAGCGCATGGTGATCCTGCCGGCCTAGCTGATCTTGGCGATCACGGACTTGCTTTCGAGGTAGTGCGAGAACACGTCCTCGCCGTTCTCGCGGCCCCAGCCGGATTGCTTGAAACCGCCGAAGGGAATCGCCGGGTCGGGTGCCAGCTGGGTGTTGATCCAGATCGTGCCCGCCTGGATCTTGCGCGCGAGCCGGTGCGCTGCCGACAGCTCACGCGTGTAGATGTGCGCAGCCAGGCCGTAGTCGGAATCGTTGGCCATCGCCGCGATATCGTCGATATCGTCGTAAGGCGTCGCCGTCAGCACCGGGCCGAACAGCTCTTCGCGAAACGCCGGGTTCTGCGCGTCTTCGGTGACCAGGATCGTCGGCTCGATGAAATAGCCCGGGCGCGACAGGCGTTGGCCGCCGCTGAACACCGTGGCGCCGGCCTTGATGCCGGCCTGCATTTTCGCCATCACCGAATCGGCCTGGCGCTCGCTGATCACCGGGCCCAGCATGGTGTCGGGTTCGAGTCCTGCGCCGATCTTGAAGCTGGCGCCGACACCGGCGATGCCTTCGAGCACCTGATCGAAGACCTTGCGCGGCGCAAACAGCCGCGTGCCGGCGAAGCAGATCTGTCCGGAGTTGACGAACACCGCCTGCGCCGCGCCGGGGATCGCCGTGCTCAAGTCCGCGTCCGGCAGGATCACCGTCGGCGACTTGCCGCCGAGTTCCAGCGTCACGCGCTTCAGATCCCTGGCGACGCTGCTCAGGATGCGCTTGCCCACCGGCGTCGAGCCGGTAAACGAAATCTTGGCGATGCCCGGATGGTCGACGATCGCCTGGCCGGTGACGCCGTCACCGAGCACGACGTTGAACACGCCTTTGGGAAAGCCGGCCTCGTCGGCAAGCTGTGCCAGGCGCAGTGCGGAGTACGGCGTCTGCTCCGCCGGCTTCAGCACGATGGTGCATCCCGCGGCCAGCGCCGGCGCGATCTTCCACACCGCCAGCACGAGAGGAAAATTCCACGGCACGATCAGGCCGACGACGCCGACCGGTTCGCGCAAGGTGTAGCAGTGATGCTCCGGACCGTGGATCGCCGGCGTCAGCGACTTGCCGTGCAGCTTGGTCGGCCAGCCGGCGAAGTAACGCAGCCAGGCCACCGAGTACGGCACGTCGAGCATGCCGGAAAACATCACCGGCTTGCCGTTGTCGAGGCTTTCAATCTGCGCCATTTCCTGCGCATTGGCCTCGAGCAGATCGGCGAAGCGATGAATCAGCCGCTCGCGCGCCAGCAGCGGCAGATCGCGCCAGGCCGGATTTTCGAATGCCGCCTGCGCGGCTTTCACCGCGCGGTCGACCGCGGCCGGCGTGCTGCGCGGAATCTGGCCGATGAGCGCTTCGGTGGCCGGATCGCGCACCTCGATGCGCTCGGCGGCGGTGTCGTCCTGCCAGTCGCCGTTGATGAAATTCAGTGACGGCGGCAGGCGCACGGCGGCCTGCGCGGGCATGGGCATGTTCAATGCTGTTCTCCTCGTTTTTTTCGATACCGCTCGCGCCGCGACTGTGTGCGCATCGGGCACCGGCCTCCCCAAACTTTAGGAGGGCTGCTAGCCGGTGATGTCGCGGCCGAAGATGTGGCGGGCGATGACCCAGCGCTGGACTTCGTTGGCGCCTTCGTAGATTTCGCCGATCTTGGCGTCGCGATAGATCGACTCCAGCGGAAAGGTCTCGCCGGTGGCGGACAGGGTCTGCACGAAGCCGTAGGCGCCGCAGGCCTGGATCGCGTCGCGTGCCATGTCGACCGCCAGCTCGGAACCGGCGACCTTGGCCATCGCCGCCTCGGTCTCGGCGTTGCCGGTCTTGTCGTAGAGCAGCGCCGCTTTCTGGTAGAGGCTGCGCGCCATCTCGATGCGCATCGCGTAGTCGGCGTAGCGGAACTGCCAGTGCTGGAAAGCGGCGACCGGCTTGCCGAACACCTTGCGCCGGCTGATGTAGCCGGACGAGAAATCGAACGCGGCCTGCGCCATCGCCACGCCGATCGCGCCGATGCCCATGCGGCCGAGCATCAGCGCGCCGAGTGCGGCGCGCAGGCCGGCGTTCTCGTTGCCGATCACGTGATCGTCGGCGACGAACACGCGGTCGAAGTTGACGTCGGCGGTGAGCTGCACGTAGTTGCCCATCTTGCGATCCGGATCGCTGACGCTGATACCGGGCGCGCGCATGTCGGCGAACAGAAAAGTCTGGCGCTGCCCGGTCTTGCACAGCACCGCGATGTAGTCGGCCGCCACCGAGTTGGTGATCCATCGCTTGGTGCCGCTGATGCGGAAGCCGCCTTCGACTTTCTCGGCAATGGTCTGCATGTTGCCCGGTGACAGGTCGGTGCTGGCCTCGGGCTCGCTGGTGGCGAAGCTGCCGACGAATTCGCCGCGCACCAGCTTCGGCAGATATTTTTCGCGCAGCAGCGGCCCGGCGTGCTCCAGGGTCTGGCCGACCAGGATCGCCTGGCCGTCGAACAGCGCCGACGCCAGGCTCGGCGAGTGGTAGCCGAGTTCTTCGAGCACGGTCACCGTCGCCAGCGTCGGGAACTCCAGGCCCAGACCGCCGACGTCGGCGCCGAACGGGATCTTGTAAAGCCCGGCGGCGCCCATCGCCTTGAACAGCGGATGCGGAAAAGACTGGCGCGATTCCGGCGTGGTGTTGAGCCGGTGCGCGACCGGGCGCACCACGTCGTCGGCGAACTGGCGCACTTCGCGGCGGATGCGCCGCGTCTCGTCGGGCAGGAAGACGTCGTTGAACAGCTGGTCGGCATGGCGGATCGGGGCGGTCATCGTGTCTGTCTCAGGCGACGGCTTCGTTATCGTTTGCGCCAGCCTAGTGAGGCCGTGGCTGAGCAGACCCAGTCGAAAGTTGGGGCGCGGCGGGCGGCAGTGGTCGATGATCGCGGCGACAAACCATAAGGAAAAACACCATGAAGACTCGAGTGACCGAGCTGCTCGGTACGCGCTATCCGATCGTGCAGGGCGGCATGATGTGGGTCGGCCGCGCCGAACTCGCCAGCGCGGTATCCAATGCCGGCGGCCTCGGCGTGCTGACCGCGCTGACGCAGCCGACGCCGGAGGCGCTGGCGCAGGAAATCGCGCGTTGCCGCTCGATGACCGACCAGCCGTTTGGCGTCAACCTGACCATCCTGCCCAGCGCCAAGCCGCCGCCCTACGAGGCCTACCTGGACGTGGTCATCGCCAGCGGCGTCAAGGTGCTGGAAACCGCGGGCAACAATCCGAAAGAGTTCATCGTCAAGGCCAAGGCCGCCGGCGTGAAGATCATCCACAAATGCACCGCGGTGCGGCATGCGCTATCCGCAGAACGCAATGGTGTCGACGCGGTGTCGATCGACGGCTTCGAGTGCGCCGGGCATCCGGGTGAAGACGGCATCGGCGGCCTGATCCTGTTCGCGCTGGCCGCGCGCCAGGTGAAAATTCCGTTGATCGCCTCCGGCGCGATCGCCGACGGCCGCACGATGGCGGCCGCGTTCGCACTCGGCGTCGAAGGCGTCAACATGGGCACGCGCTTCTGCGCGACCCGGGAAGCGCCGATCCACGACGATATCAAGCAGCTGCTGGTCGACAAGAACGAGCGCGATACCAACCTGATCTTCCGTACGCTGCACAACACCGGCCGCGTACTGAAGACCGAGATCTCCGACGCCGTGGTCGCGATCGAGAATCGTGCCGGCGGTTGCGAGTTCAAGGACGTGCAGCACCTGGTCGCCGGAGCGAAAGGTCGCGAGGCACTGGAAACCGGTGATGCCTCGAAAGGCTTGATCTGGGCCGGGCAGAGTGTCGGTCTGATCGACGATATCCCGAGCTGCGCCGAGCTGATCGAGCGCATGGTGGCGGAGTGTCGCGAACATCTGCGGACCGCCGTGCGCCTGACGGCATGACGCCATGCTGCAGGAGCGGCCGGAGACCGCTCCTGCAGCGGGCGGCCTCAGAACCGCAGCACCGACTTGATCACCGAGCCGTCTTCCGACGCATGGATCGCCGCCTCGATGTGCTCGAACGGAAACGTCCTGATCAGGCGATCGAACGGAAACTTGCCTTCACGATAAAGCTGCAACAAGCGCGGGATGAAAACCTGCGGCTGGCTGTCGCCTTCGAGAATCGCCTTGATGCCGATGCCGCGCATGATCATGCTCATGATGTTGACTGGCAGCGTGGCGTCCATCGGCGACACGCCGACCAGGCCGAGCAGGCCGTTCGGTAGCAGTGCCTCGGCCGCGGTGGCGATCACTGCCGGAATGCCGGTGGTGTCGAAAGCGCGATGCACACCGCCACCAGCGTGTTCGCGGATCACGGCGAGCACGTCGGCGCCGGCTTTCGGATCGATCACCGCATCGGCGCCGAGTTCGGTCGCCAGCGCGCGACGCGACGCGTTCGGCTCGACCACGATCAGCGGCCCGGCGCCGACCGCCTTGGCGGCCATCAGCGCACTCAGGCCGACGGCGCCGCCGCCGAAAATCGCCAGCGACAGACCAGCCTTCATGCCCAGCGAATTCAGCGCGGCGCCGGCGCCGGTCTGGATGCCGCAGCCCAGCGGGCCCAGCAGTTCCAGCGGCAGATCGGCATCGACGCGCACGGTGTTCGATTCGCGCGCGATCGCATAAGTCGCGAACGAGGACTGGCCGAAGAAGTTGCCGTGGATCCGTTCGCCGCGCTGGCTCAGCGCCGAGCTGCCGTCCGGACGCTGGCCGCCGAAATTCAGCGGCATGAACTGATGGCAGTACGCGGCCGCCTCGTGCTCGCAGTTGTGGCAATGGCCGCAGGCATTGAACGACAGCACGACGTGATCGCCGACTCGCAGGCCGGACACGCCGCTGCCTACCGCTTCGACCACGCCCGAGCCTTCATGACCGAGCACGATCGGCATCGGCACCGGGAATGCGTCGCGGCAGACCAGATCGGTATGGCATACGCCGACACCGACCATGCGCACGCGCACTTCGCCGGACAGCGGTGCAGCGACTTCGATCGGCTCCAGGTTCAGCGGGCCGCCGGCCTGCCGGACGACGGCGGCCGTCGCGGCGATTGGGGATGACATGGGTTCCTCCAGCTTGTGGTTTTGAAGTGGAGGCGATGTTCGGGGCTGCGTTCCCAACCCCGCCTATACCAAAGGTTGGGGTGGCTTCCGACGGATCGGCAAGACTGATCCGGCAGTCAGCGTGGACCCCGGATCGACAGGGCCGACGCCGGCCGCAGACAAAGCACCTGGCCACCGGGACCGACGAACAGCCGTCTGGCACCGAGAGAGAGCAGGGCGTACACGAACGACAGGATGGAGAGCTTAGTGAACGGACCGCAGCCGCTGCGTTTTCGTCTGGCCAAATGGATCATGGATCGTCGCGGCGTCGTCGCGATCGGCTTCGTACTGGTGACCCTGGCCTTCGCCGCCGGCTTTCCGCGCGTGGAGATCCGCACGATCTTCAAGGATCTGCTGCCGTTGGACGATCCCTTCGTGCAGGTCTACAACGACCATCCCAACTTCGGCAATCCGCTGACGATGTCGATCATGGTCAAGACCAAGACCGGTGACATCTACAACAGCGAAACGCTGAAAAAAGTCTGGAAGCTGACCCGCGACATCGACCTCGCGCCCGGCGTCGATCACGACCAGATCATCTCGATCGCGACCGAGAAACTGCGCTTTGCCGAGGCCACGCCTTTCGGCATCGACATGCGGCCGCTGATGGACGATCACGTGCCGAGCACGCCGGACGAAGTGCGCGACTTCAAGCGCCGCATCGAGCAGTCGCCGAACGCGCGCACGTTCTATGTCTCCGGCGACGACACCTCGACCCTGATCAACGCCACGTTTCTGGACTCGGTCGAATACGGCAAGGCCTTCGACTACGCGCAGGGCCTGATCAAGGCCGCCGCCGACGACAATCACGAAGTCTACCTGGCCGGCCAGCCGGTGCTCACCGGCTGGGTCTACCAGCTGCAGAAGCAGACCTACAAGATCTTCGGCGTCACGCTCGGCCTGCTGACGCTGGCGCTGCTGCTGTACATGCGCAATATCGCCGGTGTGGTCACGCCCATCGTCTGCGCGCTGGTCGCGGCGATCTGGGGCTTTGGTTTCATCGGCTGGATCGGCCGGCCGATCGAGCCATTGTTGATGATCGTGCCGCTGCTGCTGGTCGCGCGCACGTTCTCGCACTGCATCCAGTACACCGAGCGCTACTACGAAATCCTCGGCCATGTGAAAGACCGCAGAAAAGCTGCGGAAATCACCATGGGCGTGATGATGGCGCCGTCGATTCTCGGCATCATGACCGACGTCTTCGGCATCGTCTTCATTGCGGTCGCGCCGATCACGACGATGTACAACCACGCGCTGTTCTGCGGTGCCTGGGCGCTGTGGATCATCCCGACCGGCGTATTCCTGATTTCGATCCTGCTGTCCTACCTGCCGGCGCCGCGCAACCTGGAGCAGATCGCCGGCGGCGCGTCCAAGGAATCCGGCATTCATCTGTTCCAGAAGCGCGTGCTCGAACACACCGCGCGCATCACCCATGGCAAGGCGGCGAAGATCACCACCGCCGTGGTCTGCGTGCTGTCGCTGTGGTCGATCTACCAGGCCTTCCAGATCAAGATCGGCAACCCGGTCGAGGGCAGCAACCTGCTTTGGGAAGACTCCGAGTACAACACCGCGGTGCGCGCGATCAATGCGCATTTCCCCGGCATGAATACCCTGGAAATCGTGCTCGAAGCCAAGCAGCGCGATCCCAATGATCGCATCGCGCGCACGCCGGAAGTGGCGGCGGTGTCGGCGCAGATCCAGGCGATGGTCGAGGCCGATCCGGTGCTGCCGCCGCGCGCGACGCTGTCGTTCACCGATTACGCGATGGAAGGCAATCGCCTGTTCTCCGGCGGCAACCCCAAGTTCCTGCCTCTGGACCCGACCGTGTCCGCGGTGCGCGCCGCCGGTACCGCGGTGACCTTTGGTACCAACCCGGTCAACTTCGGCCACATCTCCGACTTCGAATTCCAGAACTCGACGATTTCGCTCTGGTACAAGGACAACAAGCAGGAGACGGTCGACGCCGCTCTGGCCAGTGCGCAGCGCGCGGTCGACGCGGTCGGTGTCGATCACGCCAAGTTCACGGTGCGCATGGCCAGCGGTTTCATCGCGCTGCAGCAGGCGATGAACAACGTCGTGCATCGCTATCACTGGTTCATTCTCGGCCTGGTCAACATCGCGATCCTGGTGATCTCGGCCTACGCCTACCGCTCGCTGGTCGCGGCGGTGATCCTGCTGATTCCGGTGAACCTGTCGAACTTCATGCTGATGGCGGCAATGCACAAGCTCGGCATCGGCCTGGACATCAACGCGGTGATCGTCGCGGTGATGGGCGTCGGCGTCGGCATCGACTACGGCATCTACATGCTGTCGCGCATCTGCGAGGAATACACCGCGCGCGGCAAGCGCTGGGACCTGGCGATCGACGCGGCGCTGACCACCACCGGCAAGGCGATCATGTTCACCGCGACGATCATGCTGCTCGGCATCCTGCCGTGGTACTTCCTGTCGGACCTGAAGTTCATGGCCGACATGGGCCTGCTGCTGGTCGCGATCATGCTGATCAACATGGTGCTGTCGCTGGTGGTGCTGCCGCTGCTGGTGTGGCTGGTCAAGCCCGCTTTCGCCGGCCGCGAAGACCTGATCGTCGGCGAAGGCGTCGACCTGTCGCAGTTCCAGGATGCGCCCGGCGCCGATCCGAAAAGCCCCTCGGCCGCCTCGTCTTTGATTGCAGCGAAGTAGGTCGTCCGGTGTTGCCGTTGCCGAGGAAACGCTGAAGCCATCATTCCCGCTTGCGCGGGAGTGATGGACAGAACTTCAGATCATCAAAAAAATTCACGCGAGGAGATTTCCATGCATATCCGCAAATACGATTTCAATTATGGCCGCCGCCAGTTGATGAAGAACACCGCGCTCGGCGCCGGCGCCGGTGTGCTGATGCCGCTGGAGAAACTGATGGCGGCCGGCAAGGACATCGCCAAGGCCTATCCCGAAGAGCTGATGTCGATCGAGGCGATCACCAAGGGCAAGGTCAAGACCGGCGACTACATCACCGCGGCCAACGTCGAGCACGTGAAGGATCTGCTCGATCCCATCGTCTACGGCCAGGTCAAGGATCTTGGCCGCAAGATCAAGATCAAGGCGACCTCGCGCAATCCCTCCGACATGTTCCCCGGCGAGTTCTACGAGGCCATGCAGCGCAATGCCGGTAACGGCATCACCGGCAAGTTCGACGGTAATGGCAATGTCGTCACCAACGACGGCAAGCCCTGGGTCGGCGGCCTGCCGTTCCCGGACGCGAAAAACGGCTTCGAGTTGCAGGCCAACATGGCGATGAGCTGGGGCCGCGGCGACTACAACCAGTACGCGATCAAGGAAACCGACATCAATCCGGACGGCAATGTCGCCTACAACTACGACATCGTCTGGACCGAGCTGCAGACGCAGGCGCGCATGGACGGCAAGATCTTCAAGGACATGAAGGATCTGCTGCGTTTTCAGACCGTGCTGTTCACATCCACCGCCGACGTCGCCGGCAGCTCGTTCCTCAGCACCTGGTATTACGACCAGCGTAAATTCCCGGACCTCTACGGCTACCTGCCGCAGTTCAAGCGCGTGCGCCAGTTCCCGACCAACCAGCGTTTCGAGCCGCTGATCCCCGGCGTGACCTGGTTTTTGACCGACCCGTGGGCGGCCGGCGATCCGATGCTGACCTGGGGCGATTTCAAGATCATCGAGCGCAAGCCGATGCTCGGCGCGTACAACACCACCTGGAGCGGCGACAAGCCGAACTGGGAAAAGCCGGTGCACGGCGGGCCCAAAGGCATCACCTTCTTCGACACCGAATACGAGCTCGCGCCGGAAGTCGCGATCCTGGAATCCAAGCCCACCGGCTACCCGCGTGCGCCGGTCGGCCGCCGCCTGGCCTATGTCGACGTCCGCAATTCGCTGTACAGCGGCAACATCCGCTTCGATCGTCAGGACAAGCCCTGGGTCAGTTTCGAAACCGGTTTCGGCCAGTACAAGAACGGCAGCAAGGTCGTCACCGGCGCCGACGGCAAGACGCCGGCGTACTCGTGGATCTACGTGCTCAGCTACGACTGCCAGAACAAGCGCATGAGCCGCGCAATGCACTCGGAAAGCTGCTTCGGCGGCTACAAGAGCCTGTTCAAGGGCGACAACGAGGCGATGTACAACAAGTTCTTCACGCAGCAGGCGCTGCAGCGTCTCGGCCAGGTCTGATCGCCGCACGCGCATTGCCAAGCAAAGGTGAAGAAGCCATGAAGCACTACCACAAAGCGATCGGTCTCGCCGCCGCGCTGGCCACGATGGTGACCGCGCAGGCGACGACCTCGTCGGCGATTTCCGCAGCGAACCAGGCTGAGCCGATCGAGCTGTTGCGCGGCATCCCGCACCAGGCGTTGTTCGACGTGGCCTTCGACGGCAGCCACGGTATCGCCGTCGGTGCCGGCGGCGAAATCGTCGTCAGCCAGGATGCCGGCCAAAGCTGGGCGCCGCAGAAATCGCCGAGCCAGCTGAGCCTGCTCGGCGTGGCGACACGCGGCGCGCGCACCATCGCGGTCGGGCAGATGGGAATGATCCTGGTCAAGAACGGCAACGCCGACTGGCAGGCGATCAAGACCGATACCACCGAGCGCCTGATGGCGGTCGACCTCAACGCGCAAGGTCTCGCGGTCGTCGTCGGCACGTTCGGTACGGTGCTCAAATCGACTGACGGTGGACAGAGCTGGCACAACGCGGCACCGGACTGGTCGACGATGTTCACCGCCGAATCGGCGACCCTGGGCGACGCGTTTCATCCGCATCTGTACGGTGTCAAGGTGGGTGACGACGGCAAGGTCACCATCGCCGGCGAGCTGTCGCTGATCATGACCTCGAAAGCCGGCGCGCCCTGGCAGCTGGCGCACCGGGGTGCGGTCAACGACGGCCGGGTCGATCCGTCGATTTTCGGACTCGACATTCGCGACGACGGCGTCGGCTTTGCGGTGGGCCAGTCCGGAATGATCCTGAAAACCGTCAACGGCGGCGCAAGCTGGCTGCCGCAGCCCGGCGGCGGGACGGCGATTCTGCTCGGTGTCGAGTCCGGCGCCGATCATCGCGTGCTGATCACCGGCATGCGCGAAATGCTCGCCAGCGACAACGACGGCGCCAGCTGGCGGCAAGTGGTCGGCGGCGATATCGCCACCGCCTGGTACAGCGCCGCGGTCAGGCCGGCCGGCTCGGACCGGATCCTGGTCGCAGGGCAGTCCGGAAAAATCATCAGCGTCAAATAAGTCAGTGGTCCGTGATGGGAGCCGCGCCGACGCGCGGCATCCCGCCCGATTGAAAAACACAGCGGCATCAGCGTGAGGAGAGCGTGATGAACAATGGGGGTAGGGGGGAGCTGCGTCTTGCAGCCGCCGTTGGATTGAGTCTGAGCAGCCTGAGCGCGCACGCGGGCTGGTTCAGCGATACGTTTCCCGATTTCAGCTGGGACTACGGCGGCTTCGTTCGCCAGGAGACCGCGATCAGCACGGTCAGCGACGAGAACCCGAACAATCAGGGCGGCAATACGTTCCAGAACCAGACCGCGACCCGGCAGGCCTACCTGCCGCCGGCGCTGATTCCGGGCGGTCAGCTGATCAACTGGGGCGCGGTGCCGCTGCCGTACCGCGATACCGTGAAGCGCTCCGACTTCGTGCAGAGCACCGACAACGACTTCAACTACGTGGTGTTCCGCGGCGAGCTGGAATTCGGCGCCAAGTTCGGCGAGAAGTGGGACTTCATCGCGCGTCTGCGCGGCCTGTACCAGCCCGACGCCTACGACGACTTCGACGCCGCCAGCGTGTCCGGCCTGCAGGGCGGCATCACCGGCGGTGATCCGCGGCTGTATCACGGCAAGGTCAACTACTTCGACTACATCACCGAAGGCGGCAGCAAGGGCAATCCGCTGGAATGGAGCGGCCGCAACTACCAGCTGTATTTGCCGGCAGCGGTACTGAACTACCGCGACGGTGGCTTGAACGTGCGTGTCGGCAACCAGACCATTGCCTGGGGGCAGTCGATTTACCTGCGCGTGTTCGACGTCCCCAATGGCCTGGACCTGCGCCGCCATCTGATCTTCGATCGCGGCTTCGAGGAGTTCTCCGACAAGCGCGTACCGTCGCTGTCGGCGCGCGTCACTTATCAGCTGACCGACAGCGTGCTGCTCGACAGTTACGTCGAGAAATTCCAGCCGTCGATCTTCGGCAATCCGAACACGCCGTTCAACGTGATCCCCGCGCAGTTCACTGTGCGCGATCTGTACAAGGAAGACGGCGACGACACCAAGCTCAGCGCCGGATTCCGCCTCAAGGCCGACTACGGCGACTGGGGCTGGCAGGCCGCCTACGTCAACCGCATGAACCCGGACGGCGCATTCCGCTGGACCGAAACCGGCGTCAGCAAGCCCTTGCAGGGCGGTGTCGGCAGCCTCGGTTCGGTGGTCAACACCGCGTACAACGCCAAGCTGCCGGCGGCGGCCTGCGGCGGCCTTTACGATCCGTCGCTGTGCCGCCTGTATGCGGACAGCGGTGAGGCGCTGTCGCATTCGCCGCTGGAAGTGGCGCCGGCCGGTGTTTACAGCGCGGACGAATGGTTCGACTACGCGGCCCAGGTGCGGCTCAACGGCGTGACCGGCCTCAATGCGGCGATCAACGATTTCTCCGGCTCCAAGGACTTGTACGCCACGCCGGTGGACAACTACGAGCAGGCGGCGAGCGAACTCAACACCTTCTTCATCGCCGCAGGCGGCAGCCTCAGGGGCCATATCGCGCGCGAGTACTTCCGCGAGAACGTGCTGATGCTCGGTGGCAGCTACGTCAACTCCAGCGACAACGACTTCCTGAACGAGCTGATCTTCAACGTCGAGGCGCAGTACATTCCGGACCGCACCTTCACCGCCACCGATCTGAACACCGGCTTCAAGAAGACCGACGAATACACGATCTCGCTGGTCGTCGACAAATGGCATCGCTTCTTCAACGAATTCCCCGGCACCTACATCGTGTTCGAAGCGCTGACCAAGAACCGCAGCGATCTGGTCGGGCGCCTGCTCGAAGGTTACGGCGGTGATCGCAATCACGCCGCGCCGGGCAAGAAGGGCAATGCCAACTACGTGGTGTTCGGCTTCCTGCAGCCCTGGCCCAACAAGCTCTACGAGTTCGAGCTTGCGACCCTGTACGACCCCGATGGCGGCATCTTCATCCAGCCCGGGCTGCGCTGGCATCCGGGCCACGACATCACCGTCGAAGGCTTCTACAACTACACCAACGGCCACCTGTACGGCGACCCCAACGGCAACCTGATCGCCGGCCTGGAATTCGCGCAGGAATTCACGATGCGTTTCTCCTACCAGTTCTAAAGCGCGGTTCTTCGACTTCAACGGCCCTCCATTTGCGGCCGGCCGTCTCTGCCCGCGGCAGAGACGCCTTGTACAGGGCGATGGCGCCTCCGCCGTCGCGTCGGCCTACTTTTTGGGCATCGTGCAAGGTGGTGTGTGATGAATCCGATGGTCAAGGCGCATCTGGCACAGCGAGCCCGTGGTCCCGGCGGGCGGGTGTTGCCTTACCGGGGTGGTCCGTCGCACGCTGTCGGCATGATCCAGGTTCAACAGGGGCTCAGTCCGCCGTTCTTCGCGTTCGCGCCGGTCAAGACCGCGATCCAGGCAGAGCTGACCGCCGACGATCGTCCGCCGGTCAAACTGGTCTCGATCACCGCGCCCACCGGCTACGGCAAAACCGTGCTGCAGTCGGCGATGTACGAGCACTATCGCGCCGCCGGTGCGGAGTGCCACTGGCTGGCGCTGGACGATCGCGACGTCAGCGTGCAGCGCGTGCTCGGTCACCTGGAAACCATCCTGGTGCCACGCGATGGCGAGGTCGAGCCGGCGCAGGCTCTGCACCAGGGCGACGAGTCGATCGACGAGCGCATCGCGACCCTGATCGAGGCGCTGGCCCTGGTCAGCGATCCGACCGTGATCTTCATCGATAACCTCAACTACTGCACCGACGAGACGCTCGATCCGTTGATCGATGCGCTGGTGTTCAGGACGCCTTCCTGGGCGCATTTTGTGCTGTCGAGCACCGGTGACCAGTCTTTCGATCGTGCCAGGGCCAAGCTCGAGGGGCGTGTGCGCCTGGTCGGTTTCTCCGATTTGAGCCTGAGCGAGGCGGAAACCGAGCAGTTGCTCGGGGCGTCGTTGTGCGCAAGGCTCAGCCAGGACGCGGTGCGCGCCATCGTGCGCCAGACCGAGGGCTGGCCGGCGGCGGTGCGGCTGATGCAGATTATCCTCAATGCGGCCGAATCGCCGGAAGCGGCGCTGTCGCAGTTCTCCGGTGCCGACGAGGATCTTGCCGCACTGCTGAACCGGCAGGTGCTGCAGGGATTCGACGCGGCGTCGCGCAAGTTCCTGCTGGAGATTTCGCTGCTGCGTACGTTCGGCGTCAACCTGAGCCAGCACGCCACGGGCGACGCGCATGCCGCGGCGCACATCCAGCGCCTGCTGAAGCAGAACGTCTTCGTGATTCCGCTGGATCGCCGGCGTAGCTGGTATCGGCTGCATTCGTTGTTCCGCGAGTTTCTGATCGACGAAGCGCAGCGCCAGATTCCGCTGGATCGCCGGCGCCAGCTGCTGTGCCGTGCGGCCGAATGGTGCGAGCACGCCGGACGCTGGCAGGACGCCATCGACTATGCGCTCGACGCCGACGCCGCCGAACTCGCCGTCGGCATCCTCGAACGCGTCGCAGTGATGTTCGTGCGTGATCGCGGCGATCTGCACCAGTACATCGAGTGGGCCGAGAAGCTGCACGCGATGGGCGTGCGCGGCGGCTGGGAGGTCGACTACTGGTACGTGTGGGCGCTGGTGTTCCACCGGCGCTACGAATACGCGCGCCGCCAGCAGGAGAAATTCAGCGAGCGTATCCGCAGTGAAGCCGACAGCAGCGGCCGGCGGGAAGAGGCGCAGCTGCTGCAGCGCCGCATCGAGGTGATCGGTTTCGCGATCGACGCCTATACCGATCACCTCGCTCGCGCCTACGACAACGGCATGCGCTGGCTGGAGCGCACCGGTGGCGACGATCCCTTCGATGTCGCCACCATCGTCGTCGGCTCATGCTTCTATAAGATCGGCGACTTCGAGCTGGTGGACGCGCGCGGCATGCTGCGCATGGCGCAATCGCATATCGCTCAGGCGCAGAGTTCGTACGGCGAAGCCTGGGTTGCGACGGCCACCGCGGCGGTGCAGTTGCACGAAGGCGATTTTCCGTTGGCGCATCAGGATCTGCTCGCGGCGCTTTCAAAGAGCAAGGCGACGCTCGGCGACAATGCCGGTATTACCAGCACTCTGGCCCTGGAAGCGGCGAAAAGTGCCGTGGAAATGGGGCTCGACGGCGAAGCCCGAGACCTGCTGGCGATGGGCATGCGGCGTATCCAGTCGCATGGCCTGGTCGATACCGCGGCCTTTGGTCTCGATGCCGCGATCAAGCTCTGGGACGGCGCAGCTGCCGGCGGCCTGTCGGTCGGGCAGTTCAGGGAAATCGCAGCAGCCTATCCGCCGCGGCTGTCGCTGATGCTGTCCTGTTTCCTGATCCGGCGCTTGCTGCGACTGGGGCGCAGCGACGAAGCCCTGGCCGAAGCCGCGCAGATCGGGCTGGTGCCCGAGCGCGGCTACGAATCCTTCCGGCTGGCCGAGCGCGACTCGATCGCCTGCATGCGCTCGCTGGTCGCTGCGGTACAGATCGAACTCGACATCGTCGGCGGCCGGCTCAAGCAGGCGACGGCGCTGATCGCCGAAGAGACCCGGCTGGCACGCGCCGACGGCCGCTACGGCCGTCTGGTCGAACTGGCGCTGGACGAGGCCGCGGTCAGCCTGTGCTCACACAACCCGGCGCCTGCCGCACGACATCTGGCGCGCGCGGTCGGGCTCGCCGCCAAGCGTCGCTACCTGCGGCCGTTCCGCGATCGCGGCGAAATGGTCGCGGCGCTGGTCAACGAGACCAAGTCCAAGGACTGGGGCTTCGCGCTGGACGAGGACCGGCGCTTCTTCGCCGAAATCTGTCGCGGTCTGCCGGTTTCCGCCGGCGACGCGATCGAAGGGGTCGACGCCAGCGCGCTGGCGGAAACACCCACCGCGCGCGAGCTGGAGCTGCTGTCGCTGGTCGAGGCCGGGCTGTCGAACCAGCAGCTCGCCGATCGGCTGTCGGTGTCGGTGGCGACGGTCAAATGGCATCTGTACAACCTCTACACCAAGCTCGGCGTCTCCAGCCGCGGCGCCGCGCTGGCGCGCGCGCGCGCGCTGAATTTACTGGTGCGTTAGCCATCCCATGGCCGGCCCAACTATTGGTTGGGGCCGGCCGCGGTGCGATCACCGAAGCTGAGCCTCACACGGTAGCGGACCTCGTATCCGCGCCCAACAGCGAAGGAGATGGCAATGCTGGACTACTTCAAATACACGGTGTCGGCAGTGATCCTGCTGGCCGCCGCCTACGGCATCTGGATCGGCGATCAATACGTGTGGCTCGGCCTCGGTGTGCTGGTCGGCGTGCTCGGCTTCGACGCGTTTTTGCCGCCGGATCACTCCGAGCGCGACCAGCGCTACCCCTGGCTGTACGACGCGATCATCTCGTTCAATCTGGCGCTGGGTTTCGGCCTGGTGTTCCTGTATGCGCATCTGGTCGGTAGCGACCATTTCACGACGACCAGCTCGGCCGTCGGCGCCTTCCTGAGCATGATGTTCGTGCAGTTCGTCGTCACCGCACCGGCGCTGCACGAGCTGTTTCATCGCGAGAACCTGCTGCTGCGCACTTACGGCCGCTTCGGCCTGGTGCTGATCTTCGATCCCTGGCGCGAGATCACCCACGTCGTCACGCATCACATGCGGGTTGGCACGCCGGACGATCCGGACTACGCGCGTCGCGGCGACACCGTCTACGGTCACCTGCTTCGCACGTTCAAGGGCCAGATCGTCGAGTCCTATCATCTGGAGCGCGCAATGTGGACCAAGCGCGGCCGCCGCTGGTACGACCCGCGCAACGGCTGGGTGCAGCGCGCCGCCACGCTGGTGGTGTTCGTCGCCGCGCTGCTGGCGGTCGGTGGGCCGAAAGGCGCGGCGATGGTGGTCGCCGTGTGTCTGGCCGGGCCGCGTCTGTTTCTGGAAGTGTTCAACTACACCCAGCACTACGGCCTGGTCACCGGTACGCCGGGCCGCTTCGAAAAGCGCCATACCTGGAACCATCTGACGCCGTTCGTGCGGTTGCTGGCGCTGGAAATCACCAATCACACCGGCCACCACGAAGACAGCTACAAGCCGTTCTACGGCCTGGTGCCGGACCCGACCGGCCCCAAGCAGCCGCAGTTCCTGCTGTGCGTGATGCTGGCCTTCGTGCCGCCGCTGTGGTTCATGATGATCAAGCCGCTGCTGAAGGACTGGGACGAGCGCTACGCCAACCAGCAGGAGCGCGAGATCGCTCGCGCCGAGAACGCGCGCGCCGGCTGGCACGATCTGAATGACGACGACGCCATTGTGCCTGGCGGCGCCTACGCCGCAGCACGCTGACCGGAGCCTTCTCACCATGTCGTCGAATCAGGCCGCTGTCGTGGCCGATGAGGCCGCGCGCCCGGGCCGTTGCCGGATCACCGTCGAAAGCGACCGGGCCGCATCCTTCGATGTCGGCAGGAACGAACTGCTGCTGTTATCGGCGATCGCGCAGGGCGTGGAGTATCCGCACAATTGCAGGGTCGGCACCTGCGGCCGCTGCAAGACGCGGCTGATCAGCGGGCGCATCAGCCCGATGGTGGATTTCGCACTGTCGCCGCTGAGCAATCAGGAACTGAAAGACGGCTACATCCTCGCCTGCCAGGCCAAGGTGCGCGGCGATCTGGTGATCGACGTCAAGCTCGGCGGCACCTCGGTCCTGCCGGTGCGTACGGTGTCGTCGCGCGTCGTGCGCTGGGAGCGCTTGCCGGGCGAGGTCATCGATCTGCGTCTGAAGCTCGACGAGCCGCTGCGCTTCAACGCCGGCCAGTACTGCACGATCGCCGAGTCCGGTTCGTTCGTGCGGCGCTCGTACTCGTTCTACGACGCGCCGCCTGCGGCCGACAGTGAGGGCGCGCAGGAAGTCGGCTTTCTGGTCAAGCGCCTGCCGGGCGGGCAGTTCTCCGAATGGTTGTTCGAGCGGGATCGTGTCGGCACCAAGGTCTGGCTCGAAGGGCCGTTCGGCATGATGGGGGTCGCCGACCACGATCGCGACGGCCTGTGCGTCGCCGGCGGTACCGGGCTGGCGCCGATCCTGTCGATCGTCGCCGATCGTTTGCAGCGGTCGACGGGTGCGCGCTTCACCATCGTCTTTGGCCTGCGCACTTCGCGCGATGTCTTTGCCAACGAGGCCCTGCAGCAGCTGCTCGCGCGCTATCCCGAGCGTCTGCGCCTGGTCACGATCCTGTCTCACGAGCCGGCCGGTTCGAGCTGGCAAGGCCCGCGCGGCCTGATCACCGCGGCGCTCGATGCGCAGCTCGGCGTCGACTATCGCGACGTCACGGCCTTCGTCTGCGGCAGCCTGCCGATGGTCGAGGCGGTGGAGAAAACCCTGCAGCGCCTGGGCCTGCCGCCCGAACGCATTCACGCCGACAAATTCCTGCCGACCGGCTATTGACGGCGGCTCATTACTCAGGAGAACCCATGGCTACGGCCTATATCTACGATCACGTGCGCACGCCGCGCGGCCGCGGCCGCGCCGACGGCGCGCTGCACGAGGCGACTTCGGTACACCTGGGCGCTACCGTGCTTTCTGCGCTGCGCGACCGCCATGCGCTGGACACCCGACTGGTCGACGATGTGATCTTCGGCGTCGTCGCGCCGGTCGCCGAGCAGGGCCAGTGTCTGCCGCGCATGGCCGCGATTGCGGCCGGTTACGCGCAGGAAACCGCCGGCGTGCAGATCAATCGCTTCTGCGGCTCGGGCCTGGAGGCGGTCAACATGGCGGCCGGCAAGATCGCCGCGGGCGCGGCGGATTTCGTCGTCGCCGGCGGCTGCGAATCGATGTCGCGCGTGCCGATGTTTTCCGACGGCGGCGCCTGGAGCGTCGACCCGGCGCTGGCGTTTGCGAGCCACTTCATCCCGCAAGGCGTCAGTGCCGATCTGGTCGCGAGCAAATGGGGCTATACGCGCGATCGCGTCGATGATTTTGCGGTGCAGAGTCATCGGCGCGCGGCTGGCGCGTGGGCCGAAGGCCGCTTCGACCGCTCGGTGGTCGCGGTCAGGGACGTGCTCGGCGATGTGCTGCTGGCACGCGACGAAACCGTGCGCGCCGGCTGCACGCGCGCCGATCTGGCCAAGCTGAAGGCTTCCTTCGCCGAACTCGGCGCCAAGGCCGGCTTCGATGCGATGGCGATTTCGCGCTATCCGGAAGTCGAGCGCGTCCATCACGTGCATCATGCCGGCAATTCTTCGGGCATCGTCGACGGCGCCTGCGCGATGCTGCTCGGCAGCGAGGCCGCCGGCAAAGCCGCGGGGCTGAGGCCGCGCGCGCGCATTCGCGCCTTCGCCGAGATCGGCTCGGAGCCGACGATCATGCTGACCGCGCCTTCGTACGCGGCCGAAAAGGCGCTGAAGCGCGCCGGCATGAAGGCTTCGGACATCGACCTGTTCGAGATCAACGAGGCTTTCGCCGCAGTTGCGATCCGCTTCACCGAAGCGCTGGGGCTGGACCCGGACATCGTCAACGTCAACGGCGGCGCGATCGCGATGGGTCATCCGCTGGGTGCGACCGGCGCGATCATTCTCGGCACCGTGCTCGACGAGCTGGAGCGCACCGGCAAGACCACCGCGCTGGCCACGCTATGCATCGGCGCCGGCATGGGCGTCGCCACCATCATCGAGAGAATCTGATGAGCCACGACCTCAATAACGCGAGCGCGGGCCCGATGGTCCGCAGCGACATCCAAGACGGCATCGCCACGCTGACCATCGACATGCCGGGCCGGTCGATGAACGTGATCGCACCGGAACTGGCCGCCGAACTGCGCCAGCGTTTCGATGCGGCGATCGCCGATGCGAGCGTCAGCGGCATCATCATCGCCAGCGGCAAGTCCAGCTTCATTGCCGGCGCCGATCTGAGCCAGATGGCCGCGTTCGCCGAGCCCGGTCTCACGCCGCAGCAAGCGGCGATCAAGATCGGTTACCTGAGCGAGCTGTATCGGCACATCGAAACCGCCGGCAAGCCGGTGGTCGCCGCGGCCAGCGGCACCGCGCTCGGCGGCGGCCTGGAGCTGATGCTGTGCTGTCACTATCGCATTGCCGCCGACAATCCCGGTGCGCAGTTCGGCACGCCGGAAGTCAAGCTCGGACTGTTGCCCGGCGCTGGCGGCACACAGCGTCTGCCGCGGCTGATCGGGGTGGTCGCGAGCCTGCCGCTGCTGACGCAGGGCACGTCGCTGTCGCCGACGGCCGCACTGAAAGCGGGCCTGTTGAATGAAGTGGTGCCAGCCCCGGAACTGCTGGCGGCCGCCAGGCGCGCGCTGCTCGAAGGCCGCGTCAAGGCGATCGCGCCCTGGGATGAAAAGGGCTATCGCATTCCAGGTGGCGATGCCTACGCGCCGGCGGTTGCGGCGGCTCTGACCGCGGCCAACGCGAGCCTGCACGCGGCGACGCGCGAGCACACGCCCGCGCCGCTGGCGATTCTGCGCTGCCTGTACGAAGGCCTGCGCCTGCCGATCGCCAAGGGGCTCAAGCTGGAGATCCAGCATTTCGTCACCCTGGTGCAGGGCCGCGTCGCGCAGAACCTGATCCGCACGATGTTCTTCGCCAAGCAGTCCGCCGACAAGCTCGCGCGGCGACCGAAGCAGGTGCCGGCGACGACGGTGCGCAAGCTCGGCATCCTCGGCGCCGGCTTCATGGGCGCCGGTGTCGCTCAGGTTTCGGCGCAGGCCGGTATCGACGTCGTGCTGCTCGATCGTGATCTGGTGACCGCGCAGCGTGGCCGCGACGGCATCGTCAAGGCGCTGGAGAGCGACGTGGCAAAAGGCCGCCTCGCGGCGGACAAGAAGGATCAGATCCTGTCGCGCATCTCTGCCGCCGAGGGTTACGAGGCCTTCGCCGACTGCGATCTGGTCATCGAAGCGGTGGTCGAGGATGCCGGTGTCAAGGCCCTGGTGACGCGTGCAGCCGAGGCGGCGATGCGCGGCGATGCGATCTTCGCGTCGAACACCTCGGCGCTGCCGATCGGCGATCTGGCGGCGGTCAGCACCCGGCCAGGGCAGTTCATCGGCCTACATTTCTTCTCGCCGGTACCGCGCATGGCGCTGGTCGAGGTCATCGTCGGCCGCGCGACATCGGACGAAACCCTGGCGCGCGCGCTCGACTACATCAAGCAGATTCGCCGCACGCCGATCGTCGTCAACGACGGCCCCGGCTTCTACACCACGCGCTGCGTCGACGCTTATCTGCGCGAAGGCATGCGCCTGCTCGCCGATGGCGTCGATCCGGTGCTGCTGGAAAACGCGGCGGTCGCGCTCGGCATGCCGGTCGGGCCGCTGGCGCTGGCCGATGAAGTCGGCATCGACGTCGCGCATCACATCGCCCACTTTCTGCGCGGCAGGGAAAGCGGCGCCTGTGCCGACGACCGGCATGCGTCGAACGCGGTGCTCGATCGCCAGGTCGCGCTGCAGCACTGCGGTCGCAAGAGCGGTCGCGGCTTCTATCGGTATCCGCAGGACGAGCCCAAGCATCTGGATCCGACGCTGCGCGAGAGCCTGCGCGCCGAGCAACCGTCCAGCGCGCAGGTGCAGGAGCGGCTGTTGCTGGCGCAGGTGCTGGAAGCCGCACGCTGCTGGGCCGAAGGCATCACCCCCGATGCCAGTGACGCCGACCTCGGCGCGATACTCGGCTGGGCGTTCCCGGCGTATCTCGGCGGCCCGATGTCGGTGATCGACGATCGCGGCGCCGCCGCATTCGTCGCCCGCTGTGATGAACTCAGGGCCAGTCTCGGCGCCCGCTTCGAAGTGCCGGCGCGGCTGCGCGACTTTGCCGCCAGCGGCGCGCGCTTTCACCCGGTCAGGTCCTGATGTCGCTGGCAGAGCTGCAACGCGATGCCAGCACCGGCATCGCCACGATCACGGTCAATCGTCCGCAGGTACTCAATGCGATCGACGTGCCGACCGCGAAAGCGATCCGTGCCGCGGTCGAGCCGCTGCAGGGCGACAGCTCGGTGCGCTGCATCGTGCTGCGCGGCGCCGGCCGTGCCTTCGTCGCCGGCGGTGACCTGGGCAAGTTCGCCGAGGATTTCCGGCGCGCGGCCGACGTGGTCGACGATCTGCTCGACGCGCTGCATCCGGCGATCAGGATCCTGCGCGCGCACGACGCGCCGGTGATTGCCAGCGTACAAGGTGCGGTCGCCGGCGCCGGCCTGAGCCTGATGGCGAGCTGCGATCTGACGATCGCCGCCGAAGGCACGCGCTTCATCGTCGCTTACGATCGCATCGGCGCGACTCCGGATTGCGGCGGCACCTGGTTCCTGCCGCGGCTGCTCGGCAGCCGTCGCGCCGCGCAGTTCATGCTGCTCGGCGAAACCTGGGATTCGGCGACCGCCCGCGAGATGGGACTGGTCAACTACGTCGTGCCGGCCGAGGAGCTGGAGCAGCAGACCCTGGGATTTGCGCAGCGTATCGCGGCGGGTCCGACTCGCGCCTACGGCTCGTACAAGCGGCTGGCGGCGCAGGCGCTCGGCGAAGGCCTGCCGGCGCACCTGGAACGCGAGCGCGAGGCGTTCAAGGCGGCGACACGCACCGACGATTTCCGCGAAGGCGTCAGCGCCTTCCTCGGCAAGCGCGCGGCCGCGTTCAAGGGGCATTGATCGTGCTGACCGATGACCAGAGGATGATCGCCGACGCGGCGCGGCGATTTGCGCGCGAAGTGCTGGCCCCGGGCGCGGCGCTGCGCGAGCAACGCGCTGCGATCGAGCCGGAAGTATTCCGGCAGATGGCCGACATGGGCCTGCTCGGCATGACCGTGTCGACCGACTATGACGGCGCCGGCGCGGACTACGTCAGCTATGCACTGGCGCTGATGGCGGTGGCCGAGGGCGACGGCGCGATTTCGACGGTGATGAGCGTCCACAACGCGCCGTTCTGCGCGATCCTGGAGCGCTACGGCAGCGAGGCGCAGAAACACAGCGTGCTGAAGCCGGCCGCGCGCGGCGAATTCATCGGTGCCTTCGCGCTGACCGAAAGCCAGGCCGGATCGGATGCCAGCGCGCTGCGCACGCGCGCGCAGCGACACCGCGGCGGCTGGCGCATCGACGGCAGCAAGCAGTTCATCACCAGCGGCAGGATCGCTGGCTACGCGGTGGTGTTCGCGGTCACCGATGCGGCCAACCCGAAGCGCGGCATCAGCGCCTTTCTGGTGCCGACGGATACGCCGGGCTATCACGTCACGAAGATCGAACACAAGACCGGACAGAAGGCCAGCGACACCTGCAGCCTCGCGTTCGACGCGATGGAGCTGCCGCCGGAGGCGCTGATCGGCGCCGAAGGCGAGGGCTACCGTATCGCCTTGTCGAGTCTGGAAGCCGGGCGCATCGGCATCGCGTCGCAAAGCGTTGGCATGGCGCAGGCGGCGCTGGATCATGCGATCGCCTACGCGGCGCAGCGCAGCTCATTCGGCAAGCCGCTGCTCGATCACCAGGCGGTGAACTTCCGCCTGGTCGAGGCGAAGACGCAGCTTGAGGCCGCGCGCCAGCTGGTGCTGTCGGCGGCGCGTCTGAAGGACGCCGGACAGCCCTGCCTGGAGCAGGCCTGCATGGCCAAGCTGTTCGCTTCCGAAACCGCCGAGTCGGTGTGCTCGATCGCGATCCAGACCTTCGGCGGCTACGGCTATTTGCAGGACTTTCCAGTCGAGCGCATCTGGCGCGATGCACGCGTCTGCCAGATTTACGAGGGAACGTCCGACATCCAGAAAATCATCATCGGCCGCGGCCTCGCCGCGGCTTGAACGATCGCGGGGAGAAATTCGGTGAAGCTGATGCAAGTGGCGTTTCTGCTGTTCGCCGCCGTCGCCGCGGGCGGCGTGTTGCTGAGCCTGTTGGTCGGCCTGCGTCTGCGCTTCCCGGCCTGGCTGGGCAGCGCGCATGGGCTCGCCGGCCTGGGGGCGCTGGCGTTTCTGTTTGCGACCAACCTGCTTGGGGGTGCCGAGACGACGCCACGCGCCTGGTGGGCGCTCGGCGTCTTCACCAGTGGTTTCTTCGGCGGCCTGCTGCTGTTCCGCGTGATCTTCAAACAGCGCGCGACGCTGCCGCTGGCGCTGATGCACGGCAGCCTCGGCGCACTGGGCCTGTATCTGCTTTACGGCGCGGCGTTCGTGGGCTGAGATCGTCGCGTCATCACCATCGAAATATTCGGGAGAACGTCATGGATGTGAAGAACCAGACCGCGCTGGTCGTCGGCGGAGCCTCGGGGCTGGGCGCGGCCACCGCGCGCAAGCTCGCGCAACTCGGCGCACGCGTCGCGGTGCTGGATTTCAATCTCGACGCAGCGCGTGCGGTCGCCGAGGAAATCGGTGGCCAGGCTTTCGTCTGCAACGTCACCAGCGCGGAAAGTGCGGAAGCCGCGATTGCCGCGGCGCGCGAGGCGCTCGGCGCGGCGCGCATCCTGGTCAACACCGCCGGTATCGCGCCGGGCGCGAAGATCGTCGGCAAGAACGGACCGATGCCGCTGGACGAGTTTCGCAAGGGCATCGAGGTCAACCTGGTCGGCAGCTTCAACACGATGCGTCTGGCGGCAGCCGAGATGATCAAGCTCGATCCGCTGCAGGATGGCGAACGCGGCCTGATCATCAACACCGCTTCGGTCGCCGGTTATGAAGGGCAGGTCGGTCAATCGTCCTATGCCGCGTCGAAGGGCGGCGTGATCGCGTTGACGATACAGGCGGCGCGCGAATTGGCTCAGCATGGCATTCGCGTCTGCACGATCGCGCCCGGCCTGTTCGAGACGCCGATGATGGCCTCGCTGCCGGAGAACGTCCGCGCCGGCCTCGGCAGCAGTGTTCCGTTTCCGCCGCGGCTGGGACGAGCCGAAGAATATGCGCGTCTGGTCGCCGCCATCGCCGACAACGTGATGCTCAACGGAGAAACCCTGAGGCTCGACGGTGCGCTGAGAATGCAGGCACGTTAGCGCCCCATCCCTGTTTGCAGTGGCCGCCGCCGGACGTGGAACTCGACCTGGCCGGCAGCGGCCGTACTGCCGGAGCGGAGCGTCGGCCGCTAGCGGGAGCGCGGTGACCTCGTCGGCAAGCCCGCACTGCAGTGATAGATTCACCGGTCTCGCCACACCGAGCCCGCCATGTCCGCCAGCCAGCACACACGCCACCACCTGCGCTTCTATGTTGCGCTGCTGATCGGCGCGCTGACCTGGTTCGCGGCGAGCCTGCTGTCACCGAAGCTGGCGCCGATGGCCGCCGGTGACGTGTTCTTCGCTTCCTATCTGCTGATGATGTCGCGCTTCGTCGCCGGTACCAGCGTCGACGATCTGCGCCGTCGCGCGGACTACGAGGACGAAGGCGCGCCCATCATTTTTGCGCTGACTGGTATCGCCATCGCGTTCTGCCTGGGCTCGATTTTCACTTTGCTCAACGGCAAGCCCGGCCAGGTGCATCTGCTGGTGTCGCTGGCCAGCGTGCCGCTGGGCTGGCTGACCTTGCACACGATGCTGGCGCTGCACTACGCGCGACTGCACTACGCGCCGAAGTCCGCGGCAAAGCGGCGCGAGGATCGCGGCGGCCTCGCGTTCCCCGGCACCGAGGAGCCCGACGCCTGGGACTTTCTGTACTTCTCCTACGTGATCGGCATGACCGCGCAGGTTTCCGACGTGCAGGTCGAAGACAGCGGCACGCGCAGGCTGGTGCTGGCGCACAGCGTCGCCTCGTTCTTCATCAATACCGTGCTGGTCGCGCTGGCGGTCAATGTCGCGATCAATGCGTCGCAGTGAGTTGGTTGGCGCTGTGTCCCTCGATACGCCGGATGAAGCCCGGCTACTCGGGAGGAACGGGTTCACGGATATCCCCCGTTCCTCCCGAGTAGCTCGCGCCGGCGCCAGCGTATCGAGGGACGCAAGCCAGGATCAGGCCGCTTGCGGCAGTTCCAGCGCGGCGCCGCCGACCATCCGATCCAGCGCCGCGCAATCCTGCAGCTGCCGCAGCTGCACGAACAGCGCCTCGGCTTCCGGATAGTTGCGTCCCAGCCATTTCAGCCACTGCTTGAGCCGGCCGGGCGCGAAGCCGTGCTGGAGCTGGCTGCACTGCTGCTGCCAGAAACGCTGCACCAGCGACAGGATCTGCGGCCACTGCAGTGGCTGGTAGTCGCGGCCGGAACGCGCCGCGGCGATCTGCAGCGCGAGGTCGGGGCAGGCGACCAGGCCGCGGCCTAGCATGTAGTGCTCGGCGCCGCTGATCGCGCGGCAGCGGCGCCAGTCGGCGACGCTCCAGATCTCGCCGTTGGCGTAGACCGGCACCTTGACCACGTCGGCGATGCGCGCGATCCATTCCCAGTGCGCCGGCGGCCGGTAGCCGTCGGTCTTGGTGCGTGCATGCACGACGATCATCTGCGCGCCGCCGTCGGCCAGTGCGCGCGCGCAGTCCAGCGCGCGGTCGGTGTTCTCGTAGCCGATGCGCATCTTCGCGGTCACCGGGATCGCGGCCGGCACCGCGCAACGTACCGCGCGCAGGATCGTGTGCAGCAGCTCGGGCTCCTGCAGCAGCACCGCGCCGCCGCGTGAACGGTTCACGGTCTTGGCCGGGCAGCCGAAGTTGAGGTCGATCACCGGCGCGCCGAGTTCGCAGGCCAGCGCCGCGGTTTCGGCCAGGGTGCTCGGATTGGAGCCGAGGAACTGCACGCGCAGCGGCGTGCCGGCGGCGGTGCGCGCGCCGCGCGCCAGCTCCGGCGCGTCGCGGCGGATCACGTGCGCCGGCAGCAGCGCATCGTTGACGCGGATGAACTCGGTCACGCACCAGTCGACGCCGCCGACGCGCGTCAGCACGTCGCGCAGCGCTTCGTCGACGAGGCCCTCCATCGGGGCGAGTGCGAGTTGCATCGGGGTTCACGGCGTGGCGTTGCAGGGCGCGCAGCTTAGCGCAGCTGCGATACTCTGCGGATGAATCCGACCCGGGGTAGCGGCGGCATGCGCGGAAAGCGGCAGACGAGGATCGCGGCGATGCTGGCCTGCCTGTCGATCGCCGGCTGCCAGAGCGTCGTCACCGATACGGCTGCGCTGGGTTTCGTCTCGAACGCGGTGATCGCGACCGAGGGCGGCGCCGCGGTGTTGATCGTGCATCGCGGCGGTGACGCCCGCGGCGCGGCCTCGCTGCGCTACACCACGATCGACGGCAGCGCCAAGGCCGGCAGCGACTACGCCGCGGCCCGCGGCGAGCTGCGCTGGGCCAGCGGCGACAGCGCCGACAAAAGCATCACCATCGCGCTGAGCGCCGACGGTGTGTTCGAGGAAGACGAAAGCTTCGAGCTGCAGCTGTCGGATGCGCGCGGTGCCGGCCTCGACCAAGCGGCGGCGAGCGCCACGGTGACGATCGCCGACAACGATCCGGTGCCGCTGCAGCTGCTGTCGTTCAACGACTTCCACGGCAACCTGAATCCGCCCGGCGGCACGATACGCGCGCCCGATCCCGCCGATCCGGCCAGGACCGTGAACCTGCCGGCCGGCGGCGTCGAATACCTGGCGACGCTGGTCAGGCAGCTCAAGGCGCGCACGCCGCGCAGCACCGTGGTCGCGGCCGGCGACCTGATCGGCGCCAGCCCGCTGGTGTCCTCGCTGTTCCACGACGAGCCGACCATCGAATCCCTGAACGCGCTGGGCCTGGAATACAGCTCGGTCGGCAATCACGAGTTCGACGACGGCAGCGGCGAGTTGCAGCGCGTGCAGCACGGCGGCTGCTTCGGCGAGGTCGGCGATGCGACCAGCTGCCAGAACGGGCCGTTCAAGGGCGCCGCGTTCCAGTACCTGGCGGCGAACGTGGTCGACAGGCAAACCGGCGCGACGATTTTCCCGCCGTACGCGATCAAGCCGTTCGACGTCGGCGGCGGCCGCAGCATCGGCGTCGCCTTCATCGGCCTGGTGCTGCGCAATACGCCGAACATCGTCACGCCCAGCGGCGTCGCCGGCCTGCGCTTCACCGACGAGGCCAGCGCCGCCAACGCGCTGCTGCCGCAGATCAAGGCGGCCGGCGTCGAGGCCATCGTCGTGCTGATTCACGAGGGCGGCATGACCAGCGGCCTGTACAACGACAAAAACTGCCCGGACCTCAGCGGCGACATTCTGCCCATCGTCGACCGGCTCGATCCGGCGATCGACATCGTCATCAGCGGCCACACCCACGCCGCCTACAACTGCCGGCGCAACGGCCGCGTGCTGACCAGCGCCAGCTCCTTCGGCCGCGTGCTGACCTCGATCGATTTCAGCCTGGACCGCAGCACGCGCGACATCGTCGTCGGCAGCGTCGACAACCACGTCGTGGTCAACGACTTCGCGCCGAATCCGGCGCCGGCGGCGTATCCGAGCCTGGCGAAAGACCCGCAGCAGACGCAGATCGTCGGCCTGTACAACCGCCTGGTCGCGCCGCTGGCCGGGCAGGTGATCGGCCGCATCAGCTCCGATCTGCGGCGCACGCAGAACGCCGCCGGCGAATCCATGCTCGGCGACGTCATCGCCGACAGCCAGCTCGCGGCGACGAAGGCGCGCAGGGACGGCGGCGCCGTCGCGGCGTTCATGAACATCGGCGGCGTGCGCTCCGATCTGCTGCTGGCCGAAACCAGCGGCGGCGAAGGCCCGGGCGAAATCACCTACGGCGAGGCGGCCACGGTGGCGCCCTACGGCAACATCCTGATCACGCTGAGCCTGACCGGCGCGCAGATCAAGACCCTGCTCGAACAGCAGTTCCCGCCGACGCAGACCGCGCCGCGCATGCTGCAGGTGTCGCGCGGCTTCACCTATCGCTACGACGCCAGCGGCCCCGAGAACGCCAAGGTCGATGCCGGCAGCATCCGCATCAACGGCGTGCGCGTGCGCGCCACGCAGCGCTACCGCATCACCGTCAACAGCTTCCTGGCGGCCGGCGGCGACAACTTTCTGGTACTGAAGGACGGCAAGCGCGCGCGCGGCGGTGTGCTCGACCTGGACGCGCTGATGGCCTACTTCAAGACGCATTCGCCGATCGCGCCGGAGACGGTGCCGCGGATCGTGCGGGTAGATGGGCCTTAGCTCCGCTTTTTTTGATCGCTGATCGAAACCCTGTTCGTCTGGATGGTCCTCGGCTTTTTTGATCTCCCACCGAAACTGCGTTCGTCCCGAGTAGCCGGGCTTGCCCGGCGTATCGAGGGAGCGGACCGCGGCTCGGGCCCCTCGATACGCGGGCACCAGGCCCGCTACTCGGGACGAACGGAGTTTGTTTGTGACCGGCCAAGTCAGCGACGACTCATGGCCTGCTTCAAGACGCATTCGCCGATCGCGCCGGAGACGGTGCCGCGGATCGTGCGGGTAGATGGGCCTTGGCTCGGCTTTTTTTTGATCTCCCACCGAAACTCCGTTCGTCCCGAGTAGCCGGGCTTGCCCGGCGTATCGAGGGAGCGGACCGCGGCTCGGGTCCCTCGATACGCGGGCACCAGGCCCGCTACTCGGGACGAACGGAGTTTGTTTGTGACCGGCCAAGTCAGCGACGACTCATGGCCTGCTTCAAGACGCATTCGCCGATCGCGCCGGAGACGGTGCCGCGGATCGTGCGGGTAGATGGGCCTTGGCTCGGTTTTTTTTTGATCTCTCACCGAAACTCCGTTCGTCCCGAGTAGCCGGGCTTGCCCGGCGTATCGAGGGAGCGGACCGCGGCTCGGGTCCCTCGATACGCGGGCACGAGGCCCGCTACTCGGGACGAACGGAGTTTGTTTGTGACCGGCCAAGTCAGCGACGACTCAGCGCCTGCATGGCCTCATAATCGGCCAATGTCCGACACCCCTTTGCCGCGCAGCACGCTGGTGCCGCTGATCGTCGCCTGCGCGCTGTTCATGGAGAACCTCGACTCCACCGTCATCGCCACCGCGCTGCCGGCGATCGCGGCGACCATGCAGGAAGATCCGCTGCATCTGTCGCTGGCGATCACCGCGTACCTGCTGAGCCTGTCGATCTTCATTCCGCTGTCGGGCTGGATGGCGGATCGCTATGGCGCGCGCCGCGTGTTCCGCAACGCCATCCTGATTTTCGTGCTCGGCTCGATCGGCTGCGCGGCCTCGCAGAGCATCGGCCAGATGGTCAGCGCGCGCATGTTCCAGGGCCTGGGCGGCGCGATGATGGTACCGGTCGGGCGGCTGGTGCTGCTGCGTGCGGTGGACAAGCGTCAGCTGGTCAGCGCGATGGCCTATCTGACGATCCCGGCGCTGATGGCGCCGATCATGGGCCCGCCGGTGGGCGGCCTGATCGTCACCTACGCCTCATGGCGGCTGATCTTCCTGATCAACGTGCCGATCGGCATGCTCGGCTGGTATCTGGTCACGCGCTTCATCGAAGACACGCACGAGGACCAGCAGCCGCCGCTGGATCTGGCCGGCTGGATGATGCTCGGCGGCGGCCTCGCCGGCGTGGTGTTCGGCTTCGAAAATCTCGGCAAGAGCGTGCTGCCGGATTTTGCGGCGCCGGTGGTGCTCGGCGTCGGCATTCTGTTGCTGCTGCTGTACGCCCAGCACGCGCGCCACGAGCGCTCGCCGATCCTGCGGCTGTCGCTGCTCAAGGTCGCCACGTTCCGCGCGTCGGTCACCGGCGGCTCGCTGTTCCGCATCGGCGTCGGCGCGTTCTCGATCCTGATGCCGATGATGCTGCAGCTGGGCTTTGGCCTGAGCGCGGTCGAATCCGGACTGATCACCTTCGCCAGCGCCGTCGGCGGCCTGATGATGAAGACCATGGCCAAGCGGCTGACGCGGCGCTTCGGCTTTCGCCGGCTGCTGGTGATCAACACCCTGGTCTGCGGCAGCGCGCTGATCCTGTGTGGCTGCCTGCGGCCGTTCATGCCCTACGCGATGATGATCAGCTTCCTGTTCGTCACCGGCTTTCTGCGCTCGCTGCAATTCACCTGCGTCAACGCGATGGCCTTCGCCGACATCGACGAAGACGACATGAGCCAGGCCACCAGCTTCTCGGCCACCGCGCAGCAGCTGGCGCTGAGCGTCGGCGTCGGCATCGGCGCGCAGGTGCTCAACGTCAGCCTGGCGCTGCGCCAGGCGCAGGTGCTGACCAACGTCGATTTCACGATCGCGTTCCTGGTCGTCGGCCTGATTTCGCTGTCGTCCTGGTACAGCTTCCGCCGCCTGGCACCGGACGCCGGTGCGATGGTCAGCGGCCATCGCGAGGCGCTGGCGCACGAGCCGCCGAGCGCGACGGTCAGTCACTAGTTTTTTGACGACCCAGCATCACTCCGTTCGTCCCGAGTAGGCCCGCTCGCGGGCCGTCTCGAGGGAGCGGACCAAGCTCGCAGGCGTCCCTCGATACGCCGATGAAACCCGGCTACTCGGGAGGAACGGGCTTTGGTGTCGGCATTCGACGCCGCAAACGGCCCTTCCTTTTCCGCCGCGCAAATGCTCTGCTTGCCGCAAGCGCCGCTACAGGCGCAGCCGAGGAGCAGCATGGACAAGCCGTGGCAGATGCAGCACATGCCGGATCAGAGCGGGCGGGTGGCGATCATCACCGGTGCCAACATCGGCCTTGGCTACGAGGCGGCGCTGGCGCTGGCGCGGTGCAAGGCCAAGGTGATCCTGGCCTGTCGCTCGGTGCCCAAAGCCGAGGCCGCGGTGCAGCGCATCCGGCTGGAGCTGCCCGAGGCCGATCTGCAGATCGTGCCGCTGGACATCTCCGACATCGACAGCGTGCGCGCCTTCGCCAAGCGCCTGCGCGGCTCGCTGACCCGGCTCGATCTGCTGATCAACAATGCCGGCGTGATGGCGATACCGCGGCAGCTGACGCGCGACGGTTTCGAGATGCAGTTGGCGACCAACCATCTCGGCCATTTCGCTTTGACCGGTCTGTTGCTGCCCTTGCTTCAGGCCGCGCCCGCAGCGCGCGTGGTGCCGGTGTCCAGCATCGCCGCCCGCCATGCCACGATCACGTTCGACAACCTGATGGGCGAGCGCGGCTACCAGGCCTGGAAAGCCTACAACCAGAGCAAGCTGGCCAATCTGATGTTCGGCCTGGAGCTGCAGCGGCGGCTGGCACGGGCCGGTTCGACGACGACGGCGGTGATCGCGCATCCGGGTTCGGCGACCACCAATCTGTTCGCGACACCGGGCGCGCGCCTGGTCAAGCAGGTGCTGATCCCGATCGTCGCCAGCCGGCTGTTCCATGCGCCGGATCGCGGCGTGCTGCCGATCCTGTTCGCGGCGACCGCGCCGCAGGCGCATCCGGGCGGCTACTACGGGCCGGATGGTTTTCAGGAGCTCAAGGGCGATGTCGCGGCCGCCTACGTGCCCAAGGCGGCGCGCGACAAGCCGGCGGCGGCGCGTTTGTGGAAGGTGTCCGAGAGTCTGACCGGCGTGGATTATCTATCCGGCTGAAACTATCCTCCTCGGCCTGCGCGAGATCGAGGTGCTGCGCCGCGTCGCCGGCGGCAACGCCAACAAGCAGATCGCGGTGCAGCTCGGCATCTCCGAGGAGACGGTAAAAGCGCACATGAAAAACATCCTGGCCAAGCTCCACGCCGATGACCGCACGCATGCGGTGACGATTGCGTTGAAGCGGGGGATTCTGGAAGTCTGAGCGCGCCCGCGCCGCTTTCTGTAGGAGCGGACCCTGTCCGCGACTGAGGCTACAACGGCGCGGTCGCGGACAGGGTCCGCTGCTACAGTCGTAGCGAGAGTACTGGTTTTTCACCGCACAGCAGCGCACATTAGGCGCCGTCGCCGACAGCGGAAAGCCCCCGTATCGGCGACGCTGGATCGCAGCGAGGGAAGGCAATGAAAGAATGGACTCTGTCGGGCAGCATCGCCGCTGCCGCGTTCGCCGCTTTGGTCGGCAGCCAGCTGGCTTTCGCCGCCGGCCCGTTCGCGCATCCCGAGCGCGTGCGCGAGTACGACCTGCAGGTTTCGCACAAGAACCTGGTCGCCGCCAACAAGGAAGTCGACGCCGACGATCTGGCCATGCTCAAGCCCGATGGCAGCCTGGCCCAGTACCCGATCGCCGATTTCCCGTGGCACACGGCCGAAGAAGCCTTGAACGCCTATCCGCAGTTTCTCGGCCGTGTCGACGGCATCGATCTGCCGTTCTATTACGTGCCGGCCGAGAGCCGCAAGGCGCCGGTGCTGCTGCTGACGCAGAGTACGCCGGGTTCGATCCTGCAGCTGCTGGCCACGGTCGACAGCCTGACCCATCCGGCGCGCCACGGCGGCAAGGCGGCCGATGCCTACACCGTCGTCATCGCCGCGCTGCCGGGTTCGAGCTTCTCGTCGCTGACGCGTTCGGCGACCTCGGATATCGCCACCGCCAAGCTATGGAACGAGCTGCTGACCGTGGTCATCGGCGTGCCGCGCTACCAGGTGTACGGCGAGGGCCTCGGTGCCGGCGCGATGGCGCAGCTGCAGAAGCTGTATCCACGCAGCGTCAGCGCCAGCAAGGCTGGCCGGCCGCCGGCAGCAGCCGACGACCAGCTGCTCGCCGACCTGCTGCTGTCGCGCCTCGACCAGAACGGCATGGAACGCAACATGCGCCTGTTCGCGGGCGCGCAGACGCATGGCGATCAGGGTTTCTGGCCGAACGCGATCAGCAATCCGATCGTGCTGGCGAAGATGAAAGTCGAAGTCTCCGACGCGATCAAGGGCAAGAACAAGGGCGCCGCCACCGAGTAGCGCCGGGCCCGCGCCGGCCTCGAACGAGCCGGCGCTGCGTCTGTCCCTATACTGATCTTTTCAGCCACGGGCAGGAGCATCGCGTGAAGTACCACAAGCTTGGCAACACCGGCCTCGATGTGTCGCCGCTGATCCTCGGCTGCATGACCTACGGCGTGCCCGAGCGCGGCAATCATCCCTGGACCCTGAACGAGGAAAGCAGCCGGCCGCTGATCCGCCAGGCGCTGGACCTGGGCATCAATACTTTCGATACCGCCAACAGCTATTCCGACGGCACCTCGGAAGAAATTGTCGGCCGCGCGTTGAAGCAATACGCGCGCCGCGACCAGATCGTGATCGCGACCAAGGTGTATTTCCCGATGAGCAAGGGCCCGAATGCGATGGGCCTGTCGCGCAAGAACATCCTGCAGTCCATCGACGACAGCCTGCGCCGCCTCGGCACCGACTACGTCGATCTGTACCAGATCCACCGCTGGGACTACCGCACGCCGATCGAGGAAACGCTGGAGGCGCTGCACGATGTCGTCAAGGCCGGCAAGGTGCGCTATATCGGCGCCTCGTCGATGTACGCGTACCAGTTCGCGCAGGCGCTGTATACGCAACGCCTGCACGGCTGGACCGAGTTCGTCAGCATGCAGAACCACCTGAACCTGCTGTATCGCGAAGAACAGCGCGAGATGCTGCCGCTGTGCGAAAGCGAGGGTATCGCGGTGATTCCCTGGAGTCCGCTGGCGCGCGGCCGGCTGACGCGCGACTGGGACGCGGTCACCGAACGCCAGGCCAGCGACGCCTACGGCAAGGGCCTGTATGCGCATACCGAAGATGCGGATCGCAAGGTCGTCGACGCGGTGGCTTCGGTGGCCAGGGCCCGCGGACTGCCGCGGGCGCAGATCGCACTCGCCTGGCTGCTGCAGCAAGCGGCAGTGACCTCGCCGATCATCGGCGCGTCCAAGCCGGCGCAACTCGAAGACGCGGTCGCGGCACTGCAGGTGCAGCTCAGCGACGAGGAGATCGCGCAGCTCGAGGCGCCGTATGTGCCGCATGCGATAGCGGGGTTCGAATAGGCCACCGTCGCGTACAGCATCCGCTGCTGACGGAATGATCCAGTGTCGGCAAAAAAGCCTGCAGGAGCGGGAGCTGTCCGCGGTCGGTTCAAGATCAACCACCCGCACGGGTAGGTAGGAAACCTTCCGCGCCAGTCCTATCATCGCCGCCTCAATCGATAAGCAGAGGTCGCAGGACCCATGACGCAGATCAATCAGCTGTTCAAGCTCGCCGCGCGCCCGGTCGGCCTGCCCAAGCGCAGCGACTGGAGCTTCGAGGAAGCGACGGTTGCGCCGCCCGCCGACGGCCAGATCCTGGTGCGGGTCACGCATATCTCGCTGGATCCGGCGATGCGCGGCTGGATGAATGACGCGCGCTCGTATATCGCGCCGGTCGCGCTCGGCGAAGTCATGCGCGCCGGTGGCGGCGGCGAAGTGATCGCCTCGCGCAACCCGAAGTTCGCGGTCGGCGACCAGGTCGTCGGCGTGTTCGGCGTGCAGCGTTATGCGCTCAGTGACGGCAAGGGCGTCGACAAGGTCGACACCAGCCTCGTGCCGCTGCCGGTGTACATCGGCACGCTCGGCATGCCGGGCATGACGGCGTATTTCGGCCTGCTCGACGTCGGTGAACTGCAGGACGGCGACACCGTCGTCGTCTCCGGCGCCGCCGGCGCGGTCGGCAGCGTCGTCGGCCAGGTCGCGAAGATAAAAGGCTGCAAGGTCATCGGTATCGCCGGCGGCGCCGACAAGTGCCGCTATCTGGTCGACGAGCTCGGCTTCGACGCCGCGATCGACTACAAGGCGCAGGATCTGAAGAAGGCGCTGCGCGAACATTGCCCCAAGGGCATGAACGTATTCTTCGATAACGTCGGTGGCGAGATTCTCGACTCCGCGCTGACCTGTCTTGCGCGCGGCGCACGCATCGTCATCTGCGGTGCGATCTCGCAGTACAACAACACCACGGCAGTGAAAGGGCCGAGCAACTACCTGTCGCTGCTGGTGTACCGCGCCAGCATGAAGGGCATGGTGGTGTTCGACTATGCCAGCCGCTACGGCGAGGCGATGCGCGAAATGGCCGGCTGGATGGCCGCCGGCAAGCTCAAGAGCCGCGAGCACATCGTCGAAGGTCTGGAGACCTTTCCCGATGCGCTGCTGAAACTGTTCGCCGGCGAGAACACCGGCAAGCTGGTGCTGAAAGTCGGTTAGCGGCCGGTGAGGCGTGGGTTGCCGTAGCCCGGCTGCGACCCGGGTTTCACCCGGGCTACGCCGGCACCACGCTGAAGCGCGGCAGGCTCGCGCTGCGATCGTACGGTGGGCGGCTGCGTTCACGCGGGCGCAAGCGTGGCACATGCAATCTGCGTTCGTCTTCTCCCCTAAGACACGCCTGTTCCCCGACCCGGCAGGCATTCCAAGCCCCGTGCCCCCGCGGGGCTTTTTCTTGCGCGGTCTCAGTGCGCCGGCGCAGCCTTGTCGCCATAGAGCTGCTTCAGGCGCGCGTCGCGGCCGCAGGCCCGACGATAAATCTGGTACTGGATGTCGCGCTTGCGGAAATAATCCTGGTGGTAGTCCTCGGCCTCGTAGAATGTTGAGGCTGCCGTGATCTCGGTGACGATCGGCGCTTTCAGAACGCCGGATTTGGCCAGTGCCTCACGCGAGCCTTCGGCGAGTTTTTTCTGCTCGTCGCCGTGGTAGAAAATCGCGGTGCGGTACTGGTCGCCGCTGTCGCAGAACTGGCGTTTGGGCGTGGTCGGATCGACGCTGTGCCAATAGATGTCCAGCAGTTTTTCGTAGGTGATCTTCTTCGGGTCGTAAATGATCTGCACCGCTTCGGCATGGCCGGTATCGCCGGACGATACCTGCTCGTAGCTGGGATGCTTGACGTGGCCGCCGGTGTAGCCGGAAATCACCGAGGCGACACCGGGCTGCTCGACGAAGGGCCCGACCATGCACCAGAAGCAGCCGCCGGCGAACGTCGCGACCTGCTGTCCGTCTTTTGGTCCCGGCGCTTCCGCCTGAGCCGAGGAGTTGTGCGGTATGGCGATGAAAGCCACCGCGATCAGCGCGGCGACGGCGGCCAGGATTTTGATCGGTTTCACCAGGGCGGACCTCAGGCGATCCTGCTGAATTTGAGCGACACCGAGTTCATGCAATAACGCAAACCGGCGGGCCGCGGCCCGTCGTTGAAGACGTGGCCCAGATGAGCGTCGCAGCGCGCGCAGGCCACCGCGGTGCGCGTCATGAACGCGCTGTGATCGGTGATTTCCTGCACGTTCTGCTTGGCGATCGGCTGCCAGAAGCTCGGCCAGCCGGTGCCGGAATCGAACTTGGTCTTCGAGCTGAACAGCGCGGTATCGCAGCAGATGCAACGGAAGATGCCGGCTTCCTCCAGGTTCCAGTAAGCGCCGGAGAACGAGCGCTCGGTGCCTTCATGGCGCGTCACCTGGTAGGACAGCGGCGACAGCATCGCCTTCCAGTCGGCATCGCTTTTGACGATCTTTTCCACGCTGCTGGCCGGCAGCAGTTCGCCGCTGGCGGAGACCGGCACGATCGTCACCTTGCCGGCATCGGCCATCGCCGCGAACACCGATTGCGGCCTGATCGCGAGGGTCCATGTCGCCAGCGCGCTGCCGACAATGAAGTGGCGGCGGCTGATCGGGTTGTGCATGCGAATGTTCATTGCCTGTTACCTCGGCGGGGCCGTGTGTACGTGTGCGCCGGGCCATCGTCGTCGATGCGGCATGGCCTGGCTATGAAGGCGCGTCCGGCGTTCATGTCCATTAGTACGCGCGAGCGGTGCGATGGATGCGCCTTCGGGCGCCGCCTGCCTGCACAGCGCTTGTACGACGGCTACTCCGAGGTCGAGGTGTAGCGCTCGCCGTCGTATTGATACTGGATTGATTTGCTGCCGTAGAAAACCGCGAGGTCGGGAAGGCCGTGGCTGCTGCTGTCGAGCACCTGCAGCGCCTCGCGGCGGCCGCTCATGACCAGCTTCGGCGGCTGCGCCGGCGCGTTAAGGAACAGCCAGAATGAGATCGCGCGCGCGCCGATGAAGGCGTAACAATACTTCGTCGGCAGCACCAGCAAGGCTGGAGGGGTGGCACCACCCAGATCGACTTTGACCGCAGTGAAATAGCTCGCCATCTGTTCGTCGCTGGCGCCGAGTTGTTGCTGGCAGTCACGCAGCTTCGCCGCTTCGGATTCGGCCAGTGCGGTGCGGATCGCGGCCGGCGGTGGCTGCGGCTGCGACGTGGCCTGCAGCTGCTCGAACGAATACAGCGTTGCTGCCGAGGCATGAGCGGCAACGCCAAACAGCGCGATCAGCAAGTACCTGCCGAGCGGCCTAGTCATGATGATCATCGCCGGTGTCGTGCGGCACGCCCCAGGATTGGCAGCTGCCGCCATACGGCGCGGCCATTGCGGAAATCTGCTGCTGCATCGTGCCCAGCCAGTCGTAGCTCAGCTGCGATTCGACGGTGAACAGCAGGTAGCCGTCGTCATCGCCATCGGGTTCGATCGCTTGCACCTCCGGATACAGCGCGGCGAGTTCGGCGACGAACACGGCCGACGGTGGCCAATGGTCGAAGTCGACGTGAAAGTCGACGCGGTGCCGCGCGTCGAAGTCGAAGCCGTAGGCATGCAGTTGCCGCAGCGCATCGCCGTCGGCGTCGTCGGGCCAGTAGAGCAGGGTGGTGGCGTTCATTCGCGCCATTGTCGCATCAGCCTACGCCATCTGGATTCCCGCCTTCGCGGGAATGACAGAACCAGCCGTTTACGTCGAGCGGAACCCGATTCTCGCGTGGCTGTTGTCGCAGAACGGCTTGGTGTTGCTGGCGCCGCAGCGGCATAGCCGCGCCTGGCTGACACGCGACACCACGCGGCCGGTGCCGCTGGTGATTTCCAGGTTGCCGCGCAGCGCCAGCGGCCCGTCGAGTTCCGGCTCGATCTGCAGATCGCCGTCGCGTACGTCGAGCATCGCGGTGCCGGTATCGGCGACGCCGGTGGCCGGTTCGCCGCTGGCGGCGAAGCCGACGTCGTGGTGCGAGCCGTCGCAATACGGCTTGTTCTTCGACGCGCCGCAGCGGCATAGCGTGGCGCGAAAGCCGCTGAACTGGCCTTCGATCATCAGCGGGCCGCGCACCGCGTAGGGCCCGGCTTCGCGTATCGCGATCAGATTCACCGGCGGCGCTTCTTCGTTGGGACGGCCGTCCTTGCGCGTGTAGCGGATCGCGCCGGAGGGGCAGGCGTGGGCGATGTCGGCGAGGCGCTCCACGTCCATCGCATCCGGATGGATCCACGGCCCCTGCACGTTGGCCAGAAATACTTTCGGCGCACCGGTCACGCAAAAGCGCGCGTGGATGCAGCGCTTGCCTTCGTACAGCAGGGTGAGTTTTTCGCCTTCGATGCTGTCGACGCCGTCGATCGTCGTCGGCACCGGCGCCGCGACCGGTTTTTCCGGCGCGGCTGCGCGGACAGCGACAGCCACTTTCGGCGCGAAGCCCTGTCGTTGCGCGCGCTGCGTGCGTGTGGCCAGCGACGCCAGCATCGCCGAGGCGCGCTGTGTGCGCTCGTTGTTGGCGCTCAATGCCAGCGCGGCGCCGGCACGCGCCAGATCGGCCATGCGCTCGCCGAAAAAGCGCCAGCTCGACGCACCCAGCGGCAGCGGCGCCGCGTCGCGCAGCGCGGTGTAGGACATGCCGGCGTGGCATTGCGGATTCGACGGCCCGGCCGGCAGCCGTGCGGCGTGTTCGGCCAGCGGCGTGCAGGCGCGCATCAGGCACAGCGCCAGGTCCACGGCCAGGGATTTTTCATCCGACGGCCCCGGCACCACGTAGGCGTAGGCCATCAGACGCAGCATCAGGCCGTAACAGGCGTTGGCCAGATCGACGGTTTCGATCGCCTGCGCGTCCTCCAGCCAGACCCGGCCTTCCGGGCGCGGCGGCCGGCGCAGCACCGGGTTGGTCGCGGCCGGAAACGCCGGCGTGAAATGCGCGTCGGCGGCCAGCAGCTGCTGGTATTGGCTGCGGATCGCAGCGAAGCGCGCGTAGTGCGAATGCGCCGAGGATTCAGGCGAGCCTTCGCCTTCGAGCACGATCGCCTCGAAAGCCTGCAGCGCGGTCTTCAGGCACAGCACCGGCCGCGCGCCGAGCAGTTTCAGCTCGGCCGGCGACAGCTGTAGCGCACGATCGCCGCAGAAAGTCACGTCGTCGCCGAGCACGGCCGAGATGCGCCGCAGCTTGTTCGACAGGCCGTTGTAGAACACGCCGACGGTCTGGTAATCCACCGCCATCGGTGTCAGCCGCGGCGCGTCCGAGCCGCGCAGGAAGCGCAGTTGCGGTTCGAATCCGGCGCCGTCGGGCTCGTCGGAACCCTGAGGCCGTTCCAGGTGGATGAAGTGCTGCAGGGTGTCGGGATTGAACGGCGCCAGCTTGACGACGATGCCGGCCGGCAGGGCGCCGGGGTCGAGCGGAAAATTGGCGCGGCCGAAACGCGGTGTGCCGCCGAGCGCGGCGGTGATGTTCCACACCGCGGCGAGATGGCTCATTTCCTCGATCGACACGGCGATGATCTCGCGTCGCCAGCGGTTGGTCGCCTCGGCCTGTTCTGCGGTCAGGCCCTCCTCGACGCTGGTTTTCAGGCTCGCCGCCGCGTACAGGTAGGTGCACATCAGGCAGTGTTCGAGCTCGGCGGCCTCGTACAGCGAATGCAGCAGCTGCTCGCGGCTAGGCGCGAGGTTGCTGCACTGCTGGTCCATCGGGTCGATCGTCGGCTGTGGGTTCTGCGGGTCCATCGCGATGCGGCTCCTGGCTGCGCCCTCGGGCGTGGCTTTGCGTGACCGCAGCAGCATGCCGCAGTGGCCGGCTTCGCGCACGCATCGGCGTGCTGTTCGACCGCCGTGCCGCCGCCGTTACTGGTCGATCGGCGTCAGGATCACCGGGAAAATCGGCTGTTTGACGCCGACGCGCGCCACATAGGCGGCCCAGTCCGCGGTCAGCGCGCTGACGATGTCCGGATGCGTGGCGGCGAGGTCGCGGGTTTCGCCGCGATCGGCGTCCATGTCGTAGAGCTGCCAGTCGTGGCTGATATTCGCGGCCGCCGACGGCACCACGTAATTCACCACGCGCGTCATCTTCCACTTGCCGCGGCGCACGTAGCGGATGTCGTTGACCTCGTCGGCCATCACTTCGTCGTCGGCATGAATGCCGGCGCTGCCGCGCAACGCCGGCAGCAGCGAGCGGCCCTCTATCGTCGCGATGCCGCGGCCCTGGTAGCTCGGACCCGGTTGTGCGACGCCGGCCAGATCGAGAATCGTCGGCACGATGTCGCGCAGCGTGGAGAGAGCCGTGCTGGGCGCGGCGCCGCCGTTCTGCTTCGGCAAACGCGCGATCGTCGGCACCGACAGGCCGCCTTCGGCGGTAAAGCCCTTGAACAGCCGCAGCGGTGCGGTGCCGGCTTCGGCCCAGCGCGTGCTGCGGAAGATGAAGGAGCCGGGCCTGCCGTAATTGGCCAGCGAATTGTCGATGTCCAGATTGCCGGTACCGTCGACGTAGGGAATGAAGCCGTAGCCCATGCCGTCGGCGCCGTTGTCGCCGGTGAACACGATAAACGTATTGTCGTACTCGCCGATTTGCTTCAGGTACGCGATCAGCCTGCCGACGTTGTCGTCGAGATTGCTCAGCATGCCGGCGAACACTTCCATGATGCGGGCCTCGCTCTGCTGGTCCGACGCCGACAGCGAGTCCCAGTCGCCGTTGGTCAGCACGCCGGGCTGGCCGAAGCGCAGCATCAGTGCCTCGTCACCGGGGTTGGCGCTGAAGTCCTGCGGCACGATGCCGAGATCCTTTTGTTTCTGCAGCCGCGTCGCGCGGATGGCGGCATAACCGGCGTCGTATTTACCCTTGTAGCGGTCCAGGTAAGCGTCCGGAACCTGCAACGGAAAATGCAGCGCCTGGAACGCCAGGTAGGCGAAGAACGGCTTGCCGTCGCCGTGCCCCTGGCCGATGTACTGGATCAGCTTGTCGGTGAAATAGTCGGTCGAGAAAAAGTCGTCCGGCAGCGTCGCCTCGACGCCGTTCTCGTAGTACGGCTTGGCCGCGGATTCGGCGCGCTCCGCCGTCGCCTTGTAGTTGCTGGCGAAGGCCGCGGCATAATCCAGCGAGAAGGATTGCTCGAAGCCGACGCTCTTCGGCCCGTCGCCGCCGAGGTGCCATTTGCCGGCCATGTAGGTGTGATAGCCGGCGTCGGCGAGCAGCTGCGCGACGGTCGGCGCGGCGTCGTTGAGCGAGCCCTTGTAATTGTCTTCGCCCGGATAGAACACGCTGCTCTCGGACAGGGTGCCGACGCCGACCAGGTGATGATCGACGCCGGTCAGAAGCTCGGCGCGCGAAGTCGCGCACAGCGGCGTGGTGTGGAAGTTGGTCAACACGCGGCCATCGCGCGCGATGGCGTCGATGTTCGGCGTCGCGATCTCGCTGCCGAAGGCGCCGATGTCGGAATAGCCGAGGTCATCGACCAGGATCACCAGCACGTTGGGTTTTTTCGACGACGAAGACGCGCCGGGTGCGGAGGCGTCGCAGGCACTCAGCAGCAAAGCCGCCACGCCGGCGGCAAGCGCCGAGCGGCGCCAGTTCGATCTGCTCATCAGGAAAAGCCCCCGGCCGCTTATTGTTATCTAGTGCGGCAATTATCCGGCGCGGCAGCCGCCAGGATCTGGTCCGGTCGGACGGGGTCGATGATGTTCTAAGCTTAAAACGAGCCCCTGTGGGAGCGGGCTTGCCCGCGACTGAAACGACACCGTCGCGGGCAAGCCCGCTCCTGCAGATGCAGACAGCGACTAGTCGATATACAGCGTCGCCGGATGCTCCAGCAGCGCCTTGATCGCCTGGATGAACTCGGCGGCGTCGAAGCCGTCGACGATGCGGTGATCGAAGGACGAGCTCAGGTTCATGATCAGCCGCGGCACCAGGATGCCGTTCTTGTACATCGGGCGTTCGAGCATCTTGTTGACGCCGATGATCGCCACTTCCGGTGCATTGATCACCGGCGTGGTGACGATGCCGCCCATGGCGCCGAGGCTGGTGATGGTAATCGTCGAGCCGCTGAGTTCCTCGCGCTTGGCCTTGCCGGCGCGCGCGGCGTCGGCGAGTCGGCGGATCTCGGCGGCCGCGCCCCACAGGTCCAGGCGCTGCGCATTGCGCGCCACCGGCACGACCAGGCCCTGCGGCGTCTGCGTGGCGATGCCGATGTGCGAGGCCGCATGACGATGAACGATGTTGGCCTCGTCATCGTAGATCGCATTGATCTGCGGAAAGCGCGAGCGCACCTTGACCAGCGCGCGGACCAGGAACGGCAGCAGCGTCAGCTTGCCGCGCGTCTTGCCGTGGACGTTGTTCAGATGCTGGCGCAGCGCTTCGAGCTCGGTGACGTCGATCTCTTCGACATAGGCGAAATGCGGAATGCGCTGCATCGTGCGCTGCATGGTCTCGGCGATCTTGCGACGCACGCCGATCACCTTGATCGCCTCGACCGCGTCGTCGGCGGCCACAACCGAGCTCCGTTCATCCCGAGTAGCCCGCGCTTGCGCGGGCGTATCGAGGGACGCAGACGTCGATTGCTGCGCATGGCCGACGACGTCGTCGAGCGTGATGCGCCCGCGCGGCCCGCTGCCGGGCACCGCGTTCAGATCGACGTCGAGTTCGCGGGCGCGCTTGCGCACCGCCGGCGAGGTCTGCGGCTTTTCGCCGTCGGGACGTATCGAGACGGCGACCGGCGCGGCAGCAGCAGGTGCGGCTTTCGCGGCGGCCGCAACGGGCGCGGCGACCTCGGCCTTGGGCGCGACGATGGCGTCGATTTTCCCCGACTCGACATGGTCCGCCGCCGTTTCGATTTCCAGCAGCGGCCCGCCGACCGCGACCTTGTCGCCGGCCTCGCCATGCAGCGCGACGATCACGCCCGCCACCGGCGACGGAATTTCCACCGCGGCCTTGTCGGTCAGCATGTCGACCAGCGGCTGGTCTTCGGTCACGCGTTCGCCCAGCTTGACCCGCCAAGTCGCGATTTCGCATTCGGCGATGCCTTCGCCGACGTCCGGAAGCTTGAATACGTAGCGCGACATTTGTCAGGCCTCCGCGGTTTTCTTGAGCGCCTTGGCGACGCGATCCGGGCCGGGGAAATAGGCCCATTCCAGCGCATGCGGGTAGGGCGTGTCCCAGCCGGTGACGCGCTCGATAGGCGCCTCCAGCGACCAGAAGCAGTTCTCCTGCACCACCGCCATCAGCTCGGCGCCGAAGCCGCAGGTACGCGTGGCCTCGTGCACGATCACGCAGCGGCCGGTTTTCTTGACCGAGTCGACGATGGTGTCCAGATCCAGCGGCAGCAAGGACCGCAGATCGATCACTTCGGCGTCGACCTGGGCCAGCTCCACCGCGGCCAGGCAGACGTGCACCATCGTGCCGTAGGTGATCACGGTGAGCTTCTCGCCGGGGCGCACGACCGCCGCCTTGCCCAGCGGAATCTTGTAATAGGCCTCGGGCACTTCGCCCATCGGGTGCTTGGACCACGGCGTCAGCGGGCGCTCGTGATGGCCGTCGAAGGGGCCGTTGTAGATGCGCTTGGGCTCGAAGAACACGACGGGGTCGTCGTCCTCGATCGCCGAAATCAGCAGGCCTTTGGCGTCGTACGGGTTCGACGGCATCACCGTCTTCAGGCCGCAGACATGGGTGAAGATGCTTTCCGGGCTCTGGCTGTGGGTCTGGCCGCCGAAGATGCCGCCGCCGCAGGGCGAGCGCACCGTCAGCGGCGCAAAGAATTCACCGCCACTGCGATAACGCAGGCGCGCCGCTTCGGATACGAGCTGGTCGAAGGCCGGGTAGATGTAGTCGGCGAACTGGATTTCGGTGACCGGGCGCAGGCCATACACACCCATGCCGATCGCGGTCGCCATGATGCCGCCCTCGGAGATCGGCGAATCGAAAACCCGATTTTTGCCGTACTTTTTCTGCAGGCCGGCGGTGCAGCGGAACACGCCGCCGAAGTAGCCGACATCTTCACCGAAGACCACGACGTTGTCGTCGCGCTCCATGGTGATGTCGATCGCCGAGTTGATCGCCTGGATCATGTTCATTGCGGCCATGGTCTAGCGCTCCACTGCGAAAGATGCGGCAAGAATTTTCAACAAAACCCCGTTCCTCCCGAGTAGCCGCTTGCGGCGTATCGAGGGACACGAAGACGGCGAGGTGTCCCTCGATACGCTCACTGCGTGAGCTACTCGGGAGGAACGGCAGGCGCGCTGTGATTCGAGCGGAAAAGCCATGGCTCAACCCTCCAGCATTTCGCGGCGCTGCCGCTGCAGATGCAGCGGCACGTCCTTGAACACGTCGTCGAACATGCTCGCCGGGTCGTGCTTCGAAGTCCCGAGCGTGCCGTGGCTTTCGGCCTCTTTCAGCTGCGCTTTCACGTAGTCGTCGAGTTCGGTGATCAGGGCCTGGTGCTGGTCCTCGCTCCAGGCGCCGAGTGCGATCAGGTGGCCTTTGAGGCGCTCGATCGGATCGCCCAGTGGCCACTGCGCGGCCTCGGCGGCCGGCCGGTACGCGGCCGGATCGTCGCTGGTGGAATGTGGCGCGACGCGGTAGGTGACCAGCTCGATCAGCGTCGCGCCCAGATTGCGGCGCGCACGCTCCGCGGCCCAGGCGGTGACCGCGTAGACCGCGAGAAAGTCATTGCCGTCGACGCGCATGCCGGGGATGCCGAAGCCCAGTGCGCGCTGCGCGAAGGTCGCACGCTCGCCGCCGGCAAAGCCCTGGAACGAGGAGATCGCCCACTGGTTGTTGACCACGTTGAGCAGCACCGGCGCGCGGTAAACACTGGCGAACGTCAACGCGTGGTGGAAGTCGCCTTCGGCGGTGGTGCCGTCGCCGACCCAGGCCGCGGCGATACGCCGGTCGCCCTTCATCGCCGAGGCCATCGCCCAGCCCACGGCCTGCGGGAACTGCGTGCCGAGATTGCCGGAAATCGAGAAGAAGCCGGCATCCTTGACCGAATACATGATCGGCAGCTGGCGGCCCTTGAGGCGGTCCTGACTGTTGTTCAGCACCTGGTTCATCATGTCCAGCAGCGGCCAGTCGCGCGCCACCAGCAGCCCCTGCTGGCGATAGCTCGGGAACAGCATGTCGCCGCGATCCAGCGCCATCGCCTGCGCCGCCGACACCGCTTCTTCGCCGGTGCTCTTGACGTAGAAACTGGTCTTGCCCTGGCGCTGCACCTTGACCATGCGTTCGTCGAAGGTGCGCGTCAGCAGCATGTAGCGCAGGCCGCGCTGCAGCGTCGCGATATCGAGCTTCGGGTCCCAGTCGCCGAGCGCCTGGTGCGCGTCGTCCAGTACCCGGACCAGCTGGTAGGGATAGGCGCGCAGCTCGGTTTCCGGTGCGGTCGGCGCGGGGCGCCGGATCGCGCCGGCCGGCGACAGCAGCATGTCGCCGAAGTCGGGCGTCTGGCCGGGGCGGGCCTTGGGCTCCGGGATATGCAGGGAAAGCGGCGGCAGTTCGCCGCCGCCCTCGGTGTTGGGGTGCTGCATCGGATTCTCCTCCGAAATGGCCGGGTTCTTTTGGCCGCCGTTGTCAGATCATTTTATGCGGGTGCCAGTGGAATAAGGTTCCTTTGTTCTGGTTTACGATAGCAAGATCGGAACACTGTTCCCGGAATGGCGGCAAAATGAGTAAGGAAGTTCCACGGCTGGACGCGCTCGACGTGCGCATCCTCGAGCAGCTGCAAACCGACGAGACGCTGCCGGTCGCCGAACTGGCCGAGCAGGTCGGCTCGAGCAAGACCGTGGTCTGGCGACGCATCCAGCGGCTGCAGGACCTGGGCGTGATCCGCGGCCGCGTCGCGCTGCTGGATCACAAGAAGGTCGGCCTGCCGATTATGATCTTCGCCCACATCAAGATGACGCGGCACGATCGCGACGTGCTGCCCAAGTTCATCGAAGCGGTCGACGCGCTACCCCAGGTCATCGAGGCCCACACGCTGATGGGCAATGTCGATTTTCTGCTGAAAATCGTCATGAGCAGCCTTGAAGACTACGAGCATTTCGTCTGGCAGAAGCTGTCCAAGATCGACGGCGTGAGGGAAATCAGCTCGTCGATTTCCTTGAGCCAGAACGTCAATCGGACTCGACTGCCGCTGCGGCCCGGCTGAATGGATGGCGGCACGCTGCCGCCCACGGGTGCCGCTTTCAGCTTTTCTTGTCGCTGCGGGTTTTCTTCTTCTTCTCGGCGTGATGCAGCACGTGCTCGTACTTGGTCCTCAGCGCATCCAGCGATTTCTGGTCGAGCTTCTCGATGTCGATCATCTCGTTGCTGGCGCTGCTCATCGCGAACAGCAGTTCATCGAGCTTGAGCTGCACCGCCTCGGAATCGCGGTTCTGCTGGTTCTGTATCAGGAACACCATCAGGAAGGTGATGATCGTGGTGCCGGTGTTGATCACCAGCTGCCAGGTTTCGCTGAAGCCGAACAGCGGCCCGGTCAAGGCCCAGACCACGACCGAACCGGCCGCGAGCATGAACGCGACCGGCGAGCCGACCGCCTTGGCGATCCTGCACGACAGATCGCTGAACACTTTGCTGATCGTCATTGCCTTACTCCGCTGAAGAATCCTCGGGACTATGGCGCGTACAAGCCGTATCGAGGCTGATCGGCGGCCGGGTTAGTATCCGGCGATGAACGAGGAACCCAGCCACCGCATGCAGCCCGGTCTCGGCGTGATCGAGTGGCAGTCGCGCATCGTGGTGTACCAGATGGACGGCCAGCGCATCGCCTGGGCCTGCTATCTGGGCGAGAACCGCATCGAGGTCGATGCGGCCCTGCGCAGCGCCATCGAGGCGGATCGTCAGCGCTCGCTGTGAGACCAGAAGCGGTCGGGCAATAAAAAGCCCCGCGAGCCAGGGGGAGGACTCGCGGGGCACAGCTCCGGCTCGGGGAAACCGGACCCGCCAGGGAGAGAGGCGGGAGGAGCGAGTAGGGAGAGACTCACTCCTGCACGAATAGAGTCGTGACGCCGGGAGAAAGTTCAAGGGCGGTTGCAGAAAAATCCGGACGGACGGTATTCGGCTGGCGCCGGGCTCGCCGCCACGGGGGCACCCGGCCCGCAGCGGAACCACCATGCCGGCGTTCGCGGAAAACCGGCCGGCCAGGCCCGGGCCGTGGTCGATGATCGCCCGTCTGGCATCGGGCGCCGCGCCGGCAGCGTGCTCCGAGTAGGCACGGGCAGACATGGAGACCCGGTCGAGGGCTGCCGCCTTCGGGCCGATGGCGCACGAAATATCGTCGCTTGACTGCATCCGAGTGGCGCCGGCCTACGAAGCGAAAAGTAACGCGGCGGATACAAGCCGCGAAAAAGACCAACGCTAACGGGATTGGACGAGGATGGCCTCACGAGCTACAGGGGGGACCGCGGACGCACAGCAAGGCGCCAAGCGGCCGAGTCAGGCACGCACGCCGCAGCTGGAACGCGGTAGGGCGCGGGTCGCCTCGCTGCTGGCGGCCGGCGCCCGGGTGTTCGCCGAAAAAGGCTACGACGCCGCCACCATGACCCAGATCGCGGCCGAAGCCGGCGCCTCGATCGGCTCGCTGTACCAGTTCTTTCCGACCAAGGTGCTGCTCGCCGAGGCATTGCATGGCGAGCAGCGCGTGCGGCTGGCCGGCATGCTCGACAAGCTCGGCGGCGACGCGCGCAAGCTGTCGGCGGCCGATCTGGCCGACCGCGTGTTCGCGGTGATGGCCGAATTCCTGATGCTGCATCCGGCGTACACCACCCTGGTCGAGCGCCGCGACGTCGATCCGCAGCGCAAGCGTGAAAGCCGCGCGCAGATGGAGAACCGCATTGCCGACCTGCTGGCGCAGACCACGCCGCCGCTGCCGCGGGGCCGGCCGCAGGTGATCGCCGTGGTCATCATCGAGCTGATGAAGGCGATCGTCACGATCAGCACCTACGAGGAAGACGCCATGCGCGCCGCCGCGATCAACGAGCTGCGCGTGATGCTGAAGACGTATCTGCGCGCGGTCTGCAACGCGATCAGAGTGTAGGTCCGGAAGCCGGCCCGGCTTCGGCCGCCACGGCCACGGCGCGCCGCCGCAGCGCGAAGCCGATCGCAACCACCAGCAGGATCAGCAGCAGCGCGGTCGCCGCGCGCAGCCACTGCTGCTGCGCCAGCGAGTCGCCGAACCAGGCCAGCAGCGCGGTGCGCGGCAGCAGGCCGATCAGCGTCGCAACCGCAAACGGCAGGCCGCGCATCGCCGACAGACCGCAGGCGACCTGGGCGACACCCAGCGGCGTCGCCGGGAACGCGGTGTACAGCGCCACCAGGCGCGCGCTACGCCGCTGGCCGAAAGCCCGATCGACTTTCGCCAGCCGTCCGCCGAGCCGGCGCTCGACGAAGTCGCGGCCGAGACTGCGCGCCAGCCAGAACGACATCGCGCCGCCGAGCGCGCCGCCGATGCTGCCGAGCACGGTGCCGCCGAGGACGCCGAACAGCGCGCCGCCGGCGGTCATCACCAGCGCCGAGGGCATCAGCAGGAACGGCCGCAGCACCATCACCACGATGAAAGCCAGCGGCGCCAGCGGCCATTGTTCGATGAAGGCGCGCAGCGAATCGCCCGACCATTGCGCGTGCTCGCGGTGCAGCCACAGCGCACAGCCCACGCCGACGGCGACCAGCAGCAGCGCGAGCACGCGGGAGATCTTTTTGCTGCGGCGCGCTGGGGCTGGCGTCATTGGCGGTGTCCGGCGATCAAGCAGGGAGCTGAGGATATTGCCTGCTGGAGCGGCCGCGCGCTGCGGACATGGCGCCGGTTTCGCATCCGGGCCGCCTGCCGGCTCTACAGCTGGCTCATACCGCCGTCGGCGATGATTTCGGTGCCGACGATGAACGCCGACTCCGGCGAGGCCAGGTGCAGCACGGTCGCGGCGATCTCCTGCGGCGTGCCGAAACGGCCCAGCGGAATCTGGCTCTGGATCTGCCCGGCGGTGGCTTCCAGTGTCTTGGCATCGAGGCCGAGCTTGCCGTACAGCGGCGTGCGCACCGGCCCGGGGCTGAGCACGTTGACTCGTGCGCCCTGCGCCAGCAACTCGGCCGACAGCGTCTTGGCCAGCGAAATCAGCGCCGCCTTGCTCGCCGCGTAGACCGAGGAATGGGGCATGCCGATATGCGCGTTGATCGAGCCGTTGAGAATGATCGAGGCGCCGGGATTCAGCAGCGGCTGCAGCGCCTGGATCTGGAAGAACGCGCCCTTGACGTTGCTGTTGAACGTCAGGTCCCACAGGGCTTCGTCGACTTCGCCGAGCGACGCGAACCTGGCGAGGCCGGCATTGATGAACACCGCATCGAGCCGGATGCCGGCGTCGGCGATGCCACGGCCGAGTGCCCTGGCGTCGGCGAGGCTGCCGCTGTCCAGCCGTAGCGCCAGCGTATCGCCGCCGATCTGCGCCCTGGCTTGTTCCAGGGCGTCGGCGTCGCGGCCGGTGATGATCACGCGGGCGCCTTCGGCGGCGAAGGCCTGGGCGGCGGCGAGGCCGATGCCGCTGCTGCCGCCGGTGACCAGGACAGCCTTGTTGGCGAATCTGTTCATGAGCCTTTTCTCCGATGTGTCGCGGCGGCTGCCGTGTGCCCACATAGTGACGCGGCCTGCCGCGTTTGCCGTTCCAGCCGGGCGATGGAGTCGTTCGAAGGCTTCGAACGAGGCGCGGTATAGTGCATCGGCCATGTCCGTGCTCCGCTACTTCAACGCCTACCCCGCCGCGACCCAGGCACAGGTGCGTGAGTTGATCGAGAACGGGCGACTCGACGACTACCTGCAGCGGCGTTATCCGCAGCGCCACGACATCCGCAGCGACCGCGCCTTGTACGACTACACCATCGAACTCAAGCAGCAGTACCTGCGCAGCTCGGCTGCGCTGCACAAGGTGGTTTACCAGAACAAGATGGACGTGTTGCGCAACGTGCTCGGCCTGCACACGACGATCTCGCGAGTGCAGGGCGGCAGGCTCAAGTCCAAGCAGGAAATCCGCATCGCGTCGCTGTTCAAGGAGGCGCCGCCGGAGTTTCTGGAGATGGTGGTCGTGCACGAACTCGCACATCTGAAAGAGTCCGACCACAACAAGTCCTTCTACCAGCTGTGCTGTCACATGCTGCCGGATTACCACCAGGTCGAGTTCGATCTGCGGCTGTATCTGGCGCAGCAGGAGTTGCTCGGCGACAAACAGCCTTTGTAGGAGCGGACCCTGTCCGCGACTGTGCCGGTGGGGCATCAGTCGCGGACAGGGTCCGCTGCTACAGGTGCAGCAGGATCAGGCCGCCTTGCTGAACTCCATGACCCCGTCATTGACCCGCGTGTACTTCATCAGCGCCAGGTCCATCACGTAGTTCTGGTGCACCAGCCACGGCGCTTTCGAGCCCTGGCGCGGCACCAGGCCCTGGGCGCGCAACAGATACCCCGACTGCAGGGTTTTCATCGGCTCGCTGCCCAGCGCGCGGTCGAGCTGGCGCGGCGTGCACTGGGTGATGCCGTTGCGATCCATGTGCTTCAGCAGCCGGCACACGTACTGCGCGGTCAGGTCGCACTTCAAGGTCCACGAGGCGTTGGTGTAGCCGAAAGCGAAGGCCATGTTCGGCACGTCGCTGAGCATCATGCCCTTGTAGATCAGGTGATCGGCGAGCTTCACCGGCTGCTCGTCGACGAGCATCTGCATGCCGCCCATCAGCTTGATGTTCAGGCCGGTGGCGGTGACGACGACGTCCGCATCCAACATCTGGCCCGAACGCAGCTGGATGCCGCCCGCTACGAAGCGCTCGATGTGATCGGTGACGATCGCCGCCTGGCCCGAGCGCAGCACCTTGAACAGATCGCCATTGGGCACCAGGCAGACGCGTTGATCCCAGGGCTTGTAGCTGGGCGAAAAATGCGTGTCGACATCGATCGCCGGCGCCAGCTGGCGGCGCAGCAGCGACAGGATTTTCTGCTTGGTGACTTCGGGTTTGCGTTGCGCGTACTGGTAGAAAAAGATGCTCATGCCGACGTTCTTCCAGCGTGTCAGCTTGTCGGCAACGCGATTCGGCAGCCGGTCGCGCATCCAGTTGGCGATCTTGTCCTTGGCTGGCATCGAGACGATGTACGTAGGCGAACGCTGCAGCATGGTCACCTGCGCGCCCTGCCTGGCCAGCGACGGGATCAGCGTGACCGCAGTAGCGCCGCTGCCGATCACGACGACTTTCTTGCCGCCGAAATCCTGGCCTTCCGGCCACTGCTGCGGGTGGACCAGCTGGCCGCGGAAATCATCCAGGCCGGCGAAATCCGGCGTGAAGCCCTTGTCGTAGTCGTAGTAGCCGCAACACAGCGACAAGAACGAGCAAGTCAGCTCGAACGCCGTGCCGCCGGCCTCGCCTTCGACGGTCCAGCGCGCGTCCTGCGACGACCAAGCCGCGCGGGTGATGCGATGGCCGTAGCGGATTTTCTTGTCGATGCCGAACTCGGTCGCGGTATCGACGATGTACTGGCGTATCGACTCGCCCGAGGCGATCGAAATGTCGGCGCGCCAGGGGCGGAAAGGAAAGCCCAGCGTGTACATGTCCGAATCCGAACGAATGCCGGGATAGCGGAACAGATCCCAGGTACCGCCGATCGCGCCGCGGGCTTCGAGGATCGCGTAGTGCTTGTCCGGGCATTCGCTCTGCAGGCGATAGGCGGCGTCGATGCCGGACAGGCCGGCGCCGACGATCAGCACGTCGAAGTGTTCGAGATTGGAAGGCGGGCGTTTTTTCATGTCGACGAAATGAGCCTTGTTTTAGGTGCTGCTTTGTTTTTTTGCGGCGCGTTTCAGATTGGCCAGCACCAGCTCCAGCAGCTTCGGCACCAGGGCTTCCGGCAGGTCGTGGCCCATGCCGTCGATCAGTTCGAGCTTGGCCCCGGGAATCAGCTTGGCCGAGCGCAGGCCGCTGGCCAGACGCACCATCGGATCCTGGATGCCGTGGATGATCGCGGTCGGCGCGGTAACTTTCGGCAGCAGCTTTTCGATGCTGCCGGTGGCGAGGATCGCATGGGTCTGGCGCAGGATGCCGCCGGGGCGGAAGGCGCGATCGAAGTCGCGGCCGGCCATGCGGCGCATCTCGTCTTCGCTGGTCGGATAGCCGGGGCTGGCGAGCAGCTTGCGCATGACCACGCCGCGCGCGACGGTGGCCTCGCGCGACAGGTCGGCGCGCTTGCCGAACATCAGGCGCGTGATCGCGAAGACCGGCCCCGGGCTCCAAGGATGATTACTGCCGGACATGATCGAATTCAGGCTGAGCACGCGCTGCGGCGCGGTGCCGGCGACGACCTGCGCAATCATGCCGCCCATCGAGGTGCCGGCCAGATGCGCGCGCGGCAGCTTCAGCGCGTCCATCAGCGCGAGCACGTCGGCGGCCATGTCCTGCAGCGTGTAGTCGGCGACGATGGGCAGGCGCAGGCGGTTGCGCAGGATGCTGCGCATCATGTCGAACTTGATGCCGCGCTTGGCCTCGCCGGACAGGCCGGCGTCGCGGTTGTCGAAGCGCAGCACGCGATAGCCGGCGGCGAGCAGGCCGTTGCAGAACGACTCCGGCCAGTCGGTCAGCTGCCGCGACAGGCCGGCGATCAGGATCACGGGCTCGGCGGATTCCGGGCCGGCCATCTCCCAGTAGATTTCGACGCCGTTGCACAGCGTGCGGCCGCTGCTCCATAGCGCGGCGGGCGCGGATGCGTCTGACATGGTGTAGCCCTTTATTCGAATGGATTGCTGGCAGGACCGCGGCGCAGTATCGGCCAGCGCCTGGCGGCGAGCATTATCCGTGAAGCCGGGGGGTGCTGGCCGCGATGTTCACCCCTCTCCCTCCGGGAGAGGGGCAGGGGTGAGGGAGTCTCCGACACAACGGAAGCGGGTTTGCGCTTGCAAGGCCATCACCCGGCGCTGTCGCGCCACCTTCTCCCGGTGGGAGAGGGCAAGACCTAAGCCGCCTCGACTTCCACCGCCACGCCGTTGAGCGCCGCATTGCCCGACACATCCAGCTCCAGCTCGTCGGTCAGATCGTTGGCGCTGGCGCCGGGCTGGCGCTGCGCGTTGTCCATGCGGATGCCGGCGCGGTCGTGGCCCCAGCCGTGCGGCAGCGACACCACGCCGGGCATCATCTGCTCGCTGGAAGCGACTTCGACGACGATCTCGCCGGTACGCGAGCGCACGCGCACCTTGCTGCCATCGATCAGCGCGCGCGACAGCAGGTCCTGCGGATGCATCAGCAGCTGGTGGCGCGCCGGGCCCTTGGTCAGACGCGTGCTGTTGTGCATCCACGAGTTGTTGCTGCGCACGTGGCGACGGCCGATCAGCTTCAGCTCGCCGGTCACGCTGCTGGCGGCTTGCGCGAGTTCAGCGTGATAGCGCCGCAGCTCGGCCAGCATTTCCGGCGGCGCGCAGCGGATGCGCTTGTCGCCATGCACCAGTCGCTGCGGCAGGCTCGGTTCCAGTGCGCCGAGGTCGATGCCATGCGGCGCCGCGCGCAGCGCCTTCATGCTCAGCTTCAACGGATGGCCCTGCATCGCGCCGTAGGGGCCGGATTGCAGGCCCATGTCGATGATCTGGTCGGGTCGCATCGCCGGCCGAGGTTTATTGCCCAGGCGTGCCGCGACTCTTTCGCCGAGCTGCGTGAAAATCTCCCAGTCGTGCAGCGCGCCTTCGCTCCTGTCGAAAGCCGGCGGCGACCAGCGCGTGGTGTTGCGCACCGCGAACACATGAAAGATCAGGTCGTACTGGTCGTGCTGCATGGCCGGCGTCGGCGGCAGGATCACGTCGGCGTGGCGCGTGGTCTCGTTCAAGTACAGATCGATCGACACCATGAACTCCAGCGAGTCCAGCGCGCGGTCGAGCTGGCGGCCGTTGGGCGTCGACATCACCGGATTGCCGGCATTGGTCACCAGCGCCCGCACCTGGCCCTGGCCCGGCGTCAGGATTTCTTCGGCCAGCGCGGCGACGGGCAATTCGCCGCCAAATTCCGGCAGGCCGCGCACGCGGCTGCCCCAGCGGCCGAAGCTGCCGGGCTTGCCGGCGGCGCCGCCGACCAGATCCACCGCCGGCCTGGTGAACAGCATGCCGCCGACCCGATCCAGATTGCCGGTGACGATGTTGATCACCTGGATCAGCCACTGGCACAAGCTGCCGTGACGCTGCGTCGACACGCCCATGCGGCCGTACATCGCGGCGCCGTCGGCGGCGGCGAATTCGCGCGCCAGGCGACGCGTCGTCGCGCTGGCTATGCCGCTTTGCGCGGCGAGCGTGTCGAGATCGAAAGCGGCGAGGGCGTCGGGCAGCTGCTCGAGTCCGTCGCTGAATGCAGCGAGGCGGCCGGGCCGCGACAGCTGCTCGTCGAACAGCGTTTTGAGGAAGGCGAGCAGGAAGGCCGCATCGCCGCCGGGACGCACCGCGTGATGCTCGTCGGCGACCTCGGCGGTTTCGCTGCGCCGCGGATCGAGCACCACCATCTTGCCGCCGCGCGCCTGCAGCGCCTTCAGCCGTGCGCGGAAATCCGGCACCGTCATCAGGCTGCCGTTGCTGGCCATCGGGTTGGCGCCGAGCACGAAGAAATATTGCGTGCGGTCGATATCGGCGATCGGCACCAGCAGCTGATGCCCGTACATCCAGTAGACCATCAGCTGGTGCGGCAGCTGGTCGACCGAGGTCGCGCTGTAGCGGTTCCTGGTTTTGAAATGGGCGAGAAAATGCGAGGAATGCGTCATCGAGCCGTAGTTGTGCACGGTCGGATTGCCGAGATAGCTGGCGATCGCGTCGGCGCCATTCTCGTTGTGAATCTGCACCAGGCGATCGGCGACCAGGTCCAGCGCCTCGTCCCAGCTGGCCTGGCGGAAGCCGCCGCCGGCTTCGCGAATCAGCGGATGGCGCAGCCGGTCGCTGTCTTCAAAGATGTCCTTCAGCGCGACCGCTTTCGGGCAGATGTGGCCGCGCGACAGCGGGTCGGCGTCGTCGCCGCGAATGCTGAGGATTTCTCCGTCACGCACGCGAAATTCCAGCCCGCAGATCGCTTCACACAGATTGCAGGCGCCGTAGTGCAGGCGCTCCGGCTGCTCGTTCATTGTTTTTTTCTCCTTTTCCGCAGACGCCCAGCATCGCCGCGCAGGGCGGCGGCGTCCACTGCCCGATGCGGCTCAGCGCTGCAGCGCGGTCACCAGGGCAATGCCGATGAAGGTCATCAGCAGCGAGCCGAACAGATGCGTGCCCACGGTCGCCGCGGCCCAGCCGATGCGGCCGTCCTGCAGCATCAGCACGACTTCGGCCGAGAACGCCGAAAACGTGGTGAAGCCGCCGCAAAAGCCGGTGATCACCAGCAGCCGCCAGGCCGGATCGAGCGTCGGCATCTTCGCGAAGAACGCGACCGCGATGCCGATGATCAGGCCGCCGACCAGGTTGACCAGCAAGGTGCCGAGCGGCAGGTTCGGGTACAGCGCATTGAACTTCAGTCCGGCCAGATAGCGCAGCACGCAACCGATCGAGCCACCGAGGATGACGGCGAGCAGGGATTTGGTCATGGGCGTGGATCGGGGGACGTGAAACCGGAGTTTAGGGCGGGTCGTGACCCGCCGTCTTTTCCCGAAGGCACAACGACGGGTCGCGAGCCGCCCTACCTCAGCTGCAGGCTCGTCGCCAGCAACTGAGAGCGATCCGCGCACGGCCCGACCAGCACCTCGACTTCGCCGGCCTCGAACACCGGCTTCAGGTCGATGCCGAGGAAGCGCAGCTCGGAGGCGGCGAGTGTCAGCGTGACCGTGCCGGATTCGCCCGGTTTCAGCGTGATCTTGCCGAAGCCGCGCAGTTCCAGCAGCGGCCGCGCGACGCTGGCGACCTTGTCGTGGGTGAACAGGAAAACGGTTTCGGTCGCAGCGTGCTTGCCGCTGTTGGTCAGGTCGACGGTCACCGTGATCGCATCGGCCTCGCGCGCGCTGTCCGCACTGATCCGCAGATTGCGGTACGCGAACTCGCCGTAAGTCAGCCCGTGCCCGAACGGATACAGCGGCGTATTCGCCACGTCCAGGTACTTGCTGGTGAAGAAATCGTCCGGATTCATCGGCCGGCCGCTGTTGCGCTGGCCGAAGAAGATCGGCACCTGGCCCAGAGCGCGCGGCCAGCTCATCGGCGTGCGGCCGCTCGGCGACACCGCGCCCTTGACCACGTCGGCGATCGCATTGCCGGCCTCGGTGCCGAGGAACCAGCAGGCCAGCAGCGCATCGGCTTTTTCGGCGAGCTGCGGAATCACCAGCGGCCGGCCGGAGAACAGCACGACGATCACCGGCACGCCGCGCTCGCGCGCGTATTCGAACACCGCCTCGGCCAGCGCCAGCTGCGAGCCGGGCAGCTGCGGATACGCGCGGCTCGCGGCTTCTCCGCTCATCGCGGTGGCTTCGCCCAGGCACAGCAGCACCGCGTCGGTGTCGTTGCACAGCTTCAGCGCGGCGGCGATGTCGCTGTGGTCGGCGCTGTCGATGCCGGTGCCGGCGGCGTGGCGGATCTCGGTGTCGGGAAAGCCCTTGCGGATGCCTTCGAGCACGCCGACATGCGGCTCCTTCTCGCCGGCGCCCCACCAGCAGCCGCGCATTTCCGGGCCGGCATCGGCCAGCGGGCCGATCACGCTGAGGCGCTTGATCTGCGGAGACAGCGGCAGCGTGTCGCGCTCGTTCTTCATCATCGTGATCGCCTGTGCGCCGATCTTGCGCGCGAGCTGGCGGCGTTCGGCGAAGGCCTGCTCGGTCTGCGGCGTTGCGCCGCGGCGATAGGGATCGTCGAACAGGCCGAGGTCTTCTTTCAGCTTCAGCACGCGGCGCACGCAGACGTCGATGTCGTCCATCGTCACCGTGCCGCGCTCCAGCGCGACCGGTAAGCCCTTGCGATAGCCGTCGGCCATCATGTCGATGTCGACGCCGGCTTTCAGCGCCAGCGCGGCCGCGTCGGCGAGGTCGGCGGCGACGCCGTGGCGGATCAGCTCACCGATCGCGTTGTAGTCGCTGACCAGTACGCCGTCGAAGCCGAGCCGGTCGCGCAGATAGTCCTTCAGCAAGGCCTTGTGCGCGGTCATCGGAATGCCGGCCAGGTCGGTGAACGCCGGCATGATCGTCGCGACGCCGGCCTCGACCGCGGCCTCGAACGGCGGCAGATGCACCTCATGCAGCGTGCGCTCGGAAATGTCCACGGACGCGTACTCGCGGCCGGCAGTGACCGGGCCGTAGGCGCAGAAATGCTTGGCACAGGCGGCGACCGCATCGGCCTTGCTCAGATCGCTGCCCTGGAAGCCGCGCACTTTCGCCCGCGCCATGCGCGTCGCCAGCCAGCCGTCCTCGCCCGAACCTTCGGCGGTGCGGCCCCAGCGCAGGTCGCGCGATACGTCGAGCATCGGCGCAAACGTCATCGCCAGGCCGTCGGCGGCGCCTTCGATCGCGGCTTCGCGCGCGGTCAGCTCCCAGGCGGCTTCGTCGAACAGCGCGGCCTCGGCCAGCGGAATCGGGAACAGCGTCTTGTGGCCGTGAATGATGTCCAGGCCGATCAGCAGCGGAATGCCGAGCCGCGTGTGCTCGATCGCCAGCTTCTGCATCTCGCGGGTCGGGCCGGGGCCGACCATGTTCAGCAGATTGCCGATGGTGCCGTCCTTGATCGACTCGGTGGAATCTCCGGCGATGATCGGCCCGGTCACGGCGTAGCTCGAGGCGGTCATCGTCAGCTGGCCGAGTTTTTCGGCCAGGGTCATTTCGCTCATCAGTTTGTCGATGCGGCTGCTCATGCGATCCGGTCCCGGGTGTGCGTTGCCCGCATGATAGGTGTCTGGCGCGGATTCGTCAGACAGCCTGGATTCATCGCGGGTATGCAGCACGCGGCTACTCGCAAATGCATTTCCCCTCTCCCTTCCGGGAGAGCGGCAGGGGTGAGGGACTCGCAGCTCAGCGCGGACTTCGAGTCCCTCATCCGTCCCTGCGGGACACCTTCTCCCGGAGGGAGAAGGGAACAATGCGGCGCAATGTGCCAAGCTTTGAAACATTCAAGAACCAACAGGAGACGATGGATGCCAACAGCGGACACGCGCAGCCCCGCCGAACTCGCCGCTTTGCCGGACGAGCTGCTGATCGACGCGGTGCAGCGCCAGACTTTCCGCTTCTTCTGGGAAGGCGCGCATCCGGTCAGCGGCCTGGCGCCGGACCGGCGCACGACGAGGGACGAGCCGGTCGACGACCTGGTCGCGATCGGTGGCAGCGGCTTCGGCGTGATGGCGATCATCGTCGCGGTCGAGCGCGGCTGGGTCACGCGCATCGAGGCGGTCACGCGCATCAACCAAAGTCTCGACGTGCTGTGCAAGGCGCGCTGCTACCACGGTACCTATCCGCATTTCATGAACGGCCTGACCGGTGAGACGATTCCGTTCGGCCGCAAGGACGATGCCGGCGACCTGGTCGAAACCGCCTTGCTGATGCAGGGCCTGCTGTGCGCGCGCCAGTATTTTCAGCAGGAAACGCCGGGCGAAGCCTCGATCCGCAATCGCATCACCCAGCTATGGGAAGAAGTCGAGTGGGACTGGTACACCCAGGGCGGGCGCAAGCTGCTGTACTGGCACTGGAGCCCGTACAACGGCTGGGCGATGGATCACGAGATCCACGGCTGGAACGAGTGCCTGACGACCTACCTGCTGGCGGCCTCGTCGCCGCGTTATCCGGTCAGCGCCGAGGTCTACCATCGTGGCTACGCCGCAGGGCGCGACTTCATCAACGGCAAGTCCTACTACGGCATCGAGCTGCCGCTGGGCCAGCCCTACGGCGGACCGCTGTTCTTCGCGCATTACTCGTTCTGCACGCTCGATCCCCACGGGCTCAGGGACCGCTACGCGAACTACTGGGAACTGAACCTCGCGCACGTGAAGATCAATCACGCGCACTGCGTCGCCAACCCGAAAAAGTTCAAGGGCTACAGCGCCGAGTGCTGGGGCCTGACCGCCAGCGACGATGCCTTCGGCTATGGCGCGCATGCACCGGACAACGACAACGGCACGATCTCGCCGACCGCGGCGCTGTCCAGCCTGCCGTATGCGCCCCGCGAGGTGATGGCCGCGCTACGGCACTTCCTGACCGAGCACGGCGACAGGCTATGGAAGCGCTACGGCTTCGTCGACGCGTTCAGCGTGCACCACAACTGGGCCGCCGATACTTTCCTGGCGATCGACCAGGGGCCGATCGTGGTGATGATGGAGAACTACCGGACCGGGCTGATGTGGAAGCTGTTCATGAGCATCCCGGAAATTCAGGGCGGCCTGCGCAAGCTCGGCTTCAGCAGCCCGTATCTCGACGACAAGGCCGCTTGATGGTTTCATCACCCGATGGGCTCGAGCAATGGATGGCTCGCGAGTATCGTTATGCGGCGCGGGCGATGCAGAAGAGCATTTCCGCCACCGACATCGTCAAGACACGGCCGGGTTTCGGCACGACGATACGCGCGGCGAAAGGCTCGATCATCGCCTCGCCGGTGCTGGCGTCCTACGATCCCGACCCGGACTACTTCTTCCACTGGTTCCGCGATTCGGCGGTGGTCATCGACGCGCTGCGGCTGTTGCTGGAGGCGGGCGAGGTCGGCGTCGAGGCGAAGCAGACGTTCGCCGATTTCCTCGGCTTCGGTCTGTCGCTGCGTCAGCTCGACGGCGGCGAGCGCGTCGCGGATAAAACCTGGCGCAGCAGGGCGGCGCCGGACTTCGTCAAGTTTCTGCGCGACGATGCCGATCTGGCCGGCGCGCGCGGCGAGTTCGTCGTCGCCGAAACCCGCGTCAATCCCGATGGCACGCTCGACATCAGCAAGTGGGCGCGGCCGCAACACGACGGTCCGCCGCTGCGCGCGCTGGCCATGCTCGGCTGGGCGCGCAGTCAGCAGTTCGATGAACCGACGACGGCGCAGTTGAACGAGCTGCTGCGCGCGGATCTGGCATTCACACACCAGCACTGGCATGCCGCGTCCTACGACATCTGGGAAGAAGACAAGGGCCTGCATTACTACACCCTGCGCGTGTCGGCGGCGGCGCTGGACCAGGGCGCGGACTGGCTCGCCGGGCAGGGCGAGGCGGAGCTGGCGCAGGCCTATCGCAGCGAGGGCGAGGCGATCGGCAAGGTGCTCGACGGCTTCTGGCTGGACGACGATGGCTACTATCGCTCGCGCATTCTGGAAGGCGGCGCGCGCTCGCAAAAAGACCTGGATATCGCGGTGATCCTGTCGGCAATCCATGCCGGCGGCGAGGGTGATGCGCACACCGTGCACGATCCGCGCATGCAGGCGACCCTGGCGCATCTGGAAGCGCTGTTCGACGAGAAGTATCCGATCAACCATCGCCGCGGCGACGCGCTCGGCCCGGCGATGGGCCGCTACGACGGCGACGTCTACTACTCCGGCGGCGCCTATTTCTTCTCGACCCTCGGCGCCTGCGAATTCTGCTATCGCGCCGCACTCGGCAACGGGGACGCGGACGACTGGATCGCGCGCGGCGACGCCTATCTGGCGACGGTCAGAAAGTACACGGCGGACAGCGGCGACCTGTCCGAACAGTTCGATCAGAAAACCGGCGAGCAGACCTCGGCGCGGCATCTGGCCTGGAGTTATGCGGCCTTCATTTCGACCGTCGCCGCACGTCGCGCCGCGCTGGCGCAACGCCGATGAGCGACGCCGCGCCGCCGACCGTGCCCAGTCCGGCCGCTGCCAAGGCGATGCTGGCTCAGGCCGGTCTGTTGAAGCAGATCGGCCAGCTGCTCGGCGCGGTGCGCGCATCGGCGGTCGGCACGCGGCTGATGCAGCTGGCCGGCTGCATCCTCGTCGCGGTGCTCGCCACCGCTTATTGCCAGGTGCGCTTCAATGCCTGGAACAAGGCGTTTTTCGACGCGCTGTCGCGCCGCGATTTCAAGGACTTCATCTACCAGCTCGGCGTGTTCGCGGTGATCGTCGCCTGCCTGATGATTCTCGACGTGACCCAGCGCTGGCTGCGCGAGACCATGAAGGTAAAGCTGCGCGAAGGCCTGGTGCGCGATCTGACCGGCCGCTGGATGATGCCGCGCCGCGCGTTCTGGCTCGCCAATGCCGGCGAAATGGGCGTGAATCCCGATCAGCGCATGACCGACGACACCACGGTGCTGTGCAACCTGTCGATCGATCTGGTCATGGGTCTGCTGCAGGCGACGATCCTGTTCATCAGCTTCGCCGGCATTCTGTGGGTGCTGTCCGAGGATTTCAGTTTCCGCGTCGGCGATTCCGACTACGCGGTGCCGGGCTTCATGCTGTGGGCCGCGATCCTGTATGCCGGTTTCGGCTCGCTGCTGAGTTATGTCGTCGGCCGCAGCCTGGTCGCGCGCAGCGCCAATCGCTATGCGCGCGAGGCCGATTTGCGTTTCACGCTGGTGCGCATCAACGAGCATCTCGACGGCATTTCGCTGGCCGCGGGCGAGGCCGACGAGCGGCGTCGCATCGAGGCGTCGTTGAGCGAAGTCATGGGCGCGATGAACCGCCTGGTGCTCGGCTGGACCAACCTGACCTGGGTCACCGCCGGCTTCGGCTGGATCACGCAGGCCGCGCCGATCCTGGTCGCCGCGCCGCTGTTTTTCTCCGGCAAGATTTCACTCGGCGGCCTGGTTGCCGCCGCTGCGGCGTTCACGCAGGCGCAGGCGGCGCTGCGCTGGTTCGTCGACAACTTCAGCGTGATCGCCGACTGGCGTGCGACGCTGATTCGGGTCTCCGGTTTTCGCCAGGCGCTGATCGCCAACGAAGACCAGCTCGATTTCGGCAGCCGCATCACCTACAAGCAGAACAGCGATGAGCGCCTGACGCTGTCGAATCTGCATCTGGAATCGCCGGCCGGCCGCGACATGCTGCAGGAGCCGCATGCGGAGATCGCCGCCGGCGAGCGCGTGCTGATCGTCGCCGACGCCGGCACCGGCAAGACCCTGCTGTTCCGCGCGCTGGCCGGTCTGTGGCCCTGGGGCTCGGGCGAAATCGCCAATCCGGCCGCTTCGCCGATCTATTACATGCCGCGCGGCACGCCCTATCTGCCGACCGGCAGCTTGCGCGAAATCCTGGCGTACCCGACGGCGGTTTCGGCCCATGACGAGGCCGCGTTTGCCGCCGCTCTGGCGCGGCTGGATCTGGAGCGCCTGGTGCCGATGCTCGACGCCTCCAAGCGCTGGGATCGCGAGCTGAGCCAGGACGAGCAGATGAGCCTGGCGTTCGCGCGCATCGTGCTGCAGGCGCCGCGCTGGGTGCTGATCGACGACGCCTTCGGCTCGCTCGACAACGACACCTTGAGCCGGGTCGTGGACCTGTTCGACAAGGAGCTGGCGCAGACCACGCTGGTTCACATCGGCAGCGCGGTACAGGGCCATGAGGCGATGTTCGGCCAGACGCTGCACCTGGTAAAAGACGCGGCAGCACCGCGCGCGGCGGGCTCGCCATGAGCGCGCTGCGTCGGCTGTGCTTGCTCATGCTGCTGGCGCTGATCGCGCCGGCTCATGCGCAGAACCAGAACCAGAATTTCGATTTCAAGACGCCGGCCAGCGTCGGCGATGCGGCGACTCCCGCGGCGATGCGCGATCTGGCCGAGCGTATCCTGCCGGTGTATCAGGACGCCGATATCGAGCGTTATCTGGCGACGCTGTCGGTGCTGCAGATCGCCGCCGGCAACTACATCGCGGCCAACGACACGCGCGAGACGCTGAGCAACCGGCGTCGCGCGATCGACGCCGGCCGCGCGCCGGGCCGCGGCCTGCTGATCGATCTGTACGCGCATGCCAAGGCGATTGAAACCGGCGACGCGGTGCCGTTCGCGCAGGCGTTCGCCGAGTCCTTCCGCGAGGTCGTGCCCAAGCTCGGCGACCGCGACGCCTATACGGTGACATCCTGGATGCGCGGATCACAGGCGCTTTATCAGGACGCGCTGCAAAAAGCATTCGATCGTCAGCGCAGCAGGACCTCGCTGAACACCGCCGAGGGCATCGAGCTGATCCGCAACTGGCTGTCGTACGCGGCGTATCGCAGCTTCGGCCCGCTGGCCGATACGCTCGCGGCCGAGGACGAGGCGCAGCGCTACATCGTCGAGGAGAAAGTGCCGATCAGGGGCGCCGGTGGCGCGCGGCTTTATGCGCGCGTGGTCAGGCCGAAGAAGCTCGGCAAGCCGCTGCCGGCGCTGCTCGAGTTCACCATCTTCGTCACCGAGGACGACGCCAAGGCGGCTGCAAGCCACGGCTACGTCGGCGTCGTCGCCTACGCGCGCGGCAAGAATGTGCCGGACGATGTAATGGCGCTGAAGAAGGCCGGCGCCGGTAGCGCCTTCGTGCCGTTCGCGCACGACGGCGAAGACGCACGTGCGGTGATCAAGTGGATCGTCGCGCAGCCCTGGAGCGATGGCAGGGTCGGCATGATCGGCGCCGGCTACAGCGGCTTCGCCGCCTGGGCTGCGGCGAAGAAGCTGCCGGCGGCGCTGAAGGCGATCGCGACTTCGGACGCGATGGCGCCGGGCATCAGCTTCCCCAACGAAGGCCGCGTGTTCAAGAACTCGGCGCTGCGCTGGGCCTACACCAACATCGTCGGCGTCGACGACATCAGCCGCGACGAGGCGCGCTGGGCGGCGCTGGATCAACGCTGGTTCGCCAGCGGCAGGATGTATCGCGAGCTGGATCGCGTCGCCCGGCTGAAAAACCCGGCGCCGGGGCATGTGTTCCGCACCTGGCTGACGCATCCGAGCTTTGATCGCTGGTGGCAGAAGTACGTGCCGTTCCGCCAGCAGTTCGCCAGCATCGACATCCCGGTGCTGTCCACCGCCGGCTATTACGGCAGCGGCGCCGTGGGCGCGCTGTACTACTTCGGCGAGCAGCTGCGCTACAAGCCCGACGCCAACCACACGCTGCTGCTCGGCCCTTACGATCACACGACATCGCTGTCGCGGCCGGCCGGTGTGCTGCGCGGCTATTCAGTCGACAACGCCGCTCTGCTGGATCTTCGCGAGCTGCGCCTGGACTGGTTCGACTACGTGCTCAAGGGCGCGGGCCGGCCGGCGATGCTGAAGGACCGCGTCAATTACCAGGTGATGGGCGCCAACGAGTGGAAGCACGCGGCGACGATCGCGGCGATGGCCAATGCCAGCCTGAAGCTGTACTTCGACAGCGCCGACAGCGGCGGCCGCCTGCGACTGAGCGCGGCCAGGCCCGCCGACGCGCCGCTGATCGAGCAGACCGTCAAGCTGGCCGACCGCAGCGCGCCGGCCTTGCCGGGCAACGATATCCTCGCGCGAAAACTGCAGATCAACGACGCGCTGCTGTTCGTCGGCGAGCCGCTGAAAGCGGCGACCGAAATCAGCGGCCTGCTGTCGGGCGAGCTGGACTTCGTGATGAATCGCCAGGATCTGGATCTGAACGTGACGCTGTACGAGCTGACCGCGGCCGGCGACTACCTGCAGCTCGCCGATCCTTACGAGTTTCGCGCCAGCTACGCGCAGGACCCGGCGCTGCGTCATCTGCTGCGCGCCGGCGAGCGCCAGCAGCTGAAGTTCCGCAGCGAGCAGATCGCCAGCCGTCGGCTGGCGGCGGGCAGCCGCATCGTCTTCGTGCTCGGCATCAACAAACGCGCCGATCGCGAGATCAACTACGGCGCCGGCGGCAATGTCAGCGAGGAAACCATAGCGGCGGCCAAGCCGCCTCTGCGGATACGCTGGTATACGGGGAGCTTTATCGAGTTGCCGGTTAGGCGATAACGGCACCGGTAGGAGCGGCCCTGGCCGCGACCGTGCCGGTGAAGCCTGAATCGCGGCCAAGGCCGCTCCTACAGGTGAAGACGCAGACCGGTCTAAGCGCCGCCTAAGCCCACGACGTCGAATAGCGCCATCGGGCATGCCGGTATTCAGCCGTCGCACCTAGCATGAAATTTCACGGTGCGAGGAGCGCAACATGTCGGACGAGCCCAGCAGTCGCGGCAGCCAGGACCGGCGCCGCATCAACGTCAACCAGGACTTCGAGCTGCGTTACTGGTCGCATGCGCTCGGTGTCAGCGCAGCGGCGATTCGCGCCGCGGTCAAGGCTGTCGGGCCGATCGCATCGGACGTCAGGCGCGAGCTCGGACTGGTGCCGCGACGCATCGGCACTCAGGCCTGAGTGCTACGCTAGGCAGGCTCGCCGGCGACCGGCTGCGCCACGCCGCTGCCGCCGTTCTGCGCGAGGTTCTCGCGCACGAAGCGGATATGCCGGCGCAGCACGTAGATCTGGTCCGCAAATGCGCCCGGCGTCTTGAAGCTGATGATGCCCTTCTCGATCTCGTCCAGTCGTGCCAGCAAGGTCGCCCGCTGCTCGGGCGTCAGCGGCTGTAGCGCGGCGCGTTCCAGCGTCATCAGCTCGCCGTAACGCTTGTAGATGCGCCGGTTGATGCGCCAGCCATACAGGTTGGGCGCATAGCGCAGGCCGGGAATCAACACCACCAGGATCGGCACCAGAATGACCGCGGCGCGGCTGACCAGGCTCGCCAGCCAGAACGGCAGATAGCGATACGCCACGCCCTTGCCGGATTTGTAATAGCGCGCGGCATCGGCGCCGATCGGATAATCGTGCGGCAGCGGCGATGGAAACGCGCCGGGGTCGGCCAGCAAAGTGCCCTTGCCGTGAATTTCGTGGGCCGCCTCGACCAGCAGATCCGACAGTGCCGGATGCAGGTCGGAATGCGCCAGCAGTTCCACCGACGGCGCCATCAGCGTCAGCGACTGCGCCGGCAGATTTTCGCCGAGATCGAAAGTGCCGGCCGGCAATTGCAGCTTGCTCAGATAGCGGAAGCGCCGCTCGTAGGCGTCACCCTGGACGAAGTCGAACAAGCGGATCTGGTCAGCGTGCATCAGCTCGCGCAGCGTGCCGATGCCGGCGGAGTCACCGGACAGGAAGATCGCGTCGATCTGTTTGGCCAGCAGCGCCTGGCGCGCGTTTTCGCCTTCCAGATCCAGCAGCGTGGTCTTGCCGCCGGGCTCGATGCCATTGGCCTTCAGCAGCGCCAGTGCCAGAAAGCGCGTGCCGGTACCTTCGCCGCCGATGGCGATGCGCTTGCCCTCGAAATCCGACAGCCGCGCCAGCGGCTTGGCGCTGCGATAGAACACTGTCAGCGGTTGCGGGAACATGCTGCCCAGCGAAATCAGGTCGCCGGTATAGGCCTCGGTGGTGACGCCGGACTGGACCATCGCGATATCGACGCCGCTGTCCGGGTCGCTGAGCTTGTTCAAATTGTCCAGCGAGCCGCGCGAGGCGACGATGCGGATTTCGACGCCGTTGCGCGCGAGGATGGTCTTGTAGCGCTCGGCGATCAGCCGGAAATTGCTGCCCTCGGCACCGCCGGCCATGACCAGGTGGCCCGGAGGCGCGGGGCGGATGAAATGCAGCGTCGCGGCAATCGCCAGCGCGCTGATCGCCACGATCGGCAGCAGGGTCGCGAACAGGTCGCGCCACGAAGTCTGCTGCACGCGCAGCAGCTGCCGTCGCCATTTGGCGATGTCTTTCCTGGTCTGCGGCGGCGTTGCGGTGTCGGTCATGGCGCGATCTCAGGCGCGCAGTCGTCGCGTCTTGAACGTATGCCAGCCGTTCTCGATCATGCCGACGGCGAAGGACTTGAGCCCGGATTCTTTCGGCTGCGGCTCGCGGCCGTCGCCGATGCGGCGCAGCTGGCGCGAGTACCAGGCGACTTCCATCAGCGCCATGCGATCGACCAGGCCGATGCCGGTGCTGATCGGCTTGATCTGATGCTGCGGGTCTTCACCGCGCAGCAGCCGCGCCGGCAGCTCGGGCTCGATCGCCAGCAGCCGCGCCAGGCCGACCAGGTCGATCGCACCGCTGTTCAGTGCCGCATTCATGCCGGCGACGCTGCGGAAGCCGCCGGTCAGCATCAGCGGTACTCGGCTGGCGGCACGCACTTTCTCGGCGAACTCGATGAAGTAGGCCTCGCGCGCGACCGTGCTGGCCTTGGCATCGCGGCCGGTCATCGCCGGCGCCTCGTAAGTGCCGCCGGAAATTTCGATCAGGTCGATACCGCCGTCGACCAGCGCGGCTATCGTCGCCAGCGACTCTTCCTCGGTGAAACCGCCGCGCTGAAAATCCGCCGAGTTCAGCTTGATGCCGACAGGGAAGTCGGCGCCGACCTGGCGACGCATCTCGGCCAGCACCGCCAGCACGAAACGCTGGCGGTTTTCGATGCTGCCGCCCCAGCGATCCTTGCGCTGATTGTGATGCGGCGACAGGAACTGGCTGACCAGATAGCCATGCGCGCCGTGAATCTGCACGCCGCTGAAACCCGCCAGCTTGGCGATGCGCGCGGTGTTGCCGAAGCGCGTGATCAGTTCTTCGATTTCCGCATCGGCGAGTTCCCGCGGCGTGTCGAAGAACGCCGCCATATCCTTGCGGAACGGGATCGCCGACGGCGCCACGTTCTCGCGGTTCAGGCCCTTGGGCGACTGCTTGCCGGGATGATTGATCTGCATCCACAACTGCGTGCCGCCACGCGTGCCGGCCTGGGCCCAGCGGCGCAGCGCGGGCAGGTCGGCTTCGTTTTCGACCGCGACATTGCCGGGCTCGCCGAGCGCGCGCCGGTCGATCATCACGTTGCCGGTGATGCACAGGCCGATGCCGCCTTCGGCCCAGCGCGCATACAGCCGCTCCAGCCGCGGCGTCACGCGATTGTCCATCGTGCCGAGAGCTTCGCTCATGGCCGACTTGGCCAGGCGATTGGGGATGGTCGCGCCGCAGGGCAGGCGCAAAGACTGTGCAAGCAAGGCAAGCTCCGGAGAAAGAATTCCCCTAGTGTAGCCGCCGTGGCCCGGCCGCGACCCGGGTTGCAGCCGTGCCAGGCTGCCTCACATGAGCTGCCGGACGAGACTCAGCAACTCCGGCAGCCTGGCGATCACGCTGTCCGGCTGGTGCGGGTAGTGCGCGGTGCCGGGGAAGATCTTGGCGATCCAGTCGGCGTCCCAGCCGACGCCGTTGTAGAAGATCGTGCTGACGCCGGCGTTGCTGCCGGACACGATGTCGGCGACGCTGTCGCCAACGTACCAGCAGCTGGCGTCGGCGGGCAGCGCCAGCTCGTCCAGCGCTTTCAGGATCAGGTCGGGGAAGGGCTTGCGCCGCGCCACGTCGTCGCCGCAGACGATGGTGTCGAACAGCTCGTGCCAGCCGGTGCTGTCGATGGTGTAGACCTCGTGCGCGGTGAAGCGGCGCGCCCGGTTGGTCAGCACGCCGAGCTTCAAACCCAGGCCGCGCAGTGCCAGCAGATGCGCGCGCGCATCGGCCTCCATCGGCTTGACGATGCCGAAATGGCGCTCGTAACTGCGGTCGAATTCGCGATGCGCGATCTTCTTGGCTTCTTCGTCCTCGCCGAACAGCAGTTCGAAAATATCGGTGCGCGAAATGCGTCGCTGCGAGGTGATCTTGGGGTGCAGGCTGTGATTCTCGCGCACGTAGCGCACCAGCTTTTCGTCTTCGACCGTCTTGGACTTTCCCGGAGGCACCAGGCGCTCGATCAGGCCCAGCGGCGCCAGCCGCGGCATCACTTCGTCCAACGCGTAGTACATCGCGTCCATGGTGTCGGCCAGCGTCGCGTGCCAGTCGAACAGGATCACTTTGGGCCGTGCCCGCTGCAGCTGCAGCATGCTCATCGTCGGTGTCCTCGCGCGCTGTTGTTTTGTTTTTGATGACCGCGATGATCGCGCTTTCCTCAATCGCCCGACGCGCCGAAATACACCGATACGCCGAAGCCGGTCTGCAGGTCGGTGCTTTTGTCGGTCAGCCCGAAGTCGGCGTAGAGGTCGAGCTGCACTCGGGGCAGCAGCATCCAGGTGAAACCGCCACCGCCGACGTAGTCGTCATCCCCGGCGTGGGTGAAACTCGCGCCGGCTTCGATGAAGGCGCCCAGGCTGTCGCTGAGCTCGAACGACATGTCGGACGCCAGCGTCAGGGTGTTGCGATCGTCGAGGCGATCGAGGTTGGCGTACAAGGACAGCGCCTGCTGATCGCTCAAGGCGAACGTCGCGGTGCTTCCCAGCGACACGGTCGGCTTGCCGCCGCTGAACTCGCGGTCGCCTGTCGGGAACAGCACGCTGCCGAGAACCGCCAGCGAGCGTTGCCCGTTGTTGCCGGGCAGGCCGAGCTTGACAGCCAGACCGGTATCGCCGCTGCCGTCGAAATGCTCGCTGCCGCTGCTGTCGTGGGTATCGAGCCGGTTGTACAGCGAGGTGATCAGCTGCAACTCGGCATGCTCGCCGACACCGACACGCACGACGCTGTCGAACGCGCTTTCGGTGCTGCGCAGTCCGGCGCCGGAGTCGTAACTCAGATCGGGCAGGCCCTGCTCGAAGGCGATGCCGCCGACCGGGATCGTGCTGGTCGGGAACGAAATGCCGGGACGGTCGAACTCCGGTGTTTCGGCCAGCGCGCATGACGCGCTGCCGAGCAGAGCAACGCCGATCCATGCTGTCGACCAACCGCCTGCTGCCTGCCTGCGCATCGTGGTTCTCCCCGGCGTCGGTGGTGTGCTGCCGTTGCGCGCCCGCCAGGAAAATAGCCGCATCGCGGTCGCAATGAAACATTTCTTTACTTGGCGCGCCGCGTGTCGCTGCAGAGGGCGCGGGCATAATCTGCGGGGCATCCGGGTACCCGTCGACACGAGCTTCGTTAACGACTCGACCGTGGGCTACTGTGGGCTATTAGCAGGGCTCTACCGTGGTCTATGATCCGGCCACTCAAATAGTCCTAAGTTTGCTCGATCTGCCGAGCCAGTAGCGACGAAGGTCTCAGCCGCAACGCGCTTGAGACCGGGTCGTCTTCCAGCGGTGACGGATCGGCCACATGGTCGCACGCGCGGTCCGGTTTTCTGCGGATCGCGCGGCGGATGGACCATAACGATGGAAGGAAGACCGATGTCCAAGTTCAGGATCGCGAGCAGCAATCCGGAGCCCGAGGACGCGCCCGTCAGCAGCGCGGCCGTCGCGGCGATCCAACTCAGCGCCAGGGCCAGACTCGACGCGATCAAGCGCGCGATCGAAGCACGCCGCCTGCAGAAGCGCGCGCGCAGCCGCTGAGGTCGTGCAGGGCCTCGGGCTCAGGGTGCGTCGAAGGACTCCTCGTCGTCTTCGCTCAGCATTTCCACCGCGATCCCCAGATGCGGCAGCTCCACCGGTGAGATCACGTAGCTGCTGTCGTCGTTGTCCTGGCGGATCACGAAGCCGAAAGTGAAGCTGCCGGCGACCGGCAGCCAGAACACCAGTGGTTCGTTGCCGGGTTCGCCTACCCAACCGGCGGCCGTCGCGGCGTCCTTGGCGCTTTCCCAGGCGTCGATGAACTCTTCCATGTCCGGCGGCGGCACATCACCGCCGTGCACTCGTGCCTCGGCATCGTTGATCGCGATTTCTCGCACCGTTTCTCGCACCGTCTTCAGATATTCCCAGTTGGAATCGACCGGGACGACGTCGTAGGCAAACCATTTCATCGGATTTCTCTGCAGATCTGCCGCGGGCGAGTCTTGTAGCACAGGCTCCCGGTGCGGGTTCGATCGGGGAGCGCACGGCAAACGCCGAACATAAAAAAACCCCGCGAGCCGGGGGAGACTCGCGGGGTACTGACTCCGGCGGGGAGGTGCCGGATCCGCCCTCGGGGGAGTGAGGCGGAGAACGTGGAATGGGGATATCCACGTTCGCGGTATTGGAGGCAAGGACGGGCCGATAGTTCAGCGCCGCAGCGTAACGAAATGTAAACCCAAGGCGATCAATGCGGCGTTGCCGGGCGACGCACGCCGGTGTCGTGTTCGACCCAGTGCATGTCGACGAAGTTGCCGTTGCGGGGGACCTCGTTGCGCGCCAGCGGCCGCGACTCCTTCCACAGCCGGCGCCACTCGGCGTCGTACTCGCTGGCGAAGTTCGCATGATTGCGCACCACCATCGCGTTCTCGGCATTGCCCCTGGCCGCGACCGAGGTATAGCTGAAGGAGCCGGTCTGTACCGTGTGCGAGTCGATCACCATGAACTTGTCGTGCATCGCCGCGTATTCGGAGTCGATGCGCACCGGGATCCCGGTGTTGGCCAGATATTGCGCGGCGCCGAAACGCTCGCCGAGGTTGGATTTGTCCAGCACCGCCTGCACGTCGACACCGCGGCGCTTGGCGGCGAGCAGGGCGCGGGCGATCGGCTTGGAGGTGAAGGCGTAGGCGGCGAGGCGGATACTGTGCTGGGCGGTGCCGATGGTTTCGATCACCAGTTCCTCGGCATTGAGGTCGCCGATGCCGGGCGAGAACGCGACTGCGACTTCGGCGGCGCCCGCCGGCTTGACGCTGACGAGCGTGGCGGCGGCGACGAACCAGACATAAATCCATTTGAAATTAGCGGTCTTCATTGCAAGGCACCGAAGCTGGATGAGGTTGTGGTTGCGCCCGGACACCGGGCCAAGAGATACTACCACTATTGGTAGTGCCCGCAATGGCAGGAACGGACAAAATCATGCAACTCGCTGCTCTGACTGAAAAACAAACCAAGGTGCTGGCCTTTTTGCAGCACTACATGCAGCAGAAAGGGCGCCCGCCGACCCAGGCTGAGATGGGCGACGCGCTCGGTTTCACGCGCTCGATGGCGCGGCTGCATCTGGCGGCGCTGGCCGAGAAGGGCTACATCTCGGCCGAGGACTCCACCGCACGCGGATTGAGGATCCTGCAGAGCACGATCGCCGCGCTGCCGCCGAACAGCCTGCCGGTCATCGGCCGCATCGCCGCCGGCACGCCGGTGATGAGCGACGAGAACGTGGAGGAGTATCTGACCGTCGAGCCGACGCTGTTCCGGCCGCGTGCGCAGTTCCTGCGCCGGGTCGAGGGCTGGTCGATGCGCAATGCCAACATCTTCGATCGTGATCTGGTCGGCATTCACCAGACCCACGAAGCCAGCAATCGCCAGATCGTCGCGGTGCGCATCCCCGATCCACAGACCGGCGACATGACGATGACGCTGAAGCGCTACACCCGTGACGGCAGGTACGTGGTGCTGCTGTCGGAGAACGACGACCAGGAGCGCTACGCTCCGATCCGCATCGATACGCACAACACCGAGTTCGCGATCGAGGGACTGTATGCCGGCCTGATCCGCCCTGCCGGCGGGCCGACGCCCTAGCGCCGGCGTAACGAGGCCATCGCCGACAGCACGCCGTCGCCGCGGATCAGGCCGTGAAACAGCGCCGCGCCCAAGTGCGCCAGCACGGTGAAGAACAGCAGGTAGGCGAGCAGCGCGTGCGCGCTGCGCAGATGCGCGTAAGTCATCGCGTCGGCCGGCATCAGCGGCGGCAGGTGCAGACCGCCGTAGATCAGGATCGGATAACCCTCGGCGGACAGCATCGCCCAGCCGACGATCGGCAAGGCCAACATCAGCGCGTACAACAGCCAGTGCGAGGCGTGAGCCGCGAATTTCTGCAAGGCCGGCAGATCCGCCGGCAACGGCGGCGCCGGATGCAGCAGCCGGTAGATCAGCCGGACCGCGGCCAGCACCAGGATCAAAATGCCGATGCTCTTGTGCACGCGCACCAACGCCGCGTAGTGCTCGGGCGCGCCGGCGATCATGCCGGCACCGATGAACAGCATCGCGACGATCAGCGCCGCCATGCTCCAGTGCAGCAGCCGCGCCAGCGGCGTGAAGCGCGTCTGCGTGCTCATGGCTCGCTCCCGGCCTTGCGGCCGTGCAAGGCACTGTCGCCCGGCGGCTCGCCGGCGCGGCGCCGGTACGACACCGCATAGGTATCCGAGCGCGCGCTGAGCAGCGGATCGTCCGAGCCCTGGATGCCCGAGGGCAGCACCAGAGGGTCGTAGACGATGTCGCGGCAGTCGCCGAGGTTTTCGCTGCTGGCGCCGGTGATGGTCAAAGTGCCGACATCGACCTGCTCGCGATCCTCGGGCCACGGCACCGCTGCCTGGTTGCTGGCATCGCCGGCGCCGGCAACGGTCACGATCAGATGCCAGACCAGCGGGCCGCGATCGAGCCTGGCCAGCAGATCGTCGAACAGCGCGTCGCGAGCCGGCGCGTCGGCGGACGAGGCCGTGGCCGGCTCGAACGACAGCTGCGGTTTCAGGCTCCAGCGAACGACATGACGCGCGCCGTCGCCGCCAATGAACACGAAGGCGTTGATGCTGTTGTAGGTGTCGTTGGCGAAACTCGACGAGTGCGGACGCGCGGCCATGCGCGCGCCGAAGGCGACGAATTCCGGATGTGCGTCGGCGAAAGCCCGCATCAAAGCCGGATCGGGCTTGCCGGTGGCCGGGTCGGGCGTGGAAGCGAGCGTCAGTTGCTGGAACGCCTGAGGCGTCGACACCGGAAAGCCGGGGATGTCGTTCATGCCGGTGCGCCATTCCTGCCCGTCGGGCAGACGCAGCTGCAGCGCGATGCTGCGCACCGGCACCGCGGCGTCGGCGGCGTAGGGATTGCCGCCGGCCAGCGCCAGCCGGCCGACCACGGTCGCGCGGGTTTTCTCGAAGAACGCAGTCGACGACAGCCGCGTGCCGTTGCCGTTGCCGACGAAATTTCCGCTGATGCAGATGCCCTTGGCGTGATTGCGGCGAAAGCCCGGATGCGGCCCGGCGCTGGCCTGCAGCGCGTCGACCATCGCGGCGCCGGACAGGCCGCGGCCACCGAGCCAGCCGCCGGTCCAGGCGAACGCGGCGCCGCACAACAGCAGCACCACGGCGATCAACAGCAGCCTGGCCAGCGTCGACACGGTCGACGCAGAGCGGGGTGTTCGAGACATGCGCGTCATTCCCTGCGAGCGTCCGCAATGCGGAGAATCTAGCGCATCTGGTTTCGGCCGTGTCATTGATCGTTTTCGCGCGGTCGCTGCGGGTGCTGATCTGGTTCGCCGCGGCGATGCAGCGCTGGTCGACCCCCCGTCTGCTGGCTCGCACGCACCTCGATCCGTCCACGCGTGAAACCGTCGGCGCGCTGGTGCGATATTCGGTGCTGGTATCCGGTTTCATGATCGTGATGCAGACGATCGGCATCAATCTCACCTCGCTGTCGGTGATCGCATCGAAGTCGGCGGTTTCGAAGGCGACTTGCTGTCGATCGGCATTGCTCGACGCCATTCACCAGCAGCTGGCGCAGCGCGAAATCAAGGCGGCCTGATCGGCTTGGGTTTGTCGATCACGCCGAGGTAACACTGCCGGCGCGACGATGTGCAACCATTGCGGCCGATGCGCGGTCCACGTACCGCACGCAACGGGCAGGGAGCACGCTTGAAACCTGGAATTCTGGCGGTCGACATCGGTGGTAGCGGCCTCAAGGCAGCGGTGCTGGATGAGCGCGGTACGATGCGCAGCGAGCGCGTCCGCATCGAGACGCCGCAGCCTTGTCCGCCCGATCTGCTGGTCGCCTCCGTCGCCGCGATGGTGCAGCCACTGCCGGCCTATGACCGTATTTCGATCGGCTTTCCTGGCGTGATCCGCAATCGGAAGGTACTGACCGCGCCGCATCTGGACACCGAACTCTGGGCGGGTTTCGCGCTGGCCGATGCGCTTTCCAAAAAGCTCGGCGGCTATCCGTCGAAGATCGTCAACGACGCCGAGATGCAGGGCCTGGCGCTGATTCGCGGCAAGGGTCTGGAACTGGCGATCACGCTTGGCACCGGCGTCGGCACCGCGCTGTTCCGCGACGGCGAAATGATGCCGCACATGGAGCTGGCCCATCATCCGCTGCGCGACGACAAGACCTACGATGAAGTACTCGGCAATGCCGCATATGAAAAGAGCGGCAGGAAGCGCTGGAACAAGCATCTGCGCAAGGCGCTGAAGTTTGTCGACGTGCTGCTGCATCCGGATCACATCATCATCGGCGGTGGCAACGCGCGCCACGTCGACAGCGAAGACCTGCCGGCAACGGTCAGCATCGGCTCCAACGCTGCCGGTATCGAGGGCGGCGCCGCGTTGTGGCGCGCCACCGACAAGCGGGCTCGCCGGTGAGCGGCGATCACCGGCGCCGTGTGCTTGGGCACGGGCGTACTCGAACCGCCGCCGTGGTCGCGCTAAAAGCAGCAGGCGGGCCAGGTTACACACCGGTACTTCCTGGCCGCGCCTCTGCCCCAAAAGGGCAGGTCTGATTCAGCTTCGTTCAGTAACATCACCCGGATCGCGCGGCAGGACGCCGTTGCATCCGACCATGCCGTTCAATGGAGCAGAACATGAGTGAGCAGCCGATCGATCGCCTGTGCATCGACACGATTCGTACGCTGGCGATGGACGCGGTGCAGAAAGCGAACTCCGGCCATCCCGGCACGCCGATGGCGCTGGCGCCGGTGGGCTACACGGTGTGGAAGCAGTTCCTCAAATATCATCCCGAGCATCCGGACTGGCCGAATCGCGATCGCTTCGTGCTGTCGGTCGGCCATGCCTCGATGCTGCTGTATTCGCTGTTGCATCTGGCCGGCATCCCGGAGATCGACGCCGACGGCAAGCGCAGCGGCAAACCGGCGGTGAGCCTCGACGACATCAAGGCGTTCCGCCAGCTCGACTCGAAAACGCCGGGCCATCCGGAATACCGCATGACCACCGGCGTGGAAACCACGACCGGCCCCTTGGGCCAGGGCTGCGGCAACAGCGTCGGCATGGCGATGGCCGAGCGCTGGCTCGCGGAGCGTTTCAATCGCGACGGCGGCCCGATCTTCGACTACAAGGTCTATGTGCTGTGCGGCGACGGCGACATGATGGAGGGCGTGTCCAACGAGGCCGCCTCGGTCGCCGGGCATCTGAAGCTGTCCAACCTGTGCTGGATCTACGACAACAACACCATCAGCATCGAGGGCCACACCGAGCTGGCCTTCAGCGAAGACGTCGCGATGCGGTTTCGCGGCCTTGGCTGGAACACGCTGCATGTGAAAGATGCCAACGACACCGCCGCGCTCGCGGCCGCGATCGAGACCTTCAAGAAAACCGGCGACAAGCCGACCCTGATCGTCGTCGACAGCGTCATCGGCTACGGCTCGCCGAACAAGCACAACACCGCGGCGGCGCATGGCGAACCGCTGGGCGCGGACGAAATCAAGCTGACCAAGAAAGCCTATGGCTGGCCGGAGGACTCCAGCTTCCTGGTGCCGGACGAGGCACGCCATGTATTGCGCGACGCGATGATCGAACGCGCCGGGCCGGCGTTTGAGCAATGGCAGCGCAACTACGACAAGCTCAAGGCCAGTGAGCCGACGTTGTACGACGAGCTGCAGCGCATGCGCCAGGGGCAGATGCCGCAGGACTGGGCCCGGGCCGAGCTGAGTTTCGACGCGGATGCCAAGGGCATCGCCACGCGCGAATCCGGCGGCAAGGTGCTCAACGAGTTTGCTAAAGCGGTGCCGTGGCTGCTCGGAGGCTCTGCCGACCTGTCGCCGTCGACCAAGACCAATCTGAAGTTCGAGGGCGCCGGCAGCTTTCAGGCAAAAAGCTACGGCGGCCGCAATCTGCATTTCGGCGTTCGCGAGCATGTGATGGGCTCGATCGCCAACGGCCTGGCGCTGAGCTATCTGCGGCCTTACACCTCGACTTTCCTGGTCTTCAGCGATTACATGAAGCCGCCGATCCGGCTCGCCTCGATCATGGAACTGCCGGTGATCTTCGTGTTCACGCACGACTCGATCGGCGTCGGCGAAGACGGGCCTACGCATCAGCCGATCGAGCACCTGTCGGCGCTGCGCGGCATTCCCGGCCTGATCGTGCTGCGCCCCGGCGACGCCAACGAAACCGCCGAGGCCTGGAAGCTGGCACTGGCGCAGACCCATCGGCCGAGTTGCATCGTGCTGACGCGCCAGCCGCTGCCGACGCTGGATCGCAAGAAATACGCAGCGGCCAGCGGCCTGAATCGCGGCGGCTACGTGCTTGCCGACGCCGAAGACGGCAAGCCGGACGTGATCCTGATCGGCACCGGCAGCGAGGTGTCACTGTGCATCGAGGCGCACGAGAAGCTCAAGGCCAGCGGCATCAAGTCGCGCGTGGTGTCGCTGCCGAGCTGGGAAATCTACGAGCAGCAGGACGCTGCGTATCGCGAGTCCGTGTTGCCCGCGGCGGTCACCGGCCGCGTCGCGGTGGAGCAGGCCGGGCCGCTGGGCTGGGACCGCTACGTTGGCAACAGCGGCGCCAAACTGGTAATGAACTCCTTCGGCGCCTCGGCGCCGATCGGCAAGCTGCAGGCCAAGTTCGGCTTCACCGTCGACAACCTGGTCAAGCTCGCCACCGAACAGGCATCGAGACAATAGGAAAACAGCATGAGTAATTTGCAAAAGCTCAGTGAGGCCGGGCAGTCGCCCTGGCTGGATTTCGTCAGTCGAGAATTCCTCAACAAGAAAGGCCTGCAGAAACTGGTCGCGGAGGACGGTCTCGGCGGCGTCACCTCCAACCCGTCGATCTTCGAGAAGGCGATGGGCCAGGGCAGCGACTACGACGAAAGCCACCAGGCCTTCCTCGACAAGAACCCCGACGCCGAGGTCGTCGATGTTTACGAGCACCTGGCGATCGAGGACATCCGCGTCGCGGCCGATGCGCTGCGCCCGGTCTACGACAGGACGAAGGCGCTCGACGGTTATGTCAGTCTCGAAGTCTCGCCGTACCTGGCGTTCGATACCGAAGGCTCGCTGGCCGAGGCGCGCCGGCTGTGGAAGATGGTGGACCGGCCGAACCTGATGGTGAAGATCCCGGGCACCGCCGAAGGTGTGCCGGCGATTCGCCAGGCGATCGCCGACGGCATCAACATCAACGTGACCCTGCTGTTCTCGCTGGACTCGTACAAGGCGGTCGCCGAAGCCTTCATCGCCGGGCTCGAAGAGCGCGCGAAGGCCGGCAAGAGCGTCGAGCGCATCGCCAGCGTCGCCAGCTTCTTCGTCAGCCGCATCGACGCCAAGATCGACGCGAAGATCGACGCCAGGCTCAAGGCCGGCGCCGGTGCCGACGAGGCGCTGCTGAAGTCGCTGAAGGGCAAGGTCGCGATCGCCAACGCCAAGCTCGCCTACCAGTACTACGAGCAGTTGATCGCCGAGCCGCGCTGGAAGGCGCTGGCCGCGAAAGGCGCGCAAGTGCAGCGCCTGCTGTGGGCGTCCACCGGCGTCAAGAATCCGGACTATCCGGACACGCTGTACGTCGACACGCTGATCGGCAAGGACACCGTCAACACGATGCCGCCGAAGACCATGGACGCGTTCCGCGATCACGGCACCGTGGCGATCACGATCACGCAGGACCTGGACGCGGCGAAGCAAGTACTGGCCGATGCCGAACGCCTGGGCCTGGATCTGGCGGGCGTTACGGCCGACCTGGTACCGGACGGCGCCAAGCAGTTCACCGATGCCGCCGACGCGCTGCTGGCCGCCGTCGGTGCCAAGCGCACCGCATTTCTCGGCAAACGCCAGAACGGCGCCCGCTTCGATCTGCCGGAGCCGCTCAAAAAAAAAATTGAAACGCGACTAGTTCAGGCGCGCCAGGACGGGTGGTCGCGCCGTCTGTGGCAAGGCGACGCCTCGTTGTGGACCGGCCGCGACGAAGCCCAATGGCTGGGCTGGCTCGCCGCCGCCGAAGGCAAGCAGGTCGACGCGAATGCGCTGAACCAGCTCGGTAAGGACATCGCCGCCGAAGGTTACAAGGATGCGGTGCTGCTCGGCATGGGCGGATCGAGCCTGGGGCCCGAAGTGCTGTCGCTGACGCTGGGCTCGGTCAAAGGCTCGCCGCGCCTGCACGTGCTCGACTCCACCGATCCGCAGCAGATCGCGGCGGTGCAGGCGAGTGTCGATTTGAGCAAAACCCTGTTCATCGTTTCGAGCAAATCCGGCTCGACGCTGGAGCCGGAAATCTTGCGCGCCTACTTTCACGCGGCCGTGGTCAAGGCGGTCGGTGAGGGGCAGGCCGGCCGGCAGTTCATCGCCATCACCGATCCCGGCTCCAGGCTCGAAGCCGCCGCAAAACGCGACGGCTATCGCGCGATCTTCAGCGGCGATCCGACGATCGGCGGCCGTTACTCGGTGCTGTCGGCGTTCGGTGCGGTGCCGCTGGCGGTGACCGGTCACGACGTCGCCGCGTTCTATCAGCGCGCCCAGGCCATGGTTCGTGCCTGCGGCCCGAGTGCGCCGCCGGCGATCAATCCCGGTGTCGAGCTGGGCGCGGTGATCGGCGAAGCCGCGGTCGCCGGCCGCGACAAGCTGACGATCTTCGCCTCGCCGAAGCTGTCCAGCATCGGCTACTGGCTGGAGCAGCTGCTGGCGGAATCCACCGGCAAGCACGGCAAGGGCATCGTGCCGGTCGCGGCCGAGCCGATCGCGGCGCCTTCGGCTTATGGCGCGGATCGCTTGTTTGCGTATATCAAGCTCGACGGCGACGCATCGGCCGATCTCGACGTCAAGGTCGCCGCGCTGGCCAAAGCCGGCCATCCGGTGGTGACCATCACGCTGGCCGACGCCCAGCAGATTGGCCAGGAATTCGTGCGCTGGGAAGTCGCCACCGCGATCGCTGGCGCCGTGATCGGCATCGATCCTTTCGATCAGCCCGACGTCGAGGCCAGCAAGATCAAGACGCGTGCACTGACCGACGATTACGAGAAAAGCGGCAAGCTTGCAGCGGAATCGCCGCTGGCCGAAGACGGTGCGCTGGCTTTCTACGGCGACACGGCGCTGAAAGCCGATGGCTCGCTGAAAGGCGTGCTCGCCGCGCATCTGGCGCGCTTGAAAGCCGGCGATTACGCGGCGCTGCTCGCCTATGTCGAGCGCAAGCCCGAGCACGAGTCGCTGATCGAGGGCATGCGTGTCGCGATCCGCGACAGCAGACACAATGCGACGGTCTCCGGCTTCGGCCCGCGGTTCCTGCATTCCACCGGCCAGGCCTACAAGGGCGGCCCGAACAGCGGCGTGTTCCTGCAGATCACGTCTGACGCGGCGAAGGATCTGGCGATACCGGATCGCAAGGCCAGCTTCGGCGTGGTCCTGCTGGCGCAGGCTCAGGGCGATCTCGGCGTCCTGCGCGAACGCGGCCGCCGCTGGCTGCGCATCCATATCAAGGACGGCGATGTCGCCGGTGGGCTGGAGCGGATTGCGGCGGCGGTAAAGCAGGTGGTTTGAGCAGGATTTGAAACCACACTCCGTTCCTCCCAAGTAGTCGCTTGCGGCGTATCGAGGGACCGATCGCGACGTTGTAAACGGATCATCTTCAATCAGGAGTCAGTCATGCAGCTCGGCATCATCGGACTCGGTCGCATGGGCGGTAATATCGCCCGGCGCCTGATGCGCAAGGATCACACGACGGTCGTCTACGATCGCAGCAAGGACACCGTCGCGGCCCTGGTGAAAGAAGGCGCGACCGGCGCCGACGATCTCAAGGATTTCGTCGCCAAGCTCGACAAGCCGCGCGCGATCTGGGTGATGCTGCCGGCCGGTGCGCCGACCGAGGACACGATCAACCAACTCGCGGCGATGCTCGACGCCGACGACGCGATCATCGACGGCGGCAACAGCTTCTACAAGGACGACATCCGCCGCGCCAAGGCGCTGGCCGAGAAAAAAATCCACTACGTCGACGTCGGTACTTCCGGCGGCGTCTGGGGCCTGGAGCGCGGCTACTGCATGATGATCGGCGGCGACACGCCGGTATTCGAGCGGCTGGAGCCGCTGTTCGACACATTGGCGCCGGGCATCGGCACGATCGATCGCACGCCGGGCCTCGGCACGGCCAACGCGCGCGCGGAGCGCGGCTATATCCACGCCGGCCCGGCCGGCTCCGGGCACTTCGTCAAGATGGTGCACAACGGCATCGAGTACGGCCTGATGCAGGCCTATGCCGAAGGCTTCGACATCCTCAAGAACAAGAATTCGACGGCGCTGCCGGAAGATCAGCGCTTCGATCTGAACATGACCGACATCGCCGAAGTCTGGCGCCGCGGCAGCGTGGTGTCGTCGTGGCTGCTGGATCTGACTGCGCTGGCCCTGGCCGGCGATCCCGAACTGTCCAAGTACAGCGGCGACGTCGCCGACAGCGGCGAAGGCCGCTGGACCATCGACGCCGCGGTCGAGCAGGCGGTACCGGTGCCGGTGCTGGCGACCTCGCTGTTTGCGCGCTTCCGTTCGCGCGAGCAACACACTTACGCCGACAAGCTGTTGTCGGCGATGCGCTTCGGCTTCGGCGGCCACGTCGAGATTCCGCAGTAATGGCCAAGGCCAGGGATGGCGCGAGCGGCAAAAAAGCGCCGAAGCGGAAAGCCAGACCCGATCTGAAAGTGGCGCCGGTCGCCCCAGCGGCGACGCTGTTCCTGTTCGGCGCCGCAGGCGATCTGGTCAGGCGCCTGCTGATGCCGGCGCTGTGCAACCTGCGCCGCGACGGACTGATCGACGACGGCCTGCGCATCGTCGGCGTCGATCACAATGCGCGCAGCGATCGCGAATACGCCAATAGCCTGCGCGATTTCATCCGCGACGAAGTCAAGAATCAGAAGCTCGATACCAAGTTGTGGGCGAAGATCGCCAAGCGCATCTCCTACATACAGGGCGATTTCCTCGACGACGCGACTTACGCCGCGATCGCCGAGCGGATCGGCGACGGCGTCAACGGCAACGCGGTGTTCTATCTGGCGACGGCGCCGCGCTTCTTCGGTGACATCGTCGAGCACCTCGGCAAGGCGCAGCTGCTGCTTGAGACCCGGGCTACTTTCCGCCGTGTGATCATCGAAAAACCCTTCGGCTCCGACCTGAAATCCGCGCAGGAACTCAACGCGCGCATCCTCGAGGTCATGGCGGAGAAGCAGGTCTATCGCATGGACCATTTCCTCGGCAAGGAAACGGTGCAGAACATCCTGGTCAGCCGCTTTGCCAATGGTTTCTTCGAGGCGATCTGGAACCATCACTACATCGATCACATCCAGATCACCGCGGCCGAGACCGTCGGCGTCGAGCAGCGCGGCTCGTTCTACGAAGGCACCGGGGCGCTGCGCGACATGGTGCCGAATCACCTGATGCAGTTGCTGGCGATGGTCGCGATGGAGCCGCCGTCGGCTTTCGCGGCCGACGCGGTGCGCGACGAGAAAGCCAAGCTGCTCGGTGCGATCCGTCCGACCACGGCTGAAGAGGCTCGGAGCAATGGCGTGCGCGGCCAGTACGGCGCCGCCACCGTCGCCGGAGCGAGGCTGGCGGCGTATCGCAAGGAAGCGAAGGTCGCGCCCGACAGCGACACCGAAACCTACGTCGCGCTGAAACTGATGATCGACAACTGGCGCTGGGTCGGCGTGCCGTTCTATCTGCGCACCGGCAAGCGCCTGAGCGCGCGCGATACCGAGATCGCGGTCTGCTTCAAGCCGGCGCCGTATGCGCAGTTCCGCGGCACCAAGATCGGCGAGCTCAAGCCGAACTACCTGGTGATGCAGATCCAGCCGAACGAGGGACTGTGGCTGGATTTCCATGCCAAGCGCCCGGGGCCGGTGGTCGAGCTCGCCGACGTCGACATGGGTTTCGCCTACGCCGACGCGTTCGAACTACAGCCCTCGACCGGCTATGAAACCCTGGTCTATGACTGCCTGATCGGCGACCAGACCCTGTTCCAGCGAGCCGATGCGATCGAATCCGGCTGGCGCGCGGTGCAGCCTTTTCTCGATGCATGGAAAAAAGGCCAGGGCGAGGTGCAGCGCTACGCCGCCGGCAGCGCCGGCCCTCAATCTGCAGACGAACTGCTCGCGCGCGATGGCCGGCGTTGGCATGTGCTCGGCGACGAGGCCGCATGAGCAGCGCACTGCCGCCCATCGAGCTGATGATTTCCGATGTCGACGGCACCCTGGTGCACGCCGACAAGACGGTCGGCGAGGCGACCATCGCCGCGGTGCAGGAACTGCGTGCGGCCGGCGTGCCGTTCACCATCGTCAGCAGCCGGCCGCCGCGCGGCATGCTGTATCCGCGGCGCATGCTGGGTATCGACCAGCCTTTCGCCGCATTCAACGGCGGCAGTATCGTCAATGCGGACGGCAGCATCGCGCTCGCCAACCGGCTGACGAAGGCTGCGGCGAAAACCGCGCTGGACATGCTGCTCGGCTACCAGATCGAAACCTGGGTCTATGCCGACGACGACTGGATGGTGCTCGACGTCAATGGCGAATACGTGCCGCGCGAGCGCCGCACGATCGCGTCCGAGCCGGTGGTGGTCGAAAGCTACGAGCCTTTTCTGGACCGTATCGACAAGATCGTCGCCGCGAGCTCGGATCATCCGCGCCTGGCGCAGATCGAAAAGCAGCTGGCCGCCGCGGTCGACGGCCAGGCACGCGCGCTGCGCTCGCAGGCCTATTACATCGACGTCACCGCGCTGCAGGCGACCAAGGGCTACGCCGTCACCGCGCTGGCCGAACGCTACGGCGTGCCACTGGAGCGCGTCGCCGTGATCGGCGACGCCGACAACGATCTGCCGATGTTCGAGAAGGCGGGCCTGGCGATCGCGATGGGCCAGGCCAGCGACGCGGTGAAAGCCAGGGCGGCGTTCGTCACCGACAGCAACGTCGACGATGGCGTGGCCAGCGCGATCCGCCGATACGTATTGCCGCGAGTTCACGCCAACCGCTAGAAAATGGAGCAGCAGATGAGCATTCCCGCATTCGGTATCGGCACTTTCCGGCTCAAGGACCAGGTCGTGATCGACTCGGTGAGCAACGCGCTGGAGCTGGGTTATCGCGCGATCGATACCGCGCAGATTTACGACAACGAGGCCGAGGTCGGCAAGGCGATCGCCGACAGCGGCGTGCCGCGCAGCGAGCTGTTCCTGACCACCAAGATCTGGGTCGACAACTTTGCGCGCGACAAGCTGATCCCCAGTCTGAAAACCAGCCTGGAAAAACTACGCACGGATCACGTCGATCTGTGCCTGATCCACTGGCCGTCGCCGGGCGGCGCGGTACCGCTGCCCGAGTTCATGGGCGCGCTGGCCGAGGCCAAGGCGCAGGGGCTGACGAAGCACATCGGCGTTTCCAATTTCACCATCGACCTGACCAAGCAGGCCGTCGCCGCGGTCGGCGCCGGTGCAATAGCGACCAACCAGGTCGAGCTGCATCCCTATCTGCAGAACCGCAAGCTCGCCGACTGGTCGCGCCGCAACGGCGTGCATCTGACTTCCTACATGACGCTGGCCTACGGCGAAGTGCTGAAGGATCCGGTGATCATCAGGATCGCCAATGAACGCGGCGCAACGCCGGCACAGGTGGCGCTGGCCTGGGCCCTGCAGCTGGGCTATTCGATAATTCCGTCGTCGACGCGCCGCGAGAATCTGCAGAGCAACCTGCAGGCGCAGCAGCTCAAGCTCAGTGCCGACGACATCGCGCATATCGCGACGCTGGACCGTGGCCGCCGCCTGGCGGCTCCGGCGCGCTTGGTGCCGGACTGGGATTGACGCGCGGGCTCGCCCGCGACCACGCTCAGCCTCTCAGCCGGCGCGAGTCCATTTCGAAGGCTTCTACCAGCCAGTCGCCGACCGCGCGAAAGCGCCGGATTTTGGCCGCGTCGCGGTGGCTCAGCAGCCACAACTCGCGGTGCAGTTCCGGTGCAGCCGACAGCCGTTTGAGGCCGTGCTTTTCGCCGATGATGCAAGGCAGCAGCGCCAGGCCGAGGCCGGCTTCGCAGGCACGCAGCAGTGTGCCGACATTGCTGGCTTTCAGCACCTGTCGCGGTGCCGGCTGCAGCTGCGCCAGCCACTGCATCTCGGGCATCGTGGCCAGCTCGTCGTCGTAGGCGAGCCAGGGCTGCGCACTCCAGTGTTCGCATGACACGCCGGCGAAGCGCTGGCTGGCGTAGACCGCCATGCCGACTTCTCCAAGCTTGCGCATCAGCAGCGCCGCGTCCTGCGTCGGCTGAGCCAGGCGCAGTGCAAAGTCGGCTTCGCGGCGAGTGAAAGACAGATTGCTGTCGCTGCTGATCAACTTGATCTGCAACTGCGGGTGCTGTTGCAACAGCGACGGCAGATGGGCCATCAGCCAATGATCGAACAGCGCGTTGACCGCGGTCAGGCGCACCGTGCCGCCGATGCCTTCGGCCTCCGCGCGCGTCTCCAGTTGCAGTGCCTGCATGTCGCCAACGATCTGTTCGGCGCGGGCGATGAACACCGCACCGGCGTCGGTCGCCTGATAGCCGAGATTGCTGCGGATGAACAGCCGCGTGTTCAATGCCGCTTCCACCGCGGCGACGCGCCGGCTGATCGTCGACACGTCGACGCCCAGGTCGCGCGCGGCCGCGCTCATGCTGCCGGTGCGTGCCAGGCTCAGCATCAGCGGGATGTCGTTCCAGTCCAGTTGCGGCGCGGCCTTGCTCATCGGTGGCGTCTTCCCGGGCGGGCAGGGCGCTTTGCAGATTTGCAAAGCAGGCTTTCCAGTTTAGTGATTCCGTCGCGGGCTCGCGAAGCCCAAGCTGTTCCCACACCACGACAGCTGCTGGGAAGACGATGAGCAGTTTCACGGCGAAGGACGGCACGCGGATTTTCTACAAGGACTGGGGCAGGGGGCAGCCGGTGCTGTTCAGCCATGGCTGGCCGCTCAGCGCCGACGCCTGGGACGCGCAGTTGGTGTTCCTCGGCCACAAGGGTTTTCGCGTGATTGCCCACGATCGCCGCAGCCACGGTCGCTCCGACCAGACCTGGAACGGCAACGACATGGACACCTACGCCGACGACCTCTCCACGCTGATCGAGAAGCTGGAGCTGAAAGACCTGATCATGGTCGGCCATTCCACCGGCGGCGGCGAAGTCGCGCGCTATCTCGGCCGCCACGGCACGCGGCGCGTCGCCAAGGCGGTGCTGGTCGGTGCGGTGCCGCCGCTGATGCTGAAGACCGCGGCGAATCCGCTGGGCCTGCCGATCGAAGTCTTCGACGGCATCCGCGCCGGCACCAGCGACAATCGCTCGCAGTTCTTCAAGGACCTGAGTCTGCCGTTCTACGGCTACAACCGTGACGGCGCCAGGATCTCCGAAGGCGTGCGTGAATCGTTCTGGCTTCAGGGCATGATGGGCGGGATCAAGGGCCAGCTCGATTGCATACGCGAATTTTCCGAAGTCGATTACAGCGACGATCTGAAGAAGATCGACGTGCCGACCTTGTTCATCCACGGCGACGACGACCAGATCGTGCCGATCGACGCCGCGGCGCGCCAGGCGTCGAAGCTGGTCAAAGGCTCGGTGCTGAAAGTCTACAAGGGTGGTGATCACGGCCTGCCGACCACGCAGCCGGAGCGCTTCAACGAAGACCTGCTGGCGTTCATCAAGGCATGAGCGGCGGCGCGATGTTGAGGACTCGGATCGATCGTCTCGACGAGCTGCTGCAGCGCCACGCCGGCGTGCTCGGCGCGGACTTCGCCGGCTATCGCAACCACTGCTATCGCGTCGTCAATTTCGCGATGGCGTTCTGCACGAGCGTCGACGAGCAGACCGTCGACAAATTGGCCGTCGCCGCAGCCTTCCATGATCTCGGCATCTGGACCACCGGCAGCTTCGACTACCTCGATCCTTCCGAACGGCTGGCTCGGGAACATCTGCGCGAGCTGCGCCGCGAAGACTGGTCCGCCGATGTCGTCGCGATGATCCAGCAACATCACAAGATCAGACGCTGCAGCAGCGCTTCGGGCGATATGGCCGAGGTGTTTCGCAAGGCCGACCTGGTCGATGTCAGCCTCGGTGTGGTCGGCTTCGGTTTGAGCCGCGAATTCCGGCGGCAGGTGAAAGCCCGGTTTCCGAACGCCGGCTTTCATCGCTGCCTGTTGCGGCTGACCGCGGCGCGGCTGAGGAGCCATCCGTTGAGCCCGCTGCCGATGATGCGCTGGTGAAGTCGTGGCGCCTTCCATCGCGATGCAGCCACCGTTGACGCGGCCGGTACAGGGCGGCGCCAGCATCGCGACGCAAGCTCAGCGCTGACCTTGCGTGCCGCGCGTCGGCGCCGGCGTACTTCCCGCGACGGCGTACAGCGCGGCACCCTGGTCAGCCTCGATCTTTATCGCCCGTGTAGCTGAACGGTGAGACTCGTTGCGGCCATGGGCGGCTCCTGCGAGTGTCGCCGCAAACTCAGTCGCGGCAGAAGCCTTCGCTCTGCCGGATCGTCAGGCAGTTGGTTTTCCCCGCCAGCCACTTCATTCCGGTCTGCTGGCCGTTGGTCGCACGTATCGTCTCCAGCTTGCCGTCGCGCTGGAACTCGATGTGATCGCCGACGCCCTTGCCCTCGTAGGTGGCGGGGCCGTCGAGCGAGGTGACCTTCACGCTGTAGACGCCGCTGCTCCTGGACAGATCCAGCAGCGTGCCCTCGGGGCCGGTCCAGCGGCCCATCCAGGCTTCGGGCACCGAGTCTGCGGCGACGGCCGCCGTGGCGGCTGCGTCGCTGCTCGGCGTTTGTCTGTCGCAGGCACTGAGTGCGCCGAGCACGAAGATCGCCACCGCCGCGAGTTGGAATCGTTTCATCGTCGGCCCTGGTTGGTACAGGCTTGCAATTTAGCAGCGGATTGGCGGGCGCGAGCTGAATGCCGGCGTTGAAAGATGACGATTGTCATATTAGAGTCGGCCGAATCATCGAGGATGGATCAGGCATATGAACGTACACGACCGTTACGCCGGACTCAGCGGCATCGAGCAGATGCGCGCGCTGCAGGCCAGTGGCGGCAGGCCACCGATCATGGAGACCTTGCAGTTCGAGCTGCTCGAAGTCGAAGACGGACGCGTCGCATTTGTCGGCACGCCGGGGCCGCATGCCTACAATCCGATCGGCTCGATCCATGGCGGCTATGCCGCGACGCTGCTCGATTCGGCCTGTGGCTGCGCGGTGCATACGCGGCTGTCGGCGACGCAGGCGTATACGACTTTGGAGCTGAAGATTTCGTATCTGCGCGGCATGAGCGCCGACACCGGCCTGGTGAGGGCCGAAGGCAGCGTGATCTCCGTGGGCCGCCGCGTCGCCTTTGCCGAGGCCAGGCTGGTCGACGCCAAGGGCAAGCTGCTGGCGACCGCGAGTTCGACTTTGCTGGTGATCGACAAGGCGGCCTGATCCACCGCGTCCCTCAATACTCCGGCGGAAGCCGGCTGCTCGCGCGAATCAGGCCTCCGGCTTCCAGCGATAGCGATCCATCGGCGCGTATTCGCTGGTCAGCGTGCCGTCGGGGCGCATGATGCGCAGCACGATGTCGCCGAGGCCGGAGCGCAGTTTGTTGCTGGCCTCGTCGAAGGTGTCGCGGTTGACGATCTCGACGCGCGCGCGGCGCGGCGCGCGCTTGAGACGGCTGATCGCCTCCTCGTCCTCGATCATCACGCTGCCGACTGCGGGCGGCTCCGGCGAATTGGCGAAGCGCGGCGAGCTAGGGATGCCGGCGCGCGCCAGCGCGTCCTTTTCGTCTTCCAGTGCGGTTTCGATCGCCAGCAGGTCGGCGCCCAGCGCCTGTTCCTGGCGGCCATAGCGCTCCAGCACCTCGGCGGCGATGCGCTGGCGCGCCAGGTCCAGTTCGCGGCGCGCGTATTCGCCGGCTTCGACGCGGATCGCGGTGAGCGCATCGTTGGTCTGGTTGAAGGCCCGCTTCAGCTGGGGCAGCTTGCCGGGGCCGTCCAGCAGTTCGAGGTTGGCGTGCTTGTCGTCGCTCATCGGGAAAGTCTCTTGAAGGGTCGTTCCGGAATGCCGCAGGCGCCAAAGATAGCGGATCATGAGCCAACAGGCCCGACAGCGGAGAGCACTCCAGTGTCGGGCCGCGTTAGCCCTTGCTCATCGGTGCGGACTCGCCGTCGCCGAGTGCGATCCTGACGGCACGGGTCCGCGCGCTCATGCGGTCTGCGGTTGCCGGGCTTCGATGGCGTTGACCACCGCCTGATCGACCGTATCCAGCCAGACAAATTCCAGCGCTTCGCGCACGTCCGGCGGAATGTCGTCGAGATCGCGCTTGTTGCGCGCCGGCAGCAGCACCTTGCGGATACCGGCGCGGTGCGCGGCGATGACTTTCTCCTTGATGCCGCCGACCGGCAACACCAGGCCGCGCAGGCTGATTTCGCCGGTCATCGCGACATCGGCGCGCACGTTGCGGTCCATCAGCAGCGAGGCCAGCGCGGTGAACATCGCGACACCAGCGGACGGGCCGTCTTTCGGTGTCGCGCCGGCCGGCACGTGCACGTGGATGTCGGACTTGGCGAGCCGGTCGATGTCCAGGCCGAGTTCGGCATGGCGCGATTTGACCAGGGTCCAGGCCGCCTGCGCGCTTTCCTTCATCACGTCGCCGAGCTGGCCGGTCAGCTGCAGATGACCGCTGCCGGGCACGCGGCTGGCTTCGATGAACAGAATGTCGCCGCCGACCGGCGTCCAGGCCAGGCCGGTGGCGACGCCGGGCACGCTGGTGCGCTGCGCGACTTCGTTCTCGTAGTGAGGCTGGCCGAGAATCTCGTGCAGCTGCTCCCGATCGATCGTCACGTTCTCGGCCGTGCCTTCGGCGATCTTCATCGCCGCGCTGCGGAACACCGTGCCGATCTCGCGCTCGAGGCTGCGCACGCCGGATTCGCGCGTGTAGTGCTCGACGATCTCGGTCAGCGCGGCCTCGGTGACCTGTGCCTGTTCGGCCAGCAGTCCGTTGGCCTTGCGCTGACGCTCGATCAGATAGCGCCGGGCGATCTGCAACTTCTCGGCCGCGGTATAGCCGCTGAGCTGGATGATCTCCATGCGGTCGCGCAGCGGGCCCGGGATCGTGTCGAGCTGGTTCGCAGTGGCGATGAACATCACCTTGGACAGGTCGAAAGGCAGGCCCAGGTAATTGTCGCGGAACGTGCCGTTCTGCTCCGGATCGAGCACTTCGAGCAGCGCCGACGACGGGTCGCCGTGAAAGCCGCCGGCGCCGAGCTTGTCGATTTCGTCGAGCATGATCACCGGATCGCGCGTGCCGGCCTTGCGCAGCGCCTGGATGATGTTGCCCGGCAGCGAGCCCATGTAGGTGCGGCGATGGCCGCGGATCTCGGCCTCGTCATGCGTGCCGCCGAGGCTGACGCGCTGGAACGCGCGGCCGGTGGCCTTGGCGATGCTCTGGCCGAGCGAGGTCTTGCCGACGCCGGGCGGGCCGACGAAGCACAGGATCGGGCTGCGGCCTTGCGGGTTGAGCTTCTGCACTGCCAGAAATTCCAGAATGCGGCGCTTGATCTTGGCCAGGCCGAAGTGATCGCCGTCGAGGATCTCGCGCGCCTTGGTCACGTCCACGCCGTGGCCGCCGAGCTTGCTCCACGGCAGTTCGACCAGGGTGTCCAGATAAGTGCGCAGCATCGACGCTTCACCGCCGCCGCCGTTACCCATGCCGCGCAGGCGCTTCAACTCCTTGCGTGCCTGCTTCTCGACGTCTTCCGGCATGCCGGCATCGCTGATCGCCTGCGCCAGATGTTCGAGATCGGCGGCGCCGTTGTCGTCATCGTCGTCGCCGAGCTCCTTCTGGATGGTCTTGAGCTGTTCGCGCAGCATGAACTCGCGCTGGCGCTTCTCCATCGTGTCCTTGGTCTGCTGGCCGATGTCGCGCGACAGCCGCAGCACTTCGACCCGATGCGCGAGCAGCCACTGCAGCTTCTGCAGCCGCTTGAGGATGTCGAAGGTCTCCAGGTACTCCTGCTTCTCGGCCGGCTTGATATCGAGATAGCCGGCCACGAAATCGGCGAGCTGCCCCGGCGATTCGATCGCCTGCACCGCGGGCAGCATTTCGGCGGCCGCGTCCGGCAGCAGCTGGATCGCTTCCAGCGCGCGCTGCTTGAGCGTGTGGAATTGCGCCTCGATTTCGGTGCTGCTGATGTTCAGATCCGGAATGCGCTCGATACGCGCTGCAGCGAACGGCAGATCCTTGAGGAACTCGACCACGCGAAAGCGCTGCTCGCCCTGCAGCACCAAGTGATGCTTTCCGTCGCGCGCCGTGACCAGGCGCAGGATCGTCGCGACCGTGCCGACCCTGTACAGCTCATCGTCGCCGGGCGCATCCGTCTGTGGGTCTTTTTGCAGCAGCACGCCGACCGGGCGCTGGGTGCGCGCGGCCTCCTGTGCGGCGGCGACGGCCCAGTCGCGGCCCAGCGCCAGCGGCAGCACCATGCCCGGAAACAGCACCATGTTGCGCACCGGCAGCAGGATGATCGCGTCGTCCGGTAGCTCGGTGTGCGGCGGATTCGCTGCGCGCTGGCTGCCGCTGTTGTTCGAGGACGCGGTGGCGCTTTCCGCATTGAGCGGGCCGCGATTGGCGTTGCTCGGTGACTGCAGGGTTTCGTTCATTGTCGAAAGTCCTAATGAGATTTCGTAGAGAATCTTCTGGCTCAGCGCTTGTGCAGGCCGAGCGTCAAACAACCGTTTTCGAGCCGGCGTTCGAGCAGCTCGAAGCGGCCCTGCAGCGCAATGCGTCGCTCGAAGCGGCCGGCCGGCAGTTCCAGGCGATGGATCGCGGCGCCGCGCAGTTCGCGTGGCAGCGAGCGCGTGCCGCTGACGATCAGGGTGTTGCCGTCGATGATCAGCTCGACGTCGTCGGGTGCGACACCGGGTAGCGCGACGATCACCCACAGCGCATCGCCGGTTTCGAACACGTCCACCGGCGGTTCCCAGCCCGGCCGGGCAGAGCTGCGTGCCGGATGAAAGAACTGCCGCTGCAGACGATCGGCGCGATCCAGCATCTCGCGGGTCTCGGCCCACATCCACAAGGTTTCTTTGCGTCCCATCGTCGTCCTCGGCTTGCGCTTGGAGTGATAGATGGCGGCGATTTTTCTCCGTTCAATGTTCCAACCACTTTCCGTTCGTCCCGAGTAGCCGGGCTCGCCCGGCGTATCGAGGGAGCCGACGCGGTTCGGTCCCTCGATACGCGCCTTCGGCGCTACTCGGGAGGAACGGCGTTTTGCTTTTGTGCCCCAACAAAGGTCCGTTCGTCCCGAGTAGCCGCGCAGCGGCGTATCGAGGGACGCAGCGCAAGCTTGACGGCGATCACAAGCACAAACCCCCGCGTTCGCCAGACTGGCACTCAGTTTCCTTTTATTGGGGAGAGCCGCATGACATTCAATGCCGACATCGTTGCCCTGGCGCTGGCCGAGCGCGACTATTTCGAGAAGGGCGTGAAAAAGGAATACGACGATCCGCAGTACAAGCGCATCGGCGCGTACTGGAAAAAGATCGGCCGCAACTACGACGGACGGACCAAGGACGAGCACGGCGAGCGCATCGCGTGGTCGGCGGCTTTCATCGGCTACCTGGTGCGCACAGCCGGCGGCGCGGCGCTGGGTTTTCCGCCGACGGAATCGCATGCCGGCTACATCCGCTGGGCCGCTCAGAACCGGCGCGACAACGTCAAGACCGCGAGCTTCTTTGCCTACGCGCCAAATGAGCTGGCGCCGGTGGTCGGCGATATCGTCTGCAGCAATCGCGGCGGCGGCAAGGTGCAGCTGGGCAGCCTGCCGACCTACTTTCCGGCGCATGGGGCGCTGGTGGTCGAAGTCAATCCGGCGCAGCAATACATCGTGGTGGTCGGCGGCAACGAGTCCGACTCGGTCGGTTATTCGAAGCTGGCGCTGGACGCGAACCACTTGCTGGCGGCTCCGGCCCACGATCCGCTGCGCTACATTGCACTGATCCGCAACACCGTCGACGGCGCGGCCAAGACCAGCCTGCCGTTGGCAGCGACCGCCGAGACCGCGAAGAAGAGCGCGCCGCCGGCGCCGGTCAGCGGCAGCGGTGTCGACACCGTAGTGCGGCTGGACGCCGGCAGGATCGCCTGTCTGGCGCAGCAGCAGCAGCGCTTCGTGCTGAAATACCTCTATCCGGGCACGGCCAACGTCGACAAGAACTGGACGACGGCGGAACTGGCGCTGGCGCGCGACGCCGGCCTGCTATGCGGCGCGATCATGCAGCGGCGCAACAACAGTGTCGCCGATTTCAGCCGCGACGCCGGGGTCAAACAGGCCGGCGATGCGCATGCACGCGCCAGCGAACTCGGCCAGCCCGGCGGATCGGCGATCTATTTCGGCGTCGATTTCGATGCGTCGATCAAGGACTTCAACGCCGCGGTGCTGCCGTACTTCGAAGGCGTGCTCACCGCTTTCGAGCAACTCAAGTCGCCGTATCGCGTCGGCGCCTATGGCTCGGCCCTGGTGCTGCAGGAACTGCAGAAGCGCAAGCTGATCGCCTACGCCTGGCTGCCCGGTTCCAGCGGCTGGGGCTGGGGCCGCTACAAGGCCTATCTGGACTCGCGGCAATGGGATCTGCACCAGCGGCCCGACACCCAGATGTGCGGCTTCGACGTCGACCTCAACGAATGCCGCGACCTGTTCGCGGCCGGGCTGTTCCGGCCGGCCTGATCGCTCACGCGGTCGCGATCTGCGGCGCCAGCGCGGCGCGGCTGCGCGACCGCGCCGGCATCATCGCCGGCAGGCGGATCTGCAGCCGGCAGCCGGCGTCGCGGCCGGTGATCACGTCGATCTGGCCACCGAGCGCCTTGACGCGCTCGCGCAGGCCCATCAGACCCAGGCCGGCGGTCTGCGTCTGCGGATCGAAGCCGTGGCCGTCGTCGGCGACACGCAGACGGATTTCCTGATTGACGATCATCAGCTGCACCTGCACGCGCTCGGCCTGGGCATGACGCACGGCATTGCTCAGCGCCTCCTGCACGATGCGGTAGACGTGCGTCGCGGTGTAGGCGTCGATGCGATCGCACAGCGGGTCGATCTCGTCGATCACCAGCATCTGCGGCTGGCTGGTCTGCCAGTGCGACAGCAGCGCCTGCAGGCCGCCGGCGAGGCCCAGCGTGTCCAGCGCGGCCGGGCGCAGGCGCCGGATCATGCGCCGGCTGAGCTGATGAATTTCGCTGACCGAGTCGCGAATCCGCGCGGCGTTGGCCGAGGCCTCGATGCCGATCGTCGCCATCTCGATCGCGGTGACGTGCTGGCCGATTTCGTCATGCAGTTCGCGCGCAATCAGCCGGCGCTCTTCTTCGGCAATGTCCAGATTCTGCAGCAGCAGACGGCGATTTTCGCCGGCGCTGCGCGACAGTTTGAGCGCGAGCCGCTCGATGCCCTCGACCAGTGCGCGCAGATCGCGCGCCTGGGTGATGCGCGGCATCGGCAGGTCGAAGTCGCCGTCGTGCAGCCGGGCCAGCGCGCCGGTCGCCGCTTCCAGCGGACGCAGCGCCAGGGTCACCAGCAACAGGATCAGCGCATTGACCGCGAACGCCATCAGCACCATCAGCTGCAGCAGCTCGCGGGTTTCGTCCCAGGATTCGTTGAGCTCCTCGCGCGGATCGGCCAGCAGCAGGATCGTGTACCCGCGGCCGTCGATGCGCAGCTCGCGGCGCTCGAAATGCTGGCGCTCGACGACGCCGCGCGCGAACCAGGCCGGCGCCGACAGATCGGCGCTGTGGGTGCGCGGGCATTCGCTGCCGGTGACCGTGCCGATCGGCCCGGAGCGCAGCGCCACGCAAAGGTGACGGCTCGCCGTTTGCGCGGCGATCCAGTCGTAGAGCGCACCGTAGACTTCGGCCGGCGGAATCCGGTCGAGCAGCATCAAGGTCGCATCGAGGCTGCCGACGGTGGAATCGAGGCTGGCCTGCAACTCGTCGGCAACCGCATTGCGCGCGTTGCGCAGCACCACGCTGACGGCCAGCGCCAGCGTCGCGCCCAGCACCAGCACGATCGCCAGCGACAGCTGCCAGCGCAGCGACAGGCGCCGCGGATCGAGCCTGGCGACGGCGCTCATGCGGCCGCCAGGCGCACGACACCGGCTGCGATCGCCAGCCGTGCCAGCTCGGCGGAGTTGCCGATGCCGAGCTTGCCGCGGATCGCGGTGTTGTAGTTGGCGACGGTCTTGCCGCTCAGGGACAAATGCTGCGCGATCTGCGACACGCTGCGACCCTCGGCGAGTTGGCGGAACACTTCGAACTCGCGATCGGACAGCTGGCGCAGCAGCGTCGGCGGCTGTTGCGGCAGCGAGCGGCCGCGCGGCTCGACGCTGGGCAGCAGCGCCGGATCGACCGTGCGAATGCCGGCAGCGACACTCGTGACCGCATCGATCAGGCTGCGCGGATCGGAGCGCTTGCTCAGATAACCGGTGGCGCCGGCCGCGAGCGCGCGCTCCACGATCACCGGCTCCTCGTGCATGCTGAACACCAGCGCGTGCAGCCCGGGTTCGCGATGCTTCATGCGCCGCAGCACTTCGAGCCCGCCGACCCCGGGCATCGACAGGTCGATGACGACGACGTCGATGCCACCTTTCAGAAAGCGCCGGTAGCCAGCGGCGCCGGAATCCGCGTCGGCGACGACCGCGATGCGGCCGGTGCTGCCGAGCAGATGGCGATAACCTTCGCGGACCACGGCGTGATCGTCGATCAGCAGTACGCGGATCGGGCTGCCGTTGTTGTCGGCACTGACGGCGCTGGCGCTCATCGTGTCTGTCTCCTGTCGTTATACGGCGATGACGGCAAGGAGCAGGCCAGATTTTTGCGCGGCCCAAGTGCCTGAAATGCTTGAAGGCGAGGGCGCTGTGCCAGGCGCGGCGTGGCAGTGTGTATCAGCAATGACACAGGCGGTTTAGGGAGAAAGTCCCATGGTCAGGACGCTATCGGGACTCGATACTGGGCTTGTCGGTCGCGCACCTGCGAAGCACCTCCAACGGCCGACATCTCCTGAACATTTTCAGGCCCGGACTCCGGGCCATTTTTTTTGCGCGGCGAAAACGGTCGCGGGCAAGCCCGCTCCTACATCGACCCTGTAGGAGCGGGCTTGCCCGCGACTGTGAAACCTCAGCGCCTAGCTGTCCGCGAAACTCAGCCGTACGCCGACGAACACCCCACGCGGCGCGCCCGGCCCGACGAAGCGGCGCGCATCCTCGTAGTCGTCGCCGAGCACGTCTTCGCTGTCGCCGTAGACGCCGAAGCTGTTGTAGTGCGTGTTCAGCAGGTTGGTGACTTTGCCAAAGACGCTGAAGTGCGAGCCGAGCGCCTGCGAGGCGTAGCCGTTGAACAGCGCGAAGCCGCCGATGCGCTGGTCGTCGGTGTTGGACTCGTCGCCGCGATAACGCGCCGACGAGCGCGCCACCATCTCCAGGCCGAGCTGGCTGCCGCCGCGGTGCCAGTCGATGCCGCCGCGGAACAGGTGCTGCGGGATCAGCGGAATGCGGTCGCCGGAATGGACGTCGCCGGTGCCGGCCGCGGGCTGGTCTTCGTCGTCGTCATCGCGCAGCGGATGGTTCGGCGTGTTGACCTCGAAGTTCTCGCGGAACTCGGCGTCCACATACGTATACGAAGCCGACAGCTTCAGCGACGGCAGCACCGCCCAGTCGATCGCGACTTCCGCGCCCTGGCGCAAGGTGTCGCCGACATTGCTGAAATAACCTTCGTTGGTCAGCAAGCCGTCGGTGATGAAGATGATGTCGTCGCGGCTGACGCCGCGATACAGCGCGCCGTTCCAGTGCAACGTTCTGCTGCCGCCGCGCAGGCCGATTTCGTAGGTGCGCGTGACCACCTGTTTCAACGGCGGATCATCGACGAAGCCGTTGGGCAGCTTGCAGGGATCGTCCGGGTTGGCGCAGGTCAGCTCCACCGGCGTCGGCGCGCGCGAGGCCTCCGATGCCGAGCCGAACAGCGTCACGCCGTGGACGATTTCATAGGTCGCGCCGAGCAGCGGATTGAATCGGGAGAAGTGGTGATGGCCGTCGAGGTCGTCGTCTTCGCCCAGATCGGTGAGCTTGATTTCGGCGCGATTGAAGCGGCCGGATGCGGTGATGCTGAGGCGCTCGGTCGCCTGCCAGACGTCGGAGGCGAACACGCCGATGTTGCTGTTGATCGCGCGCAGTCGCACGAACGACTCCTCGTCGTACACGCCGCTGCCGACGGTGCCGCGATCGTCGGTCAGCGCCGCCAGCTCGGTTTCGGAATGGAACAGGGTGCGGCCGCGATCGTAGCTGGCGCCCAGGTACAAGCGGTTGCGCCGCTGCAACAGGGTGCCGCTGTAGGCCCATTGCGCGTTGGCGCCGTAGCCTTTCTGGATCGTGCTGCTGGTGTTTTGCGTGGCGCTGTCGTTGGCGTCGCTGGCGGTGACCGGTTCGCCGTCGGCGTCGTTGACCACTTCTTCGTCGCCGTCGTCGCTTTCGCACAGCAGCGGCTGGCCCTGGCCGTCGACGTTGCCCGGTTCGGCGCAGGCCGAAAACTCGGTACCGTCGCCGTTGAATGCATGAATGCGGTTCTGGCGGTAGTAGACGCCGCCGGAAATCGTCGATTTTTCATCCAGGCGATGGCGGCCGAGCAGGTTGGCGAAGAACAGCTGCGGCGACGTCTGGTCGGGATAAGTGAACACCGCGTCGCGGCCTTCGTTCTGCATCAGCTCGATCGGCACCGCGCCGTTGCCGCGCAGCTGGTTGTCGGCGGCGGTGATGATCAGGTCGGCGCCGTCGTCGCCCTTGCCATAGGACGCTCGCGTGAACAGCTGGCGCACGCGGCTGGCCGAGTGATCGCGCCAGCCGTCCTCGTCTTCGGTCTGCAGCGCCGCGAACAGCGCCATGTCGTCGCCGGCGACGCCGTATTCCAGCGAACTGCTGATGCGGCCGAACGAGCCGCCGCTGAGCTCGGCCTCGACGCCGGGCTGGTCCCAGCCGGTCTTGGTATGCACGGCCAGCGCGCCGCCCAGCGTGTTCTGGCCGAACACCGGGTTGGAGCCGGGGATCAGCTCGACTCTTTGAATCGCGGCTTCCGGAATCAGATCCCAGTTCACGGTGTCGCCGAAAGGCTCGTTGACGCGCACGCCGTCCTGGTACACGGCCAGGCCCTGCGGCAGGCCCAGCAGCGGCGACACGCCGTAGCCGCGATAGAACAGGTCGGCCTGGAACGGGTTGTTGGCCGCGTCCGACAGGTGCACCGAGCTGGCCGTGCTGCCGAGGAACTCACCGACGTTGAGCGTCTGCCGGTCGCGCAGGCTCTCGGCACCGAACACCTGGGCGTTGCCCGGGTAATGCTGCAGGTCGCCTTCGCCGCCGGGGATCGGTGTGACGCCGAAGACCACGACTTCCTCGGGCTCGGCGCTCTCGCCGTCGTCGGCTGTGGCTGGCGCCTGGGTCTGCGAAAACGCGGCCGGTGCCTGCGTCGACAGCAGCAAGGCGACCATCAGCGAGGCCGGCAGCGAGGGTCTTGAAGTGCATTGCACCAGGCTTCTCCCGTTTCTTTATCGTTTTGATCGGTGCTGGCCGGGCAAAGCGGCCTGCTGGCGCGCAGACTAACCAGCGCACCGCCCCAGCGGCAGCGCCGGCAGCGAACTCGGGACTTTCTCCTAGTGCGCCGCAGCGCTGCAGCGGCGATCTTTGACGGCAGCTGCGATGCTGCGCATCGCATGCCCGGGACTTTCCATACAAGAAGCGGCCGGCATCGATCGGCCGCGATCATCATCAGGAGCGCGGTAACCATGAACAAGCTTCATCTCGCAGCCGGCATCGCCGCCTCGCTGGCCTGCGGCGCGGCGCAGGCCGAGCGTGCCTATGTGCCCAACGAAGGCGACGGAACCATAAGCGTGTTCGAGCTGGTAATGGGCCAGCCGGCGACAGCCAAGCTGCTGACCAAGACCAGCCTCGGCAAGAAAATCCAGGGCGTGGCCCTGGACCATGCCGGCAAGACGCTGTTCGTGGTCGACGCCGACGCCAGCGTGGTGCTGGCAGTCGACACCGCCACCGGCGAGCTGAAAAAAACCATCCCGGCCGGCAAGGCACCCGAGGGCATCGACCTCTCTCCCGACGGCAAGACCCTGGCGGTGTGCTCGGAGGAATCCAACCAGGCGGTATTCATCGACGTCGCCAGCCTGGCCGAGACCGGCAAGGTCGCCATGCAGGGCCGCAATCCCGAGCACTGCGTGTACGACCCGAAAGGCCGCTGGCTGTTCGCTGGCAACGAGGAGACGCACGACGTCGACGTGATCGACCTGAAGGCGAAGAAGTCGGTGGCGCTGATCAAGGTCGACGGTGCCGCGCGCGGCATCGGCTTCACGCCCGACGGCAAGACCCTGTACCTGGCCAACGAGGGCGCCGGCAAGGTCGAGGTCGTCGACATCGCCACGCGCAAGATCACCAAGAGCATCACCAGCGCGCTGCGCACCGCCGGCATCGCCGTCAGCCCCGATGGCAAGCGCGTCTACGCGGCCAACGGCGGTGCCGGCACGATCTCGGTGATCGACACCGGCAGCAACGAGATCGTCGCGACGGTGACCGTGGGTCAGCGGCCCTGGAACATGGACTTCAGCCAGGACGGCGGCCTGCTACTGGTCGCCAACGGTCGCAGCGACAGCATTTCGGTGATCGACACGGCGAGCAACCAGGTTATCGATACCGTGGCCGTCGGCAAGAAGCCCTGGGGTGTGGTCGTGCACTGAGTCTGCTGTTTCAAGCCCTCTCCCTCCGGGAGAGGGTGGCCCGAAGGGCCGGGTGAGGGAGTCTCCGATTCAGGTCAGCTCGATCGCTGCGAGGACCTCACCCCTGGCCCCTCTGCCGGAGGGAGAGGGGGAATCGTTCCGCAATCAGCGGATCCGCGTTTTGCCCTTCAACTGCGTGCCCAGCGATTCACCCGCGGCGCTGGCGAGCTGCGATTCGATGACCACCGTATAGCGGCCCGGCTTCAGGTTCGGCGCGATCAGCGTGCGCGGATCGCTGCCTTGCTGCCAGGCGGTTTCCACCGGCTTGCCGTTCTTGCTCAGCTTGATGTTCTGCGTCGCCGCGTCGCGGCTGACGTCGCGCGAGAAGCGGATCAGCAACGCCGGCTGATCGGCCGCCTGGGCCACGTACTTCACACCGAAGCGGTCATTGCTGACCGACGGGCCCCACCACGGCGCTTTCGGCTTGACCGCCGCGCGGAAGTCGTCCTGACTGGCGACCGCCTCGGTAGCGGGCTCGCCGCTGCTGGCGGGCGCCGGTGCGGCGGGCGGCGGCTCGGCCGCGGCGGTTTGCTTCGGTGCCGATGAGGAACCCGGCGGCGGCGAGTTCGCGTCCGCACCGATGTCCTCGCTGGCCGTCGCGGCGCCCGGCTGGGCCGCGCCGGAAGAGCCAGGCGGAGGCGAATCGGCATCGGCGCCGATATCCTCCGCAGGCCCCGCGGATGCCGCGACCGCCTCGGCGGTCGTGGTCGGGTCGGCCTTGGGCCGGGGCAGTGCCGGGTTGGCGTTGGTGACGCTGGCGGTGTCGACCGGCGTGGCCGTCGCGTAGCTGGTGGCGGCGCACAGCAGCGCCGCGGCGCCGAACAGTGCAGGGGTGACTATTCTAGTTTTCATGGTGATGATCCCTGGTTGCAGTGTGGCGACTATCAGCCGCTCCCATGAATTGTGAATTAACCCGGCCGGCGACGTGAATCGACGATGAGCAGCCCCACGACGGTCGAAGGCGTCGGCGTCAGCCGGGTATTCCTGCCGGCCGGGTCGTGGACGCTGCTGCTGGATTTTCTCGATCAGCGTTTTCCCGACGTCGGTCGCGCGGTCTGGCAGACGCGGCTGCGGCAGGGGCGGGTCAGCGATGACTCCGGCCAATCGCTTCAAGCCGACGCGCCTTACATTGCCGGCCGCCGGATTCACTATTTTCGCGAGCTGCCGGACGAGCCGCGCATTCCGTTCGATGCCGTGATCCTGCATCGAGACGACGACCTGCTGGTCGTCGACAAGCCGCATTTTCTGCCGACGATGCCGGCCGGCCGCTACGTGCAGCAGTCGCTGCTGGTGCGGCTCAAGCGCGAGACCGGCCTCGACGATCTGGTGCCGCTGCACCGGCTGGATCGCGCCACCGCCGGCCTGGTGATGTTCTCGATACGGCCAAGCACGCGCGCCGCCTACACCGAACTGTTCGCGTCGCGGCGCATCACCAAAGTCTACGAGGCGCTGGCGCCGGCCTTGCCCGGCATCAGCTTTCCTCAAACGCGGCGTAGCCGCATTGCCGCAGCAGAGCCGTTCTTTCGGATGCACGAAGTCGACGGTGTCGCCAATGCCGACACGAACATCGACCTGATCGAAACGCGCGGCGATATTGCGCTGTACCGGCTGCAGCCGCAGACCGGCCGCAAGCACCAGCTGCGGGTGCACATGGCCGCGATCGGCGCCGCGATCCTGAACGATCCCTGGTATCCGCAACTGCTGGACGAGGCAGAGGACGACTACACGCGGCCCTTGAAGCTGCTGGCGCGGGCGCTGTCGTTTCGCGATCCGCTTGGTGGCGACTTGCGCTTGTTCGAGAGTCGTCGGTCCTTGTGGTGACAAAAATGGCGGCGCGACCGCCTCCGACCATCCGCTGTCGATCCAATACGACTGGCCGGACTTGCTCCTATACTCGGCTCGCTGAAAGGTCCCCGCAGTGGCACCCGGCACACGAGGAGAGATCGTGAACACCAGTGGTGAAAGCCCGCCCGTAGCAGCGCGTTCCCTGTGGTCGCGCATCGAAGCCATCACCGATTACTTTGCGTTTCCGCTGCGCACCTCGCATTACGTCGAACTGGTGAACCCGCTATGGGCGCGCCATGCGCTGCAGGCACGGGTCGAAAAAGTCTGGGACGAAACCCGCGACGCGCGCACCATCACGCTGCGCCCCGGCGTCAACTGGCGCGGCCATCGCGCCGGCCAGCATGCGCGGCTCGGTGTGCCGATCGCCGGCATGCATTACACGCGCACTTACACGATCTCGTCGGCGCCCGAGCGCGACGATCGCTGCATCACGATTACGGTCAAGGCGATCGCCGGCGGCCGCATGTCGCATCATCTGGTGCGGCAGATCAAGGTCGGCGACTACCTGCCGCTGGGCCTGCCGCAAGGCGATTTCTACCTGCCCGACGCGCAGCCGGTGCGACCGCTGTTCATCACCGCCGGCAGCGGCATCACGCCGGCGATGAGCATGCTGCGCGCGCTGATCGCCGAGGAGCGTCTGCCCGATTCGGTACACATCCATTACGCGCCGCACGAGTTCGACGTGATCTTCGGCCAGGAGCTGCGCGCAATGGCGGCGCAGCATCCGCGCTACAAGCTGCAGCTGCAGCTGACGCGCGAAATCGGCCATCAGGCGAGGGCCGGGCGGCATTTCTCCGCCGAGCAGTTGAACGAGCTGTGCCCGGACTGGCGCGATCGCGACGTCTACGCCTGCGGCCCGCCGTCCTTGCTGCAGTCGCTGGAGGATCACTGGGCCCAGGCCGGGCTGTCGCGGCGCCTGCATGTCGAACGTTTTCGCGCCGCGTACGCGGACCTGCCGCCGGATGCGGTCGGTGGCCTGGTGCGCTTCGGCAAAAGCAAGATCGCGGTCCAGGCCGACCATCTGACGCCGCTGCTGCGCGTGGCCGAGGACGCCGGCATGAATCCGCCGCACGGCTGCCGCATGGGCATCTGCCACACCTGCAACACCCGGCTGCTGTCCGGCTGCGTGCGCGACATGCGCACCGGCAAGCTGCTCAACGAAACCGGCGCGATCGTGCAGACCTGCATCTGCGCGGCGGCCGGCGATTGCGAACTCGACCTGTGAAAGGTGCCAGCATGAACGCACATGGTTTACCGACGCATCTCGGCGAAGCCCAGATCGACGAATTCGGCCGCGAGATGGACGCGATCTACGACGAGGTGATGGCCTCGCGCGGCGAGCGCGACCGCCAGTACATCCTCAAGGTGATCCGCACCCAGCGCAGCCTCGCGGTACTCGGCCGCTTCGTCATTTACGCCGGCCTGTTCTTCCTGCCGGCCTGGGGCCACCTGCTGGCGTCGTGGACCGCGGCGCTGGCGATCATCGGCCTGGGCACGTTGATGCTCGCCACCGCCAAGATCCTCGAGAACATGGAGATCGGCCACAACGTGATGCACGCTCAGTGGGACTGGATGAAGGACCCGAACATCCAGTCCAACACCTGGGAGTGGGACACGATGAGCCCGTCCGATCGCTGGATGCATTCGCACAACGTCGTGCACCACACCTGGACCAATGTCGTCGGCAAGGATCTGGACGTGGGCTACGGCATCATGCGCGTGACCGCGATGCAGAAATGGCATCCGGCCTACCTGTTCCAGCCGATTACGTTCGTTCTGCTGATGCTGCTGTTCGAAGAAGGCGTGGCGCTGCACGAGCAGGCGCTCGACGACCACATGCGCGGCAAGAAGACCTACGCCGAAATCAAGCCGGTGCTGCGCCATATCGGCCGCAAGGTCTGGCGCCAGGTGATCAAGGATTACATCGCCTGGCCGGCCGCGGCGGCGCTGGTGGCGATCCCGATTTCCTACTTCGTGCCGTTGTCGCCCCTGGCGATATTCGGCATCGTCGCGCTGGCCAACCTGATCGCCAACCTGATCCGCAACATCTGGACCTTCACGATCATTTTCTGCGGGCATTTTCCGGCCGGCGCCTACAACTTCACCAAGCAGCAGGTCGAGGGCGAAACGCGCGCGCGCTGGTACATGCGCCAGCTGCTCGGCTCCTGCGACATCCAGGGCGGCAAGCTGTTCCACGTGATGGCCGGCAACCTGTCGCACCAGATCGAGCACCATCTTTTCCCCGACATGTGCAGCAACCGCTATCCGGAAGTCGCGCCGCGCGTGCGCGCACTCGCGGCGCGTTACGGCCTGCCTTACAACGTCGGCTCGCTGACGCGGCAGTTCGGCACCACCTGGCTGAAGAACCTGCGTCTGGCCTTCCCCGGCGGCGGTGAGCCGGGCAGCCTGACCGCTTGATGCGCGACCTCGCTGCAATGGGCGCGCGCGCCGGCGAGCTGCTGAAACAACGCGGCGAGAAAATCGTCGTCGCCGAAACCTCGGCCGGTGGCCTGATTTCGGCCAGCCTGCTCGCGGTTCCCGGCGCGTCCGCGTACTACGTCGGCGGCGCGATCACCTACTCGGCGCGCGCGATCCGCGGCCTGGTCGATCTGTCGCTGAAAGACCTGCGCGAGCAGGGCATCCGCTCCAGCTCCGAGCCCTATGCGCAACTGCTGGCCAACGCGATCCGCGCCAAGCACGGCGCGATCACCTGGGCGCTGGCCGAAACCGGCGCCGCCGGCCCGCAGGGCAATCCTTATGGCGACCCGGCCGGCCACAGTTGCATCGCCATCTGCGGCCCGCTCGATCGTGTGATGACCTTGCGCACCGGCGTCGATGACCGCGTCGCCAATATGTGGGCGTTTGCGCAAGCCTCGCTGGCGTTTCTGGTGCAGGCGTTGGAAGAGGCGCCGAGCTGAGCTCAGTTTCCTCAACCTCAATCAGGAATAGCTTCTCGCAGTGTCATTGCGCCGCAGCGCCCGTTACGGCGCGTGCGACTTCAGCAGTGGGTCCGTCTTGCCACAAAGGCCGGGGTCAATCGGATCCGCGGTTGACGCCTGATCCGATCTATCTGGCGAAGTCATCTGATCCAGTAGAACGGACGGCCGCCTATCGTGACCTGTTCAGGCCGGAATTCGAGACGGTTGAAGACGGACAGAAAAATAATTCGACCTGACCTCTTTAATGTTCTCAAGGGATCGATCTTGCCCCGGGGGGACAGGGCAAGATTGACTTCGCCAGCGTCGGATCCGATGCATTGCCAAATGCCTCGGCTCCGTCGTTAGGCAAGGTCTGCAAAACCCTGTTTGAGTTGCGTGACGGTTGGTGCGGTAAGTGGACGATGGCGCGCTATTCGGGGATTCAGCACGGCCAGACGACATCGAATCCGGCACGATCCTTAAACTCTACGCTGCTGCTCCTCGAATCCTTGCATGGTTATGCTGTTGCGACCTGACGCAGCATGTCTTGGATCACAATGCCTCGGATACAACTCAGCAATCGCATTTCGTTGGGCACGAATTCAGAAGCCGCGCTCGGATTTGGGCACTGCGCGACTTCGGCCTCCGTCTCGGATTCTATTTCCGCGATGAGCTGATCGGCGGCTGCGAGCAACCCCGCCGACATTCGATCCAGCTCACGGTCGATCGCTCTTGGCGGCAAATTGAGCGCCCGGCCAGCATCAACCAGATGGGAGCGTCGTACCGCACCGAAGGTCGCAGCTCCGGGTAGCGGAAGTGCCAGATGCGTGGCAGGCCACTTTGCTTCGGTGTCGGCAATCGCGCGGGTGTCGTAGACCGCTGTCGACAGCAAGTCATAGGCGGGTGCCAGCTCGACACCGTCCGGGTGAACGAGGAAGGACAGGTTCTTCAGATGATTATCGCCATTGCCGATGAGAACATTGAAAGCCAGCCAGCGAAAAATCTCTTGTCGCGCGGAGGCCTTGCTGCGGCAGCGCTCAATGAGTTCATTGAGCGTTTCCACAGATGCTTCTGTGTATTTGAACGCCCGAGACTTGTTCAGCAACTGGCAGGCATCCACGGTATGGAGCCGCTTGAATAGCCTGCCGCCGTCATCGGGGACACGGTCGAAGCGATCGATCAGATACACCGGCTGCGGCACCCGGAGACGATGCACAGCTGGCACTCTCAACCGCATGCGGTCTGCCAGCCGCATCGTGAAATACTCGTTCAGGACGGAGGCGGGATACCCAGCATCCGGATGATTGGGTTTAAGCAAGTGCGTCGAGGGCGTTCCACCAACCGGCTCGAAAAGGGCGCCGTCTTCGTAAATCACCAGCAGCTTGTGCTGGGCGCCAGCCAGGGACATGCGCTTGGGTGCGTCACGATTGATCGGGGCTTTTGGCAGGCGGTCGATACGCTGGCTCAATGTCGCCTGTGAAAGTTCGTTGCGACCATGGTCTCCAGCCTCGCTTTCGCCCTGGCGAAGCAAGGTCAGCGAGCCCGCCGATTCGCGCCCGAAGTGAGCCAGCAAACCGAACGCATCGGCCTCCGGAATGCCGGCTTCATTGGACAGCAGGGTGCGCAGCCCCTCCTCCGGAAGCAGGTTATCGAAATACCACTGCACCGGACGCTGACTGGACCCGTCGCGATGAAGCAAGCTGCGCCGCGAAAGCGCGGGCGACAGATCGAAGACCTCCGGGCTCGCCTGCCACTGCGCGGTGTACTCGAACTCCCAGATGTCGTCCTGCTCGCGAAGCTGCCCGACCTGACGATCACCCGCCAATACGTTTAGGGCGCGTGCCATCAGGCCTTGCTCTTGCTTTTGCCCTTGCGTGCCGGGGAAGTGCCAGAAGCGGCATCTTCCTGCCGAATACGGTCAAGTACGGCCTCGACGTTGTCGGGCACATCCGCGACCAGCCGAATTCCGAGTTCATCGAGCAATCGGAGCACGCGGCCGATCTGCGCGGTTTCCTTGCCGCGTTCGACGTGACGCACGAACACCGGCCCCGCCATAGGCAAGTCGTCCATACGCACTTTTCCCGCTTTCCGCGCAGCACGGATCAGCAGGCCCAAGTCGTGGGTATTGGCAATAGGAATACGCATAAAATCGATTACCTCTGATCGATTCTGGGTTGAGATGCCGCCCTTGTCAACAAAATCGATTCGATCGAATCGATAGTTGCCTTGAATCTTTACTGAGCGACAAAATCGATTCGATCGTATCGATAACGGTGGGCGCGCGACGGTCGAAATAGCCTCCACTCGGGGGAGCTGGGCAACAGGCCAGCTCCGAGCCCCCACGGCGGCGAGTGGTGGGGCGTAGGGCGGGCGTTTGCGCAAGCCGCGTTGACGCTTGTGGTGCAGGTGCTGGAAGCGGCGCCGGTTTTATCAGCGGCGCGCGGCGTTTGCTTTTCTGATCGCCACGACGCCGTCGCCGTTGAACTCGGTGGAAAAGCCGGCGCGTTGCAGGCGCGTCGCGACCTCCGCCGGCACGTCGCGGCGGCTGGTCAGCTTGTTCGGCGAGCCGGTGTAGTGGAACAGGCGGCCGCGCGGGCGGATCACGCGCGCCAGCTGGTCGTAGAAGGCCTGCGAATACAGCTCGCCGGCGATGCCGAAGCGCGGCGGGTCGTGCAGGATCGCGTCGACCGAGCCGCTGGCCAGCGTCTTGATCTGCTCGGCGACGTCGGCGTTCTGCAGGCTCAAGGCGCCGCCTGCGACCGGCGACCAGGGGTTGAGGCTGCGCAGCCAGATCACGTCGAGATTCTTTTCATAGGACTGCACCTGCGCAGCGCCGCCGCTCAAACAACAGGCGGCGAAGTAGCCGAGGCCGCCGCAGGTGTCGAGCACCCGCTTGCCGCGCGGCTGGATCAGCCCGACCTTGCGCTCGGCGTCGGCGTAAGGCGACACCTGCGCGGTCGGCAGCATCTTGATGCCGTCGATTTCGAAGGTCGGCGCGCCCCATGGCGTCGGCACCAGCTTGATCAGCGAGCCGCCGAAGCGCGCGACCGGCTCGAACACGCGGCCATTCCAGTGATAGATCGTGCGGTCCTTGCAGACCTCGGGGATCGGGTAGCGCTGGCCGTCGTAGACGAAGCCGTCGGCAACCAGGTCGACTTGCGTCTTCGACCGGTCCAGATCGAACGAGCAGTCGACGCTCGTCGCGCCGCTGGCGCGCGCCGCGACCAGCGCGGCGTGCACGGGCAAAGTGAGCAGGGGACCGATGGCGCGGGGCGAGTTCGTCACGCCGCGGATTGTACGCAACCGTCGTTCCCGCGACGGCGGGAACGACGGTTGAAGGCGCGATTACTCGGCCGACGAAACCCGCGTCGAGTTCTCGTAAACGTCGAACACGCGGCCGTTCTGCACCGTCACCGTGGTGACGCCGCCGGCGACTTCGTACGACAGCGCCTCGCGATAAATCGCGACCTTGCCGTTTTGCTTGTCGCCTTCGATCAGCGCGGTGCCCTGGGTGAAGGTACTCGAGCCCGGGTCGAGCTGTTTGGGGTCGACCACGTAGGCCGAGCGCGACACCGGCTGGCCGCAGGCCTGGGCCAGGCGGTACTTGCTCAGTCCCTTGCTCAGGCTGGCGCCGACGCAGTCACCGCCGGCGGTGCGCGGATCGAAGCCGGCGCCGTCGCGGCTGACGGTGGCGACGCGGCCTTCGACGAAGCGCAGCACCTGCACTTCACCGTTCGGGCCGGGGTTGTAGTACCACTCTTCCACCGGTGCCAGCACGTTGGCCTGCGGGATTTCCGCGCTCATGCCCCAGGCATCGCGAAAGCTCGGCTGGCCGCAGGCGGCGAGCACCGCGTCGGCGGTGGCCTGCGGCGCCAGCGCGGTCGCGCCGTCGCAGCTGGCGAGCTGCGCGGCCGGTGTCGACGAGGACATCGATGACGCGCTCTGCGGCTGCGTCGGATGGGTGGAGCAGGCGGCAGTCAGCGCCAGCAAGGCCGTGGACAGGCCGTAGGGAATGATGCGGTTCATGTGATTTCTTCCTTGAGTGTGGCCGGGAGCCGTTGGGGTCAGCATCGCGGCCGGGAATGAATTGGCGGTTAACGCCGTTACCGATCAGCGCGCGCCGGGCGCCACTGGTCCGGCCAGCCGGCGCGTTGGCTGAGCCGGACGCGATGCGTGGCGGACTTCACCGCTAGCCTGATACGCGGGCGATACTGGCGGCGGGCGGGGAGATAACCACGGTGGGTCACGACGAAAATGCGCCGCTGAAGAAAGCGATTGCGGCCGGTCTGTGCGCGTTGTTGCTGCTGCTGTGTTGCGACGCCCGTGCGGCATCGCCGAGCTGGGCCTGCGCGCAGCGTCTGCCCGATGGCGAATGCATCGGCAGTGCGCGTTATCGCGATGGCAGCGACAACATCAGTGGCACGCGCGGCTTTCTCGGCTCGGATCGCCTGGTCTGGCTCGGCGAGCTGACGCGGGTCGACAACATGAACGTGCGCACGGTCTGCGCTTTCGCGCCGGACGGCCGCTGCCTCGGCGATCTGACCACCTTCTATCCCTACGGCAAGCGCCGCAGCGAAAGCCTGCGCGTGGTCGATGGCGTCGATCAGTATGTCGGCGTGTCGACGACGATCAATGCCGACGGCCAGCGCCTGGAATGCGTGGTCAATATCGCCGGCGACTGCGACGGTGAAGCGGTCCTGCAACTGCCGTCGAAGGAAATCCTGCACGGCGTGCGCAAGGCGCGCGGATACGAGTCGGCCTGGGTCGGCAGCGGCCGCTGGATTTTCCGCGGCGGCGAAGTCAAGGACTGCCTGCTCAACGAGGACGGCTCCTGCAAGCCCGGCCCGCTGACCTTCTGGGACAAGGACAGCAAGCGCGTCGGCACGCTCGGCAGCGACGGCCTGCTGGTCGGGCCGCTGACGATCTTCGATAGCAGCGGCCGGCAGAAATACTGCCCGATGGCGGTCAAGGGTGGCTGCCCGGTCCGCGATCTGGTGGTGACGCAGGCGCCGCCGGATGCCTGGAAAAAGCCGCTGCCGAAAACGGCTTCAACGGCGCGGCCGAACGAAATCCGCGCGAGCTTCGCCGCCGTCGCCACGGTCGTCATCGGCCCGCCGGACGACAGCGCCGAGCTGCGTTACCAGATGCTGGTCTGCGGCGACGAAGTGCGCCTTGCCTACAGCGTGCTGCGCACGGTGCGGCCCAGCGTGCCGTTCCGCGGCCAGGTGTGGATGGGCGAGGATCTGATCGGCGTATTCGACGATCCGGCCGCGCGGAAAACGCCGGCGACGCCGTTCAGCTGCCGCAGCCCGCAGACTCGCAGGATCGCGCCGCTGGCCTGGCAGCAGCCGCGGCTGCCGCAGCATCGCTTCGTCGACGGCTCCGAGCTGTGGACGATGGAAGAGCGCATCCGGCTGTTTCTCGACCGGCTGACGGTGCGGCCGTTCCGCGTGGTCAATCGCGCGGTCGTCGCCACCGCGCCACGGGCCTTGCCAGTTCCGCTGTTGCCGGCAAAACCTGCCGCGCGCTAGCGTCGCCTGTAGAGCTTCATCGCCGCTTCGACGACGACGAAGGCAAGCGCCCCGAGTACCACGCCGACGACGGTGTCGGCGAGAGCGGCCAGCCACGACGACGGCTCGCCGATGACAGCGATGATGGCGTGATGCAGCGCCGCGACGTGGTGCACCAGCAGGCCGCCGCCGACCGCGAACATCGCCGCGGTGCCGACCAGCGCCAGCAGCTTCATCAGCGCCGGCGCCGCGGCCAGAATCGCAAGCCCCAGTTTTTTTGCCGATGCCGAATCACGCCGCGTCAAAGCAAAGCCCACGTCGTCGAACTTCACCAGCAGCGCGACCAGGCCGTAGACGAACACGGTCATGCCGACCGCGAGCAGGCTGACACTGACGATCGTCGTCGCGAGCGGCGCCTCGCCGATCGCGGCCAGCGCGATCATGATGATTTCGCCGCTGAGAATGAAGTCGGTGCGGACCGCGCCCTTGATCTTGTCGCGCTCGGTCTGTGCCGTTTTCGGCTGTGCCTGCGCATGCGCATCGCCCTGCGCCTTGCGTCCCGGCCAGGGCGCGTGCAGCAGTTTTTCGAAAGCCTCGAAGCACAGGTAGGTGCCGCCGATGATCAGCACCGGCCCCAGCGCCCAGGGCGCGAAAGCCTCCAGCAGCAGCGCGATCGGTACCAGGATCAGCTTGTTGATCAGCGAGCCCTTGAACACCGCCCAGACGATGGGCAGCTCGCGCTCGGCGCTGCTGCCCGACACCTGCTCGGCGTTGACCGCGATGTCGTCGCCGACCACGCCGACGGTTTTCTTGGCCGCGACCTTCGACATTACGCCGATGTCGTCCATCAGCCCGGCCATATCGTCCAGCAGGGTCCACAACGACATCATCGCCCAGATCTCCAGTCGGTTGATGGCGTCACGATAGCAAGCCCGTCTGTCACGCAGCCGTTACGGTCGGGTCCGCGTCATGTCGGGCTGCTAGCATCGGATCGAATTCAAGCCGAGACCTGCGATGCCCACACTGTTCGACCCTATCAAGGCGGGAGCGCTGCAATGCCCGAACCGCGTCTGGATGGCGCCGCTGACGCGTGGCCGCGCCAGCCGCGACCATGTGCCGACCGAGCTGATGGCCGAGTACTACGCGCAGCGTGCCAGCGCTGGCCTGATCATCACCGAGGCCACCGGCATCAGCGTCGAAGGCAGCGGCTGGCCCTATGCCGGCGGCCTCTGGGGCGTCGAGCATGTGCGCCACTGGAAGACCGTGACCGAGGCAGTACATGCCGCCGGCGGCCGGATTTTCGCGCAGCTCTGGCATATGGGGCGCCTGGTGCATCCGTCGCTGCACGGCGTGCAGCCGGTGTCGGCCAGCGCAACCACCGCGCCGGGCCAGGCGCACACCTATGAAGGCAAGGCGCCGTATGTGCAGCCGCGCGAACTGGCGCTTGCCGAGATTCCGCGGCTGATCGCGGACTACGTGCATGCGGCGCGCAACGCGATCGCGGCCGGTTTCGACGGCGTGCAACTGCATGCGGCCAATGGCTACCTGATCGACCAGTTCCTGCGCGACGGCAGCAATCATCGTCAAGACGCCTACGGCGGCCCGGTCGAGAACCGCCTGCTGCTGTTGCGCCAGGTGACGCGCGCGCTGGTCGACGAAGTCGGTGCCGACCGCACCGCGGTGCGGCTGTCGCCGAACGGCGATTCGCAGGGCGTCGACGACAGCAACCAGAATGTGCTGTTCCCGGCGGCTGCGGCGGCGCTCGACGAACTCGGCATCGCGTTTCTGGAACTGCGTGAGCCGGGGCCGAACGGAACCTTCGGCAAGTCCGAACGCCCGCCGGTGGCGCCGCTGATTCGTGAGCGCTTCAAGGGCGTGCTGGTGCTGAACTCGGACTACGACCTGCAGCGCGGCCAGGCCGCGCTCGCATCCGGCGCGGCGGACGCGATCACCTTCGGCCGCAAATTCCTGGCGAACCCGGATCTGCCGGCGCGCCTGGCCCAGGGCATTGCGCTGACAGCAGACGACATGAAGACCTGGTATTCGCAGGGAGCGGAGGGATATACGACGTATCCGCGCGCGACGTAGTGATTGAACCTGAAACTACAGATTAAGCGCTCGCATCAGCAAGGCCGCCGCCAGCACCAGCATCGTCACGCCGACGCCCAGATCGAGCAGCTTCCACGCGATCGGCCGCGCGAAAACCGGCGTCAGCAGGCGAGCGCCGTAACCCAGCGCGGTGAACCAGATGTACGAGGCGCTGGCGGCGCCGGCGACGAACCACGGCCGAGACGCGGGCTGCACGCTCGATCCGACCGCGCCCATCAGCAGCACGGTGTCCAGATACACGTGCGGGTTGAGCAGCGTGAACGCGGCGCAGCCGGCGAGCGCGCGGCCCAGGCTCATCGACGGCTGCAGCTCCACCGCCATCGTCGCCGGATGCAGGGCGCGGCGCAGCGCGCCGATGCCATACCAGGCGAGGAAAGCGGCGCCGCCCAGTGTCAGCCATAGCGTGAGACCAGGGACGGCCTGCAGCAGCGCGCCCAGGCCGGCGACACCGGCGGCGATCAGCAGAGCGTCGGCGGAACCGCAGAACAGCACGATCGCGAAGACGTGTTCGCGGCGCAGGCCCTGGCGCAGCACGAAAAGGTTTTGCGCGCCGATCGCGACGATCAGCGCAGCCGACAGCGCGAAGCCCTTGCCGAAGACCGCCAGCAGCTGTGCCGCTTCGCCGTTCACGGCTTGCGGCTCAGGACGCCGTCTTGTTGACGTTGGCGGCTTCGGTGGCGGGGCGCGCCGGCTTGGCCTTGCCCTGGCGTTCCAGATGCTTGCGCACGCGGCCGGCGTCGGCGAAGCGGGTCAGGGTGCCGAAGGAGTTCAGGAACACCATCGTGATGTTGCGGTTGAGCGTGGTCGCGCGCATTACCAGGCAGCGGCCGGCCTCGTTGGTGAAGCCGGTTTTCTGCAGCTCGATGTCCCAGTCGCGATTGTTGCGCACCATGCGATTGGTGTTGACGAAGGTCAGCATCTGCTTCTTCACGCGCAGCGTCGCCTCGGGCTGCACCGTGTCCCTGCGGACCTGTTCCTGCGCGTCGGCGGCGCTGACCAGGCGCAGCAGATCGCGGGCGGTGGATACGGTGAGGCTGGACAGGCCGGCGGAATCGGCGAAGTAGGTCTTGCTCATGCCCAGCGATCGCGCCTTCTCATTCATCTTGGCGAGAAACGCCTTGCGGCCGCCCGGATAGGCGCGGCTCAGGCACATCGCCGCGCGATTCTCCGAGGCCATCAGCGCCAGCAGCATCATCTCGCCGCGGCTGAGCCGGGTCCCCACGGGCAGGCGCGAGGTGGTGTGCTTTTCGCGGTCGACGTCGTCGTTGCTGATCTCCAGCATTTCGTCCATCGGCAGCCGCGCGTCGGTGACCACCAGCGCGGTCATCAGCTTGGTCAGCGAGGCGATCGGCATGACCACGTCGGCGTTCTTGGCGAACAGCGATTCGCCGGTGTCCTGATCGACCACCAGCGCGGCATTGGATTTCAGCGACAGGGTTCCGGCGGCGGCAGACGCCGTGGCGGAGAGCGTTACGCCGAACGCAAGCGTCAGCGTGACCAACAGGCGGTGCAGATCATTCACTGATGCGTCGGCTTCTTGTCGAATAAAAACCGACTGTAACAATCCGGGGGCGGATTGTCTGCGGCCAGCCAAATGTAGGAGCGGATCCTATCCGCGACTGTGCCGTCGGGGCATCAGTCGCGGATAGGATCCGCTCCTACAGGTTCAGCAAGCTACGCCGCGGCGAGCGCCGCGTTGAACGTCGCGCTGGGGCGCATCACCGCTTCCACCTGCTTCGGGTCGGCGAGGTAGTAGCCGCCGATGTCGGCCGGCTTGCCCTGGACTTCGGCAAATTCGGCGACGATCTTCTGCTCGCTGTCGCCCAGCACCTTCGCCAGCTTGGCGAAGCGCGCCTTCAGCTCGGCGTCGTCGTTCTGCTCGGCCAGCGCCTGCGCCCAGTACATCGCCAGATAGAACTGGCTGCCACGGTTGTCGAGCTGGCCGGTTTTCGGCGACGGGTTCTTGTTGTTGTCGAGCAGCTTGCCGGTGGCCGCGTCGAGCGTCCGGGCGAGGATCTTCGCGCGCGCGTTGCCGGTCTTGATGCCGAGGTCTTCCAGGCTCACCGCCAGCGCCAGGAACTCGCCGAGCGAATCCCAACGCAGGTGGTTTTCCTCGACCAGCTGCTTGACATGCTTCGGCGCCGAGCCGCCGGCACCGGTTTCGTACATGCCGCCGCCGGCCATCAGCGGCACGATTGACAGCATCTTGGCGCTGGTGCCGAGTTCCATGATCGGGAACAGGTCGGTCAGGTAGTCGCGCAGGATGTTGCCGGTGACCGAGATCGTGTCCAGGCCGCGCATCGCGCGCTCCAGCGTGTAACGCATCGCGCGCACCTGCGACATGATCTGGATGTCCAGGCCGCTGGTGTCGTGATCCTTCAGGTAGGTTTTGACCTTGCGGATCATTTCGTTTTCATGCGGACGATACGGGTCGAGCCAGAACAGCGCCGGCATGCCGGAGTTGCGTGCGCGCGTGACCGCGAGCTTGACCCAGTCGCGGATCGGCGCGTCCTTGACCTGGCACATGCGCCAGATGTCGCCGGCCTCCACGTTCTGCGACAGCAGCACGTCGCCGGTTTCGATGTCGACGATGTTGGCGACGCCGGCTTCCGGGATCTCGAAGGTCTTGTCGTGCGAGCCGTATTCCTCGGCCTGCTGCGCCATCAGGCCGACATTGGGCACGGTGCCCATCGTCACCGGATCGAAGTTGCCGTTGGTCTTGCAGAAATTGATCATCTCCTGGTAGATGCGGGCAAACGTGCTCTCCGGGATCACCGCCTTGGTGTCTTTCGGACGGCCATCGGCGCCCCACATCTTGCCGCCGATGCGGATCATCGCCGGCATCGAGGCGTCGACGATGACGTCGTTCGGCGAATGGAAGTTGGAGATGCCCTTGGCCGAGTCCACCATCGCCAGTTCCGGACGGTGCTCGTGGCAGGCGTGCAGGTCGCGAATCACCTCGTCGCGCTTGCTCGACGGCAGCGTTTCGAGCTTGTCGTAGAGGTTGACCATGCCGTTGTTGACATTGACGCCGAGCTCCTTGAACAGCGCGTCGTGCTTGTCGAAGGCGTCCTTGTAGAACACCCGCACCGCGTGGCCGAACACGATCGGGTGCGACACCTTCATCATCGTCGCCTTGACGTGCAAGGACAGCATCACGCCGGTCTTGCGCGCGTCCTCGAACTGCTCCTCATAGAACGCCAGCAGCGCCTTCTTGCTCATGAACATGCTGTCGATGATCTCGCCGTCGAGCAGCTCGATATCGTTCTTCAGCACCACCGCCTTGCCGCTGCCGGTCTGCAGCTCCATCTTGACCTTGCGCGCACGATCCAATGTCAGCGACTTTTCGCCGTGATAGAAATCGCCGTGCTTCATGTGCGCCACATGGGTGCGCGAGGCCATGCTCCATTCGCCCATGCTGTGCGGATTCTTGCGTGCGTAATCCTTGACCGCCTTCGGCGCGCGGCGGTCGGAATTGCCTTCGCGCAGCACCGGGTTGACCGCGCTGCCCAGGCAACGGGAGTAGCGCTTGCGGGTTTGCTTCTCGACATCGGTCTTCGGGTCTTCGGGGAAGTCCGGCAGCTTGTAGCCCTTGCCCTGCAGTTCCTTGATTGCGTTGACCAGCTGCTGGACCGAGGCGCTGATGTTGGGCAGCTTGATGATGTTGGTGTCCGGCAGCAGGGTCAGCCGGCCGAGCTCGGCGAGGTTGTCGGGGACGCGCTGTTCAGCGGTCAGGTTTTCGGGAAACTCGGCGAGGATGCGCGCCGCCACCGAGATGTCGCTGGTGGTGATCTTGATGCCCGCCGGCTCAGTGAAGCTGCGGATGATCGGCAGGAAGGCGTGCGTCGCCAGCAGCGGCGCCTCGTCGGTCAAGGTGTAGATGATCGTCGGCTGCTCTTTGCTCATTTAGTCGAGTGTCCTGAATTTTGGGCCGCAGTCTCGGCAGGGAATGGCGGCTTTGACCGGATCTGGCCGGACAAGTGCATTCTCAAACTGCTCGGACTGTCGCATTGTCTGTTGCGCCTGGGCGCTCTAAGACTTTCCACGGCGGCGGACGGCGCTTTCGACGAACCGGCACGATGGGGAGCCGGTCCGTATGTTACGCCGCATCCGCGCTGAATCAATCGCTAAGCGGGTTCTGTATTTTCCCGACCCGGGTTTCACCCGGGCTACGCCGCACTTGTAGCCCGGGTGAAACCCGGGGTCTCTCCGGTCAGGGCGCCACCGCGATCAGCGCGCTGTAGCCGCTCCAGATGATCTGGATGCCGATGCAGATCAGCACGAAGGCCGACAGGCGTACCAGCACGTCGACGCCGGTCTCGCCGAGCAGCCGCGCCACGCGCGAGGCAAAGCGGTAGCTCAGATAAATGCTCGCCGCGATCGCGATCACGCCGGCCAGCGCGCCGATGCCGTGCAGCAACAGCAGCGGCAAGGAGTCCGGCGTCTCGGCCTTGCGGCTGCCGATCGTGATCGCCACCGAAATCGAGCCCGGGCCGACCGTCAGCGGCATCGTCAACGGATAGAAACTGCCCAGCGGCTTGCGCGCCGACGGCTCCAGGTTGGCGGCGGTGGCGCCGGAGTCCGACCAGCCGCTGTCGTTGCTGAGCAGCTTCCAGCCCATCGAGGTGACGATCAGGCCGCCGGCGATGCGCACGATCGGCAGCTCGATACCGAAGAACTGAAGGATCCACGGCCCCAGCAGCATCGAGCCGATCAGCAGGAAGAAGCCGTTGAACGCGACCTTGCGCGCCAGCACGTTGCGCTCGGCGTCATTGCAGCGGTTGGTCACCGCCAGAAAGAACGGCGCCGCTTCCAGCGGATTGACGATCGGGAACAGCGCGGCAAAAGTCAGCAGGAAGGCGTTGGTGACGTCGTTCATGGCGGCAGTATCGCCTGCGCGCCCGGTCAGGCGGCAGTTGGACGGGCGTTTTTATGCTGGACGGATGAACCAGGCGACCGTGCCATCTGTCGAGCGGGATTCTGCACCCGGGCCGGCAGGCGGGCTGGTCAGCGCCTGGGTTCTGCTGGCCTTGACCGCAGCGCTGGCGGCCTGGCTGGTGTCGACGCCGTTCCTGTCGCTGCACGCGCTGTCCGCCGCCGCCGACCGCCATGACGACGCGGCGCTGCAGCGCTATGCCGACCTGCCGACGATCCGCGCCAGCCTGGCGGCGCAGCTGGCGGCGGCGCCGGCCGACGCCGCCGTGCCGCGGCACTGGTGGTCGGGCGTGCAACGCTGGTTCGCGCAGCAGACCGACAACGCGATGCTGGCGGCCGTGGACACGCCGCAGGGGCTGGTGGCGCTGGCCAGCGGTTACGGGCGCTGGTCGCTGGCGCGTAGCGGCCAGGATCGCGCGCAGCAGGCCATCGGCATCGCGCCGCGCCGGCTCAGCCTGCCCGAGGGCACGCGCTGGCGGCTGGTTTCGCTGTCGCAGGTTCGGATCACGGTGCCGGATCGCATTGACCCCGCACAGACCATCGATCTGCTGCTGCAGCGCGACGGGCTGCGCTGGAGGCTGGTGGATATTCGCCTGCCTGCGACGCAAAACGGCGGGTCATGAGCCACCGTTTTTTTGTCAGGTGGCCAGCGTCGCCAGATGTGCCTCGTAGCCTGCATCACGCAAACCGCTCAAATGATGTTCGATCCGGGCGCACACCCGGCCGATATAGTCCGCCGGCAGCGGCATCCTTGCCTGCATGAAGCGGCGCGCATCACCGTCGTCGATCGCCGCTGCGGCCAGCGATATCAGCTCGTCCCTGTTCGTGTCCTGATAAGCCGCACGCGCCGCGCCATCCTGCTGCAGGCCGGCCAGATAGCGCATCCACAAGGCCAGCGTCGCGGCGAGATAGTCGAAACTCTGCCCGCGCTGCAGCCGCTTCAACAGCGGCGGCAGCAGTACCTGCTGGAATTTCTGCGAGCTGTCCTGTGCCAGCCGCTGCAGCCGATCCTCGATCGCCGGATTCAGGAAGCGGCGGATCAGCGAGGCCTGGTAGTCGTCGAAGCTGACGCCGTCCAGTGGCTCCAGCGTCGTCGCGACCTGATTCATGTAGCCGGCCAGCCAGCGCGCGATCGCCGGCTGCTGCAGCGCGGCGTGCACGCTGACGTGGCCGCACAGCAGGCCCAGATGCGACAGCGCCGAGTGGCCGCCGTTGAGCAGGCCAACCTTCATGTCCTCGTAGCGTTTGACCAGGCTACTGAGCACGACGCCGACTTTCTCGAAAGCCGGGCGGCCGGCGACGAAGTCGTCCTCGAGTATCCATTGCTGCCAGGGTTCGCACAGCACCAGCGCCGCGTCGTCCACGCCCCAGCGTTCGCACAACTGCCGGTTGCGCGCCGGGTCCGCGGCCGGGGTGATGCGGTCGACCATCGACGAAGGGAAGCTGACGTTATCGGCAATCCACTGCGCCAGGCTGGTATCGATCTGCGCGGCGAAGCCGAGGATGCTTGCACGCAGCCGGTGGCCGTTTTCGATCAGGTTGTCGCAGGACATCAGCGTGAGTCCGCCGCTGCCGGCGGCGCGGCGCTGCGCCAGCGAGCGAACGATCACACCCGGAGCGCTGCGCGGCTGCTCGAAGCGGGCAAGGTCGGCGGCGATGTCGGGATGCCCGAGGTTCAGCGTGCCGGCGTCGTCGAGACAGTAGCCGGCCTCGGTGATGGTCAGCGAGACGATGCGCGTCGCCGCATCGGCGATCACCGCGATCGCCGGCGCGGCGTCGGCACTGGCGTCGACATAGGCCATCAGCGAGCCGATCACTTTGACGCGGGTCGAGGCCGCGTCGACTTCCCACAGCGAATACAGCAGATCCTGATCTTGCAGTGTCCGGTACAGCGGCTGGTCGGCGGCGCGCAGCGCGATGCCGCAGATACCCCAGTCTTCTCCCAGGCCGAGCTGTAGCAGGCGATGCAGATAGTCCGCCTGGTGCGCGCGATGAAAACCGCCGACACCGATGTGGCAGATGCGCCGGCCGATGTGCCGCGGATAGTTCGGCACTTCGACGGCGACGCCGTCGACCCGCGTCGCGGCGATGGCATCCAGCTGCGCCAGGTTCAGAGGGACAGCTGCGGTCATCACGCCGCCTCGGTGAGTGTCAGGTGTACGAACACCTCGAACAGATCCTGGCTGCGCATGTAGTTGACGCCGGTCTGGAACTGCAGCATCGACAGGCCGTTGATGTGCGCGACCAGGTGCGCGGCAACCTGCTCCGGCTTGCCGCGCAGCTTCTCGCCGTCGGCCAGCGTGGACTGTTTGATCGCCTGCGCCAGGCGCCCGAGCACATCTTGGGTCGCCTGACTGACTCTCGCGGTCAGATCGGGCCGGCTCAGCGCGATGGTCTGCACGACGAAGAACAGGCTTTCGCCCTGCAGGGACGCGCCGGCCTTGGCGCGCTCGGTGGCGATCGCCGCCAGCCGCTTGAGGTTGGCGCGCAGCCCGGCACCGTGTTCGAAAGGCGTCAGCGCCAGCGTAGTCATTTCATCCAGCAGCCGCAGCCATAGTTCGAAGAACAGCGTCTGCTTGTCGCCAAACAGCGAGTAGATCGGCTTGCGCGAATAGCCCGCATGCTCGGCGACTTCGTCGATGGTCAGCGCGTCGTAGCCTTTTTCGCAGAACAGTTCCCAGGCCGCGTCCAGCAACTGCTGTGTTCGCTGCTCCTTCTGCTCGCCGCGGTTGAGCCGGACTCTCTTCACTGGGGTGGCTGCCATCGCGGGTCTTGGCGTCGGGGCTGGTTGCAATCGAGTATAGAACAGGTCAATCTTCGGAACATAGTGTTCCGAAGTACAAGTTGTGCAGTCCAAGAACGACGCGCCTCGATAGCGCGCAGATCAGGCCGCCGGCGCAAGAACCTGTTTATCAATCGCCGAGCCGAAGCCGGGAGCCGACATGACCGATGTTCTCGCCGCCTTGCGCGGCTTGCTTGGCAGCGACGCGGTGCTGGACCCGAGCCGCGTCGCCGATCGCGCGACCAGTTACTGGAACCCGGCGCCGATGCAGGCCGCAGCGCTGGTGCGGCCGCGCACGACGGCCGAGCTTTCGGCGGTGCTGAAGCTGTGCAACGAACGCGGACAGAGCGTGGTCACGCACGGCGGCCTGACCGGCTGCGTCGAAGGCGCGATCAGCGATTCGCGCGACGTGATCGTGTCGCTGGAGCGGATGAACGCGATCGAGGAGATCGACAGCATCGGCCGCACGGCGACGGTCCAGGCCGGCGTGGTGCTGCAGAAGCTGCAGGAGACGGTGCGCGAGCAGGGCCTGTATTTCCCGCTGGATCTGGGCGCCCGCGGTTCCTGCACGATCGGCGGCAATGTCGCGACCAATGCCGGCGGCATCAACGTGATCCGCTACGGCATGATGCGGCAGCGCGTGCTCGGCCTGGAGGCGGTGCTGGCCGACGGCAGCATCGTGTCGTCGATGAACCGCATGTTGAAGAACAATGCCGGGTACGACCTGAAGCATTTGTTCATCGGCAGCGAAGGTACGCTCGGCATTGTCACGCGCGTCATCGTGCAACTCGAAGAGGCGCCGAGCAGCCGCAACAGTGCGATGCTCGCACTCGACAGTTTCGCCCAGGTCACTTCGTTATTGAGGCATGTGCAGAAATCCCTTGGCGGCAAACTGTGCGCGTTCGAGGTGATGTGGGGGCAGTATTTCCACACTGTCACCGCGCCCGGTTTTCACCGCGCGCCGATGGGCCGTGATCACGCCTTCTACGTGATGCTCGAAGCCGAAGGCGCACAGCCCGAGGCCGATCAGGAAGGCTTTCTGGCGACGATGGAGCAGGCGCTGGAACAGCAGATCGCCGCCGACGTCGTGATCCCCGGCTCGGAGACCGAGCGCCGCGCCCTGTGGGAAATCCGCGAAAACTTCCAGGCGCTGTACGAGCACAAGCCGATCTTCCTGTACGACGTCAGCCTGCCGATCCGCGACATGGACGCCTACATTCGCGAGGTGCAGCAGCGGTTGAAAGCGCGCTGGCCCGACAGCATCTGCAACGTCATCGGCCACATCGGCGACGGCAACCTGCATCTGTTCGTGCACCCGGGCACCGAAGGCGAGGGCCTGCACAAGCTGGCCGACGATGACGTCTACCTGCCGCTGCAGGCGATCGGCGGCTCGATCTCCGCCGAGCACGGCATCGGCACCGAAAAATGCGCGCGCCTGCCGATCTCGCGCTCGGCCATCGAGATCGAGCTGATGCGCACGCTTAAGCGCACGCTCGACGCCAAGGGCATCCTCAATCCGGGCAAGGTCATCGGCAGCGTCTGAGCCCTGGGGCCTTCGCGGCGGTTGGCCGTGCGCTGCACGTGAGCCGGCGCGCCGACAGCAGCACCGGGTATTGGCGAACCAGCGCCGTGGCAAGCCCGATCAGAACGACACCTCGGCGGGCTGGCTCACGCGCAGCACCGACAGATCGCCGGTCAGCTTTTTCCAGGCGCTGCGGATCTGCTCGATTTTGGCGTCTTTGTCCGCGTTCGATTCGTGCAGCAGCACGACGACCTTGGAGCGCAGGCGCTCGGGCGCGGCCGCGCCCTTGTCCTGCCATTGGCCGTAGATGTCGAACACGCTGAGGCCGCTGGCAAAGCGCGGCGTGATCTCGCGATCGAGAAACGCGCGCCAGGCGGCTTCGTCGATACCCTGATGCGCGTCATCGGCCGGGCCGGTGCCGAAATACAGCTCGGTGCGAATCCAGTTCTGCGCCTGCGCCGGATGCGCGGCGTCGCCTTGCAGCCGCGACGATACGCCGCCGTCGCGGTTCGCCAGTGATGTCGGCGCTACGCAGCCGGCGAGCAGCAGCAACAGCAGGACGGCAGCGCCGGTCGGCACCCGCCGGACTAGGGATTTCATGACGGTTTTCCTGAAGATGAATTCGCGACGACAATACATCGCGGGTCGTTTTATTGCGGCAGTTCCATTGCATATGAATGGCCAGGCCAGCCACGATGCATGCGCTTGAGCTGCGACAGCTCCGCTTCCAGCTCCTTGGTCCGCTTCAGATCCGATGCCTGCATGCCGCCGTACTTCGACTTCCAGCTGTAGTAGATCGGCTCGCTGATGCCCGCCTTGCGACAGATGTCCTTCACGGCCATGCCGGCGTCCGCCTGCTTCAGAATCGTGACGATCTGGGTTTCGGTAAAACGTGACTTCTTCATCCCTGCCTCCTGGCGTTACGATGCCAGAAAGCTCTCGTTATGAGTTGTCGCTCAGACGGGGAAGATTACGCCAGGTCGCCACCAATGCACGCCAGCAGCAGATCGACCATTACCGTTGGGTGCTCGTGGCCGGCGCCGTGCTGTTGCTGGCGGCGCTGACCGCGCTGATCCGCCGGCTCCTGCGCCGTCGCTCTTTCAACCGCTCCTAGGCGCACGACGGTCCATAACCTTATAAGAAGTCATTCCTTCTGCATTCGCGCGGGCGTCTTCAGGATGCCGCGTTATCTGCCGCGGTCGCCAGCCCGTATTTTTTCAGCTTGTACCAGATCGACCTTTCGCTGATTTTCAGCAATTGCGCAGCCCGCGTCCGGTTTCCGCGGGTCTGCCGCAATGCTTCACGGATCAGCTGCGTCTCCAGCGCCTCGACGCTGGCTTCCAGGTTCAGATCGCTGCTGTCGTGCGCCGTGTCGTTCGGCAGTGCGGCCGGCACGATCGCGTCGCTGGACTCGTGGGAGAAGTGTTGCAGGTCCAGGGTCTTGCCATTCCCCAGGATCAGGGCTCTTTCGACGACGTTGCCGAGTTCGCGCACATTGCCCGGCCATCGATACTGCTGTAGCTGGCGCAGCGTGTCGGCCGAGGCGGCCGGCAGGCTGCGGCCCTCGCCCAGATGCTGCCTGGCGAAATGGGCGATCAGGTCGGGCAGATCCTCGCGGCGCTCACGCAGCGGCGGCAGCTCCAGAGCGAACACATTCAGGCGGTAGTACAAGTCCTCGCGCAGCCGGTTGTCGCGCACCGCCTGCTTGGGTGAGCGGTTGGTCGCCGCGATCACGCGCAGATCCAGCTTGACGCTGCGGTTGCCACCGAGTTTTTCGACCTCGCCCTCCTGCAGTACGCGCAGCAGTTTGGTCTGCAGCGCCAACGGCATTTCGGTGATCTCGTCGAGAAAGATCGTGCCCTTGTCGGCGAGCTCGAACTTGCCGATGCGTTCGCGCAGCGCGCCGGTGAACGCGCCTTTCTCGTGGCCGAACAGCTCGCTTTCGAGCATCTCGGATGGGATCGCCGCGCAATTGAGCGCGACGAACAGCTGCTCGCGGCGCTCCGAGGCGCGGTGTATCGCCCGCGCCACGACTTCCTTGCCGGTGCCGGTTTCGCCGGTCAGCAGCACCGTCGCGCGCGTCGGTGCCACCTGGCGGATCTGCTCGCGCAGTCGCTGCATCGCCGCGCTGCCGCCGACCAGGCCCTGCCAGTCGCGATCACTCTGTTCCTTCAGATACTGGTTCTGCTGCAGCACGCCGCGCACCGTCAGCACGCGCTGGATCGCCAGGTCGAGCGCGTTGATGTCGAAGGGCCGCAGCAGGTAGTCGCAGGCGCCGAGGCGCATCGCCTCCACGGCGCTTTCGATGCTGCCTTGCGCGGTGATCATGATCAGCGGTACGTCGATGCCGCTGTCACGCAGCTTGCGCAACAGCTCGATGCCGTTGATCACCGGCATGCGCAGATCGCTGATCACCAGATCGAAGCCACCGCCCTGCAGACGCTCGTAGGCCTGTTCGCCGTCGGCGGCGCTTTCGGTGCGATAGCCGTGGCGCGTCAACATGATCTCGAGGACGCGGCGCATGTTCGCCTCGTCGTCGACGACCAGCACCCGCAGTGCATTGCTCATGATTCCTCGTCTTGGGTTCGCGGCAGCCAGAAACGGAACAGCGCGCCGCCCAGTGGGCTGCTGTCGGCGACGATGTCGCCGCCATGTTGCCGCAGGATCTGGCTGACCACCGCAAGGCCCAGGCCGACGCCGCCTTCACGCTTGAACACGAAGGGCTCGAAGATCCGGCTGCGATCCTCCGGCGCGATACCCGGGCCGTCGTCGCCGACTTCGACGACCAGGCGCTGCGCCTCGTCGCGGCTGCGCACCTGCACGTGGCCGCCGTCGGCGACGATCTGCAGCGCGTTCATGATCAGGTTCAGCAGCACCTGCGAAATCTGCTCCGAATCGCAGTCGAGCATCGTACGGCTGGCGTCGGCGATGAATTCCAGATGCACGTGGCGGTCGCGCGCCTGCGAGCCGAGCAGGGTGATCGCGTGGCGGATGATGTCGTGAATGTCGTCGGGCCGGCGCTGCGGCGCGCGCGTCCGGGCGCTGTCGAGCATCGACGTGACCAGGCGGTTGAGACGCTCGGTTTCACTCTCGATGATGCCGACCAGTTCGCCGCCCTCGGCGCTCAGCGCCGGCTCGAGCTTCAGCATCTGCGCCGAGGAGCGCAGGATCCCCAGCGGCGTGCGCACCTCGTGCGCCATCAGCGCGGTGATCTCGCCGAGCGCCGCGAGTTTCGAGGCCTGGGTCAGCGTCGCCTGCGAGCGCTGCAGTTTTTCGACCAGGCGCACAAAGCTGCGATTGAGTTCGCCGATTTCACCGGGCCCCTGTTCCGGCGCCGCCGGCGGCGGGCCGGGCTCCAGGTAATGTCGCGTGAATTCTGTCAGCGCGATCACCGGCCGCGCGATCACGCCAGCGACCCAGCTCGACGCCAGGATCGTGATCAGCACGGTCGCGGCGAGCAGTCCGGCGAAAGTCCAGGCCATGTGCGTGACCGGCGCCAGCGCCGAATCGCGCGATTGCAGCAGCAGCGAGGTCCAGCCGAGGCCGCTAAAGCGGTCGAGGCCGTCGGATCGCGACGAGGCGATCAGCACCGGCATCGTCATCCACGGCGCGGCATCGCGATGCTCGATGACGCCCGGCGCTTCCGGCAACCAGGCCGTGGCCGCGACGCCGGGCAGGGCGCCGCGTGCGCGCAGCGCCGACGAGCCGATGACGATCCGTCCCTGCGCGTCCAGCACCAGCGCCTGGCGCGTCGAATCCGCGATGGCGTCCAGCGATTTCTCCAGCTGCGACCAGTCCAGCTCCAGTACCAGCTGGCCGAGTGCGCCGTCGGTGAATTGCGACTGCAGGCCGGTACGTATCGGCAGCCGGCCCTGCGCCACCGGGTCGATCTGCACATCGCCGCCGGGCAGCGTCGCGGTCCACCGCGGCGCGACCGCGGCAAAAGTCTGGCCGATACGCCGCGGCTCACTGCTGGCGACGATACGGCCGCTGGCATCCACCGCGAGCAAGTCGACGTAGAGACCACCGTAGCGATGCTTCATCTCCGCCAGGAAGTTGGACAGGCGCTTGTCGACGTCGTCGAGCCGCAGGTCCTGCATGACCTCGAGGTGGCTCCAGGTGGTGGCGTTGAGCAGGCGCTCGTAGAGCTGGCGGTCGAGGTCGTCGGACAACGCAGCGGCGCTGCGTTGCACGTTCTGCTTGATCTCGCCGAGCATCGCCGTGCGGGTCTGGCCGAACGCGAGCAGGGTCAGCCCGGCTGCCGGCAACAGGCCGACAATCAGGAACGCCGACAGCAACAGGCGCCGTATCGTCACCCGCAGCGTGTCCGCTTTGATTTACGATCCGCCACGCTCGCGGTAGCGGCATGGCAATCGCCGGAGCCGTAGCGGGTAAGAGGAAGGGTCGAGACCATGGGAATAGGGGCAGCGGTGCAGCGATCATGATAGTCCCGCGTTTCGGCGGCGGGTGGCTGCGTGTGGCTGCCTGCCTGCTGGCGATGGCGGCGTGGCGGCCGGCCGCTGCGCAGGAGTCTGCCGGCCTGCGCGACATCGGCTTCGACCCGTCGGCGCAGCGCTACCAGCTCGGCCAGGGCCTGCGCCTGGGCGATTCCGGTCTGGCGCTGGGGGGCTACGCCACCGCCAGCGCGGCCGAGCATGCCGAGACGGGCACGAACCTGCGGCTGCAGTCGCTGAGCGGCTTCCTGTGGTGGGACAACGGCGGCCGCTGGCACGCCTTCTCCGAGATCGAAGCCGAGGACCTGCTCAACGCCGACGAAGACACGCTGACCACGCGCAATGCCGATCTGGAACTGGAACGGCTGTACGTCGACTACACCGCGACCGATCTGCTGAAGTTCAGGGTCGGCAAGTTCCTGACCCCGGTGGGACGCTGGAATCTGATCCATGCCTCGCCGCTGGTCTGGACCACAACGCGGCCCTTGATCACCGAGCGCACGTTCCCGACCAATGCCACCGGCCTGATGGTCTACGGCAGCCTGCCGTGGACCGACGAGGGCGTCGAATACTCGCTGTACTACTCGCCGGGCGAAGAGCTGGCGCGCGACAAGGAGCTGGACACGTTCCGCGAGGCTTTCGGCGCGCACCTGTCTTTCTCGCCGCTGCCGCATGTTCACGCCGGCCTGTCCTATGTCAATTTCGAGCAGCGCTACTCGCCCGACGAGCACCGCAATCTGTATGGCTTCGACGCGGTCTGGGCTTGGCATCGCTACGAAGTCAGCGGCGAGTTCCACTATCGCGTGAACGACGGCTACGACTACCAGAGCAACGAGCGCGGCCTGTACCTGCAGGGGGTGGCGCCGCTGAGCGAGCGACTGTACGCGGTGGCCCGCTATGAAACCTTCCGCCGCTCCGATGCCGATCGCGACATCAATGTCTATCTCGTCGGCCTCAACTTCAAGTTGCAGCCGGCGCTGGTCCTGAAGGCCGAATACAGCCGCGCCACCGACAACGATCTGAACGTGCGCGATGGTTTCATGGCGTCGATCGCGGTGCTGTTCTGATGCGGCGATGGCTCAGCTTGCTGGCGGCGATGCTGCTCGTCGCGGCGTCACCGCGCAGCCTCGCCGAGGAACCGCTGCTGGCGGTGGTCGTCGCCGCGGCGCGCGGCGACCAGCCCGGCGCCGATGAAATCGCGCAGATCTTCAAGCGCCGCAAACTGTTCTGGAGCGATGGCACGCGCATCCAGCCGGTCAACCTGCCGGCCGACCATCCGCTGAGGCAGCGGCTCACGCGCCAGGTGCTGCACCAGTCGGCCGAGGCACAGCAGGAATACTGGAACGAACAGTACTTCCATGGCGTGCTGCCGCCGCATGTTCTGGCTTCCGAGGAGGCGATGTTGCGCTTCGTCGCCGACACCTCGGCGGCGATCGGCTATCTGCCGGCCTGCCCGCCGGACCCGCGCGTGCGGGTGGTGCTGCTGGTGACGGCGGAGGGGCGCCTGCTGAAGCCCGAGACCGCACCGGCCTGTGGCGGCTGAGCCCTCGGCACCCTGCAAAAATTGTCGACGCAGTTTGCGGACGTCGCGCTTTTGCAGGCTGCGCCGTCAGCCGCACAAGTCGGTATTGATATATAAATCATAGGCCTGCACGCCAGCAGGCGGCTGGCACCTGGCTTGCCATTACTGATCCGTGCCCCGCCGTTTCGCGGGCTTGGACTCAGGACCGATCATGCTCAGCGCCCGCCGCGCCGCCTCTCAAACCGTCGAACTGGAGCTGCTCGAAGCCGAGCCGCAGCGTCGCCCGGAACTGCAGGGCTTCATCGCCGAGCGCTTCGCCGAGGTCTACGGCGCCGAGCTGTACAACTTCATGCCGCGGCTGTTCGGACTTCAGGACGACAGCGGCGAGCTGCTCGCGGCCTTCGGCATGCGCGCCGCCGAACGCGACGGCAAGCGCGAGCTGCTGTTCCTCGAACACTATCTCGACCGGCCGGTCGAGGCGCTGGTCGCGCAAGTGGCCGGTCGGCCGGTGCCGCGTTGCCATATCGTCGAGGTCGGCAATCTCGCCGGCGCTTCGCCCGGCGCGCTGCGCCAGCTGATTCCGCTGCTTTGCGAACGCCTGCATCAGGACGGATTCCACTGGGTGGTGTTCACCGGCCCGGCGCGGCTGTGCAACAGCTTTTCGCGGCTCGGCCTGCCGCTGCAGGTGCTCGCACCGGCTCCGGTGGAAAAGCTCAGCGCGGAAGAACGCCGGCACTGGGGCCGCTACTACGATCATCGTCCTTCGGTGATGGCCGGCGACATCGGCCCGGCCGCGCGTCTGCTGCGCGAGCTGCGGCGTACGCCCGGTGGCTTGCAGCAGTTGCTGGCGCCGCTGGCCGGAGTGGGCGCACCGTGACGACGCGCTCGATGCCGACAAGTCGCGTGCTGCAGGCGATCCGCGAGCACGCGTTGGCGCGGCCGCAGGCGGTCGCGCTGGAAAGCCCGACGGCGCGGCTCGACTACGCCGAGCTGTCGCTGGCGATCGAGACCATCTCCGCAGAACTGCGGCGGCTCGGCTGCCAGCGCATCGCGCTGCTCGCCGACAACGGTATTTCGTGGGCGCTGGTCGAACTCGCCGCGCTGCGGCTGAAGATCCTGTGCGTGCCGCTGCCGCCTTTTTTCTCCACAGCACAGATGACGCATGCGCTGCGCGACGCCGGCGTCGACACGCTGCTGATCGACCCCAGGATCCCGCTGCCACCGGCGTTGGCGCGCCATCCGGCCTCGGCGCTGAGGAGCTGGCCTGCGGCTTTTGGCGCGCTCAACGCGGTCAACCTGTCGCTGCCGGCCACGCCGCTGCATCCGGGCACCTGCAAGATCACCTACACCTCCGGCACCACCGGAGAACCCAAGGGCGTGAGCCTGGGGCTCGAGGAGCAGGAGAACGTCGCCGCAGCGCTGCTGGCGGCCAGCGGCGCGGACAGGCAATCGCGCCATTTGAGCGTATTGCCGCTGTCCACCTTGCTGGAGAACATCGGCGGCCTCTACGCACCGCTGCTGGCCGGCGCGACCAGTTGCCTGTGGCCTTTGGCCGAGGTCGGCCTGTCCGGCGCCTCGCAACTCGATGTGCGCAGGCTGCTGGCCGCGATCAGCGGCGCGCGCGCCAGCAGCGTGATCCTGGTGCCGCAGATGCTGCTGGCGATGGTGTCGGCGATCGAGGCCGGCATGCCGGCGCCGGCTTGCCTGAGTTTCATCGCCGTGGGCGGTGCGTCGGTGTCGCCGCGCCTGCTGCAACGCGCGCAGGCGCTGGGTTTGCCGGTCTACGAAGGCTACGGGCTGTCGGAATGCGCGTCGGTGGTGGCGCTCAATTGCGCCGGCGCACAGCGCGCCGACAGCGTCGGCAAACCGCTGCCGCATGCGCGTGTCCGCATCGCGCCGGATGGCGAAATCCTGGTCTCGGGCAATGTCTATCGCGGTTACGTCGGTGAGCCGGCCGTGGATCGCGATGAGGAAGTGGCGACCGGCGACATCGGCCATTTCGACGGCGACGGCTTCCTGCATGTCACCGGTCGCAAGAAGAACATTTTCGTCACCTCGTTCGGCCGCAACGTCGCTCCGGAATGGGTCGAGCGTGAGCTGTGCCTGCAGCCGGCCATCGCGCAGGCCGCGGTATTCGGTGAGGCCGCGCCGTTCAATGTTGCGGTGATCGTCGCGCGCACGCCGGATGTGGCGGAGGCGATCGCGGCGGTCAATCGCGAACTGCCGGACTACGCCCGCATCCGTCGCTGGATCGCGGCGACCGCACCTTTCACTCCCGGCAACGATCAGGGCACCGCCAACGGCCGTCTGCGCCGTGCGCAGATTCGCCACGCCTACGCCGACGCCATCGCCGCGCTGTATTGCGACGAACTCGCTTTCGAATGACCTGCTGCGAGAAAAAATCCAGATGAGTTTCTACGAACACCTGCAAGCCGAAACCCAGCACGAGCGCGCGGCGCTGCTCGCGCAGCCGCTTTTCGCCGACGCCCTGGCCGGGCGCGTCACGGTGCCGCTGTATATCGCCTTCCTGACGCAGGCCTATTACCACGTCAAGCACACCGTGCCGCTGATGATGGCCTGCGGCGCGCGGCTCAACGACGACCGCGAATGGCTGCGCGCCAAGATCACCGCGTATATCGACGAGGAGTATGGCCATCACGAATGGGTACTCAACGACATCGCGGCCTGCGGCGGCGACCCCGCAGCGGTGCGCGCGGGAGCGCCGTCGTTCGAGACCGAGATGATGGTCGCCTATGCGTACGACCTGTGCGCACGCGGCAATCCGGCGGGCTTCTTCGGCATGGTGCATGTGCTCGAAGGCACGAGCACGGCGCTGGCGACTCAGGCCGCGCAGCAGATCGCCGGCGCACTGCAGTTGCCGAAAAAAGCCTTCAGCTATCTGAGCAGCCACGGCTCGCTCGATCTGGAGCACGTCGATTTCTTTCGCGAGCTGGTCGAGCAGATGACGCCGTCCGATCAGCAGGCCGTGGTGCAGGCGGCCAAACGTTTCTATCGGCTCTACGGCGACATCTTCGCCCATCTCCATCGGGAGCATCAGACATGCAACTGAAAAACAAGCGGGTACTACTGACCGGTGCGTCCGGCGGCATCGGCCGTGAACTGGCCTTCGAACTGGGCCGCCAGGGCGCGAGCCTGCTGTTGTCCGGACGCAAGACCCTGGTGCTGGACAACATCGCCAGTGCCATCGTCAATCTGGGCGGCAAGGCCGAGATTTTGCCGGGCGATCTGACCGTGGCGAGCGGCCCGCAGCGCCTGATAGCGGAGGCCACGCAGAACGGCCAAGTGCTGGACGTCGTCGTCAACTGCGCCGGCATTTCGTTCTTCGGCATGACCGAGGATCTGGGCGCCGAGAAGCTGCAACAGCTGTGGCGAACCAATGTGATCGCGCCGATGCAGCTGGCCCAGGCCGTGCTGCCCTTGTTCAAGGCCCAGCAAAGCGGCTTGATCGTCAACGTGGGTTCGATCTTCGGCTCGATCGGCTTCCCCTGTTTCAGCGCGTACTCCGCGAGCAAATTCGCATTGCGAGGGTTCTCCGAGGCGCTGCGCCGCGAACTCGAGGGCAGTGGCGTCGACGTGCTCTACGTGGCGCCGCGCTATACCCGTACCGCGATCAACGAGGGCTCGGTCAGCCGCATGGCGGAGGCGGTCGCGATGAAGCAGGACGAGCCGCAAAGAGTGGCACGGGCGATCGCCGACGCGATCGTCGGCAACGCCCGCGAGCGTTACTTCGGCTGGCCGGAGCGCTTCTTCGTCAAGCTCAATGGCCTGTTTCCGCGGCTCGTCGACAAGGGACTGCGCGAGCAGGGCCGGCGTATGCGGCCGTTCGCGCAGCTCGATCACAATGCAGTCACCGGAGTACTCAGCCATGTTCAATAATCCGATCAGCAAAAGCCTGGTGTTGCTGGCGCTGGGCCTTGTCCTGGCAATGGCGCTGCCGGCGCATGCCGACACGCTGGGCGATCGCATCGCCGAACTCCAGCATGGCTGGGCACAAGCCTATTACCAGGTACCCGAGGCGGAGAAGGAATCCCGCTTCGACGCACTGATAACGCGGTCCGAGAGCGTCGTGGCGGAATTTCCGGCACGCGCCGAGCCGATGATCTGGGAAGCCATCGTGCTCAGCAGCGCCGCCAAGTTCCAGGGCGGATTGGGCGCACTCGACAAGATAAAACGGGCGCGCGATCTGCTGCTGGCCGCCGAAAAGATCGACCCCAAGGCGCTGGATGGTTCGGTCTACACCTCGCTCGGCAGCCTGTATGCGAAGGCGCCCGGCTGGCCGCTGGCGTTCGGCGACAAGAAGCAGGCGGCGGCTTATCTGCAGAAAGCCCTGGCGATCAACCCCGACGGCATCGATCCGAATTATTTCTATGGCGACCTGTTGCTGGAGCAGAAGCAAAACGCCGAGGCGCAGATTTATCTGACCAAGGCGCTGGCGGCGGCGCCGCGGCCGGGCCGCGAAGATGCGGACGCGGGTCGTCGCGCCGAGGTGCAGCAGGCCCTGGCTCGCTTGTCCAAGCGCTAGTCTCGCAAGGCGTCGGGGTCGCTGTCGCGGCGACCACCGCTTGCGCAGCCGAGGCTCGTACGGGCGGCATCGGGGTCGACTGGTGATCGGCGCTCGCACCGGCGATGGCGCCCGGACCGTCGACCGGCTCGAGCGCGGCGCGCTCCCTGGATACAGCGGCGGCCCATCACCGTCGAGGCAACAAAAAACCCCGCATTTAGCGGGGTTTTCTGTGTGTCCCGATTCAGGTCGGGACTTGTGACTGGTGCCGAGAAGAGGACTCGAACCTCCACGGTTTTACCCGCTAGTACCTGAAACTAGTGCGTCTACCAATTCCGCCATCTCGGCTTTGAAGCGATCTCGCGGTCCGTGTTGAGGGCTGCGAGGGCGCGAATTGTGGCGATGCGAGTATGCTTTGTCAATGAAACGAAAGAACGACTCTCAAAACTCACGTAACAAGTCATCCGCGACCCCCGACTGGCAGGCCCGCGATCCCAATTACCAGGCCGAGCAGGGCCGCTACGAGGATCCGGTTCCGTCGCGCCAGCTGATCCTGGATACGCTGACCGAGCATGCCGGGCCGCTGAATGTCGACGACCTGATCGGCCACTTCCAGCTGACCAAGCTCAACCAGCAGTCGGCGCTGGAGAAGCGTCTCGGCGCGATGATCCGCGACGGCCAGGTGGTGCAGAACCGGCGTGGTTCCTACGGCCCGGTGGCGCAGATGAATGCGGTCGCTGGCGTGGTACAGGCGCATCGCGACGGCTTCGGCTTCCTGTGCCGCGACGAAGGCGGCCCGGACATCTTCCTGCCGCCGCGGCAGATGCGCTCGCTGATGAATGGCGATCGCGTGCTGGTGCGCATCACCGGCACCGACTTCAAGGGCCGGCCGGAAGGCTCGCTGGTGGAAGTGCTGGAGCGCGGCTCGCGCGAAGTGGTCGGGCGCATGCACGTCGACCAGGGCGTCTGCTACGTGATCCCGGACAACCCGCGCGTTCAGCAGGACCTGCTGATCCCGCCGGAAGCCAGCATGGGCGCCAAGCACGGCCAGATGGTGGTCGCCGAAATCGTCGCGCCGCCGGGCAACCGCACCTTGCCGGTCGGCAAGGTGCTCGAGATTCTCGGCGATCATCTCGCGCCGGGCATGGAGATCGAGGCGGCCGTGCGCGCGCACAGCCTGCCCAACGAATTCCCGGACAACGTGCTGATTGAGGCCGAGCGCATTCCGGACACGGTGCAGCCGCACCAGATCAAGGGCCGCGTCGATCTGCGCGACCTGCCGCTGATGACCATCGACGGTGCCGACTCGCGCGACTTCGACGACGCGGTCTACGCCAAGGCGATGCGCAAGGGGCCGTTCGGCACCGGCGGCGGCTGGACGCTGTGGGTCGCGATCGCCGACGTCGCCGCCTACGTCACGCCGGAATCCGCGCTGGACGCCGAAGCCGCGGCGCGCGGCAACTCGGTGTACTTCCCGCAGCGCGCGATCCCGATGCTGCCGGAGAAGCTGTCCAACGGCCTGTGCTCGCTGAACCCGAACGTCGACCGCCTGTGCATGGTCTGCGAAATGCGCGTCAAGCCCGATGGCGAAGTCGCCAAGTCGACCTTCTACGAAGGCGTGATGAATTCCAAGGCGCGGCTGATTTACGAAGACGTCGCCGCAATGCTGGAGAACCCCAACGGCCCCGAGGCCGCGCGCCAGCCGCATGCGGTGCCGCACGTGCAGGTGCTCAAGGAACTGTTCGAGGCCTTCTACAAGGCGCGCGAAAAGCGCGGCGCGATCGACTTCGAGACCCACGAAACCAAGATCGTGTTCGGCAGCGAGCGCAAGATCGACCGCATCGTGCCGATCAAGCGCAACGTCGCGCACCGGCTGATCGAGGAGTGCATGGTCGCGGCCAACGTCGAGTCGGCCAAGCGCGTCGCCAAGGCCAAGATCCCGTCGCCGTACCGCGTGCACGAAAAGCCGGACGCGATGAAGGTCACCGCCTTGCGTGAATTCCTGACCGAGCGCGGTCTCAAGCTCGGCGGCAGCGACCGTCCGGAAACCCAGGACTACGCGGCGATGCTGGCGCGCACCAAGGGCCGCCCGGACCAGCCGCTGATCCAGACGGTGATGCTGCGCTCGCTGATGCAGGCGCGTTACAGCGCCGAGAACCTCGGCCACTTCGGCCTGGCGCTGACGCACTACTCGCACTTCACGTCGCCGATCCGCCGCTATCCGGATCTGCTGCTGCATCGCGCGCTGAAGCACCTGATCCACAAGAAACCGGTCAAGGATTTCGCCTACAGCGTCGATGCGATGGAGAAGGCCGGTGCGCACAGTTCGATGACCGAGCGCCGCGCCGACGAGGCGACGCGCGACGTCACCACCTGGCTCAAGTGCGAGTACATGAGCCACCACGTCGGCGAAGAGCACGACGGCCTGGTGTCGGGCATCGCGCCGTTCGGCCTGTTCATCGAACTCGCCGGCCTGTATGTCGAAGGCCTGGTGCACGTCAGCCAGCTGAAGAACGACTACTACAAGTTCGAGGCGCGGCACCACCGGCTGATCGGCGAGCGCAGCGGCACCGCGTATAATCTCGGCGATTCGGTGCGAGTCAAAGTGGTCCGCGTGAACCTCGACGAACGCAAGGTCGATCTGGAGTTGATCCCGACCAAGGGATCCGGCCAGCGTTCATCCATAGTTCAGGACCGCGACACAGAATCGCGCGCACTTCCCAGCAAAAAGAAGCGGAGATCCAGATGAGTCTTGTCAGAGCGGCCGTAGTGGCGGCTGTGGTGATCAGCGTGGCCGGCTGTGCCGACGACCCGAATCGCAACGCCAAGCGCGGCGGCGGTATCGGTGCGGTGGTCGGCGGCGTGATCGGCAACAACGTCAGCCATGCGCGCGGCGCGCCCATCGTCGGCGCCGTGGTCGGTGCGCTGGCCGGTGCCGCGGTCGGCAATTACATGGACAAGCAGCGCAAGGAAGTCGAGCAGCAGATGGCGCCGGAGATCCAGCGCGGCGAACTGAGCACGACGACCTTGTCCGACGGTTCGCTGAAAGTGGCGATCGCCGCCGACGTCAGCTTCGATCTTGGCAGCGCGACGCTGCGCCCGGATGCGATGGACGCCTACGGCCGCGTCGCCGCGATCCTGCGTAACTATGACAAGACCGTAATTCACGTCGTCGGCCACACCGACACCAGCGGCGCTGCCGATTACAACCAGGGCCTGTCGGAGCGTCGCGCCCAGGCCGTCGGCAGCTTCCTGGCGTCGCAGGGCGTGCCCGGCTCGCGTCTGCGCGAGGAAGGCCGCGGCGAGCGTGAGCCGCTGATCCGCACCGGCGACAACGTCAAGGAAGCGCGCAACCGCCGCGTCGACATTGTCATCAAGCCGGTGGTCGAAGGCAACGAGCAGGCGGCCTGGGTGCCGCCACCGTATCTCGGCGGCTGAGGCTTCGGGTTGAAAAACAAAGGGCGCTTCGGCGCCCTTTGTCGTTGCAGGCCTTAAACTAGGCCATGAGTGAAAATTACATTGGCGGTTTCCACGCGGTGATGGCCGCGCTGGAAGACGGCGCAGTCAAGCCTTTCGAAATCCTGCTGTCCGATTCGCGCCAGGACGAGCGCGCTAGGCGCCTGCTGGCCGCGGCCAACGCGGCGGCGGTGCCGGTGCGCCAGGTCAGCAAGAGCGACATCGACATGCGCGCGCCGGAGCTGCGCCATCAAGGCGTGCTGGCGCTGATTCCGGAGCGCGAGTTGCTGGGCGAGGACGCGCTCGAGGCGCCGGCCTCGCCGGAGCGCATCTTCCTGGCGCTCGACGGCGTGCAGGACCCGCACAACCTGGGCGCCTGCCTGCGGACCGCGGAAGCCGTCGGTGCGACCGCGGTGATCATCCCCAAGGATCGCGCGGCCGGCCTGTCGCCGGTGGTGTTGAAAGCGGCGGCCGGGGCGGCCGAGCGCGTGCCGCTGATCGCGGTGACCAATCTGACGCGCACGCTCGAACAGTTGAAGGAACGCGGCTACTGGGTCACCGGCCTGGCCGGTGAGGCCACCGAGTCGCTGTTCGATGTCGATCTGACCGGCCCGCTGGTGCTGGTGATGGGCGCCGAAGGCGCCGGCATGCGCCGGCTGACGCGCGAAACCTGCGACCGCCTGGTCAAGATCCCGATGCTCGGCAAGACCGAGAGCCTCAACGTTTCGGTGGCCGCCGCGGTGTGCCTGTACGAAGCGTTCCGGCAACGTCAGCCGGGCGGCAAGCGCCGGTGAGCCGCAGCCGCATCGCGCTGCTGCTCGGCGCGCTGTCATTGCTGATCGCGGCAACCTGGTGGCTGACGCGCAGCGCGCCGGTCGCCGTCATGGTGCCGGCCGCCAGCGACGAGCCGGGCGAGCTGCCGGTCGAGCCTGCAGCGGTCGCCGAGCCGGCCAAGCCCAAGCCGGTGGTAATCGACGCGGTGACCGCGGGCGGCATCAAGCTGCATATCGTCAAGCCAGTGCCGCTGCTGCGTCCGCCGCCGCCCTATGGTCCGGCCTATGAGGCGCTGCTGCAGCAGGCGCACGCCGGCGATCGGCCGGCGCAATACCAGCTCGGCCTGCTGCTCTACGAGTGCCGCGACGTGCCGGCCGACAGCGAGCGGCTGGAGCGCGAAGTCGAGAGCATTTACCAGACCCGGCGGCGCGGCGGCTGGGACATCGACGATCCGGCGATCGAAGCCAGACAGCTGCGCCAGCAATACGCCGACTGCGCCGGTATTCCGGCCGATGAACGCGGGACCTATCGCGACTGGCTGCGCTCGGCCGCCGATGCCGGCCTGATCGAGGCCCAGCTCGACCTGATGTATCACCTGCCGCAGCGCGAGTTCTGCCAGTACCTGTACCAGTGCACGCCAAAGCAGCGCGAGGAACAGGCCGAGCTGCAGGCCGAGGCGCTGCGCTACGTGACGCAGGCGCGCGATGCGGGATCGGTGGCCGCGCTGTGGACCTTCGGTGCCTGGTACCAGAGCGACGAGGTGCTGCCGGTCAATGATGTCGAGGCCTACGCGCACTATTACGCGCTCGACCAGATCCAGGCCGCGGCCGGCGTCGACCGGCGTTTCTCGGCGATCCTGAAGGCGATCCGGGCCAAGCTGCGGCCGGTGGATCTGGCGCAGGGCGAGGCGCGGGCGACCGAGCTGCTGTCCAACCCGCGCTGCTGCGTGCTGACACCCTGAGCATCGCCGCCGGCACCCGCGTTGCTCCGCGGCCGGCGATCCCTTAAGATGCGCGCCCCTTGCGGCCGGCCACGGTCGCCAGGTGCTGTCCCACCGCGCAAGAGTTTCGATTCCCGGCGGGGGACTGTCCCGGCCAGCCCACACTTTCGTGAGCCGGCCGACATCCACAGACAGGAGTTATCCATGCGTCACTACGAAATCGTAGTCATGGTGCACCCGGACCAGAGCGATCAGGTTCCGGGCATGACCGAGCGTTACAAGGCAATGGTCGAAGGCGACGGCGGCAAGATCCACCGTCTCGAAGACTGGGGCCGCCGCCAGCTGGCGTACCCGATCGCCAAGCTGCACAAGGCGCACTACGTGCTGCTCAACGTCGAATGCTCCGACAAGGCCCTGGCCGAACTCGAAAGCGCGTTCAAGTTCAACGACGCCGTGATCCGCAAGCTGGTCATCCGCAAGGACGCGCCGGAATCCGTGCAGTCGCCGCTGTTCAAGGCGCCGGAAGAAGACAAGAAGCCGGAATACAAGTCGCGCCGTGACGACGCCGCGGCGCCGGATGCCGATGCGGATTCCGAAGAAGAGACCACCGAGGAGAGCGTCTAATGGCTTTCGAACGTAAAGAAGGCGGCGGTGGTGGTGGTTCCGGCGGTCGTTTCTTCCGTCGCAAGAAGTCGTGCAAGTTCAGCGCCGACAACGCCGCGCCGATCGACTACAAGGATCTGGCGATGCTCAAGGGCTATATCGGCGAGAACGGCAAGATCGTTCCGGCGCGCATCACCGGCACGCGCACGCGTTATCAGCGCCAGCTGGCGGTCGCGATCAAGCAGGCCCGTTTCCTGGCCCTGCTGCCGTACACCGACAAGCACGAATAAGAGCAGGAGCCCGCATACATGAACGTGATTCTGCTGGAACGAGTCAAAAACCTCGGCGACCTCGGCGACACCGTCAAGGTGACCCCGGGCTACGGCCGCAACTACCTGCTGCCGAAAGGCATCGCGCTGCCGGCGACCGATAGCAACCGCAAGGTCTTCGAAACCCGCAAGGCCGAGCTGGTCAAGAAGTCGAGCGAAAGCCTCAACGCCGCCAAGATTCGCGCCGAGAAGATCGGCGGCAAGTCGGTGACGGTGAAAGCGCTGGCCGCCGAAGAAGGCAAGCTGTACGGCTCGGTCGGCCCGGCCGAAATCGTGCGCGCCGCCGAGCTCGCCGGTATCGACGTCGCCAAGGCCGAGCTGGACATGGTCGACGGTCCGATCCGCGCGGTCGGCACCTACGATGTCATCGTGCGCCTGCATGGTGAAGTCGAGACCAGCCTGAGCGTCATCGTCGTCGAAGAGAAGGCCGCCGCCTAAGGCAGCCAGCTCTGGTTTCTATCGGGAGGCCGCAAGGCTTCTCGGCTAGACTAAACGGCCCGCAGCGATGCGGGCCGTTTTCGTTAGTGTCCAGGTTCTCGGCGCCGCCGCGGCGCTGCTTCGTGAGTGATATGCCGGATCCGAAACAACCGCCGTACTCGATCGAAGCCGAGCAGTCCGTGCTCGGCGGCCTGCTGCTCGACAACCGCGCCTGGAACGATCTGGCGGATCGACTGGCCGAGGCCGATTTCTACCGCGCCGACCACGGCCTGATCTATCGCGCGATCTGCGACCTGATCGGCGCCAACCGGCCCTGCGATTTCGTCACCTTGTCGGAGCATCTGCGCGCGCAGGAGAAGCTCGATCAGGCCGGTGGACTGGCGTATCTGGGCACCTTGGCCGCGGACACGCCGAGCGCGGCGAACATCGTCGCCTATGCCGATATCGTGCGCGAGCGCTCGGTGCTGCGCAGCCTGATCGCCGCCGGCCAGGACATCAGCGACCTGGGCTTTCGCGCCGAGGGCCGCAGCCCGTCCGAGCTGATCGACGTTGCCGAACAGAAAGTGTTCACGATCCGTGAACGCGGCGCACGCTCGCAGAGCGGCACCCACGACATGGCCTCGATCATGGCCGCGGTGTTCGAGCGCGTCTCCAATGTGCGCGACAGCGGCGGCTCGGCCGGCCTGCCGACCGGCTTCATCGAGTTCGACAACAAGACCAGCGGCCTGGGCGAGGGCGATCTGATGATCCTCGCGGCGCGACCGTCGATGGGCAAGACCACGCTGGCGGTCAACATCGCCGAGTACGTCGCCTTCGAGCGCAAGGAAGGCGTGGCGATTTTCTCGATGGAAATGTCGGCCGAGCAGATCGGCTATCGCGTGATCTCCTCGCGCGGCGGCATCCCGATGCAGAAGCTGCGCAGCGGCGAACTCAGCGACCAGGAAATGGACCAGCTGACCTGGACCATCAACCGGTTGCGCGAAGCGCCGATGTACATCGACGAGACCGGCGCGCTGAGCCCCAACGACCTGCGCGCGCGCGCACGCCGTCTGGCCATGCGCACCAATCTGAAACTGATCGTCGTGGATTACATCCAGCTGATGCAGGTGCCCGGCACCAAGGACAACCGCACCGGCGAAATTTCGGAAATTTCGCGCAGCCTGAAAGCGCTGGCCAAGGAGCTGAAGCTGCCGATCATCGCGCTGTCGCAGCTCAACCGCGGCGTCGAGCAGCGCGACAACAAGCGCCCGCGCATGGCCGACTTGCGCGAGTCAGGCGGTATCGAGCAGGACGCCGATCTGGTGGTGTTCATCTATCGCGACTGGGTCTATAACAAGACCAGCGACGAGACCCAGGCCGAGATCATCATCGCCAAGCAGCGTAATGGCCCGCTGGGTGCGGTGAACCTGGATTTTCACGGCCAGTACACGCGCTTCGAAAACGCGCGGACGCCCTACAGCGGCGCCGCCGATTATCAGGAATGACCGGGGCATGAGCGACCGCGTCATCGCGACCGTGGATTTGGCGGCGATCCGGCACAACCTGCAGCAGGTGCGGCGTTTCGCCCCGGGCTCCAGGGTCATGGCGGCGGTCAAGGCCGACGCCTACGGCCACGGCGCCGTGCCGGTGGCGCGCACGCTGGAAGCCGCCGGTGTCGATGCGCTCGCGGTCGCCTGCATCGAAGAGGCGCTGGAGTTGCGCGAAGCGCATGTGCGCACGCCGATCGCGCTGCTAGAAGGCATTCTCAGTGCCGAAGAAGCAACGCTGGCCGCCTACGAACGGCTGCAGATCGTGCTGAATGATTTCTGGCAGATCGAGCTGCTCGAATCGATGCCGGCCAGCGCCAGCCTGCAGGTCTGGTTCAAGCTCGACAGCGGCATGCACCGGCTCGGCTTTCCGCTGTCGGCCGTTCCCAGGCTGCAGGCGGTACTGGAGCGCAATCGCGGCTGGCAGTTCTGCGGCTGGATCACCCATCTGGCCTGCGCCGACGAGCCGGATAATCCGATGACGATGGCGCAGATCGAGGCCTTCGACGCCGCGCTGGCGGATCGCGCCGGCGCGCGTTCGATCGCCAATTCCGCCGGCCTGCTGGCATGGCCGCAGGCGCGTCGCCAATGGGTGCGGCCCGGCTTGGCGCTGTATGGCGCGAGCCCGCTGCCCGGCAAGACCGGGCCCCAGCTTGGCCTCAGGCCCGCGCTGACCCTGACCAGCCGGCTGATCGCGCGCCGCGAATACGCGGCCGGCAGCAGCATCGGCTACGGCAGCGCCTACATCTGCGAGCAGACGATGCCGGTCGGCGTCGCCGCCGTCGGCTACGCCGACGGTATTCACCGCAGCCTCGCCAGCGGTGCGCCGGTGCTGATCGCGGGACGCCGGGCTGCGCTCGCGGGGCGCGTGTCGATGGACATGATCACGCTGGATCTACGCCAGGCGCCGGACGCGCGCGTCGGTGACGAAGTGCTGCTGTGGGGCGCAGGCCTGCCGGCCGAGGAAGTCGCGGCGCACGCCGGCACGCTGGCCTACGAGTTGTTCTGCGGGCTGACCAATCGCGTCAGGTTTCGTCATATCAACAGCCCGGTCAGCTCTTAGACAGGTCGCGCCTTTACCCTTACGTTAAGGTGACACACAGCTCAGTGGCACTTATGAAGGGGCTTTCCATAAGTTCCATTACCCACTGAAAACCTTTATAAAGAAGCCGTAACAGAACTTTGCTGCAATGCAGTCTCGACGTACGTTACCGATGCCCGGCACAGCGACTGGAAGCCGGGGTTCGGATCTTGCGTAAATACGAACAAAACGACCTCGCCCTCGGGCGAGGCCTAACGAGCAAGGGTATTTCGATCAATGGCCGAAGCCGACTTTGACGGCGAGCTAGCCTTACCATTGGCTGCTGCGTCTGATGAAGCCTGGATTCACGATTCACGCGACTGGGGGCGGACCGACCGTCTGCCGTCTCGTGGATTCTACGACCGCCTCAAGCGCGCCTTCGACCTGTTCGGCTCGGCGCTGCTGGCGCTGGTTTTTGCGCCGGTCATGGTGTGCATCGTGCTGGCGGTCCGCCGCAGCGGCGGCCCGGTTTTCTTCCCGCACGAGCGCGTCGGTCTGAACGGTCGCAGCTTTCGCTGTTACAAGTTCCGGACGATGGTGCCCAACGCCGAGGAGCGCCTGAAAGAACTTCTCAATTCGGACGACGCGCTGGCCGCCGAATGGCAGGAAATCCGCAAGCTGCGCGACGATCCGCGGATCACCCCGATCGGCCGCTTTCTGCGCAAGACCAGCCTCGACGAGCTGCCGCAGGTCTGGAACGTGATCCGCGGCGACATGAGCCTGGTCGGCCCGCGGCCCATCGTCCGCGACGAGCTGCGCATGTACGGCCGCAACCTCGGTACTTACCTGGGCTCCAAGCCGGGGCTGACCGGCCTGTGGCAGGTGACGGGCCGCAGCGACGCCTGCTATCGCCGTCGCGTGGCGATGGATGTGTACTATTCGCGCAACAAGGGCCTGCTGCTGGACCTGTCGATCCTGGTGAAAACCGTCAGGGTCGTGGTTACCGGCAACGGCGCCTACTGAGTTCGCTCAGAGCGCTTCAGTCCGCCTGCCACCACTTGCGCAGGCGTTCGCTCCAGCTGACCGGGCCGGAGCCCTCCAACTGTTCCACCAGCGCCAATGCGACCGAGATATTGTCGCGGCCGCCGGCCGTCAGCGCGGCTTCGATCAAGGCCTGCGTCAAGGCTTTCAGCTCGCTGCCCGGTGCATCCAGGATGGCCGCGATCGCGGTGTCGTCGAGCATGTCGGTGAGGCCGTCGGAGCACAGCAGCAGCAGGTCGCCTGCATGGAGCGGCTGGTCGAGCAGATCCACGCTGATTTCGTCTTCCACCCCGAGCGCGCGGGTGACGATGTTCTTGCGTACCAGCCGGCTGGCGTCTTCCCGGCTGTAGTGGCCGCGGGACACCAGCTCTTCGAGCAGCGAGTGGTCCTGGGTCAGCTGGCTCAGGCTTTGCTCGCGCCAGCGATACAGCCGCGAGTCGCCGATATGCGCGATCCACATGCGGCTGCCGTTCAACAGGCAGGCGATCGCGGTCGTGCCCATCCCGGCGCAGTCCGGATCGGCGGCGGCACGCGAGCGGATGCGGTCGTGGGCGGTGTGCACGGCGAGGTTTAGCAGCGCCTTGATCGCGGCGTCGTCGGCGCCGGTCGTGGGCCAGTCGCGCTTGACGATTTCGACGATGGTCGACGTCGCGATCGAGCTGGCGACTTCGCCGGCGTTGTAGCCGCCCATGCCGTCGGCCAGCACCAGCAGGCCGAGGTCGCGATCCTCGGCCAGGGAGTCTTCGTTGTTGGTCCGTACGCGGCCGACATTGGTGGCGAGGCTGGTGGCCAGCTTGTTGTGCGATCCCATGATGCGAAGTCTATTAGCAGCGTGCCGGCCGCGACAGTGCGTGTCGTGCGTAGGCCACTGTCGGCGGCCCCAGCGGGCGCGTCCGGACGTTGCCGGCGGCAGCCGGCATACTGTGCGCATGGCAAAACTCGCAAACAAAAAGTCGGTTCGTTACATCTGCCAGGCCTGCGCCGCGGAGTCGCCGAAATGGGCCGGGCAGTGCGCCGAATGCGGTGCCTGGAACACGCTGGTCGAGACCGTCGGTGACAGCGCCACGCCCGATCGACGCGCCGCGATCGCGGGCGAAACGCGCATCGAGCGCCTGCACGAAGTCGAAACCGAAGACGCGCCGCGCGTCGCCTCCGGCCTGCCGGAAATGGACCGTGTGCTCGGTGGCGGTATCGTGCCGGGCGCGGTGATCCTGATCGGTGGCGATCCGGGCATCGGCAAATCCACCTTGCTGTTGCAGGTGCTCGCCGCGCTGGAAGGGCGGCTCGATACGCTCTATGTCACCGGCGAAGAATCGCTGTCGCAGGTGCGCCTGCGCGCGAGCCGTCTCGGACTGCCGCGGCTGGATCTGCCGGTGCTCGCCGAGACCGGTGTCGAGCGAATTCTCGACCAGCTGACGCGGCATAAGCCCGGTCTTGTCGTCATCGATTCGATCCAGACGCTGTACACCGACGCGCTGGATTCGGCTCCGGGTTCGGTGTCGCAGTTGCGCGAATGCGCGGCGCGGCTGGTGCGTCACGCCAAGGCCAGCGGTACCGCGGTGATTCTGGTCGGACACGTAACGAAGGAAGGCGCGATCGCCGGCCCGCGCGTGCTCGAACACATGGTCGACACCGTGCTGTATTTCGAGCACGACGCCGGCAGCCGCTTTCGCATCGTGCGCGCGGTCAAGAACCGCTTCGGCGCGGTCAACGAACTCGGCGTGTTCGCGATGACCGATGCGGGTCTGAAGGAGGTCAGCAATCCCTCGGCGCTGTTCCTGTCGCGCCACGATCAGCCGGTGCCGGGCAGCGTGATCACGGTGACGCGCCAGGGCAGCCGCCCTCTGCTGGTCGAGGTGCAGGCACTGGTTGACGCGAGCCACGGCGGCAGTCCGCGCCGCGTGACGCTAGGCCTCGAGAGCAATCGTCTGAACATGCTGCTGGCGGTGCTGCATCGTCATGGCGGCATCTCGCTGGCCGATCAGGACGTCTTCGCCAACGTCGTCGGCGGCATGCGCATCCAGGAGCCGGCGGCGGATCTGCCCTTGCTGCTGGCGGCACTGTCGAGCTTTCGTGGCAAGCCGGTGGCCAACGACACGGTGGTGTTCGGCGAAGTCGGGCTGGCCGGTGAAATCCGGCCGGTGCAGAACGGCGAAGAACGCCTGCAGGAAGCGGCCAAGCACGGATTCAAGCGCGCGATCGTGCCGGAATCGAATCGCCCGCGTAAGGCAGCGAAGCTCGATCTGGAAATCGTCGCGGTTGCGCGTATCGATCAGGCGCTGAACGAAGCGCTCTAGAACACGCGGCGACCTTGCGTCGCCGCGTTGCATCCCATCAAAGCAAGCCCGCGACCGCCGACGGCAACTTGAAAGGCTTGTCGGCGAGGCGCTGATTCAGCGCCAGGGCTATCCATTCACGAGAGCACGAAAAGGTCTTCAGGCGAATGAAGCGGTCGTCGCCGGCCCGTTCCACCTCGTAGCGATCGACCGCCAGATCGATCGCGCCTTGCTCGCCTTTCAGCATGACCTTCAGTTGCACGCGATTGCCGGCGGTGTCGACCTGGCATTCCAGCACTTCGCCGAACTTGGACAGCTTCTCGTTGATGAAGCTTTTCAGGAACAGCGAAATCGCGCCGTCCTTCATGCCCTTCAGTTTGCCGAGCATCGTCGCTGCGCCTCAGAGCACTTCTGATGCGTAAGCCGCCAGGCGCGAACGCTCGCCGCGCGCCAGCGTGACGTGGCCGCCGTGGCCCCAGCCGCGGAAGCGGTCGACGACGTAGGTCAGGCCCGAAGTCGTCTCGCTCAGGTACGGCGTGTCGATCTGGCCGAGGTTGCCCAGGCAGATCATCTTGCTGCCCGGGCCGCAGCGCGTGATCAGCGTTTTCATCTGCTTGCTGGTCAGGTTCTGCGCTTCGTCGATGATGATCAGGCGGTTGAGGAAAGTGCGGCCACGCATGAAGTTGATCGAGCGCACCTTGATGCGCTTGGAGAGCAGGTCATTGGTCGCCGCACGCTCCCAGTCGCCGGCGCTGCTGGTCTGTGTCAGCACCTCCAGGTTGTCCATCAGCGCGCCCATCCACGGCGTCATCTTTTCTTCTTCGGTGCCCGGCAGAAAGCCGATGTCGTCGCCCAGCGGCACGGTCACGCGCGTCATGATGATTTCGCGATAACGCGATTCGTCGAGCACCTGCGCGAGACCGGCAGCGAGCGTCAACAGGGTCTTGCCGGTGCCGGCCGTGCCGAGCAGGGTGACGAAGTCGATCTCGGGATCGAGCAACAGGTTCAGTGCGAAATTCTGCTCGCGATTCTTCGCGTGTATGCCCCAGACCGGCGTCTTGCCGGCGCGGTAGTCGCGGATCACGCGCAGCTTGGCGGTGTCGCCTTCGATGGCCTGCACCATCAGTTCGAGCCCACGCTCGTTTTCGTCGGGCATGAACAGGAACTGGTTGGCATGCCACTCTTTGACGCTGGGGCCGCGCAGCTTGTAGTTGGCGCGGCCGCGCTCGTCCTGCCAGCTTTCCATCTTGTCGCCGTGCGTCGACCAGAAGTCATCCGACAACTGCGTGTAGCCGCTGGGCAACAGATCCAGGTCGTCGAGCACCTGGTCGTTGTGATAATCCTCGGTGTGGACACCGACGATCGCGGCCTTCAGTCGCAGGTTGATGTCCTTGCTGACCAGCGTGACCTTGCGGCCCGACTGCTGGCCCTGCAGCGACAGCGCCGTCAGCAGGATGCTGTTGTCGGCCTTGTTGCCGGGAAGAATGCCGGGCAGCGTCTGCGCGGTGGCCTGGGTCTGGAAGAACAGCTTGCCGCTGGCTTCCTGGCCGTGACGTCCGCCGCTGGCGGGGCCGTTGTGGCGGCCAATGCCGGTCGGGATCGACAGGCCTTTTTCGATTTGCGCGTGGTCCTTGCCGGCGACCAGTTCGTCCAGCAGGCGGCTGATCTGGCGTGCGGTCCGCGCCGTGTCCGTCGTGCCTTTTTTCAGGCCATCCAGTTCTTCCAGTACCACCATCGGTATGAACAGGTCGTGTTCCTCGAAGCGGAACAGGCTGCTCGGGTCGTGCATCAGCACGTTGGTGTCCAGAACAAAGATTTTTTTCTTCACGGGTTCCTATTAGGTCGATAGAGAACTGCGAGACCGCTTGGGTTTGCTGCTGTTGCCTACATCGCCTTCACTGCGTCGAGCACCGCTTGCGCGTGGCCCTTGACCTTGACGCTGCGCCACTGTGTCACCAGCTTGCCTTTGCCATCGAACAGCCAGGTACTGCGATCGATGCCCAGATATTCGCGCCCGTAGAGTTTCTTCTGGACGATGGTGCCGAAGGCGCTACACATCGCCTCGTCGGTATCCGACAACAGCGCGAAGGGGAAGCCGAACTTGGCGCAGAAGTTGTCATGCGCGCGCACGCTGTCCTTGCTGACGCCGACGACATCGGCACCGGCTTTGACGAACTCGGGATAGAGCCGGGCAAAATCCTGGCCCTCGAGCGTGCAGCCCGGCGTGTTGTCCTTCGGGTAGAAGTAGACGACCAGCTTCTTGCCCTTGAACTCCTTTTTCAGGCTGATGCTGCGGCCGCCATTGGCGGGCAGGGTCAGGTCGGGGAGGGAGTCGCCGGGGCTCAGGCTCATTGTCGGTCTAGGTTCTCACTCGATAGCGGGGCGCGCGGATATCAGATGGCGATCAGGTCTTGATCGGGTCGAGCATGCCGTCGGCGTTCAGATCGTCACACAGATCCATGAAGGATTCGCGCAGCGCCTGCGGATGCTGGTTGACCGGCACGTGCAGCACCATCTGCACGCTGCACATCTCCGCGCCGGTGTAGTTGGACGCGTACTTTTGCGTGGAAATCTCGGCGACCTCGACGTCCTGGCTGTTGAAGAACTCCAGCAGGTGCACCAGCAGATCGGGCTGCTGCGGCGCGATCACGTCGGCGGCGTAGGGGCGAAATTCCGGGTTCTGTTCGCGCGGGCCGCAGCGCTCGAAGCGCACCTGCAGGTCCAGCTTCTGCGCGATGCCCGGCAGCGCGGTCTCCAGCCGGCCCAGCGCGCTCCAGTTGCCGGAGACGACCAAGTTGGCGGCCAGGCGGTCGCCGATCGGGGCGATGCGGCAATCTTCGACCTCACAGCCCCGTTCACGGATGGCGCGGAACAACTCGAGCGGGATATTGGCGCGGGCCCGGGCGAGAACGGAAATGGAAAGCAGGCTGTCTTGGGCGGACATCGTGTCGCTGTCAGAATGGATGAACGAGTTTAGGCAGCGGACCTGTAAAAGTCGAACGCTCAGCCGAACCTGTTTGCAGCCCGGCGGTCAGATCTCCCATACCCCTTCGCTGCGGCCCGTGCCTGGCTCGTGGCGGCGCGTCTGCGGGTATACTCCCGCGCCATCGCGGTCTGCTCAGGCCGGGCGATTCGAAGCTGTTCCACCACTTACTGCGATCCGCGCTCACTCATGATCAAGGGCAGTCTCGTTGCACTGGTGACGCCGATGGAGGCGTCCGGCGCTGTCGACTTTACGAGTCTGGACGCGCTGGTCGACTGGCATATCGCCGAAGGCACCGACGCCATCGTCGCGGTCGGTACCACCGGCGAATCGGCGACGCTCGACGTCGACGAGCACCTGGAAGTGATCCGCCGTGTGCTCGCTCGCGCCGCCGGCCGCGTGCCGGTGATCGCCGGGACCGGCGCCAATTCCACGACCGAGGCGATCGAGTTGACCGCCGCCGCCAAGAGCGCCGGCGCCGACGCTGCGCTGCTGGTCACGCCGTACTACAACAAGCCGCCGCAGGAAGGCCTGTACCGGCATTACAAGAAGATTGCCGAAAGCGTCGATTTGCCGCTGATCCTCTACAACGTGCCCGGCCGCACCGGCTGCGACATGCTGCCGGCGACGGTGGCGCGCCTCGCCGGAATCCCCGGCATCGTCGGGCTCAAGGAAGCCAAGGGTGAGTTGCAGCGTTCACGCGATTTGCTGGCGCTGAAGCTGCCGGCCGATTTCGCGCTGTATTCCGGCGACGACGCCACCGCCCGCGAATCCATTCTGCTCGGCTTCCACGGCGACATTTCGGTGACCGCGAACGTCGCGCCACGTCTGATGCACGAGCTGTGCATGGCCGCGTTGGCCGGCGATGGCGCGCGTGCCGCCGAGATCGATGCCGGTTTGGCGCCGCTACACCGCGACCTGTTTTGCGAACCCAATCCCATCCCGGTCAAGTGGGCGCTGCAGCAGATGGGCCGCCTGCCGGCCGGTATTCGCCTGCCGCTGGTGCCGCTCGATCCTTCTTTCCACGCTGTCGTCGCTGCTGCGCTGCGCGCGGCCGGAGTCCATTCATGAGGTCTTTCAGCGGCCCGCTGATCGTCATTGCCGCCGTCACGCTGCTGGCGGCTTGCGCACCCAACAACTACTGCCTGAAAGAGCAGAAGTACGCGCATGCCGAGAACCGCCCGCCGCTGACCCCGGTCGCCGGCCTCAGCCTGCCGGACTCCGCGACCGCGCTGCGCATCCCGCCGCCGCCGACCGCCGTCGTGCCGTTCGGCTACCGCAACGAGGAAGGCGCGGGCGTTTGCCTGGACAAGCCACCGACGATGCCGGCAGCGACGACCGCACCGGCTGCGGCGCCGTCTAAAACTTGATCGAATCGATCAAATAACGGCCCCGAATCGCCGATCGGGCCGCTATAATGCCGGCCCTCGCGGTTGCGAAGGGCCGGTTTTGTCCGCGGAGAGATGTCCGAGTGGTTTAAGGAGCACGCCTGGAAAGCGTGTATACGGGTCAAACCGTATCGAGGGTTCGAATCCCTCTCTCTCCGCCAATTATTCTGCAGCGCCTCGCGCCTGCGCTGGCCAAATTCCCTTGCTTGACTCGTTGCGGGCGACGTGTCTGTCTGGCGGTAGCTGGTGCGCCCGGCTGGATTCGAACCAGCGACCACTCGCTTAGAAGGCGAGTGCTCTATCCAACTGAGCTACGGGCGCGCGGCGCAATGTTAAGGGAAACGCCGCCATTCATCGCGTTTTTTTGATGCGCCAACACGACGTCCGCGGGCAAAAAGCGAACCTGCGGCGCGGTGGGCGAAGATCGTTCAGCCTGCCCTAAGGCTGCGAAGTGCTTCACTCCGTTCAGAAAACAAGGGTTGGCAATCGCTCCGTCATTGAGTAAAGTGGCCGGAAGAGTACTGCTCGCACGTGATCGTTCTACATATTGGAGATTGGCATGAAGAAGTTTTTGGCTGTTGCGTTACTGGGAATGCTCGCCAATGGAACGGCGTTCGCTGCTGAGCAGGGTTCCACCGGCGGCTCCGGTGCCGGCGCCGAAGAGGGCACCAACGTCGGCCTGACCGTCGGCATTGCGGCTGCTACCGCTGCGGTGATTGGTGTGGTCGTCAACGCCGCCGCCGGCGACGACGCCAACGACTCGTCGCCGTCCACCAGCACCAGCACGTCCACCAGCACCAGCACGGCAACCGCCACGAACTGATCGCTGACTTCGGGGCTCGGCTCCGGAGGTAAAAAGGCCAGCTCTTGCTGGCCTTTTTTCTGTTTTAAAATCGTCAATGAGTCCATTACGCATTCGCGTGATCGGCCAGTGAATGGCAATCCGATATCGATGTTGGTTGCTTCGCTTAGCTCCGGGGAATTTCTGAATGAGAGCTGTTGTGCGCTCGCTCTGCCGCCTGTCCGGCATTCTGCTGTTGATCTCGGCGAGCAATGTCTGGTCGCAGACTTCGCTGATCGATCCTTCGGTATTGTCTCAGCTGAGCAGCGAAGACAAGGAACGCTTGCTCAGCGGCATGGGCTCCGGTTCCAGTAGCACCAGCAATCAGGATCAGACGCTGCAGAATCCGCAGATCATCCGCTCGGATTCCGTCAATGACGACTCTTATGGCGGACCGGATGCGAACAACGCATATGACTACCCGTTGGCTGACGGCGCGGGGAGCCGGCGCGGCTCGCAATATGACAACCGCGAGTCCACGGTTCGGGACGCTTCGGAGGGAACCTTCGCCAATCCGCACAAGCAGGGCCAGGGGTCGGGCGACAACCGTGGCAACAATGCCCGTAGCAACCTGAGTCGCGACCCGCGACCGGATGCTCGCGACAGCTACGATCGTGACGCCGACGATCGGTTTGCCAGAAGTCAGCGAGCCAACGGTGCGATCTACAAGAAGCCGCGGCCTTTCGGCTACGAGTTGTTCTCCGGTGTGCCCAACACCTTCGCTCCGGCGACCGACATTCCGGTGCCCGGCGACTACGTGATCGGGCCGGGCGACAATATTCGCGTCCAGCTGTTCGGCAATCAGAACGAAACCTTCACCTTGCTGGTCTCGCGCGATGGCACCGTCAACTTCCCGAAGCTGGGGCCGATCAGCACCAACGGCCTGCGTTTCGACGAGCTGCAGACGCTGCTCGAAGGACGCGTTAGCAAGGAGATGATCGGCACCACGGCCAGCGTCACGCTGGGCCGCCTGCGCTCGATGCGGGTGTTCGTTCTTGGCGACGTGCGGCGCCCGGGCTCGTACACCGTGTCGTCGCTGTCGACGATGACGCACGCCCTGTTCGTCAGCGGCGGCGTCAGCGCGGTCGGTTCGCTGCGCCGCGTGCAGCTCAAGCGCGGCGGTCAGGTAGTGCAGACCATGGATCTGTATCGCTTCCTGCTCGGGGGCGATTCCAGCAACGACGTGCGCCTGCAACCCGGTGACGTGGTGTTTGTACCGCCGGTCGCATCGCGCGTGACGGTCGAGGGCGAAGTCAAACGCCCGGCGATTTACGAACTCAGCGGCGAACGTTCGCTGGCCGATGCCATCGCGCTGGCCGGTGGCCGGCTGGCGACCAGCGACCAGACGTCGGTGGAAGTCGAGCGAGTGACCGCCGCGGCCGAGCGCCAGGTGCTGAATTTCGACATCGCCAAGGCCGCCGATCTGGCGGCGCCGATTCATGACGGTGACGTGGTGCGCGTACGCAAGATTGCCCGGCAGATTTCCAACGAGATCCGCGTCACCGGCTACGTCAAATATCCCGGCAGTTACCCGTGGAGCGAAAGTCGCAGCCTGAGTTCGGTGCTGGAGCTCGCAGGCGTGCGCGAGTCGGATATCCAGGCCGAAGTCTATTTGCCGCTGGGCGCGATCGAGCGTACCAATCCGCAGACCGGCATTCGCGGCTTCGTTTCGTTTAATGTCGCCAATGCACTGAACGCCGTGGGCGAGCCGATCGCGCTGCAGCCCAACGACGTGGTGATCGTATTCGGCCGTGAGGACATCGCCTATCTGACGTCGCGCGACGTCGAATCCGCACTGGAAGGCAAGCCGGTCGCTGCCGCCAAGACTTGCGAGGGCCTGGTCGAGCTGCAGCGCATCGTCAACAGCCAGCGTGCGGTGCGCTTCCTGCGCGCGCTGTCGTCGGAGAGTCTGCGCCTGCAGAAGGCCTCGCGTAGCCGGGTCGAATGCCCGCAGATCTTTGAGGAGGTGCCGCGCGCATTGCCGTATCTGCTCGACAAGAGCGTCGGTGTCTACGGCGAAGTGGTGCGCCCCGGCGTTTATCCGGTTGCCGATGGCACCGACTTCAAGCTGCTGATGCAGGCGGTGGCCGGCCCGACCAGCGAGAGCGATTCGCGCAACGTCGAATATGTGTCGTACCAGGACGCCTTGAGCAACGGCAAGGCCAAGTACCAGACGCTGGATCTCACCCAGGCATCGACGGCGGAGCATGCGATTTCGGCCGGCGATGTATTCAATTTCCGCGCTCTGTACCTGGATCAGGAAATCGGCTCGGTGCGGCTGATCGGAGAAGTGCGCTTCCCCGGCACTTACAGTGTGATGCGCGGCGAAACCATGTCGCAGATCATCGAGCGCGCCGGCGGGCTGACCGTCAACGCCTATCCCTACGGCTCGGTGTTCACGCGCGAAAGCGCGCGCAGCGCCGAAGAGGCCTCGTACAAGCGCGCCGCCAACGAACTGCAGGAAGCCGTCGTCACGGTCGTGACCAGTGGCACCTTGACCGGCGATGTGTCATCGACTGCGACGTTCCTCGACGGCGTGATCAAGCGCTTGCAGAATGCCAAGGCCGCGGGTCGCGTCGTCGTGCAGGCCGACCCAGCCGTGTTGCGGCTGCGGCCCGAGCAGGACGTGCTGATGGAAGCCGGCGACGCTTTGCTGATTCCGAAGCGGCCGTCCTCGGTCAGCGTCGCCGGCCAGGTACTCAATCCCGGCTCGCAGAGTTTCGTCGCCGGCAACACGGCCGAGGACTACATCGAGCATGCCGGCGGCATCGGCCAGGCTGCGGACAAGAAACGCGCTTTCATCGTGTTCCCGAACGGCGAGGCCAAACCGCTCAAGCTCAGCGCCTGGAATTTCCAGAAGCAGGATGTTCCGCCAGGCAGCCTGATCATCGTGCCGCGCAATGCTGCTCCCCTGAACAAGCTGCTGCTGTCCGAGCGCCTGCTCAGCATCTTCTCCAGCCTGGCCATTTCGACGGCTGCGCTGGTCACCATCGGAAACAACTAGCCCTTGAAGATTTCCGGATGGGCGCGGCCCTGGACGATCACCGCGGCGATCAGCGTCGCAATCGTCGCACCCACCAGGGCCGCGGAAGAGTATTCGTCTAACGACTTCGGCTTCGTCGGCCTGATGCAGACGCCGACGGCGCGCATGGCCGAGGATGGCCAGCTGAACGTGGGCATTTCGCTGCAGTCGCCGTACAGCCAGCTGCTGATGGGTGTGCAGCTGCTGCCTTGGCTGGAAACGCAGCTGCGCTACGTGGAAATCAGCAACCGGCTGTATGGGCCCGAAGACTTCAGCGGCAATCAGACGTACAAGGATCGCGGTGTCGACTTCAAGATCAGGCTGATCGAGGAGGGCGACTATCTGCCGAATGTGTCGCTGGGCGTGATGGACATCGGCGGCACCGGCCTGTTCGCCAGCGAATATCTGGTCGCAAGCCGGCGCGTCCACGACCTGGATTTCAGCTTCGGTCTGGGCTGGGGGCGGCTGGGCACGCGCGGCGGTATTCGCAATCCGCTGGGACTGCTGTCCGGCAGCTTCGACGAACGCCCTGCGTCCGACGGCCCAGGTGGCTTCGAAGGCAAGCGATTTTTCCGCGGCAGGGAAGTGGCACCCTTCGGCGGCGTGCAGTGGCAGACGCCGCTGGAGCATCTGAGCCTGAAGCTGGAGTACGACGGCAACAACTACACAGCCGAGGCGCTCTCCAATAACCAGCAGGTGCACCTGCCGGTCAATTTCGCGTTCAATTGGCGGATCTGGGATTCGGTGGATCTGTCGGCCGGCCTGGAGCGCGGTGACACCGCCATGCTGCGCGTGTCGGCGTTCACCAATCTGATTCGCACTCGCGGCCCGGCCAAGGTGCTCGACAGCCCGCCGACGCCGGCTTATCTGGCGCAGGCCAAGGCCAACGGCGCCGCCGTCGAGAAAGCGCCGTCGATCGATGCGGCGGCCGTCGAAAAAATTCGCTCCGAACTCAAACGCCAGCAGATCGAGCTGGTGGCGCTGGATACGGATCCGGCCCGCGCGGACGTCACGGCCTGGGTGGTGCAGTCCTTCGCGCGTGACCCGCACCGCGTGGTCGGCCGCGTCGGTCAGACCTTGGCGACGATGGTGCCGGACGAGTATCAGTCCTTCACCGTGATCAACGTCTCCGGCAAGAACGAGACGTATCGCGTCACGGTGATGCGCAAGCAGTTACAGGATTTCATCGATTTCAAGGGCAGTTCCGAAGAGCTGCGTGCCAGCGCGCTGGTCGATGCACCGCGAGACGCAGCCTATCAGGCGGCCCAATACCAGGATTTCATCCATTACCCCGGTTTCTCATGGGGAATGGGCCCAGCGCTGCGCCAGCATGTCGGCGGCCCCGATGATTTTTATTTCGGCCAGCTGTGGTGGCGCACCAATGCCACGGTTACCTTGAACGAGCAGTGGTCGGTTTCGGGCGCGGTCGGCGTCAATATCTACAACAATTTCGATGGCCTGAAAGTGCGTGATACCAGCTCGCTGCCACATGTGCGCAGCGATATCGTCCAGTATCTGAAACAGGGCGAGAACAATCTGGTGAAGTTGGAGACCAACTATGTCTGGTCTCCGGCGACCGACTGGAAAGCGCGGCTTTCGGCCGGCATTTTTGAAGAAATGTATGGTGGCGTTGCCGGCGAAGTGCTGTACAGCAAGGCGTATTCACCCTGGGCGGTTGGGCTGGACACCAACTGGGTGCGCAAGCGCGACTTCGATCAGCGCCTCGGATTCCAGGACTATTCCGTCGCCACCGGCCATCTGACCGGCTATTTCGATCTGCCGTTCTACGACCTGCATTTGAACGTCAGCGTTGGCCGCTATCTGGCGCGCGACTACGGCAGCACGGTGGAACTGTCGCGGCAGTTCGCCAGCGGCGTCGTCGTCGGCGCCTTCGCGACCAAGACCAATGTGTCTGCCGAGGACTTCGGCGAAGGCAAGTTCGACAAGGGCTTCTTTATCTATCTGCCCTTCGACCTGTTCTTCCCGCGCTCCACGCGCAAAGGCGCGAATCTCGTGTTCCGTCCGCTGACGCGCGACGGCGGCCAGAAGGTCAGGGACGGCGTCAACCTCTATGGTATCGACGAGGCCGGCCGCTTCGACCCCGATTCCAGCTGGGTCGACGTGCTCAAGTGATGAGCCGAAGCGCGCTGGCTCAGGCCGGCCGCTTCAGTATTTCGAGCTCCAGAGGCGCGTCATTGGGTGTCACGTACTGCAGGCTGCGCCAGATCAGCGCGCTGCGCTTGCTCAGCCAGTAGCGGTTTGGCTTGCGCCATTTGCGGTCGCTGGAATCCAGGTCTTCGCGAATCCGCAGGCTGTCGATTTTCTGGTCGAGGATCGTGATGGTTTCCTCGCCTTCAATGGTGAATTTCGACTGCACCGGAATACCGAAGGCCGAACCGATGTCGATGCTGCGGCGGAGCACGCTGGCGGGCGCGGCCGGTGCTTCGAAGTTGTATTGCTCGAGCAGGTCGGGGCCGTAGAGCGCGCAGCCAGACAGGTCGGTGGGCAGACCCACGGTCCTGACGATGCGGCCGCGGCGTGTCAGCAGCATGATGCGATTGGCCGACAGCCATTGCAGGTCATCACCGTTTTTCTCGGCCAGCACCATGATGCCGCGTGCGCCGCTGCCGATGCGAACGCCGAGCTGGGCATAAGGCAGCGCGTCGACCTGCTCGCGCGTACGCGGGTAGGCCGAGCCCTGTGGCCCGACCAGCGAGAAACTGTCCTTGACCAGCTGCAGGGTCGGCGTCTGGCTGCAGCCGCTGGCGACGGCGGCGGCAGCGGCGGCGAGCAGTTTTCGCCGCGTCAGCGCGGGCGTGCGGGTGAACTCCATTGAACGGATTGGGTCCTTGATCGGCCGCCGATAGCGGCATTGAACCCGGCGGGCCGGGCTTGGTCTGCAGCCAGTATCGCTGATTGGCTCGATGTGATTCGCGGCTGGATTGCATCTGGACGAAAAGCCGCCGGGTCTGGTCAAGCCTGCGCTGCTCTCGTTACAATCTGCTAGCAAATATTGTGTCTATTCCGCTGCTTTCTATGGGGTTTAAGAGTGAACGAGAAGATTTTGAACGAAACCGCTCGCGCCATGGTGGCGCCGGGCCGTGGCATCCTCGCCGCTGACGAGTCGACCGGCACCATCAAGAAGCGCTTCGACAAGATCAACATCGAGAACGTCGAGGCCAATCGCCAGGCCTACCGCGACATGCTGTTCAACACGCCGGACTTCGAGAAGTACACCTCGGGTGTGATCCTGTTCGAGGAAACCCTGTTCCAGAAGAGCCTGGCCGGCGTGCCGTTCCCGGAACTGCTCGCGTCCAAGGGCGTGATCCCGGGCATCAAGGTCGACCAGGGCGCCAAGCCGCTGTTCGGCGGCGGCGCCGAGGAAACCATCACCGAAGGCCTCGACGGCCTGCGCGAGCGCCTGCAGAAGTACAAGGCGGCCGGTGCGCGCTTCGCCAAGTGGCGCGGCGTCATCGTCATCGGCGACGGCACCCCGTCCGATTACGCCATCCACACCAATGCGCATGCGCTGGCCCGTTACGCGGCGCTGTGCCAGGAAGCCGACATCGTGCCGATCGTCGAGCCGGAAGTGCTGATGGATGCCGACAACAGCGTTGAAGTCTGCGAAGCGGTCACCGATCGCGTACTCGCCGCGGTGTTCAACGAGCTGTACCAGCAAAAGGTGCTGCTGGAAGGCATCGTGCTGAAGCCGAACATGGTCGTCTCCGGCATCAAGTGCCCGACCCAGGCCGGCGTGCAGGAAGTGGCCGAGCGCACGCTGAAGGTGCTCAAGCGCCGCGTGCCGATCGCCGTTCCCGGCATCGCCTTCCTGTCCGGTGGCCAGAGCGACGAGCTTGCCACCGCGCATCTCGACGCGATGAACAAGATCGGCGGCTTCACCTGGGGCCTGACCTTCTCGTACGGTCGTGCGCTGCAGGCCGCGGCGCTGAAGGCCTGGGGCGGCAAGAATGTCGAGGCCGGCAAGGCCGCGCATCTGCACCGCGCCAAGATGAATGGCCTGGCCGCGCTCGGCAAGTGGGACAAGTCGCTGGAGAAGGCTGCCTGATCAGCCAGATTGGCGGCTAACCGGCGGCAGTAGCCGTACTACAATCGCCCCCGATCGGCATCGCCGGTCGGGGGCGATTGCTTTTGAGCGTAAGGAATAGACATGACCGATATTGCAGGCAAGACCGTCTGGATCACCGGCGCCTCCAGCGGCATCGGTGAGGCGCTCGCACTGGAAGCGAGCCAACGCAACGCGAAGCTGATCCTGTCGGCGCGCCGCGCCGGCGAACTCGAACGAGTGCGCGCGGCCTGTCTGCATCTGAAGAACGTCGCGGTGCTGCCGCTCGATTTGACCGACTTCGATCCGGCGTCGGCGCTGTCGCAGGCCGAGGCGTTCTTCGGCCCGATCGACGTGCTGGTCAACAACGCCGGCATCTCGCAGCGCAGCTCGGTGCTGCAGACGTCGATGGACGTCTACCGGCGCATTTTTGAGCTGGATTTCTTCGCGCCGGTGGCGCTGACCAAGGCCGTGCTGCCGGGCATGGTCGCGCGTGGCGGCGGACATGTCGTCACCATTTCCAGTGTCGTGGGTTATGTCGGCACGCCGCAGCGCAGCGGCTACGCCGCGGCCAAGCACGCGGTACAGGGCTTCTTCGACGCAGCGCGCTCCGAGCTGTGGCGCGAGAACGTGCGCTTTACCACGGTGTGCCCCGGCTACATCAAGACGAATGTGTCGATCAACGCGATCACCGGCAGCGGCGCCGCGCATGGCCAGATGGACCCGGGTCAAAGCCGCGGCATGGACGCCGGCCTGTGCGCGCGCAAGATCTGGAACGCGGTCGCCACCGACAAGGACGAAATCGCGATCGGCAAGGAGGCGCTGATCATCTGGGGCAAGCGCTTTCTGCCCGGCGTGATGTCGTATGCGCTCAAGCGCGCCAAAGTGACCTGAGCGATGGCCGTCAGTCTGCAGGGCAAACTCGTGGTTGCGCTGTCGTCGCGCGCGCTGTTCGATTTCGAGGAAGAAAACCTGGTCTTCGAGGGCAGCGACGATCGCGCCTACATGCGCCTGCAGCTCGATCGCCTCGATCGTATCGCCAAGCCCGGTGTCGCGTTTCCTTTGGTGCAGAAGCTGCTGTCGTTCAACACCAGCGAATCGAATCTGGTCGAGGTGGTGATCCTGTCTCGCAACGATCCGGTGTCGGGCTTGCGCGTGTTTCGTTCGGCTCAGGAATACAGGCTCGCGATCGAGCGTGGCGTGTTTACGCGCGGCCGTTCGCCGTATCGCTATCTGCGTCCGCTGGGCTCGGTGCTGTTCCTGTCTGCCAACGAGGCCGACGTGCGCGATGCGCTCGCCGCCGGTGTGCCGGCGGCCCGCGTGTATCCGGATTCGGCACGAGCGGCCCAGCAGTATCCGAACGAAGTACGCATTGCCTTCGACGGCGACGCGGTGCTGTTCTCGGACGAGGCCGAGCGCGTGTTCCAGAGCGACGGACTCAATGCGTTCATCGCACACGAGACCGAGAAAGCCGGGCTGCCTTTATTGCCTGGTCCGTTCCAGCCGTTGCTGCTCGCGCTGCATCGTTTGCAGCAGGCCAGTGAAGGTTTCGCGCCGATGCGCCTGCGCACCGCGCTGGTCACCGCGCGCAGCGCGCCGGCGCACGAGCGCGCGGTGCGCACCTTGATGGAATGGGGTCTGGAAGTCGACGAGGCGATGTTCCTTGGCGGTCTCGACAAAGGCGAATTCCTGCGTGAATTCGAGCCGGATTTCTTCTTCGACGACCAGACCCGGCACTGCGACTCGGCTTCGCTGTTCGCGCCGACCGGCCACGTCGCCTCAGGGATTTCCAATCCACTGAAACGGACCTAGGCGGCCTGTCGCAATTAAGCGGCTTGCCTCAGCAACTGCAGCACGCGCGGCTCGGTCCAGGCATTCAGGGCCCAGTCTTCGATGAAGCCGCAATGGCCGCCATGATCGAAGGCGTCGAAACCGAGGACCGAGGCGCGGGCCGATAGCCCGTCGAAGTCCGCTACCGGGATCACGCTGTCGTCTTTCGCGGTGATGATCGCCAGCGGCGAGGCCGAGTTCAGCAGCATGTCCGGCGTCAGCGTGTAGCGCTCGAAGTAGTCCTCGACGGTCGCGTACTCGCTGTAATCCTCGACGAAAAAGCGCGTGATCTCGACGAAGTTCTTCGACGCGCGGTGGCGCTCGAAGTCGTAGCGGCCGGGCCAGGCCTCGGATTTCAGATCCATCGTCAGCCGCCATTTCTTGAGGAAATAGCCGTGAAAAAGCTTCGGTCCGTTGTCGATCGCCTCTAGCGTGTGCCGCGGATGGATCGCCGGTGAAATGCCGATCGACAGTTTCGGCTCTACACCGGCCGCCGGGCCTTGCATGCCGACACGCAGCGCGAAGTTGCCGCCCAGCGAGAAGCCGACGACGAACAAGGGCAGCAACGGATCGAAAGCCTGCACCGCGCGAATCGCGCCGAACACTTCGCCCATGCGCGCCGAGTGGAACATATCGGCATTCAGATCATGCGTGCCGCCATGGTCGCGCAGGTTCAGTCGGAACACGCTGTAGCCCTCGCGGTGCAGCGCGCAGGCCATCGAATACTGGTAGTTGGATTCGTGGCTGCCTTCCCAGCCGTGGATCAGCACGACCAGGCCGAGCGCATGTTCGCGCGGCGTATGCCGTCCGGTCAGGCGCACGCCGTCGCCGCAGTCGAGCACGTGAGGTGTCGACAGCGGCTCGATGTCGATGCCGCGGCGCTGCCACAGCCGGCGCGCAGGCCGCTTGGTCGCGATGATGGTCTGCAGCGTGTTGCTGCGCAGCCCGAAGGGCGGGGTGAAGACAGGGCCGTGATCGGCGAGTGTTCGAATCAACGCGGGCTCCAGTGATGCTGCGCAGCCTAAGCCATCGCGAGGCCAGGCGGCAGTCATCCAATAAAAAGCCCGGCCGGAGCCGGGCTTTTTATGAAGCAAGCCTGGCTTACTCCAGCGTCGTGTCGCAGCTGCCGAACTGCTGCGGCTGGTAGCCGGGCAGGTCGGCCGCGTCGATGCCGAACACGTAGAAGTTCGACGGGTTGGCGGTGACGAAGTCGTTGTCGTTGGTGACGATCAGCGTGTGCTGGCCGCCTTTCAGATCGGGGCCGAAGGCCAGGCCTTCGATCTTCTCCGGGAAGCTGGCGCCGGCCAGGCCGTAGGCCGGGTCGAGCAGGTCCAGGAACAAGGTCTTGCTGACCGGCGTGACGCCGGACGGCACGCCGGTCGCCGGCAGGCTCTTGATACCGCGGATGTCGGTCGCGCCGGCGATGTCGATCAAATAGAGCTTCTTGAACGCGGCGGAGGCGCCGGCCTTGCCGTCGCGTTCGATCACCAGGAACTGGTGGTCGTTGACCGCGAGGATCTCGTTGAGGCCGTAGTCCTTGGTCTCCAGCGGATAGTAGTACTCCTTGATTTCGCCGCTGCTCTGGTTGATTTCGATCAGGCGCGAGTTCGTCGCCACTCGCTTCAGCGCCGGATCCAGCGCGCCATCCTGGATCAGCGCGTTCTGCATCAGGCCGAACAGCTTGCTGCCATCGGGACTGATCGCCAAGCCTTCCATGCCCCGGTTCGCCTGACGGCCGAAGGCATTGTTGGCGAGTTCGGCAGCCGGGTCGGACGACGGCAGGTCGATGCCGAGCTTGGCCGGGAGCTTGACCGGCTTGCCGGTCTGCTGGCCGTTGAGCTTGAACTGGTAGAGATAGGGGCCGTATTCGTCGGAGACGTAAACGCTGTCACCGCAGTGATCGGCGCGAATACCTTCGGGATCCAGGCGCAGGCTGTCGGTGGAGCCGGTGGCGTCGAACTCCAGGTTGTAGCCGGTGTACTGCTCGCCGCTCTTGTTTGACAGCAGCGAGGTGCCGCTCAGGGTCGGCGTCACCGTGTAGCTGTTCGGGCCGTAGGGGCCGGTTGATTTGAGCTTGAGGTCGATCTTGTACAGGCGATCGATGTAGCTGGTGGTGCCGTCGGCCGGGCCGCGATCGGGCGTAGCCAGGAAGCGATTGTTCTTGCCGCTATAGGTAATGGCGGAGCCGAAACCGCCGACCTGATTCTTCGGCGTCACGCCGTCTTCGAGCAGGCCGCTCAGACCGGACTGGTCGGTCGCATTGCCGGGGATGCTGCCGACACCGAGCAACACGACGGCGGCTTGCGCCGGAACTGCCACGGCGGCGCCGAACAGCAGGCCAGCCGCGAGCGCGATACGAGATTTCAGCATGAAACACTCCCCAGTCTTTTTTCGGAGCGCGAACAGTAGGGCGCTCAGATGACCGGGTCGTGTCAGCCCAGCAGTCGCCTCAGGATGCCTTCGTACAGCCGGCTCAGGCGCTCGAGATCTTCGATCTTCACGTGCTCGTTGAGCTTGTGGATGCTGTCGTTGATCGGCCCGAGTTCGACGGTCTGCGCGCCCCAGGGCGCGATGAAACGCGCGTCCGAGGTGCCGCCGCCGGTGAAGAATTCCGGTGCGCTGCCGGTGAGGTCCTGGATGCTCGCGACTGCAGCCCGGATCAGCTCGCCTTGCTCGGTCAGGAAGGGCTCACCGGTATGCCACCAGTCGGCCTCGTAGCGCGGGCAATGACGATCCAGGATCGCGTGCACGCGTGCTTTCAGGCTCTCGGCCGTGGACTCGGTGCAGTAGCGGAAGTTGAACACCACGTCCGCTTCGCCCGGGATCACGTTGTTGGCGCCGGTGCCGCTGTGGAAATTGGAAATCTGGAACGAGGTCGGCGGAAAGTGCGCATTGCCGGCGTCCCATTGCGTCGCGACCATTTCCGCCAGCGCCGGCATCAGCCTGTGCACCGGGTTGTCGCCCTTGTGCGGGTAGGCGACATGCCCCTGCTTGCCGAGCACGCGCAAATTGCAGCCCAGCGAACCGCGTCGGCCGACGACGATGCGATCGCCCAGCGTCTCGTTGCTCGAGGCTTCACCGACGATCGCGTAGTCCGGCTTGACGCCACGCGCGCGCAGCACCTCGACGACGTGACGCGTGCCGTGCCGCGCCATGCCTTCCTCGTCGCTGGTGATCAGGAACGCGAGGGTGCCGCGCAGCGGACCGGTGGCCAGCACTCGCTCTACCGCGCAGATCATCGCCGCGATGCCGGACTTCATGTCGGCGGCGCCGCGGCCGTAGAGCACGCCGTCGCGCACCGTCGGCGTGAACGGATCGCTGAGCCATTTCTCCAGCGGCCCGGTCGGCACCACGTCGGTGTGGCCGGCGAGGATCATCAACGGCGCGCCGCTGCCCAAGGTTGCCCACAGATTGGTCACGCCTTCGGCGTCGATGCGCTCGAAGCGGAAACCCAGCGGCGCCAGACGCGATTCCAGCAGATCGCAGCAGCCGGCATCGTCGGGCGTCAGCGAGCGCCGCGAGATCAGCTCGCTGAGCAGATCGAACACCGCGCCGTGCGGCGAGTTGTTGTTGCCGTCGGCCATCGCTTTAGTCGTCGCGCAGCAGCGCGTTGATACCGACCTTGGCGCGGGTCTGCGCGTCGACGCGCTTGACGATGATCGCCGCGTTCATGCTGTAGCGGCCGCCGTCTTTCGGCAGCGAACCGGCGACGACGACGGCGCCGGCCGGCACCTTGCCGTAACTGATTTCGCCAGTCGCGCGATCGTAGATCGGCGTGCTCTGGCCGATGAAAACGCCCATCGAAATGACCGCGCCTTTCTCAACGATGACGCCTTCGACGATCTCGCTGCGCGCGCCGATGAAGCAGTCGTCCTCGATGATCGTCGGCGAAGCCTGCAGCGGCTCGAGCACGCCGCCGATGCCGACGCCGCCGGACAGGTGCACGCGCTCACCGATCTGCGCGCAGCTGCCGACCGTGGCCCAGGTGTCGACCATCGTGCCCTTGCCCACATACGCGCCGATGTTGACGTAGCTCGGCATCAGGATCGCGCCGCCGGCGATATGCGCGCCCTTGCGCACCGCGGCCGGCGGCACCACGCGTGCGCCGAGCGCCTTGAAGTCGGCCGCTGTCCAGCCTTCGAACTTCAGCGGCACCTTGTCGTAACCGGACAGCGCGCCCATTTCGATCGGCACGTTGTCGTGCAGCCGAAAGAACAGCAGCACGGCTTTCTTCAGCCAGTCGTTAACCTGCCAGCCAGTGGCGGTGGGTTCGGCGACTCGGGCCTTGCCGCTGTCGAGCAGATCGATCGCCGACAGCACGGCCTGGCGCACGCCGGCGTCGCTGGCGCTCAGCGTATCCCGGCGCTCCCAGGCATGTTCGATGGTGACTCTTAGTTCGAGCAGATTCATTTTTCTTGGATGTCAGTTGGGGATCGCGTGGTCGAGCGTGCGGATCAGCACTTCGCGCAGCTCTTCCAGCAGCTTGTCGGTGATCGGCTGATGAGCCTGATCGGTGATGAAGAACACGTCCTCGGCGCGCTCGCCGATGGTGCCGATCTTGGCGGCGTCGAGCAGGATCGCGCGCTTGTGGAACACCCGGCCGATCAGCGACAGCAGGCCGGGCCGGTCAGCGGTGACGATCTCCAGGATGGTGCGGTTGCGCACTCCGTCGAGGCTGAAGCTGATGTTGGTCGGCGTGCTGAAGTGCTTGAGCTTCTGCGGCATGCGGCGGTTGACATCGACCACCGAGATCGCGGTGTCGGCCAGCACCTTGTGCAGCGAATCGCGGATTTCGTCGAAGCGGTGCGGCTGCGTGATCGGCGAGCCGTCGCCTTCCATGACCACGTAGGAGTCGAGCGTGAAGCCATCGGCGGTGGTGTTGATGCGCGCATCGAGAATGTTCAGGCCCAGGCGCGCCAGCACGCCGGTGGACAGGCCGAACAGATGATCGCGATCACGCGTGTAGACGAACACCGTGGTGCCGCGGCCGTCGAGCGCCTGCACCAGGATCAGCGGCAACGCATCCGCCGGCGCCTTGATGATTTCCGGCAGGTGCCAGGCCAGTTCCTCGGGTGAATGCCGCAGGAAATAGTCGTCTTCGAAACGCGCCCAGACTTCGCGCGCCTTCTCGGCGGAAATGCCGCTGCCGGCCAGCAGTATCAGCGCCGCGGCCTTGGCTTCGGCGGCCATGTCGTCGCTGCGCAGCGGGTTGTCGAGGCCGCGTTCCAGCGCGCGGCTGGTGCTGCGATATAGCTCGGTGAGCAGCGACTCGCGCCAGCTGTTCCACAACGCCGGATTGGTCGCGCGAATATCGGCGACCGTCATCAGGAACAGATAATCCAGCCACTCGCGATGCACGACCTTGGCGGCGAAATCCGCGACGATCTGCGGATCGCTGATGTCGGCGCGCTGCGCGGTCAGCGACATCATCAGGTGATGCTCGACCAGCCAGGCCACCAGCTCGGCGTCGCCATGCGACAGGCCGTGATCCAGGCAGAACCGGGTCGCCTCGATCGCGCCGAGTTCGGAATGATCGCCGCCGCTGCCCTTGCTCATGTCGTGGAAGAAGCCGGCGATGTACAGCAGCTCCGGCTTGGCCAGCTTCTTGAACAGCTCGTTGCAGAACGGCAGCTCGCTGGCGAAACGCGGGAGCGCCATGCGCCGCAGGTTGCGCAGCACGTAGAGCAGGTGCTCGTCGACGGTCAGGGTGTGGAACAAGTCGTACTGCATCAGACCGACGACCTTGCCGAACGCCGGTAAATAACGGCCGAGCACGCCGTAGCGGTTCATGCGCCGCAGGTTGCGCGTCAGCCCGGCGCCTTCGCGGAACATCTCGATGAAATAGCCACGCGCGCGCACGTCGTTGCGCACCTCCGCCGTGATCAGCCGGTTGTCGCGCAGCAGCAGGCGCACGGTCTGCGCGGAGACGCCGCCGATTTTCGGGTTCTGCTGCAGCAGCAGAAACATTTCGATCATCGCTGCCGGATTCTTGCGGAACAGCTCCTCGTCGCGCGCCTCGATGACGTCGCCGCGAATCTGGAAGCGCGAGTTCAGCGGCTTGACCGGCCGCTGCTGATCACCGTGGATGATCGCGTCGTCGAACAGCTGCAGCAGCATGTCGTTGAGGCAGGACAGCGACTTGATCGTGCGGTAATACAGCTGCATGAACTGCTCGACGGCCCAGTTCGGATGATGCTGCTGCTCGGCGTCGACATAGCCGAACAACGCGGCGACCTTGATCTGGTGGTCGAACAGCAGCCGGTCTTCGCGGCGGCCGGTGATCATGTGCAGCGCAAAGCGCACGCGCCACAGGAAATCCTGGCCGGCGAACAGCTCGTCGCACTCGGTCTTGGTCAGAAAGCCGCGATCGCGCAGCTCGTGCAGGGTCTGCGCGCCGAAGTGGCGCTTGGCGACCCAGCCGACGGTGTGGATGTCGCGCAGGCCGCCGGGGCTTTCCTTGACGTTGGGCTCAAGCTTGTAGCCGGTGTCGTCGTACTTGCGGTAACGCGCGGCCTGCTCCTCGCGCTTGGCGCGGAAGAAGTCGGCGACCGGCCAGACCTTGTCCGGCGTCAGCGCGGCCTGCATCTGCGAGTACAGCGAGGCGTCGCCGATCAGCAGCCTCGACTCGATCAGGTTGGTGATGACGGTGATGTCCTTGGCGGCCTCGTCTACGCATTCGGAGACCGAGCGCACGCTCTGGCCGACTTCCAGGCCGATGTCCCACAGGAAAGCGGTGAAGCGTTCCAGCGCGCCGCGATACTGCTCCAGCGCGCCCGGCACGTGCAGCAGCAGGATGTCGATATCCGAATGCGGCAGCAGCTCGCCACGACCGTAGCCACCGACCGCGACCAGGGTGACGCCGGCGGGCGCCTCGGGCAGCACGCGCAGCCAGGCCTCGCGCAGCACCTCGTCGACGATGTGCGCGCGCGCATGCACCAGCGAGTCGGCCGGTGCGCCGTCGTCGAACAGGCCATACAGCCGGTCGCGGCCCCAGGACAGGGTTTCGCGGAACGCGCTCACCGGTTTGAGGCCGTCGGCGCGCAGGCGCGTACGGATTTTGCGCGCCGAAAAAACGGTGGCGGCTTCGTCTTCTGCTAAATCGAGTTCGGCGCCCATCGGGAGGCTGAGTTGAACCACGGAAAATGACGGCGGATTGTCTCACGACCGGGCGGTCGTGGCGCGTCCGTCGTACCGATGAACTGCGTTTAGACGATCTCGTCGCTGCGTCGGGTCAGGATCTCGACGCCGTCCTGGGTCACCAGGATGGTGTGCTCCCACTGCGCCGACAGCGAGTGGTCCTTGGTCACCGCGGTCCAGGCGTCGGGCAGCAGCTTGGTCTCGGGGCGGCCGGCGTTGAGCATCGGCTCGATCGTGAAGCACATGCCGGCTTGCAGCACCGTGCCGCTGCCGGCGCGGCCGTAGTGCAGCACCTGCGGCTCTTCGTGGAAGATTTTGCCGATGCCGTGGCCGCAGTATTCGCGCACCACCGAAAAGCCGCGCGCCTCGGCGTATTTCTGGATCGCCGCGCCGATGTCGCCGAGCGTCGCGCCCGGGCGCACCTTGCGGATGCCCTCGAGCATGGCTTCGCGCGTGGTCTCGACCAGGCGCCGGGCGAGGATGCCGGGCTCGCCGGCATAGAAGGTCTGGCTGGTGTCGCCGTGCCAGCCGTCCTTGATCACGGTGATGTCGACGTTGACGATATCACCGCGCTTGAGCACTTTCGGCCCCGGGATGCCGTGGCAGACGACGTGGTTGATCGAGGTGCAGATCGATTTCGGGAAGGCCGGGCGGCCGGGCGCCGCGCCGTAGCCGAGCGGGGCGGGGATGCAGTCCAGCTCGTTGACGATGTAGTCATGGCACAGCTGGTCCAGTTCGCCGGTGGTCACGCCGGGTTTGACGTGCGGCGCGATCATCGTCAGCACGCTGGCGGCGGCACGGCCGGCGGCGCGCATGCCCTCGACCTCGGCAGGCGTGCTTTTGATCGAAATGCCGGAGTGCTGCTTGCCTGTAGAATCCATCGCTCGAATGTCCGTCCGGATTGTCTCCGTGAGCCGGGCATGATATAAAGCCGCGCTTTTTTAAGCAACGAATCAGTCCGGAAGCACCCGCAAAATCAACATTTTGCCAGCGCAATCAGGCTGATAATCCCATCCGCTGCCGATCTTGGGTGAGCTATCACTACGGCGCGGTTTGATTAACCCAAGTCCTTTGGAGCAATACATGTCCAGCATCACCATGCGCCAGCTTCTCGAAGCCGGCGTGCATTTCGGTCACCGCACCCGTTACTGGAACCCGAAGATGGAGTCCTACATCTTCGGCAGCCGCAACAAGATCCACATCATCAACCTCGAGCACACGCTGCCGATGTTGAAGGACGCCTGCAACTACGTCGGCAAGCTCGCCGCCAACGGCGGCCGCGTGCTGTTCGTCGGCACCAAGCGCGCCGCTCGTGAAGCGGTTGAAGCCGAGGCCGCGCGTTGTGGCATGCCCTTCGTTTCCCAGCGCTGGCTGGGCGGCACCCTGACCAACTTCAAGACCGTCAAGGGCTCGATCAAACGCCTGCACGAGATGGAAAAGCAGCTGGAAGACGGCACCACCGGCCGCCTGTCCAAGAAAGAGCAGCTGCTCGCCACCCGTGAGCTGGAAAAGCTGCGCAAGAGCCTCGGCGGCATCAAGAACCTGCCGACGCTGCCGGACTGCCTGTTCGTCGTCGACACCGGCTACGAGAAGATCGCGGTTGCCGAAGCGCGCAAGCTCGGCATCCCGGTCGTCGCCATCGTCGACAGCAACAACGATCCGCAGGGCATCGACGTGGTGATCCCGGGTAACGACGACGCCACCCGCGCGATCAAGGTTTACGCCCAGTGCATCGCCGACGCGATCATCGAAGCGCGCAGCGCCAACCCGGTGCCGTTCCGCGAAGCGCCGCCGGAGCCGGTTGCGCGTGACGAGCGTCCCCGCGCCCCGCGCCGCGCGCCGCGCGGTGGCAAGCCCGGCGACCGCCGTGGCGAGAAGGCCGAGGCCTGATCGCTGCTTGAGCCCAGTGGCCGGAAGCGATTCCGGCCACTCTTTCAACGCTATTTTCCGAACCCTGTGCGCGCGAGCGCATGGGGTTTCGAATCATTGAGGACTTTCATCATGAGCACTCCTGTTACTGCAGCCCTGGTCAAGGAACTGCGCGACCGCACCGGCGCCGGCATGGGCGATTGCAAGAAGGCGCTGGACGCGGTCGGCGGCGACGTCGAAAAGGCCGCTGAAAAGCTGCGCATCGACGGCATGGCCAAGGCCGACAAGAAAGGCGGCCGCACCGCCGCCGAAGGCGTGATCGCCACCGCCAGCGACGCCACCGCCGTGGCGCTGGTCGAAGTCAACTGCGAAACCGACTTCGTCTCCAAGGGCGACGATTTCAAGGCGCTCGGCGAGACCGCCGCCAAGTTGGCGCTGAAGCACCGCCCGGCGACGCTGGAAGCGCTGCTGGCACTGAAGGAAGGCGACCAGACGCTCGAAGAGCTGCGCCGCGCCTTCGTCGCCAAGGCCGGCGAGAACACCACGATCCGCCGTTTCGAAGTGGTGGAGAAGGCCGGTGGCGCCATCGCCCAGTATCTGCACGGCTCGCGCATCGGCGTGGTCGTGGCGATGTCGGCCGGTGAAGACGAGCTGGCCAAGGACATCGCGATGCACATCGCCGCGTCCAGCCCGCGCTTCCTCGACGCGTCGGCCGTCCCGGCCGATCTGATCGAGGCCGAGAAGAAAATCATCGAGGCGCAGAGCGCCGACCAGGTCATCGGCAAGAGCGCCGAGATCGTCGCCAAGATGCTCGAGGGCAAGGTGCGCAAGTTCCTGTCCGAGATCACGCTGGTGGGTCAGCCCTTCGTCAAGGATCCCGACCAGTCGGTTGAAAAGCTTCTGAAATCCAAGAATGCCGGCGTGGCGCGCTTCGTGCGTCTGGCCGTGGGTGAAGGTATCGAGAAGAAGCAGGTCGATTTCGCAGCGGAAGTCGCTGCGGCCAGTCAGGTCTGAACCCTCGCTGAGGTAAACTGTCAGCAGATCGGACCGCTGCATGAGTGAACACGAAGGCCCCGGAAACGGGGCCTTCTGTCGAATAAGGTCGATAATAGAAAAACCACCAGATGAGTACGCCTATGCCCGCCACGCCCGCCTATCACCGCATCCTGCTCAAGCTTTCCGGTGAAGCGCTGATGGGCAACATGGATTTCGGCATCGCGCCGGACGTGATGAGCTTCATCGCCAAGGAACTCAAGGCGGTGATGGACCTGGGCGTTCAGGTGGCACTGGTGGTTGGCGGCGGTAACATCTTCCGCGGCGAAGGCCTGGCCCGCGCCGGCATGGACCGCGTCACCGGCGACCACATGGGCATGCTGGCCACGGTGATCAATGCGCTGGCGATCCAGGACGCGGTCGAGCGCATCGGCCTGCAGGCGCGGGTGATGTCGGCGGTGCGCATCAACCAGGTCTGCGAGGACTACATCCGCCGGGTTGCGGTGCGCCATCTGGAAAAAGGCCGCGTCGTGGTGTTCGCGGCCGGTACCGGCAACCCGTTCTTCACCACCGATTCGGCGGCCGCGCTGCGCGCGGTGGAAATGAACGTGGATCTGATCCTGAAAGCGACCAAGGTCGACGGCATCTACACCGCCGATCCGAAGAAGGACAAGACCGCGACGCGCTACAGCGAGCTGACCTACGACCAGGCACTGGACCAGCGCCTCGGCGTGATGGACCAGACCGCGATGGTGCTTTGCCGCGACAACAAGATGAAACTGCGGGTCTACGACATGGATCGTCCGGGCGCTCTGATGAGCATCGTCTGCGGCGACGAGTCGATCGGCACCCGCGTGCACGTTTAAGTCCGGCCCCAAGTTCGACTTCGCCCCGGGCGAGCCTCAAGGAGCAAGCAGCCATGCTGAACGAAATCAAGAAAGAAGCCGGCGATCGCATGCAGAAAAGCATCGACGCGCTGAAGACCGCGCTGACCAAGATCCGTACCGGCCGCGCCAGTACCGCGCTGCTGGACCATCTGACCGTCGAGTACTACGGCTCGGAAGTGCCGCTGAGCCAGGCCGCGCAGATCACGGTCGAGGACGCGCGCACGATCTCGATCACCGCCTGGGACAAGAACATGATCGGGCCGATCGAGAAAGCGATCCTGAAGTCCGATCTCGGCCTGAACCCGAACACCGCCGGCACCATCATCCGCATCATCATGCCGCCGCTGACCGAGCAGCGCCGCAAGGATCTGGTCAAGGTCGTCAAGGGCGAGGCCGAGCAGGCCAAGGTCGGCATCCGCGCGGTGCGCCGCGACGCCAACCAGGACATCAAGGATCTGGTCAAGGAGAAACTGATCAGCACCGACGACGAGAAGCGCGGCGAAGCCGATATCCAGAAGCTCACCGACCAGTTCGTCGCCAAGATCGACGAAGCCACCGCGCTCAAAGAAAAAGAATTGATGTCGATGTAATGCGCGAGCCTGCGTCTTGCAGGCTCGGCCGGATCGAACCCTAAGTGACCCAGCTTCCTCCGAAAATTCCTGCGGAAAAAATCCCGGTCCATGTCGCGGTGATCATGGACGGCAACGGCCGCTGGGCGAAGCAGCGTATGCAGCCGCGCGCGTTCGGCCATCGCGCCGGCGTCAAGTCGGCGCGCAAGATCCTGCGCGCCGCGCACAAGGCCGGCGTGCGTTACCTGACCGTGTTCGCGTTCAGCCAGGAAAACTGGAAGCGCCCGGAACTCGAAGTCACGCTGTTGATGAAGCTGTTCATCAACACCCTGATGCGCGAAGCCCAGGCGCTGCACAAAAACGGCGTGCGCCTGCGCTTCATCGGCGACCACGGCGATTTCTCGCCGGAACTGCGCGAGCAGATGGATCAGTCGGTCAAGCTGACGCGCCACAACACCGGCCTGCAGCTGCAGGTCGCAGTCGGCTACGGCGGCCAGTGGGACGTCGTGCAGGCGGCCAAGCGCGCGATCGCGGCGGGGCAGGAAATCACTGCCGAAACCATCGAATCGCATCTGGACACCGCCGGCGTGCCGGCGCCGGATCTGCTGATCCGCACCGGCGGCGAAATGCGCATCAGCAACTTCCTGCTGTGGCAGCTGGCCTATACCGAGCTGTATTTCTGCGACACGCTATGGCCGGAGTTCGGCGACGCGGAGTTCGCCGCCGCGCTGCGCTGGTACTCTGAGCGCGACCGTCGTTTCGGCCGCGTCGCGGAACAGGTCTGAAAACCTTGGGCGCGACGCCCGCGGGTCCGCTTGCCCTATTTGCTGCTGCGCCAGACGAGGATCGTCCATGTTGATGCAGCGCGTGATCACCGCACTCGTTCTGCTGCCGCTGCTGCTGGCGGCGGTGTGGTTTTTGCCGACGATGTGGCTGTACGGCGTGTTCTCGTTTGCCGGTCTGCTGATCGCCTGGGAATGGTCGGCGCTGATGAAGTTGCAAAGCACCGGCGCGCGCTACGGCTACGTGCTGCTGGCGGCGCTGGCGCTGGTCGCGGCCTGGATGTTCCGCACGCGCTGGATCAACCTGTCGATCGCCTCGCTGATGTGGTGGTGCTATGCGGCGGCGCTGGTGCGCACGTATCCGGCGAGCTTCGCGTCGCGCGCGCCGGGCAAGGCGGCGATGGCGCTGATCGGCCTGCTGCTGATCGTGCCGACGATCCTGTCGCTGGCGGTGCTGCATTCCGGTGGCGACATCACTTCAGTGCATAGCGGCTCGCTGCGGCTGCTCTACGTGTTCTTCCTGATCTTTGCCGCCGACACCGGCGCGTACTTCGCTGGCCGCCGCTTCGGCAAGCGCAAGCTGGCGCCGGCGGTGTCGCCGGGCAAGTCGGTGGAAGGCGCGATCGGCGGCCTGCTGCTGTGCGCGGTCTGGGCTTTGACCGGCGGCGTTTACGTGTTCTTCGACGGTGTCTACGCGCCGGTGGGCCGGCTCGCCGCGTTCGTCGGCCTGTCGATGCTGGTGGCGATGATCTCGATTCTCGGCGACCTCGCCGAGAGCATGTTCAAGCGCGCCGCCGGCGTCAAAGACAGCGGCACGATTTTGCCCGGTCACGGCGGCATCCTCGACCGCACCGACAGCCTGCTCGCCGCCGCGCCGCTGATGGCGCTCGGCCTGTATCTGCTGAAGCTCTGATGCCGGCTCCCATGCGCCGCCTCGTCGTCCTGGGTGCCACCGGCAGCGTCGGGCGCAGCACGCTCGACGTCGCCGCTCGGCATCCACAGCGGCTGCAGGTGTTCGCGCTGACCGCGGCGCGCGACGCCGACGGCCTGCTCGAACTGTGCCGGCTGCACAAGCCGAGCATCGCGGTGCTGGTCGATGAAGCCGCGGCTTTGAAGCTGCGCGCTGCGTTGACCGCAGAAGAAATTCCTTGCGAAGTGCTGACCGGCGCCGCTGCGCTGAGCGAAGTCGCCGCCGCCGGCGAAGCCGACATCGTGATGTCGGCGATCGTCGGCGCCGCCGGCCTGCTGCCGACACTGGCGGCGGTGCGCGCCGGCAAGCAGACCCTGATCGCGAACAAGGAGCCCCTGGTGATGGCCGGGCGGCTGCTGATGCGCGAGGCGGCCCGCAGCGGCGCCTGCATCCTGCCGATCGACAGCGAGCACAACGCGATCTTCCAGTGCCTGCCGCCGGACTATCGTTGCGGCGAGTCGCCGCGGGGCGTGCGCAAGCTGCTGCTGACGGCGTCCGGCGGCCCGTTCCGCGAATGGAGCGCCGAGCAAATTGCGGCGGCGACGCCGGCCGAGGCGGTGCGCCATCCGAACTGGAGCATGGGGCAGAAAATTTCGGTGGACTCGGCGACGCTGATGAACAAGGGCCTGGAGCTGATCGAAGCCTCGATGCTGTACGGCGTCGACGACACGCAGCTCGACGTCGTCATCCACCCCGAGAGCGTGATCCACTCGCTGGTCGAGTACGTCGACGGCTCGCTGCTGGCGCAACTCGGCCAGCCCGACATGCGCGTGCCGATCGCGCATGCGTTGGCCTGGCCGGAGCGCTGGGAGTCCGGCGTCGGCGGCCTGGATCTGGCCGCGCTCGGCCGTTTTCGCTTCGAGTCGCCGGACCTGGAACGCTTCCCCTGCCTGGGCCTGGCGCGTGCCGCGCTGCGCGCGGGCGGCCACGCTCCAAATTTATTGAACGCGGCGAACGAGATCGCGGTCGAACGGTTCCTGAACGGCCACATCGGCCTGAGCCAGATAGCGCAAATGATCGCAGCCTGTGTCGACGCCGGTCTCGGCGTCCACGCCCTACAGTCGGACGAGCTGGAAGCCACCCTGGCGGTCGACGCCTGGGCGCGCGACTGGTGCCTGCGCGAGCTGCCGCGGTTCTCGAAGACCGCAACCCTCCACGCCGAGAGTGCACGCCTACATGCCTGACATCGTCTGGTCGGTTGCCGGTTTCATCGTCGCGATTTCCGTGCTGGTGTGCTTCCACGAGTTTGGCCACTACTGGGTCGCCAGGACCCTGGGCGTCAAGGTGCTGCGCTTTTCGCTGGGCTTCGGCACGCCGTTCAAGACCTTTGTCGCGCGCGACGGCGTCGAGTGGTCGATCGCGCCGCTGCCGATCGGCGGCTACGTCAAGATGCTCGACGAGCGCGAAGGCCCGGTGGCGCCGCACGAGCGCCATCTCGCCTTCAACAACCAGAGCCTCGCCAAGCGCGCGGCGATCGTCGCCGCCGGGCCGGTGTTCAATTTCATGCTGGCGATCGCGCTGTACTGGCTGGTGTTCGTGATCGGCACCGAGGGCCTGAAGCCGCTGATCGCGCAACCGCCGGCAGGCAGCGTCGCCGCCAGCGCCGGTTTGCAGGCCGGCGACGAGATCGTCGCCGTCGACGGCGAGGTGGTGCAGACCTGGGCGGTGCTCGGCACCGATCTGATCGAGCGCGTGCTCGACGGCGGGAATCTGCCGCTGACGGTGCAGAGCAAGGGCGGCGTGCCGAGAGAAGTGTCACTGGATGTATCGAAGGTTCGCGTCGATCCCGAGGTGCTGTTCGACGATCTGGGCCTGTCACCTTACGAGCCGATGGCGCCGCCGGTGCTGACGCAGATACTGAAAGGCAGCCCTGCTGAAGCTGCCGGCCTGCAGGAAGGCGACCGCGTGCTGAGCCTGGACGGCGCCGCGATCAACAGCCCGAGCCAGCTGGTGAGCTGGGTGCGCGCGCATCCGGGTGCGATTGCCGAAATCGAGATCGATCGCGGCGGCGAGCGCTCCAAGCGTCGCGTGGTGCTGGAGACCACGCAGACCGAAGGTAAAGCTTACGGACGCCTGGGTTCCGGCGTGGCGACGCCCCCCGACTTGTGGCAGGATTTGCGCGCCGAACGCCGGCTGGACTCTCTGGCAGCGATTCCAGCCGCGGCGGAGCAGACGTGGCGCATGAGCTGGCTGACCTTGCGCATGCTCGGGCGGATGGTGATCGGCGACGTGTCGGTGAAGAACGTCAGCGGTCCGATACAGATTGCACAGGTGGCCGGAGATTCCGCCCGGGTCGGGCTGGTGTCTTTCCTGAGCTTCATGGCGATCGTCAGCGTGAGCCTCGGCGTTTTGAATCTGTTGCCGGTGCCGGTACTGGACGGCGGGCATCTGCTGCTGTTTGCAATCGAAGGGGTCAAGGGCCGTCCGTTGTCTGAGCGGGCCATGGCGGCGAGTCAGTACCTGGGTTTTGCCTTTATCGGCACGCTGATGGTGCTGGCGTTCTATAACGACATCATGCGTCTCATCTAGACGCATCGATCGATTCTCGTATTCAGGGTAAAGACCCAAAAAATGGGCGCAAAGAAACCGCGTTTCAAGCTCAAGCTGATTGCCGGCGCTGCCGCCGCGATGTGGCTGCCCGCTGCCGTCGCCTTCACGCCGTTCACGATCAAGGAGATCAAGGCCGAAGGCCTGCAGCGTCTCGAGATCGGCACGGTGCTGACCTATCTGCCGCTATCAGTCGGTGACCAGCTCAACGACCAGACCTCGCGTCAGGCGATGCGCGCGCTGTATGGCTCGGGCCTGTTCGAAGACGTGAGTCTGGAGCGCGACGGCGAATCGCTGGTGATTCGCGTCAAGGAGCGCCCGGCGATTTCCGGATTCAAGATCGACGGCAACGACAAGATCGGCGGCGACGATTTGAAGAAGTCGCTGACCGAAGCGGGTTTGGCAGAAGGTGAACTCTTCAAGCGCGACCTGCTCGAGCAGGTCGGCCAGGAACTGCAGCGCCAGTACTTCGCCAACGGCTACTACGACGTGCAGATCGACACCGAGGTCAAGCCGGAGCCGAACAACCGCGTCAACATCAACATCAAGGTCATCGAAGGCAAGGTCACCAAGATCAAGGACATCAACTTGATCGGCAACCATGCCTTCACCAAGGACGAACTGCTCGAGGCGTTCAAGCTCAAGCGAACCAACTGGATGCCGTTCCAGAAGACCGACCGCTACTCCAAGCAGCAGCTGGTCGGCGATCTGGAATCGCTGACCTCGTATTACCAGGATCGCGGCTATCTGAAAGCCAACATCGATTCGGTGCAGGTGCAGCTGTCGCCCGACAAGAAAGACATCTACATCACCGCCAACGTCGAAGAAGGCCAGATCTACAAGGTCAGCAGCGCGCGCTTCTCCGGTGAAACCATCCTGCAGGTCGATTTCCTGGCCAAGCTGCTGTCGACCAAGGCCGGCGACATCTTCTCGCGCAAGCTGGCGACGGAAAGCTCGGACCGCATCGAGGCGGCGCTGTCGGACATCGGCTATGCCTTCGCCAAGGTCACGCCGCTGCCGGAAGTCGATGAAGAAAAGCGCGAAGTCGCGCTGAATTACGTGGTACAGCCGGGCAAGCGCACCTATGTGCGCCGCGTCAACTTCACCGGCCACGGCGACACCCACGACGACACCTTGCGCCGCGAAATGCGCCAGCTGGAAGCCGCGCCGTTTTCGAAGAGCTCGGTGGAGCGCTCGCGCGTGCGTCTGGCGCGCCTGCCGTTCGTCGAGGAGGCCGAAGTCGACACCCAGCCGGTGCCGGGCACCGACGACCTCGTCGACGTCAATTTCAAGATCAAGGAACGCGCGCCGGGCAGCGTGCAGTTCGGCGTCGGTTACTCCGGATCCGCGGGCTTCCTGGTCACCGGCAGCCTGACCCACACCAACTTCCTCGGTACCGGCAATCGCGTCAGCCTGGAAGCCAATCGCAGCCAGATTTCCAAGGTATTGAACCTGAGCTGGACCGATCCGTATTTCACCTCGGACGGCATCAGCCAGACCGCGTCGGTGTTCTACCGCAAGTCCGAATCGGTGATCCGCTATAGCTCGGGCTTCAACTCGAACATCATCGGTTTCAACCTGACTTACGGCATCCCGCTGTCGGAATACACCAGCCTGCGCGCCGGTTTCGGCATCGAAGAGACCGCGCTGGAAGCCTTCCCCGGCCAGACCTCCGACGAAGTGCTGCAGTTCATGCTCGACAACGGCTCGCGCTTCGACACCTACCAGTTGCGTACCGGTATCGCGCGTGACACCCGCAACAAAACCTTCTTCGCCACGCGCGGCTCGCTGCACCAGTTCTTCGTCGACGCCAGCGTGCCGGGCAGCGACCTGAACTACTACAGCGCGACCTATCGCGGCGAGCAGTACGTGCCCTTGCCCTACAAGTTCGTGTTCACCACCACCGCCAACGTCGGCGTCGTCGACGACTACGGCAGCGGCAAGAAGAGCGAAGTGCCGCCCTACGAGTACCTGTTCGCCGGCGGCGCGCGCACCGTGCGCGGCTACGACGACGGTACGCTGGGGCCACGCGACACGCCCTACGATAATCCGCTGGGCGGCAAGGTGCGCGCCACGATCCAGAACGAGCTGATCATCCCGCTGCCGGTCGAGACCGACCAGAAATCGACGCGCATGAGCCTGTTCTACGACGTCGGTCAGGTTTATGCTGCGCCCCGCGATGTCGATCTGGGCGAGTTGAGAACATCAGCCGGTGTCGCGTTCCAGTGGTTCACGCCGTTCCTGGGCCTGCTGGAAATGAGCTACGCCTGGCCGCTGAACGACGTGCCGACCGACGACACCAAGCGCTTCCAGATTACTTTCGGCAGCGGTTTCTAAGGCCGTTACGCCGAGTTTCGTTACACTGCATCCGACTATCACAAGCAACCACAAGAGTGTTTCCGACCGCTATGCATAAAGTTTCCAAGCTGATCGCCTCTGTATTCGCCGCCAGCCTGATGCTGGTCGTCGGCTCCGCCACCGCACAGGCCCAGGGCAAGATCGCCACGATCCGCGCCGCCGAGCTGGTGCAGCAGTCGCCGCAGTTCAAGGCCGGCCAGACCCAGATGAAGTCGGAGTTCGACAAGCGCAAGAGCGACCTCGAAGCCGAAGCCAAGAAGCTCGGCGAAGACCTGCAGAAGTTCAAGCGCGAGCAGGACGTGATGAGCGCCGACGCGCGTTCCAAGACCGAAAAGGATCTGAACACGCGCAAGATCGACTTCGACTACAAGCAGCGCCAGTTCGGTGAAGACTTCCAGAAGCGCGACAAGGAACTCACCGAAAGCATGATGGGCAAGATCAAGGCCGTGATCGAAGCCGTCGCCAAGGAGAAGGGTGTCGACGTCGTCGTCCAGGATCCGGTCTACGCGACCGCCGCGATCGACATCACCGACGACGTCCTGAAGCGCCTGCAGACCGCCGGCGCCGGCAAGTAATCGGTCTCAAGCGCCTGCGACGCCTCGGCTGACATGAGTCGCGTCGCTGCCGCTTATACGCTGGGCGAACTCGCCCAGCGCTTCGGCCTCGACGTTATCGGTGACGCTGCTGCCAGCATCTCCGGTGTCTGCACCTTGAGCCCCGGCGAGCCGGGGCGCATCGGCTTTCTCGCCAATCCCAAGTATCGCGCAACGCTGGCGCAGACCCGCGCCGGCGCCGTCGTGGTCGGCAAACGCGATGCCGCAGCGCTGGCCGGCAACGGTCTTGTTGCAGCCGACGCGGCGCGCGCGTTCGCGCAGATTGCGCGGCTGTTCGACCGCAATCGCGACTTCGAGCCCGGCGTGCACGTCAGTGCCGTGGTCGACAGCGACGCGGTGATCGGCCAGGGCGTGCATATCGGCCCGCAGGCGGTGATCGAGGCCGGCGCGCAGATCGGCGACGGCAGCTACATCGGCCCGGCCTGCATCGTCGGCGCCGGCGCGCAGATCGGGGCCGGCGCGCGACTGGAGGCGCGGGTGCATATCCATCGCGGCGTGCGCCTCGGCCTGCGCTGCCAGATCCAGCCCGGCGCGGTGATCGGCTCGCGCGGTTTCGGCAACGTGCCCGGCCCTCAGGGCTGGGAAGAAATGCCGCAGCTCGGCAGCGTGGTGATCGGCGACGACGTCGAAATCGGCGCCAACACCACGATCGACCGCGGCGCCATCGACGACACCGTGATCGCCAACGGCGTGCGCCTCGACAACCTGATCCAGATCGCGCACAACTGCCGCATCGGCGAGCACACTGCGATCGCGGCTTGCACGGGTATTGCAGGCAGTACCACGGTCGGCGCGCGATGCATGATCGGTGGTGCGGTCGGCATCAATGGCCACATCACGATTGTCGACGACGTGATCATCCTCGGCCGCGCGATGGTGACGACCTCGCTGCTGGAAAAAGGCGTATATGGATCGGGCCTGCCGATCGCGCCGGCAAAAGATTGGCGTAAAACCGTTGCGCGCGTCCGCCGGCTGGGGAAGCTGGAAGATCGCGTGCGCAGCCTCGAACAGAAAACAGGGATCAAGACGCATGACGACGGGGACGACGGGAACGATGGAAAAGATCAACTTTGACATCCGCGACATCATGGGGCTGCTGCCTCATCGATATCCGTTCCTGCTGGTGGATCGCATCATCAGCCACGAGCCGGGTGTCAGCATTGTCGGCATCAAGAACGTGACGATGAACGAGCATTTCTTCGTCGGCCATTTTCCGCAGCTGCCGACGATGCCGGGCGTGCTGATGCTGGAGGCGCTGGCGCAGGTCAGCGGCATTCTCGCGGTGCTGAAGTCCGGCCTGCGTCCGGACTGCGGCATGATTCTGTACTTCGCCGGCATCGACAACGCCCGCTTCAAGCGGCCGGTGATTCCGGGGGATCAGGTGCTGCTGCATGCGCGCCTCGACAAGCAGAAGCGTGATCTGTGGAAGTTCACCACCAAGGCGATGGTCGGCGACGAGCTCGCCTGCGAAGCCGAAATGCTGTGCGTGCTGAAAGACACCAGCCGCGCGGCGACGCCCGGCATGCCATGAGCGCGCCGCTGATCCATCCGACGGCGATCGTCAGCGCCAAGGCGCAGCTGCATGCCTCGGTCAAGGTCGGTCCGTACAGTGTGATCGGCGATCACGTCAGTATCGACGAGGGTACGGTGATCGGCCCGCATGCGGTGCTGGCCGGGCCGATGAAGATCGGCCGCAACAACCAGATCTTCCAGTTCACCAGCCTGGGCGAGGTTTCGCAGGACAAGACCGCCAGGCAGGACGAGCCGACCAGCGTCGTCATCGGCGACGACAACGTGATCCGCGAGTTCGTCACGATCCAGCGCGGCACGATGAAGGAATACGATACCAAGCAGGGCGAGACGCGGCTTGGTGATCGCAACCTGATCATGAATTACTGTCATCTGGCGCACGACTGCATCGTCGGCAGCGACACCATCTTCGCCAACAACGCCAGCCTTGCCGGGCATGTCGAAATCCAGGATTTCGTGATCCTCGGCGGCTATACGCTGGTGTATCAGTTCTGCCGTATCGGCGCCCATGCGTTCACCGCGTTTTCGGCCGGCGTGTCCGGTGATATTCCGCCGTTCGTGATGGTGCAGGGCAATCCGGCGTCGCCGCGCGGCATCAACAAGGAAGGCCTGCGCCGCCGCGGCTTCGCGGTGACCGAAATCAGCGCGATCGAGGACGCCTACAAGCTGATCTACCGCTCCGGCAAGGTCATGAGCGAGGTCAAGGCCGAGCTGCCGATGCTGGCGCAGAACTCGTCCAGCGTCGCGCTGATGAACGCCTTCATCGCATCCGGCGGCAAGCGCCCGCTGCAGCGTTGAGCGCAGCATGACCGGCTCGTCGCTGCTGCGGCCTCCGGTTTTTGCGCTGATCGCCGGTGAGCTGTCGGGTGACCTGCTCGGCGCCGCGCTGATCAAGGCACTGCGCGCCTTGCATCCGGGCGCGCGTTTTTACGGCGTCGCCGGCCCGCGCATGATCGAAGCCGGCTGCCAGGCCATCGCCTCGATCGAAACCCTGTCGGTGATGGGCCTGGCCGAAGTGCTGCCGGCGATTCCGCGCTTGCTGCGGCTGCGCAGCGAACTGATCACGCACCTGTCGAAAACCGACCGGCCCGACGTCGTCATCGGTATCGACGCGCCGGACTTCAACCTCGGCCTGGAAAAGCGCCTGCGCCGACTCGGCCTGCGCACCGTGCACGTGGTCAGCCCGTCGGTGTGGGCCTGGCGTCGCGGCCGCGTGCGCGGCATCGTCGAGGCCGCCGATCTGCTGCTGTGCCTGCTGCCGTTCGAGCCGCCGTTCTACGCGCAGGAGATTGAGCGCCAGGCGCTGCAGCCGGCGAAAGTGGAGGGTCTGCCACGGCGGCGCTTCCAGGCGCGCTACATCGGTCATCCGCTGGCCAACGAGCTGGACGCCTCGATCACGCAGCAGCAGGCGCGGGAGGCGCTGGGCCTCGGCGGCGACGGTGCGGTGCTGGCGGTGCTGCCGGGCAGCCGCGGTAGCGAGATCGAGCATCTGAGCGAAGCCTTCGTGCAGGCGGCGGCCTGGCTGCGGGTGCGCGTGCCGGGGCTGCGCTTCGTCACGCCGATCGCCAAGCCGGCGCTGCGCGAGCGCTTCGCCAAGGCGATCGCCATGCACGCGCCGCAGCTGGACTGGACGCTGCTCGAAGGCCAGTCGCGAGAGGCGATGCGCGCCGCCGACGCGGTGCTGCTGGCCTCCGGTACGGCGACGCTGGAATGCCTGCTGCTCGGCCGCGCGATGGTCGTCGCCTACAAGGGCTCGGCGATCACCGCCTGGCTGATGCTCAGCGCCGGCCTGCTGAAGACGCAATACGTCAGCCTGCCGAACCTGCTCAGCGCGCAGCCGCCGGTGACCGAGCTGCTGCAGAACGCGGCGACGCCGCAGCGCATCGGCGAGGCCCTGCTGCCGCTGCTGCGCGATCCGGCGGCGCGGCAGGTGCAGTTGGCCCAGTTCGACGCCGTGCGCGCGGAGCTGCGCCGCGACGCCGGTGCCGCGGCGGCCGAGGCGATCACCGATCTGCTGCGCAATCGCCGCGGTGATTGAGCGCCGCGGCGGCGAGTCGGACGCCGCAAACCCCGGCGCTTGCGATGTCCGCCGCTGTCAAGACTGGTCGTAGGACGCCGAGGGCCTAAAATCGACAGGCCGATGAAACGCCGAATTTCCCTGTCCACTCACCTGAGCTTGCTGGGCGTCCCGCTGGTCGCCGGTGTGGACGAGGCCGGGCGCGGCTGCCTGGCCGGGCCGGTATATGCGGCGGCGGTGATCCTGGAGCCGGGGCACGGCATCCGCGGGCTCGACGACTCCAAGAAGCTCAAGGCCGTCGAGCGCGAACGGCTGTTCGACAAGATCCAGGGCCGCGCGCGCGCGTTCGCGATCGCGCGCGCCGAACTCGACGAAATCGAGAGCCTGAATATCCTGCACGCGTCGATGCTGGCAATGCAGCGCGCGATCGAGGCGCTGCAGCCGGCGCCGCTGCATTGCCTGATCGACGGCAACCGGCTGCCGAGAAAGCTGCCTTGCCCGGGCGAGGCGGTGATCGGCGGCGATGGCATCCATGCGTCGATCATGGCCGCGTCGATACTGGCCAAGGTCGCGCGTGATCGCGAGATGCAGCGGCTCGATCGCGAGTATCCCGGCTATGGCTTCGCCCGTCACAAGGGTTACGGCACGGCGGACCACCTGCTGGCCTTGCGCAAGCTCGGCGTCAGCCCGCAGCACCGCATGGGCTTCGGGCCGTGCATGCGGCCGGATCTGTTCACCTCGGAGTCGGCGATCGAAGCCGCGCTCGGCCAGGCGCTGGTCGCCAGCGAACTCGACGACGGGACGGACGGCAGTAGCCCGAGTGAAACCCGGGATGAATCCGCAACGATGCCCGGTTTGCCCCGGCTTACGGCGGCACCGTGAGCTTCGTCCACCTGCGCCTGCACAGCGAGTATTCGCTGACCGATTCGATCGTGCGCATCGAGCCGCCCAAGCGCAAAGGCGGCGGCAGCGGCGGCACGCTGACCCTGGCCGTGGCCAAGCACCGGCAGCCGGCGGTGGCCCTGACCGATCGCATGAACCTGTTCGCGATGGTCAAGGTGTACAAGGCCGCCGAGGCCGCCGGCATCAAGTCCATCGTCGGCGCCGACGTCTGGCTGGCCGAGCGCGCCAAAGGCGATGGCCACGAACGCCTGACGCTGCTGGTGCAGAGCGATCTCGGCTATCGCAATCTGACCCGGCTGCTGTCGCGTGCGTATACCGAGGGCCAGAGCCGCGGCACACCGCTGCTGGAGCGCAGCTGGCTCGCCGATACCGGCGAAGGCCTGATCGCGCTGACCGGCCGCGACGGCGGCGCTTTCCGCGCGGCGGCGGCGGAGAACGTCGAGGCGGCGCTGGCCTCGCTCAACGAATTGAAGCTGCTGTATCCGGGCCGGCTGTACCTGGAGATTTCGCGCTGCCAGCGGCCGGGCGACGACGCCTGGGTCGATGCGGCCGTGGCGCTGGCAAAACATCGCGAGCTGCCGCTGGTGGCGACCAACGACGTGCGCTTTATCGAGCGCAAGGACTTCGCCGCCCACGAGGCGCGCGTCTGCATTGCGCAGGGCCGCGTCATCAACGACGACAAGCGCCCGCGCGAGTACACCGAAGAGCAGTACATCAAGAGCTCGGAAGAAATGCGCGAGCTGTTCGCCGATCTGCCGGAGGCGATCGAGAACACCCTGCAGATCGCGCGGCGCTGCAGCCTGTCGCTGAAATTCGGCACCTACTACCTGCCGGACTATCCGGTGCCGCAAGGTCACGACACCAACAGCTGGCTGAAGGCGCAGGCGCATGAAGGCCTGACCCAGCGTCTGGCCTCGATCACGCCGTATGCCGCGGAAGCGGTGTACCGCGCGCGTCTGGACTACGAACTCGGCATCATCGAAAAGATGCAGTTTCCCGGCTATTTCCTGGTGGTGGCCGACTTCATCCAATGGGCCAAGGCGCATGGCTGCCCGGTCGGGCCGGGGCGCGGTTCCGGCGCCGGTTCGCTGGTCGCGTATTCGATCGGCGTCACTGATCTTGATCCGCTGCCGTACAACCTGCTGTTCGAGCGCTTCCTGAATCCGGAGCGCGTGTCGATGCCGGACTTCGACATCGATTTCTGCATGGACAACCGCGATCGCGTGATCGAATACGTCGGCCAGAAATACGGCCGCGAGCGCGTCAGCCAGATCGTCACCTACGCGACGATGGCGGCGCGCGGCGTGGTCCGCGACGTCACCCGCGTGCTCGGCCACGGCTATGGCTTCGGCGATCGGCTGGCCAAGCTGATCCCCGGCACGCCGGGCGCGACCCTGGCCGACGCGGTCGAGGAAGTGCCCGAGCTGAAGCAGGCCTACGAGTCCGAGGAGGACGTGCGCGCGGTGCTGGATCTGGCGCTGGAACTGGAAGGCACCACGCGCGGCGTCGGCGTGCATGCCGGCGGTGTCGTCATCGCGCCGCGGCCGCTGACCGACTTCGCGCCGCTGATGTGCGAAGCCGACGGCGCCGGCATGCGCACCCAGTTCGACATGAAGGACATCGAGTCCATCGGCCTGGTCAAGTTCGACTTCCTGGGTTTGAAAACCTTGACGGTGATCCAGGAGGCGGTCGAGAACATCGAAAAGGCGCGCGGCGAGCGGCTCGAAATCCTCAAGCTGCCAATCGACGATGCGCCGACTTACCAGCTCTACGCCAGCGGCGACACCACCGCGGTGTTCCAGATGGAATCGCCGGGCATGCAGAAGGCCTCGCGCGATCTGAAGCCCGACACCTTCGAGGACATCATCGCGCTGGTGTCGCTGTATCGCCCGGGACCGATGGACCTGATTCCGGAATATTGCGCACGCAAGCGCGGCGACAGCGAAGTCAAATACGCGCACCCGCTGATGGAGACCGTGCTGCAGCCGACCTATGGCATCTTCGTCTACCAGGAGCAGGTGATGCAGATGTCGCAGCGCCTGGCCGGCTACACGCTGGGCGGCGCCGATCTTCTGCGCCGCGCCATGGGCAAGAAAAAAGCCGACGAGATGGCGCAGCAGCGCGCGATCTTCACCGAGGGCTCGCTGAAGAACGGCATCGACGAGGGCGTCGCGACCGAAGTTTTCGACCTGATGGAAAAGTTCGCCAACTACGGTTTCAACAAGTCGCATGCGGCGGCCTACGCGCTGGTGAGTTACCAGACCGCCTGGCTGAAGACGCATTACCCGGCCGAGTTCATGGCCGCGGTGCTGTCCTGCGAAATGGACCACACCGACGCCGTCGTGACCATGCTCGACGAATGCCGGCGCATGAAGATCAAGGTGCATGCCCCGCACATCAATCGCAGCTTCCTGCGCTTCACCGTGCCGGCGCCGGGCGAGATCGCCTACGGCCTGAGCGCGATCAAGGGCGTGGGCGAGGGCGCGGTCGAGGGCATCATCGCCGAGCGCAAGGCCCATGGGCCGTACAGGGACCTGTTCGATTTCTGCAGTCGCATCGACCTGAAGCGCGCGAACAAAAGAGTGCTGGAGGCGCTGATCTGTTCGGGCGCGCTTGACGACTTCGGGCTGAATCGTCCGTCGCTGATGGCGACCTTGCCGAAAGCGCTGCAGATCGCCGAGAAAGCCGCGCAAAGCGCCAGCTCCGGCGTCTTCGACATGTTCGGCCTCGGCGACGCCGGCACCCAGGTGCAGGACCAGGTCGCCGCCTCCAATCTGCCGGACTGGTCGCAGCACGAGCTGCTCGACAAGGAGCGCGAGACGCTGGGCTTTTATCTGAGCGGCCATCCGATCGAAGCCTGGCAGGACGTCATCGGCCCGACCTGCTCGGGCACGATGCGCGAGCTGATTCATCTGCATGCGCAGCCGGCGCCGGTCAATGCCGAAGGCAAGACCCAGTGGCAGCCGCGCACCAAGAGCCTGTTCGGCGCCTGGGTCACCGACCTGCGGTTCTTCAAGGGCGATGGCAAGTTCAGCCGCGCCAGCTACAAGGTCACGCTGGACGACCGCAGCGCGCAGTTGTCGACCTGGATCGACGCCGACAAGTGGGCGCGCTTCCAGGGCTACGTCAAGACCGACAGCCTGATCTTCGTCAACGCCGAAATCGCGCTGTCGCCGGGCAAGGAAGGCCGCGAGCCCGAGCCGCGGCTGTACAACCCGGAGTTCTATTCGCCGGCGCAGCTGATGAACGACTACGCCACGCGGCTGACCCTGAGCTTCCGCCGCAGCGCGCGCGAGGTGGTCGAGCTGCGCAAGCTGTTGACCCCGTTCAAGAGCGAGCGCGGCGCCGCGGTCACCGTGGAATATGCGAACGCGCGGGCGCGCACCGTGCTGGATTTCGCCCCGGACTGGCGCATCCGCGTCGAGCCGGCGAGCCTCGAGCTGCTGCACAAGCTGCTGGGCGCGGATTGCGTTAAAGTCGCCTACAAGCGGTACCAAGCCCCGGCACCGGAGCGCAAGTTCGACAACAAGCGCAGCTTCGCCAGTGCCGCCGCAGACGACGAGTGAAAACAGACGGATCTATGAACCTCAATTATCTGGATTTCGAACAGCCGATTGCCGATCTGCAGCAGAAGATCGAAGAACTGCGCTTCGCCACCGCCGGCAGCGAAGTCAATCTGACCGAAGAAATTTCCCGCCTGCAGGTCAAGAGCGAGGAACTGACGCGGCGCATTTTCAGCCAGCTCAATCCGTGGCAGGTGGCGCAGCTCGCCCGCCATCCGCAGCGGCCCTATGCGCTGGATTACGTCAAGGCGCTGTTCACCGACTGGGAAGAACTCCACGGCGATCGCCATTACATGGACGATCCGGCGATCGTCGGCGGCATGGCGCGCCTCGACGGCCGCGCGGTCATGGTGATCGGCCAGCAGAAGGGTCGCGACGCCAAGGAGCGCGTCTACCGTAATTTCGGCATGCCGATGCCCGAGGGCTACCGCAAGGCGCTGCGGCTGATGCAGATGGCCGAGCGCTTCAACCTGCCGGTGCTGACCTTCATCGACACGCCCGGCGCCTTCCCCGGCATTAGCGCCGAAGAGCGCAACCAGTCCGAAGCCATCGCGCGCAACCTGTTCGAGCTGTCCAAGCTGCGCACGCCGGTGATCGCGACGGTGACCGGCGAAGGCGGCTCCGGCGGCGCGCTGGCGATCGGCGTCGCCGACCACGTCATGATGCTGCAGCACAGCATCTACTCGGTGATTTCGCCGGAAGGCTGCGCCTCGATCCTGTTCAAGTCCGCCTCGCGTGCGCCGGAAGCGGCCGAGGCGATGCGCATGACGGCCAAGGACCTGTACGAGTTCAAGCTGATCGACGAAATCATCCCCGAGCCGCTGGGCGGCGCGCACCGCGACTACGCGGCGACGATGACGGCGGTCAAGAACCGCCTGGTCGCCAACCTCGAGCGCCTGCGCGCGCAGCCGATGACCAAGCTGCTCGGCGATCGCTACAACCGTCTGATGTCCTACGGCGCTTACGAGACCAAGCACTGATCGGCGATTCGTTGCGGTAATGAAAAGGCTCCTGAAAAGGAGCCTTTTTGTTTTGAGTGCGGCAGTCGAAATGTAGCCCGGGTGCAACCCGGGGTGCTTCCGCGCGACCGGCCGAAAATCCCGGGTTTCACCCGGGCTACGGTCCGGCCAGTTGGTTCAAAGCCTCGCGCATCTCGTCGACGCTCATGAAATGCCGGATCTCGCCGACCTGCTTGCCCTGGGTGTCGATCAGCGCGATCCAGCCGGTGGCCTTGTTGGCCATGTAGAGCGGGTAGACGCCGAGTTTCTTCGACTGCTCGCGTGAGGCCGCTTTGCGCTCCTCGTTGGTGACGTCGAGCTTGACGAACTCGATGCGCTGCTCGAACTCCGGCTGCACCTGCGCGAGCTTCGGCGCCAGCATTTTGCAGTTCATGCACCAGTCGGCGTAGAACCACACCGCCATCGGTTTGTCGCCGGCCTGCGCGAGGTTGGCGAACAGGCTCAGCAGCAGGGTCAGCGTCAGGCTCAGGGATTTCATCGGCGATATCGGCGGCAGGTTCGCCAGCAGATTAGCTGAAGTGGATGAACCGGAATCGCGGCCGGGATCGTGATCGGCACCGACGCGTCTTATCATGCGCGGCATGCGTTTGACTGCCGAGCAATTGCTGAGCGATACGCCGTTGCCGGAGGCTGCCGGCGGCGTGCTGGTGGCCTACAGCGGCGGTCTGGATTCGGTCGTGATGCTGCACCTGCTGGGCCGGCTGCGCGATAGCGGCTCGATCCGTAGCCTGCGCGCGCTGCACGTGCATCACGGCCTGCAGGCGGTGGCCGACGACTGGGTGCGGCATTGCGCCGCGCAGTGCGAGCGCCATGGCATCGACCTGCAAGTGCTGCGCGTGCAGATCGACGGCGCCGATCCGGCCGGGCCGGAAGGCGCGGCGCGGCGCGAACGTTATGCGGCGCTGTCCGGCGCGATGGGCGAGGGCGAGGTGCTCGCCACCGCGCACCAGCTCGACGATCAGGCCGAGACCTTCCTGATGCGGGCGCTGCGCGGCTCGGGTCAGCGCGGGCTGGCCGCGATGCGCGGCCTGCAGACCTTCGGGCCGGGATGGCTGTGGCGTCCTCTGCTCGGCCGCAGCCGCGCCGAACTCGAGGCCTACGCGCGGGCTCACGAGCTGCAGTGGATCGACGATCCGCACAACACCGACCCGCGCTACGAGCGCTCCTGGCTGCGCCAGCAACTGACGCCGCTGATGCGCCGGCGCTGGCCGGCCGCGACCCTGAACCTGGCGCGCAGCGCCGCGCTCAGCGCCGAGGCCGACGATCTGCTGGCCGAACTGGCCAGCATCGACGAAGCGGTCTGCGCGATACCCGGCGGGCTGTCATGCGCGGCGCTACTGCGGCTGTCGCCGGCGCGGCGGCGCAACCTGCTGCGCGCGCGCGTCGACGCGCTGGCCCTGCCGCCGCCGCCTCACGCGCTGCTGCTGCGGCTCGACGATCTGCTGCTGGCCCGGCAGGACGCGATGCCGCTGCTGCACTGGCCGGGCGGCGAGCTGCGCCGCTATCGCGACCTGCTGGCGATGATGCCGGCGCTGCCGGAGGAGCCTGGCGACTGGCAATGCGACTGGGACGGTCGCGGCCTGCTGATGCTGCCGGCCGGTTGCGGCGAACTTCATGGCGAGGCCGCGACCGGCCGTGCGCTGCAGGTGCGCTTTGCGCGCGGCGGCGAGCGCATCGTCATGCACGAGGGCGGACCGCATCGCAGCCTCAAGCATCTGTTCCAGGAGCATGCGGTGCCGCCATGGCGGCGCCGGCGCACGCCGCTGCTGTTCGACGGCGGCGAGCTGCTGTGGATCGGCGGCCTACCCGCAGCGGGTGGCGCCGACGCCGCGATCAGGGCCTTAAAGTGGCGGCCGGCGTAGCGCGGGTCGCGAACCGCCGTTGTAGGCTTGGCGAAAGACAAAAGCGGCGGCTTACGCCCGCCCGACGACAACAGGAGAAAGACGCAACATGATGGGACAGATGATGGAGCAGGGCCTGCTGATCAGCACGCTGCTCAAGCACGCCGAGAACTGCCATGCCGATACCGAGATCGTGTCGCGCATCGTCGAGCCGGCCGAAGGCGAGGCGCGCTTCCATCGCACCAACTGGGGCGAAGTCGCCGTGCGCTGCCGCAAGCTCGCCAACGCGCTGAAACGTCTCGGCGTCGGCGACAGCGACCGTGTCGGCACGCTGGCCTGGAACGGTTATCGCCACCTGGAGCTGTATTACGCGATCTCCGGCAGCGGTGCGGTGATCCACACGATCAACCCGCGGCTGTTTCCCGAGCAGATCGCCTGGATCATCAACCACGCCGAAGACCGCGTTCTGTGCTTCGACATCAATCTGGCGCCGCTGGTCGAAAAGCTGGTCCCGCTGTGCCCGACGGTCAAGACCTGGGTCGCGCTGACCGACGCCGCCAACAAGCCGAAGCAGGCGATCGCCAACCTGGTCTGCTACGAGGACCTGCTCGCCGCCGAGAACGACCGCTTCGAATGGCCGGAGCTGGACGAGCGCCAGGCCGCCTGCCTTTGCTACACCTCGGGCACCACCGGCAATCCCAAGGGCGCGCTGTATTCGCACCGCTCGACCCTGCTGCACACGTATGCGTCGTCGCTACCCGATGTGATGAACACCTCGGCGCGCGACGTGGTGCTGCCGATCGTGCCGATGTTCCATGTCAATGCCTGGGGCATTCCGTACTCGGCCGCGCTGGTCGGCTATAAGCTGGTGATGCCGGGCGCGGCGCTGGACGGCGCCAGCCTCTGCGAGATGTTCGTCAACGAAGGCGTCACGTTCTCGGCCGGCGTGCCGACGGTCTGGCTGGGCATGCTCAGCTACGTGCGCGAGCACGGCGTCAAGTTGCCGGCGTTCAAGCGCGCGATCGTCGGCGGCTCGGCCTGCCCGCCGTCGTTGCAGCAGGCGTTCAAGAAAGAGCTGGGCGTCAGCCTGCAGCCGGGCTGGGGCATGACCGAAATGTCGCCGCTGGGCGCGGTCAACGCGCTGAAGAAAAAGCATCTGGAACTCAGTGACGAGCCGCGCGGCACGCTGGAACTGAAGGCCGGGCGCCTGGTGTTCGGCGTCGAGGCCAAGATCGTCGACGGCGACGGCAAGGAGCTGCCGCGCGACGGCGTCGCCTTCGGCGACCTGCTGGTGCGCGGCCCCTGGGTGATCAAGGACTACTACCGCAGCGACAAGAGTCCGCTGGTCGACGGCTGGTTTCCCACCGGCGACGTCGCCACGCTGGATGCCGACGGCTTCATCGGCATCACCGACCGCTCCAAGGACGTGATCAAGTCCGGCGGCGAGTGGATCAGCTCGATCGACCTGGAAAACATCGCGATGAGCCATCCGGCGATCGCCGAGGCGGCGGTGATCGGCATCGCCCATCCGAAATGGGACGAGCGGCCGTTGCTGGTCGCGGTCAGGCGCCCCGGCGCCGAGGTCAGCGGCAAGGAGCTGATCGCGCATTACGAAGGCCGCATCGCCAAATGGTGGACGCCGGACGATGTCGCCTTCGTCGACGAGCTGCCGCATACCGCGACCGGCAAGGTGCAGAAGCTGAAGCTGCGCGAGCAGTTCAAAGAACATCAGTTGCCGTAGAGGGTCACCGGACTGAACCCGTTCCTCCCGAGTAGCGCCAACGGCGCGTATCGAGGGACTTGAGCGATGCGTCCCTCGATATGCCGCTGCGCGGCTACTCGGGAGGAACGGGGTTTCGTTCGCGGTTTCGGGGTCAGAAAAAAGCGCGCGTCATGGCAGCGATGCCTCCCTTGCCGTAAAATCCGCCAAACCCCCAGCCTGTTCCCCATCTCATGCCGAGCGTGAGTTCTACGCGTTTTATTTTCGTGACCGGCGGCGTCGTGTCCTCGCTGGGCAAGGGCATCGCCGCTGCGTCGCTGGCCGCCATCCTCGAGTCCCGCGGACTCAAGGTGCGGATGATCAAGCTCGACCCCTACATCAACGTCGACGCGGGCACGATGAGCCCGTTCCAGCACGGTGAGGTCTTCGTCACCGAAGACGGCGCCGAGACCGACCTCGATCTGGGCCACTACGAGCGCTATCTGCGCGGCAAGACCAACCGCCACAGCAACGTCACCACCGGCCAGATCTACCGCAACGTGCTCGAGAAGGAGCGCCGCGGCGAGTACCTGGGCCGCACCGTGCAGGTGATCCCGCACATCACCGACGAAATCCAGGCGCACATCCGCAAGGGTGCCGAAGGCGCCGACATCTGCATGGTCGAAATCGGCGGCACGGTCGGCGACATCGAGTCGCTGCCGTTCCTGGAGGCGATCCGCCAGATGGGCTTCGAGCTGGGCCGCGACAACGCGATGTACATGCACCTGACCCTGGTGCCGTTCGTGAAGGCGTCCGGCGAGCTGAAGACCAAGCCGACCCAGCACTCGGTCAAGGAGCTGCGCGGCATCGGTATCCAGCCCGACCTGCTGGTGTGCCGCTCCGAGAAGGCGCTGCCGGATTCGGAGAAGCGCAAGATCGCGCTGTTCACCAACGTGCCGTACAACGCGGTGATTTCGGCGATCGATCTCGACGACATCTACAAGATCCCGGCCTGGCTGCACCAGCAGGGCATGGACGATCTGGTGGTCAAGCATTTCGGCCTGGACGTGCGCCGCGCCGACCTGTCGAGCTGGGAGCGCGTGGTCGAAGCACGAGAGCAGCAGGACGCCGAAGTCAGCATCGCGATGGTCGGCAAGTACGTCGACCTGGCGGATGCCTACAAGAGCCTCAACGAGGCGCTATACCACGCCGGCCTGCATACGCATACGCGCGTCAAGATCCGCTACATCGAATCCGAAACCCTGGAGCAGCAGGGCACGCGCGTGATCCAGGGCGCCGACGCGATCCTGGTGCCGGGCGGATTCGGTGAGCGCGGTATCGAGGGCAAGATCCTGGCCGCGCGCTATGCGCGCGAGAACAAGATCCCGTACCTGGGTATCTGCCTGGGCATGCAGGTGGCGGTGATCGAATACGCGCGCAATGTCGTCGGCCTGGCCGGCGCACATTCCACCGAGTTCAATCCCAGCAGCGCGCATCCGGTGATCGGCCTGGTCACCGAATGGGTCGACAAGGCCGGCAATGTCGAGCGCCGCGACGCCAAGTCCGACATGGGCGGCACGATGCGCCTGGGCATCCAGAACTGCCGCCTGCGCAGCGGCAGCAAGTCGCGCGCGCTGTACAACGCCGAGGTGATCGCCGAGCGTCATCGTCACCGCTACGAGTTCAACAACAACTACCGCGACCAGCTCGGCGAAAAAGGCCTGGCGATCGTCGGCGTGTCGGAGAACGAGGAGCTGGTCGAGATGATCGAGCTGCCGGACCATCCCTGGTTCGTCGCCTGCCAGTTCCACCCGGAGTTCACGTCGACGCCGCGCGACGGCCATCCGCTGTTCGAGGGCTTCGTCAAGGCGGCGCGCGAGCAGCACCAGGCGCATCGCGCCAGCGCTGCTTAGTGCGGCAGGTAGAAAGCTAAAGCTTTTGTAGGAGCGGGCTCGCCCGCGACCCTGGTCGCGGCGCTACGCTGGGATGCCACAGTCGCGGGCAAGCCCGCTCCTACAGCTGAACCTGCAGGAAGTCCGCTACCAGACCAGCGGCAGCAGCTTCGGGCCGACTACGCCGCCGGGCCAGTATTCGACCTTGCAGCCGTCCTTGAGCTTGAACTCGGGAATGCGCCGCAGGAACTCGGTGATGCAGATCTTCACTTCCAGCCGAGCCAGATGCGCGCCCATGCAGCTGTGCACGCCGCCGGCAAACGCCAGCGTCGGCTTGCGCGGGCGGTTGAAGTTGACCTCGGTCGGCTTGGCGAAAATCGCCGGGTCGTAGTTGCAGGTCGGCAGCACGCTGGTGATCTTGTCGCCCTTCTTCATCTTGATGCCGTGCAGCTCGTAGTCCTGGGTGAGCGTGCGGCCGGAGAACGTCACCGAGTAGACGCGCAGCAGTTCCTCGACCACGGCGTTGATGTTGTCGGGATGGTCGATGATCTCCTGGCGCCGCTGCGGGTTCTCGGCAAGCCACAGGAAGATGTTGTTCAGGGTCGCGAACACCGTGTCCAGGCCGGCGATGAACAGGAAGAAGGTGAAGCCGAAAATCTCCGGCGCCGTCATCGGCACACCGTTGGGCTGGGCATGCACGATCCTGCTGATCGCGCCGTCGTCGGGCTGCTGCGCCTTTTCCTTGATCACGGTCGCCAGATAGGCGCAGGCCTCGCGCATGCTGGTTTCGGCGATCTTGCGGTCCTGGGCGTGCAACAGACCCATCGCCCAGCCGACGAAGGTGTCGAGCATGTGATGCGGCAGGCCCATGATGTCGAGGAACACCAGCACCGGCAGCGGCCGGCCGAAGTCCCTGGTGAACTCGCATTCGCGCTTGGCGATGAACGGGTCGATCAGGCCGTTGGCCATGTCGCGGATCTTGCCCTCGAGCAGCGCGATCGCCTTGGGCGACAGCATCGGGTCGAGGATCGCGCGGTATTTGCGGTGATCCGGCGGGTCGATCTCCAGCGGAATGAAATAAAAATAGTTGTTCGGGTCGCGCGGGAACGGCGTCGCGCCGGCGGTGGTGAAAATCTCCGGATGGCGCAGCACGAAGTAGGCGTCGTCGTAGTTCGTCAGCAGCCAGGAGCCGGGCATGTGCGCGCTGGTGTTGTAGAAAATCCGCGGCTGGCTGTTGTGCAGCTCGGCCATGAAAACATGCGGGGCGGCCAGGAACTCGGGGCCGTCGGTCAGACCGATGGAGCGCACCAACTCCGGTGGCACATGCGGCGGGATCGCGAAAACCGGGGCCGGCGGGCGGGCCGCTTGGGTGCTGTCCATCGTGCGCCTCCTGTTCGTTCTTGTCGTTTCAGAACTGCGTTTCGGGCAACTGCACGACCAGTCCGTCCAGCGCCGCGCTGACGCTGATCTGGCAGCTCAGCCGGCTGCCGGGCCGGCGCGGACTGCTGGTGGACTCCAGCATCTCCAGCTCGGTCTCCGACGGCGGCTCGATCTTGTCGACCCAGGCCGCGTCGACATAGCAATGGCAGGTGGCGCAGGCCAGACCGCCGCCGCATTCGCCGACGATGCCGGCGACCATGTGGTTCACCGCGCCCTGCATCACCGAATCGCCCTCGGCGACCTCGACCGGGTAGCGGCTGCCGTCGTGTTCGATATAGGTCACCAGCGCCACGGCTTGCTCCATGAGAACAGTGTTCTCATTTATGCTAGACAAGCGCTGATATATCGTCAACGCCTTCCCTGCGAATGCCTTCCCGAACCCGATGAGCCTGGCGTCCAAATCCGAGCCGCTGGCGCAGACGCCTGCCGACGCAGCCGAGCCACCGCCCGAGCAGCGCAGCCGGCGCATCGTCGAGGCGGCTTACGAGCTGCTCGACGAGGCCGGGCTGGAAGGCTTGACGATACGCGCCGTTCTCAGCCGCACCGGCCTGTCGCGGCGCGCGTTCTACGAGCGCTTCGTAGGCAAGGACGAGCTGATGCTGGCGGTGTTCGAACGCACCATCAGCCTGGCCGCCGAGCACTACCGCCAGCAGTTCGGCGCGGTACCGGATCCGGTCGAGCGGCTGCGGCTGATCGTCACCCACATCGTGCTCGGCAATGGCGCCTCGCCGGTCGAAGGCGAGTTTGCGAACCGCCGCGGCGCGGCGATGAGCCGCGAGCATCTGCGCCTGGCCGAGTCACGCCCGGACGCGCTGCAGCGGGCGCTGAGCCCGCTGATGAGCCTGATCGCGCAGCAGCTCGAAGACGGCATGCAGGCCGGCCTGGTGCGCCGCGATTCGGCGACCCAGCTGGCGACGCTGGTCTACAACCTGGTCGCCACCACGGTGCATACCGAGCTGCTGGCGCACGAAAGCGCGCGGCCCGATCCGCTGCGCCGGCAGCAGCTGGCTCACGACATCTGGGAATTCTGCCGGCGCGCGATCGCGGCCTAGCGCCGGCTGCCCGCCTCAGCCCGCAGCCGGTGCCCCCGCCGCTTCCGGCAAGCTGGGTGTGGCGGATCATGGGGTCACGCCAGAAGCAAATGCCCGGGCTTTTTTTGGCCCGCCGCTAGCGCATCAGGCTCAAGGCGCTGCCAGCACGCGATCCAGCAGCCTGCTGAAGTCTTCTGTCTGCCACAGGTGCAGCACCGTGCTCAACATGTGCAGCTGCACGCGCGCGGTCTCGTTGGCGCCGAAGCGCGGATCGCGGCGGCTTTCAATCGCCGACAGATCGGCGATCTGCGCCTGGATCAGCGCCGGCGCGTCGAGCAGCCAGGCCAGGCCCATCAGGGCGACCCACAGCAGCAGATGGGTTTTTAGCGCTTCGACATCCAGCGCTGCGCCGCCGCAGCCGTGGAACTCGTCGGCGAACAGTGTCAGCAGCTCGTACAGATGCGCGTCCCACAGCCCGATTTCGGCGGCGCTGAGCGCGCCGAACAGCGCCAGCGCGACGCTCATCTGGCCAACACGGCCCCAGTCCATCAACCCGCACTCGAGTTCGCCGTCGGCGCCGCGCCAGAACCAGGCGTTGTCGATGTTCGCGTTCCAGTGGCACAGCGCGATGAACTCCGGCCGGCTGTGGAGCAGGCGGCGGATCGGCTGCTCTTGTTGCAGAAATCGAGGGATGTCGCAGCCTAGCTGCGACAGAAATTCAGGCGTGCGGATCTGCGCCGGCAACAGCTGCGGATAGCGCTCGGCGAACTCGGCGTAGCGCGCGACGCGATTCAGCAGCTGCTGTTCGCTGTAACGGATGCGGTCGCTGGCGATCGCCTGTTCGGCATCGAACGCGAACTCGCTGGCGACGTCGGCCGACAGCCGCCCGGCCTGGTGCGTGCCGGCGAGGCGGGCGAGGGCCTTGATCAGCGCGCGGTAGTGCGCCAGCGGCTCGGGCAGATCGTAGTCGCGGCACTTGTCGTGCAGCGGCTCGATGCCGCCGCTGCCGAAGGCGATGCGCTGCGTGATCAGCAGGCCGCTGCCGGATTTCCGGTGGTAGTCGGCGAACAGGCAGGCGGGCACCGCGATCGGAAAGCCAGGCCGGCGCGACAGCCGCGCCAGGCGCACTTCCGGCTCCAGCTGGTTCTTCGCGCGGTCGCGGATCGCGTCGTCGAAGTCGCGTGAGAACTTCACGAACAGCTCGGTCGGCAGGCCGGGAATGTCGGGCTCGTAGGCCACCGACAGCAGTAGCTTGCGGCCGGTACTGCCGCCAGGGCAGTCCTCGAACCGGGTGATGCCTGCAACGCGCTGGTCCGCGGCCAGCGCGCCACTGGCCTGGAATGCGGCGGTCAGAAAATCCGCGCCGCCGTCGCGCAGCGCGCCGGCGTGCACCGGGATGCGCAGGGCCAGCGCGTCGCCCGCTACCCAGTCGATCACGGTGGTTGTGGTCATTATTGGCATCGCCTGTGTATACCGCGCCGGCGGGCGGCCGGCAGCGAAACTGCGCGGCAGGTAAAATCTGCGACCTTTCGCTGTAGCCAAGGACAAGCAATGAAACTCTGTGGCCGCGACATCGGCATCGACCAACCGCTGTTCATCATCGCGGGCCCGGACACGCTGGAATCGCAGGAGCTGGCGATCGAGGTCGCCGGCACCATCGCCGAGATCGCCAAAAAGCTGGACATCCTCTACATCTTCAAAGGCAGCTTCGACAAGGCCAACCGCAGCTCGCACGAGAGCTACCGCGGCCCGGGTCTGGAAGAAGGCCTGAAGATGATGGAGAACGTGAAAAAGCAGATCGGCGTGCCGGTGCTGACCGACGTGCACGAAGACACGCCGGTCGACGAGGTCGCCGCGGTGATCGACGTGATCCAGACGCCGGCCTTCCTGTGCCGCCAGACCAACTTCATGCAGAAGTGGGCCAGGAGCGGCCGGCCGATCAACGTCAAGAAAGGCCAGTTCATGTCGCCCTGGGAAATGGGCAACGTGATCGCCAAGATGAAGGCTGTCGCGCCGGACCAGTTCCTGCTGTGCGAGCGCGGCTTCAGCTTCGGCTATAACAATCTTGTCGCCGACATGCGCGGCCTGGCGATCATGCGCAAATACTCGCCGGTGGTGTTCGACGCCACGCACACGGTGCAGCTGCCCGGCGGCCAGGGCAACGCCTCCGGCGGCATGCGCGAAATGATCCCGGTGCTGGCTCGCGCCGCGGTCGGCGCCGGCGTCTCCGGCGTGTTCATGGAAACCCATCCCAAGCCGGACGAAGCGCTGTGCGACGGCCCGAACTCACTGCCGCTGGCCAAGATCAAGGGGCTGCTGGAATCCCTGGTCGCGCTGGACAAGCTGGTCAAGTCCAAGCCGCTGCTGGAGTCCGAACTCAGCTGATAGAGCGGGGGGCTAACCATTGATGATGGACTTCCCCCGGAGCATCGGGGGAACCTGCCGGGGCTTCCGGCAACCGCCTGGGTGCCTATGCCGGGTCGTTGACTGCGGTGGCGGCCGCGGTTGGCGGCAACCATTGCTTGCCTGCTTCCGTGGCCTGCCATGCCGCCACGCCGAGCTTCTCGACCAGGCCGAGCTTTTCTAGCGTCAGCATCGTCGCCGTGGTGCAGACCGGATGACCGTTGACTTCGACCCGGGTGCCATGGGCGACATACGCCTTCCATCCCTTGTTCAGCCACTTCATTACGGCGACCTGCGACTCCGTCAGTTTCCGTGCCACTCGATTCTCCCGTTTGTGTAGGCGGCGAGGGCCGCCGCGTTGCCGTCATGGATGCGCTGGCTATCGGCCGGCATCGTGTGCTCGCCGTGCTGGTCTTCAGCACCGGCAGGCCGTGACAGGATCGAGCCCATGTTAGCGGATGAGCTGCGGCTGGCAGCAGCCGACCGAAAGCGCTGGCCTGTCGGGCCTGCGCTCAATAATAAGCGGCCCCGAAGGCCGCTTTTTTTGCATCTTCTTGCATCGGCGAATCTGCGGTGGGCGAACGAAAGCCGTTTGCCCACCCAGGGTTCTGCTTAACGCGAACGCTTGCGCCTGCGCAGCGCCGCCAGGCCGAGCAGCGGCAGCAGCAGGCCGCCACCGAGCGCGCCGCCACCACCGCCGCCGCTACCGGACCCCCCGCCGCCCGAGCCGCCGGTGCCGCCGCTGGCGTCGGTCGCCTTGATCAGCTGGCTGCTGGCGGCGCTGCTGCCGCCGTTACTGTCGGTGACCGTGAGCTTGGCGGTGTACTGGCCGATCGCGGTGTAGGTGTGCTTCAGCACGACCGAGTTGGTGCCTTCGGCGAAGGTCGCCGCGGCAACCGGGCTGCCGTCGCCAAAGTCCAGGCTGTAGCCGGTGATCTTGTCGCCCAGATCCGGGTCCGAACCGCCGACGGTGAAGCTGATTTCGATCGGCGCCACGCCCGAGACCACGCCGGCCAGCAGGTTGGCGATCGGCAGCGTGTTCAGCGGAGCCGTCGCCGAGCAGTAGCCGTAGCTGACGTCGTCGACGTACCAGCCGTCGCTGCCGCCGCAACCGTCGTTGCCGAAGTCGAAGCGGAACACCACCTTGTCGCCCTTCTTCGGCGCCATCGCCAGCTTGGACAGGTCGACGACCGTCGTGCCCCAGCTGCCGGTGGTCTTGCCCTGGTCGGCGCCGGTCCAGCCGGCTTCACCGGCCAGCGGGCTGGTGTTGTTGCCGCTCAGGCCGACCGGGTCGGGCACGCCCGGCAGCAGCGGGGCATCGGTGAACGCGCCGCTGTGGCCGTTGTAGCTGAAGGCTTCGCCGGGAACGATGACGAAGTCGCCGTCGCCGACCTTGACCTTCAGGTTGCCGCCGTCGAAGCCGGCCTCGGTGTGCACGTAGTGCGTGAACGTGAAGAACGAGGCGTCGTCCTGCAGCGTGGTCTCCGGCGTGTCGATCCAGTGCTCGGCCGACTGGTCGCCGCCGGTGGTGCAGGTGCCGCCGGTATCGTTGGCGAAGAATGCCGCCGAGCCGCTGTGCGGCGCCGGCAGCGTCGTGCTGATGGTCCACGGCGCGATGTCGGTATCGCCGGTGACGTTCTTGCCCTGGACCCAGCTTGCCGGCAGCGTCGCGCCGTCGAAACGCTCGGTCGATGTCGCGGTCGGGAACTTGCCGACAGCGCACAGCGCCGGCGTGGTCGCTTCCGGCTTCAGGATCGGCTGGAAGCCACACTGCGTGGCCAGCTCGCTGTCGCGGCGGAACTCGACCGCCTCGGTCATCTCGTGCACCGAGGCGCAGTCGGCGGCGGTGATCCTGTCGGTGGAGACGGCGCCGCTCGGGTCGTTCAGCGGCACGCCGATCAGCTCCGAGCAGGACAGCTCCAGCGCGTCCGCATGCTGGGCAAAGTTCGTGGTCGGCGTCTGGTGATGGGTTTCGGCCTGGAAGTAGATGTGCGCGGCCTTGGTCATGCCGATGCCGGTGATCGTGTGGCCGTTGTATTCCTTGCCGTCGACCAGCATCGCGTAGCCGTGGTTGGGCACACCGGAGTTGGTATGCACCTCCTCGCCGCAGTCGTAGTTCTCGGAGCTGGTCTTGCCGGGGTTGGCGGCCGGGAAGCTGTCCGGGTCCCACATGTCGCGCAGCAGGATGATCGCCAGCGCCTCCGAAAGATCTTCGCCGACGACCCAGCGGCTGCCGCGGTTTTCGTAGTAGTCGCCCTCGGTCAGCGAGGCGCCGAGCGGGCCTTCGATCTCGTTCACCAGGTCGTAGGTTTCGCCGAAGATGTCGGAGTAGCTTTCGTTCAGCGCGCCCGACTGGCCCTGGTAGATCAGGCCATGGGTGTACTCGGTGTAGGCGTGGCTCCACTCGTGGCTGACCACGTCGTCGGCGTCGAACGCCGGGCAGTAGTTGGTGGCGTCGCCGTCCCAGTAGGCGTTCGGGCACTGGTCGTTGACCAGGTAGACGCTCTTCTGGCGCTGCACGCCGTCGGTGGCCTTGACCGCGCCGTCGTCGTAACCCTCGCGGCCGAACATGTTCTTGTACAGCGCGTAGGTGCCGCCGGCGAACAGGTAGAGGTTGTCGGTGGGCGCGCGCGGGCTGCGCGCCGAGGCCTTGGTGCGGTCGTCGACGCCCAGCGGGATGTCGGTCGGCGCCAGTGCGCTGCCTTCGCTCAGCACCGGCGACAGCGGAATGCTGAGCCCTAAGCCCAGCGGGTCCGGCGTGGTCTGGCCCGGCGTGTAGATCTCGCGGTTGAGCACGCTCTGGATGCCGTTGATGCGGTTGAGCACCGCGCCGGTGTTGGCGTTCAGAATCATGCGCTCGCGCACGGGCGTGCCCGGCGTGCCCTTGACCACCACTTCATAGGCCAGGAAGTTCTTGCCCTCGACGCCACGCAGCAGGCCGCTGGCGTAGACCATCAGGCGCGAGGACTCGACCTTGAGCACGGCCTTCGGATGCAGCTTGGAGGCGGCGGTGACCGCGCGCGCGCGCAGGTCGGCCACCGACATCTTCGGCGTGATCTCCAGGCCGTCGAGGTTCTTGACGAACACGCCGTTGGTGCCAGTGATGCCCAGCGAGTTCATGTCGACGATGACGCGCGCGCCGAATACCGGCAGGCCGCGGTAGTACTGGTCCATGTGTACGTGGGTGCCGCCATGGCCGTCCTTGGAGATGCGCGCCTGGCGCAGCTCGCTGAGCGCGTCCTTGACGCCGAGCACGGCGCCGTAGTTCGACAGGAACTGCTGCGCGCGGCTCAGCGGCTCGGCGCTGCTGTTGTCGCTGGTCAGCACCTGCTTGCCGATCGCGTGAACGCTGGCGTAGGCGCTACCGACCAGTTCGTTGTGCGTCAGGGCGCCGGCCGTGTTCTGCGTCAGCAGCTGCAGCGCTTCCGCGGGGCTGTTGGCCGTGCGATCCAGCGCGGCGACAGCGGGTTGGGCGGCTGCGGCCAGGCCGGCGGCAGTCAGGGCGAGCAATAGCGGGCTGCGGCGCAGCGGGCGCCGGGTGTGACGATCGGACATGGGCAGGGAAGGCCGTGTGTAAGGAAAAGGCGAATGGAGTATCAGATTGTTGTTGGGCGTAACACAGTGGGGGAAATGCCCATGCCGCGTAGATAAGACCTACCGGTCCACCGACATCCCGGAACTTCTGGGGTGGCCATGGATCGGGGAAGGTCTGCTGGACGAGGCAGGGGCAGTATCTGTTCGTTGTCCGCTGTTACAGAAGGGGCTAAGTACCCAGGGGGCGCGTGGTAAATCCGACCCTGTCAATACCCTGATGGGTTCCGGCGATCGCCCCCAGCGTGCCGTTGGTCGCTTGCAGGGAAAACCGGGATTTTTGTTTGTCGCCGCCCTCGTCCACTACAATCATTGCTTCGTTCCCATTGGCCAAAAGCACAAGACGCATGTCGAAAATCACGCAAGTCTCCGCTCTGGAAATCATCGACTCCCGTGGCAACCCGACCGTGGAGGCCGAGGTGACCTTGGCATCCGGCGCGGTGGGCCGTGCCGCTTCGCCGTCGGGTGCCTCGACCGGCAGCCGCGAGGCGATGGAACTGCGTGACGGCGACAAGAAGCGCTACATGGGCAAGGGCGTGCTGGAAGCGGTCAACAACGCCAACACCGAGCTGGCCAAGGCGGTGATCGGCCTCGACGCCCAGGACCAGTACGGCATCGACCAGGCTTTGATCGACACCGACGGCAGCGACAACAAGGATCGCCTTGGCGCTAACGCGATCCTCGCCGTGTCGCTGGCCGCGGCGCATGCGGCCGCCGCCGAGAACGGCGTGCCGCTGTACCGCCATCTGGGTGGCCTGCAGGCGGACACCTTGCCGGTGCCGATGATGAACGTCATCAACGGCGGCGCGCATGCCGACAACAACATCGACATCCAGGAATTCATGATCCTGCCGGTCGGCGCGGCGAGCTTTTCGGAAGCGATGCGCTGCGGCGCCGAGATCTTCCACACGCTGAAGAAGGTGCTGAAGGAAGGCGGCCACAACACCGCGGTCGGCGACGAAGGCGGCTTCGCACCGAACCTGCCGTCGACCGAGGCGGCGCTGAAGTGCCTGGTCGAGGCCATCGACAAGGCCGGCTACAAGTGCGGCAAGGATGTGTTCCTGGGCCTGGACGTTGCCTCCAGCGAGTTCTACAAGGACGGCAAGTACGATCTGGAAGGCGAGCACAAGGTGCTGACCTCGGCGCAGTTCACCGACTACCTGGCCGACCTGGTCAACCGCTATCCGATCATCTCGATCGAAGACGGCTGCGCGGAAAACGACTGGGAAGGCTGGGCGCTGCTGACCAAGAAGCTCGGCAACCGCGTGCAGCTGGTCGGCGACGACCTGTTCGTCACCAACACCCGCATCCTCTCCAGCGGCATCGAGCAGGGCATCGCCAACTCGATCCTGATCAAACCCAACCAGATCGGCACGCTCAGCGAGACCCTGGCCGCGATCCGCATGGCGGTCGACGCCGGCTATTCCGCCGTGGTCTCGCACCGCTCCGGCGAGACCGAGGACAGCACCATCGCCGACATCGCGGTCGGCACCGTCGCCACGCAGATCAAGACCGGCTCGCTGTGCCGCTCGGACCGCATGGCCAAGTACAACCAGCTGCTGCGCATCGAGCGTGATCTTGGCAGCCGCGCGCGCTATCCTGGCGCATCCGCTTTCCCGGTCAAGATCGGCTGATCAAACAAAGTCGGGTAAAACGAGGCTAAACTCGCGAGCATGCCGAAAACCGTATTCGCCAGCGCTTTCTTCGCCGTACTGGGCCTGGGCCTGGTATGGCGGCTGGTGGTTGCCGACGGCGGCATGAACAGCACGCACAAGCTGCAGGGGCAGGTTGCCGATGCGCGTGCCGAGCTCGAGGTTCTGCGCGTGCGCAACGCCGCGCTCGACGCCGAAGTACAGGATCTGAACTCCGGCAAGGCCGCGATCGAATCGCGCGCCCGCATCACCCTGGGCATGATCAAGCCGGAAGAGACCTTCTACCTGGTCGTCGAGTAAGCCGGCCCGACTGGCCTCGCCCGGCGCTGTTCAGCAAAAATCCATTCTGACCATGAGCGTCGCCGGACGCAGTAAACCCGCGTCGAAAACCCGCTATTGGGCGGTGATTCCGGCCGCCGGTGGCGGCTCGCGCATGGGTCTGGCCAAACCCAAGCAATATCTGCCGCTGCGCGAACGCACGCTGCTCGAATGGAGCCTGGCGCCGTTTCTGGACTGCGGCTGGATTGACGGCGTGGTGCTGGTGCTGGCCAAGTCCGACAGCGATTTCGCCCGGCTTCCGGTGGCGCGCCATCCGAAAATCATCACCACGCAGGGCGGCGCGGCGCGCGCCGAGTCGGTGATGTCCGGGCTCGACGCGGTGGCGCTGGCCACCGCCGGTTTCAGCGACGTCAATGTGCTGGTCCACGACGCCGCGCGTCCCTGCCTGGACTGGGCCGATCTGGATCGCCTGCGCGACGAGGCCAACGACGAGCACGGCGGCCTGCTGGCGATGCCGATGTCCGACACCCTGAAGCTCGCCAGGCAGAGCAAGGTCGCCTCGACGGTGGATCGCACGAGCTACTGGCGCGCGCAGACGCCACAGTTGTTCCGGCTCGACCTGCTGACGCGCGCGCTGCGCGACGCCAGCGCTCGCAAGCTCGAAATCACCGACGAGGCCAGCGCGATGGAAAGCGCCGGCTACAGCCCGAGGCTGGTGCGCGGCCGTGAAAGCAATCTGAAAGTGACCTTCCCCGAAGACATGCTGCTCGCCGACTTCTGGCTACAGCAGCAGGAACTGCAACCGTGAGCGCGCTGCCGTTTCGCATCGGCCACGGCTTCGACTCGCATCGGCTCGCCGTCGGCGAGGGCATGCGCCTCGGCGGCGTCTGGATCGAATGCGAGTACCGGCTGGTCGCGCATTCCGATGGCGATGCCTTGATACACGCGCTGTGCGACGCGCTGCTGGGCGCGATTGCCGGCGGCGACATCGGCCGGCTGTTTCCGGACCACGACGCCGCGCACAAAGGCCAGGATTCCGGCGTGTTTCTGCGTGAGGTGATGTGCCGCGTGCGCGCCGCCGGCTACGCGGTCGGCAATGCCGATCTGACGCTGGTCGCGCAGTCGCCGAAGATGGCGCCGCATGCGCCGGCGATCGTCGCGACGCTGGCGCGCGAACTCGGCGTCGACGCCAGCGCGGTCAACTTCAAGGCCAAGACCAACGAAGGCATGGGCCATCTCGGCCGCAAGGAAGGCATCGCGGCCTACGCCGTGGTTTTGCTGCAGCGCGTTGACCCGCCGCCTTCCGTCTGATCGCCGCCGGCGCGGTACCCGCGGCCGCGGCTGACTGACTATAATCAAAGGATGCCGAGCGCCATTCTGAAATCCGGTCGTCGCCGCCCCATTCGTGGCGGACGCGATACGCGTGAGGAAATCCTGGTCGCTGCCGAAGAGCTTTTGCTGCGGCGTGGCTTCAACGGTTTCAGCTACCAGCACATCGCGGTGCGTCTGGGCATCCGCAATGCGGCGATCCATTACCACTTTCCGACCAAGGAAGACCTCGGGGTCGCGCTGGTGCGCCGCTACCGTCTGCGCTTCCTGGCCTGGACCGACGAAGCCGGCAAGTGCTGCGCCGCGCTGGATCGCCTGGCCGCGTATTTCCAGACCTATGTCGATCATCTCGATGGCCGCTTGCAGATCTGCCCGGTCGGCATTTTCGGCGCCGAGTTCGACGCGATCCCCGACCTGATGCAGCGCGAAGCGCAGATGATGATGCGCGACGTCTACGAGTGGATGGTCGCGACCTTGCAGGAGGGTCGCCGCGACGCCTCGGTCGCTTTCGAAGGCGATCCGCGCGACAAGGCGATGGAGCTGGCCGCGGCGATGCAGGGCGCGATCCAGTTCGCCGGCATCGCCGGCCGCGAGCGCTTCGAGCAGGTGCTGCGCCAGATCACGCTGGAACTGCAGCCGCCGGCACGGCCCGCGGTCGCTGCAGTCAGAGCCGCCTGATCACGACGTAGCGCGGCTCGCGCCCGGGTCTTCAGTCGGGTCTTCTCAGCAAAACGTAGACCGCCCCCGTTCCACCATCCTCCGGCCGCGCGCTGGCGAACGCCAGCACGTCGCGGCGTTTGCGCAGCCAGCCGTCGAGCAGGCGCTTCAGCACCGGCCCCGAATTCGGCGAACCATTGCCCTTGCCGTGAATGATGCGCACGCAGCGGTGATCGCGATCCGCGCAGCGCGCCAGGAACGCGACGATCGCGAGCTTGGCCTTGTCGCGATTCAGGCCATGCAGATCGAGTTCGGCCTGGCGCACGTAGCCGCCGCGACGCAGCCGCTTCCACACGCTGTCCTGGATGCCGGGCGCGCGATAGGTCAGCGTGTCGCCGCTTTCGAAATTTTCCGGGTCGGGGCCGTCGAGCATTTCGGCGAGCACCGCCAGATCGTCGAGCTGGCTCTGTGTCGGCTGTGTCGAAGGCCGGCGCGACTGCGGCGGCACATGCTTCGCCGGGCCCTGCAGGCGCACGCCGGCCATCGCGCTGCGGAATACGGCGGGCTCGTCGTGGTCGTCGGGCGAACTCATTGCTATCCATCTCGATCGCGCAACCGATCGGCATATGCCCCGGCTGCACGGGTACACTAGCGTCTCTCACGACCTCTTTCGAGGCCCATGCGGATTCTTCTTTCGAACGACGACGGCTGTACGGCGCCAGGCTTGCTGTGCCTGCGCGACATGGTCGGCGCCGTGCATCAGGTTACCGTGGTCGCGCCCGACCGCAACCGCAGCGGCGCCAGCAATTCGCTGACCATCCTCAATCCGCTGCGCGTGCAGCGCCATGCCGACGGCGTCTGGTGCGTCGACGGCACGCCGGCGGACTCGGTGCATCTGGCGCTCAACGGGCTGATCGATGAAATGCCCGAGATGGTCGTGTCCGGCATCAACGCCGGCGACAACCTCGGCGACGACACCCTGTATTCCGGCACCGTCGCCGCGGCGATGGAAGGCCGCTGGCTGGGCTTCCCGGCGATCGCGATCTCCTGCGCTTCGATTGCGCCCAAGCACTACGAGACCGCGGCGAAAGTCGCGCTGATGCTGATCGAGCGCCTGCGCAGCCATCCGCTGCCGAAAGACACGATCCTCAACGTCAACGTGCCGGATGTTGCGTTCGATGAACTCGCTGGTTTCGAGGTGACGCGCCTGGGCCATCGCCATCGCGCCGAGTCGGTGACCAAGGCCGCCGATCCGCGCGGCCGCGCAATCTACTGGATCAATGCCGCCGGCCGCGGTGCCGACGCCGGGCCGGGGACCGACTTCCATGCGATCGAAAACAAGCGGGTGTCGATCACGCCGCTGCTGGTCGATCTGACGCGCCACAGCGCACTGGAATCGCTGACGACCTGGGTCAAAGACCTGTGACGGCAACGCGGCATCACCACTCGCGCGGCCTGGGTCTGACGTCTTCCTCGGTACGCGGACGGCTGGTCGACGAGCTGCGCGCGCAGGGCATCGTCGACGAGCGCGTGCTCGCGACCATCGGCCGTATCGCGCGCCACGAGTTCGTCGAAGAGGCGCTGTCTTCGGAGGCCTACAAGAACCGTTCGTTGCCGATCGGCCATGCGCAGACCATTTCGCAGCCGTACATCGTCGCGTTGATGACCCAGGCCGCGCTGGCCGGCGCGACGCGGCTGAGCAAGATCCTCGAAGTCGGCACCGGCAGCGGCTACCAGACCGCGGTGCTGGCCGAGCATGCGGAGACGGTGTTCACCGTCGAACGCCTGCGGCCGCTGACCGAGGCCGCGCGCACGCGCCTGCAGCGGCTCGGCTATCGCAACGTGCATTTCGGTTACGCCGACGGCATGAACGGCTGGACGCCGTATGCGCCTTACGACGCGATCGTCGTCACCGCTGCGGCGCAGACGATTCCGCCGGGGCTCAGCGATCAGCTCGCGATCGGCGGCCGCCTGGTGATTCCGGTCGGGCCCAATGGCGCTCAGCAGCTGAAGCTGATCGAGCGCAGTGCCACCGGTCTGCGCGAAAGCGTGCTCGCTTCGGTGGTCTTCGTTCCTCTACTCGCAGGTCGCGCCTGATGGATGCTTTCGGTCACTGGCTGCAGGAGCTGGTCAGCCGCCTCGGTTACTTCGAGATCGTGCTGCTGATGGCGCTGGAATCCAGCCTGTTCCCAGTGCCGTCGGAGCTGGTGATGATTCCGGCCGGCTACCTGGCCGCGCGCGGTGAGCTCGATCCCTGGCTGGCGACGCTGGCCGGCGCCGGCGGCTCGGTGATCGGCGCCAGCGCCAACTATCTGCTCGGCCGTTACGTCGGCCGCGCCTTCCTGCTGCGCTGGGGCCGCTATCTGCTGATCGACCAGACCAAGTACGAAGAGGCCGAGGCGCTGTTCATGCGCAATGCGCACCTGGCCACGTTCATCGGCCGCTTCATTCCGGTGGTGCGTCACCTGATCTCGTTGCCGGCCGGCGTGTTCGGCATGGGCCCGCTGGGCTTCGCGCTGCTGACCGGCCTCGGCGCCGGCCTTTGGTGCGGCGTGCTGGTCGCGCTCGGCTATTTCTTCGGCGAGCCGGTGGTCGCGGTCGTCGTCGCCTACACCCACGAGGCGGCGCTGCTCACGGTCGCCGGCCTGGTGATCTTCGGCGCCTGGTTCATGCTGCGCCGGCGCAAGCCGCAGGCGAAAAAGCCCACGTGAAAATCATGATGAACATGTCGCTGCGTCGCCTCCTCGTCCTGCTTCTGCTGCTGCTGCTGAGCGCCTGCGCCGGCATGGGCAGCTGGGAGCCGCTGTCCTCGCGCCAGCCCGAGCAGCAGAGCTACAACGTCGAGGCCGCGCCGCCGCGCGAGCCCGATCCGTTGCCGTCGCGGCCCTACGGCCCGAACGACTATCTGGTGAAGAAGGGCGACACGCTGTACTCGATCGCGTTCCGCAACCAGGTCGACTACCGCGACCTGGCCCGTTGGAACAACATCCGCTCGGAGAACCTGATCTATCCCGGCCAGGTGCTGCGCCTGAGCGCGACGTCGCCGATGGTGCCGCGCAACGGCCAGATCACCGCGCAGGGCATCGACATGAACGACGTCGACCGGCCGCAGGCGCTGTCGACCCAGCCGACGCCGGTGATCATGGGCTCGCCGGCGCCGTCGTATCCGACACCGGTGCCGGTCGGGCCGCCGCCGGTGGTGACGCCGCCGACCACGGTCGCGACCACGCCGATCGTCGCCACGCCCAGTGGCGGCGGCGGCCAGCCCGGCTGGCGCTGGCCGGTCGACGGCACCGTGATCCGCGGTTTCAACGTCGATGCCGGCGCGCGCGGCCTGGACTTTACCGGCACGCTGGGCCAGCCGGTGGTCGCTGCCAGCGGCGGCAAGGTGGTCTACAGCGGCAGCGCGCTGAAAGGCTACGGCGAGCTGGTGATCATCAAGCACGACGACCTGCACCTGTCGGCCTATGGCTACAACCAGCGCCGCCTGGTCAAGGAAGGCGACGTGGTCGACGCCGGCCAGCAGATCGCCGAGCTCGGCAACGGCCCGGAGAACAAGCCGCTGCTGCACTTCGAGATCCGCGAACGCGGCAAGCCGGTGAACCCGGTGCCGTACCTGCCGGCGCGCTGAGCTTTTTGAATTAACCCATCACGCCCGTTCCTCCCGAGTAGCGGGCTTTGCCCGCGTATCGAGGGACGCAACCGGGCCTCGATGTGTCCCTCGATACGCCCACTGAAATGGGCTTCTCGGGAGGAACGGGGGTGTAGAGCCTAACCGCCGGGCATGAGCATTGAACCGCGCATGCCATACTCCGGTCTTAGGCCCGGCCTGTCTGGCCTTGATCCCATCGAACTGGAAGCATGAGCGACAAACCCGCGCAGAAAAAATCCTTCATCCGCCGCTTCTTCGGCGGCCTCTGGTCGCTGATCGTCAACCTGTATCGCGCGGTCATCATCGTTGGCTTCTGCGTGTTCCTGTACACGCTGTACATGGCCTTCACCGGCGGCCCGGCCAAGCATGTCGATAGCAATGTCGCGCTGGTGCTGTGGCCCAGCGGCGCGCTGGTCGACCAGCTCGACAGCGATCCGGGGCAGCGCCTGATCGAGCAGTTCAACGGCGAGCCGCCGTCGCAGACGCGTCTGGCCGACCTCACCGACGCGCTCGAGGCCGCGGCCACCGACGACCGCATTTCGGTTGCGGTGCTCAAGCTCGACAACCTCAGCGGCGCGAGCATGCCGCAGCTCGAGGAGCTGGGCGCGGCGATGAAGAAATTCCGCGCCTCTAACAAGCCGATCTACGCCTACGGCCCTAGCTACGACCAGATCGGCTACTTCGCCGCGGCGCAGGCCGACGATGTGTCGATGGACCCGTTCGGCAGCATCATGCTCGAGGGTCTGGCCTCGTATCAGAACTACTTCAAGGACGGCCTCGACAAGCTCGGCGTCACCATCAACGTGTTCCGCGTCGGCGAATACAAGTCGGCGGTCGAGCCGTTCCTGCGCAACGACATGTCCGAAGACGCCAAGGCCGCGAACAAGGAATGGCTCGGCGATCTGTGGAAAAGCTACGACGACACCGTGTCCACCAGCCGCAAGCTCGACGCCGGTTTCGCCGACCGCTACGTCGCCAGCTTCGCCAAGGAGCTGAGCGCGCACAACGGCGACGCCGCCAAGCTGGCGCTGGACGCCGGCCTGGTCAATCACCTGGAAACGCTGGCGGAATTCCGCAAGCGCGTCGCCGAGAAAGTCGGCGAGGACGAGGACAGCGGCAGCTTCCGCCAGATCCATTTCCACGATTACCTGAGCGCGGTGCATCGCGAGAAGCGCCAGCACGAAGCCCACGGCGACAAGAGCGAAGTGGCGATGATCGCGGTCCAGGGCGAGATCGTCGACGGCATCGGCCAGGCCGGCCAGGCCGGCGGCGATTCGATCTCCGACCTGCTCGACCAGGCGCGTCGCGACGACCACGTCGCCGCCGTGGTGCTGCGCGTCGATTCACCCGGCGGCAGCGTCTGGGCCAGCGAGCAGATCCGTCGCGGCGTGCAGCAGTTGCGCGCCGACGGCAAGCCGGTGGTGGTGTCGATGTCCGGTGTCGCCGCCAGCGGCGGTTACTGGGTCAGCATGGCCTCGGATCGCATTTTTGCGCACGAATCGACCATCACCGGCTCGATCGGCATCTTCGGCCTGATCCCGACCATCGACAAGCCGCTGGAGAAGCTCGGCATCCACACCGATGGCATCGGCACGACGCCACTGGCCGGCGCCTTCCGCATGGACCGGCCCCTGAGCGACGACGTCAAGGCGATCGTGCAGTCGCAGATCGATCACGGTTATCGCCAGTTCATCGAAGGCGTTGCGGCGGGCCGCAAGCTCGACGTCAAGAAAGTCGACGAGCTCGCCCGTGGCCGCGTCTGGAGCGGCCACGACGCCAAGGATCTGGGCCTGATCGACGAGTTCGGCGGCATGGAGCAGGCCGCCGATGCGGCAGCCAAACTCGCCGGCCTGACCGATGGCCAGTGGCGCCTGGAGCCGTTCGAGAATGCACCGAGCGGCCCGCTGTCGATGCTGACGCAGTTCTTCGGCAGCGCGCAGATCAACGTCAACTGGCTGCCGGGCGGCGTCAACAGCAAGCTGCAGCAGTGGCTCAAACAGGGTGACGTCAATCAGGCGCTGTCGCTGCTGACCGATCGCCGCGCGATGTACTCGATGTGCTTCTGCGAGGCGACGCTGAGCAGCAGCGCGCCGCGCTAGTTCGAGCCGTTCGAGAGTGACAGCCGCGCCGATCGGCGTCTTCGATTCCGGCGTCGGCGGCTTGTCGGTGCTGCGCGAAATTCGCCGCAAATTGCCGGCGGAACGGCTGATCTATTTCGCCGACAGCGGCCATTGCCCCTACGGCGGCAAGCCACAGGCGCAGATCCAGCAACGCAGCATGGTGATCACCGACGAACTGCTCGCCGCCGGCGCCAAGCTGATCGTCGTCGCCTGCAATACCGCGACGATCGCCGCGGTCGAGCATTTGCGCGCGACCTATCCGGTTCCTTTCGTCGGCATGGAGCCGGCAGTGAAGCCGGCGGTCGCGGCCACGCGCAGCGGCGTCGTCGGCGTGCTCGCGACCGGTGCAGCACTCGGTGGCCAGAAATTCCACCATCTGCTGCAGCAGCATGCGCGCGACGTTCGCATGATCACTCAGCCCTGCCCGGGGCTGGTCGAGCATGTCGAGCGCGGTGATGTTTCGAGCCCCGAATTGCGCTCGCTGCTACGCGGTTATGTGCAGCCGCTGCTCGATGCCGGCGCCGATGTGCTGGTGCTCGGGTGCACGCACTATCCATTTCTGCGGGCTGCGATCGCGGAAATCGCAGGACCGCATGTACTGCTGCTGGATACCGGCGAAGCGGTCGCGCGCCAGACGCAGCGCGTGCTGGAGCGTGAGGGCCTGCTGGCGACGCAGGGCGAGGGCGGTGTCGAGTGGCGCAGCAGTGGCGATGTGGTGGCGGTGCAGAGCGTGATCGATCGGCTCTGGTCTGCAGGCTGACGCCGGCGGGTCATGACCCGCCGCTTTTCACCGCAGTCCTATCGTTCCTGTAGGAGCGGATCCTATCCGCGACTCCGCTCTTCAAGGGCACAGTCGCGGACAGGGTCCGCTCCTACCGTTGCGGATTGCGGTGCCGCTAGTCCTCGAACCGCATCGACAAATCCACCGCGTGCACATGCTTGGTCAGCGCGCCGATGGCGATGCGGTCGATGCCCGTTTCGGCGTAGGAGCGCGCCGTACTCAAGGTCGCGCCGCCGGAATATTCCAGCAGCGTGACGCCGCCGTTGGCGCGATGCGCGCGCGTCAACTTGACGGCTTCGCGCAACATGTCCAGATCGAAGTCGTCGACCAGCAGCAGGTCGACGTTTGCGCCGATCGCGATCTTTGCCTCTTCCAGCGTTTCCGCCTCGGTCATCAGCGGCACGCCGGACTTCAGCGCGCGTGCCTGCGCGATTGCCGCGGCAATGCCGCCGGCGGCGGCGATATGGTTTTCCTTGATCAGAATGCCGTCGTACAGGCCAATGCGATGGTTGTAGCCGCCACCGCACAGCACCGCGTATTTCTGCGCGCGACGCAGCCCGGGCAGGGTCTTGCGCGTGTCGACGATCCGGCAGCCGGTGCCGGCCACCGCGTCCACATAGCGGCGCACCGTGGTCGCGGTGCCGGACAGGGTCTGCAGAAAATTCAGCGCGCTGCGCTCGCCGGTCAGCAGCGCGCGCGCCGGTCCCTGCAGCGTGAACAGGCGCTGGTCGGCCACCACGCTGTCGCCTTCCGCCACCCGCCACTCGATCTTGATGCCGGCGTCGACCTGGCGAAACACTTCGTCGACCCAGGCGCGGCCGCAGATCACCGCGTTTTCACGTGCGATGACGCGCGCGCGGCCCTGCTTGCCGGCATCGACCAGCCGTGCGGTGACGTCGCCGCTGCCGATGTCCTCGGCCAGCGCCTGCGCGACGCTTGCCGCGATGCCTTCGGGAATCGGATAGCGCGTGCTCATTGCAAAAATCTCAGGCCGCCAGCAGGAATTCGAGCAGTGCCATCTGCGCCCATAGCCGGTTCTCGGCCTCGTCCCAGACCACCGACTGCGCGCCGTCGATGACGTTGGCGGTGACTTCTTCGCCGCGGTGCGCCGGCAGGCAGTGCATGAACAGCGCATCGGGCTTTGCCAGCTGCATCAGCGCGTCGTCGACCTGATAGCCGTCGAAAGCCTTGAGCCGCTTCGCGGTCTCGGCTTCCTGGCCCATGCTGGTCCAGGTGTCGGTGGCGACGAGGTCGACACCGGCCACCGCTTCTGCGGCGCTGCCGCACAGGCTGACCGCGTCGCCGGCGATGGCGACGATGCCGGCATCCGGCAGATAGCCGTCCGGCGCGGCGATGCGCAGCTTGAAGCCGAACAGCGTCGCGGCCTGGATCATCGAATGGCAGACGTTGTTGCCGTCGCCGATCCAGGCCGCGGTCTTGCCGGCGGCGTCGCCGCGATGCTCGACCCAGGTCTGCATGTCGGCGAGCAGCTGACAGGGATGATGCAGCTCGGAGAGGCCATTGATCACCGGCACGCGCGAATACGCGGCCAGCTCGGCCTGGTCGGCCTGCGAATCGTTGCGGATCATGATCGCGTCGCACATGCGCGACAGCACGCGCGCGGTGTCGGCGATCGGCTCGTCGCGGCCGAGCTGCGTGACGCCGGAATGCAGGAACAGCGCGTGGCCACCGAACCTGGCCATGCCGGCTTCGAAGCTGACACGCGTGCGCGTCGAGTTCTTCGCAAAGATCATGGCCAGCGTCTTGCCGACGAAGGGGCGGTAGCTCGTGTCGCGGCTGGCCTTGAGCTGTTGCGCGCGGCTGATGACACTGGCGGCTTCGGCTGCGGACAGGTCGCTGAGCTGCAGGAAATGGCGCGTCATGACGTTTTAAGCGGTGGTGGTTCTTGACCGTAAAAAATAAAACGGGCCGCGCGGTCAGCGCGGCCCGTCGATGCAGCTGGACCCGATCCTAGCCGAGGTTCTTCTCGACGAACTCCCAGTTCGCCAGCGCCCAGAAGTGCTCGAGGAAGCTCGGGCGCGCGTTGCGGTAGTCGATGTAGTAGGCGTGCTCCCAGACATCGCAGGTCAGCAGCGGCGTCTTGCCCTCGGTCAGCGGCGTCGCGGCGTTGGACGTGGTGGTGATCGCCAGGCTGCCATCGGCGTTCTTCACCAGCCAGGCCCAGCCGGAGCCGAACTGGCCGACCGCGGCTTCGGTGAACTGCTTCTTGAAGTCTTCGACGCCACCGAAGGCCTTCACCAGCGCGTCGGTCAGCTTCTTGCTCGGCGGCGTCTGCTTCGGCGTCAGCGAGTTCCAGAAGAAATTGTGGTTCCAGACCTGCGCGGCATTGTTGAAAATCTTGCCCGAGGACTTCTTGACGATGTCTTCCAGCGCCATGTTCTCGAACTCGGTGCCGGCGATCAGCTTGTTGCCGTTGTCGACATAAGCCTTGTGATGCTTGCTGTAGTGATAGTCGAAGGTCTCGGGCGACATGTGCGGCAGCAGCGCATCTTTGGCGTAGGGCAGTTCGGGGAGCGTGAGGGCCATGGTTATTCCTTAGTCTTGCTGGGGCCGGTTAGGGCAGCTGGCTCGATGACGCGGCCGCGTCGGTCGCGTGGGACGGCCACGATAAGCCGCGTTTCATGCAGTTTCAATACGCAGGCTCGGCGCAAGCTATTGTAATCGCGCCGATCGGCCGCATCGATCAGGCCTCGGCCGAGATCGCCTAGTGTGCGGAACGAATCTTGCTCCGCCCTGAAGGTCGGAAGGGCGAAGCCGGCAACGCGGCGCGATCCGCATCGGTATAATCGGCGGCTGCCAACCGCCCACTCATCACCGGAGGGTGCCCATGGATGCTCTGGAACGCATCAAGAAGCAAGTTACTGACAACCCCATCATTGTGTACATGAAGGGCACGCCCGATTTCCCGCAGTGCGGATTTTCGGCGCGCACCGTGCAGGCGCTGAACGCCTGCGACGTGGAGTACGCCTACGTCAATATCTATGAAGACGAAGAGATTTACCGCGCGCTGCCCAAGTTCGCCAACTGGCCGACGTTCCCGCAGCTGTACGTGAAGGGCGAGCTGGTCGGTGGCTGCGACATCGCGCTGGATCTGCACCAGTCCGGCGAACTCGCCAAGATGCTGCAGGAAGCGGCGACCAAGAAAGCGGCCTGAGCTTTTTGCAAGCTGTCGACGATGCCCGCGCAAGCGGGCATCGTCGTTTTCGCCGGGCGCTTGTGTAGGATTTTGCCGCGTCGTCCAGCGATCCATCGCGCTAAGATCGGCCGATAACGACAGTGGAGCGAGATCGGTCATGAGCGCGTCATATCGGCACATCGAGGTCCCGCCCCGCGGTCAGAAAATAAGCGTCGTCGACGGCAAGCCGCAGGTGCCGGATCAGCCCATCGTCGGCTATGTCGAGGGCGACGGCATCGGCCCGGACATCACCCGGGCCTGCCTGCGCATCTGGGACGCGGCCGTGGCCAAGGCCTACGGCGGCAAGCGCCAGATCCACTGGTGCGAAGTGTTCCTCGGCGAAAAAGCCGCGAGGCTCTATGACGGCAATTACTGTCCGGACGAAACCATCCAGGCGCTGCGCGATCTGGTGGTGTCGATCAAGGGGCCGCTGACGACGCCGGTCGGCGGCGGCTTTCGCAGCCTCAACGTCGCGCTGCGCCAGGATCTGGACCTGTATGCCTGCGTGCGCCCGGTGCGTCACTACGCCGGCGTACCGAGCCCGCTGAAGAATCCGGGCAAGGTCGACGTGGTGATTTTCCGCGAGAACACCGAGGACGTTTACACCGGCATCGAGTTCAAGGCCGGCTCGCCGGAAAACGACAAGCTGGCGAAGTTTCTGCGCGAAGAACTGCAGGCCAGGTTCTTCGACGGCGCCGGTCTCGGCGTCAAGCCGATCTCGGCGTTCGGCAGCAAACGCCTGGTGCGCAAGGCGATCCAGTACGCCATCGACAACGGCCGCGAATCGGTGACCCTGGTGCACAAGGGCAACATCATGAAGTTCACCGAAGGCGCGTTCCGCAACTGGGGCTATGAAGTCGCGCGCGATGAATTCGGCGGTGTCACGATCACCGAAGAACAGCTCTACGGCGAGTTCAAGGGCAAGCAGCCGGCTGGCAAGATCGTGATCAAGGATCGCATCGCCGACATCATGTTCCAGATGATGCTGCTGCGGCCCGAAGAGTTCGACGTGCTGGCGACGATGAATCTCAACGGCGACTATCTGTCGGACGCGATCGCCGCCGAAGTCGGCGGCGTCGGCATCGCGCCCGGTGCCAATATCGGTGATGCCGTGGCTGTCTTCGAGGCGACGCACGGCACCGCGCCCAAGTATGCCGGCCTGAACAAGGTCAACCCGGGTTCGCTGCTGTTTTCCGGCGTGATGATGCTGGAGTACATGGGCTGGTCCGAGGCCGCGGATCTGATCACGCTGGTGTATCCGGAAGTGGTCAGCGACGGCATCGTCACTTACGACTTCGCGCGGCAGATCGACGGCGCCAGAGAAGTCAGCACCAGCGCGTTCGCCGATGCGCTGATCGAGCGCATGCAGGGCGGCGTCGACGTCGAGGCCAAGCGCCGGGCGCAGCAGGAGCAGCTGATCAAGGAGCGCAAGCAGCGCGAAATCCGCCGCCTGCTGCAGCCCACCGAAGAAATGATCGCCACCGGCCGCGTGCCGCACAGCGTCGGCGATCTGATGACGCGCTCGCTGATCACCGTCGCCGAGATCGAGAGCATCGAAACCGTGATGGGCGTGATGGCGGACAACGGCGTCAGCTCGGTGGTCGTCGATCCGGACGCGCGCGGCCAGTGGGGCATCCTGACGCGCCGCGATATCGTCACCAAGGTCGTGCAGGGCAATCGCAATCCGGCGACGACGACGGTCGGCGAGCTGGCATCCAGGCCGGTGGTGTCGGTGCCGGCGGAAACCACGATCCGCGACGCCGCCGCCTTGCTCACGGAAAAGAAAATCAGCCGGCTGCCGATCGAGCAGAGCGGCCGCATCATCGGCATCGTCACCGAAACCGATCTGTTCAACTCGATCAAGAAATTCGGCTGGTCACTGGAGTAGCCATGGCATTGGTGTTGATGATCGTCGGCGACGAAATCCTGTCCGGCAAACGCCAGGACAAGCATTTGTCGAAAGTGCGCGAGCTGTTGCAGGCGCGCGGTATCGAGCTGGCCGAGGTGCGCATCGTCGGCGACGACGAGGAACGCATCGCCCAGACCGTCGCGCAGCTGCAGGCGCGCGGCGACACGGTGCTCAGCTGCGGTGGCATCGGCGCGACGCCCGACGATCGCACGCGTCAGGCCGTGGCGCGCGCGTTCGGCGTGCCGGTGCTGCGTCATGCCGAAGGCGAGGCGCTGATCGTCAACGAGTACGCCGAGAAGGCGTTCCCGAATCGCGTGCTGATGGCGGATTTCCCGGCCGGCGCCGCACTGATTCCGAACCCGGTCAATCGCGTCGCCGGCTTCTCCCTGAATGGCGTCTACTGCGTTCCCGGTTTCCCGGAAATGGCCTGGCCGATGCTGGAATGGGTGCTGGATACGCAGCTGCAGCATCTGCATCGCGCGACGCCACCGGTCGAATACAGCCTGCGCATCACCGGTACCTCGTCGGAGGGTGATCTGCTGCATCTGATGGAGCAGGTGCTACGTGATTTTCCCGGCGTGTCGCTGTCGAGCCTGCCGGGCCGCGGCGACGCCAGCCGTCCGCGGCACATCGAATTCGGCATCAAGGGTCCGGCTGAAATCGCGGCGCCGGCCTTTCTCTGGTTTCGCGAGCAGCTGCGGATCGGGTATCCGGTGCAGATCGAGGATCTGAAAGCGCCTTAGATTCACTCCTCCAGCCGCGGCTCCGCGCGCCGCAGGCTGACCAGGATGCAGCTGGCAATCACCACCAGCCCGCCGGCGATCGACAGCGCGTCCAGCGCCTCGTCCCAGACGATCCACGCGATCAGCGCCGAGAACAGCACGCAGGTGTAGGTGTAAGGCCCGACCCGCGCCGCCGCGGCGAGGCTGTAGGCGCGGGTCAGCGCCAGCTGGCCGATGGTCGCGGCCAGGCCGGCGCCGAGCAGCGCCCACCAGGCGGAGGCCGGCAAAGGCTGCCACGCCCACAGGGTCGGCGGCAGCGACAGCAGGCTCGAACAGGCGGCGAAATAGAACACGATACGCAAGGTCGGCTCGGTATTGGCAATGCGCCGGATGCTGACCATCGCCGTCGCCGCCAGCAGGCCCGAGAACCAGCCGATCAGCGCGGCGCCGCTGGTGAAGCCGCCGAAGCCGGGCTTGACGATCATCGCGATGCCGATCAGGCCGATCGCTGCCGCCAGCAGCGAGCTCGCCGGCGGTTTTTCGCGGATCCACAGCCAGGCCACAAAAGGCAAATACAGCGGCGACGAGTAATTGAGCAGCATCGCCTCGGCCAGCGGCAGCCGCGGAATCGCGTAGAAGAAGCAGTACATCGCCGCCAGGCCCAGGCCGCTGCGCCACAGATGCCCGCCGAGCCGCTGCGTCGCCAGGCCCTGCGCGCCGACACGCAGCGCCCAGGGCAGCAGCACCAGAAAATTCACCAGGCTGCGAAAGAAAACGATCTGCTCGTTGCTGGCCCACACCGCGGCGGCCTTGATGCAGGCGCCGGTGATCGAGAACGCGGCGGCGCCGAGCACGGCGTGCAGCGCGGCGCTATGTCTGTCGGGGTTCATGTCGGCAAGGCTAACGGCAGCGGAAATCGGATTGCACGGTACGCCGACGCGCACTTTCCCTACCGATCGGCCGACGCCGCGCGTCTAACATTGGCACTCCGCGCGGAGTGCCGTAGTCTGGCTCGGCCCATTAGGTGGCGAATGGAGCAAGTGGTCGCTATGTCTAATAATAAAACTGGTAAGCCGCCGGTTATTCTGCTCGTAGAAGACAATCCCGCCGATGTACGGCTGGCCTGCGAGGTTTTGGAAGAAGCCGGTGTCAGTGGTGCGCTGATGATCGCCCGAGACGGCGAGCAGGCGCTGAAGATGGTCCGTGGCCAGGACGAGTATGCCGGCAGCCCGACTCCGGATCTGATCCTGCTCGATCTGAACCTGCCGCGTAAATCCGGACTCGAGGTGCTGGAGCAGCTGAAGCAGAGCCCCCAGCTGCGCCGCATCCCGGTGCTGATCCTGACCACCTCGCGTGCCGACAGCGACGTACTGGCCTGCTACGACTCCCATGCCAACGCGTTTCTGACCAAGCCGGTGGACATGAGCCAGTTCTCCGAGCTGGCGACGCTGATCCGCGACTTCTGGTTCGGCGCCGTGCAGCTGCCGGGCCGGAACGACAGTTGATGGGCGCTGTGGCCGCCAGCCGACGTCAGCCCATCGGCCTGCTACTGGTCGAAGACAATCCCGCCGACGCGCGGCTGCTGTCAGAGAGCCTGCGCGAGGTCGCCGCGACCGAGCCGGTGGTGATCCGCACCGTGCGCACCTTGAGCGAGGCGCTGCTCGAGATGCAGCGCTACAGCTTTACCTGCGTGCTGCTCGATCTGAACCTGCCCGACGGCAAGGGCGTGCACAACGTCGAGGCGCTGCGCGCCATCGACCGGCGCGTCGCCATCGTCGTGCTGACCGGCACCGACGACGATCAGGTCGCCGCCGAAGCGATCCGCCTCGGTGCTCAGGAATATCTGGTCAAGGGCCAGTTCGACGGCGGCAAGATCCTGCGCCTGCTGCGCCACGCGGTGGAGCGCAACAAACAGGTCCACGAACTCGAGGATCAGCGCTATCGCGAGTTCCAGCGTGCCACCCATGACGGCCTCACCGGCCTGGCCAATCGCGAGCTGCTGTACGACCGCCTCGAACAGTCGATGGCGCAGGCACAGCTGACCGGCGAGACTTTCGCGCTGTGCTACATCGATCTCGACGGCTTCAAGGCGGTCAACGATCGATATGGCCACCGCGCCGGAGACGATCTGCTGGTGCGCGTTGCGCACATCCTGCGCGAGAGCGTGCGCGCCACCGACAGCGTTGCCAGAGTCGGCGGTGACGAATTCCTGGTGCTGATGCGCCAGTTCGACGGCAAGCTCGATCCCGGCCCGCGCGCGCGCCGGCTGCGCGAGCGGGTCAGGGCGATCCGCCAGATCGGCGAGCTTCCTATCGAGCTCGACGCCAGCGTCGGCATCGTGATGTATCCGCAGCACGGCGAAGGCGTCGAGATGCTGATGGAGCGCGCCGACCGCGCGATGTACGAGGCCAAGCGCGGCGGCGGCGGTGTCGCGTTCTACGAAGGCAGCCTGACCATGCGCGCCGCCGACCGCGCCGCCGAATTCCGTGCCGAGCTGGAGCAGGCGCTGGAGCAGGATCGCTTCTCGCTGCTGTACCACCCCTGGATCGACATCCAGACCCAGCGCTTCGTCGCTGTGGAAGTGCTGCTGCGTTGGGATCGTGACGGCGGCGTGCAGGGGCCCGAGGATTTTCTGCGCGCGGCGGCGGCCAGCGGCCGCGGCTGCGAGATCGGCCTGCACGTGGCGATGAAAGCCTTCATGCAATGGCGCGCCTGGCGCGAGCTCGGCCTGGAGCTGGGCCAGCTGTCGCTGAACCTGGGCGAAGCCGAACTCGAAGACGAGCGTTATCTGTCGGCACTGGCAACCGTGGCGACCTCCTGCGGCATCGATCCGGCCGAAATACGCCTCGAAGTGCCGGTGTCGCTGCTCGGCGGCCAGTCTGCACACAACCTGGCGGCGAAGCTGCGCGAGGCACGCGAATTCGGATTCGGCGTCCTGCTCGACCAGTTCGGCCCCGACGGCGAGGCGCTGAAGTGGCTGACGACCTTGCCGTTGTCCGGCATCAAGCTCGGCCGCCACGTGATGCGCGCGCTGCACGAGGAAGGCGAGCGCGGCGCGATGTACCGCTCGGTGCTGGCGATCTGCGGCGCGGCCGCGGCGCTCGGCCTGCCGGTGGTGGTCACCGGCGTCGAAACCACGCAGGAACGCAACACGCTTCAGGCGATGGGCTGCCTGTTGATGCAGGGCCAACTATTCAGTCCGGCCGAGACTGCGGAGCGCCTGCCGGTGCGCCTGCAGCAGGGTCCGGACGGCTTCGACGAGGCCCGGTGGCCCGTCGAAGCTTCAGGTCAAGGATAAACGGGAGATGGCGATGGATTCCCTGGTTGAAAGTGGAAGCTTTCTTCCGCATGGCGTTTGCTACCTGCAACAGCCCAATCTGATCCTGCTGCACGTGGTTTCCGACGCGCTGGTCGCGCTCGCTTATTTCATGATTCCGCTGGCGCTGATCTATGTCAGCCGGAGCATAGGCCGACGCCTCTCGTTCAGCTGGGCGATCGGCCTGTTCGCCGCGTTCATCATCCTGTGCGGCGCCGGCCACGTGCTCGACATCGTCGTCGTCTGGAAGCCGGTGTACTGGCTGCAGGGCTGGCAGCGCGCGATGACGGCGGTGGTCTCGCTGGCGACGGCACTCGCGATCATTCCGCTGATTCCGCGGCTGCTGTCGATGCGCACCCCCGAGGAACTGGAGACCGCCAATCTTCGGCTGCGCGAGGAAATCAAGCTGCGCGAGGGCGCCGAGTCCGATCTGCGCCGCTCGCTGGCCGAGTACAAGCGCGCGGTGCAGGAACTCGAGCAGTTCGCCTACATCACCTCGCACGATCTGCAGGCGCCGCTGCGCAACGTCGCCGGTTTCTCGCAGCTGCTGACGCGGCGTCATCGCGACAAGCTCAGCGGCGACGCGATCGAGTTTCTCGATTTCATCGACAAGGGGGTGCGCCAGATGCAGACCCTGATCACCGACCTGCTGGCGCTGTCGCGAGTCGGCCGAGGCGATTCCTCGTTTGCGCGCGCCTCGCTCGAAGGCACTTTCCACAAGGCCTTGTCGGCACTCAAGCCGACGCTGGAGAGCCGCGGCGCCAGCGTGGTGCTCGACGACTCGATGCCCGAGATCAAGGCCGATCACGGCCTGCTGACGCAGCTGTTCCAGAACCTGATCGACAATGCCAGCAAGTTCCATCGCCCCGGCGTTGCGCCGCTGGTGCGGGTCAGCGCCTGGCCCGAAGGCGGGCACTGGCACCTGATGATCAAGGACAATGGCATCGGCGTGCCGGCCGACCAGCTGGAGACGATTTTCGCCGTGTTCCGGCGCCTGCACCATGCCGACGACTACGAGGGCACCGGCATCGGCCTGGCGATCTGCCGTAAAATCGTTCGCCACCACGGCGGCGAGATCTGGGCCGAGTCGAAAGTGGGCGAGGGCACCGAGTTCCACATCCGGCTGCCGCGCGAGCCGGTGACCCCGGCGGTCGGCGTCGGCCCCAAGGCCGAGATGGTGCTCTGAATGACGAGCTGAAAGCAGGGCCGCGGGTTCATCCGAACGTTTGCGGGTAGTTGCAGGCAAACGAGCGGCGGGAGCAGGCATGGCAGCAAGCGGCAAATCAGGCAGCACCAAGGGCAGCGACTGGCGCCCGGATCTGCGCAGTGCGCTTGATTCTGAGCCTGAGGATTTCGGGCCGAGCAAGACCCAGGTCAAGCAGGCCATGCACGAGCTGCAGGACCTCGGCCTGGCGTTGCTCGAGTTGCCGCCAGCGCAGCTCGCCGCGCTGGAGATGGAAGACCGTCTGCGCAACGCGCTGGTCGAGCTGCAGCGGCTGACGTCGCGCGAGGCGATCCGCCGCCAGGCGCAGTTCATCGGCAAGATGCTGCGCGAGGCCGAAGTCGAGCCTTATCGCGCCGCGATCCACGCCTGGCGCCATGGACAGAACAAGGTATTGCAGGACGCCGAAGTCTGGCGCACCAAGCTGCTCGACGACGACGCCGCGGTCACCGAATGGGCGGCGCTGTTTCCGGAAACCAACCTGCAGCAGCTGCGCTCGCTGATCCGCACCACGCGCCGCGAACAGACGCGGCTGCAGGACAGCATGCCGGACAAGGAAGCGCCGGTGCCGAAGGGGCGGCTGTATCGCGAGCTGTTCCAGAAACTGCGGATCGCGCTGCAGCAGCGCTTCGAGCAGCAGTCGGTGGTGTAGCGGATTTTTCAGCGAACCCCGTTCGTCCCGAGTAGCGGGCTTGCCTGCGTATCGAGGGGCCGGATCGCGTTCTAGTCCCTCGATACGCCGCTAAGGCGGCGACTCGGGACGAACGGAATTTGTTAAGGCGGCTAGCCGCCGAAGCTGCGCGGCTTGAACACCGGCGCACGCTTCTCGACATTGGCCTTGCCCGCTTCGCGCTGATTCGGCCCCAGCAGCATGCGCAGCTGGATCTTGCGTTCCAGCCCCAGCGCGCCGGCCTCGCCGACGCTGCGCCAGTTGCTGTCGAACAGTTGCTTGGTGCCGGCCAGCGCGTCTGGCGATCTGGCGATCAGGGCCTGCGCCAGTTCCAGCGCCGCCGCATACGGATCGGCCGCAACCTCGGTGACCAGGTGCAGTGCCAGGGCTTCCATGCCGCTGACGATCTGTCCGGTCATCGCCAGCTTCTTGGCGACATCCAGCGGCATCAGTTCGCGCAGGGTCACCGTGCCGGACATGTCCGGCACCAAGCCCCATTTGACTTCCATGATCGATAGCTTGGCGTCGGCCGCGGCGATGCGAAAATCCGCGCCGAGCGCGATCTGCAGGCCGCCGCCGTAGCAGCTGCCGTGGATCGCGGCGATCACCGGCACCGGCAGTTCGCGCCAGCACAGGCCGACCTGCTGGAACACATTGGCACGTCTGAGTCCGTAGGTGGCGAAGCTGCGGGCCATTTTCAGCGGCTTGCCGAGCACGCTGCCCACGTCGAGGCCCGAGCAGAACGACGGCCCTGCACCGCGCAGGATCACGACGCGCAGATCCTTGCGCTTGCGCAGCTGCGCGGCGGCGTCGACGATCGCATCGAACATCGGCAGGTCCAGCGCGTTGTGCTTGTCGGCGCGATTCAGGCTGACGGTGGCGATGCCGTCGCGAACATCCACGAGCACGCGATTCGAATCGGGCATGTCAGGTCCAGGCTAGGGTTGTAGCGGAACCAGCCGACCGCCCGCTGGCCTGAGCATCAGCGTCTTGCCGCAGCGGTCGTCCAGATCAGGGCCGCACTGGCGCGGCGCGCCGGCGGTGTCGAAGCAGATTCGCACTTCGGCCAGATACGGGCCGCGACACTGCAGCGAGATGCCGTCCGGCTTCAGCTGTGGATTGGCGGCGATCAGCGCGGCCTCGAACGCCGAGGGCTTCAGGCTCAGCGCCTTGTCGACATGCCGGTAGGCATCCGGAATGCGGAGGCCGCGATAGGTCGCCTCGATCCTGTCGACATAGGCCTGCGCCTCCAGACCGCTGCAGGTGCCGTGCGTTTTCCACTCGTGCAGGATCAGGCCCTTGCTCGGCATGATCGGCAGCAAGCGATCGATCAGCGGCTGCGGCAGATAGGGCGCCTTGTTGCAGTTGCTCGGGAAGCCGCGCTCGAACTGCGGCCACAGGCCATGCACGACGAAGCCGTAAGGCTGCTCGCGATTGCACTGGAATTCCGAAGGTTTGCCGGCGGTGGCGCAGTATTGCGGCGACCAGGACAGCGCCAGCACCCAGTAGTCGAACTTGCCGGGCGTGCCGCTGGCGTTCGCACTGCTGCCGATGAGCAGCAGCAGCGCGAGCGCCGCGATGAGACCTGGCGCGAGTGGCTTCAGGCGGCCGGGCTCTGGCCGGCCAGGAACAGCCAGGTTTCGACCACGGTGTCCGGGTTCAGCGACATCGATTCGATGCCCTGATCGAGCAGCCACTTGGCCAGATCCGGATGGTCCGACGGGCCCTGGCCGCAGATGCCGACGTACTTGTTGGCCTTCTTGCAGGCCTTGATCGCCATGCTCAGCATCGCCTTGACCGCGTCGTTGCGCTCGTCGAACAGGTGCGCGATCAGGCCGGAGTCGCGATCCAGGCCCAGCGTCAGCTGCGTCATGTCGTTGGAGCCGATCGAGAAACCGTCGAAGTGCTCCAGGAACTGGTCGGCCAGCACCGCGTTGCTCGGCAGCTCGCACATCATGATGACCTGCAGGCCGTTTTCGCCGCGCTTGAGGCCATTCTCGGCGAGGATCTCGTTGACGCGCTTGGCTTCACCGACGGTGCGCACGAACGGGATCATGATCTTGACGTTGGTCAGACCCATTTCCTCGCGCACGAACTTCATCGCCTCGCATTCCATGTCGAAGCAGGGACGGAAGCTTTCGGCGATGTAGCGCGAGGCGCCGCGGAAGCCGATCATCGGGTTTTCTTCGTGCGGCTCGTAACGCTTGCCGCCGACCAGGTTGGCGTACTCGTTGGACTTGAAGTCCGACATGCGCACGATCACCGGCTCCGGCGCGAAGGCCGCGGCGATGGTGGCGATGCCTTCGGCCAGGCGCTTGACGAAGTAGTCGCGCGGGCTGGCGTAGGCGGCGATCATCGAGTCGATCGTGCGGCGAATCTCGGGCGGCTGGTTGTCGATGTCCAGCAGGGCCTGCGGATGAATGCCGATCTGGCGGTTGACGATGAACTCGGTGCGCGCCAGGCCGACGCCGCGATGCGGCAGCGCGGCGAAGTCGAACGCCTGCTCCGGCGTGCCGACGTTCATCATGATCTTGACCGGAATCTCCGGCATCTTGTCGAGCGCGATTTCGTCGACGACGAAGTCGATGTTGCCGTCATAGATCTGGCCGGTGTCGCCTTCGGCGCAGCTGACCGTGACCAGCTGGCCGTCTTTCAGCACCGCGGTAGCGTCGCCGCAGCCGACCACGGCCGGGATACCCAGCTCGCGGGCGATGATCGCCGCGTGGCAGGTGCGGCCGCCGCGGTTGGTGACGATGGCGCTGGCGCGCTTCATCACCGGCTCCCAATCGGGATCCGTCATGTCGGTGACGAGCACGTCGCCGATCTGCACGCGCGCCATTTCGTCGAGCGACTTCAGCAGGCGTACCTTGCCGGCGCCGATCTTCTGGCCGATCGCGCGGCCCGAGGCCAGCACCGTGCTCTTGCCCTTGAGCTTGTAGCGACGCAGCGTGTTGGCGCTGCTGCGCGACTGCACCGTCTCCGGGCGTGCCTGCAGGATGTACAGGCCGCCGTCGACGCCGTCCTTGCCCCATTCGATGTCCATCGGGCGGCCGTAATGGTCCTCGATGATCAGCGCCTGTCGCGACAGGTTCTCGACGTCGTCGTCGTTGATGCAGAACTTCTGGCGCTCTTCGGTCGACACCGGCACGAACTCGACGGTGCGGCCGAGCATGCGGTCCTTGGTGTAGATCATCTTCTTGGCTTTTTCGCCAAGGCCACGCTTCAGGATTGACGGCTTGCCGCTGCGCAGCGAGGGCTTGTAGGCGTAGAACTCGTCGGGGTTGACCGCGCCCTGGACCACGGCTTCGCCGAGGCCATAGCTGGCGGTGATGAACACCGCGTCGCGGAAACCGGACTCGGTGTCCATCGTGAACATGACGCCGGAGGCGCCGCGGTCGGAGCGCACCATGCGCTGGATGCCGGCGGACAGCGCGACCTGGCTGTGCGCGAAGTTCTGATGCACGCGGTAGCTGATCGCGCGGTCGTTGAACAGCGAGGCGAACACTTCCTTGATCGCGTGCAGCACGCTTTCGATGCCCTGCACGTTGAGGAAGGTTTCCTGCTGGCCGGCGAAGGAGGCGTCCGGCAGGTCTTCGGCGGTGGCGGAGGAGCGCACCGCGACCGAGATCTCGGCGGTGCTTTCGGCCAGCAGCACGTCGTAGGCGGCGCGGATTTCCTTTTCCAGCTCGGCCGGGAACGGCGCCTTGACCACGGCTTCGCGGATCGCCTTGCCCACCTTGGCCAGCTCCTGCACGTCGTCGACGTCGAGCGCGTCGAGCTGGGCGTTGATCTTGTCGGCCAGGCCTTCGAACGCGAGGAACTCGCGGTAGGCGGAGGCGGTGGTCGCAAAGCCGTTCGGCACCTTGACGCCCGACGCGGCGAGGTTGCCGATCATTTCACCGAGCGAGGCGTTCTTGCCGCCGACGATCTCGACGTCCTTCATGCCCAGCTGCGAATACCACAGCACGTTCTGGCTCATGGCGCCGAGGTTGTGATCGCTTCCCATGTCGTCTAAATGCTCCGCTTGCTTGTTTCTTGGTGGTGACCCAGAGGTGTTTCTGTTATCTACTGCAACCCACAACCACTTGTTCGCGACCCGGGCACCAGCCGCAGATCATGACCAATCAGCGTTACGTATTCTTTTTGTCCGATGGCACGGGCATCACCGCCGAGACCCTTGGCGGGACGATCCTGACCCAATTCGAGCAGATCGATTTCAAGAAAACGACCTTGCCGTTCATCAACAGCCCGGACAAGGCGCGCAACACGGTGGACTATATCAACCACCTTGCGTCTCAGGGTAGCCGGCCTATCGTTTTCTCCACGACGGTCAGTGACGAAATCCGCGGCATCCTGCGCCAGTGCCAGGCGCTGTTCCTGGATCTGTTCGATACCTACCTGCCGTCGATCGAGGCTGAACTCGGACTGAAGTCGATCCACCTCGCCGGACGTGCCCACGGTCTGGCCGACGCGCGCCGCTACAACGCGCGCATCGACGCAATGAATTTCGCGATGGAGCACGACGACGGCCAGAGCACCCGCGACATGGCCAAGGCCGACGTGATCCTGATCGCGCCGAGCCGCTGCGGCAAAACGCCGACGACGCTGTACCTGGCGCTGCAGCACGGCATCTTCGCCACCAACTTCCCGTTGACCGAAGAAGACCTGGAGTCGCAGAAGATGCCCGGCTCGCTGAATGGTCTGACCAGCAAATGCTTCGGCCTGACCTCGGAGCCCGAGCGCCTCCACCAGGTACGCACCGAGCGCCGCCCCGGGTCCAAGTACGCGTCGCTGCCGCAATGCGCCTACGAGCTGCGCCAGGCCGAGAGCCTGTACCGCAAGCTCAATATCCCGTTCATCAACTCGGCGAACATGTCGATCGAGGAGATCTCGGCGATGATCATGCAGGAGAAGACCCTGCGGCGGACCCAGGGCTGAGCCGCCGCCGCGCTTGATGCACTACGCCGTTGGCGCCACTCGGGACGAACGGGTCCGGGCGCCTCAACCAAACCGTGCTCGTCCCGAGTAGCCGCGCTGCGGGGTATCGAGGGACTCGACCGCTGCCGCAACTCAGGCCCCGGCTTCGCCCGGCGCCTTTGCGTCGATCGACAGCGCATGGATGTCGCTCTGCATCAGAGCGCCGAGCGCGTCGTAGACCGCGCGATGCCGGTGGATCAGCAGCATGCCCTTGAATGCCCCGGCGACCAGGCGCACGCGGAAATGGCCGCGGCCGGTCGCGGCGCCGGCGTGGCCGGCATGCAGATGGCTTTCGTCGATGACTTCCAGCTGCTCCGGCCCGAAACGCAGCTGCAGAGCGATGCGGATCATCTCGACCCGCTCGGCGCCCAGACTCATTCCGGAAACACTTTCAGGAAGGGCTTGACCGTGACCTCGGCGTAGACGCCGGCGGCGACATACGGGTCCGCATCGGCCCAGGCCTGAGCGGCTTCCAGGCTGTCGAATTCCAGCAACAGCAAGCTGCCGGTAACGCCGCCGCTGGTGTCGGGCGCGTCCACCGCCGGGAACGGGCCGGCGGCGACGACGCGGCCGAGCTTCTGCAGTTCCTTCAGTCGCTCCAGGTGCGCGGGGCGGGCAGCCTTGCGTGCCGGCAGGCTGTTTTCGACATCGCGGCCGATGATTGCGTACAGCATCGGTCCGGCTTATTCCTTGGCCGATTCGGGCTGGAGGTAACGCATCAGGAACGGCGCGTGGCCGATCATGAAAACGAACATCAGCGCGGTGAAGCCAAAGGCCTTGAACTTGACCCAGGTGGCCTCGTCGTAATTGTGGGCGACGTAGTAGTTCAGCACCGCGCAGAACGCGAAGAAGATCGCCCAGGCGAGATTGACCTTGCGCCACACTGCGTCGGGCAGCTGCACCGCCTGCTGCGGAATGCGCGCCAGCAGCACGCGCTCGCCGATCAGATGGCTGCCCAGCAGCGCCAGCGAGAACGCGGCGTAGACCACGGTCGGTTTGAGCTTGATGAAGGCCGGGTCGTGCACGTACAGCGTCAGCCCACCGAGCGCGCCGGCAATGATCGCCGTGGCCAGGTGCGCCTTGTGCCAGTGGCCGTAGCCGAAGCGGTAGATCAGCACGACCAGGAACAGCGAGGCCACCAGCACGATGGTCGCGGTGTAGATATCGGAAAGCAGGTAGGCCGCGAAGAAGGCGATCGCGGGCAGCATGTCGACGAGCATTTTCATGTGCTTAGTATATCGAGGCGCCGGTTAAGACGCGGTTGCAGCCGTCGTTTTGGCGAAGGCACGTTACAATGGAGGATGGCGCACTGGTTCGACATCCATCCGGTTAACCCGCAGGCGAGGCTGCTCGCCCAGGCGGCGGTCCACTTGCGGCAGGGCGCGGTGATCGCGTACCCGACCGACAGCTGTTACGCACTCGGCTGCCATTTGGATGACAAGGCCGCCGCCGAGCGCCTGCGCAAGATCCGCAAGTTCGACAAGGACAAGCAGTTCACGCTGGTGTGCCGCGACCTGTCCGAGATCGCGACCTATGCGCGCGTCGACAACTGGCAGTTCCGCCTGCTGCGTCAGCTGACGCCGGGGCCGTACACCTTCGTGCTCGAGGCGACCAAGGAGCTGCCGCGGCGGGTCATGCACGAGAAGCGCAAGACCATCGGCATCCGCGTGCCGCAGAACGCGGTCACCCAGGCGCTGCTGGCGACGCTAGGCGAGCCGCTGATCAGCTGCACGCTGCAGTTCCCCGACGAGGCGCTGCCGGTCAGCGACCCCTATGAGTTCGAGGACAGGCTGGAGCGCGAGGTCGACGTGGTGCTCAACGGCGGCAATTGCGGCCTGGAGCCGACCACGGTGATCGACCTGACCGATGGCCGCGTGCAGGTGATCCGCCAGGGCAAGGGCCCGGTGCACGGCATTCTCAGCGAGTAGGGCCGGCAGTATGGGCGGCTATCACGACTCTGCGTTCGTCCCGAGTAGCCCGCGTTGTCGCGGGCGTATCGAGAGAGCCCGGAACCTGCGATCCAGTCCCTCGATATGCCTCGCCTTGCGAGGCTACTCGGGACGAACGGACCGCGAGTAGCCCATGGAATTCGATCTGACTCTGGCCCAGAAGCTGGCGATCTGGGCGCTGCCGGTGCTGTTCGCGATCACCTTTCGCGAGATCGCCCACGGCTACGCGGCGCGTGCGCTGGGCGATCGCACCGCCACCGCGCTGGGACGGCTGTCGCCGAACCCGCTGAAGCATATCGACCCGGTCGGCACCGTCGTCGTGCCCGGGCTGCTGATCGTGCTCGGCGGCTTTCTGATGGGCTGGCCGCGGCCGATTCCGATCGACTACAGCCGCCTGAAACGGCCCAAGCGCGACCTGGCGCTGGTCGCCGCCGCCGGTCTGGGCGCGAACGCGGCCATGGCGATCGCCTGGGCGATCCTGCTCAAGGTCGGGATCAGCGCCGGCGACGGCCCCGGCGTGTGGCTGGGCCTGAGCTACATGGGCGTTGCCGGCATCACCATCAACCTGGCGCTGCTGGTGCTGAACCTGTTGCCGATCCCGCCGCTCGACGGCGGCCGCATCCTGATCGGCCTGCTGCCGCTGCGACAGGCCCGCGCGCTGGCGCGCATCGAGCCCTACAGCTTGTTTATCCTGATCGCGCTGATGATGACGCCGGTGCTGCAGAAGCTGCTGTACTGGCCCATGCTGATCCTGCAGAGCCTGCTGTTCATGGCGCTGGACATCGACACCTCTTCCTTGCTCTGACCGACCTTCTTCGCATGACCGACACCGCGCGCCCCATCGTTCTCTCCGGCATCCAGCCCTCCGGCCGGCTGACGCTAGGCAATTACCTGGGCGCGATCAAGAACTGGCTGCCGCTGAGCGAGCGCTACGACTGCTACTACATGCTGGTCGACTTGCACGCGATCACCGTGCGCCAGGACCCCGCTCAGCTGCGCGAGCGCTCCTACGAATTCCTCGCCTTGTACATCGCCTGTGGCCTGGACCCGCAGCGCAACGTGCTGTTCGCGCAGAGCCACGTGCCGGCGCACGCGCGCCTGGGCTGGATCCTCAACTGCTACACGCAGATGGGCGAGCTCAATCGCATGACCCAGTTCAAGGACAAGAGCGCCAAGCATGTCGACAACATCAACGCCGGCCTCTACAGCTATCCGGTGCTGATGGCCGCCGACATCCTGCTGTACCAGGCTTCGCAGGTGCCGGTCGGCGACGACCAGAAGCAGCATCTGGAGCTGACGCGCGACGTCGCGCAGCGCTTCAACAATCTCTACGGCAAGGTCTTCACGGTGCCCGAGCCGATGATCCCGCCGGTCGGCGCGCGCATCATGAGCCTCAAGGAGCCGACCAAGAAGATGAGCAAGTCGGACGAGGCCGAGACCAATGCGATCTACCTGCTCGACCCGCCCGATACCATCGTGCGCAAGCTCAAGAAAGCGGAGATGGACTCGGGCAACGAAATCCGTTTCGACATCGCCGGGAAGCCCGGCGTCAGCAACCTGATGTCGATCCTGTCGGCGACCAGCGGCGAGTCCTTCGACGCGATCGCCGAGCGCTACAACGGCCAGGGCTACGGCAAGTTCAAGCAGGCAGTGGCCGACGCGGTCGTCGAGTGCCTGGCGCCGGTGCAGGCGAAATATCGTGAGTTGCGGGCGGACGAGGAAGGCCTGCGCAAGGTACTGCGCAGCGGCGCCGATCGCGCTTCGGCCAAAGCCGATGCGACCCTGAAAAAAGTGCACGACGTGCTGGGCTTCATTCCGGAATGAGCGAGGACGTCGTCATCGACGAGAGCCTTGCTGCCGCTGAGCCGGAGGCCGACAAGCGCCCGAAAGTCCACGGCCACGCGCTGGAGAAGCTGCCCGAGGATCTGTACATCCCGCCGGATGCGCTGCAGGTTTTTCTCGAAGCCTTCGAAGGCCCGCTGGACTTGCTGTTGTACCTGATCCGCCGTCAGAACCTCAACATTCTCGACATTCCGGTGCTGAAGATCACGCAGCAGTATCTGCAGTACATCGCGCTGATGCAGGAACTGCGGCTGGAGCTGGCCGCCGAATATCTGCTGATGGCCGCGCTGCTGGCCGAGATCAAGTCGCGCATGCTGCTGCCGCGTCCGGTCGAACTCGAGGAAGAGCAGGGCGATCCGCGCATGGAGCTGGTGCGTCGCCTGCAGGAGTACGAACGCTTCAAGACCGCCGCCGAGCAGCTCGACAAGCTGCCGCGCATGGGCCGCGAGCTGCATGGCGCCTCGGCCAAACCCGAGGTGATCCCGATCGTCGTGCCGATGATCATGCCGAACCTGCGCGAGCTGATGCTGGCGTTTCGCGATGTGATGATGCGCGCCGCGCTGTTCACGCGGCACCAGGTATCGCGCGAGCCGCTGTCGGTGCGCGAGCGCATGACGCGGCTGCTGACGCTGGTGCAGACCGGGCCGAAGCGCTTCATCGAGCTGATCGATCCGGAAGAAGGCCGCGCCGGCGTCGTCGTCTGCCTGCTGGCGATCCTGGAGCTGGTCAAACTGTCCGCGATCGACCTGGTGCAGGAAGGTCCATTCACCGAAATCATGATCGACACCGGCCGCCCGGTGTCGAACGCCGCCATCGAGGAAGCTGTCGATGACTGAGCCGCAAGAGCACGAAGCAACCGAAGTCGCAGTCGAACCGGCCGCGCCTGTCGCCGAACTGGTTGCGCCGGTCGCAGCCGATTCGCCGCTGGAGAAAATTCTCGAAGCGCTGCTGCTGGCCTCCGACCAGCCGCTGTCGCTGGACCAGCTCGGCCGCCTGCTCGGCGAGGAGCTCGGCGTCGGCCGCAAGGAAATCCGCGAAGCCCTGGAGCGTCTCGATATGCGCCTGCAGGCCGGCGCGTCCGAGCTGACCGAAGTCGCCAGCGGCTTCCGCATCCAGGTTCGCGCCGACTACGCCGAATGGGTCGCGCGGCTGTGGCAGGAAAAGCCGCAGAAATTTTCGCGCGCCTTGCTCGAAACGCTGGCCCTGGTCTGCTACCGCCAGCCGATCACGCGCGGCGAAATCGAGGAGATCCGCGGCGTCCAGGTGTCCAGCAATATCCTGCGCACACTGCTCGAACGCGGCTGGGTGCGCGAACTCGGCGTCAAGGAAGTACCCGGGCGCCCGGCGCTGTTCGGCACCACGCCGCAGTTTCTCGACGACTTCAACCTGAAGTCGCTGGACCAGCTGCCGAGCCTGCCGGAGATCAAGGATCTGGCGCAGCTCGACGCCGCGCTGGCGCAGCTGACCGGCGAGCTGCCGCATGCAGGTGACGAGGATCAGGCGGTCGAGTCCACCGAAGAGACGGAACTCGAACAGCCGGTGACCGCGGACGCAGCACCGGTAGAAGAAGCGGAATTGCCGGGCATCGAGCCCGATGCCGACGAAAAACCATCCGGCGCCGCGGACGAAACCGCCTCGTCAACTTGAAGATGCGCAGCTTGCTTGTCTCCTTCCCCCGCCCACGGGGGAAGGCCGGGATGGGGGCGAGTCGACCCAGCGTCGCTCAGTCGTCGCGCCCCCTCCCTAACCCTCCCCCGCAGGCGGGGGAGGGAATCATGTTATAGGCGTACTCAAATGTCGGAAAGAATCCAGAAGCTGCTCGCTACCGCCGGCATCGCCTCGCGTCGCGCGATCGAAACGATGATCGCCGAAGGCCGCGTCACCGTGAACGGCCGGCCCGCCGAAGTCGGCCAGCGCATCGATCACAACGATCACGTCCGCATCGACACGCGGCTGATTTCGCTGAACCGCAAGCCCGAGCCGGTGCGCGTGCTGCTGTATCGCAAGAAGACCGGTGAACTGGTCACGCGAGACGACCCCGAAGGCCGCCGCACCGTGTTCCGCAAACTGCCGGAGCTGAGCACCGGCCGCTGGATCGCGATCGGCCGTCTCGACATCAACACCTCCGGCCTGCTGCTGATGACCAACGACGGCGAACTGGCGCGCCGGCTGATGCATCCGAGTTTCGAGATGCAGCGAGAATACGCAGTGCGCGTGCTCGGCACGATCGACGCGGCGGCGCAGGCGCGGCTGCGCGCCGGCGTCGAACTCGAAGACGGCTTCGCCAAGTTCGAGACGATCAAGCCCGGCGACAACAACGTGGTCGTCGACGACGAGGCGGATGACGCTGCTTCGGCCGCGAACAGCTGGTGGACGGTGACGGTGAAGCAGGGCCGCAACCGCGTCGTGCGTCGATTGTTCGAATCGCAGAACACCCAGGTCAGCCGGCTGATGCGCGTGTCCTACGGGCCGATCAGCCTCGGCCGCGGCATCAAGGCCGGTACCGCGCGCGAAGCCACGCCGGAAGAGCTGCAGGCGCTGCTGGAAGCGGTCGATCTGGCGGAAAAGAAAGCCGCGCGCGGTGGTACCGCGAAAAAGAAAGCGCCGACCGCGCGGCGCCGGCCGGCCGCGCAGGCCAGCGAGCGCCCGGTGCCGACGCACAAGCCGCGTCGTTCCCCGCGCGCCGCCGCCGAGGCCGAGCGCAAGCGCGAGTTCTTCGATCGCGGCGATGGCGCGCCAGCCGGTGCCGGCAAGGGCGGACCGAAACGCGAGTTCAAGCCAGGCGCAGCCAAGCCCGGAGCCAAGCGTGAATTCCGCAAGGACGACGGCAGCGCGGCGCCGAAGCGCGAGCCGCGCCGCGACGACAGCAGGCCCAAGCCGGCCGCCGGCAAGGGCATCACGCGCGGCGATTCCAAGAAGAAATCGTCTGCCGCCTCGAGCGAGCGCGCCAAACCCGCACCGCGCCGCGGCGAGTCCAAGCCCTACGTCAAGCCGGACAAGAGCAAGCCGCGCCGCAAGTAGCGGCGGGCTTCTGCTGTGTCTCTCGATACGCGGGCGAGCCCGCTACTCGGGAGGAACGGGGTTTAGCTGTTGCTTTACGGGCTTGACCAAATCCCGTTCGTCCCGAGTAGCCGCTTGCGGCGTATCGAGGGACCCGATTGCGATCCGGTCCCTCGATACGCCGGGATAAAGCCCCGGCTACTCGGGACGAACGGAGATCGTCTCGGTAGCCCGGGTGAAATCCGGGATCGTCATGCATCCTCACCCCGGGTTTCACCCGGCTAAGCCGGCCCGAAGCGCATCGGCTGATCGAGCAGCAGGAACTCGTCGTTGGGCCGCAGCCGACTCGGCACCGGCATGAACCGCCCGATGCGCAGCACCACGGCGCGCGCCTCCTCGTCGAGCCGCGCATAGCCGGTGGCGCGCAGTAACTGGGCGTCGACGACTCTCCCGTCGCGCGCGATTTTCAGGCGCACCATCGCGATGCCGGTTTCGCCCATCTGCTTGGACATCAGCGGCCATTTCTGGCTGGAGCTGATCATGCGGCTGACCACGCCGGCGTACTGGCGGGCGAGGCGGTCGGTTTCAGCAGGGCTCAGCGTCGGCCGCGGGCTGGCTATGCCCTGCATCGCGGTCGGCGCCGAAGTGACTGCGGCAGTCGAGTTCGGCGAGGTGATTGCCTGGGGCGGAGGCGCCGCCGCGGTGACAACCGGTTCGGCGGGTGCCGGCGTCGGTTCGGCCACCGCAACCGGCGGTGCCGGAGTCGGCTTGGCCGCCGCGATCACCGGCTTTTCGACCGGCCTGGGTTTGGGCTTCGGCTTGGGTTTGACCACCGGCTTCTCGACCGGTTTTTCAAGCGCCGGCGGCGCCGGCGCGGCGACGTTGATCTGCGCTGACACCAGTTCGGCCGGAATCGAGAACACGGTCAGCATCGCCGGCGGTTCCGGCAGCTTCAGCGGCGCCGGTGTGATCTGCAGCATCGCGACTGCCAGCACCAGTGCGTGCAGCAGCACCGCGATCGCGATGCCGACGCGGCTCGCCAGCTTGGGGTTCGTCGCCGGCACCCGTTGCGGGTGGCTCAGCGGAAGACTCATCGATGCGGTCGGGCTGTACATGGCTAGATCGGGGGCTGAATCCGGTGCTTGCATCGGGCTCGCGCGACCGGAATCTCGCGAGTTTGCGTTGCTGGCCGGAGGACGCCGCCGTTAGCGCCTCGTCATTGCCTACACCGATATTTTCAGCACGATCCGCGCCAGTGCGGCCCGGTCGGGCGCCTGTCGCCGTCGCTGTCCAGCCTCTATAGCGCCTTCGCGGTAACGCCGCGGCTGGCCGGGCCGAGCAGCCACAACAGTTGCGGGATCACCCGCTCGGGCGGATTGACCAGGGTCGAGGCATCGCTGGCGAAGCCCTTGCCGCGGATTTCGGTGCCCATCGGCCCCGGATGCCAGGTGTTGAAGCGCAGATGGCTGCCTTCGCGCGACTCGGCCTCCAGCTCCATTGCCCAGCTGCGGAACAGGGTTTCGCCGGCCGCCTTGGTCACGCCGTAGGCGGCCTGGAACGGCTTGGGCACGCGGCCGCCGTCGTCGGTGACGAACACCACCGAGGCGTCTTTCGACTCGCGCAGCATCGGCAGGCACAGCCGGGTCAGCGTAAAAGGTGCGGTCAGATTGACCTGCAGGCTGTCCATCCAGTCGCGCGGTTCCAGGTCTTCGAGCCGGGTGAAGCTCTTGAAGTGTGCGGCGGCGTGGACGATGCCGTCGAGCTTGCCGAATTCCTTCTCGATGGTCTGCGCCAGTTCGTCGTAGGCGGCCCAGGTCGCGGTCATCAGGTTCATCGGCACGATCGCCGGCTGCGCGCCGCCGCCGGCCTCGATGGCGTCGTAGAGCTTTTCCAGCTTGGGCACGCTGCGGCCGAGCAGGATCACCTGCGCGCCGAGTCTGGCCAGCGCATGCGAGGCGGCCGAGCCGAGGCCGCCGCTGGCGCCGGTGACGAGGATCACGCGGCCCTTGAAGTCCTCGGCCTGCGGCTGGTAGTCGGCGGGCGGTTTTTGTATGGCGTTTTCGGTCACGTTTTTATCGAAAATTTCCGAGATTGCTAAGTTCAGGCCAGCAGTTGCGCCAGATCGGCCGGCGTCGCGACCAGATGGTCCGCGTCCCAGCTCGCCGGTTGCTCGGCGCCGAGATAGCCCCAGGCGGCGGCGATGCTGCGGATGCCGGCGGCCTTGGCGGCGTCAATATCGCGTCGGTCGTCGCCGACGTAGACGCAGCGCGCCGCACCGATGCCGACCCGCTTCAGTGCCAGCAGCAGCGAGTCCGGCGCCGGCTTGGGCCTGGGCACCTGGTCGCCGCTGATGCAGCAGGCCGCGCGTGTGGCGAGCTTGAGTTCGGCCATCAGAGGATCGGTCAGGAAGGCAGGCTTGTTGGTGACCACGCCCCAGGGTTTCTTCGCCAGTTCCAGTGCGACCAGGAACTGGTTCATGCCGGGAAACAGCTTGGATCGTCTGCTCAAATTGGCGCGGTAATGCGCCAGCAGCGCGTCGCGACGCACCGGATATTCGGGATGATCCGGCGCCATATCCAGCGCCACTTTCAGCAGGCCGCGAGCACCGGCCGACGCCACCGGCCGATAGTCCGCATCCGGCAGCGGCGGCATGCCCAGCTCGATGCGCACCGAGTTCGCCGCGTCGCCGAGATCGGGCGCGGTGTCGACCAGGGTTCCGTCGAGATCGAACAGCACGCAGTCCACATCTTCGATGCGCGTCATGCGTCGCGTCGGCAGTGCATCAGGTAATTCACGTCCATGTCGTGGCCGACCGTCGCCGATTTCAGCAGCGGGTTGTAGCGCATGCCCTTGATCTCGATCGCGCTCAGGCCGGCGGCGCGGCACCAGGCTTCCAGCTCCGAGGGTTTGATGAACTTGGCGTACTCGTGCGTGCCGCGCGGCACCAGCTGCGTCAGCATTTCGGCGCCGACGATCATCAGCGCATAGGCCTTGGGATTGCGGTTGATGGTGCTGAAGACGACGTCGCCGCCCGGCTTGACCAGCGCCGCGCAGGCGGCGATCACCGATGCCGGGTCGGGCACGTGTTCGAGCATTTCCAGGCAGCAGACGACGTCGAAAGCGCCTGGCATTTCAGCCGCCAGATCTTCGGCTGAAACGCAGCGGTATTCGCACTTGATGCCCGATTCCAGGCCATGCAGTTTCGCCACTTCCAACGAAGCTTCGGCCAGATCGATACCGATGGCTTTGGCGCCGCGAGCGGCGAGGGCTTCGGTCAAAATGCCGGCGCCGCAGCCGACGTCGGCGATGTGCTTGCCGCGCAGGCCACCGACTGCGTTCTCGATGTAGCGCACGCGCGCCGGATTGATGTGATGCAGCGCGGCCATCTCGCCGCGCGGATCCCACCAGCGCGAGGCCATGGAAGAGAAGTGGCGGATTTCCGCGGCGTCGACATTGCTCATCAGTGCGTGCTCATCACTTGTTCGTAATCTTGTTGCGCCATTCGCTGGCTTTGGCGCGCAGTTCGTCTTCGACCAGCGTCTGCAGCTGTCCTTCGATCAGCAGCGGCTTGCCGGCGACCCAGACGTAATCGACCTGGCGCGAGTTCAGCGCATAGGCCAGCTGCGAAATCACGTGATACACCGGCTGCGTGTTGAGCGCGGCCAGGTCGACGGCGATGAAGTCAGCGGCTTTTCCGGGTAACAGCGAGCCGATCGACTCATCCCAGCCCAGCGCCTTGGCGCCGGCCAGCGTCGCCATCTCCAGCGCCTTGGCCGCCGGCAGCGCGCGCGCGTCGCCGGACACTACCTTGGCCAGCAGGCTGGCGCTGCGCAGTTCGCCGAACAGGTCCAGATCGTTGTTGCTGGCGGCGCCGTCGGTGCCGACGCAGACATTGGCGCCGGCGTGCATCAGCCGGTGCACCGGGCAGAAACCGCTGGCGAGTTTCATGTTCGACTCGGGACAGTGCGCGACATGCACGCCGTAATGCGCGACCTCCTCGATTTCTTCGTCGGTGAGCTGCGTCATGTGCACCGCGATCAGGTCGGGGCCGAGCAGGTCGAGTTCTTTCAGCCGTTGCAGCGGCCGCTTGCCGGTCTGCGCCACGGCCTGTTCGACTTCGAACGCGGTCTCGTGAATATGCATGTTGATCGGGATCTGCAGCTCGGTCGCGTACTGGCGGACCTGGCGCAGCGCCTCGTCGTTGACGGTGTACGGTGCGTGCGGCGCGAACGTGGTCTTCAGCAAGGGCTTGCCGCGCAGCGAGTCGTGCAGCGCCAGGCCCTTGTGGATGTACTCGCCGGGCTGCGCCCAGGCGCTCGGGAAATCGATGACGATCAAACCCACCGCGGCGCGCATGCCGGCAGCTTCGACGGCGGCCGCGGTCGCGTCGGGGAAAAAGTACATGTCGTTGAAACAGGTCTGGCCGCCGCGGATCATCTCCGCCATCGCCAGGCGCACGCCGTCGTGGCAGAACTGGTAACTCATGTTCGCGCCTTCGGCCGGCCAGATATGCCCCTGCAGCCAGTCCATCAGCGGCAGGTCGTCGGCGATGCCGCGCAGCAGGCTCATCGCCGAATGCGTGTGCATGTTGATCAGGCCCGGCATCAGCGCGTGGCCGGGCAGGTCGAGGGTCTTGCGCGGTGCGTAACGCGCGCGCGCCTCATTGACCGGCAGCAGCGCCAGGATGCGGCCCTGGTCCACCGCCAGCGCATGGTTCTCCAGCACCACGCCGGCGGGCTCGATGGGCACGATGTGGCCGGCGCTCACCAGCAGGTCGATATTGATCGGCGGAAACGGCATAACGGTCATTTTAAGCGCGGTAGAATGTGGCCGATTCGCCTCGCATCGAGGCGCCAGGCCGCCAGTTTACCCGCGCGCGCGGCCCAACCAGGGAATGACATGAGTGGCAGCGTACAGCCCATCGTCTGGGCCGGTGACCATCTACGCCTGATCGACCAGCGCGTGCTGCCGCATGAGGAACGCTGGGTCGATTGCCGCAATGCGTTCCAGGTCGCCGAAGCGATCCACGGCATGGCGGTGCGCGGCGCGCCGGCGATCGGTATCGCCGCCGCCTACGGCCTGGTGCTCGACGCGCTGCAGCACCGCGACTACGAGGCGGCCGAACTGGTGCTGGCCGAAAGCCGGCCGACCGCGGTGAACCTGCGCTGGGCGCTGGCGCGCATGCGCGGCGTTTGGCGCGGCGGCGCCGACGCGGCGCGGCTGCTGGCCGAGGCCGAGCTGATCCACGCCGAAGATCTTGCGCAGAATCTGACGATGGGCAAGCTCGGCGCCGCGCTGCTGCCGAAGAACGCCACCGTGATCACCCATTGCAACACCGGTGCGCTCGCCACCGGCGGTCACGGCACCGCGCTCGGCGTGATCCGCAGCGCTTTTCAGATCGGCCATCTGTCGCAGGTCTACAACACCGAAACGCGGCCCTGGCTGCAGGGCGCGCGGCTGACCGCCTGGGAGCTGATGCAGGAAAAAATCCCGGCAAAACTTATCGCCGACGGCGCCGCCGCGCATCTGATGGCGACGCACAAGATCGACTGGGTCATCGTCGGCGCCGACCGCATCGCCGGCAACGGCGACACCGCCAACAAGATCGGCACCTATTCGCTGGCGGTCGCGGCCAGGCGCCACGGCGTCAAGTTCATGGTGGTGGCGCCGACCGGCACCTTCGATCTGACGATCCGCAGCGGCCGCATGATTCCGATCGAAGAAAGAGTGCCGCGCGAACTGACCGAATTCCGCGGCGCGCCGATCGCACCGATCGACATGGACGCCTGGAACCCGGTGTTCGACGTCACGCCGGCGGAGCTGATCGACGCCATCGTCTGCGAGAAAGGCGTGATCGAGCAGCCGACCGAGAAGAAGGTACGGGAGCTGGTGGGCTGAGGCCTTGGTCCGGTCCCTCGATACGCCCGCAAAAAGCGCGGGCTACTCGGGACGAACGGAGTTTTGGCTTTTCTTCAAGATCAAAAACGAAACCCGTTCATCCCGAGTAGCCGGGCTTGCCCGGCGTATCGAGGGACACATCGGGACGAACGGAGTTTTGGCTTTTCTTCAAGATCAAAAACGAAACCCGTTCATCCCGAGTAGCCGGGCTTGCCCGGCGTATCGAGGGACACAACAAAACTTCAGCGCCGCCGATCCGGGCGTTCATACGGATTGAAATTGCGCGGCAGCGCCTCGCGCACTTCCGCCCGCCGCGCCGCCATGCGCGCGCGCTGGTTCGGCGGTAGCGACTCGATACGCAGTCCGGCGTCGAGCTGGGCCAGCGCGCCGCCGTAGTCGCCGCGGTAGTACAGGTAGTTGGCCATCTCGTAGCTGGCTTCGCCGTTGTTGCCGGCGTCGCGTGCGGCCTGCGACAGCAAGCGATACGTCTCCAGCCGCGTGCCGTAGGACTGTTCGCTGGCCAGCAGGATCTGGCGCGCGTCGTCGGGCTTGCCGGTTTCGATCAGCGCCTGCGCGTAGCGCAGGATCGCCGGTGCATAGGCCGGATACATGCGGAAGGTCTTGTCGAACAGCGCCAGCGCGTCGGCGTTCTGGCCCGCGCCGAGTTGCATCTGCGCCATCAGCAGCATCACCGTCGCCTGGCGCGGGTAGGCCTCGAGCGTCGGCTTGAGCGCGACGATGGCCTGCTTGTAGTTGCCGGTGCCGCTGAGCGCGAAGGCCAGGCCGTAGCGGTTCTCCGGCGTGTCGCGGTTTTTCAGTTCGGCGGCAAAAATTTCCACCGCTTCGCTGGCCGAATCCGCCGCCAGCACGCGCGTGCGCGCCTTCATCAACGAATAGTCCACCGAGTCGACGACCTTGCGCGGCTTGCCGGCTTCGATCGCCACCGCGCGCTCGCGCGCCTCGGCGATACGCGTGGTGTTGACCGGATGCGTCTGCAGGATTTCCGGCATGCCGGTGCCGTAAAGCCGCGACTGCTGCTCCAGGCGCTGAAAGAAATCCGCCATGCCTTCGGGATCGAAGCCGGCGTCGGCCATGATCTGGATGCCGATGCGGTCGGCCTCGAGTTCGTTGGCGCGGGTGAAGTTGACCTGTTTCTGGTACAGCGAGCCCTGGCCGACGGCCAGCGCCGCCAGCACGATGTTCGGGTCGGCCGAGCCGGCGATGATCGCCGCCAGCACCGCGGCCCAGGTGGCGAAGGTGCCGACGCCGCCCTGGTCGGCCTGCGAGCGCGCGACATGGCGCTGGATCACATGGGTGAGTTCGTGGCCCATGACGCCGGCGAGTTCGCTTTCGTTGCGGCTGGCGATCAGCAGGCCGGCGTTGAAGCCCATGTGGCCGCCGGGCAGCGCGAAGGCGTTGATGCGCGGGTCGGCGACCATGAACACGTCGACTTTCGGCGGCTTCTGCGGCGCTGCCGCGACCAGCCGGTAGCCGAGATTGGACAGGTATTCGGCGATCTCCAGATCGTCGACGACGTAGTCGTACTGGTACAGCTCGGCCATCACGCTGGCGCCGATCGCGGCCTCCTGCTGCGGCGACATCGCCGCATCGGCGGGCTCGCCCATCTGCGGCAGGTTGAGCACGCTGGGTGCGCCGCTGCCGACCGAGTTGATCGGCTCGCGCAGATCGGCCGGCGGCAGCGAGGCGTCGGCGGCCATCGCGCTGCCGACCATCAGCAGCGCGATGGCGGCCGCGAGCGCGGAACGGGCGGGGAGACGTGAAGGCGTCATGCGCAGGAGTCGAAGGAGGCTGATCGAGTTTACGCGGGATCGCGCACGACGGATGTTGTGGCGCTTAGAGCGGGCGAGGCGCGGCTTAGTTCGACGACGCCAGCGCTTTTAATGCGTCGCCGCTCAGCCGCATGATCGTCCACTCGTCCTGGGGCAGCGCGCCGAGGCTGCGGTAGAAACCGATCGCGGGCGCGTTCCAGTCCAGCACCGACCATTCGAAGCGGCCGCAGTCGCGCGCGACCGCGAGCCTGGCGATGTGCGTGAGCAAAGCGCGGCCGATGCCGTGGCCGCGCTGCTCGGGCTTCACATACAGGTCTTCCAGGTAGATGCCGGGCTTGGCCAGGAACGTCGAGTAGTTCTGGAAGAACAGCGCGAAGCCGGCGGCGACGCCGTCCTGTCGGGCGATCAGCACTTCTGCTGCGGGGCGCTCGCCGAACAGCGTCGCCTGCAGCGCGGCCTCGGTGGCGCTGACCTGGTCGGACAGGCGCTCGTAGTCGGCGAGTTCGCGGATGAAGCCGAGGATCAGCGGCACGTCGGCCGCGGTCGCGGCAGTGATGCTCAGGCTCAAGCGCGGGCTCCGCCGACATCGATCAGCTTGGTGCCGAGCACCTGGCCCATGCGCAGCGGCGTCGCGGGTCCCAGCGCCGGGTTCCAGCTCAGCGCGCCCGGAGGGGCCAGCAGGATCACCGTCGAGCCCATGTTGAAGCGGCCCATCTCCATGCCGCGCTCCAGGCTCGGCGGATGCACCGGCTTGTAGCGCGCCAGCGGCGAGCGCCGGTGCGGTGGCGAAATCATGCCGGCCCAGACCGTCTCGATCGATCCGACGAAGAACGCGCCGACCAGCACCATCGCGAACGGCCCGAGCTCGGTGTCGAAGATCGCGGTTACGCGCTCGTTGCGCGCGAACACTTTCGGCATCGCGCGCGCGGTCGCGGGGTTGACGCTGAACAGCCGGCCCGGCACGTAGACCCATTCGCGCAGGGTGCCGGCCAGCGGCATGTGGATGCGGTGGTAGTTGTTCGGCGCCAGGTAAATCGTCGCGAACTCGCCGCCGATGAAGGGCCTGGCCAGGTCTTCGCCGCCGAGCAGTTCGGCCGCGGTGTAGTGATGGCCCTTGGCCTGGAAGATGCGGTCGCCGTCGATCTGGCCGAGCTGGCTGACCGCGCCGTCGACCGGCGACAGCAGCACCTCGGCGCCGTCGCTCAGCGGCCGCGCGCCCGGCTTCAGCGCACGGGTGAAGAACTCGTTGAAGCTCCGGTACGACTCCGGCAGCTCGAACTCGGCCTCGGCCAGGCTGATGTTGAAGCGGCTCATGAACACGCGAATGAACGCGTTCTTGAAGCCCTGGCTCTCGATGCGCGTCAGCTTGTAGATGCACCAGGACAGGAAACGCGTCGGCAGGATCAGCTGCAGCAGAGAGAACAGGCGGTCGCCGAGGCTGGCGTCGGTTGCCGCCTGATGATGATTCGATGGGTTCATCGGCTCATTCTGCCGCAGCCGCGCGTACCGGGACATCCGCGGCGAGATCACCGTCGACGCAATGCAGGCTGAGCCGGCTGCTGCCCGCCAGCGCCGGCTGCTTCGGCTGCATCAGCATCAGGTGATAGCCGCCGGGCGCCAGATCGATGCTCTGGCCCGGCGCGATCGTCACCGGGTCGACGCGGCGCATGCGCATCTTGCCGTCGGCCATACTGCTCTGGTGCAGCTCGACCTTGCCGAAGTCGGTGCTGGCAAAACTCTCGATCGTGACCGGCTTGCGGCCGTTGTTGACCAGCTTGCCGAAGCCCGCCATCACCGCCGCGCCCGGCGGCGCCTGGCGTATCCAGGCCTGGCTCAGCGCCAGGCCGTCGCAGGCCAGCCCCGGCAAGGGCAGCAACAGCGCGGCGGCGATCAGGGCGCGTGCGCCGCGCATCAGCCCTGCCCCCGCACCACGCGCTGCATATCGGCGGCGAGCTGATCCACCCGGTGCGGTGGCAGGAAGTAGGCGGTGACCTGACCCTGCGGGTTGATCAGCACCAGTGCCGCGGAATGGTCCATGGTGTAACTCTCAGGCGTCTCGCCCGGCACCTTGGCATAGACCAGGCTCAACGAGCGCGCGAGCTTTTCCAGCTCGTCGTCGCTGCCGGTGACGCCGACGAACTCCGGACTGAAGTAATGCACGTAGCGCTCGAGCACCGCCGGCGTGTCGCGCTGCGGGTCCACCGACAGGAACACCACCTGCACCGGCGTGTTCGCCGCGTCGAGCCGCGTCGTCAGGCCCTTGAGCATCTGCAAGGTCGACGGGCAGACGTCGGGGCAGTAGGTGAAGCCGGCGAACACCATCGACCAGTGACCGGCGAGGCGAGCGTTGTCGAAGACGGCGCCGCTGCTGTCCTTGAGCGCGAACGCCTCGATCGTGCGCGGTGTTTTCAGCAAGGTGCCGGTTTCCAGTTCGATGTTCTTGGTACCGCTCATCAGGCTGGCGGCGACCAGGCCGCCGAGGGCGGCCAGCGCGGCGACCATGCCGATGGTGATGGCTTTTGCGGGCGACATTAAGGAACCTCTGATCGAGTCCTGCACGTCCGCGCCGGTACCAAAACGGGCGCTGTGCAAGAAAGGAGTGACGAAGTGTATTGGACATACATGAGGAGCGGCTGACGCCGCACAGCGCCCGTTTTGGTGCCGGCCCTTCGGGTTGCCCCGGAAATGCCGGGCGCGCAGGACTCAATCAGCGGTTCCTCAGGTGTGGGGCTCGGCCTGTTCAATTGCTGGCGGGGGTGGCGCGCCGCATAATTCGCGTTCTTTGGCGCCTGTAGCGCGCCATTATTTCATGGATCAGAAGCCACTCGATGACCGATACCCGCGACACCCAGGCCCTGACGACGGTACGCGACCTGGTCCGCTGGGGCGCCAGCGAGTTCGGCCGCCGCGGCCTGGTGTTCGGACACGGCACAGACAACGCGCTCGACGAGGCGTTCCATCTGGTGCTGCACAAGCTGCACCTGGGCGCCGACCTGCCGACGCTGTACCTGGAATCGGCGCTGACGCCGTCCGAGCGCGAGGCAGTGCTGGCCCTGCTGCAGCAGCGCATCGACACGCGCAAGCCGGCGGCCTACCTGATCGGCGAAATCCAGTTCTGCGGGCTGAGCTTTTATGTGGACGAGCGCGTGCTGGTGCCGCGCTCGCCGATCGCGGAAATGATCGAGCAGCGCTTTTCGCCATGGATCGGTGAAGACCCGCTGCAGATCCTGGACCTGTGCACCGGCAGCGGCTGCATCGGTATCGCCACTGCGGTCGAGTTCGAGGACGCCGAAGTGGATCTTGCCGACATCGACGGCGGCGCGCTGGAGGTCTGCCGCCGCAACATCGCGCGCCATGACCTGGCGACGCGCGTCACCGCGATCCAGTCCGACCTGTTCGACGCGCTGGTCGGCCGCCGCTACGACCTGATCGTCAGCAATCCGCCCTATGTGCCGACCGCCGAGTGGGAAGCGCTGTCCACCGAGTACAAGCGTGAGCCCAAGCTGGCGCTGGAGGCCGGCGAAGACGGCATGGACATCATCGAGCGCATCCTGTGCGAGGCGCCGGATTACCTGACCGAAGACGGCCTGCTGATCTGCGAAATCGGCGGCTCGCTGGAAGAGTTCGACGCACGCTATCCGACCATCCCGGTCGCTTGGCCGGAGTTCGTGCGCGGCGGCGACGGCGTGTTCGTGATCTCGCGCGCCGATCTGGTGGCTTATCTGGAAACCCGATGATTTTTAGCCGTCCTTGAAAAGAAATCCCCTCTCCCTCCAGGAGAGGGGCAGGGGTGAGGGCCTCGACGTTCGCACGAACCCGAACGCCCTCATCCGCCCCTTCGGGGCACCTTCTCCCCAAGGGAGAAGGGAACACGCTTCATGAGTGCAGGAAAATGTCCGGCAACACCTTCGGCAAACTGTTCACCGTCACCAGCTTCGGCGAAAGCCACGGCCCGGCGATCGGCTGCGTGATCGACGGCTGCCCGCCGGGCATGGCCTTGAACGAAACCGACATCCAGCCCGACCTGGACCGGCGCAAGCCCGGCACCAACAAGTACGTCACCCAGCGCAAGGAGGAGGACAAGGTCCGGATCCTGTCGGGCGTGTTCGAGGGCAAAACCACCGGCACGCCGATCGCGCTGCTGATCGAGAACACCGACCAGCGCTCCTACGACTACGCCAAGATCGCGCAGGTGTTCCGGCCGAATCACGCCGACTATGCCTACATACAGAAATACGGCATCCGCGACCATCGCGGCGGCGGCCGCAGCTCGGCGCGCGAGACCGCGGTGCGCGTTGCCGCCGGCGCGGTGGCGAAGAAATACCTCGCTGAGAAACTCGGCGTGAAAGTGCGCGGCTATCTGGCGCAGATGGGGCCGATCGTGGTCGATCTCGTCGACTGGGATCAGGTCGAGCAGAATTCATTCTTTTCGCCGGATGCTTCGCGCATCGCCGAAATGGAAGCGCTGATCGACCGCTTGCGCAGTGAAGGCGATTCGGTCGGCGCGCTGATCAAGGTCGTCGCCGGCGGCATTCCGCCGGGGCTCGGCGAGCCGGTGTTCGACCGGCTCGACGCGGATCTGGCGCATGCGCTGATGGGCATCAACGCGGTCAAGGGCGTGGAGATCGGCGACGGCATGAAAGTCGCCGGCATGCGCGGCACCGAGCATCGCGACGAAATGACGCCGCAAGCGTTCCTGTCGAACCATTCCGGCGGTGTCGCCGGCGGCATCAGCACCGGGCAGGACATCGTCTGCGCGCTGGCGATCAAGCCGACCTCGAGCATCACCACGCCGGGCAAGTCGATCGACAGCGACGGCAAGGCCGTCGACATGCGCACCACCGGCCGCCACGATCCCTGCGTCGGCATTCGCGCGACGCCGATCGCCGAGGCGATGGTGGCGCTGGTGCTGATCGATCACCTGCTGCGGCATCGCGCGCAGAATGCGGACGTGGTGCCGGGTACGCCGCGAATTCCGGGCTGAGCCTGGTCATTCCCGCGCAGGCGGGAATGACGCTTATCATCGTTAACCTTAATTAATTCCTCCGCCACGTCCGCGATAGGCGGCACTCGTCATTCTCTGCATCGTCCATAACCGGGCGCCTGTTTCGGGCGTGCCGCCCTGGATGGGTGGGGGGAGTGCGTGAATGAAGCCATGGGCCGGGTTGCTTGCGCTGGGCTGCTGTGCGGTGGCCCAGGCTTCGGCACCGGACGCCGGATACGACACGCGCAACACCCAGGTCGGCAGCTACCTGCAGATCGGCCTGCCGCTGCTCGGTGTCGGTCTGACCTACCTCTTCACCGGCCACGGCAAGTCCGAAAGCGATAGCAAGGCCGCGAGCCTGTTCGACGCTGCGGGCGCCGAATCCGGCGGCGGACTGTTCGACTGGAACCGCATGAACGGTTCGCCGCGCCACGATTTCTTCCTTGCCTTCGGCCGCATGGAAGTCATCACCTACGGCCTGAAATACAGCGTCGACGAACAGCGTCCGAACGGCGAGCCGCATTCGTTTCCGTCGGGCCATACCTCGGCTTCGTTCATGGGCGCCGAGTTCATTCGCAAGGAGTACGGCTGGTGGGCCGGTGCGCCGGCTTATCTGGCCGCGTCCTACGTCGGCTGGACGCGCCAGCAGAGCCGCAACCACTACAGCCGCGACGTCTTCGCCGGCGCCGCCATCGGCATCCTGAGCAATCACGACATCAGCGATTTCACGACCCGCGCCGGCGATGTGCATATCGGCGTTTCACCGATTTCCACCGGCTTTGCCGGCTGGAGCGTCGACGACGCCACGCTCGATGCGCGCGGCGATGCCGGCAATCCACGCGACCTGCCGCTGATCGCGCCGGGCCTTCGCTTCGAAATGAATTTCTAGAGTATTACTTGAGCAAACCGATGAGCACACTCGCCAAGCCGCATCCTTCGATCGCCAGCAAGGCGCAGATCGCCCGCCGCGTCGGCGCTTTCCGGCCGCTGTGGATCATGCTCGCGGTATTCCTTGCCCTGTCGGCGGCGCTGCGGGTTTATCTGTGGTATCGCTTCGGCGTCGCCGCCGCGGTGCCGGCGATCCGCCTGCCATCGATCGTCGGCCTCGGCCTGATCAACGACGCCGTCGAGGCGCTGTACCTGTTCGTGCCGTTCGCCTTGTACCTGGCGCTGACGCCGACGCGCTGGCATCGCAGCAAGACCGGCCGCGTGCTGCTCTACGGCGGTGCCTGGCTGATGATCTATGGCATGTTGTTCGTTTGCGCGTCGGAGTATTTCTTCTTCGAGGAGTTCGATTCGCGCTTCAACCTGGTCGCGGTCGATTACCTGATCTACCCGACCGAAGTGATCGGCGACATCCGCTCGGAATATCCGGTGACCCCGCTGTTCCTGATCTTCGGCGTGCTGGCGGCGGTGATTACTTTCACGCTACGCACCGGCTTCGCCGGCTGGCCGATGGCTGCGGGCAGTGCATCAGGCCGGCAGCGCCTGGGTCTGGTCGCGGGCATGAGCCTGCTGATCGCCGCCGCGATCGTGGCATGGCCGGCCGACCGGCTGTCGCTGTTTCGCAATCGCGTCGCCAACGAACTTGCGGCGAATGGACCGGCACTGTTCTTCGCCGCATTCCGCACCAACCACATCGACTATCACGCGTTCTATCGCAGCGGTGATCCGCAGCAGATGCAGCAGCTGCTGGTGAAGGATCTGCAGAAAGGCGGCGGCGAATTCATCGCGCTGCAGAGCGGCGATCTGACGCGCCGCTTCCCGGCTCGCGCCGATGGCCTGGGCAAAATGAACGTGGTGCTGCTGTCCGAGGAATCGCTGGGGTCGGAGTTCGTCGGCACGTATGGCAACACGCGCGGCCTGACGCCGGAGTTCGACGAACTCGCCAAACAGGGCATCCTGTTCAACCACGCCTATTCCACCGGCACGCGCACCGTGCGCGGCCTGGAAGCGTTCAGTGCCTCGTTCCCGCCGATTCCGAGCGAGTCGATCATGAAGCGCCCCGGCAACGAGGACATCGCGACCTGGGGCAAGGTGATGCGCGGCCTCGGCTATCACACCAGCTTTCTGTATGGCGGCTACGGCGCCTTCGACAACATGAATGCCTACTTCGGCGGCAACGGCTTCGCGCTGTCGGATCGCAGCGATATCCAGCATCCGAAGTTCGCGAACATCTGGGGCGTGTCCGACGAGGATCTTTTTCGTCACGCGCTGGACTATTTCGACGCGCGCACCAAGGAAAATCAGCCGTTCTTCTCGATCGTGATGTCGACATCCAATCACAAGCCGTTCACGTTTCCGGAGGGAATTCCGGGTATCAAGGCCAAGGGTGGCGGTCGCGACGCCGGCGCAAAGTACGCCGATCATTCGATCGGCGAATTCTTCCGCGAAGCGCGTCACCATGCATGGTTCGACAACACCATCTTCATCATCGCCGCCGACCACGGCGCGCGCGCCTACGGCAAGGCCGACATCCCGCTGTACAGCTACGAAATTCCGCTGCTGATCCTGGCGCCGAAGCATCTGGAGCCGCGCAAGATCGACACCTTGACCAGCCAGATCGACGTCGCCCCGACCGTGCTCGGCCTGCTGGGCCTGCCGTATCAGGCGCCGTTCTTCGGCCAGGACGTGCTGCACTGGCCGGAGGGCGAGTCGCGCACCTTGCTGTTCAATCACAACCATGACGTTGCGCTGCTGCGCGACGGCAAGCTGTGCATCCTCGGTCTGCGCCAGAGCGCCGAATGCGAGAGCTACGTGCGCACGCCGGGCGCGCCCGGCCCCGCGACCACGCATTTCTCACATCTGGACCAGGCCGATCCCGAACTGGTGGACCTGGCGACGGCGTATTACCAGACGGCCTACGACCAGTTCCAGTCGCGTCGCTATCGGTGAGCGCGGACCGCATTTCAAATTCTTCCTTCCCCCGCACGCGGGGGAGGCAGACGAGCGACCGATGAATCCTGAGCTGCTGCGCCGGCTGTGGGTGACGCCCGCGCTGTTGCTGCTGGCGCTGCTGTTCCAGCAGATGCACTGGGACTGGTTGGTGACCGATCATTTTTTCGACTACGTCGACTCGCGTTTCCCGATGCGCGGCCTGTGGTGGAGCGACGGCCTGCTGCATGACGGCGGCACGATGATCGTCGCCGGCATCGCCAGCGTCTCGCTGATCGCCCTGGTCGCGTCGTATCGCATCGCCAGACTCAGGCCGCTGCGCGGCGACTTCGCCTATCTGCTGGCCTGCATCGCGCTGACCACCGGCGTCGTCGCGCTGATCAAGAGTGTCAGCGGCATTCATTGCCCGGTGGAACTGGCGCGCTATGGCGGGCGCTTTCACTACGAGGCGCTGATCGATCGGCTGCTGCGGCCGGTCGTGGGCGAGGGCAGGCCCGGCGCCTGTTTTCCGGGCGGGCATTCCTCCGGCGGGCTGTCCTTGCTGGCGCTGTATTTTCTGGCGCTGCATCACCGCTGGGCTTATGCGCCGCGCGTGCTGATGGCGACGGTCGCGATCGGCTTCGTGTTTGCGCTGACGCAATGGATACGCGGTGCGCATTTTCCGTCGCACGATCTGACGACGGCGGCGATCGCCTGGGCGATCTGCCTGCTGCTCGCGGCCACGCGCCGCCGCTTGCCGACGATGCCCGCGGTCGCGGCGCCGCCGGAACATGCGAACATAGTCGGCTCCTGAGGCTCCCCCGAGGCTGCGCTTTGCCCAACCGAATTTCGATGCCGCGGCCGCGCCTGAGCGCGGGGCAGTTGCTGTTGCTGGTCGCGCTGTATCTGTCGACGACGCAGAACGCCTCGTTCTGGCAGGTTGCGTTCAACAGCCTGGCGCATCTGCAGGGCACGTCGAAATGGCTGTTTCTCGGCGTACTGGCGCTGGTGCTGAACGCGGCGCTGCTGTTCTGCCTGGGCCTGCTGACACCGCGGATCATCCTCAAGCCGATGCTCAGCGCGCTGCTGCTGATCGCGGCGGTGTGCAGCTATTTCATGGACAGTTTCCACGTCGTCGTCGACCTGCCGATGATGACCAACGTCGTCCAAACCGATGCGCGCGAATCCGCCGAGCTGCTCGGCCGTGCCTGGTGGCTGCACCTGGCGCTGTACGGCCTGCTGCCGGTGGCGCTGATCTGGTGGACGCGCATCGTCTCGGCCGGCGCGGTGCGCGAGATCGGCCGCCGCGTCGTGCTGCTGGCGGTCGCGCTGGCCGTGGTCGCGGGAGCAGTCGGCCTGGACTACAAGAATGTCTCGCTGTGGGCGCGCGAGAACGAGCACATCCGCACTTTCATCAATCCCTCGTATCCCATTTACTCTGCAGCGCGGCTGATCTCCGAGCAGCTGCAGGACCTGCATCCGCCGCCGGTGGTCACGACCTTGCCCGGGGCCAGCCGTGTCGCCACCGAGCGGCCTCTGCTGGTGGTGCTGGTGGTCGGTGAGACCGCGCGCGCCGCGAACTTCCAGCTCAACGGCTACGAGCGCGCGACCAACCCGGAACTCGCCGCGATCCCTGACCTGATCAACTTCGGCCAGACCGTGTCCTGCGGCACCTCCACCGCGATTTCGGTGCCATGCATGTTCAGCGATCTGGGCCGCAAGCGCTTCAGCAAGGAGCGCGCGGAGCGCCAGGAGAACTTGCTGGACGTGCTGGCGCGGGTCGGCGTCGACGTGCACTGGCTGGACAACGACTCCGGCTGCAAGGGCGTCTGCGCGCGCGTGGCGTATCAGGACCGCTCGCGCGAAACCGATGCGGCGTTGTGCCAGGACGACAACTGCTACGACGGCGTGCTGTTCAAGGACCTGCAGACGCTGTGGCCGCGCGGCGCGCTCAGCCGGCTGGTGGTGCTGCACCAGAAAGGCAGCCACGGGCCCTCGTACTACCGGCGCTATCCGGCCGAATTCCGCCGCTTTCTGCCGGCCTGCGAACTCGACGACGTGCAGACCTGCAGCCGCGAGCAGATCGTCAATGCCTACGACAACACGATCCTGTACACCGATCACCTGCTGGCCGGACTGATCACCGAACTGCGCGGCCAGCAGCAGTTCGACTCGGTGGTGCTGTACCTGTCCGACCACGGCGAAAGCCTGGGCGAGGACGGCGTTTATCTTCACGGCCTGCCGTATGCGGTGGCGCCGATGATGCAGAAGCATGTGCCGATGCTCGCCTGGTTCTCGGAGCGCGCCTTGCTGCGTCAGCGCCTCGACCCTGCGTGCCTCAAGGCCGCCAGCGCGCAGCCGCATTCGCAGGACGATCTGTTCGACACGATGCTGGGATTGTTCGGTGTCCGTGCGCCGGATTACCAGGGCGCGGCGAATCTGTTCGCAGGCTGCGCTTCACCGTAGCCCGGGTGAAACCCGGGATTGCGCGGCCCCGGGTTTCACCCGGGCTACCGGCTACCGGCGTAGCGGCAGCCTCAGCACCACGCGTGCACCCGGATAATTGTCCTCGATGCCGCAAGTGCCATCGTGCAGCAGCGCGACGGCCCGCACCAGCGACAGGCCCAGGCCGTTGCCGGCGGTGCTGCGGCTGGGGTCGACGCGGTACAGTCGCTGAAACACCTTCTCGCGTTCTTCGGGGGCGACACCGGGCCCGTTGTCGGCGACCGCCAGCTGCACCACGTCGTGATGCGTGCTCAGTTCGATCAGGATGCGGCCGCCTTCGGGCGTGTACTTCAGCGCGTTGTCGACCAGGTTGGCCAGCGCCTGGAACAGCAGGTCGCGGCTGCCGTCGATGTGCACCTGCTGCTCGACGCTGATCTCCAGCGTCTTGCCGTCGGCGCTGGCGATGGGCTCGAACAGCTGCTCGGCGTCGAGCGCGATCGCGCTCAAATCGACATCTGAAAAGCTCTCGCGCAGGCGCCCGGACTCGACGTTGGCGATACGCAGCAGCGCGCCGAAGGTGTGCAGGATCGAATCGACCTCTTCGATCGAATGGCCGATCGCACGCTCCAGATCGTCGCGATTGCCGCCGCCGCCGAGGCTGGCTTCGAGTCGCGCGCGCAGCCGCGCCAGCGGCAGCCGCAGATCGTGCGCGATGTTGTCGGTGACGCCGCGGATCGCCTCCATCAGCACGCCGATGCGGTCGAGCATGGCATTGATGTTGCGGCCCAGCGCGTCGAACTCGTCGTTGCTGCCGCCGACCGGCACACGCTGGCGCAGATCGCCGGCCATGATGTCGTGCGCGACGCGGTTGATCGACTCGATCTGGCGCAAGGTCGCCATCGTCACCAGCAGGCCGCCGCCGATCGCCAGCAGCAGCATCGCGCCCAGGCCGAAGCCCATCGAGCGGGCCAGCGCCGAGCGCATTTCGCCGACTTCGTAATCGTTGAGTCCGACCAGGATCTGGCTGCCGTCGGGAAAGTGCGCCTCGCGTGCGCGAATCTGTCCGGCGCCGGCGCGCGTCGGCAGCGTCAGAAAACCATCCGGTCCCGGTGTGGCCGATGGCCAGGGATCGTTGTCGCCGGCGATGCGCCGGCCGTGCTTGTCGATGTACAGATACAGCCAGTGATTGTTGCGGTCCGAGGCGTCGCGTGAATTGACCAGGCCGGTGACGCCGTCGATGCCGTCGATTTCGTAATCGGCCGACAGCATCTCCAGCTCGGACGAGACGAACTCGTCGACATGGCTCTTCACATAGTTGCCGGCGATCAGATAGATGAAGCCGAGCAGCGCGGTGATCGACACGCCGAACAGCGCCGCATACAACAGCGCCAGGCGCAGCGCGCGCGAGCGCAGCAGCTCCCGTGCGCGCATCAGCGCGTGGGGGCTGACGGCACGCGCAGGCAGTAACCGGCGCCGCGCACGGTGTGGATCAGCGGCGGGTCGCCGTCTTCGTCGATCTTGCCGCGCAGGCGCGAGATGTGCACGTCGATGACATTGGTCTGCGGGTCGAAGTGGTAATCCCAGACGTTCTCGAACAGCATCGTGCGCGTCACCACCTGGCCGGCGTTGCGCATCAGGTATTCGAGCAGGCGGAATTCCTGGGGCTTCAGATCGACACTGCGGCTGCCGCGGCGCACGCTGCGCGCCAGCAGGTCCATCTCCAGATTGGCCACGCGCAGCACGGTCTCGGCCGCGTTGCCGCCACGGCCGCGGCGCAGCACCGCTTCCAGCCGCGCCAGCAGCTCGGCGAACGAGAACGGCTTGACCAGGTAGTCGTCGCCGCCGGCGCGCAGGCCGCGGACGCGGTCGTCGACTTCGCCCAGCGCCGACAGGATGATCGTCGGCGTGGTGTTGCCGGAGGCGCGCAGGGTGGAAATGATGGTCAGGCCATCGACCTGCGGCAGCAGCCGGTCGACGATCATGCCGTCGTAGGGTTCGGAAGCGGCCATGAACAGACCGTCCTTGCCGTTGGCGGCATGGTCGACGGTATGGCCGGCTTCACGCAGGCCCTTGACCAGGTAGGCCGCGGTATCGGCGTCGTCTTCGATGATCAGCAGTCGCATGGCTGGCATTGTGCCGTATCGGCGATAGCCTGGCCCGGGGTGAAACCCGGGAGAGCGCGGTCATAATGCGGGCACAGACCCGGATTCCACCCGGGCTACGATGGAGAACGTCATGGCCGAATGGCACCTCAAACCCGGGCAGCTGAAGCTGCGCGAGCTGCGCCATCTGCTCGACGGCCGGCCGCGCCTGTCGATCGACCCCGCAGCCTGGCCCGCCGTCGAGGCTTCGGCACTGGCGGTGCAGGCCGCGGTCGACAAGGGCGCTCCGCTGTACGGCATCAACACCGGCTTCGGCAAGCTCGCCAGGACCCACATTGCGCAGGATCGGCTGACGCAGCTGCAGCGCAACCTGGTGCGCTCGCACGCGGTCGGCACCGGCCATTTGCTCGACGACGAAACCGTGCGCCTGGTGCTGGTGCTGAAGGCGACCAGCCTGGCGCGCGGCTATTCCGGTGTGCGCCGCGAACTCGTCGACAAGCTGCTGGCGCTGTACAACGCCGGCGTGCTGCCCTGCATCCCGTCGAAAGGCTCGGTCGGCGCTTCCGGCGATCTGGCGCCGCTGGCGCACATGACGATGGCGCTGATGGGCGAGGGCGATGTGCGCGTGGACGGCCTGATCATGCCGGCGAAGCTCGGTCTTTCGCAGGCCGGCATCACGCCGATCGAACTCGCCGCGAAAGAAGGCCTGGCGCTGTTGAATGGCACCCAGGTTTCCACGGCGCTGGCGCTGCGCGCGCTGATGGAGGCCGAAGACGTGTTCGCCGCCGCCGTGGTCACCGGCGCCCTGTCGGTGGACGCGGCGCGCGGCTCCGACGCGCCGTTCGATGCGCGCATCCACGAAGTGCGCGGCCAGATCGGGCAGATCGCGGTGGCCGAAGCCTATCGCCGGCTGCTCGAAGGCAGCGCGATCCGCCGCTCGCACCTCGACAACGACGATCGGGTGCAGGACCCGTACAGCCTGCGCTGCCAGCCGCAGGTGATGGGTGCCTGCCTCGACCTGATCAACCAGGCGGCGCGTACCCTGGTGATCGAAGCCAACGCGGTCAGCGACAACCCGCTGGTTTTCACCAGTGCGTCGGGTGACGAGGTGATTTCCGGCGGCAACTTCCACGCCGAGCCGGTGGCGCTGGCGGCCGATACGCTGGCGCTGGCGATCGCCGAAATCGGCGCGCTGTCGGAGCGGCGTATCGCGCTGCTGATCGATGCCAGCCTGTCCGGCCTGCCGGCGTTTCTGGTGCGCGAGCCCGGCATCAATTCCGGCTACATGATGGCGCACGTCACCGCGGCGGCACTGGCGTCGGAGAACAAGTCGCTGGCGCATCCTGCCAGCGTCGACAGCCTGCCGACGTCGGCCAACCAGGAGGATCACGTCAGCATGGCGACGTTCGCCGCGCGTCGCCTGCTGGAGATGACCGCGAACACGCGCACCATCGTCGCCATCGAGCTGCTCGCCGCGGCGCAGGGCATCGACTTCCACGCGCCGCTGCAGACCAGCGAGCCGCTGCGCTTCGTCCACGCCGCGTTGCGCGAGAAAGTTGCTTTCTATGCTGAAGATCGCTACTTCGCGCCGGACATCGCCGCGGCCGACGACCTGCTCGCCGACGAGCTGTTGACACCGATGGTTTCGGATCTGCTGCCGTCCTGGAGCACCGCCTGATGTCACAGCCGTTCCGCTATTACCTGAAAGTCCGTTACGGCGAATGCGATGCGCAGAAAGTGGTATTCAACGCGCGCTATGGCGACTACGTCGATCTGGCCAGCAGTGAGTTCATCAACGCGCTGGGCTTCGTCAGCGAAGCCGGCAGCGGCCAGCTCGACTGGCAGCTGGTCAAACAGACCATCGAATGGAAAGCGCCGGCGCGTTTCGGCGACGTCGTCGAAATCAGCGTCAGCACGCTCAGGCTCGGCAGCACCTCGTTCACGCTGGGCTTCGACTTTCGCGTGCTCGGCCGCGAGGGCATCACTGCGCACTGCGAAACGGTCTACGTGCTGGTCGACGACAAGACTTTGGGCAAGCGCGAACTGCCGGCGAACTTCCGCGCCAGCCTGGAGCGCGGCGCCTCAGGCAGGATCTGCGATCACGCCGGCGTGTATGCCGTAAACGCCGAATAAGAAATTCCGTCATTCCCGCGCAAGCGGGAATCCGGGGATGTCACCGTCGCGCTTGCCACACTGGATCCCGCCTTCGCGGGAATGACAGCTAGGACGCGCCGCCGGCCTGCAGTGCGCCAGACCCGACGCCGAGCAGCGTCAGGATGCCGATCACGGCGAACACGCCGGCGGCGATGCGGCGCATCAGCTCCGCTGGCATGCGCTTGGCGAAGCGGTCGCCCAGGAACACCGCCGGCACGTTGGCCAGCATCATGCCGAAGGTGGTGCCGGAGACCACCGCGAGCAGGCTTTCGTAGCGCATCGCCAGGCCGATCGTCGCGATCTGCGTCTTGTCGCCGATTTCGGCGATGAAGAACAGCCAGATCGTGGTGAAGAAGATCGTGCCGCGGCTTCTGATCGTGGAATCGTCCTCGTCGATCTTGTCCGGCACCAGCAGCCAGGCCGCCATCGCGATGAACGACAGGCCGAGGAACCAGCGCAGGTAGACCTCGGGCACGTGCTGGCTGATCCAGACGCCGACGTAGCCGGCGACCGCGTGGTTGAGCAAGGTCGCGGCGAGAATGCCGAGCACGATCGGCAGCGGCTTGCGAAAACGGGCGGCCAGCACGATGGCCAGCAACTGCGTCTTGTCGCCCATCTCGGCGAGCGCGACGACACCGGTCGAGACCAGGAAAGCTTCTAACATGGGATTGACTCGGCCGGGAGTGGACGACAACGACTGACGGCCACCGCCCGGCAATGCCGGCGTCCGTAGTCGTTGGTCTCGCCCGATCCCTGCAGCTGGATCACCTCGCGCCATGCCTGTGTGAGGCAAGTATGTTGACGCGGGTTCTTCGAGCCTGATTGAAGCTCGAAGCGGCTACTCCCCAAAGAGTGCGGTGATTGTAGGGGCGGCGCGGTGTGGCGCACAACCCGGCCACCGTGCGCCGGGCTTCAAATGTCCGCGATCACCAGCGACTCGCCGTTGCGGCGGCTCTTGACTTGGTAGAGCGCCTCGTCGGCGCGGCGGCGGAAGCGCTCGAAATCCTGCGATGTGCCGGGGATGCCGACCACGGCACCGACGCTGACGGTCAGGCCGCGGGTTTCGGAGGCGTTGTTGACGATGCCGGCCGCGGCGATCGCGCGCAGCAGCTGCCGGCACAGTTCTTCGCCGCGGCGCGGCGTGATGTCGGACCAGATCATCAGGAATTCGTCGCCGCCGATGCGCGCGGCGATGTCGCCGGGCCGGCTCGCGTACTGGCGCAGTTCCTGACCGACACGCTGCAGCGCCGCGTCGCCGGCCAGGTGGCCGTGGCTGTCGTTGAGCCCCTTGAAGCGATCCAGGTCGACCAGCGCCAGGCCGACGCGTTTCTGTTCGTGCTGAGCCTGGCGGAAGATGTCGCCGACGCGGTCTTCCAGATAGTGGCGGTTGGCCAAGCCAGTCAGCGGATCGCGGAACGCCATCGCGTTGAGGCGGGTTTTCAGCGCCCAGGCCACGCTGGCCTCGTGGCGCAGCATCATCGCGATCAGGAACGCCACGCAGATGCCGACCAGATCGAAATACAGCTTGAAACCGGCGGCCGGTGTCCACGAATCGAAGTGTTCGAACACCGCGACGTTCAGCCCGAGGAACAGCACGCACAGCGCCAGCACGGTGCGACCGGGCAGGCCGCCGACCGACAGGAAGCCGACGAAGCACAGCGCCGAGTATTCGTGCGGGATCGGCACGCCGCTGCGCTGCCAGATGACGATATCGCCGACCAGCGCCGAGACATTCAGCGCGATCAGCAGCGAGGTCCAGCGCGCAACGGTGCGCGCCGGGCGGCCCGACGAGCGCAGCCAGGCCGTCGCCAGGCAGGCCGGCACCATCGCGCCCCATTCCAGCAGCGCGGCCCAGGCGTTGGGGAACACCGGCAGCCCGAAAACCAGCGATCGCACCGGCACGATCAGCACCAGCAATACCGCGAAAAACAGGTTGATGTAGATCGCCGGCTGGCGTGTCGAGTGCAGGTAGAAATCCGCAAAGCCATCGCCGGTGGGATCGGCGGCGACGCTGTCGCGGTCCTGGTGCGGCGCGTCCAGCAGCATCAGGGAAGCGTCACGCGCGTTCATGCGCGCGGGCTCCCCTGCGGCGGCTGAAGATCGAAGTCCATTGCCTGCAGGATAAAGGCTGGCGCCCGAGCCCTGATGCCGTTGATCATTCGTCCTTTGCCGTATGTTCGTTGCCGACCTGGCACTGGCGGAAATGCCGGTCCGGTCTGTCGTTCGTTGCCGATTGTGACCATCCACTGCAGCCAAAGCTGTAGGAATAGCTAGGTATTGACTGGCGCTCGCACCGGCGGTGGCCGGCCACCGTTGCGGCGGCTGGGATATGATTCCTGGGAATGAGGCTGCAGGCGGGCGTTGCCCCGAGCATCGGGTTGCATGCCGCTCATCACTGCCATATCAACTTCTGACCACCGCCCTGTCCGCGCCCTGTTCGCCGGTCATGCGTTCCCCCGGAACGCCCGCGAGCGCCGAGCCGGGCGCAGTGTGAACGCATGACCGAAAGGACTCATCCATGACGCAGGCATCCAGCGCCACCGGCGCGGTTCCGGTGCTCAAATCCGCCCGCGGCGGGCTGTCCGGGCGGATTCTGCCGCCGACCACGCTGATCGGCTTCGTCGTCGCGATCATTGCCGTGGTACTGATCGGCGCCGTGTCCTACCGCTCGCTGCAAGGCGCGACCAACGCCTCGGTCAGCGTCACCCATACGCTGGAGATGACCGAGCACCTGCAGCGCGTGCTGTCGCGGCTCAAGGATGCCGAGACCGGCCAGCGCGGCTACCTGCTGACCGGCAACGACGGCTATCTGGCGCCGTTCAACGAAGCCCAGGCGACGCTGCCGGCCGAACTCAAGAGCCTCAAGCACCTGGTGGCGAACGACGCCCCGCAGCAGCGCCGCTTCGACATGCTCGAACAGCTCAGCATCGAGAAGATGGAAGAACTCGGGCAGACCATCGAGCTGCGACGCGGCGGCGACGCGGCCGGGGCGATGGCGATCGTGCTGACCAACCGCGGCAAGACCGCCATGGACCTGATCCGCTCGGTGATCGGCGAGATGCAGGTGCAGGAGCGCAACGTGCTCGACCAGCGCCAGCACGAATGGCAGGAAGCGGCCAGGTTCTCGATCAACTTCACCTGGGGCAGTTCGCTGCTGCTGCTGATCCTGATCGTCGCCGCGGCCAGCATCGCCTCGCGCGACTTCATGGCGCGCGAGGCCCAGGCCTGGATCCGCAGCGGCCAGATGGGCATGAGCGCGCGCATCCAGGGCGAGCAGCGGCTCGACGTGCTCGGCAACAACGTGCTCGAGTTCCTCGGCGCCTATCTGGGCGCCCAGGTCGGCGCGATCTACATCACCGAAGGCGGCCGCTTCCGCCGCTTCGCCGGCTACGCGGTGCCTGGCGGCGCCGACCACGACGAGCTGCGCCCCGGCGACGGCCTGCTCGGCCAGGCCGCCAAGGAACAGCGCGCACTGCACGTCACCGACGTGCCCGATGGCTATCTGGAAGTGGCATCCAGCACCGGCCGCTCCCGGTCGCGCGAACTGCTGCTGGCGCCGGCGACCATCGACGGCGCGGTCCAGGCGGTGCTCGAGTTGGGCTTCTTCCGCAAGATCACGCCGATCGACCGTGAACTGATGGAGCGACTGTCCGAATCCCTGGGCGTGGCGGTGCGCTCGGCCAAGGACCGCAGCCGGCTCGAGGAACTGCTGGAAGAAACCCAGCGCCAGGCCGAGGAGCTGCAGGCGCAGCAGGAAGAGCTGCGGGTCAGCAACGAGGAGCTGGAGGAGCAGGGCAGCGCGCTGAAGCAGTCGCAGACGCAGCTCGAGGCGCAGCAGGCCGAGCTGGAGCAGACCAATTCGCAGCTGGAGGAGCAGATGCAGCTGCTCGAGGACCAGCGCGACCACCTGTCGCGCGCCCAGCAAACGCTGACCGAAAAGGCGCAGGAGCTGGAGCGCTCCAACCAGTACAAGAGCGAGTTCCTGGCCAACATGAGCCACGAGCTGCGCACGCCGCTGAACTCGACGCTGATCCTGGCCGGCCTGCTCGCCGACAACAAGAGCGGCAATCTGACCGACCAGCAGGTCAAGTTCGCGCAAACGATTTTCTCGGCCGGCAACGACCTGCTGGCGCTGATCAACGATATTCTGGATCTGTCCAAGATCGAGTCCGGCAAGGTCGAGGTATCGCCCGAGCAGGTGCTGGTGGTGCGCGCGGTCGACACCTTGCAGAAGTCCTTCGAGCCGGTGGCGCAGCAGAAGAAGCTCAAACTGCTCGTGGAAATCGCCGAGGGCACGCCGGCCTATCTGCAGACCGACGCACAGCGCCTCGGCCAGATATTGAAGAACCTGCTGAGCAATGCGCTCAAGTTCACCGAGAAAGGCGAAGTCTCGCTGAAGGTGTTCCAGCCTTCGGACAGCAGCCTCTCGTTCGCGGTGCGCGATACCGGCATCGGCATCTCCGAGCATCAGCAGGACATCATCTTCGAAGCCTTCCGCCAGGCTGACGGCAGCACCCATCGCAAGTACGGCGGCACCGGCCTGGGCCTGTCGATCTCGCGCGACCTGGCGCGGTTGCTCGGCGGCGACATCGTCGTGTACAGCACGCCGGGCGAGGGCAGCGTGTTCACGCTGACCCTGCCGCTGGTCTACGTCGGCCGGATCGAGGCCAGCGCGACGCCCGGCGAGGCGCCGACGCTGGCCCCGGCCCAGCCGGCAACGGCGCCCGTGCCCGCTTTGGCGCCGGCACCGACCGCGTCCGGCGCGGCCAAGCTCAGGCCGGCGCCGGTCGAGGACGATCGCGATCAGCTGCACAGCGACACGCGGCTGATCCTGGCGATCGAGGACGACACGCGCTTCTCGACGATCCTGCGCGATCTGGTGCACGAGATGGGCTTCCAGTTCATTGCCGCGCATTCGGCCAACGAGGGCCTGGCCGCGGTCGCCAGCTATCGCCCGAGCGCGATCCTGCTCGACATCAACCTGCCGGATTATTCCGGCCTGGGCGTGCTCGACCAGCTCAAGCACAACCCGAAGACGCGGCATATCCCGGTGCACGTGCTGTCGGTGGCCGACTACACCCAGGAGGCGCTGGAGCGCGGCGCGATCGGCTACGGGCTCAAGCCGGTCAAGCGCGAGCAGCTGGTCGAGGCGATCCAGCGGCTCGAGGAGCGGTTCTCGCAGAGCCTGCGCCGTGTGCTGGTGGTCGAGGACGACGAACGCCAGCGCGACAGCATCGGCCAGCTGCTGGGCAACGGCGACGTGCAGATCGTCGGCGTCGCCACCGCTGCCGAGGCCTTGCAGCAGCTGCAGAAGACCACGTTCGACTGCATGGTCATCGACCTCAACCTGCCGGACCTCAGCGGCTACGAATTCCTGAAGAAGATCGCCGAGCAGGACGAGATCGCGTTCCCGCCGGTGATCGTCTACACCGGCCGCTCGCTGACCCGCGACGAGGAGCAGCAGCTGCGGCGCTTTTCCAAGTCCATCATCATCAAGGACGCGCGTTCACCGGAGCGACTGCTGGACGAAGTTACGCTGTTCATCCATCAGGTCGAATCGAAGCTGCCGGTCGAGCGCCAGCGGATGCTCAAAGAGGTCCGCGACCGCGACGCGACGCTCGAAGGCCGGCGCATCCTGATCGTGGAGGACGACGTGCGTAACGTGTTTGCACTGACCAGCGTGCTCGAGCCCAAGGGGGCCAAGATCGAGATCGCCCGCAATGGCATCGAGGCCATCGACGCGCTGACGCGCAGTCATGGCCAGCCGTCCAAGACCATCGACCTGGTGCTGATGGACATCATGATGCCGGAGATGGACGGCATCACCGCGATGCGCGAAATCCGTAAAAACCCGGCCTGGAAAAAACTGCCGATCATCGCGCTGACCGCCAAGGCGATGAAGGACGACCAGGAGAAATGCCTGGCCGCCGGCGCCAACGACTACATTGCCAAGCCGCTCGACGTCGAGAAGCTGCTGTCGCTGGTCCGGGTGTGGATTCCGAAGTAGCCGCACCGGAAGAAGCCGCCATCACTGAAAAAACCATCATCCGCGACGAGGCCCAGGATTTCGAGATCGAGCTGCAGCTGCTGATCGACGCGATCTACCTGAAGTATCACTATGATTTTCGCGGCTACGCCGAGGCCTCGCTGCGTCGCCGGCTGCGCACCGCGATGCTGCGCTTCAACTGCAAGACCCTGTCACAGCTGCAGGACAAGCTGCTGCACGAACCGGGCGTATTCGCCGCACTGATGGATTTTCTGACGGTGCAGGTCAGCGAGATGTTTCGCGACCCGGCGTACTTCCGCGCGCTGCGCGAGAAAGTCGTGCCGCTGCTGCGCACCTATCCCTCGCTGAAAATCTGGATCGCCGGCTGCAGCACCGGTGAAGAAGCCTATTCGCTGGCGATCCTGCTGCGCGAGGAGCGACTGCTCGAACGCAGCCTGATCTACGCCACCGACATCAATGCCCATGCGCTGCAGAAGGCCGAGGCCGGCATCTTCGATCTGGAGCGCATCGCCGGCTTCACCGAAAACCATCGCCGCTCCGGTGCGCAGACTTCGCTGTCGGACTACTACACGGCCGCGTATGGCAGGGCCGTATTCGACAAGTCGCTGCGCAAGAACATCGTGTTCTCGGATCACAGCCTGGCTACCGACAGCGTGTTCGCCGAAGTGCAGCTGGTGTCCTGCCGCAACGTGCTGATCTATTTCAATCGCGAGCTGCAGGATCGCGCGATCGGCCTGTTCCGCGAGGCGCTGTGCCGCAAAGGCTTTCTCGGCATCGGCTCCAAGGAATCGCTGCGCTTTTCTGCTCATGCGGATGCCTTCAGCGAGATCAATCGCGAGGAGCGCCTGTTCCAGAAGAAGGACCGCCCTTGAGTCCCTTCGACACACTGAAAGGCCGCGTCGACGGCATCGTCATCGGTGCATCGGCCGGTGGCGTCGAAGCCTTGAGCGTGCTGTTGCCGGCCTTGCCGAAAAGCCTGCAGGCTTCGGTGTTCGTGGTGCTGCACATTCCGCGCGAGCGGCCGAGCCTGCTGGTCGAAATCTTCCGGCCCAAATGTGCCATGGCGGTGATCGAAGCCATGGACAAGGAGCCGGCGGAGAAGTCGGCGATCTATTTCGCGCCGCCGGATTATCACTTGCTCGTCGACAAGGGCCCGCAGCTTTCCTTGTCGGCCGACGAACTGGTGAACTTCTCGCGGCCGTCGATCGACGTGCTGTTCGAATCCGCCGCGGACGTCTACCGCAAGCGCCTGCTCGGTATCGTGCTGTCGGGCGGCAACGACGACGGCGCCGCCGGCTTGCAGGCGGTGATCCGCGCCGGCGGCATCGGCGTCGTGCAGCAGCCGGATTCCGCGCAGGTATCGGCAATGCCGCTGGCGGCGATCAAGCGCGGCGGTGTCGACTACGTGCTGACGCTGCCGGAAATCGCCGAGCTGTTGAAGTCCCTGTGAACCTGTAGGAGCGGGCAAGCCCGCTCCTGCCGCGTTCAGTGGAAATCCCGCGACTGATACGGCAGCTCGGAAAACCAGCCGCTGATGTCGACGATCTTCTCGACCATCAGGTGAATCACGCCGCCGCTGCGCTGCACTTCGCCGGCGACGACCATGATGCGCGAGCCGAGCACGACTTCGCGATGGTTGTCGATATAGCGCGGCCTCAGGATCAGGTTGACCGAGCCGGTTTCATCCTCGATGGTCATGAACATCACGCCTTTGGCGGCCGGTGGCCGCTGCCGAAACATGACCATGCCGGCGACGCGAATCTTGGCCTTGTCGGCGACTTCGATCAGCGATTTGGCGGTGCTGACTTTCTTCGCCGCGAGCTTTTCGCGGAACAGCGACAGTGGATGCTGACGCAGCGACAGGCCGATGCTCCGGTAATCGGTCAGCACGTCTTCGCCGACACTGGGCACGCGCAGATCGAACACCGGCTCGCTGGCGCGCGCCAGCGACAGCGCGGTGTCCGGCGTCTGCGCCGCGACTTCCCAGCGCGCCGCATGCCGATGCCCGGTCAGCGCTTCAAGCGCACCGGCATTGGCCAGTGCCGCCAGTTCACGCCGCGTCAGCCTGGCACGGCGAGCGAGATCGTCGACGTTGCGGAAAGGCGCTTGCAATCGTGCATCGGCAATCGCGTTGCCGGCGGCTTCCGATAAGCCGCTCACCTGCAGCAATCCGAGGCGCAACGCCGGCTTGTCGTCTTCATCGCGCGGCTCCAGCGTGCATAAGCGCTCGCTGTGCATCACGTCGACGGCACGCACTTCGACGCCGGCGCGGCGCACATCGCCGACCAGCATCGACGGCGGATAAAAACCCATCGGCTGGCTGTTCAACAGCGCCGCGGTGAATGCCGCCGGATGATGGCGCTTCAGATAAGACGAGGCGTAAGCCAGCAACGCGAAGCTGGCCGAATGCGATTCGGGGAAGCCATAAGAGCCGAAGCCGAGGATGCGCTGGTAGATCTGCTCGGCAAAGTCGCGGTCGTACTGGTTTTTGACCATGCCCTCGACCAGGCGCTCGTGCAGATGTTCGAGGCCGCCATTGCGTTTCCAGGCCGCCATCGAGCGCCGCATCTGGTCGGCTTCCCCGGGTGTGAACTTCGCCGCGGTGATCGCGATCTGCATCACCTGTTCCTGGAAGATCGGCACGCCCAGCGTGCGGCCCAGGATCGATTCCAGCTGTGGCGGATATTCCGGAACTTCCTCCTGGTTACGCCGCCGCAGATAGGGATGCACCATGCCACCGGTGATCGGCCCGGGCCGCACGATCGCGATCTGTACGACCAGGTCGTAGAAGGTTTTCGGCTTCAGCCTCGGCAGCATGTTCTGCTGCGCGCGCGATTCGATCTGGAATACGCCGACGGTTTCGGCGCGCTGGATCATTTCGTAAGTGGCGGTGTCGTCCTGCGGAATATTCGCGAGAGTGTAGTCGATGCCCTCAAAGTTTCTGATCAGGTCGAAGCTGCGCCGCAAGGCCGTCAGCATGCCGAGCGCGAGCACGTCGACTTTTAGCAGGCCCAGCGATTCCAGATCGTCCTTGTCCCACTGGATCACCTGGCGGCCTTCCATCGCCGCGTTCTCGATCGGCACCATTTCGTCCAGTGAATTCTGTGCGATGACGAAACCGCCGACATGTTGCGACAGATGGCGTGGAAAGCCGGCCAGCGCCTGCGTCAGCTCTATCCATTGCTGCATGCGCGGCGCCTTGGGATCGAAGCCCTGTTCGCCCAGGCGCTCGGTCAGTTCATCAGGCTTGTCCCACCAGGCCAGGGTTTTGCCGAGCCGGTCGATGTCCTCGGTTTCCATGCCTAGCGCGCGGCCGACGTCGCGCAGCGCCGAACGCGTGCGATAGCAGATCACCGTCGCCGCGATCGCCGTGCGATGCCTGCCGTATTTGTCGAACACGTACTGGATGACTTCTTCGCGTCGCTGGTGCTCGAAGTCGACATCGATGTCCGGCGGCTCCTTGCGCTCCTTCGACAGAAAGCGCTCGAACAGCAGGTTCTCGGCTTCGGGCCGCACCGAGGTCACGCCGATCGCGTAACAGACGGCGGAATTGGCGGCGCTGCCGCGACCCTGGCACAGAATGTTTTGCGAGCGCGCGTGGCGGACGATGTCTTCGACGGTCAGGAAGAAGGCTTCGTATTTCAGCTCGGCGATCAGCGCGAGTTCTTTTTCGATCTGCTTGCGAATCCTGTCGGGAATACCGTCGGGCCAGCGCCAGCGCAGGCCGGCCTCGGTCAGCTTGCGCAGCTGGCTGGTCGGAGTTTCGCCTTCGTCCACCAGTTCGGCGGGGTATTCGTAACCCAGCGTCTGCAGATTGAAGCTGCAGCGTGCCGCGATCTCGCCGGTTTCCTGCAGCATTGCCTTGGGATACAGGCTTGCCAGTTGCTTCCGGCTGCGCAGGTAGCGCTCGGCATTGGGCAGCAGTTCCAGCCCGCATTCGGTTACCGGACGGCCGACCCGGATCGAGGTCAGCACGTCGTGCAAGGGCTTGCGCGAGCGCTCGTGAAACAGCACGCCGCCGGTGGCGACGCAGCGCAGCCCGGTCTGCGCCGACAAGGCCAGGGCATGCGCCATGCGCGACGCGTCGTCGGCCTGGCGATGCTGATGCACGGCGATCCAGCATTGCGCGACACGCTCGGCGAGCCAGTGTCCGTCGGCAGCCGTGGAGGTTTCGCCGGGCAACCACAAGGCCAGACACAGCGCCAGCGAATCGCAGTTCAGGCGACTCAGCTGATAGCGGCCCTTCTTCGTGTACTGACGGCCGCGCGTGATCAGCCGGCTGATCTGCGCATAGGCGGCGCGATCCGGCGCCAGCAGCACGAACGACGGGCCGTCTTCGAGATGGAACTCGGCGCCGATGATCAGCTTCAGGCTCGCGGCCTTGTCCGGCTCTTTTTCGGCGAGTTTCTTCAGGGCATCGTGTGCGCGCACCACGCCGGCCACCGAGCACTCGTCGGTGATCGCGATCGCGCTGTATTCCAGCGCGATCGCGCGATGCACCAGCTCGTCCGCATGCGAGGCGCCGCGCTGGAAGCTGAAGTTGCTCAGGCAGTGCAGCTCGGCGTAGCCGGGGGGCGGCGGCATCACGTTATTCATGCTGTCATTCCCGCGAAAGCGGGAATCCAGTTTTGCCGTCAAAGCGCCGCGCCGCGTCGTCCCTGGATTGCCGTTTTCGCTGCGATGACAAAACCAGCGGCGCATCCGCCGGCAAGCCTGGACCGTAAGATGCCGGTATCCGTCCATGCCTCAAGGAAAGCCCATGTCCGTTTCGCGCCTGCGTGTTTCGCCTCGTCTGCTGGCTTCGATCGCGTTGCTGGTCGCGATGCCGGTGTTCGCCAGCCTCAAGGTCGGCGTGAGCGCGCCGCTGTTCACCGCCGATGCCTCGCTGGCCGGCAAGCCGTACTCGTTCTCGCTGGCCGAAGCCTTGAAGAAAGGCCCGGTGGTGCTGTACTTCTATCCGGCCGCGTTCACTGCCGGCTGCAATATCGAGGCGCACAAGTTCGCCGAGGCCACCGAGCAGTTCAAGGCGCTGGGCGCGCAGGTGATCGGCGTGTCCAAGGACGACGTCGATACCCTGCACAAGTTCTCGGTCAGCGAATGCGGCGGCAAGTTCGCCGTCGCCGCCGATCCGAAACTGGTGGTCGCCAAGTCCTACGACGCGAAGATTCCGCTGGTGGGTTATGCCGATCGCACGTCCTACGTGATCACGCCGGACGGCAAGATTCTCTACGTGTATTCGTCGCTGAGCCCGGACGATCACGTCAAGAACACCCTGGCCGCGCTGAAGACCTGGCACGATGCGCAGCCCAAGGGTTGAGATATCCGCGCCGCTGCCTCGATAGGCCAGGGCCGCGCTTGGCCTGCGGCACGAACGCAGTGGGCTGGCGGCGGCGGGGTTCAACAAAACTCCGTTCATCCCGAGTAGCCCGCTTGCGGGCGTGTCGAGGGACGCAGACGCGGGCTCAATGCCACAACCCGTGCACATACCAGCTGCCGTCGCTGCGATCCTGATAAACCCATAGATCGTCGGCGCGGTAGTAATCGCGCGACACCGGCGCGTCGTCCCACCAGCCGCTGCTGATGCGCTCGGGAGCGTGAGTCATCGGCGCACGCGGCGTCCATTTCTGCGGACGCTGCAGCAGCCACGGTGGACGCGCCGGCAAGGCGCGCGTGCCCTGTGTTGCGCCGTCACGTATCCAAGCGCGTTCCGGCCGATGATCCTCGGCCAGGCCGGGGCGCCACAGCGATGCGTCGCCGAGCCGCGCGCGCAGGCGGTCGACCAGCGAGTTCCAGGCTTCGCCCTCGCCGTGGCCGTCGTCGAACAGCTGGGTCTGCGGTGATTGCGGCGCGACGAAGCGATCCGCGCGCAGCCGCAGTTCGCTGGCCGGTGCGCTCGGCGGTCGCGCGTTCCAGCGCTCGCGCAGCAGGCGCAGGAAGACGCTCGCGTCGTGCGTCGGCGTGGTCGTGCGCAGCACGAACGTCTCGTTCTCGGTGCGTCGCCGCGACAGCACCACCGACAGCTCGCTCGCGGTCACCTGGCGCGCGCGCAGATAGGCTTCGAATTCGTCGAGCAAGCGCCGCAGCGGAAACAGCAGCGCCTGCCAGTCGTCGATCTCGACGTCGAGATCGAGGCGGCGGCGGTAGCGCGGCGGCGGCGTGAACCAGGGCCGCGGATCGGGCGCGCTGCCGAGCAGCCGCGCCAGTGCCAGCGGGAATTCGCGGCCCAGCCGCGCGGCCAGGCTCTTGGCGTCGTGACGCAGTACGTCGCCGAGACTCACATGCCCGGAATTCAGCAGCAGATCTTCGGCCGCCGAAGGCCAGCGCAGCCGCGACAGCGGCAACTGGACAAGCCGATCGCGCAGCGATCGGGAGTCGAGGATGGGCGACAACTGCGCCCGCACCGCGACCGCGGCAGCTTCAATGGTCGGCGCGATTGCCAGTTGCGTGCTGTAGGGCAGGGCCGCCAGCAGCAGGTGCGCCCGCTCGATCAGCGCATCGATCCCGCCGAACAACTTCAGGCTCGGCGCGACATCGACGTGCACCGCCTGGAACGGCGAGTCGAACAGCCCGCGCGGCGACTCGTTGGCGAGCACGATGCGATCGCTCAAGCCGTAGGCGAGGCAGCCGACCGCCTGCAGCGCGGCGGCTTCGGCGGCGGTATCGCGCGGCAGAACGCGCAGATCGGGAAACCGCGCCTGCACGCTGCCCAAAGCCTCGCCATTGGCGATACGCGGCTGCTGGCTGGCGACGACCCAGCGCCGCGAACCGTGCTGCGCATAGATCACCACCGGCGCGGCTTCGTCGGCCGGCGGCAGCGCCAGCGCCTGTAGCGGCAGTTGCGGCAGCGCGATGCACAGCCACAGATTCGCCGGGCCCTTGCTTTGGCTCATGCGGCGAGTCTTGCGCTCTGGCCGACGCGGCCGCCGCGCGCTTTCAGCACTTCGACGAGGGCGCCGCGCGGGTCCGGCTTGAGCGCCAGCCGCAGCGCCGCGACCGAGGGCTGGCTGCGCGCCTGCGGCGGCCGCAGCAGCAGGCCGATCGCGCCACTGCCGTTGCCGTTGTCCTCGGCGGCGAGTTGCAGGCGGCGCTGCACGCGCTCGTCGGCGCTGCCCAGCCAACCGGCGACCGCGCCAACGCCGGGGCAACGCAGCATCTGCTCGATCGTCCAGATGCAGTCGGCGGCATTGTCGGGCTCGGCCACCCAGCAGTGGCGCAGATCCACGCCGGCGGCGAGCAGCGCCGGCGCATACGGAATATGCGGCGGCGCGACCAGCGCGACGCGGCGGCCGGCCTGCGACAGCCGCGCCAGCAGCGGCAGCATCAGCTGCATCTCGCCGACGCCGGGCCGCGGCAGGATCAGTTCGCTGAGCGCGCCCAGCGGCCAGCCGCCTCCCGGCAGCAGGCGGTCCAGCGCGGCATGACCGGTAGCTTCGGCGGCGACCGCAGCCAGCCGCGAGCCGACCCAAAGATCGGCGCGTTGCAGCAGGTGTTCGGGGAGCGGTCGCGGGGACGGCATGAGGGCGCAGCGGGGGATGGGAGGCCACGTTAGCGCCTGACTTGCCCGGCGAAAACAGCCTACCCCCTACCATTTTAGAAAGTGCCGGATTCGCTTAAGAATTCTGTTGAAAGTGACTGAAAGGGCTCGTGTTTGTGATTTTTTGTCGACTTCCGGCAGCGACGTTCAGCGCGAACGCTCGATGCGCTCGCGCTCGCGTTCCATGCGTTCGCGCCAGCGCTCGAAGGCTTCGCGCCGCTCCTCGAAGTCCTCGCGCAGGCGTTCGGATTCGCGCTCGCCGACATCGCGCCGTCGGCGATCGGTTTCGCGGCGGTCGCGTTCCAGGTCGGCGCGCGCGTCGTCGATCTCGTCGCGGATATGCTCGACCTCGCGGCGGCGCTGCTCGTCGCTCATGCGCCGGTAGTCGCGGTCGTCGTCATCGCCGCGGTCGCGATGCTCGTCGTAGTACGGGCGATCGTCGCGGCCATCGCGCGCCTGCGCCGGGGCGGCGACGGACAGCAGCAGGCTCGCGCTGAGCAGCGACAGGCAAGGGACCAGCAGACGGCGCATGAGGGATCTCGTGGGACAGGGCATCCGATTTCTAGCGCCACGTGCTGAGTCGCGGATGAATCGTCATCGGCTTGCGAGTAGAGTGCGCGGCCGCCATCGCCCCTCGCCATGTTCAGCCTCAAGTTCCGACTTGCCGCGTTCTACTTCTGCTACTACGGCACGGTCGGCGCGTTCATGGCGTACTGGACGCCGTATCTGCTGGCGCGTGGCCTGAGCGCAACCGAAGTCGGCATCGCCTTTGGCCTGATGGGCGTATCGCGCGCCACCGTGCCGATTCTGTGGGGCTGGTGGGCGGACAAGCGCGGCGAGCGCATGGGCATGATCCGCATCGCCGCGCTGGCCAGCCTGCTGATCTTCGCGGCGATCCCGCTGGTGGATTCGGTACCGGCGGTGATGGCGCTGATGCTGTGCTACACCCTGTTCTGGAACGCGCTGCTGCCGCAGTTCGAGGTGGTGGCACTAAATCACCTGCGCGACGGCGGCGGCGAATATTCGCGCGTGCGGCTGTGGGGCTCGGTCGGCTTTGTCGGCGCCGTGCTGACGGTCGGGCCGCTGCTGGATCATGTCGGTATCGCCTGGGAGCCGTGGCTGGTCGCGGTGCTGTTCGCCGGCATGGCGCTGGCGGCCTGGGCGGTGCCGGACCATCGCGCGGTGCCGCTGGCGGTCGGCGCGGCGCCGGCCGGGCCGCTGCCGTCGATGCTGGCGATGCTGCGCCGGCCGGCGGTGCAGGCGCTGCTGCTGGTCGGGTTTTTTTCGCAGCTCAGCTACGCGCCGTACAACAACTTCTTCACCGTGTTTCTGGAGCGCCATCATTACAGCCGCGGTTTCGCGGGCCAGCTGTGGTCGCTGGCGGTGGTCGCCGAGATCGTGTTCTTCGTGTTCGCGACGCGCCTGCTCGGCGCCGTCGGCGCGCGGCGGATGATGATCGCGGCGCTGGTGACGACGGTGCTGCGCTGGCTGCTGATCGCGTTCGGCGTCGATTCGCTGCTGCTGCTGATCGGTGCGCAGCTGCTGCACGCCAGCAGCTTCGCCTGCTATCACCTGGTGGCGATGCATTACGTCCAGACGCTGTTTCCAGCCGGCCTGCACGGGCGCGCCCAGGCGGTCTACAACTCCGCGGCCTACGGCCTGGGCGGCTCGATCGGCTCGGTTGGCGCCGGCTATCTGTGGGACGCGGCGTCGCCGCAATGGCTGTTCACGATTGCCGCTCTGGTTGCCATGGTTGGCTCGGTCATCGCCTGGAAACGCCTGCCCGGCGATCGCGCCGCGGCGTTTCAGTGCACATGAACTATTGATCAGGACTGCGACAAGGTCTACAAAAGGCCACTAGAAAAACTATAGCGCCTGAGTCCGCATGGATGATCGGTGCCGATGCCAGCAAAGCGTTCGCCTGGAGGGAAATGTTGAATTTTTTCAAAGCTCTCCATCGGCGTCAGCTGGACTGGCTGATGTTCGCCGCTGTCTGTAGTGCCGCCTGTTCGGCGATGGAGCTGCTGGTTCTGAGGGAAACCGGCATCTCCAGTCTGCTCAGACCCGCTCCGGGGGTGATGTTCATCACCACACTGTGCCTGGGCTGGCGCGGCGCGCTGGCGTCGATCGCCGGCATTGCGCTGGGCTACATGCTGTCGGTACAGACCGGCTGGCCGGTGGTGTTCAAGGCGGTGGTCGACCCGATCGCCTCGGCCGGCATCATCGCCGGCATCGGTCTTCAGGCGCTGTTCCAGGTCTGGCTGCTGCGGCGCTTCGAGGGCATCGCCGGCCGGCGGGTTCACCGGCTGATCGGTATTGTCGTCGTCGCGCCGCTGGGTTGCCTGGTCAGCCCGACGATCACCACTCTGCTGCTGGACTGGCAGAACGCGATCCATCATCTGACGCCGCTGCATTTCTGGCTGGTGGCCTGCGTCGGCTCGATGCTCGGCGTGACCGTGATCTACCCCCTGGCCTGGCTGCTCGACCGGGGCATCGCCAGCGAAGGGGCGAGCCCGCCGCAGGCCGGCCTGATCCTGGCGATCACATCGATGGTGATCGGCAGCTGGGTCGTCACCTACGAGTTGCTGTCCAGCTCGATCAATCTCGAGCGCAGCAGCCTCAGCAGCCGTTTCCGCGACACCGGCGAGGCCCTGAGCGATCAGGCCAACGATATCGACCTGATGGGCATCAGCATGCAGGCGCTGTTCCGCCAGCGCGATGTCGACCCGCAGGTGCTCGACGACCTGGTGGCCGAGCTGGGCAGCAAGACCTCGACGGTGGCCGGGCTGGCGCTGGTCGAGCCGCTGAGCGCGGCGCAGCAGTCGGCCTACGAGAAGCAGGCCAGCGAGCGCGCCGGCGCGCCGATCCGGGTGCGGGTTTATGCGCCCGACGGTCACACCAGGCCGGTGCGCCTGGAGCAGCCGGAGATGCTGATCGAGCAGGTGGCGCCACAGGCGCTGGCCAGGAACCTGCTCGGTCTGGTGGTGGGCGGCGATGCGGATCTGCAGCGGGTGCTGGCCGATGCTTCGCAGCGCTCGCGCGCACGCCTGAGCGCGCCGCTGGACATGCTGCTCAATGCCGGCGGCGATCGCCTGGCCGCCTGGGTGATTCCGCTGCGCCGCGCCGCGGACCAGTCGCCTGGATTCCTGCTGCTGCTGCAGCGCCCGGCCGACCTGGTCAGGAGCGCGCTGGAACACTCCGCGCCGCTGCCCAACGCGGCCTGGGTGCAGCTCAGCGATGTCAGCGGCGCGGTGCCGGTGCGCCTGTTCACCGGCGACCAGGACGGCTCCGAACTCCTGATCCACGACAGCCAGGAGTTGCCCGAAAACGAAGTCCGCTCACGCCAGCAGCTGATGATCGGCGGCAGGGTCTGGGAGCTGCTGATGGCGCTGCCGACGGCGGCCGCGTTTCAGTTCTCCACCGACTGGTGGGTGGTGCAGGTGATCGTGCAGCTGCTCGGCGCGGCGCTGGCCTCGGTGCTGGTGGTGTCGGTGGACCGTCGCCGCACCATGCGCGAAATGGAGCGCCAGGTGTCGGTTCTGAGCCGGCGCTACCTGAATTTCGAACGCGCGCTGGCGTCGCAGCCAACGCCGAGTGCGATGACCGCCGCGCGCATGCAGGCGCCGGTCAACAGCCGCGATGCGCTGATGCTCAAGGCTTTCGATAACGGCGCCTTCCGCCAGTTCTACGAACCGGTGATCAGCCTCAGTACCGGCGATATCGTCGGCTTCGAGTCATTGCTGCGCTGGCCGGAGGCGCCGTTCCCGGTGGCGATTCCGGAGATCATCGCCTGGGCCGAGCGCACCCATCACGTGCATCAACTCACGCTGGGCGCGATGCGCCAGGCGATCGAAATGGTCGAGCTGTGGAAGTCGGCCGCGTCGGATCGCCCGTCACCCTGGATTTCGATCAACGTCTCGCCCGACGACGTCGCCGACGTCGACTTCATGGAACAGCTGATGGATCTGTTCAAACGCCATCCGCTGGCGCGCAGGCAGATCAAGCTGGAAATCACCGAAGGCGTGCTGGTGCGCGATTTCAAGGGCGTGGCGCAGCGGCTGCGCTGGGTGCGCGATCAGGGCATGGGCATTTCGCTGGACGATTTCGGCACCGGCTATTCGTCGCTGAGCTACCTGCACCAGCTGCCGGTGGACTCGATCAAGATCGATCGCAGTTTCATCGCCAGCCTCGATACCGATCCGCGCGTGCGCGAGATCGTGCTGGCCACGGTGGAACTCGCGCACCGGCTGAAGCTGGACATCGTCGCCGAAGGCGTCGAAGAGCCGGCCACTGCAGCCTATCTGCACAGCATCGGCTGCCAGGCGGTGCAGGGTTGGCTGTTCTCCAAGGCGCAGCCATCGACCGTGGTCGACGAGTGGATCCGCACCGAGCGGCGGTTCGAGTACGCGGCCTGACGGGATGTAACCCTCTCCCCTTGCGGGAGAGGGTGGCCCGAAGGGCCGGAGAGGGGTGGCAGGCTCGGGCTTCGCTACCCCTCTCCCGTCGCTGACGCGACACCCTCTCCCACAGGGGGAGAGGGCAGCAAGACGAACTCAATAAAACAGCCCGCCGACGCGCTCGGTAATCATGCCGTTGGAGATCGTGATCAGCAGCACGTCGTTGTTGACGCGCACCCAGCGATAACCACGCGGCGGCGAGTGCAGACGATACTTCTGGTAGTCATAGACCACGTACTTCGACACCCGGTAGTTCGCCGGCAGCCTCTGGCCACGATCCCAGTTGCGCGGCTGGTAGCCGCGCGGCGGGTAGTACCTGGTGACGTGGTAGCGCTGCGGCGGGCCGCGATGGTCGTTGCGGTTGTCGTGATGATCGTCATGGTGATCATCACGATGGTCGTCATGGCGGTCGTCGTGGCGCTCGTTCCACTGGCTCTGATCCGGGCGGCCATGATGATCGTCGTCGCGCGCGGAGCTGCTGCCCGAATAGCTGACGGCCAGCGCCGCGAGCAGCGCGGCGGCAAAAGCGGTTTTGTTGAAGGTCTTGTTGCTCATGGCATCTTCCTTATTGCGTGGTGGAACTGCGGCTGAGATTGAGCCGGATGCGTGCATCAAAAATGGAAAAACCATGGATTCGGCGTTCAGCGCTTGATCAGCGGGCGCGGTGAACGTACAACGGTTGCCCTGAATGGGAACCGCGATCAGAACCAGCGTCACCGCCAAGCTGTTTGTCGCCATCTTCGCCACCAGCCTGCTGGTCGCGGTGGCGATGGGCGTCGCGGCGCGCATCAGCTTCTCGCAGGGCTTTCTCGGCTACGTCAACGAGCAGGGCCGCGCGCGCATGGAGGCGGTGCTGCCGGATCTGGTCGAGGCGTATCGGCAGCACGGCAACAACTGGGATTTTCTCCGCAACAACCCGCGCGCCTGGTTCAGCCTGATCCGGCCGCCGCGGCCGGATGCCGATCCTGACAAACCCGGCATCCAGCAGGACCCGCGCGAGCAGCGCGTGCCGACCGATGTCGAACTCACCGGCCTGAACCTGCGTGTCGCGGTGCTCGACGATCAGCGCCAGCTGGTGATCGGCTATGCGCAGATCAGCCCGACCGCGGAAACCCGGCCGATCGTCGTCGACGGCCACACCGTTGGCTGGCTGGCGATGGCGCCGTTCCAGGAAGTCACGGTCGCCGCCGACATTCGCTTCCAACGCCAGCAGCTGCACGCCAACCTGATCATCGGCGGGCTCGCCGGCCTGCTCGCGGCCGCGGTCGCTTTCGGCCTGGCGCGCGCGTTTCTGGCGCCGGTGCGGCGCATCGCGCTGGCGACACGGCGGCTCGCCAGCGGCAATTACGCGGCGCGCGTATCGGTGTCGTCCAGCGACGAAATCGGCGCGCTCGCCGGCGACTTCAACCAGCTCGCGATCACGCTTGAAAAGAACGAGCAGATGCGTCGCGCGTTCATGGCCGACGTATCGCACGAGCTGCGCACGCCGCTGTCGGTGCTGCAAGGCGAGATGGAGGCGCTGGAAGACGGCGTGCGGCCGCTGACCACCGACGCGATCAAGTCCCTGCAGGCCGAAGCGCGCCATCTGAACAAGCTGATCAGCGATCTCTACGATCTGTCGCTGTCGGATGCCGGAGCGCTGACCTATCGAAAAGTGGAGGTCGACGTCGCCGAAGTGCTGCACGGCAGCCTCGATCTGTTCCGCGAGCGCTTCGCCTCGCGTGGCCTGCGCCTGAACGAGTCGCAGTCGACTTCGGAGATGCTGGTGCTCGCCGATGAGAGCCGGCTGCGCCAGCTGTTCGTCAATCTGCTGGAAAACAGCCTGCGCTATACGCAGGCGCAGGACGACGGCAGTGGCCAGCTGCTGGTCAGTATCCGTTGCGAGGCCGGCACGGCGCGTATCGACTTCGAGGATTCGGCGCCGGGCGTCGAGGCCGAATTGCTGCCGCGCCTGTTCGAGCGCTTCTATCGCGTCGAAGCTTCGCGCAATCGCGCACACGGCGGTGCCGGCCTTGGCTTGGCGATCTGCCGCAACATCGTCGAAGCCCACGGCGGGCGCCTGTCCGCCGCGGCTTCGCGCTTCGGCGGCGTGCACATGACCGTGTCACTGCCGTTGCTGGCGTCGCCCACCAGGAGTCGCGCATGAGCCCCCCATCCACCACGCCGCTACGCCGCGTGCTGATCGTCGAGGACGAGCCCAAGCTCGCCGCCGTGGTTTCGGATTATCTGAAAGCCGCGGCTTTCGAGACGCGCATCGTCGGCGACGGTCGCCATGTCGTCGACGCCGTCAAAGCCGACAAGCCCGACCTGGTGCTGCTCGATCTGATGCTGCCCGGCCGCGACGGTCTCGATGTCTGCCGCGCGCTGCGCGCCTTCAGCGACGTGCCGATCGTGATGATGACGGCCAAAGTCGAGGAGATCGACCGGCTGATCGGCCTGGAACTCGGCGCCGACGACTACATCTGCAAGCCCTTCAGTCCGCGCGAGGTGGTGGCGCGGGTCAAGGCGATACTGCGGCGCAGCCAGCGCAGCGACACTGCGGCCGCCGAAGCGCAGTCGTCGGACGCCGGTCTGGTGATCAACGAGGAGCGCTATACCGCGAGCTTCAACGATCAGCTGCTGGATCTGACGCCGGTCGAGTTTCGTCTGCTGAAGACCCTGGCGGCGGCACCGGGCCGGGTGTTTTCACGCGATCAGCTGCTCGACAACCTGTACACCGACCACCGCGTCGTTACCGACCGCACCGTCGACAGCCACATCAAGAACCTGCGCCGAAAACTCGACGCGGCGAGCCCGGAGCAGGAGCTGATCCGGTCGATTTACGGTGTCGGCTACAAGCTCGAGCTCTGACGGCAGCGCCTCGACCGCGATGCTCATCGCGGCCTGACTCGAAACGCCAGGCTGATACGCGGCGGCTGATCGCCCGGCTGCTTGGGAATGCCGTGCAGCCATTGCAGCTGCGAGGCGTAGCTCATCGTCAACAGGCTGCCGGGCTCGAGATCGATCTGCAGATGGCGCCTCGGCACCGCCTGCGTGCTGAGGCGCATCTGCCGCGTCGCACCCAGAGACAGCAGCGCGATCGGATAGCCCGGCTGCAGCTCGTGCAGCTTGTCGTGATGCGGCGCGACGCTGTCGCGGCCGTCGCGGTAGTAGTTCATGCCCAGGCTGTTGTAGCGCACACCGCTGGCGTCGGCGACGGCCTGAGCGGCGACTTTCAGCAGCGGTGGCAGCTGCGCATCGTCGAGCTGGAAATGTGCCATCAGCCGCGGTACGTCGACTTCGCGCTCGTACATCATCCGCCGCTCGTGGCCCCAGGCGATCTCGTCGCGCAGCCGCTCGAACCAGCGCTGCGCCTGCGCCGGCGTCAGCAGCCCGGGGCGGTAGACGATGCCGCCCTGCTCGTCCTCGGCGAGGCTGCGCGGGCCGGCAGTAAACAGATCGGACGTCATCGGCGGTTTTTGTAGGAGCGGACCCTGTCCGCGACTGAGGCGATCAAGAGCACAGTCGCGGACAGGGTCCGCTCCTACAATTGCGGCACCAGACGACGAACAATATCCGCGGTCTCGTTGACCCGCTCCAGATGCGCGTGATGCCCACAGCCGGCAAACACCGTCAGATTCACCTGCGCCAGTGCCTCCACGTAACGATCCGCGCCCTTGACCGGCGCCATGCGGTCCAGCTCGCCCCAGATCATTTCGATCGGCAGCTTCAGCTGTGACAAGGCCAGCGGCTGCTGCAGCTCGGCGCCGATCGCATTCAGCGAGCTCATGTGGCGGGCGATGCGCGTCGGCGTGTAGTGGCTCAGGTAATCGGCATACACCGATTCCGGCACCCGTTCCGGTTGCGCCAGGCAGGTGCGCTTGAAGCTTTTGAGGAACTCGGCCTGGGTCTGCTCCCAGCTGAGCTCGTCGCCGAGCTTGCTGGCGCTGGGGGCCAGCGAGCCATTGCGCACCAGCATGCGCATCCACGGTGGCAGTTCCAGCGGCGCCGGTCCGATGACGACGCAGCCGGGGATAGCCAGATCGAGTTCGCGGTTCAGCGCCATCAGCAGGCTGCGACCGCCCAGCGACTGGGCGACCGGCAACAGGCTGGTGCCGCGGCCGTAATGCTCGAGCGCGGCGCCGACGAAGCCGACGAACTGCGGCAGCCCCGGCCCCGGCAGCAGCTCGTCGGCGGCGCCGAAGCTCGGCAGATCGATCGCGATCATTCGCGCCGGCACGTCGGCCAGCGCCGCCATCAGCGGCCGATAGGTGTCGGCGCTGTCGGCCCAGCCGTGGATGAACAACAGGGTCAGTGCCGCCGGGCCGGGGCGTTCGAGCTGGCGCGTGCGGTAGCCGCCGATATCGAGAAAGCTTTGCTGCAGATTCAGTTCTTGCATGAGCGGGAAATAAGGTGAGCTAAAGATATTCAAGCAGAGGCGAGCAGATCCTCGATCAGCGCGCGCGCTGCTGCCGACTGCGTGCGCCTTTGATGCCAGACGATGCCCAGCTCGCGCTGCAGCGCCAGGCCGTCGACGTCGATCGCGCGGATGCTGTCGTCGAGCATCGAACGCGGCAGCACGCTCCAGCCCAGGCCGATCGCGACCAGCATTTTCAAGGTTTCCAGATAGTTCGTCGCCAGCCGCACGCGCGGTGCCACGCCGTGACGCTGCAGCGCTGAGGTGATGATGCGATGAGTGTAAGTGTCCGCGTCCGGCAATACCGCCGGATACTTCGCCAGCGTCGGCAGATCGACCGTCTGCAGGCCGGACAATTCATGCTCCGGTGAAATGACTACGGCCAGCGGGTCGGGCCAGATGCGCCGCTGTTCCAGGTTGGCCAGCGGCGCCAGCGGCAAGGTGACGATACCCAGCTCCAGCTTGCCGGCGAGCACCGCGTCGCAGGCGTCCTCGGAGTCCATGAAGTGCAGGTCGAGATCGACTTCGGGGTATTGCTGGGTAAAGCGTTTCAGCACCGGTGGCAGCCGGTGCAGGCCGATGTGGTGGCTGGTGCCGATCGACAACCGTCCGCCGATCTCGGTGGACAGCTTCGAGAGCGCGCGCCGCGCGTCCTCCAGCTCCTGCGCGACGCGCCGCGCATAGGGCAGCAGCGCGATGCCGGCATCGGTCAGCGTGATGCGCCGGCCGACACGGTCGAACAGCGGCCGGCCGAGCCGCGCCTCCAGCGAGGCGACGCGCTTGCTGATCGCCGGCTGGGTCAGGTGCAGGCGCTCGGCCGCGGCCGAGAACGAGCCGGTCTCGGCAACTTCGACGAAGGCATGGAGGTCTTGCGTGTCCACCGGTTATCGAATTCCATAAAGGAATGCCGGATATTCAAACGATTCATTGGAGTTATGGCAAGCCCGGTCCTAGACTGCGCGCCATCCGATAGCCGACCGAGCGATCCAATGGTCTCCACAGCGCGCCCCCCAGCACGAACCCTGTACGAAAAAATCTGGGACGAGCATGTCGTCCAGGACAATGGCGACGGCTCCTGCCTGATCTACATCGACCGCCACCTGGTACATGAAGTCACCAGCCCGCAGGCGTTCGACGGCCTTCGTCTGAATGGCCGCAAGCCCTGGAGCATCGCCGCGAACCTGGCGGTGGCCGACCACAACGTGCCGACCACCGACCGCGCCGGCGGCATCACCGACGCCATCTCGCGCACCCAGGTCGACGCGCTCGACAGCAATTGCGACGAGTTCGGCATCACCGAATTCAAGATGAGCGATCTGCGCCAGGGCATCGTCCACGTGATCGGCCCGGAGCAGGGCGCGACGCTGCCGGGCATGACCGTGGTCTGCGGCGACTCGCACACCTCCACGCACGGCGCCTTCGGTGCGCTGGCTTTCGGCATCGGCACTTCCGAAGTCGAGCACGTGCTGGCGACGCAGTGCCTGATCGCGAAGAAGACCAAGACCCTGCGCATCACCGTGCGCGGCAAGGTCGGCCCCGGTGTCACCGCCAAGGACATCGTGCTGGCGATCATCGGCCGCATCGGCACCGCTGGCGGCAATGGCCATTCGATCGAATTCGCCGGTGAGGCGATCACCGCGCTGTCGATGGAAGGCCGCATGACGGTGTGCAACATGGCAATCGAAGGCGGCGCGCGCGCCGGCCTGATCGCGGTGGATCAGACCACGATCGATTACTGCAAGGGCCGGCCGTTTTCGCCCAAGGGCGAGAGCTGGGATCGCGCGGTCGCGCACTGGAACACGCTGCATTCGGACGCGGGCGCGGTGTTCGACAAGGAAGTCGTGATCGAGGCCAGCGAGATCCAGCCGCAGGTGACCTGGGGCACTTCGCCGGAGATGGTGCTGCCGGTGTCGGCCGCGGTGCCCGATCCGGCCAAGGTGACCGACGCGGTCAAGCGCAGCGGCATGGAAAAGGCGCTGGCCTACATGGGCCTGCACGCGAACCAGCCGATCGAGCAGATCATGATCGACAAGGTGTTCATCGGCTCCTGCACCAACTCGCGTATCGAGGACCTGCGCGCGGCCGCGCAGATCGTGCGCGGGAAGACCAAGGCCGCCAACGTGAAGCTGGCGCTGGTCGTGCCGGGTTCGGGCCTGGTCAAGGCCCAGGCCGAAAAAGAAGGCCTGCACCGGATTTTTCTGGACGCCGGATTCGAATGGCGCGAGCCGGGCTGCTCGATGTGCCTGGCGATGAACGCCGATCGGCTGGAGCCGGGCGAGCGCTGCGCGTCCACCAGCAACCGCAATTTCGAAGGGCGCCAGGGGCAGGGCGGCCGCACCCATCTGGTGTCGCCGGCGATGGCCGCCGCCGCCGGCATCGCCGGGCATTTCGTCGACGTCAGGAGCTTCCACTAATGCGCGCCTTCACCACCGTCACCGCCAAGGTCGCGCCGTTGGACCGGCCGAATGTCGACACCGACGCGATCATTCCCATGAGCAATGTCCTGAAGTCGATCAAGCGTGGCAGTGCTGGCTGCGCCGCGATTTTCGTTGCTTCGAGGAGCTTTCACTAATGCGCGCCTTCACCACCGTTACCGCCAAGGTCGCGCCGTTGGACCGGCCGAATGTCGACACCGACGCGATCATTCCCATGAGCAATGTCCTGAAGTCGATCAAGCGTGGCAGTGCTGGCTGCGCCGCGATTTTCGTTGCTTCGAGGAGCTTTCACTAATGCGCGCCTTCACCACCGTTACCGCCAAGGTCGCGCCGTTGGACCGGCCGAATGTCGACACCGACGCGATCATTCCCAAGCAGTACCTGAAGTCGATCAAGCGCACCGGCTTCGGCCCGTTTTTGTTCGACGACTGGCGTTATCTGGACGCCGGCGATCTGGACATTCCGGTGGCCTCGCGCCGGCCGAATCCGGACTTCGTGCTGAACCAGCCGGCTTATCGCGACGCGCAGATTCTGCTGAGCCGCGAGAACTTCGGCTGCGGCTCGTCGCGCGAGCATGCGGTGTGGGCGCTGGACGATTTCGGTTTTCGCGCGGTGATCGCCAGCAGCTTTGCCGACATCTTCTACAACAACAGTTTCAAGACCGGCTTTCTGCCGGTGGCGCTGTCGGCGGACGTGGTCGACTCGCTGTTCAAGGAACTCGCCGCGGCGCCGGGCTACCAGCTGAGCATCGATCTGCCGGAGCAGGTCGTGATCACGCCGGGCGGCGCGCGCCATCGCTTCGACATCGACGAATTCCGCAAGGACTGCCTGGTGCGCGGCCTCGACGAAATCGGCCTGACCTTGCAGAACGGCGATGCGATTCGTGCGTATGAAGCGCGGCGCCGCGCCGAAGCGCCGTGGTTGTTTACTGCCTAGAACGACACTTTAAAAAATCCGGCAGGAACTGACAGAACAACATGACCAAGAAAATCGCGATCCTTCCCGGCGACTACATCGGCATCGAAGTAATGGCCGAGGCCGTCAAAGTGCTGGACTTGCTGCGCGCCGAAGGAGAGAAGCTCGAATACGACTTCGGCCTGCTCGGCGGCGCGGCGGTGGATGCCGAAGGCCATCCTTACCCCGAGTCCACGCAGAAGCTCGCACGCGCCGCCGATGCGATCCTGCTCGGTGCGGTCGGCGGACCGAAGTACGACGAGCTGCCGCGCGAGCTGCGCCCGGAGCGCGGCCTGCTGGGCATCCGCAAGGACCTGGGCCTGTTCGCGAACTTCCGCCCGGCGCTGGCGTATGAAGAACTGGCCGCCGCGTCTTCGCTGAAGCCGGAAGTCATCGCCGGACTCGATCTGCTGATCCTGCGCGAACTCACCGGCGACATTTATTTCGGCCAGCCGCGCGGCCGGCGCACCAATGCGGCGGGCATCGAGGAGGGCTACGACACAATGCACTACGCGCGCGATGAGGTCGCGCGCATCGCCAGGCTCGGCTTCGAGGCCGCGCGCAAGCGCAGCCGCAAGCTGTGTTCGGTGGACAAGGAAAATGTGCTTGACACGTCGCGGCTGTGGCGCGAAGTGGTGATCGAAGTCGGCAAGGACTATCCCGACGTCGAACTCAGCCACATGTACGTCGACAATGCGGCGATGCAGCTGATTCGCCGGCCCAAGCAGTTCGACGTGATCGTGACCGGCAATATCTTCGGCGACATCCTGTCGGACGAGGCCTCGATGCTCGGCGGCTCGATCGGCATGCTGCCGTCGGCTTCGCTCGACATCAACGGCAAGGGCATGTACGAGCCGATCCACGGCAGCGCACCGGATATCGCCGGACAGAACAAGGCCAATCCGCTGGCGACGATCCTGTCGGTCGGCATGATGTTCAAGTACAGCTTCGACCGCGGCGACATCGCCGATCGCATCGACGCCGCGGTGAAGCAGGTGCTGAAAGCCGGCCATCGCACCGGCGATATCGCGCAGGCCGGCGAGAGGGTCATCGGCACGCGTGAAATGGGTGACGCGGTGATCGCGGCGCTGAAGCGCTAGCGCTTTCCCCTCTCCCTTCGGGAGAGGGTGCCCCAAAGGGGCGGGTGAGGGCCTGCAGCCTCAAGCTTGGTCAATCAGCGCAGCACCCTCATCCGGTGCTTCGCACCACCTTCTCCCGGAGGGAGAAGGATGAATAACATTTAGAGAGTCGTTATGAAGAAGCTCGGATTGGTCGGTTGGCGCGGCATGGTCGGCTCGGTGCTGATGCAGCGCATGCAGCAGGAAAATGATTTCGCGCTGGTGGAATCGCATTTCTTCACCACCTCGAACGTCGGCGGCGCTGCGCCGGCGTTTGCGAAAAATGCCAGCACGCTGCTCGATGCCAACAGCATCGATGCGCTGCGCGCGATGGACGTGATCATCAGCTGCCAGGGCGGCGACTACACCACGGAGATTTTCCCGAAGCTGCGCGCCAGCGGCTGGAACGGCTACTGGATCGACGCGGCCTCGACGCTGCGCATGAAGGACGACGCGGTGATCGTGCTCGATCCGGTTAACCGCAATGTGATCGACCAGGCGCTGGACAAGGGCATCAAGAACTACATCGGCGGCAACTGCACCAACTCGATTTTGCTGATGGGCGTCGGCGGCCTGTTCCGCGAAAACCTCGTCGAATGGGTCAGCTCGATGACCTACCAGGCGGCCAGCGGCGGCGGCGCCAATCACATGCGCGAGCTGCTGCAGGGCATGGGCGTGATCAACCACGCGGTCGCCGACGAGCTGGCGACGCCGTCGTCGGCGATTCTCGACATCGACCGCAAGGTTGCGGCCAGCATCCGTCAGGACGTGCCGACTGAGTTCTTCGGCGCGCCGCTGGCCGGCGGCCTGATTCCGTGGATCGACGCGCAGCTCGACAACGGCCAGTCCAAGGAAGAATGGAAGGGCCAGGCCGAGGTCAACAAGATCCTCGGCAACAGCAAGCCCGAATCCGTGATCCCGGTCGATGGCCTGTGTGTGCGCATCGGCGCGATGCGTTGCCACAGCTTGGCGCTGACCTTGAAGCTGAAGCGCGATCTGCCGCTGAGCGAAATCGAATCCATCATCCGCAGCGGCAACGACTGGGTGAAGTGGGTGCCGAACGAGCGCGCGATCACGGTCAAGGAGCTGACGCCGGCGTCGATCACCGGCGAGCTGCAGGTCGGCGTCGGCCGCGTGCGCAAGCTCAATCTGGGGCCGGAATACGTGTCGGCGTTCGTGATCGGCGATCAGCTGCTGTGGGGCGCGGCGGAGCCCTTGCGGCGGATGCTGCGGATTCTGCTCGGCGCCTGAGTTCAGCCCGGCTCGAAACCCTGATATCCCAGGCGCAGCCGCTTCAGATCGATACCCTGTTCCAGCAGCGATTCGTAGACCGCGGTCTGCATCGCCAGGTAGCCGATCTGGTCGCCCTTGAGCAGCAGTGCCCGGCTGCCGTTGCCGGCGACCGCGGTCAGGATGCCCAGCGCCTCCGAGGTGCGCTGCTTCTCCGGGTCGGTCATCAGGATGATTTCCGGGCTGTGCGCAAGCGATTCGGCGATCTGGTCGCGCGCCGCGCGGAACACACCGGGCGTCGCCGAGCGGCGATGGACGATCTCCCAGGCGCCGACGTAATACGAGGCCATCACGTCGGCGAGGTTGCGGCTGGAGTAGCCGATGCCGGACAGCAGCGATTCGAACTGGCGCCAGATCGAGCCGCTGGCCAGCGCGCTGCGCACTTCCGGCTCCTGCTCGGGTTCAGCATTGGCGACGCGTTGCACGAGTTGTTCGCGCAAGGTCCGGCTGATGCCCTCCTGCGCCCGGTAGTCCAGATTGGCGCTGAGGCCCGCGGTCGTCGTCACCCGCACCGCGGCCGGCGAGGGCGGCGCGCTGTCGCCGAGCAGGCTGCGCTGCCCGGCGGCGAGGATAGGCTTGCCGATTTTCTGCAGCACGCTCTGCTGGAACGTCGGCGAGGCGTAAAGGCTGGACAGTTCGGCCGGATCGGCCTCCTGGGCGAAGCCGGGGGCCGACAGGCTTGCCAGCAGCAGGCTGACGATCAGGTACTGACTGAAGAACCGATTGCTGAAGTTGCGTTCGATCATGTGATTCGTCGAAGCAAGATGGTGGCCCGACCGTGTAAGCGATTTGCGCAACGAGCTGTTGGATTTTGTATCGGCTGCGGCGATGACTGCCGTTAATCCCGTCGCATCGGCCGCTGGAGCGGGCCATGTGTTGGGCAGCGCTGGAGTTTCGGTCGCTTTTGTTACTGTAGTGCGGCCTGCGGATCGCGCTGCCCGGCGGTGCCGGTCATCAGGACTTATTCGATGCGGGTTTCCGCGGTCGCGGTACGGGGAGCAATGATGTTGCAGAGACTGGCTATCGGGACAGCGTTGTTTGCGGGTGTTTTCTGCACGGCTGCCTGGTCGCTGGGCCTGGGCGACATCCAGGTGAGTTCGCGGTTGAACCAGCCGCTGTCGGCGACGATCCCGTTGACCTCGCTGTCGGAAGACGACCTCGACAGCCTGCGCGTGCAGCTGGCATCGCCGGCGGATTTCGAAAAGGCCGGCATCGAACGCAGCGACTATCTGTCCAGCCTCAAATTCAGCGTCAGCGGCTCCAAAGTGCGCATCAGCAGCGGCGACATCGCCCGCGAGCCCTATATCGCGCTGCTGGTGGAGGCGCGCGCCGGCGGCAGTCGCGTGCTGCGCGGCTACACCGTGTTGCTCGATCTGCCGGCTGCGGCCAGCGCCGGCCAGCCCAGCGCCGCCGCCACCGAGCAGCCCGAAGCGCCGGCAGCGGCCAGTGCCGAGCCTTTGTCCGATGCTGCCGCGGCCGAGAGCGCGCGCCAGCAGCAGCCGAAGACTTACGGCCCGATCCGCTCCGGGCAGACCTTCTGGAGCGTCGCCACCAAGCTGCGTCCGGACCCGGCGCTGGTGTCGCAGGACCAGACGATGCTGGCGCTGTATACCGCCAATCCGCAGGCTTTTCTCGGCGGCATCAACGGCCTGCTGATCGGCTCGACCTTGCAGGTGCCGAGCGTCGAGCAGATGCGCGCGGTGCCGGAGCTGGAAGCACGGCGTCGGGTGCAGGCACTGCGGGCAGCGTCGGTGGCGCCGGGCACGGCGGTTGCGCAAGCGCCGGCCAAGCCGGCTGTCGCGGTCGCGCCCCAAGCACCGCCGGCTGCGCCGGCGGTCGAGGCCGAAACGCCGATCGCGGCGGCGCCCGCCGACGCTGCGGTGACGCCGCCAGTTGAGACCCGTATCGAAACCGCCGTCCAAACCCCAGCCGAAACCCCAGTCGAGACCTCGGTTGAAGCGGCGACGGCGTCCCCGACCAACGAAGCACCGCCGGCTGCGGTCGATGTCACCGTGCCGCCGCCGGACAATGCCGTCAGCCAAGCCGCCGCAGCGCCGGCCGTCGCCGAAGCGCCCGCGCCGCCCGCCGTGCCGGCGCCGCTGCCGCCGTCCAATCCGGACCTGCTCAGCCTGCCATTGCTGATGCCGGCCCTGCTGTTGCTCGCACTGCTGGCGCTGTTGCTCCTGTGGAGCCGCCGTCGCAAAGCGAAAGCGGCAGTCGCGGCTGCGTCCGTCACCGCGCCGGTCGCGGCGACGGCGGCGGTCGCGGCTGCGGCGTCCGAATCCGAGCCGCCGCCGGTGGAGGCTGTCGTCGGCGAGCCCGCCGACCCAGCGGCCGTGCCGGTGGCGCCGCCGCCGGTGGTCGATATCCTCAGCGAGGCACCGCCGGCCGACAGCCAGGTGCCGCCGCCGGAACACGACGAGGCGCAGCCGGTCGAAATCGACCTGGCCGGTGGTGCCGAAACGCTACCCCCGGCCTACGACCAGCTGCAGCCGCTCGATCCGGTCGCCGAAGCTGATTTCCATCTGTCCTACGGGCTGTACGACGAGGCGGTGCGCGGACTGATCGAGGCGATCGCGCTCGAGCCGGACCGCAACGATCTGCAGCTGAAGCTGGCCGAGACCTATTTCGCCGCCGGGCGATCTGCGGACTTCGAAGCGCTGGCGGCGTCCCTTCAGCCGCGCCTGGGCGCCGCGGAATGGAGCCGGCTGGTGTTCATGGGCAGCCAGCTGTGCCCGGAGTCGCCGCTGTTCCGCGATCCAGAGGCCGAGCGGCCGGTCGAGGCGTCTCGCGGCCATCACATCGAGTTCACGCTGGAACCGGTGGCGGACCTGCCGCCGCCCGTGGCACCCGCGCCATCGGATAACGGCAACCGCGTCGAGTTCGAACTCAACACCTTCGACGGCGGCGCGCCGGTCGACGTCGCCAGCTGGCACAGCCCGACACCGGCGCAAACGCCGATGCAGACGCAGTGGCAGCCGCCGTCGGCACCGGCCGTGCTGGACCTCGCCGACCCCGGCGCGATCGAGTTCGACGCGCTGCCGGAAATCGACCCGAACGACATCGACCTGTTTGAACCCGAGCCCGAAGTCGACATCGCCACCGACGACGAGGTCGGCACCAAGCTCGATCTGGCGCGCGCCTATCTCGACATGGGCGACAACCAGATGGCGCGCGACCTGCTCGCCGAGGTGGCGGTGCAGGGCACGGCTGCGCAGCAGGCCGACGCCGAGGCCCTGTTGCGGCGCCTGCCGGCATAGCAGCTGCTAGGCTGCGGCTTTAACCGCCGAAGGATCCTTGCATGGGCCGTTGGGCCGCCGAGGTCGAGTACCTCGGCACACGTTATTCGGGCTGGCAATCGCAGCCGCATGCGATCTCGGTGCAGGGCGAGCTCGAAGCGGTGCTGTCGAAGGTCGCGGCACAGCCGGTGGCGATTTCCGCGGCCGGGCGTACCGACGCCGGCGTGCATGGCTACGCGCAGATCATCCATTTCGATTCGGTTGCCGAGCGCAGTCCTCATGCCTGGCTGCTCGGCAGCAATTCGCAGCTGCCGTCGGACATTTCGCTGCGCTGGGTGCAGGGTGTGCGCGCGGATTTTCACGCGCGGCATAGCGCGCTGGCGCGGCGCTATCGCTACGTGATCCACAATCATCGCGCGCGCTCGGCCTTGCTCGGTGATCGCGTCGCCTGGCTGAAATGGCCGCTGGACGCCGAGCCCATGCACCGCGCGGCGCAGGCGCTGGTCGGCGAGCTGGATTTCTCCGCGTTCCGCGGCGCGCAATGCCAGTCGAGCACGCCGATGCGCTGTGTCACCGACATCGCGGTGTATCGCCGCGGCGAGTTCGTGCTGCTGGACATTCGCGCCAACGCCTTCCTGCATCACATGGTGCGCAACATCGCCGGCACGCTGATGGAAGTCGGCAGCGGCCGGCGTCCGGAAGCCTGGGTCAGGCAGGTGCTGGACGGCCGCGACCGCAGCCAGGCCGGCATGAACGCGCCCCCCGAGGGTCTATACTTGGTGGCTGCCGATTACCCTGCGGAATTCGGCATTCCGGCCGCTCCGGAGTTCTGGTTGCCCTGAGCGGTATTGCTGTATCCAGACGACATACGCGAAGGCCGCTTGTCCACACGCATCAAGTTCTGTGGCTTCACCCGCAGCGAAGACCTCGACGTCGCGCTGAGCCTGGGTGTGGACGCGGTCGGACTGATCTTCGACGCCCGCAGCAAGCGCGTGGTGCCGCTGGATGTGGCCGACCAACTGCGCCGGCGCGTGCCGGTGTTCGTCAGCGTCGTCGCGCTGTTCCGCGACGCCGACGCGGCCTTGGTCCATCAGGTGATCGAGCGCATCGATCCCGACCTGCTGCAATTCCACGGCAAGGAGTCGCCCGAGTTCTGCGAGCGCTGGGCGCGGCCGTATCTCAAAGCCGTGCCGATGGCCGAAAGCCAGGACCTGGAAGACTGGTGCGCGCGATATCCGAAAGCGCGCGGCCTGTTGCTCGACAGTCACGCGCCCGGCGCGCTCGGCGGCACGGGCCATCGCTTCGACTGGTCGCGTGCGCCGCGAGGCTTGAGCAAATCCTGGGTGCTGGCCGGCGGATTGGACGCGGCAAACGTGGGGCAGGCGCTTACAATGGCGGCCCCGCCCGCCGTGGACGTGTCCAGCGGTATCGAATCGGCGCCGGGCATCAAAGATCCCGCCAAGATGCGGGCTTTCGTCGACGCGGTACGCCGCGCCGACAGGCAACCATCCAAAGAATGAAAGACGACACACTGCAGTACCCGGATTCCCGCGGCCATTTCGGCCCTTACGGCGGCCGCTTCGTCGCCGAAACCCTGATGGAGCCGCTGCGCCAGCTGGAGGAGGCCTACGCGCAGTTCAAGGCCGACCCCAAATTCCAGGCCGAACTCGATTTCGACCTGAAGCATTACGTCGGCCGGCCGTCGCCGCTGTATCCGGCGGACCGCATGACCAAGGCCTGGGGCGGCGCGCGCATCTGGCTCAAACGCGAGGATCTGAACCACACCGGCGCGCACAAGGTGAACAACACCGTGGGCCAGGCGCTGCTGGCCAAGCACCTCGGCAAGACGCGGATCATCGCCGAGACCGGCGCCGGCCAGCACGGCGTCGCCTCGGCGACGATCGCCGCGCGGCTCGGCCTCAAATGCGTGGTCTACATGGGCGCCGACGACATCGAGCGGCAGTCGCCCAACGTCTACCGCATGAAGCTGCTCGGCGCCGAAGTGGTGCCGGTGACCTCGGGCACGCGCACCCTGAAAGACGCGCTGAACGAGGCGATGCGCGACTGGGTGACCAACGTCGACGACACCTTCTACATCATCGGCACCGTCGCCGGGCCGCATCCGTACCCGATGCTGGTGCGCGACTTCAACGCCGTGGTCGGCCGCGAAGTCATCGTGCAGTCGCGCGAACAGATCGGCCGTTTGCCGGACGCGCTGGTGGCCTGCGTCGGCGGCGGCTCGAACGCGATCGGCCTGTTCCATCCCTTGCTCGGCTTTCCGGAAGTGAAGATGTACGGCGTCGAAGCCGGCGGTGACGGTGTCGAAACCGGCCGCCACGCCGCGCCGCTGTCGGCCGGCAAGCCGGGTGTGCTGCACGGTAACCGGACCTACATCATGGCCGACGAAAACGGCCAGATTCAGGGCACGCATTCGATCTCGGCCGGCCTGGATTATCCCGGCGTCGGCCCCGAGCATTCCTGGCTCAAGGACCAGGGCCGCGTGCAGTACACCGCTATCAACGACGATGCCGCGCTCGCCTCTTTCCACGAATGCGCACGCATCGAAGGCATCATCCCGGCGCTGGAATCGGCGCACGCGGTGGCGTATGCCAAGGTGCTCGCGCCGACGATGAGGAAGGACCAGAACATCGTCGTCAATCTTTCGGGCCGCGGCGACAAGGACATCTTCACGGTCGCCAAGCACGACGGCATTTCACTGGGCTAACAGCCGCGCAGGCGGATGGCGTTCAGCATCACGCAGCTAGCTTTGTTTGCCCATCCGGGCATAGAAAGCATAGGGAGTCGCGATGACACTTGGAACCATTCTGCTGATCGTGCTGCTGCTGTTGCTGGTTGGCGCACTGCCGGTGCATACGCACAGCCGTTCCTGGGGCTACTTCCCGGCCGGCGGCCTCGGCACCGCGCTGATCGTGGTGCTGGTGCTGATTTTCATGGGCGCCATCTAGGGCAGCAGCCTTCAGTACGCCCGGCCGGTCGACTGAGCGGCTTGGGCGCCGCGTAAAGCGGGCTCGATCCCGATCCGACTATCCCCCTACAGCCTCCGCGTCGGCGCGTCTATAGCGTCAGGCGCGGCCGCGCGTGTTAGAATTTAGCGCATAAAGATTGCACCCTTTCGACTATACGAGGCGGCCTTCATGAGCTGCCCGAGCCTGCTACTGCGCTAATGACCGAATTCGCCAAGGAAGTCCTGTCCGTCAATCTCGAAGACGAGATGCGGCGCTCTTATCTGGATTACGCAATGAGCGTAATCGTCGGCCGCGCACTCCCGGATGCCCGGGACGGCCTGAAGCCGGTGCATCGCCGCATCCTGTATGCGATGAGCCAGCTCAACAACGTCTGGAACCGCCCGTACATCAAGTGCGCGCGCGTGGTCGGCGACGTCATCGGCAAATATCACCCGCACGGCGACACCGCCGCCTACGACGCGCTGGTGCGTCTGGCCCAGCCGTTTTCGATGCGTTACCTGCTGGTCGACGGCCAGGGCAACTTCGGCTCGGTCGACGGCGACCGCGCCGCGGCGATGCGTTACACCGAATGCCGCATGGCGCGGCTGACCTCGGAGATGCTGTCCGACATCGATTCGGAGACCGTCGACTTCGTCCCGAACTACGACGAAAAAGACGTCGAGCCGCTGGTGCTGCCGACGCGCGTGCCGCAGCTGCTGGTCAACGGCTCGGCCGGTATCGCCGTCGGCCTCGCCACCAACATCCCGCCACATAACCTCGGCGAAGTGATCTCGGGCTGCATCGCGCTGATCGACAACCCGGACATCGACACCGCCGGTCTGATGAAGCTGATCCCGGCGCCGGACTTTCCCACCGCCGGCCTGATCCTCGACGCGCACGGCCTGCAGGAAGCCTACGAGACCGGCCGCGGTCGCATCGTCATCCGCGCGCGCACCCACTTCGAAACCGTGGGCAACGACAAGCAGGCGATCATCGTCACCGAGCTGCCCTACCAGGTGAACAAGGCGCGCCTGCAGGAGCGCATCGCCGAGCTGGTCAAGGAAAAGAAAGTCGAAGGCATTGCCGAAATTCGCGACGAGTCCGACAAGGACGGCATGCGCGTCTACATCGAGCTCAAGCGCGGCGAGAACGAAGAGGTCGTGCTGAACAACCTGTTCCAGCAGACCTCGTTGCAGGTCACGTTCGGCATCAACATGGTCGCGCTCGACGGCGGCCAGCCGAAGACCATGTCGCTGAAGACGCTGCTCGAAATCTTCGTGCGCCATCGCCGCGAAGTGGTCACGCGCCGCACCCGCTACCTGCTGCGCGAAGCGCGCAAGCGCGCGCATATCCTCGAAGGCCTGGCGGTAGCGCTGGCCAACATCGACGAAATGATCGAGCTGATCCGCAGCTCGCCGAATTCCGCCGAAGCCAAGACCAAGATGATGGCGCGCACCTGGGACGCGGGCCTGGTGACGACGCTGCTGGCGCGTGCGGATTCGTCGGCGTCGCGGCCGGAAGATCTGGCCGCCGAATTCGGCATCATCGACGAAGACGGCAAGGCGGCCTATCGCCTGTCCGACGCGCAGTCCTCGGCGATCCTGGAAATGCGCCTGTCGCGACTGACCGGTCTGGAACAGGACAAGATCCACAACGAGTTCAAGGAACTGCTCGACGCGATCATCGACTACCTCGACATCCTCGCCTCGGAAGATCGCCTGCTGACGGTGATCCGCGACGAGCTGCTGGCGATCAAGGAGCAGTACGGCGACGAGCGCCGCACCGAAATCACCGACGCCGCGCTGAATATGGCGCGCGAAGACCTGATCGCGCCGCAGGACATGGTCGTGACCTTGAGCCACGAAGGCTACGTCAAGAGCGTGCCGCTGACCGAGTACCAGGCGCAGAAGCGCGGCGGCCGCGGCAAGCTCGCCACCGCCAACAAGCAGGAAGATTTCGTCGATCGGCTGTGGGTCGCGCATACGCACGACTGGCTGCTGTGCTTCGGCTCCACCGGCAAGGTCTACAAGCTGCGCGTATTCGAGCTGCCGGGTGGTTCGCGCGGCTCGCGCGGTCGGCCGTTCGTCAACCTGCTGCCGCTGGAAGCCGGCGAGAAAATCAGCGCGGTGCTGTCGGTCAAGAAGTTCGAGAACGAGGACGGCTCGCCGCGCTACATCTTCATGGCGACGCGCCTGGGCACGGTCAAGAAGACCGATCTGGCCGCGTTCGCCAACATCCGCAGCAACGGCATCATCGCGCTGGACCTGCGCGTCGACGATTCCCTGGTCGGCGTCGCGCTGACCACCGGCAACAGCGACGTGCTGATGTTCAGTGACGCCGGCCGCGTGATCCGCTTCAATGAGAACGACGTGCGCGCGATGGGCCGCACCGCGACGGGCGTGCGCGGCATGCGCCTGGTGCGTCGCGACGAAGCGGCGGCCGACGAGTCCGGCGAAGGCACGGAAACCGAGACCAGCGAAGAGGTGCTGCCGGCGCATGCGCAGATCATCTCGCTGATCGTGGTGTCGCCGGAAACCGAAGGCGAGGCGCGTGCCGACGTGCTGACCGCGTCCGAGTTCGGCTACGGCAAGCGCACCCCGATCGACCAGTTCCCGCTGCGCGGCCGTGGCGGCATGGGCGTGATCGCGCAGTCGCTGACCGACAAGACCGGCAACTTGATCGGCGCGGTCGAGGTCACCGATGGTCACCAGGTGATGCTGATCAGCGAGTCCGCGAACCTGATCCGCTTCAAGGCCACTGACGTTCGCACGATGGGCCGCAACACCCAGGGCGTGAGGCTGATGAAGCCCAACGCCGGCGACCGCCTGGTCGGCGTCGACAGGATCGAGATCGAAGCCGAGGACGAGGTCGCGGTCGACGACACCGCGGCGCCGCTGGAAGGGCCGAGCGACGCGGGCGAGGGCGAGGCCACCGAGGAATAGCCCCTTGGCGGCAAACGAAGAGGCGCGGAGATTCCGCGCCTTTTCTTTGCCCGAAGCCGTTGTCTAACATGTCCTGTTATGTTTTAATCCGCGCCGATGAATTTCAGTGTCCATTTCGACGACGACACCCTCGAGCGCCTCAACCGGGCGGTCGAGCTGGCCGGCATGACCCGCAACCGGCTGATTTCGATCGCGGTCAAGGACTGGCTGGCGCGCTTCGAGGCCACTGACTGGCCGCCGGCGCTGCGCGAGCACTTTCGCAACCCGGCGCCGGAGTTGGCGGCCGGCATCGCCGACTTCCAGGTCTGGAAGCCGAATGAATAAGCACACATGTCATGCCCGCACAGGCGGGCATCCAGTGCTCGCTGTAAGGCCGCAACCGACGTCCGGTCCTCACGACTGGATGCCCGCTTTCGCGACCATGACGGTTAGGCGCTAGATGGGCGTGCTGCTAGACGCCGCGACTTTGGCGGCCGCCGTCAAAGGAAGGCTGCCGGTCGTGCTGGCGCTCGGCCAGCTCAAGCCCGGCGAAGTCGCGATCTCCGTCGTCAGCCAGGTTCAGGCCGAGACCGGCCTGCGCCTGCAGCCGCGTGCGCTGGCGCGCTACGGCGAGCTGATGAAGACGATGCTCGCGACGCTGCGCGTGATCGAGTTCGGCAGCGCCGAGGCGCAGAAGGCGAGCCAGCTCGCCGGTTACCTGGCGCAGCAGCATGAAAGCCTCAGCGGCTTCGAGCTGATCCTGGCCGCTACCGCGCTGACGCATGGCCTGACGCTGATCACCGACGAGCCACAGCGTTATCTGTCGGTGCCCGGCCTTGAAGTAGAAAACTGGCTGCGGGCGACGCGTTCGTCCGCGGCGGCATGAACCCCGATCAAAAAACTAGAACAGGAGATACAACATGAGCCGCATCCACAACTTCAGCGCCGGCCCCGCGACCTTGCCGCTGGCCGTGCTTGAGGAAGTCAAAGCCGAGCTGCTGGACTGGCACGGCTCGGGCATGGGCGTGATGGAAATGAGCCATCGCGACAAGGAGTTCACGCAGATCGCGCAGGACTGCGAACGCGACATGCGCGAAGTGCTGGGCATCCCGGCGAACTACAAAGTGCTGTTCATGCAGGGCGGGGCGACCGCGCAGTTCGCGGTGGTGCCGCAGAACCTGCTTCGCGGCAAAACCGGCGCCGACTTCATCGTCAACGGCGACTGGGGCAAGAAGGCGTACAAGGAATTCGCGAATCACGGCAAGGCCAATCTCGCGGCGAGCAGCGAAGCCGGCAAGTTCACCGACATCCCCGCGCTAGCCACCTGGAAGCTCGATCCGGATGCGGCCTACGTGCACATCACCTCGAACGAAACCATCCACGGCGTCGAGTTTCCGGACGCGCCGGATGTCGGCAAGGTGCCGCTGGTCAGCGACATGTCGTCGAGCTTCGCGTCGCGTCCGTTCGACGTGTCGAAGTACGGCCTGATCTACGCCGGCGCGCAGAAGAACATCGGTCCGGCTGGTCTGACCGTGGTCATCGTGCGTGACGATCTGATCGGCCAGGTCGCGCCCGGCACCTTCCAGATCCACGACTACAAGAATGTCGCCGACAACGATTCGATGTTGAACACGCCGCCGACCTTCTCCTGGTACGTCTGCGGCCTGGTGTTCAAGTGGATGAAGGCCCGCGGCGGGCTGGCCGCGATCGGCGAACACAACGCGCGCAAAGCCAAGCTGCTGTACGACTACCTCGACAGCCAGGACTTCTACCGCAACCCGGTGGCAAAGGCGGTGCGCTCCAAGATGAACGTGCCGTTCGTTCTGGCCAACTCCGAGCTGGACGCCGACTTCCTGAAAGGCTCGAAGGCAGCCGGCCTGATCGGCCTGAAAGGCCACCGCTCGGTCGGCGGCATGCGCGCCTCGATCTACAACGCGATGTCACAGGAAGGCGTTGCGGCGCTGGTCGACTACATGAAGGAGTTTGCGCGCACCCGCGGCTGATTCGTCCCCTCTCCCGCATGCGGGAGAGGGTTAGGGAGAGGGGCTTTTGTCGTGTCCGAAAGAACCCTCTCCCGGCGCTGCGCGCGCAGTTGGCCTAACTCGAAGCGACATCGGTCGCTTCTCGCTGGAGCCAACTGCTCTCCCGCACGCGGGAGAGGGGATAACAACGAGGAGAATTCCAATGTTCAAAATTCAGACGATTAACAGCATCTCCGCGCAGGGCCTGGAGCGCCTGCCGGCGCCGCGGTTCCAGACCGGGCCGGATGTCGCCGCGCCGGACGCGATCCTGGTGCGGTCCGCGGACCTGCACAAGACCGAGCTGCCGGCCAGCGTCAAGGCGATCGGCCGCGCTGGCGCCGGCACCAACAACATTCCGGTCGCGCTGATGAGCAAGCGCGGCGTGCCGGTGTTCAATGCGCCGGGCGCCAACGCCAATGCGGTCAAAGAGCTGGTGCTGGCCGGCCTGCTGCTGGCGTCACGCAATATCGCGCCGGCGCTGGACTTCGTGCGCAAGCTAGACGGCGACGATCACGCGATGCACGAGGCAGTCGAAGCCGGCAAGAAGAAGTTCGTCGGCATGGAACTGCCGGGCCGTTCGCTGGGTGTCGTCGGCCTCGGTGCGATCGGCGTCAAGCTGGCGAATGCGGCGATCGATCTGGGCATGGAAGTCTGGGGCTTTGATCCGGCGATGACGGTGCAGAACGCGTGGAAGCTCGACGCACGCGTCAAGCAGGCGCTGACCGTCGACGAAGTTCTGGCCAAGTCGCAGTTCGTCTCCTTGCACGTGCCGCTGGCTCCGGCGACGCGCAACCTGATCAACGCCGAGCGCATCCGGCTGCTGAAGCCGCGCGGCGTGGTGCTGAATTTTGCGCGCGAAGGCATCGTCGACGAGGCCGCCGTGGTCGAGGCGCTCAACGAGAACCGGCTGCACGCCTACGTCTGCGACTTTCCGTCGAATGCGCTCAAGGGCAACCCGCGCGTGGTCGCGCTGCCGCATCTGGGGGCGTCCACCAACGAGGCCGAGGACAACTGTGCGGTCATGGTCGCCGAGCAGCTGCGCGATTTTCTGGAGACCGGCAATGTCACCAACTCGGTGAATTTTCCGGAAGCGGTGCTGGCGCTGCTGCCGGGCAAGTACCGGCTGTGCATCGTCAACGAGAACGTGCCGAACATGGTCGGGCAGATCTCGACCGCGCTGGCGCGGCGCAATCTCAACATTGCCGACCTGCTGAACAAGTCGCGCGGCGATCTGGCCTACACGCTGGTCGACGTCGATACCTCGATACCGCAGACCGTGGTCGACGAGATCGCGGCCATCCCCGGCGTGCTGTCGACGCGCGTGATCGCGGCTCGCTGAGGCCGCGGTCCCCTCTCCCGGTGGGAGAGGGGAACAAACCGCTGTATTCTTCGCGTCCTTTCGAATCCGCTCCTATGAAACCGACCACGCTGCCCGAAGCTCGCGCCCTGATCGATGCGCTGGACGAGAAGATCCAGGCCCTGATCAGCGAGCGCGCCCACGTTGCCGAGGCCGTGCGCGACATCAAGGCCAAGGCCGGCGCCGACGGCGACCACTACCGCCCGGCGCGCGAGGCCGAAGTTCTGCGCCGCGCGATGGAACGCAACAAGGGCCCGATAGGCGACGAGGTGATGGCGCGGCTGATGCGCGAAATCATGTCGGCCTGCCTGGCGCTGGAGTCGCCTCTGACGGTGGCCTATCTCGGCCCGGAAGGCACCTACACGCAGGAAGCCGTCTACAAGCACTTCGGCCACTCGGTCGAGGCGCGCGCCAAGCGCGCGATCGACGAAATCTTCCGCGACGTCGACTCCGGGGAAACCGCCTACGGCGTCGTCCCGGTGGAAAACTCCATCGGCGGTATCGTCAGCAACACCCTGGACGAACTGGCGACGGCGAACCTGAGCATCTGCGGCGAAGTGCTGCTGCCGGTGCATCACCACCTGATGGCCAAGGTCGAGCGGCTGGACCAGGTCAAAGTGATCTTCTCGCACGCGCAGTCGCTGTCGCAGTGCCGCCACTGGCTGGATGCGAACCTGCCCAATGCCTCGCAGGCGGTGGTGTCGAGCAATGGCGCGGCGGCGCAGCAGGTGTCCGAAACCGGCATCGGCGCGGCGATCGCCAGCAAGGCCGCCGCCGAGCTGTACGGCCTCAACGTGCTGGCCTCGAACATCGAGGACGATCCCAGCAATACCACGCGCTTCCTGATCATCGGCCGCAAGCTGTCCGACCCTAGCGGTCGCGACAAGACCTCGCTGGTGTTCTCGGCGCACAAGGGCAGCCCGGGCGCGCTGTTCGAGCTGCTGGCGCCGTTCGCCAAAGCCGGTATCAACCTGACCAAGCTGGAGTCGCGGCCATCGCGCCGCGCCGCCTGGGACTACAACTTCTACGTCGATATCGACGGCCACTGCGAAGACCCTTTGATCAAGCCGGTACTCGACGAAATCCGCCAGCGCGCCGCTCTGTTCCGCGTGCTCGGCTCCTATCCGCAAGCGGTGATTTGAGCGTGACCAAACCCAACAACGAAGTGCTGCAGCGCAATGCGCTGCCCGGCGTGCTGTCTTTGCACGCCTACACCCCCGGCATGCCGATCGACGAGCTGCAGCGCAGGCTCGGCATCAAGGACGTGCTCAAGCTCGCGTCCAACGAAAACCCCCTGGGTGCGAGCCCGAAAGTGCGCGCCGCGGTTGCGTCGGCGGCCGGCGAGCAGAATCTGGGCCTGTATCCGGACGGCAGCGGTTTTGCGCTGAAGGCGGCGATCGGCCGATATCACGGCATCGCGCCCGAGCAGATCACGTTGGGCAACGGCTCCAACGACATCCTCGAATTCCTGTCGCGCATCTACGCCGGCCCCGGCCGCGCGGTGATGTATTCGGATTTCGCGTTCGCGGTCTATGCGCTGGCAACACAGGCGCAGAACGCCGAAGCCGTGGTGGTGCCGAGCTTCCCGGCCGATCACCCGACCATGCCGTATGGCCACGATCTCGATGCCTTCGCGCGCGTGCTGAAGACGCGTGCCGACGTCAGCCTGGTGTTCATCGCCAACCCGAACAATCCGACCGGCACCTGGAACACGCCGCAGGAGATCGAGCGCTTTCTGGACACCGTGCCGCCGCACGTGATCGTCGCGCTCGACGAGGCCTACTACGATTATCAGGACGCGGAGCTGCGCTCCGACGCGCGCGCCTGGCTGGATCGCTATCCGAACCTGCTGGTCTGCCGCACGTTCTCGAAGATCTACGGCATCGCCGGCCTTCGCGTCGGCTACGCGCTGTCGCATCCCACGGTCGCCGATCTGCTGAATCGCGTACGTCAGCCGTTCAACAACAACTCGCTGGCGCTGATCGGCGCCGAAGCGGCGCTGGCCGATCAGGAGCATGTGCGTCTGTCGGTAGAGTTGAATGCGCGCGAGCGTCTGCGTCTGCCGCCGCTGCTGGCCAAGCTCGGCCTGAAATGTCTGCCGTCTCAGGCCAACTTCCTGACCATCGACTTCGGCCGTGATGCGTCGCCGGTTCATCAGGGCCTGCTGGAGCGCGGCATCATCGTGCGGCCCATGGGTTCGTATGGCCTGCCGAACTTTTTGCGCGTGACGCTGGGTACCGAGAGCGAGGACGATCGTTTTCTGGCGGCGCTGCGTGATGTGCTGGGCGCTTGATGGGTTCGATGCGGACCTTATATCGCCTCCCGTTTGCCCCGAGTAGCCGCTTGCGGCGTATCGAGGGGCCAGCACCGATCGGGTCCCTCGATACGGCTCGCAAGCGAGCCTACTCGGGACGAACGGAGTTTCCTTGGATTTCAGTTGATGCTCGCTAAGCACCTCGCCGTCATCGGCCTGGGCCTGATCGGTGGCAGCGTCGCCCGCGCGCTGCGCGCCGCCGGCGGCGTCGGCAGCATCAGCGGCTACGATCCCGATCCGCAGCGGCGTGAGCAGGCGGTGACGCTGGGCGTGATCGATCATGCCGGCGACAGTCCCGCTGCCACGGTGAAGAACGCCGACCTGGTGATCATCGCGGTGCCGGTGCTGCGCACCGCCGATGCGCTGAACGCGATCCGCGGCGCGATCGCGGCGGGCGCCGTCGTCACCGACGTCGGCAGCACCAAGCAGTCGGTCGCCGCCGATGTTGAAACCGTGTTCGGCGAACTGCCGCCCTGGTTCGTGCTCGGCCATCCGATCGCCGGCACCGAGAAAAGCGGCGTCGCCAATTCGCTGGCTGATCTGTTTCGCAAGCATCGTGTGATCCTGACGCCGCATGCGCGCCAGGATGAGAAAGCGTTGGCACTGGTGCGAGCACTCTGGGAAGCCTGCGGCGCGCGCGTGGTCGAGATGACACCGTCCCAGCACGACGCCATTTTCGCGGCGACGTCGCATTTGCCGCATGTGCTCGCGTACAGCTTCGTCGACGTGGTCGGCAAGCTCGACGACAGCCGCCATATTTTTCCGAACGCCGGTGGCGGCTTTCGCGACTTCACCCGCATCGCCAGCAGTTCGCCGCAGATGTGGCATGACATCGTGCGTGCCAATGCGCCGGCCGTCAGCGAGCTGCTGACACGGCAGATCGCCGACCTGCAGGCGCTGCAGGGCATGATCACGGACGGTCGCTGGGACGAAATGAAAGCCGCGTTCGAGCGCGCCCGCGCAGCGCGTGAGTACTATCTGACGCAGATCGAATGAGCGACGTCTCGTACCTCGACCTGGCGCCGATACGCGCCGCGCGCGGCGAGCTGCGTCTGCCGGGCTCCAAGAGCGTGTCGATACGCGCGCTGCTGCTGGCGGCGCTGGCTCAAGGCGAAACGCAGTTGAGCGGCCTGCTCGAGTCCGACGACGCCCGCGTGATGCGCGAGGCGCTGATCGCCTGCGGCGTGCCGTTGCAGCAGGTCGGCGACGTTTGGCAGGTTCGCGGCGCAGCGCGGTTTCCACGGCGCGAGTCGGATATTTTCGTCGGCAACTCCGGGCTGTCGGTGCGCACGCTGGTCGCGGTGCTGGCGTTCATGGACGGGCGCTATCGACTGTCCGGCGTACCGCGCATGCACGAGCGGCCGATCGGCGATCTGGTCGACGCGCTGCGTCCTCTGGGCGCGCAGATCGGTTATCTGCAACAGGCCGGTTTTCCGCCGCTGCTGATCGAGCCGGCGCAGGCGCGTGCGCTGCAGCCGGTACGGGTACGCGGCGACGCTTCCAGCCAGTTCCTCACCGGCATCCTGCAATCCGCGCCGCTGCTGGCGCGCGAGCATGATCTGGTGATCGACGTCGAAGGCGAGCTGATTTCCAAGCCCTACATCGAGCTGAGCATCGCGCTGATGCGCCGCTTCGGTGTCGATGTGCAGCGCTCGCAGACCGGGGCGGGTGCGCCGCGTTTCATGGTCGCGGCAGGCTCGCAGTACGCGGCGCCGGGTCACTTCGCGGTGGAGGGCGATGCCTCGTCCGCATCGTATTTTCTGGCGCTCGGCGCACTTGCTGGCGGGCCGGTCCGCGTACACGGCATGGGTAGCGCGAGCCTGCAGGGCGACGTGCGCTTCGTCGACGTGTTGGCCGCAATGGGCGCCGAGGTGAAGCAGGGCGAGGACTGGAGCGAAGTCAGTTCACCGGGTCTCGCAGGCGGTTTTCGTCCGGCGGCTTTCGATACCGACTTCAACCATATTCCGGATGCGGCGATGACGGCCGCGGTGATGGCGCTGTTTGCGGACGGCCCCTGCGTGCTGCGCAACATCGGCAGCTGGCGCGTCAAGGAAACCGACCGCATCGCGGCGATGGCGGCGGAGCTCGCCAAGCTAGGCGCCACGGTCGAAGCCGGGCCGGATTTCCTGCGCATCAAGCCGCCGGCAGTACTCGCGCGCGCGGCCATCGATACCTACGACGACCATCGCATGGCCATGAGTTTCTCGCTCGCCGCCTGCGGCGTGGCGCTACGCATCAACGATCCGGGCTGCGTGGCCAAGACTTTCCCGGACTACTTTTTGCAGCTCGCTGCCTTGACCTCGGCTTGAGACGGCTTCCATGAACAGCGGCATCGCGACTCCCGTCATCACCGTCGATGGCCCTTCCGGCGTCGGCAAGGGCACGGTGTCGCGCGGCCTGGCAGAAAGGCTCGGCTGGCATCGGCTCGACAGCGGTGCGCTGTACCGGATCCTGGCTTTGGCCGCGGTCGATGCCGGCATCGCGCTGAGCGATACCGACGCGGTTGCCGCGCTGGCGCCGAATCTCGATATCCGCTTTACCGGCGCCCACGAGGACGACGAGGCGATCTGGGTCGGTGGCGTCAACGTCAAGGATCGGGTGCGCGCCGAGACCACTGGCGGCCTGGCCTCGCAGATCGCGGCCGCGCCCGCCGTGCGCACTGCCTTGCTTCAGCGGCAGAAGGATTTCCGCGTCGCGCCCGGCCTGATCGGCGACGGCCGCGACATGGGCACGGTGGTGTTTCCGGATGCGGCGCTGAAGCTGTTTCTGACCGCCAGCGCCGAGGAGCGGGCGCGGCGCCGGCTGCGTCAGTTGAGTGCGGCCGGCCAAACCGCTATATTGGCAGACCTCTGCACCGAAATAAGCACCCGCGATGAGCGGGACCGCACTCGCAGCGTGGCGCCATTGGTGCCGGCGAGTGACGCGATCCTGATCGACACGACGCTACTGAATCCCACGCAAGTGGCTCAGCGTATTGACGATTTGTTAAAGGATCGGGGTTTCCTCCGAAGCTAGCTGGCAACAGTTCTTCGCGAGGCCGTGCTTTTTCCACGCAGGGGTGACGGGCCGCAAACGGATGCGGCCTTTGATAACCAACACGACTGCCGTCTCCGTCCCGGGCAGGCTATTGAGAGTTAACTGAATGATTGAGTCTTTTGCTGAAATGTTTGAGGCCAGCCTCAAGGGCGGCCAGTCGATGCAGCCGGGCACCATCGTCAACGCGATCGTGCTGGAACTGAAGCCCGACGTCGTCATCGTCGACGCCGGCCTGAAGTCCGAAGGCGTGATCCCGATCATCGAGTTCATGGTCGACGGCGTGCTCACCATCGCCGTTGGCGATCAGGTCGAAGTCGCGCTGGAAACCGTCGAAGACGGCTTCGGCGAAACCAAGTTCAGCAAGGAAAAGGCCGAGCGGATCAAGACCTGGGAGCGCCTGCAGAAGGCGTTCGACGGCAAGGAAACCGTCATCGGCATCATCACCGGCAAGGTCAAGGGCGGTTTCACCGTCGACATCGGCACGGTCCGCGCGTTCCTGCCGGGCTCGCTGGTCGACGTCCGTCCGGTCCGCGACACGTCCTACCTCGAAGGCAAGCCGCTCGAGTTCAAGGTCATCAAGCTCGACCGTCTGCGTAACAACGTCGTTGTCAGCCGCCGCGAAGTGCTCGAAGCCGAGTACAGCGCCGAGCGCGACAGCCTGCTCGCCAACCTGCAGGAAGGCATCGTCCTCAAGGGCGTGGTCAAGAACCTCGTCGAGTACGGCGCGTTCGTGGATCTGGGCGGCATCGACGGCCTGCTCCACATCACCGACATGACCTGGAAGCGCATCAAGGATCCGGCGGAAGTCGTCCAGGTCGGCCAGGAAATCGAAGTCAAGGTGCTGAAGTACGACCGCGAGCGTCGCCGCGTCAGCCTCGGCCTGAAGCAGTTGGGTGCCGATCCGTGGGTCGACATTGCCCGCCGCTACCCGGAAAAGACCCGCCTGTTCGGCAAGGTCACCAACATCACCGATTACGGCGCGTTCGTCGAAATCGAGCCGGGCGTCGAAGGCCTGGTCCACGTTTCCGAAATGGACTGGACCAACAAGAACATCAACCCGAACAAGGCCGTCACCATCGGCCAGGAAGTCGAGGTGATGATCCTGGATATCGACGGCGAGCGCCGCCGTATCAGCCTGGGCATGAAGCAGTGCGTGCCCAACCCATGGGAAGAGTTCAGCCAGAACTACCAGAAGGGCGACAAGGTCAGCGGCCAGATCAAGTCGATCACCGACTTCGGCGTGTTCATCGGCCTCAACGGTGGCATCGACGGCCTGGTTCACCTGTCTGACCTCGACTGGAACGACGACGGCGCCAACGCCGTGCGCAAGTACCAGAAGGGCATGGAAGTCAACGCCGTGGTGCTGGCGATCGACTCCGCCCGTGAGCGCATCAGCCTGGGCGTGAAGCAGGTTGCCCAGGATCCGCTGACCCAGTTCATGGCCGAGAATGTCAAGGGCGCCATGGTCAAGGGCACCGTCAAGTCGGTCGAGGCGCGTGGCGCCGTGATCGAACTCGCCGGTGGCGTCGAGGGCTACATCAAGGCCAACGACCTGTCCCGCGAGCGCGTGGAAGATGCCACCAAGGTGCTGAAGGAAGGCGATACGCTGGAAGCGCGCTTCATCGGCGTGGACCGCAAGACCCGCATCGTGACGCTGAGCGTCCGCGAGAAGGAGATCCAGGAAGAAGCCGAGATCGTCACGGAATACAGCCGTAACGCTTCCACCGGCAAGACTTCGCTGGGTGACCTGCTCAAGGATCAGCTGGGCGGCGGCGAGGGCTAAGCCTCTCCAAGCTGTATCTCCCCAGAAGTATTGGGAAAAATCGAAGGGCCGCGCTTGCGCGGCCCTTCTTTTTTGACTATCGTCACAGCTGCGGCCTTATTCCATAACCTATATGACGAAGTCGGAGCTGATTGAACGTCTGGCCGCACGGCAGACCCACCTTATGCATAAGGATGTGGAGCTGGCCGTCAAACTGATACTCGACCGCGTCAGCCTGGCCCTGGCCAAGCAGGACCGTGTCGAAATTCGTGGTTTTGGCAGCTTCGCGCTGCATCATCGTCCCAGCCGTGTCGGTCGCAACCCGAAAACCGGCGAGGCAGTGACGATCCCGGCCAAGCACGTGCCGCACTTCAAGCCCGGCAAGGAAATGCGCGAGCGCGTCAACGACAGCGCCTCGGAGTAAGCTTTTCCTCTGCGGCCGTTGTCGCCGGCGTCAGCCGCGTCATTCAAAAGGATTTCTGATCGTGTACCGGATCTTTGTCACCGTCGTGCTGGTCCTGGTGCTCTGCGTCGGCGCGACCGTCGGCTACTTCAATGCGCAGCCGATCCATTTCGACTATCTCGCCGGCCAGATCGAGCTGCCGCTGATCGCGCTGGTGCTGGCCGATTTCTTCATCGCCGTGCTGCTGACGCTGCTGATCTGCGGCGGCCGCATTCTCACGCTGAAAGCCGAAGCGCGCCGCCTGCGCAAGCAGCTGCGCGACGCCGAGGCCGAGCTGAAGAACCTGCGCAACATTCCGCTAAAGGATGTCTGACAGCGTCGCCGCCTGGCTGATCCTGCCGCTCGGGATCGCCCTGGGCTGGTACATCCGCGGAAAAGGGCCCGGCGGCGTCGGCAACGGTGTCTCCATGCCCGGTGCGGCCGATGACCGGCCGACTGCCGAGGCCATGGCCGGCATGAGCAGCCTGGTCAACGACGATCCCGACCAGGCACTCGCCGCGCTGCTCCGGGTCGGCGAATTCGATAGCCAGGCGATCGAGCTGCACCTGACCCTGGGCGCGCTGTTCCGCAAGCGCGGCGAAGTCGACCGCGCGCTGCGCGTGCACGAGGCCCTGGTCGAGCGCGCTCCGCTGCGTCCGGACCAGTTCGATCGCGCGCGCTACGAGCTGGCGCTGGATTACCTCAAGGCCGGCATGATCGATCGCGCCGAGCAGCTGTTCGAGCAGCTCAGCCAGCGCGGCCTGCACGTGACCTCGGCGCTGGAATCGCTGGTGTCGATACACGAGCAGAGCCACGAATGGCGCCGTGCGATCGACGCCAGCCGGCGCCTGCAGGCGGTGGCCGCGCAACCGCGCCAGGCGATCACCGCGCAGTACTACTGCGAGCTCGCCGACGAGGCGCGTCGCGCCAAGAATGTCGAGGAAGCGCAACGCCTGTCATGGCGCGCACTCGATGAGGATGGCGGCTGTGTGCGCGCCAACCTGCTGCTCGGCTCGCTGCTCGAGCAGGCCGGCGACCGCCTCGGCGCGATCAAGGCGCTGCGCCGGGTGCCCGAGCAGGATCTGCGCTACATCCCGGAGATCGTCGAGCCACTGCTGCGCTGTTCCGAGGCCGAACACCAGTTGCCGGAATTCCTCGAATTCCTGCAGGAGCTGGACGCCGAAGACACGGTCAGCGTCAGCGTGCTGGCGCAGGCGCGGCTGCTGAAGGAAAGCGGCAGCAATCCGGCGCGTTTTCTCGCCGAATCCTTCGCCGCCAATCCGCGCTGGGCGCTGCTCGAACAACTGCTGCAGGCGATCGAGCCGCCGCAGGACGAGTCCATGGCGCTGGCGATGAACACTCTGCGCGAGGCGCTGCGTATCGCCGCCGCCAGCCGCACGCGCTACCGCTGCACCAGCTGCGGCCTCGCGCCCGGCCTGCTGTTCTGGCAATGCCCGTCGTGCAAGACCTGGGGCAGCGTGGTGCCGGCGGATGACCGGCTGACGCCGGTGAAGGTCTAGCAATACTTGCCGGCAATGTAGGAGCGGATCCTATCCGCGACTGCAATCTGGCAGTGTCGAGTCGCGGATGGGATCCGCTCCTACAGTAGACGCGATTACGCTTGCGCCGACTCGATCTCGCCGCCGCCCAGGCATTCCTCGCCGCCGTAAAGCACGCAGTACTGCCCCGGCGAAACTGCGCGCTGCGCCTGTTCGAAGCGAACCAGCACGCGACCATCCGGCAGCATTTCTGCCGCGCAATCCTGCAGCTTTTGCCGATGACGAATGCGCGCCTGCAGGCGCGAAGGCAAAGGCTCGGGCCGGCGTATCCACTCGAACGGCAGCGTCGTCAGCGCATTGCTCATCAGCAGCGGATGCTGCGCATCCTGGCTGACGATGAGTGCCTTGTCCCCGGCGCGCTTGGCGACGACGTACCAGGGCGCATCGCGCGCGCCACGCACCCCACCGATGTTGAGACCGCGGCGCTGGCCCAGCGTGTAATACATCAGGCCCTGATGCTCGCCGATCCTGGCACCACGATCGTCGAGGATCGCACCCGGATCGGGCTTCAGATAGTGCTGCAGAAAGCCGCGGAATTCGCGTTCGCCGACAAAGCAGATGCCGGTCGAATCCTTCTTGCGGTGATTCGGCAGGCCGGCTTTCGAGGCGATCTCGCGTACCTGCGGCTTGGTCAGTCCCCCGATCGGGAACAGCACGCGCTCGAACTGTGCGCGTGCGACCAGCGCCAGAAAATAAGTCTGATCCTTGTCTTCGGTCACCGAGCGCAGCAGGTGAGGGCCGTCGGCCTGGTGCGACAGCTGCGCGTAGTGGCCGGTGGCGACGAAGTCCGCGCCGAGCCGCAGCGCATGCTCGCGGAACGGCTGGAACTTCACTTCGCGATTGCACAGCAGATCCGGATTCGGCGTCTTGCCGGCGGCGTAGTCGGCAAGAAAATGCCGGAACACCCGCTCGCGGTATTCGGCAGAGAAATCGACGCGATGCAGCGGAATGTCGAGTTCTTCGCAGACGGCTCGCGCGTCCTGGAAATCGTCTGCCGAGCTGCAATAGCCTTGCTCGTCCTCGGTCCAGTTGACCATGAACAGGCCGCTGACCCGATAGCCCTGTTCCTTCAGCAAATACGCGCTGACTGCCGAATCGACACCGCCGGACAGGCCGACGACGACATGCGCACCATTGCCGCTCATCGCAAGCCGCTCAGCGCGATGGCGCGAGATGCTGGATCAGTTCCAGCGGGTAGCGGACGCCGGCCTGGTAGTCGGCGATGCAGGTCTGCACCGATGGGCTGCGCCAGCGCGGCTCGGCCTGCAGGATTTCGTCCGGCGTCATCCACACCGCGCGTTCGATGCCATCATCGAGTTGGCGATCCGGATGATGGCGCAGCGCGGTGGCGGCGAACGCGAAGCGCACGAACGGATAACTCAAGCTCTGCGGCTGCCATTCGTAGATGCCGAGCAGATGCGTGGGCTCGACGTCCCAGCCGGCTTCTTCCAGGGTTTCGCGGCGCGCCGCCTCGATCAGCGTTTCACCCGGTTCCCAGTGGCCCGCGGGTTGATTCAGCACCAGCGCGCCATTGATGCGCTCTTCGATCAGCAGGAAGCGGCCGTCACGCTCGACGATCGTCGCGACGACGATGTGCGGGCTCCAGTCCTTATTCGTCGCCGGCATCGGCTGAAGCCTTCTCGACGGCCTGTACCACCGGTGCGGCGGGCGAGGCGAGCTGGCCCTTGCGGCGGATGTGGTAGTAGCCCTGGTTGTCGGGCGCGCCGAGGCCGGCGAGCATGTTGACCAGCGGCTGCGGCGCCTCGGCCTTGGCCTTGATCTGCAGATGCATTTCGTAACTTTCGTCGGCGAGCAGCTGCGCGTCGCCGCTGACGTCGAGCGGGCCACGCGTGGTCTTGACTACCGCGGCGAGGCCCTTGTCGGTGGGCGCGACATCAGCGACGAAATCGCCCAGCGACATCGGCTCGCGGCCGAGTTTCCACGCCAGGCCATTGAGTTCGATGCGGCCCTGCGCGCTGGTCGGCAGGCCGTTCTTCAATACCAGCTTGGAGGCCTCGAGCCCGAGCATGCCGTCGATCGGCAAAAACATCTTGAACGCGGCCAGCAGCGGTTTCACCGATCCGCTGGCGCGGAAATCCTGGATCAGCGTGTTGCCGAGCAGGGTCTGCGCGACATCGCCGTCGAGCAGCACGCCGTCGCCGGTGCCGCTGACGTGAAAGCCGGCGCGGCCGATCAGCAGCAGCCAGGGCTTCATCGTCCAGTGCAGATCGCGCACCGCGGTCTGGTTGTGCACGATCAGGCCGGAGGCGCTGCCTTCGCGCAGGGTGCCCTCGATGCCGGACAGCACCACCTCGTTTTCGCCCTTGCTCAGGTGGCCGTAGACCACCGCCAGCGGCGCGCGCGTGATCAGCGTGTAGAAGAACACCAGCACGCACAGAACGATCAGCCAACGAGTCTTCATGATCAGCCGGCGCGGTTCAGTGACAGGCGCACGTTGACCAGCCCGGCGCCACTTTGCGATTCGACGTCCAGCTGCTGCACGCTGACGCCGTACTGGGTCTGCAGTTCGGCGAGCCAGCGCACCAGGCTGTCGAACGGCACCTCTTCGAAGCGAACTTTCACCTCGTGATCGCCCTCGGGCTGCAGGCTTGCCGGCGGCTTGGCCAGGGTGCCGGCGCGCGTCGACTGGTCGATCGCCGCCAGCAGCGACATGCCGCGGCCGGCCTGCGCGGCGCCGCTCTTGGGGCCGGCGCTGGCAACGGCGGCGGCCGCGACTTCGAGCTGTGTCGCCAGCGCGCGCGACGAGGCCAGCGCACTGATGCGGTTGGCATGCGCAGTCGAAACCGGCTCGATAATGCCGAGATAGATCACGGTCAGCACGACGACGATGCTGCCGACGATGACGATCACGCGCTCGCGCGGCGCCAGCTTGATGTAGCGGCTGCGCGCTTCGTCGGTGAGTTTCTGGATTGCGGGATGGGCCATCAGACCGGGCTCAATTTCAGGCGAACCTGCACACCTTCACTGCTGGCATCGGCGGACTGCACTTCCAGTGCGGTGGCACGCTGCGTCGAAAACCATTCGCGCAAGCGCTCGACCACCTGCAGATCGCTGGCACGCATCGCCAGGTACAAGGAGCCTTCGCGGTACTGCAGGTTCTGCACTTTCAGGCCCTGATTGGCGCCGAGCGCCTGCGATAGCGTCTCCAGCAGCACGAACACGCCGCCGCTGTTGCCGCTGCCCTTGAGCGCGCGGATCTGCTGATCGATCTGCGCGCCGAGATCGACGATGCGCGTCTCCGCCGGGAACAGCTCGTGAAAGCGGGCGAGGTTGGCCTCGTCCTGTGCGGCGATTTCGCGCGACAGCTCGGCGGTCTGCACGCCATAGATCGCCGCGCCCAGCAGCAGGCAGGCACCGGCCAGCAGCGCCGCCGCACGCCAGGGCTTCCAGTGGCGCTGATAGTCCTGGCTCAGCGAATACGCGCCCTGCAGCAGGTTGATGCTTAAGCCCGGCTGCAGATGGCGGCTGTAGGCGTCGAGCGCGCTGGCGTAGCCGGGCATCAGTTCCAGCGGCCAGTCGATGCGGCTGTAGTCGAGGCCCGCGTCGGCCAGGATCAGCAGGCGCAGCGCTCGCAATTTTTCCGGGTCGGCCAGTTGCAGATAGGTAACCAGATCTTCCGGCGCGCAACAGAAGCCGGCATAGGCGCCGCTGCGCACGATCACCTGGCCGGCCTCGATCAGTGCACTCCAGCGCGTCGCGTCCGGCTCCCAGGGCAGCGCCAGCGATTCCGGATACAAGCCTTCCGGGTTGAGGCCGCGCGCATGGAACGGCGCCAGCCAGCCGTCGACCAGCGCGCGCGTCACCACCGCCACCGGCCAGCTGCCGTCGAGCTGGCGCGCGCCGAGCGCGAAGTGCAGCGTGTCGACGTCGTCGGCGAGCTGGTCTTCGAGCTGGTACGGCGCGGCGGCGAGCACCTTGGCCGCCTGGCGCGCCGGTACGTTGACCGAGGCCAGGCGCACGTCGGCGCCGGGCACGATGACGACGATGCGACGGCCGCCGACGCGATCCAGCACCAGGTTCAGCGGCGCTTGGCTCACGCCGATCACGCCGCTGTGGTCGCCGGCCGCAATGCCATAGCCGACCACGGCTTCGCCGATCGCATCGGCGGGCACGCCTGAGGGCAGGCGAATGTAGAAGATTTCGCGCACGCGGTCGTTTCTGGAGAGGTTTATTCGCTGTCGGTGCTGCGGGCCAGCACCACGGGCTCGCCCTGCGAAGGGCGGTAAAACAGGCTGTATATTGCCACATGCGAGCTGCCGATGGTCGCATCGGCACGTAGCTGGAAGTACGAGCTGCTGACGCTGTAGCGGCCGGCACCGGCACCCTGGCCGACGATGATGCCCTTGGTCGCCAGTTCGCCGTCGGTTTCCGCCGGTTTCTGAGCGCGTTCGCGCAGGAACTGCTCCATCTCGGTCGATGGTTTGTCGACCAGCGCGCGTACCAGCGCCTCAGGCGCGGTGTTGACGTTGATCTTCACGTCGGTGGTCGGCAGTGCGCTGACGTATGGCAACAGCGCCGCATAGATGTCCTTGTTGATGCCCTTGACCGCCATCAGTTCGGTGATGCTCTGCATCAGCCGGTTGGCGGTGCGATAGGGCGTCCCCGGCGCACGGATCGACAGGTATTCGTTGTCCTCGGCGCCGTCGTAGGGCGTAGGGTTCTGATCAGCGTCGATCCAGTCGGTGATCGCCTCCGACAGCGGCCGCGCCAGAGAGGCGTCGAGCTTGAGCTGCTCGAACAGCCTCGTGAAGATGTCCAGCCATTCCTTGCGCACAGCGACGTCGGTGACGCCGAAGTTGTTTAAGTTGAAGCGGCCGGCCTCGTCGACGATGCGACCGGCGAGCACGCCGTTTTCGATCGGCAGCGCATCGACCGGCATCGCCCAGATGTCGGTCAGCGCGTCGTACTTGTTCTCCTTGGCGTCGCGCTGAAGGATGGTCTTGACCCAGGCCTCGACGCCGATCGCATACCACCAGGCCTTCTCGGTTTCCTGCAGCGTCGCGGTGCGCTGTATCGCCAGGCTGCCGGCCGACAGCACCGCGGTGGCGGCGATCACCGCGATCGACACCACCAGGATCGCGGTGATCAGCGCGATGCCGCGCTGGCGCTGCGGCGGTGCGGTGTTGATGCGCTTATTCTGCATCGGGGTCGGGCGGTGCCGGTGCGACCGGCAGATCGTTGTCGTCGTCGTTGCCGTTGGAACCGCCGCCCGGTGTCGTCTTGCTTCCGGGTGGCGGCAGGTTCGCCGCAGCCGGCGCCGGCTGCGAGCCCGGCTTGAACACGAAGCGCAGCTCGCCCATGTCCTTGGTCACCAGGGTCAGCTCGATCGCCAACGGCGGCTTGGCGGCGCTGGACGCGCCGGTCTGCGTGGCCTCGTTCGGCTGCTGGTCGCGATTGCTGTTGGCCGACCATTCGGTGACCCATTCGCGCTCGCTGTCCATGTAGCGCAGCTTGAAGTCCTCGACCTTGTCCAGCAGCACCACGCGCGCCGGCTGCGTGTCCTGCGCGCGGTCGAGCACGCGATAGCTGGCGCGCTCCAGTTTCTTGTCGGAAGCGAGCCGGTAGACCACGCGCTCGAAGCTGCTGCGCGGCAGATACAGCGGATTGCGCCAGCCGCCGCGGGTGAACTCGACGATGTTGTCGCGCGAGCCGACCAGCGCCGGCTGGGTGTCGCCGAAGTTGTCGCGGATCGGCCGCAGCGCCAGGTTCTGGAAGTCGTTGCGCATGCGCATGTAGGCGCGCTGCAGATCGGCGGTGCGCTCGATCGAAGCCTCGACCGCGGTGCGCGTCTTCAGCACGCTGTTGAGGCCGCCGTAAGCCATCGCCGACATGATGCCGAAGATCAGCACCACCAGGATGATCTCGATCAGCGTGAAGCCTTGATGGCGGCGCGTACTCATTTGCTGACGAAGCTCGACACGGATGCCAGGATCGCGTTGTTGTTGCTGTTGCCGCGTCTGTCGTCCGGCGCCATCACGTCCAGATCGATGCGGCGCAGGTTGTCGTCGTCGGTCTTTTTGACTTCGGCTTTCCAGCGCCATTTGACCCCGGCCATTTCGGCCTCGCCATTGGACTTGCCCAGATCCGGCCAGGTCGGCTGCAGCGCGATTTCGGTCAGACGATTGTGCGCAACCCAGACTGCGATGGTCTTCTGCCGCAGGTAGGCCGCGTTGCTGGTGAAGCGCGCCATGCCGGAGATCACCGCGCCGAGCGCCATCGCCAGCACCGCGACGGCGACCAGCACTTCGACCAGGGTGAAGCCGCGCGCGCGGCGTGGCGGGCGAGGGCTCATTTGCCGGCCTGCTGCCGCGCCATCGTGCAGCGGCTCAGCACGTCGCAGTCGAGGCGATAGAAGCCGGGATAATTCTTCAGCCGCAGATCGAGCTGGAACGCGCTGGCATCGCCGCTGGACAGCAGGAAGACCTGCGGCTGCGGCCGGTTCTTCGGCTTGTCATTTTCCAGATGCAGCTGGCTGTCTTCGCCGGGATCTTTCTTCTTGTCGTCGGCTTCCTTCTGCTTGCGCTCCTCGGCGCGATTGACCTCGACTGGCTTGACCTTCTGACCTTCGACGGTGAGTTCCAGATAGAACGGCTGGGCGATCTCACGCGGCCGCAGCGTGCCGTCGTCGATCGGCTGCCACAGGCCGTTGTTGTCCATGCTGAGAAATTCGAAGCCATCGCTGGTGGTGCGCAGGCCGATCTCGACGCCCTGGATCTGCGCCTGCTCGGCGGCGAACAGGATCAGTTGCTGCAGGCGCTTGGACTCGGCCTGCAGCCGGTCTTCGTTGGTGCGATTGCCGATCGACAGGCTGACGAAACTCGCCAGGATGCCGACGATGACCATCACCACCATGACTTCGATCAAGGTGAAGCCATCGGATGCATGCGGCGATCGGACACGGCTCGCAGACGCGAATGTTGGCGGCATCGGCCGATCAGTGCGGGCTGGCAGCCGGGTTGATCGCCATCCATGGCGCGACATTGGCGCGGTCAATGAGCCCCGGCCTGGCCATCCGTGGCCAGGCGTTCCAAAACGCTGAAGCCTTCGGCTTCAAAGCGCGTTTTCTCACCCGCCCAGATTCCAGTTGCCGATGTCGGCATTGGCGCCGTCGCCACCCGGGCGGTTGTCTGCGCCGAGCGAAAAGATATCGATCTCGCCTTTCACGCCCGGCGACAGGTACTGGTAGGGATTGCCCCAGGGATCGTTGGGCAGCTTGGCGACATAGCCGCCCTGCTTCCAGTTCTTCGCCTGCGGCTCGCCGGACGGCGGCGCCACCAGCGCTTCCAGGCCCTGCTGCGTGGTCGGGTAGACGAAGTTGTCGAGCTTGTACAGGTTCAAAGAGGACTCGAGCACGCGCACGTCCTGCTTGGCCTTGGCGATGCGGGCATCGTCGGGTCTGTTCATAATGCGCGGCACCACGACTGCCGCCAGAATGCCGAGGATGACGACGACGACCATGATCTCGATCAGCGTAAAGCCGCGCGAATGCGCCGGGATCGAGGTGTTCAGGGCCGTGGCCGCGCTGAGGCGCGGCCGATAGATGTTGCGCATGGGATGGTGTGCCGTTCAGGTCGCCAGAGATAGCCAGGGATGATAGCAAAGGCTACTGACAACGCTGAGCCCGGCTTGTTCACGCTCGCAGTATGGCGGGCTCCTGTGGCACTGATGTTGCTGCTGCTGATCACGGAACTCGGGGGGGATTGGCTGCGCGATCTGCTGTGCTTCGAGCGCGGCGCCATTGCGGCGGGGCAGTGGTGGCGGCTGGAGACCGGCAACTTCGTCCACCTGGGCTGGTATCACCTGTTCCTGAACGAGCTGGGCCTGATCGTGCTGGTGCTGTTGTGCCCCGAACGGCTGAGCTTTGCGGTGCTGGCACGGCGGGTGCTGCTGATCGGTCTGGCGATGGCGCTGTGCCTGTATGCCTTCGTGCCGCGGCTGCAAAACTATGTCGGCATGTCCGGGGTGATTCACGGCCTGTTCGTGCTCGGCCTGCTGCCGCAGGTCAGGCGGCGCGATCTGGTCAGCATGGGCTGTCTGATTTTTTTGCTCGGCAAACTGGGCTACGAGCAGTTTGCCGGCGCGCCGGTCTCGGACGAGGCCGCGATTGGCGGCTCGGTGATTACCGATTCGCATTTTTTCGGCGCGCTGGCCGCGTTCGCGTACGCTTCGATATTTGGCAACTGGCGTGGCGGTGCCGAGCGCGGCACCACCCGCAGCGCCAGCGTCCGGGAACAGAATTAGGTATCGCGGCATCGATGCCGCTTAGGGAGAGCGATACGAGATGAAGTACGCGTTGTTGTTTCCAGGCCAGGGTTCGCAGGCGGTCGGCATGCTCGGCAAGCACGCCGCCAGCGAGATCGAGCCGACCTTCCGCGAGGCCTCCGAGGTGCTCGGCTGGGACGTCTACAAGCTGGTGATGGAAGGCCCGGCCGAGGAACTGAATCGTACCGAGCGCACGCAGCCGGCGCTGCTTGCGGCGGGCATCGCGCTGTGGCGTGCATGGAGCCGGCAGGCGCCGCCGTCTCCGGCGGCGCTGGCCGGGCACAGCCTCGGTGAGTACACCGCGCTGGTCGCCGCAGGCAGCCTCAAGTTCGCCGATGCGCTGAAGCTGGTGGAACTGCGCGGCCAGCTGATGCAGGCCGCGGTTCCGGAAGGCAGCGGCGGCATGGCCGCGGTGCTTGGGCTCGACGACGACAAGATCGAAGCGCTGTGCAAGCTCTATCCGGGCAGCGGCGTGCTGGAGCCGGTCAACTTCAACTCGCCGGGGCAGGTCGTGGTCGCCGGCGAAACCGCGGCGCTGGACTGGTTGCAGGCCAATGGCAAGGCGCATGGCGCCAAGCTGATCAAGCGCCTGCCGGTATCGGTGCCTTCGCATTGCTCGCTGATGCGCGGCGCTGCCGAACAGCTCGCCGAGCGGCTTGATCAAACGTCCGTTCAACCGCCTGCCATCGCGGTCTTCCATAATCTGGACGCGAAGTCTCACGCCACGCCGGACGCGATCCGTCAGGCGCTCAAGCAACAGCTGTATCGTCCGGTGCGCTGGACGCAGACCATCCGCCAGCTGCATGGCGACGGCATAGCCGCGTTTCTGGAATGTGGTCAGGGTTCGGTGCTGAGTGGCCTGAACAAGCGCATCGTCGACGGCGCGCAGTCGCTGGCGCTCGAGGATCCGGCGAACCTGGCGGCGGCGCTGACGCTGGCGCGCAGCTAGCGCGCCGCTTCGCCACAACGAACAAGGAAAGCAATATGAAGTTCGACACAAACGTAGCGCTGGTCACCGGCGCCAGCCGCGGCATCGGCCGCGCGATCGCCGAGCGTCTCGCCGCCGAGGGCATGAAGGTGGTCGGTACGGCCACCAACGAGTCCGGCGCGCAGTCCATCGACGCCTGGCTGGCGCCGCTGGGCGGTAGCGGCCGCGCGCTCGATGTGCGCGATGCGGCGGCCTGCAGCGCGCTCGTATCGGAAGTGGAAAAAACGGTCGGTCCGATCACGGTGCTGGTCAACAATGCCGGCATCACCCGCGACATGATCGCGCTGCGGCTCAAGGACGAAGACTGGGAAGCGGTCATCGATACCAACCTGACATCGGTGTTCCGCATGTGCAAGCTGGTGATGCGCGGCATGATGAAGCAGCGCTTCGGCCGCATCATCAACATCGGCTCGGTGGTCGGCACGATGGGCAACTTCGGCCAGTCCAACTACGCTGCCGCCAAGGCCGGCCTGACCGGCCTGAGCAAGAGCCTCGCCGGCGAACTCGGCAGCCGCAACGTCACCGTCAACGTGGTCGCACCCGGCTTCATCGAGACCGACATGACGCGCAACCTGCCCGAGGACGTCAAGACCAAGCTGCTGGAGCGCGTGCTGGTGCCGCGCCTCGGCGCTGTGGAAGAAGTGGCGTCCGCTGTCGCGTTTCTTGCTTCAACCGAGTCCGGCTACATCACCGGCCATACGCTTCACGTTAACGGCGGCATGTTGATGGCGTAGAATGCGCGCTGCCTCGGTAGCTAGCGTTGCGCCGCATCCCGTACACTAGGCTAGATTTATCAACTTGTTACTTCAGACCCCAGAGAGGGAGTGTTCATGAGCAGCTTGGAAGAAAAGGTCAAGAAAATCATCGCGGAACAGCTGTCGGTCGCGGAGGATCAGATCACGCCCGGCGCTTCGTTCGTCGAAGATCTGGGGGCCGATTCGCTCGACACCGTCGAACTCGTCATGGCTCTTGAAGAAGAGTTCGAGATCGACATTCCCGACGAGGAAGCCGAGAAGATCGTGACGTTCCAGGACGTCCTCAACTACATCCGGTCGCACACCAATCAGCAGGCGTAAGCCGCGCTGAACTCTCCTCAAAGATAAAAGATCGCATGAGCCGCAGACGCGTTGTCGTCACCGGCATGGGCATTGTCTCGCCCGTCGGTTCCAGTCTCGATGCTGCATGGGCTTCCATCGTTGCCGGCAAGTCCGGCATCCGGAACGTCACTTCCTACGACATGTCGGCTTTCACCACCCGCTTTGCGGGCACGGTGTCGGACGACTTCGTCGCCACGGAATGGATGGGCCCGAAGGAGCTACGCAAAACCGATCCTTTCATCCATTACGGCGTCGCCGCGTCCAAACAGGCGCTGCGCGATTCCGGGCTGGAGGTCACCGACGCCAATCGTGACCGTATCGGCGTGCTCGTCGGTTCGGGCATCGGCGGCATCGGCTTTATCGAAGAGGAGTGCAGGAAGCTGCACGAAAAAGGGCCGGGCCGCGTCTCGCCGTTTTTTGTGCCGGCTTCGATCATCAACATGGTGGCGGGTTACGTGTCGATCGATCTCGGTCTGACCGGCCCGAGCTTCGCCACCGTGTCGGCCTGTACCACGGCCGCTCATTCCATCGGCGTCGGCATGCGTCTGATCCAGTGCGGCGACGCCGACGTGATCATCGCCGGCGGTGCCGAAGCGGGCAGCGCTCCGGCGGGCATGGCGGGCTTCTGCCAGGCACGCGCGCTGTCGACGCGCAATGAAGATCCGACCCGGGCCTCGCGGCCCTGGGACAAGGATCGCGACGGCTTCGTCCTCGGTGACGGTGCTGGCGTGCTGGTGCTGGAAGAATATGAGCACGCGAAAGCTCGCGGCGCTCGCATACACGCAGAACTGGTCGGCTTCGGCATGTCGTCGGACGCCTCGCACATCACGCTGCCGCCGGCCGATGGCAATGGCGCGCGCCGTGCGATGCAGAACGCGATGCGCGATGCCGGCATCAATCCCGAGCAGGTCGATTACGTCAACGCCCACGGCACCTCGACACCGGCCGGCGATCTCGCCGAAACCGTGGCGATGAAGGACGCGCTCGGCGCCCACGCATCGAAGGTCGCGGTGAGTTCCACCAAGTCCATGACCGGGCATCTGCTCGGCGCGGCGGGCGGGATCGAAGCGGTGTTCTGCATCCTGGCAATGCGCGACAACATCCTGCCGCCGACGATCAACCTGGACAATCCCAGCGAAGGCTGCGATCTGGACTACGTGCCGCACAAGGCACGCGAGGCCAGGATCGATCTCGCGCTCTCCAACTCCTTCGGATTCGGCGGCACCAACGGCACGCTCGCGTTCGCGCGCCTGAAGTAGCCGCGCGCCGGCGCATGCTGGGACTACGCGCCGAGCGAGCCGGCGAGGTCGATCTTTTCGACCTCCACCGCCGCAACCCCGATCGCTATCCGTTTCTGCTGCAGTCGGTAGCCGGGCATCCGGTGTCCGGCCGCTATGATCTGCTGTTCGCGTTTCCCGGCGACACCATCAGCGGCGACGGTTTCTTCGAGCGCCTGAGTGCCGCTCATGCCGCGCAGCCGCTGCTGCGCAACGAGCACGCCGACCTGCCTTTCGTCGGCGGCTGGTTCCTGCTGCTCGGCTACGAGGCGACGCGGCAGATCGAGCCGCGGCTGATGCTGCCGCCGTCGCCGTATCGTCTGCCGGAAACGCTCGCGGTGCGTTGCAGCGCGGTACTGATCTTCGATCGCGAAAAAAATCTGACGACGCTGTATGCCGAAAGCGACGAAAGCCAGCTGTCGACGATGCTCGACGATCTGGCGTCGCCTCCGCCGGCAGCGGAGCTCGCGCCCGACATCGGCACTGCTGTCGAAGACGATGCGGCGACGTATCTGGCCGGCGTTCAGCGCATTCTCGACTACCTGCATGCCGGCGATATTTTCCAGGCGAACCTGTCGCGCGCCTGGCGCGCGCCGCTGCGCGGCGGCAGCGCCGCCAGCGTTTACGCGCGGCTGCGCGGCGCCAATCCGGCACCGTTCGCCGGCATCGCGCAATGGCAGGGCAGCAGCGTGATCAGCTCGTCGCCGGAGCGCCTGCTGCGCGTCGAAAACGGCATGGCCGAAACCCGGCCGATCGCCGGCACGCGGCCGCGCGGCCTCTCCGTCGACGACGACGCGCAGTTGCGCGCACAGCTGATCGGCAATCTCAAGGAACGCGCAGAGCACGTGATGTTGATCGACCTGGAACGCAACGATCTCGGGCGGGTCTGTGAGCCGGGTTCGGTGGTGGTCAGCGAGCTGATGACGGTGGAAAGCTACGCCCACGTGCATCACATCGTCTCCAACATCCGCGGCCGTCTGCGCGCCGACGCCGGCCCGGTCGAGGCGCTGCGCGCGGTCTTCCCTGGCGGCACCATCACCGGCTGCCCTAAAGTGCGCTCGATGGAAATTCTTGCCGAACTCGAAGGCGTGGGCCGCGGCCCGTATACCGGCGCGATGGGCTACCTGTCGCGCTGCGGCCGGCTCGACACCAACATCCTGATTCGCAGCTTTGTCGTCGAAGATGGCGAGATCAGCTTCCGTGCCGGCGCCGGCATCGTCGCCGATTCCGATCCGCAGGCCGAGCTGATGGAAACGCGTGCGAAGGCGCGCGGCCTGCTGCTCGCGCTCGGAGCCGCGTGATGCGCAAATTCCTGGTCAAGTTGTTCCGTCTGCTCGGCTTGTTGTTGCTGCTCGCGATCGCGATCTGCGCCTGGCTGCTGTACGACGGCAATCGACAGCTGTCGCTGCCATTGAAGCTCAGCGAGCCGGCGACGATCACGATCGCACCCGGCGCGCGCATCCGCGACGTGGTGCTGCAGTTGCGCGATCAGCAGCGCCTGGCCACGCTGCGCCAGGGCCTGTACCTGGAAGCCTATGCGCGCGGCGCCAACAAGGCCGCCGGCATCAAGACCGGCGAATACCGACTCGATCCGGGCATGAGTCCGTATCAGGCCCTTGAGCTGTGGCGCTCGGGCAAGGTCGTGGTCTACGAGCTGCGCATCGTCGAGGGCACGCGCTTCGACGCAGCGCTGCAGCAGCTGATGGCGCATCCGCAGGTGCGTCACACCTTGACCAGCAGCGACCCGGATCAGGTGATGACCGCGCTGGGTCTGGCCGGCCAGCATCCGGAAGGCCGTTTTTTCCCGGACACTTATCTGTTCCCGCGCGATACCAGCGACGTGGTGATCCTGCGTCGCGCCTATGACACGATGCGCAAGCTGCTCGACGCCGAGTGGCAGACGCGCGCGGCCGATCTGCCGTACGCGACGCCGGAAGAAGCGTTGACCATGGCGTCGATCGTCGAGAAGGAAACCGGCGCGCCGGCCGAGCGTGCGCAGATCGCCGGCGTATTCGTCCGGCGGCTGCGCATCGGCATGCGCCTGCAGACCGATCCGACCGTGATTTACGGGCTCGGCGCTGCTTTCGACGGCAATCTGCGCAAGCGCGATCTGCTCGCTCCCAATCCTTACAACAGTTACTTGAACACCGGCCTGCCGCCGACGCCGATCTGCCTGCCGGGCCGCGCCGCGATCAACGCGGCGCTGCATCCGGCCGACGGCGATGCGCTGTACTTCGTGTCGCGTGGCGACGGCACGCACCAGTTTTCGGCGACGCTGGAAGAGCACGAAGCCGCGGTGCGCCGCTACCAGCTCGGCGGGCGTGCGCCGTCGCCGTCGGTCGATCCGACCAGCGTGCCGAATCCGCAGGTCGTCGTGCCGCAAGCATCGCCGGAAGCGACGCCGCCAGCCACGAGCCCGGCCCCATGACGCGCGGACGCCTGATCACGCTCGAAGGCGGCGAGGGCGCCGGCAAGACCACGCACTCGAAAACCATCGCGAGCTGGTTGAAGGCGCAGGGGCGCGAGGTATTGAGCACGCGCGAACCCGGCGGCTCGCCGCTGGCCGAAGCCATTCGCGGCGTCGTGCTCGCGGACTGGGCCGAAGGCATCGATGCGACAACCGAGCTGTTGCTGATTTTCGCCGCGCGCGCGGCGCATCTGCGCGCGACGGTTTTGCCGGCGCTGCAACGCGGCATCGACGTGGTCTGCGATCGCTTCGTCGATGCGAGCTGGGCGTATCAGGGCGCCGGCCGCGGACTGCCGGCGCCAGCGCTGCAGGCAATGGAAGATCTGGTGCTCGCCGGCCTGCAGCCGGATCTGACGCTGATCTTCGACATCGCGCCGGAACTCGGCCTGGCGCGCGCCAGGAGCCGCGGCGACCTGAATCGTTTCGAGGCCGAGAACCTTGCCTTCATGCAGCGGGTGCGCCAGTCGTATCTGGATCGCGCGGCGGCGGCGCCGCAGCGCTGCGTGGTGCTCGATGCCAGCCGCGGCCTCGATGAAATCAGCCGCGAACTTCAGCAGATTCTGCAGGTACGGTTATGAGCGTTGTCGGCATCCTGCCGTGGCAGAGCGCGCTGTGGTCGGTGGTCACCGAGGCGCGCGCGAACGAGAAACTCGCACATGCCTTGCTGCTGGCCGGGCCTGCCGGCGTCGGCAAGCGCCAGTTCGCGCGCGCGCTGGCGCAGGCGCTGCTGTGCGAGTCGCCGGGCGCGCGAGGCACGGCCTGCGGCCAGTGTCGCGGCTGCGTGCAGTTCGATGCCGGCTCGCATCCGAACCTGTTCTGGCTGCAGCCGCTGTATGACGAGAAAAACGACAAGCAGAAGCGCGACATCAGCGTCGAGCAGTTGCGCGATCTCGGTGAAAAGCTGGTACTGAGCGCGCACTACGGCGGCTCCAAAGTCGTGGTCATGGACCCGGTCGATGCGCTCAACGTCAGCGGCGTCAACGCGCTGCTGAAGACCATCGAAGAGCCGCCACCCAAGACCTACATGCTGCTGGTGTCGGAGCGGCCGATGGCGCTGGCCGCCACCTTGCGCAGCCGCTGCCAGCGCCTGCGTTTTGCGCCGCCGAGCGACGAACAGGCGCGCGCCTGGCTGCGCGAACAGCAGCCGGCGCTGACCGGCGCGAACCTGGATCGGGCGCTGGATCTGGCGCAGGGCGCGCCGCTGCGCGCGCTGGCGGCGCACCAGTCCGGCCTGCTCGAACAGCACGGCAAATGGCGCAGCGACTGGCTCGACGTCGCCGCGCAAAAGCGCGCACCGACAGCCGCGGCGCTCGCGGTCGGCAAGGATCGCGAGCAGGTGTCGGCCTGGATCGCGGCTTTCATCGCGTTTCTGGGCGAACTGCTGCGCGCGCGGGTCGGCGGCCCGCAGGCGGCGGACCTCGGCACGATCCCGTCGCGCGTCGCCATGCCGGGTCTTCAGGCCATGTTGGACGAGGCGTTCGAGTCGGCACGGCGTATCACCACCAGTGCCTCGCCGCAGCTGGTCGTGGAGTCGCTGATGATCGCCTGGTGGCGCTGGAGCATGGCGCGCGGCGGCGCGTCCGGCTAAGGTTGCGCCCATGAGCGTAAAGCGCCGCGGAGCTTGCTAGCGATGGAACCACCGGTTCGACCCGGCGCACAGCCCGGCATCCTGACGCTGAATCTCAAGGACAAGAGCGCGCTTTACGTGTCCTACATGCCGTTCATCAAGAACGGCGGCCTGTTCATCCCGACCAGCAAGGAATACCGGCTCGGCGATGAAGTGTTCATTCTGCTGACCCTGCTCGACAGCGCCGAGCGCCTTCCGGTGGCCGGCAAGGTGGTGTGGGTGACGCCTCGCGCCGCGCAGGGCAAGCGCGCCCAGGGCATCGGCGTACAGTTCAGCATGCAGGACGGCGGCATTACGCAGAAGAAGATCGAATCGATCCTGGCCGGCGCCCTGGGTGCCGACCGGCCGACGCATACGCTGTAATGCCCGCGGCTCAGGCCGGCTCCCGTACCTGCAGCCCCTGCAATCCGTTTTCGAGCACGCAGGCCTCGCGGCCCATGTGCGCGAGGATGAAAGCCGCCACGGCGCTGCGACGGCCGTTGTCGCAGACGCAGACATAGCGGATGCCGTCCGGCAGTTCCCCGGCTTTGGCGCGCAGGCAATACAGAGGGATGTGCAGGCTACCTGGCAAGGGCCGACCGCGACGCTCACTCGGCAAGCGCACGTCGAGCCAGCGCGCCGTGCCGCTGGCGACATGCGATTCCGCAATGCGCCCACTCAGCCGGCGCGTCCAGGCATCGCTCAGCAGCTGGGCGAAATCGCTTTGCTCCATGCGCAGCAGCCTGACCGCGGTCAGTGCCTGCACGCTGGCATTGCGCGGCGTGCCCGACAGCAGCGACTCCTCGCCGAAGCAATCGCCGGGGCCGAACGTCGCCAGCTGCAGGCTCGTGCCATCCGCTGCCTCGCGGATCACGCGGCAACGCCCTTCGACGATCACGTAAAAGAAGTCGCCACGATCGTGCTGGCGGATCAGCAGATCGCCGGCCGCGGCTTCGACCGGACTCATGCGCAGGAACATCGACTGCAGCACCGTCGCCGGCAACTGCTGAAAGCTGCGATGCTGCAGCAGCCGCAGCATCCAGTCCTCGGTATCGGCCGTCGTATCGGTGCCGATTTCACCGACGTCGATCTGCGGCGCGCGGCCCCAGCTCAGCATCACTTCGAGCAGCGCCGAGTCGATGCTCAGGCAACAGACCTCGCTCAGACAGCGGGCGCTCACCTGATGCGGAGAGACTTCCGGCAAAGGCTCGGCCGCGGCGCGATCGCGGGCGGAAAGGTGGCCGGCGAGCAGGCCGGTCGGCGCCTCGAAAGCAAGCTGGCCGGACACCAGAAAATACGTATACGCTGAGTGGTCGCCGGCTCGGAACAGGTAATCGCCGACCTGGCGGCGGATCAGTTGCGTGCGCCTGGCGAGCTGGCTCGCGCTTTGCGAGCTGAGGCCGCGCAGCAGCGAATAGGGAGCAAACAGATTGAGGCTGATCGACATGCCGTTTTGCCGCCAGGCGCCCGGTAAGTGACTGGCCTTTTTTGTGCCACAATATTGCATTGCATGGCTTGAAACCGGTCACGGTCTCGCTTGGAGGCGTCGCCCCGTGTTCGACCAGTTCCCGGCGCAGGCCGGGTCCGGACGAAACAGGGCGGGGAAGCGGGCTTTACGATTAGATAACGGAGAGAGTCGAGATGGCATCCAAGAAACCTTCGAAGCCGGCAGCTGCAAGCAAACCGAAATCGGTTGCCAGTGCCGCCAAGAAGCTGGTCAAGAAATCGGCGGCCGTCGCCAAGGCGGCTTTCTCCAAATCCGCCGCCAAACCTGCGGCCAAGCCAGCCGTGAAAACACCGGTAAAGACGCCCGCCAAGCCGGCTGCGAAAACCGCATCCAAGGTGGCCAAGCCGGCAAAACCGGCGCATAAACCGGCTGTCAAAACCAGCAAGCCCGTTGCCAAAGTCGTGAAGCCGGCCGCCAAGCCCGTGCCGAAAGCGGCTGCGAAGAAAGCCGCTCCCACGCCGGTCAAGGCCAAGGCCAAAGCGGTGCCCGCGCCGGCTGCAAAGAAAGTACCGCCAGCGGCGCCTGCGACTGCGGTCAAGCCGGCGCCCGCTAAAGTGGCGGCGCCGGCGGCCGTTAAACCGCCTGCGTCCAAGCCTGTTGCCCCGGCTGTAGTTGCTGCACCGCCTGCGCCGGTTCCGGCGCCTGCGGCAAACACGGAAAAGCCCACCAAGATCGCGGAACCGGCAGCGCCGGCCGCCACAGGAAAGATTGCCAAGATGATGTCTGCGTCCAAGCCATCCGCTGCCGCTGCAGCTGCCAACCCGCCAGCCAAGCCGTCGAAGACCGTGGTGCGCAAAGGCGCCGCGAATGCGCGAGCGCTGACCGAAGACGAAATCCGCGCGATGCCCCCGGCCGACTACATGAACGACGACCAGCTCGCGTTCTTCCACGAACGCCTGCTGCAGATGCGTTCCGAAGTGCTGGCGCGCGAAGTCGACGTCAAGGAGCGACTGCACCAGCGCGAAGTGTTTGCCGATCCGGCAGACCGCGCCAGCGCCGAGGAAGAGCATTGGCTCGACCTGCGCCTGCGCGAGCGCGAGTCGCTGCTGCTGCGCAAGATCGAAGACGCGTTCCGCCGTATTCGCGACAAGGAATACGGCTACTGCGAAAAGACCGGCGAAGCGATCGGCATCGCACGCCTGCTGGCACGCCCGACCGCGACCGTCTGCGTCGACATCAAGGGCCAGGACGAACGCGCCGAGTCGCAGTACCGCGACCGCTGAAACGCGCCCGGTGCAGGTCGGCAATCCTTCGCCGACCTGCGGCGCCGGCTTGAATTCCCGAGGCGCGATACCAGCTTGAGCGGATGCGCCGAAATCCCCTGTTGATGCTGACGCTGATCAGCGTACTGCTGCACGGCTACGTCGCCTGGCGTCTGCTGCCGGCATTGAACTCCGGTTCGCTCGCCGGCAGTCTGCTCGGCATCTGGTTGCTCGCGTCCTGCGTGCTGGTGCCGGCGCCGCTGCTGGTGCAACTCAGCCGCGTGCCGGGACGTGGCGGCGATGCGCTCGCCTGGGCCGGCTATCTGTCGATGGGCGTGTTCTCCAGCCTGATCGTGCTGACTCTGCTGCGTGATCTGACGCTGGCCGTCGCGGCGCTGTGGAGTCTGGCTCGGCCCGACGCGATCGACTGGCCCTGGCTGCTGCAGAACTCGGCATGGGGCGTGTTGCTGCTGGTCGCCGCCATCAGCCTGCTCGGCCTGATCAATGCGCGGCGTGTCGCGCGCGTCGTCGAGGTCGACTTGCCGATCGCCGGGCTCGCGCCGGAGTTGCAGGGCTTCAGCATCGTCCAGCTCAGCGACATCCATGTCGGGCCGACGATCAAGCGCGGCTATATCGACGGCATCGTCCGTCGCGTCAATCGGCTCGACGCCGACCTGGTCGCGATCACCGGCGACGTCATCGACGGCAGCGTCGCCAGCCTGCGCGAGCACGTCGCGCCGCTGGCGCAGCTGCAGTCGCGCTACGGCACTTACTGCGTGACCGGCAACCACGAGTATTACCACGGCGTCGAGGCCTGGCTGCCGGAATGGCGGCGCCTGGGCATGCGCGTGCTGCTGAACGAGAACGAGGTCATCGAGCATCGCGGTGCGCGCCTGTTGATCGGCGGCGTCACCGATTTCGGCGGCGCACACTTCGATCCCGCGCATGCCAGCGACGCGCTGGCAGCGGCACGCACGGCGACGGCGGTTGCGCTGAAGATTCTGCTCGCGCATCAGCCGCGATCGGCGCCGGCCGCCGCCGACGCTGGCTTCGACGTGCAGCTGTCCGGTCATACCCACGGCGGCCAGTTCCTGCCGTGGAATTTCTTCGTGACGATGCAGCAGCCCTTCGTCGCCGGCTTGCATCGCGTCAGGCAGCTGCTGATCTACACCAGCCGCGGCACCGGTTACTGGGGTCCGCCGCTGCGGTTCTTCGCGCCGTCCGAAATCACGCGGCTGAAGCTGGTCGCCGCGCCCGCTAGCTGAAATCGCCGTGGCGTCCGGCGCCGGCGCTGAAGCGCGCCGCGCCGCTGCGGCCTTCGGCGAACACGATCGGCACGCCGCGCGCGCCTTCCTGCTGAAGCGCTTCGGCCAGCGGCAGGTCCCATTGCCGATACGCGGACTCGCGATCGGCGAGCATGCAGGCCTGCGGGAACGCGGCGATCTGATGCGCCAACGACTGCGCTGCTTGCAAGGCAGCGCCGACCGGCGTGATGCGATTGCACAAGCCCATCGCCAGCGCTTCTTTCGCGTCGACCGCGCGGCCGCTCAGGATCATGTCCATCGCTCGGCCCATGCCGACGATGCGCGGCAGCCTGACGGTGCCGCCGTCGATCAGCGGTACGCCCCAGCGCCGGCAGAACACGCCGAAGATCGCGTCCTCGTCGGCGATGCGCAGATCGGCCAGCAGCGCCAGTTCCAGTCCGCCAGCGACCGCGTAGCCGTTGACGGCCGCGATCAGCGGTTTGCTCAGCGCCATGCGCGTCGGCCCCATCGGACCACTGCCTTTGCCGTCGACGTCGAGCTCGTTGCGACGCGTCGGATCGTTCACTGCCGACAGATCGGCGCCACTGCAGAAATGCCCGCCGATGCCGGTCAGCACCGCGACACGCAGCGCGTCGTCGGACTCGAAACGCTCGAAGGCTGCGCGCAATTGCGCGGCGAGCAGCGCGTCGACAGCGTTGCGCTTGTCCGCGCGATTGAGACTGATCGTGCACACCGCGCCGTTGACGTCGAACAGAACCAGATCCATGGAAAAACTCCCGGAAGTGAAAAATGACCGCGACGTGATGCACGCAATGCGTATTCGACGTCGTCGATTTCGAGTGTGTGCTCGATCGGCATTCGTCGGCAACAGCGCATCGTCGGCGAGCGATGAGATCAGCACTGCGTTGTCGTCACGTTGAGTTTTGCCGAACACGCTGCCACGATGCGGCGTGGAGCTTGACGTTCGCGATCGTCGCGATCGCTGGCCCAACTTTCAGGAGGTGGTTATGGCTGCGAAGAAGACTGCGAAGAAAGCTGCAAAGAAGACGTCGAAGAAGTCCGCGGTGAAGAAGGTGGCAGTGAAGAAGACCGCGAAGAAGGCGATCAAGAAAGTCGCCAAGGTTGCCAAGGCTGCCAAGAAGGTAGCGAAGAAAGCGACCAAGAAGCCGGTCGCCAAGAAAGCCGCCAAGGCGGTAAAGGGCGCAAAAAAGACCGCTAAAAAGGCCGTGAAGAAAGCGCCGGCGAAGAAGAGCAGCGCCAAGAAGGCCCCTGCGAAGAAGGCGCCGGTCAAGAAAACCGTCAAGTCCAAAGTGAAGAAGGCCGCCAAGAAAGTCGCCAAGACCGTCGCCCAGGTGGCGAACAAGGTCGCCGCCGAAGCCGAGAAGGTTGCCGAAAGCGTCTGAGCTTTTGCCTTCATCGAAGGAATCGAGGGCGCGCCGTTGTCGACGCGCCCTTCTTTTTTTCTGCGGCCGCAAAGGAGCCGACGATGTCCACCGCGTTCATGCCTTCACTCGCTGACGGCTCGATTCAGATTCACGGCAGCGCGCTCAAGCTCGGCGCCGGTGTCAGCCGCGTCGCCGCCGTTGCCGCGCTCGGCCGCCACTACAGCGGCAACCGCGAACTGAAAGACGGCGGCGAATGGGTCTATCTTCAGGGCCTGTCGTTCGACGGAGCCGACAGCGGCATGTCGCTGTACTTCGAGCACGGCGCCTTGCTGGAAGTGAACTGGAGCGTGATCCTGCCCGACGCCGAACTCGACGGCGGCTGGCCCAGTCAGGAGGCGATCGATCAGGAGATCGCGTTCGTGCGCGCCGCACTGGGCAAGCTGAAGAAGCGCGGTTCGTTCTCCGGACGCGAGCGTTATGCCTGGGGCGAAGTCTGGTGCGAGTTCGATGCGCAGGCGTTTTCAGCCAGCTCCGGCCTGCGCTACAGGACAAGGCCGAGCTGAGCGAAATCCGCAGGCACTGTAGGAGCGGGCTTGCCCGCGCCCCTGCAAGGTCCCGGTCGCGGGCAAGCCCGCTCCTATCGTTCGCGTGCTGAGGACAGCGCCTCAGTAGCCGTGCGTGGTCACCGTCGCAGCCGCGGCACCCGGCGCAGCCGGTACTCCGTCGTGCGCCGCGAACACCAGCATCATCACCGAGGCGACCAGCGGCGTGGCGATCAGCAGCGCGATGATCAGGTCGTGGACGGATTTCATCAGCGGGCCTCGGTGGCGGGCGACGACGACGTGGTTGGGCCGGGCCATCTTCGCGCTTTTGGCGGTTCTTGCAAACTGGATCGGAGCGCCGGCATTTCGAAAGCCTGGCGCTGACCGATCCGCTGACCGGCCTGTACAACCGCGGCGCGTTCGAGGAGCGCGCGCACATCGCGGTACGCCAGGCGATACGCGAGCGCAGCCCGGTGGCGGTGATCATGGTCGATCTGGATTGCTTCAAACCGTACAACGATAACTACGGCCACGCCGCCGGCGATCGCGTGCTCGAGGCGGTGGCGGCGGCGCTGTCGCCCCATTTTCGCAGGTCAATGGACCTGGTCGCGCGCATCGGCGGCGAGGAGTTCGCCGGCCTGTGTTTCGGCGTCAGCCTGGAGAGCGCGCAGCAGATCGGCGTCGATCTGGTCGAGCGTGTTGCCGCGCTGAACATCGAGCACCGGTCCTCGCTGGTCGCTACGACCATCACCGCCAGCGTCGGCGTGCACTACGCCGAACCGCGGCTGGGGCAGACCCTGGCGCTGCTGCTGCAGCAGGCCGATGCCGCGCTGTACGCAGCCAGGCGCGAAGGCCGCAATCGTGCGGTGGTGACGCGCTGAGTCGTCGTCACCGCCGGGTCACGCGATCACGGTCTAGACTATGCGCCGGCCCGAAACCGGCACAGCGCCCATGCTCGACAACGCCCGCATCCAGCAACACGTCAGCGGTCTCTGGGACGACGAGATCGTTCCGCAGCTGATCGAATACATCCGCATTCCCAACAAGTCGCCGATGTTCGACCCGCAGTGGGCCGAGCACGGCTACATGGACGACGCGGTACGCCTGATGGAGAAATGGGCGCGCGCCCGCATCACGGCGCTGCCCGGTGCGACGCTCGAAGTCGTGCGCCTGCCGGGGCGCACGCCGCTGATCTATGTCGACGTGCCCGCCACCAACGGCGCCGACACCGACGACTGCGTGATTCTCTACGGCCATCTCGACAAGCAGCCGGAGATGAGCGGCTGGGCCGACGGCCTCGGCCCGTGGATTCCGAAGCTGGCAGGCGACAAGCTCTACGGCCGCGGCGGCGCCGACGACGGCTACGCGATCTTCGGCTCGCTGGCGGCGCTGCTCGCATTGCAGGAACAGAAAGTGCCGCATGCGCGCTGCGTGCTGCTGATCGAGGCCTGCGAGGAATCCGGCAGCTACGACCTGCCGTTCTACGTCGATCACCTGATGTCGCGGCTGGGCTCGCCGTCGCTGGTGATCTGCCTGGATTCCGGCTGCGGCAACTACGAGCAGCTGTGGCTGACCACCAGCCTGCGCGGCCTCGCCGGCGGCAATCTGAAGGTGCAGGTGCTGGAAGAAGGCGTGCACTCCGGCGACTCCTCCGGCGTGGTCGCGTCGAGCTTCCGCATCCTGCGCCAGCTGCTGTCGCGGCTCGAAGACGAAACCAGCGGCAGGATCCTGCCGCCGGATTTTCATGTGGAGATTCCCGCGCAGCGCATCGAGCAGGCGAGGAAAGTTGCGCAGGTTCTGGGCGATGAGGTCTACAGCAAGTTCCCGTTCGTGCCCGGCATGCAGCCGGTGCTGGACGATCTCGGCGAGCTGGTGCTGAACCGCACATGGCGCCCACAGCTCGCGGTCACCGGCGTCGACGGCATACCGCCGCTGGCCAATGGCGGCAACGTGCTGCGGCCGCATACCGCGGTGAAGCTGTCGCTGCGTCTGCCACCGACCCTGGACGGCAAGCGCGCATCCGAGGTGCTCAAGCAGCTGCTAGAAGCGCACCCGCCTTATGGCGCCAAGGTCACGCTCGATGTCGAGAAATCCGGCAGCGGCTGGAACGCACCGGCGCTGTCGCCCTGGCTGGAAAACGCCGTGGCCGAGGCCTCACACCACTACTTCGGCCAGCCGCCGATGTACATGGGCGAGGGTGGCTCGATTCCGTTCATGGGCATGCTCGGCGAAAAATTCCCGGCCGCGCAGTTCCTGGTCACCGGCGTGCTCGGCCCGCACTCGAATGCGCACGGGCCCAACGAATTCCTGCATCTGCCGACCGGCAAGCGCGTCAGCATGGTCGTCGCCGACGTGCTCGCCCGACACGGCGCCTTTGGAGCAAAACGGGGACGCGAGCGCTCAGCTCTCGCGTAAAGCCAGAAAGCGGGGCGCCGGCGCCACACTCAGCACGCCGCTCGCCGAGGTCTGGAAAATGCCGCGCGCCTGGTTGTGCGGATGCACCGCGGCCTCGGCCAGGCTCAGCACCGGCGCGAAGCAGACGTCGGTGCCTTCCAGCAGTGCACACCAGTGAGCGCGCGGCCGGCTGGCGAACAGCGCGATGAAGCGCGCCTTCAACGCCGGCCAGCTGCTCTTGTCGTACTGACGCGCGGCATCGACGTCGGCAAGCCCGAGCTTGACCAGCAGCAGCGCGTAGAACTGCGGCTCCAGCGGGCCGATGCTGATGTGGCCGCCGTCGCTACAGGCGTAGACGTCGTAGAACGGCGAGTCGTGAAACGGGCTGGGCGTGTCGCTGTCGAGCTGGCCGCCGGCGCGTGCAAACAGCGCCAGGCTGCCGAGCATCGCGACCGTGTCGACGATCGCGCCATCGACGACGCGGCCGACGCCGCTGCTGCGCGCCTCGTACAGCGCGCAGACCATGCCGAAAGCCAGGCCCAGCGCGCCGCCGGCATCGCCGACCACGGTCGGCGGCACCATCGGCCGCGCGCCGTTCTGTGCCGACAGCGACAGCAGGCCGCTGAGCGCGACGTAATTCAGATCATGCCCGGCGCTGCTCGCCAGCGGGCCGCTCTGCCCCCAGCCGGTCATGCGGCCGTAGACCAGCCGCGGATTGTGTGCGGCGCAGGCAGCGGGGCCGAGGCCGAGCCGTTCCATCACGCCGGGACGGTTACCTTCGATCAGCGCGTCGGCCTGCGCGATCAGCTGCATTGCCTGGTCGACGGCGCCGGCCTGTTTCAGGTCGAGCGTGACCACGTCCTTGCCGGCGCGCATCGGATCATCACCGCCGCCGCTGAGCTGGGCGTTGACCGCGCCGCGCTGCGGCCGGCAGATCAGGCTGACGCGCGCGCCCATGTCGGCGAGCATGCGGCCGGCGAGCGGGCCGGGGCCGAGACCTTCGAATTCGACGACGTGCACGCCGCTCAGCGGCGCCTTCAGGTTTTGCATGAATGCTGCTCCGTGGATCCTACGCCGACTTTAAGCTTCGCCGCGCTCGACCGCTTGGCTGCAGTCGGGCATCGCGTCGGCAACGCCGGCCGGATCGTTGTAAATCGGGTTGTGACCGTAGCTGTGCAGGACGCCATGGGTTTGTCGGTCGAGCATCGGCGGGCCGAACTCCCGGAACGTCAGCACGCGGTCGTTGCCGCACCAGCGAATGCGCAGAGGCTGCGCGCGTTCCCTAGCCGAGGCGGTGTTTCTGTTCCCTCCAGTACGGCTCGCGCAACACCGTCTTCAACACCTTGCCGGCACCGGATATCGGCAGCGCTTCGGCAAAAGCGATGCTGCGCGGGCACTTGTAGCCAGCGATCAGCGTCCTGCAGTGCGCGATCAGTTCTTCGGCACCGACAGCCTCGCCGCGCTTGCAGACCACGACCGCGTGGACACTCTCGCCCCATTGCTCGCTGGGAATGCCGATCACCGCGCAGGCCTGCACCGCGGGATGCTGGGCCAGCGCGTTTTCCACTTCGCCGGAATAAACGTTTTCGCCGCCGCTGATGATCATGTCCTTCAGCCGGTCGACGATGAAGATGAAGCCGTCCTCGTCCATGTAGGCGCCGTCGCCGGTGTGCATCCAGCCGTTGCGGATCGCCTGCGCGGTCAGCTCGGGCTGGTTCCAGTAGCCCTGCATCACGTTGGGGCCGCGTACCGCGACATTGCCGACCTGGCCGCGCGGCATCGGCTCGCCCAGCGCATCGACGATGCGCACTTCGGTGCAGAAGCTGGCGCGTCCCGCCGAGCGCAGCTTGCCGAGCTTGCGGCCTTCGAGCGTGTGGTAACAGGCCGGGTTCACCGTCGCCAGCGGCGCCAGCTCGGTCATGCCGTAGGCCTGCACGAAATCGACGCCCGGCAGCGCCGCCATCGCCCGATCGAGTGTGGCTTCGGCGATCAGCGCCGCGCCGTAGATGATGGTCTGCAGCGAGCTCAGGTCACGCGACTGCTGCATCGCCGGATGGTCCACCAGCATCTGGATCATCGTCGGCACCAGTAGCACCTGGGTGACGCGATCGCGTTCTATCGTCTCGAGTATCTGCTCGGGATCGAACGAGGGCAGCACCGAATGCGTGTTGCCGTTGATCCAGTGCGTCATCGCCATGCCCATGTCGGCGAGATGGAACATCGGCGCCGCATGCAGGTAGCAGCCGCCGGCCGTGACCAGGCCTTCGGCGCAAAGCGACAGAGCCGAGGCGCACAGGTTGCCGTGGCTGAGCATCACGCCTTTTGGAAAACCGGTGGTGCCGCCGGTGTAGAAAATGCCGGCGAGATCTTCGCCGCTACGCAGCGCATCGGCGACCGGCTCGGTATCGCGGATCAGCGACTCGTAGTCATGCATGCCAGGCGGGAGTTCGCCGTCGCCGCAATAGATCACGTCACGCAGGCTGTTCGAGCGCGCGCGGAGCTGCTCGACCAGCGCGCGATAGGTTTCATCCACCAGCAGCATCGTCGAGCCCGAATCGTCCAGCGAATACAGGATTTCGGCTGCCGACCAGCGGATATTGCAGGGGTTCATCACACCGCCGGCCCAGGGCACCGCCATCTGGTACTCCAGATAACGATCGGAATTCAGCGACAGCATCGCCACGCGATCACCGGCCTGCAGGCCGAGTTTCTGCAGCGCGCCGGCGAGTCTCGCGACGCGATCCTGAAACTGCGCGAACGTGCGCCGGCGCTCGCCGAGCTGCACCGCGATGCGCTGCGGATGCTGTTGTACGGCGCGGTGCAGGGCCTGGGTCAGATACATGCGTTCTCCTCGAAGCGATGGGCCCGGATCTGTCGTCCAGTCATTGCATGGTAGAAGTGCAAGCTGCAATTTTCGACGTTGCATTGCATCGTCCGAATGGCAGATTGCCGCAACGACGAAGCGCTTTTCTGAATCGGAGACCGACCCATTCCGTTCGTCCCGAGCAGCCTCGCTTGCGAGGCCCATCGAGGGAGCCGATGAAACGGTCAGATCGATCCGGTACCTCGATACGCGGGCAAGCCCGCTACTCGGCACGAACGGAGTTCGTGCGTCGTTGAAGCGAAGACTCAGGCAAAAAGCTTGCGGGCGATCGGATATTCGTGCCGCAGCAACTGCGGCAGCATCGCGCTAAATGCCGGTCAGGCCGCCGCTGCACATCAGCGTCTGGCCACTGACGTAGTCGGACTCCGGGATGCACATCAGGTACACCGCGCCGGCGGCTTCATCGGGCGTGCCGCCGCGGCCCAGCGGAATGCTGCGCTCCATCATCGCCATCAGGTCCGGGTTGACGCCGACCTTGATTTCGCGGCCGTCGATATTCGCCGTGGTGTTGTCTGCGGCATTGCCGGTTAGGCGCGTCTTGATCAGGCCGTAGGCGATGCAATTGACGGTGACGTTCATGCGGCCCCATTCCTTGGCCAGCGTCTGCGTCATGCCGACGATGCCGGCCTTGGCCGCGGAATAATTGATCTGGCCGGCGTTGCCGAACAGCCCGGCGATCGAGGAGATATTCACCACCTTGCGCACCACGCGCTGGCCCTTCTCCAGCTCGGCCTTGCTCAGCGCGCGAATCACCGGCTGCGCCGCGCGCAGGATGCGGAACGGGGCGGTCAGGTGACAGTCGAGCATCGCGTACCACTGCTCGTCGGTCATCTTCTGCACGACGTTGTCCCAGGTGTAGCCGGCGTTGTTGACGATGATGTCCAGGCCCTTGTACTCGTTGACCGCGGTGCCGATCAGGCGGTCGGCGAAGTCGGTGGCGGTAACGCTGCCGACGCAGGCCACCGCTTCACCGCCGGCCTCGCGAATGGCCTGCACTGTTTCGGCTGCCGGCTCGGCGTCGAGATCGTTGACGACGATGCGCGCGCCTTCGCTGGCGAGCTTGAGCGCGATCGCGCGGCCGATGCCGCGGCCGGAGCCGGTGATCAGGGCGATCTTGCCTTCGAGTTTCTGCGTCATGGTGTGCGGTTCCAATTGCAATTCAAAAAGGAGTTGTCATTCCCGCGAAAACGGGAAACCAGTGCGGCGAGAGTTGAGCCGTGACGTCTCTGGATTCCCACCTACGCGGCAATGACAGTGGAGAGTGTTGTTAAGCGAGCGCGACCAGCGCGTCGCCGACGATCTTGGTCTGGCCGAACTGGTTGGCACTGTGCAGCTCGATGCGCACGCAGCGCTCGCCGCCGTGCTCGAGCTTTTCGACGATGCGTCCGCTGCATTGCATCGCGTTGCCCAGATAGGTGATGCCCTGAAAGCGCACGTCGAAGCGGCGCAGCTGGCTCTGCGGCGCCCAGGCGGTCAGCAGCCGGCCGACCCAGGCCATGCCGAGCATGCCTTGTGCGAACACGTCGGACATGCCGGCGCGACGCGCGAAGTCGAGATCGATATGGATCGGGTTGTGATCGCCGGAGGCGCCGGCGAACAGCGCCAGCGTCGTGCGGTCGACCGGCGGCAGCTGCAGCGGCGGCAGTTCATCACCGACGCTGAGGCTGTCGTAGCGGGGAATGGTCGTCATCCTGATGTCCCTAGTAGTGACGGCAGACCAGCACCGAACGCAGCTCGGCGACCAGTTCGTCGCGCTGGTTGGTGGCGCGCGCGGTCTTGACGACGAATTCCAGCGCGCCGCCTTTCTTGTCGTAGATGTCGCTGATGCGCGAGCGCACGGTGACGGTGTCGCCGGCGCAGGCGGCGCGGTGATAAGTGAAGCTCTGCTCGCCGTGCAGCAGCTTGGCCAGCGGAATCTTCAGCTGCTCGAGCAGCGTGAACGTGGTGCCGGAATCCAGCTCGGCGGCGAACAGAAACGTCGGCGGCGCCGGAATGTCGGCGTAGCCGGCGGCCTTGGCCGCCTCGCTGTCGCGGTAGATCGGGTCGGTCTCACCGATGGCCTTGGCGAAGAACTGCAAGCGCGTGCGCTCCAGCGGGAGCACCGAAGCGGGCAGCTCGTGGCCTATCCATAACTTGTCGATCACGGCCCGGCCTCAAACGCGTTCGTACAGCGTGACCACGCAGGCGCCGCCGAGGCCGAGGTTGTGCTGCAGCGCCAGGCGCGCGTTGTCGACCTGGCGTTTTTCGGCGCTGCCGCGCAGCTGCTGGACCAGCTCGGTGCATTGCGCCAGGCCAGTCGCGCCCAGCGGATGGCCCTTGCTGAGCAGGCCGCCGGAGGGATTGGTGACGACCTTGCCGCCGTAAGTGTTGTCGCCGTCGACGACGAATTTTTCGGCGCCGCCGACCGGGCACAGGCCCAGTGATTCGTAGGAGATCAGCTCGTTGTGGGCGAAGCAGTCGTGCAGCTCGACCACGTCCAGATCCTGAGGGCCGATGCCGGCCGCCTCGTAAACCTGCTTCGCTGCGGAAGCGGCCATGCTGAAGCCGACGACTTCGCGCATGTCCTTGGCGTCGAACGTCGCGCGGCTGTCGGTAGTCATCGCCTGCGCCTTGATGCGCACGCGGCGGTCCAGGCCATGCTTCTTGGCGAAGCCCTCCGAGCACAGCACCGCAGCGGCCGAGCCGCAGGTCGGCGGGCAGGCCATCAGCCGCGTCATCACGCCGGGCCACATCACCGGCGCCCTCATCACGTCTTCCTCGCTGACCACGGTCTTGAACAGTGCCAGCGGGTTGTTCGAGGCATGCCGGCTGGCCTTGGCGCGGATCTTCGCAAACGTCTCCAGCCGGGTGCCGTACTGCTGCATGTGCGCCAGGCCGGCGCCGCCGAAGTAGCGCAGCGCCAGCGGAATCTCGCTATGGCCGACCAGCTCGGCGGTGGCCTCGTCGAAGCGGTCGAAGGGGCTAGGGCGGTCGGCGAATACCGAGCCCAGCGCGCCGGGACTCATGTGCTCGAAGCCCAGCGCCAGCACACAGTCGGCGGCGCCGCTGGCGATGGCCTGGCGCGCCAGGAACAGCGCAGTCGAGCCGGTCGAGCAGTTGTTGTTGACGTTGATCACCGGGATGCCGGTCATGCCGACTTCGTAGACCGCGCGCTGGCCGGCGGTGGAGTCGCCGTAGACATAGCCGACATAGGCCTGCTGCAGCAGCTCGTAGCCGACGCCGGCGTCGGCCAACGCGGCGCGCGTGGCCCTGGCCGCCATCTGCGGGTAGGGCTCGTTGGCGCCGGGCTTGGTGAACGGGATCATGCCGACACCGGCGACGTAGACGTCCTGATTCATTGCGACTCCTCGAAGACACGAAAAAAGGGATGCGGCGATGGCGAGCATGGTAGAAACTGCGCCGGCTTTGTTCGACGGCATATCGCATCGTTCGCATGGCAGAAAACCGCAATCCATGACCCGCCCGCGCAGCAGCCCCGACACGCCCGTGACCATTTCCATCGCCTTCGTGCTGGGGATGCTGCAGGGCGTGCGCGAGCGCGGCGAAGACGGCGCGGACTACCTGCGCGACGCCGGCATCGCGCCCGAGCTGCTGGAGCAGCCCGCCGGCCGCGTCACCGCCGAGCAGTACGTGGCGCTGTTCCGCTCGCTGACCGAACGCCGCAACGACGACATGCTCGGCCTGCTGTCGCGGCCGCTGCGGCGCGGCAGCATCGCGCTGGTGTTCCGCGCGGCGACCAGCGCCGGCACGCTGGAGATGGCGATGCGCCGCGCCGCGCATACCTTCGGCCTTCTGCAGGACGACATCGCACTGGAGCCGGTGCACGACGGCGCGCTGTCCGGCTGGGCCTTGCGCTTCAGCCAGGGCTCGCGCGAGCAGCTGAGGTTTCTGCACGAGGTGCTGCTGCGGGTGTTCTGGCGGCTGCTCGCCTGGCTGGCCGGCGGCCGGCTGCCGGTGGCGCGCTTCGACTTCGCTTTCCCGGTACCGGAGCACGCGAGCAGCTACAGCCTGGTGTTCCCGGCGCAGCTGCTGTTCGAGCAGCCGCGCAGCGCGATCTGGTTCGACGCCGAGCTGCTGCAGCAGCCGGTGCGCCGCGACGAGCAGGCGCTGAAGGAGTTCATCGCCAACGCCCAGACCTACGTCATCTTGCCGCGCCGCGGGCTCGACGACATGGGCAGCCGCATCCGCAGCTACCTGCAGCGCATGCAGCCGGCCTGGCCCGGCCTGGCCGCCTGCGCCGAGGCCGTGCACATGTCGACTGCGACCTTGCAGCGACGGCTGGCCCAGGAAGGCACCTCGTTCCAGTCGCTGAAGGACGATCTGCGCCGCGACCTGGCGATCTCGCGGCTCAACACCAGCGCGGTCTCGGTCGCCGCGCTGGCCAGCGAACTGGGCTTTGCCGACAGCGCCGCGTTCCAGCGCGCGTTCAAGAACTGGACCGGCAGTGCGCCGGGGCCGTACCGGCGCGCCGGGCAGGGTGGGGGGACGTCGGCAAATGGGCCTCAGGCGCCAGGGCAAGTGTGAGGACCTCGCGCCATCGTTGAAGTACAGCGGCGCCTGTGCGTACCGCGCGTAACGCAGGTGCCGGAGATATCGCGCCGCTCAACAGTTTCACCGCTCCGGCATTCTGGCCGCGGTTGCGGCCGGCATCACGATGGGCTTCACGCCGCACTCGCATTGGCAGGGGATCACGCGCATTCGCAGGACCGCGGCATGGGAGACCGTGCAGCGCGCGGTTAACGGCAGCATTTTCGTGCTGCCCGGCGAGGCCGCCCAAGCCGCATTGGCGGCTGCTCCTGGTCATGTCGCTCGCCGGGGTTCGCGGCGCGATCACGCTGGCTGCTGTATTGACGCTGCCTTTGAAGATGGCCGATGGATCGCCATTGCCGGGCCGCGATATCGCGATCTTCCTGGCCGTCGGCGTGATCGTGCTGTCGCTGGCTGCTCCCGCAATGCGCGCCTATTCGACACGGGCCGCTTCGAACTCGGCGTTGTTGCGGGCGCGCAGCGTCGTTGCGCGGCGGATCTGCTGGTCGAGCTGGCCGAGTCCGCTGCGCAGTGCCGAGGCGGTGGCGTTGATGCCTTGCTGGAGTTGGCCCAGCGCGCCGTCCCCGGTCAGCGCCAGCTGCACGTCCAGATCACCGTTACTTAGCCGCTGCATCTCGCGGGCCAGATGCGCGATCGGCTCATGGCGCAACCGCGCCATCCAGCCGCCGAGCAACATCGCCAGAGCGGTCATCGCCGCGGTCGCCAGGGCCAGCCACAACAGCGACTCGATGGAGGCCGAAGTCGCGATCAGCAACGCCGCGGCGACGACGGCGAGCAGCAGCACCGGGATCGGTGCCAACAGCATTTCACGCGGCAGTCGCGGCGCGAGCAACTCCGGCGCGACGACGGCGCTGTCGTCGATCTTCGGCAGATAGTGCGACTGGGTCGAAGTCGGCGGATCCCACAAAGGGTTGCGTGGCGCCGCGCCTCTCGTCGCCACACGCGGATAGGTTGTGGTGCTCGGCCGAGTCCAGCCGGGCGCGGACGCCGCCGCGGTTTGCAGCGCGCTCCGGCGCAGGGGCGTCCGCGACCGCTCTGTTCTGGTTCTCAATGCCGTTCCCCGATCTTCGCTGAGTGCCGCAGCGCCGCGTCCCGACGCCTGTCGACGCCTGTCGAGCAAGTATCGAGATCTGTTGTCCAGGCGCCTTCCCGGCGGCCTGAAGACAGGGCTCGCCGTTTTCGTCCGGTCTTGCCGTTGAAGACGGGAACCGTTGCAAAAACGGCTCATCGATCTCGGATCAAATCGCGATGCGATTGATCCTGACTAAACCTTGGTCGACCCTCGAGTGCTGGCCCGCCGCTGTTACCGTGCCGGTCGTGCGCCCTGAGTATCAATACAGCGGCGCCAGTCCCGGTCTGGCGCGGCTTGCGCTGGTGCTGGCCGGCAGCCGCGTCAAGGCCTTGTCCAGCGCATCGCCATTCCAGGCAGCGCCGGAATAGCAGGCGCGATCGAGTTGCATCAGCAATGAACCGAGCCCGGGATCGCCGAGCTTTTGCGCGAGCGCGTTCAAGCCGGCGGGCGCTTGCCCGCCGTAGACCTGGCGCGACCAGATCAGCAAGGCACGACGCGCAGCGGCGGGATCGTGGTCCTTGCAGGCCCGATGAAAGTTTTTTTGCGCGTTGCCGCTGTCGGCCGTGATTTGCGTGTCCGCACCATCCGCTTCCGGGACCGGCGTTTTGCTCCGCTGGCTGCGCGTCCTGATTGCCCACAACAGCAGCGTCGCGATCCACAGCAGTGCCAGCACCAGGCTGATCCATTTCCAGATCGGGTCCTGCGCTGGTGTCGCAACGGCGGGCGCTGCGAGCACCGGCGGCGCTGGCGAAGCACTCGCAGGCTCAGTCGTTGATGGCGCTGCATTCGTCGTCGCGCCGGCCGCGGGCAGTACGTCGAGCACACGCTCGGGCAGCACCAGGGTCTGCGCCGTATCGCTGACCGTGTCCCACCAGCTCAACCGCAATGCCGGAATGGTGTAGCGGCCGGGCCGAGTCGCGATCAGCGCGATGTCCTGCTCGCGGCTGCCGGTGACGCGCGCGCCTTTGGATGCGGTGTCGAGCTTGGCCTGATCGGGATAGGCGCGCAGGCCTTCGGGCAACTGCAGCTGCGCGGCGAGATCCGGCAACTGCGCCGCGGTCAGGCCGACGGCGTCCATCTTCAAATGCAGGGTCAGCGGTTCGCCGGCCTGCAGCGAGGCGCCTTCGGGCTTCCAGCCAGCGACCAGGCTGAGTTTCTCGGCCGGCAGCCAGGCCTGCGACGAAGTACCCGCCGGTCGCGGTTTCACTTGCAGCAGGATGTCGTCGCCATGCAGGCGCAGCTGGCGCACGGAGCCGCCGCCGAGCATGCCGCCGAAGAGGTCGCGCCGATTGTCGACTTCGATCAGCGCGTCCAGGGTCGGGCCGGGCAGGGTGATTTCACCGCTGCGCTGCATCTGCAGCAGATAGCGGCGCCGGATCACCTGATAGCGACGGCCCTTGATCTCCTCGGCGTCCTGCTGGTCCTGGCCGAGCTGCTGCACGGCGACGTCGTCGTTGCCGTCGAAATTCAACGCCGCCTGGCGCACCGGCACGTCGGTGTGGATCGTCACCGTCAACACCACGTTGCCCTGCACGTAGGGCTGTTTCTGGTCGAGAGTGGCGGCGAGGAATACATGTTGTGGCCCGGCATCGCCGGGTGCGCCGGCGGCGGCTTCGGTCACGGTCAATGACAGCGGCGTGCTGGTCTCGCCGTTCCAGCGGATCGCCGGAATCCGCAGCTCGCCGGCACGCTTGGCCATCAGCGTGATGTTGGCGACGCTCTGCTGCGACAGGTGGCCGTTGATGAACTGCACATTGGTTTCGCTGCTGCTGCCGACGACATCGAAGTCGGCCTTCAGCGCGCTCAGATCGGGCGCGTCGCCGCCGCGGCTGTCGCGCAGCAGCCGCAGCTGCACGGCTTCGCCGACCGCGGCGCGATCGCGGTCGAGGCTGGCCCTGATCTCGGCGTGCGCAGCAGAGCCGGCGCCGCACAGCAACAGTGTCACGAGCAGCTTGCGGATCGTGGTCATCTCTCGCTACCGGCTGTTGAAGGGTTCGGGCTGCTGCTGGTGGCGCAGCATGTGCTCGATCATGAATTTGCGCCGCAGCAGTCCGCCCGGATCATCCGGTATCTGGCGCAGCCATTGTTCTTCGGCGAGCTGCTGCTCGGTCATCGGCTGTTGCTGGCCGGGATCGGCCCTGGTGGAACCGGCGCTGCGGCGCTGCAAGGCATCCTGCGCGTCGCGTTGCGCCTGGCCGGCCTCGTCTTTTGCGTCGTCTTTGCCGGGCGATGGTGCGATCTTGGACTGCTCGGACCGGCCCGCCTGCTGTTCGTCGGCCGGCGCGCTGTCGTCCGGTTTCTCGCGCGAGTGATGCGAGTCGCCGGGGGGGCGACTCTCGGCATGCTGCTGCGAGCTGGCGGGCGGCGGCTGGCCTTGTTTGCCCGCGGCGTCGGCCGGGTCGGAGTTCGGCGACGACGCCTGCTGGTCGGAAGGTTTGCTGTCGCCGTCCCGCTGCTGAGATTGCTGCGGCTGCTTCTGTTGCTGCTGCTGATCGCGCAGCGCCTTGGCGACCAGATCGCGATTGTGCTGCGCATCCTGATTCTGCGGATCATGGGCCAGAGCCGCGTCGTAGGCCTGCAGTGCCTGTTTCAGATCGCCGATGCGCGCCAGCGCGTTGCCGCGATTGTAGTGGCCGTCGCTGTCGTCGAAAGCGGCAAAATCGCTTGCGGCGGCGGCGTTGTTGCCGGCCTGGAGTTCGGCGTAGGCCTTTCTCCGGGGTTCGGCGTAGGTGCGTGCCGCAGCGGCTGCGTCGCCCTGTTGCAGCAGGTGTTCGCCGCGCTGGTCGGCGTTGCGCCACAGCGAATCCCAGAATTCGCCGGCCTGCGCCGTGCCGCCATGCATGGCGCCGATCAAGGCGACGATCAAGGCGATGATTCGCAGCGCCGGCATCAGATCCATCCTCGCCGCGCGAACGACGCCGCCAGCAGCAACAACAGCGGCAGCAGCCAGAAGCCGGAGTCCTGCCAACGTTGGACTTGCACGCCCTGGGTTTCGACCGCGGCGCCAGGAGACGTCGGTGCGTCCTGCAGGGCCGTCAGCAATTGCGGCAAGGCATCGAGATCGACATAGCGACCGCCGCCGGTGTTGGCGAGGCGGCTCAGGTGTTCGGTATCGACGCGCGACAGCAGCGCCGCGCCCTGCGCGTCATGCTCGAAGGCGCCGCCCGGGCCCACCAGCGGCGCGCCGCCGCGAGTGCCGACACCGATCACGTCCAGCTGCGCGCCCTGCGAGCGCAGTTTTTGCGCGGCGGCGAGCGCCGAGGCCGGATCGCTGATGCCGTCGGACAACAAAATCATGCGCTGGTCGCTGGCACCGCTGCGTTGCAGTAGTTGTGCCGCGCTGTCCAGCGCTGGCGCGAGCTGGTCGCCGGCTGTCGGCATCAGCTCCGGTGTCAGCGGCTGCAGCAGCGAGCGCAAGGTGTTGGCGTCGTCGGTCAGCGGTGCGACGACGTAGGGCTCGTCGCTGAACACGACGAGGCCGACCTTGGCGTCGCGCGCGGCCAGCAGCAGATCTTCGATCGCATAGCGCGCGCGGGTGATGCGGGTCGGCGTCACGTCGGCGCTCGCCATCGACGGCGACAGGTCGAGCACGATGATCCACGCCGCGCCGGCGCGATGCGCCTGCGTCGCGTCCTGCCGCCAGCTCGGGCCGGCGAGGGCGATCACCGCGACGGTCCAGGCCAGCGCCAGCCACGGCGACCAGGGCTTGCGCGCCTGGCCCGCGTCCAGCCGCAGCGCCGACAGCAGGGGCGCGTCGATCAGCGTGGCCCAGTTGCCCTGCGCCGCACGGCGCCGCGCCAGCAGCATCGACAGCCACCAAAGTGGCGGCGCGGCGAGCAGCCACAGGGGCCGAATGAAATGGAAGGCCTGCAGCGCTTCGCCGATGCTGTCGAGCAGCGTGCCGATGCTCACGTGCGACTCCATTGCCGGCCGCGCAGCAGGCTCGCCGGCACGCTCAGCAGCAGCGCCAGGCCCAGTGGCCAGTGGAACCATTCGCTGCGCGGGCGATACCACTGATCGCGACCGGCGGCCGGCTCCAGCTGGTCGATACGCTTGTAGACCTGCTCCAGTTTCAGCGCATTGGTCGCGCGGAAATAGCCGCCGCCGGTGGCCTGCGCGATCTTCTGCAAGGTGTCTTCGTCGAGGCCGCCGCCGATGCTGTTGCCGAAGAAATCGGTGCGCGGCCGGCCGCCGACACCGATGGTGTAAATGCGCAGGCCGGCCTGCTGCGCCAGCTTCGCCGCCTGCAATGGCGGCATCGCGCCGGCGTCGTTCTCGCCGTCGGTGAGCAGGATCAGTACGGTTTGCCGGTGTGCGTCCGGCCGTGTGTCTTCGCCATCGGCCGGTTCATCGCGCAGGCGCTTCAAGGCCAGGCCGATCGCGTCGCCGATCGCGGTCTGCGTGCCGGCGATGCCGACGACGGCTTCGACGAGAAAATGCCGCACCGTTTCCAGGTCCGAGGTCAGCGGTGCCTGCAGATAGGGGCGTGTGCCGAACAGGATCAGCCCGAGCTGATCGCCGTTGCGCTCGCGGATGAACTCGCCGGCGACTTTCTGCACCACCTGCAGCCGGGTTTTGCCCTCGTCCATGTCTTCGGTGGCCATCGATCCGGAGACGTCGACCGCGAGCAGCACGCGGCGCCCGGTGGTCGGCTGCGGTACCGGCTCGCCCAGCCATTGCGGCCGCATCGCGGCGGCGACGAGCAAGGCCCAGATCGCCACATACAGCAGACTGCGCCAGCGCGGCTGCGCCATCGCGCTGCTCGCGGCGCCGTCGGCGACGTCCGCCGCGAACGGCAGAAACAGCGCGCCGCCGTCGGGTCGCATCGGCGGCAGCAGGCGCATCGCCAGCCACGGCAGCGGCAGCGCGAGCACCATCAGCGGCCAGGCGAAATGGATCATTTGCGCTTGCTGCCGAAGTGACGGCTGCCGATGAAGCCGCGCGCACCGAGCAACCACTGTGCCCGATCGGCGCTCGCGGCTGCGCCGTAAGCCGCGCGCAGCAATTGCCGACCGCTATCGCCTGCCAGCGCCGAGCCACCATGCGCGGCAACGAACGCAATCCAGTCGTCGCCGCTGAGACGCGCGACCTGCTCACGCCCGTAGCGCGAGACTGCGTAACGCCGCATCAGGTTTTCCAGATCGCGCGCGAGTGCGGCGTCGTCTGCGGCGCTGCTTTCGATCTGAGCGAGTTCGTTCAAGGCCAGGCGGCGCAGGCTGCGACGCTCGCGGCGCCACGCGTAGAACAGACCGGCGCACAGCGCCAGCATGGCGAGCAGCAACCACCAGCCCGGCGCCGGCGGCCACCATCCGGGCGGCGCTGGCGCGTGTGCCGGCGCCAGCTGTTCCAGCCAGGCCGGTGAGGCAGAGGCGGGCGAGTTCATCGCGCCCACGCCGGCTGGCGCAGCAGCGCCGGCAAGGTTTGGGTGATGTCGTCGGCGGTGTGCAAGCGTGTCAGCGGCAGGCCGAGCTTCAGCGCCAGGTCGCCGATGCGTTTTTCGCGCGCCGCCCAGTTGCGTTGCCAGGCCGGCTTGCTCGAAGCGCCGTCGAGCCAGCGCAGCTTCCCAGGCACGCCGACCCGGTAATCGCCATCGGGCAAGCCGCTGCTTTCCAGCGGATCGGTAATCCACAGCAGCCGGCAGTCGCACTGCGCGGCGATGCCGGCGAGCAGCGCTTCGCTGCGGCTGTCGAGACCGCTGAAATCGCTGAGTACGAAGACCAGATGGCCTGGCTTGACCAGTGAAGCGAGCAAGCTCAGCGCTGAGTTGAAACCCTGCGCCTTCGGTTCGCCCGGCGAGCGCGGCTGCGCCTTGACCAGCGCCTGCAGCAGCGGCAGCACGCCGGCATTGCGGCCGCGCGGAGAAAAGATCTGCGGCGGCAGATCGTCTTGTGCCAGTACCGCACCGAGGCGATCGCCGCCGCCGACCGTGACCCAGCCGAGCAGCGCCGCGGCGCGCAGCAGCAGCGCCGATTTCAGCTGTCGCTTGCTGCCGAAATACAGGGCCTGATGCAGATCGGCGAGCAGCCAGGCCGGGCGCTCGCGATCCTCGCGAAACACCTTGGTGTAGGGCCGTCCGCGTCGCGCGGTCACGCGCCAGTCGATGCTGCGCCGGTCGTCGCCTTCGGCGTACGGACGCACTTCCTCGAACTCCAGGCCACGGCCGCGCTGCGCGCTGCGATGGCCGCCGGGTAGCTGCGCCAGCGCGGCGCGGTGCGCACGCAGGTCCAGGCCCTGGGCGGCCGACTGCAGCGCGATCAGTTCGTCGAGGTCCGGCAGGATCACGGCAGTGACTTAAGGCGCCGGGACCGCGCTCAGCAGTTCGTCGACGCACATTTGCGCGGTGATACGCCGCGCCTGCGCCGAATAGTCCAGCAGCAGGCGATGACGCAGCGCATCGGGCGCGACCACCTGCACGTCTTCGGGGCTGACGTAGTCACGGCCCTGCAGCCAGGCGTAGGCGCGCGCGCCGCGCTCGATCGCGATCGCCGCGCGTGGGCTCGCGCCCCAACGCAGCCATTCGGCGAGCTTGGCGCTGTACGCGGCCGGCGCGCGGGTGGCGTCGACCAGCGCCGAAATGTAATCGGCAACGCTGTCGGCCAGGGTCAGGCTCAGCACCTCGCGTCGCGCGGCGAAGATCGAGTCCTGCGACAGCAGCTTGCGCGGCGGCGGCAGCACTTCGGCAGTGATCGCCTCGCGCCGCGCCAGTTCCATGATGCGCAGTGTCGTCGCGCGATCCGGATAGTCCACCAGCGTGTGCAGCATGAAGCGGTCGAGCTGCGCTTCCGGTAGCGGAAACGTGCCTTCGTGCTCGATCGGATTCTGCGTCGCCATCACCAGAAACAGCGTCGGCAGCGCATAGGTCGCGCTGCCGACGCTGATCTGGTGCTCGCCCATCGCTTCGAGCAGTGCCGACTGCACCTTGGCCGGCGCGCGGTTGATTTCGTCGGCCAGGATCAGGTTATGGAACAGCGGCCCCTGCTGGAATTGAAAGCGGCCTTCCTCGGGCCGGAAAATGTCCGAGCCGGTGAGGTCGGAGGGCAGCATGTCGGGCGTGAACTGCACGCGTTGAAAATTCGCCTCCAGACCTTGAGCGAGCGCCTTGATCGCGCGCGTCTTGGCCAGCCCCGGCGGGCCTTCGACCAGCAGATGGCCGTCGGCGAGCAGTGCCAGCAGCAGCCGCTCGACCAGATTCTGCTGGCCGAGAATCTGCGTGTTCAAATAGTCGCGTGTCGCCTGAAAAGCGGCGAGGGTGCTGCGGATGCCGGCATCGTGTCGCTCTTGCATCAACTCTTATCCTTGTTCTTGTCGAGGCTGTTTTGCGGGTTGAGCAGCGGATCGGTGCGAAGCCGAGCAAGGACCCGCTGTTGCCCGGCGTCGATATCGGTCGCCAGCCTTCCTATTCTCGCGCAAGCTGCTTTCTCTTTTTCAAGCGGGCCATTGCGCCACGGCCCGCATTCAGGCTTTCGCCGTAGCGGATCACCATCCGCTCGGTTTTCCACCGGCCCTGACGCATGATTTCGGCGCCGCTGAAGTTTGCCGCAATCAGGTCCTGAGCGGCTCCGACCCGGGTGCTATGGCCGGAGATCAGTGCCGCGTCGAGCCCCGCACGCAGTGCGCGTTGCTTGAAAATCCGGGCGACGTCACGATCCGACAGGGGAGTGTCGTATCGGTTTGCTTTGTGGGAGTTGGGTGTCGAACGAAAAATCGGGCCGGATTTAAGGCCGGCGGCCTTGATCCAGCCTTGGATCAATTCCAGCGTTTCCGGCGACAGATACTGAAGGAAGCCTTCACCTTCCTGATCCGTCTTACTGCTGGCCAGGAAGATTCGCCCGGATCCGTCTCTCTCAATGCTGAGATGCTCGATCTTCAGCGTGATCAGCTCGGAGCGTCGAAACATCGTCTCGAAGGCGGTAGAGATCAGCGCCGCGTCGCGGATGTCACGCGGAACCGTAAGATCCAGTGTACCGATGATCGTCTCGATGGCATCCATCGTCAGGCCCGTCGCCTGGCGCTGCCTCGCGGTGAGATGTTCTCGCTTCAAACCGCGCCACATCAGCCGGGCTTCGATGGAATCCATCGGTGACGGCAACAGTGCCAGCCGATGCACGACGGTCAGCGTGGACAGATAGTGTTCCAGCGTCGCGCGTTTGCGTCCCGCGGCGATTTTTTCCATCAGGAATGCACGCAGCATCGGCACGGTCGCCGGCAGCGGCGCGAAGCCTGACGCTGTGCAGAACGCCGTCCAGACGCGCCAATCCGCGCGCCAGCTCTTGAGCGTGTTCGGCGCATAGGCGATCTTCAAATCGTCGGCCATCAACTGCAGGCGTTCGACCGCGGTGTCGGGCGCCTGGGCGAGTAACTCGGAAACGGCGCTCTGGCGGCCGAAGCTGGGGTCGGATGAAGGGCTTGCTGGTTTCATCGCTGCAGCTTACCGGCTTTGTGTGTGTCCGACAAGTGTAATTGTCGGACACGAGATGTTTATATAAATCAATAACTTATAAACTAACGAGCCAGTCAAGCAGAGTCAACTACAGATGCTACTGCCGCCGCTGTTGCTTCTGCGTACTCAATCATATGCTCGACCATGAGATACAACGCTTGTATGGGTTTGGGTCCTGTGAATTGCTCATGGTCTGGATAGAAATAACTTCTCGGATAAGCCTTTTCGCCTTGCGCAAAGTGATCGGTCAAGTACGCTCTGATCGAGCTTCCGAACTGCTGCGCTCGAAAGCAACTTGATATCCATATCTTCTAGACCCGGCTTGAGCCGAACGCGGTGCGCGTCGGGTCCAAGCAAAAGTTAGATCGCGAACGCATGCCCCTCTGGGTCGAAGGTAAAGATGTTCTCATGCTTGAATCCCCACGCGCCCCCAGCCTTCCGGATATGCGGCTCGAACGTGAATAGATGTACGTCCCCGAGCTGTACATTGTTTCCCGCCTCGATGTAGCGTCTGTCTGCGCGCGTGGACTCAATGCTATGCCCGACGTTACCGAGAAAGTCTAGGTTCTCAAAGCCGATGGCCGCGATCATTTGGTTAGAAAATTCAAATAACTCCTGGAACGTGGTTCGAGGCGTAACGAACGAGGTCATCGCGGCGTGCAGTCGTTGCTCTGCAGCAATGCCTTCCCGAAATTCAGCCAGTGATGGCTCGGCGACGTGGCGACCTCCTTCAATACAGAAACTTCTTGCACAGTCCCCCCAAATCCCGTCTCGGCACGGACTGAGGTCAACCGTAACCAGACCAGTAAATCCTACTGGCTCGTCACTGGGCTGATATTCGCGGCCTGAAATCGAGAGACAGCTTCTGCTCCCGAGCAGAACGAATGCAGGGCAGTCGTAGTACCACGTCTCCGTGATGCCAAGATCCGACATCATTTCAGTGGCCCTAGCCGCGATGGTCCGCTCAGTGTCGGACGGCTCAATTGTTGATCCCAGCCCGGCCAAGACGCGCTTCGCGACTTCCTGCACCGACGTGTGTTCGATGAGCAGGCCCACTGAGAGATCTAACGCCAGCTTGAGCTTGGCGCGTCGGCGCATCGGCTCCCATGTTTGGATTCGAGCATGACAATCGCGTTCCCGAGCGCGGATTTCTGTGATTCGATCAATAGCGGGGACTGTGGCAGGGGCTCCACGAGCCGTCAATTTCCCGCATCGACGCAGCCGGGTTCCGGCCGTATGCGGCCCGGTTTTCGATCCGGATCGGCTTTCCCCGTCGGCGGTTCATGGCGCTCCACGAGCCGGTGGAGCGATGGCTGTCGATCCCCACGGCCATTCTGAACCGGCCTTTCCGTGCTCAGGGGTGCCCCTCCGGAAATGGTGGGTCTCGTTGCGACTGATCAAATCGTAGGCGGCATGCACCTACCCTTCTGTGCAAGCAATTACACCGCACGGCGGTGTGGAGTCGCTCCTGACCACGATACGGGCAAATTGTCGCGCCCTCGCCTCCTAGACTTCCGCTTCGTGCCGAAGCGGATCTCGTGCTCTGGCGACCAGCCGTCACGCACGCACCGGCCTGCGATCGAAAATGCCGATGGCCGGCGTGCCATGCGCGCGCATGACCGGCTCGATCTCGCGAAACAGCGCGTGGTAGCGATAGAACGGCACGCGGGGAAACAGGTGGTGGATCGAGTGCAGGTTCTGGCCGAGCCAGAACCACTCGAGAGGCTTCATCCAGAGCGGCATGATCAGGCTGTTGGTATTGCGGTAGCGCGCCGGCTCTTCGTACGGCAGATGCGGGCGGTAGGCAAACCAGTAGGCGGTGAAGAAGGCGCCGCCCAGATAGCCTGCGACCAGCAGTACGACAGTCGACGCGGCCGGGACCAGCGCCAGGAAGGCCAGGCGCCAGCCGATCGCCAGCGTCACTTCGGCGCAGTAGGCAGCGCGCTCGCGCAGCGGCGCCGTCGCCCAGTGCTCGCGGAACAGAAAGGTGTTCTGCGTCCACAGGAACTTGAACCCGGTGACGACGAAAGCCAGAAAGCCGTGACGCATGCCGCTGATGACGAAGTCCGGGTCCTTGTCCGGCTGGTTGGTATAGCGATGGTGGGTGAAGTGCTCCACCTTGTGCGTGGAGTAAGGAATCAGCATCAGCGGCGCGACGAGGTAGCCGCAGAGATCGTTGAGCCATTGCAGCCGCTCGCGGCTGCCGTGCACGTTGCCGTGGGCGGCTTCGTGTAGCGGCGTGTAAGACAGATAGGTCAGCACGGCATAGATCAATGTCGCCGCCCACAGCGGAGCCGAACCGGCCGCGAACAGCCAGAGGTTGGCGACAAAGGCGCTCAGCACGAGCGCCACCAGGATGAGCGTTGGCCACGCCAGTTCGCCCGTATACTCCTTTGAAATGGCAATGGCCTGCTTGTTCAGCGCGTTTAGATCCTGCTCCATGCCCCACCCCGCTCTCAGCTTGTCGAGCCTCAAATTTAGAGGCTTCCGGCACCAAGCGACATCACATTGCCGGCCTTTGGCAGGGCATATCCGGCCAAGTAAAGGAGCGGAATCACTCCGATAGAAGGCATGTCAGCGCAAACCAGCGTTCTGCATCCCGTCGCCATTGCCCAGGTGATGGTCAACTTCGCGATACGCCTCGGCGGCGATGCCGAGACCTGCCTGCTCGGCACGGGCATTACGGCGGCACAGCTGCGCGATGCGGATGCACTGATCACGCGCGAGCAGGAGATGCGTCTGATCGAGAACCTGATGCTGGCACTGCCACAGGTGCCGGCGCTGGGCTTCGAGCTGGGGTTGCAATACAACGTTGCCACGTTCGGTATCTGGGGATTCGCGCTGCGCACGAGCCGCACGCTGCGCGAGGCGCTGGAGCGGTGCCTGCGCTACCTGCCACTGAGCACGGCCTACTGTCGCTTCTGGCCGGTGATCGACGAACGCGAGTTCGCCTTCTGCGCCGATCCCGGCGCCATTCCGCAGCACCTGCGCCAGTTCCTGCTGGAGCGCGATACCGGCACAGCGATCAATCTGGTCAAAGAGCTCAGCCTGTCCGGGATTAGCCCGCGAGGTCTGGAGTTTGAAGGGCCGGCGCCGGCGCATGCCGCGCGTATCGAGGCCTTGTGCGGCATTGCGCCGCGCTATGGCAGCGCCCGCAACGCCATCGTGCTGCAGCGGGAGGATGCCGAGATCCCCTTGCCGATGTACGACGCCCACTTGGCGCGCCTGTTGGAGGACCAGTGTCGCGCCCAACTCAAACGGCGCCAGGTCAGCGGTGTGGCCGGCCAGGTCCGCCAGCTCATCCTGGGGCCGCTGGGCCTGGTCGCGTCGATCGAAGATGTCGCGCAGCACATCGCCATGGCGCCGCGCAGCCTGCGGCGCAAGCTCGAGGAAGAAGGCAGCAGCTTCCGCGACATCGTCGAAGCGGAGCGCCGGCAGCTGGCCGTGCAACTACTGCAAGGCACCCAGATGAAGCTCGACGAGATCGCGCTGCAGCTGGGCTACGGCGACACAGCCAGTTTCACCCGTGCGTTCCGGCGGTGGTTCGGGCAGGCACCGGGCGAGTACCGCAAGTTGTCCGGAAGCTGAGCCGGCGAGCTTAAGGACGGCTCGGGGTCGATCGACATCCGTCCCAAATGTTCGGGTCGAATCCAGCCAATGCGCGAAGCTAAATCAATTAGCCCGGTAGTGGCTTGCCCGTGTTGAGTGCCCGTTGTGCATCGAAAGCCCGCTTGTACGCCGGCCGTGCTTCGCCGCGGGCGACATACGAAGCCAGGTTCGGAAACTCGTCGAGCAGGCCGGATGCTCTCAACCTGAGCAGCACCGATACCATCATCAGATCGCCTGCGCTGAAAGCTCCATCGAGCCAGTCGGCGTCACCCAGGCGAGCGGACAGTTGGCGCAGCCGGTCGCGGACGCGATCCATGACCAGAGGCAGGCGTTCCTGACTCCAGGGCTTGTCGCCCTCCAGCATCCTGGCCATCGAGAGCTCGAGTATCGGCGGTTCCACCGTGTTGAGCGCGGCGAACATCCAGGTAATCGCGCGCGCCCGCGCATTGCGCTCTGTCGGCAGCAGGCCCTCGTAACGCTCGGCGATGTGCAAGACGATCGCCCCGGTCTCGAACAGGACCAGATCGCTTTCCTGATAGGTCGGAATCTGTCCGAAAGGATGAAGCGCAAGGTGCGCAGGTTCCTTCATGGCGCGGAACGAAACCGGGCGCACCTCGTAAGGCTGGCCCACTTCTTCAAGTGCCCAGCGGACACGCGTGTCACGCGCCAGTCCCTTGCCGCCATCGGGTGAACGTTCAAAGGCGGTAATGGTGATGGTCATGATGTCGTCTCTTGAAAATGATCTTCGGCCTGGCCCCATTGCCTCGCCTTCACTATGACGACGAACGGCGAGACTAGAGATCGACGGATTGGTGGCGATGGTATTTGATGAAACCATTCCACCCCGGCATGGACGAGTTGGGCCTTGCGCACCGCCGGCCAGTACAGCGTGACATCTATTATCGATGCAATAGCTCGTGGTTTAAATGCTCAAAACCCGGCAAGCGTAGTCGCATTACGTTTTTTATAAAAATAAAATTGTCATCGTGCTCCTACCCGTCAGACGGCTCGTCGTCCAGCGCGGCAGCACAGCGTTTGAGCAGCGCACAAAGGAGCCTGGCTTCTTCCGCTGACAGCTTGGAGAGCATTTGTCGCTCCACCACATCAGCCGCATTCGCTCCCTCGGCAACGGCCTTTTGGCCGGCTTTCGTCAGCTCGGTCATGATGACCCGGCCATGCTCCGGATGCGGGTTACGCACGATCAGGCCTCCGCGTTCGAGATTGACGAGGATCGCCTGCATGGTCTGTGGCGTCACGAACGCCGCGCGAGCCAGATCGGCATTCGAGATTCGCGGGTTGCCGGCGACGGCGAGTAGCACGGCGTTCTGCGGCGCGGTGATGCCGAGCCGCGCGAGTTCGGTATCCAGGCGTTGCCGCAAACGATGTTGGGTAATCTTCAGGTTGTAGCCAACCCAGTCAACTCCGCTGCGAGGAGACACTTTCCTCGTTGACATATCAGTGTCCTTATATTAGTGTCAGGTCACTGATACTACTCAAACAGGTGCTCGCATGACAACGCCGATCGGCCCCGACTTCATTGCGTTGCAGGTGCGCAACCTCGCCAAGTCCGCTCAGTTCTACAAGGAGGTCTTCGGTTTCGAAGCTGCGGCGCAGAGTCCGCAGCACGCCATTGTTCTCAAGACCGCACCGATTCCGCTGGCGCTGCGAGAGCCCATTCGTGCTCTTCCCGAATCGGGGTCGCTCGGCGTGGGCATGGTGCTTTGGATCGCATGCAACGACGCTGACGCGCTGCACGACCTGATCATCAAGCGCGGCGGCGCGATCCTCAGCCCACCTGCCGACAGTCCCTTCGGCCGCTTCTTCGTTGCCAGTGATCCCGATGGATACGCGATCACATTTCATACGGCAAGTAGCTGAGCACAGTCCGCGCCCGTCAGCTGACCAGAAACTCAAGATTCTCGACGGGACGAACGTCCGCCTCGCGGCGCAAATTCCGTTGTCAGCTACTTCCGCTTCGGGCTGGACACCGACCTGCGCCCGTCCGGTGTCAAGCCACCGGACCTCATACCTCCGCCTGTTCAGCCATCTCTAGCGCATCGTCGAACACGATGCCGAGGTATCGCACGAAGCTGTCGAGCTTGGTGTGCCCGAGCAGTGGCTGTATGGCTCGAAGACTCTTGGTCCGTCGGTAGATCAGGGTCGGTTTCGTGCGACGCATCGTGTGTGTTCCGTACGCGCTTTCGTCGAGACCGATCTGACCCACCCGGGCTCCGACGGTCCTCGCGTACTGTCGAGTCGATAGATATGTCGACTCGGTTATGCGGTTTGGGGAGAGGAAACTGCCGAACAACGTACCGAGCTGCGGCGCGCGCCAGATCGATGGTGTGAGCGCTGGCGCACCTGAGGCCGTGCCCGACCCATCAGTGCGTCGTCGAGACTTGATGTCGTAAACCCATGCCGTATCGCCGTCACTGGCTGGTTCAGTTGCGAATTAATGGAACGCGACGCACAATATGTCTCACGTGTCGTAATTCATGTGATCAAGCCACGCAATCGTCCGATTGCCACAAGAAAGTCGGCCGGCTCCGGAACGAGTCAGGATCGCAATTGGACGCGCGAGCAAGCCTGGAGGAGAAAATGAAAAAAAGAATTCGCCGAGAGCTGACGGCCATCGCTCTGACCGTCGTTGCGTGGCCCGTGGCCGCTGAGGCCCTGGACAGCATTCCGGTGGTGCCCGACTCCGATGTGACTGGAGAGCCGGCACCCTCGGACGCGTCACTGAGCAGGTCCGAGGAGCGTGCTGGCTCGTCCAGCCGCCTGATTGAAGAAATCGTCGTGACGGCCCAGAAACGAGAGGAAAATCTTCAGGATGTTCCGATCTCGATCAGCGCATTCAGCTCGGACACGCTCGACGCGAAAGGCATTGTCGATTTAAAGGATCTAGCGAGGGCGACGCCAGGCCTGTCGATCACATCGACGGCGGGATATACGGTTACTTATCTGCGCGGCGTCGGCAGCGATGCGTTTCTGCTGGCCGATCCCAGCGTCGCGCTCTATGTCGACAACGTTTACTACCCTCTCGGGCAGGGACAGGCTCAGAACCTCGGGCTGGTCGAACGAGTTGAGGTTCTCAAGGGGCCGCAAGGTACCCTGTTCGGGCGCAATGCGGTCGGCGGAGCGATCAACGTCGTCCTGAAGAAGCCGGACTTCCAGCAGACCGAGGTTTCGCTGCAATCGACCTTTGGCCGGTTCGACACCGCGCAGGAGCGCGCCTACGTCAGCGTACCGCTCTCCGACACCCTCGCCTTCAGCGTGGGCGGGACCTACGACAGTGCCGAGAACTATATTGACGGCGAGATCGGAACGCCCAGAAGGCCGCTGCCTCGCGAAACGGCCAAGGGCGCACGCGCCGCAGTGCGCTGGGCACCGGCCGAGGTCGTCGAACTCAACCTGAGTGCTCTCAGAACACAATCCTCGGGCGTCTCCACACTGTTTGCGGTCAACACCGATCCGGCGCCTCTGTTCAGTGCGGTGATCCAGCCGCAGGACCCCTATCACGGCGCGGTGGACTCGGTGCCCCGCTCGGATGTCAAGAACACGGTCTACTCCGGAAACCTTCAGTTCAATCTCGATCCCTTCGACATCAAGCTCCTGGGCAGCGACCAGAACGCGGCTGCCAACGTAGCCACGGAGTTCGACGGCTCTCAAGTACCGCTCGTGTATTTCGAGGCGTCGCCGATCTTCTCGGATGTGCAGACCGCCGAGGTGCAGCTCATCTCGAACTCGACTTCCTGGGGATCGGACTGGCTGAACTATGTCGCCGGCTCCTACTACTTCAAGGGGCGGCAAGGCTTCGATCCGGTGTACCTGACCGTGGCCGGCCTGGATCTCGGTGCCGGCACCGTTCTGGGAGTGCCGATTCCCGCCGGGCTCTACGATCCGCTGCAACAAGTGCTGGGAGGCCTTCCCGGCATTCCCAACGGCAACGTCGAGTTGGTGGGCCTGACCAACGTCGAGTCGCTGGCGTACTACTTGCAGGCCACCGCCGCGTTGACGGATCGATTCTCGGTCACTCTCGGCGGTCGCTATCAGGACGAGAAACGCACGCTGGTGGAATCCACTGCGGCGCTGTCCAACCTCGACGGTTCGCAAACCCGGATTCAGAGCTATGGCTCCGATGCCCAAAGCGCTCCGATCGGCGGTGACGTACCCGGTGGGAACAGCCGTTCCACCAAGGGGTTCAAGCCCAAGGTGACGCTGGACTACCATCTCGGCGACGACAGCCTGCTTTACGCCTCGTGGCAGCAAGCGGTGAAGAGCGCGGCGGTCAACGTCATCAATATCTACACCGTGCCTTCCTTCATCAAGCCCGAGGAGATCTCGGCCTATGAAGTCGGCGTGAAGTCCAAGCTGTTCGACGGTCTGATGACCGTGTCGTCGGCGATTTTCCAGTACGACATCGACAATCTGCAGGTTCAGTTCGTTTCGCTGTTGAACGGCGGAGCTGTCAGCTTCGAAAACGCCAAGGCTGCCCGCATCCGCGGCATCGACTTCGACACGACGACCCAGCTGCTTCCCAACCTGACCGATGGCCTGGTCATGACGCTGGGAGGCGCTTTCCTGCAGGCCGAATACACGGACTATCAAAACGCGGCGGGCTTCAATTCGCAAACCCGCCTGTTCTCCAGGAACAACGATTACACCGGCAATCAGATCGCAAGAACGCCTCGCTTCTCCGGGACCGTCGGCCTGAGCCAGACCTTCTCTATTCCAACGGGCAGCCTCGAGATCGGCGGCGATTACTACTACAACTCCGGCTTCCACTACCTCGCTCAGGAAGACAGTTTCACCAAGGAGGGCGCCTACGGACTGCTGGGCTTGCGAGCCAGCTACCTGCATGAAAGGTCCAACGTCAGGGTCACGGTATTCGGCACCAACCTCACCAACACTCGCTACAACTACAGCCGTTTCACGCTGGATTTCGGAACAACGGATGCGGCGGCACCGCCGGCCTTCTACGGCATCCGCCTCAACTGGGATCTCAAATAGGAGCCGCCATGGCAAACGATACCCAGCAGCCTTTTTATCTGGTCCGTAACGACGCACTCGCCGACAGCGCGCCGGCAGACGACTATCTTCATCCGGAGCGCAATCGGCTGGTTACGGATCCGACCTCGACCGAGACACAGTACTTCGGCTTCTACGTCCCCGAGGAACGGATCACTGCATTCGGCTACATCTGGCATCACGTCAATCTCAAGACGCTCACCGGCGGCATCATTGTCTGGCAGGGCGACAAGCGTTACATGCTGGCGTCAGAGATCTGCGACTACCGCGAGTTCATGACCGATGCCGCGCTGCATCAGGATCTCGCCGAGTACCGGCTGGAAAACGGCTATGGCATGAAAGTGCTGGAGCCGCTCAAGCAGCACCATATGACCTATACCGACGAGGCACGCCAGAACGCCATCGACGTGCGCTTCGAGGCACTCGCGCCGCCAGTGATGCTCGGCGACGGCAACCATTTCGAGCAGGCGATGCACGCGCGCGGCGAGCTGCTGTTGCGCGGCAAGCGCTATACCGTCGACAGCTTTCATATGCGCGACCGTTCGTGGGGCAAAGCCAGGCCCGAAGCCAATCTGCCCTTGCCGCCTTTCGGCTGGATCACCGCGGTATTCGGCGAGGATTTCAGCCTGGTTGCGACGGTGTTCGACGACCCGCGCGAAAATCCGGAAATCAAGGGCCAGTTCGCGTTGCCGCCGGACCGGCTGGTGACATCGGCCTGGGTGCGGCGTGCGGGGCGCGTCCAGAGAATCGTCGCCGCGCGCAAACGCGTCGAGCGTGATCCGGTCACGCTGCTGGCCAATCGCGTTGATGCCGAGCTGACTGCCGAGAACGGCGAGCGCATCAGGCTGAGCGGCACCCGCTTCAACTCGATGCCGTGGCGACCCTGGCCCAATCTTCAGAGCCTGGTCTGTGGCATGCGATGGGAGTGCGACGGGCGCATCGCCTACGGCGAGTACAACGACAATTTCTGGAACGACTATCTCGTAGAGGCCTCCAATGCAGCTCATCGGTAAACCGCTCTACTACAAGGTGGCGCTGAAGGCTCTGGAAGAAACCATCATCCCGGAGCTCCAGTCGCCGAGCGCCCTCGCCGCCGGGGCGTTCGTACTCGATGCAATACGAGCCGTTGCGCGGCGGGAAGACGAAGGCGGTTCGCTGCTGGAGCGTCGCAACCTCCAGGCGATGGACATTGCGGCGAGCCTGGAAGCGGCTTTGACGGCGCACGGCGTACCGCTTCCCGCTCGACCGACCGGCGCCCGCAGTGACGCGGTCGGTTTCGAGCCGCTCGCGGTCAGCAACGGTGAACTGACCCGTTGGCTCGCTGAGCTGGTCAACCTTTTCGCCCAGAGCGTGCCATTCAAGCTTCGCAATGCCGGGGATCTGGCGCTGCTGCGCCAGGCAGCGGAGTGGGAATGCCAGACCGGTAGCGATTTCGCGGCCGTCCCTGCACCGCCTGCCGGAAATGAAAGCACAGAGCCCCCGTTACGCGATGCGCTCACCGCTTTCATCCGCAGCGGTCATCACGACGCGGACGCCGTCACGATCACCCACCTGCAGCGGGCCGCCGGCGGCTTCGGCAAACAGACGTATCTGCTCGAAATCAAAGATGGGTCAGGTGCCCTGGAAAAGCTGGTCGTGCGAAAGGAAGATCCAGCGCCTATCTGCGACCATCCCTCGTTCGACCTCGAGCGGGAATTCCATCTGGTGAGTGCAGTAAACCGAAGCGGATACCGCGCACCGCTGCCGTTATGGTTCAGTCGAAAATCCCCGGGAATCGACGCGCCTTTCTATGTCATGAAAGCGCTCACCGGAAAGGCGGCCGGCTCTTTTCTGGAAGGGGCCAACCGCATACCCGAATCGCTAGCCCTGGAGTTTGCGGAGCTGCTCGCGAAGCTTCACCAGATACCGCTCGAAAGCCTGTCCGAGGTGATCGCCAGGTTTGAAGACCCCTCGGTGCTCACAGAGACCATCGCGCAGGGCTATCGCCGACACATCGCCTCTTGGCGAGACTACGTGCGCACGGCCCGTACGCTGCCGTCACCGCTGCTGGCTTATCTGTTCGACTGGCTTGAAACCCATGTTCCGGAGGACACCAGTCGGCCCGTACTGGTCCACGGCGACTACAGTATTCACAACATTCTGATCGACGATGACCACATCACCGGCGTTCTGGATTGGGAAGCTGCCATGTTCGGAGCCCCTGGCATCGATCTGGCTTACGTTCGCCTGGGCCTTGCAAAGCATATCGACTGGTCGACGTTCGTTGAGCACTATCGCCGGTGCGGCGGCAGGCACGTGGACGATGCGACCCTGGACTATCACCTCACCTTCCAGGCAGTGAAGATCATGGTCGCGATGATCCGGGCCCACTATCTGCTACACAGCGAGACGCTCACTGACATCCGCCTGACCATCTTCGAACTCGGGCTCGTGCCGCAGTTCATGAAGATGGCGCTAAGCACAACATCCTGAAAGGAGGACTTCCCGCTCCGCGCTGGCAGCGCGCCCCGATATACTGACGTCCGACACCCATGACGAGTAGCGGGAGCCCTTGAGCCTGTGGCACGGACACCGAAATCCATATCCGAAGAATCCTCGGACATGCAGCGGCTCATCGAAGCTGCGGTGAGATGCATCCAGAAGTACGGTGTCGATAAAACCTACATTGTCGACATCGCCAAGGAAGCAGGCCTGAGCCGCAGCACCGCATACCGGATATGCCGGAGCAGACAGGAAATACTGGAACGGGTTGCCCAGTCGCGAATTTCCGCAATGGAAATCACGCTCAGAGAAAAGATCAGGAAGTACAAGACGCTGGGTGACGCGCTCGTGCACGGAACCGTCGACACGGTGCGCCTCGCACGGCAGGATCTGGTCTTTATGTCTACGCTGCAGGCCACCGGCTATCAGGGATTCGAGCGCGTGCTGCTCGACCCTCGAAGTCACGTCATCGAGCAGCTTCACAACGTCTGGGGCGACCTCATTGCAACAGCGCGGTCGAAAGGCGAAATTCGGCAGCCGCTCTCGGATTCGGACGTATTCGAATTCATGCGCGCGATGCAGTTCATCCTGATATCCAAGGAGGACATGACCGAGAAAAAACAGTCCGAATTTCTTCGGAAGTTTATGGTCCCTGCGCTATCGGCCCGCTGAAGGCGATCGCCAGAGCCGCGGAAGTCATGTTGAACCTAGGGAACCTCTGATGAAGTCCTGCGCGGACGTACAGAACTTCATCAGAGGTTCCCTAGTAGCGCTTCACCCGCCCCTCACCAGGGCGGGCCCACGATGAGGTGTCTCTAGCGGCCATTGCCCCTCGCCGAGAGCAAACGGCCCCGAGACATGTCGGGGCCGGATGCACTATCTAAGTATCACTATCAGGGCGTGTGCGCCGGCATGCTGGATTCCATGCCCGGCGGGACCGCATACGGATCGGAGCCCGGCGCCGGGATCGCGGTGGCTTCGGACGGCGCCATCGGCGCGACCGTGGCTTGAGATGCACCAGCCGTGATCTTCAGCTCGACGCGACGGTTCAGCTCGCGGCCTTCGTCGGTTTCGTTGTCTGCCACCGGCTGGGTCTCGCCGTAGCCGGCCGAGGTGATGCGGCCCGGGTCGATGCCGCGCCCGACCAGGTATTCCATCACCGATTCGGCGCGCCGCTCGGAGAGCTTCTGGTTGTACGCATCGCTGCCCTTGGAGTCGGTATGCCCGCCGACTTCGACCTGCACGTCCGGAGCGGCCGTCAGGCCATCCGCGACGCCGTCGAGGATGGTCTTGGCGTTGACCGTCAGCGAGGCCTTGTCGAAGTCGAAGTTCACACCGCGCAACACGATCGTGTCACCGGCGGCGCAGCCCGACAGGTCGACGCGCTGCCCTGCTTCCGGCGGCTTGCACGGCGGCGGCAGCGGACAGCCCACGGCGTTGACCACGGTGCCCTGCGGCGTGCCCGGGCACTGGTCCTTGTCGTCGGTGACGCCGTCGCCATCGCTGTCGGCCGGCGCCACCACCGGCACCACGGCAACCGGCTCCACCACCGGCGGCGGCGGTGTCGGCGCGGACCCCAGCGGGATCAGCAGGCCGGCGGACAGCACCGGCTCGAGGAAGTCATTGCCCGCTCCGCGCACGTGCTTCTCGTCGGCCTGGTAACGCGCCTCCAGACGCAGGCTGCCGTCGTTGAGCCAGCGGAACGGGCCGACCAGGTAACCCAGGCCGACATCCCAGACCGTCGAATCCTGATCGCTGTTCGGTGTCGTGACGACGTCGGACTTGCCCTTGGCATAGCTGACGCCGGCACTGCCGAAGAAGCCGGTGAAGCGCTCCGACGGGAACACCAGCGCGGTGATGCCGCCGCCGGTGAGTTTCTCTTTGCCAGAGCCGGATTTGGCTTTGTACTGCTCGTACAGGCCCGAGATTTCCAGGTGAAAGCCCTGGGCGATCTGCTTGCCGATGATGAAACGCCCGCCGAGACCGTCGTCCGACTGACGATCACTGTCGGCAAAGGTGTAGTCGAACATCGGCGCGATGTAGAAGCGCTTGGCGATCGCGGTGCCCGGCTTGGTCATGTCCGGATAGGTTTCCGGATCCGGCGTCGGAGCCGGCGGCGGCGCTTCCGGCGCCGGCATTGCCTCTGCAACCGGCGCGGCGGCAGGGGCCGCGCCCGCGTCGACCGGCGCAGCGGCAGGTTCAGCGGCCGCCGCCGATTCAGCAACCGGTGCCGCGTCCATGCTCGCGACTGGATCAGCTGCCGGAACCGGCATCGGTTCGGACGTGGATTCCATTTGTGCCCACGCCGACGTCATCGTCATCGGCAGCGCCATTAGCGCCAGTGCCCAAGCCGTCTTCTTCATGTCCTCACTCTCCCTTTATGCCACTCGGAATAAATCGATCGCGTCTTATTTCGGCGCTGGAGCTTTCATTTGCACGGTCCAGAGTCTCGCAAGATCTCGGGATCCATCGGAGCCCTGAACGCCGGCGAAGTTTTTCTGCGCCTGGTCCTTCTTACCCGCCACCAGGTAGGCATAGCCCAGGTGCAGCTTGGCCTGGTCGAGCAGCTTGATGCCGCCTTTCTTGATGCCGGCCTCGATCAGCGGAATGCCCTTGTCGGCCTGGCCGTAACCGACGTAATTCAATCCGGTGCTCACCAGCGCATCGCCGGTGGGTTGTGCCGCAGCGGCCTTCTCGCCTTCAGCCAGTGTCGCCTTGTCTTCGGTGATTTTCTTGGTGACGAGTTCTTTCAGGCGCTGATGGCGGCTCGCATCGGGCCCGGCACCGAGCAGCTTGGCCGCGTAGCCTGCATCGACGAAGGTTTGTGCCTCACCGGGATAACCGGCCTGCAGCGCGAGCTGCGCGGCCTCCATGTAGTCGTTGGCCTTGTCCATCGTGCCGGTGGCCTTGCGCAGACGATAGACATCCAGATCGAGCCGATCGGAGAAGCCCGGCTTGCCGGCGGTGCGCAGGATCAGATCCAGCCAGTAGTCTTTCTTCGGCGTGTAGACGACGATCTTCTCGAGCGCGGCGGTGTAGCCGATCATGTCGTTCTGCTTCAGCGAGCAGCTCGCCAGCAACTGCAGCTGCGTATCGGTCGGGCGCTTGCCCGCCGCTTCAAGTGCCGTGATCTGGCTGCTGAGTTCGGAACCCGCTTCCTTGTATTTTCCACCCAGGTATAGCGATTGGGCATACAGGTTCAGCAGCTCGGGGTTGTTGCCGCCGGCGGCCCGGTACTTCTGGATGCCATCGGCGGTCTTGGCGTAGTCCTTGGAGGCGTACGCGAGCTTGACGTAGGTCTCCAGCGTCGGCAGCTTTTCGGCGGCCGGCAGTTGCGGCGACGCCAGCACCTGCTCGTAGGCGACCAGCGCGCCCTTGTAGTCGTTGGCGCCGATCGCCGCCGCCGACTTGAGGCGCGCGACGATGTAGCTCTCGTACGGCGTGAGCTTGCCCACGGCTTCGGCCGCGGCGATCTGGGTTTTGGCTTCAGCGTAGTTCTTTGCTTGAAGCGCCGTCTGCGCGGCCTGCAAGGGCTTGCCGATCTCCGGACGCAGCGTCAGCTTCTCTGCAGAAAAAGTCTGGACGGAGAAAAAAGGGAGGGAAAAGACCGCCAGACATAAAAGGATGCGTCGTGCTTTCATCGCTCACTCACTGCATGAATTGTTCGTTACCGACGAGACCGATCTTGGTCACGCCGTGACGCTGCGCCGATGCGAGGACCGCGGCGACGTACTTGTACTCGACCAGCTTGTTCGGGCGGATATGGAATTCGCTCTGGTTCTCGCCGGCCTCGCCTTCACGGCGGAAGTTCGCGTCCAGCGTGCCGCGGTCCATCGGCGTGCCGTTCCACAGCACCGTGCCGTCGAAGTCGATCTCCAGGTCCACTGCCGGTGGCGGCGGGGCGTCGCTGGCCGGCGGGTTCGCGCTGGGCATATCCAGCTTCACCGCGTGCGTCTGGATCGGGATCGTGATGATCAGCATCACCAGCAGCACCAGCATCACGTCGATCAGCGGCGTGGTGTTGACGTCGACCACGACTTCCGGATCACCGGAGCCGCTGCCGCTTCCTAGGTTCATTCCCATCGTTGCCGCTCCATTTGTTGGCTTCAACCTGTCATTCCCGCGAAGGCGGGAATCCAGTGGGCAGAGAGCCGCGCCTTATCGTCTCTGGATTCCCGCCTTCGCGGGAATGACGGGGGTTCGTGTTGGCTTCAGCCTCGCGGCGGCGGTTCGGTGATGAAGCCGATCTTGGCGATGCCCGCTCGCTGGCAGGTGACCATCACCGTGCCGATCGCCTGGTAGCGCGCGGTCTGGTCGCCGCGGATGTGCACTTCCGGCTGCGGCACTTTCACCGCCTCGACCTTGAGCTTCTCCAGCAAGGTGTTCACGTCCGGGATCGCCTGCGTGTTCCAGTACATGTTCCCTTCCTTGTCCACCACGATGGTGATGTTCTCGGGCTTGGTCTGCAGCGCCTGGTTGCGTTCGTTCGGCAGTTTCACCGGGATCGTCTGCGTCACCACCGGGATCGTGATCAGGAAGATGATCAGCAGCACCAGCATCACGTCCACCAGCGGCGTGGTGTTGATCGCGGAGACGACTTCGTCTTCGTCTCCCGATCCTTCACTGCCGATGTTCATGCCCATCGGATCAGGCCTTGTCGCCGACGCGCGAGCCCGACAGCAGCACGCTGTGCAGGTCGGCGCTGAAGGCGCGGACCGCTTCCATGCCGGCCTTGTTGCGGCGCACCAGCCAGTTGTAGCCCATGACCGCCGGGACGGCGACCGCCAGACCGATGGCGGTCATGATCAGCGCTTCGCCGACCGGACCGGCGACCTTGTCGATGCTCGCCTGGCCGCTGATGCCGATCGCGGTCAGCGCGTGGTAGATGCCCCAGACCGTGCCGAACAGGCCGACGAAGGGAGCCGTCGAGCCCACGGTGGCGAGCACCGCGAGACCGCCCTGCAGGCGCGACTGGATTTCGTCGACCGCGCGATTGATGCTCATCGTCACCCAGCTGCTCAGGTCGATCTGCTCGACCAGCGTGCCTTCGTGGTGGTTCTGTGCGGAGACGCCACGGTCGGCGATGTACCAGAACGGGCTGCCGGCGGCGAGCGAATTGACACCGTCGGGCACCGAGCGGGCTTTCCAGAACGTCGCGTTGGCGGCTTTCGCCTGGCCCATCAGCTTGGTCTGGTCGATGAACTTGACGATCATGATGTACCAGGTCGCACCCGACATGATCAGCATCGAGATCAGCACGAAGCGCGCGACGAAGTCGCCCTGCTTCCACAGCGCGCCGATGCCGTAGGGGTTTTCGACACTCTCGGTTTTCGCTTCGGCCAGCGGCGCTTCGGCCGGGGCGGCGGCTTCCGTTGTCGGCGCGGCAGGCGCCGGATCCTGTGCCACCACGTTGTTCGACAGCACCAGCAGAGCGGCTCCGCTCAGTACGTTCAGCAACTGCTTGAAAAAACCCATCGCTCTGCTCCTCGGTTTCTGTTGATCACTTCTGCTTGCGGAATGTGTACTTCAGCTGCGCCCAGGCCGGCGACGGCTTGCCGTCAACCGAGCCGGGCTCGAACTTGCAACGCGACAGCGCCGCCTGTGCCGCCTTGTCCAGACGCTCGAAACCACTCGAGGTCTGCACCTTGCTGTCGGTGACCTTGCCGTCGATGCCAACCAGCAGTTGCAAGGTCACCGAACCGGTTTCACCGAGACGCTCAGAGACGGCGGGATAGTCCGGCTCGCGGCATAGCTTGGCCTTCACTACCGGCGCCCTGGTCACGCCGGTCGCCGGCTTCGGCGGCGCAGGCGGCGCCGGTTTGTTCGACGCGGTGATGGTGTTGGTCGGCGCCGGTGCCGAGGCGATGTTGATTTCCGGCGGCGGTACGAACGGCGGCGGCGGAATGTCGAGCTTCGGCGGCGGCGGTGGCGGTGGCGGCGCTTCGTCCGTCTTCACTTCGTCCAGAATCTTGGTCTCGATCGGTGCCGGCAACAGCTCGATCGCCTTGCGGGCGAGACCGTTGACCAGGCCGTATACCAGCAGGATGTGAAAGATCACAACGCCGCTGATACCGATCACGCGCTTCTTCGGATCTTGGCGTTTGCCAAATTCCATCTCGAATCTCCTCCTTGATCCCGCTCAAGAAATCCGAGTGGGCTCACGGCTATGTCTATTGATTTTATGATCGATCCGGTTCGTCACATCGTGCGCATACGTACCGTTTGCTTCTAAACCATTATCGGTTTACTTGCGTACGAATACAACCACTCACGCCAGACTCAACGCGAGCCCTTGAATAGCATGAGAAAAGCACAGAACATCGTCTTCAAGGACATCAGCCCCAGTGCCTTTCGCACCTCGACCGGCTTGACGATCGCCCTGATCGGCATCGCGCCCATGATGGTTCCTTCCACGATCAGCGTGCCATTAAGGTGATAGATTTTGCTGATCTCCATCAGGTCAGAATTGTCACTGGCATAAAGCTTCATGTCGTTAGTTTCTCGCTGGAAAGGCAAGCATTAAAGGAGAGCGCGTCCGCCGTTTGGGTTGACGTCGCCCGCAGATGCAACTGATGCGCGATGTTGCAACGCAAAATGGAAATGGCCGTCACAGCTGAAGCGCATTTCGATATCGGCGGCTAAGTCTTATCGAGAGCAGGCAGATTGGTATGCTAATGTACTGTTCGCGGATAAACCAATCAATCTATTTGCATGCAGGCATCCCGCGGGGGTGCCTGCAACAGCCCCACTCGCTTGGGGAGAGGACAAATTTACATGAGCAAGCCATACGATATCGTCGTGGTCGGCGGCGGATCGAATTCGTTGACGGCGGCTGCCTACATGGCAAAAGCCGGCAAGAGCGTGCTGGTACTGGAGAAAAATTCGCGTTGCGGTGGCGGCGTGGTGTCGGTGGAAGTCGCGCCCGGATTCATCCACGACACGCATGCCACGGGCCTAATGACCTGCATGGTCAATCCGGCGCTGTCGAAAGACGAACTCGGCCTGAAATCCAAGTTCGGTCTGAAGTTCAAGGAGTGGGATGCGGCATTCACCACGCTGTTCGATGACGGCTCGGTGCTGGCCACCACGCAGGACGTCGACCGCACCGCGCAATCGATTGCGAAGTTCTCGGCCAAGGATGCCGAAACCTATCGCGAGCTGGGCCGTCGCTGCGTCAAGCTCGGGCCGCTGCTGAACGCTGGCGCCGCAACGCCGCCGATGCCGTTCTCCCGTTTCATGGGCCTGCTCGACGGCAACGACATCGGCTCCGAACTGGCCACGGGCCTGTTCAACAGCGCCTACGACGTGATCTGCCGCTATTTCGAATCCACCGAGGTGCGGCTGCACTATCTGAAGTGGATCGGCGAGGCGATGGAGAACCCCGAGTCCAACGGCACCGGCGTGCTGGTCTACAACCTGCTGGCGCTGGTACACGGCTCTGGCCCTTACGCGGTGGTCGGCGGCTCGCAGAAGCTGTCGGATTCACTGGTGCAATGCATCGAGCATCATGGCGGCACCGTGCGTACGCACACCGAGGTGGTCAAGCTGCAGATTTCCGGTGGCCGAGCCCATGGCGTGGTGCTGAAAGACGGTGAAACCATCGCCGCCAAGGACGCAGTGCTGGCCTGTATTCATCCCTGGAATCTGAAGAAGTTCATCCCCGAGATCGACGACCGCGTGGCCGCCGATGCGCGTGCGACCAAGCTCAGCAATCACGGTGCGGTCAACCAGCAGATTTCACTGTCACGCGAGCCGATCTTCATCGGCGGCAATCCCGACATCCTGCGTAACAGCATGGTCGTGGAATACATGCCGCGCGGCGATTTCCTCGGCATGCGCAAGATCTACGACGGCTATCGCTACGGCGAGATTCCCTACGGCCATTTCAACCCGCTGTCGATCATCAACTCGTTCATCGACAAGACCCGCGTCCCGACGCCGGACCAGTGCGCGCTGTACCTGTACCACTTCGCCCCGATGCATCTGGCCGAAGGCGGCATCGACGCCTGGGACGAGCGCAAGCAGGAGTACGGCGACCTGGTATGGGAGTCGTTCAGGAAATACACGACGAACATCGACAACAGCTGCATCAAGGGCCGCCTGATCGAAACACCGCTCGATCATCACCGCCATTCCGCCAGCATGATGCAGGGCGACATCTTTGGCATCGGCACCGCGGGCGGCCAGATCCTCGGCAGGCGGCCGACGCCGGCACTCGCCAACTACCGCGTGCCGAACATCGGCGGCCTGTATCTGACTGGCCCGTTCATGCACCCGGGCGGCACCGTTACGCTGGGCGGACGCCCGACTGCGATGGTGATGTACCAGGACATGGGCATCGATCTGAGCGTCGGTTTCGAAATCTGATCCAGCCCTCGTCGAGCAGGACGTGATCCGCCCGACGAGGTCAGACGCCGGAAAAGGATTACCGATCTACGCTTGCAGCAGCCTGCCCTGCAGCTGCTCGCGGCGCGTCTGCGTCAGGCCGGCGTGTTGCTCCAGATACGCATCGACTCCGCGATGTTCGCGCTCGATGCAGGCGAACACCTCGTCCAGATATTCCATCCGCACCCGAAACGCGTCGACGCTCGCCGGCAGCGGCCCCTCGCCGGCTTGCAGAATCGCGGCGATTCGCGCCCGGCCGAAGTGCCGGTCGCTGAGCATGTAGTCGGCCTCGATAGTCTGCCGCGCCACGCCGAGCGCGTGCAGGATCATCGCGCAGACGAAACCGGTGCGATCCTTGCCAGCCGCGCAGTGAATCAACAACGGTCCGCGCTCGTTGAGCAGATGGTCGAACAGCGAACGCAGGGTCGCAGCGAACGCCCGCGGAAAGCCGCGATAGGTGCCGATCATGTAGGCGCGCGCCTGCTCGTGGGTCTCGTCAGGACGCCGCAACAGCGCGCGACGGATGTCGGCCGCACCGGGATCGCGATCATCGTCGGCGGTCAGCAGCGTCGCGCCGTTGCCCGCGGGCAGGCGATTGGGCGCGCGCTGGCGCTCGCCCGGCGAACGCAGATCGCAGATCAGTTCGATACCCAGGCTGTGCAGCACCTCGAGATCCGGATCGCCGAGGCGATCCAGCGCCTCGCAGCGATAGATGACGCCGCTGCGGACACGACGGCCATCGACGGCGCGCAGCCCGCCCAGATCGCGGAAATTGGGTGCCGCCGTCAGTTTCGGCCCGATCCGCGTTCTCGCTTCGTCATCGGCTGTCATGTGCTATCCGGGTTGCGGAGCGGGGACGCATTGTGGACGTCAGTCGGTTGCAGAAAAGCGTAAGCCGTCGACATCATCAAATCCGCGTGCCGCGATCTTTCCAGTACCGGTCTTTCACCAGCCGCTTGACCAGCTTGCCGGCCTCGTTGCGCGGCAGTTCGTCGACGAAATCCACGGAACGCGGGCACTTGACGGCCGACAGGCGCGCGCGGCACCAGGCGATGATGTCGGCCTCCAGCAGCGCCGCATCGATCACCGTCTCGCGCGCCTGGACCACCGCCTTCACCTCTTCGCCAAACTCCGCGTGCGGCACGCCGATCACCGCGACATCGGCGATCGCCGGGTGCGAATACAGCAGGTTCTCGGCCTCCTGCGGATAGATGTTCACGCCGCCGGAAATGATCATGTGCGACTGCCGGTCGGTCAGATACAGATAGCCGTCTTCGTCGAGATAACCGACATCGCCCAAAGACGCCCAACCGTCGTCGGTGTAAGCCTGGCGGGTCTTTTCGGGATCCTCGTGATACTCGAAGCGATGGCCGTTGCGCATGTAGATCGCGCCCGGCACGCGCGGCGGCAACACGGCGCCCTGCTCGTCCTGGATGCGGATCGAGGCACCGGCGAACGCGCGCCCGACCGAGCCCCGGTGCAGCAGCCACTCCTGAGAGCCGATCAGCGTATGCCCGACGGCCTCGGTGCCGCTGTACATCTCCTCGATCACCGGCCCCCACCATTCGATCATCTGCTCCTTGACCGCGATCGGGCATGGCGCCGCCAGATGAATCGCACAGCGCATCGACGAAACGTCGCAGGCGGCGCGCACCGGCTCCGGCAGCTTGAGCATGCGGATGAACATCGTCGGCACGAACACGCCGTGTGTGGCGCGGTAGCGCGGTATGGCCTGCAGCGTGGCCTGCGCGTCGAACTTGCCGAACGCGACCACGGTGCCACCCATGCGCTGCACGCTGAGCATGAAACGCCCGGGCGCCGCGTGGTAGAACGGCCCTGGATTGACCATCACCGTATCGGGCGACAAGCCGTAGCGCTCGACCAGCATCGCCAGCCGGCGCGGTGCAATTTCCGGCGGCTCGTCCGGCAAGGCGGTGCGCACACCTTTGGGCCGCCCGGTCGTGCCCGACGAATACAGCATCGACGGACCGCGCCGGCGATCGGCCAGGGCCAGCGGCGGATGCTGTGCCAGCAGCGTCTCGTAGGAATCGAAGCCCGGCCGCACGCCGTCGAGCATCAGGCAGCGCAGATCGTCGCGACACCGCGACACGACCGCGGCCGCGGTGGCCGCCAGCGCGGCCGAGCTGATCAGCAGCTTGGCGCCGCTGTTGCCGACGATGTACGCGGCATCCTCAACGCTGGACTGGCTGGCGACGCAGGCGTAAGTGATGCCGGAATTCTTCGCCGCCCAGCACAGCTCCGGGTAGCGGATATGGTTCTCGACGAAGATCGCAATCGTGTCGCCCTGCTCAACCCCAAGGGCCAGAAACAGCTGCGCCGCGCGGTCCGCATTCTCGACCAGCTGGGCATAGCTGATCGACTGATCGCGGTCGGCAAGGATCAACGCTGGCCGCTGCGGGTATCGCAGCGCATGCTGCCGTGGATGGGCATTCATCGTTTCATCTCCTGCCTCAAGGCATGATCGGGCATGTTACCGGTGGCACACGCGGCGAAGTTGCCACAGCGACATCGTAAGCAAGCATTCCAATACAATGGCGCCAGGTCAACGGAGACGAACTTGAACGACACGGTGCTGGTGCAGGAGCAGGACGGCATTCTGGACGTGGTGCTGAATCGCCCGCAGAAGTACAACGCGATTTCCGACGACATGCTGGAGATCCTGCGCGCGGCGATCGACCGCTTCGGCGCGCGCCGCGACCTGCGCGTGATGCTGATCCGCGCCGCGGGCAAGTATTTCACCGCCGGCATGGACGTGAATCCGGATATTTCACCGAGCGTCGCCGGCAGCACGCTCGACGGCCGCCATTGGTATCGGACCAAGTTCCACCGCATGTTCGACGAACTCGAATCCATCGAGAAGCCGATCGTCGTCGCGCATCAGGGCCCTTGCCTGGGCGGCGGCCTGGAGATGTCGCTGTCCTGCGACTTCCGGCTGGCCGCTGCGAGCGCCACGTACAGCCTGCCCGAAATTAATATCGGTGCCCTGCCCGGCTCCGGCGGCATCAGCCGCCTGACGCGGATCGCCGGGCCGCATTGGGCGCGCTGGCTGGTGATGGCCGGCGAGAGCGTCGACGCCGCGCAGGCGCTGAACATGGGCATTGTCCACGCGATCTATCCGGACGAGGAGTTCGAGAGCCGCGTGCGCACGTTCTGCGTCAAGCTCGCCCAGCAGCCCTACGAGCTGCTGGGGCTGGCGAAGCTGTCGATCGAACTGGCGGCCGACCTGGACCGCACGCAGGCGCGCAATGTCGAGCGCATCAGCAACAGCATCCTGTTCACCGGTGCAGAACACAAGGCGCTGCTGCAGGCGTTTCTCGACCGGCAGGCGGCCAAGCGCAAAACCCGCGATGGTGGATAAGCCGCGATGACCGCACCATCGCCATTCCGGCTCGACGGCAAGGTCGCCGTCATCACCGGCTCAACGCGCGGTATCGGCCTGGCCACCGCAAGGCTGATGGCGCAGGCCGGCGCCCGGCTGGTGATCTCCTCGCGCAAGGCCGATCGCTGCGCCGAGATCTGCGCGCAGCTGCAGGCTGAGGGCGCGGAGGCGATCGCGGTTGCCTGTCACGTCGCGCGCGAGGAAGACCGCGTGAAGCTGATCGAAGAGACACTCGCTCGCTACGGCCGCGTCGACATTCTCGTCGCCAACGCCGCGATCAATCCCTCGTTCGATCCGCTGCTGGAGCTGTCGCCCGATGTCTGGCAGAAAGTGCTCGACACCAACCTCGGCGCGGTCTGGCACCTGGCCAGGCTGGTGTATCCGTCGATGAGCGCCAGCGGTGCCGGCACAATCGTGATGCTGTCGTCGATCGCCGGCACGCTCGGGGTGCCGAATTCGGGCATCTATGCGGTGTCGAAGGCGGCCGGCAATCATCTCGCGCGGCAGCTCGCGGTCGAATGGGGTCCGGCGGGCATTCGCGTCAACGTGGTCGCACCCGGCACCACGCGCACCGACATGATCCGCTCGCTGATGAGCCAAGCCGGCGCCGAACAGCAGGCCATCGAGAGCACCGCGCTGCGGCGCCTCGGCGAGCCGGAGGACGTCGCCGCCGCAGTGCTGTTCCTGGCATCGGACGCGGCGCGGCATGTCACCGGGCAGATCCTGGTGGTGGACGGCGGCCAGACGCTGAGTTGAGCGCCCTCAGCGACGAGCCGGTATGTGCGTGATCGCGCGCGCGGGGATATGGCAGGCCAGCAACAATCCCCGTGCTGCCAGTCGGCCGCTGAAGCGCAGATTCCTAGGCGGCAGCAGCGGTCCCAAGCGTTTTCAGCCGCTCAACACATCAAGCAGATGCAGCGTGTCCATGTATTCACGCACCGACACGATCAGGCCTTCGCGAATTTCGATCAGGAAATGGTAGTGGTTGTGGTATGCGCCCCCGTTGGCAAACGCGCCTTCGGATTCGATCTCCACCGCCACGCGCGCGCCTTCGGCGGTGATGCCCTTGACCGTCATGCGCATTCCGCCGGGAATCATCCGCACGAGTCCACGCAGCAGCTTCTCGATCTGCACTCGGTTCTTGTCACCCGAAACCTTCAGCCGCTGCGGGTCGCCGATCACCCACCAGTTCGCATCCGGTGACAGCCGCGACAGCGCCTCGTCGACACGATTGGCGAAGGCATGGCCGAGAAAATCCAGTGCGAGTGCTTTGTTCGATTCGATAGAAGTCATGGTCTTAACTGCAAGTCAGCTGTCGAAGCAAGGGACGTAGTACACAATCTGAGACTGTGAAGGTAGACGATGGTCGCCGACATTCCTAGCGAAATTGGGGCCGACGCATGCGTGACCAGCAGACCATGGCCTGAATTCCTCGCAAGCTAAGTCGGCCAGCCCCCGCGATCTAGCAGACGCCGTTCGCCATCGTCACCACTGGTGCCACCAGCCAGACCCGCCCGCGATCGAGTATGTCGTCGAACGACCGGTAGGCGGCGCCCAGCACGATGGACATGAGCGAATTGATCATCGCCATCTACCACGCAAAGCCGAACCGCTTGTAAGGCTGCCGCCCGTAGTAGACGTAAATGCCGAGCATCAGGCCAGGCAATCCGATCCCAGGTTGGTCAACCAGAACAGCCACTACAAGCGCGGCATCATCACGCCGGGGCCGGGGCATTGATCCGCGTTAATGCCGTATACGCACATGCCGTTCGTCATGTACGAGGGGTAACCGGCCGGGTACGGATCCGAGTGCAGCGAGAACCACTGCATCGGCACCGTGTACAGAACAAAGAAACACAGGTGGCAAAAACCGTACACCGCCAGGCCGCGCATCCACTGCCGGCCGGTGGCACCCATCTTCAGCTCGTCAACGCCGCGCTCGGCCAGCGTCTGCCCCTTATCGTCGCGGAAGAAATGCAACGCCGTCATCGCGCCGACGCCGAAACCGCCGAACAGCAGGCCTTCGTACAGCGGGAACTGGTAAATCTGGCCGGCAAACAGGCTCAGCGAACGCACCGCACCGGGATACGCGTAGATGCCAGTGCGCAGCAGCGTGATTTCGATCAGCGTATCTACGACCGTACAACCCAGCACGATGAACCCGAGCATGCCCAGCAGGCCCATAGTCGGCCAGCGGGTCTTGGCCTTGCGCAGCAGCCAGCAGATGAAGATCGCCTGCGTGGTGACCAGCGAGGTGTAGCCGGGCAGCGTGATGAAAATCGGCTCTGGTAGAAGATTACCGTTAGGGCTCATCCAGCCCGGCCACGAGCCTAGCGACCAGGCACCGAAATTCACCAGATGCGAGTTGTAGAACAGCGACGTGGACGTGTAGTTCATGCCCATGTCCCAGAAGAAAATCATCGCACCGGCCGCAAACAAGCGGCCATCGGCGGTCATTCTTCCCTCATGAATCCACGGCAACACCAGCCACTTGAACAGACAGAAAACAGCGGCACCCGTAACGCCGACCTGCAACGACAAGTAGTAGAAATGCTGGGTGTCCGTTACCGCGTCCGCGCCAGGCGGTGTCGCTACGAAATGCGAGCCGAATACCCAGGCCGCGAGCACATAGATCTGGAACGCCAGTGTCGCCGCGCCGGCCCAGGCCCAGATCACGATCGGCAGCGGACGTGTCAACGACAGCGGCATTGCCCGCTTGCTAAAGCCGGCTTCGGGTACGCGCACGTTCACTCAAGACTCCTATCGCTGGCAGCGTGGAACCCGGTCTCGGTTCAAGATCGGTCGGGAAGCATTATTCATCCAAGCGATGTTCGTTTATTAGTACAAATAGCCAAGGGAATGTCGGCGACCACCAACGGCAGCTCGACTCCCGTATCGCACCAGGCAAAAACAACTACCCCGCTGTGTTTGCGCGGATCGTCGACGCCGATGGCGCGGCGACGGTTGACACCACCATCGCCATGAACCAGGTCGAAAGGCCAAACGTGGCCAGACCGCCAAACTGAGTCCAAGCCGGACCGACGTCGGTGTTGATCACAAACCACGACGGCCAGCCGGCCATGGCATTCACCGCAGCGCTGACCGTCAGCAGGATCGGGATGATCTGCAGTTGCCGCCAGCCATTGCACAAATAGGCTTCGTAGCGGCAGATCACGGCGGCGGCGACCATCGTGATCAAGGAATTCACCGGCGCCCACCACAGCGGGAACTTGAGCAGGACCAGAGGCTGCCAGCCGTAGTAGAGGTAGGTATCGAAGTGCATCAACGTGGCTTCGAGTACGAAGTCGCCGGCCATGCCAGCAACAAACAAGCCCCAGAGCTTGCCGCGTGACAGTCCGACGCGCATCAACTGCCAAGTCAAGCCGACGCCAATGCCAAAATAGAAGAAGTAAGTCAGGCATAGCCACAACGGCAGTGGCCGCCCGTAGGCATGGAGCACTACCCATGAATTAACTTCAGGAAACCAGCAGGCGCCGACCGTATCCACCAATGGCTCGAACACCATCATGGCGCCACCGCCTAGGAACAGCAGCAGGAACGTCGGCTTGCCCGAACGTGCCCAATAGATCAGACCGTAGAACAGCGCGATCAGCGCCGCCAGCGCCATGCACCCGGTAACCCAGGTCTGTACGACAGGATCGATCACCGCCTCGAAAGGCGGCTGGGGAATCATGGCACGGGCTTGCACGGGCAGTTCTCCTTCATGGCGGTGCTACTTACCGACGTCTGACGCACGGATGTACCTCATTGCCAGTAGTCGTGATTAATTCACACGCAAGATGTCATGGGCAGAAACGTCACCCACTTCATCCCGAAATCGATCCGACTGAATGCTCCAGCAACGTCCAGTCCGGTCTCTTCGGGAACCTCTGATGCAGCCCTGCAGGTCAGAGCCCGCTGAATATCTCGCATCAATCAAACGACGACGCGACCTACGCCACGAAGCGCTTCGTCGCGGTCGCCGCGATGTCATGCACGATGCAGTCGTACACAGCTTCGATTGCGCCTTTGACTACCGCCGTCGGCGCCGCGGACGGCAGATCGAAGCGACCGGAACAAGTCACGCGGCTGCGCCCATTGCCCAGGTCATCAACTTCGGTTGTCGCCAGGTAGTTGCGCAGACCAAACGGGCCTTCGCCCTCCATGTTGTAGTAAATGAAGCGCGCCACGTGGTCGACGTACAGCAGCGTCTCCGGCACCATTGCAGGAATCACGATGCCCGGCGGCAGCAAAGCGGTATCGAATATGCAATTGCGCGTGCACGGCAACTGGCCCAGCGTGTGCCCGGCTTTCAACTGCACGTCGACCAGCGGAACCGGCCGGCCTTCGACGCGCATCCACTCCAGGATTGCGGGCCAGTTCAACAACATTTCCCAGATCGCATCGGCCGGCGCATCGACCTCGTCGGACACAAAAGTTCGTACACGATTGTATTGGGCCACGTTGAACCACTCCTTTGAATTAGTTCTGCCGCGCCGTCGCTGAAAGTCGCGGATCGGTTGGGGGTATCGCCAGCGAATGTCGGCTAGGGATCGGCACTTCGCGGCTCGGGCAGGCGTAAGGGGTGCCTTCGCCGCAAATCTCATAGCGCATGTACGACGGATATTTGGGGAAGGTGTCCGCCTGCAGCGCCATCCAGTTGTATGGCATGAAATACACAATGAAATAAGAGATATTGCAAAATCCCATCAGCGCGAAGAATCGCATCAAGGTCCGCGCACTCTGCGACAGCCGTAGTGTGCTGACGCCGCGCTCCACCCAAGACTCTCCCTTGTCGTCACGGTAGTGCCGCAGCAGGCCGATCGCCGTGTAGTTGAAGTTCATGAAGAAGGTTTCGTACAGCGGAAACTGGTGCGGCTGACCCGCCCACAAGGTGATCCACGACGGTGCGCCCGGATATGCGAACAGGCCAGTGAAGCAAGCCGGTAGTTCCAATATCATGTCGAGCGCGCAAATCACCATGTAGGCCAGCGGAATGTGCACCAGCATCGAATGCCGCGGCAGCCAGATACGCAGTTTCTTCAGCGACCAGCCAAAGGCCAGCACGTTGATCGTGGTCCACCACAGGTAAATGCCGCCCATCAGGAAGAACGGCTCCGGCAGGTTGCTGCCGCGTGGAGATTGCCAGCCTGGCAGGTACTCGCTCCATGAGCCCATGTTGATCCAGTGCGCGTTGTACATGAACGTGAAGTTGAAGTAGTTGCACATAGGATCCTGTACCCACATCGTCAACAGGCACAGCATCAGCATGCCGTCCCAGGACATGCGCTTGTCACGAATCCACGGCTTGATCAACAGCGCCCACAAGAACCACAGGATCAGCGCAAAGCAGAACACTTCGCTGAAGCGGATCAGATTGAGCGTCCATTCCGGTATTGGATCGGAGCCAATCGGAGCGGGCTTGAAATACGGCCCCGTAACCCACTGGAACAAGGCGCCAATGAAGATGCCCGCGATGATCACGCCCGCCAACGCGAAGAACTTCACTGGCTGCGCCGGTGTGCCTGCCAGTGGCACGGGCGGCGGCGACGCCTTCGATGGGGAGGAAGAGGCTAATGGCATCGACAGACTCCTAACAGCGGCATCGGGTTGAGAACCTATCCATTGAATCGGGTAGCTCAGACGCGCTTGGTAAACGTGACCGGGATCGATTCCGGGTTACGCACCACAATCTTGGGCAGGTATGTCACGTTGAAATCCGGCGGATCCATCACGATGTTGTCCATGCGGCGTAGCAGTTCCTCGACAGCCACCGTCAGTTCCATGCGCGCCAGGATGTTGCCCACGCAGTAGTGAATGCCACCGCCGAACGCAAAATGATTGCGGATGCCCTTGCGTTCCAGATCGAGTTCAGTGGGATGCTCGAATACTTTTTCATCGCGGTTTGCAGCGGCATAGCGCATTGCCAGCGTGGCACCTTCCGGGATCGTGACGCCTCCTAAAACCATCTGACGCGTTGTGCGCCGGAACAGGCCCTGAACCGGTGACTCCAGTCGCATCGATTCCTCGGCGAAATTCGCGATCAACGACGGGTTGGCACGCAGCTTCTGCTGTAGCGCAGCATCCCTGGCCAGGATCACCATCGAATTGCCGATCGCACCGGGCGTGGTGTCGTTGCCTCCCACCAATAGCGCCTGGATTACCGAGTGAATCTCGCGCTCGCTCAGGAACTCACCCGTATCCAGCCGCGCATGCACCAAGTTGCTTAGCAGATTGTTCTCGGGAGCGGCGCGGTAGCGCTCGATGTATTCGTGAAATACTTTTTGGCCACGGATCAAGGTCAAGTGACCTTCCACGATCTGCTGTGGTGACAGCAGCGACGCGTCGGCCAACTGCGTGGTGGCCTCCGGCATTGCCTGTAGCGTGTCCTTGAGTTCGCGTGGCATGCCCAACATGTCGCCGATGACGAACACCGGCAGGCGCAGAGACACCATTTTTTGCAAATCGACTTTCGGCTCGTCGATAAAGTCGTCGATCAGTTCGTTGATTATTTTCGTCACAGACTCGCGCAACTGGCGTACGTTGGACGCACCGACCGCTTTCTCTACCAGCGCGCGATAGCGGCGATGCTCGGGCGGGTCGGACGTGACCAGCGTACTCATCGGCGCCCAGCCGCCATGTTTTTCGTATAACTCCAGGATTTCGGGCGCATTGGAATAGAACGCCATGATCCGTGTATCGGGCACGCTCGAGTAATCGACGTGGTTGTGTAAGACCTCTTTCATCTCGGCTGCGCCAGTCACCAGGTACAGCCCAATCACCGGATCCAGGTATACCGGTGCCTCGGCACGCAGCCGCTCGTATAACGGGTACGGACACTGGAAAACCTGGGGATCGGCAAGCGTCAGCGGTGCCGGGACTGGGTTCATCTCATACTCCAAAGTTGATTTTTTTGACTTCAAAAGCGCGCTGAAAACGAGCTGAATCGAACTGATAGTCCAGTAGACGTCGGTCGACCCGGTTGGACTCAGTGGGTTCATTCTTCGGGCGCGACGGTGAGCCGTAGCGGCCGATGCAGGCTGGCTGCCGACAGTTGGCAGCTCAGCCGCGATTGGCCCTCGCGGTAGCAGCTCAGGCCCTCGATCATCGCCAGTTCGTCCTCGGAGGGCGGCGGCAGCGATGCTGCGTCCTCGACGAAGACATGGCAGGTGGCGCATGACAGAACGCCGCCACAAATCGCAGCCAGATCGACATTGGCGTCGCGCAGCGCTTCCATGACGGTCTGAGCGCTGCCGATTTCGATTGCGTGTTCCCGACCGCCGCGATCGGTTGCGAGCACGCGGGTCATCGGCGGCCTCCGCAAAGAGCCGCTCGCGCGCTATGTCCGAGATCCGTCATCAGAGCTTGAACTGCTTGGCCATCACCGCGTCCAGCAGGCGGTCGGACAACACGCGCCGCAGCATGACGACGGCCTTGGCATCAAGGCCGACCAGGTACCGCGTCTTGACCTGATCGGCTTGCACCAGTTCGACCAGAGAGCGGGCCACGTCTTCTGCTGGCAGATATTTGGCGACGCCCTTGGCAATGCCATCGGCAATCGACTGATAGGCCGCGACATATCGACGGCTTGCCTCGCCCTCGTCCTTACAGCGAGCGATGGCTTTGCTCAGATGTGCCGACGCCTCGCTGACCATCGTGGTGCGGATACCGCCCGGCTCGACGATCGCGACATCGATGCCCCAGGAGCGCACCTCGATGCGCAGCGAATCGATCAGCGATTCCATCGCCGCTTTGGTCGACGAATAAACACCCAGAAGCGGTGCAGATACCCGCGCCGCCATCGAGGTCACGAAGACGTAGCGACCACGGGATTGCTTGAGCAGCGGCAGCAGGGCCTGCGTCAGTGCGAGCGTGCCGAACACGTTGACATCGAAGATCCGTCGGGCCGTTTTCAGATCGACATGCTCGATCGCATCGAACTGCGAAATGCCGGCCACGCTGACCAGCGCGCGTAGCGGCATGCCATCGGCCTCGATGCGCGCCACCAGCGCGGCGATGTCGGCGTCGCGAGTGATGTCCAGAGGCACCGGGACCAGGCGCCCCCGCTGCACCGCGTCGCCGGTCCAGCTGTCGGCTTCGGCTGCGGACAACACACCGGCATAAACGCGATAGCCCCGCTGCTCGAGCTGTTCGGCGGTATGTCGCCCGACGCCACGGCTGGCGCCGCTGACGACGACTGCGCCCGCTAGAGACGACGCTGCGGCCTTTGATGAAACGCCTGTCTTCGCCATGCCCTTCCGAAGCCTCTCCTGATATTTGTTCTGATTTACGGCGGCCAGTTGCGGCCGTCCGGCACTTAGAGGAACCGCGCTCGTGGGCGCCTTAAGCCGGTGCGCCCCTTGACCGCCACAACAGTGGCCAACATGGTGTCGTAAATAGTTACTAATGACAATATAGTTACAAGGGCCGAGAATGGCAATGGCCAACCAGCATCACGCAGTCGGCAGCCTGTATTGCAGCGAATCGCTGAACCTGAAACTGCGCGTGGCGCGCCAGGTCGAAATCCGCATGAGGCCGAAGACTTGGTGCAGGACGCCTACCTGCGGCTGTTGAGCCGCAGCGCTGCGCTCCCCGAGCTACGCAGCCCGAAGGCTTTTCTGTTTACGGTCGCGTCCAACCTGTCGGTGGACCGCGTGCGCAGCCAGCAACGCATGCGCCGCCTGCTGGCCGAGCAGCACCAGTTCGAGGTCACTGTCGATGGCGACGAACTGCATCGGGTCTGTCCTCTGCGCGCCGGGGATGATCAGGTGGATGCCGAACTGCGGCTGCGCGACGTGGTGACCTGACTGCAAAGGCAGCCGGTCGAATGCCGGCGTGCATTCGTGCTGCACAAGTTCCATGAACTTTCCTAAGCCGAGGTGGCGCAGAAGCTCGGCGTCACCGTCAGCATTGTCGAAAAACACTTGTCGTCAGCGCTGGCGCATCTGCGCGGTTACCCCGCTGTTCGACGACTGAGGCTGGGCCGTTCCCAACATGCACGGGCTTCGGTGACCCCTTGTGGACCGGCGCCGAGCCCGCGTTATACGCTTGCACCGGCGGTCACAATCGACGCCTGCCCCAAGCAGGGATAAACGCGCCTCTCGATTAGCGCCGGGCGCGCCGGATCCCGCTGAAATCACAACCGAACCGATCATGGCCGACAGCGTCAATTCCACTACAGCCGACCGCATCCTCAATGCCAGTCTCCAGCTGTTCAACGAGCGCGGGCTGCAGGACGTGCCGGCAATGAAAATCGCCATGCACCTGGGCATCAGCCCCGGGCATCTGGCGTATCACTTCAAGACCAAGAACGACATCGTGGTGGCAGTCTTCGGCCGACTGGAGACTGAGGTCCGCAAAGAGCTGCTGGAAGCCAAGCGGCCGGAGCAGCCGTTCTTGCCGATCACTGCGGCGCGTCAGCAGATTGCGCTGCTACGCACCCTGTGGCGATATCGTTTCTTCTTCAATGCGCTGACCCAGTTGCTGACAAAGGACCTGACCCTGCGCGAGCGCTACCTGCGCATGGAAGAAGGCATTATCGAGGGGATATACCAGCTGTTCGACGAGTTGATTTCACAGAACTACATGTTCAAGGTACCGGAGCCCAACAGCACGCGCATGCTGGCCAGGAGTTGCTGGATGATGTGGCTGTCGTGGCTACGCTTCGAGCAGATTGAATATCCAGATCGCAAGAGCGTGCGCGAGACCGCGCTGCACGACGGGGTGATGCAAAATTTCAGCATCATCCAGCCGTACTTCGGTTCCGAATTCGAGCGCGAAATGCTCAATGAGCTACGCCAGGCAACGCTCGGCAAAGCCTCCAGGAGTTCCGCGAAGACAGCAAAGCCAAAGTCGGCTGCTGTGAGCCAGCGCGTCACCAGGAAAAAAAGCTGAAAATACCGGCGACAAGTCCAGCGATATATGCCAGGCGGTTGACCCCTGCAACCCTAAGGAACCTCTGATCAAGTCCTGCGCGCCCGCGCCGGCCCTTCGGGTTGCCCCGGAGATGCCGCCATGCCGCGTTGCTCGTCCCTTGTTTGGAATCACCAAACCGCGGGACTCGCGCCTTGCCTGGCGGCATCTCCGGGGCAACGCGGACGCGCAGGACTTGATCAGAGGTTCCCTAAAGGGCCTCAGGTCGGCAAGCGATTGCCAACCTACGGCTGGGGATTGAGTGCGTCGAGCAGGCGCAGTGCCGCGGTTTGTGGATCGCATCGACGTGCGGCGACTTCGTCGAGCATCGCCTCGAAGCGGTCGTGCTGGTCTGCGGCCCGCCGGTGCAGGCGCAGCGCCTGGCCTATGCAATCGATCAGGCGTGCACGCGCCTGTGCGCGGCGCCGCGCCTGCTGTTGCGCCGGATGCGTTTGCAGATGCGCGCGGTGCGCAGCGATCGCTTGCAACAGCTCACTGATGCCGGTACCGGACGCCGCATCGGTCTTCAGCACCGGCGGCAACCAGGCATCCGGGCAGAGTGCATGCACGCGAAATTCCACCGCCTCGCGCAGCGCGCCAACGGTGCGGTCGGCACCGGCGGTGTCGGCCTTGTTGACGACGAAGACATCGCCGATTTCGAGAATGCCGGCCTTGACCGCCTGCACCGCGTCACCGCCGGCCGGCGTCTGCACGATCAGCACGGTATCGGCATGACGCAGGATATCGATCTCGCTCTGGCCGACGCCGACGGTCTCGATCAGGATGCGATCCCAGCCCATCGCGTCGAGCACCGTCAGCGCATCGGCCGCGGCCTGCGCCAGGCCTCCGAGACGGCCGCGTGCGGCCATGCTGCGGATGAAGACACCTCGATCGGTGTTATGCCGGCTCATGCGCACGCGGTCGCCGAGAATCGCGCCGCCGCTGAACGGACTCGACGGATCGACCGCAAGCACCGCGATCCGCTCACCGGCCGCACGGCAGTGCGCGAGCATCTGGTCGAGCAGCGTGCTCTTGCCGGCACCGGGCGGGCCGGTGATGCCGATCACCGGGGTGCTGCCGCCGCGCGCGTGCAGTGCGCGCAGCACTGGCGCGATGTCGCTGTCGCCCGCCTCGACGCGTGTGATCAGCCGCGCCGCGCTACGCAGATCACCGGCGACGACAGCTGCCGCCACGTTCACGTGCCCCGCCCTTGCGTGATCAGACTGCGGAGTCATTCGTCGCCAGCGATTTTCCGGTGACATCCTGCAGAAATTCGACGATCTGGTCTGTCGTAGAACCCGGGCCAAAGATGCCCTGCACGCCCATCTCGACCAGCGCTGGCTCGTCATCGGCATGGATCAGCCCACCGAGCATCACCGGCACGTCGTCGACACCGGCGGCGCGCATCTTCACCAGCAGGTCACGCGTGTAATGCAGATAAGTGGCGGTGCTATAGCTGAGGCCGACCACGTCGGCATCCTCGGCGATCAACGCGTTGATCACGCCGTCGGCGGTGTTGTGCTCGCCGAGGTAGACCACCTCGACGCCGCGGTCGCGCAGCAGCTGCGCGAGCGTGCGGATGCCCTTGTTATGTACGTCGGTGCCGAGCATCGCCAGCAGGCAGCGGATCTTTTGCGGCGCCATCAGGTTTCCGGGTAGGTGAAAGGAGATTGGACGATGCGGAACGGATCATAGGAAAGTCCGCTGGCGACGCGCACCGTGCCCCAGACCTCGCCGATGCTGGCGTCGGCGATCAGCGCATCGATCATCGCCGGATGCGCATTTTCGCCGCTGCGCGCGGCCCGGTACAGTTGCCCGATCTTTTCCTTCAACACGCTCTGGTCGCGCTCGATCTTGAGCGCCCGAAAACGTTCGAGATGGGCGACCATGCCCTTGGGATCGAAGCTGAAGCGCTTCGGCGCGGGCTCGGGTTTGGGGATGAACTTGTTGACGCCGACGACGATACGATCGCCGCGATCCATCTCTTTCTTGAACTGGTAGTTGTAGTCGTCCATCAGGCCTTCGATGGTGCCGTCCTCGATCGCCTTGATCAGGCCGATGCCCTCGATTTTCGCCAGCAGCCCGAGCGCATCGGCCTCGACCTGGTTGGTCAGGCTTTCGACGTACCAGCTGCCACCCAGCGGATCGGCGGTGCGCGCCGCGCCGACTTCATTGGCCAGTATTTGTTGAGTGCGTGTCGCCAGTTCGCGCGCTTCTTCCGTCGGGATGCAGATCGGCTCATCAAAGGTGCAGGTTTCCAGCGACTGCACGCCGCCCAGCAATGCCGCCAGCGTCTGCACGGTGGCACGCGCGAGATTGTTCAGCGGCTGCGGATAAACCAGCGCGCGGCCCGAGGTATGGCAGGCGATGCGCAGGCGCTGGCTGCGCGCATCGGCGCTGCCGAACTGCTCCTTCATCGTCCGCGCCCAGATGCGGCGCAGCGCGCGGAACTTGGCCACTTCCTCGAAGAAATCGATATCCGAGCCCGACACCCAGGCCATGCTCGGCGCGACCTGATCGACGCCGATGCCGCGTGCAGCAAGATCGCGCAGCGTCAGCTTGACGATCGCCATGCCCAAGGCGATTTCGCCCGATGCCGGTACGCCGCGCTCGCGCAGGTTGTAGGCCTGCGGGCAGCCCAGCGACCAGCGCGGCGTGTGCTTGGCGCTGTACTCCAGGCAATCGACTGTCGTGCGATGGCCGAGTGCCGTCGGCACGGTGGACTCGTTGCCGACCGACAGGCGTAGCTGCAGGTGATCCGGCATGTGCGAGCCGATCAGCTTGGACAGATCGCGCCCCTGCTTCTTGGCCATGGCCACGACCAGCGGGTAGATCATCATCGTGGTGTGCCAGGCGACGCCGGTGCGGGTGACGTCGATGCCGCTGAGGAGCACCTCGAGATCGCGCACCGTCGGCAGCGAGCAGCCTTCCTGGCCGGCGTCCGGCGAGAATAGCGGATGGTCCGGATCGACCGCCTCCTGGCTCAGCGTGTCGAGCACCACGTTGACGCCGGCGGTGCCGAGTTTCAGCGCTCTTTCGATGCCTTCGCGCGTGTCCTCCGGCGCGCCGTAGCCGACGATGTTGCGCAGCGTCCACATGCGGCTGCGGTACATCTCGGGGAACGAGCCGCGCGTGTACGGATACTCGCCGGGCTCGCCGAGATCGCGCGCGTAGTCCATGCCCTCGACGTCGGCCGGGCCATACGAGTTCTGGGTTTCGATGCCGCTCCAGGTGGCGGTGCGAGACAGCTTCACCGACACGTCTTCCAGGCGCGCCGCGATGTCGGCGGCGCCGGATGCATCCTGCGGTGTAGTGGGCTTGCTCAAGACATCACGCTGCCGGCGAACTGGTCACGCAGCATAAATTTCTGCACCTTGCCCGAGGCATTGACCGGCAGCGCCTCGACGAAATGCCAGCGCCGCGGCACCTTGTGGCGGGCGATCGATGCCTGCAGGAATTCGGTCAGCTCGGCCTCGGCCGCCTGGTGCCCGGGACGGAAGATCACCGCGGCCGCCACCTCCTCTCCCCATTTTTCGTCGGTCACGCCGAACACCGCCGACTGCGCGACCGCCGGGTGCTCGGCGAGCCGGTCTTCGATTTCTCGGGGATAGATGTTCTCGCCGCCACGGATGATCATGTCCTTGAGCCGACCGGTGACCTGCAGATAGCCGTCGGCGCGCATCACGCCGAGATCGCCGGTGTGCACCCAGCCGTCGTCGTCGAGAGCCTCCGCCGTCTTCTCCGGCATGCCGAAGTAGGCCGCCATCGAGCAGCGCGTGCGCACGCAGATTTCGCCGATCACGCCGATAGCCACGATCTCGCCTTCACCGGAGACGATCTTGGCCTCCGACAGCGGCAGCGGCGTGCCGACACTCTGCGTCACCTTGTCGACGTCGTCGCCACGCCGCGTCAGGCACATGCAGCCGCCGGCTTCGGTCTGGCCGAACAGCGTCATGATCTCGGCGCCGGTGCGCGCCTTGACTTCCCGAACCAGCTCGGGCGCGACCACGGTGCCGCCGGTGACGATCACTTCGAGTTTGGTCAGATCGGTCGCGGCCAGGCGCTCGCTCTGCAGCATCGCCACGAGCATCGTCGGCACCGCCATCGTCACGCGCACCGCGTAACGCTGCAGCGCGTCGAGCATCGCCTCGGCACTGAACTCCGGCACCAGCACCTGCGTGCCCAGATTCGACAGGCAGCCGAGCGTCATCGTCACGCTGCCGCCGACATGGAACATCGGCAGCAGATTGAGCCACACCGAGCCTGCCGGGACATCGAGACGGCCGGCGGTAAAGCGCGCGTTGTTGACGATGCCGGCATGGCGCAGCATCGCGCCCTTGGGCCTGCCGGTGGTGCCCGAGGTGAACAGGATCATCACCGGCGCATCGGACGGCACCACCGGCAACGATCGCGGCGCCGCACCGGCAACGAACTCGTCCCACTGATCCAGGTAGACCACTGTCTGCAGCAACGGCAGCGAGTGCCGCAACTGCGTCAGTACGGCCTCGTTGTCGAGCTTGCGCCAGATACGGTCGAGCACCAGGCCGCGCACCTCACCTTGCCTGAGCAGATAGTCCAGCTCGCTCGCGCGGTTTGCGGGATTCAGCGTCACCAGAACGATGCCGGCCAGTGCCGCCCCCATGTGCAGCAGCACAATGTCGGCACTGCCTCCGGCCCACGTGGCGACCCGATCACCGCTCTGGAAGCGCGTCAGCAAGGCGCTTGCGATGCGCTCGCTTTCGGCAAACAGTTCGGCGTAGGTCCACTGGCGTGCCGGCGCCGCGACTCGCGGCGCGATCAGTGCGAGGCGCTCGGGCACTTGGCGCGCCGCGTCGCGCAGCAGGTCGCCGACCGACCAGTCGAGAAAGTCGAGGTGGGCCTCGGCCTGGATATGCGATTTTTTCAGAGACACGGTGCTGGCCTTCATAGTGAGAACCGCAGCGCGGGGCATGCCCACGCGACCCAGGGCTCGCTACTCGCCGGCAGGCGGCGTGCGGCCGATCAGTCGATCGACCTCGGCCAGGTAGTGCCGGATACGGATCTCGGATTCCGACAGGCGCGAGCCCTGGAAGCATTCCGATTCCAGGCCTTTCTGTACTTCGGGAATGCGGCGTACGTCCTGCGCAAGCAAATAGCCGAACTCCGACAGCTCTTTGGGCGTGAACCGCGCCGGGCGCTCCGTCCCCTTCCAGCCAGCGGGACCGAAGGCGTCGGGGCCGAAGGAGTTCAGATCCAGCACCTGCGTGGTGTCGTCGCTGACCGGCAGGCACAGCGTGATCGCGTTGTACCAGCTCTTGCGCGGATCGGTCGCGTGCGGGCGGAATATCTGCAGCAGCACCGAGTCGGCGAACACGTTGATCGTCATCGCCGGAAACGGCGAGTAGTTCCAGTCGTCGACGATCTGGTCGTCGGTGAGATGGTCGAAGAACTTGTAGCCGTGCTTCTTGCCCCATTTGCGCTTGGTATCGGTCATCGCCTGCTTGTACTCGTAACCCTTGAGATGGTTGTAGTCCTCGGGGTTGCCGCCGTAGACGCTGATGAACATCTTCAGTGCCTCGTTGACGGTGTCGCGATCCTCATGCCGGCTGGTGACATAGCCGATCGGGATGATCATGCGGCTCATGCCATTCTTGTAGAGGTCGTACTGGCATTCGAGCATTTCGGACACCGGGATCGCCTCCGGATGCACGTCGTCGGCGTGATAGAACTCTATGAACGCGTCGAGCGCGGTCTTCCAGTTGGCATCCCAGCAGAACTCCAGATCGCGCAGCACGCGCAGGCCGCTGAAGTCGTAGTGCTTGAGGTGCTCGGGCATCACGTCGAGATGCTCGAGCAAGGTCAGGCGGGGCTTCGGATCGGGATTGACGAAGATCAGGCTGTTCCACACACCGACGCTGACCGCAGTCAGACCGGGGCGATCGCAGACCACCTCCGGGCGGAAAATGAGCTCGTCGCGGATCTCCTGGTTGCTGCCGTCGAGCTTGTACTTCCAGCCGTGGAAATCGCAGGTGAAGCAGGCATCGCCGGTGTGGCCGAAGTCGTTGTGCACGAGGCGGTTGCCGCGATGCGGGCAGACGTTGTAGTAAGCGCGCAGGCCGTCGTCCCCGGGCTTGGCGCGCACGACGATGAAGGACTCCTTGCCAAGGTTATAGCGCAGGTAGTCGCCGACCTCGGGCACGTCCTGGGTCAGGCCGGCAAAGGCCCAGCTCTTCATCCAAACGTGCTTCCACTCCAGGTCCGCCTCCTCCTTGGAGAAGTAGCGGGTTCTGTCCGGGCGGCCCGTGCCGTAATCGACATACGGCGCCTTTTCACCGGCGGGGCCTGAGCGGCCTTCAGGATAAACCTGAAAGCCTTTTTTGAAATCGAACTGGATCTTGCCCATGTTGGTTCCTGAGTTGATGAATCCTGCAACAGCAGGACTAAAAAAGTGTCTCCGCATCGACGCATCAGGTTGGCCGTGGCGGCGCGCCGACAGCTCGCTCTGCTGCACCCTGGGCCAAGTGCGTTATCAATTAGTATGATGCAACTATAATAGGTTACATGAACTAACGTCGAGCCCCAGGGGAGAGGCCGACGTCGTTGACAGGCCATCGCGCGCGGGTCCGAGCCGATCGCGGATAATGAAGAACCTCGCCGGAACAATTCATAATGGCCGAGCCGTAGAAGCCGCCTCCCCTTTCGATCGAAACCCGTATGCCCCCCGCACGCAAGAAAATCTCATCCGCCAAGACCGGGAAACTGCCCGCCAAGACCACGCGTCAGCGGATCGTCGAAAGCGCTATCGCCCAGTTCAATCGCTACGGTATTCAGAACGTGGCGATCGACCATATCGCGACGGATCTGGGTATCAGCCCTGGCAACCTGACGTATCACTTCAAGCGCAAGGACGACCTGATCCACGAGACGCTGGACGTGCTCAAGGACAAGCTGCGCGTCGCACTGGAGCGGCCGGTCAGCGTCACCTCCCCAAACGAGGGCGCCGACTACCTGATCCGCATGTATCGCACGCTGTGGGACGTGCGCTTTTTCTTCAACTCGTTGGCCTACTTGCTGCAGGATGATCGCAGCTTGCGCAAGGAGTTCTTTGAATTCCGCGACTGGCTGGTCGCCACCATGGAGTCGGATCTCGAGTATCTGGCTCGCGGCGGCTACATGAATCCACCGGTCGCGCCCAACAGCTTCCGCTTGTTGTCCGAAAACATCTGGGGCCATCTGCTGAGCTGGCTGCGCCTGCAGCAGATCGAAACGCCCTCCGCGAAAACGCCGAGCGCCGAGGCGCTCTACGACGCCCTATTGCATCTATGGAGCATGAGCCAGCTGTGGATGGAGCCGGCCTACGCCAAGTTGCTACTGCAGGCGTTCGAGACTCAGCTCGAACTCTCGCCGCTCAAGGCCGGAATCGTTGCCGGCAGGCCGGCGCGGACACGCAAATCGAGCTGAGGATTCAAGCAGGCGCATCACGCTGCAGGCCCGGCATCAATTACCGCCTCAATTGTGCGGTGACAGCGCCTGCCTGAACTGCAACAGCATCGCGGCGGAAAATTCCGCTACCACAATGTCGCGCTTGCTCTTGAAGTGGCACCCCAAGTTTCCGGCGCTCACGCCGACGGTCTACGCAATCAGCGAGGCCGGCACGCTCTGAAGCCCGCACTCGTTGAACAGCCCAAGAGTGGCTTCGATGATGCGCTCTGCAGTGCTGTAAGCCATTTGAAATCTCCGGAATCATAACGAGTCGCCATTGCAAGCCCAGGACGAAGACCCGGGCTTAAGCCCAATGGCACTTTAGTTCGTTTGTACTATACAAACTAGTAACTACTTACTATATTGGTAAGCACATGCACGATATTCAATGCATGTAGCGGCACGCCTCGACAGAGGCTGCGGCGGAACGCAGTCGCATGCATGCGACCGATTCCTGTCCGTTGATAACTCGAAAAACCAGCTAGGGAGGAATGCGAAGATGAGGAATTTGAAGAGACTAATGTTGCCTGCGTTAATGCTGGCTACCTCCGGCGTGAACGCCCAGGACGGCGTGGTCGGCGATGCCGCCATGGCCGCGCCTGAAAGTGCCCCGGGCAATGCGCCGGCCACCGATACCGGTCTGGACACAATCGCGGTGGCGGCGCCGACGGCACAGTCGGCGCCGGAGGCGCGCGCCAGTGGCGGCGGTCGCTTTGTCGAAGAGGTGGTGGTGACCGCGCAGAAGCGCGAAGAGAAATTACAGGACGTGCCGATCTCGATCTCGGCCTTCTCCGGCGACAAGCTCGAAGCTCTCGGCGTCAACGATCCCAAGGATCTGCAGCTGATCACGCCGGGCATGACCTACTCATCGTTGGTCGGCTACTCGATCATCTACATCCGCGGCGTCGGCACCGATGTGTTTCTTCCGTCGGCCGATACCAGTGTCGCCACCTATATCGACGGCGTGTACTTCCCGTTCGCCCACAGCCTGGCGACGAGCTTCACCAAGCTCGAGCGCATCGAAGTACTTAAGGGCCCGCAGGGCACGCTGTTCGGCCGCAACTCCACCGGCGGCGCTATCAACATCGTCAGCAAAAAACCGAGCCAGACGTTCGAAGGCTCGGCCGACGTCACCTTCAGCAATTTCGGCAGCGAGAACGTCAAGGGCTTTCTGTCCGGCCCGCTGTTAGGCGATACCCTTTCAGGCAGCATTTCGGTGCTGTACGACGACGTCGGCCCTTACCATTTCTTCGCACCGGATTCGCCGGTGCAGCGCGTACCCGACGATATCACCCGCGGCGTCAACGCCAAGCTGCGCTGGGACCCAACCGACGAGATCACTGCGATGCTCAGTGCCTACGTCACGCGCTTCCGCGGCGTCGGCTCGGTGATTAGCACCAATACGCAGACCACGCTGCTCGGCACGGTGGTGGGTGCCGGCAGCGACGGCAGGCCCTACGAAATCTCGATCAACGAGCCAGACTCACTCAGCGCCAACAACAACGTCGGTTACAGCAACATCGAGTACCGACCCGAACCGTTCGACGTCAAGCTGTCGCTGAGCGCGCAGTCAGTGGTGACCGACACGCTGTTCGATTACGACGCCGGGCCCGGCAACGGCGCCTACTTCGAGCCCACCAACCAGTACCTGCGCGCACAGACCGGCGAACTGCAGTTGGTATCCAAGCCCGGTGGTTGGCTCAACGCGCAGAACATCGAGTGGACCTCCGGTTACTACTACTTCCACAGCCAGGGCGGATTCGACCCGGTGTACTTCGGCGTGCTCGATCTGCGCAATACGCAGCTGCTGCCGTCCCTGCTCAGCGGCCTGCAGGCCGGGCTGACCAACCTCGGCCTGCCGGCCGGCGGCGAGCTGGAGTTGCACGGTGTGGTCGCCACCACCGCGCATGCGGTCTACACGCAGGAAACTTGGCGGCCTTACGACTGGGTCGGCTTGACGCTCGGCGGTCGTTACCAGACGGAAGACCGCGGCATCGTCAAGGCCAGCAGCGGCCTGTCCCGCAGACCGAATCCGCCGGTCAATCTTCTGGTGTTCGACAACAAGAGCACCACGACCAATAACTTCTCGCCCAAGGCGACGATCGACTTCCATCCGTTCGGCGAGAACACGATGCTTTACGCCTCGGCTCAACGCGGCTACAAGAGCGGCACGTACAACGTCGTCACGATCTACACACCGCCCACCTACATCAAGCCAGAAAAGCTCGACGCGATCGAAATGGGCATCAAGGGTGATCTGCTCGACAAGTCGTTCCGCTACAGCGCTTCGGTATTCCAGAACAAGGTTTACAACATGCAGACGCTGGTGGTGTCGCTGACCAGCGGCGGCGCGGTGCAGTTGATCAGTGCCAAGGAAGCGACGATCCGGGGCCTTGACTTCGACTTCCAGTGGTTGCCGCTGCCAGAGCTCGCGCCCGGTTTCGCTATCACCGGCGACGGCTCCTACCTGCACGGTCGCTTCGACGATTTCCCCAACGCACCCGGCTTCAGTCCCACTACCGGTCTGTACTTCGGCCCCGGCCAGGTGGTGCCGTCACCGGCGCAGAATTTTGCCGGCAACAAAACCGTGCGTACGCCAACCTACAGCGGCACGCTGGGGGTGAGCTACAGCCTTGAGGTGCCGGGCGGCACGCTGGAGTCCGGCCTCAACGGCAGCTACAACTCGGGCTACTACTACGACACGCAAAATACCGCCAAGCAGCCGTCGTTCTTCCTGCTCAACAGCCGGGTCAGCTACCTGTACGAACCCTGGAACCTGCGCGTCACCGCATTCGTGAAGAACCTGACGAACAAGGACTACTTCCTCAACAAGTTCGCCGACGACTTCGGCACCAACACCACCTGGGCGCCGCCGAGACAGTACGGCATCACCGTCGGCTGGGAGTTCTAGCCGAACCGTCGCCGGCTCGGTGGCGGTGAGCTTCGCTAATGCCGCTCGGATATCCGGACCACGCGCAAGACCATCAGCCCGATCAAGCCACGCAAGCTCAGCCTGACCACCGGCGCCAGCACGGCCAGCGCGCCCGGCGCATCGAAGTGGATCGCCCAGGTCAGCCTGCAGCTCGCCGGGCCGGTCGATTCCACTCGCGTCATGCCCTCGTAGTCGTGTGCGACTTTCGTGAGCGGTGCCGAAGCTGCGAAGCGGTAGTTGAGCTGGCGCCCGGCTTTCCAGTAGACGATGGTTTCTTCCGCGACGATGCCACCCGGCATTTCAATGACGCGTACCGAGCCGACGCCGGGGCCGCGCGTTCCGGCCGGATGCCGCCACACCGCGGAACGACACATCGGCACCCAGGCCTTCATGCCGGCTGGCGATATCACGACGTCGAAGACCCGTTCTGCAGTAGCGGAAACGTTCCTGACGATGACGAACTGCTGGCGGGAACGCGGAGTCGCTGACATGGTATGTGGCTCGGCAGATGAAGGGCTTGGGGACATACGATCATTTATCTTAGAGAGCGTCAAAAGCTGGAAGCTCCGCTTCGTTGCAGCCCCTGAAGGAATCTGATGAATCACTCTCTGCCGGTCGCGATCGTCGGCGCCACGGGCGTCACCGGTGGCTTCGCCTTCGACGAAGCGCAGCGACGCGGGCTGAATCCGATCGCCATCGGGCGCAGTCCGGCGCGGCTCGAAGCCTTCCTGAAAAGCCGTAGTCTCAGCACCGACCGGCTTCGTGTCGCCGACGTGCATGACATGCCCGCGATCAAGCGCGCGCTGGCCGGCGTGGCGGTGGTCATCTCAACGGTTGCGCCGTTCAGCGAGAACGGCATTCCGGTGGCGCGCGCGGCGGCGGAAATGGGCATCGGCTATACCGATTGCAGCGGCGAAGGCGGCTTCATGCGAAGCTTGATCGCGGAGCTGGACGCCGTCGCGCTGCGCACCGGCGCGAGCCTGTGCACCGGCAACGGCGCGGCGGCTTTCATCGGCGACATCGCAATGCAATGGATCACCGATCGACAGCCCGACAGCGGCGGCGCGCTGCTCTACGACATCCGCGACTACCGGCCAAGTTTCGGCACGATCGAAAGCTACCTGAAGTACATCATTCCGGGCGGCGGGCCGCTGGTTCGCGACGGCGTGGTGAGTTTCATGCCACTTGCCGCGTTCAGCGGGGTAGTCGCGGGCATCAAGGGCTTTCACAGCATCGTGCCCGACCCGCTGGTGATATCGCGCTACTGGCCGGCACGTAGCATCGACGCGCTGTTTCGGTCGCCGCACTGGCTGCGCGGCATCGTCGCTGGCGCCGCGGGCGCGATGCTGTGGCCGCCGCTGCGTAATCGCGTGCTGAAACTGCCGCTGCAGAAATGGCTGGCCTACGACGCCGAGGCCGGGCACAGATCGTCGATCATCGTGATCGCCGAGTTTCGCGCCGCATCGGGCGCGATACGCTGCCGGCGACTACGCGGCCACGCAGTGTATCCGCTGACTGGCGCGGTACTCGCGGCAACGGCGCAGGCAATGCTGCGACGTGAAACACGGCCGCCCGGACTGCGCGCCGCCAGCGAGATGTTCGCCTCGTTCGAGGAGGCGCTGGAGCTCAGTGGCCTGAAGGAGATTCCGCTGGTGTAGGTTTGGCAGGTGCCGCCAGCCAGCAGCCAATGGGTATGGGCGAGCATATCGCCAAACCATCTCGTTAGTAAGTTAACAAGAATCTACGACCACGGGAAAAACGAATGTAGAAGCTAACCACTGAAATCTGGTTAGCGTGTGTACGATATGCTAGAGTCTGAACCTGAACATCAGGATCATAGATACAGCGACAGGGAACGTCGTCGTTCGGTCGACCGGTTCCCGGGGAGCCGGGTCCGTATAGCAAGCGCATAGATGGGGCCCAGGATGACGGTTTCAGCTGCGGTAGTGCCGACCGCTCTCGTTGCAGGCGCAAAAAAGGCTAATCCGAGAACGCCGCTTGACCGCGCAGCTGCAAGGCAGTGGCCGCTGTGGAATCGTCACTGGCCGGATTGGGCAGTATTGTCGTACTCATGCGACCGATATTCACGTCGTCCCGGACCGCGCCGCCATCAACGAGCCCGCCGCACAAGAGCAGGCAGTCAAGGTCGGTCCATCACGCAGTTCGCACCGCACTAGAGGACGCCATGTACGACGCACGTGCCGCGCTGCTGGCGATCGACCAGCACACCGCCACCATCATGGCCTGTCTGCTGGTGACTGTGATATTCGCGTTTCTGTACTTCTTTATCGCCCTGAGGATGGCGATCAAGCAGCAAGTTTATGTCGTGCCCTTCATCGGCTCGGCCGTGTTCCTGTGGCACGACTTCAGTTTCGTGCTGATGTACGACCAGTGGTTTCATGTCTACGACCACTGGTGGGTCAAGATGTGGTGGTTCGCGCTGTCGGGGACGGTGATTCTCGAACTGGTGATGCTCTACCAGGTGTATCGCTACGGCCACAAGGAACTCTGGCCGAACCTGTCCAAGCCCGCCTACGGCGCGATGATCGTGCTCGGCACGCTCGGCATCGGTCTTCTGTGGGCACTGGTGAAGACCTCGCTGGGCGACGAGCTGTTCTTCATCACCTTTGCCATCACCGCCTCGTTCTCGGTGCCGTTCCATACCGCGCTGATGTCGCGCCGCCAGAGCCGCGCCGGCCAGTCGGCGCTGATGGAGCTGTCGACCATCGTCATGCTCTGGTCACTGACCGGCGCCTTCATGCAGATCGATGCGTTCTTCCGCTCGCCGGTGTATCTGGGCTTCGTCGCCACGTTCACCGTCTGGCCGCTCGTCAATATCTGGCTGATGCGCCGTCTGCCACCGGTCGCCGCGACAAGCAGGGCGCGCGACGGTATTTCAGCGGGCATGGCGACGGTCTGAGGCCGGCCGCAACGCGCGACGCCGCAAGCCGCCGCGTTGATGTAGCGCAGCAGCAGGTTCGATTGATCAAGGCGGCGCCGTGCGTGCGCAGGAAAACCGCGCTTCACAAAACAGATTCGTATTTTTATTAAGACACAGCTCGCGGGACCGAAGTGGCTGCCTGCCGCTGTCAACGGAGAGAAGATGAACAAGTTGCAGCTCAAACTGATGCTGGGTATTGGCGCGGGCCTGGCCGCGCCCGTTGCGGCGGCACAGATCGAACCGGCTGAAGCCGGCGCCACGCAGCAAATCCCGGCCGACGCACCGGCGGCCGAGGCGCCTGCGCAGGCAGCTGGCGCGAACGCCGAACTGGCCACCATCCCGGTGGCCCCCGCTCCCGAGCCCGGGGAGGCCGAGCAGCGCGGCGGTGGCAGCCGCCTGGTCGAAGAGGTCATCGTCACCGCGCAGAAGCGCGAGGAAAACCTGCAGGATGTGCCGATTTCGGTACAGGCCTTCTCCGCCGAGGCGCTCGATGCGCGCGGCGTCAGCGATTCACAGAACCTGCCGAACATCACTCCCGGCATGGTGTACTCCGTGGTCGCCGGCTACTCGATCATCTATATCCGCGGCGTCGGCACCGATGCCTTCGTACCGTCGGCCGACCAGAGTGTCGCGACCTATATCGACGGCATCTACTTCCCGTTCTCGCATGGCCAGGTGCAGTCTTTCGGCGCCGTCGAGCGCGTTGAAGTGCTGAAGGGCCCGCAAGGCACGCTGTTCGGCCGCAACTCGACGGGCGGTGCGATCAACGTCATCACCAAGAAGCCCGACGATACCTTTGAAGGCTCGGTGCAGACCAGCTTTTCGAACTTCAACACCACCCAATCGCGCGCCTACGTCAACGTGCCCGTGACCGACACCCTCGCCTTCAGCGTGTCGGGTCTCTACAACCACAACGAAAGCTATTACAAGCTCACCGCCGACTCGCCGTACCCGGGTGGCCGCTTGCCGGACGAAGAAGAAAAAGGCGGACGCGTCCGCGTCAAGTGGGCTCCGACCGAGGATTTCGACATCACCTTGAGCGGCCTGCTGGTCGAGCAGAACGGTATCGGCCCGGTGATCAACCAGAACACCGCGCCGAATCCGCAGTACGTGCCGCTGGGCGTCACCACGACGCCGCCCTACCAGACCAGCATCGACACGCCCGCCTACAACCGCTCACGCAATCCGGTGTACTACGGCGAAGCCAATTACCGCTTCGACTGGTTCGACACCAAGCTGCTCGCCAGCCACCAGGACATCAAGACCGCGGCGATGATCGATTACGACAACACCAAGTCGCCGCTGGTGTCGTTCCAGGCCTTCCAGTCGGCACGCGTCGACACCCAAGAGCTGCAGCTGATCTCCAACGCCGGCACGCCCTGGTCGGATCACCTGACCTGGATCTTCGGCCTGTATCACATCGAGAGTCTCGCTGGCTTCGACAAGGTGCTGTTCTCTGTCGGCCGCGACATTCCCGTCGTCGACAACATCGTCGATCGCCTGAGCGGCATCCTCAACCCGCTGGGTCTGGGCGATACACTCGACGGCCTCGGCTCGCGCGTCGATATCGATGCGCAAGGCTCATTGAAAACCAATTCGAGCGCCGCCTACACCCAGGCGACGCTGAAGCTGCCATATGACTTCGCATTGACGCTGGGAGGTCGCTATCAGACCGAGAGGCGCGAGCTGGTCAACTCCAGGGACGCGCTGGCGATAAGCGACGATGTGCAGGTCCCGCTGTTCAATTTTGCCAACCAGACCACCGACAGCAACAACTTCTCGCCGAAGGTGACGCTCGACTGGCATCCGGTCGAGGACGTGCTGACCTATGCCTCGTTCACCAAGGGATTCAAGAGCGGCACTTACAACATTCTCAATATCTACACTCCGACGCAGTACATCGAGCCGGAGACGGTCACCGCGTATGAACTCGGCTTCAAGAGCCAACTTTTCGACCGGCGCCTGCAGCTCAACGGCGCGGTGTTCGATACCGAGATCGACAATCTGCAGGTGCAGTTCGTATCGCTGCTCAGCGGCGGCGCGGTGCGCTTCGAAACTGCTCCGCATGCGCGCGTCCGCGGCGCCGAGTTCGACCTGTTGTTCCTGGTCGCGCCTGATCTACTGCCGGGACTGATCCTGACCGCCAACGGTTCTTACCTGGATGCGAAGTACACCGACTATCCCAGTGCCAGCGGCTTCACTGACCAGGGAGTGCCATTCGGCGGATCGGGCCTGGTGCTTGGTGGTGGCGTGCTGCCGGGCCAGGACTTCAGCGGCAACGATATCGTGCGCTCGCCCAAGTTTTCGGGCACGACCAGCCTGAGCTATACGTTCAACGCGCCGGGCGGTCCGGTCGAAATCGCCTCGGATGTGTACTACAACTCCGGCTTCTTCTACAGCGCACAGAACGTCTCGACCGCGGAAGAAAAGTCGTACACCACGCTCGATGCACGCGCCAGCTATCTGTATGAACCGTGGAACACGCGCATCACGCTGTTCGGCAAGAACCTGACCAATACGCTGCGTTCGATCAACCAGCTGCCGACCGACATCGGTACCTGGACCACGTATGCGCCGCCGCGCACCTACGGCATCCGCCTGAACTGGGATTTCTAAAGCGCTGCCGATTCATGGTCTCTTGACGACATGGACGGTGTGAACCCGTGGCCAGTACGTCATCCGTACTGGCCATTTTTCTGCTTCGGTTGATCAGCCGCCCTAACGACCCGCAAATGCGTGTATGTGGAGGCTACTTCCGGAACAACATACCGATCACGAACAGCACCAGATTCAGGCTCAGCAGCTTGAACGCCTGGCGCAGCTCGGCAGGCGTCAGCACTGCCTCCACCGGCATCGCACCCATGATCGTACCGACCACGACCAAGTCGCCGCCCTGGGTCTTCAGGCCACTGACTTCCATCAGCTCGGACTGATCGGAGCTAACTAGTTTCATTTTTTACTTTCCCCCTGGATTGATTCGTGCGGCGATCACAGCACGGTAAATGCGGACTTCAGATCCATCTTCCAGTCCATCATCATCCGCATCGCCGTCGCCCGGCCGCCGAAGGTCACGGTGCCGCCCGGGTGCTGCGACGGACCGGCGAGATAGAGCGCGTCGACACCGGGCACCTTGTATTGCGCGAGCTCCACCAGCGGACGACGGCCGAGCAGCTGGCCGGCGGTGGTGCCGATGCCAAAGATGTCACCATGCATCATGTTGTTGGAGTGATGGTGGTGGTCCAGCGGCGTCTCGATGTGGCGGGCGATGATCTTGGAATCGTCCATGTTCGTGCAGTAGCTTTTGAACTCTTCCCAGATCGCATCGGCAAAGGCCTTGCCGTGGTGTTTCCAGCCATCGAGTCCGCCGTCGGCGAGCACCTTGGGCGCGAAGTGGTACAGGTACATCGCGCAGTGATCGTGGCTCGGTGCGCGCGTCGGGTCCTTGCGCGAGTTCATGATCGTCAGCGGGCTCAGATGCGTCTGCGGAATTTCGCCGTAGCGATACTTGTCGAATACCTTGCGCACGCCGGTCAGATCCTTGCGCACGTACTCGATGCACAGCGCCTCCGACCAGGGCTCCATGCCGGCCTTGAACTGTGGCCATTCGGATAGCGCAAGCTGCTGGTTCAGCGCGCCATGGTTGCTGAGCTTGACACCGCGCGCGGCGGAGACGATCGCCGGGTCGACCGCACCGGGCAGATACTCTTCGAGCCGCCACGGATGGATGTTGGCCAGCACCGCGTCCCGGGCCATGATCTTTTCGCCGTCCGCCATCAGCACGCCGGTCGCCTTGCCGCCGCTGATCAGCACCTGCTTGACGGTGGCATTGGTGCGCACCGTGCCGCCGTAGAACTCGATGCACTTGATCAGCGCGTTGGTGACCGCGCGCGAGCCGCCGACCGGGATGTGACCGTCGTAGCTGTGCGCCAGCCCGAGAAGGTTGACCAGCGTAACGCCGGTGCCTTTCACGTCCGGGCCTTCCATGGCCTCGGCGCACCACTTGCACAGGTGGATGCGGACCTCGTCGCTCTCGAACAGGTTTTCGAGAATGTCGTAGACGCTCATGAACATCATGTCGACCAGGCGGCGGCCACCGGGACTGGAATCGAGCATCGAGATGAAGGGGCCGGTCGGCAGCGGCGGTGTCGCGGCGCTCTTGCTCAGCAGCGGCAGCAGCGCCACGCACTCCTTTGCGAAGCGCCGATAGGTCTCGGCATCCTTGTGCGAATACTTGGCAATGTCCTGACAGGTGCGGTCGAGATCACCGTAGGCGACCAAGCCGTCACCGCTGTCGAAAATCGTCGCGAAACCGGCCTTCCAGGTTTTCCATTGCAGGCCGAACTTCGACGCCAGTCCAAGTTCGTCGTCCTTGACCGCGGGGCTTGCGATGCACAGGTAGTAACCCGACGCATGCGGATCGTGGATGAAACCCGGCGCGATCTCGATCGACACCACGCCGCCTCCGCACTGGTCGTTCTTTTCCAGCAGCAGCACTTTCTTTCCGGCCTTGGCCAGATACGCAGCCGCGACCAGTGAGTTGCTGCCTGCACCGACCACCACCACGTCATGATTCGTCGACATTGCTTCCTCTTCTGAAATTTTACGAGTGTCACAGGACGGGTCGAGACCCGCTGCGTTATGTGTGTTTGCTAGCCACCGATACGACGTGCATGGCCGATCCAGAACGGATCGCGCAACTGGTACTTGAGCACCTTGCCGAAGGCGTTGCGCGGCAGCGGTGTGGAGAATTCAAGCGAACGCGGAATCTTGTAGCCGGCCAGGCGCATGCGCAGAAAAGTGGTCAGTTCCTCGGCCGTCGCGACGCTGCCGGGCTTGAGCACGACGATGGCGTGCACCGCCTCACCCCAGCGCTCGTGCGGCACGCCGATCACGGCAGCTTCCTGCACCGCCGCGTGCAAGACCAGCTCACGCTCAATCTCGGCTGGATAGATGTTCTCGGCACCCGAGACGATCATGTCCTTGTAGCGATCGGTCAGATAGAAATAACCGTCGGTGTCGCAGTAACCGGCGTCGCCGCTGCGATACCAGCCGTTGAGCATCTGCAGGCGATCTTCATCGGGGCGGCACCAATAGCCTTTCATCAGGCCGACACTGCGTACCCAGATTTCGCCGACTTCGCCCTGTGCCGCCGGCTCGCCGGCGATCGAGCGCACGGCCAGCTGCGCGATCGGGCCCGCCTTGCCGATCGCCAGCAGATGTTGCGGCTGCGCCGGATCGTGATCCTTCGGCTCCAGGAAAACGCAGGTGCCGGCGACTTCGCTCATGCCGTAGCCCTGGGCGAATTCGCAGTTGAATACGGCGAGTGCACGGGTCAGCGTCGACGCGGCGATCGGCGAGCCGCCGTACATGACCAAGCGCAGGCTGAACAAGTCGTAGTCGGCGATGCGCGGCGAGGCCAGCATCAGGTTGATCAGCGTCGGTACCAGCAGCCCGCGGGTCAGCTTTTTTTTCTCAATCGCCGCGAGGATCGCCTCGGGATCGGCCGCATCCATCAGCAGCACGGCGGCGCCGCGATAGAAGGCCATCATCGTCGCCGACAGGCAGCCGATGTGGAACAGCGGCAGCGCGGCAAGCAGTTTTTCTTCGGGCTGGCTCCATTGCATCCACTCGCCGAAATCCATCTCGGCGCGGCGCGGCGCGATGAAGCAGCGATGCGTCAGCTGCACGCCCTTGGCACGGCCGGTGGTGCCACTGGTGTACAGCAGCACAACCGTATCCTCGGCGTCGGCGACGGGCCGCTCATCGACTTCGCCGTCGCCGTCGCCAAGCCAGGAGCCCAGATCGTGCTCGCCGCTGACGGCGTCCATCGTGAAGACCAACGGCTGCATCATCGCAGCCGGCGTACAGATGCCACCGATCGCCTCAGCGAAGTCGCGATCCACCATCAGTAGCAGCGGCTCACAATCGGCTAGCACCGCCTCGATTTCCGCCGGCGCCAGCCGCCAGTTCAGCGGAACGAACACCGCGCCGACCCTGCTGCAGCCATACAGCATCAGGAAATACAGATCCGGATTGCGACCGAGAAATGCGACACGATCGCCTCTGCCGATTCCCTCGCGTCGCAGGCTCGCCGCAACACGGCCGCTCTCGGCCCACAACTGGCCGTAGCTGAGCTGGCGTTGCTTGTACTCGATCGCCAACCGTTGCGGCTGCACGTCGGCGTGGTGACGCAGCAGGTCGACCAGCGTTTGAATCGGCGGTTCGGTCAGCATGCGATACGCTCAGCTCGACGCGATCGCGCGGCCAGCCGGTGCCGCCGCGCTAGCCTTGAGCGGCGAATCCTGGGCGACAACCAGCGCGATACCGTGTACCACCAGCGCGGTCAGCGCGAAAGTCATCACACCGCCCAGCTGCACGATCCAGTATGGCAAGCCCTCGGTGTTGACCACCAGCCAGCTCGGCATCGCCACCGCCGCGTAGCCCACCGCATCGGCCATCGGCAGGATCACCGGAATCAGCAGCAGCTTCCATCCGCGCAGGCTCGTCGCCATCAGCGCCAGGATCGAGATACCGATGAACTCGCCCAGGGAGTTGCACGGCGCCCACCACAGCGGGAATTTGAAGAACGCGATCAGCGGCTGCTGGCCGTAATAACAGTACAGGTCCCAGTGCATCATCAGCTCTTCCATGACGATGTCGATGCACATCGGCACCGCGAACCAGATCCACACCTGCCGGCGCGTCACCCCTCTTTCGAAGGCCAGGAAGTTCAGCGAACCCAGTGCGCCGAAGTAGAAGGTGTAGGCCGCGACCACCCACCAGGGAATCAGCCGGCCGAACAGTTCGAAAGCCATCGGCTGGCCGGTTTCCGGATGCCAGGCTGCGCCGACGACGTCGAGAAACGGCTCGACCAGCGTCGTCACCGCGCCGCCGAGCATGATCATCAGCACTATAGGGCGACCACTGTCGCGCCAGTGCTTGAGCCCGTACAGAAACACCAGCGCGGCCAGGCCGCCGAAGATCGCCGTTGTCCAGAACGCGACCTCGCTCGGCGCCACCGTCGTAACCGGCGGCACCGGCAGATTGAAACGCTCATCCCACATGGCCTGCTCCTCGTGCGATTCGCATCCCCATCAGAAATCCCAGTTCAGCCGAATACCGTAGACCGCCGGCGGCGCCAGCGCGTCGAGTGCACCGAAATCGTTGGTGAAGCGGCTGTAGTTGTATTTCTCGTTGAGCAGGTTCTTGGCGAACACTGTCGTACGCAGATTCCATCGCTCGTACAGGTAGCTGATGCGCGCGCCCACGACGCCGTAGGCGTTCTCGTGATTGAAATCGGTGTTCTGCGGCAGGTAGTAGAAGCCGCTGTTGTAGTAATAGTCGGTCGCCAGCTCCAGCGGCCCACCCGGCACGTCGAAGGTCTGGCTCAGCCCGACCGTTCCGGAGAATTTCGGCGAGCGTACGATCTGCTTGCCGGTGTAGTCGTTGCACGAGTTGTAGACGCCGAGATTGTTGAAGCCCTGACCACAGGGGAAATCGGTGTAGCGCGGGTCGAGTACGGCGCCGCCGGCGGTGAACACCAGGCCGTTGAACACACTGGGGAACAGCTGGCTGGTGACGTCGAAATCGACGCCGCGGACGCGCGAGGCCGGCGCGTTCTGGAACGTCACCGCACCGCCGGCGAGCAGCGAGATGAACTGCACCTGATCGTTGCGGATCTCGTACCAGAATGCCGCCGTGCTGAGCCGCGTCGAGCCTTCGAAAAGATCGGTTTTCAGTCCGACTTCATACGCGGTCAGCTTCTCGGCCTTGACCACTTCCGGCTGCGTGAAGCGCAGAAAGTTGACGACGTTGAACGTCGAGCTCTTGGTCGCCGTCTGGTAGGACAGATAGAGCAGGCCACCGTCCCAGAGCCGGAATTCCGGCGAGATCTTCGGGCTGAAGCTTCTGGTCGTGTCGCTGTTACCGGAGAAGTCGGTGTACTTGATGCCGGGGCCGTCACCCGGTGTGTTCACGGCGCCGCTGGAGTCGACGATGGTGCGTTTCTCCTGCTGCAGCCGGCCGCCGATTGTCAGCGCCGCCCAGTCAGTGAAGTTGTAGGTGCCCTGCGCATAGATCGAGTTGGAATCGGTATCCAGAATGCCGACCGCGTTGAGTTCGCCGTCGTTGAGCAGTGGCGGGATACCCAAACCACCGAAGACCGGCGCCAGCAGTTCGTTGACCCCGTTCAGCACCGAGCCCGCGACGCCGAAATGCACCGGGTCAAGGCCCTGCCGCCCTTTAAAAAAGTAGTAGCCGGCGATCCATTTGAGCTTGTCCGAGGCCCAGGAATCGGCGTTTGACACGATCTGGGCTTCGGCGGTCCTGACGTCGGCGAACTGGAAGGCTTCGAAGTAGACCAGCGGCGTAGGCGAGCCGTCGAAGTCGTAGGCGGATTCGGTATGCAGGCGCTGGTCACTGGCGATCAGCTTGACGTCGAACCAGTCGGTGTTCAGCGTGCCCTGACCGTAGATCACGGTGTTCGACAAGTTGAAATAGTCACCGGCGTCGTTGGCTCCGCCATACCCGTTCTGCGGCGTGATCACCGCACGGAAATCTGGCGCCGGGTCGGAGTTGGTCGCGAACATCGTGCTGACGCCGGTCTGCTCGATGTGGAAACCCGCCAGCGTCAGATCCAGGTTCTCGATCGGGTCCCAGCGCAGCTTGACGCGGGCACCGCGCGCGATCTCCTGCGGCATCGGGTTACCGTTGATGGTGCCGTCCCGAAAACTGTCGGCGTTGCTGTAGATGCCCGAAACGCTGACCGCAAGATTGTCGGCGATCGGCACATTGACGTGTGCGCGCGTCTGCACGTCGTTGAAGCGCTGGTAGGTCGTCTGCAGCGAGACTTCGGGGTCGGTGAAACTCGGCGCCTTGGTGTAGACGCTGATCGCACCGCCGACCGCATTGCGCCCGAACAGCGTGCCCTGAGGGCCCTTTAGCACCTCGACGCGCTCGATCGCGCCGAAGTTCTGCGCCTGGCCATGCGCGAACGGAAAGTAGATGCCGTCGATGTACAGCGCCACGCTGGGATCGCCGAGCAGGAACGCATCGGAGCCGACACCGCGCAGGTAGGTCACCGTGAAGCCGGCCTGCGAGCCTATGGTAAGGCCCGGCGTCACCAGCGGCAGGTCCTTGGGGTCGCTGACGCCCTTGGCATCGAGCATGTCGGCGCTGAACGCGCTGATCGAAATCGGCACGTCCTGCAGATTTTCTTCGCGCTTCTGCGCCGTCACCACAATCTCCTCGATCATGCGGCTGCTGGCGCGTTCGCGTTGCGGCGTCGCAGCCGCCGCTTCGGGTTTCACTGCGACCGGCACCGTGTCTAGCGATGCGGCGGTCGCCGGCTCGGACGCCGATGCTTCAGCTGGCGGCGCCGACGGCGGTTCCGCTAACGCAGCGGCCTGCTGCGCCCACGCCGAAGCAGGCACCCAGTACGCGCCTAAAAACAGCATCGCCCACTGCTTTGCTTTCATCGCATCTCTCTCCATTGCACCGTTTTTGAAGTCGCTGGGCTTTTAGCCCTATGGGTCCGAGACAAGCAGACCGTACGCTATGTATACCAGTTTAATGCGCATATGGTAAGTCATACGTACTAGTTTCCCGAGGCACGCCACTGGTCAGCCCGAGGCCGATGCCGGATCATCCGGATACCGAACACCGCGACGACGAAGGACTTTTTTCATGCCGCTCCAGAGGGCCGCCATCCAGACGGGCTTCCTGATCCACGATGTCACCCGCCTGGGCCATCAGATCTTCGACGAGCACATCAAGCCGCTGGTCGGCATTACCCGGCCGCAGTGGTGGTTGCTGATCAACCTGACCCATCGCGACAGCCACGCGATGACCCAGGTGGAACTGGCACGCCTGCTCGACATCGGCAAGGTCGCCTTGGGCAAGATGGTCGATCGTCTCGAGGCCAAGGGCTTCGTGGTCCGATCCAGCGACAACGAGGACCGGCGCTCCAAGAGCGTCCGGCTCACGCAGAAAGGCGAAGACCGTATCCGCCACGCCGAGCAGCTCGAAAACGAGTTGAGTTCGCGCTTCATGCTCGGCATCCCGGCCGACAAGCAGCTCGAGCTGGAGCAGATGCTGGCGACAATCAAGCAGAACCTGCTGGCGATCACCAGCGCGCCACCGCCGCCGCTGCGTATGCGGCGCGTGCCGGCTGCTGCAAAGGCGGCCAAGACGGCCAAGTCCACTAAGACGGCGAAGTCCGCGCGACGCGCCAAGAGCGCGCGCTGAGGCCTCAGGCCGCCTGCGTGCCGGTCGCCGGTGGTTTGGGCAGGCGTGACACTGTCAACACGTTCGCCAGCCCCCAGAGCGTCGCCGCAGCGCCCAGCGCCAGCCAGGACGGCGAGCGGAAGAACGGCGGCAGGTACAGCACGCCGGCGAGCCAGTAGAAAACCGGTATCGCGGTGAAGCCCAGCCACATCAGCCGCGACTGGCCGACGCCGCTCCCGCGCTTGAGCATCAGCGACATGCCGAATGGCGCGCACCAGAACGCGGTGAGGCCAAACGCGAACAGGTACAGGTCATCCACGAGCACTGCCTTGGTCGCGATCCAGACGCCGCTGGACAGCACCAGGCCGCTGAGCACCAGCGCGATGAATGCCGGCCTGGATACCTGCGGCAGCAATTCCTTATGTCCGTAGCGCAGGAACTGCCACAGAAATACCCAGGCAGCAGTGGAGGTCAGCACCAGACCAACCCAGAACAGCTTCAGGAACCAGTGATCGTACTCGACGAACCACTTGTGCCAGAGCAGCACGTAACTCATGTCGTGGGGGATGAAGAAGTACAAGCCGGCCAGCGGCATCGTGTGCATGCGATGGCGAAAGCCCAGCCGCAGCGACTCGAAGTAGTAGACCGCGTTGCCGAGCAAGGCGGCGCCGCACAACAGCAGCACCGGCGCCGGATGGGCATCGATCGCCGCGAGTACGGCGGCGGGCTCATACATCGCCAGTTTTCCGCGCACGCCGGCACGAACCCACGCGCACCGTCATCGACTTAGAGAATCCGACCATCGCTCCCCCGTTGGCCTGCAGCGGCGTACTCGCCTTTGTTGTCGCGGTACGTATACATACCGTACTCTATGTGTATTACCGGTGCAAAGTCATGACCGCCGGCACGGAGAAACGCGATGGACGAGACAGACCAGGCGCTGCCCGAAGCCGCTGGCCTACAACGGGCCGAAGCGGCGCTCTGACATGTTCGAAGAACTCAAAGACGGCGCCGCCCTGATCATCGGCGGCAGCGGCGGGCTCGGCTCGGAAATAAGCCGCCTCTTCGCGCGCACCGGTAGCGCGGTCGCGTTCAACTATCACCGCAATGCGGAGCGCGCGCAGGCGCTGCAGGCCGAACTCGCCGGCAACGGCGGCCGCGTGCTGATGCAGCAGGCAGAGCTTGCAGACATCGCCGCGCTGCGCCGGTTGTTCGAGCAGTGCGAGACGCAGTTCGGCCGCATTCATAGCGTGATCTACGCATCCGGTCCGACCGTGCGGATCTCCGCGATTGCCGATCTTGCACCCGAGCAATGGGCTGCCATCGTCGATGCCGACGTCAATGGCTTCTTCAATCTGATTCATGTCGCGATCCCGGCACTGCGACGCTCGCGCGGCTCGCTGGTCGCGCTGTCGACTGCCGGAACGCGACGCTTCCCACCGCTGGACGTCATGTCCGCCGGGCCCAAGGCCTCGGTCGAGATGCTGGTCCAGGGCATCGCACGCGAAGAAGGCCGCAACGGCATCCGCGCCAACTGCGTCGGCGTCGGCCATATCGAAGCCGGACAGGGATTGAGCATCCAGCAGGACCCGCGCGGCAAGCGACTGGCCGAGCGCGTGCTGGCGGCCACGCCGCTGCGCCGCATGGGCAGCGCCGAGGACATCGCCAATGCGGTGCTGTTCTTCGCATCCTCCATGGCGAGCTTCGTCTCCGGCGAGATGCTGTGCGTCGACGGAGGCGGACATGTATGACCCCAACGCGACACTGCAGGCGATCGACGATCACGTCGTCGCCATCCTGCTGCTCAACGCGCTGGCGCTGATCGCCAACGTCATCTATTTCGGCGAGGCCGTGCGGCTCGCCGCTCGGGATCGCCTCTACACCATGCCACTGGCGGGCACGCTGCTGTTCATCGCGCACGATCTTTCTTACATTCTCCACTACGAAAAATGGTTCAAGCAGTACCATCACTGGTTCAGCGAGTTGTACTGGTTCGGACTGATCGCGACGCTCGCACTGGAACTGCTGTTTTTCCATCAGACGATGAAATACGGCAGAAAGGAGCTGTTTCCGCAGCTCACACAGCGCGCCTACACGGCGCTGTTGCTGGCAGGGCTGCTTGGCGTCGGCGTGTTCTGGTGGGTGCTCAAGCAGAATCTCGACGACGATCTCTACGTGGTCAGCTTCTTCATGACGACGATGCTGTGCCCGATGCTCAGCAGCGGTCTGCTGGCGAGGAGGCAATCGGTGCGCGGGCAGTCGACGCGCATGTGGATCGCGTTCTGCGTGATGGTGATCGCGTACTTCAGCTGGACCCAGTACTTGGGCGACTACTTCCGCTCGTTCTGGTGGCGGGCATTCGCGGTCGCCGATCTGGCCTGGGGTCTGGCGATGCTGTGGCTGGTGCGCTCGATGTCACGCAAACGCTCGCAGGTCGGCAATCCCCTTTCGTCCTAGGATCTGCGTCCCCATGGCGTGATCGGCTTGTTGCGAAGGTCGGCGTAGATCGTCTCGCCTTCGACGCGCGACGCGAACCGATGCAGCGACCCGACCGCCGGGCCGGAGCGGGCGGCGCCGGTGCGCAGATCGAAGCAGGCGCCGTGAAACGGGCAAGTGATCTGCCCGGCGCTCAGACGGCCACCATCCAGCGGACGGCCCATATGCGTGCAGTAGTTGTGGATGACGACGACATCGGCGCCGTCCATCAGCAGCAGCAGGTCGATTCCGGATATCTTCATCGCGAGTTTGCGCTGACCGGCGAAATCGGCCGTCCGCGCCAGCGGCGTCCACTCCAGCGACTCGCTCAAAGCTGCAAGCCGCCGTCGACCGCGAGGCTCTGACCGGTGATGAAACTGGCCTGACGTGAGCACAGGAACAGCACGGCGTTGGCGATATCGTCGGCTTCGCCGAAACGCTGCAGCGGGATGGTCTTGGTCCGGATCGCTTCGCGCGATTTCTCGTCGAGCTTCTCTTCCAGCCCCTTCTTGCCGAGGCCGGCGTTGATCCAGCCCGGTCCGACACAGTTGGCGCGGATGTTGAAGCGACCGGCCTCCTTGGCGACACCGCGCATCAGCATCTGGATCGCGGCTTTCGGCGCCGCCGACATGATGTCGGCGATCGGCACGCGCTCGATCGCGCTGGTGATGACCGCGACCAGGTTGCCGCCGTCGCCTTGCTTGCGGAACACGCGTACCGCGCCCTGGATCAGATGGAAGGCGCCGTTGATATCGGCGTTGACGACGTGGTGCCACTGCTCGTCGGGAATCGCGCCGATAAAGTTGAAGTCGAAATGCGGGCCGGCGGCATACACCACGTCGGCGATGCGGCCATGCCGGCTCGTCATGTCGGCGAACAAGGCATTCACCTGGGCCACGTCGGCCAGATCCACGCGATGGCATTCGCAGCGGCCGCCAGCCGCCTCGATGGCGGCCTTGATCGCGGCGGCCTTGGCTTCGTTGCTGTGATACGTGATCACGACCGGCATGCCGGCCTTGGCGAAGGCCAGGGCGATCGCCTCGCCGATACCGCCGCTACCGCCGGCCACGATCACCGCGCCCGCTTCGAACTCCAGGTGAAGCCCCATGCTCTAGATGTCCTGATGATCGATTTGGCGGGGCCTACAGACCCAGAGTCTTGTCCAGCACTTCGTGGAAGTGCTGGATGCGCTGCTCCTGGTAGCGGCCGAACGTGGCCACGGCGCGATGATCCGACGCCGCCTTGAGTCCCTCCTGGATGCGCGGCAGGTTGCTCATGTCCTGGTCGAAGATGATCGCCAGCAGGCCGATCTCCGGCGCGCTGTTGAAGGCCTCGTCGAAGCCGATTTCGCGAATCGGCGCCGAGGGCGGGCGCGGCGCTCCTCCACCCGGCAGTGGCGCGGTCAGGCGCACACTCATCACCGACAGGTTCGGATCGTTGCCATAGGGCAGGAACTGGTAGACCAGCGGCAGGCCCTCTCCGTACCAGGGGCAGAAGTTGGGGAACATGTAGTACTCGACACTATCGATCATCGTCACGTCGGGCCATGACGAAAAATCGCGGCCGAGACCGGCCCCCATCATCTGCCGCCGCCATTGCGCGACCTGCGCGCGCGCCGTCAGCTGGGAGTCGGCGTCGAACTTTGGCACCGGCACGCCCGGCATCGCCAGTGCGAACGCCTGGAACGCATAGTTGGCGGCGTCGGCGATCGATGCCTCGTCGCCCAGGTGCGGGCTCGGCGTCGCCAGTGGCGTGATCAGGCGGCTGATATGTGCGTCGCCCTGGTCCCAGATGTCGTACTGGGTCGAGGCGTCGCCGGTGAAGCCCAGTGACTCGGTATGCGTCTCCACCACGTGGTAGGACTCCAGAAAGGCCTCCATCGTGACCTTCCAGTTGGCGCGCACCAGCTTGCGGATATGGAATGCGGTGAAGCGGTTTTCCGGTTCCCAGCTTTTGAAATGTTCCGGCATTACGCCCAGATAATGTTCCAGCGGTGCCGCATCCGGATCGGGATTGATGAACACGAAGCCGCCCCAGGTCGCAACTTTCGCCTGCGGCAGCTTGAAATCGTCGGACTTCACCTGTGGAAAATCCCAACGGCTCGGGATGTTTTTCAGGTCGCCGTCGAGCTTCCATTCCCAGGCGTGGAAAGGGCAGCGGATACTCTCGCTCCAGCCGTTGTTCGAGCACAGCTGCGTGCCGCGATGCAGGCAGGCGTTGTTGAATGCCTTGATCTCGCCCGGCGCGCTGCGCACGATGAACCACGATAGCGTACCGACATCGTACTTGTAGCGATCACCCACTTCCGGGATATCTTCCTCGCGGCAGGCGTACTGCCAGGTTTTCTTCCAGAGCTTTTCTTTCTCCAGATCGGCGAAAGCCGGATCGTAGTAACGCGACAGCGGCACCGGCTTGCTCTGCGGCGCATAGTCGCCAACTTGCTTCAGGCCCTCCGGCACTTCGCGGCTGTCAGCCTGCAGCAGCCCGGAAACCAGGGGGCTGGCCTTGGATGAAAAGCCTCGAATTACGTCGCCGAACTCTCCCGCCATGATCTTCTCCGAATAATGGACCGCCGAGGTCATGCGCATCGACGATCACTCTGCATCTTGAGCTAGTTTGGACTTCATGATGATGGTACGCAAGCAATCGTTTTTCGCGTCTGCGTCCAGGCTTGCCCGCTCCCCTCGCCTCCAGCTCGGCGTCAGAGCGGATTGTTTTCCGGCCGCGGCATCATCACGCCCGGGCCGGGGCACTGGTTGCGTTCCACGCCGTAGGCACATAGGCCGTTGAGCATGTACGAGGGATAGCCCTCGGGGTACGGATCGGAATGCGTGGCCAGCCACTGGTTCGGAATGGTGAACACCACGAACATGCTGATCTGCACGTACGCAAACAGCGCCAGGAACTTGACCCACTGCCGGCCGGTCTTGCCGATGCGCAACTTCTCGATGCCCTGTTCGACGAACGTCTGGCCCTTGTCGTCCCGATACAGCAGCAGCACCATCGTCATGCCGATGGTCAGGCCACCATAGGTCAGGCCTTCGGTCAACGGGAACTGGTAGGTCTCGCCGGCGAACAGCGTGAGCTCGCGAATGCCGCCCGGATACGCATAGACACCGGTGCGCAGCAGCAGCGATTCGAAGATCGTATCCAGCACCGCCAGCGTCGCGATGCCGATCAGCGCCAGGCGGAACTTGCTCAGACCCGGCCAGCGCTCCTTGCACTTGTTGAGCATCGCCAGCACCGGAAAGCACAGCGAGTAGCCGATGATGGTGTAGCCGACGATGATCAGCAGCAGCGGCTCCGGCAGGTTGTTGCCGTTGGGGCTGGTCCAGCCAGGCGTCGAGCCCAGCGTCCAGGTGCCGAGGTTGACCATGTGCGAGTTGTACAGCACCGTCGCCGAGGTGTAGTTCATCATCGGGTCCTGGAAGAACAGCGTCAGCCAGGCGATGTAGAGCATGCCGGTGGTCGTCATCTGCCCTTCGCGTATCCAGGAACGGATCACGAAGTACCAGAATGCGAAAGCGCCCATCAGCATCGCGACGATCTGTACCCAGAAAATGAACTGGGCCATCACCGGCGGCAGTACATCCGGGCCCGGATCGGTTGGCACCGCGCGTCCGCTCAAGAACCAGGTCGCGAACACATAGACGATGAACAGGGCGATCGCAGCCCCGGCGTACGCCCAGCGCACCACCGGCGGCGTCGGCTCACGAAACAGCGGCACCGCCGACGACGACGACCTGGGAACTGAGCCCTTCAATATCTTTGCCATCTCGATCTCCTGATCAATTACCGGTGCCGCCGGCACCTAGGCCGAGCCGTTGTATACGTTGTGCGAGCAACTCACCACTGCTGACCGCGGCCTCCATGCCCATGGAGAGAAAATCTCCGCCGAGCTGGATCCGATCGGCCTGGTCGATATCGGCCTCGTAGTCGCGGATACGGCCGTACAAGCCCAGCTCGCTCTTGATGATCGCGTAGGGCCAGCGCTGCACGACAAAGCTTTCGACATCGGCAGTCAGGTCGCCGATGAAGGAGCCTGTCATCCGCAGCGCCTCGTCGACGATTTCGCGATCGGGGCGATCGAAGTTCGCCGCGCTCCAGGTGTCGCGAAAAAAGATCGAAACAACGCCCTTGCCAGACGGTGCGCGGCCCGGCGCTTTCAGGTGATCCATGATGATCGTGGTCAGATCAGGCTGCTCGCTTTCCGGTGGTAGCACGAAGGTTTCCGTCGTTGCCGGTGCCCGGCGAAGGCCCAGGTGGACGCTGACACTGCGCAGGGGTTTCGCCGTCTGCAGGAAATGCCGCTGACGGTCGCTGAGGTTCGGCGCCAGTTCGAGCAATTCCGGCGGCGGCAGCGCGATGATGCAGGCGTCGAAAGTCTCGCTGAAAACGGCTTGCGGACCGCGGCCGCCGACGACGACACGCTCACCCTGCCGGGACACCGCATCGACCTGCATACCGTGATGAACCGGAAGCCGTTTGCCGAGTGTCTCGGCCAGAAAATTGATGCCCTGGTCGAAGCCGGATACAAACGGCGCCGCGTATTGGCGCAACATCCAGAACAGTTCGCCGACCGGCGCACACTCGGTGCTGTTCAGCGTATTGCCGCGGATGATCGGACCGGCGATGTATTGGTTGATCTCGTCGCCGAGTTCGCGCCTCACATAGTCGGCGATACTTTCCGCATCCCAGTCCGCCAGCGACGACAGCGACTGGTAATTGCTCAGATTCCAGGTGCGGATCATCGGCCTCAGCAGCTTGAGCAGACGCAGCTTGGCGCCGAACGAGATCAACCGAGTACCGAGCAGGCTGCGCACCGGGCGGCTCAGGTCGAGACGATGCATGCGCCCCCCACGCGGGATGCCGATCACCGGCTGCATCCGGTGCAGATGGGAGGCGATGCCGAGTTCATCGATCAGCGCAACGGTCTTGGCATAGGTCGGCAGCATCGTGATCGCGCCGGTGTCGAAGACGAAGCCGTGCTGCCGGATCGACATCGTGCGCCCTCCGACCGCCTGCGATTTTTCGAACAGCTTCACTCGCAGGCCCGCGTTCTGCAGACGCCAGGCGGCGGTCAGCCCGGTCAGGCCGGCGCCGACGATGGCGACGCTGAAAGGCTCGCGCGCATTCATGCTCAGAAATCCCAGTTCAGTCGCAGGCCATACGTGCGCGGCGGTGCGAGCAGGTTGGCGGTGCCGAAATCCAGCTCCTGCTTGACGTAGCTGTACTTGCCGCCATTGATGTTCTTGACGAACGCGGTGATGCGCGTCCCCCAGGCCTTATGGAAATAGCTGGCACGCGCATTGAGCACGTAGTACGAATCCTCGCTGGCGGTTTCGGTGTTCTGAGCCGAGTAAAAGAAACCCGAGTTGTAGTAGACGTCGGCCGCCACTTCGATGCTGCCCGAGTCGACGTCCATGCCGTAGCCGAGCCCGGAGTTGCCGGAGAACTTGGGCGTGCGCACCACCTTGTTGCCGGTGAAATCGCGGTTCGGGAAGATCGTACCGTCGAAATACAGGCCGGTCTGCTCGTCGAAGCCGCTGCCCTCCTTGTACGAGGTATATATGCCTTTCAGATAAGCCCCGCCCGCGGTGAAAACCAGGCCCGGCACCCACTCCGGCAGGAACTCCCAGGTGGCATCGAAATCCGCGCCGCGGATACGCGCACCGCCCGCGGTTTCGAACTTGACCGCACCACCGCTGGTCAACGAAATCGTCTGCACCTGCAGATCCTTGATCGTGTTCTGGAACACGGCGGTGTTGAAGCGCAGGTGGCCATCGAGCAGCGTGGTCTTGTAGCCGAGCTCATACGCGGTGACCTTTTCCGGCTTGATGTACTGCGTCGGCGTATAGATGTTGATGATGTTGTAGGTGCCGCTCTTGAAGCCCTGGGTGTACGACAGATAGACCAGCTGGTCCTCCGCCGGCTTGAAATCAAGCACCGCCTTCGGCGAGAAATTCGATGTGTGCGCCGACTGGGTGGGATAGCGGATCAGCCGTGTGCCGGCGTCGCCGGAGCTGGGATCGGTGGCGAGATTGACGTTGGATTTGACCAGGTCACGCGTCTCCACCTGGTAGCGTCCGCCCAGCGTAGCGGCGAGCCAGTCGGTGATGTCGTAGGTGCCCTGGAAGTAGCCGGCGGTCGACTTGGTATCGAGCACGCCTTCCAGACCGAGGGTCACGCCATTGTCGACGTAGTCGAGCAGCGAGCCCACTCCCGGCGTGTTCTTCAGGAAGCTGATCAATGGCGAGGTCAGGCCGGTCAGAGGCCCGGTCGGCGCGGCGAGATACGAAAGTGCGCCTGGAGCAGCCGAGAAATACAGCGGATCGTAGCCGGCCGAGCTGTCGATGTAATACAGGCCGGCGATCCATTTGAAGCGATCGGCGAAAGGCGTGTCCTGGTTGGACAGCAACTGCAGTTCGCCGGTGAACACGTCTGCGAACTGGCCAATTGATTCGAAGGTAAACAACGGCTGGCTGGAGCCGTCATAGTCCGCGAGCGCCGGCGAGGTGATGTGCTGGTTGGCAACGATCGCACGCGTGTCGAACCACGGCGTCGAGTATTTGATGTCGCCCGAAAAGATCGCGGCTTTCGTCGAGATATAGACCGGCGCGTCGATACTGGTCTGGTAGGCCGGCGCTTCGGATACGCCCAGCGCCGCGCCCAGCGGCTTGACATCGGTGGCCGGCAGCATCATCGACTGCGCGCCGTCGACGTTCAGGCTGGTGGCCGCCAGCACGACTTTCAAATCGTCGATCGGCGTCCATGCGAGCTTCAGGCGGCCGCCTTTGGTCTTCTCTTTCGGAAACACGCCGCGCGGAGAATCGGCCGAGCGGCTGTAGTAATTCTCTTCGGTGTTGTAGATCGCACCCACCGATACCGCCAGCGAATCGACGATCGGCATATTGGTGTAGACGCGCGCGTTCAACTGGTCGAAGCGTCCGCCACTGATCAGCACCGAGGTCTCCGCGCTGGGCCCGGGATCCTTGGTGACGATGTTGATCGCGCCGCCCGTGGAGTTGCGGCCGAACAACGTGCCCTGCGGCCCTTTCAGCACTTCCACGCGCTCCACCGCGCCGAACGACGACGCCAGGCTGTGGCCGAACGGGTAGTAGACGTTATCGATATAGGTCGCGATGCTCGCATCGGCCGACGGAATGAACGCATCGGTGCCGACGCCGCGGATATAGATCAGCGAGTAGCCGGCGAACAGATTGTATTGCAGACCGGGGACGGTCAGCTGCAATGCCTTCGGGTCGTCGATGCCCTTTGCATCCAGCGCGTCGGCGCTGAAGGCCTGGATCGAAATCGGCACGTCCTGCAGGTTCTCTTCGCGCTTTTGTGCGGTGACGACGACTTCCTCGATCAGGCGACTGGCGCTGCGCTCGCGGGCAGGCGTGCCGGCATCTTCGCTCACCGGGCCCTGTACCGGGATCGCCGCCATGTCGACGTCGGATGCCGCTGGACTGCCGTCGCTCGCGGATGGAGTCGGCGCTGCTGCAGCTTCGACGACATCCTGCTGAGCGCTCGCCGGCAGGCTTAGCCCGCTCAGCAAGGTAAGCAGCGCGATCCTACCCTTGGTCATGCTCATCGTCTCTCTCTCCTGAACACCCGGTATCGCCCTCTAAAGGGGCTTACCGCGATAGCAGTGGCGTGGTATACAGCGTACTGTATCCGTGGAGACAATATGTAAGCAATCTTAATCCCCGGCGTCAACTGTATTCGTCGCGAGGCCCAGCCGGCAGCCGGTCCGGACGGTGGAGTTTCTGCTGTAAGCTTTTAAAAATCGTTACTTTCTGGCGACATTGCACAACGTGAACAATAAACTTCCCGAGTCACTCGAGAATTACACCGGCTACCTCATCACCGATATCGGGCGCTTGTATCGCACCGAGATCGACCGGCGTGTCGCGCGGTTCGAGCTGACGCGTTCGCAATGGTGGCTGATTTCCTTTCTGTCGCACTTCGACGGCGCAACCCAGCAGGAGCTGGCCGACGTGATGGACATCGGCCGCGCCGGCATCGCCAAACTGATCGATCGCGTCGAGAAGAAAGGGCTGGTGCGGCGCACGGCGGACGCACGCGACGGACGATCCAAGCGCGTCTATCTGACCCCGAAAGTCAGGCCGCTGGCACTCGAAGTCGAGAAAGAAATCGCCGACACCGGACGGAATTCGATGCGACGCCTCAGCGAGGACGACGTCAGCACACTCAATCGCCTGCTCAATACGATACGGACGACGGTGCTAGAAGATCAGCAGACGCCGGGCTGAATGTCGCGCAGCGGAAGTTCCGGCCGCAACATAAAACTAGTTCGCTATAGTACGATGCAGGCAGACGGGTCGCCAAGCCGCCAATCGCAGCGGCGCACGCGGCATCCGAGATCGGCACAACGATCGCAGTGCGAAAGAGAGAGAACGATGACGGGGATACGAGGACAGATGCTGTGTGCGTGGTCCGGGCCGATGTTCATGGTCGTGTTCGGCGTTGGCTTCTGGTGGATTGCCGGCTTTGTTCCACCGCCCTCGCCTTCACTGTCGGCGGCGGATGTCGCCGCGCTGTATCAGCAGCACACCACGTCGATCCGTCTCGGCCTGGCGATCGCCTTGGGATCCTGTGGTTTGATCGTGCCTTTTGTCGGCCTGATCTCCGCCCAGATACGCCGCATTCAGGGCATCAGCCCAGCGTTCTGTTACGCCCAGCTGGGTGCCGGCAGCGCGGGGGTCCTGGTGCTGATCATACCGATGCTGGTACTGGAAGCGGTCACGTATCGCCCCGAGCGCGATCCGAATCTGACGCAGATGCTCAATGATCTCGGCTGGCTGATGTTCATCATGCCGTTTACGCTTGCCAGCATCCAGGGAGCGGTTCTGGCGGCCGCGATTCTGCTCGACGAAGCGAAACGCCCGGTGTTTCCACGCTGGGTCGCCTATTTCAATATCTGGGTCGCCTTGCTGTTCATTCCTGGCGCGGTCGCCGTGTTCTTCAAGAGCGGCCCGTTCGCCTGGAACAGTGTCTTCCCGTTCTGGATTCCGCTGGTCGTGTTCGGCTCCTGGTTCCTGGTGATGTTCGTTGTACTCAGAAACATCGTCCTGAAGCAGCATGCCGACGCGCAGCCCGCATGAATCGAGGTGGCCCACGCATGCCCAGTAGCACCACTGCAACCGAATCGCCACCGATGAGACAGCCGCCAAAAAATCATCTGCCGGGCGAAGCCGGCATCTGGGTGTTCGTGCTCGGCGACATGAGCGTGTTCGCGCTGATGTTCGGCACCTTCCTGTATTACCGCGCGCTCGATGTCGATCTGTACATGCGCTCGCAGGCCACGCTCAACCAGCATTTCGGCGCGATCAATACGTTGCTGTTACTGGCCAGTTCGTGGTTCGTGGTGATGGGCGTGGACGCGGCGCGTCAGCAGAGAACGCGGGCGGCGCCCGGTTTCTTCGGCGGTGCGCTGCTGTGCGGATTCGGTTTTGCGACGGTCAAGTTCTTCGAGTATCACGAGAAGATCAGCGCCGGGCTGACTCTGACGACCAATGGCTTCTACACCTACTACTACATGCTCACCGGCCTGCATTTCGCGCATGTTTCGATCGGACTGGCCCTGCTGGGCTTCATGTGGGCGAAATCGCGCCGGCCGCTGACGGAGCCCAAGCAGTTCATGCTGCTGGAAAGCGGCGCGACCTACTGGCACATGGTCGACGTGCTGTGGATCGTGCTGTTTCCTTTGATCTACCTGCTGAAGTGACGCGATGAATCTGCTACGACATCCTGCAACCTGGGTATGGCTGGTCCTGGCCACGGTCACCGCGCTGTCCTGGTGGTTTGGCTCCGACCATGGTGTCCACACCACGACGCCCCAGACCGGCATCGGCGTCGGCCTGCTGATAGCGGCCTGCATCAAGGCGCGGCTGATCATCTTCCACTTCATGGAAGTCCGGCATGCACCCTGGCCGCTGCGCCTGATCTGCGATCTCTGGGTGGTCGTGGTCGGCGTGTCGCTGATTTCGATGTACTGGTCAGGCTCGCCGCATTGAGGCGTACCACGCCGCATTTTTTTAACGCCACTGGCTTTCGTTGATCGAATTTCAGTAAGCAAGCTTCGCAACCAACACAGGGGAGATACCGATGACCGAGCGCGGCCAGACCATCATGATCTGCTGGGGTTTGATCTTCATGTACATCTACGGTTTCGCGCTATGGGGGCTGCTCGGCATGATGCCGCCGCCTCCCGCGACGCTCGATGCCAACGCCGTTGCCGCGTTCTATGCAGAACATGGCTTCAAGATCCGACTGGGCGCGGTCGTGACCTCATGGACCAGCGCATTCATGGTGCCGTTTTCGGTCGTCGTCGCGATTCAGCTCGCGCGGCTGGAGAAAGGTGTGCCGATATGGTCGATCCTGCAATTCGCCGGCGGCATCCTGATGTCGATTTTCCTGGTGCTGCCGCCGATGTTCTGGGGCATCGCCGCGTTCACAACGACGCGGCCGCCGGAAGTCACCGCTCTGATGCACGAGATCGGCATGCTGACGCTGGTCACTACCGATCAGTTCTTCATCTTCCAGATGGTGGCGATCGCGGTGATCAGCCTGACGCAAAAGATCGACGCGCACTCGCCTTTCCCGCGGTGGATGGGCTACTTCACGATCTGGGCCGCGCTGATGTTCGAAGTGGGCGCCATCGCGTTTCTGCCGAAGAGCGGTCCGTTCTCGTGGAACGGCATCTTCGTCTTCTGGTGCCCGCTGATCATCTTCGGCACCTGGGTGACGGTCATGTCGATCTCGATGCTGCTTGCATTGCGGCGGCAAGCGGCGGCTCGCTGACGCTGCTGCAAGCTGCCGTTACCGCATAACGGGGGGGGCGCCCAGCCTGGCCGATCAGATGATCGGCTAGGGATAGGGCGGCCGCGGCATCGCGATGCCCGGGCCGGGGCACTGATCCTGCTGCGGCCCGAGCACGCACATGCCGTTTTCGAGGTGGCTCGGGTAGCGCAGGAAAGGATCGGAGATCATGCCGAAACCGATCATCGGGATCGAATACACCACCGCCATGAACAGGTGCATGAAGCCATAGACGGCGAAAAAGCGCAGCGTTGTCCGGGTGGGCTGCGGCAGGCTCAGCTTGTCGACGCCGCGTTCGACAAGGGTCAGGCCCTTGTCATCGCGGAAGAAGCGCAGCACGCCGCCCGACGCGATCACCGCGCCAAACAGCAGGCCCTCGTACATCGGAAACTGGTAAGGCTTGCCGTGAAACAGGCTCAGGCCCTTGATCGCGCCGGGCCAGGCGAAGGTGCCGGCCGCGGCCAGCGCGGTTTCGGCGACGATGTCGAGCACCACGCACAGGGCCAGAGCGGCGAGGCTCAGCTCCAGTGCGCTGCAGCGCGGGAAGCGGTCGCGGATGCGGCGCATCAGCCAGAACGCGCTCATGCCCGCCAGAAATCCCAGCCATAGATAGCCGAAGCCCATCACCAGAATCGGTTCGGGCAAATGGTTGCCCGCCGGGCTGATCCAGCCCGGCAACGAGCCCAGCGTCCACGAGCCCATGTTGATCCAGTAGGAACTGTAATAGAGCTGGGTGCTGGCGAGGTTTCCCATCGGGTCCTGAAACCACAGCGTGAAATAGGACACCACCAACATTCCGTCTAGCGTGAAACGCCGCTCGCGGATCAAGGGCGCGACCAGGAATTTCAGCATGATGAAGGCGCAGACGATCGGCGAGATCACCTGCGTGACATGGATGACCTGCCGGGTGAGTTCCGGCACGCTGTCGACGTCGACCGGCCGCGGAGCGAAATTGTCCGAGCCTATCCATCGAGCCCAGACATAGCACTCGAACGCGGCGAACACGGCGCCGATACCCGCCCACACAAGCACCGGGCTGATACGGCGGGGCGCAATCGACTCGGTGCTGCCGGCAGCTGCGGGTATCGCGGATGATCTCGGCATGGCGGCTCAGAAATCCCAGTTCAGGCGCAGGCCGAAAGTTCTCGGCGGGGCCAGCGTGACATTGGTGCCGAAGTCGGCGGTAAAGCCAGAGAAGCTGTAGGCCTTGTTGTTGAGATTCTGACCGAACGCGGTGATGCGCAGCTTCCACGGATCGTATAGATAACCGACGTGGGCATTGAGCAGATAGTACGAGCCCTGTCGCGCCACGTCGGTATTCTGCGCGCTGTAGTAGAAGCCGCTGTTGTAGTAGACGTCGGCCGACAGCTCCACCGAACCCTGCCCTGCTTCCAGCGTCTGGTTCACCGCGAAATTGCCGGTCTGCTTCGCGGTACGCGGAATCCGGTTGCCGGTGAAATCGCCGCTCTTGCTGAAGAACAGGCCGGTCTGCTCGTTGAATCCGCTGCCGTTGCGGTAGTCGGTGAACACCGCGTCGAGATACGACACGCCCAGCGTCAGCACCAGGCCGGGATTGGCATCCGGCAGCGGCACCAGCAGCGTATCGAATTCGGCGCCGCGGATTCTGGCGCTGCCGGCGTTCTCGAAGGTGATCGCACCGCCGTTCACCAGGGACACGTAGGTGACCTGCGGGTGCTGGATGTCGTTCTGGAAAACTGCGGCGTTGAAACGCAGGTTGTGGTCGAAGTATTCCGACTTGAGCCCGAGCTCGTAGGCGTTGACGACTTCCGGCTGTACGTAGCTCGGCGGCGTATAGATATTGATGCCGTTGTAAGTGCCGCTCTTGTAGCCTTTGGACCAGCTCAGATAGACCAGCATGTCGTCGGCCGGCTTGAAGTTCAGCGATACCTTGGGCGTGAAATTGTGCTGCGTGATCTTGGGTTCGTGGTACTGGAACAACGGCAGATCGTTGTTGCCGTTGCCCGATTCCAGCAATACGTCCTGCCGCGTCAGAAAGCGGTCCTCGATCTGGCCGCGCAGACCCAGCGTCAGATTGAACCAGTCGGTGAAGTTGTAATCGCTCTGAGCGAATACGGAGTACGAGTTGGTCCTGAGCACGCCGTGGATATCAGCCTGCACGCCCGGCGTCGCTGAGCCCAGCCCGGGAATGCCCTGGAGAAATTGCTCGACCGCATCCAGCACGCCCGGCGCCAGCAATCCCGCACCGATTCGCGGAACGCCGCTGCCGGCGATTTCGAGCGTGATCGGATCGTATCCGCCAAGGCTGTGCAGGTAGTACAGGCCGCCGATCCACTTCAGCCGATCCGACATCCAGCTCGACGCGTTCGACGCGATCTGGAATTCGGCCGTGGTCACGCGGTTGTAGGCGTTGTTGGTGAAGAACGAGACCAGATCCTTGGCCGAATTATCGAAATCGTAGTACGCGTCTTCTGTGACGATATCCTGGTAGCCGGTGATCAGCTTCAGATCGAAGGGCGGCAGATTCCACGTCGCATTGCCGGCGATCACCGAATTGCTGACCGCCAGCTTCGTGGGTTCGTTGCGATGGATTTCGTAATCCCGCTGTTCGGCCTGGATGCCGAGCAGCGTCGCCAACGCGCTGGGCTGCGTCAACGCACCGATGGTACTGCCGGTGCCGACCTGGCGGATGTGATAAGCCGTCAGGCCCAGGTCGAGTTCCTCGATCGGGAACCAGCGCAGCTTGACCCGCGCGCCGTAGCTTTCGTCCGGGTAGAGCCGATCGGCAGGGGCGGATTCCAGCGGGCCGAGGTCGTCGGTGATGAGCTTGTAGTACGGACTGGTATGGTTGTAGATCGCCGAGACGCTCGCGGCGAGCGTGTCGGTAATCGGCGTGCTGGCATACACCTGGATTTTTTTGTCGTCGAAATTGCCAAGCTCGGCCTGCGCCGAAACCTCGGTGGTCTGATCCGGAGATTTGGTGATGACATTGATCGCGCCGCCCGTGGAGTTGCGGCCGAACAAGGTGCCCTGCGGTCCCTTCAAAACTTCCACGCGCTGGATGCCGCCGAAGGAATTGACCAGGCCCTGCTGCGCCGGAATGTACAGGCCATCGACATAGGTGGCGACGCTCGGGTCGGCATACGGCAGGAACGAATCCGTGCCGACTCCGCGCAGATAGATCAGCGTGAAACCAGCGGTCTCGGTGAATTGCAAGCCGGGCGTGACGCGGCCCAGGTCTTTGGTGTTTTCGACCCCCATCGCCTGCAATTGCTGCTCGGAGAAAGCCGCAACCGAAATCGGCACATCCTGAATCGCTTCCTCGCGCTTCTGTGCAGTGACGACGATTTCTTCGACCAGGCGATTGGCACTGCGGCGCTTGTTGTCGTCCGCACTCGGGTCCGGCTCCTGTGCTGGTGGCAGCGTGACCGTGGCCAAGTCCGGCGACGCTGCGGCGCTGTCTTGAGTGACCGGCTGCTCCTGTGCCGACACCGTGCCGGCTACCGAGACAGACAACAGCACGACAGCCACCGGCTTTGTTAACAACATCGATTCGCCCCTTGCACTATTGGAATGTATTGGGGGCCTGTCCGATCGTCTTGCGCATCGCCGATCCCGGCCACGACGGCTTGCGGCCCTGTCGCCGGAATACATCGAAGAATCACCGCGCCACTGTCGACGGCGCCGGAGGCGAAAGCGCTGCTTGACCCCGCATTTGTCGTGGTTATTACGCAGTAGTCGGCAGCGCAATAACAGACGACGACAAGGCCAAAATATGACGGATCAGGCCAGTTGCCCGGATGCGCCGATGCCGCGGTACATGGCCGTCGGGATCGCGGCTTCAATACGAAGAGGGGAATCGATTCCGCTACCGTCGACGTCCGGCCGATCGCCGGCTCGCACGTGGCCGGATGCGCAACAGCTTGGCCGGCTCGACACCTTGTATCGCTCGATCCCGTGAAGCGTAATGCGCCGACGGTTCAAGGCAGGCGGCGACGATACGCGCCAACACCGTCGTGCGGCACGTGCGGGTCAATATCAGTGGAGAGATCATGAAGCAGGCAGAAATGAACACGACCGTGATGCGGGCATTCCTATGGTCGGGCGTGGTGCTGGTGGCCGCGCTGATCGGCGCTCAGGGCTGGCTGATGGGTTTCATCCCTGGCCCCTCGCCGGCGCTGGATGCCAAAGAGATCGCGCAGATTTTCATCGACCGCAGAGACAGCATTCTTCTCGGCGCGCTGATCCAGTGCATCTGCTGGTCGTTCTATGCGACCTGGGCGATTCCGATCATCATGTTCATCCGCAAGGCCGAACGCAGCTACCCGATCCTGACCTATGCTTCGCTGGTGAACGTCGGCGGAGGCTACGTCTTCTTCATCCTGATTCCGATGACCTGGACGGCCATCGCGTTCCGGGCCGACACGCTGGATCCGAGCGTCATCCAGATCATGAACGACTGGGTCTGGTTCGACTGGCTGTTCACCTGGCCGTCGTTCTCGATCTGGATGTTCATCATCGCCGCCTCGATCTTTTTCGATCACAACCGTCCCACGGTGTATCCGCGCTGGGTCGCCTACTTCAATGTCTGGTGCGGCATGCTGATCTTCCCGGCAGGCCTGATCGGCTTTTTCAAGGTAGGCCCTTTCGCCTATGACGGCATCATCTCGTTCTGGTTCGCGGTGTTCGTGTTCTTCGGCTGGATGGTGGTCATGACCGTCACCACGTTCAGAGTGATCAGCGCCGAGGAGCGGCTGCTGTCGGGCGCAGCGTCGGCCGGGACAGCGCGAGCCGGCAAACCCGGCGCCAGCAGCTCACCGTCGGGCGTCGTCGCGCTCGATCTTTAGGGAACCTATGAGCAAGCCCGAACTGAGACCAAGATCGAACCGAGGCTAGGATCCCTGCAGTGCCTGCAGCCGGTACTCGCGCGTGGTCTGTCCGGTCCATAGCTTGAACGAGCGCCGGAAGGCGCTGTGGTCCTTGAAGCCCAGCAGGTAGCCGACCTCCTTGGTCGACAGGCGCGTCGAGCGCAGGTACTCGCGTGCGAGATCGGCGCGGAATTCGTCCGCAAGCCTCTGATAGCTGCTGGACTCCTCGCTCAGGTGGCGGCGCAGCGAGCGTGGGCTCATGCCGAGCTTGTGCGCCGCGTCGTCGAGCTTGGGCAAGGTTCGCGGATTGCGCAGAAAGATATCGCGCAGCCTCGACGTGATCGGGCTGCTGCTCTGGATCTGTTGCAGTATCTGCCCGCAGTGCTGCACGCAGATCTTGTTGAACTCCTCGTCAGTGGTGCGCAGCGGCGCGTCCAGCCATTGCTGGGCGACTACCGCACTCGATCGTTCGGCACCGAAACGGATCGGGCATCCAAACTGTTCCTGATATCGCTGGCGATGCACCGGCGCCGCATAGGTGAACTCGAGCCGCCTGACCACCGGCTCGCCGCCCGCCAGGATGGCGCCGATTTTGTACATCATCACCAGGATTTCTTCGACGCAGAAAATGTAGATTTCATCGATCTCGGTCGGCTCGACCACGCTGACCGTCAGACCTTCCGCGGTTTCCTCTTCGATCTCCAGCTTGCTCATCATGCCAACCAGCGAGCTGCTGTACTGGCGCCACAGGTACAAGGTCTGACGCATGGTGCGACAGGACATGATGGCGTAGCCGACGATGCCCAGATCGGAGGGTTCGGCCTCACGGCCGGTATCGAATCCTATCCCGGGATCACCGCTGAGCCTGATCATGTTGCCGATCACGGTCCGGCACTGGCGTGCGTCGATCAGATAAGCCGGATCCTGCAGCCGCATCGGATCGATGCCGGTTCCGCCGAGAACCTGCTCAGCCGCAAAGCCCTTGGCCTGCATCACGGCGAGATAGTGTCGAATTCGAACCGGGCGCAACATGCTGCTGGGATATCCGGAGGGCAGTATTGGCTGCGCGATTCTATCGAATGAGGCGCGTGCGACGCGCCGCGGCCTGCTCCGCTCGGATCCCGCCGCAACACATGGCCCGGCTCACGCGAGCGCCCGCCGTTTGATGCTGCGCGCCATCAATGGCGCCATCACGAACAGCCACAAGGTGAACATCAGCACCGGTAGCCAGAATCCGAATACGCCGTTCCAGGCGAACGGCCCGCTCTTGAAGAACGCCGCGAAGCCGCCGCCGAAAGCGGAGAAGCCGACCCAAAGATTCAGATAGCAGGCCCAGCGCGGAAGCCAGGGCTGCGGACGCTTGTCCATGAAACCCGAAACCGCGATGCAGCTCAGCTGCAAGGTGTAGGCGGGAAACACCATCACGAAGATCAGCCACGAGGTCTCGTGCATCATCCGGATCACGTTCGGATCAAGATCCGGGCGGTAAGTCGCCGCGATCCACAACATGCTGCAGATGACGAAGAACACGATCAGCAGCACGCCGCCACCGAACTGCATCATCGCCATGACCGGAAAGCGGCCTTCGACATCAGCGATCTGCGCCGAGATCACCGCGAACCACGGGAACAGCAGCGTCGAGAAGATCAGGCACAGCACCATGCCGGCGCGGATCTGGTTGTGGTGCAGATCGTAGAAGGCGGCAATGTCGCTGGCGCTGGTGCCAGGCGGATGCGGCGGCAGATAGCCGGCCAATCCCCAAAAGGCGAGCAGGTACAGCACCAGAAACACCGGCCCCGACCAGACACACAGCAACTGGATTTTGGTATTCATTTTCGAGCCTCCCGACGTGCATGGCCTTGCCCCGCCATCCGGCGCAGTTGCGTTCCCTGCCGCGGTTGGATGAAGCCGATTGATTCTATTCGTATGCTAGCGCACTGTATATGCCAGCTTTGGTAGGAGCGGTATGGTTCGCCGCGGCCGGCGGCGGCACGATCGAGACGACGGTCGCGCCGCGCGCTACGCGCTGCGCTTGAGCTGCCGCTGCGATACAGCGGCCAAGGCCTGGCGGCAGAGGCGGCGGATGTTCAGCGTGATCTGCCGCGGCTCGTCGACGATCAGCAGGTTGGCGCTGCCGAAGACGTCGCGCAGCTTGCCGGCGTCGGTGCTGCCGCCGACACACAGGCAGACGCAGGCTGTGCCGGCCGCGCGCGCTTCCTGCAGCGCCTTGCGGGTATCGCCCTCGGCATACGCCGCTTCGTAATCACTGTCGTAGGCGATGCCGTCGGTGATCAGCACCAGCAGGCGATTGGGCAGACGCATGTCGTGGTTCAGCAGCCGGGTGCCGTGACGGATTGCCGCCCCGGTGCGCGTATAGCCAACCGGCTCGAGCTGCGCGAAGCGCTCGGCAACGCGCGCGCTCCAGCGTTCTTCTGCGCCCTTGAGGCGTACCGCGCGAATCAGGTTGCGGCCCCAGGAATGGAAGCCGAACAGGGCGACGGTATCGCCCAGGCTGTCCAGCGTATGTCCGAGTTGGTAAGCGGTCTGCAGCTGCTGGTCGAACACCGCGACGCCTGCGCCGTTGCGCTCGCCGGTGGACCCGGAGATATCGAGCGCGACCACCACGGCGAGATCGCGCCGGGTGCGAAAGCTCGATCGATACAGATCCAGCGACGGCGGCGAGTGCCCGGCGGCGAGATCGATCGCGCATTCGAGCAGGCGGCTCACGTCGAGTTCGGCGCCGTCGTGCTGGCGGTTGTGCATCTGGTGATCCAGACCCAGGCTGCCGAGCTGTCGTTTGAGCTCGTGGCCGCTCGGCTTGAGCAGCTCGCCGAGATCGCGCGCGCCATCGGGACGCCAGGGCTCGACTTCTTCGAGCACCGCCCAGTCCGGCCGGTAGATCTGCCCGTGCACGTCCCACTCCGGATAACGCAGAGCGGACGATTCGGCGCGCGCCTCGATCTGCGGCAGTTCGAACGGCAGACGCGTCAGCACGGCGTGAACACCGCGCCGCAAGGCGCGTTCAACGCGGCCTACCGGCAGTTCCGCTCCGGCGCCCTGCTCGGCGCTGTTCTCGCGATGGCCAGGCGAGGTGCCGGCGCCGAGAATGCGGTTGAGCATGTCGGCGAGCGCGTTGTTGCCTGAAAACGGATTCTGGAAGAGCTTGAGCAGTTTGCTCTCCTCGGTGGCGTCGTCGTCATCGAATTCCTTTTCCTTGCCGGCGTTCTGCAGATGGCCTTGGGCCGGCTGCCTCGTCAGTGCACCAAGCCCGTTTTCGCTGACGGCCTTGCGCAGGGCCATCAGCGGGCGTATGCAGCCGAAGTAGCGTGGCGGCGACGGCAGCGGCCTGCGCCCCAGCGCCCAGGCAAGCGACTCGTCGGCGCTCGCCGTCGGCGCCTCGACACGCTGTATGTCGGGCAGCGCCAGGAAAGCCGTCGGCAGACGATCGGCTAGCAACACCGCGGCGCGGCGTACTTCGAGATACGCATAGCGCCGCGCTGCCTCGGGCCGCCCGACCAGCCCGCGCATTAGCGGAGGGAGCAGTGAACCGGCGCCGATCAGCGCCGCCTGCGCGACCACCTCGGCCCAGATTTCGCGATGGAGTGACGGCGAGTCGGGTGGCAGCATGACCGTCTGGCCATCGCTGCAGGCCAGAGCCGCGTCGCCACCCGCCACCTGCACACCGACACGCCGACCGGCAACGGCGCTGGCCAGAAACTGATAGCGGCTGATGTCGTCCATGGCGCGGCTGATACCGGGTCAGGCCATGTAAATCTTGACCATCTCCAGCAGGTGCCGCGCCGCAACCGGGTCGTCGGTGAGCGGGCCGGTGATCGCCGCCTCGGCCGCGAGCTGCGGAAGCAGGCCGTCCTTGATCAGCAGCGCGGTCGACACCAGCGTACGCGTCGACGCGGCTTCGGGCAGGCCTTCATGCTGCAGCTGACGGATTGCCTGGCCCAGCCGCACCAGACGGCGCGCCATCTCCGCGTCGATGCCGGTTTCCTGAAGCAGGATCCGCTCTTCGACATCGGCACTGGGAAAGCTCAGCTCGATCGACACCATGCGCTGGCGCGTCGACGGCTTCAGATCTTTCAGCACGCTCTGATATCCGGGATTGTAGGACATCACCAGCATGAACTCTGCCGGTGCCAGCAATTGCTCGCCCAGTCGCTCGATATTCAGTTCGCGCCGGTGATCCGCCAGCGGGTGAATCACCACCGTGGTGTCGGCGCGTGCTTCGACCACTTCGTCGAGATAGCAGATCGCGCCGCTGCGTACCGCACGCGTCAGCGGCCCGTCTTCCCAGACCGTTTCGCCGCCGCGCAGCAGAAAGCGGCCGACCAGGTCGCCTGCAGTGAGATCCTCATGGCAGGCCACCGTGATCAGCGGCCGCCTCAGCTCCGCCGCCATCGCCTGCACGAAGCGGGTCTTGCCGCAGCCGGTGGGGCCTTTCAGCAGCACTGGCAGGCGGCCGCGTGCCGCGGACAGAAAAATGTCGCATTCGCTGCCCGAAGCAATGTAGGCGGTGTTGCGGATCATCCAGGCTCCTTCGGCCACTGTGAGTCCGGCGTCGCGTCTGCGGCATGACGACGCCGCATCGGCGAGACGCCGGTTGGAAGCGGTGCTGGTTCACCAGCGCCGGCTGACGGCGAACTGTGCGATCACGCCTTCCCAGCGATTGTAGGTGTCCGTGCCGAGCGGCAGTTGCGGATTGGTATAAGTCGTCTCGACGAACGGCTCGTAGTATAGGCAGGACGAGAACCGCCACTGTGGCATGAAGTCGTAAGCGAAACCCAGCGCGAAAGTCCGATTGGACGTAACCGCCAGCGCCGGGTTCAGCGTCTGCGACGGAATCGGATTGCGGCCGTAGTTGTAACCGATACGCAAACTGGTCGTGGAGTTCCACTGGTACTCGGCGCCGATCGCGAACACGTACTGATCACGCCAGTCCAGCCGCGACTGCAGGCTCAGCTGCTGCGGCACGTCCGCATTGTTCGGGTCCTCCAGCTTCAGCGTCGAGGCCCGCATCGCCGACGACCAGTCGACCCAGTTGATCTCGGTGCTGAGCAGCCAGGCATCGCTGGGACGATAGGCGATGCCGACGCCGGCCTCCTGCGCGATCGACAGGCCGGACAGACTCGCATCGCGATACACCACGCGACCCTGCCCTATCGCCTCATAGTTCACCGTTGCGTCGCCGCCTTCGAGTTTGAACCGGGTCTTGCTCGTATAGGCGCCGGCGAGCGTCCAGTTCGGACTCGGCCGATACTGAAAGCCGATCTTGCCGCTGCTGGACCAGCCGCCGAGGCTATCGACGCGCAGGCCGAAGAACGACGGCGCGTCGCCGGACGGGTCAACGAACGAGGTGTTCGGGAAAAACTTCTGGCGCGCCGTGGAATAGACGATACCCAGGGATGCGCCCACGCTCAGCGAATCAGCGAGCTGCCAGCCGAAGCCCGGTTCGATCTTGAACGAGCCGAAAGTCGCGGAGAGCGCGTCCTGCGTGCCGAAGGCCGTCGTCAGATGGTCATACGCGAAACCGGCACCGCCTTGCGCGAACAGACCGATACCGGTGACCACGGCCGTGCCCGGCACACGCTGCACGTAGCCGCCGCTGGCAACTGCCGACAGCGGGTTGTCGACACCGCTGTCGTTGCCATACTGATCGCGATGCCTTGTCCTTGCGAGGTAAAACGGCTCGATGTCGAGATCAAATGCCCGGTCGCGGATCTGCGTCAGTCCGGCCGGATTGATGTTCAGCGCGGCGGTTTCGCGCGACACCGCGAGATCGGCGCCGGCCATGCCGCCGGACTCGGCGCCGTAACCGATGTCGTTGGTGCCGTTGCCGCCGAGCGCCGTGGCCGGCAGTATCGCAGCGGCGCCGAACATCAGCGCGCATCCACCGTCGACCACCAGACTGCGGCAGTTCATGAGCGCACCGATTTCTTTTTGGCGGCCGCGCGCGACGCTGCCGGTGCGTGCTGCGACTCGGCTTTGCCCAATGCGGCAGCGGTCGAGGCCGAGGCCGGCGCCGTGCACATCGCCACCAGGCAGTCCTCCAGGTTGCGGATGAACAGCTCGGTGTCGGTCGCCAGATCCGCCGGTACCCGGTCGAGCAGGCGCGAGTGATCGGCGAGGCCGTTGAGGATCAGCGCCACTGCAAGATTGACGCGTTGTTGTGCGATCGGCGGCGGCAGGTGCCGCATGAATTCGGCGCGCGCGGCACTAAGCCAGTCGATCGGCCCGATCTGGAACACCGCTTCGGTTGCACCATTGATCGCGGCGGCGTGCGCCGCCGCGATCTGTGCATTGATGCGGATGAATTCGCGGCCGCCATTGCCGTCGAACAGTTTCTCGGCGAGCGGATACAGCAGCGTACTGACGACGGTGGCGGCGGTGTAGCCGCCCTGTTCCCGGCTTGCTTCCAGAAGCTGATTGCGGCGCAGCAGAATCGCCGGCAAGTGCTTGTCGATTATCGCCTGCAGCAGGCCGCGCTTGTCACCGAAGTGGTAGTGCGTGGCGTTCTTGTTGCGCTGGCCGGCAGCGAGATTGATGTCGCTGAGCGTGACGCCCTCGATGCCCCGCTCGGCGAACAGGCGTTCGGCCGTGGTGATCAGGCGCGCCCGGGTCGCGGCGCTTTTCACAGTTAAGGCAATGTCCTTGTTTACGATCAACCCCGACATTGACAGCTCCCAATAGTATTGTTTTTCCGCTCTCAAAAGAGCCGGACTTTGCGCAATTCTATTTTAAGGATACTTCCTTATTTTGCGGACACGCAAGCGCCTGACGCGCCCGCCGCCAGCCGGTACGTCTCAATTGCCGTTGTAGTCGGGTTTGCGCTTGTCGCGGATCGCGTCCATCGCCTCGCGATGATCCGCCGTGGTGTTGGACAGCGCCTCGTAGGCGATCGACGCATCCATGATCGAATGCGCCAGCTGCTTCAGGCCGATGTTGATCGAGGCCTTCGTCCACTGAACCGCGCGCGCCGGCATGCCGGAGACCTTGTCCGCATACGCCTTGACGCGCGCGTCCAGCTCTGCCGCCGGCACCGCGTGGTTGATCAGGCCAAGGCGCTCGGCCTCGGGCGCCAGCAGCGGATCACCGGTGAACAAGAATTCCTTGGCGCGGTTGTAGCCGATCAGCTGCGGCCAGATCACGGCGCCGCCATCACCGGCGACGAAGCCGATGGCGACATGCGGATCCGCGATCTTGACGTGATCGGCCGCAAAACTGACGTCGCAGAACAGCGCCAGCGTCGCGCCCAGGCCCATCGCATGGCCGTTGATCTTGGCGACGATCGGCTTGGGGCAATCCAGCATGGAAAAGATCAGCCGCTTGCCGTAGGCCATCGCGTTCCAGAACTTGGGCGGCTCATCCATGACCTCACGGATGTAGGCGAAATCACCGCCGCCGCTGAAGGCCTTGCCCTGCCCGGTCAGCACCACCACGCGTACCTGCGCGTCGTGCGCGACATCGGTGAAGAAGCGACACAGCTCGATCTCCATCTCCGCGTTGGTGGCGTTGAATTGCTCGGGGCGATTCAAGGCCACGGTCAGTACCGCATCGTCGAGCTCGAACGTCAGCGTGTTGTAACCGTCGAGAGTGATCGCACTCATTTGATCGGCTTGTGGTTGACACTCATGGCGAACATCCCGTCCATCCAGCGATCCGGCAACAGCCAGGCAAGAAAGCAGACGATCTTGGAATCGGTGCCGACGCGGTAGCGCGTACGCGGCTTGCGCGCGAAAACCGCCTGCTCGATGCCGGCGGCGCACTGCGCGGCGCTGATACCCGACGTCGAGGCGCCGGAGACCAGTTTGCAGTAACGCCGGTAGAAGTTGCCATACAGGCCTTTTTGTGGAGCATCCATCTGCGCCAACAGCGCTTCGACCTCGCCGGTCTGTCCGGTCAGCATATCGGTCCTGACCACGCCGGGTTCGACGACGACGACATGCAGGTTCATCCCCATGGTCTCGCGCCGTGCGACATCGACCAGCGATTCGATCGCATGCTTGGACGCGCAGTACGCGCCGAGCATCGGGCCCGAGGCCTTGCCCCAGAGCGAGGTGATCAGGATCAGGCGCCCGTCGTGACCGCGCAGGCGCGGAATGCCGGCCTTGATGACGCGCAGGCTGCCCAGCGCATTGGTGTTGAGGGTCTGCTCGAACTCGGCAACGGCTGTCAGCTCGATCGCGCCCGAGGGCGCGATTGCCGCCGGGTTGATCACCGCGTCGAGCACCCGGCCGGCGAGCAGGCGATCCACCTCGGCGAAGCCGCGTTCCACCGATGCGGTGTCCGAGACGTCCATCAGCACGACATGCAGATTCGGGCTGGGCTTGAAGCGGGCCTCGTCGGCCTGTTTGCGCACCATCGCAAAAACGGTGTCGCCGCGCGCGACCGCGCGCAGCACGAGTTCGTGGCCGATGCCGCGCGCGGCTCCGGTAATCAGCAGCGTCTTCATGGTTTCACGCGAAAAGTTGAGTTGGAGTTCCCTCGGCGGCGGCGCAGCGCTCAGGCCTTGGGCGGGGACAACAGGCGCTGGCGCAGCAGCGAGCGCTGCACCTTGCCGGACGCGGTTCTCGGCAGACTGCCGAAGGAAATCGTCTTGGGACATTTGTAGCCGGCGACGCGGCTGCGTGCATGGTCGCGCAACTCGTCTACACCGACCGTCGCGCCTGGTCGCAACTCGATCACCGCGACCACGATCTCGCCCCAGCGCTCGTCGGGCAGGCCGACGACGCCGGCATCGAGCACCGCCGGATGCAGGCGCAAGGCTTCTTCGACTTCCACCGGATACACGTTCTCGCCGCCGCTGACGATCATGTCCTTGATGCGATCGGTCAGGTACAGAAAACCCTCGTCATCGACGTAGCCGCCATCCCCGGTGGCGTACCAGCCGTCGATCAGCGCCTCGGCGGTTTGCTGCGGCCGGTTCCAGTAGCCAAGCATGCGTGTCGGCGACTTCACCCAGATCTCGCCGTGCTCGCCGGGCTTCAACAATTTGCGGTCCGGACCGCGGATCTGCAGGCTCATGCCCGGGTATGGTTTACCCACCGATTTCAGCAGATGCGGCCGGGCGATATCGTGATCCAGCGGTGACAGCGAGGTCGCCGATCCGGCGTTTTCGGTCATGCCGAAAAACTGCAGGAAATCGCAACCGAAACATTCCATGGACGCGCGCAGCAGGCTTTCATCCATCGCCATCGCGCCGTAGAACAGGCCCTTCATCCGCGGTGCCGGTTGCTGCGAGCTGCGCACGCCCTCGAGTAGAGCGCGGATCAGCGTCGGCACCATCCAGCTGTGCTCGACTCCATGCTCGCGAATCAGCTTGAGCATGTTCGCTGCGCTCGGGTCTGAGGTAATCACCACCGTGCCCTCGCGCACCAGGCCCATCAACACCCAGGACATGCCGCCGATGTGGAAATTGGGCATCGCCGACAGGCTGATGCAGCCGGCATTCAAGTGGCCGAACTCGACAGAACGCAGTTCCGCATGCCGCGCCAGCGACAGCGCGCCATGCGAGATCAACACACCCTTGGGCTTGCCGGTGGTGCCGCTGGTGTACAGCTGCAGAATCACCTGATCCGCCTCGTGTGCGGCGGCGACCGGCGCTGCCGGGCGCAGTAACAGCGCGCGCAGATTCTCCGCCGACGACCCGTCGACCGACTCGGTCGCAATCGTCGGCAGACTCAGGTCGGCGCTGGCAAGCGCCTGCGCCGCGGTCGCACTCAGGGCTGGATCGCAGAGCAACAGCCGAGCCTGCGCATCGGCCAGCTGAAAGCCGATCTCCGGCGCGGCCAGGCGCCAATTGATCGGCACCAGCACGACGCCGGCGCGGATCGCCCCGATCAGCACGGGATAATAGAGATCGCTGTTCGCACCGAGATAGGCGACGCGATCGCCAGGTCCGAGGCCACGTTCGCGCACCAGCGCGACGAAAGCATTGCAGCGGCGGTCGAACTCGGCGTAGCTGATCTGCTCGCCGCGATCGGCAAACACGATCGCGGTTCGCTCGGCATGGTGCTGCGCACCGCGGGATGGAATATCGCCCACCCAGATCATCTGATCGAGCCCGTCGAGCGGCAGACCTTCGACGTGCGCATGTTCGAGAACGGACATCGAGTGACTCCCCGCTACGCAGATCATTTTAAGCTGCTTTTAGTTCGTTAACGTACGATGTGAAGGCCGACCCGTCAAACTCCGCCACGGTTGGCGCAGCGCGTCGCGCGCCGGCTATGGAACCTAAGCAGCAGCCAGCTGGATCAACTTCTTGCCGGTGTTGCGCCCGGCGTAGACGTCGACCAGGGCCTGAGGCGCCATCTCCAGACCCTGCTCGATGTCTTCGTCGCAGCGCAGTTTTCCGCTGGCAGCCAGCGCCGCCAGCTCGGCCGCGACCGCGTCGTAGCGCTTCACGTGATCGAAAATCACGAAGCCCTCCATGCGCAGCCGCCGCGTCAGGATTTCGCGCTCGACGCGCGGCCCCTGCGGCACGGGAACCCACGACGGGATCGAAATCGTGCCGCACTGGATGACGCGGCCGGACCGGTTCATGCGCCGGATCACGCTGTCGGCGATGTTGCCGCCGACGTTGTCGAAATACACGTCGACGCCGTCGGGGCAGACCGCGCGCAGGACGTCCGCCAGCGGCTGCCGGTAATTGACATAGGCATCGTAGCCATAGTCCGCGATGCAGCGCCGCCCCTTGTCGTCGTCGCCGACGATCGCCACGACGCGGCAGCCCGCCAGATGCGCCAGCTGCCCGGCCAACGCGCCCACCGCACCGGCAGCAGCGCTGACCACCACGGTCTCTCCGGTTTGCGGCTTGCCGATGTCGTGCAGCGCCATCCACGCGGTCAGGCCGTTGATGCCGAGCAGGCCGGCGGCGGCCGACAGCGAGGCCTGCTGTGGATTGACGCGCCGCAGGATCGCGTCCGCCGTGCAGATGCATAGCTGCTGCCAACCGAACCAGCCATACAGGTAATCGCCGACCGCATAGGCCTGATGCCGCGACTCGACAACGCGGCCCACGGCCAGCGAGCGCATCACCGCGCCGATCGCCACCGGCGGCGAATAATTGTCTTCGTCGTTGACATACCCGCGCTGCGCCGGATCGACCGACAGGTAGAGGTTCTCGATCAGCAGTTCGCCTGCCTGCAGCGGCGCCAGCGCTGCGCTGGTCAGCTCGAAATGCTGCGGCTGCGGGATGCCGACCGGCCGCGAGGCCAGCACGATGCAGCGATTGAGCGCGCTCATGCGCCGATGCCGAGCTGGCGGCGCGCCGCCTTCAGATGCGGGATGTCGAACATCTTGCCGTCGATCGCCACCGCCCCGGCGCCGGACGCAAACGCATCGACCACGCGCCGTGCAAACGCGAGTTCGTCGGCGGACGGCGTGAACGCCGCGTTGATGATCGGCACCTGATCGGGATGGATCGCGATGCGGCCGGTGAAGCCGTCGTAGCGCGCGCTGCGGCAGGACGTTGCCAGGCCTTCGGGATCGCGGAAATCGACATAGACCGTGTCGATCGCCTCGACGCCGAGCGCGTGGGCGCCGAGCAGGCACTGGTTGCGCGCATGCTCGTACATCGGCCGCCATGCGCCCGATGGCAGCCGCGGATCGCCGGCACCGAGCGCGGCGCTCAGGTCCTCGCCGCCCCAGGTCAGCGCACGGACCCGCGGCAGCGGCTCACGCACCAGATCGCCGAAACGCAGCACCGCGGACGGAGTTTCGGTCGCGACGACGACCATCTGCAGCGCGCCGGCGTCCACGCCGGCAGCGGCCTCCAGAGCGTCCAGATAATGCGCGACCACCCGCACGTCCTCGGGCCCGCGGATCTTCGGCAGCACGATACCGGCGGGCCTTGATGCGACCACCGCCGGCAGATCCTTGAGCAATTCACCCGAGGCCAGGTCGTTGACACGCACCCACAGGCGGCTGCGATCGGCGACGCCGGCCATCCAGGACCGAAGCATCTCGCGCGCCAGCGGCTTGCGCTCCGGCAGCACCGCGTCTTCCAGGTCCAGCACCAGCGCGTCGGCGCCGCTGCCGAGCGCCTTGGCCAGCTTCTTGTCGCTGTCGGCCGGCACGAAAAGCATCGAACGTATCATCCCATCCGCCTTGTCTTACTTTGAGTTAGCATGCATACGATATACTAGCGTCCACAAGAGCGGTTGCCCAAGCAACTTCCAACCAGGCAGGCCAGAGCATGATCCCACGTTCGCTGTTTTCTCCCGAGCATGAGCAGTTCCGCGATGCGGTGCGCAAGTTCATTGAGCGTGAGATCACGCCGCACCACGAGCGCTGGGAAGAAGAAGGCAAGGTCGACCGCGAGCTGTGGCTCAAGGCCGGTGAAGCGGGCCTGCTCTGCCCCAACCTGCCCGAGGCCTACGGCGGTTACGGCGCCGACTTCCTGTTCAACGTCATCATCACCGAGGAGATGGGGCGTGCCGGCGCAACCGGCCCCGGGTTCTCGGTGCATTCCGACATGGTCGCGACCTATATCGCCACCTTCGGCAGCGAGGAGCAAAAGCAGCGATGGCTGCCGAAAATGGCGGCAGGACAGGCGATCGGCGCGCTCGGCCTGACCGAGCCATCGGCCGGCAGCGATCTGAAGGCGATCCGCACCCGCGCCGTGCGCGATGGCGACGACTACGTGATCAGCGGCCAGAAGGTCTACATCAGCAACGGCCAGCTCTGCGACATCATCGTGCTCGCCTGCAAGACCGACCCGAGCGCCGGAGCCAAGGGCATGAGCTTCATCCTGGTCGAGACCGATCGCGCCGGCTTCCGGCGCGGCCGTAACCTGAAGAAAATCGGTCTCAAGGCCCAGGACACCTCGGAGCTGTTCTTCGACGAGGTGCGCGTGCCGGTCAGCAACCTGCTCGGCACCGAGGGCGGCGCGTTCAAGATGGCGATGAGCAAGCTCGCCGAAGAGCGCCTGACGATCGCGGTGTCGGCGATCACCGTCGCCGAATCGGCGCTGCGCTGGACCATCGACTACACGATGGAGCGCAAGGCTTTCGGCCAGACGATTTCGGATTTTCAGAACACCCGCTTCAAGATCGCCGAGCTGCATGCCGACACGCTGGCCAAGCGCGTGTTTGTCGACCGCTGCATCGCGCTGCATCTGGACAAGCAGCTATCCGCGGTGGATGCGGCGGCGGCAAAGATGCTGTGCACCGAACTGCAGTGCAAGGTCGTGGACGAATGCCTGCAGTTCTTCGGCGGCTATGGCTACATGCTCGAGTATCCGATCGCCCGCGCCTACATCGATTCGCGCATTCGCAAGATCGCCGGTGGCGCCTCCGAAATCATGCGCGACATCATCAGCCGCGAACTGTTCGCGAAGGCATCGTAGTTTCGGCGCTCAGGCGGCGAAGTACTCGATCAGGCGATCGGCGAACCAGTCCGGCTGCTCGGCCTGCATGAAGTGGCCCATCCCCTGCGCCAGGCACAGGTCCAGGCCCGCCGGGAACAGCGCCTCCTGGCCGTCGAACATCTCGGCGCCGATGCAGCCGTCATCGCTGCCGTAGATCATCCGCGTCGGTACCGGGATCGGCGAAAACGCGCGGCGCAGTGCCGCCGGATTCACCAGCAGGCCGGGAATCGAACGGTAATAGGCCAACGCCGCCTTCAACCGCGCCGGCTCGCGAAATCCGGCCTTGAGCGGCGCCAGATCATCGGTCGTGTAACGCCAGCCTGGCGACCAGACGCGGATCAGCACGTCTTCCATCCATGCGAAGTCGTCGCGCGCCAGTCGCGCCTCGGGCCATAGCGGCAACTGGAACCGCAGCATGTAGTGCGAGCGCGCGATCTGGCGCGGCGTGATGCCGAGAAAAAAACGCCGTAGATGCGGCACCGCGCACAGCACGATGCGTTTGAACTTCGCCGGACTGGAGCGCGCGGCGCCCTGCAACGCGACGCTGCCCCAGTCATGCCCGACCGCGTAGGCCGGGCCGCCGCCGAGTGCGTCGACCAGCCCGACCAGATCGGACGACAGGGTGTGGATGTCGTAGCGACCATCGGGCGCCAACGCACTCGGCGCATAGCCACGAAGAAACGGGGCGACTGCGTGATAACCCGCTGCCGCCAGTCGCTCCAGCACCGGTACGAAACTCCAGGCGGTATCGGGGAATCCGTGCTGGCAGATCACCAGCGGGCCGCTGCCACGTTCGAGATAGGCCAGTTCCACACCATTGACCCGGACACTGCGCTGGGCCGGCGGCTGTTCGGTCATCACGATGTCCTCAAAGACCGCGGAACGTCGGCTTGCGCTTTTCGACGAAAGCCGCGATCGCTTCGCGCGAATCTGCGGTATTGGCACACATGGCCTGCAGTTCGGCTTCGACGCCGAGCATCTCGGACAGGCCGCTGCTCAGCGACATGCGAGCGATACGCTTGGTCAGCGCCATCGCCACCGGTGCGCGCTCGGCCAGCTGCGCCGCCCATTGCAGCGCGCTCGCACGCAGTTCATCGGGCTCGGCGAGGCGATTCGCAAGCCCCCAGCCCAGGCATTGTTCGGCCGATATTTTCTGCGCGTCGGCCAGCACCTCGAATGCGCGGCCGTAGCCGAGCCGGCGCGTCAGGAACCAGGCTGCGCCACCATCCGGCACCAGGCCGACATTGATGAAAGGCGACAGCAGATAAGCGCTGCGCGACATCACCATCAGATCGCAGGCCAGCGCCAGCGACATGCCCATGCCCGCCGCCGGCCCGTTGACCGCCGCGATCACCGGCTTGTCCATGCGCATGATCAGGTCCAGCACCGGCTGGTAGTCGTAGAGCAGCGAGCGGGCCACCTTGCGCACACCCGTGTCACTGCCGCCGCCACCGGCTTTCAGATCGGAGCCCGTGCAGAAAGCCTTGCCCGCGCCGGTCAGCACCACCGCACCGACTTCGGGGTCACGCGCCGCGTCTTCGAGCGCAGCCGGCAGATCCAGTTTCATCACCGGGTCGATCGAATTCATCGCCTCGGGACGGTTCAACTCGATCAGGGCCACACGGGCGTGGCGCTCACTGTTGACGGTACCGCCGTTGGTCTTCGCCATCGTCTATCCCCCGACTGCCTCATTGTTGTTTGATGCTAACATATCGTAAGCTTGCGCACTGATCAGCAGGTGTTCGAAGCAAGCGCCTCGCGCGCTGCGGGACAACCCTAACGGAGAATCGCGTGACCGCAATGCCCGACGTCGGCATCAAATCCTTTGGCGCCTACATTCCCCGCCGCCGCATCGCGCGCTCCGCGATCGCCGCCGCTCATTCCTGGGCTCTGCCGAACCTTAAAGGCCTGGCCAAGGGCGAGAAAAGCTTTTGCGGCTGGGACGAAGACGCCATCACGATGGCGGTGGAAGCCGGTCGCGACTGCCTGCGCGGCCAGACCACGGCCGGCCTGGCCTCGCTGCAGCTTGCCAGTACCACCGCACCCTACGCCGATCTGCAGAACGCGGTGATCGTCGGATCGGCGCTGCGCCTTGAATCCGCGACCTCCGCGACCGACCTTGGCGGCTCGACCCGCGCCGGCCTCAGTGCGGTGATCAAGGCCTGCCGCTCGCGCGACACGCAACAACTCGTCATCGCGTCGGAGAAGCGCAATGCCAAGCCGGGCAGCACGCAGGAGATGCAGTACGGCTCCGGCGCCGGAGCCCTGCTATTGGGCGAAGGCAGCGACCTGATCGCCCGCTATGTCGGCTCCGAGTCGGTGTCGGTGCCGTTTGTCGATCACTTCCGCCAGAGCACCGAGAAGTTCGACTACACCTGGGAAGAGCGCTGGATACGCGACGAAGGTGTCGGCAAGATCGTGCCGCGCGCGGTCAAGGCGCTGCTGGAGCGCACCGGCCGCAGCGCCGAGCAGGTGGCATGGTTCGGCCTCGCCGGCGGCCCGGGCGGCAGCGACAAGCTGATCGCCAAGACGCTGGCGATCGCGCCCGAGCGCATCGTCCCCGATCTGCAGATGCAGGTCGGCGACACCGGCGCCGCGCAGTCGGTACTGCTGCTGATCGGCGCGCTGGAGCGCGCCAAACCCGGCGATCTGATCGTGATCGTGTCGTTCGCCCAGGGCTGCGAGATCGTCGCCTTCGAAATGCTGCAGGCCGCACCGTCGACGGGCCGCCGCGGCTTGGCCGGATCGGTCGCCAAGCGCTTCGAGGAAACCGCATACCTGAAGATGCTGTCGTTCAGCGGCGACATCGAACTCGAATGGGGCATGCGCGCCGAAACCGACAACAAGACCGCGCTGACCACGCTGTACCGCGCGTCCGACCAGATCTACGGCTTCATCGGCGGCCGCTGCGAATCCTGCAGCACCGTGCAGTTCCCACGGCTGGCGACGTGCGTCAACTGCGGCAACGCGCATACGCAGAAACCGTTCGCGCTGTCCGACGCGCCGGCCAAGGTCACCACCTACACCGCCGACTGGCTGCAGTACTCGCCGGCCCCGCCAATGTATATGGGCCTGGTGCAGTTCGACGTCGGCGCACGCCTGCTGATGGAAATCGTCGACGTCGGCCCCGCGGGCATCGACGTCGGCACGCCGCTGGAGATGAGCTTCCGCATCAAGGAAAAAGATCGCCTGCGTCACTACGACCGCTATTTCTGGAAAGCGGTCCCGATCATTTAAGGAAGCAGACATGGCAACCGGTATCAAGGACAAAGTCGCAATCGTCGGCATGGGCTGCTCGAAGTTCGGCGAGCGCTGGGACTGCAGCGCCGAAGACCTGATGGTCGAGGCGTTCACCGAAGCGCTGGCCGACGCCGGCATCGACCGCAGCCGCATCGGCGCCGCGTGGTATGGATCGGCGATGGAGAAGTCGGTCGGCAATTCGGCGATCCCGCTGTCGACCGCGCTGCGCCTGGAAGCGATTCCGGTGTCACGTGTCGAGAACATGTGCGCCACCGGAACCGAGGCGCTGCGCGGCGCGGTGTACGCGGTGGCTTCCGGCGCAGTCGACATCGCACTGGCGATCGGTGCCGAGAAACTCAAGGACACCGGATACGGCGGCCTGCCGGTGGTCGGCAAGGGCACGCTCAACGATCTGTGGATGCCCTATGGCTCCGCACCGGCGGGCTTTGCACAGCTGGCGGCGGGCTATCGGGCCAAGTACGGCATCGACAAGCTCGACCTGAAGCGCGCCATCGGCCGCGTGTCGTGGAAGAGCCACCAGAACGGCGCCAAGAATCCCAAGGCTCACATGCGCAAGGCCGTGGAGCTGGACACCATCCTCAACGCGCCGATGATCGCCGAGCCGCTGGGTGTGTTCGACTGCTGCGGTGTCAGCGACGGCTCGGCCTGTGCCATCGTCACCACCCCGGAGATCGCGCGCAGCCTGGGCAAGCAGAACCTGATCACGGTGAAGGCGATCCAGCTGTCGGCCAGCTCCGGCCGCGAGCAGAGCACCAACCAGTGGGACGGCAGCTACGTGCAGAACACGCGCAACGCCGCCAAGGCTGCCTATGCCGAAGCCGGCATCCGCAACCCGCGTGAAGAACTCTCGGCGCTGGAAGTGCACGACTGCTTCTCGATCACCGAGCTGGTGACGATGGAAGATCTGGGCGTCTCCGCAGACGGCCAGGCCTGGCGTGATGTACTCGAAGGCGTGTTCGACGCCGAAGGCAAGATCCCCTGCCAGATCGACGGCGGCCTGAAATGCTTCGGCCACCCAATCGGCGCATCCGGCCTGCGCATGGTCTACGAGCACTACCTGCAGTTGCAGGGCCGCGCCGGTGCGCGTCAGCTGAAGAACCCGCAGCTGGGCTTGTCGCACAACCTGGGCGGCGTACCGTACAACGGGGTTTGCGCGATCAGCATCGTCGGCCTCGAGGGCCGCTGAGTCCGGACGAAGCACTCACTAGAGAAATAGCCGACACCACCCAGAACCGCGGTCGACGCGGCTTCGATTCACTTCAGGAGCGAGAGCAATGGGCATCACGCAACCGGACAGCAAGACGCTGATCGATATCTACCGGAAGATGACGCTGATCAAGACCAGCGACGATCGCGTGATCGGCGCGATGAAGGCGGGGCGCATGCAGATGCCCTACTACTCGGCGCGCGGCCAGGAGTGCATCCCCGCCGCGATCAGCACGCTGCTGACCGACGAGGACTACCTGGTGACGATCTACCGCGGCGTGCACGACATGCTCGCCAAGGGCCTGCCGGCGAAGCTGCTGTGGGCCGAGCTGGCCGGCAAGGTCACCGGCAGCTGCAAGGGCAAGGGCGGCCCGATGCACCTGACATATCCGAGCAAGGGCTGCATGGTCACCACCGGCATCGTCGGTTCGAGCATGCCGATCGCCTGCGGCCTGGGGCTGGCCGCGCAGCTGCGCGGCGAGAAGCGCGTGACGGTCGCCAACTTCGGTGACGGCGCGTCCAACATCGGTGCCTTCCACGAATCGCTGAACCTGGCGTCGGTGTGGAAACTGCCGGTGATCTTCGTCTGCCAGAACAACCGCTTCGCCGAGCACACGTCCTACGCCAAGGGCACGTCGGTGGCCAAGATTTCGGATCGCGCAGCCGGCTACAACATGCCGGGCATTCACGTCGACGGCAACGATCCCGTCGCGATGTACCACGCCGCCCAGCAGGCCATCGAGCGCGCACGCTCAGGCGGCGGTCCGACGCTGATCGAGGCCGTGACATTCCGCTTCAACGGCCACCTGATCGGCGACATGGGCGAATACATTCCGAAAGCGGAATACGCGGCGGCCGTCGCCGCCGATCCGTACCCGAAGTACCGCAGCTGGCTGATCGAGCATCAGCATGCGAGCGTCGCCGAGATCGACGCGATCGACGCCGAAATCAGCGCCGAGATCGATGAAGCCGAGGCGTTTGCGATGAGCAGCCCGCCGCCGGACGCGATCGAAGTCAAGCGCGACGTCTACGCCTACGACATTGCCTGAGGAAGATCGAACATGAGCACGGAAGAAAAAGCGGTCACGAACTTTGGCGAAATGAACAGCGCCGCGGCCAAAAAAGCGCCTGCGCAATGCAACATGATCCAGGCGCTGAACTGGGCGCTACACGATGCGATGGAGGCCGACGAAAACGTCATCCACTTCGGCGAGGAAGTCGGCGACGCCGAAGGCGGCGGCATCGTCAAGATCAGCGCCGGCCTGTCGACCCAGTACGGCAGCCGCGTGCGCTCGACGCCGATTTCGGAGATGGGTTTCATGGGCGCCGCGGTCGGCGCTGCTGTCGTCGGCTTCAAGCCGGTGGTCGAAGTCATGCTGATGAACTTCGTCGCCGTGTGCATGGACCAGATCACCAACCATGCGGCCAAGCTTCGCTTCATGTCCGGCGGCCAGACGCACGTCCCGATGGTGATCCGCACGATGACCGGCTCGGGCTTCCAGAACGGCGGCCAGCACTCCGACTTTCTCGAAGCCTGGTTCTGCCATACACCGGGCATCAAGGTGGTGATGCCGAGCAATCCCGCGGATGGTTACGGCCTGCTGCGTTCGGCGATCGAAGATCCGGACCCGGTTCTGTTCATCGATCATCTGAACAACTACTGGACGCCCGGCGTCGCCCCGGTGCGCGGCACCAGGATCCCGCTGGGCAAGGCGCGCATCCATCAGGAAGGTAAGGACGTCACCGTGATCGGCTACAGCCGCTCGATGCTCGACATTCCGCCGGTCGCCGCCAAGCTCGCGGCCGAAGGCATCAGCTGCGAGGTGATCGACTTGCGCACGGTCAGCCCGATCGACATGGACACGGTACTGGCCTCCGTGAAGAAGACCGGCCGTGCGGTGATCGTGCACGAGGCGGTGAAGTCCTTCGGCGTGGGCGCCGAATTGTCGTCGCGCATCCACGAGGCGCTGTTCCGCGAGTTGAAAGCACCTGTGGAACGCGTCGCCAGCAACGACAGCCCGGTGCCGTACGCGCCGCCGCTGGAAGCCGCGTTCCTGTACAGCCACGCCGACATCGAAGCGGCCATCCGCAAAACCCTCGCCTAAGACTGAGCACCGAAGAACATGAGCACCGAAATCCTGCTGCCGAAAATTGGCTTTTCGATGAACGAAGGCACCATCGCCGAATGGATGGTGGCCGATGGCGCGCGCATCGACAAAGGCCAGCCGCTGTATTCGTTGGAGTCCGAGAAATCGGTGCAGGAAATCGAGGCACCGGTGTCCGGCACGCTCAAGATCTTCAAACAGCCCGGTGAAAGCTTCCCCGTCGGCACCGTGATCGGCGAGATTGTATGAGCGAGGCGCCCAAGGCACCGGCACCGCCGGTAGCGGCGACGCTCGACCTGGCGCCTTGGCCGCAAGTCGATTTCGCCGCGTTCGGCGAGGTCAGCGTCAAGCCGCTGTCGCGCATCCAGAAGCTCGTCGGCAGCTTCCTGTCGCGCAACTGGGTGATGATCCCGCACGTCACGCATCAGGACGAAGCCGACATCGGCGCAATGGAAATCGCGCGCAAGGCGCTGTCGGCGAGCAGCGGCGTCAAGATCACGCCGCTGGCCTACCTGGTGAAGGCCGCGGTCGCCGCGCTACAGGCGCATCCGCAGTTCAACGCCTCGATCGACGGTAGCGGAAAGAACCTGGTTTTCAAGCAGTATTTCCATATCGGCATTGCCGTGGATACGCCGGGCGGCCTGCTGGTTCCGGTGATTCGCGACGCCGATAAAAAAAGCCTGGTCGAAATCGCCGAGGAAATCGCCGAGGTCTCGCAGACCGCGCGCACCAAGGGCCTGTCGCTGGATCGCATGAGCGGCGGCTGCTTTTCGATCAGCTCGCTGGGTTCGATCGGCGGCACCGGCTTTACGCCAATCATCAATGCGCCAGAGGTGGCGATCATGGGCGTTACCAAGGCGCAGCTGAAACCGGTCAATGTCGACGGTCAGCTGGCCTGGCAGAACACCCTGCCGCTGTCGCTATCCTACGATCATCGCGTCATCAATGGCGCCGATGCCGCACGCTTCTGCCGAAGCTTCGCGCAAGCGCTGTCGCAGCCTCCCGCGGCCGGTAACGGCGGCGCCTGAAACCGGGCACCAACGTACGCCGCCCCTCTCTTCACCGAAGATCGGACTCATGAGCCTTGCACGTACCGACGAGCAGCGATTGCTGGCGGAAAATCTCCGCCGCTTTCTCGCCGAGGAAAACCAGTTCGAGCACCATCGCCAGCGCCTGAACGCAATACCGCCGCAGCGCCTGGCGCTGTGGCCGGGCCTGGTCGACATGGGCGTGATAGGGGCCGCGTTCGACGAGGGCAGCGGCGGTTTCGCCGGTGATGCACGCAGCATCGCAGTGGTGATGTTCGAACTCGGCCGCGCACTGGCAATCGAGCCTTTTCTCGGCAGCGCGATCGTCGCCGGCCGGGTACTGCTGCACTTGACCGATGCCGCCGAACGCGAACAGCAGGTCGCCGCAATGATCGGCGGCGAGCGCATCAGCGTGCTGGCTCATGATGCCGGCTTCGATCCGTTCGCAAAGCCCCTGCTGAAAGCCGTGCGCAGCGGCGCCGGCTATTCACTGAAAGGCCGCGTGCGTGGCGTGCGTCATGCCGACGTCGCCGACGACTTCCTGGTCAGCGCACAGATCGACGACGGCGATGTCGCGATTTTCCGCGTCGCGCGTTCGGCCATCGACAGCGCAAGCCATCGGCTGATGGACGGAGCCGGCGCCGCCGATCTCGCCTTCGACGGTTTCGTCTGCAGCGACGATGCCCGCCTGAAGCTGTCGGAACCGGCCATGGCGGTGATCAGTGACGCGCTCGAATGGGGCCTGTTCGGCCTCACCGCCGAAGCCGCCGGCCTGATCGAAGCGGCCAACGAGGCGACGTTCCGATACCTGGGCGAGCGCAAGCAGTTCGGCGTGATGATCGGCTCGTTCCAGGCGCTGCAGCACCGCGCGGCCGACATGTACATGGCGGCGCAGGAAGTCACCGCGATCGTCAATCTGGCGATCGACGCGCTGGCCGACGGCGTCTCGCCAAGACGCTCGGTGCTGCTGTCGGCGGCCAAGGTGCTGGCCGACACCGCCGGCCGCCGCGTCGGCCACGACGCGATCCAGATGCACGGCGGCATGGGCGTCAGCGACGAACTCAATGTCAGCCATTTCGGTCGTCGCCTGGCGACGATTCGCGCCGAGTTCGGTAGCGCCGATCTGCACCGTCAGCGCTTCGGCTGCGACCAGGATCTGAGCGACATCCTCGCGCTTCAGGATTCCGACGAGGCTCGCGCCTGGCGCGACGAGGTGCGCGAATTCACGCGCAAGCATCTGCCAGAAGCGATCGGCCGCAAGGGCGCGCTCGGGCTCGAAATCAACAAGGAAGACTACGTCGGCTGGCAGAAAGTGCTGTACCAGCACGACTGGTTCGCCGGCGCCTGGCCGCAGGAACACGGCGGCCAGGGCTGGGATCTGCGCAAGCAGCTGATCTTCGCGCAGGAGTCGACGCTGAACAACGCGCCGATGATTCGCCCGTATGGCGTCAGCATGGTCGGGCCGGTGATTTACAGCTATGGAAGCGATGCACAGAAGCGCGACCATCTGCCGGGAATACTCAGCAACGACGTCTGGTGGTGCCAGGGTTATTCCGAGCCGGGAGCGGGCTCTGATCTGGCCGCGATCAAGACCACTGCCGAACTCGACGGCGATCATTACGTCGTCAACGGCGCGAAGATGTGGACGACCGAAGCTCACTGGGCCGATTGGATGCATTGCCTGGTGCGTACCGACAAGAGTGGCAAGCCGCAGTCGGGCATCACTTTCCTGTTGATCGACATGAAAACGCCGGGCATCGAGATCAAGCCCATCGTCACCATCGACGGCCTGCATCACACCAACGCGCTGTTCCTTGACAACGTGCGCGTGCCGGTCGGCAATCGTGTCGGGGCCGAAGGCCAGGGATGGGGCATCGCCAAGTTCCTGCTCGGCAACGAGCGCATTTCGATCGCCGATACCGGCCCGAAGCTGCGTCTGTTACGGCATGTGAAAGCGCTGCATGCGCGAGCCATGGCCAGCGCCGATGTGCCGGATGCGCTGAAGACGCTGATGAGCACCAGGCTGGCCGACTTGTCGATCCAGCTGATGACGCTGTGTGCGCTCGAGCGCCAGTACATCGAGGCCTGGGCCGACGGCGCCAAGTTCGGCGCGGAAGCCTCGATCCTGAAGGTGCGCGGCACCGAGATCCTGCAGGCGATCACCGAACTCGGACTGGAACTGGAAGGCCCGCTCGCGGCAGCCTTCGATCCCGAGGACCTGCATCGCTCGCCGTTCGAGCACTTCGACGAGATTCGGCAGGCCAGCCTGATGGGCCTGGAATACCTCTACGGCCGCTGCTGGTCGATCTTCGGCGGCACCAACGAAATCCAGCGAAACATCATCGCCAAGCAGGTGCTCGGCATTTGAGGCCAGCGCAGGCCGGCAAAATATCGCCGAACTGCGCCGGAATACCGCGACTACACCAGCGTCGCGGTCCCGCGATCCAGCACCACTTCGTTGCGCTCGACACTCAGGCAACGGAACTGAACCGCACCGCCCTCGCCCAGCCAGTACTCGGTGCGGATCGTATCGCCCGGATAGACCGGCTTGGTGAAGCGAGCGCCCATGCCGCGTAGACGCGTGGCATCAAAGCCCGCAATCGCCTTGATCAACGTCTGGCAGGCCACGCCATACGTGGAAAGACCCTGCAGGATCGGGCTGGCGAAGCCCGCTTTGCGGGCAACGGCCGGGTCCGCATGCAGCGGGTTGTAGTCGCCACTGAGCCGGTAGATCAGCGCCGCGATCGGCAATGTCGGCATGTCCAGCGCGCCATCGGGCGCGCGTTCCGGAACCGCCGGTAGTGTCTTGCCCGGCTCGCCCCAATTGCCGCAACCGCCATCACCGCGCAGGAAATAGGTGCTGCCGACGGTCCCGATCAGGTCGCCCGCAGTGGTGTGCAGGGACTTTTCGAAATACACCATGGCGCCGGTTTGCGGGCCCTTGTCGACCACGCCGGTAATGCGATAGCGGCCAAGCACTTCACCGCTCGACGGCAGCGGCTGTACCAAGTCGAAGTGCTGCTCGGCGTGAACCAGCTTGACCCAGTTGGTTTCCAATTCCGGGGCCTTGATCCAGAACCCGGGATGCGCGAGTACGCAGGCCTGCGACGGCAGGGCCTGCAATTGCCCTTCGTAGACGAAGCGCAGCTCGCTTTCGTTCAAGGGGTCGCTGCAGGCGCCGACGCCGAGTGCGTAGAGCATCGTGTCGCGCTGCGTGTACTGCGAGCGGAGTTCCGGAAACGACCAGGACAGCAGCTTTTGCAAATTCATGGCGCAAGTGGATTCGTCAAGGCATCTATATGGATGCCGCTATATGATACGCTCGCTAACGATACTGATCCACACTGACCGGTAGTGAACGATCGACGCCACCTGCCACGAGTCCATCGCAAGCCGTTTCAGCTTGCTTTTTTCTCGCTCGGCTTGCGGCCGGCAGTGGCGCTGGGCACGCCTTCCATCTGGATCAGGTTCTGTTTCATCTTGGCCAACAGGCGGATCAAAGTGTCTTCTTCCTTTTCGGTAATGCCATCCATGATTTCGGCATTGACCACTTTGGACACTTTCTCAAGCCGGGTGATCAGCAACTTGCCCTTGGCCGAAATCAGTACCCGCTTGGAACGGCGGTCGACCTTGTCAGGCTGGCGCGTGACGAAGCCGGCACTCTCCAGTCGATCGATCAGCCCCCCGAGCGTCACCTTGCCGACGTCGAGCAGGCGCGCAAGTTCGATCTGCATGTATCCCTCTCCGTCATGGCGCGAGAGATTCGCCAGAACCCACCACTGCGAACGAGTGATTCCGAGACTTTTCAGTCTCTGATCGTAGACGGTACGACGCAATCTGGAGACGTCATGGATCAGGAATCCGGTACGCAACAAGCTGGGCTTGGTTGTTTTCATCGTCAGGAGTCTTTTTAGAGGTGCTTAATCATATGCTAGGTCACTTTTTCTGTCTCACGGATTCAGCCTTCTGCCGGGAGCGGCCATGAGCCGGAGGGGGCCTCTGGACGGCGTCCGTGTTCTGGAGATACAGGGGATCGGTCCGGGGCCGTTCGCGGCCATGGCACTCGCCGACCTCGGCGCCAACGTGCTGCGGATCGCACGCCCCACCAAGGGCGGCGCGTCCAAGTTCAACCCGGTGCTGGATCGCGGACGCTGCGGGCAGATCGCGCTCGACATGAAGTCTGAAGACGGCCGAGATCAGCTGATGAAGCTGCTGGATCAGGCTGACGTGCTGATCGAAGGCTATCGTCCGGGCGTGATGGAGCGCCTGGGACTCGGGCCCAGCGAATGCCTCGCGCGCAATCCCAGGCTGATCTATGGCCGCATTACCGGATGGGGCCGTGAAGGCCCGCTGGCCCATACCGCCGGGCACGATATCAACTACATCGCACTAAGCGGCGCGCTGCATGCCTGCGGGAATGCCGAATCAGGGCCATTTCCGCCGCTGAACCTGGTCGGCGACTTTGGTGGTGGCGGCCTGCTGCTGACTCTGGGCATTGCCTGCGCGCTATTCGAATCCAGAATCTCCGGCCGTGGCCAGGTCGTGGATGCCGCGATGGTCGACGGCGCCTCGATGCTGATGTCGATGATCTACGGCCTGCGGGCCAACGGCCGCTGGCCGGCGCAGCGAGCCGGCAACATTCTCGACGGCAGCGCCTACTTTTATACCTGCTACCCCTGTGCTGATGGCAAGTGGGTCGCGGTCGGCGCGATCGAAGCAGACTTCCGGCTGGCGCTTTTCGAGGGCCTGGGCATCGCCAGCGACACCAAGATACTGATGCAGGTACGCGACGACGACCCGCAGGTACGTGCGCGAATCGCCGCGATATTCGCAAGCCAGCCGCGCGAGCATTGGCAGCGCGTCTTCGAGAGTACCGACGCCTGCGTCACACCCGTGCTATCCATCGACGAGGCGGCCGACCATCCGCACAACATCGCGATGGGCAGCGTGCGACGCATTCAAGGCGCCAACCATCCAGCCCCAGCGCCGCGCTTCAGCCGAACGCCGGCGACGACGCCCGATGAACAGCAAACCCGCGAGCTGATTTCCCAATGGCAGCTGGAGGACGCCGCGCTGCTGCCACTGGGCTAGATGCAGCGCCGTTCCAGCAGTCGGCTCGAGCACGCGGCATCCAGGCAACTGGACGCGGCGCCATCAGGTTTCGTATGCTGGCGTACCGTACTTATGTGTACGTACTCGTCTTCGCCAGCACGGACCGGATGTCGCTGCTGAATCCGCGACGCGAATCGAACATTCAAAAGCCACTCATTGGGAGACAGACAAAATGGCGAACACGCTAACTGGGAAAGTAATCATCGTGACCGGCGCCGGCCGCGGTGTCGGCGCCGAGATCGCCAAGATGGCCGCCCGCGAAGGCGCCAAGGTCGTGGTCAACGATCTCGGCGGCAACGAGAAAGGCGAAGGCGGGACGCTCGGCCCGGCCGAGGAAGTGGTCGCCGAAATCGTCGCGGCCGGCGGCGAAGCGATCGCCAATGGCGCCAACGTCGCGTCCTGGGATGGCGCTCACGAGCTGTTTGCTGCCGCGATGAAGACGTATGGCGATGTCGATGCGATCGTCAACAATGCCGGCATCCTGCGCGACACCATGTTTCACAAAATGGGGGAAGCCGAGTGGGACGCGGTGGTTGCCGTCAACATGAAAGGCTGCTTCAACGTGGCGCGCGCCGCCGCACCGCATTTCAAGGACAAGCAGAAAGGCGCCTTCGTCCATATGACCTCGACCAGCGGTCTGATCGGCAACTTCGGCCAGGTCAATTACGGGGCAGCGAAGATGGGCGTAGCCGGCCTGTCCAAGTGCATCGCACTGGACATGGCGAAGTTCGGCGTGCGCTCCAACTGCATCGCGCCGTTTGCATGGACGCGCCTGGTCGGCACGATACCGGCCACCCCTGAGAACGCCGCGCGGATCGAAGTCGCGAAGCAGATGACGCCGGATAAGATCGCTCCGTTCACGCTCGCCTTGTGCAGCGATGCCGCCAAGGATGTGACCGGCCAGATATTCGGTGTTCGCCGCAACGAAATACTGTTGTTCAGCCAGCCCCGCCCGATCCGCTCTGTGCATACCAAGGAAGGCTGGACGCCGGAAAGCTGCATTGAAACCGCACTGCCGGCGCTGCGCGGATCGTTCTACAAGCTGGACCGGTCGGCGGATGTGTTCACCTGGGATCCGATCTGATCCGCGGCAAGCGAGTCGTCATGGTTATGGCGCACCACGGGAAGGCCGGCGCTGCCAAGTTCAGGCGCCGGTGCTCGCTGGCGCTGAATGGCAAGGGCGTGTTCGAGATCAATCGCAAAGGCGGCGGCGCCAGGCTGATCGAACTCGCCAGCGGCGTCAGATTCTATGAGCTGCGCAGCAAGACCGAAGCTTCTCTCACCGTCGCCAAGGGCTTGTCGGGCTGACAATGGTCAGGCAGCTCGCGATCGCCGGCCTGCTGGATACGCTGCAAAGCGGAGAAACCGCGTTTATTGCCGGCTCCGCGGGCGAGCCTGTCGAACTCACACAAGTGCTCGTTGAACGCCCCGAACACGCGAGGGGCGTTCGCTTTATCACCAGTTTCGTGCCCGGCATCAATGGCCGTTGCCTCGCGTCACCGGCGGTACAACGGCGCATGCAGGTGTTCTTCATGCAGCCCGCGTTCCGCGATGCGAGACAACAGGGACTGCTCGAATTCAGCCCGATCAACTATTTCGGCATCCATCAATACCTGCAGGATGCCGCGACACCGCTCGACAGCCTGATCGTGCAGGTCGGAGAACCCGATGCCGCTGGCCTGTGTTCCCTTGGGCCCGCCGTTGAATTCATGCCCGGTCTGTTGCTGCGCGCGAAACGAATTCTGGCCGTGATCAACCCGAATGTGCCGGATCTTCCGGGCGCACCGCGCGTCAGCATGGAGGCCTTCACTGCTTATGCGCGCTCCGCCGCGGCGCTGCCGCAGTACGATGCCGGCCGCAGCAACGACGCGGCGACGCGCATCGCGGCCCATCTGGCCACCTTGATACCGGATGGCGCCACGCTGCAGGTCGGCCTGGGTAAGGTGCCGTCGCAACTGCTGCCCGTGCTACGCGGCCATCGCGATCTCGCGTTCCACAGCGGCATGCTGTCGGATTCGATACTCGCGCTTCTCGACAGCGACGCGCTGCGTGTCGATCGACCGCTGATGACGACGGTGGTCGCAGGCTCTGAAGCGCTATACCGGCAACTGCCGTCGCTGCGTACGCTGCACCTGGCCGGCGTCGAGCGCACGCATGATCCGCAGGTGCTCGGCCGGCTCGAAAAACTGCACGCGATCAACTCGGCAATCGAGGTCGATCTGCTCGGCCAGGTCAATGCCGAAGTGGTCGACGGCCGCTACGTCAGCGGCCCGGGCGGTCTGCCCGACTTTGCCCAGGCCGCGCACCGACAGGCCGACGGTCTGTCGATCATCGCGCTGCCTGCCAGCGATCCCGCCGGCCGCGTATCGCGCATCGTCGCGCAGCTGGCGGCGGGCACGCCCGTCACGGTCCCGCAGCACGACGTCGACGTCGTCGTCACCGAGTACGGCATCGCCCACTTGCGCGGCGTCGCTCTGGACGAGCGTATGCAGCGACTGATCGGCATTGCCCATCCCCATCATCGCGACGCCTTGCGTTCAGCTGCACGCGATCAGCTCGCGAGCATCTGACCGCCAACCGATCCCCAGGGATCGCCCCCCTTGCCGAGGACACCATGGACTTTTCACTCACCGAACTGCAGCGCGAAATCGACACCAGCGTGCGCAAGGTCTGCGCCGAATTCACCGATGACTATTGGCACGAATGCGATGAAAACGCGCGCTTCCCCGAAGAGTTCTACTCGGCGATGGCCTCGGCCGGCTGGCTCGGCATCACCATGCCCGAAGAACTCGGCGGCGCCGGTCTGGGCGTAACCGAGGCGGCGATCATGATGCACGCCGTCGCCAACTGCGGCGGCGGGCAATCCGCCGCGTCGAGCATTCATATCAATCTGTTCGGCCCTCATGCGATCGTCGTGCACGGCACCGACGAACAGAAAAAACGCTGGCTGACGCCGCTGATCCAGGGCAAGGAAAAGGCCTGCTTCGGTGTCACCGAGCCCGACGCCGGCCTCGACACGACCAGCATCAAGACCTTCGCCAAGAAAGTGGACGGCGGCTACCGCGTCACCGGCCGCAAGATGTGGACCTCCACCGGCCAGGAGGCGCACAAGATCGTGCTGCTGGCGCGCACCACGCCCAAGAGCGAGTGCAAAAAGCCCACCGACGGCATGACACTGTTCTACGCCGATCTCGATCGCAGCAAAATCGAAGTACGCCGCATCAAGAAACTCGGCCGCAATGCGGTGGATTCGAATGCGACCTTCATCGACGACTATTTCATACCGGAATCGGATCGCATCGGCGAGGAAGGCAAGGGCTTCTATTACCTGCTGGACAGTCTGAATCCCGAACGCGTGCTGGTCGGCATCGAGGCTATCGGCCTAGGCCGCGACGCCTTGCAGCGAGCATCCAAGTACGCGAAGGACCGCGTCGTCTTCGGACGGCCGATCGGCAAGAACCAGGGCATCCAGCATCCGCTGGCCGAGGCCTGGACGCTGCTGGAATCCGCGTACTGGATGTGCCTGCGAGCCGCCTGGCTGTACGACGCCGGCCTGCCCTGCGCCGCCGAAGCCAATGCCGCCAAGTTCCTGTCGGGCCGCGCCGCCTTCGACGCCGCGACCAAGGCGGTGCTGACGCACGGCGGCATGGGTTACGCGCGCGAGTTCCAGGTCGAGCGGCTGTTCCGCGAATCGATCCTGCCGCGCATCGCGCCGGTCACCGAACAGCTGATCCTGTCGTTTATCGGCGAGAAGGTGCTCGATCTGCCGAAGTCTTATTGAACAGGAGCCCACCATGCCCGGCGTATTCTTCGACGACCTCACGGTCGGCCAGATTTTTCAGCACCCGATCCGACGCACGATCACCGAGACCGACAACGTCTGGTTCACCGCGATCACGCACAACCCGGCGCTGATCCATCTCGACGAGGCGTATTGCCGCGAACACACCGAGTTTGGTCAACGCATCGTCAACAGCGCGTTCACCCTGGGCCTTATGACCGGCATATCCGTCAACGAGACCACGTTTGGAACTGCGGTCGCCAATCTTGGCTGGGACGAAGTGCGTTTTCCCAAGCCGCTGTTTCACGGGGATACGCTGCGCGTCGAAACCGAGGTGCTGGAACTGCGTGAAAGCAAATCACGCCCGAATGCCGGCATCGTCGTATTCATGCATCGCGGCTACAACCAGAGGAACGAGCTGGTGGCGCACTGCAAGCGAAGTGGCCTGCAGCTCAAGCGTCCCCAGTAGTCGCCAGTGCGGTGCCGGCGCTCGAAAAGCGGTGCCGGAGCCGCCTGCCGGGTCAGGCCGTCACGGGCGGCCGGTATTCAGGCAGCGTGCGGAAGTAGAACAGCGCCGCGACGCTGATTCCGATATTGCCGGTCGCTACCAGCCAGTAGAACGGCTGAAGGAAATACGGATCGCTGAGAAACATCCACGCCCAGAAGCCCGTCGTCAGTAGCACGAACCCGGTCAGCAAAAAAGGCGAGAAACCCTTGCGGCTGCCACGCGCCCGCATCATCGCGATGTTGAACATCGGCGCCAGCACGACGGTTGTCGAGAATGACAGCAGGTAATACGGGTCCTCGATCATCGACATGAACCACCAGAACAGTCCGTAGGTGAACAGCTGCAGGCCGATGTAACTCGCCAGTGACTGTGGCAGGCTCATGCCCGGAAACAAGTCGCGACGCGAAAACCGCAGGATCTGGTAAGTGACCACGCATTCGCAGGTCGCAAACACCACCAGCGCAAACCAGAAAGCGCGAACCAGCCAGAAGTCCACTTCATGGAACCAATGATGGAAGTTCATCACGTACGTGGTGTCGTGAGAAAAGAACCAGAGGTTTCCGACCAGCGGGATCGAGTGGGTCCTGTGCTTGAAGCCCATCTGGATCGCGCCAAAGTACTGCATGTACGCGCCGACAAACGACACGATACAGGCGCCGAGCACCAATCCCAGATTCTGCGAGGTATTCGCCACCACCGCCGCCGGATCGTAGCTCAGCCCACCATTCATGAATTCGAAGACCATTCCCTCTCCTTAGAAGCCGAGCCCGACTGGTGGATTCGGGCGCGGTGACTTCCGAAACGTTCCAGGCGCCAGCACCGGTCTATAAACATCGTTCTAATGCGAACTATATTGCTGCTGACTGAAAACGCCAACACATTTGGCAGCTGGATCTTGGCCTTGTCGCGGCTGGACGGCCCCAGACTCGTGATGATCCCGGTGCTCCCTATCGCCTCAGTTCGTGCTCATACGCTGAAAGCGCCGTTCATTACCGCAGTTGCGATGCCTGCTGAGCTAGACGAGTAATCCCGGCCCAATCTCGCGCCTCGATCAGATCCGCCGGAGTCAACCACGAGCCGCCAACGCAAGCGACGTTCGGCAGCGCGAGGAAATCAGTCGCCGATGTCGGACTGATGCCGCCCGTGGGGCAGAAGCGGACTTGCGGAAACGGGCCATTCAAGGCTTTAAGCATGCCGATGCCACCGGCCTGCGCCGCAGGGAAAAGTTTGAGTGCCGTATAGCCGGCGTGGATCGCAGCGATCACGTCGGAAGGCGTCATGACGCCAGGCAACATCGGAAAACTCAATTCCGTCGCAGCGGCCAGCAGTGACGGCGTCGCGCCCGGGCTCACGCCGAAGCTCGCACCGGCGGCCTGCGCGCGCCGAATGTCGGCATCGTTGATCAGGGTGCCGGCGCCGACCAGAGCCTCCGGCACCGCATCGACGATCGCGCGGATGCTGTCGATCGCGGCGGGCGTGCGCAGCGTGACTTCCAGTACGCGTACACCACCGGCGATCAAGGCACGCGCCAGGGGCACAGCGTACGCGACATCCTCGATGACGATCACGGGAATCACCGGCCCCGATGACAGGATTTTTTCGACGGCGTAATGGGAAGGATGCATAGCTCGGCGCTCGCTCAGGCTGCGAAGAAGGAAATGGCACCCTGCTCGGCACCGGTGACGGAAGCGCGAGCGGCGGCGAACAACTCGCGGCCGACACCATGGTGGTTCGGCGAGAGATCGGGCACCTCCACTTCACGTTGCAGCCATTCGCCGGCATCGACCAGGGCGTCCAGGACGCCAGCACCGGCGTCCACCCGAATGAGGTCGCCATTGCGCACCCGCCCGAGAGGACCGCCTGTCAGGCACTCCGGTGTCACGTGTATCGCAGCCGGAATCTTGCCGCTGGCGCCCGACATGCGTCCGTCAGTGACCAGCGCAACGTTGAATCCCTGGTCCTGCAGCACGCCCAGTGCCGGTGTCAGCTTGTGCAACTCCGGCATGCCATTGGCGCGGGGTCCCTGGAAACGCAGGACGGCGACGAAGTCGCGGTGAAGCTCACCCCGCTTGAACGCAGCGAGCATGTCGTCCTGGTTATCGAACACCAGTGCCGGCGCCTCGACAATCCGATGTTCAGGTTTGACCGCGGAAGTTTTGATGATCGCGCAACCGAGATTACCGCTCAAAAGCTTCAGGCCGCCATCGGCGCTGAACGGTGCATTGGCAGAAGCCAGCACCGCGTGGTCGAGGCTGCAGGCAGCCCCGGGAACCCAGCTTAGATTTCCGGATTCGAGCCTGGGCTCCGTCGTGTAGCGGCGCAGGCCTTTACCTGCGACGGTGGTGACGTCCTCATGCAACAGCCCTTCGTCGAGCAGCTCACGGGTCAGCAAGCCGACGCCGCCAGCGGCATGGAAGTGATTGACGTCAGCACTGCCGTTTGGATAGACCCTGCACAGCAGTGGCACCACATCCGAGAGGGCATCGAAATCGTTCCAGTCGATGATGATGCCGGCCGCACGTGCGATCGCCACGAGATGAATCGTGTGATTGGTGGACCCGCCCGTAGCCAGCAAGCCGACGATGCCATTGACGATCGCGCGCTCATCGATCACGTCAGCGATCGGCGTGTAGTCCGCGCCGGATCGCGTGATCTGCGCCGCTCGCGTCGCCGCCGCAGCGGTTAATGCGTCCCTCAGCGCGGTATTGGGATTCACGAACGCTGCACCCGGCAAGTGCAGCCCCATGACTTCCATCAGCATCTGATTGCTGTTGGCGGTGCCGTAGAACGTGCAGGTTCCAGGGCCATGATACGAGGCCATTTCCGCTTCCAGCAGCGCCTCGCGACCGACCTTGCCTTCGGCATGAAGTTGCCGCACCTTGGCTTTTTCGGGATTCGAAAGGCCGGTGGCCATCGGGCCGGCAGGCACGAAGATGGCCGGCAGATGCCCGAACTGCAGTGCGCCTATCAGCAGACCCGGCACGATCTTGTCGCAGACACCGAGGTACAAGCCGCCGTCGAAAACATTGTGCGAGAGCGCAATCGCGGTCGACATCGCGATCACGTCGCGGGAGAACAGCGATAGCTCCATTCCCGCCTGCCCTTGCGTAACACCGTCACACATGGCGGGTACGCCGCCCGCGAACTGGGCAACCGCCCCCGCTTTTCGCGCGGCGTCTTTGAGAATCGCCGGAAAGCGCTCCAGCGGCTGGTGCGCCGACAGCATGTCGTTGTACGAAGAAACGATGGCGAGATTCGGCCACCGACCGGCGCGCAGAACGGATTTATCGTCTGCAGGCGCAGCGGCGAAGGCGTGAGCCAGGTTGGTACACGACGCCCGTGACCGAACCGTTCCTGCCTCGGCAGCATCGGAGCACCGCTTCAAATAAGCACTCCTCAAAACGGCGCTACGGGCTCGCAGGCGTTCGGTAGCGGCGTGAATAACAGGATGTAGGGGCATACGGTGGACTTCCATCATTCGGCGCGATGATGCATCGGGGGCGGTAGTAATACTACATTACAAGCATCAAAAACTGCGTTAAAAGCTCGCTTGTTCTTCAAGCTGATAACAATTCCCGCGAGCCATGTATATGAATTTATATATGGTATTAAGACGAAATTTCATGCTTCAATCGTGATCCCTTGATGGCTCTGACGCGCTCAATATAGAATGTAGTAACGAAACATAACCTGAGTAACGGGCGACCTATGTCATCGCTTGAAGCATTCGATTTCGTTCTGTTTGGCGGTAGTGGCGATCTGGCTATGCGCAAGCTGCTGCCGGCCCTGTTCTACCGCCATCTCGACACCGCTCCGAACCAGGGCTGGCGCATCATCGGAACCGGCAGGGACGCACTCACCCGTGATCAGTACCTGGCCCACGTTGAAGAGAACTGCAGAAAGCACGTCCCAGCCGGCGACTTCACCGACGACGCATGGAAAGCATTCGCCCAGTGCCTCAACTACGCGCGGCTCGACGCCAATAATGCAAAAGACTTCGACTCGCTGGCCGAATGGCTGAAGGACAGCGGTAGCAGAATCCGTGTTTTCTACCTGGCGACCGCGCCGAGCCTGTTCGCCAGCATCTGCGCCAACCTCGGCAACGCCGGACTGGTCACACCGACCAGTCGCGTCGTTGTAGAGAAACCACTGGGGCGGGATCTGGCCTCCGCAACGCGCATCAACGAAGACGTCGGCAAGGTGTTTACGGAAGAACAGATCTTTCGCATCGACCATTATCTCGGCAAGGAGACGGTTCAGAACCTGATCGCCCTGCGTTTCGGCAATGTTCTGTTCGAGCCGCTGTGGAATCGTTCGTGGATCAGTGATGTGCAGATCACCATTGCCGAAACTGTCGGTGTCGAAGGCCGAGGCGAGTTCTACGATTCAACGGGCGCGCTTCGCGATATGGTCCAGAACCATTTGCTGCAGTTGCTCTGCATCGTCGCGATGGAGCCGCCGATCAGTCTTGAGCCCGACGCCGTGCGAAACGAAAAGCTGAAGGTGTTGTGCGCTCTGCGTCCTTTCACCGACACCGACGTGGGAACCAAAACCGTTCGCGGCCAGTACCGCGCCGGCGCTATCCGCAACAAGCCGGTACCCGGCTATCTGGAAGAAGAAGGCATTTCCCCGAAAAGCCGGACCGAAACCTTCGTCGCGATCAAAGCCGAACTCGACAATTGGCGCTGGGCCGGCGTGCCGTTTTACCTGCGTACCGGCAAGCGCATGGACGAAAGACTGGCCGAAATCGTCGTCAATTTTCGAGGCGTGCCCCATCCGATCTTTCCCAACGGCGGCGAAGGTGGCGCCAACCGCCTGGTCATCAGCCTGCAGCCGAACGAAGGCCTGCAGCTTGAGGTGATGGCAAAGCTCCCCGGCGAAGGCATGCAGGTTCAGCGGATTTCGCTCGATGTCGCCTTTGCCAAGACCTATCAGATGCGTCAATGGGACGCCTACGAGCGCCTGATCATGGACGTGATCCGCGGCAAGCTGACACTGTTTATGCGCCGGGACGAACTGGATGCGGCCTGGATCTGGCTGGAGCCGATCATGAGCGCCTGGGATCGGCACGTCACGCCGATGAAATTCTATCCGTCAGGCACTTGGGGGCCAACCGCGGCCAGCGCCTTGGTCATGCGCGAAGGCCATGCCTGGCATGAGGAGATGTAGCCTTCATGAGGCCCGGGCGCTTGATCCGAAACGGGCTGCGGATGTCGCAGCGATCAATCCCGACAACGCGCCGTATGAACGTATGAGCTTGACGCTGGACGCGCTGTTGGACAGCTGCCGGCTGATCATCATTGCGGCTGGCGAGAAAAAGCGAGAGGTTCTCGAGCGCGCAGCCGCGTCCGACGACCCGCTACGCTTTCCAATCGCGGCCGTTCTATTGCAGGATGCGGTTCCCATGCACCTATTTTGCGATTTCTGATTTTGAAGAAACCCCGAAACCTCTCACCCAGAGCCAGGAACCCGAAAGGACAGGCCGCTCCGGCACCCGTCTCCCACCGTAATCCGTTTCTCGAACGCATCAAAGTCGAACTCGATCGCCTTCGCAAGTCGGAAAGAGCCGTCGCGGAATTCGTGCTGGCGGAAAGTCTTGAAGTGCTCAACCTGTCGATCGCGCAGACCGCATCCCGCGTCGGCGTGAGCCAGCCGACGGTCGCCCGTTTCTCTACCGCACTGGGATTCAGCGGCTTTCGCGAATTCAAGCTCAGGCTGGCGCAAAGCCTGGCGGCCGGCGTGCCGTTCGTTCATCAGGACGTCAATCCAGATGACAAGATGGCCGTCGTTGCACAAAAGGTCTTCGACAGCACGATCGGAGCGCTGATGTCGGTGCGCAATCATTGCGATCCGGTGCGCACACAGCAGGCCGTCGACATCCTCGCCAAGGCCAGGCGCATCGAGTTCTACGGCATCGGCAACTCCGGCATCGTGGCACAGGACGGACAACTCAAGTTCTTCCGTTTTGGAATTCCCTCGGTTGCTTATCTGGACGGGCATTCCATCGGAATGGCGGCGACGGTTCTGAGAAGCGGTGACGCGGTCGTCGCGATCTCGGCGACAGGGCGCACGTCAGACATCATCGGCGCCTCCGAAATTGCGCGCGAGTGCGGCGCCGACGTGATCAGCATATCCCCAGGCGGCTCGCCCCTGTCGAAACGGGCCAACATCGCCCTGAGCGTCGACGTGCCGGAAGATCCCGATGTCTACGCGCCGATGACCACACGCCTGGCCCACCTGGCGGTTCTCGACGTCCTGTCAGTCGGCGTCGCGCTTGCCTTGGGCCCAGCCCTGCTCGAGCGCCTTGAACGAACCAAGAAGACATTGCGCGATAAGCGCATTGGTCCCCCAGAGATTCACTCCTAAGCTGTTTTCGAATTGCTCGACTCTCACGGCACCACGCGGCTGCGTTTCCAGCGATCGAACAGCACTGCCAGCATCAGAATTCCGCCACGCACGAGATACTGGTAGAAGGTCGGCACATTGAGCAGGCCCATGGCGTTCTGTACGCACCCCATGATCAGCACGCCGACAATCACGCCCGATATTGCGGCGATGCCGCCTGTCAACGAGACGCCGCCGAGCACACAGGCCGAGATCACGGCGAGTTCCAACCCCAGCGAGGTTTTGGGATCACCCAGGCTCATGCGTGAGGCGAGCAGCACGCCGGCCAGGCCGGTGATCAGCCCATGCACGGTAAACACCACGATGCGCACGCGGGTAACCGCCACGCCGGAAAGACGTGCGGCCTCGACGTTGCCGCCGATCGCCAGCACGTTCTTGCCGAACACGGTGCGGTTGAGCAGTACTCCAAACAGCACGAAGGCGAATAGCATGACCCACACCGGGATTGTCAGTCCGAGGATCGCCGTAGAGCCGAGCAGGAAGAAGCGCTCCTGCGTGATGATGACCGCGTCGCCTTGCGAGACGATGTAGGCCAAACCACGCACGATCTCCATGCTTGCCAGCGTGGCGATCAGCGAGTTGATGCCGAAGCGTGCAATCACCACGCCGTTGACGAAGCCGATCAAGGCGCCGGCCGCGACCCCGGCCGCGACGCCGAAAACGACGCTGCCGCTGGCGCTGGTGATGGTTGCCGCTACGACGCCGGAGAACGCCACGATCGACGCCACCGACAGATCCACCTCGCCGAGCGCCAGTACCAGCATCATCGTTACGGCGATGGTGCCGGTCAGCGCCACGGCCAGCAGCAGCCCGCCAAGATTGCGCTCGGTCAGGAAGTCCGGAATCGCGAACGCCATCCCCACGAACAGCAGAATGAAGATGCCGACGATGCCGGAGTTGCCGAGCAGCCGAGACAGCAGCGCGCGGCTGGATTGCGACAGACTGGGCGCCGTCAGAGTCTGCGGAATAGCTTGCTGTTTGTTCATGCGGTAATCCCTGTGCGTTTCATCCGGGCAGCGCCATGGTCAGCAGGCGCTCCGGCGTGGCGGCGGTGCGATCGACGATGTCCACCAAGCGGCCTTCGCGCATCACCGCCACGCGGTCGCTGATCGCTGCCACTTCGGGAAGGTCGCTCGAAATCACGATGATCGCCTTGCCGCTCTCGGCCAAGGCATAGAGGATGGAATAGATCTCTGCGCGCGCTCCCACGTCGATACCCCGCGTGGGCTCGTCCATTACCAGCAGATCAATTTGTTCGGACAACCAACGCGCCAGTATCACTTTCTGCTGGTTGCCGCCGGACAGGGTGCCGATGCGCCCGTGCGCGTTACCCGGACGGATGTTCAAGCGCTCGACATAACCGCAGGCGTTATCCACCTCCCAAGCGCGATTCACGAACAGCCCGCCGCGCAGCGTGTGACGGCGCGCGCTGATGTTGAGATTGTCGATGACGCTGGCCGTCGGGAAAATGCCTTGCTGCTTGCGATCCTCGGGACACAAGGCGATGCCGCGACGGATCGCCGCACGCGGATCACCGGCCTTGACTGCGTTTTGCTTGAACACGATGTCGCCGGAACGTGGCCGCGTCGCGCCGCAGATCAGCCGAATCAGTTCCGTGCGACCGGCGCCGACGAGTCCGAAGAAGCCGAGAATCTCGCCGCGGCGCAGCGTGAAATCCACCGGCTCGAAGACGCCGGGGCCGGTGAGACCTCGCACTTCCAGCAGCACTTCGCCCTGTGTGCGCGGCCGCCAGGCGTAAATGTCATCGATGGCGCGGCCCACCATCTCGGCCACCAGCGAATCGTGCGTGACCTTGCGGATATCCGGATGCGCAGCGATACAGGCGCCATCACGGAACACCGTGACGGTGTCGCACAGTTCGAAAACCTCCTGCATCCGATGAGTGACGTAGATGATGACGCGCCCTTCGTCGCGCAGCCTGCGCACGATGCGTTTCAGGCTGTCTATCTCGCGCACCGACAAGCTGCTGGTGGGTTCGTCGAAGGCGATGATGCGGGCATTGCGCAGTAGCGCCTTGCCGATCTCGACCATCTGCCGCTGACCGATCGACAGCTCGCCGACGCGCACGTCGGGATCGATGTCCTCGCCTAACTCCGAGATGATCTGCTGCGCGCGCGCACGCAAGGCAGGCCGGTCGACGAAGCCGAGCTTGGACGGCAACTGCCCCAGCAACAGGTTCTCAGCCACGCTCATGTTGGGAGCCAGATTGAGCTCCTGGTAGATGATCGCGATGCCAGCGTCCAGGGCCTCGCCCGCACTGCGAAAGCGGACCGCGTGGCCGTCTATACGCAGAGCGCCGGCGCTGGGCCGGTTGACGCCGCCGAGCACTTTGAGCAGCGTCGATTTGCCGGCACCGTTCTCCCCCATCAGCGCATGAACCTTGCCGCCTTCGACGCGGAAGCTGACACCCTTGAGCGCCTTGACGCCCGGGAATTCCACGCTGACGTTGTCGACTTCCAGCAGAGTGGTCACAGCGCCGCCAGCCTCATCAGAGGCCGAGATCGGCGCGGACTTGCTGCCAGTTGTCACGCGTCATCAGCGTACCGGTGGTCTCGGTATATGCAGCCGGCTGGACGCCGTCGCGAATCCAGCGCACCAGCGCAATCGCGGTGTCGCGTCCGTGCCGCGTGGAACTCACCGCTACGGTGCCGAAGAATCCGGTCGGCTCGCTCTTGGAAAATTCGGCGAACGCCGCGCCCGAGCCGTTGATGCCGAGGCCGATGACGTCGCCGGCTGGGACCTTGAACTGTTCGGTCGCGCGCACGCCGCCCAACACGCTTTCCTCGTTCAGCGCGAAGATGATCCAGTGCTGGATCGCAGCGTTCTTGGCGAGTATCGGGCTAGCTGCGGTCAGGCCGCTCTCGGTATCGGTACTGCGCTGCGGCGCGTCGAAGATATGCGCCTCCGGGAAGCCCGCCTCGGTCAGCGACTGGGTCGCCCCGTCGGTGCGTTCCTTGGCCGTCGGCAGTTCGTTGTTGGTCAGCCGGATCGCGCCGACGTCGGCCATGTCCCAACCGCGGTGCTTCATCTCCGCAACCAGCGCACTGCCCACCTGCCGGCCGATGTTGTAGCCCGACATGCCCAGGTGCGGAACGTCCGCGATCGGCTTGCCGTCGGACCCGATCAATTGGTCGTCCACGCTGATCACCTTGAGATTGGCCGAACGCGCCCGGGCCATGATGGCCGGCCCCAGGTGCACGTCCGGCGCACAGATCACGAAACCCTGCGCGCCCTGAGCAGCCAGATTGTCGATCGCGGTCATCACCTGGGCGCCATCCGGGCCAGCGATGCGGACCACCGAAAAACCCATTTCGCGGCCGGCGGCTTCGGCGGCCTTGTGCTCGTTAATGAACCAGGCCTGCTCCGGCATCTTGACGATGAATCCGATCTTCACCGGACGCGGGGCGCCCTCCTCACCGCCGCGCGAGCACGCACCGACGGCCATCGCAGCGGCGAACACCGCGACGACGGTCAGTAGCTTGCCTACCGACAACCGCTTTGCGTGCGACATGGCAACTCTCCTCGTGGCTCTGAATTGGCCTCTCGTCTTGCCTTACGGCCGCAAGCGGTGAGGAGGAGAGAATAGGAAGGGAAACCATATCAATCTAATGAAATATTTTCCGATATTCATGCCGATACGAATATGTTGATGCCGGCAAAGGCGGCCGCGCACCTCATGGACGCACAGAGAGCGACGCGGCCAGGGGCGTGCGGTCAGACGCCGGGCCAGCGGCGAGGCGCCAGACACCGGGGTCCACTACGTAGCGGTCGGCGGCTTCGTCCCAGCGGCGCAGGCGCTCGATCGGCACATTGATGCTCATCGTCTTCGTTTCGCCGCTGCGCAGTGGCGCGCGCACAAAGCCGACAAGCTGGCGCAGCGGCATCGTCACGGGCGGATTTTTGGCGGTGGCGTAAACCTGCACCACCTCGTCGCCGTCACGAGGGCCCGTGTTCTTGATCGTGACACTCACCTTGACCGAGTTGCCCAGTTGCGCAACGGCTCGGCTGAGCGAGATCTTCTGGTAGTCGAAGCGGGTGTAGCTGAGGCCGTGGCCGAAGGCGTAGAGCGGCGTGCCCTGGTAATAACGGTAGGTCCGGTTGCGCATGCTGTAGTCGTCGAAGGCCGGCAGATCGTCGGTGCTCTTGTAGAACGTGATCGGCAGGCGGCCGGCCGGATTGACCTCGCCGAGCAACGCCTCGGCCACGGCATCGGCACCGCGCTGGCCGTAGTACCAGGTGACCAGGACGGCGCCGGCTTTCGATTGATCGAAGCTGATGGCGCTGCCGGTGGTGAGTACCACGGCGACGGGCTTGTTGAGATTGGCGACCCGCGCGAGTAATTCGCGTTGCGGGGCCGGCAGGGCGATGTCCAGGCGATCGCCGCCTTTGAATCCCTCGGCGTTGACGCTCATTTCCTCGCCTTCGAGATCGGGCGTGATACCCAGGGCGAGCACGATGTGGTCGGCCTCGCGCGCGGCAGCGAGTGCCCGCTCGAAGGACGCATCCATGCCCGGAGCGATCCAGCCGAGCTGGATGCGGCCCTTGGGCGAGAGCTGTGCGTATTCGAGACGCAGCGCGTAATCGCGTCCGCCTTCGAGCCGAATCTTGGCGTCGAGCGGACGCTCGGCGGCGGGCTGCCAGGAATCGATCAGCAGCCGATCGTCGAGATACAGGCGCACGGCGCCCTCCGCGATCAGGCCGAGCGTGTATTCGCCCGCGGCCGGAGCCACCAGCACGCCGCTCCAGCGGGCGCTGGCGTTTTGGTTCGGGATACCCTGCACGGGCTGCGCCTCGTCCCATTGCAGATCCACCTGGAGGTCGGTGCGGGTCGAGAGCAGGCGGCCATCGGCGACAGGCCGCGCCGCATCCTGCTCGCCGCGAGCGAAAATCTCGCCGCGCAGACCTGGCGTGCTGTGGCTGCCGTCGGTGAACAGCACGCCATCGGAAATGCGGCTGCCACCTGCGCTCTTGGGCTTGGCGATGGGCACGCCGGGCTCGACAAGCACCTTCACGCCGCGCGGCTCCAGCTTGGCGCGGATCGCGTCGACCAGGGTCACTTTTCGGCTGGGCGTGCCGCTGTAGTTGCCGAGCAGAGCAGAATCCGAGGCGCCCGTGGGGCCGAGTACCGCGACCTTGCGCAGGCGGGCCGGATTGAATGGCAGCGTGCCGTCGTTCTTGAGCAGCACCAGACTCTGGCGGGCTGCCTCTAGCGCGAGCCGGTCGTGCTCGGGCGTGTTGTTCGCCGAAGGCGGTATCGCGCGATAAGGCACGCGCGCCGGCGGGTCGAACTGGCCGAGCAAAAAGCGCAGCGCGAAAAGACGGCGCAGCGCCGCGTCCAGGTCGGCCTCGGTCACCAGACCACGCGACAGCGCGTCGAACAGCGCCCAGTAGGTGCCGCCGCTGCAAAGATCGTTGCCGGCACGCAGCGCGCTGGCGCTGGCGGTGGCTGCGTCGGGCGAGTAGCCATGGCCGCCCGGGCGCCACATGTCGGAAACGTTGTCGACGTCGCCGACGACAGCGCCGGAAAACTCCCAGCGCTTGCGAAGGATGTCGTGCAGCAACAAGGTGTGCGCCGGCGCGGGTACGCCGTTGACGGCGTTATAGGCGCTCATCACCGACATCGCGCCGCCTTCGCGGATGCTCGCCTCGAAGGCCGGCAGATAGGTCTCCCAGAGATCGCGCGCCGAGACCACGGCGTCGAAGGCGTGACGCTCGGGCTCGGGGCCGCTATGCACGGCATAGTGCTTCACGGTGGCTACCGTCTTCAGATAATGCGGGTCCTTGCCCTGCAGGCCACGCACAAAGGCAACGCCGAGACGCGAGGTCAGGTAAGGATCCTCGCCGTAGGTTTCCTGCCCTCGCCCCCAGCGCGGATCACGAAAAATATTGATGTTGGGCGACCAGATGGTCAGGCCTTCGTAGCGCTGGGTGCCGCCGCCGGAGCGCGCGATCGCTTCATTGTTCTTCGCGCGCGCCTCCGTCGAGATCGCATCGGCGACACGCTCGTGCAGCACCGGGTTCCAGGTCGCTGCAAGACCGATCGCCTGCGGGAAGACCGTAGCGACGCCGTTGCGCGCGACGCCGTGCAGCGCCTCGTTCCACCAGTCGTAGGCCGGGATACCCAGACGCGGGATGGCCGGCGTGCCCATCATCATCTGCGTGACTTTTTCCCCAACGGTGAGCCGCGACAGCAAATCGTCGACGCGCTGGTCGACAGGCAGGTCCGGATCGCGGAACGGCTGACGATCCTCGGCGCCGACCCGCGGAGCCGTCAGGAGCAGGAGCAGGCAAAGCGTGCGGGCGGCAAGGAAGAATCGGCGCATAGTTCTCGTTGAAGTCGGGATGCAAAAAAACGGATGGCGGAAGCATCTTTCCGCCACCCGAGCACGTCGTCTTCAGCTCAGGGCGACTGAAACGACCACTGCTGATTGGTGTTGGTCCCGCATGACCAGATCTGCACGTTGGCGCCATCCGCCGTCGATGCCCCGCTCACGTCCAGGCACTTGCTGCTGGCGTGAGTCGGACTCAGGCGATAGTAGCCACCGCCGCCGTCGCTGACCGTCCACTTTTGGTTGGCGCCAGCGCCATAGGCCCAGATATCGACGTTGGTGCCGTCGCCGGTGCCCCAGCCGCTCACGTCCAGCGCCTTGCCGCTCTTCGCACTGATGACGCTGTACTGATTGTTGCCGAGGTGCGTCAGCATCCAGCGCTGGCTGTCGCCCCACCAGTAGCTCCACTGCTGCACATTGCTGCCATCGGTGATGCCGACGCTGGCGACCTCAAGGGCCTTGCCGCTGTGGCGTGGCGTAAGCCGATACATCCCATTGGCGATGATCCCGCCGCCGCCTGGCGGCGGCAGGGCGGCGCCGCCCGTCAGGGGACGTATCGAATTCGGATCGACGACCGCGGCCGTGCTGAAATTGAACAGCCCGCCCGTTGTGCTCCAGTTGATAGGCTTGAGCCCGTTTCGCTTGGCGGCATCCAGCAGCGTTCGGTAGTAATACGTCCGCGAGGCGAGATGCAGGTCGAGGGCGGTGCCGGTCAGGTCCGGATATTTGACGGCATCGTCACGCCTTTCCACGGAAAACTCGCCGATCATCACCGGCACCCCTTGATCGACGAACTTCTGCTTCATCTTCTGGAACTCCGCTTCGATGTAGTCCTCTTCGCCCCAGGTGGCGTTACGGTTGGTCATCGTTGCGTGGTGATAGCCCTGGCCCCAGAAGTAGAACATGTTGCCCGAGTCCAGCAGGGCAAACTCCCACGGCGAGTAGTAGTGCACTTCCACGATCAGGCGATTCGCCGTCGGATCGTAGGGCAGCGTGTACATCAGATTGTAGGTTTTATCGATGTCCGTGCTCGGCCCCTGCACCGCCAGCCAGCGCGTGACATTGTTGCCACCGGTGTTGCGAACCGCGCTGATGAACGTCTGCTGGTAGGTGAACAGCACGCTCATCTGCGAAGCGTTGTCGACCGGCGGTTCATTCATGCCGGCGAAGATCACGCGATTGTCGTAGTTCTTGAAGGTATTGGCGATCTGGGTCCAATAGGAGTTGAGCTTCGCATTGGTCGTCGAATTGACGCTGTTCATGTAGTTGTCGACCCAGCCATTATCCCAATGGCTGTTGATGACCACCGTCATGTTCCGCGCAATGCTCCAGTCGACCACTTGCTTGACGCGCGCCATCCAGGCGGAGTCGATTTGATACGTGCTCTGGTTGGCATGCGAATCCCAAGCCACCGGAATCCGGATGGTGTTGAACCCGGCGTCTGCTACGGCATTGATGAGCGCCTGGCTCGCCGTTCCTCCCCAACAACCTTCGCCGCAAGGAGGTTCCAGGGTATTGCCCAGATTCCAACCGTAGGTCGGTTCTGGAAGCTGTGCAAATGCAGTGGGCGGGAGAATGAACAGGCACACGAGCGCAACCACTTTTGCAATGAACTTTCGCATATTCTGCATGTGGAACTCCTTGTCCTTCGGTAACAACAAAACAACGGACGTGCTCGATATGTACGATCCTTGAACCGAGCATCGTCCTGTTCGCGTACCTCAGCCAGTTCCCTCAGTTCTTGTTTATCCAGTAACTGTTGGTGACGAAGTCCCTGCCCCCGCTTGACGAAGTGATCTCGTAACCGAACGAGATATCGCCAATTTTCACGTCATCCAACCAACCTTTGTTCCGCAACCAGTTCAGGATCTCCTTGATATCGACGGCGCCGTCGTTGGTATACGAGGTGCGCACGAACGAATACACGTTGTTCGAGCCGTTGTGGCCACGGAAGACATTCCAGTTGTTCCAACCGATGTAGACATTCCAGTCGGTCGGTGCGGCACACCCAGACGAGCTGTAGTTGTATGAGATCGGTGCGTTGTTGCCGCAGCCGTCGCTGCTGCCGGTGGAATTCATCCAAATCATGATCTCATTGGATTTATTTTCGTCCCAAATGTCGTACGCGACTTCCCAGGCACCATCTCCAGGCACGGAGACGTTGAAACCACTCTGCAACGTGTTAATGGCAGATATGTTCCTGCCAAAGTAGTACAAGACATTGGGGTAGGATTTAACGCCACCGGTGTTGGGGTGGTCGGCCCACACGCCCCAGTTGGTAGCGCTATTGACCCAGAGAAGCTGGGATCCATGGCCGCTACCCCAGATCTGGTTGGCGACGGTGGCGGTGCCATCGGTCCAGGACCCCCAATCGTCCCAGGTACTCCAAGCGGAGGCGACGGAAGGGAGGGACGTCATGACGGCGGCGGCGACAAAGAGACGAACAGAACGGAGGGATTTCATGGATGCTCCTGAATTGTCAATCGAGGCAGTTACGGGACCAGCGCGCTGATGACGCGCTTCATCAGTTTCGTGATGAGCGCTTCCAGCCAAACCGACCGCGGTGTGGAACTGGCTGGAGTTGAACCGGAACAGATCGTCGACAGGATTGAATCGCGCTGGGCCGGGGACGGGCCTCGTCGGAGCCTGATCAGGCCGCTCTCGGATGAGGCCTGCGGCCAACCCGGCCGCGTAACCAGAGCGCGGGCGGCGGTCGACACGACCACCCGCAGCCGCAGGTGCTACGGAGGCTGACTGGCACGCATACATTTTCTCCTCTCGCCATGAGCCCTGTCGGGCCTTTTTTTTGGGCCTTTCGGCCCTTATTCCGCAAGAATAGAAAGTGCGTCCGGATCAAACTAATGAAATATTCATTGCCACTGATGTCGTTACTGCTATGGCGTCATCAGTAGCATCGTCATTCCGTTCTGTTATCGCTACTACGAAATTCGCCATTGGTGCAGGTATCCGCCCTTCGGAGATCATCGCATTTCGATAACAAGTCCCATGAGGGATCCATGAGGAGAATCCGGCCGATCCTCGGCGTCGGTCTGGCGCTCGCCTTAGTTGCTAACGCAGACGCACTCGCAAACGCGGACACCAAGATCGAGATGAAACCCTACGGCAAGCTGGCGGACGGGCGAATGGCACAGCTCTACACGCTCAAGAGCGACAAGCTCGAGGCGAGCATCACCACCTACGGCGGTCGAATCGTCACGCTGAAAACTCCGGACCGTGCGGGCAAGCTGGGTGATATCACCTTGGGCTTCGCTAGCCTGGGTGCTTACCTACAAGATAACCCCTACTTCGGCGCACTGATCGGCCGCTACGGGAACCGCATCGGCGGCGGGCGTTTTGTGCTGAACAATCAGCCGATCGAACTGCCGCAGAACGATCACGGCAACACGCTGCACGGCGGGCCGTTGGGCTTCGACAAGCGCCTGTGGAATGCGCGCATCGACAAGGGGTCATTACTGCTCGACTACGTCAGCGCTGAAGGTGAGCAGGGCTTTCCGGGACGCCTCGCCACCCAGGTGCGCTACACGCTCGAAGATGGCGACCTGCGCATCGACTATCACGCGACCACCGATCGCGACACCGTGGTCAATCTCACCAACCACGCCTACTTCAACTTGGCCGGCGAAAGCGCCGGCGACATCCTCGGACACCAGGTCACGATCCTGGCCGACCGCTACACGCCGGTGGACAGCGAATTGATCCCGACCGGCGAGATCAAGAGCGTTGCCGGCACCGCCTTCGACTTTCGCAAGCCGCAGGCGATCGGCGCGCGCATCGCCGAGTCCGATCCGCAATTGCTCTACGGCAAGGGCTACGATCATAACTGGGTGCTGAACGCCGCCGGCGGCAAGCTCGCGCTGGCCGCGAGCGTGTACGAACCGACCAGTGGCCGCGTCATGAAGGTGCTGACCACCGAGCCTGGCCTGCAGTTCTACACCGGCAATTTCCTCGACGGCACGCTGAACGGCAAGAGCGGCAAGGCCTACGCGCACCGCACCGGCTTCTGCATGGAGACACAGCACTTTCCAGATTCGCCAAACAAGCCGGCGTTTCCATCGACGCTGCTGAAACCAGGGCAGCCATACCGCTCGACCACGGTGTATCGCTTCTCGGTGCAGCAATAAATCACGACGTGACTCACCACATGAACATCGACTGGACCTCCCATCTGCCGCTGATCGCCATTCTGCGCGGCATCTCTCCCGAAGAGACGAGCGCCCATGTCGGCGCGCTGGTCGACGCCGGCTTTGACGCGATCGAGATTCCGTTGAACTCGCCGGACTGGCCGCAGAGCATCGCCATCGCGGTGCGCGAATTCGGCGAGCGCGCGCTGATCGGCGCTGGCACCGTGCTGCGCGAGGACGATGTGGACCGGCTCGCCGCACTGGGCGCGCGTCTGATCGTGACGCCGAATACGCGGCCGGCGCTGATCCGTCACGCGGTGGCCCGCGGGCTCTACGTCTGCGCCGGCTTTGCCACCGCCAGCGAAGCTTTCGAAGCATTGGACGCTGGCGCACACGCGCTCAAGCTATTCCCGGCTTCGACCCACGGGCCTGGTCACATCCGCGCCATCAAGGCGACCCTGCCACCGACGCCGGTGTTCGCAGTCGGCGGCATCACGTCGACCAATCTGGCTGACTACATGGCCGCCGGCTGCGTCGGCGCCGGGCTGGGAAGCGACCTCTACGAGGCAGGCCAGCCGATCGATCGCACACGCGAAATGGCGCAGCGCTTCATCAACGCATATCACCAAGCCAGCATCGTCCATGATCGCGATCGACTGGGGCACTAGCAGCCTGCGGGCCTACCGTCTCGACGCGCGCGGCCACGTCGTCGACCAGCGTCGGGCGCCGCTCGGCATCCTCCGCTGCGAAGGCCGTTTCGAGGCGGTGCTGACCGAGCAGATCGGCGGCTGGGACGATGCACGGATCGTGCTCGCCGGGATGATCGGCAGCCGCCAGGGCTGGCGCGAGGCGCCCTACGTGGAATGCCCGGCGGGACTCGGCGAGATCGCCGCCGGCATGGTCGAAGTCGACGCCCCTACCCTGCCGCAACGCTCGATCTCGATCGTGCCCGGACTGTGCCAGCCCGCGTGCTCCTCGACGTTGTCGGCCGTGCCGGACGTCATGCGCGGCGAGGAAGTTCAAATCTGCGGCGTGCTCGACGAACTCGGGCCCGGCACGCACACGTTGTGTCTGCCCGGCACTCACAACAAATGGGTTAGCGTACACGGGAACCGCATCACCGCGCTGCGCACCGCGATGACCGGCGAGGTGTTCCAGGTTCTTTGCAAGCACAGCATCCTAGGCAAGCTGATGAAGCAAGACCAGCACGATGCGAGCGCGTTCGAACGCGGCCTCGACGCTGCCACCAGCTCGGGCGGACTGCTGCACCAACTGTTCGGTGTACGCACGCTCGGCCTGTTCGGCGAGCTGGCTCCGGAGCAGTCGTCCTCTTATCTGTCCGGCCTGCTGATCGGCCACGAAGTGCGCGAGCTGGCGCCGCCCCAGGCATCCTGCGTACACATCATCGGCAGCGGCAGCCTCGTATCACTTTACGCGCAGGCCTTGCAGCGTCACGGCATCGCGATGCAGGCGCACGACGAAGCCTGTGCTGCGACCGGCATGCACCGACTCGCGCAGAGCCGCTGGCCCGAAGAAGCATCGTGACGGCGCGAATCGTCTGCTTCGGTGAACTGCTGCTGCGACTGACGGCGCCCGAGCGCGAGCTGCTGCTGCAATCGCCGCGGCTGGAGGCGCGTTTCGGTGGTGCGGAAGCCAACGTGGCGGCCTCGCTTGCGGTGCTCGGTCACGACAGCGCCATGGTCAGCACCCTGCCCGACAACGCCATCGGCCGCGCCGGCGTCGGCGAACTGCGACGGCTGGGCGTCGACACGCGCGGCATCCGCACCGCAGAAGGTCGCGTTGGCTTGTACTTTCTCGCCGTTGGCGCGCTGCAGCGTCCGTCCGAGATTCTGTACGACCGCGCCGGCTCCGCCTTCGCCTGCGCAGCGGCGGACGCCTACGACTGGCCTGCCTTGCTCGACGGCGCGCACTGGCTGCACCTGTCCGGCATCACGCTGGCGGTCAGTGCCGACGCCGCCCGCGCCGCGCGTGCCGCGGTACACGCGGCACGCGAGCACGGCACGCGCATCTCTTTTGATTGCAACTATCGCAGCAAGGTCTGGGGCAACCGCGCGGACGAAGCGCCGGCGCTGCTGCGCGAGCTGGCCGCCGAAGCCGATCTGCTGTTCGGCAACGACCGCGACATCGCGCTGATGCTGGGCCTGCCATTCCCGCAGCAACCGACGATCCAGCGCTTCCGCGCCGCCGCGGCCGCCGCCTTCGCCGCATGGCCGCGGCTGCGCTACATGGCGGCAACCGAGCGCGGCCATGACAGCGTCGATCATCAGCAGCTCGCCGGCCTGATGGCCAGTCGCGACGGCCTGCACCAGACGCGCCGCTACAGCCTCAACGGCATCGTCGATCGCATCGGCGCCGGTGACGCCTTTGCGGCCGGCCTTCTGCACGGGCTACTGCGCGGCATGGACGAGGCGGCGACACTCGATTTCGCGGTCGCCTGTGCCTGCTTGAAACACTCGCTTGCGGGTGACGTGAACCAGCTGCGCGAAGCCGACATGCTCACGTTTCTGGCCGAAGAGGGATTGGACGTGCGCCGTTGAGGCACGAAGAAATGGGACGAGACAGGCGATCTTCATCGTGAGCTTTTCAGGTTTCTGCCGCGCCGCGCGCGGGCTGCGAGCTGCGATGCTCCTGTGCGGCCTGCTGCTTGGCGCATGTGGCGTGACGCCGATGGAGTCAAAGTCCGACGGCATGGATCGCTACTCGGTACTGGTGTTCAGCAAGACTACGGGATTCCGCCACGACTCGATTGCGCAGGGCATCGCCACGATCCGTGAACTTGGCGATGCCAACGGCTTTAGCGTCGTCGCGACCGAAGACGCAGGCGTGTTCACGCCGCAGCAGCTGCAGCAGTACCGTGCGGTGGTTTTCCTGAGCACCACGGGCGACGTGCTGGATGCCGCTCAGCAGCAGGCGTTCGAAGGATTCATCCGCGGCGGCGGCGGTTTTGTCGGCGTGCATTCGGCAACCGATACCGAGTACGGCTGGGCCTGGTACGGCAAGCTCGTCGGCGCCACCTTCGCCAGCCATCCCGCGGTCCAGAACGCGGCGATCGACGTGCTCGACCGCGGGCACGTGTCCACGCGCATGCTGCCGCCACACTGGAGTCGCAGGGACGAGTGGTACAACTTTCAGATGGTGCCGGCGCCCGGCGTGAAGATCCTGCTGCAACTCGACGAATCGAGCTATCAGGGTGGCAGCATGGGCACGCCGCATCCGATCGCCTGGTACCAGCACTACGACGGCGGCCGCTCCTGGTACACGGGTCTCGGGCATACCGTCGAGTCTTATCAGGAGCCGCTGTTCCGCCAGCACCTGCTCGGCGGCATCCAGTGGGCCGCTGGTGCGCCGTTCGCCAAAACAACTTAGATCTATCGCGTGAAAACACCGGAGCCAAAGTGTCCAGTCCGACGCAGATCGACTGCTTCGCCACCCGCGTGATCGACCTGTTCATCCCGCCCGAAGTGCTCGGCTGGAAACTCTGGAGCTTGCTGTACACGCAGCTTCGCATGGCGCGCCACGCCTGCGCACGCGGACGCCCGCACGTCGGGGCCATGGACGCTCAGCCTCGCGGCCACGTCCAGCGCACAGAAGCCATCGCAAGCAACCGTCCATGTGCAGCTGACGAAGCTCCACGCTCGCAAGATGCTGGCGAACGGGCGGCACGGGATCGCAGCACCGAGTCGGATCTTTACCGAGTCGCTTCCGGATCTCGCAGGATTGCACTGATGTCAAACTGAGGCGGCCATGGAAATAAGGCGAAACACATGCGGAAGGGCCACGTGAATGCGAGCAGTGAGCGAACGGCATACGAGAACGCGGCCAGTCCCCGGATTGCGCGCCGCTCCAAGCGAAATGCCGATCACCACGCTCGCCGCCGGCCTGGAGCTGTGCAACTGCTCGCCCTTGCCTGCGCAATACTGGCTGCGCAAATGACCACCGCCGCGCGCGCCGCGCCGGTGTGGCGAGAGGCATCGACCGATCACTTCATCATCTATGCGGACACATCCGAAAAACGGCTACGCGACTTCGCCGAGCGACTGGAGAAATTCGACTCCGGATTGCGCTACATCCACGGTGTCGAGGCGCTTCCAGAGGAGCGCTCGAACCGGCTGTTGATCTACGTGGTAGCGGACGGCGCGACGGTCACCAAACTGTGCGGCGCGAGCTGCTCGAACGTGGATGGTTTCTACGTCCCGCACATAGGCGGATCGATCGCCTTCACGCTGCGTAGCGTGGACGACTTGGCCTGGCATGCGGGCTTCAAGCCCGAGGTCGTGCTGTTCCACGAATATACGCATCACTTCCTGCTCGCGAATTCGAGCGCCGCGTATCCACGCTGGCTCAACGAGGGCTTCGCCGAGTTCAATTCGACTGCTGAAGAAGCCCGGGACGGGTCCATGTGTTTTGGCCGCGCCGCGCAGCATCGTGCCTACGGCCTGCTCAGAGGCGACAAGCTGCCGCTGGACGTGGTGCTCGAACCAGGTTCACGCAGGTTCAGCGATAAGGAGCAGGACATCTTCTACGGGCGCAGCTGGCTGCTGCTCCACTATCTCAAGTTCGAAGCCGCGCGCAGCGGACAGCTCTCGAACTACGTGAAGGCGTTCAACAATGGCAAATCCAGTCTGGACGCCGCGCTGGCCGCGTTCGGCGACTTGGCGCAAGTCGACAAAGACTTGGACCGCTACCTGAGTCGCGGCACGCTTTCCTGCCGCAAGGTCCCTGCCGCAAATATCACCGCTGGCGCGATTGCAACGAGGACACTCACCGCCGGCGAGACGGCGACCCTGGCACTGCGGATGCGCTCCGATCGGGGCATGGATCAAAAAGAAGCGCAATCACTGGTGCCCGAAGGACGGCAAGCGGCCAAGGCTTTTCCCGACGACGCTGGCGCGCAAACGGTACTCACCGGGATCGAATACGGCGCGGGCCATCTGGACGAGGCCGAGGCGGCGGCGGATCGGGCCTTGGCGGCCAATCCCAGGGCACGCGAAGCACTGCTCTACAAGGGACGTATCACGGTACGACGACTTGAGAACATGGCATCGAATGACGCCCTGGCATGGAAAAAGGCGCGTGGCTGGTTCATCAAGGCGAACCAGCTCGACCCCAATGCCGCCGAGCCGCTTTACCTGTTCTTCATGAGCTACGTTCAGCAGCACGAGCAACCTACGGAGAACGCCGCGGCTGCACTCGAGCAGGCGTTCAAGCTTTCACCGCAGGACCAGGGGCTGAGGTGGATGTACGCGCAAGCCCTGCTCAACAGCAACCGGACAGCAGAAGCCAGAGTGGCGCTGATACCGATTGCCTACGACCCTCACCAGAGCGGAGACAACCGTGCGCTGGCGATGGTGCGGGCGATCGATGCCGGCGCCACCGGCCCGAAGGTCTTCGACGCCGCATCGGGCAGCGAATCCGCTGTCGGTACACAGCCCCCACCCTGAGTGACCCTCGTACACAGCAACAATGACAATCGGGGACACACCGGCCGAATTTTCCTGACATTTTCATAGTCAGTGTCACATTTGCCTGGATAGATGAGAGAACGGCGGCTACCACTATCGCCAATGTCAGTTTTTTCTCACGGAAACCTCTGTCAGTCAGAAAACAAATTGGGACAGACCACGTTTTTTTGCGAGAGCGGAGCAAGCGGCATATGAAAACGTGGTCTGTCCCTGAGGTATCCTGAGGCATCTCAAAAAGCGAACTTTCTGTAATCGCTACCGCGACACGATTTGTCGCCGCAGATGCACCATAGCGAATTCGACCGGCGTTGCCGCATCCGTTGCCAGAATCACTCGATAGTCTCCTTCCGCGATCACCCACTGGTTCTGCGCCGGTTCGTAGACCGCGAGCAGGCGCGGATCGACGCTGAGCTTGATGTCGATCCGCTCGCCGGGCTGGAGCTTCACTTTCCGAAAACCGGCGAGGCGCTTCGGCGCTTCCCAGATCTTCGGCGCGGATAAGTAAATCTGCGCGACGTCCTGCCCCGCCAGCTTGCCGGTATTGGCCACAGTGAAACTGACCTGTACCGGACCTTGACCGCCTTTTGCCTTGAGGCCGGAATAGGCGAAGCCGGTGTAGGACAGGCCGTAACCGAAGGGGAATAGCGGCTTGAGTCCCTGCCGGTCGAACCATTTGTAGCCGACCGCAGCGCCTTCAATGCTGTAGTCGACGTCGATGCGCACGGCTTTCGGTCCTGCAGGATAACCATCCAGTTTTGGACGCGGCAGCTGATCGAGCGAACGCGGGAATGTCAGTGGCAGGTGGCCGGAGGGATTGACCTCGCCGCTGAGCACGCGCGCGATCGCTTCGCCACCGCTCGATCCCGGATACCAGGCCTCGACCACGCCGGCGACCTTGTCGATCCAGGGCATCAGCACGGGCCCGCCGGTCTGCAACACGACCACGATCCTGCGATTGACCTTGGCCAGCGCAGCGATCAGCGCGTCCTGATCGCCATCCAGTCGCAAGGTGCCGTCGATGCCCTCGGCAGCCCACTGACTGGCGAAGACGATGACCATGTCGCTACCCGCCGCGAGCCTGCTCGCCGCTTTGATGTCGGCGCCGTCGTGATAGACCAGCTTGGCACCGGTGCGGGCCGCCAGCGCCTGCATTGGCGAAGAGCGGTGATAGACCTGCGGCCCGTGCTTGATCTCCTTATCGAGAATCGCCGGCCCCTCCGGTCCGTAGACCTGCGAGGAGCCACCGCCGGAAAGCACGCCGACATCCGCATGCGAACCGATGATGGCAATGGACTTCAGTTCAGCGCCCAGCGGCAGAATGCTGCGCTCGTTCTTGAGCAGCACGATTGCGCCCTCGGCATCGGACCGGGTGATGTCGGCATGCGCCTTGAAGTCGATGTCTTCAGCCTTGGGCGGATGCTCGAACAGGCCGTTGGCGAACATCGCCCACAGGATTCTGCCTGCCATATCGTCCAGGCGTGCCTGCGGCACGTGGCCGTTTTCGACCGCCTCGCGCAAGGCATCGGAAAAATACGGCGATGCGTCGAAGGGATAGCCCGACTGCTGATCGAGGCCTGCGTTGGCTGCGGGGATGGTGGAATGCGTACCGCCCCAATCGGACATCACGAAACCCTTGTAGCCCCAATCGCCCTTGAGCACCTTGTTCAGCAGCCAGGGGTGCTCGCAGCTGTAGACGCTGTTGACGCGGTTGTACGCGCACATCACCGCACCGGGCTGCGATTGCTCGATCGCCAGCTCAAAGGCCAGCAGATCGGACATGCGCGCGGAGCGCTCGTCGATATTGGCGCTGAGTGCATTGCGGTTGCTTTCCTGGGCGTTGAGCGCGAAATGCTTGATCGTCGAGATCAGGTGGTTGGACTGCACGCCGCGGATCTGCGCCGCCAACATGCTGGCCGACAGCCAGGGATCGTCTCCGCCGTATTCGAACGTGCGTCCGCCGCGCGGATCGCGGACCAGATTGATGCCGCCCGCGAGCATCACGTTGAACCCGGTGGCCCGCGCCTCGCGTCCGATCATCTGCCCGCCGGCGAAGGCCAGCTCCGGATCCCAGGTGGCGGCGGTGGCGAGGTTCGACGGCAGCGCGGTGCTCAGCTTCGGATTGTCGCCCGGCTGGCTGGCGACGCCGATACCGGCGTCCGCTTCCAGCATCGGCGGAATTCCAAGACGCGGGATGCCGGGGACATAGCCGGCCGATTGGGCGAGTCCGCCTTCCGGCTTCTTGAAGTTCTTCCACGGCGCATCGCTGGAGAAGTAGCCGAATACCAGCGTCAGCTTTTCATCCTGCGTCATGGCCGCGAGCAAGGACTGTGTCCGCTGCTCGGCGCTCAGCGCGGCGTTCATCCAAGGCCTGTCGGCCTGGGTCGGGGCTGGATCTGCTGCCTGTACCTGCGCGGCGCTCGACAGCAGACACACGAAGGTGCCGAGGCTTACGAACGATCTACGCATCGAATTTCTCTCAAGCAATCTTGACGTTTTCATGGACTGCCCGGCGCGGCCTGCAGGCGAATGGCACCGCCGCCGCTGCCCGCCATCGTCAGCCTGATCGAGTGGTGCCGGTCCACCGTGTTGCGGACGATCTTCAATTGATCGACCGCCTTGCCATCCTCATACACGGTTGCAGCGAACGATCCCTCACCGAGAAAATCCAGCGGGATCTTCACGCTCCGGCCGTGCTCGTTGTTCATCGCGCCGACGTACCAGTCCGGGCCCTTGCGCCGCGCGATCACGATGTATTCGCCGATGTCGCCGGCGAGCACGCGGGTTTCGTCCCAGTTGGTCGGCACTGCGCTGATGAAATCGAAACCCGGCTGGCCCTTGTAGGCGTCGGGGCTATCCGAGACGCAGGCAAACGGACTGTCGTAGACCACGTACATCGCCAGTGCTTGCCCGCGCGTGGTCATGACCCGCGGCAGCGTGAACTGGCTGTTGAAATCTTCGGGCCTGACGTGCCGGAAGCCGCCCGGCATGTAGTCCATCGGCCCCAGTAGCATGCGCGTGTAAGCCAGCATGACGTTGTGGGTAGCAGTGATGCGCCGGCTCCACTTGTTGTTTTCAGCGCCCAGCACGCCTTCCTGCGTGAGGTAGTGCGGATAGCTGCGGATCAGCCCGGTCGGGTGGTATGCGCCGTGTAGGTCCACCATCAGGTGATGCTCGGCTGTCTTCTTGAGCAGGCGATGATAGAAGTCCACCATCTCCTGGTCGTCGCGGTCCATGAAATCGACCTTGATGCCCTTGATGCCCCAGCTCTGGTAGCGCTCCAGCGCCTCGTCCATCTGCGCATTCAGGGCCTTCCAGTTGAGCCACACCCACAGGCCGACCTGGCGCTCCGCCGCATAGGCGACCAGCGCCGGCATGTCGATCTCCGCAACCGTGCGCGTCACGTCCACGCCGGGTTTCACCACGCCGGCGCCGCCGGCGCCGGCGTACCAGCCTTCGTCGATCAGCATGTACTGCAGCTTCGCTTCCGCCGCGAAATCGATGAAACGCCGGATCGTTTCGTTGTTCATGCCGGGCTTGTCCACGCCCGAGACCACCGGGCCGTTCCACCAGTCCCAGGCGCTCTTGCCCGGCTTGATCCACGAGGTGTCCTGAATCTGGGTGGGAGGATTGAGGCTGGTGATCAGGTTGGATTCGATCAGCTTGCCGGCGTTGTCCGCCAGCATCAGCACGCGCCACGGCGACCACACATCGGAGCCGATGCGCGTCTTCACCGCGACGGTGGGATCGTCCAGGCGCGGCGACAGCTTGATCGCGGCGCCAAGGCCGCCATCGCCGCGTCCGGTCAGATACATGCCGGCGTAGTCGCGCAGATCGGCTTCGGTGATGGCGAAGCTGGCGCTGCCTGTCGTGCAAACCAGGGGTGCGTCGAACAGGTTGAACTCGCGCATGCGTGAGGCTCGCACCGGGTCGAATTCGCCTTCGTGGCTGGTGCCGAAACGGCCGAGGTTCAAACCCCAGCAGCCGTAGTCGGCCGGAAAGTCGAAGCGCGTCAGCTCGCCGCGGATCATCACGGCGTCCAGTCCAGGCTGCTGCGGCAGGCGGTAGCGAAACGCCACACCGTCGTCGTAAGCGCGTGCGATCAATTGCAGCCTGCGCGGATTTTCGCCGGCCTCCCGCAGATCGATGCTCAGTTCGTTGTAGCGTTCGCGGACAGTCGAGGTCTTGCCGACGATCAATTGATAGGTCCGATCGACGCTGCTGCGCGCCGATCCCTCCACGCGCAGGCGGGTCGACATTTCGCCGCCCTTGTCGAGGTCCAGACCGATTGGCGAAGGTGCCAGTACGGCCTTGCCCTTGAAGCTCACCGCATAGCGCGGCTGGCCGCCCGCATCGGAGAAATTGAAAGCGACGGCGCCGTCCGGAGAGCGCAGTTGCAGCTCGCCGGCATGCGCAGCGGAGCGGGCCGCTGGCCGCGGTCCGTAGCCTTCGCTGGGCTGGCCGTCGGCGGAAAGATGGCCGGTGGCCCAGAGCAGGCCGCGCGCCACCAGGTCGAGGTAGCGCGGATCGGCCATCGTCGGTGCGTTGTGCGCCAGCGTGGTACCGAACACGCGGGTATGGCGTGGACCGTACTCGTGCGTCCAGGCAACCACGAGCGGCGTATCCGTTGGCTTCTGGGTACCCAGCAGCACGGGCTGCACGTCGAACAGCGCGAGGTTGTTGTAAAGCTCCTCTGCCGGCGTGGTCCACGGCACCAGGCCGCGAGCGATGGCGTGCAGCGGCGTGGCGAGAGCCAGCGCGATCGGCGCCTGCGCGCCGTGGCCGCTGGACTGCAGGCCCAGGTAAGCAAACCAACGCGCATTCGGCGCGTCTGCGGCGACCGGTTTTTCCCAGTCGCCGGAGCGGTAGGAATGCATGGCGCAATGCAGATTGACGCCCGGCACACCTTCGCGATGCGGCTGCAGCACGGCGTCGAGGATCAAAGGACTGTCGATGCCGGCGGCGCATTCGGCATGAATCACCACGTCGTAGCCGCGCGCGTAATCGGGCCGGGTGAAGAACGGCAGCGCCGGGCTCGAGCTCGAATCGTCGGCATACAGATGCGTGATCTCGACGTTGGCGCGTGCCTCCAGTCCGCGCTCGAGGACGTCCCGCTGGCTGACGTAGTCGTGGCAGCAGCCGCCGGTGAGCAGCAGCGCCCGGATCGGCTGCGGCGCGGGTACATCGGCGGCAGTGCCGGGCGCGGATGAACAGAGCAGCGCGAATGCGAGGGCGCAGGCTCGCACCGGGAAAGCGTCCAGTCTTGTCATGACAACCCCGGTCGCGGGCGCAGTGCGCCATCGAGTCGCACGCTCTCTCCGGGCTTGAGCGCGATGTCGAAGCTGCGGCCGTCGTAGCGCACGCGGGCCGCAACGCCCGCGACGCTGCGGATCGTCGCGGCGCGCAGCCTGCCGTTCTGCCACTGCATGTCCAGCTCGAAGCCGCCGCGCGCGCGCAAGCCGCGCACCGAGCCGCTTTTCCAGGCCGAAGGCAGCGCCGGCAACAGCTGCAGCTCGCCGCTTTGCGACTGCAACAGCATCTCGGCGACGCCGGCGGTGGCGCCGAAGTTGCCGTCGATCTGAAACGGCGGATGCGCATCGAACAAGTTCGGATACACGCCCGCCGCGTCATTGCGATCCGCGCCGACGGTGTTGGCATAGCTCAGCAGGTTGCGCAGCATGCGGTAGGCGTGGTCGCCGTCGAGCAGGCGCGCCCAGAAGTTGATCTTCCAGGCGCGGCTCCAGCCGGTGCCACCGTCGCCGCGCGCGAGCAGCGAAACTTTCGCGGCCTTGAACAGATCCGGCGTGCCGGTGGCGGTGATCTGGCGTCCCGGATGCAGCGCGAACAAGTGCGAGACATGACGGTGTTCGTCCTTTGCGTCGTCGCGGTCGCTTTCCCATTCCTGGAGCTGACCCCAGCGGCCGATCTTCGGCTTAAGCAGGTGTTCGCGAAGCCCGGCGATGCGCTCGCGGTAGGCGCGGTCCACGCCCAGCGCGTCGGCGGCGTCGATGTAGTTGGTGAACAGATCGTGGACGATCTGCAGGTCGTAGCTGATCGCTTCTTCCTCCGGACCATGCTCGGGCGACCAGCCGACCGGCGTCACCAGCGTGCCGTCGGCGCGGCGGATCAGGCGGTCGTCCCAGTGCTCGGCGATCTCCTTTAGCAGCGGGTAAGCGACGTCGCGCAGATAGCGGCGATCCTGACCGTAGGCGTAATGCTCCCAGTAATGCTGCGCGTACCAGGCGCTGCCGGGCGTGTTCCACAGGAAGCTGCCGCCGCCGAAGATGCCGTTCTCGGTGCGCACGGTCCAGCCGCGCAGCTTGTTGCCGTACTCCTCGCGAGTGCGTTCGCGGTACACCGGCTTGAGGCTCTCCACGTAGTCGATGAACGGCAGGTGGCATTCGGCGAGATTGGTGACCTCGGCCGGCCAGTAGTTCATCTGCACGTTGATGTTGGAGTGGTAATCGCCGCGCCAGGGCGGGTCGTTGGTGTCGTTCCAGAGCCCCTGCAGATTCGCCGGCAGACCGCCGCGCGAGCTGCTGATCAGCAGGTAGCGGCCGAACTGGGTGAACAGCTCCTCCAGATCGGGATCGCGCGTCTGCTGTTTCGTGTAGGCCAGCAGGCGCTCGTCGGTAGGACGCGCCGAGAGCGACCGATCGGTGGTTCCCAGTTCGATCGCGAAACGGCGGAACAACGCTTGATAGTCGGCAACGTGTTCCGCCAGCAGCTCGGAGAAAGGCCTTGCCGCCGCGGCATCGACGCTGCGAGTCACGGCGGCATGCGGAGCTTCGCCGCGCCAGCGGCGTGTACGGTCGGCAAGGTAATTGGTGTCGGCGGCGAGCAGCAGCGTCAGGCTGTCGCAGTGCTCGAACGCAACATGAGCGCCGGACAGCTTGCGCCCCTGCACGCCCGCCAGCGGGTCGCCGTTAGGCACCGTGGTCTCGACGCGCGGCTCGCAGCCGCTGCCGACAACCAGCAGCTGCGACTCGTAGTCGAGTCCGTCCTTGCCCAGCCGACCGCTCGCGGTGAGCCGGCGGGCCTCGCCGGTGATCGCCGCGTCGTGCATATCGGTGAGCCAGATGCGGCCGTCGTAGGCGCGCGGCCGATCCGCCGTGAGCTGCACCACGATGACCCCGGCCATATGGCTGGCGAAGGCGCTGCGCCGGTAGCGGACACCGGCCTGTTCGTAGCTCACGGTCTGCACGGCGCGGTCGATGTCGAGCGCGCGGCGGTAGTTCGTAGGCTGTGAGTGCCCCAGCTCGACGAACACATCGCCGAAAGCCTGGTAGCGGCCAGTGTCCTTCTCGTCGCCAGTCCACAGACTGTTGACGTTGAATTGCAGGCGTTCGGTCTGCGTCAGGCCGAACAGCATGGCGCCGAGCCTGCCGTTGCCGATCGGCAAGGCCTCGGTCATCCAGGCGCGAGCCGGCTGCGCGTACCACAACATGTCGCTGGCGGAGCCCGATTCGGCCTCGGGCTTTGCCGCGGCCACGGTCGACAGGCACGCCGACAGGATGACGGGCAGCAGAAAGGTTTGCCTGAATAGCGGCCGCATTTTCATTGCCTCGATAAGGCGGCGCGCACCGGTGCCGATGAGCCGTCGCCGAGACGCGCATAGGCATCCTCCAATGCGGCATGGAAGGACGGGTTCGCCGCCAGCGCCGGCGCAAACACCGTGTCGAGCTGCAGAAAGCGCGGCACGTCCATCTGTGCCTCGCCGCTGCAGGCCTTGCCGATTTCCGCCAGACGTTGCGCGAGCGGATCGACCAGCGCGACGCCGTCGCGGCTGAGACGACGCACGAAGTGCATCCAGCCGGCCAGCGCCAGGCACAGCGCGTCGATCGGCGCCGCCGCTTCGAGCCGGTCGCTAACGGTGCCGAGCAAACGGAACGGCAGCTTCTGCGAACCGTCCCAGGCGATCTGCGACAGCTTGTGGGCGATCGCCGGGTTGCGGAAGCGCTCCAATACGGTGTCGATGTACGCGCGCAGGTTCAGGCCTTTCGGCGGCTTCACGGTCGGCAGAATGCTGTCGCGCATCAGCTGCTCGACGTAGGCGCAGAGCAGCGGCTCGCGCATCGCCTCGGCCACAGTCTCAAGCCCCAGCAGCGAACCGAGATAGGCCAGCGAGGAATGCGCGCCGTTGAGCAGGCGCAGCTTGGCGCGATCGAAGGCGCCGACGTCGTCGGTCAGCGTGACACCGGCCATGGCGAAGTCCGGGCGGCCCAGCGTGAAGCGGTCCTCGATCACCCATTGGCTGAAGGCTTCACGCTGGATCGGCCAGGCGTCGGCGAGGCCGGTGGCCGCGAGCACCCGCGCGCGCAGCGGGTCGTCGGTGGCCGGTGTGATGCTGTCGATCATCGTGCTCGGGAACGCGCACTCGGCTTCGATCCAGCGCGCCAATTCCGGATCCACCGCTTGTGCGTACTGCTGCACGGCGCGGCCGAGACGCAGCCCGTTGTCGACCAGGTTGTCGCAGCTCAGCATGGTGTAAGCACCCTGCCCCGCAGCACGACGTCGGCGCAGACCCTCGACGAGGTAGCCGATTGCGCTGCGCGGCGCATGCGGCGCGGCGAGATCGGCCACGATGTCCGGATGCCGCGTGTCGAGATCCATGCCGGCAAGGCAGTAGCCCTTTTCGGTGACGGTCAGGCTGACGATGCGCGTCGCAGGGTCCGCCAGACGCGCCAGCACCGCGGCCTGCTCTTCAGCCGCCCAGAGCACTTCGCGGATCGAGCCGATCACGCGATAAGACGGCTCGCGGTCGAGCAAGGCCAGCGTATACAGGCTGTCCTGAGGCAGCAGCGCGTCGCGCAGCTCGCGGCTGTGAAGCGAAACTGTGCTGATCGCCCAGTCGCCGCCGTGGTTGAGCAGTTCGTCGAAATACACCGCCTGGTGCGCGCGATGAAAAGCGCCAGGGCCGATATGGACGACGCCGATGCCGGCGCTCTCACGTGCGTAGCGCGGCCGCGCAATCTCATGCGGCAGGTAGTACAGCGTCGCCTGGCGCAGCCGCAGTTTGTTCACAACGTCACACCGATCCGCCACAACGCGATTTCGCGCTGGCCGTTGATCTCATTGCGCGCCGGCTTGCCGGAGGCGGTGGCGACGATCAGCGCCAGCATTTCCACGTCCGCCGTTTCCGTCGGCAGGCCGGAGAGCAGGCGGCCGGCGTCGAAGTCGATCCAGCCCGGCTTGCGCTCGGCGATGCCGCTATTGGATGCAATCTTCAGCGTCGGCGCCGGAAAGCCCAGCGGCGTACCGCGACCGGTGGTGAACAGGATCAGCGTCGCGCCGGCCGCTGTCAGCGCGGTGGACGACACCGCATCGTTACCGGGCGCCTCCAGCAGTGCCATGCCGGGCCGCGCCTGCGCGCGCTCACCGTAGCGCAACACTTGCGTCACCGGCGCATGACCGCCCTTCTGCACCGCGCCCAGCGATTTTTCTTCCAGCGTGGTGATACCGCCCTCGATGTTGCCGGGCGAAGGATTCTCGTGCACGCCCTGGCCGTTGCGGATGAAGTACTGCTTGAAATCATTTACCAGCGTCACGATCTGCTCGAACACCGCACGGTCCGTCGCGCGCTCCATCAACAGATGTTCGGCGCCGAAAATCTCCGGGATCTCGGTCAGCACCGGCGTGCCGCCGGCAGCCGCGAGGCGCTCGGCCATGCGGCCGACCAGCGGGTTGGCGGTGAGCCCCGAGAAGCCGTCGGAGCCACCGCACTTGAGGCCCAGCACCAGATCCGACAGCGGGCAAGGCTCGCGGCGATCCTGCTCGGCGAGCGCGACCAGTTGCTCGATCAGCGCGAGCCCGTCTTCGATCTCGTCACCCGCCTGCTGCGTGCTGAAACTGCGGATGCGCGAGCGCTCGTGCTCGCTGATCTCGTCGAGCAGCCGGCTGAGCTGGTTGGTCTCGCAGCCGAGACCGACGATCAGCACGCCGCCGGCATTGGGATGCCGAGCCAGGCCGGCGAGCAGGCGTCGCGTGTGCGCGAGATCCTCACCGATCTGCGAGCAGCCGTGCGGATGCACGAAAGCATGCACACCGTCGATACGGCCGGCGAAACACTGATTGGCGCGCGCCGCGATCTGCTGCGCCGTGGGGCCGACGCAGCCGACGGTACACAGAATCCAGATCTCGTTGCGCGTGCCGACGCGCCCGTCGGCGCGGCGGTAGCCGAGAAAGGACGGCGCATCTTCCGCGCGCGGCGCAAGCTGCGGCTGCGGTCGATATTCGTATTCCAGCGTGCCGGACAGCCCGGTTTCGACATTGTGCGTATGCACGTGCTGGCCCGGCGCGATGCCGGCCGTCGCGCGGCCGATCGGAAAGCCGAACTTGCGCACCGGCGCGCCGACTGCGATCGACCGCAGCGCCAGCTTGTGGCCCTTCGGGATCGCCTCGGCGACCGTCAGCGGCACGCCGTCCAGCTCGACGGTCTCGCCGGCTTGGATCGCACGCACCGCGGTCGCCACATCGTCATTCGGCGCGATGCGGAAAAGGGAAAGAAGTTCGCTCATCGGGGTATCACCGGGCTGATGGAACGTCGGCGGCGACGACCGTCTGCCGCTGCTCGCCGAGGCCTTCGATGCCCAGGCGCACGACGTCGCCGGGCTTCAGGAACACCGGAGGCTTCTGTCCGAGGCCTACGCCGGGCGGCGTGCCGGTGGAGATCACGTCGCCCGGCTGCAGGCTCATGAACTGGCTGACGTAGCTGACCAGAAACGCCGGCCGGAAGACCATCGTGCGCGTCGAGCCGTTCTGGTAACGACGACCGTTGACTTCCAGCCACAGACCCAGCTCACCGGCGTCGGCGATCTCGTCGCGCGTGACCAGCCAGGGGCCGATCGGGCCGAAGGTGTCGCAGCCCTTGCCCTTGTCCCAGGTGCCGCCGCGCTCCATCTGGAAGCTGCGCTCCGACACGTCGTTGATGACGCACCAGCCGGCGACGTGGTCCATCGCATCGGCTTCGTCGACATAGCGTGCGGTCTTGCCGATGACCACGCCCAGCTCCACCTCCCAGTCGAGCTTGGTGGAGCCGCGCGGCTGGATGATGTCGTCGTTCGGCCCGCAGATCGCGCTGGTGGCCTTGCTGAAGATCACCGGCTCGGGTGGCACCGTGTCGCCGGTCTCCGCCGCGTGATCGGCGTAGTTGAGGCCGATGCAGATGAACTTGCCGATGCCCGCAACGCAGGGCCCCAGGCGCGGGCTGCCCTCGACCAGCGGCAGCGAATCGGTCGGGATCGTGGCGAGACGTGCCAGCGAAGCCGGCGACAGCGTGTCACCGCCGATATCGAGCAGGACCGTGGAAAGATCACGGATGCGCCCCTTCGCATCGAGCAGACCCGGCCATTCGGAGCCGGAAGGGCCATAACGCAGCAGCTTCATGATGCAATCACTCCAATGATGATGAATCCCGCGCAGCGAGTGCGAAGTCGCTCGCGCGCGACGCGGCTTGCAGCCGAGTGGCTCAAGTCGTCCAGCCTCCGTCGATCACATGCACCGCACCGGTGGTGAACGACGAAGCGTCGGATGCGAGGTACAGCGCCAGTTCGGCGACCTCCTCGGCGCTGCCGAGGCGGCCCATCGGCTGGCGCGCGATGAAGGCGGCACGCATCGCGGCATGGTCACCGCTGGCGGCGAGCCGCTGGTCGAGCGAGGGCGACTGCACGGTGCCGGGCGCGATCGCGTTGCAGCGGATGCCGCTGCCGACGAAGTCGGCGGCGATCGCCTTGGTCAGGCCGATCACTGCGGCCTTGGTGGTGGTGTAGGCAAAACGGTTGGGCACGCCCTTGATCGAGCTGGCCACCGAGGACACGTTGACGATCGCGCCGCCGCCGCGCGCGATCATCGCCGGCAGCAGGCTGCGGCACATCAGGTGCATCGAAGCGACGTTGATGTCGAAGGAGCGCTGCAGATCCGCGGGCTCGCAGTCGAGGATCGTGCCGGAATGCACGTAGCCGACCGCGTTGACCAGCACGTCCACGGCGCCGAACTGGGCGCCCAGCGTCGCCACGGCGTCGGCGTCGCAGACGTCGACTCGATGCGTCCGGCAGCCTTCGAGCGTGGCCAGCGCCGCCTGGTTGATGTCCAGCGCGATCACGCGCGCGCCTTCGCGCACGAACAGTTCCGCGGTAGCGCGGCCGATCCCCTGCCCCGCGGCAGTGACGATGGCGGTCTTGTGTTGCAGACGGTTCATGCGGTGAGTCCGTGGTGAATCGGCAGCGGCGCTTCGGGATGCAGCAGCCCGTGCTCGCGCAGCGCCTGCCAGAACGCGAAGGGGATCGGCATCTGCAGCCAGGCCGCGGCCTGGCGCACCTGTGCGGCATCGGCCGCGCCGGGAATCACCGTCGCGACCTGCGGATGCGCCAGCGGGAATTGCAGCGCCGCCGCCGGCAGCGACACGCCGTACTCATCGCACAGCGTCTCGATGCGGCGCACGCGCTCGATCATCGCCGGCGGCGCCGGCGCATAGTTGTACGGCGGCGGCGCGATGCGCGGGCTGTCGCGCACACCGCTGGCGAGAATGCCGGAGTTGAACGGCCCGCCGATGATCAGCGACACGCCGCGCGCGGCGCACAGCGGCAGGAAATGCTCGAGCGCATGCTGTTCCAGCAGCGTGTAGCGCCCGGCGAGCAGGAAGCAGTCGAAGTCCGCATGCGCCAGCGCCTGCGTACAGACCGCGGTCTCGTTGACGCCCATGCCGATCGCGCCGACGAGGCCGGCATCGCGCCACTCGCGCATCGCGCGGTAGCCGCCATCGACGAACTGCGCGAAACGCTGCGTATGCTCGGCGCCGTGCGTGTCGACGCCCAGATCGTGGACCAGCAGCAGCTCGATGCGATCGCGGCCGAGCCGCCGCAGGCTCTCTTCCAGCGAGCGCTGCACACCGTCGTAGGAATAGTCGAACACCGACTCCACGGGTTCCGGGGAAATGAAGCCTTGCCGCGGCCGCGACAGGTCGGCATACGCGGGCACCGGATCGAGCACGCGGCCGACCTTGGTCGACACCAGCACCTCGCCGTCGCGCCGTGACAGCGCGCGACCGAGCCGCTTCTCGCTGAGGCCGAAGCCGTAATGCGGCGCCGTATCGAAGTAGCGCACACCGAGATCCAGCGCAGCATCGACCGCCGACAGCGCGGTTTCATCGTCGATCGCGCGATACAGATTGCCGATCCCGGCCGCGCCGAAACCCAGAACGGTCAGGCGCAGCCCGGTACGGCCGAGGCGTCGCTGCGGTAGCGAAGCACTGCTCATGCGGACTCGATGCGGTAGAAGGCCCGCGCCGTGCCACCGAATACGGCCCGCCGGTCGCTCTCGCTGCCGAAGCGGCACAGCGATGCTGCAAGCCGGTGCCAGCTGACGTAGTCGCCGGCGAGATTCAGCACCGGCCAGTCGCTGCCCCACATCAGGCGCTGCGGCCCGAAGCAGTCCATCAGTTGCCCGACGTAGGGACTCAGGTCATCGGCGGTCCACCCGGGCGCCGCCTCGGTCGCGAGGCCCGACAGCTTGCAGCCGACGTTCGGCAGCCGCGCCAGCCTGGCGAGATCGGCGGCCCAGGGCTCGAAGCCATGCGCCGCGATTGCCGGCTTGCCGCCATGATCGATCACGATCGCGAGCCGCGGGTGGCGGCGCGCGAATTCGTACAGCGCCGGCAGGTGACGCGGCTTCACCAGCGCATCGAAGGACAGGCCGCAGTCTTCCATCGCGGTGATCGCCGGACTCAGGCTGGCATCGAGAATCCAGTCATCGCGTTGCAGGTCCTGCAGCATCGGCCGCAGGCCGCGCAGCTTGGGATGCCGCGCCAGTTCGGCGATGCGCTGCGGCGCATCGGCGGCGGCCAGATCGGTCCAGCCGACCACGGCGCCGACATTCGGCGTGGTCGCGGCCAGTTCGAGCAGCCAGGCGGTATCGCGCTCGCTCGGCTGCGACTGCACCAGCACGCTCATGCCGACGCCGGTCTGCGCGAGCAACGGCGCCAGATCCTTCGGCTCGTAGTTGCGATGGATCGCCGGCAAGTCGGTACTCGGCCAACGACAATCGTTGTCGCCGATGCGCCAGTAATGCTGGTGCGCGTCGATCAGCATGCGGCTTGCGCCAGGCGTGCCTCGGCGCCGCGCGCTCGGCCGGCAAGTGCGAACGCGCCGACGATGGCGAAGCAGCCGGCCGGCAGCAGCATCGCGACACGGATCGAGCTCAGGTCGGAAACGCCGCCCATCAGCGCCGGCAGGATCGCGCCGCCGATGATCGCCATGACCAGCAGCGAAGAACCGGACGGCGTCAGCGGTCCGAGGTTCTTCAATGCCATCGCGAAGATTGTCGGGAACATGATCGACATGAAGAAGCTCGTCGCGGCCAGCGCCAGCAGGCCCGGCAGACCGCCGAGCATGACCGCAACCAGGCACAACACGATGTTGATGCCGGCGAACGCCGCCATCAGACGCGCTGCGTTGTAGCGCAGCATCAGCGCGGTGCCGGCGAAGCGGCCGAGCATGAAGCCGACCAGCGACCACACCAGCACACTGGCCGCGGCTTTTTCGCCGATGCCATCGACCGCGTGCTGGGCGTAGCGGATCATGAAACTCCAGACACCGACCTGGGCGCCGACGTAGAAGAACTGCGCGACGACGCCGAACACGAAGCTGCGCTTGCGCAGCAGTTCGCGGAAGCCGGCCAGCGTCGCACCACTTTCGGCCGGCGCCGTTACGGCCGTCGCGACCTGCGAGAAGCGGGTCACCGCCACCACCGCCGCCCACACCAGCACAAGGCCACCGAGCACCAGATAGGGCATTTGCACGGCCTGCGCTTCCTGCGCGTAGAACGCCGCGAGCTGGTCGGGCGCTAGGCCGGCGAGGCTTTCCTGGTTGTGCTCGACACCCGAGAAGATGTAGTGCTTGCCGATCAGCACGCCGGTGATCGAACCGAGAGGATTGAAGGCCTGCGCGAAATTGAGGCGACGCTCGGCGGTTTCCGGAGAGCCGAGCATCGTCATCAGCGGGTTCGCCGAAGTTTCGAGGAAGGCCAGGCCACTGGCGATCACGAACAGCGCGGCGAGAAAGTACGAGTACTCGCGGACTTCGGCGGCCGGGTAGAACAGCAACGCGCCGACGCCGTAAAGGCACAGCCCGAACACCACCGCCGACTTGTACCCGTAGCGGCGCACGAACAACGACGCCGGGATCGCGAGCAGGAAGTAGCCCATGTAGAACGCCGACTGCACCAGACCCGATTGCAGATCACTCAGCGAGAATGCCTTCTTGAACTGCGCGATCAGCACATCGTTGAGGTTGTTGGCGACGCCCCACAGAAAGAACAGGCTCACCACGATGAACAGCATCGTGCGATAGCGCGGCGCCGCCGACTGCTCCTGTCCGTCCATGCTGTTCTCCTCGATCTTTCTTGTATTGAAATTTTTTATGATGCGGCTCAGCCGATCCGCACGATCGCCTTGACGACACCGGCCTGCGGCTGCGTCCAGGTCGGGAACACCTCGGGCAAGGCGTCCAGCGTGGTGCGGTGGGTGTTCAGCGCGCGCGTCGGCACCTGGCCCGCGCGCATCGCCGCGACCACTTCCTCGAAGTCCTCGATCGTGGCGTTGCGGCTGGCGAGCAGCGTGGTCTCGCGCTTATGGAACTCGGGGTCGGGCAGCGTGATTGCATCCGCGACGATCGACACCCAGACATAGCAGCCGCCGTGTGCGACGAATTGCAGGCCACGCTCCATCGCGCGCGCATTCCCGGTGGCATCGAACACCGCGTCGAAGAATTCGCCGCCGGTCAGTGCTGCCAGCGTCTCGCGATCGCCTTCGCCGACGGCCACCGTATGCGCGACGCGCAGCTGCGCGCGCGCGAAGGCGAGCCGGTCCTCGCGCGTATCCAGCACCGTGACTTCGGCGCCGTGCAACTGCGCGAACAAGGCCACCGCGAGTCCGATCGGGCCGGCGCCGACGACCAGTGCGCGACGGGCGCGTAGCTCGCCCTGCCCGCGCGCGCGGCGCACCGCGTGCGCACCGATCGCCAGAAATTCGATCATCGCCGCTTCGTCGAAACTGATGCCTTCGACCTTGCGCACGAAACGCTGCGGCACGCACAGGAATTCCACCAGGGCACCGTCGCAGTGAACGCCGAGTACCTGGATTCGTGTGCAGCAATTGGTCTTGCCGCGGCGACAGGCGATGCACTCGCCGCAGGACAGGTAAGGCATCACGTAGGCGACGTCGCCGGGCGCAAGGCCGCTGCCTGCGGGCGCCGACAGCACCTCGCCGGACAGTTCGTGGCCCATCACGCGCGGATAGCTGAGATAGGGCTGGGTGCCGCCGAAAATATGGATGTCGGTGCCGCAGATGCCGACGCTGCGCACGCGCAGGCGTACCTCGTCAGGCCCGGCTTCCGGTTCGGGGCGCTCGACCAGCGCGAGGCTGCCGGGCTGTTCGCAGAGTACGGTTTTCATCGCTCAATCCATGTGGAACACGGCTTCCATCATTGCCCAGTGCTCGCCCTCGGCCCGGCTTTGCAGCGGCAGCTGGCAGGGCTCGCAGAACGTCCACCAGCGCTGCGTCTCCGGGTCCGCCGCGATGCGCTTCATGTCGGCTTCGAAGTCCTCGCCGTGATACTCCCAGCAGCCGAACAGCAGATTTTCCGGCTCGCGCAGAAAGATCGTGTAGTTGCGGACGTTCGCCTGCCGCAGCTGCTCGAGAACCTGCGGCCACACCGCCGCATGCAGGGCCTTGTATTCCGCGATCCTGTCGGCGGCGATGCCGATGAGCATTCCCATTCTTTGCATGCCGTCACCCGGTCATCGTTGGGTCAGAGCGGACGTACGCCGCCGAGCGCGAAGCCGCTGTCGACGATCGCCAGCGGATTGATCAAGGGCGCGCCGAGCGCGGGCAGATCGATCTCGAACTCGTCGCTGGCCTGCGCACGCACGCCATCGGCAAAGCTCAGCGTCGCGGTACCGAAGAAGTGCAGATGCACGTCACCCGGCCGGCGGTGCGCGGCGTACTTGAAGTGGTGATACTCGAGGTTTTCCAGCGTGTGGCACATGTTGGCCTCGCCGGTCAGAAACGGCCGTTCCCAGACCAGCGTATCGCCGCGGCGCAGGCGGCTGGAGCCACGCAGGTCGCGAGGCAGCGCGCCGGTGTAAAGCTCGGGGCCGACGGCGCAGTAGCGCAGCTTGGAATGCGCCAGATAGAGATAGTTCTGGCGCTCGGTGACGTGGTCGGAAAACTCGTTGCCGATCGCGAACCCCAGGCGATGCGGCGCGCCGTCCGCCCCGATCAGGTACAGGCCCACGAGTTCGGGCTCTTCGCCGCCGTCCAGCGCGAAATCGGGCGAAGGCAGCGGCGCTCCGGGCGCCACCACGATGCTGCCATCGCCCTTGTAGAACCACTCCGGCTGCGCGCCGGGACGCCCGTCCTTCGGAATGCCGCCTTCGACACCCCATTTGAACATGCGCATCGAGTCGGTCAGTGCTTCCGTGTCCTGCTGCAGCTTCTTATGCATCGCGTCGCGCGTCGCGGCGCTGCCCAGATGGGTCAGGCCGGTGCCGGTGACGTGGCAGTGCGCCGGATCGGGATGCTGCACCGGTGACAGCACGCGGCGCTCGCGCAGCAGGGTCTGATAGTCGAAGCCTGCGTCGCCAAGCGATCGAGACGCCAGCGCTTCCAGGGTCTGTCCGGCACCGATGGCGGCAGTGGCCAGCGCATAGATGGTGTCGAATTCCCCGACGAGCCGCGTGCTGACTCCATCGGCATCGACCTTCCCGACCCGCGTCATGCCGCGTTCGTCCAGGAACTGGATCAGTCGCATGTTTTCTCCGCCTGCGTGTTTCTGGTCGAACTCGCCACTTGCCGGGCGCGCAGTGATTTTGCGGACGGGAGGCATATGCAACAAATGCTTTTATTGATGTAATCTATATTGATAAATATATATAAGGGAGAGAGGAACATGTCTTCGGCTCATCCGTGGTACGTCCGTGCGCGGGTCAAGACACGGCAACTGCTGTTGCTGATCGCGATCGATGACGAGGGCAACATCCATCGGGCCGCGGAAACCCTGAACATGTCCCAGCCCGCGGCGTCCAAACTGCTCAAGGATCTCGAGGACATGGTCGCGGTACCATTGTTCGATCGCCTGCCGCGTGGCATGCGCCCTACCTGGTACGGCGAGGCCATGATCCGCCACGCGCGCATGGCCCTGGCCAGCCTGCGCGAGGCCGGCGCCGAACTCGAAGCGCTGAAGGCTGGACGCTTCGGCAGCGTCCGCGTCGGCACGATCGCAGCGCCCTCCATGACCCTGCTGCCAGCCGCGCTGGCCGCGGTGACGCAGCAGTATCCGAATCTGCGCGTGTCCCTGGTGGTCGAGAGCAGCGACGTGCTGCAGGAACGGCTCGCGCAGAACAAGCTCGACATCCTGGTCGCGCGCCTGTTCGAGCGCCACGACAAGACGCACCTGCACTACGAGGCGCTGGCCGAGGAGCAGGTCTGCGGGATCGTGCGGCCGCAGCACCCGCTGCTGCAGACGGCCTCGCTGTCACTGAAGGAGCTTGCCGCCGAGGCCTGGATCGTGCCGCCCCCAGGCAGCGTGATGCGCCACCGCTTCGAGCTGATGTTTCAGGAAAGCGGGCTCGAAATGCCCAGCCGCCTGATTGAATCCACCGAGTTGGTATTCATCACGCGCATGCTGGAACGCAGTGACTACATCGCCGTGGTGCCGACCGACGTGGCGCGTTACTACGCTGGCTACGGCATGGTGGCGATGCTGCCGGTCGAGCTGTCGTGCACGATGGACGCGTTCGGCCTGATCAGGCGCACCGATTGGCTGCTGTCGCCAGCAGCCAAGATCATGCTCAAGGCGTTGAAGACGGCGGCCGCGTCGATCTACGGCATCGAGCTGAAAGTCGACGACGCCACGTAGTGCAGCGTTTCTGGCTGAGTCAGGCTACAGGCGATGCGACTTGCGGAACGCTTCCGGCGTCGTACCCACGCGCCGCCGAAAGAACTTGACGAAGTTCGTCGGCTCGCTGAAGCCGAGATGCTCACCGATCGCGGCCGAGGTCGACGTGCTGTGTACGAGCAAGCGCTGAGCTTCCAGGACCACGCGCCGATCCACTTCCTCTTTTGCCGAATGTCCCAGAACCTCTCTGCAGGTGCGCGCCAGGGTACTCGTTGAGACACCTAGGCTGCGGGCAAGCAGTGCCACCGACGGCCGGGTGTCGACCACACCTTCCAGTTCGCGCCGCAAACGCCGAATCAACGTTGCCTGCACCGTCGGCGCTGCCAGGAGATCCGTCGCCGATCGGCTGATGCTGAGCATCAGACAGACGAGCAGTTGGTGCGCCATTGCCGCCGAGAGCTCATCCAGCAGCGGTCGATCGAGCTGCCGACGCAGCATCGCGGCCAGGGACCTCCAAGCGGCCAGCCCGTCTGCATCCATCTTGAAGTGGGCCGCCCAGTCGTCCAGACGCAGCAGCGCCATCGTCCCCTGATGGGAGGTGGATGCGGTCGGCTGTAGCACCGCCGGATCGATCAGCAGCAGATCGGCTTCGAGGCCCTGCGCTGGCTGCCACTGCTGCACCTGTCCGGGCCTGACGAAGACCACGTGACCAGTGCGCAGCCCGAAACGCTGGAAGTCGACCAGATGTTCTCCATGCCCTCCGGTCACCACAAGAACCATGAAAAACGCGACGCGCTCCGTCTCGAACAGCAGCCTCGCGGACACACGAGCGCGGAGCTCCGACAAGCTCATCAACTCCACTCCGATGGGGTCCAGCCTCGCGTTCGCGAAGCGTGTCTCGCGCAGTACCTTGGGGGGCTCGGGCACGACCAATCCTTTTAGCGTGTGCGCAGTGATCGCGCGTCTGCGCGGTTTCTACCATCATTTGCCCGACGACGACCTCGCAGTCCGGCCTCGGTGCCGGCAAAGTGGCGCGGCAAACAAACCACCGCCGAATGGCGGCGCCATCGAAAGGAATCCTCATGTCCACCGATCCCAAGGCACAGGTCGTCGCGCTGCTCAAATCCATCGAAACCGGTGAGCAGGCAGCGGTCGCCGTCGTCAATCCCGCCCGGTACACCCAGCACAACCTCGCCGTCGGAGACGGCCTCGCCGGCTTCGGCGCGGTACTGCAGGCACTGCCGAAGGGTTCGGCGAAGGTGAACACAGTGCGGGTGTTCCAGGACGGTGACTTCGTCTTCGCGCACACCGACTACAACTTCTTCGGCCCGAAAATCGGCTTCGACATCTTCCGCTTCGAGAACGGCAAGATCGTCGAGCACTGGGACAACCTGCAAGAGACGCCAGCCAAAGCCAACCCGAGCGGACGCACGATGATCGACGGGCCGACCTTGGCGACGGACCTGGACCAGACGGCAGCCAACAAGAAACGGGTCGCGGCGTTCGTCGATGACATACTGGTGAACGGGCGAATGGACCGGCTGGCGGGCTACTACGACGGCGACCACTACCACCAGCACAACCCGCAGATCGCCGATGGCCTCTCCGGCCTCGGTGCCGCGCTCCAGGCCATGGCCAAGGCGGGCGTGACGATGAAGTATCACAAGGTGCACAAGGTGCTCGGCGAAGGCAACTTCGTGCTCGTTGCCAGCGAAGGCGAGTTCGCCGGCAAGCCGAGCGCGTTCTACGACCTCTTCAGGGTCGAGAACGGCAAGATCGCCGAGCACTGGGACACGATCGAGACCATCCCACCCCGGTCGGAGTGGCAGAACGACAACGGCAAGTTCTGACGCACAGAGGGCCCATGAATATCCGCAAGTTCCTAATGAGCAGCACCTTGCTGGCAACGCTCGCTGTCCAGCCCGCGCTGGCCAGCCAGGGCGGCAACGTCATCGAAGTCGTCACGTTCAAGCTCAAGGCAGGAGTCTCTGCAACCGACTTCGCTCCAATAGACAAGACAGTGGAGCGTGAACACGTGGCCAGGCAGCCAGGCTTCATTTCGCGCGAGAGCGCGCATGGCGCCGACGGCGACTGGCTGGTGATCGTCCATTGGCGGTCGGCGAAGGACGCCGATGCGTCGATGGCGATCTTCGAAAAGGCTCCGAGCGCCGCGCAGTTCATGTCGAAGATCGAGGCCTCGACGATGAGCATGAAGCGCTACGACCGCTAGAATCCAGCGTCTCACAGCCAGCCGGCGTCGACGACGAACTCCTGCGCGGTGCAGGTGCGTGCCTGGTCCGAGGCCAGGAACAGCACCATATTGGCGATATCGTCCGGCTGGACGCGGTCCGGCAGGCATTGATTGCGGGCCAGTTCCTTCTCGCCTTCGGCATCGAGCCACAGATCGATCTGCCGTTGCGTCATCACCCAGCCGGGCGACACCGTGTTGATGCGGATGCGGCTGGCACCGAGCTCGCGCGCGAGTCCGCGCGTCAGCCCGTTGACCGCGGATTTGGCGATTGCATAACAGGGATAGCCGCCGCTCTTGGCCTGCCAGCCGATGGAGCCGAGGTTGACGATGGCGCCGCCACCGAGCTGGCGCATGCCCGGCACCACGGCCTGAATCGCGAAGAATGCCGGGCGCTGATTGATCGCGATGCGCTGGTCGTAGTATTCGGCGCTGACCGCGTCGAGCGTGTGCCGGTCGTCGCTGGCAACGTTGTTGACCAGCACGTGAAAATCGCCGATCGAGGCCGCCGCGTCGCGGATCGCATTCTGCAGCGCAGAGACGTCGCGGACATCGCAACCACGCCACCACGGCGCCGGCAAAGCTTCATCCACGAGCCGCGCTGCCAGTGCGGCGCTCGGTTCTTCGGCGATATCGATGAAGGCCACGTGCGCGCCCTGACGGGCGAACGCCGTCACCATCGCGGCGCCGATCCCTGATCCTCCACCGGTGATGAACACCCGTCGACCACGCAGGCTGGGGAAAGTCGCCGGGGCGATTGCCTCGCCTTCAATATGGTTCATCTGTACTGCGCTCCTGCCCAGCTCAAGAGTAGTGCCGTCCGGCGATGCCGGTTCAGTTGCTGTGAATGGTTCCGGCCTGTCCGATCGGCAGAGCCTTCGTGCGTGCGAGCATCGGCGACACCACCGGGATCGTCAGCATCGTGCTGGCAACCGCCATCAGCAGCAGGGCGGTGAACATCTCGTTGGTGATGATCTGCTTGTCCAGCAGGATGTTCGCGAAAATGATCATGATCAGAGCTTTGGTCTGCAGCAGCCAGCCGATCATCGACGCTTCTCCCGGAGCCCATTTGAGGATGCGGCCCGCGGCGTGAACGCCCAGCAGCTTGCCGGCGACGGCGGCCACCAGCAGCCCCGCGGCGACCACGAAGACCGCCTCACCACCCATGGCCCAATTGGTACGCAGGCCGGTGCTTAGAAAGAACACCGGCATCAACACCAACAGCACGTTGCGGCGCAGCTGATCCAGCTGCTCCTGCTTGAACCAGGCAGAGTCCATCGCCGCTCCGCACAGGAATGCACCGACCATGAAATGCAGGCCCGACCAGTCAGCGCCAAACGCGCACACGGCCAGCAGAATCAGCGCGGCGTACCAGCGGTCGCTCTCGGGAATTCGCGGGATCAGCTTGCGGAAACTCCATGCGATCAGCCCGAACGCCGCCAGAAAGGCGAACTGCCGGCCCATGCGCTGCCAGTCCATCAGAACGAGTGCCAGCACGCCCCAGATGGCAATGTCGTCGAGGCTCGCGTAACGCAGGATTCGCTGACCGAGGGGCTGGCGCAGGATCTCCAGTTTCTCCAGGAACAGCATCAGGATCGGCAAGGCGGTGACCGCGCAGGACATGCCGGTGGCGACCACGAACTGCCACGGCTGGGCCTTCGGCCCGAGCCACCCCTGCTGGGTGCTGATGACGACGGCAACGGCCGAACCCAGCAGCAGCGGCGCGCCGAGTGCCAAACCGGCGGTGAGCGTGGTCTCGCCGAGGTGGCGCCAGGTCTTGGCCAGATCGAGCTCGATGCCCGCCAGCCACACGAACAGGATCACCGCCCACCAGGCGATGCCGTTGAGCGACTGCACCACCGGCGCGGTGAACACGAAGTGGTAGTAGTCCGGGTAAATCGCACCGAGGACGCCGGGGCCGAGCAGAACACCCATGATGATCTGCACCACAACCAGCGGCGCGTAGTACTCGGTCCGCCCCAATCGCCAGACCAGATACGGCACCGTGAAGATGAGTACCAGCGCGATCAGAAAGAGTTCGTTGTTATTCATGGGTTCTCCCGCCGCGTATTGGTATTTGGATAAGCGCGCAGGCTCGCATCGTTTACGCCCCGGGCCAAAGAATCCAATGGCGATTCAGAATTGATCCATATCGATTCGTGCATGCCCCGCGCGTCGGCCCGAAGCCGTGATCGCGGAGATCGCCGGATCGGCAGCAGGGGACGCAGGTATCACCTGCTTCGCACGGTCCATATGCATTGCAATATCCCGGCGCGGTGAATCGCAATTGGTTCCGGGCCGGAGCGACCCATAGACTTTTGGGATCGAAAGCGCCTGCGTGCGTTAAAGGATTATCTGATGAACAACACCAGCCCCACCCCGCTCGACGCGATCGACTCCAGCGTCCAGTCCGCCGCCGCCACTGCCGTGTTCTGGGCCGAATCCGGGCCGAGCTTGCGTGCCGCGCTGCTGCGCGGACTCGCCGACGCGCTCGACGCGGCGCGCGACGAACTCGTCGCCATCGCCGACCGTGAGAGCGCGCTGGGACCGGCGCGGCTCAATGGTGAGGTCGCGCGCACCAGCTTCCAGTTGCGCGGCTTCGCCGCCGAAGTCGAAGCCGGCGTGCCGTACGCCAGGGTCGACGATGCCGCGATCGCCGGCGCACCGCCGCAGGGCCGTCCACATCTGGTCCGCATGCTGGAGCCGCTGGGCGTGGTCGCGATGTTCTCGGCAAGCAATTTCCCGTTCGCGTTCTCGGTGCTCGGCGGCGACACCGCCGCGGCGCTGGCGGCTGGCTGCCCGGTGGTGGTGAAGGCGCATCCCGGGCATCCGCAGCTGTCGCTGGCGGTGTGGGAGCTGGCACAGCGAGTGCTCGAACGGCAGAAGCTGCCTGCGGGCCTGATCAGCCTGGTACCGAACGCGGACCGCGAAGGCGGCTCCTACCTGGTGCGTCATCCCGACGTCGCCGCGGTCGCCTTCACCGGCTCCTACCAGGGCGGCATGGCGCTGCAGAAACTCGCGGCCGAGCGGCCGCGGCCGATCCCGTTCTACGGCGAGCTCGGCTCGATCAACCCGGTGGTCGCACTGCCGGCCAAGCTGAGAACCGAGGGCGCTGCGCTGGCGGCGACGCTGGCGGGCTCGATCACGCTGGGCTGCGGCCAGTTCTGCACCAGCCCGGGTGTGATCGTGCTGATCGACGATCCGGCCAGCGATGCTTTCGTCGCGGCGCTCGCCGAAGCCTTCAAGCCGATGCCGACACACGCGATGCTGAGCCCCGCGATCCGCCAGGGCTTCGATAACGGCGCCGCCAAGCTCGCGGCGCATGCGGCGGTCAAGCCGGTGTTCGCGCCGGCGGCCGACGGTGCCGGCCCGGCGCCGCGGCTGTTCGAGGTCACCGCGGAGGCGTTCATCGCCGATGCGCATCTGCGCGAAGAGGTGTTCGGCCCGCTGGCACTGGTCGTGCGCGCCGCCGATGTCGGCGAGGCCGTGCGGGTGCTCGAAGCCGTCGGTGGCACGCTGACGGTGACGCTGTGGGGCCTGGAGCAGGACAGCGACGACGCGCGCCATCTGCTGCGGGCAGCGCGCCGCGTCGCCGGCCGCGTGCTGTTCGCCGGCGTGCCGACCGGTGTCGCGGTAACGCATGCACAGCAGCACGGTGGCCCCTGGCCGTCGTCCACGCAGCCGCAGAGCACCTCGGTCGGCTATGCGGCCATGCAACGCTTCCTGCGGCCGGTCGCGCTGCAGGACGCGCCGCGCTGGGCGCTGGAGACGGAGAACGGCCAGTCGCACTGAAACATGTTGGTTCGGATATAGATATCCGCCAAAGTTTCATTATATTTGCATCCGCCGCGTTTATAGCATGTGCCGCAGCGACCAAATCTGGGGCACCCCATGGCTACCGATAACAACAAACCCAAGCGCCGCAGCCAAGCCTGGTTCGGCGACGAGGGCAAGAGCGGCTTCATCTACCGCAGCTGGATCAAGAACCAGGGCTACCCGCACGACGAGTTCGATGGCCGCCCGGTCATCGGCATCTGCAATACCTGGTCGGAACTGACGCCCTGCAACGGCCACTTCCGCGAGCTGGCGGAGTTCGTCAAGCGCGGCGTCTATGAAGCCGGCGGTTTTCCGCTGGAATTCCCGGTGATGTCGTTGGGTGAGACCCAGATACGTCCCACCGCGATGCTGTTCCGCAACCTCGCCAGCATGGATGTCGAGGAGTCGATCCGCGGCAATCCCATCGACGGCGTGGTGCTGCTGATGGGCTGCGACAAGACCACGCCCTCGCTGGTGATGGGCGCGGCCAGCGTCGGCCTGCCGACCATCGGCCTGTCCGGCGGGCCGATGCTCAACGGCAAGTGGCGTGGCCAGGACATCGGTTCCGGCACCGGCGTCTGGAAGATGTCGGAGATGGTGCGCGCCGGCGAGATGACGCAGCAGGAATTCGTCGAGGCGGAAAGCTGCATGCACCGCTCCAAGGGCAACTGCATGACGATGGGCACCGCCTCGACCATGGCCTGCATGGTGGAAGCGCTGGGCTTGTCGCTGCCCGAGAACGCCGCGATTCCCGCTGCGGACACGCGCCGCAACCGCCTGGCCCAGATGACCGGCCGGCGCATCGTCGAAATGGTCAAGCAGGACCTGACCATCGACAAGATTCTCACGCGCCAGGCTTTCGAGAACGCAATCCGCACCAATGCCGCGATCGGCGGCTCGACCAACGCCGTGATCCACCTGCTGGCGATCGCTGGCCGCATCGGTGTGGATCTGAAGCTGGAAGACTGGGACCGACTCGGCTCCGAAATGCCCTGCCTGCTCGATCTGCAGCCCTCGGGCAAATATCTGATGGAAGACTTCTACTACGCGGGCGGGCTGCCCGCGGTGATGCGTGAAGTTTTGCAATACCTGCATCGCGATGCGCTGACCGTCAATGGCAAGAGCATCGGCGAGAACATCGAATCCGCGCCGTGCTGGAACCGTGAAGTCATCCACGCCGTCAGCGATCCTTTCAAGACCGAAGCCGGCATCGCCGTGCTCAAGGGCAATCTCGCGCCCGATGGTGCGGTGATCAAGCCTTCCGCCGCGTCGCCGCATCTGCTGCAGCACCGCGGCCGCGCCGTGGTATTCGAGAACATCGAAGATTTTCACGCACGCATCGATCTGGATGAACTCGATGTCGATGAAAACTGCGTGCTGGTGCTGAAGAACTGCGGCCCCAAGGGCTATCCCGGCATGGCCGAAGTCGGCAACATGCCATTGCCGACCAAGGTGCTGAAAAAGGGTATCACCGACATGGTGCGAGTCTCCGATGCGCGCATGAGCGGCACGGCCTACGGCACCGTGGTGCTGCATGCCTCGCCCGAAGCGGCGGCCGGTGGCACGCTGGCACTGGTGCGCGATGGCGACATGATCGAACTCGACGTCAGCCGGCGCCGCCTGCATCTCGAGGTTTCGGAGCAGGAGCTGGCGCGCCGCCGCGCCGAATGGAAGCCGGCACCGAAGCCGAAACGCGGCTGGTACAAGCTCTACGTCGAGCACGTACAGCAGGCGCATCTCGGCGCCGACCTCGACTTCCTGGTCGGTAGCAGCGGCTCCGCCGTGCCGCGCGATTCGCACTGACGCCAGCAGCAATGCGCCCTGCTCCGCAAGCGATCTCAGCAGTCCGGTGCATCTGGCCGGTCGGTGCGATGCTGGGCGAAGGCACGCTGTGGTCGGAGCGGCAGCAGGCGCTGTATTTCGTCGACATCCTGGGACGGCGCCTGCACCGATACACGCCGGCCAGTGACGAGCGCCGTAGCTGGACTTTCGACGAAGAGATTTCCGCGGTGGCCGAGCGCGCTGCGCAGCCGGGACTGATCGTCACGCTGCGCCAGCATTTTGCTTTGTTCGATCCCGATACTGGCGTCCTGCATAAGCTTCACGCGCCGGAGTTGGAACGCAGCGGCAACCGTTTCAATGACGGCAAATGCGATGCTCGCGGCCGATTCTGGGGCGGCACGATGGACTACGCCTGCGTGGAGTCCAGCGGTGCGCTGTACCGCTACGATGCGGACGGCGCCTGCTCGCGCCACCAGGACAGCGTACACATCTCCAACGGCCCGACCTGGTCGCCGGACCAGCGCAGCATGTACTTCACCGAAACCGGCCACGGCGAGATCAGCGTCTTCGACTTCGACCCCGAAACCGGAACGCTGGGCGCCAAGCGCCCGTGGCTGAAATTCGGCGCCGGTGACGGCAAGCCCGACGGCATGACCACCGACGCCGACGGCCGCATCTGGATCGCCCATTGGGACGGCGCCTGCGTCACCTGCCACGCACCCGACGCCAGCCTGCTCGCACGCATCGAGCTGCCGGCTCGCAACATCACCAACTGCGCGTTCGGCGGCCCCGAACTGAAGACGCTTTACATCAGCAGCGCCATAGGCGATCTGAGCGCCGCCGAGCTGGAAGCGCAACCGCTCGCCGGTGCGCTGTTCGCGGTGGAGCTGGATGTCGCCGGCATTCGCGCAGGGTACTTCGCTGGTTAGACCGATGTTGGTTGATTGAACGGCTTTGCTGTTCCGGCCTCGCGCTACGTGAGGATCGTTTCCGGAAGATGAGCACCGCTCGCAAAGCGCCTGGTTCGCACGTTCGTGCCGGGCGCCATTACTAGAATGTTCAGGAGAGGAGAATGAAGCTGAGGCACACCCTCGTCGTGGTGGTTGCGCTGCTGGCCGCGCTCACCGGCACCGCAGACGCCCAGAACGCCGTCGGCCATCCGAACTGGCCCGGCGCGGGACAGCTCTTCGTCGGCGCCAACTACCAGCCGGTGGACCGCACCCCCGAACAGATCCATCGCGACATCGCGCTGATGAAGAAGGCGGGATTCAGCGTCGTCCGCATGGGCGATTTGTCCTGGGATTATTTCCAGCCGGCGGAAGGCGTTTTCACCTTCGACAAGTTCGACGCCGTGCTGAAGGAAATGCAGGCCAACGGCATCAAGGTCATCGTCGACATCCCCGGCCAGCCGGCACCGCCGTGGCTGCATCACAAGTATCCGGGTGTCGATCTGGTGACGCAGGAAGGCGGCCGGCTGCAGGCCGCAGAACGCTACATGGACAACATCAGCGATCCGGACTACCGCCGGCTGGTGAAGGACCTGGCCGAAGCGATGACGAAGCGTTACGGCAAGGATCCGGGCGTCATCGCGTTCGGCTACAACAACGAGATCGGCAATGGCTTCATGTCGTACTCGGACGCCGACCGTGAACGCTTCGTTGCGTGGCTGCAGAAGAAGTACAGCAGTCTCGACGCCTTGAACAAGGCCTGGGCGACGCAGCGCTGGTCACGCACGCTGACGTCCTGGGGCCAGATCGAGATGCCCAATGGCAACGGGCCCGGCCCGTTCGAGCGGTATCTCGATCTGCGCCGCTACTGGTCGGATGTCGCGATCGGTGTGCTGACGGATCTCGAACATGCACGCCGCAAAAACGCGCCGGACAAGCCGTCGATCTCCAATCTCTGGGACAGCAGCGAACGCCGCGGCTTCGACTACCTTTCGAGCTACAGGGATTACGTCAGCTACGGTGCTTTCGGCTATTACGCCGGCGATGCGATCAGCGGCGCCTTCGAAACGATGATGATGAAGGGCACGCTGCTGACCTCGGTGTGGTTCAACGAGTTCCAGGCCGGCGGCCCCGGCTTCTACGGCTCCAAGGGCCGCTCGCGCATGTGGGCGCACTTCGGGCTGCTCAACAGCGGACAGGGCGTGCTGGCCTGGACCTTCAACAGCCACCTCGGCGGCGAGGAGCAGGCGCTGTTCGGCCTGCTCGATCACGACGACACGCCTTCATGGAAGCTGGGTGAATTCGCGACCATCGCCAAGGAGTTCAAGACGCTGCAGAAGCTCGGCTTCCCGCGCGAGGTCAAGCCTGCGATCGCGATCGCCTATTCGTTCGAGACCCGGACCGCGTCGAACCCGAGCAACCCCTCGATCTCGGCGACGGTGCGTCCCTACATCACGACGCCGTACATGGTCCAGGAGCACAACGCGTTCTCGCCGCTGTACAAGGACAACATCGACGTCGCGGTCATCAATATCGGCCACGAGGACCTGAGCCGCTACAAGCTGGTCGTCGTACCGGGGCTGTACCTGATGGACCAGACCGCGGCCGACAACATCCGCAACTATGTGCGCAACGGCGGCACGGTGATCATGACCGCGTTCTCGGCCAAGGTGAACGAGAACAACCAGTGGTTCAACACGCCGCTGCCGGGCCGGCTCTCCGACGTCTTCGGCCTGCGCACCAGCGAGTTCTACCGCACGCCGGCAGCGCTGAGCGGTGAAATCGACGGCAAGGCTTTCGAGACCTCGATCAACTTCTATGAAGTTCTGGAGCCATCGACAGCGAAAGTGATGGCGCGCTTCTCGAACGTCGACGGCAAGCCGCCGGTGGTGACCGTCAACAACTTCGGCAAGGGTAAAGCGATCTATCTCGCCACGCCGGCCCAGCCTTCGATCCTTGAGCCGCTGTATCGCAGCCTGTATGCGCAGATCGGTGTCGAGCCGGGCCCGAAGACGCCGGAAGGCGTGTATGCGCGAGTCGTCGATGGCCGGACGCTGTACGTCAACACGACAACGCAAACCCAAGACCTCGTCCTTCAAGGCCGCAAGAAAGGCCTTCTTACGGGCAAGACCTGGAACGGCAAGCTCCAGCTCGACCCACTAGGCGTCGATCTGGTCGAGTGATCGTCAACGCCGCGTCCTTTTTCCACTCGGGAAGCACAACATGAAATCCGAAATTTCTCGTCGCGCGTCGACTCTGCTGCTGGCCGCGGGCCTCGCGGGATCGGCGCTGGGCGTCTTCGCGCAACCGGCCAGTGCCCGCCAGGTCGAACTCGATGTCCGCCAGGCCACGAAACCGGTCGACCGCTCTTTCGACCTGTCGGTCGGCGCCGACTATTCCGGGACGACCATCCGCGACGCCAACCAGGTGCAGCTGAAGATCGCGGCCGAAGAACTGGGCTTCCGCTACATCCGCTTCCACGACATCTTCCACGACGATCTGGGCACCGTGAAGATGGTCGACAAGAAGCTGGTCTACGACTGGACCAAGATCGATCAGCTCTACGACGGCATGCTCAAGATGGGCATCAGGCCCTTCATCGAACTGGGCTTCACGCCGTCGGCGATCAAGACTTCGGACCAGACCATTTTCTACTGGAAGGGCAATACCTCGCACCCGCGCCTGGATCTGTGGAAGCAGCTGATCGACGCCTTCGCGCGCCACCTGATCGACCGCTACGGCATTGCCGAAGTGCGCAGCTGGTACTTCGAGGTGTGGAACGAACCCAACCTCGACGGCTTCTGGCAATACGGTGATCAGGAAGCGTATTTCGCGCTGTATGGCCTGACGGCGCGCACGCTCAAGGCGGTCGACCCGCAACTGCGCGTCGGCGGACCGTCGACGGCCGGCGCGGCCTGGGTACCGGAGCTGCTGGCCTACGCCAAGGCGACGCATACGCCGGTCGATTTCATCACCACCCACACCTACGGCGTCGACTACGGCTACCTCGACGAAGAAGGCAAGATGGACCTTCAGCTCTCGCCCAATCCGAACGCCATCATCGGCGACGTGCAGAAGGTTCGCGGCCAGATCGAAGCGTCGCATTTGCCGGGCCTGCCGCTGTTCTTCTCCGAGTGGAGCACCAGCTACAACCCGCGCGATCTGAGCCACGATTCCTACGTTGCCGCGCCGTACATCATCAGCAAGCTCAAAGGCACGCAAGGCATCGCCCAGGGCATGAGCTACTGGGTTTATTCCGACCTGTTCGAGGAGCCGGGCCCTCCCGGCAACGCCTTCCACGGCGGCTTCGGCCTGATGACCCAGGACGGCGTCCGCAAGGCGAGCTGGTTTGCGTACAAGTACCTCAACGCCCTCAAGGGCAACGAGATTCCCGCTGCCGACAAGCAGGTATGGGCGGCCTATGACGGCAAGTCGGTGGCGGCAGTGGTCTGGGACTTCCAGTTGCCTGACCAGAAAGGCCACAGCAACGGCAGCTTCTTCAGCAAGCTGGTGCCGAACAAGAAGTCTGCCCCGATCAAGATCAAGCTCGCGGGCCTGGCACCGGGCAGCTACGCGCTGAAGATTTATCGCACGGGTTACAAGACCAACGACGCCTACTCGGCCTATATCGAAATGGGCGCGCCCGCGAAGCTGGCACCCGCCCAGCTCCAGCAGCTGCAGAACCTGACGCGGGATCGGCCGGAAACCGAACGCACGATCGCGGTCGGCCAGAACGGAACCGCACAAATCGCGATGCCGATGCACAGCAACGATGTCGGCTTGGTGACGCTGGTTCCTGCGCAATGAAACGGCGGCCGGTAAGCCGACAGGCTTTTCCGGTCGCGGCGGGTCCCTCAAACAGACGCATGCAGCGCCAGGCTCTCAGGGCTTCTGAGCCTGCCGCTTTGCACCGCGAAGGAATCAACCAATGAAACACGGCTTCGATCACCATCGCCGCAAGTTTCTTCAGGCCGCCGGCTACGCTTTCGTGCCCGCAGGTCTCGCGAGCTGTGCCGGCGGCGGCTCGACCTTACCCGCAGCTTCGCCTGGGCCGGGCCGGCTTTATCCGAGCTACAACAGCCACCCGATCGCGCCGGATGCTTCGGGCATGACGAGTACGGCGCAGGCGCTCGCCGCTCGTATCAGGCTCGGCTGGATGGCATGAAGCAAAGCACGCGTTGGTACGGTGTCTTCATCGCCCTGCTCGTGGCGTTTGCCGCGCCGGCCGGGGCGGCCTCGCGCGAGCGCCTGTCGCTGGACGAGGGCTGGCGCTTCCTGCAGGGCGACGTGCCGCTGCCCGAGATCAAGGGCCACGGCGCGAGCTACGCCAACGCAAAGGCCGGCGAAGCGCAAGGCCCGGCGAATACCGACTACGACGATTCACAGTGGCGCCGCGTCAAGCTACCGCACGACTGGGCGGTGGAAGGCCCCTTCCAGGCCGAGCAGGACCGCGGCCAGGGCTACCGACCGCGCGGCATCGGCTGGTACCGGCGCTACTTCACGTTGCCCAACTCGGACATCGGGCGCCATATCGAACTGCAGTTCGACGCCATCGCCACGCACAGCACCGTGTGGATCAACGGCATCGTCGTCAACCGCAACTGGTCGGGCTACAACGGCCGCTACATCGACATCACGCCCTACCTGCGCTACGGCGAGGAGGTGAACACCATCGCCGTGCGCGTCGACGCCCAGGTGATGGAAGGCTGGTGGTACGAAGGCGCCGGCATCTACCGCCACGCCTGGCTGGTCAAGCGCGACGCGGTGCATATCGCCACCGACGGCATCCACGCCAACCCGGTGCTGAAAGGCCGGCGCTGGACGCTACCGGTGGAAGTGGAAGTGGAAAGCAGCGCCGAGGCGGCGCGCAGCGCACAGCTCGACGTCACCGTGTTCGACCCCGCTGGCGCCGTCGTCGCCAAGGGCAGCACGCGCGTGCGGGTCGGCGCCTTGGACAAGGCCACCGGGCGCATGGAACTGGCGGTGCGCAACCCGCGCCTCTGGTCGGTGGACAAGCCCGAGCTGTACCGCGTGCGCGCCACGCTGCGCGAAGCTGCGAAGGAACTGGACAGCACCGAGATCCACACCGGCTTTCGCAGCATCCGCTTCGACGCCAATACCGGCTTCTACCTCAACGACAAGCCAACCAAGCTGCAGGGCGTCGCCATTCACCAGGACCACGCCGGCGTCGGCGTCGCGGTTCCCGATTCGATCTGGGAATTCCGCCTGCGGCAGCTGAAGGCGATGGGCGTCAACGCCATCCGCTTCGCCCACAACGCGCCGGCCGCCGAGGTGCTGGACCTGTGCGACCGCCTCGGCCTGCTGGTCATGGACGAGAACCGCAACTTCAATCCTTCGACCGACTATCTGCCGCAGATGCAGTGGCTGGTGCGGCGCGACCGCAACCGCCCGAGCGTGATCCTCTGGTCGATCTTCAACGAAGAGACGCTGCAGGGCACGCGCATCGGCTACGAGATCGCGCGCCGCATGGTCGCCGCAGTCAAGGCGCTCGATACCACGCGCCCGGTGACGGCGGCGATGCACGGCGGGCTGTTCGCCGAAATGAACGCGGCACAGGTGCTCGACGTCGCCGGCATCAACTACCAGGTCTGGGAATACGACCACTTCCACAAGGAATTCCCGAACAAGCCGGTGTTCAGCTCCGAGGACACCTCCGCGCTGATGTCGCGCGGCGAGTACACCACCGACCCGGACAAGCACCTGATCGCCAGCTACGACGACGACGCCGTCAACTGGGGCCAGACCCAGCGCAACAGCTGGAAGCTGATCAACGAGCGCCCGTTCCTGGCCGGCGGCTTCGCCTGGACCGGCCTCGACTACCGCGGCGAGCCGACGCCGCACAACTGGCCCAGCGTCAGCTCGTTCTTCGGCATCCTCGACCTCTGCGCCCTGCCGAAGAACGCGTTCTATTTCCGCCAGGCGCTGTGGCTGAAGGACCGCACGATCGTAAAAGTGTTGCCGCACTGGAACTGGCCCGGCCGCGAAGGCCAGGACATCAAGGTGCGCGTCGCCACCAACGCGCCGCGCGTGCGCCTGCTGCTCAACGGCAAGGCCATCGGCGAGAAGGATGTCGATCCCTACGAGATGGCGACCTTCCAGGTGCCCTACACGCCCGGCAAGCTGGAAGCGGTGGCGCTGCGCGACGGCGCCGAGATTGGCCGCGACGGCGTCGAGACCAGCGGCGTTCCGGCGCGTCTGGTGCTGACACCCGACCGCGCCGCGCTGGCCGGCAACGGCCAGGACGCGGTACCGGTGACGGTGAGCGCGGTCGACGCGCAGAACCGCCCGGTGCCCACCGCGAACCTGCTGGTGCGCTTTGAGACCGCAGGCGCGGGCGACATCATCGGCGTCGGTAACGGCGACCCGAACTCGCACGAGTCCGAGAAGGCGCCCGAGCGCAAGCTCTACAACGGCCTGGCACAGGTGATCGTGCAGGGCCGCCGCGACGGACAGGGCGAGCTGAAGCTGCGTGCCACGGCGGACGGGCTGCAGAGCACCGAGACGGTGTTGGCGCTGCAGACGGGCTCGGCCATTCCCGCAGTGCCCGAAGCCAAGGCGGTGGTGAAGCTTGGATCGTGGCGCATCTCGCCGCCGCAGGCCGAGCGCCCCGACCCCAACCGCATGCTCGCCGACAACGACATGAACAGCTGGGGCTGGGGCGAACCGCCGCTGAAGCAGGCGCCCGAAGCCCTGCGCTGGCGCAGCTACCGGGCACCGATCCATCTGCGCACCGACCTCAACGATGGCCGCGCCCACTTGGTGTTCCGCGAGATCGTCGGCAAGGCCGAGGTCTGGGTCGACGGCGTGAAGCTCGGCATGAAGACCACGCCGGAGCCGGGCGCGCTGTCGCTGCCTCTGGGCAAGGGCGCAGCCTGGCGCACGATGACCCTGCTGCTGGAGTCGCAGCCCGACCTGGCCTCGGGTGTGATCGGCCCGGTGCTGGTGGAGCCGGGCGCGCCATGAAGGCGCGCTCGCTGCTGCCCGTGATGGCGTTCGTCGTTCTGAGCGGCGTCGGCACGACCGCGCGCGCCGAAACCGTCACCGTCAAGGACGCCAAGTCGCTGGCGGCGGCGCTCGTTCAGGCGCGTGCCGACCCGCAGATCCGGCGCATCGAACTGGCCGCCGGAGACTACGAGCTGGCGGCGCCTCTGCTCATCGACGAGGCGCTGTCGGGGACGGCCGACGCGCCGTTCGTGCTGACCGCCGCGCCGGGGGCGCGCGCCGTGCTGAGCGGCGCCACACGCCTGCCCGCGCTGGACTGGCAGCCATGGAAGAACGGCGTGTGGCGCGCGCGCTACACCGGCCGCTCGTTCCAGCGCCTGTGGCTGGGCCCGCGCCTGCTGGTACGCGCCCGTTACCCGAACTTCGATCCGACCCGGCCCGGCTTCGGCGGCGCGGCCGATGCCACCGCGCCTGAGCGCGTGGCCCGCTGGCAGGACCCCGAAGGCGCCGTGCTGCATGCGCTGCACGGCAACCAGTGGGGCGGCGTGCAAGTACCCATCCTCGGCAAGCAGGCCGACGGCAGCCTGGTGTACGGCGCGCAGGTCGGCAACAACCGCGCGATGCCGCCGAGCGAGCGCGACCGTTACGTCGAGAACGTGTTCGAGGAGCTGGACGCGCCGGGCGAGTGGTTCCACGACCGCAAGCAGAACTGGCTCTACTTCAAGCCGCTGGCCGGGGCGCGACCGCCGTCACGCGGCTTCCGCGCCGGCACGCTGGAGGAACTGGTCCGCATCCAGGGCCGAACCGCGGACGTGCAACACGTGGTTCTGCGCGGCCTGCAGTTCGAGGACACCGAACCCACCTTCCTGAAAGCGACCGAACCGCTGCTGCGCTCGGACTGGAAGTTCTACCGCGTCGGCGCGGTGACGGTAGAAAACGCGCGCGCGGTGCGCATCGAGGACTCGGAATTCACCGAGCTGGGCGGCCATGCGGTGGTGGTCAGCGGCCGCGCGCAGCGGATAGCCGTCACCGGCAACCACATCCATGCCATCGGCGGCACTGCGGTCGCTTTCGTCGGCCGGCCGGAGGCGGTGCGCTCGCCGCTGTTCGAGTATCACGAGCTGCTGGCGCTCGCTGACATCGACCGCAGGCCCGGCCCGAAATCGAACGCATATCCGAAAGATTCCGAAGCCAGCGACAACCTGATCCACGACATCGGCCTGATCGACCGACAGGCCACCGGTGTTCAGATCGAGATGGCCGCGCGCATCACGGTCGACCACAACAGCATCTACCGCATGCCGCGCGCCGGCATCAACATCGGCGACGGCGCCTGGGGCGGCCACCGCATCACCCACAACGACGTCTTCGACACGGTACTGCTGACCGGCGATCACGGCGCCTTCAACAGCTGGGGCCGCGACCGCTACTGGCACCCCGACCGCGCCGAGATGGACCGCCGCGTGGCGGCGCATCCGGGTCTGCCGCTGCTGGACGCCGTCGAGCCCATCGTGATGAAGCGCAACCGCTTCCGCTGCGACCACGGCTGGGACGTGGACCTGGACGACGGCGCCTCCAACTACGTCATCGAACAGAACCTGCTGCTGGCCGGCGGCCTCAAGCTGCGCGAGGGTTTCGCACGCATCGTGCGCAACAACATCCTCGTCAACGGCACCTTCCATCCGCACGTGTGGTTCGCCGACAGCGGCGATGTGTTCGAGTCGAACATCGTCATGGCGCCCTACCAACCGGTCGAGATTCGCCGCTGGGGTCGCAGCGTCGACCGCAACCTGTTCGCAGGCGGCGGCCTGGCCGAGGCGCAGGCTCGCGGCACCGATGCCGGCTCGGCCGCCGGCGACCCGCGTTTCGCCGCGCCGGCTCGCGGCGACTACACGGTCACCAACACGGCACTGGCCGCGGCCGTGGGCTTCGTCAATTTCCCGATGAATGACTTCGGCGTGCGCCCTGCCCGCCTGAAAGCGCTGGCCGCCACACCGGGCTACCCGCTGCCCGTCGCCGGCGAGTCGCAGGCACCGCGGCAGGCCGCGGGCACGCTGGCGGGATTGCGGCTCAAACCGGTCGAAACGCTGGGCGAGCAGTCGGCCGCCGGGCTGGCGTCGGCGGCCGGGCTGTGGGTGCTGGAGGTGGAAGCCGGCAGCCCCGGCGAGGCGGCCGGGCTGCGGCCGCGCGACGTCATCGTCGGCGCCCGGCGGCAAGCGCAAGGGACGTTCCAGCCGATCGCCGACCTCGCGTCGCTGCAGGCGCTGCTGGCGCCCGGGCGCGAGCTGGACCTGACCGTCGTCCGCGACCAGGCGCGAATTGTTGTGCGACTGCAACTTCCGGCGGCGGCCGCCGCGAGCATCGGAACTATCCAATGACGAGATTCCATCCGCTTCAACGACGGCTGGCCGTTGAAGTCGTGCCCCTGACGACGCGTTGGAGGGCATGACCGAATCCAGCCCGATGTATCTGCGTGGAGAGAGATAAAGATGAAAATAAAAAAAGTCCTGCTGCTCGCACTGGCAGCTCTGAACGCGCCAGCATGGGGGCAGACCTGCCAGCCCAGTGCTGTCTCGCCCTACCTCAACATCAACGGCACTACCGCATGGGCGGGGAAGTCCTCGGCATCGCTGAACACCGGCGCGACCGTCGTGCTCGGGCCGCAACCGACTAGCGGCACCTGGTCATGGAGCGGCTGCGGCACCTCGGGTAGTTCCCGCGAGCAGACCGTCAAGCTCACTGCCAGCTGCACCGCCACTGCTACCTACACCAACAGCTGCGGCGCCAATACGGTCCAGCAGTACAACTTCACCGTCTGGCCGGCGATGGCTTCCAATGCCGGCAAGTACATCATGGTCGACCAGTTCGGCTACCAGACCAACGCGAAGAAGCTGGCGGTATTGCGCACACCGCATACCGGCTTCGATGGCAGCTCCAGTAACCTTTTTTGGCCGCAACAGCTCAGTGTGGTGAACTCGGCCACCGGCACTACCGTGTACAGCTTCTGGCCTACGGAATGGAACAACCAGGCCACCGACGCTTCTTCGGGCGACCAGGTGTGGTACTTCGACTTCAGCAGCGTCACCACTCCGGGCACCTATGAGATCGTCGACACCGGCGGCCAGAGATCGGCGCGCTTCGAGATCGGCGACAACGTCTACCGCAACGTGCTGATTCAGGCCGTGCGGATGTTCTACTACCAGCGCATCGGCCAGGCCAAGACCGCGTCCAATGCCGGCTCGAAATGGGCCGATGGCGCCAGCAACCTGGGATCGGGACAAGACCCGCAGGCGCGGCGTTTTCTCGACAAGAACAACGCCTCCACCGGACGCGACCTGCGAGGTGGCTGGGCCGACGCCGGTGACTACAACAAGTACACCAGCTGGGCGGCCGGCTACACCCAGGAGCTGATGGACGCCTATGTCCAGAACCCCACGGTCTTTACCGACGATTTCAACATCCCCGAGTCGTACAACGGCATTCCGGACATCCTCGACGAAGCGAAATGGGGCCTGGACTGGCTCAAGCGCATGCAGAACAGCGATGGCTCGGTGCTGTCGATCGTCGGGGTCAGCGGTGCCAGCCCGCCATCGGCGGATAGCAGCCCCAGCTACTACGGCGACGCCAGCACCTCGGCCACGCTGGCAGCAGCGGCGGCGTTTGCGGAAGGCGCCAAGGTCTTGGGCAGCCTGAACAACTCGTCGCTGACCTCCTATGTCTCGGACCTGCTGACGCGCGCCCAGAACGCCTACACCTGGGCCGCGAACAACCCCAGCGTCGTCTTCCAAAACAACGCTTCCGCGAACGGGACCTCTGGTCTCGGCGTCGGCCAGCAGGAAACCGACGACAACGGGCGCATCACGCTGCGCATGGTGGCGGCCATCAAGCTGTTCGCGGCGACGGGTACTACTGCCTATCGCGACTATGTCGATGCGAACTACACCACCGCGCAGATGTTCAAGAACTGGTCCCTGTCAGGGTTCAGCGCCGGCGATGCACGGCCGCTGATGTATTACGCCTCGCTGTCCGGCGCCACCACCAGCGTGGCCTCCGCGATCCACCAGCGCTACTCCGACCTGATGAACCGCTCCGACTACGACAATTGGGGTGCCATCGATGCGCAGAGGGACCCGTATCGAGCCCAGATCGGCAGCTACACCTGGGCCAGCAACGCTACCAAGGCCAACGCCGGCACGCTGTTCACGGAGGAAGGCTACTACGGCATCAGCACCCATACCTCCGACCAAGTGAAGAACGCCGCGGTCGACTACCTGCACTACCTGCACGGCGTGAACCCCTTGGGGAAGGTCTACCTGACCAACATGAACAGCTTCGGGGCCGAGAATTCGACGAACCAGATCTGGCACACCTGGTTCTCCGACGGCAGCGCCTGGGACGACGCCAAGAACTCGCTCTACGGCCCCGCGCCGGGGTACCTGGTCGGCGGCCCGGCCGGCTCGCAATACGGCTGGGATAGCGGCTGCCCCAGTGTCTCGTCGGCTTGCGGCTCGGCCCAGCCGGCTCCGCCTTACGGCCAACCGGGACAGAAGTCCTACCTCGACTTCAACACCGGCTGGCCGCTGAACTCCTGGTCGGTCGCCGAGCCCTCCAATGGTTACCAGGTGGCCTATATCCGCCTGCTTGCCCGCTTCGTTCAATAGGCCTCCCCTGAGCCCTGCACGTCCATCTTTGCCGCTGCGGCGAGCGGCGCGCTGTCCTGCTCAGCAGCACGGCCGCCGCCCATGGACCTGCGGGGCCATTGCACGTCGGCCGGCGCGATGTACTTCGTCGCGCCGGCCACTTGGAGTTGAGAAATCGACTCCTCTGCATGGCCGCGCCCTGCGGCCCCTCATCCAAACCACTGAACCATGAAACTGAAACAGACTGTCGTCGCCTGCACCATCGCGTTCGGCCCACTCGGCGTCCATGCCGAACCGGCCGAGTTGCGGCCCGACTGGCCGGGCGCCGGCCAGCTCTTCGTCGGCACCAACTACCAGCCCTACGACTGCAGCCGCGCGCATAAAGGCCACGAGCATCACTCTGTAGCTGGCCCCACGGGCGCTGACCGGATAAAGGCCCAGTGAACATGACGCACTTCGCGCTGCGCCGCAGCATGGCAGCCGCGCTGGGGCTGGCCTGCGCCTTCGCCGCCTCGCTCCCGCCGAGGCGGGCATCGATCTGATGCTGATGCGCAACCAGGCGCGCCGCCACCTGCATCCGAACCTGCGATGAAGACCAGACGCTGCGCCACGAACAATCCCACCCAGTTCTCTCGCCCATGATGAATCGCACACTCGTCTTTGGTTTCCTGGCCTTTTGCCTGGCCCCGGTGAACCCGGCCGCTTGCGCCCAAGCCGCCGGCGCGGCATCGCCGCTGCCCCAGCGGGAAACTCTCTCGTTGGACGAGGGCTGGAGTTTCCACCTGGGCGACATCCAGCCCGATTCGTTTCCCGGTGGCCAGGGCGTCAATCTCTACGCCCCGGACATCACTTACCACGGCGCCAAGGCCGGGACCGCCTGGGGTGCCGCAGCGCGGGGCTATGACGACAAGGCTTGGAGGCGCGTGGACCTGCCGCACGACTGGGTCGTCGAGCAGCCCTTCGACGAGAAAGCGCTCAAGCAGCAGGGCTATCGCCCGCGCGGCATTGCCTGGTACCGGCGGACGTTCCAGCTGCCGACCGCCGATCGTGGCAAGAACATCGAGCTGCAGTTCGACGGCGTCGCCACCCGCGCCACCGTGTATGTCAACGGCAGCGAGGTTGACCACAACTTCAATGGCTATTCCTCGTTCCAGATCAACCTCACGCCGATGGTGCGCTATGGCGAGGACATCAACACCATCGCGGTGCGGGTGGACGCCGAGCACACCGAGGGCTGGTGGTACGAGGGCGGCGGTATCTATCGCCACACCTGGCTGGTCAAACGCAGCCCGGTCCACATCGCCACCGACGGCGTCTATGCCAACCCCGTCAAGGCCGCCGATGGCAAGTGGCTGATCCCCGCCGAAGTCACGTTGGCAAACACAGGCGCCGAAGCAGCCTCGGCCCTGGTGGACGTTGCGGTGTTCGATGCGGCGGGCAAGCGGGTCGCGGGCGCTCGTTCCGCGCCGGTGAGCGTCATCCCGCAGGGCGATGCCGTGGCGAAGGTCTCGGTCACGGTGGCGGCGCCGCAGCTCTGGTCGGTGGACAAGCCGACGCTATACACGGTGCGCACCACCGTGCTGCGCGACGGCAAGCCGGTGGACGCCGTGGACACCACGGCTGGCTTCCGCACTATCCGCTTCGACGCGAAGAAGGGCTTCTTGCTCAACGACCAGCCGCTCAAGCTGATGGGCACCAGCAATCACCAGGACCACGCGGGCGTCGGCGTCGCCGTGCCGGATTCGATCTGGGACTTCCGCATCCGCAAGCTCCAGGAGATGGGCTCGAACGCTTTCCGCTCCGCGCACAACCCGCCGGCCAAGGAACTGCTCGATGCCGCCGACCGCCATGGCATGTTGGTAATGAACGAGACCCGGCACTTCAACGCCTCGCCGGAATATCTCAAGCAACTCCAGTGGCTGGTGCGCCGCGACCGCAACCACCCGAGCGTGATCCTGTGGAGCCTGTTCAACGAGGAAGGGTTGCAGGGCAACGAGGAGGGCATGGAGATCGCGCGCGTGATGAACGCCGTGGTCAAGCAGCTCGACACCACACGGCCCACCACCGGCGGGCAGAACAAGGGGCAACTGGGTCCTGACGGCAAGGCCAACCCGAAGAACGCCGCGCAGGTGGTGGACGTGGTGGGCATCAATTACCAGACCGACGAATACGACAAGATTCGCGCGGCCTACCCCGACAAGCCCATCGTCAGCAGCGAAGACACCTCCCAGGTCATGACGCGCGGCGAATACACAACCGACTGGAACAAGGTCGTGGCCTCCTACGACGAGGTCTACTCGGATTGGGCCGCCACCAGCAATGCTCGCAACTCGTGGCAGGCGATCAGCAAGCAGTCGTCTTTTGCCGGGGGCTTCTCCTGGACGGGCTTCGCTTACCGCGGCGAGCCCACGCCCTACGGCTGGCCTTCTGCTAGCTCCCACTTCGGCGCGCTCGATCTCTGCGGCTTCCCCAAGACCGAGTTCTACGTCCGGCAGGCCCTGTTTGTGAAGGACAAGCCTGTGCTGACGCTGGTGCCGCACTGGAACTGGCAAGGCAAGGAGGGCCAGAACATCAAGGTGCTGGGTTTGACGAACGCCGACACGGTGGCCCTCTCGCTCAACGGCAAGCTCATCGAGGAAAAGAAAGTCCATCCCTTCCAGATGGTGGACTGGCAGGTGCCCTACGCGCCGGGTCGGCTCGAAGCGGTCGCCAGGAAGGCAGGACGCGAAGTGGCGCGTTTCGCCGTGGAAACCACCGGCGCACCCGTGGCGCTGCGCCTGACGCCCGACCGTGACGCGCTGGCCGGCGATGGCCGCGACGCAGCCCCGGTAACCGTCGAGGCCATCGACGCGCAAGGCAGGCCCGTGCCGAGGGCGAACCTTCCCGTCGAGTTCGAGCTCAGCGGTCCGGGCGCGAACATCGGAGTGTGCAATGGCGACCCGAACAGCCACGATCCGGAGAAAGGCAACAAGGTCAGGATCTACAACGGCCTGGCCCAGGTCATCCTGCAGAGCCAGCGCGCTGGCTCGGGCAGCCTCGTCCTGCGCGCCACGTCCGCCGGCCTCAAGCCCGCCGAAACCACGATCAAGGTCCGGGCTGTGCCGGCGCTGCCCACCGTTGCGGTCGTGGCGCCGTAACGCGCGTGGTGGCCATCTCAAAGGTCCTGGCGCCCGCGCCGTGCACCGCCCGTGTCGGCGCGCAGGGGCCGGTGCTGGAACTGCCGCCTCGTCGCTGTGTCGGCGGCGCCCTGAGCACCAACGTTCGGACGTCCCCCCGAACGTCCACTCGGTGGTCACCCGCATGAGCAAACTGTCCTTCTTCACCTCGATCCTCGCGCTGCTGCTCGGCTGGGCTGCCGGATCTGCCGCCGCTGCCGACGACCGCCCGCGCCAGCGCACGCGCATCGACGACGGCTGGCGCTTCGCGCTCGGCCACGCCTATGACGCGGCGCAAGACTTCAACCACGGCACGCGGGCGTTTTTCTTCGCCAAGGCCGGCTTCGGCGACGGCCCCGCGGCCGCCGAGTTCGACGACCGGCCGTGGCGCCGCGTCGACCTGCCGCACGACTGGGCGGTGGAGTTGCCGTTCGACGCACGCGGCAGCACCGCGCATGGCTCCAAGGCGATCGGCCGCGCGTTTCCACAGAACAGCGTCGGCTGGTACCGGCGCGAGCTGGCCATTCCCGCGACGGCGCAGGGCCAGCGCATCGCGCTCGAATTCGATGGCGTGTTCCGCGACAGCGTGGTCTGGGTCAACGGCCACTACTTGAACCATGAGCCCAGCGGCTACTCCAGCTTCCGCGTCGACATCACTGACTACCTGCACTACGGCGGCCGCAACGTCGTCGCCGTGCGCGTCGACGCCAGCACGCAGGAAGGCTGGTGGTACGAAGGCGCGGGCATCTACCGCCATGTCTGGCTGACGCAGACCTCACCGCTGCACGTGGACCACTGGGGCACTTTCGTGCGCGCCACGGTCAACGGCAATCGTGCCGACGTGAGTGTCGCCACGACGGTGCGCAACGACGGCAAGCAGGCCGAGTCGTTCGGACTGGAACACGAACTACGCGACCCCGAAGGCCGCGTCGTCGCCCGTGCAAGCGTGCCCGCCCGGCGCGTGGCCGTTGACGCCAGTACCGACGTACCCGCGACGCTGCGCGTGACGGCACCGAAACTGTGGTCGCTGGAAACGCCGCAGCGCTACACGCTGACGACGCAGGTGAAGAGCGGCGGCCGCGTGGTCGATACCTACGACACGCCGTTCGGCATCCGCACGATCCGCTTCGACGCCAACGAGGGTTTCTTCCTCAACGGCCGCCACATCAAACTGCACGGCGTCAACAATCACCAGGACCACGCCGGCATCGGCGTCGCCCTGCCCGACGCCATGCACGAGGCGCGGCTGAAGATGTTGAAGACGATGGGCGTCAACGCGATCCGCTCGGCGCATCACCCGGCCACGCCCGAGCTGCTGGACGCCTGCGATCGCCTCGGCATTCTGGTCATCGACGAGCACCGGATGATGGGCACCGCGCCACAGCTGCGCGACGAGATGGAACGCATGCTGCGGCGCGACCGCAACCACCCGTCGATCATCCTGTGGTCGGTCGGCAACGAGGAATGGGCGATCGAGAACACCGAGATCGGCACCCGGCTTGCGCGCGAGATGCAGGCCATCGTCAAGCGCATCGACCCGACGCGGCCAGTGACGCTGGCAGCCTCCAGCTCCGGTGCCCCCGAGGGCACCAGCGTCGGCTCCGAGGTGCTCGGCTTCAACTACAAGGCGCAGCACGACATCGACGTGATGCACCGCCGCTTCGCCGAGCGGCCGATCGTCGTCACCGAGGAAGGCCTGACCTATGCCACGCGCGGCATCTATGCCGACGACCCGGCGCATGTACACGTCGCCGCCTACGACAAGCGCTCCGGCGGCGAGCGGACGGCAACGATCGAGGAGGCCTGGCGCTACAACGCCGAGCGGCCCTTCATCGCCGGCATGTTCGTGTGGACCGGCTTCGACTACCGCGGCGAGACCACGCCTTTCGGCTGGCCCGCCATCTCCTCGCAGTTCGGCATGATGGACACCACCGGCGTGCTCAAGGACAGCGGCTACTACCTGAAGGCCGCGTGGAACCCCGAGCCGATGGTGCATGTGCTGCCGCACTGGAACTGGCCCGGCCGCGAAGGCCAGCCGATCGACGTGCGCGTCTACGCCAATACCGACGAGGTGGAGCTGCTGCTGAACGAGCGCTCGCTCGGACGTAAACCGCTGGAGCGCTACGGCCAGATGCAGTGGAGCGTGCCCTACGCGCCCGGCAGCCTGACGGCGCGCGGCTATAAGAGCGGCAAGCTGGTCGCCTCCGAAACCGTGGTCACCACCGGCGACGGCAACGCGGTGCATCTGGCAGTGGACCGTGCCCGCATCCGCGCCGATGGCGACGACGTGGCCGTGGTCAGCGTCACCGTGGTCGACCGCGAAGGCCGCGTCGTGCCCACCGCCGACCACCGCATCCAATTCGAGCTATCGGGATCGGCGCGGCTGATCGGCATGGGCAATGGCGACCCAGGCTCGCACGAGGCCGACAAGCCGTCCGAGATCCACCGCTACGCCGCGCTCGAAGGATGGCACCACAAAACGGTGGCGCGGCTCGAGGACGCCGCCGTGCTGCTGGCCGAAAAGAACAAGTCCGGTGGGCGTGACCCGTTCGGATGGGGGCAACCGCCCGATCGGCAGTCTGTGGACGGCGCCTGGAACCTGGTCAGCGCGCGCTTCGCCCGTCCCGCTGCGGCAGCCGGCGAGCGTGTGGTGCTGTTCGTGAGCGATATCGCGCCGAACCAGCAGGTCTATCTGAACGGCAAGGCGGTGACGCCGCGACGCGAGGAAGGCATGAACGCGATCGACCTCGACGCGGCGCGCTTGAGTGACAGCAACACACTCGTCCTGGTCTTCGCCACGCCGGCCGGCGGCCTGCGCAAACTGTTCGACGATGCGCAGGGTGGCCGGCGCTGGGTCACGCTGCGCACGACCATGCCCGCCGCGCCGTGGCAGCGCAGTGTGTTCAACGGCCATGCACAGCTGATCCTGCAATCCAGCGGCCTCCCTGGCGGCGCCACGCTGCGCGCCAGCGGCGACGGCCTGGCCCCGGCCAGCTTGAATATCGATACGTTTTGAACCGACCCGTCCCGACGATGCGACGACTTTTTGAGTGCCCGACGAAGATGAAGAACCTGAAGCTGCTTTCGCTGTGCGCCCTGTCTGTTGCACTCCTTGCACCCTCATGGGCCGCACCTGCGGCCAAGGCGGCGGGCGCGCCGGAACTGAGCATCGCCGCCGACCGCGTCAAGGCCCGTATCAACCCGCATCTGTACGGCCTGATGACCGAGGAGATCAATTTCGGCTACGAAGGCGGCCTCTATGGCGAGCTGATCCGCAACCGCAGCTTCAAGGCCGAAGCCGGCTACGCCTACCAGGCCGAAGAGCCGGTGTACTGGAGCACCGTCGGCGCGGCCGAGATGGCGCTGGACAAGAAGACCAAGCTCAACGACGCGCTGGACCTGAGCCTGGCGCTGACGATCAAGTCCGCCTCGCCCGCGCAGCCTGCCGGAATTCGCAATCCCGGCTACTGGGGCATCGGGCTCAAGCCCGGCACCACCTACACCGTGTCGTTCTATGCCAAGGCCGAGGGTGATGTGGGGCCGCTGGTCGCTGCGTTGGTGAAGGCCGGTGGTGCCACCATCGTTGTCGGCCAGATCGACGGCATCGGCAAGGACTGGAAGAAGTTTGAACTCAGCCTGCGCACCGGCAGCGGCCTGCAGCCGTCCAAGGACAACGTGTTCACGCTCACCGCCACGCGGCCGGGCAAGTTGTGGCTGCAGCAGGTGTCGCTGTTCGGGCCCACCTTCAAGAACCGTCCCAACGGCCTGCGTCCGGATCTGATGGAACTGATGGCGGGAATGAAGCCGAAGTTCCTGCGCTTTCCCGGCGGCAACTACGTCGAGGGCGATACCTTCGCGCAGCGCTTCGAGTGGAAGAAGACTCTCGGCGATCCCGCCCAGCGTCCCGGCCACCGCAGCCCCTGGAACTACTGGTCCAGCGACGGCATGGGCATGCTGGAGTTCCTGCTGTGGTGCGAAGACCTGGGCATGGAGCCGCTGCTCGACGTGTTCGCCGGCTATGCACTCAACGGCGAGCGCCTGAGCACGGCCGAGGATCTGGCCCCCTACGTGCAGGAGGCGCTGGACCAGATCGAATACATCATCGGCAGCCCCGACACGAAGTGGGGCGCTCAGCGTGCGAAGGACGGTCATCCCAAACCCTTCGCCATGCGTTACGTCGAGATCGGCAACGAGGACTTCTTCGACAAGTCCGGTTCCTACGACCAGCGCTTCGCGATCTTCTACAAGGCGATCAAGGCCAAGTACCCACAGCTGCAGCTGATCTCCACCGTGGCCACCGACGCGACGCCGTCGCAGCGGCCCGACATGGTCGACGATCACACTTACGCCTGGGGCGAAGCGCGGATGTACGAGCATCTGAACGACTACGACCAGCGCCCGCGCACCGCACCCAGGGTCTTCGTCGGCGAATGGGCCACGCATTCGGGCTGGCCGATGCCGAACATGAAGGCCGCGATCGCCGACGCCGCGTATCTGGCGAGCCTGGAGCGCAACGCCGACGTGGTGCTGATGGCGGCCTATGCGCCGCTACTGGCCAACCTCAGCCAGGTAATGGGCCACAGCCGCGATCGCTCGATGCAGTGGGCCACCAATCTGATCGGTTACGACGCGCTGAAGTCCTACGGCACGCCCTCTTACTACGTGCAGAAGATGTTCTCCGAACACCTGGGCGATGTGGTGCTGGAGTCCTCGGCGCGCGACATCCCGAACTGGACCAGCGACGATGGCAAGAGCTTTCCGGCGCTTCACTGGGTGGTGACGCGCAAGAGCGAGACCGGCAAGCCGGGCCGCATCCAGATCAAGTTCGCCAGCCGCGCCGCCGCCGATCAGCCGGTGCGCGTGAAGTTGTCCGGCGTGAAGAAGTTGGCGCCTACTGCCGTGCTGACCGTAATGACCTCGCCCGATCCGGAGGCCGGCAACTCGCTGGACGAGCCGACCCGTATCGCGCCGAGAACGCAGACCGTCAAAGGCATTGCCTCCGAGTTCACGCTGACGCTGCCGGCCTATTCGGTCGGCGTGCTGGAGATCGAAGTCCGGTGATGGCCGGTCGACGATTGCGCGTCCTGCTGCTGGCCGCGCTCGTCGGCGTCGCTGTCGCCGCGCTGCAGCCGGCGCAGGCCGGCGGCACGGGCGAGCTGAGCGTCGCCGGCACGACCACCAATGCGCGTACCCGGCCGCTGGGAATCGGCGTCGACGACATCTCGCTAGCCTGGACGCTGGCCGCCTCCGTTCGCGGCGCGCATCAGCAGGCCTATCAGGTCCGCGTCGGCACGCAGCCGGGCAGCGCCGATATCTGGGACTCCGGCAAGCTGAAGTCGGATCGGCAGATCGATGTCACGCTGCCCGCCACGCTCAAGCTGCAGCCGGCGACCCGCTATCACTGGCAAGTGCGCGCCTGGGACCGACACGGTCGCGCCGGCGCCTGGAGCGCGCCCGACTGGTTCGAGACCGGCCTGATCTCGGCCGCCAACTGGCAGAACGCGCAGTGGATCGCCGCGCCCTTCGACGCCGCCGACCAGCCGCGCCCGCTGTTGCGCGGCGCGCTGCAATTGAGCAAGCCGGTGCGCCAGGCGCGGCTGTACGCCACCGCGCGCGGTGTTTACCAGCTATGGCTCAACGGCCGGCCCGTCGGCGACCAGGCGCTGGCGCCCGGCTGGACCGACTACCACCAGCGCCTGCAGGTGCAAACCTACGACGTGACCGACCTGCTGCGCAGCGGCGCCAACGTCATCGGCGCGGCGTTGGCGGACGGCTGGTTCCGCGGCAAGGTGGGCATTGCCTGGCAGGGCGTGTACGGCCAGCAGCTGGCGCTCAAGGCCAAGCTGCGCGTGACCTATGCCGACGGCAGCACCGAGGACTTCGGCACCGATGCGCAGTGGCGCAGCCTGCCCGGTCCCTACGTGCGGGCCGACCTGCAGGACGGCGAGCAGTACGACGCGCGCCGCCTGCCGGACCGATGGGCCGAACCGGGCTTCGACGATGGCGCGTGGCAAGCCGTGGTGACGCCGGCCGACACCAAGGCACGCCTGGTGCCACAGCCCGACGAACCGGTACGCGTTATCGAAGTGCGCCCCGCGCAGGCGCGCCTGCCGGCCCCGAATGGCGTCTTCCTCTACGACATCGGCCAGAACGTCGTCGGCGTGGCCCGCGTCAGGCTCAGCGGCCGCGCCGGCCAGACCGTACGCCTGCGCCATGGCGAGGACATTTACCGCCGTGGCGACCACCAGGGCCAGCTCTACACCGACAACCTGCGCTCCGCCGCTGCTACCGACACCTACACCTTCGCCCGCGACGAAACCGTGATCTACCAGCCGCGCTTCACCCAGCACGGCTTCCGCTACGTCGAGATCACCGGCGTGGATGCCGCTCCCGCGGCGTCCGACGTGCAGGCCGTGGTGCTGGGCTCGGACCTGCCCGACATCGGCGACCTGCGCCTGTCCCACCCGATGCTCGACCAGCTGGTGCGCAATATCCGCTGGGGCCAGCGCGGCAACTTCCTGTCCATCCCCACCGACACACCGGCGCGCGACGAGCGCCTGGGCTGGACCGGCGACATCAATGTCTTCGCGCCCACCGCCAGCCGGCTGCAGGACACACGCGCCTTCCTGTCGAAATGGATGGACGACCTGCGCGACGCGCAGCGCACCGACGGCAACATCCCGGCCATCGTGCCCTTCCCCGGCAGGCAGTTCGAGGAAACCGGAGTCGGCTGGGCGGACGCCTTCATTACCGTGCCCTACGCGGTCTGGCGCGCCACCGGCGACACGCGCATCCTGCGCCGCAACTGGGCCGCCATGTGCCGTTTCTACGACTTCCTGCTGGCCGGCACGACGGCCAAAGGCAGGCTGCTGGAAGAAGGCCGCGTCTCCTTTTTCTCCGGCGACTGGCTGAGCCTGGAAGGCGTCGACCGTATGCGCGAGCACCCGGTCATCGCGACGGCCTACTTCGCCGAGAACACCCGCATGATGGCCGAGATGGCCGCTGCACTGGGCGACGCGGATCGTACGCGCACCGGCCGGGCGCTGGTCGAGCGTATCCGCGCTGCGTTCGCTCAAGCCTATCGGCAAGCCGACGGCCGCATCGAGCCCGGCACGCAGACCGCCTATGCGATGGCGCTCGGCATGGGCCTGCTGACGTGCGCAGAGCGCGACGCGACCGCGGCGCGCTTCGTCGACAAGTTGGTGGCGGACAACTACCACCTGAAAACCGGCTTCCTCGGCACGCCCTGGCTGCTGCCGGCGCTGTCCAGCATCGGCCGCGACGATCTGGCGATGCGCCTGCTGCTCAACGACGACTACCCCTCCTGGGGCCACGAGATCCGCATGGGCGCCACCACCATCTGGGAGCGCTGGAACGGCATCGACGCCGACGGCGGCTTCGGCACGGCCGACATGAACTCCTTCAACCACTACGCCAACGGCGCCGTCGGCGACTGGATGTTTGCGCACCTCGGCGGGCTGCAGATGATCGAGCCCGGCTACAAGCGCTCGCGCATCGCGCCGCTGGTATCGCACCCGGCATTGAGCCACGCCCAGTCGAGCCTGCGCACGCCGTATGGCTTGCTGGCGAGCGATTGGCGTCGCGCCGACGACGGCTTGCACCTGAGCGTGCAGGTGCCCGTCGGCACCGAAGCCGAGATTCTGCTGGCGGCCCCTGAGCCACGGCTGGTGCGCGAGGGGCTGCATGCGGCGTCGCGTGCTGCGGGGATTCGACGGGCTCACTGGAAAAACGGTGTGCTGACGCTGCAAGTAGGATCGGGGCAGTATCAGTTCCATGTGCCGTCGCAGGCATCGTGGCCGACGCCGCCCTCGCCGCAAGCTTCGACATGGATGCCTGCGCCAACACCACGCCTTGCGGCCGGTGTGAACAAACCGGAAGATTTGGATTTCCGTTAGCCGTCTACGCCGAGGAAACTGCCTAGCATGAAGAAGCAACGCAGCCGCATGCAGCAGACCGTGACCATCCGCGATGTGGCCAAGCGCGCCGGCGTCTCGCCGATGACCGTCTCCAGGGTGATCAACAACGGCAGCAACGTCACGGACGCGACACGCACCGTGGTGATGTCGGCGATCCAAGATCTGAACTACGCACCCAATCCGAGCGCGCGCCGGCTCGCCGGCCACGAATCCCTGCGCATCGGCCTGCTTTACAGCAACCCCAGTGCCGCGTTTCTGTCCGAGTTGCTGATCGGCGTGCTCGGCGAAAGCAGCAAGACCGGCCATCAGCTGATGATCGAGAAATGTGGTGCCAACGCCGCTTCCGAGCGCGCGGCGCTACGCAAGCTGCTCGACGGCGGCGCCACCGGCCTGATCCTGCCGCCACCGCTATGCGAGACCCGTAGCGTGCTGGCGGAGATGCAGCAGGCCGGCATCGCCATCGTGTCCGTCGCCGCAGGCAACACCAGCGCCGACTTCGCCACGGTGCGCATGGACAACTACAAGGCGGCGTGGGAGATGACGGCGTACCTGTTGTCACTGGGGCATCGCGACATCGGTTTCATCAAAGGGCACCCCAACCAGACCGTCAGTGAACAACGCCTGCAAGGTTTTCTGGATGCGTTGAAAGTGGCCGGTGTCGACCCGAGCGGCGTCGGCGTGGAACAGGGCTACTTCAGCTACCGGTCGGGGGCGACCGCTGCTGAGCTGCTGCTATCGCGGCGTCCGCGTCCGACGGCGATCTTCGCAGCCAACGACGACATGGCCGCTGCGACGCTGGCCACGGCGCATCGCCTGGGGATCGAGGTGCCCGGCGACCTGTCAATCGCCGGCTTCGACGACACGCCGATCGCCGCGACGCTGTGGCCGACGCTGACCACGGTGCGCCAGCCGATTGCCGCGATGGCGCGCACTGCGGTGCAGTTGCTGCTGAAGGAAATGCGCCGCCAGCGCGACAAGAATCCGCGCCCGCCGAGCCAGCAGTTGTTGCGACACGTGCTGGTGAAGCGTGGTTCTACCGGGCCTGTGCCAACGACGGCGCGCAGCGGGCGCGATCGCGGCAGCTCGCGATCGGCCCGGTCTCCTGTGCTGGATGAAAGTCGCGGTTAAGGATACGCAGCGCGGGCCTTCGCCTTCTCCCTCCGGGACAAGGCGCCCGAAGGGCGAATGACGGAGTCGCCGTCTGAGCCAAGGCCCGCTCATCGCGGGGGAGTCCTTCCACTCGGCCCTTTCCCGGAGAGGGGAGAAGGCCTTATCTCTGCAGAGTCTCCGGCATCGCGGGCAGCACGGTGATTTCCGCAGCGCTGACCCAGCCGTTGTCGTTCACATCATGCAGGGCGGTGAAGCGGAAGAAGCGCGCCTCTACAGTCGCAAAGCGGACTTCCTGAAGGATCGGGTTGTTGCGGACGTTGCCGAAGTGGCCCGATTCAACCTGCACGGTCCAATGGGTACCGTCGCGGCTGGTCTCGAAGCGGTAGCGGTCGATGACGCCTTCGGAGTTCCACTGCTGAGGCGGCAGGTAGCCCATGCCGGCGATCCGCCGCACGCCGCCCATGTCGACCGCGAGACTGGGGCGTGAGGCATCGCCGGTCTTCGCCCGAATCTTCCACAGTGTGTTCGACTCAGCATCGATCGCCTGGGAGGCAGGGAATCCAGCTTCCGCGCCGGCTGGCTCGGTCAGCACTTTCCAGCCGGTGGGCGCGAGGCCGACGGCGGTCCGGGTCTCGGACAGCCCTACCCGTCCCTCGGCGGTCCTGACCGCGGCCTTGACGGTGCCGCCACGCGGCAGCGGAATCGGCGACAGGTATACGGCCGATTGCGCGGTGGGCTCGGAGCCATCGAGCGTGTAGAGGATCGGCATCGGATACGGGTGCGTAATGCTCACCAGGCCGTCGCGGTTGCGCTCGGCAATGATCGGCGCCGCGGGCAGCGCCTGCTTGAACAGGCCGACTTCCGCCAGCGTGGGTTCGAGCCGCGAGCCGGTGATGCGCACGCGGACGCGGTCGCTGGTGACCGGCACGACCAGGCGCAGCAGTCGCTTGAGACCGACGGTGGTCTGCTCCTCGACGGCCGCAACCGGCTTCCAAGCGCCATCGCTCCAGGTTTCGATGACGAAGGATTCGATCCGCTGGCTGCGATGGTCCACGGCCTCCTGCAGCGATACCACGTCGAAAGTGACGGCGGCGGGCAGCGTGAGCGTGAATGTGGCTGCGTGCTGACCCGAGGCCGCTTCCCACCAGGTATCGAGATTGCCATCGTGGGCGAGCGCAGGAGCGTTGGCCGGATTCGCGCTGTCGGCAGTGAACGTGGCGCCGGCGGCGAGATCCTGCGCGAAAGTTTCCTTGACGACCTGAGTCATTTTGTCGAGCGCCGCCAGCTGGTCGTCAGGAATCAGGCCGCGCGTATCCGGCGAGAGATTGAACAGCATGACGCCGTTGCGGCCGACCGAGGTGTAGTAGTAGTCGACCAGGCTGGCAGGGCTCTTGACGCGCTTGCCCTCGGCCCAGAACCAGCCGTAAAGGATCGGCGTGTTGACCTCGGCGGGATACCACCAGAGGTGGGAGCCGGGCGTGAGTTTCGCGCGGCTACCGAGGTCGCCGAACTGATCCGGCCAGGTGAACTGCTCGGGCGCCTGCGGCAACGGGATGACACTCCACTCCGTAGTGCGGCCGACACCGCCTTCGTTGCCGACCCAGCGCACGTCCGGCCCCTTGACCGAGATCACGGCCTCGGGCTGCAGCCGGCGGATCAGGTCGTACCACGCCGTGTAGTCATAGGTTTGCGCAACGCTGGGATCGGGATTCGCGCCGTCGAACCAGACCACGGAGATCGGCCCGTATTCGGTGAGCAGTTCGTAGAGCTGGTTGAGGAAGTAGCGGTTGTAGTCGTCGACTTCGTAGCTGAACCTTTCAGAGCCAGCGGGCGACGTACGCCCCTTGGACGGCTCGCTGTGGAAGCTGGCGGGATCCGTCGGAATCGTGGAAGCAAGCTTCTTGCTGCCGTTGCCGTAGTAGCCCTTCGGATTCTTGGGGTTGGTGCGCAACTGGTAGAGATCGGCCGGAGACAGATAGACACCGAGCTTGACGCCCTGCGCTCGCGCCGCGTCGGCCGCTTCGCGCACCAGGTTGCCCTTGCCACCGCGCCAGGGGCTCGCGGCAACCGAATGGTCGGTGTAGCGCGAAGGCCACAGGCAAAGCCCGTCGTGGTGCTTGGCAACGAGGATCATCAGCTTGCCGCCCGCGCCCTTCACGGCGCTGACCCATTGATTGGCGTCGAGCTGGGTTGGATTGAAAACTGCGGGATCCTCGCGGCCGTCGCCCCATTCCAGGCCACGGAAAGTGTTCGGGCCGAAGTGCAGGAAGAACGTCTGCTCCAGTCGCATCCACGCGCTCTGGTTCGGCCGCGGCAGGACCTTCGCGGCCTTCTCGGCGATCACCTCGGCAGAATCGCCGGGGACGATGACCTGCTGCGTCGCGTATTCGATCGCCGCCGGCTGCGCCGAATTGCCGGGAGCTGGTTGTGCAGACGGAGCCGTCACCGGATCGCTGCACCCAAACAGCGACAGCGCGAAAGCCAGCGGGAATAACTTGAGCAGCCTGTTCATTGTTCGGTCTCGTTCCTACTCTTCAAAATCGGGGCTTACTACACATGCCGGCATTCATTCCCGCGCCAGGCTGTCGACAGGATCGAGCCGCGCGGCATTGCGCGCCGGCAGAAAGCCGAAGACCATGCCGACCAAGGTCGACGACGCGAACGCGATGGCGATGGCCGAGGGCGAGAACACCATTCGGTATTGCGCATCGGGATTGGAGAAGAGCGCACCGATGCCCAGCGCCAGCAGCACGCCGAGCACGCCGCCGATCAGGCAGATCATCACGGCCTCGATCAGGAACTGCGCCATGATGTCGCTGCGACGCGCGCCGACGGCGGTGCGGATGCCGATTTCGCGGGTTCGCTCGATCACCGACACCAGCATGATGTTCATCACGCCGATGCCGCCGACCAGCAGCGTGATCGCGGCGATCGAGGAGATCAGCAGCGACATCGCCAGCGTCGTCGACTGGATCGACTTGAGGATGGCGTCTTCGTTGAAGAGGAAGAAATCCTGGCGGCCGTGACGCTTCCTGAGCAGCTTCTCGATGGCGGCCTGCGCCATGCCGACCGGCGCGTCGTCACGGATGCGCACCGAAATGCTGCCCAGGTGCGACTGTCCCAGCAAGCGGGTGAGCACCGTGGTGTACGGAAGGTACACGGTCAGGGTCTGATTGCTGCCGAATGACGAGTTGGCGGGCTTGACCACGCCGATGACGCGGCAAGGCAAAGTGTTGATCAGGATGACTTCGCCGATCGGATCCTGCTGGTCGGTGAACAGTGCCTTGCGTGTGATCTCGTCGATCACCACGGACTGGCTGCGGGCGCTGATGTCGGCCGCGGAGAAGGTCGTGCCTCGCAGCGTCTTCAATCCCAGCACGCGGAACGACTGCTCGCCGATGCCTTGCGCCGACGCGTTGGACGTGATGTTGCGGTAGCGCAGCGTCGGACTGGCCCAGACGCTCGGTGTCACGCCCTCGATGTAGCTCTGCTGCGCCAACGCGTCGGCGTCCCGTGCGGTCAGGGTCCGCACGCTCCAGGCACGCGGATCGCCGAAGCCCTTGCCCGGATGGACTGAAATCGTGCTGGCGCCGAGCCCGCTGATGTTGTTCAAAATCTGCCGCCGCGTACCCTCGCCGAGCGCCACCACCGAAGCGACCGAGGCGATACCGATGATGATGCCGAGCATGGTCAGGAACGTGCGCAGGCGATGCGCGGCCATGGTTACGAGCGTCATCCGCAGCGTTTCGACCAATTGGTCCGCATAAGCCCGCAGGCTGCGCGCGCCGAGCTTCACCGCCGGCACTGGCCGCGGCGGACGTGCGGCCTCGCCGCTGCTGCCGTTGATACGGTCGGCCACCAGTTCGCCGTCGCTGAGCTCGATGATGCGGCCGGCGTGGGCTGCGACCTGCGGATCGTGGGTCACGATGATGATCGTGTGACCTTCGTGATGCAGCGTCTCGAGAATCGCCAGCATCTCGGCGCCACTCTCGCGGTCCAGCGCACCAGTGGGTTCGTCGGCCAGAATCACCTGGCCGCCGTTCATCAGTGCGCGGGCGATGCTGACGCGCTGCTGCTGGCCGCCGGACAGTTGGTTGGGACGATGATGCAGGCGATGGCCCAGGCCCAGGCGGCCTAGCAAGGCGCCGGCGCGCTCGCGCCGCTGCAGGCGATTGCGGCCGGCGTAGATCGCCGGCACCTCGACGTTGCCGACCGCGTCCAGATCGCCGATCAGGTGATAGCGCTGGAACACGAAGCCGAAATGCTCACGGCGCAGCTGCGCCAGCTCGTCGGGCGCCAGCGTCGCCGTGTCGCGGCCGGCGACGCGGTAGCTTCCGGACGTGGGCCGGTCCAGGCAACCGAGCACGTTCATCAGCGTCGACTTGCCGGAACCGGACTGGCCGATGATCGCCACCATCTCGCCGGCCTCGATCGTCAAGTCGAGGCTCTTGAGCGCCGCGATGGTCTGGTCGCCGGCAGGAAACTCGCGTCGCAGCTGGCGCAGTTCGAGCAGAGGTGCGGCCATGCCGGCGCTACCCGCCGATCTTCGGCTGCCCGGCGGCAGCGGCGGCGTCGGTCGCATCGCTGATGACGACGCGTTCCCCGGGTGCCAGGGCGTCCAGGATTTGCGCCTTGATGCCGTTGTCGATGCCCACCTTGACGCGGCGCGGCTTTGCAAGCCCGGCGGCGTCGACCACGCGGAGCGTGGCCCAGTTACCGGCGTCGGCCGCCGGCTGTTCGGCAGTGGCGGGCTTGTCGGCGTCCGGTTGCAACGCACTCGACGCCACAGTGACCACCTGCTTGGCTTGCGCGATCACGACATTGACCTGCACCGTCATCGAAGTGCGCAGCTTGCGCTCGGGATTGGCGACCTCGAACAGCGCGTTGTAGTAGACCGCCGCGGTCGAGCTGCTGGAACTCGAACTGCTGGAGTTGGATGTCTCGTTGGCGAACGATTCCGGCGCCGGCTCGATCGAGCGCAGGTGCGCGTAGTAGCGGCGGTTGGGGTCGCCCAGCGTCGTGAAATAGACGGTCTGCTCAGGCTGGAGCTTGATCACGTCGGCTTCCGAAATCTGCGCCTTGACCGTCATCGTGTCGAGCTTGGCGACTTTGACGATGGTCGGCACCATCTGCACCGCGTTGACCGTCTGGCCCTGCTTGACGAGGATGCCGATCACGTCGCCGGCGATGGGCGAAGTGATCTTGGTGTAAGCGAGATTGACCCGCGCGCTGTCGACGGCAATCGCCGACTGCGTGATCTGCGCTTGGGTGGCGGCGATATTGGCGCGCGCCGTATCGGCGGCGGCCTCGGCGGCCTCATAGTCGGCCTCGGTCCCGAGCTTCGCCGCCAGGATCGCCGCCTGGCGCTTCAGCGCGAGCTCGGACTGCTTGAGCGTGGCGCTCTGCGCGGCGAGCTGGGCGCGCCCCTGCGCGACAGCGGCTTCGGCATTGCGCAAGGCGTTTTCCTGCGGCGCCGAGTCGATCATCGCCAGCACCTGTCCTTTTGCGACTCTGCCTCCCAACTTCACTTCCAGCGTTTTGACCTGGCCGGACACCTGCGCGCCGACGTTGACCAACTCGGACGGCGCCAGAGTGCCGGTGGCGAGCACGGTCTGCTCAACGTCGCCGAGCTCCGCCGCCGCGGTGAGGTATTGCGGTGGCGCTGAGGCGGAAAGCAGCTGCCACTTGATAGCAGCGCCTGCGAAGAGCACCAGGATCGCCACAGCACCGTAGCGAACCGACATCGATTTGACGAAGCTCATCTGCGTATGCTCGCCAAATCCTATTTGCGCTTCACCGTCAGCGGCTGACCGCTGTAGGACACTTCGGCATCAAACGTATCGAAGTCCTTCAGCGTTGAAACGCCCGGCTTGATGAAACGCACACGGAAGCTCCGCTTCGACACCATGCCGTCGTAGCGGCCGGTGCGCGCGCCGATGCTGAGCTCGCCGGTCTTGTCGTTGTAGGCGAACGCAATGCGCGTGAAATTGCCCTTCTGGTAGCCGTTGGACACGCCATCGTCCTCGTAGAGACCGTAGCGGCCGTTGGCGCCGGTGTAGACGTAAAGCGTCAGTGGCGCATCGGGCTTTTGATCGACGTACTGCGTGACCGGCCCGGTTGGCAGGATTGCGCCGGCCTTGACGAACAACGGTATCTGGTCGAGCGGCGCGGCCACGGTCTGGGAGTTACCGCCCTGCACTTTCTCGCCGGTATACGCGTTGTACCAGTCGGCACCTGCCGGGAAATAAACGCTGCGCGAAGTTGCCTGGTACCGGTAGACCGGCGCGACCAGAATCGATTTGCCGAACATGTAGGCGTCCTTCACGTCCTTGCCCTTGGCATCGTTCGGAAAGTCGAGCGCGAGGCCGCGCATGATCGGCGCCGATTCGTAATGGCTGTCGGCCGCCGCCGAGTAGATGTACGGCATCAGGCGGTAGCGCAGCTGGAGGAACCAGACCATGTTGGCGCGCATCGGCGAGCCTTCGGGCGAGATCTCGTTGATCTCGCGCTTGACGCCTTCACCGTGCGAGCGGAACAGCGGCGAGAAAGCGCCGAACTGCCACCAGCGCTGATTCAGCTCGCGCCATTCCCTGTGGTCTTCCACGGTGCCGTTGCCGCCGCCGGAGCGGTTCTCCTGCAGACCGGCGACATCCTTGCCAAGGAAGCGAGTTTCCTGTGCGTAACCGCCGATGTCATGCGTCCAGTTCGGCACGCCCGAAATGCCCGTCTGCACACCGGCCGAAATCTGGTCGTAGAGGTTCGGCCAGGTGCCGACCACGTCGCCGGACCACAGCGCGGCGGCGTTACGCTGCACGCCCGCGAAGCCCGAGCGGGTCAGGATGAATTGGCGCTTGTCGGGCTGATCCACCTTGAGACCGTCGTACATGGCCTGGGTGTTCATCAGCGCGTAGGCGTTGTGTACCAGCGCGCCGGGGCCCATCTGGGTCGGCGTGATCAGTTCGTCGAACTCTTCCGGGCTGGTGTTCGAACGCACGTCCGGCTCGGTGTTGTCCATCCACCAGGCGTCGAAGCCGTAATTGACCAGGCCCTTCTTCATCTGCCGGTAGTAGATATCGCGCGCTTCCTGGTTGTACGGGGAGTAGTGCGTGTTCAGATGGCCCTTGCCGACCCAGTCCCTGTCGCCAAGCTCGACGTTGCGACGCCACATGTAGCCCTTGGCGTCCAGCTCCTTGTAGTTGTCGGTGTTCGGATAGAACTTCCCCCAGATCGAAATCATGATGTGGGCATTCTGCTTATGAACCTCTTCAACCAATTTCTGCGGATTGGGGAAGCGGATCGGGTCGAAGGTGTGGCTGCCCCACTGATCTTCCGGCCAGTAGAACCAGTCCTGGACGATGTTGTCGATCGGCCACTGGTTGTCGCGATAGGTCTTGAGCACACCCAGCAGTTGATCCTGCGTCTCGTAGCGCTGGCGCGACTGCCAGAAACCGTAGGCCCACTTCGGCATCATCGGTGGCGCACCGGTGATACGGTGATAGCCGGCGATGGCGCCCTGGATGCTGTCCGCGGAGATGAAGTAGTAGTTGAGACCGGTACCCGCTTCCGATGCGAAGCGCAGCGAATGCCGGTCGGCGGCCGGCTCCGGATTCGAGTGGTGTAGCGAGATCATGCCGCCCGCCGGCTCCCACTCGACGTAGAGCTTCATCGGCTTGTTCCTGGCGAAGGACTGCTCGAAGTTGTGGTACCAGGCGTTCCAGCCCTGACGCCAGATGCGATCGTAGATGGTCTTGCCGTCGACCTTCAGCGTGGCGTAGTCCGACGAATAGAGGCGCATCTTGTGCACGCCCGGTTCGACGGAGCTCATGGTGCCCTCCCAGACGACCTTCACCTTCTTGCCGCCTTTTACATTGAGCGCGGGATCGGCCGGCCAGTATTTCGGCAGGTCGGACAGAAACTGATAACGGATATCCGGCTCAACACGGGTCAGGATCAGCTTGCCGTCGGCATAGTATTTCGCCGTGAGGCCGGTCGAGCCATCAAGCGCCTTCAGCTTGAGGTCGCGGCTGGCGAGACCGAAGCGGATCGGATTGCCGAAGCGCGTAACCGAATTGTTGTCCCACAGCAGGCCGTAATTGCGGTCGGACACGACGAACGGAATGCCGATGTCCATGTTGTGCTGGCGCAGCTCGACGTCCTCACCGTTGAGATTCATCTGCGCGTTCTGGTGCTGGCCGAGGCCGTAGAAGACTTCGCTCGTCCCCTTGTTGAACTGCGCGCGGGTGGCGACGTAGGGCTTGCCCTCGATCGTTACCGGCGTGATCGCGCTCTGCTCCTCGACGAGCACCGGCTCGTTCTTGGCGTTGAAGAAGCGCATGCGGCCATCGACGAGGCTGACCTGCGCCGAAGCTTTCGCGGCTTTCAGCGTGACGGTGTCCTTGCCGTCGGTGATCGTGAACGCGCCTTCGGGCTTGACCACGGCCATTAGCGACGGCAGCTGCTGGCGTGTCGGATCGTCGACACCCAGAACGTGAATGATCGAGTCGCCGACCAGCTCCAGGCGTATTTCCTTAGCCGCACCGCTGTCGGGCTTGACGACGATGCCGTTGTCGCTGCGGGTGTAGCTGCCAGCAAACGCGGAGGAGGTCATCAGCGCGGCCGCGACGGCCGCAGCGTAAAGGCAGAGTTTCATGCGTGCTTATCCTTTTAGTACGTCGCCAGCTTGGCTTTGAGCACGACCGGCTGATCGGTGAGGTTGAGGCCGTAGTCGGTCTGATCACCGTTCCACACGAAATCGACAACCCATTGGCCGCTCTCGAAATGGCCCTGCTCGACGCTGCGGAAGATCAGATTCTTTCCCTTGTTCTTCGGACCGAGGCCGAAGTTCAGACGGGCGTGCGCGCCGGTCAGCAGAAACTCGTCTTCGGACAACTGCACGATGACCACGCCGCCGTTGGGCTTTTCACGACCCGGCACCGCATCGATATTGCCCATGAAGGTCCACTCGGCCATGCCGAACTGCCATTGGCCGTAGACCACGTCGACTTTCCACTTGCCACCGAGATCAATCGACTGCGGCCTGCGGTCGTCGGCCTCGGCCACGCCCCAGACCGGGTTTTCGAATGCGAGCTTCGCCCACTCGCGCATCATCGGCGCAAACAGCGCGTATTTCTCGCGGAACGGTTTCAGGTTATCGCGGCTGACATCCTTGCTGCCCAGCGGATAGTTGAAGTAGCCGGTGTAATCGATGCCGAAAGGCGAGAAGCCAAGGGCACCGCGGCCCAGCACGCTGAAGATGAAGCGTGCGAATTCGGTGTCCGAACCGGTCTCGGGCACGAATAGCGGGTTACCGAGCTTGCTGTAGTGGTCGAGCGTCGCTTCGTAGTTGGCGGAGTCACGCTTGTAGATGTCCGGCGCGACCAAATCGAGCGCCGGCGCCGCCGCCTGATAGATGTCGATGACGTTGTGCGTCGGCCCGCCCGACGAATAAGTCTCCGGCCCGACGTCGAGCAGCGGTTCGCGCAACGCCGCGTTGACGTACATCGGCAGGTCGTGGATCTTGCGCCCCGCCTCGGCGATTTCATTGATGTAGCTGGCGATATACCAGGCGTGGAAATACTCGTCGGCATGCTTGCCGAATACTTCCGACCAGCTGCCGCCCTTGCCGATGCCCTTCTTTTTCAGCAGCGCCTGCGGCACCGCCCCCTTGAAGGCCTTTTCCGCCTTCGGCGAATAGTCGCGCACGCTGCCGTAGGTACCCGTCTCGTTTTCCACCTGGATCATGATCACGCTGTGCGTGTCGCTATCGATCTTCTTCAGGTGCGTCATCAGCGCGACGAAGGCCTTCTTGTCGGCCTCGAGCGTGGTGCGCTCCATCGGCGACAGGCAGTACGACATGGATCCATCTTTCGTTGTGATGCGCGGGAACCGCCGATTGTCCAGCTTCACCCAGCCCGGTGCGTAATTCGGTGAGGTGTTCTTCCATGTGGCGAACCACAGCAGTACCAGGCGGACGTCGTTCTCCCGCGCCTGCTTCACCAGTTCATCGATGTACGAAAAATCGAACTGCCCTTCCTTCGGCTCGATCTGCTCCCAGGCCACCGGAATTTCCAGCGTATTGGCGTGAATGTCCTTCAGCGCCGGCCACACTTTCGGCAGTTGCGCCACGTAGTTGGAGGAGTTGTTGGCCTGCGCTCCGAGGACCAGGTACGGCGCGCCGTCGACGATCAGCGCGGCCTTGCCGTCCTTCTTGACGACTTTCGGTAGGGAGGCCTTGCTCTGCGCCAGCGCAGCACCAGGATGCGCGACGCTCAGCAGTGCCGCCGCTGCGACGGCAACAGACATGGCGATGGCTCCGAGCCCGGGCCGAAAAAACGAGGCTGCAAAAACTGGTGACATTCAATCAGCTCCTCAAATCCATATCGGCACACCCGTGCCGATATCGCTTTTTTCTGTGCCCGGTGTTTCTAGGGATACATCGTCATCGCATCGACAGCGTCACCGCCCCGCGTCGGCACGATCACCAAGGTCAGCGTGTTGACGGATCGCCTTTTTCGGCCCGGACACTGCCGTCGATGGGTATGGCCACGCCGCGCTCGCACATATGATACCGGTACCACTTTTTACCGAAAGCCCATCGCGATGATCAGGCAGCTGCCAGCGGTCACAAATCCACAGTGTCTGCCTGGCAGTTAGATCGTATGAATGCGGCGTGTTCGGGCATCGATTCGGCTGCCTTCAGAATGCCCGCCCTGAGTTCGACGATCGCACGGCTCATGTGGTCGACCGGAATGCTGTCGGCCACGGGATCGTAGCTCCGCGGAACAATGCGCTGCCCGAGCATGACGGCCAGCCAGCTGTTCTCGGCGAACAATTCGTCCTTGTAGCGGAAAATCCGTCCGCTCGTGCGGAACAGTTCCAGCTTCTGCTGCAGGCTGTCCGGGATGTCCATGTCGCGGCAACGCCGCCAGAACGCGGTGTCATCGCGTTGCGTCGCCTTGTAATGCAGGATGATGAAATCGCGGATCTGCTCGTATTCTACCGTGCTCTGGCGGTTGAATTCTTCGATCAGCGCCGGCTCGAAGCCCCGGTCGGGAAACAGCGTCGCCAAGCGCGCCACTCCCATCTGAATGAGGTGGATACCGGTCGATTCCAGCGGCTCGATGAATCCGCCCGCCAAGCCGATGGCGACGACGTTCTTCTCCCACATCCTGCGCCGGTGCCCTCCTTTGAACTTGAGCAGATGCGGCTCGGCCAAGGGCCGGCCTTCGAGGGTCGCTAGCAGCCTCGCGCGGGCCGTGTCGTCGTCCAGATACTGGCTGGAATAGACGTAACCATTGCCCATCCGGTGCTGCAAGGGAATGCGCCAGCGCCATCCGGCCTGGTCGGCCATGGCACGGGTATACGGCAGCAGCGGGCCAACATTCTCCGAGGCAACCGCGAACGCACGATCGCAGGGCAGCCAGTGACTCCAGTCCACATAGCCGGTCTTGAGTGCGCCCTCGATCAGCAGGCCGCGGAATCCGCTGCAGTCAACGAAAAGATCACCTTCAACGCGACGCCCATCCTTCAAAACCACGCCCGATACAAAACCATCGTTCCTTTGCTCGACGCCGATGACGATGCCTTCCAGGCGGTTCACCCCGCGGGCTTCGGCGAACCGGCGCAGGTAGCGGCCATAGAGGCTGGCGTCGAAGTGGTAAGCGTGGCGCATCGTCGCCAGCAGACCTTTGCCACCCGAGGGACTGAAGCGATTCAGTCGCGCCGCGACCAGAGAAAGGTTGTAGTCGCTGATGTCGCCTGCATCCGCCGACAGGGCCCGAAGCTTCAGCCACATCTGGTGGAAGCGGACCTCGGGCCGGTCCAGGCCAAAACCGCCGAAAGGATGGATGTAGCGATCGCCGAGCCGGCCCCAGTCGGTGAACTCGATGCCGAGCTTGAACGTGCCCTGGGTCTGGCGCACGAACTCGGCTTCGTCGATCCCGAGCAGCTTGTTGAGGTCTTTCAGGGTCGGAATGGTCGCCTCTCCGACACCGACCGTACCGATGTCTTTCGACTCGATGAGAGTCACCGCTACCTGCTGCGGGCTCAGCACGCGAGCGAGCACCGCCGCACACATCCAGCCGGCGGTGCCGCCACCGACGATGACGACCTGACGTATGGGCTCAGCCTGCATGGCTGTTCTGCCCGCAAAACCTGGAAAGGTAGTCGCCATGCCGCGGCATGGCGGCGGTCGCCTGATCGATATAGTTGCGGACTGAGTTCATGTGGGCGTGCAGATCGGCATCCGGAATGGTGTCGACCAGCGGATCGTAACCGCGCGGGCGCAGCCCCTGTCCCAGCATCACCGCGAGCCAGCTCCGCCCTGTAAACAGATGATCGGCTCTGATCAGCATGCGTCCGCGCGCTTCAAAAAGCTCGATGGCCTCGCGAACGGCATCGGGAACGTCCATGTCGCGGCAGTAACGCCAGAACGGCGTATCGGCGCGTTGCGTGATCTTGTAATGCAGAATCAAAAAATCGCGCAGCAATTCGTATTCGCCTTGCGTGTGACGATTGAAGGCCGCGATGTCGGCCGGCTCGAACCCCTTGTCCGGAAAAAACGCCAGCAGCTTCAAAATCGCCGTCTGTATCAGATGGATGCTCGTGGACTCCAAAGGCTCCAGAAAACCCGACGCCAGCCCAATGGCGACACAGTTCTTGATCCAGAATTCCTTGCGGCGTCCGGGCACGAAGGAGATGCGGCGCGGCGCCGACAGCGCGGCGCCGTCCAGACTGTCGAGCAGCCGGCGCTCCGCGCCGTCGTCATCCAGAAACGGGCTGGAATAGACGTAGCCGTTGCCGACCCGGTGCTGTAGCGGAATGCGCCAGCGCCAACCCGCCGCGTCGGCCGTCGAACGCGTATAGGGAACCGGCTCCTCGACATTGGCGCAAGGCACGGCGATGGCGCGGTCGCAGGGCAGCCAGTGACGCCAGTCCTCGTAGGCGCTCTTCAGAGTTTGCCCGATCAGTAGAGCTTGCCGACCGGAGCAATCGACGAACAGGTCGCCCTCGACGCTGCGCCCGTCTTCCATGATCAGTGCCTGGATATCCCCGGTTTCGCCATTCTGGAGCACCTGGGCGATCTTGCCTTCCACCCGGGTAACGCCACGGCTTTCGCTGTAGCCGCGCAAAAAACCAGCATAAAGGCTGGCATCGAATTGAAAGGCGTAGTTCAGCAGCCCAACCGGCGCCGGCACCCCACCAACGGGATGGATAAACCGCCCCCGGCGCGCCGCCACGCAGCACAGGTTGTAGTCGTCCATCGAAACCGTCTCGCCGCGCGCTGCCATGCTACCGGCGTACTTGAGCCAAAGCTCGTGAAAGTAGATGTTGTTGAGATCGCAGCCGTAAGTCGTGAACGGATGGATATAGCGGCCACCGACGTCCCCCCAGTCGACAAACTCAATCCCGAGCTTGAATGTCGCCTGGCAGGTGCGCATGAAGTGCGCCTGATCGATACCAAGCATCAGGTTGAAATAGTGGATCGAGGGAACGGTCGCTTCACCGACGCCGATGGTGCCGATCTCCTCGGATTCAACCAGCGTGATCTTCAGTGCCGAGCCAGCGAACGCGCGCGACACCGCTGCCGCCGTCATCCAGCCGGCAGTGCCGCCTCCAGCGATGACCAGATGTTGAATGGCGTTCTGCATTACACATACCCCTCGGCTACGGAGTTCCGCGGCACAACGCCCGCACCGCGACCGCAAATCTCCTCGACCAGCTCGCGATGCGAAGGCAGGATCTTCATCGCCTGAGCGGCCTGGCGTTCAATGTTCCTGAAAGCCTCCTGCGCAAACTGACTGTGACGATACGCCCCACGCCGGGCGGAGAGGTCCGTGCGGAATCCCATCCCATACAGCACCTGACGCCAGTTGCCTTCAATGAAAGTGTCTTGACCGTAGTCGATATCGACGAAATCCGGCACTCGGTAACGCCAGCTCTCGATACGCGCCTGCAACGAGTCGGGAATAGATTGGCGATCGCAGTTATCCGTCCAGAACGCGCTATCGCGTCTCTGGCTCAGGCAGTAGTGCAGCTTGATGAAGTCGGCCACGTTGGCATAGCGGCCACTCATCTTTTCGTTGAACTGCTGGGCCGCGGGTTCATAGGGCCCGTCCCAGGGGAACAGCGCCGCCAGGAGCAAGGCCGCGCTTTCGACGAGTCCGATGCCGGTTGCCTCCAAAGGCTCCATGAATCCGGCCGAAAGGCCGATCGCGACACAGTTCTTGCGCCACTGCAGTTTGCGGTAGCCGGTTTCGAATCGGATATACCGAGGTTCGCCCTGGCTTGCCGCCGGCCCGAGATAATCCTGAAGCGTTCTGACCGCTTCCTCATCGCTGCAATGGTTCGACGAATAGACGTAACCGATGCCCTGCCTGTCGCGCAAGCCGATGTCCCAGATCCATCCCGCCCGGCTGGCCGTCGAGTAGGTACAGGAACGGATCGGGCCGCGCGGATCAGGATAGGGTTGCTGCACGACGACAGCGCGGTCGACAAAGAGCTGATGCCGGCAAGAGCTGAATGGAACACCCAAAGCCTTGCCGATCAACAGCGCGGAGAATCCGCTGCAGTCGATGTAGAGATCGGCCGTCATCGCACCGTTTTTCTCGGTAAGCACGCGATCAATGGCCCCGTCCTCCGAGAGCTGCACCGACAGAACCTTATCGGCGACGTGCTTGACGCCCATTCCGATCGCATGCTGCTTCAACACCTCTGCAAACACGACGGCATTGAAGTGGTAGGCGTAGGCCAGGCTCCTGGCATCGCCGTCCTTTGAAAGACGCTTGGGCGCCTTGTGCATCTCGACGGTCCGGCTTTGTACGTTGGCCACTGCGGACCACGGAACATTTCCGGCTTCGCCCAGCAGCCAGTACGGCAGCAGATCCAGACCCTCCGGCGTTTTGGCCGGCTGAAACAGATGGTAGTAGTGGTCATCGCCTCGCGCCCAGTTCACGAAGCGAACACCTTGCTTGAACGTCGCATCGGCCTGCTGAAACAACACATCTTCGTGCAGCCCGATACGACCAAGGGTTTTCAGGATGCTGGGAAAAGTTCCTTCCCCGACACCGATCGGACCGATCTCTGGCGACTCGACGAGCGTCAACGCGACTCCGCCAGGCAAATCCACCGAGAGCATGCGGGCCAGATAGGCCGCCGTGATCCACCCGGCTGATCCACCGCCGACTATCAGCACTCTTTTCGCCATCACACCGCCCCGGAACGAGGATCCGCGAACCGATAAATGTGGTCGCAGGCCGCCCTCCATCAACCACCGGAGGGAGGCCTGCGCGATGCCTCTAGAAAGAGAAGTTCACGCCTGCATCAACGCGACGATCAGCCTCATAGTAGTTGCGAGGATAGAACTTGCCCGGAAGGATCTCCATCTCGCTTATCGATGTCGCGTTGGTCAGGTTGTTCGCCTGGAGGTAGACCTTGAAGGCCTTTGTGATCTGATAGTTCGTACCGAAATCAAGCTGACCGTAGGCCTTGGCGTATAGCGGCAAGGCGTAGTGGATCTGCTCGGAGGTTCCGTCCTCCTTGTAATAGTTATAGGTGCTGGTGGTCGTTCCGGTTCCGTTGGCGTTGGTCGACATCAGAGAACGGCTGCGCCAGTTATAGGCAAAGCCGGCATAAAACGGCCCCTTCTGGTACATAAACTGGATGTTGTAGCTGTAGCGCGACATACCCGTGACCGGCAGATCCGAAAACTGATTCCCGTCCATGTCGTACGACTTCGGCGAGGGATTCTTGCTGTCGATGAAGGTAAAGTTGGCATCGATACCAAACCCGCTCCAGAAACCCGGCAGCTTGTCGAAGAAGGTGCGGGCACCAAACTCGAAGCCGCGGATCGTGGCCGTCTTGGTCGCGTTGCTGGCCTGGGTTGTCGTCAGAACGTCGGTACCCGTGGCAACGGTCCCGTCCTCCTTGGTGAAGCTGTACGGGAATGGCACATGGCTATCGCCAAAGATGATCAAATCATCGAGACTCTTGGTGAACAGAGACAGGTGCGCTGCGGTGCCTCCCTCGCCGTACCATTCGAACGCGGCGTCGAAGTTGGTCGAGATGGTGGGTTTCAGCGTCGTGTTTCCATACGACGCATTCACGCCGGTGAATACACCCAGGTACTTTTTCTCGACCGGCTGGCCGCTCGTGGGATCGGTCTCGGTGTGGTTATTTTCGTTGTCCTGGGTGGCGACCGAACCACTGCCGGCAACGGTGATGTCACCGAAGGACGGCCGCGACATCGTCTGATTCGCCGCGAGGCGAATGTACATTTTGTCCGTGAGCTTGAAGTTGATATTGAACATCGGCAGGAATCTGTCGTCGCTGCTGTCCGCGGCCATGGCCTGTATGTCTGCCGGCACACTCACGGCACGCGGCGTCAGTTTTCCTTCCGGATCCGCCTCGTAGTCCGCGTCGGCATCTTCCTGAGTCAGGTAGAAACTCGTGCTGTTGAACACGAAGTTGCCGGTAGCTTCAGTTTCCGTGCGCACATAGCGGACACCGATGTTGCCCGTATAAGGCACACCGAAAAACCCTTCGTCCTGGCCGAAATCGGCTTGCAGGTACACGGATTTGGTGACCACATTGGTAGCCGAGGTGCCGTAGTCGTTGTGCAAAGACTCATACGGTGTCGTCGGGTGCTGGCCGTTGGGCAAGGTCTTGCCGACGTTGTACCCATACGTGTTCATCAGGTAGGTGTAATCGCCAGACCGCAACAACGCCTCGGACGGCACATAGAAGCTGCTCGGAACCGCGACGTTGCCGTGGAAGAAATGGTCAAAGCCGTAGTACTCACCGTCCTCCGCCGGGTGCGGGTCGCCCAGGTATTGCTGGCCGGCCTCCCAACCATCCCAGCTGTTCCCGAACGGCTCCCAATAGGTGCCGTCATAGGTGTCGGTTTCCTTGCGCGACGCGTAGCGGACGCCGGCGCCTACCGATTTGAAGAAATCACCCTGCACGTCGAAGACGATGTCCAGGTTGGGGGCCAGCATCGTGCCCTTGTTGTCTGTCGGACGCCAGGACATGTTGCTCCAGGCGTAACTACCCGGATCGTTCAGCGCGGCTGTATCCTGGATCAGGAACTTGGGCTTGTCGCCCGTGATGTCCATGCTGTAATTGCCAACCGGCACGGACAAACCTGCGCTTAAACCCGTCGACTTGGACGTTGAATAAACGTACTGCAGGGCGCCGCTGACGCGAGTCCTGTCATTGGCATGCCAGGTAAACCCTTCACTGAAGTCGCTCGTTAGATTGTCCGTAGTCGAGAAACCGCGGCTGCTGCCGGCGCTCAGGGTTTGCGAGGAGCAAGTCGGATAAGGACTGCTACTCCAGTTCAGTGAGTAGGCCTGCGTCGCATACGGCGTATTGCAGTTGACCTGCTGATCTTCCGGTATCCAGCTCTGCCCGACCGTAGAACCGGCATTGCCGTCGCCCGGGGACCCATAGCCCATGCTACTGGCAGCTACCAGCACGCCATTCTTGTCGAACTTCGTTGTCGATCCATCGATCGGCATCGCATGATCATTGGCGACGTAGGCGCTGGTGCCGTTGTTCTCGCTCTTGTAGCGAGAGGCGAAAGCGGTCTGGAAGATCGTCAGATTGTCGCTGGGGCGCCACTGGAAAGCTTCGTAGAGACCGGTGCGCTCGCGCTGAAAATTATCATCGCCCCAGCCGAAGCCGCCCGGGACATAGACCTGTTTGCCGTCATAGTCTTTCTTGAAGTACGGCTCGACACTCAGGTGGCCGCTTTTCGATTGGAGCTTCGAGTAGGCAACGTCGACCAGCACACCCATTTCACCGATCGGAGTGTCGAAGCGCGTGGTGCCCAGCACCGAGCCCGTCGGATCCGCCTTACCCACGAGGTCGCCATAGCTGAGACCCAGCGCGCCCTGAACCGCCGGCTCCTGGTAATCGAAAGGCATTTTGGTGCGCAAGTCGATCGCGCCGCCGGTACCACCCTCGAGCATGTTGGCGCGGCCCGCCTTGTACACGTCGACTCCCGCCATCAGCTCGGGCGTCACCTCGCCCCAGCTCAGGGCTGAACCACCGTTGGCACCAAAGATCTCGCGCCCGTTCAGCATGCTGCTGGGATTCGACAGGCCGCGCACCTGGATCCCCGTTCCTTCCACGTTGAAACTATCACCGGAAGAATTCCACCGACTCATGGTAATGCCGGGGATGCGCTGCAGAACTTCGGTAATCGAGTTGTCGGGAAGCTTGCCCGCCTCATCGGCGACAACCGAATCGACCATTGTGTCCGAGTTCTTCTTGATATCCGACGCCGCCTGAATCGCCTTGCGGCGACCGGTAACAATAATCTCCTCCGCAGCGCCAGCATCAGCAGAGGCGGCAGGCTCCTCAGGCGCCGCAGAGACCGCAGGTTCCGCTGGTGCCGCAGTTTCCGCGGAGGCGGCAGGTTCCGCTGGTGCCGCACTTTCCGCAGCGGCGGCAGGCTCCGCAGGCGTCGCAACATCCTCCGCGGCCTTGGCGTTCTCGGCCTCGTCTTTTCTGATCGGCACAGCATCCTGTGCCTGCACCTGCGCCGACCAAGCGACCATTGCCAGCGCACTTGCGGCGCTGGCCATTGCCTTAAGTTTGAACTGCTTCATTCCCCGTCTCCTCAGCGCACATATCGGACTTTTCGTCGCTTTAATGTTGGTTGCGGCGCTTAGGTATAAGCGCACCGAACCCACTTATTGAGGCTGATTGTGAACATAATACCGATGTCCAACAAATAATTTTATCGAGATATCCGATACCACTTTGTGTATACGAAGTGTCTGCCCACATTCGGAACTTGGTGTGACTTCCGCCGTAATAAGTCGGCAGTGAAGACCGCTTTTTTCTGCTAGCTGATAACGGTAACCTCAATTCCACCAGAACACTCGGCGGTTGCCCATGCAGCGGGCGCGTGTCGCGCGAGATCTCAGTGAAGCCCGCCAGTTCGCACACGACGGCAGTAAAGATATTGCGGCTCTTACGCTTGCAGGCTCAGTTTTCCGAGATCACGCCGACCTCAACGATGAGTCGCACGCCGTGCACGGCCGTAGCCGATGCGCATGCCGCCGGTTCGGCATGCCCGGTTTCAGTTTTCAGCTCCCTGGCTGTCGACCATCGCGCTGACGAAACCCGAGGCCGTGCCGGGCGAAGTTTCGATCAGCACAGAGAGCTCGCGCTCGCCCTGACCCGGCGGCAGCCGCAGACTGAATTCGCGCGCTCCCGCGTCGTCCTTGCGGCCCAGTAGCTTGTCGTCCAGCCAGATCTCGGCCTTGCCGCTGAGCTGCTCGAACCGCAGCCAGTCGCCACTTTTCTGCGTTTCGGCATAGGGCGTGAAACGGACACGCTGCTGCCGCCACGACGCCTTGTCATCGGTTTCGATGCGGCCGACGCCGAGCCAGGCCCAGGAGTTCATGTCGTTGTCGAGCAGGCGGACATGCGGATCGGGGCGCGAGGCCGAGAACGGCGAGCCGCGCCAACCTTCCAGCACCAGCTGCGCATTACCGGCCGGCACCGCCGGCGGCGGCGATACGGCTGCGACGCCGATCTTCAACTTGGCCGCGCGCAGGCCCGGCGCGCTCGCGCTCAAGCGCAGCGCGCCATGGCCGCCCGGCTGTGACTGCACGATGACCTGCGCCAGACCGTTGAACAGGCTGCGCAGCGTACCCTTCTCCGGCTCGTGCGAGTTGGGATCGCCGTTGCCCAGGCCGATGATGCGGCCGTTGTCGATCGAGAACTCGACCCCTAGATTCGCAGTCGGTACCGGCCGGCCGCGCGCATCGAGCGCCTGCACGGTGACTGGCAGCGCATCACGGCCATCGCCGGCCAGCGTGCGGCGGTCCGGCAGCAGCTGCAGGCGCACCGGCTCGCCGGTGGTTTCGACGATCTGACGCGCGATCACCTCGCCGTCGCGCTTGGCCAGCGCCTCGAGCCGCCCCGGCGCGTAGGGCACCTGCCAGTTCGGCATCGTGTAGCGGTCGACGGCCTGTTCCGACACCAGGCGGCCGTTGAGGCGTAGTTCCACGCGCTCGGCGTTGGTCATCACCATGACCTTGATCGGCTGGCCCTCGCGTCCGGCCCAGTTCCAGTGCGGGAGCAGCTGCAGGATCGGGCGGTCGTCGATCCACTGCGCCTGATGTAGCCAGGCCGCGGCTTTCGGAAATCCGGCCAGGTCGAGCATGCCAAAAAAAGAACCGGCCGAAGGCCAGGTGAACGGCGTCGGTTCGCCACGATAGTCGAAGCCCGTCCAGACGAATGTGCCGGCGACGAAAGGCCGCTCGGCGATCGCCTTCCAGGCCGCGCGGTGCGTCGCGCCCCAGCTCGACGGCTCCTCGTCGTAGGAATTCATGACGTGCTTATCGAGATCGGTCTGGTAGGCGCCGCGCGTCATGAACGACGAGGTGTCCTCCGAGCTGAACATCGGCAGCTTGGGGTTGGCGGCATGGAAACGGTCGTACTCGTTCTGCTGGTAGTTGAAGCCGACCACATCCACCGCCTGCGACACGTTGGCTGTGGCGAACACGCCGTCGTTCATCGCCGCCGTCACCGGCCGCGTAACGTCGAGACGCTTCACCGCGGCGCCCATGCGCCGCACCATCTCGTAGCCGATCTCGGTGCCCTGCACCGGCTCCTCGTTGAACACCGACCACAGGAACACACTCGCACGGCTGCGATCGCGCCGCACCAGCCATTCGAGCTGGCGCATGGTGTCGTCGCTGGTGTTGAAATTGCGGTTCTCGTCCATCACCAGCAGGCCCAGGCGATCGGCCGCGTCCAGCATCTCCTTGGCCGGCGCGTTGTGCGCGGAGCGGATGGCGTTGACGCCCAGTGCCTTGAGCTCGCGCAGCCTGAATTCCCACAGCGAGTCCGGCACGGCGACGCCGACACCGGCGTGATCCTGGTGCAGGCACACGCCCTTGAGCTTCAGCGGCCTGCCGTTGAAGAAGAAGCCGCGATCCGCATCGAAATGGAAGTAACGGAAGCCGACGTCCACAGTATTCTCGTCGATGACCGCGCCCGCCTGCCGCACACGCGTGCGCAGCTGGTATAGCGCGGGATCTTCGAGCGTCCACAGGCGCGGCGCATCGACCGCGAACTCAAGCTTCGCAGCGGCCTGATCGAATAGGCCGACGTTCGCCGCGCCACGCACGCTCGCCACGGTCTTGCCTTGCGCGTCGAGCAGCTCGGCCTCGATCTCGGCCTGCGCAGCGGCCTTGCCGGCGTTGGCCAGTGTGACTTCCACCGGCACTCGCCAGCGGCCGTCTTCATCGCGACGCGGCTGCGCGTAGACACCGTCGGTGACGATATGCAGCGGCGCGCGCTTGACCAGCCAGGCATGACGATAGATGCCGGCGCCCTCGTACCACCAGCCTTCCATCGGCTCGGCATCGACGCGCACCGCGATGGTGTTCTGCTCGCCGCCGTACTTCGCCATCGGCGTGAGGTCGATGTAGAACGAGTTGTAGCCCGAGAAATTGCGCTGCACCAGGCTGCCGTTGAACCACACCGTGGCGTGCGTGGCGATGCCGTCGAACTGCAGCTCGATATGGCGTCCGCGGTCGGCGGCGTCGAGCCGGAAGTTGCGCCGGTACCAGCCGACGCCGCGCGGGCGATAGCCCTGCGACACATTGGCCTTGGGATCGAACGGGCCTTCCACCGCCCAGTCGTGCGGCAGGTCAAGCTGGCGCCACTGCGTGTCGTCGTACTGCGGAGCCGCCGCACCCCAGGCGCGGCCGGCCTTGGCGTTGGCGTAGCTCATGCCGTGGCCGCGGATTTCCGGCGGCGCTATGTCGCCCAAATGAAAGCGCCAGCCGGCGTCGAGCGATAGCGTCTCGCGTGGTAGCGGCGCAGCAGACACTTCGACCGGCAGGCTCACAACGAGCAGCCCCAGCAGCAGGCCGCGCGGCAGGTAAAGGCTTGCAAGCATCGCGATGTACGAAAGCATTTTTTGATTGGTCCTGCCGTGCAACCAACGCGCGATAGACGAGCGCCTGGGTTTTTTGAATCGATGTTCCGGATCTTCGAGTTGCCCTCACCGAATCCTCGTCGAAGGCGACGTTCACGCCGAAGCCGCTCTGCACGCGGAACGCGATGCCCGGCATGGCGCGGATGTTGTCCGCCGGCGACCTGCTGCAGGCGCCGAGCAGTCGCAGGCGCTCGGCGGAGAATCCGACGCTTTGCGGCTCGGCGACCGGGATCTCTCCGACCAGCGAAGCACTGGCGCCGGCCGACCGCCACAGCAGGCAGAATGAAGCCAGCCAGCGCTGCGGACGCGTGCTCATCGTCCTCAGCCGCCGATGCGGATTTCGGCCGTCAGCGGCGTGCTGTCGGAGGCGTTGCCGACGTACACCGTGTAGCGGCCCGCATCGACCTGCCAGTCGTTCTTCTTCACGTCGAAATAAGCGAAGGCGCGGCGGTCGAGCGTCAGGCTGACGCGCTGCGTCGCACCGGCGGCCAGCTGCAGCTTGCTGAAGCCCTTGAGCTCGCGCGCCGGACGCTTCACCTTCGGCGACTTCTGGCCAACGTAGATCTGAGCGACCTCGGCGCCTTCGCGCGCTCCGGTGTTGGTGACGTCGAAAGCCAGCGTCACGCTGCCATCGGCGGCCGGCTTGCCGACGTCGAGCTTGTCGAACTTGAAGCGGGTGTACGACAGGCCATGGCCGAAAGCGAACAGCGGCTGCGGTTTCTTCGGCTGGCTTGCATACCAGCGGTAACCGACGAACACGCCTTCGCCGTAGCGCACGCGCGGTTTTTCGCCGTCCTTGTGCGGCGGCGCGTAGTACCAGTCGTGCGTCGGGTTGTCCTCCCAGCGGCGCTCAAAACTCATCGGCAACTTGCCGGACGGTGAACGCGCGCCGAACAGCACTTCAGCCAGGGCCTGTCCGCCTTCCTGGCCGGGGTACCAGTTCTGCAACAGCGCCGGAATCTGCGGCAGCCAGGATTCGGTGGCGTAAGCGCCGCCGGACGTGACCGTAACCACGGTCTTCGGGTTGACTGCGGCCACCGCCTTGATCAGGGCTTCCTGGCCCCAGGGCAGATTGAAAGTGCGATCGTAGGCTTCGCTTTCCGAAATCGCATCGAAACCGACGGTGACAATTGCGGCATCGGCCGCCTGCGCCATTTTCAGCGCCTCCGGCGTGATCAGGCCCGCCACCGGCGCCACACCCAGGCCGATGCGTGGGTAATCAACGTCAGGCCGGTAATCGAGGGTTACGGTGACTGGCTTGCCGGCTTCCAGCACCTGTGTGGCGTACAAGGGCGCCTGGCCTTCGCGACGCGGCTGGTCGATCAGCTTCTTGCCGTCCACCGTCAGCGTATAGGTGTCGAAGCTCGCAGCCGCGGTCAGAAACAAGTGCTCGCCGCTGACGGCCGGCACGTAGCGGCCGGTCCAGCGAATGCTGCGGCGCTGCTTCGTCGAAGGCGTCCACAACTCGTGTTTCCACGATTCCAGGCGCCACGACGATTCGCTGCTCACTGCCTTGCCGGCGAAGTCGGGATTGTCGAACACCTCCATGCGCAGGCCGGGCTGGCCGGCCTCGGTGACGAAAGTGGTCTGCTTGAAGATGTCTTTCTCGGTCGGCAGGCCGGCGCTGTACAGCACGCGCACGTCTTCGCCCAGGTAGCGGCCGATGCCCGTGAGCAAGCTCACCGGCTCCAGCGGCGTGATCTTGGAGCTGCCGCCCGCAGTCGCTGTCGCCGGCCATGCGCGCGGACCGATCACAGCGATGCTCTTGAGCTTCTTGGGCTGCAGCGGCAGCAGGCCGCCGTCGTTCTTCAGCAGCACGATCGCCTCGCGCGCGGTATCGAGCGCGATTGCGCGATTGTCTTCACCGAACAACGGGATCGTCGGATCCTTCTGCTCGCGATCGAGAAAGCCGAAGCGCGTCGCCACGCGCAGAATGCGCCGAACTTTGTCGTCGAGCGTGTCCATCGTCACGCTGCCATCGGCCAGTGCCTTGAGCATCGTCTCCGGATTCATCGCCTTGCCTACCGGCATTTCCAGATCGAGTCCGGCATTGGCGGCCTTGACGCCGTCGTAGGCCGCCTCCCAGTCCGACATGAAGATGCCGTCGAAGCCCCACTCGTCCTTGAGGATGCCGCGGCTGATGCGGCGGTTCTCGCTGAGGTAGTCGCCGTTGACGAGGTTATAGCTGCTCATCACCGCGCCGACCTGCGCTTCCTTCACCGCGGCTTCGAAGGCCGGCAGGTAGATCTCGCGCATGGCGCGATCGTCGACGAGGCTGTCGAGGTTGCGGCGGTCGTATTCGGAGTTGTTGGCGATGAAATGCTTGACCGTGGCGACCACGCCCTGCTCCTGCACGCCGCGGATCACCGGCACCACCATCTTCGCGGCCAGGTACGGGTCTTCGCCGTAGTACTCCATGTTGCGGCCGTTCATTGGCGCGCGGTAGATGTTGACGCCGGGCGCCAGCCAGAAATGCACGCCGCGGGCGCGCGCGTCGCGGCCGATGGCGCCGCCGAAGCGTGCGGCAAGCGACGGGTTCCAGCTCGCCGCCAGACCGATGCCCCCGGCGTAGGCGGTGGCAGCTCCGCTGCCGCCCACGCCGTAGGGACCGTCGGACATCCGCAGCGGTGGCAGGCCGATCTCCGGCACGCCGCGCACGTAGAAACCGTCGGTGCCACCGATCAGCGCGATCTTCTGTTCGACGCTCAGCTTGTGCAGCGCGGTATCGACGCGCCGCTCGATCGCCGCCTGGTCGGGGGCGACGGACTGCGCGCCCACCAGCAAGGGAAACGCCAGCGAAACGGCCGCGGCGCAACGGAGAATGCTTCTGTTGATGCGCATGTTTCGACCTTCAGTAGTTGGCGAATCGCACCCGCAGTGCCTGCGGGATATCGGTGAAATTGAGTCCGTGGTCGGTCTGATCGCCGTTCCAGGCGCGCACGACTTTCCATTCGCCGTTTTCGTAGCTGACCTCCTCGACGCGGATCATCGTGTAACGGTCCTTGTTGTTGGTGCCGGGGCCGAAGCCGACGCGCACGTGTAGGCCGGTCAGCAGGTACTCGTTCGGAGCGAGTTCGGCAACGATGGCGCCGCCGATGGGCTGCGGGTTTCCCTTGGGCGGATCCGAGCCGAGCTGCGGCCGGCCGTAGGTCAGATAGGCCTTGTAGCGCCCGAGGTCGAGCACCTGCTCCTGCGTACCGTCGTCCGGTTCTCCGGCACCCCAGACCTTGCCCTCGTAGATCAAGCGCGCCAGCTCACCGGCGAACGGCGCGACCAGGCGGTAGTTCGCGGCGAAGGGCTCGACGCTTTCAGCATCGACTTTCTTCGCGCCCAGCGGATAGTTGGAGTAACCGGTGAAGTCCGTGCCGAACGGCGCGAAGCCGATACCGCCGTGACCCAACGTCGAGAAGAAATAGCGCGCGTACGGCAGGTCGTTGCCGATCTCGGGGACGAATAGCGGATTGTCGCTGCGCGTGTAGCGCTCCATCACCGCCGCCACCTTGGCCGACTCGCGCATGTAGATGTCCGGTGCCAGCACGTCGAGAGCCGGCGCGGCCGCCTTCCAGACATCGAGCACGTTGTCGGTGGGCCCGCCGCTGGAGTATCCGCTGCCCGGCAGCCCCGGATGGAAGGGATCGCGCAGCGCGACATTGGCGTACATCGGAAGCCCGTACTCGGCCTTGCCGGCGGTGGCGACGGTATTGATATAGCTCGCGATCGACCAGGCGTGGAAGAACTCCGCGGCGTCGTTGCCGAACACCTGCGGCCAGGTACCGGGCTGCTTGTTGAGCTTCTGCAGCAAGGCCTGCGGCACCGCGGCGTTGAACAGCTTTTCCGCGGCGGGCGAATAATCACGGTCGCTGCCGTAGGTAGCGGCTTCGTTCTCCACCTGCACCATGATCACGGTGCGCCGCGGATCGGACTTCTTCAGGTGCCGCATCAGTTCGACGAAAGCCTTGCGGTCGGCAGCAAGCGCGGTCTCGGCGTGCGGCGATATCGAGTTCAGCGTCCAGCCGTTCTTGGCCACTACACGCGGAAAGCGCTGGTGGTCGAGATCGGCCCAGTCCGGCATGTAGGCCGGGCCATTGTTCTTCCAGGTCGCAAACCACAGCAGCACCAGGCGCATGTGGCGCTCGCGCGCCTGCGCCAGCAGCGTGTCCACGTATGAGAAATCGAAGCGCCCTTCCTCAGGTTCGATCTGTTCCCAGGCCACCGGGATTTCCAGCGTGTTGGCGTGCATCTGTTCCAGCGCCGGCCAGACCTTGGGTAGCATCGCCGGATAGTTGCTGGAGTTGTTGGCCTGCGCACCGAGCATCAGGAACGGCTTGCCGTCCACCATCAGCGCGTAGCGGCCGTTGTCGCCGACGAGTTGGGGGATCGGCGCTTCGGCAGCGTTGCTTCCACGCGACGCGGCGCTCGGCACCAGCTTTTCCACAGTGCCCGCATCGCCGGCCGGGCGGCTGCAGGCAGCCAGGACCAGAATTGCGGACAGCGCCGCATGCCTGAGCGAGCGCAATCCCGCTGCACCATCACATCGCATCATCGAGTCTCCTGTTTCGTTTGTTGCGGCAGCGTCGCTCGCGTCCTCTCTGCCCGGAACGGCGAGGCCGGCAGCCCGTCGCGGTTGATCAGGTCCGCCTGCTTGGGATCGTCATTCCAGGCGTAGCGCAGCGCCTGCGGCTGCACGACGGCTTCGCTGCTGACGACGACAGCGCCGCCGTCGATCAAGGCTTGCGCCGGATGAAAGTGGCCGTCGGCACCGGACAGCTCGAACCCGTGGACGGCGCGTCCACCGCCGCGCACCGCCAGCGCGCTGTGCTGCAGATCGAAAGTGATCCGCGCCTTGGTATCGTCGAACGTCGCGGCACGAAATACCGGGCCGGAATGGACCAGGCTCTCGCCGTAGGCGACCGCGCGCGCCGCCAGCGCCAGACGGCGCCCGACTTCCTGCTTATTGCGCGGATGGATGTCGTTGGATTCGCCGATGTCGATGGCGAGTGCCTGCGCGGTGGCAGGCAACGCCAGCGCCGCGGACTGCGACTCGCGCAGTACCGCCCACGGGCTTTCTCCGGCGGTATCACCCCCGGAATGGAAGCCAGCGAGCTGCACCCACAGGAACGGCAGCTGCGGCGCGCTCCAATCCGCACGCCATCCACGGATCATCGAGGCGAACAGGTCGCGGTAGCGGAAAGCGGCGCCGGGATAGGCATTGGCCTCACCCTGGTACCAGATCGTTCCGCGCAGCGCATACGGCTGCAGCGGACGGATCATTGCGTTGTACAGCGCCGTGTCGACCTGATTGATGTCGTCCTGTGTTGAGGACAGGCGGACATCGGCAGTGCGGAATTTCCACTCGCCTGCGAGCGAACGCAGCGGGCCGCCCGCCGCCCGCAGATAGAGTTGCTCGGCGCTGCCGGCCATGCCGCCGCCGGCGCCCAGATCTGTCACCTGCACCGCGATGGTATTGCGCCCCACACGCAGCGCGGCGGCCGGCACCCGGTAGACGCGCGGCACATTCCAGCTCGCGTCCATGCCGCCGACCGGCTGTCCGTTGACCCAGACCCGATCGGAATCGTCGATCTGTCCCAGGCCGAGCGTCAGCTCCCCTTTGGTTTCGGGCGCGCTCAGCTCGAACGATTTGCGATACCAGGCTACGCCGTCCATGCCGGCGTAGCCCTGCGTCTCCCACTGCGCCGGCACGGAGATACCGGCCCACCCGGACTCTTCCAGCGCGGCCGCAGCCCAGGCCTCGGGCGACGGCGGTGCCGTGTTCCAGGCCGCGATCCGCGCGCGGGTCTGCGTCGCCGCCTGCGCCGCCGCCGCCCCCTTGGCCCGTATCTTTTCAGCCGCCACGGTGGCGTCCGCGCCGAGCATGCCGGCGCTCATCCAGGCTTCGATCGCGCTGCCGCCCCAGGTGCTGTCGACGATGCCGATCGGCACACGGGAATCACGTGTGCGCAGCTCGCGCGCGAAGAAATAACCGACCGCTGAAAAGTCACCCGCGTTGCCAGGCGAAGCGGCCCGCCAGTAGCCGCCGGCCAGTCGCGGTTCGGGCTTGTCCGACCAGGACCTGGGCACCTTGAAGTGGCGGATGCCGGCGTCGCCCGCACGAGCGATCTCGGCCCGCGCGTTTTGCGCCTTCGCTACCGGAAATTCCATGTTCGACTGACCCGAGGCCAGCCATACATCGCCGACCAGCACGTCGCGCACTCTCAGCGTTTCGCCGCCGCGCTCGGCGACGCTCAATTCATAGGGGCCGCCGGCCGCATGCACGGGCAGTTCGACGCGCCATTCGCCGCTTGACGAGGCATGGGTCTTCGCCGTGCCGCCATCGAAAGTGACTGTGATCTGGCTGCCGGGTTTGGCCCAGCCCCAAACCGGCAGCGGCTGGTCGCGCTGGAGCACGGCGCCGTCCGAGAACAGCAGCGGCAGCTCGGTCGCGTGAGCCGGAATCAGCGGCGCGAACACCCAGCCGGCGAGCACCAGCGGCAAGCTGCGAATGAAAACCGGCAGCTCCCGGTTCATCGCTGCTTCTCGTAGAAGTCGTGGATCACTTGCCACGCCAGCTTCTTGTCACCGCCTTCGGACAGCAGCCCCTTGCGGTTGTAGCCCTGCTGGAACGGATGTAGCCGCACCGGCGAGCGGAAATCCATCAGCACCCACGGCACGGTGCCGCTCAGGAACGGGATGCGCCGCAGCATGCGAAATTGCTTGCGGTAGAACTCAGCCTGGAATTCTTCGTTCCAGGCGCTCGCCACATCGTCCGAGCCGTGATTACCAAGACGCGCTTCGGCGCCGAACTCACTGATCAGCATCGGCTTGCCCGGCGCCACCCACCGCACCTGCTCCGGCTCGACTGGCCAAGGCGTATACCAGCCGAAATACTCATTGATACCGATCACGTCGATGGCGCTGAACAGCGGATCGCCGACCACGGCCTTGCCGTCATGGATGCCGGGACCGAAGAAAGCCGCCGCCACCGGGCGCGTCGGATCCAGCTGCCGTGCGCGCGCCGCCAGTGCCGTCAGCGCCGCGTTGCGCACCTCGCTGGGAAAGGTCTCATTGGCGATGCCCCAGAACGCAACCGCAGCACGGTTGCGGTCGCGACCGATCATCTCGGCGAGCATGGTTTCCAGCTTGGCCTGCATCGCGGGCGCGGCGAAATCGATGCTCTGGTAGACCGGCAGCTCCTGCCACAGCAGGATGCCCATGCGGTCGGCGAGCCGCGACAGGTACTCGTTGTGCGGATAGTGCGCGAGGCGCGCGAAGTTCGCGCCCAGCTCGCGCACGCGCTCGAGCATGCGCTGCGCATCCGCCTCGGAGCAGGCGCGGCGGCCATCGATCTCCTCGTGCAGGTTGACGCCGCGCAGGAACAGCGGCTTGCCGTTGAGCAGGATCTGGTCGCCGCGCACCGTCAGGCGACGAAATCCGATCTCTTCTTCCAGCGCGTCCTGCGGCGTGGCGAAGCGCACGCGGTACAGCTTCGGCTGCTCCGGCGACCAGGGTGTGATGTTCGCGTCGAAGGCAAACGGCGCATAGCCGCTTGCATCGGTCTTGACGCGCAGGTCCACGCCCAGTTCGTCGATGCGCAGCCGCACTTTCTGCTGCGCCGCCGTGCCGGCGACGCGGACCCAGCCCTGCACGCGGCGCGGCGAATCCGGCGCCAGCTGGATGAAGTAATCCTGGACGTACGTGGCCGGCGTTTCGACCAGATCCACATCGCGGGTCAGGCCGCCGTAGTTGAACCAGTCGTATCCCGGACCCGGCACGCCGTCATGGCGGCGCTGGTTGTTCACATGCACGAGCAGGTGGTTCTCGCCGTCGGCAAGCAGGCCTGTGATTTCGAACTGGAACGGCGTAAAGCCGCCCTCGTGACTGCCGAGCGGCTTGCCGTTGAGAAACACGTCAGCGCGATAGTTGGCGCCGCCGAAATGGACGAACAGGCGCCGCCCGGCGCGAGCCGCAGCAGCGGCGTCGTAGCCGAAGCTCTTGCGATACCACACCGAGCCTTCGAGATACATCAGCTCCGGACGCTGGGTGTTGAAGTCGCCCGGCACCTGCAGCGTGTTGGAATCGTCGAAGCCGTATTCGTAGAAGTCGGCCTTGCCGGTAGCGACGCGATCCTTCCCCACTGCCTTCCAATCACCGATGCCGGAGGCATAGGGATCGACCAGCGCCTGCCAGCTGCCGTTGAGGCTGCGCCGCTGGCGTCCGGGGAGGTTGGTCAGCACGGAAGCGTCGGTAGCCGGGGCTGCGGCAACGACCACTCCCGCGCCCTGCTGCTGCCCAGGCATTGCGGTGTAGCCCTGTGCAGCGGCCAAGCACGGCAGGCACGCCAGCAGCGCGAGCCAGTGCCAGGGCTTCAGGGCCGACATGGCAGCACCGCGCCGCATGCACGATGCGGCGCGCTTATGGTTCTCACATCCTCCTCCGTCGCAGCTGTTCGGTTCTGGCGGACGGCCGCTTTAAATGCCGGCGCTTTTGTTGGGTATTGCGATCGACATCGCGATCACAATCGCCAAAATTATGTTACCGGTAACAATATAGGGCGGGCTTTCGATCACGTCAACCCGATGCTCAGCGGTGAAAATGGCGGCGATGCGAACCATCGGGCCGCCGAAGAACGCATCCGGATCTCGCCTGATCGGCGAATGCCCTGGCGAGCTGCGCTGAACTGCCAGGAGCACAAGAAGATTCGGCCCGGTCCGCGATCGCGAACCAGGCCGACGTCCAGCTACTGACCGACGATCAAGGAGTCAGACCATCACTGAGCACTCGGGGTGTGTAGGTGACATCCCCTCCCGGCACCGGTGACGTGAAGTTGAGTGTGGCCTTGGCCTTGTCGCCCGGCTCCAGGATATCCGGCGTCACGATGATGTAGGGGTTGCCCGCCGGCAAGATACTCCCGGTCAGGCCGACAGGATCCACCAGACTCGTATTCAGCGACATCCCGTCGAGCACGAGATAAATAGGCCCCACGGCCGGCTGAGTTCCCGTGTTGCGCACCCTGACCTTCTGCTTGAGCTGACTGCTGCCGTCGTCTTCCTCGACCGTCAGGTAACGGACCTTGAACGACGCAATCGAGGGCGTCTCCGTAGTCGGGATACCCGTGACCCGCATGACCGTCGAAGACTGGTTGGGCGAAAGCTTGATCTCGTCGAGATAGAACGTCGGCTCCGTCACGCCCGAAGTGTTCATGAACCCAAAGCTCGTGATATTCGCCGCGCCCTGAACGCCGAGGGTTGACAGCGGAATTTCATACTTCTGCCAGGTGTTCGCAGGCAGCGAGTCAATGGTGTACGACGGCAAACCATCGCCATTGAAATTCACCGCGGCGCTGATCGTGATCTTCTGCCCACCGCTGGGGCCGCCGTTGGCCCAGAACACCAGAGTGTTGTAGCCCGAGGTATCCACGGCGTCGCCCTGATAGGCCAGGTACAAGGAGCCCCAAGCGCCGGCGTCCACCGAAATGGAACTGGGCGCAGAGTACGAAACCGTCGTATTGGCGGTGTCGACCGTCGCCCAGCTCCAGTTCTGCCAGCCAGCTGCCAGACTATTGTCGTAAATGCTCCAGTCCGGGCCACTCGAAGAGCCCCCGGATTGCAGCGTGAGCTGATAGGTGGCGACTCGCCCGCTCCAGAAATGGAATTTGAGCTCGATCGTGCCGGCAGGCTCTTCGGTAAAGAAGTCCTTCGAGATCGTGATGGTATTGTTCGTGTAGTCGGGCGTGAAATCACCCCAGGCCTTGAACCGAGTCCAGGACATCGGGCCCGCGTAGCTACCGTCGGCACGCAGCGCTTCCATCGCTTCCAGCTGATCACCGTTGAAGGCTGTGGGGATCACCAAATTACCTCCCGCCGTGCCCGAAGCGGACGAGAGCACCGGTGTGCTGGCGTAGCGGACGTGAAGCTGCCACGCCGGACCCGAATCCACGTTGACGGTGAGCACCGCTTTCTCGCCATAAGGTGCGGCGGCGTAGCGGGCGAGCCTGCGCTTCTTGATCGTCAGTACGCTGCCATTCGTGTTGTAGTTATAGTCGATACCCGGCAGCAGCAGCGTGGAACCATCCTTCAGCGAGACGAAGTGGTTGCCGTTCAGATTCAAGTTGATCTTGGCGTTCTGGCTCTCCTCGTCTGCGCTCACGAAGATCATATCGGTGTCGGCCGTAGTGGCACGGCCGGTCAAGGTCTGCATCATGATCGCGAGTTGGTAAGGGTCCTTCACCGCATACGTGCTGCGGTCGATCATGCTGCCGGTATCCCAGAGCATGTGGGTCATGCCCTTCAAGCGCGAGTACTGGGTGACGTACTCGTGGTACTTCAGGGATTCGCCGCGCTCGGGGTTGCCGGACAGCAGGCCTAGTTCGCCGACGATGGCAGGAACGCCTTGGCTGACAAAGGTGTTGTAGACGGCATCGAAGCTTTGGACGATGTTGTCGATCGAGGGACCGTTGAACTTCGTGTAGCCCGAGTTGTTGACGCTGAACGGCCAGAATCCATAGAAATGGAAGGTCGTGATCAGGTTCTGGTCGTTGAGGTTCGCGATCGTCGCAGCGAGCGAATCCAGGTTCTCCTGGCCCGTATTGGTATTCAGGCACGGCAGCACCAGCGGACGGGTGGCGTTCATGCCGCCAGTGCCTCGCACGATGTTGACGAAGACGGTGTTCAAGTCGTCGAGCAGCACCCGGGCGGTGGCGTCATCGACGTTTGCGAATTGCGGTTCGTTGATGCTCTCGAACATCAGCTTGTTCGGGTAGCCCACAAAGCGCTGACTGATTTGGGTCCACACCGCGCTGTACTTGTCAGTTACGGTGGGATCCGCTGGCAGTGAGCTGATCCATTGCCAGGAATCGTGATGCAGGTTGATCATCACGTAGAGTCCGGCTCCCAGCGCCCAGTCCACGACCTGCTGCACGCGGTCCATCCGCGCCGAATCCACCGTATACGTCGGCCCGGGTCCGATGTACGCCGTCCACGTGATCGGAATGCGGACACTCTTGTAGCCCGCATTGGCGTACGCCTGCAGCAACTCCTGGGTGATCGGGGGATTGCCCCACGAGGTTTCGTCGGGAATCGCGTCGAGCGTGTTGCCGAGATTGATGCCCGGCTGCGTCGCTTCGACATACAGCTGCATGGGACTTTTGGCCTGCGTTAGAGCGCTCGGCTGCAGCAGTGTTTCGACGTATGACTGGAGTGAATTTTTGGCCTGTACTTGCGCGCCTGGCCATAGCAATGAGCACAGCATGGTGCAAGTCAGGAACAACCACTGACGCAGCGGATTTCGATTCACGACGGATCTCCTGTAGTTGTTATTTTGAACAAGCTCGCCCGACCCGCGCAGCGCGCAGGCGGCCACGGACAACGACGATACCGCTACCAATTTCTTGCCGGCCGAACACCCTGCTTGATGCGCCGATCTGCTCCCGAGTGTGGTGTCGGCTACTCCTTGTTTGCCGGATTGTAGAAATATGGCAAGCCCCCCGCTAATGAACTTTTCCATACAGCGGATAACCGTTTACACATCTCCGCGCGCCTGCGGCGCTAGCACTCGTCCGCTGACCGCCTTAGCGGTCGAAGCGCACTTCCACCGGAGCGCCGACGAAACGACGTGTTTTGGTCTGTACCCGGCCGTTGTCGGCGGCTGGCATCAGTTTGATTTGAAAGCTGCGATGCTCTGTCATGCCGGGGAACTCGCCCAGCCGCGCGCCGATTCGCAACGTACGACGGGCATCGTCCCAGTCGAGCCGAACGGTCGCGTACTCGCCCGCTTCATAGCGATAGGTTTCGCCGTCGTCCTCGTACAGCGTGAAGCGGCCGTCCGCGCCGGGATAGATGCGAATCTCGTATGGCGCGTCAGGCTTCTCGTCCACGTACTGGAGCTGCGGCCCCAACGGCACGATCGAACCAGCGCGCACGAACAGCGGGAACTCGTCGATCGCATAGCGTCGCCGGATGCTTTCGCCGCCGGCGTGTTTCTTTCCGGTCCAGAAGTCGTACCAATTGGCGCCGGCCGGAAGCAAGGTGGCCTGACGCGGGTCGATCTGGCGCTGTTGCTCGGCCAGCTCGCGCCGCTGGCTGGGCGTGCGCCAGGCCAGGCGTAGCATCCGGCCGTAAGTCTTCTGGTAGTAGTCGATGCGCACGCGCACGGCCTGCGCGCTACGCAAGCTGATGCTTGCGCTCCTGTAGCGCGCGCCGCCGTCCGTCCAATCGTCAATGACGAGCCGGTCATCCAGCCACAGGCGCACGCCATCGTCAGCTTCGAGACCGATTTCGTATTCGCCGCTCTCGGTCGCGACGATCTCGCCCTGCCAGCGCGCCGAGAAGTGATCGAGGCTGTCGAGGCCCGGCGGCAGAGCGGCCAGCGGCGGGCCCGGCCAGCTGTGTTCGACGAGCGAATCGACGGTATTGCTGACAGGCTTCTCGAAGTTGTCACCCCGGTAATACGCGAGCGCGAAACCGGGCTTGCCATCGGGCGTACGCAGCTGCGCAGCGGGCACGGTCGCCGCCGACGGCAGCTCGGCATGGAACATAGGCCGTGTGATCGGCTGCACCAGAAATGCAGGACCGAACATGTAAGTGTCGTCCACATGACGCAATGCGGCCTGGTCGGGAAAATCCATCGCCAGCCCACGCATCATCGTGTAGCCCGCATGCGTGCTGCGCCAGGCCAGGCTGTAGATGTAGGGCAAGAGTTGGTAACGCAGCTGCGCCGCTCGCAGCAGCGAGTGATACACCTCCGGATCCGACTTCTTGAAGATGTAGGGCTCGCGTTCGATCGAGGTGCCATGGATGCGGTAGATCGGATTGAAAATCCCGAACTGGTTCCAGCGCGCGAACAGTTCGCGGTAGGCCGCGTTGTGCTCGCTGTACGGCGCGTTGACGAAGAAGCCGCCGGTGTCCTGCGTCCAGTACGGCAGCCCGGACATCGACACATTCAATCCGCCTGCGATCTGCGCACGCAGCGTGGACCAACTCGCCGTGGTATCACCCGACCACGGCAGCGCCGCATAGCGCTGCTGACCCGCCCAGGCCGAGCGCGTCAGCGTGAAGACGCGCTTGTTGCCGCTTGCGCGCTGGCCCTCGTAGACACCACGCGTGGTCAGCAGGCTGTAGACGTTCAGGTAACGTGTGAAATCGCCCATCGCGTTGCGGCCGAGACGCTTGATGTCGGCTTCGACCTCGGCCGGATCGTGGGCCGCGCCTCCCACCTCGACCTCGGTTCCATCCATCCACAGCGCATCCACGCCGACGTCGAGCAGTCCTTTCTTGACGTGCTTGAAGTAGATGGCGCGGCCCTTGTCGCTGAACGCGTCATAGATGCGCGCGCGTCCCGAGATCCAGTGCAGCGGCTCGAAGCGCAGGCCACTGGCGTCGAGCTCATGCGCCAGCGCGGTATCGTTGCCCACCGATGGCCAGATCGACACCATCAGCTTCGCGTGCAAATCATCGTGCAGCGTGCGCGTCATTTCGGCGGGGTCTGGAAAACGCTCGCGATCCCAGATCATGCCGCTCCAGGTGCCGTCCTTGTCGCCGCCCCAGTATTGCCAGTCCTGCACGATGGTGTCGAAAGGAAAACGCTCCTCGCGAAAGCGTCTCGCGACTTCCAGCAGGCGCTGCTGTGTGGGATAGCGCTCCTTGCTCATGTAGAGGCCGAACGCGGCCTTTGGAAACATCGGCGCTGCGCCGGTAAGCTCGCGGTAGCCGGCGATCACATCGTCCATCGTGTCGCCGCCGACGACGTAGTAATCGACGCCGGCCGGGGCGCTCTCGGCCTTGAACGCCGCACCGGCTGCGTTGTCGGAAAAGTTCATCTTCGAGTACACGTCCCACAGCACGCCGTAGCGTCGCGTGGACAGCAGGAAGGGCACCACCGACCCGATGTTGGTCTGCACCAGAAGAACGTCACGCCCGCGATAGTCCATGTACGGAGCGTTGTACTGACCGAGTCCGTACAGCGATTCGTCTGGCGTGAGCGTGAAGGTCTGGTTCATTGCGTAAGTGGGGGCGCCCGAGATTTCCACCCGCGACAAGTCAGCCATCGCTTTCTCGCGCGTCAGCAGAACGCCATCGCCCCGATAAAAGGCCAGCGCACCGCTCTGCTTGTCGACGACCACACGCAGCCGCGGAGCGACGATGCTGAGTGTCTCGTCGTTTTCGGTAACGTTGAGCGTCAATGCCTGCGGTGACGTGATCACCACGAGGCTCGGCTGCCGCGTGTAGGCCTGGCCGAGATGGGCCGAGACGCGCACCATCGAAGGCCCATAGAACAGCACGCTCTTGGTCACGCCGCGCAGCTGGAACTGCACGCCGCCCACGACTCGCAGCCAGCCGAAGCCGGACGTCTTCTCGACCGGCAGCGTTTGCAGCTGACCCGCTGCATTGAGCCCCGAAGGAACTTCGGCGCGGCTGTTGGTACAGGCGCAGGCGAGCACGAGCGGCAGTAGACAGCGCCAAAATGTCGCTGCCGGCAAGCTTCCGGATCTGCCACTTTGACGAGTCATGTCAGACCTCGCGACCACGGTGATGGCGGCGAGTCACATCCACGGTGCTCGGTCTCCGGTTGCAGGTTCGAGAATCACGGCCGCGCCGCCGGCCGGCGACGGGCGCAGCACGAGCTGGTTTTTCGCCGTCACGATGCGCTCGCTGCTGCGCAGTTGACGCACCGGCTCGCCAGCGCCTGGCCGCGCGTAGTCTGCGTCAACGGCATCTTCGCGCGTATCTCGAAGGACGCAGGTGTTTCGTTGTGGAAGCCGCCAGGGATGTAGTCCATCGGTCCCGCGAGCATGCGCATGTACGGCAACATCAGGTTGTGCCGCGGTGTGATGCGCCCGTCCATCCTGTTCCATTTGGCACCCGTCACGCCTTCCTGGGTGATGAAGTTGGGATAAGTACGCCGCAGCCCCGCCGGCAGGTGGCCACCAGCGGAATCTTGCGGTCGACGACCGTGTCCTTGCGCGCTTCCAGCGCCGGTGCGCCTTCAAGGTACAGCCCCAGCGTCGATGTCACGACGAGGGTCTCGCGACCGCGCGTCACTGAGAACGAGGCGCCGTCGGCGGTGGTACGAATGCCGACGCGGCCATCGGGTGATGTGACGAACGCATCGGCGGCATGCACCATCTGCGTCATCCCCGCGGATGCAAGTATCCATGCTGCGGCGACGATCCGTTTCGCGTTCATGCCAGCGCTGCTCCGCGAATCTGCAGCGCCACTGCCGGCGTGCCCGCCAGCCCTTCGGGCACTGTCACTTCCAGCCCCTTGCGGCTGCGCTTGAACGGCAGGCTGTCGTTCCAGCCCAAGGCCTGCACGCGCTCGATCGAACCCGGCGCCAGCGCCGAGTCCTGCGCCAGCGCGGCGATGCGCAGCACGCCGTCCTTCGGCCAACCCAGGGCGATGGCGTACAACGCGCCACTCTTGGTCGTGAAGCGGATGTCTTCGGCGGTGAGCGCCTGCGAAGCGTTCTCGCTCATCATGCCGCCGGCCACGCGCGTGGGGCCTTCGCCATAGCTGCGCCACGGCCGCGTGCCGTGGATCGCCTCGCCGTTGCGGCCCATCCAGGCGGCGATGTCCTCAAGCACCTTGCGCTCGTCGGCGTCGATGCTGCCGTCGCCGCGCAGCGGCACCGACAGCAGCAGGTTGCCGTTCTTCGAGACGATGTCGCACAGGCGGTGGATCACTGTGGCGGCCGACTTGTATTGGTGGTTGTCGAAGATCGAGCGGTTGTAATGCCAGTCGCCGAGGCAGGTGTCGGTCTGCCAGGGCAGCGGCTCGATGCCTTCGCGGAAACCGCGTTCGACGTCCTCGACCAAGCCCGCGCGGCGCTCGGGCGGCAGTATCTTGCCGTTGACCACCGCCTCGAGCTTGCCGCCGTGCCAGGCCATGCTGGCGTTGTAATAATGGGCGGCGATGTCCAGCCCGGCCTGGCCCAGCGGCAGGCCGGTATTGTCGAAATAAACCAGGTCCGGGCGGTAGCTGTCGATCAGGTCGCGGCAGCGCAAGAACCACTGGCGCGTGAAAGCGGGGTTCTGCAGCGGCGGCCTCTCGTCCCACTGGCGAGTGTTCTGGTCGTGCCAGTCGCTGGCACTGCTCGCGGTAGAGAAGCCGTCGGGGATCACCATGTTGCGGCCGGTGTAGAGCTCCTGCGGATCCAGGCCCTGCCACCACTTGCCGCGACCGTCGGCCTTGGTCAGCGTGTAGGCGTCGTAGCGCTGGCCGGCGCGTGGACCTTCGGCGTCGTAGCCGTAGGCGGTCTGGAACCAATGCCAGGAGTGCGCCGAATGGTTGCTCACGCCGAAGCGCAGGCCGCGCGCTCGCGCGGCCTTGGCCCAGCCGCCGACGAGGTCGCGCTTGGGGCCGACGCGCAGGCTGTTCCAGCCGTGGTATTTCGAGTTGTAGTTGTCGAAGTTGTCGTGGTGATTGGCCAGCGCAACGAAGTACTTGGCACCTGCCTTCGCATACAGATCGAGCAGCGCGTCGGGATCCCAGTTCTCGGCCTTCCAGCGGTTGTTCATCTCCATAAAACCGACTTTCGTTGGATGGCCGTAGGTCTTCAGGTGATGCTGGTACTGCCCGTAACCCTGGATATACATGTGGCGCGCATACCAGTCGCCCATCTCGGGCACGCACTGCGCGCTCCAATGTGCCCAGATACCGAACTTGGCATCGCGGAACCAATCGGGCGTGCGGTAGCCACCGACCAGCGAGTCCCAGCTGGGCGCGAACGCCGCGGACTCGGCAGCCCCTGCGTATGGCAGGCTCAGCGTGCCCGCGGCGGCCCAGGCCGATGCCTGCAGGAGCGAGCGGCGTGTCCAGTTCGCGCTGGTGCGTCTGTCGTCGGTACTCATCTGTCTCCTCATGTGTGGCCGGCGAAGCACGTCGCGGAACGACCACCCGCGATCACGCTGCGCCCTGTAATCAACTCGTCGTCAGGCGTTCGGGCTTCAGCAGCGGATCCATCTCGCGCTGCCGATCGCGCAGCCCTTCTCATTGGCATGCAGCAGTTCGGGCATAAGGTCTTTCGACAGCCTGCCGTCGGGCTGCGCCAGCGCACCGTTGATGTCCACCAAGATCTCCGGCGTGACCGACTCGGTGCGGTAGTCGGGGCAGTTCGTGTTGGGCTTGCCGCGGCGGGCCAGATACACGTGGGCCACGCCGACACGGCCACTGCCGACAGCGCTGGCGCCCACATAACTTTCGCGCGCGGACTCGGCAGCAGGCTTGGGCGCGACGACGCTGTCGCCGCTCAATTTCATCTGGCCTTCCCGGTGACCGACAAAAATACGCCGCTCGGAATCGGGCGCCGGAAGAACGTCGAGCTTGGAATGAGCCGTGGCGAGCGGGGTGGGCGACGCAACGCTGGCTCGAAGCACTCTAAAAATTCCGCAAACGAAAGCTTTCATTTGGAAGTAGGTGAACATCCCGGTCTCCGGATCCTGCGACGCGAGGATGCCATTGAGCAGCGCGCGCTCGTAATAGTCCGCGTACGCGGCCGAGGGTGCGGCGGTGAATAGCGCGCGCGTCAGACGCAGCCTGTTGTGCGTGCAGCAGGTCTCCATCGTTTTCGCCGACTGGAGATGCTGACCGGTCTCGGCCGGCGGGAAGAAGTGTTCGACGTCGCCAAGGCCACCGGTGGCGAAGCAGCGGCGAGCCAACACCGTGTTCCAGAAATACTGCGCTGCCCGCTGGTAGCGGGGTGCGCCGGTCAGCTCGTGCAGACGCGCGAAGCCGATCACCTTGGGAATCTGTGTATTGGCGTGCAGCCCATCCAGCGTGTCGCGCCGCTCAGCCAGCGGATCGAGCAGTGCTCGATGGTTGAAGCGCTCCGCCAGCCTCAGATAGCGCGCCTCGCCGGTGATAGCCCACATCATCGCGCAGGCGCTGAGGTAATGGCCCAGCGTATGACCGTGACAGCGAATGCTGATCCAGGGCTCCTGCGATTCCCAGCCCCGGTATTCCGAGGCCTTGGGCGGCAAGCCTGCATTGACGCGAGTGTTGTGCAGCAGCCGGTCGAGATTCAGCGACAGCAGATAGCGTGCATCGAGCACCTTCGCGGCCTTGAACGGGCCGTCGAGCGGCTGCACGTCCGATAGCGCGAACGGCCGCACGGCTCCAAAGGCCGCAGCACTGGAAATAGCGCCCCATGCGGGCGCGGCAGCGAACAGCGGCGCCGCCGCCAGTGCTTGCAACAGAGTCCTGCGGAGCTTGTCCTCCAGCCCGTGGCTGTCGTTACGCTTCGCAGACAAGCCACTCATCGGGCGGCTGGAATCTCGACGACGACGATCGACTTGGGCGGCAGCTCCAGCGTCAGCGCCGCCTTCGCCGGTTTGGCGAAATAGGGCGCCGGCACCAGCGTCCCAGTCGCGGCGAAAGTGTTGTGTGCGTCCATCGCGGCAGCAGTCAGTATCCGGCCGCGGACCGGCGCCTTCACCTTCAGGTTCGTCGCCACGCGCGCCGGGCGTTCGGGATCGAGATTGACCAGCGCGAGCAGGATGCTGCCGTCGGCCGCACGGGCGGCGCTGACGTCGACGGCCGGCAACACAATGTCATCCTGCTGCCAGTGCGGTCCTTCGACCGTGGCCTCGAGTGGTGTCGCGCCCCTGAACGGCTTGTACAGGTCGAAGACGTGGTAGGTGGGCGTCAACAGCATGCGCGTGCCGTCCGTCAGCACCATCGCCTGCAGCACGTTGACCATCTGGGCGATGTTGGTCATCTTCACGCGTTCGGTGTGGCGGTGGAAGACGTTGAACGACAGCGCCGCCACGATGGCGTCGCGCAGCGAGTTCTGCTGCCACAGCGCACTGGCGCCGGCCGGCGTGTCGTACCAGGTACCCCACTCGTCGACGTAGAGCGCGATGCGCTTGTCCTTGTCGTACTTGTCCATGATGCGCGAGACCGCGGCGATGCGGGGCTCGATGCCCATTGCGGTCTTCAGCGTCTTGGCCCAGGCGTGCGCGTCGAAACCGAGGGCCTCGCCCTTGTTCTTCCAGTCGCCCGGCAAGGTGTAGTAGTGCAGCGTGAACGCGTCCATGTGCGGGCCGGAACGCTCCATCAGCACCTCGACCAGGTGGTCGTTGGTCTCGCCTTCGCCGGAGGCCACGCGCAGCGCCGACCCGCGCAGGAACGTGGCGTACTGGTTGTGCAGGTCGGACTGGTATTCGGGGCGCATATTGCCGCCGCAGCCCCAGCTTTCGTTGCCGATACCCATGTACTTCACCGCCCACGGCCTGTCGCGGCCGTTGCGGCGGCGCTCCTCGGCCAGCGCCGACTTGCCGTCGGCCGTCATGTACTCCAGCCACTCTGCCATCGCACGCGGCGGCATCGAGCCCATGTTGCCGGCCAGGTAGACCTCGGATCCGAGCATCTCGGCCAGGTCCATGAACTCGTGTGTGCCGACGCGGTTGCTTTCCAGCCCGCCCCACCATTTGTTGGTGCGCGCGGGGCGCTTGGCCGGGTCGCCGATGCCGTCGCGCCAGTCATAGTCGTCGGCGAAGCAGCCACCCGGCCAGCGCATCACCGGCACGCCGACACGGCGCAGCGCCTCGACGACATCGTTACGCCAGCCGCGCGTATTGGGGATGGTCGACTCGGGGCCGACCCACAGACCGCCGTAGACGCCCGTACCGAGTTGCTCGACGAACTGGCCATACACCGCCGGCTCGATGCGGGGCCCGGCAGTGTCCGCCGTGACCGTCACGCGCACATCGACCGGCTTGGCGGCAAGTGCATCGACCGACATCACGGCCGCGCACAGCATCAGGCTGGCGTTGCGCAGGCTGCGCGCATTCGAGGACTTCATCGGTCTCACCTTCGGTTCATTCGACAGTCTTGGCTGCAGGCGTCGATCGGGACGTCGCCGCGCGCGGTTCGCCATAGATCACGCCGCGCCCGCTAGCGGCGAAGTAGACGCGCCCGTAGACGCGGGGATCGCCGGTCACATGGCTGATGCGGCCATAGCGATGCGTGTCGTCGTCGATGCGCGCCCACGAGCGACCGCCATCGTCGGAGCGGAACAGGCCCTGACGGCCGCCGACGCGGCCCGCCAGAAACAGCGCCGAAGTCTTGCGACCTCGCGCGGCCTTGCCGAAGCCCAGCGAGTGGGCGGCCTCGACTCCCGGCAGTTTTTCGAGCTTGCCTGCCGACCAGCGCAGCAGCCCCTGCCCTGCGGCCGCGAGATAAACAACTCCTGCGGCGTCCGGCGAAGGCCGGATTTCGGGCCGGAACCAGCCACCGTCGGCTCTCTGCATGCCGGCCTTTGCAGCGACGAAGCGCGCGCCGCCGTCGTCGCTGACGTAGAAGCTGCCGCTGGCGCCGTCGAAGGCGTAGAAGCGGCGCGGATCGACACGATCGGCTTCCACGTCGAGCGGCTGCGGCAGCCCCTGCACCGGCTGCCACTGCTTGCCGAAATCACTCGTGCGCCAGGCACCGCTCTTGTCGGGCTTCCACACCACCCACTTGCCGTCTGCGGATACCGTGATATGGCCGCCACCGTCACTGTTCGGCGGTTCGCTGGCGAAGGCGGCCCAGCTCTTGCCGCCGTCGGTCGAATACGCCGCACGGATTTCGTCGCGATGGTCGCGGATGCGGCCGCTGCGCACGATCACCTGCGGCGCGGTGCCGGCATAGGCGATGCTCTCGCTGTTGTGAAAGCGCGGCGGCGTGGCGAACTGCAGCGGTACGCTCGACAGATCATCGTGGCGAAAGCCGTCAAGATCGCCCATCGCGCTCAGCAGTGGCGCCCCCCGCGGCGGGCTGATCAGGCCCAGCGCCACCGTCTCTTCCAGCCCGGCGTTGTCGAACTGCCAGTCGACGCTGCCATTGCGGTCGGCCGCGCGCAGATTACGCGTGCCCCAGATGCCGTAGCCGGTCACGAACAGCGCGTGATCGGAATCGTGCGGGTCGATCTCAACATCGGCGATCCAGTGCGGACTGTGCTCGCGCGTCCACATGTTGCTGCTGTGATCGAAGCGCGAACGATCGAACAACGGCGCCCAGCTGCGGCCGCCGTCGCTGCTGCGGAAGATGTCGTCGTGCGGGCCGTAGCGGCAGAAGGTGCTCGCCAGCAGCAGCTTCGGGTTCTGCGCGTCCACGGCGACAGCGCCCCAGCCGAAGCCGTCCTTCTGCGTGTCGCTGGACTGCGGCGCCGGCGTGATCTCGGTCCAGGCACCGTTCTCGGGACTGTACTTCCACACGGCGCCGTTGCGCATGTTGTCGGGGCCGGGCTCGTCGCCGTAGCTCAGGTACCAGATGCCATCGGCGCCGCGCACCATGTGGTTGGGCCGCAGCCCGGTGGGCTGGCCGGCAACCGGGTTCCAGATCTTGCCGCCGTCCCTGGACACGAACAGGCTGGTCTCGCGCGTCGACACGCCGGCATAGAGCGTCGGCGTCGGCTCACCCCTGCGGCCGCTCGCCGGCTCGAACGCGACGAACACGATGCCGATCGGCTGGCGGCGCCAGCTGTTCTCGGCTGTCGCCGCCTGCGAGGTCGCCACAGCCGGGAAGCTTTCGACGCGCGACCAACTCGCCCCCTGGTCGGCGCTGCGCCACAGCCCATCGCCGCGCGAGCCGAAGAACAGCACGCGGCCGTCGTTCGGGTCCACCGCCAGGCGCTCACCGTTGCCGCGTCCCAGTTCGTTGGCGCCGAGCTTGAACGGCAGATCGCTGCGTTCAAACGTCGCACCGCGATCGCGCGAGCGCAGGATCGCGCCGTTGCCGGCCTGTTCGAAGGTGTAGGTTCCAGCCGCGAGATAGACGCGCGACGAATCGGACGGATCGACCGCCAGGCTCTCGATGCCCGTCAGATTGACGTCGTCTGCGCCGATCCAGTCGGTCAGCGCGATCCAGCGACGCGCCGATACGTCCCAGCGATAGGCACCGCCAACGTCGGTGCGGGCGTAGACGAGTCCGGCTTGGCCGGGATGGAACACCAAGCCGCTGACGAATCCACCGCCACCGATCGCGACATTTCGGAACTCGTAGCCGCCACCCGCCGCGGCGATGGCAAGGCAAGGCGCGGTCATACCGACCGCGAGCCCCAGCGCGAGCCGAGCGACCCGCTTCAGCCTGTGACGGCGCGCGGACCCGATAAAACCGGTTACCGCGCGCACTGCGTCTGCCGGCCCGGCCACGGCCCACCGTCCCGGCGTCAGCATTACTTGCCGACGGGTGGTTCGGCGGCGGCCAACTCGATCCGCGTGTCGCCTGTCAGCAGCTTCCGGCCCCACAGCCCCTGGATCGCCTCCAGGCTCCGGCCCTTGGTCTCCGGCACCCAGCGCCACACGAACAAGGCCGCCAGCACGCTCATGCTGCCGTACACCCAGTAGGCGAAGCCGTGGCTGAACAGCGCATTGAGCACGGAGTTTTCGTCGAGCACCTTGAACGACCAGGACACCGCGAGATTGGCGATCCACTGCGCCGCCACCGCGATGGCCATCGCCCGGCCCTTGATCGCGTTCGGGAAGATCTCCGACAGCAGAATCCACACGACCGGCCCCCAGGAGAACGCAAAGCCGGCGATATAGGCGAGCATCGCGATCAGCGCCCAGAGGCCCATCTGGTGCGTGGCGAACAAGGTGCCGAGTGAGAACATCGACACTGCCATGACCGTCGCACCCCAGAACATCAGCGGCTTGCGCCCCCAGTGATCGACCTTGAATGTTGCGACCAGGGTGAAAGCTACATTGGCGATACCGACGATCACCGTCTGCAGCAGCGCGGTATCGGTGCTCGCGCCCATGTTCTGGAATATCACCGGCGCGTAGTACAGCACGGCGTTGATGCCGACGAACTGCTGGAACACCGAGAGCAGAATACCGACCACGACCACCGCAATCCCGTAAGCAAACAGGGGCTCATTGCGGACGATCAGGCTCTCCTTGATCTCGCCCAAGGTCGCTTCCGGCCGGGCTTCGCCGAGTCGGTTGAGGATCGTGAGAGCTTCCTTGTCGCGGCGCTGCATGACCAGCCAGCGCGGGGTGTCCGGCGCCTTCAGCAGCAGCAGGGCGAACAGCAGGCAGGGCAAGGCCTCCGACGCGAACATCCAGCGCCAGCCGATCGCATGCAGCCATTCCTCGTCACCCTGGCCCGCGATCATCCAGTTGACGAAGTAGACGCCGACCATGCCGGTGACGATGGCGATCTGATTGAGCGATACGAGTTGCCCACGCGATTCCTTCGGCGCGATCTCCGCGATATACAGCGGCGACGCCATCGAAGCCAAGCCGACACCCACGCCGCCGATGATGCGGTAGATGATGAACGGAACCAGCGCGTCCGGCCCCATGCTGCCGATGACGCCGAGACCCAGTTCCGGGACTGCGGAACCGATCGCGGAGATCAGGAACATCACTGCCGCCAGCAGGAGTGCCGGTTTACGGCCGTAGCGATCCGAGAGCCACCCTGCGGCAGCGCCGCCAATGATGCAGCCGAACAGCGCGCTGGATATTGTGAAACCCGACAGAGTGGAACGCGCCGTTTCGGACAGCCCAAGCGGATCGATGAAGTACACGTCGATTGAACTGACGGCGCCGGAGATCACCGCCGTGTCGTAGCCGAACAGCAGTCCTCCGAGCGTTGCTATCAGCGTCAAGCCCCAGACCAGCGGTTTCGGCTGCGCAGCCATGCTTGCAGCGTTCATAGGGTTTTTCCCAGTTTCATATTATTTCTCTCCTCCAATGTGCGGACTCGTGTCCGCTTGCGTTGAACTCAGCGGACGGTCACCGGTAGCCCGCGTCGACAAAATAACTGTGCCCTGTGCACATGCGGGCATCGTCCGCTGCCAGGAACAGCGCCATTGCCGCAACGTGGTGCGGATCGACTCTTTCCTTGAGGCACTGCGCATCGAGGATCCGCTCCTCTTCGGCTGGCGTGTGCCAGAGGCGCATTTGGCGCGGCGTGCGGATGCCTCCGGGGACGACGCAGTTGACCCGGATATGATGCACACCCAGGTCGCGGGCCAGAGCGCGGGTCATGCCTTCGATCCCGGCCTTGGCGGTCTCGTACAAGGCCAGCGCCGGCAGCGCGAGATGCCAGGAGATCGAGCCGAAGTTGATGATGCTGCCGCCACCCCTGAGCTTCATGCCCGGCACGACCGCCTGGGCGCAGAAGAACAGGTGGCGCAAATTCACCGCCATGCGCTGATCCCAGTAAGCCGGCGTCACGTCCTCAATCTGGTGACGGTCGTCGCTAGCAGCGTTGTTCACCAGCACGTCGATCGGGCCATCTGCTTCGATCACCGAGATCGTGGTGCGCACCGCATCGATATCGGTCAGATCACAGTGCAGAAATCGCGGCGCGACGCTTGCGTGACGCAGTGATTGCTCCAGCTCGCGCGCTTCGCCATCGGCGATGTCGACAAAGTAAACCTGTGATTGCTGACGAACAAAGGCTTCAACGATCGACGAGCCAATGCCGGTGCCACCACCCGTGATCAGCACGCGCTTGCCACGAAGGCTGGGATAGATGGCGGCGTTGCCCGGGACCGAGTTTGCCAGCAGATTGTCGGTACTCAAGCGCGCGCCCTCGTCTGCTGCCGCTCACCAGTGCCTAGCAGACCACGCGCCGCGAGATTTTTCATCAGCGCAGAAACCCCGAAGGTCCACTGCGGTGCGTCCTCGCAGGCACAGACTTCGTTATCCAGCAGGCCCAGGCGCGGCGTGCTCACGCGCACGCGATCCCCCGGCCTGTGTGTGAACCCCTGCCCGGGCTCGCCCCGATCATCCGTCGGCGCGAACATTGTCCCCAGAAACACCACCAGGCCATCCGGGTACTGGTGGTGACGGCTGACGGTCTGCGCGATCAATTCCAGCGGATCGCGGCTGATCAGGCGCATCGAGCTTTCACCGGCAAGCCGGAAGCCATCGCGGCCCTCCACTTCGAGCTGCACCACCGCATCGCGCACGGAATCCATCGTGAAGCTCGCATCGAACAGGCGAATGAACGGACCGATCGCGGCGGACGCGTTGTTGTCCTTGGCCTTGCCGAGCAGCAGCGCGCTGCGACCCTCGAAATCACGCAGGTTCACATCGTTGCCCAAGGCCGCACCGCGCGGACACCCTTCGGCGTCGCAGACGATGACGATCTCGGGCTCCGGATTGTTCCATGCCGAATCGGAACGCACACCGACGTAGGCTCCCGACCCGACCGCCGAGAGAATCGGCGCCTTGGTGAAGACTTCGGCGTCGGGACCGATCGCCACCTCAAGGTATTGCGACCATAGGCCATCGGCAATCAACACCGCCTTGAGCCGTCGCGCTTCGTAAGAGCCCGGCTTCACGCTCTTGAGATCGGCGCCGACGCGTTCGACCAACGCGGCCCGGATATCGCGTGCACGACTCGAGTCACCGCCTGCGCGCTCCTCGATCACCCTTTCGATCGCCGAAACGGCGAAGGTTACGCCACATGCCTTGATGCATTGAAGGTCGATCGGCGCCAGCAGGCGCACAGGCGCCTGCTCTGCGTCGCAAGCCCATTGCGCACGCAAGTCCAATGCGGACAGCGGCCCGCGCGAAGTGCCTTCGGGTAATGAGTTTCTGTCGTAACGACTGAGAAACTCAGCAACGGTCGAAGCGTGCTCCGATATGTCGAAAACTTGGCCTTGAATCACCAGTACCGGACTGGGTCCTTCGCCGAAATCCATGCGCCCGAGCAGAACGGCGCTTCCCCAGTCTTGAGGCAGCATCTCGCCCCATGGCGTATCACCCAGCGGGTTTGCCTTCTTCGCCAACACCGATCTCTCTCCAGATGGGGCGCTTTGCACACGACGCGCCACGTTGTATGGTACCGGTATCATCTTCGCGACTCACAGCGATGTCAACACCGCTTACGCTTCTCTAGCCGACGTTTGAATTGGTCGAGGCGCCGGGAACCTGCGCCTCGGAGGTACCCGGAGGCCCCTCATGGCGCCACAGCCAAAACCGGATCGGCGCGATCCCACCTTGCGGCGGCCCAGTTGCAAGCTACAGGCGCGCCGATCCGCGGGGTTTACCGCGTTCGTGCCACCCGCCTAACCGGGGTGACGCCTGTTTTCGCTCTATATCCCTGCATCAGATGCTCGAGGCGCGTCTGGCGAGGCATCGATAGGTCATTGAATAAAATATACTTATTCAAGCTATCCTCGATCATCTGTATTCGTCGGCCCTCCGCCGCGTCGGCGTGTCCCGGACCTCCGACGCTCTTCAAGTGCTTTGTGTCGCGCGCAGCAGTTCCGATCGGGACGCATCCTGCAGGGAGTTTGGGGCGCGACCAGGATTTCCTTATACTTCGGCCGATGGTCAACAGTGGTGTACGGTGTCCCATTCGCTGCCCGCCGGAACCATCCAAGGCAAGCCCGGCGATTGGCGAAGAAATGCTCGCGCCCCAGACAGAAGCACACTATAAGGAGTCGATATGACCGACCAGCAGCACGAGTTCGAAAAGCACGATTTCTTCCGCAGCGACCGGTTCGTCAACGATCCCTATCCCTATTTCGACTACCTGAGGGAGCAGTCGCCGGTCACGCGCGAGCCGCATCAGGGCATCTTCATGGTCACCGGATACGACGAAGCCCTCGAGATCTACAACGATCCTGGTCGTTTTTCTTCCTGCATGTCGACCACCGGCCCATTTGCGGGCTGCCCGATTCCGCTGAAGGGCCACGAGAACGAAGACATCTCCGCACTGATCGAAGCCTGGCGCGACAAGACGCCGTTCTTCGATCAGCTGCCGACCATGGATCCGCCGGTGCATACCAATCACCGGGCCTTGCTGATGGCGCTGATCACGCCAAAGCGCCTCAAGGAAAACGAGGACTTCATGTGGAAGCTGGCCGATCAGCAGATCGACACCTTCATCGCCAAAGGCGAGTGCGAAATCATGGCCGCCTTCGCCCAGCCTTTCGCCGTGCTCGCCGTCTCCGATCTGTTGGGGGTGCCCGCCGAGGACCGGATCAAGTTCCGCCAGCAACTGATCCGGCAGGAACGTGAAAGCGCGACCATCGGCGGCACCGAGGATCGCGAAGCCCACCACTCTCCGCTGGAGTGGCTGTACAGCACCTTTTCGGCGTATATCGAAGACCGCCGACTCAATCCCAAAGGCGACGTGCTTTCCGGACTCGCCAAGGCCACCTTCCCCGACAAGTCCGTGCCGACGCCGCTGGATGTCGCCCGCATTGCCGCCAACCTGTTCGCCGCCGGACAGGAAACCACGGTGCGACTGCTCAGCTATGCTTTCCAGATCGTTGGCGATCGCCCCGACATCCAGAAACGCCTGCGCGCGGACCGCAGTCTCATCCCCAATTTTGTCGAGGAATGCCTGCGTATCGAGGGCCCCGTAAAGGGCGACTTCCGCCTGGCAAAGAAACCGACGCAGGTCGGTGGCGTCGACATCCCGGCTGGTTCCTTCCTCTATATCGCCAACAGCGCCGCCAATCGGGACACGCGCAAGTTCGAAAACCCTGGCGAGTTCCAGATCAACCGTGAAAACGCGAATTTGCATGTGGCATTCGGTCGTGGCCGCCATGCCTGTCCGGGCGCTCCGCTGGCGCGGGCCGAGGCGGTTGTCAGTCTGAACCGCACGTTCGACAGGACTGCTGATATTCGCATCTCGGAAAAAATCCACGGGCCGGCGGGCGCGCGGCGATACGGCTATCTACCCACGTTCATCCTGCGTGGACTGACTCACCTCAATCTGGAGTTCGACCCGGTGTCGGAAGGCGCAAAATGAAGGTCCGTCTCGACTCTGACGTCTGCGCCGGCTTCCGTGCGTGCCTGGGGCTCTGCCCGCAGGTGTTCGAGATGCACGATGACGGTTACGCTCTGGCGCGGGTCAGCGAAGTGCCACCGGAATTCGAGGAGGTGGTACGCCTGGCGGCCAGCCAATGCCCAACGGGCGCGATTTCCGTGAATGAGGATTGCGGGTAGGTTCGCCGGCGCAAACGGTGTCGCTGCCTTATTCGGCGAAGCGGCGTGTTGCAGGAGGCTGCAACGCGCCGAGTTTAAGCGGGTAAAGAAGCAGTTCGTCAGCGACAGAGACCGGGCGACGACAAGAAGAGCATCACACTCGAAGCGCCACCCGCATCGACGCGGATCAAACTGACCTGGATCAAGGTGGAAGTGGCGATAGACGCCCAGGCTGACCGCCTGTCCATCAGCGCGGGATCGTCCATGAAAAATCTCCTGATTCCTTACGACGGCTCCGAATCCTCGAGCCGCGCACTGCAATACGCCTTGAATCTGCCCGCTGATGCTGCCCCGGCGTGCATAAACCTGCTCAATGTACAGGCGTGGCCGATGATGTACGGCGAATACCTGATGGCGGGGGATATTCAACTCATCCAAGACATGCAGATTGCCGAAGGACACAAGATTCTGGAGCCCGCTATTAGCGAGCTCAAAAAGCACGGCCGCGACTATCGCGTCCAAGTCCTGATGGGAAATCCCGAGCAGGCCATCGCCTCACAGATCGATCGACTGAACTGCGACCATATCGTGATGGGGACACGAGGACTCGGTACCGTGAAAGGCATGTTTCTCGGTAGCGTGGCGATGAAGGTAGTTCACCTCGTCACGGTGCCGGTCACCCTGATCAAATAAAGCGTTCGGCATCGGGGCCGCGAAGGCAGATGCTCGTGTTGACGAGGTGTCTGTAGATTATCGAACCGACATCCCGTTGCCCGCAGCTTCGAATCGGACGAGGTTGAAGATTGACGAAAGAACTCAAAGCGGAAGGCCCACGTAATTTTCAGCCAGGACTTTCTGGGCATTCTCGGAACGAAACAGATACTCCAACTCCGAGCGCTGCATCCGGCGTGAGAATGCATCGCTGCCGGGGAAATGGTGAAGCTGAGATGTCATCCACCACGAGAACCGTTCGGCCTTCCAGACCCGTTTCAGTGCTCGCACGGAATACGAGTCGAGCACGCTTTCCGACGGCGAGCGGAAATACTCGCTGAGCGTCTGTGTAAGGTAGTACACGTCACTCACGGCGAGATTCAGTCCTTTGGCACCCGTCGGCGGAACAATATGGGCCGCGTCACCGGCGAGAAAGAGTTTCCCGAATCGCATCGGCTCAGCAACAAAGCTGCGCAGAGGCGCCACGCTTTTTTCCAATGAGGGGCCGGTGGTGATGCGTGAAGCGACGTCCTCGCCGACGCGGCGCCGCAGCTCTTCCCAAAAACGATCGTCCGACCAGTCCTCTACTCGCTCGGCCACCGGTACCTGTACGTAGTAGCGACTGCGAGTGAGCGAGCGCATGCTGCAAAGCGCAAAGCCTCGCTCCGAGTTTGCATAGATCAGTTCTTCGGCGCAGGGCGGAACATCGGCCAATACGCCAAGCCAGCCAAAATCATATACGCGCTCGTAGGTCGTAATTGCACTCGGCAAAACGCTCTTGCGACTTACACCGTGATAGCCATCGCAGCCCGCGATGATGCTGCAGCTGACCTTATGAGCCTGGCCGTTCTTGGTGTATCGAACGAAGGGGGAATCTCCATGCACGTCGTGGAGCTCAACCGATTCGGCCTCATAAATTGTCGTCAAGCCTTTCGAGGCTCTGGCCTCCATCAGGTCACGAGTGACTTCGGTCTGTCCGTAAACGGTGACGGTCTTGCCTATCAGCTCGCGAAAATTGATTCGCAAACGCTCACCTTCGCAGGACAGCTCCACTCCATCGTGAACCAGCCCCTCGGCATGGAGGCGATCCGCAACACCGAGACCCTCCAGAATCTCGACCGTCCCCTGCTCGAGGACGCCGGCGCGGATTCGGCTCAATACATAATCCGGGCTGCGTTGTTCGATGATGACGGCATCGATGCCGTGGTGATGAAGCAATTGGCCGAGCAACAGTCCAGCGGGGCCGGCGCCAATGATGGCGACCTGAGTTTTCATTTCATTCTCCTGCGACATACCGGCAGGATGTCACCGCGAACATTGGGTGGCGATGGAAGAATGGCGATACTTCTTGGACATTTTCCCGGCTCGGCATAAGCTGTCACACCGCAATCAGCCGATCTTCACCTTGCCCCGGATCGCTCGCCAGACCGTCCCGAAATACCAGCTGTACGGCGAGCACAGCACAGAAGTGGACGATCGATATGTCCATGTCGAATCGATTCGCGCGCGAAGCGAACCCAACTCCTGGCACATAAGGCCGCACAGTCACCGCGATCTGCACCACCTGCTGCTGGTGCTGACCGGCGGCGGACAGATGCACGCCGAGGACCGCTTGTATGACTTTGCGGCGCCGGCGCTGATTCGCGTGCCTGCCTGCTTTGTTCACGGGTTCCGCTTCGCCACTGGCACGGAGGGATGGATCATCACGTCATCCAACGCCCTGCTTGGACGTTTCCAAAACGACTACCCGGAGCTGGAACCGGTATTCAGTCGCGCGGTGGTACTGCCGCTTCTGTCTCCCGGCCCAGTCCAGGCCTTGTTCGACCGGCTCGTTGCCGAGTTCCAGTCACCGGGGCCGGCCCATCGCGCCGCCATGGAGTCGAGTCTGGTCAGCCTGCTGGTTGCCGTGCTTCGCTTGAGCGACGACAAAACGTCTAGCCCGCCCGATCGCAGTGCCGATTCTCCGCTGGTGATGCGCTTCCTTCAGCTCCTGGATGCAGGCTTTCGCGGCACTCAAAGCATTGCCGACTACGTCAGCATGCTCCATGTCAGCCACGAGCGGCTTCGCCAAGCCTGCCTGCGTCTGACGGGTGTTCCCCCGCTGGAACACCTGAGCTGCCGCCGCCTGCTCGAAGCCAAGCGTGAGCTGCTGTACACCAACATGTCCATTGCACAGATCGCGGCCAGTTGCGGCCTTCAGGATCCCGCCTATTTCTCGAGATTCTTTACCAAGCGCTGCGGCGTATCGCCAAGCGTGTTTCGCAGTACGCGTCGCGGTATGGGCAATGCGTGAGCGAGGCTTGCTTCGGCTCGATGGGGTCGCAGGTCATCGCTGCAACTGATTGCTGTCCAACTTTTCAAAATACAGCGCTGCCGCGCGCATTCGCATGGATCGTCGGAGATGCGCGACTCTATTCGCCGGCGACGGGGCCGAGCCTGATGGCCTCCAGGCTCACACTCTGAGCGCCCAGTTGCACGCGTGCCGTGGCGGCGCCGTGGAGGGGATGATCGACCGTGATCTCGTACTCGCCGCTTTCGGGCAAGAGGCCGTCGAAGCGGAATTCCCCGAAGGCACCCGTTCGCGATTGCATCGCTGCCGCTCCGTCCCGGCTCAGGCTTACCTTGGCGTCCTCGACGCACTCTTCAACCCCGTTGACGAGGGCGCACACTTCGCCGCCGACGAAACAGTGCGAATAGCGGTATAGGTTCTGGTAGTACACACGAGGCCGCGTGCCGAGCTCCGGCCGCAGCACGGCGAGCTGCTCGGTGCTCGCGCGGCGCGCCATCGCCTGGTCCGACAGTTTTACTGCCTCCATGGCCCGTGTCGGGCACACCTGGACGCAGCGCGGCACCTTCCAGCCCTGGTCCAGCAGATGCGCGTCGAAGATCCAGGTCTGCGGCAGCTGCTGCTCCTCGTTCCATACGATGGCGTGGTAGGGGCAGGCATCCACCAGATCGCGACGACCCTTTGCCTTGAGCGGATCGATGATCACGATGCCGTCATCGCGCTTGCGCACCGCACCGCCGCCCGCCTTCACGCAGGGCGCGTCATCGCAGTGGTTGCACAGGCTCGGCAGGTAGGCCGCATCCACCTGGCTGCCGCTGCCGCGCACCTTGCGGTGGATCTTGACCACGCTCTCGCCACTGGACTCATGCGGCGCCGAATAGCCGGGAAAGTCATTACCGACATGCTCGTCTTTCGCCGCCAGCGCGCAGTTGTTGCAGTTTTCGCACAGAGCGACATCGATGATCAGATTCCACTTATCCATTTCAGGCAGCCTCGGGCATCGGAGTGGTCCATCTTTCTATCTGCACCAGGCAGGAGTTCGGCGCCATTGATTCGGTGTCGGGTGACTGCGAGCGGCCCGGCGTCAGCGTATTCATGCAGCCGCCGAAGTCCACGCGCTCACCGTTGATGATGCGCACCGCGTAGACGGCACTGGACTCGAAGCTCTTGACCACACCGCGCGCCACCAGCGGCGAGACATCCGCAGCGCAGATCACGATGCCGCGGTCGTTGAACACCTTGATCAGGTCATGATGGGTGATACCGCGCTCGGCGGCGTCGTGCGGATGGACCCGCAACAGCCAGTAGTGATGTCCATCGATCAGCACGCGATGGTCTTCGACATTGTTCAGGAAGCTGTTCTTGCCGTCGGCCTGGGTGTGGAAGCTGTAGCGCGTGTGCGAGGTGATCAGCGGCAGCGGGTAGCGTCGCACCAGCTCGGTACTATGGGCGCCCTCCCATGCCGGGATGTAGCGATTCAGCGGTGGGCGCAAGCTGAGGCCCTTGGGATCCACACGCGTGAGTGTTTGCGGTATGAACTCGAATTTGCCACTCTGCGTCGGTAGACCCAGTCCGAATTCACCCGAGTACTGCGAAGGCAGCGGCGCGGGTTCAGGCTCGTCCTTGTGCCGTCCTTCCGCGAACCAGCGCATCGTGACCGGCGGACGCGCGCCGTCTGCAGCCGGCGCGACCACGTAATAACCCTTCTTGAGGAAATCGCTCCAGGAAATGTGCTTCGGCAGATCCGAGGAATCGAAAACGCGCTTGCACCAGTCCAGCTCGCTGCAGCCCTCGGAGAAGATCGCCCCCAGGCCCATCCGCGTCAGGATGTCGAGGAAGATCTGGTAGTCGGACTTGGATTCACCGAGCGGCTCGATGCACTTGTGCTGCATCACGACCACGCGATGGTTGAGATGGTTGAACCCGTGTGGCAGATAGCCACCCGGATTGCACCACTCGCTGATATCGGTCCGTTCGAGCTGCGTGCAGGCGGGCAGAATGATATCCGCGAACTGCGCATCGCCCTCGTTCCAGATCGCCTGGCAAACGACGAATTCCAGGCTCTCGTGCTGGTACATCTTTTCCCAGCGAGAGGAGTTGACGATGGTGCTGAACGTCGAGGTGCCGTAGCGGTACAACATGCGGATCGGCGAATAGCCGGCCATCGGGTACGTGAATGGCGCGAACTGGGCCTCGGTGGAGGTACCGTCCCACAAATAGCCCGAGGCCGAGCCTTCCATGATGGCTTCCGGCAGACGCTGGCGCGGCACGATCTGCTTCACCGGATTCATCGACAGCACATGCGGCATGCGCGTGTAGTTGTTGACGGCCGCTGCCGTCCAGGCCAGATCGCCGGAAATGCCGCCGTCGGCATAGCCGGGGAAATAGAAGGCCAGGTCCACGGGCGCATCGGTGGTGAGATTGCCGAAGTTGATGCCCGGCTTACCCCAGCCGCGCATGGCCATCAGCATGACCATGCAGCGCGCCCACTGCGCGCCGGTGGCCGAGCGGCAGGCCCCGCCGAATCCGCCGCCGGCAGCGCCCACGGCGAGGTAGGTTTTTTTCGTGCCCCACTTGCGCGCCAGCGCGCGTACTTCGCGCGCCGGAATGCCCGTTTCCAGCTGCTGCCATTCGGGTGTCTTGGGCACGCCGTCCGACTCGCCCAGCACGTAGGCGCGCCATTCGTCGAAGCCGGTGGTGCGGTTGGCGACGTAGTCCCTGTCGTAGAGTTCTTCCGTGATCCACACGTACATGATCGCGATCGCCAGCGCCGGATCGGTGGTCGGCTTGATCGGAAACCATTTGCCGCCGAGCAGCTGCGCCGTCGGGTTGAAGTGAGGATCGATGTGCACGAACTCGATGCCCAGCTGCTTGGCCCACAGCCGCCGCTGTGTCCCCTCGTATGCGGCATAGGCACCGTTGGTGCTCTCCGGGTCGCTCGACCAGAACACCATCATCTCGGCGTTTTTCAGGCAGTCTTCGGTCGTGCCGTAGTTACCGGCGATACCGACGCGCATGCTGTTGCCGAAGTGGTGCTGCGCACCCCAGTACCAGCCCTCCCAGCTGTCCGGATTCGGATGCACGCGAGTGAAACCGATCAGGTTGCCGAAGCGCAGCAACGCGGACAGGTAGTAACCGACGTTGCCCCACTGGTGATGAGAGCCGGTCTGGATCGCGATGGAACCGGGGCCGTGAACTTGCTTCTGGCGTTTGATCTCGTCGGTGACGATGCTCAGCGCCTCGTCCCAGGAGATGCGCACGTAGCCTGATTTGCCACGATTCTGGGGATTGCGTTCGCCCTTGGGATCGAAATCCACGCGCTTCATCGGATACTGCAGCCGCTGCTCCGAATACACCGTGGACTTGAGCGCCAAGCCATGCGGCGCGACCGTGGTGCGGCGCTCGGGCGTGAACTGCCGGCCGCGCGCCTCGATCGTCCAGCTGGACGCATCGCCCGCCTCCAGCTCGATCGGCGTGACGCGCACGATGCGGCCGTCCTTGACGTAGATGAAGAGCGGGCCGGCATTGGTGTTGGTGGTGAAACGCGCACAACCGTCCGGCGTCGTCGTGCCCTGCGTCAACTGCACGGTCTGCGAGCGGTTCAGGAGCTGCATGAACGCGACCACGAGCTCGTTGCGGCCGAGCACCAGCACTTTGAAGTTCTTGGCCGCGTGCACGACCTCGGCCATGTCCGCGTTCGGCTTGAGCATGCTCAGCGCCGTGTCCACGTCGTGGAAGATCATCTGCACGTCGGCCGGGCCCGCCAGTGACGACGTCGACTCGATGCTGCCTTCACGGATGGTGTAGGTACGACCGACGCTGCCGTCCTTGAGCTTGATCTGCGCGACAAAGTCGTATTTCTTGAGCGCCGCACGAAACTCCGGATGTTTCGCCGCGGTGCGCTTGAGCATCGGCGTCAGCGCGAACAGGATGACGCGAACAATCAGCCGCTTCATGACGGTATCCCCCTGCACGAACAGCGGCCCGCGACACCGCCGGCATCCAGACGCAGGGATTTCACCTCAAGTGACGCGCCGGAGAGCAGGCTGGCCCGGCGGCGCGGCCAATTGCGCATCGCGATCGATTCCAGGCTCCCGACGCACGGGTCGAGGTGAAAGCCCGCGCCGCAACTCTGTCGTGACAACTTCATCGACTCTCCCATGGCTCATGCATGTCGTCTTTCGATCCGGCCGACGATGGTCAGCGCGACCGTATCCGATTCATATTGACATGATAGTACAAATCGATATCCAATATGGGACGATGCGCGGCGCAAGAACGTCGAAAACAGGCGCACAGGTTTTGGAGGAGACACGATGGCTTTCTCAAAGGCACGGCGCGGCGCATGGCATCGATTGCCCGGCGTCGCCGGCCCATTCCTCGCCGCTTTCGTACGCGGCGCTGGTACAGATTTGCCCCGCACGGTTGGACGAACCAGTGGAGAAAACAATGCGTACAGGTAACCGCCGGGTCGCGCTATCGGCCGCCCTTGAGTCGCCGCAGTCTCGTCGGTCAAGCGCTGTTGCGGTTGCAGCGGGAAGACCGTCGTGAAATGCACAGCGCCGCATACTGCGGACCGTCGCCGGGCGCCGCTCCCATCGCTCCCAACCGGCCGGCGCCGGGCAGCGCGCCCCTGGAGAGCCTCATGAAGACGAAGTCGCGGCTGTTCGCCCCACATCGGGCGCTGCTCGCTTTGATGCTGCTCGCCCTGCCCGCGATCAACGCCCACGCCGCCGAGTCCAGCCTGGACGGCGTGTGGAAATTGTCGCCTGCGCAGTCCGAACTTCAGCCGGTCGATGGCAAGAAGCTACCGTTCACTGACGGCGGTCGCGCGCAGTATGAAAAAAACCTCGCCGCCGCCGCCCGCAAGGACTACAGCTTCGACGCCACGACCACCCGATGCTCGTCACCGGGCCTGCCGCGGTTGATGCTGACGCCCAAGCTGATCCGGATTTATCAGCGCCCCCAGATCGTCACCATGCTGTTCGAGTGGAACCGCCTGTTTCGCCAGATCGAGATGCGTCCTGGTAAGCGCGAGAAGCTGGATACGGCGACCATGAACGGTCAAAGTTTTGGCCGCTGGGAAGGTGCGACGCTGGTGGTGGAGTCGTATGACCTTTCCGAGCGAAAGCTGCTGGACGGGCTGATACCGAATAGCGAGAAGCTGGAACTGGTCGAACGCATCCGCCTGCGCGACAGCGCCACGCTCGAAGATCGCATCACCATCAAGGATCCGGAGATTTTCAGCCGCAGCTGGGACGCGGTCCTGACCTACAAGCGTCAGTCGGATGCCCTGTTCCCATTCTTGGAAGACGTGTGCCTGGACAACAGAGCCGGTGTACCGCCACCGCTTGGTCCGTCATCACCGTGATAGGAAACCGCGCCATGACGCTTCGCTTCAGCACCATCAGATCATTCGTGTTCGTGATTTGCCTGGCTCATGCCGGGCTCTCGAACGCACAGCCACCGCCGGGCGCGGCTCCGCCACCGGGCGCTGCGCCTCCGCAGGGTGCAGCGCCACGCCAGGGAGTGACGCCCGATGACCTTGCGGGAATCGACCCCACCCTGCTTCCCGACTACCTGCCACCGCTGCCGCCGGATGCGCCCAAGCCCCCGGCCGATCCGAAAAATCTCGAGGGCGCCTGGTTCCACGACCAGCCTTTGGTTTTCCGCAACGCCACCGACATGTACGGCAACAAGCTGCCGTTCACGAAAAAGGGCCGGCGCATACTGGATGACCGCGTCAAAGCCACTTACCAGGACGGAACGCCGTATTCCAATGCCTCGGCCGCCTGCCTTCCGCCGGGACAGCACTGGCAGTACGACCTCAACTTCCCATTCCAGATCTATCAGACGAAGAACGACATCGCGATCGTGTTCCAGGAATACCACGGCATCTGGACGATTCGCCTGAATCAGCCGCACCGCAAGTCGAATGCCTACATGGGCGACTCTGTCGGGCATTGGGACGGCAATACCTTGGTCGTCGATACGATCGGCTACAAGTGGCCCACCTGGATCGACGTCGACGGCACGCCTGCTTCGAAGAATGCGCACTGGACCTTCCGCATCCGCAAAATCGAGTACGGCGTTCCCAAGCTGGAGATCGTTTCCACGCTCGACGACCCCGAGATCTACACCGCGCCGGTATCGTTCGTGCGCACCTTCGCATGGCGCCCCGACAAGAACATCTTCAACGAATACAACTGCGAATACCAAATCGGCGCGCCGGGTGGCGTATCGAGCTACGGCCTGGTTCCCGAGCCCAAGGAGAATCTGCGATGAGGGGCTGGAACGCAGTGATAAGAAGAACGGCATTCGGCGTTGTTTTCGTGACGGGTGCCGTGATGGCAGCGGCCGGCGTTTCGCTGGATCGCGGCAAGAGCACGCTCAGCGTCGAATTCTCGCAATTCAACGTGCCGGTCGATGCGCCGTTCACGAAATTCACCGGAACGATCAGCTACGACGACGCGGCGCCAGGCAATTCCACGGCGCACATCGAGATCGACATGACCAGCTTCGACATCGGCGACGAAAGCTACAACGCCGAGGTGCGCAAGAAGGAGTGGTTCGACAGCGCGCAGTTCCCGAAGGCCAGCTTCGATGCGCTCAGCCTGAAGTCGCTGGGAGACGGCAAGCTTGAAGCCACCGGCAAGCTCAGCCTGAAAGGCAAGTCGCAGGTTCTCAAGGTTCCGGTGACATTGAAGACCGAAGGCAAGACGCGCGTATTTGCCGGCGCGGTGCCGATCTCCCGTGCCTACTTCGGAATCGGCGATCCGCTATGGAAGGACACGGTCGCCGATCAGGTCCAGGTGAAATTTCGCATCGTGGTGCCGCAGGCAAGCTAACGGAACAGCTTGCTGCTGGTCTCGGGCGGCATGAACGGCGGCAGCGGCTTGCGCATGATCTCGTTGATTTTCTTTTCGGTCGCGCCGAGGCCGCGCAAAATCACGCGCACCGCATCGTCCGTAGAAACCGCCTGCCCGGGGCTGGCGGCGATGCGTTGTATCGTCTGGTATGACGTACCGACCAGCAGATCATGCGCTGCCTCGAAATGCGGCACGTTGAAGTCGCCCGACCGCACGCCTCCCTGGATATCACGTCGCACCTGGCGCTCGGCAAACGGTCCGATATGCGGGATCTTGGCCATGAAGGCTGACCACTTGGGATCGGAAGCGGCCCAACGCAAATACAGCCGCATCGCGGTGGCCAGCCGATACGCGTCGTCCTTGATGCCCTTGACGTGCGGGTCTATCGCTTGGGTGATGTCGTCCGCCATCCAGTCGATGGTCGCGTCCAGCAATGCCGGGGTTGTGTCGAAGTGGTTGTAGAACGTGCCGCGCGATACGCCGGCGGCGCGAATGAAGTCGTCGATCACCGCACCGTCGGCACCGGCCTTGGCGAAAACGATCGCCGCGGCCTCGATGATTTTCAAGCGGGTCTTCTCGCGGCGGATGCGGCCGACTCGTGTCCGGTGGTTGGTTTCCTCCACTTCGGTAGGAGCAGTGGTTTTTTCGGCCAGACTTTTTTTCTTGACGATTTTTCTGGCCATCATGAGTTGAGCCGTTGGTTGAAGACGCGACTGTAAATTTTTGTTTAGTTTGACATCTGTGTCAAGCATGACCTTCTCCGTGAAGCTGTACCGATTATTCATACTGACATTTCTGTACAAGTTGGGATACAATGACCGGCGGCCCGCTATGTGGCTCGGAGAAAAGATGATCAAAGTTCAGGACGTTGCCTACGTTCGTTTCGGCGCTCCGGATCTGGATGTCATGGAGCGCTTTCTGACGGATTTCGGCTTGAGCACAGCACTGCGTACGGCCGACCGGCTCTACATGCGCGGCTTCGGGCCGCAGCCGTTCGTGCACGTTACCGAGCGGATCGAAGAGCCGAAGGTTTTGGGCTTCGGCCTGCTCGCGCAGAGCCTGTCCGACCTCGAACAGCTGGCTACCGCTCACGACACCGCTGTTCAGGACAATGTCGAACCTGGTGGCGGATATCACGTTCGGCTGGTGGACCCGCAGGGCTTGCAGGTCGACGTCATCTGGGGCCATGCGCCTGCCCCGCCACCGGCGTCTTCCCTGCGCGCGCCGCTGCAGCTCAACAACTCCGGCGAGTTGCGCCGCTTGGGCGGCACGCAGCGTCCGGGCGACGGTTCGTCGCATGTGATGCGGCTCGGGCACGTGGTGCTGAAGGTTCCGAGCCTCGAACCTTCACTGCAGTTCTATTCGGAGAACTTCGGCTTGCGTGTCGCCGACGGATATTTCGCCGGCACTCCGGAAAATCGTATCGCTGCCTTTCTGCGCTGCGACCTGGGATCCGAGTACACCGACCATCACACCGTCGCCCTGATTGCCGGAGGGACGGGATTCGAGCATTGCGCGTTTGAAGTGCTGGATTGGGACGATCTGATGGCGGGACACCACTACCTGCACGCCCGCGGCCACAAGCACTCCTGGGGCATCGGTCGCCATATCCAGGGCAGCCAGGTGTTCGACTACTGGCGCGATCCCTTCGGCAACAAGATCGAGCACTGGACCGACGGTGATCTGATCAACGAACAGTACGCCGGTGGCTATGCGCCGATCGGACCGAACGCCCTGGCTCAATGGGCTCCTGAAATGGGCCCGGACTTCATGTTGTAAGCCTGCACCGGTGTCGATTCGTTTTCCGAGCAGAGCATGGATGAGCTCGCAGCGCTTGCTGAAGGCGGACGACCGGATGGGCATCCAGGTCGGTGGACCTGGCCACCCGAAGCAGGCGGTGATTCAAAAAGCGTAGGTCCGGTAACGAAGCTTGGACATCGATGCTCAAGCTCATTCCCGGGTCAAGCGTATAGCGGTGAGCATCCGGGCGGCGAGCGCAAATCGATCGCCCATTTCCATCTGAGGAGAACACGATGAGCTTTGAATTCAAACCCGGCGTTCGTTACCGCATGCCCGCCGTCTTCGGTCCTGCACCCGGACCGCGGCAGAAGCCCGACGGTACGCCCTGGCTGCCGGCCGAGACCGGCACGATGAACTGTCAGTGGACGACGGTTTACTACCGTACCGACCGCGCCAAGATGGAAAAACTGCTGCCGCCGGGTTTCGAGATCCGCGGCGAACCGATCGTCGCGGTGTCCTTGTCTCACTTCAAGAATCTCTACTGGTTGGCCGGCCGTGGCTATGGAATCCTGTTCGTCGACTTTCCGGTGGTCTATACCGGCAAGTCTGAAACCATCAGCGGGCATTTCTGCCCGGTGCTGTGGGAAGGCAGGCCGGACGCGATCATGACGGGCCGTGAAGAACTCGGTTTCCCGAAGCTGTTCGCAGACATGCCCGACCTGAAAGTCGACGAAGCGACCGGGGCGGTGTCTGCCGAGGCATCGTGGTTCGACTTCAAGTTCTTCGATATTTCGCTGAACGGCCTCAGCGAAGTACAGGGGGACAAGACGCTACCCGGCAATGGCGGTCCGGCGATGTTCTACAAGTACATGCCGCGGACGGGCGTCGGCGCGGGTGCCGATGTCGCCTACGTCACGAGTTCGCAGCCCCTGCCGGGCATGCCGCTCGACGCGGCGCCGATCAAGTTCGGCGATGCCAACTTCAGGAAATGGAAAGCCGAAAGCGGTTCGGTCAACTGGCACCGTGCGAAGTTCGAGCAGCTGCCGACCACGTTTCATGTGGTCAACGGAATGGCAGACCTCAACATCATCGAGTATGTGGGCGCGGAGATGATCGAGTTTTCGGCGCCCGGCATCGCGGTGTCCGCCACGACGATGCGTCCCGTCGATCCGGCTTGACCAACAGACCCGGCGGGCCGCTCCGCGTAGTGGCGCCATCGTAATTGGCCCCTGCCGCTCGCACTTGCATCAGGCTTGGGCGCAGATGCGGTACGACTGGCAGGCAGGCTCGCGACGTTGTTCCCGCAGTGAACCGCTCCGCGTTCGGACACGTCCATTCCTTCTGGAGAGGAGAATCCTGTGCAGCTGAAGGAAACCGAGGTATTGATCGTCGGCCTGGGACCCGTGGGCGACGTATTGGCGGCACTGCTCGGCCAGGCGGGCATTCGGGTCATCGCCATCGAGCGCGAGCCTGCTGTTTATCCGCAGCCGCGCGCGGTGGTCTTCGACGCCGAGATCATGCGCACCTTCCAACAACTCGGCATTGCAGAGAAAGTGTTGCCACACACACAGGATGGCAGCACGTATGAATTTGTAAATGCGCAAGGGCGGACACTGCTGCGTTTCGAAAGCCGCGACAGCACGGCCGGCTGGGACTCCTACCTGTTCTATCAGCCGGCGATTGAAGCCGTACTGCGCGAACGCATCGCGGAGCTCGGCAGCGTCGAGACGCGACTGGGTCACGCGTTCGAGCACATCGTCAGCAATGACGAAACGGGTATCGTCGCGCTGTGTCGCGATGCATACGGCAATCCCTACCAGGTCCAGGCTCGGTTCATGGTGGGCTGCGACGGCGGATCGAGCAGGATACGCAAGGCGCTGGGCGTGAGCTTGTTCGACTACGGCTTCGAGGAGCGCTGGCTGGCGATCGACACCAAGGTATCGGACGAGTCGGGGCTTAGTCCCCATACCCGCCAGATCTGCGACCCGCAAAGGCCCGTCACCGAGGTTCCTTTGGGTGCCGGCCGGCGCCGCTGGGAGTTCATGTTGCGGCCCGGCGAAGAGCGCGAGGCGATGTTGGCCGACGTCCAGATCAGCGAACTGCTGCGTCCCTTCATCGCGCCGGAAAAAGTCGAAGTCGTCCGTCGGGCGGTCTATCGCTTTCACGGTCTGGTCGCGCGGCGCTGGCGTGTCGGGTCGACGCTGCTGGCGGGTGACGCCGCGCACCAGATGCCTCCGTTCCTCGGGCAGGGCATGTGTGCGGGCATTCGCGATGCGGCGAATCTGGCGTGGAAGCTCGCCGCCGTGCTGCGGGGCCAGGCAGGCCTGGCGACGCTCGATTCCTACCAGCTCGAGCGAGAGCCGCACGTTCGGCACGTCATCGAATTGGCCATCAGCCTCGGCCGCACGATCTGTACGCTCGATCCTGAAGTGGCGGCGCGGCGCGATGCCGAGATGCTGGCCGTGCAAAGCGCCGGCGCGGCCCGCGAAGGGATCAGGCTGCCAGGCCTCAGCGGCGGAATTTTCAGCAAGACGCTGGCGGCGGGGCAGCTGTTCCCGCAGCCGCAGGCCAGCTTGGCGGATGGGACGGCAGGGCGCCTCGACACGCTGCTCGGCGATGGCTTCTGGCTGCTGACAAATCAGGCTTATGCGGGCGCCCCGGTACCCGGCCTGCGCATCGTGCATTGGGGAACGGATGCGCGTGACGAAGGCACCGTCGACGCCTGGCTGAGCAAACATCAAGTCACATCGGTCATCGTTCGCCCGGATCGCCACGTCTTTGGCGCGGGTGATTCCGGAGAGCTGGTTCGGGCGCTGAAGCTGGCACTGGAGAGCTCGACCGTCTCACCCTCAGAATCGGCAGAGGAGGCCCAGGCATGAAGCTCTACTACGCTCCGGGCGGCTGCTCCGTCGGCATACACGTCCTGCTCGAGGAGATCGGGATTCCGCACGAGCTTCAGGCCTTGTCGATGCAGGCCGGTGACACACGCAAACCGGCGTTTCTGGCGATCAATCCCAAGGGCAAGGTTCCGACGTTGCTGAGGGATGATGGCTCGGTGCTGACCGAGTACGGCGCCATCGCCCATTGGCTGGCGCGCTGCCATCCGGATGCGCAGCTGCTGCCGGTCGATGCGCAGTCCGAAGCCCGCATGCACGAAGTCCTCGACTTCTGCGTCGGCGGCATTCACAAGGAAGGCTTTACCCGCATCTTCCGTCCTGCCTATTACTCGCCGCGGGCCGAAGACCACGACACGGTGCGCAAGCAAGGTCGCGAATTCATCGAGCAGGGCTTCTCGCTGCTGGGCAGCGCGCTCAGCCAGAGCGAGCGCTGGGTGATTTCGTCCTATTCAATTGCGGATAGCGCCTTGTTCTATCTCGAACTGTGGTCACTGCATGTCGGGATCGCCCTGCCCGATCGCCTTCAGACTCACCTCGACAACATGCTCGCACGCCCGGCCGTGCAGCGCGCCCTGCGCGCAGAAGGCCAGGAAATCCCGCCATTGCGCCGTCCGACCTGATACGACACGGCGGCGCTTCGGCCGTCGGCACCTTGAATCCGGATCGCCGGATACGATCGGACACGAGTGTTGCTTGCGCTCGGCCGGCCTCGCGTAGGTGTCTCTGCCCGCGCCTACTGCATGAATTGTTCGTTACCGACGAGACCGATCTTGGTCACGCCGTGACGTTGGGCCGAGGCGAGGACCGCGGCGACGTACTTGTACTCGACCAGCTTGTTCGGGCGGATATGGAATTCGCTCTGGTTCTCGCCGGCTTCGCCTTCGCGGCGGAAGTTCGCGTCCAGCGTGCCGCGGTCCATCGGTGTGCCGTTCCACAGCACCGTGCCGTCGAAGTCGATCTCCAGGTCCACCGCCGGCGGCGGCGGCGCGTCGCTCGCCGGCGGGTTGGCGCTGGGCATATCCAGCTTCACCGCATGCGTCTGGATCGGGATCGTGATGATCAGCATCACCAGCAGCACCAGCATCACGTCGATCAGCGGCGTGGTGTTGACGTCGACCACGACTTCCGGATCTCCGGAGCCGCTGCCGCTTCCTAGGTTCATTCCCATCGTTGCCGCTCCATTTGTTGGCTTCAACCTGTCATTCCCGCGAAGGCGGGAATCCAGTGGGCAGAGAGCCGCGCCTTACCGTCTCTGGATTCCCGCCTTCGCGGGAATGACGGGGGTTCGTGTTGGCTTCAGCCTCGCGGCGGCGGTTCGGTGATGAAGCCGATCTTGGCGATGCCCGCTCGCTGGCAGGTGACCATCACCGTGCCGATCGCCTGGTAGCGCGCGGTCTGGTCGCCGCGGATGTGCACTTCCGGCTGCGGCACTTTCACCGCCTCGACCTTGAGCTTTTCAAGGAGGGTGTTCACGTCCGGGATCGCCTGCGTGTTCCAGTACATGTTCGCTTCCTTGTCCACCACGATCGTGATGTTCTCGGGCTTGGTTTGAAGCGCCTGGTTGCGCTCGTTCGGCAGCTTCACCGGGATCGTCTGCGTCACCACCGGGATCGTGATCAGGAAGATGATCAGCAGCACCAGCATCACGTCCACCAGCGGCGTGGTGTTGATCGCGGAGACGACTTCGTCTTCGTCTCCCGATCCTTCACTGCCGATGTTCATGCCCATCGGATCAGGCCTTGTCGCCGACGCGTGAGCCCGACAGCAGCACGCTGTGCAGGTCGGCCGAGAACGCGCGGACCGCTTCCATGCCGGCCTTGTTGCGACGTACCAGCCAGTTGTAGCCCATGACCGCCGGGACGGCGACCGCCAGACCGATGGCGGTCATGATCAGCGCTTCGCCCACAGGACCGGCGACCTTGTCGATCGAGGCCTGGCCGCTGATGCCGATCGCGGTCAAGGCGTGGTAGATGCCCCAGACCGTGCCGAACAGGCCGACGAAGGGCGCGGTGGAACCGACCGTGGCGAGCACCGCGAGGCCACCCTGCAGGCGCGACTGGATTTCATCCACGGCGCGGTTGATGCTCATCGTCACCCAGCTGCTCAGGTCGATCTGCTCGACGAGCGTGCCTTCGTGGTGGTTCTGTGCCGACACTCCGCGATCGGCGATGTACCAGAACGGGCTGCCGGCGGCCAGAGAGTTGACGCCATCGGGCACCGAGCGGGCTTTCCAGAACGTCGCGTTGGCGGCTTTCGCCTGGCCCATCAGCTTGGTCTGGTCGATGAACTTGACGATCATGATGTACCAGGTCGCACCCGACATGATCAGCATCGAGATCAGCACGAAGCGCGCGACGAAGTCGCCCTGCTTCCACAGCGCGCCGATGCCGTAGGGGTTTTCGACACTCTCGGTTTTCGCTTCGGCCAGCGGCGCTTCGGCCGGGGCGGCGACTTCCGTTGTCGGCGCGGCAGGCGCCGGGTCCTGTGCGAACACCGTGCTCGACAACACCACCAGGGCGGCTCCGGCCAGCGACTGCTTCAGCGTTTTGACGAACGACATATCCATCCTCCAGATGTACTTCATTAGACCGATCAGTCCTGCTTGCGGAACGTGTATTTGAGCTGCGCCCAGGCCGGCGCTGGCGCACCGTCGACGATGCCGGGCTCGAACTTGCAACGCGACAACGCCTGCTGCGCCGCCTTGTCCAGGCGATCGAATCCGCTGGATTTTTCGACCTTGCTGTCGGTGACCTTGCCGTCGACGCCGACCAGCAACTGCAAGGTCACCGAGCCGGTTTCGCCGAGACGTTCCGACACCGCCGGATAATCCGGCTCCTTGCAGGCCTTGGCCTTGACCACCGGCGCCTTGCTGACGCTGGGCGCGCGCGGCGCGGCGACCGGTGCCGATGGCGGCGGCGCCACCGTGGTCGTGGTGATGGTGTTGACCGGCGGCGGCGCGCTGGCGATGTTGATTTCCGGCGGCGGCACGAACGGCGGCGGCGGAATGTCGAGCTGCGGCGGCGGTGGCGGTGGCGGCGGCAGTTCCTCCTGCTTCACTTCGTCGAGGATCTTGGTTTCGATCGGCGCCGGCAGCAGCTCGATCGCCTTGCGCGCCAGACCATTCACCAGCCCCCAGACCAGCAGCACGTGAAACACCAAGACACCAAGCAAACCAACTACACGACGGCCTGAATTCTGCTGCTCTCCGAACTCCACGAAACCTCCGAATCAGATGGAAACGCCGGAACGCCAAACACGCGAATCGCGCGTGAACTCCGGTCCGACACGACAGCTCCGTTGACACTGATCGCCTGAGGCAAGCAAAAACCATTTGCGATTTCCGCCGTTCACCACAGACCGCTCAACTGCAACCGGCATGTGACCGCGGGACCCGACGCGTGGCGAACCCCTATTGAGCAGAAGACGGCGTAGCACCCGGCGGCGGTCCAAGCTGCGCTTCGTCCCAATGCTCGTCGGCCTTGCCGTCCTGAATGCGCCACATGTCGAAATGGGTCGTGGTGTAGGTCTTGCCGGGATTTCTCGGATCGGGCAGCGGCTGCACGGTGGCGACGACGACGTAGTCGCCTTCAGCCACGACGGAAACCACATGCGCCGAAAGTTTCTCGGACGCCGGCTTGGGTTTCACCATGCTCAACATCTTCCTGAGCCCATCATGCCCGGAGGGAATGTTCGGGTTGTGCTGGATGTAGCGTGCGCTCAGATACTGGTCCAGCGCTTTGACATTGCTGCCTTCGAGAATGTCTTTGTAGATGTGATAAACGATCTGCTTGTTGGCATCCAATTTGGGATCGTGGCTATGAAACAGCGCGTCCGGATCATTGGCGCCTACGACGCGTTCCTGCGCCAATACTCCGCTGACCGACAGCAAGCCTGCCGCCGCCAATGAGAAACAATAGTGAGCCTTCATGCTCTCCTCATGAGTCCGACATTTGCCAGGCGCAGCATCAGTGGGTGACAGGCGGCGTCGCGGGAGCACCCGGACCGGCGGGCATCACCGGTGAGACTTCTTCCCAGTGCTCGGACAGCTTGCCGTCACGTACGCGGAACATGTTGAAAGTGAAAATCGTGCGGTCTGGCGATCCCGGGGGCGCGTCGCGGCTGGTCAGCAGCATCACCTTGTCCCCTTCCGCCATGACGGCAACGGTCGCCGGCGGCTTCGCATTTGGATTGCGTGGCATGTCCGGCATCTGCTGAAACAGCTTCAGGAAGCCATCGCGGCCCGATCCGAACGCTGCCATCCTGCCGCTGTGCTGCAGGTAGTCCGGTTGCAGAAACCGATCCGCGATCGCGCCGATATCCTGCTTCAGCGTGCCTGCGGCCTCGGCCTTGTTGAGCGCGGCGTAAAACTCCACGACCAGTTTCTTATTGGCCTTCTCGGTCGTCGTCGCCGCGATCGCATCGGTCATGCAAGCGGGAGCCAACACCGACATCATCAGAATCGCGCCGAGCAGACGGAGCGAACCGGTCATGTTCATCAATTTCATTGCTGGTTCTCATCGAGGCGAGACACGACGCCGCTCACTTCGGCGGCGCGGGCGGGCTGGCGCCGGGCGGCACCCCACCGCCCGGCGGCGGGCCGCCACCCGGCGGCGGGCCAAAGGTCGCGCCGTGCAGCGCGCGGCCGTCATCGAGCTTCAATTCAACCAGTTCGCCGCCGGCCACACCGTTGCGGTTCGGATGCCATGAAATATCGACCTTGCTTCCGGCTTTGAAGTCATCCGATTTGAAGCCCTGGCGCACGATGGCGTTCGGCGCCGTGGTGATCACCGTCACCTCGGCCGTCTGCCCTTTCTCGTCCGAATAGACCACCGTCACCGTCGAGTGCGGTGCATTCCAGTCGAATTCCTTCATCGTCCCGCTGACCTTCTTGGTCGTACTCAGGTCATACGCTGCGAAGGAGTGATGTGCCCAGGACGGAACTGCATACACGCAAAGCAGCGTCGCCGACAACAGGGCTGAATGAATACTGATACGCATATACTTTTCTCCGAACATAAAATTTCGTCTCAAGCCAAAAACCCCGAGCGTAGAGTCAATCTTCAAGGATATCGGCCGCGGGTCGCTTCAGCGTACTTGCGCCTGCACCACGCCCGCGAAACGGTATCGGCGTCATGCGCCACAGCACCTCGTCACGGTCGAAGCAGTGATGCTTGAACGCCGCCGCCACATGCGCGAGCAGCAGTACCAGCAGCGCATAGTTCAACCAGGCGTGAACCCAGCGCAGCAACTGCGCCAGCTCTTTGCTCCTGTCCACGAGATCGGGCAATCGCAAGGCCTTGATGCCGAGATAGACGACGGGGAACCCGGACGCCGAGCTGAACATCCAGCCCGACAGCGGTATTGCGAATATCAGCAGGTACAGCGCCCAGTGCGCCCATGATGCGGCGAGCTTCTGCCACAACGGCATGCCAGCGGGCGCCGGCGGCGGCGCGTGGCTTATTCGCCACAACAGCCGCAGACACGCCAGACACAGCGTCGTTATCCCGAGCCACTTGTGATAGCTGTACCACTGCAATTTCTTCGGGCTGACCGGCAACTCGACCATGCTCAGGCCCAGGATCAGCCCGCAGACGATCAGGACCGCCATCAGCCAGTGCAGGATCATCGCCGGACGGGTGTAACGCAGCATGCCTCGCGCGGTCGCCGACGACGACGCGGGCTCAAGCGTCGGCGATGCGGTGTGCGGCAGATTGCTAGGCATCGTTGGTCACTCGGTAGAGTCGACGCCCGAAACCTTCGGCGCCACCATTGAGGTTCGGCCTAAACAAAGCCGATCCAGCGGCCGGTGGCGACGACCCCGATCCACAGCGCCAGAGACAGGCCGCCGCTGAGCCGGACCGACAACGGCGGCCGCTGGCCCTGGTCGAGGCTGGCGACGTCGCGTCCGAAGATGCGGTGGAACACCACGATGTTGATCATCGCCAGCAGCAGCAGCGCCATCTTCGCCTGGAACGGCCACTTGCCGACGTAGTCGCTCGCGTGCGAGGCAAACAGCAGCCCGCCAGTGATGAGCGCGCCGACGAAGGCGCCGCGCGTGAACGGCAGCACCTCGTCCAGCAGTTCACTCACCGAGCGCGTGCGTGAGGCGATGCCGAGCAGGCGCAGATCGACGATCGCAATCGTGCCGACCATGACCGCGATCATCAGCACATGCAGGCATTCGATCGCCGGGAACAGGATCGTGCTCTCGCGCACCGCGGTGCCCAGGCCGGAGTTTTCCAACGCGGTGAAAAGCGTCTGAAGGGACATGTCAGCCCTCCATGCTGTAGGCGATCCAGCGGCCGGCGAAGACGATGCCGACCCACAGGAACAGCGACACCACGGCGAGCAGCCGCCCGCCGAGGCGAAGCGCGGCGTTGCGTTCCCAGAACAGCGGATCGCGGCGCAGCCCCTGCTGGAACACCGCCGTCACCAGCAGCACGGCAATCAGCAGGACCATCTTGAGCTGGAAGGTCGAGTTCGGCAGCGAACGGCCCGGCTCGGCGACAATCAGGATCGCACCCGAGATCAGCAGCACGACCACCGTGCACCACACCCACGGCAGGAAACGATGCGCCACCGCCGCCGTCGGCTGGCCCGACATCGCCAGACCCAGCACCCGCAGGTCCATCATCAGGATCGCGGAAATCACCACGGCAATCGCCAGGATATGCAGCGTCTGCACCGTGGGAATCACCCACGTAATGGTCTGAAACGTCAGACTCGCCGGCGTCGTCGCCAACCAGCCGGAAATGCTCTCAAGTGACATGGTGATCTCTACAGAAAACTCGGATTCGACATCTGCAGGCAGGGACGCCGCCGGCTGCAGTCCGCGCGCGCCACATCGTCAGCAAGGCTCATCTCGCTCTCCACACATCTTGTCTTTATAGATCCAGATCGAAATCGTCTCTGGCCCGGCCTCTGCTCACCACCAAATTCGACTTTGATTTTTTAGGTAAGTCTCACTATGGTTTGATACTTCACACGACATCAAACACGCGTTTTCAGGCGACGCCGACCGACCCTCGACAACGCAGCGTTCTCCGTCCATGGTTTGAAAGACTCACCATGGACGGAGAACTCAAACGGAACTACTTCAGTTCATCTCGAATTACGCTCTCTGGTGCTTACGGTCCTTCGCTTTACACATCAGCCTGATCGCTTTTAGTACCGCGCCGACAGCACGATGCCAAAGGTGCGCGGGTCATACTGTGTACCGGTGGCAACCGGATCAGGATTGAAATCATTCGGCAGGCTTTGCAGCTGCACGTACGTCTTGTAGCGGTTGTCGGTGACGTTGCGCACATAGCCCGTGACGCTGTACTTGCCCTCGCTTGAGAGCCAGGTGCTGCTCAGGTTGCCCGTCCACTCACCGCCAACACTGGTGAACTTGAGGCCAGCGTCGCCGAGACCAGCGCTGACGTTGTCGAGCATATGGGACGACCGGTAATGTGCGTCGGCGCGGAAGTCGAGCGCCGAGCCACCCGGTAACGGGAAAGTGTGGGTGTACGCCGTATTGAACGTGTGTGGTACCGCGCCCGGCAGGTCGTGCTTTTCAGCAACGTTGTCCGTATACAACGGTTCTGCGTCGTGGACATAGGCATCCGCGTAGCTGTAATTCAAGCTGAGCAGGTCTCGCGGCGTGAGCTGGTACAACATCTCCAGCTCGGCACCCAGAACCTTGACCGGAACCGTCACCAAGATCTGCGTACCGGGATTCGTCGGATCCGGCCTGATGGAAGTCCGGAATCCGCCGTAGTCGTAAAAGAACGCAGAGCCATTGAGCTGCAGCCGGTTCTCAAGAAAGCGGTTCTTGCTACCGAACTCGTATGCGGTGAGCGACTCGGTTCCGTACTCGCTCGCGACCGGTTGGTTCGCCGAAGTAGCAGTGACCTGCACGTCGCCCGGAAGGAAGCCTGTCGACACCATCGTGTACAGCAGATTGGAGTCGGTCAGGTCGTGCTCAAGTCGCAGCTTGTACGTCGTGTTGTAGAAACGGCGCGTTCCATCTTCGCCGGTCAGTGACAGCGTGGAATTGTTCTCCTGACCATTGGCGTCGGTACCGGCGGCGGGCGAATTGGGAGGCCCAGCCGGACAGTCCTCGGTGCCACTGGCGATTGGCGTATTGCAGGCATAATTCAGGTTATTCGTGTAGTCCTGGACGGTCTGTACGTTGGTGTAGTCGTACCGCAGGCCGCCCGTGAGCCGCCATCTATCGAGAAACGAATACGTCACCTCGCCGAAGACGCCGGTATTGCTCGTTTCCTTCTCAGTCTCTGTGTGATTCAGCAGACCACCTGACGAATCCCAGCGGATGTCGTTGGTGCTGCGTAGACGGTTGTCGTAGTAAAAGCCGCCGAACAACCACTTGATCGCACCATCGTCGTTCGAGGCGAGATGCAACTCGTGGGTCTGGAATTGATCGAACGGTGTCTTCACGCTCTGATTCAAACCACCGCCACCCGGACCGTCCTGATAGACCTGCGCGTTTTGGTCCCAGCGACGCAGCGACGGGAGATACGTGAGCGTCGCCGGCCCCAGGTTCCAGTTGATGTCCAGCCAGTACTGGTCGAAGGTGTTCTGGCCGCCGCGCACCGGAACAGCAACGTAATCGAAGGTGTTGGCGTCAGTGAGCTTGCCTGACTCACCGCCCGTGTGCGTATGGTTTTTCTGGTACGCAGCACCGAACAGAACGGAGAGATCTTCGCTCGGCTTGAACAACATCTTCAGACGCGCGGAATTCCTTTCGTACGAGCCGCCAACGTCCGAATCGTAACCATCGCGCAAATACTCATCTGCCGCGATGCGCACCGCGAACGTATCACTGACCGGCACGTTGACAGCGCCGGTATAGTGCTGCAGCGCGTAGCTGCCGAACTCCGCCGTGCCATCCATCGAGTAGCGGTCGAAAGTCGGGTTCTTGTTGTACGTGGAAACAACGCCCGAAGTCGCACTGCGCCCATAGAGCGTGCCTTGTGGCCCGCGCAGGACTTCGACCCGGTCCAGATCGTAGCCGCCACCGATGCCTTCATAGACACCGTCGGTGTATATGGCGGTTGTCGGAGGCGGTGGCGAAGTGTTGCTACCACCGGGATTGTTGGCTTGAATCCCGCGGATGACAACGTTGTTTCCAGCAGTATCAGATCCGGCGACAAACGTTCCCTGGTTTTCATTGACGACGACCGCGGGGATGTCTTCCAGGATTTGCCTGACCGTCGTCTTGCCCTGCTCCAGCAAATCCTCACCGCTGCGCACGCTGACGGCGGTAGCCGTCTTCTGCACATCGCTCGACCGGCGCTCGGCCGTAACAATGATCTCCTCGAGCCCGCCCTCGCTTTGCTGCGCCGACGGTGTCGGCGCCTTTTCAGGGAGACCATCGTTTTGCTGCGTCGCCGGTACCGGTGACGCCGGCACTTCTTCGGCTTGGGCATAGCTGAAGCCGGTCACGGCCAGCGCTGAACTGATTCCCAAACCGCCTGCCAACAGCCTTAGTGACGACACAAGATGCTTACGTTCCGACATATCGCTCTCCTCCATTTTTATATTTCCAGAGCGAGATCACCTCTGGCGTCGTGCTTTTCGCACCATCACATTTGACATCATTCTGTACGGAACTGTCAATGTGACTTTTATGTTCTATACGACATCCATAATTTTTCCAGTCGCGACCGCAATGCGTCGACATCGTCACCCGCGGGAACCGGCTCGCGAGCGATCAGGATAAAGCTGGAGTTGGCTTAGAAAGAGAGTCCTGGCAGCAGGCACCGAGTGGTGCCCACCCCGCCGCTAGATCGGATAGTGCCGAGGGCCAGACTGCACCGTGATCCACCGCAGCTCAGTGAATTCGGCGATTGAAGCCCTGCCACCGAATCGGCCGTAACCGCTGGACTTGACGCCACCGAACGGCATCTGCGCCTCGTCATGCACGGTAGGCCCGTTGACGTGGCAGATGCCGGATTCGATGCGCTTAGCTACCGCCAACCCACGGGCAATATCTCGCGTGAAAACAGCAGCCGAGAGGCCATATTCGCTGTCATTGGCCATGCGTACCGCGGCATCTTCATCTTCGACGCGGACGATGCTGACAACGTTGCTGAAGGCCTCTTCCTGATAGAGGCGCATGCTGGGATCGACCCTGTCGACGACCGTGGCCTGCATCAACGCTTGCTCAACCCCGCCACCGGCGACGACCCGCGCACCCTTGGCGACCGCATCCCTAATCAGTTCAAGGCTGCGAGCGCCTGATTCGACGCTGATCAGCGAGCCCAGAACCGATGAGGAATCAGCCGGATCCCCGACCTTCAGCGTCGCAGCCTTGGCAGCCAGCTTGGCGACGAAGCTGTCCGCCACTTTGCTGTCGACGATGACGCGACCCGCCGCCATGCAGATCTGTCCCTGGTTCATGAACGCGCTGAACGCAGCGGCCTCGACCGCGGCATCGATATCGGCATCGTCGAGCACGATCAGCGGGTTTTTTCCGCCAAGCTCCAGAACGGCGGGCTTGAGGTAACGCGCCGACAGCTCGCCGACGATGCGGCCGACGTGCGTGGAGCCGGTGAAGTTGACACGGCGCACCGCCGGATTGGCGATCAGGCGTTCGACCAGCTTCGCGGCATCGGCCGGTGCGTTGAGGACGACGTTGACGACACCATCACCGAGACCCGCCGCTTGTAGCACCGTGCCGATCAGGCGATGCACGCCCGGCGTCTGCTCGGAGCCCTTGAGCACGACCGTGTTGCCGCAGGCCAGCGGCATCGCGATGGCGCGCGTGCCGAGAATGACCGGCGCATTCCACGGCGCGATGCCGAGCACGACGCCGGCAGGCTGACGAATGCCCATCGCGAAACTGCCCGGCACGTTCGATGGAATCACCTCGCCGCCGATCTGCGTGGTCAGACTTGCGGCCTCGCGCAGGATATTGGCGGCCAGCGCAACGTTGAAGCCGTACCAGCCCGCCACCGCGCCCGTTTCGGATATCCCGATTTCGATGAACTCGGGAGTCCGCGCTTCGAGCAGGTCCGCCGCTTTCAGAAGGCGGGCGCGGCGTTCGGACGGCGTGGTCGCCGACCAGGCCGGAAACGCGGCCTTGGCCGCCGCCACCGCCGCGTCCGCATCTTCCAGCGTCGCTGCAGCGACACGAGAAACGACTTCCCCGCTTATCGGGTTATGCCGCTCGAAAGTGCCGCCATTCGCAGCCGCCACGTCACGACCGCCAATCAACAAGCCGATGTTACGCATGATTCGTTCTCCTCCAGATTCCAAGTGGACTATCTCATACTGACACTTAAGTCCAAGTTTATACGAATGCGCAAGATGTTCATCGGTTTCACCGGGGATTGCAGTGCAGCAAATGCGGCTAGTGCGGACTCGTCATGGCACCGGCGACCACGGTCGTCGCCTGCACCCCCGGTGAAGCGTCGCTGCGGATATCACTGGCCAGCAACAGGTGGCCGTTGAGATTGGTGCGGTCGATCGCCTCCACTGCGTAGAGCGCCTCGAAACTGCCGCCGGCGGCCGCCTGTTTCGACAGTTCGTCGACACCGTCGCGGTGCGACAGTGCCTCGGCGACATGCATGACGGCGACGTCCCGCGTACCCGAAATGACGACGAGCCGATTTCCGGATGGCCCCAGGAAAGTCGAAAAGTAGCCGTAGTCGCGATACGTGTTGCGACCTCCGGATTCGTAGGTAATGCCCGCTTCACTCATGTAGTGCTGCTGCGTTTTCTTGTCGACCAGCTCATCGAACGAATGGCCGATCTGGAAACGCGAGTACTTGAATGCCAGCTCCCCGGGAAGGCCCATGCCACTCAAAAGGCCGATATAGATGACGTGGGCCGATTTCAAGATCTCCGGCGTCAGCTCGGAGGCGAGGATCATCTGCACCTTGCCCTTCTTGTGGCCGAGCAGCGGCAGCACGCTGTCCAGGGCATAGGCGATGGAGATCGGCAGGTACTGCAAGCCGAGGTCCATGTAGCGGTCTGCGAGCCGCGGATTGTTCTTCAGATGCTGTTCGAGGTCGGCCCGGGAGTTGATGTTGAACTCGCGGACCAGGCGGCCCACCTCCATGCCATCGGCATCCAGCTCGCCAAAGATGTAGTAGTCGCCGACCGCCACGTACACCGGCTTGTCATCTTCCAGCAGCCCACGCCAGAGCGCGCTGTGCTGCACGCGCGTGAGCTCGCGATCGCCGGCCGGGAACAACGAATATCCATACAGCAATAGCGCGATGTTGACGACCAGCAAGGCAGCGATAGCGCCGATCGCCCACGGCAGCCAGTAACGCCTCGGCGGCACTGTCGCCACGGCTGGATGCGTCGGTGGCGGCACCGTCGGCGGCGGCGCAGGGAGCATCGCCGGCAACACGCCATCATCATCCGTCTGGCTGGCTGGCATATCGGCAAGCTGCGGCGCCTGCGCCAGCGAACGCGACTCCATGACCAGGCGGTAATCGCCTTTCGGGATCGTCAGCTTCTGCGACTCCTGATGTCCCAGGCTCGCGTAGTAATCGTCCAGCTTGCGACGCAGTTTGTGGATGTAGACGCGCACCACCGCATCCTGCCCGGTCTCGAAGTCTGCCTTTTTTCCGAACACTTCGACCGCCAGTTCGATTTCCTTCGGGACGCGACCGGCGCTGGCGCATTCGACGAAGTAGTCGAAAAGCTTGGGCAATTGGCCCGTCTGCCCCAGCATCGCGCTAGCGCGAATGCGTTCGGCATGGGTAAATAGCAGTTCAGAATCCAGCATGGCGAGGTCACTCTCTCCGATGCTGCATGGTAGTTACGCGGCACGTCAGGCTAGCGATCACCAAGGTTAAGAACGCTCAGACAAAGCGTAAAGAATCGTAAAATTCGACGATGTCGGCGCGCGGTGGCATTGCAGTGGGGCCGGGCCGACAAGCAAGGAATGCGTGCGCGGCACTCCTGAGCTTGCGGGCCGAAAATGCCTTGCGAACGCTCGGCTTGGGAAGTACCTCGCCACCGACGGTGTCGGCTAACGCTCCTGGAACCAGCTCGGTCGGGGGCGGCAGTCCCGACCGATGTCCCCCTTTGCTCAGACGCGCTCGCGCACGACGGTATGTTCGAGATGCCCCAGCTTCTCGACCTCGACGCGCACGACGTCGCCTTCCTTCAGGAAGGTCTGCGGATTCATCAGCACGCCGACACCGGCCACCGTGCCGGTGGCAATGATGTCGCCCGGCTCCAGCGTAAAGGCGCCCGAGAGGTATTCGATCTGACGGCCGATGCTGTGCACCATCGTGCTCATGCTGCCGTCCTGGCGAACTTCGCCGTTGACCCAGGTTCGCATCCACAGCGACTCGACGGGGCCGGTCTCGTCCGGCGTCGTGATCCACGGGCCGATCGGACCATGCGTGTCGAAGCTCTTGCCCATCGTCGTTGTCGGCGAGGCCAGCTGCCAGTCGCGAACGCTGACGTCGTTGCAGACGCAGTAGCCGGCGATCACCTCAAGCGCGTTTTCAGCGGATACATGCCGGCAACGCTTGCCGATCACGACCGCCAGCTCCACCTCGTAGTCCAATTCCTTGGACACGCTCGGCAGATCGATGCTGCCATAAGGCGCGTTGATCGACGTCACCTGCTTGTTGAAGAACACCGGCACTTTCGGCAGCTGCATGTCCGGCTTCACCTTCAGCACTTCCTCGACATGGTCGTGGAAGTTGAAGCCTACTGCCAGAAACTTGCGCGGCCTCAGCACCGGAGCCTCCAGCTTGACTTCGTTGAGCGAAAGTGAGGGACCTTCGACGACACGCGCGGCCGCCGCCATGGCCTCTTTACCGGCAACCAGAAAGTCCACCATGTCGGTGGGCAGATCGGGCGCCGCCGCCGATAGATCGATGATGCGATCGTCGATGATCTTGCCAATACGGGTTTTGCCGGCATGGGTAAACGTTGCGAGTTTCATCAGTCAATGAGCCTGTCTGTAGAAAATGGGGAGGTGGGGCTTAGTTCGGAAATAGATTAGGCGGCAGCGGCGGTGACCACTGCGACGCGTCATCCGGATTCAGCTGAGAGTGAGCCGCGTGATAGTCGTCGTTGATCGAATCACCATCGGTCCAGTGCTCGATCTTGTTGCCAAACGGATCACGCCAGTAGTCGAAGATCTGGCTGCCTTCGAGGTGGCGGCCAATGCCCCAGGAATGCTCGTAGCCTTTCTGCGTCAGGTGCGTGTTGCCGACACACAGATCATCCCAGTCGACAACCTCGAACGCGCTGTGCTCGATGCCGCGGCTGTTCGGAACCTCGTGAATTCCCAGGGTGTGGTGATCGGTAAATGTCTGGCCCAGGCCACAGCGCATGAACGCCATCAGCGTCTGAGCCGGATCATTCGCGTAGTAGCTGGCGGCAGCGCGCATGCCGAAGACGGAACTGTAGAACGCCTGCGATGCACCAAAGTCGCGGACCTTCAACACCACATGACCCAGGCGCATCACGTGCGACGGACCGCTCTGGAAGCGTTGCTTGGTATTCAGGCGGCGCCGCATGCCGGTACTGTTGAGCGCTTCGGCTGGTTTCGCCGGCAGCGCCGCATGCGGCGTGGCACCCCATACGAAATCGACACGGAATCCATCCGGATCAACCAGTGTGACGCGCTGGCCACCGGCCGGTTCGTCGCTGTCATGCACGTCGACGCCCCTTAGCGCCGCGAGCCGCTGGAGGTCGTCCACACTCGCCGCCTTGAGGCCAAAGCCCAGCGCGGCCGCCTCGCCCAGCTCCGTCACATGCACAAAGGGCTCGGGGCCGATGCCACGCATGTACAGGGCCCGCTCGGTGCGCAGCACTCGCGTAAGCCCGAAATCACGCAGGAAGACTTCCATGCGCTCCAGATCCGGGGCGGCATACCGGACATACGCGATGTCCTGAGCAACAACTCCCATCATCTCTCCTCGGGTCCAGGCGGCTGGACCGCCCTCGTTTTAGGCGGCCATTAGTTCACATATTGAACTATACTGTCAATATGAAAAGCGGATAAGCAAGGCTACCGATTGAGCAGGCCTGGCGCGGCGCTGGAGTACGCGTCAATCGATCGGCGATGCGGGACGCGTCGCCTATTCATGACATCACTGACTAGGACAACACACCGATGAAACTGGCTACGCTCCGCAACGAAGGCCGCCACGGTCGTCTCGCGCTCGTGTCGCGGGACCTCAGGCGCGCGGTCTGGGCGACACCGATCGCCGCCACCCTGCTCGACGCGGTCGAAAGATGGAAAGAAGTGGAAGCGCCGCTGGCGGCGCGCTATGCCGAGCTGGAGGCCGGCACCGCGAAAGGCGCATTCGAATTCGACCCTCGACAGGCCATGGCACCGTTGCCGTGCGCTCCACAATTCCTCGATGGCTCGACCTTCGCCAATCACGGCGGTCTGATCGAGAAAGCCTTCGATCTCGGCATCACCAACGAATACGAAAAATATCCTCTGGTCTACCAGGGCGCTTCGGACGATTTCATCGGCGCCTGCGACGATGTGGCACTGCCCAGCGAGTCCGACAATCTCGACTTCGAGGGCGAGATCGCGGTGATCGTCGACGAAGTGCCGATGGGCACGCCGGAGCAGCAGGCTGGCGGACACGTCAAACTGCTGATGCTCGTCAACGACGTCAGTCTGCGCGCCTTGACCGCGCGCGAGATGAAGACCGGTTTTGGCTGGCTGCAAGCCAAGCCGAGCACGTCGTTTTCGCCGGTGGCCGTGACGCCGGATGAACTCGGCGCCGCCTGGATCGGCGGACGTGTACAGCTGCCGCTACGCGTCTTTCGCAACAACGAGTGGTTCGGTCACCCCGACGGCCGCGAAATGACCTTCAGTTTTCCGCGCCTGATCGAGCACTGCGCCTATTCGCGCCGGCTGCGCGCCGGCACCATCCTCGGCTCGGGCACGGTATCGAACCAGGCGCGAAGCGCGGGCTCAGCCTGCATCGCCGAGCGCAGGGCGATCGAAATGCTGGACGAAGGGGCGGCAAAGACGCCATTCCTGAAATTCGGCGAGCGCGTGCGCATCGAGATGCTCGACGACCAGGGTCGCTCGATCTTCGGTGCCATCGATCAGCGCTACGTCGCCAGCAATAGCGGAGTGAGCGGACGATGATTCTCGAGCACGCGATCCTTAGCATCCGTCCCGGTAGCGAGGCATCGTTCGAGGCGGCCTTTCCGCGCGCCATCCTGCATCTCGCTGGCAGCGGCGGTTATATCTCACACGCCTTGCGCCGCTCGATCGAGACGCCGAACCGCTACCACCTGCTCGTGTACTGGCAGACTCTTGAAGACCACACGGAAGGCTTTCGCGGCTCGGTTTCGTTCGTGCAGTGGCGCGCGATCATCAGCCCGTTCTCCGATGCGCCGCCCGTGGTCGAGCATAGCCGCCTGATAGCCGACTAGCCAGCCGCGCGACACGCTGCCAATCAGCGCGCCGCGCCTCCAAGCTAGAGCAAGTGACGGACGCGCTCGGCTATTTGCCGCCAATCACCGTTGTGCGCTGGAGAATGCGCCACTCGCCGTCGCGCTTTTCCAGGGTGTCGTCGTAATGCCCTGGAAGCCCGACCGTGGTCGTCTTCGTCTTCAGATCCGGATAGACACTGACGAAGTATCCGTAATGAGTGGCACGGGTAGCGCTCTGGAACTCGAAGTGATGACTCAGCGACAGATGCCACGGCGGAATGTCGCCGCCGATCGCATTGCCTGCCGGCATTGCTGGCATCGGCGTGCCGGGCGGCGGCTTGGGCGGCCCGGCGGCGGCCGCCCGGTACGGCATCGTAAAGCTCTTGCCGGGCTCGGGCTGAGCCGTGATGGTGGCCTCGGGCCAGAACGCCTTGTCGAAGCGCGCCATGTCATGAAGCTCGAGCCCCAGCGTGTAGTTGTCGACCGCATCGTTAACGCCGACCCAGTCGTCAACGGTGGGTTTGTAGCTCGCTGCTCCCGCCTTCGCCGTTGTGCCCTGAGCCGAAACACCACCTGCGGCCAGCATGAAGCAGGCCCCGGCCACGAACACCACATATTTCTTCTTGCAGTTCATCTTCGTCTCCCTAGGGAACCTCTGAATAACTCACCGAAAGTCGAAGCGGTGACTGCGGCGCTGCCTTCATGATTGTTTTCTGCGAAGCCGACTGATTCATTTATCGGCCTGAGCTGATCAAAAGACGCTTACCGGTGACAATTCATCCCACATTGAGTATCAGCGGGCGCAATTCCCCCGTCATCGACAGCAATTTCTTTCGCACCATCCACAGATTCGACAGCGCAAACAGGGTCATCACCTGCGCCGTGTTTTTCGCCAGGCCCTTGAAGCGCACCTTGTTGTAGCCGAACTGCCGCTTGATTACGCGAAACGGATGCTCGACGAAGGCGCGAACGCGAGCCTTGGCATATTCCGCCTGCTGAGCCGCGCGCTTTTGACTGCCTTCCGGCATCGCACGAATCCGGCTTGAGCGAGCCGCGATCTGCCACTGCAGTTTCTTTCTCACCACGCGCTTGTCTGCGCCCGTGTAGCCCGCGTCGGCATAGACTACTTGCTCCCTGCCGTGCAGCAACTCGTCCACCACCGCGATGTCGGCTTCATTGGCAGCGGTTACCACCACGGTGTGCACCAAGCCAGAATCCACGTCCGCGCCGATGTGCGCCTTCATGCCGAAAAAGTACTGATTGCCTTTCTTGGTCTGGTGCATCTCGGGATCGCGCTCACCGTCGGCGTTCTTGGTCGAACTCGGCGCCGAAATGATCGTGGCATCCACCATGCTGCCGCGCTTGAGCAGCAAGCCTTTGCGCCCCAGGTAGGCATTGATCCGGGTGAAAAGCTCCAGCGCTAACCCATACGTTTCCAGCAGGTGTCTGAAATTCAGAATCGTGGTCTCGTCCGGAATCGGCCGCGTCAGCGACAGCCCGGCAAACTGACGCATCGAGGCGACTTCGTACAGCGCCTCTTCCATCGCCGGATCCGACAATCCGAACCAGTTCTGCATGAGGTGAATGCGCAGCATCGTCGCCAGCGGATACGGCGGCCGTCCATCGCCGCCCACCGGATACACCGGCTCGATCAGCGACAGCAGCAGCTTCCACGGAACCACCTGGTCCATCTCGGCTAGGAAAATCTCCCGACGTGTCCGTTTTCGCTTGCCCGCGTACTCCGCGTCCCCGAAACTCAACTGCATTGCTTCCGCTCCGATTCTTTTCTAGCCACAGATCGCAGCAACCATCACGCCACTCGCAATGGGTTTTTCAGACCTTCCCTAGCGGTTTTTGAACGGTTAGTTCTTGTCTTTCTGCTGGAGACGCTTGAGGACCTCGGCGGGATCTTCGGTAACCGTCTTGTTTTGGCTGGGATCGAAAGTAAGCGTGTCGTCGGTGTTGCACACCCATTCGTGGGGCATGCCGTTTTCTCCGCGATTGCGCTTGAAGATCCTGCCGGCGTTCGAGACGAAAGGACGCTTCCAGACCGTGTCGTCGTAGATCGTCAACTGATCTTCGAGCGTGTCGGCATCGAGCAGACGGATGCGTTCGACCATACGCAGATTGGGTCCGTGCGGACCAAAGATCGCATCGGGCGGCAGCACGAACGGCCCGGTTACTTTCCCTGGCAAAGTGCCGTACTGAAGCAGAATTTCATCGAAGCCGATTGTGTCCACCACCAGCGTATCGCCTTCGAAATGCCCAACCGACTCACCGAGGAAGGTCGGGTTTGGCTGCGCCGAATGCTTCGCGTTTAGCCTGATGAAGCGCGTCATGCTGCTGTTTTCGATATAGATCGCGATCATGCCCGGCTGATAAAAAAACTTCAGCGGGGAGCCCAGACGCTGAACGATCGGCATACCCGGGGTTTTGCAGCCCGGGCCCGCAAAAGGAATGTCTTCAATGGCCTTGTACCGATCGACGTAGGCCTGTGCCTGAGCCGTGTACGGAACCGCGGACGCGCTGCTATCCAGAAACGATTCCCTGCTCTCCCAGTTACCGGTAAAGAAATCGGGCAGCTTGGTGACGTCAGACCATTTCGACCCCAGCGGCTCGGCGGCCGTGGCGGGCAAAGCGAGCGCGGCCGACCACAGCGCGACAGCGACCAGCGTTATGTGCTTGTTCATCAGTGGCCTCGTCAACTAGCGGGTGGGCGGGGCAGTGGTGCCGGCGCCGGGCGGCGGCGCTGCCGCACCAGGCGGCGGCGCGACGCCGGGTGGAAGCGCGCCGGGCGGCGGCGCCCCGGCGCCAGCGCTCAGCACGCGACCGCTCGCCAAGTGGACATCGTTCAGCAGACCTATCGGCTTGCCGTCACGCTCTGGCGCCACGGTGACGGTAACCTTGTCGCCCGGCTTCATGTCGTAGGCGCCCCAGCCGCTGCGGGACAGCATGCCCGTGCTGCCGGCCTCAAGACCCCAGACCTGCTGAGAGCCGTCGGCTTGTACCACTCGGATGTAAAGCCAAGAGTGCGGGTTGGCCCAGACCCACTTTTCTACCGTGCCCACCAAGGACAAATGCTTGGTCATGTCGAACGGAGCCGCGGAATGATGCGCCGACACCGGCAACGCCACCGAAGCAAGCAGCAGCGCTGCGAATACGCGCGAAATGCGGGTTGAACAACAGGTGTTCATTTTGAATCTCTCCTCCTGATTTACCCGGCGAGAGCGCAACAGCTGCCGGTATGTTTACTGTTGACGGCATTGAACATCAATTTATACTATTTCGTCAATATGGAAAATCGAGACGCAAAATGAAGGGCTTTCGACTGAAGCGCGGCTCTGCAGTTGCGGCTTGCGTAGTCCTGGCAGTCGCGCTCGGCGGCAGAGCTCTGAGCGACACGCGCATCACGCCGCATACTGCACCGGTCGCAGAACCTGTGCGGTTAACGGGAGTAAAGATTTTCGAAAAATGGTGCAGCGATTGCCACAGGACTGCAGAGGGTCCGGGCAGCCTGGCTCTTCAACGGAAGTATCACGACGCGCTGCCCGCCGTTCTCGAACTGCGGAACAATCTTTCGCCCGATTACGTAAAACTGGTCGTCAGGCGAGGCATTTCCTTCATGCCGTCTTTCAGAAAAACAGAGATCAGCGACGCCGATCTTTCACTCGTGGCCGCCTATCTTGCGCCTTCGCATTGACGCGCAAATCGACTGATGAAACGGCCCTGAAGATGGCCGGCGAGGAGTAAATGAAAATGATCACGAGACGGACCGTTCTCGGTGCTGGAATGGCTTTCACCGCGGCAGCGTGCACCGCCGGTTTCGGTGCGTACCGCCAGACCACGCGCCGCCGCAGCGCCGCGCGCTCGACCGATGCCCTGCTCATCGACGAAACCATTCAGTTGCCGCCGCAATTGGCTGCATTGGTCAGCGCTGGAAGGCGCACCTTGCCCGTCCTCGGAATCCAGTTTTCCGCGGCCGCCCATGCCGAATTGACACGCGTGCTGAGCAGCAGCCAATCGATCATCGGCATCAGCTCTGGCGCCACACTGTTTTGTCTGGAGCGCATTGCCTGGGACCATGGTTTTCGCCTGACAGCACGGAGCCAACGTTGCATCGACGATCTTGGTAGCGACACCTGCTGGCAGGATGTGATGGCACTTCTAAACGGAAGGCATGATTCCTCCGCAAGCCCCTCAGCCGTGGCCCGCGTCTACCGACCCTCGCGCGCGGACGGAACGATCCACACTTGGGCCATGCAAAAAGATGCAGGCCCTCAAATTCGCCAAAGCCTTCGGGAAGAAGTCTGACCATGAGATTGCCACCCAATGTCGGTCAGGCCGATTTCACTGCCGCGCTCAAGGCATTCGCGCAGGTTGTCGGAGAGCAGTGGCTCTACACATCCGACGAGGACTTGTACCTCTACCGCGACTCGTACTCGATACTCTGGGGCGAGGCCGATGAGCGAACCGCGTCCGCGGCGGTAGCACCGGACAATGCGGACCAGGTGGTCGAGCTGGTCAAGATCGCCAACCGGTATCGCATTCCCATCTATCCCATTTCCACGGGCAAGAACCTGGGCTATGGCGGGGCCGCGCCAGCCCTCGCCGGCAGCGTCGTTTTCGACCTGAAACGAATGAACCGGATCGTCGAGATCGACGAACGCCACGGCTACGTCGTGGTGGAGCCGGGCGTCAGCTATTTCGACCTGTATCACCACATTCAGGAAAAAGGCCTGAAGCTCTGGATCGACGTTCCGAGCCCCGGCTGGGGCAGTGTGCTGGGCAATGCGCTGGACGGCGGCGTCGGCGTCACCCTCTCACCCTACCGCAACCATTTCGAGGCGCAGTGCGGCGTCGAGGTGGTGCTGCCCAACGGCAGGATGATGCGCAGCGGCATGGGCGCCATGCCGGGCGCCAAGACCTGGCAGCAGTTCAAGCCGGGTTTCGGTCCGCGCATCGACGGCCTGTTCAAGCAATCGAACTACGGCATCGTCACCAAGATGGGCTTCTGGCTGATGCCGGCGCCGGACAACTTCGCCACCGGCACCGTCAACGTGCCGAAGTACCGCGACCTGATTCCGCTCGTCGACATCATCGGCCGGCTCGAGCAGAGCAAGATCGTGCAGGGCGTGTGGAATCTGTCGAGCCCCACTACCGGCACGCCGCCCTTCGCTGCTCATGAAGCAGGCGCGGCCCCCAAGCCGGTTGATCCGGCGATTGCCGCCATCCTCAGCGATCCGGGCGGCGTCGACATGAACAAGCTCGACGTCGCGGCCCAATCCAGGGGCCTGGCCTTCTGGGCCTGCGACTTCAACTTCTACGGCCCGAGCAAGCTGATACAGGCGCAGTGGGACTGTGTCTGCGATGCCTTGAAGGTCATCCCGGGTGCGACGTTCACGCTCGGCGAAATTCGCAGTCTGCCGCTGTCGCCCGAAGTGCAGGCGAAAACCCGCGACCTGGGTCCGTTTGGCATTCCAACGCTGAAGACCTTCGACCTGGGCCCGATGTTTTCCTACGACGGTGAGGACGTCGTCGGCCACATCTTTTTCTCGCCAGTCATTCCCAGGACCGGCGAGGCGGCTATCGAGGCGATGAACCTGTTCGCCGCGATCGGCCGCAAGTACAAGTTGCCGGGCCCGCCGCTGCAGTTCCCTTCGACTATTTTCGAACGGGCTTTCCTGTTTGCCGTCGGACTGCCGGTCACCCGGTCCGCCAGCGTCAACGCCAAGCTGCGGGGCATCATCCGCGAACTCGTCGCCGTGTCCGCCGAACGAGGTTGGGGCGAATATCGAACGGCCCCCGCGTTCTACGACCTGATCATGGGAACCTACTCGTATAACGATCACGCGCTGCGTGAGTTTCTGGAAACGATCAAGGACGCGGTGGATCCCAACGGCATCATGTCCCCTGGCCGCTACGCGATCCGCTCGCGTTATCGGAAACAACCCAAGAGCTGAGCGGCGGGAATCACACACCGACATCAGTGCTTGTCGGGGCTGCCAGCGGATCAAGCCGCCCGGCAATCCGTTTCGTATTGACGTTGTAGTACAATTTGAATACGGTGTACGAATACGTATACGAATGGAGAAGACGATGGCGCGCTGGTTGAAGCGTGGGCCCGACGCAGGTGTCGTGGCGCAAAGTGATCGCGCCGTGCGGGACACGGTGGAGGCCATCCTCGCCGACATCGCATCGCGTGGCGACGCGGCGGTGCGCGAATACTCGCGCAAATTCGATGGCTGGGAGCGCCGCGATTTCCGCCTGAGCGATCGCGAGATCCGCGAGTGTGTCGCCGAGCTTCCCGCGCAGGCCATTGCCGACATCCGGTTCGCGCAGGCGCAGGTGCGCAATTTCGCCGAGAAGCAGCGCGCCTGCCTGGTCGATCTCGAAGTCGAAACCTTGCCGGGCGTGTTACTCGGGCACAAGAACCTGCCGATGAACTCGGTGGGGTGTTACGTGCCCGGAGGCAAGTACCCGCTGCTCGCCTCCGCGCACATGTCGGTGATCACGGCGAAAGTCGCGGGCGTACAGCGCGTGGTCACCTGTGCCCCGCCCTTCAACGGCAAGCCCGCCGCGGCGATTGTCGCGGCGCAGCATCTCGCCGGCGCCGACGAGATTTATTGCCTGGGCGGCGTGCAGGCCGTCGGCGCCATGGCGCTCGGCACGCAGACGATGTCGCCGGTCGACATGCTGGTCGGCCCGGGCAATGCCTTCGTCGCCGAAGCCAAGCGACAGTTGTTCGGCCGCGTCGGCATCGATCTGTTCGCCGGCCCGACCGAGACGCTGGTCATCGCCGACGACAGCGTCGACGGAGAAATCTGTGCGACCGACCTTCTGGGTCAGGCCGAGCATGGCCCCGAAACCCCGGCAATTCTGATCACCAACTCGGAGAAGCTGGCGCGCGACACCATGGCCGAGGTCGAGCGCCTGCTGCAGATCCTTCCGACGGCCGGCATCGCGCGCAGGGCCTGGGAGACGTTCGGCGAAGTGATCGTTTGCGAGGATCTCGAAGAGATGGTCCGCGAAGCCGATCGCATCGCCTCCGAGCATGTGCAGGTAATGACGCGCGATCCGGACTACTTCCTCAAGAACATGACCCACTACGGCGCGCTCTTTCTGGGGCCGCGCACCAACGTTGCTTACGGCGACAAGGTCATCGGAACCAACCACACGCTGCCGACGAAGAAGTCGGCGCGCTATACCGGCGGGCTCTGGGTCGGCAAGTTCCTGCGCACCTGCACCTACCAGCGGGTTCTGACCGACGAAGCCTCGACGCTGATCGGCGAGTACTGCTCGCGGCTGTGTGCGCTCGAAGGCTTTGCCGGCCACGGCGAGCAGGCCAACATCCGCGTGCGTCGCTATGGCGGCCGCGAGGTTCCGTATGGCGGCGCGGCGGAGCCGGTGCGTGCCTGAACTGCCGGTCGCGCCGAGCTTCCGGCTCGACGGCAAGCGAGCCCTGGTAACCGGTGCCGGGCGCGGCATCGGCCTGGCCGCGGCCGCGGCGCTGGCCGAGCACGGTGCGTCGGTGACGCTCGCCGCGCGCTCACTGGACGAGATCGAGGCCGCTGCGGCCGCGATCCGCGCGCGCGGCTTCGCCGCCGAGGCCATGCAGCTCGACGTCACCGATCTCGCGGCCATCGGCGAGCGAATCACCCGCGCCGCGCCGTTCGACATCCTGCTGAACAACGCCGGCTGCAATCGCCCCGGCCCCTACGTCGACGCGACGCCGGAAGATTTCGACGCGGTGATGGGGCTCAATGTGCGTGCGGCCTACTTCGTCGCACAGTCCGTTGCCAAGCGCATGATCGCCGCCGAGCGCAAGGGGTCGATCATCCACATGTCGTCGCAGATGGGCCACGTCGGCGGCCGCAATCGCACGCTGTATTGCGCGTCGAAGTGGGCACTCGAAGGCTTGAACAAGGCGATGGCGCTGGATTTGGCGCCGTATGGCATCCGCTCGAACAGCATCGCGCCGACCTTCATCGAGACCGAGATGACGGCGCCGTTCTTCGCCGACGCCGCGTTCAAGACATCGGTGCTAGACAAGATCAAGCTCGGCCGGCTTGGCCAGGTCGAGGATCTCACCGGCGCGATCGTATTCCTGGCTTCGGATGCCTCGGGCCTGATGACCGGCTCGTCGATCGTCATCGACGGCGGCTGGACCGCTGATTGATCGCATCACCGACGGCACATCGCCGCCGATCCAGCGACGGCTCACCACCCCATTCGCAACACAACGAGAGGTTCACATGCCGGTCGCATTGATTACGGGTTGCAGCTCAGGTTTCGGTGAAGCGCTCGCCCTGGCTTTTGTCGAGCGCGGCTATCGGGTGATTGCCACCATGCGCAAGCCGGCGGCCGCACCGCCCAGCCTCAAGGCGCTGGCCGCGGCCAAGCCCGACGACTTCGTGCTTGCAGCGCTCGACGTCACCGACGCGGAGATGCGCAAAGGCATCATCGATTTCGCGGTGCAGCGTTTCGGCAGCCTCGACCTGTTGATCAACAACGCCGGCGTCGGCGCCCGCGGCTCGTTCGAAGACACACCCGAGAGCCAGTGGCGCACGATGTTCGAGACCAACCTGTTCGGGCCGCTCGACCTGGTCCGGCTGGCATTGCCGGTGATGCGTCGGCAGGGCGCCGGCCGCATTCTCAACGTCACCTCGGTCGCGGCCGTGCTGAAGACGCCGCTGATGGCCGCTTACTGCGCCAGCAAGCATGCGCTCGACACGGCCACCGCCGCACTGGACATCGAAACGCGCAGCTTCGGCGTTCGCGTGCTCTGCGTGATGCCCGGCCCGTTCAAGACCTCGCTGCCGCAGAAGTCGCTGGACCGCCAGGCCAGCGCGCCGTATGCCAGGATCGCCGCGCACTTCAACGCGACCTTCGACGGCATGGAAGCCAAGGCACCGAGCGACCTCACGCCGGTCGTCAACGCGGCCCTCGCCGCCGCCACCGACGCCGATCCGGTGTTGCGCTACACCGCCGGCACCGACGTGGTTCCTATCCTGCCGCCGATCCTGCAGGCGCTCGCACCGCTGCAGGCGATCGGCCTGCGTCTGACTGGCCAGGACTGAAGAGCGCGGCGCGGTCACAGCGGCCCGCGAAAAGGTGCGGCGCAGTCGCGCCGCACTCACGCATCAGTCGGGGATGCGTTTCGCAGCGTTCGACGCGGAGCGAAGGCTCGAATCGAGGACAAACAGTGCCGCGCGAGCGTCGAGCCTCGACCTTGTCCCTCTCACACGAGGTAAAGGCGACTTCCCGTTCCCGTAGACGTCGCCGCGATCACCCCGCATCCCGGGCCGCGCCGCTTTTTTTTGAACGGCCCGGGCTGCGGCCTGACTCAATGCAGATGGACTTTGCCAGGGGCATCGGTGGCTCGCTGTGCCGAGCCACGGAACCGGCCGACCGAGGCGACGGCCGCGGCGATCAGGCACAGGATGCCGAGGATCTGCAGCGTAGCCGGCAGGCTGCCGTCGAGCTGGCCGCGCAGGAACGCGACCGCCTGAGCACTCAGCGGCTGACCGAGCCACCAGCCCGTCATGAACATTCCCGTGCCGCGGCCGCGGACCTCGAAAGGCAGGCGTCCCATCGCCCACACCACCATCGCCGAAATCAGCATGCCGCCGCCGATCTGGTTGACCACCAGCCAGGAGACGAACGCGGCCGTCGTCGGCGAATGATTCATCATCACGTAGGAGATGCCCAGCAGTCCGAATGCAACCAGAAGCTGCGTGGCAACGATCAGCCGAGCGGTGTACCGGCTGTAGAGAAACGTGCCGGTTGCGACCGCCAGGCTGGCCAATGCGGTGTACAGGCCAAGCTGGCCCGGTGCGCGAATACCGTAGTAGTCGCTCAGCATGTTGCTGACCTGGATCTGCATCGTGAAGAACATGGTGCCGCCGAAGATCGCCAGCAGCGAGATCGGCATGATGGTGCTCCACGGGAATCGCAGCTTGGCGTCGGCGCGCTCGGCGCTCGGTTCCGCGCTCTTGCGCGGCTCCCAGGTCCACAGCAGCAGGCCGACGGCGATCAGAATGCTGAACCCATACGCCGCGAAAGGACCGCGCCAGCCGAAGACGTTGCCGAGGGCGCCGCCGAGAAAGCCCAGCGCGATCGCCGAGAGCGAAGCCATCGCGGTCTGGCTCGCCAGCCATTTCTCGCGCGCGTGCCCATGAAAGTAGTCACCGATCAGCGTCGTGCTGGAGATGACGATCAGGGCTTCCATCGCCCCCAGCACGACGCGGCTTGCGATGATGGCCATCAGGCTGTCGAGAAACAGTGGCAGCATGCCGACCAGCGCATAGATCACCAGTGCCGCGATCAGGGTTCTGCGACGGCCGAAGAAGTCGACAATGGCGCCGGCGACCGGTGCCAGTACGGCGACACAGAGCGCGGGCAGCGTCAACATCAGCGGTACCAGGTACTCGACACCCGGCACATCGCGGAACTGCGCCATCATTCCGGGCAGAACCGGTATCAGCACGATCAGGCCCATGATGGCCATCGTGATGGGCAACAGCAGCAACACACCCTGCAGCGTGCCAGGCTGACGTTCGGCGATCACTATCGACATGCGTATTTCCTCCCTGTTTTGCAGCGACTGATCTGCGGCGCGAGCATGAGCTTACGGAGTAGGCGAAGACGGCTTTTTGTCGTCCTGCAGGTCGTATTGCAGCTGACCGTTGATATCCAGGCTGTCCCGGTTGTCGGTGCAGGCCCATTCCTGTGGTTCATTGCGCCGCTCGATTCCGCGCACGAATCGCCGCGGATTGAGCGTATGCGGACCCACGAAAATCGTGTCGTCGTAGAGCGTGGTCTGTATTTCGAGCGTGTTGAAGTCGATCAGCTTCATGCGCTCGACCACGCGCAGTTTCGGGCTGTGCGGACCAAACACGACGCCGGCGAGCGGTGAAGGATCGCCGTCTCCCATCTCCTTGTCCGACTTCTTGCCGATCTGGAACAAGGTGCCGTCCGCCAAAGCCGTGGTATCGACGACGAGCGTGTCCCCTTCCCAGTGTCCGATGGACTCACCGAGAAACGAGGGATTGGCCCGCGGATCATGCGCGCGCCCATCGGTCCGAATGAAACGCGTCATGCCAGAGGATTCCACGTACAGCGCGATCATTCCCGGCGACTGGAAGAACTTCATCGGCATGCCGCCGATGAACATCAGGAACGGCACGCCCAGCGGGCTGCAGTTGGCGAAGGGACTGTCCTGCTTGGGCTGATATTTCGCGATGTAATCGCGCGCCCACGGCGTGTACTTGGGCACGGGCTTGCGAAAGTCGTCGGCGATCGGACTGACCGATTGCCAGCTTCCCTGCCAGAAATCGGGCAGCTTGGCGATCTCGGACCAGGCCTTGGCCTGCTCTTGCTTGGATCGCGGAGTGGTCTGCGCCTGCGCCTCGTCGATTGCGACCGCGCACAGCAGCGCGACGCAGACGCAACGCAGGCACAGCGTCAGCGGTGACTGCCAGCGGGTCTTGAGTCTCATTTGTACGGCACTCCCTGCGGCGTCTTGGGGACATTCGTCGGACCTGCGGCCAAGGCCGCGCCGGGCTGACCGGCCGGGTCAACCAGCGCTTTTCCGTCCGGCAGGAACACCGTCTGCATCGAAGCGAAATGGCGTCCATCGCGTGCCGGATGGATGTCCACGGTGACCTTCTCGCCGACGACGAGATCAGCGGCATTCCAGCCCCAGCGGCTCATCATGTTGGGGCTGGAGCCCGAGAGCGTCCATTGTTCGCTGGTGCCGTCGGCTTTGAGGACCTCAATCACCAGATAGCAATGAGGGTTCGCCCACTTCCACTCACGTACCGTTCCGACCACGGTGTTCAGCTTGGCGAGATCGTAGAGAGCGAAAGAGTGATGGGCCTCTGCGGCAACGCCAAACAGCGTGCCGCCGGCGACAGCGGCGGCCAGCAAGAGCTTGCGCAGCATGGAACGATTACGGTGTTTCATAGGAGTATCAGCTCGACAGGCAATGTCAGCGACTTTCAGGCCTGTGCACGTGAAATACGATTGACCAGAGAAAGAACGGCTGTGTGCAGATCGACACGATCCGGCTCGCGCACGGATCGGGCCTTTTTCAATTTTTGTCGCGAGGGCCCGATCAATTCGGAGCGGCAGGGGCACCCGGAGCATGCGCATCCGCAGGGCCACCGGGGCCGCCCGGCATCGGTGGCATCGGCGGCAGCGTGTCGCCCTTCAAGGCTTCCACCTGAATCTGAAGGCGCACGGTGCCGTTGTTGTTGAAGACGTCGGCATTCATTCCGAAGTCGCGACGATCGAATTCGGCGCGCGCATCGCCGCCACAAACCTCGCGCTTGAACATCGGATTCTGCATGCAGGTGAACTCGAGGATGTCCAGCTTCACCGGCTTGGTCACGCCGCGCAGCGTCAGCAAGCCGTTGACCGACACGGGCTTGCCCTTCTTGAACGTGATCGAATCGGACTTGTAGGTCGCCGTCGGATACTTCTCGACGTCGAACCACTCTTCGTTCCTTGCTTTCTTGTCCATGACCGGCAGGCCGAAGTTCGCGGTGCTGGTATCGATCGTGATGTCGAGTTTCCCGGTCTCCTTCTCTCGATCCAGCCAGATCTTGCCGCTGGTCTTGTCGAACTTGCCCCGCCAGTAAGAAATGCCGCGATGGGACACCTCGAAGCTGGGATAGGTATGACCCGGCTCGATCGTGTAGATCTCGGGTGCCGCGAATGCAGCGGAACTCGCCACCAACAGTCCTACGGCGCAAGCTACATTTTTTGACATCTTCATAACGATGATCTCCTTGAAGAACCAACCGAATCTGAACTGGTGAACGCATCAGCTACCCATCCGCCGGCTCCGGGCCAAGGGCCGTGCTCCATACAGTTTTGCGGATAGCCCGATCGCGGCTCGGAGTCGCGAATGTCGATCCCAACGACGGCCGTGGTAGAGGGTGGAGCCGGCGCTGAGACGGCTGATCCGTGAAGCACACCTGCTTCTCTTGGATAGCTCGGCGCGCGATATTTCGCGACTGCCATGTTTCGCATCTCGCTCTCACTCCAACCATTCAATAATTATTTGGTGGAGGCTGCAGCACTCCAGCTCGACCTCTGCCGGGGCGATCGCCTGCACCTGTATTGTACTATAGTGTCATTATGACTAACTGATTCATTTAATCAAGTGATCCATAATTGACTTTGGTGTCAAAACAAAAAAACGACAAATCCTGGCTGCGGGCGTCCGCACTCTCCGACTCGACGCATCCGCTGCGATGGCAATAGAAATGGACTGGGAAGGACGGACGCTCGGGTTCAAGCAACATTCCGCCGTGCCCGCCCGCCGCCACTTCAAAGCTGGTTCGCGGCTGCCAGCACGACCGTCGGTACAACCCTGCTCGCCGGCCTCTTCAGGCCGACATCGGCAAGCTGATCGAGACGCTGAGTCCGCCCTCGGCGCGCGGTTCGGCCTGAATCAGGCCGCCGTGCAGCACGATCGCGTGGCGTGCGATGGCCAGCCCCAGGCCAAGGCCCGCCGTCATATCGCGCGATGTCGATTCGATGCGACGGAAGGGCTCGAATATGGCTTCGCATTGTTCGATCGGCACACCGGGACCGCGGTCGCTGACGCGAACCTCCAGCCGTTGCCGTGTCTCTCGATCGCCGGCTTGGACGACGATGCGGGCGTCGATCTCGACGCTGGTCCCGGGCCTGGTGTACTTGATCGCGTTGCGTACGACGTTCTCGAGCGCGCGATAGATCAGCTCGCCATCGATTTCGGTGACGAAGCTGCCCTCCGCATGCAGCACGACGGCGGAGCCGAGCACATTGGCCTCGAACGCGGCATCCTCGGCGATGGCATTGAGCAGTTCGAGCACATCGATGCGTTCCCGCGGACCGCCGGTTACGCCGTTTTCCAGCTTATGCAAGGTCAACAACTCTTCGATCAAGGCGTTGAGCCGGCTCGCCTCGCGGCTTATGCGCTCAAGCAGGGCGGGCGCTTCTTTCGGGTTTTGCTCGTACAGTCCGATCGCGGCCTGTATGCGCGCCAGCGGTGAACGCAACTCATGGGAGATGTCGTGAAACAGGCGGCGCTGCTGCGCGAGCGCCTGCTGCAGCTGCGATGCCATGCTGTCGAAATCCTGCGCCAGATCGGCGATTTCGTCGCGGCGGCTGCCGAGCAGCGGAGCGAGGCGCATGTCGAAACGCGCTGCCGCGGCTTCACGCAGGCCACGGCTGAGCAGATGCAGAGGGCGCGCCATGTACCAGGCCATCGCGAAGCCGAACAGCAGGGCGACCACGGCGCCGGAGAAGAACGGCACCAGCTTGAGCCAGGAAGGGTCGGTTTGGGGCGTCGAGACGCCGCTCAGCGAAATGACGCCGACGCCGAACAGGAAGAACAGCAGCATCGCGCTGCAGAAAGCGGCGAATATCTTCCAGAACAGCCGTCCGGCGGGCCACTTCATGTGTGCGGATCCGCCAGCAACTGATAGCCGAGGCCGCGCACGCTCTTGATCCACGGCTGGCCGTCTTCGCGACGTCCCAGCTTCTGGCGAATGCTGCTGATGTGCACGTCGATACGACGATCGAACCGCGCGAGCGGCTTGCCGAACACCAGCCGCGAGATCTCGTCCTTGCTGATCAGTCCCCCGGCATGGCGGGCCAGCACGTCCAGCAGGCCGAATTCGGTACCGGTCAGTTCCAGCGGCACACCCTGCCAAAGCGCCCGCCGACTGGCGGACGACAACTCCAGCGGGCCGACCCGGACCACGGCTGCCTTCATCGCGTCTTCGTTGTGCGTTCCCGCACTGCGTCTCAGGATCGCACGCAAACGCGCCACCAGCTCGCCTGGTGTGCAGGGCTTGGGTACGTAGTCGTCAGCGCCCATATTGAGGCCGACGATTCGATCGATGTTATCGCCGCGCGCCGTCAACATCACGATCGGCACCTGGCTGACGGCGCGGATGCGACGCAAGGCCTCGATCCCGGTAAGACCCGGCATCATGACGTCGAGCACGACGATCGCAAACGGATGTTCAAGCGCGCGACGCACGCCGGTTTCACCATCGTGCGCGACCTCGGCGGCGAAGCCCTCGTTGGCGAGATAGCGGGCGAGCATATCCGTCAGCTCCGGATCATCGTCGACCAGAAGCACCTTTGTCATCGTTGGCGATTCAATGTTCATCTGTCCCTAGTATCGCCACCTCGCGGCTTTAAGAAAGGCCTGCCGTGCCGACTTTTACCCACCTTTACCCCCCTTTACCACCGCGAACTGGAGGCGCCCTCTAGGATGTACTCCTGTCGACTTGGGAACGGAGCATGGTGGGCGAATCCAGCAAGCGGGCAATCAGAGTAACCACCTTCGTGCTGGCGACGATGCTGGTGGCCGCAGGATGTGCCTTGCAACCCGCCTACAGGGCGCCGCAACCGGAAAGCGTCGGGCCGTGGCAGGCGGATCGTCCGCACGACGGCAGCGCGTCCGAGCTGGTCGACTGGTGGAAGCGATTCAACGATCCGGCGGTGGCCGAGCTGATACAAGCCGCCGAAGCCGACAGCCCGACGCTGACCCAGGCGGCGGCGGCGATCCGGTCGGCACGCGCGACCCTGGCGTCGAATGAAGCCGGTCTGTGGCCGTCGGTCGATGCGAGCGCTTCGCTGACGCGCAGCAAGGTCAGCGATGCCGCGACTCAGGACAGCGTGATCAGTACGTCGCGCAGCGGCGGTCTCGATGCGTCCTGGGAAATCGATCTGTTCGGCAAGTTGCGCAACGGCCGCTCCGCGGCGCGTGCCAGTGTCGAGGCCAGCATCGACAGCTGGCACGACGCGCGCGTGTCCCTGGCCGCGGAAGTCGCCGATGATTACGTTCAGTACCGCGCCTGCCGGCAGCTGCAGGCAGCCTACGAGGCGCAAACCACTTCGCAGCAGCAGACAGCGCAATCGACACGCCTGTCCGCGGCCGCCGGCCTCAGCGCACGCACCGATGCCTATCTCGCCGACGCCAGCGCGGCCAGCGCCGCCTCGACCGCCACGGCGCAGCGCGCCAGCTGCGAGCGGCTGGTCAAGTCGCTGGTCGAGGTGACCGGCATGGACGAAGCCCGTCTTCGGACCATGCTCGATCGCGCCGGCGCGCCGGCCCTGCCGGAACCCGCACAGTTCACGGTCGACAGCGTGCCGGCCGATCTCGTGCGGCAACGCCCGGACCTCAGCTCGACGGAGCGCACGCTGGCCGCCGACTATGCGCAAATCGCGGTCGCGCTCGCCGATCGCTATCCGAGCTTTTCATTGAGCGGTTCGATCTCGGTCTCGGCATCCAACCTTGCCTCGCCGACCACCGGCTGGTCGTTCGGCCCCAGCCTGTCGGTGCCGCTGTTCGATGCCGGCAAGCGGCGCGCCGCGGTCGACTCCGCCGCCGCGACCTACGAACAGCAGCTCGCCCGCCACCGCGGCGCGGTACGCGCGGCGGTGCGTGAAGTGGAGCAGGCGCTGGTGGACCTCGACGGCGCGGCGCAGCGCAGCGGCGACGCGCGCACCGCTGCCGAGCAGTACCGTCGGTACGCGAGCGCCGTCGAGGGCAACTGGCGCGCCGGCTTCGACAGCCTGCTGACCGTGGAAGTCGCGCGACGCTCGGCGATCTCGGCCGAGGTTTCGCTGATCGAGCTGCAACGCGACCGCGTGCGTTACTGGATTGCGCTGTACAAGGCACTTGGCGGCGGCTGGCACAGCGACCGCGCAGCGGTGGAGACCGCACCCGCCGGACAGGCAGCATCTCAAGGAGCGAAATCATGAAGGGCTTCCCCGCACTGCAGCGACGACGCAAGACCGTGATCGCGCTCGGTATCGCGGCCGTGCTGCTGCTCGTAGTCGCCGTGCTCTGGCGGCCGCAGGCGCCTGCGCAAGCCGAGCCGGCCGCGACCGTGGCCCTGACCGTGAACCTGGTGTCGCCGCGCCGCGAGACCTGGCCGCAGATCATCCACGCCGACGGCGCGGTCGCTGCCTGGCAGGAGGCCATCATCAGTGCCGAAACCGGCAGCCTGCGCATCGTCGAACTCAATGCCGACGTGGGGGCGGTCGTGCATCGCGGTGATCTGCTGGCGCGGCTTGCGGACGACAGCGCAAAGGCCGATGTGCAGAAGCAGGAAGCCGCGGTCGCCGAAGCGCAGGCCGCGCTGCGTCAGGCCCAGGCCGATCTGGGGCGGGCGAAGACCGTGGCCGACGCCGGCTCGCTGTCGAGCCAGCAGATCGACCAGTACGAAAGCACGGAAGCGACGCGGCGTGCGCAGCTGGCCTCGGCGCAAGCGGCACTGCAGAGCGCTCGCATCACGCTGCGCCAGACGCGCCTGGAAGCGGTCGACGACGGCATCATCTCGTCGCGCTCCGCGCTGCTTGGCAATGTGGTGTCGCCCGGCAGCGAACTGTTCCGGCTGGTGCGGCAGAGCCGCGTCGAGTGGCAGGCCGAAGTCGACTCGCAGCAGTTGCCGCAGGTGCACGAAGGTCAACGCACCACGGTCGCGCTGCCGGGCGGCCGCAAGATCGATGGCAAGGTCCGCCTTGCTTCGCCGACGCTGTCGACCGCAACCGGCCGCGCCATCGTCTACGTCAGCCTGCCCAACGGCAGCGGCGCGCAGCCGGGCACATATGCGAGCGGCACGATCGAGACCGGTATGCAGGAGGCGCTCACCGTGCCCGAATCGGCACTGGTGATCCGGGATGGCCGCATCGATGTCTTCGTGCTCAAGGACGATGGTGCGAGCGTCACGCGGCGCACCATCGTCACGGGTCGCAGGCAGGGTGGCAGCGTCGACGTCGTGTCCGGCCTCGATGCCGGCGCGCGCGTCGTCGCCAGCGGCGGCGCGTTCCTGACCGAAGGCGCAACCGTCAAGGTGGTCACCGTCGACGCCAGCGAAAAGAAGTCATGAACATTTCCGCCTGGTCGATCCGGCGCCCGGTACCGGCGGTGCTGTGTTTCATCCTGCTGACCGTGTTCGGCCTGATCGGCTTCAACAAGCTGCAGGTGCAGAAATTCAGCGACACCGATCTGCCCACGATCCTGATCAGTGCCGCGCTCGAAGGCGCGGCGCCATCGCAGCTCGAAAACGAGGTCGCGCGCAAGATCGAGGACAAGCTGACCTCGCTGACCCTGCTCGATCACGTGACGACGACGATCACCGACGGCTCGGTCAGCATCAGCGTCAGTTTCAAGCTCGAAAAGAACCCGCAGGCCGCCCTCAGCGAAGTCCGTAACGCCGTCGACAGCGCGCGCGCCGACCTGCCCAGCGAGATGAACGATCCGACCGTCGCGAAGAGTGAAATCGGCAGCTCGACGCTCGCGATCTACACCACGAGTTCGGACACGCTGGACGAGCAGGATCTGTCCTGGTTCGTCGACGACACCTTCAGCAAGGCACTGCTGGCCGTCAAGGGCGTCTACTCGGTAACGCGCTACGGCGGCGTCGAGCGCGAGGTATTGATCGATCTCGATCCGGCCCTGATGGCCGGCCTCGGCCTGACCGCCAAACAGGTCTCCGCGCAACTCGAGAGCGTGCAGCGCGAGCGCTCCGGCGGACGCGCCGACATCGGCGGCCAGCAGCAATCCTCGCGCACGCTGGCCAGCGTCGAATCCGCCGACCAACTCGCGGCGCTGAGCATTGCCGTCGGCGACGGACGCCATGTGCGCCTCGACCAGATCGCACGCGTGACCGACGGCCCCACCGAGCGCACGACCTACGCCTACCGCGATGGCAAACCGGTGGTGGCCGTCAAGCTGGCTCGCGCCCAGGGCAACTCGGACATCACGGTGCTACGCGATGTGCGCGCCGCGATGAAGACGTTCATCGCGGCACATCCCGAAGTCCACATCGAAGAGGCCAGCAACGGCGTCGACTCCATCGAAGAGAATTACCAAGGGTCGATGGAAATGCTGCTCGAGGGCGCGTTGCTCACGGTACTCGTGGTCTGGTGGTTCCTGCGCGACTGGCGTGCCACGCTGATTTCCGCGGCGGCGCTGCCGCTGGCGATCATCCCGACTTTCGGCGTGATGTACCTGTGCGGCTACACCCTGAACACGATCACGCTGCTGGCGCTGTCGCTGGTCATCGGCGTTCTCGTCGACGACGCGATCGTCGAGATCGAGAACATCGAGCGTCACTTGCTGATGGGCAAGAAGCCGCTGCAGGCGGCGACGGAAGCCGCCGACGAGATCGGCCTGGCGGTGGTCGCCACGACATTCACGCTGGTCGCGATCTTTTTGCCGGTCGCCTTCATGAGTGGCGTTGCCGGCCTGTTCTTCCGCCAGTTCGCGGTGACCACCTGCGTCGCGGTGCTCATCTCGCTGCTGGTCGCCCGGCTGCTGACGCCGATGATGGCCGCTTATCTGCTGCGTCCGCACCGGCAGCAGAAGGCGGACAGCGCCCTGATGACGCGCTATCTCGGATGGGCGCGCGCCAGTCTTCGGCACCGCCGGCGTACCGTGCTGGCGGCTCTGGCGTTCTTCATCGTGTCGTTGGCACTGGGAAGCCAGTTGAAGATTGCCTTCTTCCCGACGCAGGACACCGCCTCGACCAGCGTCTCGCTGGAATTGCCGCCGGGCAGTACCGTCGAGCAGACCCGGCAGCTGAGCCTGCAGGCCGAGCGGCGGATCCGGCTGATGCCGGAGGTGAAAAGCGTGTTCGTCGCGGTCGGCAGCAGCGGCTCGGACAGCGGCGGCGACAGTAGCAGCGTGCGCAACTCCACGCTGACCGTGGACCTGGTGCCGCGCGGCGACCGCGACAAGAAACAGTATCAGGTCGAACAGGAGATGCGCCTGGCCTTGAGCGAACTGCCGGGCGTACGCGTCTCCGTCGGCAGCGGTATGAGCGGCGAGCAACTGCAGATCACGCTCGCCGGAAACGATGCCGCCGCGCTGGAATCGGCCGCCCAGGCGATCGAATCGCAGCTGCGGGGCCTGCAGGGCGTCGGCAACATCACCTCGAGCGCCGCCTTGCAACAGCCGGAAGTGCAGTTCGTCCCGGACTCGGCGCGTCTGGCCTGGCTCGGCATCACCGCCGGCGACGTCGCCGACGCGATTCGCGTCGGCACCTACGGCGACTACTCCAGCGCATTGCCGAAAATGAACCTGCCGGAGCGGCAGATACCCTTGCGGGTGCGCGTCGATCCGGCCCAGCGCTACGACATCTCGACGATAGGCCAGCTGCGCGTCAGCGGCAGCAAGGGCACGGTGAATATCGCATCGGTCGGCGAACTGCGCATGGGCAGCGGCCCGGCCCAGATCGACCGCATCGATCGCGAGCGCAACGTCGCGCTGACGGTGGAGCTCAACGGCCGGGCGATCGGCGACGTCAACCGCGAAGTCATGCAAATGCCGGCGATGAAGCAACTGCCGAGTGGCGTGCATACCGTGCAGCGCGGCGATCTGCAGAACATGACCGAACTGTTCCAGAGCTTCGGGCTGGCGATGGCGATCGGCATCTTCTGCGTCTATGCGGTTCTGGTGCTGCTGTTCCACGATTTCCTGCAGCCGGCGACGATTCTGTGCGCCCTGCCGCTGTCGCTTGGCGGCGCGCTGTTCGCGTTGCTGGTGACCGGCATGAGTTTCTCGATGCCCTCGGTGATCGGCCTGCTGATGCTGATGGGCATCGTCACCAAGAACTCGATCCTGCTGGTGGAATACGCCATCGTCGCGCGGCATGACCGCGGCCTGAGTCGCCTCGACGCGGTCCTCGACGCCTGCCACAAACGCGCGCAGCCGATCCTGATGACGACCATCGCGATGGGCGCCGGCATGCTGCCGAATGCGCTGGGCGTCGGTGCGGACCCGAGCTTTCGCCAGCCGATGTCGATCGTCGTGATCGGCGGCCTGATCACCTCGACGCTGCTGAGCCTGGTGGTGATACCCGTCGTCTTCACCTATGTCGACGACTTTGAACGCTGGTTGCGACAGCGGCTGACCCGCCTGTTCGGCCTCCAGCATCGCGACGACGCGGGAATACATTGAGCTTCTCGATCCACGGGCGCCGATCAGGCCGCTGATGCGGCGCTCATCGGCGTTTCGTGAACGCCTCGCCGTCGCCAGCCTGGACCTGGCCCGCTGCGGGCCAGGTCTTCGCCCTCTTTGCTGTCGTGGTGACCGCAGCCGTCATTTTCGAGTTCGAGCGGCGGCTTTTCTGCTAAGCCTCAGAACGCGTATTTGATACCGGCGCGAACCGTGCGCGGCTCGTCGGCGCGACTGAGCGTGGTGGCCTGCTGCGTGCCCGGAGCGCTGACGCCCGGAACATAGGTCTGATAGTAGTACTCGATGTCCTTGCCATCGTGATCCAGCGCGTTGAGCAGTTCGGCGTAGAACGTGAAGTGCTCGATCTTGTAGGCGCCGCGCAGATTCAGAACCGTCTCCGCGCCGGCCCGTTCGCTGTCGCTCGGCACCAGCGGATACGGCCCCATGTAGCGCAGCCGCCCGCTCAGTTCCCAGTTTCCGGAGACGGCGGACACGCCGAGTTCGCCGGCGCTCTCGATCGCGCCTTCGATGTAGCGCCCACTGCCGGAGTCGGGGTCGTCCTGCACGGTGTCGTAACGGGCGTGACTGGCGGTGTACACCGCGTCGATGCCCAGCCAGGGCAGCGGCCGCCAGAAGCTCACCAGTTCGAGGCCGTGGCGCTCGGACCCACCGCGCGGTTCCACCGAGTTGGAATCACCGACGAAGATCAGCTCGCTCGACAGATCCAGCCACCAGTACGCCGCCGACAAAGTCAGGCTGCCGCGCTCGTAGCGCGCGCCGGCCTCGTAGCCAGTGCCCTTGGACAGGCCGTCGATCGGCGTTTCCTTGTTGAGCACGCCGCGCGCGTCGTTGGAGTGGAAGCCTTCGCCCCAGTTGCCGTAGACCTCGACGTGCTCGGTCAGGCTGTAGGCGACACCGAACTTGGGCGACACGCGATCGTCGCGGGTGTGCCCCTGCGCATTGTCTTCCGAGTCGGAGCGCGCGGTGACGTCGAAGTCGTAGTAGTCACCGCGCAGGCCGGCCATCAGGCGCAGGCCCTGGACCGGCTTCCAGGTCGCCTCGGCATACAGGCCCAGCGACGACTCGTCGACGCTGTTGTCCGATATGTTCTCGACGAAGACGCCGTCCTGGGTGTGGTCGACGCCGACCTTGCCGATGTCGTCGTAGCGGAACTCGGTGCCGGCCTTGAGCTCGACCGCATCGCCGAACGCGAAGCTGTGCTCGTAACGGCCGCCGGCGGTAGCGCGTTGATCGAACTGATCGATCTGGTAGTCGTAGGTGGAGTCGGACGACATGCGCCAGTTGTAGTACTGCCCGTACAGCGTCGCGCGCCAGTCTTCGCCGATCAGGTTGGCGGTGGCGATCCAGCGATCGGTGCGGCCGTGGGCACTCGGATCCAGATCGCAGTAGACGTCGGCGCAGGCCTCGGTGCCGACGGAATCGTCCGGAATCTGCTCGGTCGGGTGCCAATCGCCGTGATAGCCCGACAGCGAGATCTTGAGCAGACCCAGGTCCGTGTTCTGAACGTACTTGCTCCAGATCGATTCGTGGTTCAGGGCTTCCGACAGCTGCCAGGGACCATCGTACGTCTTCCATTGACCAACCACGGTGAGCGTGCCATCGCCGACGTCCTGGCTGCCTCCTCCGACCACGCGGCGCCAGCCGTACTCGCCCACTTCGGCGGCAGCGAACGATTGCGGGAGGCTGTCGACCGTACTGAGAAACGAAGCACCGGCCAGCGCAAAATCGCCGATGTCGGCGCGATACGGGCCCTTGCGATAGTCGATGCGCTGCACGGTTTCCGGAATCAGGCCGTTGACATCCAGATAGCCTTGACCGTGGCCATGGGTGCGCAGATTCCATGGCATGTCGTCGACGTAGGCAGTGAAGTCGGTGCCGTGATCGAGATTGAAGCCGCGCAGGAAATACTGATTGGCCTTGCCGCTGCCGGAATGCTGGGCGGCGATGAGTCCGGGCACCGCTTCCAGCAGTTCGGCCACGCGCAGCGTCGGTCTCACGGACAGATCGGCTCCGCCGACGGTGCCTTCGCTTGCGGCGGCCGCGGTACCGACGAGTTTTTCGGCCCGGCCGAATACCACGATCTCGTCCAGCTCGGTCGTGGCAGTCGTCGACTGGCCGTTGTCCGCGACGACGACCGGCGCGTCTTCCGCGTACGCCGCACCGCTGCCCAGTGCCACTATCACCAGCGCCGGGCAAAACATCCCCCTCGCCCGCAGCGAGGCTTCGCTGCGGAGCAGTTTGCTGTACATGGTGTTTCTCCTCTAGAAAACGGTTGAGGCCTGCATCTCCACTGAATTCGATTGGTCGACGGCCCGACGGCGCTTAAAAACTCCGGCCAATGAACCAGTACAGGCCGAGAGCGACCAGGGCCGCGGCGACGCCATCGACGACGATGGGACGCGGCAGCGCAAGGCTGAAACGGCGCAGCACTTCCACCAGCGCGAGCAGCACGAAGACGACCGTGAGCTGGCCGATCTCGACGCCGAGATTGAACCCGACCAGCAGCTCGGCCAGCCGGTCCTTCGGCATCTGGAACTCGAGTAAACCGGCTGCGAAGCCGAAGCCATGGATCAGGCCGAACACCATCGTGACGACCAGACGCAGACGGCCCGCGTCGCGCAGATGGCCTGAAATCATCAGGTAGTTGACGGTAAACAGCGCCGAGCCCAGCAGCAGCAGCGTCGGCAGCGTGCCGAAGCCCGCAAGCTTGGCGAGAATCATCGCCAGCAGGAAACCGCCCGACGCCAGCGCCACCCGGCCCGGCAGGCGCGTGGATACCGCGATATTCTCGGCCCCGATCAGCGCGATGGTCAGCGCAACCAGGGCGTCGATGAACTCGGCATGCGGCCGCAGGATGCCGGTCACCGCCAGCGCCAGCGTCACGCTGTGGCCGATCGTGAAGCCGGTGATGACGAAGACCAGGTCGCGGGTGCGGCGCGAGATCAGTACCAGCCCCAGCAGGAAGGACATGTGGTCCACGCCGGTAAAGATGTGCATCAGCCCCATGTGCACGTATTCGAAGAAGCCGGCGTTTTCCAGGCCCTCGCCTTCACCTTCGAGTTCCAGCGTCTGCCTGTCCTGCGTGAACATCTGCTCGACGAAGCGGCCATCGGCTTTGTCGATCTGCGCCAGATTCACATGCGAGGCGATCAGGTCGAAGAATGCGGAAGCGTGCAGCTCGATGCCGTCGGGCCCGGGACAGCGGAACGTGAACTCGAAGCGACGAAACTGGTCGGTCGCCCGCACCGCGCGCGGCTTGTCGACCTTGCAGTCGCCGGCCTTGGCACTGACGGCGATGTGCCTGGAGAAATAATCCAGCAGCAGCGAATCCGGCGGCTGCACGCCTGGGGTTTCGGCCAGGCGTATGGTTTCCGTCAGCGGCACGCTGTATTCGAGACTGACTTCATCGCCGCTGACGCGCCAGACGCTGTGCGATTCGCTCTTGACGTGTGCCTGCGCGACACCGCTACCGAGCAGCAGCAGGGCGCACGACATGCCGCGCCAGCTGACTCTCCGCGACATCAGTAGTCTCCGGCCGTGATGATATCGGCCTTGCTCCGCAGGTAGCCGAGCGTTGCGTTGCGGGTCTTCTGTTCCGCCTCGGTCTTGATGTCGCTCCACACGCGCAGGCGCACCGCATCGAAGTCCAGCCCCTGCGCTTTCCGTCGGTGCTTCATGTAGACGATGTGCAGGCCTTCGGCATCGCTGACCGGGTCGGATACTTCGCCGGCACCCAGTTTTTCCGCCGCGGCATAGACCTTGGGATCCAGATTGGCGGCGGCCGCGAAGTCGAAGATGTCGCCGACGTCGATCTGATTGCCCTGCATCAGTCGCCTGGAATCCTGCAAGCCATTGGCGTTCAGGAACGCATCGTCCGGCACCGCGCCCTTGCGCAGCTTGTCCACGATGGCACTGGCCCGCTGCAGCTTCTGGTCGCTGGTCTCGGCGTCTTTGAAGTTCAGAATCAGATCGCGCAGCTGCATGACGCCGACGCTCGAATACTGCTCGCGATGCTGCGCGTAGTAGGCCTTCAGTTCTTCCTCGGTCGGCTGCTTGGCGAGCACGTCGGCGAACATCTGCAGTTCCACGCCGTTGACCAGGGCTGTGCGTACATCCGGATCGTAGCCGGGCAGATCCACTTCCACGCCGCGCTGCACCATCAGTTCCTCGTCGACCATATCCTTGAGCACTCGGGCGCGCTGCTCCGGCGTGGTCTGATCGAACGGTATGGAGAACTGGGTTTGGACCTGGATGATGAAGTCGCTGCGGTAGATCGGTTTCTGGTTGACCAAGGCGATGTCTTCGGGCGGCAGTCCACGCGTGGACGTGCCCTTGGCGGTAAACAGTCCATAGCCGGCAATGCCCAGCCCCAGCACCGCACCGATCGCCAGCAGCGTGAAGGAGCGACGACTGTCCGCACGCGAGAAATCGAAGAACGTATTGGAGTCAGCCGAAGCTTCGCCGGGACGCGTCGCGGGACTATTCATGATGCGAGATCTCATGGAGGTAAACCGCCAGCGTGCGGATTTGGACAAAGTCGAGTTGCCCGATCCAGGCAGGACACAGCGCACGACGGCCGTCATAGATGGACTGGTACAAGGCGGCGCGGTCACCGCCATAAAGCCAGTTGCCGCCGCGACCATTCAGCGGCGGCGTACCGTAGTCGGATACGCCGTAGCCATCGGAGGCATGACAGTCGTAGCAATTGCCGGCGCCGAAATACAGCGCCTGGCCGCGGCTGGCGCCCTGCTCGTCATGCGGCTGCTTGCTCATCGCCAGCAGGTACTCGACGGTGTCGGCGACATCCTGCTTGGTGAAGCGACCGCTGCGGCCGAAGGCCGGCATCTCCGAGATATTGTGGGCGCGCGGGTGGCCGGAACGGATGCCGTAGAGGATCGTGCTCTCGATATCGGCGATCGAGCCGCTGCCGTACAGCCAGACCTCGTCCTTGAGGTTCGGCGCGCCCTTGCCCCTATCCCCATCGAAATGCGGGCCGTGGCAGGCGGCGCAGTGTTGCGCGTACAGCCCCGGCGCGCGCTGCGCGACGAAAAGCCGCAGCGCCGGATCATCGAGTATCTGCGCCTGCGAAGCCTGCAGCAGCGCACGCTCCAGCTGCGCATTCCGGATATGGCGAACCATCCAGATGCCGAAGCTCGTCATCACCAGCAGCGCCACGCACAGGTAGAGCGCGCTCCGCGAGAGCATCTTCGGAGCGGCCTTCATCAGACAAAGCCGATCCAGCGACCGGTGGCGACGACCCCGATCCACAGCGCCAGCGACAGGCCGCCGCTGAGCCGGACCGACAACGGCGGCCGCTGGCCCTGGTCGAGGCTGGCGACGTCGCGTCCGAAGATGCGGTGGAACACCACGATGTTGATCATCGCCAGCAGCAGCAGCGCCATCTTGGCCTGGAACGGCCACTTGCCTATGTAGTCGCTTGCGTGCGAGGCAAACAGCAGCCCGCCGGTGATGAGCGCGCCGACGAAGGCGCCGCGCGTGAACGGCAGCACCTCGTCCAGCAGTTCGCTCACCGAGCGCGTGCGTGAGGCGATGCCGAGCAGGCGCAGATCGACGATCGCAATCGTGCCGACCATGACCGCGATCATCAGCACATGCAGGCATTCGATCGCCGGGAACAGGATCGTGCTCTCGCGCACCGCCGTGCCCAGGCTGGAGTTTTCCAGCGCAGTGAAAAGGGATTGAAGGGACATGTCAGCCCTCCATGCTGTAGGCGATCCAGCGGCCGGCGAAGACGATGCCGACCCACAGGAACAGCGACACCACGGCGAGCAGCCGCCCGCCGAGGCGAAGCGCGGCGTTGCGTTCCCAGAACAGCGGATCGCGGCGCAGCCCCTGCTGGAACACCGCCGTCACCAGCAGCACGGCAATCAGCAGGACCATCTTGAGCTGGAACGTCGAGTTCGGCAGCGAACGGCCCGGCTCGGCGACAATCAGGATCGCACCCGAGATCAGCAGCACGACCACCGTGCACCACACCCACGGCAGGAAACGATGCGCCACCGCCGCCGTCGGCTGGCCCGACATCGCCAGACCCAGCACCCGCAGGTCCATCATCAGGATCGCGGAAATCACCACGGCAATCGCCAGGATATGCAGCGTCTGCACCGTGGGAATCACCCACGTAATGGTCTGAAACGTCAGACTCGCCGGCGTCGTCGCCAACCAGCCGGAAATGCTCTCAAGTGACATGGTGTCCTCGGTATTTTAGTGAGCGATGCGGATCGCGATAGCGCTCCTCGCGCTCTGGATCCGGACTGCAGACTAGCCACCGCAATACGGGGTCGAAACGTAATTTACGGTTCTTTACGCTGCCCCTTTTCTGCGCCGAAGTTACCGCCTGTTAACGCCGTTGTTAACGCGTGGGTGCAAAGAAATGTAATGATTTTCCCAGCGGAACAACCGTGTCGCGCACCAGCGCCAGCTGGATTCATCCGAACGTGCCACGCCAGAACACCGGCCGGGTTACGGCATCGTTATCGGCTGGAAAAAAAACCATACCGCCGCGCCGGACGACAAAATCGATCGCATCCCCTGCGTCGATAAGAGCGGCAAGCAGTCGACTGGTCGTCAGGAGGAAACACCGGCGTGGATGCCGGTCGCCGGCTAGCCGCGCCTGGGATCGAAGGAATGGCGATACCGGCTGCGCGGCGCCAGGCCCAGATCGATGCGCAAGCGCTTCACGCCGGCCACGAACCCGATCAGCGACAACGCGATTCCGCCTAAGGAAAACGTGATCACGACGATATCCCACAGCGGCCGGCGTTCCCACAGCCACAGCAGGTCGAAGGAATGCAGGCCGTTGTAGAGCCAGCGATACACCCGGTTGACGCGGGTACTGCGTTCGATGATCTGGCCGCTCGCGGGATTCAGGTGAAACCAGGTGTGTTCGGCGTCGTCGAACTCGACGCGGATCACCGGCAAGGGTTTGCTTGCGTTCTCGGGATGCCGCGCGAAGTAGTAATCGTCGTAGCGCTCCATCACGCGTGCGCTCGATAAATGGGCGTGAGGCATCAATTGCGCCGCGCGCATCAGCATCGCTTCGGCAGTGGCAGCCGGCGGACCGGCTCCGCCATCCGCGGGCCGCAACTGCGTGCGGCCGTCGCGCAGTGTGACGAGGTAGTACGGCCGGCTGTCGTAGTGCATCAGCTCCGCCTCGATCGCATCGACGCCGACGAAGCTGGGAACCGCGAAATCTCCCGGTGTCAGCGCCTTGCCGCTGTACACCAGCCTTTGCGCCGCCGTTGGTGAACGCGGCGGATTGATCTTGCCGGGATTCATCGACAGCAGGCCGCTGAACACCCAGGTCAGCGCGAACAGGCCAAACGCCAGGCCGGTGATGTGATGCCAGCGCATCAGGCCGCGATAAGGGATCGACGACTTGCCCGGCTTGGGCCGGCGTTTCCAGCGCAGCAGGCCGATCCAGATGCCGCTCACGGCCAGCGCCGCACCGGCTCCCGACAGGATGTCGACCATCCAGGCCCAGGCTTCGGGATAGCGACGGATCACGGTCGGATACAGCCAGTGGGTAACTGCGGCCGCATAATTCAGGAGGCGCTCCTGGCGCCGGCTGTCGCGCACCACTTCGCCGGTGCTGGAGGACACGTAGAGCTCGGTGCCGTCAGCGTCGTCGAGTGCGATCCGATGCAAGGGACGATGCGCGTTGAGCCCGCTCGACACACTCCACTGATCGGTCTGCACGGTCTCGACGAGCTGCGGCGACACGGCCCTGCCCGCAAACGCGCGTCGGGCAAAATCACCGGCGATCTTCAGCGCCGTATCCGCATCGACCGTCGGCAGCAGTCTGCCGTCGTCGGCGAACACCGCGCGCGGTTGCGCGGAGCCGCGTGGCTGCACGATGTACTGCGGCCTGCCCAGCAGCATCGCCAGACGGATACCGCCGACCTCGCCCACCGCGGCTGCCGGGTTCGCGACCTCGTTCGCCAGATTGCGCGACGGGGTGCCGACGGTGCCGAAGTCGCCGGCGCGCAGCGTCGCCAGGGCCTGCGCGGGCGAGAGCCTGGCCGTCGAGAAATCCAGCGCCGGCAAGGCGGCAAGCCGCTCACCGCGCGTCAGCTGCGGGAACTCGACATACATCATGAAAATGCCGCTGACGAACCACAGCACGAAGAACGCGCAGAGCACGATGCCGGCCCAGCGATGCGCGATGAACAGCGGGCGTTTCCATTTCATGCCTGAGCTCCGAGCCTTAGAACTCGTACTCGACGCCCAGCTCGGCACTGCGCGGATCGGCAAAACGCTGCATCAGGCCGCCGCCCGCCGCCGACAGCACGTAGTCTTCGTCGGTGAGATTGCGGCCACGCAGCGTGGCACTGATCTTGTTCCAGCGGCGCGTCAGGCTCGCCTCCACGGTCGTGTAGGCATCGAGCTGGATGCCGTTGTTGTTGTTGGCCTCGCGCTCGCCGACGTGCCGTACGGAGGCGCGTGCCCGCCAGACGTCCCACTCGCGCATGATCGACAGACCCGCGACGATTTTCGGCACATTGGGCGGCGTGTTGCCGTCGCGCGAAACCACGCCGGTGCCAAGATTCTCGTTGAAGTCCTTGAACTCCGCGGTCCAGGTCCAGGCCACCTGGGTATCCACGCTCCAGCCGGTTGCCGGACGCATCGCCAGTTCGAACTCCGCACCCTGCGACACCTGCGCGCCGATCTGCGAATTGATGCGAACGCCGTCGACCAGCTCCGAGGTCAGCAGGTCCTTCTTCTCGATGTCGAACAGCGCCAGCGTCATGTCGCTGCGGCCGCCGAACAGGCTGGCCTTCAGGCCGGCTTCGATCTGCCGCCCCTTCTGCAAACTGAATTCGTCCTGCGCAGCGGTCAGGCTCACCAGCTGCGAGACCGGCTGCGCGGCGTAGCTGTAGCTCGCGTAGACGTTGACCTGCGGCAGCAGCGTGTAGACCGCGCCGATACGGCCGGTCAGCGGCTCGTAGGTCTTCGAATAGGGCGCGGCGCCGATGTAGGACTTGCGATCGACGTCGATCGCGTCGTAGCGCAGGCCGCCGATCAGCTTGAAATCGCGCACGAGGTCGATCACGTCTTCGACGTATACCGCGGTCGTGCGCGTGACCACGTTGACCGTCTTGGCCGAACGCACCTGCGGCCCATAGCCGGGATTGAAGTCGGTCAGCGTCACGCTGGCCGGCGTCGGCGACGCCGGCACATTCGGCTGGCCGCTGTTGCGATCCTGGTCATTGTCGTCGTACAGGGCGCCGATCAGAAACCGGTTGGCGCGGCCGAACAGGCGGCCGTACCAGCGCAGGTCGGTGCGATTGCCGAGCTGCAGGTCATTGCGATAGATCAGCAGGAAGCTTGCGCGATCCACCATCTGCGTGCTCGGGTTCCAGACCGTGCTTTCGGTATTGCGCCAGTCGAGCCGCTGGGTCGCGGCATAGGTTTCGTTGCGCAGGCTCCAGGCCGGCGACAGCCTCGACTCCGTGATCAGTCGCGTGAAACTGTTGCGGCCGATGGCGAAGTTGTCGAAGTTGTTGTAGTTGAGCCGGCGCGTGCCCGGCGCAATGCGCGCGTTGACGAGCGTATCGGTCGCGGTATTGGCGCGGCGCACCGCCTGCTCACCGTTCTGGTCGATCACCGCGTCGTAGACCACGGGCGTGCCGTAGTAGCTGTCGGAATCGTCTTCGAGAATCGTGGACGACAGCCGGAAGTCGGTATCCGGCGTCGCCTGCCAGCGCAGTTCACCACCGACGGCGTCGTACTGGGCACCGCTGCGATCGACGTAGCCGCCCTCGTGCCGCCGCGAGACATCGGCACGGAACGTGAGCTTGTCGATCGACGTGGGCCCTCCGGCGCCGACCGCAAGGCCATAGTTGTCCCAGGCACCGGCGCTGAAACGCGCCTCGCCACCGAACCTGTCGCTGGCCTGCTTCGACACGTAATTCACCGCGCCGCCGACCGCGCCTTCGCCGTACATCAGCGAAGCCGGCCCCTTGAGCACCTCGATGCGATCGAAAAGGAAACTGTCGAGCGGCCGCGACGACTGCGACGAGGTGTTCTGGCGGATGCCATCGCGCATCACGGTGATGTCGTTGCCGGTGAAGCCCCGCGTGACGTAACTGGGAATCGAACCCGAGCCGATGCCGCCGGTCATGCCGACCGCGGATTCGATCGCCTCCAGGGCGGTGCGCGCCCCGGCAAGCTGCATGGTCTCCTGCGTGACGACGGAGACGCTGGCCGGCAGCTCGCGCAATTCGAGGCCGAGGCGCGAGCCGGTTTCGTTGACCTCGTCCAGGGCCAGACTATCGCTCGCTTGCCTGGTGCCGGTGACCATGATCGCGTCGAGCTGCGTGGCCTGCGTGTCATTGGCGGCGATGGCCTGGGCTAGTGCAGAGGCGCTGCTCATCAGCAGCAAGCTGGCAAACAATCGACTGAATCGGTTCATGTGCGTTCTTCTTAATTATTTATGGGGATGGTCGAGCTTCGGTGACCGTCGTTGGCGACCGCGAAACCAGGGCCAGGCGAAGACCGGGCCCTTGCGTGCAATCGCTTCATCTCTCTCGTGCACAACACCGGCGACTATCGCGCGGCGACGGGACTATCCCTAAAAATTTTCAGCGGGTCAGGTTATTTACGGTACCCAGCCACGTTACCGATTCCGGCAACGTATCGAGCCAGTGTTCGGAAACGTTAAGCAGCGTGTTAATCGGGTAAATAACGCGATACGGCTGCACATCTGCTTTATCATCGACGCCGCCGGAATCGTGAATTTCGCTCGCGCGCATGCGCATGTTTTTGTGACGGGAGCCAAGGATCCCGATCTTGTGCATCGATCGGCTCAGGTTTTCGCTTGACCCGCGGAAACTGCGTAATGCCGCTCGCGCACGCCGATTCGCCCTTGTTCCCGGCACTCAGATGCAACGAGGAAAAAAACTGCCATGAACCATCCTGCTTCTCCGTTCGAGACCGCGCCGCCGTCTGCGCGCAGGCTTCTGGCCAGCATCGCGATCGCAGTGGCCGTGGCGGCGCTGGTGCTGCTGCTGTTCGTATTGCCGGCGCAGTACGGCGTCGATGCCACTGGCCTGGGCAAGAAGATGGGGCTGACGGCGATGAGCAATCCGTCGCGCCCGCTGGTGATGCAGGACGTCATCGGCGGCAACGACCACTATCGACAGGCGCCGGTTGCGGCGAGCGATCAGCCCCTGCCCCTGCCCAACCCCGCGGTCTCACAGATCAAGCCCGAGCCGCCGCAGACCCGCACGATGCAGATCAAGCTGCCGGTCGGCGGCGAGACGGAAATCAAGGCGGTGCTCGATGCGGCGCAGGTCATCCTGTTTTCCTGGAAGTCCGATGCCGACATCTACACCGACTATCACGGCCACGAGCCCGATGCCGGCGACTCGTTCGTGCGCTACGAAGAGCAGATGTCCGGACATGCGGGCAACGGTTCTCTGGTCGCCCCCTTCAGTGGCGAGCACGGCTGGTACTGGGTCAACATCTCGGATCGTGACGTGACGATCGAGCTGACCGTTACCGGCTACTACAAGGAGATCAAGGATTACGGGAGGATCAGGTGAGCCCGCGAATGGCCCGCGGCGTCAGCGCCCTCGCCGCGATATCGCTGGCGGTTCCGGGCCTGGCCCTGGCTCACGGCGTGGCCCAGGGAGACGCCAGCTACCTGCAAAGCCTCCGCGGCGTACACGTGTTTCCGCTGATGTACCTCGGCGCCAAGCACATGGTCACGGGCTACGATCACCTGCTGTTTCTGGCAGGTGTCATGTTCTTTCTGCACCGGCTCAGGGACGTGGCCACCTATGCCACGCTATTCGCCATCGGTCACAGCACGACGCTGCTGCTGGGCGTGCTCGGCGGGGTGCACGCCAATGCCTACCTCGTGGACGCCATCATTGGTCTGTCGGTGGTCTACAAGGCGCTGGAGAACATCGGCGCATTCAAGCGCATGGGGCTGAACATCAACAGTCGCGTGGCGGTGCTGCTGTTCGGCTTCGCGCACGGCTTCGGCCTGTCGACCAAGCTGCAGGAGCTCGAGCTGTCTCGCGACGGACTGCTCGGCAACATCGTGTCTTTCAACGTCGGCGTCGAACTCGGCCAGATCCTCGCGCTGACGTTCATTCTGCTGGCATTCCAGCTTTGGCGCCGTAGCCGCTCTTTCCAGCACGGTGCCTATGCGGTCAACGTGATCATCATGAGCGCCGGCTTCGTGCTGTTCGGGTATCAGATCGCGGGATACTTCATCGCCGCGAATCGGGTACTGCATTCCTAGCCTCCGGCGCACCCTAAAGGTGTAAGCGACGATTCCCGGGATTCCGCGCTGGTCGTTGAGCAAGCCGATCGGCTGCGCCCGCTTGATTGCTAATCCCGGCTCGTGTGCCGACGCCAGCGAACCCGCTTCGCGGCCCGGACGGTCCCGGATCGAGCGCCCATCACCGCCGCCAACCGGCTCGTCAGCATCCGGCGGTAGCAACCGCTATCGCGAGATCGCCACTGCCAGCATCGATGTGCCGTCGGCGCCAATCGGGTGCCGAGCTGCGACTCTGCAAATTTTGTCAGCAGCGCTTGCGGGCTACGCAAAATTGCGTGTAGTTCGCAACCCAGAAATTTCAGGCTAACGCCGACGAACTCCATCTTATACAGCCAGTTAGCCTGAGGCACAGGAAATGGCGCCCATGTTGCGCGCCCCGGTGTACCAGCCCGTCCCCATGGGCCGAACATCGGAGACAACATGCGCGGCGCCAGCAGAAAACCCGAACCGGGCTTAGAGCCGTCGTGTGGGCTGCGCGAGGCGGATACCGCACCGTTTGCAGTCAAGACCGATCCCACCCACGCCCCGACTGATCATGAAAAGGCGCACGCAGCGGCGCCGACGCCCTACCCCGCAAGCACCGATACCGGACGCCACGCCGGAGTCCGGTTTGATCTTGCGCGAACGACCCAGGCCGACTAGCCGTGCCTTCCTCCCTGCGAGTCGAAATCAACCAGGCCCTTCCGTATCGGGTGGTGCTGATCCATTGGGTGAGCGTGGCGCTGGTACTGATCGCGGCAAGCGCGGTGCTGAGCCGTGAATTGATCGAGGATCGCGGTATCCGCACGGCCTTGCTCAGCGTGCATCGAAGCGCTGGACTGCTGGTGTTCGCGGTGACCTGGCTACGCCTGCTGATATCGCCATGGGTCGTGCATCGCAATGCCATCGATCCGAACCTGTGGCGGCGCTCGGCCGCGATGATTTCGCATCTCGTACTTTATGGCGCACTCGTCGTGATTCCGCTGCTTGGCTGGGCTCAGACATCGGCCAGCGGCAAGCAGGATTCCTTCCTGGGTTTGTTGCCGTTGCCGGCAATCGTGGCCAAGAACCGCGATCTCGCCGAGACCCTGCAGTCCGCGCATACCAATGCCGCGATCGTGCTGCTGGCGGTGATCCTGCTGCATTCGGGCGCCGCGCTATGGCATCACTTCTTTCATGGTGACGCCACTTTGAAACGAATGCTGTCTTCGCGTCGCAGCTTGCTGGATCAAGGCAACAAGACTTAGGCCCGGTCGAAACAAAAGGGGATGTCCATGTTCAAGAATTATCCGCACAAGATTGCACTCCTGGGGTTGTTGGCTTTCAACCTGATGGCGCTGTTTTCGTCACCCGCCAACGCTCTGCCCAGCTATGCCCGCCAGACCGGCGAGGAATGCGCGGCCTGCCATGTCGGCAGCATCGGTCCACAACTGACCCCGCATGGCGCCAAATTCAAAATGGAAGGCTATGCCGATGGCAAGTCACCGTCGTGGTACGTGCCTTTGTCGGCCCAGGCCATTGCCGGCTATACCAATACCGCCAAAGGCCAGGAAGGCGGTGCGGCACCGGGATTCTCCAGCAACGACAACAAGAACCTGCAGGAGGCGTCGGTATTCGTCGCAGGCCGTGTCGCGGAAGGCCTAGGAACCTTCATGCAATGGACCTATTCCGATGTGGATCGCCACAGCTCCTGGGATCAGGTCGACGTGCGCTATGCCAGGACGATCGACATCAGCGGCAAGGACACCATCATCGGCGTTTCCTTGAACAACAATCCGACGGTGTCGGACCCGTTCAATACGCTCATGGTCTGGAATTTCCCCTACACCAGTTCGGATTTAACGCCCGGATATACCGGGACACCCATCCTGAGCGATGGCATTTCGCAGCAGGTACTCGGACTGACGGCCTACACTCAGTGGAACGACTGGATATATGCAGAGGCCGGCGCCTATCACAAGCTAGGCAGCAAATTCCGCGACGATATGGGCGTAGAGGTCGACGACCAGATCGCCATCAATGGACTATCGCCGTATTTCCGGGTGGCGGTAAATCACTCCTTCAACCACCAATATGCATCGCTCGGATTTTTCGGGCTCGACACCAAGCTGCAGCCCGATCCGGCCAACCCGGCCGAGGACAAGTATCAGGACTTCGGCGTCGACGGCAGCTACCAGTATCTGGGTACGCGCAAGCACACCTTCACCGCCAATGCCCGATACACGCACGAAAGCCGAACGCTGAACGGGACCTTCGACGCCGGTGGTGCGGACTCGGCAAAGGGGCATGTGTCGGAATACAACCTCAACGGCTCGTACTACTACCTCAATACCTACGGCGCCACGATCGGCGCGTTCGGCACCCGTGGCAATACCGACGCAACGCTGTATGGCGAGGACAGCGCCTCCGGGTCACCCAGCACGACCGGCATGATCTACCAGCTCGACTGGACTCCATTCGGCAAGGAAGGCTCGTGGATGGCGCCCTGGGCGAATCTGCGCCTGGCGCTGCAATACACCACCTACAGCAAGTTCAACGGAAGGTCGTCTGACTACGACGGCAACGGACGTAGTGCTTCCGACAACGACACGCTGTTCGCCTGGATTTGGCTCGCAATATGAAACGGCCGTTCGGCGTTATTTTGATCATGGCGATGTTGCTCGGGGCATACGCCCCGGCAACGTTCGCCGATGCCGGGAACGGCGCTGACTCCTTCGACTCCAACTGTGCCGAATGCCACAGCGTCGCGAATCCGCTTCGCAACAAGAAAGGTCCGGGGCTGTTTGGTATCTCGGGCCGGCCCGCCGCGCAATTGGCGGACTTCGACTATTCGGACGCGCTCAAAGCATCAGGTATCACCTGGACAAAAACCACGCTCGATGCGTACATCAAGCATCCAAAAGGCCTGGTCCCAGGCGGCAAGATGAAATTCGACGGCCTGGACGATGCGAAAGAGCGCTCGGATCTGATCGAATTTCTAGAGAGCCGTAAAAAGGACTGAATGCGTGCTGGAACTGAATCTGTTGGAGCGCACTGCCAAGCGTGGTGCAAGCCGCATCGATCTGCAGGATCGTGAGTTCCGGCTGCTCGAGTATCTGTTGCGCAATGCCGGCAATGTGGTGACCCGGCGCGTGGTCTTCGAGCATGTCTGGGAGTATTTCTTCGATCCGCAGACCAACATCATCGAAGTCCACATCTCGCGCTTGCGCGCGAAGGTGGATCATCACGATGACATGCCGTTGATCAACACCGTGCGCGGCATCGGCTATCGGCTGGGGGCCGCCAAGAAGTAATGAGCTACCCCGCTTCACTTGATTTTTTTGTTTCAATTACAGAGGCGAACGATGAGCCATTCCCTTGATGGCGCGACACGCTTGGGTTCAGTACAGAAGCAACGACGGCTATTGCTGCGGATGGCGGCTTTGCCGCTTCTGCCCTTGATCCTGGTGACCGCATCCACCTGGCGCGGCGGCGGTATGTGGCATGAGGGCATCGAGAGCTTCGGTTTGCTGCTGATTCTGGTCTGCGTGCTCGGCCGTGCGATGTGCACGCTGTACATCGGCGGCCGCAAGAGTGCCGAACTGGTGACCATCGGGCCGTATTCTGTGTCGCGCAACCCGCTGTACTTTTTCTCGCTGCTGGGCACCGTCGGTGCCGGCCTGATGTTCGGCTCCATGGTCGTGGGCGGCTTTTTCGGCTGCCTCTACTTTCTGGCGTTCGATAGGCTGATTCGTAAGGAAGAGCGTTTTCTGGATCTGAGTTTTCCAATGCAGTTCGCCGCCTACTGCGCCGTCACCCCACGCTGGCTCCCGCGCTGGCAGCTTTGGAAAAGCGTCGATGAAATCGTCGTGCGTCCGAAGCTGGTCTTCAACACGCTACGTGACGCCACGCTGTTCATGCTGACGGTTCCGCTTTTCGAAGCGGTCGAATGGCTGCAACAGTCCGGCTTGTTGCCGGTGTATCTGCGACTGCCTTGAGCCGCCCGTCGCCTTATCGGCGGCGGCGCTGGAACGGGTCGAAGGCCATCTGCCGGTAGGCGCGTCGTCGTCTGCGGCGATTGATCCGTCGGCATTGTCACTGCGGATGCGATCGGGGATTGCCCTTTATCAACAGCTGCCTTGCGCAGCTGACTGTGGGGACTCCAGCGCGAGCCCAGCTGCGACCACCGCATTATTCCGCCTGACGCAATATTGAAGTGCCAAGGTCGGTGATTCCGCGCCGGGCATCGATGGCTCAAGCTGCATCGGCGGATCGGGGATGGCCCCGGTCCACTCGATCAGGATCCATCCCATGAAGCTCTATCATCACCCGCTGTCAGGACACTCGCATCGTGCGCTGCTGTTCGTGTCGTTGCTGGATCTGCCGCACGAGGCGATCGAAGTCGATCTGAAGTCCGGCGCCCACAAGCAGCCGGCGTTTCTGGCGCTCAATCCTTTCGGACAGGTGCCGGTGCTCGATGACGACGGCACCGTCGTCACCGACTCCAACGCGATCCTGGTCTATCTCGCCAAGAAATACGGCCGCAGCGACTGGCTGCCCGAGGACGCGGCCGGCGCCGCCGCGGTTCAGCGCTGGCTGTCGGTGGCCGCCGGCGAGATCGCCTACGGCCCTGCCGCGGCGCGGCTGGTCACCGTGTTCGGCGCCAAATTCAATGCGGACGAGGTGATCTCCCGCGCCCACGCGATTCTCGCCAAACTCGAACTGCATCTGGCCGGTCGCGACTGGCTGGTGGGTGATCGCCCGACCATCGCCGACGTCGCGGTCTACAGCTACCTGGCGCGCGCACCGGAAGGCAATGTCGACCTGGCCGGCTATGCCCGCGTCAATGCCCTGCTTCGCCGGATCGAGGCGCTGCCCGGCTTCGTTGCTTTCGTGCAGACGCCGGCCGGCCTGTCGGCCGCCTCGTGATGGCGTGATCGCAGGCGATCGATGTCGACGGAGTAACGAAATGAGCGACGCACAAGCGAACAGAAAACTGCCGGTATGGCACGCCGGCGAGAAGGCGATCCAGCAACAAGTCGGCGTCGCCGAGCGCATGGAGTCGGTCGGCCAGCGCGTCGTTCGCGATTTCATGCTCGACCAGCATCGCGAATTCTTCGCCCAGCTGCCGTTCATCGTGCTCGGCAGCGTCGATCCTCAAGGCCAGGCCTGGGCGACGCTGCTCGAAGGCCGGCCCGGCTTCATCGCCTCGCCGACACCGACGAGCCTGGAGCTGCGCGTGCATCGCGATCCGCATGATCCGGCCAGCGACGGCATGCGCGCCGGCGAAGCCGTCGGCATGCTCGGCATCGAGTTGCATACGCGGCGGCGCAATCGCGTCAATGGCGTGCTGCGCCGCGTGAGCGACGACGGCCTTGGCTTCGAGGTTGATCAGAGTTTCGGCAACTGCCCGCAATACATCCAGCTGCGCGACCAGGCCTTCGTTCGCGATCCTGCGATGCCGGTTGCGGGCGAGGTTCATGCGGGCAAGGAACTCGACCCGCAGGCGCGCCGCATGATCGAGGCGGCCGACACCTTCTTCGTCGCCTCCTATGCCGAGCGCGAAGACCGCCGTCAGGTCGATGTGTCGCATCGCGGCGGCAAGCCCGGCTTCGTGCGCGTGGCCGAAGACGGGACGCTGACCATTCCGGACTTCGCGGGCAACCTGTTTTTCTCGACGCTCGGCAACATCCTGCTCAACGGCAAGGCCGGGCTGGTGTTCGTCGACTTCAGCAGCGGCGATCTGTTGCAGCTCAGCGGTGAGGCCCATGTGATATTGGAATCGCCGGAAATCGCCGCATTCCAGGGAGCCGAAAGGCTATGGACCTTCCGCGCTTCGCGCGTCGTGCGCCGGCCCGGCGCACTGGCCTTGCGCTGGACGTTTCAGCGCGACGGCTGGTCGCCCAACTCCCTGATGACCGGCGACTGGCAGCAGACCGCGGACCGGCTCCGCGCCAGCGAACTCGCGCAGCAATGGCGGCCGTTCAAGCTGACCCGGATCGTCGACGAGAGCCGCTCGATCCGCTCCTTCCATCTGCAAGCCGACGATGGCGCCGGGCTGTTGCCGCATCAGGCCGGCCAGCACCTGCCGGTTCGGCTGCGCCTGGCCGAAGCTGAACCGCCGCTGCTGCGCCACTACAGCCTGTCGGTCGCGCCGTCCGACGGGCTGTACCGGATCAGCGTCAAGCGCGACGGCGTGGCGTCGCAGTATCTGCACGATCGCGTCCGTGTCGGCGATCGCATCGAAGCCCGCGCACCGCGCGGCGACTTCAGGATCGACGCCCATCAGTCACGCCCGGCGGTGCTGCTAGCCGGCGGCGTCGGCATCACGCCGCTGCTGGCGATGCTGCGTCACCTCGTCTACGAGGGCCTGCGCACGCGCGGCATCCGTCCGACGATGCTGTTCCATGCGGCTCGCAACAAGGCAGAGCGCCCGTTCGACGCCGAGCTGGCGGAGCTGGTGCGCATCGCCGACGGCGCCATTGAAGTCGTGCGGGTACTCGGCAGCGCCGAGGGTGCCAGCGCGGGCGTCGACTACGACGAGCAGGGCCGCATCGACATCGCGCTGCTGAGCCGCTACATCGAGCTAGCCGACGATCACGATTTCTATGTCTGCGGCCCGGCGCCATTCACGCAGGCGCTGTACGACGGCCTGCGTGATGCGGGCGTGATGGACGAGCGCATCCACGCGGAAGCTTTCGGCCCTTCGTCGCTGGTGCGGAGGCTGGCGTCCACGGCACAGGCGACGCCGCGCACGCCCGCATCCCTTGCACCGGTCACGGTGATCTTCACCGACTCGGCGAAAGAGGCGCGCTGGACGCCGGGCTCCGGCAGCCTGCTCGATCTGGCCGAAGCGCGTGGACTCGCGCCGGAGTTCAGTTGCCGGGCCGGCACCTGCGGCAGCTGTCGCACCCGCCTGCTCGCAGGCTCGGTCACTTATCTGAAAGAGCCGACGGCGGCGCGCGCCGACGACGAAGTCCTGATCTGCTGCGCGGTGCCCGCCGAACCGGGAGAAGACGATGAAAATCGCATCCAGCTTTCGCTTTGAGCGGCGGCATCGGCCACCGGCCGCCGCGGCGCTCGGCCCGGCGCTGGCCGGCATCGCGCCGCCGCATCGTGAAAAGCCGCTGCCGGACCGATATCGTTGCATGCTGGAAAAAGATCCATCCATCCAGCCGCAGACCTTGGCCGGAATGTTCTGGTAGCGGGCGCACACGGGGAGCAGTAGACGATGGATCGATGGCAGGCGATGCGCATCTTCGTCAAGGTCGCAGAGACCGAAGGCTTTGCCGATGCGGCGCGCCAGCTGCACATGAGCGCGCCGGCGGTGACCCGCGCCATAGCCGCGCTGGAGCAGATGATCGGCGCACGGCTGTTCGTCCGCACCACGCGCTCGGTGAAGCTCACCGACGCCGGCCGCCGTTACTTCGACGACTGCCGGCGCATCCTGGCGGACATCGTCGATGCGGAGGCCGTCGCAGCCGGCACCTACGGCACGCCGACGGGGACCCTGGCGGTGACCGCACCCGCGCTGTTCGGCCCGATGCACGCGCTGCCGATCGTGATGGAGTATCTGGATACCTATCAGGCGATGACCGCGAGAACCTTCTTCGTCGACCGCGCCGTCAACATGATCGAGGACGGCATCGACGTGGCGATCCGCATCGGCCACCTGCCCGATTCGGGCTTCACCGCGATACCGGTCGGCTCGGTACGCCGCGTCGTCTGCGGCTCGCCGGCCTACTTCGAGCGCCACGGCGTGCCGACCTCGCCTATCGATCTGAAGACGCATCGCATCGCCGCGTCGACCAGTGCCTGGGCCTCGCCCGAATGGCGTTTTGGCCAGGACCAACGCATCACCCTCCACCCCAGCCTGCTGTGCAACACCAACGAGGCGGCGATCGGCGCGGCGATCTCCGGCTGGGGGCTGACACGCGTGCTGCACTATCAGGTCGGCCCCGCGCTGCTCGAACGCAAGCTGCAGATCGTCCTCGCCGACTACGAGGAGCCGGCCCTGCCGGTCCACGTGCTGTATCCCGACGGACGCCATACCTCGGCCAAGGTCCGCGCGTTCGTGGACCTGGCGGTTGCGCGCCTGCGCGGAAATCGCATCCTCAACTGAGCCGCTCGCAGCCGCGCTAGGCCGAATCCGCAGGCTTCTCGGGTTCGCGCTTCAGCGCCTTGCCTTTGGTCCGGGCAACGCGGCGGTTCTCCTCGGAGGCCGCCACGGGATTCTTCAGCAGGGTTCCCGAATCGATGCGCGAGTGCGGATAGCGCGTCGCTCCGTACTCGAACGCAGTGCCGCTTTCTCTGTCGGATAGTTCCGACTGTGTGCGCTTGGTCTCTTGCATCGTCGACTCCAGATGGTGTCCCGGCAACAGGGCGTTGCGACAGACTCAGGCCGTGGGCGGCTCGGCGAACACGATTTCGACGCGACGGTTCATCTGCCTGCCCGCAGCCGAGGCGTTGTCGGCCGTCGGCGAGGCTTCGCCGTAGCCCTTCACCGTCAGGTTGGATGCGCTGACGCCGAGTCTGACCAGCGCCGACATCACCGACTCGGCACGCCGCTGCGACAGCGCGGCGTTGTAACTGTCGGAGCCGACGTTGTCGGTGTAGCCGTCGATGGACGCGGTCTGCTGCGGATTCTTTTTGAAGAACTCGGCGAGCTTGGCCATGTTGCTGGCGCTGCCCGGGAGCAGATCGGCCTTGCCGGTGTCGAACAGCACGTCGCCGAGCGTGACCATCATGCCGCGCTCGGTTTTCTTGGCGTTGAGCAGCTTGTACTGCTCTTCGAGTGCGGCGAGTTGCAGCCGCGTGGCTTCCGTCTGCTGCTTGGCCTGATCGGCTTCCACGGTACGTGCGTCGAGACGCAGCTTGTCGCGTTCGGCGGCGGCGCCGTCGCTGACCTGCTGCGCGGCGCGAGCGGATGCGGTATCCATCGCGACGGTGATTTTCTGGTTGGCGACGTAGGCAAGATGATCGACTTCGGAGGTCTTGGCTTCATCCTTCAGCGCCTTGTCGGCAGCGCCCAGCGCATCGCCGGCCTGCTGCAGTTCCTGCGGCGCCAGCTTGAGCACCTGCGGGTTGGCCTGCGCGGCCTGATAGTGCTGGTGTGCCTGGTCCAGGCCGATGTTGCGCGGCGGCGCCGAACTGCAGGCGGCAACGGCCAGCGCCAACGAGGTGAGGGCCAGCGTCTTGTAGTTTTTCATGATGATCTCCGGTGTCGCGTATCAGTTGGACGTCTTGCGGCTGAGTTCTTCGCTGAGCACGCGTGCCGCGTCCTGCGAGTCCCTGGCGGCCTTGGCGGCGGTCGCCGACTGCGCGCGCGTTACGGCGACATCGGCGTCGATCTTGGCTTCGTCGGCGAGCCTGCCGGCGAGCGCATAGTCCTCGGCCTTCATTGCCGCCTGCGCGGCGGCGAGCTTGTCCTTGGCCAGTTGCAGCTCCTTGGGCGCGGCTTCGCTGATGCTGGTCGTGCTGGCCTGCTCGACTGCGGCGCTGGCCACCGCCATTCTTTCGGTGGGTTTGGGCACGCTGGCGCAGGCGCCGAGCAGTGACGACGACAAGGCCAGCGCCAGCAGCAAACGCGGCGCGCACGCAGACCGGCCGCGAGGCCCGGTGTGACGATGGAAGTGGGTCATTTGATTCTCGAAAATGGCGGCACGGCGCCTGGCCTGAGATCAGGGTCGGAGCTTTTGTAGTGCTTGACGAGCCGCGCGCCAGATGCGAAAGGTCGATCTGGTTACGAGTTCAATCTAGGCGCATCGCGGGTACGGCCGCTGAATGGACTTTCGCCTCAGACGCATTGCCGGACGCGGAGCGTCCCGGTCATGCACGCAGCCGCTGTCTCAACAGCTCGGCTTCGGCACGAATCGCGGAGACGGCCTCGGGCTGCATCCGGTCGAGGTTGCGCACCTGCATCACCAGCCGTGGATGCGCGGCGAAGCGTTGACGATGGCGCGCGAGGAAATCCCAGTACAAGGTGGTGAACGGGCAGGCTTTCGGGCCGGTGCTCAGTGCCGGATCGTAGCGGCAGCCGCTGCAGTAGTTGCTCATTTTCGCTATGTACTTGCCGCTGGCGATGTAGGGCTTGGAGCCCATCAGGCCGCCGTCGGCGTGCTGGCTCATGCCGATGCTGTTCGGCAGCTCCACCCATTCGACCGCATCGACATAAACCGCCAGATACCACTCGTGGACCTGGCGCGGGTCGACGCCGAGCAGCAGGGCGAACAGGCCGGTGATCATCAGCCGCTGGATGTGGTGCGCGTAGCCGTTGGCGAGCGTGTCTTCGATGGTGATGCGCAGGCAGCGCATCTCGGTCTTGCCGTTCCAGTAGAACGGCGGCAGCGGCTCGTGCGCGCCGAGCGCGTTGTCGTCGAGGTATTGCGGCATGTGATGCCAGTACAGGCCGCGCACGTACTCGCGCCAGCCGACGATCTGCCGCACGAAGCCTTCGACGCTCGCCAGCGGCGCCTGCCTGGCGTGCAATGCGGCGACGGCCGCGTCGATGACTTCGCGCGGCGACAACAGCTTGAGGTTCATCGCCGCCGACAGGCGGCTATGCCAGAGCAAGGGCTCGCGATCCCACATCGCATCCTGGTACGGGCCGAAGTCGGCGAGCCGATGTTCGACGAAATCCGCGAGCGCGACGCGTGCCTGCTCGCGCGTCAAGGGCCAGTCGAAGCCGGCAAGCGAGCCAGGATGATCCGGGTACTGCGCCTCGACCAGCGCCAGCACGTCGCGCGTGATCGCGTCGGGCTCGAAGCGGCGCGTCTGCGGCACGAAGCCAGGGCCCTGGGCGCCGAAGGACCGGCGATTGTCCGAGTCGTAATTCCACTGGCCGCCTTCAGGCTGGCCATCGGCGCTGATCAGCAGGCCGCTGCGGCCGCGCATCCAGCGGTAGAAGTGTTCTAGGCGTGGATGCGTCCGGCCGCGCATCCAGCTGTCGAAGTCGTCGCGGGAGCACAGGAAATGGCGATCGGCGCGGACATCGAACGGCAGCCCGACAGACGCGGCCACCTGCTCCAGATCGCGCGCCAGCCGCCATTCACCGGCTTCGACCCAGACCAGTTGCTGCGGCTGCAGCGCGGCGACCGCCGCGCTCAGCGCCTCGGCCAGCGTCGTGTGCGGATGCGCGCCGCTGGCCTGGTAGTCGACGCGCCAGCCGCGCGCTTCGAGCGCAACGCGAAAGTGGCGCATCGCCGCGAGGAAGATCGCGATACGCGCCTGGTGCGTCCATACGTAGCGGGACTCGGCCGGCGCCTCGCACATCCAGACCCGGTCCCTGCCCGGCTCGAAACCGTCGAACGCGGCCGAGTCCAGGTCGAGCTGGTCGCCGAGCACGACGACCAGGTTACGGACCGTCATTTGCGCCGTCCGGTGGTTTCGCCGTGCCGCGTCGGGCGCGACAGGCGTCGGAGCAATAGCGCACCTGGTCCCAGACCTTCTCCCACTTTTTTCGCCATGCGAAAGACCGGCCGCAGACGGCGCAGGGCTTTTCGGGGAGATGCGGCTTGCGATGCCTCACAGCCCGCGGATCACACCGCGGTGCTTGCAGCAGCCCGAGCGGCGGCATCGCGGCTCGGCAAGGTGAAGCGGAAGATGGCGCCGCGTCCTTCTTCGCTCTCGGCTGCCACGGTTCCGCCATGGGCCTCGGCAAAGGTCTTGACGATGGTCAGTCCCAGGCCCATTCCGCCGGTATCCAGCGCATCGGTTTCGCCCTTTTCGAACACCTTGCCGATCATGTCGGCGGCAATGCCGGCGCCGGTGTCGACGACGATGCATTCGACGGTTCCGTCTTCGCCGGTCGAGGCCTCGATCGAGATTTCGCCGCGCGGCGTGTAGCGGATCGCGTTGGAGATCAGGTTCTGGAAGATCCGCTTCAGAAAGTCGGCATCGGCGTAAACCACCAGATCCTCCGGCACGCGATTGATCAGCTGGGTGCTGCCGGTGCCGGCGACCGGATGCAGATCGTGAACCAGCGCCTCGACGAAAGGCCACAGGTCGAACTCGCGCCGCTCCAGGCGCACGCCGACCTCGGTCTGCAGATTGGTGTTCTCCTCGAGCACCTTGCCGACCAGCTTTTCGAGCTGGTCGACGTTGCGGCGCAGGGCTTTGAGCATCTGCGCGGTCTTGCCGCTGGCATCGCCGTCGGCGACCGTCTTCTCCAGTACCCGGCCGACGAGTGCGATCGCATTCAACGGCGTGCGCAGGTCGTGCGCGACGAAGGCCAGATATTCTTCACGCCGCTGGCGCACATCCAGCGCGCGCTGGGTGGCGTAGGTCTGCAGCGCCAGGCCGATCGCATGGTCGAACACGCGGTTGACGATGTGGAACGGCCGCCCCTGCAGCTGGATGCCGCTTTCGTCGGCGAGGTCGTGAATGCAGCCGCGAAGGATGTTGTATTCGGCGACGACCTCGCCGATATCGAAAGCATCCTGCACGCGCTGCAGGCCATGCGACGTCGAGCTGGAGTTACGCAGCATCTCGGGAATGCTGTCGTCGCGCCCGGCCAGCAAGGCCGCTTCCAGCTCGACCAGCAGACCGGGGATGTGGTCGTTCAGGGTCGGCACGTCGAGGTGCCGGGCCGAGGGCAACTCGCGTATCTGCGCACGCCAACGCCGCATCACGGTTTCGCTGCTGTCGGCGAGCAAACCGGCCAAAAGCGTCAGATCCTTGATGACGTTCACTCCATGCCGGAACGGATGCAATCCACGGCGCGACAAGACGGTGGGCCGATCATACACGCCCGCCCAGGCCGTCCGCTGCCGCGCCCCAGAACCGCCTGCCACACCGTGGCGGCGCCGGCCCGCATGGCCCGGACGCGGGCGTTCATATGTTTTCGCCTAGCTTGCCTGATCACCCTGTGCCGGTAGGTCGAATCAACATGAAGGGCGCGAGAGCTTCACCAGCGGAACCGTGCACGGTGCTGGTCGTCGACGATCACGAGAGCACGCGGGAGATGCTGCGCATCGCGCTGGGCATTCACGGGTTCCAGGTCGAAACGGCGGAAAACGGCGTGGAGGCGCTCGCGGTACTCGCCGGCACCCGATGCCATGTCGTCCTCACCGACTACTGGATGCCGGAGATGAACGGCGTCGAGCTGCTGCAGGCGATGCGCAGGGACGACGATCTGGCCGATATCCCGGTGGTGATCATGACCGCCGCGCACGACAGCCTGCCGCCGCTGGCCGGCGGGGCCGATGCCTTGCTGCACAAGCCCTTCGACTCGGACTCGCTGATTCGGGTGCTGGAACAAGTCGACTGCCTGCCGCATTGAGCCGGTCGAAGTCGCGCCGCGCCGTCTATCGGCCCGGCGCGGCAGAACTCAGAACCGCTCGTTGGCGGTCTTGGAGCGGCCGTAGGCCGGCATGAGCCGCGCCTCGTTCCATCGGCATTTCAAAGCCGCGACGACGATGAGCCCGCTGCAGTACCAGAAGACGCTAAGGCTGCGGCTGGCGCGGCGATTCCTGCTGGAACGTGGCAACACTCAACTCAGCGCGCATAGCGTCGGCTATGAAAGCGCGTCCCAGTTCAGCCGCGACTACGCCCGGCTGTTCGGCCTGCCGCCGGCACGCGATGCCGCGCGACTGCGCGGCGAGGCCGTCGACGCCAGCTTGCGGGACGAAGGAGTGGAATAGCCCAGGCGCGGCGCGTCGCAATGCGGCAGGTCTTTGCCTTCTCCCTCCGGGAGAAGGTGGCCTGACGGGCCGGATGAGGGCTCATTCTCCCAACGCCCTCACCCGTCGCTGCCGCGACACCCTCTCCCGGAGGGAGAGGGCAAAAGCTCGCGCTGCACTTGAAAGTTCGGAACGATAGCGGCATAGAGGCAAACACACCCACGACAACACCACGCATTGACGCCGCGATGCCGACTGCACACTCCGATCGAATCCCCACCGACATGTCTCTGAGCCTGTTCCTGCAACGATTGCGCGAAACCCCTGAGCTCGTCGAATTCGCCGACAGCATCGCCGCGATCGAAAGCCACTACGACTACACGCCGACGGCGTTTCGCAATGGCCAGGTCGAAAGCGCCGCCGGACAAAACGCCGGCTCCTGCAAGATCTTCGCGTTCGCCAGGCTGCAGCAACTGAGCGCCGAGGAAACGCTCGCCTGCTTCGGCCGCTACTACCGCGAAGACGTGCTGCGGCACCCGCACGGCGACGACCACGCGAACATCCGCAACTTCATGCGCAGCGGCTGGGACGGCATCGCTTTCGAAGGCCAGGCGCTCAAGCCTCGTTGATTGCGCTGCAGGCGCGGCCATTGTCAGGCCTGCTCGGAGCCTGCGATCCAGTTGCGACCAAGTGAACGCAGCGCCGGCGACGGTAGCGCCCGGGATATCGAGGCAGCTTTCACGCCCGCGGTCTGATCGCGAACGCTGCCCGGCATATCGACCGGGCCGCGCCTCACCGACCGCTTTCTATCGCCGCGAGAACTTCGCGCCAGACGACGGGACTGAAGGCCATGCCCAGATGCGAGCCGGCGATCTCAACCTGGCGCAGCCGCGGGCTGAAGTGATCCTGCGCTGCCGCCCAGCCGACGATGCCGTCGCTGCGACTGACGATGCTGGTGATCGGCTGCCGGATCGGCCGGCTTTCGCGAAGGCGGACATGCTGCTCGATCCAGTCCAGATCCAGGCCTTTTGCGCGCAGCGCCCGCGCCGTCGCGGTGTACTTGGGGCCGCCGATCACCGGCGAACCCAGCGTGATCACCTGGGCGATGTCGTCCGGCAGATCGCGCGCGACTTCGCGGGCGATCGTGCCGCCGAGGCTCCAGCCGATCAGGGTCAGCGGCTCGCCGAGCTGCCTGGATCGCTGTGCCGCGCGCTCCACCATGCGGTCACAAAGCAGCGCCACACCGGCTTCGCGCCGGTACTGCCGCAACGGAGACAGCGCCCAGCCCGCGGAAATATCGGCCAGCGTGTGCGGCAGATCGAGACCGGCGCGATTGACACCCAGGCCCCAGCCCTCGACCTGATAACCCCGCGACGACAGGTAGCGCCGCAGCGGCAGCATGATCGCATCGTTGGCGCCGAAGCCCGGCAGGATGACGATGGGCCGGTTCGATCTTGCAGCACCCGGCTGCGGCTTCTGCGTCAGCATCGCCGACAGCATGTGCGCGAGGTCGAACACCACGCGCGACTCGCGCCACATCGCGAGCCGCGGCGGAGGCTTGAGTTCGGCAGCGGGCGGGTAACTCATTGCGTGAAAATCCGGTCGATCGCGGCCGGCAATGGTAACCCGCTGCGCAAGCGACCGCGGTGCCCGCGCGTGGGCGATTTACAATACCGGAACCCTGGTCGCATCCCGCCCGATGAAGCCCTACGTTGTCGCTGCGCTGTATCACTTCGCCCGCCTGCCCGACTACGCCGAGCTGCGCGAGCCGCTGCACGCGGTCTGCGTGGACGCCGGTGTGCGCGGCACGCTGCTGCTGGCGTCCGAAGGCATCAACGGCACCATCGCCGGCGAGCGCCACGGCATCGATGCGGTGCTGGCCTGGCTGCGCGCCGACCCGCGCCTGGCGACGCTGGAGCACAAGGAATCCTTCGCCGACCAGCTGCCGTTCGCGAAACTGAAGATCAAGCTCAAGCGGGAGATCGTGACGATGGGCGTGCCCGGCGTGGATCCCGCGAGGCTGGCGGGCACCTACGTCGATCCGCAGCAGTGGAACACGCTGCTGAGCAACCCGGATGTGCTGGTGGTCGATACGCGCAACCGCTACGAGGTCAAGGTCGGCACGTTCCGCAACGCGGTCTCGCCGCAGACCGACAGTTTCAGCGAATTCCCGGCCTATGTGGCGCGTGAACTGCGCGACCAGAAGCAGCGGCCGATCGCGATGTTCTGCACCGGCGGCATCCGCTGCGAGAAAGCCACGGCCTATCTGCGCGAACAGGGCTTCGAGCAGGTCTACCACCTGCACGGCGGCATCCTGAAATACCTGGAGCAGGTGCCGGAAGCCGACAGTCTGTGGCAGGGCGAGTGCTATGTCTTCGACGATCGCGTCGCCGTCGGCCACGGACTCAGGCCGGGACAGACGCGGCGCTGCGAACCCTGCGGCGCACCGCTGCTGCCCGATGAGCTGAGTTCAGAAGACTACGATCCCGGCATCCATTGCCCGCACTGCATTGCGCAGCTGACGCCCGAACGGCGCGCGATGCTGCTGATGCGACGCGAACAGCGGGCAACTTCAGGCTGAGCGCGGCTTGCCGGCGATTCCGCCGCATACAGAGAAGCCGCGCCGGTTACCCGACGCGGCTTTGGCGCCGACCGCAGGCTAGTTGCCGCTGGAGTTTTCGCCGCCGCCGGTTCCGTCGCTGGTCATGCTGTTGCCGCCGCTACGCTGCATGTCGCCCTGCTGCTTTTTGGCTTCGCTCCTGCTGACGATGTTGAACTTGGTCTTGTCGGGGCCCGAGCCGCCATCCGGCTTGAGCTGCAGGCCGTTGACCGTCGTCGTCTGAGGCTGCGCGGCCGGCGCCTGGCTGTACTGTGTCTGCGCCTGCGTCGGCTGGGCCTGCGTCTGCGCGAGGGCCGAAGCGCCGGTCAAACTGGCGGCAAGGCCGGCCGTTGCCGCAAAAATCGTGATGGGGTTCATTGGGGTAACTCCTCGTAGGTTCCGTCCTGGAACGAGTTATAGGTCGCTGGCCGCGCTGCGTTGCGCCCCGATGCTTCGTTGCATCGATCACCAGCGATTACACACTGCACCCTGTTTTACGGACCGCGACTGAATCCGGATGCGCGCTTACCGGTGTAGATCGACCGCTGCAATTCGACAGACTGCCGAGCTGCCGCTGTCGCGATCAAACCGCTTCGCCGCGCTTCAGACGGAGTGACGGCGCTCCGGAGCGTTCCATCCGCGCGCCGTGCCTGATTTCAATTGCCCGTAACATCACGCTGGCATCTTTCGCGGCCCGCTGCGCTTGCCTCGCCTGCGCTCACGCCCGCCAGGATGCTCTTTAATGTCCCTGAACCGCTGCAGCTATTTGCTCGTCATCTGCCTCTGCCTTGCCGCCTGTGACACCAGCGCGCCGAGCGCCCACAACGAAGCGTCTGCCAGCCCCGGTTCACCTGGAACGCCGACGCTGCCACCGGTGGCCAGCCTCAAGGGCGGACTATGGATGAAGGGCGACCTACACATCCACTCACGGCACAGCACCGACTCCAGCAACAACCCGGAATCAAAGATCATCGCGCTCGGCGAACGCGTGGGCATGGACTACCTTGCCATCAGCGATCACGACAATCACGTCAACGGCGACGTCGCGCACAATACCTGGACCGATCCCGAGTTCCGCTCCAACTCGTTGCTGCTGCTCTACAGTGCCGAGCTGACCACCGCCCGCGGCCACGCTAATCCGTTTTCGGCGAAACCCTACAACCATCAGCGGCTATACGACGCACGGGACGGCCTGGACACGACGCTGGCGAAGATCATCAAGGAGGAAGGCGTGCATTTCTCAGCCAACCATCCCAACGGTGCCGATCATTTCGGCTTCAGTTATGACATGGTCGATTCGATGGAGGTGTGGAATTCCTCGATCTGGTCCAGCAACGCCGGCTCGCTGCTGATCTGGCAAGACATGCTCAACTCCGGCCGCAACATCACCGCGCGTGGCGGCAGCGACTCTCACCATGGTTATCCCGGAGTCGGCGACACGCCCGGGCAGAACAGTATCCAGGCTGGTGCCAACAATGTCGGCACGCCGACCACCTGGGTGTATGCCACCGCACGCACCTCGGAGGCCGTGATCGCCGCACTCACCAACGGCCGCGTCAGCATCAGCAGCAATCCCAATGCGCCGCGCGTGGAGCTCTACGCCGACCTCGACCAGGACGGCACGATGGACATGATGATGGGAGACAACACCGCGCCGACAGGGAGCGCCGTCGCCTTTCGCGTCGATCTGGTTGGCGTCGGTGCGGCGGTCGCGCCCTACACCGTTACCGTGATCAAGAACGGCGCCACGTTCGGCACCTATACGGTGCTGCCGACGTCGCCCTCGCTTAGCTTCACCGACACGCCCGCGACCGGCGAACGCAGCTACTACCGCGTGCAGGTCGAGGGGCAGCAGGCGCTATACCCGGAGGTACCTGCATCCGCCTTGCTGAGCGCCAACATGATCGCGCTATCCAACCCGGTCTATTTCAACTTCAACCGTCCGCGCTGACCTGCAGACGGCCGATCGCGATTGGATCTTGCGCTGCGCCCCGCTGAGCGAAGCGTCGAGCGGGCTTATTGATTTCAGCTTGCAACCGACCGGATCCAGCGGCCACTCCGGGCAACTGAGCCGCGTCAACGTCTTCGCGCGCGGCTCAGTCGCTTGTCTGCCTGCGCAAGTAGATGATCTGCGCAGTCAGGCCGATGACGAGAAACACAAACAGGGCGCCGTGAGCTCCGAGGAGAATCGGTGATTTCAAGTCCGTTACCAGCGGATGACCGTCCGGAACACGACGCAGAGTTTCGGTCACAGTTGGCAACATCAGCAGAAAGGCGGTCAGTGTGAGGCTGATCGTCTCAACGTAGATCCTTGCACGCCCCTGCCCAGGAAGCCGAGCGACGCCATACCCAACAAGGAGCAGCAGGAGTGTCACACCAGCAATGACATAACTAACCGGCGCATGGGCGATGGCGAGGATGGTGACTGAACCGATCAGCATCGAAAAAAAGTAGATGGCGCCTGCCGTCGAGCGCGGCACGATCCGGCCGAAGCGGGCAAACATATAAGCAGCGACGGGAATGGCCGGCAGGCTGCCGAGCGTATGTACCCAGCCGAGTGGCGAGATTCCAAACATATCAAGTTCCTCCTGCGATCTCGGGTGGTTTTCACCCCCTGACCGGATGCGTTCACAGACTCGTATTATCTGCGTTGCCATTATAAATGGTACCATTTATATTCGCGCAAGAGACTCCATGCGAGAACGCCGCAAAGCAGTGCCCGTTAGAAGACGGCTTGCGCTAGCTGGAAACGGCGCCGACCAGCAGGTTTTCTGGGCGGCACGTTACCGCTCTCGAATGAACTTTCCAGAGCCGCCCGTGGCCGCTACCGCCTCAGTGGAAGCGCGCCCCCGGGGCGGCATCCGGCCACTAGCACAAGGAAGGTCAAACGATGAACCTCGAGCCTATCGCTTACGACTGCGGCGGGACGACGCTTACCGGCTATCTCGCCATGCCCGCCACGGAGCAGCCGGTGCCGGGCGTCCTTGTTGCCCACGATGCGTCCGGTGTGAACGACCAAATCAATTCGCGCGCGACCGCGCTTGCCGAACTTGGCTATGCCGCGTTTGCCGTCGATATGTACGGTGTCGCTGGCTTTCCCCGTGACGAGCTGGTGCGACGTCATACGGAACTCCTCGAAACGCCCGGCCTGTTTTTGAAGCGCGCCACAGCGGGGCTCCGCACATTGGCGGCGCAGCCGCTTGTCGATGCCTCACGTCTCGCGGCGGTCGGCTTCTGCCAAGGCGGCATCACCGTCCTTGAGCTGGCCCGCGCCGGCTCGCCAATTCTTGCTGCAATTGGCTTTCACCCCGGCTACATTCGTCCGAACGGCAGCCAGGATGGCCCAATCGCGGCCAAGGTGCTCATGATGTCGGGAACCGAAGACCCCTATGCGTCACGCGAAGACTTCGCAGCCTTCTCGACCGAGATGGCGGCCAAGGCGCGGGATTGGCAGCTACACCTGTTCGGCGGCATCGGCCACACCTTCACCGATCCCTTGATCGATGCGCTCGGTGTGCCGGGCATGGCCTACGATGCAACCGCCGACCGCCTGTCCTGGGCGATGATGCGGACACTTCTCGAGATGTGCTTCGAGGTCCCACCGGCATGATCGACGATCAAGCATTGGCAGCAGCATTCCGGCATCTATCAGCCTTGGGCATGCGCGTCGAAGATCGACTGATGCGAGAGAAGGGCGTTTCGCTCGCACAGAGCCGGCTGCTGGAAGTCATCCTGCAAACTCCCGATGCTCGCTGGTCTGACATCGCGACGGCGCTCGGCTATTCGCCGAGGACCATAACCGAGGCGCTCGACGCTCTGGAGCGCGACGGGCTCATCACGCGGACGACCGACCCGGCGGATCGCCGAGCGAAGATTCTGACCGTCACAAAGAAAGGCGCGAGGGATCTGGCGGCTTCGCAGGATGTTCGTGATCAAGTCCGTAAGGTTTTCTTCGGCGTTCTAACGGATGGCGAGAAGGACCGCCTCTTCAAGATGCTGCAGCGGATGCGCGACGCAATCCAGGCGTTTGATGGCCAGGAGCCGCTTGAGCTGCCCGGTTAGGGCGCGGCCCGCGCCATTCTCGTGGCGAAGACCGGTTGCGGCGGGGACGGTTCATGGTTCCTGGGCTGAAAGCCGGCGCCTGGAAGGTGGACCGACATCTCTCATCGAACTGAACCGATCACTCAACAGTATCGGTAAATCTGCCGCTCGAATTCGTTGCACATGCTGCGAACCTTCGCATCCCAGAACGGCATGATCTGCGTGGCGATCACCGCGGTGATGCCGGTCTTGCGGTCGATCCAGTAATACACGTTCGGCAGGCCGGCCCATGCCATCGTGCCGGGCGCGCGGCCTTCGGGCGTGGCTTGAGCGTTGAGAATGAAGCTCAGACCCCACTTCAGGTCGATGCCCGGATGCAGGTCGCAGTCGTTCGACAGCGTCGGCATCGCGGTCTTCATCGCGGGCACGGACAGCGCGCCGATATGGTTCATGCCCATCAGTTCGACCGTGGTCGGCGCCAGTATCCGATTGCCGTCGAGAATCCCGCCATTGAGGATCGCCTGGCAGAAGCGCAGGTAGTGTGGTGCCCGGCCGGACAAGCCGTGGCCACCCATATCGAATTCGGCATCCGGCGGCAGGCCAAACGGGATCGGAACCAGGGTGCCATCCGGCAGGCGCGCGTGCATCGCGGCTGCACGGGAAAGCTGTTCCTGATCGGCCTGAAAGCTCACGTCGCTCATCCCCAGCGGGCCGAAGATATGGCTCGCCATATAGTCACGCAGGCGCAGGCCGCTCACGGCCTCGACCAGACGGCCCGCCCAATCGACGCCGATCGAATATTCCCATGCCGTGCCGGGGTCACGGACCAGCGCACGATGCATCGTCGCACGAGTGCCGCTGATCACGTTGGGAGTGCCAGTGCTTTCCTGTTCGCGGACCACGTCGGCGTTAAACATTTCGTAGGCGAATCCAGACGTATGCGTCAACAGACTGCGCAGAGTCACCGGCGACGATGGCGCGCGCAGTATCGGCGTGCCATCCGCGTTCCAGCCGGTGCGGACCTGTATTTTTCCGATCTCCGGCAGCACGCTGGCTGCCGGCGCATCGAGATCGAGCCTGCCCTGCTCGACCAGCTGCATCGCCGCCGTCGCGGTCAGTGACTTGGTCAGCGAGGCGAACCAGATAAAGGTGTCCATCGTCATCGGCACGCCGCCGCCGACGGCGCGGACGCCGAATGCGCCCTCGTAGATTACGCCGCTGCGGTCAGCGACCGTGGCGATCACACCAGGAATGTCTCCGCTGTCGGCGGCGGCTTGCAGCACAGCGTCCAGCGCATTGTTCAGGCTCATCGTGGCTCCTCATTTCGATTGTTCTTATGACCGCTTCAGAGTGTCGCTTCGCCGCGCGCGAGGCGTGGCCGCGCGCCGACAAGGTTCAAGCCGCGCCAACCAGGCCGAGATCTCGCGCGGCGATCAAGGCCTGCAGCCGATTGCTGACGTAGAGCTTGCAGAAGATGTTCTTCAGATGAAATTTGATCGTGTTTTCGGTGACGAAAAGGCACTGGCTCATTTGCCGGTTCGTCGCGCCGCGTTCCATCTGCCTGATGACCTGCAATTCCTGTTGTGTCAGCGGGCTCAGCAGCTCGAAGCCGGCGCGCCTTCTTTCGAGGCTGGCGGCAGCCGCTGGGCGCGGCACGTAATCGATCATCGTCATCCGCGGCTCTGATCTGGATGGCGACGAATCGCTGCGCTTGAACGTGACCGAAAATTTCCTGTCGCAGGAGAAGAAGCGCGAATTCAGCTCCCGCATCGGACCGCGCAGCTTCTCCAGCTCGAGGTCCGGAGCACGAACTTCGAGCCGGATGACTTTTGAAATCCTGCCCGCCTTGGCCAGCAGCTGTTCAACATTCTGCAGTTGTGCAAGCAGGGCTTCTGCGTCGACATAGCCCTTGCAACAATGAGCAATGTTGCCGCTGAGAGAAAAGGCATATTCGATGCAGCCGGCCTCGCCGTGCGTCTTCGTCAGAAACTCCCTAGCGAGCGCCTTGAATGCATCGAGTTTTCCGTGCTCGACGTCAAAGAACGGCGCCAGGCTGCAACCACGATCCGGCTTCAACATCGCTGTCTCCTGTACTGGCGGCAGAAGCTTCGGTGACGGACCCCGTTCGAACGGGGTCACGCTCGCGCGAACGCCGCGCCGGCTCCGGGCGGCCTTTGCTTCACGCAAGCTCGAAGCCCTGGTACTCGCACTGCTGCACCTTGGCGCAAGCCTCCTGATACGCAGGCACGCCGCCGATGTAACTGAGCAGGCGCTGCTGCTTACCCTCGACGTTGGCGCCGGTGTACCAGCTCCGGGTCTTGGCCACGAGCGTCATGTTGGCCAGCTCGTCGTGATGCGCGAGCCAGGCCTGTTCGGTTTCTGCCGTCGGCATGATCAGGCGCCGACCATGCTGGCGCAGGTAGCCGATGCAGTCGGTAATCCACTGCACCTGGTGCTGCAGACAGGTCGGTGCATTGCAGAACGCGGCGACCGGCGCATACGGCGCGGCCGTGGTGAACAGGTTCGGGTAGCCATGAATCTGCAGGCCCAGCGTCGTGCGGATGTCCTTTTTCCACGAGTCCCGCAGCGAGATACCGTCGCGTCCGCGAATGTCGATCGAAGTCAGGGCGCCGGTGCCGGCGTCGAAGCCGGTCGCCAGGATGATCACGTCGAGTTCGATCTCGCCCGCCGACGTGCGGATGCCCTTGGGCGTGAAGCACTCGATCGGCGTTGCCTTGATATCCACCAGATCGACGTTGTCGCGGTTGAACATGTCGTAGTAGCCGTTTTCCAGCGGCACCCGACGCGTGCCGAAGCCGTGGTCGGTCGGCACCAGCTTTTCGGCGATCTTCGGATCGTCAATGCGCGCGCGGATCTTGCCGCGAACGAAGTCCGATACCGCTTCGCTGACCTTGGGGTCGAAGAAGATCTCGGTGAACCCCGCCACCCAGAGTCGCAGCGAGCCATCGGCCCACAGACGTTCGAGTGTCGCCAGACGCTCTTCGGCCGACAGGCTGAAGTACTCACGGCCATCCGGCGGATCGGCGAAGCCGACGAAGGTCTTGTTGACGATCTCGCGCGTCTGCGGATAACGCGCGCGGATCTCGGCGTGGTCGGCATCGTTGTAGCGGCGGTTGAGCATCGGCAGCGCGTAATTCGCGGTGCGCTGGAACACGGTCAGGTGGCCGACTTCGGCCGCGATGGTCTGGACGATCTGGATTCCGGTGGCACCGGTGCCGATCACGCCGACGCGCTTGCCCTTCAGGTCGATGCCCTCGCGCGGCCAGCGCGCACTGTGGACCAGCTGCCCCTCGAAGGACTCGTGCCCGGCGAACGGTGGCAGCATCGGCGCACTCAGCGGGCCCAGCGCCATCACCACGAACGGCGCTTCGTAGAGCTGCCCGTCTTCGGTGGTCAGGGTCCAGGTCGAGCTGCGCTCGTTCCAGATCGCCGCCTTCACGCGCGCATTGAAGCTGATGTCCTTGCGCAGGTCGAAGCGATCGGCCACGTGATTGAAGTAGCGCTCCGACTCTTCCTGCGCGACGAATCGCTGGCTCCAGTTCCAGTCCTGCAGCAACTCGTCGGAAAACCAGTACTGGTAGATATCCGACGGCGAGTCCGTGCGCGCGCCGGGATAACAGTTCCAGTACCAGGTGCCGCCGACGCCCGGAGCGGCCTCGATCACACGCACTTTCATCCCCAGGCGACGCAGCGCCCAGAGTTGATACAGGCCGGTCAAACCGGCGCCGATGACGAGGGCGTCGAAACGTTCGGCTGATTTCGGGGCGGACATGAAGAATCTCCTGGGATCGATGAGTGAGCCGGCACGCGCCATGCGCGCTCCGGCGGAAACGGTCGGCAACTTTCAGCTCGACCAGGCCGGCGTGCCGGGCGCGCGGTTCATTCCGGCTCCTTGAGCAGCTGCAGTCGGGCCATCTCCGCGATGGCCTGCTCGCGATGGGTCACGCCGAGCTTGATGAAGATGTTCTTGAGGTACCACTTGATGGTGTCGACGCTGACGTCGAGCAGGCGCGCGATCTCTTTGTTGCTGCGGCGCTGCGCGAGATGCCGCAGCACTTCGGTCTGGCGCGCCGTGAACAACTCCGCGGGCCTGATCGGCGCCGCGCCGAAACACGCCGCTCCCTCTCGCGAGTCGCGGCTGGTGACGAGCACGCGCTGCGCCGCGGAATTGAATTCGAGCAGACCCTCGGATCCGACCGGCCGTCTCCTGGCCTTGTCGCGCACCCGTTCGAGGATCGCGATCAGCGGCTGCCCCTCGTCGAGAAACAGCCGGATCAGGTCTCTGGACATGCCGTCGTCGATCGCGCGCAACAGCGATTGCTCGGCCGCGGCTACCAGGCCCGCGGCGTCCTGTGCCAGCGCCAGCACGATGCGCGCGCGAATCTCCTGGGATTTCCAGCCGCTGGCTTCGCAGGCGATCAGCTGCGCTTGCACCAGCTCGACCGCGTCCGCGCCGCGACCGCGCGCGCACAGCAGTCGCGCGCGCGCCAGATCCAGGCCGATGCGGACTTCCTGCGTGGCGTCGTCGTCGATCAGCTGATCGGTCAGCAGGCTTTCGGCTCCGCGCAGATCGCCTTCCAGCACTCTCATGCGCACGCGCTCGAACGCGATCATCGCGCCGAGGCGCCGCAGTTTCAGTGTCGCGGCGGTTTCCTGGCCCTCCTGCAACAGCGACGTCGCCTCTTCGCGCTGGCCGTGCAGCAATGCCAGCCGCGCACCGGTGATGAAGGTGGCGAGGTAGAAGTCGACGACGCCGCCTTCGAAGCCAAGGAAGCGGCTCTCGGCGATCAGGCGCTCGCTCGCTTCCAGCTCGTTGGCTTCGTAGAGCAGCTGGCCGAGCAGCGCGCTGGCCAGCCGCGCCGAGTTGGACTGGGGGCCCGAGCTGCGCGTCGCCAGATCGATCGCCTCGCCGTAGGTCGCGCGCGCCTGACCGGTCGAGCCCGCGCGATACTGCGCCAGGCCCAGAAAGCAACGGCCATAGACGCTGGGGAACAGGCCTTCCGAGCGCTCGTGATAATCGCGCGCCCACAGCTGCAGCGGATCCACCTTGCCGAACTGTTGCCGGTGCAGGTGGTAGTACGACAGCACGTTGGCGGCGACGCCGACTGCGAGCGGCGTGAAATCCTGCGGCCGATCCAGGCAATTGGCGACCAGCGGCTCGATGCCGTCGATACGATCGCCATAGGCGCACATGCAGGCACGCACCACATCGGCTTCGTCGAGCAGCCTTTGCCGCTCGACGGCCGCAAGCGTGCTGGCCACACGCTCGACGTGCCACAAGGCGACCTCGGCTTCCTGCGGCCGGTGCGTCAGCGTATCGGCCCAGGCAATCGCCATCTGCATCCTGGGCCGGTCCAGCAGCGCCGTTCCCGGCAGCTTGCGCACCAGATTGAGCAAGGTCGACATCCAGCTGGTTGCCACCAGCGGGATCGCATGGCGCTCGATCTGATCCACGGCAAGCTTCAGGTCTTTGGCCGCCAGCGCGTGGTCGACTGCTTCGACGATCTGGCCCTGGTCCGACAGCCAGCGCGCCGCCGCGCGATGCAGATCGGCGGTTTCGCCGGGGAAGTCACGCTCCAGCCGGCGCTGCAGGAAGCGCGCGAACAGATGGTGATAGCGAAACCATTTGCGCTCCTCGCCGATCGGCTGCAGGAACAACTCCTGGCTCTCCAGCGCCTCCAGCTGCGCCACGCCATCGTGGGCACCGGTGACGGCATTGCACAGCTCGCCGCACATCCGCTCGAGAATCGAGGTGCGGCACAGGAAGGCCACCTGCTCCGGCGGCAGGCGGCCGACGACGTTTTCGGCGAGATATTCGCCGATGTCGTTCGCCGCGGCGCCGGCGGTCCATTGCGCGATGCCATCGGCGTTTCCCGACGCGCGCAGCGAGATCGACGCCAGGTGCAAGGCCGCGGCCCATCCTTCCGTGGTGCGCCACAGCGAGGACTGGTCTTCGGTGCTGAGCGAGATGCCCTCGTGCTGCGACAAAAAAGTGCGCGACTCTTCCAGATCGAAACGCAAGGCAGTCGAATCGATTTCCACCAGCAGGTCGTGCACGCGCAGGCGGCTCAGCGGCACACCGCCGCGCGTGCGGCTGGTGATGACCACGTGCAGGTTCGGCGGCAGGTGCATCAGCAGGTGCTGAACCGACGATTGCACCGCCGCGTCGTGGATCAGATGCCAGTCGTCGATGAACAGCACGCTCTCGCCGTCCTGCAGGGCCAGGTCGGCGAGCAGCGTGTCCAGCACGTAATCGGCGGAGGAGTCGGGGTTGGCTTCGATCAGGCCGCGCAGGCTTGACCCGACCCCGCCGTCGAAGGCCCGAACCGCTTCGAGCAGATACGCCAGAAAGCGGTTGAGATCGTTGTCGGCAACATCGAGCGACAACCACGCCACGCCGATACGGCGCGCGCGAAGCTGATCGGCCCACTGCGTTGCGAGCGTGGTCTTGCCAAAGCCTGCAGGCCCATGAATCAGCGCCAGCTTGCGCGTCAGCACGCCCTCCAGCGCCGCGAGCAGCTGCGGCCGGGCGATCAGCGTGCCGCGCCAGGTGGGCGCTCGCAGCTTGCTGGCGACCAGCCGGCGCTGGCGCGGCATGCCCTCGCCGACCGGACTCACTGCGGCCTCACGTGTCGCGACGGATTCATCGGGATCAGAACGTGATCAGCGGCTTGATGATGTTGTCCTGCTTGGTCTGCATCAGCCTGAAGGCAGTCGCCACATCCTCGAAAGGGAATTTGTGAGTCGTCATCAGCGTCGGATCGAATCGGCGCGACTCGATCAGGCGCAGCAGCCGCGTCGTGCGCACCCGCCCGCCCCGACACAGCGCGGTCCTGATCTGCTTGTCGCCCATGCCCAGGCCGAATTCCGCGAGCGGGATCGACAGCGCGGTGGTGTCGCCATCGCCGTGGTAGCCGATGTTGGAAATGACACCACCGGCCTTGGTGACCTTGACGCAGGCCTCGAAGGTTTTCTGATGCCCCAGGGCGTCGATCGCCGCATCGACGCCATCACCGGTCAGCGACATGATCTCGCTGACCGGGTCAACGACACCGGGGTCGATGACGATGTCGGCGCCGTAGCGTCGCGCCAGCGCCGCGCGATCGGGCTTGCCCTCGACGGCGATGATCAATCCGGCTCCGCACAGCGTCGCGCCGATGGTGGCGGACAGGCCGACCGGGCCCTGGGCAAAGATCGCGACCGAGCCGCCGAGCGGAATCTGCGCGTGTTCGGCACCGATGAAACCGGTCGATAGCATGTCGGTCGTATACAGCGCCTGCTCGTCGGTGACGCCGGCCGGAATCAGCGCCAGGTTGAAGTCGGCGTCGTTGACGTGGAAATACTCGGCGAGGTTGCCGTCCTTCTGGTTGGTGAACTTGTACCCGCCGAGCATGCCGCCGCACTGCGAGGTGAAGCCGCGCTGGCAGCCGTCGCAGGAGCCGCAAGGCGTCACCGCGTTGACCGCAACGCGATCGCCCACCTTGTAGCGGACCACGCTGCTGCCGACGGCATGCACCACGCCAACGCTTTCGTGGCCGAGAATCCGGCCTTCGGGAATCGGAAGGCCACCCGAAACGGTGTGGACATCGGACGTGCAGATCAAGGACGCGGTCGTTCTGATGATGGCATCGTTAGGGCCGGCCACCGGGATCGCACGGTCGACGACACCGACACGTCCTGCGCCGAGAAACACGAATGCGCGCATGCTGACTCTCCTCGTAATATGCGCCGCCTTGGTGTGGCGGCTTCCACTGTCGATGCGTGGTTTGTGCGCTCCATGTTAGGGGCGCATCGGGTGCTTGTAACCCCACTTGAAGAGTAGTCCGCTCGCGTCGCACGGGTAGTGGCAACGGATGCCGTAATGTGTTCAACATAAGGCCCGCAATCGCTTTGCTGCAGCGCGGTGGGCGCGTCGCGACGTCTGCCTGGCAGGCTGCAGCCAACCGATCGATAACCGAGACTCGAATACGATGGAAACTCCGCTGAGCCCGCTCGACTTCCTGCGCCGCGCGCGCAAGCTCTATCCGGATCGCGAGGCGGTCGTCGACGGCGGGCTGCGGCTTAGCTATCGCCAGTTCGGCGAGCGCATCGACAAGGCCTCGGCCGCCCTCGCCGCGCTCGGCGTGCGCCCCGGCGACCGCGTCGCGACCATTGCGCCCAACGTGCATGGGCACCTCGAGCAGTTCTACGCGGTGCCGCAGATCGGCGCGGTGCTGGTGCCGATCAACTATCGGCTGACGCCGGACGACTTCGTCTATCTGTGCGAGCACAGCGGCTCGAAGCTGATCATCGCCAGCGGCGATTACCTGGATGCCATCGACAGCGTGCGCGCCAAGCTGCCCGGCGTGCAGCACTTCGTCGCACTCGATGGCAACAAGGCCGGCTGGCTCGACTACGAGGCGCTGCTGGCCGCGAGCGACGGCCACTTCACCAAGGTGGAGGCGGCCGAAACCGACCTGATCACGATCAACTACACCAGCGGCACGACCTCGCGTCCCAAGGGCGTGATGATCACGCATCGCAACGCCTGGGTGAACTCGATCGGCGTGCTCGCACACTGGAACCTCACACCGGCCAGCCGCTACCTGTGGACGCTGCCGATGTTCCATGCCAACGGCTGGACCTTCACCTGGACCATCACCGGCACCGGCGGTACGCACGTCTGCCTGCCGAAAGTCGAGGCCGCGCGGATCTATCAGGCGATCAATCAGGAACAGATCACGCACCTGTGCGCGGCGCCGACGGTGCTTATCGCGATCGCAAACGGGCCGGCGGACGAGCGCAGCAGCCTGCGCCGCGGCGTGAAGGTGTTCACCGCCGGCGCCCCGCCCGCCCCGGCGACGATCGAGCGCATGGAGGGCGAACTCGGCTGGGAAATCACACAGGTCTACGGGCTCACGGAGACCGCCCCGTTCATTTCGATCTGCGAGCCGCTGCCAGCGCACCAGGCGCTTGCGCCCGGCGAATGCGCCGTGCAGAAGGCGCGCCAGGGCGTGGAGCTGATCACCTCCGGCGAGTTACGTGTTGTCGACGAGCAGATGAACGACGTGCCGCACGACGGCACCACGCTCGGCGAAATCGTCGCCAAGGGCAACGTGGTGATGAAGGGCTACTACAACGACCCGGAGGCCACGGCCAAGGCCTTCACCGGCGGCTATTTCCATTCGGGCGACGCGGCGGTGGTGCATCCCGACGGCTATGTCGAGATCCGCGATCGCTTCAAGGACGTGATCATCTCCGGCGGCGAAAACATCTCGTCGATCGAAGTCGAGGGCGCGCTGTTGCGACACCCGTCGATACTGGAGGTGGCGGTGGTCGGCATGCCGCACGACAAATGGGGCGAGTCGCCCCACGCGTTCATCGTGCTGCGCGACGGCGCGCAGGCGGCAGAGGACGAAATGCGCCGCTTCGCGCGCGAGAACATGGCGCACTTCAAAGTGCCGAGCGCCTTCCACTTCGTGACCGAACTGCCCAAGACGGCGACCGGCAAGATTCAGAAGTTCGTGCTACGGGCAGGGAAAAGGAGCATATCGGCGCAGTAGCAGGAATGCTGTTGTGTTCGCTTTTTTCGATGGCGTCGGCGCACTCAACTGGCCGTAGGCGCGAACGGCTTCTGTATGCCAGGAGCGGACGGTCGGCGTTCTCAAACGATGCGGGCCACCGTTAACGCTCGCGACGTCGGGTAGGGGTTGATATGCGGGAGCTAGTTTGCTTGTCGAGCCCGCCAGCGCTCGATACCTTCGTTCACGTATTTCGGGTATGCCCCGGTGAAATATTCGAAGATGAGGGGATTGCCTGAGAGGAACTGGCAAGCCAGTTCTACCCAGTCGGAAACTGTCACTGCGCTGTTTATCTTGAACAACTTCACCGAAGGGGCTTTGATCTGAAGGTGTCCTTTGAAGTTGAAATTGAAGTCTGAATCTCGTCGCGCTAGGTAGGTGCGTTCGTCGAAGTATTGAACCGCACCATCGACGTGGCGGAAGACCTTTTTTGAAAGATCGTACTCTGCGTGGATGTACCTAGCTGGATAGAATAAATCGTCACCGACTTGGATTTGCACTCGCTGAGTTTTCAGTTCAAGTGCTTGAAATGTCTTGATACCGTTCTTCTCGCTCCATTTAAAGTCAAGCGAGTAGGCGTCCGAGAAGAAGGCTTGCACGAAGCTATCATCGACATCCGCTGATGGCCTGAGCTTCCCGATGCCAAGCGCGATATTCTCAATCGCTTCTGAGAAAGGGGCGCCGTACCAGGTGTCCATCTCCCTGTAGCCGTAGTGATCCACATCAACACGAACACTATCGGGGTCCAAAGAGATGAAGCACTCATCTCTCTTCGCCACATATTCAGAGAACAGTTCGATAAAGCGCGGATAGAAATTATTCAGACGATGAAATCCACGGCGGAAATGCGGATGTGCGACAGCAACGAATTGCGGACAATAAAAATGACCTTCACGAGTTCCGAACGAGAATTCTCTCAGCAGGTCCCTGATGAGGAAAACGCCGTCCTTGTCCGGCACGATTTCACTACCAAGTAGACCTCGCAGTAGCCCAGGGTAAGTAGCGAAAACCCCTGATGGATGCGAGAAGTCAAGATGTGAGCGATCGACAGGAAGTCCCTTCTGTTTGCACAGGATGAGGAATGGCTCGATCTGTCCGGCGTGACGATCTAGAGCCTCCAGCCGAAGTTCGTCGCGATACTTCCTCCAGCGCCGCAGCTCTTCAGTTTCGCCGTCTTCCATATCGACCTGGGTGTTTATCCTGTAAAGGAGACATCGAGACTCGAACTGTTGCTGCAGACCATGGCCCCGAGTGCAGCCTTCATAATGAGCCAAAGCCCAGTGTGCCCAGGCGGGCGCGCCCTCCCGGCGCCAAAAGCGTCCCTAGCAAGCTCAAGTCTGCTTCCGAATCCTGTCGTAGGCGCGGAGAATCTTGTAAGTCGCGAGCCCGTCGATTAGGCAATACTTGGTCGAGGATCGACCGGGCATTATTGTCAGTGCGCGCAGGGTCTCGCGAACTGCACTGCCGATGAGATGAGAGTGTTGTACGACATACACATCAGCGCCGGTCCGCGCTAGCCGGACAATCTGGTCAGCACGCTTGCCCATCATCTCGAGGGTCATCTCACGAAAGTTAGTGGGGCCCTTCAACAGAAAAGCGGCGGTACGCCGTTTTCCTCCCACCACTACGTTTCCAGAGAAGTGATCGTCTGATTCTCCACCCCAATCCTTCTTGGTCGGCTCAAGAAGTAGAGACCCGATCGCTTCCTTCACGAATGCCTCACTCAACTGAGACATCACGCTGGTCCATTCATGGTCATTTGCAACGACGACGTTCGACATCGCGCTGAACTGCTAAATGTCTTCTGGCAGGAGTTCTCCGAAGTTCTGTCCGAGCCACATCAGGGCAGATGAGTCTGCGCCATTGCGAGGATGATCGAACCAAGGAGATCCAATTACCAATGGCTCGATCCGAAAGCGATCGGGCTCGTCGTGGACCAACCCGATGATCGATTCGACGTATCCTTTCTTACTTCCCTCGGCCAAGGTCATGCGGCCGGTGTCGCTCACAAGGTGAGAAGTGTGGTACGCGATGACGACAGGCTTGCCGAAAGTAACCGGCAGCTCCACCTCATGCTCGACACGCTTTGCATCGTAGATTTCTGGACACGCTGCCAGCCGCTCGGTGCTGCGGAAGAGGTGTCTTGGCTTCTGTAGCGCGAGTGCCTCCATTAAGGTGGGCGCGCCCAGGACTTCACAAAAGTCTTCTACCATCGTCACAAGGAGATGGCGGTTGGCGAGCCGTGCCATGTGGTCATCGGCTTCGGAGGCGCGCGACGTGTAGTAATCCCGGCCTTTGCTGCCCAAGGCCATGAAACACAAGCGCTGATTGATAAGGCCTGCATCGATATGGTGGAACGCATCCTTGGTTCGCAGTCCCGGTGGAATCTCTTCGATGCCCATTCCCGCCCCCAAAATTTGAGATCCGATTGTCGGTCTGGTTCTTGACCTAGTGGCCAGGTTGCACCCGGTCAATAAGTCTTGCCAGTCCAGGCTTCGGACCTAGATGCAGATTTTAGATGGTATATCCCAGTCAGAGCTTTCGCGGTCGACAGACTTTCAACGTCCGGTTCGGGCTGAAAGGCGCCACCGGCTCAAGCGCAACAACCCTCCAGTGACTTGCGCTGCGCGTCGCTCAGGTCCAGATGCAGCGCCTGACGATACTGCTCGCGCGCCGCGTCATGGCGGCCGAGTTTGTCCAGCGCCCGGCCCCAGCTCAGGTGCAGCGCGCCCCAGTTGGGCGCGTACTTTTCGGCTTCGGTGTACCGCGCGACCGCCGCCTTGTAATCCTGCTTGGCGGCGAGCGCGTCGCCCCAGCTCTTCAGCGGATCGGCCCAGTGCGGGCCGCGAGCATTCGCGTCGGTGAATTTGGCGACCGCGCCGTCGATATCACCGTGGCGCATCAAGGCTTCGCCCCAGGAAAAATACGAACTCGGGATCGACGGCGCCAGCGCCACCGCCTCGGCGTACTGTTGCTGCGCCAGCGCCCAGTCGCCGTGGTGATCGCCGATGTCGGCCTTGAAGCGATAGCAATCGACCCCGCGACCGCCGCGCTCGATGTCGGCAACGGCTTTGTCGTGCTGTCCGGTCCACTCCTCCGCCAGCGCCAGCCAGCAGGACGGGCCGATGAAGTTGCCGGCCATCGCGGTCGACGCGGATACGGCGGCGTCGACCTGATTCAGCGCCACGAGCGCCGCGGCATGGTCGCCGCGATCTAGCGCGATGATGCCGTTGACGAAATCGGTCTGGATCACGGCATAAGGATCAGTGGCGGCGCCGGGCGATGTTTGCAGCGCCAGCAGCGCGCCTTGCCAGTCGTGCATTTGCGCCAGTTGCTGTGCATCGCTCGCCGCCGCGGTCACGGTACCCGTTCCCTGTCCGGCACTGTCCGCCATATCGCGCAGGTTGCTCTCGTGCACGGCCGGCAGATCCCAGCGCAACACGTCGAGATTCTGGAAATACAGCGGAGAGACGTCTTTGGCAAACCACTGCCCGCGCCGGGCGAGGCGCTCCAGTTGCAGGCCCGTCTGCACCGTGCCTTCCTCGTCGCCGAGCGTCGTCTGGACGGACATGATGTTGTTGTAGCCCACCCAGTAGTCCGGCTTCAGCGCGACCGCCTGACGGAACCGGGTCAAGGCCTCCGCATACTGCCCCTGATCGAGTAGCGCCAGGCCCCAGAGATTGAGCAGCAGCGGCTTGTCGGACGGCAGCGCCGAGCCGTAGTGGGTCTTGACCAGTTCGATCGCCTCTTGGTCGCGGGCTTCGTCGGTCAGATAGGCACCGAAGCGGTAGGTCTCCGAAACACCATAGATGTACTCGGCAGCTTGCAGGGTCAGCGCCGACAGTTCCGATGCTTTGCCGTAGAAGGTCTTGGCCGCGAAGCCGTTGCCGCGGACCGTGAGCGCGAGGCCGCCTTCGGCGGTCTGCGTGATGCCGCCGCCGATGTGCGTTTCGTTGCCGAGCCAGGCACGCAGATAGCGTTGCAGCTCGCCGATCGAGATATGCGCCTCCGGAATTTCCACGCGGACATCCCCGGTCCAGGCGTCGGTGATGCCGCGCTTGGAAACCGAAGAACGCGTTTCCGACTGGAAGCGTTGCAACTGGTCGAGCAGGCCGGACGCGATCGTCTTGCCGCTGAGGCCCTGCTGGTCCATCGCCGGCGGAACGTCGAAAGCGCCGATCACCACGTTCTGCGCATGCCAGGCCGAGAACAACAGGTTGACCACGACGCCGGCGACCACCAGCACGACCAGCGCAAGGCCGACTTCGAACACGATGCGCAGCCGCTCGCGGATGTTCTGTACGCGCTGGTTGTTGTTGGCAAACACCTGGCCCAGGCGCTGTTGCTCGAGCAGCGCCTGCTGCGCCGCCTGCACGCCGCGCTGGCGCTGCAGATAGCCCACCTGTTCGTGAATCAGCTGCTGTTTTTCACGATCGGCTGCCTGCAAGGCAATCGCATCGGCCACGCTATCGCTTGCCGGCGGGCTCATCTGCGCCATGCGTACTCCCCCAATCCGAGCCCGACTAAGTCGCGAGCTTTATCACCAAGGTTAGCAGATGGAATCAGTCGCCCGATAAGGCCGCTGCCCGTTGCGCTGCGGCGCGCCGGCGAGCGTTGCGGACCACCTCGCCACTACGGTGATCACTCGCCTTTTGCGCAGGACACTCAGGGTTTTCCGCGCCTGAACTTCTTCGCCCGCGGCGCCATGCTGGCCCGCCATTCGGCGATCCGTGCCGCGGACAGATCGCGGATAACGGCGCAGCCGGGCTCGTCGCGATGGCCGCAATCGCTGAAGCGGCAGTGCCGCGCCAACTCGCGGATCTCGGCGAATTCGTCTTCCACCTGCGCCTGCTCCTGCGACAGTTTCAGCTCGCGCAGGCCCGGCGTGTCGATCAGGCAGGCTCCGCTCGGCAGCATGCGCAGCGAACGCGCCGTGGTGGTGTGGCGGCCCAGATCGTCATGCGACTGCGTCGCCCCGGTGCGCTGACCCTCATTGCCCAGCAGATTGTTCATCAGCGTGGATTTGCCGACGCCGGAGGAGCCGAGCAATACCAGCGTCCGGCCCGGCAGCAGCCAGCTGGCGAGCATGGCGGTGGCCTGCGGGCTGCGCGCATCCATCGTCAGCACCGGCGTGGCGTCGCCGGCCAGCGCCTGGACCTCGGCACGCAGAGCGTCGGCATTGCGCACGCGGTCGATCTTGGTCAGCAGCAGCACCGGCGCGGCGCCGGCGGCGATGGCCATCAGGCGGTATCGCATCAGCCGGTCGGCGCTGAAGTCGCCGTCCAGGCCCATGACCAGCAGCGCCGTATCGACGTTCGCCACCAGCCGCTGGCGACGTCCGTCCTCGCGGGTTCTCTCCAGCAGGCTGGTGCGCGGTATCAGTTGCGTGAGGCTTTCGCCCTCCTCTTCGAACAGCGCCCAGTCGCCCACGGCGATGCCGTCGTCGTCGGCGTCCAGCGTCTTGTAGAGCGCGGTCTGCGTTCGGGCACTGAATTCCTGCTGGCCGTCGTGCACGCGGTAGCCGCTGCGATGCTGCTCGACCACCCTCACCGGCCGGCCGCTGGCGGCCGGCAGTTGCGCGAGCGCGTCGGCCAGGGCGGTGTTCCAGCCGAGTCGTATCAACTGATCGCTGTGGGTGTTGCGGGTCATGAAGCCTTGCGGGAAGCGGGTGGTCGGGTTGCCGAGGGTAGCAGCCGGCGGCGCTGCTTCAAGGCGGCGCGACGCTGTCGATCATGTCGCCGATCTTGTTGGCGAGGTCCGCCATCACGAAAGGCTTGGTCAACACGTCCATGCCGGGCTCCAGGTGGCCGTTGCCGATCGCGGCGTTCTCGGCGTAGCCGGTGATGAACAGCACTTTCAGCCCGGGCCGCGACACGCGCGCGGCGTCGGCGACCTGGCGGCCATTCATGCCACCCGGCAGGCCGACATCGGTGATCAGCAGATCAATGCGCGCCTCCGAGTTGAGGATCTTCAGGCCGGCCGGGCCGTCTTCGGCCTCGATCGCGGTGTAGCCGGCCTCCGCCAGCACTTCGGCGATCAGCATGCGGATGGTCGGCTCGTCGTCGATGATCAACACGGTTTCGCCGGCGCCGATATCGGGCACCGCGTGCGGCTCGCGCGGCGCCTCGCTGTCGACTTCGCCGATATGGCGCGGGAAATACAGGCACATCGTCGTACCGTGCTCGGCCTCGGTGTAGACCCGCACCTGGCCGCCGGACTGACGCACGAAACCGTGAATCATCGACAGCCCCAGCCCGGTGCCCTGGCCGATCGGCTTGGTGGTGAAAAACGGATCGAAGATCTTGTCGACGATGTCTTTCGGGATGCCGGTGCCGCTGTCGCTGACGCAGATCGAAATGTACTGGCCCGGCGCCAGATCGCGTTCGCGCGCCGCGCGCGCGTCCAGCCATTTGTTCGCGGTCTCGATGGTCAGCTGGCCGCCGCCGGGCATCGCGTCGCGTGCATTGATCGCCAGGTTCAGCAGCGCGCTTTCGAGCTGGGCGGCATCGACCTTGATCGGCCACAGGCCGGCGGCGCCGACCACCTCGACCTTGATCGCCGGGCCGACGGTGCGGTTGATCAGCTCCTCCATGCCGAACACCAGGCGGTTCACCGCGGTGGGCTTGGGATCGAGCGTCTGCCGGCGCGAGAACGCGAGCAACCGCTGCGTCAGCGCCGCCGCCCTGCGCGCCGACGTCTGTGCGGCGTCGATGAAGCGATCGACACCGTCGAGCCGCCCCTGTGCGATGCGGCGCTCGAGCAGTTCGAGACTGCCGCTGATACCGGCGAGCAGATTGTTGAAGTCGTGCGCGATGCCGCCGGTGAGCTGGCCGATCGCCTCCATTTTCTGCGCCTGGCGCAGCGCCTGGTTGGCCTGGCCGAGTTCAGCGGTGCGCTCGGCGACACGCTGCTCCAGCAGCTCGTTGGACTCCTGCACGCGGCCGATCAGCCGCGCATTCTCGATCGCCACGGCGGCATGCGCGGCCAGGCCGACGATCAGCGACTCGTGCTGCTCGGAGAAACGCGCCGGCTGCGGATGGCCGAAGAACAGGCCGCCGATGACCTCGCCGTCGCGCGCGATCACCGGCACCGCCAGATAGCTGGTCACCGGCAGATGACCTTCCGGCATGCCCTTGCGCGGCGTGTTGTGGCCGTAGCGCGGGTCGAGCTTGATGTCGTCGGAGCGGATCACGCCTTCGCCGCCGAACGTCGGCGCGAACAGCGCGGTATTGCGCGGCATCGGAAAGCCCTCGAACGCCGAGCGCGGCGCACCGGACAAGCTGTAGAGCATGTAGCTCTCGCCGGCCTCGTCGACGACGTTGTAGAAGAACGCGCCGAACTGCGCACTGCAGAGTTCAACTCCGGCGTCGACGACCAGCTGCACGATCTGGCTCAGGTCCTGTTCGGCGGCGGTCGCGGCGGCGACGTAGTTCAGTGCCTCCAGCGCGCGGCTCTTTTCAGTCAGGGCCGCCTCGACCCGCTTGCGGTCGGTGATGTCGATGACGAACTTGAACGCGGTGCCGTCCGGCAGCAGCTTGGCGGCGAACAGACCCCACCACAGCGAGCCGTCCTTGCGCCGGTACTCCTTCTCGTACGGCGTGGTCTCGCCTTTTTCTTTCAGCTCGGCAAACGCGCGACGCGAGTTTTCGATGTAGTCCGGCGCGGTCAGCCGCTCCCAGGTCAGCTCGCCGCTGGCGATGTCCTGCGCGCTGTAGCCGCTCATGCGCTGGAACGCCGCGTTGGCGTCGATCAGCACGCCGGCGCCGTCGAGGTAGACCGCGCCGACGGTCTGGATTTCGAGCGCGGTGCGAAACCGCTCCTCGCTGGCGCGCAGCGCCCTTTCGGCGCGCTCGGCCTCGGTGACGTCGCTGCCCTCACAGAGCACGCCGACGACACGGCCGTCGGAGTCGCGCATGGCTTCGCAGACGAAGGTCATCAGGCGCTCTTCCTCGTCGCCGGACGGCTGGCGAAAGCGCACCGGCGCGGCGACCACCGAGACCCGTTCGCCGGTAGCGTAGACGCGGTCGATCATCTCGAAATAGCCCTGATCGCTGACGTCCGGGAACGCTTCGCGTATGGTCTTGCCGGCCCAGTCCTGGCTGCCGAACACGCGCCGGTGCGCGGCGTTGACAAACTCGACACGATGCTCCGGCCCGCGCATCGACACGATGAAGCCCGGCGCCTGCTCGAAGGCCTGCAGGAAGCGCTCGCGCTCGGTCGACAGCCGCCGATCGGCCTGCACGCGCTGAGTGGTTTCGATGACGATCGCGATCACACCGGCGGGCTGGCCGGCCTCGTCGAATACCGGCGAGTAGTCCAGGTTCATCCACACCTGCTCGGCGCGACCGTTGCGATACAGCGTCAGCTCGTGATCCTGATAGGCCAGCGTGCCGCCGCCGAGGCAGACCTTCATCACGTTGTCGTTGAACGCCGCGACTTCGGGCCAGCCTTCGCGCACTTTCGAGCCGAACAGCTCGGGATGGCGGCCGCCGGCGAAGATCGAGTAGGCGTCGTTGTAGAGCATGATGCCGTCTTCGCCCCACAGCATCACGATCGGCACCGGTGACAGCAGCACGATGCCGAGCGCGGTGTTCAGGCTGGCCGGCCAGGTCTCGATCGCGCCGAGTGAAGTCGCCGACCAGTCACGCTGCGCGAGCAGGTTCCCGCAGTGTCCACCGCGCAGCAGCCACGCCGGTGAGGCGCCCTGGGACGTGCCGATGCTGCCTGTAGCAGTCGCTGCTGTGTGCATGCGCCGTCCGTAGCGATTCTGATTATTCCGGTCGCGGTGGATGCGGGCCGTTGACGGCCCCGCCCCATGTACCGCGCCGAAATATAACAGCCGTGGGCTCCGGCCTGCCCAGTGCCGGACGTCGCTACAAGTCGCTCTGAGGCCGAGCTAGCGGCGCTTCTTCAACACCGGGCCGCAGGCCGGCGACGCCAGCAGCAGATCGGGATCGCTGCGCAGTTCGTACTTCACGGTCGCGTCCAGCGTCTGCATCTTCATCGCGCCGGCGGGCGCATCGGTGATCGCCAGCTTGAGGTTGTTTTCGGTCATCAGGATGCCGCCGCGATAGCGCACGCGGCGCAGCACCGACTTGTCCGGCTTCTCCGCGGTGGTCCAGCACAGCAAGCCGGAGCCGTCTTCGGCCAGCACCAGCGTCGCCTGGCCGCCGTCGCTGGTGGCACCCGACCAGGTGCCGATGTCGATATCCGGCGCCGGCTCCGCCGGGCCGCTGCCGTAGACATACAGATTGGGTTGGCCCGCGTCGTCCTTCGACGAGGCACAGGCCGTGGCCAGCAGCGCGACCATCAACAGCAGACCGAACGAACGCATCAGTTTCTCCACGGAAGATGCCGTCAGCGTAGCGCGTCGCCGCGCGCTTGTGTTGCCTGGGCGCGGCCGGCGCGCTGTTACCATCGGACACAAGTGCTGGACACGATGGAGCAGGAGCATGGCGCAGGTAGGGCTGCTGGATCTCGCAGGACAGGCCGCGCTGGTGACCGGCGCCGGCCAGGGCGCCGGCCGCGGTATCGCGATGCTGCTGGCGCAGCACAATGCCGGCGGCGTCGCCGTCAATGATTTCGTCATGGCGCGCGCCGAGGCAGTCGCCGCCGAGATACAGGCCCTGGGCGTGCGCGCCGTGCCGGTGCAGGCCGACGTCGGCGACCACGCCGCGGTCGCTGCGGCTTTCGCCAAGGCGCGAGCCGTACTCGGGCCGATCACGCTGCTGGTCAACAATGCTGGCAATGCCGGGCCCGAGGCGACGATGGGCCTGTCGCCTTTCTTCTGGGAGACCGCGCCCGAGGATTGGGACCGCTATTTCCGCACCAATCTGCAGGGCGTGATGAACTGCTGCCATGTCGCGCTGCCGGAGATGGTCGCGCAGCAGCGCGGCCGGATCGTCACCATCGTCTCGGACTCCGGCCGCGTCGGCGAGGCGCGGCTGGCCGCCTATGCCGCGGCCAAGGCAGCGGCCGCCGGCTTCGTGCGATCCATCGCCAAGGAAACCGGGCGCTTCGGCATCACCTGCAATGCGATCTCGCTGTCGACACTGGAACCGCCGATGGACGACGAGCAGCTCGCTCGGTTCATCGCCAGCGATCGTTCCAGGGCGCAGCTGGCGAGCTACACCATCCGGCGCTTCGGCAAGCCCGCCGATGTCGCCGCGATGAGCCTGTTCCTGTGCTCCGACGCCGCTTCGTGGATCACCGGCCAGACTTATCCGGTCAACGGCGGTTACAGCTTCGCGGTGTAAGCGCCGAGCGCCGGCTCACGAACCGGTCACGATGAACACGCGGTAGTCGGCGGCCTGTTGCCGATGCGGTATCGCGCGCTGGTAAGCCGGGCTTTGGTACCAGGCTTTTGCGTCCTCGACACTGGCGAACTGCAGCACGACGACGCCATCGGGCGCCTCGCCTTCCAGCGCCTCGATGCTGCCGTAGACCACCAGCGGCGCCGGTCTCGGCAGCGGCGGCGTCGTGCGATTGGAACCACGATAGCGATCCATTGCCGCCTGATCGACGATCGCGCCTTCGCGAATGAAGATCAGGTACGCGGTCATTTTGCGCCGCCTACCCGGCCAGCACCGATGCGCTGTCCAGATCGCTGAAGGCTGCCGCATAGCGCTGTGCCAGTGCGATCGAAATCGCCGGCGCCTGCCAGCCGTCGGTGCCCAGCGTCGACAACCAGATGGCGAGGCCGTAGGCCGGCGTGGCGCGGTAACGCCGCCACATCTGCTCCGCACTCGGTCGCTCGGCCGCCGGCACGTCCAGCGCATCGCGATAGATCTGTACCAGCTCACGCTCGTGGCGCCGCCGATCGGCCTCGGTCAGCGCGCCGACCAGAAAGTAGCCCACGTCCTGCGACCACTCGCCGCGCCGCACCACCTGCCAGTCGAGAAACCCGACCTGGCCGCCGGGCACGATGTAGGTGTTGCCGATATGCGCGTCACCGTGCAGCAGGGTCATCGGGTGCTCGCTGAGGCTCGCCACGTAGCGCCGCCAGAACTCCAGGATCTGCTCGCCGTCGTAGTGCGGCAGCGAATCCGGCAGCAGACCCGCGGCGCGCTCCAGGCCGATCGGAATGCGTCTGCGCAGTCCCACCAGCCAGCCCTCGCTCGCTTCCCAGGTCTTGATCCAGCCCAGCTGCGGATGGCGGTCGGCGGAGAATCCCCAGTACTGGCTGTGCAGCCGCGCCAGTCCGCGCAGGCCGTCGGCAACCTGCTCCGCGCTCATCGGCCGCAGCGCGTCACGCGGATCAGCGTCGCGTTGTTTCAGGTCTTCCATCACCAGCAGGAAATCGCCCCGCTGCTGATCCGCAATCGCCCTGTAGACGATGGGATGTTCCACCGGCAACGGCACATTCGCGCCGAACAGCAGCGCCTCGTTGAACAGGTTGCCGTTGCGCAGGTGTACGGCGCGATGCGCCGGATCGTTGGCTTTGAGGAACAGCGTCCGCGGACCGCTGCCACGCGAATAGGACAGCTGCAGCACGGCGCGGCGATTGGTGCCGTCGTCGCGATGCACGATGTCGACCTGCTGCACCACGGCACCGGCGCAACGCGCGGCCAGCGCGTCGTTCAACCAGGCCGGCGTGATGTCTTCCCAGCGCTGCGGCACACGATCCTGATCCTTAGGGAACATCTGAATAAGTCCTGCACGTCCGCGCCGACGTCAAAACCGGCACGATGCAAGGAAGGAGTGACGAAGTGTATTGGGCATACAGGAGGAGCGACTGACGCCGCAGCGTGCCGGTTTTGGCGCCGGCCCTTTGGGTTGCCCCGGAGCTGCCGCCATGCGGCGTTGCGGGCCGCTTGTTTGGAATCGCCAAACCGCGCAGCCCGCGCCTTGCCTGGCGGCAGCTCCGGGGCAACGCGGGCGCGCAAGACTTATTCAGATGTTCCTTAGCTGTCGGCACGCGGCACCTCGCAATGGCTGCATCTGCAGGATGCTGCCATGAAGCTCGGGCCGGTGAGTGCGCGCAATGTGTTGCGCGCGCACGCGGCCATGCCTGTATACGCTAGCCGGCTTCGAGCTTGCGGTGCATGTCGCGATAGTCCTTGCGGTATTGCACCGCCAGACGCGTCTTCTGCGTGTCGCTGAGGATCTTGCCGGAAATCTGGAAGAAGATTTTCTCTTCCTCGCGCAGATGGTCGTAGAGCTTCTCGGCCAGCTTCTTCATCTTGCTGGTCCAGCTGCGGCCGGCATGGTGACCGTGCTGCATCTCTTCGACCAGCTCGTCCATCTCGTGATGATCGGCGAGCGCGTCGCGCGACGGGTGCAGGCCGCGATCGTCCATCAGGATTTCGACGTACAGATAGCGCTCCTCCGCCGCCTCGTGCGCCGCCAGCTCGATCCGCAGCAGGCGGAATATTTCATCGCGGCGCGGATCGGCCTTGGACAGCATCAACCGGCGCATCAGCGTCCGCTGGATGCGGTGGCTCTCGCGCAGCGCTTCGAAAATGGTCTCCGCCATTGCTCCCCCCTTTTTGGACACGAGGCGCGAGTGTAAAAAGGCCTTGCTGACTGCCGGCCTATCGCGCACCCCGCTGCCGTCGGCCGCGCCATGCTTTAGGCTTGGCGGCATGACCACCATCTCACCCACTTCGGATGCGCGCAGACCCCGGCTCGACGATCTGTGGGACGACCATTACGCCGATCTGAAAAAGCTCGCGCGCAGCCGCCTGCGGCTGTCCGGCCGCGGGCCGCTGATGGACACCACCTGCCTGGTACACGAGTCCTATCTGAAACTGCTGGCCTCGGCCAAATCCGAAATCGGCGAGGCCCAGCGTGCGCAGTTTTTCGCCCACGCTTCCAAGGTGATGCGCTCGGTGATCGTCGACATGGCGCGCCAGCATCTGGCCGAGCGCCGCGGCGGCGGCGAGGTGCTACGGCTGGACACGCAGAATCTCGACCAGGCGATCGTCGAGGACGATCCGCTGTACGTCGATGAAGCCGTCGAGGCGCTGCGGCTGCGCGAGCCGCGGCTGGCGCAGATCGTCGAAATGCGTTTTTTCGGCGGCCTCACCGAACTCGACATCGCCCAGGCGCTGAACCTGTCCGAGCGCACCGTGCGCAACGACTGGAACAAGGCGCGCGTGCTGATGAAGCTGCTGCTGGAGTAGCAACAATCCCCGGGTTTCACCCGGGCTACTGATGCAATTGCTGGAGTAGCCCGGGTGAAACCCGGGATCGCACAACGCCCGCCACGCCCTACAGGCGCGCGGCCTGCGCCAGCAATTCCTGTTTCATTCGTGGATCGTAGAGCGCCCTGACCTGCTGCAACTGCTGCAGTGCCACGGCCGCCAGCGCCCGGGCCTGAGCGGCGTCGCCTTTTTCACCGGCGATCTGCGCCAGGCGCATTCTGGCCTGGGCCGCGACCAGCGTCGGCCGGACCGCCGACAGCCGGACGATCTCGGCGAATTCCGGCTCCGCCGCGGCGCGGTCGCCGTGACGATAGACGAAGTCCGCCAGCGCAAAACGCGCCGCCAGCGACTGCCGCGCCTGCGGCTGGTTCAGGCGCTGATAATCCTCGTTGGCGGCCATGAACTGCTGCCGCGCTTCAGCTATGCGTCCGAGCGCCTCGTAGACCTGGCCCAGATACAGCATCACGTCGGCGCGACGCACCTTGGCCGGGCGGAAGCTGTAGTTCACTTGCAGCGCCTGCTGCAGCAGCGGCAGCGCCTCGGCGTGGCGGCGATGCGCGATCAGAAACTTGGCATACGCCAGGCGAAACCAGCCCCCGGCCTCGACCAGCTGCGGTGATTTGATCGCGTCCAACTCCGCCAGTCCGGATGAAAACAGCTGCTCGGCCTGCGCGCTGTCGCCCTTCCAGTCGAGCAGCGTCGCGCGCCACAGGCAGGCATCCCAGTGCGTATAGATTTCGCGACCATAGGTCTGCAGCACCAACGCGTCGCCACGCTCGTAGTTGGCCAGCGCCTTGTCCATGTTGCCCATCAGCCGTTCGATATGGCCCAGGCGCACCCACTGGCTGGCGATGAACCAGTCGTTGCGGCTGGCCGTCACCTGCTGTTCGCGCTCCAGCGCTTGCTTGGTCAGTGCATAGGCTTCGTCGATACGCCCGGCCTGGACCAGGCTGTTGCTCAGATGCGCGTAAGTCCACGGCAGATCGGCTTGCGGTGGATCGAGACGCTCGTAGATCGTGATCGCCTGGTGCAGCCTGGCGATCACATCCTCGGAGTAGCCGATTTCGGGCACCTCGTAGCGCGCCGATTCCAGCAGCCACTTCGCCTCCAGCGCGCTGCCTTGCAGGCCGTATTCGCGGATCGCCTTCGCCGCCTGATCCAGCAGCGCCGCAGCGCCGCGACGGTCCGGATAGTCCATGTCGGTGGAGGCTTCATCCAGCAGGCTCTGGATCAGCCGGGGATCGCCGGGGCCGCTGAGCTGCTGCACCAGTTGACGGTAGCGCCGCTGCAGCCGCTCGGTCTCGTCGCGCTGGAACCAGGCGCGATAAATCCACGCGGCTTTCTTCAGCAGCTCGAGCCGCGTCTCCGGCTGGTCGGCGAGCCGGCTGTCGAGCTTGGCGACGATGTTGTCGAGCAACTCGCGCGCGGTGACCGAGCCGGGCTCGTGCTGGACCGCGGACAGGCGATCGCTGGCCGACAGGATGTCGAGCAGGAAATCGCGGCTGGCATTGGCGCGCTGCGCCTCGCGCTCGGCACGCCGCGCCTCGATCTGGCTGGCGCCGACTCCGCCGGCGACGACGATCAGGAACAGCGCGCCGACCGCGAGCAGCAGCCGATGACGCCGGCCGAACTTGCGCGCGCGCTCGAACACGGTGATGTGGCGCGCGCGGATCGGCTCGGAGCGGCGGTGTCGCGCCAGGTCTTCGGCGAAGCTTTCCGCCGAGCGGTAACGCGCGCGCGGGTTGGGCTCCATCGCCTGCGCCAGGATCGCATCCAGATCGCCGCGCAGCGCGCGCCTGAGCTGCGCGGGCGTCAGGCCGCCGATGCTCGCCGCGACCGCCGCCGGCACGGCTTGCGTGGAGGCAAGCGGCGGCGCCTCGGCGTAGCCTTCGCGCGCGCGCCGCTGCGATGCAAACGGCTTCATGCCGCACAGCAGCTCGTACAGCACCAGGCCGAGCGTGTAGAGATCGGTGGCCACCGTCAGCGCGCCGCCGCCGAGCTGCTCGGGGGCCGCGTAGTCCGGCGTCGCCGAACGTCCGCCGATGCGCGTCAACTCGGTTTCTGCGCCGACCCCGCTGTCGTCAAGCAGCTTGGCGATGCCGAAGTCGAGCAGCTTCACCACGCCTTCCGGCGTCACCAGGATGTTCGACGGCTTGAGGTCGCGATGCACCACCAGGCCGACATGCGCGGACTGCACCGCGCTCAGCACCTGGTCGAACAGCGCCAGCCGCGCGGCGATGCCCAGGCGGCGCTCACGGCAGTAGTCGTCGATACGCTGGCCGTCGACGCATTCCAGCGCCATCCAAGGCTGGCCGTCCTCGGCAATGCCGGCGTCCTGCAGGCGCACGATGTTGGGATGATCCAGGCCGGCCAGGATCTGCTTCTCGCGGCCCAGGCGCAGCCGCATGGCCGGGCCGAGCAGCCAGGTGTGCGGCAGCTTCAGCGCGATTTCGCGCAGGCTGGGGTCATCCCAGCGATGCGCGCGCCAGACTTCACCCATGCCGCCGCGACCCAGCGGCGCGGTGATCTGGTAGCTGCCGAAGCGGCGGCCGCTTTCGAACAGATAGGGTTCGGGCTGCTCGACGCGCAGCGACGGCACGCCGGTCGCCGCGCTGGCCTGCAACTCCAGGTCGGCCTGCAACGCGGATTGCAGCAGCCCGCGCAGACCGGCGTGTTCCTGCGGCAGCGAGTTCAGCCAGGCCGGCCGCTGCGAAGGCGGCAGCGCCAGGCCCTGGTCGAGCAGGCCGGAGAAACGCCGCCAGTTCGCGGCATCGAGTTTTTCTAGGGTTTCGGACAAGGCTCTGGGTGGGCGGCGGAGCGACACGGCAACAGCCGGCCAGCGCAGCGGATTTATCAACATTGTCCTACATCAGCTGGCGTTCCGCCCTACGTCGAATCCAAAGGGACGCAAGGCTGCCTGCACTTTCTCCGCCGGCGTTGCGCTGCCACGGCGATGACACAGTCCGTGTCAGTCCTGATATCGGCCACCGCGCGCGGCGGCTCCCGGCATCTTCAAGCGGCGCTCGCCGGCGCGCCGGACGCACCCGGACAATCCTTTCCCGATCAACAATCTGCGCGGCGCCTCTGGCCGCGGCGGCCGAGTTTGGCCAGGGCTTTCGCCGGCCCGCCGAAGCTGGCATGACCCATGCTCTGGCGGGCCCGCGAACGCCGGCACCGGGCTTAGGTCAACCGGCGGTGGCGTCGGAACCCGTAATTCCGCGCGAAGTCCATCCCATAGGCGCAGACTGCCAGTCAGGCGCAGCGCTACCAAAGACGCCGCAAAAGATGACAAACCAACGAGGAGCTAAAACATGAAGTACGCACATCCCGGCACGCCCGGCAGCATCGTCACGTTCAAGCCGAAGTACGGCAACTACATCGGCGGCAAGTTCGTGCCGCCGGTCGAGGGCAAGTACTTCACCAACACTTCGCCGGTGAACGGCAAGGTTATCGCCGAATTCCCGCGCTCCACCGCCGCCGACGTCGAGATGGCGCTGGACGCCGCCCACGCCGCCGCCGATGCCTGGGGCGAAACCAGCGTCGCCGCGCGATCCCTGGTGCTGCTGAAGATCGCAGACCGCATCGAACAGAATCTCGAGCTGCTCGCGGTCACCGAAACCTGGGACAACGGCAAAGCCGTGCGCGAAACGCTGAACGCCGACATCCCGCTCGCGGTCGATCACTTCCGCTATTTCGCCGGCGCGATCCGCGCCCAGGAAGGCACGCTGGGCGAAATCGACTCCAAGACCACCGCCTATCACATTCACGAACCGCTCGGCGTCGTCGGCCAGATCATCCCGTGGAATTTCCCGCTGCTGATGGCCGCGTGGAAGCTCGCACCGGCGCTCGCCGCCGGCAACTGCATCGTCATGAAACCGGCCGAGCAGACGCCGCTGGGCATCAGCGTGCTGATGGAACTGATCGGCGACCTGTTGCCGCCGGGCGTGCTGAACATCGTGCAGGGCTACGGCAAGGAGGCCGGCGAAGCGCTCGCCAGCAGCAAGCGCATCGCCAAGATAGCCTTCACCGGCTCCACGCCGGTCGGCGAACACCTGATGGGCCTGGCGGCGAAGAACATCATCCCGAGCACGATGGAACTCGGCGGCAAGAGCCCGAACATCTTCTTCGAAGACGTGATGCAGGCCGAGCCGGAATTCATCGACAAGTGCGCCGAAGGCCTGGTGCTGGCGTTCTTCAACCAGGGCGAGGTCTGCACCTGCCCGTCGCGCGCGCTGATCCAGGAATCGATCTACGAGCCGCTGATGGCCAAGGTCATGGAGAAGATCAAGAAGATCAAGCGCGGTGATCCGCTGGACACCGACGTGATGGTCGGCGCGCAGGCCAGCGCCCAGCAGTTCGACAAGATCCAGTCCTACTTCACGATCGCCAAGCAGGAAGGCGCGCAAGTGCTGGTCGGCGGCGGCGTCGCGAAACTGGAAGGCGAACTCGGCGGCGGCTACTACATCGAGCCGACGCTGCTGAAAGGCAACAACAAGATGCGCGTGTTCCAGGAGGAAATCTTCGGGCCGGTGGTCAGCGTAACGACCTTCAAGACCGAGGAAGAAGCCATCGCCATCGCCAACGACAGCGAGTTCGGCCTCGGCGCCGGCCTGTGGACGCGCGACATCAATCGCGCCTATCGCGTCGGCCGCAAGATCAAGGCCGGCCGCGTCTGGACCAACTGCTATCACCTGTACCCGGCGCACGCCGCGTTCGGTGGCTACAAGCGTTCGGGTGTCGGCCGCGAAAACCACAAGATGATGCTCGACCACTATCAGCAGACCAAGAACCTGCTGGTCAGCTACGACATCAATCCGCTGGGCTTTTTCTAGCTTCGGCAGCGTCCCTCGATACGCTTTGCAAGCGAAGCTATTCGGGATGAACGGAGATTCTTGAGCGATCCCCGTTCCTCCCGAGTAGCCGCGCAGCGGCGTATCGAGGGACGCAAACTTTCCTCTGCCGTCCCGTGATCCGACTGATGCCGCTGGCGATGGTGCTGCTACCCGGCATCGCAGTCGCGGCGCCCTTGTCGCCGCTGGCGATGTCCTGCCAGGGCTGTCATCGGCCCGGTGGCGATTCTGAGGAGTTCGTCGCGCTGGATCGTCTTTCCGCGGCGACCATCGTGAGTGATCTGCAGCGTTTTCGCGATCAGCCGCAAAGCGGTTCGATCATGGCGCGCTTCAGCAGCAAGCTGTCCGACGAGGACATTGCGGCCCTCGCCGCGCAGTTGTCTTCCAAACCCCAAAAACAATGACGCTCAGCCGGCGCCAGTTGCTGGCTGCGGGCCTCGCCGTGCCGGCGAGCTTCAACGCAGGGGCGACGCCGCGCCACGGCCCGCGCCTGATCGTCGTCGGCGCCGGCTTCGGCGGCGCCACCTGCGCCAAGTACCTGCGCGTGCTGATGCCCGACGCCGTGATCACGCTGATCGACCGGCGCGCACAGTTCTACACCGGGCCGTTCACCAATCTGGTCATCGCCGGGCTGCGTACGCCGCACAGCATCGAACGCGACCTCGCAAAAATTGCCGAGCATCACCGCGTCAGGCTGATCGTCGACGAAGTCACCGCGATCGATACCGGCAAGCTGCAAGTCAGCACCGCTCGCCACGGCGTGCACAGCGCCGATCGGATCGTCATCGCGCCCGGCGTCGCGATGCGCTGGGACGCCATCGAAGGTCTCGATCCCCGGCATAGCGAGCAGATGCCGCATGCCTGGCTCGGCGACGCGCAGTTGCTGAGTCTGCGCGCTCGCGTCGCGGCGCTGGCTGACGGCGCGACGGTGCTGATCGCGGCGCCGCCCAACCCCTACCGCTGCCCGCCCGGACCTTACGAGCGCGCCAGCCTGATAGCGGCTGCGCTGACGCGCGCCGGCCGCCGGCGCTGCAAGATCCTGATCGCCGATGCCAAAGACGATTTCTCCAAACGTGCGCTGTTTCAGCTGGAATGGGATCGCCTGTATCCCGGCCTGATCGCCTGGATACCACGCGCGGAAAACGGCGAAGTCGTGCGCGTCGATACCGCGAGCAACCAAGTGTGGTTACGCGATGCGAACGTCTCGCTGAAGGTCGATCTCGCCTCGATCATTCCGCCGCAGCGTGCTGCCGATCTGGCGACGCAGCACGACCTGGCCGACGAATCGCTGTGGTGTCCTGTCGATCCGGCGAGCTTCGAGTCGCGTCGCCATGCCGGTATTCACGTGATCGGCGACGCCGCGCAGGCGGCGCCGATGCCGAAGTCCGGCTTCTCGGCGAACAGCCAGGCCAAGCTGTGCGCGGCTGCAATCGCCGCGGCCTTGAGCGGAAAGCCGGCACCCGAGCCGCAGCTGCTCAATACCTGCTACAGCCTGGTCGGCGAGAGCGCGGCGATCTCGGTGTCCGGTTTCTACGGCGCGATCAATGGCCGCCTGTCCGCCCTATCCGAAGGCATGAGCCCGCTGTCCGGCGACACCGCGTTGCGCGAACGAGAGGCGCGGCAGGCACATGCCTGGTACGACAGCATCACCGCGGACAGTTTCGGCTGACAGGCGTCATTCGCGCGCGAGAGTTAAGCCAGCCGGGCATCGCGGGCCCTTGACACGGCGAAGGGGAAATACCGTGTGCCTTGGCAGTGACTGATGCAGTTCGCAGTCACAGCCACGGAAGATCGTCGTTGGCGTCACACAATAAGCCTGATCAGAACTGCCAATATGACATCGCCGGTGATACTATAAGAAAGTGAAATTAGTGCTCGATACCGATGTGGTGATCGCGGGTCTTAGGAGCCCCACGGGTGCGTCCGCCGAACTGCTCCGTATGGCGCGACACGGTCGGATCAGCCTCCTTATTAGTGTCCCGCTGTTTATCGAGTACGAGGCGAAATGCACGGAGGAAGAGCACCTGTCGGCGGCAGGATTGACCGCAGCGGACGCGCAGGCCTTTCTCGACGCTTTGGCCGTATTCGCGCAACCGGTGACAATCCACTACTCGTGGCGACCACAGTTGAGCGATCCCGCCGATGAGATGGTTTTGGAAACAGCCGTAAACGGCCAAGCGGACGCCCTGGTCACATTCAACCAGCGGGATTTTGGAAAGGCACCCGGACAGTTTGGAATTGAGTTGTTACTTCCTTCGGAAGCATTAAGGAGATCGCGATGAAAGCTATTTCAACTTTCCCACTGCGCCTGCCACGTTCGATCAGGGCGGCGGTCGAAAAGGTCAGCAAGCAGGACGGCACCAGCATGAATCAGTTCGTCGCGACGGCTGTCGCGGAAAAGCTGGCGGTGATGGATGCAGAACAGTTCTTCAAGGCGCGGCAAAGTCGCGCAGACTTGAAAAAGTTCGACGCGATCATGAAGCGTAAACGTGGATTGCCGCCTCGCGCCGGAGACGAAGCCTAAAACAATCTTGCATGACCGCCGTCAGCGTCGAAGCGCTCACGGCCTCGATCCGGGGGAGCAATTGCGGTACAGCGTGGCGGTACTTGCTGATCCGCCATGACGCCGTTGCATCGAACGTGACGCTGAAGCACCTGCTTGACCACTTCGGCCGAAGCTAACGCTGCCCAGTCGGGGCCGCTGCCGCGAGACTGACGTGACATTCTTACATTTTAAGACGTACTTATTTGACATGGACAAGTTTTAGCCATAACCTGTCTGCGCACTTGAATGAAGCGCAGAAAATGGCCGAGAACGAAATCCTGGACCTGAGTAGCCGCCGCTGGCAGCGCACCCGTGCGGCATTGGTGACCCCAAGCTTCACGCTCACGGCCATCGCCGAGTGCGCTGCGGATGACCTTAACCGCGGGCTTCGCTTGCAGCTCTCCAAAGCACTTCAGTCTGGGCAGACGCTGTTGACGGTCTTGCAGGCCACCGAGCAGCATCCCGCAGCGATGCGCGCCGTGGTCGAGAGCTTCCAGGATCAGCAACTGGTCCGCGTTGCCCGCAATGCCATCGCGGCCACGCCATCGAAGGAGCCGGCAGCCATTGCGCGGTGCATGACGGCCATGCTGATTGACAGCGTGATGGGAAAGGTTCCCGTGCTCGCCGAACGCAGCGGCTGTTTTGAGGACAGCGCCCGACGCGAAGCACTGATGCAGGCAGTGAGGCAGGAATTCGAGTCCCGACGCAGCGGGCTTACTGCGACTATAGAGGCGTCCTTACGTGGTCAGCCTGTGCGTCGCTTGCGTCAAACGGGCGCTGGACGAACCCAGCCTCCCGTCGAGGCAAGCGCGCTGGTGCACTCCCCACTCGCCATTCGTGTCGGAGGCGGGAACCATGTCCCAGGACAACGCTAAATCGCTCTCCATCCATGCGACGCCCGATCGCATTCATGTGCGAGGCGACATCGAGCAGGACTTGCGCTTGCTGGCGGATGCGCCCTTGCGCAGCCTGTTGTCTCGTCCGACCGCTCGCGGTGTAGACCTATTGAACGTAGCAGCGGGTGTGTACGCGGTTGATCGCGTCATCAAACGCAAACCCGGCAAGGGCAACGACATCGGTATTCGCTCTCTCCGATTGAGCTTCGCGGTTCACGATCTGGCCTTTTGGCAGCGTGACGAGATCATCGAGGCCGTAACCGAACTTCTGGTCTTCCTCACCGATGAGAACTGGTCGCTCAGCTTCGAATCCGCAGCCGCTTCGCCGTTGCCGCAGGACCAGTTGCGACTGGATTTGCCGTGGACGCAGCGTCCCCGCCGGATTGCGCTTTACAGCGGAGGGCTGGATTCGGCTGCCGGTCTTGCGAGTAGAGTCCTCGCGGGCGTAGATGATTACCTGCTCGTCACTGTGGGGCATCAAAGTGGGCTACGGCACCGCTGCGCCGACCAGATTCAGCGGCTCAGCGCGTTAACGCAGACGACGCGCCAACTGCACACGACTATGGTCGTGGCGCTGCGGGGTGGTGCAGCGAAGCGCATCAGCCGCCAAGAACGCTCGCAGCGCAGCCGTGCCTTTCTGTTTTGCGCAACTGCGGCCGTCGTGGCTCAAGCCTGCGAGATTGAAGACATCGAGGTCTTCGAGAACGGTGTCGGCGCTATTAACTTGCCGCTGATGACCGGTATGCTGGCGGGCGGTCTGGCGACGCGGGGCGCACACCCTACTTTCTTGAAGTTGATGAGCCAGCTTGCATCGGCCGTGGCGGAAAAGCCCATCCGCTACTCTCTGCCGTTTGCGACTCAGACCAAGGCGGAAATGCTAGTCCCGCTCAAAGCACAGGGTCTGGCCGACTGGGCACAGCTTTCGCGCTCCTGCGTGCATACCTCCTGGCGTGAGCGCAAGACCGGCCATTGCGGACAGTGCCCTGGCTGCATCGAACGCAGGCAGGCATTTGCTGCGGCGGGTATCGCGGAACCAGCCGGCCAATACAGCCTCGACTTGGTGTCAGACCCCAAACCACTGACGCGGGACAGCGCCGATTATCTGCGCTGTTATCTCAACGATGCGGCAGCTTGTCTAGCGAACGATCCGCTGATGCAACGTCGCTTGCATTGGCATCTCACCGGCACGCAGGTGCCATCTGAACAGCACGCCGCTGTTGCCGAGCGCCAGCGCCGCCATGCTCAAGAGGTCATTAATACGCTCGGTCATTTGTCCCCTCAACGTGTGCTAAAGGCTGCCGCCATTCGACGCGACAGTCACCCTTCGATTTCCTTGGACACGTCCCCATGAACTACGAAAACACCGACCTGTCGGCTTTAGCCGAACGGCTCGTGGCCGCACGCAAGAGTGCCGGCGTTACTCAGGATACGGCCGCCGCCCACCTCGACATGAGCCGTCCCACCTTCATCGCCATCGAGAAAGCGACGCGACGCCCGCGCCCGGAGGAATTGGTAAGGCTCGCCGCTCTTTATAAAACCTCCGTGAACGCGTTGCTACGGCAGGAAACGCAACCGCCGAAGCTGCAGCCCCATCTTCGCTCTGTGCTCAGCAGCAACCCCGATGATCAGGAGGAATTAGAGACCGCAATCGCCAAGCTCACCGGCTTCGTGGACGACTATCTTTTCCTCGAAAAGAAACTGGACGCGCAGCCTGTTACCAATTTTCCTCCCCGCATCCGCGCGCCGGTAGGTCCTATCGAGAGATTCGCCGAACACTGTGCGCAGGAAGAGCGTGCGCGGCTGAATCTTGGCGCGCACCTGCCGATCTACACGCTGCGCAAGGTCTTGGAGGACGTTGGCGTTCATGTGTTTTTGGACGCACTGCCTTCGAAGCTGGCGGGGCTCTATGTCTTCGTATCGGACTTCGGCTACTGCATCCTCATCAACAAGCTGCACCCCAAGGAGCGTCGTCGCTGGACGGCGGCGCATGAGTACGGGCACTTCCTGCTGGATCGCGACAAGCCCGGCGTGGACTATCTGCGGCCAATGCAGCGCAAGCCCGAGAACGAGCGATTTGCCGATGCTTTCGCTGCCGCCTTCCTGATGCCGGAGGCCGGAGTCCAGCGCCGCTTCTATGAGGAAGTCGAGCGCAAGAGCGACTTCAATGTAGGCGATCTCTGCCGGATGGCGGACTACTACGAAGTCTCGCTCACGGCGATGACCCTGCGGCTGGAATCGCTGAACCTGATCGGGCGTGGGAGCTGGGACTCCATCAAGGCATCGGGCGTGGCGGTCAAGGACTTGAAGCGCGAGGCGGGGGTGCAAGATCAGCCGGAGGCGGATTCCGCCGACACCTTCCCCGACCGATACAAGCTGCTGGCAGTGCAGGCATGGGCCTCAGACAAGATCAGCACCGGAACGCTCGCAAAATTGCTTCGCTGTTCGTTGGTGGAGGCACGGGAGATTGCCTACCAGCGTGCCGAGGTGACTGACGATGCCGACGGTGTTTCCGAACGGTTCAGCGTGAACCTGACGGACTCGCTGCTCGCCGCCCGGTAAGTCCGCATGAGCCACTACGTTCTGGACGCTTGTGCATTGGTGAATCTTTACTGCGGCTGGAGCGGACTGGGAGAACTCAGAAACTTCGGCGCCTCTTGGAGCATCGGCGACACCGCGCTGAAGGAGGCGATATTCGTGCGGGATTTCGACGCCGACGGCAACATCCACAAACTGACATTGGACCCCGCCGCAGTTATTGCCGATGGCAATCTGCAGGTACTCACGCTTGCTTCCGCTGCGGAGCACGCCTCGCTCATCGAGTTCGCGGCAGAATTGGACGACGGCGAGGCACAAGCCTTATCGCTTGCGCTGCATCGGAAGCGCATATTGGTAACGGACGATCGGCCTGCCGTCCGCGTAGCGAATGCCCCGTCCGTCGCCGTGCAAACGATGGGAACCCCGGAGGTTCTCATGGCTTGGGCGAACGCGAACTTGGAACGCCAGCGCCGTTTGCCGCAAGTCGTTCGTCGGATCGGCACCCTCGGCCCATTTCAACTCAAGAAAAGCTCGCCGCACTACGGTTGGTGGCAGGCGCTTCTAGCTTGACCGGATTGCCCCCGCGAAGGCGGGAATGCATTGCGGCGAGCGCGGCGGTGACATCCCTGGATTCCCGCCTTCGCGGGAATGACGACTCATCGGCGTCAACGCTTCGGCAGACTCTGCAACTCGATGTCCGGATACAGGTGCGACACCGAGCGGCGATATTCCTCGCCCAGCACCGCCAGATGCTGGAAGCGCGGCGGGATCGGCTGGTTCATCACCTCGGCCATGTCGAGGCCGCGATCGGCGGCGGACTTGAGGCTGGCCGTCAGCCAGCGCAAATAGTCGCGGGTCTGCTCGATCGCAGCGGCATCGTGTACCACCGGCCCATGGCCCGGCACCAGCGTCCTGAAATCCAGTTTCCCGATTTCGTCCAGCGTCGCCAGCCAGTGCGCGACGTTCGCGTTGGGTGTGGTCGCGGTGCGCTCGAAGAACACCAGGTCGCCGGCGAACAGGGTCTTGCTTTCGACGTCATAAACCATCAGATCGCCGTCGGTGTGCCCGGTACCGGCGATCAGCCTGAGCTTGCGGCCGGCGACGCTGACCTCGCCCGCGCTCACCGGTTGCGTCGGCACCAGCGACTGCGTGCCGGCCATCCAGCCGCCGACCAGTCGATACAGGTTGTCGGCCAGCGCATCGCCGCTGCTCTGTATCGCCGAGATCGTCGCCGGCAAGGCCGCGACCGGAACGCCGGCATAGGCCTGGTCGCCAAGATAATGATCCGGATGCTGATGGCTGATGTAGACCTGCGCGATCGGCTTGGGCGTGACTTTCGCGATCGCCGCACGCTGCTGCTCGCCGTACAGCCGCGACGGCCCGGTATCGATGACGATGACACCGTCACTGCCGATGATGAAACCGGTGTTGGCGATGTTGCCGCCGTTGTCGCGGCTGAAATGCTCGTTGCGACCGACGAACACCTGCACGCCGTCGGCGATCACCACCGGCTTCAGCGCATAGTCGTTGGCTGCCTGCACCGGCGACATCGCCAGCGAGGCGATCATCATCCACGCATGCTTCATGGCGCGACCTGCGCCGAGAACCGATTGCCCTGGATGTCGCGCGCCTGCAACTGCAGCTTGCCGGCGCTGCGCAGGTCGACACTGATCACCGGGTTCTCGGATACCGGCTCGAAAGTCTGCAGCGAAGCCAGCAGCGCGCCGTGCTCGTCGAGCATATCGATCCTGTCGAGATGGAAGGCCGGAATGCCGCTGGCGAGCCCGGTGTCCATCGGATGGATCACGCGAAAACGCAGGCGCTCGGATCGGGTGTCGCGCGGCCACAGCCGCGCCGACACTTCGCCGAGACGGTTCTGCCACAGCCCCTGCCCGGTGCCCAGGCTCGGCGCGGTACAGCCGCCGCCGGCGGCGCGCAGCCAGGCGCCGCCGACATGCCAGACGCCATCACGCGTGCGCATCGCCGCGCGCACCGGTGTCGACTGCTCGACCTTGAAGCGAAAGCCGATGTCGCTGGACGCCTGTAGCGGCGTGTACTGCAGGATTTTCGGCAGCGGATTCAGATCGGCGAACACCAGCACGGTTTCGACATCCTGCAAATCCGGCGCGCGCACCATCACCGGCACCTGCGCCTGGTCTTCGGCAGCCGGCGGCAGATCGACCTGCACCCGCGCATCGAACAGCACCGGGTCGCTGCCGAGGAAGCGCTCGCGCATGTACTTCCAGCTCGGCGAGTTCAGCGGATCGGCCGGCAGATTGCCGCGTGCCGGCGCGCTGCCGTCAGCCGCATGCGCGGCGAACGCGAAAGCGCTCGCGGCGCACAGCCACAACAGGCACAGGCGGCGCGCGATCACGGCGCCGCAGCGACGGCCATCTCCGGCGCAACGTAGTCGATGCCGTAGCGCGCGAAGATCGCCTGCAGCTCGCCGCTCTGCTGCAGTTTGGCCAGCGCATCGAGCACCGCCGCTTTCAGTTTCGGATTGCCGGCCTTGATCGCCATGCCGACATCCCAAGCCGTGCGATACAGGCCCTGGATCTCGGTGGTGCGTGTTTCGATAGGCGGGCCGCCGATGATTTTGAGCAGGCCTTGCAGTTCGCCGTGAGGCGCCATCACCGCGTCGACCTCGTCATTGGCGAAGGCCTGCACCGCGGCCATCGCCGTCGGCAGACGTTCGGCGGCGGTGCGCAGGCGGCCGCCATAGGCGCCGCTCAAATACAGATCGGCCATCGATCCCAGCTCGACGCCGACCTTGGTGCCGACCAGCGACAGCGGCGTCGCCATGTTCTTGTAGCGCCCCGGCCGATACGCGATGCTCACCGCCTCGTGGAAATAAGGCCCGATCAGATCTGCCTTTTCCTGGCGCTTGACGTACTGCGGATCCATGCCGACGTGCAGCATCAGATCGGCAACACCGCCGCCGAGGTAATGCCCTTTCCAGATGTTGTTGCGCAGGTCGTCGTCGGCATCGTCGCCGGCGATGATGGTCCGCAGGCGCAGCGGCAGGCCGATCTTCTGCGATATCGCCTTGGCCAGATCGACGTCGACGCCGATGTACTGGCCCTGGTCCAGATACGAGTAAGGCGGAAAGTCGCGATACACCGCGACTTCCAGACTGCCTTTTTCGCGCGCCTGATCGAGCTGGTCGAGCACCGGCTCCTGCGCGACCACCGGCAGCGACAGGCTCAGCAGGCAGGCGACGACCATCGACCGCGCGATGGGGATATCGAATTTCACGGTGACACTCCTCTACGTTCCGCTGCTATTGCTTCGGGCCGCTTCTGCGACGGCTCCGGCACGACGCTTCAGCTCATTCCTGGTGGACGGTTTCCAGCCAGGAGCGGATCGACCAGATCGCCTCTTCGCTGAAGATGCCATCGAACGACGGCATGTAGGTGACGCCGTTGCGGATCGAACCGTGACGTATGCGCTGCTGGAACAGATCGTCGCCTTCGTCACCGACCGGGAGCATGCGCAGATCGGGCGCGATGCCGCCGGACACGGCGCCGAGGCCGTGGCAACGCGCGCAGTTCTGGCCGAATGCGGCTTCACCGATCGCGATGGCTTTGGCGTTACCGCGAAACGGGTTGACTTCGAGCGGGCCTTGCAGCTTCGGCAGGCCCGCGGTGTCGACGGCCTGCGGTGTGACATTGCCGTGGGCGTTGGCGGCGGTAATGGCGACGCCTGCCGCGATCGACAGGACGGCAAATGCGGATGACTTTTTCATGTGCGTTCTAGGTTGGGGGGCTGGTTGGCTTTCTTGAATGTGTTCACGGCTACTGTAGGAGCGGATCCCATCCGCGACTGTGCTCTCGCAGTTTTCAGTCGCGGATAGGATCCGCTCCTACAGGTCGGCCAAAGAAGACTTACTTCGCGGCGGCTTGAGTGCGATGCAGCTTGAACACCCACATCATTCCGCCCTGGCTGATGTCCTTGACCTTCTTGGCGACTTCACCGCCCCACAGCGGCACCGCGCCGCCCCAGCCGGACGCCACCGCGACGAACTGCTCGCCGTCCTGCTCCCAGGTGATCGGCTGGCCGACCACGCCGGAACCGGTCTGGAATTTCCACAGTTCCTTGCCGGTCTTCGCATCGAAGGCCTTGAGGAAACCTTCCGGCGTGCCGGTGAAGACGAGATTGCCCGCCGTGGTCATCACACCGCCCCACAGCGGCGCTTCGTTGTTGTACTCCCAGACGATCTTGCCGGTCGCCGGGTCCATCGCGCGCAGCACGCCGATGTGGTCTTCATACAGCGGACGGATGGTGAAACCGGCACCGAGGAAGGCCGCGCCTTTCTTGTAGGTGATCGGCTCGTTCCAGATGTCCATGCCCCACTCGTTGGACGGCACGTAGAACAGGCCGGTGCCGTTGTTGTAGGCCATCGGCATCCAGTTCTTCGCGCCCAGGAAGGCCGGCGCCGCGAACACGGAGGAACCCTTCTCTTCCTTGCCCGGATCGCCAGGGCGATTGCCGGTTTCGATCGGACGGCCGGTCTTCATGTCGACGCCGGTGGTCCAGGTCTGCTTGGACACGAACGGCGACGCGCCGAGCAGCTTGCCGTTGGTGCGATCCAGCACATAGAAGAAGCCGTTGCGGTCGGCCTTGGCAGCGGCCTTCACCGTCTTGCCGTTCTTCTGGTAGTCGAACGGGATCAGCTCGTTGACGCCGTCGAAGTCCCAGGAGTCATGCGGCGTGCTCTGGTAGCTCCACGCGATCTTGCCGGTGTCGGCCTTGATCGCCAGCGTCGACGACGAGTACAGGTTGTCGCCCGGACGCGTGTGCGAATTCCATGGTGACGGGTTGCCGGTGCCGCAATAGATCAGGTCGGTGTCGGCGCCATAGGTGCAACCCAGCCAGGTCGCGGCACCGCCGCTCTTCCACTGGTCGCCCTGCCAGCTCGCATTGGTCTTGCCGGTGATGCCGTTGTCCTTGCCGTTGAGCATGCCCATATGGCCTTCGACGGTCGGACGCGACCAGACCAGCTTGCCGGTCTTGGCATCACGCGCATCGACGCGGCCGACGACGCCGAACTCACCACCGGAGACACCGGTGATGACCAGATTCTTCACGATCAGCGGCGCGGCGGTGTTGGAGTAGCCGGCCTTGTAGTCGTCGAGCTTCTCGTTCCAGACGACCTTGCCGGTCTCCTGGTTCAGCGCGACCAGATGCGCGTCCAGGGTGCTGAACATCACCAGATCGTCGAACAGCGCGGCGCCGCGATTGACCACGTCGCAGCACGGCATGATGCCGTCGGGCAGGCGGTGCTCGTAGACCCAGAGTTTCTTGCCGGTCTTCACGTCCAGCGCCCAGATGCGCGAGTACGAGCCGGTCAGGAACATCTTGCCGTTGTAGACCAGCGGCTGGGTTTCCTGGCCGCGCTGTTTCTCATCGCCGAACGAGAAGGTCCAGGCCGGCACCAGATCGCCGATGGTGTCGGCATTGATCTGCGTCAGCGGGCTGAAACGCTGGCCACCCTGTCCCATGCCGACGGTCAGCACATCGTCGGTGCTCTTGGCGTCGTTGGCGATCATGTCGGCGGTGACGCCGGCTGCCAGCACCGGCAGCGACATCGCCGACAACAGCATCGCCAGGCTGTGCTTCAACATCCGTTTGCCGCAACGTGGAATATTTTCCATCTGCTTTGTCTCCTGAATTCTTATGTGGGGTGAGCCCCTGCGGCGTCACCGGCGCGCCGTAAAGCACGATCAATGCCACGCCGACGCCACTATGGCACCGATTGGGCGCGGCAATTTTTTTTGCGGTTTTTCCGGCCTTTTTTGCTGTTTTCCGCTGGCGGCGACTACGGTAATCGCGCTGCCGGCAAGCGCTGCCGGCGTCGGTGTGTCACCGTCACAGCACCGACTGTCCCGCAATCGGTACGCGACCCAGCGCAAAAAAAAAGCCGGGCATAAAGCCCGGCGGAATAGGTCGCAGAGAGACGACCTCGAAGGGTGTCGGCAGACCTCAGAACGACAGGAAGGCGCCGACGTTGAAGTTGTTGCTGGTGTTCTTGCCGCCGTCGTGCGCCTTGGTGGTCACGTCGCTGAACTCGGCCAGCAGGGTCAGGTTCTTGGTCAGCGAGTGATACACGCCGCCGGTGACCTTGCTGTTCTTCTCCAGCAGGTTCGGTGCCGCGGCGCGATCGGCCGAGCCGGCGAAATCGAGCTTGCTGACGCCGTAGTTCACGCCGAGCTTGGTCTTGTTGATGGTGTACGTGCCCTGCAGCAGGTAGCCGTCGGAATCGCGCTTGTTGCCGAAGCCGTCGTCGCTGAGCACGAACAGGCCAGTGGTACCCAGGCCGCTGCCGAAGTAGTAGCTGCCCAGCAGATCCAGATTGCCGAACTTGGCCTTGGCGGCAAAGTCGACGCCGGTGCTGCGATAGTCGTCGCCGCTGGGCAGATGCTGGGTCTGGGTGATGAAGCTCGACGAGAAGTACAGATCGCCGGCCTTGTAGGCGAGCTTACCGTGGAAGCCGGGCTGGCCTTCGGCGGTGGCACCGGTCTGGAACAGCGGCTCGATCGGATCGAAGATGCCCAGGGTCAGAGTCAGGCCGCCGAGCACCGATGGCGTGGTGTAGTTCATCTGCGCCAGGGTGTCGGTGTAGATGTAGCCGAAGCCGATCGAACCCAGCGAGGTGTTCGCCGGGGCACCGGTGGACATCGCGCCGCCGACGCCGACACCCGGCAGGGTCATGTCGTTGATGATCGCGTCGAAGCCGAACAGGCCGAAGTTGCGGCCCAGCGAGAACGTGCCGATGTCCTTGTTGCCGAAGGTCATGAACACCTGGCGCACGTCCAGGCCGGTGGTGCCGAGCGCGACGTTGCTGCTGCCGCTCTGCAGGTTGGGGCTGCCGCCGTCGTTGGTGCTGATGCCGGGATAAAAGCCGAAAGTACCGGTGATGTCGTAGCCGTCCTGTGTGGTCGCGACGCCGAACACCAGCGCCGCCGGCAACAGGCCGTTGCTGACCGACGACACGTTCTTCTCACCGCCGCCGTCGACCGCGCAGGCGCTGCCGACGGTGACGATCGCATCCGGGTGGTTTTCGCAGCTGGAGTGGATGTAATGGACGTTGACGTTGCCGTTGGCGGTGAACTTCCAGTCACCGGCCTGCACCTCGATCGCCTGCGCCGCAGTGGAGCTGAACAGGCCGACGATGCTGGCGGCCACGGCCTTACGCTGATAAGAATGCTTCATTTGATTCCCCTGATTAGGTCTTTTAGTTTTCGCCTGCCCTGTCGGGGGACAGGCGAAGCGCGGCCGCTGCGTTCTCATCACCACCGGTCATCCGGCGATCGCACCCGCTGCGGCGGCGCGCCAGGAGCAATCGATATGCCAACTGCGAAAACTGGCTTTTTTAAAGGGGTTTTCGTCATATTCCGAGCCGGCCGCGCATTTGCCGCTGAGGCAGGCTGTCCCGATCCAAGGACGAAACCTGCGGCAGATTCGCGACAGCCATTACAAACCGCGGCGTCGGTATTGCGCCTTTTGGGGACCCGAGGCGCCTGTCAATGCGACTTTGGTCGGCTGTCACGCCTCTGACACAGGCGTCACCCCGGTTTTTGTAGTCAAAAACCTCGCAATTGCCCGCCGACATTGACGCCGTCAGGCGGCGCCCTTAGGTTCGACTGGCCAGCGGTTGTCGATGACCGCGCTGCGGACCGAGGCAGGCCGGCAGGGGCAGGAGAAAACCATTAAGCCGGCACGCCACGACGCGGCCGCGATAACGAGGTGTTTCATGGGCGATACCGCATTGGTACAACATGCGCGCGGCGTACTCGGACTGGTCAACGGTCTGGGCGCCCCGCCCCGCGCCGTGATCGAGGAATCGGTCAAGAGTTCGTGGCAGCGCTGCGTCAACGACTACCGTCTCGACCCCTCGCGCTCGCATTCGCCCTGCGTCGTCGACAGCACCAATCTGAAAGAGCTGCAGGGCCAGCACGATGAACTGGTCGATATCGCGCGTGCCGAGATGGACACGCTTTACGATCAGATCAGCGGCTCCGGCTATGCGCTGCTGCTGACCGACGTCAACGGCATCATCCTGACCGAGAAAATCGATCCGACGCTGGAGACGATGTTCCGCAGCGCCGGCCTGATCATCGGCGCCGACTGGAGCGAGCAGACCGAGGGCACCAACGGCATCGGCACCTGCATCGCCGAAGGCCGCTCGATCACGATCCACAGAGCCGATCATTTCCGCGCGCGCCATATCGGCCTGTCCTGCTCGGGCTCGCCGATCCGCGATCCCGACGGCAAGATGCTCGCCGTGCTCGACGCTTCCGTGGTCGGCTCGCACGACACGCGCAGCAGCCAGATGCACACCATGGCGCTGGTCAACACCTCGGCGCGACTGATCGAAAAATGCCTTTTTTTGAGGCGTTGCCAGCAGTATCGCATCCTGCGTTTCCACAGCCGGCCGGAGTTCGTCAACCTGCTGCACGACGCCGCTCTGGCGCTGGCAGAAGACGGCACCATCGTCGCCGCCGACGACATGGCGGTGGCGCTGCTGTCGGTGCGGGGCCGCGGCGCGCTGGTCGGCAGCCAGGTCAGCGATCTGTTCGATGTCGACCAGGCTGAACTGGCGCAACTCGCGAGTACGCGCCAGACGCTGTTCCCGGCGCGCGACATCCGCCTCGGCCGGCGCTTCTTCATCAGCCTGGTGCCGGCGCAGCGTTCGGCGCAGCTGATCGAAGTGCACTACGGCCGCCGCAACACCGACATGGTGCACGTCACGCCGCTGGCCCGGCCGCCGGTGATGTCGCTGAGCGAACTCGCCGGCGACGATCCCGACATGCTGCGCAACGCACGCGCCGCGGCACGCGTTGTCGACAGCCAGGTATCGATTCTCATACAGGGCCCGACCGGCTCCGGCAAGGAAGCTTTCGCCAAGGCCATGCACCTGTCGAGCACGCGCGCGAGCAAACCCTTCGTCGCAGTGAATTGCGGCGCGATTCCGGAGACGCTGATCGAGTCCGAGCTGTTCGGCTATCGCCCCGGCGCATTCACCGGTGCGCGCAAGGAAGGCTCGCGCGGCTACATCATGCAGTCCAGCGGCGGAACGCTGTTTCTCGATGAAATCGGCGACATGCCGTTGAACCTGCAGACGCGTCTGCTGCGCGTGCTCGAAGAGCAGGAAGTGACGCCGCTGGGCAGCGACACGCCGGTCAAGGTCGAGCTGCGCGTGGTCAGCGCCTCGCATCGTCGGCTGCGCGACATGATTGCCGCGGGCACGTTCCGCGAAGACCTGTACTATCGCCTGAACGGCATGACCCTGGAGCTGACCGCGCTGCGCGACCGCAGCGACAAGGAGCGCGTCGTGCGCAACATGTTCGCCACCGAAGCCAGCCACGCGGTGTCGATCGAAGCGCCGGCGTTCTCGCGGCTGATGAGCCATGCCTGGCCGGGCAACATCCGCGAACTGCGCAATGTCGCGCGCACTGCGCTCGCGATCTGCGAAGGTGGCGTGATCCGCATGGGTGATCTGCCGTCGGATCTGCGCCTGTTCAGCGCGGCGGCTGTCGGCGCGCCGCTGGCAAATCAGCCAGCGCAGAGTGTTCCGGCGATGGCGCTGCCGAATCCCGCCGAACCGATCACGACGATGGGCACGTCTTCCGATAACCCGCTGCTCGCCGCCGAACGTATCGCGATCCTGCAGGCCGTCGAGCAATGTCGCTGGAACATGACGCTGACCGCGCGCCAGTTGGGAATGAGTCGCAACACCCTGTACCGCAAGCTCAAGCGCCACGACATCGCCGTCGGCGAGTCGCGGCGGGACGAAGTGTCACGCGGATGACACAGCAGGAGTGACACTCAACCTGTAGGAGCGGACCCTGTCCGCGACTGAGCGGCTGCAGCGCTCGCGGAAATCTCCCAGTCGCGGACAGGGTCCGCTCCTACAGGGTTGAGCGCCTTGCGGTCAGGCAGCCGGATAGAACAACAGATTCAGCACCGCCAATAAAATCCAGAAGCCGATCTCCAGGGTCTCGGTGATCGGCTGTATCCGCCGCAATGCGCCGTAGACATGCACCACGGTCATGAAACCGTAGACGCAGAACATCAGGTCGAAGGCCAGCCGCAGATCGGCGCCGGTCAGCGCCGCGCGCAGCGCCACCAACTCGATGATCAGGATGAAGGCACCCAGGCAGCGACCGAAGTAGACCGCCAGATCGGTGTCCTGCGGAATCTTCCACTGCATCAGCCGCGCCCAGACCAGTGGTTTCAGGAAGATCGGCAGTGCGAATGCAAGCGTGGTGCTGACCATCAGGATCAGCAGGTAGGTCGTCGCGTGGCTTGAATACAGTCCGATCATCGTCTTTCTCCCCGTTTCTGTCGTCGCACATGCAGGAGCGGGCTTGCCCGCGACAGCGAGTTCACAGTCGCAGGCAAGCCCGCTCCTACAGCGTGCAGCGCTTATCCCCGCAACTGCTCCAGAATCGCCGGATTCTCCAAGGTGCTGACGTCCTGCGTCACCGTCTCGCCGGCGCCGATCGAGCGCAGCAGGCGACGCATGATCTTGCCGGAGCGGGTTTTCGGCAAGCCGTCGACCAGGCGCACTTCGTCGGGGCGCGCGATTGCGCCCAGTTGCTCGGCGACCCAGGCGCAGAGTTCGCGCGGCAGGCCTTCGGCGAGCGCGTCGCTGCGTTCGCCGCGGACGACGACGAACGCCAGGATCGCCTCGCCCTTGATGTCATGCGGACGCCCGACGACAGCCGCTTCGGCGACACGCGGATGCGCGGCCAGCGCGGACTCGACTTCCATCGTGCCGAGGCGATGGCCGGAGACGTTGAGCACGTCGTCGATGCGGCCAAGGATCCAGACGTAGCCGTCCTCGTCGCGCTGCGCGCCGTCACCGGCAACGTAGATGTCGGGGCCGAAACGGCCGAAGTAAGTCTCGGCATACCGCTCGTCGTTGCCCCAGATCGTGCTCAGCATCGACGGCCAGGGTTTGGCGACGACCAGGAACCCGCCGCGGCCGATCTGCGTGACCGGCTTGCCGTCCTCGTCGACGATGTCCACCGCAATGCCGGGCAAGGGCCGCGTGCACGATCCCGGCTTGGTCGCGACCACGCCCGGCACCGGCGCGATCATCATCGAGCCGGTTTCGGTCTGCCACCAGGTATCGACGATCGGGCAACGCTCGCCGCCGATGACACGGTGATACCACATCCAGGCTTCCGGATTGATCGGCTCGCCGACGGTGCCGAGCAGGCGCAGCGAACTCAGATCATGCCGTTGCGGCAGATGGTCGCCGAGGCGCATCAGCGCGCGGATCGCGGTCGGCGCGGTGTAGAAGATGCTGACCTTGTGCGCGGCGATCATGCGCCAGAAACGCTCGCCGTCCGGATACGTCGGGATGCCTTCGAAGATCACCTGGGTGACGCCGTTGCTCAGCGGCCCGTAGGCCACGTAGGAATGGCCGGTGATCCAGCCGATGTCGGCGGTGCACCAGAAAACGTCCTCGGCTTTCAGATCGAACACCCACTGCATCGTCACCGTTGCGCCGAGCAGATAGCCGGCGGTGGAATGCTGCACGCCCTTGGGCTTGCCGGTCGATCCCGAGGTGTAAAGCAGGAACAGCGGATGGTTGGACTCCACCCATTCCGGCATGCACTCGGCGCTCTGCTGCGGCACCAGGTCGTGCCACCACAGATCGCGATGCGGCTGCATCGCGCAGCCGTCCATGCGTTGATACACCAGCACATGCTCGACGCTGGCGCAGCCGGAGCCAAGCGCCTTGTCGACAGCGCCTTTGAGATCGACCCGCTTGCCGCCGCGCGGCGCGGCGTCGGCGGTGATCACCAGCCGCGCGCCGGCGTCCTCGATTCGATCCTTCAGCGAATCGGCCGAAAACCCGCCGAAAACCGCCGAATGCACCGCGCCGATGCGCGCGCAGGCCTGCATCGCCATCACCGCCTGTGGGCCCATCGGCAGATACAGCACCACGCGATCGCTCTTGCGCACGCCGAGCGCGAGCAGCGCGTTGGCAAGGCGGCAGACTTCGGCGTGCAGCTCGGCGTAGCGGTATTCGGTGATCTTGCCGTCGTCGGCCTCGAACACGATCGCGGTCTTGTCGCCCCGGGTCGGCAGATGCCGATCGAGGCAGTTGTACGAGGCATTGATCAGGCCGCCGGTGAACCAGCGGTGACGCGGCGCGTCGCGACTGTCCAGGGTCTGCACGAACATCTGCTGCCAGCTTAATTGCGCGCGCGCCTGCTCCGCCCAGAAACCTTCGTGATCGCGCGACGCATGCGCGTACAGCGCATCGAGCTTGACCACGTCCAGATTGGCGGCAGCGGCGAACGCCGCCGGCGGCGCGAAGCTGCGCGTCTCGTGCATCACCGACTGGATGTTGTGATTGCGGCTGTCGAGCTCGGCGCAAAGCTGGTTGAAGATCGTCAGCACATGACCGACGCCATTGAGCGTGAACAGTTTGTCTTGCGCCTGGTAGTAGTCGAGCAGCGGACGCGTCTCGGTCTGGTAGACCTCGATGCGACGCATCACGGTCGCCTCCTTGTCGTCGCTGCGGCCTTCGGCGATGCCGCGCTCGATCAGGCGGCGACGCAGCTCGACCGCGGCCACGTCCAGATGCAGCACCTTGTCGATGCCCGGCAGCTTGCGCTCGGCCAGCAGCCGGTCGAGGGTCGCGGCCTGCGCGGCGTTGCGCGGAAAGCCGTCGAGGATGAAGCCCTTCGCCATGTCGGCCTCGGCCAGCCGCGCTTCGACGATACCGATGACGATGCGGTCCTCGACCAGCTGGCCGGCGTCCATCGCCGCCTTGGCCTCGCGGCCGAGTTCGGTGCCATTGCGCACCGCATCGCGCAGCACGTCACCGGTGCTGAGCTTGGGGATCGCATAATGCGCCGCCAGTTTTTCTCCCTGCGTGCCCTTGCCGGATCCCGGCGCGCCTAGCAGTACGATTCTCATTCTGGATTCCCTCGATTCGATAGCGACGGCGCTACACCCGCAGGCGCGGACGGCGCTCGGGAGCAAGGGTGATGCCAGTTGTCGATTCCAGCTGAAAACAGGCGGCTGGCGCGCTTTTACGGCGCTGGTATGCGCCAAATCCGGCAGCCGCAAAAAGAGGTCGTGTCAGATGCGCAACAGCCTGTATCGGCGGCCGCGCCGCAGTGGCGCAGCCTGGCTCAGCCGGTTGCCATCGCCGGATCGCTGACGCCGTGCCGGCCGGTTTCGATGCGGCCGGCAAAACGCCGCGTGAAAGCGGCGGCGTCCGCGGCGCTCACGCTGAAGTCGTACCAGCAGCCGGAATCCTGCAGCGCCCAGCTCTTTTCGAGCTGCTGCCCGGCCGGTACGTCGACGGTCCACGGGCCGTCGCTGCGATAGGCCAGCGCGGTGATCGTCATGCGCTGCGTCGTGCTGCCGCTGTTCTTCAATGTCAGTTGCAGCTCGCCCTGGCCGACTTCGTAGCAGGCCGCGACTTCGCTCGTGGCGCCCTGCGCGTTGCCGACGAAATGCCGATGGAAACCGTTCGGACCCAGCACCCACAGGTCGTAGGCGCCGTCGAGCAGATTGCCGCTCCAGTCGTCGGCCAGCATCTTGCCGGCCTCGACGGTGTAACGCCGCGGCAGTTGCGACAGTGCGCGGCGATCATAGACATGGAATACCGCGCCGGCCGCGCCGCTGTTGGCGAAGACCAGGCGCACGCGCCGCGTCGCCGCGTCGACCTTGCTGCCGACATGCAGCTCGTAAGGCAGGGCACGCGACGGCCGCGTGCCGCTTGCCTGCTGCGGCAGGCTGCCGGCGTCGCCGGTCGGCGCGACGATCTGCGCCAGCGCTTCCTGCGAGGCACGCAGCGCATCGGCCTGTTCGCGCGTCTGTGCGGGTAGTGCCGGCAGCGCTTCGTCGTTCGGACTATCGAAGTTGAAAGCCGAGGTCAGATCGCCACAGACCGCGCGACGCCAGGCGCTGATGTTGGGCTCGGCGACGCCGAAGCGGCGTTCCAGGAAACGAATGATCGAGGTGTGATCGAAAGCCTGCGAATTCACCCAGCCGCCGCGACTCCACGGCGAAATCACCAGCATCGGCACGCGCGGGCCAGGCCCGTAGACCAGGCCGCTGCCGTGACGCTCGCTGCTGTCGTCGACGGTGCTGGCGCCGGCCTTGCGGCCGAGCAGATCGACTGAAGGCGCACAGGGTGGCGGCAGATGATCGAAGAAGCCGTCGTTCTCGTCGAACATCAGCAGCAGCACGGTTTTCGAAAACACCTCCGGGCTCGCGGTCAGCGCCTCGATCACCTGCTGCGTGTACCAGGCGCCCTGCACCGGCGACGACGGCCCGGTGTGCTCGGAATACGCGGCCGGTGCGACCACATAGCTGACCTGCGGCAGCAGGCCGGCGAGCACGTCGTCGCGCAGGCCCTGCAGATCGTTGTTGCTCAAGCTGCTGCTCAAGCCGCGCGTGACCAGCGGCGAAGCCGGATCGCTCTCGTACGCGGCGCGGAAGGTCTTGAAGCCCTCCAGCGAGTTGTCGGTGAAATTGTCGGCCATGTCCTGATATACATTCCAGCTGATGCCGGCGGCCTGCAGGCGCTCGGCATAGGTGGTCCAGGTGTAGCCGTCGGCGGAAGGGCCGAGATCGTCGTTGGTATTGTCGATCGCCGGGCCACCGCCGTCGCCGCCCGGCCCATTGGTGCCGGTGAACATGAAAAGCCGGTTCGGATTGGTGCTGCTGTGGATCGCGCAGTGGTAGGCGTCGCAGATCGTGAACGCGTTCGCCAGCGCGAACTGGAACGGCAGCTCGGCCTCGCGGTAATAGCCCATGGACTGGCGCTCCTTGTACTGCGGCCAGTACCCGGTGCGGCCCTGGTTCCAGGCGCCGTGCGCGTCGAGCCAGCCGTGCGGCGTGCCGTCGACGCGCTGCGCGTTGCCGGCGCTGCCGTCGAGGTGATACGGCAGCACTTCGACGCCGAAGCTGTCGTGCTGCTGCCACACCGTGCGGTCTTCCGGCAACGGAATCGTGAAGCGATCGCCAAAGCCGCGCACGCCGCGCAGCGTGCCGAAGTAATGATCGAAAGCACGGTTCTCCTGCATCAGGATCACCACGTGCTGCACGTCGGCTATCGATTTGGTTTCAGAGCTCGCCGGGATCGCCAGCGCCTCACGTATGCAGGCCGGAATCATCGCGCCGGCAACGCTGCCGCCGGCGATGCCGAGAAAACCGCGACGATCGATACGCAGGCTCATGAGCGCTCGCCCGGCTGCTCGTTGCAGGCGACGTTCGCGATCACCGTCTGCGCATTGCTGGCGACGACGCTGGCGTCCGGCGCGCAATGCACTTCGCGCGCGGCCGGCGGCACGGATATGCCTTCGGGATGGCCCATGCTGTCGCTGCAGGCGCACAGCAGCAGGCTCGCGGCGAACGCGGCGAGATGGATCATCGATGGCGGCTTGGTCTTCATGTGCGGCTCCCCTGGCGAACCGGCGAGATTAGTAAGCGCATTTGAAGGCCTGATGAAATGCCGCCGCGTTCTCGCATGAGCTGATTTTTCCATCGCGGGCGACGCGCCCGGTAACGGCGCCGTCACGACATCGGCCAACACTGTGCGTTTGCCGACGCCGATCCGACCCGATGACTCAGCTTCATGACGCACAGCGCCGCCAGCTATTGCTGACCGGCATATCGCTGCTCGGCCTGCCCCTGCTCGATGCCTGCGGCGGTTCGGGTGGCAACGATGCGCCGATCGACGAACCCGGCGGCCCGGTCGATCCCACACCGGCAACGCATCCGCCGCGCGCTCTGCATGCGAGCTTCACCGACGACCCGACGACGACGCGTACCGTGTCCTGGTTCACCGACGGCCTCGACGATCCCGGCAGCGTGATTGAATACGGGCCGGTCGACGCGGGCATGAGCGCGGAGGAAATCGCCAACGCGCCCTTCCCTGCGCGCGCCGAAGGCGTCAGCAAGTCGGTCTACGGCGTCGACGCGCTGACCCACAGCGCGGTCGCCACCGCGGTGCCGGCGGACAGGGCGATGCGCTATCGCGTCGGCTCGACTAAGGGCTGGTCGGCGGTGCAGTTGCTGCAGCCGGCGCCAGCCAGCGGTTTTCGCTTCGTGCACTTCGGCGATCATGCGACCAATGCCGCGAGTCGTGCGGTGGTGCAAGCCGTTGCCGCACGCCAGCCGGATTTCGTGCTGATCGCGGGCGACCTGTCTTATGCCAACGGCGACCAGGCCGTCTGGGACCAGTATTTCGCGATGCTCGAACCACTGGCTTCCGGGTATCCGGTGATGACCGCGCCCGGCAATCACGAGGCCAAGGACGGCGGCGGCGAAGGCTATCGCAGCCGTCTCGCGCAGCCCGGCAACATTACCTGGTACGCCTTCGACTACCAGAACGTGCACTACTTTTTCAGCACCGGCGGCTCGCTGGTCGACGGCCTCGCCGGCGCCGGTGATCTGGCCGCGGAACTGCTGGCGATCGAGCTCGATCTGGCGCAGGCCGCGCTGCGCCGCGCGCGCGGCGAAATCGACTTCATCATCTTCGTACAGCACTATCCGATCTGGACCGACGAGGACGGGCGCGATCCTGCGGATTTCACGCTGGTATTGCTCGAAGAACAGTTTCTGCTGCGCTACGGCGTCGATCTGCTGCTGGTCGGTCACGACCACATCTACGAGCGCTCCAAGCCCATGGCCTACGGCCGGCCGCTGGACGGTGGCTATGTGCAGGTGACGCAGGGCGGCGGCGGTCAGGACCTTTATACGATCCTGCCGCAACTGGCGAGCTGGTCGGCGTTCGCGACCGTGCGCTATGGCTTCAGCGAGTATCAGGTACAGGGCCAGACCATCAGCATCAACAGCCATGCAATCGACGATGAAAAGAATCAGCTTCTCGCCGGCGGCGCGACGCAGATCATCGACCGCTTCGAAGTAGCTTCGCGCAACAGCGCCGCAAGGCTGGCCTATGCCAGACCGGCGCGTGCGAAGAACGAGTTGCTGAAAAATCTGGACGCGATCATCAGGCACACGCAGCGGCGCAATGCATTTCACGATGCGGTCGAAAGCGGCGCGGTGGTGGTGCCGGCGATTTGAGTGCGTCGACCGGCGCCGCGGTTCCGCGGCGGCAGGGATGACGGGCGACAGGCTCGCTTTCCGTTCCCGGACTCGCTACGTTGCAACCCGCTGACAGCGCCGATGCTCTAGCATGCCGCTCGATGACTCAACATCTGCCCGACGCACTCACTGTCGAAGCCGGCGCGATCGTCGCGCTGCGGCTGTTCGACATCGCCTACGCGATCGATCTCGCCGCCGCGCAAGCGGCCTGGGCGCGACACACCCAGGGCGCCAGCAGCGGCCGCCGCAGCCAGCTCAGCGGCACGCCGGCCAAGGCGATTGCCTTCGACGTGCCGCCGGTGCTGCTGCCGCTGGACAGCGTGACGCTGACGCTGCCCGGCGGCGACGTGCTGGCGCAGGCCAGCGCGCGACTCTACGACTTCGGCGTCGTCGCCCTGGCGGTTCGCATCACCATCGAGCAGCGCAGCTGGGCCGAGTTCAACGAACTCATCGAAGCCGTCAACCTGGCCATCGGTGGCGTCGCCACGACGTCGATCTGGGACGATCTGCTGGCCGGGCTCAAGCCCTTGATCGCCGGGGCGCTGACGCGGCCGACCACGTCGACGATCCAGGAAGATTATCTGCTGGGCATCGTCCATCGCTGGAACGAGACGCTGACGGCGGCCGAGCTGCAGGATCGCGTCGATCTGGTGCCGATGCTGTCCGGCGAGCGGCGCCCACTGTCGGAGGGCGCGCGCCGCGAACTGCTGCGGCAGCGGTATTCGTACTACGAGGACGACCTGGTCGTGCTGACCTGGGATCGCGCCTTCATCTACGAGCCGCGTGGCGACTCCGACGTCGCCGACGTGCTCGAAGTCGCCAACGCGCAGCTGCTGGAGCTGCGCTATTACGACGAGCTGCTCGACGACGAACTGCCGCGCATGAACGACCTGGTCGACGAGACGCGCGGCTCGATCGGCGTGCTGGCGCCGCGGCGTTTCGCCCACCTGGCGCGGCGGCTGTACACGCTGGTCGCCGACGTCACCGAAATCACCGAGAAAGTCGACAACGCGCTACAGGTGACCGAGGACGTGTATCTGGCGCGCATCTACAGCGCCGCGCTTGAGCTGTTCCGCGTGCCCAACGTCAGCTCCGCGGTGGATCGCAAGCTGTCGATCATCCGCGACACCTATACCGCGCTGTACGACGAAGCCTCCGGCGCGCGCGGCGAGCTGATGGAGCTGGCGATCGTGGTGCTGATCGTCGCGGAAATCGTGCTCGCCCTGCTGCGGCACTAAGAACCAAAGCGGCGGGGCCTGACCCGCCGCTTTCGTCCGCCCCGACGATTACGCCGCCTGCTTCTCGCTCTGCGGCGCGGAGTGGCGGATCAGGTGATCGAAGGCCGACAGCGCCGCCTTGGAGCCCTCGCCCATCGCGATGATGATCTGCTTGTACGGCACCGTGGTGACGTCGCCGGCAGCGAACACGCCGGGCAGCGAGGTCTGGCCGCGTTCGTCGACGACCACTTCGCCGCGCGGGCTCAGCTCCAGTGTGCCCTTGAGCCAGTCGCTGTTCGGCAGCAGGCCGATCTGCACGAAGATGCCTTCGAGCTCGACGTGGTGCAGCTCGTCGGTGCCACGATCCTTGTAGTTCAGGCCGTTGACGCGGGTACCGTCGCCGGTGACTTCGGTGCTCAGCGCCGAGACGATGATGCGCACGTTCGGCAGGCTGCGCAGCTTGCGCTGCAGCACTTCATCGGCACGCAGCCTGGAGTCGAACTCGATCAGCGTGACATGGCTGACGATACCGGCCAGATCGATCGCCGCCTCGACGCCGGAGTTGCCACCGCCGATCACCGCGACGCGCTTGCCCTTGAACAGCGGGCCGTCACAATGCGGGCAGTAGGCCACGCCCTTGTTGCGGTACTCGTTTTCGCCGGGCACGTTCATCTGCCTCCAGCGCGCGCCGGTGGACAGGATCACAGTCTTGGCCTTCAGCGCCGCGCCGTTGGCGAGCGTCACTTCGACCAAGCCATCGGCGCCGGCCGGGGTCAGCTTCTCGGCGCGCTGCAGGTTCATGATGTCGACGTCGTAGTGGCGCACGTGCTGTTCCAGCGCGGCGACCATCTTAGGGCCCTCGGTCTCGGTCACCGAAATGAAGTTCTCGATGCCCATCGTGTCCAGCACCTGGCCGCCGAAGCGCTCGGCCGCGATGCCGGTGCGAATGCCCTTGCGCGCCGAATAGATCGCCGCCGCCGCGCCGGCCGGGCCGCCGCCGACGATCAGCACGTCGTAAGGCGCCTTGGCGCTCAGCTTGCCGGCTTCGCGCGCGCCGGCACCGGTGTCGATCTTGGCCAGGATTTCCTCGGCGCCCATGCGGCCGGCACCGAAGTTCTCGCCGTTGAGGAACACCATCGGCACCGACATCACCTGACGCTTCTCGACCTCGGCCTGGAACAAGGCGCCGTCGATCGCGGTGTGGCGGATGCGCGGGTTCAGCACCGCCATCAGGTTCAGCGCCTGCACCACGTCCGGGCAGTTCTGGCAGGACAGCGAGAAATAGGTTTCGAAGTGGAACTCGCCTTCCAGATTTTTGATCTGCTCGATCACGTCGCTGGCGAGCTTGGATGGATAACCGCCGACCTGCAGCAGCGCCAGTACCAGCGAGGTGAACTCGTGGCCCAGCGGAATTCCGGCGAAACGCAGGCTGATGTCCTGGCCCGGCGAACTCAGCGCGAAGGACGGCGTGCGCTCGACGCCGCCGCGATGCTCGGTGACGGTGATCTTGTCGCTGACCGACACCAGGTCGGCGAGCAGGCCCATCATCTCGGTGGACGCGGCGCTGTCGTCGACCGCAGCCGCGATCGTGATCGGCCGCGTGGCACGTTCCAGATAGGTCTTGAGCTGGTCTTTCAGATCGGCGTCCAACATGGCGAGGCTCCAGGAATCGGTGAATCGAAAAGTCAGGTAAGGAATTGGGGGTGAATCAACCGCAAATCAACCAGAGATCGCGGGCAAAACAATCCCGTCATGCCCGCGCCAGCGGGCATCCAGTTGCGGCCGCGGTTGGCGCGGCGCCGGTGACTGGATTCCCGCTTGCGCGGGAATGACGGGAGCGTGCTGGCTAGATCTTGCCGACCAGATCCAGCGACGGCTTCAGCGTCTTTTCGCCTTCCTTCCACTTGGCCGGGCAGACCTGGCCCGGGTTGGCGGCGGTGAACTGCGCGGCCTTGAGCTTGCGCAGCGTCTCGGAGACGTCACGCGCGATTTCGTTGGAGTGGATTTCCAGCGTCTTGATCACGCCTTCCGGGTTGATGACGAAGGTGCCGCGCAGCGCCAGGCCTTCCTCTTCGATGTGCACGTCGAACGCGCGGGTCAGCTGGTGGGTCGGATCGCCGACCAGCGGGAACTGCGCCTTGCCGACGGCCGGCGAGGTCTCGTGCCAGACCTTGTGCGAGAAATGCGTGTCGGTGGTGACGATGTAGACCTCGGCGTTGGCCTTCTGGAACTCGGCGTAGTTCGCGGCCGCGTCCTCGACTTCGGTCGGGCAATTGAACGTGAAAGCTGCCGGCATGAAGATCACGACCGACCACTTGCCCTTGAGCGAGGCCTCGGTCAGTTCGATGAATTTGCCGTTGTGGAAGGCGTTGACCTTGAACGGCTTGACGGGGGTATTGATCAGAGACATGTCGTGTCCGCTTGTGTTGTAGGAGCCGCCATCCTAGTAGGCATGCCGCAATAGGTACAATGACTTTGTCTTTTGCTGTTGTTAGTTTTTCACAATGACCAACCGCGACGCCGCCCCGCCTCGGTACCGCGCCCCAAACAACGCCGGCCCATCGGGGCGAGCGGGACTCGGTGGTGGCCGCGTTCGTCTACCGCGTAGGCGCCGCGAGATCCGGGGTTACGTCGCCCGCCGCATCGCCGGATCGCTGATCGCGTCCCCGCCGTTGTCGACGCGGTCGAGCAGCGTCCTGGCGCGCGCCAGCAGCTCCTCGTACTGGAACGGCTTGGTCAGATAGTCGTCGGCGCCGGCTTCCAGGCCTTCGATCTTCGACGCCAGGTCATCGCGGCCGGTCAGGATCAGGATCGGGAAGCGATGCCCTGCCGCTCGCATCCGTCGGATGGTTTCGGTGCCGCTGATGCCGGGCAGGCCCAGATCGATGATGGTGATATCGAAAGGCAGCTCGCTGGCCATGCGCAATCCGGTCTCGCCATCGTGGGCGACCAGCGCGAAGCCATCGTCCTTGAAAGCTTCACCGACCATCGAGCGGAACCCGGAGTCGTCTTCTATAACCAGCGCTCGCATACGGTACCCGGCGTCAGGGAGTGGATGTCGGCGGTGCCGGTTTTTACCGGCCGCACGCGCAGCGCATCAGTCCCGCCGCGATACGAGCTAGCCTTGAGTACGCGCCCCGACCGCCGGCTGAATCGGCGCGCCCGCTCGGACCGCCATGCCGCGCTAGCCTGCGGCAATGGACACCGGCAAAACGGTCAACGAAGCAGACCGTGTCTCGTCGAATTCGGATCGCGTCTCAGAAAGCCGCTGGAGTACCGCAGCCCTGCGGCTTGAACACGCGCTCGGTCGAAGCGGGATACTTCGCCAGCGCCGCGGCGGGCCGGCGCGGACGCGTCACCAGCTCACCGCCGCAGTTCGGGCAGCGGCCCTGCAGCGCGCCTTCGGCGCAAGCGGTGCAGAAGGTGCACTCGAACGAGCAGATGAGCGCCTCGGCAGAATCCGCCGGCAAGTCGCGGTCGCAGCATTCGCAGCCCGGTCGCATCTGCAGCATCGTCCACTCCATTTTCGTTGAGGCGCGGTGATAGCTTATGCCGTCCTTCGCAGCCAGACGAGCCTACTTCATGAGCGTTTCACAACCCTATCCGATCGGCACTCCGGGCCAGCCCTGGGGCGCGACCGAAATACAGGCCTGGCGCTCCAGCCACGCGATCCGGCGCCGCTACAAGGACGACGTGCTGGCCGTCATCGACAGGCTGCGCGCGCGCTTCGACGTGCAGCAGTACGGCAGTCTGGACTTCGACCCCGAGCGTTTCCCGCTGTACTGCATTCGCAGCCGCGACTGGCACGACGAGCTGCCTTGCGTGCTGATCACCGGCGGTGTGCACGGCTACGAGACCAGCGGCGTGCACGGCGCGCTGCGCTTCGTCGAGCGCCACGCGGCGGACTACGCCGGACGCATCAACCTGCTGGTCGCGCCCTGCATCAGCCCCTGGGCTTACGAGACGATACAACGCTGGAATCCTTACGCGATCGACCCGAACCGCTCGTTCCGCGACGACAGCCCGGCGCAGGAATCGGCGGCGCTGCTGCGTCTGGTCGCGCCGCTGCGCGAGCGCCTGCTGCTGCATGTGGACCTGCATGAAACCACCGACACCGACGAGTCCGAATTCCGTCCGGCGCTGGCGGCGCGCGACGGCAAGGTCTACGAGCCGGGCGAGATTCCCGACGGCTTCTATCTGGTCGACGACAGCGAGCAGCCGCAGACCGCGTTCCAGCAGGCGGTGATCGCGGCGGTGGCCAGAGTCACGCACATCGCGCCGGCCGACGGTCGCGGCGAGATCATCGGCTCGCCGGTGATCGCACCGGGCGTCATCGAATACGCGCTGCGACCGCTGGGCCTTTGCGCCGGCATGACCAGCGCACGCTACCGCACCACCACCGAGGTCTACCCGGACAGCCCGCGTGCCAGCGACGAGCAGTGCATCCTTGCCCAGGTGACCGCGGTCTGTGCGGCGATCGATTACGCGCTGGCGCGGGCTTGACTGGGTCTGCTGCCCTGCCGTCTGCAACGATCGGCCAGGGAGACTCGGGGCACCATCTTTGAACGCAGCACCCACGTGATCAGTTTCCAGGAACTGCGGCGCCGCAACGTGCACCGCGCCGCGGTGTTCTATGCCGGCGCGGCCTGGCTGCTGGTGCAGGTCGCCACACAGGTGTTCCCGTTCTTCCATATCGAAGAATGGGTGGTGCGCTGGATCGTCGTTGCCGCCGTGATCGGCTTCCCGTTCGCGCTGCTGCTGTCATGGTTCTACGAGTGGACGCCGCAGGGCATCAAGCTGGAAAGCGAGATCGACCGCGACGACCGCGCCGCGCTGCAGACCGGCAACCGTGGTTTCGACCGCATCATCGTCGTCGTGCTGAGCCTGGCCGTGGTCGCGCTGCTGGCCGACCGGCTGGTGCTGCACCGGGACGGCGCGTCTTCGTCGAATGCAACGGCCACGGAGAAGTCCATCGCGGTGCTGCCGCTGGCCAATTCCACCGGCGACCCGGCCAACGATTATTTCTCCGACGGCGTGTCCGAGGAGCTGATCTCGTCGCTGTCGCGACTCAGCAGCCTCAAGGTCATCGGCCGCACCTCCTCGTTCCAGTTCCGCAACAGCGACGCCGACAGCAAGGCCATCGGCGAGAAGCTCGGCGTTGTGTATCTGCTGGAAGGCAGCGTGCGCCGGTCGTCGGACCGGGTGCGCATCGCGGTCGCGCTGATCAAGTCGGCCGACGGCGCCAACGTCTGGTCGCAGACCTACGATCGCGAGCTGAAAGACATCTTCGCGGTGCAGAGCGAGATCGCCGCCTCGGTCGCCGGGCAGCTGAAGATCGCGCTGCTCGGCAACAACGCGCAGGCGGTGCAGGCGCCGAGCGCGGCAACGCCGTCCAACGGCAATGTGGAGGCCTACAACGCGCTGCTGCAGGGCAATTACTACTTCGCGCGGCGCACGCGAGAGGATTTCGCCAAGGCCATCAGTTCTTTCCGCGACGCGATCCGGCTCGACCCGGACTACGCGCTGGCCTGGGCGCGGCTGTCGAGCACGTTGACCATCAGGGCGACGACCCTGGGCGGCGACGGCGGCGAAGTTCGCCGCGATCTGCTGCAGGCACGCGAGGCCGCCGACACCGCGCTACGGCTGGCACCCGGTCTGGGCCAGGCGCACTTCGCGCGCGGCATGCTGCTGCAGAACGACGATCTGGACTGGGCCGCGTCCGGCGCCGAATTCGAGCGCGCTGGCGCGCTGCTGCCGCAGGACGCGCTGATGCTGAATAACCAGGGCTTCCGTCAGGCCGGCGAAGGCCGCTTCGACGAAGCCATCGCGTCCGGACGCAAGGCGATCGCGGTCGATCCGCTATTCGGCTCCGCGCTGTACTACCTGTCGCGCGCGCAGACCGGCAAGGGCGCGTATGACGAAGCGGAAGCCTCGCTGCACAAGGCGATCGATCTGCAGCCCGAGGGCAGCCAGAGCTATATGCAGCTCGCAGTGCTGCAGATTCTGCGCGGCGATGCGGCGCAGGCCGTCGACCTGGCGAAGAGAGAGACCAATAATTTCTGGCGCAATTACGCGCTGTCGCTGGCCTACTTCGCGAACGGCGAACTCAAGCAAGCCGATGCGCAGCTCGAGCAGCTGATCGCCGAAAACGCCGACACCAGCGGTGCGCAGATCGCGATGGTCTACGCGCTGCGCAAGCAGCCGGGCGCGATGTTCGAATGGCTGGAACGGGCGCGACAGACGCACGATCCCGGCGTGTTCCTGATGCGCGCCGACCCGTTCCTGGCCGCATACAAGGACGACCCGCGCTACACCGCGTTCGTGCGCAAGATCGCGCTGCCCGGCCCGGATGGAGCGGTTCCTTAAACAGCGAGCAGCTACTGTTTAAATCGTCGTTTCAGGACGTTGCTCTAATTTCAACTTGGTTTGAAACAGCGATTTTGATCGACACGTCTATTCAATAGTTCAATAGTTCAATAGTTCAATAGTTCAATAGTTCAATAGTTATTGACACTTTTGAAATGCTTCAATAATCTTTGAATCATGAAGATCGAGACGGCCGTCACCCGCCTGTCCGCGCTGGCGCAGTATTCGCGCCTGTCTGTGTTCCGCCTGCTGGTCCAGAAAGGACCGGACGGAATGCCGGCCGGCGAGATTGCCGAGCGCCTGGGCGTGGCGCCGAATGCCCTGTCGTTCCATCTGAAAGAGCTGAGCAACGCCGGACTGCTGAAGTCCCGGCAGGATGGCCGGTTCATCTACTACGCGCCCGACTTCAAGGCGATGAATGCCCTGTTGGGCTACCTCACCGAAAGCTGCTGCGCCGGCGCCCCGGCCGCCGCCGAATGTGCCGCCCCCAGCACCTGCCAGGAATGCTGAGATGAAGCGGTTTCATGTCCATGTGTCCGTGAAGAACCTGTCCGACAGTGTCGGGTTCTATTCGAAGCTGTTCGGTGCCGAGCCAATCGTCACCAAGGGCGACTACGCCAAGTGGATGCTCGACGATCCGCGGATCAATTTCGCGATCTCAGACCGCGACGGGAAGCCGGGAATCAATCATCTGGGCTTCCAGGTTGAATCCGAAGCCGAGTTGATGGAGCTGCGCCACCAGGCCGAGCGCGCCGACGTCGCCACCGTCACCGAAGACGGCGCGGCCTGCTGCCACGCCAATTCCGACAAGCACTGGATTCAAGACCCGCAGGGCATCGCTTGGGAGATATTCCGAACGCTCGGCAGCATTCCTGTTTTCGGAATGCCGGCGATCCAAGCCAGGCCGACTGCCAGCGCCTGCTGCGCGCCGGCGGCGAAGCCCGTCGACGTCAAAGTCGCCGCTCCCTGCTGTGGCCCCAAGATCGCCACCGGCGCTCTCGCGAAAGCGAAGACCGGCCGCCGCTGATATGCCGATCGCCGCCGCCAGTTCCGACGATGCCCTGGCGCTCAAGACTCTGCTGACCTCAGCCGGCCTGACGACCGACGACCTTCGCGACAACAGCTTGGCGGATTTTCTGGTGCTGCGGGAAGGCGATGCGATCGTGGGGGCTGTCGGGCTCGACCGGGTTCGGGACGTGGCGCTGCTGCGTTCGCTGGTCGTCGCCGACTCTCACCGGGGTGGCGGGCGGGCCATCGCACTGGTAGCTGCCGCCGAACATCTGGCCCTGCAACTCGGCGTCAGAACGCTATATCTGCTGACGACGACGGCCAGGCCGTTCTTCGTCAAACAAGGCTATCGAGACACGCCTCGCAGCGAAGCGCCGGGGGCCGTCGTCGCGATGCCGCAGTTCAGCTCGCTGTGTCCTTCCACCGCTGCTTTCATGAGCAAACCGATGACCGACAAACCCTTCAACGTCCTGTTTCTCTGCACAGGCAACTCCGCCCGGTCGATCATGGCCGAGGTGGCGATGAACAACCTCGGCGTCAGCGCGGGCAAGTTCAAGGCTTACAGCGCCGGCAGCCACCCCAAGGGCGAGGTCAATCCTTTCACGCTCGATCTGCTCAAGCGCAGCCACTTATCTGTCGAAGGCCTGCGCAGCAAGAGCTGGGACGAGTTCGCGCAGCCTGGCGCGCCGCCGCTGGATTTCGTGTTTACGGTATGCGATGACGCCGCCGGCGAGCAGTGTCCGTACTGGCCGGGCCAACCGATGACCGCCCATTGGGGCACGCCGGACCCGGCGGCCGTCGACGGCACGGATGAGCAGAAGCGTAAAGCCTTCTCGGATAGCTTCCTGGTATTGCGGCGGCGCATCGAGCTGTTCGCCAGCCTGCCCGTGGCCAAGCTCGACCGGATCGCGCTTCAGAAGCACATCTCCGAGATCGGCAAACAATGACGCTGATCCGTCGTGCGGTGGCCGAATGCCTTGGAACTGCGCTGCTGCTGGCGGCCGTGGTGGGTTCCGGAATCATGGGCGAGCGACTGGCGGGCGGGAATGTCGCCATCGCGTTGCTGGCCAACTCTATCGCCACCGGCGGTGTATTGATGGCGCTGATCCTGAGCTTTGGACCGATTTCCGGCGCGCACTTCAATCCGGCGGTGACGCTCGCCGACGCCTCGCAAGGTGGTCTGCCGTGGCGCGAGGTGCCGGCCTACGTGGCCGCGCAGATCATTGGCGCGTTTGTCGGCGTTGCCGCCGCGCATGCGATGTTCACCGAGCCGACGTTCGCGGTCTCGCTGCATGAACGCTCCGGGCCTGCACAAGCCTTCAGCGAGTTCGTTGCGACCTTCGGCCTGCTGTCCGTCATCTGGGGCTGCGCGCGGCTGCGATCGTCGGCCGTGCCCTTTGCTGTATCGGGCTACATCGTCGGCGCGTACTGGTTCACCGCGTCGACCTCGTTCGCCAATCCGGCCGTGACCCTGGCCCGAGCGGCGACCAACACGTTCGCCGGCATCCGGCCGATCGATGCGCCGCTGTTCGTCGTGGCGCAGTTGGCGGGTGCCGCGGCGGCGACGCTGGTTTTCCGCTGGCTCGTCCCGACGCTACCGCAGGCTGCGGCGAACGTCGTCATCCCGCATGCCGGCGACGCCGGAGATTCCCCATGAAAACCGCAATTTTCGCCTGCGTTCACAACGCCGGCCGCTCACAGATGTCGGCGGCCTTCTTCAACCAGCTCGCCGATCGGTCGAAGGCGTCGGCCATCTCCGCCGGCACCAAGCCCGGCCCACGGGTGCATCCCGAAGTCGCCGTGGCGATGCTGGAGGTTGGCATCGACCTGTCGGATGCCAAGCCCCAGCTACTGACCGCGGAGCTGGCCCAGGGCGCGGAACTGCTGGTGACGATGGGCTGCGACGATGAATGCCCCTATGTTCCAGAGCTGCGGCGCGCCGACTGGCCGCTGCAGGACCCCAAGGGACAATCGATGGAGCGGGTGCGTGAGATCCGCGACAACATCCGCCATCGGTCAGCGTACTTCTCGCCGCTGAAGGCTGGATCACCCCGCCTATACCGGGAACTTGAAGGGAGTCGGTCGTGCCAGTGGATATCGTGATTTATCACAACCCCGACTGCGGAACCTCGCGCAACACGCTGGCGATGATTCGCAATGCCGGCATCGAGCCTCATGTCGTCGAGTACCTGAAATCACCGCCGTCGCGGGCGATGCTGGTAGCGCTGCTCGCGCGCATGGGCATCAGCGCTCGCGAACTGTTACGCGAGAAGGGCACGCCTTACGCCGACCTCGGCCTCGCCGATCCGGCCGTGACCGAAGATATCTTGCTCGATGCGATGCTGGCTCACCCGATCCTGATCAATCGGCCGATCGTGGTGACGCCGCTGGGCGTGCGCCTGTGCCGTCCTTCTGAACTCGTACTTGATCTGCTACCCGAGCCCCAACAACAGGCATTCACCAAAGAAGACGGCGAGCGCGTTATCGATGATCAGGGGCGGCGAGTCGCAATGGGCGGCCCGGCATGAGCCGAGTCCGACCGGTCGCCGATTTCGACCATCTTCCCGCTCTGGCTTCGCAATATGTCCACGCTCGACCGGCGACAGGGCTGGGGGCGGATGAGCCCAGGCCCCGCATCCTGCTGTTGTATGGATCTCTACGGGCCCGATCGTTCTCCCGATTCGCCACGGAAGAAGCAGCGAGGCTATTGAACTACTTCGGCGCCGATACCCGAATCTTCGACCCCTCCGATTTACCCTTGCCCGACCAGGTCGCGGGCGACCAGCATCCGGCCGTCCAGGAACTGCGAGCGCTGTCGATGTGGTCCGAGGGACAGGTGTGGTGCAGCCCCGAACGGCATGGCCAGGTCACCGGCGTGATGAAAGCTCAGATCGATCATCTGCCGCTCAACATGGGCGGCATGCGGCCAACGCAGGGGCGGACGCTGGCGGTGATGCAGGTATCTGGCGGATCGCAGTCGTTCAATGCGGTGAACACCCTGCGACTGCTGGGCCGATGGATGCGGATGTTTACGATCCCGAACCAATCCAGCGTGGCCAAAGCTTTCGAGGAATTCGACGGGGACGGCCGCATGAAACCTTCGGCGTACTACGATCGGATCGTCGACGTCATGGAGGAACTCGTACGCTTCACCGTACTGCTGAGGCCTCATGCCGATCAACTCGTCGATCGCTATTCCGAGCGCAAAGACAGCGGTGTCCCGATCAATCCGGATCGCGATCTTTCGGCCATCGCCATCGCGGCACCATCGAGCTGATCGACCGGCGATGCCGTCGCCAGAATCCGTGAGGCCCGCCAGGGCCGAGGACCTCGCTGCCATGGCGGCGATCTATGCGCCGATCGTGACCACCACGGCCATGTCGTTCGAGCTGGAACCGCCGAGCATCGGCAGCATGCGCGATCGGATCGAGGCCACGATGAAGCTAGCTGCTGCCGTGGCTGGCTCATGTCGAGGTCGCCGGCCTCGTCAACGGCTACACCTACGCATCGAAACATCGGCAGCGCGCAGCCTATCGACAGTCGCTCGACGTGGACGGTTGACGTAGGCGACGACTACCGTGGCCAAGGGTCGGCAGAACCCTGTACGCCGTGCTCTTCGACCGTCTCACGCGACAGAGATTTTTCCGGCCTCTGCTGGCATCGCGTTGCCGAATCGGGCCAGCGTCGCGCTGCACGAGTCAGTTGGATTTTCCCCGATCGGCGTCTATCGAAAGGTCGGCTTCAAACTCGGGCTGTGGCGTGATGTCGGCTCGTGGCAAAAAGAGCTAGAGGCTCCCGCAGCATTGCACTTGAGGCAGCCGACTGGCATTTGATGGGCGCTACCGTCGGCAGCTTGTTGCAAATCTTGCTTGCCAAGCTGTTTCAAACCCTGTCGGCAGACGCATTGAAGCCTGGCCCGTATCGCTTCGATCTCATGACCACCAACGGCGATGGCGGTCAGCGAACCGGCCGGAGCGATCGAGTTCGAACTGCTGCCGGCGTCCTATCAGACCGGTCGGTTCACAGCGCTGTGCCCGCTCATGATGGCTGGCGCAGGATCAGCCGCTGCTGCGCCCGCTGCAGCGGCTGATCCTGCGCTGCCGTGGCTTCGAATTCCGCTGTCGCCTGGTCGGCGGGCCGGCGCGGCTCGACGGGATGCGTGCTGAGCGTCGAACTCGAACTCGCGGTCGCGTACACGCGTGGTCGGCTGCAGCTGCCGGCGTTTCGCGACGCCGCTAGACCGGGGCCGGCGCCGCTTCCTGCTTCAGATGGCGGATGAAATCCTGGATCACGCGGTCCCAGAGCTCGCACTGCGCGCACAGATGGTTTTCATCGACGCCGCCGGCAACCAGCACGTCCATCGTCAGGATCATCAGCGAGCCCTGGCGGAACAGCCGCGCGAAACGCCGCGTCTGGTTCCAGCTGTCGATCAGCCCGGCGCGCAACTCGCCTTCGATGTTGATCCAGCAGTGAAACGCGAAATCGGAATAGCGCGTCGCGGCCAGGGTTTCGGCGCCACCGAAAGCAACGAAGAAGCCGATGCCCTGCGCGGCGCTGCGCACCTGCATGCGGCCCTGGTGCTCCGACAAGGTGGCGCGATAGCCGGTCTTGCGCAGCGCGCCGGCGATCAGGTCCGGTGTCACCGTGTTGTGCAGGCTCGGGCTCTGAGCGTCGGTGGCATTTTCGCTGGATGGTGCAGCTTGGGTCACGGCTTGCTGGCCTCGGTCGTGGTGGCGGCGGGAACGGTGGCGTCGACAATGCGCGCGTGATAGTCCTGCGCCAGTTTTTCGAACTTGATGCTGGAGATGCCGACCAGCGGCTCGCGATCGCGCACCGTCGACCAGACGCCCTTGTCGCGATACTGCCGGATCAGCTCGTTGCCGATCTGTACCAGGCTGGTGTTGTCGGCGATGCAGGCCTGCTGCGCCGCATGGCTCTGCTGATAGTCGGCCTCATGGCGCTTGGCGTCGGCATCGCGCGTCTTGGCCATCGTCGCCACCTGCTCGTAGGACTGCTTCCAGCGCGCCAGGATGGGCTCGACCGTGCCCAGCTTCTGCTCGAGTTCGGCGGTGCGCGCTTTCTGCTGTTGCAGCTGTGCGCGCAGCTTGCGCAGCTCGGCATCATCGATCGGCTTGGCCGCCGCGGCCGGCGCTTCGGGACGCTGAGCGAGTTGCTGCGTCAGCGCGTCAGTGCGCGCTTTCAGGCTCGCGTTTTCATCTTCGAGCGCACGCAGCTGCGTCGTGGTCTGGCGCAGCTGATCGCGCAGGCGGGCGTCGGGAGCGGCTTGGGCGAAAGCGGGCAAGCTCAGGCCGAAGAACGACAGCGCGAGCAGGATTCTCAAGGGCGTTTTGAGCAGAACCCCGTTCCTCCCGAGTAGCCGCTTGCGGCGTATCGAGGGACTTGGGCGAGCGTCGTCGAGTCCCTCGATACGCCAGGCAAGCCTGGCTACTCGGGACCAACGGAGAGTGGATGGGCTATTCATCAAAAAACTCCGCGCTTTAAAACCGCGCATTCAAATCCAGCTGCAGCACGTCGATGGCCAGCGGCGGACCGCTGACTTCGGTGGCGCTGAAGTAGCGGCCGGTGATCCAGGCGTTCTTGCTGACACCGAGGCTGCCGCCGAGCACGAAGCCCTTGGCGTTGCTGCCGCCGAGATGGAAGTCGGAGTCGTTGAACGCATCGACCACGGCGTCGGATTCGATGCGGCGATAACCGCCGCCGACGCTCCATTCGCCGCGCATGCGGATCACCGGATAGCCGACGCGCAGCTGCGCCAGGTAACCGGTATCGCCGCCCTTGTACGCGCCGGCGATGTCCTCGACGCCATCGCCATCGGTGTCCAGACCGGCGCCGTAATTGTTGACCGGCACTTTGCCGAGCACGTCGTTCTTGTCATACGCCAGGTTGCGCACGTAGTCGGCGTCGAACATCAGGTGAATCGGGCCGGCCACGGCCCAGTCGAACTTGATATTGGCGTCGAGCAGCCGGTACGGCGTGGCCAGGCCGAAGTACTGGTACTCGGGATCGCCGGCCGCGGCGAGCTGCAGGTTGCGGATCGCATACAGCGTGTTGCCCTTCTGCAGGAAGGCCGGGCGGCTGTCGTCGGTATCGCAGGAGAACGAGGTGGTCGGCGCCAGGCATTCGCTGGAGGTCTTGCCTTCCAGATCGATGTAGTCGTAGTACGCAACCGCGCCGCTGAGCACCATCTCCGGCTGTATCGTCCAGTCGGCGCCGAGCTGTGCGGCGAGCAGCCAGCGATCACGCGACGCGGATTTGTCCGCCGCGGTAGCCGGGAAATCGAAGGCGGTGTTCTGAACTGAGAAGCCGCCCAGCGTCAGGAACGGCCAGACGCCGCCGCCGGCGCGCGCCTTGTAGGTCGCAGCGAGACCGTCGAAGTTGAGGTCTTCGTCCCAGGTCAGCTCGGTGCCCTGGAACGGGCTCGGCATGCGCCCGCCCCACATCACCAGGCCGGCCAGCGGCAGGTCCTCGGGCTTGTAGGTCAGGTAGGCGCGGTCGATGACGAAGCTGAGCTTGTTGAAGCTGTTGCCCAAGGTCTGATTGGTCGACACCGGGTTGGTGTTGTTGCCGGTGGTGAAACGGAACACCGACTTCACCTCGTCGCTGATCGTGCCGCTGACGTCCAGCCGCGCCCGCACGCGGAAAGCCTCGCGATCTTCGGTGGTGTTGATCAGCGGCGGCGACACCTGGTTGGCCAGCGGTGTGCCGACGTTGTAAGGCGAGCCGCTGTTGATGCTCTGGAAGTTGATCAGGAAAGGATCGTTGGACGAATCCAGAAAATCGAATTCCTCGCGCAGCCGGATGTCGCCGCCGATCTTCACGCGCTTGACCCAGTCCGGAAACGTATTCGGCTGCGCCCAGTTCTCGATCTTGGCGGTCGCGATCATGCCGTCGCGGATTTCGTCGCGGATCTTCTGCTTCTCGGATTCCGGGATATACGGCACGCGGACGCGGCCCTTGGGTTCGGCCGGCGCCGCGGCGGTGGCCGGCGCCTGCTCGGAACGCAGGCGGCCGATCAGGCGCTCGGCGTCTTCCGGCGCCAGCACCTTGCTCATTTGCAGCATGCGGATCAGCTCTTCGGTCACGGTTTCTTTCGGCGCCGGCGCTTCCGGCTGTGGCGGCGGCTCGGGCAGATCCTGCGCGACGGCGGCGCGGCCGTAAGCAGCGGCGGCGGCCGCGAGCAGGGTCAGCGGCATGGCGCGACGCGCGTGGCGCGAGAACGAAGTCATCGATGCGATCTCCACAACGGATATACCTTTCAAAAAGCCACTACAAAAAAACATCACTGCGAAGCCACGCGAACCAGCGCCGGCTGCGGCAGATCTTTCGGCGGCAGCTCCGGCGGCCGCGACATCTGGCTCACAGCCTCGCGCAGCGCCTGGTCGATCTCCGGCTTGCCGGTGGACTTGATCAGCTCGACACGCGTCGGCGTGCCATCGGCGCCGAGCCAGACCTGCAAGGTCGCGGTGAAGCGCTGGCCCTTGAAACGCCGCTGCTTCTGCACCGCTTCCTGCACGCGCTGCTGCAACAGCGTCGCGTACCAGCCCCAGGCGGTGCCGCCACCACCACCGCCGCCGCCGCCACCAAAGTCACTGCCACCGGGCCGGCCCTGCAGGCCGAAGGCATCGCCGGGGCCGTCGCCCTGGGCGTCCAGCGCCGGCGGTCCGGGCGGCGCTTCGGCCTTGGGCTCCGGCGGCCGGTTGTCCGGCGTCACCGTCTTGAATTCCGGCTGCGGCTTTTCCTGCTCCTCGATTTTCTGTTTCGGCGGCGGCGGCGGAGGCGGCGGAGGTGGTGGCGGCTTGATCAGCTGCAACTGCGTCACCTGGGCGACGGTCTTGCGCGGCGGCTCCTTCTTGCCGTTGGCGAGTTTCCACACGCCCCAGCCGAGCAGGGCCAGTACCAGCAGCGAGCCGATCACCCAGGCGATCTGCTTGGCCCTGCTGCTGCCTTGTGGCTCGCGATCGATCATTGCGGCGGCGTCACTTCACCAGCCGCTGCGTAACCAGGCCGATCTGGGTGATGTCCAGCGCCGACAGCAGCGCGAGCACGTCGACGACATTGCTGTACTGGGTCTGAGCGTCACCGCGCACCACCACCGGCAGATCCGGCACCTGCGACTTTTTCACCTGCAGCCGGTCCGACAGCTCGGCCATCGTTACCGGCACCGCGTCGAGAAAAATCTTGCCGTCGTTGGCGATCGTGATCGCCACGGTTTTGGGTTTGGCCAGACTCGGTTGGTTGCTCGCCTTGGGCAGGTTGACCTTGACGCCCTGCACCGCCGCCGTGGTCATGATGATGAAGATCACCAACAAAACGTACGCGAGATCCAACATCGGCGTGATGTTGATTTCGTCGTAGGCCTTGTCTTCCTGAATTTGCATGGGGCTTTCCTAAACCGGGGTGACACACGGGCAGAACGAAACAATCCCCGTTCCTCCCGAGTAGCGCCGCAGGCGCGTATCGAGGGACGCGGGCCCGTTGCGTCCCTCGATACGCTCACTGCGTGAGCTACTCGGGATGAACGGAATTGGGTTGATGCCGCGTAGTGCCATTGTGGTTCTGCTTAGTCGGCCATCGCGTGCAGCGAAGCCGGCCTGTGATAGTTCTCGGCCATGCGCGTGATGTAGGCGTCGACGAACACGTGCATCTCCGCCGTGACTTCCTTGATGCGCGTGATCAGGTAGTTGTAGCCAAACAGCGCCGGGATCGCGACCGCCATGCCGGCGACCGTGGCGGCGAGCGCCGCCGAAATACCCGGCGCGATCGCGTTGACGTTGACCTCGCCCGCTGCGGCGACGCCGGCAAACGTGATCATCACGCCGACCACGGTGCCGAGCAGACCGATGAAGGGGCCGCCGGAAATCGCGATCGTCAGCAGCACCATCTGCGCGCTCAGCGCCTGCTGCTCGCGCACCAGGCTGGAGTCGATGGTCGCGCGTATCGCGTGGATCGACTGCGAGGACAGCACGCCTTTCTGCAAACCGACGCGGCTCTCGTCGTTGAGGCGCGAATGCAGCTCGTCGACGCCGACCTTGAACATGTGCACCAGCGGACTCTGCTTGAGCAGCGTGCGCTGCTTCGTGCTGATTTCCGTGCCTGCCAGTGCGGCACCACCGTCGAGTACCTGATGCAATGCGGCGAAGTCGTTGCCGGTTGCGCGATACAGGCCCAGGAACTCGCGATTGGCACGGCCGACGCCGTTGATCTGCGCGCCCTTGCGGTACATCACCACCCAGCTGACCAGCATCATCAGCATCAGGATGATGATCACCACCCAGCCGTCGAAGGTCACCGAGCCCATGATGATGCCGACGTAGCCGGTGCTCCACGACGAGGCGACTTCGTCGGTACCGAAGCCGACCAGCTTGTCTTCGGTGCCCTGGTTCAGCGCGGCCAGCTTGATCAGCGCCGGCGCACGCGCGACCTTGGAAATCTGCAGCTCGTCGATCTGGCCGTTGAACGCCGAGGCCGGCGAGGTATTCAGATCGCCGCCGAGCACCGCGGCGGTGTTCAGCGCCGGAATCGCCGCGTCGCCGCTGCCTTCTTCCTTGCCGTCGACATAGATCTTCGCCTTGCCGCGTACGGCGGTGACCGCGATGTGATGCCAGTGCTCGCTGTCGATGGCGGTGGTCGCGTCGATGTGTGCGGCCTCACCGGCGGCGCCGGTGATCGCCACGTAGGGCACGCCGCGCGCCAGCGCCAGCCGCACTGCGGCTTCGCCGTCGCGCTGCGAATAAATCACGCCGTCGGCTTCGGCAACGCCGGCCTTGACCCACATCGACCAGGTCGCTTCCGAGTTCGCCGCCAGTGCCAGCGACGGCGTCGCCGGCAGCGCGATCGACGCGAGGTCGACACGCGCGGCACCACCGATCAGGCCGCTGTCGACCGAGGCGAAATCGGCGACGCCACTGTTGCCGTTGCCGCTGGCGTCACCCGCCGGCTTGCCGCGCTCGGACAGATGCCAGACCAGCGTCTGGTAGGCGTCGTAAGTGCCGCGCGCATCGCCTTCGTTGGCTGCTTTGGGATTGCCGTAATACATCCAGATCGCGGCCGGCTCGCCCGGCTTCAGATGCGGGATCTGTACCCAGACGAAGGCCAGGTTGAAGACATCGTCGTAGCGCTCGATGTGGTACTTCAGCGGCGTCTTGTCGTCACCGGCGATGAAGCGCAGGTCGGCGCCTTCGGGCGCCGCGTCGGCGAAGCGGAACACGCCTTCGTGCAGGCGGATCAGCACCGGCACGCTGCTGGCCTCGGCACCGACAGCGGCGGTATCCAACGTGATCTGCTTGCGATACGCCCAGTCGTGGCTCCACCACGCGAACGCCGAGGTCGGCGCCAGCGTGAAGGCGGCGAACAGCATGATCAGCGCGCGCAGACCACGGCGGCGGGACGAGAATTTAGTGGCAAGATTGCGATTCATGGTCATGCTCATATGCAAGCTCAAAAGGAACCCTGGACACGGAACAGCACGCGGCTGTCGCCGTTTTGCGTAGACGGCCCGCCGTCGAGCGCGATCGCCCAGTCGACGCTGCCACTGAGGCTGGAAAGCAGCCGGAAATTGACGCCGGCGCCGCTGCTCAGCAGCGCGCTGGTGACCGGCGTGCCCGGCGTCGCGCGACGTAGTTTCAGCAGCGCGTCGTCGAAGAACACGAAGACCTGCAACTGGTCGAGCCAGCCATTGGCCAGTGAAGGGCTGCGCAGTTCCACGGTCTGCGACAGACCGTAGTCGCCGAGTGATTCCGCTTCGAAATAACCGCGCACGCTGTCGGCGCCGCCGGCCGAAAACTGCTCGTTGGTGACTAGCGGCTGATCGGTCCACTGGCCGTCGGTGCGCAGATAAGTTTCCATGCCCAGCGGCAGGCTCGCGGTATACGAGACACCGCCGCGCAGCGAGAACTGCTGGCCGCGCGTGAACGTGCGGCTGTTCTCCAGGTCGGCGGAACCGCTGCCGAGTTCCATCGACGCGAACGTCATCGTCAGATCGCTGGCCAGCAGCACACCGGGCTGATGCCAGATGTTGTTGTAGGCCAGGCTGAAGGGGAAATACTCCAGCGGCGTTTCGAAGCCGCTTTCGGCAAGTAGCACGCTGGTGCGGTAGTGCTTGTAGTCGACGCCGGCCGAGAACGACTGGTACAGCTCCTCGTCGCCAGGCAGCGTCCACAGGCCGCGCACGCCGATGGTGCGGCCCTTGCCGAGCACGTTGACGCCGCCGACGGTGGCGACGTCGCTGTCCGACTTCAGCGCGTTGATCAGCAGGCTGAAATTGCTGTCGTGAAAGCGCGCCAGATACGACCCGAAGAACACCTTGGCGTCGTCGGTGTGCTGCGGCGCGGTCTGATACGACAGCGACAGGCTGTGACCCTGCTGCCAAAGATTGTCGTAGGACAGCGAGGCGACGCTGCGCAGCGCGCTGGTGCCCTGGCTGCGACGGTTGTTGAGTTCAAGCGAGCCGTGCAGCGGCAGGTCGTCGCTGACGGCAAGATCGATGTCGACCGTGCCCGGCTTGCTGCCTGCTTTCAGTGCCGGCGTCACGCGCCGGTCCGGCAGCTGGTTCAGCGCGACGATGTCGTGCTTCACCTCGTCGAAGTCCGGCACCGTGCCTTCGGCCATCGCCGGCGCCTGCTCGCGGATCACATCCAGCGAGTGATAGCGGCTGCCGACGACGTTCAGATGCCCGACCTTGCTTTCGCTGACCAGCAGTTGCACCGAGCCGTCGCGGACGGTCTGCTTGGGGATCGACACCGACACGGTCTTGTAGCCCTGCTCGCGATAGACCGTCTCAAGCGCCTCGCGCGCGCGGTCGACGTCCTGCGGCGAACGGCCGGGGCCGACGAAGGGGTTCAAGGTGTCGACGATCAAGGCGTCGTCGAGCACCGAATTACCGTCGACGACGAACTCCATGATGTCGAGCTGCGCCGGCGCCGCGCTGGCGGCCGCCGACGGCGCGGCAGCCGGCGTCGGCTCCTCGGCACAGGCAAGGCCGCAGGCGCCGGCCAGCAGCACCGCACCCGCTAAAGAGAAAAATTCCCCGCTCAACGGCATTTCCCGAAAGACAATGACGGGCCGCCACGGCCGCGATCACGATCCGTGTCATGCGGACTGCGTTCGCCGGCTCCCGGCACGACCCCTGATTTTTTTTACGCATTTCCGAATGCAGCCGCGCGGACCACGGCACGGCCTTGTGCGCGCAGCGCATCAATCGCGGTGATTCCCCCTGCGATCGGATGACAGCATGGCGGCCGCAGATGACAGCTTGATGTAAGCGGCACGGCGCACGTCACGGATCTGCAATACAAGGCAGGCCCAATAGGCGGCTTCGGGGAGCACGACGGGCATCGCGGTGAGCAGCATCAAAAGCAGAAAGAGCAGCAGGCCGCCGGCCTTCGAGCTGCTCGACCAGGCGCTCGCCCGCTTCGGCGAGCAAAACTACGCCGCGGCCGGCGACATCGCCGCCAGAGGTCTCAAGCTGGCACCGCGCAACGGTGCGTTGTGGAACCTGGCCGCCGCCGCCGCGCTGCGGCTCGGCGACGCCGTGCGCGCCGAACAGGCCTGGCGCCAGGCGCTGATCGCCGAGCCGCGCAATCCGCTGTTCCACTCCAATCTGGCGATGCTGCTGGCCGAGCTGTCGCAACTGGAAGAAGCCGAGGCACTGTGCCGCCGCGCGCTGACGATCGAGCCGGGGCTGGCGATCGCGTATTTCAATCTGGGCGTGGTGCTGGCCAAGGCCGGGCGTCCGAAGGACGCCGAGCAGGCCTATACGAAGGTACTGGAGCTGGAGCCGCGCCACGAACAGGCCGGCTACAACCTCGGCGTGCTGCTGGCCCAACAGCGCCGCTATGCGGAAGCGGAATCGGCCTATCGCCAGGCGCTGGCGGTAGACCCGCGGCGCGTCGATGCGCGCGTCAACCTGGGCGTGGTGCTCGGCAGCCTGCAGCGCAGCGACGAAGCCGAGGCCTGCTTTCGCGAGGCCCTCGATCGCCAGCCCGACAACAGCGAGGCGATGCGCAATCTCGGCGGCGTGCTGATGCGCCAGAATCGGCGCGAGGAAGCCGATCGCTATTTTCACCAGTCCGGCAACATCCGCAGCTCGGTGGCGCAGGTGAACCTGGCGCTGATGATGAAGGCCAGGGGCCGTTACGATGAAGCCGAAGCCTGCTTGCAGGCGGCGCTGTCCGCCGATGGCGACAGTCTCAGCGCGCATATCTCGATGGGCGAGCTGCTAGACGATCAGGGCCGCCACGCAGCGGCGCTCGTCTGGTTCGAAAAGGCCATGCGGCTGCACCCGGACAGTGCCTTGCCGGTCGGTGCGATGGCGCATTCGCTGGCGCGCAGCGGCGAGCCCGATCAGGCCGAGCACTGGTTCCGTCTGGCGATCGCCAAGCCGCGCGACGCGGTGCTGAGCCGCATGGTCTTCGGCGCTTTCCTGCTGACGCAGGGCCGCTACGAGGAAGGCTTTGAACTTTACGAGGAGCGCTATTCGGCGCAGCGCAGCGATCCCTTTCAGCGTCCGCCGGATACCGACACACCGCGCTGGACCGGGCAGGATCTGCAGGGACGCTCGATCGTGATCTGGCCCGAGCAGGGCTACGGCGACCAGATCCAGTTCTGCCGCTATGCCGCACTGCTGAAAGCGCGCGGCGCGTCGCATGTGGCACTGGTCACGCACGATGCGCTGATCGAGCTGTTCAGCAGCCTGGAAGCCGTCGACGAGGTGCTGAGCTTCCTGCAGTTCAAGCAGCGTCGCGACGCCTACGATTACTGGAGCTACGTGATGAGTCTGCCGCTGCACTGCGGCACGCGCATCGACGATGTGCCGGCGCGGCTGCCGTATCTGGCGGCGCCGGCGCAGCGGCTGCAGCACTGGCGCGAGTGTCTGCCGCAGCAAGGGATTCGCGTCGGCCTGGTGTGGAAAGGCAGCGCCGGCCACAGCAACGACATCAACCGCTCGTTGCCCGGCCTGACCGCGCTGGCACCGCTGTGGACGGTTCCGGGCATCGCCTTCGTCAGCCTGCAAAAAGGCCAGGGGGAAGACGAAGCCGCGGCACCGCCACCGTCGCAGCCGCTGCTCGACCTGGGCTCGCAGATCCGCGACTTCGCCGACACCGCGGCGATCGTGCAGCAGCTCGATCTGGTGATCTGCGTGGACACCGCGGTCGCGCATCTGGCCGGCGCGCTGAACAAACCATGCTGGGTCCTGCTGCCGATGCAGATCGACTGGCGCTGGCAACAGCAGCGGCCCGACTCACCCTGGTATCCGCAGGTGCTGCGCCTGTTCCGCCAGAGCCGGGCCGGCGACTGGAGCGAGCCGCTGCGGGCGCTGAGCGCCGAACTCGTTGATTGGGCTGCGGACGCATTTGAAAAAAATATTAGCTCATCGCCAACCGTCATTTGACTGCAACCAGACGCTGTTAGCTTCCCCGCGCTTGGCGCTTTATGCGTTGCGCCTTGCTGGCGCCCGCTGCCCGGTTTCCGTCGGAATTCTTCTATCAGTATGGAGTTACCCTAGTGCTCAATATCACTTTTAAACGCAGCGCCCTGGCCATGATGGCCGCGGCTTTCCTTTCACCGGTTGCGATGGCCGACATCGGCGGCGGCGGCGCAACCCTGCCGGCGAAGGCCTATCACGGCGACAACGCCTCGAGCACCGCCAGCGGCCCGCGTCTGTCGTCGCCGGCCCCGGGCTCGCTGTTCGGCGAAGCCCTGCCGCTGACCACTCAGTCGTACTGCCAGACCGGTTCCGGTGGCGGCCGCAGCGTGCTGACCGGCAGCAGCGGCAACACCAATGCCAGCCGCCCCTGCCCGACCACGTTCACCGATGCGTTCGTCAACGGCACCAGCGGCTTCTCCGCGCCGAGCACCGACGCCGACTTCGCCGGCTCCGATGCCCCCGCCGGCACCGGCGACTTCAACTCCTTCATCACCAACAAGGCCTCGCACGAGCAGATGACGCAGTTCCCGTCGATCGCCGGCCTGATTTCGGTGATCGCCAACACGCCGGGCGCCGGCAGCAAGGGCGTGTATCTGACCGAAGCCGAAGTCTGCAACGTGTTCGCCGGCAAGATCACCAACTGGAGCCAGCTCTCCAAGCAGAACGGCCTGGCCTTCCCGAGCGCGCCGATCAAGCTGGTCTACCGCTCCGACAGCAGCGGCACCTCGTTCGCTTTCAGCAACCACTTGAACTGGGTCTGCCAGGACGCCGCGCTGGCGCAGACGTTGGCCCCGGGCGCCGCCTCGCTGCCGTTCGCGGTCGCCAACAACTTCAGCGTGCAGAGCGTCTTCGCCAGCGCCTTCCCGGGCGCCGTGGTGCCGACCGGTGCGATCGGCGCCAGCGGCAATCCGGGCGTGGCCTCGGCCGTTGACGCCAACGACGGCGCGATCGGCTACGCCGAAGCCGCCAACGCTGCGGCTCTGGGCTCGGCGAACGTCACGGCAGCCCTGATTGCCGCGGTGGACACCGCTGCCGAATTGAACCCGCAGGACGGCACCGCTACGCCGCGCAACACGGCGCTCTACACCAGCGCGGTGAAGAACAGCAAGCTGTTCACGATCCCGGCCAGCTTCGTCGACAAGGATGGTCAGACCTACAACAGCGCCTATGGTGACCGCGCACTGCAGTCCAACAATGTCAGCTTCGGCCGTCCGGTCGGTCTGGGCACCGCACTGACCTCGACCCAGGCTCCGCATGCCAATTGCGTGGTTCTGGTTCAGCCGGGCGCCTATGCAACCTCGGTTTACAAGACCTCGGGTGTTCCGACCAGCGGCTACGCCAGCTACCCGATCGCCGCGGTGACCTACCTGATGGGCAACTACGCGCTCAATGGCAGCACCGACGACGTGCGCGCGCTGCTGGGTTCGCCGTACAACACCGCCCTGCGCGGCTCGATCACGACGGTCGGCAAGAACACCGGCTACTCGTACCTGTCCGACGTCAAGGTCAAGCCGCTCAGCGGCGTCGGTGCGTACTTCGTGAATCAGGACCTGATCAACTCCTGCACCAACTAAGCCACGACGAACGGGCCGCCGCCAGGCGGCCCGCTTCGCAGGCTGTCGTTATTGACCCCCGCCGTGGCGACACGGCGGGGGTTTTTTTGTTGGGGCCTGGTTGACCACCGTCGATCGACGAGACCCGGCACGGCTATTCGAGCGATTTTCGCCCTATTGGACAGGCCGGATGGCGCAACCCCGGCTCTTGATGATCCACCACAAAAGACGGCGGGTCGCGACCCGCCCTATGCAAGCCGTTGCGCCAGGATTCTGCGCGGCGCGCGCTATCCGCTGGCGGCGACTCAAACGATCGTCGCTCTATTCGACCGGTGTCGTGGCGCGGGTGTCGGCGCAAGCGCATTCGCGGCGAAGACGGCGGGTCATGATCCGCCCTGCAAAAGAATGGCGCTGTTGTAGCGCGGGTCGCGACCCGCCATTTTGTTCCATACACGGGCAACAAAAAGGCGGGCCGAGGCCCGCCTTTTTTTAAACGCCGCGACGTATCAGCTGCCGCGCCTGTGCATTGCGGCTCGCATCATCGCGGCTGCGAGCAGCACCGCCAGCCAACGCGGATCCACCGCACCGCCGCCGCCCTTGCCCGATGATCCCGAGCCCTCATCGTCGGCGTTGGCATCGGTGATCACGATCGAGGCGCTGCTGGGGTTGTCGAGCGTGACGCCGCCGGTGGGACTGCTCAGTACCACGCTGAAGTTCTCGGCCCCTTCAACGCTGGAATCACGCAGGATCTGCACGGCGATGGTCTTGGGCTCCATGTCACCGTCGGCCCAGGTCAGGCGGCCGCTACTGGCGATGTAGTCCGCACCGGAAACCGCCTGGCCGTTGACGGTGCTGTAGGCCACCGACACGGTGCCTTCGCTGCTGCCGCCGCGCACCACGGCGATGGCGATGCTGCCAGCCGCCTCGTCGACTTCGTAGGCCGATGCGCCGAAGCGCAGGCCGCCGGAGAACGCGACCTCGTCGTCGGCAATGGTGATCGTGGTGCTTGCCGGGCCGCCGAGCGTGGCGCCACCGGTGGGCTCGCTCAGCGCGACGCTGAAGGTTTCGTCGCCTTCAAAGGCCGCGTCGTCGATGATCTGGATCGTCAGCACACGCGGCGTCGCATCGCCGGCCGCCCAGCTCAGCGTACCGCTGTTGGCGTTGTAGTCGCTGCCGCTGACTGCGGTGCCCTGGTTGGTGGAATAGCGCGCCGTCACCGCGTTGTCGGTGCCGCCGACGCGAATCACCGTGAGCTTGACCACGCCGGTGTTCTCGGCAGCGCGGTACGCGGCGGCCTCGAACTGCAGCGCACCGGGGCGCACCTCGTTGTCGAGGATCGTCACCGTCGCGGCGGCGGGCGTGCCCTGCGTTGCACCGCCGGAGACGCTGCCGAGCTGCACCGTGAAGGTTTCCGGCGTGCTTTCGTAGTCGCTGTCGTCGACGATCGGGACGACGATGCGCTTGGGCTCGGCGTCGCCGTCGGCCCAGTTCAGCGTGCCACTGACCGCGGTGTAGTCGCCCGGGCTGAGCGCGCTTGCGTCGCTGCTGGCGTAGTCGACCGATACCGCGCCATCGCTGCCGCCGCTGCGCAGCACGCTGATGCTGACGCTGCCGCCGTCTTCGGCGACCGAGAATGCCGAGTCGCTGAGCTGCAGGCTGCCGCGCATCACCTCGTCGTCGACCAGCGTGATCGTCGCGCTGGACGGCGTGCCCAGGCGCGCACCACCGCTCGGCGAACTCAATGCGAAGCCGAACGCCTCGCGGCCTTCATACAGGCTGTCCTGCAGGATCGCGATGTCGACGGTCTTCGGCGCGCTGTCGCCGGCCGCCCAACTGAGCGTGCCGCCGGCCGCGGTAAAGTCGACGTTGCTGGTCGCCGTGCCGGCGCTGGTGGCGTAGCGCACCGTCACCGCGCCGTCGCTGCCGTTGGCGCGCGTCACGGTGACGCGCAGCGCACCGCCGTCCTCGCGCACTTCGTAGCTGGACACGTCGAGCTGCAGGCTGCCGCTGGCGGCGACGTCGTTGTCGGTGATGGTCACCGTGGCGCTGGCCGGGCTTCCGAGCAGCGCGCCGCCGGTGGCCGATCCCAGCGAGACGCCGAAAGTTTCCGCGCCTTCGAACAGGCTGTCGTCGATGATCGGAACGCTGATGGTCCTGGCCGACACGTCGCCGTCGGCCCAGCTCAGCGTGCCGCTCGCCAGGGTGTAGTCGCCGCCCGCAGTCGCCGTGCCGTTATTGGTCGTGTACTGCACGCTCACGGCGCCGTCGCTGCCGATGTCGCGCAGCACGGTGACACTGAGAGTGCCGGCATTTTCGGCCACCGTGTAGCTGGAGGCGCCGAGTTTGATCACGCCCGGCTGCGCTGCCTCGTCGTCGACGATGGTCGCGGTCGCCGCCTTGATTTCACCCAGGCTCGCGCCGCTGGCGCCACTCAGCACCAGATTGAAGGTTTCGTTGCCTTCGACCGCAGCGTCATTGCCGATCGTGACCGTGAAGCTCTTGCTGGCCGCGTCGCCGTCGGCCCAGCTCAGCGTGCCGCTGCTGGTCTGGTAGTCGCTGCCGGCGGTGGCGCTGCCGGGGCTGGTCGCATAATTCACCGAGGCCGCACCGTCGCTGCCGCCGGCACGCGTGACATTCACCACCAGGCTGCCGGCGGACTCGTCGACGAAGTAGGTTGCGGCATCGAACTGCAGCGTGCCCGGACGTGCGGCGTCGTCGTTGGTGATCGTGATCGTTGCGCTCGCGGGCGTTCCCAGCGCAGCGCCGCTGGCGTTGCCCAGATTCAGCGTGAAGTTCTCGTCCGGCTCGAGCTGCTCGTCATTCATGATCGTCAGCTCAATGGTCTTGTCGGCGCTGTCACCATCGGCCCAGTTCAGCGTGCCGCTGACCGCGGTGTAATCGCTACCGGCCGTGGCGCTGCCGTTGCCGGTCGCGTAGTCGACCGCGGCTGCGCCGCTGCTACCACCGCTGCGACTGACCGTGATGCTGACGCTGCCTGCGCTTTCCACTACGTTGTAAGCCGCCGCACTCAACGCCAGGCTGCCGGGCGCGATCACGACCGGCGTGCCGATCTTGGCGACGAAGGCGTCGAGTCCGCCGCCGCTGGCAGCCTGGAACGGCGCCTGTGTATGGAAGTTGGTCAACGACTGGGTGACGCCGGCGATGTAGATATTGCCGAGCGTATCAACCGCGATGCCGAGGCCCTGCTCGGTGCTGCTGCCACCCAGCAAGGTGCCGAATACCAAGCTGCTGACATCGGCAGCGAACTGCGACACGAAAGCCTCGCTGCCCCCGGCAGAGGCGGCCTGTACCGGATCCTTGACCGGAAAATCAGCGGAGCTGCTATAGCCGACCACGTCGATCAGGCCGCTGCCGTCGATCGCAATGCCATGGCCGACATCGCTACTGGCGCCGCCGAGAAAGCTGCTGTAGTCCAGCGTGCCGTCGGCGGCAATGATGCTGACGAAGGCATCGCTGCTGCCGCCGATCGTGGCATCCAATGCCGACTTGGTCGGGAAGTTCGCGGAGCCAGTGCTGCCGGTGAGGTAGGCGCGGCCCGCGCCGCTGACCGCGATCGCGTATGCCGTGTCGGTGCCGCTGCCGCCCAGATACGTGCTGTAGCGCAGTGCCTGGCCGTTTGCGGCAAGCGACGCGACGAAGGCATCGGTGCCGCCGCCACTGCTGCCCTGTAGCGCCGACTGCAGCGGAAAGTCGGTCGACTGCGTAATGCCGGTCACATAGGCCTGCTGCGAGGCGCCCACCGCAATCGCATAGGCCAGTTCGTTGCCGCTGCCGCCGAGCAACGTGCTGTACGCCAGACTCTGGCCGTCGGCCGCGAACTTGGTTACGAAGGCGTCCGCGGCGCTGCCCGAGCCGGGCGTGGTCTGCACCGCGCCCGGCGTGGTCGGGAACAGCACCGCCGTGGTCGGGTTATCCGGATCGCTGTTGCTGGTGTGAACCGAACTGGTACGGCCGGCGACATAAAACGCGCCGCCGGAGTCGAGCGCGATCGAATAGCCGACGTCCGATCCATACTGCGCGTTGTCGTCGTCGCTGCCGCCGAGATAGCTGCTGTAGACCAGGGTCTGGCCGTCGGCGCTGATGCGGCTGACGAAGGCGTCGCTGGCCGTGACTTCGGGATCGGTGTTGCCGGAGCGGTTCGGATACAGCGCCGCACTGACAGGAAAATCGACCGAGTTGGTGGAACCGGTGATGTAGGCCTCTCCCGCGGTATTCAAGGCGATGCCGAAGCCCTGATCGCTACCGCTGCCGCCCAGATACGTGCTGTACACCAGGCTCTGGCCATCGGCGGCGAACTTGCTGACGAACACATCGAAGGTGCCACCATCGGCCGCATGCGCCGGCTGGCGCGGCGACTGCGTCGGGAAGTTGGCCGATTGTGTACTGCCGATGACGTAGAGCTCGCCCTTGGCGTTGACGGCGATGCCGTAGGTGCCACCGCTGGCGAAGTCGTTGCCGCTGCCGCCCAGATAACTGCTGTAGATCAGCACCGGATCGATCACCAGCGCGCGATTGCGATCGTAGTCGCCGAGCTCAAACGCGACATCGACCGCGTCGGCATGCCGTCGATAGGTATAGCGGCCGGCGACCGCGCTGCGCTGGCCGCCGATATTCTGGTAGACCTCGGGCTTCTTCAACGTGACATCGCCGCCTGCGGTATGCAGCAGCAACTCACCCCGCGCCGACAGCGTGGCGCCGCTGACACCGGAATAACGCATCCGGATCTGGCGTGGATCGGCCTGCGGCGCGAGTTCGAAATCGTATTCGAGTTGACCCTGCGTGCCGTAGTAGACCAGGTCCACGCCCGGGTAGACCTGCTGGTAGCGCACGCGGCCGAAATGCTCGACGCCGTGTACCCAGCGCGCGGCATCCTTGCCGTGGAAGTAGTGGCTGCGACCCGGCTGCAGCTGTTCGGCCAGCACCCGCGACTGCGACTGCGCCCCGAGCAAACGCGAACGAACCACGGCGGTCGTGTCGGCGGACGAGGCATGGCGTGCGCGCAGGCTCAGCACGGTTTCATCGTCGGTCAGGAACAGGCGGTAGCCCTGCCCCTGCGCCAGGTAGCGCACCGGCGCATCGAACTGGCCGCGATTGGCTTCGAAACCCAGCGGCAGCTGGCCGTAGTTTGCGGCGAGCTGCGCCTTGTGATCGACCGCTGCACCGGCCGTCGCCAGGGCCGTCGGCGCGATCAGCAGCGCCGGCGCACACAGCAGCAGACGCTTGACGACAGCGCTCATCAGCATCGGGAACACGGACTTCGACATGGCGTTTTTCACGTGGGGCTCGTTGCAGTGACGGCAGTGCGCGCCGCTGCGGGTTTCATTGATTCACCGACACTGCTGTTGGGTACGCAGGCGTCGTTTTATTTCTTGATCGACCGCGGCTCGCTGGCCAAGGCCAAGCGCCGAGCTCGGCCCCGCCGATTGCCGGCGACGTCGTGTCGTCAAAGGCATAGCGGCAAGCGCCGGCCCTGAGCACGGAGCCCGCATAACAATTTCAAGAGTTCCCCTCTCACGGCTATACCCGAAAGACCGAATGCTGGTTGGCGCAGCTGGAATCACCAAACTGCAAGCAGAAGGCGCGCCGACACGATGACGGACGCGGTCGCCGATGAGCATGACCCAAACCAGGCGCCGTATCCGCACGGTCCGCAGTTGCGCAGCACAGGCCGCCGCGAATTCCGAACGGTCCACCTCAATCATGGCGCGATCAGATGACAGCTTGATGTAGGCGCGCCGATCCATCAACCGCCTTGCTCGGTGAAACGCTCGCATCGGCGGTGGTGGCGCGCCGACGCACGTCGAGTGCGCGCGGGTCGTCGTCGAGATCGGCCGCGGCAGGCGGCGAAGAAAGCCGGAGCCGTCTCGAAAACTTCATTGGAGCGCAATGCTGCGCTGCTAGTTTGCCGGCGCTCGGTGACCGCTCGGGACGACGGCAACACCGACGGCTTGTTCTTCGATAACGCTGCATCACTCAGGGAGTTGTAATGACCAAGATCAATTTCAAACGCTGCGCGCTGGCCGTTGTGGCCGCTGCATCCTTCAGCCCCATCGCAATGGCCGATATCGGCGGCGGCGGCGCCACCCTGCCGGCCAAGGGCTATCAGGGCGCGAGCGCGTCCAGCACCGCGACCGGCCCCCGTCTGTCGTCCCCGGTTCCGGGTTCGCTGTTCTACGAAGCGCTGCCGCTGGTCACGCAGTCCTATTGCCAGACCGGCTCCGGCGGCGGCCGCAGCGTGCTGATCGGCAGCAACGGCAACACCAATGCCAGCCGCCCCTGCCCGGCCACGTTCACCGATGCCTTCGTCAACGGCACCAGCGGCTTCTCCGCGCCGAGCACCGACGCCGACTTCGCCGCCTCCGATGCGCCGGCCAGCCCGGGCGATTTCGATGCCTTCGTCACCAACAAGGCTGCGCACGAGCAGCTGGTGCAGTTCCCGGCCGTGGCCGGCACGGTTGCGGTCATCGCCAACCCGCCGGGCACCAGCGTCGATACGCCCTACTTCACCGAAGCCGAGCTGTGCAACATCTTCGCTGGCAAGATCACCAACTGGAACCAGCTCGCCAACAAGAGCGGCTCGCCGTACTCGAGCACGCTGATCACCATCGTCTACCGCTCCGACAGCAGCGGCACGACGTTCGGTTTCAGCAACCACTTGAACAAAGTCTGCCAGGACGCTTCGCTGGCGCAGACCCTGTCGCCGCTGGCCACCGCGCTGCCGTTCACCCCGGCCAGTGCCAACTTCAGCGTGCAGAGCGTGTTCGCCTCGGCCTTCCCGGGCGGCGTCGTTCCGGCTCATGTCATCGCCGCCAGCGGCAACCCGGGCGTCACCTCGGCCGTCGAAGCCACCAATGGCGCGATCGGCTATGCGGAAATGGCCAACGTGCTCTCCCTGGCGAAGCCGAACAACGTCATCCCGGTCCGCGTCGCCGCGGTCGACACCGTTGCCGAACTCAATCCCCGCGATTCCGCACCTAAGGCGCGCACGCAGTCGCTGTACCGCAGCGCGGCCAACCCGACCAACTCGTTCACGATTCCGACCACGTTCACCGACGTGGACGGCAGCGTGCTGAGCGGCACCTACACCGGCCGCGCTCTGCAGGGCAACAATGCCACCTACGGCCGCCCCACTGGCGTGCCGACGGCGCTGAACACTACCCAGGCCCCGCATCCGAACTGCGTCGCCCTGGTCCACCCGGGCGCTTATGCCACCTCGGCGTACAACACGGCCGGCACCCCGAGCAGCGGCTACAAGAGCTACCCGATCGTTGCCGTCAGCTACCTGCTGGGTAACTTCGCGCTCAACGGCGATGCCAACGACATGGCCACGCTGCTCGGCTCGCCGTACAACGTCGCGCTGCGCGTCGCCAACGGCGGCCCCGTGACCACGATCGGCAGCAACACCGGCTACTACTACCTGACCTCGCCGGTCGTTGCGACCACGCTGACTAACTCGTCGGTGACGATCAACCAGGCCCGCGTCGACGCCTGCATCAACTAAGAAACTAAGAAACTAAGAAACGGAAAGAGCCGCCGAAAGGCGGCTCCTTTTCCAAACTCTGTACCGCTTTTGGTGGTTGCTCTGCCCCTTCCGAGGAAACTCGGAAGGGGCTTTTTTTGTCCTGCAGCCGCGCGGAGACAGGTAGTTGCTGAGCGCAGATCAGCGTCAGTGCGGCCGGTGAGTGCAGGCGATTTCAACGGCGCGACCTGGGACTTTGCCGGGTTTCACAAGGCTTCATGGCAGCGACCCGCACAAGAGCCGCTCCCGTATCGAATCGTTCCTGCTAGTTGACGCAGGCGTCGACGCGCGCCTGATTCAACGTCAGCGCGGAGCCGGTCAGCGTAGCCGCGACCACTGGTGCCGTCAGGTAGTAGTAGCCCGTGTTATCCCAGATCGAGGTCACGGGACCGCCATTACCCACGCGCAGCGCGACGTTGTAAGGCGAGCCGATCAAGCTGGCCATGTCGTTGGCGTTGCCGTTCAGAGCGAAGTTACCCAACAGGTAGCTGATGGCAATGATCGGGTAGCTCTTGTAGCCACTGCTCGGCGAACCGGCGGTGTTGTAGGCCGAAGTGGCGTAGGCGCCGGGATGCACGAGGAAGACGCAATTCGGGTGCGGAGCCTGGGTGGCGGTCAGTGCCGTCGGCACGCCGACAGGCCGCCCATAGCGGCTATCGTTGGCCGACAGCGCGCGACCGGTGTAGGTGCCACTCAGCACGCTACCGTCCACGTCAGTGAATGTGCTCGGAATCTGGAACTGGTGAGAGGCGGTGTACGACTTGATATACCACCCGCGACGCGACCTAACGACCCCATCTGTGGGATCGAGTTCGGAGGCCGGATCGAATGGGCTGATACGGATCAAAGTGACGGGCACGGGATCACGAAGGTAGGCCGTCTCCGCATAACCGATCGTGCCGTCGGTGGCCGAGACGGTAGCGAGCATGCCGGCGTTTCCGCTGGCTGCCAGCGCATGAGCGGGGACAACGCCACCCGGAAAGGCATTGGCGAACAGGCTCTGAACAGTAAAATTGCTGCCACTCGGAAACGGGAGAGGCGACGCGACCGGGGATAACTTCTGCGCCAACGAGGCGTCCTGGCAAACCTTGTTCAGGTGATTGCTGAAACTGAAGGAGGTGCCGCTATTGTCGGAGCGATAGACGATCGTGATCGGCATATCGTGGAACGGCCGTCCGTTTATATCAACGAGTTGGTTCCAGTTGGTGATCTTGCCGGAAAAGATATTGCAGAGTTCCGCTTCGGTTAAATGGGTTGGCCACCCCTTAGTCTGAGAGCGAGCGATCACCGTAATCGAACCCGCCAGCGCCGGGAACTGGACCAGTTGCTCATGCACGCCCTTGTTGCGGATGAACGCGTCGAAATCCACGAGGCTGGCGGGTGCGTCCGAGGCAGCAAAATCCGCATCGCTGCTCGGTGCCGAGAAGCCGCTGATCCCATTGAAAAAGTCATCACTGAAACTCGCGGGACAAGATCGGCTGGCGTCGGTGTTGCCGCTGCTACCCACCATTATGCTGCGGCCGGCGCCGGAACCGGTCTGACAGTAGCTTTGCGTAACCGCCGGCAGCGCTTCATAGAACAGCGAGCCCGGCAGCGGAGTCGATAGACGGGGACCCGACACGGGCACGACAGCACTAGAGCCTTGATAAGCCTTTGCCGGCAACGTCGAGCCGCCTCCACCGATGTCCGCCATTGCAACCGGCGAAAGCAAGATGGCAGTCGTTGCGGATACGCTGAGCAAATTCAAGCGGCATGAGTGCATGGCATTCCCCAGTAGCGCCGGCCCGTGGATTCGACGGGCCGGGCTCCTCGCCAGCCGAATGACACTGAGCCTGCAGTCTAGAGAACAAACGCAACCGCATCGACCTTGCGCCCAGGCGATAGCTTGGGGGAATCGCCGGAGAATGGTACTTACATCTCGTCGGGCTACCGTTTCAGTCCCGAGTAGCTGCCAATGAAGTCCGGATATGGCAACGTCTGCGACCCAGGCCCGCAATCATCAGCAGCGCCAGCAGCCGAGGATCGAAAGCGCCGCCGCCCTTGCCCGACGAACCCGATTTTCCGTCGCCGGAACTGGCGTCGGTGATCGTGACCGAGGCGCTGCTGGGATCGTCGAGCGTGACGCCGCCGCTGGGATTGCTCAGCACCACACTGAAGTTTTCCGCCCCCTCGATGCTCGAGTCCTTTAGTACCTGCACCGCGATCGTCTTGGGCTCCATGTCGCCGGCGGCCCAGACCAGCGTGCCCTGCTTGGCGATGTAATCCGCGCCGGATACCGCCTGGCCGTTGACGGTGCCGTAGGCCACCGTGACCGAGCCCTCGGTGCTGCCGCCGCGTACCACGGCGATGGCGATGCTGCCGGCCGCCTCATCGACCTGGTAGGCCGAGGCGCCGAAGTGGATGCCGCCGGAGAAGGCGACCTCGTCGTCGACGATGGTGACGGTCGCGGTCGCGGGCCCACCGAGGGAGGCGCCACCGGTTGCATCGGTCAGCACGATGCCAAAGGTCTCATCGCCCTCGAACGCGCCATCGTCGATCAGCTGGACCGTCAGCAGCCGAGACGTGGCATCACCGGCGGCCCACTGCAACGTGCCGCTGCTCGATCGGTAGTCACTGCCGCTGATCGCGGTGCCCTGCTCGGTTGCGTAATGCACGCTGATGGCGTTGTCGGTACCACCGACGCGGTTGACCGTGATTTGCAGCGCACCGCTGTTCTCGGCGGCGCGGTACGCGGCGGCGTCGAACTGTAGGCTGCCGGGCCGGACCTCGTTGTCCCGGATCGTCACCGTCGCGGTGTCGGGCGCGCCCAGGGTCGCGCCGCCGGATACCTTGGCGAGCGTCACGGTCAAGGTTTCGGGTGTCGTTTCGTAGTCGCTGTCGTCGACGATTGGCACATCGATGATCTTCGGCGTGCTGTCGCCGTCGGCCCAGGTCAGCGTACCGCCGACCGCGGTGTAGTCGCCGGGGCTGACGGCGGCGCCGTCGGCGCTCGAATAGTCGACCGAGACGGCACCGTCGCTGCCGTCGCTGCGCAACACGTTGATGCTGAGCACACCGGCCGCTTCGTCGACGGTAAATGCCGAGTCGCTGAGTTTCAGCGTGCCCTGGCGAACCTCGTCGTCGAGCAGCGTGATCGTCGCGGCCGAGGGGCTGCCGAGCTTGGCGCCGCCGGTGGGCGAACTCAATGTAAACCCGAACGTCTCCCTGGGATCGTAGCTGCTGTCCTGCAGGATCGCGATGTCGACGGTCTTGGGCGCGCTGTCGCCGGATGCCCAGCTCAGCGTGCCGCTGGCCGCGGTGAAATCGACGTTGCTGCTTGCCGTGCCCGGCGTGGTGGCGTAGCGCACCGACACCGCGCCGTCGCCGCCGTCGACCCGATTCACGGTGATCCGCAGCGATCCGCCGTCCTCGCGGGTCTGATAGCTGGCAGCGTCCAGCTGCAAGCTGCCGTTGGCGGCGACATCGTTGTCGTTGATGGTCGCGAACACCGAGTTGGGGCTGCCCATCACTGCGCCGCCGGTAGGCGTGCCCAGGAAGATTCTGAAAGTTTCCGGATCCTCGAACAGGCTGTCGTTGCCGATCGCGATGACGATGTACTTGGGCGTGCTGTCGCCGTCCGCCCAGTTGAGCTTGCCGCTTTTGGCGGTGTAATCGCTGCCCGCGGTCGCCGAGCCGGGGCTGGTGGCGAAGTTGACCGATACCGCGCCATCGCTGCCGATGTCGCGCAGCACGGCGACGGTGAGCGTACCGGCCGCCTCGCCCACCGAATAGCTCGCGGCATCGAACTTGAAAACGCCCGGCTGCACGCTTTCGTCGTCGGCGATCGTCGCGGTCGCCGACGCGGGTGTGCCGAGGCTGGCGCCGGTGGCGGCGCTCAGCGCCAGGCTGAAGGTCTCGTTGCTTTCGGCGACCGCGTCGTCGGTGATGGTCACCAAGAAGCTCTTGGTCGAGGCGTCGCCGTCGGCCCAGTCCAGCCTGCCGCTGGCGCTGCCGTAGTCGCTGCCGGCAGTCGCCGTGCCAGTGCTGGTGGCATAGCTCACCGAGGCCGCGCCGTCCTGGCCGCCGGTACGGCTGACATTGACCTTGAGGCTGCCGCCGGCCTCGTCGACGAAATAGGTTGCCGCATCGAACTGCAGCGTACCGGGCAGCGATGCGTCGTCGTTCTCGATCGTGACCGTCGCGCTGGCCGGGCTGCCCAGTGCCGCGACGCTGGCGCCGCTCAGGCTCAGACTGAAGGTTTCGTCCGGCTCCAGCTGGCTGTCGTCGCCGATATCCAGCGTGATGGTCCTGTCACTACTGTCGCCGTCGGCCCAGGTCAGTGTGCCGTTCTGCGCGGTGTAGTCGCTGTCGGCGGTGGCGCTGCCATTGGCGGTGGCGTAGTCGACCGCGGCCGCACCGGAGCTGCCGCCGGTGCGCTTCACCGTCAGGCTGACCGTGCCCGCGTTCTCGGCGACGCTGTAGGCAGCGGCGTCCAAGCTCAGCTGGCCAGGCTGCACCACGGTAAGCGTGCCGATGCGGGCGACGAAGGCGTCGATTCCTCCGCCATTGCTGGCCTGCAGCGGCGCCTCGGTCTTCAGATTCGTGGATTGGGTGATGCCGGCGATATAGATCTGATCCGCCGCATCTACGGTGATCGCATAGCTCTGCTCGGCGGCGCTGCCTCCGAGAAAACTGCTGAAAAGCACGCTGCTGCCATCGGCGGCGAGCTCAGTCACGAACGCATCCGTGTTGCCTGCAAGCGTCGACTGGAATTCACCTGCCAGCGGAAATCCGGTCGAGCTGGTGTAACCGGTCACGTAGATATGACCGCCGCCATCCAGCGCGATGCCGCGGCCGATGTCGGTGCTGGTACCACCCAAGTAGCTGCTGTACTGCAGACTACTGCCGTCCGCCGCAAGAACACTGACAAAAGCGTCAGTGCCGCCGATCGTGGAATCCAACGCAGATTGTTTGGGAAAGTCGGCTGACGAAGTGCTGCCCGTCAAGTACAGCTTGCCATCCGCACCGAGCGCTGCGGAGAACGAAGCATCGGTGCCCGCGCCCCCGAGGTAAGTGCTGTAGCGGAAGCTCCGCCCGTCCGCCGCCAGCGAAGTGACGAAAGCATCGGTGCCGCCACCGTTGGCAGGCTGAAACGCCGATTGCACAGGAAAGTCCGTCGATGTGGTCTGCCCTGCAACGGTGACCTGTTGCGCCGCATCGACCACAATCGAATAAATCAGCTCGGCCTGCGCACCGCCGAGAAACGTGCTGTACACAAACGACTGGCCGTCGGCGGCGAATTTGGTGATGAACCCTTCCGCGCTATCGGATGCCGGAGTCGTCTGCACGGCCGACTGCGTCGGAAACAGTGTCGACAGAGCTTCGCCGGTATCTTCGTCGACGACAGTTCTTACCGATGTCGTCTGACCTCCGACATAAATCTGGCCGACCGAATCGACCGCAATGGCGAAGCCGGTCTCGTTGCCATGACTGACGTTATCCGTGTCGTCGCTGCCGCCCAGGTAAGTGCTGTAAAGCAGGCTGCTGCCATCGGCGCTGAGCCGCGCCACGAATGCATCTTTGGCGTTCTGGAATTCTTCGCCCTGCCCACCAGAACGCTGGGCGTACAGCGGGTTTTTCGTTGGAAAATCTTCCGATGTGGTCGTGCCGGTGATGTAGGCCTCGCCGGCGCCGTTGAGGGCAATCGCGGTACCCTGCTCAAGACCGCTGCCTCCGATATAGGTGCTGTATATCAGCCTGCTGCCGTCCGACGAAAATTTGGCGACGAAAGCCTGTTGGCCAGGCGCCTCCACTGACGACGGGCTGGCCATAGGGAAATCGGTAGACAGAGTACTTCCGATAACGTAAGCCTCGCCGCTGCGGTTCACCGCAATGCCGAACGGCGTGCTGCTGCCGAACTCATTGGCGGTGCCGCCCAGATAAGTGCTGTAGACCAGCACTGGGTCGATCACCAGCGCCTGCGCGCGGTCATAGGCACCGAGCTTGAATGCGACATCGACGCCTTTACCGCGCCGCGTATAGGCGTAGCGGCCCTGCACCGGCACGCGGCGGCCGTCGATGTCCTGATAGACGATCGGTTTTTTCAGCACGACTTCGCCGTCGCCGGCCTGTAGCTTCAGCTCGCCCGACGGCGTCAGCCGCGCCCGTTCGACGCCGCTGTAATGCAGGCGGATGCGCTTGGCGTCCGCGTTCGGCGCAACGACGAAATCGTACTCGAGCTCACCCTGGTTGCCGTAGTACACCAGGTCCACGCCGGGGTAGACGCCCTGGTAGCGCACGCGGCCGTAGCGCTCGACCTTGCTGACCCAGCGATCGGGCTGGTTGCCGGTGAAATAGTTGCTGTGGCCGGGCAGCCGCTGCTCGGCCTGCAGCGGCGGCGCGGCAGCGGCGCCGAGCAGCCGCGCGCGGATGACGCTGCGTTGCGACAGGTCGCCGCCGTCCTTGCCGGCCTTTTGCAGGCTCAGCACCGCCTCGTCGGCGGTCAGGAACAGGCTGTAGCCCTGTCCCCGGGCGAGATAGCGCACCGAGGCGTCGAACTGGCCGCGATTGGCTTCAAAGCCGAGCGGCAGCTGGCCGTAAGCCGCGGCGAGCTGCGCCTTGCTGTGAGCGCCGTTTGCGTCGGCCGTGGCCGATGCCACTGGCATGACCAGCAACGCCGGCACGCACAGCAGCAGGCGTTTCGCCACCGCGCTGATCAACATCGGAAACACGGACTTCTGCATGATGTCTTTTTAGTTAAGTTCAACGCGGCCACGGCCGCAGCGGTTCATTGGCCACCCTGCGGCTGCTGCTGCGAACGCAAGCGTCGCCTTTCTTCTTCGTCGACCGCGCCGAAGCCGAGCACGTCGACGGTGATCATCGTCGCGGCCTCGTCGGGAGCGCGGCTCTTGGCGAGATCCTGCGCGGCGTCGTTGGCGGCCGCGGCCGCAGCGCTCGCCGCGCCCAGTGCCGCGGTATTGACGACGCCGCTGGGCACGCCGACCGAATTGCCCTGCACCTGGATGTTGTCGGCGTTGGCCACCTGCAGCGCGGCGATGTTGAGGTTGCCGGCGCGAATGCCGGCGTCACCGGCGTCGACGGTGCCGGCCGGCGCGACCAGGTTGGCGTCGCCCGCGTCGAGGCCGGCGACGGTCTGCAAGGTCGCGATGCCGGCACCGCTGACCTGGCCGGACGCATCGATCAGGCAGAAGCGGTCGTTGTCGCACAGATACGTCGTCGTCGGCAGCTCGCTGCTGGTCTTGGCACCCTTGCCGGCGTTGATGTCGCCGTTGGAACTCCAGATCAGGATGTCGCCGCCCTGCTCGGTAAAGATACGGCTCTGCGCGAGCAGGGTGCTCTGATCGGTGAAGACGTTGATCGATCCGGTCTGCAGCGCCAGCAGGCCCTGGCGGCTCGGCGCCGTGTTCGCGGCCGCGGAAGTGCTGCCGACCAGCACGCCGCCACCCGGTGCGATCAGTGAAATGTCGCCGCCCTGCTGCGTCTGCACGGTGGCGCCCCGCATGTCGAACGAACCGGTCGCAACCGTATACAGCGCGCCGTTGTAGTCCTTGTCCAGCGAACTGAAATCCGCCGGCAGATCGCCGAGCAGCGCCGCCAGACGATCCGCCGGCAGCTGGTTCAGAAAATCGCGAATCGCAGCCGATGCCTCGTTGTCGAGGTTGTTGACGGTGTAGCCCGGCTTGGTGACCGTGAACAACGGCAGGCTGGCGTCGGTGAGCGCCTCCGGATTCGGCGCCAGCTCGGCCGGCGGGAACAGGGCGGCGATCGCGGCGTAGCCGCGTGAATATTCGCGGTAGTGATCGCTGGAGGGCTGGTTGTAGTCCAGGCCAACCTGGTCAAGCACGTCGTAGAGCACCGCGTAAGCCAGACGCTTCTGCTGGTCGACCGGCAATTGCTGGAACAGCGCCCAAGCCTGCTCGGCACTCGGCGGATTCTGCGGCGGCGCAACGCCGGCGGCGCTGGCCTGATCGAGCTGGATCTGGCGCACGAAGGCGATCAGCTGGTCGGTGTAGCTCGGCACGTCGTCGACGGTGCGATCCGGCGCGATGTAGGCCGCAGCGAAAGCCTGCACCGCGACACCCGGCGCGACGCCGAATTCGATCAGCAGATCGGCACCGCTGGCGCGCTGCTGATAGGGGTTGTAGCGATTGCCGACGCTGCGGAAGCCGCTGATCGGCAGAGAGACGTTGGTATCCGAAGGCGGCACCGGGCCGATGTCACGGCCGGCCGACAACAGCAGCGTACCGGGTCCGCCGATCTCGATGCGGGCGCTGTAGCTCGCGACACGCTCGAAATACAGATCGCGCCCGGCGGCGATCACCGTCATATCGGAGTCGTAGAGATTCTGGCCGACGAAGTTCAGATTGACGATGTCGCGGCCGGCGCGAATCTGCGCCGGCTTGTTCGGCAGCAGCACGGTATTGTTGATCGACAACAGCGTGTCGATGATGTCGCCGTCGAGACTGTAGATCAGCACCGGCTGGGTGTCGGCGGCATGCAGAGCCTGCGCTTCGTGGTTCAGCATGGCGGTCGCATTGGCACCGATCGCCAACTGGAGTGCGCTGCCGCCGCCCGGCGACGCCATTCGCGACGGCTCGATGTCGAACAGGCCGAATACCGCGTTCGGCGCGCTGCTGATGGTCACGGTGTCGGTGGCGAGCAGGCTCAGCTGGCCGGTCGGCGAAGCCGACAGGCCAACGCCAACGGCGGAGCGGCCCAGATCGAGTGTCAGCGCGCCGTTGAAGGCGGTGGCTTCGAGCGTCGCCGGCCACACCGTCGTCGATTGCAGGAAGGCGTCGGAGATGCCGTAGCCGTAGTTCGCCGATGGCCGCGCCAGTAGCAGGTCGCCGGTCAGCGTCTCGATGCGCAACGACGAACTGCTGCCATAAGGCTGCACGTCGAACAGGTTGCTCATGTAAGAGGGATTGAGCACGTCGCCGATCTCGACGCCGAGGCGCGCGCGCACGGTCATCTGCGCGTTCTGCAGCGCCAGCAGCGTCGAGACCGAGGCTTGCGTGTCCAGGTCGATCGCGCCCTTGCCGCTGGCCGCGATGCGGCCACCGGCGCTGATCAGCGCCGTGCCATTTGAGACGAAGAAATCGCCGCCGAGAATGTCGTTGCCGGCCTGCACGCTGAGCGAGCCGCCGCCGAGTACGCTGTAGCCGCTGGCCGCATTCGCATCGAGCACGTAAGTCGTCGGCAACGACACCGAGAAGTCGGTGATGCTGCCGCCGGCGGCGACGCTGACCTTGCCGCCGGCGCTGAGCACGCCCTGGTCGAAGTTGGCGAAGTTGATCAGGCCGTACTGCTGCGCGCTGGTGTCGCCTGAGCAGAGACCGTCGATGCCGCCGCTGAGTGTGTTGCACAGGCCCTGCATCCACGGCCACCAGTACTGGTCGATGACCACGCCGGCGACGCCGGTGCGCGAGCCGTCGGTATCGGTGACGCCGCGCGTGCCGACGATGTCGCCGCCAGCGAGCAGCGTCAGATCACCGGCGCCGATCGCATGGCTTTCGCCGGTGTCGACCAGCCAGGGATGTGCGCCGGCGGTGTACAGCACGTCGGCGGTCTGGCTCAGCTTGGTACCTGCCGCGGCCTGACCGGCGGTGTAGATCACGCCCGGTGCGCTGTCGTCGCGCAGCTCGATGTCGTCGGCCGCCGCGACGCTGATGCTGCCGGCACCGCTGCGGATCATTGTCGGCGCGACCATCGTCCGCGAGCTGCCGTCGATCGTGCTGTAAACCTTGGCCGAGCGGTGACCGTCGACGATGACATCGCCGCGGCCGGCTTCGAGCGCAGCCGCCGACAGCGCCAGCGGATCGCTGCCGCCGAAGTCGGCGCCGGCGACGATGCGATACGAACTGGAGTCGTAGCTGTCGATCACTTTGCCACTGGCGTCGACCTGCGCCGCCAGGCTCATCGCCAGCAGCGGCAGGGCGAGGCCGTCGGAAGCCTGCGGCGAAATGCCGTTGGCATCGGCGGCCAGCGGCGCGATCACACCGTCGGACCCGGCGAACGGATTGTTGTACTGGAAGAAGCCGTCGCTGAGGCTGGCCATGAACAGCGCATCGCCGGCCGCACGCAGGCTCAACACCGGCGCCATGTCCTGATAGCGGTACAGCAGGTCCAGCGAACCATCGGGGTTCTGCGTGCCGGCGCCGAGATTCCAGTTGCTGAGCACGCGGATGTCGCCGCCGTTGATCGCGACGTCCGGGTTGATCAGATCGATGCCGGGCCGCGCATGGAAGTTGGCGATGCCGCCGAACACCGCCTCAAGCGCCGTCCCGAATGCGAACTGCGGATCGCGCACGAAGTTCAGCAGCGTGTCGGCGTAGAAACCGCTGTGCGCCGCATTGCCGCCGGAAGCGAGCAGCACGCCGTCGGCGTCGTACAGGCCGGCCGGATCGACGATGCCGTCGAAGTGCTGCGCGCCGGTGGTGGCGTCCAGCGTGCTCCAGGTCGCGTAGGCCTCGAGCGACACGTCGCGTGCACCCTTGATATTGCCGCGCGCCGCCGGATCGATCGCGACCTTGACGCTACCGTCGGACAGCAGCGGCGCGCGGATATGCACGCTGCCACCGGACAGCGCGTTGGCGCTGTCGGTGCCGCCGACATCGATCACAGCACCGGCGCCGATGACGATGCTGCCGGACTGCGCCGCATCCACCAGCTGATAACCGTACTGCGCGTCGTACTCGCCCGAGGCCGTGCCGGTGGTGCCGATCGTGACGTCGCCGCCACGCTGGTCGCTGCCGGTGGCATGCGCGTCGAGCAGGCCCTGAAGTTCGACACCGTCGCGGCCGTAGAGAGCGATCGAGCCGCCGGCGGCGCCGGAGGCATCGATGACGCCACTGCCGGCGATCGTCACGCTGCCACCGTCGGCGGTTAGCGCAACCGCGTCGCCCTTCAGGTCGCTGGCCAGCGACAGATCGCCGCTGCGCGTGCGGATGCTGATCGTCTGATCGACGCCGGCCGCCGCCAGGTTCGCGGCCAGCGAATCGAGCGCGGTCAAGCCGCTATCCACGTCTAGGCTCAGCGAACCGCCCTGCCCCTTTACCGCGCCGCCGGCCAGCGTACCGGCGAGTTGCAGCTCGCCCCCGGTCGCGACAATCTTCAGCGCGCCGGCATCACCGCCGGCATCCTGCGCGGCGAAGTCGAAGCGCGATCCGCTGGCGGCGACGATGTCGCCATGCGCGGATTCCAGTGTGATGCTGCCGGCAGAGGCGTACTGGTCGACGTCGAAATAGGTCTTGGTCGCGCCATGCACCGACAGCAGCGCGTCGCTGCCGATCGCGACGTCGCCGCTGCTCGCCTGCAGCGCAATGCGGCCGGCCAGCGCCTGGATCGTGGTGTCGACGCTGACCGACGCTCCCTGCAGGCTCAGGCTGCCGCCCAGCGGCGCGAGCTTCAGTGCGTCGGCGCCGCCGCTGCTGTTGAGAACCAGCTCGCCGCTGCCGGCCAGCACGGTGCTGCTGCCGGCGTCGGCGATGACAATCGGTGTGTCGATGCCGACATCGGCCGCGCCGAAGTCGACGCGGCCCTTGGCCTGCGTCAGCACGCCCTTGGCAGCGAGCGCCTCGATTTGCGAGAAGCCCGAGAACGCGGTGCTGCTGCCGGAGAAACTCAGCTGCTCGCTGTTGAGTTGCAACGAGCCCTCACCGCCGCTCGCGGTGCCGGCCGACGCGGTCAGCAGATTGCCCAGCGTCAGGCTCTGCGCGGTGATCGCGACGTCGCCGCCGTCGCTGTTGAACACCGCGGCGCCGAGACTCAGCTCGCCATCGAAATCCAGATTGACGTCGCCGATGAAGTTGGCGGCGCCGCGGCTGTTGAGCGTGACCTTCGCGGCCGAGGACAGCTGCGCCAGCGTCTGCGCGCTGACGACGATGCCATTGGCGTCGGCGTCGGCGACCACGCCTTCGCCAAGGAAGCTGATCAGGCTGCTGTTGGCCGCGATCTCATGCGCCGACAGGCCGGCGCTGGCGTCGAGCTGGGTGCGGCCGCTGGAATCCAGCGTGATCGAGCCCTGATCGGCGCTCGCCAACAGCGAACTGCCGGCGCCGATCACCAGCACGCCGCTGCTGTCGTCACCGCTGGTGTTGGCGCGAGTGATGACGACTTCACCACCGTTGGAAATCCGTAACAGTGCTCCATCGCCGCTGACCGCGCTCTGGCTGCCGCTGGCGACACGGCCGACTGTGATCGGCGCCGCCGCGCTGGCGCTGCCGCGCGCTTCGATCTGACTGCCGGCACCGACCACGACGGAGTCCTGGCCGGCGATGCCCTGCGCGACCAGCAACACCTCGGGTGCATAAAGCGTTTCAGTGCCGTTGCCGACGACGACGCTGCTCGCGATCGGCGTGATGAGATCGCCGTTGGTGTCGCGCGTGCGCGTGCCGCCGATCAGCAGGCTGCCGGCGTTGAGCGCGCTCAGGTCGGCCGCGGCGATGCCGACATAGCCTTCGGCCGCGCTCTCGCCGCTGGCGATGATCTGGATTTGCGCGGACGCAATATCGACTTGCGCGCTGGCGCCGCCGACACCCGCAGCGGAGTCCAGCGTCGCATCGAGCGCGGACAAGGTCTGCGTCGGCGCGATCACCAGGCGACCGGCGTCGCGCGGCAGCTGCGGCACCACCGTCGCGGCGCGCGCCGCCTGCGCGGCGAAGAAGGCATCCGCGCTGGTCAGCGTGTACTCGGAGTACTGCTGCCAGACCTTGGCGTCGGTGGATTGCACGAAGAACCCGGTGCTGCGCGAATCGCGCGCGCCGCTGAAACGATCGGTGAAATAGCCGGCGACGAACTGCGTGCCGTCGGCGAGCTGCACGTTCTGCGTTGCCAGGCTGTCGGTCGCGCCGCTGGCCTGCACCACGCGATACGCGCCGGGCAAGGTCGCGTAACGCGCCGGCAGCAAGGTGTAATCGCCTTCCGGCAGGCCGGGCACGCCGGACAGGTGCACGGCCTGCCCGATCAGCGGATCGGCCGCGAGTTCGGGATCGTAGGCGGCGAGCTTGGACACGTCGCCGGGCAGGATCGCGTAGACGCCACTGCCGGCGAGCACGTCCTTGGAGCCGCCGGTGCCGGCGACGAATTCCTGGGCCTGCAGATCGCCACCGCCGGACAGATCGACCAGCGCGCCGTCGTCGAGCGCGACATCGAGCCCGGCCAGTCCGACCGACTTCGACGGCGGTGCTTTCAGATAGGCGCTGGCGCCGCTGGCCAGGTCGTACAGCAGATCGGCGCCGTCGACGGTCGAGCCATAAGGCACGACGGCGCCGTCCAGCGATATCGACGTCAGGCTGCCGGCGGCCAGCTGCACCGACGCAGTCTGCGCCAGCGCGACACTGATGGTGCTGCTGGCGAACAGCGCCTGCGCGCTGCTGTCGTTGGGGTCGGACACGCCGAGCACGATCTGGCCCTGGGGCGCACGAATCACGCCGGCCTGGATGATGTGCGTCGCATCGACCAGCAGGCTGCCGCCTGCCGAGAGCGGCGTCGCGGTGTTGGCGGCGACGCCTTCGGGCAGGCCGAAGCTGATCGTGGTTTCGCGGTCCTGGTTGCCGACCGCGGCGACGATGTAGCGGTTGCCGGTCGCCGGATAGATCCGCGCGGCGTCGAAATGCAGGTCGCCGCCGGACAGCAGCGCGCCGCTGTTGTCGCCACTGGTGTAGGCCGACGGCGTCGAGAAGCGGAGATCGCCCTGGCTGATGAAGCGCGTATCGCTGAAGCCGTCGATGGTGAACACGCCGCCGAGATCGATCGCGCTGGCGGCGACCGTCAGGCGCATGTTGTCGCGCGCCAGCGGCGCGGTCGGCTGCGTATAGGCGCCGCCTTCGACATAGCCATGCAGCGCGACGTATGGCGCGGACAGCAGCACCTGCAGGCCGTCGGCGGCGGCGTCGGTACCGATCGTGGCCGCATTGGCGACGATGCTGCGGCCTGCCAGCAGGCGGATGTTGCCGTCGCCGCTGACCAGGTCCTGCGCGAACACGATCGGCAACGAGTTGAGGCCCTCGGTCTTCAGCGGATCCTGGCCCAGATAGAGATCGTCGATGCCCGAACCATCCAGCAGATCGGCCGCCAGATGGAGGTCGCCGCTAGGCGCGGCCGAGGCCTCGACTGTAGCGCCGGGGCTGAGACCGCCGACCGGCATGTCGACGCCGTGCTGGCTGATCACCAGGCGCTGCGCGCCGCCGAACGGGACGGTCGAGCCATCGGCTGCAACCAGCACAGCGCCATTCACCGATTCCGGCGCGATCGTCAGGGAGCCGCCGCGACCGTGGCCGCTACCGTCGGCGGCAAAACCGGCCTGCGCGGACAAGCTGCCGTCGAAATACAGGCCGGCACCGGCGCCGAGCACGATGCTGCCGGCGTCGCTCCACACGGCCTGAGGCTTCACCGCGGTCGATCCGCCGGCGGTGCGCAGATCGAACACGTCGGTGGCACCGGAAACGTCGATGCGCGACCCCGCGCGCGCCAGCACATAGCCAGTATCGTTGGTCAGCGTGACACTGCCGCCGTCCAGCACCAGTCCGGTATGCGGCAGGCTGTAGCGGCCATTGATCAGCTGCGGCGCCGCCAGGCGGTTGACCAGCGACAGGCCGGAGACGTCGAGGACGCTCGACGAGCCCAGCCACACCGACTTGCTGTCGGATGCGTACGGAGTGGCCGCAGCGAACGCGGCCGGCACCTGGGCGTAGCCGTCGGAGCTGTTGTCGCCGGTCAGGGTGATGTGGCCGGCGTGCGCGACGATGCTGCCCAGCACCGTGACCTGGTTGAGCGAGCCCAGCGTTACGCTGGCGCCGTTCTCGGCCTGGATGCTCGCGCCGGCGCCGAGATACGTCGTGCCGGTGATGCATTCCTCGCCGCTGTCGCACAGCGCCGAGTAGTCCTCGAAACCCGGGTTGTTGTTACTGGTCCAGCTCAGATAGCCGCCGGAATACACCGCCAGCGAGGTCGGCTTCAGGCCGAGGTAGCGACCGTAGTCGTCGGCGAGACCGTCGCTGGCCACGTACGGTCCCAGCGTGGTCAGCTGGTAGACGTCGCTGCCGGTGGAAGCGCCGAGCAGCCGCGAATAGTTGGCCGCCTGGCTGGAATCCAGCACGTACTGCGCCGGCCTGACCAGGCTGCCGTCGCTGATCGTCGTGTTGTACAGCGCCACCAGTTCGTAGGACGAAAAACCCTGGGCGCCGAAGAAGTCCGACGACAATTGCATGGTGCCTTCGGGCGCGCTCGTCGCGGTGTCGTCGCCGATGCGAAAGCCCAGCGCCTGCAAGCGCAACTCGCCGCCGCCAGCAAAGCCATAGCCGAGCAGGCTGCCGTCGACTTGCAGACGGCCCTGCGACGGCGCGTGCACGGCGCCGGTCTCGATATCGACAAACGTCTTCGGCTGCTGGTAGTTGCCGACTTGAGGCTGCGTGTAGACCGCCAGCTCGATGTCGCCGCCGTGGCCCAAGGCGATGCCCTTGCTGGTCGCCAGGCGGCCGTTCTGCAATACGCGGCCGCCGCTGGATACGTCCAGCGTACTGCCGGCCGCCAGCAACACCGAGCCGGTCAGATCCAGCTGCGGGCCGAATACCGGGGCGATGCCGTTGGGATCGTTGCGGTCGCCGCTGACCCGCTGGAAGCCGACCGACGCTGCGGTTACCAGGCTGATTCTGCCGCCGTTGATGAAGGCGGCGCCGCCGATATGGTCGGCGTCGAGATCGGTGTCATTGATCCAGAAGCCGCGCGTGCTCAGCGTGACGCCGCGCAGGACTTCTATATTGCCCGGCAGCGCCGCGCCGACCGAATCGCCGGCCGGCACGAAGATCGACGGACCGAGCGCGCTCGACAGCGCCGACTTGTCCGCGGTCTGGCCGAGCGCGGTGACGCTGATCGAGCCGGAGCGCGCGATCAGATCGCCACCGACACGCACGACGGACGCGGTCAGATCGATGTGGCCGCCCGGCTGCACCTGCAAACCGGAATCCTGCACGCGGATCGCGCCGCTGGTGATCAGCGACACGTTGGAGAAGCCGGCATCGGCAAGCTGCGAGCTGGAAACTTCGCTCCAGTAGACCGCGAGTTCCGGATGATTCCACGGATCCTCGACGCTGCTGTCGGCCTCCGGCATCGCGGTGTCGTAGCCGAACGGCTCGGCGAGCGGCGTCGCCTGGTCGACGATCAGATAGCTCAGCGCGCCGCCGCTGAGCGTAGCGCCGCCGGCCGCGCTGCCACCGCTGATTTTGCCGATGCTGAAGCTACCGCCGGAAGGAATGCGGCCGTCGGCGACTTGGTGGCGGCCGGCGTAGGCGCGCGCCGAAATGCTGCCGTCGAGCACCTGGGTGAAACCCACCGGCTGGTAGTCGTCGGCGTAGTAGCCGCTCAGCGAAATGCTCAGGGTTCCGGCGTTGCCGCCTTCGATGTAGTCCGACTCGTAAGCCTGACCCGCCAGCGGCGAGTTGTGGAAGATTTCGGTCAGATTGGCGCGTGTATGCTCGACTTCGTTGGTGCCGGCGAAGCTTTGGTAAATCTGATCCGGATCGGCGTCGGCGATGTCGATGATCGCGCCGTTGGCGGCGAGCAGGCGCGTGGTCTGGATCGAGCCGCCGAGATAATGCTTGTAGCCGCCGTCGAGATTCAGTTGCGATCCGCTCTGCGCGATCACCTCCTGGCCCTTCAGCTCGATCGAGCCGCCGTCGAGCAGCAGCTCGGCGATGCCGCGCGACACCAGCTCGACGTAGCCGTTGACGTTGGCCACCGGCGTGCCGTACCAGATGCTGCCGTCTTCGCGCGTGCCGTGCTCGCGCGCATCGACGGTGACCGGGGAGCCGAACAGGATGCCGTCGCGCTGCAGCGGCGAATCGGCGAGTTCGTTCTGGCCAAGACGCGGCACGACGACGAGGTTCGCCGCCATCGCCAGCTCGATGTTGGCCAGGCCGCTGACGTCGATCACTGCGCCGTCGTCGAGATAGATGCGGCCGGAGATCGCGCCGCCCTTGCCGGTGGCAGGCGGCGCGGTGTTGGCCGAGTTACCGGCCAATACCGCGTTCAGGCTGACGTTCTGCCCCGGCGCCTCGATCAGCGCCGTGCCCATCATCCGGATCGAGCCACCGGTGATCGAGATCGAGCCCGCCTTGAACGCCGCGTCGGCGGCCGCTGACGACGTCGTGGTTTCGCCGTTGTAGTCCGGCAGCAGCGCCAGCGTGCTACCGGACTGCATGTCGACCACGCCGGTATAGCCCGGCACGCTGCCCTGGGCGGCGTAGTTGTCGGCCTTGATCACGATGTTGCCGGGGCGCGTCAGGCTGGTAGTCGCGACGATGGTGCTGTACTGGGTCTGGCCGGTGCCTTCGATAGCCGCACTGCCCAGGGTAACGTCGCTGCCGACCAGCTGGATGCTGCCGCGACGCGCCTGGATCAGGCCGGTGTTGAGCACTTCTCCCGGCGGCAGGATCGCACCCGCATCCAGGCCCTGGCCGCCGGCACTGACGCTGAAACTCAGGCTGCTCGACGACGGTGTGTTGATCGTCATGCCGCTGCCGGCGGCCAGTACCGCCTGGCCGTCGTCCGCAACGATCTGGCCGGCGTTGCGCACGTTCGGCGCGGCGATCAGGGCGTAGCCGTTGGCCTCGGTCTTGAGGCTCGCGCCGGCCTGGATCTCGATATCGCCCATCGCGATCGGCACCGGCGTCTGGCCGTTGTCGACCACCAGCCCCGAGGGCGAATCGACATGGATCAGCGGCTCCACCGGCTGCAGCAGGACCGCGCCGTTGAAGACGCCGGAGGTCAAATAGGTGTAGTTGCTGCCGATGTAGTCGGCGCCGACGTCGCCGCCGAGCGTCGGATTCAACGTGGTCACCAGCAACGAATGCACGTTGACCGTGCTCGCGCCGCCGAAAATGAACCCGCTGGGGTTGATCAGGTAGACCGAGCCCTCGGCCTTGATCTCGCCGAGGATGCGGCTCGGCGAGGCGCTGGCGCTGATCCGGTTCAGCGCGATCCAGTTATTGCTGCCGTCGGCCTGGGTGCCGGCGCTCTGGTCGAAGTGCAGCGTCGTGTCGCGACCGACATTGAACTGCTGCCAGCTGAGGATCGCTTTCTGCGCCGTCTGCTCGACAGTGACGGTGTGATGGCCCTTGTCGTCGACGGTCTCGCCGGGCAGCTGCGCATTAAGCCAGCTGCAGTTGTACGTGGCGCAGCCGGCCGGATCGGCCAGGTCTTTCGCGGCATTGGTATCGACGACCAGGCCGCCGGGCACGTTGAGGCCATCGGCGACGCCGGCCGGATTCGCCTGGCCCAGGCTGAGCTGGCGCGCGGCGAGCTGTGCCGACTGCGCAGCGGTGATCGCCGCTGCCGCTCGCGACAGGTTGGCCATCGAGCGCGCGCTGTTTTGCAGGGCCTGCTGCGGCGTGGTCACCGCGGTCGGCGAATTCACGGCAGGCGCCGACGCGCCGCCCTTGACCGGCGACGCCAGCGCCGCCGCGGCGCGCTGCTGCGCGACCCAGGCGCTGCTGCCGAACGGCGGCGTCGCGGCCAGCGCGCCGGGGCTGAGCGAAGCGCCGGCGACCACACTGAGGCCCATGCCGCTGATGCGCGCATACAGGCACAGCAGGCCGCGCGGCGACAGACGCGCGCGCAACGGCCCGGGAATCGTCGTCGCCTGCCGGCGTCGTGCTTGCTTGACCAACTCTGCCCCTGCTCTCAAATAAGCCGCGCACGAAAAAGGCGGCGCCGCGTCTGCGGTCGCCGCACGCATCCGTTTGCCGCGGAACATCCCCGATGAATCGCGCAGGCTAGGGCCGTAAAACGAGAGCCCTTCGACGATCCCTGCCGCTGCGTTCTGCCGGCGCCGAGTCATGCGCGCAGACGGCCGCTGCCGTCGCTAGCGAGCAGGATGGGCAAGCAATGTTGCGGGCTGATGGCGGATTGATGACGCAGGTCGGCAATTGCGGAGCTGTCACGGCGGTGTCACATTGCAGGCCTAGCCTGATCGTTGCACGGCGTTTCCAACTGCGGCCGCATACAGACGTACGCGTTCCAGACACGACCGAGGAGTGTTGCCATGTCCGCATCCAGGGAGCCGGTCTCGCCCGAGACCATACAGCGCGCCATTCGCGCCCGGCTGGCCGCCACCTTCGGCGCGCAGAGCCCCTACGTCGTATTGCCGCTGACCATCCAGCAGATTCCGGCCGGCGACAACGGCCTGAACTGGGAGCTGGCGGTCCCGTCCACCGAAAGCGCCTCAGAAGACGGCATCCACGCCGCACTCGAAGCGGCCAGTGACGTCGCCGGCAGCTTCAACCTCGGCCAAGCCGGGCTGCACTGAAACACCCGGCTCGTGGCGGCGCCAGGGCCGCTTCGGGCAAAACAGACAACGCTGTTGGATAAGCCAGGTTCCGTACTTGACTGGGGTCGGCTTTGCCCGCGAATATTAGCGTCATAACTATGACGTTAATATGCGAGGGGACATCATGAGCCGCCATCTGATCGCCAGGCTGCTGCGCTGTGCGTCGTCGATGTTGTTGATGGCCGGCACGATGTGCGCCGTGGCTGCCGACCCGGACGTGCATCAGCTCGGCACCAAGTATTCGCCGCTGAACCAGATCAACGCCGGCAACGTCGGCCAGCTGGAACGTGCCTGGGAATTCCACACCGGCGAAGTGCCGCCCAAGGACACCCAGAACGCGCTGATCGCCTTCGAAGACCAGCCCAGCCTGATCGAAGGCAATCTGGTGATCTGCACCACCTCGCGCCGCGTCATCGCGCTGGATCCGCAGACCGGCAAGCAGCGCTGGGTGTTCGACCCCAAGGATCCGAAAGTCGGCACGCAAAAATGCCGCGGCATCAGTCACTGGATCGACGAGCAGGCCGCCGAAGGCAGCCACTGCAAATCACGGATCTTTCTCGGCACCAGCAACTACCGGCTGATGGCATTCGACGCGCGCGACGGCAAGCGCTGCGAAGCCTTCGGTGACAATGGCCAGGTGCAGATGCAGCCGAGCAAGCCGGAGTTGTTTGCCGGCGAAGTCGTCGCCGGCTCCAAACCGGCGATCGTCAACGGTGTCGTCGTCGTCGGTTCGGCGGTCGCCGACAACCAGCGCGTCGATGCGCCGAGTGGCCGCGTGCTGGCCTTCGATGCGCGCAGCGGCAAGGCGCTGTGGCAGTTCGACCCGCTGCCGCGCGATCCGGCCGACCCGGCCGCCAAGACCTGGGCGCGCGGCACCGCGGCCGGCTTCGGCGCCGGCAACGTCTGGGCCAACATGGCGGTGGATCAGGGTCTGGACCTGGTGTACCTGCCGACCACCAGCCCGTCCGGCGACTTCTTCGGCGGCGACCGTGCCGGCGACAACCGCTACTCCTCGTCGATCGTCGCGCTGAAGGGCTCGACCGGCCAGGTGGTCTGGCATTTCCAGTTCGTGCATCACAACGTGTTCGACTACGACACCCCGTCGGAGCCGCTGCTGATCGACTGGAAGAAGCCGGATGGCTCGACCGTGCCGGCGCTGGTGCAGAACAACAAGACCGGCCTGATCTTCGCGTTCAATCGCGCCAACGGCGAGCCGCTGGTGCCGATCGTGGAGCGCGCGGTGCCGCAGAGCGGCGTCGCAGGCGAGCATCTGTCCAAGACCCAGCCGTTCCCGCAAGGCATGCCGGTGCTGGCGCCGCAGAGCTTCTCGCCCGACGACGCCTGGGGCTTCACTTTCATCGACAAATGGCTGTGCAGCCGCAAGGTCGAGGAGCACAGCTACGGCCCGATCTTCACGCCGCCGAGCAAGCAGGGCACGGTATTTTCGCCGTCGGTCGGCGGCGGTCCGAACTGGGGCGGCGGCGCCTACGATCCGGCAACCGGCATCATGGTGGTCCCGTCGAATCGGGTGCCGACCATCGTCAAGCTGATCCCGGTCGCCGATATCAAGATCGACAAGGCGCAGAAGATCGAAATGGGCGGGCCGATGAACTTCGCCGCTGCCGGTTCGCCGTTCGTGTACCAGATCCAGCCGCTGCTGTCGCCGCTGGGCTCGCCGTGCTCGGCGCCGCCCTGGGCCGCGCTGACCGCGGTGGATCTGGCGAACCGGAAAATCGTCTGGGAAGTGCCGCTGGGCAGCATCGAAAAACTGGTGCCGTTCAAGCCGCCCGGCATGGACCTGGAGTTGGGCACGCCCGGCGCCGGCGGCCCGCTGGTCACCGCCGGTGGCCTGGTGTTCATCGGCTACACCCTCGACGACTCGATGCGCGCCTTCGACCTGAAAACCGGCAAGGTGCTGTGGAAGACCGATCTGCCTGCCGCCGGCACCGCGGTGCCGGTCAGCTACGAGGCCGGCGGCAATCAGTACGTGGTGATCGCCGCCGGCGGTCACAGCATGTACGGCTCGACGTTGGGCGATTCGGTGGTTGCGTACAAGCTCAAGCGCTGAGGCGAGCCGCGGCCGCCGGCCGGCGTTATGCTGGCGGCCCGCGCAACATCGACCACGACAAGGACCTCGCCATGGCCGCATCGCTCTACGACATTCCGCTGAAGAAAATCGACGGCACCGACAGCAGCCTCGCCGCGTTCAAGGGCAAGGTGCTGCTGCTGGTCAACGTCGCCTCCAAATGCGGCCTGACGCCGCAATACACCGGGCTAGAGAGCCTGTATCAGCACAAGCAGGCGAAAGGCCTGGAAGTGCTCGGCTTCCCCGCCAACAACTTCGGCGGCCAGGAGCCCGGCACCGAGGCCGAGATCAGCGAATTCTGCTCACTGAACTACGACGTGCACTTCCCGCTGTTTTCGAAGATCTCGGTGGTCGGTGCCGACCAGCATCCGCTGTACGCGCAGCTGGTGAAAGCGCAGCCGACGGCGATCGGCGACGGCCCGTTCCGCGAGCGCCTCGCCGGCTACGGCCGCAAGGCCGAGAACCCGTCCGACGTGCTGTGGAACTTCGAGAAGTTCCTGGTCAACCGCAAGGGCGAAGTCGTCGCGCGCTTCGCGCCCGACACCACCGCCGACAACCCGGCCTTGCTCGCGGCGATCGACGCGGAGCTGGCGAAGGGCTGAGCAACGGCGGCGGCTCATGACCCGCTGTTTTTGCCGACACCACCCATGCCCGTTCGTCCCGAGTAGCGGGCTTGCCCGCGTATCGAGGGAGCCGACCGCCCTCGCCGGGCGATCCTTCGATACCTGGGACGAACGGAGCGTCGTTATCGTTTCACCGGGTTCCCGCTTTCGCGGAAATGACGCCCCAGTGCCGCGACGAAGTTGTCCTGCAACGGATTCTCCAGTTCGCGAAACCGCAGAATGCCGAGCTCGATGCCGGTGCTCGCGCCGCGCAGCGGCCAGTACTGTACGCCGGCGCGGCGCAGGTTCTGCAGCGACGCCGGCACCAGCGCCACGCCCATGCCGCTGGCGACCAGACTGACCACGGTCTGCATCTGTCGCGCGTGCTGAGAAATGCGCGGCACGAACCCGCTGACGTGGCAACGGCTGATGATCGCATCGTAAAGCCCTGGCCCGACGTCGCGCGGCGGCACGATGAAAGCCTCGTTGGCAAAGCGGCGCAGATCGAGCGCGCCCTTGGCCCTTGCCAGGCGATGGCCCGTCGGCACCGCCAGTATCAGCTCCTCGCGCTGCAAGCTCTTAAACGCGAGGTCCGATTCCTGTATCGGCCCGAGCGCGATGCCCAGATCGAGCCGCCCGGCGCGCAGCTCGCGTATCTGCGCGTCCGTGGTCAGCTCGTGCAGCTGCACTTCGACACCCGGAAACCTCGCGCGAAAATCCTTCAGCGCCGGCGGCAGCACGCCGTAGTCGGCGATCGAGACGAAGCCCACCGACAGGCGGCCGACGTCGCCGCGGCCGGCCTGCTTGGTGCGTGTCTTGCCGTGCTCCAGCCGCGCTAGCACCGCGCGCATTTCTTCGAGAAAGATCGCGCCGGCCGCGGTCAGCGACACACCGCGGTTGCTGCGCTCCAGCAGCCGCGTGCCCAGCTCCTGCTCCAGGCTCATGATCTGCGTCGACAGCGGCGGCTGCGACACATGCAGGCGCTGCGCCGCGCGCGAGAAGCTGCGCTCCTCGGCGACCGCGATGAAATAGCGTAGCTGTCTGAGTTCCACTATTGGGTTTCCGTATACCGGCCTACTGCATTTTGTATTGGCCGGTATAGCAGGCGCCACCGACAATGCGCGCTTTCACCGGCATCGCCACCTGAAGAGGAAGCTTCTCATGCCCGTTCTACGCTCGCGCACCAGCACCCACGGCCGCAATATGGCCGGCGCCCGCGCGCTGTGGCGCGCCACCGGCATGCGCGACGGCGACTTCGAAAAGCCGATCATCGCGGTGGCCAACTCCTTCACCCAGTTCGTGCCCGGCCACGTGCATCTGAAAGACCTCGGCCAGATGGTGATCGAGGAGATCGCCAAGGCCGGCGGCGTCGGCAAGGAGTTCAACACCATCGCCGTCGACGATGGCATCGCGATGGGCCACGACGGCATGCTCTACAGCCTGCCGTCGCGCGACCTGATCGCCGACAGCATCGAGTACATGTGCAACGCGCACACCGCCGACGCGCTGGTGTGCATTTCCAATTGCGACAAGATCACGCCGGGCATGCTGATGGCCGCGCTGCGGCTGAACATTCCGGTGGTGTTCGTCTCCGGCGGGCCGATGGAAGCCGGCAAGACGCAGCTGTCGACGTCCGACGAGGTGATTCCGCTGGACCTGGTCGACGCGATGGTCGCCGCCGCCGACAGCCGCGTCTCCGACGCCGACGTACAGGCAATCGAGCGCTCCGCCTGCCCGACCTGCGGCTCCTGCTCCGGCATGTTCACCGCCAATTCGATGAACTGCCTGACCGAGGCACTGGGTCTGTCGCTGCCCGGCAACGGCTCGCTGCTGGCGACGCATGCGGATCGCGAACAGCTGTTCCGCAAGGCCGGACGGCTGATCGTCGAGCTGGCGCGGCGTTACTACTTCGAGGACGACGCGCGCGTGCTGCCGCGCCATATCGCCAGCGCTGCGGCATTCGAGAACGCGATGTCGCTGGATATCGCGATGGGCGGCTCGACCAATACCGTGCTGCATCTGCTCGCCGCCGCGCAGGAAGGCGGCATCGACTTCACGATGCGCGACATCGATCGCCTGTCGCGCCAGGTGCCGACCCTGTGCAAGGTCGCGCCGTCGAGTTCGTATCATCTGGAAGACGTGCATCGCGCCGGCGGCGTGATGGCGATTCTCGGCGAAATGGATCGCGCGCAATTGCTCGACACCTCGGTGCCGACGGTGCACGCCGACACCTTGGCCGAGGCGCTGCAACGCTGGGACGTGACGCAAACCGACGATCCCGCGGTGCACGCGTTCTACCGCGCCGCGCCCGGCGGCGTGCGCACGCAGCAGGCGTTCTCGCAAAGCCGGCGCTATCCGGATCTGGACACCGATCGCCTGAAGGGCTGCATCCGCAGGCGCGACGCCGCCTACAGCCAGGACGGCGGACTCGCCGTGCTCTATGGCAACCTCGCGGAGCGCGGCTGCATCGTCAAGACCGCCGGTGTCGACAGCAGGATGCTGCGCTTCCGCGGACCGGCCGTGGTGTTCGAAGACCAGGACGATGCGGTCAAGGGCATCCTCGGCGGCAAGGTGCGCAAGGGCGATGTCGTCGTGATCCGCTACGAGGGTCCGCGCGGCGGCCCCGGCATGCAGGAGATGCTGTATCCGACCAGCTACCTCAAATCAAAGGGCCTGGCGCAGCACTGCGCGCTGGTCACCGACGGCCGCTTCTCCGGCGGCAGCGCCGGGCTGTCACTCGGCCATGTGTCGCCGGAAGCGGCGCAGGGCGGCAACCTGGCGTTGGTCCGCGACGGCGACGAGATTCTGATCGACATTCCGAATCGCGCGATCGCCTTGCAGATCGGCGATGACGAGCTGGCGCAGCGGCGCGTCGAACAGAACGCGCGCGGCTGGCGGCCGGCCGTGAAGCGTCCGCGCAAAGTCAGCGCGGCGCTGCGCGCCTACGCGAGCCTGGCGACCAGTGCCGACCAGGGCGCGGTGCGCAACCTGGATCTGCTGCCGGACGAAACGCGCTGATGTCTTGAGCCTTCGCTACTACCGCTGGAACGCATCTTCGAACAGAGCGCGCATCGTCGCCCACGATCGCGCCTCGGCCAGCGCGTTGTAGCCGAAGCCCGGCATGCCGCGCTGATCGGCAGTCGGATCGGTGAAGCTGTGCGAAGCACTACCGTACTGGATCAGCTGCCAGTCGAGACGATCGCGCCGCAGTTCGGCGGTCACCGCTTCCAGCGCGTCTTTCTTCACCACCGGATCGTCGGCGCCATTGCAGATCAGCACCCTCGCCTGCATGCGACCGGCGTCGCCGGCCTGCTCGGGGAGAATGCCCGCATGAAACGTCGCGATCGCCGCCAACGGCGCGCCGATGCGCGCGAGTTCGAAGCAGGTGGCGCCGCCGAAGCAGAAGCCGATCGCGGCGGTGCGCTGCGCATCGACTTCGGGCTGTGCGATCAGCGTGTCGAACGCGGAGCGTGCTCGTTGACGCCATTGCTCGCGATCGCCGTACAGCGCCTTGATCGCCGGCATCACGCTGGGCAGATCGGGGTAGACCTTGCCTTGGCCATGCAGATCGGCGGCGAACGCGACGTAGCCGAGTTGCGCAAGCCGGTCGGCGCGCAGGCGCGCGTGCTCGTTGAGGCCGAAAGCCTCGGGAAAGACCAGCACGCCGGGACGCGGGCCGCTGCGCGCGTCATCCCAGGCGAGATAGCCGACCAGCACCGTGTCGCCGACGCGGTATTCGATCTTGCGACTTTTCATACGCGGGTTCGCACTCAGTAGTCGTCGACGAAGCCGACTCTCGGATCGTAGCGCACGGCATGCGAACCGAGGGTCGGGAAAATGCCGGCGGGCAGAAAGCGCGCGATGGCGACCGCCTGCAGGTTTCTGGCGGCGAGCACCGGGACAACACGATCACTGCCGCGCGGCAACGGATCGATGCCGCGAAGGACCAGCCCTCCAGCTCAGGATTTGGCCGGCGGCTCCTTGATGAAGGCCAGGCTGGCCTGCGCATACGACGGCCGCTGCGCCATTTCCTTGAGCTTGCTCAAAGTCTTGAATGGCGTGCTCACCGCCATGCTGTTGATCAGCGACGCCGGGATAGGGCCGTTGGGGTCGGACAAGGTGCGCGTCTCCACGGCGACGCCGCCGCCGGGCTGCGGCGTCAAGGTCCAGGTCTGGCGCGATTTGAGGATGCGCACATAGTCCTGCTTCAGCGCCAGCTGATCCTCGGTCGCGGTGTCGGTGATGGTCACCGCCAGCGTCGCCGGATCCTGCGTGATCGTGCGCTGGTTGAGGATGTCGCGGTTGCTGACCGGCCACGGCATCTTCATCTGCGAATACACCTGGTAGCGCGTATCGCTTTCATGCTTCTGCACCTCGGCGCGCGCGACCACGTCGCTGAGTTCGTGCAAGGCCGTGACGTCGTTGATCACCGCGACCACGCTCGACAGGCGCGCGTCGATGCGCACGACACCGCGCATTTCGCGAATGCTCCAGCCGTCGACCGGGCGCGTGTAGACCTGCACGCCGGCCGTGTCTTTCTCCAGCTTCCATTCGGCTTCGGCGGCGCCGGCCAAAGGGCTCGCCAACAGCAAAGCCATCAGCAGCAGCCGGGCAACATCGGGGACTAGGCGCATATCGGTTTCTCTTTCCTGCTCGCGTTCTGGCATCGCGGCGCGTTGACGCGCTCTATTCTCGGTGCAGATGCTGAGCGCTTGCTTAGCATCGTCGGCGCCAGCTTAGCATCGGCATTTGGCGCCGGCAAAAACGCTAATTTTGACGCGATTCAGGCGGTTTTCGGTCTGACACGCGACCCGCTTCGAGCTGGCCCAGATGGCGTTCGACCAGCGCCAGGGTCTCGGCGTGGCCGGAGCGCATGCCGAGCGCGCTTTCCATCACCAGCACCCGCGACAGGCCGGAGATCAGCAGCGCCAGGCTCACCGGCGGCAGTTCGCCAGCGGCCAGGCCCTGACGCGACAGCAGGCCGGCGATCATTGCGGTCTCGAGTTGCCGCAGCTGCTCGGCATGGCGCGCCATTTCCGCACCGATGGCCTTGCGGTGATTCGCCAGCGCGACGTATTCGATCGCCAGCCGCGCGGCCTCGGGCCGGCTGCTGAATTCCCACAGCGCGCGCAGCGGCTGCTTTGAGCCGACGATGCGCGACATCTGTTCGACCGAGCGCTCGGCGCCGCGGCGGATCAGCGCCAGGAACAGATCGTCCATCGCGCGGAAGTAGTAATGCACCAGCTGCGGCTTGAGTCCGGCGCGGCTGGCGACACGCCGCGAACTCACCGCGGCGTAACCCTCTTCCATCATGATCTGCTCGGCGGCGTCCAGCAGCGCGCTGCGCGTGGCCGAGCTTTCGACGCCGATTCTGCGGGGCGAGGCCATGACGCCGTCAGAACGGCTTCTTGCCCAGCGCCTTGTTGATGAACTTGGTCGACTGTTCCATGCCCTGCTGGAAAATCTTCTGGCCTTCGGCCGAAGACAGGGCGTCGAAATTCGCCGCGATGTTTTCCGGCGTGCGCTGATCCGGCGGCAGGAAGATGCCGTCGGTCTCGTAAATCACGCTGCGCGCAAAGCCGCCGCCGCCGGCGCACAGGATCACCCTCGACGGCGCCGCGTCGCTGACCAGGAACAGCAGGCCCGGCGTGACGTGCTCGGGGCCGAGCTGTGCCAGCGCTTCGGCGTCGATGCCGATGTCGCCGGTCATGCGGGTGAACGCGGTCGGCGCCAGGGCATTGACGCGGATGTTGTACTTCTCGCCTTCCAGATGCAGCGTGTTCATCAGGCCGACCACGGCCATCTTCGCGGCGCCGTAATTGGCCTGGCCGAAGTTGCCGTACAGGCCCGACGACGACGTGGTCATGACGATGCGGCCGTAGCCCTGCTCGCGCATCAGGCCCCACACCGCCTGCGTGCAGTTGACCGTGCCCATCAGGTGCACGTCGACCACCAGCTTGAAATCCTCCAGCGAGGATTTGGCGAAGGACTTGTCGCGCAGGATGCCGGCATTGTTGACCAGGATGTCGACGCGGCCCCACTTCGCCACCGCCTCGTCGACCATCGCCTGCACCTGGGCGGCGTTGGTGACGTTGGCGGCGTTGGCAATGGCTTCGCCACCGGCGGCGCGGATTTCCGCGACGACGTTTTCAGCGGCGCTGGCCGAGGCGCCGCTGCCGTCGCGCGCGCCGCCCAGATCATTGACCACCACCTTGGCGCCGCGTTCGGCCAGGCCCAGCGCGTGCGCGCGGCCCAGGCCGTTGCCGGCGCCGGTGACGATCGCGACTTTTCCATCGAAACGAATGCTCATCGGCGTCCTCTGTTCCTCGCTTGTCTGCGGTTCAAGCCGGGTATTCGACACCGGGAAGCCGGTGCGCTGCAAACTGCTCGCGCAGTTTCAGCTTCTGCAGCTTGCCGGTTGCGGTATGCGGCAGCTCGGCGACGAAGGCGACGTCGTCCGGCACCCACCACTTGGCGATGCGCCCCGCGTAATGCGCCAGCAGCTGCTCGCGGCGGGTCTGCGCACCGGGGCGCAGCACCACCACCAGCAAGGGCCGCTCGTCCCACTTGGGGTGCGCGACCGCGATCACCGCGGCCTCGGCGACCGCCGGGTGGCTCATCGCGATGTTCTCCAGCTCGATCGAGCTGATCCACTCGCCGCCGGACTTGATCAGGTCCTTGGCGCGGTCGGTGATGTCGATGAAGCCGTCTTCGTCAAGCGTGGCGATGTCACCGGTCGGCAGCCAGCCGTCGACCAGCGGGCTGGTTTCGCCTTTGAAATAACGGTCGATGATCCACGGCCCCTGCACCATCAGCGCGCCGGTGGTGACGCCGTCGCGCGGCAGCTCCTGGCCGTCGTCGTCGATGATCTTGGCAGCGACGCCGAAGGGCGTGCGTCCGGCTTTCAGCTCGACGCGCTGGCGCTGTGCGGGCGGCAGCGCATCGTGCTTGGGCTTGAGGCTGTTGACCGCTCCCAGCGGCGACATTTCGGTCATGCCCCAGCTCGGCTGCAGGCGCACGCCGAGTTCGGCCTCGAAGGCTTCCATCAGCGAACGCGGCAGCGCCGAGCCGCCGACCAGACAGCGGCGCAGCGCCGGGAATTTCAGCGCGTGCTCGCGCGCGTGCTTGAGCAGCGCCAGCCACACCGTCGGCACGCCGGCCGAGAACGTCACCGCCTCGCGCGTGAACAGTTCGCTGAGCGAGGCGCCGTCCATCTGCGCACCCGGCAACACCAGCCTGAAGCCGACCAGCGCCGCGGTATACGGCAGGTTCCAGGCGTTGACATGGAACATCGGCACGATCGGCAAGGCCACGTCGCGCGACGACAGGCCGAGCACGTCCGGCATCGCGGTGGCATAGGACTGCAGCACGATCGAACGATGCGAATACAGCGCGCCTTTCGGGTGACCGGTGGTGCCCGAGGTGTAGCACAGGCTCGCTGCCTGGTCCTCGTCTAGCGCCGGCCAGTCGTATTGCGCGCGCTCGGCCTGCAGCAGCGTTTCATAGCGCAGCAGATGCGGGATGTCGACGGACGGCTGCGTCTGCTCGTCACTCATCAGCACCCAGTGCCGCACGCCGCCGCACAGCGGCAGCAGCTGGCTCACCAGCGGCGCCAGATCCAGGTCGAAGAAGATCACGCGATCTTCGGCGTGGTTGATGATCCACGCGATATGTTCGAGGAACAGCCGCGGATTGATCGTGTGCACGATGCTGCCGCTGCCTGCTACCGCGTAGTACAGCTCCACGTGACGATAGCCGTTCCAGGCCAGGGTGCCGACGCGATCGTCGCGCTGCACGCCGAGCCCTGCCAGCGCGTTGGTCAGCTGGCGCGTGCGCGCGGCCAGTGCGCGCCAGTCATAGCGATGAAAGCGCGCGTCACCGCTCGCCGGTTCGACTCGCCGCGACACGATCGCGACATCGCCGTGGCAGCGCTCGGCATGTTTCAGCAGGCTGCTGATCAGCAGTGGCTGCTGCATGATGTTGCCGCGCATGGGGTCTCCGATGAGGTCGCGATCGGCGCGCAGTCTGCAACGCCGGCCGCCGGTCGGCTGTCAAATCAGTGACAGCCGCGCCGAAATCGCGCAGCCTGTGCGCCGCACGCCGCCCGACGAGACACCAAGCCGATGCGAAACACCGAAGCCCTGCTGCTGTTGTGCGCCGCGATGGCGCCGCTTGCCGCCGACGGCGCCGCCGACAGCTGGACGCCGGCCGACGGCGAGCATCAGCATTTCAGGATCATCGACGGCGACAAGCCGGTCGGCGAACTGATGCTGCGATTCTCGCGCAGCGGTGAAACGCTCAGCGTCGAGCGCCAGCAGACCATGAGCGTCAGCCGGATGATGATCAAGGCGACGCTGACCCAGACCAGCAAGGAGCAATGGTCGCAGGACCGCTTGCTCGGCATCAGCACCCGCACCGAACTGAAGTCGACGATCAAGGACGAGTCCAAGAGCCTGCAGCTGAGCCGCGCCGCCGACGGCAAGCTCAGCGGCAACTCGGGCAAGGACGCCGTGAGCCTGCCGGCGGATGCACTGCCGCTGAGCCTGTGGAACGAGGCGATGACCCGCGACGGCCGCTACTTCGATCCTGCCGACGGCAAGCTCGGCACGCTGCAGCGCAAAACCGGCGCGATCGAGGATGCGGCGCCTGCCGGCACCGACACCGCCGCCTGCAAGCCGGTGGAACTGGCGATCACCAATGCGGAGAAGAAGACCTCGCGCGTACTGGTATGGCGCTCCGGCAGCGGCAAGGTCTGCACGATGCGTTTCTTCAGCCCGATGGGCACGCTGGATTACGTCGCGGCCGGCGACTGAGAAAGCGATCGACATGCCCAACACCAGCATCGACGAGCTGATCCGCGGCTGGCGCTGGTTCGACCACGTGCCCGCCGAGGCGCAGCAATGGCTGGCGGCGCAGGCGAGCCTGCGCGAGTTCGCCAAGGGCCGGATGGTGTATGTCTCCGGCGACGCGGTCAGCAGCATTTACGCCGTCGTCAGCGGCGTGTTCCGGATCTACCTGGCGTCGCCGCGCGGCGACGAAATCACGCTAGAGGAAGTGGTGCGCGGCGGCTGGTTCCCACACGTGATCACGCGCCAGCCGCTGACCTATATCGCCAATTGCGTATGCCAGCAGGATGCGCGCGTCTACGCGATCCCGCAGAGCGCGGTCGCCGAATTCGCGCAGCGCTGGCCGGGTTTCTATCGTGGGCTGTACGAGGAGTTCACTGCACGCGGCGTGGTCACCGCCGGCCGCATCGAGCTGCTGACCTCGCACAACCTGAATGTGCGCCTGGCGGTGTACCTGCTGCGCATGGCGCGGCTGCGCGGCCAGAGCGAGGCCGGCGGATCGGTCTGGGTACCGGCGGACGACAACCAGGCGGAGGTCGGCGCACGAGTCGGCGGCACGCGCCAGCGGGTCAACAGCATTCTCAAGGCCTGGCAGCAGAAGGGCCTGATCGAATCGCACAAGGACGGTACGCGCATTCTCGATCTCGAAAAGCTGACCGCCGAAGCAGGCAAGACCGGCTTCGATGTCGCCGAGTATCTGTCGGGCTGGCACGGCGGCTGGCAGGGCAAGTCTTAAGCTTTGCGCGGTCCCTCGATACGCGGGCGAGCCCGCTACTCGGGAGGAACGGGATTTGGTGGTGCCATCGCTGCAAGAACACGTTCCTTCCGAGCAGGCCCGTGGCAAGAAGCACGTCGCCTTCTCTTGCCGCACTGTCAAACCCGTGACAGCGAGCCGCAACCGCAGTGTCTAGGATGCAGCTACTCCATCCCGGCGCTCGCAGCCACCATCGATGACCACGATCCGCATCAACAACGGCGCCATCGCCGGCGATACCGAAGACGGCATCCATGTGTTCCGCGGCATTCCCTATGCCGAGCCGGTCGGCGGACTCGCGCGCTGGCTGCCTCCGCAGCCGCGCAAGCCCTGGAGCGGCACGCTGGACGCGCGCCACTACGGCGATGCCTGCCTGCAGTTCGCCGGTGCCACCGGCGGCCTGCGCTGGCCGATTCCGTCGGCGCGCGCACGCTACTTGGACGCGATCGGTGGCTCGCTGGAAATCAAGCAGGGCGACGACAGCCTGCTGCTCAACGTATGGACACCGAGCCTGGATGCCGGGGCGAAACTGCCGGTGATGCTGTGGATACACGGCGGCGGCTTCACCGCGGGCGCCGCCAACAGCTTGTACGACGGCACGCCGTTCGCACGCCGCAACGTCGTCATCGTCGTCATTCAATACCGCCTCGGCCCTCCGGGTTTCCTGCATGGCTCGGGATTGTTCGACGGCGAATTCTGCGCCGACAACCGCGGCCTGCTCGACCAGGTCGAGGCGCTGCGCTGGGTGCAGCAGAACATCGCGGCCTTCGGCGGCGACGCCTCCAACGTCACCGTATTCGGTGAGTCAGCCGGCGCCTTCGCGCTGTATCAACTCGCGGCGAGCCCGCAGGCCAAGGGCCTGTTCCACCGTGGCATCGCGATGGGCGGCATGCCCGACACCTGTGCTCCGGCCGACGACTATCACGCGCTGGCGCGCGACGTGCTCGCCGATGTCGGCGTCAAGGCCGGCGACGCGCAGGCGCTGGCCGCGCTCGATCAGGCGCAGCTGATGAAGCTGCAGTCCGCGATGTCCAAACGCACGATGCGCGGCCCCGATCCGGATCGCTACGGCTCGCTGAGCCGGCGCAAGATCGCGTACATGGGCGCAGCCACCGGCGGCGCCTTCCTGCCGCAGTCGCCGATGACGGTGTATCCACAGGGCACGCCGAACGACATCGACCTGATGCTCGGCACCTGCCGCGACGACGGCCAGCTGTTCTCGCTGGTGTTTCCGCTGTGGCAGTCGCTGTCGGCGCGGCTGTTCTCCACGGTGCTCGACGGCCTGGTGCCGAACCGCGATTTGCGCGCCGCGCGCGAGCACTACGGCCGGCTGACCCTGCAGGGCGGCCGCAGCGTCGCTCAGGAAATCAATCACGACGCGTTCTACCGCATGCCGACGATACGCGCGGCCGAAGCGCATGCGGCCGGCCATCCGGGCCGGACCTATCTGTATCAGCTCGACTACGAGTCGGCGATCGAAGGCCTCGGCGCGGTGCACGGCATCGACGTGGCGCTGAGCTTCCGCTGCACGCCGGCACGGCGGCTGCTGCGCGACGACGAGCCGACGCGATTGCTGTGCGAGCAGATGCTCGACGCCTGGACCTCGTTCGCGCGCAACGGCAAGCCGCAGGTCCGCGGCCTGGCGCCGTGGACGCCGTACGACACGCAGACGCGCACGACGATGGTCTTCGACACGCCCGCGCGCCTGGCGCCGGACTGGGGCGGCGAACGACGGCCGTTCTGGGCCGACGTGTCACTGGCCTGACCGCGCATGGCCAGCAAGAACAAGCTGTCGCCTCTGCCGGCGGATTTCATCTGGGGCGTGTCCACCTCCGGCTATCAGAGCGAAGGCGGCCATGTCGATTCCAACTGGGATCGCTACAACGCCGCCACGCCAAGCCAGGATCGCTACGGCAAGGCGGTGGACTTTCGCCATCGCTATCGCGAGGACATCGCGCTGGCACGCGACCTGGGCTGCAACACCTTCCGCATCGGCATCAACTGGGCGCGAGTCGAGCCACGTCGCGGCGAATTCGACGAGACGGAACTCGCCTACTACGACGACGTGCTTCTCGCGATGAAGCAGGCCGGCATCGCAACGCTGATCACGCTCGATCACTTCGTCTACCCGGGCTGGGTCGGCGACCAGGGCGCCTGGACCAGTGCACAGACCTGCGCCGATTTCGTGCGCTATTCGCAGATGATCGCGCAGCGCTACCACGCCGACGTGAAGCTGTGGCTGACGTTCAACGAGGCCGCTTTTTTCACCCTGATCGAGTGGAAGTACCGCAAGATGAAATGGGCGCAGGTGCGGCTGATGCGCCAGCACCTGATCAGCGCGCATCGCCAGGTCTACGACCTGATCCACTCGCTCGATACAAGCGCGATGGTCAGCTCGAACATCGTCTGGTGCGGCCGAGGCTGGCGCTCGGTGCTGTTGCAGCGCTTTACCGACTGGCTGTTCCTCGACGGCATCGCCGACAAGATGGACTGCAGCGCGTTCGACTACTACTACCACGGCGTCACCAAGGAACTGCTCGCGGGCCGCATCTGGGAAGTCGATCCGGACCCTTCTGGCATCGCCCACGCAATACGCAAGCTCGCGCGCCGCTATCCGAAAATCCCGGTGCTGATCGCGGAGAACGGCATGCCGACCGACAACGCGCAGCCGCGTGCCGACGGCATTCGTCGCGAAGACGTGCTGCGCGACAGCGTTTACTGGATGCAGCGCGCGCGCGACGAAGGCAACCAGGTGATCGGCTACCTCTACTGGAGCCTGACCGACAACTTCGAGTGGGGCAAATACGGTCCGCGCTTCGGGCTGTACAGCGTCGATGTGCTCGGCGATCCGGAGCTGAGGCGCGTGCCGACGGCGGCGGTCGCCGCGTATCGCGAGGTGATTCTCGCGAACGGTGTGGCTGGGGATTATCAGCCGGTGATCACCTGATCCTTGTCCGCCTGCAACGCGGCATCCCGCAGCAACAGTTCCTCGCGAATCTGCTGATGCCGGGCGCGACTGATCGGAAAGGTCCACAGTAGCGGCGCGGCGATCAGCGCGCCTATCGTCGACAGCCAGACATAGGTCAGCTTGATACCGAACACGCCGCGCGCGGTTTGCTCGGTGGCGGTCGCGTCGAAACCGAACCAGCCGAGCGCAGCCAGGCTGATGCCGGCGCCGACGCCGGTCAGCGACTTGGTCGCGAACGACAGAAACGAGGCGTACATGCCCGACTGGTCCTGGCCGTAACGCAGCCGGCCGTAGTCGGCGATATCACCGAGCACCGCCAGCGGTATCACGAAATTGGAGCCGATGCAGAACACCACGGCGGTCGACAGCAGCGCCACCGGAATCAGACCGGCTTCACCGGGCGGAATGAAGGCCATGCCGGCATGCAGCAGGCCATAGAGCCCGACTGCAACGGCGAGCACGCGATGACGCTCGTAGCGAATCGCCAACCAGCCCCAGAACGGAATCGACAGCAGGGTGCTCGGCCCCATCAGCAGCAGCAGGCCGGCGAGCTGCTTGCTCATGCCCAGATACGTGTCGATGAACAGGTACTGCGCGCCGGTGGAGATGCCCATCAGGAACATCAGCGGCGCATAGGCGCCGAGAAAATGCAGCAGCGGCCGGTTGCCGGCGATCGCCGCCCACAGCAGCGCGGCCTGTACGCGCATCGTCGGCCGCGGCCCGGTGGTTGGCGGCGGAATTTCACCCTTGGGCACGCGATACAGCGACCAGCCGTTGAGCAGCGGCACGCCGATGACGATGACCACCGCCATCAAGCCCAGGTTGTGCAGGCTCAACTCGGTATCGTCGGTGTAGCCCGCCGCCTTGGCGATGTACAGCGCGACGTAGAACATCAGCAGGCCGAGCAGCGTCCACAGCCCCCGCCACAGCTGGATGCGCGAGCGCTGCACGTAATCGCCGCTGAGCATCACGCCCCAGGCGCTGTACGGGATTTCGGTGAGCTTCCAGCCCAGGTAGGTGACCATGAACCAGGTGGTGAAGTAAGCGACGCTGACATCCGCCGGCGGCCGGTACAGAAACCACAGGCCGATCGCGGTGACGCCGCTGCCCAATACGATCCAGCCCTTGCGGCTGCCGCTGCGGCGCGCGGTCATGTCCGACAGCCAGCCGATCAGCGGATACGTGACCGCGTCGAACAGCCGCGTCAGCAGCATCGCCGTCGCCAGCGCCGCCAGCGACAGGCCGGCGTGTTTGGCATAGATGCCCTGCAGCAGATTTTCCGGCGCGTGCATGAAGCCCTGCATCGCCGCCGGCAATGAAAACGCCAGCAGCAGGCCGCGACTCAGAGTCGGATCGTTCGACTTCATTTTTATGGTCCCCTCGCTTTTGCCGACTCTAGTCGGACACGGCGGGCGCGACTGTCAAAAGCGGGACACGATCGGCGCTGCGACGGTGGGAGCGCACCCTGTCCGCGACTGTACCGTTGCAGCCTCGGTCGCGGACAGGGTCCGCTCCTACAGCAGAGGGAATTCGATGCGAGTACGCACCCTGCATTTTTACTAGGCGTGAATCCACTCCCCTGTCCCGGTTTTGACAGCACGGCACAGCGCGATGCTGCACATTGGCGGCATAACGAGGAGACAACATGCCAAAGAGCATCGCTGCACATAACGGTCGGCTTGCGCGCGCCGGAACCCTGGCCTGCCTGCTGGCGACGACCAATAGCGTTGCAGCGCAGCAAAGCGCTGCCGACGCGCCGAACCCAGCCACGCCTTCTGACGAAACCAGCGCAACGCCGCTTGCAGGCGAAGCCACCGCCGAACTCGGCACGATCCCGGTCGCCGGCTCCGAAGCGCCCGCCGCCGAGCCGCTGAAGCGCAGCTCCGTCGACGAGCCTGTGCAGCTCGAGGAAGTGATCGTCACCGCAACCAAGCGCCAGAAATCGCTGCGCGACATTCCGGCCTCGATCACCGCGTTCGACGGCAACAAGCTCGAAGAACAGGGCAAGCTCGGCCTCAACGACTACCTGCAGCAGTCGCCCGGCGTGACCATGACCCAGATCGCGCCGATGTTTCCGCGCATCTCGATCCGCGGCATCAGCACCGACACCGCCGGCCTGTCGGCGCTGCCCTCGCCGACCGGCATTTTGATCGGCGACGTCGCGTTCTCCGATCCTTACATCTCCAACGTGCAGCCCGACCTCGCTGCTTTCGACCTGGCCAGCGTCGAAGTGCTGAAAGGCCCGCAGGGCACCCTGTTCGGCGGCGCCGCACTGGCCGGCGCGATCCGCTACGTGCTGACCGACCCGGTGATGGGCGAATGGCATGCGCGCGGTTTCAGCCAGGTGGTCAGCCCGGACAGTGGCAGCACCGCTTTCAGCGAAGGCGCGGTCGCCAATATTCCGCTGTATTCCGACGCTCTGGCGCTGCGCGTCGGCTACGTGCATCGCCAGTATTCCGGCGTCACCGATCTGCCGGACAAGAATCCGCCGGAGAAGAACGTCGACCACGGCAACAGCGACCAGATCCGCGCGATCCTCGCCTGGCAACCGCTGGATGATCTGAAGTTCAAGCTGACGCATCTGCAGCAGGACTACAGCGCGCCGAACTCGACCAACACCGCCGACACGCCCGACAAGCGCGAGCGCAATCATCAGGTGCTGCCGGCACCGGTGCACACCGAGTTCCAGCTCGACAGTCTCGAAGCGGCCTACGACTTCGCCGGCATGCGCGCGATCTCGTTGAGTTCGTATTCGACCAAGAGTGCCGCGATCACCGCCGATGCGACCTCGGCCTTGATCGGCCCGGCTCCAGCCGGCTATCCGCGCGCGCTCGCCGCGTTCCAGACGATCAACGACGACTCGCATGCCTTCGCCCAGGAAATACGCCTGCAATCCACCGGCAGCGACGGCTTCCAGTGGCTGGTCGGTGCCTATCTGTACGACTACAAGGTGCGCTTCGAGATTTTCGCCGACACGCTGGCGCAGCAGGCGCTGCTGGGCAACGGCAGCCTGATCGACCAGTTGCTCAACGGCGTGCGTCTGGACAGCAGCACGCTGTACAACAAGAGCTCGGTGATCTACGCGCTGAGCACGCCCAAGGCCAGCGAACGCGCGCTGTTCTTCGACCTCAGCGACAAGTTCTGGGACCGCCTCGAAATCTCCGCCGGCGCGCGTCTGTACACCACCGAAGTCAAGGGCGGCTTCTTCGGCACCGGCGTGCTGGCGCTGGCCGCGAACAACGGCCAGGACGTGGACTACTCGAACAATTCGATCAAGGAAAACGGCATCAGCCCGAAGCTCGCCGCGACTTTCCATTTCACTCGCGATCTGTCGCTGTATGCGCAGGCCGCTCGCGGCTTCCGCTTCGGCGGCCTGCAGAGCGTACCGTCGTCGCCGACCAACAATGTGCCGCCAACCTACAAGTCGGACTCGTTGTGGAATTACGAGACCGGCCTTCGCACCGCCTGGCTCGACAACACACTGCACGCCGACGTCACCGTGTTCGACATCGAATACAAGAACCCGCAGATTGGCCAGACCACCACCGGTGTGCCGCTGAATTACACCGACAACGTCGGCGCGGCGCGCAGCCGCGGTCTGGAAGCGAGCATGCGCTGGCTGACGCCGCTGCCGGGCTTCAGCATCGCGCTGGACGCGGCACTGACCGATTCCAAGACCACCGAAGCCTTCAGCGCATCCAACGGCGACGATGTGCCGGCGGGCACGCAGATGCCGGGCGCCGCGAAGTCGCAGTACACGGTAGAAGGCGCCTACCTGCTGCCGCTGGGCGCGGCACTGGTCGGCACCAACCTCAACTACAGCTATATCGGCAAGGGCTACGCCGACATCACCCACAGCGTGCCGATCAACGACTACGGCACGCTCAACGCCGGCCTGACTTTGACCACCGACGCCTGGGCGATCAAGCCGGTGCTGGCGTTCAACGTTTCCAACATCCTCAACGCGACCGAGGCCGTCGGCGGCAGCACGATCACCTCGGTCACGCAGATCACTTACACCGCCTACCAGCTCAATGCGCCGCGTACCTACTCGGTCCGCCTGAGTCTGGATTTCTAGCGCGCCGCCGCGATGGCTTACGCGATCAATGACGGCGTGCGCCTGCATTGGCAGGAAAGCGGCAGCGGCACGCCGCTGCTGCTGATCATGGGCCACTGCTATAGCGCGCGGATGTGGTATCCGCTGATCGACCGGCTCGCCGCACACCATCGCGTCATCTGCTTCGACAATCGCGGCACCGGCGGCAGCGACACCACGTGGCGCGTCACCGTGCAGCAGCTGGCGCGCGACGCGCTGGCGGTGATGGATGCGGCCGGAATCGACAGCGCGCATGTGCATGGCGTGTCGATGGGCGGCGTCATCGCGCTGGAGCTGGCGATGCAGCAGCCACAGCGCGTGCGCACGCTGATCCTGGGCTGCACCGGCATTCTGTCAGCGGAAAAACGGCGCATGCCGGCGGCGGTGCGCGCGCTGTATTACCTGCCGCGGCCACTGCTGCGCTGGCTGCTGTCGAGCCGTGGCGGCTACGGCAGCCGCGCGACGACGGAGGCGGCCGCGCGCGATCGGGCGGTGCTGCTCAGCGATACCTCGACCAAGCGCGGACTCGCGGCACAGGCCGCCGCGCTGGCCCGCTACTGCACCAGCGCACAGGCCGTCGCCGCGCTGCGCATGCCGGCCCTGGTGTTGCACGGCGACGAGGATCGCACCGTGGCGCTCGACGCCGGAGTGGAGCTGGCGCGCACGCTGCACGACAGCCGTCTGCACATCGTCAACGGTGCAGCGCACAACTATCTGGTGGCCGCGGTCGACGAGGTCGTGCCGCTGATGCTGTCGTTCATCGCCGAACGCGACGCGGACTGAAGCGCTAGCGCGGCACCCAGCCGCCGCACACCGGAAACACCTGACCGACGAAACAGTTGGCGCTGGCGCTGCACAGATAGGCCGCGAACTCGGCGTCCTCGCGCGCGCCGACCAGGCGTCCCAGCGGCACTTCGCGCCGGAGTCGCTCCTTGAAGCGTGGGTCGGCCTGCACTTCCGCCGGAAAATAAGTCGGGTTGTCGACGAAGTTCTGCGCGATCGCGTTGATCTGGATGTTGTGCGCCGCCATTTCGACGCCGACGGCCTGCACATAGGCCAGCTGGGCGCCACGCGCCGCACTATAGGTGGACGCGCGTTTCATGCCGCGCAGCGCCGAGGCGCTGCCCATCAGCAGGATTTTGCCGGATCGGCGCGCGATCATCGCCGGGAGCACCGCCTTGAACAGCCGCGGCAGCGGATCGACCAGCGCGGCGAAAGCGTGTCGCCATTCCTCGTCGCTGGTTTCGGCAGCCGGTGTCGTCGGCGCCGGGTAGGACAGATTGGCGATCAGCACGTCGATTTCGCCGGCGGCCGCGACGACGGCGGCCGGCGCCTGCGCATCGATCAAGGCGTCGCTGCTGGCGATCACCTGAGCGCCATGCTCGCGCAGCACCTCGCACAGCACCGGGCCCATGAACACGTCGGCATGCGTTAGCAGAATTCGTTTACCACTCAGGCTGGAGCTGCTCATGCGTCCTCTCGCGTCGCGGGGACACAACAGTGCCAGCCGCCGCTGGCGAACGCCAGCCAACGCAGAAAAGGCGCGAGGAGCATCGCGCCTGTACAGCTGTTTTGAAGAACGGCGCGCCTAGTCGGCCGCGTGCCCGAGCGTATTCACCGCTGCCGCGCGTCGTGTGGCGGCCGGGTTGCGGGATCTGATATCGAAGTAGTACAGAGCCGCGGCACCGATCAGCATGATGCCGATCGTCAGAAAAGCCCTGCCGATGCTGTCGTAGCCGACTTCGACGCCGTGCGCGCCGCCGACCGCCAGGGCGATACCGATCAGCAGGGGTTCCAGAGCACCGCGACCTAGCGTTTGCATGAGCGAGCTTCCGTATGACCATCCGTGGCGTCACCGAGGCAGCAGGTGACGAGACCAGCTTAGAGGGCGCTACTGAATCCGCCGTGACTGCTCTACGGCCGTGTAAAACGAAAAAGGACGACGGCGCGAGCCGTCGTCCTTTTGGCGCAAGACCACTTCAGCCGGCGATTACTTGCTGCGAGCCTTCAGCTGCCATAGCCGCGCCAGATCCTTGGAGCCGTCGGTGCCACCGACTGCCGCATAGGCTTTCAGCGCGCGGTCCTGGCTGCCGGCGACCTGGTAGGCATAGCCGAGCAGCAGCTTGGACTGGTCCGGGCGCTTCAGGCCACCCTTGGCGATGCCCTGCTCCATCAGCTTCAGGCCCTTGTCCGCCTGGCCATTGGTCAGCAGGTTGTAGCCGGTGCTGACCAGCGCGTCGCCGGTGGCCTGAGCGGCCGCAGCCTTCTCGCCATCTGCCAGCGTCGCCTTGTCTTCGGCCAGCTTCTTGGTGACCAGATCCTTCAGGCGCTGATGGCGCGGCGCGTCGGCGCCTTCGCCGAGCAGCTTCTTCTTGTAGCCCTCGTCGAGCAGCTGCTGCGCTTCGGCCGGATAGCCCGCCTGCAGCGCCAGCTGCACCGCGTCCATGTAGTCGCCGGTCTTCTCCAGCGTATCGGTCGCGCGGCGCAGGCGGTATACGTCCAGCGCCAGGTTCGGCGAAAAGCCCGGGCGGTTGCTGGTGCGCACGATCAGGTCGAGCCAGTACTCTTTCTTCGGCGTGTAGGCGACGATCTTCTCGAGCGCGCGCGTGTACGCGACCATGTCGTTCTGCTTCAGCGCGCAAGACGCCAGCAGCTGCAGCTGAGTGTCGCTGGGCTTCTGCCCAGCTTTCTCGGCGGCGTCGATGTCGGTGGTCAGCGTCTGCGCCGCTTCCTTGTACTGGCCCGCCAGATACTGCGACTGCGCCAGCAGGCCGATGGTCTCCTTGCTATTGCCGCCGGCGGCCTTGTACTGCGTGATCGCGCTGGCGGTCTTGGCGTAGTCCTTCGAGGCGTAGGCGATCTTCACGTAGGCGTCGAGCGTCGGCAGCTTTTCCGCCGCCGGCAGTTCCGGTGACGCCAGCACCTGCTCGTAGGCGCCCAGCGCGCTCTTGTAGTCGCCGGTGCCGATCGCCGCCGAGGACTTCAGTCGCTGCACGATGTAGTTCTCGTACGGCGTCAGCTTGCCGATCGCTTCGGCCTGGTCGATCTTGGCCTTGGCATCCTTGTAGTTCTTCGCCTGCAGCGCCTTCTGCGCTTCCTGCAGCGGCGCGCCGACTTCCGGACGCACGGTCGGCTTGTCGGCTGCAAAGCTCTGCGCGCCGATCAGCATCAGCAAGGCGCCGGAGGCGAGACGGAAGGTTTTCGAGGTCTGGTTGTGCATGGAGTCCTGCTGCTTGCCTACTGCATGAATTGTTCGTTACCGACGAGACCGATCTTGGTCACGCCGTGACGCTGCGCCGAGGCCAGGACCGCGGCGACGTACTTGTACTCGACCAGCTTGTTCGGGCGGATATGAAACTCGCTCTGGTTTTCTCCCGCTTCGCCTTCGCGGCGGAAGTTCGCGTCCAGCGTGCCGCGATCCATCGGCGTGCCGTTCCACAGCACCGTGCCGTCGAAGTCGATCTCCAGGTCCACCGCCGGCGGCGGCGGGGCGTCGCTCGCCGGCGGGTTGGCCGATGGCATATCCAGCTTCACCGCGTGCGTCTGGATCGGGATCGTGATGATCAGCATCACCAGCAGCACCAGCATCACGTCGATCAGCGGCGTGGTGTTGACGTCGACCACGACTTCCGGGTCGCCCGAGCCGCTGCCGCTTCCTAGGTTCATTCCCATCGTTGCCGCTCCATTTGTTGGCTTCAACCTGTCATTCCCGCGAAGGCGGGAATCCAGTGGGCAGAGAGCCGCGCCTTATCGTCTCTGGATTCCCGCCTTCGCGGGAATGACGGGGGTTCGTTTTGCTTCAGCCTCGCGGCGGCGGTTCGGTGATGAAGCCGATCTTGGCGATGCCCGCTCGCTGGCAGGTGACCATCACCGTGCCGATCGCCTGGTAGCGTGCGGTCTGGTCGCCGCGGATGTGCACTTCCGGCTGCGGCACTTTCACCGCCTCGACCTTGAGCTTTTCAAGGAGGGTGTTCACGTCCGGGATCGCCTGCGTGTTCCAGTACATGTTCCCTTCCTTGTCCACCACGATCGTGATGTTCTCGGGCTTGGTCTGCAGCGCCTGGTTGCGCTCGTTCGGCAGCTTCACCGGGATCGTCTGCGTCACCACCGGGATCGTGATCAGGAAGATGATCAGCAGCACCAGCATCACGTCCACCAGCGGCGTGGTGTTGATCGCGGAGACGACTTCGTCTTCGTCTCCCGATCCTTCACTGCCGATGTTCATGCCCATCGGATCAGGCCTTGTCGCCGACGCGCGAGCCCGACAGCAGCACGCTGTGCAGGTCGGCCGAGAAAGCGCGGACCGCTTCCATGCCGGCCTTGTTGCGACGTACCAGCCAGTTGTAGCCCATGACCGCGGGCACCGCGACGGCCAGACCGATGGCGGTCATGATCAGCGCTTCGCCCACCGGACCGGCGACCTTGTCGATCGAGGCCTGGCCGCTGATGCCGATCGCGGTCAAGGCGTGGTAGATGCCCCAGACCGTGCCGAACAGGCCGACGAAGGGCGCGGTGGAACCGACCGTGGCGAGCACCGCGAGGCCACCCTGCAGGCGCGACTGGATTTCATCCACCGCGCGATTGATGCTCATCGTCACCCAGCTGCTCAGGTCGATCTGTTCGACCAGCGTGCCTTCGTGGTGATTCTGTGCGGAGACGCCGCGGTCGGCGATGTACCAGAACGGGCTGCCGGCGGCGAGCGAATTGACACCGTCGGGCACCGAGCGGGCTTTCCAGAACGTCGCGTTGGCGGCTTTCGCCTGGCCCATCAGCTTGGTCTGGTCGATGAACTTGACGATCATGATGTACCAGGTCGCACCCGACATGATCAGCATCGAGATCAGCACGAAGCGCGCGACGAAGTCGCCCTGCTTCCACAACGCGCCGATGCCGTAGGGGTTCTCGACACTCTCGGTTTTCGCTTCGGCCAGCGGCGCTTCGGCCGGCGCGGCTTCCGTTGTCGGCGCGGCAGGCGCCGGATCCTGCGCGTAGGCCGGGCTGCTGCTCAGGACGCCGCCGCCAACAGCGCAGACCAGCGCCAGCATCGCAGCCATGACGGCGGACTTCAGGTTTTGCATCGACATCGACAATCTCCTCGGAATCGGGTGCTGGGCTTTATACGTTAGACAACGAATGCATCAACGCGCGGGACGGAACGTGTACTTCAACGGCGCCCAGGCCGGCTGCGGAACACCGTCCACGGTGCCGGGCTCGAACTTGCAACGCGACAGCGCCTGCTGCGCCGCCTTGTCCAGACGATCGAATCCGCTCGACGTCTGGATCTTGCTCTCGGTCACCTTGCCGTCAACACCGACCAGCAGCATCAAGGTCACCGAGCCGGCTTCGCCGAGGCGCTCCGATACCGCCGGATAATCCGGCTCCTTGCAGGCCTTGGCCTTGACCACCGGTGCCTTGGTGTTGTTCGCCGGCCGCGGTGCCGGTGCCACGTTCGGCGGCGGCGCCACCGTCGTCGTGGTGATCGTGCTCGCCCGCGGCGGCGGCGTCGCGATGTTGATCTCCGGCGGCGGAATGAACGGCGGCGGCGGAATGTCCAGCTTCGGCGGCGGCGGAGGCGGCGGCGGCGGCTCCTCGTTCTTCACTTCGTCCAGAATCTTGGTCTCGATCGGCGCCGGCAGCAGCTCGATCGCCTTGCGCGCCAGACCATTCACCAGCCCCCAGACCAGCAGCACGTGAAACAACACCACACCGATGAGGCCGACGAGGCGACGACTAGAATCCTGCCGCTTTCCGAACTCCACAAAACCTCCAACTCAGATAAGGACTGCGGGCGTGCAGCAGGCGCGAATGATCGGCGCGCAATGGCTGCGACACGACATGGCAACAGGGAGACGAGGCATGGCCCGGCAATAAGCCCAGTGGATCGCACCTGGAGCATCAGCCGGCCATAGGGTCATCGCAGCTTTGACTCTCCTCGAGTCCACGGAACGGCAAGTTCCATGGTGGTCATTTTGGATCAGTGGCGCGGCGCAACGCGGTTCTCGAAGCTGCGTCCGACTTGCCACATTTTTCTGAATCGCACCTGAATCACTCGCCGTTCGTTTTAATCGAAACTGGTGGACGGCGTCGTTGTATCGTACCTATAAACCACTAAACGTCAACATCGTTGCCTATTACCAGCACAACCAGCCCAAAACGTTAGCTACACAACTGTCCCTGTTGCGTGCCGGGGCCGGCAGGATACTCGAACTTCGACCACCGCACTTTACGGACGTTCGATTTACTACCGCATTTACCAAGTTTGCGATCGATACCGCCTGAGGGCAGCATCGAAAGGAATAACACCGCTGACCGCGAACCGCTCAAACCCCGCCGGTAACCGGGATCAGCGCGCCGGTGATGGCCTGAGATTGGGCCGACAGCAGGAACACGATGATCGCGGCCAGCTCTGCCGGCTGCACCCACTTGGAGTAGTCCGCATCGGGCATCGCCTGTCGGTTCGGCGGCGTATCGATAATGCTGGGCAGCAGCGCGTTGACGGTAATGCGGTGATTTTTCAGCTCTTCCGCGAGCGCCTCGGTGAGCTTGGCGACGCCGGCCTTGGATGCCGCATAAGCGCCCATGCCGGCCGCGGCCTTGATCGCCCCGGCTGCGCCGATGTTGACGATGCGGCCGCCGGCGCCGCTTTTGATCAGGTGCGGCAAGGCTGCCTGCGCTGCGGTTGCGGCCGTGCGTACGTTCAGCCGGTACAGCAGATCCCAGCTGTCCAGCGAACCCTGCTCCAGGGTTTCCCAGCGAAATCCACCGGCAATATTGACCAGCGCGTCGAGACGGCCGAGATCGGACACCAGCTTGCCCAGCGAGGCTTTGGCCGATACCGCATCAGTCAAGTCGACACCGCCATAGATCGCGGCTTCGCGCAGCGAACCCGGTTCAGCCGGCGCGGCCGCCTGATCGATCGCCGCGACACGCGCGCCGGCCGCGATCGCCGCTTTGACCACTTCGCGGCCGAGACTGCCGAAGGCACCGGTGACGGCAACTACTTTTCCGCTCAAAAGCATGGGGGCTCCATCTGGATTCGGCTGGACCGGGAGAAGAATACAATATCAACACTCCTGTTGATTTGTGACTCGACCGGTCGACGCCCGCTGCCGGCGCCGCGCCGGCATACGGCGACCCTGGATTGTCGGCCGAGGGGAGGCCGACCCGCACCCTGTCTTTTCGTGGGGGCGGGGCAGCCATGGCGCACTAATTGCGCTCTAATGGCATCTCTTGTGTACGCCCGACGCCCGCCCCCGCCATGAAAAAAGTATTGGCCCTGTATTACAGCCAGACCGGCCAGCTCGAAAGGATCGTTCGCTCGACCTTGTCGCCTTTCCTCGAGCGTGACGACGTCGAGGTGCATTTCCAGCCGATACAGCCGGTCAAGCCCTACCCGTTCCCGTGGCCGGTGATCCGCTTCTTCGATCAGTTTCCGGAATGCGTGATGCTCGACCCGCCGGAGATCGAGCTGCCCGGCTTCGACCCCAGCGTGAAATACGACCTGGTCGTGTTCGGCTACCAGACCTGGTACCTGTCGCCATCGTCGCCTGCCACTGGCTTCCTGAAGTCTGGATACGCCAGCGTACTGCGCGATACGCCGGTGGTCACGGTGATCGGCTGCCGCAACATGTGGTTCAAGGGCCAGGAAGTCACCCGCCAGCTGATCGAACAGGCCGGCGGCCGCTTCGCCGGCAATATCGTCCGCGAAGACCAGGGCACGCGTGCCGAAACCTTCATCACGGTCACGGTCTGGCTGCTGACCGGCAAGCGCGAAGTCTGGAAGGGCGTGCTGTCGCCGGCCGGTGTCTCCGAGGCTGACATCGCCGACTCCAGCCGCTACGGCCGCCAGCTGCTGGCCGGCCTGCTCGACGGCCGGCTGGCGCGCGGCGAGCCGGTGCTCGACGGTCGCGAAAGCGCCTTCGTGCTGCAGAAATACCTGTTGGTCGAGGAGGTCGCGATCCGCGGCTTCCGCTTCGGCGCGCGGCTGATCCGGCTGGCCGGCAAGCAGGGCTCGCCCTTGCGCGTGCCGCTGCTCGGCGTGTTCGCGCTGATGCTCGGCATCGGCATCTGCACGGTGATCCCGGTGACCTTGCTGGTACTGGTCGGCGTGCGCATGTCGGCCGCCTATAAACGCTGGCTGCCGAAGCAGACGCGCTACCTCGAAGGCAGCTGAGCAGCCGCTCAGCGCGGGCACGACCGACATCCGGTCCGAGGCGCTCGCAGCGGGACCGGCGCCCCGGCCTCGCGCTGACATCGACCCAATGACGGGGCCGCCGCGATCACGCCGCGTCGGCCGCCTGCAACGCGACGACCTTGCCGCGATTGAGGATGCCGCCCGGGTCGAGCGTGCGCTTGAGCGTGCGCATCAGCTCGATCTCGATGGCCGAGCGCGAGATCGGCAGGCGCGCGCATTTTTCGGTGCCGATGCCGTGCTCGGCGGAGATCGAGCCGCCGATCGCCTGCAGCGGCAGGTAGACGTCATCGTCGGCCAGCTTGTGCAGGCCCTCGCCTTCGGTGCCCGGGTGCACGAACAGATGCAGGTTGCCGTCGCCGATGTGGCCGATGACGTTGCAGATGCTGTCGGGCCAGCGCGCTTTCAACCGCTGCTGCACCTCGCGAATGTAGGCGTCCATGTCGCGGATCGGCAGGCTGACGTCGTACAGGAAGATCGGCTTGTGCTCGTACAGCGCCTGGAAGTTTTCGCGGATTTCCCACAGGGCGCGGCGCTCGGTCTCCGAGCCGGGGATCACGACGTCGGCGGCGATCTGCTGTTCCAGCGCCTGCTCCATCGTCGCCAGAAAGCCTTCCTGATCGGCCTCGGGCTGTGCGCCTTCGGCTTCGAGCATCACGTAGAAGGCGTGATCACGGCCCATCGGCGCGCGGTGAAAACCGGGCGCGGTGACAGTGTGGAAATACTGCCCCCACATCACCTCGAACGCGCACAGCTTGCCGCCAAGAGATTTCTGCACATGCCTCAACAACGAAGTGACCTGGGCGAAACTGTCGAGCGCGAGCATGGCGCTGTTGCGGCTGCTCGGTGCCTCTTCGAGTTGCACGATGACCCGCGTGACGATGCCCAGGGTGCCTTCGCTGCCGATGAACAAATGCTTCAGGTCGTACCCGGCATTGTTCTTCAGCATGCGGTTCATCGACGACACGATGCGGCCGTCGGCCAGCACCGCCTCCAGGCCGAGCACCCGCTGCCGCATCATGCCGTAGCGGATCACGTTGATGCCGCCGGCATTGGTCGCGACATTGCCGCCGATCGTGCAGGAACCGCGCGCGCCCAGATCCAGCGGAAAATACAGGCCCTGCTCGCGCACCGTCTCCTGCAGCTTCTGCAGCGCCACGCCGGCCTGGACCGTCGCCGTGCGGCCGATGCTGTCGATCTCCTCGATCGCGTTCATCCGCTCCAGCGACACGATCACGTCGCGCGAATCGCTGATCGCGCCTTCGACGCAGCCGGTCAGGCCGCCGTGCGTGACCACGCTCTGTCCGCGTTCGTTGCACAGCTTCAGCACCGCGCTGAGTTCGGCCGTCGTGCGCGGCCGCACCAGCGCTGCGGCCTGCATCGGCGCCGGGTTCCAGTAACTGGTCGCGCGATCGGCGACGCGGCCCGGGTCCAGCACCGCGTCACTGCCCAGCGCGGCGCTCAGTGCGTCGAAGATCGATTGATGTGGCGTCGTCATCTGCCGGCTCCGGCTTCGGGATAAAGGGTCGCGAGCGCGTACACCAGCGCGCGCGGGAAAATCGTGCTGTGGGTTTCGCCGTCGAAGCAACGGAACGCGACGTCCATGTTGCCCGGCGCGCGCAGTCGTTGCGAATAGGCCTCGGTATCCTGAATGCCGGCGACGTTGTTGAAGCCGTTGAGCAGTTCCTCGCTGCCCAGGCTCAGCACCGCACTGCGTCCGGCGACCGCCGCCGACGGCGGCTGTTTCATCAACCACCAGCCGCTGATGCCGATGCCCGGGCTGATCGCGACATAGTGTTTGAACGGCGACGTCGGCTGCGACAGCGCGTAGGCGACAAACGCCCCGCCGGCGGAATGGCCGAGCAGGCCCATGCGCGTTGTGTCGATCGGCAGCGCGGCGAGATGCGGCAACAACTCGTCGACGATGAACGCCAGCAGGTCCGGCGCACGCCCCAGGCGCTGACGCGCGTCCTGGCCGCGCATCGAGAACAGCGAACGGAAGATGCGGCCCAGATCGTCGCCGTAGTCGTAGCCATCGATCGGCGGCGACAATTCCTCGAAGCGGCGAAAACCGAACGCGACCATGCCTTCCGCGCGCGGCGTACCGATGCCGATCACGATCAGCTCCTCGGTCTGCGCTTGCGCCGCCATGCGCGACGCGGTTTCGGCGACGATGCTGAATTCGATATTCGCGTCGAGCACTACCAGCGCCGGATAACGCCGGCTCGGATCGAGCACCGCTGACCGCGGCATCGCGACGAAGATCTCGAAGTCGCGCGACAGCTTCGCCGAATGCAGCCGATAGCGCGTGTCGTCGACGACGGCCTGCGGCGGCTTCGCTGTGAGGCGGCCGAGCAAGGGTGACAAGGCGCGCATCGCGTACATCATCAGCGGCCTGCGCATCGCCAGCACTTCATCACCGTAGTTGAGCCCGGTTGCGATCAGCTGGCGCAGGCCGCAGGCCAGTGATCCGACCAGCACGTCGAGGTCGTCGAGTTCGAAGCGGGTGATCTGCAAACCGGCGCAGGCGTCGGCGATTTCGGCGGCGACCACATTCAGCGGCTTGCCGTCGACACCCTGCGGCGACGTGCACAAAACCAAGCGACGCGCGCCTGCCGAAGCGCGGCCCGCGCCCTTGGCCATCGCCGGCAACGAATCCGGACCGGCGACGATGAAGCGCTGCGCCTGCACCGCCGCTGCCGCCAACCACTGCAGCAGGCAACGGCCCGCTGCCGCATGGCCGAACACGATCGCCGCGCCGCGCTCGCTGCGATAGCGCGCGTCGCAGGCCGCGATCACGGCGTCGACGCGCTGCGCCATCGCCCCGCTATCGATCAGCTCCGACGCCGAGACCGTGATACCGACGACGATCGTCGGCCGCACCTCGCGCGTCTGCGCCATCAGCCGGCTCATTTCGATCACCGAGCCGAGCTGGTCGCCGCCGTCCAGCACCAGCAGCAAGGGATAGCGCTTCCTTTTGTTCTTTTGATAATCCGCCGGCAACGCCACCGTCACCGATCGCGTGCCGACCTGCAGACTCTCGACATCGCTCAGCCGGCACGTCGCCGCCTCTTGCAGCGACAGTTGATAACGCGAAGCCGGTTCGGATTTCATTGAGGCCTGTCAAAAGTCTTAGCTGGCGTGCATGCCGATGACGCCCGCGCGCTGGTGTCGGCATTCCATCTGACCGGCATCATGAGCCTTCTCCTCTTGCCCGCGATACGCCGCTTAATAGTAAATTCGGTGTTTATTAATACATTGTGTATTGCAATATATGGTATCTTTTTTTGCATCGCAAGCCGCCGTGAGCCCGCCCCCAGATGAGCACGAGCAGCAGCATCAAGAAAGTCCGCCTGACGCGCGTCGAGCAGAACGCCGAGCGTTCACGCGAACTGCTGGCATCGGCCTGGGCGGTGTTCTGCGAGAAAGGCTACGAGGCCGTCACCATCGACGACGTCGCCGCGCATGCCGGCTATTCGCGCATGCCGATCTATTCGCTGTTCGGCGACAAGCAGACGCTGTTTTTTGAGCTGTGGACGGTCACGCTGGAAGAAATCAGCAAGCTGCTGCTATCTCAGCTCAAAGCCGGCGGCCCGCTACGCGCCAACATCAAACGGCTCGCCGCCGCCGTCGCCGTTTCGCGGCCCAAGGATCAGTCCAATGCCGGCGAAAGCCTGTTCTTCGTCGTGCAGACCATCGCGCTGAGCCGGCCGGAAATCGAGAAGCGGCTGATATTGCTGTCGCGCAAGATCCTGACGGATTTCGCCGGCATGATCAGCAGCTCGACGCTGGCCAGGGGCGAGAAACTGCGCGCCAGCGCCGACAACATCGCCGCCCACCTGATCGCCCACATCAACGGCCTGTCGACGGTGCGCTTCCAGACCGGCATGGACTACGTGCAGGCACGCGACCTGGAGACGATCTTCCTGGCGATCACGTTCGCGGCGAGCAAGAGCGAGTAGCCGGCTACTGCAGCTGCTGCAGCAGGCCGGCGAGCTTTTGATCGAGCGCGGGCGAGGCGCTGGCCATCGGCGCTCGACAGTGCGCTTGCATCAGCCCGCTGTTTGCCAGCGCGGCCTTGATGCCGGCGGGATTGGGCTCGTCGAACAAGGCCTGGATCAGCGGCCAGAGTCCATGAAACAGTGTGCGCGCCTCGCTGATCCGATCGCCGAGGATCAGCCGATGGATCGCGGTGAATCGCTGCGGGAACAGATGCGCGGACGCGGCGATCGCGCCGACGCCGCCGGCACACAGCGTCGTCAGGATATTGGCGTCCTCGCCCGCAAGAACCTGCAGCGGCGTACGCGTGATCAGGTCCATCGTCAGCGCTGGATTGCCGCCGCAATCCTTGACCGCCTGGATGTTGCGGTGACGCGCGATCTGCTCGAACGTCGCAAAGTCCATCGATACGCCCGTGCGATACGGAATGTTGTACGCGATGATCGGGTCGCTCGCGCGATCGGCCAGGTCCAGAAAGTAGTCGACGATCGCCGCCTGCGACGGCCGCACGTAGTAAGGCGGCGCAATCAGCAGACCGGCGAGGCGCCGGCTGCTCAGCGTCGACAACTGCTGGTGCAGATGCGCTCGATGCGGCCCGCCCAGGCCCATCACGACGGGTGTATCGCCTGCTGCCGCGAGCACCGTGTCGAGCACCGCCAACTGCTCGGACTCGTCCAGCGCGTGCGCCTCGCCGGTCGAACCGCAGACGACGAATCCCGCGATGTCGGGCCGCAGCCTCGCGGTCAGCGAAGACAGCGCCGCGTGATCGACGGCGCCATCGCGTTGGAATGGTGTAACCAGTGGAATCCAGATACCGGCAAAAGAACGCATTTCAAATCCCTTCCATACAAGTGAAGACCGGTCAGACGGTCAGGCTTGCGGATGAGGATTCAGAAACGGTCGATGCAGTTCTCCCCGTCAGCTTGCCTGACGGGGCCACACGCCCCGGTCAGGAGGACGTGAGTTTTTTGTAGTCCGCGCACGGCAGGCGGCTCAGCATCGGCTGGGCGGCTGCGGGGCGATGTGCGGAGCTAGCGACGGACATGCGGCGATTCTACCCAGCCGGATGCCGGCGACACAATCCCGGCCCAACGCAAAAGCCCCCGGAATCCAGGGGCTTTCGTTACCGACGACGAGGCACCAACTCAGTCGAACGGATTGTGCATCACGATGGTGTGCTCGCGATCCGGGCCGGTGGAGATGATCGCGATTTCGGTTTCGGTGACTTCGCGCACGCGCTCCAGGTACTTGCGCGCGGTCTCCGGCAGATCCGCGTATTGGGTGATGCCGTAGGTGCTGGTTTTCCAGCCCGGCAGCTCCTCGTAGATCGGCTCGATCTTGGAGAAGCCCTCGGCACCGATCGGCGGCACTTCCACCGGCTTGCCGTCGAGCTGGTAGCCGACGCAGATGCGGATCACGTCGAGCTCGTCGAGCACGTCGAGCTTGGTCACGCACAGGCCGGTGACGCTGTTGTTGAAGATCGAGCGACGCGCGGCGACCGCGTCGAACCAGCCGCAGCGGCGCGGGCGCTTGGTGACGGTGCCGTATTCCTGGCCCTTGTCGCGGATGTGCTGACCGATGTCGTTTTCCTGCTCGGTCGGGAACGGGCCGCTGCCGACGCGCGTCGCATAGGCCTTGACGATGCCGAGCACGTAGTCGAGGTTGCGCGGGCCGACGCCGCTGCCGGTGGCGGCGCCGCCGGCGGTGGTGTTGCTCGAAGTCACGTACGGATAGGTACCGTGATCGACGTCGAGCAGCGCGCCCTGCGCGCCTTCGAACAGCACGTTGTCACCGCGCTTGATGTGCAGGCGCAGCAGCTCGGTGACGTCCGCCACCATCGGCCGTATCACTTCGGCGTAGCGCAGCAGATCGTCGAGCGTGGTCTGAAAGTCGACCGGCTCTTCCTTGTAGTAATTGACCAGCACGAAGTTGTGGTAGGCCAGCAGCTCGCCGAGCTTGGCGGCGAGCTGGTCGCGATGGAACAGGTCGCCGACGCGCACCGCGCGGCGCGCCACCTTGTCCTCGTAGGCCGGGCCGATGCCCTTGCCGGTGGTGCCGATCTTGTTTTCGCCGCGGGCGATCTCGCGTGCCTTGTCGAGCTTGGCGTGCACCGGCAGCACCAGCGGCGTCGCTTCGGAGATTTTCAGGCGGCCGCGCACCGACGCGCCGGTGGCCTCGACCTTCTCAATCTCCTTGATCAGGTCGGGCAGCGACAGCACCACGCCGTTGCCGATCAGGCAGGCGACGTCGGGCCGCATGATGCCGCTGGGGATCAGGTTCAGCGCGGTCTTGATGCCGTTGATGACCAGCGTGTGGCCGGCGTTGTGACCGCCCTGGAAACGCACGACGGCCTGCGCGCGATCGGTTAAGAGATCGACGACCTTGCCCTTGCCCTCGTCGCCCCACTGGGCGCCGATGATGACCACTGACTTACCCATGGTTCAGCTCCTGGCGCCCAGCGGGGCGAAGCCCGCGTTGTTTTGCGGCCGCGTCGAGACGCGGCCTCATGGCGCCGATGATGACCACTGACTTACCCATGGTTCAGCTCCTGGCGCCCAGCGGGGCGAAGCCCGCGTTGTTTCGCGGCCGCGTCGAGACGCGGCCTCATGGCGCCGATGATCACTACTGATTTACCCATGTGCGTTCTCTACCATCGTTGTGTTACAGCCACACGCGCCACAGCGGCGCAAGGATTCGACGCCTGAAACGCTCAGGCACCGAGTCGGATCAACTCGTTCATGTCGGCGGAAAAGCCGGTCGCCGGACGCGGCCTGCCGAACTCGTGGCCGACGCCATCGTAGCGCCCACCGCGGGCGATTTCGCGGCCGTGGCCGGGCACGAAAGCCGCGAATACCAGGCCGGTGTGGTACTTCAGGCCGCGCAGCTCGGCCAGGTCGACGTGGATCGGCACGTCCGGGAAGCGCCGCTGCAGTTCGGCCGCAGCCTGCTCCAGCGTCGCCAGCGCCTCGGCCATGCCCTCGCCCGCCAGCGTCTGGCGCGCGCGCTCGAGCACGGCGACGTCGCCGTTCAGATCGATCAGCGCCGAGAAGGTCTGCGCCAGGCCGTTGAGGCGCTTGCTGCTGGCGGCGAACTCGGCCAGATCCGGGTGCGACTTGCGCTGCAGGATGTCGAACAGCGCGGCTTCCTCGTCCTCGTCCAGCGCCAGCTTGGCGGCCAGCGAGCGGTAGATGCCGACGTGGCCCAGATCCAGATGCACGCCGCCGACGCCGGCCAGCTGGATCGTCTCCAGCATCAGCTTGAGGATTTCGAAATCCGCCTCGATGCCGGGCTCACCGAACAGCTCGCAGCCGACCTGGCGCGGCGAGCGCGCGCCGCCCTGGCTGTCCGGCGATACGCGCAGCACGGTGCCCAGGTAGCAGAGGCGCACGGAGTCTTCGTCGGCATAGCGGCGCGCCGCGATGCGCGCGGCCTGCGGCGTCATGTCCGCGCGCAGGCCGAGCAGCCGGCCGCTGCTCGGATCGGTGAACTTGAAGATCTGCTGCTCGAGGTCGCTGCCGGCGCCGGTCAGCAGCGCGTCCAGGTGCTCGATCATCGGCGGGAAGATCAGCTCGTAGCGTGCCGCGCGATAGTGGTCGAGCAGCTTGCGGCGCAGGTCCTCGAGTTGCCAGGACACCGGCGGCAGCGCTTCTTCCATGCCATCGGGCAGCATCCAGCGTTTGATGGCCATGATCGGATTGGGTTGCGGTAAAAGTTGGGAATCGGGCGGAGCGCGGGCGGCGTGCCCGGCCTTCGGCGGGCGCTATTGTCCTCGTCCCGGACTGTCATTGCCAGTTACGGCGGCATGACGGCCCGGCGGCGTGAACGCCCGGCTCAGTTGGACTGCAGCACCAGCTGCAGGAAAAGCAGCCCGGCGACCATGCTGACCAGGCCCATCAGGCGCATCCAGCGGTCTTCCAGACTGGCGAAGTTCAGCAGCGACTTGCGAAAGCGCCGCGGTGACAGAAAAGGCATCACGCCCTCGATCACCAACAGCAGCGCCACCGCCCGAACGATCTCTTCCCACACGAGCTGTCGATTCCGCGCTCGATTGCTTAAGGCGCGGAATCTTTCTTGAAGTACTTGAACAGCTCGCCCTCGGGCTGCAGCACCATGATGTCCTTGCCCTTGCCGAAGGCGTCGCGATACACGCCGAGCGAGCGGTAAAAGTTGTAGAACTCCTGGTCCTGGCCGTAGGCCGCGGCGTAGATTTCCGAGGCCTTGGCATCGCCTTCACCGCGCAGTTTTTCGGCGTCGCGATAGGCATTGGCCAGCGAGGTCTGCGCCTCGCGGTCGGCTTCGGCACGGATCTTTTCGGCCTCTTCGGCACCGCGCGCGCGCAGGTCGGATGCGACGCGGGTACGTTCGGCGCGCATGCGCTCGTAGACCGAATCGCTGACGTCCTTGGGCAGATCGACGCGCTTGACGCGCACGTCGACCAGCTTGATACCGAGGTCCTTGACCGCGTCCGCCGCGTTCTTCTGCAGCGACTGCAGGATCTCGTCACGCTCGCCGGACACCACCTGCTGCACCGTGCGCGAGCCGAACTGGTCGCGCAGGCCGCGGTTGATGATGGCCGACAGGCGATCCATCGCCACGATGTCCTGGCCGCCGGTGGAACGGTAGTACGCGGTGGTGTCGGCGATGCGCCACTTCACGTAGTAGTCGACCTCGACGTTCTTCTTCTCGACGGTCAGAAAATTCTCGGTCTGATTGTCGAGCGTCAGAATGCGGCCGTCGAAACGCAGCACGTTCTGGATGAACGGCAGTTTGAAATGCAGGCCGGCCGGATAGTCGGTGCCCTGGATTTCGCCGAACTGGAACAGCACCACACGCTCGCGCTGGTCGACGACAAAGAACGAGCTGACCAGGCCGAGCAGCACCAGCGCCGCGACCGCGATACCCAACATCTGTGAATTCTTCATGTGTTAGCGCCCCCGGTCGCGCGTGCGCGACGGATCGGTCGGCACCGCGGTGCCGTTGCGGCCAGCCAGGCCCTGCGGCATCGAATAGTCCGGCGCCTCGTCGGTCTTGGGCACGGCCTTGAGCAGTTGTTCCAGCGGCAGATACAGCATCTGGTTATTGCCCGGCTTGCTGTCGACCAGCACCTTGCTGCTGCCCGACAGCACCTGGGTCATCGTGTCCAGGTACATGCGGTCACGCGTGACTTTCGGCGCCTTGCGGTATTCGGTCACCAACTGGCTGAAACGCGAGGCATCGCCTTCGGCGCGCGCGACCACCTGGTCGCGGTAGGCCTGGGCTTCTTCCAGCTGACGAGCCGCCGCGCCGCGCGCGCGCGGCAGACGGTCGTTGGCGTAAGCCTCGGCCTCGTTCTTGACGCGCTGCTGATCCTCGCGCGCCTTGATCGCATCGGCGAACGCGGACTGAACCGCTTCCGGCGGCTGCGCCTGCTGCAGGTTCACCTCGGTGACGATCAGGCCGCACTTGTAGGCGTCGAGCCGGTCCTGCAGCAGCTGCTTGGTGCGGTCGGCGACGGCCTGGCGGCCCTCGGTCAGGATGAAGTCCATTTCGCTGCGGCCGACGGTTTCGCGCACCGCGGACTTGGTCGCCTGGCGCAGCGTCATGTCGGGATCGTCCACCGAAAACAGGTACTGCTCGGCGGAGGACACGCGGTACTGCACGGTCAGCTCGACGTCGACGATGTTCTCGTCCTTGGTCAGCATCGTCGCGCGATCGTTGACCTGGCGAACCTGGGTCACGTTGACCAGCTCCTTGGTCTCGATCGGCCACGGCGCATGCCAGCCCCAGCCCGGCGGCGTGGTCTTGCTGTACTCGCCGAAACGCAGCACGACGCCGCGCTCCTGCTCGTCGACCACGTAGAAGCCGGTGAACAGCCACAGCGCCGCGATCACCGCGACGCCCAGGCCGATGGCGCCCTTGGGCAGGCCGGAACCGGAGCCGCCGCCGGAAGCCGGACGCGGACCCTTCTTGCCGCCGAGACGCGCCTTGAGCCGACGCAGCAGCTCGTCGAGATCCGGAGGGCCGTCGCCACCGCGCTTACCGCCGCCAGGCCCCTGATTCCAGGGGTCGCGATTCGGCCCAGGCTCATTCCAAGCCATTGATACTCCAGTGTGGTGTTACGCAGTGATACAAATTAGTAATGCCGTAGATGGGGCCGGCTCTCGGGGTCGCAAGACCCGGGCAGCTCTATAAATGGCTCAAGCGCTATAGGGACCGCGATTCTAGGTTGCGGTTTCCCATTCCTCAAACACGCGTGGCTCGGGAGGCGGTGTCACGCCGGCCGCCACGCACAGACCGCGCAGCCGCTCGTAGGGCAGGCTGACTTTCAGGTGCGCCGCGCCCTCGTCGTCGACGCTCTCGCCGCGCACCGCGCGCAGCTCGAACAGCTGGGCGCGCAGCCGCGCCGCCTGCGGCGGCACCACGATCTCGAAATCCGGCACGCCCGGACGCAGGCGCTCGCCGATCGCGGTCTTCAGCAGGTCCAGGCCGAGGCGATCGCGCGCCGAGACGTAGACGCGCACCGCGACGCCGTCGTCGTCACGCTCGATGCGCGCCGGCTCGTCCTCGCGCAGGTCGATCTTGTTGAACACCTGCAGCCGCGGCACGCCGTCGGCCTCGATCTCGGTCAGCACCTGGTTGACCTGCTCGATGCGCGCCATGCGCTCGCCGTCGCCGGCGTCGATCACGTGCAGCAGCAGGCTGGCCTCGCGCGATTCCTCGAGCGTCGCGCGGAACGCGGCGATCAGGTCGTGCGGCAGGTCGCGGATGAAGCCGACCGTGTCGGCCAGCACCGCCGGCTCGCCTTCGGGCAGGTCGATGCGGCGCACCGTGGTGTCGAGCGTGGCGAACAACTGATTCGAAGCGAAGCTGTCGTCGCCGGTCAAGGCATTGAACAGGCTGGACTTGCCGGCGTTGGTGTAGCCGACCAGCGACACCGTCGGGATTTCGCTGCGACGGCGGCCGGCGCGGTTCTGCGCACGGCGGCTGCGCACTTCCTCGATGCGGCGCTTGAGCGTGTCGATGCGCTCGCTGACCAGTCGTCTGTCGGTTTCGAGCTGGGATTCACCCGGGCCGCGCATGCCGATGCCGCCCTTCTGCCGCTCGAGGTGGGTCCAGCCGCGGACCAGGCGTGTGCGCAGATGATGCAGCTGCGCCAGCTCGACCTGCAGCTTGCCTTCATGCGAGCGCGCACGCGAGGCGAAGATGTCCAGGATCAGGCCGGCGCGATCGAGCACGCGGCACTTCAGGATTTTCTCGAGATTGCGTTCCTGGCTGGGCGACAGGTCGTGATTGAAGATCGCCAGATCCGCCTCGTCGGCCGCGACCGCCGCGGCCACTTCGTCGGCCTTGCCGCTGCCGACGTAGAGGCCGGCGTCGGGCCGCTGGCGCGAGCCGCCGATGATGGCGCGCACGTCGGCTCCGGCCGAGCGGGCCAGGTCTTCGAATTCGCGTTGATCACTGTCGTAGTCGGACGCACCGGCATGGCCGGTGGCCGACTGACTACCCGAACTGCCACCCGAACTGTGGATGTCGAGATGAACCAGGATCGCCTTCTGACGCTGCGGCGATCGGTCAAAAGTGGTGGTTGAAGCCAATGTGCTCGCTACTTATCAAATTACTTCGTGGTATTGCCCGGCATTTCTTCGGCCGGCTCACCCTCGCTGGGGTCATAGACCCGCACCGGGCGTGCCGGCACGATGGTCGAAATCGCATGCTTGTAGACCATCTGGCTGACGCTGTTCTTCAACAGCACCACGAACGAGTCGAAGGATTCGATCTGGCCCTGCAGCTTGATGCCGTTGACCAGATAGATCGAAACCGGGATGCGCTCCTTGCGAAGGGCGTTGAGAAACGGTTCTTGTAACGTATGACCTTTGGACATCGTTGCTTCCTTTATTTTGTTATCCATCCCGACAGCGCCCGAATACCGAGCCCAGCAGCGAGACTTGACAAAAGTCTATCACGCGTTCACGGCATGAAAGCAATCTAGATTGCCTGGATCTGCTGAACCACTTTATCGAGCATCCCGGAATCGTCCGGGTCGAAGCGCAAAGCGGTCTCGTTGCGCAGCCAGGTCAGCTGGCGTTTGGCGAACTGGCGCGTGGCCGCGATGCCCTGCTCCACTGCTTCGCTATATGTGGACTGTCCAAGCAAATGCAACCACAGCTGGCGATAGCCGACCGCACGCAACGACGGCAGCTCCAGATGCAGATCGCTGCGCTCGTACAGCCGCCGCACTTCATCCAGAAAACCCTGCTCCATCATTTGGTGAAAGCGCTGCTCGATGCGCGCATGCAGCCGCGCGCGATCCGGCGATTCCAGTACCACGCTCAGATAAGGCGGCGCGAGTATCGCGGTGCGCGTATCGAAATGCTCGCCCATCGTGCGGCCGCTGAGCTCCACGACTTCGAGCGCGCGCTGGATGCGCTGCTGGTCGTTCGGATGCAGGCGCGCCGCGGTCAGCGGATCGAGCGCGCGCAGGCGCTCGTGCATCGCCGGCCAGCCGATGCGCGCGGCCTCGGCTTCGAGGTGCGCGCGCACTTGCGGATCGGCCGTCGGCAGATCGGACAGGCCGCGGGTCAGCGCGCCGAAATACAGCATGGTGCCGCCGACCAGCAGCGGCATGCGGCCACGCGACTGGATGTCGGCAATCAGCCTTAGCGCGTCGGTTGCAAAGCGCGCGGCGGAATAGGCCTCAAGCGGATCGAGGATGTCGACCAGGTGATGCGGCACTTTGGCCAGCGTCGCCGCGTCGGGCTTGGCCGAGCCGATGTCCATGCCGCGATACACCTGCGCCGAGTCGACGCTGACGATCTCGCAGTCGTAGCGTTCGGCCAGCGCCAGCGACAGCCCGGTCTTGCCCGACGCGGTCGCGCCCATGATCAGTAGCGGCGGCCGCTTCATGTCTGCGAGATCTGACTGCACCCCGCTCCTCCCGAGTAGCCCATGCAATGGGCGTATCGAGGGATCGCGCACAGTGCGCCGGTCCCTCGATACGCCGCGCGGAGCGCGTCTACTCGGGAGGAACGGAGTTCAGTTGAAGATCGCAGAAGCAAGACACTCAACGCCCGCGCAGAAACAGCCGATCCAGCTCGTGCATCTCAAGCTGCACCCAGGTCGGACGGCCGTGGTTGCACTGGTTGGCGAACTCGGTTCGCTCCATGTCGCGCAGCAATGCGTTCATCTCGTGCAGGTTCAAGACGCGATGCGCCTTGATGGCGGCCTTGCAGGCCATCTCGGCGAGCACGCGTTCCTGGGCGTTCAGCACTTCGTCGACATGCGCCTCGCTTTCATCATCGAGCAGGCTGCGCAGCAGCGCTTCCAGGTCGCCACCGGCGAGCAGCGGCGGCACCGCGCGCAATGCGATCGAGGTCGGGCCGACGCGATCGAACTCCAGGCCGAACTGGCGCAGCGCGGCGCGGCGCGCTTCCAGCGTTTCGACCTGATCCTCGGCGAGCCTAAGCATCGTCGGCACCAGCAGCTGCTGCGACGGAATGCTGCCCTCGGCGAGCTGGCGCTTGAGCCGCTCGTAGAGCACGCGCTCGTGCGCGGCATGGGCGTCGACCAGGATCATGCCGCGCTCGTTCTGCGCGAGGATGAAGATGCCATGCAGTTGCGCGATCGCCTGGCCCAGCGGACCTTCGCCGCGCGCCGCCTCGCCCGGCACGCCGAACTTCGGCAGCACCGGCAGCACCGGCAGCGGCGCCGCGCCGTCGTCGCTGGCCGATGGCGTATGCAGCAGCGGCCAGCCGGTGCCGGCGATGCCATTCGAAGGCGATGACTCGGAGATGCCCCAATGCCGCGTCGACGGCGACATCGTTGGCGACATTGTGTAAGCCAGGCGTGACTGGGTGCCAAAAGTCACCGGCGCCGCGGCGGCGCCGAAGTCACTGCCGCCGATGCGGTGATGCTGATCCGGATCGGGCCGCAGGTCTTTCAGCGCACGATGGACGACGCCGAACAGCATTTCGTGCACACGCGCCGAATCGCGAAAACGCACTTCGGTTTTCTGCGGATGCACGTTGACATCGACGCCGCGCGGATCGATTTCCAGATACAGCACGAACGCCGGATAGCGCGTCGAATGCAGCACGTCGGCAAACGCACGGCGCAATGCGGCGCCGAGCAGGCGGTCGCGCACCGCACGGCCATTCACATACAGATACTGCAGATCGGCCTGCGAACGCGAAAAACTCGGCAGCCCGACCCAGCCGTGCAGGCGCATGCCGCCGCGCTCTTCATCGATATGCAAAGCGTTGGCGATGAAGTCCGCGCCGCAGACCTCGCGCACACGCTCTTCGCCATTGGACTGCACGCTCAGCGCGCGCAGATCGAGCACGCGCTTGCCGTTGTTCTTCCAGGCGAACGCCACATCGCGGCGCGCCAGTGCCAGGCGCCGCAGCGCCAGGTCGATATGCCGGAACTCGGTGCTCTCGCTCTTGAGGAACTTGCGCCGCGCCGGTGTGTTGAAGAACAAGTCCAGCACTTCGACGACAGTGCCGCCGGCGAGCGCGGCCGGTTGCGGTTCGCGCTCACGCAGCAGGCCGTCGCCACCGACGCTCCAGGCATGTGCGTCATCGGCGCGGCGCGACGTCAGGCTCATACGCGACACCGACAGGATGCTCGGCAGCGCTTCGCCGCGAAAGCCGAGGCTGGCGACGCCCTCGAGATCGTCGAGGCTCTGGATCTTGCTGGTCGCATGACGTTCCAGTGCCAGTGCGAGTTCTTCACGGGCGATGCCGTGGCCGTCGTCGCGCACCCGGATCAGGCCGAGGCCACCCTGCTCGGCTTCGACCTCGATGCGCGTGGCACCGGCGTCGAGTGCGTTTTCGACCAGTTCCTTGATCACCGCCGCCGGGCGCTCGACGACTTCGCCAGCCTTGATCTGGTTGACCAGGGAATCGGGGAGCAGTCGGATGGGCACGGCGCGGCTCTGCAAGGGGGCAGCGCAAGGATACAGCAGACATAAAAAAGCCCCGGATCGCCGGGGCGTTTTCATCGTCGGTGATCAGTCGACCTGAGGCTTGCTGCGCGCGCTGCGCTTGTTGCTGGCGACCTTCTGCAGGCGCGGCTTTTCTTCGGCGATCTGCGGCTGCTGCTGATGCGGACGATAGCTCTTGAAATAGCCTTGGATACCTTCCAGCACCGAGCGCGCGATCTGGTCGTGATACGCCGGGCTGCCGAGCAGTTTCTCGTCCTGGTCGTTGGTGATGAACGCGGTCTCGACCAGCAGCGAGGGGATGTCCGGCGACTTCAGCACCATGAAGCCGGCCTGCTGCACCACCGGCTTCTGCAGCGGATTGACCTTGGCCAGCGATTGCAGCACGCGGCCACCGACATCGAAGCTGGCTTCCATCGACGAGGCCTGCGACAGATCGATCAGCACCGCGGCGAGTTCGTTGTCCTTGGCGCCGAGATCGAGACCGCCGACCAGATCCGCAGAGTTTTCCTTGTGCGCGAGCCAGCGTGCCTGCTCGTTGGTGGCGCCGCGATCCGACAGCACGTAGACCGCGCTGCCGCGCAGGTTGCGATCCTTGTAGGCATTGCAGTGGATCGACACGAACATGTCGGCCTGCGCCTTGCGCGCACGCACCGTGCGCTCGCGCAGATCGATGAAGTAGTCACCGTCGCGCGTCAGCACCGCCTTCATGCCGGGCTGCTGGTTGATCAGGTTGGCCAGGCGCCGCGCCATGGCCAGCGAGGCATTCTTTTCCTGCAGGCCGCCGCGCCCGATCGCGCCCGGATCTTCGCCGCCATGGCCGGCGTCGACCGCGATCACGATCGGCTTTTCGACGAAGTTGATGCTGGGCGCGAGCTGGATGTCGCCGGCCGGCGGCAGTTTGGAGCGCACCGGCAGGCCCGGCGGCGCCTTGGTCACCGCGACCGCGGCCTGCTCGACCTTGGCCGTCGCAGCCGGCGTCGTCGACATGGAAGCAGGGTTGGAGAAGGCCGCAACGGCCGCGCTGCTTTCGGCACTCGCCGACTCGTTGATTTTGGCGCCGCCGCTGATTTCCTCCAGCGTCGGCGTGCGGCCGTAGAGCTCGACGATCAGGCGGTTGCCGTACTGCTCGTTCGGCGTCATGTCGAAGCTCTTCGGCGTCACGCCGCTGCCGACGTCGAGCACCACGCGCATCGAGCCGTCGTCGCGCGGGCCGGCGCGCAGCTTGCGCACCAGTCCCTTGGCTTGTGCGCGCGCGACGATCGCGGCGCTGGCCTTGCTCAGACCGGCGATGTCGATGACGACGCGGTCCGGATTGGCCAGCGTGAACATCTTGTGCTCGGCGGCCGCGCTCAGATCGAACACCACGCGGGTGCTTTCGGGGCCGTCCCAGACGCGCAGCTCGCGCAGCTCCGCCGCCATCGCCGATGGCAGCAGCAACATCAACAAAAGGAAAACCAACGAGCGCATGACCGCTCCCACAGTCGGGACGCGGCAAAGATAGCCTGATGATTTATCTAAGGCAAGATATTTTTCTTAACCGACACATCTAGATAGCGCCACTACCTCATGTGAAGTCTGGCGACGCCCGCATTTCGTTCAGGCGGCGGTCGAAATCTGCAGTTTGCGCCCCTCGCCCATCGGGATCAGCTGCAGATCCAGGTCAGCTTTCGGCATGCCGGCGCCACCTTTCTCCGGCCATTCGACCAGCCACAGCGTCTCCGACGGCGGATAGTCGTCGAGGCCGAGCTGCTCGATATCGGCGGCGTCGAGCCGGTACAGATCCATGTGCAGCACGCGCCGCTCGGGCAGCTCGTAAGGCTCCATCAGCGTGTAAGTCGGGCTGCGGATCGTGCCGGTGACGCCGAGCGCGCGCAGCAGCTCGCGGGCGAGTGTGGTCTTGCCGGCACCGAGCGTGCCGCGCAGATGGATCACCGCGCCGCGCTGGTCGCGCAGTGCCTCGGCGAGTTCGCGGCCGAAGGCCGCCGTGGCATCCGCGTCCGCCAGATAACGCTCGCCGCTTTTGATCGCCGCCAGGCTCATGGATTGACCACCGCGCGCAGGCTGTCGATCAGATCACCCGGCAGCAGGCCGCGCTCGCCCTGCTGCGCGGCCAGATCGCCGGCGCGCGCATGCGCTAGCACGCCGATGCGCGCCGCGGTTTCCGGCGGCAGTTGCTGCGCGATCAGCGCGCCGACGATGCCGGTCAGGGTGTCACCCATGCCGCCGGTGGCCATGCCCGGATTGCCATACGGGCAGACGGCAACGCCGCTGGCGCCGGCGATCAAGGTGCCGGCGCCTTTGAGCACGGCGCTGCCGCCGTAGCGATCGGCCAGCGCGCGCGCCGCCTTGAGCCGATCGGCTTCGATCGTCTTCACATCGCGACCGAGCAGCCGAGCCGCCTCGCCGGGATGCGGCGTCAGCACCCAGTTGTCGCGGCGGGTCGGCGTCTGTGCCAGCAGGTTCAGCGCATCGGCGTCGACCACCAGCGGCAGCCTGGTTTCGAGCGCAGCTCTCCACATCGCGCGGCCCCAGTCGTGCTGGCCCAGGCCGGGACCAATCGCGATCACGCTGGCTTTTTTCAGCAGCGGCTGCAGCGCGCCCGCATCGTCGACGCCACGGAACATCGCCTCGGGCTGCGCGGCGGCGAGCACGCCGGCGTGTTCGCCACGCGTCGCCACCGCGACCAGGCCGGCACCGCTGCGCAGCGCCGCGCGCGCCGCCAGCAAGATCGCGCCGGCAAAACCGCTGTCGCCACCGATCAACAGCACGTAGCCATTGCCGCCCTTGTGCGCGCCGCGTGCGCGCTTCGGCAACGCGCTGCGCAGTTCGCTGGCGTCGAGCAGATGCGCCAATGATTCGATGTCCGCATCCGCGTCGATGCCGAGCGAGTCGAACACGCGCTCGCCGGCGTGATCCGGCCCTTGTGCGGTGTACAGGCCGAATTTGCGGCCGATGAAACTCACCGTCAGATCGGCGCGCACCGCCTGCGCCAGCGGCTGGCCGGTGTCGGCATGCAGGCCGCTGGGCAAGTCGACCGCGAGCACCCAGGCGCGGCTGCTGCGTATTTCGGCGATCGCCACCGCGGCCGCATGCACCGGCGCCCGCGACAGGCCGGTGCCGTAGAGCGCGTCGACGATCAGGCCGGCGCCGTCGAGCACGCCGGGCGCATAGGGATGCACCGTGCCGAGCTGCCGCCACGCGGCGCAGGCCAGCGCCGCCTCGCTTCCCGGCCTGGGCTCGCCGACCGCCCAGACGCGCACTTCAACGCCATCGTTCTTCGCCAGCGAGGCGATCGCGTAGCCGTCGCCGCCGTTGTTGCCGGGACCGCAGACGATGTCGATGCGCGCGGCGTCGGGTTTGCGTTCACGCAGTTCGCGCCAGGCCGCTACGGCGGCACGCTGCATCAGCGCATAGCCGGCGCTGGTCTGGCCGGCTACCGCACGGCGGTCGATCTCGCGCACCTGCGCCGCGCCGTACAATGGACGCAAATGTGGGCGCGCGTTCTGGCTCCTTTGTTCGATGGCAGCTTCGCTCACGGCAGCGACCTCACGATTCCATGCCTCAACACTCTCGCCGCACATGATAGCCGCGGATTCCCTGCCCACCCTGATCTTGGCGATTCGCGACTGGGCGCGTGAACTCGGCTTCGCCGATGCCGGTGTCGCGCATCTGGATCTGGGCGCGGATCTGGCGCATCTGCAGGGCTGGCTGGCGCGCGGCGAACACGGCGGCATGGAGTACATGGCGCGCGATCCGGCGCAGCGCGCCGACCCGAGCCTGCTGCGGCCCGGCACCTTGAGCGTGATCAGCCTGCGCATGGATTACCGGGTGGATTCACTCGATGAAGCGCGCGCACACCTCGCCGATGGCGATGCCGCTTACATCGCGCGCTACGCACTCGGTCGTGACTACCACCGCACGATGCGCGGCCGCCTGCTCAAGCTCGGCAGAAAACTCGATGACGTGATCGGCCAGCACGGCTATCGCGTGCTCACCGACAGCGCGCCGGCGCTGGAAAAAGCATTGGCGCGCAACGCGCGGCTCGGCTGGATCGGCAAGAACACGCTGCTGCTGAATCGCCAGGCCGGATCGCTGTTTTTTCTCGGTGAAATCTATACCGACCTGCTGCTGCCGCCGTCGGTGCTCGAGCCCGTCACCGATCTCTGCGGCAGTTGCAGCGCCTGCCTGACCATCTGCCCGACACAGGCTTTCACCGCGCCGTATCGGCTGGATGCGCGACGCTGCATTTCCTACCTGACCATCGAGCATCACGGCGCGATTCCGCTGGAACTGCGGCCGCTGATCGGCAATCGCATTTTCGGCTGCGACGACTGCCAGCTGGTGTGCCCCTGGAACCGCTATGCGCGGCTCAGCAGCGAGCCGGATTTCGCGCCCCGCAATGGACTCGACTCGGCCAAGCTGATCGAGCTGTTCGCGTGGAGCGAGGCGCAGTGGCTTGCGAAGACCGAAGGCATGGCGCTGCGCCGCGCCGGCTATCCGCGCTGGCTGCGCAATATCGCGGTGGCGCTGGGCAATGCGCCGCGCAGCGCGGCGACGGTGGCGGCGCTGAATGCGCGGCGGGCTTTCGACGATGAGGTGGTGCGCGAGCATGTGCTCTGGGCTTTGGAGCGGCAGTTGAGTTGAGCGGTCGCGGGCAAGCCCGCTCCTACAACAGCGCTTTTGTTGTAGGAGCGGGCTTGCCCGCGACGAATACCGCGCTGCACTACCTGCAAACCGCGTCGCCAGCCGCCGCCAGCTCCATCGCGGACTTGCGGGTGTCGGCAATCGTCGCCGCCAGCGCCGGCGGCAGCTCCGCGATCTGGTCCAGCGCCGCGAGCGCATCCGCGCGACAGCCGCGCTCAATGCGCACCTGCGCCAGATTGTTCAGCGCCGTCGCACTCGGATCGATCGCGACCGCCGCATCCAGCGCTTTTTCCGCGCCGGACAAATCCTTCTGTCCGTAACGCGCATTCGCCAGCGCCTGCCAGACCAGCGCGTCACCGGGCCAGCGTGTCGCGGCGGATTCGTAGGCGGCCAGAGCGCGCTCGTTCTGCTTCAGCGCTTCCAGCGGTGCGACCGCGGCGATCCAGTCGCGCGCGGTCACCGCGGCCGGCGGCGGCGCCAGCGGATCGGCAATCACCACGGCCCAGCGGCCGCCCAGATCCCAGGTCTGCAGAAAGCGTGCGAGCGACAGGCGCTCGCGCTTTTTCGGCCCGGAACGCAGGATGATTTCGTTGTCGTCTGCATTCCAGCCGACGACCACCGCGTAGTGCCAGGCCGGCAGGCTCTTCAGCCCGAGATTCTGCAGCAGCAGCACCGGCTTGTTTTCGCTCAAGGGCGACAGCAGCGCCTCGAGCCGCGGCTCCAGTGCGACAGCAATGCGCTGATGAGTGCGCACGGCGGCGACGATTTCGGATTGCAAACTGCCTTCGCGGCCCGGGATATAGATCTCGTCGGCGAGCGCTTCGGGAGTCACTTCCACCTGATCGGCATTCAACACGGTTGCCAGCGCTGCCGGCCCGCATTGATGGATTTCCTGCGGAAAAAACGGGGTTTGCGTGAGTTCCAGCCGCGGCTGTGCAGTGACTGGCGCCAGCGGTAGCTTGTTCAATCGCGGTGTCATCGCGCAGCCGCTGGCGAGCAGCACGCAGCCAAACAAAACGGCGAGCCCGAAGGCTCGCCGTGCTGGCATCAACCGCGATGACTCACTCTTCAAAAGCTCGAAAACACGTGGGTGACGCCGACCAGCTCGAGCACGATCAGGATCAGGAACACCACGCCCAGCACGATCAGGAAATCGCCGCCGGCCGGCTGCTGGTCGATCTTCATCGACAGCTGTTCGAGTTCGGCATCGCTGAGTTGGGCGACACGCGCGTCGGCCATCTCGGATGCGACGCCCCACTTCACCAGCTGATCCTTGACGTCGGCACGGGCCAGAAAGCCCTGCACCTGCGCGACGCGGGCTTCACGCATCTGGCCGGCATCGGTCGCCACCATCTGCTCGGTGGTGATCATCGCCGCGTTCGCCGGCACCCACGACGACACGGCGAGCATCGCCGTAACGACGACACCGCTGACCAAACTTCCAAGTTTCGTTCTGTTGCCCATTGAACACTCCCTTGTAAATCGCTGGCTGGAAACCTCAACAAATCCTAGCTCGCCGTGTTCGGTAAGTACAACTATTTCTTGTAGATCAGTAGGTTAAGCTCTTGTTCAGTAATTGCCGCGTGGATGCATCAAGCAAAACTTCCTCGCCGTTCATGGCCTTGAGCACGGTTTGCGCGAGGCTCTTGCCGAGTTCGACGCCCCATTGATCAAAAGCATTGATGTCCCACATCAACGACAGCACGAACGTGCGGTGCTCGTACAGCGCCATCAGCGCGCCGAGGTGATAAGGGTCGAGCTGTTGCACCAGCAGGGTGCTGCTCGGCCGGTTGCCCGGAAACACGCGATGCGGAATCGCCGCCTCCAGCGCCTCACCCGAGAGCTTGCCTGCAAGCTCGGCGCGTACCTCGTCCGCGCTCTTGCCACGCATCAGCGCCGCGCTCTGCGCCAGGCAATTGGCAATCAGCATCTGCTGCTGCTCGGGCCAGGGATGCGTCGCGCGCACCGGCAGAATGAAATCCACCGGATGCACGTCGCTGCCCTGATGCAGCATTTGAAAGAACGCGTGCTGGCCATTGGTACCGACATCACCCCACAAGGCCGGCGTCGTCGTCACCGTCACCGGCGAGCCGTCGCGATGCACGCGCTTGCCGTTGGATTCCATTTCCAGCTGCTGCAGCCAGTGCACGAAATGCTCGAGCTTCTGCGCATACGCCGCGACGACCTGCGTAGGAGCCTTCAGGAAGTTGCGGTTCCACAAGGCGATCAGTGCCATCAGCAGCGGCAGGTTCGAAGCAGGTGATGCGTCGCGAAAATGCCGGTCCATCGCATGCGCGCCGTCCAGCCATTCGCGAAAACGCTGCGGGCCGAGGCTGATCATCAGGGACAGGCCAACCGCCGACCACACCGAATAGCGGCCACCGACCCAGTCCCAGAATTCGAACATGCGCGCGGGGTCGATGCCGAAGCGTTTGACCTCGGCGGCATTGGTCGACACCGCGATGAAATGCTTCTCGACCGCGTGCTCGCCGAGCGCGCGTACCAGCCAGCGCCGCGCCGCATTGGCATTGGCCATCGTCTCCAGCGTGGTGAAGGTCTTGGAGGTGACGATGATCAGGGTGCTGGCCGGCTCCAGCGGCGCCAGCACCGAGTTCAGCTGCGCGCCGTCGACGTTGGCGACGTAGTGCGTGCGCGGGCCGTCGCAGAAATCCACCAGCGCCTCGTTGACCATGCGCGGCCCCAGATCCGAGCCGCCGATGCCGATGTTGACGATGTCGGTGAAGCGCTCGCCTGTGGCACTGCGATGGCGGCCGTCGCGGACCTTGCTCGCAAAGTCGGCCATGTGGTCGAGCACGCGATGCACGTCGGCGTCGATGTCCTGGCCGTCGACGATCGCCGTACGGTAGCCCCGGGGCGCACGCAGCGCGGTGTGCAGCACGGCGCGATTCTCGGTGTGATTGATGTGCTCGCCGGCGAGCATCGCGGCCAGGCGACCGCCGACGTCTTGCTGCACCGCGAGTTGCTGCAGCGCCGCCATCACCGCGGCGTCGATGCTCTGCTTGGAAAAGTCCAGATAGATGCCGCAGGCGTCGGCAGCAAAAGTCGACGCACGCTCGGCGTCGGCGTCGAACAGGGCCGTCAGGGTTTGGCTGTTGAAGGCGTCGGCGAGGGCGGCCAGTTTCTGCCAGGCGGGCGTCTGAGTCAGCGGCATGGGATGGGCTTGGATGGAGTCAGCCAAGCTTAGCCGGGTTTTCTGGATTATCGAGGCCCATCCGAAAAAAACCCTGGCCCCGGTCCGTGCCTGCTGGCTGCCGTCGGAAACGAAGCCCCGGGTTTCACCCGGGCTACAACCAGTGGTAATTGAAGCTGATGCTGATGCGTTCGGCGGAGACCGGGTTCGGCGGCACTTCGTGGCGCAGCCAGCTTTCGAACAGGATCAGCTCGCCGGCCCTGGCCGCATACGTGATGTGGGCGCGCTGCTCGGGCGCAACCTCGGCGCTGCGCGGCGGCGCCGCCATCATCATCGCAAGACGCGGGTCCTCGAACTTCAGGCCTGGCGTGCCGCGCGGTGTCTTCAGGTAATAGGTGCCGCTGACCGCCGCCTGCGGGTGCAGGTGAAACGAGTGCGCGGTGCCGCGCGGCATGATATTGAGCCAGCAGTCGGTCATTTCCAGGCTGCGGCCACCGAGTTCCCAGTGCTGGGTCTGGGCGAAGCGCTGGACATGCCGGTCGAGCCGGCGACGCAGCTGATCGAAAGTCGACGAGAACTGTTGCAGCCGGTCCATCGAACCGTAGCTGGTGTAGCCGCCGTGGTAGTGCTTCAGCGACCAGCTGAGGCCGGCGCGATCGAACTCGCGCAGCTGCGCGGCCTCTTTCAGCAGCTCGCGGTTCAATGCCAGAGCGCCGCTGCCCGAGGACAGCGGCGCCCGGTAGATCAGCGTCGGGAACCAGGCCTGGACGCGGCTGGCGCCGCGCCCGGCGGCGCGCTTCAAGCCGCCTGGACCGGGATCGTGTTGGTCGTGCGCACGACGCGGTTGGTCTCGTCGCAATAGACCAGACGCGGCTTGAACACGCGGGCGGCGCCTTCTTCCATCTCGCCGTAGGCGCAGATGATCACGCGGTCGCCGACGCGAGCCTTGTGGGCCGCAGCGCCGTTGACCGAGATGATGCCGGAGCCGGCCTCGGCGCGGATCGCGTAGGTCGTGAAGCGCTCGCCGTTGTTGATGTTATAGATCTGGATCTGCTCGAACTCGAGCAACCCCGCCAGGTCCAGCAGGCGGGAATCAATCGCACAGGATCCGTCGTAGTCGAGCTCGGCGTGCGTGACACGTGCACGATGGAGCTTGCACTTGAGCATCGTCAGTTGCATGGTTTTTAGTCCAACTGGCTTGCGATTCCGAGGTGGCCCACCAAGACATGCACCTGGAGATCAAGTTTGCGGCGGAAGCGGGCGGCCCAAAAAGACATGCACCCGGGCGACGGTCAATTGACTAAGAAGTCAGGTGCCGGAACCGGCCGCGAGTGTAGCCGCACGTAACCGGGCCGGCAACCATTTTGTAATATGCAAATACGGGTGGCGGACGACCGGTCGCAAACCCCCGATCGGCCCCGCTTTCGGGACCCGGATCGGGCATTGATTCAGAGGCTGATTTCGAGGTTGTCGATCAGCCGCGTCCGCCCCAGGTGGGCGGCAACCAGGAGTACCCAGGCGCTGGCGTCGGCGCGTGGCGCGCCGAGGTCGTCGGCGTCGCGGATCACCAGGTACTGCGGCTTGAAGCCCTGATGCTCCAGTACCCGCCTGGCTTCTTCTTCCAGCCCCTGGAAATCCCGCGAGCCGCTGCGCAGACGCTGCGCGACCGCCGACAGCGCGCGGTACAGACCCGGCGCCAGCGAGCGCTCGTGCGGGTCCAGGTACTGGTTGCGCGAGGACATCGCCAGGCCGTCGGGCTCGCGCCGTGTCGGCACCCCGACGATCTGCAGCGGCATGTGCAGTTCGGCGACCATGCGCCGCACCACCAGAAATTGCTGGTAGTCCTTGCGGCCGAACAGCGCGAAATCCGGCTGCACGATATGGAAAAGGATGCTGACGACGGTCGCCACGCCCTCGAAGAAACCGGGCCGGAACTCGCCTTCCAGCAGCTTCGAAATGCCCGGCACCGACACCTGCGCGATATTGTTGCGACCGCGCGGATACATCTCGTCGACGCTGGGCGCGAACACCAGGTCGCAGCCGGCCGGATCGAGCTTGGCGCAGTCGTCCGGCAAGGTGCGCGGATAACGGTCGAAGTCCTCGTTGGGCCCGAACTGCAGCGGGTTGACGAAGATGCTGGCGACAACGCGGTCGGCCTTGGCGCGCGCCTCGGCCACCAGGTCCAGATGGCCCGAGTGAAGATTACCCATGGTCGCGACGAAGGCGACGCTCTCGCCCTTGGCGCGCCAGGCGGCGACTTCGCGGCGGACTTCGGCAACCGTGTGGACCAGGCGCATGCGCTGTGTTCTCGTCCTTATTCCGTCGCGATCAGGAGCCGAAGCTGTGCTCGGGCGCCGGATAGGCGCCCGACTTCACTTCCGCGACATAGGCGCGGAACGCCGACTCGATGTCCGGCGCGCCCTGCATGAAATTCTTGACGAAGCGCGGCGTGCGGCCGAGCGTGACCATCGGCGAGATGTGCAGGATGTCGTGCATCACCAGGATCTGGCCGTCGACCGCCGGACCGGCGCCGATGCCGATCACCGGCACCGGACTGGCCTGGGTGATGCGCCGCGCCAGTTCCGACGGAATGCATTCCAGCAGCAGCATGTCGGCGCCGGCCTCGGCCAGCACGTGCGCGTCGTGAATCATCGCCTCGGCAGCGGCCTCGTCGCGGCCCTGCACCTTGAATGCGCCCATCTTGTGCACGAACTGCGGCTGCAGGCCCAGATGCGCGCACACCGGCACGCCGCGCACCGCCAGATATTCGACGATGCTCGCCTGCTCCCTGCCGCCTTCGAGCTTGACCATCTTGGCGCCGCCTTCCTGCATCAGCCGCTGCGAGGAATCGAGCGCGCGATCCAGCGTCGCATAGGAGAGGAACGGCAGATCGGCGACCAGGAAGGCGCGCTTGAGGTGCGGCGCGACGCAGCGCGCGTGATAGACAATGTCGGACACCGTCACCGGCGTCGTCGTGTTGCCGCCGTGCAGCACCATGCCCAGCGAGTCGCCGATCAGCATGAAGTCGACGCCGGCGCGGTCCTGGACCATCGCGAAGCTGGCGTCGTAGCAGGTCAGGCTGGCGATCTTCTCGCCGCGCGCGCGCATCGCCCGCAACTCGGCGATGTTCACCGGCTTCAGAGTTTTTTCGGAATCCATGGGCTTACTCCAGGCCGGGGTTGTCAAAGCGCGCGGACTATACCTATACCCAAGAGCCAGCCGCCAGCCGCTGGCGCGGCGCCTCCCCGGCCAGCGCGTCGAGCAACAGCTCGTAGTGGCTCTCGTCACCGAGCAGATCCAGGCTTTCGGTGTCGACCTCGATCAGCCTGGCGCCGCGAGGCGCGACGAACAGACGGCCGTAGGCATCGCTCAGGCTCGCCAGATATTCCGGGTCGATACCGCGCTCGTAGTCGCGGCCACGCTGCTCGATTCTGTGCAGCAGCACCGGCAGCGGCGCCTGCAGGTGGATCACGCAATCAGGCTGCGGCACGTCCATCGCCAGGCGCTCGAAAACCCGCAGATACAGCTCGAAATCGACGCGCGACAAGGTCAGCTCGGCAAACAGCCGGTCCTTGTCGAACAGGAAATCCGCGACCCAGTTCTGCTCGAACAGATCGCCCTGCTGCAACTCCTCGACCTGCCCGGCGCGCTGCATCAGAAACGTCAGCTGCGTCGGCAGCGCGACCCGCGCCGGGTCGCGATAAAAGCGCGGCAGAAAGGGATTGGCCTCAGGCTTTTCCAGCAAAAGACGCGCATTCAGGCTCTGCGACAGCCGCTGCGCCAGCGTGGTCTTGCCGACGCCGATCGTGCCTTCTATGGCGATGTACATTGCCTGCTGGGTCGCCCCGCCCTGCGTATTCGCCAGACCCACGCGCTGAGCTCAGATCGGCCACATCGACAGATCGTCGCGCGGGATGCGGGCTGCCAGTTCGGCAACGGCGCCGACCCCGGGAATCCGCAGCTGCGGCGCGATTTCCGCCAGCGGCGCCAGCACGAAGTTGCGCTGCGCGATGCCCGGATGCGGCAGCCGCAAGCCGGCCGTGGCCGAACTCACGCCTTCCACATGCAGCAGGTCCAGATCGATGCGCCGCGGCCCCCAGTGCTCGCCGCCGCGCACGCGGCCGGCCTGGCGCTCGATCTCCAGCAGCTGGCTCATCAGCATCGAAGGCGCGATGCCGCACTCGACCACGCAGACCGCGTTGCAGTATTCCGGCTGCTCCGGCGGGCCCATCGGCGGCGAGCGGTACAGGCTGGACACCGCGAGCACGCGAATGCCGGCAATGCGCCCGATCGCATCCAGCGCCGCGCGTATCTGCGCCGCGGGATCGTCGAGATTGCTGCCGAGCCCGACATAGGCAAACGGCTTCGCAGCCGGCTGGGCCATCGTCATCGCGCCACCTGATGCCACCTGGGCCGGCAGCTTATTACGAGGGATCGCTCGCGGTCGCGGGACTGTCGTCGGCTTCGGCATCCTCGTCACCGCCGGCGGCGTCGCCGGCGCCCGGCCCGCGACGATTGCGCCCGCCACGACGACGACGGCGCTTGCGCGGCGGCGCGGTTTCGGAGGCGGTGCCTTCGACCAGCAGATCCTCCGACGACAGGTCCGGCGGCTGCGGCAGATCGCCGCCCTTCTGCGCCTCGGTCCACCAGGCGGCCAGCTCGGCCAGCGCCGGGTTGCCGGAGCTTTCGCCGCGCACCAGCAGGAAGTCGTAGGCGGCGCGGAACTTGGGGTGCGTCATCAGGCGGCGCGCGCGTGTCGACGCGGTCTGCTCGAAGCGCGGCTGCAGATCCCAGATGTCGCGCATCGGCAGCGAAAAGCGTTTCGGAATCGCGACGCAGGCGATGGTCCGCGCGATCACTTCTTCGCCGGCCTGCTGGATCGCCGGGAACGGCTCGCAGCCCTGCTCGGTGCGCAGCTGAGCGGCGCGTGCTTCCACCGCCGGCCACAGCAGCGAGGCATACAGGAAAGCGGGGCTGACCGGCAGGCCGGCCTGCATGCGCTGCGCGGTGCTGCGCAGCGCGGCGTTGACGAACTTCAGCGCATCCGGCCGCGCCAGGTGCGGGTCCAGCACCGGGAACAGCTGGCGGAACAGGCCGTAGACGCGCATGCCGTAAAGATTGTCTTCGGCTTCCTTCGACAGCAGCAGCTTCAGCACCTCGTCGAACAGGCGCGCGGCCGGAATCTCGCGCAGCAGCGGCGCCAACCGCGCGATCGGCGCGGCGGTGGCTTCGTCGATGCGAAAGTGCAGCTTGTTGGCGATACGGATCGCGCGCAGCATGCGCACCGGGTCTTCGCGATAGCGCAGCTCGGGGTCGCCGATCAGACGGATCACGCCGGACTTCATGTCCTCGACGCCGGTGGTGAAGTCGACGATCGAGTAGTCGCGGATGTCGTAATACAGCGCGTTGACGGTGAAGTCGCGCCGGATCGCGTCCTCCTCCAGCGTGCCGTAGACGTTGTCGGACAGGATGCGCCCGGTCTCGTCGCGCTTGTGCAGATCGGTGATTGCGCCGCGGAACGTCGTGGTCTCGACGATCTCCTCGCCGAAGCGCACATGGCAGATCACGAAGCGCCGCCCGACCAGCCGGCACGAGCGGAACAGCGGCTTGACCTGCTCCGGATGCGCGTTGGTGGCGACGTCGAAATCCTTGGGCTCGATCCCGGCCAGCAGGTCGCGTACGCCGCCGCCGACCATGTAGGCCTCGTAGCCGGCGTCTTTCAGGGTATAGAGCGTCTTCAGCGTGCCGCTCGAAATCATCGAACGGGAAACATTGTGCTCGGCGCGGGGAATGCGTCTGGGTGAGATCAAAAAAAACTTCCGTCTGGTACAGCGCGGGTTGGTCGTGGCGTTTACTTGATTATTGGCGTGGACCGCATTGCCGGGCGGCGACGCATCCGTATAATACGCGACTCGCAGCTGTGCTCCTATCGTCTAGAGGCCTAGGACGGGGCCCTCTCAAGGCCTAAACCCCGGTTCGAATCCGGGTAGGAGCGCCAATTATCGATTCATTGGCGTGCAATACAGTCCAGTGGATGCGGCATGAGCCCGGTCAATCCGGGCTTTTTTGTGCGCGCCGGTCCAGCGGGTCCCTTTACAGCCAGGGCTTCCGGGAAGTGTGAAGGGGAGCGGCTACTCCCTCGCTGATTTTTTCACCAGCGCCCCCCGATGCGCCGCCGGCCAAGACCCGAAATCAAGCCGCCAGCCACTGCAACACCTCGTCGACTCGCCGCTCCCAGCCCGGCTCGGCCAGCATCCAGTGCGCATGCCCGGCATATTCGCGGAACTCCAGCCGCTGCGGACCATACCAGCGCGCCATCGCCCGGCTGACGCCGATCGGGATGATGTGGTCGCGCGCGCCGCTCAGCGCCAGCATCGGCGCGGTGATGCGCTCGCGATCCACCCGATTGCTACGCGCCAGATTCAGCGAGCCGAAGCCGAGCTGATACAGCGCGCGGCCGGACTCCGGTATCAGGCGCTCATACATTGCATCCCGCTGCGACGGCTGCAGGCCGTTGAGGAACAGGTGGCCGGCCTCCCGGCGCGACGGCAGGAACGAGCGCGCATAAAGATTCGGCCGCAGAAAGTGCCGGATCACACCCGGCAGCATCACCGGCCGCAGCGGGAACACCGGCGCCGGCGTGGCGCTGCAGATCAGCACCGCGGCCGCGACCGGCAGGCGCGCCGCGAGCAGCTGCGTGATCAGGCCGCCCATCGAGTGGCCGATGACCACCGCCGGCTCCGGCAAGCCGCGCAGCAGCGGCTCGACGGACGCGACGTATTCACCGATGCCCAGGCCATCCGCGGCGCCTCGCGGTGCGCCGGGCTCGTGACCCGGCAGCGTTACCGCGTGGCAGACATAACCGGCCCGTTCAAAGCAGGCAATCCAGTCCTGCCAGACCCAGGGCTGGCTCCACATGCCGTGGACGAACACCGCCTGGCGTGACGCCCGGCGTGGAACAGGGCGCGCGTCCATCAGCTCGCCAGCTTGTAGATCGCCTTGCGCGTGGTCGCGCCGGGTGCTTCGCCGATGTCGATGCCGGCTTTTTTCAGCTCGCCGCGCAGATCCTTGCGCAGGCCGTGATAGTCGACCTCGGTGGAATGGCGCGCGCCACCCTCGAACTGGAAATGCGGATGCTCGATCTCGTACTGGATCGCCGCGCGCAGATCGGCCGGGCGCTGGTAGCGGCCGACGATTTCGGCACAGGCCAGCCGCGCTTGCATGTCCGCCATCGGCCAGATGCAACCCAGCGGCTGGAACAGGCCGATAAAGTACAGATCCTGATAGTCCGGGTGCAGCATCTTGCGATACAGCGGCACTTTCTCGGCGTGCTTGAACGACACCAGCTTTTCGTCGAAGAACGGGAAGCTGATCCAGAACCCGGTGCAGGCGCAGACGATGTCGAAAGCTTCGCGCGTGCCGTCGACGAATTCGACTTCATCTCCGGCGAGCCGCTTGATCGCCGGCCGCGGCTTGATGCGGCCGTGGCGGATGAAGTCCAGCAAATCCGAATTCAAGGTCGGATGCTGGCTGAAAGCCGGCTTGGTGTTGACCGGCAGACCGTAGCGCTTGTACGAACCCTGGAGCATCTTCAGCAGGCTGGTCAGCGCGAACTGCTTGATCCCGGTCGGCAACCACGAGGTGCGCGACGCGAACACGTCCACCGGCAGGCCGAACATGAACTTGGGCATGAACCACTGCGGGCTGCGCATCGACAGGCACACCTTGCCGGCGATGCGCGCCGATTCCACCGCGACGTCGCAGGCCGAATTGCCGCCGCCGATCACCAGCACGTTCTTGCCGCGCCAGTCCTCGTTGACGCCCTTGAAGTCGTGGCTGTGCATCAGCCGGCCGTTGAACCGGCCTTCGTACTCCGGATATTTCGGATCCCAGTGATGGCCGTTGCAGACCATCAGCACGTCGAAATGATCCCGATGTTCGGTGCCGCTTTCGTCGTGCCAGCGCACGTCCCAGCCGCCGCCTGCGCCACGCGTGACCTCGTCGACCACGGTGTTGAAGCGGATCTTGTCGTAGACCTTGAAATGCTTGGAGTAGCTTTCGAAATAGGCCTGCAGCTGCCGGTGGTTCGGATAATCCGGATAGTGATCCGGCATCGGGAAGTCTTCGTACTCCGACCAGATCTTCGAGCTGATGATGTGCGTGTTTTCGTAAACGCTGGAGTGGCCGGTCTTGGAATTGAACACCCAGTTGCCGCCGACCTTGTCGTTCTTCTCGAACACGACGAAGTCCAGCCCCGACGCCGCGCAGTTCTTGGCCGCTGCGATGCCGCTGGGGCCGGCGCCGATCACACAGACACGCTTGCTCATGCCGCTCTCCTGCTACTTCGTCCTCTCTGTCCGGGACGGTGGTACGATTCCGACATATGTCGGCTCTCGGTGAAAACTAACTTATGTCGGATTCAGCGGTCAAGGCGCCGCCGGCGCGTTCGCGCAGCCCGATGCAGGAGCGCTCCCAGCAGCGCGTCGCCGCGGCGATCGAAGCCGCCGAGCGGATGATCGAGGCGCGTGGCCCGGAAGAAACCTCGATCCCGGAAATCGCCAAGGAATCCGGCGTGCCGCGCGCCAGCCTGTACCAGTTCTTCCCGACCAAGTACGTGCTGTTCGCGCATCTGGCCGAGCGCCATCTCCAGCAGGTGACATTGCGCGTGCAGGCCGCCGCGCAAAAAAGCGGGCCACAGCCGTGGCGCAAGCTGATCGTGCTGCTGGTCGACGCCGCGGCCGACTACTACGACGCGACGCCGGTCGCCAGCCAGCTGATCCTCGGCGGCCCGATGAGCCGCAGCGCCTACCTGGCGCAGGAGGTGACGATCGAACACATCGGCCACGCGGTGCGGGCACTGATGAAGAGCGCGCCCGACGCCCTCGTGCTACCCAAGCAGCCCGATGTGGCGACCTTGTGCGTGGAGATCGCGTTCACCTGCATGAAGTACGGCTACTACCGCGAAGGCCGGCTGAGCAAGGCCACGCGCCGGGAAGCGGTGCGTGCGACGACGGCGTATCTGGCAACCTTCGTATAGCAGGCCGGAAAAGCGGCGGCTCATGCCCTGCCGGCTTTTCAGACGATGATCGACGAACGCCGGCTCAAGCGCGTGCCCACCATCGCCGTCAGCGCTTCATCGTCGCACCACAGTCGCACGCTGGAACGCGCACGCGTCACGGCGGTGTAGAGCAACTGGCGATTCAGGCCACGCGGCAGCGAGCCGTCGACGACGACATCCACCGCGTCGAATTCCGACCCTTGAGATTTGTGCACGGTCAGTGCGAACGCGGTATCGACCGCGCTGAGCCGACCGGGTGCGAAAGCGCGCAGCCCGGCATCGCCGGCGAAATGCACCAGCAAGCGGCCGGATTCGTCCGGCAGCGCGACGCCGATGTCGCCGTTGTACAACTGCAGCGCGTAATCGTTGCCGGTGATCATCACCGCGCGGCCCGCGTACCAGTGCGCCGACGCACCGGCCGCCGGCAATGCGCGGCGCAACTGCAAGGCGATATGCCGCGCGAGTGCCTCGCTGCCGTAGCTGCCGGACCGCGTCGCGCACAGCACGCGGTAGCGATCGAAAGCGCGCAGCACGTCGGACGGCGACGCGCCGCCGTTCACCGCGTCCAGATAGTTCTCGTAGCCCTGCGCGAGGCTCGCGGCGAGTGCGGCCGGCGACGGCAGCGCGGCCTGCCAGCGCGGCCCGGCTTCGGCCGACAGGCTGCCGCGAACCTGCGCGATGTCGCCCGCATTGATCGCCGTCGCCAGCGCCGCGATCCCGCTACCGGCATCGAAGCGATATGCGTGGGTCAGCCATACCACGGCGTCGGTGAGCGAAGAAGACCTTGCGACCATGCTCGCCGCAACCTGCTCGCCGCTGAGCGCGGCCAGTGTCGCGCACCACGCGGCGTCGCGTTCGCTGCGCGCCGACAATTCTGCGTAGACCGCGCCGGCTTCCACCGAGGCGAGCTGATCCTTGTCGCCGAGCAGGATCAGCCGCGCCGTCGGCAGCAGCGCATCGACCAGTTTCGCCGCCAGCGCCAGATCGATCATCGAGGCCTCGTCGACGACGATCAGGTCGTAAGGCAGCGGATGCGCGGCGTCGTGACGGAAGCCGACGCGGCCCGGCCGCACGCCGAGCAGACGGTGCAAGGTATAGGCCTGCGCCGGCAGCCGCGCGACGATGTCGTCGGCGAGCTGCATGCGCGACAGCTGTGCCTGGATCGAGGATTTCAGCCTAGCGGCGGCCTTGCCGGTCGGCGCGGCGATCGCGATGCGCAGCGGCTGCACCGCATCGCCGTGCAGGCTCAAAGCCGCCGCGAGGATGCGCACCACCGTCGTGGTCTTGCCGGTGCCGGGGCCGCCGGAAATCACGCACAGATGCCGCGTCAGCGCGGTCGCGGCCGCGACCTTCTGCCAGTTCGGCGTCACCGCCGCATCGCCGGCAAACAGCGCATCGAGCTGCGCACGCACCGCGTCGGACTGCTGGCCTTCGACCGGCCGGTTCAGCGCAAGCAGGCGCGTCGCCAGCAGGCGCTCATAGCGCCAGTAGCGATACAGATAAAGAAGCCGGCCCTGCAGCACCAGCGGCGTCGGCTGGCTGCCGTCACCGACCACCGGGCTGCGCTGCAGCGCGCCGAGATCGATCCCGATGCCGTCGTCGGCGAGCAAGGCCAGATCGGCGCCGGCATGGCCTTCCTGCACCGCGATACTCGCCTGGCGCGCCGCCAGATAGATGTCGTCGCGATCGCCCGCCGCCCCGCCCTGCTCTTCGTGCACCGACGCGACTGCCGCGGCGAAGCTCGCCGCGAATGCGGCGGCCGCATCGTCGATGCCCGGCGGCGGCAGCGGCAGGCGCAGATCGGCCAGGCTCATGCCGCCACCGCGGTATTGCCTGCGATCAGGCCGTCGATCGCCTCGATCAGCTCCAGCGACGGTCGCGTCGCGTAAACACCACGGCCCTGCGCATCCATGCCGCGCAAGAACAGATAGAACACGCCGCCGAAATGGCGCTGGTAGTCGTAGCCGGCGACGCGCCATTTCAGCCAGCGGTGCAGCGCGACCACGTACAGCATGTACTGCAGATGGTAGTCGCCCTCGTCCATGCCGCTGGCCAGCGCCGCCGCGTCGTAGTCCTCGATGCGCCCGCCCAGCCAGTTCGATTTGTAGTCGGCGACGTACCAGCGGCCACGATGCTCGAATACCAGGTCGACGAAGCCGCGCAGATAGCCTTCGACGCGCTGCGCCGCCAGCGGTGTCACCACCAGCGAGTGCTGCGCGGCGATGCCGCTGATCCGCGACGGATCGAGCCCGCGCAGCGGCAGATGGAAGGCCAGCTCGATCAGCGAGCGTTTCGGATCGACCGCGGCCAGGCTCAAGATTTCGCCGCTGGCCGGACATTGCAGCGGCGTCGCGACGACCTCGGCGAACCATTCGCCGAGCTGCGGCGCCCACTCCGCCGGCTGGCCGTTGGCGCGCAGCTGCGTCTCGATCGCCGGCGTCCAGCTTGCCGATGGCGCGGACGCGTCGATGTTTTCCAGCACCGCATGCAGACAGGTGCCGGGCGCCGCGCCGCGTGGAAACGCAAAGCGGCCGCCGCCCGGCACAAGCGGTGCCGATGGCAGGCTTTCGATGTGCTGATCGTGATCCGGCAGCGCTTCGGCGGCGGATTCATCGATCTGCCGCGACAGCGCGGTGTAGCTGGTCACGCTCAGGCCGGGTGGCAGCGGCCGACGCAGTTCGCGCGCGGCCAGCTTCAGCCCGGTGTCGGCAGCTGCCGCGACGGCTTGCGGCTCCACCGCATTCTCGACGCGGATCGTGCCCTGCGAGGCGGCCTGCAGCGAGGCCAGCGCCTCCATCAGCGGCTCGCCGCCGCCGTTCAGCAGCGTGCCGACCGCGGACAGCGCCAGACCGGTGAAGTCGCCGGTGAACAGATAGCAACGGTTCTTCGCACGCGTCAGTGCAACGTAAGCAAGGCGCAGGTCTTCGGCCTGGGACTCGTCGTTCGCCGCCTGGATCACCGCCTGCGGATCGATTGGATCACCGGCGACACGCAGCTCGTGCGGCGGCTCGGGGTCGTGATGCGCGATCAGGTCGCTGCCGGCAAAACGATCCTTGCCGGACCACTGGAACGGCAGAAACACCACCGGATATTCCAGGCCCTTGCTCGCATGCACAGTCAGCAACTGCACCAGCGCGGCATCGCTTTCCAGGCGCAGCTGCGATTCCTCGGCCCTGGATTCGGCCGCGTCGCGGCGGCTCTGGCCGAGCCAGCGCAGCTGCGCGTCGGCGCCATGCAGCCGATGCTGCTGGTTCTGCAGCAGCTCGGCGAGATGGAACAGATTGGTCAGCCGGCGCTCGCCGTCGCTGTGCGCGGCGAGCCGCGCGATCACGTCGCGGCGGCGCAACAGCTCGCGCAACATGCGCATGAAACCGCGGTCGCGCCACAACAGCCGGTAGTGATCGAACTCGGCCAGCAGCTGGTCCCAGGCACCTTCCTGCTGCTCCAGCTCCAGCACCTTGGGCAGGCTCCAGCCGAGAAAGCGGCCCAGCAGCGCGGCTTTCAGGCCGCCACTGCGATGCGGCGCGGCGACGGCGGCCAGCAGGCGCTCGAGTTCCTCGGCCTCGTCGCTGGCGAACACGTTGTCGCTGGCCTGCTCGGCGCTGCCGACGCCGAGCCGCGCGAGTTCGCGGCGCAGCCTGCGCGCCTGATAGTGACCGCGCACCAGCACCGCGATATCGCCGGCGCGCAACGGCCGGCCGTCATAAGTGATCTCGCCCAGCGCGGCACCGCGCAGCAGCCGTGCGATCTCGGCGGCGGTGGTCGCAGCTGCCCAGGTTTCGCCCTTGCCCTTGGCCAGCGGCACGCCCGGCGACGACATCGCCAACAGCCGCAGCGGCGCGTCTTCGGCAACGCCGTTCTCGATCAGCGCCGGCTTGCGGCGCGGCGACGCGACCACCGGCTGATAGCGGATCGACGCATGCCGGAACGGATCGGCGACGCGGCCGTACAGGCAGTTCAAAGCCTCGACATAGGGCGCGACCGAGCGCTGGTTCTCCACCAGGTCATGGCGCTCGCTGCACGCGGCCTGCGCGGCAAGATAGGCATAGATGTCGGCACCGCGAAAGCTGTAGATCGCCTGCTTCGGATCGCCGACCAGGAACGCGCAGAGCGGCTCGCCGGCACCGATACCGACCGCCCAGATGCGCCGCACGATGTCCCATTGCAGCGGATCGGTGTCCTGGAATTCGTCGATCATCGCGGCCGGATAACGCTGGCGCAGCTCCGCCGCCAGCAGCTCGCCGTCGCTGCCGCTCAGCGCCTGCTGCAAGCGCGACAGCAGATCATCGTAGGACTGCTCGCCGCGCGCCTGCATGCGCAGCGGCAGCTCGCTGCGCAGCCAGGCCAGCAGCTCCAGCCGCAACCCGCGCCAGGTTCGGGCAAATACCTCCAGCAGCGCATCGCCGCCGGCGCGCAGCGCCTCGAGCGTATCGAAGAACGCATGTGTCGGCGGATCGCCGCTGCAGCGTTCGATCAGGCCGGCGCGCAGGAACGACTCGGCTTTTTTCGGCAGCACGATTTCCAGCTCGGTCGCGAAATATTCCTCGAGCGCATCGAGGCGCTTGGCCACATCGCCTGCCTTGTAGCTGGCGCGCTTCAGCGCGGGATGTTTGGCCAGCAGCTCGACGATCGCCTGGCGCTCGTCGCGCAGTACCGTCGCGGCCTGCTCGCGCAGACCGAAGAACGCCTGCGCCGCCTGCTGCAGATCGGCAACCTCGTCGATCGGCAGGATGTTCAGCCGCGGCTTCGACGCCAGGCTAGCGGCCCAGCGCGACAGGCTGTCGACCGACACGTCGCGCGAGTCCAGCCAGCCGAGGAACAGGCGCTCGCCGAGCGCGCGTTCCGCATGGGCCGGCGCGATACGCCGGCGCCAGAAATCGAGCACGATCTCGCGGCGCAGCTCACCGATGTCCGGCACGATTTCGCTGTCGAAGCTGACGCCGCTGGAGAACGCCCGGTCCGACAGCACGCGCTGGCAGAAGCCGTGAATCGTGTAGATCGCGGCCTCGTCGACGCCGCGCAGTGCCGTCACCAGGCGACGCCGCGCGAGTGCTGCGTCCGGCAACTGCGCCTGCAGCGCGCGACAGAAATCGTCGCCGTCGCCGCGGCCTTCGAGCAGATCGAGCATCTGCTGCAGGCGCGCGCGAATGCGGTCACGCAGCTCGGCGGTCGCCGCCTTGGTGAAGGTCACGGTCAGGATGCCGTCGCTGGCCAGGCCGCGCTCGATCACCAGGCGCAGATACAGGCCGGACAAGGTCCAGGTCTTGCCGGTGCCCGCGCTGGCCTCGATCAGGCGCAGTCCCTGCAGCGGCGCAGTCAGTGCGACCGGCGCGCTCATGCGTCGATCACTGCAGCCAGTATCGGCGCGAACACGCGCAATGCCAGCGCCGGCAGCGCATCCGGCAGCGGCTCGCGCAGGCCGCGGTAGTACATGCGGCAGTATTCGTTCTCGGCTTCGCCGCGGCCGCTGAAGCTGTCGCCCTGCCAGACCTTGAGGATCCTGTCCGGCTTCTGCGGCTCGAGCACTGCGGCCAGCGCGGTCTTCGGCATGAATTCCAGCGGCGCCTGCAGGCCCTGCCAGTACAGCTCCAGCAGATCGAGCAAGCGCGCGCCCGCATCGTCGACCGTGCCGAGCACGGCGACACTCCTCTTGCCATCGTCACCGGTGCGCAGCCGCGTGACCGGCGCGACGCCGGCGGGCCGCAGCAGGCACAGCAGCAGATGCCGCGGCCAGGCTTCGATCCAGTCGTGCGCGCTGATCTGCGAGCCGTAGCGCGGCCGGTATAGCCCGTCGGCGGACAGGCCATCGAGCACGCCGCTCAGGGTGTAGGCACCGATGCGACATTCGAACGGCAGCGGCGCGACGGCCGGGCCGCGCTCGGCAAGCACGACGCGCGCGAAGCCCAGTGCCGGCGTCACCGCCTGGTTCAGCAGGTGCTCGCCCCAGCGACCGTGCGGCACGTCGGTGCCGGCGCGCATCTTGGCGACGATGGCGCCGGCGTCGTGACCGGCCAGCGCCAGGTCGAGCAGGCGCCGTTCGAAATCCCAGCGCGGCTCCGGCAGTGTCAGCGGCTCTTCGCTGGACAGCTCCTCTTCGCCTTCGTCGATGCGGATGCCGAGACGGTCGCGCAGAAAAAACCGATAAGGATTGCGCAGGCAGCCGATCAGCTGATCCAGCCGCAGTACTCTGGCCTCATCGCCCGGCGGCGGCAGCGTCGTGCCGGCGAGCAGGTCACCGCGCGCATCCTCGCGCCGCGAGCCGCGCGCGATCTGCAAAGCCGCTTCACGATAGTCGCGCGCATAGCTCTGCGAAGCGCCCGGCACGAAATGCCGCGGCGCGAACGGCTGCAGCGGATGCTCGATCAGCAGCGCCTTGCGCACGGCGTCGGGGCCGCCCTGCGTGTAGCGGCCCAGATAATCGAGCAGCTCAGAGATCAGCACCGACGGCGGCAGCTCGGCGTTGTCGCGAATGCTGCGGCCGGTGTAGCTCAGATAGAACACCTCGCGCGCCGCCAGCAGCGCGTCGAGAAATGCACCGCGATCGTCCTGGCCGCGCGAGCGGTCGCCGCGACGCGGATGACGCGCGACCAGATCGAATTCGCTGGTCGAGGGATTGCGCGGAAATACGCCGCCGTCGAGGCCGATCACGCAGACCACGCGATACGGCAGGCCGCGCAGTGGACCGATGCCGGTGAAGGTCACGCCACCGCCCGGCACGCCGCCCGGGCTGCTGCCGGCGAGCCGCGTCTTCAGCAGGCTTTGCATCACGTCCAGCGACACCGCCTCGCGCTGCCCGGCGAGCGCGGCATCGTCGCGCAGATCCGACAGCAGGCTGCGCAGGCGCTGCGCGTCGGACTCGTCTTCGTCCAGCGGCGACAGCTGCTCCTCCAGCATGCGCGCGAGCCGATCGCACCAGGACGCGACGCTGCGCGGCGCGCTGAAATCGCGGCGCAGTCCGACCAGATCAGCGAGCGCGCGCAGCAGCTTGCCGGCGACCACGGCCTGCGAGCCTTCGATCTCCTCGTAGACCTCGATGCCGGCGATCAGCTGCTCGCCGCCGCTGGGTGCGGCGTAGCCGAGCAGCAGGCGCATCAGCCCGTCGAGCCAGCTGTGCCGCGCTTCGGCCGACAGACCCAGCGACACGCGATGCGCCGCGTCCAGGCCCCAGCGAATGCCGGCTTCGCCCAGCCACTGGCGGATCAGATCCAGATCGGCGGATTCGAGCGCATAGCGCTCGCGCACTGCCGGAATCTGCAGATGGTCGAACACTTCGGCCGCCTCGAAACGCGAGGCCGGCAGATGCAGCAGGGTGTCGAAAGCGCGCAGCAGCGGCGTCGCATCCGGCGCGGCGCGGCCGGTGATGCTGTAAGCCAGCCGATGCTCCTGCGACGCGGCGCCGAACACCGCGTCGATCAGCGGCGCCGCGTCGTCGACGCCAGGCAGCATCACCAGCACCTCCTGCGGTTTCAGGTCCGGAAGCGTGTCGAACAGCCGCAGCAGCTGGTCGTGCAGCACTTCGAGCTGCCGCGTCAGGCTATGGCAGGCGTGAATCTGCAGGCTGGGCTGCGATTGGATGCCCGCATCGAGCTGACTCGGATCGAGCGGCGCATCCGACAACGGCGCGAGTTCCAGCAGGCAGCGCTGCAATTTCGCCAGCAGGCTGCTGCTGCCCGGATCGACGAACATCGGCTGCTCGACGACGCCGGCCGCGTCCGACCGCGCCAGCACTTCGGCCAGATGATCGCGTGCTTCCAGTCCCCAGGACGCGAGCAGCGGATGCGCGACGTCGGCCGGCGGCGCTTCGTCACCGGCGAGCCTGGCCGCGGTGCGCTCCGACACCAGATCGCCCCAGTACTGACGGCAGGGATTGACCACGTACCATTCGACATCGGTATAGCGCGCCAGCTCGGTGATCGCCTGCACGTACTGCGGCGGCAGCGTCGGCAGCGCGAACAGCCGGATTTTTTTCGGCAGGCGCGTGCGCGCCATCATGTCGCCCTGCAACTTGGCGAACACCGCTTCGGCCGGATGCTGCAGCTCACGCAGCCCCGCATCTTCGACCAACCGCCGCCAAAGGCCGAGCTGCCAGCGTTCGGTCGCAATCGGCTGCAGGCCCAGCGTGCGGCCCGCGGCCCAGGATTGCAGCCATTCCGGGCGATACACCAGGTAGCGATCGAACACCTGCGCGAGCCGCTGCGCCAGTTCGATGCGGCCGCGCTCGCCGGCGCGTTCGATATAGGAACGCAGCGGCGCATACACCTCGCTCGCCGGCAGGCGGCCGAGCTGACCGTGCAGGCGCAGGCTCATCACCTTGGCGTCGAACGGCGAACGCCGCGGCACGCCTTCGAGCACGTCGGCAAACGTCTGCCAGACGAACTGCGCCGCGAACGAAAATTCCATCTGCGCGCACACCGTGAACACATCGGCGATGCGGTACTGCAGCCAGCGCGCGACGCCGAGGCTGGGCACGACGATGGACTCGCGCTCGAACGGCGACGCCGGCACCTCGAGCAGGCTGCGCATCAGCTCGCCCGCGAGCGGCTCCAGCCGGTTGCCGTGAACGATTTTCAGCATGCGCTACTGCGGCCGCGACGGCGGCTGCAGATAGCCGATCGCATTCTGCTTGCGAGTGATCAGGTTGCGCAGCTCCCACTGGTCGTGCAGATCGGTTTCGCGCAGATAACGTGTCTCGCCGCCGCTCTGCACCGCCACCGGCACGCCGTCCTCGAACACGATGCGGTTGCCCGGCAGCCGCGCGACCTTGTCGCCCGGCACCAGGATGCCGACCAGGTTCAGCGGATCGCCGGCGCCGATGCAGACGCGCTCGATCGTGCCGCTCTTCGGCTGTGCGTCGGCGTAGCGCTTCAGCGCGCCGGCGGCTTCGATCAGCGCGAACTGCTCGCCTGAAAATCCGCTGACGAAACGGCCACCGCGGATTTCGCCGCGCGCTTCCAGGCGGCGATACACATAGTGCAGTTCGCGCCACGGCGGCAGATCAGCCTCGCGCTCTAGCAGCTTGCGGAACACCACGCCGTAGCGGCGCAGCAGCACGCGCGCGATGTGCTCGACGCGCGGATCGGCCAGCGAGGACGCCGACTCCTCCGCAACCGGGCGCCGCGGCCGCGTCAGCGACCAGCGCCCGGCGTCGTCGAAAGCGACATCGTTGCGGCCGAAGCGGCGACGCAGGCGATCGCGCTTGTCCGAGCTCAGGGTCAAGGCGCGCAGGCCGGCGAAGGAATCGCAGGTCGCCAGGCCGGCGCTGACCAGCTCGCCCAGCGCGTCGCCGACTTCGGCATTGAGCAGGCCACTGTCCTGCGCGAGTTCGTCGTAGAAGCTGGCGCCGTTGGCTTTCAGCGCGTCGAGCAGGCGGTCGGCGCGCGAAGACAGCGGACGTTCGGCGTCTTCGCCGTCAGGGCTGGTTTCCACGGCTCGACGCTGCGACCAGTAACCCAGGAATTCACGCTCGCACAGCAGGATCGGCGTGCTGCGCACCGGGCCGCCGCGACGGCGCGGGACGTCGGCATTTTCGACGATCGGCCTTTGCCAGACGACGCGCCCGCTGCTGCAGACGCGGTCGAGCATCGCCGGCGCATAGGCCTCGATGCGCGACGGCAGCAAATCGTCTTCCCAGGCGCCGGCCGGCGCGGCGAAACCTTCGAGCTGCTGCAGCGCCGCGATCAGGCCGCCATCGCCCTGATGGCGCGCCTCGACATTGCTGCCTTGCAAGCGGTGCCAGCCGAACAGAAAGCGCATGAACTGCGACGGCGCGACCGGCTGCGCTTCGGCGCGCTGGCGATCGCGGGTGTAGCGATGGATACGGGCGAGGAGCCGGCGGTCGCACCACTCCAAGGCGCCGGGCGCGGTGAAGCTGCCGCTCATCACCGCGCCTTCGGCTTCGAGCTGCAGCAGCGCGGCTTGCGTGGCTTGCAAATCGTGCAGCGGTGCAGCGAGTGCTGCGGCGGTTACCGGGCCCAGCAGTTCGAGGCGGCTGCGCAGGATTTCGCGCAAGGCGTCTTCTGCCGCGGGTTGATCGCGGCTGACGGCGCGGATCGCGGGCTCTGCTTTGGCATGCGGCAGCGCCGCGCGGAATTCGTGCAGCCGTTCGGCAGCAACCCACAGGCCCTGACTTTCCGCCTCTGTAGGAGCGGACCCTGTCCGCGACCGATCCAGCGCGGCGCCATCATCGTCGCGGACAGGGTCCGCTCCTACAGGAACAAGCCTCAGGCGCGTTACGCGAGCTTGCACGACCAGCTCGTCCAGCCATTGACGCGCCACCGCCGGCAGCTCGGCGCCAGTCAGAAACGCATGCACGCACAGCGCGTCGTGCAGCTCGTCGGCGCTGCGGAATTCCGGCCAGGCTTCGGCGCGCACGCGATCGACCGCGGCCAGATCGAGGCGACCGAGATCGGCGGCGGTCTGCACGTCGAGCAGCGGCTGCATCGCCAGCGCACGGGTGCGGCGTTCTTCGGCGGCGCCATCATCGAGGAAGGCATAGGGCCGCGCATTCAGCACGGCCTGCGACAACGGCGAAGGCGCCGCAAGATCACAACACACCACCTGGATTTCGCCCGCCTCCATGCGCGCCAGCACGCGCTCGAAACCTTCGACGTCCATGGTGTCGTGCAGGCAATCGTCGAGCGTCTGCTGCACCAGCGGATGATTCGGGATTTCGCGCTCGCCCACCAGGTTCTCGGCGCAGGCGACCTGGTCGGGGAACACCAAGGTCAACAAATCTTCCGAGTCCGAACGCTGGAACTGCGGCGGCACGCGCTTGCCGCCGTTCATGCGGCGGATGCCGAGCGCGACGGTGGCGTTCCAGCGCCAGCGCGTGCCGAACATCGGCGCGTCCAGCAGCGCCTGGATCAGCACTTCGCGCGCGGTCGCGGACTTCAGGTAATGCTGGACCGTGTCCAGCGGAAAGCTGTGCGTGGGTCCCAGTGACAGCACGATGCTGTCTTCCAGCGCGCTGGCCTGCAGCTCGAAGTTGAAGGTGCGGCAGAAGCGCTTGCGCAGCGCCAGCCCCCAGGCCCGATTGACGCGCGAACCGAACGGCGAATGGATCACCAGATGGGTGTCGCCGACTTCGTCGAAGAAGCGCTCGAACACCACGGTATTCGCATTCGGCAGCACGCCGAGCATCGCCAGCGCCGCGCCCCAGTATTCGCTGAGCTGTTGGGCGGCCGATGCCGGCAGGCCGAGTTCGTCGATCAGCCAGCGCGTGCAGACTTCGGCGCTGATCGCGAGCTTCTGCTGCGCCTGTTCGCTCAGGTCGGACACCGCGACGCTGAGCTCGTCGCTGCGCCCCGGGACTTCGCCGAACCAGAACGGAATCGTCGGCGGCTGGCCTTTCGCATCCTCGACCAGCACGCGCGAGGTCTCGATTTTCAGCATGCGATACGAAGTGTTGCCGAGCTGGAAGATGTCGCCCGGGAGGCTCTCGAACGCGAAATCCTCGTTGAGCGTGCCGACCCGATGACCGTCGGGCTGCAGCACCACTTCGTAGTCGAACTGGTCCGGAATCGTGCCGGCGTTGAGCACCGCGGCGAGCTTCGCTCCAGGCCGCGCGCGCAGCCGGCGATTCACCGCATCCAGATGCAGGTAGGCGCCGCGACGGCCGCGCCGCGTGGTGTAGCCGTCGCTCAGCATCTGTACGACCTGCTCGAACGTCTCCAGCGTCAGTTCGCGATAGGGATCGGCGCGGCGATAACGCGCATACAGCTCGTCGATGCCCCATTCGCCGCAGCCGATCTCGGCGACGATCTGCTGCGCGAGCACGTCGAGCGGGCGTCGCGGCAGGCGGATCCTGTCCAGTTCGCCGCGCTGCACCGCATGAAGCAGCGCGGTGCATTCGAGCAGGTCGTCGGTGGTCAGCGGAAACAGCCGGCCTTTCGGAATCGCGCCGATGGCGTGGCCGGCACGACCGACACGCTGCAAAAACGCGTTGATCGCGCGCGGCGAACCGAGCTGGCAGACCAGGTCGATGTCGCCGATGTCGATGCCGAGTTCCAGCGAGCTGGTCGCGACCAGCACTTTCAGATTGCCGCTCTTGAGTCGCTGCTCGGCGTTCAGGCGATGTTCGCGCGACAGGCTGCCGTGATGCGAGGTCACGTGCGCCTCGCCGATACGCTCGGCCAGATGACGCGCGGTGCGCTCGGCGATGCGGCGCTGGTTGACGAAGATCAGGGTCGTGCTGTGCGCTTGCACCAGCTCGGCGAGGCGATCATAAGTCTCGCCCCAGACTTCGCCGGCCATCACCGGCGTCAGCGGCGAGCGCGGCACTTCCATCGCGATGTCGCGCTGGCGCACGTGGCCGGTGTCGACGATGTGCACCGGCTCGTCGCGATTGCCGATCAGATACTGCGCCATCGCGGCCAGCGGCTTCACCGTCGCCGACAGGCCGATGCGCGTCGGCAGCCCGGCGCCTTCGCTGGCGCACAGGGCATCCAGCCTTTCCAGCGTCAGCATCAGATGCGCGCCGCGTTTGCCGCCGGCAACCGCATGAAGCTCGTCGACGATCACGCTGCGCACGGCGCCGAGCATGTTGCGGCCGGCCTGCGAGGTCATCAGGATGAACAGCGACTCCGGCGTCGTCACCAGGATGTGCGGCGGCACTTTTTTCATGCGCTCGCGCTCGAACACCGGCGTGTCGCCGGTGCGCACCGCGTCGCGGATGCCGACATCCGGCAGGCCCAGCGCCGCGAGTTGTTCGCGTATGCCGGCCAGCGGTTCCTGCAGGTTTTTCTGGATGTCGTTGCTGAGCGCTTTCAGCGGCGACACGTAAAGCACGTAGACGCGATCGGCCAGCGGCGCTTCGAGACCGTCGACGACCAGATCGTTGATCGCCGACAGGAACGCGGCCAGCGTCTTGCCCGAGCCGGTGGGCGCGGCGATCAGCGCGTGCTGCCGTTGCGAGGTCACCGCCCAGGCGCGCTGCTGGATTTCGGTCGCCTGGCCGAAGCGACTCTTTAGCCAGCCGGACACCGCCGGGTGGAACGGCCCTTCCCTGTCCTGCCGCGCTTGCTGGCCGGAGAGATCGAGACGGATTTGCATGGCCTTATTATCGCACCGCCCGCCCGGCACCGGAGGCGCCGACGATGCCTGCTTCGAAGTCTGCTGACAGTTCCATGTTCCCCGCCCTGTTCCGCTCGACGATGCCCAGTCCGATCGGCGAGCTGATGCTGCTCGCCGACGAAACCGGGCTGACCGGCCTGCATATGGAATATCGACGGCATCCGCCGGCCGAGCAGACCTGGCGCGCTGACGAGCCCCGCTTCGTTGAAGCCAAGGCACAGCTGAGTGCTTTTTTTGCCGGCGAATTGCGCGAATTCAAGCTGCCGCTGGCCGCGGTCGGCACGCCGTTCCAGCGCAAGGTCTGGGACGCGCTGATGCAGATTCCCTACGGCGAGACGATCAGCTACGGCGAGCTGGCGCGGCGCCTGGGCGACGTCAAGGCGTCACGCGCGGTAGGGCTCGCCAACGGCAGGAACCCGATCTCGATCATCGTGCCCTGCCATCGCGTGATCGGCGCCAGCGGCGACCTCACCGGCTATGGCGGCGGCATCGAGCGCAAGCGCTGGTTGCTGGATCACGAGGCCAAGCCGTTCCGGCTTCTGTAGCCCGGGTGAAACCCGGGATGGGCACGCGACCGCTCCCGGCTTTCACCCGGGCTACGTCATGTCCTTGAACCAGCGCCATAGCGTGGTGCGCGATACGCCGAGGTGCGTGGCGAGTGCTTCGCGCTGGCCGCCGGCCGCGGCAAGACCGGCAATCAGCTCGGCGTCGCTGGGGCGCGAAATGCGCAGCGGCTTGGGGGCTGACGAAATAGCTGCAGAAGACGCAGTTTGCGCCAGCGCCGGAATCGCCTGCACCACCGGCGCCAGTTCCGGCGCGCAGCGCAGCAGCAGCGGACGGGTCAGCGCCGACAGCGGCGACTGCGCATGCGCCAGCACGGCGATGCGGTCGGCCAGGTTGCGCAGCTCGCGGATATTGCCGGGCCAGGTGTGGGCCTGGAGCAGCGCCAGGCCGGGCGCGTCGACGATCATCGCGCCGGCGCCGGCTGCGCGCAGGAAACTCATCAGCAGCAGCGGAATGTCCTCGGCGCGCTCACGCAACGGCATCAGCGCGATGCGCAGTACGTTGAGGCGGTAGTACAGGTCGCGCCGGAAGCGGCCGTCGGAGGCAAGCCGATCCAGCTCGACATGCGTCGCCGCGACCACGCGCACGTCGACCGGCGTGACGCGGCTCGCGCCGACGCGCGTGATCTCGCGCTCCTCGAGCACGCGCAGCAGGCGCGTCTGCAAGGCCAGTGGCATTTCGCCGATTTCGTCGAGGAACAGCGTGCCGCCGTTGGCGGCTTCGATCAGTCCGGTGCGGCCGCCGCGGCGGCTGCCGGTGAACGCGCCTTCGTCATAGCCGAACAACTCGGATTCCAGCAGCGACTCGGCGATGGCGCCGCAGTTGACCGCAACGAAGGGCTTGCCGCGACGCGGGCTGGCGCCGTGCAGCGCCTGCGCCACCAGCTCCTTGCCGGTGCCGGTTTCGCCGGTGATCAGCACGGTGCGCTCGCTGGCGCCGTAAAGCGCCACCTGCTCGCGCAGCGCTATTGCCGATTCACTGTTGCCAAGCAGGCGACGCAGGCTGAACTTGGCGTCCGCCGCCAGCGCCGGCGGCGCGCTGCGCGCCGGACCGCCGCGCGCGCTGCCGAGCATCCGCGCCAGGTCGATCGCCTGCTCGAAGGACTTGCGCACCGAATCCGCCGAATACATCAGGATGCCGGCGACGCCGGCTTTCTCGGCGAGCTCGACGACGAAGCCGGTGCCGACGATCGCGCCGCAGCCGAGCGCGACCAGCTCGGTGACGATGTCGCGCGCCTCTTCGGTATTGCTGTAGCGGCGGTGTTCGATGTCCAGCCCGAACTGCTGCTTGAACGCGGCGAAGGCCGGCAGATCGGCGCCGTAACTGATGAAGCCGATGCGCCCCGAATAGCGTCGCGCGCGCGCCAGGGCCTGCATCAGGTCGAAGCCGTCGGGCTGGATCAGCACCACCGGCTTGTCGATGCGATGGCGCAGATATTCGCCGTTGGAACCAGCCGACAGCAGCACGTCGCAGTCTTCGGTACGCAGGCGCTCGCGGATCACCGTCACCGCTTCCTCGAAGCCGAGGTTGAGCGTGTCGATATGCGCGCGGCCATCGAATTCCGGGGTCAGGTCGCGCAGCAGGCCGGACAGCCGGGTCACGCTGACGGTCCAGATGCTCGGCAGGTTGCTGTCGGCGTTTCGCATGTTGCAGATTATGTTTCATTGAACGTTGCGATGCATCCATGAAACATCCGCAATCCGAACCTCAAAACTAAATACGATTTACTTCAATTACTTACGCCGTCGCACCGGCTGGCACGACCCTTGATCGCCTGGACGCGTCCGCATCCCACCAGGAGCAAAGCCATGACCCAGTCCGCCGGCGCCCGATTCCGCGCTGCCCTCGCCGCCGAAAAACCGCTGCAGGTGATCGGCGCGATCAACGCCAATCACGCGCTGCTGGCCAAGCGCGCCGGCTTCAAGGCGATCTACCTGTCCGGCGGCGGCGTCGCGGCCGGCTCGCTGGGCCTGCCGGACCTGGGCATCAACACGATGGACGACGTGCTCACCGACACGCGCCGCATCACCGACGTCTGCGACCTGCCGCTGATGGTCGACATCGACACCGGCTTCGGCGCCAGCGCGTTCAACATCGAGCGCACCGTCAAGGCGCTGATCAAGGCCGGCGCCGCCGCCTGCCATATCGAGGATCAGGTTGGCGCCAAGCGCTGCGGCCATCGTCCGGGCAAGGAGATCGTGTCCAAGGACGAAATGGTCGACCGCGTGAAGGCCGCCGCCAATGCCAAGACCGATCCGGATTTCTTCCTGATCGCGCGCACCGACGCGATCCAGGTCGAGGGCGTCGATCTGGCGATCGAACGCGCCATCGCCTGCGTCGAAGCCGGCGCCGACGGCATCTTCGCCGAGGCCGCCTACGACCTGCCGACCTACAAGCGCTTCGTCGACGCGGTGAAGGTGCCGGTGCTCGCCAACATCACCGAATTCGGTGCGACGCCGCTGTTCACGCGCGAGGAACTGGCTTCGGTCGGCGTCGGCATCCAGCTGTATCCGCTGTCGGCATTCCGCGCGGCCAACAAGGCCGCCGAGGCGGTCTACACCTCGATCCGCAACAACGGCCATCAGAAAGACGTGATCGAACTGATGCAGACGCGCAACGAGCTCTACGACCGCATCGGCTATCACGCCTTCGAGAGCAAGCTCGATGCGCTGTTTGCGGCCAAGAAGAAATAGCTTTTGTTGTGAACCCTTCTCCCTCCGGGAGAAGGTGGCGCGAAGCGCCGGATGAGGGACTTGCAGAATGCAAACTGGCTTCTAACTCAGACGCCCTCACCCTAACCCTCTCCCGGAGGGAGAGGGGATTTTCGAAGTGCCGTTGGAATCGACACCAAAACGCGAATTCAAGACTTAGGAGATTCAAATGAGCGATACCCCTGCACCCGCCGCTGGCGCCTTCAAGCCGAAAAAATCCGTCGCGCTGTCCGGCACCGCCGCCGGCAACACCGCGCTGTGCACCGTCGGCCGTAGCGGCAACGATCTGCACTATCGCGGCTACGACATCCTCGATGTCGCCGCGCAGTGCGAGTTCGAAGAAATCGCCCACCTGCTGGTTCACGGAAAGCTGCCGACCGCGGCCGAACTGAAGGCCTACAAGACCAAGCTGAAATCGCTGCGCGGCATTCCGGCCGCGGTGAAAACCGCGCTGGAACAGCTGCCGCCGTCGTCGCACCCGATGGACGTGATGCGCACCGGCGTGTCGGTGCTCGGCTGCGTCAAGCCGGAGAAGGACGACCACAACCATGCCGGCGCGCGCGACATCGCCGACAAGCTGATGGCCAGCCTCGGCTCGATGCTGCTGTACTGGTACCACTTCGCCTACAACGGCAACATGATCGACGTCGAAACCGACGACGATTCCATCGGCGGACACTTCCTGCACCTGCTGCATCAGGAAAAGCCGAAAGAAAGCTGGGTCAAGGCGATGCACACCTCGCTGGTGCTGTACGCCGAGCACGAGTTCAATGCGAGCACGTTCACCTCGCGCGTGATCGCCGGCACCGGCTCGGACATGTACAGCTGCATCGCCGGCGGCATTGGCGCGCTGCGCGGCCCCAAGCACGGTGGCGCCAACGAAGTCGCCTTTGAAATCCAGAAGCGCTACGACACGCCCGATGAAGCCGAGGCCGACATCAAGGCGCGCGTCGAGAAGAAGGAAGTCGTGATCGGCTTCGGTCACCCGGTCTACACGATCAGCGATCCGCGCAACAAGGTGATCAAGGAAGTGGCCAAGGATCTGTCGGTCGAAGCCGGCAGCACCAAGATGTACGACATTGCCGAGCGCCTGGAAACGGTGATGTGGGACATCAAGAAAATGTTCCCGAACCTCGACTGGTTCAGCGCCGTCAGCTACCACGTGATGGGTGTGCCCACCGACATGTTCACGCCGCTGTTCGTGATCGCGCGCACATCCGGCTGGAGCGCGCATGTGATCGAACAGCGCATCGACGGCAAGATCATCCGCCCGAGCGCGAACTACGTCGGGCCGGAAGATCTCAAGTTTGTGCCCCTAAAGGACCGCAAATAATACGCATCCGACTGTAGGAGCGGACCCTGTCCGCGATTGTGTCAATGACGGCCCAGTCGCGGACAGGGTCCGCTCCTACAACAGCAGCAAGATCATCATTTTCTGCCGTGAGACAAATGAACACAGCCAACCGCAAACCCCTGCCAGGCACCACGCTCGAGTACTACGACGCGCGTGCCGCCGTCGACGCGATCAAGCCCGGCGCCTACGACAAGCTGCCCTACACCTCGCGCGTCAAGGCCGAAAACCTGGTGCGCAAGGCCGACCCGAAGATGCTCGATGCCTATCTGGGCCAGCTGATCGAGCGCAAGCGCGATCTGGATTTCCCCTGGTTTCCGGTACGCGTGGTCTGCCACGACATTCTCGGCCAGACCGCGCTGGTGGATCTCGCCGGCCTGCGTGACGCGATCGCCGACATGGGCGGTGATCCGGCGAAAGTGAATCCGGTGGTGCCGGTGCAGCTGATCGTCGACCACTCGCTGGCGGTGGAATACGGCGGCTTCGACAAGGATGCGTTCGCGAAGAACCGCGCGGTGGAGGACCGCCGCAACGAAGACCGCTTCCACTTCATCGACTGGACCAAGAAAGCGTTCAAGAACATGGAAGTGATTCCGTCCGGCAACGGCATCATGCATCAGATCAATCTGGAGCGGATGTCGCCGGTCATTTACACCAAGGATGGCGTCGCGTTTCCGGATACCTGCGTGGGCACCGACAGCCATACGCCGCACGTCGATGCGCTCGGCGTGATCGCGATCGGCGTCGGCGGCCTGGAAGCCGAGAACGTGATGCTCGGCCGCGCCTCGTGGATGCGTCTGCCGGAAATCACCGGCGTCGAACTCAGCGGCAAACCGCAGCCCGGCATTACCGCCACCGACGTGGTGCTCGCCCTGACCGAATTCCTGCGCAAGGAAAAAGTCGTCGGCGCCTATCTTGAATTCTACGGCGAAGGCGCGAGCGCGCTGACGCTCGGCGATCGCGCGACCATCTCCAACATGGCGCCGGAATATGGCGCCACCGCGGCGATGTTCTTCATCGACCAGAACACGCTGGACTATCTGCGTCTGACCGGCCGCGAAGAGTCGCAGATCAAGCTGGTCGAAACCTACGCCAAGCACACCGGCCTGTGGGCCGACGCGCTGAAAACTGCTGAATACGAGCGCGTTTTGAAGTTCGATCTGAGCAGCGTCGTGCGCAACATGGCCGGCCCGAGCAACCCGCACAAGCGACTGCCGACCTCGGCTCTGGCCGAACGCGGCATCGCCGCGCCGTGGGAGCTGCCGGCCGACGGCAAGATGCCGGACGGTGCGGTGATCATCGCCGCGATTACCAGCTGCACCAACACCAGCAACCCGCGCAACGTCATCGCCGCCGGCCTGCTCGCACGCAATGCGAATGCGAAAGGCCTGACGCGCAAGCCCTGGGTGAAGTCTTCGCTGGCGCCCGGCTCCAAGGCCGTGCAGCTGTATCTGGAAGAAGCCAAGCTGCTGCCGGAGCTGGAGTCGCTGGGCTTTGGCATCGTCGCGTTCGCCTGCACCACCTGTAACGGCATGAGCGGTGCTCTCGATCCCGTGATCCAGCAGGAGATCATCGACCGGGATCTATATGCCACCGCCGTGCTCAGCGGCAATCGCAACTTCGACGGCCGCATTCATCCGTATGCGAAGCAGGCCTTCCTCGCCTCGCCGCCGCTGGTGGTCGCCTACGCCATCGCCGGAACGGTGCGCTTCGACATCGAGAAGGACGTGCTGGGCCTCGACCAGAACGGCAAGGAAGTACGCCTGATCGATATCTGGCCGGACGACGCGGAAATCGACGCGGTGATCGCCAAGAGCGTGAAGCCGGAATTTTTCCGCCAGATCTACGATCCGATGTTTACCTTCAAGGTCATCGAGGACAAGGTCAGCCCGCTGTACGACTGGCGCCCGATGAGCACCTACATCCGCCGCCCGCCGTACTGGGACAAGGAAGGCCAGGGCGCGCTGGCCGCGCGGCCGCGCACGCTCAAGGGCATGCGCCCGCTGGCGGTGCTGCCGGACAACATCACCACCGATCACCTGTCGCCGTCGAACGCGATCATGATGGACAGCGCGGCCGGCGCCTACCTGCACAAGATGGGACTGCCGGAAGAGGACTTCAACTCCTACGCCACGCATCGCGGCGATCACCTCACCGCGCAGCGCGCGACCTTCGCCAATCCGCAGCTGATCAACGAAATGGCGATCGTCGACGGCAAGGTGAAGAAGGGTTCGCTGGCGCGCGTCGAGCCGGAAGGCAAGCTCATGCGCATGTGGGAAGGCATCGAAACCTACATGGACCGCGGCCAGCCGCTGATCATCATCGCCGGCGCCGACTACGGCCAGGGCAGCTCGCGTGACTGGGCCGCCAAGGGCGTGCGACTGGCCGGCGTGGAAGCGATCGTCGCCGAAGGCTTCGAGCGCATCCATCGCACCAACCTGATCGGCATGGGCGTGCTGCCGCTGGAATTCAAACCCGGCCAGAACCGCAACACCTTCGGCATCGACGGCACCGAAACCTACGACGTCGTCGGCAAGCTGACGCCGCGCGCCAGCCTGACCGTGGTGTTCACGCGCAAGAACGGCGAGAAGGTCGAGATCCCGGTGACCTGCCGCCTGGATTCGGACGAAGAGGTTTCGGTGTACGAGGCCGGCGGCGTGCTGCAGCGGTTTGCGGTGGATTTTCTGGCGCAGACGAAGGCGGCTTGATTTAGCTGTCATTCCCGCGAAGGCGGGAATCCAGTGGAGTATGAACTGCTGCTCGGTTCTGGAGCACTGGATTCCTGCCTACCCGGGAATGACGACTTTGTAGCTACGACGTGAATGAGCTACTACGTCTACATACTGGCCAGTCGTCGCAACGGAACACTGTATGTTGGTGTCACCAACGATCTCATTCGTCGCGTCTGGGAACACAGGAACAACGTTGTTGAAGGCTTCACAAAAAAGTACGTCGTCCATGACCTCGTATGGTTCGAGCCGGCCGAAGATCCCATTGCCGCGATTGCCCGCGAGAAACAGATCAAGAAATGGAACCGTGCCTGGAAACTGAAGCTGATAGAAGCCTCGAACCCGGACTGGAACGATCTGTACGACGAGCTGATCCGATGACCGATCCCTGCAGCACGATGTCACGTCCGTGCAGTCGGACATCCAGGGAAATCGCAAAGGCCGCTCAAGCATCAAGAACTGGATTCCCGCCTTCGCGGGAATGACTGCAACAACACGCAACTCGGAGAGCATCACCATGCCTCACGTCCCCCAAATCAAAATCCCCGCCACCTACATGCGCGGCGGCACCAGCAAGGGCGTTTTCTTCAAGCTCGGCGATTTGCCCGAAGCGGCACAGAAGGCCGGCCAGGCGCGCGACAAGCTGCTGCTGCGCGTGATCGGCTCGCCCGATCCCTATGGCGCGCAGATCGACGGCATGGGCGGTGCGACCTCGTCGACCTCCAAGACCGTGATCCTGGCCAAAAGCAGCAAGGCCGATCACGACGTCGACTACATGTTCGGCCAGGTGTCGATCGACAAGGCCTTCGTCGACTGGTCCGGCAACTGCGGCAACCTGACCGCCGCCGTCGGCTCGTTCGCGATCAGCAACGGCATGGTCGACGCATCGCGCATTCCGCAGAACGGCCATTGCGTGGTGCGCATCTGGCAGACGCAGATCAACAAGACCATCATCGCGCACGTGCCGATTACAAACGGCCAGGTGCAGGAAACCGGCGACTTCGAACTCGACGGCGTCACCTTCCCGGCCGCCGAAGTGCAGATCGAGTTCCTCGATCCGGCCGAGGAAGGCGACGAAGGCGGCTCGATGTTTCCTACCGGCAACCTGGTCGACGATCTCGACGTGCCCGGCGTCGGCACGCTGAAGGCGACGATGATCAACGCCGGCATCCCGACCGTGTTCATCAATGCCGAGGAAGTCGGCTATACCGGCACCGAGCTGCGCGAGGCGATCAACAGCGATCCGAAAGCGCTGGCGAAGTTCGAGACGATCCGTGCCTACGGCGCGCTGCGCATGGGCCTGATCAAGGACGTCTCCGAGGCGGCCAAGCGCCAGCACACGCCGAAAGTCGCGTTCGTCGCCAAACCCGCGCCCTACACGTCTTCCAGCGGCAAATCGGTGAGTGCAGACGAGATCGACCTCAACGTGCGAGCGCTGTCGATGGGCAAGCTGCATCACGCGATGATGGGCACCGCGGCAGTGGCGATCGGCACGGCCGCCGCGATCCCCGGCACGCTGGTCAACCTCGCGGCCGGCGGCGGCGAGCGCCAGGCGGTGCGCTTCGGCCATCCGTCCGGCAGCTTGCGCGTCGGCGCACAGGCAGTGCTGGAAAACGGCGCCTGGGTGGTGAAGAAGGCGATCATGTCGCGCAGCGCACGCGTGCTGATGGAAGGCTGGGTGCGCGTGCCGGGCGATTCGTTCTGAGCCGGTTCAGTAATCCAGGTTGATCACGCTGATCACCTGGGTGCTGTCGCCCAGGGTCACGCCCACCGGATTCGAAATCTTGAGTTTGAACGTCTCGGTACTTTCGGACTTCTTCTTGTCGTAGGGCACGGTGATCTGAATGGCGTACCAGAGCCAGCCGGCCTCAAGCACGGCAGTTCCGCTACTGGCGATGTAGTCGCCGGACGCGGCGGTCGCAGTGCCGTCCGCCGTGCTCCAGTCCACCGACACCGAATGATTCAACGGCCCATTGAGGTTGATGAAAAAGGTACGGCCAGTGCTCTCGTCCATTGACGTGTCCGCTTCGAGCGATGCAGTCGGCAGCTCGATTTTCACCAGCAGATCCTCGACTTCGCCATCGACGGCCGGACCTGCCGGCGATGCCGTACCGGCGCTGCTCAGACGAAACCGCGCGTAGCTATTGCCCGGCAGCGCGTCGGCAGGCACCGGCAAGCTGAAGTCGTTGAGGCCTTCGTGCACACCCAGCGCCGTCAAGACGCGCTCGCCCGAATCGTTCCAGTCGCCGTCGCGGTTCCAGTCGATCCAGGCATCGAGCCTTGCCGCGCTGCCGTGAACTTCGGCCGTGACGGCAACACTCTCGCCGGTGATCAGCGGCCCGTTGAGCACCACGCCGTCATCGTCGTCGACATCGTTGACATCGTCGCCCGAGGCGGATTTCTGCAATTGTGCGTCAGCCTCGGTGTCCTTCAGCGCACCCAGCATCAACGCCGATGCCGCGTGGCGCGCGCCGTCACTGGACAGCGTGCTCGGATAGGACTTCGGCGCATCACCGAAGTCGATACCGTCCTCAACCAGCCCGAACATATAGCCCGGCGCTGGCGTCTCGGCGTAGCCGCCCGCATGTGAAATACCGACCAGCACCCGCCGATTGCGCATCGCGGTGCTGCGCCCGAGACCGTAGTACTCGCTGCTACGCTGTCCCTGCGACAGCTGCGTGCTGCGCCTCCAACCAGCCGCTGCTGCGTCGTATTGGAACACGTAGACCACCGGCCCCGCATACGGGCTCGAAGAGTCTCGTTTGTCAGCGCTGACCAGTAGCACACCGTCGTCGACCGTCAGCGCATCGCCGAAACGGTAGCCGGCGCCATCGGCGTTGCCGACGTAGAGTTCCTCATTCAGCGTCCATGCGCTGGCATCGGCGCTGGCGTCGTAAACATAGACAGCGCCGCCCGGGTAATTGGTCGACCAGGGCGTCAGCGCCTGCGGCGCACCGATGAACAGCTGGCGGCCGTCGAAAGCCAACGCAGAGCCAAACAGCGACGGCACGGTCGCATTGGGCGTCACCACATGCGCGATCTTTTTGTACTGCCCGGAGCCCTGTCGGCGATAGACCCAGACACCGGTTTTTTTCTCGGGATATCCCGCAGTGCCGGGCTCGCCGATCATCAGCAGATCGTCGCGCATCATGATCGAATAGCCGAACTGGGCGCGCCTGGACGGCGTCGGCGACACCAACTTCTGCAGCAGGCTCCATGCACCCGAGGCGGTGTCGCGCTTGAACAGGTAGACCGCGCCCGCGCCTTCCTGAACCGCGGAATCTTCCAGCGGTGCGCCGACCACGGCGATATCGCCGGACAAGGCGACACTGAAGCCGAAACCGTTGGCCAGGCTGGCATCGGGCGATGTCAGCAAGGCGCTCTGCGCCCATTGATACGGTGCCGTCTGCCTGTCAAAAAGATAGGCCGTGCCACTGCCGTACTGGCCCGCGCCCACCAGCAGCCGATCGCCCTCCACCTCGAGCGAGGTGCCGAAGCAGGCCTTGGCGAGCGGCACCGCGGCCGACAGCGCGGGACCGGCGACCCACTGCTGGCTGTCGGCGTCCAGCGCAAAAAAATGCAGCGTGCCAGCGCCGTCGATCTCGCCGACTTTCTGGCTCGGCGCGGCGACGATCGCCGTGTCGCCATCCCAGGCCACTCCGGCCGGCACGCATTCTCCGTCCGGCGGGCCCAGCGGCAACTCGACGTAGTCGTTGACCTGCAGCGTGCCCGGCATGGGTTCGGCATCTGCGGCGGCCATCGTCAGCAGCAACAGCGATGAGAGCAAGAACTTGGCGCCTGAGCTTACGGCAGGATTCATCGGGGCGACCGCGGGCTGGATTGCGAATACCGATCGGCAGCGAAAGCCGTGCCATGGCCGCGCCGGCGCGTGCACCGGTTCGCGATCAGCCGACCAAGGGCAGCGCGTTGCCAGGATTACCGGTCCAGCGAATTCCCGATACGCCACCCCCGGCAAAGAAAAGCCCGGACGCCGTAGGACGTCCGGGCTTGTTTTGCTCTAGCGGCTAGGCGCTACGACGCCGCCGCAGCCAGGCCATCGCGGCCAGCGGCAACAGCAGCGCGCCACCGAGCGCACCGCCGCCACCACCACCATTGCCGCCGCCGTCACCACCACCGCTGCCGCCGTCGCCACCGGTTGCCGGCGCCGGTTCGAACAGCGTGAAGTCTTCGGTGACGCCGGTCAGGTCGGTACTGTCGCGCGCCGGCGAAACCGCGGCCGGGCCGGCACCGATCGCCGAGAAGCCGTTGGCACAGGCGGCGTAGTCGATCGCGTTGCCGCTGGCCTTGGCGACACCAATGACCGCGTCACGCGCTTCGGTATACGTGGCGTCGGCCGGCGTCATCTTCAGGCCGCCGATGATGTAGTCCTTCATGCGCGTCTGCTTCTCGGTGAACGTGCCGTTGTTGGCCGTGTAGAGAATGCCGGCGTAGCAGTTCCACATCATGTTTGCCCAGAGTTCACCGGCGTTGTGCACTTCCGAGTTGCTGGCACCGGCGCCGCCGTCGGGCGTCGCCACGCCATCGGAAATATGCTTGAACGTGAACGCATTCTTGTTCTTGTCGGTGGAGTACGGCGCGCGACGGATGCCGTTGTAGAAGTTGTCGACGACGTAGCCGGCCAGGCCGTAAGCGCCCTGCCAGTGGTCGTTGCCGACGGCCTTGGTGTCGTCCTCGCGCACCGAGATCATCAGCGCGTCGATGTCACCCCAGCCTTCGCTCATCGCGCCGGACTGCTGGTTGCTCGAGTCGGTCAGACGGTGGTGCACGTAGTGGAAGAACTCGTGGCCGACGATCTGGTTGTCGAGCGTGCCGTCGCGGTCGGTCGATTCGCTGCGCAGCATGTGCATCGTCACCGCCGTGCCGGCGGCCAGCTGCGCCTTGAGCAGATCGCCGGCGTCCTTGCGGATCATCACCGACGGAATCTGGTAGGCCATGTCGGTCGGGCTTTCCGGGACCGGCACGACCGGGATGTCGGCGTTGCCCATCGTGATCGGATCGGCGTCGACGTTGTTGACGACGATCATGCCGGCGGCGCCGGAAATCGTGGCGAACTGCGCCTTGGTGGTGAAGTTGCAGCTGCCGCGGTCGATCAGGATGATCTTGCCGGCAGCGGCGAGCTGCGGCGTGCCCGGCAGCGACGGAATCACGCCCAGGCCGGTCGGATCGGGGATCGTCAGACCGCAGCCGTCGGTATCGGAATCACCGCCGCCATCGGAAGCCAGCACCGCCTCGGCGGTCACGTCGAAAGCGCCGGGGCCGAAGCTGGCGCCGGTGAACTTCAGCGGCGCGCCGGGGGTCGGCAGCGTCTGACGGATTTCGCCGTTCAGCGGGCCATCGAACAGGTACTGCTGCATCGTCGGCGAACTGCCGTCGGCCGGCGTCGACATGTTGGCGTTGTTGCGGCCGGAACCGTCCTGGCCCTGCGCCGTGATGGCGTCGCCTTCTTCACCACCGCGACCATAGTTGCTGGTCTGGGCGTTGCCGGAGGCTTCGTCGAAGCCGTGGTCGTACCACCAGTCGTGCAGCCAGTTGTTCAGATAGAACAGGCTGATGACGGCGCCGCCCTTGGCCGCGTCGGTGGTCGGATCACCATCCGGCTCGGCGGTGTAGTCGAACATGTGATCGGACGACGGAGCGGCGCGATAGTCACCGAGCGCGTCCGGATCGCAGGTGTTCAGCGGCGTCGACAGGATGCCGTCGATGAAGGTGTCGTTGAGATCCAGGCAGGCGTCGACGTTGTTGCCGGTGGTGGCGGTGGCGTCGTCGGTCAGCCAGGCGTCCTTGGTACTGATCGGGCCATAGGACAGCGTGACCAGGTTCGGGCCGGACGGGTTGGCCACGCGCGGCAGCGTCGCCGATTTGTTGGTCGACGGGAACGGCGTGTAGCCATTGCCCAGCGGCATGTCGAACAGCTGGTACGGCGGCGTGGTGTCCGCATACATGCGATAGGTGAACGGCTTGGAGGTCGCGCCCGGCGCGACTTCGTTGGCCTTCAGGTTGTAGCGGTGCAGGATGCTGCCGTCGACCGCCGACACCATCAGCGCGTAGGCGCCGAGGCTGCGATCGACACGCGCCTTGGAAAACAGCTCGACGTAGTAGGCCGGCAGCAGCTTGCCGTTGGCGGCGTAGTACATCTTGCGCACGCGCGGCTCGCGCTCGAACACGTGGCTGCCGACCAGCGGCTGCAGCAGCGAGAACAGCTGATACTCGCCCCTGGTTTCCTTCAGCGTCAGCGCCAGCGGGCTGAGCACGCCGCCGAGGCCGCCCCAGGCCTTGGAGATTGCCTGCTGGGCGCTCAGCGTGAAGCTGGTCGACGGCGTGGTGTAGTCGGTGGCGAAATAACCCGACACGGCGACCGGCCTGTTGTCCTTGTCGAGCAGCACGTTGAGGTAGCGGTGGAACACTTCGATGCCGTTGACGCGCTGGCGCAGGCGTACGACCGCCGGGCCCTTGCCGTTGTACTGCGCGTTGGCGACGCTGGCGTCGTCGATCATCGCATCGGTGAGCTTCAGCAGGCTGGCTTCGCTGCGCAGGTAGCTGCGCGCGCGGGCAACCAGCAGCTCCTTGGTGCTGCTCAGCGCACCGACCGCGATCGGCGCCGCATCGGTCTTGGCCCACAGGAAGGTCGGCACGCCGAGCGTGCGATCGAACTGCGCCGACTGGATGCGGCCTTCAAAGCCGGCGGTCGGAATCGGCAGGCTTCTGGACGCCGTCTGCTTGAGGAACGTATCGAAGTTCAGCAGATAGCTGCTGCGCTCCGGATCGGCGGCGCGGACCGGCGCCTTGTAAGCCGCATGCGCGATGACCGAACTGGCCGTGGAATCGGCCGCGGCAACCGCCGTCGACGCCGCTATCAATACCGAAGACAACAACACCCCTGCGTGAATCCGCATACCCGCTCCCGATTGGGTCATCGACCCGTAAATAGAATGGCACCCGAACGGCCGCCGGCTAGTAACCGGTGGACCTTTGTAGGATTTAACCTACCGCATCCTGACGACCGCGTCGCATGGGATTTTTTACCTACGAAATCGGATTTCCACTCAGCTACAAGCCATCCCCACGCCCACCCTTAGCCTTGCGCCAGGGTGACACCTACACGGCCCAGTTTTCGATCCTAAGTCCGGGCACGCGGGAAAACTCACGTTCATTGTTGGTCACCAACACGGCGTTTTCGGCCAGTGCGTGTGCCGCGATCAGCAAGTCCATGTTTCCGATCGGCGTGCCCTGCTTCTCCAGCTGCGCACGCAGACTGGCGTATTCGCGGCTCGCTGCGTCGGTCCAGCTGCGCAGGCTGAAACCGGCCAGCCACCGCTCCAGCCATTGCGACAGCCGCTCCGAACCGCGCTTTTCGACGCCATAGCGCAGTTCTGCCGCGACGACTACCGAAATGAAGACCGACTCCGGCTTGAGTCTCGACAGGGGTGCCAGCACCGACTGCGGCTGGCGCCGCAGGATGTAACTGCAGATGTTGGTGTCGAGCGTCGTGGCCGTCACGATTCGGACTCGTCGAACCAGTCGCGATGTTGAGGCGGCGCATCGCCGCGGTCGCGCAGATAGTCGTCCGGAAAGGGCTCGGCGACGTCGTAATAGGCCTTGAGCGACTCCGCCAGATTGCCGGGCTTGGGCCGCAGGATCACCGCGTCGCCCCGCCGCTCGATCAACACTTCGTGGCCGTCGAAGCGGAACTCGGCCGGCAATCGGACCGCCTGGCTACGGCCATTCTTGAACAGCTTCGCGGTCTTCATCGCGGTCATGAGTCCTCCTGCGAGACAGGACTATACCAACGATATATATCACGAACTCGCCCGCTAGGGACACGCCGCTGGCGTACCGGCGATCTCGAACGCGCTGCTGCTGCCTTGGTACGGCGTCGGCGGCGCGTCCTCCGACAGACGATACACGCCGTCGTGGCGCAGTCGATAGGTACCGGGCGACGCGTTCGCCGGAATCTTCCACAGCAGCTGCGCGGTTGAGGCGCCGGAGCGATGCGCGAGCGTATTGAACAGATTGGAGTCGACGTTCCAGACGAAGCTCAGCTCGGGATCGCGATCGGCCGCGACCACGTCCCAGCCGCCGCTCGCATTGAGCTTTTCGGCATAGGCGTACGAGCCCATCGGCTTCAGGTCGTTGCCCGGATAACCGGCGACGAAGCTGACGTCGACGCTCTGGCCCTGCACGTAACGTGGCAGCGCGTCGGTGACGGTCTTGCCGAACTCGGCTTGCGCATCGGTGGTGATCGGTGACGGCACACCAGTGCTCAGCACCGGCGCGGCGATGCCGGCAGGCGCCTCGACACCCTGCGCCAGGGTCAAGGCGAGCCGGCGCGACTCCTGCTGCGCGGCGGCGAGCTGCCACGGCCCGGCGATGGTCGAGGCGCCCTCGTACATCTGCGCGGTGTATTCCTCGCGCGTCGCCATGTATTCGAGGTATTCGTTGGACAGGCCGGCGATGACCACGGTGTCGACGCCGACCGGGGCGAGCGCGTCGAGCACGGTCTTGCGCAGCCGCCGGCCGGCCATCGTCGTCGCCTCCCAGGGAATGCCGAGGATCGCCAGGTTGCCGATGCGGAAGATCTGGAACGGCACCGGGTTGTTGCTGGCGCCGACCGTCACCGGCTTCTCCAGCTGGCAGCCGTACTGCGGCTGCAGCTGCGTGGCCAGGCACAGCGCCGGCGCGGCGACGGTGTAGGCGGCGACGCCGTTGAAAGGCACGGAAACCGGCATGTTGTTCTGCTGCACGACCAGCGCGTTGGTGCCGTTGTAATAGCCGTTGTACTGCGTGCGCACGTCGTTGAAATACGCCACCGGCGCGTCGGCTATGCAGGCATAGCCGGCGGCGCCGAAGTCGATGCCGTTGACGCCGCCGGCAAACTGGCTGACGCCGAACGCCGAGGAGCAGGTGCTCTTGGTGCCCGCGTAGAGCGAGGCCGGCAGATCCGGATAGCTCAGGCCGGTGGCGATCACCGGGTCGGTGATTTCATTCGCGGTGAAATCGGCATAGAAGAAGCGGTAGTCGACCGGCCCGCTGAGTGCCGTGCCCTGCGCGAATTGCCTGAGCGCCTGCGCCAGCTGCTTGGTGCCGGAGCCCGCGGTCGCCTCCTGCATGCCGTGCCGGTAGCCGGCGTCGGCGAATTCGTAAGGATCGTTGGTGCCGGCGCGATACCGGTAAGGCACGCCCTGCCCCGGCCCGTTGCCGCCGTTCATGTCCTTATCGAAGATGAAGTTGTCGGCGATCGCGTCGCCCTCGTCGGTCTGCGCGAACGCGGCGACGAAGTTGTCGGTGCCGCTGGCCACACCACCGGCGTCGGCGAGGTATTGGGTCTTCATCAGCTTCTCGAAACCCAGCGAGGCATAGCCCTTGTTGTCGCTGGAAATCAGCAGATCGTGATTGCCCATCGACGTCGGATGCACCGCGAACCAGTTGATCACGCCGGCGACGCTGCCGTTGTCGCGCACCAGGTTGAGCTGCACGAAACGCTTGTCCGTGTTCACTTCACGGCGCTGCTGGTCCTTGTACTGCGCGCGTTCGCCCGGCGAATTCTGCACGTAGGCCGGCGGATCGCGATTGATGTTGGCATTCAGCAGCTGGCCGACCGACAGCCTGATGCGCGCGGTCTCCGGATGCGCTTCGAGGTTCGCGTGCGCGCGGCGGATCGCCTGAACGATGCCGTCGACGATGGCGGTGAAGTTGTCGTCGTCGTAGTTGGGATTGCTGATCAGCAGGCTTTCGACATAGACCAGCGCCTCGTTCAGCGGCCCCGGCAAGGTCGAGGACAGATCCGGCAGCACTTCGAGGCCGAAGCCGCCGCCGGCGGAATGCGTATGCGTCGCCGACAGCATCACGTTGTGGCCGTCGTAGTGCGGGCCGAGCACCGGATCGGCGGCGATCTTCTTCAGCACTTCCTGGCGGGTCAGCGCCGACGTCGCCTGCAGGTCCTGCGACACGAACACCACGCGCTTGCCATTGCACGGCGACTCGATCGCGAACGCGCGCGCGAACAGCCGCGTGTGGATGCCGATCGGCACCTGCGTCGGCAGCACATTGCCGAACAGGTCGGCGTGGCCGGTGGGATTGCCGCCGATCGGACCGGTGGTGTCGTAGAGCCCGCTGCCGAAACGGTAGCGGTCGTTGCCCTTGCAGCTGCCCGCCGGCTGCGGGCCGGCGTCGGCGATCGGCATCTCGATCGCGCTGGCCGCGTCGGGCTGGTGGGTCTTGGTGTATTGAACACCATCGACGACCAGATCCGGCGTCGTGCCGACCTGCAACCGCGGGCTGTCGATCACGCAGGCCGCGCCTTCGGGGAGCTTGGCGGTTCCGCCGTCGGCGCCGGATTGCGGCGCATTGGCACCGCCGCAAGCGGCCAGCAACAGCATCATCACGACCGACATCGACCAGCGCATGTCTCATTCCCCCGAACGAACCGAGGTCGATGCTAAGCATCGAAGCGATCAGCGTCGCCGGGAAAAACAGCTCAGCGTTTGATCAACCCGGCACCTGTAGGAGCGGATCCTATCCGCGACTGTGCCGTCGCAGCCTCAGTCGCGGATAGGATCCGCTCCTACAGGCTCAGGCTCAAACGATCGCCAGCGCCTTGAACCGCCCCGGCTCGATCTGCGCGTCGCCCGCGCCCCACCAGCGGCCGAGCACCGCGTTGTAGACGCAGCGATAGTCCGTCGTCGCCGGCACGTCGCCGTCGTCGAGCTTCGCCAGCTGCGGCGCGGCGCCGTACAGCCCGCCCTTGACCGCGCCGCCGAGCACGAAGTGCGGTGCCGCCTTGCCGTGGTCGGTGCCGCCGCTGGCGTTCTGCTGCGCGCGTCGGCCGAACTCCGAGTAGGTGACGATCAGGGTGTCGTTCCAGATGCCGGCCGCGGTGAACGCGCGGCGCAGCGCCGCCATCGTGTCGCCGAACTGCTGCAGCAATCCGTCCTGGCGCGCGCGCTGCTGCACGTGCGTGTCGAAGCCGGTCAGCGCGATCTTGACGATCGGCGTCGCCGGATTGCCGATCAGCAAGCCGGCGGCCTCTTTCGCATCGCGGCCGAAAGCGCCCTTGGGGAAATCGCCGAGCGGCGCCGGCCGGTTCAGACTCAGCTCGTGACCGGCGGTCTGGATGTCGCGCTGCACCGCCAGAATATGTTTCAGCGCCGGGTTCTGCGATGCCGACTGCAGCGCCTCGACACCCTGCGCCTCGTTGACGAAGCTGCCGGTGTCGCCCATGACCACCGGCTCCATGTCGGCGCCGCTGGCGGGCTTGGGATTGCGCCCGATCACCACCGCGTCGGCGCCGAAGCGGCGCCTAAAACGGCGCTCGACGTCGAGCCGCGACAGCCAGCCGTCGTTGCCGATCTTGTCGGAATCGGTCGCGGTGTCCCAGATTTCGATCGAGCGAAAATGCGAGCGGTTGGCCTGCGCGTAGCCCAGGCCCTGCACCACCGCGAGTTCCTTCGCGGCGAACATCGGCATCAGCGACGCCAGCGCCGGGTTGAAGCCGACCTGCCCGTCGAGCTGCAGCACCTGATCGCGCGCAATCGCCAGCTGCGGCCGCAGCTGCGCGTACAGCGGGTCGGCATAGGGAATCACCGTGTTCAGGCCGTCGTTGCCGCCGTTGAGCTCGATCAGCAGCAGCCGGCGCACCGGCGCCGCGTCTTCGGCATGGCCTCGCGGCACGCCCAGCGCCAGTGGCGTCATCGCGGCGGCCTGCAGCAGCGTGCGTCGTTTCATCGTGCCGGGTCTCCGTTCGCAGCGACGGTATTCGTCATCTTCATTTGAGGTTGTATACCGGATCGAGCAGCAAGGTTTCGAGCCGGTCAGGCGGCTTGGCACCGTCCACCGCCGGCATCACCGGCGGCAGGCTCAACAGCTGCCGCGTCATATCCGACGGTGGCAGCGATTCGGCGACTTCGCCGAAGCGTCGCTGCAGGTCGGCGCTTTGCTGGCGCAACTCCGCCGCCGCGACTTTCTGCAGCCGCGTGCGGCCGCTCATCGCGGCGTCGCCGGACGGCAGGTCTCCGGCCAGCTGCTGCACGAAGCGGCGCCGCGCCAGCAGCCATTCGCTGGTGATCCAGGCGTCGCCGCCGGGCCAGCCGCGCACGTTCGGCGGCGCGAACAGGGTCTGACCCATGTCGGCGGTGCTGACCGCGGCATTCAGCGACGACAGCGGCAGATCGAGACCGCGCAAAGTACCGACGACGAACTCCACCGGCGACTTGACCAGCACGCCCTGGTTGTCGGCGGCGCTGAACGCCGGCTCGCGGAACAGCGCTTTGAGCAGCGGTGCGATCTCCCAGTTCTTGCGAAAACCCGCGGCCAGGCGCTGCACCGCGGCCGCCTCCGGCTGCGGCGACACGAACTCGCGCCACAGCTGCTCGACGATGAACTCGGCGGCGCGCGGCTGCTTCAGGATCTGCTCGATGACATCATCGCCGTCGAGCCTGCCGCTGCGGCCGAGGAAGCGCTTGTCGCCATCGTCGTGCTGCTTGGCGACGACGGTGAACGTGCCGTCCGGCGTCTGCATCTTCCAGCCGGTGAACGCGCGCGCGGCTTCCTTCACGTCGTTTTCGGTGTAATGACCCTCACCGAGCGTGAACAGCTCGAGCAGCTCGCGCGCGAAGTTTTCGTTGGGCTCGCTTTTCTTGTTCTGCTGGTTGTTCAGATACAGCAGCATCGCCGGATCGCGCGCGATCGCGTGCAGCAGCTCGCGATAATTGCCCAGCGCGTAGCGCCGCAGCAGCAGGTTCTGCCGGTACAGCAGCTGCCCGGCCTTGACGCTCTTGAACGAGGTGGCGAAGTGGCCGTGCCAGAACAGCGTCATGCGTTCGGCCAGCGGCGCCGGCGTCGTGCGCATTTCCTGCAGCCACCAGCTTTGCAGATCGACGTAGCGCTGCTGCCACATCAGCGAGCGAGCGCGGCGCTCGTCCGGCGGCAGGTCTTTCGGGGTCAGCGGGAACTGCAGCGGCTCGGCCACCCAGTCCGGCGGCGGCGTGGCCGCGGTGCGTCTTGCCGCGGCGGCATCGACGAGATGATCGATCGTGGACTCGAAAGAACCCGCCGGCGCCGACTGGCCGATCTGCGGACCGAAGCCGGTGCGCGAGGCCAGCAGTTCGGCCTGGTCGGCGCTGATCGCGAACGCGTCGCCGCTGAAAGCGATCAGTGCCGCAACGATCAGCATGCGCATACGCCGCTCCTTTGGCCAGGGCTGCCGATGATGCCGCATCCGGCGCCCGACGACGCCGCTGTTTACGCGGCGTTACATTGGCAGCGCCGCGTTCAGCCGCCGGCCGCGATCTGCCGCAGTGCCTGCTCGAACACCTCGGCGGGCTGACCGCCCGAGATCAGGTGGCGCTGGTTGATGATGACCGCCGGCACCGAGCGGATGCCCTTGTCGGTGTAGAAGCGCTCGCGCTGGCGCACGTCGAGCGCGTATTCGTCGCTGGCCAGGATCGCCTGCGCGCGCGTCGTATCCAGGCCGGCCTGGCCTGCGAGCCGGACCAGCACCGCGTGATCGCTGGGGTTTTCGCCATCGGTGAAATAGGCCTGGAGCAGCGCCTGTTTCAGCGCTTTCTGCCGGCCTTCCAGCTCGGCCCAGTGCAGCAGCCGGTGCGCGTCGAAGGTGTTGTAGATGCGGGCGCGCTTGTCCATGCGGAAGTCGAAGCCGACCTCGGCGCCGCGGGCGCGCAGCGCCTGGCGACTCTGCTCGTTCTGCTCGGCGGTGGTGCCGTATTTCTGGCTGATGTGCTCGTCGATATCCTGGCCGGCGGCCGGCATCTGCGGATTCAGCTCGAAAGGCTGAAAATGCAGGTCGACCGTGATTTCGTCACCGATCTTCGCCAGCGCCTGTTCCAGCGACTTGAGCCCGACCGCGCACCAGGGGCAGGACACGTCGGAGACGAAATCGATTTTGATCGCGGTCATGGTCGGCAGGCTCTTGTCAGGCAAACCCGAAACATGAGGGCGCGGCCGGCGCGATCAAGATTCGCCGCGCGCCGCGGCTTCGCGCAGCTTGTCCTTCTTGCTCTTGCGCTTGCCCTTGACGCCGCCACCAGGCGCGCCCGGCGGCGTCACTGCCGGCTGCTGCCGCGGCTCGAAGCCGGCGATGCGCTCGCGCGGCAGACGCAGGTTGTTGCGCTTTTCGATCAGCCGGAAATGCGCCTCGGTGTCGGCGCTGACGAAACTGATCGCCAGGCCGCTTTCACCGGCGCGGCCGGTGCGGCCGATGCGATGCGTGTAATCGTCGGCCGAGCGCGGCAGATCGTAGTTCACCACCACCGGCAGCTGCGGAATGTCGAGGCCGCGTGCGGCGACATCGGTGGCGATCACCACCTGCAGCGCATGCGAGTTCAGATCGGCCAGCGCGGTCGTGCGCTTGCGCTGGCTCAGTTCGCCGTGAAACGGCGCAGCCCGGATGCCGACGTGGCACAGCTGATAGGCCAGCTGCTCGGCCTCGCGCTGCGTGGCGACGAACACCAGGGCGCGCGTCCAGCCGTTGTCGTGGATCAGCCGCGTCAGCAGCTCGCCGCGGCGATGGCGGTCGACTTCGATCGAGCGCTGCACGATGGTCGCTGCGGTCGTCGTCTGCGGCTCGACGTCGATGCGCGTCGGGTTCATCAGCATCTTGTCGGCGAGCGCCTCGACGCTCTGCGGAAACGTCGCCGAAAACAGCAGACTCTGCCGGAACGCCGGCAGCAGCGCGATGATGCGGTTGATCTCGTCGGCAAAGCCCAGGTCGAGCAGGCGGTCGGCCTCGTCCAGCACCAGGGTCTGCACATCGCCGATCTTCAGCGCGTTGCGATCGATCAGATCGAGCAGGCGCCCCGGCGTGGCGACGACGATGTCGGCGCCGCCACGCAGATCCATCATCTGCGGATTGATCGAAATGCCGCCGAACGCGACCACCGTTTTCAGCGGCTGCGCAAAGCCCTGCGCCAGCGCCAGGATGACATCGCCGATCTGCACCGCCAGCTCGCGCGTCGGCGCCAGGATCAGCGCGCGCAGCCGTCGCGGTGTCTCCGAGCGGCCGGCGATCAGCCGCTGCAGCAGCGGCAGCGCGAACGCGGCGGTCTTGCCCGAGCCGGTCTGTGCGCGGCCGAGCACGTCCTGACCGCGCAGGATCGCCGGAATCGCGGCCTGCTGGATCGCGGTCGGCACGACGAAGCCCTGCATGCCGGCGGCGCGCGTCAGCGCGGGGGTGAGTCCTAGTGCGGCGAAGGGCATCGGCTGGAATTTCTCAACATGACCCGTGCATTGTCGCATCTGCATCGCAGCGACGGCGACGGCGACGCGATCAGCCCGCCGCGGTGGCGCCGCCGCGATACACGTACATCATCGGCTTCGGGCCGGGCAGATAGCGCTGCTCCATGTCCGCGAGCCTGAAGCCGCCATCGCGCAGCATCGCCGGCACGTCGCGGTTCAGATGGCAGCCACCGGCGAGCGGCTTCCACAGCGGCGTCAGGCGCTGCTGCCAGCGCCGCACCGAGGCATCGGGCGCGCTGCCATGCTCGCAGAACAGCAGCTCGCCGCCGGGCCTGAGCACGCGGCGCATTTCTTTCAATGCCGAAACCGCATCGGGAATCGTGCACAGCGTGAACGTGCTGACCACGGTGTCGAAGCTGGCGTCGTCGGCCTGGATGGTTTCCGCGCCCAGCGCCAGGGTCTGCACCGGGATGCCGATGCCGGCAGCGCGCTTGCGCGCCAGAGTGTTCATGCCCTCGGACGGATCGAGTGCGTGAATGCTGTCGACGCGACTCGCATCGTAGTAGCGGAAGTTGAGGCCGCTGCCGGCACCGATTTCCAGCACTTTTCCCCGCGCCCTTGGAATCAGCGCGGCGCGCTGTTCCATCACCGGGCCGATGCCGCAGACGCAGTCGATCAGGTGTGGCAGCACAAAACGGTCATAGAGATTCATCAGCACGAGCCTGTTCCGGGCGCACCCGGCTTACGTTTGGATGGCCAGCGCAATCACGCTGGGTTCGCCGCTGCCCTCGCCCGGCATCGTCGCGACGATGGGCTGCAGCTCCCAACCCTGGTCGCGCCAGGCGTCGAGGCCGCCGAGCAGCGGCCGCACGTCGTTGAAACCGAGCTTGCGCAGACGCTGCGCGACCAGCGCGGCCGAGATCTCGTTCGGGCATGAGCAGTACAGGATCACCTGCTCCTTGCGCGTCAGATCGGGCAGCCCGCTTTCGAGCTGTGCCAGATCCAGCGTGCGCGCGCCCGGGATCAGGTAGGGATCGTGTTTGCGATGCTCCGGCGTGCGCACGTCGATGATCACCGGCACCGCGCCGGCTGCCATCATCGAGTACAGCTCGGCCACCGAAATCCGGCTCATTTCCAGCTGCACCAGCAGCCGACGCCGACGCAGCCAGCGAAAGCCGATGAAGATCGCCAGTGTCGTCACGGTCGCCGCGCCGAGCCCCAGGCCGAAGTCGTGCAGCAGCTGCATCAGCAGATCGATCTGGCCGGCGAACAGGTAACCCAGCGCCAGGCCGGTACCGATCCACAGCGCCGCGCCGCTGGCATCAAACAGCGCGAAGCGCGAGAAAGGCACCTGCGCGCTGCCCGACATCGGCACCGACACCACCGACAGCCCCGGCACGAAGCGCGCGATCAGCAGGATGCGCACGCCGCGGCGCTCGAAGAAACTTTCGGTACGGCGCACGCAGGTATCGCGCGACAGCGACATGCGGCACAACAGCCGCAGCACCGCGAAGCCATATCGGCGGCCCGCCGCATACCACAGGCTGTCGCCGGCGAAAGCGCCCAGCCAGGCACCGCCGAAAGCCAGCGTCGCCACCATCAGCGGATCGCCGCTGCCGGCGATCACGCTGCCGGCGAAGATCAGTGCCGGCATCGTCGGCACCGGCAGGCCGATCGCCGCGGCGAACACGCACAGGCTCGCCAATGCGGGGCCTAACAGTTCCGGGGCGAGTGAATTAAGCATGGCGATCCCCCGAATTCTATGCCGAACGCGGCATCTTCACCTGCACGGCTGCAGCGATGGAATCGCGGCGGCCGGTGTCTGCGCTGACGATATGGACAAAGCCTTATATTACGAGCATCATTTTATAAATCGGGCCGCAGGGCCCAGTGAACAGGAGCTGCAACCATGGCAAACCCGGTCCCGAAACCCGCCGTCCAAGGCACCGCGCTGATCACCGGCGCTTCCACCGGCATCGGCGCGGTCTACGCCAACCGGCTCGCCCACCGCGGCTACGATCTGATCCTGGTCGCGCGCGACCTGAATCGGCTCGACGAACTGGCCGCGCGCCTGCGCGCGGACAGCGGCGTGCAGGTCGAAACGCTGAAAGCCGATCTGAACGATCGCAGCGATCTGCTCAAGGTCGAGCAGCGCCTGCGCCGCGACGAGGCGATCACGATGCTGGTCAACAACGCCGGCATGTCGGTCAGCGGCCCGCTGATCGGCGGCGACGCCGACCGGCTGGAGTCGATGATCGGCCTCAACGTACAGGCGGTGTCGCGGCTCGCGGTCGCCGCGGCCACCGCGTTTGTGGCGCGCCGCCGCGGCACGCTGATCAACATGGCCTCGGTGCTGGCACTGGCGCCGGAACTGTTCAACGGCGTCTACAGCGGCACCAAGGCCTTCGTGCTGAACCTGAGCCTGGCGCTGCATCAGGAGCTGAAGGACAGCGGCGTGCGCGTGCATGCGGTGCTGCCGGGCGCGACGCGCACCGAAATCTGGGACCGCTCCGGCGGCAGCGTTGACCAGCTGCCGAAGGAAATGCTGATGGAAGTGGACGAGATGGTCGACGCCGCGCTGGCCGGCCTGGACAGCGGCGAGCTGGTGACGATCCCGTCGCTGCCCGATGCCGGCGACTACGACGCGATGACGCAGGCGCGGCTGACGCTCGGGCCGAACCTGTCGCGCAATACCGCGGCGGCGCGCTACAAGTAGCGAAAACGACAGCGCTAAGCTTCGAGTATCGCCGCGACTCCCAGGCCACCGGCCGCACAAATCGAAATCAGCGTACGCCCGGATTTGCCGCTGCTCGCCCTGTGCGCCGCCAGCTGCTTGGCTGCCGCCGCGACGATGCGCGCACCGGTCGCCGCAAACGGGTGGCCATAACCCAGCGAGCCGCCGTTGACGTTGAGCCTGGCGCGGTCGATCGAGCCGAACACGCCGGGCAGGCCGAGCATGTCGCGGCAATAGGCCGCGTCTTCCCAGGCCTTCAGGGTGCATAGCACCTGGCCGGCGAAAGCCTCGTGAATTTCGTAGTAGTCGAAGTCCTGTAAGCCGAGTCCATTGCGTGCCAGCAAACGCGGCACGGCATAAGTCGGCGCCATCAGCAGGCCTTCGGCGCGCGGGCCGTAGTAGTCGACCGCGGCGGCTTCGGCGTCGACCAGAAAGGCCTGCGGAGCAAGGCCGTTCGCACTCGCCCACTCTTCCGACGACAGCAGCAATGCCGACGCGCCATCGGTCAGCGGCGTCGAGTTACCGGCGGTCAAAGTGCCGCGACCCGAGGTCTTGTCGAAAGCCGGCTTGAGCTTGGCGAGTTTCTCCAGCGTGGTATCGGCGCGCAGGTTGTTGTCGCGCTGCAGTCCCTTGTACGGCACCAGCAGATCGTCGAGAAACCCGCGCTCGTAGGCGGCCGCGGCGCGCAGGTGGCTGGCCAGCGCCAGCTCGTCCTGCGCCTCGCGCGTGATGCCCCACTGCTTGACCATCAGCTCGGTGTGCTCGCCCATCGACAGGCCGGTGCGCGATTCGGTGATGCTCGGAATCGATGGCGCCAGCATGTGCGGACGCAGCTGCGCCAGCAGCTTGAGCCGGTCGCCGCTGCTCTTGACGCGCTGCGATTTCAGCACGATCTGGCGCAGCTCCTCGTTCAGCGCGATCGGCGCGTCGGAGGCGCTGTCGACGCCGCCGGCGATGCCGACCTCGATCTGCCCGACGGCGATCTTGTTGCCCACCAGCATCGCGGTTTCCAGCGACGTCGCGCAGGCCTGCTGCACGTCGTAGGCCGGCGTGCGCGGCGACAGTCCGCTGGACAGCGCCGCCTCGCGCGCGAGGTTGGTGTCGCGCGAATGCTTCAGCACCGCGCCGGCGGCGACTTCACCGATGCGCTGGTCTTTGAGCCCATAGGCGTCGACGACGGCCTTGACCGCCGCGGTCAGCATGTCGGTATTGCTGCTGTCGACATAGGCGGTGTTGTTGCGCGCGAACGGAATGCGCCGGCCGCCGACGATGGCGATGCGCCTGATGGTTCTCATGCGGGCTCCCTGTGGTTCGCGCGTTGTTATCGGATGGATGTTACGCGCGTACGGCAGCGGTTTTGAGGCCCGGCCGCGGGGATAGCACTCAGGTACCAGGGCGCGGGACCGCTCCTACAGGCAATGCGCCATGCAGGAGCGGTCCTTGACCGCGACGACTAGAACAACGACCCCTTGTCGTCCGCGCCCAGCATCTGCTGACGCACCAGCGGAATCGGCGGGCCGCCGTAGGACAGGAACTGGTCGTGGAAGGCATGCCAGGCCTCGCGGCCGCCGTGCGTCTTGACCCAGTCTTCGCGCAGCTTGACGATCATCAGCTTGCCCATCGTGTAGTTCAGATAGGCCGCGTCGTAGGTGCCGCGCGCGGCCTGCTGGCGCGCGTTGCCGGCGTCCTGGAAGCCTTCTTCCTTGAACATGGTTTCGCAGGTCTGCACGCTCATGCCCTGGGTGTGCAGCCCGATCGCGCACAGGAAGCGAACGTTGCGCAGCAGCGCTTCGGACAGCTGGCCGATCTTGTATTCGGGCCGATGATCGCCGAGGCCGGCGTCGTACATCATCTCCTCGGTGTAATGCGCCCAGCCTTCGGCGAACGCATAGCCGACGAACAGCTGGCCGAACTTGAACGGCGAGCGGTTCGAGTGCAGAAACTGCAGGAAATGCCCGGGCCAGACTTCATGCGCCGAGGTGAACAGCAGCACCGCCGCGCCCGGCACGTAGTCGAGCTGCTCCTTCTTCGGCCAACTCGGGTCCGGCGGCGCGATGTAGTAGGTCGACGGCATGCCCTTGTCGTAAGGGCCGGGGATGTCGATGTACGCGAAGTTCCAGCGCTGATACGGCGGCGCTTCGCCGACCAGGGCTTTCTCGTCGCTCGGTATCGTCACCAGCTTTTTGTCGATGATGAACTGGCGCAGGCTGTCGAGCTGCGCCCGCGCGCCTTCCACCGCGCCGCCCTTGGGCTTGTCGGCGTTGACCTGGTCCATGCAGGCATGCAGGCTGGCTTTCGGCGCATATGCGGCGCAGGCGGTTTTCAGCGCGTCCAGATTGCGCTGCAGATCGGCGCGGCCGACGGCTTCCAGGTCCTTCAGCGGTGTCGATACACGCTCGGTCGCATAGAGCATTTTGCTGAAGCGTTCGGCGCCGAGCGCGAAGTCGTCGTTGGCCTTGGGCTGCTCGCTCTTGAGCCAGGCGCTGAGCTCTTCCAGCGATTTAGCGGCCGGCTCCAGCGCGGCCTTGAACTCGGCCTGCAATGCCTCGTCCTTGACCTCGGCGAAAATCGGCGGCACGTCCTTGCGGAAGAAAGCCGGAAAGCCGCCGAAGCCGTTGAGGCCGAGCGCGACGAAAGTCTTGGGCAGCGGCGAGCGCAGGTTGGCGCGAATTTGCGTGACCGCGTTCGGCACCGCCTTCAGATACGCCGTGAACGCCTTCAGCCGCACGTCCAGCGGCGCATACGGCCGCGTCAGGTAGGTGCTCGGGTCGAGGCCGTCGGTGCTCAGATAGAAACCGGGATTGTGGAACGGCGTTTCGACATCGCGCAGCCAGAACAGCCGGCCATCGACGGTGGCCAGCAGATAGTCACGCTCGAAGCGCTCCTCGGGCTGCAGCTGGGCATCGGTGAACGTGGCCGCGGCGCTGCGTGCCGCGTCGAGACGCGCGATCTCGCTGGCGATGCCCGCCGCACTCCAGTCCGGCAACCGGCCGTCGAACTCGTGGCGGCCCTGACTGACCGCGAAGCCCGGGTTGGCCGCGAAGGTTTCTTCCTGAAAACGGTCGCGGAACGCGGCCCAGTCGGCCTTGGCCGGCTCGACGGCGGCCGGCGTGGAGGCCTCGACTGGCGCTGGCGGATTCGGCGATTTCTGGCCACAGGCGGCGAGGCTCAACAGCGCGGCAGCCGCCAGACAGCAGCGGCCGCGACTAGACGATTTGGCAAACAGCATGGAGGAAGGTCCCCTATCGAGAGGCGGCAGGGCCGCATGCCTCCATGCTAAACCTTGCGCGGCGCCTATTGCCGGCGCGCGCCACGCAGCAATTGCTCGATCAGGTCGCCGGCATGGGCCGGCTGAGGCGACTCGTCGTGATGCCGCGGCTTCAGCACCGCGTCGTGCAGATCGGCGGCGCGGACCGGGCCGCCGAGCGCGGCGCCGAGCAGCGTCGACAGGTCCTGAATCGAGATCTTGGGAATCGGCTCATCCATCGCAGCGCTCCAGCAGCAGGCCGGAAGACCCGGCCGGCCTATCATCGCGGCGTTGCGTCACTGAGGGATAACCACCAGATTGCAGCGCGTGACGCCGTGTAACGCCGCCCGGCCTCCATACGCTGGGAAGTTGTATGGAACCGGCGGAAGCTCCAAACTGTATCCGATCAAAGCGTACCTTTAGCGCAGCGCCCGGTGCACCGGACTCGCCGGAGCACAACGACACATCTCAATTCTCTCAATGGCTTATTCGCGCATCTCCGGCACGGGCAGTTATCTGCCGGAAAAAGTCGTCAGCAACCAGGATCTGGCGCAGACCGTCGACACGACCGACGAGTGGATCTTCGAGCGCACCGGTATCCGCCGCCGCCATATCGCCGCCGACGGCGAACAGACCAGCGACCTGGCGCAGCGCGCCGCCGAGCGCGCGATGGCCGCCGCCGGCGTCAGCGCCGCCGACATCGACCTGATCATCGTCGCCACCTCGACGCCGGACATGATCTTTCCGTCCACCGCCTGCCTGCTGCAGGCCAAGCTCGGCGTCACCGGCGGCGCGGCTTTCGACGTGCAGGCGGTCTGCAGCGGCTTCATCTACGCGCTGGCGACGGCCGACAAGTTCGTCTCCACCGGCGCCGCCAAATGCGCGCTGGTGATCGGCGCCGAAACCTTCTCGCGCATCCTCGACTGGACCGACAGACGCACCTGCGTGCTGTTCGGCGACGGCGCCGGCGCGGTGGTGCTGCAGGCCTCCGAAACGCCCGGCGTGTTGTCGACGCACCTGCATTCCGACGGCCGCCACAGCGGCATCCTGCGCGTGCCGGGCGGCGTGCAGAACGGCAGGATCGTCGGCAATCCCTTCGTCGAAATGAACGGCCAGGCGGTGTACAAGCAGGCCGTGCGCGTGCTCGGCGAAGTGACCCAGGAAGCGCTGAAAGCCAACGGCCTGACCGGCGCCGACCTGCACTGGATGGTGCCGCACCAGGCCAACATCCGCATCATCATGTCCACCGCCGAAAAGCTCGGCCTGAAGCCCGAGCAGGTGGTGACCACGGTGCACGACCACGGCAACACCTCGGCCGCATCGATCCCGCTGGCGCTGGATGTCGCGGTGCGCGACGGCCGCATCCAGCGCGGGCAGAACGTGATTTTCGAGGCCGTCGGTGGCGGGCTGACCTGGGGCGCGGTGCTGGTTCGCTGGTAAGGCTTGTCGCCTTCGCACGCACAAAACCCCGTTCGTCCCGAGTAGGCTCGCTCGCGAGCCGTATCGAGGGACCCGAACCTCGCTCGACGGTCCCTCGATACGCCGGGCAAGCCCGGCTACTCGGGACGAACGGAGTTTTGCTTTCGCCGCATCAAAATCAACAGCGGCGGGTCATGGCCCGCCCCACGATTTAAACTGGCGGACCCTGGTCACCGTCACGCCCATGCCCCTGGTCCTTCCCGCTCCGATCTGGCGGCGTTTCGCTGCGTCGATTTACGACGGCCTGTTGCTGCTGGCGCTGTGGATGGTCGCGGCGCTGATCGATACCTGGGTGCGCGATGCGCTCGGCGGCGCGGCGCGCACGCGACTCGCGTTCCAGATTCTGCTGTTCCTGGTCGGCCTGGGTTTCTTCGGCTATTCGTGGACGCATGGCGGCCAGACCCTGGGCATGCGCGTCTGGCGCATGCGCGTGCGCCGCGTCGACGGCGCGGCGCTGCGCTGGCCGATCGCCAGCCTGCGCTACGCGGTGATGCTGCTGACCTGGTTCGCGCTGCTGATTCCGGCGCTGCTGCAGTTTCCCAAGCTGGCAGAGCATGTGCACGCGGCTACGGTGATGATCGCCGGCGTCGCGTTTTCGATCGTCGCGCTGCTGGTGATGCTGCTGGACAAGCGCCGACGCGCGCTGTGCGATCTGGCGGCTATGACCGAAGTCGTGGTCGAGCCGAAAGAAACAACCGACACGAATTCCGTTCCTCCCGAGTAGCCCGCGCTTTTGCGGGCGTATCGAGGGACCGCGCGATGTCTCGATACGCGGGCAAGCCCGCTACTCGACACGAACGGGGAGTGCTTATTTCGGCAGAAAAACTAGCCGGCTTTTTTCAACCGCCACCAGCCCCAGGCCGCCAGCACCACGGTCGGCGCGCAGGCCGAGATCGAAGGCGGCCAGCCGTAGAGCTGGCCGGAATCGGCAGTGACCTGGTTGATCACGTAGAACGCGACCCCGACCAGCACGCCGATCATCAGCCGCAGGCCGGCGCCGCTGTTGCGCAGGGATCCGAACACGAACGGCACCGCGAACATCATCATCGCCATCACCGTCAGCGGCTCGACGATCTTCTGCCACAACTCGAGACGCTGCTCGCTGGAATCGAGCTGGTTTTCGTCTAGGTAGTTGATCAGCTCGAGCAGGCCTTCGGTGGACAGGCTCTTGGCCTGCAGCACGAACAGCCGCAGCACGCTCGGCGACAGCCCCCCCTGCAGTTGGTACTGCGGCAGCTTCTCGACCTTGGCGCTGTCGTCGCCGAATTCGGTGCGCACCACATCGGTCAGCATCCATTGGCCGTCGGCGAAGACGCCGTCCCTGGCCGAGGTGATCGCATGCAGGCGCAGGTCGTCGCCGATGGAATAGATCACCGCGTCGCCGATGTGGCTTTCGCTGTCGAGCTTCTTGATGTTGAAGATGTCGTTGCCGTTCTTCAGCCACACGGGCTTTGAGTTGGCGCCGTCGATGCCGTAGCGGGCGTTGCTCTTGTAGCGTTCGGCGGACTGCTGGCTCACCGGCGCGACCCATTCGCCGATCGCCCAGCCGAGCAGGCCGAGCATCGCGCCGGCGATCAGCGCCGCCATGCCGATGCGCACATTGCTGACGCCGGCGGCGCGGATCGCGGTGATCTCGCCCTGCCCGGCCATGTTGCCCAGGCCCATCAGGGTTCCGAGCATCGCGATGATCGGCATCAGCACGTGCAGGCCGGCCGGCATGTTCAGCAAGGTGTAGACCGCGAGTTCGGTCAGGCCGTAGTCGCCCTTGCCGGTATTGCCCAGGTCGGCGACGAAGCTGGTGAAGGTGTAGATCGCAACCAGCGCCAGGCCGACGACGAAGGTCAGCGACAAAATCGAACGCACGATGTAGCGGTCGAGACGATTCATGCGGCCACCGCCGCGGCCGGCGCGCGCGGCCGGCGCTGCCACCAGTTCATGCGCGCACCGATCAGATAGATCGCCGCGACCAGCACGATCGCATGCACCCACCACAGGCCGATGCTCTCCGGAATCTTGCCCTTGCCGATCCAGCTCTGGCCGATGCCGAGCAGGTTGGAATAGAACAGGTAGATGATCATGCCGAACACGATCTTGCCGTAGCGGCCCTGGCGCGGGCCGACATACGACAGCGGCACCGCGAGCAGGGTCAGCAGGAACACCGACAGCGGCGCGGCGATGCGCCAGTGCAGCTCGGCTCGATCCTGAGGATCGGTGGAGCGCCACAGGTCGCCGGTGGCCATCAGCTTGCGCTTGCCGCCGGTGTAGATGAACTGCGGCGGCGTCACCCGCGTGGTGAATTCGTCGAAACGCAAAATATCGTAGAGCTGCGCGCCGGGCTGGCCTTCGTAACGCCAGCCGCCGTAGAGGCTGATCTCGCGATCGCCGGTTTCCTCGTTGAGCCGCTGCCGGCCCTCGTTGGCGACGACGATCGACACGCCCTTGTCGGTTTCGATCTGAGCGAACACCGAGGTCAGCTTCTCCTTGCCCTTGTCGGTCTCGGCCGTATAGAAAACGCCGCGGCCGTCGGCCACGGTGGTGAAGCGGCCGGATTCGAAAGGCAGATACTGGATCAGCCGTCGCGCGTCCTTGACCACGTAGTCCGCGGTGCGGCCGGCCCACGGCCCGATCTCGAAGGCGAGCAGCGCCGTGAACAGCGCCAGCAGCAGGCCCAGCGCCAGAAACGGCCGGTACAACCGGAACAGGCTGACGCCGCAGCCGGTCATCGCGGCGATTTCGTTGTCCTTGTACAGCCGGCCCAGCGACAGCATCGTGCCCAGCAGCAGCGACACCGGCACCAGGATCACCAGGTACTGCAGGCTCGACAGGCCGACGATCTTGAACAGCAGATCGCGCGGCAGGCCGCCGGACGCGGCCTCGCCGAGCAGGCTGGCGAAACGCGTCGACAGCATGATCAGCAACAGCACGAGCGTCACCGCGGCCCAGGAGGTCGCGGCCTCTCGCAACAGGTAGCGGTCGAGTGTGGCGCCGTTCATAGGGCCGCGATTATGCGGCCTGACGCCGCGCTTTGCGTCGCCGCCGCGCCCACGGCGCGGGCTCCGCGGCGCCGCCGGTTGCTTGGGTCGTTGTGGATAAATCGCTACACTTGGCGACGCCGGAATCGCCGACATCATGCAATCGCTCGGCGGCGGCTGGCCGGTATCCGGCAGCCCGGCTCGCCAAGTTCAAGCTTGGGCAAGACCGCCCTCTGTAGCTGGTCGTAACAAAATTCAGGATTCAGGCCCTTGCAGCCTGAACACACCCGAGGAAAACGATGGAATATTTCGTCAAGAGCGGCAATCCCGAAAAACAGCGCGTGTCCTGCGTGATCGTCGGCATTTACGACCGCCGCACGATGAGCGAATCCGCGGCCGTGATCGACGGCGTCAGCGACGGCGCGATCGCGGCGGTGATGCGCCGCGGCGACATGGACGGCAAGCTTGGCCAGAGCCTGGTGCTGCACAACCTGCCCGGCACCTTCGCCGACCGCGTGATGCTGGTCGGCCTCGGCCGTGAACGCAGCTTCGACGACAATGCCTTCCGCAAGGTCAATGCGGCCGCAGCGCGCGCGCTGCGCCAGACCGGCTCGATCGACGCGGTCAGCTATCTGACGCATTTGCCGCTGAAGGGCCGCGACTTCCACTGGAACGTCAGCCAGGCCGCGATCACCATCGAAGAAGCCTTCTACAGCTTCGACGACTGCCGCGGCGAAAAGGCCAAGGAAGAACTGCCGAGCTACAAGCTCGAGCGCCTGACCTTCGATGTGCCGCGTCGCAGCGACCTGCCCGCCGGCGAGCGCGGCCTGGTCGAGGCCCTGGCGATCGCCAAGGGCATGAACGTCGCCAAGACCCTGGGCAACCTGCCCGGCAACATCTGCACGCCGACGTATCTGGCGACCAGTGCCGAGCAGCTCGGCGCGGCGCACGGCTTCAAGGTCAAGATTCTGGAAGAGCCGGAGCTGCGCAAGCTCGGCATGGGCTCGTTCCTGTCGGTGGCGCGCGGCAGCGTGCAGCCGCCGAAACTGATCGTCATGGAATACCTGAAAGGGCCCAAGGGCGAAAAGCCGATCGCGCTGGTCGGCAAGGGCCTGACCTTCGACGCCGGCGGCATCAGCATCAAGCCGGCCGCGAATATGGACGAAATGAAGTTCGACATGTGCGGCGGCGCCGCGGTGATCGGCGCGTTCCGCGCGCTGGCCGAGCTGGCGCTGCCGATCAACGTGGTCGGCGTGGTCGCGGCCAGCGAAAACCTGCTCGACGGCGCCGCCAACAAGCCCGGCGACGTCGTCACCAGCATGGCCGGCATCACCATCGAAATCCTCAACACCGATGCCGAAGGCCGCCTGATCCTGTGCGACGCGCTGACCTACGTCGAGCAGACCTACGATCCCAGCGTGTGCATCGACATGGCGACGCTGACCGGCGCCATCGTCGTCGCGCTCGGCGCCTATCCGACCGGCCTGTTCTCGAACACCGCGGGCCTGACGCGCTCGCTGACCGCGGCCGGTGAGCAGATCGGCGACCGCGTCTGGGAAATGCCGCTGTGGCCGGAGTACGAGGAGCACCTGAAGAGCGAATGCGCGGACATCGCCAACATCGCCACCTCCGGCGGCAACGGCGGCGGCGCGATCATCGGCGCGACTTTCCTGCACAAGTTCGCCAAGAAAATGAAATGGGCGCACCTGGACATCGCCGCCACCGCCTGGAAGGGCAAGCGCTCCACCGGCCGCCCGGTGCCGCTGCTGGTGCAGTACCTGCTCAACGCCGCGGCGAAGCGGGATTGACGATTTGAACCTGCGCAGCCTGGCGTCGGTACCGAGTCACTCACGCAGCGGGCGTAGCGGGGAATGACGCGCATCGATTTCTACATCCTGCCGGAGCCGACGCAGGCCAACGGCGACACCGTCAATACGGTGTGCCGGCTGTGCGAAAAAGCCGCGGCCAGCGGCGCGCGCGTGTACCTGCGCGTGCCGCAGTCCGAGCTCGCCGAGCAGATCGACGGCGCGCTGTGGAGCTACAAGGAAGGCGGCTTCCTGTCACACGAGATCGACACCGGCAAGCCCAGCGCCGATCCGCAGCCGCTGATCCTGATCGGCAACGGCGAGCCGCCGCCGACGCACCACGGCATACTGTTCAACCTCGGCGCCGACGTGCCGACCTACTTCAGCCGCTTCGAGCGCGTGCTGGAAATCGTGCCGGCGACGGTCGCGGACCGCAGCAGCTCGCGCGAGCGCTACAAGTTCTACCGCGATCGCGGGTATGAGCTGAAGACCCACAATCTGTGAGCTCGATCCGCTCCCTCGATACGCCGGGCAGGCCCGGCTACTCCGGACGAACGTAGGGTGCTGGTGACATCGGGGCCTCAAGCAAACCCCGTTCGTGCCGCGATCGCGGGTATGAGCTGAAGACCCACAAGCTGTGAGTTCGATCCGCTCCCTCGATACGCCGGGCAGGCCCGGCTACTCCGGACGAACGTAGGGTGCTGGTGACATCGAGGCCTCAACCAAACTCCGTTCGTACCGAGATCGCGGGTATGAGCTTATGAGCTGAAGACACAATCCATGAGATACGCCCGGCAAGCCCGGCTACTCGGGAGTAACGGAGCGTGCTGGGTGACATCAAGGCCTCAACCAAACTCCGTTCGTACCGAGATCGCGGGTATGAGCTTACGAGCTGAAGACACAATCCATGAGATACGCCCGGCAAGCCCGGCTACTCGGGAGTAACGGAGCGTGCTGGGTGACATCGAGGCCTCAACCAAACTCCGTTCGTCCCGAGTAGGCTCGCCTGCGAGCCGTATCGAGGGAGCGGATCGCCGTCGAAGCCTCAGGCGGTAAGCCCACCGTCGATCGTCAGACTCGCACCGGTCACGAACGCCGCTTCGACGCCGACCAGATACGCGACCATCGCCGCGACTTCATCGACGCTGCCCATGCGCCCGACCGGCATCATCGCGTTGATCGCATCGAGCTGCGCGCCGGACGCGGCGTTGGCTTCGGTCGCGATCGGGCCGGGCTGCAGGTTGTTGACGGTGATGCCGCGCGCTGACAGGTCCAGTGCCAGGCCGCGCACCATCGCCGCGACCGCGCCCTTGCTCGCCGCGTAGACGCTGTTGCCGGCAAACGCAGCGCGATCCGCGGCGGCGCTGCCGATGACGATGATGCGGCCGCCGCGCCGCATGTGGCGCGCGGCGCCTTGCGCGGCGAAGAACGGCGCGCGCACGTTGACCGCCATCATGCGGTCGAAGTCGCCGGGCGAGTAATCATCGACCAGGCCCATCAGGCCGATGCCGGCGCTGTTGACCAGGATGTCGAGGCGGCCATGATCGGCGGCAACGCGGTCGATGCAGCTGCGCAGCGCGTCGATGTCGGCGCTGTCGGCGCGTTGCGCCACCGCCTTGCCGCCGGCGGCGACGATCTCGTTGGCAAGCGCCTGCGCGCGCGCCGCCGAGTTCAGGTAGGTGAACGCCACGGTCGCGCCGTCGCGCGCCAGCCGGCGCACGATCGCCGCGCCGATGCCACGCGAGCCGCCGGTGACGAGGGCGACCTGCTCCACTAGCGGCGGCGAGAAAGTCATCATGAGGATTTGTCCGGATCTGCGCCCATTCTAAAGTCTGGTAGACGTTTAATCGCTGCCGCTCGCCCGAAACGACAATCGCTTACAACGCGCTTGTCTTATCATCGGCTTGCAATGAGCACCGACCTCTGGAACCGCGACCGTAGGAAGCCCTGGCGCTTCTTCAGCGTGCGTTCGCGCCTGCTGTTGCTGTGCGTGGCGCTGGTGCTGGCATTTACTACGGGCAGCCTGGTGCTGGCCTCGCTGTTCGCGCAGAACCAGCGCGACCAGGCCGCCGCGCAGGAGCAGTACCGGCGTTTCGAAACCATCGTCGCCACCGAGCAGGCGGTGACGCTGTTCCGCCACCGCGGCGGCCAGCTCAATTCGGCGCTGCTGCTGCACAAGGCCGACGAGCAGAAAGCCGCCGAAATCGCACATCAGCAGGCACTGGACGCGGTCAGGTCCCAGCTCGCCGAAGTCGGCGTGTTCGATCCGGACAGCCGCGACGTGGTGCTGAGCGCGGTCGAGGAGGTGCCGCGGCTGTCGCTGATCGCGATCACCGCGATCGGCGAAGGCAAGCAGGAATCGGCAGCGCCGGTAATGGCGCAGATGCAGCAACGCCTCGACACCATCGAAACCACCCTGGCAGACGCGCGGCACCGTGAGTTCGCGCAGGCGCAGCGCATCGAGGAGCGCGGCCGTCAGCGCACCGGCCGCGCCACGCTCACCGGTGCACTGATCACCGCGGCCATCATGCTCAGCGGCCTGCTGCTGATCTGGACCATCGAGCGCTCGATTCTGCGTCCCTTGCGCGTCATCACCGAGGCGATCCGCCAAGTCAATGCCGGCGAACTGGCGATCGATCTGCCGCCGCTGCGACCCGACGAGTTCGGCGAAATGGCGCAGTCGATCCGCCATTTCCGCGACCGCTCCGAGCTGCTCGGGCGGCTCGCCTATCACGATCCGCTGACCGGCCTGGGCAATCGCGCCAAGCTCGAAGAAAGCCTGCACCGCCGCCTGGCCGACGGACAGGACGGTATCGCGCTGCTGTACCTGGACCTGGACCATTTCCGCTCGATCAATCAGCGCTTCGGCCACGGCGTCGGCGACCGCTACCTGTGCGAGGCGGTCAACCGCATCCAGCGCTTCATTCCCGAAGACGCCAGCCTGTTCCGTTACCACGGCGACAAGTTCGTGGTGATGTTCGAACTCGGCCGCGGCTATGCCGAAACCGAAATCAAGGAGGTCGCCGGCTGCGTGCTGCGCGGCGTCGCCGAGCCCTACCCGATTCCCAACGACGTGCTGACGATGTCGACGTCGATCGGCATGGCGATGTCGCCCGACGACGGCAGCAGCGCCGAACAGCTGATCAGCAGCGCCGAGGCGGCGGTGATCGCGGCGAAGAAAAGCGGCCGCAATACCGCGCGCTTCGCCGGCGGCAAGCTCGCCGGCCAGCTGCGCTCGCAGAAAGCGCTGGCCAACGAGATCCGCGAATCGCTGAAGGAAAACCGCTTCGAGGTCCACTACCAGCCGATCGTCGACTACGGTCTTCGTCAGGTGGTCGGCGCCGAAGCGCTGCTGCGCTGGCGCCATCGCGAACGCGGCCTGCTCCCCGCCGCCGAGTTCATCACCGTCGCCGAGGAAGAAGGCCTGATCGGCCTGCTGTCACAGCATTGCCTGGAACTTGCTCACCGGCAGGCCCGCAGCTGGACCGCCGCCGGTCACCTGTGGCGCATCGCGGTGAACCTGTCGGCCCACCAGTTCCAGGACGGCCGCATGCTCGACGTGCTCGGCGCGTTCCAGCACGGTGGCGACGCCGCCGCCAATGCGATGGATCTGGAGCTGACCGAAACCGTGCTGTTCGACACCTCCAACGAGGCACGCCTGCTGCTCGAGGCGATACGCGCGCTGGGCTATCGCATCGGCATGGACGACTTCGGTACCGGTTATTCCTCGTTCAAATACCTGCAGCACCTGCCGATCGACAAGATCAAGATCGACCGCCAGTTCGTCGGCACGATGGAAATCTCGCGCCAGGCCATGGGCATCATCTCGGCGACGATCGCGCTGGCGCAGAACCTGAATCTGGACGTGATCGCCGAGGGCGTGGAAACGCCGTCGCAGGCGCGCACGCTGTACCGGCTCGGCTGCCGTCTGCACCAGGGCTACCACTATTCGCCGGCGATCGCCGCGGACGATTTCCCCGCCTGGGCCGCGCAGTTCTCTCGCAGCCAGCTGCCGGCGGTTTAGGGAACCTCTGCCTCCGGGAGAGGGGTTCTAAAGCAGCGCCGCCAACCTCGCCCGCGCCGCCTCGCTGACCAGCGCTTCCGGATCGGCGGCCGCTTTCGTCCACACGCTCTCCGCGTCCTGCGGTGCCAGCCGCGCCAGGCCTTCGTAGGCGGCCAGCCGCGTGCGCCTGCAGGGATGCGACGCGGCCAGATCGCCGAGCAGCTGCCGGGTGTCGGCGTCACCGACATCGGCCGCCATGCGGATCATCGACACGCGCCGTGAGCCATCGGTCTCGATCGGGTAATCGAGCAGGCTGCCGCGCTGCAGTTCGAAGAAATACTGGTCGCGCAGCCGCACTTCCGGGGTCGCGATCATCAGGTTCAGGGTAATGCTCATTTCGTCGGGCGGCAGCTGCGTGTGCACGTCGCGGCCGGCCTCGTACAGCATCACCATGCCGCCGCGGAACTGCACGCGCTGCACGAAACGCAGCTCGACCTGCTCGCCGATGCGCCCCGTGACCCCGCTGTTGTCGTATTCGTACAGATCGGTGATGTAGCCCGGCCCGTGATAGCCGACGGTCATGAAGCTGTAGTTGTGATCGTGCGCCAGGTTGTAGGCGAACTGGTCCTGGTAGACCCGGCCGCTGGACAGGTCCGCCATCGACGGCCAGATGTTCGCGCGCAGGTAGAAGTCGCGGCCCTCGCCGAGGAAAATCACCTGCGCCGACGGAATCGACTCGCTGCGGAACAGGTTCTGCACCTGCTGGTTCAGCCGCGACACCACCAGCTGGCGGTCGTTGGCCAGTCCGCGCAGCAGCGGCGCCGCGCTCGAAATACTGTCGAGATCGTGCAGGTCGACGCTGGCATGGACGAAGTCGGTCAGCTCGTCCAGCGACACGACGCGATCGACTCGGGGCTCGAAGATGCGCGCCACGGCATCAGCGCCCGGCAACCACGGGACCACTGCAACACACCGCGTTGACCGCGTCGTCAAGCATCGCGTCAGGAGTCCTTCAACTGCGCCAGCGTCTTGGCCGCCGCCCGCCGGATGTGCGGATGCGGATCGTCGACCGAAGCCTGCAAGCGTTCCACCGCAGCGGAGCGGTTGATCCGGCCCAGGCTCTGGACCGCGGCCCAGCGCACCGCGTGGTGCGGATGTTCGCTCAGCTGCTTCAGCGGCTCCACCGAGGACGGGTCGGCGAGCTTGCCGAGGATGTAGGCGGCAACGCGTAGCTGGGTCGCGGTGATCTCGCTGTCGTTGGCCTGCCAGGCGTAGCCGGTTTCGCGATTGAACAGCCATTCCAGGCTGTGAAACGGCGCGGTGCTGAGCCTGAGCATCGGCACCGGCGCCTCGATATGAAAGTCGTACAGGTAACGGTCGCTGTGCAGGCACAGCAGCTCGCCGACGGCGACTTCGCCGATCTGCGGCGTGTGGATGCGCAGCGCCGGGTTGAATACGTCGTTGCGATACTCCGCCGGCAGCTCGTAGCGCGCATACGCCAGCGGCGCCCCGGCCAGCGGCGCGACCATCGCCAGGAATGGCTGCGAATGCACGTAGCGACGCGAGGCTTCGTAAAGGTGGATCGACAGCGCGAAGCCGCGGCCGCGGTGCAGCATCAGCTGGTTCGGCCGCCAGGCTCCGGTGTACGCCGGATTGGCAACCAGTTCGCGCAGCTGCTGGTTCAGCGCCTGCGTCGCGAACGGCCCGGCCAGCAGTTTGCGCAGCGCCGATTCGAGTGGCCAGAACGTGGACACGCGTTCGCGATCGAACGCCTGATCGACATGCTGGACGAATGCTTCGAGTTCGCTGGAGAAAACCATCGCGGCTGTATGTTAGCTCAGACCGCCGTCGGTGGACGGAGCGCCGAGGCTCCGCCCACCTTTTTGCGGCGAGTGATTCAACCGGCCGGCTTACTTGTTCTCGGGCAGGCGGTAGTGCACGAGAAAGTAAGCAGCCTGGTTTTCTTCGGCAAGCGCCGGCTCGTCGGCGCCGACACCGGCGACGTCGTATTCCAGGTCGCAGATGATCAGTTCATCGGCAGCTGACTGGGTGGTGGTGGCGGCGAGCGGCGAGTTGTTGAGGTTTTCCACTTTGATGTTCCTTACTTGGCGACCCCGAAATGGGGCACCAGGAACATACAAGACGGGCGCCGTCGCTCCTGCAGGAAAGTGCCGCGACAGTGTGTTGCAGGATGTGGATGCGGCCAGCCTCTATAATGCCCGCCCGCGCGTGGCCCCGGCTCACGCGCGCCCCGCCCCAGAGCCTTATCCCGATGACCGCACCTTCAGCGCCGCCCCGCCTCTCGACCATGGACAAGACCTTCGAATCCGGCGCCAGCGAATCGCACTGGGCCGCGTACTGGGAACGAAAAGGCTGCTATGCGCCGCGCGGCGCCGGCGAGCCCTACTCGATCATGATTCCGCCGCCGAACGTGACCGGCACGCTGCACATGGGCCATGCGTTCCAGCACACGGTAATGGACGCGCTGACGCGCTATCACCGCATGCGCGGCTTCGACACCCTGTGGCAGCCCGGCACCGATCACGCCGGCATCGCCACGCAGATGGTGGTCGAGCGTAATCTGAAGCTGGCCGGCGAGCCGGCGCGCCTGGACCTGGGCCGAGAAAAATTCCTGGAAAAAGTCTGGGAATGGAAGCGCTACTCCGGCGGCACCATCGAAGCCCAGATCAAGCGCATGGGCAGCTCGGTGGACTGGAGCCGCAACGCGTTCACGATGGACGCTAGCTACTCCAAGGCGGTGGTCGAGCACTTCGTCAAGCTGCACGAACAGGGCCTGATCTACCGCGGCAAGCGACTGGTGAACTGGGACCCGGTGCTGCAGACCGCGATCAGCGATCTGGAAGTCGTCAGCGAGGAAGAAAACGGCAAGCTCTGGCATTTCCGCTACCCGCTGGCCGACGGCAGCGGCACACTGACGGTGGCGACGACGCGCCCGGAAACCATGCTCGGCGACACCGCGGTCGCGGTGCATCCCGAGGATGAGCGCTATGCGTCGCTGATCGGCAAGATGATCCGGCTGCCGCTGACGGACCGCCACATTCCGATCGTCGCCGACGACTACGTCGATCGCGAGTTCGGCTCCGGCGCGGTCAAGATCACGCCGGCTCACGACTTCAACGACTATGCGCTCGGCCAGCGCCACAAGCTGCCGCTGATCAACGTGCTGACGCCGACCGCGACCATCGGCGACGACATGCCCGAGGCCTATCGCGGCCTGGACCGCTTCGTCGCGCGCAAGAAAATCGTCGCCGATTTCGAGGCGCTCGGCCTGCTCGAGAAGATCGACGATCACAAGCTGAAAGTGCCGCGCGGTGATCGCAGCGGCGCCGTGGTCGAGCCCTACCTGACCGATCAGTGGTTCGTCGATCTGACGCGCAAGAAGCTCGATGACGGCCGCGACGGCGGCTGGACCGCGATCACCAAGCCGGCGCTCGATGCCTTCAGCGAAGGCAAGATCAAGTTCGTGCCGGAAAACTGGATCAACACCTACAACCAGTGGCTGGACAACATCCAGGACTGGTGCATCAGCCGCCAGCTGTGGTGGGGCCATCGCATCCCCGCCTGGTACGACGCCGCCGGCAAAGTCTTCGTCGGCCGCAGCGCCTACGACGCCTTCGTGCAGGCGACCGGCGCGCAGGGCGAGTTCCAGCTGCTGAGCATGCTCAAAGTCGCCAGCACCGACAGCACCGAGGAAATCAACGCCAAGCTGCGCGAGGCCGATTCGGATCGCTTCTGCCTGACCCAGGACAACGACGTGTTCGACACCTGGTTCTCGTCGGACATCTGGCCGATGGCGACGCTGGGCTGGCCCGAGAAGAATGAAGCGCTGGCCAAGTGGTATCCGAGCAGCGTGCTGGTCACCGGCTTCGACATCATTTTCTTCTGGGTCGCGCGCATGGTGATGATGGGCCGCTACTTCATGAACGGCGAAGTGCCGTTCCGCGAGGTCTACATCACCGGCCTGGTGCGTGACCCCGAAGGCAACAAGATGAGCAAGTCCAAGGGCAACGTGCTCGATCCGCTCGACGTGATCGACGGCATCACGCTGGACGCGCTGATCGCCAAGCGCACCACCGGCCTGATGAAGCCCGAGACCGCGCCGAAGATCGAGGCGAAGACGCGCAAGGATTATCCGAAAGGCATCGAAGCCGTGGGCGTCGATGCGCTGCGCTTCACCTTTGCCGCGCTCGCGACGCAGGGTCGCGACGTGCGCTTCGACGCGGCGCGTGCCGCGGGTTATCGCAACTTCTGCAACAAGATCTGGAACGCGGCGCGCTACGTGCTGATCAGCTGCGGACATGGCTCAGACGGCGTCGCAAGCGACGCCTTGCAGGACACCGGCCTCGACGCCAGCCTGCCGGTGGAGCTGTCAACGGCCGACCTGTGGATCGCGTCGAAGCTGCAGCGCCTCGAAGCAGAAGCCGCCGAGCACTTCAAGAATTACCGCTTCGACCTGCTGTCGACCGCGCTGTACCAGTTCATCTGGAACGAGTACTGCGACTGGTATCTGGAGCTGTCGAAGCCGGCGCTGCTCAACGGTAGCGACGCCGAAAAGCGCGGCACGCGCCGCACCCTGGTGCGCGTGCTCGAAGCCTGGCTGCGGCTGCTGCATCCGATCATGCCGTTCATTACCGAAGAAATCTGGCAGCGCTGCGCGCCGTTGGCGGGCGCCGGCGGCGACAGCATCATGACCCAGGCCTACCCGCAGCCGAACCCGGCCAAGATCGATGCCGCCGCCGAAGCCGATATCGAATGGCTCAAGGCGCTGATTCTCGGCGTTCGCCAGATCCGGGGCGAAATGGATATCGCACCGGGCAAGCTGCTGCCGCTGCTGATCCAGAATCCGGGCGCCGATGACGCGGCACGCCTGCAGCGCCTCGGCGGCAGCATCGAGTTCCTGGCGCGCGTCGAAGCGCCGCGCGTGCTGGCGGCAAGTGAAGACGCGCCGCAATCGGCCACCGCCTTGCTCGGCGCGATGAAGCTGCTGGTGCCGATGGCCGGCCTGATCGACAAGCAAGCCGAGCTGTCGCGGCTGCAGCGACGCATCGCCACGCTGGAGTCCGATCTGGTCAAGACCCAGGCCCGTATCGACAACCCGAACTTCGCCAAGGCGCCGCCCAACGTGCAGCAGCAGGCACGCGATCTGAACACCAGGCAGCAGCAGGATCTGGCCGCGCTGCGCGAGCAGTGCGAGCGGATCGCGGCGCTTTGACACCATGGCGTTCGCGCACACCAAACCCCGTTCCTCCCGAGTAGGCCGCGCAGCGGGCGTATCGCGGAACGTATCGAGGGACACACCGGGCGCGGTCCGCTCCCTCGATACGCCGGGCAAGCCCGGCTACTCGGGACGAACGGGGGTTTGGTTCAGGCATCGCGAAAAACCCGCTCCGTTCGTCCCGAGTAGGCTCGCTGGCGAGCCGTATCGAGGGACCGGATCGCTAACGACTGATACCGGAAGCCACTGACCATGCCCATCATCATCCTGCTGTTCGGCTGGATCGCGCTCGAAGCCTGGCTGATCAGCCGGCTGACCGAGTGGATCGGCGGTGGCTGGGTGCTGGCCTGGTTGCTGGCGGCGGCGATCGGCGGCGTGACCATGATCCAGCGCCAGGGCATCCGTACGATCCGCGAACTGCAGATGGCGACCGCGCGCGGCGAGTTGCCGGCACCGATCCTGCTCGAAGGCCTGGTGGTGCTGATGTCGGGCCTGCTGCTGATCGTGCCCGGCGTGCTGTCCGACGGCGTCGCGCTGAGCCTGCTGCTGTTCGGGCTGCGCAAGCGCATGGCGCAGCGGCTGGGCGAAGGCCTGGCCAAGGCGCGCCCGGACCTGAAGCAGCCGGTCACGCTGGAAGGCGAATTTCGCCGCAAGAGCGGCAAAAGCGCCGGTGACCGCTCAGGCGTGACCAAATCTCGCTAGCTCACGCTCGTAGGCTTCGTCGCTGCTCGCTCTTTCGGTGTCGTCGATATCGTCGTAGTAAGGCTGGACGACGACGCGATCGCGGCCCTTGCGCTTGGCCTGATAGAGCAGCTCGTCGGCTTTTTTCAGCACCGCGACCGGGGTGATTCCGTCGCGCGGCTGCAGCCAGGTGAGGCCGATGCTGGCAGTGACAGGCACGGCCTTGCCGGTGGTCGGATCGACCAGCACCAGCGCGCGGATCGACTCCAGCAGGCGCTCGGCGAGCACGTGGACCAGGCGCTCGTCGATGTCGTACCACAGGATCGCGACCTCCTCGCCGCCGAAGCGCACGCGCAGGTCCAGCGGCCGCCGCGCGAAGTCCTGCCGGATCAATTTGCCGACGTCGTGCAGCACCACGTCGCCGAACAGATGGCCGTAGCTGTCGTTGACGATCTTGAAGTGGTCGATGTCCAGCAGCAGCACGGCGACGCGGCGACGATCGCGACGCGCCTGCGCCAGGCGGCTGTTGAACACGCGGTTGAACTCGGCGCGCGTCGACAGCCCGGTCAGCGGATCGGTGCGTGCCAGCGCGTCGGCGTAGCGCAGATTGACCCAGGCGACGCGCGACAGCATCTCGTGCACGTAAACCGCGAACGCCGCGATCAGCCCCATGAAGGACAGGCTGAACACGGTCAGCGCGCTGGCCTGGTTGACGCCGTTGAAATACAGCTCCATCGCCGACGCCAGGCCGAAGCTGAAGATCGCGCCAACGGCCATGCGGATCCAGCTGAATCCGCCGAAAACGACGGTCGACAGGATCAGCACGCTGATGATTTCGGGTGGCCAGTCGAGCAGACCGTGGAACGACAGGTAGCGCAGGAACAGCGCGCCCCAGGCGACGGCGATCACCGAGGTGGCCTGGAAGATCTGCGTCTGCCGGACATCGTGACGGCGGTAGGTGGCAAACGCGGTCACCAGCAGCAGCAGCGCCAGCGCACTGTCGCCGAGCATCAGCCACGGCCGCAGCCAGGCTTGCGGAGCGAACAGCTGGCTGCCGTACCAGGGCGCACCGCCGATGCACAACGCCTGAATCACGAACGTGACGACCCGGCCGAGTCGGTGACGGCGGCGCTGCGTGTCGCGAAAATCGGCCTCCAGCGACGGAGAAAAACGTTTGCCATACGCGCGCTGCTTGCGTATGTCCTCGAGCTGGCTCAGCTCGCTCATTTTGGATCCTTACATCCGATCCTGGATTCATGCCCCGCGTCCATTACGGGCTCAGACTAGGAACTTGCCTGCTCGATTTTTATACGACGGCCCAGAAGCGCCGGATGCAGCACGCCGATCAGCGGCGCGGCACCGCCACGCCACCGGAGCGGTCGCGCACCACTTTCAGCGCCACGCCCTGCAGCTTGCGCCGGGTGCTGCTGGCACCGGCGGTCTCCACCGCCTCCAGGCAACGCTCCAGGGTCATGCTGATCGCGGTCTGCGTGCGGATCATCTCGACCCGCGCCCAGGCCGCGCGCTCGCCTTCGAGCAGGAAGCGGCGCACGTTGTCGAGCGTCGGATTGCTCGTCACCTGGATGTAGCGCCACAGGCTGGCTTCCGGGTAGATATTGATGTTGCCGCGATAGTCCTGGTCGAGGATGCTGGTCGCGGCATCGAGCGGCCGGTGCAGGCGCTTGATCGGCAGATTGGCGCGCGCAAAGTTCAGCACGCTGGTGGTCTGCGAACGCACCGTGGAATAAGCATAGTCGCGCGCCGAATTGCGCAGGCCCCTGGTGCCCGGCTCGCGCTCGGACACGAACGGCAGCACGTGCGGATTGGTCTGGCTGACGATGAAGTGGTTGACGTTGTGCAGCCGGCGCAGGCGCAGCATCGGCAGATCGGATTTCAGCGAGCCGTCGTTCCAGCGCAGCAGCGGCATGTACGGTGTGCGGTTGCCGACTTCGTCGCTGCTCATCAGCATCACCGGCGGGAACAGCACCGGTACGGCGCAACTCGCCAGCACCGCTTCGCGCAGATACAGGTAAGGGAAGGTCAGGTAGTTCAGCAGCTTCGGCTGCTGGTTGCTGCCGGCCGGCGACACGGTGATGTTGATCGCGCGGCCGCTGAGCTTGTAGGCCTCCTCGAAAGTCAGATCGCGGATGTTCTTGGCGATCGCGCGGCGCAGCTGCGTCTGGTCCATCATCGAGCCGCGCTTGAGCATCTGCCGCAGCGGCAACACTCGCCAGAAGTGGTAGTAGGCGTTCTGCGGATCGAGCAGCTCTTCCAGATCGTCGGCGCGGCGGCTGCCGACGGTGGCCGCGACGATCGAGCCGGCGCTGGAACCCGACATCACTTCCGGCAGCACGCCTTCGCGATACAGCGCACGCACCACGCCGACATGAAACAGGCCGAGCGTCGCGCCGCCGGACAGCATCAGCGCCGAGCGGCCGTAGCTCAGCGCGACATCGTGAAAGAACTTGTGCTTGTCGGCCTGCGGAAATTCCGGCAGATCGGAGGCCGCCAGTTCTTCGAGCGCGTCGCAGACTTCGTGTACGTATTCGGCGATCAGCGTCTTGGTGCCGATGCGCGCGCAACGATACAGCGAGGGATTGCCGATGTTGCCGAGGTTCCAGTGCAGGCCCTGGCGCAGGTGGTGCACCAGCTTCAGCGTCTGCTTGTCTGCGCGGAAGTTGCGGATCTGGCGCAGCCGGCTGCGGATCAGGCGCCAGTCGTAGTGATCGGAGGCTTCGTCGGCTTTCCAGTCGTCGAGGCCGTCGAACTTGTCGAGTTCGCTCGCCGCCTCGCTCCAGGTTTTGTAATCCGAGGCGCGGTGCATTGCTTCATGCACGGCGCGTACATCGTGGTCCACGGTGCGTCCTCTTTATCAGTCGGCTGAATGGTTACCCATTTACCCAGGTGCCGCAATGATCGATTGGCTACTCGTCAGGCCGCTGCTACCGCCTGGGGCTGATTTCACTATTGACGCTTAAAGTCACGATGAACGGCAGCGATACCGGCATGACCGGTCGTCTGTAATAGTCTGCATCGCAGGCCGGGCTGCGACACTTCCGCAGTCCCCATCCAAGTTCTGTTGGACCATCACTACCGCCATGCAAGCCGTCATCAGAGACACGCTCCAATCACTGTCCGGCATCGTGCTCGGCAAGGACACGCAGCTGCGGCTGGCGCTGTCCTGCCTGCTGGCGCGCGGCCATCTGCTGGTCGAGGACATTCCCGGCGTCGGCAAGACCACACTCGCGCTGGCGCTGGCAAGAGTGCTCGGCCTGCAGTTCCAGCGGCTGCAGTTCACCAGCGATCTGCTGCCGGCGGACATCATCGGCGTGTCGATCTTCGACGCCTCCAGCACCTCGTTCCGCTTTCACGCCGGCCCGGTGTTCACGCAGCTGCTGCTCGCCGATGAAATCAATCGCGCCAGTCCGAAGACGCAGTCGGCGCTGCTGGAGGCGATGGAAGAACGCCAGGTCAGCGCCGAAGGTGAAACGCGCGCGCTGCCGCAGCCGTTCTTCGTCGTCGCCACGCAGAACCCGCATTCGCAGATCGGCGTGTTTCCGCTGCCGGAATCGCAGCTCGACCGGTTTCTGATGCGCATCTCGATGGGCTATCCCTCACCCGCCGCGGAACGCGCGCTGCTGATCGAGCCGGAACGTCGCGACCTGTTGCAGGATCTGGCGCCGACACTCGCGCCGGAGTCGCTGATCGAATTGCAGAACCAGGTGCGCCGCGTACACACCGCGCCGGCGCTGATCGATTACCTGCTGGCGCTGCTGCGCTACACGCGCGAGCATCCGGCGCTGCGCCACGGCCTGTCACCGCGTGCGGGACTGGCGCTGGCTCACGCGGCGCAAGCCTGGGCGCTGGTCGACGGGCGCCGCGCCACGCTGCCGGAAGACGTGCAGGCGGTGTTCGTCGCGGTCGCGGGGCATCGGCTGATCGCGGCGCCCGAGCGCGCCGGCAGCGCGCCGAACGCAGAAGAAGTGCTGCGTGCCGTCGCCATCCCGTAGCCCGGGTGCAACCCGGGTTTCACCCGGGCTACGCAGACGCTGGATCGGCTCGCGCATCGACGCCTGGATCCTGCGCCGCGTGAAGAAACAGCGCGTCGCCGTCGTGCCGCGCACGCGCATCTACATCCTGCCGACGCGCTTCGGTTACGGCTTCGCGTTGATGACGTTCGTGATGCTGCTGGGCGCGACCAACTACTCCAACAGCATGGCCTTCGCGCTGACGTTTCTGCTGGCCGCGCTGGGCCTGGTATGCATGCACCACACGCACGCCAACCTGGTCGATCTGCGCTTGCAAGGCGGCCACGTCGAGCCGGTTTATGCCGGCGAAACCCTGCAGTTCGAAGTGCTGATCGCCAATCCGTCGAAGCGTCGGCGCTACGACCTGCAGCTCGGCTGGCCGCGACGGCCGGCGAGCAGCAGCGGCGATGCCGATGCACAGTCGCAGATCGGCCTGAGGCTGGAAGCACCGGCGCTGCGACGCGGCTGGCAGGACTGCGGAATGCTCAATCTGTCCACCGAATTTCCACTCGGCCTTTTTCGCGCCTGGACCTGGATCGAGCTGGAGCTGCAGGGCCTGGTCTATCCGCTGCCGGTGGATGCGGGCATCAAGCCCGATCGCAGCGGCGGCACCGGCTTCGATGCCAGCGGCGGCGGTGACGGACAGGAAGAATTCGCCGGCCTGCGCGCGTATCGCGCCGGCGATTCGCTGCGCCTGGTGCACTGGAAGAGCCTGGGCAAGGCGCAGCCGCCGATGGTCAAGCAGTTCAGCGACAGCGCTTCGCCGGAACTGTGGCTGGACTTCGACGCGCTGCCGCAACTCGGGGTCGAAGCGCGGCTGTCGCAACTGGCGCGCTGGGTGCTCGACGCCGACGCTGAGTCTGTCGTTTTCGGTCTGCGTCTGCCCGGGGTCGAGATCGCACCGGCGACCGGCCGCAACCACGTGCATGCCTGCCTCGGCGCGATGGCGCTGTTCGGCTCGCCGACGGCGACGACGCGATGAGCAAGAGCCGGCGCAGCGCCCGCACCGTCGAACATCTGCCGCAGCGCAGCCTGCTGCGGCTGCTGGCGGTGATGCTGCTGGTGATCGCTCCGCATCTGTTTCGCCTGCCGCTCTGGGAGGCGACGCTGGTGCTGGCGATCGCGCTGTGGCGCGGCACCGCGGCGCTGCGTCACTGGCGCATGCCGCATCCGCTGATCAAGGTGGCGCTGACGCTGGGCGTGTTCGCCGCGGTGTTCGCCACTTATGGTCGTGTCTGGGGCCAGAACGCCGGCGTCGCGCTGCTGGTGGTGATGCTGTCGCTGAAACTGACCGAGCTGCGCGAGCGCCGCGACGTCATGGTCACGGTGTTCCTGCTGTATTTCCTGCTGGTCACGCACTTTCTGTACTCGCAGGAGCTGTGGACCGTCGCCTATTTGCTGATCTCGACGATCAGCATCACCGCGCTGCTGATCGACGTGCATCACGAGGGCGAATCGCGGCCCTTGAAAATGGCGCTGCGGCTGGCATCGACGCTGGTGCTGCAGTCGCTGCCGCTGATGCTGCTGATGTTCGTGCTGTTCCCGCGCCTGCCCGGCCCGCTGTGGACCTTGCCGGACGACGCCGGCAGTTCGCGCTCGGGCCTGAGCGACACGATGTCGCCCGGCGACATCAGCCAGCTGGCGCTGTCCGAGGACATCGCGTTCCGCGTGCGCTTCGTCGATGCGGCGCCGCCGGAAAGCCAGCGCTACTGGCGCGGCCCCTTGCTGACCGATTTCGACGGCATCACCTGGCGCGCCTCGCAACGGCTGGCGCGCGCGCCGCTGCCGGACGCGCAGCTCGACGGCACGCCGCTACGCTACGAAATCACGCTGGAGCCGACCCGTCAGAACTGGCTGTTCGCACTCGATCTGCCGGCGGCGACGCAGCTGCCCGAGCGCACGCGACTGACCGCGGAATATCAGCTGGTGTCGAACGAGCCGGTGCGCGAACTGCGCCGCTACGCGCTGGTGTCGCAGCCGCGTTACCGGCTGCAGACACGGCTCCCGGACAGCTTGCGCGACGCCACGCTGGCGCTGCCGCCGCGCGGCAATCCGCGTGCGTCGGCACTGGCCAGGCAATGGCGCGGCAACGCGCACAGCGACATGGACGTCGTCCGCGCCGCGCTGGCCCTGTTTCACCAGGCACCGTTTGCGTACACGCTGTCACCGCCCTCGCTCGGCAACCAGAACGGCGATCGCATCGACGCCTTCCTGTTCGGCACGCGCGCCGGTTACTGCGAGCACTACGCCGGCGCTTTCACCTACCTGATGCGCGCCGCCGGCATTCCGGCAAGAGTCGTCACCGGCTACGCCGGCGGCGACCGCAATCCGTTCGGCGACTGGTACGTGATCCGTCAGGCCAATGCGCACGCCTGGAGCGAGGTGTGGATCGCGGATCAGGGCTGGGTGCGCGTCGATCCGACCTCGGCGGTGTCGCCGGAGCGAGTCGATCGCAGCGTCAGCGAGTCGCGCAACTTCCGCGCCGGCAGCAGCGCCGCGTTGGGCGAACTCGACTGGTCGGCACTGCGCTACCGGCTGGAGTCGAGCTGGGACTGGATCGACGCGCGCTGGAACGGCTTGGTGCTCGGCTACGGTACCGACCAGCAGCGCGACTTCCTCAGCCGCATCGGCCTCGGCGACTGGCAATCGATGCTGCTGGCGCTGACCGGCACGGTGACGACGCTGCTGGCGGTGCTCGGCATCGCGCTGATGCGCCGCAACGCGCCGGCACCGCTGGACCCGGCACTGCAGCTATGGCAGCGCGGCCTGCGGCCGCTGCAGAAACTCGGCTTTCAGCAGCGGCCGGATGAAGGCGCGCGCGACTTCGTGCAGCGCGTGCTGATCACGCGGCCGGATCTGCGTGAGCCTTTGCAGCGCCTGCTCGCGGCGTATCTGCGTGTGCGTTACGAAGGCGATGCGGCTTCGATGAAGGCGTTGGAACACGCAGCGCGCTCACCGCTGTCGTAGGGCGGGTCGTGAAAGGGCGGTCCGCTCCCTCGATACGCCGGGCGAGCCCGGCTACTCGGGACGAACGGGTTTGGGTCGGGTAGTCGTTACGCGGCTTTCGGATCCGGCACGCGCGACAGCAGGATCATGCCGACGACGAAGAACAGCACCAGGATCAGGATCGACAGGCGCGCATCGCCGGTCAGCAGCTTGGTGACGCCGACCGCGATCGGCCCCAGCACCGCGGCGAACTTGCCGAGCATGTTGTAGAAACCGAAGAATTCGCCGGATTTTTCCGCCGGGATCAGTCTCGCGTAATAAGACCGCGACAGCGCCTGCACGCCGCCCTGCACCAGGCCGATCGCCGCCGCCATGATGTAGAACTGGGTGACGGTCTGCATCAGGTAGGCATAGGTGGTGACGCCGATGTAGACCGTCAGCGACAGGTATAACGCGCGCTTGGTGCCGATCTTGCCGGCGATGAAACCAAAGGCGATCGCCGCCGGAAAGCCGATGAACTGCACCATCAGCAACGCGGTGATCAGGCTGGACGAGGGGAAGCCCAGCGCGAGGCCGTAATCCACCGCCATCCGCACGATGGTGTCGACGCCGTCGATGTACAGCCAGTACGCGAACAGGAACATCCACACCGGTTTGAGCTTGCGCAGCTCGCGTATTGTCGCCGCCAGCTGGCCGAAGCCGGCGCGAAAATCCGCCAGCATGCTGGCGTGGCCGACGCGCTGCTCCGGCACCGCGCGAAACAGCGGGATCGAGAACAGCGCCCACCAGATCGCCACCAGCAGGAACGACAGCTGCGTCGCCGCCGCCGGCCCGGACAGTCCGAACAGCGCCGGCTTCAGCACCATGACGACGTTCAGCGCGAACAGCGCGCCGCCGCCGAGATAGCCCAGGCCGTAGCCGAGCGAGGACACGTGATCCATTTCCTCGTCGCGGGCGACGTTGACGATCAGCGAATCGTAAAAACTGGTGCCGGCCTGAAAGCCGATCGAGCCGAGCGTGAACAGCACCGTGGCGATCATCCACTCGCCCTGCCCGACCCAGTAGAACGCCGCCGTGCTGAGCACGCCCAGCGCGGTGAACACCGCGAGAAAACGCTTCTTCAGCCCGCCGCGATCGGCGACGCTGCCGAGCAGCGGCGCCAGGATCACCACCGCCAGGCTCGATGCCGAGCTGGCGACGCCGAGCCAGAAGGTGCGCGTGCCCGAGTCCAGCGTGCTGGCCCAGTACTGCTCGAAGAAAATCGGAAACAGGCCGGCGACGACCGTGGTCGCGAACGCGCTGTTGCCCCAGTCGTACATTGCCCAGGCGTATTGACGGCGTCGTTCTGGCGTCACGCGGAGTCTCCGGCGCGATGGCCGCGATCGGTATGCGGTGAATGATTGATGTCGCCGATGTCGCGCGCCAGCACCAGCGCGTCTTCGGTGCCCTTGTCGGCGGCGCGGTAATAGTGCTTGCGGCGCCCGACCAGGTCGAAACCATAGGCCGCGTAGAGCTTCAGCGCGCCGCTGTTCGACGGCCGCACTTCGAGGAACATGCGCTCCATCTGCGCGGCGCGCGCAATCAGCAGCAGATGCTCGATCAGCTGGCGGCCGAGGCCTTCGCGACGCCGTGACGGTGACACGCAGATATTCAGGATCTGCGCCTCGCCGACCGCCATGCTCATCAGCGCGTAGCCCTGCACGACATCGCCGTCGAGCAGCACCCAGCTCGAATAGCCGGCGTGCAGCGAATCGCGGAAATTGGCCTCGGTCCACGGGAATTCGTAGGCGCGGCGCTCGATCGCCAGTACCGCCGGCAGGTGCCCGGTGCCCATCGGCAGCAACCGCAGCGGCGGGCTCATCCGCCGCTCATCCGTCGGTGTTCGACAGCAGCTGGTGAATGCGCTTCAGGTCCTGCCAGCTCTTGGCTTTTTCACGCGGGCTGCGCAGCAGGTAAGCCGGGTGATAAGTGATGAACACCGGCGTCTTCGTCGGCCCGTATTCGTGCAGCGGGCCGCGCAGCTTCGACAGCGGCTCGCTGGTCTGCAGCAGGCGTTGCGCCGCGACGCGACCCAGGCCGACGATCAGCTTGGGCTTGATCAGCTCGATCTGGCGATCCAGGTACGGACGGCAGGCTTCGACCTCGTCGGCTTCCGGGTCGCGATTGCCCGGCGGCCGGCACTTCACCACGTTGGCGATGTAGGTGTTGTCGGCGCGCGAGCGGCCGATGGCTTTCAGCATCTGGTCGAGCAGCTGGCCGGCGCGGCCGACGAAGGGCTCGCCCCGGCGGTCCTCGTCGGCACCCGGGCCTTCGCCGACGACCATCAGCGGCGCGTTCTCGACGCCGACGCCGAACACCGTCTGCGTGCGCGTCGCGCAGAGCTTGCAGCGCGGGCAGTCACGCACCATCTCGCGCAGGCCGGCCCAGTCTTTGGGCACGTCGACGGCCGGCGTCGACGCGATCACCGGGCTGGCGACCGGCTGTGGCGGCGGGACGGCCTTGGGACGACTGAAGTCGCGCGGCGCCGGCTCGACTGCGCGATCGGCGACGCGCGGCGGCGCAGCGCGCGGCGCTTCAATGACCTCGACCGACACCGGCTCCGCGACCTCGTCGGCCAGCGAACGCCGCACGAAGGTCTCGATGCCCAGGGCTTTCAGGTACTGGCGGCGACGTGCGGGGTCCATCTGCGGATTGTATCGCCGTCGCCGCCACTACCGCCTGTAGGAGCGGGCTTGCCCGCGACTGTGCCCTGCAAAGGGGCGAGTCGCGGGCAAGCCCGCTCCTACAGGATCACGCGACCGCCTTGATCTTCGCGCGCTGCGACAGCACGCGATTGACGCCGGACAGGATCGCCTTCAGCGAGGCAGTGACGATGTTCGCATCGCGAGCGACGCCGAACACGGTCTTCTGACCGGACAGCGGCTCACCGATTTTCAGCTCGATGTAGGTCACCGCGGCCGCATCGGCGCCGGCGCCGATCGCGTGCTCGGCGTAATCGACGATGCCGATCGGCTGGCCGATGATCTGCGCAAGGCCGGCAACGAAAGCGTCGATCGGGCCGTTGCCCTTGCCCTGCAGCTTGCTGCGGCGGCCATCGATGCTGATCTCGGTGGAGAGGTCCACCTGGTTGCGCGACGAGTCCTCGACCAGGTGATGCGCGACATAGCCGTAGGGCTGCTGCGCCTGCAAATAAGCCTTGTCGAAGATCGCCCAGATGTCGGCGGCGCTGACTTCCTTGCCGGATTCGTCCATCGCCTCCTGCACGATCTGGCTGAACTCGATCTGCAGGCGGCGCGGCAGCTTCAGCCCGTACTCCTGCTCGAGCAGATAGGTGATGCCGCCCTTGCCGCTCTGCGAATTGACGCGAATCACCGCCTCGTAGCTGCGGCCCAGATCCTTGGGGTCGATCGGCAGGTACGGCATGTCCCAGATGTCGCCGTCCTTGCGCGCGGCGAAGGCCTTCTTGATCGCGTCCTGGTGGCTGCCCGAGAACGAGGTGTAGACCAGGTCGCCGACATAGGGATGGCGCGGATGCACCGGCAGCTGGTTGCAGTACTCGACGGTCTCGCGCACCGCGTCGATGTCGGAGAAATCCAGGCCGGGATCGACGCCCTGCGAATACAGGTTCAGCGCCAGGTTGACGATGTCGACGTTGCCGGTGCGCTCGCCGTTGCCGAACAGGCAGCCTTCGACGCGATCGATGCCGGCCATCATCGCCAGCTCGGCGGTGGCGATGCCGGTACCGCGGTCGTTGTGCGGATGCGCCGACAGCACGATGCCGTCGCGGCGCTGCAGGTTGCGATGCATCCACTCGATCATGTCGGCGTAGATGTTCGGCGTGGAATGCTCGATCGTCGTCGGCAGGTTGATGATGCAGCGGTTCGTCGGTGACGACCGCCAGATGTCGGTGACCGCATCGACGCAGGCCTTGGAGAATTCCAGCTCGGCGTCGGAGAACATCTCCGGCGAATACTGGAAGGTCCATTTCGTCTCCGGCTGCGCCGCCGCCAGCTCTTTCACCAGGATCGCGTGCGGCACCGTCAGCTCGGCGATCACCTGCTCCTTGCTCAGGTTGAACACGACGTTGCGCATCACCGGCGCGACCGCGTGGTAGTAATGCAGGATCACGTTCCTGGCGCCCTTCATCGCCTCGAACGTGCGGCGGATCAGCGCCTCGCGCGCCGGCGTCAGCACCTGGATCGTGACGTCGTCCGGAATATGGCCGCCCTCGATCAGCTGGCGCATGAAGTCGAACTCGATCTGCGAGGCCGACGGGAAGCCAATCTCGATCTCCTTGAAGCCCAGCTTCACCAGCATCTTGAACATGCGCAGCTTGCGCTCGGCGTTCATCGGCTCGATCAGCGCCTGGTTGCCGTCGCGAAGATCGACGCTGCACCAGATCGGCGGGCGCGTCACGACGACGTCGGGCCAGGTGCGGTCGCGCAGACCGATCGGCGGGAAGCTGCGATATTTCGTGGCAGGGTTTTTCAGCATGGCCATGGCGTGTATTCCGGTGAGGCTCGGGCTAAGCGCCCGATCGGGCAGCCGCAAGGAGACAGCATCGTGCCTGCGGCGGCCGGTGGTTTTGAGTTTCGAGGTTTTGCACGGTTTATTGGCCCCGTGCGGCCGTATGCGTTCTGGTCTGCCTTACGGCAGAAGCAGAAGCGAAAGACGAAGCGCAAGCGCCAGCTGCGGCTGGGAGCCGAGCTTGGAGGCAACAGGGTTGCGGGCGCTGATCATGACTGGGAGTTTAAGAGATTTTGGGTCGCGCGCAAAGCTTTAGGGCTTTCCGTCCACACCATTGGTCTCTCCGTTCCTCCCGAGTAGCGGGCTTGCCCGCGTATCGAGGGATCGGACCGCGCTTCGATGCGGTCCCTCGATACACCCGCTACGCGGGCACTCGGGACGAACGGGCTTAGCTTATGCCGCTGACGCCGGCTTCTTGCGCGTGCGCCGCCACACCACCGCCGCCGGCCCCGACAACGCATACGCCAGGAACGCCAGGAACAGCACGCGCGGCGGGTCGATCGCGACCAGCGCGAGCACGCCGACGACGCCGGCAAACGTGGCGAAGCGCACGCTGCCGTGCAGGTTGAGCTTCTTGAAGCTGTTGTAGCGGATGCTCGACACCATCGACAGCGCGGTCAGCAGCGTCAGCGGCGCGGCGATGGCCAGGACGTCGTGGCCGTCGAAAGGCACGCGGCCGGTGATCCAGGCGAACAGCGAGCGGCTGTCGTCGGTGCAGCTCCAGACGAAGAACGTCACCACCGCGGCCGCCGAGGGGCTGGGCACGCCGAAGAAATCCTTGTTGCTGCTGGCGATCGCCGCGAGCACGTTGAAGCGCGCCAGTCGCATCGCCGCGCAGGCCGCGTAGGCGAACGAAATCACCCAGCCGAGCTTGCCGCCGAGCCAGGGGTAATCCGCCAGGTATTGCAGGCTGTAGGCGTAGACCAGGATCGCCGGCGCGACGCCGAACGCGACCATGTCGCACAGCGAGTCGTATTCCTTGCCGAAGTCGCTGGCGGTACCGGTCATGCGCGCGATGCGGCCGTCGAGACCGTCGGCGACCATCGCCACCAGGATGCCGATGCAGGCCGCCTCGAAGCGCCCGTCGGTGGCCATCAGGATCGCGTAGAAGCCGCCGAACAAGGTCATCGTCGTGAACAAATTGGGCAGGATGTAGATGCCCTTGCGGCGCTTGCGCGGTACGACGGTTTCCGGGTTCTCGCTCATGCTCGCGCCTCGTGCAACAGGATGGTCATCGGATCATCTTAGCCGTGGCCGGCTGAATGCCGCCACGATCGCCACAAACGAAAAACCCCTCTCCCACCGGGAGAGGGGCTGGGGTGAGGGCGTTGATATCGCAACCGACGTTGCGACGTCACCGCCCTCACCCGGCGCTTTGCGCCACCCTCTCCCGATGGGAGAGGGCAAAGACAAGCCTAGTTCTTGGTCTTGTCGACCAGCTTGTTCTTGCCGATCCAGGGCATCATCGCGCGCAGCTGGCCGCCGACGACTTCGATCGGGTGCGCGGCGTTGAGGCGGCGCATCGCGGTCATTTCCGGGTAGCCGAGCTTGCCTTCGGAAACGAAGGCCTTGGCGTACTTGCCGGTCTGGATGTCGAGCAGGCACTGCTTCATGGCCTTGCGCGATTCGGCGTTGATGACCTTGGGGCCGGTCACATACTCGCCGTATTCGGCATTGTTCGAGATCGAGTAGTTCATCGTCGCAATGCCGCCTTCGTACATCAGGTCGACGATCAGCTTGAGCTCGTGCAGGCACTCGAAGTAGGCCATTTCCGGCTCGTAACCGGCCTCGACCAGGGTTTCGAAGCCGGCCTTGACCAGCTCCACGGCGCCGCCGCACAGCACGGCCTGCTCACCGAACAGGTCGGTTTCGCACTCGTTCTTGAAGGACGTCTCGATGATGCCCGAGCGGCCGCCGCCGATGGCCGACGCGTACGACAGCGCAACCTGCTTGGCGTTGCCGCTGGTGTCCTGGTAGACGGCGATCAGGTCGGGGATGCCGCCGCCCTTGGTGTACTCGTTGCGAACCGTGTGGCCCGGCGCTTTCGGCGCGATCATGATCACGTCGAGGTCGGCGCGCGGCACCACCTGGTTGTAGTGGATCGCAAAGCCGTGGGCAAAGGCCAGCGTCGCGCCCTTCTTGATGTTCGGCTCGATTTCGTTCTTGTACAGCTCGGACTGGAACTCGTCCGGCGTCAGAATCATGATCAGATCGGCCCAGGCGCAGGCGTCGGTGACGCTCTTGACCTTCAGGCCGCCGGCCTCGACCTTGGCGGCGGTGGCCGAACCCGGGCGCAGCGCCACGACGACATCGACACCGCTGTCCTTCAGGTTCAGCGCATGGGCGTGGCCTTGCGAGCCGTAACCGACGATGGCGACCTTCTTGTTCTGGATGATCGACAGGTCGGCGTCTTTGTCGTAGTAAACCTTGATGGTCATGTCTTCGCTTCGCTCTTTGATGTGTGACGCGAGGCCGCAGCCCCGTCCTTGAAAATCAGCTCGGTGTCAGTTCGGCAGCGCCAGTACCTGATGCCCGCGCGCCATCGCGGCGACGCCGCTGCGCACCAGCTCGAGAATCCTGGCGATGCCGGCGATCTCGCCGATGAAGGCGTCGATCTCGGCGCCGGTGCCGGACAGCTGCAGCATGCGCGTGTTTTCGGTTTCGTCGAGGATCTGGCCGCGATGGCGGCGCACGCATTCGACGACCTCGCGCGCGGCGCCGTTGCCGACCTCGACCTTGAGCATCAGCAGCTCGCACTCCAGGTGATCCAGGCTCGACAGGTTGACGATTTCGACCACGTCGACCAGCTTGCGGGTCTGCTGGATGATCTGGTGGATCACCTGGTCCGAGCCGGCGGTGACCAGCGACAGACGCGACACGGTCGGGTCATGGGTGGCGGCCACCGACAGCGAGTCGATGTTGTAGCCGCGCGACGAGAACATGCCGGCGACGCGCGCGAGCGCACCGGCCTCGTTCTGGAGCAGGATCGAAATGATATGGCGCATAAGGGGCGCGAAGAATAATGGCGGGTACCCCCCGACGCAACCGCTAGCGCATCGCCGGCCCTGTCGGCATGAGGGAATCCCCCCTATAATTCGCCCCCATTTTCCGTAACCGGGGCCGTCACAGCCCCCCGCCGCCCGCCATGAACGCCGCGCATCCCGTGTCACGCCATCCCCTGTCCGGTACCAAGCTGTCGGGCGCGGACATCGTCGTACAGGTGCTGGCCGACGAGGGCGTGGACGTGATTTTCGGCTATTCCGGCGGCGCGATCCTGCCGACCTACGACGCGGTGTTCCGCTACAACCAGACGCATCGCCCGGCCGACGGTATCGACCCCATGCCGCTGATCGTGCCGGCCAACGAGCAGGCCGCCGGCTTCATGGCCGCCGGCTATGCGCGCGCCTCGGGCAAGGTCGGCGTCGCGCTGGTCACCTCCGGCCCCGGCGCGACCAATACCGTGACGCCGGTGCGCGACTGCATGGCGGATTCGGTGCCGATCGTCGTCATCTGCGGCCAGGTGCCGACCGCGGCGATCGGTTCGGACGGCTTCCAGGAGGCGCCGATCGCCTCGATCATGGGCTCCTGCGCCAAGCACGTGTTCCTGGTCACCGATCCGGCCAAACTCGAGGCCACGCTGCGCACCGCGTTCGAGATCGCGCGCAGCGGCCGCCCGGGCCCGGTGGTGGTCGACATCCCCAAGGACGTGCAGAACTGGAGCGGCACCTTCACCGGTGAGGGCACGCTGCCGCTGCCGGGCTTCCGCGCGCGCCTGCGCGAGGTCTACGGCAACCAGCTCAAAGCGGCCGAGGCGCAGCGCTTCTGCGCGCTGCTGGCCGCGTCGAAAAAGCCGCTGATCTACGCCGGCGGCGGCGTCATCAACGGTGAAGCCTCGGCGGCGCTGCGCGCCTTCGCCGGCGAGTTCGGCATTCCGGTGACGACGACCCTGATGGGCATCGGCGCGGTCGACACGCGCGCCGAGCTGTCGCTGCAGATGCTCGGCATGCACGGCACCGCGTTCGCCAACTACGCCACCGACGACTGCGACTTTCTGATCGCGATCGGCGCGCGCTTCGACGACCGTGTCGCCGGCGTGCCGGGCAAGTTCGCGCCGAACGCGAAAGCGATCGCGCATCTGGACGTGGACGCTAGCGAAATCGGCAAGGTCAAGCGTGTCGACTGGCATCACGTCGGCGAGCTGAACCAAGCCTTGTCGACGCTGCAGCTGGCCGCGAAAAGCGCCGGAATTCAGCGCGAAAACGCCGCCTGGACGCCGTGGCGCGCGCACATCGCCGATCTGAAAAAGACCTACGCGATGAACTACGAGCGCGACACCGGCGTGATCCAGCCACATGCGGTGATCGAGGAGATCAACAAGATCACGCAGGGTACCGCAGTGGTCGCGACCGGCGTCGGCCAGCACCAGATGTGGGCCGCGCAGTATTTCGACTTCGCCGAGCCGCGGCTGTGGTTGACCTCCGGCTCGATGGGCACGATGGGCTTCGGCCTGCCCGCCGCGATCGGCGCCGCGTTCGCGCGCAAGGATCGCGTGGTCATCGACATCGACGGCGACGCCAGCATCCGCATGAACTTCGGCGAGCTGGAAACCGTGACCACGTACAACCTGCCGGTCAAGGTCGTGGTGCTGAACAACTTCGGCGACGGCATGGTCAAGCAGTGGCAGCGGCTGTTCTTCGAAAGCCGCTACGCCGGCTCCGACAAGGGCCTGCACCGCAAGGACTTCATCAAGGCCGCCGAAGCCGACGGCTTCGCCTTCGCGCGCCGCGTCAAGCTCAAGTCCGAGCTGGCGGAAGCGGTGAAAGCCTTCATCGAGTTCGACGGCCCGGCGTTCCTGGAAGTCGAAATCGACCAGATGGCCAGCGTCTACCCGATGGTCGGCCCCGGCATGAGCTACGCGCAGATGATCACCGGTGACTGGATCCCGTCGCGCAGCGCGCCGGCCGCCGGCGCCAAGACCGACAAGGCCGATCTGTTTTAAGCACGCAGGCTGCAAGGGCTGTAGGAGCGGCCTCGCCCGCGACCGAGGCCCGAACCGTGCCGTCGCCGGCACGGTCGCCCCTTCATTCGGAGGGTATGTCGCCGCCCCGCTCTCGCTAGAATGGCTGGGAAAACTTTCCCTTTGTCATTCCTGGAACGGAGCACGCCATGAGCGAGCAGCACATCGTCACCGAGATCAACGACGCGGTGATGACCATCCGCATGAACCGCGCGGACAAGAAGAACGCGCTGACCAGTGCGATGTACGAAGGCCTCGCTGCCGGCTTTCGCGCCGCGGCCGCCGATCCGGCGGTGCGCGTGGTGTTGCTGACCGGCAGCGGCGACAGCTTCAGCGCCGGCAACGATCTGGTCGACTTTCTGAAGAACACGCCGACCGACGCCGCCAGCAGCCCGGTGATGATTTTCATGGCGACGATGGCCGCGTTCCCGAAGCCGGTCGTCGCGTCCGTCAACGGCCTGGCGATCGGCGTCGGCGTGACCATGCTGCTGCACAGCGATCTGGTTTATGCGACCGCCGGCGCGCGCTTCCAGCTGCCGTTCACCAACATCGGCATCTGCCCGGAATTCGCCTCCAGCCTGCTGATGCCGACGATGATCGGCCACCAGCGCGCCGCCGAACTGCTGATGCTCGGTGAGGTTTTCGATGCGAACAAGGCCAGGGAAGCGCTGATCGTCAACGAGGTGCTGGCCGATGTCGAGCAGCTCAATGCGCGCGCACGGGCGGTCGCGTCCCAGCTCGCGCAGCAGCCGCCGAACGCGCTGCGCACCACCAAGGCGCTGCTGAAGCGCTGGCCGCAGGCCGCGGTCGCCGAGGCGATCAAGTTCGAGGCCGAGCACTTCATGCCGATGCTGAAAATGCCGGAAGCGCTGGAAGCGATCGGCGCCTTCATGCAGAAGCGCAAGCCGGATTTCAGCAAGTTCAGCTAAGCAAGTACCTCAGCTGTAGGAGCGGGCTTGCCCGCGACTGAGGCCTAACCGGCACTGTCGCGGGCAGGCCCGCTCCTACTAGGGCCGCGTCAGTAACCCAGCTGCTTCGCCGCCAGATCCTTCATCACTTCGGACGCGCCGCCGCCGATCGACAGCACCTTGGTCTCGCGAAACACGCGCTCGACCTTGGCGCCGCGCAGAAAGCCGGCGCCGCCGAAGATCTGCACCGCCTCGCCCGCCACCGCCTCCAGCGTGCTCGTCGCCAGATTCTTCAACAGGCACAGATCGGCGACTGGCGTCTGCTTCTGCGACACGCGCCAGCACAGCAGATCGAGCTGCGCTTTCACCGCGTCGATACGCGACTTCATGTCGACCAGCTTGTGGCGTATCACCTGGCGCGTGATCAGCGGCTTGCCGAAAGTCTGGCGCTCGCGCGCATAGGCCAGCGACTCGTCGTAGCACAGCTGCGCGCTGGCCCAGGCCTGCGCCGCCAGCATCAGCCGCTCGTAATTGAAGTTCATCATGATCGCCATGAAGCCGGCGTTCTCCGGCCCGATGCGATTCGCCACCGGTACGCGGCAAGCGTCGAAATAAAGCGTCGCGGTATCCGAACACCACCAACCCATTTTTTCCAGCTTGCTGCGGGTAAAGCCGGGCGTGCCGGCCTCGACGACCAGCAATGAAATGCCGGCAAGTCCCGGCTCACCGGTGCGCACCGCGAGCGTGACGAAATCCGCGCGCATGCCGGATGTGATGAAGGTCTTCTGCCCGTCGACGACGTAATGATCGCCCTCGCGCCGCGCCCGCGTGCGCAGATTGGCGACATCCGATCCGCCGCCGGGCTCGGTGATCGCCAGCGCCGCGATGCGCTCGCCGCTGAGCACCGGCGCCAGGAACTTCTGCTGCTGTTCCGGCGTGCCGGCATGCACCAGCGGCGGACTGGCGATGCCATGCGACAGCAGGCTCGCGATCAAGCCACCGGCGCCGGTGCGCGCCAGCTCCTCCAAGACGATCAGCTGGTAGAACGCATCCGGCACCTCGATGCCGCCGGCGCTGGCGGGAAAGCCGACGCCGATCAGCCCCGCTTCGGCGGCCTTGCGATGCAGCTCTCGCGGCAGCTCGCCGGCGGCTTCCCAGGCGTCGATATTCGGGGTGCATTCGCGCTCGACGAAACGCCGTACCTGCTGGCGAAAGGATTCGTGCTCCTGATTCAGGAACGGCGATAACGCGGCTTTCATAACAACCCCGGGAACAGCCACCAGCTGCGCTTTTTGTAAGCGGCCCACTGCGGATAGCGCGCCATGCTGGCCTCCTTCAACGCCATGTTCGGCGCGAACAGGCCGAGCCAGAACAGCGCCAGAATCGCCACAGGCAACCAGTGCCAGACCAGCAGCGCGAAGCTCGCGTAGACCATCATTTCGCCCAGATAATTCGGGTGGCGCACATGGCGGAACATGCCATCGCTGATCAGGCCCCGCTGCAGGCGCAAGGTATAAAACTTCTGCGCATCGGCCGCGATCATGATCACGCTGCCGAGCAGGCCCAGCGAAACGCAGACGCAGAACCAGGCGCCATCGGCCAAGGGATAGCGCGGCGATGCCGTGCCGGAAATCAGCAGCCAGCCGAAGCTCCAGTACAGCGCAAGACCGAAAGCGGCGACGACACTGCTGGGCAAGGTGATGCGCCGCTGCCAGTTCGCATCGGGAAAACACAGGTCCTTCAGCAGCCAGCACAGACCGTAGCTACCGTGCAATGCGAGATAAATCCAGGCCGCTACGCTCGTTGCCGAGGCAACGCCGTGAGACGAGTACCACCACATCAGCGCCGCGTAGAACGCGAACGAGCCGCCTTTCTGCGCGTTGATGATCCACGAGAATTTCAGAGGCCGAGGGCCGCCGCCGAGATCGTACAGCAGCCGCTCGCTGGCGCGACGCAGCGCCAATGCCCAGGCCGGCGCGTGCGTGCTCACGTTTTCTTCTTCAGCACGTCGAGAGCGGCCGGCGGCTTTTCGCGGTGAAAACCGCTGAACGCCGCGTTCGCCGGCTTGCCGCTCAACGGAAACAGCTTGGTGTTGAGACTGGCGCCGCCGTCGATGCACAAGGTCGCGCCGGTGACGAACGAGGCCGCGTCCGACAGCAGGAACACGATCGCCGCGCTGATTTCGGCTTCGCTACTCAGGCGCCCCAGCGGGATCGCCGCCGCCATCTGCGGCAGCACGACACTGGAGAAAGAAGGATCGTAGGCATCGAGCCCGGACGAGGCGACGAAGCCCGGCGCAACCGCATTGACGCGCGTGCCGCTGGCACTCCATTCCACGGCCAGCGTCTGCGTCAGATTCATCATGCCGGCGCGCGCCGCGCCGGAGTGCGCCATCGCCGGCATGCCGCCCCACATGTCCGCGATCATGTTGACGATGGCGCCGCCATGTTTCATGAAGCGCCGCAGATACAGCTCGCGCGCCATCAGGAAACCGCCGGTCAGATTGGCGCCGAGCACCGCCTCGAAGCCTTTCTTGCTGATCGCCTGCGCCGGCGACGGGAACTGTCCGCCGGCATTGTTGACCAGGCCGTGGATCGCGCCGTGCTGTTCGAGCATCGTCGCGACGGCCTGCTTGACCGCGTCTTCGTCGCGAATGTCGAAGGCCATCACCGTGGCGGCGCCACCGTCATCACGGATCTCGGCGGCGACGCGCTCGAGCTTGTCGAGCTTGCGTCCGGTGATGATGACGGTCGCACCGAGCGCCGCCAGTTCGTGCGCGGTGCAACGGCCGATGCCCGAGCCGCCGCCGGTGACGACGTAACAGCGTCCGGCAAACAGCCCGGGCGCGAACACGCTGCGATAGCGCTGGCTCATCGCCGCGATCAGAGCTTGCTGGCGTCGAACAGCGTCGCGATGCGCTGCGCCAGCATCATGTCACCGTCGAGCTGCAGCTTGCCGCTCATGAACGCGCTCATGCCGCTGAGTTCGCCCTTGAGCATCTGCACCAGATCATCGTCGGCCATGGTCAAGGCGACGTCGGACGAGGCGGCAGTGCCGTCCCTGACTTCGCAGGTCCCGTTCCTGATCACCACGTAGGCCGGCTTGGCGATGTTGAACTGGATCGTGCAGTCGGTACCGGCCGCGGCGCCGGAGTCGAGGGCGGCGGGCAATTTGGCGAGGAAGTCGTTGGCGCTCATGAAATGCTCCTGGTTACGAAAAGAAGAGAAGACAAAACCCGTTCATCCCGAGTAGCCCGCTTCAGCGGGCGTATCGAGGGACGCATCGAGCGACGATCCGATCCCTCGATACGCCGGGCAAGCCCGGCTACTCGGGACGAACGGAAAGCCGTGGTGAACTTGCTATGCATCCGGCCGTATCTGCACCAGCAACTGCCGCGTCTTGACCTGCTGCCCGGCCTGCACGCCGATGCTCTCGACGACGCCGGCGATCGGCAGCACCAACTGGAATTCCATCTTCATCGCCTCCAGCGCGGCCAGTGGCGTGTTGCGCTCGACGCGCTGCCCGATTTCGACATGCACGGCGACGATCCTGCCGTCGGAGTGCGCGAGCAGTCGGCCGTCGGAACCGGCCGCGGCCGCCGCGGCCGGCGCCAGCGTCTGGTCGATGTAGCAAGCCGTCATGTCGCCGTCGTCGATCCAGATCGCCGCACCGTCGCGCGCGACGCGCAGGCTGCGGTGCACACCGTCCAGCACATAGGTACAGCCGGCGGCACTGCTGGCGACGACTTCGATCGCCAGACTCCGCTCGCCGATGGCGACGCTGAAAAAGCGGCCATCGCGCACGCGCAGCTGCGGACGCAGCTGCTGGTCGCCGCATTTCAGCAGACAGGGCGCGGCGGTTTCATGCGAGCTGTGCCAGCCGACGAATTCGTCGGCGAGCTGGTGCTGCCCGGCCAGCGCGCGCGCGTCGTCCAGATACAGCGCGATCGCGGCGAGCGCGCCATGCAGGTCGGCAGCCGGTGCGGCGATGCGCTGCGCGAAATGCTCGGCGATGAAGCCGGTCGAGAATTTGCCGTCTGCAAATGCCGGATGCGCGATGATCGCGCGCAAAAAATCCTTGTTGCTGGTAACGCCGAGCAGCACCGTCTGTTGCAGCGCCTGCAGCAGACGCGTGCGCGCGGTTTCGCGATCCGCGCCCCAGGCGATGATCTTGGCCTGCATCGAGTCGTAGAACGCTCCGATCTCCAGGCCGCTGTAAAGTCCACTGTCGACACGGATGCCCTCGCCTGCCGGCGGCTGCCAATGCAGCACGCGGCCGGTCTGCGGAAGATAGTCGCGTGCCGGATCTTCCGCGCACAGGCGCACTTCGATCGCCGCGCCGCGACGCCGCGCGTTGATTTCGGCTTGCGACATCGGCAGTTTTTCGCCGCGCGCGATGCGCAACTGCCACTCGACCAGATCGACGCCGTAGACCCGTTCCGTCACCGGATGCTCGACCTGCAGGCGCGTGTTCATTTCCAGAAAGTAGAACGCGCCATCGGCGGCGAGCATGAACTCGACGGTGCCGGCGCCGACATAAGTTACCGCGCGGGCAGCGGCCACCGCCGCATCGCCCATGCGCGCACGCAGCGTCTCGTCGACCGCCGGCGATGGCGCCTCCTCGACGACTTTCTGGTTGCGCCGCTGCACCGAACAATCGCGCTCGCCCAGATGCACGATCTGCCCGTGGCGATCGCCGAATACCTGGATTTCGACGTGGCGCGCATCGACGACGGCTTTCTCGACCAGCAGCTCGCCGCTGCCGAAAGCACCGTCGGCTTCCGAGCGCGCCGAGGCGATGGCGGCGGCGAGCTGTGCGTCGTCGTGCACCAGGCGCATGCCGCGGCCGCCGCCGCCGGCCGCGGCCTTGATCATCACCGGCAGGCCGATACGCCTGGCCTCGCGCAGCAAGGTCTCGTCGCTCGGCGCTTCGCCGGCCGCGCCCTGATAGCCCGGCACACACGGCACGCCGGCATCGAGCATCAGCCGCTTCGACGCCGACTTGTTGCCCATCGCGGCTATCGATTCCGGATCGGGGCCGATGAACACCAGCCCGGCCTGCCGCACCGCCAGCGCGAACTCGGCGCGCTCGGACAGGAAGCCGTAGCCCGGATGAATCGCGTCGGCGCCGACGCTTTTTGCCGCGGCGATCAGCTTGTCGATGACCAGATAGGATTCGCCGACCGGCGCCGCGCCGATGCGCACTGCCTCGTCGGCGCACTTCACGTGCAGCGCCTCGCGATCGGCGTCGGAGTACACCGCGACCGTGCGGTAGCCGAGCCGGCGCGCACCCTCGATCACGCGCACCGCGATTTCGCCGCGATTGGCGACGAGTACCTTGCTGAAATCCGTTGCGGCGCTCATCAGCCGGCCTCGTGAGGCGATGCCCATCGGGCGGCGCGCTTCTGCATGAAAGCGGAGATACCTTCGGCGGCCTCGGCGCCACGCGTGCATTCGGAGAATTGCACGGCCGCGGCGTCGAGCCGCGCGTCCAGATCGTGACGCCCGGCATTCATCAGGATCGCCTTGGTGATCGCGTTGGCCTGCGGTGCGCAGCGCAACACCGCCGCGATCGTAGCCGCCACGCCGGCATCCAGCGCTGCGCTGTCGTCGTAGCATTCGTGGGCCAGGCCGAGCCGCCGCGCCTCGATGCCGTCGAACTGCGCGCCGCTCAAACACAGCCTCCGCGCCTGCGACAGGCCGATGCGCGCCGCGACGAAAGGCGCGATCTGCGCCGGCGGCAGGCCGCGCGTGGTCTCGGGCAGACCAAAGCGTGCCTGCGCCTGCGCCAGCGTGATGTCGGCGACGCAGGCCAGGCCAAAGCCGCCGCCGAGCACCGCGCCTTCGCAAACGGCGATGACGACCTGCGACGCCGCCTCGACCTGTTGCAGCATCGTGCCGAAGCGGCGATTCAGCGTCGCCACCGGATCGCGGTCGCCGGGGGTCTTCGCGCCGGAGCCCAGGCTCTTTAGATCGGCGCCCGCGCAGAAATGGCCGCCGGCACCGCGCAGCACGACGACGCGCACGTCGAGGCGATCGCGGACCGCATCGAACACGGCGCCGATTTCGGCGAGCATCTGCGGGTTCATCGCGTTGCGCGCTTCAGGGCGATTCAAGCGCAGATGCAAAACACCGTCATCGAGCGACAGCGCGATACTCTCGGTCTCCGGCAACCGCAGTTCAGCGGACGACATCAGGCGGCCTTCGCGTCGATCGGTTTTTTCTTCTTGCCCGGCAGGATGTTCATCATCTTGCAGATGATGCCGAGCATGATTTCGTCGGCACCGCCGCCGATCGAAATCAGCCGTGAATCGCGGAACGAGCGCGCCACGCTGCTCTCCCACATGTAACCCTGGCCACCCCAGAACTGCAGGCAGCCGTCGCTGACTTCGCGGCTGACGCGGCCGACCTTGAGCTTGGCCATGCTCGCCAGCATCGAGGCATCACGGCCGGCGACGTATTCCTCGGTCGCCTGATACACCAGCGCCTTCAGGCATTCGACTTCGGTGCGCAGCTCGGCGAGGCGGAAGTGGATGTACTGGTTGTCGACCAATGGCGCTCCGAAAGCCTGGCGCTGGCGCGTGTACTCGATGGTCTCGTTGATGATGTTGAACAGGCTGTCGATGCCGCTGGCGGCGCCGAACAACCGCTCCTCCTGAAACTGGAACATCTGGTACATGAAGCCCATGCCTTCCTTGCCGATCAGGTAGCGCTGCGGCACACGCACCTCGTCGAGAAAGATCATCGCGGTGTCGGAGGCGCGCATGCCGAGCTTGTCGAGCCTGGTCTTGCGGTCCACGCCTTTTGCATCCATCGGCACCACGATCAGCGACTTGTTCTGATGCGCCTTGCCTTCGCCGGTGTTGACCAGCATGCAGGCCCAGTCCGACTGGCAGCCGTTGGTGATCCACATCTTCGAGCCGTTGATCACGTAGTCGCCGCCGTCCTTGCGCGCGGTGGTCTTGATGCTGGCGACATCCGAACCCGATCCTGCTTCGCTGACCGCGACCGAGCAGACACGCTCGCCGGCGATCGTCGGCGTCAGGAATTCCTGGCGCAGTTCGTCGGAGCCGAAGCGCGCCAGCGCCGGCGTCGCCATGCTGGTCTGCACGCCGATCGCCATCGGCAGGCTGCCACCGATGCAATTACCCAGCGCCTGCGCGAACACCACTTCGTAGCTGTAATCGAGCCCCAAACCGCCATAGGCTTCGGGCCGGGTGATGCCGAGCAGGCCGAGCTTGCCCATTTTCGCGAACACCTCGCGTGCCGGGAACTGGCCTTCGCGCTCCCATTCGGCAATATGCGGATTCAGCTCGTTCTGCACGAACTTCTTGGTGGTGTCGTACAGCGCACGGTGTTCGGCGGTCAGCAGCATGGATGTCTCCTCAAGGCGGTTCTAATTTTCATCAACACACCCCGTTCGTCCCGAGTAGCGGGGCTTGCCCCGCGTATCGAGGGATCGGATCGCGGTCGGATCCCTCGATACGACCACTGCGTGGTCTACTCGGGAGGAACGCAGGGTGGTTGGGAGTTCTGATTTCACAAAGCATCAAAACCGCGCGACGCCGAAGCTGCTGCCCAGCAACTCGCGCGCCGCGCTCTCGCGGCACACCGACAGGCACAGGCCCAGCACCTTGCGCGTGTCGCGCGGATCGATCAGGCCGTCGTCGAACAGCCGCGCGGTCGCAGCAAAGGCATGCGATTCCTTGTCGAACTGGCCGACGATATTGCCGCGGATCGCGGCCAGCATCTTTTCGTCGGTTTCGCTCATCTGCTTGCCCTGCTTCAGCCATTTGTCGCGCGTGATGATCTCCATCACGCTGGCCGCCTGTTCGCCGCCCATCACCGCGGTGCGCGCGGTCGGCCAGGCAAAAATGAAATGGGGGCCGAAGCCGCGGCCGCACATGCCGTAGTTGCCGGCGCCGAAAGACGCGCCGATGACGATGGTCAGCTGCGGCACGGTCGCGTTGGCAACGGCCTGAATCATTTTCGAGCCGTGCTTGACGATGCCGCCCTGCTCGCTCTCGGTGCCGACCATGTAGCCGGTGGTGTTCATCAGATACACGATCGGCACGCCGGCCTGGCAGCACAGTTGAATGAACTGCGCCGCCTTGGTCGCGCCGCGCGCGGTGATCGGGCCGTTGTTGGAAATGATGCCGATGCGATGGCCGTGCAAGGTCGCGCGTCCACAGACGGTCTGGCTGTCGTAGTCAGTCTTGAAGTCGAGAAACTCCGAGCCGTCGACCAGCCGCGCGATCACTTCACGGCAGTCGAACGGCTTTCGGTAATCCGGAGGCACCACGCCGCAGAGTTCCTCGACGTCGTACAGCGGCGAGCGCAAGGGCAGCAGATCGAGCTTGGGACGACGCGCATTCCAGTTCAGATTGGCGACGATCTCGCGAGCGATGCGAATGCCGTCGGCATCGTTCTCGGCGAGGAACTCGGTCGTGCCCGCCGTCTGCGCGTGCATCTCGGCACCGCCAAGTTCCTCCTCGTTGGCGATCTCGCCGGTCGCGGCTTTCAACAGCGGCGGCCCGGCCAGAAACACCTTGGCGCGCTTGCGCACCATCACCACGTAGTCGGAAAGTCCCGGCATGTAGGCGCCACCGGCCGTCGATGATCCATGCACGACGGTGACCTGCGGAATACCGGCGGCGGACAGACGCGCCTGGTTGGCGAAGGTGCGGCCGCCGGGAATGAACACCTCGGCCTGGTACATCAGATTGGCGCCACCGCTTTCGATCATCGACACGATCGGCAACTTCTGCTGTAGCGCGATCTCCTGAATGCGCAGGCCTTTCTGCACGCCCCAGGGTGTCATCGTGCCGCCCTTGATCGCCGAGTTCGACGCGGTGACGATGCAGCGCACGCCGCTGACGTAGCCGATGCCGGCGATGGTATTGCCACCGGCCAGCGCGCCGTCCTTGTCGTCGTGCATGCGATAGCCGGCCAGCGTCGACAGCTCCAGCCAAGGCGAGCCGCGATCCAGCATCAGGTGCACGCGCTCGCGCGGCAGCAACTGCTTGCGCTGATGAAAGCGCTCGCGCTTGCTCTCTTCTTCGGCGCGGCCTTTGGCCTCGACCGCGCGCCAGTCGGCGATCGCCCTGAGCATGCCTTCGCGATTCTGCCGGTAGCTGTCGCTATTGCTGTCAATGCGGCTTTCGAGTGTCGGCATGTCCGTTACTTTCGGGCTACTTATTGGGGCGCTGGTTTGTACGCGAGCGTGGCTGCGATGTCGTCGCTGACCGCCACCGGCAGGTCGAGCAGCATCTGGGCGAAGGCCTTGCCCTGCGGATCGGTGCGCAGGCTGCAGGCGCCGCCGCCGCCCAGCGCGTGATGCAGCAGGAAGTTGAAGCTGTTCGTGCCGGGCAGTTCCCAGCGCTCGACCTTGCCCTGCGCGCCGCCGGCCAGCACGTGCGCGAAATAGTCGCGTACCGCGTCGGCGCTCAGCGCGGCGCGCAGATACGGCAGGAATTCGGCACGGCGCGCGATCACGCCGATGTTGGCGTGGTTGCCCTTGTCGCCGGACCGCGCCAGCGCGAGTGCGCGCAAAGGCAGCTGCCTGCCTGCATCGTCGATCACCGGCGTCTCCGGCCGCGACGGCGATGCGACGGCCTGCCGGTATTCATCGGCCGTCGACACTTGTATCGCCTTGCGCTGCCCGCCGACGACAATCTCAACCGGCACGCCGCTCTTCGGCACGTAGGTGGAATACAGCCGCGGAATCATGCTCGGCTCGGGACGACCGGCGCTGAAATAGCCGGTGAAGCCCGGCGCCATGCCGGTCGCGGCCTGCGCGATTTCGCGTGCGAACAGCTTCAGCGCTTTCGGGTTGCGATGCTGCACGACGATCTTGACGACGACTTCGCGCGTCGCTGCCGCAGCTGGCCGCGCATGCGGGCCGTAGCTTTCCTCGGCACCGATGCAATGGATGTCGACGCCACTGAAATCGCCGAGCTGCGCTTCGAGCAACTGGCGCCGGACCTTGTCGACGATGCCGTTGGCCGACGCGCGTCCCTTCTTGGCCGCCTGTTCGCCGCCAATCATGTACATCGCCGCGCAGCGCAGGCCGTCGGGATAGGTCGCCGAGACTTTGTAGGACCCGGTCGGCGCATGGCCGCGCGCGCCGCTGACACTGACCTGGTCCGCGCCGGCCTGCTCCAGCTTCACCTGCGTGAAATCGCAGACCACGTCCGGCAGGAAATACGCCGACGGATCGCCGATTTCATAGAGCATCTGCTCGCAGACGGTGTGCGGCGTCACTGCGCCGCCGCTGCCCTCGGGCTTGGTGATGAAGAACTCGCCGCTGCTTTGAACCTGCGCGATCGGAAAGCCCATGTCGGCGTAACCGCTGGCGACGCTTTCCCAGTCGGTGAAATTGCCGCCGGTGACCTGCGCGCCGCATTCCAGCAGGTGGCCGGCGAGCGAGCCGGCGGCGAGCTTGTCGTATTCGCGATCGGTCCAGCCGAATTCGCGGATCAGCGGGCCGAGCACCAGCGCCGAATCGACGCAGCGGCCGGTGATGACGATGTCCGCTCCGGCGGCCAGGGCGGCGGCGATCGGGAACGCGCCGAGATAGGCGTTCATCGACACCAGGTTGCCGGGCTGCGGCTTGCCGGTTTCGATTTCAACGCAGTCGGAGAACTCGCGACGGCGCGGCAGCAGGTCGTCGCCGAGCACGACGCCGACGGTGATCGCGACGCCGGCTTTCGCGGCCGCCTCTTCCAGCGCTTTCTTGCAGGCCAGCGGATTGACGCCGCCGGCATTGGCAACGACCTTGATGCCGCGCTCGCGCAGCGCCGGCAGCAGCGGCGCCATCACGTGCTCGACGAAGTCGGTGGCGTAGCCGTCGTCGGTGCTCTTCATGCGCTTGGCCGCCATGATCGACATCGTGATTTCCGACAGATAGTCGAACACCAGATAGTCGATCGCGCCGCGCTCCGCCAGCTGCGCCGCCGCGGTATTGGTGTCGCCCCAGAACGCCGAGGCGCAGCCGATACGCACCGATTGTGTTGCCGCTTGCCGCATGCCGGGTTTCTCCTCCGGTGCATGTCGTTCTTGTATGGCGGCATGATTTGCCAGCCGTTACACAATGTCAAGACACTGTGTCCGATTTTGTGCAGACCGGGTGTAGCCCGGGGGCCATCGACAACGCTTTGGGGGCAACACAACCCGGATTGCACCCGGGCTACTTTCGGGATTACTTCTTTTTCTCGGGCTCGTACATCGCGTGCCAGACCACGTGCGCCAGCGCCTGTGCCAGGGAGCGGCGACGTTGCGGCGTGGCGCCGCGTCCGAGCTGGTAGCAGACCGCGTCGACCATCAGCGTCAGCGCCTCGGCGACTTCGCGGGCGACGCCTTCACGCAGGCGGCCAGCGTCGAGAATGCGATCGTGCGCAACGCGGCTGCCCTTGAGCACGCCGCCTAGCAGTTCCTTGAAGGCTTTCTCCGAGTCCGCGTCGTAGGACGAGGTCTCCACCAGGGCGCGCATGACGCTGCGGTGGCGGTCGTAAACGTCGAGGACGTCGAGCATCGCGTCGGCCAGGTCGTCGGGCCGCGCGGTGTCGGCGATGCGCCACCAGCCGTTGCAGGCGGCCATCAGTTCTTCGGTGACGCGCGCCGCCAGGCGCTGCACCAGCGCACCCTTGTCGGCGAAGTAGATATAGAACGTCGAGCGCGCGATGCCGGCCTGGCGCGACAGCTGCTCGACGCTGAGTTCGGTGAAGCTCAGGCCGCTGTCGAGCAGTTGCTCGGTGGCACGCAGCAGCGAACGCTCGACCTGTAATTGCTTGTCGACACGCTGGGCACGCGATGCACGGGTGATGGAGGCCACGGGTCTCACGGTTGGGTTCAGTCGCTGCAGCTTGCCGCATCCGGACACTGCAATGCCAGCCCGCACCGGGGCGTGGCATTTTGTCGGACACTGTGTCCAGTCTTTATGTTTGATTATTGCCCGGCGACTTGTTAGGTTTCGCTTCGACGCGTTCCGCGAGCGATCCGGAACGACGATAACGACCGCCGTCACGAACGGACGGGAGCTGGAGGAGAAAGCCTTGCTCGACAACGGTGGTTCTGCGCCCGCGATATCGATGCTGCCCTTGCAGCGCCTGTACCAGCACGAGCGGCAGCGGCCGCGGGCGATCTTCATGACCCAGCCGTTCGCCGACGGCCATGTCCGCGATTTCAGCTGGGCCGAGACCATGAACCAGAGCCGGCGCCTGGCCGCGCATCTGCTGGCTCAGAACTGGCCGGCCGGCTCGCATATCGCGCTGCTCGGCAAGAACAGCGCCTGGTGGTTCATCGCCGACTTCGCGATCTGGATGGCCGGCCACGTCAGCGTGCCGCTGTATCACACGCTGACGGCGCCCTCGATCCTCCAGATCGTCGAGCACAGCGAGTGCGTCGCCTGCTTCGTCGGCCGGCTCGACGACGATGCGGTCGTCGACGAGGGACTGCCGCCATCGATGTATCGCATGCGCATGCCGGACTCGCGCGGCGACGGCGGCGCCGCCTGGGACCAGATCCAGAAGCACACGCGGCCGCTCGAAACCCAGCCGCTGCGCGACGGCGACGACATCGCGACCATCGTCTACACCTCGGGCACCACCGGCGCGCCGAAAGGCGTGATGCACAGCTTCGCGACGCTGGCGCTGGTCAGCTCGATGTCGGTGCGCATGTTCGGCGCCAGCGCGTCCGACCGGCTGATCTCCTATCTGCCGCTGGCCCATATCGCCGATCGCGGCTTCTGCCAGCTGGCCTCGGTACAGACCGGCTGCCGCGTGTTTTTCGCGTTCGGCATCGATACCTTCGTCGCCGACATGCGCCGCGCCCGGCCGACCTTGTTCCTGTCGGTGCCGCGGCTGTGGACCAAGTTCCAGCAGGGCGTCAACGCGCAACTGCCGCAGGCCAAGCTGCAGCGGCTGCTGAAACTGCCGATCGTGAGCCGCATCGTCAGGAAGAAAATCCGGCGCGGCCTTGGCCTGGACGCGGTGCGCGTCGCATTTTCCGGCGCGGCGCCGACACCACCGGACCTGTTCCTCTGGTATCGCGCGCTCGGCATCGAGTTGCTCGAGGTCTACGGCATGAGCGAGAACTTCGGCATCTCCCACGTCGGCCGGCTCGGCCGCTATCGCCCCGACTTCATCGGCCCGGGCTGGGACGGCGTCGTCGCCCGCATCGCCGCCGACAGCGGCGAGCTGCAGATGAAATCGCCGGGCGCGATGCGCGGCTACTACAAGGCGCCGCAGGCCACTGCCGAGGCTTTCACCGCCGACGGCTACCTGAAAACCGGCGACCGCGGCGAGTTGTCCGCCGACGGCTTCCTGAAGATCACCGGCCGCATCAAGGAACAGTTCAAAACGGCCAAGGGCAAGTACGTGGTGCCGGCGCCGATCGAAAACCGGCTTTGCACGGCCGGCCGGATCGAAGCCTGCTGCGTCACCGGCGGCGACGCTTTGCCCGCGCCGCTGGCGATGGTGATGCTCGGCGCCGATGAACACGAGCGCTGCCTGCAGGACGAGACCACGCGCCGCACGACGACGGCCTGGCTCGAACAGCTGCTGGCCGAGGTCAACGCCGAACTCGAACGCCACGAGCGTCTCGCCTGCCTGGTGGTGACGCCGGAAGCCTGGACCGTGGCCAACGGCCTGGTCACGCCGACGATGAAAGTGCGGCGCAACCAAATCGACGAGCGTTACCGAAGCCGCATGCCGGACTGGTGCACGCAATCCGGCGCGGTGATCTGGGCGACACGGTAGTCCGAAACAAGCGTTGCTTTGTGCCAGTGAACGGCGCCGGCAGAGCGCCCGCTGCAAGGGAGAGTGGTGATGACCCGCAGGCCCGCGTTCGCGTATCCACTGCTGTGCGCCTTGCTGCTGACGATGGTCAGCATCGCGGCCTCGGCCAACGAATTCACTTTGCCCGGCTTCGACGACGAGCGCATCGACGGCGTGCTCAACACCACCTTCACCGCCGGCGTCGGCGTGCGCATGGAGAAGCCCGCCGACGACCTGATCGGCAAAGGCAATCTGCAGCCCGACGTCTGCGCCGGGCCGTATCAGGGCTGCCAGGGCCTGTTCCGCGATCAGAGCGCGCCGGCCAGCCGGCTGTCGCAGGTCAAAGGCGCGGCCGGCATGAACGGCGACAACGGCGATCTGAACTACCGGCAATACGACCTGTTCCAGGCGCCTTTCAAACTCGATTCCGACCTGACGCTGCGCTACGGCGATTTCGGTTTTTTCGGCCGCTTGCTGGCGTTTTACGACGTGGTCAACAACGACTTCACCGAGCACCATCCCGATCGCATCACCGCGCAGAACGCAGACTCGGTGGCGCGCTACGGCACGTTCCTGCCGGTGCCGCTGCTGCAGAACACCATCGGCAGCCTGCCGCCGGCGCTGCAACAGATCGTCGGCAATGTGCCGATCGCCGGCGGACGTTATTTCAGTGGCGGCGCGCAGGTGAACCGCCATCGCCGTGATGGCGAAGAGCTGCGCCAGGTGGGCACCGACCTGCAGGCGCTTGAAAGCTACTTGTTCGGCAACGTCGATGTCATGGATCGCACGGTGACGATGAAACTCGGCCGGCAGATCGTCAACTGGGGCGAGAGCACCTTGCTGGCACTGAACAGCGTCAACAACGCGAACCCGGTGAACGCGAACAACGTGTTCCGCGTCGGCACGCTGACGGAAGAAGCGTTCACGCCGATCAACATGGCCTACCTCAGCTTTCCGGTATTCGACAGCATCGTCGTCGAGGCCTACTACCAGCTCGAATGGAAGAACCTGGAGGCACCGACGCCGGGCAGCTATTTCTCGACGCAGGACATCGGCACCAATGGCACCGGCAAGACCATCAACCTGAGCTTCGGCGGATCGGCGGAAGACCCGGACTGCCTGTCCAAGCTGCTCGACAATCCGCTATCGCAGATCACGCCGACCTGCGTGACGATCAACCGCGTGCACGACATCGAGCCGCGCAGCAGCGGCCAGTTCGGCCTGAGCTTCCAGTACTACGCCGAAGGCATCAACAACGGCACGCAGTTCGCGGTCTACTACCAGCGCTATCACTCGCGAATACCGTATCTGAGCGTGTTTTCCTCGTATCCGAGCTGCGCGCGCGCCGGCGGCAACCCGCGCGGCAACGACGCCACCGACCTCGCCTCGTTCCTGCTCGACTGCCCCAACCTGCCGCTCCTCGCCAGCGAGCCGACCGAGGCGACCTCCGACGCGGTGCCGTTCCAGAGCGCCAAATTCGCGCTGGAATATCCGGAAGACATCGACATGTTCGGCTTCAGCTTCAACACCAACTTCGGCGATTACGCGGTGCAGGGCGAAGTCGCCTACCGACCGAACAAGCCGATGCAGGTCGACGCACACGACCTGGTGTTCGCGGCGTACGGCCCGACGCTGACCAACTGCAACAGCGCCGACGCCGGCTGCGCCGGCTCGCTGCTCGGCATCGGTTATCCGGAAGGCGCCGCGCCGCTCGGTGTTTACGGCAGCAGCGACTTCATTCCGGCCGCCGGCAACAGCGCCTACAACGACACCGTCGACCTGCGCATCGGCCACGTGCCCGGCTCGGCGCGTGCGTTTCCGAACTTCGTGATTCCGTACCGTGGCGGTATCGCCGGCCAGAATGCGGCCTGCTATCCCGAGCCCGGCAGTGCCGAGGACGCGGCCTACGGCTTCGATCGCTTCGACCATCCCTACTACGCCTACGACACCCGCAGTCCCTGCTACATCCGCGGCTACGAGCGCTTTCAGGATCTGAACTTCAATCTGGGTGCGACGCGCGTGTATGCGGCCACCGAAAATTTCCTGCACGCCGACCAGGTGATCCTGCTGTACGAAGCCGGCGCCGAATGGGTGCCGGACCTGCCCCGCCACGATCAGCTGGTACTGCAGGGACCGGCGACCGATACCTACGGCCCGACCGCGGGCGCCGATGGTTCCGGCGCCGACGGCTCGCAGCGCGCCTGTGCCGGCGCCAGCAACTGCTCGCTCGGCCCCGACGGCCTGCGCTTCAATCCGCATCAGCAGAGTTCGCGTGGTTTTCCTACCGCGTTTTCGTACGGCTACCGGATCATTTCGCAGACCAGCTACGAGAGCGTGTGGCCGAGCATCAGCCTGCGGCCGACGGTGATCTGGCGTCACGACGTCGGCGGCATTTCGCCGGGACCGGCGGGCAACTTCGTCCGCGGCCGCAAGGAGATCGACAGCATTCTGGAGATCCGCTATCGCGCCTCGCTGTCTTTGAATCTCGGCTACACCTGGTTCTGGGGCGGCGGCGCCTACAACACTTTGCGCGACCGCGATTTCGCGCAGGCTTTCGTCAAATACCAGTTCTAGGCACTGAGTTCGATCAGGCCCTGCGCGGCCTCGGACCGCTGCGCCGCGCAGGCCAGCGCCGCCTGCAGCGCCATCAGCGACAGCGCGGTCGACATCAGGCCGGCGCCGTCCTCGAACAGCGGTTCGCTGGCGCTCGCGGCCTGCTGATCCGGTACTTTCAGGCAGCGTGACGGCGGCCAGCCGCCGTCGCCGCGCTGGGCCTGCAGCAGCCGCTTCAGCAGGGCGGCATGCGGCGCGCCGGCGCGCAGCGCCATCAGCAGCAGGCTGGCGCGCTCCATCGCCGTCGCAGCTTCGCCCATGCTGCGCAGCTCGCGTTGCGCGGCCTCGATCACGTCGCGCGGAATGCCGCCGCTGGCCGCCAGGAACTCCAGCATCAGCGCGGCGGCGTAGCCGTCGAAGCTCCACCAGAACGAGGTCCACAGGCCGTCACGGTTGCGATGCGACAGCGCCCATTGCCGCAGCCGCGCAATCAGCGCCGCGTCGGCGCCGGACTCGATCAGCGCCAGGCCCAGCGCTGCGGTGACGTCGGCATGTTCCTGTATCCAGCGGCCATAACGCGGTGCGCTGGCGAAGGTGCGTGCGCCACCTTCGGCGCCGAGATAGGCCGCAAGACAATCGACAGCGTCGATCGGCATCGGCATGCCGATACGCGCGTACCAGCGGGTTGCCCAGGCGCTGGAATCGGCGTCGGTGGCGACCTTGTCGTTGTAACCCCAGCCGCTGACGCGACAGCTCGCCTCCAGCGCCGAAAGTCCGAGCGCGATCGGCTCGGCATGGCCGCAAGCAGCGCCGGAGAGCGCATGGCCGACGAAAGCCGTGACCCAGTCGCTGCCCGCGCCGGGCAGCAGCGCGTAGTCACGCCAGTAACCGTCAGGCTGCTGCCGGTCGACGAGATACTGCGCGCCACGCGTCATCGCCCGACGGATCGGGATCATGTGCATTTCGTTCATGGTCGAACTCGCTGATCTGCGGCCGTAGCGGCGCACCGAGATGCTCGGTGTCCAGACCGATGGGCCGGTAGTAAACCGTCATGCGCGGGCCGCCGTCGGCAGGCAGTTCCACGCCCAGGTACTGATGGATGCGGCGCGTACGCTGCGCCGGCAGTCCGCCGCTGACGATGCGGAACGCCGCATCGTCATAGGCCGGAAAATCGCGGCCGCGAAAACGCTGCAGCGCATCGAGCGCGGCGAGATCGTCGTCGTAGAGCCGCGCGATGCAGACGTCGAGCTTGATCGCGCGCTGGCCGCCGGTCGAGCAGATCGACACCATCACCGTCGACAGGCCCTCACCGACCGCCTCGACTTCGCGCCGCAACCGCTGCAGCGTCGGCAGATGACGCTCGCCTGAAATGTCCTGCGAAGCCGCGACGATCGCATCCCAGCCGAGGCTGCGAGCGCCCCAGTAGAACTTGCTGCGCACGACACCGCCGGCGCCGAAGTCGACGCCGATCACGCGCATCGCATCGATGCCGCTGGCCGGACAGGCGCGCTTCCAGTCTGCAAGCGCGCCTTCATCGCGCAGCAGCGCGGCGACTTCGTCGAGGCGCGCGCCGCGTTGCTCAGTCGGCGTCGCATGCAGATCGAAATAGGTCTTCACCACCGGCGAGGCGCAGCCGAATTCGGTGGCGATGCCAAAGCGCAAAGCCGGCTGCGATGCCATTGCAGCATCGTCGTAGAAAGCATCGAACAGCGACTCGAACAGCGCGCCGCCATACGGCGCGCCGGCCGCATCCGAAGCACGCTGCAGTTGCTGCAGGCCCCAGCCGCGCAGCGCCGCCAGGCTCGCTGCGTCGGCCGGCCGCTTACGGATCACCTCGGCCAGCGCGCGCACCGTCGGCGCCCGATTCTGCCGATACGACATCGATAGCTCGCTGATGCCGGCGAGCCATTCGCCGGCATCGCTGCCACGCAGAAAAAGCCCGTCGATCAGCGCCTGGTCGCGCGCGCCGCGACCGCAGCGCGCGTGCGCGAGCAAGGCAGCCAGCCTTGCCTGCGCACGCGTCTGACGGTCGCCGGGATCGCGATCGAAGACCGGCTTCGAACGGGGGTTCCCGGCGCGCGATTTCACTGGAATTCCTTCCAGGTGCCGATCTCGATCTTCACCGAGTTGACCGGCTTGAGGCTGCCGGTCTTGTGGATGCGCAGCTCGTCGCAGCTGAACACCGCCGAGCCGTTGCCGACTTCCAGCGTGGCGCCGGCATTGATCGTGACCACGCGGTAGAAATACAGCGGCACGCGCACGGCCTTGATCAGCTGGCTCAGCAGCGGCACGTACTTGGAAACCGACGTCGAGTTGCCGTGCAGGTACTCGCGCGCCAGGGCCTTGACCGCCGTCCACTCGCGCGGCTTGAGCCGCTCGACCTGCAGCTTGTCGCGCAACAGCGCTTCGAGCACTTCGGCGTCCGGGAGCGTGCCGTAGATCGGGCGATCGTGGCCGAAGCGGCCGTCGTCGCTGCCGGTCCAACGCTTGAGCTGCGCGATCGATTCGGCGCTGAGCACGACCAGGCCGGGCTGCTCGCGATCGCGCTCGGCATTGAGCGCACGCGTCTGGCCGCGCGGCACGTCCAGATCGACGATGCGCTGCTGTCTGGCGTCGATGCCGTAGACCGCGAGGCGCTCTTCGAAGCTGCGCGGCTTGCTCTGGCTCGGCTTCAGCGTCGCCTCGATCACAGCGGGCTTGCTGGCGTCGACAACGGCGAGGCCGCGATACGTCTCGAAGCCGCGCGCGCGGATCTGCATCGAGTATTCGCCCGAGGGCAGATCGACGCTCAGATCCTTTTCGCTGCGCACCTTGATCACGTGCTGGCGGCGCGCCTCGCTGCGATGCTCGGTGAAGTACAGGCTCAGGCTTTCGGGATGGGCGCCGCCCGACAGGCGCAGCTGCAGCTTGCCGCGACGCGGGCCGTAAGGCGGGCGCGGCAGGCCGGCGGCGATGTCGAGCACGCTGCGCGGCAGCACCGCGTCGATCACTTCGTTGTGGCCGGCGCGGCAGCGCAGCGCCTGCTCGCTGGAATAGACGATGCGCTGGTTGTCGACGTCGCGAATGACGATGTAGAGCTCGGGCGAGCGCTCGAACAGCTCGGCGAAATCCTTGCGCTCATAGGTGATTTCATAGCGGCCGTCGGCGCCGGTGATGGAGGTGCCGAGCACGTCGTCGAAGAACAGGTCCTTGTCGACCGCCTTGACGTGCAGTCCGCGCACGCCTTCGCCGGTCTCCTGCACGGAAACGGTTCCGGTAATTTTCAACATGATGTTTCTCCCACTGGTGTGATGCGATGGATGCGGAGGGGTTTGGATCGGATGCGTCTGCGGCGACTGGCGCTCAGACGTAGATCTGCAGCGAGCCGGCGGAGCCGTCGTTGCCGGACACCGAGCCGGCCGCACCTTCGGGGCCTTCGCTGCCGCCGGTGGAGCGCTCGCCGCTGGCGCCGCGACGGCCGCCGAGACCGCCCGGACCACCGCGGCCGCCCGGCCCCTTGCCGCCCTTGAAGCCCTGGGAAAACGCGATGTTGACGTTGTTCAGATCGATGTTGTCCGGGTTCTCGACGTAAAGATTGATGTCGCTGGCGTTGCCGCCGTTGCCACCGCTGCCGCCGACACCGCCGGCGCCACCGCGCCCGCCCTTGCCACCGTTGCCCGGCGACACATCGCCGTCACCGTTGCCGCCGTCCTGGCCTTCGCCGCCGCCGCCGCCGATGCCGCCTTTCTGGCCGCGCGCGCCATTGCCGCCACGCACCGTGACGCCGAAGAAGCCGTCGATGAACGTGGTGATATGGATGTCGATGCTCGGCGGCGTATTGCCGCCGTTGAGGCCGTCCTGGCCGCTGAAACCGGCGTCGCCGGTGATGCCATCCTGGCCGTTGGCGGCGCCGTCGTCGCCGCTCGGCCAGCCGTTGTCATGGCCGTCGCTGGCGCGCGGCGTGATCTTCGGTTTGGCCTCCGGATGCTGATCGCTGCCGAAATCGGCCAACGCCGGCGCGTCGATTCCCTTGACTGTGATTCCCATCGTGTTTCTCCTGTGTACGAACGGCACAAGTCGCCGTTCAACAAGCAGGACGTGATCGGTGGGAAAAGCAGCTCATCGATGCGTGAAGCAGCGCACATTGGCCGGCGCCACGGGCAGAGCGCAGGAGCAGGCCTGCCCACGACCGCGGCTTAGCGGACCCTGTCGCGGACAGGGTCCGCTCCTACCGGTGCAGCAAATGAAAAGGCCGGGCAAAGCCCGGCCTTTGTGTACCGCGATACCGCTTTAGCCGACCCGCTCCAGCACCGTCGCCACGCCCATGCCCATGCCGATGCACATCGTCGCGACGCCGTAGCGCGCGTTCTTCTCGGCCAGCACATGCGCCAGCGCGCCGGTGATGCGCGCGCCCGAGCAACCCAGCGGATGGCCCAGTGAAATGGCGCCGCCCTTGATGTTGATGCGGTCCATGCGGTCGCCGAGCTTGAGGTCCTTGATCACCGCCAGCGACTGCGCCGCAAAGGCCTCGTTGAGCTCGAAGTAGTCGACGTCCTTGATGTCGACGCCGGCGGCCTTCAGTGCCTTCTGCGTCGCCGGCACCGGGCCGATGCCCATGATCGACGGATTGCAGCCGGCGGCGGCCATGCCGATGATGCGCGCCAGCGGCTTCAGGCCCAGCGCCTTGGCCTTGTCCTCGCTCATGATCAGCGTCGCCGACGCACCGTCGGAAATCGCAGAGCTGTTGCCGGCGGTGACGCTGCCCCTGGGATTGAACACCGGCTTCAGCGCCAGCAGGCTTTCCAGGTTGGCGTCGGGGCGCACCACTTCGTCGAAGTCGACGATGATCGGCGCGCCGTCGGCATCGTGGCCCGGGGTGCCGACCATCTGGTTCTTGAACTCGCCGTTCTTCCAGGCGGCGTAAGCCTTCTGGTGCGAGGCCAGCGCGAATTCGTCCTGGCTCTTGCGGTCGATCTGATGCGTCTGCGTCAGCATCTCGGCGGTCAGGCCCATGCTGCCGGCGGCCTTGGCGGTCAGCACCGACAGCTCCGGCGCGCCGTCGAAGCCGAAGGCCATCGGCAGATGGCCCATGTGCTCGACGCCGCCGGCGATAAAGGTGTCGGCGATGCCGGCCTGGATCTGAGCGGCGGCGATGTGGATCGCGGACATGCTCGAGCCGCACAGGCGGTTCACGGTCTGGCCCGGCACGCTCTGCGGCAGGCCGGCCAGCAGCAGCGCATTGCGCGAGATGTTGTAGCCCTGTTCCAGCGTCTGGATCACGCAACCCCAGATCACGTCTTCGATGTCGGCGGGCTTCAGCGCCGGGTTGCGCTTGAGAAGTTCGGCGATCAGATGCGCCGACAGCGCCTCTGCACGCACGTTGCGAAACACACCGGCCTTGGAGCGGCCCATCGGCGTGCGGATCGCATCGACGATAACTGCATGAGTCATTTTGTTACTCCAGCGTGAGCGCGGGGCTCACTACAGAAATACAGAAAATATTGAGGAGCAAGCCGAGGGCTTACTTGGAATAGAAAGTCTTGCCTTCGGCGGCCATCTTCTTCATCGATTCCGTGGGCTGATACAGCTTGCCCAGGTGCGCGTACTTCTCGCACTTCTCGATGAGGGTCTTCAGGCCGACGGTGTCGGCGTACTTCAGCGCGCCGCCACGGAACGGCGGGAAGCCGACGCCGTAGACCAGGCCCATGTCGGCCTCGGCCGGCGTCTCGACGATGCCGTCGTCGAGGCAGCGCACCGTCTCGATGATCATCGGCAGCATGTGGCGGTCGATGATGTCTTCATCCGTCATGTCGGTCTGGCCGTTCGGCTGCGCCGCTTTCAGCAGCTCGTACGATGCCGGATCGGCGGTCTTCTTCGGCTTGCCCTTGGGATCGGTTTCGTACTTGTAGAAGCCGACGCCGTTCTTCTGGCCATAGCGCTTGGCCTCATACATCACGTCGAGCGCGGTCTTGCCTTCGGCATGGCCCATGCGGTCCGGATAGCCTTCGGCGAGCACGTCGCCAACGTGGTGGCTGGTGTCCATGCCGACCACGTCCTGCAGGTAGGCGGGGCCCATCGGCCAGCCGAACTTCTCCATCACCTTGTCGACCTTGACGAAGTCGGCACCGTCGCGGATCGCGCCGAAGAAGCCGAAGAAGTAAGGGAACAGGATGCGGTTGACCAGGAAGCCCGGGCAGTTCTTCACCACGATCGGCGTCTTGCCCATCGTCGCGGCGTAGGCAACCGTGGTCGCGATCGCTTCCTTGCTGGTCTTGCTGGCGTAGATCACTTCGACCAGCGGCATCTTGTGCACCGGATTGAAGAAGTGCATGCCGAGGAAGTTTTCCGGGCGCTTCAGCGCGCCGGCCAGTTCTTCGATCGAGATCGACGAGGTGTTGGACGCGATGATCGTGGTGTCGCTTACCGCGGCTTCGGCTTCGGCGAGCACCGCCTTCTTGATCTTCGGGTTCTCGGTGACCGCCTCGACGATGATGTCGATGTCCTTGAACTCGCTATAGCTCAGCACCGGGCGGATCGACGACAGCATCTTGCCGGCTTTTTCCGGAGTCAGGCGCTTGCGCTCCACTTCCTTGGACAGCAGCTTGTTGGCTTCGCCCATGCCTAAGTCCAGCGCCTTTTCGGCGATGTCCTTCATCGTGATCGGCACGCCCTTGGACGCGCTGGTGTAGGCGATGCCGCCGCCCATGATGCCGGCGCCGAGCACCGCCGCATGCTTGACCGGCCTGGCGATCTTGGTCGCGCTCTTGGCCTTCTTCTTCAGCAGCTGGTCGTTGAGGAAGATGCCGATCAGCGCGTTGCTGACCGTGGTCTTGGCGAGCTTGGCGAAGGCCGCGCCTTCGATCTTCAACGCGTCGTCACGGCCCTTGGAAGCGGCCTTCTGGATCGCGGTGACCGAGGCCAGCGGCGCCGGCATGTTCGGGCCGGCCTGGCCGGCGATGAAACCCTTGGAGGTTTCGAACACCATCATCGATTCGATCTGGTTGAGCTTCAGCGGGCCCTTCTTCTGCTCGCGCCGCGCCTTCCAGTCGAGCGCACCGATGATTGCCAGATTCAGCGTCCGCAGCGCCGCCTCGCGCAGCTTGTCACCGGCGACCACGCCGTCGACCGCGCGGACTTTCAGCGCCGCGTCGGCCTTCTGCTGCTTGCCTGACGCAATCCATTCGATTGCGTTATCGGCACCGGTCAAACGCGCCATACGCACCGTGCCGCCGAAGCCCGGGATCAGGCCGAGCTTCACTTCCGGGAAACCGATCTGCGCGTCGGCCGCGATCACGCGGTAGTCCGAGCACAGGCACATTTCGAAGCCGCCGCCGAGCGCGATGCCGTTGATCGCGGTGACGCTGGGCACCGGCAGATCTTCGATCGCGTTGAACGACTGGTTCGCGTTCAGCGCCCAGGCCGCGAGATCTTCCTCGGGCATCTGGAAGCTGGTACCGAACTCGGTGATGTCGGCGCCGACGATGAACACGCTCTTGGCGCTGGTCACCAGCAGACCCTTGATCGAGCTGTCGGCGCGGATGGCGGCGGCAGCGGCGGCGAGTTCTTCGACGGTGCGCTGGTCGAACTTGTTGATCACGTCTTGCTCGCGATCGAAACACAGTTCGGCGATGGCGCCGTCCAGCTTCGTCACGCGGATGGATTGGCCTTGGAACATGGCGGGAGCAGACTCCTGTGGTTTTTGAAATCGATCCGCTGCATCGGCGATGGCGCCAGACGCAGCCATACTCGACGGTATGGAGTGGGGCCGGCATCATAGCGCCGGCCCGCTACAGCCGTAAACAAAGCCGAAGCCAAGCCTGACGACGCGCGATGAGCGCAAGGTGACGCGAGCGCGTGCTTGCACCTACACTGCTCCTTCATCACCGTGTAACGAATGAGGAATGCGCCTTGAAAGCAAAACATCGCCTGGACCAGCTGAAGAAACAGTTCGATCGCATGCGCAAGGACTCTCTCGCCGCGCTGGGCACCAACAACGAGGCGGTCTACGCCGGCCTGCAGAAGTTCGCCGAAAAGGAGCTCAAGGCCTTGCATGAATACTGCGAAGGCGCGCTCGGCTCGCTGCGCGAGCAGAAGAAGAGCGGCATCCAGACCATCGTCCAGACTCAGCTCGACCTGCTGCAGGACACCGTAACGCGCTTGGTCGCGAACGCGCGTGAGTCGATGGATATCGTCACCGGCGCCGGCAAGAGCGCGCCGGCCGCCGCCGCACCGGTAACGCCGGCCAAGAAAGCCGCGCCGAAGAAAGCCGCTGCCAAGAAAGCAGTTCCGGCTAAGAAAGCGGCTCCGGCCAAGAAAGCACCGACGGTGAAGAAGACTGCCAAGCGCGCATCGGCAAAGAAGACGGCCGGCTGATCGCGGCGTCCCGCGTCGCCGCAAGGCCCGCCCGCGCCCCGCGCCGGCGGGCTTTCATTTGCCCCGTCGCCCACTTTGCATTTCAGCTGAAGCGTCCATGTCACTGTCGTTAGAACAAGGCACCGAACTCTGTCGCCTGCTGGCCGATCCCAGCCGCTGCCGGCTGCTGTTGCTGCTCGAGGCCTACGAGCTGTCGGTCGCCGAACTCACCGACATCACCGGGCTGGCGCAGAGCCGTGTCTCCACGCATTTGTCGCGCCTCAAGCGCGCAGCGCTGGTGCAGGACAAGCGTGTCGGCAGCGCCGCGCTGTATTCCGCCAGCGGCAATGGCGGCGCGGCCGGCGAGCTGTGGGCGCATCTGCGCGGCCAGATCGACGACCGGCAGACGCGCATCGATCGCGAGCGTGCCGAAGAAGTGGTGCTGGCACGCAAGCATGGCCAGACCTGGGCCGAATCGGTCGCCGGGCGCATGGAGCTGCACTACTCCCCGGGCCGGACCTGGGAGGCGACCGCACGCGCGCTGATCGGCTTGCTGGAACTCGGCGATGTGCTCGATCTCGGCTCCGGCGACGGCGTGCTCAGCGAACTGATCGCCAGCCATGCGCGCCACGTTACCTGCGTCGACGTCAGCGCCACCGTCGTCGCGGCGGCGCGCCGGCGTCTGGCCAACTTCGGCAATGTCAGCGTCGAGGAAGGCGACATGCACGCGCTGCCTTTCGCCGACGCGCGCTTCGACCACGTGTTCGCGATGCATGCACTGCCGTACAGCGTGCATCCGGACGCGATGCTGAAAGAAGTCGCGCGCGTGCTCAAACCCGGCGGCAGACTGATCGTCGCGACCTTGGGCGAGCATCATCACGAAGAGGCGATGCGTGCCTACGATCACGTGAATCTCGGCCTGTCGCCGACGGCCTTGCAGAGCTTGCTGGAAGGCGCGGGCCTGAGGGTGGAATCCTGCCGCGTGACCTCGCGCGAAACGCGGCCGCCGTATTTCGAGGTGGTCACGGCGCTGGCGTCGAAATAACCATCGACTGTAGGAGCGGGCTTGCCCGCGACTGTGCCGGTGGGGCCTCAGTCGCGGCCAAGGCCGCTCCTACAGGTGCAGCTAGAGCGAGCTAATGCAGCTCCTCACTCCAGATCAGCTTGCCGCCCGACTTCTTGTCGATGATCTTCAGGCGGTCCTGGTGCGCGGCCACTTCGTCGTCGGTCGCGATCACCACCAGCAGCGGCACATCGACCGGCGCGGCCAGCAGGTCGACGAAGCGCGAGCGGCGGGCGCTGCCGGCGCGCGAGCTGTCGTCGAGCATCAGCGCCGACTGGCCGCCGGTCATCGCCAGGTAAACGTCGGCGAGCAGACCGGCGTCGAGCAGCGCGCCGTGGTGTTCGCGATGCGAGGCATCCACCGCGTAGCGCCGGCACAGCGCGTCCAGATTCACTTTCTGGCCCGGGTGCAGGCGCCGCGCCATCGTCACGGTGTCGATCACCGTGCACACGTCGAGCAGCCTGCCGCCGATGCCGGCACGGCGGAATTCCTCGTCGAGAAAGCCGATGTCGAAACTGGCGTTGTGGATGATCAGCTCGCTGCCGGCCAGATAATCCCAAAGCTGTTGCGCCAGCTCCCTGAACTTGGGCTTGTCGGCGAGGAAGCGCATGCTGATGCCGTGCACCGCCTCGGCGCCCGGATCGATGTCCTTGTCCTCGGGATGCACGTAGTGATGAAAGTTTTCGCCGGTCGGCCTGCGGTTGCGCAGTTCGACGCAGCCGATCTCGATCACGCGATGGCCGAGGCTGACTTCCAGGCCGGTGGTTTCGGTATCGAGGACGATCTGGCGCATGCGCCGAAGTTTACCCGTTTAAGCGCACGCGCTCGACCAGAAAATCGAGGAACACCCGCACCCGCGCCGGCTGATGACCGCTGCGGCTGCGATACACCGCGTGCAGCGGTTCGATGTCGCCGGGGTTGCAGCCTTCGAGCAGCGCGACCAGACGCCCGGCCTGCAGATCGGCCTCGACATGGAAGCGCGACAGCCGCGCGATGCCGGCGCCGGCCAGCACCATCAGCTTCAGGCTTTCGCCATCGCCGGTGCGCGCATTGCCGCTGACCGGCAAGCCGACGACGCTGCCGTTGCTGTGCCGCAGCGGCCAGCTCTCGGTGCTGTGCGGAAAATTGAAACCGAGCCGGTTGTGCTTCTCCAGCTGCTTCAGGTTGCGCGGCGTGCCGACACGCTCCAGATACGCCGGCGCGGCGACGATGACCTTGCGGCTGTCGCCGAGATGGCGTGCGACCAGGGTCGACGACGGCAGCTCGCCATGACGGATGGCGACGTCGGCCGGCTCCTCGTGCAGATCGATCACCGCGTCGTTCAGCTGCAGGTCGATGCAGACCTGCGGATAGCGCTCCAGGAACAGCGGCAGCAGCGGCGCCAGGCAGTTGAGCCCGAACGGCACGCTGCAATTGACGCGCACCCGGCCGCGCGCATCGGCGCCGGCGGCCGCGCCGCGCTCGGCTTCATCGATGTCGCCGAGGATGCGCGCGCTACGCTCGTAGAAGGCCTGGCCTTCCGGCGTCAGCTGCAGCTTGCGTGTCGAGCGGTGGAACAGCCGCGCGCCGAGCCGCGTCTCCAGTCGAGACACCAGCTTGCTGATCGCCGACGGCGTCATCCTCAGTTCGCGCGCCGCCGCCGAAAAGCCGCCGCGCTCGACCACACGCACCAGCGCCTCCATTTCCCCGCTGCGATTCACTTCGATCCGTGGCATGTGACTTCAACTCATCAATGCTTTTACTTGTGGAATGCTAGTCAGATGCGTGTCGCGACCACAAGCTGGCGCCAGGTTTTCCCAGGAACAGCGCAATGCCCCTCGCCCTCTACGCCCTCACCGCCGGTGCCTTCGGCATCGGTGTCACCGAATTCGTCATCATGGGTCTGCTGCTCGATGTCGGCCGCGATCTCGGCGTCACGATTTCGGCGGCCGGCCTGCTGATTTCCGGCTACGCGCTCGGCGTCGTCGTCGGCGCGCCGCTGCTGACCGTGATCACCGGCAGCTGGCCGCGCAAGAGCGTGCTGCTGGCGCTGATGCTGGTGTTCACCATCGGCAACGCCGCCTGCGCGCTGGCGCCGACTTATCCGCTGCTGATGGCGGCGCGCGTGCTGACCGCGTTCGCACACGGCAGTTTCTTCGGCGTCGGCTCGGTGGTCGCCGCCGGCCTGGTCGCCAAAGACAAGCAGGCTTCGGCGATCGCGATCATGTTCACCGGCCTGACCGTCGCCAACGTGCTCGGCGTGCCTTTCGGTACCTGGCTGGGCCAGCACTACGGCTGGCGCGCGACGTTCTGGGCGGTGAGCCTGGTCGGACTGGTCGCGCTGGCGGTGATCGCGCTAGCCGTCCCGCGTGACCGCAGCCAGCCCGAACCCAGCCATCTGCGCGACGATCTGCGCGTGCTCGCCCGTGGCCCGGTCTTGCTCGGCTTTGCGACCACCGCGCTCGGCTTCGCCGGCCTGTTCGTCGTGTTCACTTACATCGCGCCTCTGCTGACGCAGATCAGCGGCTTTTCCGACGCCGCGGTGTCACCGATCCTGCTGATCTTCGGCGGCGGCCTGGTGATCGGCAACCTGATCGGCGGCAAGCTCGCGGACCGGCAGTTGCGGCGCGCGATCCTCGGCAGCCTGCTGAGCCTGAGTGTGGTGCTGGCGCTGATGACGCTCGCGCTGCACTCCAGGCTCGCCGCGATCGCCTTCGTCGGCCTGCTCGGCGCCAGCGCGTTCGCAACCGTGCCGCCACTGCAGATCTGGGTCCTGCAGCAGGCACAGGGCGCAGGCCAGAGCCTGGCGTCGAGCTTCAACATCGCCGCGTTCAATCTAGGCAACGCGCTCGGCGCCTGGCTGGGCGGCAGCGTGATCGCGCACGGCCCGGGGCTGAATGCTCTGCCGTGGATCGCGGCGCTGCTGCCGCTGGCCGCGGCGGCGATGTGTGCGCCGCTGTTGCTGCGCGGCTCGCGAGTGGCGCTGTCGCCGGCGGTGTCGCCGTGAACCGCGTAGCGCTGGTGGTCGGCGCGCGCGGCGTGATCGGCGGCAATCTGATCGCACATCTGCAAACGCTTGGCGACTGGGACGTGATCGGCCTGTCGCGGCGCGGCGGCGACAACGGCGAGCGGCTGCAGCATATCGCGGTCGATCTGCTCGATTCCGAAGACGCGCGCGCCAAGTTGAGCGAGCTGAAAGACGTCACGCACATTTTCTACGCCGCGTACCAGGACCGCGCCAGCTGGGCCGAGCTGGTGCCGCCGAACCTGGCAATGCTGAAAAATGTCGTCGGCGCGGTCGAGCCGATCGCGCGCGATCTGCAGCACATCAGCCTGATGCAGGGCTACAAGGTCTACGGCGCGCATCTGGGTCCGTTCAAGACGCCGGCACGCGAGGACGATGCGCCGCACATGCCGCCGGAATTCAACGTCGATCAGCAGCAGTTTCTCGAGCAACGCCAGATCGGCAAAGCCTGGAGCTGGTCGGCGATCCGCCCCGCCGTGGTCGGCGGCATCGCGCTGGGTAACCCGATGAATCTGGCGATGCTGATCGCGGTCTACGCGTCGATCTGCAGAGAGCTGGGTCTGCCGCTGCGTTTCCCCGGCAAGCCCGGCGCCTACGACAAGCTGCTGGAATTCACCGACGCCGGCCTGCTGGCGCGCGCCACGCTGTGGGCCGCGACCGAGCCGCGCTGCGCCAACCAGGCGTTCAACATCAACAACGGCGACCTGTTCCGCTGGAGCGAGCTGTGGCCGAAAATCGCGCGCTACTTCGAGATCGAAACCGCGCCGCCGCTGCCGATGCAGCTGAGCCTGGTGATGGCCGACAAGGCACCGCTGTGGGACGCGATGCGCGAACGTCATCAGCTCGCGCCGCATTCATATGAAACGGTGGCGAGCTGGGGCTTCGGCGATTTCGTGTTCGGCTGGGATTACGACCTGTTCGCCGACGGCAGCAAGGCGCGGCGGTTCGGGTTTCACGAGTTCGTCGAAACCGAGGCGATGCTGTTCGGGCTGTTCGATCAGATGCGCGAGCAGCGGATCATTCCGTAGGCGCAATTGCGTCCCTCGATACGCCGCAAGCGGCTACTCGGGAGAAACGGGTGCCGCTAGGACTGACTCCGTTCCTCCCGAGTAGCGGGGCTTGCCCCGCGTATCGAGGGACACAACCAAGCTCAACCGCCGCCGACTCTCGCCGTCGCCTGGATGCAGCCCTTGTTCGCCAGCTGATCCGCCAGCTCGTTGCCGGGATCGCCGGCGTGGCCCTTGACCCAGCGCCATTCGATCTTGTGCTGCAGGCAGGCGGCGTCGAGCTTTTGCCAGAGGTCCTGGTTCTTGACCGCCTTGCCGTCGGCGGTGCGCCAGCCGCGGCGCTTCCAGTTCGGCAGCCACTCGTTCAGGCCTTTCATCACGTAGGTGGAATCGGTGTGCAGCAGCACTTCGCAGGGCTCGCGCAGCGAGTCCAGCGCCTGGATCGCCGCGGTCAGCTCCATTCGATTATTGGTGGTGCCGGCTTCGCCGCCACACAGTTGTTTCTCGGTGCCGTTATAGCGCAACACCGCGCCCCAGCCACCCGGACCCGGATTGCCCTTGCAGGCTCCGTCCGTATACATCACGACCGACTTCACTGAACCGGTGTCTCCACGGAATTGACTGCATTGTTGATCGCCGAATTGGCCGCCGAACTGGCCGCGGTGCCGGCACCGACGGCGCCGATCAGCGGCTTGACCTGCGCGCGCTGCGCGCGGCCGACGAAGTTCACCGGCAGCACGCGCTTCTTCGCCACCAGCAGATAGGACTCGGCCAAAGGCGCCAGCAGGCTGCCCAGGCTCCAGGTCTGGTTCTGCGAGCGTGATGCCAGCCACGGGAAGCCGACGCCGAAACGCCGCACTTCGGCGACCTCGAAATCCAGCAGCTCCAGCCAGTCCTGCAGACGGCCGATGCCGTAATAGCTGGACGGCGGCGGGAACGCGCGATAGCCCAGGCCCAGACGCTGGCGCATGACCCAGCCGCCGAGCGGATTGAAGCCGACCACGAACAGGCGGCCGCGGTCGGTCAGCACGCGCGCCGCCTCGCGCAGCACGTTGTGCGGCGCATGGGTAAATTCCAGCGTATGCGGCAGCACCACGCCGTCGACGCTCTTGCTCGCCACCGGCAACTGCTCCGGCGTCGCCAGCGCCTGCGCACCGAAGTCGCTGACCGTGCCGATCACCGCGCGATGCAGGGTTTCGGTGGACTGCAGCAGCTCGTCGCCGCGGCCCCAGGAGCCGATCTGCAGCATGTGGCGGCCGAACACCTCGGGCAGCACGCGCTTGAGCTCCTGCCGCTCCAGCTCCAGCTGGCGCTTGCCGCGCGCCGAGCGCAGCCATAGCGACAAGGTATAGCGATTGAACGGGCGGCTGGCGGAACGACCGAAGGAGAGCGGCATCGTTGACTCGTGCTGCTGGGACGCCGACCATCTTAACCATGTCAAAGCCACTGCGTTCTGAACCCTCCGTCGCCGCGCTGCAGGTGCACGCGATCCCGACCTTCAGCGACAACTACGTCTGGCTGCTGCAGCGCGGCTCGCGCGCAGTGCTGGTCGATCCCGGCGAAGCGCCGCCGGTGCAGCGCGCGCTGGACCAGCGCGGACTGCAGCTGGAGATGATCCTGGTCACGCACCATCACGGCGACCATGTCGGCGGGATTGCCCAGCTGGTCGGCGGCCGCACCATTCCGGTGCCGGGTCCACAGGCCGAGGCGGCGAAGATTCCCACCCTGACCCGGCTGCTGAACGACGGCGACGTCGTCGACCTGCTCGGCACGCAGGCCGAAGTGATCGCCGTGCCCGGCCATACGCTCGGCCACATCGCGTTTCATTTCCCGGCCGAGAAGCTGCTGTTCTGCGGGGATACGCTGTTCTCGGGCGGCTGCGGCCGGCTGTTCGAGGGCACGCCGGCGCAGATGCTGGCCTCGCTCAGCCGGCTCGCCGCGCTGCCCGAGGACACCGCGGTCTACTGTGCACACGAGTACACCCAGTCCAACCTCGCGTTCGCGCGGGCGGTGGAAGGCGGCAACCGCGAACTCGCCGACTATCGGGCCAGGGTCGACGCCTGTCGTAGCGCCGGCGAGCCCAGTCTGCCCAGCCGCATCGGAACCGAGCGCGCGATCAACCCCTTCCTGCGCACCGCTCAGGCCGGCATACGTGACGCGGTCGTCGCCCACGCCGGTGAAAAGCTGAACGACCAGACCGCAATATTTGCGGCGCTGCGCGCATGGAAGGACGGTTTTCGTCCAGCGGCCACGCCCTAGCGCCGGCACGGCGCACATATCACCCGCGCGGGGCTTTGCAGTTCCGCCGACCGGCCCTGCTAAACTCCGGCAAACGACGACAGCCTATCCCCTGATGCCTTCATTTCGCGGTCAAATGACCCTGAGACGGACCTTCGCTGCGCTTCTTCTGGGCCTCGCCCCGGCCACCACCGTGTGGGCGGACGCCGAGTCCGATGCAGCCCTGCAACTCGACCAGAACATCCAGGTGCTCAAGGACGAGGCCCTGCAGTTCAACCGCGATGCCCAGCTTGCTGACGAGGACTTCAACTTCCCCGCCCACTCGCGCGTCGACGTATACGTCAGCGTCGAAACCGCGGCGCTGCTGATGCACACCATCAGCATCAGCATCGACGGCGGCGAGACGGTGCATTACGACTACAGCGAAATCGATGCCAAGGCGCTGCTGAAGAGCAAGGGCCTGCAGCGCCTCGGCCGCTTCAACGTGGTCAAGGGCAGCCACAAGCTGCATGCCGAATACGTCGGCAACTACGCCGACGCCAAGCCCACCGAAACCGCGTTCGCCGACCGCATCGACGTGGTCTTCGACAAGGGTCAGACGCCGGTCACACTGGAGCTGATCGTCGGCAAGGCCAACCGCGGCGGCAAGCCGATCCTGCGTCTCAAGGAATGGAGAGCGTCCAAGTGAGCGCTGCTTTTGTACGGCGGCTGGTCGCGACCGCGGCGCTGACGGCGTTCTGCGCCGGCACCGCCCGGGCCGCGGTCGAAACCTATACGCCCGGCGACCAGAACGACCCGCGAATCCGCGCGGCTCGCTTTCTCGGCGAGGACAAGCGCCACTTCTCGGCGCTGACCGAGCTGCTCAAGGTGCAGAACGACACGCAGGCGCCGGCCGCGCCGCAGTTTCCGTGGCTGCTGGCCGACAATTATCTGTCCTTCGGCCTGCGCGAGCGCGCCGACACGATCTACCAGGGCATGGGCTCGGCCACGGTCGACCCGCTGCAGTTCGACCGCGCGCAGCTGAAGCTGGCGCAGTTCGAATACACCCGCGGCTACCTGCCCGAGGCCCGCGCGACGCTGCTGAAGCTGCGCGAAAACCTGCCCAAGGAACTGCTGATCGACTGGCAGGATCTGACCGCACGCGTGCTGATGGCGATGGGCAAGGACGCCGAGGCGATCGAGGTGCTGACCGCGCCCAAGAACGGCAGCGACCAGACCGACTACACCCGCTACAACCTCGGCATCGCGCTGCTGCGCGACGGCCGCACCGAGCAGGGCCGCACCGTGCTCGAGAAAGTCGGCAAGCTGTCGCCGACCGACCGCGATTCGCTGGCGCTGATGGACCGCGCCAACATGACGCTGGGCTGGAACTTCCTGCAGAGCCAGCAGGGCGCCGCGGCCAAGCCGCTGCTGCGCAAGGTTCGCGTCGAAGGCCCGTATTCCAACCGCGCGCTGCTCGGCCTGGGCTGGGCCGAGCTGACCGCCGACGGCGGCCGCGCGCGGCGCGAGCAGATCAACGACGGCAGCGACAAGCCCGACGCCTTCTCCTCATTCTCGACACTCGGCGTGCTGCTGCGCCGCGGCCTGGTCGACGACCCGGTGCAGCAGCGCAGCTTCCGCCGCATCAGCGGCAGCTCGGACAAGGAAGAAGCCTTGAAAGCCGCGCTGCCGGCTTGGCTGGTCCTGATCGACCGCGATCCGCAGGACCCGGCGGTGCAGGAAGCCTGGCTGGCGCTGCCCTACTCGCTCGACCAGATCGGCGCGCACGAACAGGCGCGCACCTTCTACGAGCAGGCGGTCCAGCGGCTCGAAATCGCACGCAAGCGCACCGACCTCGCGGTCGAGGCGCTGAAGACCAACCGCATGGTCGAGACCATCGTCAAACGCGATCTCGACGCCGAATCCGGCTGGAACTGGGAACTGAAGGATCTGCCGGACGCGCCGGAGACCTATTACCTGCAGACGCTGCTGGCCGAGCATCGCTTCGCCGAGGCGCTGAAGAATTATCGCGACGTGCGCCTGCTGGCGCGCCAGCTCGACTCCTGGGACCGTCGCCTGTCCGACATGGAAAAGGCCTACAACACCGCCAACCGCGCCTCGGTCGACACGCGGGTACTGTTCAGCCGCGCAACCGAGGGCCGCGTCGTGGCACGCAGCGACATCAGCATCCCGCTGAGCCTGGACATGCACATGGCCGAGCCGGGCCGCTACAAGAAACCGCTGCCGGCGGCGGCACCGCTACGGCCGCAGCTGCGCCTGGCCGACGTGCCCAAGAGCAATACGTTTTTCGGCACCTTCGAGAGCATCGGCGACCTGCGCAAGCGTCTCGCCAGCCTGCGGCCGAACCTGGCCAGGGCCGGCGACCAGCAGGGCCGCTACCTGCAGCAGCTCGGCACCAAGGAACTCAAGGCGCAGAAAGACCAGATCGAGAAATATCTGGTCGAAGCCCGCTTCGCGCTGGCACGCCTGTATGACCGCCAGCCGATGGCCAACGACCCCGACGAATACGAGATCAAGAAGAAATGATCCGCCTGCGACGCGCATGGAAGCCGGAAGCGTCGGCTCATCAGTTCGGTCCCCTGCTCGGCGCCGCCTGCGCCGCCGTGATCCTCGCCGCCTGCAGCGGCATGCCGGCCGAGGTCAAGAACTCGGCGCCATCGATTCGCGAATCGATGAAGAAGGAACAGCCGGTCGAGAAACAGCTGAAGCTCGACGCCACCGACCCGGTCGCACCCGATCCGGACAAGGCGCTGGAGAACTACAAGCAGCTGCTGGCGCTGAACCCGGACGACAACACCAAGGCCGAGGCGCAGCGCCGCATCGCCGACCTGCAGGTGCAGACCGATGACCTGAAAGGCGGCGGCGAAGACAGCGCCGCGGTGCTGGACAAGTCGATCAAGACCTATAAGCAGTTGCTGGTCGAACGCCCCGGCGATCCGAACAACGACCGCGTGCTCTACCAGCTGGCGCGCGCCCACCAGAACGGCGGCAATACCGACGCCGCGATCGACACGCTGGCGCTGCTGAACAAGGATTTCCCGAACTCGAATCTGGGCGGCGACGCGCACTTCCGCCGCGCCGAGCTGCTGTTCGGCCGCGAGCGTTATGCCGAGGCCGAAGGCGAATACAAGATCGTCATGGACCTGAAGGACGGCACGCCGTTCTTCGAGCCGGCGCAGTACAAGTACGGCTGGTCGCTGTACAAGCAGAACAAGTACGACGCCGCGATCACCAGCTTCTTCCAGATCCTGGATCGCGAGCTGCCGGCCGGTGAAGTCACCAATGTCGACGCGGTCGCCGGCGTCAAGAAGGGCAAGGGCGACCTGGTCAAGGATTCGCTGCGCGTGGTGTCGCTGTCGCTGGCCGCGCAGGGCGGCGGCCAGGCGGCCAACGACTACTTCCGCAAGTTCGGCGATCCGCGCTTCTATCCGCTGATCTACGACGCGCTCGGCAAGCTGCTGATCGAGCGCGAGCGCTACACCGACGCGGCCGAGGCCTTCGCCGCGTTCCCGCAGCGCTACCCGACGCATCCGCTGTCGCCGACCTTCCAGTCGCAGGTGATCGGTGCGTATACCGACGGCGGCTTCAAGGACCTGGTGATCCGCGAGAAGGAACGCTACGCGGTCACCTACGATCCGCAGGCGGCGTACTGGGGCGGCAAGCCGGCAACGCCGGAAGTGCTGACCGAACTGCGCAAGCACATGGAAGACCTGGCGCGGCATCACCACGCGCTGGCGCAGGCGAACAAGGCCGACGTGGCCAAAGCGCGCCCGGAATTCATCGTCGCGGCCAACTGGTACAAGCGCATCCTCGAAGTCTTCCCGAAGGACCCGAAGGCGCCGGACATCAGCTTCCTCTACGGCGACGCGCTGCTCGACGGCGGCCAGACCAAGGCCGCCGCCGAACAGTACGCGCGCACCGCCTACGACTACCCGCAGAACCCGCGCACCACCGACGCTGCGCTGGCCTCGTTCCAGGCTTACGAGAAGTACGCCAAGGAAGTGCCGGCGGCGGAGCGCGGCAACGCGCTGCGCCTGGCCGTGGACAGCGGCGTCAAGCTCGCCGACAGCTTCCCGTATCACCCGGAGAAGCTGCCGGTGCTGACCCAGGCCGCGCAGGACCTGTTCGAGATGAAGTCGCTGGACGAGGCGATCAAGGTGTCGCAGCGCGTGCTGGCCAACACGCCGCCGGCCAAGCCCGAGCTGCAGCGCATCGCCTACAGCGTGATCGGCGATTCGCAGTTCGAGCAGAAGCATTATCCGGAGGCCGAAGCCGCGTTCCTGCAGGAACAGAAGCTGACGCCGGCCGGCGCCGCGCGTCACGAAGTCAGCGAGCAGCTCGCCGCCTCGATCTACAAGCAGGGCGAAGCCGCGCGTGATGGCGGCGACCAGCGCCGCGCGGTCAACGATTTCCTGCGCCTCGGCGAAGTGGTGCCGGACGCGAGCATCCGCCCGAACGCCGAGTACGACGCTTCGGCCGTGCTGATCCAGATGGAAGACTGGCCGACCGCGGCGCGCACGCTGGAAAACTTCCGCACGCGCTTCCCGACCAACAACCTGATTCCGGACGTCGACAAGAAGCTCGCGGTGTCCTACCAGAAGGACAACAAGCCGGCGCAGGCCGCGGCCGCTTACAACCGCATCGCGCAGCGCTCCAGCGAGGCGCCCGCGGTGCGCATGGAAGCCGCCTGGCTGGCCGCGACGCTGTACGACGACGCCAAGCTGCCGGCGCAGGCCGGGCCGGCCTACCAGTACTACGTCGGCGCGTTCCCGCGCCCGATCGACCGCTCGATGCAGGCGCGTTCGCGCCTGGTCGATTACGCCAAGGCCGGCAACAACACCGAGCAGCAGCTGTACTGGCTGCGCGAGATCGTCAACGCGGACGCATCCGCCGGTGCCGAACGTAGCGACGCGACCAAGGCCCTGGCGGCCAAGTCCAGCCTCGAAGTCGGCCGCATCACCGCGGCGCAGGCCAAGGCGCTGCGCATCACCCTGCCGATCGAGGCCTCGCTGCCGGCCAAGCAGAAGGCGGTCGAAGCCGCGATCCAGGCGTTCAATCGCGCCGGCGGCTACGGCTTCGCCGACGTCACCACGGCGGCGACCTACGAGCTCGGCCAGCTGCATCAGGACTTCGCCAAGTCGCTGAGCAACTCGGAGCGGCCGAAGAAACTATCGGATCTGGAACTGGAGCAGTACAACCTGCTGCTCGACGAACAGTCCTTCCCGTTCGAGGAGAAGGCGATCCAGGCCTACGAGACCAACCTGCGGCGCATTCCGCAGGGTATCTACGACGAGTGGGTGGCGAAGAGCTACCAGGCGCTGGTGCAGATCGCACCGGGCAAATATGGCAAGCGCGAAAAGAGCGAGGACACGTATGACTCGCTCAAGTAAGCAGGTCGAAACCGCGATGAATCGCTATTCCTTCAAGCCGCTGGTCGCGTTGACGCTGCTGGCGCTGGCCGCCTGCACCGGCGCGCCGAGCAAGCCCGACACCGGCCCCAAGCTGCCGTCCACGCCGAGCACGCCGGAAGCGCCGGCTGCCGCGGTGCCGGACAAGGGCGACCCGGAAGCGCGCTTCAAGCAGGCCTTGGAGCTGATGAAGGCGAAGAAGACCGCCGAGGCCGAAGCCGGTTTTCTGAAGCTCGCGCAGGACTTCCCGGACTACACCGGTCCGCAGATGAATCTCGGCATCCTCTACGACAAGAGCAACCGTCGCGAAGTCGCGATTTCGGCGTTCAGCCGCGCCGCCGCGATCAATCCGCAGAACGCCTCGGCATTCAACTGGCTGGGCATCGCCAACCGCGAGGCCGGCAACTATCCGCGAGCGCAGCAGGCCTACGAGAAGGCGATCGCGGTCAAGCCGGACTATGCCGCGGCGCAGCTCAACCTCGGCATCCTGCTCGACGAGTACCTGAAGCAGCCGGCCGCCGCAGTGCCGCATTACAAGGAATATCTGCGCCTGTACGGCAAGGAAGACCTGCGCGTGCTCGCCTGGATCGCCGAAATCGAGGCCGCGCAGAAAGCCGCCGCGCCGCCGGCCGCGACACCCGCCGCGACTGCGCCTGCCGCTGCCGGAGCCAAGAAATGATCCGCAACGGCATGCTGCTGATCGCGCTGCTGACGCCGATGCTGGCGCTGGCGCAGACCAAGCCGAAGAACCCGGCACCGAACGATGACCAGCCGGCGGTCTCGACCAGCATCGGCGCCGCACCGGTGCTGCAGGCCGAGCCGTCGCCGCGTCCCGCTTCTGCGGCCGGCAAGGCCGGCGGCACCGACGGCGGCACCAATATCATCGGCGAGCGCGAATCGCCGATCGGCCTGTACATCACGCCCTGGCGCAATGCGACGGCCGAAGTCGACATCGACCGCCCGGCGCGCCTGCTGTCGGTGCAGCTGGAGCCGCTGGATCGCCGGGTTTTCGCGCGCCAGGTGGAATACTACGAGGCGCTGACCGCCGCGCAGAAAGCCAAGACCGGACCCGGTCCCGCTGCCGGCGCCGCGCCGTCCGCGCCGCCGCCTCAACCTTAGGTCGCTGCGCGTTCCAAGCCAGCGCAGCAGCGCCTAAACTTCGCCGCATCGTTTGACCCGCAACACCGCAGCATTCCATCACCATCGTCCGTTTCATCATTTAGTTTCTAAAGACCCGCAGAGGAGCAGGCTCCATGGAGTTTTTCAATCACGTCATCCGTTTTTTCCAAGGTGGCGGTTATTTCATGTATCCGATCGCGCTGGTGCTGGCGATGGCGGTGGCGGTGGCGATCGAGCGCATGATTTTTCTGCGCAAGACCGAGTCGGAGAATCGCGCGCTGTGGGCCAAGGTGGCGCCGCTGCTGAAGTCCGGTGACCTGGCCCAGGCCGAGTCGCTGGCCGCGGGTTCGGAGAGCGCCGTCGGCAAGCTGCTGCAGACCGGCTTTGCCCAGGCCAAGATCGACAACCGCCGCTCGGAAGTGGAAATCGCCACCGAAGAAGGCCTGATGGAAGTGCTGCCGGCGATCGAACGCCGCACCCACTACCTCGGCACTTTCTCGAACATGTCGACCCTGCTCGGCCTGCTCGGCACGGTGCTGGGTCTGATCGGCGCCTTCGCGGCGCTGGGCAATGCCGATCCGGCCGAGAAGGCCGACCTGCTCTCCGCCGGCATTTCGGAGGCCATGAACTGCACCGCCTTCGGCCTGATGGTGGCGATTCCGTCGCTGCTGATCCACGCCTGGCTGCAGAGCCGCACGACGGAGCTGGTCGACACGCTCGAGTCGGTGTGCTCGCGCTTCGTGTCGGCCGTGTGCAACCGCAAGCAAGTGATTCGCTAGCATGACCGCGGTCGACCTGACCGAAGACACGGGCGAGGAGGCGCCGCGCAAGGCGCGGCGCAGCCGTCGCCTGGCGCGTCATCTCAAGCGCGGCGGCAGCGAGGAGCTGAACATCGTCTCGATGATCGACGTGTTCGCGGTGCTGGTGTTCTTCCTGCTGGTGAGTTCGTCGATTACCGCGGCCAAGCTCAACGTGCTGTCGCTGAACCTGCCGTCGAACGATGCCGCCGCGCCGCCGGACAAGCAGCCGCTGCAGCTGTCGGTGAGCCTGCTGCCGGATGCGCTGCTGATTTCGGATCGCAATGGCGCGGTGCGCCGTCTCGACAACACGCCGGCCGGTTACAACCTCCAGGCGCTGTCCGAGACCCTGGTCGAAACCAAGAAGGCGGCGCCGACCGAAAACACGATCACGCTGCTGATTTCGCCCGACGTGCCCTACGAGGACGTGGTCAAGGTGATGGACGCGGCGCGGCTGACGCCGGCCGAGGCGCGCAATCTCGGCCTGCCGCGCGAGCTGTATCCGCTGATCTCCATCGGCGACACGCCGGTGTCGGCCGGAGCCGCGCCATGAGCTCGCGTCGCAGGGAGCGGCGCGCCGAGCGCACGGTCAAGCGCAAGAACAGCGCGGTGGTGATCAACATCGTCTCGCTGATCGACATCTTCGCGATCCTGGTGTTCTACCTGCTGGTCAATGCGCTGGTGGTGGAAGTCATCCCCTCTCCGCGCTCGCTCAAGCTGCCGGAATCGGCGATCAAGGAACAGCCGCGGCAGACGGTGACGATCATCGTCACCGCCGAGGACGTGCTGGTCGACAACCGCGCGGTGATGTCGACGCAGCAGGCGCTCAAGGCCGACGTCAAGCTGCTGGCGCCGCTCAAGTCCGCGCTGCTGCTGGCGCCGCTGATGCAGGTCGAGGGCGATACGCAAAACCGGCTCACCCGCGGCGAAGTCAACATCGTCGCCGACAAGAGCATCCCGTATTCCCTGCTGAAGAAAGTCATGGCCACCTGCACCGATACGCGCTTCGCGCGCATCTCGCTGGCCGTGGTCGAGAAGAAGGGATCGTGAGCCACTCGCTGATGACATCGCACTCCGGTACCTCGATACGCCCGCGTTGCGGGCTACTCGGTACGAACGGGGTTTCGCCATCAGGTGAATCCCCACCGAATCCCCGTTCGTGCCGAGTAGCCTCGCTGGCGAGGCGTATCGAGGCAGCGGATCGCACCAGCCGAATCCATGCCGCACCAGGAGGAGGCGTATGAGCGCCACCGCAATGAATTACAACGCCATCATCGGCGTCGATGCCTGGGGCATCGCCGAAGAAACCGATCGCCGCTTTCGCAAGGTCGCGGCCGTCGCGCTGCTGGTTTTCCTGATCCTGGCCGTGGTCATCCCGCTGCTGAAGCTGGCCGGCCTGGAACGCGGCGGCGGCGACACGCTGGACCGTCGCTACGTCAGCCTGCTGCCGGACGCCGAAGTCGCCGAGCAGACCGAGGAGCCCAAGCCTTCCGAAGACAACTCTCCGAAGGCCGAAGAGCCCAAGCCCCAGGAATCACCCAAGCCCGAACCGGCCAAGCCCAAGGCTGAAAAGACGCCGCCGACGCCCAAGCCCGAGCCGACCCGAGAGCAGCAGGTGGAAGCGGCGCGCGACAAGGCCTCGCAGTCGGGCGTGATGGCGATGGCCGACCAACTCAAGGCGCTGCGCGACAACTCGCTGCAGGGCCTGGACAGCGCGCGGCCGCTGACCAGCGACATGGTCACCGCCAAGGCCGGCACCGGCGCCAGCGGTGGCGCGGCCGGCGGCGCGGCGATCGCCTCGTCGGCCGCGGCCAGCTCCGGCGGCATTTCCGGCACCGGCACCGGCGACACGCGTCGCTCGCAGTCCGGCGCCGGCCTCGGCCAGCGCCGCACCACGGTCGTGGAGAGCCCGATCGGCATGGGCCCGGACAAGACCCGCCCGGGCCAAGCCGGCGACAAGCAGATCGCGGCGCGCACGCTCAGCGAGATCCAGGAGACTTTCGACCGCAGCAAAGCCGGTTTCTACGCGATCTACCAGCGCGAACTGCGCGACAAGCCGGACGTGCGCGGCAAGATCGTCGTCAGCCTGACGATCGCGCCGAACGGCTCGGTCACCTCGGCGCAGATGGTGTCCAGCGAACTCGGCGACCCGGAGCTGGAGGACAAGATCCTGCAGCGCGTGCGGCTGCTGAACTTCGGCGCCAAGAACGTGCCCTCGTTCACGTATCCGAATTATCCGATCGTGCTATTCCCAGCCTGATACGCTTACAGGCGTACGGAAGGCCGGGTTTTTGCTACAGCGATCCGGCGTTCGACCCAAAAGGGGCGGCCGGGATGGCCGCCCTTTCCATTCCCCGCCTTCGCTAGACGATCACGATGATTATCAAACCTAAAATCCGCGGCTTCATGTGTGTCACCGCCCACCCGGTCGGCTGCGAAGCCAACGTGAAAGAGCAGATCGACTATGTGAAGGCCAGGGGCGCGGTCGCCGGCGGCCCGAAGAAAGTGCTGGTGATCGGCGCCTCCACCGGCTACGGCCTGGCCGCGCGCATCACCGCCGCCTTCGGCTGCGGCGCCGCGACCCTGGGCCTGTTCTTCGAGCGGCCGGGTGAAGAAACCCGCCTTGGCAGCGCCGGCTGGTACAACTCCGCCGCGTTCCACAAGTTCGCGGAAGGCGAAGGCCTCTACGCCAAGAGCATCAACGGCGACGCCTACTCCGACGAGATCAAGCAGAAGACCATCGAGGTCATCAAACAGGATCTCGGCCAGGTGGATCTGGTGATCTACAGCCTCGCCTCGCCGCGGCGCAAGCATCCGAAAACCGGTGAAGTGTTCAACTCCACGTTGAAGCCGATCGGCGCGCCGCTGACCCAGCGCGGCCTGGACACCGACAAGGTCGTGATCAAGACCGTAACCCTGGAGCCGGCGACTCAGGACGACATCGACCAGACCGTCGCGGTCATGGGCGGCGAAGACTGGCAGATGTGGATCGACGCGCTCGACGAGGCCGGCGTGCTCGCGCCCGGCGCCAAGACCACCGCGTTCACCTACGTCGGCGAGAAAGTCACGCGCGCGATCTACTGGAACGGCACCATCGGCGCCGCCAAGCAGGATCTCGACAAGAAGGTGCTGGATATCCGCAAAAAGCTCGCTGCCAGCGGCGGCGACGCGCGCGTGTCGGTGCTCAAGGCCGTGGTGACTCAGGCCAGCTCGGCGATCCCGGTGATGCCGCTGTACCTGTCGACCCTGTTCATGGTCATGAAGGCACGCGGCACCCACGAAGGCTGCATCGAGCAGATCTACACCTTGTACAAGGACAACCTCTACGGCGCGACGCCGACGCTGGACGCCGAAGGCCGCCTGCGCACCGACTACGCCGAGCTGGACCTCGACGTGCAGGCCGAAGTCGAGCGAAACTGGGACATCATCGACAACGACACGATCGCGACGATGACCGACTTTCCGGCCTATCGCCACGAGTTCCTGAAGCTGTTCGGCTTCGACATCGCCGGCGTCGACTACGAGGCCGACGTCAGCCCGGTGCTGCCGATCGCCAACGTGATCGAGGGCTGAGAATCCGCCGCTGATGTAAAAAAAGCCCGCTTTTCAGCGGGCTTTTTCTTGAACTTCCAGCGCTAGGGATTCTTCGTGCAAAGCGAGAACGCACCCGAGCCGCTGTACGCATAGACCCGCCAGCGATACGTGCCCGCCGCGGCGCTGTAGTCGATGCTCTCGGTCGCGGTCGAGCCTTCCGAACTCGCCACCGCGCTCCAGCTGCCGCTGCTGCTCTTCTTCTGCAGGTACAGATCGAAATCGGCGCCGGACGGCCCGCTGAGGCGGCCGCTATGGGTGCCGGTGACCGTCGTCGTGTAGCCGGTCGTGCTCGGCGCATAGTAATTGCCGGCCGCGCCCAGCGTGCCGCTGACCGCGGTATAGCCCGCCGCGCAGGCACTGCCACCACCGCCGGCGGTGTAGCTGCCGACCAGGCTGAGGCCGGAGAACGCGCTGTAGCCGCGCACCTTGATGTAGTAAGTGCCGGCCTGCGGCGTGGCGAATGCGCAGCTTTCGGCATTGCCGCTCTTGTAGGGACGGCAGTCGTAAGTGCTGGTCGTCGGCGCGGCGCCGAACTTCACGTACAGGTCGGCGTCTCCGCTGCCGCCACTGATCGCGATCGACAGATTGCTCGCGCCGCTCGGCACCACGATCGTATAGCTGAGCTCGGCGTTGGCGGCGCCGGACAGGCCGGTGACCGGCACGCCGTTGCTGAGCACGTTCGAGGTCGGCGGTGGGGTGCCGCCGCCCTGGGCCGCGGCGATCGCGGCCGGCGCGTCGACGATGCCGCTGCCGCACTGCGAGCAGGTCGCCGGGAAAGCGCGCGCGGTGCTCTTCAGGATGCTTTCGACTTCGTCGGGCGTGATCGCCGGCTTGACCGCGTACAGCAGCGCGGCGACGCCGGCCACGTGCGGCGTCGCCATCGACGTGCCCTGGTAGAACGCGTAACTGTCGGCGCCCGGCGTCGTGGTGCCGGCGTTGAGCGTCGACAGGATGCCGTTGGCGGTGCCGCTGCTGGTGTCGCCGCCCGGTGCGGCGACGTCGACGATGCTGCCGTAATTCGAGTAATACGCGCGGCCGCCGCTACGGCCGACCGCGGCAATGGTGATCACGCCGCTGCAGTTGGCCGGGCTGGAGTTCGAGGCATTGGCGTTTTCGTTGCCGGCGGCGACGACGACGCTGGTGCCGCGACCGCGAGCCGAATTGATCGCCGCCTGGCTGGTGCTGTCGCAGGCGCCGCTGCCACCCAGCGACATGTTGATGACCTTGGCCGGATTGGCGTTGGCCGGTACGCCGCTGACGGTGCCGCCCGAGGCCCAGATGATGCCGTCGGCGATGTCCGAGGTGTAGCCGCCACAGCGGCCCAGCACACGCACCGGCAACACCTTGGCGCCGTAGGCGATGCCGGCGACGCCGTTGCCGTTGTTGGTCAGCGCGGCGATCGTGCCGGCCACATGGGTGCCGTGCCAGCTGCTGTTGGAGGCGGCGCTGCCGGTGCCGCACTGGCCGGCCGTGTTCCAGTCGCCGGGGTCGCTGGCGTCGCTGTCGCGGCCGTTGCCGTCGTTGGACACCGCGGTATCGCTGATGAAATCGTAGCCACCGACGATGTTGCCGGCCAGGTCGGCATGCGGCCGGTAACCGGTGTCGATCACGGCGACGACCACGCCGCTGCCCGTGGTGACGTCCCAGGCGGTCGGCATCTTCAGGCTGGCCGTGGCCTCGTACAGATCCCATTGCTCGCTGTAGCGCGTGTCGTTGGGCGTCAGCAGCGCCTTCATCAGCCGGTCTTCCTCGGCGTACTCGACGCGCGCGTCGCCGGCCAGCTCCTTGAGCAGGTCGGCGAGTTCGCCGGCGTCCAGCCGCCGGCCCTGCACTTTGACCACTTCGCCGCCGGTGGCGATCGCCCGCAGCGGCGTCAGGTCGATGCCGCGACGCTGCGCCGCGGCGGTCAGCACCGCGCGCGACGCGACCGCGTGAGCAGCGAACACGCCATCGCCGTCTCGGAACTTGACGATGATGCGCTGCGCCGGTTCCGCGTCCTGCGCCTGCGCCGGGGCCCACGCCACGGCGCCCCAGCCCAGCATCATCGCCAATGCCAGCCTGGCAGCCAGGCGCGTAATGCCCGCGATACCCGCACCACCGCGGGCGTCTGCTTTCCCTTGCATGTGTCTCTCCTTTTGATCGAAGCCGCTGCAGCAGATCGCGTCTCGCGACCCGGCGTCCGCAGCGCGGACGCGAGGCGACCGCCCCTGTAGCTCGACACTAGCCGGAGGCGCGCCGCGGCAAAACCGGGAAATCAGCCGGCGTCTAAGCCGGGAATCCCTCAGTGCGGGCTATGACCTGTGAAGCAGTTCACGATTTGGCCCGTCCCGGCAGCGCCTTCTCGCCGTGCACCCCGTCCTCGCCTTCGAGCCGGGCGACCAGCACGGTGGCACAGGAGTCGCCGAACACGTTGACCGCGGTGCGGCACATGTCGAGTACCCGGTCCACCGCCAGGATCAGCCCCACGCCTTCCAGCGGCAGGCCGATCGCGCTGAGGATCAGGGTGATCGCGACCAGGCTCGCCGACGGAATGCCGGCGACGCCGATCGAGGTCAGCAGCGCCGCCAGCACGATGGTGAACTGCGTCGGCAGGTCCAGCGGCAGGCCGTAGGCCTGGGCAATGAACATCGCCGCAGCACATTCGTAAAGCGCGGTGCCGTCGGTGTTGACGTTGGCGCCGATCGGTAACACGAAGCCGGTGATGCGCCGCGGCACGCCGGCGCGCTCCTCCAGGCTCTCCAGCGTGCTCGGCAGCGAGGCCGCGGACGAGCTGGTCGAGAACGCGGTCAGCAGCGCCGGGCTCATCGCGCGGAAGTGCTTGATCGGCGACACGCGCGCGACCAATTTGAGCACCAGCGGCAGGGTGATCAGCATGTGCGTCGCCAGCGCGCCCAGCACCGCGACGCAGAACATCGCCAGCGGCTCGAACGCGCTCCAGCCGGTCTTGGCGATGATCGGCGCGACCAGGCCGAGCACGCCGATCGGCGCGAACGCCATGACCACCTTGGCGATGCGGATCATGATTTCGTAAATGCCCAGCCAGAAGTCGCGCTGGGTCTTGTGCAGCTCTTTCGGCAGCTGCGACACGAAATAGCCGAACAGGAAGCCGAAGGTGACCAGGCCGAGCATGTCGCCGGAGGCCGCCGCGGCGATCACGTTGTCCGGCACCAGGCGCACGACGACGGCGAGCATATCGCCGGCGCCCTTGTCCCTGACGCTGTCCATCACCTTGGCCGAGTCCGCATCCAGGCCGAGCAGAGGGCCGGCGGGCTTGCCGTCGACGATGCCGGGATGCAGCAGGTTGACCATCAGCAGACCGGTCAGGATCGCGACCGTGCCAGTGCCGAGATAGAACGCCAGCGTGCGCAGGCCGTAGCGGCCGATGCTCGATGATTCGGTCAGATTGCCGATGCCGCCGATCATCGCCGACAGCACCAGCGGCACCACCAGCATCTTCAGGCCGTTGAGAAAGATCTTCCCGGCGAAGTCGCAGAAGGTCAGGAACGCCGACACATCGCCCAGCCACCAGCCGCTGGCCACGGCCGCCACCAGCGCGATGGCGATTTGCCAATGCAGAGCCGGGAGTTTCATCCGCCGACTCTGCGTTTTGCGAGCTTAGCCGCCGCTGTCCGGTGCCGGCGCGGCGGCGTTGTCGTCGGCCGGCGCGTTTTCGATCTTGACCTTGATGTTCTTTTCGAGGGACTTGCGCATCGCCGCGTATTCGGCTCCGGCAACCGCTTCGCGCAGCTGGGCGACCTCGCGCTGCGCCGTGCCGGGATTGCCGGACGGCTCGTCGATCTTGCGCAGCAGGATCACCGCCAGATCACCGTTGGCCAGCGTGACTTCGCCGGCGCTGGGCTTGCCGTCGGCAGGACGCGGCAGCTTGAAGGCGGCGTCGATCACCGCGCGCTCGGGCGTGTTGCCGCTGCGCGTAACGTTGGCGTCCGCGTGCATCTCGGCACCGGCCGCGGCGCTGGCCGCATCCAGCGAGTCGCCCTTGCGCAACGCCGCCAGCAATTCCCTGGATTTGGCGGCGGCCTGAGTCTTCGCCGCGGCGAGCTTGAGTTCTTCGCGAATGCCGTCGGCGACTTCATTCTGCGGCCGCTGACGCGGCGCTTCGTACTCGCTCTTGCGGATCACGACGACGCGACCGGGGCCGACCGAGAGCGGCTTGCTGTTCTCGTTGTCATTGAGCACTTCCGGCGAAAACGCGGCGGTCTTGACCGCCTCCTGCGCCAGAATGCCAGGGCCACCGGCGCGCGTGAACCAGTCGGTGGTCTCGACTTTCAGACCCAGCGTCTGCGCAACGCCGTCGAGCGAAGTCGGGCTTTCGAAAGCAAGCTGCTCGAGCTTGTCGGAGGTTTCCTGGAAACGCTTTTGCGCTTCGCGCTGCTGATACAGCTCGAGCAGCTCAGCCTGCACCGAGGGATCGTCGAAAGCGCGCGCGGCCGGCGCCTTCAGCTCGTCGAGCTTGATCAGGTGGTAACCGAATTCGGTTTCGACGACATCGCTGGTTTCGCCGGACTTCAGCGCGAACAGCGCGTCCTCGAAGGACTTGGTCATCATGCCGCGCTTGACCCAGCCCAGGTCGCCGCCCTGGGTCTTCGAGCCGGGATCGTCGGAATTCTTCTTGGCTTCTTCGGCAAAGCCGGCGCCGCCCTTGAGTTCGGCCTGGATCTTTTCGATCTTCGCCTTGGCTGCGGACTTGTCGGCGCCGAACGCAATCAGGATATGGCTGGCACGACGCTCTTCTGTGCCGGTGAAACGGCTGTCCTTCTCGGCGTCGTAGGCGACCTTGAGCACGTCCGCGCCCGGGTTCTCGGCCTTCGGCAGCTTGTCCAGGTCCAGATCCACATAGGCCAGCTTCAGGCGCTCCGGCGCCATGTAATTGGCCTTGTTCTCTTCATAGCGCGCGGCGATCTGCGCGTCGGTCACCTGCACGTCTTTCTGAAAGCGCGCGATCGGCAGCACCGCCATGCCGATATCGCGGGTCTGGCCGCTGATGCGGCGGGTGATCTGCGCCTCTTCCTCGCTGACGAAAGCCGAGTCGCTGATGCTTTCGCGCAGCTGGTCGATCACCAGCGACTGACGCAGATCGCCTTCGAAGCGCTGCGGCTGAAGGCCGCGCCGCGCCAGCAGATCGCGATAGATCTGCGCGGAGAATTTGCCGTTTTCCTGGAACGCCGGGACGCTGCTCAGATAATTGAACACCGCGGCATCGCTGGCGCGATAACCGGCCTCGTGCGAGTACTGGCGCAGCACCTGCTCCTGCACCATGTCGTCGAGCACGTTCTTGCGAAAACGCGCCTGGTCGATCATGCCCGGCTTGAAGCTCTCGCCCAGCATCTGCTGCAGCTGCTGGTAGCGCTGATCGTAGCCCTGGCGGAATTCGGCCTGGGTGATTTCATGGTCGCCGACTTTGGCAACGACAGGATCGGTGCTGCCGCCCTTGAAGGACTCGATGCCCCAGAACGCGAACGGAATACAGATCAGGCCGATCACGAACCAGACGATGGGGCCGGACAAGCGATCGCGAATGTTTTGCAGCATGGCAGGTCGTCTACTCGAAACTATGAAGGCGTCGTCTGACGCGATGTTGTAATGCGCTTGGGGGCGCCGTCTTTGTGGCGGTCTTTATAAGCCTGAAAAACCAAACGCGCAAAACAAAAAAGGCACCCTTGCGAGGTGCCCCTTTTGCTACAACGAGTGGCGGAGCGGACGGGACTCGAACCCGCGACCCTCGGCGTGACAGGCCGATATTCTAACCAACTGAACTACCGCTCCACATTTTGATTGGTGGGTGCTGACGGGCTCGAACCGCCGACATTCGCCTTGTAAGGGCGACGCTCTACCAGCTGAGCTAAGCACCCTACTTGACTCTTATCGCGTGCCTCGAACCGAGCTGCGCTGACGATCCTGAATCAACCTCAACGCCTCACCAAGTCCGCTACTTTATCGCATCTTTTAGAGCTTTGCCAGCTTTAAATGCGGGCGTTTTACTCGCCTTGATTTTCAAGGTCGCGCCCGTCGCCGGATTGCGGCCGCTGCGCGCGGCGCGCTCGCGAACCTGGAACGTGCCAAAACCCACGACCGCGACTTTATCCTTCTTTTTGAGCGCTTTGCCGATAACGAGAATCATCGCGTCGAGCGCACGGCCTGCGTCTGCCTTGGACAGATCGGCCTTGTCGGCGATCGCCTGGATCAGCTCTGATTTATTCATACGACATCCCTGACTTCTGTACAGACCTAGTGATATGAGCCGGCACGCAAAGCGATTCCTGGTGCCAACACAATTCGAGCGGAACGCCGCGCGTTTGTGTGAATGAGCCGAACCTGGCGCCGTGGCCAAACAGGCGCACCGTGCGGCAATCGCGCGACAACATGAGGCAGCTTTTATATCAAGCGTGCGGATTGGGCGTCAATCGCAAAATCTGCTCAATCCACGAGAGGAAAAACCCACAAACAACGCGGCGGAACAGGCCTTCGCAAACCTGTTCCGCCATGTTGACAGCAGCGCGAACGCCGCGATTCGTCAGTGCGGACGAACCGCTTCGGTCGACGCGGCGGCAACTTGCGCCGGCGTTTCAGCTGCCTTGGGCTCGGGCATCGATTCGAGTGCGATCTTCAGGACGTCCTCGATCCAGCGCACCGGTTCTATCCTCAGTTCCTTTTTGATATTCGCCGGAATGTCAGCAAGATCCTTGGTGTTTTCCTGCGGAATGATGACCGTGCGGATACCGCCGCGCTGAGCGGCGAGCAGCTTCTCTTTCAAGCCACCGATCGGCAGCACCTCACCGCGCAAGGTGATTTCACCGGTCATCGCCACGTCGGCGCGCACCGGAATGCTGGAGAGCGCCGACACGATCGCCACGCACATCGCCGCACCGGCGCTGGGGCCGTCTTTCGGTGTTGCGCCTTCCGGCACATGCACGTGGATGTCGTTTGACTGATGGAAGGCCGGATCGATGCCGAGGCTGCGGGCACGCGAGCGCACCACGGTCAGCGCGGCGGCGATCGATTCCTGCATCACGTTGCCGAGCGAGCCGGTCTGCGTCAGCTTGCCCTTGCCGGGTGACAGCGCGGCTTCGATCGACAGCAGTTCGCCGCCGACTTCGGTCCATGCCAGACCGGTAACCTGGCCGATCTGATTTTTCTCTTCGGCGCGGCCGTAACGGAACTTCTGCACGCCGAGATACTTGTCGAGGTTCTTGTCGGTGACTTTCACCGCCTTGTCGCTGGGCTTGAGCAGCACTTCCTTCACGACCTTGCGCGCGATCTTGCTGATCTCGCGCTCGAGGTTGCGCACGCCGGCTTCACGCGTGTAATGGCGCACCACGCCGCGAATCGCCGCGTCGCTGATCTCGAGTTCGCCGGTGGGCTTCACACCGTTGTTCTTCAGCTGCTTCGGAATCAGGTACTGCTTGGCGATGTTGAGCTTCTCGTCTTCGGTATAGCCGGCGAGCCGAATCACTTCCATGCGGTCGAGCAGCGGGCCGGGAATGTTCAAGGTGTTCGCGGTGGCGACGAACATCACGTCCGACAGATCAAGATCGACGTCGAGGTAATGATCGTTGAACGTCGAATTCTGTTCCGGATCGAGCACCTCAAGCAGCGCCGACGAGGGATCGCCGCGGAAGTCGTTGCTCATCTTGTCGATTTCGTCGAGCAGGAACAGCGGATTCTTGACGCCGACCTTGGACAGGTTCTGCACGATCTTGCCGGGCATCGCGCCGATGTAGGTGCGGCGATGGCCTCGAATCTCGGCCTCGTCACGCACGCCGCCCAGCGACATGCGCACGAACTTGCGATTCACCGCCTCGGCGATCGAGCGGCCGAGGCTGGTCTTGCCCACGCCCGGCGGGCCGACCAGGCACAGGATAGGACCGCGCAGTTTCTTCACGCGCGCCTGAACGGCGAGATATTCCAGGATGCGTTCCTTTACCTTCTCCAGGCCATGGTGATCCTCGTCGAGCTTGTTCTGCGCGATGTTCAGATCGATGCGGGTCTTGGTCGCCTTCTTCCACGGCACCGTGGTCAGATGATCGAGATAGTTGCGCACGACGGTGGCTTCCGCCGACATCGGCGGCATCATCTTGAGCTTGTTGAGCTCGGCCTTGGCCTTGGCGCGCGCCTCTTTCGGCATGCCGCTCTTTTCAATCTTGCGCGCGTATTCCTCTTGCTCGTTCGGCGCCTCGTCGCCTTCACCGAGCTCTTTCTGGATCGCCTTCATCTGCTCGTTGAGGTAGTACTCGCGCTGATTCTTTTCCATCTGCGACTTGACGCGGCCGCGGATCTTCTTCTCGATCTGCAGCACGTCGATTTCACTTTCCAGCTGCGCGAACACATGCTCGAGGCGCGCATGCGGATCGTCGATTTCCAGCACCGCCTGCTTGTCTTCGAGCTTCAGGTTCAGATGCGCGGCGACGGTGTCGGCCAGGCGGCCAGGCGCATCCATGCTAGCCAGTGACGGCAGCAGTTCCGCCGGCACTTTCTTGTTCAGCTTGATGTACTGCTCGAACTGCGCCAGCGTCGAGCGCACCAGCGCGTCGACTTCCTTGGTGCCTGCCGGAATTTCGTCGATCGGCAGCGGCTTGCACTCAGCGACGACGTAGCTGCCGTCCATTTCGAGCTTGAAGATCTGCGCGCGCTGCACGCCTTCGACCAGCACTTTCACGGTGCCGTCGGGCAGCTTGAGCATCTGCAGGATGCTGGCGAGCGTGCCGACGCGATAGATGTCTTCGCTGCCGGGGTCGTCCGTGTCCGCGGTGCGCTGCGCGACCAGCAGGATGCGCTTGTCGTCCTGCATCGCAGCCGACAGCGCGCGGATGGATTTCTCGCGACCCACGAACAGCGGGATCGCCATGTGCGGATAGACCACCACGTCACGCAGTGGCAGAACGGGGGCCAGACGATCTTGGATTACTTCCACGTAGGTTCTCGTTCTAGAGGCTTATGGCTGAGATTACTGCAGATGAGGATGTCCCGCAGGCTTTTCAAGGCAGCAAGTCATGTGCCCGAGAGCAAGATATCGCCATTTTTGCGCAGATGAGCGCAGATACGAAAACGCCCCGGTGCAACGGGGCGTTTCCTTGATGAGCAAAGGCGCAGACAGCTCAGGCGCTGTTCTTCACTTCGCGACGCGCCTCGGTGTTCTCGTAGACGATGAAAGGCTTGGCCTCGCCTTTGGCGACAGCCTCGTCGATCACCACCTTGGAGACATTGCTCATCGACGGCAGGTCGTACATCACCTCGAGCAGAATGTTCTCGAGGATCGTGCGCAGACCACGCGCGCCGGTGCGGCGCTCCTTGGCCTTGCGCGCGATCGCGCGCAGCGCGTCCTCGCGTAGCTCGAGCTGGCAGCCTTCCATCTGGAACAGCTTGGCGTACTGCTTGACCAGGGCGTTCTTCGGCTCCTTCAGGATCGACATCAGCGAGGCTTCGTCGAGTTCCTCGAGGATGGCGTTGACCGGCAGACGGCCGACGAACTCCGGAATCAGGCCGAAGCGAATCAGATCGTCCGGCTCCAGCGACGACAGCACGCGGTTGATCTGCGCGTTCTCTTTCTGCGAGCGCACATCGGCGGAAAAACCGATACCGGTCTTGTCGGTACGCTGCTGGATCACGCGCTCCAGGCCGGCGAAGGCGCCACCGCAAATGAACAGGATGCCAGCGGTATTGACCTGCAGGAATTCCTGCTGCGGATGCTTGCGACCGCCCTGCGGCGGAACCTGGGCGATGGTGCCTTCGATCAGCTTCAGCAGGGCCTGCTGCACGCCCTCGCCCGACACGTCGCGGGTGATCGACGGGTTCTCGCTCTTGCGCGCGATCTTGTCGATTTCGTCGATGTAGACGATGCCGCGCTGCGCCTTCTCGATGTCGTAGTCGCACTTCTGCAACAGGCGCTGGATAATATTTTCGACGTCTTCACCGACATAGCCGGCTTCGGTCAAAGTGGTCGCATCGGCGATCGCGAACGGCACGTCGAGCAGACGCGCCAGCGTTTCCGCGAGCAGGGTCTTGCCGGAGCCGGTCGGGCCGATCAGCAGGATGTTGGACTTGGACAGCTCGACGCCGTCGGACGAACCCTTCACCGACAGCCGCTTGTAGTGGTTGTAAACCGCAACCGACAGCACTTTCTTGGCCTGGTCCTGGCCGATCACGTACTCGTCGAGCACCGCACGGATTTCCTGCGGCTTGGGCAGGCCCTTGGTCTGCGGCTTGGCGTGGACTTCCTCGCGGATGATGTCGTTGCACAGGTCGACGCATTCGTCGCAGATGTAAACCGACGGGCCGGCGATCAGCTTGCGAACTTCGTGCTCGCTCTTGCCACAGAACGAGCAATAAAGAACCCGTCCGTTGTGCGTGCCGCCGCGTAAATCTCCGCTCATCTCAGTGTGTCCTCGTGCGGGCGGTCAAACCCGCTTGACGCCGGTAGCCGTACATATAGCACGGCCTCTATTATTCGCAAATGCTGAAAATCAACTAGCAAACCCTGGCTGAGCCTAAGCCGGCGGGGTCGCGCGGGTCTCCAGAATGCGGTCGATCAGGCCGTATTCCTTGGCCTGCTCGGCGCTCATGAAGTAGTCGCGCTCGACGTCTTTCTCGAGCCGCTCGATGCTCTGGCCGGTGTGATCGGCCATCAACTGGTTGAGCCGCTCGCGCAGGTACAGGATCTCGCGCGCCTGAATCTCGATGTCCGCCGCCGCGCCCTGGGCACCGCCCGAGGGCTGGTGGATCATGATGCGCGAGTGCGGCAGCGAATAGCGCTTGCCCTTGGTGCCGGCGCTGAGCAGGAACGCGCCCATGCTGGCAGCCTGGCCGATGCACATGGTGGCGATGTCCGGCTTGATGAACTTCATCGTGTCGTAGATCGCCAAGCCTGCGGTGATCACGCCGCCCGGCGAGTTGATGTACAGATGGATGTCCTTGTCCGGGTTCTCCGATTCCAGGAACAGCAGCTGTGCCACCGCCAGATTGGCCACGTAGTCATCGATCGGGCCGACGATGAACACCACGCGCTCCTTCAGCAGGCGCGAGAAGATGTCGTAGGCGCGCTCACCGCGGGCGGTCTGCTCGACCACCATCGGCACCAGACCGGAGGCACGGCTGATCAACGCGTTGGAATCGCTTCTGGAATCGAGGCTGGAATCGGAGGTCATGTCTTCTATGGCGGACGATTAGGCGAAAACTGAAGTTCAGGCCTGGGCCTGGGGATTCAAGAGCTGCTCCAGCGACATCGGCTGCTCGGTCGGCGTAATGCCGTCGAGCAGGCTTTCTACGACCTGGTCTTCCAGCACCACGGCGCTCAGGCTCTGCATCATCTGGGCGTTGCTGCGATAGTACTGCTTGACCTCTTCCGGCTGCTCGTAGTCGGCGGCCATGTCGTCCAGCGCCTTGTCGACGCGCGCCGGATCGAGCTTGATCGCACGCTCCTTGATCACCTCGCCGATCAGCAGGCCAAGGGCCACGCGGCGACGCGCGGTCTGCTCGAACAGCGAGGCCGGCAGCAGCTCGTCGCGCTTTTCGGCCGGCAGGTTGCGCAGGTTCATGCGCTGGGCGGCGTCTTCACGCAGACGCGGTACTTCCTGCTCGATCAGCGCGGCGGGCACGTCGATCGGGTTCTGCGACAGCAACTGCTCCAGCGCCTGCGACTTGAGGCGGCCGCGGATCGCCTTGTCACGCTCGTTCTCGAGCGCCTTCAATCCCTTGTCGCGCAGAGCGGCGGCGCTGTCGACGTTATGCGCCTTCAGGAACTCGGCGTCATCGACGTCGGGCAGCTTGGCGCCCTTGACCTCGTTGACGGTGACGTCGAAGTGCGCGGTCTTGCCCTTGAGTTCTTCCGACTGGTAGTTCTCCGGGAAGCTCACCGGCACGACGAAACTTTCGCCGGCGGCATGGCCGACGATGCCGTTCTCCAGGTCCGGCAGGAACTGGCCGGCACCGATCTCGAACTCGACCTTGTCGCCCTTGCCGCCCTGGAACGCCACGCCGTCGAGCTTGCCGTCGAAGTCGATGTTGACCAAGTCACCGGCAGCCGCGGCGCGGCTGACCACTTCCAGTTCGCGACGGCCCTTGCGCAGGTTGTCGACCAACTTGTCGATGTCGCTGTCCTGGATGTTGACCACCGGCTTCTCGATCGCCAGAGCGCCGAGGCCCTGCAGCACGATCTCCGGATAGACCTCGAAGCTCGCCACGTATTCCAGCGGCTGGCCTTCGGTTTCGGCGGTGATGTCGATCTTGGGCATGCCGGCCGGATTGACGCCGGCCTTGCCGAGCGCTTCCGGATAGCTCTTCTGCACCAGATCGCTGACCGCGTCCATGCGGGCGCTGGCGCCATACTGCTGCTGAATCACCTTGAACGGCGCCTTGCCCGGGCGGAAGCCCGGGATCTTGGCGCGCGAGGACATCTGCTTGAGGCGCTGATCAACCGCCTTGGCGACGTTCTCGGCAGGGATGCGGACTTTGAGTTGGCGGAGCAGGCCGCCGGCGGCTTCGAGCTGGACTTCCATTGAAGAATGACTCTTATATCGTTGAGAGGATTGACGATCCGGCTACTAGGGGCCTGATCTCTTGTTATCGGCTGAGTCGACCGAATCGGCGTCGAACCGGCAGCACAGCGGGCTTGCGGTGAAACGTGTTGGTGCGAAAGGCGAGACTCGAACTCGCACGCCTTGCGGCACAGGTACCTAAAACCTGGGCGTCTACCAATTCCGCCACTTTCGCCGACGCGCTCCACGCGGGCGCCGAAGTATATCAGCCACGGGCGGCGTGCCGGCACGACCCATCCAAGGCCATCCCGGCCGGATCATCCCCCGTTTCCAGAACCGTGCGACGAGCGGCGCTTGACGCATTATCGAGAATGATTATCATTCATAAACCCGCTGCGCCTAACGATGGACGACGACGAAGGAGTTGTACATGGAACCGATGCGCCTGAGCGCCACCTTGAGCCTGCCGAGCCGCCCCCAGCACCCGCAGCGCTGCGCGCCGCAGCCGCGGCTGAAAAGCCAGGATCTGTTCCGCGGCACACACGAACTGATCATCGAACACCAGGGGCAGGAATACCGCCTGCGCCTGACCCGCAACGACAAGCTGATCCTGAACAAATAAGTCCGGCATCGGTTTTAGTCCCCGTGTATCGATATCGCGGCCGACCCTAAGCGCTCGCGATATCGGTCTCCCGGGCATGGCGGCTCATGCACAATGTGCCGCCATGCCCGATCTAACCGACGCCCGGCGCCGTGCGCGCCTGCTGATCCTGCTGCTGCTCGGCACGGCGGTCCTGGCAACGACGCTCGGACTGAGCCTGGGCAGCATCGCGATTCCGCCGCTGCGCGTGCTCGGCGCGCTGCTGCCGCCACTGGGCGAACGCCTGTCGCCGGCGATCAGCCGATTCGAAGCCAGCGCGGTGCTCGACCTGCGCCTGCCGCGCGTGCTGCTGGCGCTGCTGGTCGGCGCCAGCCTGGCCCAGGCCGGCGCGGCGATGCAGGGCCTGTTCCGCAATCCGCTGGCCGATCCCGGCCCCCCCCCCCCCCCCCCCCCCCCCCCCCCCCCCCCCCCCCACCCCCCCCCCCCCCCCCCCCCCCCCCCCCCCCCCCCCCCACCCCCCCCCCCCCCCCCCCCCCCACCCCCCCCCCCCCCCCCCCCCCCCCCCCCCCCCCCCCCCCCCCCCCCCCCCCCCCCCCCCCCCCCCCCCCCCCCCCCCCCCCCCCCCCCCCCCCCCCCCCCCCCCCCCCCCCCCCCCCCCCCCCCCCCCCCCCCCCCCCCCCCCCCCCCCCCCCCCCCCCCCCCCCCCCCCCCCCCCCCCCCACCCCCCCCCCCCCCCCCCCCCCCCCCCCCCCCCCCCCCCCCCCCCCCCCCCCCCCCCCCCCACCCCCCCCCCCCCCCCCCCCCCCCCCCCCCCCCCCCCCCCCCCCACCCCCCCCCCCCCCCCCCCCCCCCCCCCCCCCCCCCCCCCCCCCCCCCCCCCCCCCCCCCCCCCCCCCCCCCCCCCCCCCCCCCCCCCCCCCCCCCCCCCCCCCCCCCCACCCCCCCCCCCCCCCCCCCCCCCCCTCCCCCCCCCCCCCCCCCCCCCCCCCCCCCACCCCCCCCCCCCCCCCCCCCCCCCCCCCCCCCCCCCCCCCCCCCCCCCCCCCCCCCCCCCCCACCCCCCCCCACCCCCCCCCCCCCCCCCCCACCCCCACCCCCCCCCCCCCCCCCCCCCCCCCCCCCCCCCCCCCCCCCCCCCCCCCCCCCACCCCCCCCCCCCCCCCCCCCCCCCACCCCCCCCCCCCCCCCCCCACCCCCCCCCCCCCCCCCCCCCCCCCCCCCCCCCCCCCCACCCCCCCCCCCCCCCCCCCCCCCCCCCCCCCCCCCCCCCCCCCCCCCCCCCCCCCCCCCCCCCCCCCCCCCCCCCCCCCCCCCCCCCCCCCCCCCCCCACCCCCCCCCCCCCCCCCCCCCCCCCCCCCCCCCCCCCCCCCCCCCCCACCCCCCCCCCCCCCCCCCCCCCCCCCCCCCCCCCCCCCCCCCCCCCCCCCCCCCCCCCCCCCCCCCCCCCCCCCCCCCCCCCCCCCCCCCCCCCACCCCCCCCCCCCCCCACCCCCCCCCCCCCCCCCCCCCCCCCCCCACCCCCCCCCCCCCCCCCCCCCCCCCCCCCCCCCCCCCCCCCCCCCCCCCCCCCCCCCCCCCCCCACCCCCCCCCCCCCCCCCCCCCCCCCCCCCCCCCCCCCCCCCCCCCCCCCACCCCCCCCCCCCCCCCCCCCCCCCCCCCCCCCCCCCCACCCCCCCCCCCCCCCCCCCCCCCCCCACCCCCCCCCCCCCCCCCCCCCCCCCCACCCCCCCCCCCCCCCCCCCCCCCCCCCCCCCCCCCCCCCCCCCCCCCCCCCCCCCCCCCCCCCCCCCCCCCCCCCACCCCCCCCCCCCCCCCCCCCCCACCCCCCCCCCCCCCCCCCCCCCCCCCCCCCCCCCCCCCCACCCCCCCCCCCCCCCCCCCCCCCCCCCCCCCCCCCCCCCCCCCCCCCCCCCCCCCCCCCCCCCCCCCCCCCCCCCCCCCCCCCCCCCCCCCCCCCCCACCCCCCCCCCCCCCCCCCCCCCCCCCCCCCCCCCCCCCCCACCCCCCCCCCCCACCCCCCCCCCCCCCCCCCCCCCCCCCCCCCCCCCCCCCCCCCCCCCCCCACCCCCCCCCCCCCCCCCCCCCCCCCCCCCCCCCCCCCCCCCCCCCCCCCCCCCCCCCCCCCCCCCCCACCCCCCCCCCCCCCCCCCCCCCCCCCCCCCCCCCCCCCCCCCCCCCCCCCCCCCCCCCCCCCCCCCCCCCCCCCCCCCCCCCCCCCCCCCCCCCCCCCCCCCCCCCCCCCCCCCCCCCCCCCCCCCCCCCCCCCCCCCCCCCCTGGTCGGCGTCGCCAGCGGCGCGGCGCTGGCCGCGGCGATGACGATCCTGCTGGCGCACGCGATCGCACCCTGGGCGCAGGCGCTGATCACCCCGGTCGCGGCCTTCGTCGGCGGGCTCGTGGTGGCGACAGCCGCCAGCCGCGTGGCGCGCTCCGCCGGTTATACCCGTGTCACCACGCTGCTGCTCGCCGGCCTGGCCGCGAACGCGCTGGCCGCGGCCGGCATCGGCTTCATCGTCTCGGTCGCCGATCCCGGCGCGCTGCGCAGCATCAGTTTCTGGATGTTCGGCTCGCTGGCCAAGGCCGGCTGGCGCGAGATCGCGGTCGGCGCGCCGCTGATGGTCGCCGTGATGCTGTGGCTGCCGAGCCAGGCGCGGGCGCTGAACGCGCTGCTGCTCGGCGAAGCCGAGGCACGGCACCTGGGTGTCGACGTGGAAAAGCTCAAGCGCCGGCTGCTGGCTGCGATCGTGCTCGCGGTGTCCTGCTGCGTCGCGTTGAGCGGGCTGATCGGCTTCGTCGGCCTGCTCGCGCCGCACTGGGTAAGGCTCTGGGCCGGGCCGGATCACCGGCTGCTGCTGCCGGCTTCGGCGCTGGTCGGCGCCTCGCTGCTGACTTTCGCCGATCTGGCCTCGCGGCTGGCGTTCGCGCCGCAGGAGCTACCGGTCGGCATTCTCACCGCCGCGCTGGGTGCGCCATTTTTTTTGTATCTGCTGCTGCGACATCGCGATCGCGTCGAGAGCTGGTAGCGATGCTCGCCGCGCACGAAGTCACGATCCAGCGCAGCGGCCGACGGCTGCTCGCCGGCGTGTCGCTGAGCGTCGCGCCCGGCCAGGTTCACGCGATCCTGGGCCCGAACGGCGCCGGCAAATCGACGCTGCTCGGCGTGCTCGCCGGCGATCTGCCGCCGGACAGCGGCCGGGTCGCGCTCGACGATCGCGACTTGTCGAACTGGGATCTTTCGGCGCTCGCCCGCCGCCGTGCGGTGCTACCGCAGCAGGAGAGCCTGCGCTTCGGCTTTACTGCGGCCGAAGTGGTTTCACTGGGCCGCCTGCCCTGGGGCGAGGCCGACGGCGACGCCCAGCGCCGCATCGTCAGCGAGGCGATGCAGGCCACGGGTGTCGAGGCGATGGCCGCGCAGCGCTACCCGACCTTGTCCGGCGGCGAACGGGCGCGCGTCCAGTTGGCGCGCGTGCTGGCACAGCTCGCTGGCGATCCGGCCGAGCCGCGCTATCTGCTGCTGGACGAGCCGACCGCGAGCCTCGATCTGGCGCACCAGTATCAGTGCCTGCGCCAGATGCGCCGCTTCGCCGCGGACGGCGGCGGTGTGCTCGCGGTGCTGCACGATCCGAATCAGGCGCTGGCGTTTGCCGACCGGGTGACGCTGCTGCAGCACGGCCGGCTGGTCGCCAGCGGCGCGGCGGCGGAGGTGCTCAGCGCCGAGCGCCTGTCGGCGCTCTATGGCATCGAGCTGGGCGTGCACGTCAGCGCCAGCGGCCACCGGCTGATCGCGCCGGTTTAGCTCAGCCGGCCCAGGCGCGGGCTATCAGGTGATCGAAGCGCGTATGCGCGGGCAAGGTGCCGAACGCCAGGCCGTGCTCGCCGCCGAGGCGGCTGCTGCAGAACGCCTGCGCGACGACCAGGTCGCCGCCGCGCAGCAGCAGCGCGCCCTGCAGGCACAGCGCCATGCGCTCGACCAGATCACGCGAGCGCACTTCCCAGGTGCCGGGATCGTCGAGCGCAACCTTGAGCCGCGCCACTTCGCGATCGAACGAGCTGTCCGCGCCACGCGCCTTGGACAGCTCCGCGAACAGCGCCTCGCGCGACTGGCCGTCGCGGCCGAGCGCGCGCAGCACGTCGAGACACTGCACGTTGCCGCTGCCTTCCCAGATCGAATTCAGCGGCGCCTGACGATACAGCCGCGGCATGATCGATTCCTCGACATAGCCGGCGCCGCCGTGACACTCCTGCGCCTCGTTGACCATCGCCGGCGCACGCTTGCAGTTCCAGTATTTGCCGGCCGCGGTGAGGATGCGGGCCAGCGAGTTTTCGCCCGCGTCGATCGCGCTGGCGGTGCGCATCGCCAGCGCGGTCGCGGCCTCGACCTCGAGCGCCAGATCGGCGAGCACGTTCTTCATCAGCGGCTGATCGACCAGCAGGCGGCCGAAAGCCTTGCGGTTGCGGCAATGGTGGATCGCCTGCACCAGCGCCTGGCGCATCAGCGCAGCCGAGCCGGTCATGCAATCCAGCCGGGTCAGCGCGACCATTTCGAGGATCGTCGCGACGCCGCGGCCTTCGCCGCCCACCGGCTCGGCCCAGGCGTTGTGGAATTCCACTTCGCTGGAAGCATTGCTCCAGTCGCCGAGCTTGTCTTTCAGCCGCTGGATGCGAATCGCGTTGCGCGTACCGTCGGGCAGGATTTTCGGCATCAGAAAACAGCTGACACCGGCGCCGGTCTGCGCCAGCACCAGCCAGGCGTCGCACATCGGCGCCGAGAAAAACCACTTGTGGCCGACGATGCGATAGCCGTCGCCGGTCTTGATTGCGCGCGTGGTGTTGGCGCGCACGTCGGAGCCGCCCTGCTTCTCGGTCATGCCCATGCCGATCGTGCAGCCGCGCTTTTGCGCCGCGGGCAGCACGCGCGGATCGTATTCCAGCGACGTAATGCGCGGCAGCCACTGCCGGGCCAGCTCCGGCGCGTGCTTCAGCGCCGGCACCGCGGCGTACGTCATCGTCAGCGGACAGCTGCTGCCGCTGTCGCCCTGATAGTGCAGATAAGCCAGCGCCGATCGCGCAACCTGCGCGCCCGGCTGCGGATTGCGCCAGGCGAAACTGTGCACGCCATGCTGCATGCCCAGCGACATGATGCGGTGATACGCCGGATGGAACTCGACTTCGTCGATGCGATGGCCGTAGCGATCGAAAGTCTTCAGCTTGGGCTTGTTCTCGTTGGCGGCGAAACCGAGATCGATCATTTCGCCGCCGATGACGGCGCCGTACTGCTTCAGCGCATCGCCGGCCCAGGCCGCTCGTTCGCGCTCGACAGCCTCACGCAAGGGCTGATCGCATTCATACGCGTTGTAGCCGCGCAGCGGCGGCGGCTGGTTGTCGACTTCATGGGTGAAGAACGGGTCGGTCGACGGATCGACCGCAGCAGCGGAATCGGCGAGTGCATTCGGCATGATCGAGGCGCTGAAAAGGAGATGACCGGATTAGAGCACGAGGCCACGCAGACGCCAGCGCGAAGACGAAAAAAGATTCGTCGGAACTCTTGTTTGCGCCGCACATCGTCGCCTATACTGCGCGCCCTCGGAAACGGGGCTATAGCTCAGCTGGGAGAGCGCCTGCATGGCATGCAGGAGGTCGTCGGTTCGATCCCGACTAGCTCCACCAAGTCTTTTCTCCGCGTTCCCATCGTCTAACGGTTAGGACATCACCCTTTCACGGTGAGTATAGGGGTTCGAATCCCCTTGGGAACGCCAATCATCGTACGGCCGGCAGCGAGCCCCGCGCTTCGCGAGTCACGTCGTGCCTGCGCTGTCGTCACGCCGATCCGATCAAATATCTATTGAATCGGCGTGGGCGAGCGGCGATGCTCCGCGCCAATCGAGCCCGGAGACAAAATCATGCAACTGCAAACGATATGGCCCTGGGCTTTGATTGTTGTGGCCCTGCCATTGCTCGCCTATCTGTACCTGAGATTGCGCCGGCGCCGGCACGCGGCGCAGCTGGCAGAGGATCTGGCCGCGCTTTCCGAGCGACGCCGCCAGCAGCAGCCGGTCGAGGTCGACCAGCGCGGACCGGACCCGCGCAGGCCCTAGCCGCGAGTTCCCCCGCTTAGCTGATCGCAGCGCAGCAATATAAGTAGCAAATCTGACTCCCTGTTCACCTGATTCGGGCACGGCTATCTTGGCGCGCCGATGGGGATCGGTTTCAGGTGGGGACTCCGTTATGAACCATTCAGAAGCTGCCAGTATTCAGCTGTCGACGCTGGGCCTGCGCCGCTCGCATTCGCCTGCATTCAAGACAGCCGAGGAACTGCGCGAAGAACGCCGCGAGCGTATGCGCCGCCTGCCGTTCCGCGAACAGCAGATCGTCAACCTTCAATTGCTGATCGCCTCCGCCGCCGCTAGCGCGATCCTGATCGGCGCTGCAGCACTGCTCGCGGCACCCCTGGCGATCCGTCGGCTGTCGCTCTGGCTCAGCGCCTGACGACCCGGCACCGGCGCCGCGTTCCTAGCGGCGCCTCGAACGTGTAGGCTTGGAATCCACCATTACGGTCGGATCCCGCGAGTGAATCGATGAAGCGCCTGAGCCTGCTCGACGCCTGCATGCTGCACATGGAATCGGTGGAAACGCCGATGCATGTCGGCGTGCTGCTGAACTTCAAGCTGCCGGCCAAGGCCGGGCCCGATTACCTGAGCCAGCTGGTTGCCCGCCTGCGCAGTTATCCGGTCGCGCGGCCACCGTTCAATCACGTGCTGGCGCAGGGCCTGTTCAGCCGCATCGCGCCGTCATGGGAGATCACGCAGGACGTCGATCTCGACTACCACCTGCGGCATTCGGCGCTGCCCCGCCCCGGCGGTGAACGCGAACTGGGCATGCTGATTTCGCGGCTGCATTCGCATCCGCTGGATCTGAGCCGGCCGCCCTGGGAATGCCATGTGATCGAGGGCCTGGAGAACCGGCGCTTCGCGATTTACTTCAAGGGCCATCATGCGGCGATCGACGGCATGGGCGGGCTGCGCCTGCTCAAGTCCTGGCTGTCGGAAGACGCGGGCCTGCTGAACCAGCCGCCGCCGTGGGCGATGCCGCTGCCGGTGAACGTGCGCTTGCCAAGCCAGGGGCCGCTGGCGCCGCTGCAGCAGTGGCTGGGTCGCGCGAAATCGCAGCTCAAGGCGCTGCCCGAGCTGTATCGCAGCCTGGCGCGCGCGGCGCAGGAATATCCCAACGGCAGCATCCACGCGCTGTTCAAGGCGCCGCACAGCACGCTCAACGCCAACATCGGCGGCCAGCGCCGCTTCGCGACGCAGAATCTGCGGCTGGCGCGCTTCAAGAAAATCGCCGAGCACGTGGGTGCCTCGGTCAACGACGTGGTGCTCGCCGTCGTCGGCGGCGCGCTGCGCCGCTACCTGCTGGAACTCGAGGCGCTGCCACGCCAGTCGCTGGTATCGATGGTACCGGTCGCGCTGCGGCCGCAACGCGGCAGGGTCGGCGGCAATTCCATGAGCGGCCTGATCGTCGATCTGGAAACACAGATGGCGGATCCGAGCGCGCGCCTCACCGCGATCAACACCTCGACCCTGGCCGGCAAGCGTCACGTGCAGCGCATGTCGCGCGCGGCGCTGGCGCAGTACAGCCTGCTGCTGATGGCGCCGCTGACCCTGAGCCAAGTGACGCGCGCGGCGACGCGCCTGCCGCCGCTGTTCAACCTGATCGTGTCCAACGTGCAGGCATCCAAGCACAAGCTGTATTTCGACGGCGCCGAACTCGAAGGCATGTTCCCGCTGTCGGTGCTGTTCCGCGGCCAGGCCTTGAACGTGACCGTGCTCGGTTACGCCGACACCCTGACTTTCAGCTTCACCGCCTGCCGCGGCGCGGTGCCCAGCGTGCAGCGGCTCGCGGTGCACGCCGGCGACGCGCTCGGCGAACTCGAGCAGGCGCTGGGCATTACCGATACCAGCAGCCTGCGCGTGGTTTCAATCCACAGCGCGCCGCGTGCGCGTCAGCGGCGGGCAACAGCCACTGATGGAACCTAGCACCGCGCCCATCGGCAGCAGCTGATCGGCCGACACGCTCTTGCCGCTGTTGACGAAGCCGACCGAAATATCGCGCGCCGGATCGGCCCAGCAGATCGTCGTCAGAAATCCGAGATGGCCAAAAGCGCTGCGACAGTTGCGGCCGTAAATGCCCGCCGGCCATTCGCCGAGCACGAAGCCGGCGCTGAAACGCACCGGCAGTAACAAGGTGCGATCGATATGGATCGGCCCGGCAGGGCGGATCGCCTCGGCGATGGTCTCCGGCTTGAAGATCTGCTTGCCGTTGTACTGGCCGCCGCGCAGCAGCATTTCGTAAAAGGCGCCGGCCTCGTCGCCGGTCGCGTAGATGTTGCCGGCCGGAATCACCGACGACATGAAGCCGTCGCTGTTGGAGACTGAGGTCGCCTCCTCGAACGAGGCGCCGAGCACGTTCTCGACGTACTTGGTCAGCGGAAACCAGGTGCGCGGGCCGGTGCAGTAGTTGAAGGCGGCCTTGGCGCGCCGCGCCTGGGGCACACCGAAGGTCATCGTGCCCAGGCCCATCGGCTCGGTGATGATCTCGCGCAACAGATCGCGCATGTGCGCGCCGGACACGCGCTGTGCGAGCTCGCCGAGAATGAAGCCGCCGGTGATCGCGTGATAGCTCTGCGAATCACCACCGGCATGCATCGGCTTGGCAGCGCACAGACGCGCGACGACGTCATCCCAGTCGAACAGCATCTGCGGCGTCGCGCCTGCGGGCACACGCGGAATGCCGGCGCGATGCGCCAGCAGGTGGCGCACGGTGGTCGCGCCCTTGCCCTCGACGCCGTACTCCGGAATGAACCGCGCGATGCGATCGTCCAGGCTCAGATGCCGTTGCTCGACCAGCTTGTGCACCAGCATCGCAGTGATCGCTTTCGACGCCGAATACAGGCAGATCGGCGTGTCGTTGGTGCACAACAGGCCTGGATTGCGGCCGTCGGACAGGCGCGCATGACCGATGGTGCGGCGAATCACGATCCGGCCTTTGCGCCGCAGCGTCAGCGCGATCGCCGGCTGCAGGCCGCTGCGATACAGGCCCTCGATGCTGTGCCAGATCTTGTCGACCTGGGCCTGCGTCATGTCCACCGAAGCGGGATCGACTTCGGCCGCGGCGTCGCGCGTGGTCACGCTGGCCAGGTCTTTCGGCACCGGCACGCGGTTGGGCCTGAGCAGTGACTTCAGGCTCATGCGTAATCCTTGAGCAACTTCACTGAAATCCCGCCGTCGGCGGCGGTGCGGCGCTGCACGTCGTCGGCGATCAGCTTCTCGACCTTGCCGCCGAGCAGCGGAATGCCGCAGCGTATCGTCCAGTCGAGCTTGAGCACGCTGGCCTTGGCGCCGGCGGCTTGCAGGCGCATGTCGGCATGCACGCTGGCCGGGGCGCCGGTGATTTCGATATCGATCTGGCCGACGTAGCTGGACACTTGCCAGGCATCGGTCTGGGTCACGCGGATCGCGTCGCCGACCAGCTTCTTGGCGAAGTCCGGCACCCGCGTATCGCCAGCCGCACGGAAGCGGTACTGCAGGCTGAAGTTCTCGCCTGCAACGTGTTGGATCACGGCATAGTCGGAGACTTCCAGCGCCTGGTACTTGCGCTCGAAGTAGGCCGGATCGGTGAACATTTTCATGACCACGGCCGGCGGCCGCGGATACTTCAACTCGCTGCTGAATTTCATCGCCATAGGGCTATGGTTTCCGTCCCAGGGACCGTCAAAAAAAAGCCGCCGGTATGACCCGGCGGCTTGTGAACAGGTAACGCTCTCGAAGGATTTCGAGCGTTACTTCGTCGTCATCTTCTGCACCGAGCTGGCGTTGAAGTAGTCGTCGTTGAACTTCTGCGTCAGATCGTAGGGCTGATCTTCGTTGAACGCGGCGGTGATGAAGTAACGGCCGGAATCGAAGTGGTAGATCACTTCCGGCACGGTCGAGGCGGCGAGGATGTTGTAGCCGACGATCAGATGGCCCTCATGCAGCTGTACCAGCTGATTGCGGCTGTCGTAGTTGTCTTCGGCGACGATGTTCCAGCTGTCTTCGTCGAGGTACATGGTGCGCTTGTGGAAGGTGTGGCTGGTGCCTTCCTTGAGGTTGGCCTCGACCACCCAGACGCGGTGCAGCTCATAGCGCGACAGGTCCTGGTTCAAGTGCTTCGGACGCACCAGGTCCTTGTACTTGACGGTGTTGCCGGCGATCTTGTTGCTGTCGTACGGGATGAACATTTCCTTCTTGCCGACGAGCTTCCAGTTGAAGCGCTCCAGCGAGCCATTGAACATGTCCACCTGGTCGTAGAACTGGTGGCCATCGGTGCCCTCGTAGGGGTTGTCGCAGCACACCGTCGGCGCGCGGCGGATGCGCTTGAGCGCCGGCGTGTACAGCCAGGCCGCGCGTCCCGCTTCGCCGGTACCGGCTTTTTCGTGGACCAGAATGAAGGTGCCGGCCAGACGCGGCGGCGCCACCGTGCGCGACAAGTAGCGCAGGAATTCGCCCGAGGTCTTGGTCAGCGGAACCTGCTTGGTGATCGAGCCGTAGTAGAACTGCGCGTCTTCGATGATCTTGGTCAGCTGGTACGTGCCATCACGCTGCACGATCATCTGGTTGTTGTAGCGCTTGGCCGCTTCACCGCGGAACTTCAGCTTGTGGTTCCAGATCGGCTCCGCGCCGGTCTTCGGAATCGGGAACGGAAAGCCGAGCTTGCAGTTGTCCAGCGTGTCGGTGCCGATCATTTCGCAGCTGGTCGCGTTCTTGACCGTGGCCGCCTTGATTTCGTCGGGGAAATTGACCTCGCGATGCGTCGGATAGACGTTCATCTTGTAGGTGTCGTAATTCTTCAGCAGCCACTTGTGACCTTCGGTCAGCTTGTCGGCGTACTGCGCCATGTTGGCGGCGGTGATCGTGAACTTGGGCTTTTCCGCGTCGATCTTGGCGTCGTGCGGGAATTCGCCCTTCAGATCGCCATGCTTGGTCGCCGGCGTCCATTCGGGGATCGTGCCGTCCTTGTTACCGGCCTTTTCTGCGCCGACCGGCGTCAGATCCTTGCCGAGTTTGCCCGCTTCATCGGGACCAACTTTTGCTGCGGCGAGCGCTGCATAACCTATGCAGAACGCGCCGAATGCGACAGCGAAGCGCTGTTTCATGGACCATCTCCTCACTAGGGACCAGGTCGCTGTTACACGCCCGGTTATTGTTGATAAAAGCAGACGCGGGATGCTAGCCAATTCCTGCAAAACTTCCAAACATTTCCGCCACCCAGACGCTGATGCAGTTACAGCGTACTGGTAAAAAAAATCCAACGCGATGGCATGACAAAACGGTCAGCCATTGCGATCAAACAAATCAGGTCTTATCCAGTTTGGCCAGGGCCGCCAACAATGCACTTCTGGCGCTGAATTCCGAACGCAAATGCGCCAGCATCACGAATACACCCGCCAGACGGCGATGCAGAAACACGATCTCGCGTGGCGGCACTCTGAAGTGCACGGACAGGGCGTTTTTGGCGCCGGCCTGCGCCGCGCGCATCGGCAGGTCGCTTTCGCCCCAGCGATAGTCGCCGGTCGCGGTCAGCATTATTTCGGGAATGCGGCCTTCGGCAGGATCGGTGAAAGGCTCGACGATGGTCTCACACATTTCGGCGAAGGCCTGCATCGCCGGCTTCGGAAAGCCGGCCTGGATCAGGCCGATTTCGCGAGCGCCGCGTTCCATCAGCTTGAGATCGCGCTCGATCGCGCCGCGCACGATACAGGCGTAGGAGCGGATGAACGTGCGATCGAAGCGCCGCGTCGCGCCGAAGTCGATCAGCACGATCTGATCGCGGCTGGCATCGTCGCCGATGCGAAAGCGATAGTTGCCGAAGTGCGGGTCGGTCTGCACCAGGCCCCAGTCGAAGAACTCGGTCAGGAACAGCTCGAAGAAGGCCTCGCCAAGCGCATCGCGCCGCGCCTGCGACAGCCGCTGCACCGCCGGCGCGCGGCCGCTGCAGCCGCTTTCGTACGTCGTCGTCAGTACCCGCGCCGCGGAATAGTCGCCGATGACCTGCGGCACCGCGAAGCGCCGATCCTTGGCTAGGCGCCGGGCGAAATCCTCGGTGAAACGGCGCTCGGCGACGTAGTCGACCTCCTGCACCAGCATCTCGCGCAGTTCGGCGAAGATCGGCTGGATGTCCAGGCCCTTGGGCGTCAGCCGCGACATCAGCAGCAGCCGCGACAGCGTCTTGATGTCGCTGTCGATCGCATCGGCCACGCCGGGATACTGGATCTTGACGACCAGTTCCAGACCGTCGCGTTTGCGCCGCGCCCGGTGCGCCTGGCCCAGCGACGCCGCGGCGATCGGTTCTTCTTCGATTTCCAGCTCACGCAGCCTGTCCCGGCCCAGCTGCTGTTCGAGCACGGGCCTGACGAATTTCCACGACACCGCGGGCGTGTCGTCCTGCAAGGTCGACAGCACCTCCACGGCTTCTTCCGGCAGAAAATACTGCCCGTACAGCGACAGCATCTGCCCGGCCTTCATCACGCTGCCCTTGAGCTGGCCGAGTTCGTCGGCCAGTATCTGCGCCTGCTGCTGATAGAAGTCGCGGTTGGCTTCGTCGCGCGATACGCTGCCCCGAAACATGTTGCGCAGGCTGTGGGCGACGATGCTGCTGCCGGCGCCGAAGCCGAGCTTGGTCAAGGCGAGATTGCGTTCGAACGGCCGCGTCTTCAGGCGGTCCATTCCGGGCTTTCTGATCGGCGGCCGCGACGGATCGTCGTTATGCTCCGACATGCCCAACCTCTTCTGACCTGGTAGACGACCTACGATGCGAACACTTTCGGACATTCTGCTGGTAGACGATCAACGCGAGGCGGTGGCCGCAGCCTGCGCGAGCGTCGTCGAACGCCATCTGAACGGATTGCGCAGCCTGCGCGGCATTGCATTGAAGGCCGCGCTGGCGATGTTCAAGACCGCGATACCCGACGCGATCCCGCGCGTGGTGCGCAAGCTGCTGCCGGATTTCGCGGTGGCGCTGGAGCCTCTGCATCAGCAGTTCCGTCAGTCATCGGAAACCGATTTTAGCGTGTTCCTCGGCCAGCATTCGGACGAGGCGACCGAGGCGCTGACCGGTGTCATCGACCGCCGCGCCGCCGCGAGTCCCAACGAGCCGGTGAAGAAGGCTTACAACAAGCTGCGCAACGGCGTTCGTGACGAGTTGAAGGCGATCCTGCCGGAGCTGGGCAAGACCATCAACGGCTATCTGAACCGGTAAGCCGCTCAGCGCGCGGCGCGATCCGGCTTCGGCCCGGCCAGCGGCATGCCGGCCGCGACCATCTGACGCGGCGCAGCGGCCTGGTTCGCCGCGATCAGGTTGCGCTCGATACGCGGCTGCAGGCTCGCCAGATTGTCGGCACGCAGTTGCATCATCGCCTGCTCGCGCAGCGTGTCGACTCCGGCCTGGCCCGCCCGGGGTTCGACCGCCAGTGTCAGCGTGCTGGTCGCCAGCAACAGCAGCCCTGCCGCCAGCTTGATTGTGGTTTTCATGTCGTCTCCTTTTCTTCCCTGTACCGCCTGCAACCCTCAGATGCGCCGGCGGTCGAACAGGTTGGAATCGGTCGACAAAATATTTCGTCGCGGCCGGCTTTATGACTCATCGGCTGTTAAGCCGCTGGTTCGTAGCGTCGACGCGGTCCTATTTCTGGTTTACCGAGGAGAAAACAACATGAAAATCACCAACCGCCATGTCAGTGCGGGCTTCGCCGCCGTGCTGCTGTCGTCGTTGGCGCTGCCCGCTTTCTCCGCCGACGCGACGCCGGTCGGCCGCTGGCAGACCATCGACGACGCGACCGGCAAGCCCAAGTCCATCGTCGAGATCAGCGACAACGGCAGCGGCGAATTGCAGGGCAAGGTCGTGCAACTGCTGAATCCGTCCAAGCCCAACCCGACCTGCGACAACTGCGATGGCGAGCGCAAGGGCAAGCCGATCCAGGGCATGACGATCCTGTGGGGCGTGAAGAAGGATGGCGACAGCTGGGGCGGCGGCAAGATCCTCGATCCCGAAAAGGGCAAGGTCTACGGCGCCAAGCTGACGCCTGAAGCCGGCGGCCAGAAGCTGCAGGTGCGCGGCTACATGGGCGTGTCGATGCTCGGCCGCACCCAGGAGTGGGTCAAGGCGCCGTAAGGCTCCGGCTGCACATCCCGGGTTTCACCCGGGCTACGTTAGAGTCGTAGCCCGGTGAAACGGGATTTTTTTAGCGGCGCCCGTACTGTTGCTTGACCGCCTCGGGCGTGAAATCCGAATCCTTGAGCCCCGGCAGGTCGTATTGCGCCGGCGGTTCTTCCGCGGTCAGGCGATTGATGAAGTAACGCCCGTCCTTGAAGTCGTAGGTCACTACCGGCAGGCAGTTGGCGGTCTGCGCGTCGTACAGCGCCAGCAGATGGCCTTCCTGAAACCGCCACAGCGTGCGGTCGTCGCGCTGGTAGTTTTCGACCAGCACCACGTTCCAGCTGTCCTCGTCGACATAGAACACGCGCTTGCCGAAGCTGTGGCTCTTGCCGCCACGCTCGGTCGCCTCGATCACCCAGACGCGGTGCAACTCGTAGCGGGTCGCCTCGGGATTCAGATAACCGGGCCTGATCAGCTGCGAATACTGATAGCGGCCATCGCCGATGCGGTAGTTGTTGTACGGCAGATACAGCTCGCGCTTGCCGACGGTCTTCCATACGTAACGATCGAACGCGCCGTTGTACATGTCGACCATGTCGATGAACTGCAGGCCATCGGAGCCGGGGAAAGGCTGGTCGTAGCCCACCGGCGGAATGCGGAACATGCGGCCCAGATCCAGCGGCAGCGCCCAGACATTGCGCGACCCGCGCTGGATGTCGGCGGTCTCGTGCACCAGCGCCAGGAAATCCTTGCGCCCCGCGCTGCGGCCAAACCAGCTCAGGTAATACAGCAGCACGTTCTTGTCGGCGAGGTCGATCGGATTGGCGATGTTGCCGTAGCGGTAGTAGACCAGCTCGGTCTGCTTCAGCCAGCTGGCGGCGCCATCCTTCTGCACGATCGCTTGAGCGGTCTGCAACTTGATCGAGTCGCCGCGATAGCGTGTGCGGTGATTCCACATGATCTCGACGCCCGAACTGGGCTTGGGGAACGGCACGCCGAGCCTGGCACCGCTGAGCGAATCCGAGCCGATCAGTTTGGCGCGGCCGATGTTCGCCTGGCTGGCGTCGTAGATCGCCTGCGGATAGGCGACGCTGCGATGCGTCGCATACACCGGCATCGCGTAACCGGGCCGCGTCGCCAGCAGCTGGCGATGGCCGTCCGAGAGCTTGCCGGCGTACTGGCCGACATTGTCCTTGGTGATCGTGAACAGCGGTTTTTCGCCGGCGAAAACGTCCTTGAGCTTCTGGCCTTTGAGCACGCCGGCGGGACGCGCGATGCCGCCGGTCCAGGCCGGGATGATGCCGTCGCTGCTGGCGCCGCGTTCGGCGCCGATCGGGGTGATGCCGCCAGCCGGCGAAGTCGCGGCCTGCGTCACCGCCGCGGCGGCCAGCGGCGCCGTGACGGCGATGCTGTCGCCCATCAGACGATTGCTGATCTGGGTTTCGTCGTCCTGCTGACGCTGGCGCAAGGCGGCGACTGCGTTCAGCGCCTCGTCGCGCGCCCTGCCCGACTCCAGATACTTGATCCAGTCGCCGGCGAGTTTCCTGCTCTGCGCAAATTCCTGCGCGGAACGGAACGCGGTCAGTGCGCCGTCGATGTCGGCCTGCTGGTAGCGCGCCAGGCCCAGGGTCATCAGCAGGTTGCCGCTGCGCAGCGACGTGCCGGCGAGTTTCTCCAGATCGCTGGAGGCTTCGGCGTATTCTTCGCGTTCCATGTGCAGCTGCGCTTTCTGCTGCAGCAGATCGTTGCTCGGCGCCAGCGCCAGCGCACGATCCAGTGCGGCCAGTGCGAGTTTTTTCTCGCGCGCGGCGAGCCATAACGTCGCCAGCAGTTTGCGGTTCGCCGCATCGTCGGCGAGCAGCTTGCCCTCGATCCAGCCGGTCAGCAGCGAACCGGCCTCGAACGGCGCGCCGATCTGCGCGGTCAGGGTCACCAGCCGCAGGCGATCCTGGGCGTCGCGCAGATAGCCGAGCCGCGAAGCCACTTCCATCACCGCCTGCGCTCGCTCCTTGTTGCCGGCCTTCATGCTGACCGCGGCCAGCTGCAGCCATTCGTCGCGACGCGTCGGGTCACGCTTGACTGCCTCTTCCAGCAAAGGCAGCGCGTCTTTTTCCCGGCCTGCGCCGAGATACGCCGCGAGCAGTGCGCGCTTCCAGCTCAGGTCCGCATTCGGCACCGCGCGCACGCCTTTTTCCAGAAGGCTCGCCGCTTCGGCGTAACGTTTCTGTTCAAGATAGGCAGCACCCAGCGCGACATAGGTTTCCGGCGCGGCCTTGCCGGTTTTCACCTGCGCCTCGAGCTGCGGCAGCAGCTGCTTGGTGTTGCCGTTGGCGGCGTACAGCTGCGCCAGATCCTGGCGCATCGCGTTTTCGGCCGGCCCGGCGAGCGCCTTGGTCGCGATCGCCTGTTCGAGCAATTGCGCGGCCTGCTTGTAGTCCTTCTTTTGCGCGGCGGCAGCGGCCATGTCGCGCAGCAGCAGCGCGCGGCCGTAGGGGTCGGTGGTCTGCTTCAGCAGAACCTGCGGATCGACCGGCTTCTGCGCCGGCGTGTTCGGCACCTCGCGCACTTCGCTCTTGTACTGGTCGGCGTACGTCGGCTGCGCCGCGCACAGCGCGGCAACGATCAGCAGGCAGCGATTGAGGCGCGTGCGATTCAACGGTAGTTGTAAGCGCAGTCGGCCGGGTCCATCGGCACACGCTGGCGGACTTCGGCGGATTTGCCTGTGCGTTCGTACAGCCAGTTGCCGATGCTCTCGACCGCGGCCGCCTCGAACACACCGCGTGGCTCGGCGTTGATGATGCGCACGTTCTTGACGTGGCCGTCCGGATCGACGGTGAAAATCGCCTCGACCCAGCCGCCGAGTTTTTGCTTGCAGGCCCATTCCGGCATCTGCGGCCGCGCGGTCGACAACGGCACCAGCGGCTTGCCTTTCCAGGCGCCACCACCACCGCCGGCTCCGGAGCCGGTGCCATTACCGCCACCGCCGCTGCCGGCGAATCCGCCGAAGCTGCCGGACGAACCCAGTGACGGTCCGCCGCCGATCGCGAGGCTGCCGGTGGGCACCGCGATCGCGCCGACATCGACCGGCGCCACCGCGATCGCCGGCATCGACAGCGCCGGCACGGCCGCTTGCGCCAGCGACGGCGGCGCGGCCGGCGGTGGTGGCGGCGCGTTCTGCAGGGTCTTCATCGGGTCCTGCGGCGGATTGTCGTCGCGCTGGGTCTGCACCACGCGCACGTCCTCGATGATCTGCTCGGGCTCGGCGACGCTGTCGCGCGAACGGATCGCCCAGACCATCAGCAGGAACAGCAGCCAGGTAATCAGCAACGCAGCCGGCGGCAGCCATAGCCAGCGGGTGCGCGATGGCCATGACAGCGCGTCGATGGGCTGGGTTTGCGTCGTCACGCTCGATCACGAACGGTCGACGACAACACCGCACTCGGTGCGTATCGAGTGATACCTGCGATTTCGGTCCGCTCCCTCGATACGCGAGCAAGCTCGCTACTCGGGACGAACGGAGCGTGGTTGTGATGCATATGAAAATAGATACCGCGCTACTTCGGCTGCGCCGCGATCGCGACGTCGGCGACACCGGCGAGGCGTGCCTGGTCCATCGCCTCGACCATCAGGCCGGCGCGTGCATCACGATCGGCCTGGATCACCACCGCCGCTTTCGGCCGGTCGTGACGCATGCGCTCGATCTCGCCGCGCAGCCGGCGGATGTCGACACGCTGGCGGTCGATCCAGATTTCGTTGCTCGCCGATACCGCGACGAAGATGCTGCCCTTGTCCTCGGGCTTGGCGGTCTTTGCGGCCGGCCGGTTCACCTTGATGCCGGACTCGTGCACGAAAGCCGCGGCGATGATGAAGAAGATCAGCAGGTTCATCACGAAGTCGAGCATCGGCGCGAGATCGATGCCGGTTTCTTCCTGCACCACGGTGTGACGGCGGAACTTCATGGCGCGGCTCCGGGGCGGGCATCGAGCAGGTCGAACAATTCATTGAGGCGCGCGGTTTCGCGCTGGATACGCGAGCTGAACAGATGCGTGAAGAACAGGCCGATCAGGCTGACCACCAGCCCGGCCATCGTTGCGATCATCGCGTGGCTGATGCCGTCGGCCATCGCACGCGTGTCGGCATTGCTGGCCGAGGTCATCGCGTCGAACACCTGCAGCATGCCGGTGACGGTGCCCAGCAAACCCAGCAGCGGCGCCATCGGCACGGTGACCTTGATCAGCGAGATGCCGGACTCCAGGCCCAGTTGCAACTGCGACACCATCGCCGCGCGTATGCGCTGCGCGGCCCAGCTGTCGCGCTCGCTGCGCGCGCGCCATTCGGCGAGCACCGCGGCACGGCGCAGCGGATGGATCTTCCACAGATACCAGCCGCGCTCCAGCACCAGAGTCCACATGACCAGCGCGGCGATCAGGATCCAGCCGACGACCCAGCCACCCGAGTCGAGAAAATCGCTCAGCAGATGGACCGGCAGCAGCAGCGTCTCAAGCACGCGCCGTGCCCCGATGCGCTTCCAGATGGCGTGCCAGCAGGCCGGCGGCCTGCTCGTCGAGGACCTGCGTCAGCGCCCGCGAACGCGAGCCGAGGAAGCTGTTGGCGAACAGCAGCGGGATCGCGATGATCAAGCCCAGCACGGTCGCGATCATCGCCTGCGAAATGCCGCCGGCCATGACCTTGGGATCGCCGGCGCCGAGCTCGGTGATCACCTGGAACGTCAGGATCATGCCGACGACGGTGCCGAGCAGACCGAGCAGCGGGCCGGCGGCGACGATCATTTTCAGTAAGGATTGATAGCGCTCGAGCTTTGGTGTCTCTTTCAGAATCGCCTCGGACAGCCGCGTCTCCAGCACTTCCGGATCCTGCAGCAGCAGCGCGTCGGCGTCGCTGCCGGCGCCGATGCTGGCGAGCACGCGCCCCAGCGGATTGTCGCTGCTGGGCCGGTCGATCTGGCGCAGCTGCGCGCGCACGCGCGCGTCGACACGCAGCAGATACACCAGCTGATAAATCGCCAGCGCCGCGCCGACGATGCCGATGAAGATGATCACGTAGCCGACCGCACCGCCCTGCTCGATGCGCTCGCCCAGCGACGGCCGATCGGCCGCACGCCGCAGCAGCGCGCCGCGCGAGGGATCGACCAGAATCGCGGCGAGTTCGTCGTCGCCATCGCCGAAGTCTTTCGCCAAACCGGTGTGGCCTGGCTGATGCGCGAGCGTCGCGAGCTTGCCTCTCTCCGGCTGCAGCGCGAGATAGCGCCCATCCGCAAACGCGGTGAACTCGCCGATGCGCGTGACCTGCGCCTGCTGCGGCGCGCCTTCGGCGTCGAACACCTCGGCGTTGAAGCGCGCAACCTTGCCGCCTTCGGCGATCTCCTGCGCATACAGCAGCCACAGTCGCTCGAGTTCGTCGACACCAGGCAACTCGCGCGCCTGCGCCAGCTTGTCCAGCTCCTGCAGGCGATCCGGAAACTGCGGCGTCACCAGCGAATCCGCGGCCTGCGCGCGGAAGCCGGCGGCGGCTTCGGACACGGCCGAGAAAATCTGCGCGCTGTCGCCGACACGGCCTTCGAGCTGCTGCTTCAGCGCGGCGATGCCGGCCTGCGCGCCGTCGAAGCGGCCTTTCGCCGCCTTGGCGCGCGCATCCGCCGAGTTGCGTGCGCCTTCGGCCTCGGCGAGCAGCGCCGCCTGCTGATTCTTGTCGCGCAGAAAACGCGCCTCGCGCTCGGCATTGGTCCTGGACATGTCGCGCGAGCCTTCACGAATCTGCTCGACGAGTTGGTCCAGACCATTGGGCTTGGGCGGCGGCGAAGGCGGCGCCACTGCGGCGACGGCGCCGGCCGACATCAGTGCGCATGTCAGCAGAAAAGCCGCGCGCAGCGCCATCATGATTTGGCTCCGGCGTTGCTCTGCGGCATCGGCAGCTGCAGCAGATCCGGCGCCAGGGTTTCGCGCGCCATGCGCAGGCCGCGGCGCACCGGCGTGATGTACTGGCTGTCCAGCGGCTGCCAGCTGGCCTTGCTCGCATCCCACCAACCGGCCTCGCGACCGTCAGTGCTCAGGTAGAACAGCGCGGTGCGGCCGACGCGCAGCATGTCGACCGAACGATGATCGACCTCGGTACGCTCGGCACCGAGCGTGCGGCCGTATTCGGCCTCGATCTGGTAGGCCTCGAGAATGCGCTTGAACTTGTCGGCATTGCTCGCCGAAGGATCGGCCATCAGCCGCTTGATGCCGTCGACGCGCTCCTGCCGCTCCTGCTTCAGGAACGGCAGATCCGCGGCGACGATTTTCTCCAGGCCCTGGGTCATGCGCAGCATCAGCGGCAGCAGTTCACGCTCGGTGCGATCGATTTCGGTCAGCTGGCGCTGCAGCGAATCACGCTCCGCTTCCTGCCCCCTGGCGAGTTCTTCGAGCTGGTCGGCGTACACCTTGAGCTGCTGCGACTGCCAGGTCGCCGAGCGATAGCGCTCGAGCATCTGCTGAGTGGCGTCGTCGAGCTGGTTGATGCGGCCCTGGGACTCGCTTGCGGCGCGATTCGCCGACGTGGTCGCGTCCAGCGCCTGCCCGACTGGATCGGCCGCGCCCGCCGCGTGCACGCCAGCGCTCAGTGCCACAGCCGAAATCGCGGCCCGCCAGCGGGCCTGATTGAACATCCGCACCTGTCTGCTCCTCGATCCGCTGTGTCTTCAAATTCGACGAGGCCGTCCCCATGCCTTGCGCATGCTGCGGCTCTGCGCCAAGGTTCGACGCGTGCGCGAGCCTTGTCAACGCATACTCGGACTAGTTTGCGCGCATGGAGCGTCTGCGCTCCGCGCTAGAATTCCGCAACCCTTCACACTGGATCGAAACATGAGCGGCCATTCGACAACATTCCTGACCCTGGTCAACGACGCACGCAGCCGCGTCCGCGAAATCCACGCGCGCGAAGTCCCCGCCGAACTCGCCCGCGTCGGCAACGCCAAGCTGATCGACGTGCGCGAAGACAACGAATTCGCCGCCGGCCACATCAAGGGCGCCGAGCATCTGGGCAAGGGCGTCATCGAGCGCGACATCGAGGCGCGCCATCCGGACAAGAGCACGCCGCTGTACCTGTACTGCGGCGGCGGCTTCCGCTCGGCGTTGGCCGCGGACAACCTGCAGAAGATGGGCTATGCCCATGTCGTCAACATCGACGGCGGCTGGCGCGAGCTCAAAGAGATCATGCCGGTGGAATGAGCAGCAAAAAGCCCGATGCGTCTGCACGCAGCGGGCTTTCTTATCAGGCTCTGCACACCCCGTTCATCACTAGTAGCCGCTTGCGGCGTATCAAGGGACGCCTGCGAGGTCGGTCGGACCCCTTGATACGTGGGCAAGCCCGCTACTCGGGGCGAACGGAGTGTTGGGTATCCGAAAAGTCGATAAGCGCTAGTTCTGCGCCGCCTGCTGGGGAGGACGCGCGATCGTCGCCTCCAGGTTGGCCTTCACTTCACGCGCATCGAAAGCCTTGTAGTTGTCCGCCGGCTTGGGGCCCTTGAACACCAGGATGCTGGCCTGCGCCTCGTATTCGGTGCGCGGGATCGAGCTGCTGGCGCCCAGGCCAAGTCCCGGACCATAGAACGGCGACCAGTAGCCGCCATAACCGCCGAAGCCGCCATAGGTCTGCGAATAGCTGGTCTGCGCGTCGGTGTTGGTGTCGGCCTGCACGAAGTAGTCGTAACCGTTCTGCAAGGTCACTTCGGCAGCGCGATACAACAGATAGTTTTCGACGGTCTGGCGGGTCGTGCTGGAATTGCCGGAGAACGTGACCTTGTAGCGGTTGCTCTCGAGGCGCTGTTCGGAATAACCGACGCCGTTCTTGACCGGCTGGTAAGGCGTGGCAGTAGCGCAGGCAGCGACGGCGAGCACCAGGCTCGACATCGTCAGGCTGCGGATCAATAGGGTACGCATGGGGTGGCTCCTGGGAAGGCAGTCGGACGGCGCCCGCCGTCCTTGTGCCCATTATCACGTGCCGCTAAATGCCGCGGCGCAATCATTCATAGGCGATTCAGCTACGGCAGCACGCCGTTACAAACGGCTGTCTCGCCGCCTAGGAATACGATACGGAGACCAGCTCCATTTCGGTTTCACCGGCGGGCAGGCGCACCGTGAATACCTCCCCTGGCTGCTTGCCGAGCAGCGCTCGCGCCAATGGCGAATCGACGCTGATATAACCCGGCCCCTCGCCGGCTTCGTCGGGGCCGACGATACGATGTTGGCGGGTTTCGCCGGCGTCGTCCGCCAGCTCGACGCGCGCGCCGAAGAACACGCGGTCCGGCTGATCCGGCGCGCGATCGACCACGCGCAGATCCGGCAAGCGCACCTGCAGATAGCGCACGCGACGATCGATCTCGCGCAGCTCCTTCTTGCGGTACTGGTACTCGGCGTTTTCGGAGCGATCGCCTTCGGCCGCCGCGGTCGCCAGCGCCTTGACCACCTCGGGCCGGCGCACGCGCCATAGCTGGTCGTACTCCTCGCGCAGCCGCGCATAGCCCTCGGCGGTGATGTAGATCGAGCCCTTTTCGCCGGGCGGCCTGTAGCGGGACATTGTCGCGGGAAATCAGAGGGACATCAGACCGGCGGAATGCCTTCGGGGCAAAAGAAATCCGGCAGGAACTTGGTGGTGCCCGGCACCGCCGCGTATCCGGAGAAATCGCGCACGCCGGCCGCGTGCAGCACCATGTCGTCGATGCAGAATTTGCCGGTGAATTCGCGGCTCGGCTGGGTCAGCATCACATGCGCGGCGTCGGCCATGATCTCCGGCGTGCGCGACTGCTTCATCAGCGCTTCGCCGCCGAGCATGTTGATCGCCGCGGTGGCGATACCGGTGCGTGGCCACAGCGCGTTGGCGGCGATGCCGGCCTTCCTGAACTCCTCGGCCCAGGCCAGGATGCAGAAGCTCATGCCGTACTTCGCCATCGAATAGGCGACGTGCGGGCCGAACCACTTCGGCGCCAGATCCAGCGGCGGCGACAGCGCCATGATGTGCGGATTGCTGGATTTCTTCAGGTGCGGAATACAGGTGCGGCCGACCAGATAGGTGCCGCGCGCATTGATCCCGTTCATCAGGTCGTAGCGCTTCATGTCGGTTTCCATGGTGCCGGTCAGGGAAATCGCACTGGCATTGTTGATCAGGATGTCGATGCCGCCGAAGCGCTCGACGGTCCTGGCCACCGCGTCCTGCACCTGGGCTTCTTCGCGGATATCGCATTGCAGCGCCAAGCCCTTGCCGCCGGCTTTTTCGATCGCCTCGACCGCGGTGAAGATCGTGCCTTCGAGCTTGGCATGCGGCTCGGCAGTCTTGGCGGCGATGGCGACGTTGGCGCCATCGCGGGCGGCACGTTCGGCGATCGCCAGGCCGATGCCGCGGCTGCCGCCGGTGATGAACAAGGTCTTGCCGGCGAGCGAGCCGGCTGTCATCGGCGGCAGCTTGAAGCTGTCCAGGTCAACACTGCTGTAGGCCATTGGTTTCTCCGTATTCTGGTCTAGGTAATGACTGTGATCATTGATGTGCAGGAGCCTGCGACTCCTGCAGCATCGCGGTGGCGCGCGCCAGGCGTTCGGCCTGTACGCGATTCAAGTTGCGGAACACCGTCGCCGCGATCCGCGGATAGCGGCGACGCACGCGCTCCAGATCCTGCGAGTCGAAGCGCAGCACGCGCACCGGCGTCGTCGCCAGCGCATTCGCAGTGCGTTTCTGGCCGAAGTAGCCGGCCTCGCCCAGCACCGCGCCGCGGCTCAGATGCGTCAGCGTCTGATGCTCGTTGCCGCGGTCGATCCAGATCTCCACTTCGCCGTCGAGTACCACGTACATGTCGCGCGCAACGTCGCCCTGGCGGATCACCTGCTCGCCGGCCTGATGCCGTTCGAGCTTGGAAATCAGCGCAAAAACCCGGGCCTGTCGCAGCGACAGGCCGGCGAACAAGGGAATCGTGTGCTGCGGCGACTGGCCCAGGTCGAGCCGCGCGATGTCCCACAGCGTGACGATCTTCAGCCGTGTCGCCAAGGCCGGGGTCAGCGTGATTTCGGAAATCCAGCCGATGAACAGCGTGAACGACGCCAGCAGACCGAACTGCACCTGCGACTTCAGCTCGCTGCCGGCGAACATCAGCAGGCCCAGACAGAGCGCGAGAGTATTCAAGGTGGTCGGGCGCAAGGTGCCGGCAAGGGCTTTTTCCACCGCCAGCTGCTCATTGCCCAGCGAGCGCGCATAGCTGTTGAAGCGCGCCAGGAAATGCACGGTGTCGTCGACCGCGATGCCGAGCACGATGCTGGCGATCAGGCTGTTGGTGGGGTTCAGCGGAATATCGAGAATGCGCAGCAGGCCGAAGTAGACCGCGACCGGCAGCAGGTTCGGCAGCAGCGCCCACAGCCCGGCGATTACCGAAGTGAACATCAGGCTCAGCAGCGCCAGGATCACCAGGCCGGCGACCGCCAGCGACAGCCACTGGCCCTGCCCGATCGCCTCGACCGTGCGCGTCGCCAGGATCGAACTGCCGGTGAGTTCGCCGTCCAGAGGCTGCGGCAGCTGTTCCAGGCGCACGCGCGTACGCTCGGCAAAACGCGCGATCTCGGCCGAGTCGTTGACGTTGAGCCGCACCGAAATCAGCGCCTCGCGAAAACGTGGATCGACGAAACGGCGCAGATCGTCGCTGCCGGCAAACACCAGCAGCTGCTTGGCTGCCGCCGCACTATCCGGCAAGACGTAAGCGCTGTCGGCGCCGTCGTTCATGCTCTGATGGATCAGCTTCAGATGATCGACGTACGACACGGTGGCACCGACTTCGGGCTGCGCACGCAGCCAGCTCTGCAGCGAGTCGATCGCCTGCATCAGTTCGGGTTCGGTCAGCGCATCGTTCAAATGGCTGTCGATGTGGATCGCGACCAGGTTGGCGCCATTGAATTCGCGATTGATCGCCTCGTAGGCGACCCGCGCGGGATGCCCGGCGACGAAGCCTTTGACGTAATCCGCGCCGACCGGAATGCCGGTGGCCAGCCACAGGCACAGCGGCACGATGACCAGCGCGACGCCGATGATGCGGCCGCGCCAGCGCGTGTCGAAACGCGCCAGCGGCCCGGCAAATCTGCTCGCCAGCCGCTGGCCCAGATGGTTCTGCTCCTGCCGCCCGCAACGCGTGATCGACAACATCGCCGGCATGAAGAACAGCGTCAGCAGCAGCAGGAAGAACACGCCGAGCACCGACAGCCAGACGAACTGGCGGATCGCCGGCAATGCGTTGATCAGCAGCGCGAGAAAGCCGGCGATGGTCGTCGCCGTCGCGAGCAGCAGGGCCGGCGCCAGCTCGCGCATCACATGGGCACTGCGCGCACGCCGCTCGTCGGCCGTGCGGGCCGGCTCGGAGAAGAAATCCGACAGCAGATGGATCGCGTAGGCCAGGCCCAAGGTCACCACCAGCGGCGGCGTGATCACCGTGACCACGTTCAGCGGAATTTCCAGCGCCGCCGCTGCTGCCAGCGTCCAGATCATCGCGATGCTGACGCCGACCACCGCGGTCAGGGTCGCGCGCACCGAGCGGAACGCGATCAGCAGCAGCACGACGATCAGGCCGTAGATCGTCGGGATCGTGAAAGCCAGCGTGTCGAGCAACGCCAGGGTCGTCGCCGCCTTGATCACCGAGGCGCCGGTGACATGGATTTCGCTGCTGCCGGTTTCCTTGAACGCGATGTCGCGCAGGCGCTGCTCGTAGTGCTCACGCAGGAAGCGCACTTCGTCGACGCCGTCCAGCGAAATCACCAGCGACGCGTAGTTTCCGTCCGCAGACACCAGCGTTCCGCGATAGATGGCATTGCGCTCGAAGGCGGACTTCAGCGCCGCCACCGAAGACGGATCGGCCGCCGCCTGCTCGGTGAAACTGCTGACTTCGATGTCTTCGCCGCTGGCCAGCAGGTTCGGCGCAGTCGCCAGCGAATAGACGCTCTTGACGCCTTCGACGCGGCGCAGCGCGTCGCTGAGCCTGGCGATCGCCGCCAGATGGTCGGCGGTGAACACCGGGTCGAACCGCACTGCCAGCAGTACCGCGTCGGTGTCGCCGAAGGTCGCGCGCAGATGCTCGAAGCTGAGCCGGTCGACATCGTTCGCCGGCAGCAGTTTCTCGGTCGACGGATCGACCGCGATGCGCGGATGCCAGTTGCGGTCGAAGCAGCTGCTCGCCGCGTAGACCGTAATCAGGGCGACGATCAGCAGCGGCAGCCAAGGCCGCCGTGCGAGGAACTCGATCAGTTTGTCGAACACGCTGGCCAGCTCAGTTGCCCAGTTGGAACGAGCGCGGGTTGAAGTAGACGTCGGACAGGCTATCGCTAGCGCTGACACCGTCGATCGTCAGCTCGGTGCGGCTCTTCTCACTGAGGTCTTCCATCGTGCCCTTGGCCACGTACCAGCGAGTGCCGTTCTGCTTCAGATCACTGGCCGAGGCGCTGTAACGCTTGCGCACCTGCGTATCGGCGATGAAATCGGCGCGCAGCGCCACGCAGCTCTGCTTGTCGACCCAGGTGCGGATCTGCGCATAGCGCGACTGCTGCGCCGCGTCCGGCGTCAGCGCCAACACGTAGGTGTCGCGCTTGTCCAGCTGCTCGGTCTTTTCGAGCACGACTTTGCCGCCGCTGAAAGCATGCGAAATCTGCTTGATGTCGGCGTAGGAGATGTCGGTGCCGAACAGCGGATTGTCCTGCGTGCCGCCCATGATGCGTCGCGTCTTGTTCAGCGCCGGCAGGAAGATGTACATCGCGTCCTGCTGTTGCTTGTCCTTGCCTTCGCGTAGCAGGTAGGCGGCGCCGCGCAGATCCGCCGGCGCGTCGATGCGCAGCATCGTCCGCAGCAGACCCTCATCGCGAATCGCGAACAGCCGTCCCTTGAGCTGGCGGTTGGCGCCGTTGCGGTCGGTGGTGTTGAGCGTGAACTGCTTGATCTGCAGCGCCGGCGGGATGTTCGCGCGCATGCATTGGTCGATGCTCTCGACCGTCGGCTTGTCGGCCGCAGGCGACGGCACACTGGCAAACGCCGCGATCATCAGCAGCAGCAAGCTGGCGAGGCCGTGTCTCGGCACGGTACCCGTCCTGGTTTTCATTATCGATCGTCTCCCGGGGCGGGCGAGCGTCCGCTCCGCTGGCCGTAGCTTAGCGGACCTGACGCCGGGCCTGCGCAGCGCCGACAACGTACGCCGCACCGGCGATCCGTCGGGATCAGACCGGCGGCAGCGGCATCAGGTACTTCAGGAGCAGGTGCGCCGGCAGATACAGCAACGCCGGGTAGCCGAACAGCGCCACCAGCAGCCAGGCCCAGGCCGGCATCCAGGCCTGCGGCCGATCGTCGGAGAAGCCGTAGACGTAGTTGATGTTGACTGGCGCGATGCCGTCACGCGTCAGCGACGGCGGCGGCATCAGGAAGTAGCAGACCAGTACCAGCACCGTGGCCAGCGCGGTCCAGATCAGAAAGCCGCGTGCGTCGTAGCCGGTGCGCCAGACCAGATACAGCAACAACACCGGCAGCCAGCCGTGGAACAGCGACAGTCCGCGCAGGAAGGTCGAGCGCTGCGGGTCGAACATGTACTCGGTCATGCCGCTGATTTTCCAGCCGGCCAGATTGGCCAGATAGTCCACCAGCCAGAACAGCTGCGGGATCAGGATGCCGGCGGTCGCCACCGACAGCAGCAGCGCACTCTCGGTCCACACGCCCACCAGGGTCAGCAGCAATGCGACGTCGCAGAAGTAGAGGAAGTTGGTGGGTCCGTAGCTGCGCAGATACACCGGTACCAGCACGACCATGAACGCGGTGTACGCGACTTTGACGCCCAGCGGAATCGAGCCGACCGCGACCTCCATGAAACTCCTTTTTCTATTTGGCTTGAGTCGCCAACATGCTACTCCAGTGGTCGCGCGGCGATCTGGCGCTTGCGCATCGCCGCCCTGGCTCGCAACACTGCGCTGGGCAAGCTGCGCCTGAAGAGGAAGTCGTCGAGTGAACAGCGAAGAACGTGTCGGAGACTCGGCGCAAGCCAGCCGCGCAGCGCGTATTCCGGTGTGCCTGCTGACCGGTTTTCTCGGCGCGGGCAAGACCACTTTGCTGAACTCGCTGCTGCGGCATCCGACGATGCTCGGGACCGGCGTCGTCATCAACGAATACGGCAGCATCGGTATCGATCATCATCTGGTCGAAGCGGCGCCGGAAGACACCACGCTGATCGCCGACGGCTGCATTTGCTGCAGCGCGCGTGGTGAAATCGCCGAAGCGATGCTCGGCCTCGCCGAGCGCATGCAAGCGCGTGCGAATACCACGCTGCAACGCGTGATCATCGAGACCACCGGCCTGGCCGAACCCTGGCCGATCCTGCAGCAGATCCTGCGCACTCCGGAACTGGTCGAACGCTACTGCCTGGATTCGGTGGTCACCGTGGTCGACGCATTCAATGTCGCCGACACCTTGCTCACACAGGACATTGCGGTACAACAGATCACCGCCGCGGATCGCATCCTGATCAGCAAGACCGACCTGGTCGACGCGGCTCAAGTGGCCGAGCTGCGTGCGCGGCTGGCAGCGCTGAATCCGGACGCCGAAGTCGACGGCGTTGGCAACGGTGCTGCCGAGCCGCAGCAGCTTTTCACCGGGGGCCGCCACGATCCTTCGTCGCCGCGATACCGACCCGGCGCGCTGATCGGACAAGCCGACAGCCTGCGCTTCACACCGGCGCCGACCAGCGTACTCAGCCGTACACCGGGCCTCACCGTCCCGGGCGATCAGGACATCCAGACGTTCAGCCTGATTGTCGAGACGCCGCTGCAATCGGAACGCTTTCTCGGCTGGATGGAATTTCTGCGAACGCTATGCGGACCGACCCTGCTGCGCGTGAAAGGCCTGATCAATATCGAAGGCCAGAATGGACCGACCGTGATCCACGGCGTGCAGAAGGCCTTCCATCCGCCGACAGTGCTGCCGGCGTGGCCGGACGATGATCACCGCACGCGACTGGTGTTCATCACACGCGGCTACGGCCAGGAAATCGTCGGCCAGACCCTGGGCTATTTGCAGGCCTGTGCTGCCGGCCATCCATAGTTTCTCGACAAAGAACAAAACCGACTTTTTCCCGCCGCCAAAAAGAAACCCCCTCGACGATTACTCGTTGAGGGGGTTGGTATTAAGAGCCTGGCAGTGTCCTACTCTCGCATGGTCATTGCCACACTATCATCGGCGCTGAGTCGTTTCACTTCCGTGTTCGGGATGGGAACGGGTGGTTCCAACTCGCTAATGCCGCCAGGCAAACTGGCTGAGTTCTTGGTTTATGGTGTCCAAGAAGCTCGAATTTGGTTTGTAGTCAACACGATGTTGCGTAAGCGTTTTGTTCTCAAGGCACAAAGGTGCGATGACGGTTAAAAAATGCTTGAGCGTTATATGGTCAAGCCTCACGAGCAATTAGTACGCCTTAGCTACATGCATTACTGCACTTCCACATGGCGCCTATCAACCTCCTAGTCTAGAAGGGCTCTTAAGAGAGCTTAAAGCTCTGCGAAGTCTCATCTTGAGGTGGGCTTCCCGCTTAGATGCTTTCAGCGGTTATCCCGTCCGTATTTAGCTACCCAGCGATGCCACTGGCGTGACAACTGGAACACCAGAGATACGTTCAACCCGGTCCTCTCGTACTAAGGTCAACTCCTCTCAAACTTCGAACGCCCACGGCAGATAGGGACCGAACTGTCTCACGACGTTCTGAACCCAGCTCGCGTACCACTTTAACCGGCGAACAGCCGGACCCTTGGGACCTGCTACAGCCCCAGGATGTGATGAGCCGACATCGAGGTGCCAAACACTGCCGTCGATATGGACTCTTGGGCAGTATCAGCCTGTTATCCCCGGAGTACCTTTTATCCGTTGAGCGATGGCCCTTCCATACAGAACCACCGGATCACTTACACCTACTTTCGTACCTGCTCGACTTGTTTGTCTCGCAGTCAAGCTACCTTATGCGTATGCACTCAAAAGCGCGATTTCCGACCGCGCTGAGGTAACCTTCGCACTCCTCCGTTACTCTTTGGGAGGAGACCGCCCCAGTCAAACTACCCGCCATGCAATGTCCCTAGCCTGGATAACAGGCCGAGGTTAGAACTTCGAGTTTATCAGGGTGGTATTTCAAGGTTGCCTCCACCAGAACTGGCGTCCTGGTTTCAAAGGCTCCCACCTATCCTACACAAACAAACTCAAAATCCAATGCAAAGTTGTAGTAAAGGTTCACGGGGTCTTTCCGTCTTGCCGCGGGAACACTGCATCGTCACAGCAATTTCAATTTCACTGAGCCTCGGATGGAGACAGTGGGGCTATCGTTACTCCATTCGTGCAGGTCGGAACTTACCCGACAAGGAATTTCGCTACCTTAGGACCGTTATAGTTACGGCCGCCGTTTACTGGGGCTTCGATCAAGAGCTTCGGCTTGCGCCTAACCCCATCAATTAACCTTCCAGCACCGGGCAGGAGTCACACCCTATACGTCCACTTTCGTGTTTGCAGAGTGCTGTGTTTTTGATAAACAGTCGCAACCCCCTCTTCACTGCGGCCCGCTTGCGCGGGCGTACCTTATCCCGAAGTTACGGTACTAATTTGCCGAGTTCCTTCACCCGAGTTGTCTCAAACGCCTGAGGATACTCTCCTCGCCCACCTGTGTCGGTTTGGGGTACGGCTTGTTGTGACCTGAAGCTTAGAGACTTTTCTTGGAAGCCGAGTATCAGTTACTTCGGACCAAAAGGTCCTCGTCATCATGCCTCAGCTAAGCTCTCCGGATTTGCCTAAAGAGCACGCCTAAACACTTAAACTGCCATCCAACAGGCAGCTAACCTAACTTTCTCCGTCATCCCATCGCAGTCACACCAAGTGCGGGAATATTAGCCCGCTTTCCATCGACTACGCCTCTCGGCCTCGCCTTAGGAGCCGACTCACCCTGCGCCGAATAACGTTGCGCAGGAAACCTTGGGCTTACGGCGGAACGGTTTTTCACCGTTCTTATCGTTACTCATGTCAGCATTCGCACTTCCGATACCTCCAGCCCCCCTTACAGGAAACCTTCACAGGCGTACGGAACGCTCCTCTACCACGCCTATTCGAAAATAGGCATCCGCAGCTTCGGTACTCGGCTTAGCCCCGTTACATCTTCCGCGCGGGCCGACTCGACCAGTGAGCTATTACGCTTTCTTTAAATGATGGCTGCTTCTAAGCCAACATCCTGGCTGTCTATGACTTCCCACATCGTTTACCACTTAGCCGAAATTTAGGGACCTTAGCTGGCGGTCTGGGTTGTTTCCCTCTTCACGATGAAATTTAGCTCCCACCGTGTGTCTCCCGTGATTGAACTTGCCGGTATTCGGAGTTTGCAACGATTTGGTAAGGACTTGTGTCCCCCCTAGTCGTAACAGTGCTCTACCCCCGGCAGTTAGACACGAGGCGCTACCTCAATAGCTTTCGAGGAGAACCAGCTATCACCCGCCTTGATTAGCCTTTCACTCCTATCCACACCTCATCTCCGGCTTTTTCAACAGACGTGAGTTCGGGCCTCCATTGTGTGTTACCACAACTTCACCCTGGACATGGATAGATCGACGGGTTTCGGGTCTACAGCCTGCTACTAATCGCCCTATTAAGACTCGGTTTCCCTACGGCTCCCCTATACGGTTAGCCTCGCAACAGACTAGTAAGTCGCTGACCCATTATACAAAAGGTACGCAGTCACCCAACAAGTGGGCTCCTACTGCTTGTATGCATGCGGTTTCAGGTTCTATTTCACTCCCCTCTCCGGGGTTCTTTTCGCCTTTCCCTCACGGTACTGGTTCACTATCGGTCGGCAACGAGTATTTAGCCTTGGAGGATGGTCCCCCCATGTTCAGACAAGGTTTCACGTGCCTCGCCCTACTCAATTTCATGCAGTTGGCTTTTCGTATACGGGGCTATCACCCGCTATGGCCGGTCTTTCCAGGACCGTTCTACTAAGTTTCCTGCACTTTTGGGCTGATCCGCGTTCGCTCGCCACTACTAGCGGAATCTCGGTTGATTTCTTTTCCTCCGGGTACTTAGATGTTTCAGTTCTCCGGGTTTGCTTCCCTTGCGGGATACTCCTAAGAGTGGGTTGCCCCATTCGGAAACCGCCGGATCAAAGTCTGTTTGCTGACTCCCCGACGCTATCGCAAGCTACTGCGTCCTTCATCGCCTGTTGCCGCCAAGGCATCCACCACATGCACTTGGTCACTTGACCATATAACCTCAAACATTCTTTCGAACTTCAAAGTTACATTTACTACATAACGATATTTTTTCGCCGTCAAAGCACCTTGGGCATTGAGAACAATGTGATTCACTAAAAATGAACGACATGTAACGCTTACAGTGTTGACTACAAACCTAATTGTTAAAGAACAAGAGAAACCCGATTTCTCGGATTCAGCAAAACATCCTCAAACCACAAAGACGTTTGACTGAATCTGGAGAGTGTTGGTGGAGCCAGACGGGATCGAACCGACGACCTCATGCTTGCAAAGCACGCGCTCTCCCAGCTGAGCTATGGCCCCGGATTCAACACCACACCCGGATCGCAGATCCAAAATGGTGGGTCTGGGTGGATTTGAACCACCGACCCCACGCTTATCAAGCGTGTGCTCTGACCAACTGAGCTACAGACCCGGGCAGGGACTCCATCAGCCGCGCAACGGGGCTGATCTCTTTTATTGGCAAGTGACTTGTGTGGATGCTCCTGAGTGCGCTTCGAAAGCGTACTTTAAAGGAGGTGATCCAGCCGCAGGTTCCCCTACGGCTACCTTGTTACGACTTCACCCCAGTCATTGACCACACCGTGGTAGGCGCCCTCCTTACGGTTAGACTACCTACTTCTGGTGCAACCAACTCCCATGGTGTGACGGGCGGTGTGTACAAGGCCCGGGAACGTATTCACCGCGACAAGTGCTGATCCGCGATTACTAGCGATTCCGACTTCATGGAGTCGAGTTGCAGACTCCAATCCGGACTACGATCGGCTTTCTGGGATTGGCTCCCCCTCGCGGGTTGGCGACCCTCTGTACCGACCATTGTAGTACGTGTGTAGCCCTGGTCATAAGGGCCATGATGACTTGACGTCATCCCCACCTTCCTCCGGTTTGTCACCGGCGGTCCCCTTAGAGTGCCCAACTTAAGGATGGCAACTAAGGGCAAGGGTTGCGCTCGTTGCGGGACTTAACCCAACATCTCACGACACGAGCTGACGACAGCCATGCAGCACCTGTGTTCAAGTTCCCGAAGGCACATCCGCATCTCTGCAGACTTCTTGACATGTCAAGACCAGGTAAGGTTCTTCGCGTTGCATCGAATTAAACCACATACTCCACCGCTTGTGCGGGCCCCCGTCAATTCCTTTGAGTTTCAACCTTGCGGCCGTACTCCCCAGGCGGAGAACTTATCGCGTTAGCTACGACACCTACTCGCATAGCAAGCAGACGTCAAGTTCTCATCGTTTACAGCGTGGACTACCAGGGTATCTAATCCTGTTTGCTACCCACGCTTTCGTGCCTCAGTGTCAGATCAGGCCCAGGCAGTTGCCTTCGCCATCGGTGTTCCTCCGGATATCTACGCATTTCACCGCTACACCCGGAATTCCGCTGCCCTCTACCGATCTCTAGCCACCCAGTATCGAATGCAGTTCCCAGGTTAAGCCCAGGGCTTTCACATCCGACTTAAATAGCCACCTACGCACGCTTTACGCCCAGTAAATCCGATTAACGCTTGCACCCTCTGTATTACCGCGGCTGCTGGCACAGAGTTAGCCGGTGCTTATTCTGTCGGTACCGTCAAGACTTCAGATATTAGCCAAAGTTTTTTCTTTCCGACCTAAAGTGCTTTACAACCCGAAGGCCTTCTTCACACACGCGGTATTGCTGGATCAGGCTTTCGCCCATTGTCCAATATTCCCCACTGCTGCCTCCCGTAGGAGTTCGGACCGTGTCTCAGTTCCGATGTGACTGATCATCCTCTCAGACCAGTTACGGATCGCAGCCTTGGTGAGCCATTACCTCACCAACTAGCTAATCCGACGTAGGCTTCTCCAAAAGCGCCAGGCCTTGCGGTCCCCGGCTTTGCTTCGAAAAGATCATGCGGTATTAATCCGGGTTTCCCCGGGTTATCCCCCACTTAAGGGCAAATTCCTACGTATTCCTCACCCGTCCGCCACTAGAGTATTGCTACCCTCGTTCGACTTGCATGTGTTAGGCATACCGCCAGCGTTCAATCTGAGCCAGGATCAAACTCTCCAATTGATGAAAATTACTTCAAATGGATCTCGATCTCACACTGCATGCAGCGCTTCGACCGATTCGGAGTCATCTCACTGAACTCTTAACAACCAAGCTCAATTGATACTCATGTGTCACGTGGCTTCCACCACGCAAACAGGAGCACCCACACAAATCACTTGCTTATTCTTTTAAAGATCAGGGCTTTAGCTTCGCTTTGAATCCGCGTTGCCGTCACCAGGGAGGCGCATTCTACGGACATTGGGAGATGCGTCAACAGCGATCTTTTGCCTATTTGTTAACGCGCTGATCCGTATCGTTTTTATTTTGCTTTGATGACACTTTCTGATCAGGCATTGATCAGGCCGAAACCGCCACCCGATCGCACGACTTCAAGGGATGAAACGTTTGCCCAGTTTGCGCGCCAGCGTTCGCCGGTGCATGCCGAGGCGGCGGGCGGTTTCGGAAATGTTGAAATTGGTCTCGGCCAAGGTCTCGTGGATGCGCTCCCACTCCAGCGTCTTGATCGAGGTGGCGCGGGCTGCGACCGGAATCTCGACGTCGCTGGACTCGCGGGTGAACGCCGCCTCGATGTCGTCGGTGTTCGATGGCTTCACCAGGTAGTTGCAGGCGCCCAGTTTGATCGCCTCGACCGCGGTGGCGATGCTGGCGAAGCCGGTCAGCACGACGATCAGCATCGCCGCGCTGTGCTGGTGCAGCACCTGGACGACGCTCAGGCCGGAGTCGCTGCCGAGTTTCAGGTCGACCACGGCGTAGCCTGGCGTATTCGTCAGCAGCAGCTCGTGAGCTTCTTTGGCGCTGGCGGCGAGCAGCACGCGATAGTCGCGACGCTCGAAGGAGCGCTTCAAGGTGCGGGCAAAAGCTGCGTCGTCTTCGACAATCAGCAGCAGGCGTTCATCGTGGCCCTGTTCAACCATGGCGCGCCTTCTTGCGCTCGATCGACAGCGCCTCCAACGGCAGATGCAAGGTCACCAACGCGCCGCCACCGATGAAGGCGTTCTCCGCGGTCACGCTGCCGCCGAGCTTGCGCACGACATTGACGACGAGAAACAAGCCCAAGCCGCCGCCCGGCCTTCCCTTGCTGGACTGATACGGCTTGCCGATGTGCTCCAGCATTTCCGGGGCAAAACCCGGACCGCGGTCGCGCACCGACAAAGACAGGCTGCCTTCGCTACACCACGCGGACAAGCCTACCCAATCCGGCGAGCTTTCCAGCGCATTGTCGAGCACCGTATGGATCACCTGTTTCAGCGCCGAATCCGAGACGATGGGGAAGTGCTCGTAGGCATCGTGCGTGCTGTCCCTATCGTTCTCGTAGTCGTATTCAAACTTCACGACCGGCCGCGTGCTGCGCCATTCCTCGACCAGCTCGTCGAGAAAGCCGGCGACGGTCGTCACCACCGGTGACTCGCCGCGCGCCTCGCCCGCCGCCATCAGGATACCGGTGACGATGGTCTTGCAACGCGTGACCTCGGCCTGCATGTCGCCGATCTCCTGCGCCAGTTCGGGATCGTCGCGAAACACCGGCATGCGCCGCCAGTCGCCGAGGATCACCGACAAGGTCGCCAGCGGCGTGCCGAGTTCATGCGCCGCGCCGGAGGCGAGCAGGCCCATGCGGACAATGTGGTCTTCTTCGGCAGCACGCTGGCGCAGATCGGCCAGGCGCGCATCGCGGCCGCGCAGGATGCGATTGATGCGCGTCATGAACACCACCAGCAGGCCGACATCGAGCACGAAACAGATCAGCATGCCGATGATGTGCAGCCGGAACAGCTCGTTGGCGTCCGCCGGCAGCAGGTCCAGCGGCATGTAGAAACGCATCAGGAACGCGAAGCACACGCTGGTCACCGCGACCATGGTCCAGGTCGACCAGGCCTCGAGCAGCACCGCGCCGATGGTCACCTGCAGCAGGTACAGGAACACGAAAGGATTGGTAGCGCCGCCGCTCATGTACAACAGCGCAGTCAGCGCGGCCACGTCGAGCAGTAGCGCCAGCAGCAGCGAGCCATTGGTGACGTCGCCGATCTTGCGCGGCCGGTACAGGCTGAACAGGTTCAGGCCGACCAGGAAACACAGCACCGCGGCCATCGCCGGCAGCGGCAGCTCGATCTTGAACACCAGGCTGACGTAGACGATGGTCAGGATCTGCCCGATCACCGCGATCCAGCGCAACTGGATCAACTGCAGCATGTTCTGCTGGCCGACGGTCGCTCCGGACGAGGCGCTCAGCGACAGGCGCGCACGCTGGGTCGGGTCGATGGCAGGGCTGGGTTGCATGGCGCGCATCGTGGACGAGCGCGTAGCGCGGGTAAAGCGGCGGGCCATTCGCCGTCACTCAGGCTACGCCGGCGATGACCGGAATTTGAGAAAGCTCAGGCCCTGCGGGAGCGCAGCAGCAGGAGGCCGCCGAAGACCGTCATCGCCGCCAGCCCGTACCAGGTGATCGCGTAGACCAGATGGCTGTTGTGGAAACTGACGACGGTCATGCCGCCGACCGGGCCGTCGTCAGTCGAAGCACTTGCATCGGCGTCGATGAAGTAAGGCGCGACCTTGTGCACCGGCAGATCAAGGGCTGCGGCGATCGCGGCGACGTCGCGGGAGAACCAGCGCTTGGCGGCCGGATCGTTGTCCCGCAGGAAACCGCCCTTGGGCTCGCTCAGCCGCAGCAGACCGGCGATACGAACCTCGCCTTGCGTCGGCCCCGCACTGGCCTGCTGCTTTTCGACGAAGCCGCGATTGATCAGCACCACGAAACCGTCGCGAGTCTGCAGCGGCGTCAGCAGCCAGAAGCCGGGGCCGCGTGCGGTCACCGCCTGCGTGTAAACATCGCGGTCGCGGAGGTATTCGCCTTCGAGCTGCACATGGCGATATTCATCTTCGGCGCCGATACCGGCCCAGGTTTCGCGAGGCGGCGCCGCTTCCGGTGCCGCATGCACGCGCTGCTCGACACGCTCGATCAAATCGAGCTTCCAGGCACGGCGCTGAATCTGCCAGCTGCCGAGTGCAACGAAGCCGGCGAACAAGACCGCCAGCAGGAACAGCAGCAGCACGAGACTCGCCGTGGATCGCGGCGCGGCCTCGTCTGCCGACGTGCTCATCAGCCTGGCATCACGGCATGTTGCGCATGTCGTGCGCGGACAAGGGCATCATGTTGGCGTTCATGTGGTACATCACCCACAGCGAGCCGCTCAAGGTGATCACCACCAGCACCACGGTGAAGATCAGCGCCAGCATGTTCCAGCCGCCTTCGGAGCTGGTGTTCATGTGCAGGAAGTAAATCATGTGCACCAGGATCTGCACGATCGCGAATGCGATGATGATGATCGTCGTCAGCTGCTTGTCCGGCAGCGGGCCGGCCATCACCAGCCAGAACGGAATCGCGGTCAGCACCACCGACAGCAGAAAGCCGGTCATGTAGCCCTTGAACGTGCCGTGCGCCTCGCCTTCGCCATGACCGTGGTCGTGACTGTGGACGTGACGAGCGTCTTGCCCGTGGTCGCCGTGTGCAGCGCTCATCGCAGCACTCCCATCAGATAGACGAAGGTGAAGACGCCGATCCAGACGACGTCGAGGAAGTGCCAGAACAGGCTCAGGCAGCTCAGACGGCGACGGTTCTCGACCGTCAGCCCGCCCTTGCCGACCTGCACCATCAAGGTGATCAGCCAGACGATGCCGAACGTCACGTGCAGGCCGTGGGTGCCGACCAGCGTGAAGAAACTCGACAGGAAGGCGCTGCGCTGCGGGCCCGCGCCTTCGTGGATCAGGTGCGCGAACTCCTGCAGTTCCAGGCCGACGAAAGCCACACCGAACAAGCCGGTGATCGCCAGCCAGATCAGGGTCGCGCTCTTGCGGTTGCGCGCCATCTCCAGCATCGCGAAGCCGTAAGTGATCGACGAGAACAGCAGCATCGAGGTGTTGAGCGCGACCACCGGCAGCTCGAACAGCTCTTTCGGGCCTGGGCCGGCCGCGTAGTTGCCGCCGAGCACGCCGTACATCGCGAACAGCACGGCGAACACCAGGCAGTCGCTCATCAGGTACAGCCAGAAACCGAGCATCGTGCCGTTTTCTGGATGATGCTCGCCCTTCAGATCATAGAAACCCGACACGTGGTCGCCGCTCATCAAATGGTGCGCAGTGGTATTGGCCATGGGGATCAGGCCTGCAGCGCCAGCTGGCGGCTGCGTTCGTTTTCGACCACGGTCACCTCGTCCGCCGGAATGTGGAAGTCGCGGTCGTAATTGAAGCTGTGATAGATCGCGCCGCCGATCAGCCCGACAAAGGACAGCGCGCCCAGCCACCAGATATGCCAGATCAGCGCGAAACCGCAGATCATCGCCGCACCCGCGAGCATCAGGCCGGCGGCCGTGTTCTTCGGCATGTGGATCGGGATGAAGCCTTCGGTCGGACGCACCGCACCGCGCGACTTCATGTCCCACCAGGCATCGTGATCGTGCACCTGCGGCGTGAATGCGAAGTTGTAGGCCGGCGGCGGCGACGAGGTCGACCACTCCAGCGTGCGGCCCTGCCAGGGATCACCGGTGTGATCGCGCAGCGCCTCGCGGTTGCGGATGCTGACGACGATCTGCACCAGCATCGCCACGATACCGATCGCGATCAGCACCGCGCCGAACGCCGCGATCTGGAACCAGATCTGCAAACTGGGATCCTCGAAGTGGCTCATGCGGCGCGTCACACCCATCAGGCCGAGCACGTACAGCGGCGCGAACGCGACCCAGAAGCCGACCAGCCAGAACCAGAACGAGACCTTGCCCCAGAACGGATCGAGCTTGAAGCCGGTGGCTTTCGGGAACCAGAAGTTGATGCCGGCAAACACGCCGAAGACCACGCCGCCGATGATCACGTTGTGAAAGTGCGCGATCAGGAACAGCGAGTTGTGCAGCACGAAATCCGCCGGCGGCACTGCCAGCAGCACGCCGGTCATGCCGCCGATGACGAAGGTGAACATGAACCCCATCGTCCACAGCATCGGCACTTCGAAGCGGATGCGGCCGCGGTACATCGTGAACAGCCAGTTGAACATCTTCGCTCCGGTCGGGATCGAGATGATCATCGTGGTGATGCCGAAGAACGAGTTGACGCTCGCGCCCGAGCCCATCGTGAAGAAGTGATGCAGCCAGACCAGGTACGACAGGATCGTGATCACGACCGTGGCGTAGACCATCGACGCGTAGCCGAACAGGCGCTTGCCGCTGAAGGTCGCGACCACTTCCGAGAACACGCCAAACACCGGCAGGATCAGGATGTAGACCTCTGGGTGACCCCAGATCCAGATCAGGTTCACGTACATCATCGCGTTGCCGCCGAAATCGTTGCTGAAGAAATTCATCCCGGCATAACGATCCAGCGACAGCAGCACCAGCACCGCGGTCAGCACCGGGAACGCGGCGACGATCAGCACGTTGGTGCACAGCGCGGTCCAGGTGAAGATCGGCATCTTCATCAGGCCCATGCCGGGCGCGCGCATCTTGATGATGGTCGCCAGCAGATTGACGCCGGACAACAGGGTTCCGACACCGGCGATCTGCAACGACCATATGTAGTAATCGACTCCGACGTCGGGACTGTAAGCAGGCCCCGACAGCGGCGGATACGCCAGCCAGCCGGTGCGCGCAAATTCACCGACGAACAGCGACATCATCACCAGCACGGCGCCGGCCGTGGTCATCCAGAAGCTGAAGTTGTTGAGGAACGGGAAGGCAACGTCGCGCGCGCCGATCTGCAGCGGCACCACGTAGTTCATCAGGCCGGTGATCAGCGGCATCGCGACGAAGAAGATCATGATCACGCCGTGCGCGGTGAACACCTGGTCGTAGTGATGCGGCGGCAAATAGCCCATCGAATCGCCGAACGACATCGCCTGCTGCAGGCGCATCATGATCGCGTCGGCGAAGCCGCGCAGCAGCATCACCAGGCCGAGCACGATGTACATCACGCCGATCTTCTTGTGGTCGATGCTGCAGAACCACTCGTTGTACAGATAGCCCCACTTGCGCAGGTAGGTGATGTACCCGAACAGCGTCAGGCCGATCAGCGCGGTGCCGAAGAAGGTGTACAGCAGGATCGGCTCATGCAGCGGGATCGCCTCCCAGCTGAGCCGGCCGAACAGGGTTTGCATCAGTTCAGAACGTGGGTCCATCGATGTTTTCTCGAATGCCGTTCAGCGTGCGCGTGGCGTGACGATCAGGGCGCGAACCGGGCCGAGCCGTAGCTCGGCGCCGGCAGCGCGGCAGGTGATTGGGCGACTTCCGGGTCGGCGGCGCACAGCGCGCTGACGTACTCGCGACGCGGCGCGATCGAAGCGGCCTGGTGACGCGTGCGCGGCTTGTCGTAGGCCAGGCGCGAGATGTTGTAGACGCTCTCCATGCCGAGCCCGCCCTTGGCGTCGATCTTCATCATCTCGCTCATGCACATCTTGTTCGGGTCGACGCACATGTTGAGGATCTTGTCGTACAGGCCGCGTGTGGACGTGGCGAAGTAACGCACCGGCTCGCGCTCGCTGGGTTTCTCCAGCTGCATGTAGGTGTCGCGCTGCAGCGCACTGCCGCGCTGCTTGACCTGCGCCACCCAGGCGTCGAAGTCGTCGCCGCTCATGCCCTTGAAGCGGAAGCGCATGCCGGAGAAACCGGCGCCGCTGTAGTTGGCCGAGAAGCCCTCGTAGTCACCGGCATGATTGATCACCGCGTGCAGGCGCGTCTCCATGCCCGGCATCGCGTAGATCTGCCCGGCCAGCGCCGGCACGAAGAACGAGTTCATCACCGTCGACGCGGTGATCTGGAAGCTGATCGGCACGTCCACCGGCGCGGCCATTTCGTTGACCGTGGCGATGCCGTAGTCCGGGTAGATGAACAGCCACTTCCAGTCCAGCGCGACCACCTGCACCTTCAACGGCTTCATCTCGGCGGTGACCGGGCGCGCGGCGTCGATGCGATCCAGCGGGCGGTACGGGTCCAGCGTATGGGTGGCGATCCAGGTCAGCGCGCCGAGCGCGATGATGATCAGCAGCGGCGCCGACCAGATGATCAGCTCCAGGCCGGTGGAGTGGTGCCAGTCCGGATCGTAGGTCGCCTCGGTGTTGCCCTGGCGGTAGCGCCAGGCAAATACGAAGGTCAGCGCGATCACCGGGATGATGATCAGCAGCATCAGCACGGTCGAGGCGATGATCAGGTTGCGCTGCTGCACGGCGACGTCGCCGAACGGCTGCAGTACCACGGCATTGCAACCGGCCAGCAGGCTGGCCAGTGCAAGGAGCAAGACGTAGCGCAGGACTCGGACGAACATGGCGTATCGTGTGGGGACCCGGGGAGCCGCGACTTTAAGCACCCTGCCCTGCATGCGCGATTGGACGTTTTGTCCTATCGTCGCAAGGCGCGGACCGTGCGACTGTTCGGCCCTCGCAAAAGCGATAAGTCCACCATACAGGCTGAGAGCAGGATGTCTACCGTCAGTTCACACGCACAGACGAGCGGCGCGGATCGGGGCCAGCCCGCGGTCGCGGCACGGGTCGCGCCGGGCGAGATCGCGATCGGCGTGATCATCGGCCGCATCTCCGAGTTCTTCGACTTCTTCGTCTACGGCATCGCCTCGGTGCTGGTGTTCCCGGCGCTGTGCTTCCCGTTCGCGACGCCGATGGACGCAACGCTGTACTCGTTCTCGATCTTCTCGCTGGCCTTCATCGCCCGGCCGATCGGCTCGCTGCTGTTCCGCCTGATCTACGACTGGTACGGGCGCGGCACCAAGCTGACCATCGCGCTGTTCATGCTCGGCACCGCCACCGCCGGCACCGCCTTCCTGCCGAGCTACGCCGACATCGGCAAGTGGTCGATCATCCTGCTGGCCGCGTTCCGCTTCGCCCAGGGCATCGCGCTCGGCGGCACCTGGGACGGCATGCCGTCCCTGCTCGCACTCAATGCACCCGAGAAGAAGCGCGGCTGGTACGCGATGATTCCGCAGCTCGGCGCGCCGCTGGGCTTCATGCTGGCCGCCGGCCTGTTCGTCTACCTAGTCAGCAGCCTGAGCACCGCGGACTTCATGTCCTGGGGCTGGCGCTATCCTTTCTACGTCGCGTTCGCGGTCAACGTGGTCGCGCTGTTCGCGCGCCTGCGCCTGGTGGCGACGCCGGAGTTCAGCGAGCTGCTGAAGACCCGCGAGCTGGTGCCGTCGCCGCTGGGCGAGCTGTTCCGCAACCAGGGCGCCAACATCCTGCTCGGCGCGTTCGCGCCGCTGGCGAGCTACGCGCTGTTCCACCTGGTGACGATCTTCCCGCTGTCGTGGGTGACGCTGTTCTCTCAGGAATCGGTTACCGAATACCTGTACGTACAGCTCGCCGGCGCGACGTTGGCCGTGATCACGATGCTGATCTCCGGCAAGATCGCCGACCGCGTCGGCCGCCGCACCACACTGGGCATCGGCGCGGTACTGATCGCGATTTTCGCGCTGCTCGGCCTGCTGCCGTTCTTCTCCCAGGGCAACACTACCGGCGCCTACACCTTCATCCTGGTCGGCTTTGCGCTACTGGGCTTCAGCCACGCGCAGGCGGCTGGCGCGGTCAACTCCAGTTTCGGCGCGCGCTATCGGTACAGCGGTGCGGTGCTGACCTCGGACCTGGGCTGGCTGCTGGGCGCGGGCTTCGCGCCACTGGTGGCGCTGGGTATCGCCTCGCACTTCGGCATCGGCTATGTCGGCCTGTACCTGCTGTCGGGCTCGATCGGCACCCTGGTGGCGCTGCGCATCAACCGCAGCCTGGAAGAGCGTCGCGACGACGAGTAGTCGGCGGCGCCTCAACAAAAAGGCGGGCAATGCCCGCCTTTTTGTTGCCCGCTAGCACCCGGATCGGATCACACGCGCCGCGCAGAAACCCTCGCCGAATACTCCGTGCCCGCCAAGGGCACCGAGACACTCGAAAACGCGGCGGCGCCCTCGTCCGCATTGACTTCCGCCAACAGCGTCGGCCGCTGCGCCTGCAGCTTGCGCATCGCCCAGGCCAGCTTGCGCGCCTGGTGGTCATAGCGCTGCATCGACGTCGGCAGACATTCGAGCTCGTCGATCAGCTTGTGGATCTTGTCCAGGGTTTCACTGCGCGCCACGGTGGTGGTGACCAGGCGGCGCGCGCCCTGCACCAGGCGCTGCGCCAACAGCCGGCGCTGCTGGTTGCTGCATTCGCCGGTCAGCGCCTCAACCAATTGTTCGAGCGCTAGCAGCGTCATGCCGCCGTCATCCCAAGCTTGCCCTTTCATCGTCGCCTCCTGGCTGGATGCGCGGCGACTGCCACGCCAGGACGATGTTGCAAAGGCCGTACCGAGAAGCGCTCCGACCCCGCACCATCTTCGAGGCCCGCGATGGCGCTGCAATTCGCCGCGATCCAGCGGCCAGGTCCGACTTTCTGCATGAACCCCGGAATGTCTGGAACTGAACGACTCAAGTTTAATAAGGCCATCCAGATACCCCTCTTCACCTCGCCGGAGCGGGCTGCGCCGACACTCCGAAACTCACTCTCGGTCGTCGACTGGGCTAACGACCCATCAGATACGCCACTCCACCCCAGCGCCGAACAGACGTGCCTCGCCTGGATAAGCTTGAGTACGTCCACCGACCGTCTGTAACTGATACGTCGTGTAAGTCTCGTCGAGCAAGTTGAGGGCGTAGACAAAAAGCTGCAACTGGCTCGGGAATTGATAGGCGGCGCGAGCATTGCATAACGTGTGCGAGCCGTTGCGCAGATCCGGATTGTTATCCGACGTCGAGTAGCTCGAACCCTCAAAGACCACGTTTGCATTGAGCAGCCAGTTGCCTGGCTTCCAGGTCGCCCCGGCTGAGGCTGTGGTGCGCGGTGATCGCAAGAACTGGTTGCCGGAGTAGTCTTCGCCCGTCGATGGAATCAGGAACTCGCGGTATTCGGTACGCGATAGACCCAATGCAGCGAACAGTTCGAGTTGCGGGCTGACGAACCCCCGCCCCTCGAACTCCAGTCCCTGGAGTCGGGAACGGCCCGCGTTGACGATGTGAGTGTCAAGCGTGCTGGTACCGATGTTGACCTGCTGATCGGTCCAATCGATGTGGTAGGCATTGAAAGCTATCGTCGTCCGCTGCGTCGGCTTGCCTTTGAGCGAGAGTTCGTAGTTGTTGGTGAACTCGGGACCATAAGGCGTGGAGCCTCCACCGACACTCGCCGGCAAATAACTGTAGCTCGTGCCGCCGGCGCGGTAACCACGCTGGAACGTCAGGCCGACCACCCAATCTTCGGAAATGCCATAGCGCAAACCCGCCTTCGGTAACCAGGCATGAAAGGCATTCGACAATGGCGGTGTCGCTTCGGGACCGAAGCCGACGCTGTCCAGCAAGGCCTGCGTGTAGTCGTCGTTGCCGGTTGTATCATTGGTTAGCGTCTCCCTGTGTTTCTCGCGGTCGTAACGCAGCCCAGCGGTAAGGGTGAAGACGCCGACTGGATAGTCGAACTCGAAGTACGCCGCCTGATTGCGGGTATTGCCGGTGTTGTCGTCGCTGCGCAGAACAAAATGCTCAGGATCGGCAGAAAAGACCGATTGACAGGTTTCCAGCGTCGCATTGGGATCGCTCAACGCCGATCCACAGAGTCCGGTCGCATAAAGCCCGTAGTACAACGGTAGCGAATAGCCGAACCGGTCGTGGGTATCCTCATCGGCGTAGTAAAGCCCTGCCACCCCCTTGAGATCGCGCCCGAACAATGGCAGCTCAAAATTGCTGCGAACTTCCTGCGTAAATGTCTCCAGGCTACCGCCACTGAAGGAATTGCCGAGTTCATATTCGGTCTCGTCATAGTCGCTGGTGCTATCCCGATCCGAATCGAGGTAGGTGCTCAGCAAGGTCAGGCTCGCATGGTCCCAGTTGACGATCTGTTCGAGGCTTGCGGTTCGGCTCTCAGGCCTGAAGTAGCCTGGATCGTTGGCCAAGGAAATACGATCCTTAACGTCCCGGGTCGTGGCCTCAACATAGCCATCGCCATTGTCGGTTTTCTGGTCGACCAGCGTCAGCAATGCGCGATAGCGATCACCGAAAGGCGTCAGCGACAGTTTGCCGCGCAGGGTCTGCTGATCGCTATGATTCCAGCGATCGTCGTCACGCGTTTCGTTGTAGCTGGAACCGTCACGATCGTAGCGTTCGAAGCTCACGCGGAACGCGGCGAGGTTCGCAATCAACGGACCGCCGCCGGCAACCGCAACTCGCGTCGCATCCTGGTTTCCAGCGCTCAGCAGCGAGTGAAAGTCCCAGTAGTCGGTCGGATCGGCAGTGCTCAGAATTACGGCGCCGGCCAATGAATTGCGCCCCTGATTCGTCGACTGAGGACCACGCAGTACCTCGGCCTGATCGACATCCCAGACAGACAACGAATCGATGCCCTGCGAATAGCCCTCCTGCGAAACGCCGTCGACTGATATCGTCGCCACCTTGCCGTCACCGCTGGTAGGTCCGTAGAGCGGGATGCCACGGATCGCCAAGCCATTTGAGACGGACACATTCGCCATCTGGCTGATCACCTGATCGAGCGTCTGGGCCGAAGACTCTTCTATCTGCCTCGCACTCCGCACGCCAACGCTGGTGGTCGTGTCGATCTCGTCGCGTTGCAACTTTTCGCCGGTTACTATGACGGTTTCAAGCTCAACTGCCTCGGTGTTGGCCACCAGCACCTGAGAAACGGGTGCCTCTTGGGCAACAGACACGATGGGCAACAGACTGGCGACAACCGCCAGTGAACAGGCAAGGCGCACGGGACAACCCCCAATAGGAATGTGGCCTGGCTTGCTGCTGGGCAATGGAATGCGAACGCGCCCGAGCCCTTTTTAGACTGAAACGTCGCTGCAGTCAGAATGCGGATGCGGCCAGTCTAAATGTTTTCGATTCTTATTTGCAACAATGGAATTCAAGCTAAACAGCCGATAGCGAAATCAAGGTCCGCGCGGCGCCGTCCGTATTCAATTCGACGCGCGCGGCCTGCCGCGCGTGAACGAAATCCCCAACGACAATCCGGCGGTCGCTGACAACTCAGCTCGTCACGTTCCAGGCACCGCCCTTTCGTCTGGCGTACTTCAAATCCCTATCGGCCTACTAAAGGTCACATGGCCTACTTTGGAGGTATTACGACCGTGGGCATTTTTGGGAACGAAACGGCTGAGCGCACCCTGCTCGCGCTGCAGAATTACGGCGAAGGCTACGCCCGCGAAATCGCGGACCTTTACGGTCTGCCGCATAGCGTCGTGCAGAAGCAATTGCTTCGCCTCGAACGCGACGGCGTCCTGGTTGGTTCTACGAGCGTAAACGGCCGCGCCGCACCGGCAAGCCGCTTTAGCGATGATCGACGGATGTGGAAAGCGGCACCAACCTTGATTAAGTCCCATTTTGGGACTATGGTGCCGACATGCGTGTGATCGCCATATCGACTTTGAAAGCTTTCTGGACGCGACAGCCGGAGTTTCAGGACGCCGAAGAGCCCACGATGGCGTGGTACCGCGAAGCCGTGAAGGCTGATTGGGCCACTCCTAATGACGTGAAGCGACAGTTCGGGACCGCTAGCGTCCTCCGCGATGGTCGCGTGGTGTTCAACATCGCTGGCAACAAGTACCGGCTCGTGGCGTGGATCAACTACCCGTACCGGGTGCTCTACGTCCGATTCATCGGCACACATGGTCAGTACGACCGCATCGACGCGCAGACTATTTGAGGTCACCACATGAATATTCGACCGATCAAGACTGAAACCGACTACCGCGACACCTTGCGCGAAATCGAAACTCTCATGGAGGCCCAACTGGGCACCGAGGAGGGCGATCGTCTCGACGTACTCGTGACCTTGGTTGAAGCCTATGAGCGCAAGCACTTTCCAATGGACTTGCCGGACGCCGTTGAGGCGATCAAGTTCCGCATGGAGCAGCAAGGTCTGACCGTGGACGATCTGATCCCGGCAATCGGCCGGAAAAACCGTGTGTACGAGATATTGGCCCGAAGGCGGCCGCTGACCGTTCGAATGATTCAATCGCTACATGAGATGTTCAACATTCCAGCGGAGAGTCTGATCACTCAACAAGCACCTCGCCGCGCAGCGTAGACGCGCGAGCTGTGTTGGTCCTAGAAGCAGGCTGTTTCTCCGACATTCATGCGAAGCGTACCGCGAGTGCCCGACCGGCTCGGAATCGTGTGTCAGGGAAAATGACACGTGGCACAGTGGGCCGAGTTGACGAAGGAGGTCGTTTCGTAACCTGTTGAAAAATTTGGTGGTGATAGGTGGATTCGAACCACCGACCTCAGCATTATGAGTGCCGCGCTCTAACCGACTGAGCTACATCACCGACCTGTTCCCACTAGCGTGGGGCGCGCATGATAGACGATGGCCGGGCGCGGTAAAAGCCCGGGCCTGTCGGCCAAACACAAAAAACAAAAAAGGGACTGTATGGACTATCAACGCAGCGATCTGCGCTTCGTCTCGGGCGAGGCCGAGTGCGCGGCCTGGTTGTACCGGCCGGTTGGCGGCCGCGGCAAGCAGCCGGCGGTGGTGCTCGGGCATGGCCTGGGCGCGACCAAGGAGATGGGGCTGGACGCTTACGCGGCGCGCTTTGCCGCGGCCGGCTACGTCGCCCTGGTGTTCGACTACCGCTATTTCGGCGCCAGCGGCGGCGAGCCGCGGCAGCTGCTGGACTTCGACCGTCAGCAGCAGGACTGGGCCGCTGCGATCGCCTGCGCGCGTGCCTTGCCGGGTGTCGACCCGGACCGCATCGCGCTGTTCGGCAGCTCGTTCGGCGGCGGCCACGTGATCGTCGCGGCGGCGCGCGATCCACGCGTGGCGGCGGCGATTTCGCAGTGCCCGTTCACCAATGGCATCGCCTCGGCGATGACCCTGGGCGTGGTGCCGCTGGCGCGGCTGTCGGCGCTGGCCTTGCGCGACGCCGCGGCGGCGATCGCCGGCCGCGCGCCGGTGATGGTGCCGCTGGCCGGCCCGCCGGGCTCGACCGCGCTGATGAACGCGGCCGACGCCGAGCCCGGCTATTACGCGCTGGTGCCGAAAGGCATGCGGCACGAGAGCGAAGTTGCGGCGCGCATCGCGCTGCATATCCCGCGGCTGGCGCCGGGGCGTTACGCCAAACACGTCAAGTGCCCGATCCTGTTCGCGGTCTGCGACCGCGACACCGTCGCGCCGGCCGGGCCGACCTTGCGCTATGCCAAGCAGGCGCCGCGCGGCGAAGTGAAGCGCTATCCGATCGGCCACTTCGATATTTATCTGGGCGAGGCCTTCGAGCGGACGATCACGGATCAGCTGGAGTTTCTGGGGCGGGTGTTGCCGGTCTGAGGCTCGTTCTTCCCGCCCGTAGCCCGGTGAAACCCGGGTTGCACCCGGGCTACGGCAACGCGGCTAGTCCGCCTGCAACGCGCGGCGTTCGCGCCACCAGATCAGCGCCGCCAGCAGCAGCCAGGCGATGAAGAACGGCCAGCGCGGCATCGGCGCGGCGCCTTGCGCGGCCGCCGCGTCGTCCATCGTCGAAGCCTGCGCCACCAGCGCGCGCGTCGCCGCCGCATCGCGCGCGGCGCGCAGGCCCGCTGCATCGCCGGCGGCGCGCACGTAGAACGGCCAGTCGCCCGTCGCGGTGCGCAGCCGGTACCAGCCGGCGGGTTCCGGCCAGAACGCGGCGCAGCCATGTTCGATCAGCAGCGGAAGCTCTTTTTGCGCGGCGTCGAACAGATGCGCGTCGTCTCCGAGCTGGCACAGGGTCTGGCGCTCGTCGACCCATGCCTGCGACGGCAGCGGCGGCGGCTGGATCTGCGCGCGCGGCCGCGCCAGTTGGCCGACGATGCCGGCCCACAGCCCGCCGTAGCGCCCGCCCTCACCCTGCAGGCTGAGCTTGAAACTGTCGATCAGCAGCAAGGCGCCGATGCGGCCCTGGCCGCGCGCGCTCCAGGCTGCCAGCGGCTCGCCGTCGTCGCCGCGGATCAAGACGCGCACGCCGCTGGCGAAGCGCGCCGGCGCCGCGCTCAGCGGCAGCGGATCGCGCAGGCCGAGCTGGCGATCGAGTGCGACGCTGCGCGCGGTGTCGGCCGGCTGCAGCGGCAAGCCGAGCTGTGCCCATTCCGCCGCGACGGTGGCATCGACGCTACCGGTGACGCGCAGCAACAGGCCCAGGCCGTGCTCGACCGCGCCCAGCAGCGCGCTTTTCTCATCGGCGCTCAGCGCCGCCCAGCTGCGCTCGTCGAGCAGCACCAGATCGGCCGCCGCGAGCGACGCGGCGTCGAACGCGGCATCGCCGTCGCGCAGCGAGACCGCGTCGGACAGGCCGATGCTCGCGCCCAGCTTCACGCCGGCATCGCGCGCCCAGCGTCGCCAGTACTTCTGATCCGGATCGGGGCCGGCCGCGCGCAGCAGCATCGTCAGCGCGGCACCACTGCGAAACACCACCGGCACGCTGGCCTGGTCGACGACGCTCTGCTCTGCATCCAGCGCCTGCAGCGTGAACAGCGCCGGGCCGGCGGCACGGCCGATCGCCGACAGCACGAACGCGCCGTCCTTGCCCGGCACCGCATGATCGACGACAGCGCCGGACACGTCACGCAACTGCACTTGCGCCACGCGACCCGCGGCGCGGCCGCGCAGAGTCCACTGCGTGCCGACCGGCGACTGCGAGGCGGCACCGACTTCGCTGATGCCCGTCGGCGCGGCGTCGTCGAAGCTCAGGCCGAGCGTGCCGACCGCATTCCAGTCGCGCGGCGGCAGGCCGCGGCCGACGACATGGATCGAACGCGTCGCCGGTTGGCGGCGCAGCGCGCTGGCCAGATCGGGCGCGCGTTGCGCGGACGTCGGCGCCTCGGCGCCCGGCAGCGCGACCACGCGCTGCGCGATCGGCAAAGCGTCGGGCTGCTGCGCGCTGGCGCCCGGCGTCAGCACCGTCAGCGCGTCGAGCCGCAGCGCGGTGTTCGGCGGAAACAGCAGCAGCCAGAACGCGAGCGCGGCGCCCAGTTGCATCAACGGCAACAACAGGCGCCAGGCCGCAGAGCGCTCGGCGCGCGCGCTGCGCCAGGCGGCAATCAGGGCCGCGATCGCGATGAGCGCGGCGATCGCCATCTGCAGGGTCGACATCGTGCCGAAGCTCAGCGCGCTCATCGCGGCGACTCCGCCGGCAGGGCCTGCAGATAGCTCGCGCCCTGCGCGTCCGGCAGCGTACGCGGCTGCAGCGCCGTCGAAGGCGGCGGCAGCAATGGCCACAGCTGCGCACTCAAGGCCGCGCGGCATTGCGAGCAGCCCGGATCGCGGCGCAGGCGCTCGGCCTCGCGTACCAGCGCCAGTGAATCCGGCGCTTGCGTGGGGTGCTCGCGAAGCCAGCCCTGCAGCGCATCCACGTCCGGCACCTGCCCGCGCTCGAGTGCCTGCCAGGCCATGGTCGGGACCGTGGCCGGCGCCGCGACGGCTGCCGTCGGCGAAGGCGGATCGACCAGGCCGGCGCGTTCGCCGGTCAGGCGCCGCGTCATGTCGACCTGCGGCAGATCCTGTCCGACCCGCGCCAGATAAATGCGCGTCGCCTGCTGTACCTGCTTGATCGCTTCGAGCGCACGGTTTTCGTGCGGCAACGCGGCATCCGGCTGCGCGGTGCGCAAGCGGCTTTCCGCATCCCACATTTCATTCAGGGCTGTGCGCAGCAGCGCCTTGGTCGCGTCGTCGAGCAAGGTCGCGGCCTCGGCGATGTCGTGCGCGTGGCCGAACTCGTGCAGGATTTCCATATCCGAACCCGGCTTGGGCTCACCCGGCTGCCGCGTTTCCTGCTCGTCATGTCCAGGCGCTTCGGACTGAGTCTCGGCCGACGCCGCATGCGGATCTTCGTGGTGATGATCACCACCACCGCCTTCGGATTCTTCCCCGAGAAACTGGCCGTAGCGCAGCCGCATCAGCTTCTGATCGACGCCGATTTCGTCGGCGCGTCCGGCGAAATCCGCTGCCGACATCGTTTCGCGCTCGGCGATCAGCGCCTCGGTGTCGATCACGATCTGGCGCTGGCTACGGAAGTAGGCCGGCATGGTCTGCCGCACCAGCCCTTCCATGCCGGCGCTTTCGCTGCTGGCTTCCGGCGGCCAGCGCAGGATGAAGCTGGCGCTGCGTGCGCGGTTCGGCTCGGGTTCGCGGTTGTCGCTGACGCTCAGGCGCACGATCAGATCGTCGCCCTGCTCGAAGCCGAGTTGCTTGAGATCCAGCGTGCGCTGGTAGCGACGCTCGCGCGCGTTTCCCTCGCCTTTCAGCATTTGCGTCTGCTGCGTCACCTTGATGCTCTCGCCCGAGCCCTGCGCCAGCGAGATCGACAGCTCCGCATCACCCAGGCCGTAGTCGTCGCGCGCCTCGAAGCTCAGCTCCCACTGCGGCTGCGCGGCGTCGAGCACGCTCAATGTTTTATCCGGCGCACGCACGGTGATTTCAGGCGCGCGATCGGGAATCGCGTCGAGGCGGTACAGCGTGTCGTCGGCCGCGATGCCGCTGGCGTCGACGCGGTACAGGCCGGATGCGGTGACGGTTTTCGTCGCGACCCACCGATCGCCTTTGTGCTTCAGTTCGAGCCGCGAACCGTCGTGAAACAGCAGCGCGACGGCCGACGGTGGCTGCGCAAACCGCAGGCTCCATTCGATCTGGCTGTTCTCCGGCACGCGCACTTCCAGCGAACGTTCGACCGATTCGCCGATGCCGGTGTAAGCGGGCGGCGCGATCTTCAGCCTCGCCTCGACGCCGGCACGATTCGCCGCGGCAGCCGCACTGCCGCTGCGCGGCAGCGACCCGTTCTGCAGCGGCAGCAGCGTCAGCATCGCCAGCGCGATGCCGACCGCTGCAGCCACGGCGGCGAGCCGGCGCGCGAACGGTGGCCGCAGCTCGGGCAGCCCGGTCTCCGCGAGCCGCGCCAGCACTCTGTCGCGCTGCATCCGGCGCAAGGCGGAGCCTGGCTCCGCGTTCCAGATCAGCTCGGCGCTGTCGTCGAGATGGCGGCAGCGTTGGTTCAGACGCCGTGCCAGCCAGGCGCGGTCGTAGCGGCGCAGGCGCCACAGCAGCAGCGCGGCGATCGCGGCGGCGCCGCAGATCGCCAGCGCGATTGTCGCCCCGATATTCCAGGACGCCACCAGCACCAGCAGGCCCGCCAGCGGCAGCAGGCCGACGATCAGGATGTTGCTCGCGACGCGCAGCCGCGCGCCGCGCAAGGCGCGATCCAGACGCGATTGCAAAGCCGGATCGCTCATCGCCTGTGCAATCTCGCGGCCCACAGGCGTTCGGCGGCGAACAGCAGCGCCGCGATGATCGCGAGCAGGGAATCCAGCGAATCACCCGGCGGCGTGCCGGAAGCGGCGCCGGTCAGCGGCGCGACCGATGCCGCGGCCGCGCGATCCACCAGCGGCTCGGGCAACAGCAGCGCGGCGAGCTGCGACGGAATCTGCGGCTCGCGCAGCGCGGCGTTACGGCTCGCGTCGAATGCGCCGGCGAGCCGCAGGCTGCGGCCACGGCCTTGCGCCTGTACCGACCACGCTTCATCGGCGATCACTACGCCGGCCTGGCCCGATATCAGCGCGCGACCGCCGCGCGCGATCCAGCGATCGACGTCGGCGCCGGGCTTGCCGCCTAGCCAGAACAGCAGCCCGGTGTCGGCTTTCAACGGCGTGTCTTGCGCCGCGTTGTCGATGTCGATGACGCGCCCCTGCGACTGCCAGGCCTGGAGCAGCGCCTGCACGGTCGCGGATTCGCCAGCGTCGCGGCCGTCGCTGCGAATGCTGACAGTCAAGGCATCGGCTTCGGTGTCGACCGGCGCCGCGCCCGGTACGATTTTCCACTGCACTTCGCGGCTGAGGCGCAGCCGCTCGGCATCGAGGCCGCTGACGACTTGCGGCACGATCACCGACAACGCCGCGCCGGCAGGCAGTTCGGCATCGATCTGTCGCAACTGACTGGACGGCGCGTCGCCGCTCAATTGCCGCTGCGGATGATCCGGCGCGGCCAACGCGGCAGCCGATTCCGTGCCCGGCCAGAACACCGTCAGCGCCTTGCCTGCTTCTGCCTGACCGCGCCAAACCGCTTGCGACAACAGCAAGGCCAGCGCCGCGATCAGCAGCAGCCGCAAGGCCAGCAGCAACCAGTGGCGCAGCTGCAGGCGCTCGCGCGGCCGCGCCGGCTCGGCGAGGTAACGCCAGGCCGCGAACAGCACGACGCGGTCTTCGGGCTTGCGCAACAGGTGGATCAGCAACGGCAACGCGATCGCGGCCAGCGCGGCGAGACCCAGCGGTGCCAGCAAGCCGATCATGGCGACTCGCGCAGCAACCGACGCAGCAGGCCATCGGCCGCCTCGTCGGCAACGTGTTCTTCGACTCTGACGCCCGCCGACGCCAGCCGGCGACGCAGCTCGCTGCGGGCGGCGCCGAAGCGCTGCAGGAACCCGTCGCGCGCGGCGGTGGCATCGACGCGGCGCTGATCGGCAGGCGATTCCGGATCGCGAAAACGCGGGCTGCCTTCGAAGCGGAAATCACGCTCATCCGCGGTGAGTACGCGCACGAAGCCGACTTCACGCTGGGCGGCAGACAGTTTCTCGGCCAGCTGTATCGCGCCCTCCTCGAAGCCGTCGGAGAGCATCAGCACCACCGATGAAGGCGCGATCTTCTCCCAGACCGGACGCAGCGCCGCGGCCGTCGGGAAGCCGCCTTGCGGCTGGATGCGCCGAAGCTCGAAGTCGATGCGATCACGCTGACGCCGGCCGTAAGCGGCGTCGATCACGCTGAGACCGCCGCCGCTGCCGACGACCAGTCCGAAGCGATCGTTCTGGCGCAGCGCCAGTTCGGCGATGCAGGCGGCGATGCTGCGCGCCGCGGTGATGCGACTGCGCTCCGGTGCATGGACGTCGATCTGCGCCATCGACGCGCTGGCATCGACGATGATCCAGGCCGTCAGCGGGCTGTCGCGCTCGGCTTCACGCACGAAGAAGCGATCAGACCGCGCGTACAACTTCCAGTCGACACGCCGCGGCTCGTCGCCGGGCTCGTAGCCGCGGTACTGCGCGAACTCCAGGCCGGCGCCGCGCGCACGGCTGTTGTGTGCGCCGATGCCCTGCCCGGTCGCCAGCCGCGCGCCGAGGCGCAAGCCGGCGAGGCGCGCGTAGACGTCAGGTGGGATCAGAGCGGGGCTCACGGCATCTGTCCCCTCTCCCACGTGTGGGAGAGGGTGGCCCGCAAGGCCGGGAGAGGGCGACGAGCGAACGGCCCCTCTCCCCCCGCTGCGCGGGACCCGCTCCCGCACGCGGGAGAGGGGAAAACCAAGTTGAGCTGCATTACAGCGGCTTTACGCCGGATACGGCACGCCGCGCAGCAGCGCGGCGACGACGTCGTCGGTAGTGCGGCGTTCGGCTTCGGCGGCAAAGCTCAACAGCAGGCGATGGCGCAGCACCGGCGCGGCCAATGCCTGTACATCTTCACGCGTCGCGGCGAGGCGCCCCTGCAGCAGCGCGCGCGCTTTCGACGCGAGCACCAGCGACTGGCCGGCGCGCGGGCCGGCGCCCCAGCGTATCCATTCGCGCACCTCGTTCACGCTGCTGGTCTGCGGCCGCGTCGAGCGCACCAGTCGCGTGATCCAGGCGAGCACGTCGTCACCGACATGCACTTCGCGCGTCAGCTGTTGCAGCGCCAGCACCTCAATGCCATCCATCACCGCCTCGACCTTGGCGCTGACGCCGCCGGTGGTCTGGGTGATGATCGCCTGCTCCTCGGCCTCGCTCGGATAGTCGACGCGAATGTGCAGCAGAAATCGATCGAGCTGCGCTTCCGGCAGCGGATAGGTACCCGCGTTTTCCAGCGGATTCTGCGTGGCCAGGACGAAGAACGGCTCCGGCAGCGGATACGTGGTGCCGGCGTAGCTCACGGTGTGTTCCTGCATCGCTTCGAGCAGGGCCGCCTGGGTCTTCGGCGGCGTGCGATTGAGTTCGTCGGCGAGCAGCAGGTTGGTGAATACCGGCCCCTGCTGGAACTTGAAATAGCGCTTGCCGGTGCCGTGATCCTCTTCGAGAATTTCGGTACCCAGAATGTCGCTGGGCATCAGGTCGGGCGTGAATTGCACGCGGCGAAAACCGAGCTTCAGCGCCTGGCCGAGCGTGCGCACCAGCAGGGTTTTACCCAGGCCGGGCACGCCTTCGAGCAGGCAATGACCGCCCGCGAGCAGGCCGATCAGCAACTGCTCGACGGTCTCGTGCTGTCCGACGATGGTCTGGCCGATCGCGCTGCGCACCGCGGCGAGTTTGGCCAGTTGCTGGCGGATGCTGTCTTCGTTGATGGCGGGAGTCATTACCAGTGCACGGCTTTTATTGAAGGGATAACAAAACCCCGTTCGTCCCGAGTAGCGCCGAAGGCGCGTATCGAGGGATCAGGCTGCGATCCGGTCCCTCGATACGCCGCGAAAAGCGCGGCTACTCGGGACGAACGGAGGGTGGTTGGAATTTTCACATCACGATGTCAGCGCGTACGTCACCACGTTGACCGCGAACTTGGTCAGGTCTTCGCCCTGGAAGCGCTTGTTGCGCCAGTCGAAGTCCCATTCGCAGCCGTAGTCCTTGTTGCTGTACAGCAGGCCGAGGCGGCCGTTGATGACGATGCCTTTCAGGTACTCATGCACCAGGTCGTCGCCCCAGCCATTGAGTTCGAAAGCGGTTGCCGGCGGTTTGTCGAACTTGAAGAAGCTGCTGAAGATCGGATGATCGGCCGGCAGTTTTTGCAGCGCATCGGCGCCGAAAATCGCGGCCATTTCGGCTTCGAAGGATTTGGCAAACAGGCCGTCAATGTCGTGATTGCAGTCGTCGACCAGCACGAAGCCGCCATTGTTCACGTAGGCGCTGAAATTGGCGCGCTCTTCCGGGCTGAACTCGACCAGCTTGTGGCCGGTTAGATAGCAGAACGGCGCGCTCAGCATGCGCCTGTCGGCCAGAGGCAGCACATGCTCGGTCGGATCGACGCGCAAAGTCGTGTACTGCAGCAGCGCGTCGGCCATGTTCGACGGCATGCGCGCATCGACGTCCCAGTCGCCGGATTCATACATCAGCCGTGTGAACCAGAAATCGTAGACGGCGGCGGGCGGGGTCTGGGCGTGGACTTCGGGGAGGACGCCGGCAGCAAAAAGACCTGCCAGTGATTTGAGGAATTCGGAGCGTTTCATACTCGTTGAAAGCAGAGTCGCGGACAGGGTCCGCTCCTACAGAGCTGGCTCTTGCAGGAGCGGACCCTGTCCGCGACCGACGACATCGGTGAACCTTAAACCGCGTCGGACAACGACGAGAACGTGAATTCGCGCAGCTTCATCGGCGGCACCATCATCACGAACGGCGATTCGTCGTCGGCCACGCGCACCGGCTTGCCGAACTCCTCGACGTTGTTGAGCATGATCACCGGCGATTCGTTGAAGCGGAAATTCTTGATCGGATACTTGATCTCACCGTTCTCGATATAGAAGGTGCCGTCGCGGGTCAGGCCGGTCAGCAACACGGTCTGCGGATCGACCATGCGGATGTACCAGGTGCGCGTCACCAGCACGCCTTTCTTGGTGCTCTTGATCAGGTCCATCGTCGACTTGTCACCGCCGGCGATGATCAGGTTGCCGGGCTGGCCGACGGCCTTTTTGCCCTGCTTCTTGGCCCAGAATCGCGAGTACTGCAGATAGTCGACGACGCCCTTGGTGACGATCGGCATCTTCTCGCGCGGCAAGCCGTCTTCGTCCCAGGGCACCACCGCGCAGGTCGCGTCGGCCGGGTCGGCGTACATGGTCACGCGCTCGTCGAAGACTTTCTCGCCGACCTTGTTGCCGCCGCCTTTCTTGGTCAGGAAGCTGCGGCCTTCGTCGGCCTGGCGCGCGTCGAAGCTGTTCATCATGAACGAGATCAGGCCCGAGGCCGCGGCCGGCTCAAGGATCACGGTGTACTTGCCCGGCTCCAGCGCCTTGGCTTCTGCCGAACGCGAGGCCTTGTCCATCGCCACCTGGATTTCGCTCTTGGCTTCGAACTTGGAAACGTCGGCCAGATTGCGGCCGACCCAGCCCGAGCCACGGCCGTCCTCGGTGCGCACCGTGCAGGTGAAATTGAAACCGGTGTAGCGCTGATAGCCGAAGTTGCCGTTGCTATTGGCGATTGCCGAATAGCTGCGGTTGTCGCTCATGTAACCGGCCGCGACCAGCTTGCTGGCCTTGCACGGCGTGATGCAGTCCGACGCCACCTGCGCGCGCAGTTCCGGCGTGATCGCAGCCGTGGTTTCGACGTAGGTGTCGGTGGCCTTGTAGCTCTGCTTGGCGATCGCCGGCACGAACTCCGGATTCTCCGGCGCCAGCTTGGCCAGTTCCTCCGCGCGCCTGACCACACGCATCAGCGAGGCGTCGTCGAACTCGTTGATCGTCGCGGTGCCGACCCGCTTGCCGAAGGCGACCTGCACCACCAGCTCGGTGTTGTCGATGATGCCGCTGGTGCTCACGCTGTTGCGCGCAAAGCGGATGTTGCCTTCGATCGCGCCGGTCAGCTGGGCCGTGCATTCGTCGGCCTTGGACAGCTTGATCACTTTCTGCAGGAGCGTCTTGGCTTCCTGCTCGGTAAATAGCGTCATTGGTTGTCTTCCCTTATCCGAGGCTGCGAGCGGTGTTGATCACGTTGATGCCGTTGAAGCGCGCCGTCGACGAGCCATGCGACACCGCCGACACCTGGATGGGTTGGCCCTTGCCATCGAAGAAGCTGCCGCCGAAGCGATAGTCGCGATCGTCGCAGACCGCGGCGCAGGCGCCCCAGAATTCCGGCGTGCGGATCTGGTAGGCGACGTCCTCGATCTGGTCGGTGATCTTGCCGTCCTTGATTTCGTAGAACAGCTGGCCGCCGAACTGCGCGTTGTAGCGCTGCTGGTCGATCGAGAACGAGCCGTCGCCGATGATGTAGATGCCGTCCTTGACGTCCTTGATCATGTCGGCCACCGACAGCGGTGACTTGCCCGGCTGCAGCGACACGTTGGCCATGCGCTGGAACTGCACGTTGCTCCACGAGTCGGCGTAGCAGCAGCCCTGCGATTCCTTGAGGCCGATGATGTGCGCCTGATCGCGGATCGCCTGGTAGTTGACCAGCGTGCCGTCCTTGATCAGATCCCACTTCTGCGTCTTCACGCCCTCGTCGTCGTAGCCGACCGCGCCCAGCGTTCCCGGCTGAATCTTGTCGGCGAAGATCGTGACCTTGTCGCTGCCGTACTTGAAGGACTTCGACTGCCACTTGTCCAGCGTGGCGAAGCTGGTGCCGGCGAAATTGGCCTCGTAGCCGAGCACGCGATCCAGTTCCAGCGGATGGCCGACCGACTCGTGGATCGTCAGCCACAGGTGCGAAGGATCGAGCACCAGGTCGTAGCGGCCCGGCTTGACGCCGCGCGCCTTGATCTTCGCCCGCGCCTGCTTGGCCGCGGCGGTGGCGTCGTCGAACATGTTGTAGCGATCGCCATAGACCACGGCGCCGCCCGGCATGGTGATGCCCTTGCTGGTGCCATCGAGATATTCGTAGCCCATGCCGCGCGGCGACGACAGGCCTTCGCGATCGCGGAACTTGCCGCTGGCCTTGTCGATCGCGGTGGTCTCGAAGCGCGGCCAGATGCGATGCACGTCCTGGTCGATGTAGGAGCCGTCGGTGCTGGCGAAGTACTTCTGCTCGTTGACCGAGAAGATCATCGAGCTGACGAAATCGGCGCCGGCCTTCAGCGCCGCGCCGTTGACCGACAGCAGCAGATCGACTTTCTCCTTGATCGGCACTTCCATCGAGTTCTTCAGGATCGGCGTCTTCCAGCTGACATCGCCGACGCCCTTGTTCGGCGCCAGCTGCACCGGCTCGCTCTGGAACTTGGAATTGGCCTTGGCTATCTGCGTGGCCTGCAGCGCCGCCTTGGCGATGCCGTCTTCGGAGAAATCGCTGGTCGCGGCGAAACCCCAGGTGCCATTGACGATCACGCGTATGCCGGTGCCCATGGACTCGGTGTTGACCACGTTCTGCACCTTGTCTTCGCGAGTGATCACGAACTGGCGCAGATAGCGGCCGATACGCACGTCGCAGTAGCTGGCGCCGTTCTTGGTCGCCGTGTTCAAGGCGACCGTGGCCATCTTCTTCTTGGTGGCGACATCCATCGTCGTCGCCAGCACGTCGGCCGCCACCACGCGGCCATAGATGGGCAGCATCAGCGCACCGGCGCCGGCACTGCTCATCTTGAGAAAATCACGTCTGAGCATTCGCTCCTCCCTGGGATTTTTTTCGGCACGAGCCACGATCGCGGCCCGCGAACGGCTCATAGACAGGCATGAACCGCGCCGGGTTCATCCGCGAGTCAGGATGCACAAACAAATTCTGCCCACAAGAGGAAAACCCCGTTGCCAGACCACCAATCTCCATGATCGCTACACACTCCGTGCACAGTGCGCGCCTACTCTGGTTACGTCCTCAAGAAGAGGCATCCGAAGGAGAAGCACCATGAACACCCAGTCCACCCATCGTTGGTACAAGAGCACCGCCGCCAAGAGCGTCGCGCTGGCAACCGTGCTGATGGCCGGCGTCGTCACGCCGAGCTTCGCAGGCGACCGTGGCACCGGCGCCGTGATCGGCGCGGTCAGCGGCGGCGTGGTCGGCAACGCGGTGGGTGGCAGCCAGGGCACGGTGATCGGCGCGCTGGCCGGTGCGGCGCTGGGCGTCGCCATCGCCGACAGCAACGATCATCGCCGTGACCGTTACGACGACCGCTACTACGGCGATCAGCGCTACTACGGCGGTGGCAATTATTATCGCCCCGCTCCGGTGGTCTACCGCCCGGCGCCGGTGTATCGCCCTGCCCCGGTCGTGTACCGCCCGGTGTATCGCCCGGTGTACCGCGAGAAGGTGGTGTACGAGCAGCGCGGTGGTCATTACGACGGTCGCTATGACCATCGTTACGACAACCGTCACGATGACCATCGTGGCTGGGACCGTGATCGCCACGGCCATCACTAAGCGGTAGGTGGTGGAGAAAAGGCGGGCCTTCGGGCCCGCCTTTTTTGTGACCGTTCGGTGTCCGGGCGGTGTCCGCGGACACCGGGTCGGACAGCAGGCCGCCCGCCCTGTTCGCGGGTCCCTGCGAATTCTCAGCCTCGACGCGACCGGCTTTTTGCAGGGCGCTCCGCACACTCCCGTCTTTATGCAGGGGACTCGTTCTCAAGAAAACAAACAAGCCGTTTCGTTTCATCAACTTGCGCATCGGCATAGAACTTGGGAAGGCCCATCCGACCCGAGGAACCCATGATCAAAGAAGCCGAAACCAGCAGCACGCTCAGCGCGCGTGAAGACGTGAGCGAGAAAAAGCGCAGCGCCTTGCGCCTGGTGTCGTCGCCTCACCCCGCTCTCGTCGAAGACGAGCCGGCGCCCGTCGTGACCGAAAGCAGAAGCCTGCCGGCCCGCGCGATCCATCCCGCGTTCCTGGTCCGCGACGAACGTTTCACCGCACTGCATCCGCGCCGGGTGTTCAGCCGGCAACGCCGTCGAGGCAGCTACGTCTTCCACTGTTAGCTCGCTGCACTTGCTCGCCCTTGTCCGCCGCGTCATCGACGCTTGGCGCCGGCTGCCGGCCGAGGGCACGGTGCTGCTGCACATAGACCGCGTGTCCTGCGCGCCGCCCGGCTATCATCTGCTCGGCGAGAAAGACCAGAGGCTGGCGTTGTCCGTGGACCCTGCGGTGAACTACTCGAGATCCTCGATCGACCTGCGCTTCGACGGCGCGGCGCTGGTCAGCGCTCGCCTTCTGCCGGCGCCACTGCTCGCCCACCCGAATTCTTGTCGACCGAGCGATATGGCGGACCATGCCGGCGTCTGACTCGATCAAATGCCTGATCGTCGATGACGTCGCCGAGAATCTGACGGCGCTGGAGGCGCTGCTGCGCGGCGACGGTGTCGACGTGCTCAGCGCCAGCTCCGGCTTCGAGGCGCTGGAGCTGCTGCTCAAGCACGACGTCGCGCTGGCACTGCTGGACGTGCACATGCCGGACATGGACGGCTTCGAGCTGGCCGAGCTGATGCGCGGCACCGAGCGTTCGCGCCACGTTCCGATCATCTTCGTCACTGCCGCCTCGCGCGAAACCCAGCGCATTTTCCGCGGCTACGAATCCGGCGCGGTCGACTTTCTGTTCAAGCCGATCGACCCGAACATCCTGCGCCACAAGGCCGACACCTTCTTCGCGCTATACCGGCGCAAGCAGGAACTGGCGCGTGCGCTGCAGGTGCGCGACGACGTGCTCGCCGTGGTCTCACACGATCTGCGCGACCCGCTCAACGTGGTCGCGATGGCCGGCTCGATGCTGCAGCAGATCGGCACGATGAAAAACGAGCCGCAGACACTGGAAATCGCCGGCATGCTGCAGCGCTCGGTGGAGCGCATGCAGCGCATGATCGCGGATCTGCTCGACATGGCGACGCTGCGCTCAGGGCGGCTGTCGATCCAGCGCGAGGCCGGCGAAGTCAACGGCCTGCTCGGCGAGGCGATCAACGCGCTCAGGCCGGTGGCGCAGGCCAAGCAGATCGAGCTGCGCTGCGATATTCCCGAAGACAAGACCGATCTGCGGTTCGACCGCCAGCGCATGATGCAGGTGTTCTCCAACCTGATCGGCAACGCGATCAAGTTCTGCGATGGCGGCGCGATGATCGTCGTCAGCGCGGTCGCCGAGCGCGACAGCGTGCATTTCGCGGTCGAAGACAGCGGCCCCGGCATCAAGGACGGCGACCTCGACAAGCTGTTCGATCCGTACTGGTCCGGCGGTCGCGAAGCCCGCGGCGGCACCGGCCTGGGCCTGTACATCACCCGCGGCATCGTCGAAGCGCATGGCGGGCGCATCTGGGCCGAGAATCGCAGCGGCGGTGGCGCGGCGCTGCGGTTTACCTTGCCGCGGAGCTGATCGTTTCGGTTCGGTATTCGGTCGCGAGCAAGCCCGCTCCTACAAAAAGCTCATCGATGTAGGAGCGGGCTTGCCCGCGACCCGCTACGACGGCAAACGCAGAACGACTTCCAGCCCGCCACCGGGCGCATTGACTGCGCTGACGCTGCCGCGATGCGCGGTGACCACGCGTTGCACGATCGCCAGTCCCAGCCCATGGCCTTCGGCGCGAACCGCATTGGTGCCGCGGAAGAACGGCCGGAACAGCCGCGACAGGTCTTCCTCCGGCACGCCAGGGCCGTGATCGCGCACGCGGATTTCGACATCACTGGCGCGACGCGACAGCGTCACCTGCACGCGGCCGCCGTCGTCGCTGAACTTGATCGCGTTGGCCAGCAGATTGTCGATCGCGCGTCCGACCAGTTCTTCGCTGCCGGCAATCGACAGGCCATCCGGCAATTCGACCAGCTCCAGTCCGACGTCACGCGCGCCGGCTTCGAGCTGCCAGTCTTCGATCTTGGCATGCAGCAGCTCGCTCAAGTCGAACGACAGCCGGTCCGAGCCGGGCAGATCGGATTCCAGCCGCGACAGCGCCAGCGCCTGGCCGATCAGCTGATCGAGGCGGCTGATTTCGTGCTCGGCCCGGGTGAAATGCGCCGCGGCCTCGTGCGGCGGGCTGCGCTGCGCCAGGTCGAGCAGCAGATGCAGGCGCGCCAGCGGTGAGCGCAGCTCGTGCGACACGTCCTGCAGCACGCCGCGCTCGCTGGTGACCAGGGTTTCGATGCGACCCGCCATGCGGTCGAAGTCGCGCGCCAGATCGCCGACCTCGTCGCCGGACTGCGTATAGCGTGCCGGCACGCGCGCGGCGAGATCACCCGACGCGAAGCGCCGCGCGGCCTCGCGCACCGCCGCCACCGGTCGCGCGATGGTGCGCGCGATCCACCAGCCGACGACACCGATGATCAACAGCGACGCCGCGATCTGCGTCGCCCAGACGATCGGCATGCTCGGGAACGGCGGCCGCGGCCGGCGCATCGCCACCAGCTGGCGGGTGATGCCGTCGCGGCCGGTGACCGCCTGGCCGATGGTGATCAGCCGGCGCGGCGGGCCGCCGCGGATGAAGCTGTTGATGCTGCCGATCGCGGTGCCTTCCGGCGGCGGCGGTCCGCCCTCGCCATTTTCCGGTGGAAGACGATCACGATCACGCTCGTCCGGCTCTTCGGAAAACAACAGCGACGGCGGCCGCCGCAGCATCGGCAGCGTGCGGCCGCCAAGGCTCTTTTCGTTTTCATACAGCGCGGCCTCGATGCCGCGATGGCGCTGCTGTTCGATCCACGCGACCAGGCCGCTGGTGCCCTGATTGATGTAGGCGTCGTTGGCTTCTTCGGCCAGCGCGGCCCAGTCGGGATCGTCGCCGTAGTTGTAGCGCGCGATGCGCTCGGTGACGAACACCGACACCATCAGGGTGGCGACGTTGGCGAGCACGAACCACAGCAGCAGCCGCAGGTAAAGGCGGCTCACGTCGTCGCGCCGCCCGCCAGGATCAGCTGATAACCGGCGCCGCGGATCGCCTCGATGCGCGGCGCCAGCGCCGAGGCATCGCCGAGTTTCTTGCGCAGCCGCGACAGGTGCACGTCGACGCTGCGGTCGAAGCGCTCGATCTCGCGGCCGAGGGCTTCGCGCGTCAGCAAGGCCTTGTCGACCACCTGGCCGGCGCGCTGCGCCAGCGCCAGCAGCAGCGAGAATTCGGCACCGGTGAGTTCCAGCTCGATGCCTTCGATCAGCGCACGGCGTTCACCCGGGAACAGCCGCAGCGGCCCGGCCTGCACCGCCTGCGGCAAAGCCGCCGACGACTGCCGCAGACGCGCGCGCACCCGCGCCAACAGCTCCCGCGGCAGGCAGGGCTTGGACAGGTAATCGTCGGCGCCGAGCTCCAGCCCGACCACGCGGTCCACCGGCTCGCCGCGTGCCGACAGCATGATCACCGGCAGGCCGTGACGCGCGCGCAATTCGGCGAGCGTCTGCAGGCCGTCGCGGCCGGGCATGGTCACGTCGAGGATCATCAGGTCGGGGCGGCGCGACGGATCGGCCAGGCGATCGAGCGCGCCGTTGCCGTCGTGGACGACGTCGACATCGAAGCCTTCGCGGCCCAGATAGTCCTGCAGCAACCTGCATAGTTCACGATCGTCGTCGGCGATCAGAATGCGATTCGGAAGTCCGTTCATGGAGCGTACTGTTGCTTGCGCTGCGCGCTCACCGCAAGCGTGGAGATTGCGGTTTACCCATCTTTACTGGTGCGCAACGTTTCGCGATCCGCCCCCACGGTTGAATACATCGGCGCTTTCACCTCATCCCCCCCACTGTCTTGAAAGCGCGGATGGACCCACAGGAGATTGATATGCGCCGCTTGATTCCCTCTGCTTCCCTGATCGCCGCCCTTGCCCTGTCCGGCGTGGCTTACGCCGGCAAGGGACCAGGCCCCGACGGACATGGCCACGGACCCGGCCCGGGCGGTCCCTACATGCACGAACTGCGCGACCTCGATCTGAGCGATGCCCAGCGCACCCAGATCAAGGGCTTTTTCGAAGCCGGGCGCGAACAGGGCAAGGCCAGCCGCGACGCCATGTTCCAGCTGCATCGCAGCTACGATCTGGCGGTGCCGGGCAGCAAGGAGTTCAGCACGCTGACCACCAAGCTGGCCGATGCCGAAGCCAATGAGGCGCGCAATCGCGTGCAGAAAATGGCCGAGCTGCGCACCCAGATCTACGGCGTGCTGACGCCGGACCAGCGCAGCAAGCTCGCCACCGAGCTGGCCAATCTCCCCGAGCCCAAGGACGGCCCGGAAGACCTGCCGGAACCGCGATAGGTCTGTATCTGAAACGGCCCCGGGTTTCACCCGGGCTACGTCGTCACGAGTAGCCCGGGTGCAACCCGGGGATTGCCGCGTTACTGCGCTTAGACAGGCGCTGCCGCTTGGTCCGAGCGGCAGTTATCATGGCCCCGACACGTCACCAGCGCCGGGGAAATGACGGCTTTATTCGCCAGGCTCAGGGCCGAGACCGCGCTCGATCACGGTCGCCTTGAACGACAACTCGACCTGATGAGCGACTCGCTGACCGCGAGCCGCTATCGCCAGGTGCTGCAGGCCTTCTACGGCTATGTCGAAGCTTACGAACAGCAACTGTTACGCGATGCGCCGAAAAATCTCTCCGCGTTGATTGCGCCGCGCCTGCGCGCATCGATGTTGCGGCAGGATCTGCTGGCGCTGGGCCTGAACACGAACGAGATCGACGCGCTGCCGCGTGCCGGCGATCTGCCCGCCACCGACACGCTGCCATCGCTGTTCGGCTGCCTCTACGTCATGGAGGGCTCGACCTTAGGCGGCCGCATCATCGGCCCGCGGCTCGAACGCCAGCTGGGTCTGCACGATGGGCTCGGCTACTCGTATTTTCTCGGCCACGGCGCCGACACCGGCCGAATGTGGAGCGCGTTCCGCGAGGCGATGGACCAGGCGCTCGGCGACGCTCGGCACGACGAAGCCGTTGCCGCCGCAGGCGCGATGTTCCGCTCGCTGACGCAGTGGTTCGCCAGCCTCGCTCAGGCTCACGAACCGGCACAGGCCGCATGAACGACCTGCTGACACCGGAACTGCTGACGATCTGCGATCGCGAGGCGATCCAGGTGCCGGGCGCGATTCAGCCGCACGGCCTGCTGCTGAGCCTGGGCGAGCCCGCTCTGCAGCTGATCCAGATCAGCGCCAATCTGGCCGAGGTCGCCGGCAAGCCGGCCGAAGTGCTGCTCGGCAGTCCACTTGAGCAACTGGTCGGTCAAGCCGGCGTGCAGCAGCTGGAGCGCGTGCTCGCCAGCGAATCACTGCAGCAGCGGCCGATCTACGCCGGCCGGATGAGCATCGGCGGCCTGCATTACGACGCGGTCGCGCATCGTCACGCCGGCCAGCTGATCGTCGAACTGGAGCCGACCGCGCGACGCGACGCCAGCTCGTTCGCGGCGATCTACCCGCTGGTGCGCTCGTTCGTCGCGCAGCTGCAGCAGACCGAATCGCTGCAGCAGCTGTGTGAACTGGCCGCGGTGGAAATGCACCGTATCACCGGCTTCGGCCGCGTGCTGGTGTATCGCTTCAACGACGAAGGCGACGGCGAAGTGCTGGCCGAAGCGCGCGACCAGGGCTATTCCTCGTATCTGGACCTGCGCTTCCCCGCTTCGGACATCCCGCGCCAGGCGCGCGCGCTGTACCTCGCCAACCACATTCGCCTGATCGCGGATGCGCACTACCAGCCTGTTCCGCTGCTGCCGCCCCTGCACCCGGACACTGGCAAGCCCACCGATCTGAGTCACGCCGCGCTGCGCAGCGTCTCGCCGGTGCATGTGCAGTACATGAAGAACATGGGCACGCTGGCGTCGATGTCGATTTCGATCATCGTCCGCGGTCGGCTCTGGGGCCTGATCAGCTGTCATCACGCCAGCGCGCGCACCGTGCCCTTCGAAGTGCGCACCGCCTGCGAACACCTGGGGCAGATCCTGTCGTTGCAGATCGAGGCCAAGGAAGACCGCGCTGAATCCGCTCACGGCCTGGAGCTGCGCCGCAGCCTCGTCGGCCTGCTCGCGGCGATGGCCGAGCGCGACAACTTCGTCGACGGTCTGACCGCCGACGGCGACGAACTGCTGCGGCTGGCCGCCGCCAGCGGCGCGGCGATCGTCTCGGCCGGCCGCTGCCAGCGGGTCGGCGCCGCGCCCGACGAAGACGCGATCCTGGCGCTGGCCGAATGGCTGGCGGCGAGCGTGCCCAACGGCATGTACTCCAGCAACGAACTGGCGCTGGACTATCCGCAGGCGGCGCAGCTGCAGCCGCAGGCCGCGGGCCTGCTCGCGATGTCGATCTCGCAGCTGCACCAGCATTACGTGATGTGGTTCAGGCCGGAAGTCATCCAGACGGTGAAATGGGCCGGAAACCCGCACAAGGCGGCGATTCCGGATGCCGGCACCGCGGCCGAAGTATCGGTGCTGCATCCGCGCCACAGCTTCGACAGCTGGAGCCAGACGGTGCGCGGCAAGACCTTGCCCTGGCGCCGCAGCGAAATCGAGGTCGCCGAAGAACTGCGCCGCGCGATCCTGGCCATCGCCCTGCGCCGCGCCGAGGAACTGGCCGCGCTCAACGACGAGCTGCGGCGCTCCAACAAGGAGCTGGAGGCCTTCTCTTATTCGGTGTCGCATGACCTGCGCGCGCCGCTGCGCCACATCGTCGGCTATGCCGACCTGCTCAAGGAGTTCGAGGGCGCTCAGCTGACTGAACGCGGCCAGCGTTTCCTGAACAACATCGACGAGGCCGCGCATTTCGCCGGCACCCTGGTCGACGACCTGCTGAGTTTTTCGCAGATGGGCCGCGCCGCGCTGCGTCTGGGATGGGTGCACATGAACGAGCTGGTCGCCTCGGTGATCCGCGACCTGGGCGCTGATACCAGCGGCCGCGATGTCCAGTGGAATATCGGCCCGTTGCCGACGGTGGTGGCCGACTCAGCTTTCCTTCAGCTGGCGCTGCGCAATCTGCTCGCCAACGCGATCAAGTACACGCGCACCCGCAGCCCCGCGGTGATCTCCTTCACCAGTGAGGAGCTGGCCGATGCCTGGGCGTTTCACGTCGCCGACAACGGTGTGGGCTTCAACATGAATTACGTCAACAAGCTGTTCGGTGTGTTTCAGCGCCTGCACCGCATGGAGGAATTCGAGGGCACCGGCATTGGCCTGGCCAATGTACGGCGCATCGTCGAGCGTCACGACGGCCGGGTCTGGGCGCGAGGCGAGATCGATCGCGGAGCGGTGTTTTCGTTCACTTTGCCCAAGGCCGAACTCAGCCGGAACCCGGGCGATACGTCGAAGACACCCCGTCAAGACCCGCCGCAACCGGCTCAATAGAGCTTCGGATTCGCCATGCTCAAACCGATACTGCTGGTCGAGGACGACCCCAAGGATCTGGAACTGACCCTGATCGCGCTGGAGAAGAGCCAGCTCGCCAACGAGGTGGTGATCTGCCGCGACGGTGCCGACGCCGTCGACTATCTTTTCAGCCGCGGCGCGCATGCCGATCGCGGCAGCGGCAATCCGGCGGTGATCCTGCTCGATCTGAAACTGCCTAAAGTCGACGGCATCGAGGTGCTGCAGCTGGTGCGCGCGACCGCCGAATTGAAAAGCGTGCCGGTGGTGATGCTGACCTCGTCGCGTGAGGAGCAGGACCTGCTGCGCAGCTACGAACTCGGCGTCAATGCCTACGTGGTCAAGCCGGTCGCATTCCGCGACTTCGTCGATGCGATCTCCGATCTGGGCATCTTCTGGGCGGTGCTGAACGAACCGCCACCGGGCTCGGCTCGCGTCATCAGGAAAAACCCGTAGTGACGCATTCGCCGCCGGCCTGGCCCGCCAAGCTCGACATCCTGCTGCTGGAAGACAGCCCGCTGGATGCCGAGCTGACGCAGGCGCGCCTCGCCACGCTGGACTGCGAATGCAGGGTCACCCTGGTCGATACCGAAGCCGGTTTTCGCGCGCAACTGCGCGCCCAGAGCTTCGACGTGATCCTCGCCGACTTCATGCTGCCGACGTTCTCCGGCCCCGAGGCGCTGGCGATTGCCCGGGTCGAGGCGCCGGGCGTGCCCTTCATCTTCGTCTCCGGCGTGATGGGCGAGGAACATGCGGTGGAAATGCTCAAGCAGGGCGCCACCGACTATGTGCTCAAGCAGCGCCTGCAGCGCTTGCCGATGACGGTGCGCCGCGCCATCGGCGAGTCGCAGGAGCGGCGCAGCCGCATCAAGGCCGAGGGCGCGCTGCGCGAATACGAAACCGGCTTCCGCCTGCTGGTCGACGCGCTGCGCGACTACGCGGTGATCGGACTCGACCGCAACGGCAACATCCTCAGCTGGAACAGCGCGGCCGAGCGCCTGCTGGGCTATCGCGCCGACGAAATCACCGGCGAATCGGTGAGCCGTCTGTATGCACTCGAATCCACCGGCCAGCCCGCTGGCGGCGTCGACGAAGTACGGCTGTCGCTGGACGGCGCGTTGATCAACGGCAGCCACGTGCGCGACCGCTGGCTGACCAGCCGCACCGGCTCGGTGTTCTTCGCCTCGATGGTGACCACCGCGATCCGCAACGACGAAGGCGATCTGATCGGCTTTTCAAAGATCATCCGCGACACCACCGAGGAGCGCCGCGCCGCCGACGCGCTGCGCCTGGCCAAAGAACAGGCCGAGGCCGCCAACGCCGCCAAGGACCGGTTCCTGGCGATGCTGTCGCACGAGCTGCGCACGCCGCTGACGCCGATCCTGGCGGCGACGACGTTCATCGAACAGCGCTTCATCGACCAGCACGCGGTGCTGCCCGACGGCTTGTCCGAGCTGTTGCCGCTAATCCGCCGCAATATCGAACTCGAGGCGCGGCTGATCGACGATCTGCTCGACCTCAACACGATCTCCCACGACAAGCTGAGCCTCGAACTGGTGCCGATGGATCTGCACGCGGCGCTGGAAGAGCTGATCCACAATGCGCGCATCGAGGCCGCCGACAAGAACCTGCACGTCGAGGCGCGGCTGAACGCGACCTCCACGCACATCAACGGCGACGCCGCGCGCGTGCAGCAGATCGTCTGGAACCTGCTGCGCAACGCGATCAAATTCACGCCGACGCATGGCGGCATCGTCGTCGAAACCAGCAACCCCGACGCCGATCACATCGCCGTGCGCGTGACCGACAGCGGCATCGGCATCGGCGAAGCGGCGATGCCGAAAATCTTCTCGGCTTTCGAGCAGGCCGATACCTCGATCACGCGCCAGTTCGGCGGCCTCGGTCTGGGCCTGGCGATCGCGCATGCGCTCACGCTGCGGCACGGCGGCGACCTTGCCGCCTTCAGCGCCGGCGACGGCCAGGGCGCGAGCTTCACGATCACCTTGCCGCTGACCGACGCGCCGATCGCAGCCTCGCAGCTGCCGCTGGAATCCAGCGGCGGCAACCGGCCGCTGCGCATCATGCTGGTCGAAGACAACCAGGACACGATGCTGGCGATGGTGACCCTGCTGAACATGAGCGGCCACAGTGTCGAGGCCGCGGCCAACGTCGAGGAAGCGCGCGCGCTGGCGGTCGACGGTCGCTTCGACCTGCTGATCAGCGATCTGGGGTTGCCTGACGGCGACGGCATGGATGTGGTGCGCTGCTTCGTCCAGCACCAGAGCGCGCCGTCGATCGCGATGACCGGTTACGGCATGGACGACGATATCCGCCGCTGCCGCGACGCCGGCTTCACCGCGCACGTGACCAAGCCGGTCGGCTTCGATCGGCTCAACGAGCTGATCGTGTCGCTGACGGCGGCGCGGCGTTAGCGCCTGTCATTCCCGTGCAGGCGGGAGCGACGCTTCTCAGGCGCCGGTTTTAGCCAGTGCGACGATACGCCCGCGATCCGACACCACCGTTCCGCCGCTCTGCTCGACCGTGACCGCGAACATCGCCGCTTCGCGCACCGGGATCGGCACGCGGATCCACAGCTCGACTTCGCCGTTCTTGGTGACGTTGAACACGCCGCCGTCGACCGGGTAACGCTGGTCGCGCTTGCCGTCGAAAATCCACAGCTGGTACTGCTCGCGATTCGGATCGTTGATCGGCAGGCCGGAGAGCTTGACGTAGCCGCCGCTCTTGCTCGGGTCCCAGACCACCTCGCCCTTGACTGCCTGGCCGGCCGCGTCCGGGCCCGGCTGCAGCGAGTAATGCGCCGGCGAGGCCAGCGCGATCTGCCCGGGTATCGGCGGCGGCGGCAGGCTGACCAGGCGCAGGGCCAGCGCGACCGCGACCAGGCTGGCGAACGAGGCCGAGCCCCAGGCCAGACCGATGCTGTGCCACCAGCCGCGCTTGGGCGCGGCAACGGCGGCAGCCGGCGGCGTGGCCGCAGCCGTCGCCGGAATGCTCGCGATCAGCCGCGCCGCGACATCGTCCGGCATCTTTTCAAACTCACCGAGCGAGCCGAGCGCGTACATCGCGGCAGCCGCTTCGGCTTCACGCTGCTCGTCGTCGAGGCTGTTCCAGTCCAGGCTGTTGCGCCGGTCCTGGGTCAGCCATGACAGCACCTCGTCGTCGCGCATCGCGTCGAATTCCGGGTTGGAAGGCTTCTTGTTCATGCTTTAAGCCTCCTGTCCGGTGGTGAGGGAAACACCCATGAATTCACGCAGCCGGATCAGCCCCCGGCGCATGTGCGATTTGACGGTACCCAGCGGCATGCCGGTCTTCTCGACGATTTCCGACTGCGTCATGCCGTATACAAAACCCAGATCCAGCACCTGCCTTTCCTCGGGCTTCAATGTCTTGAGCCCTTGCCTCACTGCGCCGTAGTCGGCGCCGATCTCGGCGTCGTGCGACGGGTTGTCGTCCGAATGCAATTCCAGGTCCGCAATATCCACCGACTCCGGCACGCGGGCGCGGAAACGGTCGATCAGCCGGCGCCTGGCGATCATCGCTACGAACAGCGATTCGCTACCCTTCTCCGCGTTGTACTTGCCCGCCGAGCGCCACACTTCGATGAAAATCTCCTGGACCGCGTCTTCCGCCTCGGCACGCTGGCCGTGCGTAGAACGCAGCGCCAGCGACCACACCATCGCACCGTGACGGCGAATGCATTCCTGCGTCGCCGTGCGGTCGCCCCGCGCTATTCGTTCCAGCAGATTGGGTGCGTCTAGCGCCATGGGGTATTCGGAAAAGGTCGGGGCCCGGATGCAAGCGGCAACGGCCAAGGCTACTGGACAATGCGGCGGCAAGGAAAGCCCGGGCTGCCTTGCATCCGGACGGGCTGTGCTCATGTTGGACAGCGTATGGTCAGGACACCGGCCCCGCCCCCGGGCAATCAGGAGAAGCCGCATGAGCGACGCCCCCGACTCCAAGCTCTATTCCAGGCTGCTGGTGATCGTGCGCACCGGCCACAGCGACTGCGCGGCGCTGGCCCATGCCAGCGCCCTGGCCCAAGTCAGCGGCGCCACGCTGCTGCTGCGCGCCTTCGACGACGCCACCGAGCCGCTGCCGGCCGAAACCGCGACCGCCTGGCTGTCGACGACCCTGGCTCGGCTGGCCAGCGACGGCATCCAGGTCGAGGGCGAGCTGATCGCGCGCAAACCGATCCAGGAGGCGATGCTGGCCGACATCGAGGCGCTGCAGCCGGATCTGGTGGTCAAGGAGCTGCGCCGCGAGTCGGCATTGAGCCGGCTGCTGTTCACGCCCGAGGACTGGTTCCTGGCACGGCGCTCGCCGGTGCCGCTGCTGGTGATCGGCGAGGGCTCACCGGGGCTACCGACCCGGATCGTCGCCGCGGTCGACATCGCCAGCGCCGATGGCGAGGACCTGCTGAACCAGCGCATTGTCGACCAGGCGCGCCAGCTGGCGCGGCACACCGGTGCCGAGCTGCACCTGGCCCATGTGTTCGAGCCGGTGATCGACGTGCCCGAGGACGCGACGATGCAGGTCATGGGCACTTCGCCGGCGCTGATCGAGGAGCTGCAGGCGCTGCATCGCGAGCGCTTCAGGCTCATCGCCGACCAGCTCGGCGTGCCGGATGCGCGGCGCCATCTCGCCGTCGGCCGCACCGACCTGGCGCTGGAGGATCTATGCGAGCAGATCGGCGCGCAGACCCTGGTCACCGGCCGCCACGACCGCCGCCGGCTGGAGCGCTTCCTGATGGGCAGCACCAGCGAAACCCTGCTGTCGCATGCGCGGCAGAACGTGCTGGTGGTCAAGGCGGCGGTGTTCGACTGAGCGTCGGTCGGGCGATGCGTCCCTCGATACGCCTCGCAAGCGAGGCTACTCGGGAAGAACGGGCTGCATTTGTGCCGGAGGGACAAAAACCCGTTCCTCCCGAGTAGCGCCAACGGCGCGTATCGAGGGACACATCGCCGCCCCAGACCAGCCTGCAGATCAAGCCCCGGCCGCATCCGCAGCGGCCGTCATATGCTAGCCTTCGGCCTCCAAAATTCCGTAGGTACTGCGACCGCATATGGCAACTTACCAGGCACCGCTGCGCGAAATCGGCTTCGTTCTGAATGACGTCCTCAATGTCGGGCAGCTCGCCGAGCAACTGCCGCCGTTTGCGGAAGCCACGCCGGACACGCTGCTGGGCCTGGCCGAAGAAGCCGCCAAGCTGATCGAGAACACGATCGCGCCGCTGAACCAGCCCGGCGACGTCGACGGCGCGACCTGGAAGGCCGGCGTCGTCACCGTGCCGAAAGGCCTGGGCGAAGCCTATCGGCAGTACGCTGAAGCCGGCTGGGTGAGCCTGTGCAACCCGGTCGAGTACGACGGCCAGGGCCTGCCCTACACGCTGGCCAAAGTCGTCGAAGAAATGCTGTGCTCGGCCAACGTCGCGTTCGCGCTGTATCCGGGCCTGACCACCGGCTGCTTCGAGGCGATCCTGGCCTCCGGCGACGAGGCGACCAAGCAGACCTATCTGCCGAAGCTGTCGACCGGCGAATGGACCGGCACGATGTGCATCACCGAGCCGGGCGCCGGCTCCGACGTCGGCGCCGCCAAGACCAAGGCCACCGCCAACGGTGACGGCAGCTATTCGATCGAAGGCGGCAAGATCTTCATCACCAGCGGCGAACACACGATGGTGCCGAACATCGTCCACTTCGTGCTGGCGCGGCTGCCGGACTCGCCGCCGGGCGTGAAGGGCCTGTCGACCTTCGTCGTGCCCAAGTTCCTGGTGAATGCCGACGGCAGCGTCGGCGAGCGCAACCAGCTGGAATGCGTCGGCATCGAACACAAGATGGGCATTCACGCCTCGTGTACCTGCCAGATGCAGTTCAACGGCGCGAAAGGCTGGATCGTCGGCAAGCCCAACGAAGGCATCCAGAACATGTTCGTGATGATGAACCTGGCGCGCATCATGGTCGGCTTCCAGGGCCTGGGCCAGTGCGAGCTGGCGACGCAGAACGCGATCGCCTATGCCAAGGACCGCCGCCAGGGCCGCGCCCAGAACGGCAAGGCCGAGATCATCGAATTCCCCGACGTGCGCCGCATGCTGCTGACGATGAAGGCGACCACCGAAGGCGCGCGCGTGATGGCCTACGAGACGGCCATGTACGTCGACATCACCCATCACCATCCGGACGCCGCGGTGCGCGAAGAGGCGCAGGACTGGGTCGACCTGAACACGCCGCTGGTGAAGTCCTTCTGCACCGACGCCGCGTTCGATCTGGGCAGCACCGCGATCCAGGTCTACGGCGGCCACGGCTTCGTCCGTGATCACGGCATCGAGCAGATCGCGCGCGACTCCAAGATTTTGTGCCTGTACGAGGGCACCAACGGTATCCAGGCGATGGACCTGGTGCGCCGCAAGCTGATGATGCACGACGGCCGACTGGCTCAGCGCTTCTTCGCCAAGGTGCGCTCGGAAAACCAGTCCGACGCCCCGGTGGGCTTCCTGGTGCGGCCGCTGATGAAGGCGCTCGAAGCACTGGAGAGCACCACGACCTGGCTGCGCGACAGCTACAAGAGCAACCCCGATGCCGCCGGCTTCGGCGCGGTGGATTATCTGAAGGCGTTTTCACTTTGTTATCTGGGCTACAACTGGCTGCGCATGGCCAAGGCCGCGAACAATTTGAGCGACGAGAGCTACAAGCAGACCAAGCTGGCGACCGCGGAATTCTTCGCCTCGCGCATGCTGCCGCAGGTGCAGACCTTGTGCGACAACATCAAGGCGCCGGTCGAGAACCTGATGAAGCTGGACGCGGCAAACTTTTAAAGCAGGCGCGTGACCCGACGGGACGTCGGGAACGCAGTAGCAACAGCGTCATCCATTCCAGAAGAGAGGAGAGAGGCCGCCAGCCGATCTCGACACGCGCCGCCGGGCAGGCCATCGCCAACGCCCGGTCGGCAGCGGTCCCGTTCGACTCGCCGCTGCTGTGCAATAAAAGCCCGCGCCATCAGGACGCGGGGATCGATGACGGCGCGCTGAGCGCCCTTGCTCGAGGCCGCTTGGGCCTGACAGGAGTCTTACAACGTGATGCTCAAATTGCGTCGTTCCCTGCTTTGCGCACTGTCGCTGAGCCTGCCGCTGGCGCTGCTGGGCTGCGCCCATACCGCCGAAGAAGCAGCGGAAGGCTCGACCACGCAGCCGGCGCGGCCGGCGTGGATGCCGGCACCGCTGACCAGCATGGCCTACAGCAGCCGCATCGGCATCATGACGGTGCTCGACAACGAGATCACCCACGTCAACGCGGGTACCGCCGGCATCGGCAACTCGACGACGACGATGAAGGCCAACTTCGACCTGCCCGGCTACGTCAGCGAGTCGCTGCGCAAGGGCCTGCTGGCAAACACGCCCTACCAGCCGGTGCCGGTGCGGCCGAGCGCGCGCCTGGTGCGCGACAAGCTGATCTGGCAGAAGAGCTGGAACCCGGGCAAGCAGCGCTTCGACAATGACTGGCAGAAGGAATTCGACGCGATCCTGAAGCAGAACCAGCTGAAGATGCTGATCATCGTCAGCTCGCCGGTCGAGGACGACGGCATCGTCGGCACCAATCAGGACATCGTCGGCTCCGGCTATTACTCGCGCTCGTTCTTCGGCAAGAAACAGACCGCCGTGTTCTCGACGATCCATTTCTATCGGATCGCCGGCCAGCCCGGCAAGCTGCTGCAGCCGATCACCGCGCCGGAAGAGCGGCTCTATGCCGACCTGCCGAACTTCCCGTTCCCGGCGCCGGAACCGCTGCCGCCGGGGCCGATCAGCAACGCGGTCAATACCGCGGTCAAGAACATGATCGACCAGAAAGTCGGCGCCTTCATTCCGTTCATGAAGTAGGCTAGCCGCACATCTCCGGGAGCAGCGCCATGAGTCCGAACAGCGTCTACGATTTTCAGGCCAAGACCATCGATGGCAGCAGCCAGTCGCTGGCCGAGTACAAGGGCAAGACCCTGCTGATCGTCAACGTCGCCAGCAAGTGCGGCTTCACGCCGCAGTACAAGGGCCTGGAGGCGCTGTACCGCAAGTTCAAGGACAAGGGCGTGGTGGTGCTCGGCTTTCCCTGCGACCAGTTCGGCCACCAGGAACCGGGCGACGAAAACGAGATCAAGAACTTCTGCTCGCTGACCTACGAAGTCGACTTCCCGATGTTCGCCAAGATCAAGGTCAACGGCGACGACGCGCATCCGCTGTACCAGTACCTCAAGCACGCCAAGCCCGGCCTGCTCGGCACCGAAGGCATCAAGTGGAACTTCACCAAGTTCCTGGTCGACGCCAGCGGCAAGGTGGTCAGCCGCTATGCGCCGACCGATACCCCGGCGGCGATCGAGAAGGATTTGGAGAAACTGCTGGGCTGATGTCCGATCCCGGGTTTCACCCGGGCTACACCGCTACGTAGCCCGGGTGAAACCCGGGATGACGCTACAACGACGATGCCTTGAAGGTATCGCAGTCCGCCGGCTTGCCCGAATCGAAGCCCTTGCGGAACCAGCGCACGCGCTGCTGCGAAGTGCCATGCGTGAACGTGTCCGGCACCACGGTGCCGCGCGACTCCTTCTGCAGCCGGTCGTCGCCGATCGCGGTCGCGGTGTTCAGCGCCGACTCGATATCGCCGGCCTCGAGCCAGTGATGGCGCTGCTCGGCCACATGCGCCCAGACGCCGGCATAGCAGTCCGCCTGTAACTCCTGGCGTACCAGCAGGCCGTTGTCGCCGCTGACGTCGCGGCCGTTTTCACGCGCCGCGTCCACCGCCTGCGCGCTGCCGGTCAAGGTCTGCACGTGGTGACCGACTTCATGCGCGATCACGTAGGCATTGGCGAAGTCGCCGCCGCCACCGAGGCGCGCGCGCATTTCATCGAAGAAGCTGGTGTCCAGATAAACCTGGCGATCACCCGGGCAATAGAACGGCCCGGTCGCCGAGCTGGCGCCGCCGCAGGCGGTCTGCACGCGTCCGGTGAACAGGATCAGCCGCGGCGGCGCGTAGCTCGCACCCTGCTGCTGAAACAGCTCGCCCCAGACATCCTCGGTTTCGCCGACGATCGCGCGGACGAAATCCACGGTCTTGTCGTCGGTATTCGGCGGCTGTACTTCCTCGGTGCCCTGCCCGCCCTGATCGATCTGCGACAACAGGCCGAGCATCTCCAGCGGATTGCGCCCGGTCAGCAGGCTCAGCACGATGACCACGGCAACGCCGCCGATGCCGAGCTTGAAGCCGCCGCCTCCACCGCCGCCGGCCGAGCCCACGTTATTGCTACGCCGCGCATCGCCCCATTTCATGTCGTCAGTCTCCCGTAGTGCTGCGCAAGATTAACCGCAAGCGCTGAACGCTCCCATCGTCGTTGCGGCGAAGGCGGCATGCCAGCTAGGCGGTCTCGACGATCTGCAGACACGCCGCCAGCAAGCGCTTGCGCGCCATCCACGGATATTCCGGAATCGTCACCAGCGCATGGGCGATGCCGATCAGCGAGCAGATCAGCGCCTCGCCGAGCAACTGTGGATCACCGGCGCGCGCACTGCCATCCGCCTGCATGGCCGCGATCAGTTCGCGAAAGAAATCGAAGCGCGCCAGCACGCCGGACTGCTCCACATACAGTGCCTCGCCAGCGGCGGCACTGTCCTGGTTCAGGAACACCATGCGATAGCGATCAGGATGATCGCACCAGTAGTCGACATAGGCGGTGCAGGCCTTGCGCAGCCGTTGTTGCGGCGTACCGCGCGCGCTGGCCCTGGCGATGCGCTCGAACAGTTCGGCGAAGAAATCCTCCCAGATGAAACGCAGGATTTCGTTCTTGCTGCGGAAATAGCCGTAAAGCGTCATCGCGCCGCAGTCCGCGGCCCCGGCGATACGGCGCATGCTGACCGCGTCGAAACCTTCGGCCGCAAACAGCGCTCGCGCCGCATCGACCACGCGTGTGCGCACCGCTTGCTGCTGCAAGGCGCTGCGCCGCGGCCGGCCGCGTGGCGGCATCTGCTTCTTCCTGCTACTTGTCATCGATGATCCAGCGCTTTTAAACTGATTTACGGTACGCGTACGAATATTATCCAAAATCGCGTCGGGGAGATGCCGAAGCGTATCGCGTGTTCCGCCACGACGAGACCGAGTTCGGCGCGCTGGCACCGGGCAGCCGCGACGTGCAGGAAAACGACGATCGGGCAACCGCCGTCTGGGCCGATCCGGTCCGCCGATTTTTTTGAGACACGCCATGAACAAGCCCGAACTTACCCGCCGCCAATTGCTGACCGGTGCCGCCGCGCTCGGCAGCACGCTGCTGCCCGGCTGCGATACCAACAGCCCGATCGGTGCCGCGCAGGCCGCAGACAGCAGCAGCGCGCACGGCCGCTACAAGGCCGACGTGGTCGTCGTCGGCGCCGGGCTCGCGGGCCTGTCCGCGGCGCGCGCTCTGGTCGCGGCCGGATCGAGCGTGCTCGTGGTAGAAGCGCGCGATCGCGTCGGCGGGCGCACGCTGAATCGCGCGGTGACTGCGCCGGCCGCGACGCCGGGCACGATCGTCGAAGTCGGCGGCCAGTGGGTCGGACCGACGCAGGATCGGGTGCTGTCGCTGATCGAGGAACTGCAGCTGGGCACGTTCAAGACTTACAACGACGGCAAGTCGGTGGACTTTCGCGACGGTCGCCGCAGCGAGTATTCCGGGCGCATTCCGCCGGGCGCACTGCTCGGCGCGGCCGAGGCGCAGATCGCGATCATTCGCCTCAACAGCATGTCGGCCGACGTGCCGCTGGCGGCGCCGTGGACGGCGCCCAAAGCCGTGGAATGGGACAGCAAGACCTTCCAGACCTGGATCGACGACAATCTCTTCAGCGCCAACGGCAAGCAACTGCTGCAGTTGGCGATCGAATCGGTGTTCTCGGCGCAGCCGCGCGACGTATCGCTGCTGCACGTGCTGTTCTACATCCACTCCGCCGGCTCGCTCGACAACCTGATCAACACCGCCGGCGGCGCGCAGGAGTCGCGGATCGTCGGCGGCTCGCAGCGCATCGCGCTGGCGCTGGCCGCCGAACTCGGCGACCGCGTGCTGCTGAATGCGCCGGTGCTGCGCATCGAGCATGGCGACCACGGCGTGAGCGTGCTCGGCGACGACTTCAGCGTGCAGGCGCAGCGCGCGATCGTCGCGATTCCGCCGACACTCGCCGGCCGCATCCGCTACGCACCGGCGCTCGACGGCCTGCGCGACCAGCTGACGCAGCGCATCCCGATGGGCACGGTGATCAAGGTGCAGTGCGTGTATCCGACGCCGTTCTGGCGCGACGCCGGCCTCAACGGCCAGGCCACCGGCGACACCGGACCGGTGAAAATCACGTTCGACAATTCACCGCCGGACGCGAAAGTCGGGGTGATGATGGGCTTCATCGAAGGCGAAGACGGCCGCAAGGCGCTGCGCCAGACGCGCGAGCAGCGCATGGCCGGCACGATCGACAGCTTCGTGCGCTTCTACGGCGAAGCCGCACGCACGCCGCTGGAATACATCGAGCAGAGCTGGTCGGCCGAGGAGTGGTCGCGCGGCTGCTACGCCGGCTATTTCCCGCCCGGCGTGTGGCTGGACTACGGCGAGGCGCTGCGCGCGCCGATCGGGCGGCTGCATTGGGCCGGCACCGAGACCGCGGAAATCTGGAACGGTTATTTCGACGGCGCGATCCGCTCGGGGGATCGGGCGGCGGCGGAGGTGATGGCGCTGCTTTGAAGCCTGAAGTCGCGGACAGGGTCCGCTCCTACAGGATGGCTTTTTGTAGGAGCGGAGCCTGTCCGCGACCGAAGACAGAGCTGCTCTAAGCCTCCGGCCCCGCTGCCACTTCCGCCACCGCGACACGCGCCACCTTCGACGGCGCGCCCTCGGGCGAGGCAATGAAGTCCGCCGCGAACTCCGCATAACGATCCTGCTCGATCGCGCCGCGCAGCCGGCTCATCACGCTCTGGTAATAGCGCAGGTTGTGGATCGTGTTGAGCCGCGGGCCGAGCATTTCGTTGCAGCGGTCCAGGTGGTACAGATAAGCGCGCGAGAAATTGCGGCAGGTGTAGCAGTCGCAGTTCGGGTCCAGCGCCGCCTCGTCCTCGCGATATTTCGCGTTGCGGATCTTGACCACGCCCTGGCTGGTGAACAGATGGCCGTTGCGCGCGTTGCGCGTCGGCATCACGCAATCGAACATGTCGATACCACGGCCCACCGCCTGCACGATATCGCGCGGCGTGCCGACACCCATCAGGTAATGCGGACGATCCGCCGGCAGCTGCGGGCCGATCGCGTCGAGCACCTGCAGGCGTTCTTCTTCGGATTCGCCAACGGAGAGGCCGCCGATCGCATAACCCGGAAAGCCGATCTCGCTCAGCCGTTGCAGCGATTCGCGCCGCAGCTCCGGCAGCATGCCGCCCTGGACGATGCCGAAAAGTGAGGCGGGGCTTTCAGGGACTGCCAGTGGCAGTCCCTGCCCGCCGAACGCCTGGGGTTGGGGCCCCAGGCAGCCGGCATTCAATGCCGCATGCGCATCCTTGCAGCGCTGCGCCCAGCGCGCCGACAACTCCATCGACTTGCGCACCTGGCGCTCGGTCGCCGGATGCGGCGTGCATTCGTCGAACTGCATGACGATGTCGGAGCCCAGCGCATGCTGCATCGCCACCGAGGACTCCGGCGACAGGAACAGCCGGTCGCCATTCACCGGCGAAGCGAACTTGACGCCCTCCTCGGTGATCTTGCGCAGCCCGGCCAGGCTCCACACCTGGAAGCCGCCGGAGTCGGTCAGGATCGGCCCGCCCCAGTTCATGAAGCGATGCAGGCCGCCGAGCTTCTTGATGGTCTGCTCGCCGGGCCGCAGCATCAGATGAAACGTATTGCCGAGCAGGATCTGCGCGCCGCTGTCCCGCACTTCTTCGGGCGAAATCGCCTTCACCGAGCCATACGTGCCCACCGGCATGAACGCCGGCGTCTCGACCACGCCGCGCTCGAAGGTCATACGGCCGCGGCGCGCGGCGCCGGAGCTGGCAAGAAGCTGAAATTCCACGACACCGCCGCATTACCGCCAATGAGGCGCGCGTTGTAGCGGGTAAGCACGGCGCTGGCAAGCGGCCAGGGATACCGGCCGCCGCCGCAACCCTGCGGTTCAATCTAGAACGGCGGCCGATTGCCGACGGCGGCGCAAGCCTAGCCGGAGCCGTCCTCATCGATGTTCCTGGCGCGCCCGCTGGGGCGACGCCGGCGCCGACTGGGGCCACACAGCACCGACAAGCTGCCCAGCATGGCCGGGACAAGACCATTTTGCGGACCAGTCCGTTGATCGCCCCGGCGCCGCCCTGCTAGCTTGCTTCCGGGGATGCAGAACGTTTTCGACAATTTGGGGGGATCTGATGGTTTTCTTCGCTTCGCGCGCCACGCGCACGGTCAGCCTGCTGCTGGCTTTCATTGCCTATCAACCGAGTGCCTCGGCCGGCACCAAGTACAGCGTCGTCCAGAGCATCGCGGCTCCGACCAACGCCGTGCAGCTGGCTTATTCACCGGCGTACAACCGGCTGATCCTGAAGAACAGCTCGAGCGCCGTGGCGGTGATCGATCTGGCGACGGCGAAGTCGAGCACGCACTTTGCGATCACCAACTTCACCGACATGTCGCTGTCACCGGATCAGCGCTACCTGTTCGTGGCCGACTACGGTGGCGAGAACATCGGTTATGGCACGCCCGCCGGCCAACATTACGTGCACCGGCTGGATCTCAAATCGGGCACTTGGGACATCGAAAGCACCTACATGGCCGGCAACATTCAAGCCGAGTCGGGCAAGAAGGTGCTGCTCAAATCGAGGGATCAGTGGGTCACTTTCTACAACGCCAAATGGACCGGCGAAGACGCAATGCAGCAGATCAACAGCGGCAATGGCTCGTTCACCGGGTATTACCCCGGGGTCTACTACGGCGATTTCCGCTACGACGCGAACACCGGGCGCCTGATCCACGGCGGCTCGGGCTCGTCGTCCGCCGAGATTCACGCGTTCAAGATCGTCGACGATGAGTTCGTCGCGCAGGAGCAAACCGGAATCTACGGCTCTGCGGACGGTTACGGCGGCACCGTGGCGCTGGCGACCGACGGCTCGGCGTTTTACTACGGTCAGCTTTGCGTCGACGCGCTGGACGTAACCCATACGCTGCGTGTGTTTCCCGAGATGATCTACGCCGCAACCGGCAGCGTCGCCTTCGGCAACGGCAACTACTACCACGCACAGAAGGGCAAGCTGCTCGGCTCGCTAGGCTTCAGCACCACGGTTTATGGACTGAATCCGGCCGGTGACGACTTCTGGGCCTACGACGCCAAAAAGAATCTGCTGCGCCACTTCGTGCCCAAGTGAAAGCGCCGGACTAATATCACCTCGGCGCCTTGCCAGCCGTTTCCCACCCATCAGGCCCGTCATGAGCACAACTATCCCGACGCCTCACTTGGGGCCGGTGATAAAGCCTTGAACGTCTGAGGAGCACGACCATGCACAAAAGCAGATTGGCCGGATTCATCATCGATTGTCAGACCGACGACGTGCATGGTGCGGCGCGCTTCTGGAGCGCGGCGCTGGGCATGCAGGCGCAGGCCCTGCCGGCCGAAGAAGGCGAAAAGTACGTCCGGCTGATCGATCCGCGCGAGCAGCTGCACATCGAGGTGCAGTCGGTCAGTCATGCCAGCCGCGTGCATCTGGACATCGAGAGCGACGACGTCGAAGCCGAGGTCACCCGACTGCAGGGGCACGGCGCGAAGATCGTGCAGCGTGTGCACACCTGGGTGGTGATGGAAGCGCCGACCGGTCAGCGCTTCTGCGTGGTCCGCGCCAAAGGCGAGCGCTTCGGCGAACAGGCGAATCGCTGGGACTGAAGCGCATGCGCGACGCGACCTGGCGCTTGCGTGCCGCGCAGCAGAGCGACCGTGAATTCCTGTTCGATCCGCATCGGACGACGATGAAAGGCGTCGTCACCTTCGAGCAGGATCCGCCATTCGTGCTGATGCGCCGTTAGGACGCTTGCTTCGCCTGTGTGAGACTGCGAATAATGCAGCCGGGGCCGACACGGGCCGTACGGCCGCCATCCACAATAAAAGCCGTCACCGAATGGGGAGTCGTCATGAACCATGCTATCGCTGCGATCTTGCTGCTGTCCGCCTCCACCAGCGTCTTCGCCGCCGGCAAACCCTGTGACGAGCTGAAGGGCGAAATCGCGGCCAAGCTCGATGCCAAGCAGGTCAAGGGCTACACCTTGGAGATCGTCGCCAGCGACGCCGCCGCCGACGCCAAGGTGGTCGGTAGCTGCGAAGCCGGCGCCAAGAAGATCGTCTACGGCAAGAGCTGAGGCACGGGCATCGACACGCCGGCGGATCAGCCGATCTGCCCCGCCTGCGGCGCGGCCAATGCCTGCGCCGTGGCGGCCAGCGGTCGCTTCGACGTGCCTTGCTGGTGCCAGAGCGTGGTGGTCGATCCGGCGGCGCTGGCACGGCTGCCGGCGGATCGGCTCGGCAAGGCCTGTTTGTGCCGGCGATGTACCGAGGCCACCGCGTCCGCCACCGCTAAGGATTAAAATCCGCGCTCTCCCCGACCGGTACCGCGGGCAATGCCGTATTTCATCCTGTCACTGATCATCCAGGTCGGCCTGGTCGTGCATGTGCTCAAGACCGGGCGCAACATGAGCTGGATCTTCATCCTGCTGTTCTTTCCGCTGGTCGGCACGCTGGCCTACCTGATCGTCGAGCTGCTGCCGGAATTCAGCAACAGCCGCGGCGCGCACCAGGCGCGACGCCAGCTCAGCAAGACGATCAATCCGGATCGCGAGCTGCGGCAAGCCACGCAGCAGCTCGCGGTCGCCGACACGGTCAAGAACGCCATCGCGCTGGCCGAGCAGTATCTGCAAAAGCAGCGCTACGGCGAGGCGCGCGATCTGTATCAGCGCTATCTGAAAGGCATACACGCCGACGATCCGCAGCTGATGACCGGCCTGGCGCAGGCGCAGTTCGGGCTCGGCGAATACCAGGCCGCGCTGGACACGCTGGAGCGCTTCAAGGAAAAGCATCCGCAGCTGCGCAGCGCCGACGCGCATCTGATCTATGCGCGCAGCCAGCACGAACTCGGCAACACCGACGCAGCGATCCATGAGTACGAGGCGCTGCGCGGCTATTTTCCCGGCCCGGAGCCGACCTGCCGGCTGGCGACGCTGCTCAAGGCCAGCGGCCAGCCTGATGCCGCGCGCGAGCTGTTCCAGAAAATCGTCGACGAAAGCCGCGTCGCCGGCAGTCACTACAACCGCATCAACCAGCACTGGGTCGCGATGGCGCGGCGCGAGTTGCCGTCATGATGCCGCTACTGACGACGCGGCTGCGCCTGCGTCAGCTCGATGAGGACGACGCCGGCTTCATTCTCGGCCTGGTCAACGAGCCGAGCTGGCTGCGTTACATCGGCGACAAGAACGTGCGCACGCTCGACGATGCCCGTGCCTACCTGCGCAGCGGGCCGATGGAAAGCTATCGTCGCCACGGCTTCGGCCTGTACTGCGTCGAGCGGCGCGAAGATGCGGCCGCGATCGGCATGTGCGGCCTGATCAAGCGCGACACGCTGCCCGAGGTCGACATCGGCTTCGCGCTGCTGCCGGCCCATTTCGGCCAGGGCTACATCCCGGAAGCGGCGCGCGCGGTCATCGACCAGGGCAGGAACCTGTTCGGCCTGAAGCGCCTGCTGGCGATCACCCAGCCGGACAACCAGGCGTCGATCGCCGTGCTGCGCAAGCTCGGCATGCAGCGCGAAAACAGCATCAGCCTGACGCCGGGCGATGCGCCTATCGAACTTTATTCGATGGGCTTGTAACGCCGATCGACTCGCGGATGCACGAGACCAGATAACGCACCTGCATCAGCGCGGCAAAGCCCGCCGCCAGATGCAGGCCGCGCAGCAGCGGATGGCGCGCGCCCGGCACCTGGCCGTACTGAAAGCAGCCGAGCGCGATCACGACGAAGCCCCAGAACACCGCAAAGATCACGCGATACCTCGGCGCGCCGGCGCGCATCGCCAGCGCGCAGCTGGTCCACAGCGCCAGCACCAGCGCCGCGCCGAGCACCACGTGCAGAGGCAGCCACTGCCGCGCATAACCGGCCCACAGCAGCGTGCCGCCGATCTGCGCGGCGAAGGTGAGGATCACGGCGACGGTCAGCAGCCGGTTGACGAAGGACATCTGCGGCACGAAGGGCAGCCGGTTGCGAAATGGACGGGACGCGGATTCTACGCCAGCCGCGGCCCTGTCCCGGCAGGCGAGCATTCACCCGCGCGTGGCAAGATCGGCGGCTTATGAGCCCTGCCCCCGAACCGACGCGCGCTCCGGTGTTGACCGTGCGCGACGTGTGCAAACGCTACGGCGACAAGCACGCCGTGCACGCCATCCGCTTCGACGTCGCGCCCGGCGAGATCGTCGGCCTGCTCGGCCCCAACGGCGCCGGCAAGACGACGACGATCAACATGGTGCTCGGCGTGCTCGAGCCCAGCGCCGGGCAGATCCTGATCGACGGCCATGACGTGTCGCGCGCGCGCAAGACGGCGCTGGCCTCGACCAACTTCGCCGCGGTCTATGCGCCGCTGCCGGGCAACCTGACCGTCGAGCAGAACCTGCGCATCTTCGGGCTGATCTACCAGGTGCAGCCGCTGCAGCCGCGCATCGACGCGCTGCTGCAGCAGTTCGATCTGCTGAACTTTCGCGACACCCGTTGCGGCCTGCTGTCCAGCGGCGAGCAGACCCGCGTCTGCCTGGCGAAAGCGCTGCTGAACCGGCCGAAGCTGCTATTGCTCGACGAGCCGACCGCATCGCTCGATCCGTCCACCGCGCGCGACATCCGCGAGCAGATCCGGCGCATCGCCAAGGACGACGGCGGCGGCATCCTGTGGACATCGCACAACATGGTCGAGGTCGAAGAAGTCTGCGACCGCGTGCTGATCATGTCGCATGGCCGCGTGCTGCTCGAAGGCGATCCGCGCCGCCTGCCGGCGGCGCACAATGCCGATTCACTGGAAGACCTGTTCGTGCGTCTGGCGCGCGATCCGGCCAATGGCGCCGAGGCCTCGCGATGAGCCTGCGCGCGCTCTACGCCATCGCGCTGCGCCAGTTTTATCTGATGCGCGGCAGTCCGACGCGCGTGCTGCCGATCTTCGCCTGGGTCGCGGTCGACATCGTGCTGTGGGGCTTCATCAGCCGCTACCTGAGCAGCGTCAGCCACGGCGGCCCGGACTTCGTCGCAACGATGCTCGGCGCGGTGCTGCTGTGGGATTTTTTCTCGCGCGTGATGCAGGGCGTGACCACCGCGTTTCTGGAAGACGTGTGGTCGCGCAATTTCCTCAACCTGTTTGCCTCGCCGCTGTCGGTGCGCGCCTATCTCGGCGGCCTGGTGCTGACCAGCGTGCTCGCCAGCATTCTCGGCCTGATCGTGATGCTGGCGCTGGCGACCGGCTTTTTCGGCCTGGACTTCGCGCGCTACGGCCTGCTGCTGATTCCGTTCATGCTGGTGCTGTTCCTGTTCGGCATCGCGCTCGGCATTTTTGCCTGCGCGATGGTGCTGCGGCTCGGGCCGGCGTCGGAGTGGCTGGTGTGGCCGATCCCGGCGCTGCTGTCGCCGTTCGCCGGCGTGTTCTATCCGCTGTCGACCTTGCCGACCTGGATGCAGGCGATCGGCCGTACCTTGCCGCCATCGTATGTGTTCGAGGGCATGCGCGGCGTCGTCGCCGGGCAAGGTGTGTCGACCGTCGAACTCGGCGGCGGCCTGGCGCTGGCGCTGCTGCAGATCGCGCTCGCCTGCTGGCTGTTCACGCGCGTGTTCCAGCAGGCGATCCGCAGCGGCCTGCTGGCGCGGTACAGCGCCGAAAGCGTGGCCTGAAACGCGCGCTTCAAGCCCTGCGCGGTGGCGGCAATTCGGGGATACCACAGCAGCGCTCGCCGTACTGGATTCCCGCATTCGCGGAAATGACAGTGCGACATTCGCGATTTCCTCCAAGCCTGAGGCAGAATCACCGCACCGGGACACCCCGGACAGACAGGGAGACGAGGGGATGAAAAATCTCCGTAGTGCCGCAGCCAGCGTGCTGCTGGGCGCCTGCGCGATCGCGCAGGCGCACGACGTCCAACAGGTTGAAAAGACCAGCAGCTTCAGCACCACGGTCTATTCGGACCTGCGCAATCGCCAGGTGCTGTACTTCAAGCCCACCGCCGCCAGCGCCACCAAGGCGCCGGTGGTCGTGCTGCTGCATTACCTGCACGGCACGCCCGAGGACATGGCCGACCTGACCAACTTCGCCAGGATCGCGCGCGACGCCGGCGCCTGGGTGATCCTGCCCGAAGGCGTGCAGGGCAAATGGAATTACGGCGCCGGCTCGTTCAAGACCGTCGACGACGTCAAGTTCCTCAACGCGGTGCTCGACGACGCGCTGGCGAAATATCCGATCGACCCCAAGCGCATCTACATGGCCGGCTATTCCAATGGCGGCCAGATGGCGCAGCACTTCGCCTGCCTGCAGCCCGGCCGCGTCGCCGCGATCGGCGTGGTGGCGACGACCATCGAGCAGTTCGACTACCGCAGCTGCCTGCCAGCCATCGGCACGCCGGCGCTCTACATCAACGGCGTCGCCGATCCCATCGTTCCATTCAACGGCAACCTGCTGAAGCGCTCGGTCGCCGACACCGTGGCGATGTGGCGTCGCATCGACGGCTGCACCGAGGCCTACACCGACAGCGCGATCGCCGACAGCATCGATGACGGCACCTCGACGATGGCGCGCACCTGGCGCGGCTGCGCCAATGGCGCGGCCGTGGAGCAGTACGTGGTCACCGGCGGCGGCCACACCTGGCCGGGCTCGACCCGCTACACGCTGGGTCTGGGCATCACCGCCCAGGACTTCAACGCCACCGACGTGATCTGGGCTTTTCTCAGCCAGTTCTCGCGTCCTTGAGGAGCGCTGCGATGAAACCGATCCTCAAGCCGATCAAGACGGCCGCCGCCCTCGCCTGCCTGTTCGGCGCCGCGGCCTTGCCCGGGCTCGCCGCCGCGCAAAGCGCTCTGGCGCCGGAGTTCCGCGTCAACACCACGACGCAGGGCAACCAGAGCGCGCCGGCCGTGGCGGCCGCGGCCGACGGCCGCTTCGTCGTCGTCTGGGAAAGCGACAGCGGTAACGGCGATCTCAACGACATCTACGCGCAGCTGTATTCGTCGGCCGGAGTCAAAGTCGGCGGCGAATTTCGCGTCAACAGCGACACCGCCGAGCGCCAGACCAATGCGGCGGTGGCGATGAATGCCAGCGGCGACTTCGTCGTCGCCTGGAACAGCGCCACGCATGTGGCGGCCACCACCGGCGTTTTCGTGCAGCGCTATGGCGCCGACGGCAGTGCGCGCGGCGCGCCGATCCGCGTCAACGCCGGCGAGCGCGACATCTACGCACTAACCGCGGTCGCGATCGCACCCAGTGGCGAGTTCATCGTGGTCTGGCCGGAGCGCGGCAGGAGCCTGCCGGTGGCGACCAACATCGTGCCGGGCTACATCATCGCGCAGCGCTACAATGCCGACGGTACGCCCAAGGAAGCGCCGATCCAGGTGCAGAACAGCTTCCTCGTCAACCTGCGCGTGCCGGGCGTCGGCATCGACAACCAGGGCGGCTTCGTCGTCGCCTGGAACTCCGACGCGCAGCCGGGTTACCTCACCGCGACCAGCAGCCTCGGCCAGTTTCTCGGCATTTACGCGCGCCGCTACGGCGCCGACGGCAAGCCACTGGGTCTGGGCTTTCAGGTCGACGCCAGCACCACCGGCATCACCGTCGATCGCCCGGTGGTCGCGGTCGCGCCCAGCGGCGCATTCGCGCTGGCCTGGCAGACCAACACCAGCAGCGACTGGAGTACGCCCGGTGTCGCGCTGCGGCGCTACGACGTCAACGGCACGGCGCTGGGTGCGCCGATCACCGTCGACGGCGCCAGGCTCAAGCGCAAGCCGGCCATCGCGATGGCGGCCAGTGGCCAGGTCGCGGTGGCCGCGCATTCCGACGGCCTGTATCTGCGTCGCTACAGCAGCAGCGGCGCGGCCGGCGCGACCTTGCGCGCCGACGGTGCGACCACCAGCAACGCGATCCTGCAGCCGGCCATCGCGATCGACGCCAGCGGCCGCATGATCGCGGCCTGGCAGGTCGACGGCCTGGACGGCAGCGGTCGCGGGATTTACGCGCGGCGCTACGGGCCGTAGCCGCAGCGGTCGCGGGCAAGCCCGCTCCTACAAAGCGCTGATGTAGGAGCGGGCTTGCCCGCGACTCAGGCCCGCTGGCGCAACAGCCCCGGCAGCAGCACCAGCGTGCATAGCAAGGTCATGCACAACCCCAGCGTCAGCAGCAGCCCCATGCTGGCCATGCCGGGATGCGGCGCCAGCATCAGGTTGCCGAAGTTCGCGATCGTGATCAGCGCGCCGTACCAGACGGCGCGCGCGGTGCTGGTCCGCAGCAGGTTGGCGCCGGCCGGCGCGGCGCGGCCGCGTTGCGCCAGGTACACGCCGTAGTCGACTCCGACGCCGAGCACCAGCGGCAGCGCGATCACGTTGGCGAAGTTGAACGGCTGCTTCAGCAGCACCATCGCCGCGACCGTGAACGCGCCGGCCAGCAGCAGCGGCAGCACCACGCGCAAGGTGTCGGCAACGCTGCGCAGCAACAGCATCAGCAGCACGAGCACGGCAATCACCGCATAGGCGAACGCCTGGCGGAACGCGTCGACCACGGTGCGCCCGGCTTCGAGAAAACCCACCGGCGGACCGACCGCGCCGGGTTCGACCGCGCGTACCGCATCGACGAAACGCGCCATCGCCAGCGGCGAGGCCAGCGATTCGCGCGGCCAGATTTCGACGCGATAGGTACCGTCGGCGCTGCGATAGCGGCTGCGCAGCTCGGCCGGCAGCTCGGCTTCGCCGACCGCATGCGCCTTCAGCGATTCGCGCAGTTGCGCCAGCTGCGCCGGCAGCGCGCCGAACAAATTGGCGTGCAGACGCGCGACGATCGCATCGGCGTCCCTGGTCTGCGCGGCCTCGGTGAAGCGCAGCAGCTGCGATTTCAGTTTTGCCGCAGCCGGCGACGCGTTCGCTGCGAGCGCAGCAGCCAGCGCCTGCGCCGCCGCGGCTTCCTCGGGCGGCGTCGCCTGCGCGGCGCTCGCTGCTTGCGGCAGATTCAGGCTCAAATTCAGATCGTCGATGATCGCCAGCTTGTCGTCCTGATCGGCCGGCACCAGATCGAGAATACTGAAAGCACGCGAGACTTCCGGCAGTTTGGTGAGCTTTTCCGACACCGCTTTGGCCTGCGCCGCATCGGCGGCCAGCACCGACAAGGTCAACGGCGGCTGCGAGGGGTCGCCAAGCAGATCGCGGAAGGTGGCGACCGATTCCGAATGCGGATCACGCAGGTTCAGCGGATCGGTGTCGAAGCGCGCCTGCGTCGCCAGCGCGACGGCGCCGACGCCGAGCACGACCGCCGCGATGCGGATCGATTTGGCGTAGTGATACGGCCAGTCGAGCACGCGCGCCATCAGCGCGGAACCGGTTGCGAGCGGCGGCGCCTTGATCCGCTGCGGCAGCCGCGCGATCAGCGCCGGCAGCACCGTCAGGCTCACCGCGAAGCTGACGAACATGCCGACGCCGGCGATCAGGCCGAGTTCGCCGATGCCGGCAAAACGGGTCGGAATGAACGCGAAGAAGCCGATCGATGTGGTCAGCGCGCACACCAACATGAAGCCGCCGACTTCGCCGGCGGCGCGCGTCAGCGCCTCGTCGCCGCGCAGGCCCTGCGCGCGCAGTTCGCGATACTGCATGCACAGGTACAGCGCGTAATCGATGCCCAGGCCCACATAGAGCAGGCCGAAAGCGATCGAAATCAGGTTCAGATGGCCGACCGCGAGCGCCGCGAAACCGGCGGTCAGCAGCAGGCCGTAGATCAGCGTCAGCACCGCGGCGATCACCAGCCAGGGCGAACGCAGCGCCAGCCACAGCAGCACCGCGACCAGCAGCATCGCCGCGATCAGCGCGACGCCGGTGCCGCCGAAAGCGCTGAGCAGTTCCTCGTGTTCGAGCGCAACCGAGCCGGTCAGGCGCACGCTCACCTCGCTCATCTGCGGATCGCTCGCCTGCAGCGCCGCAATCTGCTCGCGTGCATAGCCGATCGGCGCGGCGGCCGGCGTCATCTGAGCGAAGTCGAGCACCGGATCGAGCGCGATGAAGCGGCGCTTGCCCGGCTGCAGCGTCGCCGCGGCATCGCTCCCACCGCCGCCCATCAGGCTTTGCAGGGAGCTGGTCAGATTGCGGCCGTCGATCGCGGCGCCGACACCGTCGGCCAGCGCGGTGTACGCCGGGCTCAGGTCGAACGGCACGGACTCGGGATGCTGCAAGGCCGGAATCAGCAGCCCGGCGAGGCCGCGCAGGCTAGGATCGCGGCCCAGCGTCGCCAGAAAAGGCTGCGCCAGGTTGAGCTGCTGCGACAGCGCGTCGAGCGCATCGGTCGACAGATACAGCAGGCCGTTTTCGCGGAAATAGACCTCGGTTTCGGCCGCGAACACGCTCCGGTACAGATCGCTGCGCCGGCGCAGCCGCTCGACCAGCGCGCGCTGTGCGACATCGGCGGCCTCGGCGGTCGGCGCGTCGATGACCACGGCCAGCGTGCGCTCCATCTGCGGAAAGCGGTCCAGCAGCGCGCGCTCGGCCTGGCGCCAGGGCAGCTGCGGCGACAGCATGTTCTCGGTGTTGGTGTCGACGCTCAGGTGCCCGGCGACATACCAGGCCACGCCGGCGCCGAGCAGCGCGGCCAGCAGCAGCACGCCGGTGGCGTGGCGCTGCACCAGGGCCACCCAGCGTCCGGCCAGAGTCTGCGTCGCCTCACCGGCTGTTTTCTGCCCTTGCATACCGCCTCTTACGGTCCGATCATCCGCGCCCATGCTAGTGCCGTTTCCCCTCTCCCGCGTGCGGGAGAGGGGAAATAAATCAGGAGACAACGTGTCGAGATTTTTTGCGGTGCTGGGCCTGGCGATGGTGCCGGCCTGGGCCTTCGCAGCAGGCAGCACCGCGCCGGCCGCCGGCTCGCCCGCGGCCGTGGTCGACGCCCTGCAGAGCGCGCTGGTCGCCGGCCTGCGTAATCCCCAGTCCTGCGCCGCCCGCCGCCAGCGGCTGGAGCCGGTGGTGGCGCAGGCCTTCGACTTCGAGCTGATCGCACAGAAGCTGCTGCGCCGCCACTGGAAGGACATGAGCGAGGCGCAGCGCACGCGCTTTCGCACGGTGATCGCCGACACCGCGGTGACCACCTACGCCAGCCAGTTCGCCAGCACGAGCGCCGACAAGGCCACGCACTTCGAACTCGGCACCAGCAGCAGCGAAGGCCGCGTCGCCGCGACCCTGCTGCCGGCCAGCGGCGATGCGGTGAGCTTCGACTACGCGCTGCGCCAGGGCGCCGACGGCTGGAAGATCGTCAATGTCGTCGCCCAGGGCGTCAGCGATCTCGCGGTGCGTTCGGCTCAGTACGAAAGCCAGATCACGCGCAGCGGCGTCGACGGCCTGTTGGCCGAACTGGAGCAACGCAACCAGCAGGCACGCGCCGCCTGCGGATCGGCCTCATGAGCGCGCAGCTAAACGCCCGGCCGCGCGCCGGGCGGCGCGCCGCGTGGCTCGCGGCCGGCGCCCTGCTCGCCTCGGGTATCGCGCTCGCGCAGGACGACGTTACCGGCGTCGCCGTGAATCCGGCGCCCGAGGCGTACAACGACGCACCGACCGAACTCGAAACCGTCGTCGTCACCGCGACCAAGACCCGGCGCGATGCGCAGACCGTGCCGGTGTCGCTGACCACGGTGGACGGCGAATTCATCCGTCAGGCCGGCCTGGCCTCGTTCAACGACCTGCAGAATTACGCGGCGAACTTGAACATCACCGTCGCCGGCAATTCCGGCACGCTCGGCGTGCGCGGCTTTGCCACGCCCGATCTGAATCCCAGCTTCGATCCTTCGGTCGGCACCGTCGTCGACGGCGTGTATTACGGCCGCAGCGCATTTTTGTCGGCGTTCTTCAGCGACATCGATCGCTTCGAAGTGCTGCGCGGTCCGCAGGGCACGCTGTTCGGTAAGAACACCACCGCCGGCCTGCTCAATCTGAGCACCAATACCGCCAGGACCTCCAACGAAACCGTCGGCGATTTCACCGGCAGCAGCTACGGCCGCCGCTCGCTGCAGCCGGCGTTCAATGTCGCGCTCGGCGACAGCTGGAGCGCGCGCCTGGCCGGCAACATCACTTACGGCGACGAAGGCTCGCAGTACAACACCTTCCTCGAGCGCGGCGAATCCAATCCGTCGCAGCGCAGCGCGCGGCTGCGGCTGGGCTACGACGGCGACGGCCCTTTCGCGGTCGACATCGGCGGCTTCTATTCGCACCAGTACCGCAACTACAACCTGTTCGCGTTCGACCATGTCGGCGCCAACATGCTGGCGCTGGCGCGGACCTACGATCCTCTGGTCGACGACGACGCCGGCAATCATCTGAACTCGGAGAATCATCCTTCGCGTGACGACGCGCAGCTGTATGGCGCGCACATCACCGTCGACTACGATCCGGGCTCGCTGTGGCGCATGAACAAGGCCACGGTGACGTCGGTCACCGCCTACGCCGGCAGCCGCGAAAAGCGCGACGATCTGGATGCGGACTTCTCGCCGATTCCGTTCATCGTCGACCAGCTGGTCAAGCCCTCGACCTACAGCCAGTTCAGCGAGGAACTGCGCCTGGCCGGCGAGACCCCGGACCTGTTCGGCTGGGGTTACGGCGTCAACTTCGTGACCGGCTTTTTCCTGTTCGATTCGCGCTACACCACCAGCGATCTGTTCCTGGTCGAAGACCTCGGCGCCGCCGCGGCCTACTTCGCCGCCGCGCAGGCCGATGCACAGGCCGCCGGCCGCAGCGGCAACGGCTCGGCGGGCACGCTGTTCGGCGCGCTGGCGCCGTCGCTGGGCAGCCTGCTCGACACGCTCAATCCGGTGCTGTCGCCGGTGATCGGCCAACAGGTGTCGGCTGCGGTCGGCCTGGATCAGCACACGCAGAGCGCCGCGTACTTCGGCCAGTTCGAGCACAAGGTGCTGCCGGATCTTTCGATCATCGGCGGCCTGCGCTTCGGCTACGAATACAAGAGCGCCGATGCCTACAGCCACACCAACAGCCCGCTGATTCCGGCGATCACCAACGGCGCGCAGAAAGACCACGACACCCATGCCACGCAAAGCGACTGGGACCTGTCGCCGAAAGCCGGCCTGAAATACGAGCCGAACCAGGCGATCACCACATACTTCACCTGGGCCCAGGGCTACAAGAGCGGTGGCTTCAACGGCCGGCCGCTGTCCAATGAAAACCTCGAATACGATCCGGAGCTGGCGACCAGCTACGAAGTCGGCGCCAAGACGCGCGCGCGGCTGTTCGGCACGCCGCTGCAGTTCAACATCGCCGCGTTCACGACCAAGTTCGAGAACCTGCAGGTGTCGACATTCCAGGACGGCAGCTTCGTGATCCTCAACGCCGCGTCGGCGCGCTCCAGCGGCTTCGAGGGCGATCTGACCTGGCTGCCGCTGCCCGGGCTGCTGCTGAGTTCCTCGTTCGGCTATGCCGATGCGCACTACGTCCGCTATCCGGATGCGCCGCCGGTTTCCAGCTCCAGCGAGGACACCCAGGATCTCGGCGGCCGGCCGCTGGAACTGGCGCCGAAGTGGACCGCGAGTTTCGTGCCCAGCTACCTGCTGCCGCTGCCCGGCCCTGTCCACGTGACCCTGGGCGGCGATGTGCTGTACCGCAGCCAGCGTTATCTGGATCTGGACGACGATCCGCTGAAACTGCAGAAGGCGACCCTGGTCTACGACGCGCGCATCACGGCGGCAACGCCGGCCGAAGGCTGGAGCCTGACCTTCGCCGGCCACAACCTCAGCGACGTGAAGATCTACAACCAGGCGCTGAGCCAGCCGCTGGCCGCCGGTAACGTGGTGCGCTGGATGGCCGACTACGGGCGCTTCTATACGCTGGATCTGACGGTCAGGCTGTAAATCCACCGGCGGTAGCGGCAAACATCCTTCGCGCCACGTATCCACCGCATCGAAAAATACGACTGGCGGGCCCGGCGCTTCCGCCTAAACTGCGCGGCATGCAAACCCAAAGCCGCAGGAAAGTCGTCATCGTCGGCGCCGGTTTCGGCGGCCTGACCACGGCGCAGTCACTGGCCAAGGCCGACGCCGACATCACCGTCGTCGACCGCCGCAACTTCCACCTGTTCCAGCCGTTGCTGTACCAGGTGGCGACCGCCGGACTGAACCCCTCCGACATCGCCTGGCCGGTGCGCAGCGTGTTGCGCAACCAGGCCAACGCGCGCGTGCTGCTCGGCGAAGTCACCGCGGTCGACAAGGCCGCGCACGACGTCGTGCTCGACGACGGCCGCCGCCTGCCCTACGACTACCTGGTGCTGGCCACCGGTGCCACGCACACCTATTTCGGCCACGACGAATGGGCGCCGGTCGCGCCCGGCCTGAAGCGCATCGACGACGCGACCCTGATCCGGCGCCGCCTGCTGCTGGCATTCGAGCGCGCCGAGAATTCCGACGACCCGGCGCTGCGCCGCGCGCTGACCACGTTCGTCATCGTCGGCGGCGGCCCGACCGGCGTGGAAATGGCCGGCGCGATCGCCGAGCTGGCGCAGCACGCGCTGGCCTCGGACTTTCGCAGCATCGACCCGCGCGATACGCGCATCATGCTGGTCGAAGGCGCGCCGCGGCTGCTCGGCGCGTTTCCGGAATCCCTGTCCGAAGTCGCGCGTCGCGAGCTGACGCGCATGGGCGTGGAAGTGCATCTGAACGCGCAGGTGATCGGCTGCGACGCGCGCGGTGTGACGCTGCAGAAAGATCGCATCGACGCGCACACCATCATCTGGGCCGCCGGTGTGGCGGCGTCGCCGGCGGCGCGCTGGGTCGGCTGCCCGGCCGATCGCGCCGGCCGCGCGCTGGTGGCGGCGGATCTGTCGGTACCGGGCAGTCCCGAGATTTTCGTGATCGGCGACACCGCCTCGGTGAAGACCGTACAGGGCGCGCCGGTACCCGGCGTCGCGCCCGCGGCGAAGCAGGCCGGCCAGCATGTCGCCGCCTGTATCAGGGCCGAAATCCGCGGCAAACCGCGGCCCGCCGCGTTCCGCTACCGCAACTTCGGCAACCTCGCGACCATCGGCCGCAACAGCGCGATCATCCACTACGGCAAACTGAAAATGAGCGGCGGTCTCGCCTGGTGGCTGTGGAGCTTCGCGCACATCTACTTTCTGATCGGCATGCGCAACCGCACCCTGGTCGCGATCCAGTGGTTCTGGAACTACCTGAGCTTCAGCCGCGGCGCGCGGCTGATCGTCGGCTCGGATGCGACGTCGAACGACAAGGCGATCAAAACAGATTGAAACGGGTTCCCCTCTCCCGCACGCGGGAGACGGGAAGAAACGGCTAAAGTGTCCGCATGACGCTCCAGAACCGAATCGACGACCTGCCGTTCGAAAACCATTTCGCGCGGCTCGACAAAGCCTATTACTCGAAGGTCGACCCGACGCCACTGGACGACGTGCGGCTGCTGCATTTCAACGCCAGGCTGGCCGAAGAACTGGGGCTTGCCGCCACTGCCGCCGACGATCCTGCGCTGCTCGCCGCGCTCGCCGGCAATCGCAAAGTCGAGCACGGCGCGTATATCGCAACTGTCTACGCTGGCCACCAGTTCGGCTCCTACGTGCCGCAGCTCGGCGACGGCCGCGCGATCATGATCGGCCAGGTTCGCGACGCGCGCGGCGAACTGCGCGAACTGCAGCTCAAGGGCGCGGGGCCTACCCCCTACTCGCGCTTCGCCGACGGCCGCGCGGTGCTGCGTTCGAGCATTCGCGAATACCTGTGCGGCGAAGCCATGCACGCGCTCGGCATCCCGACGACGCGCTCGCTGTCGCTGGTCGCGGCCAGCGATCCGGTGCGCCGCGAAACCCTGGAACACGCGGCGATCATCTGCCGCGTCGCGCCCAGCCACATGCGCTTCGGCCACTTCGAATATTTCTACCTGATGCAGCGGCACGAGATGCTCAGGCCCCTGGCGGATCTGGTCATTGCCGATCATTTTCCGCAGCTCGCCGGCTTCGACAATCGCTACGCGGCCTGGCTGACCGAAGTCGTCGAACGCACCGCGCGCACGATCGCGCAATGGCAGGCGGTGGGCTTCTGCCACGGCGTCATGAACACCGACAACATGAGCGTGCTGGGGCTCACGCTGGACTACGGTCCCTACGGTTTTCTCGACGCCTTCGACGCGCACCACATCTGCAATCACACCGACGAGGACGGCCGCTACGCCTACGACCAGCAGCCGATGATCGGCCACTGGAACTGCTCGCGGCTGCTGCAGGCGACTCTGCCGCTGCTGCATGACGACCCCGATCAGGCCGTGGAAATCGCCAACGGCATCCTGAATCGTTTTCCGGCCGCGTACACGACCAGGATGATGGAGCTGTGGCGCGACAAATTCGGTTTCGCTTCCATGCAGGAAAAGGATCGCGATCTGATCAACCGATTCCTGAATCTGCTGGACCGTGGCAAGAATGACTTCACGCGCAGCTTCCGCGCACTCGGCGACGTTCGCATCGACTCCGGTACAACACCGCTGCTGCGCGACCTGATCACCGATCGCGAAGGCTTCGATGCCTGGCTCGCCGAGTACCGCGCGCGGCTGCAGTTCGACGGCGAAAACGAGGATGCGCGGCGCGCGCGCATGCACGCGGTGAATCCGAAATATGTGCTGCGCAATCACCTGCTGCAGACGGCGATCGAGAAAGCCGAGGCCGGTGACGCCAGCGAAGTCGCGCGGCTGTTCGCACTTATACAAAAGCCGTTCGAAGAGCAACCCGAAAACGAGGCCTACGCCGCCGAACCGCCGCCGGAAGCGCGGCACATCAGCGTCAGTTGTTCATCGTGAGCCGGGAGCTTTGCGCATGACACCGATCATCGACGACGCCGCCTGCGACGACATCCTGCGCTGGCTCGACGCGCACAGCGTCAGCCTCAGCCAGGGCCTGCCGGCACAACTGCTGCACAGGCGCTGGGCCGAGGCCGGACGCGAGCCGGAGCAACTCGGCAGCGCGCTGAAAAAACTCTTCGTCGACGACTGGATCGCGCTGACGCCGAACAGCGATCCGCCGCATCTGCGCTTCACCGTCGAAGGCTATCGGCGGCTGATCGAGGCGCTGGCTCTGCCTGCCGCCGTGGCGGAGCCGCCTCCGGCGGCAACGCCGGCGACGGCGACGGCGACGGCCGCCGAGCCGGCATCAACCGCCGGCAGCCCGGCGCAGCGCCCGCATTTGAGCGAGCTGCGCCTGCGCAACGACATTCTTGGCGTGTACCGCGAGCTGCGGCTCAAGGCCGACGCCCGGCTGATCGGCATGACCCTGTCGCGCTACTGGCAGGAGATGGGCCACCGCGCCGGCGAGCTGCGCACCGGCCTGGACGTGGTGGTGCGCGACGGCCTGCTGCTGCCGCGTCTGATCGGCATGGACCGCTACTGGCAGCTGACGCGCGACGGCGAAGCCTGGCTGCAGGCGCCGCGCTCGCCCGACGCGCTGCTGCGCCTGGCGCCACCGCTGGCCGAAGTGCAGACCGCGCCGACCGCCGAAGAAGCACATCGGCTGGTTGCCAAGCAGCTCGCCGGGCTGCCCGCCGACGTCGGCTACGAAGCGCTGCATGAAGCCTGGCAGCGCTCCGCGCCGAGCTATGACGACAATGCGCTGCTGACCGGCCTCGATCTGCTGCTGCGCCACGGCCACGCGCGCCTGGGCGATGGCGACGCGCCGCGCTTCACGCTGAGCGATCGCGGCCGCGCCTTCGCCAGCGAAGAGCCGCCACGCTTCGCCAAGCTGCTGGCGGCGATGAACAAGGTGCTCGGCTAGCCGCGCACGGCAAGGCACGCGCGGCCGCCGGTCGCGCCGGTCGCGTCAGGACCGCACGTTCATCGGCGGCGCTGCGCCAGGCAACCCGGCGCGCACTAGCTTGCGTCCATGCCTTACCAACACTCGACACCGCCGCTGCGGCGCGCAGCCCCCCTCGCCGCCGCGCTGTTCGCCGCCCTGCTGCTCGCGGCCTGCGGTGGTGGTGGCGGCTCGAGTTCGGACAGCGCACCGGCCGCAAGCGCCGGCAGCGACGGCGCGACCGGGACGGGCACGGGTAGCGGCACCGGCTCTGGAACCGATGCCGGTAGCGGCACGGGTACCGGAACCAGCGGAAGCGGAAGCGACACCGGAACCGGCACGGACAACGGCTCCGGCAGCACACCGACCCCGACGCCGACCAGCTACGACTGGAGCGCGCTGGCGACCCGGCTCGACGCCAGCGTCGGCAGCGACAGCGGCCAGGTCGCCGGCTATAGCTTCGCGGTGGCGGTCAGCAGCAGCACCGCCAGCAACAGCCGCTACACCCGTGGTGGTGGCAATCTCGCCAGCACCGCGCGCGTGGCCCTGGCCTCGGCCAGCAAGGGCCCGACGGCGCTGCTGGTCCTGAGCCTGGTGCGCGACGGCCTGCTCGATCTCGACATGCCGGTGGTGAACTATCTCGGCAGCGACATCAGCTGGCCGGCGGCCAAATCCGCGATCACGCTGCGCATGCTGCTCGACCACACCTCGGGCATTCCCTACTCCTCGGCCTGCCTGTCCGACACCGCCAGCACGCTCGCCGCCTGCACGCAGGAGATCGCCGATACCGCGCTGGTGTTCCCGCCGGGGACGCGCTTCGGCTATAGCGGTGCCGGCTATCAGGTCGTCGGCTACGTCGCGCAGCAGGTCAGCGGCGTCGCCTGGAACACGCTGTTCCGCCAACGCATCGGCACGCCGCTGGGCTCAGGCCTGAGCTGGGGCGATTCCACACAGAACCCGCGCATCGCCGGCGGCGCCGTCGCCAGTACCGACGACTACGTCAAGCTGCTGCAGATGCTGCTCGACGGCGGCCTCGCCGCCGACGGCACGACGCGCCTGCTCGACGCGGCGCAGGTGCAGTCGCTGCAGCGCAGCGAGATCGACGGCCTGCCGGTGTACTACACGCCGGCGCCGGCCAGCGCCGGCCTGCACGGCTATTCGCTAGGCTGGTGGATCACCGACACCGCGTCCCACCCCGGCAGCGCCGGCCCCGAGTTGTCCAACCCCGGCCTGCTCGGCAGCCTGCCCTGGGTGGACTTCGACCGCCGCTACGCCGCGGTGCTGCTGACCAACAGCGACACCGACACCGCCACGTCGATCTGGGGCGCGCTGCGGCCGCTGATCCTGGATCAGGTCAACGCGGTTCCGAATTGATGCCGTGGATCTACTCCGCCGGATAGCCGGCCTCGCGCGAATGCCGGATTGCCAGCACCAGCACGCTGTCGTCGGCAGGCTCGTAGCTATAGAGCGCCACATACGCCGTTCTGCCGCGTGAAATGATCAGTTCGCGCAGGCCCGCCTCGATGCCACGGCCGATCAGCGGATGGTTCGCCATAACCTGAACCGCTTCGGTGATGAGCGTGGCGGCCTGCGGCGCCATCGGCGCATCGACCTCGAGCAGAAGATCGATCAGGCGATCCAGATCAACGAGCGCCTGCCGGGAATAGATCAGCTGCGCCAAGGCCTAGCCGCGGGCCGGGGCGGCTTTTTTCCCTGCGCACGCTTCTGCAGATAGTCGTGAACCTCGGCTGCCGGATGACCGCTGCCGGTTCGCAGCGTCTCCGCCCTGGCCTCGACCGCTTGCGCAACGAACGCCGCCCGACGCTCCTCGGCGCTGGCAACCTCACGGATCGCCTCGACCATGAAAGCGTGGGAGCTGATGCCGCGCAGCTTGGCCGCGGCAGCGGCCAGTCGCTTGACGTCTTCAGGAAGCTTCAACGAAGTGGTGGCCATGGCGCACTCTGAGTCAAGTGTTACCAAAGTAACACCGCGTCAGGACGGGGTAAAGCCAGCCTCAGCCCTGCTGATCCAGCACCCGCCCGATCAGCGCCACCAGTGCATCGATGCGATACGGCTTGCTCAGGAAGCCGGCCGCGACGCGGCTGGTGTCGATCTCCGGCGGCAGCGCGGCGCTGGTCAGGATCACCGGCACCGGCGCGAACGCCGGCTCGGCCTGCATCGCTTTGATCAGCTCGATACCGTTCATGTGCGGCATCATGTAGTCGGTGACGACGATGTCCGGAATCTCCAGCTTCAGGGTCTCGAGCGCGCGTTTGCCGTTGGCCGCCTGGGTGACGCGATAGCCCATCATCTCCAGCAGAAGGGAGACGGTGATCATGGCGCCCGGCTCGTCCTCGACGAGCAGAACATGGCGGGGCACGGCATTCATCCGCTACGACCCGGCTGGCTTGTGGCGACGCGCATGACCGGTGAGCAGCCCCTCCATGGGCGCAGGCAGGGGCTGCAGCTTGAGCCCTTTCGAGGTGATGGTCAGTTCGCGCAGCGTCGCGTCGAAATCGCTTTCGCGAACCTTGACCAGCGAGAACACTCGACGCAGTGCCGAATCCATTTCGACGTAGCGCAGCAGCATGATGTTTTCGGCGACCGCCGATACCGCGCCGAACGCGATCTCGGCTTCGCCGCCGACCAGCTGCGGAATCTCCGAGGTGAAGATCGAGGTCACGCCCTCGTCGCGCAGCGCATTGGCCAGCGCGGCGAGGAAAGGCGCCAGCCGCGCCGGATAGATCGAGGACTGCTCGATGGCGTCGATGCCGTCGACGAACAGGCGCTTGACGCCGCGACGACGCACCGCGCCGAGCAGGCGGTAGCCGATGTCGTCGAGCAGGGTGTCGGTCAGCGACTGCCACAGCACCTCGACACTGCCGTCGGCGATCTGCTGCTCGATGTTCAAGCCCAGGCTGGCGGCCTTGCGGCAGATGCGCTTGGGCGTTTCATAGAACGAGAAGATCAGGCCGGGCTCGGCGGCGCTGGATTCGCCGACGAACTGCAGGCCGAGCGTGGTCTTGCCGATACCGGTCGGCCCCAGCGCCAGGCTGCTGGAGCCATGCGGCAGGCCGCCGTGCAGCATCGCATCGAGTTCGGTCGCGCCGGTGGGCAGCGGCGGCTCGTCGCTGCCGTTGTTCGGCGCCAGGCCGGTGACGGTCTCCAGCCGCGGCAGCACGCGCATGCCGTCATTGCTGATCAGCGCCATATGCCGGCCGAGCACGAAGCCGCTGCCACGGAACTTGTGCATCTGCAGATAGCGGTAGCTGCGGTAATCGAGCGTCATCATGCCGATCTCGATCCAGCCGTCGACCATCGTGTACTCCGGGCTGGTCGGGCCGCGACGGCTGTTGGTCAGCAGCAGGATGGTGCTGCCGAGCAGGTTGGCCAGGTTCGACAGGTAGTTGATGAACTTGCGGAACTCGCGCTCCGAGGCGACGCTCTCCTCGAGCACGAACAGGCCGTCGATGACGATGGTCGTCGCCTTCAGCCGCATGCTCTCGCTGTTGAGCAGCTTGAGGATGCCCTGCAGACCCTCGCTCTGCAGATCGTCGAAGCCGCTGACGTAGAACACCGAGCCGGGGATCTGGCCCTCGTCGTAAAAACTCATACCGCTGAGGTGCTGCATCAGCCGCGAGTGCGACTCGGCCAGCAGCGTCAGGTACAGCACCTTCTCGCCCTGGGCGACGCGGTGGAAACAGAACTGGTTCGCCAGGATTGTCTTGCCGGCGCCGGGCTGGCCCTGGACGATATAGACCGCGCCGGGAACCAGGCCGCCGTCGAGAATGTTGTCCAGGCCGAAGATGCCGGTCGAGACTCTTTTCGGCATCGCTGCCCGTGACTTTGCCGCGCTGGCCTCGCTCACACGCCTGTCCTGTTGCTGTCGCTGTGGTGATCCGCGACGAGGCTAGCAGATATGCGCCGGGGCAGATGTCCGGCGTCTGAACACCTACGCGCAGGCCGCAGCCGCGGCCCGAAGGCGACTCAGGACAGCCGGCCGCAGCGCAGGTTGGCGGGCACCGCGACGTGCATCAGCTGCGGCACCGGCAGGTTCAGGCCGTTCATCAAACGCGCATATTCGTCGGCGTCGCGCACCTGCAGCCGCGGGTTGTGCGCGCGCTCTTCGGCCACCGTGGACACGGTGCGGCCCTTGTAGTCGTGTGCCGGGTAGACCAGGGTGTCGTCGGGCAGGCGCAGCAGCTTGTTGAAGATCGAATCGTAGGCCGCGTAGGGATCGCCGTTCTGGAAGTCGGTGCGGCCGGTGCCACGGATCAGCAAGGCGTCGCCGGTGAACACCCGGCCCTCGCCCGCCGCGTCGGAACGCTCGACCACCAGGCTGAAGGATTCATCGGTGTGGCCCGGCGTATAAATCGCGCGCAACGCGATGCCGTCCAGGTTCAGGGCCTCGCCATCGCGAAAGCGCGTGCTGACGCAGTCGGCGCGGCTGTGCTCGCCCATGGCGGTGACGCAGCCGGTGGCTGCACGCAGTGCGCCAAGGCCGGTGACGTGGTCGGCATGGGTATGCGTGTCCACCGCGATCGCCAGCTTCAGACCCAGCTCGTCGATCAGCGCGACCAGCTCATCGGTCTTCTCCAGCACCGGATCGATGATCAGCGCCTCACCGCCGGCGCGCGACGCCAGCAGGTAGGTGTAGGTGCTGGAATTACGCTCGAAAAGCTGGCGGAAGATCATGTGTTTTCAGTGGCAATGACCGTGCCGTCTTCGGTTGCCTTCTCCCTTCGGGAGAAGGTGGCGCGCAGCGCCGGATGAGGACGTTCAAGTGCAGCGCTCACGTCGAGTCCCTCAGCCCTGCCCCTTTCCCAAAGGGAGAGGGGTTTTGGCTGCCGCGAACAGGATCGGCGCGAGCCTGGCCGACAGCACCATGCCCGCCGCCATCGCCGCGACGAACACGATGGCGCCGACGCTGCCACCGCTGGCGACCACCAGCACCGGGCCCGGGCACAGGCCGGACAGACCCCAACCGGCGCCGAAGATCGTCGCACCGGCCAGCAGCTGCGGCGTGATCGGCGAACGCGCCGGCAGCGTGATCGGCAGATCGGTGACCAGCGTACGCCGGCGGCGCCGCGCGATCGCGAACACCGGGAACGCGATCGCCAGCGCCGAGCCCATGACGAAGGCCAGCGACGGGTCCCAGTCGCGGCTGACATCCAGAAAGCTCAGCACTTTCTTCGGATCGGCCATGCCGGAGACCAGCATGCCGCTGCCGAACAACAGGCCGGCGAGCAGCGCGATACCGCGGATCAGCAGGTTCATGCGACACCTCCGAAACCCAGTGCGACGACCAGCGCCGCGACGCCCATGAAGATCATCGTCGCGGTGACACTGCGCTGCGACAGGTTGGCCATGCCGCAGATGCCGTGGCCGCTGGTGCAGCCCGAACCGAGCTGTGTGCCGATGCCGACCAGCAGGCCGGCAAACAGCAGCTTGGGCCAGGCCGGGTTGGCCAGATAGTCCGGACGCGACCAAAAGCCGAGCAGGCTCGCCACCCACGGCGCGGCGAGCAGGCCGGTGATGAACCACAGCGCCACCGCGGTGTAACGCCCGGTGATCAGCGAGCCGAACAGCCCGCTGATGCCGGCGATGCGGCCCAGGCCGAGCAGCATCAGGCTGACCGAGGAGCCGATCAGCACGCCGCCGATCAGCGCGTGGATTACCGATTGCAAAGTCATCTCGTCACCTTCAATTCTCTGCCCTCTCCCCTTGTGGGAGAGGGCAAAAAAAGCCTCAGAAATCCCAGTTCAGGCGCACACCGTAAGTCACCGGCGGCGCCAGCGTGTCCTCGCGACCGAAGTCGGTGTGGAACTGCGCGAGGTCGTAGCGCTCGTCGCCGAGATTCTCGCCGAACAGCGTCAGGCGCAAGGTCCAGGGCTCGTAGAGATAACTGATACGCGCGCCGATCAGGTCGTAGTGCGGCTCCAGCGAATTGGGCGAGTTCTGCGCCAGGTAGTAGTAGCCCGAGTTGTAGTAGTAATCGCCGGCGATGTCGAGCGTGCCACCGGGCACGTCGAAACTCTGGCTGATGCTGGCGGTGGCCGAGAACTTGGGCGTGCGCACGATGCGGTTGCCGTCGAAGGAGTTGCAACGCGGGCTGTCGGGATTGCTGCAATCGCTCTGCGCGGCAAAGCCGCTGTCGGTGAAGTAGTGGCCGCTGTCGTAGTCGGTGTAGATCGCCTTGAGCCAGGTCGCGCCGCCGGACAGCACCAGACCCGGATCCCATTCGCGCAGCGGCTGCCAGACGGTGTCGACTTCGACGCCGCGGATGCGCGCCTTGCCGGCGTTTTCGAAGTTGATCGCACCGCCGGACGTGAACGAGACGAAGCCGGTCTGCAGATTCTTGATCTCGTTCTGGAACGCCGCGACGTTGAAACGCAGCGAGCGCTGGAACCATTCCGACTTGATGCCGGCCTCGTAGGACGTGACCTCTTCGGGCTTCACGTAATCCGGCGGCGTGTAGATGTTGATGATGTTGTAGGTCGCGCTCTTGAAGCCCTTGGTGTACGAGGTGTACAGCATGAAGTCCTTGAACGGACGCACTTCGATCGAGGCTTTCGGCGACAGGTTGTGCACCGTCGACGACTGGTCGCTCCACGGGATCAAGGTGCTGTTGCCGCCGCCGAGATTGCCGATGCTGAAATCCGAATCCAGCAGCTTGCGCGTCTCGCGCTGGTAGCGCGCGCCGAGCGTGAAATCCAGCCAGCGGGTCGCGCTGGCCGTGGTCTGCGCATAGGCCGAATACGATTCCGCCTGCACCAGGCCGTTGAAATAGAACGTCAGCGACGACGGCAGCGGCAGGCCGCCGAGCGCTTCCTGCAGCGGATCGCCGAGCGCGTCGGGCAGCGCGTCGAGCACGCCATTGACCACATTCGCCAGCGGCAGGTTGATGCTGTCGACCAGACGCAGATAGCCGGGCTTGTAGCCACCTTCACTGCGCAGGTAGTACAGACCGCCGACCCACTTCAGCCAGCTGGCTCCCCAGCTTTCGGCGTTCGACGTGAACTGCAGTTCGCTGGTGACGATGCGCTGGTAATCGCTGTCGGCGCCATAAGTCGCGATCGGCTGCGACGAGCCATCGAAGTCGTAAACGTAATCGTGGGCGTTGGTGTAGTAGTAGCTGCCGAGCAGCTTCACGTCGACGCCGGGATGCTGCCAGTCGATCTTGCCGTAATAGGCGCGCGTGTCGGTGACCAGCGAAGGCTGCGAGTTGGCGGTGACGACGTAGTCGCGCGTCTGGGCCGGGATGGTGACGCCCAGGCCGTTCGGATCGGTATTCGCCGAGGTCGTCGTCGACGTGCCGCGCTGCTGCATCAACATGCCGCTGAGCACGATCTGCAGATTGTCCGCCGGGTAGAAGCCGAGCTTGACGCGGCCGCCGCGGTTGATTTCGGTCGGCAGGCCATGATCGCCGCCGTTGTCGAGCTGGTAGTAATTGTCGGCACGGTTATAGAAACCCGAGACGCTGAATGCCAGGTTGTCGCCCAGCGGCACGCTGGTATAGACGCGGGTCTTGCTGTCTTCGAAGCGCGGCGCGTAGCTCGCCTGGATCGAAGTCTCCGCAACCGGACCCGGGTCCTTGGTCCACAGCATCACCGCGCCGCCGGTGGAATTGCGGCCGAACAAGGTGCCCTGCGGGCCTTTCAGCACTTCGATGCGCTCCAGCGCACCGAAGGACTGCGCCATGCTGTGCGCCGACGGAAAGTACACGCCGTCCAGATAGGTCGCGACGCTGGGATCGGCCGACGGGATGAAGGCGTCGGTACCGATGCCGCGGATGTAGATCAGGTTGTAGCCGGCCAGATCGGTGAACTGCAGGCCGGGCACGGCGATGCCCAGATCGCGCACGTCGACGATGCCGCGCGCGTCGAGTTGCTCGGCGGAGAACGCCGAGATCGACACCGGTACGTCCTGCAGCGGCTCGGCGCGCTTGCGCGCGGTGACCACCACTTCTTCCAGCAGCACCGGGCCGGCGTCGTCGGCACGCTGCGGCGTCGCTTCGGCCGGCGTCTCGGTCTGCACCGGCACGGTGTCCAGCGCGGCATCGGTCTGCGCCCACACCGGCGCACTCAGCAAAGGCAGCAGCAACAGACCGCTGGCGCCTTGACGGCGGCGGCGGAGACGGCCCGAACTCATCGCGAAACTCTCCCAGAAAAAAAAGAACCAAGGCTTGCCTCTCCCACCGGGAGAAGGGAAAGCATGAGCCGGCGCATCAACGGCGAAACTGATCGAGCAAGGCCGCGCCCTGCACCGCGATGCGCTCGTCGGCCGCCAGCGCGGCCTGCGCGACCCACACCGTGTCGCGCTGCGTATCGACGATCTGCACGCTGCGGCGCACGAACTGCTCCGGCGCCTGATGCACCCAGACCCAGGCCGCATCCGATGTTCCCTGCACGCTCGCACGCGGCAGACTCAAGCTCGTCGCGATCGCCTGTTTAGGCGCGGCATTCAGCGACACCTCGGCCAGTGCGCCGGGCGCCAGTGAAGGCGCCTGCGCATCGAAATCCAGCAACAAGGTCCAGCCCGGCTCCGGCGATGCGGCCGAATAGCCGACCGCGTGCAGCGGATAAGTCCTGGCATCGACCGTCGCGCTGGCGACGATCGCGCCGCGCGTGTAGCGCGGATCGTAGACGCGCACCGCGAGCCGCGGCCGCGCGCCGGCGAGTTCGAACAGCGCCTGGCCACGCGCCACCACTTCGCCCGCGGAGACCGGCGCACGCTGCAGCCGCCCTGCCTCGCCGGCGCGGATCTCGACGCGCCCGGACAAGCCCTGCTGCGCCAGCTCGATCTGACGCTGCAGGGTTTCGTACTCGGCGAAAGCGCCTTCGACGTAGGTGTTGCCTTCGGCGCCGATACCGCTGGCGCGCTGCTGCAGGCGCAGCCGGTCGACGTTGATCTGGGCGATGCTGATCTTTTGTTTCAAGCTCGCCAGATCGACTTCGCGCCGCGCTCTTTCACGCTGGCTCAGCGCCGGCTCCAGCACCGCCAGCAACTGGTTGGCGGCGATGCTCTGCCCGGCGACCGGCCAGCCGCCGCCGACCGCGAGCAGACGGCCGGCTTCCGGTGCCTGCACGCGCCAGTTCGATTCCGGCCGCTGCAGCACTTCGCCGGTGAGCTGCAAGGCCGTGGCGGCGCGCGCATCGCCGACACGCGTCGTCGTGATCGCCAGCTCGTGCTGAAGGTTCTTGCTGACGGTGACGACCGCAGCCGGCGCGGCCACCGCGCCGCCGCCGTGGTCTTCGCCGTTGTGTGCCTGCGCACCGACGTACACACACAGCAGTAGCAGTAGCCCGGGTGAAACCCGGGAGATTTTCCAGCGGAGCACAACCCCGGGTTTCACCCGGGCTACGAAGTTCATCGCAGCCGCAGCAGGCTGGCGGCATCGACGACGACGCGGTCCTGCTCGCCGATGCCGTCGGTGACGATCAGGCTGCGCTCGTCCGCTGCCGCGAGCTTGACCGTGCGCGGCACGAAGCGCTCGGCGGCTTCATGCACCCAGACCTGGGACTCGTTCCGATCGAGAAACGCGCTGGATTTCGGCAGGCGCAGCTGCGCGGTTTTCAGCGGCACGTCGATCGCCAGCATCTGCCCCGGCGTCAAGCTCGCGACCGCATCCGCATCGACCGAATACAGCGCGCGCCAGGCACGCAACGCGGCGTCGTAGCTGTCACCGATCAGCTTGAGCTTGGCCGCGCCGAGCTGCGCGCCATCGAGCAGCAGTGGCTGGCGATCGTCGTGGACCAGCTCGATCACCAGGCCGTCGGCGGCCGCACCTTCGAACAGCGCGTCGCCCGGAGCGGCTTGCTGCCGGCTTTGCGCGAAGCTCGCCAGCAGCACGCCAGCGGCCGGCGCCTTCAAGGCGATGCGGTCGGACAGCGCGCGATCCAGCACTTCGCCGCGCGCCTGCGAGCCGTGGTAGTCGGCGACGATCGCCATCGACGGTGTCGGCAGGCTGATGTCGATCTGCTTCTCGGTGTCGATGTCGAAGCGCCGCACCTGGACCTGCGCCAGATCGAAATCACGCTGCTGCGCGCGTCGCTCGGCCAGCAGATCGCGGCGCTCGGGATCGGTGTAGGACGGCCGTATCCAGGCCAGCACCTGCCCGGCGCTGACGCTCTGCCCGGCCACCGGGAAACCGCCGGCCGGCGCCTCGAGCACCCCCGGCTGATCGCTCATCGCGCGCCAGCGCCGGCGTGGATCGGCGAGCACGCGGGCACTGAGTTTCACGCGGGTCTGCAGCTGCGGCTGCTGCGTGGTGATCGCGAGCTGGTGTTGCAGTTGCTTGTCGATCTGCAGCGAGGGCGGTGCGGAGAATGCACTGGACGAAACGGCCGCAAACAACAAAAAGACTCCCCGCTCCCGCGTGCGGGAGAGGGTGCCCCGCCAGGGGCGGGAGAGGGCGATGCGCGCGCCGCCCTCTCCCCCCGCTTCGCGGGACCCTCTCCCGCAGGCGGGAGAGGGGAATTCGGCAGCTCGGCGCGACAAGTTCAGCTCAGGGCGTCGCCGTCGCCGGCTTGGCTTCGAGCAGCTCGACGATGCGCGACAGGCCGCGCAGCTGCGCGACCTTGACCGGCGTGTAACCGGACTGCGTCGCGATCGTCGGGTCGGCGCCGTGCGCCAGCAGCAGCTGCACCTGCGGCTCGTGACCGGCGGCGCTGGCCAGATACAGCGCGGTCAGGCCGCGATTGTTCTGCGCGTTGAGCTGGGCGCCCTTGTCGATCAGCAGGCTCAGCAGCTCGTTGCCGGAGCCGAAATACGCAGCGTGAATCAGCGGCGACCAGCCGGCGTGATCGGCCAGGTTGACGTCGGCGCCGCGCGCGATCAGCTGCTTGGCGCATTCGACCTGGTTCTGGCTGACGGCGGCGATCAGCGGCGTCTGGTCGAGCGTGTCGAAGCCGTCGATCGGCAGACCCGACTTCAAGGCCGGCTCGATCTTGTCGCATTCGCCGCGACGCACGTCGTTGATGAAGAACGCGAGGCGGTCCTGCGGCGTGAGCTCGGCTTCGGCCGGCGCCGGGTCGGCAGCGGCGGTGGTCGCCGACGGGTTGTGGGCGCAGGCCGCGAGCAGCAGCGGCGCAGCGAACAGCAGCCGGTTCAGCAGCTTGTTAAGCGAAGTGGTTTTCATCGTCGTCAGGCCTTACTTGTTGCTCTTGGCAGCGCCGCCGCCGTTGCTGGCGGTCGCGCCGGGGCCGGTGATCTTGGCGCCCTTGGTCAGCGAGGCCGTCAGTTCTTCGATCTTCAGCTGCGCGGTGCGCTGACGCAGCGCTTCATGCGAGCCGTCGTCGAGCTGGTCGTACGGCAGCGGCTTGGCGACCGGGCGCGGCCCCTCTTCGAGCTTGACCACGTGCCAGCCGAAACGGCTGCGCACCGGCGCCTTGCTGTATTCGCCCTTCTTCAAGGCCACGACCGCATCACTGAAATGGTGGTCGACGAAAATATCGGGACGGAACCAGCCGAGGTCTCCACCATTGGACTGGCCACCCGGATCCTGGGTGTAGCGCTTCGCGACTTCGGCAAAGTCTTCGCCTTTCTTCAGCGCGGCCAGCGCCTCAAACGCCGAGGACTGCGACGAGGTCAGGATCTGGCGCACGTGATACTCGGTGATCTTGCCGTTGGCGCGGTTCCACTCGTAGGCGGTGCGCAGGCTGTTGTCGTCGACCGGGTTGGCGTTGAAATAGTCTTCCAGATACGCACGCGACAGGATCAGGCGCTGCTGGTAGGCGAGCTGGTCGGAGACGTCGGGCTGCTTGTCCAGACCTTTCTTGCGTGCGGCCTGGGCCAGCACTTCTTCGGTGATCAGTTCGGCGCGAGCTGCATTCTTGACGTCGTCGCCGTTGAGCTGGCGCGCACCTTTCTGCTCGTCCAGGCCCGAGGACATCAGCCGCACGTGGTTGACGCTGATCGGCTGGCCGTTGACGACCACATCGGCGGCAAGGCCGGAGTTATCAGGCAAGGCCTGATCATCGGCGGCGAAAGCGCTGCCGGCAACGGCGGCCAACAGCGCGGCACCGGTGAGACGGCTGACAGTTCGGAACACGGGCAACTCCTCTGAAAAATACTGAATCGAATATCGAGACGAAAGATTGGAATCTCATCACTTAAGAATTCCGTCGCCCGCGTACGGACCAGGGAATTCCTAAATGAGCGGGCGTCGCGACGAAAACCGTGTCGCGACGCCCGCCCCACTACTGACGACTACGGCTTACAGATCGCCGTCCGGGTTCAGCGGCGCGGCCGGGAAGTAGCCCGGGCCGAACAGCGCAGCACCGTCACGCTCGAAGATCGCGGCGTGCGGCTTGGCGCCGCCCTTGGCGCCGCGTTCACCCGGCCACAGCCAGGCATCGCGAGCCGCCGAGTCGAAGTCCAGGCAGGGCGTGCCGAGCAGTTCGTCGGTGAACGACGTGTCGAGCACGGTGGCACCGGTGGTGCGATCGAGCTTGCCGAGGCACACCGTACGATCGCCGTCCGAACCGGTGCCGGGCAGCGGCACGTGGTTGAGTTCGACGAAGTACTGGATGAACACGTAGCGCTCGGTGCCGCTGACCGCCGGCTTGCCGATCACCTGGTCACGCGGCGTCTTGATCGCGCTCGGGGTCAGGTCACGATAACCACCCTCACCGCTCGGCGTGGCCTGGTAGCCAACGCGGTCGATGTTGGTGAAGTGAGGACCACCGTGCGTGTACAGGTTCTGCAGCGAGTTCAGGTTGCCGCTGCCCGGCGAGCCGCCGGTACCGGAGGGTTCGCCACCGGCATGTGCCGCCGTGACGACGATGCCCTGCGGCGTCAGCGCGCGCACTTCGGTCACCGCCTCGGCGAGACGGACGTACGGAACACCAGGCTGGCTGGTGTTGGACGAGGCCGTGGTGGCCAGGCCAACGCCGGTCGGGCCGGTTTCGAACTGACCGATCGCACCACGAACGCGCGGGCAATCGTCGGCTTCGTTGTTGTGATGCAGCACGTTGAACTTGCCGCTGACGCCACCCGACAGGTCGGCGCGCTTGGCCTTGGTGCCGAGCGTGGTGTTGGCGGTACGGCTGGCATCGGCTTCCGGGAAGTCGCAGGCAATGGCCGTGGCCTTGGTGCTCGCGGTGCCCTTGGCCAGCAGCGGACGGATGTCGACGGTCAGCACGCGACGGCTGTGCTCGCGCGGATAGTCACGATCGAAGTCGATGGAGCCGGCTGCGTCGATGGACTTCGGCGATTCGATGCCCGAAACCGGCAGCACCAGGAAGCGATCGTCGTCGGTGATGCTGAAGTACGACACGCCCGAGCAGGGGCCGACGTCGTACACCGCACGCCAGTACGGACCCTTGCCGCCGAAGGCGTTGACCGCATCGCCGCGGATGGTGATGTCCGGGCTGTAGAACAGCACGCCGCCGCACATCGAGGCACTAAACGCGCCCTTGTGCGGAACGTAGTCGGACGAGCCTTCCGAGCAGCTGGTCGCGGACTTGGTCGCCGCGGCATTGGCTGCCACGCCGGCGCTGGAGACGGCCCTGTCGTAGCTCGGGTCGCCGTTGTTGATCCAACCCTTCTGACCGACGCAGTGATGCGACTGGTGCGGCAGGCCGAACGCCATCAGGCCTTCGTTTTCTTCGTGGATCAGGATCGGCTCCTGGCGCGGGCCATCCGGCACGGCCGAAACCGAGCGCAGATACGGGTTGCTCGCATAGACGCCGGCTTCCTTCAGCGAGTCCTTGGTCTTGCCGTAGGTGTACTCGCCGCTCGGTTCCCAGACGCGCACGGACGAGCCGAAGCTCGAACCGCAGACGCCGAGCGGGCCGATGCCGGTGCCGGTGCCGCCGTTGGCGGCGCTGCCGCAGAGTTCGCCGAGCGCGCCGTTGATGGCCGCCGCACCGATCGAAGCGGCAACCGCGTAATCCGAGGTTGCCAGGTATTTGCCGTCATAAGTCAGCGCCATGCCGTGCGGCACGGATTCCAGACCGGCGTCCTTGTTGCCCAGGAAGAACAGACCCTGGTTGGCAGTACGCGTCTGGCGGCTGTCGGGCGAGCTGGTGTAAGCGGTCGGGTTGCGCGGCTGATCCGCACGAACCGAAGCCACGTACTCGGTGATGCCTTTGTGGCCGAGCAGGGGGTTGTCGTCGGCGCCGACGCCGAGATTGGCGATCAGGCCGAACTGCTTGGCGTTTTCGGTCAGGCCGGTGACGGACGGAACCGCCGGCAAGCAGCCGCCGAGCGCGGTCGGGGCAACGCGGCCCGGATCGATTTCGGTGATGGTGCCGCCCGGGCCGTACACGTAGTTGCTCATGTAGGTGTACATGATCTTGTGACCGCCGGTCTTGGACGGCATGACCACGAAATCATCGGTCAGCGACGAGCGACGCAGCTGGGTACCGCAGACCGCGATCTCGGCCTTGCGGATGCTGCGCACGCTGGTGATGTCGTAACGGAACACGTTCTTGGAGATCACGCCGCCGGCCAGCGTGTACTTGCGGCCGGCCTTGAGGCCGTCGCTGCCGTCGGAGATGTACGAGGTGTAGGCGAGCATGTGATGCGGATCGTTGTGCGAATCCGAACCGAGCACGCCGACGATGTTGCCGGCGACGTTGGAGGCGAGCACGTTCGGCAGCTCGGCGGTCCAGATCACGTTGCCGTAGGTCGTCGAGTTCGGTTCGGCGTCGACTACCGCCAGAAAGTCCTGCGAGGTGCTCGGATTGCACAACGGCGTCGAGCAGCCGTCGCCGGTCCACAGCAGCAGCACGGCACCGTTGGCGATCTGGCCGCCGGTGTACTTGTTGATCGCCGGCGGCGCGTTGCCGCCGGTGGCAGCCGCGGCTGCGTCGCGCGTGCTCAGCGACGACGTCGTGCTTTTGACGATACCGGTGGTGGTGTTGAGCACGTTGCCGAGCAACGCTGAGGCCGCGACCGGTGCGGCCGCATTGGCGGCTCCGGAAGCGAGCATGGATGCAGCCGTGAAGCAGGCCGACGCGGTGGATAGCGCGGCCGCCCCCCAGGCCTTGTTTCGTCCCCTGGGACGCGATTTAAAGAAACTCATTGAGGCACTCCTTGTTTTATAAGCAATCGATGGCATCCGGGATGCAACGCTTTTGCTCACTCCTCTTCGTGAGGTGGCCGGCGTCAGTTGCTTTCCGCTCCCTGCGGTGACGCGAAGATACACGCGCAAACTGTTATTAAGCTCACACGGAATTAGACTTTTTTGGGCACCTCTAAAGCGCTTCGGTTCTAAGGCGAACCGCGTGTCAGATTCCACTTACAAACGGTGCTGCAATTGTTCAATCGGTAAAACGGCGGCTCACGACGGCCCCCTAAAACGGCGGTCTCAACCGGTTTTTTGCATATCGATAGATCAAAACCGGCGTCAGGAAACTGTCGAGTGCGGTGCCGATCAGCAGGCCGCCGAATATCACCAGCGCCACCGGATGCAGCACTTCCTTGCCCGGCGCATCGCCGGCCCACAGCAGCGGCGCCAGCGCCAGTGCGGCGACCAGCGCGGTCATCAGCACCGGCAGCAGCCGCTCGCTGCAGGCGCGCTGCACCAGCGCGCGCACATCGGCCTGCGGCGACTCGCGCGCCAGCTGCAGGCAGTGGCTTAGCTTGAGCAGGGTGTTGCGCGCGGCAATGCCGAACAGGGTGACGAAGCCGACCGCGCTGGCGGCACTCAGCGGCGTGTGCGTGAGCGCCAATGCGGCAATGCCGCCGATCGCCGACAGCGGCACGATCGCCATCACGATCGCGCTCAAGCGTGCATCGCGGTAGCGAGCATGGATCACCGCGCTCATCAGCAGCAGCGAGATCAGGCCGAGAGCTAGCATGCGACGCAAGGTCGCGCCCTGCTCCGCCGCCTCGCCTTCCAGATGCGCCTCGTAGCCGGCCGGCAGATGCAACTCGGCCAGCGCGTCGGCGACGGCATCGGCGGCCGGCTCCAACGCATCGCTGGGATACGCCGACACCACCAGCCGCCGGCGCAGATTCTCGCGCTGGATCTGGCTCTCGCCGTTGACCAGCACCGAGTCGGCGATCGCCGCCAGCGGCACCGGCCCGGCCGGCGATTCGATCAGCAGGTCCGGCAGCGTCGCGCTGACTCTCTGCGCCTCGGGTACGCGCAACACCAGATCGAAGCGACGCTCGCCCTCGACGATCTGCCCGAGGGTCTGGCCGCCGGCGAGCGCGGCGATCTGATCCTGCACGCGCGGCGGCGACAGGCCCCAGGCGCCGGCGCGCGCGACATCGACGCGGGTCTGCCATTGCGCGACCGGCGTCTGCCGCTCGACCTGCACGCCGGTCAGCCGCTCGTCGTGCTGCAGATGCGCGGCGAGTTCGGCGGCGAGGCGGCGCAAGATGTCGAGATCGTCACCGATGAATTTCACCGCCAGCGGCGCGCGCACACCGGACAACACGTGATCCAGACGATGTGAAATCGGCGCGCCTATCGACAGCGTGCCCGGCAGCCCGGCGAGCGCGTCGCGAATGCCCGCCTGTGCCTGCGCGCGCGACGCGCCTTGCGCCAGCGTCACTTCGAATTCCGAGTAATGCACACCCTCGGCATGCTCGTCGGCTTCGGCGCGGCCGCTGCGATGCGCCGCGCGAATCACGCCCGGCACCGCGAGCATGCGCTTCTCCGCGAGCAGCGCGACGCGCTGTGATTCGCTGAGCGCAACGCCGGGCTGCATCACCAGATTGACGGTGAGCGTGCGCTCGGAGAACGGCGGCAGAAACGTGCGCGGCAGCAACAGCGCGGCAAGCAGCGCGAACACCGCCAGCAAGCTCGTCAGCAGCAGCGGCCAGCGCGGCCGGTCGAGCACGAGATCCAATGCTTGCGTGTAACGCGCCCTCAGCCGCTGCACCCAAGGTCGCTCGGTCGGCAACTTGCGCAAATCGAGGCCGAGCAGATAAAGAGCGGGCGTCACCGTCAGCGCGACGACCAGGCTCGCCAGAATCGCCGCGACGTAGGCGAACGCCAGCGGCGTGAACAAACGCCCGGCAACGCCGCCCAGCGCCAGCACCGGCGCGATCGCCAGCACGATCACCAGCGTCGCGACCAGAATGCCGGAGCGCACTTCGGACACCGCGCTGACGATGACGGCCGTCGTGCTGACAAAACCCCGTTCCTCCCGAGTGGCGGACTGCGTCCGCGTATCGAGGGACGCATCGCGCAGTCTCCTGACCACATTTTCGACGCCGACCACCGCATCATCGACCAGCTCACCGACCGCGATCGCCAGTCCACCGAGCGTCATCGTGTCGATCGCGAAACCGAAGCCGTGCAACAACAGCACGGCCGCAATCAGCGACAGCGGTATCGCCACGGCCGCGGCCAGTGTCGCGCGACCGCTGCCGAGAAACAGCAGCAGCACCAGCGCCGCGATCAGCGCACCATGCAGCAGCGCGTCGCGCACATTGCCGACCGAGGCCTCGATGAAATCCGCCTGGCGGAATACCGCCTCGACCTGCGCATCGCCAGGCATACCGTCGCGCAACTGCTGCAGGCGCCGATCGATCGCCGCGCTCAACCGCAGGCTGTCGACACCGGGCTGTTTCTGTACCGACAGGATTACCGCGGCCTCGCCGTCGACACCGGCATCGCCGCGCTTGATGCGCTGGCCTTCGCCGACGTCGGCGACCTGCTGCAGGCGAATCGGCGCATCGCCTTTCCAGGCGACGGCAGCCTGGCGCAGTGCGTCGATCTCGAACGGCCGGCCTATCGTGCGCAGCACGCGCTCCCTGCCGTCGTCCTCGACGATGCCGGCGCCGCCATTGCTGCCGTAGCCGCGCATCGCGCTCTCGATCTGCGCCAGCGTCACGCCATTGAGGCGCATGCGCTGCAGATCCGGCCGCACTTCGTACTGACGCAGCTCGCCGCCGATCACCAGCACCTGCGCGACGCCTGGTACGGCGAGCAAGGCCGGGCGCGCCGACCAGTCCGCCCATTCGCGCAGCGCCGCCGGCGTCACTGCCGCATGCGGCGAGCGCAGGCCGAGCAGCATCACCTCGCCCATCAGCGACGTGATCGGCCCGAGCCGCGGCTGCAGGCCAGGCGGCAACGATGCACGCGCGGATTCGAGGCGCTCGGTGACGAGCTGCCGTTGCCGGTAGAGGTCACTGCCCCAGTCGAATTCGACCTGGATCAGCGCCAGTCCCGGTGTCGAGGTCGAGCGCAAACGCTGCAAGCCCGGCAGGCCGGCGAGCGCGGCTTCGAGCGGATAGCTGACCAGCGACTCGACGTCTTCGGTCGCCAGCGTCGGCGCCTCGACCTGCACGGTCACGGTCGGCCGCGTCAGATCCGGCAGCACGTCCACCGGGATCTCGCGCAGCTGCAGCGTGCCGAGCAGCAACAGCACCGCCGCGGCGGCGAGCACCAGCAGGCGCTCGCGCAGACTCCAGGCCACCAGCGCGGAAATCATGCGCGCGGTCGTCGGCGCCAGGCGACGAAGGCGAGCACCAGCAGCGCGACGAAGATCAGTATCGCGAGTGCCAGTGTCACGACGGAATATGCCGGCGGCGCCGCGGCATCCACCGTGCGCGCACGTGGCAGATGCCCGGCGTATTGTTCTTCCCACTCCCGGCCGCGCAGGCTCAGGCTCAGCTCGAATTCGCGCTGATCTGCACTGCCGAGCAGATCGAGCGGTACGCGATAAGTACCGGCTTCGATCGGTTGCGCCTGCACCGATGAGCTGCCGACGCGCACGCTGACGGTGATGTCCGACAGCGGCTGGTTGCTGGCGAAGTCATCGACCCAGACGATCAGACCTTGCGTATCGATCAGCGCGACCGATTCGAGGCGCGGCGACTGGTAGCTGAGGCGCGGCGTCTGTGCAGTGGCGTCGACGACGGCTGCCGCTTCGTGATCCTCGTCGTGGCCTTCGTGTGCGCTTGCGAAGGGCATGCAGGCGAACAGCGAGATCAGCAAGGCCAGCCTGCAGACGCGGCCGGCTCCCTCGATACGCCGCGTTGCGGCTACTCGGGACGAACGGGGATTTGTTCTGTCGTCCAGAATTTCTCGGCCCTCCGTTCGTCCCGAGTAGCGGGCAGAGCCCGCGTATCGAGGGAGCGGACCGCGCTCCCGGCGCCTGGCGCTAGCGCGCCGCTGCTTCTGCAAAACGTCGGTCATGAAGAAAGCGGTCATCGCTCAGGGTTTGTAGGAAGGCCAGCAAGTCGGTGGCTTCGGCGTCGCTCAGCGACGCCGCCTTTTGCAGCTTCGGATCGGTCAGCGCCGCCGGCGCGATGCCGCCGCGGTAATGCGCAATCACCTGCTCCAGCGTATCGAAGCGGCCGTCGTGCATGTACGGCGCGGTCTGCGCGATGTTGCGCAGGCTCGGCACGCGGAACAGGCCGCGATCCTGCTGCTTGCCGGTGATCAGCGCGCGGCCGATGTCGTCGTTGGCGACCCCGTCGCTGCGATATTCATGGTCGGTGAACAAGGGTTCGGTGTGGCAGGACGCGCAGTGCTCGCGAAACGCGACCAGCCCGCGCTGCTCTTCGGCGCTGAACTTCTCGCGGCCGGCGACATGGCGGTCGTAGCGCGAATCGGCGGAAATCATCGTCGCCAGAAACTGGCTGAGCGCGCGCAGGAAACGCTGCGAGTCGATGAGCTGACCGTCGTTGCCGGCTGCGCCGAAGGCGCGCTCGAATTGCGCGACGTACTGCGGATCCGCGCGCAGCTTGGCGAGCACGCCATCGAGTGTTTCGCCCATCTCCACCGGATTGCCCAGAGGCGCCAGCGGCTGCAACTCCAGATGAGTGATGCCGCCGTCCCACATGAAATCGCGTTGCCAGGCGAGGTTGGCCAGGCCCGGCGCGTTGCGCGTGCCGTTGGCGCCATTGAGGCCGTGGCTGAGGCGATGATCGTAGTGCGCGAACGCGGCGAACTGCTGATGGCAGCTGGAGCAGGCGACCGTGCCGTCTTTCGACAGGCGCGTGTCGTAGAACAGGCGTCGCCCGAGTTCGAAGCCGGCGGTCGTGACCGGATTCTGTGTGGCGTCGTACGCCGGCTCCGGCCAGCCGGCCGGTGTGCTCAGCCGCGGCGTGCGCTGCTGATCGAACCAGGCCGCCAGCGGCGTCGCCCAGCCAACCGCGGCCAACGAGCACAGCGCGGCAAGCGCCAGCAGCAACTCACGAAGGCGGATGATGCGGCGCATGCGCCGCCGTCAGTGCCGCGGCTCGTGATGCACGTGGTCGACGCGAAACGCCTGCGCGTATTGATCGGCAACGAGCTTGCCGCCGGCCGGGTCCATGATGCTGGCGTGCTCGGCAATTTTCAGCGTGGACGGCGGTTGAAACAGCGCGCCGATGTCGGCGTGCAGGTGCACGGTCGAGATCAGCTCCGGCGTCAGCTTCAGCGGTTTGCTGCCCAGCGGAAGATAGATCGTGCGCAGGTTGTTGGCGGTGTCGCGGCTGCCGCCGATGTGATAACTGACGCCGTTGCCCGAAGCGCTCGACTGCGGCGAGTGGCCTTCGAGCTTGAAGAAGATGTAACCGGTGTTCCAGGTCCAGAACATGCCGTGCGCCGGATCGAGCGCGCCGGTCTGCGCGCCGGCCGCATTGCGTGCGGCGTCGACACCGACCAGGAACTCGATGCCCTCGTAGTCGCCGGATGAAAAGCCGCTGACATCGAAAATCTTCGAGCTGCCCTGCGCCTCGTCGACCAGGAAATAATTGCGCGCGTCCTTGTCGCTACACGCGGCCGCCGACCAGCTGCCGTCGTGCTTGCGCAGCCGGAAGTTGCTCAGGTAATAGCGCAGCTTGTCGACGCTGAGCTGCTCGCCATTGGACAGGCTCAGCGGCGCGCCGAGCTGCAGCGGCTGCGCGCCGACGACGTGGCTGATCTCGACGTGCAGCGGCGCGCCGGCGTCGTCGCCGTGGCAGGCGCTCAGGCTCAGCATCGCCAGCAGCGCGCCGCCGAAGCCGAACCATCGATCACGCCTGCCTGCTGCCCGCAGTCCATCCGCCGCTGCCATGCGTTGTTGCCTCCCGAAGCCAAGTGCGGCGAATCTAAGGAAGCGCTATAAGCTTGCGAAGGAATATTTGGCCTTACTCTTATGCCCAAAACCTACAGTCTCTCCCCGCGCCCGACTTTTTCGGCGCTATCGGCCGCGCTTTTCGGCATAAGCACGGCCGCCGCGGCGCTGACGTCGGGGCCCGCCAGCGCCGCCGACCGCGTAACCGGCCGCGCTTTCGCCACCCGGTCCGAGGTTATTGCGAGCCATGGCATGGCCGCGACCAGCCAGCCGCTGGTCACGCAGATCGCGCTCGACGTGCTCAAGCAAGGCGGCAGCGCGGTCGACGCGGCGATCGCCGCCGACGCCGCGCTCGGCCTGATGGAGCCGACCGGCAGCGGCATGGGCGGCGACCTGTTCGCGATCGTCTGGGACCCGAAGACGCAGAAGCTTTATGGTCTCAACGCCAGCGGCCGCTCGCCGAAGTCGCTGACCCTGGCCGAGTTCCAGAAACGCGGCTTGACGCATATTCCGCCGCGCGGCCCGCTGCCGGTCAGCGTGCCGGGCTGCGTCGACGGCTGGTTCGAGCTGCACGACAAGTTCGGCAAGCTGCCGATGAAAAAAGTGCTGGCGCCGGCCATCGGCTACGCACGCGACGGCTTTCCGATGACCGAGCTGATCGCCTACTACTGGGATCGCACGGTGCCGCTGATGGCGCAGTATCCGGGTTTCCTGGAGCAGTTCACCCGCAACGGCCAGGCGCCGCGCAAGGGCGAGATCTGGAAGAACCCGAACCTCGCCAACACGCTGGAAAAAGTCGCCAGGGGCGGCCGCGACGCGTTCTACAAGGGCGACATCGCGCGCACCATCGACACCTACTTCAAGGCCCAGGGCGGCTATCTGTCGTACGAGGACCTGGCCGCGCACAAGAGCGAATGGGTCGAGCCGATGTCGACCAATTATCGCGGCTACGATGTCTGGGAGCTGCCGCCGAACAGCCAGGGCCTGACCAGCCTGCAGATGCTGAACCTGCTCGAGGGCTACGACATCAAGGCGATGGGCTTCGGCAGCGCCGAGCACCTGCACACCTACATCGAAACCAAGAAGCTGGCCTTCGAAGATCGTGCGAAGTACTACGCCGACCCGGCCTTCGCCAAGCTGCCGCTGGCCGGGCTGATTTCCAAGGACTATGCCGCCGAGCGCCGCAAACTGGTCGGGCCCAAGGCGGCCAAGCGCGTCGACGCCGGCAACCCGGCGCTGTATGCCGGCGACACCATCTACCTGACCACCGCCGACAGCAGCGGCATGATGGTGTCGCTGATCCAGAGCAATTACCGCGGCATGGGCTCGGGCATGGCGCCGCTGGGGCTGGGCTTCATCCTGCAGGACCGCGGCGAGATGTTTTCGCTCAAGGAAGGCGAGGCCAATACCTACGCGCCGGGCAAGCGGCCTTTCCAGACCATCATCCCGGCTTTCGTCACCAAGGACGGCAAGCCCTGGCTGAGCTTCGGCGTCATGGGCGGCGACATGCAGCCGCAGGGCCATGCGCAGATCCTGATGAACATCATCGATTTCGGCATGAACATCCAGGAGGCCGGCGACGCGCCGCGCATCTACCACACCGGCTCCAGCGAGCCGACCGGCGAAGTCATGAGCGACGGCGGCGAAGTGTTCCTTGAGTCCGGCTTCCCGCTGGAATCGGTGCGCGAGCTGCGCAACCGCGGCCACGCGGTCGGCTGGGGCATCGGCGAATACGGCGGCTACCAGGCGATCCAGCGCGACCCGGTCAGCGGCGTGTATTACGGCGCCTCGGAGTCGCGCAAGGACGGGCAGGCGGCCGGGTATTGAGCGGCGAACGGAAAGCAGCGGGTGGATCAGGCAGCGCGTGCTGCGAGCCTTGCATCGGTAGAACCGAGCGGATCGACATCCGCTGTCGCCATCGTGCGGATGCGCAAGCTGATTTCGGCGTACGGCGGCCACGCCGGCGTGCGCAATCCGGCGGTGTCTGACGCCGCCTGGCAGCTGGCGATTAAGCCGAAATAACCGATCATACGGGGCATGACCCGCCCCCTGAAACCAATCCAAGCGCTGGACTGGGCCATGCTGGTGATGGCGCTGGCCTCGATCGCGCTGCTGCTGTGGGACAGCTTCGCCATATTGAGCGAGGCGCAGCAGCAGGCGATCAGGATGATCGATCTCGCGATCTGCGCCTGCTTCGCCGCCGAGTTCCTGTATCGCTGGCGGCAACAGCGTTGGTCAGCGCGCTATGTGGCACGCAACTGGTACGACGTGCTCGGCATGATCCCGGTGCAACAGCCGGCGCTGCGCGCGTTCCGGCTGGTCCGCATCGTCATTCTGGTATCGCGTTTCGGCATGGCCGCGGATCGCGCTTTCGGCGACGAGACCGCACATCGCCTGAGCTGGCGCTTCAAGCAAATGCTGGTCGACGCTTTTGCCGGCGTGGTCACGCTGGCGGTGATACGCGAAGTGGAAACCGTGCTCTACCAGGGCACGTACACGCGCAACCTGTCGCGCGCGCTGGATCGCAATCGCGACGGCCTGCGCGAACTGGTGCTGGACAAGATGCGCCAGGACCCGAAAACCGGGCGGCTGTCGAAAATCCCGTTCTACGACGACATCGTCGAAAGCGTCGTCGACGCGGCCTTGCGGGTCAGCGGTGATCTGCTGGAGGACCCGCGCGCCGACCAGTTCGTGGCCGATCTGTTGCGCGAGAACCTGGAGCAGATCCGCAGCGCCGTCGAAAAGCGCGAGCAGTTCCATCCGCAGGCGCCGCCAGCGGGCTGAGGGCGCGGCGTGCTTCCGCGGAGAGTCAGGCAACACACTCGATACTCGCGCCGTGTTCGACCTCGCCCGGAAATGCGCCATGCCCCGCCCGCCCCTGCTCTGCCTGCTGTTGCTCTCGTCGCTGAGCATGACTGGCTGCCATCGAATCGAGGCGGTCGAGACGCTGCCGGAAGCGAGCAGCCCGGCGCCGACCGTCGAAGGCTCGAAGACCTCGATTGAACGCAAACCGGTGCTGCGACCATCGCGCGGCGAGGCGCTGAGCATGTGCGACGCCTACATGGGCTTCGAAAAGAACGACTGCCTGTACAAGGTCAAACGCGACTACGACCAGGTGGTCGCTTCGATCGGCTCCAGCATCGCGGGGTGGCGTCATGCAAGCTGAAGGCGCGGTGATTCCGCAAGCACGCCTGCGCTGGCTGGAGCAGGGAACAATCAGCGAAATCATGACGGGCGAGCTGTTCGCGAATCGCACGCTGGTGCTGTTCGCATTGCCCGGTGCATTCACGCCGACCTGTTCGAGCCTGCATCTGCCGCAGTACGAGGAATTGATGCCGAGCCTGCGCGAGGCCGGCGTCGACGAAGTGGTCTGCATCGCCGTCAACGACGCCTTTGTGATGGCGCAATGGGGCGCTCAGCAGCAGGTTCGCGAGGTGCGGCTGCTGGCTGACGGCAACGGCGAGTTCACCGAGGCGATGGGCATGCTGCTCGATGACAGCCGCCTGGGCATGGGCCGACGCTCGCGGCGCTACTCGATGCTGGTGCGCGACGGTCGCATCGAAAAAATCTTTGCCGAAGCCGAGGGCGACGGCGATCCGTTCAAAGTCTCCGACGCGGCAACGATGCTGCGTTATCTGGCGCCGGACAAAGCTGCGCCGCCGCACATCGCACTGCTGAGCAAGCCGGGCTGTCCGTTCTGCGCCAAGGCGCGCGCGATGCTCGACGAACATGGCCTGCGCTATACCGATGTGCCGCTGCCGGATGCGACGCGCGCCCGCGTACTCGCGGCGATCGCCGGCGCCAGCAGCACGCCGCAGGTCTATGTCGACGGTCAGTTGATCGGCGGCAGCGAGCAACTCGAAGCCTGGCTGGGCGCACGGGCACGCACGACGGCCTGAATCCGCGCATCGGTGGCGACACTGCCCGCCCGGGCTGCTAGTGTCATGCGCTGCAAGCATTCCCATCGAACAAGAGGAAGCCGGAGACCGCATGCTGACCGTCCACCATCTGAACAATTCGCGCTCGCAGCGCATTTTGTGGCTGCTCGAAGAACTCGGCCTGCCCTATGAAATCAAGCGCTATCAGCGTGACCCGTCGACGATGCTGGCGCCGAAGGAACTCAAGGCGATCCACCCGCTGGGCAAGTCGCCACTGCTGACCGACGACACCGCCAACGGCCGGCTGACCATCGCCGAATCCGGCGCGATCATCGAATACCTGCTCGACACCTACGGCAACGGCCGGCTTGCGCCCGCGCGCGGCAGCGCGGAGTTCCTGCGCTATCGCTTCTGGCTGCACTACGCGGAAGGCTCGATCATGCCGCTGCTGGTGATGAAGCTGGTGGTCGGCTCGGTGGCCAAGCGCGCGCCGTGGCTGGTTCGGCCGGTGGCCAAGGGCGTGGTCGATGGCATCAACAAGGCTTTTCTCGGTCCGCAGCTGAAACTGCATTTGAGTTTCATCGAAGCCGAACTCGGCAAGAACAGCTGGTTCGCCGGCGAAGAACTGACGGCCGCCGACGTGCAGATGAGCTTTCCGCTGGAAGCCGCCAGCGTGCGCGCCGGAGGCGCCGCGATGCCGAACATCGACGCCTTCGTCAAACGCATTCGCGCGCGCCCCGCCTACCAGCGCGCGCTTGAAAAAGGCGGCAAGTTCGAACTGGGGAGCTGAAACGCAGTCCAAGCCCCACACCGCAGCAGTTGCAGCAACAATTTAAGGAGATCGACATGCCAAGGACGGCAAGCAGCAACAGTCGCAACGACAAGCCGCGCAGCGAGCTGGACTTCGACGACGACAACATTCGAGCCGTCGCTGACGCCAAAGACGACGACGTCAGCGCCGACGATCTCGCGCCGGAAACGCTGCTGGACGAAGAGGGCACGCATACATCCGACGGGCCGGCAGATCAGGGCCTGCGCGAAACACGCGCATCGACCATCGGCGCCGGCGGCGGGCTCGACGAGGCCGAGCTGGCGGACACGCAGCCGGTCGGCAAAAGCGAGGCCGAGCGGCTCAAGCGCAAGGCCGACGAGCATGCCAACGACCCCAACGCGTTCGAGCCAGCCGAGGCCGCGGAAGTCGCCTCACGCAACAAGAAGAAGCGCTGACCTTGGAGCGGCTCGTGAACCGCCCCTTGATTCAACCCCGAACCGCCGCGGCTCTCGACCCGCCCTACTTCGTTCGGCTCACTCCGCCGGTATCCCCGCTGGCCTAAGCTGCGGCGGGACCAACGGGGGAATCACATGGCGGCAGACTGGACTCTGGCGGACATGCCGTCACAGCGCGGGCGTGTGGCGCTCGTCACTGGCGCCAATCGCGGCCTCGGATGGCAGATCAGCGACGCGCTGGCCGCAGCCGGCGCACACGTCGTCATGGCCTGCCGTGATGGCCAGCGCGCCGCTGCCGCCGCGGAGTCGATTCGTGCGCGCCATCCGCAGGCGAGCCTGGAAATCTCGTCCGTCGACCTGGCCGAACTGGCCTCGGTGCGCCGCTGCGCCAGCGCGTTCTGCGAACGCCACGCGCAGCTCGACCTGCTGATCCACAACGGCGCCGCAATCCTGGCACCGCACGGCAAAACGCGCGATGGCTTCGAGACGCATCTCGGCATCAATCACTACGCGCCGTTCCTGCTGACCGGCCTGCTGCTGGAGCGTTTGCAGGCAGCGCCGGCAGCGCGGGTGATCGGCACATCGAGCCTGGCGCACAAAATGACCTCGGGACTCGACCTGTCCGACCTCGACTACCAGCGACGGCCGTACAAGGATATGGACGCCTACGGTGCCAGCAAGCTCGCCGCATTGCTGTTCACTGCCGAACTCGATCGACGTCTGCAACACGCCGGCTCGCGTATCGTCGCGGCGGCCGCGCATCCCGGGTACAGCAACACCAACCCGGAAACCGGCGGCTTCTGGATGCGGCTGGCGACGCGGCTGTTCGCGCAAAAAGCCGATATCGGGGCCCTGCCGGCGCTGTACGCGGCGACGGCCGGCGACGTTCGCGGCGGCGACTACTTCGGCCCGGGCGGATTCAAGGAACTCGGCGGCGCACCCAAGCGTGCGGCGCCGAGCGACGAGGCGAAGGATCCGCAGCTCGCCGCGCAGTTGTGGGAATTGTCGGAGCAGAAAACCGGCATCCGCTATCTCAGCCTGTAGGAGCGGATCCTATCCGCGACTCGACTCTGCGAGTGCACAGTCGCGGATAGGATCCGCTCCTACACTCCGTAGCTAAGCCGGCGCCGCTCCCGGCGGCATCTCCGATGTACCGACGCCTTCCGGCGCCGTGCCGGTATTCGCGGCGACCTTGCTCGGCGCGGCGATGCCCGCCCAGGCGCGGATCGCGGTTGCATGCTCTTCGACCAGACGCCGCCCTTCGCGAATCGCCTCTTTCGCTCGATGAAAATCCATCAGCGCGAAATCCTCCAGCAGCGGCACCAGCGTGACTTCAGGCGGATCGCCGGCCATGCGGCTGCGGGTGATGCGGTCCTGCATGATATTGACGCTGGACGCGACGACGTCGAAAAAACTCGGGTTGTCGCTGGTGCTGCTGGTGAAGTACTCGCCGGCGCGTTGCCAGAAACTGCGCTCGATTTTCGGCACGGCTTCGGTGGCCGCTTGCTCGCCGTGGCCGACCATCGACACGTGCGCGCCCACCAGCTGCGCATTCAAGTTCACGGCGATGACGATGTCCGCTCCCAGCGCACGCGCTGCCGACACCGGCACCGGATTCACCAGGCCGCCGTCGAGCATCCAGCGATCCTCGAACTTCACCGGCGAGAAGATGCCGGGGATCGCGCAGCTGGCGCGCGCCGCCGGCAAAATCGGCCCCTTCGTGATCCAGATTTCGCGGCCGGTCTTCATGTCGGTGGCGACGCTGACATAACGCCGTTCCAGCGATTCGATCAGCGGATTCTTGTGCACTTCCTCGAAGAAGCCGAACAGCTTCTGCCCCTTCACCATGCCGCCGGACAAGGTGAAATCGAGCAGGCTGAACACGTCGCGCGAGCTGAGCTTCTGTACCCACTCGCTGAATTCCTTCAGCTGACCCGACACGTAGACCGCGCCGACCAGTGAGCCGATCGAGGTGCCGGCGATCACCTGCGGACGCACGCCGATTTCTTCCAGGCCTTCGAGCACGCCGATGTGCGCCCAGCCGCGTGCGGATCCGCTCCCAAGCGCGATACCGATCACCGGCGGCTTGGCGGGGTTGATGGGACTCGATGCCATATTCTGTCGCCCTGCTGTAACGGGGAGAAACAATCGCCGCCGTGAAAACGAAAAAGCCCCGCCAGCTTATCGCCGGCGGGGCCGTTGTGCTGGAGCGGCTTAGCTGCTGGCCTTGGCTTCCAGCGTATTGGTCACGCTCTTGACGCCCTTGGTCTTGGCGACCACCTGCTCGGCGAGTTCGACCTGCGCCTTGTTGTCGACACTGCCGCTCAGCGTCACGACGCCGTCCTTGGTCTCGACATGGATGTCCAGCGCACTGAGGCCTTTCTGCGCGGCGAGCTTGGTCTTGACCTTGGCGGTGATCGCCGTGTCCTTGGTAGCCTGGCCGGCGGCATCGAGATTGGCCTCGACCTTGGCGCCGGTGGTGGCTTCCTGGGCGGTGGCGGCGAGCGGCAGCAGCGCGCCGGCGGCGAGAACGGCCGCAGCCATCATCGCAAGCGTGGGAATGTTTTTCATATTGGTCTCCTGTAGGTCGGCGCGGAGCCGGTGGCCCCGCGGGTCACGGCGCACAGTCTCGCGGACCTCACTGAATCTGCTGTGAATCCGTACGATCAGAACAGCTCGCTCTGGCTTTCCGCCGGCTCGGGCTCGCTGAAGTTGCCGAGGCCGACGCCGACGAGGCGGTAACGCGTGGCATCATCCAGCTCGACCTTCGCGCGTAGTTGCAAGGCGAAACCGACGAAGCTCTCCAGGCTGGCCGGCGGCGTCGGCGGGGTGTAGCTGCGCGTCAGGATGCGGAAGTCCGCAGTCTTCAATTTGAGCACCACGGTGCGGCCGACGCGCGGTGTCTTGCGCGACGCGTCCCAGGCCTTTTCCGCGAGTTTCTCGATATGCGGCGCCAGCTCCGACAGCGGCAGATCCTGCTCGAAGGTGTCTTCGGCCGAGATCGATTGGGTCGGCCGGTCCGGCTGCACGCGGCCGTTGTCGATGCCTTGCGAGAGCTGATGCAGACGCGCGCCGTAACGGCCGAATCGCTGCTCCAGTTCGCCGAGCGCGACTTGCTGCAACTCGCCGCACAGCGTGACGCCGAGCGCGGCAAGTTTCTCGCCCATGACCTTGCCGACGCCGGGCAAACGCGCCACCGGCAGGCTCGGCATGAAGGCGGCGACTTCCTCGGGACGGATCACGAAAAGCCCGTCCGGCTTTTTCCAGTCCGATGCGATCTTTGCCAGGAACTTGTTCGGCGCGACACCGGCCGACGCAGTCAGCGACAGCTCGTCGCGTATCGATTCGCGTATCGCCTTGGCGACCTTGGTCGCGGTCGGCAGTTCGGTCTTGTTCTCGGTGACGTCGAGATAGGCCTCGTCCAGCGACAGCGGCTCGACCAGGTCGGTGTGGCGCAACATGATCTCGCGCACCGCGCGCGACACCGCGCGATAGCGCGTGAAGTCCGGCGGCACGAACACCGCGTCCGGGCACAGGCGCTCTGCTCGCACCGCCGGCATCGCCGAGCGCACGCCGTAAGTGCGCGCTTCGTAGGAGGCTGCGCAGACCACCGATCGCGCGCCGCGCCAGGCGACGACCACCGGCCGGCCGCGCAAGCTCGGATCGTCACGCTGCTCGACCGACGCGTAGAACGCGTCCATGTCGACGTGGATGATCTTGCGCAAGACCGCCTCGCGGCCGTCAGCGCGGCGTCACCGCGGCGCGCTGCGCGGTGATCGGCAAGCCCGCGACGCGCTGCATCTCCGCCGTCTGCAGCAGGGCAGGATTGTCCAGCCATGCCATCAGCAGCGGCGTCGAATCATTGCCCCAGAACACCTCGTCGCCGACGACCAGGCTCGGCACCCCGAACACCTGCTTGGCGACCGCCAGATCGTAGTGGTCGCGCAGCGCCTGCTTGACCGGCGCGGCCGAGACGGCCGCGGCGATGTCGCTGATGCCGAGTTGCAACGCGAGCGGTGCCAGCGCTTCGACGCTGTCGCCGGCGCGGCCGTCGCGCCAGATCCAGTCGAAGATCGCGGTGATCGCCTCCGGCGTGCTGCCGGCGGCGATGCACAGGCGCAGCGCCGGTACCGGATTGAACGGATGCGTCGGCGGGAAGCGCAAGGTGCGGCCGGCCTGCTGCGCCTGCCACAGCGCCATGCGATAGGTGAACACGCGCTTGGCCGGCATCTCCGCCGGCCCGACCGTGCCCAGATGATCGAGCAGCGCGCCGAACAGGATCGGCCGCGGCGTAACGGCCACGCGGCCCTGCAGCGCGCGAATGCTCGGCCACTGCAGGTAGGAAAACGGCGAGACGAAATCGAAGAACCAGTCGGCTTGCATGCTGTGCTCCGCAGGGTAAAGCGGAAGCATAGCGCCGGCTTGAGTCTTGAACGTCATTCCCGCGAAGGCGGGAATCCAGGAGACGTCAGGGCCGCACTGGATTCCCGCTTTCGCGGGAATGACAAGGAGCGATCAGTACAACAACCGCGTCTTCAGCGTGCCCGGAATCGCCGACAGCTTGTCCTTGAGCGTCTCGGCCTGGTCTTCGTTGGCGGACACGTCGATGACGACGTAGCCCACTTCGCCGGCGGTCTGCAGGAACTGCGCGTCGATGTTCACCGCCTCGGCCGAAAACAGGTTGTTGATCTGCATCAGCATGCCCGGCATGTTGCGGTGGATGTGCAGCAGGCGGCGGCTGGTCGGGTGCTCGGGCAGCGACACTTCCGGGAAATTCACCGCCGACAGCGTCGAGCCGTTGTCGCTGTAGCGGACCAGCTTGGCCGCCACTTCCAGGCCGATGTTCTCCTGCGCCTCCAGCGTGCTGCCGCCGACGTGCGGCGTCAGGATCACGTTGGCCAGGCCTTGCAGCGGCGACACGAACGCGTCGGCATTGCCCTTGGGTTCGACCGGGAACACGTCGACCGCGGCGCCGCCGATCTGGCCGCTCTTGATCGCCTCCGCCAATGCCTCGATGACGACGACGGTGCCGCGCGAGGCGTTGATGAACACCGCGCCCGGCTTCATCGCCGCGAACTCCGGCGCACCGATCATCCACTGCGTCGACGCGGTCTCCGGCACATGCAGCGTGACGATGTCGCTCCTGGCCAGCAGCTCGCCCAGCGAAGCCGCCGGCGCCGCGTTGCCGAGCGCCAGCTGGGTTTCGATGTCGTGAAAGATCACGCGCATGCCCATGCTCTCGGCGAGCACCCCGACCTGGGTGCCGATGTGGCCGTAGCCGATGATGCCCAGGGTCTTGCCGCGCACTTCGTAGCTGCCGACCGCCGACTTGGACCAGCCGCCCTCGTGGCACTGCTTGTCTTTCTCCGGAATGCGGCGCATCAGCATGATCGCCTCGGCGATCACCAACTCGGCGACGCTGCGCGTGTTCGAATACGGCGCGTTGAACACCGGGATGCCGCGCGCCTGCGCGGCGCCGAGCGCGATCTGGTTGGTGCCGATGCAGAACGCACCCACCGCCATCAGCCGGCGCGAGTTCTGGAAGATCTCCGGCGTCAGCTGGCTGCGCGAGCGGATGCCGACGATATGCGCGGACGCCACCGCCGCGGCCAGCTCGGCCTCGGGCAGCGATTTTTCATGAAACTCGATGTTGCTGTAGCCAGCGGCGCGGAACGTTTCGAGCGCGGTACGGCTAACGCCTTCGAGCAGCAGAACCTTGATGTCCTGCTTGGGGAAAGAGGTCTTCTTCATCCGCATCACCCGGGGGGCCAGATTGGGGGCGCGCACTATGCCAGAGGGGGGCGGAGCTGAACATGTTAGGAAGCGAATAGCCCCTCTCCCACCGGGAGAGGGGTTGGGGTGAGGGCCGGGACGTGCGTGCGAACTGAGACTCCCTGATCCGGCGCTACGCGCCACCTTCTCCCGGAGGGAGAAGGGATAAGCGTCACGCCGCCAAGGTCTGCGGCTTCTTCGACGCCTTGCTGCGGCCCTTGGCGGCTGCGGCCGGCACCTGCTGCAGGCCGGCCTGGTACTGCACCAGCGTGTCGTGCACGAAGCGCAGCTTGTTGATCGCCGGCGGCGACAGCATGAACGGATAGCTGTCGGGCTGGCCGAGGCTGCGGCTGAGGTTGTTCAACGCATAGGTCAGCGCCAGCCAGCTCTCGATCAGCTGGTCGAAAGGCTGGGTACGCGCCGCCTCGGCGCTCGGCGGCGCCTCCAGCACCGGCTCGTCCTTGCGCCTGGGATCGAGCTTGAGACCGCAGGCCGCCGCGGTTTCCAGCGAGTCGACCATGTGCATGTAGTGCGCCCAGGTCTCGGCCCAGTCTTCCCAGGGATGCGAGCTGGCGTAGGTGCTGACGTAGTGGAGCTGCCAGTCGGCGGCGGCAGCGCCCTCGCGGTAGTGGCGCTGCAAGGCGGCCGCATAGTCCTCGCGCTCGTCGCCGAATAGTGCGCGACAGGCCTCGATACGCTCGGCGTCGTCCTTGATCAGCTGATCCCAGTAGTAGTGCCCGACTTCGTGGCGGAAGTGGCCGAGCAGGGTGCGATACGGCTCATGCAGCTGCAGCCGGCGCTTCTCGCGCTCCAGGTCGTCGGCCTCGGCGACATTGATCGTGATCAGGCCGTCGTCGTGGCCGGTCAGCACCGGGCCGGCCGGAGCCAGCTGGTCGCTAAGGAATTCGAAGGCCAGGCCCTTGACCGGGTCCTGCTGGCGGCTGAGCAAAGGCAATTTCAGTTCGAGCAGGCTGTAGACCAGCCGGCGCTTCGCGGTCTCGAGCTTGGCCCAGGCCTCGATGCCGCCGGGCAGCTTCAGGTTCGGCAGCACCTGGGTCAGCTTGCACGAGGTGCACAGCGTATCCTGGCAATCCGCCGGCACCGCCCAGTTGCAGACCTGGTGCTGCAGATAATTCGCGCACAGCCGATAGCGCCGGTCCTTCGACTTTGGCGCCAGCGAGCGCCACAGATCGTTTTCTTCCGGGTCGAGCGCGGCGAGTTCGCAGGTATCCGGCAGAAACGCCAGTGCGTGGCCGCAATGCGTGCAGTTGACGTTCTCGAAGAACACCGTGTTCTGGCAGTTCTGGCAATGGAATACTTTCATGCGGCACCCGATCTCGAGTCTGGTCTGTAAGGCTGGCGGCGAACGTGGCGGCCGCTTGATGCGAAACTGGCGCGCATCTGCGCAGCCGCAGACTCCGTTCTGGAATCAGCCGCGCCATGGTGAAGATCACGACTGGACTCAACATGAACAGGCAGCCCGAGCAACACCGTGATCAAAGCGCCGGCAGGCTGCTGGGCGCCGACGACCCCGATCCGGTATGGATCGCCAACGCGGCAGGCGCCTCGAACCTGCTGCTGACCTGCGATCACGCCGGACTGCAGGTTCCGGCCGCGCTGGGCAATCTCGGCGTGTCGGCTGCGGACATGCGGCGCCACATCGCCTGCGACATCGGCGTCGAGGCTTTGGGCCGGCTGCTGGCGCAGCAGCTCGACGCGGTCTGCATCGGCCAGCGCTATTCGCGGCTGGTGATCGACTGCAATCGCGAGCCGGGCAGCGAAGGCTCGATCGCCGAGATCAGTGACGGCACGACGATTCCGGGCAATCTCGGCCTCACGCCAGCACGGGCCGCGACACGCCGCAGCGAGATCTTCGACCCCTACCACGCCCGCCTCGTCAGCGAACTCGATGCGCGCCGCGAGCGCCGGCAGCCTTGCGCGCTGATCCTGCTGCACAGCTTCACGCCGGTCTGGGACGGGACCGCGCGGCCCTGGCACATCGGCCTGCTGTACAACCGCGATGCACGGCTGGCACGGACGCTGCAACAGGCTCTGCAACAGCAAAACGCGGCGGACCTGCTGGTGGGCGACAACCAACCCTATTCGGGAAGCGACGGCACCGACTACGCGCTCAACCGCTACGGCGAGGCGCGTGGCCTGCCGTATGTCGAACTCGAAATCCGCCAGGACCTGATCGGCGACAGCGACGGCCAACAGCGCTGGGCCGGGCGTCTCGCCCGGGCCTTGCCCGTCGCGTTTTCAGCGCTTTGAGCCGCGAGACCGGCATCCTTATCGACTTCAGTTTTAAGCAAGCTGCCCGGTCCATGATGGCGCCGATACACGGCATTGCGCCGTTGGCGGCGTGCTATCGGACAGCGCGTCGCGACACTACGAAAGGATGCGAACCATGCTGATTCGTCTGGGCTACGAAATGATTTTCCAGTGCCCCCAGCCGACGCCGATGATCCTGACGCTGCACGTGCATTCCTGCCGTAGCAACGATCTGGTGATACCGGACAACCTGCAGATGGAGCCGGGGGTCCCCTTTCGCACTTACCGCGATGGCTTCGGCAACGGCTGCACGCGGCTGGTGGCGCCGGCCGGGCGTTTCCGCATCACCGCCGACGCGACGCTGCGCGACTGCGGGCTGATCGAGCCGGCTTATTTCGATGCGCGCGAGACGCCGATCGACGAGCTTCCCGAAGAAACGCTGGTGTTCCTGCTGCCGAGCCGCTATTGCGAAAGCGATCTGCTGTCGCAGACCGCGTGGCAGCTGTTCGGCAACCTGGCGCCGGGCTGGTCACGCGTGCAGGCGGTGTGCGACTGGGTGCACCACCATCTGAGTTTCGGCTACCAGTACGCACGCCCGACCAAGACCGCATTCGAGGCCTACAACGAGCGCCAGGGCGTGTGCCGCGATTACGCGCATCTGGCGATCGCGATGCTGCGTGCGCTGAATATCCCGGCGCGCTACTGCACGACGTATCTGGGCGACATCGGCGTACCGAAAGTCGATGCGCCTATGGATTTCGCCGGCTGCCTGGAAGCCTACGTCGGCGACGCCTGGCACTTCTTCGACCCGCGCAACGGCGCCCGTCGCATCGGCCGCGTGCTGATCGCGCGCGGGCGCGATGCGGCGGACGTGGCGATTTCGACGTCCTACGGTCCGACGATTCTGGAGAGCTTCAAGGTGTGGACGGACGAGGTGCCGGAGCAGCTGGCTGCGGCTTGAGCGTCGCAGGTCGCGGGCAAGCCCGCTCCTACAAAGGCAGCCTGTAGGAGCGGGCTTGCCCGCGACCGAAGATATCCGCCAGCAACTACCGCTTGTTGATCCGCGCGACCAGGGCGTCCGTGAAACTCTTGGTATTCGCGCTGCCGCCCAGATCACCGGTGCGCACCTTGTCGATATTCACCGTCGCATCGATCGCCTCGCGCAGCCGCGTGGCCTTGTCGTGCAGCTTGACGTGGTCGAGCATCATCGCCGCACCGAGCATCAGCGCGATCGGGTTGGCGATGCCCTTGCCGGCGATGTCCGGCGCCGAGCCGTGTACCGCTTCGAAGATCGCCGCGTCGGCGCCGATGTTGCCGCCCGGCGCCATGCCCAGGCCGCCGACCAGGCCGGCGCACAGATCGCTGATGATGTCGCCGAACAGGTTGGTCGTCACCAGCGTGTCGAACTGCCAGGGATTGATCACCAGCTTCATCGTGCAGGCGTCGACGATCGCCTCGTCCATCAGGATCCTGCCCTGATACTTGCTCTTGTAGAGCTTGCGCGCCTCGTCCAGAAAGATGCCGGTCAGCGCCTTCATGATGTTGGCCTTGTGCACCACGGTGACTTTCTTGCGGCCAAGCGCGATCGCATTGTCGAAAGCGTATTCGAGCAGACGGCGTGAACCGGCGCGCGTGTTGACACCGGTGGCGATCGCGACCGCCTCGGGATCGTCGTCGATCGCAATGAAATGTTCGTAGCCCATGTACAGGCCCTCGACATTTTCGCGAAACACCAGCAGATCGACATTCTCGTAACGGCCACCGGGAACGATGGTCTTGGTCGGGCGCACGTTGGCGTAGAGCTTGAACGCTTCGCGCAGGCGCACGTTGCTGCTGCGATAACCGCCGGCGCTCGGGGTTTCCAGCGGGCCCTTCAGCGCCAGGCGCGTGCTGCGGATCGACTCCATCGTCGCCGGCGGCAGCGCGTCGCCGGTGGCTTTCACTGCGGCCAGGCCAGCGGTCTGCAGGTCCCACTCGAAAGGCGCTTCCAGTGCCTCCAGCGCTTTGAGCGTGGCGTCCATGATTTCGGGGCCGATGCCGTCTCCGGGAATCAGGGTGGCGCGAATGGGAGTCGTGGTCATGGCGGCTTATCCGTTGGTCGTCTTGTGCAGGCGTGTCACTCTAGCGCCGGACGACTGACTAATCGACGGGGATTTTCCGATGCGCTTGATCCAATTTTCGGCGTGCGCGGTATTGGTGCTCGCGGCCTGCACCCAGAATGCGACGAAACCCGCGCCGGTTTCCGCTGCGAAAGCTGCCGTACTCAACAACGTCAGCGAAGTATTGGCGCAGACCCGGCCCGCAGACTGGCGCGAGCCCGCGCCGGACAATCTGCTGGTGATGCAGCTGGCTACCGGCAGCGTGGTGATGGAACTGGCGCCGCAGTTCGCACCGCATCACGCCGACAACATTCGCGCGCTCGCGCACGAGCATTACTACGATGGCCTGTCGATTCTGCGCGTACAGGAAAACTACGTGGTGCAATGGGGTGATCCGGACGAGAAGCGCGAAATCAAGAGCGCGCAGCGCACGATTGCCGGCGAATTCTGGCGACCGACGACCGGCCTGAATTTCACGCCGCTGGCCGACGGCGACGTTTATGCGCCGGAAGTGGGCTACAGCGACGGCTTCGCCGCGGCGCGCGATCCCAAGCGCGGAGAAGCCTGGCTGGCGCATTGCTACGGCGCGCTGGGCGTCGGCCGCGGCATGGGCGCGGACAGCGGCGGCGGGCCGGAGCTGTACGTCGTCATCGGCCACTCGCCGCGCCACCTGGACCGCAACATCACCGTCGCCGGCCGCGTACTGCAGGGCATGGAACATCTGACGGTACTGCCGCGCGGCACCGGCGCGCTGGGCTTTTACGAAAAGCCCGAGCAATACGTGACGATCAGGAGCCTGCAGGTCGCCAGCGACATGCCCGCCGCACAGCGCCCGCAACTGCAGGTACTGCGCACCGATACCGCGAGTTGGGATGCTTATGTCGATGTGCGCCGCAACCGCCGCGATTCCTGGTTTCTGGACCCGGTCGGGCATGTCGAACTGTGCAATGTCGGCGTGCCGGTGCGGACCAAGCCGGGGTGATGCGCAAAAAAAAGCGCGAAGCCTCGCAGCTCCGCGCCTTCGACGTGGCAGGGTGTGATGGGCACCCTGCCCTTTCCTGCTTAACGACCGGTGCTGCCGGAACTTTAGCGCCAGCCCTGTGGCAAAGAATTACGGCTGCGGCTTCTTCGCCGGCTTTTTCCTGGCCGCTGGCGGCGCCGCCGTCAGACCACGACGCTCGAGCAGCGGCGCGATGATCGGATCACGGCCGCGGAAATCGCGGTACAGGTCCATCGCCTCGATGCTGCCGCCTTTCGACAGCAGATGCTCGCGATACCAGTCGCCGTTCTCGCGCTTCAGGCCACCTTTCTCCTTGAACCAGTCGTCGGTGTCGGCGACCAGCACTTCGGACCAGATGTAGGAGTAGTAGCCGGCCGAATAGCCACCGGAGAACGCGTGCGAGAAATACGTGGTGCGATAGCGTGGCGGCACCGGCGCGTAGTCGATGCCGGCCTTGGCCAGCGCGTCCTTTTCGAACGCGGCAACATCGCTGATCTTGGCCGCGTCTTCCGGCGACAGCTGATGCCAGGCCTGGTCGAGCAGGGTCGCCGCCAGATACTCGGTGGTGGCGAAGCCCTGGTTGAATTTCTCGGCGGCCTGGATCTTCTGCACCAGGCTCAGCGGCATCGCCTCGCCGGTCTTGTAGTGCTTGGCGTAGTTGGCCAGCACCTTGGGCCAGGTCGCCCACATTTCGTTGGCCTGCGACGGGTATTCGACGAAATCGCGTGGCACGTTGGTACCGGAGAACAGCGGGTATTTCACGTTGGAGAACAGGCCATGCATCGCGTGGCCGAATTCGTGAAACATCGTCTGCACTTCATCCGAAGTCAGCAGCACCGGCTCGCCGGCGGCGGGCTTGGGAATGTTCAGGTGATTGGCCACCACGGGCTTGTAACCGAACAGGTCGCTCTGATCGATGTAGGAGTTCATCCAGGCGCCGCCGCGCTTGGAGTCGCGCTTGTAGGGATCGAAGATGAAGATGCCCAGTGGCGCACCGTCGCGAAACACCTCGAAGGTGCGGATGTCCGGATGGTACTTCGGCAGGTCGCTGCGCTCCTTGAAGCTCAGGCCATACAGCTCGTGCGCGGCGTAGAACACGCCGTTGCGCAGCACGCTGTCGATTTCGAAGTAGGGCTTGATCTGGGTTTCGTCGAGGTTGTACTTCTGCTTGCGCACTTTCTCGGCGTAGTAGGCCCAGTCCCAGGCCGCTAGCTTGAACGCACCTTCGTGCTGATCGACGATCAGCTTCTGCATGGCGGCGGCTTCGCGCTTGGCATTGGCTACCGCCGGCGGCGCCAGCTGCGCCAGCAGCTTGTTGACCGCATCGGTGGTCTTGGCCGTGGAATCTTCCAGCTGGTAGGCAGCGTGGCTCGGATAACCGAGCAGCTTGGCGCGCTCGGCACGCACGCGCACGATCTCGGCGACCACCGGCTTGTTGTCGGCGTCGTTGCCGCGGTTGGCGCGCTCGATCGACGCGCGATAGATGCGCTCACGCAATGCGCGATTCTTCAGATCGGTCTCGGCCGGCTGGCCGGTGGTGTTCTGCAAGGTGATCAGGAATTTGCCTTCCTGGCCCTTGGCCTTGGCGGCTTCGGCGGCCGCGGTGATCGCGCCCTCGTCGAGGCCGTCGAGCTCTTCGCGCGTAGCGACCAGCACCGCCGAATCGTTGCTCTCCTTGAGCAGGTTCTGCTGGAACTGCGTGGTCAGCTTGGCGAGCTGCTCGTTGTAGGCGGTGAGTTTTTTCTTGTCGTCGTCGGACAGCTGCGCGCCGGCACGCACGAAGTTGGTGTTGTAGCGCTCGAGCAGGCGCAGGCTTTCCGCATCGAGACCGAGCTGGGCGCGGCCGTCATACAGCGTCTTCACGCGCGCATAAAGCTTGGTGTCGAGGTTGATCGCGTCGTTGTACGCGGACAGCTTCGGCGAAATGTCGGCCTCGATCTTGTCCAGCGTGTCGTTGGTGTTGGCGCCGGTGAGATTGAAGAACACCGCGGCGACGCGGCCCAGGGTCTGGCCACTGCGCTCCATCGCGACGATGGTGTTGTCGAACGTCGGCGGCTCGGGGTTATTGGCGATCGCATCGATCTCGGCGCGTCCCTGCTTCATGCCGATTTCGAACGCCGGCATGAAGTCTTCGTTCTTGAACTGGTCGAACTGCGGATAGTGATACGGCAGCGGGCTCAGCTCGGTCAGCGCGTTGGGCGCGGCGGCGGGCTTGGCAACAGGCACAGGCGCCGCCTCCGGAGCGGGCGTGCTGGCGCAGGCGGCCAGCCCCAGGCAGCCGGCGAAGCCGGCCGACAACAACATAGTTCTCATCGGATCCCTTCTAATTTTGAAGTGTGACCGCGCACGAAGAGCGTGCGGCGATCGTTAATGACACAGGGTCGCGGTGCGTGGTTCCACTGGAAATCACCCAACGGCCGCGCAAGGAATTACTCAGCGTCGTAGCCCGGGTGAAACCCGGGGTTTAAGTCGGGACAAGAATCCCCGGGTTTCACCCGGGCTACGGACAGCGGGAACTGCGGACCGCAATGGCGATCGCATCGGCGAGCCGGTCGAGCGCCGCCTGGTGCCCGGCGACCAGCGCATCAAAGCCCTCGCCGACCTGCTCGGACACGCGCGTCGCGCACTCCAGCGGAGGATTGCGGCCGGCGCGCAGCTCCCATTGCGCCTCCAGCAGCGCGTAGGAGTCGAGCACCGATTCGAAACGGGTGACATCGACGCTGAGCTTCAGATCATCCGCGCCGGCGGGCGCTGCGACCGAGGACAGCCGCGCGACCAGACCGTTGCGGATTTCCTGCGGCAGCGGCGCGATCCACTGCCGCGTTTCGATCAGCTCCACCCGCTGCGCGCCCTGGCGCAGCACCAGTTGCGGATAGTCCGCCGCGGCCGGCACCTTGACCGGCAGCACGTCGACGCCGGACAGGCGCTGCGGCGCGGCACCGGCATCCAGCGGCTTGACCAGGGTGTAATAGCGCACCGGCGCGGCCGAACTGCAGGCCGCGAGCGCGGCCAGCAGGGACGATGCGGCGAGAGCCTTCACGGCGTGCTTCATGGCTTGTCCTGCACAGCGGGAGGAAGGGGGGCGGCCTGCGCTCCGGGCGGCGGCGGCAACGGCGTCGGTGCCAGATCCTGCTCGCCTGACGGACGCCCGCGCAGCAGCGATTCCGGATGGCGCTGCAGGTAGTCGGCGAGCGTGCGCAGCGAGCGCGCGGCGCGACCGACTTCGTCCAGCGTGCCACGCGTATCGGTCTGCAGGCGGCCGTTGTCGGACAGCGCATCGGTGGCGGCGCCGAGCGTCTTGTGCGCCTCCTCGACGGCCTTCTGCACTTCCGGAATCACCTGGCCGTCGAGCTTCTTGACCAGGGAGTCGGCGGACTGCAGCGTGTTGTTGAGGTTGTTGCCGATCTGGTCGAACGGGATCGCGTCGAGCTTGGTGACGATGCTGCTGATCTGCTCCTGGATCTGGTCGAACTCGCCGCGCGACGTCGGCACTTCCAGCGGCGTCTGGCCGGCCGGCGGCAGCACTTTCGGCGCTTTCGGATCGAAGTCCAGCGCGATGTACAGCTGGCCGGTGATCAGATTTCCGGTGCGCAGCTGGCCGCGCAGATTGCGCTCGATCAATGCGCGGAAGAAGGTGTCCGCGGTCTTGGGCTCGCGCTGGGTATTGCGCTGCCAGCTGGCGAAAGCGCGGCCCATGCTGCGCGGATAGACGTCGATTGCGACATCGGTCCAGAAGTCTTTCTTGTCGCGATCGTAGTCCAGCTCCAGTGACTTGACCTTGCCGACTTCGATGCCCTGGAAGTCCACCGGCGAGCCGGCGGTCAGGCCGCGCGTGGTCTGGTAGAAGCGCAGCCGCAGGCGGATCGACTCGGACTCCGACGGTGCCTCGGCCGCATTGCGATCGTCGAACAGCTTGAACTGGGTGTTCTCGGCCGCCGGCTCACCGGGCTGGTCCTCGGGGAAGGGCTGGAACGCAATGCCACCGGCGATCACCGTCGCCAGCGACTGCGTGTTGAGCTTGAAGCCGGTGGCGTCGACCTGCACGTCGACGCCGCTGGCGTTCCAGAAGCGGGTATTGGTGGTGACGAACTTGTCGTAGGGCGCGTCGACGAACATCTGCAAGGTGATGCGCTTGCCGTCGGCGTCGAGGCTGCGGTCGATGATGTGGCCGACCTGGATGCGCCGGTAATAGATCGGCGAGCCGGCGTCGAGCGAGCCCAGGTCCACCGTGGTCAGCACGAAGCGCCGGCCGCGCTGGTCGTTGGTCACACCGGGCGGTTTTTCCAGGCCCTGGAACTCGCGGCGCTCCTCGGCGGAATGGCCCAGGTCGACACCGATATAGGCGCCCGACAGCAAGGTGCCCAGGCCGGAGACGCCGCCGATGCCGACACGCGGCCGCACCACCCAGAACTGCGAATCCTCGACCGCGACGATCTCGGCGTCGTGTATCAGCGACACGTGCACGCGCACGTTCTGGCCGTCGTCGGTCAGCTCGGTACGCTTGACCTTGCCGATCGGCACTTCCTTGTAGCGGATTTCGGTCTTGCCGGACTCGATGCCTTCGGCGGTCTTGAAGTCGATCGTGATCGACGGCCCGGCGCTCAGGTAACTGCGCACGCCGAGGATACCGGCGGCGACCGCGGCAATGAACGGCACCACCCAGATCACGGAAACCGTCCAGCGGCGCGGGCGGCGCACCGAGGGCTCGGGCAATTGGCTCAGATCGGGTTCGTCGGATTCGCTCATGTTTTTCTGTTGTCTGCGACAGGTTCCCGCGGGGTATCCCAAATCAGCCGCGGGTCGAAACGCCGCGACGCGAGCATCGTCAAAATCACCACCGCGCCGAACGCCACCGCGCCGGGCCGCGGCGTGGCGTCGGCCACGGTCTGGAAGCGCACCAGCGCCGCCATCAGTGCGACCACGAACACGTCGAGCATAGACCAATGGCCGACGAACTCGATCAGCCGGTAGACACGGCCGCGGCCGAGCTGGGCCCAGCGCGAACGGCGCTGCGAGGTGATCAGCAGCAGCGCCAGCATGCTGACCTTGGCGATCGGCACCAGCACGCTGGCGACGAACACGATCACCGCCAGATCCCAGGAGCCGGCGTCCCACAGCTCGATGACGCCGCTCATGATGGTGTCGTCGCGCGCGGCACCGCCGAGCGTGCGCGTGCGCAGGATCGGCAGCAGGTTGGCCGGGATGTACAGGATCGACGCGGCGATCAGCAGCGCCCAGGTGCGCGCGAACGCGTTGTGCTTGCGGTGGCGCAATGGCGCGCTGCAGCGCGGGCAAGGTGCGCCTTCGCAGTGATCGCAGAGCTTGACCACCTGGCCGCAGGCGGTGCAGGCGACGATGCCGAGATCGGTCGCGGTGATCACCACCGGCGGCGGCTGATCGCTAGGCTCGGCCATCGCAACGCTCCTCGGCGATGTCCCAGAGCTCGTGCAGGTCGTAGCTGTTGAGCCAGGTCAGCAGCAGCGTCAGCACGGCGAAACCCCACATGCCGATTTTCGGCGTGACCTCGGCCATGCCGGCAAGCTTGACCACGGCCACCAGCACACCGAGCACGAACACCTCGACCATGCTCCAGGGCTGCATCGCCCGCAGCAGGTGCATCGAGGTGTTGAACGCGGCGCCGCGCATGCCGACGCGCAGCGGCAGCAGCACGTGCAGATACAGCAGCAGCTGCAACAGCGGATAAAAGAACACGGTCAGCGCCGCCAGCAGCGCGACGAAGCCGACGCCGCTGTCGTAGGTCGCCAGGATCGCGCCCCACAGCGTGGCTTCGCGGTCGTCGTTGTTGACCTGCAGGTTCACGATCGGGAACACGTTGGCGACGATCAGCACGATCAGCGCGGCGCTGGCCAGCGCCAGCATCACGTCCAGATCGATCGGCCGGTTGCGGTACAGCGGCGCCTGGCAGCGGCTGCAGCGAGCCAGGCCGCCGGGCGCCAGCGGGCGCCGGCGGTAAACCGCGTCGCAGTGCTCGCAGATGACGATCGTGGCTTCGGACATGAGGCGCTATTTTGCCGTGACGGGCTTAACTGCGCGCCGTGCAACGGTCGAGCCAGGACGGCAGCTCGCGCATGGACGCGAACACCGCGTCCGGCGGCGCGGCGGCAAAATCCGCTGCGCCGCCATAGCCGTAGCTCAGACCGACCACCGCCATGCCGGCGGCGCGCGCGGCCTCGACGTCGTGCCGCGAGTCGCCGACCATCAGGCAGGCACCAATGCCGGCGTTGAACTGTCGTGCGAGATGCAGCAGCGGTTCGGGATGCGGCTTGCGCTCGGGCAAGGAATCGCCACCGAGCAGCGCGGCGAAATATTGGTCGACCTGCAGCGACTTCAGCAGCGGCGCGACGAAGCGCGACGGCTTGTTGGTGCACACCGCGAGCTTCAGGCCGCGCGCGGACAAGGTCGCCAGCGTCTCGGCGACGCCGTCGTACAGCCGCGTCTCGCCGATCAGGTGTTCGCCGTAGTGCACCATGAAGCGCTCGAACGCTTTCTCGAAATCGAAGTCTGATGCGGCAGTGTCGACGCCGTGATGATCCAGCGCCGCCTGCAGCAGTACGCGCGAGCCGCGGCCTATCCACGGCGCGACGCGCTCGCGGCCGACCGGCGGACGGCCGTAATCCGCCATCGCCGCATTCACCGCCAGCACCAGATCGGGCAAGGAGTCGACCAGGGTTCCGTCGAGATCGAAGATAATCAGCTGCATTCGTGGTCCACTTGTCCCGACATTCAAAAATACATCCGGCGCAGCCCCGCTGCTGCGCTCACAGGAGTCGATCGATTTTGCATCAGCCTGCTTTGTGCCCGTCACCCGCGCTGCGGCGCCTGGTGGCGGGTTGTACCGCCGCGCTACTCGCCTGGTGTCCGCTGCCGGCCTTCGCCGACTTTACCGCGCTGAAGAAACTGCAGGCTGAAGGCGCGCTGGTCACCGCCGCGATCTACGACCTCGACACCCGCGAAACCATACAGACCCTGGACCCCTCGCAGCGTCTGGCGCCGGCCTCGGTCAGCAAGATCGCGGTCGCCGCCGCGGCGCTCGACGCCTGGCCGGCGGACAAGGCCTTCCAGACGCGGCTGCTCGGTCTGGGCGGCGTCAAGGACGGCAAGCTCGACGGCGACCTGGTGCTGCAGAGCGAAGGCGATGCGACGCTCGATCATCAAAGCCTGTGGCTGCTGGTGGCGCAGCTGCGCGGCGCCGGCGTCGAGGCGATCGGCGGCAAGGTCGTCGTCAACCCGGCCTACGGCCCGCTGGGCTGCGACAATGTCGACCGCTGCGAGGCGCTGGAGCGCAGCGACACCGCGTTCAACGTGCCGCTGGCCGCGGTCGGCGTCGATTACGGCACCTGGTGCGTCTCCGTGCAGGCCGGCGCCGCCGGTGATCCGGCTGAAACGCGCGGCTGTGGCACCGTCCGGCTGCCGGTTCCGGTCGAGGGCACGATCGTCACGGTCGCCGCCAACGGCAAGAACACCTTCTGGGTCGAGCGCATGACCCGCGACGGCCAGGACCTTCTGCGCGTCGGCGGCACCATTCCCGTCGGCATGGACCAGCGCGTGTTCCGCGCGATGTCCAACCCGGCGCTCGGTGCTGGTCAGACCCTGCGCGAAATGCTGGTCGAGTTCGGCATCAAGGTCGCCGGCAAGGACGTCGCCGTGGTCCACGGCCCGCTCGCCGGCAGCTCGCACGTGCTGGCGCAGACCGAAGGCCTGGCGCTGCGCGAACAGCTCGGCCGCATGCTGCGCTACTCGAACAACTACATCGCCGACCTGCTGACCCTGAACCTCGGCGCTGCGCGGCTGGCGAAGCCGCCGGCGCAGCTCGCCGAGGCCGCCAAGGCACTGGCGGATTTCGTCGCCAGCACGCGCGAGAATTCCAAGGGCGCGCCGCCGAAACCGCCGCAGATGTTCAGCGGCAGCGGCCTGACGCCGGAGAACGAACTCAGCGCCGACGACCTGATCGGCCTGCTCGCCCACCAGTACCGCGACACGCGCAACTTCCCGGCGTTCTACGGCGGCCTGGTGGTGCCGCGCCAGGCGCCGTTCGCATTCGTGCGCCAGGGCAATGCCGACTGGCTGGACCGGGTGACCCTGAAGACCGGCACGATGAACGAGCCGCGCTCGGTGTGCGGAATCGCCGGTTACCTGCGCAAAAAGAACGGCGGCTGGATGGCCTTCGCGGTAATCGTCAACGGCGGACCGAAGCAGAAGCACGTGCCGCTGTACAAATCCATGGAAGCAGCGCGCAACGATATCCAGGCGGTGCTGGCGAAGTATTGAGGCGGCCGGTTTTCTTTCTGCCCAAACCAAAACCCGTTCGTCCCGAGTAGCCGCTTCGGCGGCGTATCGAGGGATGCGATCGCGGTCCGGTCCCTCGTTACGCGCCTTCGGCGCTACTCGGGGCGAACGGGGTTTAGTGCAATCGTCGACAAAGGCGAAAGCAGCGCAGCCCGGCCCGGCCCTTGCTTGCCACTCAGCCGGGCTGGTTGCGCATCCAGTCGGCGGTCTGGAAGAACGACGTGCGCAGGCGGCGCAGCACCGGCTCGGGCAGGCCGACCTGGAGCATCGCGTCGTTCATGCAGGCCAGCCACTGGTCACGCTCGGATTCTCCGATCGCGAACGGCAGGTGGCGCGCCCGCAGCCGCGGGTGGCCGAAACGCTGGATGTAGTGGTCCGGCCCGCCGGACCAGCCGCACAGGAACCAGTAGGTCTTGTCGCGCGAACCGGAAAGGCTCACCGGATGCAGGCTGCGCAGACCAGCGTAGGCTGGCTCGCTGTCCATGCGGTCGTAAAATGCGTCGACCAGGCCGCGCAGGCCGGTCTCCCCGCCGAGCAGTTCGAAGAGGCTGCCGGATGTGTCGATGTCGCTGTCGCTGATTTGCATATGAGAGGCATGGTAAGCCGGAACCACGATGACTGATCGCACCTCAAGTGCACCCAGCGACATCCGCAAGGGCGCTCTGCTGTTCATTTTCTTCACGGTGCTGCTGGACGTGCTCGGCCTGGGCCTGGTGATTCCGGTACTGCCGAAGCTGGTCGAGAGCTTTGCCGGCGGCAATACCGCACATGCGGCCGGCATCCTGGCGCTGTTCGGCACCGCCTGGGCGCTGATGCAGTTCCTGTTCTCGCCGCTGCTCGGCATGCTGTCGGACCGCTACGGCCGGCGCCCGGTGATCCTGATCTCCTGCCTGGGCCTGGGGCTGGACTACGTGCTGATGGCGCTGGCGCCGGATCTGAGCTGGCTGTTCGTCGGCCGGCTGATTTCGGGCATCACCGCGGCCAACTTCTCCACCGCCGGCGCCTACATCGCCGACGTGACCCCGCCCGCCAGGCGTGCCGCCGGTTACGGCGTGATCGGCGCCGGCTTCGGCGTCGGCTTCGTCGTCGGCCCGGCGGTCGGCGGCCTGCTCGGCAGCGTCGACCCGCGGCTGCCGTTCTGGATCGCCGCGGCGCTGGCGCTGGCGAACTTCGGCTACGGCTGGTTCGTGCTGCCGGAATCGCTGCCCAAGGCCAAACGCACCGCGAGCCTGGTCTGGCGCCGCGCCAACCCGGTGGGGGCGCTGAAGCTGCTGCGCACGCACCCGGACCTGCTCGGCCTGGCCAGCGTCTACGGGCTGTTTCACCTGGCACATCAGGTGTTTTCCAACACGTTCGTGATCTACGCCAGCTACCGCTACGGCTGGGACACGCGCCAGGTCGGCTGGGCACTGACCGCGGTCGGCGTCTGCGGCATCATCGTCCAGGGCGGCCTGGTGCGGCGCTGCGTGGCGCGCTTCGGCGAGCGCCCAACCCTGCTCGCCGGCCTGGCCTTCGGCACCGTCGGCCTGTCGCTGTGGGCCTCGGCGGCGACGCCGACGCTGTTCTGGGTCGGCCTGCCGATGATTTCGCTGATGGGCCTGTTCGGCCCATCCGCCCAGGGCCTGATGACGCGCCACGTCAGCCCCAGCGAGCAGGGCCGCCTGCAGGGCGCCAACGCCAGCCTGATGGGCATCGCCGGCGTCGTCGGCCCGAGCCTGTTCAACCTGAGCTTTTCCTGGTTCATCGCGCCCTCGGCTGGCCACCACCCCTGGCCGGGCGCGCCGTTCTGGCTGGCGGCGCTGCTGCTCGGCGGCGGGCTGCTGCTGGCCGCGCACTACACCCGCGCCGCGCAGCGCCATGTCGAGCAGCCGGCCTGAGCTAAGCTGCGCCGCATGAGTACGTTTGAGCCGGTAAGGCTGGACAAATGGCTGTGGGCCGCGCGCTTCTACAAGACCCGCACGCTGGCCCAGGAGGCGATCGACGGCGGCAAGGTTCGCTACGAGGGTGAACGCGCCAAGCCGGCCAAATCGGTGGCGCTGAACGCGACGATCCGCCTGCGCCAGGGCTATGAGGAACTGGAAGTCGTCGTCAAAGGCCTGTCGGACAAGCGCGGCGCGGCGCCGGTAGCGCGGTTGCTGTATGAGGAGACCGAGGCCAGCCGGCGAGAGCGCGAAAAAGCAGCCGAGCTAAGGCGGATCCAATCCGCGTCGTTCGAGTCGGTGAGACCGGACAAGAAGCAGCGCCGCCTGCTGGAAAAGCTCAAGCGGACCTTGATCGATAGCGGCCACGATTGAGTCACGGCGCAAGCCCGGGCTCCAGCCGGGCCGCGGCCAAATAAGAGGCTGGCCTCACTTTCTGCCGGCCTCAACGACAAAAGCCGCCACTGAACGAATCAGCAACGGCCTTTGAAGGCGGTCGTTCCCTGCCAACACTGGGAATTGGAAGAGCCGGGCCTTCCCTGCCTGCTCGTCCGATTCCTCGCCACGCATCCTTGCGTAGTAGCCCATGGCTCGGGACCGCAGGCCAAGCATGCCAAGCAGGCACTGAATTGACAATGAACTCCTCGGAATGGGGCGCCAGAACTTGAGAACTCGAGGTTCTAAAGATAGCCGGATTGATATCGCTTGATTGTGGACACCGCGTCACATCCCTAAAATGCGACTTCGCTCCATTTGCCTGGTTTGCCCTTGTCAGCCCCCGCCGCTCCCACGCCAGCCCCCTCGGCCAGCCCTTATGTGCAGGCCGAAACCGCCCCCGTGCCGCGCCGGCCGGTGGTCGACAGCGCCGCGATACAGTTGCTGAACCAGCAATACGCGCCGCTGGACTTCGAGGCGCGGATCCGCCGGCTGTACAGCGACTTCCCGCCCGAGAAAGTGCTGGTGACCTCGTCGTTTGCGGCGACCTCGGCCTACTTTCTGCACATCGTCGCGACGATCCGCCCCGAGCAGGTCGTGCACTTCATCGATACCGGCTACCACTTCCCGGAAACCCTGGAATACCGCCAGTACCTGATCGACCGCTTCGGCCTGACGGTCAAGGACGTGCGCGCCGAGGACTGGCAGCACCAGTTCACCCAGGAAGAGAAAACCTGGGCCAAGGACCCCGACTTCTGCTGCTCGGTCAACAAGGTCGAGCCGCTGGAACAGATCAAGGCGCAGTATCAGGTCTGGGTGTCGAGCCTGATGCGCTGGCAGACCGAGCACCGCGCCGAGCTGGACATCTTCGAAGTGCGTCGCGGCGTGATCAAGTTCAACCCGATGATCGACGTCAGCCAGGAGGAGCGCGACGCCTACATCCGCGAGCACGACCTGCCGTTTCATCCGCTGGTGGCCAAGGGCTACTCGTCGATCGGCTGCAAGCACTGCACGGTGCCGGGCGACGGCCGCAGCGGACGCTGGGTCGGCAAACCCAAGACCGAGTGCGGGCTGCACCTGTAGGCGTCGCCATCCCGGGTTTCACCGGGGCCAGGGATCGCCAGTAGCCCGGGTGAAACCCGGGAGGTCTCAGGCCACCAGCTGCAAGTTCGCCAGCCGCGCGTACAACCCGCCGCTCTTGAGCAGCTCGGCCGGCGTGCCGATCTCCACCACCCGGCCCTGCTCGATGACGACGATGCGATCGGCGCGCTGCACCGTCGACAGCCGGTGCGCGATGATCAGCGTGGTGCGGCCGCGCATCGCCGCTTCCAGGCCCTTGCCGACCAGCACTTCACTCTCGGCATCGAGCGCGCTGGTGGCCTCGTCCAGCAGCAATAGCGGCGGATTGCGCAGGATCGCGCGGGCGATCGCGATGCGCTGGCGCTGGCCGCCGGACAGGCGCACGCCGCGCTCGCCGAGGAAGGTCTGGTAGCCCTCGGGCAGACGCAGGATGAAGTCGTCGCACAGCGCGGCCCTGGCCGCCGCGATCACCTCGTCGTCGCTGGCGGCGGCGCGACCGTAGCGGATGTTTTCCATCGCATTGGCCGAGAAAATCACCGGCTCCTGCGACACCAGGCTGATCTGCTCGCGCAGTTCACGCGGATCCAGATCGCGGATGTCGACGCCGTCGAAACGGATCGCGCCCTCGGCGACGTCGTAGAAGCGCAGCATCAGCTGGAACAGCGTGGTCTTGCCGGCACCGCTGGGGCCGACCAGCGCGACGGTCTCGCCCTCCTTCACGTCGAGCGTGATGCCGTCGAGTGCAAGCTGCGTCGGACGCGACGGATAACGGAAGCTGATGTTGTCAAAAGCCAGCCGCGCCTGACGCAGGTTCGGCAGATGTTGCAGTCGCACCGGCGCGGCGATCATCGGTTTGGCGGCGAGCAGTTCCATCAGCCGCTCGGTGGCGCCGGCGGCGCGCATGATGTCGCCCCAGACTTCGGCAAGCACACCGACACCGCCGGCCGCGAACACCGCATACAGCACGAAGGACGCGAGTTCACCGGCGGTCATCGTGCCGGCCGTTACCGATTTGGCGCCCAGCCACAGCACGAACACGATCGCGCCGAACACGCCGCCGATGATGCCGGCGGTCATCAGCGCGCGAACCCGCGAGCGGCGGATCGCCGAGGCGAAGCTGGTTTCAACGGTGACGTCGAAGCGCTTGGCCTCCGCCGGCTCCTGCGTAAACGCCTGCACCGTCGGCATCGCATTCAGGATCTCGCCCGCCATCGCGCTGGAATCGGCGACGCGATCCTGCGATTCGCGCGACAGCTTGCGCACGCTGCGGCCGACCCAGACCAGCGGCGCGACCACCACCAGCAGCAACACCACGGTCACCGCGAACAGCTTGAAGCTGGTCACCGCCAGCATCACCAGGCCGCCGATGAACTGGAAGAAACTGCGCAGGCCCATCGACACCGAGGAGCCGACCACGGTCTGCACCAGCGTGGTATCGCCGGTCAGCCGCGACAGCACTTCGCCGGTGCGCGTGGTTTCGAAGTATTCCGGCGACTGCTCGAGCATGCGCGCGTAGACCGCACTGCGCAGATCGGCGGTAACGCGCTCGCCGATCCAGCTGACCGTGTAATAGCGCGCGGCCACGGTCACGCCCCAGAACAGCGCGATCACGAACAGCGCGAGAAAATGCCAGTCGATCGACTCCTTGCCGATGAAGCCGAGGTCGATCAGATCGCGGAACGCCAGCGGCACCACCAGCATCGTCACCGAGCCCAGGACGAGCATGACCAGCGCCAGCGTGATGCGGCCACGGTAGGGGCGCAGATATGGCAGCAGTTGCTTGAGCGCGCCGACCCGGCGCGTACGTGCCGTCGCGGCTTTGGCGGCGGCTTCGGAATCCGGGCCCGTGACAGGCGCGGTGGTAGTTGCAGTCATGAGGACAGATTGATCCGGACGAAGACGGTCTAGGCAGACAGCCCTTAGCATACGCCCTCGCCCGCCCGCATCCGGCTCAAACCCATGACTGCTGCCACCGACCGCCCCCTGGATCGCCGCGATCTGCGCACGCTGGGCCTGGCCGCGCTCGGCGGCGCGCTGGAGTTCTACGACTTCGTGATCTTCGTGTTCTTCGCGGTGGTGATCGGCAAGCTGTTCTTCCCGCCGGACACACCGGAATGGCTGCGCCAGTTCCAGACCTTCGGGCTATTCGCGGCGGGTTATCTGGCGCGGCCGATCGGCGGCATCGTGATGGCGCATTTCGGCGACCGCGTCGGCCGCAAGAAGATGTTCACGCTGTCGGTGTTCCTGATGTCGCTGCCGACGCTGGCGCTGGGCCTGTTGCCGACTTACGCCACCGCCGGCTACGCCGCGCCGCTGTTGCTGCTGTTGATGCGTCTGCTGCAGGGCGCCGCGATCGGCGGCGAAATTCCGGGCGCCTGGGTGTTCGTCTCCGAGCACGTGCCGGAGCGCCGCGTCGGCTTTGCCTGCAGCGTGCTCACCGCCGGCCTGACCTTCGGCATCCTGCTCGGCTCGCTGGTGGCGACGGCGATCAACCTGAGCTTCAGCCAGGAAGCGATCCTCGATCACGTCTGGCGGCTGCCGTTCCTGCTCGGCGGCGTGTTCGGCCTGATCGCGGTGTGGCTGCGCCGCTGGTTGCACGAAACGCCGATCTTCGAGGCGATGCGTCAGCAGAAACAGCTGTCGGCCGAGCTGCCGCTGAAAGCGGTGTTGCGCGACCACTGGCGCGCGGTCGCCGGCGGCATGCTGCTGACCTGGACGCTGACTGCGGCGATCGTCGTCGTGATCCTGATGACGCCGACGCTGATCCAGAAAATGTTCGCGGTGCCGGCCCCGCAGGCGCTGTTCGCCAACAGCATCGCCACGCTGTGCCTGACCATCGGCTGCCTGATTTATGGCCTGGCCGCGGATCGCTTCGGCGGCCCGCGCGTGCTGCTGCTGGGCTGCCTGGCGCTGCTGGCATCGACCGCGGCGCTGTACACCGGCCTGGCGCACGCTTCGCTGCCGCTGCTGCCGCTCTACGGGGTCGCCGGCTTCTGCGTCGCCATCGTCGGCGTGATTCCGTCGCTGATCGTGCGCTCGTTCCCGGCAGCGGTGCGCTTCAGCGGCCTGAGCTTCAGCTACAACATGGCCTACGCGATTTTCGGCGGCATGACGCCACTGATCGTCACCTACGCGCTGAAGTGGAGTCCGCAGTTCGCGCCGGCCTGGTATGTCGGCGCGCTGTGCCTGCTGTGCTCGGGTTTTGTTGCCGTCCGATACTTTCTGCTGCCGCCGCGGACCGCGCCGGCCGGGTTGACCGCCTGAGGATAGCCGCTATCCTGCCCGGCCCTGTTTTCTTCTTCTGCGGAGCTTGTGCCTCGTGTGGTTTAAAAATCTCCAGCTGTATCGCCTCGACAGGGAATGGACGCTGCCCGCCGGCGAACTCGAGGACAAGCTGGCGTTACGGCCGCTGCTGCCGTGCAGCGCGATGAGCAGCGAAAGCCGCGGCTGGGTGTCGCCGCGCGGCGACGAGCAGCTGGTCTACGGCGTCGAGAAGCACCTGATGCTGGCACTGGGCACCGAGCAGAAGCTGCTGCCGTCGTCGGTGGTCGCCGACGCGGTCAAGCAGCGTGCCGCCGAGTTCGAGAAAGAGAAAGGCTTCAAGGCCGGGCGCAAGCAGCTGCGCGACTTCAAGGACATCGTCTCCGCCGAACTGCTGCCGCGCGCGTTCGCGCGCCGCAACGTCACCCGCGCCTGGATCGACCCGGTGGCGCAGCGCATCGTCGTCGACACCAGCTCGCCGACGCGTGCGGAGCAGGTCATCGAGCATCTGCGCGACACGCTGGGTGAGCTGTCGGTATCGCTGCCGGTCACCGAGGTCTCGCCCGGCCAGAGACTCACCGAATGGCTCAGCGCGCGCACCGCGCCGGGTCACTTCGACCTCGGCGAGGAATGCGAGCTGACCGGTACCGACGCGGCCAAATCGGTGGTGCGCTATCTGCGCCATTCGCTGGAAGTGGACCAGATCCGCCGCCATCTCGAGGAAGGCCTGAAAGCCAGCCGCCTGGCGCTGACGTGGAATGGCCGGCTCGGGCTGGTCGTCAACGACAAGCTGCAGATCAAGCGCGTCAAGTTCCTGGAAATGGACGAGGCCGACGAAGGCTCCGGTACCGAGGACGCCGAGCGCGCGTTCGAGGCCGAGTTTCTGCTGATGGCGGGCCAGTGCGGCCCGATGATCGACGAGCTGCTGCAAGCCTTCGTCTGAGCTGGTTCGCGGGGCAGCGCTACAATCAGCGGCATGAGCCTGCCGATTGCCGATGCGGTGACCGCGATCTTCGCCGAGGGCGGCGAGATCTTCATGACGCGCCGCCACCCGGCGATGCTCGCCTTCCCCGGCTACCAGGCTTTTCCCGGCGGCAAGGTCGACAAGGAAGACGCCGCCGGCGCGGCCTTCGAGCATCCATTGCTGGCGACGCACGACCGTCGGCTGATGCACGCGCTGTCGCGCGAGCTGCGCGAAGAACTGGCGTTCGATCTGCCGGCGGCAGTGGATTCCGGCCTGGTCATCGGCATCGAGCTGTGCGCGCGCGCGCTGACGCCGACCGCGTTCCCGCGCCGCTTCGATACCTGGTTTTTCGTGCTGCGGCTGACACGTCGCCCGGCGTTCGTCGTCGACGAGCGCGAGGCCATCGACTGGAGCTGGGCAGCGCCGGCGCAATGGCTGGCGGCCTGGCAGCGCGGCGAGATCATCGCCGCGCCGCCGACCAAGGCCTGCCTCGACGCATTGACGTTGGACATGAGCAAACCGGTGGTGCGGCGAATGACGCCGATCGACGATCCGCTGGGCGATCCGCTGAAGGATCCGACCTCGGAGGCCGACGACGCGCTGACCGTGATCCAGAGCATCAACGGCCTGCGCCAGGTGTTCGTGCGCTCCAACACGCTGCCGCCGGCCGAGCACACCAACTGCTTCGTCATCGGCGACGAAGGCGCGCCGCGCATCGCCGTCGATCCTTCGCCGCGTGACGCCGCCGAACTGGCAAGACTCGAAGAAACCCTGCTGGGCCTGGGCGTTAATCAACTGCTGATCACGCATCACCACGTCGATCACAACCAGTTCGCCGACACGCTGGCGCGCAAGTTCGGCTGGCCAATGCTGACCAGCGCGACCACACGCATGCGCATCGCCAAACGCTCACCGGGCTTCTTCGACGGTCTCGATCTGCGGCTGGTCGCCGAAGGCGACGAGATCACGCGCTGGCTCGGCGAACCGGTGCAGGTTCTGGAAGTGCCGGGCCACGACGACGGCCAGATCGCGCTGATGCCGCAGGGCCGCGCCTGGTGCATCGTCGGCGACCTGATCCAGGGCGTCGGCACGGTGGTCATCAGCAAGCCCGAAGGCGACATGCGCCGCTACTTCGAGACGATGGACCGCATGATCGCGCTCGCGCCGCGCTTCATCTTCCCGTCGCACGGCGTCGGCATGGGCACCACGTTCCGGCTTGAGGAAACCATGCGCCACCGGCGCATGCGCGAAGCCGAAATCCTCGCGCTACAGCGCGCCGGGCAATCGATGCAGGACATGCTGGCCGCGATCTACAAGGACCTCGATCCACGGCTGATACCGCTGGCGCTGCGCAATATCGAGAGCCATCTGGACAAGCTGCGCGCGGACGGAATGTTGATCCTGTAGGAGCGGGCTTGCCCGCGACTGCGAAACCTCAGTCGCGGGCAAGCCCGCTCCTACATCGCGAAATCGGCGTTCATGCCTGATCAAGTGCACAAGTGCTGCGATGCGTCTCTTCAACATCGCGGAGACTCCCATGGCACGTCCGATCTGGACCGGCACCATTTCCTTCGGCCTGCTCAACGTGCCGGTGCAGCTGTACTCCGGCGAGCGCTCGGTCGATCTGCATTTCCGCCTGCTGGATTCGCGCGACAAAAGTCCGATCCGCTACGAGCGGGTCAGCGCCGAAACCGGCAAGGAAGTCGCGTGGAAGGACATCGTCAAGGCCTTCGAATACCGCAAGGGCAATTACGCGGTGATCGATGAAAAGCAGCTGCGCAAGGCCGCACCGGAAGCGACGCAGACGATCGACATCGAGACCTTCGTCGACCGCGAATCCGTGCAGGCCTCGTATTACGAAAAACCCTACGTGCTGGTGCCGATGAAAAAGGCCGACAAGCCTTATGTGCTGCTGCGCGAGACCTTGAAGAAAACCGGCAAGGTCGGCATCGCCAAGGTCGTGATCCGCACGCGCCAGTATCTGGCGATGCTGCTGCCCGACGGCGCCGCGCTGATGCTCAATCTGCTGCGTTTTCCTCAGGAAATCGTCGCCCACGACGAATTCAAACTGCCCGAGGGCAAGCCAGCCGACTTCAAGATCAATGCGCGCGAGATCGACATGGCGGCGCAGCTGATCGAATCGATGTCGGTGGAATGGAATCCCGAGGACTACAAGGACGACTTCCGCGACAAGCTGACCGCGATCGTCGAAAAAATGGTCAAGGAGCAGTCCGACGATCTGGTCGCCGAGGACGACGAGGAAGAAGAGCAGCCGAGCAAGGGCAAGGGCAAAGCCACACAGCCGGACTTCATGGCACTGCTGAAGCAGAGCATCGCCGCCAAGGGTCAGAGCCAGAAAACCGGCCGCGCCAGCCGCAGCCCGAGCCGCCGTCGCAGCACGCATACCAAGGCGCCAGCGAAGACCGCGAGCAAAACCGCGACGAGCAAACGCAAAAGCAAGTAGGCGGAAACCCTACCCTCCGTTCGTCCCGAGTAGCCCGCGATTTTTTGCGGGCGTATCGGGACGAACAGGGTTTGGTGGCAACTTCAACAACAAACCAGCGCACATAAAAAAAGCCCGGCGATTGCTCGCCGGGCTTTTTAATTCCCGCCAGATCGATCTGGCGGGTGATCAGACCTCGATCAGCCTTCGGTCACCTTGAACTCGACGCGACGATTGTTCTCGCGTCCTTCCTCGGTGTCGTTGGTGTCGATCGGGTTGGACTCGCCGTAGCCCACCGGCTTCAGGCGCTTCTGCTGCACGCCATTGTCCTCGAGGAACTTCTGCACCGCGATCGCACGACGCTCGGACAGGCCGAGGTTATAGGCCTCGGTACCGATCCAGTCGGTGTGGCCTTCCACGTCCACCTTGATGTTCGGGTAAGCCGACAGCGTCTCGGCGACCTCCTTCAGGATGACCTTGGATTCCGGCAGCAGGCGATCGGAGTCGAACTCGAACTTGACGCCGCGGAGCACGAAGCGACGGTCCAGAGCGCAACCGCGGGCATCGACGGCTTCACCCGGACGCGGCTTGCGGCAATCGCCGGCCGGCGCGCAACCATCCGGCAGCACCTTCAGGCCTGGAGGCGTGTTCGGGCACTGATCCTGGTCGTCCGGAATGCCGTCACCGTCGCTGTCCAGCGGGCAGCCATCCGGGCCGACCTTCTGACCCACCGGCGTGTTCGGGCACTTGTCCAGATTGTCCGGGATGCCGTCGCCGTCGCTGTCCGCGATCGGGCAACCGACTGCGTTCACGGCCTGGCCAGGCGCGGTCTTCGGGCACTGGTCGAGGTAGTCCGGGATGCCGTCGCCATCGCTATCCAGCGGGCAGCCGTTCGGGTCGACCTTGACGCCGGCCGGGGTACCCGGGCACTTGTCGAGGAAATCCGGAACGCCGTCGCCGTCGCTGTCGACCGGGCAACCGTTGGCATCGACGATCGCGCCGGGCGGCGTGCCGGGGCAGCGGTCGAGGTTGTCGGGCACGCCGTCGCCGTCGCTATCCAGCGGGCAGCCATCGGGGCCAACTGCGGTTCCCTTGGGCGTATTCGGGCACTTGTCCAGGTAATCCGGAACGCCGTCGCCGTCGAGATCGATCGGGCAGCCATCGGAGTAGACCTTGACGCCGCGGGGCGTATCCGGGCACTTGTCGAGACCGTTGGGCACGCCGTCGCCGTCGTCGTCGGCCGGGAACGCGCCGAACTTGTACAGGAAGCCGACCGAGAAATCCCAAAGGTAGAACGTGTCCTCGGGGACATCGCCCTTCTTGTTGATGAAGTCCAGGCTGTAACGGCCCTGCATGCGGAAATCCCAGTGCGGGCTGAGGTTCAGCATCGCACCGCCGCCGACGCCGACACCACCGCCACTGAGGTTCTCGTCGAGAAAATCAATGAAGTGGTAGTTGACGTTGGCAAGCACGAACGGCCGGATCGGAATCTCCTGCGGCAGCACGTACTGGATGAAATTGAAACCAATGGTCGGGCGGCTGTAGTCGTACTTGCCCTTCACATCTTCGACATTGAGCTTCAGATAGTTGGCTTCGAGCTCGATGCCCTGCCAACCGGTGATCGCGCGGCCGACGGAGAACGATCCGTAGGGGCCGAACTTAGCCGAATCCGTTCCCGCGTATGACGCACCGCCCGAAAGCGAGGTGTACCAACGCTTATCCACCTCGTCGTCCTGCGCCATTGCCATGGTCGCCCACAGCAAGGCAGCGACGGCGAAGCCAAGCTTCTTCAGCATTACATTCTCCCTGTACGGCATGAAAACAGTGCAACCCCCGCCGTCCCGGCCGATCCGGGTGACGTCCAACCCATCTTTTTTTCCCAAAACCGGCGATGGGCATAGCTCAGGTGCTATTCACGGCTGGCCGGTATCTGTAGATTATGCCCTGTACGCACTGGCTTACAACAGACTTCGGATGAAGTTGATGCCGAGCCGGTCGCGCAATCGGGCGATCAACACTGAGTGGGAATGGGAGTAGAGATGAAAGGGATGCGAATTCTGGTGCCCCTGTGGGCGCTTTTGCTGACCGCGTGCGGCGACGGGAGTATCCAGAGTCCGGATTTCACCGCCGTGCTCAAAGGTCTGCAGGTTCAGGACCGGGCGACTTCGTCCAGCACCGTGACTGCCGCTGCCGGCACCACCGTGCAGTTCGATGCGATCGGGCAGTTCAGCACGCCGCCGGGCTCCGAGACGGACACCACGGCGCAGAAGGTCGATGCCTCGTGGGAGAGCACCGACGTCAATGTCGCCACCATCGACGGCGACGGCCTGGCGACGGCCGTTTCGCCGGGCGTGGCGACGATCACCGCCAGCAAGGGTGATTTCACGGCCACCGCCACGCTGACGGTCACCGAGGCGCAGGTCGTCTCGCTGTCGATCATCCGCACCGGTGACTCCACCCAGACCGCGCTGACCAGCGACACGATTCCCAAGGGTGGCCAGCGTAGCTATACCGCGATCGCGACGCTGACCAATGGCGCCAAGGTGGTCAACCCGACCACCAGCTGGACTTCGTCGGTGCCGACCGCGGTGCAGGCCGATTCTCCGGCCGACCCGACGCCGACCAAGGTGTTCAAGTCACCCTCCTCGGCCACTAACGGCGCCGTTTCGGTGATCGAGGCCAGCAGCCCGGCTCCGAACAACACCACGATCCGCGCCAGCCTGCCGGTCACCGTCAGCGCCGCGACGCTGACCGGTGCATTGGAGGTCAGACTGAACCCGGCGAGCCCGATCCCGATCAACTCGTCGACCATCGCGACCGCCTACGGCGCCTACAGCGACGGCTCGATCAGCCCGATCAGCAATTCGTCGATCGACTGGACATCCGGTTCCGACACCCTTGCCACGGTGGACGCGAACGGCAAGGTCACGACCAAGACGATCGAAGGCACGGTGGACATCATCGCCACGCTCAAGACCGGCGCGGAACCGCAGATCGTCGGTGCTGCACGCACCGCCAGCACGCCGCTGCTGATCACCGGCGCGGTCTGCACCAGCCCGCTGCTGGCGCCGGCTCAGGTCACGGTCAGCACCAGCCCGCTGTGTCTGCTGTGCAACGTCGATTCGCCGGATAACCTCGTCGATGCCGACAGCAGCAACTTCGCCCAGGCCAACATCGGCGTCGGCCTGCTGACCCTCAGCTCGGTCACGATCGACGTCAAAGGTACCAAGATATTCCCGGGCGGCCCGAACACCAACGCGGGCTTCATCGTCGGCCATCCGGCTGGTCAGCTGGTGTCGGCGGAACTGCTGGCGCAGGTCACGGTATCCACCTATCTGGGCGCCACGGAGACCGGCGACACCAGCAGCGACAGCAATCCGCTGACGGTCGACCTGCTCGGCATCACGCTGATCGGCAACAACGAGCAGGCACTGTTGTCCATTGCCTCGACCAAGTCGTTCGACAGTCTGCGCCTGACCTACAACGGCGGCCTGTTGACTGCGCTGTCCGGCCTGCAGGTCTACAGCGCCTGCGGCACCACGGCACCGCCGGCGGCCACGCCGTAAGCCTCCGCTTCATCGCATCAAACAAAAAGGGCGCCGAAAGGCGCCCTTTTTGTTTGCCGATGATTTCGCGGCCTCAAGTGCAACCCGGGTAGCATTCCGGCTACGACAGCAGCAGCTTGATCGCCTGCGGATAGAGTTTGACTTCGACTTCTTCGAGCAGCCGCGTGGCGAGCTGTTCGGCGGTTTCACCGGCGCGGATCCTCATGCGCCCCTGCAGGATCACCGGGCCGCCGTCGAGTTCCTCGGTGACCCAGTGCACGCTGGCGCCGTGTTCGCTGTCGCCGGCGGCAATCGCCCGCGCGTGCGTGTCCAGGCCTGGATACAAGGGCAGCAACGACGGATGGATATTGATCAGCCGACCGGCGAAGGCGCGCACGAAGGCACTGCTCAGAATGCGCATGAAGCCAGCGAGCACCACCAGATCGGGCTTGCATGGCTCGATCGCGGCGATCATTTCCGCGTCGAAAGCTTCGCGCGTCGGAAAGTCCGCGTGGCGGATCACACAGGTATTGATGCCGGCGGCGCGCGCATAGTCGAGGCCGCCGGCGTCGGGCCTGTTGCTCAGCACCAGCGCGACTTCGGCCTGCAGCTCACCGCTCGCTATCGCCTCGATGATCGCCTGCAGATTGCGGCCGCGACCGGAAATCAGCACGACCAAGCGCTTCATCGAAACGCCCTCAGACGAAGCGTACGTCCTGCTTGCCCTTGACGATCTCGCCCATCACGAAGGGCTTGGACTTCTTCAGCGCGGCCAGCGTCTCGGCCACCTTCTTGCGCGGCACGACCATCGCGAAGCCGACGCCGCAGTTGAACACGCGCCACATTTCGTCCTGTTCGACGCCGCCCTTTTCCTGCAGCCAGTCGAAGATTGCCGGGCGCTTCCAGCTCGTCGTGTCGATCACCGCCGCGGTGCCCTTGGGGAAGCAGCGCGGCAGGTTGCCGACGATGCCGCCGCCGGTGATGTGCGACATGCCGACGATCGGCAGCTTGGCATCGAGCGCCTTCAGCACCGGCTTGACGTAAATCGTCGTCGGCGCGAGCAGCGCGTCGCCGATGGTGCCGCCTTGGAACTTGTCGTCGAGGCTGGCGCCGCTGACTTCGAGAATCTTGCGCACCAGCGAATAGCCGTTGGAATGCGGGCCGCTGGACGGCAGGCCGATGATCAGGTCGCCGACCTTGATCTTGCTGCCGTCGATGATCTTGGATTGCTCGGCGACCGCGACGCAGAAACCGGCCAGATCGAAATCGCCCTTGGCATACATGCCCGGCATTTCGGCGGTCTCACCGCCGACCAGCGCGCAGCCGGCGAGCTTGCAGCCGGTGGCGATGCCCTTGATTACCTGCGCCGCGACTTTTTGATCGAGCTTGCCGGTGGCGTAGTAATCGAGAAAGAACAGCGGCTCGGCGCCCGACACCAGCACGTCGTTGACGCACATGCCGACCAGATCCTGGCCCAGGCCCTCGACGCGGCCCGAATCGATGCCCAGGCGCAGCTTGGTGCCGACGCCGTCGGTGCCCGACACCAGTACCGGCTTCTTGTACTTCTTCGGCAGCGACACCAGCGCGCCGAAGCCGCCGACGCCGGCCAGCACTTCAGGCCGGCGCGTGCCGCGGACGATCTTCTTGATGTCGTCGACGAGTTCGTCACCGGCATCGATATCGACGCCGGCGTCGCGATAGGAAAGGCCTGCTGCTTTGGTCATGGAGAGTACGGGTGCGGGAGCGCAGGCTCGACGGCGTCGGCTGCTGGGTTGGGGGCGGCTCTGTCTGTGATTTTACCGGTTGGCACCGGATAATGCGCCCTTGCCTGACCGGTCCAGCCCGATGAACGCAGCGCCCGACAGCGTCGAAGACAGCGTCGCCTCCTCGTTCAAGGAGAACTGGCCGTGGATGCTGGTCGGCGTCGCGCTGCTGGTGTTCACCTGGCTGCTGGCCCCGATACTGACCCCGTTCGTGGTCGGTGCCGGCCTGGCCTACATCGGCGATCCGCTGGTCGACCGGCTCGAAAAGCTGCGGATGTCGCGCACGCTGGGCGTCAGCCTGGTGTTCTTCGTGATCTTCGCCGCACTGGTGCTGGTGGTGCTGCTGGTCGTGCCGATGCTGCAGGGCCAGCTGACGGTGCTGGTGCACAACATCCCGGACTGGCTGACCTGGGTACAGGACAAGGCCCTGCCCAAACTCGGCATCAAGCTGCCGCGCGGCGTGCAGCTCGATGCCGAGGGCGTCAAGACGCTGATCACGCGCAACTGGTCCAGTGCCAGCGACATCCTGCCGGCGATCTGGGAACGCGCCTCGCAGTCCACCGGCGCAATCGTCACCACGATCGCCAACCTGCTGCTGATTCCGATCGTCACGTTCTACCTGCTGCGCGACTGGGATCTGCTGGTCGCCTGGGTGCGCAACACCATTCCGCCGCGCTGGCGGCCGAACGCCGACAAGCTCGCGCTCGAAACCGACGACGTGCTCAGTGCCTTCTTCCGCGGCCAGCTGACGGTGATGGCGGCGCTGACCGTGTATTACTGGATCGCACTGTGGCTGGCCGGTTTGAACCTGGCGCTGATCGTCGGCCTGATCATCGGCCTGGTCAGCTTCGTTCCGTATCTGGGCGCGGTGATCGGCATCGTCACTGCGGTGATCGCGATGGTGGTGCAGACCCAGGAGCTGACGCCGTTCATCTGGCTCGGCGTGGTATTCGCGATCGGCCAGTTTCTCGAGTCCAACGTGTTCTCGCCCTGGCTGATCGGCGACCGCATCGGCCTGCATCCGGTGGCGGTGATTTTCGCGGTCATGGCTGGCGGCCAGCTGTTCGGCTTCATCGGCGTGCTGCTGGCGCTGCCGGTGGCCGCGGTATTGGCGGTGATGATGCGCCACACGCTGCATCACTGGCTGGGCAGCAAGCTGTACCTTCAGGACGCGCCGCTGAACGAACTCACGCCCGAGCAGCTCGACAGCGTGCCGGGGCCGATGCCCTAAGGTGAAGGGCGAGCAGATCCCGCTGTCGGTGCAGCTGCGCAGCACCGCGAGCTTCGACACCTATCATGCAGGCCCGAATGCCGACGCCGTTGCCGCGCTGCGCGCGCTCAGATCGGGCGGACTGTATCTGTACGGCCCGGCCGGCACCGGCAAGAGCCATCTGCTGCAGGCGCTGGCGCGCGAGGCCCAGCAGCGCGGACTCAAAGTCAGCTATCTGCCCTTGCGCGGCCTCGTCGACAACGGCGCCGATGCGCTCGACGGGCTGGTCGGTTTCGACCTCGTGTGCGTCGACGACATCGAGGCCATCGACGGCAATGCGGATTGGCATCACGCGCTGATCCGGCTGCTCGACCGGCTGCGTAGCGAGGGCAGCGGTTGGTGCGTTTCCGCGTCCGCGGCTCCCGAGCGCATCGCCAGCCTGCTGCCGGATCTGCGCACGCGCCTGTCGGCGCTGCCGCTATTCGGCCTGCGCGCGCTCAGCGACGACGACAGACGCGCCTGGCTGCGAGAAGCCGCGCGTCAGCGCGGCCTGGAGTTGCCGGACGATGCCGCGCGCTGGCTGATCAATCACCTGCCGCGCGACGCCGGCAGCCTGCTGCTCGCGATCGAACAGCTCGACCGCGCCTCGCTGCGCGACAAGCGCCGGCTGACGATGATGTTCGTGCAGAAGACGCTGGAGCCCCGTTAGCGAAGCTCTTCACGAAGCACTCATTTGTCATTCCCGCGAAAGCGGGAATGACAGGCTGATGCAGCAGCTCCTCAAAATTCCTACGGCCTCTCTCGGGCCAGCAGCCGCACGTACAGCACCAGCGCGACGAAATCGATCGCCGCGATGCTCGCCAGAAAGAACGCCGACCATTTCTGCATCGGCTGCGCATAGCCCGAGGCCAGATAACCCGCGGCGTAGAACACCACCAGCATGCAGGCCCAGGAATACGTGTAGGCGCGGCCGCGGATGATGCCGGCGATCGGCAACAGCAGCGGCAATACCAGCAGCGCGCCGCTGCCGCCGCGCGAGCCGATCAGCATCAGCACGATCAGCAGCAGATGCGAGGCGATCGCGACGACTCTCGCGTAAAAACTCAGCGGACGCTTCATGCGAGCTTCTGCGCAAACTGCGCGACGCGACGCCCCAGCGCATGGCACAGCGTGATCTCGTCGCGCGTCAGCACCGCTGGACTCGAACCGGTGCCGGCAACGTGCGAAGCGCCATACGGCGTGCCGCCGCTCTGCGTGCTCGACAGCGCCGGCTCGGTGTACGGAATGCCGGCGACCAGCATGCCGTGATGCAGCAGCGGCAGCAGCATCGTCAACAGGGTGCTCTCCTGGCCGCCGTGCATCGTGCTGGTCGAGGTAAATACCGCGGCGGGCTTGTTCGCCAGCGCGCCGGACATCCACGGGCCGGACGTCGAATCCAGAAAATACTTCATCGGCGCGGCCATGTTGCCGAAGCGCGTCGGGCTACCCAGGATCAGGCCCGAGCATTCGCGCAGATCGTCATGGCTGACGTAGACCGGCCCGTCCTGCGGAACTTCCGGCTGCGTCGCCTCCGTGACCGTCGACACCGGCGGCACGGTGCGCAGTCGCGCGACCGCACCGGCGGCTTCGACGCCGCGACAGATTTCGCGCGCCATCGCCGCGACCGAGCCGTTGCGCGAGTAGTACAGCACCAGGATGTCGTTCATTGCGGCGGATCGGCAGGTGGAGTGCGCATTGTAGTGGCTTGCAGCGCGCCGCTTCGGCGATCATGCGGTTTCGCCTTCCGCCATCGAGACCGCCGTGCTGCCAGAGCGCCCCGCCCGCCTGTTGCTGATGCTGCTGACGACGACCGCGCTGCTGGCAGCCTGCGCGCCGCCGCGCCGGCTGGACGTGCCGTACACGCCGCCGCCGCGAGCGCAGCCAGCGGCGCAGCCGGCCACAGCGCAAGGCGCCGCGCTCGACACGATGACCCGCCGCAACAATGCGACGGTACGCCCGGAAATCCGCCCGCTGACCACGCAGACACCGCCGCCGTTGCCCGACTACCTGCCGCCCTCGGCGGGCAGCGATCCGGCCGGCAAGCGCGCCGCCGACGTGCCCTATCTGCAGCTCGCGCAGGCCGAACTGCAGAAGTCCTATCAGTACACCGGCCTCAACGACGCGCAGATCGCGCAGCAGAAAAACGCCGAGTCGCTGCTGGTGCTGGGCGCCGGCGAAGCCGCGTACAAGGCCTTGCTGCAGCTCAACGACCAGCTGAAAAACGGCGTCAAGCCTTATGCGATCAAGCGCGGCGACAACTTGTGGATCATCTCGGCGCGCCCGGAAATCTACGGCAATCCCTGGCTATGGCCGCTGATCTGGCAGAACAACCTGCAGGTGATTCCCGACCCCAATCGGCTCAGCGCCGGCCAGCAGTTGAAGATCCGCCCGAATCCGACGATCGACGAAGTGGTCGACGCGGTCAATTACGCGCGCGAACGCGCCAAGACCAGCGATACGCGTATCGGCGAAGTGAAGGAAGAGACGCCGTAAGAGCGTCGCTTGAGCGGCTTGCCTACCCGCGATACCAGCGCTTGTTCAGCGCATTGATCACCAGCGCCGGATACTGCGGCTTGCCATAGCTGCCGTTGTAGCGCTGCAGGGCCTTGACCAGATCACCGTGTTCGCGATCCAGGTAGTAGCGCAGGATCGTGCAGCCCATACGCAGATTGGTCCGCGTGTGGAACAGATTGTCCTCCGGCCCGGCGATTTCGCGCAGCCAGAACGGCATGATCTGCATGTAACCCTGGGCGCCGGCGCTGGACAGCGCGAAGCGCTTGAAGCCGCTTTCGATCTGGATCACCGCCAGCGCCAGCTCCGGCGTGATGTTGGCGCGGTCGGCTTCCTGGTGCACCAGGCGCAGGAATTCCAGCCGCTCCTTGTCGTCGGGGATGTTGCGCTTGATCCGGCCGGACATGTCGACCAGCCAGACTTCGGCGTCGAAGCGATCCTGGAAGGTATTCGATTGCGCGATCGCCGCCTTCAGCAGCGCGCGCAGCTCCGGCTCGGGTTCGCCAGTCGGGCCTGCATGCGCGAAAACACTCGCGAGCAGCAGCAACGCGGCCATCAGGCCGCGCGCCGCCAGGCTCGCGTCGCGTTTTCGCATCAGGCCAGCTTGGCGAGTACCGCGGCAAGGTTCGCGTCTATCATCTCGGCCTTCTCGGCGCGACGATGCTTGTACTCGAACTGCGAATTCGCCAGGCCCTTGTCGCCGATGACGATGCGATGCGGAATGCCGATCAGGTCGGCGTCGGCGAACATCGGGCCGGGACGCAGGCCGCGATCATCGAGCAGCGCGTCGACGCCGGCTGCGATCAGCTCGTTATAAAGCTGCTCGGCGGTGTCTTTGGCCGCCTGCGACTTGTCGGTGCCGATCGGCGTGACGATCACGCGGAACGGCGCGATCGCGTCCGGCCAGACGATGCCGTTGGCATCATGGCTCTGCTCGATCACCGCCGCGACCAGGCGCGACACGCCGATGCCGTAGCAGCCCATCTGCGGCGTGACCGCCTCGCCGGACTCGTTCAGCACCGTCAGGTTCATTGCCTTGCTGTACTTCTGGCCGAGCTGGAACACGTGCCCGCCTTCGATGCCGCGCAGCAATCTGATGGTTCCTTTGCCATCCGGCGAGGGATCGCCTTCGACGATCATGCGCAGATCCGCGGTTTCCGGCGCCGCGCAGTCGCGCCCCCAGTTGACGCCCTTAATGTGCGCGCCGCTGGCGTTGGCACCGCAGACGAAATCGCCGAGTTCGGCGGCGGCAAAGTCGGCGATCACTTCGATCGGGCAATTGACCGGGCCGAGATAGCCGACTTCGCAGCCGAACTTCGCCTGCACGTCTTCGACCCTGGCCATCTCGAACGGCGACGCGATCTTCGGATGCTTGGACGCCTTGATCTCGTTGAGCTCGTGATCGCCGCGCAGCACGATGCCGATCAGGCCGCCGTCGGCGGCCTTGGCGACCAGCAGCTTGGTGGTCGTCGCCAGCGGAATTTTCAGAAAGGCGGCAACCTGCTCGCAGCTCTTCTGCCCCGGCGTCGGCACGGTTTCCATTGACATGGCCGGTGCGGGCGCCGGCAGGCCGGAGGGCTGGGTTTCCGCGGCCTCGACATTCGCCGCGTAGTCGCCTTCGGTGGACACCGCGAGCAGGTCTTCACCGGCGCCGGCGAGAATGTGGAACTCCTCGCTGGCGGCGCCGCCGATGTTGCCGGAATCCGCCTGCACCGCGCGAAATTCCGCGCCGATGCGCGTGAAGATGCGCGTATAGGCGGCGCGCATGTTGTGGTATTCGGCGACCAGGCTGTCCATGTCCATGTGGAAGGAGTACGCGTCCTTCATGATGAATTCGCGCGCGCGCATCACACCGAACCGCGGGCGGCGCTCGTCGCGGAACTTGGTCTGGATCTGGTAGTAGTTGATCGGCAGCTGCTTGTAGCTGCGGATGTCCTGGCGCACGTGGTGCGTGACCGCTTCCTCGGCGGTCGGGCTGTAGATGAAGTCGTTCTTGTGGCGGTCCTTGAAGCGCAGCATTTCGGCGCCCATCACGTCCCAGCGGCCGGATTCCTGCCACAGCTCGCCGGGCTGCACCGTCGGCATCAGCAGCTCCAGCGCGCCGGCGCGGTTCATCTCCTCGCGCACGATGTTCTCGACCTTGCGCATCACGCGCAGGCCGATCGGCATCCAGCTGTACAGCCCGGTGCCGAGCTTGCGGATCATGCCGGAGCGCAGCATCAGCCGGTGGCTGATGATCTCGGCATCGGCCGGCGTTTCTTTGGTGGTGCTGAGAGGGAAGCGGGACAGGCGCATGGCAGGACTGGCTTTACGGAAAGGCGGCGATTCTAGCTTTTGTCTCCTTCCCCCGCCTGCGGGGGAAGGCCGGGATGGGGCGAGACGACAGAGCAACTCCGCGACGAACGCCCCCACCCTAACCCGCCCCCGCAGGCGGGGGAGGGAATTTCAGTCAGGCGGTGGCTTCCGGAAGACGCAGCTTCAGACTCACGATCAATCGCGCCGCGCCGACTTCACCTGCGGCGTGATCTTGACCAGCAGCACGCGGTTGCCCTGGACCCGGCGCACCAGCGCGGCGAAATCCTCGAACTGGGCGTTGTCACCCTCGCCCGGCACGCGGTCGAGCTTGCTCATGATCAGGCCGCCGACGGTGCTGACGTCCTCGTCCTCGGCCTCCTCGATCTCGCGGCCGAGCTCGCGCTCGATGCGATACACCGGCGTGTCGCCCGGCACCAGGAAGCTGCCGTCGGGCAGCCAGACGAAGCGCCGGTCGGTGCTCTTCTGGCGGCTGGTCTCGTGCTCGTCGGTGATCTCGCCGAAGATCGTCTCGAGGATGTCTTCCATCGTCACGAAGCCGACCAGGCGCTCGTCGTTGTCGCGCACCAGCGCCAGGTGCGGCGCGCCGCCGCGGAAGCGGCGCATCAGCTCCAGCGCCGATTCTTCTTCGCGCACTTCCAGCACTTCGCGGATGTGTCGGCGCAGCCGCGACTGCACGTCGTCGCCGCCCGGTTCGAGCAGGATGTCCTTGACGTGCAGCAGGCCGAGCACGATTTCGTCTTCACGGTCGTCGTCCTCGGCCTCGAGCAGCACGTAGCGGCTGAAGCGGTGGTTCTGGATGGTGCGGCGGATTTCCGCGTAGCTGTCGTCGGAGCGCAGCGTGACCAGCTCGCGGAACGGCCGCATCAGGTCGCCGGCTTCGAGGTCCGCCAGCTCGAGCGTATGCGCGACGATGGTCTTGATCTCGATCTCGGGGCCTTCGGTGACGCGGCGGCTGTGATGCAGGATGGTCTGAAGCTCTTCCGGGCTGTAATACGCGTCGCTGCCATGGCCGCCGGCCGCCGCGCCCAGGCCCAGGCGCTTGAGCAGTGCGTTGGAACTGGTGTTCAAAAACCAGATCGCCGGGTACATCAGCCAGTAGAAAACATAGAGCGGGCCGGCGGTGATCAGCGACAGCGCCTCGGGCCGGCGCAGCGCCAGCGACTTCGGCGCCAACTCGCCGAGCACGATGTGCAGGTAGGAGATCACCGCGAAAGCGACGACGAAGGCGATGCTGTGCACCACTTCCATCGATTCGATGCCGATCGCCGCCAGCGGCATTTCCAGCAGTCCGGCAAAGGCCGGCTCGCCGATCCAGCCCAGGCCCAGCGAGGCCAGCGTGATGCCGAGCTGGCAGGCCGACAGATAGGCGTCGAGATTGTCGTGCACCCGCCGCAGCATGCCGCCGCGCCAGCCATGCGCGCTGGCCAGATCCTCCACCCGGCTGCGGCGCAGCTTGACGATCGCAAACTCGGCCGCGACGAAGAAACCATTCAGCAGAACCAGCACAAAAGCGACGACCAGCAGCAGGCTGTCTTGGAGCAGGACCATCGGGCACCACGAAAAGGGCTAACCATCAGTCTACGACACGCCGGCTTGCGGCGGCCTTGCCTGCTCAGCGCTGCCTTGCCCTCTCCCTTCGGGAGAGGGTGGCGCGAAGCGCCGGGTGAGGGCGTCTCAGATTCAAGCTGGCCTGATGCTTGGAGACCCTCACCCCTGCCGCTCTCCCGGAGGGAGAGGGGTTAGCCAAAACTAACGCTTTTCCAGGCGAATATCCCCGGAAAAGCTCGACAGGTCGACCCGTGCGCGGCCGTCGCCGATCTTGAATTCCTTGCGTTCGCGGCGCTCCTCGTCGGAGGCGCTGCCGCCGCCGAAGGCGCTGCGCACTTCACCGCTGAAGGTGTGCAGGCTCACCAGCGCCGAGGTCGCCTGCGGCAGCCGCACGCGCATTTCGCCGGACAGGGTTTCGCCGGTCAGCCGGCCGTCGCCGGTCAGCGCGGCCTCGACGTTGTAGTCGCCGGAGATCGACTTCAGGCTCAAGTCGCTGAACGTGCCGCCGACCAGCTCGGCGTCGCCGGAGACGGTCTCCAGCTTGAGCCTGCCGCTGGGTCCGGTGACACGCACGTCGCCGCTGATGGTGTTGATGCTGCAGACCTTGGTCGGCGATTTCAGCACCACGTCCCCGCTGACGGTGCGCGCCTCGACTTCGTCCGAGGCCAGGCTCAGGGTCAGCTCGCCCGACACCGTCGCCGCGACCACCTTGCCCTTGATGCCCTGCACGATCACGTCGGCGCTGACCGCGTCGATAGTGAGTACGGCATTGGCCGGCAGCATCACGCGCAGGTCGGTGCCGCTGACATTGCGCGAGTTCTTCGGTGTTTTCACCACGATTTCGAGGTTGCCGTCGCTGCCGCTGATGTCGAGCTTCTCCGCGCCATGCCCGAGTTCGCCGGTGACGTAGGCCTCGTTCTTGTCCCAGGCCGAAACCTGCACCGAGCCGGCGACATTGGAGATGCGCACTTTCGCATCGGCCTTCAGCGGACGACGCTCGTCGATGGTGCTGGCGGCGTCGTCATAGTCGTCACCGCCGCGGCTGTGCCAGTCGTGCTGCGACGGCGGCGACGGAGGTGATGGCGGCGACGGCGGCGCGACCGGCGCAGCGGCCTGCGCCGCGACACTGCCGAAAGCCAGCAGTGCGGCGGTGATCAAGGGTCTGATCGGGGTCTTCATGTGCAGCTCCTGCCCTCTCGGGCCTCGATAACTCAAATCAATAACTCAAATAAGCTGGCGGTCGAGCAGACCGCTCAAATGTTGTTTCTGGCTCTGCGTGCTGAGCAGCAGGTTCTGCAGATAGGCATCGTTGGGATCGGCCGCCAGCGCCTGGCGCAACTGGCTTTCGGCGCTTTTGACGATCTTCAGGTTGGCCTTGATCAGCGCGCGATTGGCACCCTGCATTTCGTCGCGCGAAGCTGCGCGCATCGCCACCGTGTGCAAGCCGTCGTCGGCCTGGGCGAGCTGCGGCGACGTCGTGGCCGGCTGCCCGGACACCGCTGCGACCGTGGTCGGCGCTCCAGGCGGCGGCGTCTGCAACTGGCGCACGACGATCAGGCCGGCGATCAGCGCGGTGACGCTCGCGGCGGCGGCCAGCGGCACCCAGCGGCGACGCGGCGGCGGCAGGCGCTGCACGCGCTGGGTCTGCGCCTGCGTCTGGATCCGCGCCTGGATCGCCGGCCACAGATCGTGCTCGGGCGCGCGCTCCATGCTCAGGCCTTTGAGGCCGGCGATCGGCGGCAGCTCGTGCTCGTGCTCGTTGTCGTGGATATCGTTCATTGCAGAAAACCTCTCATCAGCTTGCGGGCGCGGTGCAGCTGCGCCTTGGAGGTGCCGACCGCGATGCCGGTCAACTCCGAAATTTCGTCGTGCTGGTAACCCTCGACGTCGTGCAGCAGCAACACGCTGCGCGCGCCCGGCGGCAGCTTCGCCAGCGCTTTTTCCAGATCCATGCGGTCCGCGGTCTGCTGCTGCGGATGCTCGTCCACCGGCACGCCATCGCCTTCGTCGCCGGCCGCTTCGGCGACGTCCTCGAACGTGACCCAGCGCTTCATCAGCCGGTATTCGCCGAGCACCAGGTTCACCGTCAGCCGGTGCAGCCAGGTCGAGAACTGGCTGTCGCCGCGGAACGAGCCGAGCTTTTCCCAGGCGCGGACGAAGGCGTCCTGCGTGGCCTGGTCGGCGCGCTTGTCGTCGCCGTTGACCAGGCGCCAGCACAGGCCGCGAATGCGGCTCACATGGCGCCGATACAGCTGCTCGAAGGCGTGCGCATCGCCGGCCGCCGCGGCCCTGGCCAGGCGCAGATCGTCGGCGTCGGCCGCCGCCGGGTCGCTCGTCGTCAGGACCGCCTGCTGAGACACCAAGGACGCGGTCTCCGGGCTGTGAGTCGGTAGGTTGTGGGCGATTGCGGACATCATCGAGCCTCTGATGCGCCAGCCACGCCGAAGGTTTAAGCCGCCTTAGAATGATCGCCCGATTCGCCGCCATGCCGCCATGACGACCCCGGTCACGATCACCTACCTGCAGATGCGCTCGCCGGACGAGCTGCGCGCCGCGCCGCCGCCGCGCGTCGCCGACGTGCAGCTGCGCCGCGCCGAAGTGCCTTGCCCGGCGTTCAGCCGCTTTCTCTACACCGCGGTCGGCGGCGACTGGTACTGGCGCGACCGCCTCGGCTGGACGCAGACGCAGTGGCGCGAGTATCTGGAGCGGCCCGGCGTGCACACCTGGCTGCTCAGCGTCCGCGGCACGCCGGCCGGCTATGTCGAGCTGGAGCGCCAGCAGCAGGACGTGGAGATCGCCTACTTCGGCCTGCTGCCGGAATTCATCGGCCAGGGCCTCGGCGGCTGGCTGTTGTCCGAGGCGATCCGGCACGCCTGGGAAATGGACGCGCCGCGACGCGTCTGGGTACACACCTGCACGCTCGACGGCACCGCGGCGCTGCCGAACTACCAGGCGCGCGGCATGACGGTCTATCGCGAGGAGACCAAGCTCATCGACGACCCGGGCCAGCCCGACGGCCCCTGGCCGGGCTCGAATCGCAGCGCAGCGCCATGAACAGCACCACCTTGCTGCTGACCGCCGCGGGCACGCATCTGCTGGCGGTGATGTCGCCGGGCCCGGACTTCGCGATGGTCACGCGTCAGACGCTGGCCTACGGTCGCCGTGCCGGCATCTACACCGCACTCGGTATCGCCAGCGCGCTGAGCTTTCATGTCGGCTGGGCGCTGTTCGGGCTGGGCTGGGTGATCGAGCGCGTGCCGGTGCTGCTCGACGTGCTGCGTTACGGCGGCGCCGCGTTTCTGCTGTACATGGGCGTCAACGCGCTGCGCGCGCAACCGCAGCCGCTGAAGCAAGACGCGCCCGAAGCACCGGCGTTGCCGGCGAGCCGCAGCTTCGCGATCGGCGCGGCAACCAATCTGCTCAACGCCAAGGCGATGCTGTATTTCCTGGCGCTGTGCTCGGCGCTGGTGACGACGGCGACGCCGGTGTCGCTGCGCTTGGCTCTCGGCGCATGGATTCTGCTGACCACCGCCGCCTGGTTCAGCCTGGCCGCCTGGTCGCTGGGGCATCCGGCCGTGCGTCGCCGGCTGATGAGCCAGGCGCACTGGATCGATCGCGGCATGGGCGTGCTGCTGATTGCGCTGGGGCTGCTGAGTTTGCTGGCGCGCTGAAACAGGTCGCGGACAGGGTCCGCTCCTACACGAGCCACACTTGTAGGAGCGGACCCTGTCCGCGACTGGAACCCCGCAGAAACTATTTTCCCTGCAACTGCGCCACGATCCCCGGATTCTCCAGCGTCGAAATGTCCGAGGTGATCTCCTCGCCCTTGGCGATCGAGCGCAGCAGGCGGCGCATGATCTTGCCGCTGCGGGTCTTCGGCAGGTTGTCGGCGAAGCGGATGTCGTCGGGCTTGGCGATCGCGCCGATCTGCTTGGACACGTGCTCGCGCAGTTCTTTCGCCAGTGCGATCGCCTCGGCGCCTTCGGGCCGCTTGCCGCGGACGATGACGAAGGCGAACACCGCCTCGCCTTTGACTTCGTGCGGCCTGCCGACGACGGCGGCTTCGGCGACGCGAGGATGGCTGACCAGCGCCGACTCGACTTCCATCGTGCCGAGCCGGTGGCCGCTGACGTTCAGCACGTCATCGGTACGACCCAGAATCCAGTAATAGCCGTCCTGATCGCGATGCGTGCTGTCGCCGGCGACGTAGTACTGATTGCCGAACTGTTCCCAATAGGTCTTGATGTAACGATCGTTGTCGTTCCAGATCGTGCGCAGCATCGACGGCCAGGGCTTGGTGATCACCAGATAGCCGCCGACATTGTTGCCCTCGACCTTGTTGCCGCTCTCGTCGACGACCTCGACGAAAATGCCCGGCAAGGGCTGCGTGCACGAGCCCGGCTTGGTCGCGGTCGCGCCCGGAATCGGGCTCATCATGATCGCGCCGGTTTCGGTCTGCCACCAGGTGTCGACGATCGGCAGCCTCTCTTTGCCGACGACGCGGTGATACCACATCCAGGCTTCCGGATTGATCGGCTCGCCGACGCTGCCGAGCAGGCGCAGCGACGACAGATCGTATTTCTCGGGCCACTCGTCGCCGAGCCGCATCAGCGCGCGGATCGCGGTCGGCGCGGTGTAGAAAATCGTCACCTTGTGATCCTGGATGATCTTCCAGAACCGCCCCGCGTCCGGCACCGTCGGCGCGCCTTCGTAAATCAGGATCGTCGCGCCGTTGGCGAGCGGACCATAAGTCACATAGCTGTGCCCGGTGATCCAGCCGATGTCGGCGGTGCACCAGAACACGTCGCCGGCCTGAAGATCGAACACCCATTGCGCGCTGACGGCGGCGTTGACCAGATAGCCGCCGGTGGAATGCTGGATGCCCTTGGGCTTGCCGGTCGAGCCCGAGGTATAGAGCAGGAACAGCGGATGCTCGGCCTCGACCCATTCCGGATCGCAGTGCGCGGACTGCTTCTCCAGCAGCTCGTGCCACCACAAATCGAGCTTGGCGTTCCACTCCACCTTGTGATCGGTGCGCTTGAACACGATCACGTGCTCGATGCTCTTGCAGCCGCCGGCGAGCGCTTCGTCCGCGGCTTTCTTCAGCTCGACGATGTTGCCGCCGCGGCGGCCGCCGTCGGCGGTGATCAGCAGCTTGGCACCGGCGTCTTCGATGCGATCGCGCAGCGACGATGCCGAGAATCCACCGAACACCACCGAGTGAATCGCGCCGATACGCGCGCAGGCCTGCATCGCGATCACCGCTTCCGCGGTATGCGGCATGTAGATCACCACGCGATCGCCCTTCACCACGCCGAGCGACTTCAGGCCATTGGCGAGCCTGCAGACTTCGGCATGCAGCTGCCTGTAGGTCCAGACCTTGACGTCGCCGCCCTCGCCTTCGAAACGGATCGCCGGCTTGTCGCCGCTGGCGCCGAGATGGCGGTCCAGACAGTTGGCCGAGGCATTGGTGCGGCCGTCGGTGAACCAGGCGTAGTTCGGCGCCTTGCTGTCGTCGAGCGCGATCGTGAACGGCGTCTGCCAGCTGATGTGCTTTCTCGCCAGATCGGCCCAGAAACCCACAGGATCGGCCGCCGCTTCGACGCGCAGCTTTTCGAGCTGCGCCGCGTTGATGCGCGCTTTGGCGACGAATTCGGCGGAGGGCGGAAACAGGCGCTGTTCATCCAGCACCGACTGCAGTTTGGCTTGTGGCTCGCTCATGGCTTTGGCTCTTCTTGATATGGGTATCGATTACATCCGCACGCGCCGAGTATGGACGATCGTGCTGAATCGTCCACACCCGGCGCGCTGTTCACAACGGGCTTAGTGGCTGGACGCGGTGCTCGCGCCATAACCGGTTTCCGCGCGCACCAGCTGCTCGGTGTAACGCGCCGCTTCATTGACGGCGTTGCGGCTGGAATCGGTGATCGAGCCCAGCCAGCAGCCGATGAAGGCGATCGGCATCGAGAAGATCGCCGGCGCGTCGTAGGGGAAAATCGCCTCCGGGAATCCCAGCACTTTCACCCACACCGCCGGGCTCAGCACGGTCAGGCTCACCGCCGACAGCAGGCCGAGCCCGCCGCCCAGCACCGCGCCGCGCGTGGTCAGGCCTTTCCACATCATCGACAGCAGCAGCACCGGGAAGTTGGCGCTGGCGGCAACCGCGAAAGCCAGGCCGACCATGAAGGCGACGTTCTGTTTTTCGAACGCGATGCCCAGACCGATCGCGAGGATGCCGAGGCCGACCGTCGCGATCTTGGACACGCGGATCTCGTCCTTCTCGTTGGCCTTGCCACCCTTGAACACGTTGGCATACACGTCGTGCGACACTGCCGCCGCACCCGACAGGGTCAGGCCGGCGACCACGGCGAGGATCGTCGCAAAGGCCACTGCGGAGATGAAGCCAAGGAACATGTCGCCGCCGACCGCGTGCGCCAGATGGATCGCCGCCATGTTGCTGCCACCGCGCAGACCGGCGCCGTCGAGGTAGAAGGTGTTGGTGCCGATCAGCACGATCGCGCCGAAGCCGATGATGAAGGTCAGGATGTAGAAATAGCCGATGAAGCCGGTCGCATACAGCACGCTCTTGCGCGCCTCGACCGAGTTCTTGACCGTGAAGAAACGCATCAAAATATGCGGCAGGCCGGCGGTGCCGAACATCAGCGCGATGCCCAGCGACACCGCGGACACCGGGTCCTTGACGAACTTGCCCGGCGCCATGATGCCCTGGCCGTCCTTGTGCACCGCGACCGCGCTGCTGAACAGCTTGTCGATCGAGAAGCCCATGTTCTTCATCACCATGAACGCCATGAAGCTGGCGCCGCCGAGCAACAGCACGGCCTTGATGATCTGCACCCAGGTGGTCGCGAGCATGCCGCCGAAGGTGACGTAGACGATCATCAGCACGCCGACGATGACGACGGCGACGTTGTAGTCCAGGCCGAACAGCAGCTTGATCAACTGGCCGGCGCCGACCATCTGCGCGATCAGGTAGAAGGCCACCGTGACCAGCGTGCCGGCGGCCGCGAGCAGGCGTATCGGCTTCTGCTGCAGGCGATAACTGGCGACGTCGGCGAAGGTGAACTTGCCCAGGTTGCGCAGGCGCTCCGCGATCATGAACATGATCACCGGCCAGCCGACCAGGAATCCGATCGAGTAGATCAGACCGTCGAAACCGGAGCCGAACACCAGCGCCGAAATACCCAGGAACGAGGCCGCCGACATGTAGTCGCCGGCAATCGCCAGGCCGTTCTGGAAGCCGGTGATGCCGCCGCCGGCGGTGTAGAAGTCCGAACGCGAGCGCGTGCGCTTGGCCGCCCAGTAGGTGATGCCCAGCGTCGCGGCGACGAACGCGAAGAACATGATGATTGCGGTGACGTTGAGCGGCTGCTTGGTCGCCTGCCCTTCGAGCGCGGCCGCGAATACCGGCGCGCTGAAGCCCAGCGCGGCGGTGCCGGCGGCGAGCCTGCGTATCGCGCGGATCATGACTGCGCCGCCTTCAGCGCATCGGCGCTGAGCTGGTCGAATTCGCGATTGGCGCGGCTGACGTAGATGCCGGTCAGCACGATCGCCGACAGGATCACGCCCAGGCCCAGCGGGATGCCGACCGTGATCACCTCGTCGATCCTGATCGCCAGCACCTGCGGTGCGAACGCGATCATCAGGATGAAACCGTAGTAGATCACGCACATTGCGATGCTCAGCTTCAGTGCCAGGCTGCCGCGGCGCGCACGCAGGCGCGCGAAAGCCGGGCTCTGGTAGATACGGCGGATATCGGGCGCCAGCGCGGCGACCTCTTCGGGCGTGAGCGTGCCGGGGGCGACGCTGGCGGCAGCGGATGTCATGGTGCTCTCCTCGTGCTTATCGTTATGTGCAGCAGTGGCCGCAGCATAGAAGTGCCCCCGCCTGCTCACCATCCGACCTTGGTCTAAGGCCGGCGCGGCCGCACTGCTTGCGGTTAAGCTGCGGCGCCTGTTTGCGGGAGCCTGAGCCTTGCTGTCCAGCAGCATTCTCTTTCTGGTGTCGGCCACCTATGTCGGCCTTCTGTTCGGCCTCGCGTTCTGGGGCGACCGGCGCGCGCGCCGGCTCGGCAGCCCGGTGCGCAAACGCTGGATCTACAGCCTGGCGCTGGGCGTGTACTGCACCTCGTGGACGTTCTACGGCGCGGTCGGCCGCGCCGCGATCAGCGGCTGGGATTTTCTGCCGATCTATCTGGGGCCCGCGCTGGTGTTCGTGTTCGGCAACGGCCTGATCGCGCGGCTGGTGGCGATCAGCAAGCGCCACAACATCACCTCGATCGCCGACTTTATCGGCGCGCGTTACGGCCGCCACCAGAAGCTGGCGATGATGGTCGCGCTGATCGCGGTGTTCGGCGTGCTGCCGTACATCGCGTTGCAGATCAAGGCGGTGGCCTTCAGCTTCGAAGTGCTGGTCGGACCGGCGCGCGGCGAACGCGCCGACGACAATGCGCTGTTCATCTCGATCCTGCTGGCGACGTTCGCGATCCTGTTCGGCACGCGCCACGTGGTGTCCACCGAAAACCATCACGGCATGATGCTGGCGATCGCCTTCGAGTCGATGTGCAAGCTGCTGGCTTTCGTCGCGGTCGGGCTGTTCGTCTGCTTCGGCCTGTTCGACGGCATCGGCGATGCGTACACCCAGGCGCTGGCGCTGCCCCAGGTAGCGCAGCCGCTGACGCAGCCGGAATGGCAGCTTGGCTTCGTCACCCAGACCTTGCTCGCCGCAGCCGCCGCGCTGTGTCTGCCACGGCAGTTTCATGTCACCGTGGTCGAGAACACCGCGCCCGCCGATCTGCGCACCGCGCGCTGGCTGTTTCCGGGCTATCTGGCGCTGATCAGCCTGTTCGTGCTGCCGATCATGGCCGCCGGCGTGCTGCGCTTGCCGGCGGGCACGCCGGCCGACAGCTTCGTACTGTCGCTGCCCTTGAACGAAGGGCACACCGCGCTGGCACTGGTCGCCTATCTCGGCGGATTCTCGGCGGCGACCAGCATGGTCATCGTCGCGACGATCGCGCTGTCGACGATGATCTGCAACGAGGTGGTGATGCCGCTGCTGCTGCGCTGGCCGCGGCTGGGCCTGGCCGAACGCGGCGATCTGTCGAGCCTGCTGAAAACCATCCGCCGGCTGTGCATCGCCGGGCTGGTGATGCTCGCCTACCTGTACTACCGGCTGTTCACCGGCCCGGGCTCGCTGGCCTCGATCGGTCTGCTGTCGTTTTCGGCGGTACTGCATTTTCTGCCGGCGCTGATCGGCGGCCTGTACTGGCGTCGCGCGACCTATGCCGGCGCGGTGGCGGGCCTGTCGATCGGCTTTCTGAGCTGGTGCTACGTGCTGCTGCTGCCGACGATGCTCGGCTCGTCCGGCGTTGAGTCCGGCCTGCTGCAGCAAGGGCCGCTGGGCATTGCCTGGCTGCGGCCGAACGCCCTGTTCGGCATCGACGGCCTCGACCTGATCACGCACGGCACTTTGCTGAGCCTGGCGCTGCATCTGCTGGCCTATGTCGCGGTGTCGCTGTCGTCGGGCTCCGGCCTGCGCGAGCGCCTGCAGGTGTCGCGCTTTCTCGAAGACAGCCGCGACGCGCCGAGCCTGCCGCCGGTGCCGCTGCGCAGTTCGGCAACGGTCGGTGATCTTCAGGCGCTGCTGGAACGCTTCTTCGGCGCCGAGCGCGCCCTCAAGCTGATGCACGACTACGCCGCGCGCAGCGGCCGCAGCAGCAAGCCCGGCGATCGCGCCGAGCCGGCGCAGGCGCGCTACGTCGAGCATCTGCTGGCGTCCGCGGTCGGCAGCTCGTCGGCGCGCCTGGTGCTGGCTTCGACCCTGCGCGGCCGCGACATGCAGCTCGAGGACGTGGTGCGTCTGCTCGACGAAACCTCGCACGTGATCCAGTTCAATCGCGAGCTGCTGCTGGCGACGCTGGAGCATCTGTCGCAGGGCGTGTCGGTGGTCGACAAGGATCTGCAGCTGGTCGCGTGGAACCAGCGCTACATCGACATCTTCGACTATCCGCCCGGCCTGGTCGCGATCGGCCGGCCGATCGAGGAGCTGCTGCGCCACAACCTCGCGCGCGGGCTGCTCGGTGCCGAGGCCGACGCCGAGGCCGCAGTGACGCGGCGACTGCAGCACATGCGCGAGGGCCACGCTTACACGCATCAGCGCGCATTGCCCGACGGCAGCACCGTCGAAATCCGCGGCAACCCGATGCCCGGCGGCGGCTTCGTCACCAGCTATTCCGACGTCACCGGCTACAAGCGCGGCGCCGACGCGCTGCGCGAAGTCAACGAGACGCTGGAGTCCCGCGTCGCCGAACGCACCCGCGAGCTGACCGCGCTGAACGCCGAACTCGCCGCTGCCAAGCGCGCCGCCGAACAGGCCGATCACGCAAAGACGCGCTTTCTGGCCTCGGCCTCGCACGATCTGGTGCAGCCGCTGAATGCGGCGCGCCTGTTCACCGCGGCGATCGCGCGCGACGCATTGCCCGAGTCCGCGGCGGCATTGCTGAGCCAGGCCGAGAGCTCGCTGAGCGCGGCCGAGGGCCTGCTGTCGGGCCTGCTCGACATCTCGCGTCTGGACGGCCGCGCACAGGCGATACGCCGCGAGCATTTCGCGATCAACGATCTGCTCGAACCCCTGGCGGCGGAAACCGCGGCGCTGGCGGTGCGCGCCGGACTGCAATTCCGCTGGCGGCGTTCGCGCGCGATCGTCGAGAGCGATCCGCAGCTGCTGCGCCGCGTGCTGCAGAACCTGCTGTCGAACGCAGTGCGCTACACCGCCAGCGGCAAGGTGCTGCTCGGCTGCCGGCGGCTGCGCGGCGGCCAGCTGCGCATCGAGGTCTGGGACAGCGGCGCCGGCATCGCCGAGCATCAGCAGCAGGAGATCTTCCAGGAATTCCGCCGGCTCAGTGCGCAGGACGCGCGCGGTGAACGCGGCATGGGTCTGGGTCTGGCGATCGTCGAGCGCGTCACCGGGATCCTGAAACATCCGCTGCAGCTGCGCTCTCGTGTCGGTCATGGCAGCGTGTTTTCGGTGACCGTGCCGCTGGGGCAGCGTTCGATGCAGCGCGGCAGCGAAGTGCGTGCGCCGCTGCGCGGCTCGCTCGCCGGCGCGCGCGTGCTTTGCCTGGAAAACGAGCCCGCGGTGCTCGACGCGATGCAGGCGCTGCTGCTGAGCTGGGGCTGCGAAGTGATCGTCGCCGCCGACGACAACGCCGCGTATCAGGGCCTGCAACAGGCCACGCCGGATCTGCTGCTGCTCGACTATCACCTCGACGGTGAACTCAACGGCGTGCAGGTGGCGCGCGGTCTGCGCGAGCGCTGCGGCCGCGACATTCCCGGCATCGTGCTGACCGCCGACCACACGCCACAGGCGCGGCTGGATGCGCAGGGTCACGGGCTGTCGCTGCTGCCCAAGCCGGTGAAGCCGGCAGCGCTGCGCGCGCTGATGACGCGGCTACTGAGCCAGAACGCCGACCTGTAGGAGCGGACTGTCCGCGACTGTGCCATCAAGCGCACATCGTCCGGTGATTTCGCAGTCGCGGACAGGGTCCGCTCCTACTGCCGCTATTCGGCGTCGAGGTCTTCGCTCGCTGCGACTTCCGGCGGCGGCGCCAGCCGCCCGCTGTCGGCGCTGAGCAGGCGCTGCGCCAGCACTGCGGCCTGGGTGCGGCGTGACAGGCCGAGCTTGCGCAGGATCACGGTGACATGGGCCTTGATCGTTGCTTCCGATATCTCCAGCTCGGCGCCGATCTGCTTGTTCAGACGACCATCAGCGAGCAGCGTCAACACGCGAAATTGCTGCGGCGTCAGGCTGGCGACGCGGGCGGCGAGCTCGGCGTCGACGTCGGCCGCGGATTCACCGAGCAGCATTTCCGCCGGCACCCAGGTGTTGCCGGCGAGCACCGCGCGCAGGCCTTCGGCGATCTGCTCGGTGCTCGATGACTTGGGGATGAAAGCGCTGGCGCCGAAGTCCAGCGCACGACGGATCACGCCCGGATCTTCTTCGGCCGACACGATCGCGATCGGCAGCGCCGGATACTGGGCGCGCAATTCGATCAGCGTCGAAAAACCCTGCGAGCCCGGCATGCGCAAATCCAGCAGCAACAGGTCGGCCTCGCTGTTGGCCTGCACCGCTGCCTGCAGTTCGGCAACACCGGAAGACTCGACCACGCGCACGCCCGGCAGCAGCTTGGCCAGGGTCTCGCGCAGCGCGGCGCGGAACAGCGGGTGATCGTCGGCGAGCAGGACTAGTGGGGCGTTCACGCGGCGAGCCTAGTGCAAGCACCCGCGCGCCGCCAGCCGCATGCGACTTTGGTCGCATATCGACTTTCGGCGAATGGCCGCGCGCTGCCGCGCTGCCCATGCTGCGCTTCGAGACGGCCAGCGGATCAGCGCAACAAGGCCGCCAAAAACGACGAGGAGAGAACGATGAAAACTGTCATGCGTGCCCCGCTGCGCCGCAGCCTGCTGTGCGTTGCCGCTGCAACGATCGTCGGCGCCGCTGCGCCCGCCGCACAGGCCGCCGAGATCGGCGACGTCACTTTGACCTGGGGCGGCTACATCAAGCTCGACACGCTGTACAGCCATTTCAGCGACGGCCCGGTCGTACAGGGCACCGGCCGCGATACCTACATTCCGAACCAGATTCCGGTCGCCACCGGCGCGGCCGACGACGACTCGCACACCTACCTGGATTTTCACGCCAAGGAAACGCGGCTGTTCCTGAAAGCCGACACCGCAGTGGAAGGCCACAAGCTCGGCGGCTACCTGGAGATGGATTTCATCGTCGCCCAGGGCAGCGGCAACGAGTCGGTGACCAATGCCTACAACCCGGGCCTGCGTCGCGCCTACATCACCTTCGACAACTGGCTGCTCGGCCAGGACTGGAGCACGTTCCAGAACATGGGCGCGATTCCGGAAGTGCTGGACTTCATCGCCTTCCCCACCGACGGCACGGTGTTCGAGCGCCAGCCGATGATCCGCTACACCGCCGGCAACTTCGTGTTCGCGATCGAAAACCCGGAGAGCACGGTCGCCACCAACGGCGGCGGCCCGAGCTATGCGAACACCGACGATGCCAACCTGCTGCCGGACTTCGTCGCGCGCTACAACCTCAAATCCAGCGCCGGTGATTTCACCATCGCCGCGCTGGCGCGCGAGCTGGTCGACAAGGGCCAGGTCGGCGGCGTGTCGGACAAGGCGATCGGCTACGGCGCCAGCGTCTCCGGCAAGATGCCGCTGGGCGCCGGCGGCAACGACATCCGCTTCATGCTCAACGGCGGCGACGGCATCGGCCGCTATCTCGCTTTGAACACGATCGGAGACGCGGTGATCGACAGCGACGGCAAGCTCGACCCGGTGCGCATCTTCAGCGGCTACGTCGCGCTGCGCCATCCCTGGGACGTGAAGACCCGCTCCAGCATCGGCGTGTCGTACCTGAGCTCGAACGCCGACAGCGACCAGCTCGCAGCCGGCGCCACCGAGAAAGTCAAAAGCGCATTCGTCAACCTGCTGTATTCGCCGGTGACCAAGCTCACCGTCGGCGCCGAGCTGCGCTACGCGCAGCGCGAAACCGTCAGCAGCGACAAGGGCGATCTGATGCGTCTGCAGTTCTCGGCGAAATATTCGTTCTGAGCGTTTTGATCGCGGCAAGACCCCTGTCTCGTCCGCGATTTCTTTACTTCAGGCCTTTCAGCCATTCAGAAAACCGAGATCGTTGACGGCGAAGCGCGAAAGATGCGGGAAAATTGTACCGATCTGAACCGTACCCGCACCGAACCATTTCAGCATCGTCGCGCCGTACTGCTCGACGCTCGTGGTCGGGATCAGTCGGCCCTCGCCCAGATCGTCGACGCCGTCCAGCGTCAGGTCGGGGAACTGGCCATAGACTGCACCGCCCTTGACTGCGCCGCCGGTCACCCAGTGCACATTGCCCCAGGCGTGATCCGTCCCGTCGCCATTGCTGGTCAGCGTACGGCCAAAATCTGATGCGGTGAAACTGGTCACCGAGTCGCGCACCCCGAGTTCGGAAAGCGCGGCATCGAACGCTCCGAGTGCCTGTGAAACCTGCGTCAGCAGCGCCGCCTGCCTGGCCGGCTGGCCAATATGGGTATCGAAACTGCCGGCCGAAACGAAAAACACCTGACGCGACATCGAAAGCGTCTTGCGGGCCGCGATCAGTTTCGCGACCACTTTGAGCTGGCTCGCCAGGCTGCTTTCAGGGAATGCCGTTTTTAGTTCACCGACACCACTTAGCGCCGCCCCGATCTCGGCACCCAGGTCCACGGTGCGCTCCGCCAGTTCGCCACCAAAGCGCTCGAACAGGCCGCCGGCACGCGATGCTTCCATCAAGGCACGCGCGGCAGTGGCTCGTTCCATGCCGCCCGGTCCCGAATCGGATCGCAAAGGCAGCACACCGGCGGCGCCGAGCGAATAAGACCGGCTGGTCTGCCCGACCTGCAGCAGATTGTTGCCTGCAATCGACAGATTCATCGGCAGCCGCAGATTGCTGTTGGCCGAGCTCATCAGATCGGCCAGTCGTCCGCTCCAGCCCAAGCGTCGCGTGACATCCGGCTGGCTCGCCTGCCAGCTCTCCTGCTGATCGTTGTGCGAAAACAGTCGTGGCGGCAAGTCCCGCTTGGCGAGGAAATCCGCCTTCGTCGTCGGAGCAAGCAAAGTCCCGACATTGGCAATGAAGGCGAGCCGCCCCTGATCGAAAAGCCGCTGGATTTCGGGCATCGAGGGGGGCAGGCCGTAGAGACTGCCCGGCGTCGCGCCGGCTGGCGAGGTCTGCAGAGGTAGCAGCGTATCCCGGGACAGGGCAATCGTTCCACGGGTCGCCGCATAGATCGGATAGCGTTCGTCGTCGTTGGGAACCAATACGTTGTAACCATCATTGCCACCGTAGAGGAACACGCAGACCAGTGCCTTGTAGTCGCTGAAAGCGGCGCCTGCGGTGCCGGCCATTGCGCCGCCCAGCAGGCCTAGCATGCCGCGACGGGTCGACAAACCCGCCGCAGCGGCCAGGCCGTCGCGCAACAATTCGCGCCGCGAGCGAAGTATCGTCATCGTCTGCTCCTGGCTTAGTGTTGGACGGCGTATTGCGGCGACGACATCACCAGGTACACGGCGTCCTGCACCCGCGCACATCCTGCATCGTCGGAGACGGAGATCGTCTGCAGGTGGTCGCTGAGTATCGTCCTGAAGTTGCCACTCATCTGTCCGGACATCAACAGCAGATCCAGACGATCGATCAACGCTGGCACATCGGCGGCCAAGTCCATCAGCGCCGACAGGTCGACGCGAATCGCGGACCGGGCGATCGCCTTGTTGCCGGCGAAGTCGACATAGATCGATTGATAGAGCCGATTGTTCAGGCCCGTCACACGCGATTCGTCGGCAAGTTGAAACTCCGGCGCGACCAGTCCGCCGCTGAGAATTTCGCCCTGCGGCGCGTAGCCCGGACTGAAGAAATTGAACACGCTGGGCGATGAAAGCGGCTGCTGGCCCAGATCCGCCAGCGCATTGCTGTAGCTATAACGCCCGTTCAACGCCGGCTTTGCTTCCAGCGCGCGCCACAGATGCGATTGCCGTAGCAAGGGCTCGCGAACCTTGCCGAAATTCGGGTTGACGGACAGGCCGCGGCGCGCCTCGTCGTCCAGTAGGATAGCCCGCACCACCGCACCGAGATCGCCCCGTACGCCACTACCATTGTTGCCAAAAACAGCGGCGATGCGGCGCACATAGTCCGCGGAGGGATTGCTGGTCACTAATTTTTGTATCAGCTGCCGGCTAATGAACGGCGCCAGGTTGGGGTGCTGGAACAGCGTATCCAAGGCGATCGCCATATCGCCAGCGGCCGTGCCGCCGGCAGGAACATTGACCCCGCCGACCAGCACTTTGGAATCGGTGTCGTGTTCCTCATCGAATGCCTGCATGGGCACAAGCCAGGCCGGTTCGCTGTTGCCGAAACTGCTTCCAGCCCAGCTCCACCCTGTAAAAACGCGTGCCAAATTCTGGATATCTTCCTGCGTATAGCTGTCGATCGGCTTACCTGCGCCGTCCAGTGTCGTCGTCGCGTCGGGATTCAGCAGCACGGTTCCGATCGAAAACAACTGCATCACCTCGCGTGCAAAATTTTCGTCTGCACGGCGGCCCAGGACCGGGTTGGGCTTGCGGTTGCGAAACATCGACAGATAACGACCCATCTGTGGTGTTAGTGCAACTTTCTCGATCAATGGGCGGTAGTTTCCAAAAGCGTTTTCGATCAGAAGGTCGTAGTACTGGCAAAGACCTTCCTGGCTGGCGTCGACAATGCCACTGATGTCCGACACGACCATGATCTCGGACAAGGCAAGCGCCACTCTTTGACGAAGCTGATCAGGCGCGGTCAACGACAGCTTCCACCAGCTATAGAGCCTCGAGTGCTGCTTGACCATGCCCAGCGCCTCGCTGTCGAGCCGGCACTCTGGAAGGTGCAGGCTTGGCGGCAACGCGAGTTGTTCGTCGACATAGGCCGGCGTGCTCATCGCAGCGAGTCGCTGGATCTCAGAGTAGGTCGGCCCGAAAGTCGATTGAGATAGCAACCGCGCCGCCTCAGTCGGCCCCATGCCGGTGGGTGCCGGTTCTTCCGGGACGGGCACATCGGGGACCGGTACATCCGGAGCCGGAATCTCGGGAGTCGGGACTTCTGGAACGGGAACATCGGGAACTGGGACTGAAGGCACCGGGATCTGCGGTGTTGGAGCCTCGGCGACCGGGCTGTCCGGGGCCGGATTGCCGCCTCCACATGCAGAAAGCAGTAGCACGACTACCGCCAGCAACGCGGGGCGTACAGCCCGCGCACAAGCAGGCAGGCCGCTGGCCTTGTCGAACATCTGCATCGTCCCCCTCCTTGATGCGGCAAGGCCAGCTGCATCGCTGCCGCATCCCCTTGCACGGATACTACCGACCATTAGGGCGTCTGCCCACATCGACTACAAAACTCGCTTGCTTCGACGGTGCCAGAAGCCTGGGCAGCCCTAGGCCTTCATGAAGCCCAGATCGCGGCTGTCGAAGCGCGACAAATGCGGGAAAATCGTGGCGATCTGCGTGTCGCTGGCACCGAACCACCTCAGCATCGTCGCGCCGTACTGCTCCACGCTGGTAGTCGGAATCAGGCGGCCGCTGCCGAGATCGTCGTTGCCGTCGAGAGTCTGGTCAGGAAAGCTGCCGTAGACCGCGCCGCCGTTGACGGCGCCGCCCATTACCCAATGCACGTTGCCCCAGGCATGGTCGGTGCCGTCGCCGTTGCTGGTCAGCGTGCGGCCAAAATCCGAAACGGTAAACGTGGTCACCGCGTCGCGCATACGCAGCTCGCACAGCACGTCGTCAAAGGCTCCCATCGCCTGAGACAGCTGCGCCAGTAGCGCAGGCTGTACCGTCAGCTGGTTGTCATGCGTATCGAAGCCTCCGATCGACACGTAGAAAACCTGCCGCGACATCGACAAGGCCTGCCGCGCCGCGATGGTCTTGGCGACCATCTGCAACTGCGCGGCCAGGTTGCTGTCAGGAAAAACCGTGTCGAAAGCCGGGACCTTATCCAAGGCGTCGGCGATGCCGGCGCCGAGATCGATCGCGCGCCGCGTCAGCGTCGCGCCGTAGCGCTCGTAGATACTTTTGCTGACGGCCGCTTCCAGCAACTGGCGGTAGCTCGCCGCGATCTCGGCGCCGCCGTCGCCGGCATCGGCAATGAAGCGGCGAACGCCGCTGCTGGCGAGTGAATACGGCACGGTATTTTCGCCCAGCTGCAACAGATTGTTGCCGGCGATCGAAATATTCATCGGCAGCTGCCGATTCACGTTGGCCGAAGCCAGCAGATCGGCCAGGCGCCCGGCCCAGCCAACGCGCGGGCTCGCATCGGGTTCGCTGGACACCCACGAATCCTGCTGGTCGTTGTGCGAGAACAAACGCGGCGGAAGGTTGCGCTGCATCAGCACGTCGGCCTTGGACGTCGGTGCCAGCAAGGTGCCGACGTTGGCGATGAACGCGAGCCGGTTGCGGTTGTACAACGAGGCCAGCTCCGGCACAGCCGGATGCAGGCCGAACTGGTTGGTGGTCAGCAACTCGCGCAGCGACGGCCGCAACCACAGCAGATCCTCATGCGGCGTCGCCAGATTGCCGCGGCTCGCCTCGTAAATCCGATAGCGCGACGTATCGCGCGGTACCAACACGTTGTAGCCGTCGTTTCCGCCATTGAGAAAAATGCAGACCAGCGCCTTGTAGTCGGTGTACGCGGCATTCGCGGTGCTCGCCATTGCGCCACCGAGCAGGCCCATCATGCTGCGAGGCGTGGCCAGGCCGGCAGCCGCGGCCATGCCGTTGCGCAGTAGTTCGCGTCGGGACCAGAGTGTCATCTCGATCGTACGTCCGTTACCGTTGAACCAGATATTGCGGCGAGGCCATCAGCAGGTAGACCGCGCGCTGCACGCGGGCGCGGCCATCGTCGGCATCGACAGCAACCGCGGCCAGGTGCGTCTTCAGCGTGGCCCTGACATCGGCATCCATCTGGCCCGACATCAGCAGCAGATCGAGCACGTCGAGCAGCGTATCGACGTCGCCGGCCTGGCTGATCAGCGCCGACAGATCGACGCGGATCGCATCGGCGGAAATCTCCGAGTTCCCGACGTAGTCGTAGAACAGCGCGGTGTAGAGTCGGTTCGCCGCCGTCGGCACACTGGACTCGTTGGCGAGCTGGTATTCGGGCGTTACCAGACCCGCACTGCGCAGGCCGCCTTGCGGCGAATAGCCGGGCGAAAAGAAATTGAACACGCTGGGCGCCGACAGCGGCGACTGGCCGAGTTCTACGGTGGCAGCACGATAGCTGTAACGACCGTTGATCGAAGGCTGCGCATCCAGGGCGCGCCACAGATGCGTCTGCCGCAGCAGGGGCTCGCGCACCTTGCCGAAATTGGGGTTCTCGGCGACGCCGCGACGAGCCTCCTCATCGAGCAAAATGGCGCGGATCACCGCTCCGAGATTGCCCCGCACGCCATGACCGTCGTCATTGAATGCCGCGGCGACGCGGCCGACATAAGCCCGCGACGGATTGCTGGTGACGAGCCTCTGTATCAGTTGACGGCCGATGAAAGGCCCGACGTTCGGATGCTGGTACAAGGTGTCGAGCGCGATCGCCAGGTCGCTGCGCGCGGTGCCGCCGGCCGCAACGGCGACATTGCCGACCAGCGTCTTGGCGCCGCTGTCGTGTTCGCTGTCGAACGGCGTCATGGCGGAAAGCCAGTTGGTCGTGCCGCCGAAAAAGCGCGTTGACCCGCCCCAGGTCCAGCCCGTGAAAATTCTAGCCATGTTCTCGATGTCGGCCTGGCGATACACGTCGATCGGCTTGCCGTCCGCGTCGAGCATCAGCGAGCCGTCGGGGTTGAGCTTCGACAGCCCCAGCGAGAACAGCTGCATCACTTCGCGGCCGAAGTTCTCGTCGGCGCGGCGACCGATGGTGGCGTCGGGCTTGCGATTGCCGAGCATCGACAGATAGCGGCCCATCTCCGGCGACAGCGTGACGTCCTCGAGCAGCTCGCGATAATTGCCGAAGGCGTGATTCAACAGAATGTCGTAGTAGTAGCAGAGGCCTTCATAAGCGGTGCCGACGCTGTCGTTGCGGTCGGAGACCACCATGATTTCTGACAGCGCGAACGCGACGCGCTGGCGCAGCTGGTCCGGCGCGGTCAGCGACAACTCCCACCAGGTGTCGGTGCGCGAATTCTTGTCGACGGCACCGTCGGCATTCTTCAGCGCGCGGCAGCGTGCCAGATGAGAGGTCGGTGCCGTGGCAATTTGCTCGTCCACATAAGCCGCCGCGCTCATCGCGGCGACGCGCTCGATCTCGGCAAGGCTGGGGCCGAACGTCGCCTGAGTCAGCAGCCGCGCCGCCTCGCGCTCACCGATACCGGCGACGACCGTCGCCGGCGCGGCAGCGGCGGTATCGCTGCCTGCCACGGCCGTGCCGGCACCGGCCTTTGCCGCGCTCGAGGTCTTCGGATCGATGCCGATGACGCTGTCGTCGTCATCGGATCCGGAGCCGCCGCAGGCTGACAACTGGATCAGGCTGGCGACCAGGACCCAGCGGAATAGTTGAACTGCGTTCCGTTGAATCCGAACCGATGCCGCCACGTTTCCCTGCCCAGTCGCGATGTCGCGGTGTCGGTGGCTTCAAGCCGCGCTGACACCTGAGGAGACCCTCCTGGCCTCCGGCGCAGGGTAATGCAAATGACGCGCCGAATCGGGTCGCCGAGCGGGCCTGGTCTACAAAAAGCCCAGATCGCTGACCGGGAAACGACTCAGGTGCGGGAAGATCGTCGCGATCTGCGTCTCGCTGGCGCCGAACCACTTCAGCATCGTCGCGCCGTATTGCTCGACACTGGTGGTCGGGATCAGGCGGCCCTGGCCGGCGTCGTCGTCACCGTCCAGCGTCTGGTCCGGGAAAGTGCCGTAGACCGAGCCGCCTTTGACCGCGCCGCCGGACATCCAGTGCACGTTGCCCCAGGCGTGATCGCTGCCGTCGCCGTTGCTGGTCAGGGTGCGACCGAAATCCGAGGTGGTGAACGTGGTCACCATGTTGCGCACGCCGATCTCCGCCAGCACGCTGTCGAAAGCGCCAAACGCCTGCGACACCTGCGTCAGCAGCGCCGGCTGCGTCGTCAGCTGATCGTCGTGCGTGTCGAAGCCGCCCAATGATACGAAGAACACCTGGCGCGACATGCCCAGCTCGCTGCGCGCAGCGATCATCTTCGCCACCATCTTCAGCTGCGCAGCGAGGCTGGAGCCGGGGAACTCGGTGGTGAAATCGGCGACGCCGGACAAGGCCGCGTCGACGTCGGCGCCGATGTCGATCGCGCGTTCGCTGAGCTGCGCGCCGTAACGCTCGTAGATGCCCTTGGTCTTGGCCTGCTCGAGCAGCTTGCGGAACGTCGCGGTGCGGGCGTCGCCGCGCGTGCCGGAGTGAGCGCTGAACTTGCGCACGCCGCTGCTGCTGATCGAATACGGCACCGTGTCCTTGCCGAACTGGAACAGGTTGTTGCCGGCGACCGAGATGTTCATCGACAGCCGTGTATTCGTGTTGGCCGTCGTCAGCAGGTCGGCCAGACGGCCGCCCCAGCCCAGGCGCGGGCTCGCATCCGGCTGGTTCGACAGCCAGGAATCCTGCTGGTCGTTGTGCGAATACAGCCGCGGCGGCAGCGAGCGCTTCATCAGCACGTCGTCCTTGGTCGTCGGCTGCAGCAGGGTGCCGACGTTGGCCAGGAACGCGAGGCGGCCGCTGTTGTACAGCGACTGGATTTCCGGCATCGCCGGATGCACGCCGTACATGCGGCCGCTGAGCACCTCGCCGAGACCGGCATTGAGGGTCAGCAGATCGGACTGCGCGGTCGCCAGGTTGCCGCGGCTGGCGGCGTAGACGCCGTAGCGCGAGTTGTCGCGCGGCACCAGCACGTTGTAGCCGTCGTTGCCACCGTACAGAAACACGCAGACCAGCGCCTTGTAATCGGAGAACGCGGCGTTGGCCGTGCTTGCCATCGCGCCGCCGAGCAGGCCCATCATGCTGCGCGGCGTCGCCAGGCCGGCGGCGGCCGCCAGGCCGTTGCGCAGCAGTTCGCGTCGGGACCAGTTGTTCATCGTCTTTTGCTCCCGCCGATCAGCGTTGAATGAGGTACTGCGGCGAGGCCATCACCAGATACACCGCGTCCTGCACGCGCGCCAGACCGCCGTCGCTGCTGGTCGGTATCGCGGTAAGGTGATCCTTCAACGCGGCCTTGAAATCGGCGTCCATCTGGCCGGACATCAGCAGCAGGTTCAAGGTATCGATCAGCTGCTGCACGTCGCCGGCCTTGGCTTTCAGCGCCGTCAGATCGACGCGGATGACGTCGTTGGACAGCCCGCTGCGTCCGACGTAGTCGGTATAGATCGCGGTGTAGAGCCGGTTCGCCGCGGCCGGCACGCTGGACTCGTTGGACAGCTGGTATTCCGGCGTGACCAGCCCTTCTTCGCGCAGCTCGCCCTGCGGCATGTAGCCCGGGCTGAAGAAATTGAAAACGCTTAGCGCGGACAGCGGCAACTGGCCGAGTTCGGAGGCCGCTCCGCGATAGCTGTAGCGCCCGCTGACTGCGGCTTTCGCATCGAGCGCACGCCACAGATGCGTCTGCCGCAGCAGCGGCTCTCGCACCTTGCCGAACTGCGGATTCACCGCAGTGCCGCGGCGCGCCTCGTTGTCGAGCAGCAGCGCGCGAACCACCGCGCCGAGATTGCCGCGCACGCCCTTGCCGTCGTTGTCGAACACCGCGGCGACGCGGCCGACATAGGCCGCGGACGGATTGCTGGTGACCAGCTTCTGGATCAGCTGCCGGGCGATGAACGGCCCGACGTTCTGGTTCTGGTACAGCGCGTCCAGCGCCAGCGCCAGGTCGGCCGCGGCGGTGTTGCCGGCCCGTGCGGAGATACCACCGACCAGGGTCTTCGCGTTCTGGTCGTGCTCGCTGTCGAAAGCCTTCATCGGCGCCAGCCAGTTCTGCGGGCCGCTGAAAAAGCTGGACGAACCGCCCCAGGTCCAGCCGGTAAAGGCGCGCGCCATGTTCTCGATGTCGTCCTGGTTATAGGTCGGAATCGGATTGCCGGCGACGTCGAGCAGCGGCGTGCCGTCGCCGTCGACTTCGTTCAAGCCCAGCGAGAACAGCTGCATCACCTCGCGGCCGAAGTTCTCGTCAGCGCGGCGGCCGACGCTGGGGTCCGGCTTGCGGTTGCCGAGCATCGACAGGTAGCGCCCCATCTCCGGCGACAGGGTCACGTCCTCGAGCAGCTTGCGGTAGTTGCCGAAAGCGTCCTTGGCGAGGAGGTCGTAGTAGTAGCAGAGGCCTTCGTGCGCATCGCCCAGACCATTGCCGACGTCCGACACCACGAAGATCTCGGACAGCGCCAGCGCAAGCCGCTGACGCAGCTGGTCGGGCGCTGTCAGCGACAGCTTCCACCAGGTGTCAGTGCGCGAATTCTTGTCGATGGCGCCGTCGCTGTTCTTGGCATTGCGGCATTCGCTCAGGTGCGAACTCGCCGGCTTGGCCAGCTGCTCGTCGACATAGGCCGCCGCGCTCATCGCCGAGACGCGAGTGATTTCGGCCGAGGTCGGACCGTAGCTGGCCTGGGTCAGCAGCCGCGCCGCCTCGACCGCACCGATGCCGGCGGGCGACGTCGGATCGCCGCCGTCGTCCGGTGCCCCGTCATCCGAACCACCGCCGCAGGCGGCCAGCAGTGCCACCATGATCGCCGGCAGCGCGCTGCGCCAGCCGGACTTCAGGCCAACGCGATCCCCGGCGTCGGCGCCACGCTGAAACTTCTCCACGACTTACCCCAATAGTGTTGCGCCGAAAGACGGCGGCAAGTTGCTGCGAACGCGGCCCGATGCCGAGTCCCTAGCATGGTGATATCGCGGCCGGACGACGCAATCGACGACGATACCTACTGGATAGGCCTTCAATGGCCTACTCTTATCTGGAAGCAAATGACGGGCCGCATCATCATCATGCCGCGACCCGTTGCCAAGCGCATCAACTCAGGTTCGATTTCCCAGGTCCATGCATTACCGACATCACTACCACGCCGGCAATTTTGCCGACGTTCTCAAGCACACGCTGCTGGTCGGCCTGCTCGACGCCCTCAACGCCAAGGACAAGCCCTGGTTCTACCTGGACACGCATGCCGGTGCCGGCCGCTACGACCTGCGCCAAGCCGCGGCCGAAACCACGGCCGAATGGCGACAGGGTATAGGCCGACTGTTGCAGGCCGGTAAACCCGGTTCCGGGCCGCCGACGCTGCAGCGCTATCTGGCGCTGGCCGGCGACGGCACGGTCTATCCGGGCTCCCCGGTGATCGCCGCCGGCCTGGCGCGACCCGGCGACCGGCTGCTGCTGGTCGAGAAGATCGCCGAGGTCGCCGACGCGCTGGAATGGCAGCTGCGCCAGGCCGCGCCGCGCGCCAACACCACGGTGCTGCGCCGCGACGGCTACGAGACCGCGGCCGCCTCGCTGCCGCCGGCCGAGAAGCGCGGCCTGGTGCTGATCGACCCACCGTTCGAGGCGCTGTCCGAGTTCGACCAGATCGGCGACTTCCTGCAGACCGCGCAGACGCGCTTTTTGCAGGGCCAGTATCTGGTCTGGTACCCGGTCAAGAAGCGCTTCGAGGCCGACCGCTTCCTGCGGCGCATCGCCAAGGCCTCGCCCAAGCCGGTGCTGGACTTCCGCTTCGACAACGGCGCGCCGGCGCAGGGCCAGATGCACGTCTGCGGCGTGGCGGTGCTGAACCCGCCGTGGAAGTTCGAAGAGACCATGAAGCCGGCGCTGGACGCGATCGCGCGCGGCCTGTCGCAAGGCCCCAAATCGACCATCGAAACCCGCTGGATCAAGACCGAGGCCGAATGTCTGACGAGCAAATGAACAAGCCCCCGCGCCGCCCTGTGGAGCCGGACGTGCAGGTGCTGCACGAAGGCGAGTGGCTGCGGCTGCTGCGCCGCGGGCACTGGGAATACGTGGTGCGGCCCCACTCCAGCGGCGCCGGCTTCGTCGTCGCGGTGACCGACGCCGGTGAACTGGTGCTGGTGGAGCAATACCGCTGGCCGATCCGCTGCCGCAGCATCGAGCTGCCCGCCGGCATCATCGGCGACAGCGCCGAGTTCGCCGGTGAAGACGCCTGCGCCAGCGGCCTGCGCGAGCTGGAAGAGGAAACCGGCTTTCGCGGCGCCAGCGCCGAGCTGATCACCTCGGCGCCGACCGCGGCCGGCCTGACCGCCGAGACCAGCTACTTCGTCCGCGTGCGCGGCCTGAGCCGGGTGCACGACGGCGGCGGTGTCGACGGCGAGGACATCACGGTGCACTGCATCCCGACCGACCAGGTCGACGACTGGCTGGACCTGCAACGCGCCGCCGGCCTGAGTGTCGACACGCGGATCTACGCGGCGCTGCATTTCCTGGCGCGCGAGGCGCGGCGCAAGGGCTGATCCAGGCGCCGATTCCAGGCAGGCACGGTTTGCCGGATCCGCCGTTCTCGCCTAAGGTAGCGGCGTAGCCGGGGGTGCCCAAGCAATGCAACGCGACGGGCTGAGATCAGACCCTTGGAACCTGGCCGGCTCTGCCGGCGTAGGGATGGCTCGCAAAGACGCACACTCGTGCGCGCTGCAGTGCATCCCCGTTCGTACGACAACCGTGGATGCCCGCCGATGAATCTGCCGCTAGCCCCGCTCCCCGACATGTTCCGCCGCGCCGACGAACTGTCGGCCGACATGCGCAAGCCGTTTCCGTCCAGCCAGAAAATCTACGTCGACGGCCCCAGCGGCATTCGCGTGCCGATGCGCGAAATCAGCCTCACGCCGACGCATACCGCCAGCGGCGACGAGCCGAACCCGCCGGTCACGGTCTACGACACCTCCGGCCCGTACACCGATCCGAACGTGCAGATCGATCTGCGCCAGGGCCTGCCCGGCGTGCGCGATGCCTGGATCAAGGCACGCGGCGACACCGAGGAGCTGCGCGGCCCGAGCTCGCTGTTCGGCCGCATCCGCGCGGCCGACGAGAAGACCCGCGACCTGCGCTTCGAGCACATCCGCGCACCGCGCAAGGCCATCGCCGGCGCCAACGTCAGCCAGATGCATTACGCGCGCAAAGGCATCATCACGCCGGAGATGGAGTACATCGCGATTCGCGAAAACGCGCGTCTCGAAGAACTGCGGCCGAGCTACGAGGCCGCCGGCTACCTGCGCCGCCAGCACAAGGGCAACGACTTCGGCGCGTTCCTGCAGAGGCAGATCACGCCCGAATTCGTGCGCTCGGAAGTCGCGCGCGGCCGCGCGATCATCCCGGCCAACATCAATCACCCGGAACTGGAGCCGATGATCATCGGCCGCAATTTCCGCGTGAAGATCAACGCCAACATCGGCAACTCTGCGGTCACGTCGAGCATTGCCGAAGAAGTCGAGAAAATGGTGTGGAGCACGCGCTGGGGCGGCGACACCGTGATGGACCTCTCCACCGGCAAGAACATCCACGAAACGCGCGAGTGGATCCTGCGCAACTCGCCGGTGCCGATCGGCACGGTGCCGATCTACCAGGCGCTGGAAAAGGTCAACGGCAAGGCCGAAGAGCTGACCTGGGAGATCTACCGCGACACGCTGATCGAGCAGGCCGAACAGGGCGTTGATTACTTCACGATCCACGCCGGCGTGCTGCTGCGCTACATCCCGTGGACCGCCAACCGCATGACCGGCATCGTCTCGCGCGGCGGCTCGATCCTCGCCAAGTGGTGCCTGGCGCATCACAAGGAAAATTTCCTCTACACGCACTTCGAGGAAATCTGCGAAATCATGAAGGCCTACGACGTCAGCTTCTCGCTCGGCGACGGCCTGCGCCCAGGCTCGATCGCGGATGCGAACGACGAGGCCCAGTTCGGCGAACTGCACACGCTCGGCGAACTCACCCAGATCGCCTGGAAGCACGACGTGCAGACCATGATCGAAGGCCCCGGCCATGTGCCGATGCAGCTGATCAAGGAGAACATGGAGGAGCAGATCCAGCACTGCTTCGAGGCGCCGTTCTACACGCTTGGGCCCCTGACCACCGACATCGCGCCCGGCTACGACCACATCACCAGCGGCATCGGCGCAGCCAACATCGGCTGGTATGGCTGCGCGATGCTGTGCTATGTGACGCCCAAGGAACATCTCGGCCTGCCGGACAAGGACGACGTGCGCGAAGGCATCATCACCTACAAGATTGCCGCGCACGCGGCCGATCTGGCCAAAGGCTTCCCCGGCACGCAGGTGCGCGACAACGCGCTGAGCAAGGCGCGCTTCGAATTCCGCTGGCAGGACCAGTTCAACCTGGGTCTGGATCCGGAAAAGGCCCAGGAATTCCACGACGAAACCCTGCCGCAGGAAGGCGCCAAGCTGGCCCACTTCTGCAGCATGTGCGGCCCGCACTTCTGCTCGATGAAGATCACGCAGGACGTGCGCGACTACGCGGCGAAGATCGGTGCCGAAGAGCAGTCCGCGCTGGCGGCGGGAATGGCGGAGAAATCGGCGGAGTTCAAGAATGCCGGTGCCGAGGTTTATCGAAAGCTGTAACCGCGATTCGCTTCAGGCTTTGGAAGACCGCGGCCGCGCCTTATAGCGTGGCCGTTTTTCTTGTATCGACTGCGCGGCAGCGTGCACTCGCAAACGCGGCCGCAGCCAGGCCGCGAACTCGGCTTCGCTCATTTCGCCTTCGGCCAGCTCCAGCGCGATCGGATACAGCTCCAGATCGCTGGCATCCAGCGTCGCGCCATTGAGCTCGATGAAGGTTTCACAGGCAACGATGGCGCTGCGTTTGTTGCCATCGACGAAGGCGTGATTTTTCGCCAGACCATAGGCCAGGCTCGCGGCCAGATCGGCCAGGTCCGGCGGCGGATCGCCGTAGTGATGCAACTGCTGCGGCCGCGCCAGCGCCGATTCCAGCAGACCCTCGTCGCGCAGCCCAGCCGAGCCGCCGTGCTCGGCGATCTGCCGATCGTGCAGCAAGCTCACCAGCGCGCGCCTGATCCAGACAATCACCGCACGGGCTCAGCTGTCGGCGAGCTTGCGCAGCAGGCCGCGGCGGCGGCTCATCACCCTCTCGGCCACCTCCATCTGCGCTGCCAGCTCCGGATCGTGCGGCATCAGCTTGATCCCGTCCGGGGTCTCGGCGACGTACAGGCTGTCGCCCTTGTCGACGCGCAGTCGCGCCAGCAGCTCCTTGGGCAGCAGCACGCCGGCGGAATTGCCGACGGCGATGATCTTCAGTTGCATGGCAGTCTCGGCGATAAATATTACTTAAGTTATAACACCCCACGGGCGATCACCGTAAGCGGAAAAACGCATGGAGCGCGGTGGCGCGGGCGTGTCATGCTTGCGCCCGTCATCGTCGGCGGGCGCTACAGGCTCCTCGACTACCCACGATCAATACCCCGCGCGCGGCGCCGCCGCTGTCATGGAACGCAAACTGCGTCTGTGGCAGCTTGGGCGCCCCCGCCCTGCCTCACGGAGTGCTGCACTTGCAAAAACGGGAGTTTCTCAAAGCCTGCGCGTCCCTCGCCGGCGCCTCGATGGTCGGCTGTGCCGGCTATGCCAAGCCGGTCGGCCCGCGCCCACGTTTGTCCGAAACCGATGTGCCCGGCGTCTGGGACGCGATCCTGGGCCGGCTGCCGCCAGAGCTGTCGGTCCTCGCCAACGACCCGGCCAACGAAGTGCAGATCGTCTACACGCCGGTGCGCCGCGTCGACGGCAAGGTGCAGATTCCGCGCAGCTATACCTTTGGCGTGGTGCCGGAGCGCTGGTACCCGGCCAATGGCATGGCCAGCCTGCCGCTGGCGCTGCTGGCCGCGCAGAACCTCGGCGGCTGGCGGCTGGACCTGGACACCGCGATCGAATTGGAAGGCAAGCCCGGCGGCGTCTGGGCGGCCGACGAGCCCGCGGCGGAAAAAGTCTCGCGCAGCCTGCGCCGGATCTTCGCCGTCGACGAGCCCTCGCCCTACAACCGCCTGTTCGACTTCCTCGGCACCGACGACATCTACGACGGCCTGAGCCGCATGGGCTACGCCAACTCGCGGCTGATCGCGCACCTGGGCGGTGACGAGACCAAGGAGGTCGTCACCACCCGCGGCGGCCGCCTGGTCAGCACCGCCAGCAACCGCACCTTGACGCAGTGGCGCGAACGCCAGGGTCGCGAATTCCTTTATCCGTATGGTCAGGCGATGAAGGGCAAGGCCTGGACGCAGGCCAATGGCCAGATCGTCCAGGGGCCGCACGATTTCACCCGCTACAACTTTCTGCCGCTGCAGGATCTGCACGACATGCTGGTGGCGCTGATCTACCCGGAGACCGCGCCGGCCAAGCACCGCTGGGCGATACCGACGGCGACCCGCAACCAGTTGCTGAGCCTGATGCAGACCCTGCCGCGCGGTTCCACCGATCCGGGTTATGGCACCACGCGCTTCGCCGACGGCTACTCGAACTACCTGGTGATCGGCGACAGCCGCGACACCAAGCCGGACTCGCTGAGCCTGATCGGCAAATCCGGCAAGGGCCTGGGCCACGTGTCGGACGTGCGCTACATCCGCGACGCCAACACCGGCGTCGAGTGCTTCATCGGCGCCGTGATCTATTGCAACAACGACGGCGGCATCAACGACGAGCGCTACGACTACAGCCAGACCGGCATTCCGTTCCTGGCGGCGCTGGGCCGTGCCGCGCTGGCGGCGACGCCGGAGATGTAGTTGTAGCGGCTGCGTCTAGCTTGCGCCGGGCCGGCTCCACGCCGGCCCGGTTGCTTTCGGCGCCGCTGCTATCAAGATAGACCCATGGAAATCGGCGCCAAACTGAAGATCCTCGCCGACGCCGCCAAGTACGACGCCTCGTGCTCGTCCAGCGGCGGCAACAAGCGCGATTCCATCGGCACCGGCGGCATCGGCTCCAATGAAGGCATGGGCATCTGCCACGCCTACGCGCCGGACGGCCGCTGCATCTCGCTGCTGAAAATCCTGCTGACCAATTTCTGCACCTACGACTGCGTGTACTGCATCAACCGCCGCAGCAGCAACGTCGAGCGTGCGCGGTTCTCGGTCAGGGAAGTCGTCGATCTCACGCTGAATTTCTACAAGCGCAATTACATCGAAGGCCTGTTCCTGTCGTCCGGCATCATCCGCAACGCGGACTACACGATGGAGCAGCTCGTGCGCGTCGCGAAAAGCCTGCGCGTCGATCACCGGTTTCGCGGCTACATTCATCTGAAGACCATTCCCGACGCCTCGCCCGAGCTGATCACCGAGGCCGGGCGCTGGGCGGATCGGCTGTCGATCAACATCGAAATGCCGACCGAAAGCGGCCTGCATAATCTGGCCCCCGAAAAAAACCTGCGCGACATCCGCGCCGCGATGGGCTCGCTGCGCCTGTCGATCGACGAGGCCCGGGCCGAGCCCAAGTCACCGCGCTTCGCACCGGCCGGCCAGAGCACGCAAATGATCGTCGGCGCCGACGACGCCAGCGATCGCGCGGTGCTGAAGACCAGCCACAATCTGTACAACAACTATGGCCTGCGCCGGGTTTACTACAGCGCGTTCAGCCCGATTCCGGACGCCTCGAAAGCGCTGCCGCTGATCGCGCCACCGCTGCAGCGCGAGCATCGTCTTTACCAGGCCGACTGGCTGCTGCGCTTCTACGGCTTCAGCGTCGACGACATCGCGCCACCCGATGCGGAGCACGCGAATCTGGACCTGGATGTCGATCCGAAGACTGCCTGGGCGCTGCGCAATCGCGAGTATTTCCCGGTGGATCTGAATGTCGCCAGCCGCGAAACCCTGCTGCGCGTGCCCGGCCTCGGCGTGAAGACCGTCGACCGCCTGCTCGAACTGCGCATGCACAAGCAGCTGCGCTTCGAGGATTTGAGCAAGCTGCGCGTGCCAACGCGCAAGGTCGCGCCGTTCGTGATCACCGTCGATCACCGGCCGCGCGCGCAGGCCGAGAGCACGACGCTGCGCAGTCAACTGGTCGCGCCGCAGCAGGCGGATCTGTTTGCTTGAGCCCTCGCGAGGAACGGGGTTTGTTGCCGCGTCCATGATCAGCGTGCAACTGCAGGACGGGGTCGACTTCGCGCAGTGGCGCGGGCGCGCACGCGCGCTGCTACAGGCCGAGATCGCGCCCGAGCACGTCACCTGGATCGTCGGCAGCGAGGCGAGCCTGTTCGGCGGCGGCGATGAAGCGCTGCCGCCCCCGCCCGCCGGCGCGTCGCAGGCCAGGGTGCCGCGCGAATTCATGAGCCTGGCGGATCGCGTGATCGCGCATCGCGATCCGCAGCGTCACGCGCTGCTGTACCGGATGCTGTGGCGGCTGACGCATGGCGAGCCGCAGCTGATGAAGCTGATCACCGACGACGACGTCGCCAAGGCGCTCGCGCACAGCAAGAACGTCGGCCGCGACCTGCACAAGATGACCGCCTTCGTGCGCTTTCGCGAGCTTGCGCGCGGCGACGAGCTGCCGCCGGTATTCGTCAGCTGGTTCGAGCCCGAGCATTACATCGTCGAGCGCGTCGCGCCGTTCTTCGTGCGCCGTTTCGCCGGCATGCACTGGTCGATATTGACGCCGTACCGCAGCGCGCACTGGGACGGCAGCGAGCTGCGCTTCGATCGCGGCGCAACGCGCGACCAGGCGCCCAGCGACGATCTGCTGGAAGAACTGTGGCGCAGCTACTACGCCAGCATCTTCAATCCGGCGCGGCTCAAGATCGGCGCGATGAAAAGCGAAATGCCGGTCAAATACTGGAAGAACCTGCCGGAAGCGCGGCTGATTCCGCAGCTGATACGCGACGCACCGGCGCGCGCGCAGGCCATGGTCGCGGCCGCGCCGACTGTGCCGCGCAAGCGCATCAGCGAAGCGGCCGCGCCACGGATCGACGCGCCGTTCTTCGTCGAAGGCAGCCTGGCCGACGTGCGCGCGCAGGCCAAAGACTGCCGGCGCTGCCCGCTGTGGGAGCCGGCGACGCAGACCGTGTTCGGCGTCGGCCCGGAAGACGCGCGCATCATGCTGATCGGCGAACAGCCCGGTGACAAGGAAGACCTCGGCGGCAAGCCTTTCGCCGGTCCGGCGGGGCAACTGCTGGATCAGGCCCTGCTCGCCGCCGGCCTGGACCGCGCTGCGATGTACGTGACCAACACCGTCAAGCACTTCAAGTTCGAGGCGCGCGGCAAGGAGCGCCTGCACAAGCGCGCCGGCGCGCGCGAGCAGGCCGCGTGCCGGCCCTGGCTCGACGCCGAGCTGGCGCGCGTGCAGCCGCAGATCATCGTCTGTCTCGGCAGCATGGCCGCGAGCGCGCTGTTCGGCAGCGACTTCAAACTGCTGCAACAACGCGGGCAATGGCGCGAGCTGGGCAACGGCGTGCGCGCGATCGCGACCGTACATCCGGCCTATCTGCTGCGGCTGCCCGAGCAGGCCGCGCGCGACCAGGGCTACCGCGATTTCGTCCGCGATCTGCAGATGCTGAGCGAGTAGCGCGAGTGAAACCCGGAATTGCGAAAATGAAAACATTCAGTCTCCGGCTTGCCGCCGCGCTGCTGGTTGCCATGCTGCCCGCGCTCGCCGCATGCTCGGCGCCCGGCACCGCCCGACCGACATCGACCATGAGCCTCAAGCCGCTACCGAAGATCATCGTCATCGCCCATCGTGGCGCCTCGGCTTACCGGCCGGAACACACGATCGGCTCGTATACCCTGGCGATCGAATACGGCGCCGACGTGATCGAGCCCGATCTGGTCGCGACCCAAGACGGCGTGCTGGTCGCACGCCACGAGAACGAAATCTCGGGCACCACCGACGTCGCCGAACATCCCGAATTCGCCGCGCGCAAGACCACCAAGACCATCGACGGCGTCGTGCTGAGCGGCTGGTTCACCGAGGACTTCACGCTCGCCGAACTGCGCACGCTGCGCGCCCGGGAGCGCATCGCCGACATCCGCCCCGGCAACACGCGCTACAACGGCGTCTGGCGGATTCCGACGTTCCAGGAAGTCATCGACCTGGCCAAGGCCAAGAGCATCGAAACCGGCCGCACCATCGCGATCTATCCGGAGACCAAGCATCCGAGCTATTTCCAGGGCATCGGCCTGCCGCTGGAGCAGCGGCTGCTGGATCAGCTCGCCGCCAACGGCTACGCCGGCAAAAATGCGCCGGTGTTCATCCAGAGCTTCGAAGTCGCCAACCTGAAGGCGATGCGCGCGAAGACCGATCTGCCGATCATCCAGCTGATGGGCGCGCCGCCCGAGCAGCCTTACGACGCGGTCGCCGCCGGCTCGACGTTTGGCTATGCGGACATGATCACGCCGGCCGGCCTGAAGGAAGTGGCGCGCTATGCAACCGGCATCGGCCCGGACAAGAACATGCTGATCCCGCGCGACGCCGACGGCCGGCTGCTGGCGCCGACCGCGCTGATCGCCGACGCGCACGCGGCCGGGCTGCTGGTGCATCCCTACACTTTTCGCCCGGAAAACCACTTCCTGCCGACGGACTTCCGCTCACAAGCCGACAAGACCGCACGCGGCGACGCCTTCGGCGAGATCACGCGGTTTCTGCGCGCCGGGATCGACGGCCTATTCAGCGACGATGCCTTCGTCGCGCGGGCGGCGGTGGACGCGTTTCTGCAGCCCTAGTCCACTGCATCGATGAAATCGCACCTGGCTATCGGCGCCATCACAGCGCGCTGGCACCGCTATCCAGATGCTTTTCCACCGATGCAGCGGACTAGCCGCAGTTGTAGGAGCGGATCCTATCCGCGACTGTGCCGGCGAAGCCTGAGTCGCGGATAGAATCCGCTCCTACAGGCTCGGCCATGCGCCGCCCGGCGGACCGCCGGTATGAAATATCGACACTGGCGCCTGCTCAAGAAGCGTCCAGCTGCAGGATAATGGCGCCACGGCATCGCTCTCTGCCGTAGAGCTCGCTTCAGGATGAAGACACCGATGTCGTAACAGCTGCTGCTGGTCCGGCCTCGCGACAAGGCCTGCAAAGAACCGTCGCATCCGCTGTTCTCCCGTTGTCCTGCGGCGCGTCGCGCCGTGAATGAAATGACCGCCTTCCTGGCCGCCGGCAACACCGCCGACCCGCTCGATTCATCCTCCAGCCGGCAGAAAAGCCGCGCGCCGATCGCGTTGCCGCGACCCTGCCCGAGCTGTATCGCGACATCTGGCGCTATGCCGCCGGCGCGCGCGCGTCGTATATCGCCGCGATGGCGATGCTCGGTGCCTCCAGCGCGATCAAGCTGCTGATTCCGATGCTGGCTGCCTCGGCGATCAACGCGGTGCAATTGTCCGGCAGCGGTAGCATCGCGCATGCCGGCTGGATGATTCTCGGCATTGTCGGCGTGCAGGCCGCGGTATGGATGCTGCACGGCCCGGGCCGCGTGATGGAACGCGTCGTCGGCATGCGCGTGCGCGCCAACGCCGCCGACGCGATCTACAGCAAGCTGATCGCGCTGCCGCTGGGCTGGCACGAGCAGCATCACTCCGGCGAAGTGCAGCACCGCACGCAGCAGGCCACGGGTGCGCTGTACGAGTTCACGCAGAACCAGTTCATCTACCTGCAGAACGCGGTCAACCTGGTCGGCCCGCTGGTCGCGCTGAGCCTGATTTCACTCACCGCCGGCGGCGTCGCGCTGGCCGGCTACATCGTGCTGGCCGTGATCATCCTGCGCTTCGATCGGGCGATCATGAAGCTGCAGGTGACCGAGAACGCGGCCGAGCGCCGCTACGTCGCCGGCCTGCTCGACCTGCTCGGCAATGTATCGACGGTGCTGAGCCTGCGCGTCGGCGCCGCCTCGCGCGCGCTGCTCGGCAATCGCCTGTTTGCGATCTTCGCGCCGCTGCGCAGGAACATCGTGCTGACCGAAGCCAAGTGGTGCGCGGTCGATCTGCTCGGCGTGGCGCTGTGCTGGAGCCTGGTCGCGATCTATGCCTGGCAGGCGCATCGCGGCAGCAGCGCCGGCGGCGCGCCGCTGCTGATCGGCAGCGTCGGCGGCGCGGGCGGTGTTGCACAGGCCAGTTCGATCATCCTGCTCGACGAGCCGACCAGCGCACTCGACCAGGTGACCGAAGGCCGTGTGTTCCAACGCCTGCGCGAACAGTTGCCGGAAACGACACTGATCGCCTCGGTGCATCGCCTCAGCGTGCTCGACCAGTTCGACAAGGTGGTGCTGATGGCCGAGGGCGGCATCGTCGACTGCGGCACCGCGGAAGAACTGCAGGGGCGCCAGAGCCTGTTCCGCGACCTGCTGCGCGAGTCGGAAAACCAGGGACCGGCGGTCGAAAACGCCGCGCAAACGGTGTAAGCCTTTTGCTATTTGCGTATCAAGGCGCGAAACGCCCGCGCCGCTAGCTGGTTACCGCCGCGCATTTAAGCACGGCGACCGACTATCGCGAGGAGCACCCCTATGAAATATCTACACACCCGCTGGACCCAGGCCGCACTGGCCGTGGCCGTCAGTTTTCTCGGCGTCACCGCCGTCCAGGCCGGTGCGCTCAAAGTCATCGACTACGCGCCGCCCGGCGCCGGCTCGGCTGCCGAAAACGGGCCCGATCTGAACGGCGACGGCCGTCCCGACTACTTCGAAATCCGCAGCGAAGCCGCGGGCAGCGGCATGGCCGACCGCCTGCACGACGAAGCCTCCCAGCCGCCCGCGGACAAGGCCGCCGCCGGCGCGCAGACCTGTGTCTACGTCGCGATCAACGAAGGCGACCGCCACTGGTCACACGACCGCGCCTACTGCGGCAGCTGGAAGGTCGCCGAGCTCGACGTGCCCGATCGCGTCACGCCGAAAGATCAGCTCGCCTATGTCGCGCAGCTGTCGCAGAAGTTGCTGATCCCCAAGTTCGGCTATGTGGCCAGCGCGCGCGACGCGGTGTATCTGGCCGCCAACGGCAAGCCCAGCTTCCTGTTCTTCGACGGCGTCGACTACGTGCTGCACACCGGCCTGGACGCGCACAAGGTCGTCAGCCTCGAGTCCATGGAAATGCTGGCTCGCTTCGAGACCGGCCACGGCGGTGCCCAGGCCAGCGCGGTATCCGCGCCCTAGGACCGCGCAGAAAGTTCGCGGACCCGCCGCTGGCTCGCGACCGGCGGCGGGCAGCCCGCTTGATCTAATCGCGAAAATTCTCGAACTGCAGCGGCAGTTCCAGCTCCGACTTGCGCAGGAAGGCGATCGCGGTCTGCAGGTCGTCGCGCTTCTTGCCGCTGATGCGCAGCTTCTCGCCGTTGATCGAGGCATCGACCTTGAGCTTGGCTTCCTTGAGCTTGGCGATGATCTTCTTCGCCTGCACCTGCTCGATGCCCTGCTTGATCGTGATGTTCTGGCGCGCGCCGGCGAGGTTGGTCTCGGGATCGTCGGCCTCGACCGCGCGCAGATCGATGCCGCGGCCGGCCAGGCGCTTGTGCAGGATCTCCAGCAGCTGGGTCAGGTGATATTCGCTGGGCGCGGTCGACTTGACCGTGTATTTCTCCACGTCCAGCTCGAACGCGGCATTGGTGCCGCGCAGGTCGTAGCGGTTCTCGAGGTCGCGCTTGGCCTGGTCGACGGCATTGGTCAGCTCGTGCTTGTCGACTTCGGAGACGATATCGAATGAGGGCATGGTGGCAGCCGTGTACGGGAACGGCGGCCAGTATCGGAAAGTCCGCCGCGACTTGCCACAGCGGCGCTGCCGGCGGCAGGCATATCGCCGATAATCACGCATGATCGTGGCTCCCGAATCCGCATCGCATCGTCGCATCGCCGTCGTCGGCGGCGGCCCCGCCGGGCTGATGGCGGCTGAAGTCGCGCGCGCGGCGGGTTTCGAGGTCGACCTGTACGAGCGCATGGGCTCGGTCGGCCGCAAGTTTCTGCTCGCCGGCAAGGGCGGTCTCAATCTGACGCATGGCGAGCCGGCGGCGGACTTCGCGCAGCGTTACGCCGAGCGCAGCGCCGAAGTCGGCGCATGGCTCGACGGGTTCGGCGCCGGAGCCCTGCGCGACTGGGCGCGCGAGCTGGGGGTCGAGACGTTTGTCGGCAGTTCCGGGCGCGTGTTCCCGGCCGACATGAAAGCCGCGCCGCTGCTGCGTGGCTGGGTGCGGCGGCTGCGTGCGCAGGGCCTGCGTTTTCATGTCGAGCATCGCTGCGTCGGCGTTGCACGGCGTGACGACGGACGCATCGATCTGAAATTCTCCAGCGCTGGCGGCGAACTGCAGGCGCAGGCTGACGCGGTGATCTTCGGCCTCGGCGGCGGCAGCTGGCCGGAGCTGGGCTCGGATGGTTCCTGGACCTCCTGGCTGACGCCGGATGCGGATGCGATCGCGCCACTGCGGCCGTCGAACTGCGGCTTCGAGCTGGACTGGAGCGCCCATTTTTCGTCGCGCTTCGCCGGCCAGCCTTTGAAGCCCGTCGTGCTGAGCTGGGACGATGCGCAGGGTACGCGGCACTCGCAGCAGGGCGAGCTGATGATCACCGCCGCCGGCCTCGAAGGCGGACTGATCTATGCGATGTCGGCGCCGCTGCGCGAGGCCATCGCCGCCCAGGGCAGGGTCGCGATCCGTCTCGACCTGGCGCCGAACCAGGACGCGGCCAAGCTGCAGCGCGACATCGGCCTGTATCGCGGCAAACGCTCGCTGAGCGAACATCTGCGCCGCGCCGCCGGCCTCGACAGCCTGCGCATCGGCCTGCTCTACGAAGTGCTGCCCAAGGACGCGTTCAACGACGCCGTGCAACTCGCCGCGACGATCAAGGCGCTACCGCTGACGTTGCGGCGCACGCGGCCGCTTGCCGAGGCGATCAGCAGCGCCGGCGGGGTGCGCCTCGCAGCGCTCGACGAGCAGCTGATGCTGCGGGCGATTCCGGGCGTGTTCTGCGCCGGCGAGATGCTGGACTGGGAAGCGCCGACCGGCGGCTACCTGCTCACCGCTTGCTTCGCCAGCGGACGGCGCGCGGCACTCGGCGCGGTCGGCTGGCTCCATCGAAATCTTCGCGACACGGGCTGAGGCATGTCGAAGGCAACACCCGCGACCTTGTGGCTGAGCAAGCAAGGCATTGCGTACGAGACGCGCACTTACGACTACGACGCGGACAGCCCGCGCATCGGCCTGCAGGCCGCCGAAGCGATGGGCGAGCCGCCGTCCCGCGTGCTGAAAACCCTGATGGCGTTGGTCGACGGCAAACCGGTTTGCGTGATCCTGCCATCCGACCGCGAGCTGAGCATGAAGAAAGTCGCCGCGGCTTTCGGCGGCAAGAGCGCCGGCATGATGCCGGTGGCCGACGCCGAGCGTATCAGCGGCTACAAGGTCGGCGGCGTCAGCCCTTTCGGCCAGCGCCGCAAATTGCCGACCGCGATCGAGCGCACTGCGCTGGGCGAACCCTACGTTTACGTCAACGGCGGCCAGCGCGGGCTTCAGGCGAAGCTGGTACCAGCTGATCTGCAGCGCGCACTGGACGCGGTCACCGCAGACCTCATCGCTTAAGCGCGCGCCAGCTGAGAACGCCTATCGATCCCGTTGCGGTTTCGTCATCGAAAATCCGCAGCCGTCATAATGAAGGCTCATTTTGGTGCAGGTGGAATCATGCAAGGGCAGCAGGTCGTCGTCGAATGTCTGAAGGAGTTGCTGCGCGGTGAGCTGAGCGCGCGCGACCAGTACTTCATCCACTCGCGGCGCTATGCGCATCTGGGCCTGATGGGCCTGTATCGCCGCATCGATCACGAAATGCAGGAAGAAACCCAGCACGCCGACGTGCTGCTGCGGCGCATCCTGTTCCTCGGCGGCGAGCCGGTGATGCAGCCGACCCCGTTCAGCGCCGGCCTCAGCGTGACCGAGATGCTGCAGAAGGATCTGGCCACCGAGTACGAAGTGCGCGCCAACCTGCAGGCGGCAATGGCGCTGTGCGAACGCGAACGCGACTACGTCTCGCGCGACCTGCTGCTGCCGCAGTTGCGCGACACCGAAGAAGATCACGCCCACTGGCTGGAACAGCAGCTCGGCCTGATCGACAAGATGGGGCTGCCGAATTATCTGCAGTCGAAGGTCGAGTAAGTTTCTGGATTTTGTAGCCCGGGTGAAACCCGGGTTGCACCCGGGCTACAAAAGCGCCGCGATATGCCGGCCAACGGTGCGGCCCGAAAAGATGCAGTCGGCGTACGACAGCCCGCTGACGTAGATATTCGACGACACGCCGATCGCGCTGCGGCCGGCCGCATACAGGCCGGCGATGATCTCGCCCGTCGCGTTCAGCACGCGGCCGCTGTCTTCATCGACCCGCAGGCCGCCGAGCGTCATCGTCGCCATCGGCAGCAGGCGGCTGTGGATCGAGGCGTCGATCGCGTAATACGGGCCTTGCAGCTGCGGCTGGCATTCTTCGCGTCGCTTCTCGAAAGGGTCGTCGAGTTCGCCGCGCGCGATGCGGTTGTACGCGTCCAGGGTTTCGACGAGACGCGTCGCATCACAACCCAGCCGCTTCGCCAGCTCGCGCGGCGTCGCCGCCTTGATCGTGTTGAAGCTCAAGTTCAGCCGCGCGACGTCGCGCTGGAACGGCACGATCTGCGGATCGCGTGCCTGTTTCAATGCCGCGGCGCGCTGCGCGGCATCGAACACCAGCCAGGCTTTTCCGTCCGGCTGCGCCATCACCGCGTCGCCGATCGAAGCGCCGTACAGGGTCTCGTTGACGAAACGCTCACCGCGCGCGTTGATCAGCATGCCCGCGGCCCAGGCCGCCGGCGGATTGATGAAACGCCAGGCGCTGATGCGGTCCATCAGATCGAGCCGCCCACCGGCCGAGGCGCCGAGCCGGTGACCACTGCCGACGTCACCCAAGGTGCCATTGGGGTGACCGGCCATATAGCGCGGCGCGTGCTCGCGCAGCAGTTCGCGATCGAGGATGAAGCCGCCGGCCGACAGCAGCACGCCGCGGCGCGCGCGATACCAGTGCGAGCGGCTGCATTGGCGCTGGATGTCCTGCGCACGGCGCAGATGCCAGCGACCCAGCGCGATCGTCAGGAAGGCCAGCGGAAACGTCGGCGGCAAGGCCAGCAGCCACTTGCTCGCGGCCGCGATCACGCGCGTGTAGCGCGCCGACTGCGCGGTGCCGGGCTCGACCTGTAGCGCCCTGACGCCGACGACGCGGCCGTCGCGGTCCACTGCGAGCTGCTGCACCTCCGCATGCCGGTGAAAGCGCAGGCCGAGCCGCAGCGCCGCGTCGCGTAGCGGCGCGTACAGCGCGACACCCAGGCCCCAAGGCTTGGTGCCATTGCGCATGTGCGTGCGATGGCCGCGCGCGGCCGGCTTCGAGCGGCGCATGTACGGCGCGGTCAGCGAACTGTCCGGGTGATACAGGAAATGATCCAGCGGCGGATACGAGGTTTTCTTCTTCCACAGCTTGCTGTTGAACGGCGCGCCGTGCGCGCGCAGCCACTCGAACGTGGCGACGCTCTCGTCGCAGAAGCGGCGCACGGTGCGGTCGCCGACCACGCCTGCGACTTCGATCTTCAGGTACTGGTACATCTGCTCGGCGCTGTCGTCCTCGCCGGCCTCGCGCTGGATGCTGGTGCCGCCACCGGCGTAGTACACGCCGCCATTGGCGGCGCTCGATCCGCCGCCTTCATAGCGGTCCAGTGCGATGACCTCGGCGCCGCCTTCGAGCGCTTCCAGCGCCGCCGCGACACCGGCGCCGCCGAGGCCGACGACGATCAGATCGGCGTGGTCGTCCCAGGGAAAGGCGTCGACGTCGTCGATCAGGCGTGGTGGCTGGATGGTCTGGTTCATCGGCGCAGTATCGGCAGGCGTCGACTGCGCCAAATACCGCAATCGGATGAGCTGCCGGCAAAAGCGCTAGCCGCGCTCCAGCAGCACGATCACTTCGTAATGCTGCGTATGCGGAAACATATCGAGCAGGCGCGCGCGCCGTGGCTTCAGCGACGGCATCGCGGCCAGATCACGCGCCAGCGATTCGGCATTGCAGCTGGAATAAATCAGCCAGCGTGCAGCGCTGTCATTCAGGAATCGGCCGAGCTCGGCGCCGATGCCGCGACGCGGCGGGTTGACGATGACCAGCTCGGGCGCGTCGGCACCGGCAGCGAACCCGCTCGCATCGAGCGCCTTGAACTGCAGCCGCTTCAGGCCCAGCTCGTCGCGACTCTGCTCGGCGCTGGCGATCGCCTCGGCGCTGGTTTCGACGCCGACCACATCGCGCCAGGGGCTGGCGCAATGCAGCGCGAAGCCACCGACGCCGCAGTACAGATCCCATAGCGAGGCCGGCTCCAGCTCATCGACCCAGTCGCGCGCCTGGCGATACAGCGCACCGGCGATGTCGGTATTGGTCTGGAAGAAGCTCTGCGGCCGCAGGTGCAGCGGCAGCTCGTTGACCTGGATCGTCAGCGACGGTGCCTCCGGCGTCAGCAGGATTTCGGTCGGGCCTTCGAGGATCGCCTTGTGCTCGGGCTGCAGGTTCACCGTCACCACGCGCAGCTGCGGCAGCGCCTGCATCAGATCGGGCAAATGGCGTCGAATGCGCTCCAGCGGCTCTTCCGATCGCAGCACGAAGCGCAGCATCAGATCGCCAGTGTCGGACTCGGTGATCAGCAGGTACTTGAGTTCGCCGCGCTTCAGCGCGACGTTGTACGGCGAGATCACCGCCAGCGTGACGAACTCGGCCAGCGCGCCGAAGCAGGATTGCAGCCCGGGCGAATACAAGCCGCAATCACTCAGATCGACGCCCTGCCCGGCCGCGTCGAGGATGCCGAGCACAGGCCGACGCCAGCTGCCGCTGACCACCATCTTGGCCTTGTTGCGAAAGCCGGATTCACGACTGGCTACCGCCGGCAGCCATTGCAGCTCGCCGTAGCGCGCCAGCATGTCATCGCAGCGCTGCTGCTTGGCGGCGAGTTGTTGCTCGTAGGGCTGCGGCAGCTGCGTGCAGGAGCGGCAGCGGCCGGCGTCGTAATGGGAACACTGCATCGTCTGGGTACAAAACCTGGAGCGCGAGCGCCATGTTACGCGCTCGCGGACCCGGACGACGCTGGCGGCGCGATCAGCCCTGCGGCTGTGCCAGCACGGTGGAGCGGCGCAGCGCGACGAATTCGATCACGCCGTACAGCACCACGGCGCCGATGGTCACCGGTTTCGAGCTGGCGAACTTGAGAATCAGCTTGTCCATGGCTTGTTCCTGCATCTGAAGACGATTGACGAGGGTCCAAGCTAGCAAGCGCAAATGACGCGCGGATGGCAGCCCGATGACAGCGCGCGTCGCGCCACTGTCACATTGGCCTCCTAGGCTGCGCGGCCAAGCCGCCCTGGACCGCAATGCCCAAGCCCCCGCTCGTGTCACCGCCGGATCTGCCGGAACTCGCCGAACTCGCGCGGCTGACCGAAGAGGGCCGGCCGTACATGGAGGCGCGCGTGATCGGCGAAGTCACCTGCGGCGACCGCCGGTTCCCGCTGCACGCCTTGCTGATGGGCAACCCCGATCCGGGCGTGCCGGCGGTCGGTTTCTTCGGCGGCGTACATGGCCTGGAGCGCATCGGCGCCGAAGTGGTGATGGCCTATATCCGCAACCTGGTGTCGCGCCTGCCCTGGGACCTGGTGCTGCACCAGCATCTGCAGCAGGTGCGTTTGGTGTTCATGCCGCTGGTCAATCCGGGCGGGCTGTGGCGCGGCACGCGCGCCAATCCGCGCGGCGTCGACCTGATGCGCAACGCGCCGCTGGACGCGACGCAGCCGGTGCCGTTCATGCTCGGCGGCCAGCGAGTCAGCGCCGGCCTGCCCTGGTATCGCGGCGCCGCGAACGCGCCGATGGAAATCGAAAGCGCCGCGCTGTGCAAGCTGGTCGAGGACGAAATGCTCGGCCGCCGCTTCAGCCTGGCGATTGACTGCCACTCCGGCTTCGGCGTGCAGGATCGCGTGTGGTTCCCGTATGCGCACACCGCCGAGCCGATCCACCACCTGCCGGAGATGCATGCGCTCAGCGCCATTTTCGAGGCCACGCATGCGCATCATCCTTACTTGCTGGAGCCGCAGAGCAAGCAGTACCTGACGCATGGCGATCTCTGGGATCACCTGTACCGGCGCAGCTGCGAGCGCAGCCTGGACAACACCTTCCTGCCGCTGACGCTGGAGATGGGCAGCTGGCTGTGGATCAAGAAAAACCCGCGTCAGCTGTTCTCGCGCCAGGGCATTTTCAATCCGCTGATCGCGCATCGGCAGCGCCGCGTGATGCGCCGGCACATCGCGCTGCTGGAATTCTTCACCCGCGCCGCCACCGGCTTCGAGCGCTGGCTGCCGGTCGGCAATGCGCGCGAGCGGCACCAGGCGCTGGCATTGCAGCGCTGGTACTCGGATATTGGCGCGAAGCCGAACCGGAAACGCGCCAAGTGAACGAGCAGGACGACACGCCCTGGGTGCTGCTGCGGGGCCTGATGCGCGATCGAAGGCATTGGGGGCCGTTTGCCGCGCTGTTCGCGTCGCGCTTCGCGGGCGCGCCGATCGCGGCGATCGACTTCCCCGGCAATGGCGAGCTGCATCAGCAGCGCAGCCTCGCCAGCATCGATGCGACCGCCGATTTCTGCCGCGCCGACTTGCGCCGCCGCGGCCTGAAGCCGCCGTATCGCGTGCTGGCGATGTCGATGGGCGCGATGGTCGCGGCCAGCTGGGCGACGCGCTATCCGCAGGAACTGGCCGCCTGCGTGCTGATCAACACCAGCCTGCGGCCGTTCAGCCGGTTCTGGCAGCGGCTGCGGCCACGGGCGTATCCGTCCGTGCTGAAGATGGCGCTGCTGCAGCCCTCGCCGCGCGAGGCCGAGACGATGGTGCTGCGCCTGACCACCAGCAGCCGCGACGAGCGCGTGCTCGACGACTGGAGCGCGTGGCGCGCAGCGCAACCGGTCAGCAAGGCCAACGCGCTGCGCCAGCTGGCCGCGGCGACGCGCTTCGTCACGACACATGAAGCGCCGACAGTGCGCACGCTGGTGCTGGTCGGCGCACGGGATGGGCTGGTCAGCCCGGACTGCTCCCGCCAGCTGGCCGCGGCCTGGGGCTGCGAGATTCGCGAGCATCCCAGCGCCGGGCACGATCTGCCGTTCGATGATGCGGCATGGGTGGTGGCGCAGGTCGAGGACTGGTCGCGGATAGGATCCGCTCCTACAGCGGCATGAACCTGTAGGAGCGGATCCTATCCGCGACGGCGCCGCCAGCCGCTCGCATCCAAACCCAGATTCCACAACACCAGCAGAGGCGCCGGGCACGATCTGCCGTTCGATGATGCGGAGTGGGTGGTGGCGCAGGTCGAGGACTGGTCGCGGATAGGATCCGCTCCTACGGCGGCATGAACCTGTAGGAGCGGATCCTATCCGCGACAGCGCCGCCAGCCGCTCGCATCCAAACCCAGATTCCACAACACCAGCAGAGGCGCCGGGCACGATCTGCCGTTCGATGATGCGGCACGGGTGGTGGCGCAGGTCGAGGACTGGTCGCGGATAGGATCCGCTCCTACGGCGGCATGAACCTGTAGGAGCGGATCCTATCCGCGACGGCGCCGCCAGCCGATCGCATACAAGCCCAGATTCCATAGCACCAGCAGACAAGCCAGCAGCGTCTGCACCGACGCCGTCAGCCCCGGCGGATACAGCAGCGGCACCAGGTAATGATCAATGAAGCCGTCGTCGTAACCGGCCACACCGGCGTGCTCCAGCAGCGAGTTCTCCAACAGCGTCAGCGGGCACAGCCCGTGGCTGGCGACGATCCACACGCCCCAGACCAGCGCCGGCAGATGCAGCCAGACCCACTGGCGCGGACGCCACGCGACCAGCAGCCCGCCGAACACGACGAAGCCCAGAAAGGCCAAGTGGAGCGCGAACACGCTGCGGGCGGCGATCAGATCGGTCACGGGGCGACCATAATATGCAGACCGACCCAGCGGCTGAACCGATGCGCCTGAACAAGTACATCTCCGAAACCGGCGTCTGCTCGCGCCGCGAGGCCGACAGCTGGATCGAGGCCGGCCGCGTGATGGTCAACGGCAAGCGCGCCGAGCTGGGCACGCAGGTGAACGAGGGCGACGAGGTGATCGCCAACGGCAAGCGCGTCGGCGCGCGCGCCAAACAGCACGTGTACATCGCGCTGAACAAGCCGGTCGGAATCACCTGCACCACCGAGCGCCACATCGACGGCAACATCGTCGACTTCGTGCGTCACCCCGAGCGCATCTTCCCGATCGGCCGGCTCGACAAGGAATCCGAAGGCCTGATCCTGCTGACCAGCAACGGCGACATCGTCAACGAAATCCTGCGCTCGGAAAACAATCACGAGAAGGAGTACATCGTCACCGTCGACAAGCCGGTCAGCGATGCCTTCATCGACGGCATGATGCGCGGCGTGCGGCTTCCGGAGCTCGACGTGGTCACCAAGCGCTGCAAGGTCTGGCGCGATCCTGGGCGACCCGAGCGCAACTTCCGCATCGTGCTGACGCAGGGCCTGAATCGGCAGATCCGGCGCATGTGCGAGGTGTTCGGCTACGACGTGCGCCGTCTGCAACGCGTGCGCATCATCAACGTGCAGCTCGCCGGGCTCAAGGTCGGGCGCTGGCGCGATCTGTCGCCGGAGGAACTGCGCGGCCTGCTGCCGGAGCGCACGACTTGGTAGCCCGGGTGAAACCCGGGATTCATACTGCCGGACATCACCACCCCGGGTTGCACCCGGGATATGCAAGGAGCAATGGATGAGTCTTACCCAGGTGCAAGTCGTCAGCGGCGCCGCCGCCTTCGCCACCGACAACAGCAACGGCCGCAGCCACTGGATTGCCGACGAGCCGACCGATGTCGGTGGCGGCGACACCGGGCCGGCACCGACCGAGCTGCTGCTGTCGGCGCTCGGCAGCTGCACCTCGATCACGGTGCGCATGTACGCGCAGCGCAAGGGCTGGCCGCTGGAGGGCGTCGACGTCAGGCTGAGCCTGAATCCGCAGGGCAAGCCGGCCGACGGCAGCACCGAAATCAGCCGCGAGGTCACGCTGCGTGGCGCGCTCGACGGCGAGCAGCGCCAGCGCCTGCTGCAGATCGCCAACGCCTGCCCGGTGCACAAGATCCTGAGCGGCCCCATCCAAATATCGACCCAGATCGCCACCGACCCGGTGCCGGCGCCATGAGCGAGCGCCGCTACGACCCGCAGCTGTCCGCGGTCGGCGATGCGCCTGCGCCGTCCAGCGAGCCGGTGACGCAGCGTATCGAAGGCCACGCCGCACTGGTCGGCGACGGCATGCCGATCAATCGCGTGCTGCCTTCGCGGCTGCGCCGACTGGTCGGGCCCTGGTGTTTTCTCGATCACATCGGCCCGGCGATGATCGATAACGTCGGGCCTTTGCGCGTCGCGCCGCATCCGCATATCGGCCTGCAGACCGTGACCTGGCTGACCGCCGGCGAAATCCTGCATCGCGACAGCCTCGGCTCGTTGCAGATGATCCGCCCCGGCCAGCTCAACGTGATGACCAGCGGCCGCGCCATTTCGCATTCGGAGGAGTCGCCGGGCGCCGCTGCCGGTGAAATTCACGGCGTGCAGTTCTGGACCGTGCTGCCGGAATCGGCGCGCTTCATGGAGCCGATGTTCGATCACTACCCAGTGCTGCCGACGATCGCGCGCGACCAGCTGAGCATCACCGTGATCTCCGGCGAATACGGCGGCGAGCGCTCACCGGCACGGCATTTCTGGCCGATCGTCGGCCTGGAAATCAGCGCCGGCGTGGTCGATACGCAGCTGAGCCTGGATCCGGCTTTCGAGCACGCGCTGCTGGTGATCGATGGCACTGCGAACATCGACGGCGAAGCGCTGCTGCCGAACGTGATGCTGTATCTCGGCGCCGGCCGCAGCCGCATCCAGCTGGCCTGCGACGCGGGCTGCCGCATCATCCTGATCGGCGGCAAGCCGTTCGAGGAAGAAGTGCTGATGTGGTGGAACTTCGTCGGCCGTACGCGCGAGGAGCTGACCCGCGCCTGCGTCGAATGGAACGCCGGCCAGGGCGGTTTCGGCGACGTGAAGGGCTACGACGGCAGCCGGCTGATCGCGCCGATGCCGCCCTGGGCCAGCGCGCCGGGCTGATCCATCTGCTGCTGATCTTCGCGCTGATTTCGGCGGTGATGCATTTTGTGAAGGGCAAGTCGGCGGCGTAGTGACCTGTCGCGGATAGGATCCGCTCCTACAACGGAGCCTGTAGGAGCGGATCCTATCCGCGACTCACACTCGCAGCGGCCAGCAGTCCGAATTCACCATCGCCCGCGGCTTGCGGCCATTCAAAGCGTCGATCAGATTCGACGTCGCCAGCTGCGCCATCGCCAGCCGCGTCTGATGCGTCGCGCTGCCGATATGCGGCAGCAGCACGACGTTGCGCAGGCCGAGCAGGCCGCTGTCCGCCGGCAGCGGCTCGCGCTCGAACACGTCGAGCCCTGCACCGGCGATCTGCTCCGCTTTCAAGGCCGCGATCATCGCCTGCTCGTCGACGACCTTGCCGCGCGCGACGTTGATCAGAAATGCGCTGCGCTTCATCCGCGCGAACTGCGCGGCGCCGATCAGATGCTCGGTATCTGCCGACAACGGCACCAGCACGCAGACGAAATCCGACTGAGCCAGCAAATCGTCCAGCGCGCAATGCTGCGCGCCGAACTCGCGATCCGCATCCGGCTTGGCGTGGCGGCTGTGATACAGCACGCGCATGCCGAAGCCCAGATGGGCGCGGCGCGCGACCGACATGCCGATGCGACCCATACCGACGATACCCAGGGTTTTGCCGTATACGTCGCTGCCGAAATCGGCGCTGTCGACCGGCCGCTTCCAGTCGCCGGCGGCGACGCGTGAGCCCAGCTCGACAACGCGACGCGCGCTGGTCAGCATCAGCGCCAGGCTCAGGTCGGCGACGCTTTCGGTCAGCACGTCCGGCGTGTTGCACAGCAGGATGCCGCGCTCGCCGAGCGCGGCGATGTCGTAGTTGTCGTAGCCGACGGTGACGGTCGACACCACCTTGAGCTGCGGCGCGGACGCGATCAGCGCGCGATCAAAAGCCAGGCCGCTGCCGATCACGCCCTGCGCCTGGGCCAGCGCGGCGGCGAACGCCGGGTTCCTGCGCAGCCCCGACTGCCCGGTGAAATCCGCGACATCGAAGTGCTGCTGCAGCTGTTTCAGGCAGGAATCGGGCAGTGCCGCGTAGGCGACGACGCTGGCTTTCTTGTCGATATTCATCCGGGCACTGTAGCCTCGGCCGGCGGTTTACGACCAGCCGGCGTGCCTTCGATCGCCGCGATCGGCACAACCGATAACCAAAACCATCTTCAAGGGAGATCTCATGCTGCTCACCATCACGCCGCTGTATGCCGGCCTGCTCGGCCTGCTGTATTTCGTGCTGACCGTTCGCGTCGTCGGCGGCCGAACCGGCAAGGGCGCGCCGTCGCTGGGCGACGGCGGCAACAGCACCATGTTCCGCGTGATCCGCGGCCACGCCAACTTCAACGAATACGTGCCTTTCATCCTGCTGATGATGGCGATGCTGGAAGTCGGCGGCATCTATTCGCCCTGGGTGCTGCACACGCTCGGCCTGGCGCTGCTGATCGGTCGCATCGGCCACGGCATCGCGCTGAGCTTCACCGAGAACTGGGTGCTAGGCCGCGCCGGTGGCGCGCTGCTGACGTTCCTGGTGCTGCTGATCGTGTCGGTGCTGTGCGTGTGGCGCGGTATCGCGGTGCTGATGGTGCAGACCGCACCGCTGTAGTGTTGCTCCCGGCCTGCCGCCGGGAGGGAACGCAGCGGCGCGATCCGCTGTCCGTATCCGACATCGACGACCAAGGACGGTTGACGTGGACTCCGACACGATACGCAGCGACATCCCGTCACGGCTGGACCGCTTGCTGTGGTGCCGCTTCCACACCCTGGTCGTGGTCGCGCTCGGTATCACCTGGATCCTCGACGGCCTGGAAGTGACGCTCGCCGGCGCGGTGTCCGGCGCGCTGAAGGCCAGCCCCGCGCTGCAAATGACCGATGCGCAGGTCGGCATCAGCGCCAGCGCCTATGTACTCGGCGCGGTGCTCGGTTCGCTGGTGTTCGGCTGGATGGCCGACCGGCTCGGCCGCAAGAAACTGTTCTCGCTGACGCTGGCGGTCTATCTGGTGGCGACAGCGGCGACCGCGTTTTCACCGAATTTCGGCATGTTCCTGCTGTTCCGGTTTTTCACCGGCGCCGGCATCGGCGGCGAATATTCGGCGATCAATTCCGCGATACAGGAACTGGTGCCGGCGCGTTACCGTGGCCACACCGATCTGGTCATCAACGGCAGCTTCTGGATCGGCGCCGCGCTCGGCGCAGTCGGCTCCATCGTGCTGCTGCAGCCCGGCCTGTTGCCGGACGACATGGGCTGGCGTGTCGCCTTCGGCATCGGCGCCGTGCTGGGCTTGTCCATTCTGCTGCTGCGCCGTTTTCTGCCGGAAAGCCCGCGCTGGCTGATGACGCGCGGCCGCATTGCCGAGGCCGAGGCGATCGTCGCGCGGATCGAAGCCGTCGCCGGCGAACGCCGGGTCGACACGCCGCTCAAATCCATCGAGCTGCGCGTGCGCGCCGGCGGTCACGGCATCGCCGATCTGGCGCCCAGCCTGTTCAGGACCTATCCGCGACGCGCGACGGTGGCGATGGTGCTGATGAGTTCGCAGGCGTTCTTCTACAACGCGATCTTCTTCACCTACGCGCTGGTGCTGAGCACCTTCTTCGACATTCCGAGCGAAGACGTCGGCCTGTACATCCTGCCGTTCGCTGCCGGCAATTTTCTCGGCCCGCTGCTGCTCGGCCGGCTGTTCGACACCATCGGCCGGCGGCAGATGATCGCCTTCACCTACGCCGCGTCCGGCATCGCGCTGACGATCACCGCCTGGCTGTTCGTCGAAGGCGCGTTGACCGCGACCGGCCAGACCATCGCCTGGTCGGTGACGTTCTTCTTTGCCTCGGCCGCGGCGAGTTCGGCGTATCTGACCGTCGGCGAAAGCTTCCCGCTGGAAGTTCGCGCGCTGGCGATCGCGGTGTTCTACACGCTGGGCACCGGCGTCGGCGGCATCGCCGGGCCCTGGCTGTTCGGCACGCTGATCGGCACCGGCGAGCGCAGCGCGATCGCCGCCGGCTACGGCCTGGGCGCGGTGCTGATGATCATCGCCGCGGCGGTGATGTGGCGCTGGGGCCTGGCAGCGGAGCGGCGCTCGCTGGAGGATCTGGCACGGCCGATGTCGAGTGCGTGACGAGGTTCGCTGCAATCGCGACCCTGGTCCCTCGATACGCGGGCGAGCCCGCTACTCGGGACGAACGGAGATTGCGCCCAACCCCGTTCGTCCCGAGTAGCCGCTTGCGGCGTATCGAGGACATCGGCAGAGCCGCCGGAAACGCCATTGCGCGCCCGTTCGTCCCGAGTAGCCGCTTGCGGCGTATCGAGGGACCGGATCGTAGTATCGTCACGCGCATGATCAAACCCGACGCCCCCTCCTGCCATCGCAACCGCGACGTGATCCTGGCGCTGCTGCAGGATCATTTCGCCGATCGAAAGCGCGTGCTCGAAATCGGCAGCGGCACCGGCCAGCACGCAGTGTATTTCGGCGCGGCGATGCCGCAGCTGGTCTGGCAGACCTCGGAGCGCCGCGAGCATCACGAGGGCATCCGTGCCTGGCTGGACGAGGCGAAGCTAGGCAATGTGCTCGCGCCGATCGAGCTGGACGTGACCGGCGCCTGGCCGGCCTCGCACTACGATGCGTTCTTCACCGCCAACACCTTGCACATCATGGGTGCGCAAGCCGTCGAGCAGCTGTTCGCCGCACTGCCTGCGGTGATGGACAGCGGCGCCAAGCTCGCGGTCTACGGCCCGTTCAACTACGCCGGCGCCTACACCAGCGACAGCAACCGCGACTTCGACGCCTGGCTGAAAGCGCGCGATCCGCTCAGCGCTATTCGCGACTTCGAATGGGTGGACACACTGGCGCAGCGCGCCGGCCTGGCGCTGATCGAGGACCGCGCGATGCCGGCGAACAATCGCGGCCTGGTCTGGCAGGCGCGCTGAGCGCCGCGCCACCAGCGCGCCACCACCCCGATCTAAGGAAACGCGCGATCCGGCATGCGCACCGGCGGCATCGATTCGAAGCCGCCGGCCGCGAACAGGTGACCCTGCAGCAGGGTCACACCCTGCCCGGCCAGCCACTGGTATTCCTCTACCGTCTCGATGCCCTCGGCAATCACCGCGATGCCGAGGTCCGCGCAGACGCGGGCGATGCCGCGCACGATCGCCTGGCGCGGCGCGTGGCGATCGAGGCCGCGGCACAGCTGCATGTCGAGCTTGACGAAATCCGGCTGGAACTCGGCCAGCAGATTGAGACCGGAATGGCCGGCGCCGAAATCGTCGACCGCGAATTTCACGCCGGCTTCGCGATGCGGCTGCATCATCTGCGCGAACTGCGCCGGGTCGGCGAGCAACTCGGTTTCGGTGACTTCGAAGATCAGCCGGCTGATCGGAAAACCGGCCTGCTCGGCCGCGTGCAGGGTCGAGTGGATGCCGACGTCGGCCTGCGGCAGCGCGCCGGGCAGCGCGTTCAGGCTCAGGGCCGCCGGCATGTCCATCTGAGCGGCGAGTTGCACTGCGCGCCGGCGGAACTCGCAGTCGTAGCGATACAGGTCGTGGCGCTCGATGCGGTCGAACACCCAGGCCGCGGACTGGCGATCGCCGCCGCGCACCAGCGCCTCGTACGAGAACACGCTCGACGTCATCACATCGACGATAGGCTGGAACGCGAACGAGTAGGCAAAGTCGGCTGTCGCCTGCAAGCCCGGCATGGCATCGCGCCGCGGCGCGTCCGCTGATTCCGGGTTAGTCGAATGCGATTCGGTCCGACACTCTGCGGGCCGGGAAAAAGGTTTTTTCATCCGTCCTCCAGAGCGCTGCGATCAGAGTGACATTCGATGCATTTCGCCTGCCGGTTGCAGTGGCCGCAGACTTTTTGATCTGCCTAACGCTGATTTTACTAGTCGCCCCCGCCGCCGCGCTGCGCACACAACAGCGCGCTACCGCCAGAGCCGGGTTCCGGGTTTAAAGTGCGTCCATGCCGACCCGGATCGCGATCAAGCATTGCCCCTGCGACGAACAGCGCGCCTATGCGGACTGCTGCGCGCCGCTGCACGAAGGCGCGGCCGCGCGCAGCGCCGAGGCGCTGATGCGTTCGCGCTATTCCGCCTACGCGTTGCGGCTGGAGCCCTATCTGCTGGCGACCTGGCATGCGAGCACGCGGCCGGCGTCGCTTTCTTTCGGCGACGAGACCCTACAGGCGCCAAAGTGGCTGGGGCTGAAGATCCTGCGCCACGAGATGGCGCCGGACGGCGATGCCGCGATCGTCGAATTCGTCGCGCGTTTTCGCGTCGGCGGCGGCAGCGCGCAGCGCATGCGCGAAGTCAGCCGCTTTGCGCGGGTCGACGGGCGCTGGTTTTATCTGGACGGCGACGTCGCCGAATAAGCGGCGTCGCGGTCCCGGGTTTCACCCGGGCTACGGCGCTTGGCAGCCCGGGGCTGGCTACATCAAACCCGCGGTGGCTTGCGCTTGCCGCCGGGGCCGGGCCCGGGCGTGGCCGGCGGGATCGGGTCGCCGAGCTTGCTGATACGCAACTGGCGTCCGAGCACCCAGGCCTTCTGCAGATCGCGGAACACACCGCGCGGCATGCCGCTGGGCAGGTCAACCAGGCTGTGGTCGTCGTTGATTTCGATCTTGCCGATGTACTGGCTGTCGAGGCCGGCTTCGTTGGCGATCGCGCCGACGATGTTGGCCGGCTTGACGCCGTGCTGCTCGCCGACTTCGATGCGGAAGGTCTCGGTTTCGTCGTCGCTCTTCTTCTTCGGACGCTCCGGTCGCTCCAGACGCAACGGCCGGTCGATCGGACGCTCGGCGCGCTCCGGCGGCCGGCCCGGGCGGATTTCCGAACGCGGCGGCTCGGCCCTGGCCTCGGCGCGCGGCTCGACGCGATCCGGCTTGTCGCGCAGACGCGACGACATCGGGAACGACGAAGGCACCGGCGCGGCGGTCGGCAGCGGCTCGACCCGCGTCGGCCGCTCGCGGCGCTCGGGCCGTTCGCTGCTGCGGTCGTTGCTGCGCTCGGGGCGTTCGCTGCGCTCGAAGCGCTGCGGCGGACGCGGTGACGAGGTCCGGATTTCCGAGCGCGGCGCATCCGGCATCTGCGCTTCGTCGGTGGCCATCAGCAGCGGCCGGTCGCCCTGGGCCAGCGACGCCAGCGCGGCGGCGATGTCGACCAGCGGGGAACCGGTCTCGGTCTCGATGTCGGCGATCACGCTGCGGAAGGCCTCGAACTGGCTGGCGGCGCTGCGGTCGCCCTGCGCCTTGTTCAGCGCCTCGATCACGGTCTGCTTGAAGCGCTGCACGCGACGCTGGTTGATGGTGTCGCTGCTCGGCGCGGCGATCGCCTCGATCGGCTGGCGCGTGGCGCGCTCGATCGCTTTCAGCAGGTGGCGCTCGCGCGGGCTGACGAACAGGATCGCGTCGCCGCTGCGGCCGGCGCGGCCGGTGCGGCCGATGCGGTGCACGTAGCTTTCGGTGTCGGTCGGGATGTCGTAGTTGACGACGTGGCTGATGCGCTCCACGTCCAGGCCGCGCGCGGCGACGTCGGTGGCGACGACGATGTCGATCTGCCCGTCCTTCAGCTTGGCGATGGTGCGTTCGCGATCGTTCTGCTGCATGTCGCCATTGAGCGCGGACGCGGAGAAGCCGCGCGCCAGCAGCCGATCGGCGAGCTCGGTGGTCGCGGCCTTGGTACGCGCGAACACGATCATCGCATCGAAGGTTTCGGCTTCGAGGAAACGGGTCAGCGCCTCCAGCTTGTTCATGCCGCTGACCAGCCAGTAGCGCTGGCGGATGTTGGTCGCGGTCGAGGTCTTGGACTTGATCGAGATTTCGACCGGATCGCGCAGATAGGTCTGGGCGACGCGGCGGATCACCGACGGCATCGTCGCCGAGAACAGCGCCACCTGGCGCTCGGGCGGGGTCTGCTGCAGCACCCATTCGACGTCGTCGATGAAGCCCATGCGCAGCATCTCGTCGGCTTCGTCGAGCACCAGCTGGCGCAGGTTGTCGAGCTTCAGCGAGCCGCGCTTGATGTGGTCGACGACGCGCCCCGGCGTGCCGACGACGACGTGCGCGCCGCGCTTCAGGCCGCGCAGCTGCGGCTCGTAGCTCTGGCCGCCGTAGATCGGCAGCACGTGGAAGCCGGGGATCGCGGAAGCGTAGTTCTGGAGCGCCTCGGCGACCTGGATCGCCAGCTCGCGGGTCGGCGCCAGCACCAGCGCCTGGGTGACGCTGCGCGCGGTGTCGATCATCGACAGGATCGGCAGCGCGAACGCGGCGGTCTTGCCGGTGCCGGTCTGGGCCTGGCCGAGCACGTCGCGGCCTTCGAGCAGCGGCGGGATGGTACGGGCCTGAATCGGGCTGGGCGACTCGTAGCCGATACGGGTCAGCGCCTCTAGTACCGGTGCAGCCAACCGTAGGTCGGCGAAGCGAACGGCGGTTGCCGTGGAAGAGGCATCGTCGTTAGGCACGGAAGCCATGGGAATCCTGGTGGAACGCGGCGGGCGATTGTACACCGCCGCGCCGCCCGACCCCGGCAGGGAGTTTCACATCCACGCCCGGATTCGCTGTGGCGGCGCTTCAGAAGCCCCCGCCGCAGCCGATACCCGAAAGACGGCAGCGACGGCCCATCCGGCTGCCCGCCACAGGGAAGAAAGTGATAGGACTGGCCTTCAATCTCGTCGAGCGATACCTGCTGGAGCGCCACGAGCCCGAGGCGCTGGCCGCGGCGCTGCAGGCCGGCGGCTTCGCCGACGCCGAGCCCTGGCTGGATGCGCTGAAGTACCCCGACGCCGACTTCCTGCGCTGGGCCGGCGCCGCCGCGGTGCTCGACGGCGCGGTTTTCGACGAATTCCTGCGCCGTCTCGGCTTCTGGGCAATGCCCAACCTGGTGCGCCGCTACACCCTGCTGACCCTGGCCGGACGCAGCGCCGGGCAGCGCCGGGCCGACCTGTCGGGCGTGGTGCTGCCGCAGCTGCGGCGGGTGCTGGCCGGGCTCACCGGCAGCGACTTCACACTGAGCAGCGATGCCGGCGGCGCCGATCTGGTCTACCCGTCCAGCGGCCTGCTGTGCCCGGCGTTCGACGGCGCGCTGAACGGCCTGGCTGACTATCTGGGAACGCCGCTGCGGGTACGGCACACGCGCTGCGCGCGCGAGGTGGGCGGCGATCACTGCGAGTTCCGCCTGGATTTCGGTAGCCCCGGTGAAACCCGGGAATCCGCTGCCTCGTCCGGCGAACCGCAATCCCGGGTTTCACCCGGGCTACGGCTCGCACAGGTTTCCCCCGCCGATCGCGCGGAGCGCCGCGTCGAACTGATGTCGCGGCTGATCGAGGAGCGCAATCTCGATCTGGGCATCACCCAGGCGCAGGCCTCGGCCGCGCAGACCTACCTGATGGGCCTCAACGACGCGCTGCCCGGCGCGCTGATCGGCGCCAGCCCCGACGGCCTCATCACCAGCGGCAACGCCGGCGTGCAGGAACTGCTCGGCTACAAGGTCGGCGAACTGATCGAGGCGCCGCTGAGCCGCATCTGGCCGAGCGCGCCGGATTTCATCGCGCGTTGCCTGATCGCCGGCGCCGGCCTGTTGCGCGACGAAGCCGACTGGATCGCAAGCGATGGACGCGTGGTGCCGGTGCTGATTTCGGCCTCGGTGCACCGCGACCGCAGGAACCAGCCGGTGTCGCTGGTGTTCGTCGCGCTGGACCTGTCCGAGCGCCGCCGGCTCGAAGTCGAGCTGCGCCATGCGCAGAAAATGGAATCGCTGGGCCAGCTGTCGGCCGGCGTTGCCCATGAAATCAATACGCCGATGCAGTTCATCGGCGACAACCTGCACTTCATCCGCGAGGCGGTGACCCACCTGCAGCCGCTGCTCGACGCACTGCCGCAGCTGCGCGGCGCGCTCACCGGCGGCGAAGCAGCGCACTACGCCCGGCTGGAAGCGGCGGCCGATCTGGACTTCGTCCGCAGCCGTCTGCCGCGCGCGCTGGACCGCGCACTCGAGGGCGTACGCCGCGTCAGCCATATCGTCGAGGCGATGCGCGCATTCAGCCATCCGCAGACCGACATGGCGGCGGTGGACCTGAACAAGGGCCTGCGCGACACGCTGACCGTCGCCAACAACGAATACAAATACATCGCCGACCTGGCCTGCGATTTCGGCGCGCTGCCCGACGTGATCTGCAACGGTGGCGACATGAACCAGGTCTTCCTCAACCTGATCGTCAACGCCGCGCATGCGATCGCCGAGCGCCGGCAGCGCGACGGCGCCGCCGATGTGCGCGGCCGAATTCGCGTGGCGACGCGCTGCGAAAGCGAGCAGGCGGTGATCGAAATCGCCGACGACGGCTGCGGCATACCGCAGGCGATCCGCCACCGCGTGTTCGACCCGTTCTTCACCACCAAGCAGGTCGGCAAAGGCACTGGCCAGGGCCTGGCGATATCGCGCAACGTCGTCGTCGAGCAACATGGCGGCACGCTGGATTTCAGCACGCAGTGTGGCATCGGCACCACGTTCACGATCCGCATTCCGCTATCCGGTCGCCGCCGCGACGACAGCCGCATCCCGCCGCCGGTCGAGGAGTCCGCCGCATGATCAAGGTGCTCTTCGTCGACGACGAGGTCGACGTGCTGGAAGGCCTGGAGAACCGGCTGCGCAAGTACGTCGGCCGCTGGCAGATGCGCTTTGCGCTCGGCGCCGACGCGGCGATCAAGGAGCTGCGCCGCGACAGCGCCGATGTCGTCGTCTCCGACATGCGCATGCCCGGCATGGACGGTGGCCAGTTGCTGGACTGGGTGCGCGAGCGCCATCCGGAGACGGTTCGCATTCTGCTGTCCGGCCAGACCGGAGCCGACGGCGCGATGAAGCTGATGCCGGTCGCGCACCAGCTGCTGACCAAGCCCTGCGACATCGAACTGCTGGAGCGCGCGATCGACTGCGGCGCCGGCCTGCAAGGCAGCCGTGAACGGCCCGAAGTGTCACAGGTGCTCGGCCTGCTGCAGGGCCTTCCGGCGCTGCCGCGGCTGTACTGGGATCTGGTGCGCGAGCTGGACAAGCCCAGCGCCGATTCGACCTCGGTGTCGAAGATCATCGAGCAGGACATGGCGATGACCGCGCGCGTGCTGCAGATGGCGAACTCGGCTTTCTTCGCATCGGCTCGCAGCGTGCGCAGCGTGCGCGATGCGATCACCGCGCTCGGCCTGCAGGCGATCCGCGCCGCGGTATTGCAGCTGCATCTGTTCCGCGCGATGGGCGACATCGCCATGCCGCGCGGGTTTTCGCTGGAAAAGCTGCAGACGCGCTCGCTGCATGCGGCCTGGCTGACCAACCAGATGCTGGCCAATCCCGAGGACCGCAAGACCGCCTACTCCGCCGCGATGCTGCACGACGTCGGCTACCTGGTGCTGGCGGTCGGCCTGCCGGAAGCCTCGGCGCGAATTCGCGAACGCGCGCGCAGCAGCGGCGAGCCGCTGCACAAGCTGGAGACCGAGGAACTCGGCTGCGACCACGCGCAGATCGGCGCGCGCATGCTCGCGCTATGGGGCCTGCCGGTGGCGCTGGTCGAGGCGGTGGCGTTCCACAACGAGCCGATGCGCTCCGGCGACACGCGCTTCGGCGCCACCGCCGCGGTGCATGTCGCCAGCGTGCTGAGCTACGACAAGAACGACCCGCAAAGCCTGCCCGAAGCATTCGATCTCGAATATCTGCGCCATCTCGGCGTCGAAGAAACCGTGCTCGGCTGGCAAAGCGGCCAGCCGTTTTCGCGCATTTGAAAAACCCGTCATTGGCGCACACGCGGCAACGACAAACCAAAACCCCGGAGGCCCGAATGGGCATGGACGAATACGGTTTCGACACGCGCCTGCGCGTACTCTGCGTCGACGACGAGCCGGCAGTGCTGGAGGGCCTGGAGTTGTCGCTGCGCAGGCACTACGAGGTCGACACCGCCGCCAGCGGCGAGCAGGCCCTGCAATTGATGCGCAACGGCGACTACGCGGTGTTGCTGTCGGACATGCGCATGCCCGGCATCAACGGCGCGGCGCTGCTGGCGACCGCGCGCAAGTATTTTCCGGACACGGTGCGCGTGCTGCTGACCGGCTACGCCGACGTCAGCGCCGCGGCTTCGGCGATCAACGACGGTCACATCTTCCGCTTCCTGATCAAACCCTGTCCGCCACCGGTGGTGCAGCGCGCGATCGCCGACGCGGTCGCGCAACACCGCTTGCAGACGGTGGAACGCAGCCTGCTCGAACGCACCTTGCGCGGCGCAGTGCAGGCGCTGACCGAGGTGCTGTCGCTGACCGATCCCGACGCTTTTGCGCGCGCCACGCAGGTGCAGAAATTGTCGCTGGCGATGGCCAGCAAACTCGATCTGCAGCCGACCTGGGCGCTGGAACTGGCGGCGATGCTGGCGCCGCTGGGCCGCGTCAGCCTGCCGCCGGAACTGATGCAACGCGAAGCCAGCGGTGAAGCGCTGCGTCACGAGGCGGATCGCGAGGCCCTGAGCCGCGTGGCGGAAGTCACGCAGCGTCTGCTGGCACCGATCCCGCGGCTGGAACCGGTGCGCGACATCCTGCGCGAGGCCGAGCGCGAAAGCGGCGCGCGCGCGTTGTTCAACAATCCTTCGGCGGTGCCGGTGGCGCGGCTGGCGCGCGTGCTGAAGCTGGCCTCGCGCTTCGTCGACCAGCAGGCACGCGGCGACTCGGTGACGATCGCCATCGGCGATCTGCGCGCGAACTACGGCGACCGCGATCTGATCGAGGCGATCGAGGCGATAAAGGGCGCGCAAAGCGAAGAACTGGAAGTACGCACCGTGCCGATCCGCCTGCTGCGCGCCGGCATGACCTTGTGCGACGACCTGCTGACGCAAAGCGGTCAGCGCCTGGTGCCGCGAGGTTACGAAGTCAATGCGAGCCTGGTGGAACGCATCCGCAATCTGCGCACGGACGCCTTGCGCGGCCCGGTGCGCGTTGTAGTGCAGCGCGAGGCGACGGCGTAGCGATAAATCCCGGGTTCCACCCGGGCTACTTCGTCGTTGTAGCCCGGGTAAACCCCGGGAACGCACTCAGTGCCGCGCCGCAATCGCCTGCCACAGCATCTCGAACAGCGTATCGGCCTGCGGCGTCAGCGGCTCGTTCATGCCGCGCGAGATATAGCCCTGCACCAGACGCACGATGATGCCGATGCAGTAATCCAGCAGCACTTCCTCGCTGACCTGGCGGTTCAACACGCCTTGCGCCTGACCCTGGGCGAGCATGCGCGTGATCGCGGTGTAGAACTCGCGATTCTGGCTGCCGGCGCTGCGCCGCCAGGTATTCAGATACACCGAGCTCATGACGATCTGCATGACTTTCGGGTTGCGCTCGAAGAAATTCAGCGCGACGTCGAACAGGCTGCGCAGACGCTGCTTCATGTCCGCATTGTCCAGGCCGTTGGCCTGCAGATACGGCCCCATCTGCGTGACCAGTTGGCCGAGCCAGCTGTCCAGACCGGAGAACAGCAGGGCTTCCTTGCTGCCGTAGTACTTGTAGATGGTCTGCAGGCTGACGTTGGCGCCGCGGGCGATTTCGATCAGGCCGATACGGTGGAATTCGCGCTCCGAAAAAATATCCAGCACGGCGGCCTCGATCCGCGAGCGGGTGTCGGGGTCGAGCTTCTTCAAATCGGGCAAAGCAATGGAAGTTTGCATGGGCTCTTTGTGCTTCTAGTAGTAGGTAACTCCTCTGTCACGCACTATGAAACGGCGCTGCGCAAACGACAAGCCCTATTTCCGTGCTGTCTACGCGCATCCGACAGCCGGGGCTTGTCGCATGGCGATGATGCGGCGCAACATCGCGCCGCTCGGATCGGCCGGACCCGGCCCTGATTCAGCCAGCAGACAAGCGCCCGGGCTGAGGCTTACCAATCAATAAGGAGATTCGGCGATGTTCGGACTGATCATGAAAACGATGAAGGCGCAGAAGATCCTGCCTTCGATTTCCGACACCGAGCGCCAGGCGCTGGAAGCGGGATCGGTGTGGATCGACGGTGATTTCTTCCGCGGCAATCCCGACTTCAAGAAGATGCTGGCCGAGCCTTACTCGCTGCTGCCGCCGGAAGAACAGGCCTTTCTCGACGGGCCGGTGGAAGAGCTGCTGCGCATGACCGACCGCTTCGAGATCGGCCGCACCAAGCGCATCCCCGATGAGGTGATCGACTTCGTCAAGCGTGAAGGCTTCATGAGCTTTCTGATCCCCAAGCAGTACGGCGGCAAACAGTTCTCGACGCTTGGCGTGTCGACGATCCTGTCCAAGCTCAACACCTGGAACTCCGCGGTCGCGACGCTGGTGACGATTCCCAACTCGCTCGGCGCCGCCGAGCTGATCATCCACTACGGCACGCAACAGCAGAAGGACGAGTATCTGCCCAAGCTCGCCAGCGGCGAATACACGCCCTGCTTCGGCCTGACCGAGCCCACGGCCGGTTCGGATGCCGCCAGCATCAAGGCCGAGGGCCGCGTGTTCCGCGATACCGACGGCACACTCAAAATCAGGCTCAATTTCCGCAAGCGCTACATCACGCTGGCGCCGATCGCGAATCTCGCGACGCTGGCCTGCAAGCTCAGCGATCCGGACAACCTGCTCGGCAAGGGCGAGCAGATCGGCATCACCTGCGTGATGATCCACAAGGGCACACCGGGCTTCGTCAGCGGCGACCATCACGACCCGATCGGCGATCCGTTCTACAACGGCCCGCTGTACGGCAAGGACGTGATCGTGCCCGTGGACAACATCATCGGTGGCGCCGAATACGCCGGAAAAGGCTGGCTGCAGCTGATGCAGCAGCTCGCCGGCGGCCGCGCGATTTCGCTGCCGGCCGGCGCCGTCGGCAACGCCAAGGCCGCGGCGATCGCCACCGGCGCCTACTCGATGGTGCGCCAGCAGTTCGGCATCCCAATCGGCCGCATGGAAGGCGTCGAGGAGCGTATCGGCCGCATGGCCGGCCTCGCCTACATGATCGAAGCCGCGCGCATCTACGGCTGCAGCGCGATCGACAACGGTGAGCATCCGCCGGTGACCTCCGGCGTGCTCAAGGCCTACACCACGCGCATCAGCCAGGAAATCATCATCGACGGCATGGACGTGTTCAGCGGCGCCGGCGTGATGCAGGGCCCGAACAACATCCTCGGCATGGCCTACAAGAGCGCGCCGGTCGGCATCACCGTCGAAGGCGCGAACATCCTGACGCGCACGCTGATGATCTTCGGCCAGGGCGCGACGCGTTGCCATCCGTATGCGCTGAACGTGGTCAACGCCGTGCAGAACGACGACGTGAAGGCGTTCCGCAAGAATCTGGTCGGCTGGATCTTCCACTTCATTGCCGGGATATTTCGCGCGGGTTTGCGCGGCCTCACGCGCGGCATCACCGTCAGCGTGCCGGACGTCGAGCCGGCGACTCGCAAGTTCTATCGCCGCATCGGCTGGGCCGGTGCGCGCTTCGGCCTGATGACCGACCTGGCGATGTTCTCGATCGGCGGCAAGCTCAAGGTGCGAGGCAAGCTCACCGGGCGTTACAGCGACGCGCTCGCCTGGATGATTCTCGGCGTGTCGGCCCTGCGCCGCTTCGAGGCCGAGGGCCGGCGCAAGGAAGATCTGCCGATGGTCGACTATGCGCTGACCCATGCGCTGCACCAGGTGCAGGAGGCTTATCTCGGCATCTACGACAATTTTGGCGGCGTGGTCGGCTGGTTCCTGCGCGTATTCGGCGGTTTCTGGCTGCGCCTCAACCCGCTGGGGCGCGCGCCGAACGACGAGCAGAGCCGCCGGGCCGCGCTGTGCCTCCAGAACAGCGGCGAGCAGTTCCAGCGCCTCGGCTACGCGGTGTTCCAGCCGCTCGATGAAAGCAAGGCGCTCGGCCGCTTGCTGAAGACCTTCCGCCTGGTCAGCGCCGCGCATCCGGCTGCCGAGAAGATCATCAGGGCGCAAAAGGCACGCAAGCTGCCGCGCGGCTACCTGCCCGCCGACATCGCCGACGAGGCCGCCAAGGCGGGCATCGTCACCATCGCCGATGCGGAACTGCTGAAGCAGGCGCTGAAGGCGCGGCTCGAGGCGATCGAAGTCGACGAGTTCAAGCCGGAGCAGTACTTCGGCGTGGTCAAGGGCGACGGCGGGCTGCAGTTGGGCGGCGAGGATCGCGCAGCAGCTTGAGCATGGTCGCGGATAGGATCCGCTCCTACGGGACTCATGTTGTAGGAGCGGATCCTATCCGCGACTGAGACTTCGCCGCCCTACTCAGTTCTGAGTAAGCGCCGCGGTCATCGCACTGGCAGGCTCCCCCCATGAGCCAGCCCACCTACAGCCGCACCCGCCCCTGCCGCCTCAACGACGTGCCGCACTGGGACTTTGAAGCCGACGTCATCATCGTCGGCTTCGGCGCCGCCGGCGCTTCGGCGGCGATCGAAGCCTCTCGCGCCGGCGCCAGCGTGCTGTTGTTTGAAGTCACCGCCGCGCCCGGCGGCACCTCGGCGCTGTCCGGCGGCGAAATCTATATGGGCGGCCACGGCGGCACGCCGATACAGCGCAGCGCCGGCTTCACCGACGATACCGAAGACTTCTATCGCTACCTGGTCATGGCCAGCGGCCCCAACGCCGACGAGGCCAAGTGCCGAGCCTATGCCGACGGCTGTGCCGAGCACTATCAATGGCTGATCGCGCAGGGCGTGCAGTACAAGAACAGCTTCATCAGCGAACGCATCGTCGAGCCGGTTACCGACGACTGCCTGCTGTGGAGCGGCAGCGAAGAAGCCTGGCCTTTCAGCGAGCACGCCAAGCCCTGCCCGCGCGGCCACACGCCGCAATGGATGGGCATGGGCGGCGGAAAATACCTGATGGATGTGCTCGCCAAACAGGTACTCAAAGCCGGCGTGCAGGTGCAGTACGGGGCGCGCGCGATGTCCCTGGTCGCCGAGAGCGACAACACGGTGCGCGGCCTGGTGGTGAAGATCGATGGTGTCGATCGCTACGCGCGCGCACGCCGCGGCGTGATCCTCTGCGCCGGCGGCTTCATCATGAATCGCGACATGGTCAAGCGAAATGCGCCGATGCTGCTGCGTGCGAACTATCCGCTGGGCACCGTCGACGACGGCTCGGGCGTGCAACTCGGCCAGAGCGTCGGCGGCGCCGCGATCAACATGAGCGAAGGCTTCGTCACGCTGCCCTGGTATCCGCCGGAAAGCCTGATACGCGGCATCTTCGTCAACCAGCGCGGCCAGCGTTTCATCAACGAGGACTGCTATCACGGCCGCGTCTCGCATCACTGCCTGCAGCAAGGCGGCAATCACATCTACATCCTGCTCGACAAGAACAGCTACGCCGAGCCGGCGTTCGGCGAGTTCTTCAAGATCGGCATCGCCGCGACCGGCGACACCTGGGCCGAGGTCGAACGCGAACTCGATCTGCCCCTGAACGCGCTGACATCGACGGTCGAGCTGTACAACCAGCACGCCGCGCGCGGCGAAGACCCGCTGTATCGCAAGGCGACGAAGTGGGTGCAGCCGCTGATCGAGCCGCCGTTCGTGGCGCTGGATTGCCGCATCGATCACGCGCTATATACGACATTCACGATGGGCGGGCTCGACACCGCGGTGACCGGCGAAGTCCTCGACGAATCCCGCGCCGCCATCCCCGGCCTCTACGCCGCCGGCCGCACCACCTGCGGCCTGCCGCGCTGGGGCGAGGGCTACAGCTCCGGCCTGTCGCTGGCGGATGCAACCTACTTCGGCCGCCAGGCAGGGAAAACCGCGGCGCGAACCGTCGCCTGAAACCCGTGCCCCGCGAGTAGCGCGTCGGGAGGAACGCAGTGGCCTTGTCCGGCCACCCTACGATTGCCGCTATCATCGGATCGTCTGATTGCCGTCGCGTTCTGGGGAAGGCGCTTGGGGACGATCTCGGGGGAGAGCGAAGGCACGGCCGACAACGCGGGCGAGACCACGATCGCGGTCGATCGCGCTGCGATCGCTGCGCCCGAGCGCATCGCCGGCCTGCAGCCCGGCGACCAGCTCGGCGTCTACAGGTTGGAGCGTGCGATCGGCAACGGCGGCATGGGCGAAGTCTGGCTCGCCCGGCGCGCCGATGGCCTGTTCGACGCGCCGGTCGCGCTGAAGCTGATGCACATGCATCTGGCGCGCTCGTCCGCACGCGAGCGCTTCGTCCGCGAAGGCCGCTTTCTCGGCGAGCTGACCCATGCCAATGTCGCCCGCCTGCTCGACGCCGGCGTGCTGCCGCAGGGGCAGCTGTATCTGGCACTGGAATACGTCGACGGCCAGCGCATCGACCGCTGGTGCGACGAGCGACGCCTGGATCTTCGCGCGCGCCTGCGGCTGTTTCTGCAGGTCTGCGACGCGGTCGCGCACGCGCATGCGCACCTGGTCGTGCATCGCGATCTGAAGCCGCCCAACATTCTGGTCAACGCCGATGGCGCGGTGAAGCTGCTCGACTTCGGCATCGCCAAACTGGTGGAGGACGAAGGCCTGCAAGCCGAAGAAACCGAACTGACGCGGCTCGACGGACGCGCTCTGACGCCGGAGTTCGCCGCGCCGGAGCAGATCCTCGGCACGGCGATCACGGTCGCGACCGACGTCTATGCGCTCGGCATCATTCTGTACGCGCTGCTCAGCGGTCGCCGGCCTTACGGCGAGGCGCTCAGTCAACGCCAGACCGAGCGCGCGGTGCTGGAGACCGAGCCGCTGCGGCCGAGCCGCGCGCTCACCGTCAGCGGCCTCAAGCCGGATGCCGAAGCGCTCGCGGTGCTGCGACGCGTCAGGCCGCAGCAGTTGCGCAGCGCGCTGCGCGGCGACCTCGACATCATCATCGGCCGCGCGATCAAGAAAGCGCCGGTCGAGCGCTACGCCTCGGTGCTCGATCTGCGCGCCGACCTGCAGCGCTATCTGGATCACCAGCCGATCGCGGCGAGACCCGATCGGCTGCGTTATCGCGCCGGCAAATTCGTCCGGCGCAATCGCGTCGCCGTCGCCGCCGCGCTGCTGGTGTCGCTGGCCGGCGTCGCCGGCCTGGTCGGCACCCTGTGGCAGGCACGCGCCGCGATCAAGGCCGAACGCGCCGAGCGCGCGCAGAAAGAGCTGGTGCAGGCGCGCGAAGCCGAGTTGTCGCAGCTGGTGCAATTCCAGAGCGAAATGCTGAAAGGCATCGACGTGCAGCAGTTCGGTTATGGCTGGCTGGACGGAATGCGCCGCAACATCGAAAGCGAGCTGCAGCAGGACGCGCAGCTCAAGCCGGCCGATCGCGTTGCGATGCTGGCGAGTTTCGACCAGCTGCGCCTGCGCTCCAAACCCTCGGAGCTGGCACGCCAGACCTTGAGCCGCTACATGCTGGCGCCGGCGGATCGCGAAGTCGAAAAAATGCGCGCCGGCAGCGGCAGCCAGAGTGCATTGCGGCTGAGCCTGGCCGAGGCTTACGAAGCACTTGGCCTGTATGCCGACGCCTCACGCGAAGCCGAGCGCGCCGCTGCTTCCAGCCGTGCCGAATTCGGCGCCGTCGACGCGCGCACGCTGCGCGCCGATCTGGTTCGCGCGCGTCTGAAACTGCGTTTGGGCAACTACGCCGCGGCTAGCAGCATCGCGCAATCGGTGATCGACGGATGGCGCAGCAACAACGGTGACAGCGCGAGCACGGACAGTATCGCAGCCGATCTGATCATCGCCGAATCGCTGGCCGATCAGAGCCGCTTCGCCGAAGCGGAAACCCGGCTGCGCAGCATGTTGCGCCACAGCGGCGCACTCGGCGCCGACCAGGCGCGGCTGAGCCTGTCGATACAGTCGATGCTCGGCTCGGTGCTGAACTCTCAGGGCCGTTATGCGGAAGCCGAGCGACAACTGCACGCGGTATATCTGAAGCAGCAAGCGCAGTTCGGTAACGACGACCAGGACACCATGAGAACCGAGGTGCTGCTGTCGGACGCGCTGCGCAATCAAAGCCGCAACGAGGACTCGGCGGTCTATCTCGAGCAACTGCTGGACAGCGCCTATCGTCGCTACGGCGACGAGCATCCGGAAACGCTGACCTATCTGTCGAACATGGCCAACAACCTCGCCGACCGCGGCCAGATGGAAGCCGCCGGCAAGCTCGAGGAACGCATTCTGAGTGCGCAGCAGGCGCAGCTGGGGCAAGATCATCCCGAGACGCTGCGCACGATGAACAATCATGCGGTCACGCTGCAGTCGCTGGGCAAACTCGACGAAGCCTTGCAACTGCGCCGGCAGGTGCTGGCGGCGCGCGAGCGCGTGCTCGGCCCGGACAACCTCGCGACGCTCTACGCACGCAACAACCTCGGCGTGACGGAGCGCGAAGCCGGCGATTATCCAGCCTCGCTGCGCGAACTGCGGCGCGCCTACGCCGATCATCTGCGCGCGGTGGGCGCCGATCATCCGCGCAGCGCGGAAGTGCATCTCGAGCTGGCGATGACGCTGCTGAAGATGGGACAGCTGGCCGAAGGCCGCGAGCAGGGACTGGCCGCGCTGGCGGACTATCGCCGCGCGATCGGCGCCGATGCGCCGATGACGCTGGCCTCCAGCGACGACCTGGCCAACCAGCTCTACGACAGCGGCGACGCGCCGACCGCGCGTCGGCTCATTGCGCAGGCAGTGACACTGGCGAGGAAAAGCCTGGCCGGATCGAATGACGAAGTGCTGGCGCAGCTCGAAGCCAGCGCCACGAGACTGTCCGCGCCTCGGGAAAAGCCGATAAAACCGGCGCCGCCGTAGGCCTCAACCTTGCGGCGCCGGATCATCCTTCGCCGCCAGATAGGCAGCTGCCGCATCGCCCCGCGACACCGCGTCGGTGCGCGCACGATCGCCCATCGCATTCATCGCCGCCAGCCGCTGCGCTGATTCGATGTCGCGCGAACTGCCAGGCGCGAGCAAAGCGCTCTGGCTCTCGGCGAATTCGCGCAGGTGCTTGGCCAGGCGCTCGGCCTCGGCCTGCTCGCCGGACATCGACAGCAGAAAGCGCGGCTGATCCGGGCCGAAGGCGACCGAATAGAAATCCGCGACCCAGACTCTCAGCGTCATGTCGTCGATGTTGACGACTTGCTTGCGCGTCTTCACCGCATCTTCGAGCACGCGACCGTAGTCGACGTTGGAGGTCTGGTAGTTGCCGCTGATTTCCAGCCACCAGGCGCGCGAGCTGAACTCGAAGCGCCGCCACAGGAACGTGGTCGTGCGAAAGCCATACCAGCTGACCGCGACCAGCTGCGCGCCGAGCACCAGCGGATCGATCGCGGCGATGCTCTTGCTCGACGCGGCATACGCCAGCAACCCGCAGCCGACCAGCGCCGCGATCAGCGCGAACAGGTCGACGATCACCAGGTAGCGGTATTCGCGCATCTGCAGCGCGCTGCCGAAGTTCAGTGCCGCCGCGTCGCGCGGCACTGGCTGCGATTCTTCCAGCAACTCGCCGGTGAACGCGCCGGTGCCGGCCTCGATCTGCGGCGACACGCGCGAGTAGGCGCGGTTCGGAATTTTCTCGGTCCACATGCCCTGCAGCTGACGATCCAGCTCCAGCAGCAGCTGGCGCGGGTGCGCGTTCATCGACAGCGTTTCGAGATGATTCGCCATCGAGATGCGATCCGGCCGCAGGGTCTGGCCGAGCAGCGCGAACAGGAACAGCAGGTTCGCGGCCAGTGCCAGCAGCAGAAACACCGTCGTCAGCATGCCCAGGTGAATCTTGTCGGCATACAACAGCGGCCGCGTCGCCGTCATGCTCAGCAGCACCGGCACGATGATCGACAGCAGCAACAGCACGACGAAGGGCTTGATGCCGAGAGACAGCTTGCCGGCCCGCGCGCGCAGCGGCTTCAGGACCACCAGCGCGGTCAGCAGCAGAAAGCCCAGATGGATCCAGCTTTTCGCCGCCGCGTTGATCACGCCGAAGCTGGCGATCGCGAAGCACAGGAAAATCGCCAGCAGCACCGCGGCGTTGTAGAACTGCACCCGCGCACGCCCTTGCACCGGCGGCGGCGAGAACACCAGGTCGGGGATCATCTTGTACAACAGCTGATCGAAACCGCCGACCGGCGTCTCGAAGCTGATCGCATTCTGGCGAATGGTTTCGCGCAGACCCAGGCCGCTTTCGGTGACGCCGTCTTTCTGCGGGCTGAGCACGTCGGCCAGCGGCGCCGGCTGGTTGCGGCCGAAGTAGAACACCAGCTGGCGCATCACCATGCCGACCGTCAGCAGGCCGGAAATCAGCAGCGCCACGCCGATCGCCAGCGGCCGTATCGCGACCTGCCCGGCATGCTGCACCAGCCATTCGCGGCCGATCCACAGCGCAAATGCCGCGACCGCGAGCTGGGCGACGCCGGCGACGATCAGCAGCAGATTCTCGACCCGGTGCGGATTCGGCAGGTTGAATCGCGAGGATTCGGGATTGTATTCGTAGGCCATGCCGCGTCCTTGTGGATACCTGACGTCGCGATGCTACCGGAGCAGGGCCTTCGTCGCGCAGCGTTAAGCTTTATGCTGATGGCCCGATTGCCGGTGATCGCTTACATGAATGCCATGCTGTTGAAGAACGCCTTCGCCGCGCTGACGCTGGCGAGCCTGGCCGGCTGTGTGTCCTACGCCCAGACCGACCTGGCCTCGGCCGGCTATGCCGATAACCACTCCGGCGCCTATGTCAGCGTCGGCATCTTCGTCGACGCGCAGACGCGCGGTGAAATCAAGCCCTCGTTCCGCGACGAACCGAACCGGCTGGCGATCCGTGCCAACCATCCGTTGATGGCACAGCTCAACTGCGGCGAAAAGGACAGAGGCGTCAGCTACGCACTGGTCAGCAAGTACTACAAGCTGACCGTCGAGAAAAACGCGCACATGAGCTATGCGCCGCTGATCACCGAGGAAAGCGGCAGCAAGACCTGCCGCATCCTGATGAACATCGTCGGCGCCGACGGCCAGTACATCAAGCACGAGTTCGACACCGAGGTGCACAACACCAGCGACGGCGTGCGCGTCTACGAGTTCAAGCCGGTCGAAGCCGCGGCAGACGCCGGCTCCTCGCGCACCACCACCGAAGAGATTCCGAAACCGCGTTAGGCGGCGCTACCAGCTGAAGCCGTTGCGCTTGGCGATCATGCGCAGCGTCTCCAGATCGAGGAAATGCTCGGCGGCGCTGCGCTGCGCGGATGCCAGCGACGACAACGAGGTGCTTTGCGGCAGGATCGTCGCCAGCTGGCAAGCCGAGCCGAACGGCCCGGCGCCGACGTCGAATGCCGGCTTGTCGCTGCGCGGGCTGCTGCTGAAATCCAGCACGTAGGCCAGGTTCTTCGAGGTCTGCGACCGCACGCCCAGGCCGTCGAGACCGAAGCGCCAGCTGATCAGGTTCAGGATCGAATTCGGATCGTACTGGTTGCTGTCGATGTGGCCTTTCCTGACGCGCGGGCCGGCCAGCACGCAGGGCACGCGAAAACCGAGACGGCCGTCGTTGCCGACGACGCTGTTCTCCGCCGTCGACACCGGCGCCAGCGGCGGCGGCACATGGTCGTAGAAGCCGCCCCACTCGTCGTAGTTGATGATCAGCAGTGTCTTTTCCCAGTTCGGGCTGTTGCGCAACGCGTTGTAGACCTGGTTGAGAAACGCTTGGCCGTTGCGCACGTCGGCCAGCGGATGGTCGTCGTTGCTGGTGCCGAAAGTTTCGCCACCGAAACTCGGATCGACATACGACACGGCCGGCAAGCTGCCCAGCGCGGCCGCCGCCAGGAACGCGGCATAAGGCTGGCTGATCGTCAGAAAGCGCGTGCCGAACAGCGCCGTCAGCGGCAGATCGTTGAAGTAGTAGGTGCCGGTCAGGCCCTTGGCCGCGAGCTGGTCCCAGATCGCCGGCAGGGTCGAGGCAGTCGTGGTGTTGCTGTTGCGGTCGGTCTGGCCGGTGTGCATGTAAATGCGGTTCGGATAGGTCGACGACAGGATGCCGCTGAAATAGCGGTCGCAGACCGTCCACTGCTCGGCCACGCCCTTGAAGAACGGCAGATCATCGGCTCCGAAGTAGCCGACCGGAAAGTGATCGCCGTCGGCCGACACGGTCTGCAGGAAGCCGTCCATCCTGCCGTCGTTGTAATGCAGGCGGCCGCCGTCGTAGCTGTGGTTCGGGTCTTCCTGGCCGCAGCTCTGGTAGCCGTAGCCGTCGGTGCTGGCCAGCGGAAAGCTGGCGACATTGGCACCGGCCTTGTCCTTGAAATTCAGCCCGGCCTGCCTGCCGTTGGCGCCGGGCAACCAGCCGAAATAATGATCGAAGGAGCGGTTCTCCATCATCACGACGACGATGTGGTCGATGCCGGAATCCTCGGGCGCCGGCAGGCCCTTCATCTCCGGCAGCGGCGCCGGCGAGCCGTCGCCACCGATCAGGCTGCCGCCGTCATCGTCGCCGCCGCCCCCGGACGATCCGCCACAGGCCGCGAGCACGCTGGCCCCGGCAGTGGACGCGGCAATGCCGGCAAGCAGACGACGGCGGGCGGGATTGGACGGCGGAAGCTGGGACATGGCGGCACAGGCAGGCGAGAGAAGCCGCGCACGCTAGGTTTGGCTCGTGACAGCGCCGTGAAAAAAGCCAGGTGAGTAAGGATCTACTAGCGCGGCCACCCAGGCGACGATTCACGCCGCTGGGGTAGCCCGGGTGCAACCCGGGTTTCACCCGGGGACACGACTACACAGCGTTACAAGGCGCGCAGCTTACGCACCTCGCGCACTGCCACCGCCAGCGCCTGGAAGTCGGCGCCATTGCTGGCCTGCAGCTCGGCAACGCGATTCATCGCGAAGCGCACCTCACGCTCGTGCGCGGCGGTCCAGGCGTCGATCCGCGCTTCCGCGTTCGCACCCTCTTGCGTCAGCACGCGCGCGGTGATGCGGCGGTGAATCTTGTAGGCGTCGTCGCGCAGGTTGTTGCGTGCCAGCGCCTGCCACTGATCGCTGACTTTCAGCGCCAGGATCGCCGAATGCAGCCAGGGCATGCGCAGGCGCTCGCCGACGGCGAAATACACCGCCGCCGTTTCCGCCAGCGGCATGGCCGCCTGCTCGGCGAGATCGGCGATGTCGAGCGCGCAGCCCAGCACCAGCGTATTGGCCAGCGAATGCGCCAGCGGCTCGTCGACCTTGTCGGCGACGATGGCGTTGTAGCTGCGATCCCATTCCTCGCGATACGCCGGCGACAGGATCGACGGCAGGCTCGCTTCGAGTTGTGCAACCGGCTCGCGATAGCATGCGATCAGATCGCTGACGGCGCGCTCGGACAACCGCGAGCGCACCAGCCAGCCAGTGGCGTGCTTCAGCAGGCCGGTGGCACGCTGCATCAAACGATACTGCAGCGGCGCCGGAACCTGGTTGTCCAGCGCCTCGATGCCGCGCCAGTAATGGTCACCGCGGAAGATTTCGTGCGCGGTCGCATAGGCCTTCAGCACTTCGGCGCGCAGCACGCCGTGATCGGCGGCCATGCGATGCGCAAACGCGATGCCCATGCGATTGACGATCGCATTGCTCAGGATCGTCGCGATGATTTCGCGCTTCAGGCGATGCGCCAGCAGATCGCTGCGATAACGCTCGACCAGCAGCGGCGGGAAGTTCGCCAGCAGATCACGCTCGAAGAACGGATCATCGGGGATGTCCGACATCAGCGCCGCATCGTTCAGGGAAATCTTGGAGTAGGCCACCAGTACCGCCAGTTCCGGGCGGGTCAGGCCGCGACCTTCGCCGCGCCGCTCCTTCAAGGTCTCCTCGTCCGGCAAGACTTCGATCACGCGATTGAGCAGGCCGTCGCGCTCCAGCTGGCGCATCAGGCCGGCGTGCTCGTCGAGCCGCGTCGCCGCCTCGCGTTCCATCAGGCTGACGCAGGCGGACTGCACGTAGTTGTCGCGCAGCACCAGCCTGGCCACATCGTCGGTCATCGCCGCGAGCAGCGGATCGCGCTGCTCGCGCGTCAGCTGACCTTCGGCCATCAGCCGGTTCAACGGGATCTTGATGTTGACCTCGCGATCCGAGCAATGCACGCCGGCACTGTTGTCGATCGCGTCGGTGTTGAGTCGGCCGCCGTTCAAAGCGTATTCGATGCGGCCCGCCTGGGTGAAGCCGAGATTGCCACCCTCGCCCACGACTTTCACCCGCAGGTCACGGCCGTTGACGCGGATGTTGTCGTTGGCACGATCACGCACTTCGGCATGGCTCTGATGCTGGCTCTTCACATAGGTGCCGATGCCGCCGTTCCAGAACAGATCGACCGGTGCTTTCAGGATCGCGTTCATCAGCTCCGGCGGCGTCAGCGCGGCGCTCGCGATGCCCAGCACGCTCTGCGCCTGCGGCGACAGCTTGATCAGCTTGGCCGTACGCGGATAAATGCCGCCGCCTTCGGAAATAAGGCTCGCGTCGTAATCCATCCACGAGCTGCGCGGCAGCGCGAACAGGCGCTCGCGCTCATTGAAGCTTTTCTCCTCGTCCGGATTCGGGTCGATGAAGATGTGGCGATGATCGAAGGCGGCAACCACGCGCGTCTTGCGCGACAGCAGCATGCCGTTGCCGAACACGTCGCCGCTCATGTCGCCGATGCCGATGACGGTGAACGGCTCGCTCTGAATGTCGCGATCCAGCTCGCGGAAATGGCGCTTGACGCTCTCCCACGCGCCCTTGGCGGTGATGCCCATCTTCTTGTGGTCGTAGCCGACGCTGCCACCGGAGGCGAAGGCATCGCCGAGCCAGAAGCCGTAATCGTGGGCGATGCCGTTGGCGATGTCGCTGAAGGTCGCCGTACCCTTATCGGCGGCAACCACCAGATAAGGATCATCCTCGTCAAGCCGCACCACGTCGCGTGGCGCCTGGATCGCGTCGCCGACGCGGTTGTCGGTAATGTCGAGCAGGCCGCGCAAAAAAGTTTGATAGCAAGATATGCCCTGCGCCATCCAGGCTTCGCGATTGCTCGCGTCGACCGGCTTCTTGACGACGAAACCGCCCTTGGCGCCGACCGGCACGATCACCGCATTCTTGACCATCTGCGCCTTCATCAGGCCCAGCACTTCGGTGCGGAAATCCTCGCGCCGGTCGCTCCAGCGCAGGCCACCGCGCGCCACTCGGCCACCACGCAGATGCACGCCTTCGACTTCCGGCGAATAAACCCAGATTTCGAACATCGGCCGCGGGAACGGCAGCTCCGGAATCTTGCTCGGATCGAGCTTGATGCTGATGTACGGTTTCTGCGAGCCGTCGGCGGCGCTTTGATAGAAGTTGGTGCGCAGGCTCGCGTGCACCACGGACAGAAACGCGCGCAGCACGCGATCGGCGTCGAGGCTGGTCACCGCGTCGAGCGCGGCGTCGATCTCCTGCGCAAAGCGGATTTCATCGCTCCTGCGCCTGGCCGCTTCCATCCGCGGATCGAAGCGCGACTCGAACAGCCGCACCAGCAAGCGCGCGATATCCGGATGCGTGCCGAGCTGATGCTCGATGTCGACGCGGCCGAAAGGCAGGCCGACCTGGTTGATGTACTTGGCCAGCGCGCGCACGCAGGCGACCTGGCGATAGTCGAGCCCCGATGCCAGCACCAGCTTGTTGAGGCCGTCGTTTTCGGTTGCGCCGGTGAAGGTCTTGAGCAGCGCGGCCTCGAAGTAGGTCTTCTGCTGCTCGGCCGACAACCTCGACTCCGGTGCCTCGATCGAGAACTCCTGTATCCACAGTGCCGGGCCGTCTTTGGGCGTGATTTGGGTCGGCTCCTGGCTGAGCACGCGCAGGCCGAAGTTCTCCAGCGTCGGCAGCACGTCGGACAAGGCGACCTGCGATTGGCGAGCGTAGAGCTTCAGGCTGGTCGCGCGCACCGGCGTCGCCGTCGCATCCATGATCAGGCGCGGCAACAGGGGCTCGGCCTCCGACAGGCGCAACAGATAATGCAGATCGGCTTCGGCGTCGCTGGGTGAAACGCTTTCGGTATACGACAGCGGGAACGCATCGGCGTAGCGCGCCAGGATCTGCGTGCTGCGGCCGCCGACGGTGCGTTGCAGCAGTTCGCGCAACTGCTCACGCCAGTTGCGCGTCGCCGCGATCAGCTTCTGCTCGATCTGCTCGGCGCTCAGATCGATCTGCGTGCCCGGCGGCGTGCGCACGATGAAGCGCACTCGCGCCATCGAGCCGCGCAGCGAATCGACCTGGCGATCCACCGCGGTCGCATTGAAGATTTTCAGCAGCTCGCCGGCCAGGCGATCGCGCAGCTCGCGCGAATAACGATCGCGCGGCAGATAAATCAGGCAGCTGTAGAAGCGGCCGTAACGGTCGCGACGCAGGAACAGCTTGAGCTGATGGCGGTCGCGCAGCGCACGGATGCCCATCGCGGTGCGATACAGCTCCTGCTCGGACGACTGGAACAGCTCGTCGCGCGGCAGCAGGTGCAGAATCTCGCGCAGCAGCTTGCCGCTGTGCGTGTCCTCGCCGATGCGCGAGCGGCGCATGACGTAATCGGCTTTCTTGCGGATCAGCGGAATCGTGCGCGGACGGTCGACGTAAACATCCGAGGCAAACAGGCCGACGAAGCGGCAGGTTCCGGCGACGCTGCCATCCTCGCGGTATTGCTTGACCGAAATCACGTCCATGTAATCGGCCAGATGCACGTGCGCGCGTCGGTTGGCCTTGGTGACGACGATCAGTCGCGGCGACTCGGCGTACTTGTCCAGCTCTTCCTTGGGCGCGATCAGCTCGGCGGTGTCGGCGTAGCGCTCGCCGGGCCGCGACAGACCGAGCGCGGCCTCGCTGGCGTTGAACAGCTGCTGGCGGCCGTCGGCACCGGTGGCGGCGCGGGTCTCGGTGTAACCGAGAAACGTGAAATGACCATCGGCCAGCCACTGCAGGAACGCGCGGCCTTCGGCGAACTCGGCCGGGTCGGCATTCGGCGGCGTCTGCGCCAGGCCTTCGGCCAGCGCCAGCGCGCGCTCGACCATGGCCGGCGCGTCGCCGACCGCACGGCGCAGATCGGCAAGCGAGTCGTTCAGCTCCTGCTCCAGCGCGGCATAAGCGGCCTCGTTCGGCAGCGGCTCGAACTCCATGTGGATCCAGGATTCGAGCCCGGCGCCGGCATCGGCCGCGGCCGCGTCGCCGATCGCGACGATCTGGCCGCCAGCGTCGCGGCGCAGCTTCAGGATCGGGTGCACCGCCCAGTCGATCGACACGCCGGCCTCGCGCACCGCGATGGCGACCGTGTCGACCAGGTAGGGCATGTCGTCGACGCAGGTTTCCACCAGCGCCAGACCGGCCAGCGCGTCGGCGCTCTCGCCCGGCCGCAGCAGCCGCAGCTTCAGCTCGCCGGTCTGGCGGCCCTGGGTCCAGCGCAGCTGGTTGAAGGCCAGCGCCAGCAACTCGTCCTCGCTGCGCAGGCGCAGCGCGTCGATGCTGGACGTGTCGTAGAACGCGCGGATGAAGCCCGCGCTGTGCGGCGGCGCATCGGCCCGGTTCTGGCTGGCGCCCTCCAGCTGCGCCAGCAGGCTCTCCTGCTCCTTGCCGGAATCCTGTGCCTCGCTGGCCGTGACGGCCGGGCGGCTCAGGGTCTCACTCCTGGGATCGTTCATTTTTCCTCCGCGACGGTGACGCGCGAGGGCCGCGCGCCGGCGGTTTGTTTTTTGTGCCGGGCAGTATGCCAGAGCCACTGTCGGCGCCTCGCTGCCGATGGCAGTCTGCCGGCCAAGGGCGGCAATGCCCGGCATCAACGGCGCGGCCGACAGCGCGCCGTCTATAATTAGAGACGAATGCAGGTGGCGGGATGATGAACGCAGAACAGTCAGCAACAGCCGTCAACGCCCGCCGGCGCAGCCGCGGCTTCGCGCTGGGACGGCTGCTGTTCTGGCTGCTGCTGGCGGCCTGGGCGGCAATCAGCTGGAAAGTCTCCGGCCCGCTGTCCGACGGCATGCGCTCGCGCATCAACGACCTGTCGGTGATCCCCGGCGCCGGTGTCGTCATGCGCGACCCGACCGGCGTGTTCTACCACGTCAACAATGCCGGCCGCGCCCGTGCGATCTTCCCGGAGCTGGCGCCGCCGGTGTACCAGGAGGTCTGCCTGGACTGCACCCTGGTCACCGGCGAGCAGCTCAGCCAGACCAACGACTTCTGCATCGCCGGCACCAAGAAGAATCTGCCCAACCTGCAGTTCGAGATTCCCTGCCGCACCTGGGCGCCGCTGGGCGAGGGCCACAACGTGCTCGCCTTCGGCATCTTCCTGGGGCCGCTGCTGCTGTTCTGGATCCTGCGCGCAGTGCTGCAGCGGGCGGTCGCGGGCAAGCAGCCCGCCTGAGCTCACGGCCGTGCCCTCTCCCTTCGGGAGAGGGTGGCGCGAAGCGCCGGGTGAGGGACTCGCAGCCCGAACCCGGGTCGGCTATCGCGGAGGGTCCCTCACCCCTACCCCTCTCCCGGAGGTAGAGGGGTTCTTAATGCCGCGGATGACGAACTCACGATGAAACACTGTCCGACAGGCCAAGCCCGAGCGTTCACGAATCCGTTACGCTAGACGATCGGCGCGTCAGTCCCGGTGCGGCAGACGGCGCAGCCAGAATAATTCGAATCAGGCCCGCCAGGCCGGCGGACAGAGGAGCTATTGATGCACGGCGAAGCGCAAGGCAAGTTCTCCAAGGCATTCGTGCGGGTCACGGAGCCGATCGTCTTCGGCAACCGCCCCCGCACCCTGCTCGCCATCTTCCTGACGACCCTGTTCATGATCTGGCAGGCCTCGCACCTGCAGCTGGACACCGGTTACGAGAAACAGCTGCCGCTCGGCCACCCGTACATGAAGGTGTTCAAGCAGTACCAGCAGGAATTCGGCGGCGGCAACATCATCCTGTTCTCGGTACAGCAGAAGAAGGGCGACATCTACACGCCCGAGTTCATGGAGACGCTGCGCAAGCTCACGCAGGGCGTGTTCTTCACCAAGGGTGTCGATCGTGCGCGCGTCAGCTCGCTGTTCACGCCGGACGTGCGTTACCTCGAAACCGTGGAGGAAGGCTTTCGCGGCGGCAACGTGATCCCGGCCGAATACGCGCCCACGGCCGAGATGGTCGAGATCATCAAGAGCAACACCGCCAAGGCCAAGGCGGTCGGCCGTTACGTCACCAATGACCAGACCGGCGCGATGGTGTTCAGCGAGCTGCTCGAACACGATCCGATGACCGGCAAGCGCCTGGACTACCTGGCCACCGCCAAGCTGATCGAAGACGTGCGCCAGCACTTCGTCAACCCCAAGGTCTACGACTACAAGCTCAAGGCGGATAAAGACGGCCTGAAAGCCGGCACGGTGATCAACAGCGTCTACACCGACCCGCGCAAGTTCACGTTCCGCTTCCACAAGATCGAGGTCGCCGATCCGGCCGACGCGGCCAAGACCGTCAGCCTGCGCGGCAGCGACGTCGACGTGATCGAGCGCGCCAACCCGGACTACAACCCGAATGTCGACATCCACATCGTCGGCTTCGCCAAGGTCGTCGGCGACGTCGGCGACGCCACCTTCGAAGTGGTCGGCTTCTTCGGCCTGGCGCTGCTGCTGACCTGGGTCGTGCTGTGGTGGTACACCGGCTCGGCGCTGATCGCGCTGCTGCCGCTGTCCTGCGGCCTGCTGGCGGTGCTGTGGGAACTGGGCATGCTGCACATGGCCGGCTTCGGCCTCGACCCGTTCGCGATCCTGGTGCCGTTCCTGGTGCTGGCGATCTCGGTATCGCACGGCATCCAGATCACCAGCTTCTGGCTGCTGGAAGTCGCCGAACGCGGCAGCAATTCCTTCGATGCCTCGCGCAATACCTACAAGCGCCTAGTCACCCCCGGCATCACCGCGCTGGTCACCAACGTGGTCGGCTTCGGCACCATCCTGCTGATCCCGGTCGGCGTGATCCGCGAGATGGCGATCAACGCGATGTTCGGCCTGCTGGCGGTGATCATCTGCAAGAAGGTGCTGCTGCCCTGCCTGCTGTCCTATGCGCATCTCGGCGATCCGGCCAAGTTCCGCGACTACCAGCGCAAGCGTGACAAGAGCTTCGAGCCGCTGTGGCGCCTGCTGTCGGCGATCACGCTGAAGCCGGTCGCGATCGTCGTGCTGATCATCGCCGGCCTGGGCTGGGGCGGCGCCGAGTACATCAGCAAGCAGCTGAAGATCGGCGAGCTGCACGACGGCGTGCCGGAGCTGCGTCCGGACTCGCGCTACAACAAGGATTCGGCGGCGATCGCGGCGAACTACACCATCGGTGTCGAGCTGATCAAGGTCATCGCCGAGAACAAGGCCGACGGCTGCATCGAATACCCGATCATGGAAGAGATCGACCGCTTCGCCTACCGCATGCAGAACACGCCGGGCGTGGTATCGACGATCTCGCTGCCGCAGCTGGGCAAGATCGTCTACAACCAGTTCAACGAGGGCAACCCGAAATACCTGGTGCTGCCGCGCAGCTCCGACGGCCTGGTGCTGGCCAACCAGCAGTTCCCGACCTCGACCGGCTTCCTGAACAACGACTGCAGCGCAATCCCGATCCTGATCTTCATGACCGACCACAAGGCCGAGACCATCAACACGGTCATCGCCGCGGTCAACGGTTTCATCAAGGAACAGGGCGACAAGCCGCAGGTGCAGTTCAAGCTCGCCACCGGCAACGTCGGCGTGATGGCGGCGACCAACGACGTCATCCGCGACACCGAGCACACCGTGCTGTTCTGGCTGTTCCTGTGCATCGGCATCTGCGTGTGGCTGAGCTTCCGCAGTATCGCCAGCCTGATCTGCGTGCTGCTGCCGCTGTGGATGGTGTCGGTGATCACCTATGCGGTGATGGTGTTCCTGGATATCGGCCTGAAGGTGTCGACCTTGCCGGTGGCCGCGTTCGCCGCCGGTATCGGCGTCGACTACGGCATCTACATCTACAGCGTGCTGGAGGAGTGCATCAATCGCGGCATGACCCTGCGCCAGTCCTATGAGACGACGCTGAAGCAGACCGGCAAGGCGGTGGTGGTGACGGCCCTGGCGCTGGCGGCTTCGGTCTGCACCTGGCTGCTGTCGGGCCTGCAGTTCCAGATCGACATGGGCATTTTGCTGACGATCATGTTCCTGGCCAACGCCGCCGCCGCGGTGCTGCTGCTGCCGGCGTTCGCGGCGTTCCTGATCAAACAGAAACCCGTGCCCGCCGACGCCGATCATCACGATGCGGCCAGCGCCTGAGGACGAGATCGCCATGAAGACGACCATCAGATTCAAACTCTCAGCGCTGGCCCTGGCCGTCGCCGCCGCTTCGCTGAGCGCCATCGCCCAGGACGAACCGAGCAATCCGCCGGGCGATCCGACCGAGGCCGCTGCGGCGCCCAAGCCCGAGATCAAGCCGCGCGCCGCCGAGATCATGCCGCGTGTGACGCGCGGCCTGCTGCTCGGCGTCACCAATGCCGGCGACAAGACCGTCGTCGTCGGCGAGCGCGGCAACATCCTGGTCTCGACAGACGGACAGAAGTGGACGCAGTCGCCGTCACCGGTCAATGCGACCCTGACCGCGGTCGGTTTCGCCGACAGCGACAACGGCTGGGCCGTCGGCCACGACGCGACCATCCTGCACACCACCGACGGCGGCAAGACCTGGGCCCTGCAGCACTTCGATCCGGCGCTGGAAAAGCCGCTGCTGAACCTGCTGGTGATCGACGCCCAGTACGCCTACGCGCTCGGCGCCTACGGCCTGTTCCTGCAGACCACCGACGGCGGCACCACCTGGAGCGACGTCGACGCACCGCCGGTGCGCGCCGACGAGCTGCACCTGAGCAGCATGATCCGCCTCAACACCGGCGAGCTGTTCATCGCCGGCGAACAGGGCACGCTCGCGGTGCGCGGCCTGCAAGGCCCGTGGACCAAGCTGCAATCACCGTACGAAGGCAGCTTTTACGGTGCGCTGCCCTGGGGCCCCAAAGGCGTGCTGGTGTTCGGCCAGCGCGGCAATGTCTACGTCAGCGACGACGTGCACGGCAAGAAGTGGACGCAGGTCCAGACCGACACCAAGCAGTCGCTGTTCGGCGGCACGCTGGCCAAGGACCGCGGCGCGGTGCTGGTCGGCGCCGACGATCTGTCGCTGCTGATCAAGCCCGACGCCAGCGTGCAGATCCTGACCGCACCCAAGGCCGCCGGCGCCACCGCCGGCGGCACGCTGTCCGGCGTGGTGCCGCTGAAAGACGGCCTGGTGGTGGTCGGCGAAGCCGGCGTGAAGACGCTGCCGCTGCCGAACTAGCGGCGCTCACCGCCCCACCTGTAGGAGCGGGCTTGCCCGCGACTGAGCCCTTCAAGAGCACAGTCGCGGGCAAGCCCGCTCCTACATGGCGATCAGAAACCTGCAGCGATCGCCAGCGCAGCTTAAAATCCGCGGCTCATGGAAAAGCCCAACCTGTCCGCGCACACGCCGTTGATGCAGCAGTATTTCGGCATCAAGGCCCAGCATCCGAATACGCTGGTGCTGTTCCGGATGGGCGATTTCTACGAGCTGTTTTTCGACGACGCGCGCAAGGCCGCGCGGCTGCTCAACATCACGCTGACGCGGCGCGGTGAATCCGCCGGACAGCCCGTGGTCATGGCCGGCGTGCCGGTGCATGCGATGGAGACCTATCTCGCGCGGCTGATCAAGGCCGGCGAGTCGGCGGTGATTGCCGAGCAGGTCGGCGTGGCAGCGTCTGGCGCAAGCGCGGGCGTCGAAAAACTGGTGCGCCGCGAAGTGGTGCGCATCGTCACGCCGGGCACCGCCACCGACGACAGCCTGCTCGATCCGCGTTCGCAGAACCTGCTCGCGGCGGTGTGCCAGTTCAAGGATCGCTACGGTCTGGCTTGGATGGAGCTGTCATCGGGGCGCTTCAGCCTGCTGGAAACCGCCAGCGAATCGGATCTGCGTGCCGAGCTGCATCGGCTGCGGCCCAGCGAATTGCTGGTCGCCGACGGTGACGGCTCGCTGCCCGAACTCGGCCTGACGGCGCTGAATCGCCCGGTCTGGCATTTCGATCCCGCGTCGGCGTATCGGCTGCTGCTGACGCAGTTCGGCACGCGCGATCTGCGCGGTTTCGGCTGCGAGGATCTGAGCGCGGCGATCGGTGCCGCCGGCGCGCTGCTGCAGTACGTGCAGGAGACGCAGAAGTCGCTGATGCCGCATCTGAGCGGCATCAAGCTGGAGCAGCCCGAAGAGACGCTGATTCTCGATCCGGCGACACGGCGCAATCTGGAAATCGACCGGCGCCTGTCCGGCGAACTCGAATACAGCCTGCTGCACGTGCTCGACAGCTGCATCACCGCGATGGGCAGCCGCGCCCTCGCCCGCTGGCTGCTGCGGCCGCTGCGCGACCGCGTCGAACTCGATGCGCGCTACGGTGCGATCGCCAACCTGCTCGATCACGAGCGCGACCATCAGCGGCTGACCGCGCTGCGCGAGCGGCTGCGCAATGTCGCCGACGTCGAGCGAATTCTCGCGCGCTGCGCGCTGCGCTCGGCGCGTCCGCGCGATCTGGCCGGGCTGCGCGACACGCTGGCCATGCTGCCGGAACTCGCACGGCTGACACAGCCGCTGGAGGCGCCGCGGCTGGCGGCATTGACCGCCGCGCTGCAGCCGCATCAGGCGCTCGCCGACACCCTGCTGCGCGCCTTGCACGAGCAGCCGCCGCTGACCGTGCGCGACGGCGCCATCTTCAAGAGCGGCTTCGATGCCGATCTGGATCATCTGCGCGAGCTCTCCGAGAACGCCGACAGCTTCCTGATGGAAATGGAAGTGCGCGAACGCGCCGCGTCCGGCATCGACACGCTCAAGGTCGGCTACAACCGCGTGCACGGTTTCTATATAGAAATCGGCAAGACCCATGCGGCGAAAGTGCCCACGCATTACACGCGCCGGCAGACCCTGACGCATTACGAGCGCTACATCACCGAGGAACTCAAGCGTTTCGAGGACCAGGTGCTGTCGGCGCGCGATCGCGCGCTGGCGCGCGAAAAGCAGCTCTTTGAGGCGCTGCTCGACCAGCTCGCCGCCGAACTCAAACCGCTGCAGGCGACCGCGCAGGCGCTGGCCGAACTCGACGTGCTCGGCTGCCTGGCCGAGCGCGCGAGCACGCTGAACCTGAGCCGCCCGCAGCTGGTCATTGAGGATCGCCTCGACATCCAGCTCGGCCGTCATCCGGTGGTCGAGCACATGATCGGTTCGGCCTTCGTGCCCAACAGCCTGTGCCTGGACACGGACACGCGCCTGCTGGTGATCACCGGTCCGAACATGGGCGGCAAGTCCACCTACATGCGCCAGACCGCGGTGATCGTGCTGCTGGCGCATGCCGGCTGCTTCGTGCCGGCGCAGAGCGCGTGCATCGGTCCGGTGGATCGCATCTTCACGCGCATCGGCGCGGCCGACGATCTGGCCAGCGGCCAGTCGACTTTCATGGTCGAGATGAGCGAGACCGCCAACATTTTGCACAACGCGACGCGGCGCTCGCTGGTGCTGATGGACGAAATCGGCCGCGGCACCTCGACCTACGACGGCCTGTCGCTGGCGCGCGCCTGCGCCGAACACCTGGCGACGCAGGTCGGCGCCTACACGCTTTTTGCCACGCATTACTTCGAGCTGACCCAGCTTGCCGACCGCCTCGCCGGCATCGCCAACGTCCATCTGGACGCAGTGGAGTTCGGTGGCGACGTGCCCAAGCTGGTGTTCCTGCACCAGGTCAAGGCCGGGCCGGCGAATCGCAGCTACGGCCTGCAGGTCGCCGCGCTGGCCGGCCTGCCGGCCAGCGTGGTCGCGCGCGCGCGGGGCTATCTGGCCGAGCTGGAACGCACGCCGGTGGCGCAGGCGCCGCTGAGCGAGCCGGCCGCGCAGCTGCCGCTGCTGTTGCAGCCGGCGCCGGGCGCGCCGCCGGAAGTGCTGCGCCTGCTGCGCCAGATCGACCCCGACGGCCTGAGCCCGCGCGACGCGCTGGACTGGCTGTACCGGCTGAAGAACGTGCTGGGTCCCTAGCCGCCAAGCGCGCCGCCTACGGAATCTCATTGCCGGCGGATGCATCGGCTTTGTGGTTTTTTTGTCCCCAAGGACCCCATTCGCGACGCGGCGTCGCTAGCATGGGGCTACGGGACAAGACCGATACGCAGCAATGAACGAAAGGGGTAAGGCGGCGCGGCGCGACTCGAAAAAGCTGCGGCGCATCGCGCAGAGCAACGAGTACTTCGAATGTATTGCGCGCATCGCCAGCCGCGCGCTGCAGCTGCCGGCGGCGGCGGTGGTCACGGCGGGGCCTGCGCGGATCGAGCTGCGCGGCAGCGTCGGCATCGAAGAGCTCGGCATCGCCGATCACACCGCGTTCCTGACGTCGGCAACCACCCCGGGCGAGCCGCTGATCGTCGCCGATCTTTCTGCAGATCCGCGCTTCAGCTCGCTGGCGATCGTCAGCGGCGCGCCGAGGCTGCGCTTCTATGCCGGCGTCGCGCTGGCCGATCCGGGTGGCGCTTACGGCGGCGCGCTGAGCCTGGTCAACACGCGCGCGCGTCGCCTCGGCGCCGCAGAGCAGGCCAGCATCGCCAGCACCTTGCTCGACCTCGGCGGGCTGATCGAACACGAGCTGCTGATGCGCTCGATGATCGGCAGCGATCCGCTGACCGGCCTCGACACGGCCGGCCACGCGATGCAGGAAATCGAGCGCGAATGGCGACGCAGCCAGCGCACGCATCAGCCGATCTCGGCGCTGGTGATCGACGTCGACCAGCTCGGCCGCTACAACGATGTGTTCGGCTATCCGGCCGGCGACCGCTCGCTGCGCCTGATCGCCGGGAAGCTGGAGACGCTCTTCCGCCGCAGCGGCGACATGCTGGTGCGGCTGGGCGGCGACCGCATCCTGGCGCTGCTGGTCGGCACCGACCTCGACGACGCGCTGAAGATCGGCGAATCCAGCCGTCAGCAGATCGAGGCGATGCAGCTGGGCGATCGCGAGCAGATGATCCGGCTGACGATCTCGATCGGCGCGGCCAGCGTCGACGGCGATTTCTCCGGCGACTGGCAGCAGCTGCTGCGCCGTGCCAGCACCGCGCTGCGCCGCGCCAAGACGCTCGGCGGCAACCGGCTGGAGAGCGAGACGCCGTAGGTCGCGTCGGGCGCTTGCGTTATCGGCTGTAGGAACCATGCCATTACAGGTTTGCCCGCTGTGGTCGATAGCTATTGCAACCAGTCCCGCAATGGCGTCCGCAGCGCGGCGCCGGCGCTGCGGACAGCACCCTCAATCGAAGCCGCGCCGGCGACCGGCGCAGGCCGCCCAGGAGACAAGCAATGCGACGTCCACCGCACGACAGCCGGACGCCGGAGTCGGCATGAAGCGTTCGGGTTACACCAGGCTGATGGCCGAACTGCAGGGCTGGAAATCGGAGACACCGGCCGCGATGTTCTATGTCGACCTGTGCCATCTGAGCGCGGTCAATCGCCTGGCTTCTCCGCTGGTCGCCGACCAGCTGGTCGAGGCGGTGATGCAGCGGCTCAAGAGCTGGGCCGGCAACGACGGCCTGTCCGCCCGGTTGTGGAGCGACGAGTTCGTCGCGATCAAGACCATGGATCACGCGCAGCAGGCGGCCGAAGAAGCCAAGAGCCTGCGCGACGCGATGACCTCGCTCACCTACACCGGCAGCCACGGCGCAAGCTCGCTGGCGGTGTCGATCGGCGTGATGCCGCTGCGCGCGGCCAACGATTGGCCGTCCGTGGTCGCACAGGCCGAAGAAGCCTGCGACAGCGCCAAGCTGCGCGGCCTCAACCAGATCTGCTTTCACAACACCGCCAATCGCGTGCGCCGCGCGCATGGCGGATCGGACGCGGTCACCGAGTTCCGGCGCTATCTCGACACCGGCGCGCTGACGCTGCAGCCGCAGCCGATCATGGACATCCGCGCGCGTGAACCGCGCATCGCCAAGGCCGAATTCCTGTTGCGCATCGAGCGCGAACCCGGCGTCTATTCGCCGCCGCCGCCGGGCATGATCGAAGCGCTGGAGCTGCACGGCCTGTCCACCGAACTCGACCAGTTTTCCTCGCAGCATCTGCTCGCCTGGCTGGACGAACATCGCTCGCTGCTGGATCGCCTCGACAATGTCTCGCTGAACCTGTCGGCGCCATCGTTCGTGGACGGCCTGTTCATGGGCAAGCTGTTCGACGAGGTGCGCCACGCGCGCCTGCCGCGCAACAAGCTGTGCATCGAAATCACCGAAACCGCGGCGATCCAGCATTTGAACGTCGCCGCCGAAATGATCCTCGACTTCAAGACACTGGGCTGCCGCTTCAGCCTCGACGACTTCGGCTCCGGCCTGTGCTCGTTCGGCTACCTGCATTCGCTGCCGGTGGACGAGGTCAAGATCGACGGCACCTTCATCCGCGAACTCGCGCAGAGTTCGGTGTCGGAGAAAATCGTCCGCGCGATCTACCAGGTCGCCCGCGCCACCAACAAGACCACGGTCGCCGAATTCGTCGACGAGCCGCGCAAGCTGGCGATACTGCAGGAAATCGGCTTCGACTATGCGCAAGGCTGGCTGTTCTATCCGAGCGTCCCGGCGGAAAAACTGATCGAGCTGGTGATGGTCGACCGTCGCGCGCCGATCCGCGTCGACAGCTAGCCGCGCCAACGCCGCAATCCACCCGCAGGCCAAGGGGCTGCGCTCGCCACTGCGCGAGCGCCGCGGCGAGCGTTACTATCCAACGCAATACCGCGCGATCGGCGAAGACAACGCCGACCGCTTCCGCTTGCGTCCCAAACGTCGGCGAGCCCCGCGTCACTGCCGCGCCGACCGGAGAGTAGCGATGAACGACTATCTGCTGCTGATGCACAACGATGCGCGTCAGCAGGATCCCGCCGACAGCGCGCCGGCCTGGGATGCCTACCTTGCCATGCTGCGCGCGACGGGCCGCTTCGACGGTGGCAGCTCGATCGGTCCCGGCCTGTGCGTCAACAAAAGCGGAACCGCCGGCGAGATCAGCACCCGGCTTGTCGGCTATTTGCGCGTACAGGCCGAGGACATCGTGGCGGCAAGGGCCTTGATCAAGGGCAACCCGGTGTTCGAATCCGGGGGCACCGTCGAGATTCGTCTGCTGCCCCGCGACTGAAAGCACGTCGACGCCGCAAAAAAAACCCGGTTCATCGCGAACCGGGCTTTGACATCGACAGCATCAAACTACAACGGCCTCGATCAGAACTCCTTCCACTGATCGCTCGCCGCGCCGGAGCCCGCCGCCATGCGACGCGGCTCGATCGATGCCGCTGCGGATTGCGCGCGTTTGAAGGCGACCGGCCTGGCCGGCGCGGGCTTGCTCGCCGGCTTGCTCGCCGGCTTGCTGCCCGTGGGGTGTACCAACACCGGCCGTGATGCGAAGACCGGCGCCGCGGCTTCCTGCGCCGAATCGTCGAGCCTGAAGCGGGCCACCGAGTGCGCCAGGCCGTTGGCCTGTTCTTCCAGCGAGCGCGCCGCAGCCGATGCTTCTTCCACCAGCGCCGCGTTCTGCTGCGTCACTTCGTCCATCTGCGTGATGGTCTGGTTGACCTGCTCGATGCCCTGGCTCTGCTCCTGCGAGGCCGCCGTGATTTCGGCCATGATGTCGGTCACTCGCTTCACGCTCGTCACGATCTCGTCCATCGTGCGGCCGGCCTGCTCCACCAGCTTGCTGCCGCTTTCGGCCTTGTCGACCGAGTCGCCGATCAGCGTCTTGATCTCCTTGGCCGCCGCGGCGCTGCGCTGCGCCAGGCTGCGCACTTCGGCCGCCACCACCGCAAAGCCGCGGCCCTGTTCGCCGGCACGCGCCGCTTCCACCGCAGCATTCAGCGCCAGGATGTTGGTCTGGAACGCGATGCCGTCGATGACGCTGATGATGTCGACGACTTTCCTCGACGACTCATTGATCGCCGCCATCGTCGTGACCACCTGGCCGACGACGGTGCCGCCCTTGACCGCGATGTCACTGGCGCCGATCGCCAGCTGGTTGGCCTGCTTGGCGTTCTCGGCGTTCTGCTTGACCGTCGAGGTCAGCTCTTCCATCGACGAAGCGGTTTCTTCCAGCGACGCGGCCTGTTGCTCGGTGCGCCCGGACAGGTCGTTGTTGCCGGTGGCGATTTCGCGTGAGGCGGAATTGATGGTGTTCGTCGCCGCCTTGATCTGGTTGATGCTGTCCGCCAGCTGCTTGATGCTGCGGTTGCTGTCCTCCTTGATCTTCTGGAACGCGCCCTGGTACTCGGCATCGATGCTCTGGGTCAGATCGCCTTCGGCCAGCGCGCCGAACACGCGGCCGATATCGCCGATCACATCGCTCATGTTCGCGACCAGGCTGTTGACGTCCTCGCACAGGTCACGCACCGCGCCGGTCTTGCCTTCCAGCGAGATACGGCGATCGAGATCGCCGGCGCGGGCCGCGCCGACCACTTCCTTGGTCTGCTCCACCGCCTGCTGCAAGACGCGCGACGCGAGTACCTGCTCGGTCACGTCGCTGGCGTATTTGACCACCTTGAACGGCTTGCCTTCGGCGTCGATGATCGGGTTGTACGAGGCCTGCAGCCAGATTTCCCGGCCGTCCTTGCCGATGCGCTTGTACTGGCCCGCGTCATACTCGCCGCGACGCAGGGTCTCCCAAAACTGCTTGTAGGCGGCACTCTGACGATCGGACGGATCGACGAACAGGCTGTGATGGCGCCCCTTGATGTCGGACAGCGTATAGCCGACCGCGCTGAGGAAGTTTTCGTTGGCGTTCTGGATCATGCCGTCCATCGAAAACTCGATGACCGCCTGAGCCTTGCCGATCGCGGCGATCTGGCCCTGGTAGTCGGCGTTGCGCAGACGATCGACCGTGATGTCGGTTGCGTACTTGACCACTTTGAACGGCTTGCCGTTGACGTCCATGATCGGGTTGTAGCTCGCCTCCAGCCAGAGCGTCTGGCCGTCCTTGCCGATGCGCTTGTACTGGCCGCGATCGTAGCGGCCGTTGCCGAGACGCTCCCAGAAATGCTTGTAGTCGGCGCTGTCGCGGTAAGCCGGCTCGACGAACAGGCTGTGGTGCCGGCCCTTGACCTCATCGAGCGTATAACCGACCGCCTTCAGGAAGTTTTCGTTGGCATCGAGGACGACGCCGTCGAGACCGAACTCGATCACCGCCTGCGCCTTGCCGATCGCCGCGATCTGGCCCCTGAAATCGGCATCACGCTCGCTCTGCCGCAGCTCGACGGTGATGTCGCGCCACTCGACGATGAAGCCCAGGCGAGCACCGGCAGCGTTGATGATGGGATTGACCACCAGCGAAAAGCTGCTGGTGCCGAAGTTCAGGCGCGTGGTGAAGGTCTTGTCGAGCCTGGCCAGCATGCCGCGCTGGTGCGAGGGGTGCTTGTGGAAGCGGTCGATGTTGATACCGACAACTTCCGTGGCCCTGAAATCCGGCAGATCCTTGCGGATTTCCGGCTCGGCCTCGACCAGCATTTTCTTGATCGATTCGTTGACGTAGACGACGTTGAGATCGCCGTCGGAAATCATCACGTTGGTGCCCACGGCGTTGAGGCCCTGTTCGATCCGCGTCAGGCGATCGGTTACGAGCTTGTCGGCGCCGTGTTGTTCCTGCAGCGTCGCTTGCATGCGCTGCAGCGCGGCCATCAGGCTGCCCTGGCCGCGCGGGCCGATTTCGATTTTTATGTCGAGCTCGCCGGCGGCGATGCGCTCGGCCGCAATCTTGGCGTCGATGGGGTCGGCTCCGAGCTGGTCGAGGATGCGACGGCTGAGCAATACACCCAGCAGCGTCAGCAGCACCGACAGCAGCACCAGCGAGACGACCTGGAACACCAACACATTGTGCGCGCTGCGATCGGCTGTCGTGCCGACCGCAGTGGCATAGGCTTCGATGTCGTTGCCGAATTCGGACAGCGTGCCTTCGAGTTCGGTGAACCGTCGCTCCAGCTCGGGCATGGCGCGCCGCGCCGCTGCGACATCGTGCCCGGACAACGCGATGATCTCCGCCGCCTGGCGCCCGTAGGCTTCGAGCTGCGGTTGCACTTGCTGCAGCTTGCCCTCGATCTTGGCATCGCCGTGCAGCCTGGCCAGCGCGGCCAGCATGGCGTTGACGTTGCCGATATGCCGCTGCAGGTCGTCGGCCTTGGCCTGGGCTACGGTCGCGTCGGCGGTGCCGGATGCCAGGCTGCTGAGCACGTCGGAGTGGATCGCGTCGTGCATCATGTCGACCTGCATCTGCTCGCGGACCGCCTTCGCCAGATTGCGTTCGGCATCGGTCTGGGCCAGCAGCCGGCTCTGGCCATACCATCCCACCAGTCCCAAAGTAAGCGCGGCCGCGATGCCGGCGACGCTGAGCAGCATCAGTTTTTGCTTGATTTTCATGAGATCCTCGAGTTCTGCTTTTTGTTTACCAGCGGCTTGATATGCCGACAGCGATGACGAAATCAGGTGTGTAGCGGTTGAGCCCGACGTAGGCAGCGGTGTCGAGCTGGATATCCCTGCTCAGCAGCCAGGCCAGGCCGGTGTCGAAGCTCAGCTGGGTATCGGCGTGATCGTCAGCGGCGATGTTCTCGGCGGCGAGTTCGACGAAACTGCGCAGCTGCGGCGTCCAGCTGTGGCCGAGCGTGATGCCGGCGAGTGCCGCGACATAGCGCTCGTGCTGATCGTCGCTGTCGAGCACGATGCCGGGCATCACGCCGAGGCCGCTGTCGTAGGGCAACTCCCATTCGGCGACGTAACGCAGCGATGGACGCGCGCCATGGCCGCGATAGGCGCTGCTGCCGCTGGGCAGATCGACGTGCAGCAGCACCGCGCTGGATGCCGCGGCCGGGCCGGGTTGCGGGATGTGGTACTTAAGCCCCAGCGACAGGTCGGCGATGCCGTCGCGGCTGCCGCCGTCATCGTCGCCGCTCTGGTGCAAAAGGCCATCGGTCTCCAGCCGCAGTTCGGTCACCGCGCCCAGACCCACGCGCAGCAGCGTCGGCGTCAGCAGCAGCTGCGCGCCGCCGTCAAAGCCCTGGTCGCGCTCGATGGCGACGCTGGTTTCGAGCTGGATCGCGGCCGCGCCGACGGTCAGGCTGGACTCGACGAAATCCGGGCGATCGGTGCTGATCGTCTCGGGTGCATCGTCGGTCGCCGACGCGGCTGCGGGTAGCGCCAGCAAGGCGAAACCTGCAAAGCCGAACAGGGTTCGGATCGCAGCTTGCCTCGTGTTGACGCGCTCACCCCTTCGGGCGGCACGCCTGGGCGCGCTGCTGCGCGGCTCCCTGCCTAGCCGTGCGGCGCGGACGAGCGCTTCACGCGAACGTGGATGGAACATGGTGCAGCTCCTATCGTTTTAGGACATCGCATTGGCATTTACTCAGGTGAAAAGCGGGAATTTCCCGAAGTGCATCAACTAAAAATGGAGCTGCAAGGTTTACTTATGAAATAGCTGGCACCGTGGTGCCGATGACTCTCTGATGTCGCTGCGTCGGTCTCACTTTCCTGGCGCCCGGACCGGCGCTTGAATCACGCTGCCAGCGCGGGCGCAACCGGCGCATACAAGGCCATGTCCGCACTGCCGAGCAGCTTTTCGATGTCGACCAGGATCAACATGCGCTCGTTGAGACTGGCCAGGCCCTGCAGGTAGGACGAGTCGAACGTCGAGCCGAACGCCGGCGGCGGCGCGATCTGATCGGCGCTCAGCGGCACCACGTCGCAAACGCTGTCGACGACGACGCCGACGATGCGGTCGGCGACGTTGAGCACGATCATCACCGTCAGGTGATCGTAGTCGGCGCGGCCGAGCTTGAAGCGCAGCCGCAGGTCCACCACCGGCGCGATCGTGCCGCGCAGGTTGACCAGGCCCTTGATGTATTCCGGCGCGTCCGGGATGCGCGTCACCGCGTCGTAGCCGCGGATTTCCTGCACCGCCAGGATGTCAATGCCATATTCTTCAGCGCCGAGCGTGAAGCTCAGATATTCGCGTGGCGCCTGCTGCTTTTCGTTGGGTTTCATGAAAGGGGTCCGTTTGTATCAGGCGGCCTGCGCACGGCCGGAATTGCGCACGATTTCGGTGACATCGACGATCAGCGCAACGCGCCCGTCGCCGAGGATGGTGGCGCCGGCAACACCGAAGACGCGGCGGTAATGGGCCTCCAGGCTCTTGATCACCGCCTGCTGCTGGCCGAGCAGGTCGTCCACCAGGATCGCCAGCTTCTGGTTCTCGGCCTCGACGACCACGGCGATCTGCTGATGCGCCTCGCGCGAGGTACCGGGAACATGGTAGAGATCGCGCGCCGAAATCATCGGGATGTATTCGTCGCGCAGTTTCAGCACCATGCCCTGGCCGGAGACGCGCTTGACCTGCTCGGGCAGCGGCAGCAGCGACTCGATGACGCCGTTGAGCGGCACGATGAAGGTCTCGCCACCGACGTCGACGAACATGCCGTCGATGATCGCCAGCGTCAGCGGCAGGCGGATGCGCACCGTGGTGCCCGAGCCTTCGTTGGATTTGAGCTCGACTTCGCCGCCGAGCGACTCGATGTTGCGCCGGACCACGTCCATGCCGACACCGCGGCCGGAGACATCGGTGACTTCGGCGGCGGTGGAAAAGCCCGGCGCAAAAATCAGGTTCCAGACCTCGCTGTCGCTGGCGTTGTCGGCGATGACCAGGCCATTGCCGCGTGCCTTGTCGATGATGCGCTGGCGGTTGAGGCCGCGGCCGTCGTCGATCACCTCGATCACGATCTGGCCGCCCTGATGCGCGGCGGTCAGCGTCATCGTGCCCTGAGCCGGCTTGCCGGCGCGGATGCGCTCCTCGGGCTTTTCGATGCCGTGATCGATGCAGTTGCGCACCAGGTGCGTCAGCGGATCGCCGATCTTCTCGATCACGCTCTTGTCGAGCTCGGTGCCCTCGCCGACCGTCTGCAGGCGCACCTGCTTGTCGAGACGCGCGGCCAGGTCATGCACCATGCGCGGGAAGCGGCTGAACACCGAGTCGATCGGCAGCATGCGCGTCGACATCACCGATTCCTGCAACAGGCGCGCGGTCTGTTCGAGCTGTTGCACCGAGGCCAGCAGGCGCTCGTGCACCAGCGGATCCAGGCCCTGCGTGTACTGCGTCAGGCTCGCCTGCGTAATCACCAGCTCGCCGACCAGATTGATCAGACCGTCGATCTTGTCGGTCGATACGCGGATCGAGCTGTCGGCCTGTGGGCGCGACCGGCCGGCGGACGGCGCAGCGGCCGGAGCCGCAGGCACCGCGGCGGCGGCCGCACGGGAGGTGGCCGCCGCCGCGACGCCGATCGGCACGACTTTGCTGGTGTTCACCGAGACGTCCGCGACGGCGGCGAGCGGCAGCGGCGTGATCGCCAGCTCGCACTCGTCCTCGACCCAGGCGAACATCTCGCGCACCTGGTCTTCACTGGCATCGCTTTCCAGCCGCAGCGTCCACCACAGATGGCAGCTCAAGGGATCAGCTTCGGCGAACGCCGGCACGCCCGACGCCACATGCAGTTCGGCATGCAGCCGGCCCAGTGACTCGACGCCGCGCAGGATACGCAGCGGATCGTTGCCGCTGGAAAACAGGTCGGTATTGGGTTTGAACACGATATGCCAGCCGCCGGCGGCGGCAGCCGGCGCTGCGGCGACTACGGGTGCCGGTGCGGCCGCGTGCTCGGCGGTGCCGCCGCTCAAGGCGGCCTGCAGCTCTGCCTGCAATTGCAGGCTCAGCGCCGCGTCGGCCACGCCGTTGTCGCGGGCCGCCACGAGCAAGGCACGCACCTGGTCGGCGGCACGCAGCAGCAGCGTCACCAGCGCCGCGTCGACGCCGCGGCTGCCGTCGCGCACCGAATCCAGCAGCGTTTCCACATGATGAGTGAAGCCGGCTACGGCCGCGAAACCGAAAGTCGCGGCACCGCCCTTGATCGAATGCGCGGCGCGAAAGATATCGTTGACAGTCTCGGCGTTGTCGATGCCAACCTCGAGTTGCAGCAGACCCTGCTCCATCGAGTCGATCCGCTCGAAGCTTTCTTCGAAAAACGCCTGGTGAAACCGGGCAAGATCAATGGACATGGTGAATGCCTTAGGTCAACACGCGCTTGATCGTGTTGATCAGCTGCTCGGGCACAAAAGGCTTGACCATCCAGCCGGTCGCGCCAGCCGCCTTGCCTTCCGCCTTCTTTTCCGGCGTGGACTCGGTGGTCAGCATCAGCAGCGGCGTGAACTTGTAGTCGGCCAGCCCGCGCAGCGCGCGCACCAGCGACAGGCCGTCCATATTCGGCATGTTGACGTCGGCCAGTACCAGGTCGAACTTCTGATTGCGCGCGATTTCCAGAGCGACCGCACCGTCTTCGGCCTCGGTCACGTCGAAGCCCGCGGAGCTCAAGGTGAAGGACACCATCTGGCGCATCGAGGTGGAATCGTCGACTGCGAGAATCCGGTTGGACATAGCGTGGTTACTCTGGGAAGGACTACAAAAGGGAAACTCAGGCGGCCTGCTGCGAAATCTGCAGCAGTGTGCTTGCACCGAGCAGCGAGGCTGCCTGGCGCAGGCTTTCGGACGGCATCAGGAATTCGACGGCCCTGCCGGCTTCACGCCGGTCGCGACAGAAAAGGCAGAACAGCTGCAACGCGGCGGTGTGCACGCGGCGCACTTCCGAGGCGTTGATCTGCACCGGCTCGCGCTGCTCCAGTCGCTGGGCGAGTTCGGCCTGCAGCGCCGGCGCCAGTTCGATGCCGAGATCGGCGCCGAGGCTGATCGGCGTTGCCGGCTGCTGCTTGCTGCTACGGGTTCTGGGCATGAGGTTCTCCGATCAAAACAGTTCGACGGCGCCGGAATCCATGCTCACCTGCGCCACCGGCTTGTGCTGCGGCAGGCGCCAATCGGACACGGTCAGCGCGGAATTGATCGCCGCGTTCGCTGGTGCCGGAACACGAAGCGCGGCAGCCGGCGCCGGTGCATGCACCTGGTCGTTGCCGCGAACCAGCGGCAGCAGCGCCGCCTCGTCGTTGATCGACACCAGGCGCGACACATGCGCGTCGGCCGCGGCGAGCGCCTGCGTGGCGATGTCCTCGAACTGCAGCGAGCGCACCGCTTCGGATACCGCGACGCCGATGCGTTCTCCGCTGCTGGAGACTTCCTTCATGCCGTCGCCGAGCACGCGGTTGATCTCGTCGATGCGCGTCAGCATGTGGTCGACTTCGCCGCGCGCCTGGGTGCTGCGCTGCTGGTGGCGCGAGGCCATGCCGCCGACGGTTTCGCGAACCTTGGCGATCGCGTCCTTGGAACTGGCGACGCGCTTGCGGATCTGTTCGTTGAAATTATTGGAGCGTTCGCTGAGATTGCGCACTTCTTCGGCGACCACGGCGAAGCCGCGGCCGGCTTCACCGGCGCGCGCCGCTTCGATGGCGGCATTGAGCGCCAGCAGGTTGGTCTGATCGGCGATCGAGCGCACGTCACCGAGCAGCTCGAAGATCGCGTCCAGGTGCGACACCATCGTGTCGATCTGCTGGATGCTGGCGATGCTCTGGTTGCTGACTTCGGACAGGGTGTCGACCAGCTCGCCGGTCAGGCGGCCCGCCATCTCGGCGAAGTGACGCACGCCGGCGCGCTGGGCCTCGGCGCCATCGGTCTGATCGAGAATCCGCGTGACCACCTTGTCCTGGTGGCGTGCGTGCTGGTTCATCGCCTCGAAGCTCGCCGTCAGCTGACGGATCGCACCCTGCACCAGGCTGCGAACCCGCGAAATTTCGTGGCGCAGGCCGTCGACCTCGTTGGCCAGGCCGTTGCGGATTTCCGCCAGGCTGCGATCGTGATTCTCGCGCTGCACGCTCGTCTGGCCGTCGGCACGCGCACGCTCGGCTTGCTCGCGGCGCTGGGTCCGGAAATGCCAGGCCCAGGCGGCGGCCAGCGGCAGCGCGAGCGTGGCAACGACGAGCGGCGATGGCTGCGTGAAAGCCAGCAGCAGGCTGCCAACCGATACGACTGCCGCGACTCCATCAGCTCTTGGTTTCATCATGTGCCCATCGTCCGTCGAGGCACACAGGCGTGCCGTCTCTCGTTGTTATCGGCTGCAGTCCGGCGGGCTTGAGGCCTCGGCGGGCAGTTTTTTCGTCGGTTTGCAGCTTTGCTACCGGCCACGCGCGCGCGTCGCGGGCAGCGTCGCGCCTGCGGCGCTCGATCACGCGGCCAGCGCGTCGCAGTGCGCCAGCAGCCGGCCGGCGATGTCCTGCAGGTCGCAGATCTGCTCGGCGCCGCCGAGTTTGAACGCGGCGCCGGGCATGCCCCAGACCACGCTGCTGGCCTCGTCCTGCACCAGAGTGCGGGCGCCGGCTTCGCGCATCGCGAGCAGGCCGCGGGCGCCGTCGTCACCCATGCCGGTCAGCACCGCCGCGACCGCGTTGGCGCCGGCGTGGCGCGCCACCGACTTGAACAGCACGTCGACGCTCGGACGATGACGGTTCTCCGGCGGCGCCTGATCCAGCCGGCAGACATAGCGCGCGCCGTCGCGCGCCAGGCTCAGATGCCAGTCGCCGGGCGCGATATAAACGTGGCCGGGGATGATCAGCTGGCCGTCGCGCGCCTCGCAGACGCTCATCGCCGAGCTGCGGTCCATGCGCGCCGCGAACGGCGCCGAGAACGCGGCCGGGATGTGCTGCGTGATCAGGATCGCCGGCGCGTTGGCCGGCATCATCGCCAGCACGTCCTTGATCGCCTCGGTGCCGCCGGTGGAGGCGCCGATGGCGATGATGCGGTCGGTGGTGCGGAACAGCTTGCTCGGCCGCGGTTGCGGCGTAGGGCGCGTCATTCCCAGGCCGCGTACTCGCGCGTTCGCCGCCGCCTTGATCTTCATGATCAGATCCTGCGCGTACTGGCGCACGCCAGCCTCGAGATCGATCTTTGGCTTGGTGACGAAATCCACCGCGCCCAGCTCCAGCGCCTGCAAGGTGACCTCGGCGCCGCGCTCGGTCAGCGACGACACCATCACCACCGGCATCGGCCGCAGCCGCATCAGGTTTTCGAGGAAGGTCAGGCCGTCCATGCGCGGCATTTCGACGTCGAGCGTCAGCACGTCGGGATTCAGTGCCTTGATCTTGTCGCGCGCCACCAGCGGATCCGGCGCGGTGCCGATGACGTCGATCTGCGCGTCCTGCGAAAGAAACTCGACGAGCAGCTTGCGCATCAACGCGGAGTCGTCGATCACCAGCACGCGGATTTTCTTGTTGGGTGTCATTGTCGTCATCGGTTTGGTTAGAACAATTCCACCGAACCCGCGGCGGGCTGGCGGCGCACGCGCTTGCGATAGCGCTCTTCGCTGATCGCCACTTCACGGGAGGCCACCGGCGGCAGGCGCTTGACGAGCATGCGGCCGGTCGCCGGAAAGTAGTGGACGCGGCGTGGGCAACTGTCGAACAGGTCGCGCGCGGTGAGTTGGATACGCTCGGCCTGCAGGTACGCCAGCGCGAACTGGCCGTTGCGGTCGCCGACCGGATTGAGCGTCATCCCCGGTAGCACGGCGCCGCCGCCGACCAGCTTGGCTTCGAGCCGCTCGCGCCGCGCGCCGCGCTTGAACAGCTCGTTGATCAGCACTTCCATCGCGTAGTTGCCGTAACGCGCCGACTCGCCGCTGGGGCCGCCGGTCATCGAGTCCGGCAGCATGAAATGATTCATGCCGCCGACACCGGCCACCGGATCGCGCAGGCAGGCCGAGACGCAGGAGCCGAGCACCGTGACCAGCATCAGGTCCTCGCTGGTGACGCGGAACTCGCCGGGCAGCAGCTTGATCGCCTGCGCCGAAAAGCGCGGATCGTAGTAACCGGTGTCGGTATTGGCGCCACTGGATATCCAGTCGCCCGCGGGCGCGCTGGCGCTCATGTGCCAACCCGCTTGTAAACCGTGCTGCCACAGGACTCGATCAGATCGCCGGCGTGGAAGAAGCTCTCCGAATGCCCGGCGAACAGGCGCCCGTCCTGGCCGAGCAGCGGCGTCATCCGTGCCAGCACCTGGTACTGCGTCGGCTTGTCGAAATAGATCATCACATTGCGGCAGAAGATCGCCCGGAAAGGTCCACGCATCGGGTAGCTGGAGTCGAGCAGGTTCAGCTGACGGAACGTGATCATGCTGCGCAGATCGTCGACGACGCGGCACAGGCCATCGTTCTCGCCGCTACCCCGGCGGAAGAACTGGCGCCGTCGCGCTTCGCTGACTTTCTCCAGCCGATCCATCGTGTAAACACCGTCGGCCGCGGTCTGCAGCACCTGCGTGTCGATATCCGTCGCCAGGATCGACAACGGCGGCTTCAGCGTGCCGAACACTTCGGCTGCCACCATCGCCATCGAGTAAGGCTCTTCGCCGGTGCTCGCCGCCGAACACCACAGCGTCAGGTGCTCGCCGGGCGCGCGCTGCGACAGCAGCTGCGCCAGCAAGACGAAGTGATGCTCCTCGCGAAAGAACGAGGTCAGGTTGGTGGTCAGCGCGTTGGTGAAAGACTCCCATTCCGGCGAGCCGGCATCGCCTTCGAGCAGGTCCAGGTAGGCGCGGAACGATTGCAGGTTGTGGGCGCGCAGCCGCCGTCCCAGACGGCTGTAGACCAGATCGCTCTTGCTGTCGTTGAGCGCGATGCCGGCACGGGCGCGAATCATCGCGCTGACGCGCCGAAAATCAGCCGGAGTGAACACGAACTCGCGCTCGTTCGGCTCCGCGGCCGGCGTCGCTTCAGGCGCCGCCGCGGTCCTTGATATCCTGCGTGCTTCAGACACGGCAGCTCCCTAGAACACGTTCCACTGGTCGGGGGTTTTGGCGGAGTTACCGCCGGATGAGGCCTTGGCTGCGGCGGCCGTCTTGCCGGCCGACGAGCCGCGACGCGGCGGGTTGGCGGCGCTGCTCTTGCCACTGGTGGCTCGCAGCATCGACACCTTGGGTGCCGGCCGATCGGCCGGATGCGCGCCGTTGGCGGCGTGCAGCGACTCGGTCTGCTCGGAGTCGAGCCGGAACTGCGCCACCGAGCGCGCCAGGCCGCCGGCCTGCTCTTCCAGCGAGCGTGCCGCAGCCGAGGCTTCTTCCACCAGCGCCGCGTTCTGCTGCGTCACTTCGTCCATCTGCGTGATGGTCTGGTTGACCTGCTCGATGCCCTGGCTCTGCTCCTGCGAGGCCGCCGTGATTTCGGCCATGATGTCGGTCACGCGCTTCACGCTGGTCACGATCTCGTCCATCGTGCGGCCGGCCTGCTCGACCAGCTTGCTGCCGGTGTCGACCTTGTCGACCGAGTCGCCGATCAGCGTCTTGATCTCCTTGGCCGCCGCGGCGCTGCGCTGCGCCAGGCTGCGCACTTCGGCCGCCACCACCGCGAAGCCGCGGCCCTGTTCGCCGGCGCGCGCCGCCTCCACCGCGGCATTCAGCGCCAGGATGTTGGTCTGGAACGCGATACCGTCGATGACGCTGATGATGTCGACGACTTTCCTCGACGACTCGTTGATCGCCGCCATCGTCGTGACCACCTGGCCGACCACGCTGCCGCCCTTGACCGCGATGTCGCTGGCGCCGATCGCCAGCTGGTTGGCCTGCTTGGCGTTCTCGGCGTTCTGCTTGACCGTCGAGGTCAGCTCTTCCATCGACGAGGCGGTTTCTTCCAGCGACGCGGCCTGCTGCTCGGTGCGCGCCGACAGGTCGTTGTTGCCGGTGGCGATTTCGCGTGAGGCCGAATTGATCATGTCGGTCGCGGCCTTGATCTGGGTTACGCTCTGGGCGAGCTGCCGCACGCTGCGGTTGCTGTCGTCCTTGATCTTCTGGAACGCGCCCTGGTATTCGGCGTCGATCGACTGAGTCAGGTCGCCTTCGGCTAGCGCGCCGAACACGCGGCCGACATCGCCGATCACGTCGCTCATGTTGGAAACCAGCGAGTTCACGTCCTCACACAGGTCGCGCACCGCGCCGGTCTTGCCGTCCAGCGGGATGCGCTGATCCAGATCGCCGACGCGCGCCGCGCCGACCACTTGCTTGGTCTGCTCCACCGCCTGCGCCAGCACTCGCGCGGCAAGCACCTGCTCGGTCACATCGCTGGCGTACTTGACCACCTTGAACGGCTTGCCTTCGGCATCCATGATCGGGTTGTAGATCGCCTGCAGCCAGATCTCGCGGCCGCCCTTGGCGATACGCTTGTACTGGCCGGTTTCGAACTCGCCGCGATTGAGTTTCTCCCAGAACTGCCGGTACTCGATGCTCTGTCGATAAGCGTCGTCGACGAACATGCCGTGGTGACGCCCCTTGATCTCGGCCAGGCTGTAACCCGTCGCTTGCTCGAATTTGTCGTTGGCTTCGCGAACCATGCCGTCCATGCTGAATTCGATGATCGCCTGTGCCTTGCCGATCGCCGCCATCTTGCCCTGGTTCTCCGCATCGGTCTGCCGCTGCAGCAGCTCGGCGGTGATATCACGCCACTCGACGACGAAGCCGAGACGCTCGCCGGCGGCGCCCACGATCGGGTTCACGATCAGCGAGAAACTGCGGCCGCCGAGATTGAGACGCGTGCTGAAAGCCTGGCTGAGCTGCGCCAGCATGCCGCGCTGGCGAGCCGGATTCTTGTGGAAGCGGTCGATGTTGGTGCCGACCACGCTGGCGGCGGAGAAGCTCGGCACGTCCTTGCGGATGTCCGCTTCGGCTTCGCTCAGCATCTGCTTGATCGAGTGGTTGACGTAGACCACGTTGAGATCTGCGTCGGCGACCATGACATTGGTCGCCACCACGTCCAGACCCTGCCTGATGCGCGCGGTTTCGGCGGCGTGCACTTTCTCGCGCGCTTCGGCGGCGAGTTCCAGCGTCTGGTCCTTCCATTCGACGACGTAGCCGAGACGCTCGCCCGCGGCCCCGTCGATCGGGTTGACGATCAGCGAGAAACTGCGGCCACCGAGCACCAGCCTGGTCTTGTGCGTGCTGGTCATCTTCGCCAGCAGGCCGCGCTGGAACGCCGGGTTCTTGTGGAACACGTCGATGTTGGTGCCGACCACGGTACTGGCGTTGAACGCCGGCACATCCTTCTTGATGTCGCTTTCAGCGGTGACCAGCATCTGCTTGATCGAGTCGTTGACGTAGACCACATTCAGATCCGCATCCGCCACCATGACATTGGTCGCGACCACGTCCAGGCCCTGCTTGATGCGTGCGGTTTCGGCGGCCTGTAGCTTCTCGCGCGCTTCTGCGGCGAGTTCCAGCGTCTGGTCCTTCCATTCGACGGCGTAGCCGAGACGCTCGCCCGCGGCGCCGTCGATCGGGTTGACGATCAGCGAGAAACTGCGGCCACCGAGCACCAGCCTGGTCTTGTGCGTGCTGGTCATCTTCGCCAGCAGGCCGCGCTGGAACGCCGGGTTCTTGTGGAACACGTCGATGTTGGTGCCGACCACGGTACTGGCGTTGAACGCCGCCACATCTTTCTTGATATCGCTTTCAGCGGTGACCAGCATCTGCTTGATCGAGTCGTTGACGTAGACCACGTTCAGATCCGCATCGGCCACCATGACATTGGTCGCAACCACGTCCAGGCCCTGCTTGATGCGTGCGGTTTCCATCGACTTGAGCTGATCGGCCCTGCTGCGCTCGCGCAGCAGGGTCTGCATGCGGTCGAGCGTGCGCAACAGCGAACCGGTCTCGTCGCGACTGGCATCGCCGATCGGATTGTCGAGGCGACCAGCGGCGATGCCTTCGGCCACCGCTACCGCCCGCGCCAGCGGGCGCTTGATGCTACGGGCAACCAAGGTACCGATCAGCACCGAGAGGATGCTGAGCAACAGGGTCGCGATGCCGATGGTCCACACCGACGTCGTGAAATGCTGTTTGAGGCGCTGCGACAGGACAACGTCGTCGCTGGCTTCGACCTCGAGCACGCCGTCGATCGCCTTGGCGGCAGCGCGACGCCATTCGCGCGAAGACGAGGCCAGCTCGCCGAGCTGTTCCCTGCGATTCGTGCTGACGGCGGCGACGATCTGGTCGCCGATCGAATAGTAATGTTTGGAGGTCTCGTCCATCGCCACCATGCGGTTGGCGAGTTCGCCGCCTCGGCTGCCGACCAGGGTCGCGTAGCGCTGGGCTTGCGCCTCGAAGTCGGCCCGGTCTTTCTGCAGGCGCTGGATGTAGTCGGCGCGCTCGTCGGCGTCGGTCTGATGCATCAGCTGCAGTTCGTCGATGCGCGTCTGCAGCAGCAGCGCCCGCATCGTCGTCAGCGCCTGGGTGCGCGGCAAGGAGTTCTCGTGCAGCTCGACGGCGAAGGCGCGAGCGGTGTCCAGGCGCGACAACCCGTAGGCGCCCAGAACGGCGGTCAGCACGCAGGCAATGGAAAACGCGAACAGCAATCGCCGCGCAATCGGCAGGTCGTCGAGGAATTTCATGAGTGGGGGAACTCCGTTTTACTGATATAGGAATAGATGAAACGAGAAACGAAAAAGCACTAGGCGTCGTCGCGCGCGCCCGACAGGGGCAATAGCGCGGCGGCCGGATTGGACCAGCACGGGCACATCAGCAGCGCCGCGCCGAGTTCGCGGCCGAGCAGATCAAAGCCGTCGAGCAGCGCCGTCACCAGGCGTTCGGACAGCGGCGCGGTGTCGGCCGCGGGCCAGGCCAGCGGTTGGATCGGGTTCGTCGTCGTCATGCTCGTCTCCACAGCCCAATCAGCCCAGCGCGATCGGATCGACCAGCGCATCCAGGTCGAGCAGGGTCAACAGCGAATCGTCGAATGCGACGTGGCCGGTGACGGCCTCGTCGACGCCGGGCGCGGCGACGCGCGGCGGCGGTTTGATGTGCTCGCCTTCCAGCGAATACAGCTGGCCGATGCGGTCCACGCGTAGCGCCAGCGGCTCGCCGGCGGACTCGACCACGATCAGGCAATGACCGTCGCCGCTGCCGGCGTCGCGCGGCGGTGGCTCGATCTGCAGGCGGCCGTGCAGGTCGAGCACCGAGACGATGCGGCCGCGCAGCGCGGCCACGCCGAGTACCAGTCGCGGCGCCCCTGGCACCGGGTCGACACTCGCCGACAAGACCACCTCGCGGACGCAGCCGATGCGCAACGCGAATGCCTGGCTGGCGATCTCGAACCCGACCCAACGGCTCGTCGGCAGCGGCTGGCCGCCGCGTCCCGTCGTGCTGATTGCCGGTTCCATCACGCCCATCGTCTCGCCACTCCCGTTGACCCGCGTCGCTCTACGTCGGTTAACGGTCACGGCGGTCGATTCTTGAGCCGCTTTAGTCGGCCGCTTGTCAGAAAGCGCTTACATCGCCGCTGCCCTCGAAGCGCTATCGGCCGCTGCCGGCATGAATTGACATTCCATATTTCCGATTTCCCGGGCTGGCCCGTTATAGCCATGAGCAAGGCCCACGGGGCTGCGCGACATACGAGCTAAACAGCCATTGGGAGTCGTCGGTGAACAACGTGAATGCGGTACGGGTCGGGGTGTTGGAAATGCGTCAGGCGGTCCGCGAGACTTTCGGGACTCGTCGTTTCAGAGCACTGGCCTGCGCGCCGCTGCTGGCGGGTGCCGGCATGGCGCTGATGGCGTCGGCGCCGGCACGCGCGGCGGACGAGGCGCCGGTCGAAGTGGCTGCCGCATCGCCGGAAGTCGCGGCCGCCGGCGATGTCGCGACCCTGGACGAGGTCATCGTCACCGGCACACGTCGCGCCGGCGGCCTGCAGGTGTCGGAAAGCCCGGCGCCGATCCAGGTGCTCAGCGCGGACACCTTGAAGAGCGCCGGTGCGCCGGACCTGATCGCGTCGATCGCGCAGCTGGTGCCCTCGTTCACCGCCCAGGCTTTCGGCGGTGACCAGGCCAACCAGACGCTGTCGGCCAAGCTGCGTGGCCTGTCGCCCAACCACGCGCTGGTACTGGTCAACGGCAAGCGCCGTCACACCACCGCCAACCTCGCGGTGCTCGGCGGCCCGTACCAGGGCGGCGCCTCGGCCGATCTCAACTTCATCCCGGCCTCGGCGATCGAGCGTATCGAAGTGCTCACCGACGGCGCCGCCGCGCAGTACGGCACCGACGCGATCGCCGGCGTCATCAACATCATCCTGAAGAACGGTGCCGAAGGCGGCTTGCTCGACAGCACTTACGGCAAGTACTACGACGGTGGCGGCGACACCATCGCCCACTCCGGCAACATCGGCTTCGGCAGCGGCCCGGAGGCTTTCGCCAACCTGACCGTCGAAGTGCGCAACAAGCAGCGCAGCGACCGCGGCAACCCGGATCCGCGTGCCACCGATCCGGAAACGATCGCGAGCTATCCCAACAGCAATGTCACGCTCGATCCGAACTACCCCTACGTCAACCACATCCAGGGCGACCCGGAGATCCACACCCAGGTGGGCACCTTCAACGCCGGCTACACCGCCGGGCCGGTGGAGCTGTACAGCTTCGGCAGCTACGGCCGCAAGAAGGCCAACTCCTTCGAGAACTACCGCATGCCGAGCCGCGCCTCGTATACCGACGGTGACGGCAAGACCAGCTACTACTATCCGTTCGGCTTCAACCCGCGCGAAGCCACCGACGAAACCGATCTGGCTTTCACCGGCGGCGCACGCGGCACCGTCAGCGCCTGGAACTGGGACCTGAGCAGCACCTACGGCAAGGACACCGCCAAGATCGCGACGATCAACTCGCTGAACACCGATCTGTATGCCGACACCGGCGCCTCGCCCGAAGACTTCGACGATGGCGCCTATGTCTCCAGCCAGTGGACGACGAGCCTGGACCTGAGCCGCGAATACGAGGTCGGCATGGCCGGCCCGCTGACCACCGCCTTCGGCCTCGAACAGCGCCACGAAATCTACGAGCTGCAACAGGGTGACCCGGCCTCGACCTACAAGTCCGGTGCCTCGTCGTTCCCCGGCATCCAGGCGAGCGACGCCAGCAAGAACTCGCGCGACAACTTCGCCGTGTATGCCGATTTCTCGATCACGCCGGTCGAGAAACTGCTGCTCGACGCCGCTGTTCGCTACGAGCATTTCAGCGACTTCGGCAGCACCACGATCGGCAAGCTGACCGGCCGCTACGACTTCAGCCCGGCGTTCGCGCTGCGCGGCACCGTCAGCACCGGCTTTCGGGCGCCGACGCTGGCCGAGGAGTACTACACCGCGACCAACGTCGGACCGAGTTCCGCCTTCGTGCAGCTCGCACCGAATGCGCCGGCGGCCTCGCTGCTCGGCCTCGGCGACGGCCTGAAAGCCGAGAAGTCGACCAACTTCAGCTTCGGCATGGTGATGCACCCGACGGAGAAGATGACTGCAACGCTGGACGCCTACCAGATCGAAATCCGCGACCGCATCGTCGGCTCCGGCTCGCTGTATAGCGTGTTCCAGGGTACGGACGTGGAAGGCGCCGAGTCGATCTCGGCGGCGATCATCGCCAACGGCAATACGCTGGACCCGACGATCAAGGAAGGCGGCGGCGACATCGGTATCGCGATCTTCGCCAACGGCCTGACCACGCGTACCCGCGGCGCCGATCTCGTGATCAGCTATCCGGGCACCTACGACTTCGGCCGTATCGACTGGAGCGCCTCGGCGAACTACAACCAAACCAAGATCACCAAGATCAACGACAGCCCGGCGGAACTCGGCGGACAGGCGCTGTACAACGAAACCGCGCAGTCCGACATCACCGACGCCTCGCCGAAATTCCGCGTCAACTTCAGCGCCGTGTACAACTTCGACGCGAAGTTCTTCATCACCTTGCGTGAGACGATCTACGGCAAGTCTTCGGAACAGGTCATCGGCGACGACGGCAACTACTACAAGAACCAGATCGACGTGACGCCGATCACCGACCTGGAACTCGCGTTCAAGCCGACACCGGCGCTCAAGCTCAGCATCGGCGCCAACAACCTGTTCAATGTCTATCCGGACAAGCTCAACCCGGATCTGATTCAGACCTACATCGACGCGGTCGACAACGCCGCCGTCACCAAGTACCCGTCGTTCTCACCGTTCGGCTTCAACGGCGGCTACTACTACGGCAAGGTCGCGTATACGTTCTGAGCCCTCGCTGAGGCTGCCCCTGTAGGAGCGGGCTTGCCCGCGATTGAGACTTGAAACGTCACAGTCGCGGGCAAGCCCGCTCCTACAACTGCAGTCCCGGACTGACGAACACGCTGACGGCAAGGTCGCTTATACGATCTAAGCCCTTGCCGATGCTGCTCCAGTAGGAGCGGGCTTGCCCGCGACTGAGGCTTCAAGGTCACCGTCGCGGGCAAGCCCGCTCCTACAACTGCAGTCCCAAACTGACGAACACGCTGCGCGAAATACCCAGGTTGTAAACACCGCTGTCTTCGCCCGGCACCAGCATGCCGTAGTAAGGATGGTCGAGCAGGTTGTAGACGTTGGCCTGCAAGCTGATGCGGCCGCGGCCGAAGTCGGCACTGCGGCCGGTGCCGAGGTTGATCACGCTGTAACCGCCGACGCGTTCGCTGTTGCGGGTGCTGCCATAACGCGGGCCGGTGTATTTGGCATCGACGCTGGCGTAGCCGTCGGCGTTGCGCCACGACAACTCCACCGTCGCCATCCGCTGCGGCGTCGCCGGCACGTCGTTACCGGCGCTTTCGACGGTGCGGCTGCCATGCTGCGCGTCGTAGACCTGATAGTCGTCGAGAAATCGCGAACGATTCAGTGACAGCGTGCTGCCGATGCGCCAGTGCACGGCGGGATTCCAGTACAGCGAGGTCTCGACGCCGATCGTGCGGATCGCGCCGACGTTTTCGTAAGTGTCGACACCGACGATGTCCGGGTCGGTGGCCTGCAGCTCGAGCACGCGGTTGCGATAGTCGATGTGATAAACCGACACCGCCAGCGCCGAATGCGCAGCACGGTAGCGCGCACCCAGATCGATGTTGCTCGATGTCTCCGGTTTCAGGCTCGCATTGAAATTGGACGCAACGAAGGCCAGCCGCGGTGTCGCGCTGAAGTTCTCGGCGTAATTGGCGAACAGCTCGCTGCTGCCGCTGGCGCGCCAGACCAGGCCCACCTGCGGCTGCAACAGATCCTCGTCGCGCTTGCGCCGTGTCTCGCGCCGCTGCAGGTTGAAGTCGCCGTTGTTCAGATAACCGCTGGCCCGGCGATCGACGATCAGGCCCTTGCTGCCGATCGCCAGCGTCGCACGGTCGTCTAGCAAGCCGATGCTGTCCTTTACGTAGAACTGGCGCGTGGTCGTGCGAATGTCGCGGTCGTAGTAGATCGTGATCGGCAGCGCCTCGCGATGCAGATCGCCGTCGCTGTCCATGTCGTACAGCGGCCGGGTCTGGCTGAAGTCGTATTGCTGCAACCAGCCGCCAACGCTGAACTGGTGCGCGCCGATGCTCTGCGAGTAACTCAGCGTGAGGCCGCGACGATTGCCCTGCAGCTGTTCGAGCCGGCCGCTGGCAGCGCTGTCGCTGGACGGCGGCTGTACGTCGCCGCGTTGCGGATCGTCGGCGACTGCCGCGTCGTAGAGCATCTGCGCGGCGGCCGGCGTAATGCCGGCGGTGCCGTAACCGCGCTTGATTTCGTAGTACGGCTGGATCTGCAGATGCGCTTCGCCGGCATGGCCGATGTCGGCGCGCAGCATCAGCAGGTTGTCGGTGCGGCCGTTGCGCCAGTAATCGTAGTAGCGCGCGTCGGCGCTGCCATTGCCGGTCAGCGCCGGTGTGTAGATCAGATCCGGCGTGCCGTCGATTTGGTAGCTGTCGACGTCGTGATCGTCTCGCTTGCCGTACAGCCAGCCGAACATCAGCCGGCCGAAGGAAAGATTCTGCACCGCCTTGAACTGCGCATGCTCGGTCTGCATCGAGGCCAGATCGTTCTGCTGCTGAAAGGCGCGCAGCTTCGACGCGCTGAACATCGCAACCGGCCCGCCGCTCCACAACGGCGCCGTGTCGACCCGACCGTAGACGCGGCTCGTCTGCTCGCTGCCGCCGGAAAAGGAGGCGGCGCTCTGCCAGATGCCGGCCGGGTCCTGCGTCGAATAACGCAGCGAGCCGCCGAGCGCATGAAACGACGGCGTGTCGACATCCGCCGAGCCCTGCGCGACCGCGAGTTCGTCGAGGTTCTCGTTGTCGACGTAACGGTTCGGCGGCGAGTCGCCGCGCGTGTCCGGGGTTTCTTCCAGCGGCACGCCGTCGAGCGTGATCGCGAGCTGGTCGGCAGTGAAGCCGCGAATGCGCAGGCTGGTGCCGAATTCGTAAAGCCCGAAGGGATCGGTGCTCTGCATGTCGACGCCGGGCAGCAGGTTCAGAAAAGCCTGCGGCGCGAAGCCCGGCACCTGCGCGCGAAACCGCGGCTGCGTCAGCTCGTTGGCAGCGCGCACCTGCCCTGCACCATAAACCGACATCGCCAGCAGTTCGATCGGCGTCGTGCTGCCCGCTGTTTCCGTTTCGGTCGGGCGCGGCCCGCGCGTGCTGCGCGTCGTGGTGGCCGGCGCCGGCGGCTCCTCCGCCGCAGACAGCACCAAGGTGTCGCTGCCGATCACGCGCAGATCCAGCGGCGCATCGGCGATCAGCCGGTTCAGCGCCTCGGTGACGGTGTAACGGCCGAGCAGCCTGGGCGCCTGCAAGCGGTTCAAGCTCGCCGCTGGCGCGACGATCTGGACCTGCGCCTGCTGCGACAGCTGGGTCAGCGCGGTGCTCAGCGGCTGCGCCGGAATATCGAAGCTCAGGCGCTGGTCGAGATTGGCCGCATCGGCGCGGCCGCTCAGGCCGCAGCCGATCCACGCGGCGAGCAAGCCCGCCAGCATTCGATTCCACTGCACCACGTACTGGCCTCTGCCGCTCTACGTTCCAGGGCTGGAGCAAGAAGCGTGCAGGTGCGGTGTTGCCCTCACCTTCCGGGAGAGGGTGGCCCAAAGGGCCGGGTCAGGGACTCGACTTTGGCGCCTAACGGAAACGCCCTCACCCGAAGGTGCGAGCCAACCTCTCCCGGAGGGATAGGCAAGATCCGCTTACGGCTTCTTCGGCGGACGCAGCGCGGCGACTTCGGCCGGCGTCAGCTTGTCGGTATACGCGTTGCCGAAATGGCTGCGAATGTAGTTGACGACGTTGGCGACCTGCTCGTCGTCCATGACATCGCCGAACACCGGCATCGCGCCCTGGCCTTTGAGCACCAGCATCGCCGGATACATTTTCGCAGCGAGCCGCGGATCGGCCACCAGCGACGGATAGGTTCCGGCGCCGGTGGCGCCCTTGGCGTCGGCCATGTGGCAGCCCTGGCAGACGTTCTCGTAAATCGACTGGCCGCTGCGCTCCTCGAAGGTATAACCGCGGCTGAAGGAGACGTCGCCGGCAAAGGCACTGCCGCTGGCGATCAGCAAGGCGGCGGACACCAACAGCGGATTGAGTTTGATCATGTCGGGCTCCTCAATGCGTCTGCACGTGCTGGTGCAGGCGCTCGATCGCATTCAGCGACGACAGCAGCGCGCCTTCCTGCCAGGCGTTGACATACGAGGCATGTTCGCCGGCGAGCAGGATGCGGCCGTCGAGCTGGCACAGGTTGTCGTAATGCGCGGCGCGGGTTTCTTCGGTCCAGCTGCCGGCGCAGCCCAGGGTCCAGGGCACGCGATGCCAGCCGACGGCGATGCCGTTATCGAATTCCTTCTTGTACTGCGTGTGGATTTTCGAGCCGTATTCGACGGCCTGCTTGACCCGGTCGGCCGGCGACATGGCGGTGAATTCGTAGGCATTGGGGCCGAACATGTAGCCGCCGAGCAGCACGCCCTTGCCGCTGTTGTGATAGCCGGTGTTCGGATAACCGATCAGCCGGATCGGCATGTCGGTGTAGCTGGTGCCGCCGTAGATGTGGTCGTCTTCTTCCCAGAAACGGCGCTTGAACTGCAGGCCGATCTTGACCGACGCCTCGTAAGGCACCGCCCGGATCGCGGCCGCCATCTTGGCGCCGACCTTGATCTCGATCTGGCTCAGCACCGACAACGGAATCGTGCACAGGCAATAGTCGGCCGTCGCCGTCATCGGCGTGCCGCCGGTCTTGGAATCGACGTAGGTCACGGTGACACCCTTGTCGCTCTGATCGATCTTGGTGACCTTGCTGCGAAAGCGCACCAGATCGCCGATCTCGCGCTGAAACGCCTTGGCGACGCCGTCCATGCCGCCGACCGGCTGGAACAAGGTGGTCTGGAATTCGACCTGCTGGCCGATCGCCAGGTGCTGCCACAGGCGCGAGCGCACCACGTCGCTCGCCGTCATCGGCGTCGACGGAACCGGCGCGCCGCCGATGCCGCCGCCGGGCGGCTTCTCCCAGCCACGGCGCTCGCTGCTTTCCGGGCCGCGCTCGTAGCGATAATCCTTGTCCAGCGCGCCCCAGGTCTTCAGCGCTTCCAGCAGGATTTCCGTGTCTTCCTTGCTGACCGTGTCGTCGAGCTTTTTCTGGCTCGTGCACTTGGCCAGCAGTTCGGCGACATGGCCGTTGAAGTCCGCGTGAATGTTGCGATAGCGCTGCGGCTTGCCGCCGAAGGCATCGGTGCCGTGCAGGTAGGCGTTGTAGTTGACCTGCACGAAGGGCTCGAGCGCGACACCGAACAGCTTGCAGTACGACAGCAGCGCGCGGTGATGGAATGGAATGCGCCACGGACCCGGATTGACGTACAGGCCCGGGTCGAAGCCGCAGGTCTGGGTGGCGCCACCGAGTTCGGTGAAGGTGTCGCCGCCGCGCAGGGTCCAGCAACGGCCACCGACGCGCTCGTTGTACTCGAGGATCTGCACCTTGTAGCCGGCCTTGCGCAGTTCATACGCGGCGACCGAGCCGGCGTGGCCGGCGCCGAGGATCAGCACCGACTTGCCCTTGGCGCCGCCGTCGAGCTTGATCGGCCCCTTGTAGGTGGACTCGGCGACCAGGCCCATGCTGGCCATCGCGCGGTAGCTGGCGCCGCTGCCGGCGACCAGGCCGATCATCGCCAGCAGGTCGCGGCGGCTCATGTTGCTCGGGATCAAAGACTCGCTCATAGGTCGGTTTTTCTGCGCATCCTGGCGTCTGGCTGTTGGAGCGTTAAACGGGCGACGGCTCTAAAACGGAAATGCGACGGCTTCCCTCCCCCGCCTGCGAGGGAGGGCCAGCGTGGGGGCGGAAGTCACGGCGCAACTCTTTAACGACTCGCCCCCATCCCGGCCTTCCCCCGCAAGCGGGGGAAGGAGACAAGCCTATCTCTGCGACAACAGCACGCGGCCGCGATCGTCGCGTAGCGCGCGTACCGGGAACACCGCCTCGATCGCGCGCACCCAGTCGTCCTCGCGCCCCTGCACGACGCTGCCGGTGTAGCGCAGCTTGCCGAGCGCCGGATCGACCAGCACCACCGGATGCTCGGCGTAGCGATTGAGATGGGAGACCACCAGCGCCAGGTCTTCGTCGACGAAGGCCATGCTGCCGCTGCGCCAGGACAGCGCCTGATTCGGATCGGCTGCTCGCACCGCCCAGGCGCCGGCGCCCGCCGCGATCTGGTGGCCGGCCTCGACACGCAGCTGCTGCCTCGCCTGCGCATCATCGGCACCGGCATCGACTTCGCGCACGTCGACGATGCCGTGCACCACCGCGACCTCGACCTGATCGCCACTGCGGCGGATGTTGAACGCGGTGCCGACCGCGGTGACGCGCAGCGGGCCAACCTGCACCACGAACGGCCGCGACGGGTTCGGCGCGACCGTGAAATAGGCTTCGCCGGCGTCCAGCGCCAGGCGGCGTGCCGCTTCGCTGTAGGAAACCGAGACCGAGGACATCGCGCCGAGCGCCAGTTGCGAGCCGTCGTCGAGCTTGAAGTCCTGCTGCTCGGCACGCGCGGTCTGGTAGACACGGGCCGGCGGCGCGGCGGCGCGATTCATCCACCACAGCGAGCCGGCGACCACCAGGCTGGCGGCCAGCGACATCGGCAGCATCCAGCGGCGCGAACGACGCCTCGACGGATCGGCGGAGGCGGCCGGCGCCGGCTCGTCCAGCAGCTCGCGGGTCAGTGCGGCCCGGGTCTCGGCGTCCAGCGTCTGCAAGCGGCCGCCGAGGTTCTCGATGTTTTCAAAGGCTTCTAGATTGGCCGGATCGCTCTGGCACCAGTCCAGCCATTGCGCGATTTCCTCGGGCGCGATGTCGGCTTCGCGCAGCCGCACCCACCACAGGCCGGCCTGCTCGGTACGCGATAAGCGGGTTTGGTCGTTGGTCATCGTCGGCTCCCCCGACGATTGTCCCGCATTTCAGGCCTTGGCGCTCTCGTCCATTCGTTGGTGGCAGGTGGCCATCGCCCGCGCGATGTAGTGGCGGATCATGCGGTCGGTCAGGTTCATCGCCTTGGCGATCTCCTGCACGCTCTGTTCACCGAAGACATGCAGCGCGAACACCCGCCGGCATTTCTCCGGCAGCTCGCGCAGCGCGTCCTTGATCACGCCCAGCTCCTGCTGAGCCAGCACCGCGCGCTCCGGACCGGGCCGGGTCAGCAGGTCCTCGAAGAAACTCTGCGGCGAGTTGCGGTTGAGTACCTGGCGATGACGCAGGCGGTCGATGGCCAGGTTGGACGCGATCGAAAAAAGATGGGCGCGCATGAAGCTCACCGCCGAGGGTTGTTCAAGCTGCAGCAGTCGCACATAGGCTTCCTGCGCCACGTCGTGCGCCTCGGCCTCGGACTGCAGCCGCGCCGCCAGAAAGCCGATCAGCGCGCGGTTGTGTTGTTCGAACAGGCGACGCACCAGCTCGCCCCTTTCGTGATACTCGACGCGCGGCCCGACATGAGCATCGTCAACAGCCTCGCTTGCCTGCTCGCGTAACGCGCAGGCGACATTCATTTGCATGGGTCAGCGCCATCGTTAGCGGATACCTGCACAGGCTCTACGCAAGAACAGCGCCAGCGGCGTGTACGAAAATCCTGCGTTACGTATCCTGAAACGCGGCAGACGAACCTGGTCGTTCCCGCGGGAATGACCAGGTTATCGGCGCCTACGGCGTCGGTGCGGGCGTGCCGGCCGCGGCGACATCCGGCGGGGTGCCGGCCTGCGCCGCGGTTGCGGGTGGCGCGGTTGCGGGTGGCGCGGTTGTGGGTGGCGCGGTTGTGGGCACCGCAGTTGCGGACGCTTCGGCTGCGGGCTTTGCGGCCGGCTTGGCCTCGGCCGCGCCGGCTTCGCTACCGTCGCCGATTTGCTTCAGCGCGTCGCTGTCGCGCGCCAGCACGACGACGACGACGCGGCGATTGCGGTTGCGACCCTCCAGCGTCGCGTTGTCGCCGGCCGGGCGGAATTCGCCGAAGCCGGCGACGCTGAGCTGCGTCGGTTCGATGCCCTGCTTGACGAACAGGTGCACGACGCTGGCCGCGCGCGCCGACGACAGCTCCCAGTTGCTCGGGAACACCGCGTTGCTGATCGGCAGCGAATCGGTGTGACCTTCGACCCGCATCGGGTTCGGAAATTTTTTCAGGATGTCGGCGACCTTGCCGAGCACCGGCCTTGCCTGGTCCGCCAGCTGCGACGAGCCGCTCGGGAACAGGATGTCGGCGCGTATTTCCACTTCCAGCGTCTGCTCGCTGGCGCGCACGCGCACCATGTTCTGCTTGACCAGCGTGCCGAGTGCGTCTTCGATTTCCGCGCCCATTTTCTGCAGCGCGCGACGCTCGTCGGCCGTGCGCCCGGCGCCGCCGCCGGCACTGGCACCGACAGGCTTGGCGTCGGTGATGCCCGGATGCACCGGCATCGGCAGCCGCGCCGGGATCGTCTCGGCTACGGCGACCTTGCGCGGCATCGGCCCGCCGGCGGTCTGCGCCGCACGCTGGCGCATCATGCTCGACCGGCTGTCGGCCTCGTTACCGGTCTGCTTGCCGCCGATCTGCAAGGGCGCGATCGATCGCGGCGCACCGCTGAATTCGGCATTGAGCGAATCGGCGAGCACGCGGTACTTGCCTTCGTTGACCGAGGACACCGCATACATCACCACGAACAAGGCGAGCAGCAGCACCAGCATGTCGCCATAGGGGATCGCCCAGGCTTCATGGTTGACGTGGTCTTCGTGGGGTTTCTTACGGGCCATGGCCTAACTGCCCTCTCCCGCGTGCGGGAGCGGGTGGCGCGCGGCGCCGGGAGAGGGGATGTAAATTGCGGTCCGGCAAGACATCAGTGCAAATAACCCTGCAGCCGCACCTCGATATTGCGCGGGTTGTCGCCCTGGCTGATGCCGATCAGGCCTTCGATGATCATTTCGCGCACGCGGGTCTGGTCACCGATCACCGACTTGAGCTTGGCCGCCATCGGCAGGAAGAACATGTTGGCCGAGCCGATGCCGTAGATCGTCGCGACGAAAGCCGCGGCGATGCCGTGGCCGAGCTTGGTCGGATCGGCCAGGTTGGCCATCACCGCCATCAGGCCCATCACCGCGCCGATGATGCCCAGCGTCGGCGCGTAGATGCCGAAGGCTTCGAACACCTTGGCTCCGGCCAGATCGTGGTGCTCGGAGACCGACAGCTCGACTTCCAGCGTGCCGCGGATGACTTCCGGCTCGGCGCCGTCGACCAGCATCTGCAGGCCCTTCTTGATGAAATGATCGGTCTCGCCTTCGACGCTGGATTCCAGCGCGAGCAGGCCCTGCTTGCGCGCGGCGTTGCTCCACTCGACGATCTTGGCGATCAGCTCGGCGCCGTTGTGTGTCGGCGGCTTGAAGATCCATTTGCCGAGCTTGAGCCCGTGGATGAAGGTCTTCATCGGCATCTGCATCATCACCGACGACGTGGTGCCGATGATGACGATCACGAACGCCGCCGGCGACAGCAGCGCCATCGGGTTCGCGCCTTTCAGGATCGTGCCGACGATCAGCACGACGAAGGCCAGGATCGCCGAAACGATACTCAGAATATCCATCAGCGCAGTCCTGCCGTATGAGCGCGTTCGTAGGCCGAGACCAGGCCCGGCAGTTCCAGGATCAGGGCGATGCGGCCGTCACTGGTGACGGTGCCGCCGGCAACCCCGGCCAGGCCCTTGAGCAAGCGCCCCAGCGATTTGACGACGATTTCCTCGCGGCCCCGCACGCTGCCGACGATCAGGCCGTAGCGTTCGTTGTCGACGTTGACCACGACCACATGACGCGCCATTTCGTCGCCGAGATCTTCCAGCCCCAGCCAACTCGACAGGCGTATCAGGCGCAGCCGTCCGTCGCGATACGCCGAGGTTTCCCAGCCGCTGCCATTGATTTGCACGGCGTCGCGATTCAGGCAGAACACGTCCTCCACCGCCTGCAGCGGGATCGCGAACAGCCGCACTCCGCGCTGCACCATCAGCACCGGCTGGATCGCCAGCGTCAGCGGCAGGCGCATGCGGATCGTGCTGCCCTTGCCCGGCTCGGATTCGATCGACACCACGCCGTTGAGTGCGTGGATGTTGGAGCGCACCACGTCCATGCCGACGCCGCGTCCGCTCAGGTCGGTGACCTGGTCCTTGGTCGAGAAGCCGGCCATGAAGATCAGCTGCAGGCATTCGTCGCGGCTCATGCGCGCGGCATCGGCGGCGTTGATCAGGCCTTTTTCCAGCGCTTTTTCACGCAGCCTGTCGGGATTCATGCCGGCGCCGTCGTCACTGATGGTGACGACGATCTGCCCGCCCATCTGCTCGGCCGACAGCAGCACGCGGCCGGCGGCCGGCTTGCCGGCCTTGAGCCGCAGCTCGGGCATTTCCAGGCCGTGGTCGATGGCATTGCGCACCATATGCATCAGCGGATCGCCAAGCGCTTCGATCAGGGACTTGTCGAGTTCGGTGTCTTCGCCAAAGCGCTCGACCTCGACCTGCTTGCCCAGCTTGCGTGCGGTGTCGCGCGCCAGCTTCGGGAAACGCGAGAACAGTTTGCGGATCGGCTGCATACGCATCCGCGTGACCTGGTTCTGCAGGCCCGAGGTGGTCACGTCGAGTTCGGAGAATGCCTTGCGCAACTCGGCGCTGACGCCGACCGCGCCCAGCGTCTTGATGCGGTTGCGCACCAGCACCAGTTCGCCGAGCAGATCCATGACCTGGTCGAGGCGCTGGGTGTCGACACGGATCGAGGTCTGTTCCGGGTCGGCTTCCGGGCTCCTTCCCCCGCTTGCGGGGGAAGGCTGGGATGGGGGCGTCTGCAACGGCAGCGCCGTGACTTCCGCCCCCACCCCGGCCCCTCCCCCGCACGCGGGGGAGGGAGTTTTCGGTTGTGACTGCAACTGATCCAGCAGCTTCTCGAACTCGTCGTCGCTGAAAGGATCCGCCGGAATACCCGCAGAGGTGACTTCCACCGGTGCGGCATCCACCACGGCCTCGCCGTCGCCCGCCGCCAGAAACTGCAGCACTTCGATCAGCTCGGCGTTGGCCTCGGCCGGTTCGCGGCCGGCGGCGACGGCGCCGAGCATCTCGCGCAGGCCGTCGAGTGCTTCGAGCACCGCATCGAGCACCGAGGGGTCGAGCTTGCAACGGCCGGCGCGCAGCAGGCCGAAGATTTCCTCCGCCGCATGCGCCAGCCTGACCACCGAGTTCAGCTCGAAAAAGCCGGCGCTGCCCTTGATCGTGTGGAAGCCGCGGAACACCGCGTTGAGCAGTTCGCGATCGTCCGGGCTGCGTTCCAGATCGACCAGCTGCTCGGCGAGGCGCGACAGCAGCTCGCGGCTTTCGGTCAGAAAGTCGTCACGCAATTCGCTGTCGAGTTCGATGCCCATTTTTGGTGTCAGCGTTGTTGTCTAGAAACCGAGATCCGCCAACAACGCGTCGGCGTCCTGCTGGCTGGCGGAGACCGCCGCGGCGGGGCCCTTGAGGTCGGCGCGTGCTGACGACGTATCTACCGGCGTTATCGGCGCCCGCGCCTGATTCTTGAGCGACGGACGCGCCAGGTGCACCAGATCGCCGAGTGCGTTTTCGACCTGGCGCACCAGCGCGATGACGCGGCGGATCAGCTGCCCGGACAGGTCCTGATATTCCTGTGCCATCGCCAGCGACATCATGTTGTCGCGCAGCCCGGCGAGTTCGGGGGCGGCGCCGCGGAACTCCGGCATCACGGCGAGCGCGTCGATCACACGGCGGCTGTCATCGACCAGATCCAGCGTGCGATGCGCCGCGTCTTCGGTCATCCGCACGACGTGATCCAGGTGAGTGCAGGCATCCTTGATCTCGCCTTCGGCCAGGCCGACGATGCGGCTGTCCAGATCGAGTCCGCGCAGGGTCTCGCGAAAATCGCGCGCGAGTCGCGCCACGCCCAGCGCCAGCGGCGCCTGGGTGCTGCGCAGCACGCCGGCAACGGCTTCGTCCAGCAGATCGTCGTCACTCGCCTTGATCGCGTCCAGCGCATCCTGCAGGCGCAACGCCAGCTCGGCGCGTTGCGCCGCCTTGTCGGCATGGCTCATCGCAATCTCCTTATGCGGCAGCGGCGGCGCGCTGAAAGATCTTGTCGATCTTCTCTTTCAGCGTGACGGCGGTGAAGGGCTTGATGATGTAACCGTTCACGCCGGCCTGCGCGGCCTCGATGATCTGGTCACGCTGTGCCTCGGCCGTCACCATCAACACCGGCGTTTTCGCCAGGCGCGCGTCGCCGCGGATGTTCTTGAGCAGGTCGATGCCGGTCATGCCCGGCATGTTCCAGTCGGTGACGACGAACTCGAAGTCGCCGGCCTGCAGCAGCGGCCAGGCACTGCGGCCATCGTCGGCCTCGGTGGTATTGGTATATCCGAGGTCGTGCAGCAGGTTCTTCACGATGCGGCGCATCGTGGAGTAGTCGTCGACGATCAGAATTTTGGCGTTTTTGTCCATGGTTTTATGGGCTATCGAGCTGGAGGTTGAGTCAGGGGATCAGGCGGCGCGCGCCTGCTGCGAAGCAAAACTGCCGGCCGCTTGAGACTTGGCGGGCGGGCGTCCGGCACCCGGCTTGTCGCCATTCCTGTCGGCCGATTTTTTCTTCTTCTCGGTGCGGGCGACGCCAGCCCAGTCCTGCAGCTGCGCGCGCACCCGCAGCAGCGCCTGGCCATGGATCTGGCAGACGCGGCTTTCGGAGACGTCGAGCACCGCGCCGATTTCGCGCAGGTTCATTTCGTCGTCGTAGTACAGCGACAGCACCATTTTCTCGCGTTCCGGCAGGGCCGCGATCGCGCGCGCCAGATTACCCTGGAGCTCGTCGCGCTCCAGCGACTGCAGCGGATTCTCGTTGGGGTCGGCGGCTTCGAAAGGATCGTCGCTGCCCTCGGGCGGCTCATCCAGCGACAGCACCTGGCACTGCACCGCGTCCTGCAGCGCGGCGCGGTAGGCCTCCGGCGTCAGGTTCAGTTCGGCGATGACTTCGCTTTCGGTGGCCTCGCGGCCGTTGCGCTGCTCGATGGTCTTCATCGCGCCGGAAATCTCGCGATGGCGGCGATGCACCGAGCGCGGCGCCCAGTCGCCGCGACGCAGCTCGTCCATCATCGCGCCGCGGATGCGGATGCCGGCATAGGTTTCGAAAGACGCGCCGCGCTCGCCGTTGTAATGACGCGCCGCCTCGATCAGGCCGATGACGCCGGCCTGGATCAGATCCTCGACATCGACGCTGGCCGGAAGCCGCGCGGCGACGTGGAAGGCGATGCGTTTCACCAGCTCGGCGTGCTGCTGCACCATGCCGGCCTCGGAAGTCGGATCGAGGTTGCGAGTGGTCGCGGTATAGGAAGTTCTTGCGTTCATCCGGCGGTCCTCTGGACGAGTCTCTCTACGAAGAATTCGAGATGGCCGCGCGCGCCGGTCGGCGAGCCGAAGGACAGCGCCTTCTTGGCCAGGTTGTGAAACGCGGCCGAAGCCGGGCAATTGGGATACGCGTCGACGACGGCGCGCTGGCGGCGTACCGCGCGGCGCAGCCACTCGTCCTGCGGTACCGAGCCGAGATAGCTCAGCGTCACGTCGAGAAAGCGCTCGGCGACCCGGCGCAGGCTTTCGAAAATCTCCTGCGCCTCGGCCTCGTTGGCGACCATGTTCGCGAGCACCTGCACGCGATGCACTCCGTGGCCCTTGTTGAGCACCTTGATCAGCGCGTAGGCGTCGGTTATCGACGAAGGGTCTTGCGTGACGACGACGATCACCTGCTGCGCCGCCTGGCTCAGCGTGATCACCGAATCGGCGATGCCGGCCGCGGTATCGACCACCAGCACGTCGAGCGGGCGGCGCAGATCGGAAAACGCCTGGACGATGCCGGCGTGCTGCATCGAGGTCAGCTCGGCCATGTGGCGCTTGCCGCTGGAGGCCGGCACCACGCACAGGCCGTGCGCGGTTTCGAGCAGCGTGTCGTCCAGCGTGCATTCGCCGGCCAGCACGTTGGCCATGTTGTAGCTGGGCTGCAGGCCGAGCATCACGTCGACATTGGCCAGGCCCAGATCGCCGTCGAGCAGCACGACTTTCTTGCCGGCCATGGCCATGGCCATCGACAGGTTCACCGACACGCTGGTCTTGCCGACGCCGCCCTTGCCGCTGCTGACCGCGAGCACCTGCACCGGCCGCAACGGCCGCAGGCGCCGCAGGCCGGCGGCCTGGTCATCGAACGTATTGTCGTGCACCGCGAGAGAGCTAGACATTGGCGTGATTCGCGGCGCTGTTGCCGGTGGCGGAAGAAAAGCCCGCGATCAGCAGGGATTCGTCGATGGTCGCCGCCGACTGGCGGGCCAGCTGCGTGGCGTGCAGCACCAGGCGGTCGGCACGCGCGGCGTGCAGGTCTTCCGGCACGCGCTGGCCGTCGCACAGATAGGTGACGCGCAGGTTGGCGCGCATCACCACCGACAACGCGCCGCCGATGCGATGCGCCTCGTCGATCTTGCTGAGCACGCAGCCGTCGAGACCGACCTGGCCGAAGCGCTGCACGGTTTCGGCCTGCGCGCCGGGCTGCGCATTGCCGGCGATCACCAGCCAGGTCTTGAGCTGCGGACCGCAGAGCTTGAGCTGCTCGATCTGGCCGGCGAGCAGGCCGTCGTGCTGTGACAGGCCGGCGCTGTCGACCAGCACCAGCTTGCGGTCGGACAGCCGCGACAGCAGTTGCGGCAGGTTGTCCTTCGGGCCGATCGCATGCACCGGCACGCCGAGCAGCCGCGCATAGGTGTAGAGCTGCTCCTGCGCGCCGATGCGATAGTGGTCGGCAGTGACCAGCGCGATGTCGCGCACGCCATGCGCGGCGGCATAACGCGCGGCGAGCTTGGCGATGGTCGTGGTCTTGCCGACACCGGTGGGCCCGACCAGCGCGATCACGCCGCCTTCAAGAATCGGATCGGTTGCGTTGATCGGCAGCCGCCGCGACAGCAGGCCCAGCGGCAAAAAACGCGCACGCTCCGGGTCGGAGGATTCCGGCAGTTCTTCGGCGATGCTGCGCGCCAGATCGGGTTCGATGCCGAGGTTGGCCAGTGCCCGCAACGCAGCGGCCTGCCGCGGCCGGTGCTTCTGCATGTCGCCCCAGCGCAGGCCGGCGAGCTGTTCTTCGAGCAGCGCGCGCAGCGTCTGTATTTCGCGATTGAGCTGCTCGGTGCCGATCACCGACGCGGCGGCCACCACCGACAGCGGCTCGGGCTGCGGCACCGACACCGGCATGTTGCCGGCCGGTTGACGCGGTGGGCTCGGCGGCGTGTCGAACGTGCGCCTGGCCTCGATGCGCTCGCTGGCGGCGATGCGATCCTCGACCTTGGCTGCCGGCTGACTCGGCGCGGGCGCGGTTTCGGCCGCATGCGCGCTGCGCTGCGCGGCGCTCTGGATCAGCGCCGCGTCGTAGTCGGTCGCCGCCACCACCTCGACCCCGCCTGGAATGCGCCGGTTGGACAGGATGACCGCATCGGCCCCCTGCTCTTCTCGCACGAGGCGGATCGCCTCGCGCATCGTGTTCGCCTGGAATCGTTTTATCTTCATCGGGCTGCCGGCGGTTTCGGTTGGAGTTCGGTGCCGCGGAAGTCCCGTCGGCAAGCCCTAAGTGCAACCGCTGTTCCAGCCCCCTGCGCCTGCCGAAGACGGTGTTTTGCGCAGGTTTTTCGTCACCCGACGCAAGCCGTCACCGGCTTTTGCAGCAAGGCGTCAACAAACCGGCGAGGCATGAAAAAGGCCGGCGCTGAGGCCGGCCTGTCGTTGCCCTCTCCCTCCGGGAGAGGGTGGCCCGAAGGGCCGGGTGAGGGACTCGAAGATTGCACCACGCTGCAACGCCCTCACCCGGCGCTACGCACCGGCCTCTCCCGAAGGGAGAGGCAAGCAAAAGACTCAGCCCATCGCGCCAAGCAAGCGCACGCGCTTGGTTTCCGGCACCTCGTTGTAGGCCAGCACATGCAGGTCCGGCACCGTCTGGCGGACGAAACGCGCCAGCAGCGGCCGCAGCGGGCCCGGCACCAGCAGCACCGCCGGCTGGCCGATCGCGGCCTGGCGCTGCACGCCGTCGGCGATCGACTGCTGCATGCGTTCGGCCAGGCCCGGCTCCAGCGCGACACTGCCGGTGGCGAGGCTGTCCTGCAGCACGCGCTCCAGCGCCGGCGCCAGCGTGTACGCCGGCAGCTCGGCGTCCATGCCGTTGATGTCCTGCACGATCTGGCGGCCGAGCGCGACGCGCACCGCCGAGGCCAGCACCACCGGGTCCTGCGACTTGGGCGCGACTTCGGCGAGCGCTTCGGCGATCGAGCGGAACGCGCGGATCGGCACGCGATCGGCGAGTAGGCTCTTCAGCACCTTGACGAAGATCGCCATGCTCATCGCCTTCGGCACCAGGTCTTCGCTGAGCTTGGGCGAGGTCTTGGCGAGATTCGCGAGCAGCGCCTGCGCCTCGTCGTGGCCGAACAGTTCGGCGGCGTGGCTGCCGACCAAGTGCGACAGATGCGTGGCGATCACCGTCGCCGGATCGACCACCGTATAACCCAGCGACTGCGCGTGATCGCGGCCGCCGCGTTCGATCCAGGTCGCGTCCAGGCCGAAGGTCGGGTCCTTGCCGGCGATGCCGACGACGGGGCCGAGCGCTCGGCCGGAATCCAGTGCCATGAACTTGTCGGCGTGCACCGAGCCGGTGGCCAAAGGCACGCCGTTGAGCGTCACGCGGTAGCCGTTGGGTGCCAGTTCGAGGTTGTCGCGGATGTGCACCGGCGCGATCAGAAAGCCCAGGTCCTGCGTGAGTTTCTTGCGCACGCCCTTGATCCGCGCCATCAGCTCGCCGCCCTGCTTGGCGTCGACCAGCGGGATCAGCCGGTAGCCGACCTCCAGGCCCAGCGAATCTTCGGCGGCGACGTCTTCCCAGGTGAGCTCGGCCGGCTTGTTCGGCGCGGCCGGCGGCGGCGCGGCTTCGGCGGCGGCGGCCATCGAATCGGCGCGGCCCTTGCTCATGCGCCAGGCCAGATAGGCGCAGCCGGCCGACAGGCCCAGGAACACGAAATTGGGCATGCCGGGGATCATGCCGAGCAGACCCATGACCACCGCGGCGATGCCCAGCGCACGCGCCTGGCCGAAGATCTGGCCGGCGAGCTGCTTGCTCATGTCCTGGCTCTTGGACATGCGCGTCACCAGCATCGCCACCGCCGTGCTCAGCAGCAGCGACGGCACCTGCGCGACCAGGCCGTCGCCGATCGCCAGCAGCGTGTAATTCTTGGCGGCCTCGCCGATCGCCATGCCGTGCTCCAGCGTGCCGATCAGCAGGCCGCCGATGATGTTGATGCCCAGCACCAGCAGGCCGGCGACGGCGTCGCCGCGCACGAACTTGGACGCGCCATCCATGGAGCCGTAGAAGTCGGCCTCCTCGCGAACCTCGTCGCGACGCGCCTTGGCTTCGTCGCGCGTCAACAAACCGGCGTTCATGTCGGCGTCGATCGCCATCTGTTTGCCGGGCAGAGCGTCAAGAACAAATCGCGCGCTGACCTCGGAGACACGCTCGGCGCCCTTGGTGACGACGACGAAGTTGATGATGGTCAGGATCATGAAGACGATGAAACCGACCGTGTAATGCCCGCCGATGACGAAGTTGCCGAAGGCCTCGATCACCTTGCCGGCCGCGTGCGTGCCCTCGTGGCCGTGCAGCAGCACGACGCGCGTCGAGGCCACGTTCAGCGCCAGGCGCAGCAGCGTCGCCATCAGCAGCACCGTCGGGAACGACGAGAACTCCATCGGCCGCAGCACGTAGATCACCGCGAGCACGATGACGATCGACAGCGCCAGGTTGAAGGTGAACAGCAGATCGAGGATGAACAGTGGCAGCGGCACCACCATCATCGCCAGGATCGCCAGCAACACGATGGGCGCACCCAGGCCACTGGAGGCCCCGGCACGGAACATTTGGAAGACGGAGGGTTTGTTGTTCACGCCCGGCTCTTACAAGCCGTGTTCCAGGGGCGGCGCCTTTCACTATCCAGCAGCGCCTGTTGCCCCTCTCCCGCGTGCGGGAGAGGGTGGCGCGAAGCGCCGGGAGAGGGCTCGCTCCCGCACAAGCGCTCCGTGCGCCGATTCACAACGCCCGCCCCCAGCGCACGGCAAGTTCTCCGCCATCCCCTGACGCCGGCAAATGTAAGCCCATGAAAACCCGCCTGACCCTGCGCCCCGGCGACAACGGCACCAAGAAGCTGCTGGCCAAATACGGCGAGCGCTTGCTGGCGGTGCGCTACCGCTACGACCCGGACAGCCACCGCCGGTTCAAGACCGTCGAGCTGGTGGAAGAAGAACTGCCGTGGGACCCCGGCCCGCCCGCCACGATGAAAGCCAGCCAGGCCGTGCTGGTCCGCATCGACTACGCCGAGACCGAACTCCGGCAACAGGCAAAGGCCGCGGGTGCCCTCTGGCAGCAACAGCGAAAGCTATGGCAGATGAGCTACGCTTCGGCGAGGGCGCTGGGACTCGAAGGCCGCATCGTCAGCTAACCCGCACATCTATATACCCGTCACCGGAGTACCAGCATATGCAGATAGGAATCTATCCGGGTGGCGAATATATTGTTCCAACTAATTGGCGTTGGGCCCAAGAGAACAGATGAGCGATATCAGCGAACGCGCACTGGATAGCGAAGAACTCTCTGAGTTCACGAGCTTCAATCGGATGGGACTTCAACTGTTGGGGCTTCCAGAGGCCGTCGAGCCAAAGGACCTCGTCAAAGCCATCGACGTTTATGTCGACGCGTGGCAAAACAAACGTCGCGGGCTACTCGCCAAGTTAATGCCCAAGACGCAAGACCCCGTTGAGGTTGCTCTAGCCCTCGGCATCGTCTGGGGCAACCAAATTGTCAAAGCATTTGGCTGGTCGTGGGTCTGTGTGGTTTCAGAGGGCTCCGAGCGTTATGCCGTAGTTTCAGCAGACCGCTCTCTTGCTATCTATGCAACTTACTTCATCAAAGAGTGCTTAGATCACACAACAGCGGATTGCACCGTCATGCTTGCATTCAACATGCAGGCCGCGGGAACGTTATCAGAGGAGTCTCCATATGCTTACGCCAGCGTTATGCGTAGCGTTCGCCGCATCGTTCCCAAGCGCTAGGCCCAACAATGCGCTCCAGGCGACGTATTTGCCTTCGCTTCGCTACGGCAAATCCGCGCCTGAGCTAGAGCGTTGAGGCTGTAGAAAAACCCTAAATCTGGCACACATCCCGCTGCTTCTTTCGCGACGAAAGGAGAGCGGAGATGGCACGCTACAAGCCGGTTGATCAACACCTCTCGAAGCTGCTGCCGGTGAGCTTTGCCGAGCAGATTGTTCCCGGCACTTTCGAGTACGCGCTGAACTGGCTGGTCGATCACGAGATCGATCTGACGGTCTTCGATGCGCGTTACTGCAACGATGAGGTCGGCGCAGCGGCGTATCACCCGGGTGTGCTGTTGAAGATCGTATTGTTCGGCTACGCCCGCGGCCTGACATCGAGCCGCGACATCGAGCGGGCCTGCCGCGAGAACGTGGTGTTCATGGCGCTGTCGGGCGACACACAGCCGCACTTCACGACCATCGCCTCATTCGTGGCGAAGCTGCCGGGCGAGATCACCTCCGTGTTCCGCAACGTGCTGCTGGTGTGTGACGAACAGGGGCTGATCGGCAAAGCGTTGTTTGCCGTCGATGGTTGCAAGCTGCCGTCGAACGCCTCTCGCAGCCTGAGCGGCACGCGGGCCGACATGGCGAAGAAAATCGAAAAGATCGACCGTGCCATCGCGCACATGCTCGACACGCATCGCCGCCAGGATGCCGGCCAGAACACCGACACGCTGACCCAGCGCGAACAGCAGCAGATCGAAACCCTGACGCGCAACAGCAACAAGCTGCGTGAGTGGCTGGCGACTCATCCGGAGAAGACCAATCGCAAGGGTGAACCGCTGAAGTCGAACATCACCGACAACGACTCGGCGACGATGAAGACCAGTCACGGCGTCGTGCAGGGCTATACCGGCGTCGCCGCCGTCGATGCCAAGGCACAGGTCATCGTGCAGGCCAGTGCCTTCGGAATCGGCCAGGAGAATGGACTATTGCCGGAGGTGCTGCAGGCGCTGCGCAGCGACTTCAGCGCGATCGGGAGCGCTGATCCCCTGGCGGATGCGACGGTGCTGACCGACTCCGGCTATCACTCCGAAGCCACGCTGCAGCGATTGGCCGACGATCAGGTCGACGCGCTGATCGCCGATACCGGCTTCCGTTCACGCGATCCGCGTTTCGCGGAAGCCTGGCAGCACAAGCCGATCGAGAAGCAGCGCCAGCCCGGCGAGCATCGATCGAAGTGGTTTGGTCGAGCCGATTTTATCTATGACGCCAATCGGCAGACTTGCATCTGTCCGAATGGAAAGCTGCTGAAACTGAGCACTGCGAACGCGGTGATCAAGGGGCGCCGTGGCGTCAACTTCGAGGGCACGCGTGCGATGTGTCAGGCCTGTCCGCTGAAGGCGAAGTGCATGCGCAAGCCAGACGTGAGTCCGTATCGCCAGATCACCTTCTTCGATGGCAGCAAGGTGAAGGAGATTCATCCGCAGACCAAGGCAATGCGCGCTCGGATCGACACTCGCGAGGGACGGCTGCTCTATAGCCGTCGGCTCGGCATCGTCGAGCCGGTCTTCGGCAACCTGCACACCAAGGGCCTGCGACGATTCACACTTCGATCCCGACGCAAGGTGGATGCGCAATGGAAACTCTTCGCCATCGTCCACAACGTCGAGAAGCTCAGAGGCAAAGCGCCTTGAATGGCTCTTGGAAAGCCTGCCGACTCGCAGTATCGTCAGCACAGACCCTCCACACCCCAGGCGACGGCTCGTGACGCTGCAGCGTTTTCTATCCACGAACAGCTCAGGCAGTCGTCGGCTTGCACAGCCGAGACGGTCACGGCTGTTTTTCTACAGCCTCGTTAGGGCTCAAAAATGCCTTTCATTAAGGAACCGCTGTCGATATCACCGCGCGAGTTCGAACTGGCGGTAAAAGGCATCCTCGACGCCTCTGGAGCTTCCATTCCAAGCTATGAGTCGAGTCACCTTGAACCAGTTATCGGTTTCGGCGGCGAGTACATCATCGATGTGGTCGCTAGGTTCAGAGCTTTGGGCGCTGACTTTGTTGTTCTCATTGAGTGCAAGCATCACAAGCGGAAGGTTGAGCGCCAAGATGTGCAGGTTCTACACTCCAAAGTATCCTCAACAGGGGCACATAAGGGCATGTTGTTCTCGGTGTCGGGATTTCAATCTGGCGCCATTGAGTACGCGGATGCCCACGGTATAGCGCTTATACAACTAGCCGCCGGTAGCAGTTCTTGGTTTACCAAGAGCGCTGGTCCTGAAACACCGCCGCCGCCATTCGCCAATATTCCTGAGTATGTTGGCTGGTGGCACCATGACACGCATATGAGCTTGGTGTCCGAACGATTCGGTGAGTACACATTGAAAGCGCTTGGGCTTGCGAGCAATGAGCCCTAACCAGGCGCTCAACGCGACGGGCCATAAAGCCGGCCCGCGCGTTAGCTACGTGCGTTGGACCTGAAAAATGGAAAGCGACTCACAACCTGATCGGCCACTCTCGACCGAAGAGAAAGAGAGAGTAGCTGCTTTAAGCTCGGAGCAAGTCGCCAGCATCGATGCGGAGCTGATGGTCCATGCTTCGCCCATGTGGCGAAAGGTCGCTTATCTGGTGGGCATGAGCATGTCCACCCAAAAAGATCGCGTTCGCGGCATTCCCGATCTCTACTATGCGGAGCGCGTAAGAATCCTGGTAGGTAAAGGCACACTTGAGGCAACGGGCAACTTGGAGTCCATGCGGTGGAGTGAAGTGAGGCGAGGCAAAGCATGATCAAACCAAGCAACAGCATGAGAAACAGCAGCAAAGAAGCGGCGCTTGCTTTCCATGCTTGGCTCTTCATCAACCAGAGCGCGGTCCAACTAGGCGCTGCACCGGAAGTCGGCTACGCCGCCTCCGGTGAGCTGGGGCGTTGAGGCTGTAGAAAAACGCTAAATCTGGCACATATTCCGCTGTTTCTTTTGCAACGAAAGGAGAGCGGAAATGGCGCGCTACAAGCCGGTTGATCAACATCTCTCGAAGATGCTGCCAGTGAATTTTGCCGAGCAGATTGTCCCCGGCACCTTCGAGTACGCGCTGAACTGGTTAGTCGAAAACCAGATCGATCTCTCTGTCTTCGATGCGCGCTACTGCAACGATGAAGTCGGCGCCGCGGCGTATCACCCAGGCGTGCTGCTGAAGATCGTGTTGTTCGGCTATGCCCGAGGTCTGACATCGAGCCGCGACATCGAGCGGGCCTGCCGCGAGAACGTCGTCTTCATGGCATTGTCAGGCGACACGCAGCCACACTTCACGACGATCGCCGCGTTTGTGTCGAAGCTGCCGGGTGAGATCACGTCGGTGTTCCGCAACGTGCTGCTGGTTTGCGACGAACAAGGACTTATCGGCAAGGAGTTGTTTGCCGTCGATGGGTGCAAGCTTCCGTCGAATGCTTCCCGCAGCTTGAGCGGCACGCGGGCCGACATGGCCAGGAAGATCGACAAAATCGACCGCGCCATCGCCCACATGCTCGATACACACCGTCGCCAGGACGCCGGCCAGAACACCGACACGCTGACCCAGCGTGAACAGCAGCAGATCGAAACCCTGACGCGCAACAGCAACAAGCTGCGCGAATGGCTGGCGACCCATCCGGAGAAGACCAATCGCAAGGGTGAGCCGCTGAAGTCGAACATCACCGACAACGACTCGGCCACGATGAAAACCAGTCACGGTGTCGTGCAGGGCTATACCGGCGTCGCCGCCGTCGATGCCAAGGCACAGGTCATCGTGCAGGCCAGTGCCTTCGGAATCGGCCAGGAGAACGGACTATTGCCGGATGTGCTGCAGGCGCTGCGCAGCGACTTCAGCGCGATCGGGAGCGCTGATCCCCTGGCGGATGCGACGGTGCTGACCGACTCCGGCTATCACTCCGAAGCCACGCTGCAGCGACTGGCCGACGATCAGGTCGACGCGCTGATCGCCGATACCGGCTTCCGGTCACGCGATCCGCGTTTCGCGGAAGCCTGGCAGCACAAGCCGATCGAGAAACAGCGCAAGCCCGGCGAGCATCGATCGAAGTGGTTTGGTCGAGCCGATTTTATCTATGACGCCAATCGGCGGACTTGCATCTGTCCGAATGGAAAGCAGCTCAAACTGAAGACGGTCAATATCGTGATCAGGGGCCGTCGCGGTGTCGGCTTCGAAGGCACGCGCGCGATGTGCCAGGCCTGCTCTCTAAAAGCGAAGTGCATGCGCAAGCCGGATGTGAGCCCATGTCGTCAGATCACCTTCTTCGACGGCAGCAAGGTGACGGAGACGCACCCGCAGACCAAGGCGATGAAGGCCCGAATCGACACGCGTGAAGGCCGGCTGCTGTACAGCCGTCGGCTCGGCATCGTCGAGCCGGTCTTCGGCAACCTGCACACCAAGGGCCTACGGCGATTCACACTTCGATCCCGGCGCAAGGTGGATGCGCAATGGAAACTCTTTGCCATCGTCCACAACGTCGAGAAGCTCAGAGGCAAAGCGCCTTGAACGGCACTTGGAAAGCCTGCCAACTCGCAGTATCGTCAGCACAGACCTCCCACACCCCAGGCGACGGCTCGTGACGCTGCAGCGCTTTCTATCCACGAACAGCTCAGGCAAATCGTCGGCTTGCTCAGTCGAGGCGGTCTCGGCTGTTTTTCTACAGCCTCGTTAGCCCTATGAAAGACGTAGGCATCGAGCTGGCCCAAGAAGTCGCCGCAATACTGGAAGGCGGTTTAATAATTACGTTCTGGCACAAAGAATACTGTGGCGTTGGTCTTCGCTTCCACGAAGGCATCTATATTTACGATGAATCTATGGACTCAACAATTGGCACCGATCAAGAGCTTGTGTCGTGGGGTTGGAAACCATCGGTCCAGAGGCGTACTTTCTCAACGCGTCAACTGTTTGTATCTTGGCTCGCGCGTCAATCGAATGAATCATTGTCAGGTGCGGAGCTTGAAAACTGGCTCAAGAATAATCAGCGACTAACCGTCGAGAGGTTGAAAAAGGCCGTGAAGTTCGCTCGCAACAACCCCACCACTCGTTGGAATGAGTATGCGGGCTAACACGGCGTTCAACGCGACGGCCCGTAAACGGGCCGCGCGTTAACTATGCGTTAGCGCATGGAAACGGCAATTCGCTTCTTGGCTGCAGCGGAACTCATAGTGCTGATGCTGCCGCCGGTTCAAGCCTTGGTTACCGTTTGGTGGTGGGGAGGTTCCCCCAAGGCCATCGTCATATTCGGTGCCATTGGCACACTGAGCATCTTCGCGTTCTGGGTGGCATTCGCACTCATCGCATTGCTCGTCATGTATTGGGCATTTCCTGCCGGCGGGTACTTGATCACCCGCGCGGAGAACGCATCTTCCAATAAAGGGCATCCTTATCTCGTCGGTCTAGTGTTGCTTGCTTGCTATGTGGCCGTAAATTTTTCTGTTCTTCTGGCTTCAAGAAAATGGATCCGTCAGTGGGTGGGCAGTGAGCGCTAACCAGAGCTTCAACCCGACGTCCACGCCTCCGCTGCGCTCCGGCGCGGCCGCGGGTTAAGCTCGGCGTTGAGGCTGTAGAAAAACCCTAAATCTGGCACACATCCCGCTGCGTCTTTCGCGACGAAAGGAGAGCGGAAATGGCACGCTACAAGCCGGTTGATCAACACCTCTCGAAGCTGCTGCCGGTGAGCTTTGCCGAGCAGATTGTTCCCGGCACTTTCGAGTACGCGCTGAACTGGCTGGTCGATCACGAGATCGATCTGACGGTCTTCGATGCGCGTTACTGCAACGATGAGGTCGGCGCCGCGGCGTATCACCCGGGTGTGCTGTTGAAGATCGTGTTGTTCGGCTATGCCCGCGGGCTGACATCGAGCCGCGACATCGAGCGGGCCTGTCGCGAGAACGTGGTCTTCATGGCGCTGTCAGGCGACACACAGCCGCACTTCACGACCATCGCCTCCTTCGTGGCGAAGCTGCCGGACGAGATCACCTCGGTGTTCCGCAACGTGCTGCTGGTGTGTGACGAGCAGGGCCTGATCGGCAAAGCGTTGTTTGCCGTCGATGGTTGCAAGCTTCCGTCGAACGCCTCTCGCAGCCTGAGCGGCACGCGGGCCGACATGGCGAAGAAAATCGAAAAGATCGACCGTGCCATCGCGCACATGCTCGACACGCATCGCCGCCAGGATGCCGGCCAGAACACCGACACGCTGACCCAGCGCGAACAGCAGCAGATCGAAACCCTGACGCGCAACAGCAACAAGCTGCGTGAGTGGCTGGCGACTCATCCGGAGAAGACCAATCGCAAGGGTGAACCGCTGAAGTCGAACATCACCGACAACGACTCGGCGACGATGAAGACCAGTCACGGCGTCGTGCAGGGCTATACCGGCGTCGCCGCCGTCGATGCCAAGGCACAGGTCATCGTGCAGGCCAGTGCCTTCGGAATCGGCCAGGAGAATGGACTATTGCCGGAGGTGCTGCAGGCGCTGCGCAGCGACTTCAGCGCGATCGGGAGCGCTGATCCCCTGGCGGATGCGACGGTGCTGACCGACTCCGGCTATCACTCCGAAGCCACGCTGCAGCGACTGGCCGACGATCAGGTCGACGCGCTGATCGCCGATACCGGCTTCCGGTCACGCGATCCGCGTTTCGCGGAAGCCTGGCAGCACAAGCCGATCGAGAAACAGCGCCAGCCCGGCGAGCATCGATCGAAGTGGTTTGGTCGAGCCGATTTTATCTATGACGCCAATCGGCAGACTTGCATCTGTCCGAATGGAAAGCAGCTCAAACTGAAGACGGTCAATATCGTGATCAGGGGCCGTCGCGGTGTCGGCTTCGAAGGCACGCGCGCGATGTGCCAGGCCTGCTCTTTAAAAGCGAAGTGCATGCGCAAGCCGGATGTGAGTCCGTGTCGTCAGATCACCTTCTTCGACGGCAGCAAAGTGAAAGAGACGCACCCGCAGACCAAGGCGATGAAGGCCCGAATCGATACGCGTGAAGGCCGGCTGCTGTACAGCCGTCGGCTCGGCATCGTCGAGCCGGTCTTCGGCAACCTGCACACCAAGGGCCTACGTCGATTCACACTTCGATCCAGGCGCAAGGTGGATGCGCAATGGAAACTCTTCGCCATCGTCCACAACGTCGAGAAGCTCAGAGGCAAAGCGCCTTGAATGGCTCTTGGAAAGCCTGCCAACTCGCAGTATCGTCAGCACAGACCCTCCACACCCCAGGCGACGGCTCGTGACGCTGCAGCGTTTTCTATCCACGAACAGCTCAGGCAAGTCGTCGGCTTGCACAGCCGAGTCGGTCTCGGCTGTTTTTCTACAGCCTCGTTAGGCGTCACAAATGCCTCATACCGTCTATTGCTGGCGCTGCCGCATGGAAATTCCGATGCTCACGGAAGAAGAGTGGGCGCAGATGTCGCCGCACTTAACGGGTGCCATTGAGCAGATCAAGCGGTATCGCGAAGAAAATAATTCCTCACTAGCAGAAGCCAACTCAAAAGGCTTTGGTCGAGAGGCTTTGCGTGTGTACGCTGAGCTTACGGGCTTCCAAGAGACAAATGCCAATGCACTCTTTCATCATCGCCTCAGCTTGTATGGTCCGCCTTGCCGTAGCTGCGGCAAGCCACTGCGCACTCCCATTGCCTCGTACTGCCCAATGTGCGGGACAGAGCGTGTCGCGATCGACAGCACAAATGAAGAGCCATACGGAGGGCCCGCGAATGGCGACGCCTAACCCTTCCTTCAAGCGGACCCGCCTGCGGCGGTCCGCTTAAGTCAAACGTTGAGGCTGTACAAAAATGAAATCGGGCACTGAAAATCGAGCGAAAAACCAAGCCGGCGCGAGTTCTGATCGGCTCGTTGAAGTCGAGTACGCCGGAATTTAACGTAGGGTATTGGCGTATAGGTTTCCGCTTTTCTGGCAGTTCGGGCGCGCACTCGAACGTTTTTTTACAGCCCCGTTGGGCCTAAAAAGCACCTCAGACGGTCGCGTCCCGATATGCCTTTAGCACTGCATTCATTCGCGTCTGCCAGCCGGCACCGAGTCCGCGATACCAAGCGAGCACATCAGCATCAAGGCGCAGCGCAATCTGCACTTTGCGCTCGTCTTCGGCTTTCGACGGGCGTCCGCGCTTGGCCCGCAGTTCGGCTACGCCACGGTGAGCTGTCGCGCTATCCCAGTACGACAGGACGGCAGCTTTGTCCTTTGCGTCATAAGGCACGTCAGCCTGGGGGGTACGCTCGAAAGTACGCTTTTTGCTCATGGGGTTCTGCCTCTCTGCATGAAATCATTCGGGGCCCGTCATCTCGGTCGGTCCATACCAGCAGTACAACCCGCCCCCTCAACCAGCCCAAGCTCACCAGGCGTTGCTCGCCGTACTCTTCGCGAGTGTCTTCACGGGTGAGCATCGGCTCGTCGAAAACGGGTTCACACTCAGCCAAGTCAATTTCGTGCTTGCGCTGGTTCTTCTTCCGCTTGGCGGGATCGTAAGCCATGCCATTTATCGTATATGCGTTTATTCTGGCAGACAACTCTTGTAATGGCCAGCGCAGGCCTAACCAGGCGCTGAGCCCGACGTATCTGCCTCCGCCTGCTGCGGCAAATCCGCGGCTGAAGCTTGGCGTTGAGGCTGTACAAAAAAATGAAATCGGGCACTGAAAATCAGGCGAGAAACCAGGCCTGCGCGAGTTCCGATCGGCTCGTTGAAGTCGAGCGCGCCAGAATTGATGTAAGCGTATGGGCTTCGGCTTTTCTGTCAGTTCGGGCGGGCGCTCGAACGTTTTTCTAAAAGCCGGCCAGAGCTGGAAGCGATGCGAACGCCTGCGTTCAGAGGAAAACTCAGCTGCACGACAGCTGCCTTGATCGGGTGCGTTGCTCTTGCATGGACCATCTGGGAAACGGAGACAGCCGTGCCGTCAGCTTTTTTTTGCAGCCTGCCTACTTCGCCACCGGTGAGCTAATCGGTAGCCCTCGCAGGGCACCGCCCCCCCGTCAACGACAAAATTCAGAGGCCAAGCTTTTGGAATATGCAGTCGGAGCCGTCATCGCCCTGGTCGTCGGGCTGTTCGCCACCTTGGTTGGCTTCGACAAGGACCGGGCCTTTTACCCGACGGTGATGGTCGTCATCGCCTCCTATTACGCGTTGTTCGCCGTCGTCGGAGGCTCCATCCACTCGCTGTTGCTTGAGTCCGCCGTTATGGCGGTATTCCTTGGCTTGTCCGTGGCTGGTTTCAAAGGCTCGCTGTGGCTCGTGGTTGCGGCGTTGTTCCTGCACGGGATTTTCGATTTCGCGCATGGCGCCTTCATCTCGAATCCGGGTGTGCCCGGCTGGTGGCCGGCCTTCTGTCTTTCTTACGATGGGGTCGCCGCAGGCTACCTTGCCTGGCGGCTCACACGATCGAAGGTTCTGGCGACATCCCGGCCTGCGGATCAGAAGTAGAAGCCGAGCCGCGCACCGACGCGGCGGCCGTCGCCGACGATGCCGAGGTTGTTGGCCACGCCCGGGATCAGGGCGATGGGGCCCAGCGCGTCTTGGAGCAGGGACTTGTCGATGTAGGTCTGGAAGTAGTCCTCGTCGGTCAGGTTGCTGCCGTAGATCGCGAACTCCCAGTTCGCCGCGCGATACGTCAGCGAGGCATTGAGCAGCTGATAGGCCTGCAGCCGCGGGATCGAATCCGGATCGGTGGTGCTGCCGTTGCGCTTGCCCTTGTAGGTCAGGCCGATGTCCGCAACCAGGCGGTTGCCGAACAGCTCCCACCAGTAGCTGGTGCTGGTGTAGCCGCTCCAGTCGGGCAGGAACAGGATGCGGTTGGACGGCAGCGGCTTGCCGACCACCTCCTCGTAGCCCGAGCCATCGGTGACGCGCGCGTGGATGTACGACCCGCCCAGCGTCGCCGACCACCGCTTGGTCAGGCGCGCATTCATGGCGGCTTCGACGCCCGGGCTGCTCACCTTGCCGGTGTTGAGGTTGATGGCGATCACGCCGACCCCGCCGGGCCCCGGGGCGAGCGCGTTCTGGCCGATGTAATTGTCGTAGTCGTTGTAGAACGCGGCAGCGTCGAGCACCAGGCGCTGATCGAACAGCGCCAGCTTGGTGCCGATCTCGTAAGTCCACACCGAGTCACCGACGTAGGTGGGGTTGGGCGCGCCCGGCGGATTGGCGCCGCCGCCGCGGAATCCGCGCGAGATCGAGGCGTAGGTCATCACCTCGCCCGTCCACTTCTTGCTCAGCGTGACTCTCGGCTCCCACTCCGTGGCCTTGATCTGGCCCTCGATGTCGCCGGTCGCGACGACCTTCTGGTAGTCGTAGCGCATGCCGGCGGTGGCCTCGATGGTCTCGCTGAGGTTCCAGAACGCGGTGCCGTAGACGGCGAACACCTCGGTCTGGTTGCGCGCGTCGGCCGCCACCGGCACCGGCACGCCCGGAATCAGCGAGACGTTGCTGACGCCGACGCCCTGGTAGACGTTGCGGTTGGCGAACACGCCGAACAGCGATGACCAGGTATCGCTCCAGGCGGTGTCGAAGCGCACTTCCGCGGTTCGGGTGCGGAACGTGGTGTCGAGTGACGCGGTGCGGAACAGGTCCACCGGGCCGAAGTCGCCATCGCCGGACTGCTCGCCGTCGCGCGTGTCGTAGGCGGTGATCAGGGTCATGGTGGTGTTGATGGGCTTAACGTCGACCTCGCTCTTGAGGCTGGCGCCGGCGTATTCCAGGGTGGCCAGGCTCCGCTCGTTGGTCCTCACCTCACGCGTGTAGTCGCGCGGGCCGTCGACGATCGAATACGGCACGTTGCCGCCAGACACGCGGTTGAAGTAGGCGTTGAGGGTGAAGCGCGCGATCTCGGCGGGCTCGTAGCCGAGCGAGCCGTTCACCGTCTCCTGCTTGAGCGGGTTGGCGTAGCCGCCGGCCAGGGTGTTGACCAGGAATCCATCCTGCTTTTGATACGCCGCTCCCAGGCGGCCGCGCAGCACGCCTTCGACCAGCGGGCCGCTCACACTCAGGGCGTAGTTCTGGTAGTGATCGCCGTCGGCGCCGGCGGCGCTGAGCTTGCCGGCGAATTCATCGGTCGGCTGCTTGGTCAGGATGTTGATCGCGCCGCCCAGCGTGTTCTGCCCGAACAGCGTGCCCTGCGGACCCCGCAGCACCTCGATGCGCTCCACGTCCACCAGCGGGCTGTTGAGGTACGAGGTGTTCGGCACGTAGACGCCGTCGATGAAGATGCCCACACCCGGCTGGACCGAGTCGATCAGCGTGGTGCCGACGCCGCGGATGTCGATGAAGGAGCGCGACACCGAGTCCGAGGTGATGTTGAGGCTGGGCACGATCGCGGCGATGTCCTTGGCCTGCGTGATCTGCTTTTCTTCCAGCGTCTGGCCGCTGATGGCGCTCACCGACACCGGCACGTCCTGCAGGCGCTCCTCGCGCTTGCGCGCGGTCACGACCACCTCCTGCAAGGGCTCGTCGGGCGTCTCTTGGGCAGGCACTGCCTCGGGCTCGCGCGGCGGCAGCGGGATGGTGTCGTAGCTCGCGACCGCCTCGGGCGATTGGGGTGATGCGGGCGCAGCGTCCTCGGCGCGGGCGGCAGGCAGCAGCGCGCCGGCCAGCAGAGCGGAAATCAGCAGAACTTGTTTCATCGTTGAATTCTCCTTGCGAATACGGGTGACCTGGCACTGCCGGTCACCTCTCGGTTGTGTCAGCGGACAGCGGTCATCCAGCGCGCTCGTCGCGCGGGTAGAGCGTGAGCAGGGCATTGGCGCAGGCGAGCGGGAACACGCTCGAGTGCGTCTCGTCGGCGAAGCAGGCCGTGCTGACCTTGATCGCCGGGTTCAGCGCCACGCGCGCGGCGAATGCCTCGGTGTTCGGGATACCGGCACAGAGGTTGAAGGCGTTGGTTTTCTCCGCCTCGCCCAGCACCGCCACGAGTTGCGAGGGCGGGATCTGCGGATCGCGCCAGTCCTGCTGCAGCAGCCAGTCGCCGCTGATGGCAACGCCCGGGCTGATCGAGGCATAGCGGCGAAACGGCGAGTGCGGCTGGCGCAGCGCGTAGCCGGTGAAGGTGCCCGCGGCCGAGTGGCCGAGCAGGCCCAGGCGCTCCGGGTCCACCGGCAGCTTGAGAGCGAGCGCGGGCAGCAGATCCTGGGTGATGAAGTCGAAGAATGCCGGCGCCCTGCCGAGGCGCTCGGCTGCCTCGCGCCCGCGCATCGCGTACAGCGCACGGAAGACGCGGCCTAGCGAATCCTGCAAGCGGTAGGTGCCGAGCGGTGGCGAGAGTTCCTCGAAGCGCCGGTAGCCGAATGCGACATGGCCCTCGGCGCGCGGCGTGCCGATGCCGACCACGATCAGATCCTGCACCTGCCCTGCCCGCGCCAGGCGCGCGGCGGTCTCGGCGACGGTGGCGAACTCGATATTGGCGTCCAGTGCCACCAGCAGCGGGTAGCGGCGCGAACCATCGGTGACCAGTTCCGGCGGCAGCGAGATGAACACCTCGAAGTCGCGCTCCATGCGTTCGGCTCGCCACAGGTAGCGAGTGTCCACGCGCGGCGCCGGCGCCGGGGCGAAGCGCCGAAGCAACGGGACCAGCAACTCCAGCGTGCGCACCAGCAAGGGCTGGCCCAGCACGGTGATGCCCTGGGCGTATTCCTTGCCGGTGGGCAGCGCCTTGAACAGGCCAAAAGCGAGCGCCGGCACAACGGCGCCAGCGGCGGACACGCTGTCGAAACCCTGGACGTTCACCCGTAGCGAGCTCCCGAACGCCCGGCCAATGCGCTCGGCCAGGTCGAGCGGTGCGGCGCCGGCGCCGGACAGAGACAGGCTGCGTTTTGCCGTGCTGCGGGCCTGCGCGGGCGTGGTGTCCAGCAGGGTTCGGGCAAAGACGCCATCCGGATTGCCGACGATGTAGTGGTCGATGCCCGGCGGTGACTGCATCAGCAGCAGCAAGGCGGCGCGGCCCTCCAGCGCGGTGTCGCTGAGAGCGACCGCGCCATCTGCCACGCGGTAGCGCTGGCGCAGCGCGGGCAGCAGGGTGTCGGCCAGGAAGCGCGCGAACGCGGGCACGTCCAGGCGGTCGGCCTGTTCGACGCGCAGGCCCACCACCAGGCTGTCGCGCACCTCGCCGGTGTCGGTCATCAGGCGGGCGATCTCGATGGCCGAGCCGATGGCGCCGTCGGCGTCCAGCGTCAGGACCAGGGGGAAGCTCCGGCGCGGTTTGCGTGCATAGGCGGCGGGCATGGCCACCAGGCAGCGCCGGCCCGCGACCATCACCGCCTCGGTGCGGTCGAGACGCAACACCGCTTCATCAGCGTAGACCACGCCCGCCGGCAGCGTCGGTCGTGCAAGCGCAGAGGCTTCGGGGGACTGCAGCGTTCGGGCGGCGGCGGCGTGCATGGGGTCTCGGCTCGGTGTTTTATAGTTATACCGTACATATATACGTGATGTATATATGTGGTCACTGTACACTGACGGCGAACCCGGGCAATAGTAGGAAGGAACCTCACGATGAAGGCCGGCGCAAAATCTGCAAAACCCCGCTCGCCGCGCCTGTCGCGCGAGGCGCAGCGCGAGCTCAAGACCGAGGCGATCCTGGAAGGCGCCTGGGTCACCTTCTGCAAGAAGGGCTACGAGTCTCTGACCTTGGACGAGGTAGCGGAATACGCCGGGGTCTCACGCATGCCGGTGTACTGGCTGTTCGGCGACAAGCAGAACCTGTTCTTCGAACTGTGGAAGAAAGTCATCGCCGATCTGCTGCAGCAGATCGGGGCCCGCATGACGTCCGGTGCGCCGTTGCGCCGTAACCTGGAGACGCTGGCCCGGCTCACGGCCGAGGGCCAGGCTCCGGACAAGCCTCGCTACGCCGAGGGTCTGTTCTTCGTGGTCCAGACCATTGCCTTGAGCCGGCCGGATATCGAGGAGAAGCTGTTGCAGGTCTCAAATGAAGTGGTGGAGCGGTTTGCCGGATTCGTGCGCGACTCGGTGCTGGAAGAAGGCCAGCAGCTGCGCGGCCCCGCCACCACCGTGGCGGCGCACCTCGTGGCGCAGATCAACGGCCTGTCGACGGTTCAGTTCCAGACCCACCGTCAATTTGTGAAAGCGCGTGATCTGATGGAAATATTCACCGCCATCGCGCTCAAAAGCCCGGCCGGCTGAGCTGACGCTGGTCCGCACACCGTCACCGATCGTGAACCACACAGCAGTGTCGACATGAGCACCACCCGGTTCATCTCCGCAACGCCGGTTCTGGCCTCGCTCGACATCGAACGAAGTGCGGAGTTCTTCGCCTCGAAGCTGGGTTTCGGCAAAGTACATGTCGCCCAGGGTGAGTACGGCATCGTCTCCAACGGGCCCGTAGAAATTCACTTCTGGGCCTGCACGCAGCGGCGCATTGCAGAGGCAACGAGCTGCAGGATTGAAGTCCAGGCAATCGAAGCCCTACATACCCAATGCGCGAGCCACGGCATCGTGCATGCGAATGCGCCGTTGACGAGCAAGCCATGGGGAACCAAGGAGTTCGCGATCCTCGACCCCGATGGAAACCTGGTGACGTTCTATGAAAACACCGACGCCTGAGGTTTCCATACAGAGGGGTGTGCGAAGACTCGCGCCTTTGGACCGTTGGGCCGTACGACTCAAGCAACGAGGATGAACTGCGCCGAGGAAGTCCAGATGCCGGAACAAAGCCTATACGAGCTGCTCGGCGGCGCCGCTGCGGTGTTGAAGCTGGCTCACGCATGGCACGAGCGCGTGCTGGCCGACGAGATCGTGGCGCATGCCTTCAGCCACGGATTTCATCCGCAGCACACCGAGCGGCTGGCCGCCTATTGGGCCGAGGCCTGGGGCGGCCCTTCTACCTACAGCCAGCAGTATGGCTCCGAGTCATCCGTCGTTCGAATGCACAGCGGTCACGGGCCACACGAGGAGATGGATCGACGCGCTATCCGTTGCTTCGACAGCGCGATGAGCGATGTCGCAATTGAAGACCTCGCGCTGCGACGCGCACTGCACGACTACTTTGCGTGGGCCACGACGGCGAGCATGGCTGGCTATCCGCGATCCGCCGACGATGTGCCGGACAAGCTGCGCATTCCCCGCTGGTCGTTGAACGGGCCGATGGAGTGAACGCCGACGGTCGGGTCAGCCAAGATCAGGGAGCACTGCGCCCCGGCAAGCACTTCCGGCCCGGCATCCATCGAGAGCGCGGCGCCAAGGAACGCAGCGGGGGCTCAGCCGACGCCGTCGCGCTTCCAGCTGCGCTTGAGCCTGCGGGCGAGTGACACGAACTCGATCTGCGTGCGTGATTCCAGGATCTCGGCGCGGCGTTTGATGCCGTCCCAGTCCGGGTCGAAGTCGGGCTCGTTGAACGCGAACAGCAGCTGGTTGCCGCCTTTGACTTTCAGGCTCAGGCAATGGCCGTCGAAGGCGCGCGACACCATGCGCTGCATCAGCTCCACGCGATCCTCGATGCCGATCAGGTTGATAACGGCGACGCCGCGCGGGCTCAGGCGCTCGCGCAGCTGGCGGTAGAACGCCGGCTTGCAGAACGCCGGCGCAACGCCCTTGGCGTCGCAGGCGTCGATCAGCACCACGTCGGCGAACTCGTCGGTGGTGGCGAAATACTCGACCGCGTCGGCACGCAACAGCAGGTTGCGACGGTCCGGCGGCGGCAGCTCGAACATCTCGCACAGCGCGATCACGTGCTCGTCGATCTCGATGGTGGTGATGCGCGCACGCGGCAGTTGCTTGTAGCAATAGCGCGTCAGCGAGCCGCCGCCGAGGCCGACGACGACGACATGCCGCGGGCTCGGCGCGAACAGCAGGAAGGCCATCATGCTCTGCGTGTACGCGAACAGCAGCTCGTCGGGCTGCTTGATCGTCATCGCGCTCTGCACGTAGCGCAGGTCGAAATGCAGCCGCCGGGTTTCGCCGTCGTCGACGACGAAGGGCTTGGTATAGGTTTTTTCGCGAAAGCTTTCGAGCAATGAACCCAGATCCACGTCGGAGGATTCGAGCACACGGATCACGCCGTTCTCGCCGAAGTACTCGCCGGGAATCTCGAACCAGTCCTTGTGTCTGCCGGCGGATTTGCGCCGCGCGCGCGGCACCGGCGCGGTAGCCTCGGCTTCGGCGGCAGCCGGCTTCCTGTTGGCGATGAGTTTTTTGACCACGGCGGGGATCATGCGATTTCGGCGCGAAGCATAGCAGCGCGGCATCTTCAGGTTGGCTTGGTGCAAGGGCGGTCCGCTCCCTCGATACGCGGGCAAGCCCGCTACTCGGGACGAACGGAGGGTCGTGGACAACGAAATCGCGACAAAAAGCCCGTTCCTCCCGAGTAGCCGCTTGCGGCGTATCGAGGGACGCAGCCGCGGGTCAGGGCTTGCGGTACTGGAAGACCTGCTCCAGCGGCTGGCCGAACGCCGCCGCGATACGAAACGCCAGCTCCAGCGACGGCGCGTACTTGTCGCCCTCCAGCGCGATGATGGTCTGGCGCGTGACGCCGACCTGGTCGGCGAGTTGCTGCTGGGTGAGTTCGCCGTTCTCGAAGCGCAGGCGACGGATCTGGTTGCGGATGGTCGGGGCTTTGGGCGCGGCCATCAGCTCAGCTGCCGAGCCGGTAGCCGACGACGCGCGTCGCGAACTTGGCGGCTTCGGCGGCGCAGAAACACAGCAGCAGCAACTCGGTTTTCAATGCCAGCGCCAGCGACGCCGGCCACCAGAACATCGGCGTGAAGATCACCACGGCCAGCGAGATCAGCAGCAGGTGGTAGGCGTAGCGGAACGAGCGTGATTCGATCGCGACATCGCGCTCGTCCTTGGGCTCGCGCCGCGCCTTGGCCGCCGTCAGCATCGCGTAGAAGCCATTCACCAGCACGCTCAAGGCGACCGCGCCGATGAACACCGGCAAGGTACCCGTGGTCTCGTAGCGGCCGTCGGCGACCAGGTGAAAAACGTAGACGAAGTACGCGCCCCAGACGAACACCGTGTCGAGCAGACACATCCAGGCGGCTTTTTCGCGGAACGACATGGCGGGTACTCGCAATCGCCGGATTCGGCAGCGAGCTGAATGTACGTTTTACATTACATCACGTCAACTTCAGCAGACATCGATACGACGCGTGCCGATCCGCGTCAGATGCGTCTTGCCGCCGCCACCGCGCGCCGGTGCTGCTGGAACACGTAGCGCTCCAGCGACAGCTGTGCGGCTTCGTTGGTGGACAGGAAATGTGCTTCGGCCTCCGTGGCATCGCCGGCCAGCATCCGCGCCGGCCAGCGCAGCGGCTGCAGCACGATCGGGTGCAGATGCAGCTCGATCCAGCCCTGCCCGCCTTCTGCAGCAGTGTCGGCATCGCGCGGCCAGCGCAGGCCGCTCCACGACAGGCGCAGCGGCTTGCGCGGCGGCCGATCAAGAAAGCGCGGCGCGAGTTCGGCGAGCGCCGACAGCAGCAGGTCGAGCTTGGCATGCAGGCGCTGGATCTCGACGTCCTGCGGCGTCGGCTGGTCGATGGTCGCGCCGCGCTCTTCGAACTGCGCGATCTGCGCCAGCACGCGCTGGTTCATTTCGGCGGCGTGTTCGAGTTCCGCGGCATTGAAGTCGCCGGCCACCGGCAACCAGCGGATCGGCGCCTCCACGCGATAACTCAGCGTGGCATCGCTTGTGTCGGACATCGCGTGGTGCTCCTGGGCCGGGGCCGTCATTGTAGGCGCGATGCCGGCGTGCTCAGTGCGCCGGGCCGATCTGGTCCCAGCCGCTCTTGATGGTCATCACCAGGCCGGAGACCTCGGCCAGTGCATCGGCGTCGTTGACGGCGTTGGCCTGGGTCATGCGGCGCAGCATGTAATCGTAGAGCGCGTCGAGACGCTCGGCGAGACTGCCGCCGGCCTTGTGATCCAGCACCACGCGCAGATGCTCGATGATCTGCATCGCGCCATTGATCGAGCGCAGCTTGGTGACGACGTCGTGGCGCGCGATCGCCGCGCGTGCGATGGCCAGGCGTTCGAGCACGCCGTCGTAGAGCATCGAGATCAGGCGGTGCGGGCTGGCCTCGTCGGCGATCGAAGCCGAAGCGGTGTCGTTGTAGTAGCGCATGCGCGCCGCCGATGCGTAGGAAGAAGCCATTTCGATGGACCTGGTGGTGCGTCGTTGATGACTTAAACATCGGCGCAAAGCGGCAAAACTGTAGGGTTTTTCTACGCGTTTCGTATCGCTTTGAATCAGCCTCGCGATGCGCGACGGCTCAGCTGTTGGACTTCTGGTTGTAGCGCTCGTTGTCCATCTGGTCCAGATACGAAGCCACGTTCTTGTACTTGCTGACGATGGAATCCAGCGAGTTGAACTGGCTGCGGTACAGGTCTTCCTTCTTGGTCATTTTCTCGTCGAGCGCGGTGCGGTCGTCGGCGATCTTGGTGATGGTCTTGTCCAGCGCGTCGAGCCGCGATGCGATCGGGCCGCTGGTATCCAGATAGCCCTGCACGGTCTTGTTCATCGTCGTCGCCAGACCGGTGGTGGAACCAAACAGGTTGGCCACCGAATCGGTATCGGTGACCAGGGCATCGGCCAGCGTGACGGCGTTCAGCGTCAGCTTGCCGGTGACATCGGTGGTCACGCCGATCGAGTTCAGCGATCGATAGGTGCCGGTGTCGCTGTTGATGCTGAGCATCGTGCGCATCTGCTGCATCAGCGAGCGCACGCTGGCATCGCCCATCAGCGCGCCGCCGGTTTCGGTGGAGGCGTTGTAGGCGGTCAGCGTCGCGTAAGTGCTTTGCAGCGTGTTGTAGGCGTCGACGAAATTGCTCACGGCACTGGCCGCCGCGCTGTTGTCGTTGCTGACGCTGAGCGTGACCTTGGTGCCGACCGCGGCCGACACCAGGTCGATGCTGACGCCGTCGGTGACGTTGGCGATGTGGTTGTAGGCGCTGGTGCGGGTGTAGCCGTCGACCTTGATCTGCGAATCGGTGGCGCCCTGCAGTTCGCTGAAACTGGTCAGCGAGGTGTTCACGGTGACCGCATTGGCGGTGCCGGTATTGGCGGCGGTCAGCACCATGCGCACGCCGGTGTCGTCGGCGACCAGGTTGGCGCTGACGCCGACATTGTCGGTGGCCTTGTTGATCGCGTCGCGCAGCTGCGACACCGTGGTCGTCGCGGTCGCCGACACGGTGAAGGATTTGCTTCCGACGGTAAACGACATGTCGCCGGCGCCGACCAGCGCGCTGCTGGAGGCAAACGAATCCGAGCCCAGCTTCTGCGCACGCGCCAGCGACAGCACCTCGATCTGCGTGCTGCCCGCATGCGCGGTCTTGGCCGCGGTCGCGGTCAATATGCCGGTCGCCGAACTGCTCACCGAGCGCTTGCTCAGGTCTCCGCCGGAGGTCAGCGCGGTCAGCGCGGTCTGCAGCGTACCCATTGCCGACTGCAGCGAGCCCAGCGCCGAAATCTGCGTATTGGTCTTGGTCTCCAGCGTGGTCAGGCGCGTGTCCTGCACGCTGCGCTCGGAGGAGATCAGCTTGGTGACGAGCGCGTCGACGTCCAGGCCGGAGCCGAGACCGGATGAGGTGATGGTGCTGGTTGCCATGGCGGTCTTTGGGTCCGTTGCGCTCGCGCTCAGGCGGTTTGCCGGAGCAAGGCGGGTTCCTTGAGCTCGTGCTGCAAGGCCTGTGCTAGACGTAGCGCCTCTTCGCTCGGCAGCTGACGGATCAGCGTGCCGTCGCGGGCATCGAGAATGGTGACGACGAGGCGATGGCTCTCGTCGTCGACGTGAAAATGCAGCTCCGCCTTGCGGAGCATGTAGTGTTCGTTGAGCGTATCGGCCGCGGCCTGCAGCGTCTCGCGGTCCGCCGCCGATGGTTCCCTGGCGCCGGATTCCTGGCGCTGCTGCTGTGCGCTGCCGTCGTCGATGGCGCCGACTTTATGTGTCGCCGCCACCGGCGCAACGACGCGCGCCCCGGCATCGACGGGCGTCGATGCCGGGGCGGCGATGGGATTGACGAGCATGGCTGCGCGTCCCTGTTCGGCTGTTCAGAACCAGGTCGGTGACCCGGCGGCGGCGAGAGACCGGGCTGGCCAGCCCCTCGTCGCCGTCGTGTCGTTCGACCTTAGCCCTGCAGCAGCTTCAGCACACCCTGGGCCGAGCTGTTGGCCTGCGACAGCATCGAGATACCAGCCTGCTGCAGCACCTGGGCGCGGCTCAGGTTCGCGGTTTCCTGCGCGAAGTCCGTGTCCTGGATGCGGCTGCGTGAGGCCGACAGGTTCTCCGCCGTGGTGTCAACCGACGAGACCACCGAGCTGAACCGGTTCTGCACCGCGCCGAGGCTGGCACGAGCGGTGTTGACCTGGCCCAGCGCGCTGTCGATCTGCTTGATCGCCAGCTGCGAACCGGCGTAGCTGGACACGTCGAGCGTGGTCAGGCCGGTGGTGTTGGTCGCGGTGGCGGTGACGCCGGTGGCGCCGTCGAAGCCGGTCAGCGTGCCGTCGTCGGTGCCGCCGACAGTGATCGTCGACTCCGAGGTCAGCGTGATCTTGTTGGTCGTGCTGTCGATGTAGGCGTTGACGCCGGTGGTGGTGGAGACGTTGTTGATCGCGTTGACCAGCTGAGCGCCACGCTCGGCCGAGGTGCCTGCAGCGGCCAGTGCGCCGATGTCGGTGCCATTGATGGTCAGCGAACCCGCGGCAGCGGCGGTGCTGGTCAGGGCGGCAACAGCCGAAGACTGCGTGGACGCGGTGCTGACGCTGCTCAGAGCGGCCAGGTTGGCGTCGGCGATGCTGCTGACGGTGATCGTTTCGCCGGCGTTGGCGCCGACCTGGAACACCGCGCCGTTGAAGCTGCCGTCCAGCACCTTGACGCCGTTGAAGGCCGTGGTGTTGGCAACGCGCTCGACTTCCGACTTGAGGCTGGTGACTTCGGTCTGCAGCGCGTCGCGGTCGCTCTGCGAGTTGGTGGCGTTGGAGCTCTGCACGGCCAGTTCGCGGATACGCTGCAGGTTGTTGGTGACTTCCACCAGCGCGCCTTCAGCGGTCTGCGCCAGCGAGATGCCGTCGTTGGCATTGCGCGAGGCCTGGTTCAGACCCTTGATCTGCGAGGTGAAGCGCTGGCTGATCGCCAGGCCCGCGGCGTCGTCCTTGGCGCTGTTGATGCGCAGGCCCGAGGACAGGCGCTGCATCGCCATGTTCAGTGCCGACTGCGAGTTGTTGACGTTGCGCTGTGCATTGAGCGACGCCACGTTGGTGTTGATGGTTTGTGCCATGACTGTGACTCCTTGAGTTAGTGGGTTCCCGGCGTGGCGATCGAACATCCTGCTGGGATGCTTCGGCTTCGCCCTGGAATGGTGTGGCTCGCCGCTGCTAATGGAGTTAACGGATCGTCCTGGGAAAACTTTAATCAGGACCAGCCAGCGCTCTCGAAGGGGGTATCGGCGACGCGGCGGGAACGTGAAGGGCCTTGAGTAAAAAACCCGTTCGTCCCGCGAGTAGCCGCTCGCGGCATATCGAGGGATCGCACTGCGGTCGGCTCCCTCGATACGCGCCTTCGGCGCTACTCGGGACGAACGGAGCTTTGTCGTGTGGTTGCCGGCAGGCAAAAAAAACCGGCCATGACGACCGGTTGGGAAAACCAGCAATGAGCCGCGTCAGTCGCGTGCCGGCGGCGCCAGGCAATTGACCCACAGCCAGGCCACGGTCAGCAGCGCGCCCAGCCAGATCAGCAGCGCCGGCCAGGCACCGGAGGCGATCAGCAGCGGCGCCGGCAGCAAGGCGATCAGCGTGGCGTTGCGGCGCTGCTTGCGCGTCCACGCTGCCGCGCGGCGGCTGTCATGGCCCGGCCCGCGCGGCAGGCTGCGCAAGCGCTTGGGATCGCGCAGCGCGATCAGCGACAGCAGCAGCAGGCTCGGCAGCAGCGCCGCCAGCGCGGCGATCATCGTGCTCATGCCCGCGTCGCCTCGGCGCGGCCGGATGCGCGCAAGCCGCGCGGCGAAGTGCTGGCCGCCGGCTTGCGCCGCAGCGCCCACAGGCACAACGAGCCGGACAGCAGCAGCGCGAGGTCGATCGAGATCACGCCGTCGTAGCCGGTCGCCAGTGCCTGCGTCCACGACGGGCCGCCGCTCCACCAGCGCAGCAGCGGCAGTCCGGCGAGCGCGACGCCGGTCGAGGCCAGCAGCACGCGGCGCAGCAGCGGCGGATTCAACACGATCGCCAGCACGCCGATGACCGCGGCCAGCGCCAGGAACAGGTTCATCATCGCGCCGTTGATGTCGCCGCCGGCGCTGCGCAGCGGAAAATAGGCGTAGCCGACCGCGATCAGCGACAGCGGCAGGCCGTAGCCGACCCAGGCCACGGCGCGGCCGAAACCGCGCCACAGGCGCTGGTCGATACGCCGCTGCGTCCACAGCAGCATGCCGGTGAAGGTCACGTAGGCGCCGGCAAAACCCAGCGCGAACCACACGCCCTTGGACAGCACGCCGGCGAAGTTGCCGAAGTGCAGCGGTGCCATCAGCGCCGACAAGCTGCCGCCGGCCGAAGGCACTTTGCCCAACGTCGGCTTTTCGCTGAGCCAGGCGCCGGTGGTGCCGTTGTAGGTGTAGCTGGTGCCCAGCAGACGGCCTTCGGCCGGCTCCATGAACACGCTCATGTGCGCGTCGGCGCGGCCCCAGTGTTCCATCGAGATGAACGAGACTTCGGCGCCGGCACGACGCTGCGCATCGGCCAGCATCGCGTCGATGTCGCCGACGGCGGCCGGCGTCGCATCGCTGGCCGGCGGATTGCCGACGACGGCTTCGATCGCCTTGTCCTGGTCGCCGCCGAACGCAATCATCGCCATCACCGGAATGCCGATCGAGCTGCTGAAGCTGTAGAAGCTGCCGGTGAACGCGAGGATGAAAGCGAACGGCAGGTTCCAGGTGCCGGCGACGACGTGGACGTCGCGCATCGACAGCAGTTTTTCCTTGTGCCGACGCAAGGTGAACAGCTCCTTGATCAGGTGCCGGTGGATCATGAAGCCGGTGACCGCGGCGACCATCATCGCCAGGCCGAGCGCGCCGGTCAGCAGCAGGCCCCATGGGTCCGGCACGTGCAGGCGCACATGCATTTCGATGAAGAAATGCGCCAGCGAGTTGACGTAGTCGCGGTCCTCGACTTCCTCGCCTGTGCCTTCGACGCGGTGGATCGTCTGGCCGGTGAGCGGATCGATGTCGACCTGCACGCCGCGGATGATCGGCTTGCCGTCGGCGTCCTTCTCGTCGCGATGAAAGAACGCGTAGAGCCGGCCGCCGGCACGCGGATACGCGAACATGCCTTCCTGGAATTCCGCCGGCACGGTGTCGGCGACGCCCTTGAGCAGCGCGCCGGTGTTCGCCGGGAAACGCTCGGCCGGCCGCTGCGGCAGCGGGCTGGACCAGTCGGCGATTTCATCGGCGAACACCGAGGCGACGCCAGTGACGATCACCGCGTACAGCAACATGCCGAGCAACACGCCGGACCAGCCGTGGATCGCCAGCAGGGTCCTGGTTTCCTGCTGTGGCAGACGGATCATCGCTTCAGCTCCCGAGAAGATGCGCCGCGATCAGCGCGGCATTGATCAGCGCCGCGGCCAGCACGACGACGTAGGCGCGGCCGATGCGGCGGTCGAGACAGGCGTAGAAAAACACCACCGCCCAGATCGCCGGGAACGCGACGATCGGCAGCACCAGGTTGTCGATCCTGGCGGCACCCTCGGGCAGCCACAGCGCGCCGCCGCCCATGATCAGGCCGGCGGCGATGAAGGCCAGCGGCCCGGCCAGCAGCACGCGCGGCCACAGCCGTGGCCTGCTCGGGGCCGTCGCCGTAGCGGGGATGGAGGCTGCGGACATGGCGTCACTCAGATGCGAAGTATTCTTATTATCATCGATCTGGCCGGCTTGCGCACGCGCTGTTACCAAAAACTGGCGCGAAATCCGCTGCAGATTCGGCGTCGCAGGACGGGCATTGCGGCCGGCTTTTGGGGAGATCAGGAAATGAGCACGATGCGAATCACGCGGCGCGGCATCGCCGCTGCGGTCTGGCTGGCGTTGACAGCGGGCCTTGCCCTGCTCGCCCCGGCCCAGGCCGAAGCCGCCACGGCGGCCAAGACCCTCAAGGTCGGCACGCTGACGTTGCAGCCCTGCGTCGGCGGCAGCGCCTGGTGCGGCACGCTGGACCGGGCCATCGACCCGGCCGGCGAAGTGCCCGGCACGATTGCGATCGCCTTCGAATACCACCCGCGCAGCAACACCGCCAAGCCCTCGCTGGGCACCATCGTCGCCACTGAAGGCGGGCCGGGTTATTCCACCACCGCCAGCCGCAGCTATTACCTGGAGCTGTTCCAGCCGCTGATGGACCGGCGCGCGCTGCTGATGGTCGACAACCGCGGCACCGGCAAATCCGCCGCGATCGACTGCAAGCGGCTGCAGGTCGAGTACCCGATCACGCAGCAGGCGATCATCGAATGCGGCGCCGCGCTGGGCGACAGCAGTGATCTGTACGGCAAGGGCCTGGCCGCCGACGATCTGGCCGCGGTGCTGGACGCGCTGCAGACCGGCAAGGTCGATCTCTACGGCGACAGCTACGGCACCTATTTCAGCCAGACTTTCGCCGCGCGCCATCCGGACCGGCTGCGCTCGCTGACTTTGGATGGCGCCTACGAAGTCACCGGCCTGTCGCCCTGGTATCCGGCGAATGCGGCGACGGTGCGCTACGCCTTCGACACCGTCTGCCAGCGCGCCGCGGCGTGCCGCGACCTGCCCGGCTCGTCGCTGCAGCGGCTGACGCAGCTCGCCGCCAGCCTGCGCGCCGCGCCGCTCAGCGGCATGGCGCCGGACGGCAACGGCACGCTGATCAATGTCAGCGCCACGCCGAGCACGCTGGCGTTTTCGATGTTCACCGCCGGCTTTTCCAAGATCATCTATCGCGAACTCGATGCCGCCGCGCGCGCCTATCTGGACAACGGCGACAGCGCGCCGCTGCTGCGCATCATCGCCGAGACCAACGGCGACTATTACCCCGCGGTGGTCGACAAACAGACGCGCTCGCTGAGCACCGGCCTGTATGTGGCGGTGAGCTGCAGCGACTATCCGCAGATCTACGACATGACCGCGACACCGGCCAAGCGCGCGACTCAGCGCGACAAGGCGGTGGCGAAGAAAAACGCCGCGAATCCCGACCTGTACGCGCCGTTCACGATAGACGAATACGCCGGCATGCCGCTGGATTACAGCCTGCTCGACCTGTGCCTGAACTGGCCGATTCCGTCGGCCGCGCATCCGCCCGGCATGCCGGTGCCGGCCGATGCGACGTTCACCGCCGCACCGACGCTGGTGCTGTCCGGCGAACTCGACACCGTGACCGCGCCGCCCAGCGGCGCCGCGGCCGCCGCGCAGTTCGACAACGCGCAGCAGGTGATCGTCGCCAACAGCTTTCACGTCACCGCGCTCGGCGATCTCGACGACTGCGCCTCGGAACTGGTGCGTCGCTTCGTCAAGACGCTGTCGCCGGGCGACACGACGTGCGCGAGCAAGATCGTCGAAGTGCGCACCACGCCGGCGTTCGCGCGCAGCGTCGCCGAGGTCGCGGTGCCGAAAGCCGGCGAAGGCAACAAGGCCGGCGAGACGGCACTGCGCCAGGCTGCGGCGGCCGTACAGAGCGTCGGCGATGCGATGAACCGCTGGTGGGTGAACTACGACGGCAGCGGCGTCGGGCTGCGTGGCGGCAGCTACCGCTTCAGCTCGTCAAACAGCGTTTATCACTTCGAACTCGCCGCCTATCAATGGACATCCGACCTGCCGGTCGACGGCAGCATCGACTGGAACCGCAGCAGCGGCCTGGTCACCGCCGCGGTCACGCTAGCCAACGGCACGCTGCAGATCAGCTGGAACGACGCGCTGCCCGGCGCGATCGCCAGCGTCAGCGGCAAGCTCGACGGCAAGAAAGTGGTCGCGACCCTGCCGGCGCCGTAGTGCCCGCTCCTGCAAACGCGGCGATCACCTCAGCTGTAGGAGCGGATCCTATCCGCGACTCGACTGTTGCAGGCCGCGGTCGCGGATAGGATCCGCCCCTACAGTTCGGTGATCGCGGTCTTCGTCGGCAAAGCCCACACACTGTTCGGTTCACCATCGCGCGCACGCCGCTGCGCCGCCCGCGCCATCGCAGCGAAACCCAGCCCCATCAGCAGCGCGACCAGATCGGTTCCGAACACCGGCCACTGCCGTTGCAGCGCGCTGCGCAGCAGGTGATCGCCGGTGATCAGCGCATCGATCACCGGCAAGGCGATCATCGCGATCGCACAAGCCCACAACAGTTCAATGGCAGCTCGAATCGGCGGACGCGCCAGCGCCCACAACAAGGCGCCAAAAAATCCGGCGTAGTACGCACGCCACTCCCACGACACGTGATCCGCCAGCGACTCCGGCAACGACAGCGTCACCACGGCGGCGAGCGCGATGCCGAGCACGCAGCCCAGCGGCAGGCCGACTGCAAACCTGGCCAGCACACGATGATGTCGTGGCTGCTGCGGCTGCCGGCGTTTGCGCCGCGATTCCAGCCACAGCAGGTTGCCGCTGTAGAACAGGAAGCTGCCGGCCAGACCCAGCCCGAAGTAGACGAACTTCAATACCGCGCCGCCGTACTGGCCGTAATGAAACGCCGTCAGGCCGCCCTCGGCCGCCCAGTAAGGCTCGCGTTCGCCGGGCTTGCGCAGCTTGACGATGCGGCCGCTGCCGGCGTCCATGAACACCATCACGTCGGCGATGAAAGCGCCGGGCGCCCTGCCCTGCACGATCGCCAGCGCGCTGCTGTCGCCGTAGCGCTCCAGCCGCAGCCGCGTCGCTTGCAGCCCCGGCACGGCCGCATCGGCACGCGCCAGCAAAGCCGACACCGGCAACATCGTCGCCGGCTGATTCGCGGATTCGCGCGGAATGCTGAAGGCGGTGACGCGGCGCATCGCCGCCTCGCCCTTGCCGTCGAACACCAGGAAGTTGAAAGCGGCGAAGAACAGCAGCGCGATGCACAGCAGCGCACCGGTGAACGCGTACATCAGATGGAACGGTAGCGACAGCACACCGATGACGTTGTGCGCGTCCTGCCACAGCCGCTTCAGGTTTTTGCCGATGCGCAGCGAGAACAGGTCGCCGAACAACTGCGGCAGATGGATGATCAGGCCCGAGATCAGCGCGAGGCCGTAGATCACGCAAATGAAACCCATCAGGTACAGGCCGAACGTCGCCGGCAGGCCGAGCGTGTAGTGCAGCCGGTAGATCAGGTCCGGCAGGCCGGTGCGCGCCTGGTGCTCGCCGTCGAACGAGGCCGCGCCGGGCGCAGTCAGGTTGCGGAAGCTGGAGCGGCCATCGACTGTCTCGAACCACCAGGCGTAACTGCGCGCGGTCTCCTCGCCCTGCAGCATCAAGGTAAGGTTGCCGCGGCTCGCCGGATAGCGCGTGACCACGTCGTCGAGCAGCTGCTGCGCCTGCTCGACCGATGCCGCGCCGACATGACGCAGGCCCGGATCGGCCCACTGCTGCAGCTCGTCGTGAAACATCGTGATCGCGCCGGCGTAGAACGCGATGAACAGCGCGAAGCCGGCGAGCAGGCCCGACCAGGTGTGCACCAGGGTGTAGAGCTTCAGTGTCTTCGAGCCCAGGGCGATCATGCCGGCAGCACCGCGATGCCGGTCATGCGCAGCACCCATAACAGGCCGTAGCAGGCCAGATTCGCAAGACCGAGCAGCATCCACGCACGCACTCCGCTGCGGATGCGAAAACTCAGCAGCATGATCGCGATCCACAGCGGCATCACCAGCAGCACGCCGGTGATCAGCGCGGCATCGAATGAGGGCGGCGCCAGCAACGCATACAGGCCGCCGATGCCAGTCGACAGGCTCAGCCCGAGCAGCACGCCGGCCGTGGTCTGCCCCCAAATCATCGCCCGGCTCCGCGCCAGCGTAGCGCCGCCAGGTAAGGCAGCAGCACGAATCCGAACATCGCCAGCGACAGGGCGGTGAAGATGCCGGACGCGGTGCCCAGCGCGGCGGTCCACGCGATCAGCGCCAGCAGTTGCAGCGCAAGACCAGCGCGCAGCAAGGCTTTCGGCGAGACCACGTGGCGCCACAACTTCTGGTTCGGTGAGGCGGCGTAGCAGGCCATCGAGGCAAGCAGGCTGGTGACGGTGCAGAGCAGGATCATGGGGGAATCATCGGAGTGAACACGTCGGCCCGGTTTCGGTCAGATCCCTCGATACGCGCCATCGGCGCTACTCGGGACGAACGGAGTTTGGTTGAAATCGTCGACAACAAAAAACCGGTCCTCCCGAGTAGCCCGAAGCGCGGGCGTATCGAGGGACACAAGCGAACACAAATAAAAACTCAGCGCGGCAACTCCCACTCCATCAACGCGCCGAAGCTGCGCGGCTCGCCGTAACGCTTGGCGGTGCGCGTTTCGTCGCCGCGGGTGACGTCGAAGCGGCCCTGGACGTTGGTGTTGTTGGTCAGGTTGCGGCCGAACGCAGTCAAGGTGAAACCCCAGGGCAAGCGGTAGCCGAGCTTGGCATTGAGCAGCGCGCGCGCCGGAACGTGGGTGCTGTCGAGATTGTTCGGGTCGCTGAAGTATTCGCCGATGTAGTTCATGCTGATCTGGCCGCTGAGCGCGTGCCAGCGCTTCAGCGTCAAACCGACGCCGGCAGTCTGCGCCGGTGCCTGCGGGAACTCGTTGCCGGCGTAGCTGCTGCCCTGGTTGTCGAACTCGTCGAACTCGGTTTTCAGCAGGCCGAGGCTGGCGAAGAACTCGAAATTCCACGGCAACGCCAGCGCGGTTTCCAGCTCGCCGCCGAACAGGTGCGAGCGGCCGGCATTGGCCGTGGTGGTGTAGAAGCTGCTGGTATCGCCGAGCGTCACCTGCTGGTCGCGCCAGCGCGTGTAGAACGCGTTGGCGTTGAGGCTGAGCCTGTCCTCGAACCAGCGCGTGCGCGCGGCCAGCTCGATGGTGCGCGTGTATTCCGGATCGTATTCGCTGACTTCGCCGCCGAAGTAGCTGATGCTGGTACCGCCGGATCGATAGCCTTCCTGGTAGGTCAGCGCCAGCGTGGCATTGTCGCCGACTTTCCAGCTCAGGCCGGCTTTCGGCAGCAGATCGGTGAAGGCGCGCCGGCCGCCTTCGTCGTAATCCGGCGGCACGTAATCCGGCAGTGCCATCGACAGCGCGTCGGTGACCGCGTCGGGCAGCGGCACACCGAGCGGCAGATCGAAGCCCGGAATCGGCGCCGCCAGCGCCAGGTTCACTTCCTCCAGTACGCGCCGCGTGTTCTGCTCGTGATTCAGGCGCAGGCCCAGCGTCAGCTTCCAGCGCTCGGCAAAATCCCAGTCGCTTTCGATGAACAGCGCGCTGGTCCTCGCGACGAAATCCGTGGTCACCAGTCCGTCGAGCCGCGCCGCGCCACCGGCAACGGGGATGTCGCTGCCGGTGTCGAGTTCGTGCTTGTCATCGTCGCTGTAGTAGGCACCGATCACCGCCTGCACGCGGTCGTACCTGAAGCGCGCGCGCAGCTCCTGGCTGAACACGTCGTCCCTGATGTCGAACGTGGTCATGCCGCCGTCGGCTTCGGTGCGGTCGTAATCGCTGGCGACCTGCGACTTGCTGTCGACATAGCCGGTGATCGCCTCGACGGTCCAGTGATCGCCCAGCGCCAGCGCCTGTTCGAGGCCATAAGTGCGTGTATTGGCGTCCTCGTTGTAACGCTCGTTGCTGCTCTGCGTGCGCTCTCCGCCCGAGACTTCATCGAGCACGTCGCCGAATTCGTTGTCGGAACCGGCGACGCTCAGCAGCGCGCTGTAGCCCGGCAGGTAAGTCGGCTTGAACGCGATCTTGGCGCGCGCGTTGCGCGTCGCCTCGCGACCGGCATCGTCCTCGTTGCGCGTGACGTTGCGGATGTCGCCATTGTCGTAGCGGTCCTGCCAGGACAGGCGAAAGCTCAGGTCCTCGCCGACCGGCCCTCCAACGGCCAGCGCGTAGTCGTGACCGTCGCGCGACATCAGGCCGGCGCGCGCCTTCGCGTCCCAGTAGTCGGTGGGCTCGCGCGTGCGCATCACCAGCGAGCCGGCGAGACTGTTGCGGCCCTGGTTGGTCGACTGCGCGCCGCGCAGCACTTCCACCTGCTCGGCGTCCCACAGCGACAGCGGGCCGCCGAAGGAGGCTGCGCGGCTCGGCAGCGCGACGCCGTCCACATACACGCTGATCGTGTCGCCGTCGCCGCCGACACCGCTCTGCGGCACGCCGCGAATCGAGATCTCGCGATCGCTGTTGGCGCTGACGACGTTGCCGAAGCGCGCGGCGACGTCGTGCAGATCGGCGTCGCTGCTCTCTTCGATCGCCGCGCGCGTGGCAATGCCGACGCTGCTGCTGGTCTCGGCCAGCGAGCGGCCCAGCTTCTCGCCGAGCACGACGATCTCCTCCAGCTCCACCGCGTCGCCGGCGCGTTGCGGCTGGCTGACGTCGGCCGGCGTGTCGCCGGAGGCGATGGTCTGCGGGTAAGTCGGATCGGCGCTGTTGTTGACTTCAACCGCCCGCACCGCAAATGCGGCCAAAACCAGCGCCGCGGCTGCCGCGACACGCATCACGCGCCGTCCGTGTTCCAGAAAAGTGGCGCGCACGCGCTCCCGGTTGCCCATCCCCAGTGTCGCCCCCCGTCGAATGAATGCTGCAAGCCGGCCGCTGGCGATTGGCTGGGCCGATGTTTATTTGCAAATGATAAGTAATCGCATCTACGATCACAAGCTCAGCAACGGCCAGCCCTGACGCAAGCCACCGCCCACAGGAGGGTTGTCGTCATGAATGAACTGGTCTGGTTTCTCCTCGCCGATCTGCTCGGTTGCCTGCTGATCGCGCTGCTGCTGACCGCGCTGACCGGCGGCCGGCCGCGCGAATCGCGACGGCACAAAGCCGACGCCTCACGCAGCGCATTCAGCGCCTACGCGATCCACAAGGCATGAGGGCAGCCGAAGGCGCCGACGACACCGCAGCCGATGCCGGGCACGACGACGCGATCGCCGGCAGCGCCGAAAGCAGCCGGCCGAGAATCGTCGACGCGCGTCGCTGGATCGATCTCCAGTACACGCGGCCGCTGACGGTCACGCGCATCGCCCGCCACGTCGGTCTGCCGCCGATCCGGCTGGAGCGCGAATTCAGCGCGCTGTACGGCGAATCGCCGCGCGACCTGCTCATGCGCTGCCGCATGCAGGAAGCCGAGCGCCTGATCGGAACCGGCTGCACCATCGCCGAGATCGCGCCTAGGGTCGGCTACCACACCGAGCGGCTGTTTCTCAGCGATTTCCGCCGCTGGAATGCGCGGCCGCGCAACGCCGGCTGAAAGCTCAGCGCAGGTAGTCGAACAAACTCAGGTTCTGGATCTTCAAATAGCTCTGCTGTGCCGCCTGGAGGGTGGTCGTCGTCTGCGACAACTGCGCGGCGCTTTCGGTGTAGTCGATTTCGCGCAGGCCGGACAGGGTTTCCTTCAGCTGTACCGTGCGCGCTTCGAGTTGGCTGGTGGCGTCGTCGAGTACGTTGAGACGCGCGCCGACGCCGCCGCGAACGTCGGTGATGTGGTTGATCGCGGTGTCCAGCGACTGCAGCGCGTTGTACATCGTGGTCTGGTCCTGCGCGGTTTGCGCGCTGGTGCGGCCGTAGGCCGAGACCACGTTGATCAGGTTCTGCACCGTGGTGAACACGTCCTGCTGCTGGCTGGGGCCGACCGTGAAGCTGTCGCCGTCGGACGGCGTGCCGGTCAGCGTGATCGCGGCGCCGCGGAACTGGATCGACTGCTGATCGCTGTAGGCGCCGCTGCTGACGACGTTGCTGTCGGCGTCGAGAACGCTGTAGTTGCCGCCGCTGAAACTGATGCGATAACTGCCGCCGTCCCATTGCGAGGAGTCGTTGAAGCCCAGCGTCTGCACGGTGGCCGCGCCCTGGTTGCCGGCGCTGGCGGCGACCGCGAGCCTGCCGTCACCGGAGCCGATGCTCATGAAGACGTCGTTGCCGGCGTCGCTCATCGCGATATTGCGATTGGAGCCGATCGCCAGCTGCGACACCATCGTGTCGCCCTGGTAGCTGAAGCCGCCGCCGATTTTCGAAAAAGGCTGGGACTGCGAGCGGCTGCCGGAGAATATGTAGCCGCCCTGGCCGTCGCGGGCATTGGCCTGCGACATCAGCTCCTTGAGCCGCTCGCCCATTTCCTGGGCGATCGACTTGCGGTCGCTGTCGTTGATGGTGCCGCTGTTGGCCTGCACCGCGAGTTCGCGAATCTTGGCCAGCGCGTCGGTGGCGCCGGACAGCGCCCCTTCCTCCAGATTCAGATGATCCTGCGCGCTGCCGATGTTGCTCTTCCACTGCGCCGCATCGGCCAGCGCCTTGTCGACATTGAGCGCGCGCGCTGCCGCCACCGGATCTTCGCCGGCGCGCGTGTAGCGCATGTTGGTCGCCATCTGCGCCTGGATCTTGGCCAGCGCCTGGCTCTGCGTCTGCATCGACGCAACGCCCTGTTGGAACAGCCCCGCCGTGGTCACTCGCAAGCTCATCGTCGCTCTCCGCTATTGCTGCTTCTTTGTCGCTGCGATCAGCCGCGCACGGCCGACAGCAGCGAGTCGAACAAGGTGTTGGCCGCCGACACGATCTGCGCGGCGGCCTGGTAGGCCTGCTGGAAGCGGATCAGGTCCGCCGCTTCCTCGTCCAGATTGACGCCGGCCACCGAGTCGCGCTCGGCCTGGGTCTGCGTGCTCAGCGCGTTCTGCGCATCGAGCTGCGTGCTCGCCTGCGAAGCCTGGCTGCCGACCGAGGACACCAGCGCGCTGTTGGCCGCGGACAAGGTGTTGCGGCCCCCGGCGAGCAGGCCCTGGTTGGCGACCGCGGCCAGCGCCAGAGCATTGCTGTTGTCGCCGGAGGCACCGTCGTTCTGGCTCAGCGTGAAACTGTCACCGGCCGCCGGCACGCCGCCGACCGTGGTGCTCCAGCCATTGATCGCAATCTTGCCGTCGGCCGGCAGCGTATAGCTGCCGCTGCCGTTGATCGTGTATTCGGTGGCGGACGTGAACGCGATCGTCGTCGTCTGCAGCAGGTTGGCGTTGCTCGCATCCGTGATATCGATCGCGCCCAGGCTGGACAGGCCGCTGTTGCCGGTGCCGGCGCTGGTGCGCAGCGGGCTGGCGGCGGCGATGCGCGCCGGATCGCTGATCGCCAGCTTGATCTGCGCGGCCGCATTGCGTGTCGGCTGCACCAGAAATTTATCGCCAGCCTGCGCCGTACCGCCGAGCACCAGCTTGACGCCGTTGGCCACCAGCGGATCGCTGGCGGTGCCGCTGCCGCTCATCGCGATGGAGGCGCCGGTGACCGCGTCGTTCATCTTCCAGCTGCTGCCGTCGAAGCTCAGCGTGTAGTCCTGCGAACTCAGCGCGCCGACATCGCCGATGCTCGCGCTCAGCGTCGCCGTGCCGGTGTTATTGCGCGACGGCGTCGTCGTCGGTGTCGGCACCGTGAACAGGTTGCCGCCCATCTGGCCGTATTGATCCATGCCTTCGGCATGCTGCGCGTTGATCGAGCTGGACAAGGCGGCGGCGATCGTGCCGAGCTGGTTCATCGCCGGGTCCAGCACTTCGCGACGGAAATCCAGCAGGCCGCCGATCGTGCCGCCGGAAACCTGCGAGGTCACCGTGACCGGCGCGCCGCCGCTGTCCAGCAGCAGTTCGCGTGGCCGGCCGTAAGTGTCGGCGGCAAGCGTCAGGCTGCTCGCCCGCGAGCCCAGCACCAGCGCCTGGCCGCTGCCGAGCGTGACGTTGATCGAGCCGTCTTCCGCGGTCGTGGTGCTGATGCCGACCTGGTTCGCCAGCGCGCGCAGCGTGGTGTCGCGCTGGTCCATCAGATCGTTCGGCGCGGCGCCGGCGTTGGCCGCGGTGGCCTGCGCGATGCGCTCGTTCAACTGCGCGACCTGTTTGGACAGCACGTTGATCTGGCTGACCGAGTCTGCGAGACGCGCGTCGATATCGCTGTCGCTCGCGTTGAAATTGCTCTGCAGTTCGTTGAAGCGTGACGCCAGCGCGGACGCACCACTGAGCACCACCTGGCGCGCCGCCGAAGAAGACGAGCTGGAACCGAGGCTGTTCACCGAATCGAAGAAATTCTGCAGCGACGACGACAGCCCGGTGTTGGTGCCGGACAGCCAGCCGTCGACGCTCGCCGCCTGCGCCGAGAACGTGCTGATGCGCGCCAGGCTGCTGTCCTGGCCGACCAGGCGGCCGAGCACGAACTGGTCGCTGAGCCGCTGCACCGAATGTACCTGCACGCCCGAACCGGTCACGATGCCGCCGCCGGACAAGGTGCGCGCGGTCAGATCGATGCGCTGACGGCTGTAACCGGCGGTGTTGGCGTTGGCCACGTTCTGGCCGACCACGTTCAGCGCCGAGCGGTACGCCAGGAGTGCGCTGCTGCCGATGCCGAGTAGGTCTGCCATATCCGTTCCTAAGCCCTTTTTCCCAAGCCTTGCTAGACGCTGATGCGATTGCGCGCCGAATCCAGCGCGGCGCTCATGTTGGAGCTGTTGGCGACGTCGACGATCTTGCCGGCGTAGCCCGGGTCGGTTGCATATCCGGCCTTCTGCAAGCCCTGTGCGAAGCCCTGCACGCTGTCGGCGCGCAGCGCATTCAAGTAGCGCGGGTTGTCCTTCAGAAAGCTCACGTAGTCGTCGAAAGCATCGCCAAGCGAGTCGTAGGACCGGAACGAGGCGCGCTCGGCAGCGAACGCGCCGTTGCTGTATTCCTGCGTCGCGGTCTGCACGCGATCGCCGCTCCAGCTCTTGTTGGCCTTGATGCCGAACAGGTTGAAGCTGCTGCCGCCGTCGCTGTCGCGCGACACGTGCTTGCCCCAACCAGTCTCCAGCGCGGCCTGCGCCATGATCGCGCGCGCCGGCACGCCCAGCGCCTGTGCTGCACGCTCGGCATGCGGACGGATCTTGTCGATGAAATCCTGCGCATCGGTCGGCGGCCAGGCTTCGCCCGCACCGCTTGGTGCGCTCGCCTGCACGTCGGCTTTCGCGGCGACACTCTGATATTGCGAGGCCGCTGCACCGGCGTTGGCAGCAGCTGGCGCCGCCGCCGACTTTGCCTGCGTCAGCTGCTGCACCAGCAGATCCGCCAGGCCCATGCCCTTGCCGCTGGACAGGCTCAGCGACAGCTGCTGGTCGTACATGCCCTGATAGAAATCACCCTGCTCGCCGAGGCCGCTATCGCCCGGCAGCGCATCGCGCATGCTCTTCAGCATCATCTGCGTGAACAGCGCCTCGAACTGCTGCGCGCTCTTGCGGATCGCGCCGGCCTCGTCCGCGTGCACGCCGTTGCGCAGGCTCTGCAGCTGACCGAGGTCGAGCGCGTTGAGCTGCTGGCCCGAGAGGATGGACGAGCTGTTGTTCATGGCTGTTGAACCCGGAAACGCAGCCCGTTCCTCCCGAGTAGACCACGCAGTGGGCGTATCGAGGGACGCATCGCTGTCGTTGCGTCCCTCGATACGCCGCAAGCGGCTACTCGGGAGGAACGGGCTTTGGTGGCGAGCTTCGTGGCCACGACTCAGATCACCACCAGCTCGGCGCGCAGCGCACCGGCCTGTTTCAGCGCTTCCAGAATCGCGACCAGATCACCCGGCGAGGCGCCGATCTGGTTGACCGCGCGGACGATGTCGTCGAGGTTGACGCCGGCCGGGAACTTGAACATCTGGCCGCCGCTCTGCGTGACTTCGATCGACGACTGCGGCGTGACCACGGTGTCGCCCTTGGAGAACGGCAGCGGCTGGCTGACCTGCGGCCGCTCGGTGATCGTCACCGACAGGCTGCCATGCGCGACCGCGGCCGGCATCACCTCGACCTTGCTGCTGATGACGACGGTGCCGGTGCGCGAGTTGATGATCACGCGCGCCGGCGCGTCGCCCGGCGTCACGTCGATGCTCTCGAGCTCGGACATGAACATCACGCGCTGATTCGGATCCTGCGGCGCCTGCACCGCGACGGTGACCGAGTCCACCGCATGCGCCACTGGTGACTGCAGCGCGGCATTGATGCCCTGCGCCAGGCGCGTTGCCGTGGTGAAATCCGCGGTGTGCAGATTCAGCAGCAGATCGCCGCCGGCGTCGAAACCGTTCGGAACGGTGCGTTCGACCGACGCGCCGCCGGGAATGCGGCCGGCGCTGGGCACGTTGACGCTGACCCGCGAACCGTCCTTGCCGGACACGCCGAGGCCGCCGACGATGACGTTGCCCTGCGCGATCGCATAGACCTGGCCGTCGGCGCCCTTCAGCGGCGCCATCAGCAGCGAGCCGCCGCGCAGCGAACCGGAGTTGCCGATCGAGGCGACGGTGATGTCGATCATCTGCCCGGGCTTTGCGAACGGCGGCAGCTCGGCATGAATCGCGACCGCGGCGACATTCTTCAACTGCGGATTGACGTTGGCCGGCACGGTGACGCCGAGCTGCATCAGCATGCTCTTCAGGCTCTGCACCGTGAACGGCGCCTGCGTGGTCTGGTCGCCGCTGCCGTCGAGACCGACGACCAGGCCGTAACCGACCAACGCATTGGTGCGCACGCCCTGCACCGACGCCAGGTCCTTGACGCGTTCGGCGCGGGCCGGCGCGGCGCAGGCCAGCGAAACCGCGACAGTGATACCGATCAGAAAAGTTTTCATGTCGATCAGAACGGCATCCACGGAGAATTGAAGAAGCGCGACACCCAGCCCTGGGCGTTGGAATCGGCCAGCGCGCCGCGGCCGGCGTAGCTGACGCGCGCATTGCCGACGCGGTCCGAGGTGATGCTGTTGCTGGTGCTGATGTCGGCGGAGCGCACGATGCCTTCGAGCTTGACCACTTCGGAGCCCTGGTTGAGCTCCAGCAGCTTTTCGCCGCGCACCAGCAGATTGCCGTTGGCAAAGCGCTGCACGACGGTGACGGTGACGCTGCCCGACAGCGAGTTGCTCTGGCTGGTGTCGCCCTTGCCGTCGAAGCTGCGATCACCGGAGAAACCCACGCCATAGGTGAGCTTCTTGCCGAAGGCGCTGATGTCGCCGAGGCTGGTGTCCTGCTTCTTGCTGGTCGAGGTCGCCGCGGATTTCTTCGCCTGCGTGCTTTCCACCAGCACCACGGTCAGCAGGTCGCCGACGTTGCGCGCGCGGTTGTCCTCGAACAGGCTGATGCTGCCGCCTTCGGCATAGATCGCACCGGCCTGCGGAATCGCCTGCGGCACCGGCGTGATGATCGCGGTGTCGTCGGATTTTTTTTGCATGATGCCCGGCACCGAGCAGGCGCCGAGCAGCGCGGCCGAGGACAACAGCACCAGCTTGCGAATGAGAGCGCTCATCGCGATCACAGATTCTGGGTGATGAACTGCAGCATCTGGTCGGTGGTCGAGATCGCTTTCGAGTTCATCTCGTAGGCGCGCTGCGTCTCGATCATGTTGACCATCTCCTCGACGACGTTGACGTTCGAGGCTTCCAGCGAACCCTGCACCAGCGAGCCCAGGCCGTTGAGACCCGGCGAGCCGGTTTGCGGCGAGCCGCTGGCCGCGGTTTCGGAGTAGAGGTTTTCGCCGCGCGCCTGCAGGCCGGCGGGATTGATGAAGTCGGCGATGGTCAAGGTGCCGATCTGCTGCGGCGTGGTCTGGCCGGCCAGCGTCACCGAGACGATGCCGTCGGCGGAAATCGACAGCCCTTGCGAGCCCGCCGGAACCTGCAGGCCCGGCTGCACCGGATAACCCTTGCTGGTGACGATGTTGCCCTGGCTGTCCGGCTGGAAGGCGCCGTCGCGCGTATATGCCATCGTGCCGTCGGGCTGCAGCACCTGGAAGAAGCCGCGGCCGTTGATCGCGACGTCCATCGAGTTGTTGGTCAGCGACATGTTGCCCTGCGTGAACAGCTTCTCCGTCGCGCCGATGCGCACGCCGGTGCCGATGGCGAGACCGGACGGCGACTGCGTCTGCGTGCTGGTCTGCGCGCCGGCGGTCTGCACGTTCTGGTACAGCAGATCCTGAAAGTCGGCACGGCCGCGCTTGAACGCGGTGGTGTTGACGTTGGCGAGATTGTTGGAGACCACGGCCATGCGCGTCTGCTGCGCATCGAGACCGGTCTTGGCGACCCACAGTGCTGAATTCATTGTGTTGCTCCGACGCCGGAGGGTTGGCGTTTGGAAGCTTCTATACAAGCCGTGGGCCAGGGGCTGCGAGCGGGGTTGTGACGGGTTTTCGGCGCGCGGCTTTAGGGGTTTATTTTTTTGGCCGCCGCTCAATTGCGATCGTCATTCCGTGTTTGCACGCTTAGCAGGCGCGGCCAAAGAAAGCTCGCCCTGGAAAGTCGCCGGCTGCGCCGGTGCCCGATCGTGAGGGCGTGCTCGGGGTCGGCGACTTTCGAGGGCGCCCGGTACAGCGAAGTAACCGGACCTGTAGGAGCGGACCCTGTCCGCGACTGTGCCGTTGGAGTGTGAGTCGCGGACAGGGTCCGCTCCTACAGCCCGAGCGCTTCGCTTTTGACTTTCGGGTTCCCCTGAGAAGCGTCGCGGAAAAAGTCGCGCGCCGCGGGGGACTAAATTGTCCTTTCTTTTGGTTACCTTCTTTGCAGGAGCAAAGAAAGTAGCTCTCGGCCGGACAGGCCAAACCTTTCAGCGTGCAACGACACCCTCTATCACCCGCTCATCTTCATCAACGAGCTGGACGCCTGCGCATTTTCATCCGCCGTCTTCATCAACTTGCTCTGCAACTCGAACTGCCGTGCCAGCGAAATCATGTTGACCATGCTCTCCGCCAGGTTCACGTTCGAGCTCTCCAGCGCGCCCGAAGTCACCACCGCGCCAGGCGCGCTATCGAGCCGCACGCCAGGCGAAGAACGCATCAGGCCATCGGCGCCGCGCGTCAGTTGCGAGGGCTGCGCACTGACCACCTTCAGGCGTCCGACGACGGCCTGCGTCGCCGCGCTCTGGCCGGCCGGAACGATCGAGATCGTGCCGTCGCTGGCGATGCTCATCGCGCTCGCCGGCGGGATCGACAGCGGCCCGCCCTCGCCCATCACCGCTTCGCCGCTGCCGGTCAACAGCCGGCCGAGGCTGTCGATCTGCAGATCGCCGCGACGCGTATATGCCTCGCTGCCATCGGCGCTCTGCACCGCCAGCCAGTTGTTGCTGCCGGACAGCGCGATGTCGAGATCGCGGCCGGTCTGCTGCAGCGTGCCGGCGGACGAATTCCAGCCGCCATCGGTGCTGCGCACGTTGACGCGTGTCTTCAGGCCGTCGCCGCGCACCGTCACCGCCTCGGCCTCGACCAGCTGCGCCTTGAAGCCCAGCGTGTTGGCATTGGCGAGATTGTGGCTGTTGACCGCCTGCGCCTGCATCGTCTGCGTGGCGCCGGTCATGCCGACGTAGAGGGCGCGATCCATGGTCGGGCTCTATTACTTCAGATTCATGATGGTCTGCAGCAGCTCGTCGGTGGTTGAAATCACCTGCGAGTTCGCCTGGTAGTTGCGCTGCGTGGTCATCATGCTGACCAGCTGCTCGGTCAAGTCGACGTTGCTGGCCTCGAGTGCGCCGGACTGCACGTTGCCGAAGTTGGCGCCGCCGGCGACGCCGGAAATCGGTTGGCCGGAGGCGAAGGTTTCCGCCCAGGTGCTGGAGCCAAGCTGCTGCAGGCCCTGCTGATCCGGAAAGATCGTCATCACGATCTGGCCCAGCGGCGTCAGCTGGCCGTTGGTGTAGCGCGCCTGCACGACGCCGGCGTCGGTGATGGTCAGGCCGCTGAGTTCGCCCGCGGCGTAGCCGTCCTGGTTCAAGGTGCCGATCGTGAAACTGTCGCCGTACTGCGAGCTGTTGGCGACGTCGAGCGTCAGCGACAGCGCGCTGGCGCCATTGCCCACATTGAACGCGTCGAGCGCGAGCTTGCCGTCGGCGGGCGTGGTCAACACGCCGGCGCTGTCGAAGCTCAGCTGCGTGCCGGTGCCGACTTCAGTGCCATCGATCGTCGTGTGCACGTCCCAGACGCCGGTGTCGGCGGTCTTGGCGTAGTACAGCGACGCGGTATGCGGCGTGCCCAGCGAGTCGTAGACCGTGGTCGACGTGGTCTTGTTGTAGCTGCTGGCGTCGCTGGCCGAAAACGGCGTCGTCGCCGGCACGCTGGCGCTGGCCGGCAGGTTCACCGACGCGGTCACGTTCTTGGTCGCGGCCGGCGGATTGGTGCTGCCGGAGATGTGCAGGTCCACCGCCGAGGCGGTGTTGAAGGTGCCGGTGCCGGTCGGCGGATACACCTGCAGGCGCGCGCCCGCGGTGTTGCCGACGTAGCCGTTGCGATCGGTCGAAAACGCGCCGGCGCGGGTGTAGACGCGCGTGCCGTTGTCGCTCATCGTGAAGAAGCCGTCGCCGCTGATCGCCAGATCCAGCGCATTGCCGGTGTTGTTGATCGTGCCCTGCGAAAACTGCTGCGCGATGCGGTCGACCTTGACGCCCGAGCCGCTGTTGGAAGCCGACAGGTCATATGACGACAGCCGATAGAAATCGCCGAACTCGGTGCGCGAGCTTTTGAAGCCGACGGTGTTCGAGTTGGCGATGTTGTTGGACAGCGTGGCCAGCTCGGTGGTGGCGGCGTTGAGGCCGGACAGCGCGACATTGAAGGACATGGTGGACTCCGTTGCGCGGCGCCGTTGATGCGCCGCATTGACGAGGAATGAGAAAGAGACTTACTGGATGCGGCTGACGTCGCTGAACGCGACTTCGCCGAGATTGAGCATCTCGACGTTGAGCCCGCTGCTGCTCATCGACACGCTGTTGACGCGATCCAGCGCGTAGGTTGCCGCCGCGGTCGTGGTGCTGCCGCTGCCGACCGTCGCCGAAATCTTGTACATGCCCTGATCCAGCGCGCCGCCGTCGGAATCGGTGCCGTCCCAGTTGAACGAAAGCTGGCCGGCGGGCTGCGTGCCGAGGTCCAGCGTGCGCACCAGCACGCCGCTGCCGTCGCGAATCTCCAGGCGTACGTCGCCGCTGGAGGGCACGTCGACCGCGCCGCTCATGCCGGTGCCGTAGAGCACGCCGACGCTGCTCGGCACCAGCACGTCGTGGCCGATCAGCGTCGAAGCCTGCAGCGACTGCGCGGAGCTGAGCTGTGTCGCCAGATCGCTGAAGGAGCCTTGCAGCTTCTCGATGCCGGAGACCGTGGAAAACTGCGCGATCTGGCTGAAAAACTCGGTGTTTTCCATCGGCTTCATCGGATCCTGATTCTGGATCTGCACCGTCATCAGCTTCAGGAAATCGTCCTGGCCCAGCGTCTTTTTCTTGGTCGTCTCGGTGGTGGAGTTGCTCATGCCCAGCGCGGCGTAGATGCTGTCGCTGGTGGTATTGGAAACGGCGGTGGTCATGTTTTAACGTCCCAGTGACAGCGTGCGGATCGTCAGATCCTTGGCGGTGTTCATCATCTCGACATTGCTCTGATAGGCACGCGATGCGGAGATCATGTCGACCATCTGCTCGACCACGTTGATCTTCGGCGCGTAGACATAGCCGTCGGCGTCGGCCAGCGGATGGCCGGGTTCGTAACGTTTCTCGGGCTCGGCGTTGCTTTGCAGCACGTCGGTGACTTTGACGCCGGGCATATCGGTGCCGCCGGCATCGGCGGAGGCCTCGAACACCGGCATGTGCGCGCGGTAGGCCTTGCTCGGATCGCCGACGACGCTGTCGGCATTGGCCAGGTTGCTGGCGACGGTATTGAGTCGTGTCGATTGCGCCGACATCGCCGAGCCGGCGATATCGAAGATGCGGAAGGAAGACATTTTTCTTGCGCTCCTTACTGGCCGGTGATCGCGGTCATCATGCTTTTCACGCGGCCGTCGACGAAGTTCAGGCTGGCCTGGTAATGCAGCGCGGCGTCGGCGAACTTGGACTGCTCGATCTGCGCATCCACGGTGTTGCCGTCGACGCTGTTCTGCGTCGGCACGCGCCACACCAGGCCGGGAATCGAATCGCCGCCGACATCACCGGTGGCGAGTGAATGGCCACGGCTGCTCGCGGACATCGCCAGTGCGCCGTCGGCGCTGCTGTCGTTGCTGCCGAGCGCCTGCTGCAGGGTCGCGGCGAAGTCGATGTCGCGCGCCTTGAAGTTCGGGGTGTCGCTGTTGGCCAGATTGCCGGCGAGCACGTCCATGCGCTTGCGCTGCACCGCCAGGGCGTCGGCATGCAGGCCAAAGAGAGGATCGAGTGCCATCGAAAGGGTCCGGGTCGTGGGCTAACGAGCCGTACCTCCAAGCGGTGTGCCAGCGGGTGATTCCTGTCGCCCCACTGTAGGAGCGGACCCTGTCCGCGACTGCCGGTGGAGCCTGAGTCGCGGACAGGGTCCGCTCCTGCAACATCAGAATTTCAAGCGGCTTTCTGCAGGTCCAGCCGATCCAGCACCGCACGTGCCAGCTCGTCCGCATTGAGCTTGGCGATGAAGCGATCCGCGCCGACTCGCTTGATCATCGACTGGTTGAAGATGCCCGACAGCGAGGAATGCAGCAGCACGTGCAGGCCGGCCAGGCGCGGGTCGCGCCGGATTTCCGTCGTCAGCCGGTAGCCGTCCATATCCGGCATTTCCACGTCCGAGATCAGCATCAGCAGCTCTTTCTCCAGTGCGCCGGGCGTGGCCGCCAGCTGCTGCAGGTAGTTCAGCGCCTGGCGGCCGTCGTTGAGCATGATCGCCGGCACGCCGATCTGGTCGAGCACGCGCTGGATGTGGCCGCGCGCCACCCGCGAGTCGTCGGCGACCAGCACCTTGCGGCCGGCCAGCGCGCGCTTCACCGCGGCATCGTCGACGGTGGTTTCGGCAACCCCCTGGGCGTCGCCGACGATCTCCGCGAGGATGCGTTCGACGTCAATGATTTCAATCGACTGCTGATGCACCAGCGTGATCGCGGTCAGATAGTTCGGGCCGTTCTCGACCTCCGGCGGCGGCAACACGTTCTCGACGTCGACATGGATGATGCGGTCCACCGAGCGCACCAGGAAGGCCTGGGTGCTGCGGTTGAATTCGGAGACGATGATATGGCCGGCACTGTCGTCGCCGTGGCGGTCCAGCGCCCTCCACATATCGATCACCGGCACCACCTGGCCGCGGATCTCGGCGACGCCGGCGACGAAGGGATGAGCGCTCGGCATATGCGTCAGCGAGGGGCACTTCTGCACCGCCACGACCTTGAGCACGTTGATGCCAAAAATCTGGCGCTCGTCGAGACGGAACAGCAGCAGCGCCAGCCGGTTGAAACCGGCCAGCTGGGTCTGGGCCTCGATGCGTTCAAGCAAACTCGCCATGGTGTGCGCTCGGTGATGTCGACTGCTTATCGGCCCGAATCGCGGCAACTGTAGGCCGGCAATCCTTTATCGCCTTGTACCAGGCACGGCGCTTGCCCCTGAGCCCTGCAATCCCGTGTCTGACCAGGACGCTGCCATGTCTTTCAAACTTCACACCCTGCTGGTGATCGCGCTGCTCGCCCTGCCCTATGCCGCGGTCTTCGCCGACGATGCTCAGGCGGTGGACAGCCTGCGACGCGCCGCCGAAAGCTACGTGCAGGCACAGGCTCCGGCCGGCGCCCAGGTCAACGCCGACGCGATCGACGCGCGCATGCGCCTGCCGGCCTGCGCGGTGCCGCTGACCGCCACCAGCAACGCCGTCGGCGGCGGCCAGCGCTGGACCGTCGCCGTCACCTGCACCGCGCCGCAGGCCTGGACCGTGTATGTGCCGGTAAAAGTCGCCAGCGTCGTGGACGTCGTCGTCGCCGCGCGCAACCTGCCGGCCGGCAGCCAGCTCGCCGCCGCCGATCTGCGCATGGAAAAACGCGATACCTCGGCTTTAGCCCAGGGTTATCTGGCCGATATGTCACTGGCCGTCGGCCAGATGCTGAGCCGGCCGCTGGCCGCCGGCGCCGTGCTGACGCCGCCCGGCATGACGCGCGCCGCGGTGGTCCGCCGCGGCGACCTGGTAACCCTGGTCAGTCGCAGTGGCGGCTTCGAGGTGCGCAGCCAGGGCAAGGCACTGGCCAACGGCGGCCTCGGCGAACGCCTGACGGTGGAGAACAGCAGCTCGCATCGCGTGGTCCAGGGCCAGGTCGCGGCCGACGGCACCGTCGAAGTCGCGCTCTAAAGGCCCCCGGCGGCGTGCGTAAGCCGGATGACGGCTTCCCGTTGCTGCGCCCGCAAAAAAAGACTGAAAGTCGCGTCTAAAGTTTGACGCCAAGCTGCCGATACCGGATTCAACAGGGCAACCGCCCGTCCGATTGAGACCCAAGGTCATGAGCACGAAGATCGACTCGACCCCGACCAGCCTGCCGCCGTCCCCCTCGCCGCTGAGCACCAGCAAGCTGGCCGCCAAGAGCGCCTATGTGTCGGTGGAAACCGGTGCCGGTACGCGCAGCAACGGCCGCGGCGACGACACCGTGGAGATCACCGGTGACGCCATGAAAATGCAGAGCCTGGAAAAGTCGCTGTCCGGCACGACTTCGTTCGACGCCAAGAAAGTCGCCGAGGTGCGCCAGCGGATCGCCGACGGCCAATATCAGATCAACCCCGAGCGCATCGCCGAACGCCTGGTCACCAGCGACGCCCTGCTGGGCTGATCGCGATGAACACCCTATCCGGCGGCAACGGCAGCGACGCAGGTGCGGCGCTGCTGCTAAACCTGATCGAGCGCTCGCTGCTGAGCCTGCGCGGCATGGTCAGCCTGCTCGATGCCGAGCACAAGGCGCTGCGCGGCGGCGACGTGGCGGCGGTGAAGCATCTGAGCCAGGAGAAATCCGCCGGACTGCTGAGCCTGCAGGCGCTGCTGATCCAGTTGCGCCAGCGGCCGTGGCCGGCGCATATCCCGGCCAACGAGCTGCTCGACCTGCTCGATCGCTGCCAGGAACAGAACCGCGCCAACGGCGTGCTGATGAATTTGCAGGCCGCGCGCCGCCAGTCCGGCAGTGCCGGACTGGGCCTCGCCAGCGACGGCTACGGCCGCCAGGGCGCCACGCCGCTGCGCGCGGAAGTGCGCACGCTCGCGAGCTGCTGAGGCGCAAAGAGCCGGTTGAGGGCCTTTCAGGCTCAAACTGCCTTGTATCCCGAGCACCCTCACCCCTGCCCCTCTCCCGGTAGGAGAGGGGTGCATGCGATCTGTTCCAAGGCCGCACGATCCGTCGCATCGCCAAGCTCCGCGGCGCGCCGGTAAAACCCCAGCGCAAACAAACCGCGCTGCTCGCATTGATGCAGCGGATCGCAGCACCTATACTGCGAATCATTCGCAATTACCAAATGGCGCTCCGCCACCATGGCCTCCGTTGCTGCTGCTGGGCCCGTCTCCTACAGGCCATTGAAGGCCGCTTCCATGATCAGCGTGATCGCGGCGCATGCGGCTGCTTTCGGCGTGTTGTTGGTGTTTGCCCAAGAGGCGGCCCAGCCGCCCGAGCCGCAGGTAATGTCGGTCAGCTTCCTGACGCCGGCGGAGCCGGTGAAGCCGCCGGAGCCGGTCCCGCCGGCGCCACCGCCGCCCGAACCGGTGCTCAAGCCCAAACCCAAGCCGGTGATCGCCAGCACCAGGACCACGCCGGTAGCCGACGCGATCGTCGCACCGCCGCCGGTCGACCAGCCCGATCCCGAGCCGGCCGCGCCGGTGCAGGCCTACGCCGAAGCCGCCGAGCCGGCACCGCCCGGCCAGCCGGAGCCGCCGCGTTTCGACATGGCCTACCTCAGCAACCCGCAGCCCAGCTTCCCGGCCATGTCGAAGAAACTGCACGAGGAAGGCACGGTGGTACTGCGCGTGCATGTCAGTGCGGCAGGCGAGGCGCTGACGGTGGAAGTGGCGCAGTCCAGCGGTTACCAGCGGCTCGACGACGCGGCGCTGCGCGCGGTACGCAAATGGAAATTCGTGCCATCCAAACGCGGCGATACGCCGGTCGACGGCGTGGCGATGGTTCCGATGGTGTTTTCGCTGAAGAAGAACGCCTGATACGCGACGTGGCTTTTCACCGCTGATTTTTTCGCCTCACTTTCTCGCTTCACTTTTCAGGGAATCGCATACACATGGAAACGCAGAGTCTGGGCATCGGTCACTTCATCGGACAGGCGGACGTGGTCGCCAAGTTCCTGCTCGCGGTCCTGCTGATCATGTCGATCGCGAGCTGGTACCTGATCGTCAGCAAGAGCATCCGCAATGCGATCGAGCGCCGCCGCAGCGCCGAGTTCCTGAACTTTTTCTGGAACGCGAAAGACCTGATCGAAGTACAGGAGCGCGTCGTGCGTGAGCATCCGGAAGAGCCGTTCTCGCACCTGGCGCATCACGCGATCTTTGCGCGCGAGCATCACGCGCGCTTCGGCGCCAGCCGCCTGGAAGACGCCGGCAGCGGCCCGGAATTCCTGACGCGGACGATCCGCAAAGTGATCGACGAGGAAACCGCGAAAGTCGAAAACGGCCTGACGATCCTGGCTTCGGTGGGTTCCACCGCGCCGTTCGTGGGCCTGTTCGGCACGGTCTGGGGCATCTATCACGCGCTGGTCGCGATCGGCCTGTCCGGCAGCGGCTCGCTGGACAAGGTCGCCGGCCCGGTCGGCGAGTCGCTGATCATGACCGCGGTCGGTCTGGCGGTCGCGATTCCGGCGGTGCTCGGCTACAACTTCCTGGTGCGCAGCAACCGCGTGGTACTGGCGCGCCTGGATACCTTCGCGCACGATCTCTACGCGTTCCTGACCACCGGCACGCAGTTCGCGACCGCCGCGCCGCCGGTGCGCTCCGTCAACAAGGGAGCCTGACATGGCCTTCGGCAGCTTCGGCCACAAACCCAACGCGACCCCGATGACCGAGATCAACATGGTGCCGTTGATCGACGTGATGCTGGTGCTGCTGGTGATCTTCATCATCACCGCGCCGCTGCTGACCAATTCGGTGAAGATCAATCTGCCGCAGGCGAGCAGCGAGCCGACCAAGGTCGAGCCCGACAAGATCGATTTTGCGCTCGACGACAAGGGGCAGATCTTCTGGAACGGCGAGCCGGTGTCGATGGCACAGGCCAGCGCGCGGCTGCAGGAAGCCGGCAAGCAAGAGCCGACGCCGGAACTGCATGTGCGCGCCGATCGCGACACGCGTTACCAGGTGCTGGCGCAAGTGATGGCCGAGGCGGCGAAAGCCGGCGTCACCAAGATGGGCTTCGTGTCGGATCCGGCGGCGGCTTCCGCGCCTTAAGCCGTTATCGCGTCATCCGTAGGAGCGGATCCCATCCGCGACTGTGCTGTTGATGGCCTCAGTCGCGGATAGGATCCGCTCCTACAGGTGATGTAGCGGCAGCATTCTCAATACACGTCGCGACGATAACGTCCCGCCTCGCGCAGGCTCTCCACTGCAGCATCGCCCAGCGCGGCGTGCAGCGCCTGGTCCACACCGGTCGCCATGCCCTGCGCACTGCCGCAGACGTAGATCGCCGCGCCGCGGCTGACCCAGCCACGCAATTCATCGGCACGCGCACCCAGGCGATCCTGCACGTACTCGTGCCTGTCGCCATCGCGCGAAAACACCAGGTCGAGCTGCTTCAGCGAGCCGGCGTCGTGCCAGGCCAGCAGCTCGTCGCGATAATAGAAATCATGCTCGGCGTTGCGCTCGCCGAAGATCAGCCAGTTGTCGTAATGACCGCCGGCGATGCGGGCTTTCAACAGCGCGCGCAAGCCGGCGAGACCCGTGCCATTGCCGATCAGGATCACCGGCCGCGCATCCTCCGGCGGATGAAAACTGTTGTTGGACCGCAGCAGCGCCGGCAGCGTGCTGCCGATCGTGCCGTGTTGCGTCAGCCAGCCCGAGCCGACACCGAGACTGCCGTCGGCGCGGCGCGTCTGGCGGATCAGCAGATGCACGCTGCCGTCCGCGGGCAAGGACGCGATCGAATAATCGCGCAGCACCGGCGGATCGCCCGGTAACTGCACCGCGATGACGTCGCCGGCCTGCCAGCTGGCGTTGCCGGCGAGCGGCGCCAGCGCGACGTGAAAGCATGGCGCGCCGACGCTACCGACGTTGAGCTGACGGCGTTCGATCAGCCGCCAGGGCTGATACTCCGGCTCCTGCCATTGCGCCACGCCGAGACGGCTGCGCCACAGCGCCAGTGCAGCGGCATCGGCGTTGTCGACGTCGATGCGCTCGAACAACGGTGTTGCGCCCTGTTCCTGCAGCCAGCCGTCGAGTCGACGGCCCCAGGCGCAGAACTGCCGATATTCGCGATCTCCCAGTGCGAGCAGGCCGTATTGCAGCTCGCCGAGCTCGGGTGCTTCGGTCATCACATGCCGAATGAAACGCAGCGCGCCATCCGGCGGATCGCCTTCGCCGGTGGTGCTGGCGATGAACAGCGCGCGGCGCGCCTCGCTCAGCGTGGCCGCGTCGAGCGTCTCCAGCGCGACCGGCCGCGCCGGCACGCCGGTGGCCTGCAAGGCCTGCACGGTCTGCAGCGCGATCTGTTCGGCGTGGCCGGTCTGGCTGGAGTGGATCACCAGCAGCGCCTCGCCCGCTTGCGCGGTCTGCTGCTGGCGCCGGCGCACACGACGCCATTGCAGCAGGCCAAAAAACAGCGCGTAAATCAGCAGCGCCGCAATCGCGGCCCGCCAGCGTGCGTCGCCCGGATCGCGCCAGCGCAAGGCAGCCGGCTGCAGTGAAAACAGCCACGCCGCGATCGCGAGCAGCGCCAACAGCAGCAGGCCAGTCGCCAACGCGACCGAGAAAGCGGGACGTTTCATCGCACGGCGAAGCAAGGATCAGGAGTCGAGCAACGCAAGTAACGCGCTGCTGGCGAATTCATCGGTGCAAGCTGCATCGTCACGCCGGCGCACGACGAACAATGCCGCGATGCCATGACGTTCGGCGTAGGCCATGCCGTCCTGCAAACCCAGTACGGTGAGCGCGGTGGCCAGCGCGTCGGCCTGCATGCACTCCGCGTGCAGCACGGTCACCGACGCCGGCGCGTTGCGCACGGGTCGGCCGTTGCGCGGATCCAGCGTGTGCGCATAGCGCCGGGAATCGCGCTCGAAGTAGCGGCGGTAATCGCCCGACGTCGCAACCGACAGACCATCGAGCGCGACGACCCAGCGCCCCGAATCGGAACGAGCATCGGGCACGCTTTCCAGCTCCACCCACCACGGCGAGCCGTCGGGTTTGCAGCCCTGACCGCGCAGTTCGCCGCCGACTTCGGCGAGGTAGTGCGTGATGCCGAAGCGCTCGACGCAATCGGCGACGCAGTCGACGCCGTGGCCTTTCGCGATCGACGACAGATCGACATAAAGACCGCCCGGCTGCAATGCGAGTTGCCTTGCGTCGTCGAGCAGCAGACGAGACCAGCCGACGCGCCGCAGTGCCGCGCGAATGTCGTCGTCGGAGGGAATGTCATCGCGCGGCTCGCCGGGGCCGAAACCCCAGCAATTCACCAGCGCACCGGCGGTGACGTCGTAAGCGCCGTTGCTGCTTTGCGCCAGGGCCTGCGCGTAACTCAGCACCTGGTAGAAAGCACGCGGCAACGCGATCCAGCTGCCCGCTTCGGCCGCGTTGAAACGCGACAGATCCGAGCCCGCCTCCCAGGTGCTCATCTGCGCGACGATGCGATCCAGCGCCGCCTGCACCGCACGCTGCAAGGCCTCGACGTCGAGCGTATCGCCCGCAGCGCAGCGCAGGCTCCAGCTTGTGCCCATCGTCGCGCCCTGCAAGCCGTACAAGCGCGCGCCGGCCAGCGGTCCGGCTTGCGCCGCCGCGCTCAGCTGCGCCGGCAGCAGGACGCGATTCGCCGCTGACCCGCTCAGGGCGCGAGCACCTCGAACACGCCGGCGTAGCTGCTGCGGCGTTCTTTCGCCGGCTTGTCCGCCTTGTTGTCGGTGACCGATGCGGTCAGCAGATACACGCCGGGATTCGGCCAGGCAATGCTGACCTGGCCCTTGTCGTCGGACTTCAGCTCGAGCGCGTCGACGCTGTCGCGATACTGTGTGCGATCGGCGATCACTTCGACGTCGATGCCCTTGGCCGGCTTGCCGTCGAGCAGCAGCTGGAACGTCGCGGATTCGCCGGCATACAGATCGTTGAACGCGGTGACCGGCACCAACTCCAGGCCTTTGCCGCTGGGCTTGAGCGCGCCATCGCTGGGCTTGCCGGCGGTGACGTAGGTTTCGAGCCGGCCGATCATCTGGCTGACTTTCAGATCCTTGGCTTTGGCCGGCACTTCCTTGGCAAAGGCTTCGGCAGTGAACGGCGTGCCGCGCGGCGGCCAGCGCTTGGTCTGGCCTTGCTCGTCCCAGCTCGCCATCGTGTTGCCGTTGATCACCGCGATCTTGTAAGTGCCGGCCTGGCTCAGCTGCAGATCGAACACGCTGCGCGTCTTGCCGGTGGATGCGTTCTCCGGCTGCACGACGCTGCCGTCCGGCGCGGTGATCGTGAGATTGTCGAGCCGCATCGGCGCGTGATCCTTGATGAACGGCAGCGTCGACACGCCGGCGTCAAAGGTGACCCACTGGCCGACCGCGAGCACGGTCTTGGACGGCTCGATCCAGCCCTGGTGAGCGGAGGCGACGAGCGGCATCAGCAGCGCAATGGCGGCGCTGACGGCGGTGGTTTTAAGCGTGCGGCTGCGCATGGCGTTGATCGTCCTTGTGAGAGTCGGCATCAGGGTTTCAGCTGCAGGCTGACCGCGCCGAGCTCGCTCTTGCCCTGCGCTTTCAGCGGTGTTGCGGCGCTGACCGGCCACTCGAACGGGATGTCGAGCAGTTCGCGGCCGCCGTCTTCGCGCGCGGCTTCGACCAGCAGCTTGTACTTGCCCGGCGCCAGCTCGGCCAGCGGCGCGGTACCGGTCTTGAAACTCAGCTTCTGCTCGCCGACCGGACGCGTCGCACCGCTGACGCCGTCGACCGGCAGGCTCAGTTCGCGGCCGCTGCGCCGCCAGAACTGGCGCAGGTCCGGCAGCCACTTGGTACCGCCTTCGCCACCGGCCTGCGGCGGCTTGGCATCGCCGGGCTTGGCATCGCCGGCCGGCGGCGCCGCGCCGGGGCCCGGGCCGCCACCGCCCTTCTTCTGCGAATACCAGATCGCGAGATTGGCGGCGACGCTGCGATCTTCACGCTCCAGCCAGATCGCGACATAGGGGCGGTGATATTCGGCGACATCGAGCTGCGGGATCTGCACGCTGATGTCGAGATCGGCGGCCATCGCCGCGGGCGCCGCAGAGAGGCTGCAAAGCGCCAGGGAAAATGCGGTGCGTTTCATCGTTGAACTCGTCCTGAGTCGGTGAATGTTGGGGAACGTCAGTGAATGAACAACAGCGCCAGCAGCAGCGGGATCAGCAAGCCCAGGCCGGTCAGCGGCCAGGTGCTCGGACGACGCTTGGCGTGCAGCTGCAACAGGAACAATCCGGTGATCGAAAAGATCAGGCAAGCCACTGCGAAGACGTCGATGAACCAGCTCCACATCGTTCCGGTGTTGCGGCCCTTGTGCAGATCGTTCAGGTATGAAATCCAGCCGCGATCGGTGCGCTCGTAGGTCGCCTCGCCGCTTTCAAGATCGATGCTCAGCCAGGCGTCGCCGCCGGGCCGTGGCATCGACAGGTAGACCTCGTCGTCCGACCATTCCGGCGCGCCGTCGGCGCCGTGTAATGACCACTCTTTGGCGAACCACTGCTGCACGTCGGCCGGCAATTCGCTCGCGTCTTTGGCGCCCGGCGCGGTCAATTCGGCCAGCAGGGGCGCCGGCAGTTCACCGCCGTGCTTGCTGATCAGCGGCTTGCTCTTGATCTGCGAGGCGTGATTCAAGGTGATGCCGGTGAGCGCGAAAGCGAGCATGCCGACCAGGCACAGCGCGGCGCTGATCCAGTGCCACTGGTGCAGCTGCTTGAGCCAGAACGCGCGGCGCTGCGCGCGAGAGGCGACTTCGGCCATCGTGGTCGCAGGCGCGTTCACAGATCCGCCCAGCGCCGTAGCAGGTTGTGATAAACGCCGGTCAGTTGCGTCACAGATGGATGGTCGGCCACGGTCTTGTTGAGATTCTGGATCGAGCGATCGAGGTCGTAGAGCAAGGCGCGCTGGCCATCGTCGCGCACCATGCTCTGAACCCAGAAGAAGGCCGCGATGCGCGCACCGCGCGTCACCGGGCGGACTTCATGCAGGCTACTCGCCGGATACAGGATCAGATGTCCCGCCGGCAGCTTCACGCTATGCGTGCCGTAGGTGTCGTCGACCACCAGCTCGCCACCGTCATATTCCTCGGGCGCCGCCAGAAACAGCGTCGCCGAAATGTCGGTGCGCACTCGATAAGGCGCCTCGCGGGTGAGCCTGACCGCGGTATCGATATGGCCGCCGAAATGTCCGCCGCCTTCATAGCGATTGAACAGCGGTGGGAACACCTTCAACGGCAAGGCCGCGGCAGTGAAGAGCGAATTCTGTGCAAGCTGCCGCAGGATGATCTCGCCCAGCTGCTTGGCCAGCGGATGGGTTTCCAGCAGTTGGCGGTTGTGCTTCACGCGCGCGGCCTGCGGCCCGGCGGTGATACGCCCGTCGTCCCAATCCGCGCCGTCCAGCGCCGCACGCAACTGCGCGACTTGTTCGGCATTCAGCAACTCTGGAATCTGCACCAGCATGTGGATTCTCGAAGGAAAGGTGAAGGGCCCGCGCGCTTGCGCACGTGAGCCCTTCTTACCATGTGCAGGCTTCAGAAGCTGACGTTCAACGTCGCCAGATACGAGCGCGGCGTGCCAGGGAAGTAACGCTGACCCGAGTTGTTGACGCTGCCGACATAGTCTTCGTCGGCGACGTTGTAGACGTTGAGCTGCACGCCGAGGTTCCGGGTGACGGTATATTTCGCCATCGCATCGAAAACCGTGTAGCTGTCGATGTCGAAAATGCCGGTGGTCAGAGCGCCGGGGTTGTTGTTGACGGTGCGCGCCTGCGAATCCACGTAGCGCAAGCCGCCACCGATCTGCAGACCAAGCGGAAACTCATACGTCGTCCACAGCGTAGCGCTGTTCTTCGGCGAGAAGTTGATCGCCGCACCGGTCTGCGTAGAGCTGCCGTCGGTTGCCAGCGTGCCTTCGGATACTTCGGTGTCCTGGAAGGTGTAGCCGGCGCTGATCTGCCAGGCTTGCGTCAGCTGTCCAACCACGCCGAGTTCGACACCTTTGACCTCTTTCTCGCCGTACTGAACGATCGTGTCTTCGCCCTGACGCGCCAGATCGTTCTTGTTGGTGCTCTTGAACAGCGCCGCGGTGGCGAGCAGCCGGCCGTCGAGGAATTCCCACTTGCTGCCCAGTTCGAGGTTCTTGGCCTTCTGCGGATCCAGCGCCGGGCTGTTGATGTTGGTCGCCGTCGCGCTCAGCGTGAAGTTGTCACCACCCGGCGGACGCAGCGAATTGGCGTAGGTGAAGTAGACGCTGCCGTTGGGCAAGGGTTTGAAGACCAGGCCCGCCTTCCAGCTGAGCAGGTTGTCGGCGGCTTCGACATGCGACGCGAGCACGGTGCCCACCGGCAGCGTCGGGTTGGCGGTGGCCGTCGACAGCGCGGCGGAATCGGTGACGGTTTCGTACCGCTCCCAACGCAGGCCGCCGTTCACGGCCCACTGCTCGGTGAGCTTCATCGTGTCGAACAGGTAGACCGCGCCGGTGGTGGTGTGGCCGTCGGCATAGGCCCCGGTCTTGACCACGGTGGCCGCGGGCTCGCCCGGGTCCGGGTTGTACAGGTTGGCGGGCGTCTGCGTCTGACCGGTCGCCAGGCCGTAGGCCGGCGTGTCCTGCGATTCGTAGATGAACTCGACGCCGCCGCTGAGCGTATGGCTGAACGAGCCGGTCGCCACGTCGGCGGTGAAGTTGGTCTGGTTGGTCAGGATCTGGTTTTTGCGATAGCTGCCCTGGCGTGAACGGTTCTGCGTCCATTGAGAGCTGTCGGGCTGGAACACCGCCGGCGTGGAGGCGTCGCCGTCGTCGTCGTATGTCAGGTTCGGCGCCTGCAGCGGGGCGGTCAGCACACGCTGCTGCTCGCTCCTGCCGTAGCGCGACAGGTTGCGCACCGTGACGCCCGGCTGCAGATCGTGTTCGATGCGCAGCGTGAACATGTTCGCTGTCAGATCTTCGTAGTCGGCCGAAAGACCGTAGAAGTTATCGGTATCGACCTTGTCGGCTTCCACCGCGGCGGCTTCCAGCGTCGGATTGCGATAGCCGTCGAGACCGATAGCGGAGATGCCGCCGTCCGGCGTGTTGTTCTGCTGGACGTGCTGGCTGAACGCGGTGATGCGGGTCGCGGTGCCCAGACCGAAGGCGATCGACGGCGCGATGCCCCACTGCTGACGCTCGATGAAGTCACGACCGGCGACGCCGCCGTCCTGACCGACCAGATTCAGGCGAACCGCCGAGTGCTCGCCGATGGTTTGATTGAGGTCCGCGGTCACGCGACGACGCGACTCGCTGCCGTAGCTGACCGAACCGGTAGCGGCGTTCTCGGCGAACGGCGTCTTGCTGACCAGATTGACGTAGCCGGACGCCGCACCGCGGCCGTTGTCCGAGCCGGAGGGGCCCTTGACGATCTCGATCTGCTCGATATTGAACACATCGCGTACGGCGGCGCCCAGATCGCGGATGTTGTCGAGGAAGATGCTGCCCTGCGAATCGAAGCCACGCATGAAGATACTGTCGCCGCTCTGGGTGTTGCCGTTCTCGCCAAGCTGGAAGGTGATGCCCGGCACATTGCGCAGCGCATCACTGAGGCTGACCGCACCCTGGTCGGCAATCAGTTCCTTTTTGACCACGATGATGGTTTGCGGCGTATCCACCAAAGGCTGGGTGAACTTGGGCGACGAAACGGTTTCCGGCTTGTAGCTGCCTTCGGTCTGATCTTCGACACGAACCGCCGGCAAGGCGACGGCGCGCTCGGCGCTCGGCGTGGTTGCCGGAGCGCTTGGCTGCTCGCTTTGAGTCATTCCCGGAACGGCGTACACAGCCAATACCGCCGCAGCCAGCGGCGTCATACGGAACCTCATCATCGAATCACTCCCTAAACGATATGGATTGACGGTGGCTAACAGCAGTCCACACCGCGCCTTCCCTGGCCGGCGGTGCTCTGGCTTTCCGGGTCGTTAACTTTTTGTTAATTAACTGAACGCGATTCTACATGAGAATCATTAACATGCAAAAAGAGGATCCGGATGGCTGATTTTTGCTGGCTGCCGGGCGCGGCAACGAAAACGAGCCCCGTCGGGGCTCGTTCCACACATCGTCGGTGCCTGCTTACTTAGCTGATTTTGCGGGTTTTCTTCGGCTGGACTTGGTTGCCGCCGGCGCCTGCTTCGCGGCCTCGACCACCTCGAATACATCGCCCGCCCATTCGCCCAGCTCGCGGCTGACGTCGCGGACCACGCCGGTAATCAGCGTGGTGACGCGCCCGACCCGCTCGGCTCCGGAGTCGACGGCGACCTGTAAAACGTCCTTGATCAGCTCCAGCTTGCTCGGCATCGCGCGGGTCTCGTTCAGGCGGCGACCGGGAGCATCGCAGAACGCGGCGGCAGCGCCAATTGGAAAATGCGCTTGACTACGCTGCCGAACTGCTTGCCCAGCGAGCCGCTGTTGTACTGCAGGCCGTAGCGGACGCAGATTTCGCGCACTTCGGCGGAGATTTCAGCGTAGCGATGGCCGGGCAGATCGGGGAACAGGTGATGCTCGATCTGGTGGCTGAGATTGCCGCTCATGATGTGGAACAGCTTGCCGCCGTCGATATTGGCGCTGCCCAGCAGCTGGCGCAGATACCAGTGGCCGCGGCCCTCATTGTCCAGTTCGCTCTTGTCGAAGGTCTGCACGTCGGTCGGGAAATGGCCGCAGAAGATGATCGTGAACGTCCAGTAGTTGCGGATCAGGTTGGCGGTCAAATTACCGGCGAAAGTGAAGCCGGCACCGGGGCCGGCCAGCGCCGGGAACAGCACATAGTCCTTCATCCACTGGCGGCGCACTTTCTTCCACACGCCTTTCAGGATCGGCATCGCCTGCTTCAGCGAGCGCTTGCCCTCGAACACCTGGTCGAGCTCGGCGTCGTGCACGGCGACGCCGTACTGGAACAGCGAGGCGAGCAGGAAGGCATACAGCGGATTGCCCAGATACTTCGGATGCCAGGCCTGCTTGTCGTCCATCCGCAGAACGCCGTAACCGATGTCGCGATCGACGCCGAGCACGTTGGTATAGGTGTGATGCATGACGTTGTGCGAATGCCGCCACTGGTCGCCGGGGCAGGCCGTGTCCCAGTCGAAATTCTTCGAGTTCAGCTGCGGATCCTGCATCCAGTCGTACTGGCCGTGCATGACGTTGTGGCCGATCTCCATGTTGTCGAGGATCTTGGACACCGACAGCGCGGCGACACCGCCGAGCCAGGCCGGCGGGATGAAGCCGAACTGCAGCAGGCCACGGCCGGCGATCTCCAGCCCGCGCTGCCATTTGACGATGTTGCGGATGTAGGTCGCGTCGCGTTCGCCGAGGTCGGCGAGTACGCGCAGGCGCAGCGCATCGAGCTCCTTGCCGAAAGCCTCGATCTGCGCAGCGCTGAGCGCCGCGATCATCGGATTGCTCGAGCCGCCGGCAACCGGCTTGGACTTGCTGCTCGGATTGCGCGGCTGGGTCAGTGCTTTGCTGCGGGCCATGAGGGGCTCCTGCTGCTTTCTAAAGTGAATGATCAGATGTCGAGCGAAACGTCGCCGACGGCGGCGCTGACGCAGATCTGGATGTCTTCTTCGCCGGCCGAGGACAGCTGGCCGCTGCGCAGATCACGCACCACGCCCGAGGTCTTGCGGCAGGTGCAGCTGTGGCAGATGCCCATGCGGCAACCCGCTTCCGGGCGCAGGCCGGCGGCCTCCGCCTGATCCAGCAGGCTGCGGCCGTCGTTGGCGGCGTAGCGTTCGCTGCGAACGAACTTCAGCTCGCCGCTGATGGTGTCCGGGTCGGCCGGTGCGGCAGCCGGCGCGGCGACAAAACGCTCGACACGCAGCCGCGATTCGCAGCCGCGCTCGGCGCACAGCGTGCTGACGGCGTCGATCAGCGCCGCCGGACCGCAGACGAAAATATCGGTGCCCTGCATATCCGCGATCAGCGCATCGACCTGCTCACCGCAGAAACGGCGCGCGCCGGCGTCGCGGGTGCGGACGATCTGCAGCTTCCAGCCCGGATGCGCAGCGAACAACGCGCTCAGCTCATCGGCAAAAATCGTATCGGCGGCGCTGCGCACGTAGTACATCAGGCTGACCGCGCCGTCGTGGCCGCGCTTATCCAGCGTGCGCAGCATCGACATCATCGGTGTGATGCCGCTGCCGCCGGCGATCAGAAGCAGGGGCGCGCCCGGCGCATCGGGCAGCACGAACTCGCCTTCGGCCTGTGACAGGCCGACCACCAGGCCGGTCCGTGCGTGCTGGTTCAACCACTTCGACACCTGGCCGCCGTCCTGGCGCTTGACGGTGATTTCGATCAGGCCGTCCTCGGCGCCATGCGCATCCGACAGCGAGTAGCAGCGGCTGCGGCGCACGCCGGCAACCTCGACCTGCACCCGCACGTACTGGCCGGCGACGAAGCCTTTCCAGAGCGGATTGGGGCGCAGGCGCAAGGTCACCGAGTCGGCGGTCATGCGGCGCACCGAGACGACGCGGGCGCGGACCTTGCCTACCGACCACATCGGGTTGAACGGCTCCAGGAAGCGGTCCACGCCATGCGGCGCAGTCAGCGCGTCCACCAGCGGCGAGCCGAGGAGGCGGTTGAGGCGGCCTGCGAGGATCGAGTCGAACATGGGCGGGAACCAGACAAGTGAACGTGTGTGCACATCCTGACAAGCCCTCAAGGCGATGTCAACACTTGTTCACATTGAGGTCATCTTCACCTCTGGTCTGCGTATACTTCGGCTTTAGTCACGCGCGCTTAGGCCATGCCGTCGGTTACCGAATCGATTACCGAGAAACTCGAGCAGGTCGCGGCAGGGCGTGAAACCCGGGGCCAGCGCACCCGCATCGCGCTGCAGGAAGCGGCGCTGCGCCTGCTCGGACATGACAAGAGCTTCAGCAGCCTCAGCCTGCGCGAAGTGACCCGCGAAGCCGGCATCGTGCCGACCGCGTTCTATCGTCACTACCAGACGATGGAGGAGCTCGGCCAGGACCTGGTCGCCGACTCCTTCCTGGCATTGCGCCGGATGATCCGCTCGGTGCGCAGCGAGGGCCTGCCGGTCGACAACATCATCGGCCGCACCGTCGAGGTGCTGGTGAGCCAGGTGCACGCCAACCGCCTGCACTTCCAGTTCATCGCGCGCGAACGCTACGGCGGTTATTCCAGCCTGCGCTTATCGATCCAGCAGGAGATTCGCGCCTTCGGCGCCGATCTGGCGACCGATCTGGCGCGCTTTCCGATGCTCGATCGCTGGGACGCCGAAAGCCTCGAAATGCTGACCACGCTGATGGTCAATGCAATGGTTTCGATCGCCGAGCAGATTCTGGATGCGCCGCTCAACGATGCGAAAGTCGAGAAGGACATCATCCGCCGCGCCGAGCGGCAGTTGCTGTTCATTTCGCTGGCGGTGCCGGCCTGGCGGCCGGCGAAGCTCGCGAAGTAAGGCCAATCCGTGATTGCCGCCAGGCGGCAATCCGGAGGTCTCGTCGACCGCTGCCTTGGTTGGGTGCCTTGCGGTTGCCCGCCATCGCGGGGGTGACAGCCTGCGAAGTCAGTCGGCGCTCTGGGTCGTCGAGTTGCCCAGCACCAGTTCCGGCGCCTGCAATTGCCGTGTCGCCTGCTGCAGCCCGTCGAGCGTCGCGATGTCGCCGTTGCCGGCACCGAATTCCTTGAAGCGACGCGCCTGCGGCAGCACTCGCGATTCCAGCGTGCCGACGGCGTCGTTGTAGGTGTTGACCGCGGTGCCGAGATTCTTTCCGAGCTTGCCGAAATGCTCGGCGAGCTTGCCGATGCGCTCGTAAAGATCGCGGCCCAGGATCGCGATCGCCTGCGCGTTTTCAGCGATGGTTTCCTGGCGCCAGCCGTAGGAAACCGCACGCAGCAGCGCGATCAAGGTCGTCGGCGTCGCCACGATCACACCCTGCTTGACGCCGTCCTCGATCAGCGCCGGCTGCTGCTCCAGCGCCGCGCTGAAGAAGGACTCGCCCGGCAGAAACATCACGACGAATTCCGGCGTCGGATCGAACTGCTGCCAGTAATTCTTGGCGCTGAGCTTGTTGACGTGATCGCGCAGCTGCCGCGCGTGATGCGCCAGGTGAGTTTGGCGCAACGTGTCGTCGGTGCTTTCGACCGCGTCCAGATAAGCCTGCAGCGGCGCTTTCGCATCGACGATAACGCGCTTGCCGCCGGGCAGACGCACGATCAGATCGGGCCGCAGACGACCGTCGTCGGTCGTTACCGACACCTGCTGCTCGAAGTCGCAGTAGTCGAGCATGCCGGCCATTTCGACCACGCGTTTCAGCTGGATTTCGCCCCAGCGCCCCCGCGTCTGCGGCGCGCGCAGAGCCTTCACCAGATTGCCCGCTTCGAGTCGCAGCTGATCCTGGGTGACGATCATCGAGCGCACCTGCGCGCTCAGCGAGCCATAGGCTTCGGCACGTGATTTCTCCAGCTCGTCGATCTTGCTGCGCACGCCTTCGAGCGATTTGCCGATCGGCTCGACCAGTGCCTTGACCGCCTGTTCGCGCTGCTCGAGCTTGCCGTCGGTCTGCGCCTGAAGTTTCTCGAAGGTCGCGCCGGCAAGCCGCATGAAAGCTTCCTGGCTGGCCTGCAGCGCGTCGGCGGACAACGCCTTGAACGATTCTTCGAGCTTGTGCTTGGCTTCTTCGAAACTGGCGAGGCGCTCCTGGTTCTGGCGACGCTCCTCGTGCAGCTGTATCTGCAGTTCGGCGATGCGCGACTGCTGCTCGCTACCGCTACGTTGCAGAGTCGCGTTGTCCGCCTCGCGCGACTGCAGGCGCGACTGCAACTCGGCCAGCTGCGTGGACAGATGCTCACTACGCGTCTGCGCCACCGCGATCTGCGTGCGCGCCTGCGCGCGAACCAGCAAGGCAGTCAACGCCGCCGCAGCGACCACCGCCAGCAGGCACACAATCAGGGTCAAGGTCATCGGCATGATGGCTGAGAAAAAGCTCTACAGAATGGATCACCGAGTCTACAGCCTGGGCTCAATCGGGAAGACAAAGTGGCCCTCTCCAGCGCAATTTCGCTGCAAAGCAGCATCGCAATCCTGCGAAAAAAAACCAGCTAGACGGTTAGCCTAGACAAGGGTTTTCCTTCATTGCCGCCGATTGCGCGCGCTGCTTATGATCCCTAGTCGCACCCCAAGACGGGGTGCGTAAACCGCGAACGCGGTTTCGATCATAAGAAGGGAGTCCAAATGAAAAAGCTGTTGATATGCGCCGCAGCCGCGGCGCTTGCGGGCGCATCCGCTGCCTCCGCTGCCGTCAAACCCAACTTCGATGCAAGCTTTGCCGATACCGGCGCGAACAAGTCGGCGAGTGCCAGCCGCAAGCTCGATGCGACCACGCTCGCCAGCGGCAAGATGCGTGCGCTGGCGCCGACGGTGACCTACCTGAGCCAGAACACGCTGCGCAACGAAACCGATAGCAAGCTCGGTGTCACTACCTTCCTGTGGGCCAAGGCCGACGCCGCCGTCGCGCCGATGGCGCTCAAGTCCGCCGACCGCGGCGAAGCCGGTGCACGCGGCTTTCTCGCCGCCAATGCGAGCGCGATGGGCCTGAGCAAGGCGGCGCTCGCCGGCGCCCGTTTGCTCGAAAAGCATGACCTGGGCAGTGGCCCGATCATCACCCGCTTCCAGCAGACTGCCGACGGCATCGATGTGTTCGGCCGCCAGATCAACGTGATGCTGGACCGCGATCTGCGCCCGGTCGCCGCCTCCGGCTACTTCGCGCCGCAGGCCAGCACGTCCCAGCTGAAGAGCGCGCAGCGCTCGCCGGCACCGAGCTTCGACCTGAGCGTCGAGCAGGCGCTGTCTTCTGCGTTCGCCGACATGGGCGGCAAGCTGCCGGCCGGCGTCCTCGCCGCCAAAACCAGCACCGCCGACGGCTATACCCGCTTCACCAGCAATGCCAAGGCCGGCAACGGCAAGCTAACGCTGACCGGGTCGCCGCGCGGCAAGCAGGTCTACTTTGCCAACGGCGACGAACTCGAACCGGCCTGGTACGTCGAACTCGACGGCGGCGGCGCAGCCAATGCAGGCGGATCGTTCGGCTACGTGATTTCAGCCAAGACCGGCAAGGTGTTGTTCCGCAAGAACCTGACCGAATACGAGGCCTTCACCTATCGCACCTGGGCCGACACTAGCGGCACCCACATTCCGTACGACAGCCCGCTGGGCTCGGATTATCCGACCTCGCCATTGCAGTCGCTCGATCCGGCGCAGACGCCGCCGCGCACGCCGATCGCCAGCAGCGTGGTCACCATCGACCACGGCCCGATCTCCACCGGCGACCCGTGGCTGACGGCGGCAGCGACCGAAACCGTCGGCAACAACGTCGACGCCTACATCGACATCGCCGGCAAGCCGGGTGAAGACCCGAGCACCACTGCCGGCGGCTACGATCCGACCCTGGGCGACTACCGCGCCGGCATCTCCTCTCCGCTGTCGTTCGATTACGACGGCGCCGCGGACACCGACCCGCGTACCACCACGGCGCGCAAGAACGCGATCGTCAACCTGTTCTACATCAACAACTGGCTGCACGACTTCTGGTACGACGCCGGCTTCAACGAAGCCTCCGGCAACGGCCAGGCCGACAACTACGGCCGTGGCGGCGTTGGCGGCGACCCGATCGTCGCGCAGGCGCAGGACTGGGGCGGCCGCAACAACGCCAACATGCGCACGCCGGCCGACGGCGCCAGCCCGTCGATGCAGATGTACCTGTTCGACGGCCTGACCACGCTCGGTGTCAACGTGACCACGCCGGCTCTTGGCAGCTTCGACGTCGGCACGGCCTCGTTCGGCCCGACCAACTTCACCACCACCGGCGACATCGTCGCGACCGCGCCGCTGGACGGTTGCACCGCGCTCACCAACGCGGCAGCGGTCGCCGGCAAGATCGCGTTGATCAACCGCGGCACCTGCGGCTTCCAGATCAAGGCCAACATGGCCGAGGCGGCCGGCGCCACCGGCGTGATCATCGCCAACGTCTCGACCAGTTCCAACCCCACCGTCGCCCCCGGCATGGGCGCCACCGACGGCGCGCCGGCCGTGAACATCGGCAGCGTCAGCGTCAACTTCGCCGACGGCACGACGATCCGCGACGCGATCACCGCCGGCGCCACCAGCGGCAGCCTGCAGATCCCGACCGCGACCGACGAGGACGGCACGCTCGACAACGGCATCGTCGCGCACGAGTACTTCCACCACGTCAGCAACCGCCTGGTCAGCAATGGCTCGGGCCTGGTCAACGTGCAGGGTCGCGGCATGGGCGAAGGCTGGTCCGACGTCAGTGCGCTGCTGCTGACGGTGCACGCGGGCGACAACCTGATCGCCGGCAACGAGAACTGGGGCGGCGCTTACTCGACGGCTGCCTATGCGACCAACGATGCCTATTTCGGCATCCGCCGCGCGCCGTACTCGGTGAACCCGGAAGTGTTCCCGATGACCTTCAAGCACATCCAGGAAGGCCTGCCGCTGCCGACCACCGCACCGCTGGCTTACGGCCAGACCGGTGTCGGCAATTCGGAAGTGCATGCCACCGGTGAGATCTGGGCCAATACGCTGTGGGGCTTCTACGTCGAACTGCTGAACCAGTATGGCTTCAACAAAGCACAGCAGCGATTCCAGCGTTACGTGATCGCCGGCCTGAAGATGACGCCGTATGCGCCGACCTTCCTCGAAGCGCGTGACGGCATCCTTGCGGCAACCAAGGCAACCGACACCAAGGACTTCAAGTTCGCCGCCAAGGCATTCGCGAAGATGGGCATGGGCGTCGGTGCAGTGGCACCGGACCGCTTCTCGAGCACCAATGCCGGCGTCGTCGAAAGCTATGTCGCCCTCGCCGGTGCTTTCGAAGTCACGGACGTCTCCGCGGACTTCAGCGGTGGTGATGGCGACGGCGTGCTCGACGCAGGCGAAACCGGCACGGTCACCGTCAGCATCCAGAGCAACGGCACGCGCGACCTGGTCGACCCGATCACGGTAGCCGTGTCGACGGATTCCGATGCCAGTTTCCCCAGCGGCTCGACGGTAACCTTCCCGGCGTTGTCCCCGGACGGCAGCAGCACCGCCAGTTTCCAGGTCAAGCTCAACAGCGCCGCCACCGCTTCCAAGGTCAACCTACAGCTGAAGTTCCCGCAGGTCGGCAACAAGAAGGACACGGTGATCGAGCCGGACAAGGTCATGCTGAGCACCTACGTCAACTACGACATCAAGCCCAAGGTGTTCAGCACCGACACGGTCGAACGTCCGCTTGCCTCCGCAGCCGACTGGACGCCGCGTTTCCTCAGTGGCACCGGCGATCAATGGGCCATCGTCAACGGCGACAGCAACTTCGGCTCCGGCCGCGGCTGGTACATCCCGGATAACGGCGTTGCATCTGACGCCGCATTGACCTCGCCTGGTTTCAAGGTCGACGATAAGCCATTCAGCATCAGCTTCACGCACTACTTCCAGTTCGAAAGAGCCGGGACCCTGGGCGACGGCACGCCGGTCAGCTATGACGGCGGCGTGATGGAGATCAGCCTCAACGGCGGCGCATGGGTCGACGTGACGGCGGCCGGCGGCACTTTCACCGCCGGCGGCTACAACGGTCTGATCATCGTGTTCGACGAAGTCAACGGTCGCGAAGGCTTCGCCTCCTACGCTGACGACTTCCTGCCGACCACGGTCGATTTCGGCACCGCCCTGGCCGGCAAGAATGTGCGCTTCCGCTTCCGCGCCGCGTCCGACAGCAACACCGGCGAATTCGGCTGGTTCATCGACAAGATCAAGGTGATCGGTCCGAAGCCGGTATTCAGCGATGTCGTCGACGACGCCACGCCCTGATCGTCACTGACGCGTAGTAGGCCGCATTGGGGGGGAGCCGCTGGCTCCCCCTTTTTCGTGCGCGACGGCTTTTGCGATCACCTTCACCGCCGACGTAGGCTTGCCCGCATCACCGCCTGGACATTGACGATGCCACGCCTCGCTTGGATTCTGACAACCCTGCCTCTTTTGCTGAGCTGCTCGACGACCCACTCCACATCGGCGGGCGTGGCCACCAGCATGCCCGGCGATGTCGTCGACACCAGCAGCAAGCCCTTAGAGGAATCCACGACGTTCCATGCTGTGCGCGTCGACGAGATGGCGACCGACGAGCTCATCCGGATGTCGCGCTCCGGCTGCGGCTGGGCCTGCCCGGCCTACACCCTGAGTTTTTTTCGCGACGGCACGATTGTGTTCAACGGCCGCTCCCATACCGCGGTGAGCGGAGAACAGCGCTCGCGGATCAGCGAGGCCGCAGTCGCCGACCTGCTGCGCGAGTTGCAGCAGCAACTGCCGGGACTGGCCAAGCGCTACACGCCGGACAGCAAGGACTGCGGCCCGATGTTCACCGACCAGGCGACGACCAAGCTCAGCGCGCGGCTGCAGCAGGGGCTGGTCACGGCTGAGCGTTACGGCGGCTGCCCCGCTGCGCCGAAAACGCTCGCCGCGCTGGAGAAGAAAGCCGATGCCGTCGCCGGCAGTGATCTCTGGGTCAGCAACCGGCCGGCATACTGAATCGGCGCACTATTGCGCTGCGTCTTCGGCGCGCAGCAAGCCGTATTTGCGCAGCTGCCCGCGATACTGGTGGTACGTCAGCCCAAGCAGCTCCGCCGCACGCTTCTGGTTGTAGCGCGCCGCATCGAGCGCGCCCTTGAGCAAGCGCGTTTCGAACTCGGCGACTTCGCGTTCGAACTCCAGTGGATAGCGCGGCTCGTCCGCAGTTGTAGCGGGCACTGAAGCCGCAATGACCGAAGTCGTTGCCACCATCGTCGGCAACACGTTCTGATCGAGCACCCCGGTCGGCAGCACGCCGCGCGGACGATAAGGCGACGCGAACGGGTCCAGCTCCAGCTGCTCGACGACGCGCCGCGCATGCTCGAGCCGATAGACCGAGCGCTCGACGACGTTGCGCAGTTCGCGCACGTTGCCAGGCCAGTCGTGCGCATGCAGCTGGCGCTCGGCCGCCGGCGAAAAGCCGGCGAAATACTCGCGGCCGAGTTCCTTGGCCATGTTCTCGGCGAACTTCTGCGCCAGCAGCACGATGTCTTCCGGACGCTCGCGCAGCGGCGGCACCGTGACCACGTCGAACGACAGACGATCGAGCAGGTCTTCGCGAAAGCGTCCGGCGCGCGCCAGCGCCGGCAGATCCTGGTTGGCGGCGCCGACCAGGCGCACATCGACGCTGATGGTCTCGCTGGAACCCAGGCGCTCGAACTCGCCGTATTCGATCACGCGCAGCAGCTTCTCCTGCAAGCGCAGGCTCATGCTGGCCAGTTCGTCGAGAAACAAGGTGCCGCCGCTGGCCAGTTCGAAGCGACCGACGCGCGCGCGAGTGGCGCCGGTGTAAGCACCGGAGACGTGGCCGAACAGCTCGGATTCGAGCAGCTCCTCGTTGAGCGCCGCACAGTTGAATTTGACGTAGGGCCGCTGCCAGCGCTCGGACAGAAAATGCAGGCGCGCCGCGATCAGCTCCTTGCCGGAGCCGCGCTCGCCGATGATCAGCACCGGCTTCGACAGCGGCGCGACACGCGAGACTTTTTCCAGCACCGCCAGGAAGTTATCGGACTGGCCGATGATCGGGTCCGGGATATCGCGCTGCGCCATGGTCGTGGTTTTCGCCGATCAGCTCACTAGATGGCGCTTTCTACCACAACTTTGCGCCGGTCGCCGATTGCGCCATGTTACAAGCTCACGCAATAAATAATAAAGCTATCATTATCAGTTAGATAAATCGGTTTTCCAACTTGGCACAAGCTTGGCAACAAGACAGGGGCACAGCACAGCAGCAATGACCAGGAGAGCATCACATGATCAACCGTCGCCCCCTCGCCCAGGCCGCCCTCGCCATCGTCCTGATCGCCGGCAGCGCCGCCGCGCAGGCCGCCGATGGCATCGGCAGCCGCGTTGGCGCCGGCCTCGGCCGCTGGATCGCAGCCCAGGGCAACGCCGCGCTCAGCGAGCTGCGCGAAGACCTCAAGCGCGACCTCAGCGAGCGCCTGCAGCCGCTGCTGCCGGAGCGCGAAATGGTCGAAGCCGACACGCTGCGCAAGGTCGGCAACGACCCTGCCGCCGCGCCGAACACTGCCGGGCAGTCGCTGTAGATTGCCCGGCAACCATTCCAATCGCATCTCACCACTACGCACTGACCGGAGCTACACCATGGGCATCTTTTCGCGCCTTTCCGACGTCATCAACTCCAACATCCACGCCATGCTCGACAAGGCCGAAGATCCGGAGAAGATGGTCCGCCTGATCATCCAGGAAATGGAAGACACGCTCGTCGAAGTGCGTTCCACCAGCGTGCGCACGATTGCGCGCAAGAAGGAGCTGCAGCGCCTGCTGAACCAGCTCCAGGCCGAGACCGCCGACTGGGCGGGCAAGGCCGAGCTGGCGCTGAGCAAGGATCGCGAAGACCTGGCCCGCGGCGCGCTGGCGGCGAAGAACCGCGCGCTGGAGCAGTTCTCGATGTACGAGAAGGAGCTGTTCCACGTCGAGGACGAGATCGGCAAGCTCGACGAGGACACCGGCAAGCTCAAGGCCAAGCTGGCCGATGCGCGCCAGCGCCAGAAGACGATCGTGCTGCGTTCGCAATCGCTGACCTCGCGGCTGCGCGTCAAGTCGACGATCCACGATACGAAGATGGCCGACGCCATGCTTAAAATGGAGCAGTACGAGGGCAAGATCGATCGCATGGAAGCCGAGCTCGAAGCCTATGATCTGGGCACGCGCTCACTCAACGACGAGTTCGCCCAGCTTGCCGCCAACGAAAAGGTCGAAGACGAACTGAGCGCGCTGCGCGCCAAGCTCGGCAAGACCCCGCCGAAGGCGAACGAGCCGAGCAAGGAATAGCCCGGGCGCGAGTTCTCACCGACTCGCATTTGTTTTCTTGAGAGGTCGAAGGGGATCCTTTCGTGGAAGATCTGGTTCCGCTGCTTGCAATCGTCTGTCTGTTCGTGATCCTGCCCGGCATGGGGCTGTGGTTCGCGGACCGTCAGCGGCGCTGGAAAGCACAGCAGAGCGAAGCAACAAAAATGGTCGACGCGGATCTGCTGCGTCTGGCCGACCGGCTGGAACGGCGTGTCGAGGCGCTGGAAAAAATCCTCGATTCGGAAGCACCCAATTGGAGGGCGCGTCATCATGGCTAAGCTGTCTTCCCTGCACTCGTCACGCTTTCGCCGTTATCCGGACGAAGGCTATGTCGGCGGCGTCTGCGCCGGCGTCGCCGAGTTCCTGGGCTGGAACGTACGCCTGATCCGCGCGCTCGCGATCCTCACTTTCATCTTCGGCGGCTTCTTTCCGATCGTGCTGGTCTACGGCCTGCTGTGGTACGTGATGGAAGACACGCGCGGCAAGCTGCCGCCGCCGGATGGCGACTACGAGCGCGCCGCGACGAGTGATTTTGGCGGTGGTTCGGGCGGCGCCTATGCCAGCCGCACTTACGGCGGCAGCGGCGAGCGCGAACCTCGCGAGAGCCGCTACACGGCCGCGAGCAGTGCCGATCTGAAGAGCCGTTTTTCGCGGCTGGAACAGCGCCTCAGCAGCATGGAAGAGTGCGTCACCTCCAACGACTACGAGCTGCGCCGCGAGCTGCGCAAGCTGGAGAGCTGAGGCGGTCCCGCAATCCGTAGCCCGGGTGAAACCCGGGACTTGCGGCCCGCATCACCGACGAGCACCGGATTTCACCCCGGGGACTCCAGGCGACGCCGCCCGCGCTTGATTCACTCACACGCGGCAGCGCGGTTCACCTGCAACACGCGCTGCTCCTCGTCCAGCACCAGCCAGGCGCCCCGTGTCGGATAAAACCAGATCGTCTGCGCGGCCGAGGTCGCGCCGGAGGGCCGTTGCCCGCAAGTCCAGTCGTGAGGCTCGATCTGCGGCGCTTCGCTCCAGCCCTGCCCGGCAGCCCACTCCGCAGCCAACGGCAATCTCGCCGGGGCCGCAGCGCGTGCCGGCGTGAACGCACGCGGCGCAGCGGCACCGACGGCTGGCGCGAATGCGCGCGGCGCATCGTCAACGGCCGCCACCGGCACGGGCGGCGCGGCGTCGGCGAACACCGGTGCCGGCGGTGGCGGGGGCGGCTCCATCCGGGCCGCCGCGTCGCGGCGTTCGCGCTCGGCATTGAGCTGCATTTCCGCGGCCGCCGCGGCTTCGCGTTGGCGTGAGTTCGAGGACTCGCTGCGCTTTGCGCTGGCTTCGCGCTTGCGCACTTCAGCCACAGCCTCGGCCGCCTGCGCATCGCGCATTTCCTCTGCGGCAGAAGACACCGACGACGGCTCCGCCATCGGCGCAGCAGCGACCATCTCGGCAGGCGTGCTCGCCGCTTGCGGCGCGCGCACCTGCGGCTCGCGCCACAACTGCAGCACCACGCCCAGGCCGAGCGTCAGCACCGCGGCCAAGGCCAGCGGTGCCTGCCAGCGCCGCCGCGCGCGCACCGGCGCCTGCGCATCGCGCGCGAATTTCAGCACCGCGTCGTCGAGCGACGGCGGCGGCTGCGCCGACTGGGTCGAAGCCCAGGCGCGCGCCACGGCGGCGTCTTCGACGTCGTCATCGCGCTGCGGCGGCAACGGGCGATCAGACGACATCGGCGAGCGCTCCGCGCAATCGGCTCAGCGCATAGCGCAGCCGGCTTTTCACGGTTTCGCGGCCGACGCCGGTGACGTCGGCGATCTGTTCCAGGCTCAAGCCGCCTTCCTCCTTCATCAGGAATGCCTCGCGCTGCTCGCACGGCAGCGCGCCCAGGGCTTGCAGCAGCCGCCTGGCCGTGGACGCCGCAGCGGCCTGCGCCTCGGGCTGCAGATGTTCCGGTGCGGCAAGCTCGAAACTGTCGTCGATTGCTTCAGCACCGGGCTTCGCCGCGCGGTAATGGTCGATCAGCCGGTTGTGCGCGAGCTTGTACAGCCAGGTGGCGAAGCGCGCTTTCACTTGGTAGCGCGCCCGTGACCGCACCACGCTCGCCCACACGTCCTGGAACAGCTCGGCGGCGACGTCCTCGTTGCCGCAGCCGCGCAGCAGGTAACGATAGCTGCCACCGCGGTGGCGCTGGTACAGCAGCTCGAACGCCGCCAGCTCACCGCGCTGATAGCGCAGCATCAGGATTTCATCCGAAGGACCGTCGACGGCCGCGGCTGCGGCAGTCGGGGCCTGCGGTAGGGGCGATGCCGCTGCTTGCAGATTCAGCCTCCGTGGTCTTCGACCGGCGTGTTCAGCGCGGCCGCGTCGAGGCTGCGCGCGAGCTGCACCAGCTGCAGGAATTCGCCGGCCTCGCCATCCTCGTCGCGGCCGCGTGCGTCCTGCGCCAGCTTGATCGCCGCAGTGTAGTCGAAGCCCTGCGTGTACTGGCCGCCGCGCAGCAGCTGGCCGAAGCCGGCGACCGCGGCGGCGAGGCGGAAAGAGTCCGAGCTGGCGGCGAGCGTGCTGCTGTCTTTCGCCGCGATCGCGCGCTCGATCAGCAGGCTCTTCGCCTCATTGCCGTCGCCCGGACGTTTGTAGCGCAGCTGCAGATGCGCGAGTTCGCCGGACTGTGCGGACGCACCCTGCGCCGCAGCGTAGCGCAGCGGCGCGATGCGCTCGCCGCCCTCGCCGACCAGCGCGACCTCAAACAGCGCGGTCACGGTGTGGCCGGCGCCGATGTCGCCGGCGTCGACCTTGTCGTTGGCGAAATCCTCGCGGCGCAGCGCGCGGTTCTCGTAGCCGATCAAGCGATATTCGGCGACCTGCGCCGGATTGAATTCGACCTGGATCTTGACGTCGCGCGCGATCGTCGTCAGCGTCGCGTCCATCTGCCGCACCAGCACTTTCTGCGCTTCCTTCAGCGTGTCGATATAGGCGTAGTTGCCGTCGCCGGCATCGGCGAGCTGCTCCATCAGCGCCTCGTTGTAGTTGCCGGTGCCGAAGCCCAGCGTGGTCAGCGCGACGCCGCTCTTGCGCTGCGTCTTGACGCGATCCAGCAACTGGTCGAAGTCGGTGACGCCGACATTGAAGTCGCCATCGGTAGCCAGCATCACGCGATTGACGCCGCCCTTGATATAGCCCTGCCTGGCCATCGCATAGGCCAGGTCGATGCCCGCGCCTCCATTGGTGCCGCCGCCGGCTTCGAGCTGGTCGAGCGCGGCGATGATCTTCGCCTGCTGGTCACCCGCGGTCGGTTCCAGCACCACGGCGGTACGGCCTGCATAGACCACCAGGCTCAAGCGATCCTGCGGCCGCAGCTGCTGCGCCAACAGCTTCAGCGAGGCCTTGACCAGCGGCAGCTTGTCCGGCGACTCCATCGAGCCGGAGACGTCGATCAGGAACACCAGGTTGGCGGCCGGCCGCTCGCCCTGCGGCTTCCAGCCCTGCACGCCGATCTGCAGCAGATGGGTCTTCGCATTCCACGGCGTCGGCGCCAGCTCGGTACTGACCGAGAACGGCGTGTTGCGATCGCGCGGTGCCGGATAGCGATAGTCGAAATAATTGACCAGTTCCTCGACCCGCACCGCGTCCCGCGGCGGCAGCTGGCCCTGGCTGAGAAAGCGGCGCACGTTGGCGTAGGCGCCAGTGTCGACGTCGATGCTGAAAGTCGACACCGGATTCTCGGCGGCGCGTTGCACCGGGTTGCTGGCGATCGCGGCGTACTGTTCACGCTGCTCGGCGGCAACGCCCGGCATCGGCGCCGGACGCGGCGGCATGAAGCCGATGCGGCTCTGCGACTGCATCAGCTTGGCCGAGCTTTCGGCGCGCACCGCATAGGCAGCCGCATCGGCAGCGGCCATCGGTGCAGCGGCGCCGACGGCCACCGGCGGTGGTGGTGGCGGCTCGGCCGCCAGCGGCGCCGGCTGCTTTTCGTTCACGGCGCAGGCCGTCAGGGCGGACAGCAGCAGGGACGCCAGCAGCAGGCCGGCGCGGGAACTCAGGTTCGGGGACAGGGACATCGGCAACTCCGCAGGACAGGTACGCTGGCCTTAAACGCAGCGGCGCGCCGAATGGGGTTGAACCCCACGAAAAATGTCTCGACGGCAGCGGCCAGGCGGGCAAGGCGTTTCGTCGCCGCTCTTACAAAGCCGCATAATCGACGCTTTCCTACCGCCTGCAGCCGAATGCCGCGTAAACCCGCCCACGAGCAGTTCGACACTCTCTCCGCCCTGCAGGACCGCGCCTTCGAACTGTTCGGCCGCTACGGTTACGAGGGCGTGTCGATCGGCGACATCGCCAAGGCCGCCAAGCTGTCCAAGGGCGCGCTGTACTGGCACTTCGCCGGCAAGGAAGAGCTGTTTCTGGAATGCCTGCGGCGGCTGCACGCGATCTTCACCGAACACGTGATCGAGCCGATGCGCGGCCAGAGCGACGCGGTACTGGCGATCGTCGCGATGTTCCGCGGCCTGGAAAAACTGCTGCGCGATCCCCGGCTGGAGAACGGCGTCGCCGGCTACTGGCTGGTGCCGTCGACGCCGGAGACGATGCGCCTGGTTGCCGAGCAGCGCGCGTTCGAAGTCGCCTCGCAGGCGGCGATCCGCGACGTGATGGCCGAAGGCGCGCGCCAGGGCAGCTTCGACCTCGGCGAAGACCTGGAAGACATGTCCAAGGCGATCATCGCGCTGCTCGAGGCGTCGATCCTGCCGCTGCGCCACCAGGAGCCGGACGAGGTGCACCGCATGATCAGCGTGCTCGCGCGCACGCTGTTCCGCGCCTACGCGCGCCCCGAGGCGCTGAAGAAACTGGCGCCGCTGCTGCAGAAAGATTCCGCCAAAAGCTAAGACTTCACCGATCCTCTTTTAAGGAGCCTTCCCATGGCAATGGACATCATCGATTACAAGATCTACGGCACCGAAACCCAGTTCGTCGAGGTCGAGCTGGACCCGGGCGAAGCGGCGGTTGGTGAAGCCGGCGCGATGATGTTCATGGAAGACGGCATCGTCATGGACACGGTGTTCGGCGACGGCTCGGCCCAGCAGAAGAACTTCTGGGGCAAGCTGGTTGGTGCCGGCAAACGCCTGGTCACCGGCGAAAGCCTGTTCACCACGGTGTTTCAGAACAATGGCAACGGCAAGCGCAAGGTCGCGTTCGCCGCGCCGTATCCGGGCACCTTGATTCCGATCCATCTGCCGGACGTCGGCGGCACGCTGATCTGCCAGAAGGATTCCTTCCTGTGCGCGGCCAAGGGCGTGGCGCTGGGGATCGAATTCCAGCGCAAGCTCGGCGTCGGTCTGTTCGGCGGCGAAGGCTTCGTCATGCAGCGTCTCGACGGCGACGGCCTGGCCTTCATCCACGCCGGCGGCACCTTGTACGAACGCGATCTGCAGCCCGGTGAAGTGCTGAAAGTCGACACCGGCTGCATCGTCGCGCTGACGCGCAGCGTCAGCTACGACATCCAGTACGTCGGCGGTTTGAAGTCGGCCCTGTTCTCCGGCGAAGGCGTTTTCTTCGCGGTGCTGCAGGGCCCGGGCAAGATCTGGCTGCAGTCGCTGCCGCTGTCGCGCATGGCCAATCGCATCGTCATGGCGGCGCCGGCGATCGGCGGCCGCAGCAGCGAAACCGGATCGCTGCTCGGCGCCGGCGCGGCGGGCGGCTTGCTCGGCGGGCTGCTCGGTGACGACGAGTAAGCGCCGTCATTCCCGCGACGGCGGGAATGACCACGTTCCATGATCCTGCCGGGCCGCCTATTCGGACCCGGCCTCGCACCGGCTGGCGTCGTGGTCGAAGCGAAGCTCGATCCGCTGCAGCTGTCGCTGCTGCTGCCGGACGGCCAGCGTCTGTCCTCGCCGCTGGCGCAGCTCGCGCTGCGTAACGCCGGCTTCGACGGCGCGCAACTGGAAATCAGCTGGACGCAGGACGGCGCGCGCTATGCGCTGCTGATCGACGACAGCGCGTTGATCGAAAAGCTGCGCGCGCAGGCGCCGCCGGCCTTGCAGCCAGCGTTGACGGCGGTGTTCGCGCAGCGGCGCAGGGCGCGGCTGCATCGCGGGCTGGGCTTGTCGGCGGTCGCGATCTGGATTGGCCTTCCGCTGATCGCGCTGCTGCTGCTGTTTCTCGCGGCGCGGCCGCTGGCCGGCTGGATCGCCGGCTTCGTGCCGCTGAAGCAGGAACAGCAACTCGGCGAGATGGTGTTCCGCTCACAGGCGGCGCAACTGAAGATGATCGAAGGCACGGCGGCCAACGCGGCGCTGGAGCAGATCGGTGCGCGGCTGACGCAGGGCTCGCGTTACACCTATCGCTGGCATATCGCGCGGAATGCGCAACTCAACGCATTCGCGATTCCGGGCGGCCACATCGTCGTCTACAGCGGCCTGATCGAAGCGGCCGACGATGCCACCGAACTCGCCGGTGTGCTGGCGCACGAGGTCGAGCACGTCGAGCTGCGGCATAGCCTGAAGGCAATGATGCAGCAGGCGGGCCTGCGGCTCGCGATCGCCGCGGTGATCGGCGATTTCGGCATCGCCAGCGAAGCCGCGGGCCGTCTGTCCGGCCTGCAGTTTTCGCGCGACAGCGAGCGCGAGGCCGACACCCAGGGCCTGCAGCGGCTGATCGCCAGCGGCATCGATCCTCAGGGCATGCTGCGGCTGTTCGCCAAGCTCGACACGCAAACCCAGGGTGTCGCGCCTCCGGCCTGGCTCAACAGCCATCCGGCGACGCCGCAGCGCATCACCGGCCTGCGACAAGCCATCGAGCGCAGCGGCGCAAGGCCAGCGCAGCCGCTGAGCATCGCCTGGACCGCCGTTAAGCAAAGCCTCGGCGAATAACGCGCACTGTCGGCCGCAACATACGACGCGCCCTTAACGGCATGCAAAAGGAAGTGGCGATGAGGCAGCACGTTCCCCACATCATGACGAGCGCGCTGCTGATCGCGCTGGCGCTGCCATGCGCGGCGTACGCCAAAGTAGCGGACGAGCAAGCCGCCGAACTCGGCCAGCGCCTGACGCCGGTAGGCGCCGAAGCCGCAGGCAATGCCGCCGGCACGATCCCGGCCTGGCAACCGCTGCGGCAGGAGACCATGAAGCGCGGCGACAATCCCTACGCTCAGGACAAGCCGCTGTACACCGTCACCGCGGCGAATGTCGCGCAGTACCGGGATCGGCTCACCGAAGGCCACCAGCAGCTGTTCAAGATTTTCCCGGACTACACGATGCCGGTGTATCCCAGCCATCGCAGCGCCTCCTATCCGGACTGGTTCATCGAAGCGACGAAAAAAAATGCGCAACGCGTCGAGCTGACCCACAACGGCTACGGCTTCTGCTGCACCGCGCAGGGCTTCCCTTTTCCGATTCCGAAGAACGGCACCGAGGTGCTGTGGAATCACATCATGCGCTACAACACCCGCGGCTTTCGCGGTTACACCAATTCCGCGGAGATCGCCACCAACGGCGCTTACGTCGTCGAGCGCAGCTATTCCGAACTCGCCTACGCCTACAACGATCCGAAGACCACCGCCGAAAAACTCGGCAACCAGAATCTGTACCTGTTCACCAAGGTGGTCGCGCCGGCGACGCGGGCCGGCGATGCGACGCTGCTGCGCGTACCGCTCGACCGGATCAAGGATCTGACCGGCGTCTGGATCTGGACCGAGAACCGGCCGCGGCGCATCGGCGAAGTCGGCTACGACAACCCGCTGCACGACGGCCTGATGACCCACGACCAGGTCGACATGTTCAACGGCCCGCTGGATCGCTACACCATCAAGCTGCTCGGCAAGCGCGAGATGCTGGTCCCCTACGACAGCTACCGGCTCTACGACGACAAGCTCAAGTACAAGGACATCATCCGCGCCGGCCATATCAACCAGGACCTGGCGCGCTACGAGCTGCACCGCGTCTGGGTGCTGGAGGCGCAGGTCAAGCAGGGCACCAGCCACGTCTACAAGCGCCGCGTGTTCTATGTCGACGAGGACAGCTGGATCGTCGTCGCCGAGGACATGTACGACCAGCGCGACCAGTTCTGGCGCTCGGCCGAATCGCATTCGATCAACTTCGCCAACGTGCCGGTGATGGTCAACGGCATCCAGGTGCATTACGACCTGCAGTCGCGCCGCTACGTGATCCTCAACATGACCAACGAGGAGAAGAACACCATCGAGTACGACTGGTCCGAAGGCCAGGGGTATTTCTCGCCTGGCAACCTGAAGCGTTTCGCCGGCAGCACCAACGGTCGCTAAGAGCAGCCAGATGGCACGAAAAGCGCTCGTAAACTGTCGGAATTCCTAAAAAAGTTAAGTTGCAATTCAGCTACTGGCCCTAAGCTGAACCATGCTCGCCGCCGTTGCGGCAGCTCGATGCTCAAAGGAGAGCAACAATGCGTGAACAGGCGCCTTCCCAAGCCCGTCGGTTTGCCCCCCCGGTCGCGATGACTTGCCTACTCGGCTCCGCCCTCGTGGCGAGCCTGGTTTCAGCCCCCGCGTTTGCCGGCCGCTACGATCGCGATGATCGTGACGGTCAGTATTACGACGACTCCTCTTCCGGCGGCGACGCCATTGCCCGCAGCGAATTCGCCAAGGTGCTCAGCGCCCGGCCGATCTACAGCCAGGTGCAGGTCAACCAGCCGCGCAATCAGTGCCAGGACGTGCCGGTGACGTATCGCGAAGCGCCGCGCTACTCCGGCGACAACACCGCCGGCGCCGTACTCGGCGCGGTCATCGGCGGCGTGGTCGGCAACCAGTTCGGCGGCGGCAGCGGCCGTGCGGTCGCCACCGGCCTCGGCGCCGTGGTCGGCGCCAGCGTCGGCAGCCATGCCGGCGAGTACGGCGGTGGATACGATCGCGGCGGTTACACGCGCACCGAATACCAGCGCCAGTGCGAGACGGTCGACGACTATCATGTCGAAAACCATATCGACGGCTACGACGTCGCCTATCGCTATCACGGCGACGTCTACCACACGACCATGCCGTACGACCCGGGTGATCGCATCGCCGTGGACGTCAGCGTGCGCCCGGTCCGCTACTAAGGGAGTCGGCTAACACCGGGAGCCATGCGCTCGAAGCTTCTGCTTTTGTCGGCCCTGCTCGCAGCGGGCCTGCTATTGAATCAGTTGCCCGCACAGGCCCGCGATCTGGGCCTGACGGATCGCCTGCGCCTGCCGCCGGCCGGACTGACGCCCGGCGGCAACGATCGCAACATGTCCCCCAGCGAGGCGGCGCGCATTGCCCAGCAACAGAACGGCGGTGGCCGCGTCCTGGCGGTAGAGAGAAGCGACCGCGGCTACCGCGTCAAATTGCTTAAAAACGGCGACGTCCGGATCGTCAACGTGCCCGGCTACTGAACCGGCACATACAACAACAGGGATTGGAAAATGCGCGCTCTCGTCATCGAGGATGATCCGCACCTGCGGGGACTGGTCTCGCAGTATTTTGCCGACGAGGGCTTTGCCGTCGATGTCGCCGGTGACGGCGAAAACGGCCTGTACATGGCAGAGGAATTCCCGATCGACATCGCCATCGTCGATCTCGGCCTGCCCGGCATCAGCGGCGTCGAGATCATCCGTCGCGCGCGCAAGGCCGGGCGCAAGTATCCGATCCTGATCCTGACCGCGCGCGACGGCTGGCAGACCAAGGTGGAAGGCCTGGAAGCCGGCGCCGACGACTACCTGGTGAAACCCTTCCACCGCGAAGAACTGCTGGCGCGCGTCCGCGCCCTGCTGCGCCGTTCCGGCGGCTGGGCCCAGCCGCTGCTGGAATGCGGCCCGATCGCGGTCGACACCACGGCCAAGACGGTATTCGTGCAGCAGCAGAGCGTCGATCTGACCGCTTATGAATACAAGGTGCTGGAATACCTGATCCTGCACGCCGGCCAGGTCGTGTCCAAGGCGACTCTGGCCGAGCATCTCTATGCCGAGGACGAGGAGCGCGACAGCAACGTGATCGAGGTGTTCATTCGCCGGCTGCGCAGCAAGCTCGATCCGGAAGCGACCTTGAATCCGATCACCACGCTGCGTGGCAGCGGTTATCGCTGGGATCTGCCGCGCGGGCCCGCGCCTGCCTCCGCCGCCGGATAAGGGCGCCCGCCATCGGCGCGCCGTCGCCACCGATACGCTGGATCCATGGTGGCGCCGAGCGCGTCAAAACCATGAAGTGGCCGATCCTCGGAACGGTCTACGCGCGTCTGCGTCCGCAGTCCTTGCGCACGCGCCTGCTGGTCGCCGCTACCGCGGTGCTGACCGCGTTCTTCCTGATCACCGGCGTCGCGCTGGAAAGCGCCTTCGGCGACAGCGCGCGCCAGGCGCAACAGGACAAACTGGAGGGCATCGTCTATTCGCTGCTCGCCGCACTCGGCCCCAGCGCCAGCGGTGAGCTGACGATTTCGACGACGATGGTGCCCGACGCGCGACTGAAAAGCGCCGCGTCCAGCCTGCAGGCGGCGCTGTTCAACGAAGACGGCGTCGCGGTGTGGCGCTCGGTCAATTTCGGCGACATGTCGGCGCCGAAAATGCCGGGCATCGATCAATGGCGCTTCGAGCGCATCGACGATCCCGATGCTTTCCAGATGAGTTACAGCTTCCGCTGGATCGACCTGGCCGACGATCCGCGCCGCTACAACGTCGTGGTGATGGAAGACGCCTCCAGCTTCCGCGCGCAGCTGCGCGCCTACCGGCGCGCGCTGTGGACCTGGCTGGCGGTCTGCGGTATCGGCCTGCTCGGCGTGCAGGTGCTGGTGCTGCAGTGGGGCCTGGCGCCACTGCGCAAGCTGATCGTCGAGCTTCGCCGCATCGAGATGGGCGAGCAGCAGGACATCCGCGCCGAATATCCCGATGAGCTCAAACCACTGACCCAGGGCCTGAACGCGATGATCCAGAACGAGCGCAACCAGCAGACGCGCTATCGCAATGCGCTCGGCGACCTCGCGCACAGCCTGAAAACGCCACTGGCGGTCGTGCAGGGCATCACCGAAGACGCCGACATGCCGCGCACGTTCCGGCTGACGCTGGGCGAGCAGGTGCAGTCGATGCAGCAGATCACCGGCTACCAGTTGCGCAAGGCCGCTGCCGCCGGCCGCCGCACCCTGGCCGAGCCGGTGCAGATCAGGCCGCTGTGCGAAAAGCTGGTCAGCGCGCTGGTCAAGGTCTACGCCGAGAAAAACGCGCGCTTCGATCTGCAGATCGACCCGCGCCTGCGGCTGCGCGCCGAAAGCGGCGACCTGTTCGAGCTGATCGGCAATCTGCTGGACAACGCCGCCAAGTACGGCAACGGCAAGGTGCGGCTGTCGGTGCATCACGAAGGCCGCACCGCGGTGATCGAAGTCGCCGACAACGGCCCCGGCTTCCCGGAAGACGCCGAGGCAATGCTCGAACGCGGGGTTCGCGCCGACATGAAAAAACCCGGCCAGGGCATCGGCCTGGCGGCGGTCTACGATCTGGTGCGCGCCTACGAGGGGCAGCTGCTGCTCGGCACCTCGGACCTCGGCGGCGCGCAGGTCACGGTCCGCCTGCCCGGCTAGCACCATGCGCCATCGCCCTCATTCCGGTCTGGTCACCATCGTCAGCGCGTCCCTGGCCGGCCTGCTGTTGCTGTCGCTCAGCGGCTGCCTGGTCGTGCGCGGCGCGCGCATGATCGAAAATCACAGCGCGACGCAGGGCTTCCCCGACAAGGGCAAGGTCTCCGCCGCGCAGCCGCGCAGCCTCGTCTCCGGCGGCCTGCAGCGCCGTTACCTGGCACAGATTCCCAGCGGCAGCACCGGACCGATGCCGATCGTCGTACTGCTGCACGGCGGCACGCAGACCGCCGAGCAGGTCTGGGAGCAGACCAGCCTGCCGACGCTGGGGCTGCGCGAGCACTTCATCGTTGCCGCGCCCCAGGGCATCGGCAAACACTGGAACGACGGCCGCGGCAGTACGCTGGCCGGCGATGAGGCGTCCACCGCCGACGATGTCGCGTTTATTCGCGACATGATTGCGGGGCTGGTACTGCGCGATCGCGGCGACGCGCGCGCGGTATTCGTGATCGGCGCCTCCAACGGCGGCTTCATGGCGATGTACTACGCCTGCCAGGCCGGAGACTCGCTACGCGCCGGAGCCAACGTCATCTCCGATCTGCCCGCCTCGGTGGCGCGCGGCTGCAAACCGGGCAAGGCGCTGCCGTGGCTGTCGATGAATGGCGTGAACGATCCTATCGTGCCGTTCAAGGGCATGGCCGAAGGCACCATCGTCAAGGGCCAGCCGCAGGCGGCGCTGCTGTCGGCCGACGCGACCTTCCAGTTCTGGGCCGATCGGGCCGGATGCTCGCCGAAGCTACAAAGCACGCGAGTCGCCGACGGCGTTGAGAAACGCCTGCGCTCGTGTGCCCACGGCACGACCTCGCAGCAATACGTGTTCGCCGGGGGCCATGTCTGGCCGGGCCTGCCGATCAACAGCCTGGCCCTGGACTATTTTCTCGGCGGCGCGAATCTGCAAGTCGATACCGGCGAAGTCGCCTGGGGCTTCTTCAAGTCGACTTTGCAATAGCAGACGCGAGCGCCGCTGGCTTTCCCGCTTTCGCGGGCACGGCAGCAGCAAACCTCAGGCGTCGGCACAAGGCGGCGGCAGCCGCAGGAAATGGTCGCGGTAATAGCGCAGCTCGGCAATCGAGTCGCGGATGTCGTTCAGCGCCAGGTGCGTGGATTCCTTGGAGAAGCCCTTGGCCAGATCCGGCGACCAGCGGCTGCACAGCTCCTTGAGCGTGCTGACATCGAGATTGCGGTAGTGGAAGAACTTCTCCAGCCCCGGCATGTAGCGCGCCAGAAAGCGGCGGTCCTGGCAGATCGAGTTGCCACACATCGGCGACTTGCCCGGGACCACCCACTCGCTCAGGAAATTCAAGGTCAGCCGCTCGGCCTCGGACTCGCTGATGCGGCTGTCGCGGACCCGCTGAGTCAGGCCGGACTTGCCGTGCTGCTTGGTATTCCAGTCGTCCATCGCGGTCAGCTCGTCGTGACTCTGCTGCACCGCCAGCACCGGGCCTTCGGCCAGCACTTTCAGATGGGAGTCGGTGACCACGGTCGCGATCTCGATGATGCGGTGGCGCTCCGGGATCAGCCCGGTCATTTCGAGATCGATCCAGATCAGGTTGCTGGGGCTTGCGGTCATCGGTTGCCTGGGAATGTCGAAAAAGGGGCCGGCATGATCGGGCAGCCTACACCGCCGAGCGTGAACGGCCGCGTTAGCCGATGTCAGAGCGAATATTACTAAAGCGAAAGGCCCGTTCCAGCACCGATCTGGGTAGTAACCACGCTTGCTGTACGAAAAAGCCTACGCGAAACTGACACCTCGTTCGCACGGCCCGGCCGGCGCGATACGAACGTAAACCGGTCAGGGACGACGACCGGCTCGTCGGCCTCGCCGACGACACCGCGCAGCCCGCAGGCAGTGGAAGCCGCCATTTGCCGGGCACCGATTTTTTTGCACCGTACTGCCGCGCCATCGCGGCGGGCGGGGACGGCTTTTTCCATTCCGGGGGGAATGATGTCGATGCGCGCGCTGAGCGGTTCACTGTGCCTTGCCCTGACGATGCTGGCCACCGGCTGCGCCGGCGATCCATCCGCGCCCAAGCGCAAGGTCAGCAGCCTGCTGCGGCCCAGCGTCAGTGGCGGGCTGACGCCGGCACAGGTGCAGGCCAGCTTCGAACGGCAGATGGCCGATCTGGAGCGTGTCGCCAACGCCAACTGGCCCGGCGCCGGCAAGGTGCAGGTGAGCTTCATCGTCCGTCCCGACGGCCTGCCGGACTCGGTCAAGCTGATCCGCAACGACTTCGAAAATCCTCAGCTGGATCTGGCGGTGACCAAGATGGTTCAGACGATGAGTTTCCCGCCGGCGCGCAGCGACACCTTCGTCAAGGCCTTCCCGCTGTACTTCCGCTAGCGGCTTCACCGTCGCTGCCGCTTTCGCAGGGCGACAACGCTGCCGCCGCATTTACTTCCGGCCGCTGGCGCGCGAGTATCCGGCCCCGTTTGATCAAGCTGGAGACCGGACCGATGGCCATGCTCGCCGAAAAACGCTGCGCGCCCTGCGAAGGCGGAGTGCCGGCGCTGCAACGCGCCGCCGCCGAGGCGCTGCTCAAACAGCTGGAGCCACGCTGGACGCTCAGCGCCGACGCCAAGCAGCTGCAGGCCAGCTTCGACTTCCGCAACTATTACCGTGTTCTGGCCTTCATCAATGCGGTGGCCTATATCGCCAACCAGGAAGACCATCATCCGGACATCGACTTCGGCTACAACCGCTGCACGATCCGCTGGTGGACGCACTCGGTCGACGGACTGAGCGACAACGACTTCATTTGCGCGGCCAAGGTTGACCGCCTCGCCGACGGCAAATAAGCGGCGATCAGACCTGGCGGCGGCCGCTGAGCGCGTGCGCCAGCGTGCCGCCGTCGACGTATTCGAGTTCACCGCCCACCGGCACGCCATGCGCGATGCGACTCACCGCGACGTTTTGCGCGCGCGCGATCTGCGCCAGGTAATGCGCGGTGGCCTCGCCCTCGACGGTCGGATTGGTGGCAATGATCAGCTCCTGATACTGGCCGCCGGCGAGCTGCTGCTGCAGCAGGTCCAGGCCGAGTTCATCGGGTCCGATGCCGTCCAGCGGCGACAGCCGCCCCATCAGCACGAAATAGCGGCCGCGATACGGCGTGCCGGATTCGATCGCCATCAGGTCGGCCGGGCCTTCGACCACGCACAGATGGCCGCTGGCGACGCGCGCCGGCGTGCAAAAACGGCAGTCGCCGTTCTCGCAGAACATGCGGCACTGCGGGCAGCGGCCGATCTGCTCGAGCGCATCGTTCATCGCCTGCGCCAGGTTGCGCGCCGCGCCGCGGTCGCGGTCCAGCAACTGGAAGGCCATGCGCTGGGCGGACTTGGGGCCGACACCCGGCAGGCGGCGCAGCGCGTCGATCAGGCGGGCCAGGCTCGGCGAATAAACGGACATGTCGGGAAATGATCTCTGATACGCAAGCCGCCATTCTAATGGCCCGCCGATGACTCCCGAACTGACGATGCTGGCGCTGTGCGCCATGGCGATGCTCGCCGGCTTCGTCGACGCCGTCGTCGGTGGCGGCGGGCTGATCCAGGTGCCGGCCTTGCTGGTGCTGCTGCCGGGCTATCCGGTGGCAACGCTGTTCGGCACCAACAAGGCGGCGTCGATCTGGGGCACCGCCGTCGCGGCCTGGAACTACGCGCGGCACATCTCCACACCGTGGCGCGCGGTGCTGCCGATGGCGCTGGCCGCATTGGCCGCCAGCTTCGTCGGCGCAGCCGCGGTCAGCCGTCTCGACAACGCCTCGCTCAAGCCGATCATCCTCGGCGTGCTGGTCGTGGTGCTCGGCTACACCTTGTGGAGGAAGGACTTCGGCAAGCTGCACGCACCGCGGCTGTCGGCCGCGCAGCAGTTGCTGATCGGCTTGCTCGCCGGCAGCGCGATCGGTTTTTACGATGGCTTTCTCGGCCCCGGCACCGGCAGTTTCCTGGTGCTGGCTTTCGTCGGAGCGTTCGGCTTCAGCTTCCTGCACGCCTCGGCCGCGGCCAAGGCGGTGAACGTGATCACCAACTTCGCCGCGCTCGCCTACTTTCTGAGCCATGGCTCGGTGCTGTGGCATTACGCGCTGCCGATGGCGGCGTGCAACGTCGCCGGCTCGCTAATCGGCACGCGGCTAGCGATCCGCCGCGGCGCGGGGTTTGTACGCGGACTGTTCATTGCCGTCGTCGGCTTGCTGATTCTGCGGCTGGCCTACGACGTGTGGAGGCCACACCTGTAGGAGCGGACCCTGTCCGCGACTGAGGCTTCGAAGCCTGAAGTCGCGGACAGGGTCCGCTCCTACCATTTGCAGCTCAGGCGCGATCGGCAGAAAAGGCCAGCACCTGCTTCAGCTCGCTCAAGCCCAGCTTCAGCATCAGCAGCCGATCCAGTCCCAGCGCGACGCCGCTGCAATCCGGGAAAGCGCCCGAGTCCAGCGCCGCGATCAGATGCGCGTCGTACGGCGGCACGACCAGCTCCGCGTCGCTGCGATATTGCTGGTCGGCCTCGAAGCGCGCGCGCTGTTCGTTGGCATCGGCCAACTCGTGAAAGCCGTTGGCGAGTTCGATGCCGCGCCAGAACAGCTCGAAGCGCTCGGCCACCGGCGGCTGGTCGTGGCGGATCCGCGCCAGCGCCGACTGGCTTGCCGGAAAGTCGTAGACAAAGCTGGGCGTACTCAAGCCGAGCGCCGGCGAGACCACGCGCGACATCCACAGGTCCAGCCAGAAATCGGCTGTCTCTTCGGCGAAATCCCCGGACGAAACCAGATCGGACGCGATGGCCGCCGCGCGCATTTGCTCAGCACTCGAAACATGCGGATCGAAGCCCGCGTAGTGCACGAAGGCCTCGCGATAGCTCATGCGCTCGAAGGCCGCGTCGTTGCCGACCAGAAGGTGCATCAGCGCCTCGACCTCATCCATCAGCTGATGCAGCGAAAACCCGGGCCGATACCACTCGAGCATCGTGAACTCGGGATTGTGATGACGGCCCTGCTCCTCGAGCCGGAACACGCGCGCGATCTGGAAGATGGCGCCGCTGCCGGCCGCGAGCAGCCGCTTCATCGCGAATTCCGGCGAGGTCTGCAGCCAGCGCCCGTCGCGCGTCTGGAAACTGTCGATGAAGCGGTCGACGGTCGCGTGCGCCGACAGGATCGGCGTCTCCACCTCGAGCACGCCGCGCTGACAAAAAAAAGCGCGGACGGAGCCGTTGAGCTCCGCCCGCGCTTTCAGCGTCGCCAGACTCGCGTCGGGACGCCAGCGCTGCATGGCCTTACTTGCCGACGCGGCCCAGGTAGTCGCCGGTGCGCGTGTCGACCTTGATCACCTCGCCCTGCTGCACGAACAGCGGCACGCGCACCACCGCGCCGGTTTCCAGCGTTGCCGGCTTGCCGCCGCTGCCGCTGGTGTCGCCGCGCAGGCCCGGATCGGTTTCGGTGATCGTCAGCACGACGTAGTTCGGCGGCGTCACCGACAGCGGCACGCCGTTGAAGAACAGCACCTTGCAGGCTTCCTCGCCCTTGAGCCACTTGGAGCATTCGGCCACCGCGGTGGCGCCGGCCTGGACCTGCTCGAAGCTGACCGGGTTCATGAAGTGCCAGAACTCGCCGTCGCTGTAGAGGAACTGCATGTCGACTTCCTCGATGTCCGCGACTTCCCAGGTGTCGCCGGACTTGAGGGTACGGTCGATCACGCGGCCGTTCTTCAGATTGCGGATCTTGATCGTGTTCGTCGCCTGGCCCTTGCCCGGCTTGCGATACTCGTTGTCGACCACGGAATAGGGTTCGCCGTCCACCAGAACTTTGGTGCCGGACTTCATCTCATTGGTGCTGACGGTAGCCATTGTCGAAGTCTTCTAGATTGTTGGTTGTTTCGTAGGCGGAAAATGCCGGGTGCCGTGTTTGCTCCCTGGCACCCCGCAGCGCGAAAATGCGGCGCAGATGATAACCCCTAGCCCCAAAACCCGACAGGCCCGGTCGGCGCGCGCCTGGCAGCATGCGCTGCGCGAAGCCTTCAAGCAGCCGGCCGAGCTGCTGCGCTTCCTCGAAATCGACCCCGACCTGCCGCAGCTGGACGCGGCCGCGCTGGCCGGTTTTCCGCTGCGCGTGCCGCGTGGTTTCGCGCAGCGCATGCGCAAGGGCGATCCTTCCGACCCGCTGTTCTTGCAGGTCTGGCCGGTCGGCGCCGAAGCCTTGACCGTGGACGGTTTCGGCCTGGACGCGGTCGGCGACAAGGCCAGGCTCAAAGACGGCGGCATCGTCCACAAATACCAGCACCGCGTCCTGGTGATGGCGACCGGCGCCTGCGGCGTGCATTGCCGCTACTGTTTCCGCCGGCATTTCCCGTACTCCGAGGCACTCGCCGGCCGCGACCACTGGCGCGAGGCGCTGGCGCAGATCCGTGCGGACCGCTCGATTTCCGAAGTGATTCTGTCCGGCGGCGACCCGCTGTCACTGTCCGACGAAAAACTCGGCGAATTTCTCGACGGCCTCGACGGCATCGCCCACGTTCGCCGGCTGCGCTTGCACACCCGCCAGCCGATCGTGCTGCCGGAACGTGTCGACGACGGCCTGCTGGCCTTGCTCCGACGAACGCGGCTGCGCACGGCGATGGTGCTGCACGCCAACCACGCCAACGAGCTGGACGAGAGCGTCGCCCTTGCCTGCAGCCAGCTGCGCAATGCCGGCGTCAGCCTGCTGAACCAGTCGGTGCTGCTGCGCCGTGTCAACGACGACGTCGCCGCGCTGCAGGCGCTGTCCGAGCGCCTGTTCGACTGCGGCGTGCTGCCCTACTACCTGCACCTGCTGGACCGGGTGGCCGGCAGCGCGCACTTCGAAGTCGACGAGGACCAGGCGCGCGCGCTGATGCGTGAACTGTCGACTCGCCTGCCCGGCTACCTGTTGCCACGTCTGGCCCGTGAAACCGCCGGTCTGCCGGCGAAAGAAGTCATCGCCTGGTAGTGCCAGCATGGCGGTACCTTGCTAGCCGATACGATCGATCCTGTTACATCCGGTAGCCTGCTGTTGCTGGTCGGCGGCAGCGCGGACGGCGCGCGGCTGGTGGAAACCGCGCTGCGCAAGGCCGCGTTCGGCGTGCGCGCCGCCTGGATCGCCGATCTGGAAGAACTAGAGGACGCGTTGCGCCGCGGCAGCGGCGCCGACCTGCTGCTGTGCGCCGACAGCGCGCAGAGCCCGCTGGCGCGCGTCCTCGAGCTGAGCGCCCGGCTGGCGCCCGGACTGCCGGTGCTGGAAATCGGCCAGACGCCGGACTGGCTCGCCACCAGCAACGCGATGCGCCTGGGCGCCCGCGACCGCGTCTGCGCCGGCAGCGACGCCGATCTGCAGCATCTGGCCCAGGTCTATCGCCGCGAATGCGCCAGCCTCAAATGCGAGCGCGAGCTGGTCCAGGCGCGCGCGCGCATGGCCGCCTTCGAAACCCGCCACCGCGAACGCCTGGACGAAATCACCGACGCGGTGATCCACGTGCAGGACGGCGCGCTCAGCCGCGTCAACCGCGCATTCGCCGGGCTGGTGCAGAAACCGACCGACACCCTGATCGGCACGCCGCTGCTGGAGCTGATCGCGCCCGAGCAGCAGCCGCGCGTCAAAGAGCAACTGCGCCAGCTGGCGCGCGGCAAATACGCCGGCATTCCGCTGGACACCGTGCTGGTGCGCGCCGACGGTCGCAGCCTGCCGGTCAGCGTGCAGCTGACCCAGGGCACGGTCGGCCGCCAGTCCTTTGTCGAATGGCTGATCCGCATCGAGGCCGCGTCGCCGCCGCTGCCGACGCCCCTGCCCGCGCCCGCCGTCAGCATCACGCCGGCGGCGACGCCGGACCGTCTGGCCTTGTTCCGCTCGCTGGACAAAGCGCCGGACGACGCGCGGCCGCGCGCGGTGCTGCTGTTCCTGATCGACGGCTTCGCTTCGCTGGAAACGCGCGTCGGCCTGCAGGACGCCGAGTTGCTGATGAGCCAGGTGTGCAGCGCGATCGTCACGCGCCTCGGCGCGCCGCAGCCGCTGTTCCGCTTCTCCACCGACGAATGGGTGGCGCTGGTGTCACGCGCCAGCGCGCCGGAATTCGAAAAACTCGCCGAGCGCCTGGCGCGCGAACTGGCGCAACAGGTGTTCACCGCCGGCGCCCACGAAACCCGCATCACCGTCACCGTCGCCGCCTATCCGATCGGCGCTGGTGAGCCCGCGGTGCAGGCGATCGATCCGCTGATCCGCGAAGGCCGGCGCGCCTCGGCGCAGCGTGGCGGCCAGTCGCTGCTGATCGGCCCGACCGCGCAGGCGCACGGCGAAGCGCGCGAGGCCGCGCGCCGCGCCGCGCAGCTCAAGCGCGCGCTCGAGCAGGACCGCATGCGCCTGGCCTACCAGTCCATCGCCAGCCTGGAAGGCGAAACCCGCCAGCACTTCGACGTACTGGTGCGCATGGTCGACGAGCAGGGTCTCGAGCATCGCGCCGGCGAATTCATCCCGGCAGCGATGCAGTTCGGCCTGATGCGCCTGGTCGATCGCTGGGTGATCAAGCAGGCGCTGAAAGTGCTGGCCAAGCGCGACCAGTCTCAGGAGCCAGCGGTGCTGCTGGTGAAGCTCTCAGAAGAAAGCCTGCGCGACACCGACGGCCTGATCGCCTGGCTGCGCGGCCTGCTCGCGGCGCGGCCGCTGAGGAATCGCGAGCTATGCTTCGCGGTGCAGGAGATGGCGGTGCAGAATCACCTACACAAAACCCAGCTGCTGGCCGGCGCGCTGGAAGAACTCGGCTCTGGCCTGGCGATCGAGCACTTCGGCGTCGGCACGCATCCGGCGCAGCTGCTCGAGCAATTGCCGGCGCGCTTCATCAAGTTCCACGCCTCGTATACGCGAGACTTCGGCAATCGCGATACGCAGAAGAAGATGGCCGAACTGCTGACGATCGCGCGCCGCCGCGGCATCAAGACCATCGTCAGTCATGTCGAAGATGCCAACGTGATGGCACGGATGTGGCAGCTGGGAGTGCACTACATCCAGGGCTACCACGTGCAGGAGCCCGAGGTCGTGCTGCTGGCGGCGGACCCGGTCCGCAGCTGAGCGCGACGGCAAGGAGCACACTGAAAGCCACCGTTCCAAGAAAAGGGAGATTCGCCTTGAACAAGCTCGTACTCACCACCGCCCTCGCCGCCAGCCTGCTGGCCGGTGCCGCCCACGCCGAAGTGAAGCGCTACCCGCTGGTCGGTTCCAACTTCCCGATTTCGCGCGCAGTCGAAGTGCCGGGCAAGCAGACCTTGGTTTTCCACAGCGGCATGACGCCGGATCCGGCCAAGCCGGACGCGACCAAGTACAGCCCGGAATACTGGGGCGACACCAAGACGCAGACGCTGTCGGTGCTGAACAAGACCAAGGCCTCGATCGAAAGCATGGGCCTGAAGATGGGCGACGCGGTGAAGATGACGGTGTTCCTGGTCGGCCCGACACCGGGCGCGGCTATGGACTTCGCCGGCATGATGGAAGCCTATACGCAGTTCTTCGGCACCAAGGAACAACCCAACCTGCCGGCACGCTCGGCGTTCCAGGTCGCCGGGCTTGCGGCGCCAGGCATGCTGGTGGAAATCGAGATCGTGTTCGCGCGGCCGTAGGCGCAGCGATCGACAACAAAAAAAGGCCACCCGCAGGTGGCCTTTTTTATTACTGTGCTTTAAGCGCCGGCCTGCAGAGCGGCGATACGCGCCTCGATCGGCGGATGCGTCGAGAACCATTCCTTGACGCCGCCCTTGATGCCGAATGCCATCTGCTGCGGCGGCAAGGTCGACGCGACCGTCGAGCCACCGAGCTTCTGCAGCGCGGCGATCATCTTGCGCTTGCCGGCCAGATGCGCCGAGCCGGCGTCGGCGCGGAACTCGCGCTGGCGCGAGAACCAGGCGACGATCATCGACGCGCCGATGCCGAACACGATCTGCAGCACCATCACGGTGATGAAGTAACCCGGACCAGTACCGCGCTCGGTCTTGAAAACCGCCTTGTCGATGACGTAACCGACCACGCGCGACAGGAACATCACGAAGGTATTCAGCACGCCCTGAATCAGCGTCAAGGTGACCATGTCGCCGTTGGCGATATGGCTGACTTCGTGCGCCAGCACGGCTTCGATTTCGTCCTGGCTCATGCTGCGCATCAGGCCGGTGCTGACCGCGACCAGCGAGGCGTTCCTGCTGGCACCGGTGGCGAAGGCATTGGGCTCGGGCGCGTCGTAGACCGCGACTTCCGGCATGCCGATGCCGGCCGCGCGCGCCTGACGCTCGACCGTCTGCAGCAGCCACATTTCAGCCGAATTGCGCGGCTCGGTGATCACCTGTGCGCCGGTCGAGCGCTTGGCCATCCACTTCGACATGAACAGCGAAATGAACGAGCCGCCGAAACCGAAGATCGCGGAGAACGCCAGCAGCGCGCCGAGGTTGAGTCCGTTGGCAGTCAGAAAGCGGTCGACGCCGAGCAGCGAGGCAACGACCGACAGCACCAGCATCACGGCGATGTTGGTGACGAGGAACAGGAAGATGCGTTTCATGGCTTGGGGAAGGCTGTGAACGTGGATTGGGAAAGGCGTGCAACAAAGTGTATCTGCGGCCTGTGACCACGGAATCAAGATTTCGGTTCAGCTATCCGGCGCCGAACCAAGCTCCGCTCGTCCCGAGTAGCCTCGCCTGCGAGGCGTATCGAGGGAGCCGACCACGCTGAGAGCCCGATCCAGTCCCTCGATACGCCGGGCAAGCCCGTCTACTCGGGACGAACGGACTTATTCATGACCCGCCGGCCTAGCCCGCCGTTATCTTGTCCACCGTCTGATAACCACGCGGCAGATGGTTGCCGCGCGAGGCGCGCGCCGCGGTGTAGGCGGCGACGTCGCTCGGCTTCAGCGTCAGGGTGCGCTTGCCGCAGGTCAGCACCAGCGCGGCGTTGGCCGGCACCACGCAGCTGGCGACGATACGGTCCTCGCCCTTCAAGGTGACCAGCTTGTTGCCCTTGCCCTTGGCCAGTTCCGGCAACTCGCCGATCGGGAACACCAGCAAACGCCCTTCGGCCGTGACCAGGGCGAAGCGATCGCTCGCCGCGGCTCGCGTCAGCGCCGGCGGCAGCGGCGCGCCTTCCAGCGTGATCATCGCCTTACCGGCCTTGTTGCGCGCCTGCATGTCGCCGAGCCGGGTCTGGAAGCCGTAGCCTTCGGTGGAACCGAGCACGTAGCGGTCGGCCTCGTCGCCCATCAGCAGCGCGACAACGCGCGCACCGTCCTGCAGATCGAGCTTGGTGGTGACCGGCTCGCCCTGCGAACGCGCCGACGGCAGATCGCGCGGATTCAGCGTGTAGCAGCGGCCCTTGCTGTCGAGCAGGATCAGCAGCTGGTTGGTCTTGCCGATCGCATGCACGAAATATTCGTCGCCGCTCTTGTACGACAAGGCGGTCGCGTCCAGGTCGTGGCCCTTGCCGGCGCGGATCCAGCCGGCTTTCGACAGCACCACGGTGATTGGTTCGGCCGGCAGGATTTCCGAGGCTTCGAGCGCCACGGCGGCCGCGCGCGCGACGATGGGGCAACGCCGCGCGTCGCCGAACTTCTTCGCGTCCTCGTCCAGCTCCTTGCCGACGAGCTTTTTCAGCTTGGCTTCGGAGCCGAGCAGATCGACCAGCTTGTCGCGTTCGGCAGCGAGTTCGGCCTGCTCGCCGCGGATCTGCATTTCCTCGATCTTCTGCAAATGACGCAGACGCAGATCGAGAATCGCATTGGCCTGGATTTCAGACAGGCCGAAGCGTGCCATCAGTTCGGCTTTCGGATCTTCCTCGTAGCGGATGATGCGGATCACTTCATCGATGTTCAGATACGCGATCAGCAAGCCGTCCAGAATGTGCAGGCGCTCGTTGACCTTGCCGAGGCGGAATTCGAGACGGCGACGCACCGTGGCGTTGCGATACACCAGCCATTCGACCAGGATTTCGCGCAGGTTCTTGACCCGCGGCCGGCCGTCGAGGCCAATCATGTTGAGGTTCACGCGCGCCGATTTTTCCAGATCGGTGGTCGCGAACAGATGCGTCATCAGCGCATCGACGTCAATGCGATTGCTGCGCGGGATGATGACGATGCGCGTCGGGTTCTCATGATCCGATTCGTCGCGCAGATCCTCGACCAGCGGCAGCTTCTTCGCCCGCATCTGATCGGCGATCTGCTCCTGGATCTTCGCCGGCGACACCTGCTGCGGCAGATGCGTGACGACGATCTGCAGACCGTTGGGGCCGTCGTCCTCCCGCTCCCAGCGTGCGCGCATGCGCACCATGCCGTTGCCGGATTCGTAGATTTTTTTCAGCTCGGACGGATCGCTGATGATCTCGCAACCGGTTGCGAAATCCGGCGCCGGAACCGCCGCGATCAGCTCGGCCATCGAGGTGTTCGGGTTCTTCAGCAGCAGCTGACAGGCCGCGACCAGCTCGCGCAGATTGTGCGGCGGAATATCCGTCGCCATGCCGACCGCGATGCCGGTGGTGCCGTTCACCAGAATGTTCGGCAGCCGCGCCGGCAACAGCTTGGGCTCGTTGAGCGTACCGTCGAAATTCGGCACCCAGTCCGCGGTGCCCATCTCCAGTTCGCTGAGCAGGGTCGACGCATACGGCGTCATCTTGGCTTCGGTGTAGCGCATGGCCGCGAAGCTCTTGGGATCGTCGGCGCTGCCCCAGTTGCCCTGGCCATCGACCAGCGGATAGCGATAGCTGAAAGGCTGCGCCATCGTCACCATCGCTTCATAACAGGCGCTGTCGCCATGCGGATGGAACTTGCCGATCACGTCGCCGACGGTGCGCGCCGATTTCTTCGGCTTGCTGGTCGAGGAAAGACCCAGCTCCGACATCGCATAGATGATGCGGCGCTGTACCGGCTTGAGGCCGTCGGCGATATTCGGCAGCGCGCGATCCAGCACCACGTACATCGAATAATCGAGGTAGGCCTTCTCGGCAAAGATGCGCAGCGGCAGGCGTTCGGTTTCTGAGATGTCGGTCATGTCATTTCAAACAGCACAATAAATAAGCATCGATGCAAGAGCCGCGATCAGACGTCGGCGCGATCGCCCTTCTCTTCCAGCCAGGCCTTGCGATCGCCGGCGCGCTTCTTCGCCAGCAGCATGTCCATGAGCATGTCGGTGGTGACCTGCGTGGATACGGCCGCGGCCGGCTCTTCGCCTTCGACCGGTTCGACGATCGGCTCCGGCAGCTCGTCCAAGGTCAGCTGCACCAGGCGGCGCGTATCACGCGACATCGTGGTTTCGCGCAGCTGCATCGGGTTCATTTCACCCAGGCCCTTGAAGCGCGTCACCGAAATCTTGGCTTTGTTGCCTTCGGCCTGCAGCCGGTCGAGGATGCCGACGCGCTCGGAATCGTCGAGCGCATAAAACACCTGCTTGCCGGCGTCGATACGAAACAGCGGCGGCATCGCGATGTAGACGTGCCCGGCCTGCACCAGCGGCCGGAAGTGGCGCAGGAACAGCGCGCACAGCAGCGTCGCGATATGCAGGCCGTCGGAGTCGGCGTCGGCCAGCACGCAGATTTTGCCGTAGCGCAGGCCGGCCAGATCCGGGCTGCCGGCGTCGACGCCGATGGCCACCGATATGTTGTGGATTTCGTCGGACGCGAGGGCCTCGTTGGCGTCCACTTCCCAGGAGTTCAGGATCTTGCCGCGCAGCGGCATGATCGCCTGCGTATCGCGATCGCGCGCCTGCTTCGCCGAGCCGCCGGCGGAATCGCCTTCCACCAGGAACAGCTCGGTCTGGTTCAGGTCGGTCAGCACGCAGTCGGCGAGCTTGCCGGGCAGCGCCGGGCCGCTGGTGATCTTCTTGCGTACCACCTGCTTGGCCAGCTTCATGCGCGCGTTGGCGTTGCTGATCACCAGCTGCGCAACCAGTTCGCCTTCGGCCGGATGCTGGTTCAGCCACAGGCTGAAACTGTCGTGGACCACGCCCTGCACGAAGGCCGCGGTTTCACGCGAGGACAGCCGCTCCTTGGTCTGGCCGGCAAACTGCGGATCCAGCATCTTCACGCTGAGCACGTAGCTGCAGCCCTGCCAGACGTCTTCCGGCGACAGCTTCATGCCGCGCGGCAGCAGGTTGCGGAATTCGCAGAATTCGCGAATCGCTTCGGTCAGACCGGTGCGCAGGCCGTTGACGTGGGTGCCGCCCTGCGCGGTCGGAATCAGGTTGACGTAGCTTTCGGCGACCGCTTCGCCACCGCCGTTGAGCCACAGCAGCGCCCACTCGGCTTCTTCGCGTTTGGCGGCGAACTTGCCGACGAAGGGCTCGGACGGAATCGTCTCGGCACCGCCGAGCGCGTCCTTCAGATAATCGACCAGGCCGTTTTCGTACTGCCACACGGTCTGCTCGCCGGCAATCTGGTCGTCGAGCGTGACTTTCAGGTTCGGGCACAGCACCGCCTTGGCCCGCAGCACCTGCTTCAGGCGCGTGACCGAAATCTTCGGCGAATCGAAATACTTTTCGTCCGGCCAGAAATGCACCGTGGTGCCGTTGCGCGATTTCGGCACCGGGCCAATCGGCCGCAGGTCGACGCTTTTGTGGCCGTCGGCGAAATCGATCGCGTACTCGGTACCGCCGCGGGCAACGCGCACTTCTAGCTTCTTCGACAGCGCATTCACCACCGACACACCGACGCCGTGCAGGCCGCCGCTGAAACCGTAGGCCTTGTTCGAGAACTTGGCGCCCGAATGCAGCTTGGTCAGGATCAGCTCGACACCGCTGACGCCGTGCTCCGGATGAATGTCGACCGGCATGCCGCGGCCGTCGTCGGACACCTGCAGCGAACCGTCGGCGAACACCGTCACGTCGATCTTCTTGGCGTGGCCGGCGAGCGCTTCGTCGACCGAGTTGTCGATGACTTCCTGCGCCAGGTGATTCGGCCGCGTGGTGTCGGTGTACATGCCCGGCCGCTTGCGCACCGGGTCGAGGCCGCTGAGGACTTCGATCTGATCGGCGTTGTAACTGGAACTGGGTGCGGGATTCTTGGAAGTCGGGGCGGCCATTGACGGGTCAGCAGGACGAGGCGGATTGCACGGCGGGAGCAGCCGGTCCCGAGAAGAGACGGCGCTGGAGGCGGCGCGAAGGTAGCGGATGAACCCGGGCGCCGCAAGCACGATAGACTGCGCGTTCGTATCAAGCCCAGCCCGCCGCGAGCGATGCCAAAAAACACTGCAAAATCAGGACTCTTCCCCGGCGACGAGGCCGCCACCGAGGCGCCCGGGGCTGCGCCGGCGGGCGACGAGGTCGCGCGCTTCGAGGACGCGCTGGGCGAGCTGGAAAGCATCGTCGAGAAGATGGAACGCGGCGATCTGAAACTGGAGGAATCGCTGCAGCTGTTCGAACGCGGCGTCGGCCTCACCCGCCAGTGCAGGACCTCGCTGGAAACCGCTGAATTGAAGGTGAAAAACCTGCTGGCTGCGGACGACGCGGCCGATGCGAGCTGAGCGGCCCGCGGAGCCCGCCGTGAGCACCGACTTCTCCCACCGGCTCGCGTTCTACCGTGAGCGGCTTCAGGCCACGCTGGACGCCAGCATTCCCGCGGACGATATCTACCCGGCGCGGCTGCACCAGGCGATGCGCTATTCGGCCGAAGGCGGCAAGCGCCTGCGCGCGCTGCTGGTCTACGCCGCCGGCGAAGTGCTGAACCTGCACGTGGATCACCTGGACGCGCCGGCCTGCGCGGTCGAGCTGATCCACGCCTACTCGCTGGTCCACGACGACCTGCCGGCGATGGACGACGACGACCTGCGCCGCGGCCGGCCGACCTGCCACAAGCAATATGACGAGGCCACCGCGATCCTGGTGGGCGACGGCCTGCAGGCGCTGGCGTTCGCGGTGCTGGCGCGCGCCGCGGCGCTGCCCGCCGAGGCGCGGCTGAAGATGGTCGGCTTGCTCGCCGACGCGGCCGGCTCGCGCGGCATGGTCGGCGGCCAGGCCGTCGACCTCGCGTCCGAGAACCAGAGCCTGAGCCTGCCGGAGCTGGAGGCGCTGCACATCCACAAGACCGGCGCGCTGATCCGCGCCAGCCTGGCTCTGGCCTGCAGCGCGCAGCCCGATTTGCTGGCAACGCATGAATACGCGCTGGACCGCTACGGCAAGCTGATCGGCCTGGCTTACCAGATCCAGGACGACGTGCTCGACATCGAGGGCGCGGCGGGCGAGCTGGGCAAGACCGCCGGCAAGGATGTTGCAGCGCACAAATCGACGTATCCTTCCGTGATGGGCCTCGCCGCCGCCAAGCAACGTGCCGAAGAACTGTTTGATGAAGCCCGCAGTGTGCTGAGCATTTTTGGCGATCAGGCCTTGCCGCTGGTCTGGCTCGCGGACCATATCCAGGGCCGCCGGCATTGACGGGCGCGCCAGCCCGCGCCGGCGCGGCTGACATGACCCGCACGCGGTGTTCACCGATAATCCCTTAATACTCTTGACCATTTCCCACATGACCGACATTCCGGGTTACTCGTTGCTCGGTGGCGTGAACGCGCCGTCCGACCTGCGGAACCTGCCCAGCGAAGACCTGCCGCACCTGGCAGTCGAGCTGCGGCGCTTCCTGATCGAGACCCTGGGCCGCATCGGCGGCCACTTCGCGGCCAACCTTGGCACCGTCGAGCTGACGCTGGCCCTGCACCGCTGCCTGAATACGCCGGAAGACCGCATCGTCTGGGACGTCGGCCATCAGGCCTACCCGCACAAGATCGTCACCGGCCGCCGCGCGCGGCTCGAGACCATCCGCAAGCTCGGCGGCCTAGCGCCGTTCAACCTGCGCTCGGAGAGCGAGTACGACGCCTTCGGCGTCGGCCACAGCAGTACCGCGATCTCGGCCGCCGCCGGCATGGCCGCGGCGTTCCGTGTGCAGAAGTTGCAGCGCCGCGCGGTCGCGGTGATCGGCGACGGCGGCATGACCGGCGGCATGGCGTTCGAGGCGCTGAATCACGCCGGCCACGCCGGCCTCGACATGCTCGTGGTCTACAACGACAACGACATGTCGATCTCCGAGAACGTCGGCGGCCTGCGCGATCATTCCGCGCGGCTGATGAGCAAGCTCGGCCTGGTCGCCCCGCATCTGGTGCGGCTGCCGCAGGACGGCGAAGACCATATCGAGACGCATCTGGACAATCCGGGCGCGCTGTTCCGCACGTTCGGCTTCAGCTATCACGGGCCGATCGACGGCCATGATCTGGACGCGCTGACGCGCACGCTGGATTCGATCAAGGACGCGCGCGGCCCGCAGCTGCTGCACGTGATCACGACCAAGGGCAAGGGCTTCGAGCCGGCCGAGGCCGACCCGATCAAGTATCACGGCGTCACCCAGTTCGACCCGGTGACCGGCGCGTTTCCGTCGAAGAAAGCCGCTGGCGCGCCGACGTATACGCAGGTGTTCGGCGACTGGCTGTGCGACGCCGCCGAGCGCGACCCACGGGTGGTCGCGATCACGCCGGCGATGCGCGAAGGCTCGGGCCTGGTCGATTACGCGCGCCGCTTTCCCGAGCGCTACTACGACGTCGGCATCGCCGAGCAACACGCGGTGACGTTTTCCGCGGGCCTGGCCTGCGAAGGCCTGCGCCCGGTCTGCGCGATCTACTCGACGTTCCTGCAGCGCGGCTACGACCAGCTGATCCACGACGTCGCGATCCAGAACCTGCCGGTGATGTTCGCGATCGATCGCGGCGGCCTGGTCGGCGCCGACGGCGCCACGCATCACGGCGCTTTCGATCTGAGCTATCTGCGCTGCATTCCGAATTTGGTGGTCATGGCGCCGAGTGACGAGAACGAGTGCCGTCGCATGTTCGCCACGGGTCTCGCGCTGCCCGGCCCGAGCGCGGTGCGCTATCCGCGCGGCAACGGCCAGGGCCTGGCTGCCGAAGCCGAATACAAGCCACTGGCCATCGGCCGCGGCCGCATCGTCCGCGATGCGCGCGGCCGTCGTCGTCCGCGCGTTGCGCTGCTCGCGTTCGGCTGCATGGTGCAGCCGGCGCTGAGCGCTGCCGACATCCTCGACGCGGTCGTCGCCGACATGCGCTTCGTCAAGCCGATCGACGCCGAACTGGTGCTGGAACTGGCCAACGAAAACGATCTGCTGGTGACGATCGAAGACAACGCGCGCATGGGCGGCGCCGGCAGCGCGGTCAATGAAGTGCTGGTCGCGCAGCACCACAAGGTGCAGGTGCTGAACCTCGGCCTGCCCGACGCGTTCATCGAGCACGGCACGCGCGAAGAACTGCTGGCGCAATGCGGGCTCGATGTCGCCGGCATCCTGCGTTCGGTGCAGAAGCGGCTGCGCGCGCGCGATCTGGACGGCAGCGAGTCGGTACGTCAGGCTTAGAGAACTTGCCCCTCTCCCCTTGCGGGAGAGGGTGGCCCGAAGCGCCGGGAGAGGGGTTGCGAATTGGCAGCCTCAACCCCTCTCCCCCCGCTACGCGGGACCCTCTCCCACAAGGGGAGAGGGATCTCCAATTCAAACCCGATCGCGCCAGCGCAGCTGCTCGCGCAGCGTGACGACGCTGCCGACGATCACCAGGCTCGGCCCTTTCACGTCCGCGGCGATCACCGCAGCCGGCAGATCGCGCAGCGTCGACACGATCACGCGCTGCTCGGGCGAGGTGCCCTGCTCCACCACCGCCGCCGGCCAGTCCGCCGGCAGGCCGTGCGTGATCAGCTGATCGCACAGGTTCGGCAAGGTGTTGAGCCCCATGTAGATCACCACGGTCTGGCCCGGCCGCGCGAGCGCATCCCAGTGCAGCGCCAGCGTGCCGTCGGCACGTTGATGGCCGGTGACGAACACGCAGGCCTGCGCATGATCGCGATGAGTCAGCGGAATGCCGGCGTAGGCCGCGCACCCGTTGGCTGCGGTGATGCCCGGTACCACCTGGAAGGCAATGCCGGCCGCGGCGAGTTCCTGAATTTCTTCGCCGCCGCGGCCGAACACGAAAGGATCGCCACCCTTGAGCCGCAACACGCGCTTGCCTTCTCTGGCCAGGCGCACGAGCTCGGCGTTGATCTGATCCTGCGCCAGCGTGTGTCGCGCGCGGCGCTTGCCGACATAGATGCGCTCGGCGTCGCGGCGCACCAGATCGAGAATCGCCTGCGGCAGCAGCGCGTCGTACAGCACCACGTCGCACTGCTGCATCAGCCGCAGCGCGCGGAACGTCAGCAGATCCGGATCGCCCGGACCGGCGCCGACCAGATAAACCTCGCCACGTCGGGCATCGCCGTCGAGCAGGCGTTGAAGCTCGGCATCGGCGGCGGCTTCGGCGCCGCTCAATACCGCCTCGGCGCCAGGGCCGTCGAGGAAGTTCTCCCACAGTCCGCGCCGGTCCGCCTGTGGCAGCGCAGCCTGCACACGTGCGCGGCGCGCGCCCATGAATCCGGCGAGCCGGCCGTACGCGGCCGGCAGCATCGTCTCGATTTTCTCGCGCAGACGCCGGCCGAGCACCGGCGCCTGGCCGCCGGTGGCGATCGCGATCAGCAGCGGATGGCGATCGACGATCGAGGGCGTGACGAAGCTGCTCGGCAGGGGATCGTCGACGACGTTGACGGCGATGCCGCGCGCATCGGCAGCAGCGGCCACGCTGCGATTCAAGGCCGCATCGTCGGTCGCCGCGATCACCAGCAAGCAGCCGTCGAGCTGCGTGGCATCGAAGTCGGCGGCGACGTGACTGATCACGCCGTCGCGGCTTGCTTGCGTCAGTTCCTCATTGAGTTCGCGCGCGACGACTTCGAGCCGAGCGTCGGTCTTCGCCAGAAGACGCAGCTTGCGCGCCGCCACTTCGCCGCCACCGACGACCAGCACGCGGCGGCCGCGAAGACGCAAAAAAACCGGGAAATACGGCCATTTCGACGACTGCTCCATGGCGCCCGGCGAGCTTTACAGGCCGCGACTACAGGCCAAGATTCAGGCCCGGCGGCAGCTGCATGCCGCCGGTGGCGGCGGCCATCTTTTCCTTGCTGACGACATCGAGCTTCTGCGCCGCGTCGTTGATCGCGGCGGCGATCAGGTCTTCGAGGAATTCCTTGTCTTCGGTCATCGCGGCCGGCGCGATTTCGACGCGACGCGCCTGGTGCTTGCCGTCGAGCGTGACCTTGACCATGCCGGCGCCGGACTCGCCGGTGACTTCGAGCTTGGCGACTTCGTCCTGCGCGCGCTTGAGATTGTCCTGCACCTGCTGCGCCTGGCGCATCAGTTGTCCGAGCGGACCTTTCATGGGGTTTCTCCTGCCTGAAAAATATTAGGAATCGAGCGGATGAATCGAGTTCGGCCGCACCATGGCGCCGAACTGCTCCTTGAATGCACGCACCACCGGATCGCTCTCGATGGATTCGATCGCGCCGCGCACGCGGTCGCTGGCGCTCTTGGCATCGAGCTGCGCCGGGCTTTGCGCGGTTTCGCTGGTGATGTCGATGACCACGCGCAACGGCTCGCCGAACACGCGGCTCAGTGCCGTTTCGAGTGCGACGCGCCGCGTTTCGTGATTCAGGAACGCGGCGTCGACCGCGAGGCCCAGATGCACCACGTCGCCTTCACGGCCGTTCCAGGTGCACTGGCGCGCCAGCTGGCGGCCTGCGCCTTCGAGGCCGAGCTGCTCGTGCAGCTGCGCCCAGGGCAGACTTTTGAGCTGCGGATCAGGCGTGCTACTGGCCGAATGCACGGACTTCGCTTCGGCAACACCGAAAGACTCGACCGGACCCGGAGCCGCAGCGCGGGACGGCGCCGCCGAAACCGGCGCGGCCGCCGTGCGGGAATTCGAAGCAGCCGCCGGTTTGGCGACACCGTCGCCACCGCCCTCGCCCGGCTTGAACGCGAGCATGCGCAGCAAGGTCATTTCAAAACCGAGACGCGGATCGGGCGCCCACGGCAGATCGCGCCGGCCGGCGACGCCGATCTGATACCAGAGCTGCACGTCCTCGACGCTGACGGTCGGCACCAGCGCGACCAGGTCTTCGTCGTCGTCATCGTCGCGTGCGCCGGGCAGCATCTGCAGCACGGCGATGCGCTGCAACTGCGCCGACAGATCGTTGAGCATCGAGGCGTAATCCGGCGCCTGCGCTTCGATCTTGCGGAACGATTCGAGCAGCGCCGCGCCATCGGCCGCAGTCAGCGCGCGCAGCAACTCGATCAGCAGCTGACGCGAACCGGTGCCGAGCATTTCCGCGATCGGCTCGCGGCGCAGTGTTTCGCCGCCGGAAAACGCGATGGCCTGGTCGAGCAGCGACAGGCCGTCGCGCATCGAGCCGTCGGCGGCGCGCGCCAGTTCGGTGGTCGCGCCGGGCTCGAACTCGAGGTTCTCGTTGCCCAGCACCAGCGCCAGCTGATCGCGAATGATCGAAATCGGCAGGCGCTTCAAATTGAACTGCAGGCAGCGCGACAGCACCGTGATCGGCAGCTTCTGCGGATCGGTGGTCGCGAGGATGAACTTCACATGGCCCGGCGGCTCTTCGAGCGTCTTCAGCAGCGCGTTGAACGCGCTCTTGGAGAGCATGTGGACTTCGTCGATCAGGTAGACCTTGTAGCGGCCGCGGGCTGGCGCATAGGCGCTGTTGTCGATCAGCTCGCGTACGTTGTCGACGCCGGTGTTGCTGGCGGCGTCGATCTCGAGCAGGTCGACGAAGCGGCCGCTGTCGACTTCCTTGCAGGCGGTGCAGATGCCGCAGGGCTGCGACGACACGCCGGTCTCGCAGTTCAGGCCCTTGGCGATGATGCGCGCGAGCGTGGTCTTGCCGACGCCGCGCGTGCCAGTGAGCAGGATCGCCGGATGCAGCTTGTCGCCGTCGAGCGCATGGCTCAGCGCCTTGACGACATGGTTCTGGCCCATCACGTCGTCGAAGCGACGCGGGCGCCATTTACGGGCGAGGGCGAGATAGCTCATAGATCACTCATGGGCGGCGGTCGAGGATCGAGGCCGTTGCGCGAGCCCTATTGTCGCGGAAATGCAGCAGCGACGGCAAAGCGCGAACGCCGTGCGCGCCGCGCGCCGCTAGTTCTTGGCGCGCATCATTTCGTGCATGCCGATGCCCGGCAGTTCCAGCAGCAGGATGCCGTCCTTGAACTGGACGCGGCCTTCGTCGAGCGCGGCGCCATCGGGCGCGCGCGCGACCAGCGCGTAGCCGTCGCCGGACTGCTTGTAGAGCACGTCGATCTGGATCGGATCGGCCAGCGCCTTGCCCAGCGGATCGACCGGGCCGACGCTGATCCTGTCGGCCGCCAGCACCCAGCGCATCGCGCCGTTCTGGCCGTGTTCGATCCAGGTTCCGAGCAGCGCCGACGGCGTGTCGCCAGCGGCCACGGCGGAGAATGAAGCCAGCGCCAGCAGGCTGCTCAGGCACAGCATTACGAAAATGCGCATATCGCAGATTTACCCGTGAGAAAAGCCGATTTTATTGCGCGAGTGCGGCTTCACTGCCACCTCGGCTTCCAGCATCTTCTTGAGTTCGGCGCCGTTGCCCATCTCGCCCAATAGTTTGGCGCGATTCCGCACCACCGCATAGTCACCCGGCGTCAGCGAATCGATTTCGCGCACACCGGCCGGCGGCTCCTGCTCGAAATAATGACGGAACGCGATCTCGCGCTGATCGGCCTTGAGGAAATCGAACTTCACCTTGAACGAGAAACGCCGCAGCGCCGCCTCGTCGAGGTGACTCATCAGGTTGGTGATGCAGGCGAACGGATGCTCGTGGCTTTCCATCCAGGTCAGCATCTCGTTGACCTGGCTGATCTCCCAGCCCTGGCTCGCACTGCGCCGATCGCCGAGCAGCGAATCGGCTTCATCGAACACCAGGAAGGCACCGGTGTCGCGTGCTTCGGCGAACGCGGCGGCGATGTTGCGCTCGTTTTCGCCGACCCATTTCGACAGCAGGTCCGAGGCCCGCTTCTGGATCACTTCCAGACCCATTTCGCGCGCCAGCCAGCGGATGTAGGCACTCTTGCCGGTGCCCGGCGGGCCGTACAGACACAGCGAGAACGCGCGCGTCTCCAGGCCGCTCAGACGCGTCGCCAGGTTGGCCAGATCCAGGTCGGCATTGATCAGCCTGGGCTCGTAGATGATGCTGTTGTTCGGCCGCGGCGGCGTCTCGGCGCCGCGCATGACCTTGGCGATCGACGTCACCGCGCGGCGGATTTCGAGGCTGCCGCCGGACGTCAGACGCGCCGAACGCACCGCGCCCGCGGCGATCGCCGGAGCGGCGTCGAAGTCTTCCGCCAGACGACGGATTTCCTCGGCCGGGATCGTCACCTTCTCCTTGTCGAGCAGCCGCTGCCAGACGCGCTCACGGACTTTGGCCGGCGGCACTTTCATCTCGATCGCGAAAGTCATGCGGCGCAGCACCGAGGGGCCGAGCGCCGAGGGATCGTTGACCGTCCACAGCGTCGGCACGCGCGATTCTTCGAACATCTTGTGCATGAACACGCGCGAGCCGTAACCGCCCGGGCGCTCGGCCAGATATTCGTCGTAGCCGTCGGCGCGCAGCAGGTCTTCGGCCTCGTCGAACAGCAGCAGCGCGTCGTTCTGGTTTTCCAGCAGTTTCTGGCTCAGGCGGAAGCTGCCGACGCGCTCGTCGCGCGACGGCTCCTGGCCGCGTTCGTCGGCCTGGCCGACGCCGTAAAGTTTCAAACCCAGCTGCGCCGCGAGCGTCTTGCAGAACTCAGTCTTGCCGGTGCCCGGCGGGCCGTACAGCAGCACATGAATGCCGCGTTCCTGGCGGCTCGCGGCTTGGCTGAGCAGGTTGGCAGCGAGATCGCGATCGGCGCGCAGGTGATCGTAGTCTTCCCACTCCAGCGATTTCAGCAGCGGGTCGCCGAGCAGCGCGGCGCGCACGTCCTCCAGCGGCTCGGCCTGCGCCTGCAGGAACCGCGTCAGCGCCGGCAGCGGCTGGCAGTCGCTGCGATAGTCGATCGTGAACAGGCCGCTGGCGAGCAGGCGGCCGCGCGGCGACATCGCGTCGAGCAGCTCGCCACGGGTCAGGCCGAGCAAGGTCGCGAGCACGCCCATCGTCGTCGAGTCGCCGGCGCGGATTTCGTCCAGCTCCAGCATCTCGAACAGCTCTTCGGACATCGGCAGCACTTTGGCGCGGACCAGCGCGCCCATCAGCGCGTGTTCCTGCTCGGTGAGCCGCAGCAATGCGCCGACCGCGCGCAGGTTGAGTTCGAGCACGCTGGGCTGCGTGTCCTGCAGCTCGTCGAGCCGGGCGCGCAGCGCCTCGACGATATGGTCGTTGGTGATCGTGCGGTTTTCGTCGCCGAGATCGATGCCCAGCGGCTCGGCTTCGTCGAGGACGAAACGGGTAAAACCATCCTGCGCCCAGCGATAACGGTCGACCTTCACCGAGAAGTGGCTGAGCCAGCTGAGCAGCAAGCGTTGCTCGAAGGGTTCCATCATGGTGCTGCCTCGTCTGCGCCGGCCGAGTGGCAATGGTGGGGATAGAGCCCCGGGATACAAGCCAGAAAGACGTTACAAAAGATGTGCAAATCAGTTCCAATGCAAAACAAAAAACACAGTCAAAATCCGCTAGCAGAGGCGCGTTGCACGCCACGATGCTGAAAAGTTCCCCAAGAAACCCCAGCTAAAGCTTTGATCTTGAAGAAGGTCCACGCCAGCTGACTCCGGCACCCGGCATCACCGCTGCCGTTGCTCCCTTCCGGGCCTGGCGGGGTTCACGGCTTTCCGTCGCGGAGGGCCGGCGTGGACCAGCCCCATTATCGCTGATACGACTGCAAATTGCCGGATCCGTTCCCGGCTAGGCGCCGGCCGCTTTGGCGGCGCGCGCCGCCTGCTGCTCGACCAGGGTCAGCGCGACGCGGTCGCGCAGATAAGCCGGCGCCAGTTCGTCCGCGCCGAGGGCCTGCCCGGACTGAAACAGCGGCAGCGCCAGCAGCAGCGCATCCTGCGCATGCGGCAGCGCGCTGCCGTCGACTGAAAGCGGCGCTTTTGCAAGACGTTGTCGCAGAATGGCGTCGTAGCTGCCCCAGCCGGTGCCAACCGCGGTCCAGTCGCCGGCAAGGGCGCTCAGATCGGCCTGCTCCGGCGGCACCACCTGATCGAACTGGAGCGACTGCGCGAGGCCGTCGCCGCCACGCTGGTAGGCGCCGAGGTAAATCTCGCTCATGCGCGCGTCGATGCACGGCAGCACGCGTTGCGCGCCACCGCGGATCGCGGCCTGCGCCAGCATCGCCAGCGAGCTGATCCCCGCGACCGGCCGGTCCAGCCCCAGGGCCAGACCCTTGACCAGGCCGACGCCGATGCGCACGCCGGCGAAGCTGCCCGGCCCGATGCCGGCGACCAGGCCGTCGAGCTGCGCCGGCCGGATGCCGGCCTCGGCCAGCAGCGCCTGTACCAGCGGCAACAGCTTCTCGGTATGCGTGCGGCCGGCCACCTCGAAGCGCTCGATCAGCGCGCCGTCCAGCCACAGCGCGGCGCTGCAGGCTTCGGTGGCCGTATCAATGGCTAGCAGGCGCATGAACTCGCCTTGCCTGTCTCCTTCCCCCGTGAGCGGGGGAAGGTCGGGATGGGGGCGCGACGAGAGAGCTGCGTTGCGGCGTCCCGCCCCCACCCTGGCCCTCCCCCGCTCGCGGGGGAGGGAATTTCGATCGGGAATTCGGCGGCGCTCATAGCGTCTTTGCCCAGGCCAGCGCCGCGTCGCGGTCGATCAGCGGCATCGGCGGCAGGGCCTGCAGCACCTTGCGGCCGTAGGGTTTGCTGCGCAGCCGCGGATCACCGATGACCAGCAGGCCGCGATCGCCGATGTCGCGGATCAGCCGGCCGGCGCCCTGGCGCAGCATCATCACCGCCTCGGGCAACTGGTAGTCGAAGAAGGCATTGCCACCGCGCTGCTTGATCGCGCTCAGGCGCGCCTCGAACACCGGGTCGCCGGGTGCGGCGAACGGCAGCTTGTCGATCAGCACCATGCGCAGCGCGCGGCCGCGAACATCGACGCCCTCCCAGAAACTGCTGGTGCCGACCAGCACGCCGTTGCCGTCGGCGGTGAAGCGCTCCAGCAGCCTTGCGCGGTCGTCGTCGCCCTGCACGAACAAGGTCTGCGCCAGCCGCGTCTGCAGCGCCTGCGCGACCAGCTTGAGCGCGCGATGGCTGGTGCACAGCACGAAGGCGCCGCCATTGGCGGCCTCGATCAGCGGCACGATGCTGTCGATGAAGGCCGCGGTGTAGTACGGATCGTTCGGCTCGGGCAGACCGGCCGGCAGATGCAGCCGCGCCTGGTTTTCGAAATCGAAAGGGCTGTCCAACGCCAGCGTCTGCGCATCGACCAGGCCGAGCTGGCGCTGGAAATGGCCGAAGTCGCCATTGGACGACAGCGTCGCCGAGGTGAAGATCCACGCGCCTTCGTGGGTCTCGCGCATTTTCGCGAAGTTTTCGGCGACTTCGATCGGCGTCTGGTGAAAGCTGCCGCCGCGACCGCGCGCTTCGACCCAGCGAACGCGGCCTTCGAGCTGCTCGGGCGCGGTCAGCAGCGCCCAGCGCTCGTACAAGGTCGCGGCGCGCTCGAAAATGCCGGACAGCGCCGGCGAGCGGTCCTCGTAGGCTTTCAGGGTCTGGCGGATTTCGAAGAGTTTCTCGTCGAGCTGATCGATCAGCTTCGGCACCATCGGCCGGATCAATAAATCTTCGAGCCGCAGGCGGCCGTTGATGGTCGCGAACACCGCTTCCACCGGCACAACCGCGCTGGCGAGCGCTTCGGCAGCGGTAACCAGATCCGGCAGATCGCCCCACTCTTCGGCCTCGGCCTGCGCGTCCTGCGCGATGTCGCGGAACTGGCGTGTCGACACGCGCACGCCGAAGAACTGCGTCGCCAGCTCCGGCAGCTGATGCGCCTCGTCGATCACCACCGCGTCGCAGCCCGGCAGGATTTCGCCGAAGCCTTCCTCTTTCAACAGAAAGTCCGCGAACAGCAGATGGTGATTGACCACGACCAGGTCCGCGGCCAGCGCCGCGCGCCGCGCCTTGACGACGTGGCACTCGGCGAAATCCGGGCATTTGGCGCCGAGGCAGTTGTCGGCGGTGGAACTGACACGCGCGTACAGGGGATCGTCGTCCTTCAGATCGCCGAGTTCGGAGAGTTCGCCGGAATCGGTGCTGCGCGACCACGCGCGGATGCGATTGAGCCGGTCGTCGTAACGCCAGCCCGGCGTCAGCAGCGCGCGCTCGAGCCGGTTCAGGCAGACGTAGTTGCTGCGGCCCTTGAGCAGCGCGGTGCGCGCCGGCACTTTCAGCGCGCCCAACAGCCGCGGCAGATCGCGCCGATACAGCTGATCCTGCAGATTCTTGGTGCCGGTGGAGACGACGACGCGCTTGCCGGCGACCAGCGCCGGCACCAGGTAAGCATAGGTTTTGCCGGTGCCGGTGCCGGCCTCGACGATCAGCGTGCCGGCCTGCTCCACGGTGTCGGCGACGGCCTGCGCCATGGCCCGCTGCGGCGCGCGTGCGACGAAACCGGGCAACCCGCGGGCGAGGACGCCGCCGTCGCCGAAGAGCTCGTCGAGGTCATTCACGGAAGGTTGATGCCTTGACCCTAACTCCGTTCGTCCCGAGTAGTGCCGCGCAGCGGCGCGTATCGAGGGACCGGACATCGATCGGGTCCCTCGATACGCTCACTGCGTGAGCTACTCGGGACGAACGGAGATTGATTGAGCAGGTCCGGCCGGACACGCCTCAGCCGCCGCTGATGCCGCGCTGGATCTCGTCGGCCTTGCCCTGGGCCTGCAGCGCACCGATCGCGTCGCCCTGCGCCTGGCGCGCCGCGGCGATGATCTTCCAGTTTTCGAGCTCGACGTAGATGTTGCCGCGCGCCAGGCTGTTGGACTTCAGCGCGACGCTTTCGGCGTTGTCGTAGTCCTTCTTGTCCAGGTACACGCGCGCCAGTGAACTCCAGACGAAGTAGTTGCGCGGCTCGATGCGCTGCGCGCGTTCCAGCGCGCCACTGGCCTGGTCGAACTGGCCCGCGGCGCGCGCGGTGCGCGCCTGCTTCATCAGCGACACCACGGCCTGGCTGCTGATGTCTTCGGCCGCCTTCGGGTAAGTCGGCACGGTCTTCGGCGGCGGAATCATCGCCAGCGAGGGATCGCCGGGCACCGGCGTGCCGGGCGTGATCGGCACCGGCTGGCGCGGCGGCGGCACCGGCTGCGTCGGTGCCGGAATCGTGCGGCCGATGTTGTCGGGCCAGGACGAGGTGTGTTCGCCCTGCGTGCTGGCGCAGCCGGCGAGCATCAGCGAAGCCAGCAGCAGGCTGGCGGGGGCGCAGCCGGAAATGCGGCCGGAATCGCGGCCGGAATTGCGGATCGACATGGCTATTGGAATATCTCGCGCAACCATTGCATGGGCTGGGACTCCGCAGCATGCGCGCAGGGCGCCCAGGTCTGCGGCGCAAAACCGCGCAGATAGGGTATCAGCAGCCTGCTCTGGCAGCCGTCGTCGGCGCGCAGGCCGGTGATGCTGTCGGCCTCCTGCTCTTCGACATCGGGCGGCGGGATCAGGTCCAGCGGCTTGACCTTGAGATCTCTGATCAGCCGCGACCAGATGTACAGCGCGCCGGTGGAGCCGGACAGGCCCATCGGCTTGTAATCGTCGCGGCCGACCCAGACCACGGCGACGCGATCGCCGGAGAAGCCGCTGAACCAGGAATCGCGCAGGTCGTCGGTGGTGCCGGATTTGCCGGCCAGGGTCATGTCGCCGGGCAACACGCTGTAGGCGCTGCGGCCGGTGCCCAGGCGCATCACCTGGGTCATCGCCCAGGTCGTCAGGTACACCGGGCCTTCCGGCAGCGTCTGTTTGACGCGGATCGGATAGCGATTCAGCGGCTCGCCTTCCTTGGTCGTGACTTCGCGGATCGACGACAGCGGACTCTGGAAGCCGCCGGCGGCGAGCGTGCCGAACATCTGCGCGACTTCCACCGGCGCGACGTCGACCGCGCCGAGGAACATCGACGGCAGCAGCGGCGGATTCGCGGTGTAGCCGGCCTGCTTCAGCGTCGCCGCGACGGCCTTCTCGCCGATCTCCAGGCCCAGGCGCACGGTCGGCAGGTTGTAGGACTGCGCGAGCGCGTTGTACAGCGGCTGCGGACCGTGCAGCTTGTGATCGTAGTTCTGCGGCGCCCAGATCTGCTTGGTCGGCAGCTTCAGTTCGATCGGCTCGTCGTCGAGGATGCTGTGCAGGTTGTAGCGGTCGCCCTGCTCCAGCGCGGTCAGATAGACGAAAGGCTTGACCAGCGAGCCGATCGAGCGGCGTGAATCCAGCGCACGGTTGAAGCCGCTGTAGCGCACGTCGCGGCCGCCGACGACGCCAAGGATTTCACCGCCGCCGACGCTGGTGACGACGCCGGCCGCCTCGAGCGTGTCGGTGGCGATTTTCTTGCTCTTCTCGATTTCGCTCAGGCCCTGCTCGATGTTGCGTTCGAGGGCTTCCTGCGCGCGCGGATCGAGCGTGGTGAAAATGCGCAGGCCTTCGTCGGTCAGGTCGCTGTCCTTGTACTGGCCGCGCAGCTGGCGCTTGACCATGTCGACGAAGGCCGGATAGCGCTCTACGCCGCCCTGCTTGCTGCCGGCCAGCGACAGCGGCCGCGCGATCGCCGCGTTCATCTCGGCCTCGTCGATCAGGCCGGCGTCCTTGAATACGCGCAGCACCACGTCGCGACGCGCCTTGGCGCGCACCGGGTTGCGCCGCGGGTTGTAGAACGAGGCCCCCTTGACCACGCCGACCAGCAGCGCCACTTCGTGATCGCGCAGCTCGCCGATCGGCTTGTTGAAATAGAACCAGCTGGCCAGGCCGAAGCCGTGGATCGCGCGATTGCCGTCCTGGCCCAGATAAATTTCGTTGAAATAGGCTTCGAGGATGTCGTTCTTCGAGTAATGCCGTTCCAGCAGGATCGACATGAACATCTCGTTGAACTTGCGCGACCAGGTGCGATCCAGCGTCAGGAAGAAATTGCGTACCAGCTGCTGGGTCACGGTGCTGGCGCCCTGCACGGTGTGGCCGGCGCGCAGGTTGACGAACATCGCGCGCACGACGCCGCGGATGCTGATGCCGAAGTGATCGTAGAAGTCCTTGTCCTCGACCGCGAGCAGGCCTTCGCGCAACAGGTCGGGCACCTCGTCCAGCTTGACCAGTACCCGGTCTTCGCCGTCCTGCTGCGGGTAGATGCTGCCGATCAGCATCGGGTCCATGCGCACGATGTCGCGCGACTCGCCGCTGCCGGCATCGGCGACGTCGGCGATGCCGCCGGCCGCGAACTTGACGCTGATCTTGCTCTCGGGACGCGGACCGTCCCAGAAATGGAAGGCGCGGATGTAGATGTCGGCGCGGTCCTTGGCGAGCACGAATTCGCCGGGGCCGTCCAGCGTGTCGTTGTTTCGGTAGCCGAGCCGTTCCAGTTCGTGCTTCAGATCACCGGCGTCGAGGTTCAGCCCCGAGTACAGCTCCAGCGGCGAGGCGAACACCTGGGCCGGCAAAGCCCAGCGCACACCGGCAAAGCGCGTGCGGATGTCCTTGTCCAGCGCCACCAGGTAATACGAGAACGCGACCAGGCCGATGCTGGCCAGCACCAGGCCGACAGCCGCCAGCCCGTACCAGAACTGGCGAGGCACGCGGGGGCGGTTCTTTCTGTAAGGGGACGCCATATGGCGCGCCATCATACCGGCTTGCGCCGGCGAAATCCGCGAGCGCGGACCGCCGCGCGCCGCGGTAACGCCAAGCTGAACGGCAGCCTATTCGCCGCGAACCGCGTGCTCGACCTGGTCCAGCGGCGTGTGGCGCACGTCCTTGCCTTTGACGAAGTAGATCACGTACTCGGCGATGTTCTTGGCATGATCGCCGATGCGCTCGATCGCGCGCACCGCCCAGATCAGGTCGATGACGCGGCCGATGGTGCGCGGCTCTTCCATCATGTAGGTGATGCACTGGCGCAGCAGTGCCTCGTACTCGCGGTCGACATTGACGTCTTCGCGCACCACGGCGAGCGCCGCGTCGGCGTCCATGCGTGCGAATGCGTCGAGCGCGCCGCGCACCATCTGCGAAACCTGACGGGACAGATGCTGCGTCTCCATCATGTTTTCGTACATGCGCTCCTGCGTCGACAGCTCATGCGCCATCTTCGCGATCTTGTGTGACTCGTCGCCAATGCGCTCCAGGTCGGTGATGGTCTTGATCACCGCGTGCACCAGGCGCAGATCGCTGGCGGTCGGCTGGCGGCGCGCAAGGATGCGCGAGCATTCCTCGTCGATGTAGATCTCGAGCTGGTCGACCTTGTCGTCGGTGCGGAACACCTGCTCGGCGAGCTCGGTGTCCAGATCCATCAGCGCCTTGGTCGCGTCGATCAGCTGCTGTTCGACCAGGCCACCCATCGCCAGCACGCGCTGGCGCACGTCCTCGAGTTCGGCGTTGAACTGGCTGGAGATATGCGATTTATAGCCGGTCGTATTCATCTGTCGCTCTGCGGATCATCAACTGCGGATTTGCAAGGTCTACAACATATACAAGCAAAGACAGCGGCGTTTAGCCGTAACGACCGGTGATGTAGTCTTCCGTCTGCTTCTTGCTCGGCTTGGTGAACAACTGATCGGTATTGCCGAACTCGATCAGGTCACCGACATACATGAACGCGGTGTAGTCGCTGACACGAGCGGCCTGCTGCATGTTGTGGGTGACGATGACGATCGTGTAGTTGTTCTTCAGCTCGGTGATCAGCTCTTCGACTTTCAGCGTCGAGATCGGGTCCAGCGCCGAGCAGGGCTCGTCGAGCAGGATCACGTCCGGGTGGATCGCGATCGCACGTGCGATCACCAGACGCTGCTGCTGGCCGCCGGACAGGCCCAGGGCGGAATCATCCAGGCGATCCTTGACCTCGTCCCAAAGCGCGGCGCCCTTGAGCGCCCATTCGACGGTTTCGTCGATGACGCGCTTCTTGTTGATGCCGGCCAGGCGCAGGCCATAGGCGACGTTCTCGTAGATTGATTTCGGGAACGGGTTGGCTTTCTGGAACACCATGCCGACACGGCGACGGAGCATCGCGATGTCGACGTCGCGGTCGTAGATGTTCTTGCCGTCCAGGCGCAGATTGCCTTCGACGCGGCAGCCGTCGACCAGGTCGTTCATGCGATTGAAACAGCGCAGCAAGGTCGACTTGCCACAGCCGGACGGGCCGATGAAAGCCGTGACCTTCTTGTGCGGGATCTTCATCGACACGCTGTTGAGCGCGCGCTTGGGGCCGTAGTAGAGATCGAGCTTCTCGACCTCGATCGCGATCGACTCGTCCTCGATGCGCGTCGGCACTTGCGTGCGTTCCATCGACGAGATGTCGATGCCATGGCTGATCGGAGTTCGGTTTTGCACGTTAGTCATTTTGGGGGAATCCATTTGAATCCTCGACGCGAACGGGGCGCTTGTCCAGCCTTTGAGAGCTAGCCTTCCAGCGCCTTGTAGCGCTCGCGCAGGCGGTTACGGATGCTGATCGCGGAAAGATTGAGCGCCAGGATCACCAGCACCAGCAGGAACGCGGTGGCGTAGACCAGCGGCCGCGCGGCTTCGACGTTCGGCGACTGGAAGCCGACGTCGTAGATATGAAAGCCCAGGTGCATGAACTTGCGCTCCAGGTGCAGGAACGGCGCGTCGCCGTCCAGCGGCAGCGACGGCGCCAGCTTGACCACGCCGACCAGCATCAGCGGCGCGACTTCGCCGGCGGCGCGCGCGATCGCCAGGATCAGGCCGGTCATCATCGCCGGCGAGGCCATCGGCAGCACCACGCGCCACAGCGTCTCGGCCTTGGTCGCACCCAGGGCCAGCGACGCTTCACGCAGCGACCGCGGAATGCGCGCCAGGCCTTCCTCGGTGGCGACGATCACCACCGGCAAGGTCAGCAGCGCCAGGGTCAGCGACGACCACAGGATGCCGGGCGTGCCGAAGGTCGGTGACGGCAGCGATTCGGCATAGAACGCCTTGTCGATGTTGGCGCCGACGAAGTAGACGAAAAAGCCCAGGCCGAACATGCCGTAGACGATCGACGGCACACCGGCCAGATTGTTGACCGCGATGCGGATCGACTGCGTGACGACGCCCTGCTTGGCGTATTCGCGCAGGTACAGGGCGGCGAGCACACCGAACGGCATCACCACGATCGACATCAGCATGACCATCATCACGGTGCCGAAAATCGCCGGGAAAATACCACCCTCGGTGTTGGCCTCGCGCGGATCTTCCGACACGAATTCCCAGATCTTGTGAAAGAAGAAGCCGATCTTGACGAACACGTTCATCTCGTTCGGCCGGTACGCGTCGAGTACTTTCGCCAGCGGCAGCTTCACTTCGGTGCCGTCGACGGTCCTGACGATCAGCGTGTCGCGCGCCAGTTCCTTCTTCAGCGATTCCAGCTCGCCGCGCAGGCCTTCGTACAGCGCCTGCTGCTCCTTGCGACGCGCGTCGAGCCTGGCGTAGTCGGCGGCCGCGTTCTCGGGCGTATGGCCTGCCAGGGCAAGACGACGCTCGTCCAGGCGCACGCGCTCGATCGCATAATTGATGCTGCGGATGCGGCCTTTCTCGATCGCATGCAGTTTGCCGCGCAGATCGTCTGCGCGAGCCTCAGCCTTCCTGAAAGCCGCCCAGGTGTCGGCACCGCTGGCGACGCTCTTGCCGTCTTCTTCCAGGCCGGTCAGGAAACCGTGGAAATTGCCCCATTCGACGCGCTCGAAGACGGTGGCATCTTGCGGCTCGGTACGCGCGGTGAACCAGTCCGACAGCAGATAGCGGAAATCCGCGCCCAGCAGATCGCGGTTGGCTACCTTGACCAGAATGCGATCGTGCAGCGGCTTGCTGTCCTCGATCTTCAGTCCGGCGCTCAGCAGACGCGCCGTGGTGACTTCCTCGGTGCTGCGGATTTCGACCAGCAGCGGCTCGGACTTTCCACCCGGCTCCTGGTAGCTGCCCTGCACCAGATCCGCCGGCCAGAAATGCGGCAGGCCGCGCGACGCCGTCAGCACCAGCAGCGACAACGTGATGATGAAGGCCATCGAAATCGCGGCCGCGGTCACCCAGACATAGGGCGCACCGGATGCGATGTAAGCGCCGACGCCCTGGGTGCCCTTGGACACCAGGGTCTTGGGCATTGCCGCGGCAATTTCTTCTTGTGCAGTCGCCATGATCTAGGGAACCTCTGATGAAGTCCTGCACGTCCGCGCGGCGGCCGAAAGGGGTGCAGTGCAAGGAACGACTGACGCGGTGTACTCGCCGTACACGAGGAAGGAGAGACGCCGCCATGCGCCCCTTTCGGCCGCCGCCCTTCGGGTTGCCCCGCAAATGCCGCCATGCGGCGTTGCGGGCTGCTTGTTTGGAATCACCAAACCGCGCACCCCGCGCCTTGCCTGACGGCATTTGCGGGGCAACGCGGGCGCGCAGGACTTCATCAGAGGTTCCCTCGCCCTAGAGGCTGCTGTACTTGCGGCGCAGGCGCGTACGCACCACTTCCGCAACGGTGTTGAAGAAGAACGTGAACAGGAACAACACCAGGCCCGACAGGAACAGCAGGCGGAAGTGCGTACTGCCGACTTCGGATTCGGGCATTTCCACGGCGACGTTGGCGGCCAGCGTCCTCATGCCGGAGAACAGGCTGAAATTGGTCACCGCGGTGTTGCCGGTGGCCATCAGCACGATCATGGTTTCGCCGACCGCACGGCCCAGGCCGATCATGATCGCCGAGAAAATGCCGGGGCTGGCGGTCGGCATGACCACGCCGACCAGGGTCTGCCACGGCGTCGCGCCCAGCGCCAGCGAACCCAGCGAAAGATGGCGCGGCACCGAGAAGATCGCGTCCTCGGCGATCGAGAAAATCACCGGAATCACCGCAACGCCCATCGCGATGCCGACGACCAGCGCATTGCGCTGGTCATAGCCGATGCCCAGCGTGTGGTCCATCCAGGACTGCATGTTGCCGGCGAACAGCAGCGCCTCCATCGGCTTGGCCAGCACGAAGCACAGCCAGATGACGAAGCCGATCACCGGCATCAGCAGCGCCGCTTCCCAGCCCATCGGCACGCGCAGCCGGATCGCCCGCGGCATGTGCAGCCAAAGATAGCCGAACGTCGGTATCGACAGCGGCAAAAGCAACAGCGCCAGGAACATGCCGGGCAGATTGCTTTCGACGAAAGGCGCCAGCCACAGGCCGGCGAGAAAACCCAGGATCACCGACGGCAGCGCCGCCAGCACTTCGACCGCCGGCTTCACCACCTGGCGCATTTCCGGCGACATGAAGTTGGCGGTAAAGATCGCGCCGAGCACCGCGATCGGAATCGCGAAAATCATCGCGTAAAACGCGCCTTTCAGCGTGCCCAGCGCCAGCGGCGCCATGCTGAACTTAGCCTCGAAGTCGGCGCTGGCCGACGACGACTGCCAGAGGAAGTTCGGCTCGTCGTAGCTTTCGTACCAGACCTTGCCCCACAGCGCGCCGAGGGAAATTTCGGGGTGCTCGTTGTGCACGTCGGAGGCGACCAGCTTGCCGTCGTCGCCCAGCGCCATCAGCAGCTGCGCACGCGGGTTGAATGCCAGCGCGCGCACCGGCGCCTCCAGCATCTTTTCCTCGTGGATCAGCCGGCCCGACGTCGCGTAGAACAGCGACACATTGCCCTGCTCGTCACCGACCGCAAAGCCGCGGCGGCGCGGCTCCGAGCCGATCACGGTCGGCTTGGCGCCGGTCTTCAGCGTGAAGTCGCGAACGTGCGCGAGATAAGTCTTGCCGTCGTCGTCGCCGCCCTTGCGGCGCGCCGGAAACCACTGCGAAATGCGGCCGTCGGTCTGCGCGGTGACGATGGAAATGCCGCCGGCCAGATAATGCGCGTCGACGATCGCAGCCTTGGCTTCGCTGACGTCGATCAGCTTCGGCATCTCGCCGCCGTTGAGGCGATAGAACGCGATCTTGCCGGCCGCCTTGTCGATCGCATACAGCCAGTGCATGCCCGGTTCGAGCAGCAGCAGGTCGGGCTTCAGCGGCGGCGTGAACTTCTGCAGCGGCGATTCGGTGACTTCGCTGTCGCCCATCAGCGAGGTGGTGACCTCGAAGCTCTTCAGCGAAATATCGCCCGCCGGGTCGGATCCGACCAGCAGCAGCGCGTCGTCGCTCTCGCGCACCGCCAGGTGCATCGGCGCCTGGTCCATGAACGCCAGCGGCTTTTCGCCCTTGGGATACAGCACGTTCGGCGTGATCAGGCGCTTGTCGTCGGGATACGTGACCTTGTATTCCTGCTGGAACATCAGCACCGAGCCGTCGGACAGGCCGGCGGCCAGCAACGCGCGCTCCGGCGCCACGTCGACCACCTGCTTGATCTGCAGCTCGGCGATCGGCAGATGCACGGCGTTGCGCGCCTGGCCGCTGTGCAGATCGAAGAAATCCAGCTCGCCGGAGGCACCGACGCGCATGCCCACTTCGCCCTGCTCTTCCGCCGCCACGTACAGCGAGGTGCTGCCGTCGCTGGGCACCGGGAACGGCTGGCGCGCCTTGAACTCGGCACCGGCGAACAGCGGCGCGACCTCACTGAGCAGGTAGACGAAGATCAGCAGCAATGCGGCGATCACGCCGACGCCCCCGATCAGCACCACCACCTTGGCCAGGCGGTCCTTGATGTAGCGCGGCTGATAGCCGGCGTTGCCGGCCACGATCGAGCGCGGCTGGGCTGGCGCGTCTGATGCTGTCACTTCGGTCATGAGTACGGTTCGGCAGGCATCGGGCGGGCGCAGAAACGGCCCGGCTTTTTTCCGCAGCGCTTTCTACCGGAAAAGGGCTGCGGAAAAAAGTCTGGTGCCGCCCCGCGGCGGCACCAGACCTGTTGCTAGACGTCTTTTAGACGAATTTTGTTACAGCTGCTCGTTGCCCGCTTAATTAAAACGCGAACTGGGCGCGGGCGGTGATCGCCTCGGGCTTGTCCTTCGCAAAACCGCGGTCATTCTCGCCCATGATGTAGTTGAGCATGAAGCGCACGTTCGGGTTGACGTACCAGTTGGCGCCCAGCGTCAGCGCGGTGGCGCTGCACTCGGTGGCCAGCACGGTGATCGCCGGCAGAGCCGCCGTGGTGCCCGAAGCGGCGACCGCCGGGATGGTCACGTTGCAGGCGGCGTTGCTGTCCTTGTTCTCACCCGAGTCGTAGCGCACGGCCAGTTCGATCGCGCCGAAGTCGTTCTTCGCCTTCGGCTGGCCGAACGCGCCTTCGCCCTTCTTGTACGGCTTGGCTTCGCCGGTGACGAAGTAGCTGGCCTGCGCATACCAAGCCACGACATCCTGGCTGGAGCCGACCGACTGGTCGAGCTTCTGCAGCATGTACTCGGCCTGCAGGGTCGCCGGGCCAAACGAGCCAGCGAGTTCGCCGCCGATGGTCGTGGCGTGTTCGCCGCCGGTGGTGGTGAAGGCGCCAACCGAAGGGCCACGACGGCCGGCATAGCCGAACGCCGAGCCGACGCCGTCGACGGTGCCGTCGTTGCCGTTGGTCTGCGGGTTTTCGTCGGTGTACGACACGGCGACGTGCAGCACCTGACCGTCATTGCGGAACGGCGCGTAGACCGCGCGGGCGTTGTAGCCCAGGCCTTCGGTCGGACGCGTGTTGTCGCGGCGCAGGTCGAAGAAGCCGGCGCCGAACAGGAAGTCGCTGATGTCGGCCTTGTAGAACACGCCCTGCTGGAACTCGCGGCTGGAGCCACCGTTGAAGATACCGGCGGCCGAAGCGAACGGACGCTCCATCAGCGTGATGTCGTTGGAACTGGTCAGCTCTTCCATGCCGCGGAACGGCTTGATCTGGCCGATGATGATTTCGCCGCCCGGGCCGAAAGCGTGGCTGATGTAGACGTCCTGGAAGGCGATGTCACGGCTGCCGCTGGTGTTGTTGGTGCTGTTGCCGGCGAAGTCGGGTTCGAACTTGTAGTTCCAGCCGTAGGCCTTGCCCTTCAGGGTCAGATACAGGCGGCGGAAGTAGGTCGAGCTGCGCTCGTCGTTAGCGGCAGTGTTGCTGCCGAACTTGGCGTTGCGGCCGCTGCCGGCCGGATCGAAGGCCAGCGCGTCGTCGTCTTCGCTCAAGGTGTAGAGATCGAACATGATGCGACCGCCGATGCTCATCTCGAAGCGGCCGTCGTCGGTCTTGATCTTGAAGCCGCCCTTGGTTTCGGCGGTATCGGCCTGAGCGGCGCCGATGCTGCCGCCGATGAATGCGGCGAGGGCGCCGTATTTGATGAATGAATTCACTGGGTGTCTCCCTGGTAAGAAAAAGGCATACACGCCCGTGGCGGCGCCATGGGCGCCACGCGGGGATTACGAATGCGGATGGGGGTTAAGTCAGAAAATCAGAAAGCGGCGGCGCAGGGCTTCCCTTCCCTGCGCGCCGTGACGAAGGCTTACTGCAGCTTGGCGAGTTCCTTGGCAGCCAGCTTGGCCGGCAGCGCGATGTAGCCGTCCTTCTCGACCGTGCCCTGGCCGGTCTTGGACAGCACCATCTTGAAGAACTCCAGTTCCAGCGGCGACAGCGGCTTGTTCGGCGCCTTGTTGACGTAGACATAGAGCACGCGGGCCAACGGATACTTGCCGCTGACCGCGTTCTCTTCGGTGGCTTCTTCCAATTCGCCGCCATCCTTGGACGACAGCGGCACGGCGCGCACGCCGGAGGTCTTGTAGCCGATGCCGGAGTAGCCGATCGCGTTCAGGCCGGTCGACACCGACTGCACCACCGAGGCGCTGCCCGGCTGCTCGTTGACGTTGGTCTTGTAGTCGCCCTTGCAGAGCGCGTGTTCCTTGAAGTAGCCGTAGGTGCCCGAGACCGAGTTACGGCCGTAGAGCTGGATCGGCTTCTTGACCCAGTCGCCGGTCAGGCCCAGATCACCCCAACGCGTCACGTCCTTTTCGGCGCCGCACTTGCGGGTGGCGGAGAAGATCGAGTCGACCTGGCTCAGGCTCAGGCCCTTGACCGGGTTGTCCTTGTTGACGAACACCGCCAGCGCGTCGATGGCGACGCCGATCGCGGTCGGCTTGTAGCCGTACTTCTGTTCGAAAGCCTGGACTTCCTGATCCTTCATCAGACGCGACATCGGGCCGAAGTTGGCGGTGCCTTCGGTCAGCGCCGGCGGCGCGGTCGCCGAACCGGCGCCCTGGATCTGGATGTTGACGCTGGGGTACAGCTTCTTGAAGTCCTCGGCCCAGAGCGTCATCACGTTGTTCAGCGTGTCGGAACCGACGCTGCTGAAGTTGCCGGAGACGCCAGATGCGGGCTTGTAATCGGGAAGATCGGCATCGACTTTGGCGAATGCCGCACCGGCGGCAAGGCCGGAAGCAGCGCCCAGAACGGCGACGATAGTCTTGAGTTTCATTGAGTGCTCTATGAGAAGGGGTTTGCGGCGCGGCGCATGGTCGCTCTCCGTGATTGAAAGCGTATGACAGTCATATTTCATCTAGATGACAAGGCCTGCTTTTGCGCCCTTTTGGCCCTCGGACCGCTCCTAACTAGTGCATCGCCTTCCACAACATGGTGCTGCCGACGAAAATCAGCAGCGCCGAAATGACTTTTTTCAGAGCCTTGGGGTCGAGCCTGAAGCCGATGCGGGTGCCGATGTAGATGCCCGGAATCGCGCCGATCAGCAGCGCGCCCAGCATCGGCCAGTCCACCGAACCGAGGCTGGCGTGGCCGGCACCGGCGATCGCGGTGATCAGCACCGCATGCGCCAGATCGCTGCCGACCAGCCGGATCGGCGACTGCTTGGGATACAGCAGCAGCAACATCATCATGCCGATGACGCCGGCGCCGACCGAGGAGATCGTCACCAGCGCGCCGATGGCGACGCCGCTGACCACGGTCATCGGCCGCTGCCAGCGCGAATCTTCCGTGCCGCCGGCCCGGCCCGGCGCCCGGCGGATCAGCGCCATGATGCGATCCTGGAATACCGTGAACAGCGCCGTGAGGACGATCGCGACCGACAGGGTCAGCTTGATCATCTGGTCCAGGCCCTTGCCCGGCGCCTGTTCGTGCAGGAACACCAGGGTCAGCAACGCCGCCGGCACGCTGCCGATCGACAGCCAGCCGACCAGCTTCCAGTCCAGCGAGCCGTTGCGGCTGTGCAAGGTGACGCCGAAGGCCTTGCTGATCGAGGCGTAAATCAGGTCGGTACCGACGGCGACGCTCGGGCTGATGCCATAGAACAGGATCAGGATCGGCGTCATCAGCGAGCCGCCGCCGACGCCGGTTGCGCCCACGGCGAGACCGACCACCAGGCCGGCGAGAGAAAAAGCGAGATCCATGTCGTGTGACGTAGGAAGTAGTGAAGTGCAACCCTAGCAAGCGGCCGACGGACCGATGAGGAATTTAGGGATATATCGTTATTCCATAAAAGAATTAAAAAGCTTTAAATGCATAATGGAATAACCAACAAATCTTTTACGCCTATATTGAATATGGCAAAGTGCCCACACGGTCTAAGGCCGATGTTCTATAGATAGGCCTGGGGGCCGAATGAAACTCCGACAGCTTGAATACATTCACGAAGTCTCGCACCGCGGGCTCAATGTCACCGCCGCGGCCGAAGCGCTGTTCACTTCGCAGCCCGGCGTCAGCAAGCAGATTCGGATGCTCGAGGAGGAACTGGGTGTCGATATCTTCGTGCGTAACGGCAAGCATTTGTCGGAGATCACGCCGGCCGGCAAGCGCATCCTCGAGTACTCGGACCGGCTGCTCAACGAGGTCGAGAACATCAAGAACATCGCCGAGGAGTTCCGTGACACCGATCGTGGCGACCTGTCGATCGCAACCACGCATACCCAGGCGCGCTATGCGCTGCCGCCGGTGATCCAGCGCTTCAAGGGGCGCTTTCCGCGCGTGTCGCTGCACCTGCACCAGGGCTCGCCGCAGCAGATCGCGCGCATGGCCGCGGAAGGCCAGGCCGATTTCGCGATCGCCACCGAAGCGCTCGAACATTTCGAGCAGCTGGTGATGCTGCCCTGCTACCACTGGAACCGCACCATCCTGGTCAAGCCCGATCACCCGCTGACCCAGGTGTCCAGGCTCAGCCTGAAGGACATCGCCGAGTTCCCGATCGTCACCTACACCTTCGGCTTCACCGGCCGCTCCAAGCTTGACCAGGCCTTCGCCGCCCACGGCCTACGCCCCGACGTGGTGCTGACCGCGGCCGACGCCGACGTGATCAAGACCTACGTGCGCCTGGGCCTGGGCGTCGGCATCGTCGCCGACATGGCCTATGAGCCGACCCAGGACGCGGACCTGGTGTCGCTGAAGGCCGATCACCTGTTCGAGCCCAGCACCACCCATATCGGTTTCCGCCGTGGCCTGTTCCTGCGCGGCTATATGTATGAGTTCATGCAGACTTTCGCCTCCCACCTGTCGGTGGAACTGGTCGACACGGTCGCCGCAGTCGCCGATCACGAGGAGCGCGCCAAGAAAACGCGCGAGATGATCGACTCGCTGCACCTTATCTAGGGATTATTCCTTTTAGTTCTTTCGATATACCCGTATACGGCTGTAGGGCCGTCTACGGTGCTGGTAGCCTTGCGCCCCCTTTTCGCATCAGGCCACCCGCCGGACCGCCGCGATGTACCGCTACGACCAATACGACCAGACCCTGGTCGACGAACGCGTCACCCAGTTCCGCGACCAGACCGAACGTTTTCTCGCCGGCACCCTGCCGGACGAGGAATTTCGCGCGCTGCGGCTGCGCAATGGCCTGTATATCCAGCGCTTCGCGCCGATGCTGCGCGTCGCCATTCCTTATGGCCTGCTCGCCAGCCGCCAGTTGCGCATGCTGGCGCACATCGCCCGCACTTATGACAAAGACTACGGGCACTTCACCACGCGCCAGAACATCCAGTACAACTGGCCGGAACTGGCGCGCGTGCCGGACATCCTCGCCGACCTGGCCAGCGTGCAGATGCACGCCATCCAGACCTCGGGCAACTGCATCCGCAACATCACCAGCGACCATCTGGCCGGCGTCGCCGCCGACGAGCTGCTCGACCCGCGTCCCTACTGCGAGCTGACCCGCCAATGGGCGACGTTCCACCCGGAATTCAACTGGCTGCCGCGCAAGTTCAAGATCGCGTTCTCCGCCGCCAACGGTGACCGCGCGGCGATCCGCGTGCACGACATCGGTGTGCAGATCGTCAAGAACGCGGCCGGCGAGATCGGCTACACGGTTTACGTCGGCGGCGGCCTCGGCCGCACGCCGATCATCGGGCCGATGGTGCGCGAGTTCCTGCCGGAGGCCGATCTGCTGTCGTATTTCGAAGCGGTGCTGCGCGTCTACAACCGCCTCGGCCGCCGCGACAACATGTACAAGGCGCGGATCAAGATCCTGGTCAAGGAAACCGGCCTGGACGCCTTCCGCAAGTTGGTCGAAGCCGAGTGGGAACAGATCAAGGACGGCGAACTGCGGCTGCAGCCGGGCGATCTGGACGCGATGCGTGCGCGCTTCGATACCTTTGAATACGACGCCGCGGCTGCCGCAGACACCAGTTTCGCGCAACAGCAGGCGCAGGACAGCGCCTTCGCCGCCTGGGCCAAGCGCAACCTGGTCGCGCACAAGCAGCCCGGCTACCAGATCGCGTTCGTGTCGCTGAAGGCTTCCGGCATCGCGCCGGGCGACATGACGGCGATGCAGATGGATGCGGTCGCCGAACTCGCCGACCGCTACTCCTTGGGCGAAATCCGCGTCACCCACGACCAGAATCTGGTGCTGGCCGACGTGCACCAGAGCGATCTGTACGCGCTGTGGCAGAGCCTGCGCGATCTGGGGCTGGCAACGCCGAACATCGGCCTGCTGACCGACCTCATATGCTGCCCCGGCCTGGATTTCTGCTCGCTGGCCAACGCCGGCTCGATCAGCGTCGCCCAGGATATCTTCGATATCTTCGAAGACCTCGATGACCAGCACGACATCGGTCCGATCAAGATCAAGATGTCCGGCTGCATGAACGGCTGCGGCCATCACAGCGTCGGCCACATCGGCATTCTCGGTGTCGATAAGAAAGGCGAGGAGTGGTACCAGGTGACGCTCGGCGGCTCCGCCGAAAACGACGCCAGCCTCGGCGACCGCACCGGTCCGTCGTTCTCGCGCGACGACATCGCGCCGGCGATCAAGACCATCGTCGACGTGTACCTGAGCCTGCGCAACAGCGAGGACGAAAGCTTCCTTGCCTGCTACCGGCGTGTCGGAATGGCACCGTTCAAGGCGCGCCTTTACGCCGTGGAGGCCGCATGAGCCAGCTGATCGGTGACGGCAGGATTCTCGAAGACACCTGGACCACGCTGACCGATGACGCCGAGTTGCCCGCTTCGGGCCAGGTCATCGTCAGCTGGGATCGCTGGAATGCCGAGCGCGCGACGCTCGAACCCGGCACGCTGAAAGTCGGACTGTCGCTGCCGAACACGCTCGACGTGGTGCCGGTGCTGGCGGAGCTGCTGCAGCGGCCGCTGCTGGCGCTGAACTTCCCGTCATTTGCGGACGGCCGCGCCTATTCCCAAGCGACGCTGTTGCGCCGCCGCCACCGCTATGCCGGTGAACTGCGCGCCATCGGCCAGGCGGTGGTGCGTGACCAGCTGCAACAGATGCACAGCTGCGGTTTCGACACTTTTCTGTTGCGTTCGGACCAGAATGCCGAGCAGTGCATCCTAAGTTTTCATGACATGAGCGTTGCCTACCAGCCCAACCTGCTCAATATTTCCGGTCTTAGACCCGGAAAACATTGAAAAATCAGCGGGCAGCAAGCTTTGTAATCCACAATGGCGCGACGGTTGCCTTTAGACAGTCGTCACGTCTACAGTCAGTACGGTATTTCGATATATTTTTGGCGAATGCTGCCGCATGGCATTTAGGGACGCCAATCCAATCAAAATGGGAGCATGCAATATGTTGCAGAACAAGGTGTTGGCCGTGGCCGCGGGCGCAGTCGCCCTCCTTTCGACGAACGCCTGGGCTCAGGAGGGTGGCGCGGCGGCCACCGCGGCGACCCGCAATATCCAGGGCTATGCAGCAGCTTCCTTCGAAGCGCCGGTCGGCTTCGGCGCCAGCTGGGGTTCGGTCGGTGTCGGCGCTTTCGCGCAGACGCTCGATAGCACCAGCGACGGCGCCGCCGGCGTCAGCGTCGGCTTCGGCGATGCCGACGAATACGTAGGCCTGGAAACCTCGGCGGTGTTCTCGTCGCTGACCGGCCGCGGCTCCGACGACTCGTTCGGCGACTCCGGCTCGTTCGGCCTGAAGATCCACACCAACCTGCCCGGCGATGCCGCCTTCGGCGTCGGCGTGATCGGCACTGGCGAATGGGGCAGCGACACCTTCAAGCAGGCCAACAGCTCCAGCGTCTACGCCGCCGTGACCAAGGCCGTGCAGCTTGGCAACCACGTCGCGATCCTGAACATCGGCGTCGGCGACAACGTGTTCAACGAGCCGGGCAAGACGACGATGGGTGTGTTCGGCTCCGGCGCGTTCTACTTCACCAACTGGCTGTCGGTCATCGCCGAATACACCGGCCGCTTCACCAACGCCGCGATCTCGATCGCGCCGCTGCCTCAGTTCGTGCCGCTGACGATCACCGTCGGCGCAATCAACATCGGCAAGCGTTACGGCGCCGACGTCGAGCTCGGCGGCACCGTCGGCCTCGGCTACAACTTCAAGTAAGCACTCACCGGTTTCGGCAGGAGCAACACATGACGACTTTCATCAGAGTAATGACCCAGACGGCGCTGGCCGCCGTGCTGCTCGGCAGCATGTCCATCGCCAGCGCCGCCAGCGGCATCAGCGGCAGCGCCGGTGCGACCATCGACACTGGTGGTGGCGGCGCACAGGCCGGCACCAGCGCCGGCACCAACCCGCGCGCTGGCGCTGGCGTCGGTGGCCCGGTCGGCTTGCTGGCCAAGGTGTTTGGCGGCGCCGACCCCGCGGGCAAGAAGAAGAAAAAGGACGAATAGGGCTTTCGTTCAAGCAATAAAAAAGCGGGCTTCGGCCCGCTTTTTTATTGTCGGCGACGTCGGCTGCGCTCAGCCGGTCAGCACCTCGGTCACGCCCCCCATATACGGCCGCAGCGCTTCCGGCACTTCGATGCTGCCATCGGCGCGCTGATAGTTCTCCAGAATCGCCACCAGCGTGCGTCCCACCGCCAGGCCTGAGCCGTTGAGCGTGTGCAGCAGCTCGACTTTGCCCGCGGCAGTGCGATAACGCGCCAGCATGCGCCGCGCCTGAAAATCCTCGCAGTTGGAGCAGGAGCTGATTTCGCGATAGCGGTTCTGCGACGGCAGCCAGACTTCCAGATCGTAGGTCCGCGCGGCGGTGGCGCCCATGTCGCCGGTACACAGCGCCAGCACGCGATACGGCAGGCCGAGCTTCTGCAGGATCGCCTCGGCGTGGCCGGTCAGCGATTCCAGCGCGGCGGCGGACTGCTCCGGCGCCACCGCCCAGACCAGCTCGACTTTCTCGAACTGGTGCTGACGAATCATGCCCTTGGTGTCGCGGCCGGCGGCGCCGGCTTCGGCGCGAAAGCAGGGCGTATGCGCGACGAATTTTTTCGGCAGTGCGTCGACGCCGACGATCTCGTCGCGAAGCAGATTGGTCAGCGGCACTTCGGCGGTCGGGATCAGGCGCCAGTCCTGCTGGCTGCCCTCCTCCATCTTCAGCGCGAACAGGTCATCGCCGAATTTCGGCAGCTGGCCGGTGCCGCGCAGGCTCGCCGCGTTGACGATATACGGGACGTACATTTCCTCGTAGCCGTGCTCGCGCGTATGCGTATCGAGCATGAACTGGGTCAACGCGCGATGCATGCGCGCCAGGCCGCCACGCAGCACGGTGAAGCGCGCGCCGGTGAGCTTGGCGGCGGCGGCGAAGTCCATCAGGCCCAGGGCTTCGCCGAGGTCGGCGTGATCCTTGGCGCCTTCGGCCGCGCGCGGCGTGCCCCAGCGGCGGATCTCGACATTGTCGTTCTCGTCACGGCCTTCCGGCACGCCGTCCTGCGGAATGTTCGGGACGCGCAGCAGGAAGTCTTCGAAGTCCGCCTGCAAGGTCGCCAGCGCCTGCTCGTTGGCACCGAGCTGCGCCTTGATCCGGTCCATGTCGGCCAGGATCGGCGAGGCGTCCTCGCCCTTGGACTTGGCCATGCCGATGCGCTTGGAACCGGCGTTGCGCTCGGCCTGCAGCTGTTCGGTTTCGGTCTGCAGCTGCTTGCGCGCTGCCTCCAGCTCGACGAAGCGCGCCGTGTCGAACACGAAGCCGCGGCGCAGTAGCTGCGAGGCGACCGCTTCGGGATTGGCGCGCAGGCGCTTGGGGTCCAGCATGAGGTCACCACTTCAATAAACGACGTAGCCGCGGATTATAGCGGCCTGCGCTGCAGGCTCAGCCTCGACGCCGACGCTCGCGCAGTTGCGCCAGTTTCTCGCCGATCTTGGCCTCGAGGCCGCGCGGCGTCGGCTCGTAGAACTCGCTGCCGACCAGCGCGTCCGGCAGGAACTGCTGGCCGGCGGCGTTGGCGTCTGCCTCGTTGTGGTCGTAGCGATAGCCATCGCCGTAACCGATGTCCTTCATCAGCCGCGTCGGTGCGTTGCGGATGTGCATCGGCACTTCCAGCGAGCCGGTTTTCTCGACCAGCGCGCGCACCGTGTTGTAGGCGGTGTAGACCGCGTTGCTCTTCGGCGCGACCGCCAGGTACACCACCGCCTGCGCCAGTGCCAGCTCGCCTTCGGGGCTGCCGAGGCGCTCGTACGTGGCCCAGCCTTCCAGGCACAGCGACTGCGCGCGCGGGTCGGCCAGGCCGATGTCCTCGACCGCCATGCGCACCAGCCGCCGCGCGACGTAGCCGGCATCGACGCCGCCGTCGATCATCCGTGCGAACCAGTACAGCGCCGCATCGGCGTCGCTGCCGCGCACCGATTTATGCAGCGCCGAAATCTGGTCGTAGAAGTTCTCGCCCTGCTTGTCGAAGCGGCGAAAGCCGCGGCCCAGCAGGCGCTCGAGCAGTGCGTCGTCGGCCTGCGCGTCGCCGCGCTTGTTCTGCTCGGCGCGCCACAGTTCCACTGCGGTTTCCAGCAGAATCAGCGCGCGCCGGCCATCGCCGTCGGCCGCCTCGGCCATGCGTTGCAGCCAGGACGCCGGCAAGGCGTCATCGGCTTCGCCGAGGCCGCGTTGCGGATCGCTCAGCGCGCGCTTCAGCAGATCGGAAATCGCCGACTCATCCAGTGCTCGCAGCACGAACACGCGCAGCCGCGACAACAGCGCCGAGTTCAGTTCGAAAGAGGGATTTTCAGTGGTCGCGCCGATCAGCACGACGGTGCCGTCCTCGACGAACGGCAGCAGCGCATCCTGCTGGCTTTTGTTGAAGCGGTGGATTTCGTCGACGAACAGCACGGTGCGCTGCGGCGTCAGGCCTTGCAGCGCGGCGTGCGCGCGCTGCGTGGTTTCGCGTATTTCCTTCACGCCTGCCATCACCGCCGACAGGCTGACGAAATGCGCATCGACATGCTGCGCGACCAGGCGCGCCAACGTGGTCTTGCCCACACCGGGCGGCCCCCAGAACACCATCGACGGCGGACGCCCCGCTTCGAGCAAGGTGCGCAGCGGCGCGCCGAGCGCCAGCAGATGATCCTGGCCGACGACTTCGTCGAGCTTGCGCGGACGCATGCGCTCCGCGAGCGGCGCCGCCGCGGCCTGGGCGGCGCCTTGCTTCACTTCTTGCTCGGTTTCACGACCGGCAGGCTAGTCGGCGGCGACTGCTGGCCGGACTCGACGATCTCGGCGCCCTTGGGCGGCGTGAACTTGAGCTGCGCGTCGTCGACCTTGGTGTTGACCTGGATGTCGGTGAACGCGACTTCGGTGCGGTTGCCGATGCGGTCCATGAACACCATGCGTTCCGGAGCGCCCTTGCGCAGCCACATTTCGATCGCCTCGAAATCGCCGTCGACGTTGCGCGGCTTCAGGCGCACGCCCTGGGCGTCGTTGCGGGCGCCCAGATCCTCGATCGCGAACTCGTCGGTCAAGGTCGAGCGCTGCGCCAGCAGCGCGGCGGGCGTGCCGCTCAAGGTATCGGCTGCGGGCCGCACCGTGACCTGCGACAGGTCCGGATCGTAGAGCCAGATTTTCTGGCCGTCGCAGACCATCAGCTGCTCGTAGGGTTGCTCGTAATTCCAGCGGAAGCGGCCGGGGCGCGACAGGATCATCTGGCCGGAACTGCTGGCCAGCTTCTCGCCGCGATCGTTGAACTGCACCTGGCTGAAGCGCGCGGTGACGGTGCGCGTGTCGTTGATGAAGCGGTTGAGTTCTTCGGCGCCGCTGTTGGCGAGCGCGCTGTTCACACTCGCAACAGACAGCGCGAGCAGCGCGGCCGACCGGAACAGAAAGTTACGCATGAAATACCCGAACATGATGGACTCCTGGGACAGGCGCGGCCGGCGTTCGTTCGCCGGCGCCGCGCCACGGAACCTCTGAAACCGTCCTGCACATCCGCGCCGGCGTCAAAACGGGCGCCGCGCAAGGAAGGAGCGACGCTGTGTACTGATAGACATGAGGCGCGACTGACGCCGCACGGCACCCGTTTTGACACCGGCCCTTTGGGTTGCCCCGGAGTGCCCGCCATGCGGCGTTGCAGGCCGCTTGCTTGGAACCACCAAGCCGCACAGCCCGCGCCTTGCCTGGCGGGCACTCCGGGGCAACGCGGGCGCGCAGGACGGATTCAGAGGTTCCCTTAGTCGCCGCTGCGCCCGCCCGGCGCCAGAATTTCGCGATTGCCGCCGGGCCCGCTGGGGCCGACGATGCCGGCGGCCTCCATCTGCTCGACCATGCGCGCGGCGCGGTTGTAGCCGATCTTCAAACGGCGCTGCACCCAGGACACGCTGGCCTTGCGCGTTTCCAGCACGATCGCCACGGCCTGGTCATAGAGTGCGTCGGACTCGGCATTGTCTTCGCCGCCGCCCGCGCCGCCGCCCTGAGCATTCGTCGGCGCCTCGTCGGCGAGGATGTCTTCGATGTAATCCGGCGCGCCGACCTGCTTGAGGTAAGCAACGACCTTGTGAACCTCGTGATCGTCGACGAAGGCGCCATGCACGCGCGCCACGGTCGACGCGCCGATCGGGCGATACAGCATGTCGCCGTGACCGAGCAGCGTTTCAGCGCCCTGCTGATCCAGAATCGTGCGGCTGTCGATCCGCGACGCCACCTGGAACGCGACGCGCGACGGAATATTCGCCTTGATCAGGCCGGTGATCACGTCGACGCTGGGGCGCTGTGTGGCGACGATCAGGTGGATGCCGGCGGCGCGCGCTTTCTGCGCGATGCGCGCGATCAGTTCTTCGACCTTCTTGCCGACCACCATCATCATGTCGGCGAGTTCGTCGATGACGATGACGATATGCGGCATGTTCTTCAGATACACCGGCGTCGGCGCGAAGCCGTCGTCGTCGAACAGCTGCGGCGCGTTCTTGATCGGATCGAGGATAGGCTCGCCGGCGGCTTCGGCTTCCTCGATCTTGCGGTTCAGGCCGGCCAGGTTGCGCACGCCCATCGCCGTCATCAGCCGATAGCGGCGCTCCATCTCGGCGACACACCAGCGCAGCGCATTGGCCGCGTCCTTCATGTCGGTGACCACCGGCGTCAGCAGGTGCGGAATATCGGCATAAACCGACAATTCGAGCATTTTCGGATCGACGAAGATGAAACGCACCTGCTCCTTGGTCGCCTTGTACAACATCGACAGGATCATCACGTTGATCGCCACCGACTTGCCCGCGCCGGTGGTACCCGCCACCAGCAAGTGCGGCATCTTGGCCATGTCCACCGACACCGGATTGCCGGCGATGTCCTTGCCCAGCGCCATCGTCAGCGGCGACGCGCTGTTCTTGTAGCTCGGCGAGTCGAGAATCTCGCGTAGCCAGACCATTTCACGCTTGGTGTTCGGAATTTCGAGCCCGACGTAAGGCTTGCCCTCGATGACCTCGATCACGCGTACCCGCGACACGCTCAGCGAGCGCGCGAGGTCGTTGCTCAAGTTGGTGATCTGAGCGCCTTTGACGCCCGGCGCCGGCTGGATCTCGAAGCGCGTGATCACCGGCCCCGGCATCGCATTGATCACCTGCGCCTTGATGCCGAAATCCTTCAGGTGATTTTCGACTTCGCGCGACAGCCGTTCGAGTTCTTCCGGCGTATAGCGCTTGCCGGTGGGCTTGGGCATGTCGAGCAGGCTGAACGGCGGGATCGGATCGCCTTCGAATTTCGGCACCGCCGCGAACGGCGGCGGCTCGACCTTGGCGGCCGGCTTGGGCTTGGGCGCCGGCTTGGGTTTGGCGCGCGCCAGCGGCGGCTCGTCGTCGATCTCCAGTTCGTCGAGCTCGTCGGGGTCGACGACCGGCGTCGGCATGAACACCATCGGCTCGACCGCCGGCGCGCCGAGCAGGTCCATCTGCGTTTCGGCGGTGCCAACAGACGGCGGCCGCGGCGTGCCCATCTGCGGCGTCCTGCGCCGTTTCAGCCAGGGCAGATCCTCGTCGACGACGGCCACCGGCGGCAGGCTCGCGGCAGGCGCGGCTTCGTCTTCCTCGTCCAGATCCCGCGCCTGGCGTTCCGGCAACTCCGGACGCAGGGCCCACAGCCGCATGACCATGGAGCCGACCGAGTCGAGCACGTCGACCCAGGAGAAAATCAGCGCCAGTGGCAGCATGCACAGGGTCAGCGTCAGCAACAGCAGGCTGGAGCCGACCGGATTCAGTATCGACACCAGCCAGGAGCCCAGCGACAGCCCGGCGATACCGCCGGCGCCCTGCGGCGGGAACGACGGGAACGTACCGACGTGCAGCGCGCACAGACCGGCGACGCTGGGTAGCAGCACCAACCAGGCGATCGCTCGCAGCGGCCACGGAATGCCGCCATCGTTCGAGCGGCCGCGATAAAAGCGCAGGCCCAGCAGGAACACCGCCCACGGCAGAAAGAACGCGACGTAGCCGAACAGGCTCAGCAGCACGTCGGCGATCCAGGCGCCGACGCCGCCGACCAGGTTGTGCGCCGGGGCGCCGGTGCCGCTTGAGGACCAGCCGGCGTCATCGGCGTTGAAGCTGATCAGGGCCACCAGCAGGAACACGGTGAAGCCGGCGCAGGCCAGCAATACCGCCTCTCGCGGCAGGCGTTCCAGCCAGCCCGGATCGGCCAGGTCGTCCGTGGCCTGAGATTTGCTTTTAACCGACTGATTCGCCACTTGATTCGCTAGCGCAGAACGCGGTAATGATGTGACCTGAGTATAGCAAGGCGTTTTCACGGCCCCGGCGTACATCCGGGCAGCACAGACGGGCTTGAATTGAATACGTTCAGCTTCACATAGCAGAAAGGTCGCGCCGGCATCATCGATGCAGAGATAAAGGCGCAGTACCGCCACCATTTTTGCCAGCGAGTCGCAGGACTCGAACGAGGACCGACATGAGTAACCACGTGCGGCATTTCGTTCTGACGGGTGATGGACGCATCCGTGAATTTTCACCGGAGCAGGCCGCCAGGGTGGCGGCAGGCGCCAGCCGCATGCCGGAATATGCAGAAAGCCGCGTGCGTTACCTGCAGCTGACGCTCGAGGACGAAACCGATTCCGAAATCCGCATTCAGAGCGCCGGCGCGAGCATCCGTTTCGACGCCGACGGCAAGATGCTGGAGGCCGGGCCGTCGACGCCCGACGACCAGATCAGCGGCTTCGAGCACGACGCGGTGATCCAGTGGGTGCTGCGCGATCGCCCGGCGGTCGGGCCGACGTTTCACTGATCGCCGCCGCTGACAGCACTCGTCCCTAACACCGCGCCGGCGCCGCTGCGATTTTCTGTCGCAACGGCGCTGGCACGCATCGACGCCGATGAATGGGACGCGCTGTTCGACAGCGGCTATCCATTCACTCGCCACGCTTTTTTAAGCGCACTCGAGACCTATCGCTGCGTCGGTGAATCCCTCGGCTGGCTGCCGCAGCATCTGCTGGCGCATCGTGACGGCAAGCTGGTCGGCGCCGCGCCGCTGTATCTGAAGCTGCATTCCTACGGTGAATTCGTATTCGATTTCGCCTGGGCCGAAGCCAGCCACAGCATTCGCCAGCCTTATTACCCGAAGCTGCTGAACGCGATCCCGTTCGTGCCCTCGGTCGGGCCGCGCATTGGCGCGGTCGATGACACGGTGCGCGCCCTGGTCGTGCAACAGCTCAATGCGCTGGTCGCCGACGAATCGTTGTCGTCGGCTCACACGCTGTTCGTCGCCGACGATCAGGCCGCAGCCTATCGCGCGGCCGGCTGGCTGGAGCGCCACGATCTGCAGTTCCAGTGGTTCAATCGCGGCGACGCCGATTTCACCGCTTTCGCGGCGCGCTTTTCCAGCGACAAGCGCAAGAAGATGCTGCGCGAGCGGCGTCGTGTCACCGAGGCCGGGCTGCGTTTTGAGACGCGGCGCGGCGACGAGATCGACGACGCGCTCTGGGTCGCGATCTACGCGCTCTACGCCAACACCTACGAAGAACGCGGACAGGCGCCCTATCTGACGCCGGAATTCCTGCTCGGTTACGGCGGTGCGGCGGGCTCGCCGCTGCGCGTGATCCTCGGCTACGAAGGCAGCCGCCTGATCGCCGCCGCGCTGACGCTGCAGGGCGGCGACACGCTGTATGGACGCCACTGGGGCGCGGCGGACCGCTATCACAGCCTGCATTTCGAATGCTGCTACTACCAGGGCATCGAGTTGTGCCTGCGCGAGGGCCTGCGCCGCTACGACGCCGGCACCCAGGGCGAACACAAGCTGGCGCGCGGCTTCACGCCGGTGCTGACGCGTTCCTTGCATCACTTGGCCGAACCGCGGCTCCGGGATGCCGTCGAACACTTCCTGACGCGCGAACGTCGTGCGGTCGCCGCGCGTAGCCAGGAACTGATGCACCATAGCCCCTACCGACTCGAGCCTCCGACCAGCGTTTGACCGATGGACAACCCGATCCGCCTGCACTGGCTGGATCCACGCGATCCGAACCAGAACTTTCCGTCGCCGCATCTCGCGATGCGCGATCCGAACGGGCTGTTGGCTATCGGCGGCGATTTGTCGGTAACCCGGTTGATACGCGCCTACTCACAGGGCATTTTTCCCTGGTACAACCCGGACGAGCCCATCCTGTGGTGGAGTCCGGACCCGCGCGCGCTGCTGATGCCGACCGGCATGAAGGTCTCGCGCTCGCTGGGCAAGGCACTGCGCCGCGGCGACTACGCGGTGACTTTGGACACCGCCTATCGCGACGTACTCGACGCCTGCGCCGGGCCGCGCCTGCGCGGCCGCGGCACCTGGCTGGGCAGCGACATGCGCGATGCCTACCAGGAGCTGCACCGGCGCGGCTATTCGCACACGGTGGAAGTCTGGCGCGACGGGACACTGATCGGCGGCCTCTACGGCGTGTCGCTGGGGCGCGCGTTTTTCGGCGAGTCGATGTTCAGCCACGCCACCGACGCGTCGAAAATCGCGCTGTACTGGCTGTGCGAGCAGCTCAAGGCCTGGGAGTTCCATCTGCTCGACTGCCAGGTCGCCTCCGAGCACCTGCGCACGCTGGGCGCGCTGGACATTTCCCGCGAGCGTTTCCTCAACCTGCTGCGCCCTGCGGTAGCACTGCCCGGCCGCACCGGCGCCTGGCATTTCGACATCGCGGTACCCACCCCGCGCGAGCATCTACCTCGGTAAGATGCAATGGCAATGGAACGGATCCGGCTCTACTTAAGCACCGAACATCCCTGCGGCTACCTGCCGCAGCGGACCGCGCGCAGCCTGTTCGTCGATCCGGATTTCACGCTGAACCCGCAGCGCTACGAAATGCTGCTGTCGCAGGGCTTCCGTCGCGGCGGCGATCATGTCTATCGGCCGCGCTGCAGCGGCTGCGCCTCCTGCATTCCGGCGCGCATTCCGGTGCGTGATTTCCGCCCCAACCGCTCGCAGCGGCGCTGCCTCAGAACCAATGCCGATCTGACGATGGAAATTCGCCAGGAGCTGACCGACGAGCAGTTCGATCTGTACCGGCGCTATCTGAAAGGCCGCCATTCCGGCGGCGGTATGAACCCGGAAGACAAGCCCGGTTTCCACAATTTTCTCGACTGCGGCTGGGGCACGGCCGAGTTCTGGGAGATGCGCCTGCAGGGCCGCATGGTCGCCTGCGCGGTGGTCGACCGCACGCCGCAATCGCTATCGGCGGTGTACACCTTCTTCGACACCGACATGCCCGAGCGCAGCCTTGGCACCTTCGCGGTGCTGCAGCAGGTGATGGTCGCGCGCGAAGCCGGCATGGACCACGTCTATCTGGGCTACTGGGTGCCCGGCAGCCAGAAGATGGAATACAAGCGCAACTTCCACCCGCTGGAGATTCTGTCCGGCCGCGGCTGGCAAGTACTGGGCGATCAGCAGGCCTGAACACGCAGCGCGGATTGCCCGCAGGCGGACTCGTAGCTTGCCGGTATCGGCCATAAGGCGGATAATGCCGGGCTATCTTGCATGTCCCCTGTTTTGGAGCAGCTCCCTCGCTAATGGCGAAAGAAGACCACATTGAAATGCCGGGCACGGTCGCCGAAACCCTGCCCAACACCACGTTCCGCGTCAAACTCGACAATGGTCACGTGGTCACCGCCCATATCTCGGGCCGCATGCGCAAGAACTACATCCGCATCCTGACCGGCGACAAGGTCACCGTGCAGCTGACGCCTTACGACCTGACCAAGGGTCGGATCACGTTCCGCGACAAGTGAGATTGCGCTAGCAAAGCCATCCACGCGCAGGCGCGGATCCAGCAACAAAAAAGCCCGCGAATCGCGGGCTTTTTTGTTGCTGGCCGGCTTACACCGGTTCGAGCAGCGCCACCTTCTCTTTCGATTCCATCTCGAACACCAGCTTGTCGTCCTTGACGCTGACGTGAACGCTGCCGCCCGAGGCAAGCTTGCCGAACAGCAACTCCTCGGCGAGCGGACGCTTCAGCGCATCCTGGATCGTGCGCGCCATCGGACGCGCGCCCATCTTCGGATCGTAGCCGCGCGTGCCCAGCCAGGTGCGCGCTTCCTCGTCGATGTCGAGCACCACGCCCTTGGCGGCGAGCTGTTCTTCGAGCTGCACCAGGAACTTGTCGACGACGCGCGCGATCTCGACCGGGCCCAGCGCCGCGAACGGGATGATCGCGTCGAGTCGGTTGCGGAATTCCGGCGTGAACATCTTGCGGATGACCTCCATCGCGTCCATCGAGTGGACATGCTCGACCAGGCCGATCGAACGCCGCGAGGACTCCTCGGCACCGGCGTTGGTCGTCATGATCAGGATCACGTTGCGGAAGTCCGCCTTGCGGCCGTTGTTGTCGGTCAACGTGCCGTGGTCCATGACCTGCAGCAGCAGGTTGAAAACATCCGGATGCGCCTTCTCGATTTCGTCGAGCAGCACCACGCAATGCGGCTGCTTGATCACCGCCTCGGTCAGCAGGCCGCCCTGGTCGAAACCGACGTAACCCGGGGGCGCGCCGATCAGGCGGCTCACCGTGTGGCGCTCCATGTACTCGCTCATGTCGAAGCGGATCAGCTCGATGCCGAGTTGCAGCGCCAGCTGGCGCGTGACTTCGGTCTTGCCGACGCCGGTCGGGCCGGCCAGCAGGAAGTTGCCGATCGGCTTGTCCGGATTACCCAGGCCCGAGCGCGACAGCTTGATGCTCGACGCCAGCTGCTCGATCGCCGCATCCTGGCCGTAGATGGTCAGCTTCAGATCGCGCTCCAGCGTGGCGAGCTTGTCGCGATCGTTGCTCGACACGCTCTTCGGCGGAATGCGCGCGATCTTGGCGACCGTCTCTTCGATGTCACGAACCTGCACGGTCTTGCGACGCTTGGATTCCGGCAGCAGGCGCAGGCGCGCGGCGGCCTCGTCGATCACGTCGATCGCCTTGTCCGGCAGGTGGCGATCGGTGATGTGGCGCACCGACAGCTCCACCGCCGAGCGCAGCGCGCCGCGCGTGAACTGCACATGGTGATGTTCTTCGAAGCGCAGCTTCAGGCCTTCGAGGATCTTGACCGTATCTTCGACCGTCGGCTCGGACACGTCGATTTTCTGGAAGCGACGCGCCAGCGCGCGATCCTTCTCGAAGATGCCGCGATATTCCTGATACGTGGTCGAGCCCATGCAACGCAGCTCGCCCGAGCTGAGCAAAGGCTTGAGCAGATTGGACGCGTCCATGACGCCGCCGCTGGCAGCGCCGGCGCCGATGATCATGTGAATCTCGTCGATGAACACGATGGCGCCGGGCTGCGTGGTCAGCTCGGTCATCACCGCCTTGAAGCGCTTTTCGAAGTCGCCGCGATACTTGGTGCCGGCGATCAGGCTGCCGAGATCCAGGCTGTAGACGACGCTGCCTTTCAGCAGGTCCGGCACGCGGTCTTCGATGATCAGCCAGGCCAGGCCCTCGGCGATCGCGGTCTTGCCGACGCCGGCTTCACCGACCAGCAGCGGATTGTTCTTGCGACGGCGGCACAGCGTCTGCATGACGCGCTCGATCTCATGCTCGCGGCCGATCAGCGGATCGATCTGGCCGCGCGCCGCGCGCTCGTTCAGGTTGACCGCGAACTGCTCCAGCGCGGTTTTGCCGTTGGCCTTGCCGTCTTCCTTGTCCTCGTTGTCCTGCGAGGCTTCCGGCGCGGCTGCGGCGCCTGGCTGTTGTTCTTGGCGATGCCGTGGCTGATGAAGTTGACCACGTCGAGCCGCGTCACGCCCTGCTCGTTGAGCAGGTAAACCGCGTGAGTGTCTTTTTCGGCGAACAGCGCGACCAGCACGTTGAGCGTGGTCACCTGCTTCTTGCCGGCGGCCTGCACGTGGTAGATCGCGCGCTGCAGCACACGCTGGAACGACAGCGTCGGCTGCACCTCGACCTGATCGGCAGAATCGCGGTTGGAATGAATGTTCTGACGGATGTAGTCGCGCAGCGCCTGCTCGAGTTTCTCGAGATCGGCGCCGCCACCACTCAGCACTTCCGACACGTTGGTATCGGACAACAGGGCCAGCAGCAAATGTTCGACGGTCAGCAGTTCGTGGCCTTCACCACGAGCGGCCAAGAACGCGGCGTCCAATGCTTTCTGGAGTTCATCGCTGAGCATTAAGCTTTCTCCATGACGGTGAGCAGCGGGTGCTGATGCTTACGAGCGTAGGCGTTTACCTGAGCAGTCTTCGTCTCCGCGATTTCCACCGGAAAAATACCGGCAGTGCCGCGGCCCTTGGTGTGCACGTGGAGCATGATCTGCACCGCGGCCTCCCGAGTGTGATGAAAAAACTGCTGCAAAACCTGGACCACGAACTCCATCGGTGTGAAGTCGTCGTTGACGACGATCACCTTGTACATCGGCGGCTGCTGCAGGCGCGGTTTGGCTTCCTCTACGGCGAGGTCGCGAAGGTCGTCACGCTGGGTATTGCTGCTGCGGCTCATGGTCCTAGTGTAGCGCTGCGTTCACAAAAAACGAGGGTGCCGGCAAAGCCGTTCTGAACTGCATCTGGATTCGTCCGGCCGGGTCGTCTCGCTGCGCTCGACAGCATTGATACGAGATTCGGTAAGACAAGCAATCTGGTTTCAGATACCGGCAATTCAAGTGCCGTACCCGCGGCCGGCCCGGCGGCGACGGCGTGTTACCGACGGCGACGGCCGGCAACACTTCGGCAACGACTGCCGCTATTTGTTCCTGCGCCGCGGCTTTCTGCGCCACGGCACGCGGATTCCGACCGACGACGAGGGTTTATCCTGCTGTTATCCGTAACAAACAGCAGGTTATGATGGCCTATGACCTCACTGGCCGAGAACCTGCCGCGCAACATCGCGCTTGCCTACGAGCGCCACGGGCGTTGGCTGCCGGCCGTGGGCAAAGTGCTGTTCGCGCTGCTGCTGGCGCGATTGCTGGCGCAGTTCATCTGGCTGTGGGTGCCAGTGCCCGAGGCCAGCGCCTGGAAACCGGCGCCGCCCGCGGTCAGCACCGCCAATACTCCGACGGCCAACGCCGGCCCGAACGCCGAGCTGGTCGCCGGCGCGCACCTGTTCGGCGACTACCAGGCGCCAGCCGATCCGCAACTCGACCAGATGGACAAGGCGCCGGACACGCGGCTGAGCCTGAACCTGCTGGGCATACTCGCTGCCGACCGCGACAAGGAATCGCGCGCGCTGATCGGCACCCAGGACGGCGAAGAGAAACCCTATTCGGTAGGCGACGACGTCGTCCGCGGCGTCAACCTGCAGGCGATCTTCCCCGACCGCGTGATCCTGTCGCGCAACGGCCAGCTCGAGACGCTGCGCCTGGACAAGGACCGCCCCGGCACCTCGCTGGCCGGGGCCGGCGCCGCGCCGGCACTGGCGCAGCCCGGCAATACCGATACCGCAGCGATGCTCGGCAACATCCGCGACCAGCTGCTCGCCGATCCGAGCAAGGCCTCTGATTACCTGCGCATCCAGCCGGCCAACATCAACGGCCAGCAGCGCGGTTATCGTATCTATCCGGGCCGTGACCGCTCGGTGTTCAACGGCGCCGGGTTACGGCCTGGCGATCTGGTGACATCGGTCAACGGCGTGCAGCTGGACGATCCGTCGCGCGCGCTGCAGATGCTCGGCGACCTGAGCACCGCGAACACGCTGAATCTGACCGTGGAGCGCGGCGGCTCGCAGCAGGCGATCACCGTCAACCTGCTGGGTGGTCACTAGCGGTCGGCACACCGTTTTTTGATATTGCGCGCAACGTTCTGACGTTGTTCTTATTTTAATTATCTTGCATCGTTTCCGGGGTCGGTCGAAGCTCACATGACGCCTTCCATTGTTACGCGCCGCGCTCGCGTCGCCGTGCTGTTCCTGCTGGGGTCTATGTGCGCCGCACTGCCGGCCTGGGCGCAGGTGACCTTGAACCTGAAGGACGCCGACATCAGCACGCTGATCGCAACGGTTTCCGAAGTCACCGGCAAGAATTTCATCGTCGACCCGCGCGTCAAGGGCAAGGTCACGGTGGTGTCGTCGAGCCCGATGGACGCCTCCGGCGTCTACGAGACCTTCCTCGCGGTGCTGCAGGTGCAGGGCTTTGCGGCGATCCCGGCCGGCGAGTCGATCAAGATCGTGCCCGAGACCAATGCGCGCCAGGACGGCGGCGGCTACAACTCCAGCGGCGCGGGCCTGGCGATCGACGAGGTCGTGACCCACGTCTACAACATCCAGAACGTGTCGGCCGCGCAGCTGGTGCCGATCCTGCGGCCGCTGGTGCCGCAGTGGGGCCACCTCGCCGCCTACGCGCCGTCGAACATGCTGATCATCTCCGACCGCGCCGCCAACGTCGTGCGCCTGGAAAAGCTGATCCGCCAGATTGACCAGAGCAGCGACCGCGACATCGAGCTGGTGCACCTGAAGAACGCCGGCGCCGCCGATATGGTCCGCACCTTGACCGCGCTGACCCAGGGCGACAAGAACCAGGACCCGAGCGTCAAGCCGGCGATCGTGCTCGCCGACGAGCGCAGCAACAGCGTCATGGTCGGCGGCGACAAGTCCGACCGCCAGAAGATGCTCGACATCATCCGTCAGCTCGATGTTGAAGTCGGCGAAGGCGGCGCGACCCAGGTCGTGTACCTGAACTACGGCAGCGCCGAAAACCTCGCGCCGATCCTGGAAGGCTATGCGCAGCAGGTCGCGGCCGAAGGCAAGCCCGGCGGCGCCACCGCCGCGGCACCGACTGCCAGCTCCGGCAGCGTCACCGGCGCCAAAGTGCTTGCCGACAAGGAAACCAATGCGCTGATCGTCACCGCGCCGCCCAAGACCATGCGCCTGATCCGCGACGTGATCGCGCAGCTCGACGTGCGCCGCTCGCAGGTGCTGGTCGACGGCATCATCGCCGAAGTCTCGGCCGACAAATCCAGCCAGCTCGGCGTCGACTGGGCGGTGTACAACGGCAACAAGGTTGCCGCCGCCGGCATCCTCAACCCGACTACCCTGAGCGCGATCTCCGGCGCCGCCTCGGCCAGCAGCACCGCGGAAGCGCTGGCCGGCGCCGTCAGCCAGGGCATCAACATCGGCGGCGGCGCGATCAGCAGCGGCGGCACCACGTTCGCGCTGCTGCTGAAAGCGCTCAAGGGCGACGGCAATACCAACGTGCTGTCGCAGCCCTCGCTGACTACGCTAGACAACCAGGAGGCCGAATTCTCGGTGGGCCAGGAAGTGCCGTTCCTGACCGGCTCGTACAGCAATACCGGCACCAGCAGCAGCAGCGGCTCGGTCAATCCGTTCCAGACCATCGAACGCAAGGACGTGGGCCTGACGCTCGGCATCACGCCGCAGATCAACCAGGGCAATACGATCAAGCTGAAGCTGAAACTGGAGATTTCCAGCCTGGCCGCGAACTCCACGTCCGCTGTCGATCTGGTGACCAACAAGCGCACCCTGAGCAACACCGTCACGGTCGAAGACGGCCAGATCCTGGTGCTCGGCGGCCTGATCGACGACTCGCTCAACGACAGCCGCAGCGGTGTGCCCTTCATCAGCGACATTCCGCTGATCGGCTCGCTGTTCAAGTACCGCTCGGTGCAGCGCACCAAGCGCAACCTGATGGTGTTCATCCGCCCGGCGATCGTGCGCACCCAGGCCGAGGGCGATTACTACACGCGGCGCAAGTACGACTCGGCGCGCGAAGCACAGTTGAACGGCACCGCCGGCTCGATCCCGCTGATCGGCGGCACGCGTCCGGTGATGCAGGGCTGGGACAAGGCGACGCTGGATCACATGCCGGCCAGCGTGCCGCCTCCGGGCGCCCTGCCCGGCGCCGCGGCGCCGTCGATACCCGATACAGCACCCCTGGCGCCGGGCGCCGCGGTGCCGCTGCTGCCGGAGCGCGAGGAAACCATCGTCACGCCGCGCCGCGACCAGTAGCCGCGCGCCATGGAAGCCATGTTGCGCCGCCCGCCGTTCGCTTTCGCCAAGCGCCACGGACTGATCGTCTCCGAAGATCTCGGCGACCATGTGCTGGTCGCCGCGCGCCCCGGCGCGCAGATCGAGGCGCTGCAGGAAACGCGGCGCTTCGTCGGCCGCCCGGTGCGCTTGAAGAACGTCAGCGTCGTCGAATTCGACGCGCTGCTGTCGCGCACCTACGAAGGCCAGACCGCGGCCACCGCGAGCCTGATGGAAGGGCTCAACGACGAGGAAGGCGCGGATCTGGACGCGATCGCGCACGCGCTGCAGGAGAACCAGGACCTGCTGGAATCCAACGACGACGCGCCGGTGATCAAGTTCATCAACGGCCTGCTGGTCGAGGCGATCAAGGAAAACGCCTCGGACATCCACGTCGAAACCTTCGAGAACCGGCTGACCGTGCGCTTTCGCGTCGACGGCGTGCTGCGCGAGATCATGTCGCCGCCGCGCGCGTTGGCGCCGCGCCTGGTGTCGCGCATCAAGGTCATGGCCAAGCTCGACATCGCCGAAAAGCGCCTGCCGCAGGACGGCCGCATCAGCCGCGCTTTCGGTGGCCGCAAGGTCGACGTGCGCGTGTCGACGATCCCGACCGGCGTCAACGCCGAGCGCGTGGTGATGCGTATTCTCGACAAGCAGGCCGACCGGCTGGATCTGGAACACCTGGGTATCGACGCCGGCCAGATCGAAATGCTGCGCCGTATCATCTTCAAACCCTACGGCATCATGCTGGTCACCGGCCCGACCGGCTCGGGCAAAACCACGACGCTGTATTCGGCGCTGAGCGTGTTGAACGACCGCAGCCGCAATATCATGACGGTCGAGGATCCGATCGAGTACTACATCGACGGCGTCGGCCAATCGCAGGTCAACACCAAGGTCGAAATGACGTTTGCGCGCGGCCTGCGCGCGATCCTGCGTCAGGATCCGGACGTCGTGATGATCGGCGAAATCCGCGATCTGGAAACCGCGGAAATCGCAGTGCAGGCGTCGCAGACCGGTCACCTGGTGTTGTCGACGCTGCATACGAACACGGCGGTCGGCGCCGTCACGCGTCTGCGCGACATGGGCGTCGAGCCTTATCAGCTGAGTTCGTCGCTGGTCGGCCTGATGGCGCAGCGCCTGGTGCGTACGCTGTGCAAACACTGCAAGCAGCCTTACGAAGCCAGCGTCACCGAGAAGGAACAGCTCGCCGTCGCGATCGACGAGCCGCTGACGCTGTACAAGCCGGTCGGCTGCCCGCTGTGCCGGCACATGGGCTTCCTCGGCCGCAGCGGCATACACGAAATCATCGAAATGGATCGCACGCTGGAAACGATGATCCACGACGGCAGCAGCGAGCAGAAGCTCGAGGATTACGCGCGCAGCCGCGGCCCCGGCATTCTTCAATCCGGCCGCTGGAAAATCATCGCCGGTCATACGACGCTGCGCGAAGTGCTGCGCGTGACGGTCGAGGAATAAGCGCCGCACGATGCCCGCTTACGAGTACAGCGCACTCAACGCCAAGGGTCGCCAGGAAAAAGGCCTGATCGAAGGCGACAGCCCGCGCCAGGCGCGCCAGTCGCTACGCGATCGCGGCCTGACAGTGATGGCGATCGAGCAGGTCTCCGACAAGGCCGCGGCGCAGCAGTCTTCGGTATTCAACAACCGCGGCAGCATCAGCAGCACCGAGCTGTCGCTGTTCACGCGCCAGCTCGCGACCCTGGTGCGCTCGGGTTTGCCGCTCGACGAATCGCTCGCCGCGGTTTCGCAGCAGAGCGAATCCAAGCGCGTCAAACGCATCGCGCTCGGCGTGCGCAGCGGCGTGCTCGAAGGCAGCACGCTGGCGCTCGCCCTGAACCAGTTTCCGAACGCGTTTCCGCCGCTGTTTCGTGCCACGGTGGAAGCCGGCGAGCAGTCCGGCAAGCTCGACAACATTCTCGAGCGCCTCGCCGAATACGTCGAAAAACGCCAGGTGATGCGCAACAAGGTGATGCTCGCCGCGGTGTATCCGGCGATCCTGACCCTGGTCGCGATCGGCGTCGTCGTGCTGCTGCTGACCTACGTCGTGCCGCAGGTCGTCGGCGTGTATTCGGACATCAAGGCCGAGTTGCCGGCGCTGACCACCGGCCTGATCGCGGTCAGCAATTTCCTGCGCAATTACGGCATTTTTCTCGCGATCGGCCTGTTCATCGGCGGCATCGTGTTCAATCGCATGATGCGCAACGACGCGTTCAAGCGAAAAATGCATCTGCGCCAGCTCGGCCTGCCGCTGATCGGCAGGCTGACGCGCGGCGCCAACACCGGCCGCTTCACGCGCACGCTCGGCATCCTGTTCGGCAGCGGCGTGCCGATCCTGGAAGCGATGCGCATCGGCACGCAGGTGGTCACCAACCTGCCGATGCGCGAGGCGATCGAAGTCGCGGCGCGCAAGGTGCGCGAAGGCGGCAGCCTGTATCGCTCGCTGGCCGAGAGCAAGCTGTTCCCGCCGATCACGGTGCACCTGATCGCCAGCGGCGAATCCTCGGGCAAACTCGACGAAATGCTCGACCGCGCCGCCGAGAATCAGGAGCGCGAAGTCGAGACCCTGGTCGCGGCGATGATGGGCATTTTCGAGCCGGTGCTGATCCTGGCAATGGGCGGCATCGTGCTGGTCATCGTGCTCGCGATCCTGCTGCCGATCTTCGATCTGAACCAGCTGGTCAAGTAGCCCGGGTGCAACCCGGGGTTTACGACGTTGGCAATCCCGATGCCGCGAGCAGGCTGCTGATCCGCGTCGGCACGTCCTTTTCGATTTCCTTCAACGCCACTTCCAGCGCATTGCCGAAGGACAGCGCGTCGGCACTGCCGTGGGATTTGATGACGATGCCCTGAAGGCCGACGAAGCTGGCGCCGTTGTAGTTGCGCGGATCGATGCGCCTGGCCAGCGCTTTCAGCGCCGGCATGGCGGCCGCAGCGCCGGCGCGGGTCAGCATGTTGCGATCGAATTCCTCACGCATGAACTGGCGGATCAGCTTGGCCACGCCTTCGCCGGTTTTCAGCGCGACGTTGCCGGCAAAACCGTCGCAGACGACGACATCGAGATCGGAGAAGAACACGCCGTCGCCTTCGACGAAACCGACGTAGTTGATCGTCGACTTCTGCAGCAGCGCCGCGGCGCTGCGTATCGTGTCGCTGCCCTTGATCGATTCGGTGCCGATGTTGAGCAGCGCCACGCGAGGCCGCTCGACGCCGTTGACCGCGGTGACCAGGGCCGAGCCCATCACTGCGAACTGCACCAGCTGCTCGGGCGTGCATTCGGCGTTGGCGCCCAGATCGAGCATGTGCACGTGCCGCAGTACCGCCGGCAGCGCCGAAACGATCGCGGGGCGGTCGATGCCAGGCAGGGTTTTCAGCACGAAACGCGCGGTCGCCATCAGCGCGCCGGTGTTGCCGGCGGACACTGCGGCTCTCGCCTGCCCGGTCTTGACCAGGTCGATGGCGACGCGCATGGAGGAGTCTTTTTTGTGCCGCAGCGCTTTGGACGGCGACTCGTCCATGGCCACGACTTCGCCGGCGTGACGCAGGCTCAGGCGTTTGCCCGGCTGCCAGCGCGTATCCAGCAACGCGGCGCGCAGGCGAACCTGATCACCGACCAGCACGATATGCAGCTTTTTATGCTGCTCCAGGCACGACAAAGCGGCGGGCACGGTCACCGATAGACCGTGATCGCCGCTCATGGCGTCTACAGCGAGGACGACGGGCGCGGCCATTTATGGATGCGCGCCGTCAGCGAGGATTATTCCTCGGTGGATTCCGGCGCGGCCTTGTCGATCACCTTGCGGCCACGGTAGTAGCCGTCGGCCGTGACGTGGTGACGCAGATGCGTTTCGCCCGAGGTCGGATCGACCGACAGCGTCGGCGCCGACAGCGCGTCGTGGGAACGACGGTGGCCGCGGTAGGAACGGGACTTCTTGGATTTTGCGACTGCCATGACGACTTCCTTCGGGGCCTGTGTACGCCCGTAAAATTACTTCAGCTCTTCTTCAATTGCGCAAACGGATTGGGCCTCTCGGCTTTGGCCGCGGGCGCCGGCTCCGGCGCATCCGCCTTCGCCTGCTCGCATTGCTGACAGCGCGGCAACATCGGCAGCGCCAGCAGTACTTCATCCTCGACGACGTCTGCAACCACCAGACGATCATCCTCGACCTGGTAAGGGTCGGCTTCCTCTAAAACCTGCTGCGCCTCGGCGTCGTTGCGGACCAGCCGCAGATCGATGTTCGCATCCAGCGGCCAGGCAAAGACTTTTTCGCAGCGGCTGCATTCCAGCTCCAGGCTGCCGTGCAACTCACCGCGGAGCCAGTTGCCGCCGCGATCACGCGCCAGACCCAAGGTGACCTGCAGGGCTTGCGACGGCGCCGCCAGTTCGAGCCTGAGCCGCGGCAGTTGCTGCGGATCGATCTCGCCGACGTGCTGCTCGGGTCTAGCAAGGCCTTGGCTGACCTTTATGTACTGTGGGAGTGCCATAAGCGGATTCACCAGGGGCGCGGATGATAGAGTTCGTCCCCCACATTGTCAAAGCTTTCCTCACCAATGGAACCGTCGTCGGACCCGTCTCCGCCAGCCCCACAGACCCGCTCGGAAAACCCGGTCGTGATCAGCCCCGCCACGCCGCTGATCCTGGCGTCGACCTCGAAGTACCGGGCCGGGCTGCTGGCGCGCCTGCAGCTGCCGTTCACCGTTGAGGTGCCCGGGGTCGACGAGGCCGACCAGCCCGGCGAATTGCCCGAAAGCCGGGCGCGGCGCCTGGCCACCGACAAGGCCGTCGCCGTCGCCACGCGCCTGCCCGGCCACTGGGTGCTGGGCTCGGACCAGGTCGCGTTCTGCGACGACGAGATTCTGCACAAGCCCGGCTCGCCCGAGGCCAATGTCGAACAGCTGCTGAGCCTGAGCGGCCGCGAGGTGCACTTCGCCACCGCGCTGTGCCTGACCACGGCCGGCGGCATCGAGCATCTGGGCCTGGAAATGACCGTGGTGCGCTTCCGTCAGCTCGACCGCGCCGCGGTCACGCGTTACGTCGCGCTGGAGCCGGCCGATGATTGCGCCGGCGGCTTCAAGGTCGAAGGCCTCGGCATCAGCCTGTTCGACGCGGTGGAGTCGCGCGACCCGACCGCACTGATCGGCCTGCCGCTGATCGCGCTGTGCCGGATGCTGGAGAAAGCCGGCCTAGCGGTGCCCTAGCCATAGCGGCAGCTGCGCCGCGTATTCCAGCACCGCCTCGGCGCCGGCCTGGCGCAGCCGGCTGTCGTCATGCACGCCGCAGATCACGCCGACCATCGGCATCCCCAGCGCCGCTGCCATGTGCGCGTCGTACTCGGTGTCACCGACCATCAGCGCGCTGGAAGCCGGCACATCGAGTTCCTGCAGCAGCTCCTTCAGCATCAGCGGATCGGGCTTGGACGCGGTCTCGTCCGCGGTGCGGGTCGAGATCATCAGGTCGCGCACTTCAGCGTGATGCGCCAGCGAGCGGTTCAGGCCGGCGCGCGATTTGCCGGTGGCCACGGCCAGCCGATAGCCCTCGGAATGCAGCTTGCGCAGGCCTTCGAGGGCGCCGGCGAACAGCGGCGCCTCCGGCGGCAGATTGCCCAGATAGGCCGCGCGATAGCTGGCGAGCAGGCTCATCACATCGTCGGGCTTGAGCTCCGGAAACAGCCGGTACAGCACGTCGTGCATCCCTAAGCCGATCAGGTCGCGGATTTCGTGATCCGTGCGCTGCGGCAGCTTCAGCGCGGCGATCGCGGCCTGCATCGAGCTCACGATCTGCGCCGCGGAGTCCGCCAGCGTGCCGTCCCAGTCGAAAATCAACAGCTCGAATCTTTTTTTCATACGTTTTAGGTCTCGCGCCAACCCCGTTCATCCCGAGTAGCCGCAGCGCGGCGCATCGAGGGACGCCTGCGAGGTCGGTCCGCTCCCTCGATACGCGGGCACGGCCCGCTACTCGGGACGAACGGAGGGCGGTTGTATCTGCGTGAAAAAACTAGCGCCGCTCGGCCGCCGGCAAGGTCCCCAGAAAATCCCGCAGCTCGTCCGGCATCGCCGCCGACACGATCAGCTTCGGGAAATCCTCGTCGGCCGCCAGCTTCAAAAAGTGCGAATGCAGGAACATGCGCTTCAGACCGCGCTCGCGCAGCGGCTTGTGGATCTCGCGCTCGCCGTATTTGCGGTCGCCGGCGACCGGATGGCCCAGCGCCAGCGAGTGCACGCGAATCTGGTGGGTACGGCCTGAAAAGATCTCGACTTCGCACAGCGTCGCGTCCTTGTAACGCGCCTGCGGCGTAAACAGGCTGCGCGAAGGCTTGCCGTCTTCTTCGTCCAGTTCGGTAAAGCCCTCGCCGTTTTCGGCGCGGGTTTTCAGCAGCGCGGCATCGACCTCGCGTGCCTCGCCTTTCCAGCGGCCGACCAGCAGCGCGAAATAGCGTTTGTCGGCATGGCCATGCTGGAACGCGCGCTGAGCCCGCAGCAGCGCGGCACGGGTCTTGGCCAGCAGCAGCACGCCGCTGGTGTCGCGGTCCAGGCGATGGCAAAGCTCGATGAACTCGTAGGCCTCCCAGGCGCGGACCGCTTCGATCACGCCGTAAGCCAGGCCGCTGCCGCCGTGCGAGGCATAGCCGGCCGGCTTGTTGAGCGCCAGATAGTGAGCATCTTCGTGGACGATGCTGTCTTTTAGCCGCTGAAGCACCTCGTCCGGCGGCCGCACCAGCTCGCCTTTCTCGGCCACGCGGACCGGCGGGATACGAACCTCGTCGCCTTCTTCCAGCTTGCGCTCGGGCTTGGCCCGGCCGCCGTTGATGCGCACCTGGCCGGATCGCACAAGCCGGTAGACATGCGACTTGGGCACACCAGGCAGCTGTTTTATAAGAAAATTGTCGATTCTTTGACCCGCGTCCTGGGCGCCGGCGCGAACATAGCGGACTTGCGGCTTGACTTGTGGCAAAATATTACAACTCCGTGCTTTAAAGCCGGAGCCTCTCGCCCGGCGGCGGTTTTAAACTGCACGCCAGGGGGACCGTCAAGGATCGGGCCGCCGCGCCGGCTCGCGCTAAGTCTAGCAGCGCCACGACCGATCCCGCCGGAATGTAAGTTTAGAGAGTATTTCAGCCTGCTCGCATGTAGGGATAACGATCCTCGGCGTAGCAGATTCCAATGTCATTACAACGCTCCCGCAACAGACGGGCTACAGAAGCGCGCCGGAGACTCCCACCATGAGCAACGTGCGCCAGAAAATCACCCGTGTCGCGGTCGAGCGCTCCAACCAAGACCGCCTTAATGAAAAGAATCCTGATCAATGCCACCCAGCGCGAGGAATTGCGCGTGGCCATCGTCGATGGGCAAAAGCTTTTTGACCTCGACATCGAACTCGCCAGCCGGGAACAGAAAAAATCCAATATCTACAAGGGCAAAATCACCCGCGTAGAACCTAGCCTCGAAGCCTGCTTCGTCGAATATGGCTCGGAGCGCCACGGCTTCCTGCCGCTGAAGGAAATCGCCAAGAGTTACTTCAAGCAGCCCAGCGGCAACATCCGCGAACTGGTCAGCGAAGGCCAGGAGCTGATCGTCCAGGTCGAGAAAGAGGAGCGCGGCAACAAGGGCGCGGCCCTGACCACGTTCATCAGCCTCGCCGGCCGCTATCTGGTGCTGATGCCGAACAACCCGAAAGCCGGCGGCGTGTCGCGCCGCGCCGAGGGCGAGGACCGCGAAGAAGCCAAGGCCGCGCTCGAACAACTCGAGATCCCCGACAGCATGGGCGTGATCGTGCGCTCCAACGGCGTCGGCCGCACCGCCGAAGAGCTGCAGTGGGACGCCAACTACCTGATCGAGATCTGGACCGCGATCGAGAAGGCATCGAGCGAGCGTAGCGGCGCGTTCCTGATCTACCAGGAAAACAACATCATCCTGCGCGCGCTGCGCGACTACCTGCGCCCGGACATCGGCGAAGTGGTGATCGACAACGCCGAAATCTACGAGCAGGCGCGTCAGCACATGGAACATGTGATGCCGCAGAACCTGCCGCGCCTGAAGCTCTACGCCGAGGAAGTGCCGCTGTTCTCGCGCTACCAGATCGAGAGCCAGATCGAGCTCGCCCACGAGCGCACCGTGCGCCTGCCTTCGGGCGGCTCCATCGTCATCGACCACGGCGAAGCACTGACCGCGATCGACATCAACTCCGCCAAGTCCACCGGCGGCGGCAGCATCGAGGACACCGCGCTCAACACCAATCTTGAAGCGGCCGATGAAATCGCGCGCCAGCTGCGCCTGCGCGATCTCGGCGGCCTGGTCGTGATCGATTTCATCGACATGAACAGCTCCAAGAACCAGAAGGACGTCGAACGTCGCCTGGAAAAAGCCTGCGAAATCGACCGCGCGCGCATCCAGCTCGGCCGCCTGTCGCGCTTTGGCCTGATGGAGATGTCGCGCCAGCGCCTGCGTCCGTCCCTGGGCGAACACACCCAGATCACCTGCCCGCGCTGCGAAGGCCGCGGCCAGATACGCAGCGTCGAGTCGCTGTCGCTGTCGATCCTGCGCCTGATCGAAGAAGAGGCGATGAAGGACCGCACCGGCCGCGTGATCGCCCAGGTTCCGGTCGATGTCGGCACCTTCCTGCTCAACGAAAAGCGCGCGATCGTGCGCGAGATCGAAGCACGCTGCCGCGTCAGCATCTCGCTGGTGCCGAACGCGACGATGCACTCGCCGCATTACGAAATCCGCCGCATCCGCGCCGACCACCTGCAGCAGGACGACAACGCCGCCCCCAGCCACCTGCTGGCCCGCAACCTGGACGCCAAGGCGCTGGAAGAGTCGAGCACGCCGCGCCCGATCGCGCGCCCGGTCGAGGCCGCGGTCAAGCAGATCGTGCCGTCGGCACCCGCACCGGCACCGGTCGCGGCCGCTCCGGCACCGATCCCGGTGATGCAGCCGGTGGTCGTGGTCCAGGGCGAAAGCCTGTGGACCCGGATCCTGCGCCTGTTCGGCCTGAGCCCGAAGACCGCCGAACCGGTGGTGGTGGCGCCGGCCCAGCGCAGCAGCCAGTCCGGCCAGCGCTCGGGCAGCAGCAGCAACAACAACCAGCGCCGCGACAACAGCCGCGGCGGTCGGCCGAACGACTCGCGTCGTGATGGCGGCAACCGTGACCAGAACCGCAACGACGGTGGCCGCGATCAGCAGCCGCGGCGCGACGGTGGCAACGGCCAGCAGCAGCCGCGCAACCCGAACGGCGGCGGCAATAATCCGCCGCGCCAGCCGCAGCAGCCCCAGCAACCGCGCCGTGACGGCGGCCGTCCGCAACAGCAGCCGCAGCAACAGCGCGCTGCGACGGTGATCGTCGAATCTGCCGACGAGGCCGCGCAGACCGCCGCGCCGCGCGCGCAGAATCCGCAGCAGCAGGGCGCTCCGCGCACCGGCGCGCCGGGTGAAGAAGAGCGCAGCGGCCGCAGCCGCCGCGGCCGTCGTGGCCGCAACCGCGGCGAGCGCCGTCCGCAGGAAGAAAACGCTGATGGCCATGACGTCAGCCGCGATTCGCTGCCGGCCGATCTGGCTGCCGCGCTGACGCCGGCCGCCGCCGCTGCGGTCACCGTGACCCTGCTCAACAGCGGCGACTCGGTCGACGCACCGGTGCCGACGCCGATGGAGCCGCCGGCCGGCACCGTGCCGAGCTTCATCCCGGCCGCAATCGACGGCCAGGGCGCCGCGCAACCGCCGGTCAACGCCGCGGTCGCGCAGGCATTTGCGCCGGACACGGTGCGCTACTCGCGCGTCGAGTCGCGCTTCCCGGTGATCGACCCGATCGCCGAACTGCACGCCCCCGTCGAGGCGCCAGTGGAAGCACAGGCCGAAGTGACGGCCGCCGAGGTCGAGACGCTGACCGAGGCCGTCGCGCATGCGCCGGTCGCGTCCGAAGCGCCGGAACTGAAAGTACAGCAGGAACTGTTGATCGAGCCGGCGCCGGTGCTTGCTGTCGAGCAAGCGGCGGCCGCGCCGATGGAAGTTGCCGCGGCCGAGCAGGCGGCCATTGCCGCCGCGCCGGAAGCAGACGCGGCTGTGCCGTTCGAAGCGACGGTGGAGCCCGTCGTCGCCGAAGCGGCGCCGGTGATCGAGCCGCAGGCCGAGACCTGGGCCGAACCGCTGCAGGTTTCCGCGCTGGAAATGTCATCGGAATCCTTCCCGACTCCGCCGCCGGCCGAGCCTGAGCTGGCCGTGGAAGCGCCGGCCGAAGCGGCGCCGGTTGCGCAAGCCGCGGCCGAGCCTGTCGTCGAAACCGCCGCCGAACCGGCCGCGGCACCGGCGGAAGCGCCCAAGCCCGCTGCGCCGCGCTTCATCCAGGTCGAGACCGCGCAAGCCGACAAGCCGGCTTCGGAACAGGAAAAGCAGCAACACTCTTAACGAGTGGCAGGAAAAAAGCCCGCCGGATCTCGACGATCCGGCGGGTTTTTTTTCGATCCCGGCTTGCAGCCGGTCAGCCCGCTCAGCGCCGCGACAGCGCCGCGCTGACGAAGGCCAGATCCTCTTCGGTATCGACGCCGCGCGGCGGCGGGTTGTCGGTGAAGCCGAGCTTGATGCGCAGGCCATTGGCCAGCGCACGCAACTGCTCCAGCGCTTCGCAGTCTTCCAGCGGCGCCGGCGGCAACGCGCTGAATTCGGCGAGACGTCCCGTGCGATACGCGTACAGGCCGATATGGCGGAACGCCAGGCCCTCGGGCAGCAGCGGCTTGTCGCGCGTGGCGCCATCACGCTTCCATGGAATCGGCGCGCGCGAAAAATACAGCGCGTAACCGCGACGATCGCCCACCACTTTCACCACGTTGGGATTGAGGAATTCCTCGACCGAATGCAGCGGATGCGCCAGCGTTGCCAGATCGGCGATCGGATCCTCCGCCAGCAGCGCGGCCGCCTGGCGCAGCAGCGCCGGCGGCATCAGCGGCTCGTCGCCTTGCAGGTTGACGACGATAACGTCGTCGGCCCAGCCTTCCATGCGCGCGACTTCGTTGACTCGGTCGGTGCCCGAATTGTGGCTGGACGAGGTCATGCGCACTTCGCCGCCGAATTCGCGCGCGGCCGCCGCGACTTTCTCGTCGTCGGTCGCGATCAGCACCTGCTCGGCGCCACTGGCGCGCGCCGCGTCCCAGACATGCGCGATCACCGGCCGCCCATGCAATGCGCGTAGCACCTTTCCCGGCAAGCGCGTCGAACCCAGGCGCGCCGGAATCACCACCTTGAATTTCAGCGGCGGCTTCATCACGCCGTTCATGCGAGTTCCTCGTCGGCCAGCGTGCGCGCCTCTTCCTCCAGCATCACCGGAATGCCATCGCGCACCGGATAGGCCAGGCGCGAGGCACGGCACCACAGCTCCTGCTGATCGGCGTGCCACTCCAGCGGTGCTTTGGTCACCGGGCACACCAGAATGTCGAGCAGACGTTTGTCCATACTTAAGTCACCGTGTTCCTGTTGGTTGCCGCTTCAAGGCCGCGCAGGATTCTCGCACACGCGCCTCGTCGGCCGGCGACAGCACCGCCGACACGGGTAGCGCCCACCAGTTTTTTTCAGCGAAGTGGCGACATTTGACCGCGTCCTTCTCGGTCATCAGCAGCGGCAGGCCGTCACTAAATGCCAACTCCTCGCGACGATAGCGATGATGATCGGCAAACGCATGGCGCCGCACTTTCAGACCGGCCGACTCAAGACTCGCAAAGAAGCGCTCGGGATTGCCGATGCCAGCGATCGCATGCACCGTTTTGCCGGCGAAATCCGCGAGCACACACTGCGAAGCGTCGAGCAGATTGCGTGGTTGATCCGCCTGCAGATCGAAGCGTGCCGAATGCGCGCCACCATCGAAACCGGCGCCGTTGACGATCACCCAATCGACCTCACGCAGACGCGATGGCAACTCGCGCAAGGGCCCGGCCGGCAGCAGCGCGCCATTGCCGAGACCGCGCGCGCCGTCGACGACGCAGAACTCGAGCTGCCGCGGCAGACGATAGTGCTGCAGGCCGTCGTCGGCGATCAGCACGTCGACTTCGCCGCTGGCGATCAGCGACTGCGCCGCGACAACGCGATCGGGATCGACGGCGAGCGGCGCGCCGCTGCGCAGCGCGATCAGCAGCGGCTCGTCACCGCACAAGGCGGCATCGGTATCCGTGGTCACGCGCAGCGGATACTGCGCCGCGTTGCCGCCGTAACCGCGCGAAATCACGCCGGGACGAAAACCCCATTCACGCAGGCGCGCGACCAGCCAGATCACGAACGGCGTCTTGCCGGTGCCGCCGACGCTGATGTTGCCGACGATGATCACCGGCAGCGCGAGAGGCTGGCGCGATGCTTCGAGCTTGTGGCGACGCGATTGCGCGACGTGTCCGTACAGCGCCGCCAGCGGCCGCAACGGCAGCGGCGGGGCCTGCGTTTGCGAATACCAGCGGCGCTGTAGCCAGGACTTCATCACTCGCGCGCGCACCAGGGCCTGTTAGCACCAATACGATCGCTGCGCGAACACCAAAGGAGGCGCAGCGCAAAGATCGACCGACGCGGTGTACCGAACGTACACCAGGAGGGAGAGACGCCGCGATGCGTCTCCTTTGGCGCTCGCCCGAAGGGTTGTCGCCCAATAGGCGGCCATACCGCGTTGCTCGTCGTCACCATAGTCACCACTATGCCTCCTCCTCGCGCCTTGTCTGGCCGCCTATTGGGCGACAACGCAGCGATCGTATTGGTGCTAACCGGCCCGATCGGCGCCGACGGGTTCCTCGAACTGCATGCGATACAGCGAGGCGTAGATGCCTCCACGCGCGAGCAGTTCGTCGTGACGTCCCTGCTCCACCGCGCGGCCGTCCTGCATGACGACGATGCGATCGGCGCGCTGCACTGTCGACAGCCGATGCGCGATCACCAGCGTGGTGCGGCCGACCACCAGGCGCTCCAGCGCCGCCTGGATCAGGCGCTCGGATTCGGTGTCGAGGGCCGAGGTGGCTTCGTCGAGAATCAGGATCGGCGCGTTCTTCAAAAGTGCACGAGCGATCGCCAGGCGCTGTCGCTGGCCACCGGACAAGGTCGTGCCGTTCTGGCCGATCATCGTGTTCAGGCCCTGGGGCAGTTTCTGGATGAATTCCCAGGCATTCGCGGCTTTCGCCGCCTCGATCAGCTGCGCTTCCGGCGGCAGCTGGTCGAAGCCGTAGGCGATGTTTTCGGCGACGCTGGCATTGAACAGCCGCACCTGCTGATCGACCAGCGCGATCTGCGCGCGCAGGCTTTTGACCGGGTACTCACGCAGGTCGTGGCCGTCGATCAGCACCGCACCGCCGTCGACATCGTAGAAGCGCGGAATCAGCGACAGCAGCGTCGACTTGCCGGAACCGGAGCGGCCGACGAAGGCAACCGTCTGGCCCGGCGCGATATCCACCGACACGCCTTTCAGCGCATCCGGCAGCTCGTCGCGATAGCGGAAATGCACGTCGCGGAATTCGATTGCACCAATGGCACGCTGCAACTCCCGCGTGCCGCCGAGAGGTTCGGATTCCTCGCCCATCAGGTTGAAAATGTCGCCGGCCGCGGCGATGCCGCGCTGCACTCTTTCGTTGACGTTGCCCAGATTTTTCATCGGGTTCATCAGCGCCAGCATCGAGCCGACGAAGGAGACGAAGGTACCCGGCGTGATTTCGGCAAGCCGTTCGGGCTGTGTCGCGAAGTAGACGATGCCGGCCACCGCCCAGGCGGCGATGAACTGGATCAGCGCTTCGCTGCCGCTGCGCGTGGCGACGATTTTCAGCTGCAGATAACGCTGCCTGTCGTTGACCACGTCGAACGCACGTCGCTCGAAATCCTGCGCGCTGTGAATCTTGACGATGCGCTGGCCGGAGACACTTTCCTCGGCCGCCTGCGCGACCTGGCCCATGTTCTCCTGGATGCGCTTGGAGACTTTGCGGAAGCGCTTGCTGACATAGCGCACGATGGTCGCGATGATCGGCGCGACCACCATGCAGAACAGCGCCAGCCGCCAGTTCAGATAGAACAGCCAGCCGATCAGGCCGATCACGGTCAGGCCGTCCTTGATCACCACGGTCAAGGCGTTGCTCGCGGCCTCGGCCACCTGCTCGACGTGGAAGGTGAGCTTCGCCACCAGCTGCGCCGAGCTGATGCGATCGTAGAAACGCACCGGCATGCGCAGCATGTGTTCGAACAGCTCGCCGCGCAGCTGCTTGACCACGCTGCGCGCGATCCACGACATGCCGTAGGTCGAGCTGAAACCGGCGACGCCGCGCATCACGAACAGGCCGACGATCGCCCAGGGCAGCCAGCGGATCGTCTGCGGATCCGGGGTCACGAACGTCTTGTCCAGCAGCGGCCGCATCAGGCTCATGAAGCTGACTTCGGTCGCCGCGGTCAGCGCCATGCCGAGCGCGGCCAGCGCGAATACTTTCCAGTGGCCGGCGGTGTAGCCGAGCAGCCGCTTGTACACGGCCCAGGGGGTCATGTCGGCGACGGGATCGAGCAAGGGATTGGCGGGCGGGATTTCGGACATCGGGCGAATGTTAGCGTGATTGGGCGTGTAAGCTCACTTCCCGCCCCGCCACCGGTGTCGAGCATGGCCAGAACGCTGTTCGAAAAAATCATCGCCAAGGAAATCCCGGCGAGTTTTCTGTACGAAGACGAGCTCTGCGTCGCGATCCGCGACATCAACCCGCAGGCGCCGCTGCATGCGCTGATCATCCCGCGCCAGATGATCGCGCAGCTGTCGCATGCCAAGACCGAGGACCAGGCGCTGCTCGGCCACCTGATGCTGGTGGCGAACAGGATCGCCGCCGATGCCGGCTACGGCAACGCGTTCCGCCTGGTGGTCAACAACGGCGCCGAAGCCGGCCAGAGCGTGTTCCATATCCACGTGCACGTGCTCGGCGGCCGACCGCTGAGCTGGCCGCCGGGCTGAGCGCGTCATGGCTTTGAAAGACCAATTCCTGCACAACCCACGCTGCAGCAAGTCGCGCGAAGCCCTGCAGCTGTTGCAGGACAAGGGCGTCGAGTTGCCGGTGGTCGAATACCTGAAAAAGCCGCTGAAACAGGCCGAACTACGCGAGCTGTGCTGGCTGCTCGACGTGCCGCCGTCGGCGATCGTGCGCACCGGCGAGGCGCTGTTCAAACAGCTCAAGCTCAAGCCCAGGGGCATCAGCGACGACCAGTGGTTCGACATCCTCGCCGAACATCCGCTGCTGATGGAGCGGCCGATCGCGGTGTATCGCGGCCGGGCGGTGATCGGGCGCCCACCGGAGAATGTGCTGGGTTTGCTGTAAGGCTGTCACCCCACTCCGTTCGTCCCGAGTAGCCGCTTGCGGCGTATCGAGGGACACGACCGATCCGGTGCCTCGATACGCCCGCAAAGAGCGCGGGCTACTCGGGACGAACGGGGCTTGGGCCTCACCATCTTCTACCGCTACGGCATCGCCTCGAAAGCCTGCCGCAGCTGCTCGACGCGAGCACGGTTGCTGCCGCGGTCGTCGTAGGAGAAGCGCGAGATCGAACGCACGTCGACGCGGCCGCTGGGCAGCATCAGCAGCTCAAGATCGTCGCGCAGCTTGAGTTCCGGCGTCACGAACACCGCGTGAATATAGCCCTCTTTCTCGTCCTCGATCGTGCCGCCCATGCGCTCGACGACTTCATGCAGCATCACGTAGTTCGCCGCGGAATCGCCGCTGTAGCCGAGCGCGGCGACGCGGTGCATGTCGTCGGTGGCCAGCGAGGACACGCAGCTCGGGCGCTTCGGGCAGCCGCCGAAATGGCCGGCGTTGATGTAAAGATGTCCGGGCGGCGTCAAGGTGCGGTACGCACCGAAGCCGAATCCGGCAAGGGCCAGCAACAGCAGGCCGACGATCAGTCGCTTGAACATGCTTTTTTGTTGTCCTCTTAACGGGGCTTGTTGGGCTTATTCTTCGAAGGTGGAGTCTGGTCGGCAGCCGTCATCGCCGGCACCAGGCGCTGCGGATCGACACGCGCGTCGAACCAGCTGATACGCCAGTCCAGATGCGGCCCGGTCGCGCGTCCCGACGCGCCGGACAGCGCCACCACGTCACCTTGCTTCACCGCATCGCCGACCTTGGCTTTGAGCTGCGACAGATGCAAAAACGCCGAGGTCAGTCCATGGCCGTGGTCGATCATGAGGGTGCCGCCGGTGTAGTACAAGTCGGGCTCGGCGAGCGTGACGACACCACCGGCCGGCGCGCGCACCGGCGTGCCGGTCGGCACCGCGACATCGACGCCGTAATGCGGTTGCTTCTTCTCGCCGTTGAGAATGCGTTGCGAGCCATAGACACCGGAAATACGGCCTTTCGCCGGCCAGACAAATGCGCTCCGGTAGTCGTCGCGCGACGAATCGATCATCCGCGCATCACGCGTCAGCACGCCTTCACGCTCGATGCGCGCAGCAACTTCCGGTGGCGCGTTGACCTTGTCCGGCGGCAGCGTGAGCTTCTGGATGCTGTACGTGCGAGCCGCGATCTTGTGCGATTCGCTGTGCGTGTTGCCGTCGGCGGTGATGACGTCGAGCTCGGGCTCGCCTGCTTCGTCGCGATCCAGGCCGATGACGAAATGGCCGTCGTCGCCGACCCGCAGCGGCTTGCCCTTGAAGCGCACTTCCGAGCCGGGCGCGACCTGGCCGATCAGCAGCTCGCCCTGGCGCCACTGGCCCTTGATCTGGACCGGCGTGGCCGCTACCTGGGCCGCGTCGACGACGGCGATCCCGAACAACATCGGGATCGCCACCAGCAGCAGGGCCGTGCCGCGCATCAGCCGGGCGCGCGCGCTTCGGACGCCAGCAGCTCCACCGCGTCTGCCAGCGACATCGTCTCCTGCCGCTCGCTGCCGAGACGCCGCAGAGTCACGGTCTTCTCCTCGGCTTCGCGACGACCGACCACCAGAATCACCGGCACTTTCTGCATCGAGTGCTCGCGGATCTTGTAGTTGATCTTCTCGTTGCGCAGATCGGCCTCGGCGCGCAGATTCACGCCACGCAGCGCTTCCCTGACTTCGGTGGCATAGCCATCGGCGTCGGAGACGATGGGCGCCACCACCGCCTGCACCGGCGCCAGCCACAGCGGCATCGCGCCGGCGTGATGCTCGAGCAGAATGCCGATGAAGCGTTCCATCGATCCGACGATCGCGCGATGCAGCATGATCGGCCGCTGCTTCTGCGAATGCTCGTCGACATATTCTGCGTCGAGGCGCTCCGGCATCATCGGATCGAACTGCATCGTGCCGACCTGCCAGCTACGGCCGATCGAATCGCGCATGTGATATTCGATCTTCGGGCCGTAGAACGCGCCTTCGCCGGGCAGCTCGGTCCATTCGACGCCGGTCGCGCGCAGAGCGGCGCGCAGCGCGTTTTCCGCGTGATCCCAGGCTTCATCCGTGCCGAGACGCTTGTCCGGACGCAGCGCCAGCTTGACCGCGATGTTGTCGAAGCCGAAGTCGGCGTAGACCTTCATCGCCTGCAGGTGGAACGCGGTGACTTCGCCTTCGACCTGGTCCGGCGTGCAGAAGATGTGACCGTCGTCCTGGGTGAAGGCGCGCACGCGCATGATGCCGTGCAGGCCGCCGCTGGGCTCGTTGCGATGGCAGCCGCCGAACTCGCCGTAGCGGATCGGCAGGTCGCGATACGAGCGCAGGCCGGCATTGTAGATCTGCACGTGCCCCGGGCAGTTCATCGGCTTCACCGCGTAAGTACGCTTCTCGCTCTCGGTGAAGAACATGTTCTCCTGGTAGTTATCCCAGTGCCCGGATTTCTTCCACAGGCTGACGTCCATGATCTGCGGGCCGCGCACTTCCTGGTAGCCGCTCTTGCGATAAACGCCTCGCACGTATTGCTCGACCGCCTGCCAGATCGCCCAGCCTTTCGGGTGCCAGAACACCATGCCCGGCGCTTCTTCCTGCTGATGGAACAGGTCGAGGGCGCGCGCGAGTTTGCGGTGATCGCGCTTCTCGGCTTCTTCCACCATTTTCAGGTAGTTTTTCAGCTCGTCGTCGGTCGCGAAGGCAACGCCGTAGATACGCTGCAACTGCGCGTTGTTGGCGTCGCCGCGCCAGTAGGCGCCGGAAACCTTGGTCAGCTTGAACGCGCTACCGAGCTTGCCGGTCGACGGCAGGTGCGGTCCGCGGCACATGTCCAGCCAGGTATCGCCCTGCCGGTAGATCGTGATTTCTTCGCCGGACTTAATGCCTTCGGTGACCCATTCGGCCTTGAAGGTTTCACCGCTTTTCTCGAAGAACTGGATCACCTGCTCGCGCGGCCAGACTTCGCGCCGGATCGGCAGATCGCGCTTGACGATGTCGCGCATGCGGCTTTCGATCGCGCCGAGATCATCTTCGCTGAAAGGCTCGGGACGCGCGAAGTCATAGTAGAAACCGACGTCGGTCGACGGGCCGAAGGTGATCTGCGTGCCGGGGAACAGCTCCTGCACCGCTTGCGCAAGCACGTGCGCGGCGTCGTGGCGGATGGTCTCCAGCGCCTCGGGCTTGTCGCGGGTGATGATGCTGATCGCCGAGTCCTGATCGATCGGCCGGGTCAGGTCCCAGAGTTCGCCGTTGACGCTGACCAGCGCGGCTTTCTTCGCCAGGCCCGGCGAAATGCCCTGCGCGATGGACAGGCCCGTCGGCGCGGCATCGAAGCTTTTTACGTTGCCGTCGGGGAAAGTGATGTTGATCGACATGCTGTGCATCCTTCGCCGCGATCGTTCGCGGCGCTGATTTGTTTTTGCGTTGCCGTACTAAGGCTCGTAATGCGGCGGAATCCATTCCTTCAGGAATTCCTCGGCACTCATCGCCAGCAGCCGGCGTTCTTCAAGCTCGTAAGGATCGGCGTCGTAGTTGATCGCGCGGATCGCGATGCGCCTGTCGCCAGCCGGGATGATTTCGCATCCCCTTTCGGCGGCCAGACGAATCGCGTCGACCATACCCACGTGCAGATTCCTTTTAGCCCGGCGCGCGCGAACGCGCCCAGGCCACGGCGGCGTCGAGCCGCGCCAACGTTCGGTCACGGCCGAGCAGCGACAAGGTCTGATCGATCGGCGGCGACACCGCCATGCCGACCACGGCGACACGAATCGGCTGCGCGACCTTACCCAGGCCCAGGCCCTGCGACTCGGCGAAATGGTTCACCGCTTCGTGCAGCGCCGGCACGGTCCATTCCGGCAGCGCCTTCAGCGCCTGATACAGGCCGGCGAGCACGCGCAGACCCTCGTCGTTGAAATGCTTGGCCGCGTCCTTGTCGTTGTAGCCGCTCAGCTCGGCATACAAAAAGTGCGATTTCTCGGCCATTTCCAGCAAGGTGCGGCAACGCTCGCGCTGCGACAGGATCACGTCGACCAGCGCCGGACCATTGGCGGGATCCACGCCCATGCGGCGCAGATGCCACTCGAATTCCACGGCAACGACAGCCGGATCGGCGATCTTCAGATACTGGTGATTGACCCAGTAAGCCTTCTCCATGTCGAAGCGCGCCGGCGACGACGAGACCTTGCTCAGATCGAAAAGCGCCTGCATTTCATCGCGCGTGAACAGCTCCTGGTCGCCATGGCTCCAGCCCAGGCGCACCAGATAATTCAGCAGCGCCTCGGGCATGAAGCCCATCGCGCGATACTCCATCACGCCGAGTGCGCCGTGACGCTTGCTGAGCTTGGCGCCGTCGGCGCCGAGGATCATCGACACGTGCGCGTACTTCGGCAACTGCGCGCCGAGCGCGAGCAGGATGTTGATCTGCCGCGGCGTGTTGTTGACGTGATCGTCGCCGCGGATCACGTGCGTGATGCCCATGTCGAGATCGTCGACGACGACGCAGAAGTTGTAGGTCGGCACGCCGTCGGCGCGCGCGATGATCAGGTCGTCCAGCTCGATGTTGGCGAAGCTGATCGGGCCCTTGATCAGGTCGTCGAGCACGACTTCGCCTTCGACCGGATTGCGGAAGCGCACCACCGGCGGCACGCCTTCCGGCGGCGTCGGCAAGATCTTGCCGATCTCCGGGCGCCAGCGGCCGTCGTAGCGCGGCTTCTCCTTGCGCGCCTGCTGCTCGGCGCGCATCGCGTCGAGTTCTTCGCGGGTGGCATAGCAGTAGTAGGCGGTGCCGTCGGACAGCATCTGCGCGATCACTTCCTTGTAGCGATCGAAACGCTGGGTCTGGTAGACCGGCGCGAAGTCCGACTTCAGGCCCAGCCACGCCATGCCCTCGAAGATCGCGTCGACCGCTTCCTGGGTCGAGCGCTCGCGATCGGTGTCTTCGATGCGCAGCAGGAACTTGCCGCCCAGGCGCTTGGCGACCAGGTACGAAAACAGCGCCGTGCGGGCGCCGCCGATATGCAGGAATCCGGTAGGGCTGGGAGCGAAGCGGCTGACGGCGGACATGGCGGCCAAAAGGGTCTGAATAGCCGCTGATTCTATCAGGACGGCCCTGCCCGGCCGTAAAATGAAGCCATGACTTCGCTATTCGTAGAACAACTCACCGTCATCGACTGCTCCTACCTGGATGCGGCGCGCGGCCTGGTCGGCGAAAGCTGGATCGTCGACATCGAGCTGATCGGTGATCTCGACGATCAGTCGATGGTGCTCGACTTCGGCGAGGTCAAGCGCCGGCTCAAGCGCGCGATCGACGGCTCGGTCGACCACAGCCTGGTGGTGCCGCGGCTGGCGCCGGAGCTGAGCCTGACGCAAAGCGCCGGCAGGATCGACCTGCTGTTCCGCTCGGATCTGGGCGCGTTCGAGCATCAGTCGCCGCCGGTCGCGGTCAGCCTGGTCGACGCCGCCACGATCGATACGGACGCGGTGATCGCCTACCTGAAACCGCGGCTCGCCGAAGTGCTGCCAGCCAATGTCAGCGAACTTCGCCTGCAACTGCGCAACGAGCACATCGACGGCGCCTATTACCACTACACACACGGTCTGAAAAAGCACCGCGGCCATTGCCAGCGCATCGCCCATGGCCACCGCTCGCATATCGAAATCCGTGTCGACGGAACACGCGCACCCCGGCTGGAGGCGGAACTCGCGGCGCGCTGGCTCGACATCTATCTGGGTAGCGACGAGGACATCGTCGCCCGCGGCAACGGCCGCCTGCGCTACGCCTACGACGCGCCGGAGGGGCGCTTCGAAATCGCGCTGCCCGAAGCGCGCGTCGAGTGCATGCAGGGCGACACCACGGTCGAACGAATCGCCGAATGGATTGCCCAACTGCCAAGATCCGCCGCGGTGTCAGGCGAGCTTGAAATACGCGCGTACGAAGGCGTAATGAAGGGCGCCATTGCAAGACGCACGATTGCTGCGTAGCAGCAAGCAATATCCCCGAAAATTCACGTCTTATTCAGCACTTGGGCAGATAATGGGAACATGAACAAGTCCTTCCCGACTGTATCGTTGTACCGCCCCCTGCGCTGGCTGGGTATCGCTGGCGTCGCTGCCCTTACCGGCTGCGTCGGGTACTACCCTGACTCCTATCCGTCTTCGCCGCAGCCGTACTACAGCGGCGGTGGCGGCGGCACCTACTACGAGCCCTACGACAGCGGCTATTACAACAGCCCTGGCTACTATGGCCCGGCCTACGGCGCCACGACGATCTACTACCAGAGCTATTCGCCGGGCTATTACTACCGCCCCGGCTACGGCTATTACCCGCCGCCGCGGCCACGCCCGCCCGGCGGCGACCACAACCACGGCCCCAGCCACAGCGACAACGTCAGGGGTGCCTGGGCCGATCGCCTGGACAACGCGACCGGCAGCAACCCCAGCCGCTACCCGCACGACAACCGCGGTGACGATCGCAACGATGGCCGGCCTTCGCCGTCGAATGGCCAGCCGCGGCCTTCGCCGTCCAACGACGCCCGCGGCGGCTGGGGCGGTCGCGTCGGCCAGGGCGGTGGCGATCGCTCGCCGCCGCCGCGGCCGATGCAGCAGGCGCCGCAACAGCAGCAGCAGGCGCCCGCACGCAACGACGATCGCGACGGCGCCCGCGGTGGCTGGGGCAATCGCATCCGGGACAAATCGAACTGATCCGCGACGGCATCGGTTCCGCGGCCGGCATGTGGGATAATGCCGGCCCTTTTTTTGGCCCCGGCCCCTGACGAGCACCGCCCGATGAGCACCGCAGCCGACGTCCGCTTCTTTCCCCGCGTCACCATCGAGCAGGTCGAGGAAGGCCACCAGCTCGCGCCGAAGTTCGACGAACACGGCCTGATGCCCTGCGTGACCACGGCCGCCGCTACCGGCGAAGTGCTGATGCTCGGCTACATGAACGCCGAGGCGCTGAAGGCGTCGATCCTGACCGGCGAGGCGCACTACTACAGCCGCTCGCGCAAGACGCTATGGCACAAGGGCGCGACCAGTGGCCTGGTGCAGAAGATCGTCGACCTGCGCATCGACGACGACCAGGACGCGATCTGGCTGCGCGTGGAAGTCGCCGGCGACGCCAGCTGCCACGTCGGCTACCGCTCCTGCTTCTATCGCTCGATCCCGACCGGCGACACCGGCGCCGCCGGTGAGCTTCGCTTCGAAGAGAGCGAAAAGACCTTCGACCCGAAGCTGGTGTACGGCGACGCGCCGAATCCGACGATCCTGTAGCGGCAACCGCCCGCCTTCGGGATCACTGCACCGGCACCCGCATGATGTCCATCTGCGCCGGGCCGGCGATGGTCAGCAGCGCCACGCCGTTGCCATCGATCGACAACGAGCGATAGGCACGGATCGACCTCGTCGGCAGTTCCAGCACGGTCTGCGCAGCGCCGTCCGCGGCAAGACGCAGCAGCCGATCGTGTTCGGCGCTGCGCCGCACGATCCACAGTGCGCCATCGAACCACTGCCAGTTGCCCCAGTCGTCGATCGGCAATGCCGCATCGACGCTCTCGGGGGCTCCGATCACTCCGTCCCCGGCGATCGATCGACGCCACAAGCCGGGCACGCTGAGCCGCGTGTAATACAGCCAGTTGCGCCCGGCTATCACCACCTCGCGGCCGAAGCGCCCCTGGTCGTGGGTCAGCCGCGTATAGCGCGCGGTGTCGGGCTCGTAGCGCCACAGATCCCAGTCGCCGCTGCGGTCGCTGCCGAGAATCAGCGAGCGTCCGTCCGGCGCCCAGGTCAGCGCCCGCACGCTGGACCGCTGGTCGATCACCTGCGCGACCTGCCCCGCGACCAGCGAGCCGATGACGATGCTGTCGTGGGCCGCGCCTTCGCGGCGCAGGCTGGTGGCGTAACGGCCGCCCAGCGGAGAACAGGCCGGCGGCTCCGGCGTACCGGCCGGCATGGCCAGCATGCGCGCCTCGGCGCCGGCGCCGTCGATGTACCACAGCGCGACGCCGCGGCTGCGCATCGACACGAAGGCCGGATGATCCGCGTCCGGGCAGGCTTCGCCGAACATGTCGCGGCCGCTGGACGAGATCGACGACAGCAGCGCGCCGCTGCGCAGGTCGTAGCGATCGATGCGGTCGGCGGCGCGGTGCACCGCCGCTGCGATGTCGCCGCTGCCATCGGGAATCATCGCCAGATCAACCGCGGTTTCGACGCGGGAGATCGCCTGTGGCCGCCCGCCACCGTCGGCCGCGATTTTCCAGATCGCGAAGTCGCCGTCACGCGCCGCGTTGAAAAACAGCGCGTGGCTGTCGCCTGCCCAGGCCAGGCCCCAGACCGGAACCTGATCCTGCGTCAGTCGCGTTTCGCGGCCGCTGGCGACGTCGACCACGTAAACCTCGCCGACGGTGTCGGTGCCGCGCAGGAACGCAAGCCGGCTGCCGTCGGGCGCCCAGGCAACGGTGCCGTCGTCCATCCCGGCGGGCGGATGCGTCAGCCAGCGCTGCTGCGCGTCGGCGATGCGATGCAGCACGATGCCGATGCTGGCCGCCTCCGGCAGACGCCGCGCCATTGCCAGCCACTGGCCATCGGGCGACACGGCCAGGCCAGGAAAGCCGCGCTGGTAGAAACAGGGCGCGAGTTCGCGCAGCGAGCGGTCCCGCAGATCCAGCAGCATCACACGGCAGGCATCGCCATCCAGGCCGCGCTCGTAGGCCATGTGGTCCGCGTCCACCCACACCGGCCGCGCGACCGGGGCGATCGGGTCGACGAATTCGAACGGCGCCCGATCCGGTCGCGCCGGGTCGACGATGCGCAGCCGGGCTGGCATGCCCGACTTCTGCCAGGTGTAGGCGAAGCGCCTGCCGTCCGGCGAATAGGCCGGAAAAGCCTCGACCCCGTCCAGCGAGGTCAGCGCACGCAGCGGCCCGGCCGGTGCCGCGGCGCGCGGCGAACGCAGCGCTAACAGGCCGCCGACCGCAAGCAAGGCCAGCAAGGCCAGTGCAGCCACGGCCCAGACCAGGCGCCGCCTGATCCGGATCGAGTCTGCGACGGAGACCGTTGCCGCCGTAGCGGGCTCGATCTCGAGCAGGCTTGCGCTCACCGCCGCGGCGGCAATCTGCGTCGCCGGCAGGCTGAGCCGGTAGCCGGATTTGGAAATGGTTTCGATCGCGCTCGCCGCACCGGGCCGATCGTCAGCGGATTGATCCAGCGCGCGCCGGAGCTGCCAGACGGTGTAGGTGAGACCGCGCGTGCCGGTATAGGCGTTGCCGTCCCAGACCTCGGTGATCAGGCGCTCGCGCGTGACCACGCCGCCGGCCTGCTCGGCCAGGCGTAGCAGCACTTCGGAGGCCTTGACGGTGAGCCGTTCGCGACGCTCATCCAGGCTCAGGCTGCGTGCATCCGCATCGAAGCGATAGTCGCCGATGCGCCAGACCCGCGGCAGTTTCTGGCCGAGACCCACGGCCGCTCAGAAACGCTGGCAGCCGTCGCCAGGGCCGCGCGCGACAGCACGGCGGCGTTCGGGAAACGGCAGCTTTTTGCGGGAGGAGTCGATGGCGCGTGCCGTCTTCGGGCTTCGCGCAAAGCATGCCGTATTTCATAAAAAGGAGTACGCCGCGGCCCTGGCCGCGACGCACTCCCCCGCCATCGACATCCCTGTGATGACGTAACCGGTGAGATCTGCGCGCTACTTGGTCTTGATCACCGTGACCGTCGCCGAGGCCGAGCCGCCGGCGCCGCTGCAGGTCATCGTGTAGCTGTGCGTACCGCGTCCGGCCGGCAGCACTTTCTTGCTACCGGAGGTCGGCGCCGTGCCGCTCCAGTCGCCGCTGGCCTCACAGCTGTCGGCGTCGCTCGACGACCAGGTCAGGGTCGCAGTCTCCTTGCCGCTGACGCTGGTCTTGTCGCTGGTCAGCGTCGTCACCGGCACCGCCGGCAATACGAAAGCCGAGGTCGGATCGACGCTGAACAGCGCGCCGACGTTGTTGGCGCCGCCGAAGATCGAGCTGCTGTAGAGCGTGCCATCGGCGCCGGCGGTGAACCCGGTCGGCAGGCCGTTGACGTTCTCGAACGAGATCAGCCCGAGCAGCGTGCCGTCGGTGCCGATCTTGTAGGCCGCGCCGGCGCCGACCGAGCCGCCGTTGTAGGTGGTGCCGTAGATCGCGCCGCTGGCATCGATGACCATGCCTTCGCGCGGCGCCGAACCGTCGGTGCCACCCGAGAACCGGTGCAGCGTGGTCAGATTGCCGGCCGTGTCGATCTTGAACACCGTGCCGCAGCCGCAGCTGCCGCCGCCGGCATTGGTCGAGCCGTAGAAATAGCCGTCGCTGCCCTGCACCAGCTGCGAATACGGATTGCCGCCGTCGCCGGAGCCGGGGAAGTGATACAGCGTCGCGAAGTTCTTGCCATTGGTCTTCAGGCTGAAGACCGTGCCCATACCGCTGACGCCGCCGTAGCTGGCGGTGCCGTAAAGCTTGCCGTCGGCGCCGAGGGTCAGGCCCTGCACCGGCGAGTAGCCGTCGGCACCGGTGAACTCGTGCAGCACGGTGAACTTGCTGCCGTCGGTCTTCATGCTGAAGACCACGCCGAAGTCGTAAGTGCCGCCGGCCTGGGTCACGCCATAGAGCTTGCCGTCGGCGGCCTGCACCAGCTTGCCGGTGACGAAACGGCCGTCGGTGCCGGCGAAGGTATGCAGCGTCGTGAACGTGCCATTGGTCTTGATCTTGAAGATCGTGCCGTAAGGCGCGGCCGCGAAATCCGACGAGCCCTCGGTGCTCCCGTAGTAATTGCCGTCGGCACCGAGCAGCAGTGGCGCGATCGGAATGCCGCCGTCGGCGCCGCTACCGCTGAACACGTGCAAGGTCGTGCGCTTGCTGCCGTCCGGCTTGATCTTGTAGACCGTGCCGTAGCCGGTGTACGGATCGGTGCTGGTTTCGCTGCCGAAGTAGGTCGAGCCGTACAGAAAGCCGTCGGTGCCGGCGACCGGCGTGCCGTACGGAAAGGCGCCGTCGATGCCGCCGACGAACGAGTAGAACGTGTTGATGCCTTCGGCGTATGCCGCGCCGCTGGCGAGCATCGCCATGCCCGCAAACGCGGCACTGCCGCGGCGCAGCCAGGCGGCCGTCGTAGTCTTCAAATTGATCATCCCTAACTCCCGTGACTTTTGGATCCCCGACCGAACGGCGGGGTGTACGGGGCAAGCCAAGGCGCAATCACCGCGCCAGCGCGTGGCGGAGGAACGCGGCTATCCGGTTATTTTTTGGCGTTATTTTTCTTTGTTTTTTATTTTTACAACGGCGACAAGGGACTATGCGAATGCCGCGAACCTGATCAGCCGCCGCCGTTCGTCCCGAGTAGCCGCGACGCGGCGTATCGAGGGACTCGAGCGCGACCCGGTCCCTCGATACGCCCACTGCGTGGGCTACTCGGGACGAACGGAGGGTGGAGCATGCCGCGCGTTTTCGATACGCGGGCTATCGTCTCGCCCGAATTCGGGGCAGCCAGCATCGCTGTCAAGGCTCGGCCGCCGCATTCCACCAGTGCGCATCACGCCGCCGTGTCTCGACGATCTGCCAGTCCCCGCCGACGCGGGACAACAGCAGCGCGCCGCTGACGCCGGTCACGTACTGCCGCGCGCCGATCGCCGCATACCGCGCGACGACTTCCGGCCGCGGATGGCCGAAGTGGCTGCGCCAGGCGGCGCCATAGATCACGATTCGCGGATGCACCGCCGCAACGAAGTCCGCCCCCGAGGAACTGCGGCTGCCATGATGCGGCGCGACCAGCACCTCGCTGGCCAGCTGCGCCGAGTGACGCTCGATCAACCGGCGCTCGGCCGCCGCTTCGATATCGCCGGTCAGCAGCAGCCGGTGCGGCGCCGAGCCGACCGCGAGCACGCAGGAACCATCGTTGTCGGTCCAGCCGCTGCCATCGGGATGCAGGAACTCGAAGTGCACACCATCCCAGTCCCAACCGATGCCGTCGCGGCAGGGCGGCCGATCCGGCGCACCGAATTCGCTGTCGACACGCAACAAATGGCGCACCGCTTTCAAGCCGCCGATGTGGTCCTGATCGGCGTGAGAAATCACCACGCGATCGAGCTGCCGCGCGCCCTGCCCCAGCAGATATGGCACCACCACCGATTCGCCGGCATCGAAGCCTTCGTCGAAAGCCGGCCCGGCGTCGTACAGCAGCCGGTGATGCGCGGTGCTGACGACGACGGACAGGCCCTGGCCGACATCGAGCACTGCGACGTCGAAGTCTTTCGTCGGTATCGACTGCGTCGGCAACAGCAAAGGCACGAGGCATAGCGCGCCGGGCACACGCAATGGCAGACCGCGCGGCGCCAGCAACAACAACAGCCCGAAAGCGGCGAGCAACAGCGCCGACGGCGGCGGACTCGCCGCGAACCAGGCCGGCATCGCATAGTCGGCGACCACGTTCAGCCCCAGCTGCAGTTGCGACAGCGCCGACGCCGTGACGCCCAGCAGCGGCACGCCGGCCGCTGGCAAGATCGCGGCAGCGCTCAGCGCCAGCAGCGCGATCGGCGTCAGCACCGCGACGACCGGCACCGCGATCAGATTGATCGGCGCCGTTGCCCACGACAGGCCGTGAAAAAACAACAGGCTCAGCGGAACCAGCGCGCCGGTCAAAGCGATCTGCACGCGCAGCGCTTCGATCGCGAAGTGGCGATTTTTCAGGCGCCCGGACGTGATGTAGAAGATCGTCGCCACCGCGGCGAACGACAGCCATAGTCCGGGCGCGGTAATCGCCAAAGGATAGATCAGCAGCACCACAATCCAGGCCAGCGCCAGCACCCGCGACGGATGGCGCAGCCGATCGAACCAGGCCGCAGCCAGCAGCAGCACCAGCATCAGCGCCGCGCGTTGCACCGGCGGCTCCCAGCCGGCGACGAAGGCGTAGGCCAGGCCGACGATCGCCGACATCAGCATGCCGGCTTTCTGCGCCGGCAAACGCAGGCACAGCGGCGGCCACAGGGCCCACAGCCAGCGGCCGAACAGAAAACCGAAGCCAGCGATGATCGCGACGTTGAAGCCGGAAACGGCAATCAAATGGCTTGTGCCGGTCGCGCGGTAAGTATCCCAGTCGGCGTCCGACAGGCCCGAGTCGTCGCCGATGGTCAGCGCCGCCAGCAGCGGCAGACCGGGATGCTGCGGCAGCCATTCGTGCATTCGGTCGAGCACCCGCTGGCGCCAGCGCAGCGACGCCGGGCCGCTGCTGCCGGCGCAAGGCTCGGCCTCACGAACCGTGGCGATGGCGCCGATTCCCTGTCGAAAAAGCCAGGCTTCGTAATCAAACGCATGCGGATTGATCGAGCCGTGCGGCATGCGCAGCCGCAGTTTCATTCTCCAGCATTCGCCGCCGCGCAAAGTCCCGGTCGCGCGATACCAGGACGCGCGGATCAGCGGCAGGGATCGGTCGTCGGGCCGGAACTGGAAGCGCCAGGTGCGCTCGTCTCCGCTCTTGCCCGGAGTCTGCTGCGGCAACGAGGCGATGTGCCCGGTGACGAGGAGTTCTTCGCCATGCCGCGATGCCGGCCAACTCGATTGCAGCACGGAATCGGCGCGCCATACACAGCACAGTGCGCCGAGAAAAAACACCGCGTAATGCGCGCGAAAACGCCACGGCAGCAGCGCCGGGATCGCGGCACACAGCACAACGGAAACGACAGGAAGAACCGGCGAGGCGTGCACCATCAGCACGCCCGCGGTGAACAGCGCGGCTAGGAGGTAAGGGCTTCCGGCAGTGCCAGACGCCCGGCGTCCAGCGTCCATATGCGTTCCATGCGCGCCGCGAGTTTCATGTCGTGCGTGACCACGACCAGGCTAGTGCCAAGTTCGCGATTCAGCTCCAGCATCAGGTCGAAAACCTTGTCCGCGGTTTTTGAATCCAGGTTGCCGGTGGGCTCGTCGGCGAGCACGCAGGCCGGCCGCGTGACCAGCGCGCGCGCGACCGCAGCGCGCTGACGTTCGCCGCCGGACAGCTCGCCGGGCTTGTGTTCGAGGCGCTGGCCGAGGCCGACGCGCTCCAGCAGATCGGCGGCCTGCTTGCGTGCGTTCGCGGCGGGCTCGCGGCGGATCATCAGCGGCATCATCACGTTTTCGAGCGCGGAAAATTCCGGCAGCAGATGATGGAACTGGTAGACGAAGCCGAGGCGGCGATTGCGCAGTACGCCGCGCGCGGTGTCGGACAACTGCGACATGCGCTCGCCGGCCACCCAGACTTCGCCGCGCGTGGGCGCATCCAGCCCGCCGAGCAGATGCAGCAGCGTCGACTTGCCGCTGCCGGACGAGCCGACGATGGCGACGCGCTCGCCGCGGCCGACCTCCAGATCGATATCGCCGAGCACGTCGAGCTTGAGGCGGCCGTCGTCGAAGGTCTTGCCCAGACCCACGGCTTTCAGAATCGGCTGCGAGGTATCGATGATGGTGTCGATCTTTTTAATGGGATCACTCATAACGGAGCGCCTCCGCCGGCTGCACGCGTGACGCGCGCCAGGCGGGATACAGCGTCGACAGTAACCCAAGCGCCAGCGACAGAATGCTGATGCGGATCACGTCGGACGACTTCAATTCGGACGGAAGGTCGCTGATGTAGTAGACGTCGGGCGACAGGAACTGATGCCCGGTCAGCGCCTGCAGGATCGGCACCAGCGTCTCGACGTTCGACGCCAGCAGCACGCCACCGATCACACCGAACAGGGTGCCGACGATGCCGATGATCGAGCCCTGCACCATGAAGATCGCCATGATCGAGCGCGGCGTCGCGCCGAGCGTGCGCAGGATCGCGATGTCCGACTGCTTGTCCTGCACCACCATGACCAGCGTCGAGACGATGTTGAACGCGGCGACGCCGACGATCAGCGACAGGATGATGAACATCACCATTTTCTCGGTCGCCACCGCCTGGAAGAAGTTCGCGTGGCTGCGCGTCCAGTCCTGCACGTAGAACGTGCCCGGCAGACTTGAGGCCAGATCGCGTGCGACCGCCGGCGCGCGGAACAGGTCATGCAGCTTGAGCCGCACGCCGGTGACGCCATCGCCCATGCGATACAGCGACTGCGCGTCGGCCATGTGGATCAGCACCAGGCCGCGATCGAACTCGTACATGCCGATGCGGAAAATACCGGCGACCTGAAAGCGCCGGAAGCGCGGCAGCACGCCGGCCGGCGTCACGCTGGCGACCGGGATCATCAGATCGACCTTGTCGCCGACGATCACGCCCAGTGTCTCGGCCAGTTCCGAGCCGAGAACGATTTTGAACTCGCCGGCCTTCAGATCCGTCAGTTCACCGACTTTCATGTGCGTGCCGATTTCGGAGACCTTGGCCTCCTCCTCCGGCACGATGCCGCGCAGCAAGGTGCCGGACAGACCGGAATCCAGCCGCAGCATGCCCTCGCCTTCCACATACGGCGCAACCGCCTCGACCTCCTTGTCGGCCATCGCCGCGCTGGCGACGCCGGGCCAGTCCTGCAGCGAGCCCTGGTACGCGCTGATCGTCGCGTGGCTGGCCATGCCGAGGATGCGCGTGCGCAACTCGCGCTCGAAGCCGTTCATCACGGACAACACCGTGATCAGCGCGGTCACGCCGATGCCGATGCCGAGCATCGACGCCAGCGAAATGAAGGAGATGAAGTGATTGCGTCGCTTGGCCCGCGTGTAACGCAAGCCGGCGAACAGTTCGTAGGGATGGCGCATAGCTGCTGATTACACCATAAAGGCCAGTGCCTGGCGGTCTTTGTGGCCGTTGGCTGGCGTACCCATCACCCTCACCCGGCGGGAAGAGGGCCGAAGCCGCACGCCGCTGGTCGCGCATCCGCCTCCGGGCGGCGAACCGGCGCGGTGGCGGACAGCGCCATTGCTATAGTCGCCGCGTCTCCCGCACTCCGGCCGCCGCCATGATCAAAGCCCTGCTCGCCGCCGCGCTGTTCGCCGCCAGCCTGCCCTGCGCTCACGCCGACGTGCTCGCGCTGCCGCCAGACGCGGGTGCGGCCAGCGACACCGTGCTGCCGGCCAAGGGCAGCAGCATGGCTGCGGTCAGCCGCGAGTTCGGCGCGCCCAGGGTTCGGCATCCGGCGGTTGGCGGCGACTCGCCGAAGCACCCGCCGATCACGCGCTGGGACTACGAAACCTTCTCGGTGTTCTTCGAGAACCAGCACGTGGTCGACGCGGTCCGGCCAGACGCGCCGACACCGGTGGCGCATCGGGAAGATTTGACGACGCCGTAGCTGGATTTTCCCTCTCCCGCGTGCGGGAGAGGGTGGCGCGCCAGCGCCGGGAGAGGGGCTTTTTATTCGCTGCACCAGCCCTCTCTCCCCCGCTGCGCGGGGACTCTCTCCCGCACGCGGGAGAGAGGACAAAAGCCCCCGACGCGCAAGCTTCACCGACTCGGTGTAAGGTCTGCGCCCCCGGCCGCCCGTCTGCACCCCAAAGACCGCGATGACCCGTACTTATCTGCCGCCCGAATGGGCACCCCAATCCGCCGTGATGCTGACCTGGCCGCGTGCCGAGGGCGATTTCGCGCGCCATTTCGATGCCGTCGAGGCCAACTTCGTCGACATCGCGGTCGCGATCTCGAAGCACGAAGAAGTCCATATCAACTACGGTCTGGACCCGGCCGCGCTGCGCAGCCGGCTGATCCAGGCCGGTGCGACGGCCGCTCGGCTGCGCGTGTATCGCGTCGACAGCGACGACGTCTGGGCGCGCGACCACGGCCCGATCACGGTGATCCGCGACGGCCGCCTGGTGCATCTGGACTTCGTGTTCAACGGCTGGGGCGGCAAGTTCTCGGCCGAGCAGGACACCCAGCTGACACGGCGCCTGGCCGAGCTGGGCGCCTGGAGCGCGCCGATCGAGTCGCTGGATTTCGTGCTCGAAGGCGGCGCCATCGAAGTCGATGGCAGCGGCACCTTGCTGACCACCGAGCGCTGCCTGCTCGCGCCGACGCGCAATCCCCATCTGAGCCGCGAGCAGATCGAAGACACGCTGAAGCGCGAATTCGGCGTCGAACGCGTGCTGTGGCTCAAGCACGGTGATCTGCTCGGCGACGACACCGACGGCCATGTCGACACGATCGCGCGCTTCTGCGACGCGCACACCATCGCCTACCAGGGCTGCGACGACGCAGCCGACGAGCACTACGCCGACCTGCAGGCAATGGCCGCGGAACTCGCCGAATTCCGCACGCGCGACGGCAGCCCTTACGACCTGGTGTCGCTGCCGCTGCCGGGCGCGATCTTCGACGAAGACGGTCGCCGCCTGCCCGCCGGCTACGCCAACTTCCTGATCATGAACAACTGCGTGCTGGTGCCGATCTACGGCGACGTCAACGACGAACCGGCGCTGGAAAAACTGCGCGAAGTGTTCGAAGACCGCGAGGTCATCGGCATCGACTGCCGCGCGCTGATTCAGCAATACGGCAGCCTGCATTGCGTCACCATGCAGATCCCGTCGGCACCGCCGAGCTCGACCCGCGCTGCCTGAAAGAGCCTTGAAAGCAGGAGATTTACGATGAGCCGCAGCAAGACCTTGCGCGTCGGCATCGTGCAGCAAAGCTGCACGGACGACCGCGAACACAATCTCGCCGTCTCCACCGCCGGCATTCGCGACGCCGTCGCACGCGGCGCCCAGCTGGTGCTGCTGCAGGAGCTGCATACCGGCCTGTACTTCTGCCAGCACGAATCCACCGATCTTTTCGATCTGGCGGAAGCCATTCCGGGGCCGTCGACCGAAACCCTCGGAGCCCTAGCAAAAGAGCTGGACATCGTCATCGTCAGCTCGTTGTTCGAGCGTCGCGCGCCAGGGCTTTATCACAACACCGCGGTGGTGCTGGAGCGCGACGGCACGATCGCCGGCAAGTACCGCAAGATGCATATCCCGGACGATCCGGGCTACTACGAAAAGTTCTACTTCACGCCGGGTGACCTCGGCTTTCAGCCGATCCAGACCAGCCTCGGCAAGCTCGGCGTGCTGGTGTGCTGGGACCAGTGGTACCCAGAAGCCGCGAGGCTGATGGCGCTGGCCGGCGCCGACCTGCTGTTCTATCCGACCGCGATCGGCTGGAACCCGGAAGACACGGCCGAGGAGAAAACGCGCCAGCGCGACGCCTGGATCACGATCCAGCGCTCGCACGCGGTCGCCAACGGCCTGCCGGTGTGTGTGGCCAATCGCACCGGCCTGGAGCCCGATCCGACCGGCACGCTGAAAGGCGCGCAGTTCTGGGGATCGAGCTTCGCTGTCGGCCCGCAGGGCGAGTTTTTAGCGCAGGCGGGCAGTGAAAACGGCGAAGTCCTGGTCGTCGACATCGACCTCGCCCGCTCGGAAAACGTGCGCCGCTGGTGGCCGTTTTTGCGCGACCGGCGCATCGACGCTTACGGCGATCTGACGAAGCGGTTTCGCGACTGAGCTTTCTGCTGTCATTCCCGCGAAGGCGGGAATCCACTGCGGATAGAGCCTCTCTAGCCGCTTCTGGATTCCCGCCTGCGCGGGAATGACACGCTATCTCTAGCCCAGCGCGTCCATCACCGGCTGATACGGCAGCTGCAGCGCATCGGCCACCGCCTTGTACGTCACCTTGCCGGCATGCACGTTGAGGCCTTCGCGCAGGTGCGCGTCGTCGAGCATCGCTTGTCTGTAGCCCTTGTCGGCCAGCGCGACGGCGAACGGCATCGTCGCGTTGGTCAGTGCGAAGGTCGAGGTGCGGGCCACGCCGCCCGGCATGTTGGCGACGCAGTAATGCACCACGCCTTCCTCGACGTAGGTCGGGTTCTGGTGCGTGGTCGCGCGCGAGGTCTCGAAGCAGCCACCCTGGTCGATGGCGACATCGACGACCACCGCGCCGGGCTTCATCGCGCGCAGATGCGCCCGCGTGACCAGCTTCGGCGCCGCGGCACCGGGCACCAGCACGGCGCCGATCACCAGATCCGCCTGCGCGGTGTAGTACTCGAGCGCATCGACGGTGGAATAGATCGTGTTCAAGCGGCCGTCGAATAGCGAATCCAGATAATTCAGCCGTGGCAGGGAGCGATCCAGAATGGTTACGTGCGCGCCCATGCCGACGGCGATGCGCGCGGCGTTGTAGCCGACCACGCCGCCGCCGATCACCAGCACTTCGGCCGGCGCCACGCCGGGCACGCCGCCGAGCAGCACGCCGTTGCCGCCCTGGGCTTTCTCCATCGCATGCGCGCCGGCTTGGATCGACATGCGGCCGGCGACCTCGGACATCGGCGCCAGCAGCGGCAGGCCGCCGCGCGCATCGGTGACGGTTTCATAGGCGATCGCGACGCAGCCCGAGGCGATCAGCGCCAGCGTCTGGTCCGGATCCGGCGCCAGATGCAGGTAGGTGTAGAGCACCTGGCCCGGGCGCAGCATCGCGCACTCGATCGGCTGCGGCTCCTTGACCTTGATCACCATCTCGGCGCGCGCAAAGATTTCCTGCGCGGTGCCGACGATCTCGGCGCCGGCGGCGACATAGGCCTCGTCATACAGGCCGATGCCGGCGCCAGCGCCAGCCTGGATCAGCACCTGATGGCCGTGCGCCTTGAGTTCCTTCACGCCCGCCGGTGTCAGACCGACGCGGTACTCGTGAACTTTGATTTCTTTGGGCGTGCCGATGAGCATGTGCAGCTCCGTTGCGATTTAAACCGCGAGTATCACAGAGCGACGACGGCACCGCCTGAAGGGAATCCCGGCCCGTCAGTTCGGATCGGAGCAACTCGTGCCAACGCCATACGGACTAATGGCGCCCGGCGGAGAGACCTTCAGATCGCTGACGTCGTCAGCCGAGATGTTGAGCCAGAACACCGCGCGAGCTGTCGTCTCGGTGCCGGCGACGGAGGCGACGCCACGCAATTCAACTTCGCCCCAGTCCGCGCGGTCCTGGGGATAACGGACCAGGAATTCGCCGGCACCGTTGGCGTCGAGCGCCACCGTCGTCGGCGTCGAGGCGACATTGCCGGGGTCGAGGATCCCGTTGTTGTTGAAGTCTTCGCCGGTGTCCTTGACGCCGTCGTAATCCACGTCCTCGTTTCCGCAGGTCGCGGTGACCACGTAGCCCCATGCATCGGGGGTACCGTCGTCATCGGTGTCGACCGTCTGGCGATAGCCTTTGCGATAGCGCGTCGGCAGCACGCTCAGGCGGAACGTCGCGCCCGTCACCGGGTTGCCGGAGGAGTCGGTGACGATCACCGAATAAGGCTGGTCGTAAGTCGTCGAATTCGGCTCCTGGATCTCGTTGCCGGTGCCGAGCGTGATGCGCAGCGCCTGGCCACCGACGGTGAAGCTGGCGAAGCCGGTCACCGACGTCGTGTCGTGCACGGTAGCGTCGACGCGCACGCCCTTGTCGGCGGACGACACATTGGACGCCGCGTAAGTCACCGAGGCCTTGCCCTGGCTGTCGGTGGTCGCATTGGGCGCCGACAGCGTGCCACCGGAAATGTCGGTGAGCTTGAAGTCGACCTGTTTGCCCTTGACCAGATTGCCGGTCGGATCGCGCACGATGGCGGTGACCACGCTGGTGGTGCTCACCGGCAGCGTCGCCGGCGAGGCCTGAACGTTGATCGTCGCCGCCGTGGTGGCGACGAACTCCAGCGGCACCGATGCCGAGGGTTTGCCCAGTTGCTGGCTGCTGGCGACGATGACCGCACCGCCCGCGTTGGTGGAGCTGATCGTGGTCGAGGCACGGCCGGTTCCATCCAGCGTCAGCGTACTGCTGGCCAGCGTGCCGCGCGACGCCGACAGGTCCACCGTGGCGCCAGCGGTTTCGGCCGCCGAGCCGTTGCGCAGCCATTGCACCGCGACGCTCTGCGCGGTGTTCAACGCGATCGTGGCGCTAGAGGCCGGAGCCTCGATCGTGAGCTGATCCGCGGAGATCGCCACGGCATGGCTCGCGGTCAAGCCCAGCGCCTGAACACTGACCTCGCCGGAAGCGGACCCGGTGAGGCTGGCCTTGGCGACGCCGGTGCCAGTGGCGGTGATCGCCGTATTGGGCGTGATCGAGCCGGCCGTGGTGGCAAACTCCACGGTGCTGCCGCCGATGCCGTTGCCGGCGGAGTCGACCAGCTTGGCGCTGTATTCGCCGGTCTGTCCGAAACCGATGGTATCCGGGCCGGTCAAGGTCAGCGCGGTGCCGGTGACCTGGATGTCGAGCGTGCTGCTGATGCCCGAGGCACTCGCGGTGACGGTGATGCTGCGCGGCGTCGGATCACCGGCCGTGGTCAAGGCCGCGGTGCGCGTGCCGCTGCCGTCGTCGGCGGCGACGATCAGCGCGCCGCTGCCGGGCGGAATCGAAAAGCCGATGGTCGAGGCGCTGATGAGGTTGCCGCTAGCGTCCAGCGCCTGCGCCGACAGCGTCACGCCCTCGGCCGGTTGGTCCGCCGCCGACGGCAGCTGCGTGGTGCTGGCCAGCAGGATCACGCGCGATACCGTCGTCGTCGAGCCGCCGCCGCTGCCACTGTCATCGTCGTTGTCGACGAAGCTCGGCCCGCCGCCGCCACAGCCGGCCAGCAGCGAGAATGCGAACAGCAGGCCAAGGTAAGTCGACTTCAGCATCTGATTCCCCAAAGTGGTACGACTTGCACCGGACCTGCCGCCTGGATGCTAGCGAGCATGCTGCAGGCACTCAACAAGCCGAGCGATGTTGGCGCGAGATTGCCAGCGTCCGGCGCGGCCGTGCCGGGTGCTGGGCTCACCAGTCGCCAAGGGCAGACAAACGGTACGCGCCAAAATCACGTACCCGCCGGATTCGCGCCATTACCGCGGCGGACTTAGAATGCACCCAGGTCTCCGTAGCTCAGCTGGATAGAGCGCGCCCCTCCTAAGGGCGAGGTCGCAGGTTCGACTCCCGCCGGGGACACCAAATGAGTACCGCCGCCGACCGCAGAACACGATGAGCAAAATCGCCGCACAAACCTTCAAGGGCAGCAAGGTCAAGCTCGACGGCACCCTGTTCGAGGACTGCGCATTCGAGGGCTGCACGCTGGTCTACGCCGGCGGCGAGCTGCCGCAGTTCGTCGGCTGCTCGTTCAACAACATCCAGTTCGTGCTCGACGGCGCCGCCGCGCGCAGCGCGGCCTACATCCGCATGACTTACAAGGCGGGCGCCGCCAACGTGGTACGCGACTGGCTGCCGGAGCTGTTCCTGTCGAAGAGCCAGCACTGAGCGTGACCGGGCCTGCAGCCGACTCCGGGCTTGAATACGTCGGCTTCTGGGCGCGCTTCGTCGCGTTCCTGATCGACTCGCTGCTGGCGCTGCTGGTGATTTCGCCGTTGAGCGCGCTGCTGCCCGGCAATAGCAGCTCCCAGTTCACGGAGTTGCTGAGCGCCGGCGACCTGCAATCGGCGATCAGCCTGCAACAGATCGACATCGTGCCCGGGCCGGCGGAGTTCGTGATCTCCTATCTTCTGCCGCTGGTGGCCGCGGTGCTGTTTTGCCTGGCGCGCCAGGCGACGCCCGGCAAGATGGCGATCGGCGCGCGCATCGTCGACGCCCGCACCGGCGGCAAGCCGACGCTAGGCCCGCTGATCGTGCGCTACCTCGGCTACTACGTTTCGATCGTGGTGTTCTTTCTGGGCTTCGTCTGGATCGGCCTCGATTCGCGCAAGCAGGGCTGGCACGACAAGCTGGCCGGGACCGTGGTGGTGCGCAGGAAGAAGGATCTGACGGTGAAGTTCGGGCCGCCGGGCAACTAACACGTCAGCTGTAGGAGCGGATCCTATCCGCGACTCTGCCGTCGAAGCCTCAGTCGCGGATAGGATCCGCTCCTACAGGTGCGGTGGCTACTTCAACACCTGCCCCAGAAACAGCTTCAAGCGCTCGTTATCCGGCGCCTCGAAAAACGCCTGCGGGGCGTTCTGGTACTGGATCTGGCCGGCGTCCATGAAGATCACGCGGTTCGCCACCGCGCGCGCAAAACCCATTTCGTGCGTGACCACGCACATGGTCATGCCTTCGCGCGCCAGCGTCTTCATCACCTCCAGCACCTCGCCGACCATTTCCGGATCGAGCGCGCTGGTGGGCTCGTCGAACAGCATGATCGTCGGCTGCATCGCCAGCGCGCGCGCGATCGCGACGCGCTGCTGCTGGCCGCCCGAAAGCTGCCCGGGATGCACATTGGCCTTGTCGGCCAGGCCGACTTTCGCCAGCAGTTTCTCCGCACGTATACGCGCATCGGCTTCGGTCAGCTTCAGCACTTTCATCGGCGCCAGCATCACGTTCTCGACCGCGGTTTTATGCGGAAACAGGTTGAATTGCTGGAACACCATGCCGACATGCGTGCGCAGCCGGTTCAGATCGGTCTTGCGATCGTGCACCGGCACGCCGTCGACGACGACTTCGCCGCCGGTGATGGTCTCCATCGCATTGAGCGTGCGCAGCAGCGTCGATTTGCCCGAGCCGCTGGGGCCGATGATGCAGACCACTTCGCCGCGCGCGACTTTCAGGTCCACGCCCTTGAGCGCATGCGTGCCGTTGGGATAGCGCTTTTCGACGCCCTGCGCGCGGATCAGCGAGGTGTCGCGGGCGGTCGTCTCAGTCATGGGCGAGTCTCTTTTCCAGGCGCCGCACCAACCAGGACAGCGTGCCGGTCAGCAGCAGGTACATCAGCGCGACCGTGAACCAGACTTCGAAAGGACGGAAGTTGGAGCTGATGATTTCACGGCCGGCCTTGGTCAGATCGGTCAGCGCCATCACCGACACCAGCGAGGAATCCTTGATCAGGTTGATGAACTGTCCGGCCAGCGAAGGCAGGGTCTTTTTCAGCGCCTGCGGCAGGATCACATGGGTCATCGCCTGGCGATAATTCATGCCCAGGCTGCGCGCCGCCTCCATCTGCCCCTTCGGCACCGACTCGATGCCGCTGCGCACGATTTCGGCGATGTAAGCACCGGTAAACACGGCCAGCGCGGCCACGCCAGCCGTGAACGCCGACAACTGCAGCACCGTGCCGATGAAGAAATACATGATGAAGATCTGCACCAGCAGCGGCGTGCCGCGGATGATCTCCACATAGGTCGTCGACAGCTGCTTCGCGGCCGGATTATCGGCAACGCGGCCAAGGCCGGCGATCAGACCCAGCGCCAGCGCAAACACCAGCGACACCGCCGACAGCTTCAGCGTCATCCACAGGCCGACCAGCAGAATGCCGGCGCGCAGGCCTTTCTGATACGCCAGCAGGTCGCCGCGGAACACCAGGTCGCCGGTCTCGGCGTAGGCCTCGTCGAACTCGGTGTAGGTCTGCGTCTTGTCGCCGCCGTACTCCTTGAGACTGAGCCTCTTGCCGTCCGGCGTGATCGTCACGTAGGCATCGAACGGCGACAGCAGCTCCTGGCCGCTGGTGCTGACCAGATTCTGCGCGACGTCCTTCCAGTTCCAGTCGTAATGAATGCGCTGCGACATGCCCCAGATGCCGAAGCCGAGCGCGACCAGGATCGCGACGTAGACGGCGTACCAGAAGCTGCGCGGGAGGTGGTGCTGGTTCATGTTACGGCCTCGACTGATGTCGGGCCGACATAACAAAGCTCCGTTCGCCCCGAGTAGCCGCATGCGGCGTATCGAGGGGCCGGATCGCGTCGGGTCCCTCGATACGCCCACAAGTGGGCTACTCGGGACGAACGGATTTCATTGGGCGATTCAGAGAAATGGTGCATGGCTCAATTCACCAGCCGCAGCCAGGCCGTGCGCTCGAACCACTTGCCATACAGCGCGTCGTAGGCCTTGTCCGCATGCGCACCGGCGAGGAATTCGTTGAGCCAGGCGCGCCACTCCGGGTCGCCCTTGCGGATCGCCCAGCCCAGTTCCTCGCGCGTAAACGGTTTGGGCAGCAGCACCAGCTGGCCCGGATTGCGCGCGGCGTAAACCGCGTTGTACGGCAGGTCGTAGACGAAGGCGGACGCGCGGCCGCCGCGCACCTGCAGGATCGCCTCGGCCTCGGTCTCGAACTTCTGGATCGTCGCGTGCGGCAGGAACTCCGATGCGGCGACGTCGCCGGTGGTGCCGAGCTTGGTGACGACGATGTACTTGGGGTCGTTCAGATCGGCGACGCTCTTCACCGTGGCCGCCAGCTTGGGCTGGATCAGGATGCTCTGGCCGATGACGATGTAGGGGTCGGAGAAATCGACCTGCTTGGCGCGCTCCTCGGTGATCGTCATGCCCGACATCAGCACGTCGAATTTGGAAGTTAGCAGCGCCGGGATGATGCCGTCCCACTGCGTGTTGACCAGGGTCAGCTTCACGCCGAGCTTGCGCGCCATCAGCTTGGCCATGTCGACGTCGAAGCCGATGATGCCGCCGCGCTTGTCGCGCATCTCGAACGGCATGTAGCCGGCCTCGAGGCCGACCTTGAGTTCGCCGCGCGCGCGGATCTGCTTGAGCAGGCTGTCCGGCGCCGCCTCTTCGGCCCGCGCGCCGGCACTGCACAGCGCCAGCATCGCGGCCGTCGCCGTCAGCAAAACCTTGACCCATCGTCTGAATGCCACGCGCCCGTCACCCCGGTTTGGTCCGCTGCACAGCCTAGCATCGGTCATGCCGGATCGGCGCAGTCGGCACAAACCATCCGGTTGCGACGGCGACAGCCCAGCGGAAGTCTACCCAGGCGACCACTGCGGCCCTGCTCTACGATGGGGGCCCGTCCCACGCGAGAAGACGCTCTAATGGTGGATCGTCCCGAGCTGCAATGGATCGCCGGCCAGCTGCCGGCGATGCGCGACACGCTGCTGCAACTGGCGCACATCAACTCCGGCAGCTTCAATGCCGCGGGCGTCGACGCGGTCGCAGCAAAGCTGGACGCGCTGTTCGCGCCGCTGGGCGCCAGCAGCGAGCGCATTGCGCTGCAGCCGTTCCGTTCCACCGCCGACGACGGCAGCATCAAGGAACGCGCGATCGGCTCGGCGCTGCGGCTGCGCAAGCGCCCGGACGCGCCGCTGCAGGTTTTTTTCTGCGGCCACATGGACACGGTGTACGCGATCGACAGCCCGTTCCAGACCGTGCGCGAGCTCGACCCCGACCGCCTCAACGGCCCCGGCGTCGCCGATCTCAAGGGCGGCCTGCTGGTGATGTTCCTGGCGCTGTCGGCGCTGGAGCGGTCGGAGCATCGGGAGCGTATCGGCTGGGAGCTGCTGTTCAATCCCGACGAGGAAATCGGCAGCCGCGGCTCGGCGCCACTGCTGGCCGAGGCAGCGAAGCGCAACCATCTCGGCCTGATCTACGAGCCGGCCTACGCCGACGGCAACCTGGCCTCGGCGCGCAAGGGCAGTGGCAATTTCGACCTGGTGATCAAGGGCCGCGCCGCGCACGCCGGGCGCAATCCGGAAGACGGCCGCAATGCGATCGCCGCGGCCTCCGAGCTGATCACCGCGCTGAATGGCTTGAATGGCCAACGTGAAGGCCTGACGCTGAACCCCGGCTACGTTCGCGGCGGCGGCGCACTGAACATCGTGCCGGATCTGTGCGTGTTCAAATTCAACGTGCGCACCTCGCAGCCCAGCGACGAATGCTGGCTGCACGACCAGCTTGATCTGCTGCTGACGCGCGTGAACGTACGCGACGGCTATTCGGTGGAACTGCGTGGCGGATTCACGCGGCCGCCGAAAGTGTTCGACGAGAAAAATCAGCGCCTGGCCGCAATGATCGGCGATTGCGGCCGCGCGCTCGATCTGGACCTGCAGTTCAAACCCACCGGCGGCTGCTGCGACGGCAACAACCTCGCCGCGCACGGCCTGGCCAATGTCGACAACCTCGGCGTCGTCGGCGGCGAAATTCACTCGGATCGCGAGTGGATGCGGGTGTCCAGCCTGGTCGAACGCGGCCAGCTGTCGGCGCTGCTGCTGCTGCGGCTGGCCAGCGGCGAGTTGAGCTGGTCGTGAAGATGCCGATTACCACTACACATGTAGGAGCGGATCCCATCCGCGACTGTGCCGTCGCAGCCTCAGTCGCGGATAGGATCCGCTCCTACAGTGGCAACTTCAAAGATCCGCACGACAAAAAATGAAAATCATCCGCCCCATCCGCCTGGCCGATCTCGACGCCCTCGTGCACATGGCCGAGACCGCCGGCGCCGGCTTCACCTCGCTGCCGCCCTACCCCGACTTCCTGCGCCAGAAAATCGAGCTGTCGCTGCACAGCTTCGCGCATCCGGTGACCACGCCGGGCCACGAACGCTACCTGTTCGTGCTGGAAGAAAGCACGACCGGCGAAGTCGGCGGCTGCTGCGCGATCGAGGCCGCGTGTGGTCTCGATGAGCCGTTCTACAACTATCACGTCGGCGTCACCGTGCACGCCAACCGCGAGCTCAAGGTCTACAACCGCATTCCGACCTTGCACCTGAGCAATGACTACACCGCGACCTCGGTGCTGTGCTCGCTGTACCTGCGGCCGGAATTCCGCAGCGGCGGCGCCGGCAAGCTGCTGTCCAAGTGCCGCTTCCTGTTCATGGGCACATTCCCGAATCGCTTCTCGGAAAAAGTCATCGCCGAAATGCGCGGCGTCAGCGACGACGACGGCCGCTCGCCGTTCTGGGAAGGCCTGGGCCGGCACTTTTTCAGCATCGACTACGGCGAGGCCGAGCATATCGTCGGCATGGGCAACAAGGCGGTGATCGCCGAGCTGATGCCGCCGCATCCGATCTACTCGGTGCTGCTGCCGGCCGAGGCGCAGGCGGTGATGGGCAAGGTGCATCCGCATACCGCGCCGGCCTTGCATCTGCTGGAACAGGAAGGGTTTCGTTATCAGGGCTACATCGATATCTTCGATGGAGGCCCGACCGTGGAGGCGCCGTTGATGGACATCCGATCGAACCGAAAATCCGAAGTGCTGCCCTGTCGCGTCGTCGGCGGCGCCGCGCCGACCGGCGCCACGCATCTGCTGGCGAACACGCTGCTGCAAGACTTCCGCTGCAGCATCGCGCCGCTGGCGCCGGATGCGGACAGTGTCGCGATCAGCGCGGAAATGGCCGCCGGCCTGGGCGTGAGTTCCGGCGATCCGCTGCGCGTGGTGGCGTTATGAGCAGCGGCTGGCTCTATATCAACGGCGCGCGCCAGATGGGCACCGGCGCCGACTTCGTCAGCCTGGACCCGACCACGGCCGACGCGATCTGGGAAGGCAATGCCGCCAGCGCTGCCGACGTGCAGCGCGCGATGGAAGCGGCACGCGCCGCGTTCGCGAACTGGGGCTCGCTGCCATTCGCCGAACGCGAAGCGGTGGTGCGGTGTTTCGCGACCAGGCTCGAGGCGAACAAGGAAGCGCTGGCGCAGATCATCAGCCAGGAAACCGGCAAGCCACTGTGGGAGACGCGCACCGAAGTCGCGACGATGATCGGCAAGGTCGACATCAGCGTGAAGGCCAATCGCGAGCGCACCGGCGAGAGCGACAGCGACAACGCCGGCATCAAGCTGATGCTGCGGCATCGCCCGCATGGCGTGGTGGCGGTGTTCGGCCCCTACAATTTCCCGGGCCATTTGCCCAACGGCCACATCGTGCCGGCGCTGCTGGCCGGCAACTGCGTGCTGTTCAAGCCCAGCGAGCTGACGCCGCGCACCGCCGAAGAAACCATCAAGCTGTGGGAAGAAGCCGGCATTCCGCCCGGCGTGCTGCAGCTGATCCAGGGCGAGCGTGCGACCGGCGAAGCACTCGCACAGCATCCGGATCTGGACGGCCTGTTCTTCACCGGCAGCTCGCGCACCGGCCTGCTGCTGCAACAGCAGTTCGCCGCGCATCCGGGCAAGATCCTGGCGCTGGAAATGGGCGGCAACAACCCGTTGCTGATCGGCGAGATCGCCGACATCAAGCCGGCGATTTACGACATCATCCAGAGCGCTTATCTGTCCAGCGGCCAGCGCTGCACCTGCGCACGGCGGCTGTACGTGCCGAGCGGAAAAAACGGCGATGCGCTGATCGAAGCGCTGATCGCAGCGATCGCGAAAATCCGCATCGCCGCGCCCGATGCCGAGCCGCAGCCGTTCATGGGCCCGCTGATTTCGGTGCGCGCCGCCGACCAGATACTGGCCGCGCAGACCAAGCTGATCGCGCTCGGCGCCAAGCCCTTGGTGATGATGAAGCGGCTGCCTTTGGGCGCGGCCTATGTGTCGCCGGCGCTGCTCGACGTCAGCGCGATCGAGCATTTGCCGGACGACGAAAACTTCGGCCCGCTGCTGCAGCTGATCCGCTACGACAGCTTCGACAACGCGATCAAGCTGGCCAACCGCACGCGCTACGGCCTGTCCGCCGCGCTGCTGTCGGACAGCGCCGCGCAGTGGCAGCAGTTCGCCACGCAGATCAAGGCCGGCATCATCAACTGGAACCGCCAGACCACCGGCGCCAGCAGCGCCGCGCCTTTCGGCGGCGTCGGCCAGAGCGGCAACCATCGGCCGAGTGCGTATTACGCCGCGGATTACTGCGCCTATCCGGTGGCGATGATGGCGATCCCGAAGGCCGAACTGCCGAAGGCCCTCACCCCAGGCATCGAGCTTTGATCGTTACCCTCTCCCCTTGTGGGAGAGGGTGGCGCGAAGCGCCGGGAGAGGGGTTCACGCTCCGGGCGCACAACCCCTCACTCGGCCCTGCGGGCCACTCTCTCCCACAAGGGGTGAGAGGAACAGCATTGGCTGGAATCCAAGCATGACAAGTTCTCCCCACACTCCCGCCGTCGAAGCCAACTTCGACGGCCTGGTCGGCCCCACGCACAACTACGCCGGCCTGGCGCAGGGCAATCTCGCGGCCGCGAAAAACGCCGATCTGCCGTCGAATCCGCGCGAAGCCGCGTTGCAGGGCCTGGCGAAAATGCGCGCGCTGCACGACATCGGCATGGCGCAGGGCGTACTGCCGCCGCAGGAGCGGCCCAACCTGCCGGCGCTGCGCCGGCTCGGCTACAACGGCAAGGACCGGCAGGTTCTCGAGCGCGTCGCGCGCGAAGCACCGGGCCTGCTGGCCGCAGTGAGTTCGGCGTCGAGCATGTGGACGGCGAACGCCGGCACCGTTTCGCCGAGCGCGGACACCGCCGACGGCCTGCTGCACTTCACGCCGGCCAATCTGTGCAGCAACCTGCACCGCTCGTTCGAGCCCGAAACCAGCGGCCGCGTGCTGCGCGCCACCTTCCCCGACGCCGCGCACTTTGCCCATCACGACGCGCTGCCGGCGACGCCGGCGATGGGCGACGAAGGCGCGGCGAATCACACGCGGCTTTGCGGCGAATATGGCGAGCCCGGCCTGGAGCTGTTCGTCTACGGCGCCGGCAATGCCGACGAACCCGCACCCGGCAAATTCCCCGCGCGACAGACGCGCGCCGCCTGCGAAGCGCTGGCGCGTCTGCATGAGCTGAGCACCGGCAGCACACGCCAGCAGCTGCAGAATCCGGACGTGATCGACCAGGGCGTATTCCACAACGACGTGATCGCGGTCGGCAATCGCGAGGTGCTGCTGTATCACCAGGACGCGTTCGTCGATGCCGACGGTCTGCGCAACTGGATCAGCGCGCAGTGGCGCGGCTCGCGCACGCCGGTGTTTCTGGAGGTGTCGCGTGACCGCGTCAGCGTCGAGGACGCGGTCAGCTCCTACCTGTTCAACAGCCAGCTGATCTGCCCGCCCGACGGCAGCATGCGCCTGGTGGTCAGCAGCGAATGCCAGGAAAACCCGCGCGTCTGGGCGCAGATCGAGCAACTGATCGAGGACCGCGCCAACCCGCTGAGCCAGGTGCAGGTATTTGACCTGCGCCAATCGATGCGCAACGGCGGTGGCCCGGCCTGCCTGCGCTTGCGAGTGGTGCTGACCGAGGCCGAGCGCGCCGCCGTCAACGCCAACAGCTGGCTGACGCCGGAGCGCCACGCCGAACTCGTCGGCTGGGTCCAACAGCACTATCGCGACCGCCTGGTGCTGGCCGACCTCGCCGACCCGCAGCTGCTGGACGAAAGCCGCACCGCACTCGACCGGCTGACGCAGATCCTCGGGCTGGGCAGCATTTACGAGTTTCAGCGCTGAGATGCCCCAAAGTATCCAAAGCGGCAAAATGTCCCCCGCGGCGGGCGTTCGGAGGCGAACGGCCGGCAAGTAACTTGCTAGACCCCGATTACCCGTAAAATCGGGCTATCAACAAAACTCCAAGGGATCGCTTTGAATATCACCATTTTCGGCTCGGGCTACGTTGGCCTGGTCACGGCGGCCTGTTTTGCCGACGCGGGTAACGATGTGCTGTGCGTGGACGTGGATCCGGCCAAGGTCGAGCGGCTGCGCCGCGGCGAATGCCCGATCTACGAACCCGGCCTGGAGGACATGCTCCAGCGCAATGTGCGCAGCGGCCGCATGCGCTTCACCACGGTGGCCAGCGAGGGCGTCGCCCACGGCGTCTACCAGTTCATCGCCGTCGGCACGCCGCCCAGCGAAGACGGCTCCGCCGACATGCAGTACGTGCTCGCCGTGGCCAAGTCCATCGGCCAGTACATGGCCGAGTATCGCGTGGTCATCAGCAAGTCGACGGTGCCGGTCGGCACCGCCGATCGCGTGCAGCAGACGCTGGCCGCCGAGCTGAAGGCGCGCGGCGTCGAGGTGCCGTTCGACGTCGTCAGCAACCCGGAATTCCTGAAGGAAGGCGCCGCGGTGGCCGACTTCAACAAGCCGGATCGCATCATCTGCGGTACTTCGTCTGATCGCGCCACGGCGGCGATGCAGGCGCTGTATGCGCCGTTCAACCGCAACCACGACAAGCTCATCGTCATGGACGTGCGCAGCTCCGAGCTGACCAAGTACGCGGCCAACGCGATGCTGGCGACCAAGATCAGCTTCATGAACGAGATCGCCAACCTGGCCGAAGCGCTCGGCGCGGACGTGGAGAAAGTGCGCGTCGGCATCGGCGCCGATCCGCGTATCGGCTATCACTTCATCTACCCCGGCTGCGGCTACGGCGGCAGCTGTTTCCCGAAGGACGTCAAGGCGCTGGTGCACACCGCCGGCGGCGCGAACTTCGACGCGCAGCTGCTGCAGGCGGTGGAATCGGTGAACACGCGGCAGAAGACGCTGGTTTTCTCCAAGCTGGAGAAATCGCTCGGCTCGCTCAAGGGCAAGACCATCGCGCTGTGGGGCCTGGCGTTCAAGCCGCAGACCGACGACATGCGCGAGGCGCCGAGCCGCGACCTGATGGAAGCGGTCTGGGCCGCCGGCGGCAAGATCCGCGCGCACGATCCGGTGGCGAGCCACGAGTGCGAGCGCCTGTACGGCAAGCGCGACGATCTGATCCTGGTCGACACGCCGGAGGCCGCCTGCGACGGCGCCGACGCGCTGGCGATCGTCACCGAATGGCGCGTGTTCCACTCGCCGAACTTCGCGCGGCTCAAGTCGCTGCTGAAGAACGCGGTGATCGTCGACGGCCGCAACCTGTATGAGCCCAGCGTGCTCAAGGAAGCCGGCTTCCGGTACTTCGCCATCGGGCGTGGCGAGAGCTGAAGACCCGGTTGTAGGAGCGGGCTTGCCCGCGACTCTGCCCGTCCAGAGTACAGTCGCGGGCAAGCCCGCTCCTACACAACGCTCTCGATTTCCAGCAGTAGGAGCGGATCCTATCCGCGACTGAGACATTCACAGCACAGTCGCGGATAGGATCCGCTCCTACAACAGCGAAAGCGCGAACCGCATCGCAGACCGCAAGGGCGACTAAAGGCTTCACTGCCGCTGGATTCCAGCGGCAGAACGCCATGCTCAAGCCCCTAGCGTTTGCACTCGCGCTCACCGTGATCTCGGCAGCGTCGAACGCCGCCGACGCCCCGCCTGTCCAGCTCGCCGAGACCTACCATCTCGGCGACGCAATTGATCTCGACGCCTACTTCGTCAGCGAGAAATACGACGGTGTGCGCGCCTGGTGGGACGGCCGGCAATTGCTGACCCGCAGCGGGCAAGTCATCGCAGCGCCCGCATGGTTCACGGCGCATTTGCCGGCGCAAACGGTGCTGGAAGGCGAACTCTGGGCCGGGCGCGGCAAGTTCGAAGAGGCTTCCGCCACTGTGCGCAGGAAAATGCCCGACGACGAGCAGTGGCGCAAGCTGCGCTACATGATCTTCGATCTGCCGCAGAGTCCGGGCATTTTCGCGGAGCGCCTCAAGGCGATCGCGGCCATCGTCGGCGCCTGCGGCGATCCCTGGATCAGAACCGTGGAGCAGTCACGCATCGATTCGCAGGCCGATCTGCACGCACGGCTAGACGCGATCCTCGCGGTCGGCGGCGAAGGCCTGATGCTGCACCGGCGCGACTCACTCTACTCGGCCGGCCGCGGCCGCGATCTGCTCAAACTCAAGCCTTACGACGATGCGGAAGCAACCGTCGTCGGCTACCTGCCGGGCAAAGGCAAATACGAGGGCATGACCGGCTCGCTGTTGGTGCAGCGCGCCGACGGGCTGCGCTTCGCCGTCGGCGGCGGGCTGAGCGACGCACAGCGCCGACAACCACCAGCGATCGGCAGCACCATCACCTATACCTACAACGGCGAAACCGAAGCCGGCGTGCCGCGATTCGCGCGCTTTCTGCGCGTGCGCGAATCGCAGTAGCCATGCGCTAGAACAGCGGTCGCGTCACCGTCGATGTGCCGACCACCGAGCTGCTGCCGGCCGGGGCGGTATACGTCGCCGTGACGTTGGCCGAACTGGGGAATAGCCCGGACACGCCGGTGGCCAGGCCCTTGCTGCCGACATCATTGCTGACGGTGACCACCGAGGTGTCGCTGGACGCCCAGGCGGTCTGGTCGGTCAGATTCAGGCGTTCCGGATTGTCGTAGCCGCCGCCGGTGAAATTACCCTTGCAAGAGAACTGAAGCATCGCACCGCCCCTGAGGCTGGTGGTTGCCGGGGTCATGGTAATCGTCGTCAGGGTTTCGTTCGACACCACCACTCGCGCCTCCTGGGTGAGGGTGTCGAGCGTCGCGGTGATACGGCCGGTGCCGGCCTTGATACCGGTGAGGTAGCCCTTGGTTTCGACGACATCGCTGACGGTCGCGATATCGGGCGTCAGGCCCATCCAGGTGACGCTCTGGGTCAGATCCTGCTCGGATTCGTCCGAGTAATGCCCGATCGCGCTCAGATGCGTGGTGAAGCCAACCGGCGTGCGGCCCAACTCCGAGTCGATCTTGATCTCGATCGACGACAGGGTGGCCGTCACCACTTCGACGGTCGTGGTTCCAACGATTGCCGGCGTCGAATCGGTTGCAGCTGCGGTTGCAGTGACCGTGGCCGTCCCCGTCGCCACGCCGGTCAGCTCGCCCTGCTTTCCAACCTCATTGCTGATCGTCGCGAACGAGGTGTTGTCGACCGACCAGACCACTTCCTCGGTCAGCGCTTTGGTGCTGGCGTCCGAATAAGTACCGGTGGCGACGTATGTCAGCTTGGCACCAATGCCGACCTTGGTCGCGGCCGGAGTGACCGCGATGCTGGTCAGCTTGACCTCTGCAGGCGAGTCAGGAGCCTCATTGTCGGTCTTGACGCAGCCCGACGCAGCCAGAAGCACGGTCGCAGCCAATACACTCCAATACGCCGAGCGCAGATCCCATTTCATATCGACACTTATCCCCGATAGGCCAGCTATAAATTATTCAAGGCACCGTGCCAGCACGTGATCCGATCAAATGGACCCTCGCGAGGCAGGAGCAAGCCGCATGCTACATAGCCGGGCTACGCGCCACAAACCAAAAAACATCACCCCAAGTTGAATCTGCGCCGGTTGGGCACCCAAAATCGTGTGTAAGCATTTGCGCACACATGAGCCACGAATCACCTGGACCTGAAAACCCTGCAGAACTGGGCGTCTGACTCGCAAGTCACTATGCGTAATTAAATGAACGACATAGCACCATCTGCCGTTCATCCCTTGGGCTACACCGCCGGTCAGCAACCGACATAGTTGACCCGCGATTCAGGGCCGTGTTAAACAAGGATCGTGATGTAGCTTTAGGTCACAACTTTGACTGGCGCTGCATGGCTGGTATTTAACGAACCACATTCATCGGGAGCTTCAAAAATGTTCAAGTCCATCAAGGGCGCCGCCAGCCTCGCGCTGGTTGCCGCTTCGCTGTACGCGGGCAGCGCCTCGGCGCAGTCCCTGCCGTCTTCCCTCACGATCCCGGTCCCGGGCCTCCTCACCCTGAGCCTCAGCGGTCTGCCGACCACGCCGGTCATCAGCCTGAACCTGCTGACCACCCTGAGCACCCAGCCGATCGTCGGCGTCACGCTTCTGGGCAAGCCGCTTCTGAACCTCGAAGTCGGCAAGGTTGCCGTCCCGGGCGTTCCGGAGCCGGAAATGTTCGCGATGATGGGCCTGGGCCTCGGCTTGGTCGGCTTCGCTGCTCGTCGCCGTAAGCTGCAGGGCTAAATTCCTGTAGCTCTGTAGTATCTAAGGGCGGATGCCATATGGCATCCGCCCTTTTTTGTTGGATCGCTGTCGGAGACCCTTGTAACATGGTCTGCCGGCGCCGCTGTAAAAGCTTTCAACTAGCCGCGGCGCCGGCAACAATCCGTCCGCCGGCAGTCGAACCGTCACGAATTAATGTGATGCTGTTTTTGTTAGAAACGTCGCACCTCCGTCAGTCTTCGGATTAAAGACAGCAGAGCGTCTGGTACAGACCTTGCTGAACACAGTTTTCGAGGTCGATAACCGATCTCGCTCAGGGTACCCAAACAAAAAGCCAAAATGTCCAACGGACCAAGTATCGATTCGCCCGCCTACGGCGTTCTAGTTCATCGCCCCAAACGCAATGCAATCAACATCGGAGATTATGTCCAGGCCATCGCTGTAAGACAGGCGCTTGGAATCAAAGGCGACAGCTTTCTCCTCGAAAGAGAAGAACTCGCGACCTACGATGGGCCACCGCTACGTATCGTCGGCCAGGGCTGGTACTGCCATACCGATGGAGCTTGGCCGCCGTCGTCCAAGATCGACTATCTGCCCTTGGGAATTCACATTAACCCACGCAGTTACGAACTCTTTTTAAGACCGAACTCGCGCGCAGCCCTTGATCGCATTGCGCCAATCGGTTGCCGCGATCAGATCACAAAAGATTTCCTCGACAAGCATGGCGTCGGCGCATATTTCTCCGCATGCATGACGCTGACAATCCAGCCGTCGTCGGAGATCCTGCGTAAACCGAAAGCGATTTATCTGATCGATGCCAGTTCGGAAGCGATCAAGCTTCTGCCGACCGAGTTCAAGGGCCTGCCAGTTGTTCAGCTTTCGCACCTGATCCCGCAGGACCCAGCAAATCCGCCGAGCCACGAAGAGCTATTGAAGCTGGCCCAGGCGCGTCTTGACGAATACTACCGGGATGCCGCCATCGTTGTGACGAGCCGCCTGCACGCTCTGCTGCCGTCGATGGCAATGGGCATCCCTTGCCTATGGGTCGAGCGCCGCGTTTTTGATCGCCGGCTCGACCTGGCGCGACGCTACGCAAGGCGCAGCGTGTTTCCTCAGCCTGATCGCACCGGAAAGGCGGTGGCCGATCTCCTCGAGAAGTTCGTCCACCCGTTCTTCGCGATCCTCGGCTCGCGTGGACAGCAGGCCGCGAAGCTGAGAATCACGCCGAAGATGGACATGAAGGCAGAACGGGCACGCATCCTCGGCCTGCTGGCGACGGCGATGAAAAAGCACGGTTGGCCCACGGCCAGTTGATATCACTCAGCCTGACGACGCTACGTTCGCGAAGCGTCGTCAGGCCTGCACGCTTTAAAGCACCGAGGACTCGGCCAACATCGCGAGTCCTCGAGTACTAGCCGGCGATAAACTCTGCGAGATGCTCGATCAACGATACCTTGGAAGCCGACTGCCTGACATTGGGCATCTCTAACGTCGCACGCTGCCGGATCAGCTCCGACAGCTCCTGTTCGGTCGTCGCCGAATAGAACCCCGCTCTACCCGCCAGCTGCCTGACCGTCGCGAGTTGATGCTCGTTACGATGTTCACCGAGCTTGGCCAACCGAGGAAACAGGATGATGGGCTTGCGGTTACGTTGAGCCGACAACACCGAGCCAATTCCCGCGTGCGCCACGATCAGTTCGGCTTCCTGAAAATAACGCTCGAACTCCTGCGGCGCCAGATGAGCATGCGCCTCGAGCGTTGTCGACGAATAGCCGGCATCACCGGTCTGCGCGACGATCCTCACCTTCTGATCAGCTGCGATTTTTTCCAGCATGTTCAGCAGCCGCGGAAATGGTAGCTGCGTTCCCACCGTCGCGAAAATCACAGCACCGACCCTACATAGACGGCGCCGCTGGCCTTGGCGACGTGCTCCCATTGCGATACCCATAGATCTGCAAATCGTCTGGCCTGGCCGCCGGACATCGACAACTCTTCCGCGTTGGCGACACTGTCGACCCAGATCGTTTTCGCGCGCAGGAGCTTGCCGATCGCCAGCGCGATCACACCCGGCAGAGAGCCGGTGGTGATCACCACGTGAGGGCGATACGCCAGCATCAGCTGAAACAGCGACCAGAGGCAGCGTATCGCGTCGGTCTTTCGATCACGATTGCAGTCGGGAACGATCGTGAACACAGCCAGATGCTCACGCTGCGGCAGTCCTGGCAGCGTCGTCGCGTAGTGCACCTCGTGCCCGGCAAACGCGTCGCGAAGCTGCATCAGCTGCTCCCAGTGCCCCCCACCGGATGCGACCGCCAGTATTCTCCTTTGCTTCATTTACTCCCCGATCCAATCAGCGCTTTACAATTCACCGCTCTACGCAAATGCCGTACCGGCAAAAACGATGCTATTGAATTTGCAGGTCATCCCAATAAACACTCAAGGCATCGCCTCGCGATTTGACGTAGTCGATGACCTGCCTGGACGTGTAGAGCTTAAGCAGATTCAAATGCGTTAAACCTATCGGCGCCGGGTCAGCGGGATGATGCGTGAAATTGGTCTCAGCAAAGAGCGTTTTGGTTGCTCCGTCTTCCGGGGTCACCGTCATTTTGAACTGACCGGTCTTGTCGTCGCCTTCGACCCAGTAGTAGTCCAGCGTCATCCACTTCTCGGTCGGGATCTCGAAATCTTTGTTCACCGAGAACCAGACATCTTCCATGCCTTTATGTTTGACCACCTTGTCCATGGTCTGCGCCCTGACCGCGAAATACAGCGACTTGGCACTAGCATCGGGCTTGGTGATGTTCACGCTAATGCGAAAAGGATATTTGCCGCCGCCCCAGGCAGGATTGTCCCACCATTCCGAAACAGTCATCCAATCGATATCGCTAGGATAATCCTTAAGCAGCGCAAAGCTTTTCGTCAAAAACATTCGGACTGAGTAATGCACCTGGCGCAGATTGCGATTGTTGTACAAGTCCATCTGAACCCGACCTTTTGCCGGAACCCCCTGAGGGCTGCGAACGTTAGGCGATTGCAACCAGAACTGCAGGACGTGGTTGTCCGTATTGCCAGGCTCCGGAATGACCTTAGCGAAACGCTCGCTATTGACTCCGCCCTCGTATTCAATCTTCGGCACACCGAAAACTGACTTGCCGCCGGCAGCGGATAAAGATCGGCGGTTGCAGCTGGGAGATTTACCCAGCAGCTGGATCTTTGAATACTGAACATCACTATCGCCGTCGACAATAGACAGTCCTTCGAACGACATTGCGACGCTGCTTTTGTCCACCGTGTCGCACTTGAGTCTGGTCAGCACAGGGTCGCTTTCTTGCGCAGCATTTTTGCCCTGTGCAGATACCACTGGCGAGATCGTAAAAGTTAAGACGGCGAATAACGCCGAAAACAGCAGACGGACGACATGACGATAGTCCACAAGACCTCCTGAGCCCAACTGAGCAGTATCGATCTGCAGCATTACGCGGAAAGCTGAACCAGAGCTATATAACGCTTCGCAATATTTTCCCAGGACAGATGCTCCGCGAGCCTGTCTCGGGCCTCATTGGACGCCCGTTGCCATTCTTCCGTTGGGCGGGCATAAAAACTTTTAATAGCGTCGACGACGGCCTGGACGTCAACCGGAGCCGTAACGATCTCCAGCGCCATACCTTGCCGATACAATTCACCAAGTCCACCGGCCAAAGTGCCGATCACCGGACGCCCGCTCAACGCGGTGAGCACGGCGACACCACTCTGCGAACTGAAGCCCTGATAAGCCAGCAGCACGGCATCGATGCGGCTGAACAATGGCCCCAGATCGTCGTCGCTCAGAAATCTGGCGTGCACCTCTATTCCCTCTGATCGGCATTGTATGCGCCGCTGACATTCGTCCCAGTACTCCTTTTCGTTCTTGTATGGAGCGCCAGCGACAACCAATTTAGTCGGGTATCCCTCTGATCTGAGCAATTGAATGGCTTCGATGCACTCCAGCACGCATTTGTTTTTTCTCAGCGTTCCGAAAATCAGCAGCGTGTCGCTTGCCGGGATAGGTGCTAATCCTTCTATCTTGTAGACACCATGGGGAATGATGCTTATTTTTTCTTCAGCGATTCCGAAAATCTTGACCAGATCGTCCTTGGCGCTCTGCGTCAATGTCACCAAAGTTGACGCAAGTCGGTAAGAAAGCGCGTGGCCGAATTTTTCGACTGCCAATAGGGGGCCACGGAATTTCCAAGCGTGGGGCACCGCATCATGTACGACATAGATGACATGAGCCGACGTCAGCCGCAGCAGCAGGAACAGCGGGATCGTGAACAGTAAAGGCTCTGGTATCGACGCAATAAAAACCTTGCAACGTCGGCGTGCCATCAATACCGCCCAACAGCTCAGCACGACCCTGGCGGACGACACGGCGAATTTCCGCAACCACGTCGCCGAGCCTACAAGTTCGCGCGGCGGCTTGACGCGCCGTACGCCAGGATGGCTAGGCTCCCGATTGGCGGGCTCGGCAGGAGGCGCGACGAAAACCACCTCGGCCCCCTGCGCGCCAAGGGCTTGCGCTAGTTCTTGCGCGAACCAGCCCGCCCCGGATTTCCAGGATCGAGTGAACAGACAAATGCCGCTCATTGTGTCGCCATGAAATTAGAGACGGCCGCTTATCGTTGTATCAAAGGAGTGGGGCCAGCTTTCTGCTGGAAACTCCATTTATGTTATTGGTAAGGCTGCAGTCCGAAATCTATCGGTGCACTGCCGCCCCTCCACGTTGAATTCCTTGCCTCATGTGTCACGCTTGCAGAGGGCTTCGCTCCACAACGATTCCAATTGCGGATAGATAACATCGGCTGAGAATGCAGCATGATGAGACCTTTGTCCCGCTTCCGCCACCGCCCTCCGCGCCCCGGCATCATTCATTGTCGCGATCAGGGCCGATGCAAGTTCCTGCACATTGCCTGGGCTGATCAAGACCCCACGCCCTTCTGACAAAACATTGGGGATGCCGCCAACTCGCGTTGAGATAACACAATTACCGCGGGCCATCGCTTCGAGGATAAACATCGGCATCGCTTCGTCACGCGAAGGCAGCACCGCAATCTCCGCTTGGTCGAGCCAATGCATCAACTCCTGATGGGGAATCGCTCCGAGCCAGATCGCGTGGGGCAATTCCTTGTCATATACATCTACGTCCTTGACCGGGCCGGCGATGACAAGCTCCCAGTCAGCCTTGCCCACCAGTCGCCAGGCTTCGACCAGAACGTCCACTCCTTTGCGATGGCTAACACTGCCGCCAAAAACGATGATCTGGCGCTTCGGCCGGTCGATTCCCGTCACGACGGCATTTGGAATCAACCGAACTCGGGACGCGGGGACGAATTGCTGGGCGACCTGTTCGGACTCGGCACTCAGCACTAGCACCCGTGTTGCTGCGCCCAGGACGGCTCGTACGCGCGCCTGATGCTTCGCAGCGTAAGCGGCGAACTGGCTGCCATGAAGCTGCGCAATGGTGGCGAACCCACGCGCCCGCGCGATGCGCAACAGCAGCCCTTCTCTGACGAACGAGCCCCCCTGTGACAGATGTACGATCACAACGTTTTCCGCAGGATCCCGCAGCAGCGCAACACGCAGTACCGACTTCAGAAACAGGATCAGCGCCTTGGCGCTTTTGCTTCCATCTCGCGAACTGATCACCTTTATTCTGAACGACTTCCAGGAAGACCATGACACGTAGCCGTTGACCACCTGTGTCATTCCGCCAGCAACTTCACCGACACGCCCCACATGCCAAGCGGTACGCACACGAGAGGAATTCATTGGTTGGCCAATTTAAGGAAGCGAGTTATGTGCGCCACGGTGTCTGTTGGGTTATCTATAGGCTGACAGATTGGCGAACTCAGCGATTGATCAGCCTGAGGAGATCCCGACGCACGCCGTCAAGGGCTTCCCGTGCTTTCGGCAAGGCTGCCAGAGTTTGCTGTCTGCGGTTCACGCTTGCTTCCAAAACTTCACAGACCCGGGCCGCCGTCGGATTTGGAAGGGCGGCCGCCACGCTCTCCAGATCCAGTACTGCGAAATGACGGCCGACTTTTCCGGACGGCGTCGTCTCGGGGGCGACCGGAACCACCCCCTCGGTATACGCAGCAATCAACACATGTAAACGGTCGCTAACCGCCAGCACGCTCCGGGCGTAGATAGCGCGCAGCAACTGCTCCTGAGGTCCATGAGCATTTCCATCCCAATCGACCGCAACGCCGCCCATCGCTGCCGCAAGTTCTCGCGCGCGCCCCTCGTCTCCCAGGACCTGAGTGACAACTTCAATCCGATAGGCATTCTGCTTGGCGAAGGCGGTGATGCCTTCCAACCAGGCGCTTCCCAGCATCGGCCGATCGCCACGCATCGACACGACGACAGTATCTCGGATCTGCCCGTCGTCTGATCCCTGCTTTGCGTAAGCGCCTTCCCAGAAGGCGAGGTCCGGCATGACGGTCCCCTTCTGCAGATAATCAGCGGTAACGCCGTCACGCCAGTAAACCAGCTGGGACAATGCATTGGACGGATACATCAAAGCCCGCGGCAGCGGTAGAAAATTGCGGGCACCCGCCCCGATCCGCGCAACGCTGCCACCGAACGCTCTGACCAGCATTACCAACGGGAGCACTGCAATATGCTCCTTCATTCCGACTACGGTCAGCTGAATTTCGCCTGGCTTGAAGACATAGTGAGCCTGCCCTTTTAATGCAGCCTTCAGCGCCGCCCGATAGAACGTAGAAAAGGAAGTATAGATTTTGTCTTCCGGCAACAGGCCAAGACCGTCGATATAATCCTGCTCCGCTTTGCCGACGAAGATATGGAGTTCGCCGGCCGGCCGTAACCAAGACGCCAGTGGACGACGCAGAATAATGTCGCCGATATTGTGGTATTGGCCAATCAGGGGTAAAAAGATTTTCTTTTTGTTTTCCATAGTCACGGCGCGCAGCGATCGAAGACCGCGTCAATTTCCTTAACGATATTTCTACGACGGTCCCGCAACCGATTTACCCTATTCATCGAAGCCAGCTCATTGCTGAAAAGATCCCGCTCGGAATTCGCCTCGCCCATTCGAACGACTTGCTGCGAGAGCACTAGCAGCCTCTGTGCCGCTATGCCTACGGCTGCGAAGCGAATCCGGACGCAGTAGTCTCCATCCGTCAGTGAGCCGAGTGCCTCAAGCGCCGACGAAACCCGGCTTTACACGCCGATCGGCACGCTCAGCATTCGCCACTATGACCGAAGAATGCCGCCGATCTCGTGACCGTTCCACGACTTTCGCGATTTTGCCGTACGACAGGGACATGCCAAACAGAGCCATTGAGAAGCCGACCATGCCGGGACTCGAATACAGCGCTGACGTCAGTGAAATACCGAATGGAACAATCTGACCTATGAACGCGTATGCCCGAAGACGACGGTGGGTTTCGTCCGTTGTATCGAATATTTTAAGCCAGGTATAGCAGCAGATAACGATCGGAATAAGGAACAAGATCGAAAAACCGAGCCAACCGAGTTCCGCTACGTAGTTGGGCCAATAAGTATCGAGCAGAAACTTATCAGCCGCATACCACCAGTACGCGCCATAGCCAAGGTATTCATAAAGATTGCGATCGAAAAGTCGGGCGCCGTTGCCAGCGAAAGTTCCAAACCCGGTGCCAAACGGGAAATAAGTATTAGCCAATCGAATGGAGTCGCCGACGAAAACCGGGCGAGCTGCTTCAATGGGGTTGAAGGAAGGCAGAAAACCCCATTGCTCGCCCAGGATCTGCAGCAGCTTGGGACCCAGCAGAAGACCGATCAGCGCGAAGGCAATAAAAAGCACTGAGAAAGACAGGAAGAAGGCCTTCAATGGGCTCTTGACCTTCAATGCAACGGTGACTAGTCCCAAGGTGCCGAGCACAGTCGCGGTCTCTTGCCGCTGACCACTGAGAATCAGCAAAACAAAGAGTACCACTGGCAGGCTGTAAGCGAGTAATTTCTTTTCCGAGCGACGTTGCAACGCAAGGACCCATGCAAAACCACAGAAAACCGACGCAAAGTAAGCGAGCATTGTCGAAATGACGAAAGGCCCGGTGCCGCGTGGGAGGTGGCCACCCACCAGCGGATTACCGATGTGCCCGTCCTCGAAAAGACGGCTGCCGAAGAGCCGATAGTAGGTACCCGGCGCACCAAACTGCAGCACAAGAAACAACGATACGATGATTACGAACGCAATCATCACCTGCACCAATCGTTTCTCACCGTATTGATCCCAGCCGATGCGAAAACCCATCAATAGCATCAACGGCCATCTGGCGTTGTAAAGGAACTGATAAATCGCTGCTTTCGGATTTGTAAACTCGGAAAAATACGTGCTGATCAATCCGAGAAGGACCGCGATAGCGAAGCAGCAAGTCACGAAATACATGATTCTCGAGACTCTAAATGCTTGCGGAATGCTGGCAACAATGAACGGAAGCGACAAAAAGAGAGCCACATCGGAAAGCCAACCCAGCGGCACCGGAACGATCAGACCCAAGGCATCGATGCCGACAGACGTAGCCACAGCCGTCCAGAAGAAACCCTGCGCCCCGTACTTGAATGGCGAGAAACCATAAGCAATCAAGAACCAGGTGATCGCCCCCAGGAAGACCAAGCCGGCGGCGAGCGGCACGCCGAAACCGGCGCCGACAATCAATCCGACGAGCAGGACGGCCAAAATCAACGGAACTATTACGCGCACGCGACCACCCCTCCCCGATCCTCGTCCTCGCCATCTACGGCTGTCCGCGATAGAACAGTGTCGTCGCTGTAATAAATCACGGCTGCTTCACCAGAAAAAAACTTTACGCTTCGCGAGGCTATTGACCAAGTCTCGTTCAGCCGCGCTGAAAGGTCGAACAACCAGGGCCACCAGCAGGAAGGTGATCCCGCATACGACAAAGGCGGCAGCTACACCTAATTTGCCGTCAGGCAGCCCGGCGAGCGCTGCCTTGGCCGTCGCGATGGAGCACAGCGAGGCGAAGATCACTCGCAGATTTCCTTTCCAGTCGAACTGAAGCGGAACGCCGATGCGGTAGAGCGAGTAACCAACCCAGATGCACCAGAAAATTTCGCTGAAGACCAGGCCTATGCAGAGGCCGCTCGGCCCCATCGTGCGACTGGCGTAGGTGCCGATAGCCAGGCCGCCGAGACCCAGCACCGTGGCGAAGAAAGTCGAGGCGCCGATCTCCATGCTTTGCGCAACCATCTCGACGATGACACGCATCGCCTTGGCCAACACGATCAGCGTGAACAGGAACAGATACAGACCTGCGTCCGGGAAATGTCCGCCTGTCAGTTCCGTGGCGACTTCCTCGGCGCCGGCCAGAATGAAGGCCGCGACCGGAGCCAGCATGAATATGTTCAGCTTGAACAGAAAGTTGGCCATGAACGGCAGCCGGGTCTGATAGTCCTGCCTTCCGCGGGCGGCGACAAAAAGAGGCCGGATCGCGCTGATCAACAGATAGACTGGCAGATAACGCTGCAGCATCGTCGCGAAAGTGGCCGCAAAACCGAAGGCGCCGATCTGCAAGGCACCGAGTGTCTTGGAGGCGATCAGCTTGATCGTGTCCGGACCGTAGCTCAGATAGATGATCTGGCCGAAATACGCCGGGATCGAGTAACGCAACATCCTGCGGGTAGTGAGGACGATGTCGCTGGCGTTGGGCGCATTGGTTGCGCGGCGGCTGGTCACACCCAGGTGCAGAACCTTGTACAGCGCAAAGCAGCATCCGATGCTGCTCGCGGTCAGGTCGATCAAAACCCAATGATGGAAATCGATAGACGAGCCCGCCGAGTGCGAGACGACGATCGCCAGCAGCGCGAAGCGCAGACCCGTCCTGAGGACCATCGATATCTGCGAGACGCCCTGCATCATCAGCGAGTTTTCGCAGAGTTCCAGGTATCGCGCCGATCCTTCAAAGAAAATGACGACGAGGTACAACTGGAAGGTCGATACGTAGTCTTCGAAACCGAAAACATCGGCAATCTGCCTGGAAAAAACATAGACCAGCATCAGCGCCAGCGCCAAGGTCGCCAGCCGCAGCGAAACGATCTTGATCAGCAGATGGCCGAGTTCCTTGACCTGACCTTTTGATCTCAGCTCCGGGATGTAACGCAGCGCAATGATCGTCAGGCCCAGACTCGAAGAAAGCTGTATCACTTCGAGAGCGGCAAGAAATGCGACATAGACGCCATACTCGGCCGGCTTCAGCGCGCGGACCAGCAGCATGATCAAGCCGAAACCGAGCAGCATGCCCACCGCTCTGCCGGTCGCGAAATGCTTCAGGCTGGTGCGCAGCTGCGCTTTTGAGTAAGCAGGATCCATCAGCAAAGACCGCTCGACATGCCAGGAGCGCGATTATTCAGTGCAAACATGTCAATCACTGCGATTTCGTCATTGACGATCAATGCCCTGCGCTGAAGTAAATGGTGAATGGGGTTGGCTTGCCGACAACGAACACACAGTGCGCGATCAGTTCGACAGGCCCGTCAGTCGCTTCAGATCCTTGGCGCTCAGGGCACGCGTCAACTCCGAGATGAACTGGTCCTGCAGCCTGTAGGCCTCAGCACTGTCCCTGCCGATCGACGATACGCGGAACAGCACCGCATCTGCCTTGACGCCTTGAAACGCGTAGGAGAACTCGATTTTCTTGCGAGCGTACTTGTCAATCGCCGCATGCTCGCCGAGCATCATCCAGTAGGTAACGGGCTCGTAGCGCTGGGAACCCTGCAGGGTCTCCAGGCGACGCAAAGGCAGCTGACTTCCGAATAGCGGCGTCGAATCGTTTTTGATCGAAAGCACTTTGAAACCCTGGGCGGGGTAGCACACCTCGGGATAATGCAATGCAAGGCCGTCGCTCTGGTCATCGCCATACGAAACCGACAGCATCACCATCTGCTCTTTCGAGTTGACGTAGGTACGTGACAACATTTCCTTGTAGATTTTCTGCAACAGAACCTCTTCTTGAGGATTGATAACCGCGCCTTGGGATATCTTGTCGACATGCCAGTCGCCGAACGTTTGCGGTATTGCCTGTTCCAGATGAGGTGAGCCCAGGATATCGGCGAGCCGCTCCTTCGGCACCATCGCCCAAGCGGCCAGCGAAAAGGCCGTCATCAAAGCGCCGCAAATCAAGCCTCTCAAGGTGTCAACGCGCATCGCGACCACCATCGGCACGCGCCGGCTTTCTGATCACGGCGGAGCCAGCACGCAGCAGCGAATCGATCAAAATCAATAGCAGCAACGCGCTGACGAACAACAGCATGCCGGCAAAGCCGTGCAAAAATCCTTGCCCGACTTCATCCCCAAAATAGTAGGTCAGCAAAATCAGGACGATCACGCGAATCGAGTTCGCCATGAAACTGATCGGAACCACCAGAATGGCCAGCGCAATATTGCGGATTGCGGAACTCGACTGGACCACGTTCAGATACAACAAACCCATCGCTTCCAACACAAACAGGGTATGCAAGCCGGCGCAAGCGTCGGCCACCAACAATCGGTACTGCCCGATCTGCAGGATCACGCCGGTACGCGCAATCGGATAACCGGCCCAGTAGAGAATGTGCTCGGAGACCGATGACACGGCCAGTTTCATCGGCTGTGTCATCGAGTCGATGATCGGTGCGGGCAGCGGAATCATGAACAGCATGAAAAACAAGGGGAACCAGACCACACGCAGCCGCCGGTAGCCATGCAACAGCACCACGACGCCGATCAGCAGGGGCACCATTGCCCCCACTTCAAACAGCAGAATGCTCAGGACCCGACCCACGACGTAGGTCGCGCCGGCCAGCACGATGATCGTCCAGCCCAAACGCGGCGCCGGCTCGCTCGAGTCGGGCGAGATCAGCTCGCCCCATTTGCGCCAGACTAGCCAAACTGACAGGCCCAGCACGATGGGGCCCTGCCCCTGTTTATCGCTGGTCCAGATAGTCTGGAACAGGGTCACGAAGGTCGGCAGATACATGCAGGCCAGACCGATGCCGACCAGCAGCCAGGGGAGCTGCTGCGGACCCAACCAAGCCGAGTACGCCGACCGATCGGCGAGCGCGGGCGTAGTCTTGTTCTTTGATCTCATTTCATCTCATCCGTCGCGCGGTCAGTCGAGCAGGACGGACCCCGCGAGTTCGACTGAAGAGCGGTGCAGCAATGTCGTGTACTGATCAAACAGCGACAGCTTGCTGTAGTTCTTGCGCGCGACAAACAGCGCACTGCCCGCACGGGCGGCAATCGCTTCGGCGTCGGCTGCATCTTCCAGCGCTGGCGAGTCGATCAAAATAACGTCGTACTCTTCGCGCAGGCGTTGCAGCAACATCGCAAATTCGATCTTGCCCACCAGTTCCTGCGGGTTCGGCGGCAAAGTTCCCGATGGCATGATCGATAGATTCGGGAAGTCAGGGCACTGGTAAATCGTTTCGAGCCCGGCGAGCCCGGCGATCACGTTCGACAATCCGTTCTGATTGCGGATACCAAACATCGAATGCTGCCGAGGATTGCGCATGTCGGCATCGATGATCAGCGTGCGCTCACCCAACTGCGAGAAGAGCACCGCCAGATTAGCAGTCAGCCAAGACCGGCCTTCGCTGCGGCTCGGGCTGACAATCGCCAGTGCCTTACCCGACTGAGAATCGGCCAGCCAGTTCAGCAACAACCGGCTGCGAACACCGCGAAGAGCCTCGATCTGACGAGAATATGGCCGATGCCCCGCGGCGACTTCTTTGGTGACGACGCTGGAATCGAGAATGGGATACGGATACTCAAACTGGCGTGACAACGCAAAGGTAATGTCCTTCTGCGTCAGCAGGCCCATCGCCTTGCCGGTCTCGCTGAAATCGGCCCCGGTTTGCTTCTGCCGCTCGAGAATTTCCTCGGATTTTTCGGGTGTCAGACGGCCCGACGCAATCAGGATCGCGGCGACCGAGCGATCCTTGGGACGGTGGATCTTGATGTCATTCCCATGCTGGGAATCAGAGTCACTCACAGCGCACCTTTGTTCACTTAATAAGGAAATCCTGATCGTTAGCCGCGACTATCAGGAGGCGGCGCTCGTAGGCCCGCTGATTTGGCGGAGGCGACGCTCCTCCAGCCGTCTATCCTGCTTGCTCGGCTTGGTGCCGTTGGGCACCACGCCCAGTAACGGCAGCGGCATGCCCGAACTAATCTCGAAGTCAGCGGCGTCGCGGATACGGCGATCCGTCAGTTCCAGTGCCAACGCGCCAGCGATACCGAAAACGCCGCCTAGGAAAATCGCCACTGCGATATTGAGCAATGGCCGCGGCGAAGCAGGCAGTAAAGGCGGAGAGGCTGGTGTAACCAAGCTGATGTTGGTCGACGTGGACTGACTTTCCAAGTTGGTCTGCAGATAGCGCTGCGAGATAGTCTGGTAAGAGGCCTCGGCCACTTCGAGTTGGTGCTGCAGCACGCCCAGGCGGTCCATGTCGGCGTTCAGCGTGATCACCGTCTGCCGTTGTTCTTCCATCGACTTCTTCAAGGTTTCAACCTTGCGCGCACCTTGCTCGCCCATCATCGACAGGCTCGAACGAATACGGCCCATCTGCGCGCCGAGTTGGGATTCGAGCTCGGTCAACTGGGCCGCGGTGCGCTTGTATTCGGGGTGATTCAGGCCCAGACGGCTGCCAGTGTCCTGCAGTTTCGCTCGCGTCTCGGCAACCTGCACGCGCAGATTCTGAACCAGCGCGTTGTCCATCACTTCCGGCGAAGACGAGAGATCACCGCCGCCCCGCTTGCTCTGCAAATCGGCACCCGTGGTCTGTGCCAAGGTCAATTGGTTGGCCATCTCGTTGAGCTGTGCGGTTTCAGAATCGATGCGGCTGCGCGGGTCGCCAATCAGCTGCTTTTCACGACGAAAATCAGAAAGCGCGACTTGTGCCCGGTCGACCTCGGCGCGCACGGCCTCAAGCCGCTCCTTGAACCAGGCCGCGTTCTCGCCTGCCGGCGACACCCGCATGTCGAGAGCCGCCTCCATGTAGGAATTCGCGTACGTGTTGACGATATCGGAAACGGCCTGAGGATCGGGACCAGTAAACGATATCTCGAACAGATTGCTATCACGCGACGGCGTCACAGTCAGGCTTAGCGACAACGTATTGAACAACCAAACACGGATATCTCCAGCGCCGTCGGTTGCATTGCGCCACGCATCGACCATCTGCGGATTTTGATCGAGCTTCAACTTGTCGATGACCTTGTCAGCAACCTTGCGGCTCTTTACCAGATCAATCTGGGTACCCATGAACGAGGTCATCATCATGCCGGGCACAAAAGCGCCGGTCACGGCATCCGCCGCCTTAAGGTCAAGCATGATGTCAGCGTCGGCCTCATACTTCTTGGGCATCAGCAAAGTAACCGCGACGGCCGCAGCGATCAGCAGAATCCAGATCGACGCGATGAACTTCCAGCGCGCCCGCAAAACCGGAAGAAGTTGTTGGAGATTCATGGAAGTCTGACAGATCCTAGAACAGGCTCTCGCCCACGTTGATGACGTCGTCGGGCTTGACCAGGTCGGTCATGTTCGGCTTGATTTCTTCCATCTGCCCAGAGACCGAACGTCGGGAGAGCTTCAGAGAGCGCTCGGTACCACGTTGGGTCAAGCCACCGCCCTGCGCCAGGGCCTGCATGACGGTCATGTTGCGCGTCAGCATGTAGGAACCGGGGCGCTGCACCTGACCATAGATGTAGAACATCTGAGCACGGGGCACGAAGATCGAATCACCGGCCGCCACGACGATGTCGTTCTGCAGCTTGCTGGTGACATAAAGATCTTCGACGTCGACCTGGGTCCGGAACGGACGATTGCCGCGCTGGCCGCTGACGATGACGATGTCGCCACCGGTCTGGGCCACACCGCCGGCCGCCGCCAGGATCTGCGACAGCCTCAGAGTGGAGTTGTACAGCGGGTAGTTACCCGGCTTGTTGACCTGTCCCAGCACCGAAACCTGATTGCCAAGCACGGCCGACATCGAAATGTTGACCTGGGGCTCGGCGACGAAACCACCGGAGCGCAGACGACGGGCAATTTCGGTCTCGGCCTCACCCAGCGTCAGGCCTCCGACCTTGATCACGCCGATCAGCGGAAAGGTGATCATGCCGACTTCCGATACACGGGTTTCGGTCGCCAGATCCGGGTTCTGGAACACCGAGACCTTGATCACGTCGCCGCCCGCCAGGCGATATTCGGTTCCGTCGGCCGCTCGAGCGCCGGTCGCAGAGAGCAGCATCGCGCAAGCAAAAAGGAATACCTGGACCAGGTACGAACGCAAACTGCTTTTCATTTGCCACCTTCGATGGCCGAATTCGTGGAAGAAGTACCCGCAGGCGGCGCGAGCTTCTCGTACTTGGCAAAATCGCCAACGTATTGAACCGGGGTCGTCTGCACCAGACGATCAACCTGAGCCGGCAGCGCGGCCTGAGTCAACTTATTCACCAGCAACTGCGTGATCGTCGGTTGCGCGGTCACCATATCGACCGGCGAGTCCATCATTTCCTTGATCTCCCAAGCGACGGTCTTACCATCAACCGATGCGGAAGCAACGCCGCCGATACCCTGCCCCCCCAGCTTGGCGGCAACATCAGGGTCCAGGTCGCTCGAATCCTTGCGCAACAACTCCAGACTGTGTTCGACCTTGGCCGACCTGAGACCGGCGGCGATGTCCTCGAGGCTATGGCTCGCCGCGACGCCGTCCGTCAAAACCTGAGTCGATTTTTCCGCAGACTTGGGTAGTGTCAGCTGCAGCAGCAAGTAGGAACGCCTCTGCCCGAACATCGCGGGGTTATCACGATAGAACTTTTGCACTTCGGTCTGCTGAGGCCGCTGCAGATGGCTCGCGTAATCGGCCAAGTAGAGCTGAGTCAGCATTTCCAGGCGCGCTGCATCTAGCAGAACGACAGCATCAGGTGTGCGGTCGAGCTTCTGCTGGATGGCCTGCTGGGCGAGCACCTGCTGCTGGATCAGGGCTCGAATAATCTCGGCTTTCTTTTGCTCCACCTCGGACGGATCGCCCGGAGGCAGGCGCATGACCGCACTACTCAATTGGTATACCGATATTTCGGTATTTCCGACTTTTGCGACGACTTGACTGGCTGAAGCGTCGGAGCTTTTTTGGCCGCAGCCAGCCAAAAAGATCGACAAACCAACGGACAGGACTAAGCCTTCGACGCAGCGTGACCTAGGCTTCATGGCGTTTGCGGGTTGATTTTTGAGATGAGGGTGTGAGTGCTGGACGCGCGACAATTATGGCAACCATCGCGAACAAGCAAGACGGCCGATGCCCACGGCAGGCCTGATCAGGTCCAGCCGCACAAGTGTACCCAAAATCCATGCCGATATCTTATGGCTTGATTTGAGATGTCTATTTACCATTGGGACGCCGGGCTCGAAAAGGTCTGCGGCCTTTCTACCCGCGCGACGCCTTATGCTACCTTCCGCTTGATTGCAGTCGCGATCGCGGCAACTAAAGGGATCCGGGGGCGTGCCCCCGGATGAAGGGGACGGTCAATTGGAAATGAGCATTACCGCGAACATCGCGCGAATGGGCTGTGCGCGTTATTGCCTGCTGGGACTGGTTTTTTTTACCCAGGCATCCGTCGCACAGGTGTCTGGCACTCCCGATGATCCACTGACGCTTTACGTCAGCAGCACCACTTACTACGATGACAATTTGTTTCGTCTGGCGAGCAACGTCAACACTCAGGATGCAATCGGAGAGAATCATCGCTCAGCGTTCACCGAAGCAGCCACAGCTGCAGTGCACTTAAATCAGCAGTACGCCCAGCAGCAGATTACGGGTGACGCCTCCTACACCCGGCTCTGGTATCAGACCTTCGATTATCTGAACGGGGGCATCACAAACTACAACCTCGCCTGGAATTGGCATCTGACCTCGCGAGTCGAGGGCACCGTATCCGGGCGCCGGACTGAAACGCCGGCTAACTATGATTTTTTCCGCGATACCTCGCGACGGAATCTAACGAATCGGCAGGAGTACCGGTTGCGGATGAATGCCAACCCTTACGGGGGCTGGCACCTGATCGGCGGAGGCGGCTATTCGACCACCTCCAGCGACGCCGCCACCAGCGACACCCCGAAGAGCGAGCAGAACTTTTTCGATGGCGGCTTAGGCTACGTCAGCGCCGCAGGCAGTAACATCGAGATCGTTGGTCGCCACGCCAACGGCAAGTACTCGCGCTCAAATACATCGGAGTTTGCGGAGGCACGCGACTACGAAGAGAACAGCTTCGAAGTCCAGTTCGTGGGAAACGGTCAGCAGACGGTATCACTGAACTTGGTCGGCGGCTATTTGTGGCGTGACCACGAGCAGAATCCAGGCAGGGATTACCAAGGCTGGACCGCAGACAGCAAACTCACGTGGAACGCAACCGATAAGCTCGTATTTACGGGGGAAGCAATGCGTACATTGACCCCGTATCAGGCAGATATTTTCACGCATTACAGCCGATCGGAATACACCTTTACGCCAGCCTGGGTTTTCAGTCCGAAGCTGTCAGTAAGCGCTCCAATCGGCTACAACGTTTACAAGTTCGGCGGAGAGTTGGCGAGTGCTTCCAATGTGGCTCGGACTGATCGAATTGGCACCTATTCATTGAAAGCGAACTGGATTCCTCGCCGATACATTGCAGTAACTGCCTCGCTCGGCAAGCGCGTTCGTGATTCCAGTTTTGCACTTCGAAATCTGGACTACGAAGACGCAACTGCGTCCTTGTCGCTGGCGCTTTCCTATTGAAATAAGGTGATCACGAGTGTTGCACGGATTGTGGCGACACTAAATGGTGCGTCGCACCAAGCGGGTGCGCGGAGCACGTTGACAGATATCAAGGTCACAGCCCGGTAGTCAAACAGCATCTCGCTATACTCACGCTAGATGCATTCCTTTTGTTGCTGTCGACCGCTGATCGCGGACGTCTGAAACCAAGCCCTATCCGCCTTGTACGCCCAGTTCTTCAACCTCCGGGAGATGCCGTTCACGATCACCCCGGACCCCAGCTATCTTTACCTGTCGCCCAGGCATCAGGAGGCGTTGGGGCATCTGCTGTACGGCACGGGGCAGTACGGGGGCTTCGTCCAGCTGACCGGCGAAGTCGGCACCGGCAAGACCACGGTCGTGCGCACGCTGCTGGAGCAGAAGCTGGTCGATGTGGATGTGGCTATGATCCACAACCCGAGCCAGAACGAGCTGCAGTTCGTGCAGTCGATCTGCGACGAGCTCGGCGTGGTCTACGAGTCCGCGAATCTGACGCTGAAGACGCTGGTCGACGCGCTCAACGCGCATCTGCTGAAGGCGCATGCCGCCGGGCGGCGCACCGTTTTGATCATCGACGAGGCGCAGAACCTGCCGCGCGACGTGCTCGAGCAGGTGCGGCTGCTGACCAATCTCGAGACGCATAAAGAGAAACTGCTGCGGATCATGCTGATCGGTCAGCCGGAGCTGGCCGAACTGCTGGCGCGGCCGGATCTGCGGCAGCTCGCCAGCCGCATTACCGCGCGCTATCACCTGATGCCGTTGTCCGAGCCCGAGACCGGCGAATACATCCGCCATCGTCTGCGGGTAGCCGGCTCCAATGAGGATGTGTTTGCGCCGGCCGCGATCCGCGAGATCCATCGCGCGGCGCGCGGCGTGCCGCGCCTGATCAACATCCTCTGCGACCGCTCGCTGCTCGGCACCTATGCGCAGGGTTCGCGGCGGGTAACGCCCGAGATCGTGCGCAAGGCGGCGGTCGAGTCCATCGGCGGCACGGCCATCGAGACCGGCAGTCCGCGCGCGCCGATTGTGCTGCCGGCCTGGCTGAAGTGGCGGCCGAAGCTGGCGCAGGTCGAGGCCGCGCTCGCGATACTGGCGGTGGTGATCGCGGGCTTGCTGCTGTACGAAACCTTCTTCAAGCGCGATCCCAACGAGCCGACGACGCAGGCGGCGGCGACCACGGAGTCGCAGCAACCGAGCGCCGAGCCGCAAGCCGCCGTGTCCGAGCCCGCCACAGCCGCGCCTGCGACGACAAGCAATACCGCAGCCGCTGCGAGCAGTTCCAAACCGGAAGCCAAGGCTGCGACGACGGTGCAGGCGCCGGCCGCTGCTCCCGCCACACCGCCGACTACGACGGCTGAGAAGCCCAAGGCCAGCGCGCCGGCGACGAAGGCGGATGGCAAGGCCGCGTCGACGACGAGTAGCAGCGCCGGCAAGGTTTCGGCCACACCCCAGCCCGCCCCCGCTCGCGGGGGAGCGGGTGATGGCGCGGTTGGTGAGGCAGCCGACCCGCTACCGCCGCTGCCCGCAAACGCCGACCTGACCACGCTGCTGCAATCGACGCAGCCGTTGCCGACCGTCGTCAGCCGGCTGATCCGGCTGTGGGATCGCAACGTGATCATCGACAAGGGCGCCAACATCTGCCGCGAGCTGTCGGCGCGCGGGCTCGAGTGCTACAAGTCCACCGGTGAGTGGGCCGATCTGCGTAATATGAATCGCCCCGCAGTACTGTCGCTGACCACCGGCCGCGGTGAAGTGCAGCACGTGCTGCTGCGCGGCCTGACCGCGACGTTCGCCACGCTCGACACCGCGCGCGGCACCATCGGTGTGCCGCTGGATCAGCTCGACGCGCTGTGGAGCGGCGAGTTCCTGCTGCTGTGGAAGCGCGACACCTCGGACAACTATCTGTCGCCCGGCATGCGTGGCAAGTCCGTCGCCTGGGTGCGCGAGCGCCTGGCCGAATTCAACGGCCAGAAGCTCGCCGCGCCGGTGTCGGACGTGTTCGACGACGAGCTTACCGAGCAGCTCAAGCGCTTCCAGACGCAGCGCGGGCTGGACTCCGACGGCCTGGTCGGCATTCGTACCCTGATCGTGCTCGGTGAGCGCCTGCCCGGCACGCCGACGCTGGCGACGCCGCGATGAGCTTCATCCTCGACGCGCTGCGCAAGGCCGAGCGCGACCGCAACCTGGGCCAGGCTCCGCGCATAGAAGACGTCGCACTGGCGCAGGAGCGCCCCGCTCTGGACGACGGCCGCGGCTCGCGCCGCTGGCTGCGGGTTGCCGGACTGCTTCTGCTGGTGCTGATCGCCGCGCTGCTGGTGATTCTGCTGCTGCGCAAGCCGCCGCAGCCGGCCGTCGTCGCGGCCGCTCCGGCCGGCGTGGTCAACGCCACCGTGCGCGGCCCGGCACACGTGGCAAGCGCAGTGCCGGCTCCGACCGCGGCAGAACCCGAAGACAGCGGTCCGCCGGCGCTCGACGAGGACGCCGACATCAGCTCGCTCGACGATCTGTCGCAAACGCCAGCCAACAAGGCGCGCGCCGAACCGTCCGAAGAAGCCAACGTGATCCGCGAGCACGACTTCATCGCCCGCCCGGCAACGGCGGACGCCAGCAGCGACATGGACCCCATCGTCGTGCCGCAACCGGTGCCGTCGTCACCGTCGCGCGCGGCGCTCAACAGCACGCCGACGCCGACCACGCTGTCGGCGCTCGCCGATTCGGCGACCGGCGCGAGCGCGACGCCTTTGTCGGAGATGCCGCCGGCATATCGCGCGGACTTTCCGGCGCTGTCGGTGGAAGTGCACGTCTGGGACAGTCTGCCGGCCAAGCGCTTCGTGCTGGTCAACGGCAAGCGCTACTCCGAGGGCGACACGCTGGCCCAGGGCCCGCGCCTGGCCGAGATCGCGCAGGAGGGCCTGGTGCTGGAGTACCGCGGCTCGCGCGTGCTGTATTCGCTGCAATGAGCGCTGAGCCAAGCTACCGCTGGCATCGCTGGCACGAGCTGTCGGCCGACACGCTTTACGCGTTCCTGAAACTGCGCTCCGACATTTTCGTCGTCGAGCAGAACTGCGTATTTCCCGAGATGGACGGCATCGATCCGCAGTGCGAACACCTGACGGCTTTGGACGACCGCGGCCAGTTGATGGCCTATCTGCGCCTGGTTCCGCCGGGCGTCAAGCGGCCGCATAGCGAGTCACCTGCCGCGTCCGGGCCCGCGATCGGCCGCGTCGTCGTGGCGATGCCGGCGCGCGGCACCGGCCTGGGGCGGCGCATCATGCTGCAGGCTTTGCAGCACTGCGCACAACGGTATCCGCAACAGCCGGTTTCGCTTTCCGGGCAGCAGCATCTGGAAGCGTTCTACGCGTCGCTGGGTTTCGTCACGCAGTGCCAGGCTTATCTCGAAGACGGCATCTGGCACGTGGATATGGTGCGGGCTGCGGGTTGAGAGTGGTTGGTTCGTCGGTCGCGGGCAAGCCCGCTCCTACAACGGCTCCTTGTAGGAGCGGGCTTGCCCGCGACTCGTCAGCCGTGGCTGGCGACGATCGCCGGTAGCGCGCGCGACAGCAGCATGCGCACCTTGGACATGCCGCTCTCGACCGACTTCTCGATCTCGTCGTGGATGCCGCCTTCGCCGATGCCGGCGCCCCAGTTCACCGACACCGCGAGGCAGGCATAGTCGAGGCCGAGTTCGCGTGCCAGCGGCGCTTCGGGGAAGCTGGTCATGCCGACGATGTCGCAGCCGTCGTGCTGCAGGCGGCGAATTTCGGCGGGCGTCTCCAGGCGCGGGCCCTGGGTCACGCCCATCACGCCACGCTCGGCGACTTCCAGGTTGGAGGTGCGCGCGGCGTCGATCAGGTGCTTGCGCAGCCGCGGGCTGTAAGGCTGGTTCATTTCGACGTGGTGCAGTTCCCACTGGTCGCTGCCGTCGGAGTAGGTGTGCTCGCGGCCGTAGGAATAATCGATCGCGTCGTCCGGGATGCCGACGGCGGCCGGCGGATACCAATGCGTGATGCCGCCGACCGCGGCGATCGCGATGACGTCGGTGACGCCAGCCTGCTTCAGCGCCCACAGGTTGGCGCGGTAGTTGATCTTGTGCGGCGGAATCTTGTGGCCCTCGCCGTGGCGCGCCAGAAAGCAGGCGTGCACGCCGTAGACGCGGCCGAACAGCAGCGGTGCCGACGGTGCGCCGTAGGGCGTGGTCGCTTCGACGCGCTCGTCGATTTCCAGGCCCGGCCACTGGTTCATGCCGGTGCCGCCGATGACGGCGATGCGGGGGGTGGTGTTGCTCATGGATCGATCTCGATGGTTCGCTTTACCGAACCTGTAGGAGCGGGCTTGCCCGCGACTGATATCTGCGAGAGCAGAATCGCGGGCAAGCCCGCTCCTACAGGAACCAACATCACATGCCTTTTACCGCATAAATCGCCGGTAGCTGGCGCCAGTATTCCTTGTAGTCCATGCCGCAGCCGAAAACGTAGCGGTCTTCCACCGCCAGGCCGATGAAATCGGCGTGAGCGCCGGGCGCACGGCGGTCGTGGATTTTCTCGCAGGTTACCGCAACGGCGAAGCTCGCCGGCTCGAATTCCAGCAGCGCCTTGCGGATCGCGACCAGCGTGTGGCCCTCGTCGAGGATGTCGTCGATCACCAGCACATGGCGGCCGCTGATGCGCTTGGCGTCGGGCTGCTTCTTCCACACCAGGCCGCCGCCGCTGGTGGCGCCGCGGTAACGCGTCGCATGCAGATAGTCCTGCTCCAGCGCGAACGTCAGGCGGCCGACGATCTCCGCAGTCGGGATCAGGCCGCCGTTCATCACCGTCAGCACCAGCGGATTGTGCTCGGCGTACTTCGCGCTGATGTCGCGCGCCAGGCGATCGTAGGCCGCCTGCACGGCGGCGGCGCTGTGCAGGCAGTCGGCCTCGGCGAGCACGGCGCGCGCCTCCAGCTGGGCCGCGTCGATCTGCTGCTGGTCCACCTGGGGATGCTGGGCTTTCATCAGTGGCTGAGCTCCTGTCGATACAAGGCCGCCAGTCGCTGCGAACTGCTGCGGCGCGGTTTTACATCCTTGAGCGCGTCCAGCAGCGCGACGCAGCCGGCGCGGTCGTTACACACCGGCAGCATGTCGCAGCCGGCATGCAAGGCGAGCCGCGCGCGCTCTTCCAAATCACCAACCACGGCCGCGCCATTCATCGACAGATCGTCGCAGAAAATCGCGCCGCGAAAACCGAGCTTGCGCCGCAGGATGCTCATGATCCACTTGCGCGACAGCGAGGCTGGCGTCGCGTCCAGCGCGGTGTAACGCACGTGCGCCATCATCAGCGACTCGATGCCGTCGTCGATCAGCGCCTGGAACGGCAGCAGGTCCAGCGACTCGATGGTCTTCATCGCGCGCCTGTCCACCGGCAGCTCCAGATGCGAATCGGCGACCACATTGCCATGCCCCGGAAAATGCTTGCCGGTCGACGCCAGGCCCGCACTGCGCAGGCCGTTACGCAGCGCACGCGCGAGATCGATGACGGTCTGCGGATCGCCGGAAAAAGCGCGGTCGCCGATGATCTGGCTCATGCCGGTGTCGACGTCCAGCACCGGCGCGAAGCTCAGATCGAAACCATAGCCGGCCAACTCGCGGCCAATGGTCGCACCCCAAGCTTGCGTCTCCATGACGGCGCGCGGCGCGTCTTCCAGATACAGCCGGCCCATCGTCGCCATCGCCGGCACGCGGGTGAAGCCGACACGAAAGCGCTGCACTCGCCCGCCCTCGTGGTCCACCGCCAGCAGCAGGCGCGGCGATGATTTGAGCGCCAGCAGCTCCTTGCATAGCGCGGCGAGTTGCGCCGGGTCGTGATAGTTGCGCGTGAACAGAATGACGCCGCCGACCAGCGGATGCCGCAGGACCTCGCGGTCTTCCGCTGTGAGTTCCTGGCCGGGGACATCGGCCATGATCGGGCCAATCAAGGATGAGGGCATGCGAATGCGGCTCTGTGGTGTGCAGTATTTTTAGGAAAGGTCGGTGGGGCTATTCGTGCAGCAGCACGCGCGTTCCGACCGGCACATGCTCGAACAGTTCGACGATGTCGTCGTTGGCCATGCGAACACAGCCGTGCGAACCCGGCGCGCCCAATGGGTACGCGGCGGGCGTGCCGTGGATGTAGATGTAACGCCGGAACGTGTCGACACAGCCGAGGCGGTTGCGACCGCGCTCCAGGCCGGACAGCCACAGGATGCGCGTCAGGATCCAGTCGCGCTTGGGATGCGCCGCGTGCAGCGTCGGCGACCAGATTTCGCCGGTCGCACGGCGGCCGCGGAACACGCTGCCGCTGGCGGCGCCAGCGCCGATGCGCGCACGCACCAGGTGCAGGCCGCGCGGCGTCATGCCGGAGCCGCCGATTTCGCCGATGCCGTTGGCGCCGGTGGACACCCGGTAGTCGCGCACGGTATCGCCGCAGCGCAGCAGACGCAGGCGCTGGCGCGTCAGATCGATGTGCAGCTCGGTCGCGATGTCAGCGCTGCCAGCTTGCATACGGATGGCTGGCGAGCGCGTTGTTGTAGTAGCGGCGCTCGCTGGTGACTTCGGCGCCGATCCACGCGGGCGTATCGAAAGCCTCGGTCTCGCTGCTCAGCTCGATTTCGGCGACGACCAGCCCGGCATTGTCGCCTTCGAACTCGTCGACTTCCCACAGGTGGCCGGCGTGATCGACGTAATGCCGCGTCTTCAGGATCAGGCCGCGGCACAGCGTCGCGATCATTTCTTCGGCATCGGCGGCCGGGATCGTGTATTCGTACTCGGCTCGCGACATGCCGACCACGGCCTGCTTGACGTTGAGCTTGCCGATGTCGCCTTCGACGCGCACGCGCACCGAGGCCGGCGCATTCAATTCGGTCAGATAACCATGGCGCATGGCGATGCGTTTGTGCGCCTGCGCGCGCCAGCCGTCACCGGTAACGAGGAACTTGCGTTCGATTTCCAGCGGCATGGGGAGGGTTCTTGATGACGAGCGCGCATTGTAAGCCCTGCTCTGCTCAGCTTCTGCTTTAGGAGAACAGACGACAAGCCGTTCGTCCCGAGTAGGCCCGCTTGCGGGCCGTATCGAGGGACCGGATCGCGGACGGGTCCCTCGATACGCCGGGCACGCCCGGCTACTCGGGACGAACGGGTGTCGTTGAGCGCTGCTTAAACCCGCTCGAACAGCGCCATGCTCTCGACGTGCGCGGTGTGCGGGAACATGTCCATCACGCCGGCGCGGACCAGTTTGTAGCCGTGCTCGCGCACCAGCAGGCCGGCGTCGCGCGCCAGCGTGCCGGGATGGCAGGACACGTACAGAATCCGCTGCGGCGCGAGCTTGCCGAGCAGCGGCAGAATCTCCTGTGCGCCGGCGCGCGGTGGGTCCAACAATACGGCGTCGTACTGCGCGTGCGCCCAGGGCGCCTCGAGCTGCGGCTCGAACAGGTTGGCGCGCGAAAATTCGATCTCCAACCCGAGCCGCTGCGCGTTGTCGCGCGCGCGCTGCACCAGCGCGTCTTCGCCTTCGACCGCATGTAGCTGTACGCCGGCACGCGCCAACGGAATCGAGAAATTGCCGAGGCCGCTGAACAGCTCCAGCACGTGCTCACCGCGCTGCGGCGCCAGCCAGTCCATCGCCTGCTGCACCGCCTTGCGGCTGAGCTCGCCATTGACCTGGATGAAATCGGTCGGCCGGAAATGCAGACGATCCGGCTCCTGCAGCGGCGCGTAGCTGAGCTCGCGCGGCGGCGGCGCCAGCGGCGCGACCGTGTCCGGTCCGCCGGGCTGCAGATAGAAATCGACATCGTGCTCCAACGCAAAAGCCCGTAGCTTTGCGAGGTCCTGCGCATCCGGCGGCGACATCACGCGCAGCACCAGCGCGACCACTTCCGTCGACGCCGCGACTTCGATCTGCGGCAGCTGCGCGCGGATGCTGAGATCGGCGATCAGCTCGCCCAGCGCGCGCAATTTCAAACCGACGCGCGGATCGAGCACGACACAGCTTTCCAGCGCCGCCAGGAACGAGCTTTCGCGCTCGCGAAAACCCACCAGCGCGGTGCTGCGCGCGCTGACGTACTTGGCGCCGAGGCGGGCGCGGCGGCGATAACCCCAGACCGGGCCGGTCAGCGGCTCGGCGATCGCCTCCGGCGTGACCTTGCCGATGCGCGCGAAGGCCTGAATCAGCTGGTTCTGCTTGTAGCGGATCTGCGCTTCTGGCGCGAGATGCTGCAAGGCGCAGCCGCCGCACACGCCGAAGTGCTTGCACAGCGGCGTAACGCGGTCGGCGGACGCGACTTCGACGCCGACGGTCTGGCCTTCATCGAGTTCGCGCGTCACCCGCGTATAGCGAAAGCGCACGCGCTCGCCGGGCAGCGCGTCGGCGACGAACAGCACCTTGCCGTCGATGCGCGCGACGCCGCGGCCGTCCTCGGCCAGGTCGATCACGTCCGCGAGGAATTCGCCGGCGGGCGGCGGTTTACGACGATGACGCGCCATTAGATTTCTTGATTGATTGTCCCCTCTCCCGCGTGCGAGAGAGGGTGGGGCGCGAGCGCCGGGAGAGGGCGCGGCGCAGCCGCGGGCCGTGCGGCAAAAGCGCCCTCTCTCCCCGCTGCGCGGGACTCTCTCCCGCACGCGGGAGAGAGGAAAAGCAAACGCAGGCTCATGCCTCCGGATCCCATGCCACCGCGAATTCCGACCAGTGCGGCTCGTCGGACGCGGCCAGGTAATCGCGCACGCGGTCGAGTTCGTCGGCCAGTTCTTCGGCACTCAGGATGCCGCGCATGCGCTGGAATTTCAGGTACACCAGCCAGGTGTTGAGCACGTCGGTTTCGCAATACGCGCGGATGTCGGCGATGCCGCCGTTGCGCCAGGCCTCGAACACCTTGGAGCCGTCCATGCCGAGCTTGCCGGGGAAGCCGAGCAGCACCGCGATCTCGTGCAGCGGCGCGTTGTTGCGGCCGCTGTACATCGCCAGCACGTCCATCAGATCGGTGTGCCTGTACTCGTAGCGCTTCTGGTAGTTGTTCCACTTGCTGTCGCGGTCGAACGTGCCGTTGTCCCAGTAGGCCTTGGCCTGCACGCCGTGCACCAGCGCGCGGTAATGCAGCACCGGCAGGTCGAAGCCGCCGCCGTTCCAGGACACCAGCGTCGGCTTGTAGCGCTCGATGCCGTCGAAGAAGCGCTGCACCAGCTCGCCCTCTTCGGCGCCCTCGTCGCCGAGCGACCAGATGCGCATGTCGTTGCCGGTGCGCAGCACGCAGCTGATCGCGACGATTTTCTGCAGGTGCGCCGGCATGAAATCGTTGCCACGCGTGGCCAGGCGCAGCGTGCGCATCGCCAGCCAGACTTCCTCGTCACTGGCGTTCGGCAGATCGTGAATGCGCCGTGCGCCTTCGATGTCGGGGATGGTCTCGATGTCGAAGACCAGGGTGGTGTCGGTCATGTGAATACGATGGGCAATCGGCTAGACCGCTTGAGTGTGATCCCTTCTCCCTCCGGGAGAAGGTGCCCCGAAGGGGCGGATGAGGGATTTTAAGAGCCGCGCGAACGTCGAGACCCTCACCCTGACCCTCTCCCAGAGGGAAAGGGGATTGAAGGAAAGCTAATCCGGGAACACGCCAGTGGAGATATACCGGTCCCCACGATCGCAGATGATGCAGGCGATCGTCGCGTTCTCGAGCGTCTTGCACAGCTGCAGCGCCGCCCACACCGAGCCGCCGGACGACGGCCCGCAGAACAGGCCTTCGCTGCGCGCCAGCGCGTGCATCGTCGCCTCGGCATCGGTGGCGGTGACTTCGATCACGCGGTCGATGCGCGAGCGGTCGAAAATTTTCGGCAGGTATTCTTCCGGCCATTTGCGGATGCCGGGGATCGAGCTTTCGCCCTGCGGCTGCACGCCGATCACCTGGATCGAGGGGTTCTGCTCTTTCAGGAACCGGCTGGTGCCCATGATGGTGCCGGTGGTGCCCATCGTCGCGACGAAATGCGTGATGCTGCCGCCGGTGTCGCGCCAGATTTCCGGGCCGGTGCCCTCGTAGTGCGCGCGCGGATTGTCCGGGTTGGCGAACTGGTCCAGCACGCGGCCCTTGCCCTGCGCCTGCATCGCCTGGGCGAGGTCGCGGGCGCCTTCCATGCCCTCCTCCTTGCTGACCAGGATGATCTCCGCGCCGAAGGCCTTCATCGCGGCGCGGCGCTCGGCGCTCATGTGCGCCGGCATGATCAGCAGCATGCGGTAACCGCGCATCGCCGCGGCCATCGCCAGCGCGATGCCGGTGTTGCCCGAGGTGGCCTCGATCAGCGTGTCGCCGGGCTTGATTTCGCCGCGTTCTTCGGCGCGCCGGATCATCGAGTAGGCTGGGCGATCCTTGACCGAGCCGGCCGGGTTATTGCCCTCCAGCTTGGCCAGCAGGCGGTTGGTGCCGATACCCGGCAATCGACGCAGTTCGGCCAGCGGTGTATTGCCGATAAAATCGGCCAGGGAAGTGCTCTTCATGGAAGCGGAAGTTTAGCCGATGCGCGCCAGGTCTCGCCGATGCCGATGATGCTGCTGAACCCGCCTGCACACCTGGGCCGGCTGCGCTGGATGATCCTGGCCATGGTCTGGCTGGCACCCTCGTTCCTGACCGCCTGGGTGGCGCTGATCTTCTGGTTGCTGGCGCCCGACACGGTACCGACCTGGCTGCGCGTGATCGTGTTTGGCAACGCCGCGACGATGCTGGTGCTCAACCTGCTGCAGCTGCGGCGCTGGGGCCAGCTGCTGCGGAGCCTGGAGCAGGCGCTGCGCAACATCGCCCAGGGCCGCCTCGAGGCGCGGCTGCCGAGCAACCTGCCGCCCGGGCTGCAGGAGATCGGCGTACAGATGAACCTGGTCAGCCAGCAGATGCTGGGCTATCGCGACCAGCTCGAGCAGCGCATGCAGACCGCGATCGGCCGGCTGCGTCTGGACCTGGACCGGGCCAAGTCCGAGCTGCGGCTGGCGCACCAGAACCTGGGCGGTGTGCAGAAGAATTTCCGCCAGCAGTCGGAGCTGTTTTCCGGCATGACCCACGAGCTGCGCACGCCACTGACGGCGATCCTGGGTTTCTCCGACCTGCTGCGCAAGACCCGGCTCACCGAGCAGCAGGACGACTACCTGGCGACGCTGGACCGCAGCGCGCGCGGCCTGCTGTCGATGCTCAACGACGTGCTCGACTGGAGCCGCATCGAGGCCGGGCGGCTGACGCTGAACATCGAGCGCTTCGACCTCGCCGACGCGGTCGAGGACGTGGTCGCGCTGCTGGCGCCGCTGGCCTACGAAAAGCAGCTCGAGCTGGTGCACATCATCTATCACGACGTGCCGCTGCAGCTCGAGGGCGACGCGCAGCGCCTGCGCCAGGTGCTGACCAACCTGCTGAGCAATGCGATCAAGTTCACCGAGCACGGCGAAGTGGTGCTGCGGGTGATGAAGGAGCGCGAACAGGGCAGCCGCGTGTGGCTGCGCGCGTCGGTCACCGACAGCGGCAGCGGCCTGACCGAGCAGCAGCGGCAGCGCCTGTTCCTGCCGTTCGAGCAGTTCCAGGGCGTCAGCCGCCAGCCGGGTACCGGTCTGGGCCTGACCATCGTCAAGAAGCTGGTCGACGCGATGTCCGGCAGCATTAGCGTCGAAAGCGAACCCGGCCACGGCAGCACCTTCAGCGTGCTGGTCGAGCTGGGCGCCTCGCCCGGCGCGCTGCAGCAGTGGGATCACCTGCGCAACCGCAACATCTGGACCTGCGAAACCCACCCGACTGCCGGCCTGGCGCTGAGCCATTCGTTGCAGTTCTGGGGCATCGAAGTTACCGCCTTCGACGACCTGAGTTTGCTGGTGCAGCGGCTGCGCCACGCACCGCGGCAGAACCGGCCGGACCTGGTGATCGCCGGCCTCAAGCCCGCCGAACTGCAGCAGGAAACGATGCAGACGCTCGGCAGCCTGTGCATGGACGCGCACCCGCCGCTGCTGGCGCTGCTGACCTCGGCCTCGCCCAGCGACCAGCAGGAGGCGATCGACCTCGGCGCCGCGCGCGCGCTGCCGAAGTCGGTCGGCCGCCTGCAGCTGTATCGCGAACTCTGCGATCTGGTGCGCATCGGCCGCGCCAAGCCGATGCTCGATGGCCAGACCCTGCTGATCGCCGACAACAACCCGTCGAACCTGCGCTATCTCGCCGCGCTCGGCCGCGAACTCGGCGCCACCGTGCTCGAGGCGCGCGACGGCGATCAGGCCGTGGAGATCTGGCGCAGCCGCGGCTGCGACTTCGCGCTGATCGACTACCGCATGCCCGGCCTCGACGGCCTCGGCGTGGTGCGCGCGATGCGCGCGCACGAACTCGACCGGCGCGTCGAGACGCGCACCCGCGTGGTCGCGACCTCCGCGCATCTCGCACCGCAGGAGCGCCAGGCGCTACGCGAAGCCGGCGCCGACGAGGTGCTGATCAAACCCTTCGACGAAGCGCAGCTGCTGCGCGCGCTGACGCCCGGCATGACGCGCGAGCTGGTACGCCCCGCCGCCGGCCCCTCGCGCCTCGCCCAGGACGCCGAACTGCTCGAACTGCTGCGCGAAGAACTGCCACTGCAGCTCAAGGACCTGGAAGACGCGTTCTCGCGCGGCGACGCCGTGGCCGCGCGCGCCGCCGCGCACACCCTCAACGGCAGCGCCGCGTTCTACAAGCTGACGCAGTTGAAAGCCGCGGCCAGCGACATGGAAGAGCAGCTCGCGGCCTCGGCCTTCAGCGGCGTCGTCGCCGGCGGTTTGCCGCGGCTGCGAGCGGCGCTCTACGAGACGCTCGGCGGCATGGGCGCAACGCGCGAGGCCGAGGCAGCAGCTGCCGAAGATTCCGCCAAAGACCCCGCTGCGTAACGCAGCTGCCTCAAGCACGCTCCAGGGTCACCACCGCGCACACCAGATCCAGCTCGTCGGTCAGGCTCAAATGCATCGCGCCGATGCCGAGGCCGCTGAGCATTGCCTGCACGCGGGGCGTCACGCACAGCTCCGGCCGTCCGTGTTCGACCCTGGTCCAGCCCACCTCGTCATGCGCGATGCCGCGAAAGCCGGTGCCCAGCGCCTTGACGAAGGCCTCCTTCACGGCGAAGCACTTCGCCAGGTAATTCACTGGGTTTTTCGCAGTACTCAGTCGCTGCATCTCCAGCGGATGCAGCAGCCGCTTGGCCAGCCGATCCGGGTGACGGCCATGCACTTCGGCCATGCGCGATATATGCAGCACGTCGATGCCGACGCCGTAAATCGCGCTGCGCGGCGCCGCTGGCGGCGCAGCGCGCGCCACGCCGCTGGCATAGCAGCCACCGCGACGTAGCGGACGCTCGCTCATCTCAGGCCGACGCGCGGCCGGCGCGCATCGCCGCCAGCATTTCAGACACCGCCTCGCGCATACCGACCATCAGCGCGCGCGCCACCACGGCGTGGCCGATGTTGAGTTCGACGATCGCCTTGATACCCGCGATCGGCCCGACGTTGTGCAGGTTCAGACCGTGGCCCGCATGCACCTCGATACCCGCCGCATGCGCCGCGCGCGCGAAATCATCGATGACGACGAACTCGCCCGCCGCCGACTCGAAGTGCGAAGCATCCGCGTAAGTGCCGGTGTGAATCTCCAGGTGCGGCGCGCCGCTGGCGATGCAGGCTTCAAGCTGCTCCGGATCCGGATCGACGAACAGGCTGGTCTGGATGCCAAAGTCCGCCAGCCGCGCACACACATCCCTGATCCGCCCCAACTGCCCGGCGACATCCAGCCCGCCTTCGGTGGTGCGCTCCTCGCGCTTCTCCGGCACCAGGCAGACATACGCCGGTTTCAGGCGGCAGGCGATCGCGACCATCTCGTCGGTCACCGCCATCTCCAGATTCACCGGCACCTTGCTGACGGCCAGCAGACGCTGCACGTCATGATCCTGGATATGCCGCCGGTCTTCGCGCAAATGCACGGTGATCGAATGCGCGCCGGCCTCAGCGGCAAGCAGCGCGCCTTCGACCGGATCCGGATAAGGCGCACCGCGCGCCTGGCGCACGGTGGCGACGTGATCGACGTTGATGCCGAGGCGAAGCGCTGGAGTCGTCATAAAAAAAGGAGGCAGAGCGGACGCTTATGTTAACCGCTTCGTACCTCGACGATTTCGCCGAAGGCACGCACTCTGCCAGACCGGTCGACTTGCGAGGCTCAAAATACCGAGCGGGAGATCATGATCACGAATCCCTTGTCGAAAGAATTCGAGTACTTGATCCCGCTGTACTGGGCAGGCAATGGCTGCCCTTCGCTGATGCCATCGGCCAGGCGTTGCGTCTTGTGGACCATGTAACCGATGCCCACGTTCCAACCTTGCTTGAACGTATCCCTTATGGCGACGGCATTGTCGATACCCACTACATTTTGCTTGTCTTGCTCGACCAGGCTGAGCTGAATGCCCAATGCGACCGCCGTGACCGATTCACCGGACTGATCCAGCAGCTTCGCGCCGAAAAACATTCCGGGCCTGATATCCGAATTGCAGAAGAGCTTCTGCCAGGCAGCCGTGCAAGGAGTCAGCTTGGTGTAGCTGGCCACGGCCCACACTGATGGCTGGACCTTGTAGGCCTTGTCGATCGTGACGATCTGGTTGGTGCCGTTCACCGATGCGGTTTCTATGTAGCGTTGCGAGTGAAAATCCGCTCCCAGTCCCACGGAGAAACCGAAGGCGCTCTGAAGCTTCGGACCGTTGCCAGTGCCGCCGGCTGCTTTGTCGGCGGCGGCCTTGGCGCTTTCCACCGTCGACAGTGTGTTTTTCACAGTGTCGTCCGCGGCGGCCGATGTCTTCTTGGCTTGCGTTGCCTTGACTTCGGCCTCCGACGCATCTTGTTCAGCGGTCTCTGCATTTCGTTTGAGTGCGTTCAGCTCTGCTGATTTGCCGCGGGACGAGCCAGTTGCCAGGGCACGCTCGAAGGCCTTGCGTTGCGCCTCCAAGTTTTCCCTTTTTTTCTCCAGCTCGGCTGCCGCATCTGCCGCCGCCCGCTTCGACTGCGCCGCTACCTGCATGGCCGCGACCGCTGCAGCCGTGGCGGCTTCAGTCGCGACGCCGGCAGCCCTGGCGGTTTCGGCTGCGGAGTCCTGGCGGTCGGGCACGACGGGATCGCCTATCGTCGGTTTCGACAGTGCGGCGGGAGCGACGCTGTCGGCAGCCTGCTTCGCCCTTGCAGCCGACACCGTGGCGTTCCTTATCAGCTGCAGCGGCGAATCGGTGACCGGATCGCCGTTCAGGTGGTCCGGCACCGCTGCCGCCAACACTGGCTTGCCGGCGATCTCCGCTGCCGTGTCCGCCAGGGACTTGGCCTTGTCTGCCTCAACCTGAAGCTCCGAACTACCCGCTGCTGTTGGCTCTGCGCCACCCCCCGCTTGATCCTGCGCCCGGACTGCGCCATGACCCAGGATCATCAGCGCGGTGAACAGCAAAAGTGATTCGACCTTTTTGACCATTTCCATTCCCCGTCAATACCGGCGCTCATTCGCCGGGCTGAAGAACTAGATACCGATCGAAACGACTTGCTTCATCAGCAAGCTTGATGACAAGTGGTCTCAGGCGTGGCCGACCGATCCCGCACAAAACATCTCCCGCATCGGCGACATCGAGCGCGAGGGACACGTACAAGGCATGGGCTCCCGGGTGCTTGCGAGATGACGGTTCAAGGCGCCGACAATTTCAGGAACGGAACGAGGTCGCCGTCATCGCTCAGCTGCAGACGATTGCGCTCGACCTGCGCGCCGAAGACGCCGGCGGTGTCGCCCTTGTCGACGGCGCCGCAGGTACTGGTATCGAGCGTCAGATCATGAAAGCTCAGCTGATGCTTGGACGCGTCGAAGCTGTACTGGCCATACTCGACACCGCTGTCGGCACAATCCGGATCACCGCTGTCGACGCTCGCCAGTACATAGCGGCCGTCGGCGAAGAACGAGATCACCGCAGGGTTCGTACCCGGGGCCAGTGGCTTTTCGCTCGCGGCTCCGGCCAGCCAGGAACCGCTGAGCTGATCCTGAGCACCGGGCACTCGACGCAATACGCTGATGTCGCCACCGTCGTCGACGACCAGCTCGCCCAGGCCGTTGAGCTGGATCTTCACGCCACCCGGCTTCAGCGCACTGCCGAGGCCGCAGCCGTCACCGGGCTGATTGATCGTCAGGCTCGCGCTCAGCGGCCCGCTGACCAGGTTCTGCAGGTCGGCGACCAGCGGCCACTCGAAGCGACCGAGCTGTAGACCCTGGCCGTTATTGGCGCAGCTGGGGTCCTGATCGTTGATCGCCGCGATCACGCTGCCGTCGCTGAAGAAGCTGAAGATATCGGCGTGTGGCGACGACGGCTCGCCGTTGTACGACACCAGCTCCCAGCTGCCGCTGATCATGTCAGGCCCCTGCACTTCGTAAAGGCGGGTCAGGTACTCATCCGGCGTTGTCGGCGTGATCTCGCCATCCGGGCCATCGCCGAAGCGGCGATGCTCGATCACGTAGTGCCAGCGACCATCGGCGCTGACTTGAATCGGGATCAGCTCGCGCTCGGCGTACAGCACGCAGGTCGACGCCGCAGGATCGCAAGGGTCTTCCCCGGTTTCGACATCGTAGTACGAGCGGATCAACAACGAACCGCTGGCCGTATCGACCGACCAGACGCGATTGGCACCGCCCTGCGCGTTGCGGCTGTTGTTGACGGACGAGTAGTCCGATGCAGCGGTGTGATTGCTGAGAAGACGTTGCGCAAAGCCGGTGGTGCCGGCGTTCAGCGTTGCATTGTCCGCCGACTCGTCGCCGTAGCCGAAGAGATAGTAGGTTCCGGCTGCGTTGCTGTCGGTGTAGTGCAGATCCAGCGGCGCGCTGATCGCCAGCGCAACATCGACGCGATGCACGCCACCCTTGACGTAGTCGACCAGCCAGTAACCAGCCGCCGCGTCGATATCCGCGTAGCGGTAGTAGCTCAGCACGGCACCGTCGGCCAGCGTTACTTTCAAAGCCCCGTCGGCATCGTTGGTGTAAATGAAACTCTGAGCGAGATATCGCGCGCTGCCGACGCCACCGCTGGCGAAGTCGAGAACATCGCCTTGAAAACCGAAGCCCGGGTTGACCGGGTCAACCCTGAAGATCGGCGCGACCCACTTCAGGCCGACCAGGCTTTCGGCCGCGATCGACTTCAGACCGGCGTTGGGCATCAGGCTCACCAGGCTGTCCTGGCGGCGCGCGGCCGTCGTCGTCGGCGGCTGCGTCGGATCGTCAACCGGCGTCTCGCTATGCAGGCCGCTGAAGGTCGCGGCATAGGCCATGTCGCCAGTCCGGACCAGATCGACCACCGAGTAAGCGTCGGTCGCATCCACGATTTCCTCCTGGGCATTGACTGTCGTGTAGCTGAAGCGGTCCGGCGTATCCAGCGTGACGTGGATGGCGGTGCCCTGCGGGGCCCAATGCGTGGACGTATTCACACTGGAATTGGCGTACGTTCCCGTGCCATCTGCGGCGAACGTGAACGCGGTCGCCAGTGCCTGGTAGTTGCCGTAGCCCACCGGATTCGAAGCCACCGGCTGACTCAGCAGCAGCGACGCCGGCACGCTCGCCGCAGAAGGCTGCTCGACTGCCTGCGGATCGGCCAGCGTCTGATCGATCGCCGCCTGCAGGTCCGCAGCGCCCTGATCGGTGGACAGGATGCCGTCGATATACGGGTCGCGGACCGCGGCCGAGCTAGCGAACGCCAGCGTGTCACCGGCTCCGGCGGGCAGCGGATAGTCCGAGTCCTGGATGATCAACTTCAGCGTGCCGGCCAGCTGCAGTTGCTGGTCGGCCTTGATCGCTGTCAGCGCACCATCGAGCTGCGTACCGTTGGCCGGAATCGCGCCGTCGTTGGCCTCGGTGACGAGCACCGCTTCCGCGGTGCTCAGCTGGGTGATGTTGTTGCGGATGTTCTCGGACGAGTCGGCGGTAGCGTCGCCGGCTGCGGCCTTCAGATCGGCGAAGCTGCCGAGAATCGAACTGAGCTTGATCGACGTGCTGTCAGCTGCCTGCGGCTGCGATGACTTGCCGCGATCGACCGACGCCGGTGCGCGCACGACATTGCCAACGGACTTCGCGTCCAGCGTGGTGTGGCGCTGGCCCGGGCTGGCGCGGCGCGGCGAGTCGGGCGACTTCATTTGCGGCATCAACGATGCCGGACGAGGCGCGGCAACCGCTGCTGCCTTGCTGTGCGTGGCCGTCGGCGACGACGACATCGCCGCTGTTGCCACCGCGCTGATCACCACGCTCGGATCGTCGACTTCGACGGTAACGCTATATGCGCCGCTGGCGTCGGTCGTCGTGGTTTCACTGTCGCTGCCGGCAGCGATGACGACGCTGGCACCCGGCAACAGCTGGCCCGGCGTGCCGGCGACGGTGACAAAGCCGGTCAAGGTCAGTGACTGCTTCACCGAGCTTGGCGACACCGTCAGCGTCGCGCTGGCGCTGGCGCTGCCGGCGTCGCCGTTGCAGGTCAGCGTGTAAATCAGCGCGCCGGCCGCCGCCGGTGAGACGCTCTCGCTGCCGCTGACGGCACGCGATCCGCTCCAGGCACCGCTGGCGACGCAGCTGCCGACGTTGCTCGTCGTCCAGCTCAAGGTCGAGGTCGCCCCCTGCAAAACAGCGCTGGGCGACAGGCTCAAGGAAACACTCGGCTCCTTGTCGCCGCCTTCTGCGGATCCACCGCCGCCTCCGCAAGCCGCCAATACGGCGCATAGCAGCGCGGATACCAGTACATGTTGGTTTTTCATCGTTTTGTTCCTGCCGGAAAGAATGCTGATTGACGAATGGATCGCACCGCTGGGCGCACGCGCAGGCGGGCTCATAGTTCGGCTCCGAATAACAACGTGAGATTGCTGGCACGCGCATCGACGACACTGGCGCCACTGAAATTGAGTTCACCGAGATCGCCGAGCGTGCCCTTGCCGTCGCCGCGGCTGTAATAGAAGCCGAGCTTGTATTCGCGTGTGTTGTCGCGGTAGGTGCCGCCGAGTGAGAACCCAACCAGATCGATCGATTCGCGACGCTCGAACACGCCGGCATCGGCGACGTCGGCATTGCTGTAGTCGGTGTAGACCGCTGCGCGCAGCGATACCTGCGGCGAGGCGACGTATTCGCTGCCGAGCGAGAAATTGTCGACCGCTTTGAACTGGCGTGTTACTGGCGGCGAATCAGCCGAGCCGCTGGCGACCGCGCCCTGATCGACCTTGAAATAGTGATCGACCTGCGCCGAGAGGAACCACTGTCGGTACGGCTGCAGTGCCGCGCCGATCGACGTCTGCCATGGATAGTGCTGACGCGCCGGGCTGCGCGAATCGGCCTCGATGTCGAGCACCGCCTCGGGCTTGTTACTGCCGTCGTCGTTCTGCGTGACCAGGTTGCGCGAGCTGCGATAGAAGTAGCGATAGTCGCGCCTGAAGCCGAAATCGCGCGCGACCACCGCACCGAAGCTGACACTGTTACCGCGATACTGCAGGCCAAGCACCGGCCGCGCGCCAAGCTGCGTGTCCTCGATGCGATAGCTGGTCTGTACGTTGAGACGCTCGGTCGCGCCGTCCTGTGTGGCGCGTGTCGCTTTGCCGCCGATCGTGCGCGACTCGCGCATGTCGCGATAACTGCCGTATAGCGTGACGCCCCAGGACCAGCCGCTGTTGCCGAGCTTCATGCCGAAGCTCGGGCCGACGTTATACAGCCGCCGATCGACGTCGCCGCTGAGATATTCGTCGACCGAGCCACCGGGTGTCAGGAACTGCGAGTCATCGAGCTGGCGCTCGGATAGAAAATCGTTGACGGCGATCGAGAAGCCGAAAGCGCAGGCGCATGCCTCGGATACCCGCATGATGCCGAAGTAACTCGGCACAAGGCCCGACGACGTCGAGTGCAACGATCCGCCGTCGGGAAAAAAGTCCTGATACTGGACCTGGGAGCGGCTCAGAACATTGACCGTCGCCGCAGCGAGTTCCTTGGAATACGGCGCGCCCGCCGGGTTGTAGAACAGCCCCGCGGTATCGTCGGCGAGTGCCACATAAGCGCCACCGAAGCCGATCGCGCGATCGCCGACCATCAGATTGCGGTAGTGAAAGCCGTCGGCCCGCGCCTTGCCTGCACACAGCAGCAGCGCGGCGACCGAAACGCAGAGCGCAAGCGCCCGCCGGGCCCGGATCGGGCCCGTGACAATGCCAGACATAAATCCCCCGAGGTTGGAGCGGCGCGCGCTAGAGCTTGAAGCGGTAGCCGATGGCGAGGCTGATCGCCGGATAGATCTTGAAGTCCTTGATGTCGCCTTCCAGGTCAGAGCGCTCCTGCTCTAGGTTGGCCTGGAACAACATCGCCTCGGGCGTATCGCCGTCGACCTTGAACGAGGCTGAATCGTCGTCTTGGTTCTTGGCGCTGCCGGTGGCCTTCATGTCGATCTTGCCAGCGCCCTGAAAATACGCGCCGATCTCGAGGCGGAAGTACAGGTTCCGGTCGCCCAGAATCGGATTGCCCCAGCCCAGACCGGCGTACGGCGCCACCGAGTTGAACTTCATCCGCGCGTTCAGATCCAGTGGATCGCTGGTATCGGAGACGTAAGTGGCGTCACCGATGTCGTACTCCTCTTCACCCGTCGGGTCGGAGGCATGCAGCTTGAGCTTGTTGCCGTTGGCGAACAGGCCGGCACTGAGAAAGAAACTGCCCTTGAATGGATGCACGTCGACCTGCGCACCGAAGCTCTGCAGCTTGAGTTTGCCGTCGTAATCGATGCCGTCTTCGTTGCGGCTATCGCTATAGCTGAAGAGATTGAACGGCACGCGCACGTTGATGTAATCGTTGACGCCGATCGTGCCTTCGGCGCCGATGCCGAGCGTACCGACGCGAAAGCCGGCCGCGATCGGCGGCGTTTCCGCGTGAGCCGGCGCCGCCGCTGAAATAGTTGCGACTAACGTAAGGCTCGCCCACATCCCCTTATTCAGCTTGATCACGCGGATTCCCCCTGTCACCTGCCGAGCAAGCCGCTCGTGTGACTATGGTGTCAACCGCGCAACACAGACTCATCCTCAACGTTGATGATCGCCTGCTTTATCGATCGCAATCGGCTAAAAAATGGCTCACTTGGCTCTGCAGAACGACCACAAGAAGTCCTGTTGCATATACCCCTTCTGGCCCTGCGATCCAGCGAACCACTCAGGCAGCGGCACGCCAACGTATCCCTCGGCCTGCTGCGGTTCTTGGCCGTTCATAGGCGCATTACAGAGCGAGCCCGGTGCATTTTTGAAAAAAGGGAGGCGGCGTGCCACGCCCCGCTCAACCAGAATGGCTGCGCGCGCGTGGCAGGTCATGCAAGACGAAGTTTCCTGGAATCGATCCTCCAGTTTGGAGTTCGCGAGCAACACCGGCACGCTCTTTTGATCGACATAGCGGATCTGCGTGCCACGCAAGCGGTAGTTGTCCCAGACAGTGCCCTGCAGACCGATGCCAACTGGAGTTCCCTCGCAATCCGGTTGGTCTGATTTGCACGCGAAATTGTCGCGGGAGCTTAGCTTCCATCCTACGTTGTTACCGATGGCGGACTTGTTGTCGACATGTTCGAACGTTGCCCAGAACCAGGTCGACTGATGCTTTGCCATCACATTCAATCCTACGAGCCCATACAACTTATCGCCCTCGCTTACGGCATAGTAGGATCGCCTCTGGCATTTATCGATCTCGGTCCAAGCCGCTTTTACTACCTTGGATTCCGCTGGAAAGCTTATTTTCTTATTATTGAAATAGGCGTCGATCTGACCCTGCAAACTATTGAGCTTGTTTGTCCGGATATAGCAGTATGCGGCTTCATTGAACCGGACCTCCGCGCCGACGCTGGGCTCGGCGAATTTTTCGGTACAGCCAGCCTCGATCGCTCGTCGGACCCTCTGTTCTACTGGGAGCGCGGTAAATCGTGAATGGCCGGCGTTGGCCTGATTGCTGCCGCGCCAAGCTGCTGGCACCTTTCCGCCTTCCATGAAGATGTCGCCTGCTTCCTGCCAGTTCTCCCAGACGACACCGACCGGACTGGGCCCGCCCAGCGCCTTGCCCTGATCAGCCTCACCTGTTTTGGGGTCTGCTGGCCAGTTCATCGCCACAAATAGACGCCAGGCATACTCGTCGCCGTCGGAGATAGCAGCGGCCGGATCCTGCGGAATGGTCCAGGGTCGATTCCAGTCGACCTTGGCACCCGCAGCCGACGCACTGCAGAGCAGTAAAAGACCCACCAGATTTGCAAGCACCTGGCGACCAGCCGCCGTCGTCCAAGTTCCTGCCGACCGACGACATATCAGTCCGTTCACCGGCATGCTGTGTCTACAGCCTCTCACGAAGGTCCAGGATGGCCATCCTGATATTTCCCGAATAATTGTTTGCAATGGTGGTCAACTGGCTGTTGATCGACAGTAGAGTTTCGTCGCCCTCAAGATACTGTTTCAGTACAGACCAGACTGGATAGTCTAGGGCGGTAAAAGTCCAGATGTAGTTGACCGCAGGAGGCGGTACGATCGCCTTTGAAGCTGGATTTGGATAGATCGGACGACAGGCCGCCTGAGAAAAGACAATGGCCGAAGCCGCTGTGATCCAGCTTTGGCTAACCGCCGACGCGGGCGCGTAGCCCGCTGCGGGTGGCTGTTGCGCCAGGGTCTGCAGCTGGGCAAACAGCGTTTGTAGTTCAATTGAATAAGTACTTATCGCTTGATCAGCGACGCTGCCGTCCGAACCAAAAAATGAACTTGCGGCAGCGGCAGGATCCTGTATTGCCTGCCCCCTGAGCACCGCGTTTTTGCAAACCTCTGAAATGAATGCAGAGAACTTCCTGAGCGTAATGTAGGGCCTCGTTGCAGCCAGATGAATTTTTTCCATTTCGATGTCTCCAGTTCGAACAATTCAAGTCGGTACCGTTGGGCGCGCATAGGTCGCTTGACGGTGCTGACGCCTTACCTCTTACTATCAATAGCGTCTCTTAGTGCGGACGCTCGCGCTCGTATCGGATGATGCGCAGGCAGCTTGATCGCATCGAATTCCCGATCATCGGGCAGCGCTTCTAGAGCGAACTTCGTTTTTCCTTGCTCCAGCAGGATGCGTGCTTTGAGCGTCCGGATTTCCAAGGTCCTCGGATGAGCGGGGCCGAAGAGCCCGCCCGAAGACACCAGCGCTTCATCCGCCATGACTAGTGCTTCGCCCAGCCGTCCCAATCGCAGCAGGGCCTCCGCCAACGGCCGCTTTTCGTTGAACGTCTGATCCAGTTCCATCTGATCGCGCTGAGCCACTGATGCCAGTACTTCGCGCAGGATCGCTACCGCTTCGAGAGGCTTGTTTTGGTCAAGTGCGAGTTGCGCTTCGAAGCCGCGCACGGACAGCAGCGTGTCACTGTCGGCGTTGATCAGCTCGCTGAGTACCGCTGTCGCCGAATCGAAGTCCTGCTGCGCTTCTGCGAACCGCTTGCTAGCAGCCAGCAGCTGGCCGCGCCTTATCAAGGCTATCGCCATCGCATGGCTTCTTTCACCGTTTTTTCTAGCGACTGCCGGAATCAGATCGGCCAGCAGTGCTTCCGCTCTTTGATAGTTGGCGAGTTCCAGGTACACATAAACTGCGGCCGACTGGATCGAGATCAGAAACGAACTATCCGGGTCATCATGGGCATTTATTCGGGTCAGGACCTGCTCCAGCATTGGTGCTGTGTCCGACCAATACCCCATCTGGAATCGCCCCATCGCGATGGCGGATTGCAATTGCAAGACCAGCCGGTCGCTTTCGCCACGTCGCTTGGACGCGGATTCCAGCAGTGCCTGGTACTGGGACAGCCGCTGTTGCAGGCGCCCGGTAACCCAGTCGATTCCGACCAGATCGGCTGCGAGGTTCAAAGTCGAATCTGAACTCGCCTCGCCGCTGCCTTGGTAGTAGTCGAGCGCCGCTGCCAAATGGGTAGCCGCTTCATGGTCGTACTCCAGAGCCGCGTACGAACGTCCCAGTGATTCATTTATCTTTGCCGCAATATCGGCTTGCCCCGCGAAGCGGCGATCGACCTCCGAAGTGGCACTGTCGAGCAACTGTTTGACGCTCAGATCGCGCTTTGAAAGGTCCTGGCGGCTTATTCGTGCCAGCATGTCCTGATTGAGAAAATTGGTAACCGCTTCGGCACGCTGGGCTTCTGCTTGCGCCTGCTGCCTTGCATTGACTGCCCGGCGATAAAGTGCGGTGCTGACCAGCAGGCCGAGCGCCAGCGCAGCTATCGCGAGCAGCAATCCGACTCGGCGGGCCTTCATCCGCTCGATCGCGCGCTTGGAGGCTTCTGCCTTGGCCAAGGCTTGCTTTTGCCGGTCCAGACTCAGACGCCTATCGGGCAGGCCGCGCAGGCGTTCAGCTAGCTCGCCAGCATTGCCTATACGCGTTTCGACATTGCCGTCGATTGCCCGGGCAATATCGGACCGCAATACCTCGTCGCTGATACTGCGTTCCCAGCCGGCGGCGACAGGGCGCGCAAGGTCGCCGATTACCAGCTGGTACAGCGCCACTCCAAGCGCATAGATGTCCGCCCGTATTGTCGGTGGCTGCCCCATCAGCAGTTCGGGGGCCAGGTACATCGGCGTTCCGGCGCCCCCTGCTGCCGCAACAATTGTCCGCGTAAATCCCATCCGGGTGATGCCCATCGCATCCATCCGCAGCGGATCGGACACACCCCCGCTGCCGAGATCACCCAGCAATACTCTCGAAGGCTTGCCAGCGGGATCCAACTCCAGCAACACATTCGACGGCTTCAAATCCTTGTGCAGCACGCCGATCGAATGAATCGCCGCCAATCCATCGGCGATCCTGGCGATCAGCTCGATGCGCTCCTCCAGCGGCACGGCCGCCGCGCCGCCGACCGCTTTCCACCAGTCCGCCAGACTGCCGCCATCCGCCAACCGGCTCTCGATGAAATACGGCGGCTCCGCCAGGTTCCAGTCCAGCAAGGTGACGACCGGCGCTTCGTCCTCCAGCGTGTTCTTGATCAGCCGGTACAGCGTGATCTCGCGCTTCAAGCCCACCAGCCGCGCCGGTTCGCGGGCGAATTTGAAGACGCGGATTTCGCCGGTCTTGTCGTGGCGCACCTTCCAGGTGTCGCCGCCACCGCCGCCGCCGATGCGTTCCTGCAAGGTCCACAGCGGTCGCAGCGGCGGGTGATCGCCGGCTTTGAGTTCGGCCAGCAAGGGCGGCGCTTCGCGCGCGATCACTTCGGTACGTGGATTGCCGGCGAAGCGGTAGCCGTAGCCGTGGGCGGTCTTGATCAGGCTTTGATTCTGGTCGGCCAGCACGTCGCGCAGGCGGCTGATGCACTTGGCCAGCGCGGTATCGCTGAGGATGCGGCCGGGCCAGACCGCGGCCAGCAGCTCGTCCTTGGTCACCACCTCGCCGGAATGCTGGAGCATGAACAGCAGCACTTCGAGCGGCTTGCGTTCGATCGGCAGCAGGCGCCCGTCGCGACTCAGTTCAAGAGTCGACTCGTCGAGCATGTAGCCGGCAAACAACCAGCGGACAGCCGGCGCCTGCACAGCTCCTTCTGCGATATCGCCAGTCCCCATCGTCCCTTTACGGCCAGACCCGCGCCGTCCCCTGCAGGGACGATAGCCGTTTGCCAAGCTGCTCGGAAGTGGCGGCCGTCCTACAACGTGGAGGAAAACACAAAAGTCAGACGATTTCAGGAAAAAGTCAGGACCTTCATACCCCATCGCTCCTAAGTTGGACCCCAGCCGACGGACCGCCGCAACCGCAACACGCAGCGAGCCGGGACGGCGACGGGGATGGAACACAGGGGATCGCAACATGGACGGAAGCATGTCGTCAGGCCAGCAGTTGAGACGCAACGAAGCGGCAGTCAGCACCACACCCGGCGGCGGCCTGCTGGCCGCGCTGGGTTTCACCGCGCTGTCCGCCATGCCGCTGCCGCTGGTGCTGATCGGGCCGCGCGGCATCGCCTTCGTCAACGATGCCGGCGAAGAGTTGCTGGCGCGCCGCGACGGCCTCTGCGTCAGCGAAGGCCGACATGGCCTGGCGACGACGATGCCGCACGAGGCGCAGCAGCTGCGCACGGTGATCGGCAGTGCGCTGATCGGCGGCCCTGGCGGGCTGGCGCCGGTGACGCGCCAGCACGCGGCGCTGCCGCTGCTGATCGAGGCGCTGCCGCTGGACGAGCAGCGCCTGAAGCTGTTCGACATCGGCAACCCCAGCGGCGGCTTCGCGCTGGTGCTGATCCGCGATCCGCAGCCGGTGCGCAGCGCCACCACGCGCGACGCGCTGATCGCGGTCTACGGCCTGACCGAGGCCGAAGCCTGCGTCGCCGAGGCGATCGCCAGCGGCCGCAATGCCAAGCAGATCGCGAGCCGGCGCAACGTCAGCCTGCCGACGGTGCGCAGCCAGATCCGCCAGGTGCTGAGCAAAACCGCGAGCCGCGACCAGCGCGAATTCCTGCGCCGATTCTCCTGGCTCAGCGGCGCGGCTTGAGACGATAGCGGGCGATGACGGTCGGGCAGACATGGCCCGACCGTATCAAGCGCATCGTGCGCGCTTCATCCTCAAGCTTGGCGATGAAGCGCGCGATGCTGAGCGCTAGCGCAGCACAGGATTCAGCAAGGGCCGCTACAGGCTGAAGCGATAGCCCAGCGTGAAGCCGATCACCGGATAGATTTCGTAGTCGGTCAGATCGTCTTGCAGCGACGCGCGCTCTTCTTCGAGCTGCGCCTGGAACAGCTGTGCTTCCGGCGTGTTGCCGGTGGTGCTGAAGGACTGGCCGGTCTGCTGATCCACTGCCGAGCCGCTGGCGTTCAGGCCGACTTTGGCCGAGCCCTGGAAGTAGGCGCCGAGTTCGAAACGGAAGTAGAAATTGGAGGCGCCCTGAATCGGGTTGCCCCAGCCGAGGCCGATATAAGGCGCGGCGGAGTTGACATCGAGGCCGCCTTTCAGGGTCAAGGGATCGCTGGTGTCGGAGGTGTAGACGCGATCGTCGTCGCCGATCTGGTATTCCTCGGTGCCGCTCTTGTCCTGCGCGAACAGGTCGAGCTTGTTGCCGTTGGCGAACAGGCCGCCGGTCAAAAAGAACGTGCCCTTGAACGGGTGATAGTCGAGCTGCGCGCCAATGCTTTTCAGCTTGAGCTTGCCGTCGTAAGGCACGCCGTCCTGCTCGTCGTCGAAGTTGTAGTTGAACAGATTGAACGGCAGCCGCAAGTTGAGGTAGTCGTTCAAACCCAGCGAGGCTTCCAGGCCCAGGCCGAGTGTGCTGACGCGCGCGCCGACCGCGGTGCTGGCCGCCTGCGCGGAAACGGAACTGGCAGCCGCCACCAAGCTGGCGCCGACGAAGGCGGCGCTTCTGATCAAACTCATTGTCTCTCCCCAGAGTGTGTTGGGCTTAGCGCCCGGTCTAAAACCCCATGCCGCCGCAACTGCGCGCGGTCGGCATCGCAATGTAAGGCATTCGTGTAACGATTTGTAGCGCGCCGCGCGGACGCGCATCCGCGGCGCGGGATGTACGCAGGCGCTGCGCCGACCGGCGGCGCGCTCGGGTCAAGATGCGCGCGCGCGCAGTGCCCGCAGCAGGCGCGAGGCTTCCAGCTCGCGGTCGCCGAGTAGCGGCTTGAGGCTCAGGCGCAGCAGGCGGCGTGCATCGTTGAATGCGCGGCGCGAGCCGTCGGCTGCTTCGAAAGCTTCGTCGCGCAACGCGATCAGGCTGGCGCCGCTGAAAGCGCCGACGGCCTCGGCGTCGCAGACGATGGGGCCCTGCTCGGCGTCGTAGTGATACGCGGCGTCGGCGTCGAGGTCGTCCGGCAGTTGCAGGCCGTAGCCGAGTTCGCTGAGCAGATTCTTTTCAAAGATGCGCAGCGCCGGTTCCAGCAAGCTCGGCAACCGCGCCAGCGCGCTGACGTACTCGGCATACAGCGCCGGATGCGGGTCGTGGCGCTGCAGCAGGCGCAGCAGCAGTTCATTCAAGTACCAGCCGCTGAAGATCGCCTCACCGCTGAGGCTCACCGGAAAACCATCGGCTTCGACGCCGGTCAGCGCGCCGAGATCGCCCTGCTCGTTCCATGAGATCAGCAGCGGCTGAAACGGCTGCAGCAGCGCGCGGGTTCTGGACTTGGCGCCGCGAGTGCCGCGCGCGACCAGGCCGATGCGGCCGTGGTCATAAGTCCAGGCCTCGACCAGCAGGCTGGTGTCGCGGTACGGGCTGGTACGCAGCACATGGCCCGGCGCCAGCTGGATGCGTGCGCGGGTCATGGCGCTCGAAAACTACTCGGTGTCGAAACCGAGCTGGCGCAGCGCCTTGATGTCGTCGCTCCAGTTTTCCTTGACCTTGCACCAGAGTTTCAGAAACACCTTGTCGCCGGTGATCTGTTCCAGCTCGCGCCGGGCCGAGGTGCCGACGCGTTTCAGGTTCGCGCCTTCTTCGCCGATCACGATCGACTTCTGGCCTTCGCGTTCGACCCAAATCGTCGCGTTGATCCGGCGCAAGCGGCCTTCGCGCTCGTAGCTGTCGATCGACACGGTCAGCGAGTAAGGCAGCTCCTGGTGCAGACCGCGGGTGAGTTTTTCGCGGATCAGTTCGCTGGCTTCGAAGCCGTGGTCATAACCGGTGACCATGTCGGGCGGATACAGCTCGGGGCCTTCCGGCAGGCGCCGGAAAATCTCGGCGACCAGCGCGTCGAGGTTGCTGCCCTTGGTCGCCGACACCGGCATCACGAACGCGAATTCGCGCAGCGCGCCGAGCCGGGCCAGCTCCGGCAGCAGCTGTTCGCGGCTCTTCATCTGGTCGATCTTGTTGACCAGCAGCGCCACCGGGCCGGTCACGTCCTTGAGCTTGTCGAGCACTGCCTGGTCTTCATCGCGGAACGCGCCGGCTTCGACGACGAACAGCACCAGGTCGACGTCATGGATCGAGCCCGAAGCGGCTTGGTTCATCAGCTTGTTCAGCGCCTTTTTCTCGCCGCGATGCAGGCCCGGCGTGTCGACGAACACGATCTGGCCAAGATCGTGATGCAGCACGCCCTGGATGCGGTGCCGCGTGGTCTGCGGCTTGTGCGAGACGATGCTGACCTTGCGCCCGATCAGCGCATTCAGGATCGAGGATTTGCCGACGTTGGGTCGGCCAATGATGGTGACGATGCCGCTTTGCATGGGGACCACGGTACACAATAAAGCGGCATTGTAGCGCGGTGCCATGGTGCAGGTTCTCGGTCGCGGACAGGGTCCGCTCCTACAGGTACGGATCGCTCGTGTAGGAGCGGACCCTGTCCGCGACTGCGGCCCCACCGCAGCCGCCGCCGGTCGGCAAGCGTCAGGCCGTCGCGATCAGCCTTTGCAGCAGCAGCTCGGCGGCTTTCTGCTCGGCGCCGCGGCGGTTGTTGGAGAAGGCTTCAGTGGTCAGCTCGGCGTCGGTCAGGCGGCTGCGGACCACGAACTGGCGACGGTGCGGCGGGCCGGATTCGGACAGCACTTCGTACACCGGCAGCGGCCGGCCGCGCGCCTGCAGCCATTCCTGCAGCCGCGTCTTCGGATCTTTCAGGGTTTCCGGATCGGGCAACTGGTTCAGCAGCACATCGAAGCGGCGCAGGCAGACGTCGCGCGCGGCCTCGAAACCGCCGTCCAGGAAGATCGCGCCGACGATCGCCTCGAAGGCATCGGCGAGGATAGAGTCGCGCCGCCAGCCGCCGCTCTTGAGCTCGCCTTCGCCGAACTTGATCGCCTCGCCGAGCTTCAGATCACGTGCCAGCAGCGCCAGCGATTCTTCGCGCACCAGGCTCGCGCGCAGGCGCGACAACGCGCCTTCCTCGGCCGAAGGACGCAGCCGGTAAAGGCTCTCGCCGATGATGAAATTGATCAGGCCGTCGCCGAGAAATTCGAGGCGCTCGTTGTTGACGAGCGCATGCGAGCGATGGGTCAATGCCTGCGACAGCAGCGCCGGATCCTTGAACTGATAACCGAGAGCTTCGCCGAGATTCTGGATGATGCGAGACGTCATCGAGCCAGCGGCTTCAGTCGATCGTCGGGTTGCGCAGCGGCACCGCGTCGGTGAAATGCACCACGACGTCGATGTTGTAGAACAGATGCGCGCGCGCCTCGTAGTCGTAGACCATCGCGCGGCCTTCGCTGTTGCGGCGGATCTTGATGTCTTCGGGTTTGACGAAGTCGATCAGCTCGATGATCCAGCGACGCTGCAGATGCAGGCGGATGTTCGCTGCATCCGAGGCACTGACTTCCGGATCTTCGGACACGCCGTCGAGCGCGCGCGCGATCTTCATCTGGTTCAGATACAGCGGCAGGATCTTGATCGTCAACGTCGCAAAAAACGCGATCAGGCCGAACACCAGCAGCAGGCTGATCAAGGTCAGACCAGCCTGCTTGCGCGGGTGTTTGGCGATCGGCATCGCGGCGCTCAGCGGATCGGCGTGCCGATGCGCGAGAAGAACGGGCGCTTGCTCTGCGCGTCCCAGCTCATCCAGATGAAGAACGCGCGGCCGACCAGGTTGGCTTCGGGGATCGTGCCCCAGCCGCGGCTGTCGAAGCTGCCGTCGCGGTTGTCGCCCATGCCGAAATACTGGCCCGGCGGCAGCACCAGTTCATCACCGGCGCACAGCGATTCGTTGGCGCCGCTGCTGGCCGGACCACACAGCGAATCCACCGGGCGGTTCGGATCGGTGAGGATATGGTGCTCGACGCCGCTCAGGTTCTCGCGCAGCCGGTACCGCACGTCGCTGGAAGAGCCCGACGCGGCATACACGCCGTCGGCTTCGAGCTTGGCAACGACGCCGTTCACGTACAGCGTCTTGTCCTTGTAGACCAGGTGATCGCCGGGCACGCCGACGATGCGCTTGATGAAATCGGTGGACGGATCGCGCGGCCAGCGGAACACCACCACGTCGCCGCGCGCAGGCTCGCCGTTGCCGAAGAACCGGTGATGGAACACCGGATCCCGCAGGCCGTAGGTGAATTTGTTGACCAGGATGAAGTCGCCCTTGATCAGGGTCGGCAGCATCGATTCCGACGGAATCCGGAACGGCTCGGCGACGAAGGAGCGCAGTACCAGTACCGCGAAAATCACCGGGAAGAACGAGCGGCAGAAGTCGATGATCCAGCCCGGCTTGTCGTCGCCGCCGATCAGCGCACGGCGGCGCTGGGCCAGCCACAGCTTGTCGACCAGCCAGCCGAGGCCGGTGACGAACGTCAGTACCGTCAACAGCACCGCAAAATCAAAATGTACGTCGGACATCGCTTCGCCCCGCCTCCTGCTGCAAACGACTACAAAACTCGAATGGCCAGCCCGGCTTCAGTCGGCCTTGCTGCTCTTGCGTTCGACTCCCAGCACCGCGAGGAAGGCTTCCTGTGGGATCTCCACGGCGCCGACCTGCTTCATGCGCTTCTTGCCCTCTTTCTGTTTCTCGAGCAGCTTCTTCTTGCGGCTGATGTCGCCGCCGTAGCACTTGGCCAGAACGTTCTTGCGCATCGCCTTGACCGTCGACCGGGCGATGATCTTGGCGCCGATCGCCGCCTGGATCGCGACGTCGAACATCTGCCTCGGAATCAGCTCCTGCATACGCTCGCACAAATCCCGTCCGCGCGCATAGGCCGCGTCGCGATGCACGATCGTCGCCAGCGCGTCGACCTGGTCGCCGTTGACCAGCACGTCCAGCTTGACCAGCGGCGCCGCCTGGAAGCGCAGGAATTCGTATTCGAAGCTGGCATAGCCGCGGCTGACGCTCTTGAGGCGGTCGAAGAAGTCCAGCACCACCTCGCCCATCGGCATCTCGACCTCGAGCTGCACCTGGTTGCCGAAGTACTTGAGATTGCGCTGCACGCCGCGCTTTTCCATGCACAGCTGCATCACCGGGCCGACGTAGTCCTGCGGCATCAGCACGCGGCAGTTGATGATCGGCTCGCGGATATCCTCGAACTCGCTGCCCTCGGGCAGCTCGGCCGGGTTGTCGATCTTGCGGATCTCGCCGTCGGTGCCGGTGATCTCGTAGATCACCGACGGCGCGGTGGTGATCATGCTGATGTCGTACTCGCGCTCCAGGCGCTCCTGCACGATTTCCATGTGCAGCATGCCGAGAAAGCCGACGCGAAAGCCAAAGCCCAGCGCGGTGGAATTCTCCGGCTCGTACTGCAGCGCCGAGTCGTTCAGGCGCAGCTTGGACAGCGATTCGCGGAAATCCTCGAAGTCGTCGGCGTCGATCGGGAACATGCCGGCGAACACGCGCGGCTGCACTTTCTTGAAGCCCGGCAGCGCCGATTCGCAGGGTCTGGCCGGATCGGTCAGCGTATCGCCGACCGGCGCGCCGAAGATGTCCTTGATGCCGGCGATCAGGAAGCCGACTTCGCCGGTCTCCAGCGCGTCCTTGAACACGCGCTTGGGCGTGTGCACGCCCAGCGAGCCGACTTCGTAATCCTTGCCGGTGGACATCACGCGCATCTTCTGGCCCTTGCGGATGCGGCCGTTGATCACGCGTACCAGCGACACCACGCCGAGGTAGTTGTCGAACCAGGAGTCGACGATCAGCGCCTGCAGCGGCGCGTCTTCGATGCCTTTCGGCGGCGGCAGGTTCGCGATCACCGCTTCGAGCACGTCCGGCACATTCAGGCCGGTTTTCGCCGAAATACGCAGCGCGTCGTGCGCCGGAATGCCGATGACGTCCTCGATTTCCTTGGCAACGCGCTCGGGCTCGGCGTTGTGCAGATCGACCTTGTTCAACACCGGCAGCACGTCGAGATTCAGCTCCAGCGCGGTGTAGCAATTGGCCACCGACTGCGCCTCGACGCCCTGGCTGGCATCGACCACCAGCAGCGCGCCTTCGCAGCTCGCCAGCGAGCGGCTGACTTCGTAGCTGAAGTCGACGTGGCCGGGCGTGTCGATCAGGTTGAGCTGATAGATCTCGCCGTCCTTGGCCTTGTAATTGAGCGAAACCGCCTGCGCCTTGATAGTGATGCCGCGCTCGCGCTCGATCGGATTGTTGTCGAGCACCTGCGCCTGCATCTCGCGCAGCTCCAGGCCGCCGCAGATCTGGATGAAGCGATCGGCCAGCGTCGATTTGCCGTGATCGATGTGGGCGATGATGCAGAAATTACGGATGTTCGACTGTTTCATTAGACCGCTGGTCACGCCGCCGCGGCTGGCGGAGCAAGAAAAGGTGGGAATTCAAGGCGCGAAGTATACCGGCTAATCCGCTCCCTCCCCTCTGACAGCCCCTCCCCCGCAGGCGGAGGAACGAGCCGGCCGCCACCAACCACCCCGTTCGTCCCGAGTAGCGCCGAAGGCGCGTATCGAGGGGCCCGACCGCGATCCGATCCCTCGATACGCCGCTGTGCGGCTACTCGGGACGAACGGGGTTTTGTAAAGGCGTCGGCGATGCAGCTTAGATACCGCGGTCGCGTATCCACTCCGCAACCACATCGGCATCGAAGAACGTCGAGCACACCGGCTCGCCATCGACCGCGTCCAGCAGCACCGGGATCTTCAGCCCCCAGCGGCGCTGCCAGTCCTCGCGGCTGTCGACGTCGGCCTCGCTGATCTGCGTCGCCAGCGCCGGGAACGTGGTCAGCAGGTCCGTCACCAGCTGCTCACACAGGTGGCAGCCGGGACGGCTCAGCAGCAGCAGGGCCACGTTTAGCGCGGCACCGCGGCGGCGGGTACGTCCAGCGGCAGGAACGACGGCGCGCCGCCGCGATTGATCAGCACCGGCACGGTCACGCCCGGCGTCAGCAGGCTGACGATTTCGCCCAGGCGCTGCGGCGTGCCGACTTCCTGGCCGGCGATCGACTGCAGGATGTCGCCGCGACGGATGCCGGCCTGCTGTGCCGCGCCGGCGGTGACGTTCTCGACCAGCACGCCGGCACCGACCAGATGCGCGTGGCGACGGATGTCGTCCGGGATTTCGCTGACGGTCAGGCCCAGCGGCAGCACGCCCGGCGCCGGCGCGGGCTTGCCCACCGGCGGCGCCGCGGCTTCGCTGCCATCGGCGACTTCGCGGTCCTGGTTGTCGAGCTGGCCGACTTCGACCTTGATCGTGACTTTCTTGCCGTCGCGCTGCATGACCAGCGGCACCACCGCGCCGGGATCGGCATTGCCGACCATCGGCGGCAGCGCCGTCGACACCTGCAGTTCCTCGCCGTTGAAGCTCAGGATCACGTCGCCGGCCTTGATGCCGGCGCTCTCGGCCGGGCTGCCGGGCATCACCCGCGCGACCAGCGCGCCGACCGGGCGCTCCATGCCGAAGGTCTGCGCCAGGTTGCGATCGACCTCCTGCACCACCACGCCGAGCCAGCCGCGGGTGACGCGGCCGTGCTCCTTGAGCTGCTTGGCGACCTTGGCGGCGACGTCGATCGGGATCGAGAAGCTGACGCCCTGGTAGCCGCCGCTCTGCGAGTAGATCTGCGAATTGACCCCGACCACCTCGCCTTCGAGGTTGAACAGCGGGCCGCCGGAATTACCCGGGTTGATCGCGACGTCGGTCTGCACGAACGGCACGTACTGCTCGGAAATCAGGTTACGGCCCTTGGCCGAGACGATGCCGGCCGTGACCGAGTAGTCGAAGCCGAACGGCGAGCCGATCGCCAGCACCCACTGGCCGGGGCGCAGCTTGGCGAAGTCGCCGATCTTGACCGCCGGCAGGCCCTTGGCCTCGATCTTCAGCAGTGCCAGATCGGCGCGCTCGTCGGAGCCCACCACCTGCGCGGTGAACTGGCGCCGGTCGAGCAGGCGCACGATCACTTCCTTGGCGTCCTGCACCACGTGGTAATTGGTCAGGATATAGCCGTCTTCCCACAGGATGAAGCCCGAGCCCAGCGGCTGCGGCGCACCCGGCGCGGCCTCGCCCTCGTCGACGCCGTCGCCCGGCGGCAGATCGTCCGGATCGGCGTCGGTGGAGTTGTCGGGGGTCTCGGAGCCGCCGTTCTGCTCGAGAAAGCGGCGGAACCATTCGGGCGCGTTCTGCGTGTCCGGCGGCGTCTCGCCGGTACCGGGCACCGCGCTGCCACCGGCGCGGCCGGCGGAAATCGTGCTGATGTTGACGACCGAGGGGCTGGCGCGTTCGACCAGATCGGCGAAATCCGGATAACCGCCGGTGGAAGAAGGCCTGGAGCAGGCGGATACCGCGACGAGCAGCAGCATCGATGCGACCGTCGCGGCCGAGGGCCAGCGCGACAGGCGTGCAACTTCAATCATGGGAATCAAGTTACCGAATCCGGCTTGGGGCAGACGCAAAATGTCGCCTCATTCTAGGGGAGTCGGCCACGAAAGAAACCCGGAGCGGCAAAAAACGCCAATCCGGGTCCGGTTCAGAGGTTTGGGACGCTTGCCCGCTCCCGTCGGGAGCGGGCGAAAAGCTTACTGGCGCGGCGAGTTGTCGGCCGTGGTCGAATCGAAGCGCGCGTTGCGCAGGCTGGCGCTGCTGTCGGCGTAGGCGGCATTGCGGCTGGCGATGTAATCGCGCAGCAGCGCGGCGTATTCCTCGTCTGCGAACGTGGTGCCGGCGTTGTTGGTGTTGTTGTACTGAGCACCGCCCAGCGACACCGCCTGAAGGCGGCCGGAGGACCGCACGCCCGGCAGGGTGATGGTGTTGGCCAGCGGGTTGCTGACGCGCACGCTCGCGCCTTCGCCGGTACCGGAGCCGCCGTCGAACGGCTGGCCGTGCTGCTGCGGCGCCAGGAACAGCACCGCGGCGGCACCCATCGAGGCGGCGGCGGCGAAGCCGACCAGGGGCTTCCAAGGCAGCGCCACCAGCTTGCGGCGGAACGCGGCGATGTCGACGACGCGGCCACTCTTGCTGGGTTCTTCCAGCGCGGCCATCACGCCGGCGCAGATGCAGGCCTGGCCGGGCTCGTAGCGGACGCCTTCGGCGATGTCGCGGCGCAGATGCCAGCGGCTCCAGCGCTGCGCGAGATCGGTGTCGTCATCCAAGCCAGCCAGCAGCCGATCCAGCTCGGCATCGCTGCATTCGCCATCAACCAGGGCAGACAGAGATTCTTGGGACATGCGTTCGGGACCTGTGGGACGGTACAACGGTTCGCAATTAAGCGTGGATACAGGCTAAACCACTTTTTGAGAACTTAGTTCCGGGTTGTTACAAATTGTACTGCCCGATGGTGCAAAAACTTTACACGTGGCGGGGACCGTTCAACCCAGCATCGGTTGCACGACGGCGTCGATCGCCTCGCGCGCGCGGAAGATGCGCGAGCGCACCGTGCCGATCGGGCAGTTCATGACCTCGGCGATCTCCTCGTAGGACAGGCCGTCGAGCTCGCGCAGCGTGATCGCCTGGCGCAGGTCCGGCGGCAGCTTGGCGATGGTCTCGCCGACCTTGCGCTTGAGCTCGTCGGACAACAGCAGCGACTCGGGGGTGTCCGCGTCCGACAGCTGCTCGGTATGGCCGTATTGCTCGGCGTCGCCGACGTCGATGTCCTGGTTGGAAGGCCGCCGGCCGCGGGCGACGATGTAGTTCTTCGCGGTATTGATGCCGATGCGGTACAGCCAGGTGTAGAAGGCGCTCTGGCCGCGGAAGCCGTTGAGCGCGCGGTAGGCCTTGATGAAGGTTTCCTGGGCGACGTCCGGCGCATCGGCGTCGCCCACCAGCCGGCTGACCAGCTGAATGATCTTGTATTGGTACTTGCGGACCAGCAACTCAAAGGCGCGCTTGTCACCTTGCTGGGCGCGCTCGACCAACTGTTCGTCTACTAGTTCTTCGCTCATGCGCGGCCGCGCGGCCTTCGCCTTTTCTATAACGCTATAAAATGAATACTGATGATGCTTAAGACCGCGCGCCCCGAGCGGCCAGCACACTAGTCTAACGAATCCAGACCATGAGTGAACCCGCGGCCCCCTCGAAAGTCCTGATCATCGGCAGCGGCGCCGCCGGCCTGACCTGCGCGCTGAAGCTGGCCCGGCACGGCATTGCCAGCACCGTGGTGTCCAAGGCCCAGCTGGAATCGGGCGCGACGCTGTGGGCCCAGGGCGGCATCTCCGCGGTGTTCGACGAGGACGACTCGCTGGAGGCCCATGTGCGCGACACCCTGGTCGCCGGCGCCGGCCTGTGCGACGACGCGGCGGTGCGCTTCACCATCGAGCGCGGCCCCGGCGTGGTGCGCTGGCTGCAGGAGAGCGGCGTCGACTTCACTCGCGAGTCCGGCGCCGCCGACAGCAAGCTGCACCTGACCCGCGAAGGCGGCCACAGCCACCGCCGCGTGGTCCACGCCGCGGACGCCACCGGCCACGCGGTCGAAACCACGCTCGCCGGCCTGGCGGCGGCCAATCCGCTGATCACGGTGCGCGAGCGAACCATTTCGCTGGACCTGATCCTCGACGACGAGCGCAAGCGTGTCGTCGGCGCCTATCTGTACGACCGCAAGAGCAAGCGGGTCGAGGCGGTGCCGGCGCAGTGCGTGGTGCTGGCCAGCGGCGGCGCCAACCAGGTGTACCTGTATTCGAGCAACCCGTTCGGCGCGTCCGGCGACGGCATCGCGATGGCCTGGCGCGCAGGCTGCCGCGTCGCCAACATGGAATTCATGCAGTTCCACCCGACGATTCTGTACAACCCGGGCCTGACTGCAGCGGGCGGCAACGGTGGCAGCAGCGCGCCGGTACAAGGCGCACGCTCGTTTCTGATCAGCGAGGCGCTGCGCGGCGAAGGCGCGGTGCTGCGCCTGCCGACCACCGGCGAGCGCTTCATGCCGCGCTTCGATCCGCGCGAGGAGCTGGCGCCGCGCGACATCGTCGCGCGCGCGATCGACCACGAGATGAAGCGTCTCGGCCTGTCGCATGTGCATCTGGACATCACGCACAAGGACGCCCGCTTCATCGAGGAACATTTCCCGAGCATTCACGCGCACTGCGCGGCGCTGGGCCTGGACATCACCAGGCAGCCGATACCGGTGGTGCCGGCCGCGCACTTCACCTGCGGCGGCGTGCTCACCGATCTGGCCGGGCGCACCGATGTCGAAGGTCTTTATGCGGCCGGCGAAACCGCCTGCACCGGCCTGCATGGCGCCAATCGCCTGGCCTCGAACTCGATCCTCGAATGCCTGGTGTTCGGCGAAGCCGTCGCCGACAACATCGCCGATTCGCTGGTGGTGATGCCGCCGATGCGGCCGCTGAAACCCTGGGACGAATCGCGCGTGTCGCACTCGGACGAGGACGTCGTGGTGTCGCACAACTGGCTGGAGCTGCGTACCTTCATGTGGGACTACGTCGGCATCGTTCGCACCACCAAACGCCTGGTGCGCGCGCTCAATCGAATTACCTTGCTGCAGCAGGAAATTCAGGACTTCTACGGCAACTACCGCGTCGATCATCACCTGATCGAGCTGCGCAACCTGGCCGCCTGCGCCGATCTGATCGTGCGCTCGGCGCTGGCGCGGCACGAGTCGCGCGGCCTGCATTACACGCTCGACTATCCTCAGACCCTGCCGACGGCGGTACCGACGATCCTGCCGGGCCGCGTGCTCGGCATCGGAGCCAGGTAAGCCATGAACACGGCGTCGCGAACGATCCTGATCACCGGCGCGACGGGCTTCATCGCCGGCGCACTGATACCGCAGCTGCTGGCACGCGGCGACCAAGTGGTGGCGCTGGCGCGCAACCTCGACAAGGCGCGCAAAAAGCTCGGCGCCGGTGTCGAGATCGTCGGCAGTCTCGACGCGATTGCGCCGGATCGCGAGATCGACGCGGTGATCAATCTCGCCGGCGAACCGCTGGCGGCCGGGCCCTGGAACGCCGCGCGCAAGCAGCGCCTGATCGACAGCCGCGTGCAAACGACGGCCGCGCTGATCGCGCTGATGTCGCGGCTGCAGAAAAAACCCTCGGTGATGATCAGCGGCTCCGCCGTCGGCTACTACGGTGATCGCGGCGACGCCACCCTGGACGAGCACGACGCCGCGACGGCTGAGTTCATGTCCGAGCTCTGCGTGTTGTGGGAAAACGCGGCGCAGCCGGCAGCCGATCTCGGCGTTCGCCTGTGCCTGCTGCGTACCGGCCTGGTGTTCGGCCACAACGGCGGCCTGTTGCCGCCGCTGCTGCTGACCAGCCGTTTCGGCCTGGGCGCGGTGCTCGGCGATGGCCGGCAGTGGCAGCCCTGGATCCATCTGGATGACGAAGTCGGCGTGATCCTGCACCTGCTCGACCACCCGACGATGCGCGGGCCCTTCAACGCGGTCGCGCCGGAGCCGGTGACGCAGCGCGCGCTGATGCGCGCGATCGCCGCTCAGATGCACAGGCCGCTATGGCTGCGCGTGCCGGCGGGCCTGCTGAAACTGGCGGGGGAAATGTCGGCGCTGTTCCTGATCAGCCAGCGCGTGTTGCCGGTGGGTTTGCTGGAAGCCGGCTATACGTTCCGGCACCCGGAGTTGAGCGGCGCGCTGAAAGCGATCATCGCCAAGTAACGTCGCTCAAGACGGCGCCTACTTCTCGGGCCACTGCTGCGGCACCTTGCGGATTTTCGCCACGTCGTAGCCCATATCCGCAATCATCTTCTCGTAGCGCACATAAGCCGCATCGCTGATCTGAGGCGTGCGCGCCATCAGCCATACATAGTCGCGCTTGTTGCGCGCGACGATCGTCGCCGAGTAGTCCGGCTCGACGAAGGCGATCCGGTATTCGCCCTTGAACGGCCACAGGAACTGCATGCCCCAGACCGCGTCGCCGGTACCGTCGACGACGTAGCCCGTCGGGTGATAGACCTTCACGGGCGCATCGAAACTTCCCTTTCGCATGCGGAAATCGGTCTTGATCGAACGATCCGGCTGCAGCGTATAGGTCTCGATCGCGTTGAATGCCTCGCGCTCCGGGTACAGCGGAATCGCAGCGATCACATACCAGCTGCCCATGAAACGCGGCAGCTCGATGCTCGGCATGATCGGCGTCGGCTGTTTGGGCGCACTCATGCCGGCGCAAGCCGACAGCGACAGCACGGCGAACAACACGAGGAGGCTACGCATGCGGGCAAAGTCCTGAAGAAGGTCATTGCCTGAGACTACGAAGCGCCGGCTTAACCGGATGCGTCTGGCGGTGATGTGCGGCTCGGGTTGCTGTCGACGCCGAGTAGCAGCGCGCGCAGCCGACGCAGCGCATCGGCCGGCAGTTCATCACCGAGCAGCACGCGGCTGTTGCGACGGCCGGCGGCGCCGCCGTCGAGGTAGCGGAAGTTCAGCACCAGCAGGCGCTGCTGTACGTAGCTGTCGGATTGCAGGGCCGCGGCGGCTTCGGCGCCGTTGCTCTGCCAAATGCGCCAGCCCGTATCCGGCTGCCACAGCACACGCACGATCGCGCGTGGACCGTAGCCGAAAGCGCGATGGCGTCGCAGATAAAACCAGGAGCAGCCGAAAGCCAGCGCAAGCCCGATCATCGGCAGGCCCTGCTGCATCGCGAAGGCGATGACGATCAGCGGAACGAAATGGATCGCGTAGAGCCAGCGCAGCGCCCGTAGCGAGGGCACCAGCCGCAGATCAAGCGTGGATTCGAAGCCGCTGGACAACATCGACGTACTCGGCCGGCACCGCCTGATAGTCCATCACCCAGGCCCAGATATCGGGATCTTCGGCGGTCTCGATCAGCTTGACGAAGGCCGCGCGCTCGGTATCGCTGGCGGTGGCGAAGTGGCGCTCGTAATAGCGCGTCACGACGACATCCAGCTCCTTCATGCCGCGGCGGAGCAGCCAGCGCAGGCGCGGGTTATCGGTGGGGGTCGTCATGGGAAAGGGCTCGTTGTCCCCTCTCCCTCCGGGAGAGGGTTAGGGTGAGGGACCATCAGGTAAAGAGCCTCGGCCATAACCTGAAGCACCCTCACCCCGGCCCTCTCCCGGAGGGAGAGGGAGACAAACTTTCAGCCCTGACGCTCGACCAGCAGCTTCTTGGTCTTGGCGATCGCTTCTGCCGGATTCAGACCCTTGGGGCAGGTCTTGGTGCAGTTCATGATCGTGTGGCAGCGGTACAGCTTGAACGGATCTTCCAGCGCGTCGAGACGCTCGCCGGTGGCCTCGTCGCGCGAGTCGGCGATCCAGCGATAAGCCTGCAGCAGCACGGCGGGCCCCAGGTAGCGATCGCCGTTCCACCAGTAGCTCGGGCAGCTCGTCGAGCAGCAGGCACAGAGGATGCACTCGTACAGGCCGTCGAGCTTGGCGCGGTCTTCTTCGGACTGCAGACGCTCGCGCGTCGGCGCGGGGCTGTCGGTCTTCAGCCAGGGCTCGACCGAGGCCAGCTGCGCGTAGAAGTGCGTCAGATCCGGCACCAAATCTTTCACCACCGGCATGTGCGGCAGCGGGTAAATCTTGACGTCGCCCTTCACCTCGTCGCAGCCCTTGGTGCAGGCCAGCGTGTTGGTGCCGTCGATGTTCATCGCGCAACTGCCGCAGATGCCTTCGCGGCAGGAGCGGCGGAAGGTCAGCGTCGGATCGATCTCGTTCTTGATCTTGATCAGCGCGTCCAGAACCATCGGGCCGCAGGCATCCATGTCCAGATCGTAGGTATCGACGCGAGGATTGGCGCCGGTGTCCGGATCGTAGCGATAGATCTTGAAGCTGCGGACGTTCTTGGCCCCAGCCGGCGCGGCGAATTTCTTGCCGGCCTTTTTGTCGATCGTCGAGTTCTTGGGTAGCGTCAACTGAACCATTTTCGGCTTCCTTCTTGATACATCGGGTGCGTCAATCCGCCAGGGAATTGCGCAACTGTTCAAAAGATTCGGGGGACATCTCGATATCGACCACGCGCCATTTCGCATCCGCCTGCTGCTCGACCGTCAGCGTCACCTGCTTGCCGTCGGGCAAGCCCAGGGTGGCGAGGTAACGGCTCGCGGACTCGGAATGGCGATCCTGCAGCTCGCCTTTGAGATCGCAGGGCGGCGGCGGCGACGGCGGGGCTTTGAGCGAACCATCGCAGACCCAGCCGATCAGGCCGCGCGGCGTCGCGATCTTGTCGATCACGCGGTCGGCGAAACGATCGGCGATCGCCGCACGCAGGCCACCGAGCGGACGCCCTTCGTTGGCCTGGCGCAGCCGTGCTTCGACGCGCATCGAGGCATTGGCCTTGACCCGCGGGAAATCGACCAAGGCGGCGACGCCGGTCTCGTCGCGTGCCTGCAGCGCATCGCGCAGCTGTTTCAGCGCGCGCAGCGGCGCGATGCCGTCGCAGGCGACGAGCACCAGACTCGCCACCAGCAAGGACAACAGCGCTTTGTGCGACGCGGCTTTCATCGAGGGCGGCTCTTAGTACACGCGCTTCTGTGGCGCGACGACCTGCATCTCGTCGTCGAGCGTGTGCATGTGCACCGGGCGGCCGTCGAGCTTCACCGAGGTCTCGCCGGTGCGCCAGGCCAGGCTGTGCTTGAACCAGTTGACGTCGTCACGATCCGGATGATCTTCGTGCGCATGCGCGCCGCGCGATTCCTTGCGTGAGGCGGCCGACTCCAGCGTGACCAGCGCCTGGCCGAGCAGGTTGTCGAGTTCCAGCGTCTCCACCAGGTCGCTGTTCCAGATCAGCGAGCGGTCGGAAACCTGCACGTCGCGGAACGACTCGATGGTCTTGCGCAGCTTGACCAGGCCTTCGTCCATCGACTCCTGCGTGCGGAACACGGCGGCATGCTTCTGCATGGTCTTCTGCATTTCGAGACGCAGGTCGGCGGTCTTGCGCGTGCCCTTGGCATTGCGCAGCTTGTCCAGGCGATCCAGGCACATGTCTTCGGATTCACCGGAAATCGTGCGGTGCGGCGCGCCTTTCTTGACGACCACGGCAGCGCGATGCGCGGCAGCGCGGCCGAACACCACCAGATCGAGCAGCGAGTTGCTGCCGAGGCGGTTGGCGCCGTGCACCGACACGCAGGCGGCTTCGCCGACCGCCATCAGGCCCGGAATCACGCTGTCCGGATTGCCGTCCTTGAGTGTCACCACTTCACCGTAGAAGTTGGTCGGGATGCCGCCCATGTTGTAATGCACCGTCGGGATCACCGGAATCGGTTCCTTGGTGACGTCGACGCCGGCGAAGATCTTCGCGGTCTCGGAGATGCCGGGCAGCCGCGCGTGCAGCACTTCCGGACCCAGGTGCTCCAGATGCAGATGGATGTGATCGCCTTCGGCACCGACGCCGCGGCCGTCGCGGATTTCCATCGTCATCGAACGCGACACCACGTCGCGCGACGCCAGATCCTTGCGATTCGGCGCGTAGCGCTCCATGAAGCGCTCGCCCTTGGAGTTGGTCAGATAACCACCCTCACCGCGCGCGCCTTCGGTGATCAGACAGCCCGAGCCGTAGATGCCGGTCGGGTGGAACTGCACGAACTCCATGTCCTGCAGCGGCACGCCGGCGCGCAGCGCCATCGCATTGCCGTCGCCGGTGCAGGTGTGCGCGCTGGTCGCCGAGAAATAGGCGCGGCCGTAGCCGCCGGTGGCCAGGATCACGGTCTGCGCGCGGAAGCGGTGCAGCTGGCCGGTGGCCATGTCCCAGGCCATCACGCCCTTGCACTCGCCCTTGTCCATGATCAGGTCGAGCGCGAAGTATTCGATGTAGAACTGCGCCTGCGCCTTGAGGCTCTGCTGATACAGCGTGTGCAGCATCGCGTGGCCGGTGCGGTCGGCGGCGGCGCAGGTGCGCTGCGCGGTGCCTTCGCCCCAATGCGTGGTCATGCCGCCGAACGGACGCTGGTAGATCTTGCCTTCCGGCGTGCGCGAGAACGGCAGGCCGTAATGCTCAAGCTCGATGATCGCCGGGATCGCTTCGCGACACATGTACTGGATCGCGTCCTGGTCGCCGAGCCAGTCGGAGCCCTTGACGGTGTCGTACATGTGCCAGCGCCAGTCGTCCTGGCCCATGTTGCCGAGCGCGGCGGAAATGCCGCCCTGCGCCGCCACCGTGTGCGAGCGCGTCGGAAACACCTTGGTGATGTTGGCGGTCTTCAGGCCCACTTCGGCCAGGCCGAGCGTGGCGCGCAGGCCGGCGCCGCCGGCACCCACCACCACCACGTCGTATTCGTGATGGACGATTTCGTAACCGGGACGGGTCTTGGGAAAAACGATGTCGGGCTGAGCCATTTAGTCTGTCTCTGATATTGCTTGATGTTCCGGGGCGGATGCTTAGGTCAGCGCGACCTTGAGCACCGCGAACACGCAGATCGCGCCGAGGATGGCGAGGCCGAACTTGACCGCGACCAGCATCGACAGCTTCCAGCCTTCGTGGCTGACGTAGTCTTCGATCACGGTCTGCACGCCGAGCACCGCGTGCCAGAACGCGATGATCAGGAACAGCACCAGGGTCACCGCGAACGGCGGGTAATGCACCCACAGGTAGGTCGACTCGTAGTCGCCGCCGGCCAGGCGCGCGACCGAGAACACGAACCACAGCGTCAGCGGGATCAGCGCCAGCGCGGTCAGGCGCTGCACCCAGAAGTGATGCACGCCGGACTTGGCACTGCCGAGACCGCGGGCGCGGGAAAGCGGGGAACGTAAGCTCATTGTTCTAGGCTCCGATCAGGCGGCGTAAGCCAGGATCCAGACGGCGATGGTCAGCACCGCCGACACGATCACCACGGTGTAGCCGCTCAGGTATGCAGTCTTCAGATCCAGGCCGAAACCCACGTCCCAGCCCAGATGCCGAATGCCGTTGCACAGGTGGAACAGCGTGCACCAGCTCCAGGCAAACAGCAGCGCCTGGCCGTACCAGGCGAGCATGTGGTAGGCGTAACCCGAGTACCAGTAAGGGCCGGCGGCCAGCGAGATCAGCCAGCCCGCGATGAACAGCGAGCCGAGCGTGATCACCAGGCCGGTCAGGCGATGGGTGATCGACAGCATCGAGGTCAGCTGGGGCTTGTAGAAAGGCCCGATCATGAAAGGTGACAGCGGTCTTTTATCGACCGACTTGTTCGTGCTCATTCCGACTCCCTTTGAGGTCTGGGACGTGAAAGTTGCCACGCGCTGCTGCGCGCAGGTGCTGCCACTTCCAAAACGGTGTGCTTGAGTAAATTCGTTTAAAGACTAGAAATCGATGCAGCGGCCATTCTTTTCCCAGTCGCCGTACCGCGTCGGCTCGGTCCCGTCTTTGCGACCGCCAATCTCGCGTACCGGGGTTATGCCGTCGTGCAGGCTGGCCACCGACGCCGGCAGCTCCCAGCCCGCGACCGGCTGCGGCTTCGCGGCGGCCGCTTCGGCCGGCTTGGCCCTGGCCATCGCAGGCTTGGTTTTCGGGTCGAAACGCACGATCGTCTCCGCCACCGCGCTCGCCGGCTGATACCGCTGAACCGATGGGTCGGATGGGATGGACAAAGTCTGGACGGTCAAACTGACGTGTCTGGATGGCGAAACCAACATAGTGTGACAAAGTTATCCGACGCGTGGCAATGCAATGCGACCCTTGTTGCCATCGCCTTTCCCGATCAAACCGGCCAGGAAAACCAATAACCCCATGTCTTCACCGTACAGCCTTGTCGATCTCGCGCCGGACTGGAGCCTGCTGCGCGCCGCCGGCAGCGATACCGACAGCTTCCTCCAGGGCCAGCTCGGCAACGATTTGCGCAAACTCAGCGCCGAGTGCGCGCAGATCAGCAGCTACAGCAGCCCCAAGGGCCGCATGCTCGCGGCGATGACGCTGAGCCGCGCCGCCGACGGCGCGGTCGACATCGAGCTGCCGGCCGTCCTGGCCGAGCCGATCGCCAAACGCCTGCGCCTGTTCGTGCTGCGCTCCAAGGTCAAGGTCGAGACCTCGCCGGACGCGCTGCTGGGCCTGCGCGGTGCCGGCGCCGCCGCCGCGCTGACCGCGGCCGGCCTGCCGGTGCCCGAGCAGGCGATGCAGATGGCGGAAGCAGACGGCGTGCGCGTGCTGCGCCGCTTCGGCGCCCTGCCCCGCTACAGCTTGCTGGCGGCGCGGGACAGGCTCGATGCGCTGGCCGCTGCCTGGACCGACGCCGACCGCCTCGGCGCTGATGCCTGGCGCCTGGACGACGTGCTCGCCGGCGTCACCACGGTGCTGCCGCAGACCCAGGATCACTTCGTCGCGCAAATGGCCAACCTCGACAGGCTCGGCGGCATCAGCTTCGACAAGGGCTGCTACACCGGCCAGGAGATCGTCGCGCGGCTGCACTACCTCGGCCAGCTGAAGCGGCGCATGTTCCTGTGCCGCGGCGCCGGCGCGCCGCCTGAACCGGGCAGCGCGGTGCACGACGGCGGCGAGGCGCAGGCGGTCGGCGAGATCGCGCTGTCGGCGGCCGAGGGCGATGGCTTTGCGGCGGCGGTGGTGTTGCAGATCGGCCAGGCGCAGTCGGCGTCGCTGCGCGTCGGCGATGTCGCCTTGAGCGTGCCGCAGGCTTACGAGTACTGAGGTCGGTTGCATCCCTTGATACGCCGCGAAAAGCGCGGCTACTCGGGACCAACGGCGGTTTATGAGCACCAGCCCCGAACGAAAACCCGTTCGTCCCGAGTAGCGCCGCAGGCGCGTATCGAGGGACCCGATCGAGGGCGACGCCTACTGCCCCGGCTTCAGTATCCAGGCCTGCATGAAACCACTGCCCTTGAGCTGCTCGGCCATGCCCTGCGCCTCCTCGCGGCTGGCGAGGCCCTGGATCTGCACGCGGTACCAGTTGCGGCCCTTGACGTCGGCCGGCGTCACCACGCCGGGGAAGCCGGCTTTCTTGAGCCGGGCGAGCTCCTTGTCGGCACTGGCCTGGTCCGGGAATGAGGCCAGGTTCAAGGTCCAGCCGCCGCCAGCGACCGCGGCGGCGGCAACCACGCGCGGCGGGCTGGCCGGCGCTGGCACCGGTGCCTTGGCGACCGATTTCACCGCAGGCTTTTCTGCCGGCTTTTCTGCCGGCTTCGGCGGCACCGGCCTGACCGCTGGCGGCGTCACCACCGGAGCGGTGATGCCCGGCAACGGTGGCGCGGCCGCTGCTGTGGCCGTCACTGGCGGCGACGCACTCGACGCGACCGCCGGCATCGCCCACATGCTGCGATCCAGCGCGCGATTCGCACGCACCGCGATCCAGTCCTCGGGCCGCTGGTCACGCGGCTGCGGCGGCACGCCAGGGACCATGCGATAGCAGGTGTCGGGCTCCAGCGCCTGGGCCTCGTCGCGGCTGCCGCCCTGCAGCGCGAGGCCGCCTTCGGCGACGCAGATCGCATTGATCTCGCTGCCGACTTCGAAGAAATATTCGCCGCTGAGCAATGCCGCGCGGTCGCTGTCCATGTAGACGAACAGCGGCCATTTGATGTCCAGCGGCGGCTGCTTCCAGATCACGCGCAGAAAGCCGCGACGCAGCCGCAGGATCGTGCGCAAATCGTCGGCGTAGCTGGCGAAAGGCAGGCGCTCGACGGTCAGCTCGCTGCCGGCGCCGAGTTCCAGAATGCCGTGGCGGCCCAGCCGCAAGGACAGCTTGCTGCCGGCGCCGACCCGGATCTGGTCGTCGGCAACGATCGCGGTCTCGGCGTTCAGCGGCGGATGCGTGTCGCCGCGCGTCAGCTCGGCGCTGCCCTGGAGCTGGTCGAGCCGCAGCATCTGCGCGCTCGCGCGCGGCGGCAACGCGCCCAGCGCGAGCAACGGCAGCAGCAGCGACGCGGCGACGGAAGGTTTCATGCGCTTAAAACTTGGCCCGGAACCGCGACAGTGTAGAGCCTGACCCGCACGAGCGAATCAGGCTTTTGCCGACGCCAGCAGTTCGTCGAAAGGCCGGCCCTCGCCGATCACCTTGCCCTGAACCCAGTCGACGCCGATGGTCGACAGCAGTTGCAGCGCATCGGCGGTCTCCACGTGCTCGGCGATCGTGCACAGGCCCATGTCGTGGCCGATGCGGTTGATCGCCTCGACCATGCCGCGATCGACGGTGCTGCCCTGCATGTTGCGCACGAAGCTGCCGTCGATCTTGACGAACTGTACCGGCAGATTTTTCAGGTACGAAAACGACGCCATGCCCGAGCCGAAATCGTCGAGCGCGAAGCGGCAGCCGAGTTCGGCCAGATGGGTGATGAAGCGCACCGCCTCGCTCAAATGCGAAATCGCCGAGGTCTCGGTGATCTCGAAGCAGATGCGCTCCGGCGCGACGCCGGTGCGCTCCAGCACGCGGATCACGTAGCCCAGAAACTGGTCGTCGGACAGCGACATGCCGGAGACGTTGACCGCGTAGATGATGCCGTCGGCCGGCAATTGCGCGATGCCGGCGAACGCGGTGCTGAGCACCCAGCGATCCAGCGCCGCCATCAGGTAATAGCGCTCGGCCGCGGCGATGAAGCCGCCGGGCTGCACCAGGCGCCCGTCGTCGTCGCGCATGCGCACCAGCAGCTCGCGGTAGAACACCTGATGCGTCGCGTTGGTCGCGACCACGTCCTCGTAGAACAGCAGGAAAAGGCCCTCGTCGAGCGCCTTGCCGATACGCCCGACCATCGTCATCTCGGCGTGGCGCGCGCGGATCTCGTCGTGGCCGTCGGAGACCCAGCGCGCGCGATCGCGGCCGCCGTCCTTGGCCGCATAGCAGGCCGCGTCGGCGTCGGCCAGGGTACTGACGATGTCGCCGCTGCCGGCGTCGACTTCGACGACGCCGATGCTGACGGTGATCGCATAGCTCTTGGCTTCCCAGGGAAAGCGGAAGCCGCGCACCGCTGCGAGCAGCGCCTCGACCAGCGCGCGGCCGGAATCGCCGTGCAGCTCCGGCAACAGCACGCCGAACTCGTCGCCGCCGAGCCGCGCCAGCGCGTCTTCCGGCCGTAGCCGCGAACGCAGCAGCGTCGCCAGCTGGCGTAGCAGTTCGTCGCCGGCGTAGTGGCCGAGCGTGTCGTTGATCACCTTGAACTGGTCGACGTCGATGTAGCACAGCATCTGCCGCCGGCCGCCGGCCTGCGCCTCGGCCAGCGCGGCGGAAACGCGGCGCTCGAATTCACCGCGGTTGAACAGCCCGGTCAGCGCGTCGTGCGAGCTGCGGTATTCGAGTTCGTCGGCGAGCAGTGCCTGCTCGGTGGTGTCTTCGAGCAGCAGCAGCACGCCGCTGATTTCGCCCTCGGTCAACAGCGGCGAATAGCTCAGGCGCACGCGCAGACGCCGGCCGTCGCGGCTCAGCAGCTGATGCTCGTCGCCGCGACGGATCAGATGCGGATCGCGCAGGCAGCGCGCCACCGGCCCGGCTTCCACCGCACCGCCAGAGCCGACCAGGCGCAGCACGCTTTCGTGTTCCAGGCCGATCGCCTGGCTGCGCGGCCAGCCGGTCAGGCGCTCGGCGCCGCGGTTGAACTCGACGATGCGACCGGCGCTGTCGGTGACGATCAGGCTCTCGCTCATCAGCCGCATGCTGGCGGCGAGCAGGCTGCCGGCCTGGCCGCTGGAATCAGCCACCGGCGCACTCGCCAGACGCCATTCGGCGAGCACGAAAGGGGCATCGCCACCGTGCCAGCGGCTCAGCGCCAGCCGCGCCGGCAGCGGCGCCGCCGGCGTCAGCAGCGAGACGTCGATCTCGTGGCGCTGGCCGTCGGTCAGGGTCTGCAATGTCAGCTGCAGCGTGGCGGCTTCGGCTTCCGGCAGCAGCCGGCTCAGGCTCTGTCCGAGCAGTTCGTCGGGCAGCCGGCCGCTGAGCCGCAGCAGGGTCGGATTGATTTCCAGCAGCCGGCCCTGGGCGTCGAGCACCGCGCCCGGCGTGGTCGAACTGAGCAGTGCGGCGCGATACGCATCGGAAGGCGGATCGCTGGGCCGCGGCTGCGGTTCCACTCGCTGATAAAGCCCGGGCACGGACGCGCTGCGTTTGAACAGATCGCCGTGCGCGCCCATGACGTCGCCGCGACCCACCAGCAGAAAACCGCCGGGACGCAGCGCCGCGCGGAAATGCTCGAGCGCGGCACGCTGTACCGGCAGCTGCAACGAGGCCACCAGGTTGCGGCAGTCGACCAGGTCGAAGCCGCTCAGCGGCAGCGGCACGGTCAGCTCGTGCAGCAGAAATTCGCAGCGCGCCGCCAGCAAGGGAATCACGCGGTACTGGCCGTCGACGAATTCCAGATAGCGCGCGCGCAACGGCGCCGGCACCTGCAGCGCGTCGGTGGCGCCGTAGCGGCCGCCGCGCGCGTCGGCGAGCAGCTCCGCGTCGATGTCGGTGCCGAGAATGTCGAAGCTTTCCGGTGACTCGGACGCGGCCTGCGCCTCGGCCAGCAGCATCGCGATCGAATACGCATCTTCGCCGCCGGCGCAGCACGGCACCCAGACGCGCGGCGTCGGCGAAGCGTCGAGCAGGTACGGCAGCGCGCGCGCCAGGCCGGCATAGGCCTCGGGATCGCGGAACAGCACGGTGCTGGCCTCCAGCATCTCGCGCGCCAGCGCTTCGGCCTCGCGACGGTCCCGGCTCAGGCAGCCGAGGTATTGGTCCAGCTCGACGATTTCCAGCTGGCGCATGCGCGATTGCAGATGGCGCAGCACGCTGGCGCGGCGGTAGTCGTCGAGACGCAGGCCGGACACCGCACGCAGCGACTCGGACACGCTGGCATAGGCCGCGGCGCTCAAGTGCTCGTCAGCGGCGACGGTGTCGTGATCGATCAAGGAACGGGCCGGAGTGAGAATCGGGGCTCAACGGTCGGCATGCTAGCAGCCGGCACCCGGTAAGCCCCGCACACCGGTACAAAGCAGCTACAGCGGCCGGCTCGCGACCGCGGTGCCGCGTCGGCCTCAGGCCGGCTTGCCCAGATCGGTCAGCGCCTGGCCGAGACGACGCAGGCCTTCGGCCATATCGGCCTCGCTGATATTCAGCGGCGGCGCCAGACGCAGCACGTCGGGGCCGGCGGCCAGTATCCAAAGGCCGTGGCGCATCGCCGCATTGATCACGTCCTTGGAGCGGCCTTTCCAGGCGTCGACCAGCGGCGCGCCGATCAGCAGGCCCATGCCGCGCGAGCCGCTGAACACGCCATGCGCGGTCGCCAGTACCGCGAGACCGTCGCGCAGCTGCGTCGAGCGCGCCGCGACGTTTTCCAGAATGGCCGGGCTCGAGGTCTCGGTCAGCGCCGCAAGACCGACGGCGCAGGCCAGCGGGTTACCGCCGTAAGTCGAGCCATGCGTACCGAAAGCCAGGCTCGCCGCGGCTTCCTTGGTGGCCAGCATCGCGCCGACCGGAAAGCCGCCGCCGAGGCCCTTGGCGGTGGTCAGCACGTCGGGGGTGACGCCCAGCTGCTGGTACGCGAACAGGCTGCCGCTGCGGCCGTTGCCGCACTGCACTTCGTCGAAAATCAGCAGCGCCTTGTGGCGGTCGCAAAGCTGGCGTGCCAGCGCCAGGAACTCGCGCGTCGCCGGCATAATGCCGCCTTCGCCCTGCACCGGCTCCAGCACCACCGCGCAGGTCTGCTCGCCGACCGCGGCTTCCAGCGCCGCCAGATCGTTGAACGGCAGATGGGTGATGCCGCCCGGCAGCGGCTCGAAGCCCTGCGTGTACTTGGCCTGGCCGCCGACGCTGACAGTGAAAAGCGTACGGCCGTGAAAGGCGTTGTAGAACGAGATGATCTGCTGCTTGTGCGGGCCGTAGTTCGTTGACGCATGCTTGCGCGCCAGCTTGAACGCGGCTTCGTTGGCCTCGGCGCCGGAGTTGCAGAAGAACACGCGGTCGGCGAACGTCAGCTCGACCAGCTTGCTGGCCAGCTTCAGCGCCGGCTCGTTGGTCATCACGTTGGACAGATGCCACAGCTTGCCGGCCTGCTCGGCCAGCGCCGCGATCAGCTTCGGGTGGCAATGGCCGAGACCGGTGACGGCGATGCCGCTGGCGAAATCCAGGTATTCACGCTCCTGCTGATCCCAGATTCGCGAGCCCAGACCGCGCACCGGAATGATGTCGGACGGCGCGTAATTGGGAACCATGACCTCGTCGAAGGTCTTGCGGGTGACCTGCATGTGAATACCTCTCGAACCTCTACCTCGAAGGCGCAGAAGGATGCGCCGAACCAGCGTCACAAAATGCGAATGGCCCGGGTGCCGGGCCATTGATCGCGGTGACGCCCGCTTATAGTAACAAGCGCTGTCACGCGGGCCAATCCGGCCGCTCGCCGCCACGCCTAGATTGCCGGCGGTCCGCCCACCCACACGGAACTTCACACCATGGTTTTCGAAGAACTGATCCAGCTGCAGCAACCCGACGGCGACGGCTGGACCGCGACCATCACCGACGACTGGCTGCAGGGCCGCAGCGCATTCGGCGGCCTGCAGGTCACGTTCGCGGTCAAGGCGATGCGCGCGCTGGTGGCCGCTCAGCCGCTGCGCGTACTGCAGGTGACCTTCCTGGCGCCGGTGCCCGCCGGCACGATCCGCGTGCAGGCCAGGCTGCTGCGTGCCGGCAAGAACGCGACGCATGTCGAGGCACGGCTTTACGACGGCGAACAGACGCTGTGCCTGGTCGTCGGCATCTTCGGCGCGACACGCGAATCGGTGGTCAACATCCGCCCCGAGCAGCCGGCCTTCGTCGCGACGCGCAAGCCGATGCTGATGCCGAACATCCCCGGCATGACCCCGGCCTTCCTGCAGCACTTCGACATGCGCTGGCTCAATGGCAACCTGCCGTTCACCGGCGGCACCAGCGCGGCGGCGGTCATCGAAGTCGGCTTCAAGCAGCAGGGCATGATGAGCGAACTGCATCTGCCGACCATCGCCGACTCGATCCCGCCGCTGGCGATCACCCTGCTGAACAAACCCGCACCCGCCAGCTCGATGACCTGGATGCTGGAATTCCTCGCCGACCGCTACGACCACCTGCCGCTGCAGGGCTGGCGCTTCGACGCCGACGTCCTCAGCGCCGCCAACGGCTACACCAGCCAGACCGCGATGATCTGGGCACCGGATGGTTCGCCGGCGATGTTGAGCCGGCAGAATATGGTGGTGTTTGCGTAGCGCAGCCCGGTTTGTCTGGCTCCAATCGAATACAACGCCGCCAGGGACGATCCCAAGCTCCGTTCGTCCCGAGTAGCCGCGGCTTTCTCGCGGCGTATCGAGGGACCCGATCGATGGCCTTTTGGATGTACATGCTCCAGTGCAGCGATGGCAGCTTCTACACCGGCCACACTGACAACCTCGACCTGAGGATCGCACAACACCAGCACGGCGAGGGCGCCGAGCACACGCGGATGCGTCGGCCGGTTCAACTGGCCTACTCGCAGGCATTCGCTACTCGCGACGAGGCAATGACAGCCGAACTGCAGATCAAGCGTTGGAGCCGGGCAAAGAAGAAAGCACTGGCCGCTGGTGACTGGGCAGCGCTCAGCGCTGCGGCCAGAAAGTGCTTCGTCAGTCAAAAGTAATCTGGTCCCTCGATACGCCGCGACAGGCCGCGGCTACTCGGGACGAACGGGGATGGGTTCGGATTCCGTGCCGACACGACCACCATCACCACAACGGCCCACCCGACAGCCGCTCCACCTCCACCGCGGTAACCGCACGCGCCTGGTTTCCCCACGACATGCGCACATAGCTCAGCACATCGGCCACGTCCTGCTTGCTCATTGCCGCCGAGAACGGCGGCATGCCGAAAGGCCGCGGATTGCCGGCGGTCCCGGGCGTGTAGCCACCGAACAGCACGATGCGGATCGGGTTCACCGCAGAGTCCATGGTCACCGCGCGATTGCCGGCCAGCGCCGGGGCAGCGGGTGCACGGCCTTCGCCGTCGTCGCCGTGGCATTGCGCGCAGTTTTTTGCGTACAGCGACGCGCCATTGGCCCTGGCCCTGAGCAGATCGTTGGGCAACACGCGCGGCTGGGCTTCCGGCTCGGGCTTCGCCGTGACCGGCAGAGATTGCAGATACGTCGCCATCGCCGCGATGTCCTCGTCGCTACCGTGCTGCAGGCTCTCGTAGATCACTTCGGCCATCGGCCCCAGCGCCGAGCCGCGCGCTGATTTGCCGACCGACAGCAGCGCGACGATGTCGGCCTGCGGCCAGTCCTGCACGCCGGCTTCGACGGCGGCGCTGAGCACCGGCGCGTACCAGTCCAGCACCAGGCCGCCGGCCGGGTTGTCGCGCGTCTGCACGCCGCCGAGTGCGTTGCGCGCTTCGTGGCAGGCGCTGCAATGCGCCAGGCCCTGAACCAGGTAAGCGCCGCGATTCCAGGCGGCGCTCCGATCCGCTTGCGGCTTGAACACCGCGGGCTCGAAGAACAGCGCGCGCCAGCCGATCAGCGACACGCGCCAGGAAACCGGCCACTTCAGATCGTGCTCGCGCGAGGCCTGCTTCACCGGCGCAATCGTGCGCAGATAAGCGTAGATCGCATCGCTGTCGTCGCGCGTCATGCGCGTGTAGTTGGTGTACGGGAACACCGGATACAGCAGCTTGCCGCCCTTGGCGCGGCCCTCGTGCAGCGCGCCCCAGAAATCGTCGGCGCTCCAGCGGCCGATGCCGGTGTCGTCGTCGGGCGTGATGTTCGGCGAATAGAAACGGCCGAATGGTGTGGTGATCATGCGGCCGCCGGAATAGGCGGCGCTGCCCTGCACCGTGTGGCAGGCCATGCAGTCACCGAGCTGGGTCAGATAACGGCCGCGTTCCAACGGTGTCTGCGTGGTGTCGATCGGCAGCGGACTGCTGCCGGCGACATCGTGATCGTGGCGCAGCCCGCGCCACAGCAACAGCGTGACGGCGACCGCAGCGAGCGCGAGCAGACCGAACGACAGCTTGCGGATGATGATCATGGCGCGTGCTCCGCGGTCGGCATCAGGCCGCCGCATTGCAGCGGGGGCGGCGTCGTGAAGGTGTTGGCCGGATGCGTGTCGGCCGGCATCGGCTGCGCGGCGAGCCAGGCGGCGACCGCGGCGACATCGTCGGCGCTCAGGCGTTCGGCGATCTGCGCCATGCAATCCGGCGCCTGCGCTCGGCGGATATGCTCGCGCCAGGATCCGAGCTGCGCGGCGATGTAGTCGTAAGGCAGGCCGAGCAGGCCGGGCACCGCGGGTGCCACGCCGGTGAGGCGCTCGCCGTGGCAGGACTGGCAGGCCGGCAGGCCGCGTTCGGCATCGCCGCTGCGCGCCAGCTTCATGCCGCGCTCCAGCACCAGCGCTGCGGCGCGCGGCGCTTCCGGCGGCGGATACGGCAGATCGATCTGCGCAAAGTGTTGCGCGATTTCCATCAGGTAGGCGTCGCTCTGGCGCTGCACCAGATACGTCATCTGAGCGTTCGCGCGCCGGTTGTCGCGAAAGTTCTGCAGCTGGTTGTACAGATAGCCTGCGGGCTTGCCGGCGATGCGCGGGTAATAGCCCTCGCGCGTCGCACGGCCTTCGGCGCCGTGGCAGGCCGAGCACGGCAGCACGCGCTGCTCGATGCTGTCGAGTTCGTGCGTGGCCCCGGTTTGCGCCGTGGCAGTCAACGAGGTCGCCAGCAGCAGGCCGAACCAGGCCGCGCGCTTCATGAGGCGCTGACCGCGAAGTGCAGGATCAGCCGCACGATCGCGATCAGCGACAGTGCGAACAGGCCCGTCATCACCACCGCGACGACGAAGAACGCAACCGGATTGCCGCTGGAGAAATCGCGCTTTCGTGCCTTGGAACTCTGCACGCCGAAGAACGAGGCGAGCACGCTGCCGACGGTCTGCCAGAAGCTCAGGCGCGCGGGCTTGGTCTGATGGTCCGGGGATGTCATGGTGTGATGCGACCTCGCTGCGCGCTAAGTTGAGAACGAAATGTCAGGCAGGGTTTTGACATTGGATGCGATCCGCCAGGGCGCCGCTGCTGCCTCGTGCTAACCTGCGGCGCATCTGCATTGCAGGATGAGTTCGATGACGCGCGACGGCCATATCCTCGCCACCATCGGCAACACGCCGCTGGTGGAACTCAAGCAGCTCGACACCGGCCCGTGCCGGCTTTTCGTCAAGCTGGAAAATCAGAACCCGACCGGCTCGATCAAGGATCGCATCGGCCTGTCGATGATCGAGGCCGCGGAGAAAAGCGGCGCGATCCAGCCCGGCGGCACGCTGATCGAAGCCACCGCCGGCAACACCGGCCTGGGCCTGGCGCTGGTCGCCGCGCAGAAAGGCTATCAACTGGTGCTGGTGATCCCGGACAAGATGTCGCAGGAAAAAATCCTGCATTTGCGCGCGCTCGGCGCGGACACGCGGATCACGCGCAGCGATGTCGGCAAGGGCCACCCCGAGTATTACCAGGACATCGCCGAGCGGCTTTCGCACGAGATCCCGAACAGCTTCTACGTCAACCAGTTCGCCAACCCGGCCAATCCGCTTGCGCACGAGGCGACCACCGGCCCGGAAATCTGGGCACAGACCGAACACATGTGCGACGCGGTGGTGGTCGGCGTCGGCAGCGGCGGCACACTCACCGGCCTGTCGCGCTACTTCGCGCGCGTCGCGCCGCATGTCGAGATGGTACTGGCCGACCCCAAGGGCTCGATCCTGGCACCGCTGATCAACACCGGCGAAACCATCACGCCCGGCAGCTGGCTGGTCGAAGGCATAGGCGAGGATTTCATTCCGCCGAACTGCGAACTCGACTATGTGAAAAAAGCCTACGAGATCACCGACGCCGAAAGCTTTCACGCGGCACGCGAACTGCTGGGCCGCGAAGGCATTCTCGGCGGCTCGTCCACCGGAACGCTGCTCGCCGCCGCGCTGCGCTACTGCCGCGAACAGACCGCGCCCAAGCGCGTCGTCACTTTCGTTTGCGACAGCGGCAACAAGTACCTGACCAAGATGTACAACGACTTCTGGATGTTCGAGCAGGGCCTGCTCGATAGGCCCAAGCAAGGCAACCTGCTCGACCTGATCGTGCGCCGCTACGCCGAAGGCAGCGTCGCGACCCTGGTGCCGGAAGACACGCTGCTGCAGGCCTACCGCCGTATGAAGTTGTTCGACGTCTCGCAGCTGCCGGTGATGCAGGGCGACAAACTGGCCGGCATCCTCGACGAATCCGACCTGCTGTTCCATGTGCAGGCCGACCCGGCGCGCTTTCAGGACCCGGTGCGCTCCGCGATGGTCACCAAGGTGGATACCATCGCCGCCGACACGCCGGTCTCCGAGCTGGTGCCGATTTTCCAGCGCGACCATGTCGCGATCGTCGAGGACCACGGCAAGTTCGTCGGCCTGATCACCAAGATCGATCTGCTGAATTATTTGCGCAAGCAGTTGTGACACATGCGCATCGGCAAGACCCAACATCATGCGATAGAACTGCGACGGCATTCGACCGACGCCGAGCAGCGCCTCTGGCAGCGTCTCAAACTGCGTCAGTTGCTGGGCTACAAGTTCAGACGGCAGGCGCCGATCGGACCTTATGTCGCCGACTTTGCATGCCTGGAGAAAAGGCTGATCGTCGAACTCGACGGAGGGCAGCATGCCGACAGTGCGCGTGACACCAGGCGACCGGCTTACCTTGAGGCACAGGGCTTTAGAGTGCACCGTTTTTGGAACGATCAAATCTTCAAAGAAACTAACGCGGTGCTCGAAGTGATCGCCGCGTCTCTGCGTCCCCATCCCGACCTTCCCCCGCAGGCGGGGGAAGGAGACCAACAAGGCGTCGCTGCCCCGTCCCCTCCCCCGCCTGCGGGGGAGGGTTAGGGTGGGGGCGAGACGAGAGAACAAGGCCAAATGAAAACGAACCAACATCACTTCGCCACCCGCACCATTCACGGCGGCCAGTCGCCGGATCCCTCCACCGGCGCGATCATGCCGCCGATTTACGCGACCTCGACTTACGTGCAGCAGAGCCCGGGCGTGCACCAGGGCTTTGAATATTCGCGGTCGCAGAATCCGACGCGCTTCGCCTACGAGCGCTGCATCGCCGACCTGGAAAGTGGCACGCGCGGCTATGCGTTCGCCTCGGGCCTGGCGGCGACGTCGACGATTCTCGATCTGTTCGAGCCGGGCGACCACGTGATCGCCAGCGACGACATGTATGGCGGCAGCTATCGGCTGTTTGCGCGCGTGCGCGCCAAATCGGCCGGGCTGGAGTTCAGCTACGTCGACATGCGCGACGCGACGAAGGTCGAGGCGGCGATACGGCCCAACACCCGGATGATCTGGGTCGAGACGCCGACCAACCCGATGCTGAAGCTGGCGGATCTCGCAGGGATCGCCGCGATCGCGAAAAAGCGCGGCATCCTCGCCGCGGCCGACAACACCTTCGCCAGCCCCTATCTGCAGCGCCCGCTGGAGCTGGGCTTTGGCCTGGTGATGCATTCCGCGACCAAGTATCTGAACGGCCATTCCGACATGGTCGGCGGCGTCGCCATCGTCGGTGAAGACAATGAGCTCGCCGAACGAATCGCGTTTCTGCAGAACGCGGTCGGCGCGATCGCCGGGCCTTTCGATGCCTTCCTGGCGCTGCGCGGCGTCAAGACGCTGGCGATCCGCATGCAGCGGCATTGCGAGAACGCGGCCGAACTGGCGGACTGGCTGCAACAGCATCCGAAAGTCGCGCGCGTGCACTACCCCGGCCTGACTTCGCACCCGCAGCACGAGCTGGCGCGGCGACAGATGCGCGGTGGCTACGGCGGCATGATTTCGATCGAACTCAAGGGCGGCATCGACGAGTCGCGGCGATTTCTCGAACGCTGCGAGCTGTTCGCGCTTGCCGAGTCTCTCGGTGGCGTCGAAAGCCTGATCGAGCATCCGGCGATCATGACCCACGCTTCGATTCCGCCCGAAACGCGCGCGCAGCTCGGCATCAGCGACACGCTGTGCCGGTTGTCCGTCGGTATCGAGGACGTCAACGATCTCAGGGCGGATCTGGATCGCGCCCTGAGCTGAAGCTGCAGCGCTTAGTGGTGCTCGCGCTGATCCTTCATGTCGATCATCGCACCGACGATTTCGCCCTTGGTCAGGTAGCCGTCCTTGTCGGCATCGAGCTGGTCGAAGTGCTCGGAGACGCGCGGCATGCCGGCTTTCGCTTCTTTCTTGCCGAGCTTGCCGTTGTGATCGGTGTCGGCGGCGTCGAAGCGCTCGTTGAGCTCCTGCATTGCCTGCTGGCCGCGCTCGCGGTCCTGTGCCACGGCCGCGCCGCTGGCCAGCACGCAACAGCCTGACATCGTCAGAATAATTAGATAACGCATGATGTTCTCCTCGCAGAGCGACCCGCATGGTGCGTATCGCGATGCCGCAGACTAGCGCGCGAAACTGAGCGCCGGATTGCTGTCCGAATGCAATGAGTAACATCGCGTGACCGGCGCTGTTCACATGACCCGCGAAGCCAGCGTCGGATGCTGCTCGATCGCGTCCTCGATGATTTCCAGCGAGTGCTGGCAATCTTCGCGGCTGGAAGCGCCGCCCAGACAGACGCGCACCGCTTCCGGCGCGCCGCCGCTGACGGTGAACGTGTCGGACACGACGACACCGACGCCATGCGAACGCAGATGCGCGGCGAACTCGATGCGATTCCAGGGCTGCGGCACGCTCAGCCACAAGTGAAAGGCCTCCGGATGGGCGACGTATTGCGCCTGTTTCAGCACGCGCCGCGCGATGTCCTGGCGATGGCGTGATTCCTCGCGGATCGCGCTGGTCGCCGCGACCACGGTGCCGTCGTCGATCCAGCGCGTCGCCAAGGTGATCATCGGCGGCGAGGCCATCACCGAGGTCGTGCGCAGCGTCGCCTGCACCCGCGCGGTGTAGCGCACGTTGGGCGTGCACAGATAGGCGATGCGCAGACCGGCGCCCAGGTGCTTGGCGAAGCCGGTGATGTAGAACGTCAGCTCCGGCGCCAGCGCGGCCAGTGGCGGCGGACTTTGCGCCGGCAGGAAGCCATAAGCGTCGTCCTCGATGATCGGCACCGCGTGGCGGCGCGCGATGTCGACGATCGCCTGGCGTCGCTGCAGCGACATCGTCGCGCAAGTCGGATTGAGCAGGGTCGGATTGCAGTACAGCGCTTTCGGCGGATCGGCCGCGCACAGCGCACCGAAGGCTTCCGGATCGATGCCCTGGTCGTCGATCGGCAGTCCGATCAGTTTGATGCCCAGATGCGTGGCGATGCCCTTGATGCCCGGATAGGTCACCGCCTCGCAGGCGATGGCGTCGCCGGCGCGCGCCAGGATCGTGAACAGCGCGAGCAGGGCGCCCTGCACGCCGGGGCAGACCAGCACGCGCTGCGTGACCAGCTCCGGCAAACGCGGCGCGAGCCAGCGCACGCCGGCCGCGCGGTCCTCGTGCGAGCCGCCGAATTCCTGATAGCGCAGCAAGTCGTAGGGATCGGCGCGCTGCAGGCTGGCGAGACCGTCGCGGAAGCGCTCGATCAGCGCGGCGTCGCGCGGCTCGGGCGGCATGTTCATCGTCATGTCGATCAGCGACGAGGCCTGCGGCCGCCTCACCGGATCGGCACGCACCTGCTCGCGCACCACGGTGCCGACGCCGGGCCGCGCCGCGAGCAGGCCGCGGCGCTGCGCCTCGGCATAGCCGCGCGCGGCGGTGGTGAAGTTCAGATCCAGCGCCGTTGCCAGCACACGCAAGGTCGGCAGCTTCTGGTTGGCGGTGAGCTGGCCGGACTGGATGTCGGCGGCGATCGCGTCGGCGATGGCCATATACGCCGGCCCCTCGCTGCGCTTCAGCGCCGCGGCCCAGCGGCTGGTGTGGTTGGACGACAAGGCTGGCTCCAATCAATCGATACAATAATGCGATCAATGCCGGCATTATGGATCAGATGATCGCCGCTTTGCACCAGGCTGAGGCGTTTTGTCCCAGGCTGGTGCGACGCTGGACCTGGATCTTCTCAGCGGGAACGGCCGGCAAAAATCCGATCAATGCGCGATCAATAAATAACCGGAAATAAGAATTCCCAAGCGATCCAATCATGTCTCCCATTGATCGCATTTTTCGACCGAAAGCGACGCAACAAGTGGCACATCGGTTGCGCTATTCCTGGCACCGGCACCGATCTCGGCGCCGCCACACCACTGCCCAGGAGACTCACATGCCCGCCGTCACCGCCCCCGCTCACAAGAAAGGCGACTTCTTCGTTGACTACGAGGAGAAGGTGTTCGAAGACGTCAAAGCCAAGCCGGGCGAGAAAGCCCTGATCACCTTCCACACGGTCGCGTTCGAAGGCTCGATCGGCCTGGTCAACATGCTTCAGGGCAAGCGCCTTATTCGTAAGGGCTTCGAAACCTCGATCCTGCTGTACGGCCCCGGCGTCACGCTCGGTATCCAGCGTGGCTTCCCGACGCTCGGCGACGAGGCCTTCCCCGGCCATCAGAACTTCACCAATCAGCTGACCGCGTTCATGGCCGAAGGCGGCAAGGTCTACGCCTGCCGCTTCGCGCTGCAGGCGCTGTACGGCCACGGCGAGCCTTCGCTGATTCCCGGCATCAAGGCGATCAGCCCGCTCGACGTGCTCGACTGCATCCTGCTGCATCGCAACGACAACGCTTTCATGATTCATACGTGGACGGTTTGAGGGACTCGCGATGAAACATGCCTTGGCTCGCGCGACGCCCCCTCTCCCCCGGCCCCTCTCCCGGAAGGGGAGAGGGGAGAAAAACGCCGACGCAAACCCTCTCCCCTTGCGGGAGAGGGTGGCGCGCAGCGCCGGGAGAGGGGTTGTCCGGTACGGACTCACGATATGACCATCATCCGCGCCGCCGCCGCACAGCTGTCGCCGGTACTCGGCAGCCGCGAAGGCACGATCGCGAAAGTGATAGCCGCGATCGCCGCTGCCGCAGCGCAGGGCGCGCAGCTGATCGTGTTCCCGGAAACGGTCGTGCCCTACTACCCGTACTTCTCGTTCATCACGCCGGCGGTGGCGATGGGCCCGGCGCATCTGGCGCTGTACGAGCAGGCGGTGACGGTGCCCAGCGCCGCTACCGACCTGGTCGGCGCTGCGGCCAAACAGCACGGCATCGTGGTCGTGCTCGGCGTCAACGAGCGCGATCACGGCACGCTCTACAACACGCAACTGGTGTTCGACGTCAGCGGCGACATCGTGCTGAAGCGCCGCAAGATCACGCCGACCTATCACGAGCGCATGGTCTGGGGTCAGGGCGACGGCAGCGGGCTCAAAGTGGTGGACACTGCGGTCGGCCGCATCGGCGCGCTCGCCTGCTGGGAACACTACAACCCGCTGGCGCGCTACGCACTGATGACGCAGCACGAGCAGATTCACTGCTCGCAGTTTCCGGGCTCGCTGGTCGGCCCGATTTTCGCCGAGCAGATGGAGCTGACGGTGCGTCATCACGCGCTGGAATCCGGCTGCTTCGGCATCAACGCGACCGGCTGGTTGAGCGACGAGCAGATCGCCACCATCACACCCGATCCGCAGCTGCAAAAGGCGATGCGCGGCGGCTGCTATACCGCGATCGTGTCGCCGGAAGGCAAGCATCTGTGCGAACCCTTGCGCGAAGGCGAAGGCATGGTCATCGCCGATCTGGACTTCGCGCTGATCACTAAGCGTAAACGCATGATGGATTCGGTCGGTCACTACGCACGACCGGAACTGCTGTCGCTGAATCTCGACTCACGCGCGGCAACGCCGCTGCATTCCACCGCTCCCGCTGCTGGAGAACTCCCCGATGAACGCACCGCTTCCGCTTTCGACGACGCAGCAGTTGCTGACCGATCTGCAATCGCACGGTCTGCGACTGGCTGAGCCGGATGCCGGCGCGCCCAGCCGTCGCGGCGGCGCGGGGCCGACCGATCACAAGGCGGTCAGCGTCGACGGCCGCACGATCATGGTGCCGGTGCATACCGGCAGCGCCGCGGACTCGCCGTTCGAAGCCGGCGCAATGGCCGCCGACGGCAGCGTACCGCTGAAGTTCAAGGGCTCCATCGTCGCCAAGATCGGCTTTCCGAAACAGCCGCGCTTCTACAAGCTGCAGACGCTCGACGGTGTACCGTATTCCAAGATCGCGCAATTGCATGGCAGCGACGTGCTGGCGACGACGGTGCTGCAGACCTGCATCCGCTACGGCCGTCGCTCGACTTCCTGCCAGTTCTGCGCAATCGGCGAATCGCTGGCCAACGGCCTGACGATCAACCGCAAGCTGCCCGAGCAGCTCGCCGAAGTCGCGCGCGCCGCGGTGCTGCTCGACGGCGTCAGGCACATGGTGATGACCACCGGCACGCCGAACTTCACCGACCGCGGCGCGGCGCTGCTGTGCGAAAGCGCGTTCGCGGTGAAGGCCGCGGTCGATCTGCCGATCCAGGCGCAATGCGAGCCGCCGGACGATCCGGTGTGGTTCTCCCGCCTGAAAGCGGCCGGCGTCGACAGCCTCGGCATGCACCTGGAAGCGATCACGCCGGAAGTGCGTGAACGCATCATGCCGGGCAAGGCCGACGTGTCGATCGAGCAATACATGCAGGCCTTCTCCGACGCGGTTGCGGTATTCGGCCGCGGTCAGGTCAGCACCTATATTCTGGCCGGCCTCGGCGACACGCGCGACGCGATCCTGCAGATGTGCGAGCAGCTCATCGCGCTCGGCGTGTACCCGTTCGTGGTGCCATTCGTGCCGGCCTCCGGCACGCCACTGGCGAACCATCCGGCGCCGGACTCGATGTTCATGCGCAGCCTGCTGCAGCCGCTGGGCCGCATGCTGGTCGACGGCGGTTTGAAGTCGGCGGATATCAAAGCGGGCTGCGGGCGTTGCGGCGCGTGTTCGAGTCTGGCGTCGTATGAGCGCTGAAAGCCCTCTCGTTACCTGTAGGAGCGGATCCTATCCGCGACTGACACTCGACGAGAACAGTCGCGGATAGGATCCGCTCCTACGTTTTCAAAAAAGGAACGACGATGACCATCGAACCCCGCCCTCCGTTGCCGCCGTTCACTGCCGAGACCGCGGCGAAAAAAGTTCAGGCCGCCGAAGACGCCTGGAATTCGCGCGATCCAGCGCGCGTCGCGCTCGCCTACACGCCCGATTCGGAGTGGCGCAATCGCTCGGAGTTTTTCTCGGGCCGCGACGCGATTCGTGAGTTCCTGACAAACAAATGGCAACGCGAACTCGACTATCGCCTGAAGAAAGAGCTCTGGGCGTTCACCGAAAACCGCATTGCGGTGCGCTTCGAATACGAATTTCACAATGCGCAGGGCGAATGGTTCCGCGCCTACGGCAACGAGAACTGGGAGTTCGACGCCAACGGCCTGATGCAGCGCCGTTTCGCCAGCATCAACGACATCGCGATCCTTGAGGCACAGCGCAAATTCCGCTGGGAGCGCGGCTAGCCATGCTGCCGTTCGCGCCAGCGGACTGCACGGCCTTCCCGTTCGTGCCCGGCGAATACCGGATCAAGCACCTGAGCGAGCGCTGGGAACATGCCGCCTGCCTGGCACTGCGCCGCCAGGTGTTCTGCCGCGAGCAACAGATTTTCGAAGACGACGACGCCGATGCGCGCGACGCGCACGCACTGCCGATCGCCGCGATCGCCTGCATCGCCGGCCTGCCGGAGCAACTGGTCGGCACGGTGCGTATCCATTGCGACGACGCCGAAGCGGCGCACTGGTCGGGCTCACGGCTCGCCGTGCATCCGGACTTTCGGCGCAGCGCCTGGCTGGGCTCGGAGCTGATCCGCCATGCGGTCAGCACCGCAACAGCGCGCGGCTGCCAGCGCTTTACCGCGCAGGTGCAGGCGCAGAATCGCGCGCTGTTCGAGCGCCTGCACTGGCGCGTGATCGAGGCGACGACGATTCGTCATCGCCCGCATTTTCTGATGGAAGCCGATCTGGGCCACTACGCGGCGCGCCAGGCCGACGAAATCGCTTGGTACACCTCGCGTCCGGGTGCAGCGCGAACGCAATGGCAGCGCGCCGCATGATCGACCTCGCCGCCCTGGTCACCGCGCTGCACGCCAACCGCGGGCTCGCGCACAAGGCCGACATCGCCGACGCGGTGCGCACGCTGGCGGTCGCCGATGCCGCTGCCGATGTGCCGGTCGGCGACGACTGCGCGGCGATTCCCGATGGCCGCGGCGGCTACCAGTTGCTGGCGATCGAAGGTTTCATCAACGAGTTCGTCACGCACGATCCCTGGTTCGCCGGCTGGTGCGGCGTGATGGTCAACGTCTCCGACATTTACGCGATGGGCGGCCGCCCGACCGCCGTGGTCGACGCCGCCTGGAGCCGCAGCCGCGACAAGATGCGCGTGTTGCTGGAAGGCCTTTCGGCCGCGTCGAAAACCTATGGCGTGCCGGTCGTCGGCGGCCACAGCAATGCACGCGGCGACCGCGAGCAGCTGTCGGTCGCGATCCTGGGCCATGCGAACCGGCTGCTGACCAGTTTCGATGCGCGGCCGGGCGACCTGCTGATCGCCGCGATCGATCTGCGCGGCGCCTACCGCGAACCCTACCCGCACTGGAACGCGAGCACCGCCGCGCCGCCGGAACGCTTGCGCGCTGATCTGGAGCTGTTGCCGCAGCTCGCCGAAGACGGCCTGTGCCGCGCAGCGAAAGACATCAGCCAGGCCGGGCTTATCGGCACGACGATGATGCTGCTGGAATGCTCGGGCATCGGCGCGACGATCGACGTCGAGCGCGCACCGAAACCCGCCGATATCGACCTGGCGCACTGGCTGCTGTCGACGTTCCCGAGCTTCGGCTTCGTGCTGGCGGTGGCGCCTGCGAACGTCGACGCGGTGCTGGCGCGCTTTCATACCCGCGGCCTCGGCTGCGCCGTGATCGGCGCATGCAACGACGGCCATCAACTGCATTTGCGCAACGAGCGCGGCGACGAACAGCTCGCCTGGGATTTCCGCGAACGCAGCCTGATCGGCTGCGGCCCGAAACTGACGACGGATGGGAAGCACCATGCCTGAAATGAACTTCCGCGTGCGCTGGCCCGACGACAGCACCAGCGTCTGCTACTCGCCCTCGAGCACGATACGCGATGCACTGAAGCTGCATCACGCTTATCCGCTGAGCGAGTTCGTCGCGGCCAGCCGTGCTGCGCTTGAACATGCGAGTGAGCGCGTCGCAGCGAAATACGGTTGGGGATGCGGGCATGCCTCGGCGCAGATTCGCGAGATCGAGACCACCGCACAGCGCTGGGCGAATGATCCGCAAGCGACCGTGACCGTCGTGGCTTTTGAATGAATACCAACCGCCCTCCGTTCGTGCCGAGTAGCGGACTTGTCCGCGTATCGAGGTACCGGATCGGACTCGCAGCGCGCTCCGCTCCCTCGATACGCCGCGTAGCGGCTACTCGGGACGAACGGAGTTGGTTTGCTCCCTCACTGAAAAGCATCAGCCCATGAACGGCCCCATGATCACTCCCCCGCAACATCTCCCCGTCGCCGTCATCGGCGGCGGCCAGGCCGGCCTGGCTATCAGCTGGTATCTGAAACAGCGCGGCATCGAACACCGCGTGTTCGAGCGTCACGGCGTCGCGCATGAATGGCGCAACGCGCGCTGGGACAGCTTCTGCCTGGTAACGCCGAACTGGCAGTGCCGCTTGCCGGGCTTCTCTTACGACAAGGAGTTCGGCGGCAAGGATCCGAAAGGCTTCATGCTCAAGGACGATATCGTGCGTTATCTGGAAGCCTACGTCGCCTCGTTCGATCCGCCGCTTTCGACCGGCGTCGACGTGCAGCGGGTACGCGCTGCGGACAATGGTGGCTTCGAGATCAAAACCTCCAAGGGCGATTATGTCGCTGACCAGGTCGTCGTCGCGATCGGCGGCTACCACCTGCCGACGATCCCGCGCAGCGCCGAGAAACTGCCGGCCGACATCCTGCAGCTGCATTCGTCGAACTACCGCCATCCGGCGCAGTTGCCGGACGGCGGCGTGCTCGTCGTCGGCACCGGACAGTCCGGCTGCCAGATCGCCGAAGACCTGCATCGCGAGGGCCGCGAGGTGCATCTGGCAGTGGGGACCGCGCCGCGCTCGCCGCGCGTGTATCGCGGCCGCGAAGTCACCGAGTGGCTGACCGAATCCGGCTACTACGGTATCGCCATCGCCGATCATCCGCAGAAGGAAACGGTGCGTGAAAAAACCAATCACTACCTGTCCGGACGCGACGGCGGCAAAGAGATCGACCTGCGCCAGTTCGCCCGCGAAGGCATGAAACTGTATGGACGCTTCAGCGATATCCGCGATGGCTGCGTCCGTTTCGAGCCGGACCTCCGGCGCAATCTCGACCGCGCCGATGACAGCTACCGATCGATCCGCGCGGCCGTCGACAGCCATATCGCCGCGCAGGGCATCGATGCGCCGGTCGAGCCGCCGTATCAGCCCTGCTGGCAGCCAGACGCGGAAATCGACATGCTCGATCTGCGCGCCGCCGGCATCGGCAGCGTGATCTGGTCGATCGGCTTTGCGGCCGATTACCGCTGGCTGGAGGCACCGGTGTTCGACGGCCGCGGCCAGGTCGTACACCAGCGCGGCGTGTCGCCGGTCGAGGGCCTGTATTTCCTCGGCCTGCCCTGGCAGAACACCTGGGGCTCGGGGCGATTCGCCGACGTGGGCTTCGATGCGGCGTTTCTGGCTGAGCGGATCACGGCGGCCAAAGTCGCCGTCTGATACCACAGCGGGCGGTCGGTTTTATCCGGGCCTTCGACGGTGCCGGTTCCGGTGCCGATGCATTCATCGCGACCACGGCGCCGGCGTATCGCCCGTGAGCTCGCGATCCAGAATCACTGCCGCGCTGATCAGCGCGAGATGGCTCAGCGCCTGCGGAAAATTACCCAGTTGTTCGCCTGAATCGCTGAATTCTTCGGCATACAGCCCGACATGATTGGCGCTGCCGAGCATGCGCTCGAACAGCATCCGCGCCTCGGTCAGCCGGCCGCTGCGCGCCAGGGCTTCGACGTACCAGAACGAGCAGGCGGTGAACGTGCCCTCCTTGCCGTGCAGACCGTCGCTGGGCACCTGCTCGACGCGATAGCGATAGACGAAAGGCTCTTCCACCAGGTCTTCGCCGATCGCCTTCAGCGTCGACAACCACTTCGGATCCCGCGGCGCGATGAAGCGCATCATCGGCATCAGCAGGGTCGAGCCGTCCACCACCTTCGAGCCGCGCGATTGCACGAAGCACTGGCGTTCCTCGTTCCAGAAGTTGGTCGTGATGTCGGCGTGAATCGCGTCGCGCACCTGGCGCCAGCGATCCAGTGGCGCCGGCAGCGAACGCTTCACCGCGAGCCGGAAGCCGCGATCGATGGCCACCCAGCACATCAGCCGCGAATGCAGAAAATGCTGTTTTCCGCCGCGAAATTCCCATATTCCTTCGTCGGCCTGCTGCCAGTGCTCGCAGACGTAGTCGACCAGGCCGCTGAGCTTGGCCCAGGCGTCCAGCGAGCTGGGCGCGCCGCGCTTGTTGGCGATATAGACCGCGTCCAGCAGCGTGCCGTAGATGTCGAGCTGGGTCTGGTCGAAGGCGGCGTTGCCGATCCGCACCGGCCTGGAGCCCTGGTGGCCGCTCCAGTGCGGCAGTTCTTCTTCGTGCAGGTCGGCGCGGCCGTCGATGCCGTACATGATCTGCAGCGAACCATCGCCGCGCATCTTCGTGCACAGCGCCTGCACCCAGTCGACGAACCCCGCGGCCTCCTCGATGTAGCCCAGTCGCATGAACGCATACACGGTGAAGCCGGCGTCGCGGATCCAGGTGTAGCGATAATCCCAGTTGCGCGTGCCGCCGATGACTTCGGGCAGGCCGAAGGTCGCCGCGGCGATCATCGAGCCGTGCTTCTGCGACATCAGCAGTTTCAAGGTCAGCGCCGAGCGCGTGACCATCTCGCGCCAGCGGCCGCGATATTCGGAACGCTCGGCCCATTGGCGCCAATAGCTGACCGTGGCATGCAGGCCGAGATCGTCCTGATCGAGCCGCTCGCCGTCGCCGTGTTCGCGGTCGGTTTCGAGGATCAGCCGGCGGTGCTCGCCAGCCTGCAGCTGCAGCTCACATTCGGCGGCGTCGTCACGGCGATACAGTTCGCCGTCGACCGTCAGCCGCAACGGCGGCGTCTGGTCTTCCGGAAAGAACCGGGCGATGCCGCGCTCGATTTCCAGCCGATGGCGCTTGCGTCCGTAGTCGAAGCGCGGCGCGCAGCGCAAACGGAAGCGGATACTGCCGCGCACGACACGCAGAATGCGCACGATGCGGTAGCCGGTGATCGTGCCGTCTTCCTGAAGCGGCATGAAGTCGACGATTTCGCCGACACCCTCGGCAGTAAAGAACCGCGTCGTCAGCACATTGGTGTCGGGCAGGTACATCTGCCTGACGCGTAGCGTCTCGGCCACCGGCGCAACGCTGAAGCAGCCGCCTTTCTCGGCATCGAGCAAGGATGCGAAAATCGTCGGCGAATCGAAATCAGGGTAGCAGTTGAAATCGATGGTGCCGTCGGTCGCGACCAGCGCAATGGTGGCGAGATTGCCGATCGCGGCGTGATCTTCGATACGGGCAGAGGTGGAAGGCATGGTCCTTACTGCAACTCAATTCACCCGTCGGACAGATGAACATGCGCATCGTCAAACCGTCGGCGTGGTCCCTCCATCGATGACATATTCGGTGCCCGTGATGGTCGGGGCACGATCCGATGCCAGAAACGCGATCAGCTCGGCGACCTCTTCGGGCCGGTTGGGCCGGCCGATCGGAATGCCGCCGAGCGATCTCATCAGGTTCTGCTGCGCGGCTTCGTAGCCGATGCCGTCGTTGCTGGCCAGACGCTCGACCATCGCCACCGCGGCCGCGGTTTCGATATCGCCGGGCGCGACCGTGTTGACCCGCACGCCGTGCGGACTCACCTCTTTCGACAGGCCCTTGCTGTAGGTGGTCAGCGCCGCCTTTGCGGCGGCGTATGCGAGCGTCGATTCGTACAGCGGCAGGCGCCGCTGGATCGACGACACGTGAACGATCACGCCGTGGCGCTGCTTCAGCATCGTCGGCAGCAAGGCCTTGTCGAGCCGCACCGCGGCCAGCAGGTTGGCATTGAGCGTCGCCAGCCAGTGATCGTCGATCAACGCCGCAAAGCCGCCGCCAGGCGTGCTCGAGTCCAGGCATTGATGAAAGAAATCTTGCAAACGCGCTGCAGCATTGTGACAGCCGGCAGCGAGCGTTCGGAACGAATTTTGTCGGCCCGCGTTTCCGATTGTCACCCTGCAAAGGCCAGACCCTGATCCGAGCGGACGCACCGGATAAGCCGCCGATGCGCGAGCCGCATACGAGTCACCCAGGGTTCACGACGCCGCCATAAACGGCAATTACCATCCGACAATCGACCATGCTGCGGCGGTTTCTAGGCCGCCATAATCTCGGGCCTATAACGATTTTGAAGATCGGGCTGTATCTCGTCGTGACACTGGTCGGGCTGGTTTTGCTCCGACGGCTGGCGCGACGACTGCGTCTTTCGATGGCCAAGCATCCATCCCTGCGCGGACACTCGAAGATGTCGCGTCGTGTCGCCCGCCTGCTGCGCTATTTCGAGTATGACGCGGAGCGCTACTTCAGCAGCGATCTGGCGCCGGCCGACGTCGCAGAACAGCGTCGCGGCGGCATGGAGCGCCTGCGCCAGCAGCTGGTGGAGCGTGCGCCGCTGACACTGGCCTTCGGCCAGTCGCTGGAGAGCGGCATTTCGGATGTGCAGTTCACCAGTGCGCATCGAGTCCCCTTCCCGTATCGCGAACGGCTTCCTCGGGAGCTGAAAATCGGCAGTGCGGTCACGCAGTCGAAACACACTCAGGTCTGCGACCTCGACGGAAACTGGCGCTATGACGTTTCCGGCTCGTACGGCGTCAACGTCTTCGGTTACGACTTCTATAAGGAATGCCTGAGCGAAGGCTACGCGGCGGCTGCCGAGTTGGGGCCGGTGCTCGGCCCCTATCATCCGGCGATTCGCGACAATGTGATCGCACTGAAAGCGATATCCGGCCTGGACGAAGTCTCGTTTCACATGTCGGGCACCGAGGCGGTGATGCAGGCGGTGCGCCTCGCCCGTTACCACACCGGCAGGACCCACCTGGTTCGGTTGTGCGGCGCCTACCACGGCTGGTGGGACGGCGTGCAGCCTGGCGTCGGCAATCAGCGCCGCGTCGACGACGTCTACACACTGGCCGACCTGAGCGCGCGCACCTTGAAGGTCCTGGAGACACGCAAGGACATCGCCTGCGTGCTGATCAACCCGCTTCAGGCGCTGCATCCCAACGCCGACGCACCCGGTGATGCCAGCCTGGTCAGCAGCGACCGCAGCACCGCATTCGATCGCAGCCGCTATACGCAATGGCTGGCGCAAATCCGCGATGTCTGCACGCGTCGCGGCATCGTGCTGATCTTCGACGAGGTATTCACCGGCTTTAGGCTGGCGTATCGCGGCGCCCAGGAATATTTCGCGATCCAGGCCGACATGGTCACCTACGGCAAGACCCTCGGCGGCGGTTTGCCGGTGGGCGTGCTGTGCGGCCGTGCCGCGCTGATGAAACGCTTCAAGGACGCGCAGCCGGCCAATCTGTCGTTTGCGCGCGGCACGTTCAACTCGCATCCGCACGTGATGACGAGCATGGCCGCGTTTCTTCGGCGCATCCGCGATCCGCAGGTCCAGCAGATCTACGCGCAGGCCGATGCGCAGTGGAATACGCGGGTACAGAGCCTCAACCGGAGCCTGGCCGACGCCGGCCTTCCGGTGCGGCTCGCCAACCTGCACAGCATCCTGACCATCCTGTATGTCGCGCCTTCACGCTACAACTGGATGCTGCAGTTCTACCTGCGCGCGGAAGGCCTGGAACTGAGCTGGATCGGCAGCGGCCGGATGATCATGAGCCTGAACTATACCGACGCCGATTTCGCCGAAGTCGCCAGCCGCTTTCAGCGTGCCGCGCAACAGATGCACAACGACGGCTGGTGGTGGAGCGCGCCGCATCTGAGCAACCAATGGATCAAGCGGCAGATGTTCAAGGACATGCTCGCCTACCGCTTCAAGTGGCTGGCACCGCGCACGCAGCACTCGCCGGCAGACGGCATCGTCGCCGCACTGAAACCGGGCCACTGATATGCCGGGCAGCAGCCTCGAGCACGCGAGCTTTCGAGACGACCTGAATTCGGAGTTCAGGCGCTACCTGATGCTGGAGGCGGCGCGCTTCGACCGCAGCGAGTGCCTGCGTATCGACTTCCATTGTCACGACCACAACAGCGACGTACCCGATGAGCTGTGGGGCCGCATCCTCGGCCTGCCCGAAACCTGGCTCAAGACCAGCAAGCTGGTCAAGACGCTGCAGCGCAATGGCAGCGACGTCATCACCATCACCAACCACAACAACGCGCGCTCCTGCTGGAAGCTGCTGGAAAAGGGCATCGACGTGCTGGTCGGCGCCGAGTTCACCTGCTACTTACCCGGGCACGACCTGTACCTGCACGTACTCACCTACGGCTTCACGCCCGAGCAGGAAACGGTACTGAACCGCAAGCGCAGCGATGTCTACGACTTCCTGCGTTACGCGGCCGAACACGACATTCCGGTGATCCAGCCGCATCCGCTGTATCTCTACACCCGGCAGCCCGGCATCAACCTGGAGATGTACGAGAAGCTGGCCTTGCTGTTCCAGCACTTTGAAGTGCTCAATGGCCAGCGCGATGCCTGGCAGAGCGTGCTGACATTGAACTGGGTACAGAGCCTGGACGAGGAAACGCTGCGGCGATACAGCCGCAAGCACGGCATCGATCCCGCTGAATTCGGCGTCTCGATCCAGCGCCCCAAGACGCTGACCGGCGGTTCCGACGATCACATGGGACTGTTTGCCGGGCAGAGCGGCTCCTCGCTGTGGATTCCCGATTTGCACCGGCGCCTGCGCGACACCGCCGCATCAAAGCTGGCGCTGGAGGCCTTGCGCGCGGGCCGCGTTGCGCCGTTCGGTGACGTCGGCGAAAACCAGAAACTCAATATCGCGCTGCTCGACTATTTCGCCCAGGTGGTGGCGCGGATAGAGGAGCCGGGCCTGCTGCGGATGATGCTGCATCGTGGGGAACTCAAGGACAAAGTCGCCTGTTTCGCCATAGCGAATCTGCTGCTGGAGATGAAGAAGAACAAGAAGACGCAGATGTTCGTCTCCTTCATCCACGATGCACTGCACGGCAAGAAACCCGACTGGCTGGTTCGCTGGAATGTGCCCAAGGACTACCGCTTCTGCGTCGCGCATCTGCAGGCGGTCGCCGAGAGCCGCGATACCGCGCCGGACCGGTTCGTCTCCGCCGTCAACGACGCCGGCGCCGGCCTGTTTCGCGATCTGAGCAAGCTGGTGATCAAGCGGCTGCGGGCATCGATCGCGGATTCGAAGGACAGCTTCGACGAACTGTCCACCGAATCCCTGATACGCAGTTTCGAGATACCGAGCCAGCTCAGCTCGCTGCTGTCGGGCGCAAAATCCGGCAAGAAGAAAAACGGCAAGATCAACTTTGCCAAGCTGCTCGACGATATCGCCTTCCCGGCGCTGATCGGGCTGGTCCTCGCCGGCACGCAGTTCGCCAGCACCCGGGCGCTGTATGAGAACCGCGAATTTCTCAATGGTTTCGCGCGGCAGCTGGGACGCAGCCGGCATCCGCAGCGGGCGCTCTATCTGACCGACACCTTGCGCGACAAGAACGGCGTATCGAACTCGCTGTCGGCCAAGCTCGCCGAAATCCAGCGCAAGGATCTGCCGATCGATTTCCTGATCTGCCATGCCGAGGTCGCGCCGGAGCCGCATCTGCACGTGGTCAGGCCGTTGACCGAATTTGCTTTCGAGAAATTGAGCGAGCAGCGGTTCCGCGTACCGAATGTGCTGGAGATAGCCGAGCTGTTCTACCGCGGCGGTTACGACCGCATCGTCTGTTCGACCGAAGGGCCGATGGTGCTGGTCGCGCTGTTGTTGAAGCACATGTTCAATGTACCGGCGCACTTCTTCATGCACACCGACTGGATGGACTTCGTGCGCCATACCACCGATTTGAGCCAGCACGAGCGGGATCGCATTCGCCGGCTGCTGCGCATGCTCTATCACCAGTTCGACGGCGTGTTCGTACTCAACAGCGATCATCGCCACTGGCTGACCGGTCACGACATGGGTCTGGCCGAAGAGGCGGTGCACCTGACCGCGCATCACACCGAGCCGGCGGCCTCGAACATCGTTCCGGTGCGGAAATCGGATCTGTTTGCCGGCGCCAGCGCGCAGACGCCGGTGATGTTCACCGCCTGCCGCATCAGCAAAGAGAAGGGCGTGCTGGAATTGCCGGAGATCTACTACCGGGCGCGCCACGCAATCCCCGATCTGAAACTGGTCATCGCCGGCTCCGGACCGGCTGAAACCAAGCTGCGCAAGGCGGTGCCGGAGGCGCTCTTCCTGGGTTGGGTCGATCGCCAGCGGATGGCCGAGCTGTATGCCGGCCTCGACCTGTTCGTGTTCCCGTCGCAGTTCGACACATTCGGCAACGTCATCCTCGAAGCCTTCTCGCAGGGCATGCCGGTGCTGGCCTACAACTGCAAAGGGCCTAAGGACATCATTCAGAACGGCCGGAACGGTTATCTCGTCGACGATATCGACGGCATGTCGGCGCGCATCGTCGAGCATTTCGACAGGCCCGATCGTCATGCCACGATGCGCCGCGAAGCACAAAGGCGGGTCGCCGACTACCAGGCCGAGCCGATCATGCGCCGCTTCCTCGAAGATCTGGGCCTGGCAACGCCGTCGCCCGGAACGGCACTGCGTCCCACCGCGGTCGCGGCCTGAAAAAATGCGCAACGGCATGGCCACCGCACTCCATATGCTGAGCCAGCATGAACAGCTCAATTTCCTGCTGACCAATCGCATTCCACGCCGTCAGCTGACGCGCTTCATGGGCTGGTACAGCCGCATCGAAAGCCGGCGGTTGACGCGCGCGTCGCTGCGCCTGTGGCGCCTGTTCGCTGCCGACCTCAACCTGGACGAAGCCGAGCACCGCGACTTTCTCAGCCTGCACGACTGCTTCACGCGGCGACTGAAACCCGGCGCCCGCACGATCGACGCCCGTGCAAACGTCGTTGTCAGCCCCTGTGATGCCATCGTCGGTGAATGCGGAACGATCCAGGGCACCCGCGTTTTCCAGGCCAAGGGCTTTCCCTACGAAATCGGCGAGCTGATTCCCGACGCCGGCTTGCAGCAGCGGTACCGCGACGGCTGCTACGTCACGCTGCGCCTGAAATCCAGCATGTATCACCGCTTTCACGCGCCGGTGGATTGCAGCGTCGATCAGATCACCTACATTTCGGGCGACACCTGGAACGTCAATCCGGTCGCGCTCAAGCGCATCGAAAAACTGTACTGCCGCAACGAGCGCGCCGTGGTTGCGTTGACCCAGCCCGTGGCATCCGGATCCATCTGCCTGGTGCCGGTGGCGGCGGTGCTGGTAGCGAGCATGAAGTTCCACTGCCTGCCGGATGATCTCAACCTGCAATACCGCGGCCCGAATCGCATCGCCTGCTCGGCGCGGTACAAAAAAGGCGAGGAAATGGGCTATTTCCAGCACGGCTCGACCATCATCGTCTTCGCCACATCGAACTATCGGCTCGCCGAAGGCCTGGGCCAAGGCCAGGCCATCCGCATGGGCCAGGCCCTGTTGACCGATACCGCGACAACCTCGGACTGACCCCGCTTTTGCAAACACCCCGGAGCACGCCATGACCTTTCTCGAAGAGTTGCACCAACAGCGCTGGGACGACCATCGCTACTACCATCACAGCCGCATCAACCAGGCGCTGCACCTGCTCAGCGCCTGCTGTTTTCTGGCGAGCTATGCACTGCTGTTCGTCAACCCGGTGCTGGCGGTGATGGTGGGCTGGCTGCTGGCGATGATCCTGCGCCAGATCGGCCACTTCTTCTTCGAGCCCAAGACCTACGACACCGTCAATCACGCCAGCCATGAGTACAAGGAGAGCGTGAAAGTCGGCTACAACCTGCGGCGCAAGGTCGTGCTGCTGAGTATCTGGGTGGTGGTGCCGGTGCTGCTCTACGCCGAACCCTCGCTGTTCGGCTTCTTCGACGCCCGCGACGTGGCGCGTGGGCTGGTCTACAACACCTCGGTGCTGTGGCTGATCGTCGGCGTCGGTGCCGTGGTGTTCCGCACCGTGCAGCTGTTCTTCATCAAGGGCGTGCAATCGGGCCTGGTCTGGGCCACCAAGATCGTCACCGACCCGTTCCACGACATCAAGATCTACCATCGTGCGCCGTATTTCATCGCCAAGGGCGCGATGTACGACGACATGAGCGAGTGGTATGCCGAGCGCCCGGTCTAGTTGAAGCCCGGTCGGGTTGAAGTCTGCTTGAATCGGACGGCGCTGCGGCCGATTGCTTCCGGGCTATCGGCCGCCGGCGCGGTCAAGGAGTTCGCCGCTTGCGGTGGTAAAAATGCCCTGCCGTGACGTTTGTCAACGATCAGTCACAGGATCACCTTAACTTGCCCCGCTGAATGACCCGCCGGCTACCCGACGGGTCGCACTGGGGATACCTGCGATGAACAACCGGATCAGGCTGGCGACAGCCGGCGCACTGCTGCCCGTGACGCTGCTGGCGACGGCCTACGCCGCCGATGCGCCGCCCGCCTGCGAGGCCTACACCGGCCCGGCACTGGACACGCTGCAGGCCTACGAGGGCATCACCCACGAGCACTCCTCGTACTCGGACGGCGATCCGCATACGCGGCCGGACGACTACTACCGCCTCGCCGCCGAGCGCGGCTACGACTTCGCCGCCGGCTCCGAACATTCCGACAGCCTCGACGCCGGCAACTTCATCAGCCTGCATGCGAGCTGCGATCCCACCAGCGGCAAGTTCGATCCGACTCAGCTCGAATACTGTTTCCTCAATCCGAGCGCCGACAAGCTGTTCAAATGGACCGCAACCCAGCAACAGGCGCAGGCGCGCAGCTCGCCGACGTTTCTGGCGATCCGCGGCTTCGAGTGGACTTCGGACGTATTCGGCCACATCAACGTGTACTTCTCGCAGAACTTCAGCAACGCCAAGACCGACCTCGGCTACGCGCTGACCCTGAAAACCTTCTGGGACTGGTTCGCGCGGCCGCCGTATCAGATCGGCCTCGCCGGCAGCGCCTCGTCGCCGGTACCGTTCGGCGGCGGTGGCGATGGCCTGGCCGTGTTCAACCATCCGCACGACAAATGCCTGACCAAGAACGACCCCACCGGTCTGCTGGCCAAGCAGTGCGACTGGAATGACTACGAGCTGATCCCGGCCGCAGCGGAACGCATGGTCGGCATCGAGGCCTACAACGACGGCAATCGCGACGATCGCTATCTGCCCTACATCGCGCGCGCGCTGGACAAGGGCTGGCGCCTGGGCTTCTTCGGCTCCGAAGACGAGCACTTCGGCCTCTACGCCGACGAGTCCAAGCCCAAGACCGTGACCCTGGCGGCGGCGTTGTCCGAAGCCGGCTTTCGCGAAGCCTGGCTGGCGCGCCGCAATTACGCGCTGTCGCCGGGCCAGCATCTGCGCGCGAAGTTCAGTGCGGAAGGCCATCCGATGGGATCCGAGCTGCAATGCCAGACCGGCCGCCGCGTCGCGATGCAGGTGAACGTGCGCGACCGCAACGGCCGGCCCTTCAGCGGATCGCTGCGTCTTTACACCGACGGCGGCGAAGAGCTGTCGCGCCTGGCCAGCGCCAACGGCCGCTTCAATGTCGAGGTCAAGGCCGGACGGCACTGGTACTTCGTGCGCGTGGACGACGCCAGCGGCCGGTCCGCCGCGTATCTGGCGCCGGTGTGGATCGATGGCTCGGTGCAGCCGCGCAACGGCAGCTGGCTCTCCGGCGACATGCACGTGCACACCGACCACTCCGCCGACGGCTCGCTGCTGCGCCAGTTGTTCGACGACCGCGCACCCGGCAACGTCTCGGTCGCCGACCAGATCGGCGAGGCGCAGCGCAACGGTCTGCAATGGCTGCCGCTGACCGATCACCGCACCTACGACCAGCACTACGATCCGCAATGGGAATCCAGCAAGCTGCTGCTGATTCCGGGCGAAGAAGCCAATGGCTCGCCGCATGTGACGATCCACGGCGCGGTCGACATGATCGACCAGGCCGATGCACCGGCCGGCTCGCCGGAATTTCGTTCGATCCAGCAATCGCTGTGGAGCGCGCACGCGCAGGGCGCGGTGTTCGCGGTCGCGCATCCCGATGACGGCGAACTCGACAGCAGCGGCCTGCCGAACAATCGCGCCAATCTGGTCGGCATGGACTCGATGGAAGTCTGGAATCGTGGCAGCGACATCGAGGCGGAGATCGACTACGCCGAGAACCGCTGGAACCGCGGCTTCCGTTTCGGCATCAACGGCGCTAGCGACGACCACTTCCGCGAGCTGTGGGGCCTGACCTCGCCCGGCACGCCGCGCACGCAGATTTTCGCCGAGCGCTATTCCGAACGCGGCGTGCTGCAGGGCATCGCCGCCGCGCACGACATGCTGAGACTGCGCGCCACCGATCCGCAGATCACGCTGGAAGCCGACTTTCAGAACGACGGTGTATTCGAAGCGCTGCAGGGCGACGAGATCTTCACCGCGCCGGGCACGACCGCGCGTCTGCGCCTGCACGTCAGCAATGCGCTGACGGCGCTCGGCAGCCGTCTCGAGCTGTATCAGGCACCCGGGCGCAGCGTCGGGCCGCTGCAGAGCTGGATCATCGACGCACCCGACAAGACCGTTACCATCGATATCACGACGCCATTCGACGCGACCTGGTACCGCGCTGAAATCCGCGGTCTCGGCGAGCCTGCCGCGATCGATACCAATCTGCTGAAGTCGCTCGATCTGCAGGCGATCCTGAAAAGCCGTCTGCTGAAGTTGCAGGACCAACGCCGTGCGATCACCTCGCCGATCTTCGTATCGGCCGCGCCCGTCGAGGCGCAAGGCGAGCAAGCGGTGCCGGCCGATAACGGCGGCAACGACGGCGCGGCGGTGGTCATTGGAAATCGTGGCCAGTGGGCCGGGTTCCCTGCCGTCGCCGAGTCGAAGAGCGGCGTCCATGTCGTGGCAGAGCAGCACGGTGCCGGCACGACACAGGTGACCTATGTCCATCGCCTGCCGTCCGGTGCGTCGACCATTCCGGTGCTGCTGTCGGGCGACAGTCCGGCGGCACGATTCCCGAAAGTGGCGGCTGTGGGCTCGAACGTCTGGGTGGTCTGGGAGGACGAGCGCGCCGGCCAGATTCCGCGGCGCAAGGCCATTTATTTGCGGCACAGCAGAGACGGCGGCGCCAGTTGGGAGCCCGAGACCGCACTGCGGGTCGTGCCCGGCCGCGCCGAACATCCGGTCATCGCCGCGACGCCCGCGGGCGAAGTGATCGTGGCCTGGGCGGAGATTCGCGCCGGCAGCGCCTTCGACATCTACGCCCAGGTGCTGGGCGCTGATGCCGAGCCGGTCAACGTATCGGGTACCGGCAAGGACGTGTCGGCCGCGCGGCTACTCGACAGCCGCAGTGCACGCTACCCGGCGTCGGTTTGGCCGTCGCTGGCGGCCGCGCCGAACGGCGAGGTCGCGCTCGCCTGGCAGGACAATCGCGGCGATCGCGATCCCTTGTTCACCGGCGCCACGGCCTATGGCGAAGGCAGCGCACCGGACGACTGGCAGATCTTGCTGTCCGTACGCAGCCGCCGCGGTTGGAGCATGGCGAACAGCCTGGGAGCCGCCGATCGAGCCGATCGCCATCCGACTGTCGCGTATGACGCCGACGGAACGCTCGCGGTGGCCTGGGACAGCAAGCCGCTCGTGGCAGCCGGCCCCAGCCTGTCGGTTTATGTGGCCCAATCTGCCGACGGCGGCGCGACATTCACAGCGCCGGTGTTGATCGGCGTCAACGCCGCAGCCTTTTCGCAGCGTCCGGCACTGGCACGCCGGACGGACGGTCGGCTCAAGCTCGCCTGGTTCGACAACAGCTCGGCGGACTGGCGTTGGCGCATCGCCTATTCCGTGCTGAAGAAACGGCAATGGTCCGCACCAAACTTGTTGCGCGGCCGCGGTAACAACACCTGGCCGGCCCTGGATGGCGACAGCCTGGTGTTCGCGAGCAGCCGCAACGCGCAGCGTCTGCAGCGGGATGCCACGCAGCAGATCGTGCTGCGCCGGGATTAGGGAGCCTTGTAACCTGAAAGCTGACGCCAAGGGATATGCTGCTGATACTAATGCCCAGGAGCAGTCCATGAAATTCAAGAAGGAAGATCGCGCAGAGTTTGCGCGGAGTATCTATGCAGCGCTGCTGGTGTCCGGCAATTTGCCGGCAGACGGCAACCCGCAACAAGTCGGCGCGCTGTTGCAACTGCACATCGATCGCTTCGACGCCGCTCTGGATCAGATGAAGCAGCCCGAGCAGGTGATCGTCGAAGACTCCGTCGCCGCCGGAAAGCGTCGCCGCCGCAGCTTGTAACGCGGCCTTGGTAGTAACAATCGTTGGCGAACCGGGCCTCTGCACAAAAAGCGAGGCCGAGTCGCCCCGAGATAGGCGCTTGTACATCCGGTGACGTGAAGCAAGAGCGCCTGTGCTGCAGCGATATCACTCGACGATCAAGTCGACCACCCGGACCTTCTGAGCGCGGAAGGCGATCTCCGGGTCGCTGAGCGCCCTATCGCACTGCGCTCTATCCTCAGCCAAATCGATGCGTTTTTTAGCATCGTACGTTTGCCAATCCTCGGAGCCAGATCGGTTTACCATCAACGACGTGACGTCGGCCAAGGCCGTGCTGCAGGACCTGAAAGCGTCCTTGGCTACGCCGCTGGCGTCCAGGTTGGTCCAGCGGTAGCCGAAGCCGGCAAGCTCAGACTGGTATGCATCGTCGAAATCCGACAACCGTAATCGACGCTCTGCTTCAAGCAGCTTCCTTCTCTGGACTTTTGCTTCGGCAACGACAGCGCTTTGCTCACTTTTGGTAATGACAGTCGCGGCATGGGCGATGTTCCCGGGAGCCACTGCGGCGCCCAGCATCAGAAATAGAGTCGCAGCCAAAGTCGGTTTTGTGGGCCGTAGTGTTTTCATCTATCTCTCAATTTTTATGCAAGGACGAGCGGCATGCGCGCTAGCCGCTATCAGAACAAAACGTCGCCGATGCACCAGCCTAAATGATCAAAACGCTGCGCTGCCAGGCAAACGCTAGTCTATTTTTCAATACAACCAGCCCGCGACCCTTTAAATCCTTGCCACGTCTGCCGCTTTGACGCGACGGATCGGCATTGACCGAATGACCAGTGAGCTGAGCGCCACACAATCGCAGGCAAGCCTCGCCCGGATAGCTCGCTGCAAAGTTTCCCGGGACACCCGTTCTTTGATTGGCGTCATGAAATACTCCTTCATTTGTCGGGATAGCTTAACAATCGCGCATTACATTTCCGCCGTCGATAGTCATTGGGACTGTGCGAACTGCACACCGCTTGGACGTTCAAGCAACTGAAATCCAACAGCGGCAGCATGCTTGCAATCACCTACCAGCCGTTATGCGACCGCGACCGCTATTGCCCCGCCTCCCATATCTGGTTCGGGGCTTTTAGTGAAAGGCATCAGGTTCTAGACGCCATCTCCGTTTACTGACGGAAGCTATGCGAGGGGCAACGACTCGCTGATTCATCGGGAACGTTGCGGCGGAGGGTCAGAGGGCGGGAGGCTGATTCCTCCCGCCCAAAGACTAAAACAGAGCAGGCTCCGATCGTCTGCATAACAGGCCTAAATTGATAAGCGGATTCTCTGCGTAGAGTTCAGCTGGCATGGCCAATGGCAGTGCTGCGAGATAGCCCTTCTCCGGTGTCTTGCGATCATGGCTGCTACGCGGTCGGCGAGTGTTGTAGAAGTCGAGGCAGCGGCCGAGTGAGGCCTACGACTCCTCATACTTGACCGACCTCCAGAGTCGCTCGACGAAGACGTTGTCTCGCCAGCAGCCACGACCGTCCATGCTGATCGCGATGCCGTTCTGCTTGAGCAGGTCGGTGAAAGCCAGGCGGGTGAATCGGCTGCCCTGGTCAGTGTTGAAGATCGCGGGCTTGCCGTAGCGATGCAGCGCATCCTCCACGGCGTCGATGCACAAGTTCGTCTCCATCGAGATCGACACGCGCCAGGCCAGCACGCGGCGCGTATGCCAGTCGATCACGGCGGCGAGGTAGACGAAGCCCTTGGCCATCCGGACGTAGGTGAGGTCCATGGCCCCAGGGCCCAGACCGGGTTGGGCCGATCGCGGGGGGCAGGGCTTGATCAGAAGTTCCGTAGAGGACGATTCTGGAGGTGCAAAAATGGCAGAGAGGGAGGGATTCGAACCCTTATCTGAATCGGCCGCGCGCCCGCGAGGCCCACTCTGCCTCGACAAATTCCCGTTTCGCTAGCCGCACAAACATGCAACTAATCGGAGGGCGTGAGATTCGAACTCACGAGGGGTTGCCCCCTGCCGGTTTTCAAGACCGGTGCAATCGACCACTCTGCCAGCCCTCCTTAGCCGCAATTGTAGCGCCCCAAACCGCTTAGACGAAGAACAACGGCGTCCTCGCGCCGCCCTCAATTGCAGGGAGGCTCACCGTACGGCTCGGTACGGCGCAGAATCAGTATGGCGGGCAGACCCCTCACTCCAGGACACCGTGCGGCCATGCGACTGCCAGCGGCATGCCCGCGCATCGACTGACTTCAATAAGCGATAAATGCCATTAAGGATAAGGAACCTCTGATCAATCACGAATCGCGGCTGAGAGGAATCTCCGGCTTGTCCGGAGATATGAGGAGGCTGCGTAGCGCCGCGGCCACCAGTCCAGAAGCTCAACTCGCGCTCGATTGTTTCGCTTCATCGGTGGCGAAGCAGATTGCGGCGATGACCACATCCCTGGGCGGGCTCGATGCGATTGCATTCACCGGCGGCATCGGACAGCACGACGCTGTGATGCGCGCGTCGATCGTCGGCCGGCTGGCATGGCTGGGGATCTATATCGACCAGACGCGCAGTGCTCTGGCGACGCCGCACATACAGCGCGACGATTCACGTTGCCGGATTCTGGTGACGGAGTCGAAAGAGGACGAACCGATCGCTCGCATCATCGAGACGCTTGCTCGGCGCGTAGTCGATGCGCCGGCCGTTTTCCGCGGCGCGCACCCTATTCAGTCGCGACTTCCGGTCGAAGCAGCGACAGGCGACGCGCCGCAGGCTGCGCCGGTTTTTGATCTCGATATGGCCATTGTCGTCGGTAACGGCCCGGCATCGGACCAGATAGGTCAGCTCGCGAGCAACCGAGGCCACCGATGCCCCCAGGTGTTCCGCCAGCATCTGACGGCTGGCGTACATGTGCTTTTTCCCGACACGATCCGACAGCATCAGCAGCCAGCCCGCCAAGCGCTGCGATAACGTATGCCGCTTCACACACATCAAGGCGTCCCGGCTGCACTGGACCTGATTGCCGGCATCCATCCGAACTTGCCGATCCAAAGTCGGGGCATGCTGCAACAGATGCTTGAAGGCCTGAATCGGGATCCATAGCGCATGACCGCCCTGGAACACCTTGGCGCGCACCTGCCACGTATCGATACCGACGGCCAGGCTGGCGCCAACGCTGCCTTCCGGGCCGACCAAGGTAAACGAACTCTCGTCCAGCCCCTCGTACTGGTTCATCAAGGCAACCACGCAGTCGATCGGGAAGTAGACGTAATGGATGACTTCGTGCGGGAAGCCAATGCTCTCGCCCTCCAGCACCGTCACGTCCTCGCAGCAATGAAGAACCCGTTTGCGCTCCGCGACCGGCAACGAATCCAGTATCCGGTTTCCCGTGCAAAGCTCACTTGTCTGATTCATGGCGCCGCCCCGTGTCGAATCCGTCGATACTCACTGGCCGATCCTGATGCCGCATTGATCTGAGTCATTTGACCCGCGATGTCGATCTCACATCGCGAAAGACAAGATGAGTCCCACGGCCGTGCCCAGCAGGAAGCCGACCGCTGCATAGTAGAAGCGAGTCTTGATCCGGTGGCTGCCAGTCGCCGGATCGTAGTAGCGAAGTCCCATCGTTATCCCTGCCCAGCAATTCCGCGAATCATTTCGTCGATTGAGGGCCGCGATCCGTAGCGCGTTTCTGCATCGCGAGAATTCCGGAGGCACGGCGTCGTCTGTTGATCAGACTCAACTCGAGTGCCTGCATTCCTCGGCTCAGCATCGCCAACGCCGTAGGCGGCTTCAGATCGCTGTTGTTCGGGTCGTCCCGCTGAGCCAGAAAGAGCTGCCCGTTGATCACCTGCGACCTTAGCCGGCCGCCCGCTTCCAGTCGTACGATTGCATCGAGCAAGTCGCCTCGCCGAAACTTGAGCTGCTCCCATTGCAACTGCAGTTGCTGAAGTTCGATCCGGCCGCCGACCGGGACGAAACTCCCGCGAAAGATCCGCATCACCGCGGCATCGATTGTGTGATCGCTGGGTTTCATTCGAGCGGCCTCCTACGCTGACGGTTGCAAGGCCAGATCGCCATTGCGCGTTGCCCGATGTCATCACCGCAACAACTAGTCGCAGTAGTACTCGCCCTCGAACTTGCTCTTGATCTGGCGTTCCGCTTCCAGCCAGTTCTCCATCGAAGCACCGGGCTCGAATCCGCGACGTTCAGCCAGGAAGTAAGCCGCCTCCGAAATCAGGTCGACTATCTGGTCCGCCGTTACGCGACGACAGTTGGAGGGAACGTGCTGCAGATTTGTCTGCGGTAAGAGCTCGGCCATGTAAGACATCTCGTTTCTCTTGCGTTGGTGTCGACCGTACGATTCTCGGGCCTTGGCGCTCCACCCGGCATTGACCCATGTCAACGACCGGCCATCGAGGCAATCCCAATTTTGTTGGCATCTCCAACGGAGCCCTCCTACCTTGACCCCGATCAATGCAGACGCTCGCTCGACTGCACAGGATCGTGGCAATCCGGCCCGTGCAGGGCGGCCGCCTCCATCGGACGAGAAAATATGGATGACCTTCACCTGAAGCTCTGTGTACTACAAGCATTGACTGCCGATACGGCAATCGATGCCACGCATATTGATGTTCATGTGGACGCCGGCGAGGTCGAGCTTATCGGTCACGTCCGCGATTACGTGCAGATGCACCTTGCAGCGCTGACGGCTCGCCGGGTCGAAGGCGTGAAGCGCCTCAACCAGCAACTGGAAGTCCGCCTCTAGCTGCTACTCTTCTTAGAGTCCTGCCTCGGTGATGAGGCAGGCGACGTCGCAGCGAGCGGCTAACGCATATCGATGACGATCCTGCCATGGACCTTTCGGGCGTTCAGATCTTGAAGGACTTCGTTGATCTGATGCAGCCTGACGCTGTGAACCGTCGGCCGCACTTCGCTCTGAACAGCAAATGCCACGGCCTCCTGGAGATCCAGACGGGCACCGACGATGGGGCCCCGAATCGTCAGACGCTGCAGCACGACGTCGAAGATCGGGGCCTCGAACCCGCCGGGGGTAAGCCCTGCCAGGCTGACCGCGCCGTGCGCCGTGCCATTGCCAAGGGCTGACCGAATGCGACCGGAGACACCGCCGTAACCAGGCGGCCGCATGCAAATCGGTGTGCCAGACGCCGCTCGCCAGCAGCTTGATCAATACCTCGCCACGACCTGATATCGGAATCTGAACCTGCTCAATCTGAAGCGGCTGACCAAAGCTGCGAACCACCACCGCCATCATCGTCTTCTTCATGACCGCCCATCCCTTGGGGGCCAGAGAAGCATCGGGTATCACCGACGGGACGACATTGATCACCGTCAACTCGATCCGGCAAGCAGCGTCCTAGTGTCTGCCGACTGCGCTATGCATCGATTTAATCCCTGGCATTGCTGCGCACGCATGATGACGCACCAGTTTCAACCTGGCATTGACGCGGATCACCCAGCCCGTGCTGAGACGCTTAAATTGTCAGTCTGCCAGAAGCGTTGCATTTCGAGGTAGGTGAAAGACGCTGACCAGGTCAACAGCACGAAGCCGGTCAAGGCTTCGCTGCCTAGTACCAATCTCAAAGGACCTCGGGGCACCAAGTCGCCGTATCCCACGGTCGTGAACGTCGTCGTAGACAGATAGACCGCATCCAGTACGCGGGAAGTGCCAGCCCCGATGTCTCCGCTGCCAGGTATCAGCGTAATTAGATGAAGACCGATGCCGAAGACCCAGATCTCGGCGATATGCAATGCGATGATCACGAAGATCAGACGAAGGATCCGCATGCGCGGAGCCATACGCCACTGCGGCATCGTCCGGTTGAGACGATCGAGACCTTCGAAGTGGAGCGTGACCGCGCCTCCGACCAACAGCAATGTCGCGACGACGATGCCCCAGTAAAGTGGTGACGTTGCCGCACGCAACAGTTCGGGTGTCATCGTGGACGTCACGCGAGCGCATCGACGCCGTATCGACGCGGCGTCATATTGCCAGCGCGCCGTATCGACGCATCAGCGGCAGCCACTTCGATTCGACACGATTGTGCCGACCCTCAACCATCCCCACAACGGTGGTGCTCACCGGGGAGATGCCGGCAAATTTCAGGATGTTCCGGACCAGGCTCTTCAAACCTTGGGCCATGAAGTAGAACCGGTACAACAGCCCCGACATTCCCATTGTGAGGACCACACGCGCGGACCGGCCGCTGAGCCGCTTCAATGCGCCTTTGCTGCCGCGAACGACGGTGAAGTCAGGCCGAGAGACCTGCTCCAAGAACGCTTTGAAAGACGCGGGCATCGATCCTAGCCAGAGCGGATGCACGATCAGCAGATGGTCGGCCCACATCATCACATCCTGCGCCGCCATCACCGTCTCAGGTACTTCGCCGTTCTGCCACTCGTCCTTGGTGTACAACAACGGCACCGCCAGTTGGGCGACGATGATGTTTCGCACTTCATGCCCCGTCTTTTCTGCTGCGTCGGCATAGGCGCGTGCCAGGGCATGGCCAAGGTGTGTCTCACTGGCGTCGGGATGGCCCTGGATGATAGCGATTCGCATGATGCAGTCCGGGTAGTCTGGAGTCGCCAGCATAGCCAGGAGTCAGGCCGGCTCCCTTGACCCCGGTCAAGACGACGGTGTCAGGCCAAAGCGCTCAGTGCATCGCGGTCCACCACCTCGCTGACGGCTCCCTGGCTGCGCAGGATATTGCGCGCCTGAAGCCGGGTGAAAACACGAGACACCGTCTCCGTTGCAAGATCCAGACAGCGAGCCAGATCCACGCGTGACATCGGCAGCTGTATCTCCGTCTTTTCAGTTTCATCACATCTCAGCTGACTCATCAGGAAGCTGGCAACACGCTGGTCGGCCGTGCAACGCTCACGGTGCAGCATGCCGTTCAGGCGATCGAACTCACGGCCCAGGTTGGCCAGGATGCGATCGCGGAACGAGCCCGACTCAAGCATCCGGCAGCGTACTGACGCGACCGGCAGGCGACATATCCCGGTGCGGGACAACGCCCGCGCGCTGGAGCGGACGCTCGGCTGGCAGATGGCGTCAAGTCCTGCCACTTCTTCGGCGAGGGTGAAAGCCGCGGATCTCTTCGTCGCCTTCGAGGGACGTCACGTAGGTCTTCAACGCTCCGCCACGAACCACGTAGACGTGGTCGGCCTTGTCGTCGGCCCGCTACAGGTGCTCGCCCTCGACCACCGGCATCCGGCTCACGGCGACGTTCGACTCAAAACAAGATCGACCCGCTCCTGCCGCATGCAAGGCCGCGGTGGCGGTATGGGCATTCATCGACGTATCAGGGTCGATATGGATCAGCCCCTCTGCAGGCCTAGTCCTCAAGACAGCTTCGACGTGATCGGCGCCATGCACACGCAGCAGCGATGCCACGCTCGCCTCGGATGCCTCCATGCGATGCAGGCGACAGCTCGGATGCGTGATCCAGTAGCTCGGCAAGGTGGTCATGATTACGCCATCGCATCGGCGGTAATCGCCGGCACAGGCAGCATAGCGATCGACCGCCCCCCTCCCCCTTGACCCTGGTCAATGAGACGCGATCACGCGCACGCCAACATGAAGCGCCTTATTGCCGAGCTTCTCCATGACCTCAAGCCTGACGCTCACTCCCGGAAACTATCAGCGGATCCTGCTGATCGTGGATCCGACGCTGCGGCGCACCCCCGCGTTCGAAAGAGCGGCCTGGCTAGCGCGAGCCAGCGGCGCGTCGTTGCACATGGTGCTGTTTGACCGCAACCGCGTGATCGCCGCTGCCGAGAAACTGGACCATTCCGAAAGCAAGATGGCGCGTGAATCCTGGATTGGGGAAAAGATCGCGCGCCTGAAGGAAGAGACGATGCTGCTCGCGCGCGACGGTGTTTCGGCCACGTCAGAGGTGGTGTGGACACGCAGTCTGCTCGAAGAGATCCTAATCCATGTCCAGGAATACCAGCCCGACTTGGTCATCAAGGACACCACCCATGAAAACCTGATCAAACGGGTGTTGCTGACGCCACTAGACTGGCATCTGCTTCGAGACTGTCCGGTTCCGCTGTTGCTGGTCAATTCGTTGGCACATGCGTTACCGAAGCGCATCGTGGCCGCTGTCGATATCCAGCCGACTTCGGCGGCGGTCGAAGTTCTCAACGACCAGATCATTCACGCAGCGCTCTCACTCGCGCTGCAGAGCGACGCCGAACTTCACCTGGCCCATTGCTTTGAAGTGGCGGCGGCCATTCCGATGGATCCGATGGGTACCGGCGTCGAAATGGCCGCCGAGCTCTACGCCACATTGGAGGCCATCGCCATCGACAACTTCGCCGCGATCTGCGATCGCTACGGCGTTGCCGCCGAAAGACGACACTTTCTTCCTGGCGCACCGGGCCTGGCGCTCGCCGAATTCGCCAGGGGCGACAACAGCGACGTCATCGTCATCGGCGCCGAGCATCACACGGCGATGGATAGGGCGATGCTCGGCACCAGCGGCGAGTCGATTCTTCAGAACGCGCCGTGCAACGTACTGGCAGTCAAGCGAGCGACGTAATTCCGGGGGCTGCTGACGCAGCCCGGCATAGCGGCCGGCCTGCGAACACCGGTGCAGACTCGCAAATTTCGCACTATCGCGTTGATCCAGGTCAATCGATATCGCGCCATCGCTTGACCCACATCATCGTCCGTCTGCCGGCTGAAGCGCATCTTGAACAGGTGCCAATCAGGAAACCAGCATGAACATCTCAACGATGGCTGCTCTCGTAGTTCTGCTCGGCGTCACCGCCCCCGCCATGGCGACGCCACCGGACGTATGGAGCTTCAACGAAGCCTGCGACCGCGCTCTCCGCTCTGCCGACTATCCGAACGCGATATACAAATGCGAGGCTGCCGCAGACCTCGCCGTGCGCCTGAGAAGCGGCGCGCCGGAACAGGCAACAGCCTTCGAGAACCTGGCGCAGCTGCGCGTCGACCAGGGTCAATTCGACGACGCCACGCTGCTGGCGCAGCAGGCGGCCGACGTCACCGAAGCGGTGTTCGGCGCCGACGATCCGATGATGGTGCCGGCGCTTCGACGTCAGGCCGACATCCTGCAAGTCACCGGCAATATCTCGCTGGCCGAACGCAAGCTGCTGCGCGCTCAGGCAATTCTGGGGCTCTCGTACGAACCCGATGATCTGGAGATCGCGGAGACGCAAGGGCAACTCGGGATTCTGTATCTCGCGTCGCATCGCTATCAGGAAGCGTACACGGCATTCAATGCCGCCCATGCAAGCCTGATTCGCTACTACGGCGAGGAGAACTTGCCGTCCAGCGATCTGCCACAACTGCTCGAGCGAGCGCGCCGCGAATTGAACTGTCAGGACACGGTAGCACCCTGAAGTGCGGCACCGCGCGACAGCCCGCTGTTGACCGACGTCAATGTCACTGCCCAGCCACACCAGCAGTATTGACCCTGCCTTCCTTCGATCAGACAAGCCAATGGACGACATCCAGCTCAAGCAGGCCGTGCTAGACGAACTCTTCTCCGCGCCGAACGTCGACGCGTCCCTGATCCGCGTGCTGGTCCATCACGGCGTGGTGACGCTGGTCGGCTCGGTTCCCGATCAGGAACAGAAGCGCCGGGCAGAGTTGCTCGTGCTCGGAGTGGCAGGAGTCGTCGGGCTGGCCCAGGGCCTGGACTCGGCCACCGACGGCCACGATGACAGGCCCGACGATTCCATCGTATTCAAAGCCCGTTGCCTACTCGATTGCGACGACAGGTTACCGGTCGGTGCGTTCACGATCACCTCCGAGCGCGGCGACCTGACCATCCGTGGCGAAGCCGATTCGGAAGCGAAGCGCCGCGTCGCGGAAAGCGACCTGGCGAATCTGGGTGGCGTGCACGCCGTACACAACGAAATTCACATTGCGGGCGCTCCGGATCCGGGCCAGATCCAGCGCGTGATCCGCAACCGCTTCGAACACGCTGCCGATCTGGAGGCAGATCGAGTGACGGTTCAGGTTGCCGATGAAGGCACCGTCGTTCTCGGAGGCCATGTTCACACGGTACTGGAGCGTGCATGCGCCGAGGATGCGGCCTGGGCGGTACCGGGCGTCGTAAAAGTCGTCAATCAGATCGAGATCGGGTTTTGAAAAGTGCCTCTGGCATAACGTCGAGACTGACCACGCCGATGCAATTTTTGCGGCGGCTTTCATATCTCGTGCCGCTGCTGTCGATGCTGGTCGTGACGCCGGTGATCGCCGACTCGGATCTGCAACTAAGCGAGAGAAGCCGACTCTACAAGCACCTGGCATCGGAACTCGACCAGAACGATCTGGCGCGAGTGGAAGAGTTGCTTGATGCCGGCCCCGATGCCCAAGCGGACCGGTGGCGCAATCCCATTTCTCATAACGTCTACACGATCCAGATCGCGGACGTCTTCGATACGGCAGCAGGCCCATGTCGCGCCTTCGACATCTCGGCATGGCTGGTCGACCGTCGGCTACAAATCGACGGTCTGGCCTGCCGGCGTCATGGGCATTGGCGGATCGTCGAGTGAATCGAACCACTGCCATGTTGTTTGTAGCTTTTATCCCAATCAATGTCTAACGAAGCTCAGTGAACCATGATTCGTTGGTAATCCTGGACTCGGTACCGGCCATGAACTCTACGACCTCCGTGGCACCTCTCCGGAACGACTCGCGCGCCGAGGCCGTTTTGGCAACTCATCGCCGCTGGTTGATTCGCTTTGAGCAAATGCAGGCAGGCCTTGAGCCCTGCTTCACCACCGATGTTAAGCAATGCGGCGAATCCGCCTGCTCGTGGTACGCGGAATGTCAGCAGCTGCGCGCTGAGTGGTGCCGTTGACCCGTCACGATGAGCCCGATCCATCCAGGAGCCGCGGGGCGCTTCGTCAGCTTGCTGACGCGGGACACCCTTGCGCTGATCCTCGCCGGCGGCAGGGGTACTCGCCTTGGCGCACTGACGGCCAACGTGGCCAAACCGGCAGTTCCATTCGGCGCCAAGTATCGATTGATCGATTTCCCGCTGTCTAAGGAAGGTCTGAAAAACCCATTGCGAGTGGCGTGATGGTTGCTGCGATCTGTGGCTAGAAAAGAATCGGAGCGGAAGCAATGCAGTTGAGTTTCGGGGACGCGGAGTACGCGGGCAAGCGAAAACGGACACGTCGGGAGATTTTCCTAGCCGAGATGGACCAGGTGGTTCCGTGGAAGCTGCTGCTGTCGCTGATCGAGCCGGTGTATCCGGTGGGCGGCGATGGACGGCCGCCGTATCCGCTGGCGACGATGCTGCGCATTCACCTCATGCAGAACTGGTTCGGATTGTCGGATCCGGCGATGGAAGAGGCGCTGTACGAAGTCGCCTCGATGCGTCAGTTTGCCGGGCTGTCGCTGACGCGGCCGATTCCGGACGAGACCACGATTCTGAATTTCAGACACCTGCTGGAAACGTATGGGTTAGCGCTGGAGCTTTTCACCCGGATCAATGCCTACCTGGGGCGCAAAGGCTTGCTGCTCAAGCGCGGCAGCATGGTGGATGCCACGATCATTTCGGCGCCGAGTTCGACCAAGAACGCCGACGGTGAGCGCGATCCCGAGATGCACCAGACCAAGAAAGGCAATCAGTACTTTTTCGGCATGAAGGCGCACATCGGCGCGGACGTGGATTCTGGCTTGGTGCACACCGTGGTGGTAACCGCTGCCAATGAAGCCGACATCGCGGTGGTGGACGAGTTGCTGCACGGCAGGGAGCAAGTAGTCTATGCCGACGCGGGCTACACGGGCGCAGACAAGCGCGTGGTGAGAAAGAAACTGCAGTGGCAGATCGCGGCTCGCTCAAGCCGGATTCGTGCGATGCCGGAAGGCAGTCAAAAGCGCGCGGCTCAGCAGGCGGAATATGCCAAGGCTCGCGTTCGCGCCTTCGTCGAGCATCCGTTTCGCGTAATCAAGCGGCAGTTCGGCTACAACAAGGTGCGCTTCAAGGGCCTGGCGAAAAACACGGCGCAGGTGATGACCCTGTTTGCGCTGTCGAATCTGTGGATGGTGCGAAAGAAATTGCTGTCGATGACGGGGGAATTGCGCCCGCTGATACTCAATGTGGGATGAATTGTCACCGGTAAGCGTCTTTTGATCAGCTCAGGCCGATAAATGAATCAGTCGGCTTCGCAGAAAACAATCATGAAGGCAGCGCCGCAGTCACCGCTTCGACTTTCGGTGAGTTATTCAGAGGTTCCCTAACTGTCGAAACTCGGGCATTCGTCGAGTAGGGTGCTGACTCAATACAAAGCACAGGGGTTGATCACTCACATCAGCGCGTCATGGAGCTTTCTGCATCGGGAGTTCAACGAGTTCGTGGAGATCCTACCGGCGCAGCAGCACACGGGGTCCGATTGGTACAAAGGAACCGCGGACGCCATTCATCAGAACACCGAGATCATCCATCAGCACGCTCCTCAGTTCGTGCTCATTCTGGGCGGAGACCACATCTACAAGATGGATTATGGAGCGATGCTCGGCTTTCACGTCAGCAGCCTGGCCGATGTTACCGTAGGCTGCATCGAGGTCCCGATTGGCGAGGCGACTGCTTTCGGTGTGATGGGAGCCGATTCAGATAGTCGCGTCCTCAGCTTTCAGGAGAAGCCTCGACACCCCGCCAGTATCCCGGGCCGTCCTGACACCGCCTTGGCTTCCATGGGCATCTATGTGTTCAACGCGAATTATCTCGATAGAATGTTGTCCGCCGATGCCGCCAACGTCAGCTCGACTCATGATTTTGGCTACGACGTATTGCCGGCGGCGGTTTCATCAGGCGATCGGGTCTATGCCTATCCATTTCGCGACCCGCTTGGCAACCAACGCGGCTACTGGCGCGACGTGGGCACCATCGACAGCTATTGGAAGGCCAATCTGGAGCTGGCACAGGTCGATCCACCGCTCAATCTATACGACCGCAACTGGCCGATCTGGACCTACCAAGAGCAGGTGCCTCCCGCCAAGTTCGTGTTCGACGAAGACACGCGACGTGGGCACGCATTGGATTCCCTGGTTGCAGGTGGCTGCATCGTCTCCGGCGCCGTCGTAAGAAGCTCCCTGTTGTTTCCGAATGTCCACGTTCACGAGGGCACAGAAATCGAAGAGAGTGTGATCCTTCGCGACGTCACTGTCGGGCGAAATTGCCGGCTTAGAAAAGTCATTGTCGAAAGTAGTTGCTCCATCCCAGACGGCATGGTCGTGGGGTTTAATCCTGAGATGGATAAGAGCCGCTTCGACGTTACGGATCACGGCGTAACCCTTGTGACAGCGGCCGATCTTGCGGCACTGACGTCTGCTTCTTGATGGGGCTTCTCAGTCCCACATTCACACCGTGATGAATGCGCTTATCGGTAGGATGGCTGTGGCGCTTTCAGTTGAGCCCGGCCGTTGGCCCGGAATGACGCGCTGATTCCTGCGATCACGGCGACGATCAGTTTTTTACCGCCAGCACGTCGCAGGGCGACAGATCAAGGATCGCCTCGGCGGTCGAGCCCAGCAGCATGCGATCGACAAGACCGTGGCGCAGCGTGCCAATCACCAGCACATCGCTGTGATCTTCTCGAGCAAAATCGGCGATGGTTTGCGCCGCCGGCCCGCTAATGAAATGCCGGCACTCGATCGGCACACCGTAAGCGTCAGCCAGTTCGGTGAAGTTGCGACGATGGGCCGGCTCGACCGACCTGTAGAAGTCGCTCAAATAGGCAGCCGCCGGTCCCATCGGCATCATCGGGGTGTAGGGTCCGATAAACGCATACAGCAAATGAAACTCTGATTTGCACTGCCGCGCCAGGAACAACCCACGTTCGATGACCCGCTGGTTGATCGCCTTCTGCTCCTTCGATGGCAAGCTCGCATCGACTGCCGCCAGCACCCGGCTCGGCACTGCATGCGAGAACGTGTGCGCGAACAGCAACGGCACCGGGCAGGACCGCAGCAGCTGCCAGTCGAGCGGCTTCAGCAATACGCGCTTCACCCGGCTTTCGTAGTGCACATCCTTGACCACCAGATCGGGATCGTAGTCGGCGATGGCCATCAACACGTCGTCTTCGACAGGGGCGGCCCAAACCACATCGGTACTGACCTTCAGCCCGTCGCTTTCGAGCTCGGCTGCTTCACCGCGCAGCCAGACGAGGCGTTCGTTCAACCAGGCATCGATCGCGGCGTGCGCGCGATCCTTGTCGATCAGTGCCGCAAGGTTGATCAAGGGATTGCGGTCGAAAAGCGTAATGTGCAAGGCCGCACCGCTGCTACGGGCGAGCCACACGGCACGCTCGAACGCCACGGTACGCCGCATCGACGGGTCGGCAATTAGCAGGATGCGCTTGTAGTTTTCCATCGGTGCGTCCGAATCGGCGGGTGTAACGCACTATGCAGCGCCGGGTTCATGGCAGCCTTGACTGAGGTCAATCTCACTGAGACAGGATCGTTGCGTTTCAGCCTGCAGTGCGGCGCTGATATAGCCACTTGCGGCGAACCGCCAGTTTCTCTATTTCTGATGCACCAAAAACGACTGCGGCGACGGCTACGGCGATTCCCAACTCGAGAGCTGAAAGGGGCTGCGTCGAAAACAATCGATTCGCCGGTTCCCAGTAGATCAGGATCATCTGCGACACCAACATGACGCCGACCGCCACTAGCAGAATGCGATTACGCAGCAACTCAAGACCAGTCGCCACGCGCCAGCCGGCGCGAATTGACAGCACCTGGGCCATCTCGGCGAATATCAGTGCGGTGAACACCAAGCTTGGGCCGTGAGCGTCCATGCGGCTGTTCGACCATGCATGAACCGCGAGCAATAGCGCGCTCATGAAGAGGCCCATCCAGATAATGTGAGCGCCGAGGCCGCTCGAAAAAAGCGTCTCGTCGGATCGCCGTGGCGCCTCCTTCATCACGTCATCGTCAACCGGATCGCGCGCCAGAGCCAGGCCTGGCAAGCCATCCGATACCAGGTTGATCCAGAGGATTTGCACCGGAAGCAGCGGGAGCGGCAAGCCTAATACCGGTGAAAGCGCGAGAGTCAACAGCTCGGCAGTATTGGTCGTGAGCGCGTACTTCAGGAACTTCCGGATATTGGCGTAGATCCGCCGGCCTTCGCGAACGGCGGGAATGATCGTCGCGAAGTTGTCGTCGAGTAGCACGAGATCCGCGGCCTGTCGGGCGACGTCGGTTCCCCCCCGCCCCATTGCGATACCGATATCCGCTGCTTTCAATGCGGGCGCATCGTTGACGCCGTCGCCGGTTACGGCGACCACCTCACCCGAGGCACGCAGAGCTTTGACGATGCGAATTTTCTGCTCGGGACTGACGCGTGCAAAAGTACGGACGCTGCTCAGTTGCTGCTGCAGCTCTGCCTCTGATAGCAAGCCGATCTGCGTTCCAGTCAGCACTCCGGCCTCGGTGGAGATGCCGACGCAACGCGCTATAGCCACCGCGGTGCTGGGGTGATCACCGGTCACCATCAGCGTCTGGATGCCGGCGCGAGCTGCATCGTCTACTGCCTTGGCCGCCTCGACCCGCGGTGGATCCAGCAGACTCGCAAGACCGATGAACTCGAGGTCCCGTTCCACCTCACCCAGTTCGCTGGGAAGTTGCTTCAGGCTGCGCTGGGCAAAAGCCAGAATCCGCCCGCCCCGCTCCGCCATCTGCGCCATCTGAGTCTCGAAAGCAGCGACATTGATGTCTCTACATAGCGGCAGCACCGACTCGGGAGCGCCCTTCACCAACGCCAGATACTCGCCGCTCCCCCCGCGATGCACGGTGAGCATTCGCCGGCGCAGGCTGTCGAACGGCAGTTCGCTCACCCGAGGCCAGATCTGCCGCAGGCCCGGCCCGCTCGCTGCCGCGGCGATGGCCAGCGCTATCTCCGTGGGATCTCCGGTATGCGGCGCATCGCCGACTCCCAGGCTGGCATCGTTGTTTAGCGCCATCACGCGCCGCATCGTCTGCTCGAGGTCGAGCGAATGCCGGCGTTGACGGTCCACCGCCGACCACGTCTCCAGCACGCTCATCCGATTCTGCGTCAGGGTACCGGTCTTGTCGGAGCAGATACGCGTGACCGAACCCAGTGTCTCGACCGCCGGCAAGTGCTTGACCAGCGCGTGCTGCTTTGCCATTCGCGCGGCGCCCAGGCTGAAGGCCATCGTCAGTACTGCCGGCATCGCTTCTGGTATTGCTGCCACTGCCAGCGAAAGCGCGCTCATCAGCAGCGGAATCAGCTCGTAGCCGAGGACGTACCCATAGACGAACATCAGCACCGCGACGGCGATCACCACGCCGGTTATCTGCCGCCCCAGTGCAGCCAGCTTTCGCTGCAAGGCCGTCCGCACGTCGCCCTCCACCAGCAGCAACTCGGCGATGCGGCCCAGTTCCGTGCCGGTTCCGATTGCAACGACCAAGCCGGTCGCACGCCCGCTCACCGCGAGGCTGCCCTTGTAGGCCATGTTGCTGCGCTCGGGGAGCGGCGCTTCGGCGGCAAGCGGCGGCAGCCGTTTCTCAACGGCAAACGATTCTCCGGTCAGGATGGATTCGTCGCAGACGAATCGAGCCGCGTCGATCAGTCGCAGGTCGGCCGGTACTACCGCACCCGCTTCCATTTCAACGATGTCGCCGACCACGACCTGATCGGCCGGAATGCGCGTAACGCGGCCTTGACGGCGTACGCTGGCCAACGGCGTGGAGTATTGCTTCAAGGCATCGATCGCGCGATCGGTCTGCCAACTCTGTGCGAAGCCAAAGCCCGCGTTGAGCGCGACGATCACCAGAATGGCCAGCGTATCCACGGCCTCGCCGATCAGCCCCGACAGCACCGCAGCGATCAGCAGCAGCACGACCATCGGTTCCTTGAACTGGCGGGACAGCAAACCGATGACGGTCAGACGTCCGGCTTCAGGGATCTGATTGCTACCGTAAGCGGCCCGGCGATCCAGCGCAGAGGCTTCGCTCAATCCCTGCCCGGCATCGACTCCGTGCCGAGCGAGGCATTCATCGACCGTCAGCAGATACCATGCGGGGTCCGGTCCCTGTTGCTGATCTGGCAGATCGGCGTCGGCGCGCGCTGCGTCCATGGTCACCGCCGACGGTTATGATTTGACCGCCAGGATTGAGCACGGAGCAGCATCCAGTATGGCTTCGGCGTTGGTGCCCATCAGGAACCGGTCCAGCATCGAGTGACGCGTCGATCCGAGCACCAGCACATCACTGTGGTCGGCACGTACGAATCGTGGCAGCGTTTTGGCCGGCTGCCCGTCGAGAAAGTGACGTCGGTCTTCGGGCACGCTGTGCAGTTTGGCAAGCGCTTCAAAATTGCGTTGGTGCGTCGGCAAGAGACTGGCGTAAAGCTCGCCTATCGCACCGACCCGACTGCCATCGGCGTCGATCATCGAGTTCGGACCCGCCATCGAATAGACCAGATGCAACTCGGCATCGCACTGGATCGACAACGACAGTGCCTGTTTGATGATGCGGTGATTCAGCTCATCATGCTCGACGGTCCTGTAGCTGGCGTCGACCGCCGCCACGATCCGTTTGGGCACGACATGGCTGAGTTCACTTGCGAACATCAACGGAACGGGACAAAGACGAAGCAGCTGCCAGTCCAGCGGAGTGAACAGCAAACGACGCAAATGACTTTCGTAGCGGCCGTCCTTGATCACGATATCCGGCGCCACTTCAGCGACATGATCGAGGATCGGCTTCGCCGCCGCTTTCGCCCAGATCACTTCGAATCGGGTTCTGATTCCCAGACCGGCCAGTTCCGCAGCCTGGTCCGACAGCCACCGACGACGCTGCTGTAGCCAGGCCGACTCGGCGTCGGCGTAGCCTCGAGAGTTGATCTCCCCGGCCGCCGCGATGATGGCATTTCGATCGAAGATCGCCATGTGGAGTTCAGCGCCGCTACGTCTGGCAAGCCATGCCGCCTGCTCGAATGCCGCGGTGCGCCGCATCGCGGAATCAGCGATCAACAAAATGCGCTGATACTGGCTCATGTCGTCGTCTCCTTCGTTTGTGATTGAACTACTGCCCGACGCAGTTCCAAATACGCGTCATGGAGCGAGGTGACGAGAATCGAAATAGCAAAGCCGATCTCGATGCGCGAAACACTGGCAGCGTTCTCTACTGATTTCAGCTTCTGCTGCAGCTCATGCCAGTGCCGTTCGGCATTGTCCCATCGCTCCTTGAGATCTTCCTTGTAGAAATGGGCGGCGAACTGCAGCTCGCTGCGTAGCTCGCCGAGAGCATCGAGATCGTCGCGTGTTACCGGGCGCACGCCTTCGATAGTCGCCGACGCTTCGGGCTGGTGGTGTTGCTGAGCACTTCCGTTTGCGCCGACTTTTCCCGGAAGACTTTTGCGATTGGTTCGTCTCACGCTACTTCTCCTGTCAAGGCTCAGCAGTGTGCTCGGGGCCCCCTCACGTGGCGTTGATCCCGGTCAATCGAACTGGGATATCGCTTAGGCGAGTCCGAACAGATCGTTGGTAGCGTGCGAACGATACCTTCCGCTGCGTGGCAGTGACGGGTTCACAGAACGCATGTCTTGCCTACGCACCCCTGCGTTTGGCAGCGTACAAATTGATCGAGATCAATGACCGATATGTCCCGTCGATGCAGCCTTCAACACTCTAAGGGTGACCAGGATGAGCATCATGGCCAAAGATTATCGAGAGATCACAAGAAGCGTATCGAGTTCTCTCAAAATTTTGAGGGCCGATATTCCGGAAGTGATGGCAGGCTTCAACACGATGGCTCGTGCTGCAACCCAAAGCGGAGAGTTGGATGGAAAGACGAAGGAACTCATCGCTTTGGCCCTCGGTGTCGCCGCACGGTGCGACGCCTGCATCGGATTCCATGTTCAGGCCCTGATCAGTCATGGCGCCACCCGACTTGAGATTGAGGAAGCACTCGGGATGGCTGTTTATATGGGCGGTGGACCTTCGCTGATGTATGCGGCTGATGCACTGACCGCCTATGAGCAGATGACCTTCCCCAAGGTAGAGAGCTCGATCTAAAAAACCCAAGGCCAGCTGAGCGAGAACTACGCGACCCCCTTAAGTTGACCTCGCAGTACGTCGCCGATGCCACTACCAGGAGATCCGATGCATGACTCAGATTCGAACGGCCGCCAACTCCTTCTCCTAAAAACCCGTGCCGAACTGCAGACTCGCCTAACCCGGATTCGAGTCGACAGACACCATGGAGAAACCCCGCTAGAAGCAAACTTCTCAGATCAGGCTGTCCAGCGTGAGAACGACGAGGTGCTGGACTCTCTCGAACGATCGGCGGAATGGGAGCTGATACAAATTGAGCGCGCATTGGCCCGGATCAGTATTGGACAAGGAAACGACTGCTCCGTCTGCGGTAGACCTATCGAAAAGGCCCGCGTCTCGGCGCTACCTTCCGCCACGGAATGTGCAATTTGTGCAAACAAACTCTCCGATTCCAAGATTCCGATAAGTATGTAATTCACCGTGCTTTTTATGGCTCCGTTCGGCTTCAGGGCTTGCTCACATCCCGTTCGGCGTCAGTTGTATTTTCACGTCACCGTGTAGAGATTTTTGTCGTCTTTTCACAAACCGTTGAGTCGTCCGCTTCTATATCTTGAATAGAAAAGCGACAGTATCCTGATCTCTGTCGCTGTCCGTATCTACCTGGCGTTTCAAACTCGATAAAAGATCAGAATTGAATGATCGAACGATCAACTCTCGACCTATCGGGACACACGAAGGTGATCATGATGATGATCTCGAAGAAATGGACACTCCGCTGGCTAGTCATCGCGCTCCTCCTCACATTCGCTGTCGGCACGGCGGTGGTTTCCCGTGAGGTGATGCGAGTCTGGCCTTGGATCAGCGATCTACCACCCTTGTGATATTTCTTTTTAGTTGTCCTTTTAGTGATGTGCCCCGCCGCAGCAGCTGCGAACAATCGGATCTTTGCTCAGTGACATCCCGGCGAACTCGATCAACTTTCGTATCCCATCTACTTCACCGCATGGTCGGATTACGATGCTACCGGCGAAGGGCGGACGATCCACTTACTAGTCGAGTACGCACATGAGCCTGCCGACATAGGGCAAGCGATTGCCAGTGCATTTGGGAAATGGTTCGGCCAATTTCCTTCGCCAGAGGCAGGGAATTCTCGGCATCTCGCCCGCCCCCATCCACAAGCCCCGCGGGCGATCCGAGCAAACTATGGAGTTCACTCGGGAATTAGAGGGGCTGATTCAAGCGTCCCTCGACGCATTCAGATCACGGGTGGATGCAATCGGGTCGTGAAGGTGACGAAGATAACTTCCTGGCCGACCGAGGGACCTAACGACCACGGAAAATGAGCCACCCGTGGCCAGGTCAAAATGCTTCAACGAACGGCTCAATCGGAAGGTGTTCCCCAAGCACATCATGATAGACTGCATCGCAAATGCGATACAGGACTAGGAAATGAAGTCTGCAACCATTCCCTCTCTCAGGGTCACGCCCGACCTTCGCAAAGCGGCGGAGAACGTGCTGCATGAAGGCGAAACGCTATCGAACTTCGTCGAAGAGTCGTTGCGGAGCCAGATCGAGCAGCGTCAGATGCAACGTCAGTTCATTGAACGTGGGCTGGCCGCGCGCGATGAAGCTCGCGCCAGTGGCACGTATGCCAGTCAGACCGAAGTCATGGACTCACTCCGCAGTATCCTGAAGAAAGCAGAGCAAAGGTAGCAAAAGCAGCTGCACCGCTGATGACTCGACGGATACGTTTCACTGCAGCCGCCCAAGAAGATCTTGAGCAGCTTTTTTCATTCCTTGCTGAGCGCGACGTCTTGGCGGCACGCCGAGCGCTAGAGAAGATAGACAAGGCCTGGGAACTCATTCAGGAGTTTCCATTCGCATGTCGTAAGGCAAGGGCGGATAACCCATTCCTTCGCGAGTTGCTGATCAGCTTTGGTAACTCCGGATATGTGGCCCTGTATGAGATCGAGGGCGACGATCTGCTCACTGTCCTCGCGGTACGCCACGCACGAGAAAACGACTACCACTGATTATCGGGGAGGCCTCGGGGTCGCCGTTTGCTGGAGCATTTTGACCTGGCCACGGGCGGAATATTTTCATGCGGCCGCCAGGGCCGAGGGTGACATGGATGCCGAGATACGTGACCCGGTCAAGCGCGTATTCGCGTCAATGAAGCTCTGGCAAGGGTTGCGTGGTCAACAGCGAGACAACTGCAACTGCAAAACCACTCCGCGGCCACTTCAGACGTTTCGGACAATAAGCGGCCTGAGCGCGCGCGCAGCAAAGCCAAAGCCTAGACGCACCAGATCCAAGCCCCCAGCACTATGGATTAGATGTACACGGGGCTGGTTGAGACAAGAACCCCCGGAACCTTGCGGTTCAGCGGTTTTTCAAGACCGCCGCAATAGACCACTCTGCCGCCTCTCCGCTCGCCGTCGGTTCAGCACGGAGCGCTATTGTGCCCGGGGCGGGTGCAAATTTCCTGCACAGTTGTCGCCTAGGATGGCGCCGCCAGCAGGGGCCGTCCCGGGCCCGCTTACTCCGCGTAACGAAACTTTACGGTGCCAGCCGCGTCGATGGTGACGCCGGCGCAGTAAGGTGCGGCGCGGCGCCAGCGTGTCCGGCACGCAAGAACAACGACAGACCAGCATCTGACCAGCAGAGGTTTTCCGGTGGGGAACGCAACAACGCAGCGACCGTCACGTCAGCGCGGGCGGACGAAAATCATCGGCACCATCGTGGTGCTGCTGATCATCGCCGGCATGGTCGGTATCGGTTACTACTTCAAGCACCGGCCGGCGGCGCAGAACGGCATAGGCGGCCCTGGCGGTCCTGGAGGACCCGGCGCCGGTGCGCCTCCAGGCGGTGGTCCCGGTGGGCCTGGCGGTGGCGGGCGGCGCGGTGCGACCACGGTCGGCACCACCAAGGCCGAGAGCACCGACATTCCGGTGATCCTGGAGGCGCTCGGCACGGTGACGCCGTCGGCCAGCGTCACCGTGCGGCCGCAGGTGTCGGGCGTTATCACCGAGATCCGCTTCCGCGAAGGGCAGATGGTCAACAAGGGCGACGTGCTGGCGGTGATCGACCGGCGTCCGTTCCAGATGGCGCTGGCTCAGGCCAAGGCGCAGCAGCAACGCGACGAGGCCGAACTCGACAATGCCAAGCTGACGCTGGAACGCTACAAGACCCTGCTGGCTCAGGACTCGATCGCCGAGCAGGACGTCGACACGCAGGCCGCGACCGCCAAGCAGCTCGAAGGCACGGTCGCCGCCGATCGCGCTGCGACCGGCACCGCGCAGCTGAATCTGGAATACAGCGAAATCCGCTCGCCAATCAGCGGCCGCGCCGGCTTGCGCGTGATCAACGCCGGCAACTACATCGGCGCCGGCGACAGCAGCGGCATCGTCGTCGTCACGCAGATTTCGCCGACCGATGTCGAGTTCACGGTGCCGCAGGATCGCGTCGGCGAGATCGCCGCACCGGTGGCCAGGGGCGAGGCACTGGGCATCACCGCGCTCGACCGCACGCGCAGCAACACGCTGGCCAGCGGCGTGTTTTCGACGCTGGACAACCAGGTCGACACCACCACCGGCACGGTCAAGGCCAAGGCGCGTTTCGAGAACAAGGATGGCGCGCTGTTCCCCAGCCAGTTCGTCAACGTGCGGCTGACGCTGCGTGTGATCAAAGGCGCGGTGACCCTGCCGGTTTCGGCGGTCCGCAATGGCGCCGACGGCGACTTTGTCTGGATCCTGAAAGACGACCAGACCGCGGCGATGCGCAAGGTCAGGCGCGGCCAGGCAACCAACGACAAGGTGCAGATCGTCGACGGCCTGCAGGTCGGCGAAGTGGTGATCACCGAAGGCGGCGACCGCCTGCAGGAAGGCGGTCGCGTGATGCTGCCCGCCGACGCGGTGAAGCCGGCCGGCGCCGCAGGCCCGCCGAACGCGGATGGCCAGAAGCGCGAACATCGCCGGCGCAAGGATGGCGCGGCGCCGGGTGGCGACAAGCCGGCTGCGCCGGGCACGCCGTGATGCGATCGAGGCCGCCGTTGTCCCCTCTCCCGCGTGCGGGAGAGGGTCCCGCGCAGCGGGGGGAGAGGGGCTTTTCGGCTGAGGGCGCAAGCCCGCTCCCGGCGCTGCGCGCCACCCTCTCCCGCACGCGGGAGAGGGGCACAGACGCGAGGTTCGCGTCATGAACCCTTCGCGTCCCTTTATCGAGCGCCCGGTCGCCACCGCGCTGCTGATGGCGGCGATCGTGCTCGCCGGTCTGGTCGGCTTCAAGTTCATGCCGCTGTCGGCGCTGCCCGAGGTCGACTATCCGACGATCCAGGTGCAGACGCTGTATCCGGGCGCCAGCCCCGAGGTCATGAGCCAGACCGTGACCGCACCGCTGGAGCGTCAGCTCGGCCAGATGCCGGGGCTGCAGCGCATGAGCAGCGTCAGCACCGCGGGCGCGTCGATCGTGACCCTGCAGTTCACGCTCGCCGAGGCGATCGACGTGGCCGAGCAGGAAGTGCAGGCCGCGATCAACGGCGCCAACTCGCTGCTGCCGGCGGATCTGCCGGCGCCGCCGGTGTACGCCAAGGTGAATCCGGCCGACGCGCCGGTGCTGACGCTGGCGCTGACCTCCGACACCCTGCCGCTGACCGAGGTGCGCAATCTCGCCGACACGCGGCTGTCGCTGAAAATCAGCCAGGTGTCCGGCGTCGGCCTGGTCACGCTGTCGGGCGGCCAGCGCCCGGCGGTGCGCATCCAGGCCGACACGCAGGCGCTGGCGTCTTACGGCATTGCGCTGTCGACGCTGGAATCGGCGATCGATGCGGCCAACGCCAACAGCGCCAAGGGCAGTTTCGATGGCCCCAGCCGCGCGTATTCGATCAACGCCAACGATCAGCTGCTGACGGTCGAGGACTATCAGAGCCTGATCGTCAGCTACAGCAACAACGCGCCGGTGCGCGTGCGCGACGTCGCGCGCGTGGTCAACGCGGCCGAGAACACTCGCCTCGGCGCATGGGCCAATCAAAAACCCGCGATCATTCTCGACGTGCAGCGCCAGCCTGGCGCCAACGTGATCAAGACCGTCGACGCGATCAAGTCGCGCCTCGCCGACCTGCAGGGCACGATGCCGGACAGCGTGCATATCGACATCCTGTCGGACCGCACCACCGGCATCCGCGCCTCGGTGCACCACGTGCAGATCGAGCTGCTGCTGGCCGTGGTCATGGTGGTGCTGGTGATCTTCTTCTTCCTGCACAGCCCGCAGGCGACGCTGATCGCCAGCCTGTCGGTGCCGATTTCGCTGATCGGCACCTGCGGCGTGATGTACCTGATGGGCTATAGCCTCAACAACCTGTCATTGATGGCGCTGACCATCGCCACCGGCTTCGTCGTCGACGACGCGATCGTGGTGATCGAAAACATCTCGCGTCATCTGGAAGAAGGCGATCCGCCCTTCACCGCCGCGTTGAAAGGCGCCAGCGAAATCGGCTTCACCATCATCTCGCTGACCATCTCGCTGGTCGCGGTGCTGATCCCGCTGCTGTTCATGGGTGATGTCGTCGGCCGGCTGTTCCGCGAATTCGCGGTGACGCTGGCGATCACGATCCTGATTTCCGCGGTCGTGTCGCTGACGCTGGTGCCGATGCTGTCGGCACGCTGGCTGAAGAATCATTCGATGACCGCCACCAGCGGGCTCGGCGGCAAGATCCAGCGCGGCTTCGACCGCGTGATCGCGCGCTACGACCGCATGCTGACCTGGGTGCTGGCGCGACAGGGCGCGACCCTGCTGGTGGCACTCGCCACGTTCGCGTTGACCGCGTTGCTGTACATCGTCATACCCAAAGGCCTGTTCCCGACCCAGGACACCGGCCAGTTGCAGGCGCGCGTGCAGGCCTCCGAGTCGGTGTCGTTCGCGCGCATGCAGAAGCTGCAGCAGGCCACGGCCGAGGCGATCCTGCAGGACGAGGCGGTCGAGAACCTGAGTTCCTTCGTCGGCGTCGATGCGGCCAACAGCACCTTGCTCAGCACCGGCCGCATGTTCATCAACCTGAAGGATGATCGCAGCGGCTCGCAGGACGAGATCATGCAGCGGCTCAAGCAGCGCGCCGCCAATGTCGCCGGCGTGAGGCTGTACCTGCAGCCGACGCAGGATCTGACCATCGACGCCGAAACCGGGCCGACGCAGTACCGCGTGTCGATGGAAGGCGCGGACACGCCGACCGTGACCGAATGGGCCAAGAAGCTGACCGCGCAGTTGCAGAAAGTCGACGCGCTGCGCAACGTCACCTCGGACGCCGGCGCCAGCGGCTACTCGGCGCTGGTCGACGTCGATCGCGACACCGCCTCGCGCCTGGGCATCACCGCCTCCGCCGTCGACGACGCGCTGTACAGCGCGTTTGGCCAGCGCATCATCTCGACGATTTTCACCGAGACCAACCAGTACCGCGTGATTCTCGAAGCGCGGCCGGACCTGCTGACCGATCCGCAGTCGCTGGGCCTGCTGCATCTGAAATCCGGCAGCGGCGCCTCGACACCGCTGTCGGCGTTCGCGACGATACGCGAGCAGCAATCGCCGCTGCAGATCACCCATGTCGCGCAGTATCCGGCGACGACGATCGGCTTCGATACCGCCAGCGGCACGTCGCTGGGGCACGCGGTCGACCAGATCCGCAAGGCCGCCGTCGACATCGACATGCCGGCCGCGGTCAGTCTCACCTTCCTCGGCGCCGCCAGCGCCTACGAGAATTCGCTTAGCAACCAGCTGTGGCTGATCCTGGCCGCGGTGATCTGCGTTTACATCGTGCTCGGCGTGCTCTACGAGAGCTACGTGCATCCGCTGACGATCCTGTCGACCTTGCCCAGCGCCGGTGTCGGCGCGCTGCTGATGCTGATGATCACCGGCAGCGACCTCGGCGTGATCGGCATCATCGGCATCATCCTGCTGATCGGTATCGTCAAGAAGAACGCGATCATGATGATCGATTTCGCGATCGACGCCGAACGCACGCAGAACCTGCCGGCGCGCGAGGCGATCCATCAGGCCGCGCTGCTGCGCTTCCGGCCGATCATCATGACCACGCTGGCGGCGCTGTTCGCCGCGGTGCCGCTGATGCTCGGTGTCGGCGAAGGCTCGGAGCTGCGCCGCCCGCTCGGCATCAGCATCTTCGGCGGCCTGATCGTCAGCCAGGCGCTGACCTTGTTTACGACGCCGGTGATTTATCTGATGTTCGACCGGCTGGGGCAGCGGCTGCGCGGTGGTCATAAATCGGTTGTGGTTGGCGTTCCACGATGAGATGCGAGAAACGCAGCGCGCTGTTGTTGCCCTCTCCCTCCGGGAGAGGGTGGCGCGCAGCGCCGGGTGAGGGACTGGCAGTCGATGACCGCCCTCACCCGCCCCTCCGGGGCACCCTCTCCCGAAGGGAGAGGGGAGAAAAAAGCGCATGAACCTCTCCGCGCCCTTCGTCAGCCGCCCGATCGGCACCGTGCTGCTGACCATCGGTGTCGCGCTGGCCGGCATCGGCGGCTTCTTCGTGCTGCCGGTCGCCCCGCTGCCGCAAGTCGATTTCCCGGTGATTTCGGTGCAGGCGCAGTTGTCCGGCGCCAGCCCCGACACGATGTCGACCAGCGTCGCCACGCCACTGGAACGCCGTCTCGGCATCATCTCCGACGTCAACGAGATGACCTCGCAGAGCGGCACCGGCAGCACGCGCATCAATCTGCAGTTCGCGCTGGAACGCAACATCGACAGCGCCGCCCGCGAGGTACAGGCCGCGATCAACGCGGCGCGCGCCGATCTGCCGGCCTCGCTGCGCAGCAATCCGACCTACAACAAGGCCAACCCTTCGGACTCGCCGGTGATCGTGCTGGCGCTGACGTCCGAAACCTCGTCGACCGCGGTGATGTACGAGGCGGTGACCAATGTGCTGCAGCAGAAGATCGCGCAGATTCCCGGCGTCGGCGAAGTCGAGATCGGCGGCGGTTCGCTGCCGGCGGTGCGCATCGAGGTGGTGCCGTTTTCGCTGAACCGTTATGGCGTCAGCCTGGAGGACGTGCGCGCCGCGATCGAATCGGCTAACGCGAATCGCCCGAAAGGCGCGCTCGAAAGCGACAGCGAGCACTTTCAGATCTACACCAACAACGTCGGCCGCGTCGCCGCCGATTATCGCAACCTGATCGTCGCCTGGAAGAACAACGCGCCGATCCGGCTCGGCGATGTCGCCGAGGTCAAGGACGGCATGGCCGACGAGCGCACACTGGGCCTGTTCAACGGCCAGCCGGCGATCATCGTGCTGATCCGCAAGCAGCCCGGCGCCAACGTCATCGAAACCGTCGACGCGGTGCGCGGCTCGATCGCCGGCCTGCAGGCGCAGATTCCGGAAGGCATCAAGCTGCAGGTCGCCTCCGACCGCACCAACTCGATCCGCACCTCGCTGCACGATGTCGAGTTCACGCTGGTCGCGTCGATCGTGCTGGTGGTGCTGGTGGTCAGCGTGTTCCTGCGCGACCTGCGTGCGACGATCATCCCGGCGGTGGCGACGATCGTGTCGCTGCTCGGCACCTTCGGCGTGATGTACCTGCTCGGTTATTCGCTGAACAATCTGTCGCTGATGGCCTTGACCGTGGCCACCGGCTTCGTCGTCGACGATGCCATCGTCGTGCTGGAAAACACCACGCGGCATATCGAAGCCGGCATGGACCGCTTCAAAGCCGCGCTGCTCGGCGCCAAGGAAGTCGGCTTCACCGTGGTCTCGATTTCGCTGTCGCTGATTGCGGTGTTCATCCCGCTGCTGTTCATGGCCGGCCAGGTCGGCCGGCTGTTCCGCGAATTCGCGGTGACCCTGTCGGTGGCGGTAACGATTTCGCTGGTGATCTCGCTGACGACGACGCCGATGATGTGCGCCTGGCTGCTGCGCCCGCCCGGCGCCGAGCACAAGCCCGGCCGGCTCGCGCGCGTCGCCGAACGTGGCTTCGCGCTCGTACAGCGCAGCTACGTCAGACAGCTGGACTGGGCGCTGGAGTCGCGGCGCATGGTGATGCTGCTGCTGGTGTCGGTCATCGTGCTGAACTGGTATCTGATTTCGATCATCCCGAAGGGCTTTTTCCCGCAGCAGGATTCATCTCAGCTGATGGGCGGCCTGCAGGCCGACCAGAGCATTTCGTTCCAGGCGATGTCGACCAAGCTGAGGAACATCATGGACGTGATCCGCAAGGACCCCGGCGTGTCGACCGTGGTCGGCTTCACCGGCGGCACCCGCGCCGGCGGCGGCTTCATGTTCGTCGACCTGAAGCCGCTGGCCGAGCGCAAGGAGCCGGGCTCGGCGATCATCGCGCGGCTCAGGCCGCAGCTGGCGCAGATCTCCGGCGTCAGCGTGTTCCTGAATCCGGTACAGGATCTGCGCATGGGCGGCCGCTCCGCCAACGCGACCTACCAGTACACGCTCAAGGGCGACGACGCGGCGCTGCTGAAAACCTGGGCGACCAAGCTGTCGGAGCGGCTGAAAACGCTGCCGCAGCTGACCGACGTCAACACCGACCAGCAGGCCAATGGCGTCGAAAGCTTCGTCACCATCGACCGCGACACCGCCTCGCGTTTCGGCATCACGCCGCGCGCGATCGACAACGCGCTGTACAACGCCTTTGGCCAGCGCACCGCGTCGACGATCTACGAGGACATCAACCAGTACAGCGTGATCCTGGCCACGGCGCTGCGTTATCGCGAAGGTCCGCTGGCGTTCGGCGATGTCTACGTGCCGGCCGGCAGTGCGGCGACCGGCGGCACCAACGCGACGGATACCGCGGCGACCGGCGACGCGGCGACGCGCACCGACAGCACCGGAACCAAGGCCGCCAACCCGGCGCTGCGCGATCCTTCCACCGGCTCGGCGCTGGCCACCAGCACCGCGCAGATGGTGCCGCTGGCGGCGCTGACGACGATCTCCGAACGCGCCGCCGCCACCTCGATCAATCACCAGGATGCGACGCTGGCGACGACGATTTCGTTCAACCTCGAAACCGGTGTCAGCCTCAGCGACGCGCAGGTTCTGGTGAAGCAGGCCGAAGCCGACATCAGCATGCCGACCAGCATTTCCGCCAGCTTCCAGGGCCAGGCCAAGCAGTTCGCGGAATCGCAGAGCCAGCAGCCGCTGCTGATCCTGGCGGCGATCGTGGTGATCTACATCGTGCTCGGCGTGCTCTACGAGAGCTACGCGCATCCGGTGACGGTGCTGTCCACTCTGCCCAGCGCCGGCGTCGGCGCGGTGATCGCGCTGCTGCTGCTGAACATGGAGTTCTCGCTGATCGCGCTGATCGGGCTGTTCCTGCTGATCGGCATCGTCAAGAAGAACGCGATCCTGATCATCGATTTCGCGCTCGACGCGGAACGATCGCGCGGGCTCACGGCGCTGGAGGCGGTGCGCGAAGCCTGCGTACTGCGCTTCCGCCCGATCCTGATGACGACGCTGGCGGCGGTGCTCGGCGCGCTGCCGCTGGCGATCGGTTACGGCGAAGGCTCGGAACTGCGCCGGCCACTGGGCGTGGCGATCATCGGCGGCCTGATCGCCAGCCAGCTGCTGACTTTGCTGACCACGCCGGTGGTCTACGTCTACATGGACAAGCTACGCCGCCGCCGTCCGGACGAGGCCAGGCTGAGCCGCCACTTGAATGATCCGCAGGAAGCTTGATGAGTAATTTCGACGACATCTGTGCCGCTCGCCTGTCTGTTTTTGCGCTCGCCGCAGCGGCGGTGCTGACCACCGGCTGCGCCATCGGCCCCGACTACGCGCGCCCCGACATCGCCTCTTCCGCCTCGTTCAAAGAGGCCGATGGCTGGGCCGCGGCGCAGCCCGCCGACGCCGTGCATCGCGGCGACTGGTGGGCGGTGTTCGACGATCCGCAGCTCGACGCACTGGCCAAGCAGGTCGCTGTCTCCAACCAGAACGTCGCCGCCGCGCAGGCTGCCTATGCGCAGGCGCGCGCGCTGGTCGCGCAGCAGCGCGCCGGGCTGTTCCCGACCATCGACCTGACCGGCAGCGCGACGCGCTCGGACAGCGGCGGCGGCAACAGCAGCCGTACCGTCACCGACAGCACCACCGGCGAAACCACGGTGGTATCCGGCGGTGGCAGCATCAACAACAGCTACCGCGCCAGCATCGGCGCGAGCTGGGAGCCGGACGTGTGGGGCCGGCTGCGACGCACCGTCGAAGGCGCCGCCGCCAGCGAGCAGGCCAGCGCCGCGGACCTGGCCAGCGCGACGCTGTCGGCGCAGGGCGAACTCGTCACCAACTATCTGTCGCTGCGTGAAAGCGACGCCGAAATCGAACTGCTGAAAGCCACGCTCGAAGGCTACGAGCGCGCGCTGCAGATCGCGCAGAACCGCTACAAGGCCGGCATCGCACCGCGCACCGACGTGCTGTCGGCGCAGACCCAGCTGTACGGCACGCAGGCCGACATGGAAGGCCTGGCGCGCAGCCGCGGCCAGCTCGAGCACGCGATTGCGGTGCTGGTCGGCCAGGCGCCGGCGAACTTCAGGCTGGAACCGGCACCGTGGAATGGCGTCGTGCCGAGCGTGCCGGTCGGTGTGCCGTCGGAGCTGCTGCAGCGCCGCCCGGACATCGCCGGCGCCGAGCGCCGCGTCGCCAACGCCAACGCCCAGGTCGGCATCGCCCGCTCCGCGTATTTCCCGAGCCTGGCGCTGAGCGCGTCCTACGGCTCGCAGACCAGCAGCCTCAGCGACCTGTTCAGCGCCTCGTCGATGCTGTGGTCGATCGGCGTGTCGGCGACCGAGACGCTGCTCGACTTCGGCTCGCGCAAGGCGCAGATCGCGCAGTCGCGCGCGGCCTACGACCAGGCGGTGGCGACCTATCGCCAGACCGTGCTGAGCGCGTTCGCCGACGTCGAGGACCAGCTCACCGGCGTGCGCGTGCTGGAACGCACCCAGGAGCTGCGCGCCAAGGCCTCGGCCGTCGCCGACGAGAACGAGCGCTTGATCCTCAACCAGTACAAGGCCGGCCAGGTCAGCTACACCGAAGTGGTCACCGCCCAGGCCTCGGCGCTGTCGGCGCGCCGCACCTTGATCCAGTCTTCGCTGGACCGCCAGACCACGGCGGTGGCGCTGATCCAGGCCCTGGGCGGCGGCTGGGAAGCCCCCGTCCCTTGAGCGTTCATTAGCGCGATGCGGGCGCCGCTGCGGCCCGGCAGGCATCCGGATTCAGACCGGGTTTCGCCTGTCGCGATCCATCGGCATCGACGATGAACGTCGCAGGGTATTGCAACAGGAAGTTCTGCACCTGGCTGAGCGTGCAGGAACTCACCGTGGTTTTTTCGACCGCGGTGTTGTTCGAGCTGTCGGCGTCGTTGCTCGCCCCGACTTTCAGTTTCGCGGTCAGGACCTGCGGCTCGGCAGGCGCCTGGAAATCCACGTAAAAATCCTTATAGCCTCCGCCTGGAATCGTCGACGGGTAGACGCACTCCAGCTGATTCTTTTTTTTGCTGCAGTTCCAGCCATTGGCGTAAATCGATCCGATCTGCACGTTGTCCGGAAGCGTTGCCTTCGCCGTCGCCTGCTTGGCCGGCTTCGATCCGATGTTCTGCACGTCGAAAAACAGGGAGCCGCCGGCTCCCGGAGCGATCGGATCGAGCCCTTCGGAAATGCTGGCCTTCAGGTCCGCCACTTGGCTGTCTTTGCCGGGCACGGCCTGGCTGCTGAGTCCCAGCGCCAGCGCGTCCAGATCGTTGACGTGCGCATAAGGCGGCTCGCTGCCGTCGGTCACCGTGTAAATCGCCGAAACTGCCTTGACGACGAGTTGCTCGAAGCCGACGCCGGTAGCGGTCGAACAGTACTGCTGCAGTATCTGATACAGCGACTGCATCGTTTCCAGCGACAGGAACGCGTAACCGCCAGCGGCACCCTTGACCGTCACAAGACCGTTGATCGGCAGGCCGGTGCTGGCGTAACAGGACAGATCCGGTAGCGCGAGCTGAAAGCCCACGCGGTCCCAGTCGGCACCCACGGTGAACTGCACCGGCGCTTTCGGGAACAGCGTGAACATCACGCCGTCGTCGATGCCAACGATCGGGTACGGCGTCTTCAGCTCGTAGGACTCGTCGTCAAAGGGCGGCGACACGAACACGCCGTCGCCGGGCGTGCCGGGATTGCCGGTCTGCAGGGCCTGGTAACTGGCCTGGCCGGCGAATGCGGGCGCACAGGCAAACAACAAAACCGCCAAGCAGCAGCGGCGGGTGGCAAATGATTTCACTGGATTCTTCCCCATCGATAGCACGCGGGTCCCCCGACCCGGCCTGGATGCCGCACGGGAAAACATATCAGGCGGCACTGCCGACGATACCGACCCGGGGAGGGTGTTGCATTCGATTTTGTTACGATATATCTTATGATAGTTACTTAAGTAATTTACTTAAGACATATCACGCTTTAGGAGCACTCATGCATCGCCATTTTTCCGATCACTCACACCACGACGACCGCCGCCATGGCGGCCCCTCCTCCCATCACCAGCAAGATCTGCACGAGCGCCTGCACGGCCTGTGGTCGATGATCGGCCGGCATCACCGCGGGCCCTTCGGCGGCGGCCCTTTTGGTGGCCGTGACGGCGGCGACGACCCGCGCGGCCGCGATCCGCGCCATGGCGGCGGCGGACGCTCCAGCCGCATGTTCGGCCAGGGCGACCTGAAGCTGCTGCTGCTGTCGCTGATCGCCGAGCAGCCGCGCCACGGCTACGAGCTGATCCGCGCGATCGAGGATCTGGCCGGCGGCACCTACACGCCCAGCCCCGGCGCGATCTACCCGACGCTGACGTTTCTCGAAGAATCCGGCTACGCCGCGATCCATCAGGCCGACGAAAGCGCCAAGAAGCAGTACGCGATCACCGACGAAGGCCGCCGCTTCCTGCAGCAGAATCTCGCTGAAGTCGAAGCGGTGAAGCAGGGCCTGAAAATGTCGGCGCGGATGCGCGCCAAGCTCAGCGTGCCCAATGCGATTCGCGATTCGGTGGAGCAGCTGAAGCAGGCGCTGATGGCGCACGAGCGCAACTGGGACACGGCCGAAACCGCGCGCGTGACCGCGATCATCGACAAGGCCGTCGCCGACATCGGCAAGGCGGGGTCATGATCGAAGCAGCGGAAGCGCATGTCTTCACCCGCGTGCGCCATCGCCTGGTGCCGCGCCAGCTGCAGGTCAAACGCGTGGTCGATCTGACGCCGAAAATGCGCCGCGTCACCTTGAGCGGCGCCGATCTCCAAGGCTTCAGCAGCCCGTCGCCGGACGATCACGTAAAGCTGTTCTTTCCGCTGCCCGGCGAACAACGGCCGCGCATGCCGACGTTCTCCGGCGAGCCAATGAGCCTGCCCGAAGGCACGATCTTTTCACCGGCGCGCGACTACACGCCGCGGCGCTTTGATGCGGACGCCGGCGAGCTCGACATCGACTTCGTGCTGCATGGCGAAGGCCCGGCGGCGACCTGGGCCGCGCAGGCCCGGATCGGTCAGTGGATCGGCGTCGGCGGTCCGCGCGGGTCGTCGATTCCGCCGAATGACTTCGACAGCTATCTGCTCGCCGGCGACGAAACCGCGCTGCCCTCGATCGCGCGGCGCATCGAGGAGTTGCCGGCTGGCAGCAACATCGTCGTCGTCGGCGAAGTCGCCAGCGCCGACGAGCAACAGGCGCTGCCGTTAAACACGCATGTGTACTGGCTGCATCGCAATGGCGCCGATGCCGGCGTACTGCTGCAACGCAAGCTCGCGACGATCGAACTGCCGCAAGGCGATTGCTACATCTGGATCGCGACCGAATCGCAACGCGCGATGGCGATACGCGACCATCTGGTCGAACAGCGCGGCCACGATCCGGACTGGATCAAAGCGGCCGGCTACTGGAAAAAATAAAACCCGCGCGGCCATTGGGCCTGCGCGGGTCGCGATATCGCTACGACGGTTAACGCTTGCAGGACGGGTCGGTGGTGTCGGCGCATTTCTGGATCACCTGGCCGGTCTTCTCGACGTCCTTGCCGGCGCCTTCCATGGTGTTGCAGCCGACCAGCGAACTGGCGCCTGCGAGCATCGCCAGTGTGGCGAAGGTTCCGATGAGGTTTTTCATAATGTTTCTCCTGTGGATGAGTACGACCACCGCCAGCATGCAGCGGCGAGACTGAACGCCCGCCTGCGTCCCGGCTACTATTCGGCGTCGCTCTGCGCTGAAGACCGCCATGCTCCAGCTTTACATCGCCAACAAGAACTACTCGTCCTGGTCGCTGCGTCCCTGGCTGCTGATGCGCGAGTGCGGCATCGCTTTCGAAGAGCAGCTGGTGCCGTTTGCTGCCGGTTCGAGCTGGAATGCGTTCCGGCGCTTCTCGCCAAATGGCAAGGTGCCCTGCCTGGTCGACGGCAACATCACCGTCTGGGATTCACTGGCGATCGTCGAATACCTCGCCGAATCCCATGCGCGGGTCTGGGCCGCAGACCAAAGCGCACGCGCCTGGTCGCGCAGCGCCGCCAGTGAAATGCATTCCGGTTTCGGCGCGCTGCGCTCGAAGTGTCCGATGAACTGCGGGCTGCGCGTGACGCCGCTGCTGATCGCCGACGATCTGCAGCGCGATATCGATCGCATCGAAGAATTGTGGAACGAGGGCCTGTCGCGTTTCGGCGGCCCCTTCCTGGCGGGCACCTCGTTCACCGCGGTCGACGCGTTCTTCGCGCCGGTGGCGTTCCGCGTGCAGACCTACGCGCTGCCGCTGGGCAGCGTGGCGGCGGCCTATGCTGCGCGCTTGCTGGCCTTGCCGGCGATGCGCGAGTGGTACCACGCCGGTCTCGACGAGCCCTGGCGCGAGACCGACCACGAAGCCGAAGTGCGGGCTGCGGGCACCTTGATCGCGGACTACCGCAAACACCAGCCCTGAGATCGTCGGCAACGGGTTTGCGCCGGCACTGCCGACGTCCGCACCGCGCGGTCACTTCAAACGATCAATCCCGAGCGCGGCTCATGCCCGATCCGGCGCGCGACGTCGCTTCCACCAGGCGACGACGCGCAGCGCACGCGGCCGCAGCCACAGCTCAGCACGGTCGAGCAGGCGCGCGACCATCAGCGATTCGCGCGCCAGCAGCACCAGGCCGAAGGCGACGACCAGCATGCCGGGGCCCGGTGCCGGCATCATCACCAGTCCGACCAGCGTGATGACCACGGCCAGTACCGCGCGCACGACGCGCGCCATCGGCGACTTGGCACCCTGGTGGCCGCGACGATGCTGCGCCTGAAAGCGCGTGCCGGGCTGCTGCGCCTTGAACTGTTCCCACTGTTGTTTGAGTGTGTCGAGCATGTCAGCGAAACGCTAAGGAACCTCTGATGAAGTCCTGCACGTCCGCGCGGTGACCGAAAGGGGCGCAGTGCAAGGAACGACTGACGAAATGTACCGGACGTACATGAGGAAGGAGAGACGCCGCAATGCGCCCCTTTCGGCCACCGCCTTTCGGGGCAACGCGGGCGCGCAGGACTTCATCAGAGGTTCCCTAAGGCGCCGCAGCGGGCTGTGCGCTTAACTGCTGCGCCGCCGCGGCCGCGCGATCGCTGATCTCCTGCACGATCGCGTCTGCCTTGGCGTAGCCATAGCTCAGGCCGCCGTCGGGCAGGATGATCGCCGGCGTGCCATGAATGCCGAGATCGACCGCGGCCTGGTACTGCGCGCGCACCGGGTCTTTGCAGCTGGCCTCGCGCGACGGCACGACGCCGGACAGCAGGCCGACATTCAACGACGCCTGCTGGTCCTTCTGGCACCAGATCACGCGCGCGCGATCGAAGGCCTGCGACGGCGCGCCGTACTTGGAGAAGAACAGGTAGCGGACGCCGATGCCGAGCTTGTTCAACTCCGGCACTTCGCGATGCAGCAGCCGGCAGTAGTGGCAATCGACGTCGGTGAACACGGTGATCCACTGCGTGGCCTGCGCCGGCGCGAACTCGATCGCGTCGGCCTGCAGGCCCTGCACGACCTTCAACCGGTACTGGTCGCGACGCGCGTCGGTGATGTGCTCGCCGTTGTCGAGATTCGCCATCTCGCCGGAGATCACGTACTTGCCGTCGGCGGTGACGTAGCCGAAGGTCACGCCGGCGCGCACCTCGAACAGACCCGGCGCGGCCGAGCGCTGTACATCTTCACGGCGCACTTCGGGCAGGCGCGTGGCCAGGCGGTCGCGCATCTGCTCGAGTTCGGCATCCACCGGCGCGTCGGCCGCGAAGCTCGGCGTTGCGGCAATCAGCAGCAGCACCGCGCCGATCCATCGCCGCAGGCTCGCACTCCCTCCCCCGCTTGCGGGGGAGGGTTGGGGTGGGGGCGAGTCGTCGCGGAGCCGCGCTGGCGTCGCGCCCTCATCCCGGCCTTCCCACGCCAATGGGGGAAGGAGATAAAACGAATCGATCAACCCGTCGGCGCCGGCGGCAGCGCCTGCTCGGCGTTCTTCTGCTGCAGCACCGCCAGCAGATCGGCCGGCGGCCGATAGCCCGGCACCAGCTCGCCGTCCGGCAGCACGATCGACGGCGTGCCGCGCAGGCCGAGTTCGGCGGCGGCCTGCAGATGCGCCATCACCGGGTTCGGGCAGCTCTTGTCCGAGTTCAGGTCGATGCCGCTCTTGGCGCGGGTCAGCGCGGCCTTGCGGTCGGCCGAGCACCAGACTTCTTCGGCCTGGTAGAACGACGGCGTATTGGCGCCGCTGCGCGGGAAAAACACGTAGCGCACCGCGATGCCGAGCGCGTTGTAGTCCTTGATCTGACGATGCAGCATGCGGCAGTAGCCGCAGTCGACGTCGGTGAACACGGTGACCGTGTACTTGGCCGGCATGTTCTCCGGCGCGAACTCGATGAAGCCTTCGCGATCGATTTTCTCCACCAGGGCGACGCGCGCGTCGCGGCGGCGGTCTTCGGTCAGTTCCTGGCGCGTCTTCAGGTCGGTGAGGTCGCCGGCGATCAGGTAACGGCCATCGGCCGTGACGTAGCCGAAGTTCATGCCGATCTGGATTTCGTAAATGCCCGGCATCGGCGTGGAGCGGATCTGCTCCGGGTCCAGGTCGGGCATGTTGGCCTTGACCGCGGCGCGCACCGCGGCCAGCTCGGCGGGATTTTCGCTGGCCGGCGCCACGGCCGTGGCTTGTGCGGCCTTGTCGACGGCGGCCTTGTCGGCAGCGTCCGGCGTCGGCGGCTTGCAGGCGGCGACGAAAAGCAGGGTCAGCAACAGGGTCAGGCTATGGCGCAAGGTCTTCACGAGGTAATCCAGGGTGATCCGGTTTGATCGCATGCCGGCGCGGCGGCCGGGCCTGCATGATGCCACTTACGCAAGATCCCGGCTCGAATCGGGCGCGCGGCGGCGGCGCGGGGCGAAGGGAGATTGGGGGTGCTCATCGCTGCCCGCATTGTAAGGAGCGCGGCGGGGCTTGGCCTTATAATCCGCGGCCTATGTCACCCCGCTCCCCTTCCCTGATCGGCTCGCTGCTGGGCTGGCTGTATACCGCCTACGCGACGGTTGTGTTCTGCATCAACACCTTCATCCTGATCTGCCCGCTGATCCTGGTGCTGCCGGGCCAGACCTTGCGCCGGCAGCTCGGCGCCTGGGGCGTGCGGCTGGGGATGCTGCTGATGCTGGTGCCGTTTCGCGTGCGCGGTGCCGAAAACCTGCCGGCCGGGCCCTGCATCGTCGTCTCCAATCACGCCAGCTATCTCGACGGCATGGTGATGACCGCGGCGCTGCCGACGCGTTTCAGTTTCGTCATCCAGCACGGCGTCGCGCAATGGTTCTACGCCGGCCGCGTGCTCAAACAAATGGGTTATCGCTTCGTCAATCGCACGAGTGCTCGCGCCGGCGCCGTGCAGACGCGCGCGCTGCTGCGCGACATCCAGGCCGGCGAATCGCTGGCGATTTTTGCCGAAGGCACGTTCAAGGCCGAAGCCGGCCTGCTGCCGTTCAAGAACGGCGCGTTTCTGCTGGCGGCGAAAGCCGGCGTGCCGGTGGTGCCGGTGACGATACGCGGCACGCGCCAGCTGCTCGGCGGCGCGAAAACGCGCTTCCGCTGGAGTCGCGTCGACGTCGACATCGGGGCGCCCTTGCCGGTCGGCGGCAGCGCCGCGCAGCTGCGCGATGCGGCGCGCGCGCAGATCCTCGCGCTGTGCGGCGAGCCCGACACGCATCTGCCGGCAAGCGCCGACGACGCCATCGACCCCAACGCGGAAGTCGCATGAGCGAGCCCGAAAACACGCTGTCGCCGCGGCAGCGCTACCAGCAGGATCTGGCGCGCAGCGGCTTCGTCTCCGATGCTTCCCAGGCCGCGGCGGTCGACGCGCTCGACCGGGTTCAGCAAGAGCTGCTGGCGCAGGCGCCGAAGAAGAAACTGCTCAGCGACCGGCTGACCTGGCCGCCGGTGCAGGGCCTGTACATGTGGGGTGGCGTCGGCCGCGGCAAGACTTATCTGATGGACGCGTTCTACGAGTCGCTGCCGTTCAAGTACAAGCAGCGCACGCACTTTCACCGCTTCATGCTCGACGTGCACGAGCGCCGCCGCACCTACTCGCACAAGCGCGATCCCCTGAAGCTGGTCGCACTGGAGATTTCGCACCAGGTGCGCGTGCTGTGTTTCGACGAGTTCTACGTCTCCGACATCGCCGACGCGATGATCCTCGGCCGCCTGATCGAATACCTGTTCGACGAGGGCGTGACCCTGGTCGCGACCAGCAACTGCGCGCCGGACGAGCTGTACAAGGACGGCCTGCAGCGGCAGAACTTCGTGCCGGCGATCGAGCGCCTGAAGCAGCAGCTGCGCGTGCTCAACGTCGACGGTGGCGTCGACTATCGGCTGCGTACGCTGACGCGCGTGCAGCTGTATCTGTCGCCGTTCGATGCGCAGGCCGATGCGCGGCTGGAGCAATGGTTCCAGGAAATCGCGCAAAAGCCCGGCGAAACCAACCTGCCGATCGAGGTGCAGAACCGCCAGCTGCGCACGCGGCGCCGTGCCGACGGCGTGGTCTGGTTCGACTTCACCGAGATCTGCGAAACCGCGCGCTCGGCCGCCGACTACATCCAGCTGGCCCGCGAATATCACACCGTGCTGATCTCGCGCATTCCGCAGCTCAATGTCGACAACGAGGACGCGGCGCGGCGCTTCATCAACCTGGTGGACGAGTTCTACGACCGCGGCGTGAAGCTGCTATTGGCCGCGGCGGTACCGCAGGACCAGCTCTACGCCGGCCGCAAGCTGCGTTTCGAATTCAAGCGCACGCTGTCGCGGCTCAAGGAAATGCAGTCCGAGGAATACCTGGCGAAGCCGCATCTGGTTTGAGGCGCACAGCCCGGGTGAAACCCGGGATTGCTTCAAACCTCGGCGCCGCGCCGCAGCCGCGAAATCAGCTGATACAGCAGCCAGCTGAGCACACCGGCGATCAGCACGCCGAGCAGCAATTCCTTGGGCCGTATCGGCCGGCCGATGATGCCCGACAGCGCCGCGCCGAGGCCGTAGCCAGCCGCGGTCAGCAGCACCGTCCACAGCGCGCCACCGGCGACGTTGAGCGCGGTGAAGCGCCACATCGGGTAACCGCGCGAGCCCAGCAGCACCGGCGTGATGGTGCGCACCAGCGGCACCGGCAGAAAGCGGAACAGCACGACGAACATCGTGCCGTAGCGGCTCAACAATCGGTCTACGAAGGCCAGGCGCTTGCGCCAGGCCGGACGCCGGTCGATGAAGGGCTGGCCGAAGCGGCGGCCGATCTGAAACCAGATCTGGTCGCCGAGCACACCGCCGAAGAACGCCACCGCCAGCACCATCGGCAGCGACAGCAGGCCGCGATGCGCCATCGCGCCGGCCGCAAGCAAGGTGGTCTCGCCCTCGAACAACGTGCCGACGACAATCGCGAAATAGCCCCAGCGGGCGATGAGTTCTTCGATCACGAGGCCGCGCGCCGCGTGATCCGCGTGGCGAGCCGGAACATAATGGTCATCCGCCGATGATGCCATGGCCGGGCGCGGTCTCGCCCGAGCCGGCACTGCGCCCGCAATAGAACAGGAGCCTACTCGATGACCCGCGCTAGCAACCCCGCCGCCGCCGCGCTGCGCTGGATCGGCAAGAGCCGCCCCAACCTCGACGAAAACGAGTTGGCCGTGGTCGAGCAGGTCGGACAGCGGCGCGCGATCAGCACCCAGCTGCACGACGCCGACAACACCGCCACGTTCGGCGAGCGCCTGGCCGACGGCGTTGCCGCGTTCGGCGGCTCGTGGCGCTTCATCCTGATCTTTACCGGCCTGCTGCTGGCCTGGACCGTGCTCAACACCGAGCTGCTCGGCAGGACCGCGTTCGACCCCTATCCGTATGTGTTCCTGAACCTGCTGCTGTCGATGACCGCGGCGCTGCAGGCGCCGGTGATCATGATGTCGCAGAACCGCCAGAACGCGCGCGATCGGCTCAGCGCCGAAAGCGATTACGCGGTGAACCTCAAGGCCGAAATCGAGATCATGGCGCTGCACGAGAAATTCGACGCGATGCGCGCCGACCAGATCATTGCGCTGCTGGAGAAGCAGCAGGCGCAGATCGACGAGCTGACCGCGCTGTTGAAGAACCAGCGCACGTAAACCTCACTGCAGATGGATAGCCGAAGCCGTCCTCACAAAGACTGAGCATATAAAAGTGCGGCCGCGCGCCGCCGTAACGCCCTGCGCCGGCGAAGCAATCGATACAGTCGGGACTCCCGCATGAGAACGCAGCGCGATACGCCGCTGCCAACCGGACCTCGACGATGACGTCCCTACGCAAGCCACAGGCGTCCAGCCTGCTGGTGCTGGTATCCACGCCCTGGCAGTTGTTCTGCGCGCTCGGCCTGCTGTTCGGGCCGTACCGGCATGCGCGGCGCCGCCTGGTTCTGATCGACCAGCGCGGCGACCGGCGCGATCCCTGGCTGCCGCTGTTGCAATCGTTGAACCTGCCCGGGCTGCAGATTTCCTCGCTGCCGGCGATCGGCAAGTCGCCGCTGCGCAAGCTGCTGCGCACGCGCGTCGTGCTGCGCCAGATCGCCGCGCTGGTCGACGAAACCCAGCCCGACGAAATCATCGGCGGCAACGACCGGCGCGTGGAATTCCAGTACGCGATGGCGCACGCAAACCGGCGTCGCTACACGCTCGGCGCCTACCTGGACGACGGCACGTTTTCGTATTCCGGGCTGAGCAGCCTGAGGCCGCGCCGCTACGAAAATCTGCTGCGCCGGCTCGAGCGCTGGAGCAGCCGGATGCATTACGGCAGCTGGTACGACAAGCCGACCTCGCTCGGCAGTTCGCGCTGGGTCGAATACGCCTGGCTGGCGTTCCCGCAACACGCGCATCCGCAGCTGGCGACCAAGCCGCGGCTGGCGCTGGACCCGTACTGGTACCGGCGCAGCGAGGTACAGGCGCTGTGCCAGCGGCTGATCGAGGGCAGCCAGGGCGCGGCGATCACGCGCGGCTTCGACAGCCTGCTGATCCTGCCGCACGATCATCTGCTGCGCGCCGATCCGGCGCTGCGCGCGGCCCTGTCGCAGCGGCTCGATCAGGCTCTGCGCAACGGCCAGTCGGTCGCGGTCAAACGCCATCCGCGCAGCAGCGACTGGCTGCTCGACGTCGACCGCAGCCACCTCGCCGAGCTGGACTCGCGGCTGCCGATCGAGGCCTACGCGCCGTGGCTGGGCCAGGCGCAGATCGTCGGCACCCTGAGCACCGCGCTGCTGAGCCTGCGCTGGCTGTGCCCGGACGCGCGCATCGAGGCGCTGAGCCAGCACGGCTCGCTCGCCGATCCGTTGTTGGGGCTGTATCAGCGGCTCGGCATCGGCGTCGACGCACCGGCGCCCAAGCTGCTGCCGCCGGTCAACGATCCGGTGTGGCTGCTGGTCGGCTAGGGAACCTCTGATCCAGTCCTGCGCGTCCGCGTTGCCCCGGAGATGCCGCCAGGCAAGGCGCGAGCCCCGCGGTTTGGTGATTCCAAACAAGGGACGAGCAACGCGGCATGGCGACATTTCCGGGGCAACCCGAAGGGCCGGCGCCAAAACCGGCAGGCTGCGGCGTCAGTCGCTCCTCATGTAGGTCCAATACATATCGTCGCGCCTTCCTTGCATCGCGCCGGTTTTGACGCCGGCGCGGACGTGCAGGACTGGATCAGAGGTTCTCCAGTGTGACGGCGAGCAAAAAGCTGACCCGGCTGTGAGCCTTTGGCTATGTGCACGTACGTAAACATTTGGGACAATTTACAGGACTGCGGCGCGGCTGCAGTCTGCTGGCTTGCTCCTGGAGACGCGTCATGCTGAAAAAACTATTCCCCTACACCCTGCTCGCGGCCGGCCTTGCCGTCGCCGCATCGCCGACGCTGGCACAAAGCCGCGGCGCTTCCGCCAACGCGAACGTCAGCATCAATGTCGACGGCGGCCGCTACGACGATCGCTACGACAGCCGTTACGACAGCCGCTATGACAGCCGCTATGACGACGAGTACTACGAAGACCGCCGGCCGCAGAGCCGCGGCCTGGTCGGCAACATCGTCGGCGGCGCGCTCGGCATTGCGGGCGACGCCACCCGCGGCGGCATCGGCATCGCGCGCGATGCGACACGCGGCGCGCTGGGCATTGCCGGCGGCGCGGTCGGTGGTGGCGGCGGCGCCGGACTCAACGTCGGCGCCGGCGTCAATGCCGGCGGCGGCCGCGGTCTGGGCGTCGGCAGCGGTGTCAGCCTGCACGGCCCCGGCGGCGGCGGCATCGATGTCGGTGCCGGTGCGCGAGCTGGCGCCGGTCGCGGCATCGGCGCTGGCGCCAATGTCGGCGTCCGCGGCCCGGGTGGCGGCGGCATCAACGTCGGCAGCGGTGCCAGCGTCGGCGGTGGTCGCGGCGTCAACGCCAACACCAACGTCGGCATCCGCGGCCCCGGCGGCGGCTCGGTCAATGTCGGCGCCGGTGCCAATGCCGGCGGTGGCCGCGGCATCGGCGCGGGTGCCCATGCCGGCGTCAACGGCCCCTACGGCGGCGGCGTCAACGTCGGCGCCAATGCCGGCATCGGCGTGGTGCGTCCGGCGCCGCGTACGCCCTACGTGTATCGCCACGACTCCCGCTGACCCTACTCGGTCTGCTGCAAAACAATCGGCGCCCTGGTGGCGCCGATTTTCGTTTCAGCCGGCCATGTGTCGCGGCAGGCGCAGCGCCTGCACCATCAGCAGCTGCAGCAGCAGCAGGCCGGCGAAGGCATAGCCGGCGAGCTGCCACAGCTGGTGGTCGGCCAGATAGGACAGCGCGTAGATCACCGCCGCCGCGCCGGCATTGCCGGCCAGCCAGAACGCGCTGACCGCCAGGCCGCCGTGCTGCGCGCCGGCCAGGCCGCTGACGGTGTCGAGCAACAGCGGCAGCGGCGCCAGCATGATCACGCCCAGCACCAAGCCGATCGCGCACAGCAGCGGCAGCTGGTCGAGCCGCGTCAACAGCAGCACCAGCGGAATGCCGAGCAGCGCCGCGCCGCTCAAGCTCAGCCTCAGGCGCGCGCCCAGCCCCGGTAGCGCGGGCACGAACACCATGCCGCCGACGCCGCCGGCGAGCATCGCCAGTGCGACCAGGCCTGCGGCGTCCGCGCTCAGGCCGTTGGCGCCGAGCATCGGCTCGATCCAGGTGAACAGCGCGTTGAAGAAACCGTTGCCGACGAAGATCAGCGCAAACAGCAACAGCAGTGCCGGCCGCGTCAGCAGGAAACGGGCGCTGCCGTTGCTGGATGCGACCCGCGTCGCCGACTCTGCGTCGTCGAGCGGCGGTGGATCGCGCGGCACCAGCGCGAACACCAGCAGTGCGACCAGCGCGAGCACGATCAGATCGAAACGCTGCGACGCGGCGACATCGGCCGCCGCCAGCGGAATCAGCACGAAGGCCGCGCCGAGTCCGACGAACAGCGCCAGCGTGCCCACCGACGTCGCCGTAAGGCGCTGCGACGGCGCAAACCAGGCACGCGCCAGCGGCGCCATCGCCGACATCACCATCGGCTGCACCAGTGCGATCACGGTCTGACCGATCAGCAGGCCGGAAAATCCGGGCAACAGGGCGCGCAGCAGCGCGCCGAGCAGCAGCACACCGGCGATCAGCCGCAGGCTGATGCGCAGATGGAGCCGGTCGACCAGCGCGCCACTGGGCAGCGCCAGCGGCAGGAACAGCAGCGGAAACACCAGTGACAGCCAGCCGACGGTGCCGACGCCGACGCCATACTGCGCAGCGACGTCATTGGCCACCGGCGCGAAGCGCAGCCATTCGAATTGCATCAGCGCATTCAGCAGCGCGTACAGCGCAAGCACGCGCCAGCGCGCGGCGGTCGGGTTCGGATTCATGCGCACGACTATCGCAAGAAAAGTGCGAAGCGAGCCGACGTGATGCCGATTTCCCAACCGTGCCATCACGAGCAGCTAAAGTAGGCAAAAACCAAGGAGGGGACGCTGATGCGCCAGGCGCGGATATTGTGGCTGCTGGCCCTGTGCTGGCCGGCGCTGGCGGGTGCCGCCCAGGTGCAGAGTTTCTCGCCGCAGGGAAGCGTGCGCGACGTGCGCCAGGCCACCGCACGCTTCTCGGAAAGCATGGTGCGTTTCGGCGATCCGCGGCTGCCCGACCCTTTCGACATCGCCTGCGCCGCCAGCGGCCACGGCCGTTGGGCCGACGAGCGCAACTGGGTCTACGATTTCGACGCCGACCTCGCCGCCGGCCAGAGCTGCCGCTTCACGCTCAAGGCCGGCCTGAAGAGTCTCGCCGGCGCCGCGCTGAGCGGCAAAAAGGAGTTCAGCTTCGCCACCGGCGGCCCCGCGGTACGCGCGGCCCTGCCCGGCGAGGGCTCGCAGACCGTCGACGCCGAACAGGTCTTCCTGCTGGCCACCGACGCGCCGGCGACTCGCGCCAGCATCGAGGCCAGCGGCTACTGCGCGGTCGCCAACTTGGCCGAGCGCCTGCCGCTGCAGTTGATCGAAGGCAAGGAGCGCGAGGCGGTGCTCGCGCAGCGGCGCGCGCTGAGCTACTCGTACTACCGCGTGCTGTTCAAGAACGGCGACACCGACTACCTGCAGATCAACAGCGACGAACTCGCGCGCCGCGAGCGCGACATCGCCGTGGTGCGCTGCTCGCGGCCGCTGCCGGAAGATACCGAGTTCGATCTGGTCTGGGGCAAGGGCATCGCCACCAGCAGCGGCGCGGCGACGACCATCGACCAGGTGCTCAAGTACCGCACGCGGCCCGCATTCAGCGCGAGCTTCGGCTGCGATCGCGTCAATGCCGACGCCGCCTGCACGCCGGTGCTGGCGATGAGCCTGCGCTTCAGCGCGCCGGTGCCGACCCAGCTGGCCATGCAGATTCGTCTGAAAGGCGCCGGCGGCACGCGCGAGCCCGAGCCTGCCGACGAGGACGCGCCGTTCGTCGACCGCATCGAGTTCCAGCCGCCGTTCCCGGAATCGGCGGCGCTGGAGCTGCAGCTGCCGGCCGGGTTCAAGGACGACGCCGGGCGCCAGCTCGCCAACGCCGGCAGTTTTCCGCTGAAAATCGCCACCGACAGCGCGCCGCCACTGGCCAAGTTCAGCGGCGAATTCGGCATTCTCGAAGCCAGCGAAGGCGGCGTGCTGCCGGTGACGCTGCGTGACGTCGAAAGCCCGGTGGCCGCCAGCCGCATCGGCGGCGCCAGCAAGCGCATCGACGACGAAGCGCAGATCCTGCAGTGGATCGCGCGCGTCAAAACCAACATGAGCGGCCGCTGGGACCAGGACGTCTACGTGCAGCCCGGCGTCGAATCGGTATTTGCCGGCAGCAGCGCCGAGGCTTTCGAGCTGCCGCGCCCGGCCGACGCCAAGGCCTTCGAGGTGATCGGCATTCCGCTGAAGGAGCGTGGCTTCCATGTCGTCGAGATCGCCAGCCCGCGGCTCGGCGCCGCGCTGCTCGGCAAGCCGGCGACGCGCTATGTCGCGACCACCGCGCTGGTCACCAATATGGCGGTGCATTTCAAATGGGGCCGCGAAGGCTCGCTGGCGTTCGTCACCACCTTGGACGGCGGCAGGCCGGTCGCCGGTGCGGCGCTGAAAATCGTCGACGGCTGCAACGGCTCGGCGGTGTGGAGCGGCAGCACCGGCAAGGACGGCATCGCGCGCATCGACAGCCTGCCCAAGCCCGAAACCTGGGTGAACTGCGACAGCGAAGACGGCCATCCGCTGATGATCAGCGCGCGCCATGACGGCGACTTCTCGTTCGTGATGTCGAGCTGGAACGACGGCATCGCGCCGTCGGACTTCAACTTGAACGTCGGCCTGTGGGACACGCCGACGATCGCGCATACGGTGTTCGACCGCAGCCTGTTCCGCGCCGGCGAAACCGTGGCGATGAAGCATTACTGGCGCGAGCGCGGCAAGGACGGCATCAAGGTGCCGGCGCTGCGTCCGGACAAGCTGGTGATCGAGCACAGCGGCAGCGATCAGAAAGTCGAACTGGCCTTGAGCTTCGACGAACGCGGTATCGCCGAATCGCAGTGGCCGATTCCGCAGGCGGCCAAGCTCGGCGAATACCGGCTGCGCTTCGAGGGCAAGGACGGCCTGTCCGCCGACGCCGGCTCGTTTCGCGTCGAGCAATACCGCATCCCGCTGATGCGCGCGCTGGTGCAGCCGCCGCAGGCGCCGGCCATTGCCACGACGCAGCTGCCGCTGGATCTGTACGTCGGCTATTTCAGCGGCGGTGGCGCAGCCGGCCTGCCGGTGAAACTGCGCACGCAGCTGCAGCCGCGCACGATCAGCTTCAAGAACTACGACAACTTCACGTTCGACGCCCGGCCGATCAAGACCGGCGTGTCGGAAGAAAATCAGGGCGGCCTGTTCCCCGACGACGATGGCGACGCGCAGGCCGATGCCGATGCCAAGCCCAAGCCCAGCCGCACGCTGCCGCTGAATCTCGACGCCAACGGCTCGGCGCACAGCCTGATCGACGAGTTGCCGCTGTCGGATCGCGCCCAGACCCTGGTCGCCGAACTCGAATACCCGGACGCCAACGGTGAAGTCAGCAGCGTACGCAGCAGCGTGCCGCTGTGGCCGGCGGCCCAGGTGGTCGGCATCGCCACGCAGGGCTGGGGAGCGGCCAAGGACCAGCTGCAGTTCCAGACCGTGGTACTGGATCTGAAAGGCCAGCCGCTGAAGGACCGCACAGTCGACGTCGCGCTGTACCAGCTCAAGACGCACTCGTATCGCAAGCGCCTGGTCGGCGGTTTTTACGCTTATTCGCACAGTAGCGAGACGATCAAGCTGGCCGAGAAATGCAGCGGCCGCACGGACGCCAACGGCCTGCTGTTCTGCAAGCTGGACCCGGGCGTGTCCGGCGAGATCCTGATCGAGGCCAGCGCGCGTGACGACGACGGTCGCGTGGCGCGCGCGGTGACCAGCACCTGGATCGCCGGCGCGGAGCAATGGTGGTTTGCCCAGGGCGATTCCGATCGCATGGACCTGATCGCCGACAAGCGCGAAGTCGAGCCGGGAGAAAAGCTCAAGCTGCAGGTGCGCATGCCGTTCCGCAAGGCCACCGCGCTGGTCACGATCGAACGCGAAGGTGTGATCGACGCCTTCGTCACCGAACTGTCCGGCCGCGAGCCGGTGATCGAAGTGCCGATGCTGGATCGCTACGCGCCGAACGTGTTCGTGTCGGTGCTGGCGCTGCGTCCACGAGTCGGCGACTTCCGCTCGACGTTCTACAGCTTCCTGCGCTGGCTGGGCCTGGATCGCTGGCTGCAACTCGACGGTGGCAGCGCGACCGCGATGGTCGATCTGTCCAAGCCCGCATACCGGCTCGGCATGACCGCGGTCGACGTCGGCTGGTCGGCACATCGACTCGAGGTCAGCGTGAAACCGCAGCAGCAGACGTACAAGACGCGCGGCCTCGCCAAGGTCGACGTGCAGGTCAAGGCGGCGGGCAGCGGCCAGCTGCCGGCCGCCGCCGAAATCGCGTTTTCCGCAGTCGACGAGGCGCTGCTCGATCTGCTGCCGAACGACAGCGTGCATCTGCTCGAGGCGATGATGCAGCGGCGCGGCATCGAAGTGTTCACCTCGACCGCGCAGATGCAGGTGGTCGGCAAGCGCCACTTCGGCCGCAAGGCGCTCGCGCCGGGCGGTGGCGGCGGCCGCGGTGCGCCGCGCGAAATGCTCGACAGCCTGCTGCTGTGGAAAGGCCGGGTGCCGCTGGATGCGCAGGGCCGCGCGACCGTGGAGGTGCCGCTCAACGATGCGCTGACCGCGTTCCGGCTGACCGCGGTCGCCAGCGCCGGCGCCGATCGCTTCGGCGAAGGCCACGCCAGCATCCGTACCACGCAGGACATTCAGATCCTGTCCGGCCTGCCGCCGCTGTTGCGCGAGAACGATCGCTTCGACGCGATCTTCACGGTGCGCAATACCACCACCCAGGCGCAGCAAGTGATCGTCGATGCCGAAACGCTGATCCCCGGCCAGGATGCGCCGGTCAGACAGACGCAGCAGCTGACCATTCCCGGCAATACCGCGGCGCCGGCGCGCTTCGCTTTCACGGTGCCGTTCGGCATCGACAGGCTGAGCTGGACCGTGACCGCCGAAAGCGCCGACGGCAAGCAGACGCTCGATGCGCTGAAAGTCGCGCAGCAGGTGGTGCCGGCCTATCCGGTGCGCGTGTATCAGGCGACGCTGCTGCAACTCGACGCGCACCAGGAGCTGCCGATAGCGAAGCCGGCCGATGCGATCGCCGACCGCAACGGCCTCACGCGCGGCGGCATTCGCGTGGCCCTGTCGCCGTCGCTGACGACGAGCCTCGACGGCGTGCGCGACTGGATGAACGTCTATCCCTATGCCTGCATCGAACAGCGCGCGTCCAAAGCGATCGCGCTGGGCGATCACCCGATGTGGGATCTGCAGATGTCCGGCCTGTCCGCTTATCTGGATCGCGACGGCCTGGTGAAATATTTCCCGTCGAGCTGGCTCGAAGGCAGCGACAGCCTGACCGCCTACCTGCTGCAGATCGCCAGCGAAGCCGGTTGGGAAATCCCGCAGGCCGAACGCGAGCAGATGCTGGACGGCCTGGAGCATTTTGCCGAAGGCAAGCTGCAGCGCGGTCTGCGCGTCGATAACGCCAGCGTCACCGAACGCAAGCTCGCTGCGATCGAGGCGCTGTCGCGTTACGAGCGCGCCAAGCCGGAATGGCTGGGCACGATCACGATCGATCCGAATCTGTGGCACACCTCGGCGCTGATCGACTGGATCGGCATCCTGCAGCGGGTCGAAGGCCTGCCGAAACGTGAACAACGTTTGATCGAAGCCAAAACCCTGCTGCGTTCGCGCCTGAATTTCCAGGGCACGACGATGAGCTTCTCGGCCGAGCAGGACGACGCCTTGTGGTGGCTGATGATCTCCGCCGACGTCAACGCGGTGCGTGCGGTGCTGGCGCTGCTGCCCGAAGCGGACTGGCGTGAGGATATGCCGCGCCTGGTACGCGGAGCGGTCGGCCGTCAGCAGCGCGGCCACTGGAATCTGACCACGGCCAATGCCTGGGGCACGCTGGCGCTGGCAGGCTTCGCACGCGCGTTCGAGAAAGAGACGGTCAGCGGCAGCACCAGCGCCAGGCTCGGCGACGACACGCAGCAGCACGCGTGGAAAGACACACAAGCGGCGGCCCTGGATCTGCGTTGGCCGACGGCAGCGGGCACGCTGTCGCTGGATCACAGCGGCAGCGGCGCTCCCTGGATCACGGTGCAAAGCCGCGCCGCGATTCCGCTGCGCGAGCCGCTGTCGTCCGGCTACCGCATCACGCGCACCGTGACACCGGTCGAGCAGAAGACCAAGGGCAAGTGGAGTGTCGGCGACGTCGCCCGCGTCAGGCTCGACATCGATGCGCAGTCCGACATGAGCTGGGTCGTCGTCGACGATCCGATTCCGGGCGGCAGCACGCTGCTCGGCGGCGGACTCGGCCGCGATTCGGCGCTGCTGTCCCAGGACGATCGCAAGAGCGGCGATGCCTGGCCGGCGTTCGAGGAACGGCGCTTCGACTTCTATCGCGCCTACTACGCATTCGTGCCCAAGGGCCGCTTCAGCACCGAGTACACGCTGCGCTACAACAACGCCGGCCGCTTCGAAATGCCAGCCACGCATGTCGAGGCGATGTACGCTCCTGAGATGCTGGGCGAGTCGCCGAACGCGGCGGTGGAGGTGGTGGCGCCATGAAACGTTCACGCTGGCACTGGTTTGTCGCGGTCCTGCTCGGCATCGTCGCCGGCCTGGGTTCGGCTGCGTGGTCGGTCGGCGCGGGGCAATCGTCGAGCCTGCTGCGGCTCGGCCCCTGGCAGACCGATACGCTGACCGGCTCGGTCGCCGCCGGTGCGCATACGCGCGCCGCGATCGCGCTGCATGGCCTGCTGGCACTCAACAGCAGCGAGGCGGTTTATTACACCGCATTCAACGACAGCAGCGGCGAGCCGCTGCGTCAGGATTGCCGCTATCGGATCGACGGCGCCGCGCTGCCGGCGCCGTGGTGGTCGCTGACGCTGTATGCGCAGGACGAATTCCTGGCGCGCAATACCGACCAGGCGCATGCGGTGAATCGCGCCGGCATCGTCCGTGACGAGCATGATCACTGGCAGATCACGGTGGCGGCCGAGCGCGGTGATGCAGCCAACTGGCTGTCGACGCGAGCCGCCGGCCGCTTCAGCATCAGCCTGCGGCTGTATCGCCCGCAGTCGCGACCGCAGGCCGAGCAACTGCCGACGATCACGCGCCTGGGCTGCGAGGCCACGGCATGAGGCGCCTGCTCCGGGTTGCGCTGCTCGCGCTCGCCGTCGCCGTGGCCACGCATTACGCGGCGGTTGTCGCGCTGCCCTATCTGAGCATGCAGCTGGCGATGCGCGCCATCAGCTTCGGCGGCGAGCGCGTCAACAGCTGGCTGCACGCGCGCCCGGTCACGCCGGATTCGCGGCGCGTGGTGCGGCCGGCGCCGGAGTTCGCGTATTCCAGCTGCGTCTACGATCTGAGCCGGCAACCGCTGCGGATTCACGTCGCCGCCTGGCCGGCTTACTGGTCGCTGTCGCTGTATGCGGCCAACACCGACAACTTCCTGACGATGGGAGATCGCGACCATCCCGAAGGCGTAGAGCTGGTGCTGGTCCAAGGCGACCAGGCTGCAGGTACCGTGCATTCGCCGTCGACGCGCGGTATCGCGCTGATCCGCCGGCTGGTCACGGATGCCGACGGCTGGAGCGCCGTCGACGCGGCGCGCAAGGACGATGTATGCGCGCCGCTGACGCCGTGACGCCGCTGCGCCGACATCGCGGATGTCGTTCGCTCTGAACCGCCGCGCGATCGCGTTCGCGCTGATCGCAGCGACGCTGCTGATCTGCGCCGCCTGGCTCGTCGATATCACGCGCACGGCGCCACCGCCCTCGCCCGATCAAGTGCGCGCCGGCTATCGCTCCTCCGAAGCGCAGTTGCTCGACCGGCACGGCGAAGTGGTGCAGAGCCTGCGCATGGATCTGAGCGGCCGGCGGCTGCAATGGACGCCGCTGTCGCAGATCTCTCCGGCGCTGGTTTCGGCGGTGATCGCCGCCGAGGATCATCGCTTTCGCGAACACCGCGGCGTCGATGTTCGCGCGGTGATCGGCGCGCTGCGCGACCGGCTGCGCGGCCAGGCGCGTCGCGGCGCCAGCACGATCACGATGCAGCTGGCCGCGCAGCTCGACACGAGTTTGAGCAGCAGGCGCGAGCGTCGCGACCTGCTGCAGAAACTGCGGCAGATGCGCGCGGCGCGGGCGATCGAACGCAGCTGGAGCAAGGACCAGATCCTCGAGGCCTATTTGAACCTGGCCGGTTTTCGCGGCGAAAGCCAGGGCATCGCCGCGGCGGCGAGCGCGCTGTTCGGCAAGCATGCCGACGGCCTGACCGATGCAGAGGCCCGGACCCTGGTCGCGCTGCTGCCCTCGCCGGCCGCATCGGCGACGGTGGTGGCGCAACGCAGCTGCGCCATCGCCGGGCTCAGCGGCGACGCCTGCGACGCGCAGCGTCGCGTCGCGCTGCAGGCCCTGTCGCGAACCCCGACGGCGATCAGCGGCGATGATCTCGCGCCGCATCTGGCGCGACGCCTGTTGCGCAAGCCCGGCGAACAAGTCATTTCCACATTGGACGCGCGCACGCAGCGCCTCGCGCTGCATGCGCTGCGTGCGCAGCTGGCGAGCCTGCAGAACGAGCGCGTGCGCGACGGCGCGGCCGTGGTCGTCGACAACGCCAGCGGCGACGTGCTCGCCTACGTCGGCTCGGCCGGGCCGGCGAGCCGCGCCGGCCAGGTCGACGGCGCGCGTGCGCTGCGCCAGGCCGGCTCGACCCTGAAACCGTTTCTGTATTCGCTGGCGATCGAACATCGCTGGCTCACTGCGGCTTCGCTGCTCGACGACGCGCCGGTCGCGCTGGAAGCCGGCCCGGGCCTGTATCTGCCGCAGAATTACGAGCACGACTTCAAGGGCCTGGTCAGCGTGCGCACCGCGCTGGCCGGCTCGCTGAACATTCCGGCGGTGCGCACGCTGCTGCTCAGCGGCGTCGACCGTTTTCGCGAGCGCCTGCACGATCTCGGCTACGTCGGCGGGCTTACCGAATCCGGCGAGTTCTACGGCTATTCGCTGGCGCTGGGCAGCGCCGAAGTCAGTCTGCTGGAACAGGTCAATGCGTATCGCACGCTGGCCAACGGCGGGCGCTGGTCGCCGCTGCGTTTGCAGCCGGACAGCCGCGCGCCGGTGATGCGCGCGGTGATCTCGCCGCAGGCGGCGTGGATCGTCGAAGACATCCTCGCCGACCGCGGCGCGCGCGCGGTGACCTTCGATCTGGAAGGCCCGTTATCGACGCCGTATCGCGCCGCGGTGAAAACCGGCACCAGCAAGAACCTGCGCGACAACTGGTGCGTCGGCAGCACCGCGCGCTACACGGTCGGCGTCTGGGTCGGCAATTTCGAGGGCGACGCGATGCGCACCGTCTCCGGCATCACCGGCGCGGCACCGGCCTGGCGCGACATCTTCGACGAACTGGAACGCGGCGACGCCGCGGCGCCGCAGCCGCCGGCCGGCCTGGTGCATCAGCCGCTGCGCTACGCCGGCAACATCGAGCCGCCGCGCGAGGAATGGTTCATCGCCGGCACCGAAACCGCGCTGATCGCGCCGGCCACGCAGACCGCGCAGCGCGCGCGCCTGGTGTCGCCGGCCAAGGGCAGCTTCATCGCGCTGGACCCGGACATTCCGCTGGACCGCCAGCACGTCGCGCTGCGCGCCGAGCCGGCCAGCGCCCAGCTGCGGCTGCGGATGGACGGCCGCGCGATCGGCTCGGCCGCGCAGCCGAGGCTGTGGACGCCGCTGCCGGGCGCCCACCGGCTGGAGCTGGTCGACGCCGCCGGGCGCCCGCTGGACCGGGTCGATTTCAGCGTCCGCAGCCCCTGAGGCCGCTGCGGCCCGGCAACCGAGATAGACAAGTTTGGCCCGGGTATGTAACAAAACAGACTAACGGTTACGTATCGACGCATTTCCGGCAGAGATCTTGCCGTTCAAACGCGCCGTCGCCGGCCGGACCGTGGCGACCAGAAACTTCAGCATCTTTCAGGGGAGAATTTTCATGAAGCGTCATTTGATTGCGGCCAGCCTGCTGCTGGCCATCAGTGTGCCCGCGCTCGCCGCCGGCCAGCAGGAGCGGGTTTACGTGCAGTTCGCGCCGGGCAAGGCCCAGGCGCTGCGCGAACAGATCGGTCGCGAAGGCGGCAAGATCCACTACCAGTTCGACGATCTGTCGACGCTGGTGGTCACCCTGCCGAAGGCCGCGATCACGCGCCTGCAGCAGAACCGCGACGTGCTGCTGGTCGAGGAAGACGTCAAGCGCTACCCGATGGCCACGCAGACCACGCCCTGGGGCGTGAAGAGCGTCCAGGCCACCAAGGTCTGGGATGCCAACGGCGACGGCGTCGTCGACGCGGGCGCGCCCACCGGCGCCGGCGTGACGCTGTGCATCATCGACTCCGGCATCGACGGTGATCACCCCGACCTGCAGGGCCTGAACATCATTGGCGGCACGCCGTCGAACTACAACATCGACAACTGCAGCCACGGCACCCATGTCGCCGGCACCATCGCCGGCGTCAACAACGGCATCGGCGTGGTCGGCGTGTCGCCGGGCGCGGTCAGCCTGTACTTCGTCAAGGTGTTCGGCGACGACGTGTCCACCTCCTGCGCGTGGAGCTACTCCTCGACCCTGGTCAATGCCGGCCAGATGTGCGTCGCCAACGGCGCCAAGGTCATCAGCATGAGCCTCGGCGGCGGTCGCAAGAGCAAGACCGAAGAAACCTTCTTCAACAAGGCCGCCAGCAAGGGCGTGCTGCCGGTCGCGGCGGCCGGCAACGACGGCACCACCGGCTACAGCTATCCGGCGAGCTATTCGTCGGTGATGTCGGTCGGTGCCATCGACAAGAACCTGGTGATCGCGGACTTCTCGCAGCAGAACGACCAGGTCGACGTCGTCGCGCCAGGCGTGGACGTCTACAGCACCGTGTCGCACAAGTTCCAGGGCTCGCTGACGGTGGCCAAGGTCTCGTACGCCGCGAATGCGCTGGAGAACTCCGCCGTCGCCAGCATCAGCGGCGCGATGGTCGACGGCGGCCAGTGCCTGGAAACCGGTCCCTGGGCCGGCCTGGTGGTGCTGTGCCAGCGCGGAACGATCACTTTCGCCGAGAAAGTCACGTTCGCACAGAACAGCGGCGCGATCGGCGTGATCATCTACAACAACGTCAGCGGCGGCTTCTCCGGCACCATGGGTGAGGACGTGTTCGCGACGGTTCCGGTGGTCACGATCAGCATGGAAGACGGCGCGCTACTGGTTCCGCAGGTCGGCACCACCGCCAAGGAAGCGGTCAAGATCGTCGAGAACACCTACGACTACTACAACGGCACGTCGATGGCGACGCCGCACGTGTCCGCCGCCGCGGCCGTGCTGCTCAGCGCCAACCCCTCGTACACCGCGGCCCAGGTGCGCTCGGCTCTGGAATCCACCGCGCTCGACCTCGGCACGCCGGGCGTCGACAACGCCTACGGCCATGGCGAAATCCAGATGAAGAAGGCACTGAACCAGCTCAGCGGCCAGTAAGCCCGGGCTGAGAACCCAGGCTCCGGGAACGGGGCCCGCTGCACCCGAACCGTCACGGCTTTTGCCGTGGCGGTTTTTTATTGGGCGGAGCGCCCGCCGTCGCGTCCGGATTTGCATTTGTACTTTTACGGACATAATCTGTCCGCATGAAAACTTATAGCCGTAGCCTTGCCGAAGACGAGCGTCTGGGCGTGCAGGAAGCGCTGCCGGCCGGCCGTGCTTCCTACGACAAGGACGAGCGCTCGCGGCTGGCCAGGATGGTCACGCGCCTGTTCGAGCATTGGGGCGTCGACACCAGCGCCCAGGCCGAGCTGCTCGGCCTGTCCGGCGGCAGCCGCACCGCGGTCAGCCGCTACCGCCGTGGCACGCCGCTGCCGGAGAGCCGCGACCTGATCGACCGCGTCGGCAACCTGTTCGGCATCCACAAGAGCCTGCGCCTGTTGTATCCGCACAATCCCGAGCTGGTTTACGGCTGGCCCAGCCTGCGCAACGCCACGCTCGACAACTACACGCCGCTGGAAATCATGGTCGAACAGGGCCTGCCGGGCATCGTCGCGATCCGCGGCTATCTCGACCAGCTGCGCGGCCTCTGAGCGCGTCGTGGCGCTGTACGACCAGGCCCTGCATTACGAGGGCGACCTGTATCGCAACGTCGTCAGCCTGCGCGTGTCACGCAACCTTGCCGACGACCTGAGCGACGATCCGGCCGATGCCGACCTGTTCGCCGACGCCGAAATGCGCAGCAAGCCGCGGCGGCCGGTGCCGGCGATCAACCGGCCGTTCGAAACCGGCTACGGCCAGGCGGTGCTCTACCCGTTCGTGCAGCCGCAGTGGTTCGCGACGCGCTTTTCCGACGGCCGCCACGCCGCCTGGTACGGCTCGCTGGATCTGGAAACCACGGTGCATGAAACCGTCTACCACTTCCGTCGACGGCTGATCGGCGAAGTCGGCCTGCAGCGGCACAGCAGGCCGATCATCGGCGAGCGTCGCGTCTACCGCGTCGCCGCGGACGCGCTGCTGATCGACCTGCGCGGCAAGCTCGATGAGGAGCCCGGCCTGGTCGACCCCGACTCCTACGCGGTGTGCCAGCGCATCGGCCGCGAGCTGCAGCAGCGCCGTCATCCGGGCGTGCTGACGCGCTCGGCGCGCTGCAGCGGCGACAATGCGGTGCTGTTCGACCAGCACTATCTGTCGGATGTGCGCGATCATTGCTACCTGACCTATCGCTACGACCCCGCCGACGGCGCGGTCGTCGTCGAGCGCACGCCGGGGCAGCCCTGGCTGCGCCTCAACTGAACACCACGAGCACTGCCATGCCGATCAACAAGACCATCGATCACGCCAAGCTCGACCGCATCGTCGCCGACCAGCGCCGCGCCTCCGAGCAGCGCAACCTCGGCTATCGCGAGCGCGCGCTGAAGATGTACCCGTGGATCTGCGGCCGCTGCATGCGCGAATTCACTCGCGTCAACCTGACCGAGCTGACCGTGCATCACCGCAATCACGACCACGACTTCAACCCGGAAGACGGCAGCAACTGGGAGCTGCTGTGCGTGTACTGCCACGACAACGAGCACTCGCGCTACAAGGATTTCAGCGGCGACACCTCGACACCGGAAAGCAAGCCGCTGGCGACCGGCAACCCGTTTGCGGATCTGAAATCGCTACTCAAGAAATAGCCGGGTCGAGCGGCCCGGGTCCAAACCCGGGTTTCACCCGGGTTACGGACCCTGCTCGCTGAACAGCTCGATGAAGACTTCGAAGATCGCGCGCATCGCGGCAGCGGCGCCCGGCCTGTCGTTGTCGCACAGGCGATCGAGCAGCGACTTGTGCAGCGGATACATCGGCGTCAGCTCGCGCCCGGCGTCGGCGATGCGGCGCAGCACCACGCGCGCACGCACGTCCCAGATGAAGCTGTCCCAGGTGCGCAGAAACGTCTGATTGCCGCTGGCCACCACCAGGCGCCGGTGAAACTTCAGCGCCGCCACGGCGTGGGCGTCGCGATCGGCATTGCCCATCGTCATCCGCATCTGCTCCAGCAGTACCGCCAGCTCGTCGCATAGCGACGGCGCGCAAGGCACGATCAGCTCGACACAACGCGCCTCGATCAGCGAGCGCAGCTCGTAGGCCTCGCGCAGGGCGTGGACATTGAACGGGCGCACGCGCGTGCCCCGATACGGCTCCGACACCACCAGATCCAGCGCCACCAGCTCGCGCAGGGCTTCGCGTACCGGTGCCTGGCTGACGTTGAATTCGCGCGCCAGGCTGAGTTCCTTGAAACGGAAATCCGGCGGATAGCTGCCGTCGAGGATGCGCGAAATCAGCAGATCGCGAATGCGCGAATGCATGCAGGCGCGGTTCAGCCCCGGCAATGCGTCCGCGCCGGAGGCGACAGCGGTCACGGCCGGCACGACGGCTCTCACTGCGGCGCTGCCACCGCGGCGTCGCCGTCGGCGTCACCCGCGGTTTCGAGTTGCGCGAGGTTCCAGCCACCGCCCATCGCACGCACCAGCTGTACCGCGGCGTCGATGCGGCGCACGCGTGCGTCGAGCGCGTCGCGCTGCGCGCTCAGCGCCGCGGTCTGCGTCGTCGTCACTTCCAGATAGCTCGCGACGCCGGCGGTGTAGCGCTTGTTGGCGTGGAACACCGAGCGTTGCGCGGCAGCGGCGGCCGCTTCGTCGCCGGCGACTTCGTCGGCCAGATGACGCAGCGCCGCCAGGTTGTCCTCGACTTCCTGATACGCGGTCAGCACGGTCTTGCGATAGTTCGCGACAGACTCGTCATAAGCGGCGCGCGACTGACGGCGCAGCGACGACAGCGCGCCGCCGTCGAGTATCGGCGCGGTGACACTCGGGCCGATCGACCAGTAACGGCTCGGCGCATCGAACCAGTCGGAAGTCCCGGTCGCCTCGTAGCCGCCGGTCGCGCTGAAGCTGAAGATCGGAAACCAGGCCGCGTTGGCGACGCCGATGTTCGCGTTCGCCGCCGCGACGCGGCGCTCCGCCGACGCGATGTCGGGACGGCGCTGCAACAGCGACGACGGCAGGCGGGTCGTGACCATCGGCGGCTCACCGACGAACTCGGCCGGCATCAGCGAAAACTCCGAAGGCGACACGCCGAGCAGCACGGCGATCGCATGCTCAAGCTGAGCGCGCGACAGCTTCGCCGCGGCGAGCTGCGCGCGCGTGCTGTTCAAGGTCGTCTCGGCCTGGTCGACATCGGCGACCGCGGCGATGCCGCCGTCGTAGCGCTTCCGGGTCAGCTCCAAGGCGCGCTCGTAGGCTTTGATGCTGTCGTCGAGCAGCGCGATCGTCGCGTCGGCGCCGCGCAGCTGGTAGTAGCGGCTCGCCAGTTCCGCCTGCAGGCTCAGCTGCAGCGCCGCGAAATCGCCGGCGCTGGCTTCGAGCTGGCGATCGGCGGCGCGGCGCGCATTGCCGAGCCGGCCGAACAGGTCGATTTCCCAACTCAGGCTCAGCGATGCGAACAGGTCGTTGCCGGTGCTGCTGTTGCCGTCGTTGCCGGGCGCATTCGCCGAGCTGCTGGCGCGCGTCGCGCCGGCGTTGGCCGAGAGCTGCGGATACAGCGACGACGCGGATTGCCGCGCCAGCGCACGCGCCTGCTGGTATCGCGCGAACGCCGCCTGCAGATCGGGGCTCGCATTGGCCAGCTGCGCCTGCAACTCGTCGAGCTTGGGATCGGCGAACACCGCCCACCAGTTGCCGCGCGGCGCCGCATCCGCCGGCTGCGCCAGCTGCCAGCCGGCGACCGGTTCAGCGGCTTCCTTGAAGTTCTCGCTGAGGGGTGCGGCCGGCGCCTTGTATTCCGGCGCCAGCGAGCAGGCCGAGGCCAGCGCCGCGAGCAGCAGCGGCGTCAGCCGATACGCCGTGCGTGTCGACACGGGGCGGATCACGACTTGGCTTCCGCCGGCCTGGCCGCGTCGGGTTTGGCGTCGGCCTTGGCATCAGGCTGCACGACGCGCACCTGGATACCGTCGGTCATCGAATCCGAAGGCGCGATCACGACCTGGTCATCGGCGGTCACGCCATCGGTCACTTCGATCTGCGTGCCGAGGTCGCGGCCCAGACGCACGCTCTTCATCACCACTTTCTGATCACTGCCGACGGTGGCGACGCGCAGACCGGAGCCGTTGAACAGCAAGGTATTCGACGGCAGCAGTAGCGCCGTGCCGCCCGCCTGCGCCGGAATCTTGAAGCGAACCTCGGCATACGCGCCGGGCAGCAGCAGGCCGTCGGCGTTGTCGACCTTGAGCTCGGCGAGCAAGGTGCGCGAGCCCGCATCGAGCGCGCCGGACGTGCGCGCGACCGACGCCGTCACCGGCGTGGTTGGGCGGTCCGGGAAGCGCACCTCGGCATTCAGCCCGGCCTTCATCACCGCCGCGTACTGCTGCGGCACGTTGACGTAGAGGCGCAGCGAGCGCATGTCGGCGATGCGGAACAGCTCGCCGCCGCCGCTGCCGGCACCGATCAGGCGGCCGAGGTCGGTGCTACGCGCGGTGATCACGCCGTCGAAAGGCGCGACGATTTTCTTGTAGCCGGTCAGCTCCTTCAGGCGCTGCACTTCGGCGCGCGACGCATTCAGCGAAGCCGAGCTGGCCGCGGCGGCCGCGATCTTTTCGTCGGCCTCCTGCTTGGACACCGAATCGCTCTCGCGCAGATCGCGCCAGCGATCCGCGGTGACCTGCGCGATCTTCTCGTTGGCCTCGACGCTGGCCAGATCGGCCTGCGCCGCGCGCAGCTGCTGATCGAGTTCCGGCGCATCGATTTCGGCCAGCTCCTGCCCGGCCTTGACCTGCGTGCCGATGTCGACCCGCCAGCGCTTCAGATAACCGTCGGTGCGCGCATAGATCGGCGCCTCGGCCAGCGCCTGGACATTGCCCGGCAGCAGCAGATCGAGATCGCCGCCGGCGGCCTGCGGCTTGACCACCTGCACCGGCTGCGCGATCTGCGCGTCGGTTGCCTCTTCGAGCTTGCCGGCCGCGCGATGGCGCGAATACAGGCCCCAGGCGATCAGCACCGCCGCCACCACCACGATGATCAGGCCGACTCTGGCCATGCCGCGCTGGCGGCGGGCACGAAGGGCGGTGAATGCTGAGCTTTGCATCGCGGATTCCTTGGGTGGTGCGTAACGGCGATCAGACGAAGGAGAGAGTCGGTTCGGATCAGGCACGGGCGGCCTCGCGTGCTTCGCGGCGCCCGTGCAGCAGCGCAAAAACCGTGGGCACGAACAGCAGGGTCGCCACCGTCGCCAGCAGCAGGCCGCCGATCACCGCGCGGCCCAGCGGCGCGTTCTGCTCGCCGCCTTCGCCGACGCCCAGCGCCATCGGCATCATGCCGATGATCATCGCCAGCGCGGTCATCAGCACCGGACGGAAACGCGTGAAACCGGCGTCCAGCGCCGCCTGCAGCGCGCTCGCGCCCGCGGCCAGGCGTTCACGCGCGAAGCTGACCATCAGGATCGAGTTTGCGGTGGCTACGCCCATGCACATGATCGCGCCGGTCAGCGCCGGCACCGACAAGGTCGTGCCGGTGATGAACAGCATCCAGGCAATGCCGGCGATCGCTGCCGGCAGCGCGCTGATGATGATGAAAGGATCCAGCCAGCTCTGGAAATTGACCACGATCAGCAGGTACACCAGCACGATCGCGCCGACCAGGCCGATCAGCAGGCCGGTGAAGGATTCCTGCATCGTCAGCAACTGGCCGCGCGAGGTAATGCGCGTGCCCTTGGGCAGATGCTCGCTGGCGACCTTGACGATGCGGTCGATGTCCTTGCCGACGCTGCCGAGATCGCGGTCCTGCACCGAGCCGTAGATTTCGATCACGTTCTGCGCGTCGTACTTGCTGACGATCACCGGGCCGAAGCCGCGCTGTATCGTCGCCAGGCCGCCGAGAATCTGCGGATCGCCGCCGCCGCTGGCCGATGCGCCGACCGGCAGGTTCTGCAGATCCTGCAGCGACGACAGGCGATGCTGCGGCGTCTGCGTGACGATCGGGTACTGGATACCGGTCTTCGGATTGAGCCAGAACGTCGGCGAGGTCTGCAGGCTGCCGGACAGCGCGATCAGCAGGTTGCCGGCGATGTCACGTTGCGACAGGCCGAGCTGCTCGCTGCGGGCGCGGTCGGTGGCGATGCGCAGCTCCGGCTGGTTGTTCGGCTGCTGGATGCGCAGATCGACCAGGCCCGGCACGTGGCGCAATTGTTCGAGCAGCTTGTTGGCCAGCTCGCGATTCTCCGGACTGTTGCCGGAAATCTGCACGTTGATCGGCGACGGCAGGCCGAAGTTCAGAATCTGGCTGACGATGTCGGCCGGCAGGAAAGAGAAGGTGCTGCCGGTGAACTTCGCCGGCAGGATCTTGCGCAGTTCGCGCACGTAATCGGCTGTCGGGCCGTGGCCTTCCTTGAGCTGCACGAGAATGTCGGCATCGCCGGAACCGATCTGTCCGGAGTTGCTGTAGGTCAGGTTGATGCCCGACGACGGCAGGCCGATGTTGTCGACCATGCTCTCGATTTCGCTCGGCGGAATCACGCGGCGGATTTCGCTTTCGACGTGATCCACCAGCACCGCGGTTTCCTCGACGCGCGTGCCGCTGGGCGCGCGCACGTGCAGCTTCATCTGGCCGGCGTCGATCGCCGGGAAGAAATTGCGACCCAGCGTCGGAAACAGCAGCGTCGACAGGATCATCGCGCCGAGGAACACGCCGATGAACAGGCCGCGATGCTCCATCGTCGACGTCAGAATGCCGTGATAGCGATCGCGGATCTTCTCGAAGCGCGCCTCGAAACCGGCCTGGAAACGCTGCGCGGCATTGCGATGTGGCGGCTGGCCTTCACCATGCGGCTCGTGCTTCTGCAGCCAGTATTTCGCCAAGGTCGGCACCAGCGTGCGCGACAGGATGAAGGACGCCAGCATCGCGAACACCACCGCCTCGGCCAGCGGCACGAACAGGTAACGCGCGACGCCGGACAGCAGGAACATCGGCACGAACACGATGCAGATCGCCAGCGTCGACACCAGCGCCGGAATCACGATCTGCTGCGAGCCCTCGACGATCGCCTCTTCGACATCTTTGCCTTCTTCGAGGAAGCGGTTGATGTTCTCGATCGTCACCGTCGCGTCGTCGACCAGGATGCCGACCGCCAGCGCCAAGCCGCCGAGCGTCATGATGTTGATGGTCTCGCCCAGCGCATTCAGCGCCAGGATCGAGCTGATGATCGCCAGCGGAATCGAGATGGTGATGATCAGCGTGCTGCGCCAGCTGCCGAGGAACAGCAGGATCATCAGCGCGGTCAGCGCCGCCGCGATCAGGCCTTCGGTGACCACGCCCTTGACCGCGGCTTTCACGAACACCGACTGGTCGCCGGTGGCATTGATTTCCGCGCCCTCGGGTAGCTGCTCGCGAATGAACGGCAGGCGTTCCTTGATCGTGTTGACGATGTTGAGTGTCGACGCCGAACCGGTTTTCTGGATCGTCATCAGCACCGCGCGCTGGCCGTTGACGCGCACGACGTTGGTCTGCGGCGGATGGCCGTCATGCACGTGCGCGACATCGCGCAGATAGGTGACGGTGCCGTTGACGTTGCGCAGCGGCAGATCGTTGAGGCCGTTGATCTCCAGCGGGCTGGCATTGAGCTTGATGTTGTATTCGGTGTTGCCGATCTTCTGCGAGCCGGACGGAATGATCAGATTCTGGTTGCCGATCGCGATGTTGACGTCACTCGGCGTCAGGCCCTGCGCGCGCAGCTTCTGCGGCTCCAGATCGACCATCACCTGGCGCTGCGCGCCGCCGAACGGGAACGGAATCGAGGCGCCGGCGACGGTCGCCAGCTGCGCGCGAATGAAGGAGTTGCCGAAGTCGAACAGCTCGGATTCGCCGAGCTTCACCGACGACAGCGCCAGCTGCAGAATCGGCACCGTCGAGGCGTTGTACTTGAGCACCAGCGGCGGCTGCACGCCACTGGGCATGTTGCGCAAGGTGGTCTGCGCAAACGCGGTGACCTGCGCCATCGCCAGGTTGATGTCGACGCCCGGCTGGAAGAACACCTTGATCACGGTGACACCCGGATACGCGGTGGACTCGACATGCTCGACGTCGTTGACGATGGTCGTCACCGGCCGCTCGAAGTTGCTGGTGATGCGCCCCGACATCTCGTCCGGCGGCAGGCCGGTGTAGCTGTAGACCACGCCGATCACCGGGATGCGGATGTCCGGAAAGATGTCGGTGGCCATGCCCGGCTTGATCGGGGTGCCGATGACCACCAGCGCGCCGAGCAGCGGCAGCAGGATGGCGAGGACGATAAACGTGTACGGCCGGTCCAGCGCGATACGGACAATCCACATGAGGCAGTCTTCCTGACGGCGGCAGGGCTGAAGACAGCCCGTTTGATCATCGATTATCGATAATTAAAGGCCCGATCGACAAGACTGACCGGTCACTTATTTCGATCGCAATTTCCAATGCCGTCGATCAGCCGGCGCCGCCGATCTTCGCAGGCCGGTCTGCGACCCGCTCAATTGTCCGTGACGCCGATGTCCGCAATTTGAACGTCGCGATCGCCGGCCGGCCGCGGCCAGCTGACGATGTCGCCGCGCTGCGCGCCGTTGACGGCACGGGCCAGCGGCGCGACCCAGCTGAGCCGCCCACGCGCCGGGTCGGCCTCGTCCTCACCGACGATCTGGTAACGGTGCTCGGCGCCGGATTCCACTTCGACCAGGTCGACGCTGGTGCCGAAGGCGACCCGCTCCGGCCGGTGATCCGGATCGTGCGCGACCTCGATCGCCGCCAGCAGCCGTGCCTGCAGCCAGCGCAGCTCGCGCTGCAGGCTGGAGCGCTCGCCGGCATGTATCGGCGCGTCGGCCACCAGCGCCAGACGGCGCTCGGCCGCGTCGAAGCGCTCGCGCAGCAGGCGCAGGCCGCGCGGGGTCACATAGTTGGGATGCGGGCTCAGCGGCAGGTCGCCGGCGGTGTCCGGCGGCGTGTCGGTTTCCTTGACGAAGGCGCGGCTCATGCACAACTGAGCGCGACCGATGCCGAAGGTTCAATGGAAACCCCCTCCCCTCCGTGAGTGCGGCAGGGGTGAGGGCGTCGCAGGTTCGCGCCTGGCCGGACACCCTCATCCGCCCCTTCGGGGCACCTTCTCCCAGAGGGAGAAGGCAAAAAAACTAGCGCTGCAGCAGCTTGATCTTGTCCGGCTTGCCGTCCCAGTCCTTGGCGTCGGCGGGCATTTCCTGCTTTTCGGTGATCACCGGCCACAGCTTGGTCAGCTCGGCGTTGAGTTTCTTGAACTCGGCCTGGTTCTCGGGCAGATCGTCCTCGGCAAAGATCGCCTCGGCCGGGCACTCGGGCTCGCACAGCGTGCAGTCGATACATTCTTCCGGGTCGATCACCAGGAAGTTCGGGCCCTCATGGAAGCAGTCGACCGGGCAAACCTCGACGCAGTCCGTGTATTTGCACTTGATGCAGTTTTCTGTGACGACAAAGGTCATGGCGCGAGCTGGGAGTCCGGGGGGAAGGCTGGGAATGATGGCGTAGCGCCGCGCATTGTAGCCGAAGCCGTCGCAGCCTAGCCCTCCATCCGGACGATGGGCGGCACGGGCGGGCCCTTTCGGCGGCGCGACAGCGGCGGAGTTACCATGCGCGTCCGCAACACCTCTTTACGGATCGTGACATGGCCGACGACGCTCCCGCCCTGACCAGCGGCAACACTTCTCCGCTGCTGACTTTCGAGACGCAGCTGCTGCAGAAGTCCGCCGACATCGAGGCCTGGTTCCGCAGCCAGTGGCACCAGACCGCGCCGCCGTTCTATTGCTCGGTGGACCTGCGCAACGCCGGCTTCAAGCTCGCGCCGGTGGACACCAACCTGTTCCCGGGCGGCTTCAACAACCTGAACCCGGAATTCGAGAGCGTCTGCGTGCAGGCGATCCAGTCCGCGGTCGAGCGCGTCTGCCCGACCGCGACCAGCCTGCTGCTGGTGCCCGAGAACCATACGCGCAACAAGTTCTATCTGGAAAACGTCGCGACGCTGCACGACCTGATCCAGAAAGCCGGCTTCCACGTGCGGATCGGCTCGCTGTTGCCGGACCTGCGCGAGCCGACCGAGCTTGCGCTCGAGATCAGCGGCCGCAAGCTGCTGCTGGAACCGCTGCGGCGCAGCGGCGACAAACTGCACCTGCAGGACTTTGAGCCCTGTCTGGTGCTGCTGAACAACGATTTGTCCAGCGGCATCCCGGAGATCCTGCAGAACCTCGATCAGAACGTGATGCCGCCGCAGGCGCTGGGCTGGCACTCGCGTCTCAAGTCCTCGCACTTCGGCTACTACCGCGAAGTCGCGCGCGAATTCGGCGAAGTCGCCGGCATCGATTCCTGGTGGGTCGATCCGCTGTTCCGCAACTGCGGACAGATCAACTTTCTGAAGCGTGAAGGCGAGGAATGCCTGATCAGCAATGTCGAAATGCTGCTCGAGGACATCACCGCCAAGTACAAGCAGTACGACATCAAGGAACAGCCTTTCGTCATCGTCAAAAGCGACGCCGGCACTTATGGCATGAGCGTGATGACGGTGCGCAGCGTCGACGAACTGCGCGAGATGAACCGCAAGGCGCGCACGCACATGGCCAGCGCCAAGGAAGGCCGCGACGTCACCGGCGCGATCATCCAGGAAGGCGTCTACACCTATGAAACCTGGGGCGCCGAGCAGGCCACCGCCGAGCCGGTGGTGTACATGATCGACCGCTTCGTCGTCGGCGGCTTTTATCGCGTGAACGAAAAGCGCGGCAATCAGGAGAACCTGAATTCGCCGGGCATGTCGTTCAAGCCGCTGCCGTTCCAGACCTGCTGCAGCCATCCGGACCGCACGCAGTCGCCGGACGCGATACCGAATCGCGCCTACGCCTACGGCGTGGTCGCCAGGCTGGCGCTGCTCGCGGCGGCTCGCGAAGTGGCGGCCTCGCGCGCCGTCGTCGCCGCCTCGAAAGCGGCGTAGCCGATGGCCCGTCGTCTCGGCGTGATCATGGACCCGATCGGGTCCATCAAACCGTACAAGGACACCACGCTCGCCTTGATGCTGGCCGCGCAGAAACGCGGCTGGGAGCTGGTGTATTTCGAGCTCGGCGACCTGTGGCTGCGTGACGGTATCGCGCTCGGCCGCGGCCGCGGCGTGACGGTGTTCGACGACAAGAAGCACTGGCACGAATTCACCGGCGACGCCGCGACGATCCGGCTCGGCGACCTCGACGCGATCCTGATGCGCAAGGATCCGCCGTTCGATCTGGAATACGTGACCGCAACGTATCTGCTGGAACGCGCCGAAGCGCAGGGCGCCCTGGTCGTCAACAAGCCCGAGTCACTGCGCGATTGCAACGAGAAGATGTTCACCGCCTGGTTCCCGGAACTGTGCCCGCCGACCTTGTTCGCGCGCGACGCGAACGTGCTGCGCGCCTTCCACGCCGAGCATCGCGACGTGATCTACAAGCCGGTCGACGGCATGGGCGGCATGGGCATTTTCCGGGTCGGCAGCGACGGCATGAACCTGGGCTCGGTGATCGAGCAGCTGACGCTGATGGGCACGCGCACGATCGTCGCGCAGCAATATCTGCCGGCGATCAGCCAGGGCGACAAGCGCGTGCTCGTCGTCGACGGCGAGGCGGTCCCCTACTGCCTGGCGCGCGTGCCGCAGGCCGGCGAGACGCGCGGCAATCTCGCCGCCGGCGGCACCGGTGAACCACGGCCGCTGAGCGACGACGACCGGCGCATCGCCGCCGCCGTCGGGCCAGAGTTGAAACGCCGCGGCCTGCTGTTCGTCGGCCTCGACGTGATCGGCAACCGGCTGACGGAAATCAACGTGACCAGCCCGACCTGCGCACGCGAGATCGACGCCGCCTACGGCACCGACATCGGCGGCCTGCTGATGAGCGCAATCGAGACACGCCTGGGCGCATAAGCTCAGGCCGTTCGCACATCTTTACCTACCGCCCCGACGCGTAGGGCGGATTTCGTCTTGACAGGTTTCCGGCCTGGGTAATACTCCCTGCATGACCCAGGGACTATTCCTCAAAAACCAGTTTCTCGTTGCGATGCCGAGCATGGAAGACGAGAACTTCAGCCACACCGTGTCACTGCTCTGCGAGCACAACGACAAGGGCGCCGTCGGCCTGGTGATCAACCGCCCCACCGACCTCGCGCTGACCGCGATGCTCGACCAGATGGGCATGACCCACGACAAGATCGGCGCCGACCAGCCGATCTACTGGGGTGGCCCGGTGCAGCCGGAACGCGGCTTCGTCGTGCATCGCGAACCGGGCGGCTGGGAATCCTGCCTGCAGGTGCAGGACGACCTCTACATCACCACCTCGCGCGACATCCTGAGTGCGATCGGCGCCGGCGAAGGACCGAAGGAATATCTGGTCACGCTCGGCTATGCCGGCTGGGGTGCGGGCCAGCTCGAAGACGAAATCCTGCTCAATTCCTGGCTGAACACGCCGGTGGATTCGGCGGTGCTGTTCGGCATGCCGCCGCGCCAGCGCTGGCAGGCCGCGACCCGCCTGCTGGGCGTCGACGTCACCCAGCTGACCGGCTCGGTGGGCCACGCCTGAGCGGCTACCTGGCTTTCGACTACGGCCTGCGCCGCATCGGGGCAGCGGTCGGCGACGACCTCACCGGTTCGGCGCGTCCGCTGCCGACCATCGCCAACGCGGCACAGCCCGACTGGACCGCGATCGACAAGCTGATCAAGGAATGGCGCCCGGCGGCACTGGTCGTCGGCCTGCCGCTGGACGAGGACGGCGGCGAACAGGCGATCACCGAACCGGCGCGCAAATTCTCGCGCCAGCTGCAGTCGCGCAGCGGCCTGGCCGTGCACCTGGCCGACGAGCGCTACTCGTCGCGTGCCGCCGACGACGCCTTGCGCGACGCCCGCTCCAGCGGCCAGATGGCAAGGCGCGTAAAAAAGGGCGATCGCGACGGCCAGGCCGCGCGGATCATCCTCGAGCAGTGGATGGCGGAGAACGGCTGAGGCCACAACGCATCCCGTTTTTCCCGAGTAGCCGGGTTTTGCCCGGCGTATCGAGGGACGCAACCGAACCCGCGATGGGTCCCTCGATACGCCGCAAGCGGCTACTCGGGAGGAACGGGGGTTTAGTTGAAATCCCCCCAGCAAAACCGGTCGAGACCCGGCAGCCGCTCTGCTAAACTCGCGCCCCAGCATGAAGACCCCTTCCCTGCAACTCGACGAGCACGGCCGCCTGCGGCACCTGCTGACGATGGAGGGGTTGTCGCGTGACCTGATCCTGCGCCTGCTCGACCGCGCCGCCGGCCTCGCCGATGCCACTTCCGGCGCCGAGAAAAAAGTCCCGCTGCTGCGCGGGCGCACCGTCGTCAACCTGTTCTTCGAAGCCTCGACCCGCACCCGCACCACGTTCGAGCTGGCGGCCAAGCGCCTATCGGCGGACGTGATCAACCTGCAGATCGCGGCCTCCAGTACCAGCAAGGGCGAAACCCTGCTGGACACGCTCAAGACCATGGAGGCGATGCAGGCCGACATGTTCGTCGTGCGCCACGAAGCCAGCGGCGCGGCGCACTTTTTTGCCGAACACGCCGCGCCCGGCGTTGCGATCCTCAACGCCGGCGACGGCCGCCATGCGCATCCGACGCAAGGCCTGCTCGACATGTACACGATCCGCGCGCACGCGCCGAAAGCCCGCGACGGATTCGGCGGGCTGTCGGTCGCGATCGTCGGCGACGTGCTGCATTCGCGCGTCGCCCGCTCCGACATTCACGGCCTGCGCACGCTGGGTTGCGTGGACATTCGCGTGGTCGCGCCGCCGCCGCTGATTCCGGCCGGCATCGAAAGCCTGGGCGTGCGCGTGTTCCACGATCTGCAGCGCGGCCTCGACGGCGTCGACGTGGTGATCCTGCTGCGCCTGCAGAAAGAACGCATGCTCGGCGCCTTCCTGCCTTCGCTCGCCGAATTCCATGCCGACTACGGCCTGACCCGCGAGCGCTTCAAGAAGCTCAAGCCGGACGCGATCGTGATGCATCCCGGCCCGATCAATCGCGGTGTCGAGATCGAAGGCGAGCTTGCCTACGGCGAGCGCTCGCTGATTCTCGACCAGGTCACCCACGGCATCGCGGTGCGCATGGCGGTGATGGCGGAAATTCTGGGCGAGCCCGAGGCCGCGGCATGAACAGCACCAGCCTGTCGCTGCTGATCCGCAACGCGCGCGTGCTCGACCCGAGCAGCGGTTTCGACGCCGTGGTCAACGTCGGCATTCGCGACGGCCGCATCGACTATCGCGGCGACGCCGAGCCGGCCACGGCCTACGACCAGACCATCGACGGCAGCGGACGCTGGCTGATGCCGTCGGCGATCGACCTCGCCGCGCGCTTCCGCGAGCCCGGCGAAACCCACAAGGCGGACTTCGTCTCCGAGACCGGCGCAGCCCAGGCCGGCGGCATCGGCTGCGTCGTGCTGCCGCCGGACACCAGCCCGGTGATCGACTCGCCCGCCGTCGTCGACCGCATTCGTGGCAAGGCCAGCGCCGTTGGCGGCGTCGACGTGCAGATGCTCGGCGCGCTGACCCAGGGCCTGAAAGGCGAAGCGCTGGCGTCGATGAGCGCGCTCAAGCGCGCCGGCTGCGTCGGCTTCAGCCAGGCACTGGCGCCCTTGCGCGGCGCGCTGGTCGCCCGCCGCGCGCTGGAATATGCCAACGGCCTCGGCGCGACGGTGCATGTGTTCGCGCAGGATGCCGACCTGTCCAATGGCGGCTGCGCCCACGAAGGCCCGGTCGGCACGCGGCTCGGCCTGCCGCCGATCCCGGTCGCCGCCGAAGTCGCCGCAATCCGGCTGTGGATTTCACTGGTCGAGGACACCGGCGCCAGGGTGCACTTCTGCCGGCTGTCGACCGCCAGCGGCGCGGCGCTGGTCGAGTCCGCCCAGGCGCGCGGCCTGGCGGTCAGCGCCGACGTCGCCGCGCACCAGCTGTTCATGACCGACGCCGACCTGGAAGGCTTCAACGCGATGGCGCACCTGGTGCCGCCGCTGCGCACGCGGGCGGACCGCGACGGCCTGCGCGAGGCCGTGGCGCGCGGCGTCATCGGCGCGGTGTGCTCCGACCACCAGCCGCACGAGCCGGACGCCAAGGTCAACCCGTTCCCGCTGACCGAGCCGGGCATCTCCTCGCTGGAGACCCTACTGCCGCTGGTGCTGGAGCTGGTGCACGAACAGGTGCTGACACCGCTGCAGGCCGCCGCGCGGCTCAGCCTGGGCCCGGCGCTGGTGCTGGGCCGCGCCGAACCCGGCGTATCGGCCGGCTCGGCAGCGGATCTGGTGCTGATCGATCCGGATACGGAATGGAATTTGAATACAGCCGATGCGACGCGCTGGCTCAGCCGCGGTCGCAACACGCCGTTCGCGGGCCGCCGTTTCCGCGGCCGGCCGGTGATGACGCTGCACGCCGGCCGTATCGTCTGGCAGGCGCCGGCGGTGTAGCGGCGATCAGCGTTAGAGGATCAGCGTTTCGGGGCCGCGTCCGCGGGGGTGGGCAGGCTGACGTAGGGAGCATCGGGCTGGGCCTGGGGTTTGCGGAACATGCTGGCGTGCCCGGTGGGCACCGCATCGACCGATTTCACCTGTCCTTCCTGGGCCCGCGAAAAGCCGTCCCTTTCGATGAAGTTGCCGACCGAGGCGTCGCCGAAGTGGCCCTGGTCGATGTCGCCGAAGCTGCCGGCCTGGCGGTCGCCCCAGCGCGCCGGGGCACTGACATCGTCGGCCCAGGCCGGTGTGGCACCGGCGGCGGCGAGCAGCACGGTGCAGAGAGAAACGGAGGTAAAGCCGGCACGGTTCATCATTTATACATTTATTTGAAGACAATCTGGGGTTCAGTATAAGCGTGGCCGCCGGCCCTTTCGGGCGCTGCGATCATGGATATTTTGTCCCCTGCTGACTATGCTTGACACATATGGGTTGCAATGCTTTTGCATATGGCAATAGCCAGTCGACCCCGCTACTTTCCAATCCTTGAGGATGCATCATGACGTTTCAGACGAGCTTTCAGGCCGATCTCGAGAAACTGTTCGGTTTCAAGACCGTCAGCTTCAAGTACAACCTGGGCAAAACCGAGTTGTTTCATGAGGCGATCGCCCATGATCGCGGCCGTGTGAAGCGGGGCGGTGGCAGCAACGAGCAGAAGGCCTTCCCGACCGTGCTCGGCGACAAGGGCCCGCTGGTGTACTACACCGATCCGGACTGCACCGGCCGCCGCACCAAGGACACCTACGCCGTCAAATGGCCGGAAGTGGCCGACGAGATCTGGTTCAAGGCCGACCTGAACCCCTACGATCCGGAAAAGTACCAGGGCCTGCTGAAACGCGTGGTCGCCCACTTGAACGACAAGAAGGGCACGCTGTACGTGAAGGACCTGTTCATGGGCTCCGACCCGGACTTCGCGGTGCCGTACCGCTTCGTCGGCGAATACGCGGCCCACGCGATGTTCTGCCACAACATGTTCCCGAAAGACCTGCAGGGCGTGAAGGACGTCGATACACGCCGCTGGACCATGCTCAACGTGCCCAGCTTCGTCTGCGAGCCTGAGCTGGACGGCAGCCGCTCCGAAGCCGCCTGCATCATCGACGTGCGCAACAAGATCTGCCTGGTCGCCGGCCGCGCCGACTACTGCGGCGTCAACAAGAAGATGATCTTCACCGTCGGCAACTACCTGCTGCCCAAGGAAGGCCGCCTGTCGATGCACTGCTCGGCCAACGTCGGCAAGAACAACGACGCGGCGATCCTGTTCGGCCTGTCCGGCACCGGCAAGACCACGCTGTCGGCCGACGCCAGCCGCAAGCTGATCGGCGACGACGAAATCATCTGGTCCGACAACGGCCTGTGCAACCTCGAAGACGGCTGCTACGCCAAGCTGATCGACCTCGACAAGGAAAACGAGCCGGTCATCGCGCAGGCGCTGTCCAAGCCCGGCACGATCATCGAGAACGTGCCGCCGCTGCCGGGCAAGAAGATCGAAGAGTGCCACCCGGACGAACTCGACCTGTTCGACGGCTCGCTGGCCGAAAACACCCGCTTCAGCTATCCGCTCGATGCCAACCCGAACGTGATGCCCAACGGCCAGGGTCCGCATCCGAAGACCATCGTGTTGCTGACCGCCGATGCCTTCGGCGTGCTGCCGCCGGTGTCGATCCTCGAACCCAAGGACGTGATGTATCACTTCGTCTCCGGCTTCACCGCGCGCGTCGCCGGCACCGAAGTCGGCGTCAGCGAACCGCAGCCGACGTTCTCGGCCTGCTTCGGCGGCCCGTTCATGGCCCAGCGCCCGAACGTGTATGCCGAGCTGCTCGCCAAGAAAATGCAGCAGAACAAGACCCGCTGCATTCTGCTGAACACCGGCTGGAGCGGCGGCGGCGCCACCTCCGGCGGCGCGCGCATGAAGCTCAAGGTCACGCGCGCGCTGCTCAACGCCGCGCTCAACGGCGAGCTGGATAACGTTGAAACCGAAGTGCAGCCGATCCTGAATCTGAAGATGCCCAAGAGCTGCCCGGGCGTCGATGCGGCGATCCTGAACCCGCGCAACACGTGGACCGACAAGGACGCCTACGACGCCACCGCCACCAAGCTGCGCGACATGTTCCGCGACAACTTCAAGAAGAAGGGCTTCGCGGCTTTCGGTATCGAAGAACGCATCTAAGCATGATGCAGTAAAGAAAAGGCCCCGCTCAGCGGGGCCTTTTTTGTAGCCCGGGTGAAATGCCGCCGGACGACTCCGATTACTCCAATCGTATTCGCAGTATCAAACGCGGCTTTACCTCAGAGGTGCTGAGGTCGGGTATCGCAATGCCTGGCAATGGGCGAGGCGAATATTCGCTATGGCAGCGCCGATTCTGGGAACACACGATTCGCGACGGAGACGACTACGCGCGGCATGTCGACTACATCCACTACAACCCGGTCAGGCATGGCCTGGTCAGCGCCGTTGGCGATTGGCCGTACTCTTCGTTTCATCGATACGTTCGGCAAGGCCTGCTGCCGAACGACTGGGGCGGAGTCAATCCGGAACCGGACCAGGACGTATACGGAGAGCCACGACAAACCCGGGTTTCACCCGGGCTACGCAAGCCATGGTGAAACCCAAGCTTCACCGTAGCCCGGGTGAAACCCGGGATTTCCAAACTCAAAAGTTCGCACCGACCGCGACGAACAGCTGCCGCCCTGCCGCCTGCTGCGCGTAATACGTGCCGGGGAAGAATGCCGCGTCCTGCACCTGGTTGAGTACGCGCTTGTCGGTGATGTTGGTGCCACCGAAGGTCAAGGTCCAGACCTCCGACGCCGGCGCGATGATCAGGCGCGCGTTGTAAAGCGTATAGGCCGGCACATAGGTGTTCGGATCGAGATCGACGTCGGTGTACTGGTTGCCCTGGTAGATCACATCGCCGGCGAGCTGCGCGCCGAGCCCAGCGAACAGCGGGAAGCTCAGCGTCGGCGTCAGCGTCGCGGTCTGCTTCGGCGCATAGGCAACGCGGCGGCCGGCGAGGTTCTGCGTGGCGCCGATCTGCAGCTCGCCGGTGTCCGGGTTGCGCACCGGAGCCGGTGCGCCGGGATAGTCGTCGTACTTGGCGTCGATCAGGCCGAACGAACCCATGATGCGTAGCGGCGACCACGGCGTCAGCCACATGAAATCGGCTTCCATGCCGCGCGAAGTCGCATCCGCGGTGCCGACATTGGTCACCAGACCCTGCAGCGCGATCACCTGCAGATCCTTGAACTCGGTGCGGTACAGGCTCGCGTTCAGACGTAGCGTGCGATCGAAGAACGTGGTCTTGGCGCCGAGTTCGTAAGTCTGGTCTTTTTCCGGCGCGAAACCGAGATTTTCACCGGTGTACGACAGCGAGTTGAAACCGCCGCTCTTGTAGCCGCGCGCATACGAGGCATACAGGTTGATGCCGCCGCCGCTGAAATACTGCAGCACCACTTTCGGCGAAACGTCGGCCTCGTCGCGCTTCAGGTTCGGCTCGTCGTAATCGTTGGCGCCGAGCAGCAGCGCCATGATGCAGCCGTTGTCGCCGCGCGTCGGGCAATGCTGGCTGCCGGCCGAACTGACGTCCTTCTTCTCCTGGTTGATGCGCACGCCCGAGGTGATCGCGAAGTGCTCGGTGATGGTCCAGGTCGCCTGGCCGAAGCCGGCCAGCGACTTCACGTCCTGCTCGTAGTTGAACAGGAAGTAGTCGCTGCCGATCAACGGCGCGGTGATGCCCCCGACGATCGGCAGGCCCGGCAGGCCGGGACCGCTGTTGGCGCCGCTGCACAGGCCGGCGAGCTGGCAGAAATCCGGCGTCAGCAGATACGAGCCGATGTCGGCGCCGGCGTTGATGCTCGCGCGCAGCACGTAGTTGCTGTCGTAGTAGAAACCGCCGCCGACGAATTCGAACTTGTCGCCGAGGCCGAACAGGCTGTCGGTCTCGCCGGAGAAGCGCAGCTCCGCCGAGAACTGCCGGTGATCCTCGTGGCTGTCGAGGCGCGAGATATCGGCCGGCGACACGTCGAGTTCGTTGAGCTGGTCGATATGGAACTTGGAGCCGGCCAGCACCAGGATCGACTGCGTGTTGTGCACCGCGCCGAGGTCGCCGATATTCCACTGCGTGCGCGCGGCCACCGTCTCCGAGCCCTTGTCGATCCAGCCCGGCGTGTCGAACTCGGTGCGAAAGTCCTTGGGGTTGTCCTCGATGTTCGGATCGAAGTTGTCCAGATAATTGCGCGTATCGGCGTCGAGCTTGTAGATCTGGTAGGGCCAGAACGGCGCCTTGGTGTTCGAGGCCTGATACAGCACGTCGGTGGTGACGTCGTCGCCGAGCAGGAAGCGCAGCTTGCCGCGGCCGGCCTTCTGCTTCAGCGCTTCTTCGCTGCGATTCAGGTAGGTGTTGTACAGCTCGCCGTCATCGTGACGATAAATGCCGGCGACGCGGAAACCCAGCCAATCCGTCAGCATGCCGCCGGCGCCGCCTTCGATGCGGTGCGAGTCGTTCTCGCCGTACTGATAGCGGCCGTCGGCCTGAAACGAATCGGTCGGCGCCTTGGTGGTGACGTTGTAGATGCCGGCGATGGTGTTTTTACCGAACAAGGTTCCCTGCGGACCGCGCAGCACTTCGACGCTGGCGACGTCGAACATCGACTCGGTGAAGTAACCCGGACGGCCGTAATAGATTTCGTCCTGCACGAAACCCACCGAGCTTTCGAAGCTCGGGTTGAAGGCATTGGTGCCGAAGCCGCGGATGAACAGCTGCGGCGAGCCCGGGTCGTGGCTGTCGACGCGCGCGTTGGGCACGTACAGCGCGACCTTGGACAGATCGGCCGCACCGGTGTTCTGGATGAAGTTGCCGTCGAGCGCGGTCACCGAAATCGGCACGTCCTGCAGCGACTGCTTGCGCTTCTGCGCGGTGACCACGACTTCCTCGAGCTGCACCGGCTCGCTGGCATCGGCGGCCGGCGTGGCGTCGCTATCGCCCGGTGTCGTGACCGCGATCGTCGCCAGTGAGGCGTCGCTGGTGGCCGGCGCGGCGGCGTCTGCCGCATCCTGTGCCTGCGCCAGCGTCGTCATCGCCGCCAGCAGCAGGGCGCCCAGGCTGGTTTGCTTCATGTTGTTTCTTCCCTTGATGTCAGGACTTCGTTGTCCCACGGCCCCCGGCCGAGGCATCCGCACACCGGCCAACCGCTGGCGGAATGCTAGCCGAAAGCGCAGCCGGAACCACCGGCGTGCTTTGCTCGAATCAGGCCAAGGCGGCGGCATTAGGCTGCATTTGCTGCTGCCCGGCCGGGCCGATCCGGTGCGCTTCTTGATTGCCTTGCGGCATGAAATCCACGCTGCGTTTTACCGCCATCACCACGAGCCTGCTGCTGAGCGCCTGCGGCTCGTCCTCGCCCTCCTCCGACGAAGGCGACGGCAGCGCGCCGACGAAGTTCGTAATCGAGGAAGCCTCCGTCGCCGATCTGCACGCGGCCTTCGCCGGCCGGCAGATCCTCGACGACGGCAGCGCGCTGACCTGCGTGAAGCTCTACGACATGTACGTCGCGCGGATCAACGCGATCGACGATTACCCGCAGGCCGGCGGACTGCCGATCAACGGCGTGCTGCGCATCAATCCGCAGGCGCGCGCCGAGGCCGAAGCGCTCGACGTGCTGTACGCGAAGGAAGGCATCGGCAAGCGCAATATGCACTGCGTGCCGATGCTGCTGAAGGACAACTACGACACCTACGATCATCCCTCGACCTCGGGCTCTTACTCGATGCTCGGCCACCAGGCGGGCATCGACGCGCATGCGGTCGCCGGCCTGCGCAGGGCCGGCGCGCTGATCCTGGGCAAGGCCAACCAGGACGAGTTCGCGTTCACCGTGTCCGGCACCAGCGGCCGCGGCCCGCTGACACGCAATCCCTACGACACCGCGCAGGATCCGGGCGGCTCCAGCTCAGGCAGCGGCGCCTCGATCGCGGCCAACTTCGCGACCATCGGCACCGGCACCGACACCTGCATGTCGATCCGCTTTCCGTCGTCGGTCAACGGCCTGGTCGGCATACGCCCCAGCGTCGGGCTGGTGTCGCAGCACGGCGTGTTTCCGTTGACCCATGCGCGCGACGCGCCGGGGCCGATGGCGCGCAGCGTGCGCGACGCGGCGCTGGCGCTGTCGGCGATGGCCGGTGCCGACCCGGCCGACGCGAAGACGCTGCAGTACGAGAACGCCGCGTTTCCGCAGCGGCCTGGCGACTACACGAGGTTTCTCGATCGCGCGCACTACGGCTTGAAAGGCCGGCGCATCGGCTTCGTGCGCCAGTTCGGCGCGCTCGATTCGGCCGGCAGCGGCGAGCACCTGGCGCTGATCGAGGCCGCGATCACGCAGATGCGTGCGCAGGGCGCGCAAGTCGTCGATATCAGCCTGCCCGACTTCGTGTCGGCCTCGGCCTCGGCGATGCATTACGAGTGGAACGAATATTTCCGCAACTTCGAAGCCGAGAACGCTTACGCCGCGCCGCGGCGCTGCCTGACCGCGCTGAATCCCGGCAGCAACCGCTGCTCGCTGCCGGACTTCGACGGCATCCTCGAAACCGGCCTGGTCAGCGCGGTGGCGATCGCCTCGGTCGGCGCCGCGGCGCTGACCGACAGCGACATCGGCCCCGATCCCGCGATCCTGCAACAGCACGCGGACACGCGCGCCTACGTGCAGGCGGCGATGGACGCGCAGCATCTGGACGCGCTGCTGATCCGCCCCGGCAGCAGCCCGCGCACCTGCGATTTCGGCTCGACCACGCAGATGCCGTCGGTGGTCGTGCCGATCGGCTTCACCGCCGACGGCGTGCCCAAGGGCGTCGAAATCCTGGCGCGCAAATGGGACGAGCCGACCGCGATCGGCATCGCCTACGACTACGAGCAGGCGACGCACTGGCGCAAGCAGCCGACGCTGCGCGCCAATCCCTTGGCCGGCACGCTGATCGTCGACGAGTTCAACCGCGCGCGCGAAGACCTGCTGCTGAATATCCTCGACCAGGATCCGCAATCGCTGCCGCTGGATGCCTATCTGCGCGTGATCCGCGACTACGTCAGCGGCTTCACCGAAATACCCGGCGCCGGCTGAGTCGCGGACCCGGCGGCGCGCGCCGCGGCTGCGGCGCCGGCGCGTTGCGTCTACCATCTGCGGCCAAGACATCGCCAACGAAGTCCATGAACGTCAAACGCATCTTCTGCATCGGCCGCAACTACGCCAAGCACATTGCCGAACTCGGCAACTCGCCCGACGGCGACTGCGTGATCTTCATGAAGCCGGCGAGCTGCGCCGTCGAAGAAGGCGAGACCGTGCGGCTGCCGACCGCGTTCGGCGAGGTGCATCACGAGGCCGAGCTGGTGGTGCTGCTGACCGGCGGCGGCCGCGACGTCGCCGTGGAAGACGCGATGGACTGCGTCGCCGGCATCACGCTGGGCCTGGACCTGACCCTGCGCGACCTGCAGACCCAGCTCAAGAACAAGGGCGCGCCCTGGGAGCTGGCCAAGGCCTTCGACCAGTCCGCCCCGCTCGGCGACTTCAAGCCGTATCTGGAGCAGGACCTGCAGGCAATCGACTTCAGCTGCTACGTCAACGGCCAGCTGCGCCAGCACGGCCACACCCGGGACATGCTGTACTCGGTCGCACGCCAGATCCACATCCTGTCGCAGACCTGGGAGCTGCAGCCCGGCGATGTGATTTTCACCGGCACACCGGAAGGCGTCGGCCCGGTGAAGCCCGGCGACACGATCGTGCTGCAGAGCGAGCAGATCGGCCGCTTCGAATGGAGTTTCAGCGCATGAAGTTCGACTGGAGCAAGATCGACTGGCGCAAGACTGGCTCGGCCAAGCCGAGCTGGCGCAAGCTGTCGCGCACCTTCTTCACCGGCCTGCTCGCGGTGCTGCCGATCATGGTCACGCTGGCCGTGGTGATGTGGCTGATCGGCGTGGCCGACAGCTTCTTCGGCGGCGTGGTGCGGCTGTTCCTGCCCAACACCGCGTCCTGGCCCGGCGCCGGCCTGCTGGTGTCGCTGGTGGTGATCTTCGTCATCGGCCTGCTGATGCAGGCGGTGTTCTTCCGCGAGTTCGTCAAGTGGACCGAAGAACAGCTGGAGAAAGTGCCGCTGATCAAGACCGTGTACAGCGCGGTACGCGACCTGACCGGCTTTTTCTCGAAGAAAGGCCAGAGCAGCTTCGGCCAGGTGGTGATGCTGACGGCGCCCAACCTGCCGTTCAAGCTGCTCGGCTTCATCACCGTCGAAAACCTGGTCGCCTTCGGCTTGGCCAAGGATCAGGACACGGTCGCGGTGTACCTGCCGATGAGCTACCAGATCGGCGGCTACACGATCCTGGTCTCGCGCGAGCATCTCACCGTGGTCGACATGAGCTTCGAGGACGCGATGCGGTTCCTGATCACGGCCGGCATGTCGCGCGTCGGCGAGACGCCGGCGGGCGGCAGTGGCGGCGTGATCATCACGCCGGATGCGGCGGCGTCGAAGCCGCTTTGAATGCAGGCAGAAACGCGTAAAACCCGTTCGTCCCGAGTAGCGGGCCGTGCCCGCGTATCGAGGGACCGGATGCGATCGGATCCCTCGATACGCCGCAAGCGGCTACTCGGGACGAACGGGGTTTGGTCGAGCCGGGATTTGCTAACACGCGAGCGCGAAATTGCACGCTAAGCAAACCGCCGCCCCCGCCGCCTACACGCTGACGCTGCTCACCGGCCTGTACATCGCCCAGGGCATCCCCTACGGCTTTTTCACGCAGGCGCTGCCGGTGCTGCTGCGCGAGGCCGGCCTGTCGCTGAAGGCGATCAGCCTGACCTCGCTGCTGTTCCTGCCGTGGATCCTGAAGTTCCTGTGGGGCCCGCTGATCGATCGCGTCGGCGCGCCGCGCAGCTGGCTGCTGCCGCTGCAGCTGGCAACCGCGGCGGGCGCCGCGCTGCTGACCCTGATCGACCTGCAGCACGGCTTCACCGTGCTGTTCGCCGCGTTCTTCATGTTCAACGTGTTCGCCTCGATGCAGGACGTGGTCACCGACGCGCTCGCGGTGCGGATGCTCGACGACCGCCAGCGCGGCCTCGCCAATGGCATCCAGGTCGGCGCGTATCGCATCGGCATGGTGCTGGGCGGCGGCCTGCTGCTGTACGTCTACGCGCGCTACGGCTGGAAGCCGATGTTCCTGGCGATGTCGGCGCTGCTGCTGCTGTGCACGCTGCCGGCGTTGTGGCTGCGCGTGCCGGCGGCGGCGAGCCCGCAGCGCGTCGCCGCGCGTGAACTGGTCTCCGGCTGGTGGCTGCGCCTGCGCCAGCCCGGCGTGATCGGCTTTCTGCTGCTGATCGCCAGCTACAAGTTCGGCGACACCATGGCGGCCTCGCTGATCGGGCCGTTCATGCGCGACTGGGGCCTGAGCAAGGAGGCGATCGCGCTGATCAAGGGCACGGTCGGCTCGTCCGCGGGCTTTGCCGGCGCAGCGGCCGGCGGCTGGGCCGCGTGGAAGTTCGGCCGGCGCTTCGCGCTGCTGACGTTCGGCCTGACGCAGACCCTCAGCATCGCGCTGTACGTGCTGGCGGCCGCGCATGTCGGCGGCGTCGCGATGTTGTGGGCGGCCTGTGTCGCCGAACATCTGTTCGGCGGCATGGCGACGGTGGCGCTGTTCACCTTGATGATGGATGCCGCCGATCGCGATCACGCGGGCACCGATTACAGCCTGTACGCCTGCGCGATCGTCATCACCCAGGGCGTGGCCGCGTTCGTCGGAGGCGCTGCCGGCGACGCACTGGGCTATGCGGCGACGTTCGCGATCGCGACGGTGGTGTCGGCGGCGGGTTGCCTGCTGCTGGTGGCGCGGCTGGATCGCGGCGCGGGGCCTGCGCTGCTCGACACGGTGTGGCCGCGCAGGACGGCCTGATATCCCGTCACGCTACTCGATCGGCCGCACGCGGAAGTTCTTGTTCTTGATCTTGCCTTCGCGCAAGCGCTTCATCGCTTCAGCCGCGACTTTCTTGTCGATGGCGACATAGCTGCGCGTGTCAAAGCTGCTGATCTTGCCGACCGCTTCCTTGGGCAGGCCGGCGGCGCCGGTCAGCGCGCCGAGGATGTCGCCGGGGCGCAGCTTGTCGCGGCGACCGCCGTCGATGCAGATGGTCACGCGCGTCGGCTGCACCGGGTTGTCCTGCACTTTCGCCGGGATGCCGAGCTTGCTGGTCTTGATGGGCTCGCCCAGGTCTTGCTCGATCGCGGCGACCCGCGCGCGCTCGCGATGCGAGAACAGATGCAGCGCCAGGCCACTGCGCCCGGCGCGGCCGGTGCGGCCGACGCGGTGCGTATGCGCGCTGGCGTCTTCCGGCAGCTCGTAGCTGATCACCGCGGCGAGATCGGGAATGTCCAGGCCGCGCGCGGCGACGTCGGTGGCGATCAGCACGCGGCAGCTGCCGTTGTGGAAGCGCACCAGCACTTCGTCGCGCTCGCGCTGCTCGATGTCGCCATGCAGGCCGAGCACCGCGTAGCCGCGCTTTTTCAGCTGCTGCTCGACGTCCTGGGCGTCGCGGCGCGTGTGGCAGAACACCAGCGCGGACTCGGGCCGGCGCTGGCTCAGCAGCATCGCCAGCGCGTCGATGCGACGCAGCGGATCGACCTCGTAGAAATGCTGCTCGACTTGGGCAGGGCTGGTCACCGTGTCGACGGTGATCTCGACCGGATCGCGCTGCAGCGTCTTGCTGAAATCGCGGACGATGTCGTTATAGGTGGCGCTGAAGAACAGCGTCTGCCGCGTCGCCGGCGTATGCGCGACGATCGCGCGGCTGGCGTCCTCGAAGTCGCCGTCGAGCATGCGGTCGGCTTCGTCCAGCACCAGCACGCGCAGGTTCGCAAGGTTCAGCGTGCCCTGGTCGAGATGCTCGAGCACGCGCCCGGCCATGCCGACGATGATGTGCGGCTCGTGCTCCAGCGAGGCCAGCTGCGGCCGCTGCGAAATACCGCCGCTGAGCTGGGTCAGCTTGACGTTGGGCAGGCAGCGCGACAGCCGGCGGATCTCCTTGGCGATCTGGTCGGCGAGTTCGCGCGTCGGGCACAGCACCAGCGCCTGCACGGTGTTTACCGTGGGGTCGATGCGCGACAGGATGGCGAGGCCGTAGGCCGCGGTCTTGCCGCTACCGGTGCGCGCCTGGCCGATCACGTCGCGCCCGGCGAGCAGCGCCGGCAGGCTCTGCTGCTGGATCGGCGTCATCGCCGTGAAGCTCAGCGATTCCAGCGCCTGCAGCAGTTCGGGCTTCAGATTCAATGAAGAAAATGCTTGGGATTCCACAAAATTCTCGGTCAATACGCTAGCCGCGCACGGCAGCGGGCCCATATTGTGCGCGAATGCGGTAGCCTCGCGCCCCGGTTTCACCTTCTCCTCACGGGAGAAGCGGCCCGAAGGGCGATGAGGGCCTTGGAGTTCGCGCTGAACTTGGAGGCCCTCACCCCTGCCCCTCTCCCGGAGGGAGAGGGGTTCCACTTAACTTTTCAGCGGAGATTCGATGGCCACGGTTCACTTCATCGGCGGAGAAAAAGGCGGCGTCGGCAAGTCGCTGGTTTCGCGCCTGCTGGCGCAGTATCTGATCGACCGCAAGCTGCCGTTCCTGGGCTTCGACTCCGATCGCAGCCATGGCGCGCTGCTGCGTTTCTACGCCGGCTATGCCTCGCCGGTGGCGATCGAGCGTTTCGAGAGCCTGGACCTGGTGCTGGAATCGGCCGCCGAAGACGCGCAGCGGCGCATCGTCGTCGACCTCGCCGCGCAGACCCACGAGCCGCTGACGCGCTGGCTGGACGAGTCCGGCGTGCTCGAGCTGGCCTCCGAGCTTGGCGTCGGCATCCGCTACTGGCATGTGATGGACTCGGGCCGCGACTCGGTGGACCTGCTGAGCCGCTGGCTGGACCGCTTCGGCGAGTCCTCGCAGATCGAGCTGGTGATCGTGCGCAATGCCTCGCGCGGCGACGACTTCGACATCTTCGACAAGAGCGGCCAGAAGGAACGCGCACTCGGCCTCGGCGCGAAGATCATCTCGATCCCGCGGCTGCACGAGCCGGTGATGACCAAGATCGACGAGCGCAGCACCAGCTTCTGGGCCGCCGCGTATAACGACGACAGGAGCCTGACCGGCCTGGGGCTGCTCGAACGCCAGCGCGCGAAGATGTGGCTGCGCAAGGCCTACGAGGCACTGGACTCGCTGGGCTTGTAAGGGCGCGCCATCCCGGGTTTCACCCGGGCTACGGCGACGCGCCGAACCCCGGATTTCATCCATGTAGCCCGGGTGAAACCCGGGGTTCTTCATTTTGAACGGCCGCGCACCTGCTGCTCGATCAGCGCCAGCATCGCCGCCGGCTCGCGTTGCACCAGCAGCTCGAGCCGGGCCTCGGCCGGCAGCGGCAGCACTTCGGCGAGCCGGTACGCGACCCAGGCGGCGTCGCTCAGATGCAGCGGATCGGGGAAGTGCTGCACACCGATCTTGCCGATGATGTCTTCCAGCAGATCGCGCAGAAAACGAAAGCGCGCCGGCAACAGCTCGGCCGGCGGCGCGTCCTCCAGCTGCACCAGCGCGCGGATCAGCCCGCTCGGCGTGCTGAAACGCTCGCGGACTTTGAAGGGCTGCTCGCCGCGCGTCTGCAGGCTGAACAGGCCCGGCGACGGCACGTCCCATTCGACGATGCGCGCGGTGCAGCCCAGGTTCGCCGGCACCGCCGGTGCACCGACTTCGCTGCCTTCGAGAATCAGGCAGACACCGAAAGGCTCGTCCTCGCCGATGCAGTGCTTGGTCATGTCGACGTAGCGGGCTTCGAAGATCCGCAGCGGCAGGACGCCGCCCGGATACAACACGGTGCGCAGCGGGAAGATCGGGATTTCGAGCAGCTTGGGCATGGGTCTTGTAAACAGCGACGGCTCGATGTGCAAGCGGGAGGTCGCGGGCAAGCCCGCTCCTACAATGCGACACCTGTAGGAGCGGGCTTGCCCGCGACTGGACACTGGCAGATCACACAGCGATGCTCGGCCATGCCGATCAAACCGCCGTTCAAATTGTTGTCCGCGCTCAGCGCCTGCTGCATCGCCCTGCCCGCCTCCGCCCAGACCCTGGGCACCGACACGGTCGCTCCGGATTCGCCCGACCAGCCCAAGTGGGAGGCCGGCGTCGCCGGCGTGGCGCTGACGGTGCCGGACTATCCGGCCTCGGACGAGAACCAGACGCTGGCGCTGCCGGCACCGTACTTCGTCTATCACGGCACCACCTTCCGCTCCGACGACGAGGGCTCGCGTCTGCGCCAGAAGCTGACGCCGAACGTCGAGCTGAGTCTCAGCGGCGGCGGCGCGCTGAGCAGCGATTCCAAACATTCCGACGCTCGCCAGGGCATGCCGGACCTGGGTTATCTGCTCGAAGTCGGGCCGAAGATGCGCCTGGTCTTCGACGGCCCGGCACCGCAGACGCAGTGGGTGATCGATCTGCCGGTGCGCGCGGTCGCGTCGCTGCAGGATTCCGATCTGCACTGGCGCGGCGTGGTATTCGCACCGGAGTTCGCATTCCAGAGCAAGCGCTTTCTCGACGAACGCGCCAGCCTGCGCGTGGCACTCGGCGCCGAGGTCGCGAGCACCTTGCTGCAGCGGCATTTCTACGACGTGCAGACGCAGTACGCGACCGTGGACCGGCCCGAGTATTCGGCCTCGGCAGGTTATATGGCGGCATCGCTGGCGACGACGCTGAACTACAAGTTCACGAAGAAACTGCACGGCTTCCTGTCGCTGGAATACGACAACTACGCCGGTTCGGCCAACGACGACAGCCCGCTGTACCGAGCCAACGACGGCTATTCGGCGGTCGTGGGTTTCTCGTGGTCGTTCCTGCAGTCGAAGGAGCGGGCGGCGGCGGATTGAACCTCGGCCCGTTCGTCCCGAGTAGCCGCTTGCGGCGTATCGAGGGAGCGGACCGCGGTCGGATCCCTCGATACGTCCGCAAAAAAAAGCGGGCAACTCGGGACCAACGGAGAGTAGAGCCGTCCGCTACTGCGGCTGCACCGAAAACCGCTGATCGCCGATCAGCAGATCCGCCCAGCGCTGCGGCTTGAGCGTGAACTTGCCCTGCTTCAGGGCCGCCTCGACCTGCGGGCTGCTGCCCCAGGCCTCGACGTTGCCGACGTCGCTCCACTGGCCGGCGATCCTGGCGCTCAGGCGGCAGGCGATGACCTCGCCGATCTCGCACAGCAGGCGCTCGTTGCTGCCGTCGCGATCCAGGTCCGGGCTCAGGCTCACGCAGTCGCTACCCGCTTCCAGGCAGCCCATCGAACTGAGCTGGTGGTCGACGACGCGCTGCAGCCAGGCGTCGTCGATCGCATCGGCGCCGGGCGCGGCGACGAAGCGCGGCCTCGCCTGCTCGACGCTCAGCTTCAGGCCCGATTCCTTCGCCGGGCTCGCCTGCGGCCAGCGTTCGCTGCGCTTGAGCATCTTCTGCACGCCGGTCCAGGCCACCGGATCCTGTTTCATCGCGACATCGTTCTGCAGCGCCTGCAAGGTCTGGTAGCCATAGCGCCCGGACGAAAAGCGCAGAAACTTCAGATCGAGTTCCGCCGGCTTGATCTCGCCGTCGTGCAACCGCGCCAGCTGGCTGGCGACGCTGATGCGCAGCGGGTCGAGCACCGGCGAATTCAGCAAACCGATCAGCGCCATCACCAGCCACGACAGGCTGACGTTGATGGTCGTGATCGGCGACAGCCAGCCGCCCGAGGGCCGCAGCACGCTGTACGAATAACCCAGCGCATACGCCGCGCAGGTGGTGGCCAGCAGCGCCGCATAGAGCCGCTCCGGCGACCAGCCGTACTGGTCCACGCGCAGCCACACCGCGTACAGCGCGAGGAAGGCGTAGATCGGCAGGCTGGCCAGGCCGAGTTCGACCAGGCGCCGCAGGATCTTCGGGTAAGTCGCGACCACGCCGTTGTGCGCGCGGCCGTCCTGGAATAGCGCGTTGGTGAACAGCACCATCAGCATCACCACGGTCATCAGCAGCGAGGCCGCACGCCGCGTCTGCCACAGCGGTTCCAGCCCGGTGACCGGCAGCATCGTCAGGAACAGCACGGCGATGAAGGCGAGCAGCGGCAGCAGGCCCTTGAACACCGCGAACACGATCTGCTGCAGGATCTGCACCGGCCGCTGCTGCGTGCGCGCCACCAGAATGCCGAGGCCGACCATGGTGCCGGTCGCCAGATAGATGAACGGCCGCTCGCCGAACAGCTCGGCAAAGAAGCCGACATTGACCAGCCTGAACAGCGCGCCCCACAGCCACAGCACCGCCCAGCACAGGCCGACGAAGGGAATCAGCAACAGCAGCGTCAGGCCGTTCTGCCAGCCATGTTCAAACAGCCCGGTATAAGGCGCGCTCCAGCGGCCGTGCTGCAGCCGACACTGCAGATAGGGCATCAGCACGAACAGCGCGACCGCCGCGGTGAAGCCGAACGGCGCCAGCACCGTACTGGCCTGCAGGCCGGGGGCGCCGGTCGCGTTCCAGCTGGCCCAGCCGGCGAACAGCCCGTAGATCAGCGCGATCAGCGCGGTGTGCTGCCAGAAGCGCGCGTCGCGCAGCTTCTGCACGGTCAGCGTCATTACGGTCGGCACCGACAGCACCAGCGTGTACCAGCAGACCTGGCCACCCAGGTCGCTCAACGGCCACCATTGCCGCTCCGCGCCGAGGCGCGCCAGATACAGCGCCAGGCCTTGCAGCAGGGCCGCCAGCACGATGAATCCACGCAGCGATCGATCCGGGTTCTGCGGCTGCATGGGGCCTCGGTGTGGCGGTGTCCGCCCATGCTGCCATGGCCGGCCGTCGAGCTGAATACCTGATTTCATTCAGGCTTGGGACTATGACCGGGCCTAGACGGCCTGTCACGAAAGCTTCACCGGGGTGGCTTGAGAATTCAGATAGGGTTAAGGTGCGGCCTTAGGGGTATGGCGCGAAGACCGGCTGCTAGACAAGGCCGGACCCGCGATAGGTCCGCTACAAACTGGAATTGAATAATCGTGATGACTTCCAAGAGTCACGACGGCGCCGTGTTTCTCGGCCGTTGCCTTGCCCTCGGCACGACGCTGTTCGCCTCGTCGCTGTCTTTCGCCGCCTCCAACGACACCGGCCGCACGCTGCCCGCCAGCTACGGCGCGCCCGGCGTGGAATCGCGGATGTCGCTGGACCTCAAGCCCGTCGTCAGCCGTCCGCTGCAGAATTCGCTGGAGCTGTGCCTGAGCAAGCTGCAGCTGCAGGGCGCGGTTCGCAACGGCCACCTCGCGGTGTCGCTGGTCGACATCACCGACCCGCTGGTGCCGAGCATCGCGCAGGTCAACAGCAATCAGATGTTCTACGCGGCGAGCCTGCCGAAAATCGCGATCCTGCTCGGCGCGTTCGAGAAAGCCGCCGCCGGCAAGCTGGTCATGGACGCCGACCAGATCGAAGAGGCCAAGCGGATGATCCGCGAATCCTCGAACGTCGCCGCATCGTCGATGCTGCAGAAAGTCGGCACCGAATATCTGGCCTCGGTGCTGCAGTCCAGCCGCTACCGGCTGTACGACAGCGCGATGAACGGCGGTCTCTGGGTCGGCAAGCCCTACGCCACCGGTATGGCCACGCACCGCGATCCGCTGCACAACCTGTCGCATGGCGCCACCACGTTCCAGGTCGCACGCTTCTACTACCTGCTCGAAACCGGCCAGCTGGTGTCGCCTCAGGCCAGCGCGCAGATGAAGGAGATCATGGGTTCGCCGGCGATCCATCACAAGTTCGTCGCCGGGCTGGAGAACCGCTATCCCGACGCCAAGCTGTTCCGCAAGAGCGGCACCTGGCGCAACTTCCACGCCGACAGCGCGATCGTCGAGCACGACGGCCGCCGCTACATCGCGGTGGCGCTGTCCGACGACGCGCGCGGCGGCGAATGGCTGAAGTCGCTGATCGGTGGGCTGGACGACGCGGTGTTCGCCAACGGCCTGACGCGCAGCGTCGCCTCGGTGACGCAGCCGGCGCTGTAGCTTGTCTCCTTCCCCCGCGTGCGGGGGAACGCCGGGATGGGGGCGAATCGCTAAAGAGCTGCGCCGCGACGTCGTGCCCCCACCCTAGCCCCCCCCGCACACGGGGGAGGGAATCAAGCCTAAGCTGCCGCACCCTGCATTGCCGAGCCTTTCGGCGCCTTGCCGGCCTTGCCGCCGAGCCTGCGCAAGGTCACCACGCAGCCGATCCAGCCGACGCAGAGCATCACCACCACCGCCGACAGCGCGGTCTCGCTCTGCTGGTACGCGGTCCACTGCACGATCAGCAGGATCGCGACGTTGCCGGCGATCTTGAACACGCGATAGCCGACCATGTCGATCCAGGCCTTGACCTTGAAGATCGTGTTGGCATCGGCGCCGACGTAGAGCAGCTCGCGCGACGCTCGATTGACCGAATACGACAGGCCGCGATCGCTGATCTTCATGATCGAGGCGCTGCGCAGATCGGTCTGGAACAGGTAGGCCATCGCCGACACGCCGAGCAGCAGCGGCTGCATCAGCAGGCCGGCGATGACGCCGCCGTAGCGATGGATCAGCGGCGTCAGCAACAGGTTCACCGCCAGCGCGACCGCGCTCTGCAGGCTCAGGAACTGCGACAGGAATACCGTGCGCGCCTCGCTGTCGGCATAGCTTGCCTCGACGTGATGGATGAACTGGTATTCGACGATCGGCTCGCAGATTTGCGAGAACAGCACCAGCAGCGCGATCAGCGCGACGAAGCGGTTCGAACGTATGCTTTTCAGCACCACGCCGAAGTCGATGCTCGGTTCCTCCAGCTTGACCGGCGCACCCGACACTTCGCGCTCGCGATACACGCCGGCGCGCGCCAGGCGCCCGGTCAGCGCCATCATCGCCAGCACCAGCACCGCGGCGACACTGATCAGGTCTTCGGTCTTCAGCGGTGTGTGTTTGACCAGCCAGCTCGCCGCCAGGCCACCGGCGATGCCGCCGACCAGGCCGCCACTGGCGATCAGCCCGTACCAGCGCTTGCCTTCGCGGCTGTCGTAGACGCTGTTGGTCAGGCTCCAGAACTGCTCGACCAGCACCACGCTGAAAATGTCGACCAGGATGTAGAAACCGATCGCGATCGGTGCGTTCGCGTAATGGAACAGGCCACGGAAAATCAGCAGCAGCACCGCGGTGCCGACGCAGCTGCCGAGCACCACGCGCATGCGCCCGTAGCGCAGCAGCAGTTTCTGATAACCCGGCACCAGTGCCAGCAGCAGCAGGCCGCTGGCCGTCCACACCCACGGCAAAATGTCGCTGCTGCTATGGCTCAAAAACAGCGAGCGGCTCGCGGGTTTGACCAGGTAGTACGCGAGCAGGATCAGAAAGAAATTCAGGAACAGCAGCAGCGAGCGCAGCGCGGTGCTGCCGGTCCAGAACGTGCGCGGGTGCGGCATCGGGTTCATTGCGGGTCGCTCTGGTTGCCCTTCTTCGCCGGATCATCCGGATCGTCGACCGGCACCGTCGGGAAGGCGTTGTCGGCCGGCAGCGGCGGCTGCTCCGGCGCCGGATGCGTCTCTTCGATCAGCCGGTGAATCTTCAGCGCCAGCGACTGATGCGCGACCGCGGAGTTGACGCCGAGTACGTTGGAGGTCACCGCGACCAGGTAACGCAGCCGCGGCACGTTCAGCGGCGTCATCTCCGGCGACTCGATGATCGCCACCGACGCCAGGCGATTGGTCTTGGTGCCCTTGTACTGGCCGCAGCTGTTGCCGGGCAGGCACTGGTAGAACGAGCCGGACTTGAAGAACACCGCGTCGTCGTTGAGCACCGGATGCGAGGCGTAGCGGATGCGCCGCTGCGTCATGTACAGCAGGCGCTTGATCTCGCGGCTGCTGAAGGCATCGACCAGGGTCCCGGCTTCGAGCCGGTACAGATAACGCACCAGCTGCTCACTGGTCGCATAACTGCTGGTGCCGTTGACCTTGGTCTTGCCGCCGCGCGTGAACAGGCTGCCCTGGCGGAACTGCTCGGGATCGAAGCCGTTGCGCACCGCGGCGTCGTTCATCACCTGCAGATAGATGTCGCCGAGCACTTTCGGCGACTGCTTGAAGAAGGCCTCGTACTGGTCCGGCGGCGGCGGATACGCGGTGCCGAAGTGCTTCAGCGCGATCAGCTCCTTCTGCACCATGCCGGCCGCGGAATTGCTGCTCGCCGACAGCATCCAGTCCAGGTATTCCCACAGCGAGCCCTGATCGCCGGCCCTGATCTGGCGGCCCTTGCGGACCTTGGTGACCGGGTCCCAGAACGTGACCGTGTGATGGTCGTACTGGCTGTAGACGTCGGCGGTGACCTGCGTGGTTTTCAGAATGCGCTCACGCGCGGCGATATCGTCCGGATACAGATCCGCGAGCGTCTGCATCAGCGCCAGCGCGACGAGCACCTTGCCGACGCTGCCGACGTTGACCTTGTCGCTGGCGTTATGCGTTGCGTACAGCGGATGGGTGACGTCGCTCAGATCCAGCAGCGCGACGCTATAGGTCGCATAGCCGCTGCCGGCGAGCAGCTTGTCGAGCTTGGCCTGCAACTCGGCATCGGCCAGCGGCAGCGCCTTGCCGTCACTGCCGTTCCAGCGCGGGAACACCTGCTCCATCGTCAGATACTGGCCGGGCTGCAGCTTGCGTCCGGGGACCTTGTCGTCATGCACCTGCGCGATGTAATCGAGGCGGCGGATGCCGGTGTAGTCGTAGCCGTCGTAGGGGTAGGCCTGGGCGAGTGTGCTGGCGCTCAATAGCGCGGCACCGAGCACGAGCCGTCCCCTCTCCCGCGTGCGGGAGAGGGTGGCCCGCAGGGCCGGGAGAGGGCCTGTGGCAGCGGCAAACGCCCTCTCCCCCCGCTGCGCGGGACCCTCTCCCGCACGCGGGAGAGGGGAACAATCACAGGCTTCGCTTTTCACGATCCCACCTCGGGCTTGTCATCCAGATCGACCTTGGTCGAATCGTTCTTGCGCAGCTGCGCGTCCATTTTCTGCAGATAGGTCTGGCGGCTGGCCGAGCGGTTCTGCAGGAACGGGCGGATCTGCTGCAGCATCAGCCTGCCCTTGACGAAGCCGAATTCGATGTCCGCCGGCGTCGCATGGCCTTCGTCGTCGTGCAGCTCGACGTATTCCTTGGGCAGACGTTTCGCAAATTCGGCGAGCTTGTCGATCTCGTCCTGGCTCAGCACCGCGTCGGGCGCGGCGGCGGCGATCATCCTGGCGCCGCCGGTCACCGGCAGCACGCGTTCCTCGCGTGCGGTGGCCGAGGCCAGAAGCCTGGCCTTGCCGCTGTCGGTGTCGATATGCAGTGCTTCGGAAGCTTCACCGTCGACGCCGCCGCCGACGCCGAGACTGGTCGCCACCGTCAGCGTGTCCTGCTTGCCGGTGTCGACGTCGGCGGTGATCATCACGCCGGATTTTTCGTTGCGCACCGACTGATGCAGCAGCACCGACACGTAGACGTGCTCGGGCTGGTCCATCAGGTCCTGGCGCCAGCCGTAGGCGCGTTCGGTGAAGGGCGACGCCCAGACCTGGCGCAGTGCCTTCACGGTGTTGTCGAAGCCGACCAGATTCGGGATCGTCAGGTTGAGGCCGGCGCCGGTGAATCCCGGCAGATCCTCGATGTTGGTGTCGCTGCGCACGAACACGCCGTAAGTGCCTTCCATGCCGAAGCGCGCCAGCATCGCGCCGCGCATGCGGTCCATCAGCGCCGGCGGCAACGGCTGCCTGGCGATCCAGCCGCGGGTGAAGTCGAGAAAGTCGTTGACGCGTTGCGCATGCTGGGAGGGGTCGAGACGACGACGCACCGCGATCTCGGCGTATTGCTGCTTCATCCACTCGAACATCGCCGGGCCGCCGGCCTTGACCGGCTCGTTGAGCAGCTCGCGATAAATGCCGAAGGTCACGGCGAGACCCGGCGAGACATTGTCCGGAAAGCGATGCGTCAGCTCGCCGACATGCGCGGCTTTCGGCCCGCAGATGCGGCCGGAATCGCTGGCACGCAGGTTCGCGGTGGAGACGAAATCCGCGCGCAGCAGGTTCAATTTCACCAGGTCCGGCACGATCACCACGCTGGGTTTCTGCGCGCCCTGCCCCAGCACCTGATCCCATTTGGCGCCGTCTTCGGCGATCTCGACCAGGCCGCCACTGCTCGCGGCGACGACGATCTTTTTGCCGTTGTACGGCGCCAGCTTCGGCATCAGCTCGCGCGACACCACCACGTTCGGAATACCGAGATTGCGCGCCAGCAGCTGCACGTGCGACACCGGGTTGCCTTCGGCTTCGGTCAGGATGCCGGCCGCGGCGGGAAGATCGGACGTGGTTTCCGGCACCAGAAAAATCGCCGGCTCGCTACCGGCGCCGGCGTCTTTCAGCGAGGTGCGCAGCACGCCGCGCGCGATGCCCGGATTGAGCCTGCGCAAGCCGCCGCCGGCGTTCTCGCCGAACATCTGCTGGCTGACGCCGGAGACCTGGTCGGCGTCGACGCGCAGGCTTTGCAGCACGCCGGAATAGAACAGCAGCGGGCTGGCGCGCAGGCGATCCGGTGCGAATGCCTCGACCAGCGGCTCGATCGGCCGCAGCCGATCCAGGCCATTGCCGTAGGTGTAGTTCAAGCGATTGCCGCACCAGGCCGAAGCGCGTTCCAGAAATTCCAGACCGCTGCGGTATTCGGTGAGCTTGACGCTGCCGGACAGCGATTCCAGGCTCGCGGTCAGCGATTCGGATTCGCGTGCCGTCAGCAGGCCCATGCCGTAGAGCGCGCGTTGTGTCGGCGCCAGCCAGGCGAGGCGCTGCTCGCGCGACAACTGCGGCATCGTCGGCAACGCCTGCGAGGCCGCGACCATGAAAGCCTGCTCGGCGTCGAGGCTGGCGTCGAGCACCGCGACTCTCGCATTGCGCGCGATCGCCGCGTAGCCGGTGTCGCGCAGCCACACCAGCACGTCGGCCGACGACTTCAGGCGCGCGTCGATCGTCGCATCCGCCGCCTCGGCCGCGGTCTGCGCTTTCACCAGATCCTGCAAGGCGTCCTGGGCTTTCTCGTCGCGGAAATAACGCTTGAGACGCGACAGCGCCAGCGACAGCGGCGCCGGCTGGTAGGCCGCGTCGATCGCGTCGACCAGTTCCTGGTAGCCGGCTTTCAACTCGGGCCTGGCGGTGCTGCTCATCGCATAGGCGCGCACGCGCGCCGCGTCCGCGGCCTCGGGCGAGTTGTGGATGCGCGAGCGCAGCGGATGAAAGGCGTGATCCTTGTCGTCTAGCACCACCGCCAGGCTGCGCACCTTGCTCAGGCTCGGCGTGTCGGCGCCATGCGGGAACGAGCGCGCGGCTTCACGAAGTTGCAGGTACGGCAAGTCCTGACCATTGCTTGGCTGGGCGGTGATCGCCGCCAGCAGCGAGCGTGCTGCTTCTTTCTCGTTGTGATCCTGGATCGCGCCGCGATAGAACTGTGCCTTGCGATAGATCCAGCCGTCGTCATAGGAAATCAGGAAGCGCTCGATGACCAGGATCGACAGCAGATCCGGATCGGCGTCCGGCCCGGTGACCTGCTCGGGCGCCACCGTCACCAGCAGGTTGGCGATCGGAAAACCGGCGGCGCGCAGCTTCAGCGTCTGCGCATTCCACTCGCCGTGCTGATAGCCGCCGCCGAAAGGCTCGCAGATGAAGGCTTTCGGCTCGAGAATCTGGCCGTCGGAACAGAAATAGCGGATGCGGCTGAAAGGCCCGATCGCCGAGTTCTTCATCGCCGCGATCCAGGCGCGTCCGGTGTCGGTGTTGAACGTCGGATCGATGTGCTGCGCGGCAGGCGTCGCCGGCGGCGGAATCTTGGGCGGCGGCTTGCCGCTGGCGGGCGACGTCGGTGCTGCGACCGACTTGGCGGCGGGTGTCGCGGCGGCCGGAGCCGCCAGTGTCTGAGTTGCTGCAACGGCGCCGACCAGAGCCAGCATCGCCCCGGTGAGCCAGTCCCCTGACCGCATGAATCGCTCCTGTGCGCGAGATCGCTGACCAGCCCCTGCGAGCCCGCTGCCTGTTTGATGCAACCTGATGAACGCAATCTGGGCTTGCGCGATTAATCCGTACTTAACTCTCGCCGCTGCCGCCGACCATCTGCTGCCAGCGCCGCTGCATTTCCGCCTTGGACACCTCGACCTTGTGCGTCGCCAGATTCCAGCGATGGCCGAATGGATCGAGCAAGGTCGCGCTGCGATCGCCGTGAAACTGGTCGGCCGGCTCGCGCAGCAGTGTCGCGCCCTTGGCCACCGCCGCAGCCGTGCTCGCATCGACGTCGCCGACGTACAGCATCAGCGATACCGGCGTGCCGCCGATTGTGGCCGGGCCGACGATCCCCATGTCGGGATATTCGTCGGCAATCATCAGCACGCTGTCGCCGAGCTGCAGCTCGGCGTGGCCGATCTTGCCGCCGGGTTCGGCGAAACGCAGGCGCTCGATCGCACCGAACACCTCGGTGTAGAACGCGATCGCGGCGGGCGCGTCGCTGACGACGAGATACGGCGTCAGGCTGTGGTAACCGTCGGGGATGCGCCGGGTCATCGTTTGGCTCCGTCGTGCAGGAACACTGGCAGGGTAACCCGGCGGCGCGCGATGCGCTCGGAGTGGAGCTTGCGGTCCGGTCCCTCGATACGCCGCAAGCGGCTACTCGGGACGAACGGGGTTCCGTGCACACATCGAGTCATAACTACACTCCGTTCGTCCCGAGTAGCCCGCTTTTGCGGGCGTATCGAGGGACGCAGCGCAGACCGCATCAACGCTTCGACGCCGGCAGCGGCTTCTGCTGCGCCGCGCAGTCGGTCTTCAGCCATTTCAGCAGCGCCGCCGACAGCGCGTCGCGGTGGCCGGAGAACGGATGGTCGTCTTCATAGGTCAGCGAATGCACGCGATGGCCGCCGGCTTGCTTCACCGCCTTGGCCAGGGTCCTGCTCATGACCGCATCCTCGTCGGGCGAGTCGTCGGTGGCGCCGACCAGCAGCAATGCGTGCGATTTCAGCGCCGCCGCCTGCTGCAGGTAATCCCAGGGCGCGGCGTGCTCGACCATCTCGGCGATCAGATCGTCGGGTTTGGCGTCGATCGGCCCGGAATCGCCGTCGGTGGTTTCGTGGAAATACGCCAGGGTTTCTTCGCGCTCTTTCGGATAGTCGTCGAAGCGTTGCGCGGCCCAGCCGACGTTCCACGCGGCCATCGCCGAGATGCAGACGCTGTCCGGCAGATGCGCAGCCGACATCAGCGCCAGCCAGCCGCCGAAGCTGTGGCCGACGAGGATGATGCGCTTCGGGTCGATGTGATATTTCGCCGCGACCGCCGGCGTCTGCAGCCAGGCGATCACCGCGTCGACGTCCTCCAACCCGTGCCGGAACGAGAACGTGCCGCCGGTGCCCCAGGAGCCGCGGTAGTCGAAGTACAGCGCGTCGTAACCGGCGCGGCGCACGTCCTGCGCGGTGTCGAGATTGCGCTCGTTGCCGGGATAGCCGTGCAGGAACACCACCACCGGATGCGGCTGCCTGCCGGCGGCCAGATAGATCAGCCCATTGAGCTTGACGCCGCCGCTGGGAATGCCGACTTCGTCCATCGAGCCGCTGGCTTCGTCGAGCTCGAACGCGCGCGCCGGGGGCGTCAACAGCAGCGACGACAGCAGCGCGCAGATCAGCGGCAGCGAGACTTTTTTCATGGGCTAGTCTGGCATGGGCCGCCCGGGTGGGCGATCCCCCGAACCACCGTCATGCCCAACCCGCTAAAATCCGTATCCCTGCCCCAAGCGCCTTCCCATGTCGATCCAGAAACCTTCCGCAATGACGCCGCTGGCCGCGTTGATCTTCTCGTCCCGCTGGCTGCAGCTGCCGCTGTACCTGGGTCTGATCCTGGCGCAGTGCGTCTACGTGGTGCTGTTCGGCAAGGAGCTGTGGCACTTGCTGCACGGCGCGTTCAGCTTCAACGAGCAGGACGTGATGCTGATCGTGCTCGGCCTGATCGACGTGGTGATGATCAGCAACCTGCTGATCATGGTCATCGTCGGCGGCTACGAGACCTTCGTGTCGCGGCTCAACCTGGAAGATCATCCGGACCAGCCGGAATGGCTCAGCCACGTCAACGCCAGCGTGCTCAAGGTCAAGCTGGCGATGGCGATCATCGGCATCTCCTCGATCCACCTGCTGAAGACCTTCATCGCCGCCGGCACCTTGGGCGCGTTGCCGGTGTGCGCCAGCGTCGAAGCCGGCGTCGCCTGCACCACGTTTACGCAGACCTCGGTGATGTGGCAGACCATCATCCACCTGGCCTTCATCATTTCGGCGATCGGCATCGCCTACACCGACAGGCTGATGAACGCCTCGGTCGGCCAGGCACGGAACGATCACTCCGCCAGCTGATCTGAGGGCATACACACCCGGAGTCGCGCGATGAAACGATCCACCTTGCTGCTGGCCCTCGCCATGCTGCTGCCGCTGGCCGCGCAGGCCGCCGAGGTCAAGGTCGAGTTCAAGGACCCGGACAAGATGGTCGACCCGGGCAACCGCGGCCGCGAGCGCGATCGCAACTTCAAGACCCTGACCGAGTACCTGCAGAAGCTCGGCGAGAAGCTGCCGGCCAGCCAGAGCCTGAGCATCACCTTCACCGCGCTCGACCTCGCCGGCCAGTACGAGCCCTGGCACAGCCAGCCCGGCAGCGAAGACATCCGCTACCTGCGCAGCATCACCTGGCCCAGTGCCAGGCTGCAGTTCCGGCTCAGCGAGGGCGACAAGACGATCAGCGAAGGCGAAGACTCGATTGCCGACATGAACTACCAGCTCAGCGTGCGCAGCGACAACGGCGACCGCCTGTTCTTCGACAAGCGCCTGCTGCAGACCTGGTTCGACAAGCGCTTTTTGAGTACCGACAAACCCTGATCCCATGCCGATATAAGCCAACTCCGTTCGTCCCGAGTAGCCTCGCCTGCGAGGCGTATCGAGGGACCGGAGCGCGGCCGGCTCCCTCGATACGCGGGCAAGCCCGCTACTCGGGACGAACGCAGTCGGGTCGTAACCGCTGGCTCTGGACATCGTCGCGGTGCAAGCCGCGCTTTTGCCCGCAGCAGCCCGCTGAGCGAGAATCCCGACAGGCTCAAGGATGGGCCGTCCGGGAGAAGTAGATGAAAACGCAACGCCGCCACGTAGCGCGCGTGATGTCCTGCCTGCTGCTGTTGCTGACGCTCGCCGGCCTGCCGTCGCTGGCCCGCGCCGCCACCTGCAGCGATACGATCGATCGCAACTCGCCGGTCCGCAGCAACGGTTTCGCGCAGAACCTGGCGAACACGCGCAACACCGCCTCGGGCATCAACGCCGGCAACGTCGCCACGCTGAAGCTGGCGTTGAGCCATATCGCCAGCGGCAGCACCGAGAAGCGCGGCGCACCGGCGGTCACCGATCAGGCGATCTTCCTGTCGGCCGGCGTCGATCTGGTGGCGATCGATCGCCTCGAAAGCTGCCAGTACTGGTCGTATTCGGTACCGAAGCGGGTCGGCCTGAGCTTGCGTAAAAACGCGCTGCGCTCCTCGTCGATCTATCTGCTGAATGCCGACGCACACAAGCCGGCGCTGGTGCTGGCCGGCGACGCCTTCGGCCACTATTACGCGGTCGATGCGGTCAGTGGCCAGCTTGCCTGGTCGCGCTTCGTCGGCATGGATACGGAAAACAGCTCGATCACCGGCGGCGCGCAGTTCGTCGACGGCAAGCTGCTGGTGCCGGTGGCCAGCAAGGAAGTGCTGAACACGATCTTCCAGCTGCTGAAAATCTGCTGCACCAGCCACGGCCAGCTGCAGGCGATCGACCCCTACACCGGCGACTCGATCTGGACTTACGAGACAGCCGCCAAAGCGACGTATCAGCCGTCCTCGCGCAAGATGGCGCCCAACGGCATGAGCCTGTGGGGCACGCCGGCGGTCGACACCGCGCGGCGCACTATCTACATCGGCACCGGTCAGAACCTGACGCCGCCGGCCACCGACAACTCCGATGCGATCGTCGCGCTGGACCTCGACAGCGGCCGCAGCAAATGGGTGTTCCAGTCCACCGCAGGCGACGCCTGGAACGCCGGCTGCGAACTGCGCCCGCCGCTGCGCGGCGACTGCGTCGAGCCCGCCGGCAAGGATTTCGATTTCGGCGCGCCGCCGATTCTCGCCAAACGCAGCGGCGCCAAGGACGCGGTCATCGCCGGCGCCAAAAACGGCGTGATCTATTCGCTGGATCCGGACACCGGCGCGCTGAACTGGCAACGCAAGCTCGGCCGCGGCGGCAATCTCGGCGGCGTGCACTGGGGCATGGCGGTCGACGGCACGCGCGTCTACGTCGCGATCAGCGACGTCAGCCTCAACAAGACCAGCAAGTTCAATCTGAACCGCCTGCTGGTCAACCCAACGCCGCCGCCCGAAGGCGATGCGCATCCCGGCGTCTACGCGCTGGATCTGGCGACCGGCGCCGTGCTGTGGCAGGTGCACCCGACACACCAGTACGAGGGCGCGAGCTACGCTTCGATCTTTTCGGCGGCCCTGTCGGTGACCAACGACGTGGTCTTCGCCAGCTCGCTCGACGGCGTGGTCTACGCGCTACGCAGCCGCGATGGCGCGCAGCTGTGGCGCTACGACACCGCGCAGCCCTATACCGACAAAGCCGGCAACAGCGGCAACGGCGGCACCATCGACTCGGTCGGCGCGATCGTGGCCGGCAACGACGTGCTGGTGAACTCCGGCTACGACACCTTCGGCAAGGCCGGCGCGATGCAGGCCGGCCCGGGCAATGCGCTGCTGGTGTTTCGGCTGCCGGGTGGCTGATATCTGCCCCCGTTCGTCCCGAGTAGCCCCGCTCGCGGGGCGTATCGAGGGACACGACCGCCATACCCGCCGGCAAGAAAACAGGCTAACGTCGCAGCACCTCGCTCAACCTCACGAAAACCCCAATGCGTTACTTCGCCTTTTCCCTAGCGAGCCTGCTGATGCTCGGCAGCAGCGCCGTCGCCAACGCCGCCGGGCCCGCCGCACTGATCACTCACGAGCAGAAGGCCAACTGCAAGTTCGTCAAATTTTTGAAAGTCGACGGCCAGCCCGATGCCGCGCTGCAATCGGCGCTGGACCAGGCCGGCCGCTCCGGCGACAGCTTCCTGGTGCTGAGCAAGACCGACCGCGGCGTCGACGGCCAGGTGCTGCGCTGCAAGCCCTAAGCATCAGCGCCGAAGATCCCGGCAGCGCCGAAGCCGGCGAGTTGCTCGAGGCGCTATCCGCGCGCCTGGCTGAAATCAGCGGCGCCGACGGCAAAGCCTCGTTCGACCCCAACGACGTGCGCGGCGCCCGCGCCTGCTTCCTGATCGCACGCGAAGCGCAGGGCCGCGCCGTCGGCTGCGCCGCCTTGCGGCCGTTGCAGGATGGCGTCGGCGAAGTAAAGCGCATGTACGCGCGGCCGGGCACGCGCGGCGTCGGCAGCGCACTGCTGACGCAGATCGAAAGCCGCGTGGTCGGGCTAGGCTACGCCGCGCTATGGCTGGAGACACGGCGCGTCAACACGCAGGCCGTGGCGTTCTACCAGGCGCGCGGTTATCAGCTGATCGACAACTACGGCCGCTATGTCGGTCGCAGTGAAGCCGTGTGCTTCGGCAAGACCCTGCAGTTGCCCGCGTGAACACCGCGAACCTCTTGTGGGGCCTGCTGTTCAGCTCGATCGGCCTCGGGTTTTTTCTGTACGGCAAGAAGCAGGGCCAGATCGTGCCGCTGATCAGCGGCCTGCTGCTGATGGCGTATCCCTACTTCATCACCAATACGCCGCTGCTGGTCGCGATCGGTGCGGCGCTGACGGTGGCGCCCTACTTCATCCGGCTTTGACCAAGGGCTTCAGCGGCGGGACTCGCCGGAACGCAAGGGATGAGTGGACGGCCCAACGGAACCGCGATTTGGACCGATGCCGCTGTTGCCGTCAGGCGAGAGCGGGGCCGTGGCGCGAAAGCTGGCTAAGGGTACGGCTTATTCCGGGACAGATGCCTGGCCTTCATATCCTCGTAAGCGGCCTTGATCAGTTGCACCAGGGCGTTGTCGTCGAGAGCTTGGCCCGGCCGAAGCTTCACATGCCGCATGAAACGTCCCGAGCCCTGCAGAAGCTTGGATGGATCCTCCAAGCTGGCGCCAAGATAGAAGCCGACGTTTACATGCTCGGTGAAGGCGTTCACATAGGCGAAGGCCAGGTCGCCGACGCAGGCGGTTGGGTGGCCGTCGTGTAGCAGGTCGAGTATGTCCGGCCCCGCTCGGCGCAGCTCGTTGCACCAACGGCGCGCAATGATCTGCAGCTCGCCTGTTTGCCTTGCAAGCCAGCGATCGACGTCGGCGTTGTTCCTCTTGGCATCTTCGAGCGGGAAGAGTCGGATATCGGCCACGGTTGCGCGCCTTAAAAGTCCCGTTTCACACCCATCATGCGGCACATCCGTGTCGCCCTGTCGAGGAAACTCACGAGCACCGCGGCCCCTGGTTTCTGCTGAGCCCGAAGCTTGCTCAACGGACAACTACGCCTGGTTATAAGCTCTTTCGAGCTCAGCCACGTCGAGCTTCACCATCGTCATCATGGCCTCCATCACAGCCTTTACCTTCCCCGGGTCGCTGTCCCGGATCAGCTCGGTGAATCGTCTGGGGACAATCTGCCAGGAGAGACCGAAGGGGTCCTTGATCCAACCGCATGCCGTGGGCTTCGCTCCTGCGCGCAAGAGCTTGTCCCAGTATTCATCCACTTCATGCTGATCCACGCAGTCCACGTAGAGCGAGACCCCCTCGGAGAAGCTGAAGTACGGCCCACCGTTGTAGCCCATGAAGGCTTGACCCCCGACGACGAACTCGGCAGAGCTGATGGGACCGTCTTTACCCGTGCGGGAGACGTTGCGTACTTCGGAGCCCGGAAACGTCGCGGTGTAAAACTCGATCGCCGCTTCGAGTTGGTCGTTGAACATGAGGAAAGGCGTCACTTTGTTCATGGGAATGTCTCCTCTGTGAGCTACATGCTATTCGACTCGAAGCCGATGATTGTTCTAGGCGTCGTTGCTTTAGATTCAACGCTAAAGCTCAGGCGCGGCGAAGCCACCGCCTAGAGCGCCTTTGTCGGCGCACTCAGTGAAGTAACACACAGCAAGGGCAGTGAGGAAAGCAGCGTATAGCGCTGCCATAACTGACCGCTGACTGAAGCCGAATAAAATTGTGTTTGCCACGGCAACAGCGATGGTTGTTGCTTGGAGCGAGAGGCTGATATGCAACCTTCTTCTCACACGGCGCCGCATCTCAATGCGCACGAGTGAAGGCTCTTCCGCCGGGTACTCGTCGTTGGTTCCGAAATGCATGTCTTTTCTAAGCCCAACGTTTGAATTCAGCGGCCGCCAGAGACTGTCCGCTAGAATGATGGATTGGGAATTTTTTCGAAATTATCCGTGGTGCAATGAAATTATTGGCAAAGCTTCCGCAAAAGAGTGGGCAATCACAAAAGCGTTCTTGCGACTATTATCCTTTGCCCAGTTTCTGAATTCTACTGGCTCGCGGCCAACATAAAACAATGGTGACTTTGCCTGTCCCAGTGGCTGCCATATATGTTCGTCAATGGCATGAACGCGAAGGCCGATCAGATAAATTCGAGACGCCGACTTTATTGAAGCCAAAAACAGATCTTGCTGCGCTTTCACAAATGCAGACGAATACAGCACCCGCTTTTTTGAGTGGTACATTGCCAGGGCAGGTGCAATTGCATCCTGAGTCGCGCAGAAATGCTGTATTTCATCAGCTGAACGTGCCGCTCGAATTGGGGCATCAAGAATTCCGGCGCCAGCTCCTGCAAAACTTAAGTCGAAGGAGATTCCCTTGATTCCCCCTGTCCCCATATCGGGAAGGAAGTTGCAGGAGCCATGAATTTTGAGGACCGGAATATTTTTTGGAGAGACCGGCAGCCCGCCGTATGTGATCAAAAAACCTGAACGAACAATTGCGTGTTCTATCAATAAATCATAGTTGGTTGTGGCAAATACTGCCTTCTTTCGCGTTCCTCCCAGTGCAGCTATGACCTCCATGTAGAGATTTCCTTCTTCGGGCTCAAATACTGCAAAAAAGCGAGCCATGTCACGTAAGAGTTCCGACGTCCATGGGTTATGTTCGAGCCAGAAGCGATCCATACCCGCTTCGAAGTCACACCTAAAAAGGGCGGCGAGATCATCGCTTACCCGCGCGGCCACTCCACCACTATTTCGCAGCTCGTCAAAGAGGGCACTGCCGAGCGGCGGTGTAGTCGGTTGGCAGGGTCCACTGCCGAAACTTGCACCCGCGCCGAACAGGAAAAGACTACTCATATACTCGCCTACGCCCAGACAGTATGACTACCGCCGTCAGAGGTGCTGACCTCCGCAAAGGCCGTAGCGCGGGTTAGCTTGACGCCAGAGCCGCAGGAGCGAGACAGGACTGCGCTCATGGATCGGTTTCCTTACGCGGAGGTCAGCATGGCAAACGATAACACCGGTTTTGTGGGATTGGACGTCCATAAAGAGTCGATCGTGGCGGCTTATTCGGTCGGCTTTGGCGAGGCATCGAGTGTGGTGTTCGTCTACGAAGCCGGGCCCTGCGGCTACGGTCTGCAGCGCCAGCTGAGCCGGGCCGGCTTCACCTGCCACGTCTGTGCTCCGTCGCTGATCGCCAAGAAAGCCGGTGATCGGGTGAAGGCTGATCGGCGTGATGCCGAGAAGCGGGGCAAGTCGCTGCGCGACGGCGATCTGTATCGGCGTCGATATTTTGCGTACCGGCGCCGATCCTTTTTTTTGCCGCGAGGTATCAAATCGATGCCACTTCGAGTCTTCTTGGGCCGGCGGTGCACTGGAGTAAGTCGGCGCGCAGACTCGGAGTATCGGAGCCGATTTTCGGAAAGCCCCTCTCTCCCCCGCTACGCGGGGACTCTCTCCCGCACGCGGGAGAGAGGAACAAAAAAGCCGCCCGATCCTGCGATCGGGCGGCTCTTTCAACACACTACCAACTCAATAGCGGACCGAGGCCTGCACGTAGCCGTAAGTGCCCGGCAGGTCGTACAGCGAGGCGTCGTAGCCGTTGAGCGAGCAGCTCAGGCAGGCGGGCGGGTCCTTGTCGAAGACGTTGTTGACGCCGGCCGCGACGGTCGCGTCGGCCTTGACCGGCAGCTTGTAGGACACGCGCGCATCGTTGTAGACCACGGCGCCGAGGCGGTTGGTTGCCTTGTCCGGGTCCGAGCACAGCTGCGAGAAGCCGTCGAGGATGTCGGCGTTGCACTCTTCCTTCAGCGAGCTGATGTAGCGCATCGTCCAGGCGGCGTTGAAACGGCTGATTTCGTAGCTCGCACGCAGGTTGCCGCGAATGCGCGGAATGCCGCTGTCGGTGACTTCCACGCCCACCTTGCGCGGCTCCTCCAGACCGGTGGCCTTGGACACCGACTTGTATTCCTGCATGTAGGTGCCGTTGAAGTTCAGGCCGAACTTGCCGAACGCGCTTTCCGGGCTGAACCAGCTCAAGGTCAGGTCGAAGCCCTTGACGTCGATCGTGCCGACATTCAGCAGCTTGTTGCTGAAGCCGTTGATGTCGCCGGTGCTGCCGCGGGTGATGCCGGCGCAGAAGGCGTCGTCGAGCGTGTCGACGCAGCGGTCGAGCTGGGTCTGCGCGTCCAGTGCGCTGATCGCGTCGTCGAGCTTGATCTTGAAGTAGGTCAGTTCCACATCGACGCGCTTGGTGAACGGCAGGCTCTCGGCCCAGAACGGGCTGTAGACGAAACCGAAGGTGGTGCTCTCCGAGGTCTCGGGCTTGAGCTGGTTGTTGCCACCGGTCTGCACCGAAATCTGCGTGTTGGCCTGTTCAAAACCACCTGGCACGCCGAGCGTCTGGCAGTTGGCGATGGTCTGCGCGTCGCTCGCACCGGAGCAGGGATCTTCGATGGTCGCGTCGAAGCGGCTGCTGGACGCGAACAGCTCGCCGACCGTGGGCGCGCGGAAGCCTTCCGCGTAGGTGCCGCGCAAGGTCAGATCCTTGATCGGCTGGTAGCGCAGGCCGTACTTGTTGTTGGTGGTGTCGCCGAAAGTGTCGTAATCCGAGTAGCGCGACGCAAAGTCGAACTCCAGCGAATACACCGCCGGCATGCTGGCGAGCAGCGGCACCGACAGCTCGATATAGCCTTCGTCGACGGTGTAACCGCCGGCGGTGGGCTGCGACGGCACGCCGTTGGTTTCACCGGCGGTGACCACCGAATCCGGCGAGTATTCGCCATGCAGGCGGCGCGACTCGTAACCGGCGGCAAAGCTCAAATCGCCCGCCGGCAGCGTGACGATCGGGCCGGACACGTTCGCCGACAGCGAGTGCAGCGTCTGTTCGCTGCGATCGTTCTCGGTGAACTGGATGTAGTTCAGCATCGCCGGCGTCAGGCCGGCCGGGCCGCCGAAGAAATTCAGCGGCACGCAGTTGCCGGTCGCCACCGTGCCGTCGCAGTTGGCCACCGGGCCGAGTGCGCGCTGGATGTGCGCGATGTTGTAGGTGCCGGTCACGTACTGCTGGGCGCGGTTGGTGCTGTCGATGTAGTGCGCGTCCCAGTTGTAGTTCTTGCCGAACGCGTCGAAGTCACCCTGCAGGCCGCCGGTCAGGTACAGCGTGTCGACGTTCTGCGAAAACACGCGCGGGCCGCCGGCCAGCGGGCGCATCGCGGCGAACGCGAGGTTGCTGGAATCCAGCGTGACGCCGAAGGGGTTGAACGGGTTGGTCACGTCGACGCCGACCGTGTCGGCAAGCCCGCCGGTGCCGGCGCCGGCACCGATGAAGATCGGCTCGGCCGCGGCCTGGTTGATCGATTCGCGATTCTGGTACAGGCCCTTGACCGAGAACTTCACATGATCGAGCAGCTGGTAGCTGCTCTGCGCGAAGATCGCCTTGCGCGTCGATGGCGTCAGCAGCAGGTTGTACTGCGCGAAGTTGAAGCGGTCGGCGCCCGTGAACTGATGGAAGCCGTCAGGGAAGCTCTGCACGCCGTTGGCACCGGCGTTGCCATTGGCGGTGATGTTGCAGGTAGCGACGCCGGAATCCGCGTCGACCGGGCACAGGCCGTTGTAGGTCTGCGCCGGATCGGTCGGCGTGAACACGGTGCGCGTGGTCGGGATCGCGGAGCTGCCGAAGGCAACGCCGGTGCCCGGCACCGGAAAGCGCGACTGCACCCAGTCGTTGGAGCTGATGCCGTTCTGGTCGAAGTAGCTGAGGTTGACGAAGTAGTCGAACTTGTCGCCGCTGCCACCGAAGGACACGTCGGCGGTCTTGGTCTTGCCGTCGCCGGTGCCGTAGTCGCCGCCGTAGACGTTGAAGGCAATGCCCTCCTGCTTCTTCTTGGTGATGATGTTGACCACGCCACCGATCGCATCCGAGCCGTAAACGGCGGAGGCGCCGTCGGTCAGGATTTCGATGTGGTCGACGATGCTCATCGGGATGGTGTTGATGTCAACCGCGGCCGACACGCCCGACGCCGACGATTCGTTGACCCAACGCAGGCCGTCGACCAGCACCAGGGTGCGCTTGGCGCTGAGCTGGCGCAGCGCGACCGTGGCCGAGCCCGAGCCGACACCGCCGCCGTCGGCCGGAAAGCCGAAGTTGCCGGCCGAATTGAACTTGGCGTTCAGTGCCGAGCCGCTGACCGACAGCTGCGACAGCACTTCGCCGATGCTGCTGACGCCGCTGTTCTCGATGTCTTCGCGCGTCAGCACCTGCACCGGCGCGGCGCCTTCGGCCTCGGCCTTGCGGATATGTGAGCCGGTGACGACGATGGTTTCGATCTCCGTCGCTTCGCTGCTCGGGGCCGCGTCCTGCGCCGTAGCGCTGGCCGTCCAGCCCAGCGACGATGCCAGCGCTGCGCTGCCGATCAAGCGCGACGCGAACGCGCGCTTCCTGCTGCTGTTCTTATGCATGTGAACTCCCTTGTCATTTTTGTGCATGCCGCCCCCGGCGCTGCCCAGAGCCGCTTCATCAAGTTTCATACCGCAGCGCCCCGCCTTCCATAGCACGGCTGCCCACTGCCGTGCAGGATTTTTCCTCTTGCACTTCGCCGGCGGATCACTGCGGAATCACTTTTGCCTACGATATCGCGACGGGTCTACCGTCGAAGACCCTGCCCGAGGAACACACAATGAACCCGCGTCGCATGCTCCTGCTTTTCTCCTTGCCCCGCTTGCGGGGGAAGGCCGGGATGGGCGGCGGGCGGAGGGCGCAGCGCCGCGACGGCTTGCCCCCACCCCAACCCTCCCCCGCACGCGGGGGAGGGAGTGCCTACATGAACCGGGCAAGGTTCATCGCGGCAGCGGCTTTGACGTTGCTGAGCAGCGCCGCTGGCGCCCAGGGCGACGGCGAGGCGGCGTTCCGCGAGCTGTATCGCGAGCTGATCGAGATCAACACCACGCTGTCGGTCGGCGATTGCACGGCGGCGGCCAAGGCGATGTCGGCGCGCCTGTCGGCGGCCGGCTTCGCCGCGAGCGATCTGCAGCTGCTCGGCCCGGCCGACCACCCGCGCGAGCAGGCGCTGATCGCGACCCTGCACGGCAGCTCGCCGAAGCTGAAGGCCGTGCTGCTGCTCGCGCATATCGACGTGGTCGAGGCCAGGCGTGAAGACTGGCAGCGCGATCCGTTCAAGCTGGTCGAGGAGAACGGCTGGTTCTACGCGCGCGGCGCCAGCGACGACAAGGCGATGGCCGCGGTATTCACCGACGCGATGATCCGGTTCAAGCAACAGGGCTACCAGCCGCGCCGCGACATCAAGCTCGCACTGACCTGTGGCGAAGAAACCAGCGAGCAGTTCAACAGCGTGCGCTGGTTGCTGGAGAACAAGCCGGACGCGCTGCGTGCCGCGTTCGCGCTCAACGAAGGGGCCAGCGGCGAGCTCGACGCCGCCGGCAAGCCGGTGGCATTGCAGATCCAGGCCGGTGAAAAAGTCTATGAAGACTTCACGCTGGAAACCACCAGTGGCGGCGGCCACAGCTCGCGTCCGGCGCCGGGCGACAACGCGATCTACCGCCTCGCCGCCGGCCTGTCGCGGCTCGCGGCCTACCAGTTTCCCTTGGCGCTGAACGATGCGACACGCGGTTATTTCCAGGCGCAGTCGAAGCTGGTCGCGCCGGACATCGCCGCCGACATGCAGGCGGTGCTGAAAGACCCGCCGGACGCGGCCGCGCAGGCGCGGCTGTGGGCCGCCAACCCGATGTGGAACAGCATGCTGCGCACCACCTGCGTGGCGACGCAACTCTCCGGCGGCCACGCGCCCAACGCGCTGCCGCAGCGCGCCACCGCCAACGTCAATTGCCGCATCCTGCCGGGCGTGGCCGTCGCCGACGTGCAGCAGACGCTGGTCACGGTGCTGGCCGACGACGGCATCACGGTCAGGCCTTCGCCCGAGCCGGTCGTGATCGGCCCGGCACCGCCGCTGACACCGCAAATGCTGCAGCCGGTGCACAAGGTCGCGGCGACGATCTGGCCCGGCGTCACCATCGTGCCGTCGATGTCGACCGGCGCCACCGACGGCCGCTTTCTGAATGCGGCCGGCATTCCGACGTACGGCCTGTCCGGCATGTTTCACGACGCCGAAGGCAGCCACATGCACGGACTCAACGAGCGCATCCGCGTGAAGTCGCTGATGGACGGCCGGCGTTTTCTTTACGAGGTGGTCAAAATCTACGGCAGCCAGAAGTAAGGGAACCTCTGATTAAGTCCTACGCGCCCGCGTTGCCCCGGAAAAGCCGCCAGGCAAGGCGCGGGCTGCGCGGCTTGGTGATTCCAAGCAAGCAGGCCGCAACGCCGCATGGCGGCTTTTCCGGGGCAACCCGAAGGGCGGTGGCCGAAAAGGGGGCATTGCGGCGTCTCTCCTTCCTTGTGTACGTCAAGTACACGGCGTCAGTCGATCCTTGCACTGCACCCTTTTCGGTCACCGCGCGGACGTGCAGGACTTAATCAGAGGTTCCTAAGCATGCTGCCGACACCGATCACCGATGCGCTGGCGCGTTACCTGGACGAGGACGAACCACGCAGCGCCCTGGATGCGGCCTGCGAGGCCGCACGCAGCACGCGCTTCGACATCGCCGAGCTGTTCGACTGGCTGCAGCGCTTCGACGCCGACGCGGCCCTGAAGCAGCGCGCGAACGTTGCGCTGCGCGCGGCACTCGGCCTGCCGCTGATTCCGGGGCCGCCGTGCCGCGCGTCCTGATGCGCGCGCTGCTGTGCGGCGCGTCGCTGCTCGTCGGCGCCAGCGCATTCGCGGCGACGCCGGCCTACGAGACGATGAGCGTCGCCGAGCTGCAGGCGGCGATGGAAAACCATCAGCTGAGCTCGTGCGCGCTGACCGACTACTACCTCGCGCGTATCGCGCAGTACGACCGCCGCGGGCCGAACCTGCACGCGGTGATCGAGATCAATCCCGAGGCCGACGCGATCGCCGATGCACTCGACGCCGAGCGCGCCGCAAAAGGCTCACGCGGTCCGCTGCACGGCATTCCGGTGTTGCTGAAGGACAACATCGATACCGCCGACCGCATGCTGACCACGGCCGGCTCGCTGGCGCTGGCCGGCTCGCGCGCCGGCGCCGACGCGGCGCTGGTGCAGCGGCTGCGCGACGCCGGCGCGGTGCTGCTCGGCAAGACCAACATGAGCGAATGGGCCAACTTCCGCTCCCGTCGGTCGATCAGCGGCTGGAGCGCGCGCGGCGGCCAGACGCGCAATGCCTATGCGCAGGACCGCAGCCACTGCGGCTCCAGCTCGGGTTCGGCGGTGGCGATGGCGGCCGGCTTCGCCGCGCTCGCGGTCGGCACCGAGACCGACGGCTCGATCGTCTGCCCGGGCAGCGTCAACGGCGTCGTCGGCATCAAGCCGACGCTGGGCCTGATCAGCCGCCGCGGCATCGTGCCGATCGCCTTCAGCCAGGACACCGCCGGACCGATGGCGCGCAGCGTCGGCGACGCGGTCGAGCTGCTGCGCGCGATGGCAGCGAGCGATGCGGCCGATCGCGCTGCACCGGCGATCCCGGCCGGCTTCATCGCGCAGCTGCGGATGCCCGCCGCCGGCGGCGATCTGCAAGGGCTGCGCATCGGCGTCGCGCGCAACCTGAGCGGCTATCACGACGGCGTCGACGCGGTACTGGAAACCGCGCTGGCCACGCTCAAAGCACGCGGCGCGCAGCTGCTCGATCCACTCACACTGCCGCGCGATCCTTCGATCGCCGCCGACGAACTGACGGTGCTGCTGTACGAATTCGGCAGCGGCATCGGCCCTTACCTGGCGACGCGCCGCGGCGGCCCGAAAACGCTGCAGACCCTGATCGCGTTCAACCACACCATGAGCACGCAGGAGCTGCCGCTGTTCGGCCAGGACCTGTTCGTGCAGGCGCAGGCACACAGCAGCCGCGACGAGGCCGCGTATCGCGAGGCCCGCGCGCGTTCGCTGCGCGCCGCCGGCCGCGACGGCATCGATGCGCTGCTGCGCGCGCACAAGCTCGACGCGCTGGTCGCGCCGACCAAGGGCCCGGCGTGGCTGATCGATCCGGTGCTCGGTGATCTGGGCCTGGGCGGCGCCGCGCAGTCGGCCGCCATCGCCGGCTACCCGCACATCACGCTGCCGGCGGGTTTCGTGCAGGGCCTGCCGATCGGCCTGTCGCTGATCGGCAGCGCCTGGAGCGAGCCGGTGCTGATCCGTATCGCCGCGGTGTTCGAGCAGGCGCGCGGGCCGTTTCCGGCGCCACTGCTATCTCCGTAGGGCCACGGCGGGTCGTGACCCGCCGTCTTTTCGTCGAAGGCCTCCACCAAACCCCGTTCGTCCCGAGTAGCGCCGGAGGCGCGTATCGAGGGAGCGGATCGTCCGCGCCCCTCGATACGCCGCTACAGCGGCTACTCGGGACGAACGGAACTTGGTTGTATCCACACCAAGCCGGCCATTTAAACTCCCCCCATGGCCGACCTGATCAACTTCAACAAGGCGCGCAAGCAGCGCGACAAGCGCAACGCCGAGGCGCAGGCCGCGGAGAATCGCGTGCGCTTTGGCCGCACCAAGGAACAAAAAGCGCTCGAAGCCGCGCAGGCCCTCGATGCACAGCGCAAGCTCGACCAGCTCAAACGCGATCGCGATCCGGACGATCCGAACGAGCCGCAATGACGACGCTGCGATGAAGACCGTGATCATGCCGCTGCCCTCGCGCGACTTCGATCCCAGCGAAGCCGCGGTGTCGTGGCAGCGCCTGGTGCAGGACGGCCATCGCGTACGCTTCGCGACGCCGGATGGCAAACCCGCGTCGGCCGATCCCCTGATGCTGACCGGCGAAGGCCTGGACCTGTGGGGCTTCATTCCGCTGCTGAAGAAATTCAAGCTGCTCGGCCTGGTGCTGCGCGCCAACGCCGATGCGCGCCGTGCGTATCGCGCGATGCAGCGCGACGCCGAATTCCTCGCGCCGCTGCGCTACGACGCGCTTGCCGTGGCCGACTTCAACGGCCTGCTGCTGCCCGGCGGCCACTGGTCGCGCGGCATGCGCGAGTACCTGGAAGACACGCGGCTGCAGGCCTTCGTCGGCGCCTTTTTCGACAGCGGCAAGCCGGTCGCGGCGATCTGCCACGGCGTGGTCCTCGCCGCGCGCGCCCGGCGCGCCGACGGCCGCTCCGCGCTGCATGGCAAGCGCACCACGGCGCTGACCTGGAAGCTGGAATCCTCGGCCTGGTCGCTGATGCGTTTTCTCGGCCGCTTCTGGAATGCGGCGTATTACCGCACGTATTCAGAAGCGCGCGGCGAGCCGCGCGGCTATCGCAGCGTGCAGGCCGAAGTGACGCGCGCGCTGGCCTCGCCCGCCGACTTCCAGGACGCGCCGGCCGGTGACTTTCGCAAGAGCAGCGGCCTGTTCCGCGACTCGAACGTCGACGGACGCCCCGCTTTCGTCGTCATCGACGGCACTTACGTGTCCGCACGCTGGCCCGGCGACGCGCACAGCTTCGCCGCGCGCTTTTCGCAGCTGGTGGCGCGGCGCTAGGCAAGCGACCGATGTAACGCTCTGTACAGGCTGCGTCCATCAAGCAGCTGACATGCTGGGCCCTGGTTTTCGCGAAGAATCAGGAGCTTTTCATGTCGAGTTTCACGCAGCGGATGCTGGGCGCGGCCCGGCTCGATGTCCCGACGATCGAAGAAGTCGAAAGCGATCGCAGCGCTACCGGCCAGGCACTCGGCGTGGTCGTGCTGTCCTCGTTCGCGGCCGGCATCGGCGGCCTGTTCTATTTCGGCCTCGGCACCATTCTCAGCGGCGTGCTCGGCGCGGTGATCGGCTGGGCGCTGTGGGCCGCGCTGATCTGGCTGATCGGCACCAAGATGCTGGCCGAGCCGCAGACGCGCTCCGACTGGGCCGAGATCGCACGCACCACCGGCTTCGCGCAAAGCCCCGGCCTGCTGCGCGTGTTCGGTTTCATTCCGGTGATCGGCTGGGTGGTGATGGCGGTTGCCAACATCTGGATGCTGATCGCGATGATCGTCGCGGTGCGCCAGGCGCTGGATTACCGCGACACCTGGCGCGCGATCGTCGTCGTACTGATCGGCTGGGTGCTGAACCTGATCCTGTTCGCGGCGATTACCCGCATGGCGTAGCCCGGGTGGAACCCGGGGCGTTTTTACGATGACCGACGCACCCGGGTTTCACCCGGGCTACGGGTCGTAGCCGGAGCGAGCGCATGGCAACCAAAGCCCGATCCACCGCCAAGAAGCAAACCAGCGCGCGCGCCGACCCGCTGCAGCACTACAACACCAAGCGCCGTTTCGACGTCACCAGCGAACCCGCCGGCAAGCACAAGCGCGGCAAGGCCGGGTTCGCGTACGTGATCCAGCAGCACGACGCGACGCGCATGCATTTCGATTTCCGCCTGGAACTCGACGGCGTGCTGCTGAGCTGGGCGGTGCCGAAAGGGCCGAGCCTGTCGGTGCAAGAAAAGCGCCTCGCGGTGCAGACCGAAGATCATCCGCTGGACTATCGCGATTTCGAGGGCCACATCCCCGAAGGCGAGTACGGCGGTGGCCCGGTCATCGTCTGGGATCGCGGCACCTGGACGCCGGAAGACGATCCGCGTCGCGGCATGGAAAAAGGGCATCTGACGTTCGCGCTGCACGGCGAAAAACTGCAGGGCCGCTTCCAGCTGGTGCGCCTCAAGGGCCGCGGCAAGGAGCTGGATCGCGGCCCGAAAAGCATCTGGTTGCTGATGAAGCGCAGCGACGAATTCGTGCGCGAAGGCGCCGCGGCCGAGCCGACGCAAAAGCTGACCAGGAGCGTGATCAGCGGAAAGACCGTCAAGCAAATCGGCCAGCGGAAGGACGCGGCGAAACCGCCGCATGCCGATACGGCGGCGACGCGGGCGCATGCGGCAAAAAACAAAGCGTCGAAGCTCAGCGCGGTACTCACGCCCCCATCCCGGCCTTCCCCCGCAAGCGGGGGAAGGAGCAAAGCCAGTTCCCTCCCCTGCTCGCGGGCGAGGGTTACGGTGGGGGCGAAAAAGCTCGCCGAGCTGCTCGAAAACCTGTCACCGCAACTCGCCCAGCTCACCGAGACCGTTCCTGAAGCCGGCGACTATCGCTACGAAGTGAAGTTCGACGGCTACCGCCTGCTCGCCGGCGTCGCCGACGGCGCGGCGCAGCTGCGCTCGCGCAACAACATCAACTGGACCGACACGTTCCCGGACATCAAGGCCGCAGTCGCCGCGCTAGCTGCCAAGCAGGCCGTCATAGACGGCGAGCTGTGTTATCTGAAGCCCGACGGCCGCAGTGATTTTCAGCTGCTGCAGAACACGCTCGGCATGCGCGGCGGCAAGGGCCGCATGCCCCAGCAGCCGATCGAACACCGCAACCTGGTGTTCTACGTGTTCGATCTGCTGTTCGAGAACGGCGAGGACCTGCGGCCGCTGCCGCTGAGCCAGCGCAAGCAAAGGCTCGCGGCGCTGATGAAGCGCAATCGCTCGCCGGTGCTGCGGTACAGCGAGGATCTCGACGGCGAAGCACGCACGATCCTGGCCCAGGCCTGCAAGCTCGGCCTCGAAGGCATCATCGGCAAGAAGGCCGACGCGCCGTACCGCGAGGGCCGCAGCCGCGACTGGATCAAGCTCAAGTGCAATCAGCGCCAGGAGTTCGTCATCGTCGGCTACAGCGAATCCGATGCGCGCGCCGGCTTCCGCTCGCTGCTGCTCGGCTTGCGCGACAACGGCGAACTGCGTTTCGCCGGCAGAGTCGGCACCGGCTTCAACGACCAATCGATCGCCGATCTGAGCAAGCGGCTGAAGAAACTCGTGATCGAAAAATCGGCGCTGGCCAAGCCGCCGAAAGAACGCGGCCTGATCTGGGTCAAACCCGAGCTGGTCTGCGAAGTCAGCTATACCGAAATGACGCGCGACGGTTCGCTGCGTCATCCGAGCTTTGAAGGCCTGCGTCTGGACAAGCCGGCCAAGGACGTGGTGCGGGAAACGCCAGAAAAGCCGCCCAAAAAAGCAGCGGTAAAAGCAGCCAAAAAAGTCGTCAAGGCCAGCACCACGAAATCCGGCAGTGACGACACCGTCGCCGGTGTGCGCATCAGCCATCCCGAAAGGATCATGGACGAGGACTCCGGCCTGACCAAGCTGCAGCTGGCGCAGTATCACCAGCTGATCGCCGACTCGATGATGATCGAGGCGGCGAACCGGCCGCTGGCGGTGGTGCGCTGCCCGCAGGGCGACGTGCACGAATGCTTCTTCCAGAAAAACCTGACGCCGGGCATCGGTCCTCACGTCAAATCGCTGAAGCACGCCGGCCTGCCCGGCCTGCTGGTCACCGAGCCGCGCGGCATCATCGAGCTGGTGCAGTTCAATGCGATGGAGCTGCATGGCTGGGGATCGAAAATGCCCCGGCCCGAGCAGCCCGACTGGCTGATCTTCGATCTCGACCCGGACACCTCGCTGAAATTTTCCGACGTGGTCAACGCCGCGCTGGAGCTGCGCGAAATCCTGAAATCCGCCGGCCTGCCGACCTTCGTCAAAACCACCGGCGGCAAGGGCCTGCACGTGGTCGTGCCGCTGATCCCCAGCGCCGAATGGGACGAGGTCAAGGAGTTCTGCAAACAGGTTGCGCAGACCCTGGCGCAGATGCAGCCGGAGCGCTACGTCGCCAACATGGCCAAGGCCAAACGCGGCGGCAAGATCTTCATCGACTACCTGCGCAACGGCCGCGGCGCGACCGCGGTACTGCCCTACTCGCCGCGCGCCCGCCCCGGCGCACCGGTGGCGCTGCCGATCGAATGGAGCCAGCTCAAAGCCGGCCTGGACCCACGCGAGTTCCGCGTCGACAACGCCGCGCAATGGCTGCGCAAGAGGCGCGATCCGTGGAAGGCGCTGCGCGAATCTGCGGTCACGCTTCCAAAGCTGGTATCGATGCCGGCTCGCCGCCGCGGCATTTGACGCCGCCGGAGCCGACGCGGCTCATCACTGAATCGGAACTTCGCTTATATCCTTGGTGTTGGTGATCGTACGGTACTCGCCGCTGTCAGCCTCGGCGGCAAATATTTCATCTGCGCCGTCGATGCCCATGGTTCCGAGAAAAGGACTGCCAATAGCATAACCGGCGGAAAAGCTCGTTGCCTTCGGCGGCAGTTGCTTCAGCGGAATCTTGGCGCCATCGACGAGCCGATACATCTTGACTTTGGCCTTTGCGTAAGGGTACACACCAGCGTTGATTCCCTGGGCCAGAATCAGATGCGTATATCGACGGGGAGGCAGTCTGTAGATATAGCTGCCGTCGGCAGGTCCGGCTAGAAAAGTGGTGTCAGCGCCGAAATCGCTCTGCGGCGTGCCGTTGTCTTTTGCTACATGCGCCGCTTGCGATCCGTACGCCCCGTGGTTGTAGTAGACACGCTTGTCGTCGACGAACGCAGTACCGTACTTCTGAGAGTCCACCAGCACGGGAGCCGGCACACCGGAAGCCGCTGTCTTGGACATCGAATACAGTTCATAACGGAGTTCGGACGTCGTCGGGTCCAGTACGGTATGGGAGAAGATCAGATTCTTTTCACTTAGAACTCCGGTGAAAAGGTCGAAGCCTCTAACTTCGTTAAGGTACTCCTTGGTCTTATACATATTTACCGGTGCAGAACTGCCATCCATCGCCGTCCTCCAAAAGGACCTCTTTTTGGAGTCTGTATTGTCCTCGTACCAAAACAGTTCTTGGCCGTCGTTGACGCTAGAAGCGAAGCGGTACTCGCTGGGTAACGTCCTGAGCGGCTCTCCGATGAGCTTGCCATTGGTTTTGATCCGCCTCAGATCGCTGTTGATCAGGACCACGCTCTCACCGTTGGGCCTTGTGGCCGCGTAGGCGAACCGAGTTACATCGGAGGCGATCTCGACGGACGTCATAAAATCCGAAGCGTAGTAGCGCAGGTCATTGCCGGGTTTTGACAGCAAGCCATAATACCGGCTGTTCTTGTCGTAGATTGGATAAACCAAGGTACTCCAGATCGACGTAACGGTAGGCGCCTGCGTCGGGGCATCATCCAGACGGATCATTCTCGCGTACTCGTTCGCGCAACTGCCCGTAGGCCCCGGCACCTGGTACAACAATGCGGAATGCTGAGGAGCGAGCGGATCCGTGGTGATCACGGCAGTGGGGCAATACACAGAAGCCGAACTGGGGGCCACAACGCTCTCGCTGGAAATCTGTATCGGCGTCAGCGAGGCGCTCTTGCGCAGATCAAGGCGATACCATTTGCCGCCGGTGGCATACACCACCGCGTAGGGTCGCACATCGCTGGGTCCGTCCTCGCCGAGTGTGCCACCATAGACCAGCTTCGCCTGAGTTATGACGTGGCTGGTATCCAGTATCTGCTGGATGTTGCTGAAATCTTCGCTGTCGACGACCTGTAGACCATAGCCATCCGAACCGCCGACTTTCGCGTGCATGAACGGCATGTAGTAGTCGCGCGTCGATGCCGCTGCGGGAGCTGGTCCGCCTAGCCACAAAAAGGCAGCTATCAGCAAGAAAACCTGCTTGAGTCGATCCATCGCCTACCCCCCCGATTTTGGGTGCGCTGCACTTTCCGGCAATGCCCCCGCGCTAGCACGGCACAGCTTCCCTTCACGGCGTGCCAATGTAGTATTGCTCTGCAGCCATTTTTTTACCATGACGGTTCTGTGACGAAAGCCGTCATAATTGCCTCGCCCCAGCAGTACAGAACTATTTCGAGGAGTGGGCCGATGCAGAAGATCATGGCGAGCGCCGCGGCGCTGGCGGTGTTGTCGCTGGCCGCCTGTGGCGGCTCCGGCTCGCCCGATGCCGGTGACAAATCCGGTGGCGAGACGCCGACCTGTACCAGCCCGAGCCCGGCGAGCGTGACCAGCGGCTCGCTGCTGATCAACAGCCCGTCCGACGTCGATCCGAGCGCCGATCCGGCGGCGACGACGACGATCTTCTACACCGTGCTGACGCCGCCGCGCTGCCCCGGCGCGAGCTATCCGCTGGTGCTGCACAGCCACGGCTACGGCGGCTCCAAGCTGACCGCGCTCGCCGCCAATGGCGATCTGCAGCCGACGATGCCGCACTTCGGGTCGATCGACGCGCTGGCGCAAGCGCTGCCGTATCACGGCTACGTCGTCATCAGCTTCGACGAGCGCGGCCACGGCGAATCCACCAATGCCAACGCGCGGCTGATCGATCCGGCGCTGGAAACCCAGGACGCGCGCGCGCTGCTGGACTGGGCCTACGACCACGCCGACGACTACGGTATCCAGCGCGAAACCGGCACCGGCATCGCCAAGGATCTCAAGGTCGGCACGCTCGGCTACAGCTACGGCGGCGGCTACCAGATGCCGCTGGCTGCGTTGGATGCGCGCATCGACACCATCGTGCCCAATGGCACCTGGCACGGCCTGATCTACAGCCTGCTGCCGGGCGATTCGGTGAAGCTCGGCTTCGGCGGCCTGCTCGGATTGCTGGCCACCATCGGCGGCGTCAGCAACACGCCGATCGTGCAGACCGCGATCAACACCATCGGCGTCACCGGCGCGCAGGCCTACAACGTGCGCTCGCGCGCCGATCTGGCTGCGGCGGTCGGCAAGAGCAATGCGCGGCCGCGCCCAGTGACCGAGGCGGAGATGATTGCGCTGTTCGACACGCACGGCATGAGCTACTTCCGTCGCCAGCAGAAAGCCGGCAACAGCTGGGGCTTCGGCGAAAAGTCGGCGAAGCTGCGCAAGGTTCCGGCGCTGTTCCTGCAGGGCAATCGCGACGTGCTGTTCAACCTCACCGAAGCCTACTGGAATCGCCGCTATTTCAGCGAAGCCGGCGGCGACGTGCGCCTGATCAGCACCGAAGGCGGCCACATGAATCCGCTCGCCAACCAGACCGAGGGCACCGCCAACTGCGGCGGCGTGATCGGCGTCGAGGCGGTGCTGGGCTGGTTCGACCACTACCTGAAAGGCGTCGGCTCGACGGCCTACGACGCGCTGCCGAAAATCTGCATCTCGGTCGCCGACACCAGCGGAGCGCCCGACGTGCCGGCGGCCGGCCTGATCGTCGACGAGTTCCCGGTCGGCTCGCTCAGCGGCAACGGCGCGGTGCCAGCCAAGCTGGAGACCGCGACCGCCGATGTCGCCGCGTTTGCGATCGCGCCGACCTTCGTGCCGGTGACGACCATCAGCGGCAACGACAAGGTCCTCGCCGGTGCGCCGACGCTGGCCCGCATCGTGATCACGCGCGGCTCGCCTGTGTTGCCCAATCAGAGCACCAATGGCTTCGTCGGCGTCGGCATCGTCCGCGACGGCAAGACGATCCTGGTCGACGACCAGCTGACGCCGTTCACCGAAGGCGAGCACCACAACAACCGCAACATCGAAGAGGACGACCGCATCCTGTTGCCCGCGGTCGGCGAGCAGCTCAAGGACGGCGACCAGGTCGGCCTGCTGTTTTATCCGCAGCACGTGCAGTACGCGGCGATCGTCAGCGGCGAAGGCCTCGCCGGCATCACCGGCATCATCACCTACCTCAGCGGCATTCCGATCCCGCCGATCACCTCGTCGCTGGAGCCGGTGCTGGGCCTGATCTATCTCAACCCGTACAGCGCCGCAGTGAGCGACGTGCAGCTGCCGATCCTGGTGCCGGGTACCTACTCGGGCAGCAGGTTGAGCCAGTAGGTTCTCGTCCGTCCCGCACAGGCGGGAATCCAGCGCGGCGCAAACCTCGCTGGATTCCCGTTTTCGCCGCAATGAACGGCCAGGCCAGTGGCATACAATCGGCGCCCGGACATCGGACAGCCCTACGCATGAGCCACGACGCGCCCTACGAAATCCACATGTACGCAGCGGTCGCCCGCATGGGCGCCGACGGCCGTTATCCGGCCGGCGAGCAGCATCCGCTGCTGGTGTTCCTGAAGCAGGCACCGGACTCCGAGCACGACTTCGACGCCGCGGCGGACGTGGCGCTACGCAATGGCTGGGTGGACGCGGATTTCACCAAGGCCGGCACCCTGCCCGCGGATGCCGGCGAGAACCATGTCGAGCCGTTTCACGGCTGCTACATGGCCGCGGTCCGCGACGGTGATGCGATCCTGGTTTACGACACGCCGGTCAAGGAAGCGCCGCCGAAGAACAAGCCGGCGAATCCCGAACCGGGTGTGCACTGAAGCGATCCTTTCACCCCGTTCGTCCCGAGTAGCCTCGCTTGCGAGGCGCATCGAGGGAGCCGACAAAGAGTGCCGCCGCCTCGCTCGATACGCGGGCTCAAGCCACTACCCGGGACGAACGGAATTCAGTGAAGGCCGCGATGAAACCTAAGCCGCCTGCTGCAGCCTGCGCTGCGATTCGTAGCCGCGATTGTCGTCATGCATCCAGATCGTGCCGCAGGCCAGGCACTGGTAGGACGGCATCAGGCTGATCCTGCCGGACGCGCGATAAGCGCTGTACGGGAACACGATGCGCTCCAGGCAACTCGGAATGCATTTATCGGTTTGACTGTATTGCATCGGAGAACAGCCGGCGCAGTTGCTCATGTCTCGCTCCATTGGTACACGTCGATGGAGCCAGATCCTTTGGCGTCGGCCCCCTGTTGCGACAAATTAGTGCGTAACCGCTGAACGCAAAGTTAGCCGCCGCTTTCCACGGCCGACATCTTGGTGCAGGGCTTAGACAAGACTTCGCCGATGCACCACCGCGAACCGCTCGTGGGCATTTTCGATGCCGAGGTCAGCGTTCAGCGTGCCCCCTCTACAGTGCGCGCGCATCGATCGCAGTCCGCGATCGCATCCCAAGGAGACGCCATGAACAGCACCCAGGCCAAAGCCGAAGCCCAGAAGACTCTCGACGAGGCTCAGCACAGCGCTGCCGCCGACAAGGCCAAGGGCCAGGGCAAGCAGCTGCTCGGCAACATCAAGCAGCAGGTCGGCAAACTGATCGGCGACGAAGAGCTGCAAGCCAAGGGCGCGGTGCAGCGTGCCGACGGCAAGAAGGACGAAATCAAGGGCAACATCAAAGAGAAGATCGAAGACGTCAAGGACACGCTCAAGGCCGGCGCCGAAGTGATCAAGGAGCAGTTCCAGAACGCCAAGAAGTAAAGCAAGTTCCGGATAGCGCCGGCGCAAGCCTGGGCCGAAGCTGCGTGGCATCACGCCGCTGCGGTCCAGGAGTCTTAGATGCAGCTTTCCAGCGACACGCTCACGGAACTCGATCAACACGGCTGGGCGCTACTACCGCGGTTGCTGGCTGGCGACGAATGCGTCGCCATCAGCGGACTCTACTCGGCGGACTCGGGCTTTCGCAGCCGCGTGGTGATGGCGCGCCACGGCTTCGGTCGTGGCGAATATCGCTACTTCGACTATCCGTTGCCGCAGCGAATTCAGCAGTTGCGCGGCGCCTTCTACACGGCACTGGTGCCGCTGGCCAATGCCTGGCACGAGCGCATGGGCCTGGCGACGCGCTTCCCCGCCGACCATCGCGAGTTCATCGAGCGCTGTCATCAGGCCGGGCAGCGGCGGCCGACGCCGCTGCTGCTGCAGTACGGCGCCGGCGACTACAACTGCCTGCACCAGGATCTGTACGGCGAGCAGGTGTTTCCGCTGCAGCTCGCGGTGCTGCTGTCCGAGCCAGGCGAGGATTTCGACGGCGGCGAGTTCGTGATGACCGAGCAGCGGCCGCGGATGCAGTCGCGCGTACAGGTGGTGCCGCTGCGGCGCGGCGACGCGGTGATCTTCGCGGTCAACAGCCGACCGCAGCGTGGCTCGCGCGGCGACTACCGCGTACAACTGCGTCATGGCGTCAGCGCCGTGCGCCGCGGCCGGCGTCACACGCTCGGCATCATCTTTCACGACGCGCTCTGAAACACGATTGAATTGGGCTTAGCATGGCGCTTTCCGTCGCAAGGAAGGCCCGATGAGCCTGCAAACGCTGCTGGGTATCGAGCTGCCGGTGATCCAGGCGCCGATGGCCGGCGTGCAATCGAGCGCGATGACGGTCGCCGTGTCGCAGGCCGGCGGCCTCGGTTCGCTGCCCTGCGCGATGCTCGGTCTGGATGCGCTGCGCGCCGAGCTGGCGGCGATCACCTCGCAGACCACCCGACCCTACAATCTGAACTTCTTTGCGCACACCGCGCCGCTCGCCGATCCGGCTCGCGAAACGCAGTGGCGCGCAACACTGGCGCCGTATTACCGCGAATTCGGCATCGACACGGCCCGCATCGCGGCCGGCGCGCCGCGCCATCCGTTCAACGCCGACTACGCGGCGCTGCTGGCCGAGTTCAAGCCACCGGTGGTCAGCTTCCACTTCGGCCTGCCGTCGCCGGAACTGCTGACGACGATCAAAAGCTGGGGCACGAAAGTCCTGTCGTCGGCGACCACCGTCGATGAAGCCTTGTGGCTGCAGCAGCGCGGCGTCGACGCGATCATCGCGCAAGGCATCGAGGCCGGCGGCCATCGCGGCCTGTTTCTTTCCGACGATCTGAGCACGCAGGTCGGCAGCTTCGCCTTGCTGCCGCAGATCGTGCGCGCGGTGAATCTGCCGGTGATCGCGGCCGGCGGTATCGCCGATCGCGCCGGCGTGGCGGCGGCGATGTCGCTGGGTGCGGCCGGCGTGCAGATCGGCACGGCTTACCTGCTGTGCGACGAGGCCACGACCAGCGCGGTGCATCGCGCCGCCCTGCAAAGCGAAGCCGCGCGGCATACCGCGCTGACCAACGTCTTCACCGGCCGCCCGGCGCGCGGCATCGTCAACCGGGTGATGCGCGAGCTGGGGGCGATGAATTCGCAAGCGCCGGAATTCCCGCTGGCGACGACCGCGATCACGCCGCTGCGCGCGAAGGCCGAGAGCCAGGGCAGCGGTGATTTTTCGCCGCTGTGGGCGGGGCAGAACGTCAGCGGCTGCAAGGCGGTTTCGGCGGCGGTGCTGACGCGGGAGCTGGCCGGGGTTTCAACAGCGAACCTGTAGGAGCGGGCTTGCCCGCGACCCTGCAATCTCACAGTCGCGGGCAAGCCCGCTCCTACAGATGTCGTATCAAACGGTCCACGACGCCGGCGCATCCGCATCGATGCCGTACTTGCGGATCGCATCGCGCAGCAGCGGCTTCGCCACCGCCTGCAACGCCGCCAGCACGATCTGATATCGATCGACCTCGAAGAAGCGGCGCAAGGCACTGCGTGTATCGCTGCGGCCGAAGCCATCGGTGCCCAGCGCGATGAAACGGGCTTCGACGTACGAGGCGATCAGCTGCGGATAAGCGCGCATGTAATCGGTCGCGGCGACGATAGGCGCGGCGCCGGCAAGACATCGCTCGACATGACTGACGCGAGCCTCGCCCTCCGGATGCAGGCGATTGTGCCGCTCGCATTCGCGCGCATCGCGCGCCAGCTCGGTGAAGCTGGTCGCGCTCCAGATTTCGCTGGCGATGTTCCAGTCTTTCGCGAGCAGTTCCGCGGCCGCGATCACTTCGGGAAAGATCGCGCCGGAGCCGAGCAGGCGCAGGCTCGCGGCCGGCTGCTTCAGGCTGTGGCCGCCAAAGCGGTACAGCCCCTTGATCACGTCGTCGGCGACACCTTCAGGCAACGAAGGCTGCGCGTAATTCTCGTTCATCACCGTCAGGTAATAAAACACGTCCTGCTGCCGCTCGAACATTGCACGCATGCCGTGGTCGACGATCACCGCGAGTTCGCAGGCGAAAGCCGGATCGTAGGCGCGGCAGTTCGGGATCGCGGCCGCGGCCAGATGGCTCTGGCCGTCCTGATGCTGCAGGCCTTCGCCGCCGAGCGTGGTGCGGCCCGCGGTCGCGCCAATGAGAAACCCGCGCGTGCGCTGATCCGCCGCCGCCCAGATCAGATCGCCGACACGCTGGAAGCCGAACATCGAGTAGTAGATGTAGAACGGCAGCATCGCCACGCCATGCACGCTGTACGAGGTGCCGGCCGCGATCCATGACGACAGCGCGCCGGCCTCGGTGATGCCCTCTTCCAGGATCTGGCCGTCGGTGGCCTCCTTGTAGTACAGCATCGACGCCGAATCCTCGGGCTCGTAGAGCTGGCCGACTGGAGAGTAGATGCCGACCTGGCGGAACAGGTTGGCCATGCCGAAGGTGCGCGCCTCGTCGGCGACGATGGGCACGATGCGCGCGCCGAGGTGCTTGTCCTTGAGCAGGCCGCCGAGCATGCGCACGACCGCCATCGTCGTCGACATTTCCTTGTTGTCGGCCTGCAGTGCAAAGCCGGCGTAGCTTGAAAGCGGTGGCACGATCAAGGCGTCGGCCTGGCGACGCCGCGACGGCAGCGCGCCGCCGAGCGCGCTGCGGCGCTCGCGCAGATAGTGCATTTCCGCGCTGTTTTCGGCCGGTTTGTAGAAGCGCAGATGTTCGAGATCGTCGTCGCTGAGCGGAAGACGGAAGCGATCGCGGAAACCGCGCAGGCCGTCGACGTCGAGCTTCTTGGTCTGGTGCGAGGTCATCCGCGACTCGCCGGCCGTGCCCATGCCGTAACCCTTCTTGGTCTTGGCCAGGATCACGGTCGGCGCGCCCTTGTGCGCGCGCGCCGCGGCGAAGGCCGCATGCAGCTTGCGCAGGTCGTGGCCGCCGCGCTTGAGCGCGTCGACTTCGGCGTCGCTCATGTGCGCCACCAGCGCGCGCACCTGCGGGTCCTCGTTGAAGAAGTTGGCCATGTTGTAGGCGCCGTCGTTGGCGCCCAGCGTCTGGTACTTGCCGTCGACGGTGTCGGCGAACAGCCGCAGCAGCGCGTGGTCGTGGTCGCGCGCGAACAGCGCGTCCCAGTCCGAACCCCACAGCACCTTGATCACGTTCCAGCCGGCGCCGGTGAACAGCGCCTCGAACTCCTGTATCACCTGGCCGTTGCCGCGCACCGGGCCGTCGAGCCGCTGCAGGTTGCAGTTGATGACGAAGGTCAGATTGTCGAGCTTCTCGCGCGCCGCGAGCGTCAGCGCCGCGACCGATTCCGGCTCGTCCATCTCGCCGTCGCCGAACACGCCCCAGACCCGGCGCTGATCGGTCTGCGCCAGGCCGCGCTGCGCCAGATAGCGCAGAAAGCGCGCCTGGTAGACCGAGTTGATCGGCCCCAGCCCCATCGAGCCGGTCGGGAACTGCCAGAAGTCCGGCATCAGCCACGGGTGCGGATACGAGCAAAGCCCCTTGCCGCCGGTCTCCTGCCGATAGTGCGCGATGCGCTCTTCGGACAGGCGGCCTTCGAGGAAGGCGCGCGCATAGACGCCGGGCGCCGAATGCGGCTGGAAATAAACCAGGTCGGCGCCCTGCTCGGCTTCGGGGCCGCGGAAGAAATGCTGGAAGCCGACTTCGAAGATCTCGGCCGCCGAGGCATAACTGGCGACGTGGCCGCCGAGATCGCCGTAAGCCTGGTTGGCGCGCGCGACCATGGCCAGCGCGTTCCAGCGCATGATCGCCGTCAGCCGCTCCTCGATCGCCAGGTCGCCCGGATAGGCGCCCTGCTGGTCCAGTGGGATCGTGTTGCGATAGGCCGAGTACGGCTGCGCGTAGCCGGGCACACCGAGGTGGCGCGCCTCTTCCTCGAGCCGCTGCAGCAGGTAGCGCGCGCGCGGATTGCCACCGGCGCGGAGCGCCGCATGCAGCGCGTCGAGCCAGTCGCGGGTTTCCTGCGGGTCGATGTCCGCGCTGCCGCGCGGCTTCTGGGGACTACCGGCGTCTTCCGCCATGGATGGCTCTCGGGCAATCAAACGAGTCAGCGCGAACTGTACCCGGCGCGCGTGCCGAATGATGCCGGTGGAATGCCCGGAATCGGGCATGAAGGCTTGAAGCGAGCTCCGTCTCGGTGCATAGTCAGCGGCATGTCGGACAGGGAACGTCCATCCGATGACAGGGAGCGTCAGGATCGAGCCCGCGGCCAAGCCGCACACAAAGGCACGCCGAGCACCCGAACGCTGCAAATGCTGGGGTGCCCGCACGATCCCGAGGTGCAGGCACCCCTTTTTTTGACTTAATTTTTTGATTCATTTTCCCCCTCTACCGCGTGCGGGAGAGGGGTTCTGAGTCAACTCCCGCAGCCGCCGATCTCGAAGCTCTGCGTGACGCCGCTGTAAGCCCCGTCCGCCGACGCGCCCTCATGTCGTATCCGATACGTGCCCGGCCGCGTCCCCGCCGGCACCTTCCACTCGACCAGCGCCAGGTTGGCGCGGCCCTCGGCACCGCTCTGGTAGGTGAAATAGGTCGACCAGTCGTCGTCGGTCGCGACCAGGTCCCAACGGTCGCCGTTCTTGCGCTCGACGTAGACGTAGCTGGCGCCGCGGCGCAGGTCGCGGCGCGGGTGGCCGGCGTAGAAGCTGGCGCTGATCGTGGTGCGCTCGGTGTTGCTCAGCGTGTAGCTCGCCTGCGGCTGCACCGCGACATCGCCGAAGGCCTTGCCCGACGGCGGCGTGCCGTCGCTGACGCTGGGGAAATGCCGCAGGATCGGCGTGTGGTCGGTGAAGCTCGCCGCCGCATAGGGGCTGGCCGGCGCCGTGCCGTCGCGCAGATGGCCGGCCAGGCGCACGAACTCCTGCAGCACCGCGTCCTGCGACCACGGCCCGAATACCGTCGACGCGCCTTCGTAATCCTGCTGCGAGTATTCCTCGCGCGTGGTCAGGTAATGGATGTAGGTGTTGGACAGGCCGGAGATCACCGCGTAGTCGATACCGGCGTCCTGCAGCTTGTCGAGCACCGCCTCGCGCAGCCGGCGACCGGCGACCGTCGTGGTCTCCCAGGGCACCGAGACGATCGCCAGGTTGCCCAGCGCGATGATCTGGATCGGGATCACGTAGGGCTGCAGCTCCAGCACCGGCAGGTTCAGCGGGGCAACCACCAGCGGGATCGCGATCGGCTTTTCCTGCTGGCAGGAATAGCCCAGCGCCGCGTAGGCGACGTTGTAGCAGCCGATCGGCTGCACCAGCGTCGACGGCAAGGCGCCGTCGAACAGCGGGCCGATCGTGTCCTGCAGGTACTGGCTGATGTAGTCGGCGGTGTCGGTGCTGATCGGGCAGGCCGCGCCTTCGGTGAACGGGCCGCGGCCGTCTTCGGCGCCGGCGGCGAAGGAGATGCCCAGCGCCGGTTCACAGGTGCGCTGCACGCCGACCTGCGGCATCAGCCCGTCGGCATAAGTCTTCGGCGCTTCGACGATGACGCTGCTCATGTCCAGCGCCAGGTGCACCGCCCGCACCTCACCGTGCAGCTTTTCGCTGGCCTGGTCCCATAGCGCCCTGGCGCCGTGATACTGCTTGTAGCCGGCGATCTGCGCGCTCTCGAAATCGTCGCGACCGCCGCCGCGCGCGAACCAGGCGTCGGTGTCGCGGCTGTGCAGCTCGGCCTCGTTCAAATACAACATGTAGGGGTTGGGCGAGGCATCGCCTTCGTCACTCTGGAAAAAGCCGGCGACGAAGGCGCCGGCGCTGCTGCCGCCCTGCGGGAAGTCCTGGCTGAAACGCCGCGCCGCATAGCCCTTGTTGTCCGAGGACAGCAGCTTGTAGGTCTGGCCGATCGAGGTGCCGTGCACCGAGAACCAGTTGATCATGCCCACCGGCGTGCCGTCGTCGCGTTGCAGCTTCAGCAGCGTCATCCAGCGATTGGTCTGCACGTCGCGGCCTTTGGTATCCGCAAAGCGCGCGCGCTCTTCGGCCGGGTTGAGTTCGAAAGCGTCGGGCGAGCGGTTGAAGTTCGCGTCCAGCACTTCGTTCATCGCGATCTTCACGCTCGCCGTCGGCGCCGCAATCATGTTGCGATGCGCCTGCAGCAGCGCGTCGTAGACGCCGTCGACGAGCGACTGGTAGGCCTGCTGGTCGAGGCCGAAAGCGAACACGTTGACCAGGTCGTAGTGCGACTGGCCGCCGGAGCTGGAATGCGTATGCGTCGCCGAAACCAGGATGTTGTCGATGTTCCAGTAGTCGGCCAGATGGTCCTCGGTGTTGGCGGCGATCTTCGCCAGCACGCCGAACTTGATCGAGTCGAAGGCCAGGCCGTTTTCGATGGTGATCAGCATCGCGCGGCCCTGGCGGCCGCCGCAGTCGGACTCGAATGCGAAGGCGCGCGCGTACTCGCGCGTGTGCAGGCCCTCGGAAACCTGGCCAGGATCGGCGTAGCCGAGCAGCTCTTCGCCGGAAGCCGGGCCGCTGATATCGCCGGTGCCGGCGCCGTAGCGGAAGCGCGTGTTGTCGGCGCAGTCGCCGCCGTTGAGCACCGCGTCGGCGGCGCGCGCGGCCTTGCGCGCGCGGTAGTGGCGGGTGTCGGCCAGCGGCGCATCCGGCTCGTCGCGCTTGACCGCGAGCATCTGCTCGCCGGTCAGCTCGGCGGCCTGGCACATCGCGTCCTTGCCACCGGCGTCCGGCGACGAGGCGCTGCAGCCCGCCAGCACCGCGCTGATCAACATCAAGGCCCACTGCGGTTTCGGCATGTTCTCTCCCTCAAGCTTTGACATCGCAAACACTCCCCGTTCGTCGCGAGTAGCCGCGCAGCGGCGTATCGAGGGACTCGTGCCGGCCCCTCGATACGCGCCTTCGGCGCTACTCGGGACGAACGGAGAGCCGTTCCGTCGGCTTTTCCGGCGCCATCTTGACCGCGGCTTTCCGGAGCATTTACTGTGCCGACCAGTCGGTACAGTAAATCAAGCAGGCCCATGTCGGCAAAACCTTCCATCGCGGCACTCAAACCGGTCGCCCCCGAACCCGTCCGGGCCGCGCGCGGCCGGCCCAGTTCGCGTGAAACCATGCTCGACGCGGCGGTCGCGGTCGCGCTGGAACAGGGCGCCGGCAGGCTGACGCTGGACGCGGTGGCCAAGCGCGCCGGCGCCAGCAAGGGCGGCGTGATGTACAACTTCCCGACCAAGGAAGCGCTGCTCGAAGCCCTGCTCGAGCGCCTGACCTCGCACAACCGCGCCGCCAGCGAGGCGCTCGCCGCCGAGCTGCCGGACGAGCCCGGCCGCGCGCTGAAAGCCTATGTGATGAACTCGGTGCGCGAACCCGACGAGGACGACCGCGTCTCCGGCGCGCTGGTGGCCGTGGTCAACGGCAGCCCCGAGCTGATGCAGCGCGTCGCCGCTTATTTCGCCCGGCGCTTCGAAGTCATTTCCAGCGACGTCGGCTTCGACCGCGCCGCCCTCACACACGTGGCCACCGAGGGTCTGTGGCTGATGGAGCTGTTTCAGGTGTCGCCATTCAATGCCGTGCAGCGAGCCCGCGTGGTGCAGCTGCTGACCGAACTCGCGTCGACGGAGACGCCGCCGCATGTCGCGCCCTGAGTCCGGCCCTCTTGTCGCGGCATCGTTCGCCGACGACGACGCCTATTACCAGCGCCTCAAGCGCGCGCTCGCCGGTCGCAGCCTGCCCATGATGCTGCTCGACCTCGACCGGCTCGAAGCCAATGCGCACGCGATGCTGCTGCGCGCCGGCCGTCTGCCGATCCGGCTCGGCACCAAGTCGATCCGCTGCATCGAGGTGCTGCGCCGGGTGATGGCGCTGTCGCCGCAGTTCCAGGGCCTGCTGTGCTTCAGTGCGCGCGAAGCCGACTGGCTGGCGCGCGAGGGCTTCGACGATCTGCTGATCGCGTATCCGACGATCGATCCGCTGGAGCTGTCGCATGCAGCCGACGCGCTGCGCCGCGGCAGCCGGCTCACCTTGACGGTCGACAGCATCGAGCAGTGCACGCTGCTGGCCGCTCAGGCGCGCGCGCATGGCGTGCGCTTCCGGCTGAGCCTGGATCTGGACATGTCCAGCAGCGTGCCGGGCCTGTGGTTCGGCGTGCGCCGCTCGCCGATTCGCGATGCGGCCGCGGCTCTGGAGGTGGCGAACTTCATCAAGGCCAACGCCGACACGCTGCAGCTGGTCGGCCTGATGGGCTACGAAGGCCAGATCGCCGGCCTGCAGGATCGTGTGCCCGGCGGCGGCGCGCGCAATCTGATGGTGCGCGTGCTCAAGCGCCGCTCGCTGCGCGAGATTCACGCGCGTCGCCAGGCAGTCGTCGACGCGCTCGAAAACGCTGGATTTGCGCTGGAATTCGTCAACGGCGGCGGCACCGGCAGTCTCGAGGACACCGCCGCGGATCGCAGCGTCACCGAGGCCGCGGCCGGCTCCGGGCTCTATGCGCCGGGCCTGTTCGACTACTTCGGCCACTTCCGTCATCAGGCCGCAGTGTTCTTCGCCTTGCCGGTGGTACGCCGGCCCGCTCCGGGCATCGTCACCTGCACCGGCGGCGGCTACATCGGCTCCGGCCCGGCCGGCGCGGATCGCCTGCCGCGGCCGTTCCTGCCGGCCGGCATGAAGCTGCTCGACCTGGAGGGCGCCGGCGAAGTGCAGACGCCGTTGAGCCTGCCGCCGGGCCTGAATCCGGCGCTGGGCGATCCGCTGTTCTTCCGTCATGCCAAGGCTGGCGAACTCGCCGAGCGTTTCGAACGCGTGCTGCTGCTTCGCGGCGAACAGATCGTCGGCGACGTGCCGACTTACCGTGGTCAACACCAGAGCTTCTTCTGATGCCCGACGATATCGCGCCCTCGCCCGCCCCTGCTTCCGCCAGCGCCACCGCAGCCGTCACCACCCGAGCTTCGAGTCCCGTCATGAGCACGACGAACCCCCATACCAAACCCTGGCGCAACTGGTCCGGCGCGGTGCGCTTCACGCCGCGCAACTTCGCCAAGCCGCATTCGATACCGCAGCTGCAAAGCCTGGTGCGCGAGGTCGGCGCGCGCAACGGCCAGCTGCGCGTGGTCGGCAGCGGCCACTCGTTCACGCCGCTGGTGCAGACGCCGGACACGCTGGTCAGCCTCGAAAACCTCAGCGGCATCGAGAGTGTCGACGGCCATATCGGCCACATCTACGCCGGCACCTCGCTCAAACCGCTGGGCATCGAGCTGGCCAGGCGTGGCTTTGGCATGACCAATCTCGGCGACATCAACAAGCAGGCGCTGGCCGGCGCGGTGTCCACCGGCACGCATGGCACCGGCGCCAGCCTGGGCTCGATTTCGACCCAGATCCGCGGCATGGATCTGGTGCTCGCCAGCGGCGAGGCGATCCATTGCTCGGCCACCGAAAACGCCGAGATCTTCGACGCCGCGCGCGTCTGCGTCGGCGCGCTCGGCGTGATCGCCAAGCTGGATATCGAGCTGCAGCCGGCGTATCGCCTGAAGCTGATCAAGCGCGCGATGGACCTGGACGACTGCCTGGCACAGGCGCCGGATCTGGCGCGTCTTTATCGCCACTTCGAGTTCTACTGGATCCCGCATACGCGCCGCACCCTGGTCAAGCTGATGGACTGGACCGCCGAGCCCGAGTCCGCACGCGGCATGACCACGGCCGCCGAGCTGCTGATCGAGAACGGCGCTTTCGGCGTGGCCTCGCGCCTGGCGCGAATGAATCCGGACTGGGCGCCCGGCATCGCCCGCTTCATCGGCAACGTCACCAAGAGCGACGAGAGCACGATGGTGGCCGACTGCCATCGCGCGTTCTCGACCACGCGCCTGGTGCGCTTTCAGGAAATGGAGTACGAGCTTCCGGTCGAGCGCGGCCCGGACGCGCTGCGCGAACTCGCCGAGCACATCCAGCGCAAGCAAGTGCGGGTGCATTTTCCGGTCGAATACCGCTACGTCGCCGCCGACGATATCTGGCTGTCGCCGTTCTATCAGCGCGACGCGGTCGCGATCTCGGTGCATCAGTACGTCGGCATGGCGCACCAGGAATATTTCGCCGCGGCCGAAGCGATTTTCCGCAATCACGGCGGCCGCCCGCACTGGGGCAAGATGCACAATCTGGCCGAGCGCGAGCTGTCCGAACTGTATCCGCGCTGGAACGATTTCCAGCGCGTGCGCAAGCAGCTCGATCCCAAGGGCATGTTCAGCAACGCGCTGCTGCGGCGCTGGTTCGGGGACTGAGATGTCGCTGCTCGCTGGCGCCGCCCGCGAAGAAATCGTCGTCAGCGGGCGCGGCTTCGGCATGCTCGGCTACGGCCGCACGGAGCACAAGGTGCTGGGCGCGGCGACCAAGCTTTACAGTCGCGCTTTCTGTTTCGATGACGGCCGCGACGCGGGCGCGCTGTTCTTCGCGCAGGCCGAAATCTGCATGGTGTTCCCGGAGCTCAGGCGCGCCATCGTCGAGCGCGTACGCCAGGCGATCGGCATGGAGACGCTGCGCAGTGAACGCTTCATGTTCACCTCGCAGCACACGCACTGCGGCCCGGGCGGCTACTCGCACTACCCGTTCTACAACTTCTCGATTCCGGGTTTCCGTCGCGACGTGTTCGACGCGATCGTCAACAGCGTCAGCGATGCGCTGGTCGGCGCGTGGAATGCCCGCGCGAGCGCGCAACTGCAGTTCGCAGTCGATCGCTTCGCCGACGACGTCGACGTCGCCTTCAATCGCTCGCTGGCCGCGTACAACCGCAATCCGGAGGTCGCCAGGCTCGGCGATCACCAGACGCATCTGGCGGTCGACCGGCGCATGTGGCTGCTCAAAGTGAGCAAGTCCGACGGCGCGCTGATCGGCCAGATCAACTGGTTTGGCGTGCATCCGACCAGCATCAGCAGCAAGGTGTCGCTGCTCAGCTACGACAACAAGGGCTATGCCGCGGACTATCTGGAACAGCAGATGGGCGCCGGAACTGTCGCGATTTTCGCGCAGCATTTTGCCGGCGACGTGTCGCCGAATGCGCAGGGCAACACGCGGCCGGACTGGCCGCGCGGCAAGTTCAAGGACGAGCACGCCAGCGCCGAGTACAACGGCCAGCTGCAATGCGCGCAGGCCTGGAAGATGATCCAGGCGATGGGTCCCAGCGATGCACTGCCGGCCGATCAGCTCGACGCTGCACTGGTCAATCGCGATTTCACCAATATCGAAGTCGACGCCGATTTCGCCGACGGTCTGCGCGGCGAGCGCACCACGCCGCCGTGTCACGGCCTGGCGTTCTACGAAGGCTCGCCGATCGACGGCCCCGGCATCCGCCAGCCGATCACCGGCCTGGTGGGCTTTCTGGCGAAGCTGGCCACGCGTCGCGTGTTGCGCAAGGCGCGCCGCGACGGCGAAACCGCGCTGGCGGCGGCGCAGCAGCTGTATCGCGCGCAGCAACCCAAGATCGTGGTCACGCAAAGCGCCGACGGCATCCTGCTCGGCCTGCGCGACCGGCAGAAACTGCCGGGGCTGATGGACCCGATGCTGGCCGAGATGCAGCGTCAGGATCGCGCCGGCGCGCTCGACGCGGGGCCGTGGGTGCCGGTGGTGTTGCCGCTGCAGTTCATGCGCATCGGCGAACTCGCGATCATCGGCTTCCCTGGCGAAATCACCACGGTCGCCGGGCTGCAGTTGCAAGCGCTGAGTCTGGAGGTGCTGGCGCCGGCCGGTGTGCGCAAGGTCGTTATTGCCAGTTACGCCAACTCGTATTTCGGCTACTGCACCACCTGGCACGAATATCAGCAGCAGCAGTACGAAGGCGGCCACACGACTTTCGGCAGCCGCACTCACGATGCGTTTCGTACCGAATTTCGCCGGCTTTTGCGCGAATGCGTGAAGCCCGCGGCGGCGCGCGAGCTGCGCTCCGAAGACGAGACCATCTTCTCGCCGGAAACGCTCGCATTGAGGTCCGCGCGATGATGTGTCGCTGGCTAAGCTTAGGAACCTCTGATGAAGCCCTGCACGTCCGCGCGGTGACCGAAAGCGGCGCAGTGCAAGGAACGACTGACGAAATGTACTGGACGTACATGAGGAAGGAGAGACGCCGCAATGCGCCCCTTTCGGCCACCGCCCTTCGGGTTGCCCCGGAAATGTCGCCATGCGGCGTTGCGCGCTGCTTGCTTGGAATCACCAAGCCGCGCAGCCCGCGCCTGGCCTGGCGCCATTTCCGGGGCAACGCGGGCGCGCAGGACTTCATCAGAGGTTCCTTAGAGATAGTGGGTATTGGCGCGGCCCGGGAACGAGCTGCAATAAGAGCGGCCGCCGACACGAGGGTCTCCGTTCCTCCCGAGTAGCCGCTTGCGGCGTATCGAGGGACACATTGCGATGCGTCCCTCGATACGCCACGCAGTGGGCTACTCGGGATGAACGGGGTTTGTGCTGTTTTCAACCGCTATACCGATGGGGGCATCGTGATCATCAGAAGTTCGGGCCTCGGCATGTCGATGCTGCTTGCATCGCTGATCAGCTGCACTTGCGCGTGGGCCCAGGACGCCGGCGAAACGATTGAATCCGCAGAAACCCTGGACACGATTCCGGTCGATCCGGCATCGGACAGCGACAACGCAAACAAGCCACAGCGCGAGCGTACCCGCGCCAGCAACGCAGTGCAGCTGGAAGAAGTCGTCGTCACGTCGCGCCGCCGCGAAGAAAATGCGCAGGACGTACCGATCTCGCTGGCGGTGCTCGACGGCGACGATCTCGCCGAGGCCGGACTGTTCCGGCCGCAGGACATCCAGCAGCGCACGCCGGGCATGACCGTCAGCGTGCCCAACGCGCGGCTCACCAGTTACACGATTCGCGGCCTGGGTTCGACTTCGCAGAACGACGGCATGGAAAGCAGCGTCGGCCTGTTTCTGGATGGCGTGTACCTCGGCCGCCAGGGCATCTCGATGTTCGACCTGGTCGATCTGGATCGGGTCGAAGTGCTGCGCGGGCCGCAAGGCACGCTGTTCGGCAAGAACACCACGGCCGGCGCGCTCAACATCGTCACCAAGCTGCCGTCGGAATACTTCGAAGCGCAGGGCGAAGGCAGTATCGGCAGCGGTGGTTTCAGACAGCTGCGCGGCAGCGTCACCGGGCCGCTGATCGACGGCCTGCTCGCCGGCCGCCTCACCGCCTACTCGACCGACAAGGACGGCCAGATCGAGAACCTCTACAACGGCGACGATCTCAACAACCAGAATCGCCAGGGCGTACGCGGCCAGCTGCTGTGGACGCCGGCCGAGACCGTCAGCGGCCGCTTCATCGCCGAATACGGCCACCAGAACGAGGACTGCTGCGTGTATCCGCTGGTGGTGTATCGCGATGCGGTGCGCGCGCGCGACGAATACATGGAGTACACGCGTGCGCCGATCGACCCGTACGCGCGCCAGACCGATTCGGATACGCGCACCTCGAGCAAGGTTGAATCCAAGGCCGTGTCCGGCGAGTTCAACTGGGACATCAACGACCAGCACAAGCTGACCAGCATCACCGCGTATCGCGACTGGAGCTTCAAGCCGCTCAGCGATGACGCGACCTCGCTGAAACTGGTGCCGATCACCGGCGTCGCCAACACCCATCACCAGATCAGCGAAGAGATCCGGCTGGCGTCGAACTTCGACAACTTCGACATGGTGCTGGGCCTGTTCTATCTGTACCAGCATCTCGAAGGCCATGAGCAGAACATCTTCGGCAAGGACCTCGTCGGCTGGACGTTCGGCGGCCTGATCCGCCAGAACGTGCTGCCGTTCGCGACCGTGTCCAACACCGGCCCGCTGCTATACGCACTGATTCCGCCGGAAGCGCTCGACGGCATGACCGTGCTCACCGACACCTATCAGAAGAGCCACAGCGCGGCGGGCTTCGGCTCGATCGACTGGCACCTGAGCGACAAGCTGGATCTGACCACCGGCCTGCGCTACACGCACGAATGGAAGGACGCCGGCGTGACGCGTACGCGCACCGGCGGCTGCGATGCCTGCAGCCCGTTGCAGCTGCTCAATGCGCTGGACAATCCGCTGACGCAGATCCTGGCACAGGCGGTCGGCGTCGACGTCACCGGCCTCACCTACGACGGCCTGATCGACGGCGTCGCCGGCGGCGACTACGCGCGCTACAACAAGCGCGACGAAGGCAATTTCAGCGGCCAGGCCGCGCTCAGCTATCACCCGGTCAAGAACGTGCTGACCTACGGCTCGATCGCCCGCGGCTACAAGGGCGGCGGCATCAACCTCGGCGCGACCGGCGAAACGGTGAAACCGACGTTCAAGCCGGAAGAAGCGACCTCGTTCGAACTCGGCGTCAAGAGCCAGCTGTTCGATCGCGCACTGTCGGTGTCGTTCGCGGCCTACGACACCGAGGTCAAGAACTACCAGGCGCTGACGTTCGACGAAGAACAGTCGCTGATTCCGAATCCGCGCCAGCTGAACCTGCTCAATGTCGGCAAGGTGCGGCTGCGCGGCGCCGAGTTCGACGCCTTCGGCTACGCCGCGCGCGGCCTGATGCTGCGTGCCGGCGCCGCCTACAACGAGGCGATCACGGTGAGCTTCCCGAACGCGCCGGACGAAGTCACGCGCGACAACACCAAGGATCTTTCCGGCAAGCAGCTCTACAACGCGCCGCGCTGGACCGCGACGGCCGGCAGCGAATACAGCCACGGCCTGTTCGGCCAGGTCGATGGCTACGCCGGTGTCGACTACTACTATCGCAGCGGCACCTGGGCCACCGTCGAGCACGGCGAAGGCAGCTACATCAAGGCCTATGACATCACCAATGCGCGGCTCGGCCTGCGCAGCGCCACTCGCAGCTGGGACGTGTCGGCCTTCGTGCGCAACGTGTTCGACCAGAACTATCTGGCCGCGGTCTACGCGTTGTACGGCGTCGGCGACTACGGCGGCACCGCCGGTGACGAGCGCAGCTACGGCCTGACCGTGCGCGTGGCATTCGACTAGGGCTGGCAGGAGCGACCACACGATGACAACGGCATTCGACTATCCGCGCTTCGAACTCGGCGAAGCGCTGACACCCGAACAGATCGCCCATTTTCAGCGCTGGGGCTTTCTGCATTTCAAGAACTTCATCAGCGCCGAGCGGGTCGAGCGCCTGATAGCGGCGACGCGGAACGTCGAGCGACAGTGGGTCGACGCCAATGTGGAAAAGGTCAACGGCGTGCCGATCAAGTATGGCCGCGACCTCGACGGCCGCAAGATCGTGCAGCGCTTCGCTTTCGCGAATCAATATGACGCGGAGCTGGCCGAGTTCCTGAAAGACCCGCGTTTCAAGACACTGTTCGCGTTGATCGGCAGCGCCGATGCGCGCGTCGGCGCCGACGAGAAAGACGGCCTGGTGGTCAACCACTACGTGCACGGCCCGGACAGCGAGCACAGCCGCCTGGGCTGGCACACCGACGGCCTGCGCGACATCTTCCTCGGCTCGCGTCTGAACCCGCTGCTGAATGTCGGCGTACACCTGAGCAATCTCGGCATCGAACACGGCGGCCTGCGCCTGCTGCCGGGCACGCATCAGCAGTCGCTATGGCAGTTCCTGTTCCGCAAGCGCTACTTCCGCGACCACGAGCCGGACATCGACGAAGTCGCGATCATTCCGGCGGCCGGCGATCTGACGGTGCACGACGGGCGCCTGTGGCATCGGGTTGCACAGTCGACGGTGTCGGGCGAGGCGAGCCGTCGCAGGGTGATGTACATCCCGGTGATTTCGGGCGCGTATGCGCCGAAGCATGCGCAGAGCGCGACGCCGTTTTATCAGCGCCTGGCGAAATTCGCGAAATAGCGGCTGTCGCTCCTGGGGCGGTAGGCGCAGCCGGTTTGCACGCCTCCGCAATCGGCAACTTTCACGGGGACCGGGTCCGGCACAGTATCCGCACCTGTAGGAGCGGACCCTGTCCGCGACGGTGCCGTTGGAGTGTGAGTCGCGGACAGGGTCCGCTCCTACAGCCCGCGGGAACCCAGGGCACACACAAAACAGGTCGCTAAGCGGCAACCGCCACCGGCTCGGCGACATGCTCGACATGCCGCATCACGCGCCCGGCGCGCTCGACACCGAACACCGGCAAATAGGCGCCATCGCGCCACAGCAGCTTGCCACCCACCGCAACCGCCGCCACCACGCCGGCCGGCCGGTTCACCAGCTGGTGATGCTCGAAGCAGTCTCGCCACACGTATTCGACGGTCGCCTCGGGATTCCATGAAGACAGCGCAGCCGGATCGATCAACACCAGATCGGCAACCGCGCCGACGGCAACACGGCCGCGGTCCACACCGAAATACTCCGCCGGCTCGGCCGTCAGCCGATGTACCGCCTGCGCAACCTTGGCCAGACCATCGGTCTGCGCAAACTTGAGCATGCGCAAATTGCCGTCGTAGAACGCCATGTTGGTCAGGTGCGCGCCGCTGTCGTTGAAGCCGGGCAGCAGCAGCGGATGGAACATCAGGCGCTTGGTCAGCGCCGGGTCGAGGTTCGCCGTCGTCGTCTTCCAGCGCAGGCCGGTGTCGTACCGGCGCAGCAGATGCAGCAGAAAGTCGGCATCGTCGACGACATCGGCCGGCAGCGAGGTGAATGCCGCGCGTTCTTCATCGCTGCGTGCCCGCGACACCTCACCGGCGCGGAACGCCAGCGCGCGCTGGTATATCGAATGCAGGCTCTCGCCCGACCACTGCGCGACCGGGCAGCGATCGACGAACATATCGCGCAGATCGCGCGACAGCACGTCGGTTTCACGGCGGCGCAGCCGTGCCAGGCGCGCGAAGCTGAAGCCGTGTTTGCCGCGGAACCACATCTTGCGGAACGAGGCGATCCATTGCGCATCGTTGAGCAGGCGGCCGCGGCCGGCGTGGTCGTCCAGATCCAGTTCGTTGAGCAGGCGCAGGCAGGGAATTTCTTCGGCCAGCGGCGTGACCACGCCGTCGCTCCAGGTGGTGAACGGCGCGGCCAGTGCCTGAAAGCGGAAGCGGCCGCCGACGAACTTCGAGTTCAGCACGCGCGACAGCAGCAGCGCCATCTTCAGCAGCGAGCCGTTGGTGTTGAAGTCCATCGCGGCGACTGCGGTCACTTTCAGCGTGCGACCGAAAAAGCGGCGCGAGGTCAGCATGAAATTGCGGATGATCGCGAGCTTGTCGTCCTTCGGCGGCGTCGCCTGCCACAGGCGGCCCCAGCGGCGTACCACGCCGGTCAGGCGCTTGAGCTCGGAATACGGCGCGAACTGCGTCGGAATCTGCTTGCGCGTGTTCGGCTGGTTGGCCAGAAAATGGAACGGCAGCGCATCGGTGGAAAAGCCGACATAGCCTTCGCGCATGCCTTTTTCGACCAGCGCCTCCATCTTCACCAGCTCGGCTTCGGTCGGCTCGCGCGTCACCGATGCATCGAGTCCCATGACCTCGATGCGTAGCATCGAATGCGGAATCATCGGTACCACGTTCGGGCCCAGCGGCAGCGCATCCAGATGCTCCAGATACGCGCTCGAATCGCTCCAGTCGACGGTGTCGGCCACTTTGCGCAGCACCGTCTTGGGCACGTTCTCGACCCGCGCGAAGCAGTCGACGATGGGATCGGCGCCATCACGTCGCTGCGCGCCGTAAGCCAGGCCCAGCGAGCAGTTGGCGACGACCACGGTGGTGCTGCCGTGGCGCACCGCTTCGGGCAGCCCGGGTTCGAGTTCGACTTCCAGATCGAAGTGCGTGTGCACGTCGAGCAGGCCGGGCATCAGCCATTGGCCCTGGGCGTCGATCTCCTGCACCGCCGACATCGCCAGCTGCGGGCCGATCGCGCTGATGCGGCCTTCGGACACCGCGACATCCTGTGTTTGCGGTGCCCCGCCGCTGCCGTCGAACAGCAGTGCGTTGCGGATCAACAGATCGGTTGTGGCGCGGCCACCATCCATGGCGCACTCCTGTTCTTCGGGTAGATGAAGGCCTATTTACGCCCGGGCCTCCGGCAGCGTGAACTAGGAATATCGCCTCAGACGCGCAAACAGGCGGCGATTTTGTAAGTCGAGTCTGACATTGGGCTGATATTGCTAGCCCGCCGAATCCGCCGCCGACCTGCTGACGCGCGGGTCGGTTTTAGTTTTGCTGGGCGCGGGCGATCGTCGACGTGGTCGAATAGCCGTTGTGAAAATCCAGGATCACGGTGCGGCCGCCGGCCGCCGCCACGGCTTCGTGCCCGGCGACCTGCTCGACGGTGTAGTCGCCGCCCTTGACCAGCACGTCCGGCAAGACCCGCGAAATCAGCCGCGCCGGCGTGTCCTCGACGAACTCGACGACGGCGTCGACGCACTTGAGCCCGGCGAGGATGCGCATGCGATCGGCGGCGGTGTTCAACGGCCGGGTCGGCCCCTTGAGCTTGCGCACCGAGGCGTCGCTGTTGACCGCGATGATCAGCACGTCGCCGAGTGCGCGTGCGCCTTCCAGATAGCGCAGGTGGCCGACGTGCAGCAGGTCGAAGCAGCCGTTGGTCATGACGATGCGCTGGCCGCGCGCACGCTGCTGCTGCGCCCAGGCGAGCAGCGTGTCCTCGCTCATCGCCAGCTGCTCGCTGCCACGATCCGGCGACAGCTGCGCGCGCAGCTCCGCCGGCGACACCGTCGCCGCGCCGAGCTTGCCGACGGTGACGCCGGCGGCCAGATTCGACAGCCGCACCGCGTCCTCGATGTCGGCGCCGGCAGCCAGCGCCGCGGTCAGCGTCGCGATCACGGTGTCGCCGGCGCCGGTCACGTCGAACACTTCGCGCGCAACCGTCGGCAGGTGCAGCGCCGGCTGGCCGGGGCGCAGCAGGCTCATGCCTTTTTCGCTGCGCGTGACCAGCAAGGCCTGCAGCTGCAGCCCGAGCATCAGCTGCGTCGCCTTGACCACCAGCGTCTCGTCGTCGGCACAGACGCCGACCACGGCTTCGAGTTCGGCGAGATTCGGCGTCAGCAAGGTGGCGCCGGCATAGCGCGCGTAGTCGCTGCCCTTCGGGTCGATCGTCACCGGCTTGTTCGCGGCGCGGCACAGCGCGATCAGCGTCGCCACGTCACTGAGCGTGCCCTTGCCGTAATCCGACAGGATCACCGCGTCGACATCGCGCAGCTGGCGATCGAAATCCGCAGCGAAGACGGCGCGATCGAAGGCGGCCTCGTCGGCCAGCGACTCCTCGAAATCCAGCCGTATCACCTGCTGGTTGCGCGACATCACGCGCAGCTTGGTGATGGTCGGATGCGAAGCGGACTCGACGAGGCTCGCTGCAATATCGGCCTCGACCAGACGCTGGCGCAGCAGCACGCCGGCCTCGTCGCTGCCGATCACGCCGAGCAGCTGCGTGCCGACGCCGAGCGCTGCCAGATTCAGCGCAACGTTGGCGGCGCCGCCAGGCAGCGCGCGGTCTGCGCCGACCTTGACGATCGGCACCGGCGCTTCCGGTGAAATCCGCGAGGTGCTGCCGGTCCAGTAGCGGTCGAGCATCACGTCGCCGGCGACCAGCACGCGGGCGCGGTTGAACGGCGGCAGGGAAATCATCGACGAATTCCGGGAATATTGGGGAAATACATCAAACCTCGGTTCGCCCCGAGTAGCGCCAGAGGCGCGTATCGAGGGGCCATGACGGCACTGGCGATCGAGCCCCTCGATACGCCGGGCAAAGCCCGGCTACTCGGGACGAACGGGGTGTCCTCAGTCTTCACGAGACTGGAGCCGAGCCTTGAACCGAGCCTTAAATAGGGCTCAGCCACTCGGGATACTGCTCGCGCTGGCCCTTGACCTGCGCCAGATACGTCGCCTGCAGCTTCTGCGTGATCGGGCCGCGCGAGCCGCTGCCGATCGGGCGGTTGTCGAGCTCGCGGATCGGCGTGACTTCGGCGGCGGTGCCGGTGAAGAAGGCCTCGTCGCAGACGTACAGCTCGTCGCGCGTGATGCGGCGCTCGCGCACGGTGTAGCCCATGTCCTGCGCCAGCTTGATCACCGTGCGGCGGGTGATGCCGTCCAGCGCCGAGGTCACGTCCGGCGTGCTGATGACGCCGTCGTTGATGACGAAGATGTTCTCTGCCGAGCCTTCGGCGACATAGCCTTCCGGGTCGAGCATCAGCGCTTCGTCGTAGCCGTCTTTCAGCACTTCGTTGAGTGCCATCGACGAGTTAAGGTAGTTGGCGTTGGCCTTGGCGCGGCACAGCGAGCTGTTGACGTAATGGCGCTGGAACGAGCTGGTCTTGACGCGGATGCCGCGCTCCATGTTGTCGGCGCCCAGGTAGGCGCCCCAGGTCCAGGCGGCGACGATCACGTGGGTCTTCAGCCCGGTGGCGCGCAGGCCCATGCCTTCGGAGCCGTAGAACACCATCGGCCGCAGATAGGCTTCCTTCAGCTTGTTGACGCGCAGCACTTCGAGCTGCGCCTCATTCAACTCTTGCTGGCTCCAGGGCATTTCCATGCCGATGATCTTGGCCGAATTGAACAGGCGCTTGGTGTGTTCCTGCAGGCGGAATATCGCGGTGCCCTTGGGCGTCTCGTAGGCGCGCACGCCTTCGAAGCAGCCGGCGCCGTAATGCAGCGTATAGGTCAGAACGTGGGTGGTCGCTTCGCGCCAGGGCACCATCTTGCCGTCGTACCAGATGTAGCCATCGCGGTCGGACATGCTCATGATCTAAATATTCCTGTGTGGGCCTTGTCGGCCTATTCGTCTGTGTGGGCCGCGGCGGCGGCAGGTTCACGCCGCGAAAAGCCGCGACGGCTCGTTATTATAAGCTTCTGACCGCCCCCGTCCGCCCCTTGCCTCTCGCCGATTCCCTGCCCGTCCGCGGCACCGCGCCGCGCATCCTGATCGTGCGCCTGTCGGCGCTGGGCGACATCGTGTTCGCGACCTCGCTGCTGGCCGGCCTGCGGACGCGCTGGCCGCAAGCGCACATCGCCTGGCTGGCCCAGGCCGGTTTCGCCGGCATCCTCGACGGCGACCCGCGGGTCGACGAGGTGATCAAGATCGCGCCGGATACGATCAAATCTCCGGCCGCGCTGTGGCGACTGCGCGGTGAACTCAAGCGCCGCCGCTTCGACTGGGTAGTCGACGCCCAGGGCCTGGCCAAGTCGCGGCTGCTGGCAGCGCTGGCGCCGGGGGCGACGCGCATCGGCTTCGACTCGAAGGAGCCGCTGGGCTTCGTGCTGCAACAGCGCGTGGCCAAGGGCGGCGACATTCGCGACATCGCCTCGGAATACCGCTATCTGGCCGAAACCCTCAGCGGCCAGGCCGCGCCGCCGCCGCGGCTGATCGTCGGCGAGGCCGCGCACCAGGCCGCGGTGGCGACGCTGGACGAGCACGGCCTGCGGCCCGGCTTCGTCGCGCTATGCCCGTTCACGACGCGGCCGCAGAAGCACTGGATGGAGGACTACTGGCCGCAGCTGGCCGCGCTGCTGGAAGGCCGCCAGCTGGCGATCTTCGGCGGCCCCGGCGATGTCGCCGCGGCAGCGCGCATCGTCAGTGCGTCGAAAACCCCGATCGTCGATCTCACCGGCAAGACCAAGCTCGGCCAAGTGCCGGCACTGCTGCGGCTCTCCGGCGCGGTGATCGGCGTCGACACCGGCCTGACCCATATCGGCATCGCCGTACAGCGGCCGACGGTCGCGATCTTCGGCAGCACCTGCCCGTATCTGCAGGGCGCGGAATCGCCGCTGATCGTGCTTTACGACGCGCTGTCCTGCGCGCCGTGCAAGCGCCACCCGACCTGCGACGGTCGCTACGACTGCCTGCGCGGCCTGACGCCGCTGCGCGTGGCGGCGGCGGCGCGCGCACTGCTGGGGATGCATACGACATGAAACTGCTGCACGTCGAAACCGGCCAGCATCTGTACGGCGGTGCGCAGCAGCTCGCCTACCTGCTCGAAGGCCTGGCCGCGCGCAACATCGCCAACGTGCTGGTGTGCCCGCCCGGCGCCGCGATCGGCGCGCATTTCAAAGGCAGTGCGGTGAACGTCATCGAAGTGCCGTGCAGCGGTGACGCCGACCTGGCCTTCGTGCCACGGCTGGCGCGCGTGCTGCGCGAGCAGCAGCCGGACCTGGTGCACTTGCACAGCCGCCGCGGCGCCGACCTGCTCGGCGGCATCGCCGCGAAAATCGTCGGCGTTCCGGCGGTGCTGTCGCGCCGTGTCGACAACGCCGAAAAACACTGGTGGGCCCGGCGCAAGTATCGTCTGTACGCGCGCACCATCTGCATTTCCGAAGGCATTGCCGAGGTGCTGCGCAGCGAAGGCGTGGACGCATCACGCATCCGCGTCGTGCGCTCGGCGGTACAGGCGGCGCCGTGGCGTCGGCACGAGCCACGCGCCGCGTTCTGCGCGGAGTTTGGCGTCGGCGAGGATGCGGTCATCATCGGCGTGATCGCGCAGTTGATCGAGCGCAAAGGCCATCGCGTACTGTTCGAGGCACTGCGCGGGCTGCAGGCCGCGCAGAAAATCGAACTGATCGTGTTCGGCCAGGGCGCGCTGCGCGAGGCGCTGCAACAGGAAGCCGCCGCTTTGCCACTGCCGGTGCACTTCGCCGGCTTTCGCAAGGATCTGCCGCGCTGGGTCGGCTGCCTGGATCTGCTGGTGCATCCGGCGCTGATGGAGGGCCTGGGTGTGTCGCTGCTGCAGGCTTCGGCGGCGAGCGTGCCGATCATCGCCAGCCGCGCCGGCGGCATGCCGGAGGCGGTGCGCGATGGCCTCAATGGTCTGTTGGTGCCGCCGGGTGATGCGCTGGCGCTGCGTCAGGCAATCGCACAACTGGTCGCCGATCCCGAGCGGCGCCGCGCGCTCGGCGCAGCCGGCTCACGATTGATCGACGCGGAGTTTTCCACCGAGGCGATGATCGAAGGCAATCTGGCGGTGTATCGCGAGTTGGTTGCGTAGCCCGGGGGAAACCCGGGGCTGAGACGACCCGGGTTCCACCCGGGCTACAAAAATCAGCGCATCGCCCAGCTGCTCAGAAACCGCTGCATGTCGCCGTGTACTCGCTGCGCCTGCCGACGCAGCGGCTCGAAGTCGAAGTTCCAGTCCGGTTCCGGGCGCGACGCGGTCACCAGCGGAAACGCGAAGGCCTCGGACATGCCGCGGGCGCCGCTGTCGGCTGGCACCAGCCAGCTTTTCTTGTTGCGGCTCAGGAACAGCAGATGCGCATGCAGGCGGCTGCCGACATGCAGATCGATCGCATCGTAAATCGCGGCGGCGACATCGGCGGTGTCCGGCACCAGCACCTGATAACCGCGGCTCGCCGCATATTTTCGTAGCGCCATCGCGCGCCCCGGATCGGCTGCGTCGGCGTGGCCGCGCAGCCGGTCGCTCCAGCGCGCGATCATCGACCTGGCGCAGAAATCCTGGTGCACGACGAAGTAGCGACGCGCGCGCGGAAAGCGTCGCGCGACGCGGTCGATGATCGCGGTTTCGCGCCCCCAGAAATCGCCGCGCTCGGTGGCGGTCACCGCGACGCTGCGCTCGGCGGCGTGAAAGCGCGGCTGATCGAGCAGCGGCTGATCCATCAGCACCGGGCAGCCGGTCATCAGGAAGCGGTCGGCCAGGTGCGGCAGCTCGGCGCGCAGGTAACGCAGCGTCGCCGGGCAGCGCCACGACGAGTATTCGGTGCGCTGGTGAATCGCCTCGAGGATCGCGCGCGTGCCCTCGGACATGCGCCGGGTGCGCTGCGGATCGCCGCTGAGGCCGACGCCGAAGATGACGAATCGCCAGGCGCCGCGCAGCAGTTGTTCGGCGGTCATGCCCGGCCAGACGCTGTAGCGGTCGTCGAGCTGGTTGGCGCCGGCCAGCACCACGTGCTGCGCCTGTTCCATCACCGCCTGCGCGATCGGCGGCGGCGTCGCGCGCGGCGAATAGCGGCCCATCGGCGCATTCGGCCTCAGCAGGCGCTCGATTGCGCGCAGGATCAGACCGTCGCCGAGATTGGCGACCTTGAGGCCGATCTGCGAAGCCGGCAGCAGATACGGCGTCAGCAAGGCGTAGGAAGGCGTCATGGTGTTTCGTTATGGCTGCGCACGCAGGCCCAGATCAGGCTGCGGCCGTCATCGCTGCCCAGCGGCCGTTGCGCCAGCCAGCCGGCCTGCGCGAGCTGTTTTTCGAAGTCGGCGCGCGACAGATAGTTGTGCCAGCCGATCCGCTGCAGCTCATCGGCAGAGCGCGGCCGGTCGCCGAGCGTGTGGCTGATCACCAGCGCCGCGGCGTCCTGGCGCAGCCGCTGCAGCGTCTCGACCAGCGACGGCAGGAATTCGCTGACGCCGAGCATCACCGCGACGTCGCAGGGCTGCGGCAGACGATCGCGTTCGGGGTCGAAAGCAGTGACGTCGGCGCTCCGCGGCAGACGATCGTAGCCGCGGTATTCGCAGGGCGTGCCGAGCCGCGCCAGTGCTTCGCGCAGCCGGCATGTGCCGCAGCCGATGTCGGCAACGCGGCGCGAAAAAGTCTGGCCTTCGAGCAGCTCGATGACCAGTTGCGCAGCCTGGTCGGCATGCTGCTGCAGCACTGTCAGCTGCGGCTGTTCGAGCAGCGGCGGCGTCGATCGCAGCTGCTCGCGACGCCGCGAGCCGGCGCGGCCGATCAGTTGCAGCAGGCGGGTGACGTGCGCGGCATGATCGAAGCGCGGTGCCGAGGCCAGCGCCGCATCGCGGTACTTGGCGAACGGGTGCGAGTCGCCGGCGATGCGCAGCACCGCGTCGGCGAGCGCCTCGGGATCGGGCACGCCAGGCTCGGCGACCCGGTGCAAGTCGGGTCGCCACACACGCGGATAAACACCGGCCGCATCGCCGCCGAAATCGGCGTACTCCGCCAGGCTCAGCGACGGCGTCACCAGCACGCCGTCGACGCCGTCGCGGATCACTTCGGGCAGGCCGTCAACCACGGTCGCGACCACCGGCACACCGGCGATCAGCGCCTCGGCGCAGGCATTGCCCCAGGGCTCGCACAGCGCCGGATGCAGCAGCAGGTCGATGCCGGCGTAGAACTCGTGCATCACCGACAGCTGCCCGAGAAATTGCAGATCGGCGATGCCGAGCCGTTGCGCGACGCGCTCGATGCTGGCGCGCTCCGGTCCATCGCCGGCGATGCTCAGCGTCGCTTCGACCCCGCGACGACGCAGCGCCGCCAGCGCATGCACCGCAAGTACGCCGCCCTTGAACGCTTGCAACGGCGCGCAGAAGCCGAGTCGTAGCGGGCCGTTCGCTATCGGCCGCGGCGTCGGCGATGACAGGCTGTCATCGCGATAAATGCCGGGACTGCAAATCTCGATCGGCGCGGTCACACCCCAGTAACGCAGCATTGCCGCGCAGGCTTGAGAGTTGGCGATATAGCCATCGAAGCCGCGCAGAAAATCTTCCTCCGGTACACGCGAGCGCGCATGCCAGGCGGCGCCGCACTCCCAGTACACCGAGGCCGCGCCGATGCGATGCGCCAGCCGCAGCGGCCGCGGATCGCCGAAGCGATTCCAGCTCAGTACCGCGTCGATGTTCCAGCTGCGCGCCTGGCTGGCCTGGCGCGACTGGCGCATGCCGCGCCAGTTCGGCACCGTCATGCCATGCCAGCGCCGCGTGTCCGCGGCCGGTGCGCGCAGCCCGCTCAAGGCCGCAGCGACACCGGGCGCGACATCGCGAAGATCTTCGGACAGGTAGTGCGACACGCGCGCATCCTGCGCGGTCGCCTGCAGCAGATGAGCAAACTGCTTTTCCATGCCGCCCCAGGCATCGTGGGCCAGATGGATCTGGTGCAGCAGTCGCAGCGGGCGGCTCATTCGCGCCGCCACAATTGCCAATCGCCGCCGCCGGCAAAAGCCGGCGTCGCTCGCTGTTCCATCGCCATTCCCGTTGCGGCGCCGTACGGCGTCGATCCACTTTCAATGGATCATGGTCGGCCGAAAAAGCTGAACAGGGGCTTGCGGATCGGCATCTTGTAGGAGCGGGCTCGCCCGCGACCTGCGAACTCGCAGTCGCGGGCGAGCCCGCTCCTACAGAAGCCCGAGCTGCTGCAGATAGCGCCGCGCGCTCAGCTCGACGCGGTACTCGGCGACGGCTTCGCGCAGTTCCGCAGCCGGCAGCGGCGCAGACAGCGTCGCCAGCATCGCGCGGGCCAGCGCGGCGTGATCGCCGACCGGCACCAGCGGGCCGTAACGGCCGTCGGCGAGCAGCTCGTCGGGGCCGCTTGGACAGCGCGTCGACACGCTCGGCACGCCCAGCGCCAGCGCCTCGGTGAGTGCGTTCGGCGAGCCCTCCCAGGCCGAAGACAGCACGAACAGATCGGCGCGCGCGAGCCAGGCGTAGGGATTCTTCTGAAAGCCGGCGAAGCTGACATGCTCGGTAACGCCCAATTCGGCCGCCAGCGTCGCCAGCGCCGCGCGATCGGCGCCTTCGCCAAGCAGGATCAGACGCGACGGCCGCTGCGGCTGGATCGTGGCGAACGCGCGCAGCAGGCTCGGGAAATCCTTCTGCCGCGTCAGCCGGCCCATGCCCATGATCACCGGCACCAGCTTGTCGGCGAGCCAGGGGTGCGGCACCGGCTCGGCTGCCTGCGTCGCCAGCGCCGGCGTGATCACCGGATTGCGGATGACGACGACGCGTTCCGGCGAAAGGCCGGTGACCGCGATGGTGTCCCGGCGCACGCCTTCGGAGACCGCGATGACACCGTCGGCCAGCGGATACAGCCGGCGCATCGGCGCCACGCGCAGCCAGCGGTTGAACGCGGACTTGCGCTCCAGCGCCGCCGACAGGTTGGTGCCCAGGCGAATCCACAGCGGCAGGCTCACGCCGGCTTTTTTTCGCGCGCGGATCGCGGCGCGGCCGGCACGGTCCTTGGCCACCAGCAGCGCGTCGGGTTTGGCCTCACGCAGATAGGCTGCGATCTCGCCGACGCTGGTCCACGAGTGCCTGGCCTTCAGGTGAATCAGTTTGACCTGCGGCGGGATCCGGCTGACGTGGCGGCCCTGGGCACGCAGCGCCAGCAGGTCGACCTGAACGTGATCGGCGAACTCGGCGCACAGATTGGTGACCATGCGCTCGACGCCGCCGTCACCGGAAAAGGAGATCAGTACCGCGAGACGCTTCATCGTCGGGCGCTCCGGATGGCTAAGAAAGGTAAAGCGCGGCTTCGCTTCAGCATCCGGCGCGTTTGTTGATGCAATGATCCGGGAAACTACGTACGGGCGGCCGGGGTATGGCAGCGATCCGACCGTGCCCCCCGATGCTGACAGAGCGCCACGCTAGCCCGACATCATGCCAGCATTCCCCACTTTTCTGGTCATCGGCGCGATGAAGGCCGGCACCTACAGCCTGCACCATTATCTGCAACACCATCCGCAGATCGAGATGTCGCGCAAGCGCAAGGAAGTGAATTTTTTCGTCGATGGGTTCAACTGGCATCGCGGCGCCGACTGGTATCGGCAGTTCTGGGCCGGCAATACGCCGGTGCGCGGTGAATCGTCGACGCGCTACTCGATGTATGGCCGTTATCCCGGCGTGCCGGCGCGCATCGCCGGCCTGCTGCCGAAGGTCAAGCTGATCTACGCGGTGCGCGATCCTGTCGAGCGCCTGGTCTCGCAGTACGTGCATGAAGTCGACGACAACCAGGAGCAGCGCAGTTTCGAGCAGATGCTGTCGGCACCGGATCGGCAACTGAGCCTGGGCACCGGCTGTTACCACCAGCAGCTGCTGCAGTATCTGGAGTATTTCCCGGCCGAGTCCATCCACGTCGTCTGCAACGAGGAACTCGCCGCCGATCCGCGCCGGGAGATGAAACCACTGCTGCGGTTTCTCGGCGTCGATGCCGATTTCGAGCACGCCGACTGGTGCGTCAAGCACAACGACGGCGGCGACAAATGTCGCGAAACCGCCAGCGGCCGCTTCGTCCGCAGGCTGGTCGGCCGACGTCGGCTGCGGCGCGCGCCGCTACTGCGCCAGACTTTCACCCGGCCGATCACGACACCGCTGTTCGACGCGCAGCGCCACGCCGACATCGTCGCGATGTACCGCGCCGATTGCGAAAAGCTAGAGGGTTTCACCGGGCGCTCGTTCCGGCAATGGAAGCGCTTGTGGCCTTGATGTCCTGTCATCTACGCCTGCGCGGGAACACAGCACCAAGGACGACTCACAACCAGGCCAGCGGGTCCTCTTCCGCGCCCGGGCGCTGATCGGGATGCTCGATGAACAGCCGGTGCCAGATCGCGAACTGCATCAGGCTCCAGATCTCGCGCGAACGCACCGCGGTATCACCGCTCAGCAGCTCGCGCACCGCCTGCGGCTGGCACCAGCGACGGATCGCCTCGCTCTTGGGCAGGCGCTCGGCCAGGCCATGCAGGAACTCGCCATTGAGCCACTCGCGTACCGGCACATGGAAGCCGCGCTTGGGCTGCCACAGATGATCTTTCGGAATGTACTTTTCAGCCCATTTCTTGATGAACACCTTGCCGGCGCCGCGTGAAACCTTCAGCGAATCCGGCAGGGACAGGCCGAATTCGACGACGCGGTGATCGACGAAGGGTACGCGGCCTTCCACCGACCAGCTCATCAGCATGCGGTCGCTCTTCACCAGCAGGTCGTCCGGCAGGTTGGTGACCAGGTCGGTGTACTGGCGGCGCTGTAGTGCGCTCCAGTCGCGCGGCGTGCTGCCCCAGGCTGCGATCATCGGCGCGCGATGCGCGGCCAGATACGGCTGCAGTTCCGGCACGAACAGTTTCTGCGTCCAGCCGCTTTCGAGTTCGCCGCGTACGCGGAAACCGCCGCTGCCGGGAAAGCGCAGGCTCTTGTACAGGCGCTCGCTCCAGTCCGGGCGATAGCGGCCGTAACCGGCGAACGCCTCGTCGCCGCCTTCGCCGCTGAAAATCACTTTCAGGTCCTTGCTCGCCGCTTCGGCGAGCGCCAGCGTCGGCAGGCAGGCGTAATCGCGCATCAGATCGTCAGCCGACCAGACCACACGCGGCAGCCGGCGGAACACCTGCTGCCGCGTCATCCGGATCGGCGTGTGCTGCGCGCCGAAGCGCTGCGCGATCATGCCGGCTTCGTCCAGCTCGTCCTTCATCTGCACGTCTGCATAGCCGATCGAATACGTGCGGATCGGCGTGCTCTGGCGCTGGCTGAGCAGCGCGAGCAGCACCGCCGAATCGACGCCGCCGGACAAAAACAAACCGTAGGGAACGTCCGAGCGCACGTGCTCGCGCATGACCTGGTCGATCAGCGTTTCCCACTCTTCCCGGGCGGCGCTTTCGCTGATCTGGCGCGGCTTCACGTCCAGCGCGGACCAATAGCGATGCCGCTCGATTTTCAGATCGGCATCGATGCGCAGCGCCTCGCCCGGCATCACCCGGCGAATGCCGCGGACGATCGCGTCCTCACCGCTGGAATGCTGGTTCTGAAAGTATTGCGCCAGCGCCGATTGGTTCAGATCGACGTTTGGCATCTGCGGCAGCAGCGCCTTCAGCTCGCTGCCGAACAGCACGCGATCTGGCAGCACCGCGTAATACAGCGGCTTGATGCCGAGCCGGTCGCGCACCAGCCACAGCTCGCGCTGTTGATGATCGTAGAGCGCGAACGCGAACATGCCGTTGAGACGCCTGAACGAGTCGCGGCCCCAGGCAGCGTAAGCCTGCAATGCGACTTCGCTGTCCGACTCGCAGGAGAATCGATGGCCTTGCGCTTCTAGCTCGGCGCGCAGCTCGGGGAAGTTGTAGATCTCGCCGTTGCAGACGATGGCGTAGCGTTTTTCGGCATCGAAAATCGGCTGATGGCCGCCGGCGATATCGATGATCGCCAGCCGCGTGTGCGCGATGCCGAAGCTGCCGCTGCCGCTACTACTGATGTAGAAACCGGTGTCTTCGGGCCCGCGGTGCGTCAGCCGCGACGACATGCTCGCCAGCGCCGATTCCTCGACGACGCCACCGCGCAACACCTGGCCCGCGATTCCGCACATCGGCTAGCCCGGGTCGAAGCGATAGCCGAGCATGTCGATGTCGCGCGCAAAATACTGCGCGACCAGCTCGGCGGTCTGATCGGTGTAATAGCCGCGGAAATCCTTGGGCCTGTCGGTGGAATGGCGCTTGTGCGCCAGCTCCGGCGTCGGCAGGCCCAGGCGCCTGCAGATCGTCGCCCAGTCGTCGTGCAGGCTTTCGTAATGGCCGACGAAATCGACCACCTGCTTGCCGCGCAGGTCGACCAGGTAGTCGGTCTGCAGGGTGATCGAGGTATCCAGGTGATACTGCCAGGGCCGCTCCGGGTTGAGTTTCCAGCGCAGGAAGTCCTCGAAGCTTTCATGGCCTTCAAGCAGATGCGGGCGCTCGCGCTTCAGGTGGTGATAGCTGCTGACCTGCAGGTCCCAGGGATTGCGCACGAAAGCGAACTTGAACAGCGACTCGAAGTAGTCGCGCGGCAGCATCTCCATCGCCGCGATCACCTTGGAGTGCCGCGGCAGCTTGGCGGCGATGCGGTGGCCAGACAGATGATCCAGCCTTGAGCAGATCATCTGCAGCAGGTACATCGGATCGCGATACTGCAGCTTGCGCAGCGACGCGCGCACGCTGGTGCCGCCGGTCTTGGCGATGTGCACGTACAGGAAGCGGAAACGATGGCTGATGACCACGGCGTGGCTCGCAGGTAGAAGGCGGTAGTTTACAAGTGCGTGAGGCCGGCATGGCTTTTCCCCTCTCCCCTTGTGGGAGAGGGTGTCGCGCCAGCGACGGGAGAGGGGTTGCGCGGCCCGGGCTTCAGCCCCTCTCCCGGCCCTTCGGGCCACCCTCTCCCGCAAGGTGAGAGGGGCATGGCTTTACAGACCTACCGTGCTCCAGATTTGTTTCACGCGCTCGCGCTCTTCACGGAACGCATCCTCCGGCGCCATCACCGGCTGCTGCTGCAGGCCGCGGGCGTGGCTCCAGGCGCGCAGCATGCGGTAAGCGTGAATCAGCGCATCGCGGTCTTCGGCGACGATCACGCCGGCCGCGGTCAGCGCCTCGAGCTGGCGCCAGTTATCGGAGTACTCCACCAGGGCCGCCTGCCGTGGCGCTTCGCGTAACAGTAAATATTGCGTGATGAACTCGATGTCGATCAGCCCGCCCTCGCCCTGCTTGACGTCCCAGCAGCCGGCCTCGCGGCGCTCGAGCTTGGCGCGCATCTTCATGCGCATGTCATGAATGTCGGCGCGCAGCTTGGCAGCATCGCGCGGCTGGCACAGCACGTCGCGGCGCAGCGCCTCCAGTCGCGCGGCGATCTGCGGGCTGCCGGCGACGGCGCGCGCGCGCGTCAGCGCCTGGTGCTCCCAGGTCCAGGCCTCGCGACGCTCGTAGTCGGCAAAGCCTTCGACGCTGACCACGGCCAGGCCGCTGCGGCCGCTGGGGCGCAGCTCCAGATCGATCTCGTAGGCGCGGCCGGCCGGCGTCAGCGTCGACAGCCAGTGAATGATGCGCTGTGCCCAGCGCACCATGAAGGTGCTGCCGGCGATCGCGCGCTCGCCACCGACGGTGTCGCGATCCGGCGCGTCGCAGTCGTGGATGAACACCAGGTCCAGGTCCGAGCCATAGCCGAGTTCGATGCCGCCGAACTTGCCGTAGGCCAGAGCGCAAAGCCCGGCGCGCGTGTCGTCCAGGCGCAGCGGCTCGCCGTAACTTTTGCTCAGCTCGCCGTAGGCGCGATCGAACGCGGCCTGCAACACCGCTTCGGCGAGCCAGGTCAGGCGGTCGCTGACCTGCACCAGCGGCAGGCTGCCGGCGACGTCGCAGGCGGCGATGCGCAAGGTCATTTCCAGGCGGAAGCGGCGCAGCGCGTCCATGCCGGCCTCGACCTCGATGGCCGGAATATGCAGCAGCACGTCGGCGAGTTCGCGCTGGATATCGTCGCGATCCGGCGGTGCGTAAAGCGTGCGCGTGTCGAGCAGCGAATCGAGCAGCGCCGGATTCGATGCCAGCAGCTGGCTGACCCAGGGGCTGGCCGCGCAGAGTTTGACCAGGTGATCGCGCGCGACCGACGACTCGCGCAGCAGGGTCAGATAAGTCGAGCGGCCGCCGATGGCCTGGATCACCGCGAGCGTGCGCTTGGCGGCGAACGCCGGTTCGGTCTGGCGCTGTGCTTCTTCCAGCAACAGCGGCAGCAGCGCCTGCAAGCGCTGCTGCGAAGCCGGTGTCAGGCTGCGCACGCTGCGCGAATCGCGCAGGTCGCGCAGCGCCTTGGCGACCTCGGCGCCGGCGTCGCCGAAACCCGTCGCCGGCGGCGCGATGGCCTGCCCGTCCGGCTCGTTCCACAGCTGCAGCAGCCAGTCGGCGAGGCCTTCTTCTGCCTGCTGCTGATCGGGCTCGGCAAAGATACGGCGGAACTCTTCGTGCACCTGGTTGCGCACGTCGGTGAAGCGCGCGATCAGCGCATTCCAGTCGGCGAAATCCAGCGCGATGCACAATGCGCGCTGCGCATCCTCGCCGGTCGGCAAGGAATGCGTCTGCTCGTCGGCGTACATCTGGATCGCGTTCTCCAGCCGGCGCAGAAACACGTAGTGCTGGTCGAGCTGCCGCGCGATTTCCGGCGACAGGTAAGCGCTGTCACCGAGCCGCCGCAGCACCGGGCGCAGCCGTGTATCGCGCAGCGGCGCTTCCTGTCCGCCGCGCACCAGCTGGAACGATTGCACGATGAATTCCAGCTCGCGGATGCCACCGGCGCCGAGCTTGACGTTGTCGTCCTGCCTGCGCCGCGCGACATCGTCGGCAATGAGCTTTTTCAGCGCGCGCAGGCTGCCGATCGCGTTGAAATCCAGATAGCGCCGATAGACGAAAGGCCGCAGCGCACGCAGGAATTGCAGGCCCGCCTCGATATCACCGGCCACCGGCCGCGCCTTGATGAAGGCGTAGCGCTCCCATTCGCGGCCGTGCTCCTGGTAGTAGTCCTCGGCCGCGTCGAACGCGATCGACACCGGGCCGGCGCTGCCGAAAGGCCGCAGCATCAGGTCCACGCGAAAAACGAAACCGTGCTCGGTGCGCTCGGACAGCAGGCGCGTCACCAGCTGCGCCGCGCGCTTGAAGAATTCGCCGTTGTCCAGCGCGTTGGCACCGTCGGTTTCGCCCGGCGCACCGTGGCAGAAAATCAGGTCGATGTCGGAAGAGAAGTTGAGCTCGCGGCCGCCGAGCTTGCCCATGCCCAGCACCACGGGCTGTACCGCCTTGCCATCGGCGCCGCGCGGCTCGCCATAACGCGCGCGCAGCTGCCGCAAGGCGAAATCCAGCGCCGCCCGCAGACAGACTTCGGCCAGCTCGGACAGATCGCCGAGGGTCTCGTCGAGCTCGGCCAGCGCCAGCAGATCGCGGCTGGCGATGCGCGCCATCTCGCGATCGCGCAGCTGGCGCAGCACGCGCATCGTGCCGGCTTCATCGCTGATCGCGGACATCGCGGCCGCGACCTCGTCGGCGAGCGAGCCGGCAGCGCGCGCGGCGCGATGGCCGCCGGCGGCCTGCCAGTCGGCATTGCGTTTGAAAGCCGCCTGCAGGAAGCGGCTGGAACAGAGCAGGCGCTGGTCGTCGTCCATCCGCGAACTTTAACGCGTCTGACTAAGGCACCACCGGCAGATCATCCGGGTCGGTGCCGCCGGGACGGACCTTGCCGGACTGCAGCCGGCGCACACGCGGTTGGAAAGCGGCGTCGATCAGGCTCAGCTGCGGCTGGTCGTGACGGGTTTGGATGTCGAGCAGGTCAAGCAGGGTCCAGTCGAGCACATCGTTCTGGAACGGCCGCTGCTCCATTTCGCGCTCGACTTCGGCCGGCGGCGGCCGCTTCATCCACATGATCAGCGGCACGACCAGGCCCGGCATTTCGGCTGAATGGCCGGCGAAATTGCGGGTATGGCCGACTTCCTGCGCGTGGTCGCTGGTGTACAGAAACGCGCCGGAGCTGCCCGACAGTTGCTGAAAGTTGCTCAGCAGCTGACTGATCACCGAATCCTGGTAGCGCATCGCGTTGTCGTAGTGGTCGCGCGCGACGCATATCCACGGCATGCGGCCCCGGCTTTTCAGTTCTAGGCTGATCGAGTCCTCGGCCTTGCCGTAATGACCGAAAGCCTCCGGATAGCGCAGCTCGTAATGCGGGTGTGCGCCGAGCAGATGCACGATGATCAGCTTGCGCGGCGCCGGATCGTGCAGCGCCGCGACCCACTCCGGAATCAGGCTGTCGTCCAGATGGCGATCGCCGCGACGGCCGCCGACGTTGAGCAGCCTGACCACGTCGGCCTCCTCGGCGAAACGCGGGTTGATGTAGCGGTCGTGCTGGTTGCTGATCCAGAAAATCTTGTAGCCGGCGGCGCGCGCCAGCATCAGTACGCTCGGCGTCTCTTCGTCCTGCAACGGCTGGTCGATCGCCATCGGCGTGAACATGTAGCGGAACGAGGACACCGTACCGGAGGTCGCGGCGATCACGTCCTTGAACACCATCAGCTTGGCCGACGCCGCCTGCAGCAGCGGCGTGGTGTCGCGCGCGTACCCGTAGAGCTGCCAGTTCCAGCGGCTGGTGCTTTCGCCGATGACGATGCCGACCGTGTGTTGCGCCGGGCCGTCATACGCCGGGCTCCAGTCGGCCAGCTTGGCGCGCGCGATGTCGCGCTTGGCGCGCAACTGCTCGACATTCTGCTGAAAGCCGTGAACCTGGGCGATCTGCGACGGCCAGAAATACAGGGGATCGGATTTGCGAAAGGTCGGGTTCGCGTGCAGCGCGAGAAACAGCACGGCGACCGCCAGCGTGGTCCTGGGCCCCGGCAGATGCGCGCGCCGGTACGGCGCATCGATCAGCGTCAGCAGCGCCGCCAGCAGCGCGGCGCCGCCGAGGTAATAGGCCAGCGCATGCCAGCTCTGCATCAGGAATTCCAGCGACTCCTCACTGGTGGTATTGGAGACCGCCTCGACTACCAGCACCGTGTCCGGCTTGGTCTGGTAGATCGCCAGCAGCAAGGCGCGGATGCCGAGATCGGCAACAAAGGTGAAGCGCCAGACGATCACCAGCAGCGCGCGCAAGCGCGACGGCAGCCGCGGCGAGGAAAGCGCGAATGCGCCGAGCGCATAGACCAGCACTGCCTTGCCGCTGTCGCGCCAGCCGATGTCGGCCAGCAAGTAGCCGATGGCGACGAGCAGGCTGCCGACCAGCACATGGTGGCGCCGGCAGAAGCAGATCATCCGGCGCATGGCTCCGGGAGTTGAGGCCTTCAAGGGTTGGATGGCTCGGCTCTGGAGGCGTGCCCGCGGATCCAACCGCCGGACGATCGCCAGCGGGCTAGTCTGGCAGGAATCCTCGCCAGGGATAGGACGGCAGGTTTCGCGGACTGGCCTTGAAACTGGCCAATGGGCTCGAAGCCTGAGCTTTCCGCTGCGCGAACCGTAGCACGGCCCGTGCCTGCGGTCGGCGCAGCGCGATCAGCGGCCGTCGGCCGGCGCCTGCAGACCCAGCGCCTCGACCGCGCCGCGGTTCCACTGGCGCGCGCCCTGCGGACCGTCGACCAGGCCCATGTGCTGGGTGAAGTCGAAATGGCTCCAGGCGATGCCGCGCGCCTCCATCAGCTCGCGCGCGTCGCGCAGCCAGGCCTCGCGCGAGCCCGGCGGCGCATAGGTTTTGACCGCGCCGAACTCGCCGCACCAGACCGGCACCTTGTTCCGGTTCTTCCATTCGGCGACGCGATCCAGCAACACGGCGAGCTTGTCGCGGTTCCAGTTCTGCTGGCCGTACCAGGCGGCGTCGGCGCGCGCGCTGGCATCCAGCGTCGGCAGCACCGGCGCCAGTCCGGCGACCGAGGATGGATACGGAAAGCCGTGGAACTTGGCCCACATCGGCCAGCCCCAGGTCGCGCCCTGATGCGTGAAGTTGAACGGCTCGTAGAAGTGGAAGGTGTAGACCAGGTTCTGGTCCTGGAACGGCTGCAGCGCGAGCAACTCGTCGATCGACGAGTATTTGTGGCCGGCCACCGCGATCGTGTACGCCGGCGCCGCATCGCGCACCGCACCGGCCAGGTTCTGCATGACTTTCAGCGAGGCCGCCGCATCGTCGTTGCCGGGCTCGTTGAGCACTTCGAATACCAGCTTGTCTGAAGGCAGCCGCGACGACAGCTGTTTGGACAGGCTCCACCAGAACGCGGACGCCGAGGTCAGCGTCGCCGGATCGCTGAGCAGACGCTTCAGATAGTCGTTGTCGGCGTTCATGACGACCACCGCCATCAGATCGTGCGCGGCGACCTGTTGCAGCGCGTCGCCGAGTTCGGCCGCGCGCTGCGGATTGGCGCGCGAGGGATTCGTGGAATCGACCAGCCAGCTGTGATCGAAGGCGATGCGCACGTGGCGGAAGCCCATCTTGCGCAGCCTGGCCAGATCCGCGTCGTCGGGCCGGAACAGCTGCGGATCGATGGTCGGATTGCCGCGGTAGGTGAACCAGAACGACAGGTTGATGCCGCGCGCGAGCTTGGTCTGAATCGCGGAAGGAACCTCGGCCTGCGACGTCACGCTGGTGGCGGCGAGCAGTAGCGCTGCGGCGAGAAACAGACCGCGGCGGATCAGGGAATGCATGAGGCTCGTCGTCAGCATCGGGATCGGCATCATGTGCACCCGGAGCCAGCGACGCAAGGCGCTCCGGTCCCTCGATACGCCGGGCCAAGCCCGGCTACTCGGGACGAACGGAGTGGGTTGCTTTCCTTGGGCACAGCAGCTCCCGTTCGTCCCGAGTAGCGCCAACGGCGCGTATCGATGGACCGGACGCGCAAAAAAAATCGGGGCGCCCGAAGGCGCCCCGATCTGAACAACAGTGCAGCGAGTGACGCGATCGACTAGAAGTCGCCCATGCCGCCCATGCCACCCATGCCGCCGCCCGGGGGCATGCCGCCCATGCCGCCTTCGTCCTTCTTCGGCGATTCGGCAATCATCGCTTCCGTGGTCAGCAGCAGGCCGGCGACCGAGGCCGAGTTCTGCAGCGCCAGACGGGTGACCTTGGTCGGGTCGATGATGCCGAGCTCGATCATGTCGCCATAGGTGCCGTTGCTGGCGTTGTAGCCGTAAGCGCCGGTGCCTTCGAGCACCTTGGCCAGCACCACGCTCGGCTCGTCGCCGGAGTTCTTGACGATCTGGCGCATCGGCTCCTGGATCGCGCGGCGCAGGATGCTGACGCCGATCTGCTGATCGGGGTTGGCAACCTTGAAGCCGTCGAGGAACTTGGACGCACGCACCAGCGCGACGCCGCCGCCGGGGACGATGCCTTCTTCAACGGCCGCACGGGTGGCGTGCAGCGCGTCTTCGACGCGGGCCTTCTTCTCTTTCATTTCGACTTCGGTGGCAGCGCCGACCTTGATCACCGCAACACCGCCGGCGAGCTTGGCCAAACGCTCCTGCAGCTTCTCGCGGTCGTAGTCCGAGGTGGAAGCCTCGACCTGCTTGCGGATCTCGAGCACGCGCGCTTCGATCTTTTCCTTCTCGCCGGCGCCGTCGACCAGGGTGGTGTTTTCCTTGTCGATCTGCACTTTCTTGGCGTTGCCCAGATCGGCCAGCGTGGCCTTCTCCAGCGTCAGGCCGACTTCTTCGGCGATCACGGTGCCGCCGGTCAGCGTGGCGATGTCCTTGAGCATTTCCTTGCGGCGATCACCGAAGCCCGGCGCCTTGACGGCGGCGACCTTGAGGATGCCACGCAGGTTGTTGACCACGAGCGTGGCCAGGGCTTCGCCTTCGACGTCTTCGGCGATGATCAGCAGCGGACGGCCCTGCTTGGCAACGCCTTCGAGCACCGGGAGCAGATCGCGGATGTTGCTGATCTTCTTCTCGGTGATCAGGATCAGCGGGCTGTCCAGCTCGACGGTCTGGCTCTGCGAGTTGTTGATGAAGTACGGGCTGAGGTAGCCGCGGTCGAACTGCATGCCTTCGACGACGTCCAGCTCGTTGTCCAGGCCCTTGCCTTCTTCAACGGTGATGACGCCTTCCTTGCCGACCTTGTCCATCGCGTCGGCGATGATGTTGCCGATCGCCTCGTCCGCGTTGGCCGACACGGTGCCGACCTGGGCAATGGCCTTGCGGTCCTTGCACGGCACGGACACTTTCTTCAGCTCGGCGGTGACGGCCTCGACGGCCTTGTCGATGCCGCGCTTGATGTCCATCGGGTCGACGCCGGCGGCGACCGACTTCAGGCCTTCGTTGACGATCGCCTGGGCCAGCACGGTGGCGGTGGTGGTGCCGTCGCCGGCGAGGTCGGAGGTCTTGGAAGCGACTTCCTTGACCAGCTGCGCGCCCATGTTCTCGAACTTGTCCTTGAGCTCGATTTCCTTGGCCACGGACACGCCGTCCTTGGTCACGGTCGGGGCGCCGAAGCTCTTGTCGAGCACGACATTACGGCCCTTGGGGCCGAGGGTGACCTTGACCGCGTTGGCCAGGATGTTGACACCGGCGACCATGCGCGAACGCGCGTCATCGCCAAACTTGACGTCTTTTGCTGCCATGTTGATCTACTCCTGAAGCTGAATTGGGGTTGTTACGAGCGGCAACGACTGAGGCGATCCGCTGTTAGGCAAACACGGCCATGATGTCGTCTTCGCGCAGCACGACCAGATCCTGGCCGTCGACCTTGACCTCGGTGCCGGAGTACTTGCCGATCAGCACGACGTCGCCCTTCTTGACGTCCAGCGCCTGCAGCTTGCCGTCGTCGGTACGCTTGCCCGGGCCGACCGAGATGACTTCGGCACGCAGCGGCTTTTCAGCGGCGGAGTCCGGGATCAGGATGCCACCGGCGGACTTCTTCTCTTCTTCCAGACGCTTGACGATCACGCGATCGTGCAGGGGACGCAGACTCATAGAACACTCCTAAATCTTAGATGTTGCTAGGTAAATTGATTCCCAGGACCTCATCGGGATCACGCCAGAAAGCCAGCGGACGATTCTTTTGGGCCGCCCTTCCAGCTTCTGTTAGCACTCTACCCCGAAGGCTGCTAATTCTTGGGCACCTTGCGGGCCGTTTCAAGGGGTGGAGCGAAAATTGATGCTTATAACCGCTGCTGTAACAAGGCGGTAATGTAGGCGATTCGCTGACTTACGCTTCAGATTGGCTTAAGCTGGTGTAAGCAGTATCCGTAAAAGCTGTCCATCGACCGTCTAAATAAAGGTCGAACCTCGTATATCAACAAGGACGTCTTCAAAAGGGAGTTGCACTATGAAATTTGCACGCCGCAAAGTCGCGGCCGCTGCCGCTGCTGTGATCGTCTCGATGGCATCGCAGTACGCCGTGGCACAGGATGATGGCTCTACTGATTCCTCCGGCAACGACGCCGATAAACCCAAACTCAGCTATGTCGGCATCCTCGGCAGCTATCTGGATCTCGACAAGGACCGCCTGCCGAACGACGGTTACGGCGTTGGCGCCTATTACGGCCGCCAGCTCGGCCACGGCAACTGGTTCTGGGAAGCGCAGGTTTTTGCGCAGAACCTGGAAACCGATGAGGACAACCTGACCGATTTCTACCGCACCGGCGGCGGCCTGGATCTGGTGTATTCGCTCAACGAGCGCCGCACGTTCTCGCCGTTCCTGCTGGTCGGTGTCGGCGGCAACTACAACGACGTGATCCCGGACAACGAAGACAAGTTCGGCTTCTACGCCAACGCCGGCATCGGCTTCGTCACCAAGCCGATCGGCTATTACGGTTTCCGCCTGCGCGCCGAAGCCCGCTATATCTACGACGATTTCGAAGGCGGCCAGCAGGACTTCCGCTACAGCGTCGGCATCGAGTTGCCGCTGTCGCCGTACGAGCAGCCGCACGTGGTGCCGGCCTCCGAGCCGGTGACCACCGAAGTGGTCAAGACCGAAACCATGGCCGACAGCGATGGCGACGGCGTTCCGGACCAGTTCGACAAGTGCCCGGGCACCCCGACCGGCATGCCGGTGGACGGCGTCGGCTGCGGCCTGGAGCAGGTGATCACGCTGACCGGCGTCAACTTCGAGTTCGACAAGGCCTCGCTGACGCCAGACTCGCGCAAGATCCTGGAAGAAGTGGCCCTCAAGGTCGCGCACTTCAAGGACGTGCCGATGACGCTGGAAGGCCACACCGACAGCAAGGGCAGCGACGCCTACAACCAGAAGCTGTCGCAGCTGCGTGCCGACTCGGTGCGCAACTTCCTGATCGAGCAGGGCGTGCCCGGCGACAAGCTGAGCGCGGTCGGCAAGGGCGAAACCCATCCGGTGGCGGACAACAACACCGACGCGGGCCGCGCCCTGAACCGTCGCGTCGAGCTGCACATCGCCGGCCAGACCGCGCCGAGCGTGCCGGTCGATGCCAACGGCAACGCCCTGCCGGGTGACGCCAGCGCCGCGCCGGCTCCGGCCGAGTCCGCGCCGCCGGCGGATGCCGCTCCGGTTGCCGACGAACCGGCGCCGTCGGCCGAGATGCCGCCTCCGACGGGCGACGAGCCGGCTCCGGTGCAGTAAAGGCTTCGATGCAGCAGGCAATCAGGGAGCGCGGTCGGCGAGACCGCGTTCCTTTCAAACGCTAAGGAAATTTCGATTCACAGGGAGATGTAAACGTGAACAAATGGAAAATGAAGGCTACTGCGGCGGCTGCCGTGCTGGCCGTGATGACGCTGGCCGGTTGTGATGCTCAGGGCGGCAAGGATCTCGACACCGACGGCTTGAGCGGCGACGACACCGGTCTGTTCCCGAACGACGGCACCGACCCGAACACGACGACGACGATCACCGAAGGCACCACCGCGCTGAGCGGTAATTTCATCTGCGAAGGCGGCATCCGGGCATTGACCACCGGCGCCACCACCGAAGTCGCCACCGGCGGCCTGGTTGGCGGCCCGTTGACGCTGCTGCTGAACGCGCTGGGCGGCGACACCGTCACCCAGCTGACCAACAGTGTCAGCGAACCCGACAACGTGATCGACAACAAGCTGTCGACGTTCGCGACCTACTCGCTGACGCTCGGCCTGCTGGCGATCATCGATTCGGTCGATCTGCTGGTGCATGCCGACCAGTCGATCCAGCCGGGTAACTTCGCGGTTTTCGCGGTGCGCTTTCCGAAGGCGACGCTTGAACTGTCGTTGATCAATTCGGTGACGGTCAGCACTTTCCTGGGCGACACCGCGCAGGAAAGCATCAGCTACAGCAAGTCCGATCTGGATCTGCTCGGCTTGGGCGAGGAAGCCAAGCTGTTCATCGGCGTCAAGGCAACCAAGGCTTTCGACACGGCCTCGATCTCGCTGACACCGGCGGTGCTGTCGGCCAATGTCGGCGAAGCGATGTACGTGCATGAGCTGTGCACCAAGGGCCGTTTCGTCGCAGCTCCGTCGCCGTAAGGCATCGGCAAAGCAGTCCGCCATCCCGGCAACGGGGCGGCTTTACGGTCAGATGCGGCTACCCCGCATCTGACCGTTTTTCGTTGTGGGACGATCCTTGCTTACAGCCTCTGCGATAGCGGAAACCTGCTCAGGCGCAGCCGTCGCCCGCGCGGGCATACTGTCGGTCAACATCGGGCGCAACAAGCCCGCACCACGCTCGTCATCAAACCTATAAAGCGTCCCCAGGGAGAATCAATGAGTCTGTCTGCCAAGCTGCTGCGCACCAAGGCGATCATTACCGACGGCAGTTCGGAGTCGGGGCTCAAGCGCGTGCTCAGCGCCACCGATCTGACCCTGCTCGGCATCGGCGCGATCATCGGTGCCGGCATCTTCGTGCTCAGCGGCATTACCGCGGCGACACAGGCCGGCCCGGCGGTGATCCTGTCGTTCGTCGTCGCCGGCTTCGCCTGCGCCTGCGCCGCGCTGTCGTATGCGGAGATGGCCTCGTCGATCGGCGGCAGCGGCAGCGCCTATGGCTACGGCTATGCGGCGCTGGGCGAATTCCCCGCGTGGATCATCGGCTGGATGCTGATCTGCGAATACTCGGTGGCGATTCCGGCGGTGTCGGCGGGCTGGTCGGGTTATGCCGCCGACGGCCTGCGCGCGATCGGCCTCGGCCTGCCGGACGCACTGACGCATACGCCGTTCGACCCCAAAATACCGGGCCTGATCAACCTGCCGGCGTTCACCATCGTCGCCATCCTCGGCGTGCTGCTGTCGGTCGGCGCCAAGGTCAGCAGCCAGTTCAACGCGATCATGGTCGCGGTCAAGGTGGTCGCGATCCTGATCTTCATCGTCGTCGCGATTCCGCACGTGGTGCCGGCCAACTGGCATCCGTTCATTCCGGAGCTGGTGATCGACAGCGAAGGCCAGCCACATTTCGGCATCAACGGCATCTTCAAGGGAGCGGCGACGATCTTCTTCGCCTATTTGGGCTTCGACGCGGTCAGCACCGCCGCCGAAGAAACCAAGAACCCGCAGCGCGATCTGCCGATCGGCATCCTCGGCTCGCTGTTCGCCTGCACCGGCCTGTACATCCTGGTCTCGGCGCTGCTCACTGGCATCGTGCCGTACACCGAGCTCAACGTCGCTTCGCCGGTGGCGCATGCGCTGCTGCAGATCGGCAAGGACTGGGCTGCCGGCCTGATCTCGATCGGCGCCATCGCCGGCCTGACCACGGTGATGCTGGTGATGTACTTCGGCCTGACCCGGGTGCTGTTCGCAATTGCCCGAGACGGCCTGCTGCCGAGCTTTTTCTCCTACGTGCACCCGAAGACCGGCACGCCGCTGGGCTCGATCCTGGTCAGCGGCATCATCATGCTGGCGTTCTCCGGCTTCATCCCGCTGGGCAAGCTCGCCGAAATCGCGAACATCGGCACGCTCGGCGCGTTCGTCGTTGTCTGCGCAGGTGTCATCGTGCTGCGCAGGACGCGCCCCGACCTGCCCCGCCCGTTCCGCTCGCCGGCTTCGCCGCTGATTCCGGCGCTGGGTGTCGCCTCCTGCAGCTATCTGATGTACCAGCTCGGTCCGCACACCTGGATCGCGTTCGGCAGCTGGATGGTGATCGGACTGGTCGTCTATTTCCTTTACGGCTACTCGCACAGCCGCATCGGCCGCGCCGCCAGCAACGCGGCCTGAGGCAATGGATGCTTTCTTCGCGGTACTCGACGCCATCAATGGCGTGCTGCTCAGCGTGCCGGTGTTGCTGGCGCTGCTCGGCATCGGCCTGCTGTTCACGATCTGGAGCGGCTTCTCGCAATACCGCTCTCTGACGCACGGCGTCGCGCTGGTCGCCGGCAAGGGCATCGACACCTCGCACGGCCCCGGAGCGTTGACGCATTTCCAGGCGCTGACCGCGGCGATGTCCGGCACGGTGGGCCTGGGCGCGATTGCCGGCATGGCGATCGCAGTGGATTTCGGCGGCCCCGGCGCGGTGTTCTGGATGTGGGTCGTCGGCCTGGTCGGCATGTCGCTGAAGACCACCGAGGTGACCTTGTCGCTGCTGTTCCGCGACACGCGCGAGGCCGAGAACCCGCACGGCGGCGCGATGTACGTGGCGCGCGACGGCCTGGCGACGATCTCGCCCAGATTGAAACCGTTCGGCCGCATCGTCGGCGGCCTGTTCGCGGTGTCGCTGATGATCTTCGCGTTCACCGGCGGCAACATGTTCCAGACCTGGAGTGTCGCCGACACCACGCGTGAGTACTTCGGTGTACCGACCTGGATTACCGGCGTGATTCTCGCGGTCTGCGCCGGCGTGGTGATCCTCGGCGGCATCAAGCGCATCGGCAACGTCACCAAGACCCTGGTGCCATTCAAATGCGGCGTCTACGTACTGTGCGGGCTTTACGTGATCATCACCCACGCCGACGCGCTGCCCGAATGCTTCCGGATGATTTTCGCCGGCGCGTTTTCTAAGACCGACGGCGTCGGCGCTTTCACCGGCGGCACGCTCGGCACGGCGTTCATGTGGGGCATGAAGCGCGCGCTGTTTTCCAGCGAATCCGGCCTCGGCACGGCACCGATCGCGCATGCGGCGGTGAAAACGCCGGAGCCGGTCACCGAGGGCGTGGTCGCCGGGCTCGAGCCCTTCATCGACACGATCTTCGTCTGCACCGTCACCGCCTTGGTCGTGCTGATCACCGGCGTCTGGAACCGCCCGCCGGCCGCGACCTGGAGCGAGCCGCCGGCGCTGGTGGAAAGCGCGCCGGGCCACTGGCAGCCGCGGTTGCTGCCGTCGCAGCTGGAGTTGCGCGACAACACGCTGAAGGTCAACAACGCCGGCTCGCCGGTGTTCGTCGTCGTCGAGTCCGGCGGCGAGCGCAAGCGGCTTTACGGCAGCTACAACACCGACAGCAGCGGCAGCCGTTTCGAGTGGCAGCCGATGGCGAGCGTCGAGGCGCCGAAGCTGGTCGAACCCGGCGTGTTCGCCGATTTTCGCGGCTCGACCCTGGTCGCCAAGGGCTTCGACACCGTGCACGACGGCCTCGGCCGCTGGCTGATCACGATCGCGGTGTGGGTGTTCGGCCTGAGCTGCATCATCAGCTACGGCTATTACGGCGAGCAGGGCGTGATCTATCTGTTCGGCGAACGCGCGGTGATGCCGTTCCGCTGGGTCTGGTGCTTCGCCGCGGCGGCGGCCTGCTTCGGCTTCATCAAGACTTCGGGCCAGCTCGACACCATCAGCACCATCGGCATGGGCTTCATGTACGCGATCAACCTGCCGCTGCTGGTCATTCTCGGCAGCCGGGCGATGCGCGCGTATCACGACTATTTCCGTCGCCTGAAAGGCGGTCAGATCGCGCTGAAGTAGTTTTCGCTGCTGGAGCCCGGGCGCAACCCGGGTTTCACCCGGGCTACGAATCGCCTCGCCGCTGTACGCGCTTTATCATGGGCAGATGATCCGCCGGCTCGAAGCCGGCGCGATGGCCCTCACACAACCAGGCGAGCCGATGTCCGCAAGCGATTTGATCGAGCGGCGCCACAGCGCGCCACCGAAAACCGGTGTGCTGCTGCTGAACCTGGGCACGCCGGAAGCCCCGACTCCGGGCGCGATCCGCCGCTATCTGAAGCCGTTCCTGTCGGACCGCCGCGTGGTCGAGCTGCCGCGCGCGCTGTGGCTGACGATCCTCTATGCCTTCATCCTGCCGCTGCGTCCGCGCCGGCTCGCGCACAGCTACGCCAGTATCTGGATGACACCCGGGCCGGAGGGCTCGCCGCTGCTGCATCACTCGCAACAGCAGCGCGACGGCCTGCGCGGCTGGCTCGCGCAGCGACTCGGCCAGGATGTGCCGGTCGCGCTCGGCATGACCTACGGCAAGCCCGGTGTCGACAGCGCGCTGGCCGAACTCGAAGCGCAGAACGTGCGCCGCATCCTGGTGTTGCCGCTGTACCCGCAGTATTCGGCGAGCAGCACCGCGGCGGCGCTGGACGCGGTGTTCCGCGCGCTGCAGACACGGCGCTGGATGCCGGAAGTCCGCACGATCAACAGCTATCACGACGAGTCCGCGTGGATCGCCGCGCTCGCGCAGAGCCTGCGTTCGCACTGGGACGCACACGGCCGCGCCGATCACCTGCTGATTTCCTTTCACTCGATCCCGCGCCAGTACCTGCTGTCCGGCGATCCTTACTACTGTTTCTGCGAGAAGACCGCGCGGCTGCTGACGGACGCGCTACAGCTGGACAAGGGCCGCTACTCGGTCAGCTACCAGAGCCGCCTCGGCAAGCAACCCTGGCTGCAGCCGTATACCGACGTGGTGATTCCGCAGCTGGCGCGCAGCGGCGTCGGTTCGCTGGATGTGATCTGCCCGGGCTTCGCCTCGGATTGCCTGGAAACGCTGGAAGAAGTGGCCTTGCGTTACCGCGACGATTTCATCAACGCGGGAGGCAAGAGCTTCCGCTACGTGCCGGCGTTGAACGCCAGCCCGGCGCACATCGATGCGCTGGGGCAGATGATCGAACGCCACCTGCAAGGCTGGCTGCCAGCTGCGGATGGCGATGACGCCCTGCGCGTGGCACGCGCCAAAGCGGCCGAAACGCAGATGATGTCGCCGACCTTGCTCGACCGGCCGGCCTGAGCCGACCGCGACCTACTCCGCTTCGAGCATCACATCGGCGCGGCGGAATTCGGTGCCGGCATCGACCGCTTGATGGCCGACGCTGCGCAGACGCTTGCCATCGATGCCCTTCTGCTCCAGCACCCGCCGCAACATGTTGGCGCGCGAGCGCGCCACCGTGTCCGCCGCGTCGCCGTCGCTCTCAGTATCGGCAAAGCCCTCGACCAGCAGCACGCCCTGGCGCTGAGACGCCAGCGCAGCACGCAGCGCCGGCAAGGCCTTGTCGATCTTGGCCATCGCCGCCGGACCGATGTTGTTGTTCTGTGACCCGAACGACAGGCTCAGCAGGGCCGCCGGGTTCGGTGCCGCCGTCGCCGATGGCTTGACCGAGGTACTTGGCGTCGCAGCAGCCGCTGGAGGCGCAGCCGGCAGTGGGGCCGGAATCACGATTCTGACCGGCGCCCGCGACTGGATTGCAGCCGCCGTTGCGGGCGCAGATGCAGATGCAGAGTCAGACGTCGCCACGGCTGGCGGCGGTGCGCTAGCGGGCGCCGGCCCGCTCGGCGCCGCGGGGATCACCGACGGTGTTGGCTTCGCCGGCAGCACCGTGGCCGGAGGCAGCGAGCGCGGCTTCGGCGTGATCGCCTGGGCGATCTGCCCGCTGGCGCAGCCCCGGGTATCGACCACCGCGCCGAGTTCGGTGCCCAGGCAGGCGTCGAGCCCGTTGGCGACGCCGTCGAAATCGTCGTCCAGCGCGCAGCCACGGGCGTCCACTTCGGCGCCGGCCGTGGTGTAGGGGCAGTCGTCGACGGTATCGGCAACGCCGTCGCCATCCTGATCGGTCTGCGCCGAGCAGCCCCGCGCATCGACCGTCGCCTGCGGCGGCGTGTACAGGCACTGATCGACGGCATCGTCGACGCCATCGGCATCGCCATCGACGATCGGCGTGCGCGCCTGCACGGCAGCGATATTCAAAGAGACGGCCGCCAGCACCGCCAAGGCGGCGCAAAAGCCCGGCCTGGCACGGTGCAGCGGATTCTGGTTTGCCCGATGTTGCCGCATGCCTTCGCCGTTTTTTGTTTTATCCAGGCGCGAGCCCGCAGGTTAGCGGGGATCGGCGTCACCGGCCAAGTTCTTACGGCCTGTAGGCACGACCGTTCAGCCGCCGCGGCGCAAAAAAAAACCCGCCGGGATCACCGGCGGGTTGATTGAAGCCTTGCAGCTTACTCGTGCGTCTGGATCTCGGCGCGACGATTCAGGGCGCGGCCTTCCGCGGTGTCGTTGGTCGCAATCGGCTTGGACTCGCCGAAGGCATAGGTGTTGATGCGACCACCATCGACGCCCTTGCGGACCAGGTAGCTCTTCACGCTGTTGGCGCGACGCTCGGACAGACCCTGGTTGTAGCCGTCGGTGCCGACCCAGTCGGTGTGACCGGAAACGTCGACCTTGAGGCTCGGGTACTTCTTGCTCAGACCGCCGATCACGTTGGCGTCTTCATCCAGCTTGGCTTTCTCGGAATCGGCCAAGTCGGACTTGTCGAACGCGAAGTGCACGTCGTCGAACTTCTTCTTGGCGCCGTCAGCGGCTTCCTTCGGGCATCCCTTGGCATCGACGGCGGTCCCGGCCGCAGTGCCCGGGCACAGGTCGGCGGTATCGCAGACGCCGTCGCCATCGCTGTCGGCGCAGGCAGCTGCCACCGGCGGCGGTGCATCCGGTTCGGCGCGCTTGCCGAGCGGAATCACCAGGCCGAACTTCAGCACGGCTTCGCCCAGGTTGCTCTTGCCGTCGATACCGGGCCAATCATCGGTGATGAAGATGTGGCGATAACGCAGGTCGGCGCGGAAGCCGAGGTCGGCGTTCCAGAGCGTGAAGTACTTGATGAAGCCGACGCCGGCATCGGCAAGTCCATCGCCGACGTGGGCGTTCTTGCCCGGATTGCGCGTTTCGCTGTGCACGGCGCCAGCGCCGACCGCGAAATACGGCGAGAACGACGGGTTGCGGCTGTAGAAGTACATCGCATTGATCTTGCCGCCGTACTCGAGCTGAGCGATCGAGCCGGGGTTGTCGTCATGCGGGAACGTGGTGTAGAACGCGCCGACTTCCCAGCCCCAGTGCTCGTTGAACGAGTTGCCGAAGGCGAGTTCGCCGCCCTTGCCGGAATCGACTCCGACGCGGTCGTTGTTCTCGAAAGTGTAGGTAAACAGCTCGGAAATGTACGGACGCATCTCGTACGGCGAGTCCGTGACCGAACCTGCAGCATGGCCGGTGGATGCGATGGACAGCAGTCCGACAAGCAGACCTGCCCGGATAATTCTCTTCATTCAATAAACTCCCTTCAAGCAAAGCGGAACAGCTTTTGGCCAAGCCTTTTTTACCGCGCGGCTATTATAGGCGAAGCTGAATGAGACTCGGCAAGTCTCAAACCCCTTTTTTCCCATTTCTTCCGCTTTGCAACATTGCCACTTCCGCCCAAACCGCGACTGAACGCGCGGGCTTGGCTGCTCGCGCCGATGCCGTCGGTTTCCTCCGGAGTTCAAACTGTGATGCAGTTTCTGGCCCAGTACGGGCTCTTTCTTGCAAAAACCGTGACCTGGGTTGCGGCCATTCTGCTGTTACTGGCTGGAATCCTCAGCTTACTGCGTTCTGCCAAGCAACAGACCGGCAACCGGCTGGAAATCAAGAACGTCAACGAGCGGCTGCGCGAGCTGGCCGAGGGGCTCAACGAAGAGCTGCTCGCGGCGGCCGACCTGAAAAAAAGCACGGCCGAGCAGAAGAAGGCCCGCAAACGTGAGGCCAAGCAGAACAAAAAGGCACCGCCGCCGCCGAAGCCGCGCGTTTTCGTGCTGGATTTCGACGGCGACATCCAGGCCTCGGCCGTATCCAGCCTGCGCGAGGAGATCAGCGCGCTGCTGCAGGTGGCGCGCGACGACGACGAGGTGCTGCTGCGCCTGGAGAGCGGCGGCGGTCTGGTGCACTCCTATGGACTGGCCTCGTCCCAACTGGTGCGGCTGCGCCAGCGCCGGCTCAAGCTGACCGTCGCGGTCGACAAGGTCGCCGCCAGCGGCGGCTACATGATGGCCTGCGTTGCCGACCAGGTGATCGCCGCGCCGTTCGCGATCGTCGGCTCGATCGGCGTGGTGGCGCAAATTCCGAACTTCAACCGCCTGCTGCGCAAGCACGACATCGACCTGGAGCTGCATACCGCCGGCGACTACAAGCGTACCTTGACGATGTTCGGCGAGAACACCGAGGCCGGCCGCGCCAAGTTCCGCGAGGAAATCCAGCAGACCCACGACCTTTTCAAACGCTTCGTCGCCGACAACCGGCCGGGGCTGGACCTGGCCAGGGTCGCCACCGGCGAACACTGGTTCGGCAGCCAGGCGCTGGAGCTGAAGCTGGTCGACCGCATCGCCACCTCCGACGATTACCTGCTGGGCCGCACCCAGGACGCCGACGTCTACGAGCTGCACTACCGCCGCCGCAAGCCGCTCAGCGAACGCCTCGGCGACAGCCTGACGCGGCTCGCCGCGAGCCTGCGCCGCGCCACTCACGGCGAGATGATGCGCCCGCTGTAAACAGGCCGCGCCCGGCCTGCGCGGCGCCGTCTAATAAAACCATCGCGCGACGTAGGAAAAACGCTATCGGTCCGCGCGAGGGCTTGGTAGCCTGTGGTCATTCGGGCTGGGGAAAGCCCGGCGGCTCGCGCCGTTGCGTCATCAATAAAAAATAGATCGAAGAGGAGAACCCGATGCACCACGCACAAGGCGGCCTGCGCCCGCTCCTGCCCGTCATCTCGCGGACCCGTCGCCTCCAGGCGCTACTGCTCGCCGGCACACTGGCCGCGCCGATGCCGGCGCTGGCGACCCCGTTCGACTTCGAGCTCGCCGACGAGTCGTTCAACGGCATCATCAACACCAATCTGAGCGTCGGCGCGCAGTGGCGTGTCGAAAACCGCTCGAACGACCTGATCGCCAAGAACAAGGTCAATCCGAACTTCTGCCCGGTCGCGCCCAACGGTGCCGGCACCTCGTGCCAGGGCCATCTGGACTACGCCGATCCCTCGCACGCACTGCTCGGGCTCAACAGCGTCATCGGTGAAGGTTCGAGCGCCAACCAGGTCGCGGTCGACGCGCCCGGCCAGTTCTCGAACAACAACGACGACGGCAACATGAACTACGACAAGGGCGACCTGACCCAGGCCGTAGGCAAGCTGGCGATGGACATCACCGCGCATTACCGCGGCTTCGACCTGTTCGTGCGCGGTTATGGTTTCTACGACGCCGAGAACCACAACCGCCAGGACTTCAACAACAATATCCAGACCGCCAACACCACCAGCGGCGCCAACCAGATCCGCCGCGGCATCGGCGAGGCCAACAAGCGCCCGCGCAACGGCACCACCGAAAACCAGATCGGCGTCGGCGCGAGGCTGCTCGACGCCTACATCTCGACCTCGTTCCCGCTGGGCGAAGACCGCGACCTCACCGTCAAGCTCGGCAGCCAGAACATCAACTGGGGCGAGAGCACCCTGCTGGTGGTCGGCAGCCTGAATTCGTTCTCGACACCCAACGTGAACTCGCTGTATCGCCCGGCTTTCCTCGATATCGCCGAAGTGCTGGAGCCGACGCCGGCGCTGATGGTGTCGACCAGCCTGTTCGAGAACGTCACCGTCGAGGCCTTCTACCAGTACGCCTGGAAGCCGGCGGAAATTCCGCCGGCGGGTTCGTACCTGTCGACCGTCGACGTCGGCTCGGACAACCAGCGCGACTACATCTTCCTGGACTTCGGCAAGACCGCCGAGGATCCGGACCGCCTCGCGCTGCCCGACCAGATCATGCTGTCGGCGATCACCGAAACCTCGGGCACGATCGAGCTGCTGCCGGAGAACCGCGCCAAGAACAGCGGCCAGTTCGGCATTTCGCTGAAGTACTACGCCGAGTGGCTCAACAGCGGCACCGAGCTGGCGCTGTACGCCGGGCGCTATCACAGCCGCCTGCCGTACCTGAGCTTCTATGAAGGCGACTACGGCTGCCTGTCCGGCCCCGACGCGCTGCAGCCGGCCGCGGTCGGCCCGACCAAGACCTTGCAGGACACCCTCGGCGTGATGGGCGCCTGCCAGGGTCTGGACACGACGCTGTTCGTGACCAACGCGCTGCCCGGCGCGGTCGCGCCGGCGGTGCGCGACCAGAACGTCGCCGCCACCGGCGATGCCTTCGTGCTCGACACGGTCAAGGCGCGGCTGGAATATCCGGAGAACATCGACCTCTACGGCTTCAGCTTCAATACCGCGTTCGGCGACATTTCGCTGCAGGGCGAAGTTGCCTACCGGCCGAACCAGCCGCTGCAGGTCGACGACACCGATCTGGCCTTCGCCGCGCTGCAGAACATCTTCCCGCGCGGCAACGGCACCGGTGCCCAGGGCGACAGCTACGACTTCGGCCTGGCCGGCGATCTGCCCGGCGTGCCGGCGCTGCTGGCCGGTGCCGGCACCATCGCGCAGCTGCCGGGCGCGCGCTACGGCGTACCGGACTTCGTATCCGCGTATCGCGGCCAGGACCCGCTGGGTTACGCACCCGGCCAGTACATCCGCGGCTGGGAGAAGTTCAAGACCGCGAACTACAACCTCGGCGTGACCAACGTGATCGGGCCGGAGAACTGGTTGTTCGCCAACCAGATCATCCTGATCGGCGAATTCGGCGCCAGCCAGATCTTCGACCTGCCGTCGACCAGCAAGCTGCAGATCGAAGGCCCGGGCACCTTCACCTCGGCCGGCGCCGGCGCCGACGGCACCGGCGCGGACGGTTCGGCGCAGTCGAACTCGGCCGTGATCGGCCCCTCCGGCATCCGCTTCAATCCGACCCAGACCACCAAGGGCTTCGTCACCGATTTCTCCTGGGGTTATCGCGTGATCGCGCTGCTGCGCTACGAGAACGTGCTGCCCGGCATCGGCGTCGAGCCGACCATCATCTGGTCGCAGGACGTCAGCGGTGTATCGCCGGGCCCGGGCGAAAACTTCGTCGAAGGCCGCAAGTCGGTGATCGTCAGCACCACCGTGCGTCTGTCGCAGGCGATGGCGGTGGCGGCGGGCTATACCGCGTTCTTCGGCGGCGGCAGCCACAACCTGCTGGCCGATCGCGACTTCGTGCAGGTCGGCATGCGCTACCAGTTCTGATCGGTTCACGGCGGCGGATGCGCGGATCCGTAGCGGATTCGCCGCGCATTCGCTGGCCGGTTCGCGGCGCGGTGTTTCATAATCGCCGGATCGCAGCCAAGCCATTGCGGGCCGCGATGCCGCCACTGCTTCACGCAGACGCCCAGGAACCAGAACGACAATCAGGACGAGCGCATGAAACTGACGAGCAAAAGTTTTCCCGACGGCGGCGTGGTCCCCGGCCGCTGTGCTTTCGCGATCAAGGCGCCCAAGGGCCGCGTGCGCCTGTCGGACAATCTGAATCCCGAGCTGAGCTGGAGCGGTGCACCGGCCGGCACCAAGAGCTTCGTGCTGCTGTGCATCGACCCGGACGCGCCGACCCGGGCCGACGACGTCAATAAGGAAGATCGCGAAGTGCCGCTGAAACTGCCGCGCACCGCGTTCGCGCACTGGGCGCTGGTCGACATCGCGCCGACGCTGAGCTCGATCGAAGAAGGCCTGTACTCCAATGGCGTGGTCGCGCGCGGCAAGCAGCAGCCGGCCGGGCCGGAGGGCTCGCGCCAGGGCATCAACGACTACACCGGCTGGTTCAAGGGCGACGCCGACATGGAAGGCCAGTACTACGGCTACGACGGCCCCTGCCCGCCATGGAACGACAGCGTGCCGCACCACTACCGCTTCGAAGTGTTTGCGCTGGACATCGAGCGCTGCCCGGTCGAAGGCGCGTTCTCCGCGTCCGACGTGCTCGCGGCGATCCAGCCGCACGTGCTGGCCAGCGCCAGCATCACCGGCCGCTACAGCCTCAATCCGCGGATCCGGCTGAACTAGGTCGGCCGCCAGCAGCGGTCATTTCGCGAGAGCGGCAATGACCCGGCCTGGCGGTAGCCGCCGCGAACTCGCGCGGTGCTGCATGGTCTGAGTGCGCGTGACAGACTCTGAGTCCAGTCTTCCCTCCCCCCGTCCTTCGATTGTCGTTGCCGAGATTGCCGCGCATGTCCCGACCCGTGCTGATCAACCGTCTTGCGCCGCTGGCGCTGATGCTGCTGTCCACCCTTGCCGCGCTGCCGGCCCAGGCCCAGGTACAAGGCGGCCTGCCACTGCAGCAGGGCCTGCCGTCGCTGGCGCCGATGCTCAGGGGCGCGACACCGGCGGTGGTCAACATCGCCGTCACTTCCAAGGCCGAGTCCTCGGCGCAGAACCCGCTGCTGCAGGATCCGTTCTTCCGCCGCTTCTTCGACGTTCCCGAGCAGCAACAGGAGCAGGAATCGCAGGCGGTCGGCTCCGGCGTGATCGTCGATGCCGCCAAGGGCTACATCCTCACCAACAACCATGTCGTCGATCAGGCCGACACGATCAAGGTGCGCCTGGTCGATGATCGCGAGTTCGACGCCAAACTGATCGGCAAGGACCCGGACACCGACATCGCGCTGCTGCAGATCAAGGCGGACAACCTGAAGGCGCTGGTCATGGCCGACTCCGACAAGCTCGAAGTCGGCGACTTCGTCGTCGCCATCGGCTCGCCGTTCAATCTGCGCACGACGGTGACCTCGGGCATCGTCAGCGGCCTCGGCCGCCAGGGCATGGGCGCCGGCTACCAGGACTTCATCCAGACCGACGCCTCGATCAACCCGGGCAATTCCGGCGGTGCGCTGGTCAACCTGCGCGGCGAACTGGTCGGCATTCCGAGCCAGATCCTGTCGCGCAGCGGCGGCAACATCGGCATCGGCTTCGCGATCCCGACCAATCTGGCCAAGCTGGTGATGAATCAGCTGACCCAGTACGGCACCATCGAGCGCGGCCGCATCGGCATCGGCGGCCAGGATCTGGACCCGGCACTGGCCAAGGCCTTCGGCCTGGCGACCACGCGCGGCGCGGTGATCAACCAGATCCTGCCGGGCTCGCCGGCGGAGAAAGCCGGCCTGAAATCCGAAGACATCGTGCTCAGGGTCAACGGCCGCGAGATTTCGACGTTCCAGCAGCTGCGCAACATCGTCGGCCTGATGCGGGTCGGCGACAAGGTCGATCTCGACATCCTGCGCAACGGCAAGCCCAGGACCGTGACCGTGACCATCGGCAAGAGCACCGAGCTCAGTGCGGCCGAAGACGGCGCCGGCACCGACGCCAGCAAGCTGCATCCGGCGCTGGCCGGCGCGACGTTCGTCGCCATCGACGAAGCCACCGCCAAGCGTCTGCGCACCGGCGGCATCCTCGTCAAGGACGTCGCCGTCGGCTCGGCCGCCGCGCACGCCGGCCTGCGCCCGGACGACGTGATCCTCAGCGTCAACCGCCAGCCGGTGACCACGATCGACCAGTTCAGCAAGCTCGCCGGCCCCAAGGCCACCGAGCTGCTGCTGCACATCCAGCGCGGCGCCGGTGCGCTGTTCCTGATCATCCGCTCCTGATCCGCTGCTGAGGCGAACCCGAGCCTCCCTGCCGATAGCGGCAGGGAGGCTTTTCGCGTTTAGGCGCGGCTATACTGGCCCGACCCACTTTTGACGCGGCGTCGCCCCATGCTGGAAGCCGAACTCGAGCAGCTCGAACAGCGCATACAGCGGCTCGCCGCGGCCTACCGGCAGGCGCGTCTGGAAGCACGCCGCGCGCAGCAGGAGCGCGACCGCATGGTCGCGTTGAACAACGAACTGCGCCGGCGCATCGAGGGCATCGTCGAGCGCGTGCGGCTGCTGGAAACCGAGCAGGATCCATGACCGACAAAGTCGCCTTCGGCAACGACGGCAAGAGCGAGGCGCGCAGCGTCACCGTGCGCATCATGGGCCGCGAATACACGGTGATGTGCCCGGCCGAAGAACACGAGGCGCTGGTTGCCTCGGCGGATTTCCTCAACGAGCGCATGACCGCGATCCGCAAGCGCGGCAAGGCGCTCGGCGCCGAACGCATCGCGGTGATGGCGGCGCTGAACATCGCGCGCGAACTGCTCGAGGCCAAAGGCTCGGACTCGGTGGCGCATCCGGACGACGCGGCGCTGGCCCGCGTGCGTCAGATGCGTCTCGACATCGATTCCACTTTGACCCTGGAATAAAGCGCATCGAACGCTGGACGAGGCGCCACTGGCGACCGGCGGCAAACGCGATTCAGGCGGCGTCGGAATGCGGTGTTATGATGTCCGCGGTGTCTCCTGCCGTGTTCGACAATCGCTCTAATCCCCTTGAGCCTAATTGCAAACCCCGGGAGCCAAAACTGTTTGGGCGTGCAGGCCCGCGTCGTCGGCGGGAAGCCCGAAAAACGGATTGCGGCACCCACTTGAGACCTCGTCTCAAGGTACCGAGCGAATGACGGCGCAGGTGGGAGGCACCGCTACTAATTCCGTCAATCCGGTGATCGACAAAAGCTCGCTCCGCCGGATGCTGCGTCAGCAGCGCGTCGCGCTGCCGCGCGATCAGCGCCGCGAAAAAGCCAGGCGATGCGCACGACATGCGCTACGCGCTTTGCTCGCGCGCAAGGTGCGCCGCGTCGCGGTGTATATCGACTACCAATCCGAGTTGTCGACGCAGCCGCTGATTCACGGCCTGATCGATCGCGGTGTGCGCGTCTATGTGCCGCGGCTGATCGGCGCGGCGAACATGCGCATGATCGAGTTGCGCAGCGATACCCGCCTGCAGCGCAATCGTCACGGCATCGCCGAGCCCTGCGGCCGCAGTCACGCGCGGCCGCGCCAGCTCGACGCGATCGTGCTGCCGCTGACCGGCTTCGATCTGCAAGGCCGTCGCCTCGGCACCGGCGGCGGCTATTACGATCGTTTTCTCAGCGATCTGCGCGGCCGGCCGAAACCCTGGCGGCTTGGCTATGCTTATGCGCTGCAGCAATGCGCGTCACTGCCGGCCGATCCCTGGGACGTGCCGCTGCACGCGGTCTGCACCGAACGCGGCCTGCTGCGCTTCACCCACTCACTATGAAAAAGACCATGCCTTCCTACTGGCTGATGAAGTCCGAACCGGACACGTTCTCGATCGACGATCTGGCCAAACGGCCGAAGCAGATCGAGCCCTGGAACGGCGTGCGCAACTACCAGGTGCGCAACATGTTCAGGGACCAGATGAAGGAAGGCGACCTGTCGTTCTTCTATCACTCGAGCTGCCCCGAGCCGGGCATCTACGGCGTGATGAAGATCATCAGCAACGCCTATCCCGATCCGACGCAGTTCGATCCGAAGTCGGACTACTACGACGCCAAGTCGACCCAGGAAGATCCACGCTGGCTGCTGGTGGACGTGCAGTTCGTGCAGAAACTGCAAACGCCGGTGCTGCTGGGCACGCTGCGCGAGCACGAGGCCAAGCTGGCGGGACTCAGAGTGCTGGAAAAAGGCACGCGGCTGTCGGTGACGCCGGTGACGGCGGCGCACTGGAAGTACGTGTGCAAGCTGGCCGGGATCAAGGCCTAGCTTTCCTTGAAGAAGAAACCGAAGTCCGTTCGTCCCGAGTAGCCTCGCCTGCGAGGCGTATCGAGGGACCGGACCGCGGCCGGATCCCTCGATACGCGCCTGCGGCGCTACTCGGGACGAACGGGATGTGTTTGCGGCTTTCTCAAAACACCAAACGCACGCCGGCACGCGCATCGCTCAAGCGCAGATCCAGGTTGCTATGGCTCAGATCGGTCGACCGGTAGTCGGCGAACAGGCCCAGATAATCGTTGATGCGCACATCGAGGCCGACGTTGTACTCGATGCCGTCATAAGTGTCGCCGTCGCGATCCAGGCGCACGTAGCCGATCGCACCGGTGAAGGCCAGGCCTTTGACCGCCAGCCAGCTAGTGCGCAGGTAGATGCCGACGCCGTCGGCGTCCGCGCTGCTGATGCCGTCGTCGACCGACTCGTTGATGTAGTCAGCAGCAATGCCGAAATAGCGCCAGTAATAGCCGGCACCGGCGCGATAGCTGTCGCGGTCGGCGTCGCCGTCGTAATTGCCTTTCTGGTATTCGCCGTCGAAGGCGATGTTGTCGTTGAGCCGCAGCAAGCCCTTGATGCCGTAGCCATCGCCGTCCGTGCTGCTGCTGACCGAGTTGCCGTTGTCGTCCTCGACCTTGGCCTTGATTTCGGTCCACGGCAAGTAGTAGACGTCGACGAAACCGTCCAGGGCCTGCGCCTGCACGGCCGGCGCGAACAGCACGCTGGCGAACGCGGCAATGGGTGCAACAGCGGACGCGATCAGCTTCAAACGACGCATATCAGTCTCCCTGACGTGGTGAATCCCCAGGCTTCAAGCCTGTGTACCCAAGAATAACCGGTACGCGGGATTGGCGGTTTCTTCCCAATATTCGTAGCCGAGTTCATCCAGCGAACGCCGGCACTCCCCGAGCTGACCGCGCGGCAGCTGCAGCGCGCACAGCACACGGCCGTTGGCGGCGCCGTGATTGCGGTAGTGGAACAGGGAAATGTTCCAGCGTCCGCCGACTGCGTCGAGAAAATCCAGCAGCGCACCGGGGCGCTCCGGGAATTCGAAGCGGAACAGGTGCTCGTCGGCCAGGCCCGGCGCGCGGCCGCCGACCATGAAGCGCACGTGCATCTTGGCCATCTCGTTGCCCGACATGTCGAGCACCGGATAGTCCTGGGCGCGCAGTGCATGGATCAGCGCGTCGCGCTCGGCCAGGCCGGCGCTGAGCTTGACGCCAACGAACACGTGCGCCTGGCTGGGCGAGGAATAGCGGTAATTGAACTCGGTGATCGCACGCCGGCCGATGACTTTTAGAAAGCGCTTGAAGCTCGCCGGCTTCTCCGGGATGGTCACCGACAGCAGCGCCTCGGCGTCGTCGCCGAGTTCGGCGCGCTCGGCCACATGGCGCAATCGATCGAAGTTGATGTTGGAGCCGGAGACGATCGCGCAATAGGTCTTGCCGGCGACGTCGTGCGTCTGCGCCCAGCGCTTGACGCCGGCGATGCCGAGCGCGCCCGCCGGCTCGGGCACCGCGCGATTCTCGTTGAACATGTCGCGGATCGCCGCGCAGATCTCGTCGACGCTGACGGTGATGCAGTCGTCGACCAGCTCGCGCGCGACGCGGAAGGTCTCCTCGCCCGCCTGGCGCACCGCGACCCCGTCGGCGAACAGCCCGACCTGGCTCAGCCGCACGCGGCGTCCCGCGGCCAGCGCCTGCTGCATGCAGTTGGAATCGTCGGGCTCGACGCTGATGACCTGGGTCGTCGGGCTCAGATGCTTGATCCAGGCCGCGACACCGGCGAGCAGCCCGCCGCCACCGACGCAGACGAACACCGCATCGAGCCGGGCCACGCCCAGCGGCGCCAGCTGTTGCAGGATTTCGCGCGCCACCGTGCCCTGGCCGGCGATCACGTCGACGTCGTCGTAGGGGTGGACCATGGTCATGCCGCGCTGCTCGACCAGCTCGCTGGCATGCGCCGAGGCGTCGTCGAAGGCGTCGCCGTGCAGGATCGCCTTGCCGCCGAGGCTGCGTACCGACTCGACCTTGATCGCCGGCGTGGTCCTGGGCATGACGATGGACGCGGCGATGCCGAGCCGCTGAGCAGCCAGCGCTACCCCTTGTGCGTGGTTGCCGGCCGAGGCCGCGACCACGCCGCGCGCCCGCGCCTTGGCGTCGAGCTGGGCGATCTTGTTGTAGGCGCCGCGCAGCTTGAAGCTGTGCACCGGCTGGGTGTCTTCGCGCTTCAGCAGCACGCGGCAGCCAAGCCGGGCCGACAACTTCGGCGCGTCTTCCAGCGGGCTGATGGCCGCAACCTCGTAGACCCGGGTGGCGGCCAGCTCGATGCGGCGTGCGTACTGGTCCAGCAGTCGGTTGCGGGCAGCGGAGCTGGCGGCAGCGGCGGGTGCGGCTTTCTTTTTCACGTCGGGTCCACAGAAGCGCGCCCTGGCCGGGCGCGGCGCCGGCAGCGGGTTCGTAGATTGGGCGGGCGTTCATTATGATAGCGGCCCTTCGCTTCCCCTTCCCCATTCCCTGATCGGTCCCTCATTCCCGCGCATGGCTCAGACGATGGCTGGCACGGTCGCCTTCATTGGCGGCGGCAATATGGCGACGAGTCTGATCGGCGGCCTGATCGCGGCCGGCGCCGACCCGCAGGCGCTGCGCGTTGCCGAACCGGACGCGGCGCGCGCCGCGGCGCTGCGTGAACGCTTCGGCGTGCAGACAGCGGCGTCCGGCGGCGACATCGTCGCCGGCGCGGCGGCCGTGGTGCTGGCGGTGAAGCCGCAGCAGCTGGTAGCCGCGGTCAAGCCGCTGCAGCTGGACAAGGGCACGACGGTGCTGTCGATCGCCGCCGGCGTGCGCGTCGAGACCTTGCGCGCCTCGCTCGGCAGCGGCGTGCACATCGTCCGCAGCATGCCGAATACACCGGCGCTATACGGCGTCGGCATCAGCGGCTTGTACGCGCCCGAGGGCACGCCGGACGCGGCGCGCAAGCTGGCGCAATGGATCCTCGACGCGGCCGGTCAGTGCTGCTGGGTCGAGCACGAAAGCGACCTGGACGCGGTCACCGCGGTCAGCGGCTCGGGCCCGGCCTACTTCTTCCTGCTGGTCGAGGCGATGCGCGAGGCCGGCGTCAAGCTCGGCCTGTCGCCGGAAGTCGCCGCGCAACTCGCGGCTCGAACGCTGGTCGGCGCGGCAAAGATGGTCGATGCCGGTGACACCGACGTGGCGGTGCTGCGCGCCAACGTCACCTCCAAGGGCGGCACCACCGCGGCAGCGCTGCAGCACCTGGAAAGCGCCGGCCTGCGCCCCATCATCCAAGATGCGCTGGCCGCCGCGGCCAACCGCAGCCGCGAACTCGGTGACGAGCTGGCCGCTGCGGCGACGTCATAACGGAGACTGTCTTATGGGCGCGCAAGCGGCCAATGCCCTGATCTACCTGATCAACACGCTGTTCAACCTGTACATGGGCGCGGTGCTGCTGCGTATCGTGCTGCAGTGGGTGCGCGCGGATTTCTACAACCCGATTTCGCAGCTGGTGTGGAAGATCACCCAGCCGGTGCTGCGCCCGTTCGCCAGCCTGCTGCCGCGCTGGCGCAAGCTCGACATCGGCGCCTCGCTGCTGCTGCTGATCCTGGCGATCATCTACGTGCAGATCATCGCCTCGCTTTGGAGCCTGCACATCGGCCTGCTGGCGACGCTGTGGTACTCGGTGCTGAAGATCGTTTCGCTGGGCATTTCGATCTTCACCGCCAGCATCATCATCTACGCGATCCTGTCGTGGTTCGGCCCCGGCCTGAGCAACCCCAGCGCGAACATCCTGTACAGCATCAACGAGCCGCTGCTGCGGCCGATCCGCAAGATCGTGCCGCCGCTGTCCGGGCTGGACCTGTCGCCACTGGTGGCGATCCTGCTGCTGCAGGTGGCCGGCATGCTGCTGCCGCTGCCCGGCTACTTCGGCCTCGGCTAGAGCGACGACTTTAGTGTCCGCAGAAGCAGTTGAAGGCTCGGTCGGCCGGGTCGTTCCGCAGCTGATCGATATCGACACGGCGCTGATCCTGGACTGCGGCCGGCTGCTGCCGCGGCATCAGCTGATGGTCGAAACCTACGGCAAGCTCAACGCCGATCACAGCAATGCGGTGCTGATCTGCCACGCGCTGTCGGGCGACCATCACGCCGCCGGTTTCCATGACGACGAGCGCAAGCCCGGCTGGTGGGACAACTGCATCGGACCGGGCAAGCCGATCGACACGAACCGCTTCTTCGTGGTGTCGCTGAACAATCTCGGCGGCTGCCGCGGCAGCACCGGCCCCAACACCGTCGACCCGGAAACCGGGCGCGTCTGGGGCCCGGATTTTCCACTGCTGACAGTGCGCGACTGGGTGCGCTCGCAGAGCCTGCTGGCCGATAGACTCGGCATCACCCGGTGGGCGGCCGTCGTGGGCGGCTCGCTCGGCGGCATGCAGGTGATGCAATGGGCCGTCGACCTGCCGCGCCGCGTGCGCCATGCCGTGGTGATCGCCTCGGCGCCGCAGATTTCGGCGCAGAACATCGCCTTCAACGAGATCGCGCGCCAGGCGATCCTGAGCGATCCGGATTTTCACGGTGGCCGCTACTTCGAGCACGGGGTCGTGCCGGGCCGCGGCCTGCGCCTGGCGCGCATGCTCGGCCACATCACCTATCTGTCCGACGCGGCGATGCGCGCCAAGTTCGGCAACGATCTGAAAGCGCCGCAACCCTCGTTCAACTTCGACGTCGAGTTCGAAGTCGAAAGCTATCTGCGTTATCAGGGTGAGGCCTTCGTCGATCGCTTCGACGCCAACACCTATCTGCTGATGACCAAGGCGCTGGATTATTTCGATCCGGCACGCGACTACGACGATTCGCTGGTGACCGCGTTCCAGCAGGCGCAGGCGCGTTTCCTGGTGATCGCGTTCTCCAGCGACTGGCGCTTTTCACCCGCCCGTTCGCGTGAAATCGTCAAGGCTCTGGTCGACGCCGGTCGCGATGTTTCTTACGCACTGATCGAATCGGCACTCGGCCACGACGACTTCCTGATGCCGCTGCCGGACTATCACCTGACACTGCGCAATTACCTGGCGCGCGTTGCCGAGGAAGTCGGCACATGAGCGCGCTGCGTGCGGACCTCGCGCTGATCGCGGAATGGATCGAGCCCGGCGCGCGCGTGCTCGATCTGGGCTGCGGCGACGGCTCGCTGCTGGCCTATCTGGCCGAGCATCGCCAGGCGCGCGGCTACGGCCTGGAGATCGATCCGGCGAATGTGGCCGCCTGCATCGAGCGCGGTGTCAACGTGATCCAGGCCGATCTCGACGACGGGCTGCGTGATTTCGAGACCGGCTCGTTCGACTATGTGCTGCTGACGCAGACCTTGCAGGCGCTGCAGCGGCCCGACGAGGCGATCGAAGAAATCCTGCGCGTCGGCCGCACCGCCATCGTCACCTTCCCGAACTTTGGCCACTGGCGCGTGCGCATGGCACTGATGAATGGCCGCATGCCGGTGACCAAGTCGCTGCCCTCGGCTTGGTACGACACCGCCAACATTCACCTGTGCACCGTCGACGATTTCGAAGCGCTGTGCGCGACGCGCGGCTGGCAGGTGCACGAACGCCGGCTGCTGAACCGCGCGCACAAGGAAGGCTGGTCGATCAGGCTGGCGCCGAGCCTGTTTTCGGAGATCGCGCTGTACCAGCTGCAGGGCCGCGCCGGCGGCTGAAAGCTCCCTCTCCCTGCGGGAGAGGGCCGGGGTGAGGGTGTCCGAGACACCGCGAAACTGAGCCTCCCTCATCCGCTCCTTTGGGGCACCATCTCCCGGCGGGAGAAGGGAAAAATCACGAAGCCAGCAGCACGCGATTTTTCCCCGACTGCTTGGCCGCATACATCGCCGCGTCGGCCGCGCGGATCAGCGCTTCGCGGCGGTCGGTGGCGCCGCGGCAATCGTCGGGGAATATCGCCACGCCGATGCTCGATCCGATGTTGACCGGCACCGGCACGGCCAGACCGAGGTCCAGCGCATAAGGCGCGGCCAGCACTTCCAGCAGTTTTTCGCCGAGCTGCTGCGCCGCTTGCGGACCTTCGACGGCGTCTTCCATGACCACCGCGAACTCGTCGCCGCCGAGGCGCGCGACCGTGTCGGACTTGCGGATCGCGCCGCGCAGCCGATGCGCGATCTGCTGCAGCAGCACGTCGCCGGCGTGGTGGCCGAGCTTGTCGTTGACCGGCTTGAAACCGTCGATGTCCAGGTACAGCAGGCCGACATGGCTGCGCTGGCGATCGGCGCGCTGCAGCGCCTGCTCGACGCGATCCATGAACAGCGCGCGATTCGGCAGCTCGGTCAGCGCGTCGTGCGTGGCGCGATGCCGCACTTCCTGCTCGGCACGCCTGCGCTCGGTGATTTCGATTTCGAGCTGGCGGTTGCGGCCATCGAGTTCGGCGACCAGCATCTGCAATTCCTGGCGGCCGCGATACAGATCGAGAAACACCCGCACCTTGGATTGCAGGATCACGTCGTTGATCGGCTTGGCGATGTAGTCAACCGCGCCGAAGTGATAGCCGCGCAGGCGGTTGACGTCGTCGGAGAACGCGGCGGTGACGAAGATGATCGGCGTATCCGCGGTTCGCGCCTCGCCCGACAGCAGGCCGGCGACCTCGAAGCCGTCGATGTCCGGCATCTGCACGTCGAGCAGGATCAGCGCGAACTCGTGGTCCAGGCAGGCGGCCAGCGCGTCGTTGCCGGACGAGACCATGACCAGCTCGGCGTCGATCTTGGACAGCAGCCGCCGCATCGCCACCAGGTTGGCCGGCGTGTCGTCGACGACCAGGATCTTCGGCCGCGGCAGGGTCTGGGCCGGCAGCACTGCCGATTGAAGTCGTTCTTCCATTGCGTCGTATTGTTCAGGGGCGGCGGCAGCAGGCCAACGTTTGTCCAGCCCTGGTGTAGGAAATAAAGCAGTACATCTGACAGTATCGGCTTACAGCTTATCAGCGCGACGCGAAACGCCGGAAGACGCTGGCGCCTGCGTCGATTGCACGAAAGTCCTCGGCGAAACGCAGCTCCGACGGCCGCTCGCGGTCGCCCAGGCACAGGAAGCCGCCGCGCACCAAGCTGTCGCGGAACAGGCCCAGCGCGCGCTGCTGCAGCTCTTCGCCGAAATAGATCAGCACATTGCGGCACAGGATCAGGTGCATCTCGCCGAACACGCCGTCCGCGGCCAGATTGTGGTTGGCAAAGGTGATGCGCTCGGCCAGCGACACGTCGAGCTTGATGTGGTTGTAGGCGGCGGTGTACCAGTCGGCCAGCGAGCCGGTGCCGCCGGCCTGCAGGTAGTTCGATGAAAACAGCTTGGCCTCGCGCAGCGGGTAAATGCCCTCGCGCGCGACCTGCAGCGCGACGTCGCTGATGTCGGTGGCGTAGATGCGCGCGCGTGCATACAGGCCGGCCTCCTTCAGCAGGATCGCGATCGAATAGGCCTCTTCGCCATGCGCACAGCCGGCCTGCCAGATGTTGATCTGCGGATAGCTGGCCAGCACCGGCAACACCTCGCGGCGCAGCAGATCGAACACCAGCGGATTGCGGAACATCTCCGACACCGGCACCGACAGCTTGCCGATGACCTCGGGCAGAAAGGCCTCGTCGTGAATCAGGCGCTCGGTCAGCGAGCTGATCGTCGCCGCGCCGGCGGACTGCATCAGCGCACGCACCCGGCGACCGAACGAGGCCTGCGCGTAGCCGGCGAAGTCGTAGCCGTGACGCGCCTTCAGCGCCTGCATGAACAGCTCGATCTCGATGTTCTCGCGCTGGTGCAGGTCCATCGGGAGCTCAGTCTCTGCCCAATATCGTCATTCCCGCGAAAGCGGGAATCCAGTGATGCGAGCGCGCGATGGACGGCCCTGGATTCCCGCTTTCGCGGGAATGACAAAAGAGCGGCGCCGCCATCACACCCACACCCGGATCTGCGACATCAGCTGGTCGATATCGATCGGCTTGGCGCAGTAGTCGTTGGCACCGGCCTGGAGGCAGTGCTCGCGATCGCCGCTCATCGCCTTGGCGGTGACCGCGATGATCGGCAGCTTCTTCCACTCCTCGCGCTCGCGGATGCGGCGGATCGTCTCGTAGCCGTCCATGCCCGGCATCATGATGTCCATCAGCACCAGGTCGATGCCCGGTGTCGCGTCCAGCGCGGCCAGCGCCTTGTAGCCGTCCTGCGCCATCGTCACCTGCAGCTTGCGCGTGCGCAGCGCCTTGCTCAGCGCGAAGATGTTGCGCATGTCGTCGTCGACGATCAGCACGTGGCGGCCGGCGACGTCGCGCACCGGATCGCTGCTGGTCGGCGCGGCGGCGCCACGCGGCGGCGCCAGCGCATGCAGGAACAGCGACACCTCGTCCAGCAGCCGCTCCGGCGCGCGCGCGCCCTTGATGACGATGCTCTCGGTGTACTGGCGCAGCCTCAGCATCTCGTCCTGATTCAGTTCGCGCGCCGAGTACACCACCACCGGCGGCAGTACGATGCCGGCCGCGGCAAGCTGGTCGAGCAGGTCCAGGCCGGAGGTGTCCGGCAGGCCGAGGTCGAGAATCAGGCAGTCGAAGCGGCGCGTGCGCAGCGCCTCGGCGGCCTCATGCGCGTTCTGCGCCTCCTCGATCTGCGCGGCCTCGGGTTCGAGCAGCTTGCGCACCGCGGCGCGCGAACCCAGATCGTCGTCGACCAGCAGCACGCGGCGCGGTGCGCCTGGCGCGGCGCCGGCGCCGCTGCCGGCCGGCGCGAGCACGCGATCGAGGGCGCCGATCACCGCCTCGCGCGATACCGGCTTGGTCAGGACGCCAATCGCGCCGAGCTGCAGTCCGCGGTCCAGATCGTCCGCCGCCGAGATGATGTGCACCGGCACCTGCTGCGTCGCCGGCGAAGCCTTGAGCTGCTGCAGCACCTGCCAGCCGCTGATGTCGGGCAGGCCGACGTCGAGCAGCACGCCGAGCAGCGGCGTCGAAGCCGCGATCTTCAGCGCGTCGGCGCCATTGCCGACGACACGCGTCGGGATCGCCCTGCGCGCGGCCAGGCCGGTCAGGATGGTCGCGAACGACAGGTCGTCCTCGACGATCAGCAGCACCGCGGTCCCCGGCTGCGGTATCGCCGGCGCTTCGACTGGCGTGGCTTCGGCCGCAGCGCCGACTTTGGCCGGCGCTGCCGGCTCGGCCAGGGTTTCCAGATGCTCGGGCAGGATCAGCAGGAAGCTCGAGCCCTCGCCAACCGTGCTCTGCGCCTGCAGGCTGCCGCCGAGCAGGCCGGCCATGCCGCGCGCGATCGACAGGCCCAGGCCGGTGCCGCCGAAGCGTCGCGAGGTACTGGAATCGACCTGCTCGAAAGGCTGGAAGATCGCCTCCAGCCGGTCCGGCGGAATGCCGATGCCGCTGTCGCTGACCTTGAAGCAGACCGCGCGCTCCGGCACCAGGCCGGCGAGGCCGGCGCTGCGCAGCGCCTCGCGGTCGGGCCGGCCGATATGCAGCGTGACGCCACCTTTCTCGGTGAACTTGAACGCGTTGGCGAGCAGGTTGACGACGATCTGGCCGAGCCTGGTGCTGTCGGTACGCACGGTCTGCGGCGCGTCGTCGCCGATGACCACCCCGAACTGCAGATCGTGGCTGCGCGCGACGTGGCGGAAGTTGCGCTCCTGCAAGCTTGCGAAGCCGCGCAGGCCGACCTCCTCCGGCAGCACCGTCATGCGCCCGGCCTCGACCTTGGACAGGTCGAGGATGTCGTTGATCAGCTGCAGCAGATTCTGGCCGGCGTCGTGGACGATGCGCGCGCTCTCGACCTGGTCGGCTGTCAGATTGCCGTCCTCGTTGTCGGCCAGACCCTTGGACAGGATCAGCAGGCTGTTCAGCGGCGTGCGCAGCTCGTGGCTCATGTTGGCCAGGAACTCGCTCTTGTAGCGACTGGCGCGTTCGAGTTCGGCGGCATGGATCTCGAGCTTGCCGCGCGCGGCTTCCAGCTCGGTCTGGCGCGTGCGCAGCGCCGTACTGCGATCGCGCAGGGTGTCGTTGGCCAGGCGCAGTTCTTCGGCCTGCGCGCGCAGCTCCTCTTCAGAGGCGATCAGCTGACCACTCTGCTGCTCCAGCAGCTGCGACCGCGAGCGCAGCGCCTCGTTGGTGCTGCGCAGTTCTTCCTGCTGGATGCGCAGCGACTCCTCCGAGCTGCGCAGCTCCTCGGACTGCGAGCGCGTCACTTCCAGAAGCTCGGCGGTACGCAGGCTGCGCGCCAGCGTCTGCCAGGCCAGCGCGGTCGGCGCCAGCGCCTGCTCGATCAGATCGTCGTGGCGGGCGCCGGGACGTTTCAGCGCGGCCACTTCGATCGCGCCGACGATTTCGCCGCGCGAAAACAGCGGCGCGAAGCTCAAGGTATGCGCGGTCATCGCGCCGAGGCCGGAGGAGACTTTCAGATACGACGGCGGTACCGGCGACAGGCGCAGGATCTTCGCCTCCATCACGCACTGGCCGACCATGCCCTGGCCGCTCTTGAAGTGGCGCGACGCCAGTTCGCCGGCGGCGACCCCGTAGGCGGCGCAGGCCTGCAGCTCTTCGGCGACCGGATTCCAGCGATAGGCGACGCCGTAGCCGGCCTCGATCGCCGGGCACAGCGCACGCAGCAGCGCGTCGCCGAAAGCCTCGTGCGTGTCGGCGAGCTGCAGTTCGCCGGCCAAGCTCGCCAGCTGCGTCTTGATCGCGTCGTCGCCGGCGCGTTGCTCGACCAGCTGCGACAGCGCCGACAGCGAGCGCGCAAACTCGCCGACCTCGTCCTTGCGTGCACGATACGGGATCGCCTCGACATGGCCGCCAGCGGAAATGCGCGGAATCAGCGCGGTCAGCTCGTTGAGCGGCTCGGCCACCAGGCGACGCGCTGCGATCAGCGCATATAGCGACGCGATCAGGCCGAGCAGTGCCGCGATCACGACAACGTCGCGGCCCAGCACGGCCACTCGATCCAGTGTCCTGACGCGCTCGACGAGCAAGCCCCGTTCTTCGGCGCGCAGCTGCAGCAGCTCGGCCTGCAGCGAATCCAGAGAGACGCCGCCGCTCTTCAGAAAATCCAGGAAATCGTCCGACTGGTGCGCTTTATCCAGCAGCTCGGCGCTGCGCAGCCGGTCGATGGCCGGCCGCACGAAGGCCTCCTCCCAGTCCGCCTTCAGATGTTCGATGCGCTCGACGCGCACCTGCTGCACCGGGTTGTCGCTCAGCAGTTCGCGCAGCTCGGCGAACAGCACCTCGTAACGATCACTCTCGGTCTGGTAGGCGTCGATGCGCGACGGATCGCCGGCGAGCAGGCCGTCGCGCAGGAAGCGGCGCATGTTCAGCAGCGCGGTTTCGCTGCGCTCGGCGACCGACATCACCTGGTAGGTGTGCACGGTCCATTGCCGCGCCACGGTTTCGCGTTGCTGCACTGCCAGGAACGCCGCGCAGGCGCAGATGAACAGTCCCAGCAGGGCGAGAACGATCAACCGGAATTTGGCCAGCAGTGGCAGATCCGCGATCCAGCGCCGCAGCCGCGAGCGCGACACCGGGGCGATGATCTCGGCGGGCCAATCAGCCATTGCCCATCTGCGCCTCGGTCTGCAGCTTGGTTGCAATGAAATCGCCGTGCGGGATGTACAGCAGGTCGGCCAGACGCCGCAGCAGATGCTCTTCCTGCACATCGAGCCGGCCGTCGGCGTAGGCGACGCGCCACAGCATCGTGATCAGCTCGATCTTGTCCGAAGGCTGCATGCTGGCATTGAGCCGCTGCACGAATTCGTGCAGCGACACCGCCTGCCGCGCTTTCTCGCCGGCCTCGGCGAGCAGCCGATCAAGAGCGGCATCGTCCAGCGACAGATAGCCGCGCAGTGCGCTGCGCACCGCCGCCATCTCGGACTCGCTGCGCTCGAAATCCGCGCGCGCGCATTCCAGCAGCAGCACCGCCACCGCGATGCGCTGCCGCGCCGCCTCGTCCACCGGCGGCGACTCGAAATGACGCAGCAGCTTCTGCCACATGGACGCGACTCGGCCGGCTGCTAGAGGGAGAAGCCCAGGCGCAGGTTGAACACGTCACGGCTGCCGATGTGCTCGTATTCCGGCGTGATTTCGAGCAAGCCGGCGGAGATGCGAATGCCGGCGAACACGCGGCCCTGGTCGGGGCTTTCGTCGTCGAGCACGTCCTCGTAAGTGCCCTTGACCTTGACGTCGCCCCAGACATAACCGGCGCCGATGTACGGCGTGATGAAAGCAAAACCCTTGGACAGGGTCGCGTCGACGCTGTACGTGGTCAGGTCGATGTCATCGACACCGGCGGACTTGGTGAACGCGCCGCGCACCGCCAGACCGGGCGAGGCGACACCACCTTCCAGGATCGCGTAGCGCAATTCGGCGCCGTAGACGCTGGCGCCGGTGGTCGGCACCCAGCCGTAGAAGCCGCCGACGTCGACACCGAACGGCAGGCCCTTGTGCGCGGTGACGCCGGCCATGCCGATTTCGCCGAGGCTTTCGCCGGTCAGCGTTTCCCACGCACTTTCGTCGGTCGACATGTAGCTGCCGAAACCGCCGATGCCGAAGCCGGTCACGCCGGTGGCTTCCGCCGGCGCCAGGGTGTGATAGCTGAACGCGCTGACCAGGTCCTTGGAGACTTCGTGGAACGCGCCCTGGTCGGGCACTTCGATGCTGTAGTCATCGGCCATCGCGGGACCGGCGGCCAGGCAGCAGGCAAGCATCAACAGACGTTTCATGTGTTCTCCATGGAGTTTCAAAGGCGCCGCAACAGCCGCCGCAGGATAGCTCAGGCCGCCGGCAGATGGCGTTGAATGAAATCAGCCGCGGCCTGCTGGATGTCGCCGAGGCGGCCATTGAAGAAATGGCCGGCGCCGTCGACCGCATGCAGCTCGGCCGGCGGCTCGTAGGCAGCCAGCGCGGCGGCGGTGGCGTCGAAAGCAACCGTATCGTCGTCGCGGCTGTGGATCACCAGCCAGGGGCAAGGCGGCCGCAACGGCCGCGTCTCGTAGACGAAGCGGCCCCCGAACGGCGGTGCGACGCTGATCTGCAGTGCCGGCCGCGCGCGCGCCGCGGCGGCGACGCTGACGTAGCCGCCGAACGAGAAGCCCGCCAGCATCAGCGGGAAGTGCTCCGGTACGCGCTGGCGCAGCCAGTCGACCAGCAGCAAGGTGTCTTCGGTCTCGCCCTTGCCCTCGTCGTGCGCGCCTTCGCTGCGGCCGACGCCGCGGAAATTGAAGCGCAGCGCGTAGAAGCCGGCTTTCAGCGCGATCGCCGCCAGCGTATAGGTGACCTTGTTGCTCATCGCGCCGCCATACAGCGGATGCGGATGGCAGATCACGGCAATGCCGCGCGGCGCGAGCTCGCGCGGCGCGGCCAGCATCACCTCCAGATTGCCGGCGGCGCCGGGCAGCAGCAGGTCGCGGCCCTGGCCGGGGGCGGGCAGATCAGGGTGGGGCGTGGCGTCTTGGGTCGTCGTCATGGGCGGAGTTTAACGATGCAGAGACGCACAGGCCGATAGGGTAAGATTTTGCCCTGCATGAACCCCAATCCCCGCTTCTGGACCGACAGCCTCGGACGCGCGTTCGCGCTCGACCTGCGCTCGCTCGCCGCGATGCGCTTCGCGCTCGGCCTGCTGCTGCTGATCGACACGCTGTCGCGCCTGGGTGAAGTCGGCGCGTTCTACGGCGACGCCGGCGTGCTGCCGCGCGCGCTGCAGGCGGGCGTCGCCTCGCCGTGGCGCTGGTCGCTGCATCTGGCCAATGGCGAGGCCTGGTTCCAGAGCCTGCTGCTGCTGGCGCAGGCCCTTGCTGCGCTGCTGCTGGCTTTCGGCTGGCGCACGCGCGTCGTGACCTTGATCGCCTGGCTGCTGACGGCCTCGCTGCTGAACCGCAATCCGCTGGTGATCGGCGCCGGCGACGTGCTGCTGTGCCTGTTGCTGTTCTGGAGCCTGTTCTTGCCGATGGCGGCGCGCTGGAGTGTCGATGCCGCACTGTCGCCGCAGCCGCCGCCGGATGATCATCGCCACGCCTCGTGGGCCTCGGCCGCGCTGCTGCTGCAGCTGCTGTCGGTGTTCGTGTTTCAGGCGCTGCTGCAGCCAACCGCGGCGAATCTTTACGCGGCCGACACCGAGGTGCTCGCTGCCGGCCGCTGGCTGCGTCAACACCTCGCCGCCAATGAGGCGATCACCAGCTGGGCGCTGACGGTGCAGCTGGTCTCGCCGCTGATCCTGCTGCTGCGGGCCGGCAGCACGCGCATCGCGCGACTACGCATCGTCGTGCGCGCGGTGCTGCTGCTGCAATTGCTGCTGGTGGCGCTGCTGACGATGTTCACGCTGCGCTGCGGCGTGCTGCCGTGGGCTCAGATCGTCGGCCTGATCGCGCTGGTCGGCGCGACGTTCTGGGAGAACCGTGCGCTGCGTCTGCGCCGTCAGAACAGCGGCGGCGAGTTGCGTATCTACTACGACCGCGGCTGCGGCTTCTGCCTGAAGTCCTGCCGGCTGCTGACGCAGATGCTGGTGCTGCCGCACGCGAAAGTGCTGCCGGCGCAGGATCATCGCCGCGCCGACTCGCTGTTGCGCGCCAACGATTCCTGGGTGGTGATCGATCACGACGACACGGCGTTTCTCAAAGGCGCGGCGATGCTGCTGCTGATCAAGCGCTCGCCGCTGTTTTCCTGGCTGGGCCGGCTGGCTTTGCGACTCGGCTTCAGCGCGGCAGCCGACCTGGCCTACGAGGTGGTGGCGCGAAATCGCCCGGCGTTCGCGCGCGTCACCGACAAACTGATACCGGAGCGCGCGCTGCGCTTCGTGCCCTCGCCCGGCGTGCAGCGCATCGCCGGCGTGCTGGCGACCCTGGTGCTGCTGTGGAACCTCGCCGGCCTGCGCACACCGGCCGGTCCATTCGAGAAACTGCTGGCGCCGCCGCTGCAGCTGCTGCGCCTGGATCAGCACTGGGATCGTTACTCGCCCTCGCCGACGCCGGCCGACAGCTGGTGGGTTGCGGCCGGCCATCTCGGCGATGGCCGCGAAGTCGATGCCTTGCGCGGCGCCGACGACGCGCTGCGCTTCGACGAGCCGGCCGCAATACGCGACGACGGCCTGCATTGGCGCGCATTCCGCCGGCAGATGGCACAGCCGGAGGCTGCAGCGGTGCGTGCGCGCTGGGCCGACTATCTGTGCGAGCGCTGGAATGACGGACGCTCCGCCGAATCCGCCGATCGTCTGGTGTCGTTCAAGCTGATAGCCGTGCTCGATCTTCAGGCCGGCGCAGGCCGCCGGCTCGAACAGCGCGTACTCGGACGTCAGGACTGCGCTGCCTCGGCCGCGCCTTGAGACCCATGCAGCTGATCGACATCGGCGCCAATCTGGCGCACGAGAGTTTCGATGCGGATTTGCCGGCGGTGCTGGAACGCGCGCGCGCTGCCGACGTCGCCGCGATCGTCGTCACCGGCAGTTCGGCCGACAGCTCCGGGACGGCAGCCAGGCTCGCCGCCGCTCACGCCGGCTATCTGTACGCGACCGCCGGCCTGCATCCGCATCACGCCAGCGACTGGACGCAGGCGATGGCGCAGCAGTTTCGCGCGCTCGCCGCGCAGCCGGGCGTCAAAGCGATCGGCGAATGCGGTCTGGACTATTTTCGCGACCTGTCGCCACGCGATGCGCAGCGCCGCGCGTTCGCCGAGCAACTCGACCTGGCGGTCGAACTGCAGTTGCCGGTATTCCTGCATCAACGCGACGCGCATACGGATTTCCTGGCGATCTTGCGCGACTACCGACCGCATCTGGTCGACGCGGTGGTGCATTGCTTCACCGATACCGTCGAGGCGCTCGCCGACTATCTTCAGCTCGACTGCCACATCGGCATCACCGGCTGGATCTGCGACGAGCGCCGCGGCCGCCATCTGCTCGATGCGGTGAAACTGATCGGCAGCGACAGACTGCTGATCGAAACCGACGCACCCTACCTGCTGCCGCGTACCGCGCCGAAAGTCGCGCACCGGCGCAACGAGCCGGCTTACCTGATCTACGTGCTGCGCACGATCGCCGCGGCACGCGGTGTCAGCCAAGAGCAGCTGGCCGAAAGCACCACCGCCAACGCGCGCCGATTTTTCCAACTGTAAAACTCTTCGTTCCCGCCGTTGCAGGAATGACGACACACAAAAAACCCCGCTTTCGCGGGGTTTTTTTGCACCATCAGCGACGATCAATCGTCGTTGTTGGCGTAGCCGAGAATCTGCAACAGGCTGATGAACAGGTTGTAGATCGACAGGTACAGCGACACCGTCGCCAGTACGTAGTTGGTCTCGCCGCCGTTGATGATCTCGCCGGTCTGGTACAGGATCATGCCGCACATCAGCAGCGCGAACATCGCCGAGATCGCCAGCGACAGCGGCTGCAGGTGCACGCCGAAGAACGAGGCGATCAGCAGGCCGATGCTCAGCGCGAAGGCCAGGATCATGCCGCCGACCAGGAAGCCGCGCATGAAGCTGAAGTCTCGACGCGTCTTCACCGCGTAAGCCGACAGGCCGAGGAAGATCGTGCCGGTCAGGCCCAGCGCCATCATCACCGTCTGCGGGCCATTGGCCATCTTCAGGTACAGGTTGAGGATGGGGCCGAGGCCGAAGCCGAGCAGGCCGGTCACGCCGAACACCACCCAGATACCGGCCTCGCTGTTGGCGGTGCGCGGCACCACGAACCACAGCAGGCCCATCGATACCAGCGAGCACACCAGGCTCAGGCCGTAGGGCACGTGCAGCGCCATCGACACACCGGCCATGGCGGCGCTGAACAGCAGCGTCAGCGACAGCAGGCTGTAGGTCTGGCGTAGGACTTTCTGGGACGGGCTGACGGCACCGGCGCGGCCGAAACCGGCGTCGATACCGGCGCCGCGATACTGGGTCTGCAGATCCTTCATGACTTCCTCTCTGGTCGAGCGTTTGTAACAAGGTGTTACATCTTTGCCGCAGTCTAGCAAATGCCCGGAGCGGCGGTATAAAACGACACAGGCACTTCGTTCCGCTTACAGACCGCGAAGTCGGCCCTTCAGTTCCTCTAATCTGTTTAAAAAGGGAAAAAACAAGCCCGCCATGAAAGCCGACGCCTATCCGGTGATCGCCGTAACCGACGATTCGGGCACGCTGGTCCGCGAGGACTGGCTGTTACGTGCCGAAACAGTACACCGCCAGCTGCGTCCGGCGCTGCCCGAGGGCTACGCCGCGGTGATGCAGCCGGTGTTCGAGCACGGCGGCCGCATGGCGGTCGCGGCCGACGGCGAACGCGTGGTCGCGGTGATGGTCTGGCGTGTGCTGGTCAATACCGCCTACCGGCGCGCGCTCTACGTCGACGATCTGGTCACCGACCAGACGGCTCGTTCCACCGGCGCCGGCAAGGCGCTGCTGAACTGGGCCAGCGACAAGGCGATCGCCATGCACTGCGACTGGCTGACTTTGGATTCCGGCACGCAACGGCACGATGCGCATCGCTTCTACTTTCGCGAGCGCATGGCCGTCAGCTCGTTCCACTTCGTCAGGCGCCTGAGCGCCTGACGAAGCAGGCCGCCCTTAGAACGGGATCAGCGAGCGCTTCAACGTGTAGTGCAGGTAGCCGATGCTGGCACCGGCGCGCAGGCCGACGCCGGTGCGGATCGGCGCCAGCGTGATGTCGCCACTGCGCTGATAGTTCACGCCGATGCCGCCGACCACGTACAGGCTGCCGTCGACGCCGGGGAAGCGCTGCAGCATTTCGTTGGTGGTGCGCAGGTTGTAGACCAGCGTGAACACCTTGCTGGCGTTGCCGCCGAAGTCCCAACCGGCCGAAGGGCCCTGCCAGTAAAGCGGCAGGCCGCCGCCGCCCTTGTAGTTCAGGGTGCCCTTGCCGTAGCGCAGGCCGACGACGAACGCACCGCTGCCTTCCTCGCCGACGATGTAGGCGTTCGGCCGGCCCTGCTCGGCGAAGACCTTCTCGATCGCCTTGGCGAAGCCTTCGGTGGTCGCGCCGAAAAAGTCGCGGCCCTTGCTGACGATTTCCTCGGAGCTATAGGTGTCCTGGCTGACCGGCTGGCCACCCGTCGTCGCAGCCTCGTCGGCAGGCGGCTCGACCGGCGTGGGCTGCTCGTTCTGCGCAACCGCGACCATTGCCGAACACACGAAGGCCATCGACAAAACCGCTACGATCAACTGGCGCATAAAGTCCCGCTCCGCTTCAAAAAGGTGGCCCAGTCTTTCGGTAGCGGATGAGCGCAACCTGAATGGTGTGTGACTGGCGAGGCCAAAGGCTACATCCAAACCGGCTGGCGCTGATACATTGTCCGATATCGAGATTTACTGACACGCGAATCAGAAAAACGAGGGGGACTCGGTGGCAACAGCTGGTGCAAGCCCTGCATCGTCCGAACCGGCCGATCTGAAGGTCGACCGCTACATCGCACGCCTGTATCGCTCCGGCTTGGCGGTGCCGCCGGAACGCTATCGCGCCTGGGCGCTGGAGACCCTGGCGCGGGTGATTCCGCATGATGGCGCGCTGTGGGGCAGCGGCAGCGCCACGCAGGGGCGCTTCTACACGCGCACCGTGGTCGGCCTTCCGGAAGAATTTCCGGCGCAGCTGGAAGCGACCCTGCCGATGAACCCGCTGTTTCCGCGGATCATGGCCAATCTCGAACGCCCCGTGGACATGGCCAGCGTGCTCAGCGACGAGGAATTCCATCGCAGCGAAATCTACAAGCAGGTATTCCAGCCGCAGGGCATCGAAAGGATTCTCTCCACCGGTCATCTTGAGACACGCAGCGGCCTGTACAGCCTGGTGACCTTGTACCGCAAGAATCCGGACGAGCCGTTCACCGATCAGGAAAAAGACTGGCAGCGACGCATCACCTATCACCTGTTCAACGCGGCCTCGCACGTGTTCTTCGTGCATGAGCTGCATCGCAGCGATCGTCCGCCGGGCAGCGGCGCGGCGGTGGTCGACAGCAGCGGCCTGTTCCACGAAGCGCAGCCGCGTTTTCTCGATCTGCTGGAGACGCACTACCCGAATCCCGAACGCGCGCAGGCCTTGCCGTTCCCGTTGCCTGAGGCCGGCTCCAGCGGCCTGGTTGGCGGCCTCGGCATCAAGTGCGAGCCGCTGGGCGATCTGTTCCTGCTGCACATCTGGACCGCCGGCCCGCTGGACCGGCTGACGGTGCGCGAGCGCGAAGTGGTCAACGCGGTCGCGCAGGGCCTGTCGTTCAAGCAGGCGGCGAAGAAGATCGGCGTGGCGCCGTCGACGGTCGCCAATCATCTGTATCGGGTGTATCGCAAGCTTGGCGTCTACAGCCGCACCGAGCTGGCGGCGCTGGTGCATCCGGCGGAGAAGAAGATTTAATCGCGATACCGCCAGCTGTAGGAGCGGATCCTATCCGCGACTGTGATGGCGAGTCCTGGGTCGCGGATAGGATCCGCTCCTACAGAGACCGCGATCAAGCCCTGTGATACGGGTGCCCCGCCAACAGCGTCGTCGCGCGATAAATCTGCTCGGCGATCAGCACGCGCACCAGCGCATGCGGCAGGGTCAGCGGTGACAGCGACCATTTCTGCTCGGCGCGTTTCAGCACGTCCGGCGCGTGGCCGTCCGGTCCACCGACGAGCAGCGCGACATCGCGCCCGTCCTGCTGCCAGCGTTTGAGCTGATCGGCCAGATCCACGCTGCTCCAGCTGGCACCGCGCTCGTCGAGCGCGACGCTGCGAACTCCATCGGGCAAGGCTTTCAGCACGCGCTCGCCTTCGAGCTGGCGGGCGCGCGCGATATCCGCGTTCTTGCCGCGCGTCGCCAGCGGAATCTCCACCAGCTCCAGCCGCACTTCGCGCGGCAGGCGTTTGACGTAATCGTCGAATGCGGTCTGCACCCAATCCGGCATACGGCCACCGATGGCGATCAGGCGCAGACGCATTCGGGCGGTGCCGCGCTAGCCGTTGGCGGCTTTGGACCGCGGCTCGCTCATGTCCCAGAGCTTTTCGAGCTGGTAGAACGCGCGCGTCTGCGTCTGCATCACATGCACGACGACGTCGCCCAGATCCACCAGCGCCCACTCGCCTTCCTCCAGCCCCTCGATTCCTCGTGGCGTGTAGCCGGCCTCCTTCGCCAGATCGAATACGTTGCGTGCCAGGGATGCGACGTGTCGGTTCGACGTGCCGGTGCAGATCATCATCACGTCGGTTATGGAAGTCAGGCCGCGAACATCGAGCACCTTCAGGTCTACCGCCTTGAGGTCTTCGAGCGCGCTACGGGCAATGTCAGTCAGTGGCTGGGTCTTCATCGTATGTAAGAAGGCTGATGTCCTTTTGAGTGAATGAAGCAATCACGGACTCGGGAACGAGACCGCGTACCGATCGGCCCGCCTTCAGCAGACGGCGGACACGAGTTGAAGAAATCGCCAGCGGTGGAATGTTCGCCGACGTCCACAGGCCGGCGAGCTGTTGGCTGAAATCCGCGTTGCTCTGCGCACGACGGCCGCGCAGATGCGCGACCAGTTCCGGCGCCGGCGCCGGCGGCTCGTACGGCCGCTCGACGAACACCAGATGCGCCAGCTCGATGATTTCACGCCAGCGATGCCAGGTGTGAAACTGGTTGGCCGCGTCATCGCCGAGCAACAGCACCAGCGGACGATCCGGGAATTCCTCACGCAGCGCGGCCAGCGTGTCGTGCGTGTACGACGGCCCGGCGCGGCGCAGCTCGCGATCATCGGCGACCAATGCCGGCTCGTGCTGCAACGCCAGCTCCACCCATTCCATGCGCCGCTGGGGGCTCACCTGCGGCGCTTCGCGATGTGGCGGCTGCGCGCTTGGAATCACCCGCACCGATTCCAGGGCGAGCCGCTCCTTGAGTTCCAGCGCGAGCCGCAGGTGCCCGTTGTGAATGGGCGTGAAGGTGCCGCCAAAAATGCCGAACGGGGCGTTCAGCGCCGGCGTCCCAAAACGGCCGCCATCATGCGCGGTCGCTCAGCATTCAGAGATCACCGGACGTTGCCATCGCCGAGCACCACCCACTTCTGCGAGGTCAGGCCTTCGAGGCCGACCGGGCCGCGGGCGTGGAACTTGTCGGTGCTGATGCCGATCTCGGCGCCGAGGCCGTATTCATAGCCGTCGGCGAAACGCGTCGAGGCGTTGACCATCACTGAAGCCGAATCGACTTCGCGCAGAAAGCGCCGTGCGCGCGTGTAGTTTTCGGTCACGATCGCATCGGTGTGAGCCGAGCCGTAGTGCGCGATGTGGTCCATCGCCGCGTCGATTCCGTCGACGATTTTCACCGCCAGGATCGGCGCCAGGTATTCCTCGGCCCAGTCCGACTGCGCGGCCGGTTTCGCGTCGCTGAGGATGCGCCGCGTGCGCTCGCAGCCGCGCAGTTCGACGCCGGCTTCACGATAGATCTGCGCCAGACGCGGCAGCACGCGCTCGGCGACCGGCGCGTCGACCAGCAGGGTTTCCATCGTGTTGCAGGTGCCGTAGCGCTGGGTCTTGGCGTTGACGCAGACCGCGATCGCTTTCTCGACGTCGGCATCGGCGTCGATGAACACGTGGCAGACGCCGTCGAGATGCTTGATCACCGGCACCTTGGCGCCGTTGGACACCGCCGACACCAGGCCCTTGCCGCCACGCGGAATCACCACGTCGATGTATTCGGGCATCGTCACCATCAGCCCGACCGCGCGTCTGTCGGTGATGCTCAGCACCTGCACTGCGTCTTCGGGCAGGCCGGCGTCGCGCAGCGCGCGCTGGATGCAGCGCGCGATCGCCTGATTGGAATTGATCGCCTCGGAGCCGCCGCGCAGGATCGCCGCGTTGCCGGACTTCAGGCACAGGATCGCGGCTTCCGCGGTCACGTTCGGCCGCGATTCGTAAATGATGCCGACCACTCCGAGCGGCACTCTCATGCGGCCGACCTGGATGCCGGACGGGCGCATTTTCATGTCGGTCATTTCGCCGATCGGGTCGGCCAGCGAGGCGACCTGGCGTACGCCGTCGGCCATCGCCTCGATGCGCGAGTCGTTGAGTTCGAGACGCTCGAGCATCGCCGCATCGAGCTTGGCGGCGCGGCCGGCGCGCATGTCCTCGGCGTTCGCGGCAAGGATCGCGCGCTTGTCATCGATCAGCAGCTGCGCCAGCGCGAACAGCGCTGCGTTCTTGATGCCGGTGTCGGCGCGTGCGATGTGCCGCGCAGCGGCGCGCGCGCGTTCGCCGCGTTCGCGCATGTACTGCAGCACCTCGTCCTGGCCGGCCTTGCTTGCGATTTTGACCGCCTGCGCGTTCATGCTCGTTGGGCTACTGAGGGGATCTTGGTTTGGGAAATCTTCGGCGCCGACCCGGCCGCCGCCATGACCAATGTTAGCAACTCTTCCCAGGCCTGTTCCTTGCCGCCGGTGGACTTGGCCAGCTGGTCGATGACCGCAGTCTTGCGCATCCAGCCATAGATCTGCGGCAGGCGGGTACGGCGCAGGGCTTTTTGATACGGCCCCTGGCGCGGCCGCGGCACGTAGGCGGCCTCGCAGGCGCGCTGGGCGTCGCCGCTGCTGGCGAACGCGGCCTGCACATTGGCCCACTGGCGCAGGCCATACGTCAGCGCGCCGAGCAGCTCCAGCACCTCGACGCCCTCTTCTCGCAGATGGCCGAGGCTGCGCACCACGCCGGCGGCATCACCGCTGAGCATGCGTTCGTTGAGGTCGAAAGCGTCGAAGCGTGCGCTGTCGGCGACGGCTTCGCGCACCTGCTCGATACCGATCGCGGCGTCAGGAAACAGCAGCGCCAGCTTGGCGATGTCCTGGGCCGCCGCCAGCGTGTTGCCCTCGGTGCGCTCGGCCAGCAGCTGCAGTGCCTCGGCATCGGGCTTGAGCCCGGCGCCGCGCAGCCGCTCTTCCAGCCAGGGCTCGAACTTGTCGCCGTCGATAGGCCAGGCGTAGACGCTGGCGCCGGCGCTCTCCAGCGCCGCGAACCAGGCGCTGTTGCGCTGCTTGGTCTCCAGCGCACCGCAGACGACGATGAACAGCACGTCCTGCGGCGGCCGCTCGGCCAGCCTCTGCAGCACCGCGCTGCCTTCGGTACCGGGCGCACCGCCCGGCATGCGCAGCTCGACGATGCGCAGGCTCGCGAACAGCGACAGGCTGTCGCAGGCCTGGCTGACTCTGGACCAGTCGAAGCCCTTTTCCACGTCCAGCACTTCGCGCTCGCTGTAGCCGCGCTTCCGTGCGGCGGCGCGGATCGCGTCCAGCGATTCCTGGATCAGCAACGGCTCGTCGCCGGCGACCACGTAGACCGGCGCCAGGCTGCGCGCCAGCGCCGCGGCCAGCTGGTTGGGGTTGAGTTTCATGCCGGCATTGTCCCAGACCGGCGCGGTCCTGGCATCCCTGACCTACATGTCATGTAGGACTCTAGCTAGTTCACGTAAGCACCTAACTACGATAGAGTTTATTTCCTACATATCCGGACAGCCGATTCAGGTGATTTCGGCTGCCATCTCACAGGGAGGGAAGATGTCGATAGCACGAACATGGGCAGCGGGCGCCTTGATGCTCTCACTCGCCACCAGTCCGGCGGCACACGCCGGCATCGGCGACGCACTGGGCCAGATCGGCGACGGCCTGGCCAAGACCCGCGAGCGGGTCTCCGCCGGTTTCAGCAAGACCTTCGCCGGCCTCAGCGATGGCCTCGGCACCGCCTTGTCGCGGCTCGGACAGCAGCACCTGAATCCAACCGAAGGCACGGTCGCGATTGCCGACGCCATCGAGCACCAGGGCGTCGCGCGGCCGCTGCTGATCATCGAGCCGGCCCTCGCAAGCCCCGAGAAGGCGCCGCTGGTGGTCCTGCTGCACTACTCCGGCGGCAATGCCGAGGTGATGGCCAACGTCGCACGCGCCGGCCGCCTGGCTGCCGAACACGGCGCCTGGGTGGTGTTGCCCGAGGCCATCAACGGCCACTGGGGCGACGACCCTTCGACCTCGGCGTCCAGCGGCGACGTCGAGTTTCTGGCCAAGCTCATCGCGCACATGAGCGCGACCTATCCGATCGACGCCCGGCGCGTGTTCATGGCCGGCATGTCCAACGGCGGCTTCATGACGGTGCGCTTCGCCTGCGAGAAAGCCGGCCTGGTCGCCGCGGTGGCGGTGGACGCGGCGAGCATGCGCAACTCGCAGAACGCGGCGTGCAAGCCGTCGCGGCCGGTGCCCATCGTCAGCATCGTCGGCACGCGCGACGCCTTTGTCGCCTATGAGCATCCGCTGGGCATGCTGTCCGCCGAAGAGAACTATGCGCGCTGGTCGGCGATCAACGGCTGCAATGCGGCCTCGCGCACCGACACCACGCTGCCGTCAAAAGTCAGCGACCGCACCACGATCAAGCTGCGCGAAAACTACGACTGCAGCGGCGGCAGCGCCGTCAACATGTATACCGTCGTCAACGGCGGCCACGCCTGGCCCGGCAGCCAGACGCCGATCGCCGTCGGCCACACCTCGCAGAATCTGGACGCGACCGAGGCGATCTGGGATTTCTTCGCGCAATTCTGAGGTTTTTGTACCGCGCAAAAAATAAAGGCCGGGCATCTGCCCGGCCTTTTCGCAGGATGAGAGGCCCTGCGACAAACCAACTTTTTCAAGACCGCGTTTAAGCCCTAGAACGAGTAGCCGACGCTGGCTTCGACGTAGTCGCGATCGGACAGCAGGTTCTGGTCGCTGCCGCCGAAGTAGTTGACGTAGCCGATGTCGCCGCTCCAGGCCGCGTGGTAGGTCCAGCCCACCGAGACGCTGACCAGCTTGCGGCCTTCGACGAAGTTGCCGATCGGCTGCGGCGTGTAGCCGTGCAGATCGTGGTCGAAGCGGATCGTCGGGTTCAGCGCGACCGAGCCGATCGCGTTGTTGTAGCTCAGGCGTGCGATCAGCTTGTAGCCATAGGAAGCCGAGGTCGCATAGCTGTTGCTCTCGGCCGGAAGATCGTCGCGACCATCCGGATCGGCCGGGTTGACCTTGCCGCGGTTGTGCAGGAAGCCCGCACGCACCGCGCCGTCGGTGGCCGCGTCATAGCCCGGCAGAGACGTGCCCGGTGCATCGAAGCGCAGCTCGCTGGTCGGCGGCAGATCGTGGATGTAGTCGTAGGCGAATTCGGCAACCAGAATCGTCTGGTCGGACTGAAGCCAGCTGCTCGGCCCGAACACGCGCGTCAGCGCCATGTCGACCTGCGACACGTCCTTGCGACGATAGCCCTTGAGATACTGGTTGCCGGAGGCGCCGCCGAGCGTGCGATCGAGCTGGCTCGGAATGCCCAGGCCGGTCAGCAGGATCTCGACGTCGTCGATCTGCAGCGGCTGGCCGACTTTCAGGCTGTACTCGCCCTGCAGCGCCAGGCCCCAGGGCAGGGTCGAGTTGAACGAGGTGCCGAACATCTTGATGTCGTCCGGATACTCGAGGAAGTAGTCGCCACCGAACGGCTTCAGCGGCTCGGTCGCCGAGTGGCCGCTGATCACCGGCAGGCGGCTGTTGTACTTGGCCGCGTACAGCGACAGGTCGATGCCGTTGAGCTGCGGAATGTAGAAATGCAGCGCGCCGCCGAACTGGCCGCTGTCCTTGCCCAGGCGATCGTCGCCGTGCGGCACGGTGCTGCCGATGTCGTTCTCGCCGGGGATCGCGAAGCTGATGTTGGCGCGCGTGCCGCCGGCGCCGACGAAGTCGTTGGTCTCGAAGAAACTGCCAGCCGCATCCGGATCGGTGCGGCGCCATTCGAACTGATAGAAGCCTTCGAGGCTGACGTTCTCGATCACATCGAAGGACGCGGTGACCATGCCGACCGGCTTGACCACTTCGTTGATGTCGAAGCCCGGCACGCGCAGCTTGTTGGCGTCGGCCGAGACCAGCGAGTTCAGGCCGTTCTGCACCAGGGTCGATTCACCCCAGTTCAGGATCTGCCGGCCGATCTTGTAAGTCAGCGTGCGATCCAGGATGCGGTTGCTGCCGAAAAAATAGGCGTCGAGCAGGCTGCCGTCGTGGCCGAGGCGATCACGCACTTCATCGGTCTTGTCGTGATACTCCGAAGCCGGCGCCTCCTTGCCCGGCTGGCCGTAGTTGGCCGGGTTGAAGTATTTCTTCTGCTGCAAGGTCGGGTCGTACACATAGCTGCCGCGCACGAACACGCCGTAGTTGCCGTAGGTCAGCGTCGCATCGCTGGTCAGCTTGATCGGGGATGCGATCAGGTCGCCCTTGTCGAAAGCGAGGTTGCCATCGTCGCTGTTGGTGGAATACGCATCGCCGCCGTTGCTGATGCCGATGTTGTCCTTGTCGCGGCCGGCGACACGCCAGGCGGCGCCGACGCTGATCTTGCTGTCGACACGCAACTCGACGCCGTTGGAGGAATAGTCCAGCGCCTGCGCGCCGGGTGCGAAGCTGCAGCCGAATGCGGCCGCGGCCAGCGCCAGCGCGGTTTTGCGCAGACGCGGATTGAGAGTGCGGTTCATGTGCCTGTCCTTGTGTGATGAGTTGCCGGTCAAAGAGGTCGCTGCGCGCGTCATGGGCAGGACCCTCCGATCGGCAGGCACAGGCCGTTGCTGGCGAGGAAGCTCGCGGTTTCTCTCTGCATCTCCGTGGTCGCCGCAGCGGACGCGGCCGGGCTCAGGATCGAGGCGTGATCACCGCTGGTGAACTGCACGACGTTGCTGCGCGCGGCTTCGCCGAGCAGCACGTTGGCGCTGCCGTCGAACACATGCGGCGTCAGGCCCATCTGCTGATACAGCGGATCGGTGCCGGACAGAAAGCCGGTGATCGTGACCTTGTCGTTGTTGGTCGTGCCGGCATTGGCCGGTGCATCGTTGGGCACGACCTGATCGGCCGGCGAGCTGTCGCTGCCGACGACTTCGATCATGTGCAGCGGATGCTTTTCTGCGGCGCTGGCCGCGTAGTTGATCGGATCGGCCGAGTCGACCAGGGTCTGCGCGAAGCGCAGGAAGGTTTCGTAGTTGTCGGTGCCTTCGATCAGGCCGCTGGCGGCGAGGCCGGCGGAAATGCGCGGGCCGAAGCTGACCGAAGCGTCCAGCAGCTTGGCGATTCCGCCGCCGGGCATCGCCAGCGTGGCGGCGCCGATTTCGGTGTTCACGCCGAGCAGCGTGCCGCCGACGATGCCGCCGAGCGAGTGGCCGACGAAGCGGACCTGGCTGCCGTCGAACTTGTTGCCGTCGGGCGTGCCGCCGCTGTTGACCAGGATGCTGCCGCCGGCCGACTTCGCCATCACGATCAGGTCGGACACCGCCTGGCGGATGTTGTCGCGGCTGGTGATCAGGCTCGACAGGTTGATGAAGTAAGTGCCGGAGGAATCGACCACGCCGTCCGGGCCGGAGGCACCCGTCGTGTTGTTCGACAGATCCAGATCGAAGGTGCGCTCCGTGACGCCGCTGATACGCAGCGGGCTTTCCGGCGGCAGGCCATGCAGCGGCAGATCGATCGCCACCACCGCGAAGCCCGCCAGCGTCAGTGCCGGCGCGATCGCCAGCATCTGCGAACGATTGCCGGTGATGCCGTGCTGGAAGATCACGACCGGCCAGCCGTTGGCCGGCATGGTCTTGCCGCTGTCCGCATTGGGCACGGTGATCAGCACCGGCACGGTGACGTCGGCGCGCTTGACCGGATCGGGGAAGCAGGCAGTGGTCGACACACTCGGCGTCAGGCCGGTGCCGTCGGTGACGAAGGCGCCGCAGGGCACGCGGCCGAGAAAGCTCTGCGTGTTGTCCGGCTTGCTCGCGTCGGCCAGCCAGTACTGGGTCAGCGGATCGGTGACGGTCTCCGCCGTCGCGCCCGGCGTGGCCAGGTAGTACGGCAGCTTGACGGTGCCGAAGTAGACGTTCGCGATCGGCGGCAAGGCACTGTTGAAACTGGCCAGCGTCGCGCCGGTGTTCTTCGCCGCGATCTGGCTGGCCACGGCATTGGCCTGCAGATGCTGCAAGGTGTTACCGATCGACTGCGTGGTGAAGCTCCAGGTCAGCACCACCTGTTCTTCGGTGATACCGAAGCCGGCGAGTTGCTCGACGATAGGCCGGATCAGGGTGCTACGCACCGTTTCCAGAGTGGTCTTCTGCGCGGAGGTCAGCGCACTCAGCGCCGGAACCGTCGACTCGGCGACCGGCGTCGCCGAACGCGCGACCTTGAACAGCTCGCTGGGGGCAGCCGGCACGCCCTCGGTGCTCTTCAGCGCCGGCGTCAGCACGACCACGTAACGCGTCTGCGCATCGAGCGGTTTCAAGGGCTCGATCAGCACGCGTGAACGGAATGCACTGATCGGCTCGTTTTGGCCCGACAGCGGATTGGTCGAGATCGCCACCGAAGGCTGCGTGGTGTAGTCGACGCCGGGCTTGAGCACCGCACCGGTCCGGGTGTTGACCACCAGCAGGCCGGCATTCAGCGTGCTGTAGTCCAGCGTGCCGAGCATGTCGGTGAACATCGACGCGGTGGTCGAGAAACCGTCCTGCAAATTCGCCTGCGTCACGAACGGCGCGCTGCTGGCGTTCGGGATGTTGAGCGTGCCGTCGGTGGAGCCAGAGAAAAAGCCGTCGAACGGGAACGGTACCGTGGCGCTGGCGGCCACCGGGTCGAACAGCGAAAACACACCGGATTTCAGACCGGCATCGTCATCAAGGGATTCATTGCCACCACCGCCGCAAGCCGACAGAAACAGCGGGGCGCAGGCAACCGCGAACGCGGCACAGGCGTTTCGTACGAGCATCGAGCCTCTCCTCAAGCACAAGGGACTTCTTGTCCCAATCGGCTGCACTAGAAATCAGCACAACCACTTATGTGGGGCGGAGTCTCAGAGCTTCGTAACAGAACAGCAACAAAAAAATCATACTCACGACTCGCGTGTCAGGAGGCAGACAAGCGCGTGATGTAACAGCGGAAATCCTGATTGTGAGTGGCCGCGTCAACGCGACTGCATTTCATCGACTGCCTGCTGCCGTTGATCGGCGGTCCAGCCTTTTTGCTCGCCGAATAGCGTGGCGATTCGCTGCAAATCGGCCTCGGAAAGCCTCGTCAGCAAGGTCAGCGGCATGCGGCGGCGCAACAAATCGTCTAAGGAAAAAGACATCTCTTCGCGTGCGGCGAGCACGATCTCGGCGTCGATAAACGCCGCGCCGGCGACCACGCGCGCAGACCAGGCCGGGTTTTCCTGCAATAGCTCGATGATGCGATCGATGCGCAGGCCATGGCGCAGCGCCAGTTGCGTCGCCGCCTGCTGGTCGACGCCCTGCTCCCAGGCGCGCGCCACGGCTTGCGCGAGCCAGCCGTCGAAGCCCTGCGCCGACGGCGCGCCCGGCAGCGGATGATCGTGCGTCGTAGACGGAGGCCGTCCGCGGTTGAGCGCGTGCATCACCGCGTCGACGATCTCGATCGCATCGACACGCGAGGTGGTGTATTTGCCGCCGATCGGCACCACCAGCCCCGGCGACGGCTGCAGCACGACGAACTCGCGCGTCACCGCCGACAGCGAGTCCTCTTCGTCGGCCTGCAGCGTGCGCACGCCGGCGAAGCGGCCCTGCACGTCGCGCTCGCTCCATTGCAGCTGCGGCAGCGCATCGCGCGCGGCGTCGAGCAGATAACGCACTTCGGCCTCGGTGACCACGGCCTGCTTCGGATCGCTGACTTCGGACTCGGTGGTGCCGAGCAGAGTGCGGCCGTACCAGGGAATCACGAAGTAGACGCGGCCGTCCTGCGGCGCGGTGAAAAGGAAGGCGTCGCTGCAATCGGGGATCGCCGGCATCACCAGATGCACGCCCTTGACCAGCTTGACCTTCGGCGCTTCGCGACCGATCAGGCCGTGAGCCCAGGGGCCGGCGGCGACGACGACGGCCGAAGCTTGCAGATCGAAACTGCTGCCATCGGCAACATCGAGCAGCGACGCGCCGACGATCTGCTTGCCTTGCTTCAGCAGCGCAGTCGCCGCGACACGATTGGCGACGACGACGCCGGCCTGCTGCGCCGCTGCAACCACCGCAAGCGTCATGCGCGCATCGTCTTCCTGGCAGTCGCCGTAAGACAGCCCGCCCTTGAGTCCGCTCTCGCGCAAATAGGGATGCAACTGCAGCAGCTTGCTCTTGGAATAAGACTTGTGCCGCGCCACCGGCTGGTCGCCGCCGGCGAGCAGATCGTAGAGCGTCAGACCGGCGGAGAGCTTGAACATGCCGGCGCGCGCGCCTTTCCAAACCGGCACCATGAAGCGCAGCGGCCGCACCAGATGCGGCGCGATCTCGGTGAGTACGCGGCGCTCCGCCAGCGCATGACGCACCAGCTGAAATTCGAAATGCTCCAGATACCGCAGGCCGCCGTGAATCAGCTTGCTCGACGCGCTCGAGGTGCCGCTGCCCCAGTCGTTCTTCTCGACCAGCGCGACCTTCAGGCCGCGCAGCGCGGCGTCGTAAGCGGTCCAGGCACCGTAGATGCCGCCGCCGATGACCAGCAGATCGTAGGGCGCGCCAGCTTGCAGCGCGGAAATGTCGCGGATCAGCGGATAGGCATTGGGCATGGGGTTAGCTTAAAGCCAAAGACTTGTGCCTCATGCCTTCTCCCCTCGGGAGAAGGTGGCGCGAAGCGCCGGATGAGGGCGTCGCCGCGAGCAGACCGATCACCATCGGCGAGGCCCTCACCCCTATCCCTCTCCCGGGGGGAGAGGGGTTTCCTAGATCAAGCAGCCTCGGCCAACAGCCCGTTGTGCCGCAGCAGCGCATCCACCTGCGGATCGCGGCCGCGGAATTCGCGGAACAGCTCGCGGGCTTCTCGCGAACCGCCGTTGGCGAGGATGGTGTCGCGGAAGCGCTGACCGGTTTCGGCGGCAAAGTTGCTTTCCTCGAACGCGGCGAACGCGTCGGCCGACAGCACCTCGGCCCACTTGTAGCTGTAGTAACCGGCCGCGTAACCGCCGGCGAAGATGTGGCTGAAGCTCATCGGCATGCGGTTGAACGCCGGCGGAGGCAGCACCGAGACCTCGTTGCGCACCGCGTCCAGCGTCTCCAGCACGCGCGCGCCGACGGCCGGGTCGAAGTCGCGATGCAGGCGCAGGTCGAACAGCGCGAACTCGACCTGGCGTACCGTCGCCAGGCCGGTCTGGAACACGCGGCTGCCGAGCAGCTTTTGCAGCAAAACATCCGGCAGCGCTTCGCCGGTCTGCCAGTGGTGGGCGAAACCTTTCAGCGTGTCCTCGTGGTAGCACCAGTTCTCCATGAACTGGCTGGGCAGCTCGACCGCATCCCATTCGACGCCGTGGATGCCGGCCAGCGAGGCCTCGTCGACCTGGGTCAGCAGCAGGTGCAGGCCGTGACCGAACTCGTGGAACAGCGTCACGACTTCGTCGTGCGTCAGCAGCGCCGGCTGATCGGCGTTGACGGCCGGGCGGAAGTTGCAAACCAGATACGCGACCGGGTCCTGCAGGCCGGCCGCGGTGCGGCGGCGGTTGTGGCACTCGTCCATCCAGGCGCCGCCGCGTTTTTCCTCGCGCGCGAAGGGGTCGAGATAGAAGCGGCCGACGATGTCGCCGGCCTGGTTCTTCAGGCCGTAGAGCCTGACGTCCGCGTGCCACACCGATGCGCCTTCGATGACCTCGGCACGCAGGCCGTAGAGCTTTTCGATGACGCCGAACAGGCCCTTGAGCACGTTCGGCAGCGAGAAGTACGGGCGCAGCTCCTCGTCGGACAGGCCGAGGCTGCTCTCTTTCAGTTTCTCGCTGTAAAACGCCGTGTCCCAGGGCTGCAGGTCGTCCAGACCGTCGAGCTTTTTGGCGTAGGCGCGCAGCTCGTCGAGTTCGGCCTGTGCCTGCGGCTTGGCGCGGCGCGCCAGATCGAGCAGGAATTGTTCGACCTCGTCGGCGGAGTCCGCCATCTTGGTCGCCAGCGACAGCTCGGCGTAATGCTTGAAGCCGAGCAGCTGCGCTTCTTCGTGCCGCAACGCCAGGATCTCCTTCATCAGCGGGCCGTTGTCGAACTGGCCGGCCTGCGGCCCCTGATCGGAAGCGCGGGTGGTGAACGCGGTGTACAACTCATGGCGCAGCTCGCGGTTGGTCGAATAGCTGATCACCGCGTCGAAGCTCGGGAAATCCAGTGTCAGCAACCAGCCGTCCAGACCCTTGGCCTTGGCCTTGTCGCGTGCCTGGCTCTTGGCCGCCTCGGTCATGCCGGCGAGCACGGCCTCGTCGGTGACGTGCTTGCCGAACGCCTGGATCGCGTCCATCAGGTGTTCCTCGAACTGGGTCTGCAGCTCGGACAGGCGCAGCGCGATTTCCTTGTAGCGCGCCTGCTTGTCCGCCGGCAGGTCGATGCCGCTGAGGCGGAAGTCGCGCAGCGCGTCGCGGATGACTTTCTGGCGCACCGGCGACAGCTGCGCAAAGTCGGCGCGCTGCTCGATCGCGCGGTAGGCCGCGCACAGCGGCGCCGACTGCGACAGCTCCAGGCTGTACTCGGTGATCTTCGGCAGGCAGGCGTTGTAGGCCGCGCGCCAGCCGCTGGTCGCGCGCACGCCGAACAGGTGTTGCACCGGCCCCCACATCTGGCCCAGGCCCTCGCCGAGTTGCTCAAGCGGCTCGACCAGCGTCGCCCAGCTCGGATCGGCCTGCCCGGTCAGCAGCTGGTCCAGCGCGGCGCGGTTGTCGGCCAGCAGCTGGTCCAGCGCCGGCTCGGCCTGCTCGGGCGCGAGCTGCGCAAAGTCCGGCAAGTGGTTCAAGGGGCGAAGGGCGAGCAGCGGGTTCGCGGTCTGGGTCATGGCTTGGTGTCTTGTGATGAGGCTGAAAGCATGGGGGCGTATGCCGGCGCGGACAAGGTAGCGGCCGGTCGCGGGCAAGCCCGCTCCTACAAATAGCGCGGCGCCTGTAGGAGCGGGCTTGCCCGCGACCCAGATTCCCCGGGCCACCGCGAGCGACATCCCAGCGACATCAATTAACATTGGCACCCAAGGGCGCGCTCCCGCGCCGGTCTCCGCCATCCCGATCCCGATGACCCACGCCTTCCGCAAATATTGCCTCTGGCTGAGCCTGCCGCTGCTCGCCGCGCTCGCCGCCTGCTCCGGCGAACAGGTGCTCAACAGCATGACGTCCACCAAGGACTTCCAGCGCACCCAGAACATGCCCTACGACGCCGCCAAGAACCTGCGGCTGGACGTCTATACGCCGCAGAACCAGACCAAGCGTCCGGTGGTGGTGTTCTTCTACGGCAAGCGCTGGACCAGCGGCAGCAAGGACGAATACGAATTCGTCGGCGGCGCGCTGTCGCGCATCGGCTACTGCACGGTGATCCCCGACGTCAGCCTGTACCCGATGTCGCGCTTCCCGGCCTTCGTCAACGACGGCGCCAAGGTCGTCAAATGGACCCGCGACCACATCGGCGACTACGGCTGCGATCCGAAGAAGATTTTCGTCATGGGCCATTCCTCCGGCGCGCACATCGCGGCGATGCTGGCGCTCAACGAGCAGTACCTGGCCTCGGTGGGCGGCTCGCGCACCTGGCTGCGCGGCATGATCGGCCTGGCCGGCCCCTATGACTTCCTGCCGCTGGTCGATCCGACCCTGCGTGACCTGTTCGGCCCGCCCGAGAAGTTCGAGCAGTCGCAGCCGATCATGTTCACCGACGGCCGCAATCCGCCGCTGCTGCTGATGGCCGGCGAGGATGACGAGATCGTGCAGGTGAGCAATACGCGCAACCTCGCCGCCAGCGTCGGCCGCGCCGGTGGCCCGGTCGAGACCGTGATCTACCCGAAGATGTCGCACCCGCGCATCCTCGCCTCGATCGGCCCGGGCCTGCGTGGCCAGAGCGACGTGATCGACCACATCCGCGAATTCCTCGGCAAGTGGTCGGACGCCAACTACGTCAACCGTCTGAACACGCCGGGCATCATCACCACGCCGCTGCCGCCGTGATTCGTGCCTTTCAGGGCGTGAAGCCGACGCTGGGCCGCGACGTGTTCGTCGACGAGCTCGCGCTGGTGCTCGGCGCGGTGACCCTGGCCGACGACGTATCGATCTGGCCGTTCGCGGCGCTGCGCGGCGACGTCAACAAGATGCAGATCGGCGCGCGCAGCAACGTGCAGGACAATGCGGTGCTGCACGTGACCCACGACGGCCCGTACACGCCGGGCGGCGTCGACTTACGTATCGGCGAGGACGTCACCGTTGGCCACGGCGCGGTGCTGCACGCCTGCACCATCCATGATCGCGTGCTGATCGGCATGGGCGCGATCGTGCTCGACAAGGCGGTGATCGAAAGCGACGTGATCGTCGCGGCCGGCAGCCTGGTGTCGCCGAACAAGACCCTGAAATCCGGCTGGCTGTATCGCGGCTCGCCGGCGGTCGCAGTGCGTGAACTCACGCAGGCCGAGCGCGACAACTTCACCTACTCGACCGCGCATTACGTGCGGCTCAAAAACAAGCATCTGCAAGACCAACAGGAATCAAAAGCCCAATGAGCACCCGCAAACTCGTGCTGCTGCGCCACGGCCAGAGCCAGTGGAATCTGGAGAATCGCTTCACCGGCTGGGTCGACGTCGACCTGACCGAAGCCGGCGTCGCCGAAGCCGTCGCCGCCGGCAAGCTGCTGAAGCAGGAAGGCCTGGCCTTCGACGTCGCCTACACCTCGGTGCTCAAGCGCGCGATCCGCACGCAGAACGTGGTGCTGGAGGGCCTCGACCAGCTGTGGATTCCGGTGATCAAGAGCTGGCGCCTGAACGAGCGCCACTACGGCGGCCTGCAGGGTCTGGACAAGGCCGAGACCACCGCCAAGCACGGCGAGGAGCAGGTCAAGATCTGGCGCCGCAGCTACGACGTGCCGCCGCCGCCGATGGACGCCGCCGATCCGGGCCACCCGAAGCACGATCCGCGCTACAAGGCTTTCGACGTCAACGCGCTGCCGGCGACCGAGTCGCTAGCGACCACGCTGGAGCGCGTGCTGCCGTACTGGAACGACGCGATCGCGCCGGACCTTAAAGCCGGCAAGACCGTGCTGGTGACCGCGCACGGCAACTCGCTGCGCGCGCTGTACAAGTACCTGACCGGCGTCGGCGAGAAGGAGATCCTCGAGATCAACATCCCGACCGCGATCCCGCTGCTGTTCGAACTCGACGACGAGTTGAAAGCCAAGAGCCACCGCTATCTCGGCGATCCGGAAGCGGCCAAGCGCGCGGCCGAGGCGGTCGCGAATCAGGCGAAGAAGAAGTAGAGCTCAAGCTGCAACGGTAGGAGCGGACCCTGTCCGCGACTGAGGCTGCAACGGCACAGTCGCGGACAGGGTCCGCTCCTACAGGTCCCGAGATCAGGGCGTGCTGGTAACGGTCAAGGTCTTCACCGCCATGCCATCGCCCCACTTGCCCATGTAGATCTGCGCGGCGCTGCCATGCCCGATCGCGATGTCGCGATCGACGGTGTCGGTCTTGTCGCTGGCGGCCAGCAGTAGCGCGTCGGCGAGTTTCCAGTAGCCGTAGTAATCCAGCGCGTCGGGCGGATACAGCGAACCCAGGCCGTCGCGGCTGGCGAGCGCGGCAAAGTGGTCGGCGACCAGCGGCGTATCGCCGTACGAGTCGCTGTTGACGACGATGTAATCCTTGTTCGCCATCGGCACATTGGTGGTGCCATTGAAGATCTGCTTGGCGATGCTGTCGCCGATGCGCTGATCGGCATCGCTGAACAGCGACAGCTGCAGGGTCGTCGCCGGAATCTGCGCCAGGTCTTCCATCGGCATCACGAACATGCCGTTCTGCGACTGGTTGCTGGGGTTGATCGTCATCAGCGCGGCCGGCTGCGGAATGCCGGACGAGCCGGCGACCGCGGCGACATTGGCCGCGACCGCGCCGCCCAGCGAGTGGCCGATGATGATCATCTTCGCGGTGTCGGCACGCACGCCGCCGGCGCTGGCGATGCGCGCGAGCGCGTCCTTGATGCCCTGCACCGCATTGGGCACGTAGTCCGACACCGCAGTCGCCACCAGCAGCTGGTAATGCGGGTAGATCACGATCGCGCCGCGCTGCGCCAGATGCTCGGCCCAGGCGCGATACGGAGAAATATCGATCGTGCCGTAACCGTGCAGCAGCACGACCACCGGCAAGCTCGTGGTGCCGGCACCGACCGGCAGCACCAGCGTGTAGGCAGTACCGCCCATGCCGTAATAGTTGCTGGTGACCGCGGCGTAGCGGGCCTCGCTGCTGCCGGGGCCGGTGCTGGCCTGCGTCGGCGGGGTCGGGTCGCCGCTGGGTGTGGTCGGCTCGCTGGGCTCGGCCGGGTCCGGCGGCGTGCCGCTGCTGGGCTCGGTGGTGGGCTCGTCGGCACCGTCGCTTCCACCGCCGCAGGCGGTCAGCAGGGTCAGCGCGGAAAGCGCCAGGGCAGCGGCAACGGCCAGCCGTCGGCCGGAATCATGCGCAGACAGAACGTATCCCCCAAAGAAGACTAAGGCTGGACTGGAGCAACAAGCTTGCCGAACTCCCCGTCAGCTCAGGGGTGAATATTACCTAAGCGCCTCGCCCGGCGGCATCAGCTTAGGCTTACATGACCTAAGGCGGCGCCCTCCAGCCAGCACTGAAAGCGTCCCTGCGAGCGCAGCCAGGCCTGCGCGTCCTCGCTGTCCTGCTCGAACCAGGCGCGGGTGCTGCCGAGGCGGAAGTGGTAGCCCCAGGCGTCCATGTCCGCGAACAGGCGCTCGCGGCTGTAGCCGGCCAGATGCGGCGCGAGCAGGCCCTGCAGGTAGCAGACCGCGGACTCCTCGACGTCGCTGCCGCCGGCATCGGTGTGCAGGCCGCGGCGACGATCGGTATCCATGCACAGCCAGTGACAGGCCTCGTGCAGCGCCGAATGCACCGGCGTGTCGCCGCGCAGGTAAAGCGCGTCGCCGACCAGGCCGGCCTCGCGCTCGCCCCAGTAGCTGCCGGGGATGGTCTCGTCGTCGGCGACCCTGACGATGCCCAGGCCCAGCGGCGCGAGCAGGTGTTGCAGCGCCTCGGCCGGCAGTTCGCGGATGTTGAGGACGCTGTCTTCGCTCATCTCGGCAGCATAACCGTGAGCGCCACAGCTACAACGTCGAATCGCGGATCACCTGTACGGATCTCGGCGCACCGGATTGCCGAAATCCGGATCGCTGCTGACCTTGCGCGCGATCTTGCCGGCCGGCATCGCATACGGGCCGGGATCGCGAAAATCGCCGGCGGCCAGGCCTTCGCGCACTTTCAGCACGGTGAACATGCCGCCCATTTCCAGCGGACCATAAGGCCCGCGGCCCGTCATCATCGGCAAGGTGTTGTCCGGGCCCTGCATGTGCGCGCCATGACGCGCGTGCTCGCTCATGCCGTTCTTGCCCATCGCCATGTGGCCGGGAAGCAGCTTGCGCATCTGCGCCTGTACCTCGCCGCCCTGGTCGACGCCGACCGGGTTCGGTACGCCGTGGCCCATCGCGTTCATCGTGTGATGCGCCATGTGGCAATGCAGCGACCAGTCGCCGGGTTCGGTCGGTACGAACTCCAGGTCGCGCACCTGGCCGACGCCGACGATCTCGGTGCTCTCGCGCCGCCATTGCGCCTGCGGCCAGCGGCCGCCGTCGCTGCCGGTGACCCAGAACGGATTGCTGTGCAGATGGATCGGGTGATTCCACATCGACAGGTTGCCGACGCGGATGCGCACGCGCTCGCCCATCGCCGCCACCAGCGGATCGATCGCCGGGAACACCTTGCTGTTGAAGGTCCACAGATCGAAATCGACCATCACGCTGGGATCGGGCCGGTAGGTGCCGGGCTTCAGTGCCCAGTTGTGCAGCAGCAAGCAGTAGTCGCGATCGATCTTCAGCGCCTCGCCGTCGCGCGGATGGATCACGAACATGCCCATCATGCCGAAGGCCATCTGCGTCATTTCGTCGACATGCGGGTGATACATGTGCGTGCCGTGCTGGCGCAGCGTGAATTCGTAGACATAGGTTTCGCCCGGCGGAATATGCGGCTGGGTCAGGCCGCCGACCCCGTCGTAACCATTGGGCAGATCGATGCCGTGCCAGTGCACGCTGGTGCCCTCCGGCAGGCGGTTGGTGACGAAGATCCGCAGGCGGTCGCCTTCCACGGCTTCGAGCGTCGGCCCCGGCGTGGTGCCGTTGTAGCCCCAGCATCTGGCGCGCGTGCCGGGTGCGAATTCATGCTCGATTTCTTCGGCGACCAGGTGAAACTCTTTGACGCCGCCCACCATCTTGTGCGGCAAGGTCCAGCCGTTGAGCGTGCGCACCGGCCTATAAGCCTGCGTCGCGCCTGGCGCCGTGCGTGGCGGCGGTGTGTCGTGCGGCGGATGTTCGATCGCATCCTGGCGCTGCATCTCGCTCATCGTATGGCCTTCGTGCTGCGCCAGCGCGGCGCTGGTGCCCGCAGCGGCGACGCCGGCGCCGGTGATGCTGATCATCTGCAATACATCGCGGCGGCTCGGCATCAGTTTTCTCCTGCGTGTTCGGTGTCCGCGACTTCACGCGGCAAGGCGCGGCCGATGGCGCGTGCCAGCTCGGCGCGCGCGGTCCAATAATCTTTTGTCGCCTCGACATAGCCGGCGTAGGCGTCGTATTCGTCCTGCTTGGCGACCAGCAGCTCGAACACACCGGCGAGCATGTAGTTCACTTCCTTCTGCAGGCTGGCGACGATCGCCTCACGCTGCGGAATCAGCTCGTCGCGATAGGCCAGCGCGCGCTGCTGCGCGGCGCTCATGCGCGCCTGTGCGCGCTTGACGTCGTTGCCGACGTCGAGCACCAGGCCGTCGAGCTGCGCCTCGCTGCGATCGAGTTCGGCCTGCGCGCGCGCCTTGCGGCCGCCGCCCCAGTCGAACAGCGGCAGCTCGATCGAAGCGGTCGGCCCGGCATTCAGCGATCCATCAAAGTCGCGCTCGCGTTCGGCGCCGACTTCGATGCTGCCGATCAGCCGCGTGCGCCGCTGCAGACCGTAACGCGCCGCCAGCGCCTGCGACTGCGCGCGCGCGGCGTCGACATCGAGTCGCGAACCCATCGCCGTCTTCAGCAGCGCATCCAGATCTTCGACCTGCGACGGTGGTTCGGGGAATTGCCCGTCCAGCTGCCATCCGTCCTGCGTCGCGCTCAGGCCCATCAGCCGGTTCAGCGCGCCATGCGCGTCGACCGCGGCGGCGCGCGCGCTGATCGCGTCGAGCCTTGCGCGCGTCGCCGAGGCCTGCTCCATCGCCAGTTGCTTCTGGCTGATGTTGCCGGCGTCGAAGTAGCGCTGTGCCAGCGTCGCCGACGCTTGCGCTGCCGTGCTCGCCTGCTCACGCATCAGCGCGATGCGATCCGCACCGGCAGCCTCGAACCAGGCCGCTTCGGTATGCGCCGCGAGCTCCAGCGCCGCGGCGCTGGCACCGAGCTTGGCCGATTCGAAACCGGCTTTTGCATAGCGCGAATTTGCCGGCAGGAACAGCAGATTGACGAAGTTGAAGGCGACACCGAGCGTCAGCTGCGGATGCGGCTGGTTGTTGTCGCCCGGCGACAGCCGCGTCGCCGACAGCACCGGATTGGCCAGCCGCCCGGCCTCGTAGACATCGGCCGCGGCGATGCCGAGTTGAGCGGCCTGCGCGCGCAGATCGGGATTGTTCAGCAGCGCCAGCTGTACCGCGCTGTCGGCGGTCAGCGGCGCCTGCGTCCGCTCAGCGATCAGCGTCGCGGCATCTTTCACCTGAGGCAGCTTGCGCCCGTGTTCGCCGGCAACGCGCGCGACATCGGCGCGGCCCCAGTCGTCCGGCACGCTGGCGCAGGCGGCCAGCAGCAGCGGCAGCGCGACGACGAAAATTCGTTGGTAAAACACGTCACTCTCCAGTCTCGTTCACTGATTACCACGGTCCCCCGTTCCTCGAACGGGGTTCTGCTGGTGCTCAGGAATAGCTGGGAGGTCGTATCAGATCGCGATCGTGAGCATCGCGCAGCGGTGTGGCGGCGATACCCGCCACGGTCGCGTCGCCTTGAATCACGACGAGGCCGGCCGAGGGATTCGCAGCGCTCAGGCCAGGAGCCGCAGCCGTGCAATGACGGTCGGCGCAGCCACAGCCGCAGCCGCAGCCTTTCAGCAGATCGGGTGCAGCGTGATGGTGATGCGTCATCACGGGCTGCATCACCATGCCGGGCTGGTGCTGATGATGCTCGTGCAGGCCGGCCGGCGACGCCGGCGGCGCATGCCGGCACAGATGCGCAGCGCTGCCAGCCAGCGCCTGTAGCGAAAACAGGCACAGCAGGCACAAGGTGAACAGCGAGCGGAGGTGACGACGCGACGGCATGCGGCTTTTTAACGGTTCGCGCGCCGTGCGGCAAGCGCGCCGCCGTCAGGGAGCCGGGGTCAGCCCGATCAGCGCGCGTGCGCGCGTGGCTTCGCCGGGGGTGGTGAAATCGCGCGCGATCAGCGCGTCGATCTCGCGCTGCTTGTCCTGATCGCTGAGGCCCCTGCTGGCGACGATCAGGCTGCGCTGCGCGCGCAGTGACTGCATGCGCTGGTCCCAGGCCGCGCGCTGTTGGTCCAGCGCCTGCAAACGCGCCGCGGCTTCGACGCCGACCCGCTGCTCGCGATACGCCTGCAACTGCGCTTCGCTGGCACCGGCGCGGCGCAGCTGGTCGGTATGCGCGGCGAGCTCGGCGACGGTGCGGCTGGCCTCGGAGCTTTCGATCTCGGCCTGCGGTGCCTGCTCGCGCAGCTCGTCGAGCCGCTGGCGGCGCTGCGCATCGCTCAGCGCCGGGTCGCGGCGGATTTCCATCTGCTGCATCGCGTACGCATCCAGCGCCTCGGTGTCGGCGAAGAAGCCGGCCGCGACCTCGCTGCCGAGCATGTCGCGCCGCAGACGGTCGCGCTGCGCCATCGCCGCGCGCAGATCGCCGGGGTCATCGGAGACCGGCCGCAAGCCCTGCAGCGCGACCGCGTAGTCGTAGTAGTGACCGAACAGGGTTTCGAGCTGCGCGATCTGCGCCTCGTTCAGGCCGCGCGCAGCGGCCAGCGCACGCAGCTTGGCGCGCATCTGCGCCGCGTCGAGCTGGCCGTTGGCCGACAGCAGGTAGTCGAACAGCTGGCGCAGCGCGACATCGCCGATCACGCGACCCTGCGCGTCGACGCGGATGTCGCCATCGACATCCGCGTCCTGCCAGCCCGGCACCTGCTGCAGCAACGGCTGCGCATCACGGCTGGCGGCAGCGCGCGCCGCCGTTGCCGCTGGCGGCGATGCAGCCGACGGCGCATTGGCCGTTGGCTGCATCGTCACCGGCGCCTCTGTCGCGATCCCGCCGACGGCATGCCGCTGCAACAGCAGCAGCGCCAGCAGGCTGGCGACGGCGGCTCCGAGCAGGATCAGCAGCGGGCGTTTGAAGCCGGAGCTTTTCACGCGCGGCCGCTGCCGAGGTCTACAGCCCGGCCTGTTTCAGACGGTTCGCCTGTATGCGATACAGCGGCAGCGGATTGCTCAGCGGGCTGACCAGGCCGGCGAGCTGGTTGATCTCGTCGAGATGGTTCTGCAGGTAGTCGTCGCGCAGCACCTGGCCGAAGTGGTTGCTGCAACGGCCGACCAGGCCGTCGTTGGCTTCGAAGCCGAACGCCAGTCCCAGCGCCAGCAGCGCCGCGTCGCTGGGGTCGATCACCGTCGTCAGCTGGCCGACACCGCCCCAGGAATAGAAACGCATGCCGTTCGGGCCGCTGGTCGCGCCACTGCCGCAGTCGCTGGTCGGAATGCCGGCCGGGTACTGCTGGTTGATCGCCGCCGCGCCGCTGGTCGACAGCGAGCCCAGTGCGTTCAGGAAGCTCTGCGGCTTGCCGCCCTCGGACAAAAGGTCGATCAGGGTGCCGGCGGCGCTGCCGACCAGGTTGCTGATGCTGCCGGGCACGGTGTCGGCCGGCGCCAGCGTCAGCAGCAGGTCGGCCACCGCCGAACCCTTGTGCGGCGAGCCCACCGTGGTCACCGAAGCCACCAGATCGGGGCGTACCGCGGCGACGTAGCGCGCGTCCATGCCGCCCTGGCTGTGGCCGACCAGATTGACCTTGCCCGAGCCGCTCAGCGCGACGATGTCCTCGACCTGGCGCAGCAGCTGTTCGCCGCGCTCGGCCACACCGTTGGTCGCGGAGACCTGCGTCACATAAACCTTGGCGCCACTGATCTGCAGCGCCTGCGGCACCAGGAAAAAGTAGTCGAAGCCATGGATCGAATCCCAGCCGAACAGGCCGTGCGTCAGCACGATCGGATACTGGGTCTTGGTGTAATCGAACAGCGCGAAGGCCGGTTGGGCCGACACACACAGCAGCAGCATCACACCGGCCAGGCGGCCGGCCATCTTCTTGATCATCATTGTCTCCCTTGACGCACGTTCTGATGCATTGCCGGCTGACGTGTCGGCTCCGACATCGCCTCAGGCCTTTTTTCAACAGCGCCTGACGCGATCGCCGAGCAGTAGTAAGTCCCAGGAAAAATGCCCGCATTGGCGGTGAAGACACAGGCTAACGGTCGCCAAAGCCGGCTGTGAGCAAGGGCTTACAGCGATGTCGGAGAGGTCCTGCAAGATCGGAAATAAAGACCCGATCCGCGACGCGCGCGGCTCATTTCTTCTGCGCGTCGCTGCCACGCCAGCGGCTCAAGGTCAGCGCGTTGGCGACGACGCTGACACTGCTGAGGGCCATCGCGGCGCCGGCGATCACCGGGCTGAGCAGGCCGAGCGCGGCCAGCGGGATGCCGGCGAGGTTGTAGGCGAAGGCCCAGCCGAGGTTCTGGCGGATCTTGCGCGAGGTGCGTTGGGCGATGTCGATGGCATCGGCAACCAGGCGCGGATCGCCGCGCATCAGCGTGATCGCGGCCGAGCTGATCGCGATGTCGCTGCCGGTGGCCATCGCGATGCCGACATCGGCGGCGGCCAGTGCCGGCGCGTCGTTGATGCCGTCGCCGATCATCAGCACGCATTGGTCGCGGGCTTTCAGCGATTCGACCCATGCCGCCTTGTCCGCCGGCAGCACTTCGGCGTAGACCTCGCCGATGCCGAGCTGGCGCGCGACGTGATGCGCGGCGCCGGCATTGTCGCCGCTCAGCAGCACGCAGCGCAGGCCGCGCTGCTGCAGGCTCGCGATCGCCACCGATGCTTCGGGCTTGAGTTCGTCGCCGAACGCGAGCAGGCCGAGCAGCTGCGGCCGCGGTGCGGTCTGCGCGAGATATGACACGCTGAGCCCGCGCTGCTGCAGCAGGCTCGCCGGCGCAGACAGCGCGGCGATGTCGACGCCGCTCTCCGCCATCAGCCGCACCGTGCCGAGCTGCAGCGTGCGCGCGCCGACCTGGCCCTCGATGCCGCGGCCCGGCAAGGCGCGCTGCGCGGTCGCGTCCTCGGGGCTCAGCCCGCGCTCGCGCGCCGACTCGAGCACCGCGCGCGCCAGCGGATGTTCGCTGCCGCGTTGCAGTGCCGCGGCATCGGCGAGCACGGCGCGCTCGTCCGCGCTTCCGACAGTCTGTACCGCAATCAAACGAGGACGGCCCAGGGTCAGCGTGCCGGTCTTGTCGAATACGGCGATGCTGGCGCGCTGCAGCAGCTCCAGCGCTTCGGCGTCCTTGATCAGGATGCCGCGGCGCGCGGCAGCGCCGGTGCCGGCCATCATCGCGGTCGGCGTCGCCAGGCCGAGCGCGCAGGGGCAGGCGATCACCAGCACCGCGACCGCGTTGATCAGCGCCGGTTCCCAGTCGCCCGTGGTGAATCCCCAGGCGAGCAGCGTGATCGCCGCGACCAGCACGATCACCGGTACGAACACTTCGCTGACCTTGTCGACCAGTTGCTGTATCGGCGCCTTGCCGGCCTGTGCCGATTCGACCAGCCGCACGATGCGTGCGAGCGTGGTTTCCGCGCCGATCGCCAGCGTGCGCACGCGCAGCAGGCCGGCGCCGTTGATCGCACCGCCGGTGACCTGATCGCCCGGCGCCTTGGCCACCGCCAGGCTCTCGCCGGTCAGCAGCGACTCGTCGACTTCGCTATGCCCTTCCAGCACCCGTGCGTCGACCGGCACGCGCTCGCCGGGACGGATCACGACGACGTCGCCGACGCGCACCTGCGCCAGCGGCGTGTCGATCGGCTCGCCGCTGGCGCCGACTACGCGCGCGGTTTCCGGACGCAGCGCCTGCAGCGCGCGGATCGCGTCGCCGGTGCGGCGCTTGGCGCGCGCTTCGAGATATTTGCCGAGCAGCACCAGCGTGATCACCGCCGACGAGGCCTCGAAGTACAGCACCGCGTGCGCGCCATGCCGCATCAACTCGTACACCGACAGCCCGTACGCGGCCGACGTGCCGAGCGCGACCAGCAGATCCATGTTGCCGGCGCGGTTGCGCAGCGCGACCCAGGCGGCGCGATAGAAACGCGCGCCGAGAACGAACTGCACCGGCGTCGCCAGCAGAAACTGCAGCATGCCCGACACTCTCAGGTGCAGGCCCAGCGGCATCAGCAGCATCGGCAGCAGCAGCGGCAGGCTCAGCGCCGCGCCGAGCGCCAACGCACTCCACGCCGGCCAGCGCGACTCGGGCGGCGCCGGCGTCTGCAGCGTACGCGCCTGGTAGCCGGCGTCGACGATCGCGGCGATCAGCGTCTCGGCGCTGGCCTGGCCGCTGATCGTCGCGCGCTCGGTCGCCAGGTTGACGCTGGCCTGGGCGACGCCCGGCACGCGCCGCAACGCACGCTCGACGCGTGCCGAGCAGGATGCGCAGGTCATGCCGGTCACGGCGAGATCGATGCGGTTTGCCGGCGCCGGAATGGACGGATTCATCGGTGAAAGATAAACCTTCCGCCCGCCGAAGGGTGCAGACTGTGCGCCGCCATCCACCGAACAGGAGCGCCAGATGCTGGAACTACAGATCAAGGGCATGACCTGCGGCCATTGCGTGCGCGCGGTGACGCGTGCGGTGCAGGGCCTCGATCCCGCCGCGAAGGTCGACATCGACCTGGCCAGCGGCCGCGCCAGGATTGAAACCGCGCAGCCGGCCGACCGCGTCGCCGCTGCGATTCGCGAAGAAGGCTACGCGGTCGGCGTCGCCTAGTTTTTTTGCCCGGAGTCAGCGCCATGGCCAGCAAACCACCGCCGCCCGAAGACGGCGCCTACACCGACTTCGCCAAGGCGATGAACTACGGCGACTACCTGCAGCTCGACACCTTGCTGTCGGCGCAGAAGCCGCTCAGCGACAAGGACGACGAGCTGCTGTTCATCGTCATCCACCAGTCCACCGAGTTGTGGATGAAGCTGGTGCTGCACGAGCTGGATCTGGCCGTGGCCAGCGTGCGCGCCGACCGGCTGCAGCCGGCGCTGAAAAACCTGGCGCGGGTCGGCCGCATCCAGGAGCAGATGATCCAGTCCTGGAACGTGCTGTCGACGATGACGCCGGCCGAGTATTCCGGCTTTCGCGATGCGCTGGGGCGCTCGTCCGGCTTTCAGTCGTTCCAGAACCGGCGCATCGAATTCCTGCTCGGCAACAAGCAGGACGCGATGATCGCGCCGCATCGTCACGACGATGCGCTGAGCGCCAGGCTCGACGCCGCGCTGGCCGCGCCCAGCCTGTACGACGAGGCGATCGCGCTGCTCGCGCGCCGCGGTTTTGCGATCGACGCGGCGCTGCTGACGCGCGACTTCCGCGAGCCGCACCTGAGCAACGACAGCGTGCGCGCGGCCTGGCTGAGCATCTACCGCGATCCGCAGCAGTACTGGGATCTGTATCAGCTCGCCGAGAAACTGGTCGACGTCGACGACTGGTTCCAGCAATGGCGCTTTCGCCACATGACCACGGTGCGCCGCATCATCGGCTTCAAGCGCGGCACCGGCGGCACGGCTGGCGTCGGCTATCTGAAAAAAGCCGTCGACATCACGCTGTTCCCGGAACTCTGGGACTTGCGCACCGAGCTTTGAAGCTCAGCGCTGGTCCGGCGCGATCCACTTGTCGATCACCGGCGCCTGATACGCGGCCAGCCGCGCCAGCAGCGCAGCGGGATCGCGTTCCACCAGCAGCATGTCGCGGATCCTGGGCTTCAGCAGCTGCTGGTCCACGACCTGATCGAGGAACGCGATCAGGCCGTCGTAGAAGCCGTTGACGTTGAGCAGAGAGCAGGGCTTGGCGTGATCGCCGAGCTGCGCCCAGGTCCAGATCTCGAACAGCTCCTCGAACGTGCCGATGCCGCCGGGCATCGCGATGAAGCCGTCGGACAGCTCGGCCATCAGCGCCTTGCGCTCGTGCATCGAGCCGACCACGCGCAGCTCGCTCAAGCCCCGGTGCGCCAGCTCGCGCGCGAACAGCGAGCGTGGCAGCACACCGATGACTTCGCCGCCCGCGGCCAGCGCGGCATCGGCGACCGCGCCCATCAGCCCGACCGAGGCGCCGCCGTAGACCAGCGCCACGCCTTCATCCGCAATCGCGCGGCCCAGCGCGCGCGCGGCTTCGGCAAACGCCGGATCGCGGCCGATGCTGGAGCCGCAGAACACGCATAGCCGCCGCAGTGTCGCCATTTATTTTCCTGTCGCCCCTGGGCGAATCGCGATCGCCGAAGCTTTGCATATAACCCATGCCGCCTTCTGTTCCCAGCTTGGGCACTGGCCGCGCAGCCGCAGGGCAGCGCCACGCGATACCGTCTGAGCGCGGGTGCGACGGCGCGCCGGCTTGCCTGTTCAACAGTTGTATTTATACAATATTTGTATGAATGCAACTATTGATGCGTCGCCCACCCCGGCACGGCCGCTGCGGCCCAACCTGGTCCTGGCGATCTGCTGCCTGAGCCTGCTGATGGTTTCGATGGACGCCACCATCGTCAACGTCGCGCTTCCCTCGATCCGCCGCGATCTGGTCGCGTCGATCCCCGATCTGCAGTGGGTGATCGATGCCTACACCCTGGTCGTCGCCAGCCTGCTGATGCTCGCCGGATCGATGGCCGATCGCTACGGCCGGCGCCGCATTTTCCAGGCCGGCATGAGCCTGTTCATGCTCGGCTCGCTGCTGTGCAGCCTGGCCGCCGACATCCATAGCCTGATTGCGTTCCGGGTGGTGCAGGCACTGGGCGCGACGATGCTCAACCCGGTAGCCATGTCGATCATCGCCAACACTTTCGTCGAGCCCAAAGCGCGCGCGCGCGCGATCGGTTTCTGGGGTGCGGTGGCCGGCATTTCGATGGCGTTGGGCCCGCTGGTCGGCGGCGCGCTGACCCAGAGCATCGGCTGGCGCTCGATCTTCTGGATCAACCTGCCGATCGGTGCCGCCGCGATCGCGCTGGCCGCGGTCTACATCCCCGAATCGAAAGCGCCGCGCGCACGGCGTGTAGATCCTATCGGCCAGGTGCTGGTGTTCACCGCGCTGGCCTCGCTGATCTACGCGGTGATCGAAGGCCCGCGCATGCAGTGGGACTCGGCCGCGATCATCGGCCTGTTCGCGACCTCGCTGGCCGCGGTGATCGCGCTGCTGATCTACGAGCCGCGCCGCGTCGACGCGCTGATCGATCCGCGCTTCTTCCGCAGCCTGCCTTTCAGCAGCGCCGCGGTCATCGCGATCTGCAGCTTCGCGGCTTTCGGCGGCTTCCTGTTTCTGAATGCGCTGTATCTGCAGCAGGTGCGCGGGCTGTCGGCGTTCCACAGCGGCCTCTATACCTTGCCGCTGGCGCTGGCGACGCTGATCTGCTCGCCGCTGTCCGGGCGACTGGTGGGTTCTTACGGCACCCGGCCGTCGCTGCTGATCGCCGGTGCGGCCATCGCGCTGAGCGCCTTCATGCTCACTCATCTGCACGCAGACTCGGATTTCTGGACGCTGATGCTGGCCTACGTGATCTTCGGCATCGGCTTCGGCGCGGTGAATGCGCCGATCACGACGACCGCCGTTTCCGGCATGCCCAAGGCACAGGCCGGTGTCGCGGCCGCGATCGCATCCACCAGCCGACAGGTCGGCGCATCGCTGGGCGTGGCGCTGGCCGGCACCATTGCCGGCACGCAGGCCGCGGCCGGCAGCAGTTTTGCCGAGGCGACGCATGCGTTCTGGTGGTGCATCACCGGCGCGGGCATCGTGGTCTTCGCACTCGGCCTGTTTTCCACCAGCGGCTGGGCACGCGAGAGCGCGCGGCGCGCGGCGCATCTGCTGGAAGAGGCGACGCCGGCCAAATGAAAGCACGCGCCAAATCCGGCACCGCCGCCGACCGCATCTGGCAGCTGCTGGTAGCGCTGGTCATGGACAGCCGCGGCGACTGGCGGCGCAAGGTCAGCGAACTCACCGGCATGCCGTTCAGCCGCTGGCGCGCGCTCAAGCGCCTGGTCGACGCGCCCTTGACCCTGCGCGAACTGGCCGAGCTGATGAACACCGACGCACCGGCCACCACCGTCGCGGTCAACGATCTGGAGCAGCGCGGCCTGGTCGAGCGCCGTCCGCATCCGGACAATGCGCGCGCCAAACTGGTGTCGATCACCGCGGCCGGCCGGCGCGTCATGGACAGCACGCGCAGCATTGCCGACCATGCACCGGCTGCGATTTCCGAGCTGCCCGCAGCCGATCTGGCCGAGCTGGAGCGGATACTCGCCGCAATCGCGACTCACTCCGAAAAATAGTGTCCCGGATATTCCAAAGCATGCGCATCGGCATCGACCTCGGCGGCACCAAGATCGAGGGCGTGGTCATGGCGCCCGACTCGCAGCTGATCGCGAAGCGTCGCGTCGCGACGCCGCGGGGCGACTACGCGGCGACGCTGGCGGCGGTCGCGCAAGTTGTTGCCGATCTGGAAACCGAAGTCGCTGCGCGCGGCCTGCCGGTCGGCGTCGCCCATCCCGGTGCGCTATCGCAGGCGAGCGGTAGGTTGAAGAACTCGAACTCGACCTGCCTCAACGATCAGCCGCTGCAAGCGGATCTGGAACGCGCGCTGCAGCGAGAAGTGCGCATGGCCAACGACGCCAATTGCCTGGCCTTGTCCGAAGCCGTGGACGGTGCCGCGGCCGGTGCGTCCAGCGTGTTCGCGGCGATACTCGGCACCGGCGCCGGCGCCGGCGTCGTCATCAACGGCGCGCTGCTGCAAGGCGCAAATTCGATCGCCGGCGAATGGGGCCACAACGGCTTGCCACGGCCGAAGCCGGAATGGAACGAGACACCCGGCCCGGCCTGCTGGTGCGGCCGCCATGGCTGCATCGAAACCTGGCTGTCGGGCCCGGCGCTGGCCGACGACCACGCGCGCAACGGCGGCGAGCGCATCAGCGGCGAGACCATCGTCGCGCTGGCCGAGGCCGGCGACGCACGCGCGTCCGCGAGCCTGTCGCGCTACGAGGATAGGCTGGCGCGCTCGCTGTCGCAGGTGATCAATCTGCTCGACCCGGACGTGATCGTGCTCGGCGGCGGGCTGTCGCGGATCGAGCGCCTGTATCGGCATGTACCGGCGCTGTGGGACGAGGGCATTTTCTCCGACACCATCGCGACGCGGCTGCTGCCGGCGCTGCATGGCGACAGCAGCGGCGTACGCGGCGCGGCGCGCTTGTGGCCGGCAGGCTGAACCGCTTCTGAACCCGGCTGCGGGGGCGGCGGGGCCTTCGGTACACTGCAGGCCTTCCTGGTCCACGGGCTGGCCTCATGGCGCCTCCGCTGAAGTACTTCCTGATCATCCTCGGCCTGTTCGTGCTGGCCGTCGTCGGCGCGCTCACTGCCGCGGTGATGACCTTCGATCCGAACGACTACCGCACGCGCATCGCGACCATCGTTCACGACAAGACCGGCCGCGATCTGAAGATCGGCGACATCAAACTGACGGTGTTTCCGTGGCTCAAGGTCGCGTTGAAGGATGTCAGCCTGAGCAATGCCGCCGGCTTCGGCGATGCGCCGTTCGCGCAGGTCGGTGAAGCCAAGGTCGGCGTGCAGCTGCTGCCGCTGCTGCGCGATCGCAAGATCACCGTCGATGGCGTGCAGCTCGACGGCCTGGCACTGAACCTGGCCAAGAACGCCGACGGCAGGACCAACTGGGAAGACCTGGCGAAGAAGGCCAGCGAGCCCGAGAAACCCGAAGAGCCGAAGCAGCCGTCGAGCTTCAAGCTCGAGGACATCGACATCGGCGGCATCGACATCAAGGACGCGGCGATCAGCTATCGCGACGATGTCACGCACCAGAGCTACCAGGTCAGCGACTTTGATCTGAAGACCGGCGCGCTGAAGCCGGGCAAGGCCTTCGATATCGAAACCTCGATCAAGGCACTGCTCGCCGCGCAGAAACTCGACACCGAAATCAAACTGTCGGCGCATGTCGATCCCGACCTGAAAACCCAGGATCTGAAGCTCGACGACCTGAAGCTGGAAGTCAGCGCGAAGAACCCCGAACAGCAGGCCACGATCAAGCTCGACGGCGCGATCAAAGGCAATCTCGACACGCTGCTGTTCGAGAGCAGTGGTTTGAAAATCGCGGCGACCGGCAAGAACGCGACGATCGACGGCAAGGCCGATATCAAGGCCAACGTGAAGGCCGACATCAAAGCCAAGCGCTATGAAATCGGTGGACTGAATCTGGACGCGAGCGCCAGCGGCAAGGCGCTGCCCGGCGGCAGCCAGAGCCTGCAGCTGAGCGGCGACGTGATCGTCGACCAGGGCAGTGGCAAAGGCGAGGCTCGCGGCATCGTCGTGAAAGCCGGCGGACTGGAAGCAGCGACGACGCTGGCGATCAGCGGCCTCGACGGCGATACGCCGCGCTACAGCGGCCCGCTGACGGTGAAGCCGTTCAATGCGCGCGATCTGCTGGCCAAGTTCTCGGCGACGCCGCTGAACACCAGCGACCCGAAAGCACTGACCGAAGTCAGCTTCAAGGCGCAGATCGAAGGCACGTCCAAGAGCGTCAAGCTCAGCGATCTGCTGCTGAAGCTCGACCAGACCACCATGAGCGGCACGCTGAACCTGCGCGACTTCGCCACGTCCGCGGTCAGCTTCGCGCTGAAGGCCGACGTGCTCGACGCCGACCGCTACATGGCGCCGCGTCCGGCGACGCCGAAAGAGAAAGTCGAGAAGGTCAAGAGCAGCGATCTCAACAACACCGAAATCCCGGTGGATGCGCTGGCCAAGCTCGACATCGACGGCACGCTCGACGTCGCCAAACTCACGCTACGCGGACTCAAATTGTCAGACGTGAGACTGACACTCGCGGGCCCTAAGGGCGCCGCCAAGACCGCCAGCCTCAACGGCCGGCTCTATGGCGGCAGCTTCACCAGCAGCACGCGCATCGCACCCGGCGCGCGCCCCGGTTTCGCATTCAAGACCAGCCTGCAGACCTTGCAGCTCGGGCCGTTCCTGAAAGACCTCAGCGGCAACGACAAGGTCGACGGCATCGGCACGATCGATCTGGATCTGACCTCGGCCGGCAAGACCGTCGGCGACGTGCGCAAGGCGCTCAACGGCACGGTGGCGCTGAACTTCAAGAACGGCGCGGTGAAAGGCTTCAATCTCGGCGAGATGCTGCGTCGCGGCCAGGCGATGATCCGCGGCCAGACTTACACGCCAAGCGGCGAACCGCCGCAGACCGATTTCGCGTCCATCGATTTCAGCGGCCAGATCGTCAACGGCATCCTGAAATCGGACACGCTAGACGCGCGCAATCCGCTGCTGCGTGTCGGCGGCGCGGGCAGCATCGATCTGGTCAACGAAACCTTCGACTACACCGCCAAGCCGACCATCGTCGAGACCAGCAAGGGCCAGGGCGGCCGCGGCCTGGAAGACCTCGGCGGCGTCACTGTGCCGGTGCATCTGACCGGCACGTTCACCGACCCCAAGTACAAGGTGCAGATCGCCGACGCGGTGCGCGCGCGCGCCAAGGAAGAGGTCAAGCAGCAGCTCATCGAGCACAAGGAAGAGCTGAAGCAGAAACTCAACGAGCGCCTCGGTCCGGCGCTCGACAGCCTGTTCGGCAAGAAGAAGCAGAAGCAACAGCAACAGAACGACGAGCAGCAGAGTGCGCCGACCACGCCTTGAGCTGCGCCTCAATCCGTCATTCCCGCGCAGGCGGGAATCCAGTCTCGCAGTTGGCAGCGCCGTGAGGTTTCTGGATTCCCGCCTGCGCGGGAATGACGGCCTGGCATGGGCGCTGTTGCTGGCCGCGCTGCTGTCGCCGGCTACCGCCCAGGCCGTCGTCGTCGACCGCCTCGAAGTCACGCAGCACGGCGATCGCTACCGAGTGGAGATGAAAGTGCAGCTCGAGGCCTCGGCCGATTCCGCCTACGCGGTGTTCGCCGACTACGACAACCTGCCGCGCATCAACACCGCCGTGAAGAAAGCCGCGGTGCTGCCGGAAACCACGTCGCCCGATGTGTCACGGCTGCAGACGCAGGTGCGCATGTGCTTCTCGTTTTTCTGCAAGACGCTGGACCAGGTGCAGGACATGCGGCGCATGCCGGAAAGCCCGGGCGGAAGGCTCAGCGCGAAGGTCATCGCCGAACGCAGCGACCTGCGCTACGGCGAAGCCAGCTGGCGTCTCAGCAGCGGCGCGACCGCCGCGCAAAGCCAGCTGGAATTCACCGCGGAGCTCGAGCCCAAGTTCTGGATTCCGCCGCTGATCGGCCCCTGGGTGATGCAACGCAAGCTGCGCCAGGAGGCGATCCAGACCTCGGAAGGCATCGAGCGCCTGGCGCGCGACAGCATCGCGCACGCGGCGCCATGAGTCGCGCAAAGAAATCGCGCATCGCGCCCGTGGCTGCCCCTCTCCCGCAAGCGGGAGAGGGTGGCGCGACAGCGCCGGGAGAGGGCGACGACAGCAGCAGATTTTCAGACCGCCTGCTCGCCTGGTTCGATCTCCACGGCCGTCACGATCTGCCCTGGCAACACCCTCGCGAGCCTTACCGCGTGTGGCTGTCGGAAGTGATGCTGCAGCAAACGCAGGTGACCACGGTCATCCCCTACTTCGAGCGCTTTCTGGCGCGTTTCCCGACGGTGCAGGCGCTGGCCACGGCGCCGATCGACGACGTGCTGCAGCTCTGGGCCGGCCTGGGCTACTACGCCCGCGCGCGCAACCTGCACCGCTGCGCGCAGGTCGTCGTCGAGCTGCACCAGGGCCAGTGGCCGCGCGACATCGACCAGATGATCGCGCTGCCCGGCATCGGCCGCTCGACCGCGGCGGCGATCCTGGCGCAGGCTTTCGGCGACCGTCACGCGATCCTCGACGGCAACGTCAAACGCCTGATGTCGCGCCACGCCGCGGTCGCTGGCTGGCCCGGCCTGCCGGCGGTACAGCAGAAGCTGTGGAATTACGCCGAGCGGCTCTTGCCGGACGCGCGCCTGGCCGACTACACGCAAGCCTGCATGGACCTCGGCAACCAGATCTGCGTATCGCGGCGGCCGCTGTGCGCGGTGTGCCCGGTGAGCGCCGATTGCAGCGCGCGGCTGCAGGATCGCGTCGCCGAGCTGCCCGCATCCAAGCCCAAGCGGGAGCGCCCGCAGCGCAGCGCCTGGCTGCTGCTGATCGAGAACGACGCGCGCGAGCTGCTGCTGGAACGGCGCCCGCCCAGCGGCATCTGGGGCGGCCTGTGGTGCCCGCCAGTGGTGCCGGCCGATCAGGACTGGCGCGACGAGCTGGCGACGCGCTACGGCCTGCGCGCGGAGTTGCTCGAACAGCTGGCGCCGGTCGAGCACGGCTTCACGCACTACGACCTGAGCTTGCAGCCGCTGCGCCTGCGCGCCTCGGCGGCCGGCGTCGCTCAGGCCAGCGAAACCGCGTGGACTACAATGGCCGACCCCAGCACCCTGCCCGGCCTGCCGGCGCCGGTGCGCAAGATCCTAGACGCGGCGTATTTCGCCCCGAAAAAAGCACAACAGAACCTATGGCCAGAACCGTCCACTGCGTGAAACTCGGCGTCGATGCCGAAGGCCTCGACCGCGCACCCTACCCCGGCGCGCTCGGCGTGCGCCTCTACGACAACGTCTCCAAGGCCGCCTGGGCCGAATGGCTGCAGCACCAGACGCGGCTGATCAACGAGTACCGCCTGGCGCTGTCCGACGTCGAGGCGCGCAAGTTCCTGGCCAAGGAGATGGAGAAATACTTCTTCGGCGGCGGCGATCTTGCGCAAACTTCCTACGTCCCGCCGCCGGCCCCGCCCAGCAGTTGACGACAGCCGGCCGCGCGGCTCTAATACGCGGCCTTCGCGCCCCGATGTTCCTCCGGCGCCGAGGTTTCCGGTACCCAGTTGGCCGAATAGCTCAGTTGGTAGAGCAGGGGATTGAAAATCCCCGTGTCGGCGGTTCGATTCCGTCTTCGGCCACCATTTCTCGTTCAGAACGTTATCTGCCACTTTTTGATCGGCAGTTTGCGTGATTTTCTGAGATTTAACGATTTTGGCAGGATGGGGCAGCAACGCCCGCCGACTCCTGCCGCTGTCACTCAGTGTCTGGCTCATCGGGCGACAGCGACATCTGCGCTCGGACCGGCTCAAGATCGCAAGCGCAGCCGACGAGATCATCAGCGGACCAAATCCTGATTGGACAGGGCCCGCGAGACCGGGAGGTGCTTCCTAAGCTCGGAACCTCGGTCGGGTCGAGCTTCCAAATGGCCGCCCCACTCATACAGACATTGCGCCGAGCCGGGCGGCCAGGCGAGCAATCTTTACCGCCTGGATTAGACCCGCTCCAAAATCGTGGTGATGCCCTGGCCGCCGCCGATGCATTGCGTCGCCAGCGCGTAGCGTCCACCGTGTCGCGCCAGTAACTGGGCTGCCTTGCCCACGATGCGGGCACCGGTCGCGCCTGCTGGATGCCCCAGAGCGATCGCGCCGCCATCCAGATTGACACGAGCAAGATCAATATCGAGTTCGCGAAGGCAGGCGAGTGCCTGGCTGGCGAAAGCTTCATTGATTTCGACGACGTCAATGTCGCCTGCTTTCAAGCCGGCGCGCGCCAGCGCTTTCTGCGTGGCAGGCATCGGGCCCATTCCCATGATTTCTGGAGCACAGCCCGCGACTGCGGAGGCAATAACACGCGCCAGGACAGGCAGGCCATGCTTACCTGCGAATGCCTCCGAGCAGACCAGCACAGCCGCTGCGCCATCGGTCAACGGAGACGAAGTGCCAGCGGTGACCGAGCCCTGCGGATCGAATGCCGGCTTGAGCTTGGCCAGGTCCTCCAGCGTCGTCTGCGGGCGCAGGCAACCATCGGCCTCGACAATGCCCGCCGTCGTCGGCATCGCGACCAATTCATCGGCGAAGCTGCCAGCCGCCTGCGCAGCAGCAGCTTTCTGTTGGGACGACAGCGCGAACGCATCCTGGTCAGCACGCGAAACCTTGTACTGTGCGGCGACGTTTTCGGCAGTGCGGCCCATCGCGATATAGGCATCGACTGTGATTTCCGCATCCGGCTGCGCGTCGGACATAAAGCGCGGGTTGGGCGATGGCGTGAAGCCGCCCATCGGGATACGCGTCATCGACTCGGTGCCTGCACAGATAAAAGCGTCGCCCATGCCGGCAGCGATCTGGCCGACCGCGTAGTGCACCCCGGTCATCGACGAGCCGCAGGCGCGGCTGAACGTAGCGCCGCCCAGAGTGTTGGGTAGCCCGGCGAGCAAGGTTGCGATGCGTGCGATATTGCGGCTCTGCTCACCTTCCGGATAGCCGCAACCCATCAGCACATCTTCGAACAGCGTCGGATCGACGCCGCTGCGATCGACCAGCGCACGCAGCACCACCGCCGCCATGTCGTCAGGCCGCGTATCGATCAGGCGGCCCTTGCGTGAAATGTGGAAAGGTGTGCGGACGAATCCGGCGATTACGGCTTGGTTCATGACGGCACTCTCAAACGGGCTGAACGGCATTCCGCGATACAGGAATGGCAGGGCGCGACGAAGGTCCGCCTGCCGTCATAATATCGTATTGTTGCCTACTAATGTGCGTTTGAGCAAAGCGAGATTACAGCTTGCCTTCCAGCTCCGGCACCGCGGTGAACAGATCGGCGACGAGGCCGTAGTCGGCGATCTCGAAGATCGGCGCCTCGGCATCCTTGTTGATCGCCACGATCGTGCGCGCGTCCTTGATACCGGCCAGGTGCTGGATCGCACCCGAGATGCCGGCGGCGATGTACAGCTCCGGCGCGATGATCTTGCCGGTCTGGCCGACCTGCAGATCGTTCGGCACGTAGCCCGAGTCAACGGCCGCGCGGGATGCACCGACCGCCGCGCCCATCTTGTCGGCGAGGCTGTAGATGATCTTGAACGCGTCGCTGGAGCCCGACGCGCAGCCGAGTGCAGCAGGGCTTTCGTCAGCGCCTTACAAGTATGTATACCTACTATGCATTTGAGTAGCCCGAACGCGGCTACGCAATCAACGCTTCTTGAAGCGAGCCAAGCGCGCACCGCGCATCAGCGTGCGGCCGGAGCAGTCATCCTGGATCATCGCGCACTCGCGAAAAGTCATATTGCTGTTCAAGCAAATGCTGACTTCACTGAGCTCGTTGTCGACACAATGCAACGCAACTCCCATGGCGGGAAGGCCAGGGTTGGCGTCGAGAAACTGCTGGCGTATTTCCTCAGCCTGAAAATATTGCCGCTGTTCCAGCTGCTGGTAGGCCTCGGGCACGCTGACCCGCCGGCTCACGTAATCGAATTTCATCGCGTACTGATCGAAAGGCACCTCGACGCAGCCGCCCTCCTTGCGCCAGCGCGTGATCAGCTCTTTGCGATTGCCCACCAGCGGCATCAGCCGCGTTACCTGGGACTCCGTCAGCCCCTTGGCGGGCTGACAGTCGACGACGGCGTAGGCCTTCTCGGCGACGAGCGCGCGTGGCGTGAAATAATTAATGTCAGCACATTGAGGCTGATTCTTTTCACCCGGATGTTCCTCGCAATACTGCGGCGACCAGGCCATCACATAAGTCCAAGGCTGGGTCAATGCTGCACTGGCCGTCGGCGCCGAAAACATCGCGATCACCCACAGCGCCGGCAGTCTCACCCGGCGCACCAAGTTCGTGGTGCTATTCATCTGCTCTCCTCCATGTCGCGGCACCGGATGGTGGAGGCGCGATCAAGCGCGCCTCCGACTCCAGTGCATCTTTATGTCCCTCGCCGCCTAGGATGCTATCAGCGCGACGTAACGGCTCGCAGCTTATTTCTTGGCCGGTGCGCTACGCGCTTGCAGCGTCCATAGACGAGCCAGATTCTTGGACCCGTCGGTGCCCTGCACGCCTGCGAAGGTCTTTTCTGCCAGATCTTTTTTGCCGGCCAGCAGATAAGCGTAGCCAAAATGCAGTTTGGCCTGATCAATGGATTTCAGACCGCCTTTCTTGAGGCCCTGATCCATCAACGGAATGCCCTTGGCGTAATCGCCGTAGGCCACCAGATTGAAGCCGGTACTGACCAAAGCGTCGCCAGTAGGCTGGGCCGCTGCGGCTTTCTCGCCCTCGGCGAGAGTGGCCTTATCTTCCGCAAGCTTCCTGGCGATCAGATCCTTCAGCCGCTGATGGCGGCTCGCGTCGGGACCGGTGCCCAGTGCCTTGGCTTTGTAGCCATCGTCAAGGAACTTTTGCGCCTCACCGGGAAAGCCCGCCTGTAAGGCCAACTGTGAGGCCTCCATGAAGTCGTTGGGCTTTTCCAAAGTGCCCGTCGCACTGCGCAGGCGATACACATCCAGCGCCAGATTCTGCGAAAAGCCAGGGCGCTGAGCGGTGCGCAGGATCAAGTCAAGCCAGTAGTCCTTCTTCGGGCTGTAGGTGACCAGCTTTTCCAACGAAGCGGTGTAGGCCACCATGTCGTTCTGCTTCAAGGCGCAGCTTGCGAGCAGTTGCAACTGCGTATCGGTCGGGCGCTTGCCCGCCGCCTCTAGTGCGTTGATCTGACTGGTCAGCTCGGCGCCAGCTTCCTTGTATTTGCCAGCCAGGTACAGCGACTGAGCATACAGCCCGAGTGTTTCCGCGCTGGTGCCGCCGGCCGCCTTGTACTTGGCGATGCCTTCGGAAGTTTTGACGTAGTCTTTCGATGCATAAGCGATTTTCACATAGGCATCGAGCGTCGGTAGCTTTTCAGCGGCCGGTAGTTCGGGGGAAGCGAGCACCGTCTCATAGCCCGACAGAGCGCTCTTATAGTCATTTAGACCAATCGCCGCGGATGCCTTCAGCCGCGCGAGAATGTAGCTCTCATACGGCGTCAGCTTGCCGATCGCTTCGGCCTTCCCGATCTGGTTCTTCGCTTCGGCGTACTGCTTGGTTTGCAGCGCTTTTTGGGCTTCCTGCAGCGGCGCGCCGACTTCCGGACGCACGGTCGGCTTGTCGGCTGCAAAGCTCTGCGCGCCGATCAGCATCAGCAAGGCGCCGGAGGCGAGACGGAAGGTTTTCGAGGTCTGGTTGTGCATGGAGTCCTGCTGCTTGCCTACTGCATGAATTGTTCGTTACCGACGAGACCGATCTTGGTCACGCCGTGACGCTGCGCCGAGGCCAGGACCGCGGCGACGTACTTGTACTCGACCAGCTTGTTCGGGCGGATATGGAATTCGCTCTGGTTTTCTCCCGCTTCGCCTTCGCGGCGGAAGTTCGCGTCCAGCGTGCCGCGGTCCATCGGCGTGCCGTTCCACAGCACCGTGCCGTCGAAGTCGATCTCCAGGTCCACCGCCGGCGGCGGCGGGGCGTCGCTCGCCGGCGGGTTCGCCGATGGCATGTCCAGCTTCACCGCATGCGTCTGGATCGGGATCGTGATGATCAGCATCACCAGCAGCACCAGCATCACGTCGATCAGCGGCGTGGTGTTGACGTCGACCACGACTTCCGGATCACCGGAGCCGCTGCCGCTTCCTAGGTTCATTCCCATCGTCTGCGTCCTCGTCTTTTGAACCCCTCTCCCCTTGTGGGAGAGGGGCTGGGGAGAGGGGTTGTTCCGGTGCAGGACACAACCCCTCTCCCGGCGCTGCGCGCCACCCTCTCCCTCAAGGGGAGAGGGGTTTCTGTTATCCGCGCGGCGGCGGTTCGGTGATGAAGCCGATCTTGGCGATGCCCGCTCGCTGGCAGGTGACCATCACCGTGCCGATCGCCTGGTAGCGCGCGGTCTGGTCGCCGCGGATGTGCACTTCCGGCTGTGGCACTTTCACCGCCTCGACCTTGAGCTTTTCAAGGAGGGTGTTCACGTCCGGGATCGCCTGCGTGTTCCAGTACATGTTCCCTTCCTTGTCCACCACGATGGTGATGTTCTCGGGCTTGGTCTGCAGCGCCTGGTTGCGTTCGTTCGGCAGCTTCACCGGGATCGTCTGCGTCACCACCGGGATCGTGATCAGGAAGATGATCAGCAGCACCAGCATCACGTCCACCAGCGGCGTGGTGTTGATCGCGGAGACGACTTCGTCTTCGTCTCCCGATCCTTCACTGCCGATGTTCATGCCCATCGGATCAGGCCTTGTCGCCGACGCGCGAGCCCGACAGCAGCACGCTGTGCAGGTCGGCCGAGAACGCGCGGACCGCTTCCATGCCGGCCTTGTTGCGACGTACCAGCCAGTTGTAGCCCATGACCGCCGGGACGGCGACCGCCAGACCGATGGCGGTCATGATCAGCGCTTCGCCCACTGGACCGGCGACCTTGTCGATGCTCGCCTGGCCGCTGATGCCGATCGCGGTCAAGGCGTGGTAGATGCCCCAGACCGTGCCGAACAGGCCCACGAAGGGCGCGGTGGAACCGACCGTGGCGAGAACCGCGAGACCGCCCTGCAGGCGCGACTGGATTTCATCCACCGCGCGATTGATGCTCATCGTCACCCAGCTGCTCAGGTCGATCTGCTCGACCAGCGTGCCTTCGTGGTGGTTCTGTGCGGAGACGCCGCGATCGGCGATGTACCAGAACGGGCTGCCGGCGGCGAGCGAATTGACACCGTCGGGCACCGAGCGGGCTTTCCAGAACGTCGCGTTGGCGGCTTTCGCCTGGCCCATCAGCTTGGTCTGGTCGATGAACTTGACGATCATGATGTACCAGGTCGCACCCGACATGATCAGCATCGAGATCAGCACGAAGCGGGCAACGAAGTCGCCCTGCTTCCACAGCGCGCCGATGCCGTAGGGGTTTTCGACACTCTCGGTTTTCGCTTCGGCCAGCGGCGCTTCGGCCGGCGCGGCTTCCGTTGTCGGCGCGGCAGGCGCCGGGTCCTGTGCGAACACCGTGCTCGACAACACCACCAGGGCGGCTCCGGCCAGCGCGTGCATCAACTGCTTGATTGAAACCATCTCTCATCTCCTCCAGATTCTGCGGATGTTCACTTCTGCTTACGGAACGTGTACTTCAACTGCGCCCATGCGGGTGATGGCTTGCCATCGACAGAGCCGGGTTCAAACTTGCAGCGTGACAATGCCGCCTGCGCCGCCTTGTCCAGACGCTCGAAGCCGCTCGAGGTCTGCACCTTGCTATCCGTCACCTTGCCGTCGACACCCACCAGCAGCTGCAAGGTCACCGAACCGGTTTCACCGAGACGCTCAGAGACGGCGGGATAGTCCGGCTCGCGGCACAGCTTGGCCTTCACTACCGGCGCCCTGGTCACGCCGGTCGCCGGCTTCGGCGGCGCAGGCGGCGCCGGTTTGTTCGACGCGGTGATGGTGTTGGTCGGCGCCGGTGCCGAGGCGATGTTGATTTCCGGCGGCGGCACGAACGGCGGCGGCGGGATGTCGAGCTTCGGCGGCGGCGGAGGCGGCGGCGGCGCTTCGTCGGTCTTCACCTCGTCGAGAATCTTGGTCTCGATCGGCGCCGGCAACAGCTCGATCGCCTTGCGGGCGAGACCGTTGACCAGGCCGTATACCAGCAGGATGTGAAAGATCACAACGCCGCTGATACCGATCACGCGCTTCTTCGGATCTTGGCGTTTGCCAAATTCCATCTTCTTGACCTCCTCGCACGGATCGCCTTAGGCGAACCTTCTTTGATCACCATCTCGCAGGGGACGGTGCATTTTGTATGGCACAATACCACTTCGTAATGACCAATACTACTTTTTTATAGAGCTTATCTTTGCGGCACGCCTCCGGGGCATTGCCAGGGCGGCCCCGTCGAGCCAGAACCAAGGTTTTCGAGCCATTCCCGAGCAAGCATGAACCAACGGGACCAGCGACCGGAATCGTAATATGCACTGCGGTTCCAGAATAAAACTTGTACGCCTTCATACTGTATTGGCAAAGTCAGCTCCCGCCAAGCGTCTTATGCGCTCAACCACCAATCAAAATTCCGGCGGCAAGGCACTACTTCATTTCCGTACCCCGATCTCTTCCGATTCTCAACCCCCAAAATGGACACTCGATGATTCGTTCTGCCCTGTTCGTGCCAGCAGACAGTGAAAAGAAAATGGCGAAAGCGGCCTCGGCCGGCGCCGATGCGCTGGTGCTTGATCTGGAGGATGCGGTATTGCCAGCGCGCAAATCTTTGGCACGCACGATGATGAGTGAATACTTGTCGTCGGCCACTTCACGCGAAAAGCTGTGGGTGCGCGTAAACGACCTCGCATCCGGCGAATTGCTGAAGGATCTGGCAGCGGTAGTTCCCGCTCGGCCCGCTGGTATCCTGCTCCCCAAGATACGCGGGCCTAAGGACGTCAGCGTGGTCGGCCACTACCTTGATGCATTCGAGAGCGAGCACGGACTACCCGCAGGACAGATCCGCATCACGGCAATCGTGACCGAAACGCCGTCATCGGTGCTGCGCCTCGGCGAACTGGTGAAGCTCGCCCATCCACGCATCCAAGTTATCACCTGGGGCGCGGAGGATCTGAGTTCAGCAATGGGCGCTGGCGATCCACGTTCGCCGAGCGGTAGCTGGCGTCCGGTGTACGAATACGCGCGCACGCAGTGTCTGCTTACAGCACATGCGCTGAGCGTCGAAGTACTCGATACCGTCTACGTCGACTTCAAGAATAGTGAAGGTTTACGCTTGGCTTGCGAAGCCTCTCGTTACGACGGCTTCATCGGCCGCATTGCGATACATCCGGATCAGGTTCCGATCATCAACGCTGCCTTTACGCCCAGCGCCGATGAAAGAGCTACCGCGCAGAAAATCGTCGACGCTTTCGCATCCGGTGCCGGAGTGGTGTCTATCGACGGCAAGATGTACGACATTCCGCATCTGAAGGCGGTGCGCAGAACCCTCGCTGCATGAATCCGCCGCAACGTCGAGTTCGGCGACGAGTCGACGCTTTACTCAGCGGTTTTTTTCAGTTGCAGGGCGCTGCGGCGGCAATGCGCGACGAGTTCGTTCTTCTGGTTGTAACCACGATGCAGAAATTCAACGATGCCAGCGTTCGGGCGCGACTTGCTCTCACGCAGCTGCAGCACTTCGGACTCTACTCGCAAGGTATCTCCATGAAACAGAGGCTTCGGAAAACGCACTTCGTCCCAGCCGAGATTGGCGACGGCTGTGCCATGCGTGGTGTCGTTGACCGAAATCCCGACCATCAGGCCGAGCGTGAACGCGCTGTTGACGATACGCGTACCGAACTCGGTGTGCTGTCGGCAGTACTCCTCATCCAGATGCAGATACGCTGGGTTATGGGTGATGGCGGTGAACCACACATTGTCGGACTCGGTAATCGTCCGCCGGATCGGATGATCGAATACCTGCCCTACCTTCAGCTCGTCGAAATACACGCCCGCCATCTGTCCACACTCCCACTTGGTTGAACGGCGCGGCTGACTTATTGGGTTCTGTGATCGCCGCGGACTGTTAGTATTGAACCATATTATTGTTTCTGCATACAGCGCCGCCAACCGAACCTGCAGATGAACCGCGATCAAGTCGTCGCCCTTGCCTTCCCCGAAGTGCAGCAGCGCTACACCGTCCGCGACACCATGCTCTATTCCTCGTCGGTCGGGGCTTGCCAGGACTCGCTCGCCGCCGGTGATTTGCGACTGGTATACGAACCCGGGTGCGGGCCTTGCCGTCGATGGCCGGCGTGCTGTCGCGTCGGGTCTGTGGGTGAAAAGGCCAGAGTTCGGCATCGCCTGGCCGTGGATGGTTCATGTCAAGCAGCCGGTCCAGATGCTGCGCCCCTTGCCGGCCGCGGTGCTGGTGACAGCCCGCCATCAGGTCACCGGCGTCGCTGCCAAGGGTCAGGACGGTGGCGCGCTGCTGGATTTTTCGCAAGTCGCTGTACAGCGAAGGCGACAAGCTGATCGGCACGGTCGACAGCGTCTATTTCCTGCGAGGTGATGGGGGCTGCGGCAGCTGGGGTGAAACGGGACTGGCGTTTGCAACCGTGCCGGGACACGAAGCCGACGGCAGCATCGACATCCTGCTCGCCGATTCGGCGGCTTTGCTCTATCGGCTCAACGGCGACTACACCCCCCCCTGCAGGCCGACCCGGCCGTCGCGCGCAAAGCAGGCTTCGATCGCCCCATTTTGCATGGTCTATTCGCGTACGGTGTAGCGTGCCAGTCGCTGGTTCGAAGTATCTGCGCCCATGATCCGGCGCGCCTGCTGATGATAGGCGCTCGTTTTACCAGGCCCGTATTCCTGGGAGAAACTTTGCGCAAGCAATGGTGGCTCGGCGAAAACGGGCTGCTGGAATTTTGCTGCGTCAGCGTCGAGCGCAGCGTGGTCGTGCTGGATCTCGGCCAAGCCCAGATCGCCGTGGCGTGACTCCGTCACGATTGAAGGAAACGGCGACGTTTAGTCGACAGATGTGATCGGCTGTGGATTGCCTATATTATTGGTGTTGGGGGATATCATTATTCCGACCCAGGCAACCGCCGATCGGTGGGCTCTCGGCCGGAGGGGTGGATTCCCGCCACGATCCGAAACGAAGGCCACCCAAAAATGTCGACCAAGAAGCCGTCGTCCAAAACCCCGGCAGCGCGCAAGAACGCGGCTCAGGCCGCGGCGCCATCCAGGAAAGTTAAATCAGAAGCGCCGAAAGCGGCAGCAAAGAAACCTGCCGCGAAAAGCCGAGCCGTCGCCGTCGAGCCAGAGGTCACGCCGATCGCATTGATGGACGGGATGCCCGCAACCGACGACGTGTCGCGGCAGGCGATTCGCTTGAGCTTCCTGGTCCATGACGTGTCGCGTATGCGGCGCGCCGCCTACGACCAGTTAATGAAGCCGTTCAATTTCACCCGGGCACGCTGGTGGATTCTGGCGCATTTGTCGCGCCACGACGGCATGATGCAGTCGCAGTTGGCCGACGTGCTCGAAGTCGGCAAGGCCAGCCTCGGCTCCGTCGTCGAACAGCTCGAGGCCGACGGTTGGGTCGAACGCCGTTCCGATCCGACCGACAAGCGCGCCAAGCGCGTGTACCTTACTCGTGCAGCGCAGCCCTTCATCAAGAAGATGACGCTTGAAGAAGACGAGTTCAACAACCGCATCCTCGTCAACCTGAACTCAGCCGACCGCGCCAACCTGGTGCGGATGCTGTCGTTGATCAAGGAGTCCCTACAGCAGTTCGCCAAGCTTTCGGACGCGGGCGTCGACTGAAAGCGGTCCGCGGCGCCGATTGCTTGGCGCTCGTCAATAAAGTATGGCAGCATACGTTGTTGAGAAAAGCTCGGCCGCGCCGCCGGCGGCTGTGCGCCGGGCGTCGTTCCCGTGCATTCGTCCGATAACCTAGGGCCGCGTCGACGCGGCGCCCCACAATGACTCCGAATACAGGGCGTACATGAGATCCAAGATTTACCCAGACGCCGCCAGCGCCATGGCCGGCGCGGTGAGCGATGGCATGACCATCATGTCCGGCGGCTTCGGCCTGTGCGGCATTCCGGAGAACCTGATCACCGCGCTGCGTGATACCGGCGCCAGGAACCTGACCGTGATCGGCAACAACGTCGGCGCCGATCACCACGGCATGTGGGCGGTGCTCGCCAACGGCCAGATCAAGAAGGTGCTGGCGTCCTACGTCGGCGAGAACAAGATCCTAGAGCAGCTCTACATGAGCGGCGGCGTCGAGATCGAGTTCAATCCCCAGGGCACGCTCGCCGAGCGCATTCGCGCCGGCGGCGCCGGCATTCCGGCGTTCTACACGCGCACCGGCTACGGCACCGCGGTCGGCGAAGGCAAGGAGACGCGGCAGTTCAACGGCGAGTGGTATGTGATGGAGACCGGCCTGGTCGCCGACGTGTCGCTGGTCAAAGCCTGGAAGGCCGACACCGAAGGCAACCTGGTGTATCGCAAGACCGCGCGCAACTTCAATCCGATGATCGCCACCGCCGGCAAGCTGACCTTGGTGGAAGTCGAGGAGATCGTCGAAGTCGGCGAGCTGGATTCCGACCAGATCCACACGCCGGGCATTTACGTGGACCGCGTGTTCGTCGGCCAGCACTACGTCAAGCACATCGAGCGCCTGACCACCCGCAAACGCGAAGCCGGCAGCGCTGCCGCCGGTTCGGAGATCTGACATGGCCTGGACCCGCGACGAAATGGCGCTGCGCGCCGCGCGTGAACTGCAGGATGGCTTCTACGTCAACCTCGGCATCGGCATCCCGACGCTGGTCGCGAACATGATTCCGGCCGGCATGAAGGTCACGCTGCAAAGCGAGAACGGCATGCTCGGCATGGGGCCGTTCCCGTATGAAGGCGAAGCCGATCCGGACCTGATCAATGCCGGCAAGCAGACGATTACCGAACTGCCGCAGACCAGCTATTTTTCCAGCGCCGACAGCTTCGCGATGATCCGCGGCGGCCACATCAACCTGTCGATTCTCGGCGGCATGCAGGTCGCAGCCAACGGCGATCTGGCGAACTGGATGGTGCCCGGCAAGATGATCAAGGGCATGGGCGGCGCGATGGACCTGGTCGCCGGCGTCAAGCGCGTGGTCGTGGTGATGGACCACTGCGAGAAGAGCGGCGCCTCGAAGTTCAAGCAAGCTTGCGATCTGCCGCTGACCGGCAAGGGCGTGGTCGATCTGCTGATCACCGATCTCGGTGTGTTCGAGATCGATCGCAGCGGCGCCAAGCCGCCGAAACTGCTGGAGCTGGCCAGCGGCGTCACCATCGACGAGCTGCGCAGCAAGACCGAAGCCCATTTCGCCATTGAAGAGAGTCTGTCATGAGCTTGCTCAAGTCACTGTTCGGGCCCAAACAGGCGAAGGTGGTTGAAGTCGCCCCTTTCGGTGTCAGCTTCGAAATGGAAAGCAACCAGACGTTGCTGGAAGCGGCGTTGAAAGCCGGCATTCCTTACCCGCACAACTGCACGGTCGGCACCTGCGGCTCGTGCAAGAGCAAGCTCAAACACGGCCGCGTGAACGCCCTCAGTGATTTCGGGTACACCCTGTCTCAGCAGGAAATCGCGGCCGGCTACATCCTGGCCTGCCAGGCGATACCGAAGGACCCGCTGACGCGCGTCACCGTCGAACCGCTTGTCAGCGATGCCCCAGCGCCGGAGAAGTACACCGGCAAGATCGCGGCTACCGAATCGCTGACGCACGACATCCTGAAAGTCACCATCGAACTGGATCGCCCGATCCGCTTCGTCGCCGGACAGTACGCCAATTTGCGCACGCCGGGGATGGAACGGGAACGCAATTATTCGTTCGCCGACTCCCCCGAACGTGAAGGCCGCAAGACCATAAATTTCTTCATCCGCAAGATTCCCGGCGGGGCTTTCACCGAAGCCCTGTTCGACGGCAAGGTCTCGGACGCATCGCTGGAGATCGAGGGTCCTTTTGGTCACTTCTATCTGCGGCCGAATGCCAGCCCGATGGTTTGCATCGCCGGTGGTAGCGGACTGGCACCTTTGTTGAGTCTGCTCGAGCACGCGAAACATACTCGGGTGAAACGTCCGTGCATGATGTTGTTCGGCGCCCGCACGCAAGCCGATCTTTACATGGTCGACCAGATCCAGGCGATCGCTGATGGCTGGGCTGACCGGTTCGTTTTTTTGCCGGTGCTGTCTCACGAGCCCGCCGACAGCTCGTGGACTGGCGCCCGCGGCCTGGTCACTCAGTTCATCACCGATGCACTGCCTGGCATCAACTGGAAAACCGCCGAAGGCTATATGTGCGGACCGCCGGGCATGATCGACGCCGGCATCTCGTCGATGACCGAGCAGGGCATGAGCCTGGAATCGATCCACTACGACAAGTTCACCGACGCGAGCCATTCTTCGAAAATGCCCTAGCGTAATCGCACCGAAAAGTCCCGACTCGTCGGGGCTTTTTTATGGGGGTCGGTAATACCGGCCCGGCCAATAAAAAAGGCCCGACATCGGTCGGGCCTTTTTGCATCATCCGCTAGCTACTACGGCGTCGCACTGGCAAACGGGTTCTCTCCCTCGGCCGCTGGTTCGGCGGCCGAGGCGGGCTCGGCCACAGTCGGCTGCTGCTCCATGCTGCTGGGCTCGCTTGCCGGCATCGGCTGGGGCTCGGGCTTGGACGGAATCGCCATCGAACCGTCCGCGCTTGCGCCGACGATCTTCAGCTCGACACGACGATTCAGCTCGCGGCCTTCATCGGTGTCGTTGTCCGCAATCGGCTGAGTCTCGCCATAACCAACCGAAGTCATACGCTCGCTGTTGATGCCGCGCCCCACCAGATACTGCACCACAGAGGACGCACGCCTGTCGGATAAGTTCTGGTTGTACTCATCGGAACCACGCGAGTCGGTGTGGCCGCCGATTTCGACGTTGATCTGCGGATTGGCCACCAGCTCGTCACCGACGTTGTCGAGGATCGCTTTCGCGTTGGGCGTCAAGCTGGCCTTGTCGAAATCGAAGTTGACACCGCGCAGCACGATCACGTCACCGGTGCCGCAACCGGCCAGCGACACGCGTTCGCCCGGCGCCGGGATCTTGCAGGGCGGCGGCGGCGGCGGCAGCGGGCAGCCCTTGTCGTTCACCGGGGTGCCGGGCGGCGTGCCGGGGCACATGTCGAGATCGTCGATCACACCATCGCCATCGCTGTCCGGCGGCGGCGGTGCAACGGTGACCGCAGGTGCAGCGGCCGGCGCGACCGCAGCGGCCGGCTTGTGGAAATACCAGTCCAGCGACAGGAACACCGACTGCGCGTCGTAGTCCGCATCGAAATGGGTCTGCGGCTGCAGGCGGTAGACGTAGAACTTGCCCGTGCCACCCTTGACGTAACGATAGTCCAGACCGACCGTGAATTGATCGCTGAAGTCGTAGCGCAGGCCGGCACCGCCCTGATAGGCGAAACGCGCGTCGTCGGAGCGGCGCGTGTCTTCGACGGTCGGCGTGATGACGGAAATCACCGTACCGTCGGTGTGGCGACCCACAGCCACCACGTTTTCGCGGAAATGGTTCATCGTGTAGCGGATAACGCCGCCGCCGCCGCCGATGTAGGGGTGAAAGCTGGAGCCGGGGAAGAAGTCGTACCAGAGGTTCAGGAACACCGTCGAGGTGTCGAAACTCACGTTCTTGGTTTCGGCTTCGGCATTGCCGGCCGTGCCCGCGGTCAGGAAGTCGATGCTCTTGGGTTTGTCGGTACGAAAGTCGAGTTCGAATTCCGGCCGTAAGCCGTTGGCGAACGAATAACCGCCGACCCAGCCGTAAGCGAGACCGGCCTTGTACTTGTAGTCGGCGATCGATTCGCCGCTGTTATCCATCAGCTGGTCTTCGACGATGATCGGCTGCTGCGGCACCGGCAGCACAGTCTGCTGACCTTTCCAGTCATAGGTCTGCGTGCCGGCCTTGCTGGCACCGATACGCGCGCCGATGTACGGGCCCTCGGTGGCCTGCGCAGGCCGCGACACCAGGCCTCCCACGATCGCCGCTAGCGCGGCGGCGTAAATCATCTTCTTGCGATTCATTGTCTCTCCCACCACTCGATTTTTATCAGCGTCGTCGTGCACGTTCTGGCTTTTCATGTCGACCTTAAGAACCGTAGTTCCAGGTAAAGGTCAGGCCGTAGGTGCGGGAGGCGCCGTAGATGCCGGTGTCGCCGAAGTCCTGACGATACTTCTGCGTGAAGAACACTTCGTCGGCCAGGTTCTTGCCGAACAGGCTGACGCGGATGTTGTGCGCCGGGTCATTGATGCCAAGGCGGGCATTGACGATGTAGTAGGACTCCTGTGTCAGCGTGTTGAGCGGGTCATAGAAGAAACCGTCGTTGTAGTACACGTCGGCACCGACATCGCCTTCCAAGCCCCAGAATCCGAGCGGGAAGCTGTAGCTGCCCGCCAGCGTACCGGACCACTTCGGCGTTCTGACGGTGTCGTTACCCTTGAAGTCATGTTGCGTGTATAGATACAGCGTCGGATCGAAGCCCTTGCCGACGAACTCGTCGTAACGACCGTGCAGGTAGACGCCGGTTGCCGAGAACACCAGCGATTCCGTAGCGAACCAGTTCAGCTCGACTTCGGTACCGCGAACGGTGTACTTGCCTGCGTTGACCAGGTTTGTCACGCCGCCGGAGGTCAGCGCCAGCGTCTGCACCTGCGCGTTTTCGACTTCGGTCTGGAAGAACGCACCGTTGAACTTCAGCGAGCGGTCATCGAAGAGTTCGGTCTTGTAGCCGATTTCATGCGACTTGGCGGTTTCCGGTTCGACGCGAGTCGGCGGATTGTTGATGTTCAGACCGTTGTAGTTGCCCGACTTGAACGCTTCCGAATACTTGTAGTACAGCAGGATATCGTCGGTCAGCTTGTAGTTGGCACCCAGGTTCGGCGTCAGGCTGTTCCAGGTGTGCTGCTGCGGGTTGTAGACGATCGCGTCGACCGTGCCGATATCGATCGGCGCATTGGAGACCAGGGCTTGCACGCCCGAATACTTCAGCTGGCGTTCTTCGGTAGTGACACGAGTACCCGCGATCGCAGAAAGGTTGTCGGTGAGCTTGAAAGTCAACTGGCCGTAGGCCGAGTACGAGTAGGTCTGGATGCCGCTGATGATCGGGGCGACGATCAGAGGATTCTGGTTGGCGTTCGGATCGGCGTTGCAGTCCAGACCCAGTGTCTGCAGGAATCCGCAGATCGGCGACTCGCCATTACCCAATGGTGAGCCCACGGTGCCAAGCACGGTCGCCAATGCATCGATCGTCGCCGGGTAGCGGCCGGTCTTGTAAGAGTTTTCGTAGTACAGACCACCGACCCACTCGAGCCAGTCGGGTGCAGTCGCCGGGTTTGAAGTAAAGATCAATTCGGCAGAGTCGGCACGAGCGGTGTTCGGCAGCGCGCTGATGTCGAGCACCGGCTCCGGAGCGGAGTCATAGTCGAAGTTGATGTTGCTGAGCGCGTCGGTGTGTCCGTAGACCAGCTTCATGTCGAACCAGTCGATCAGGTGCGACTCGGCCGAGAAGGTCGCGACACGGGTCAGCGCATGCACACCGACATTCGGCTCGTTGCCCGACTTGTGCGCTTCGTCGTTGTCGGTAAGCAAAGCCGTGAAAGCCGGCGCTACCTTTAGCAGCGTGGTGGCAACCGAGTCCGCATCCTGGTTCTTCAACCAGTAATAGGACGCCGTCATTTTCAGATCATCCATCGGCTCCCACTTGATGGCGCCGCGGAAACCGATGTTCCGATACGGCAGATATTTCCGATCCGGCTGCACGAAATTTTCGGTGAAGGCGTCGCGGTTTTCATACAGACCCGACAGGCTGTAGGTCACCGTATCCAGCCCAGGAACCGGTCCGGAGATCGCGCCCTTGGTCTTGTAATCGCCGTAGTTGCCCACCTGCTGCAGCACATCCGCGCGGAACGTGTTGCTCGGCTCCTTGAGCTTGATCAGGATCGCGCCGGCGATCGCGTTGCGGCCGTACAGGGTACCCTGCGGTCCCTTCAGCACTTCAACCTGGGAGACGTCGCCCAGCGCCTGCGCGGCGGAGAACGTAAACGGCAGATAAAGGCCGTCGATATATGTCGCGACACTGGAGTCGACCGCAGCCTGGAAGGCATCACCACCGATACCGCGAATGAAGATGATCGAGTAGCTGGCCATCGAGTCGTAAGTCAGACCCGGCGTCACCAGCTGCATGTCCTTGATGTCCGACACGCCCTGTGCTTCCAGCTGCGCACCGCTGAATGCGGTCACCGAGCTCGCTACTTCCTGCAGGTTCTGCTCGCGCTTCTGCGCGGTGACGACCACTTCTTCGATCATGCGGTTGCGTACGCCGCTACCGCCGGTGGTCGCTTCCGCTTCCGCTTCCGCAGCCGGCTCTTCAGCTGCCGCAGCCTGGCTGGCGTCGGGCGCGAGCGTCGTCAGCGCCACGCCGTCGCCGCCGGCCTCCTGGACGCTACTGGTTGCGGTCGAGGATTCGGCCTGCTGCGTGTCCGAGGGCGCCGGAGCTGGCGCGTCTGCGGTTTGAGCGGGAGCGGCAGATGCATCCCCCGGTGCCTCCATCTGAGCCAATCCAGGTGGCGAAAACGCGAGCACCAGCCAGCCGAGGCCATTCCGCCATATCTTCTTATCCACTACTCTCCCTCCAGTTACCGACTTTGAAGTCGTTGAACACGCACGTGGCGCCGGAGCGCCTGTTCTTGAATTCGTTATGACGCTTGAGTTCGCGCGAGCTTTAATGTGTGTTTGCTCAGCACGGCCGCTATGGTGCGACACTTTTCGTATGCGACCATATCATCTGGTTTCAGCCCATGCAACACGATTCATGTAGCCGGCCTGAATGTTTCGCGCTCCTCATATCCGACGCTCCCGAGGGCGATAAAACAGCGGCAATTGAAACTTACCATTTGCCGACTTTTCGCTGTTTTATAGAGGTACTCTCTTATTTATCGCTGCGACTCGGCTGTTACGGTTTACGCCCGGACCTGGATGCAAGGCAGGGCGAGCCATACCGGCCGGCCTGCTTTTCTCTATTAGTATGGACTGATACGATTCAACAATGCATCATTTAATGAGTGCCGCTTTTTGATGCGCTGCAGCAGGCGTTCGCGTTCCTACGGCCGCGGCAGCAGGCCTGCCGACAAGACGCAGCCACGGTACAAAACCGGAGGGGAGAAAATTAATGAATAGTCATACGGCCCAGGCGGGCCGGACCATCGATCTGTTCAGGCCGACGCTCCGGTCGGCCGCGGATATTGCCGCAGTCGAGCTGGCCAAGCCGGAAGATGTTCTGAGCTGCAACACCATCTACGAATGCATAGCGGCGTCGGCGCAAGCCTCGCCCGAGAAGGTCGCGCTGAGTCATCTGCTGTCCGCCGATCCGGAAGTCGCACCACGCGATATCCGCTATGCCGAGTTACTGACGCAGGTGCGGCGCGCAGCCAATCTCTTCAAGCGATTGTCGGGCGATGAGCGCACGTCGGTGTCGATCATCCTGCCGATGCTGCCTGAAGCGCTGATCGCATCCTGGGCCGGATCCACCGCAGGCATTTCCAATCCGATCAATCCCTACCTGGAGGTCGGCCAGATCGCTGCGATTCTGAACGCATCCAAGGCCACCGTGCTGGTCACCACGACGCGCCGTCACGGCGCCGGCGCCTGGGACAAGCTCGATCAGATCGTCGGCGCGGTGCCGAGCCTGAAGCGGGTACTGATAGTCGACTCCGAAAATCCGCAGAACGATTTCAACACCGCTGTCGCGGGCAGCGCCGCGGAACTCGAATTCGAACCGGGCAATGATCCCGATGCGGAGGCAGTCTACCTGCCAACCGGCGGCACCACGGCCGCACCGAAGCTGGTGCGCATGTCGCATCGCGGGCAGTTGTTGAATGCCTGGACCATGGGCGGCCTCGCCGGATCCGGGCCGGAATGTGTCGTCGGGCATGCAATGCCGAACTTCCATGTCGGCGGCTCGGTTCTGATCGCATTGCGCGTGATGCTATTCGGGCAGACGCTGCTGACCTTGACCACCGACGGCTTCCGCAACGTCGGCGTGGTCAAACATTTTTGGGACATCGCGCGGCGTCACAAGATGACCTCAGTGATCGCGACGCCGGCAACCGCTGCCGCGATCCTGGCGCTGCCGGGCACTTCGTCCGAAGGCCACAGCATTCGTTGCTTCAACTGCGGCGGCAGCACCATCCCGGTCGAACTGCTACGCGGCTTTCACCAGCGTTTTGGCATCTGGCTGCGCGAACTCTGGGGCATGTCCGAAATCCATGGCGCGGTGTCGAGCCATCCCGACGATGGCACACAACCGGTGTCCGGATCGGTCGGCATCCACCTGCCCTGGCATCCGGTCAAGGTGGTGGAGGTCGACGCCAGCAACCGCTTCGTCCGCGAGTGCGCGCCGGGCGAGCGCGGCCTGCTCGCGATCGGCGGCCCCGGCGTGACGATGGGCTACGTCGACAGCCGTCTCGACAAGGATTTTTTCATCACCGGCATGTCGGACGACAGGCGCTGGGCCAACACCGGTGACCTCGGCACGATCGACGAGAACGGCTACATCTGGATGTTCGGCCGCGCCAAGGATGTGATCGTCCGTGGCGGCCACAACATCGATCCGAAAATGATCGAGGAAGTGCTGGTCTGCCATCCGTCGGTACAGGTTGCTGCTGCGATTGGCCGGCCCGACGCTGCCAAGGGCGAGATGCCGATCGCCTACGTGCAGTTCAAGGAAGGCGTGAGCGCGCCGTCGGTGCAGGAGCTGATCGATCTGTGCAAGCGCGACGTGCAGGAACGCGCCGCGGTGCCGGTGGAAATCATCGCCATAGCCGCCATGCCGATGACAGCCGTCGGCAAGATCAACAAACCCGCGCTGCGTTATGACTCGATGCGTCGCGTGGCCAGCAGCCTGGCCAGTAGCCTGGTTGCGGAGCGAGGCAGCGTTGACGTCGTGGTCGACGAGAACGGCCTTCGTCCCTGCGTGACGGTCACAGTCCATTTGAGAGACGGCGACAGGCTTGCGATCAAGGACCAACTGACGGAAGCGTTTCGTACCTACGAGTTCCTGACCGTCGTCAACGTTGCGGTCTGAGCAGCAGCGGATCGATCGGCCGGCGCGCGCCGATTGGTCAGCTCGCGCCTCGATACCCACATAAAAAAAAGCCCCTCCGATGGCGAGGGGCTGAATGGCTCCCGGACGGAAGGGTAACCGTCGGGGAGCGAGAGGAAGGGATCGACAACGCCGCGTGCGGCGCGGTGCATCAATCAGGGCCGGACGAATCAGCCGCCGGCCGGCAGATAAATCGACTTCAGCTGCTGGTAACCAGCCAAAGCCTCGGGCCCGAATTCTCGGCCCAAACCGCTCGATTTGACGCCGCCGAACGGGGCATTGACGTCGATGACGTAGCCGTTGACGCCGATGGTGCCGGTGGAAACCCGGCGAGCGAGCGTGATCGCACGTTCGCTGTCGCCGGACCATACCGTGCCGCCGAGTCCGAACTCGGAGTCGTTGGCGATTTTCACTGCGTCGTCTTCGTCGCCATAGGGGATCACGGCCAGTACCGGCCCGAAGATTTCCTGCTGCGCGATAGCAGCGCGATTATCGACATCGGCAAATATCGTCGGCTCGACGAACCAGCCACGATCGGCGCGGTTTTTCGGGCGGCCGCCGCCGGCGACGACACGCGCTTCGCTTTTGCCCTTGGCGATGTAGCCTTCGACACGGGCGCGATGCTCGGCCGAAGCCAGCGGACCGACCTGCGTTGCCAAATCCAGCGGATCCCCGACGACCAGGCCCGAGGCCATCGCTGCCAGTGCATCGACTACCTCCTTGTAGCGGCTTTTCGGCGCGAGAATTCGCGTGCAGGCGGCGCAGGTCTGGCCGTTGTTCGCCAGTGCCGCGAAGTGCAGGCCCTGCATCACCGCGTCGAGTTTCGCGTCCTCGAGAATGATCGCCGCCGATTTGCCTCCCAGTTCCAGGCTGACCGGGCGCAACAGACTCCCGCAGACCTGCGCGATCGATCGGCCGGCAGCGGTCGAACCGGTGAACGCCACCTTGGTGATGCCGGGATGCGACACCAGGTAAGCGCCGAGTTCGCGGCCACCCGGCACCCAATTGATCACGCCGGCGGGCAGGTCAGCTTCTTCTGCGCACTCGGCGAGAATGAAGCTGTCGAGTACCGTGCCGGGCGATGGCTTGATTACCAGCGTGCAGCCTGCGGCGAGCGCCGGCGCGATCTTGGTCAGCGCCAGCACCACCGGGTAATTCCACGGCACGATCGCCGCCACCACGCCCAGCGGGTCGCGGCGAACCAGGGTATCGAAGCCCAGCGGTGACGGGCGTCGCTCTTCCTGCTGCATCGCGCCGGCCAAGCCTGCGTAGTAACGCGCCAATGCGACACCGTAGCCTCCTTCGAACTGCTGGCTCAATGCGAGCGGCATGCCGTTCTGCATGCTGACGGCACGGGTGATTCGATCGGCACGCTTTTCCATCGCGTCGGCGAAGCGACTCAGCTTCGCGGCGCGGTCGGCCGGCGATGTCTGCGACCAGCCGCCATCGAAAGCGCGACGCGCTGCGGCGACGGCCGCATCGACGTCCGCGTTGCTGGCTTCAGGAACGCTGCCGATGACCTCCTCGGTGGTCGCGCTGATCACTTCGATTCGCCGCGACGAGGCCGGCCTGGCCCACTTGCCATCGATGAACAGAGATTCGTGGTGCTGAGTCATGTTTCGGCTCCTCCGCCGTGAAGCTTTTATCGGGATCTACAGTCTTTTTCGGCCGGGGCTTCTAGGGCGCCGTGCCATGAATGTATTGTGCCATACTAGTTAGCCTAATCCGCTGCGGTCAATGCCCGCGCATAATTCGTCGCGCAACGGATCGCACCCAAGCCGCGCCCGATCGTCGCGGCAAATACCATCTCGAGGAGAGAAAACAGCATGTCCGACAAGTCGATCATCGTCCGCTCCTACAGCGATAGCTCGGTGGTTATCGCTGGTGGAACCTCGGGCGTGGGCCTGGCGACCGCGCTGCAGTTGGTCGATGCAGGCGTGCGGCGCATCGCGCTGCTCGGCCGCAACGCCGAGCGTGGCGACGTCGCGCGCAGGGTCGTGCTGGCGCGAGCACCGGAAGCCAACGTGGTGTTCGTTGCAGCGGACGCCAGCAAGATCGATCAGGCGGCCCGCGCGGTAGATGAAGCCAAGAGCAAGCTCGGCAGCATCGACGTGCTGATCAACTCGACGATCGGTCTGTACACGCCGGAGCCGCTGCAGAAAATCGCACTGGAAGATATCGAGCCGATCCTGCTCGCGACGATGCTCGCGCCGATGCTGATGAGCCGGCTGGTACTGGAGCCGATGCGCGAACGCGGCGGCGGCGTGATCCTGAACATGGCATCCGACGCGGCCAAGGTGCCGACGCCAGGCGAAACCATCCTGGGCGCCGGCATGGCCGGCATCGTCGTGTTCTCGCGGACGCTGGCGATGGAAGCCAAGCGCCACGGCATTCGCGTCAACGCCATCACGCCGTCCTTGATCGAAGGCACGCCGACGGCGGCGCGCGTACAGAAGGAAGGCTTCAGTGCCAAGCTGTTCGAGCGCGTGGCCGCGCTGGCGGATCTCGGCGTCTGCACGCCTGAGGATCTGGCCTCGCTGCTGGTATTCCTCAGCGGCCCCGGCGCTTCGAAACTCACCGGCCAGACCATCAGTGTCAACGGCGGTATTTCCGCTGCCTGAGCTTCACCCGGACTTCAAGGACTGGACCACCTGCTCGAGGCGCGCCGTGATCGCGTCGAGCTTGTCGGTGCTGGTCGCAGTCGCCACCGGCTGCGCCAGCATGCCGCGATAAATCACTTTGGCCACACCGTCGGCGACCTCTTCGATCGAAAACTCACCCTCGCCGCGCAGGAACGCCCAGGTGCGGTGTTCGATACAGCCGAATAGCATGTCACGCAACATCGGCGCCGACACATCGTCGTGGAATTCGCCGCTGGCGATCGCCTGCTTGCAGACCCGCAGCGCGTCTGACGTGAAGCGTTGGTTCAGATCGAAGAACGGCGAGCCGCGGTAGCTGGGATCGGGTCGCAGCTCCAACAACATGAAACGCGCGAGCACGGGTTCATGGCGGATGATGGTCAAGGTCCGCCACGCCAGGTGGCGCAATTTGTTCATCGTGCCGTCGATCGAATCGATACGCGAATCCTCGGCCAGCGCCTCGCCGAACCAGGCTTCGGCAACTTTCACCAGCAAGTCGCGCTTGTTCTCGAAGTAACGATAGATCGTGCCCTCGACCACGCCGGCTCGTTCGGCGATCTCAGAGATCAGCACCTTCTCGTAACCCTTTTCAGTCACTGCCGCGCGGGCCGCCGCCATGATGTCGTTGATACGGTCGTCCGACGACAGCCGGTTGACCGTCTTGCGCGTCGCCACTCTTTCAGTTTTCCGCATTCTGGACCTCGGTCCGGCCATCTAATGAATATTACTCATTATTTATTTAAGTTCTTAATCAATTGTTTTAATTGTAAATATACTCAAGGCTTGTCATCGAGATGATCGTCGATCGATTGACGTTAATGAATCGACTTCATTAGCATGGATTCATTACAGGAGAACCGCATCCAATGAGTATAGAAAGCATTCTGGCCACGCTCGAATGGACCGCCGAGAATTCACTCGAAAGCGCGCGCCAGTGGAAAGAGAAAAGCGGCCAGCGCATCGTCGGTTCGTTCCCGATGCACTTCCCCGGCGAGATGGCACACGCCGCAGGATGCACGCCGGTAATCCTGCAGGAGAACCATGAGCCGATCACCGTCGGTCACGGCATGATCTATCCGTTCTACTGCGGATTCACCCGCAGCGTCGTCGACCAGGCCTGCAAGGGCGGTTACGAATTCCTCGACGCGATCATGTTCGGCGATCACTGCGTGCAACTACTCGGCGCCGCCGACGTCGTGCGCGCCAAGCTCCCGAACACACGCGTGCATTTCTATCAGCTGATCTCGTCGATGAGCGATCCCTGGAGCCTCGGCCGCGCTCGCGAAACCTTCCTCAACCTGAAGGAAGGACTCGAGGAGATGATCGGCCACAAGATCGACGACGAGGCGATGCGCGCCAGCATTCGGCTGTTCAACAAGAACCGCCAGCTGCTGCGCCAGCTCTACCAGATGCGCCGCGACGGTGACGCACGCATCACCGCCAAGCAGATGCAGATCCTGGTCAAGAGCAGCATGATCATGGACCGCGCCGAGCACACCAAGCTGCTCGAAGAGTTGCTTGCGGAGTTCGACAAGAGCAAGGCCACCGCGCAGCGCGGCGTGCGCGTCTACCTGTCCGGCCATTTCTGCCAGTCGCCGAAAACCGGCGTGCTCGACATGATCGAAGAATGCGGCGGCATCGTCGTCGACGACGATCTGTACCACGGCCAGCGCTTCATCTCGACCGATGTTGACGAGACCGGCGATCCACTGGATGCGCTCGCCAAGTGGTATCTCGAACGAAACCTGAAAGTCCCCTGCCCGACGCGCGTCGATCAGAACGCGGACTGGGAGAACTATCTGCTTGGCGCCATGGACCGCAGTCAGGCTGACGGCATGATCGTGCTGATGGCCAAGTTCTGCGAGCCGCACATGTACTACTACCCCGAAATCAAAGAGGCATTCGACAAGCACGGCCGGCCGCATCTGCTGATCGAGACCGAGCACGAGCAGAACTCGTTCGAAGGCCTCAGAACCCGCGTCGAAACTTTTCTCGAAGTCGTCAAACGTCAGACCGCCGCCCGGAGAATTGCAGCATGAACGACCTGATCCTGCCCCCGATCAAGAAGGCGAATCGGCTGAAGACCTCGTCGATGAACAACAAGATGGTCAATGACTATTGGACCGACGTATTCAACGCCAAAGCCGAAGGCAAGCTGGTGTGCTGGTACGAAGGCGTTGCGATCAACCCGCTGATGCAGGCGGCGGACATCCGCTGGGTGCATGGTGAAGCCTGGTCGGCCTTGCTGGCCGCACGCAACAACGAAGAGCCGGCGCAGACTGCAGCCGAACATCGCGGCTACATGAAAGAGCTGTGCTCCTACGCGCGCACACACATCGGCTGTGGTGTGCTCGCCCAAAACCGCGGCGTCGAAGCCAGCGGCTCGAGCTTTTCGGATGCGCTCGGCGCCGGCCTGCTCGGCGAGCGCATCCCCGCTCCGGACATGTTCATCAGCGCGTATCCGTATTGCAGCACCGGCCAGCAGTGGGACGAAATGCTGTTCCGCCTATTCGGCAAGAAAATCCCGATCTTCAACATCTCGGTGCCGTGGGTCTGGGGCAACAAGCCAGACGCAATCTACCTCGGCGGCTCGGAATTCAAAGAGGCCACGCAGTACATGGTCAAGCAGATCCGCGCCTGCACCGACTGGATCGCGGAGCAGACCGGCAAGAAATACAACTGGGACAAGCTCAGCGAGATCATGAGCTACACCAAGCAGGCCGGAAAGCTGCGCATGGAAGCGATGGAACTGTGCAATGCCAAGCCTGCACCGGCCAGCTTCTTCGACTGGACAACGAGCCTGGCGCCAGTGAACTTCATCCCCGGAGGCCCGGCCATTGTCGACTACTTCGAGAAAACCAAGACCGAAATCGTACAACGCATCGCCGACAACGAAGGCGGTATCCCGCAGGAGAAATATCGCCTGTTCTGGGACGGCATCATGAACTGGAACAAGATTGGCTGGCTAGCGAACAAGTTCGCCAACTACGACGCCAACATGGTCGCCGGCCGCTATACGCACATGGGCTTCTGGCACGAGTACGAGTCGATCGACGTCGAGAACCCGCTCGAGGGCATGGCGATCAACTATCTCGTCTGCCCGATCAATCTGTCGGCGCCGCTGATGATCGAGGAGATCATCAAGCTGTGTAAGCACTATGAGATTCAGGGCATGGTGATCCACGCGGCGCGCACCTGCCGCGCGTTTTCAAACCCGCAGTTCCTGATCGCCGACGCCGTGCAGAAGCGCTTGGGCCTGCCGGTGGCGATGATCGAGGGCGACATGGTCGACGAGTCGTTCTACAAGGACGAGATCGTCAACAGTCGCGTCGAAGCCATGCTGGAAGCCATCGAAGCCCGCAAGCGCGTCGGCATCGCAGCATAGACCGGCTCGAAGCACTCCGATCAGGAGACACGACATGAAGTCCTTTGTAATGGGCATCGACTTCGGCTCCACGACCACCAAGACGGTGATCCTGGACCTGAAGGGCAAGCTGGTGGCGTCCTGCGTCGAGAGTCAGGGATCGATCAGCGCGGAAGGCTCGCGGGCGTCGATGGCCGGCGCTCTCGCACAGGCCGGCATCACGCAGAAGGACATCGCACGCGCGGTCAGCACCGGCTACGGCCGGCGCATGATCGAAGTCGCCGACCAGAGCTACACCGAGATCACCTGCCACGCGCGCGGCGCGATTGCGATGTTCCCGGAAGCGCGCCTGGTGATCGACATCGGCGGTCAGGACAGCAAGGTCATTTCGGTCACCGGCGACGGCCTGGTGCAGCAGTTCGCAATGAATGATCGCTGCGCGGCCGGCACTGGTAAATTCCTGGAAGCGCTGGCTCGCGCGGTGCAAGTGTCTGTCGAAGAAATGGGCGCGCTGGCGATGACCTCGACCGAAAGACTGGTCGTGTCGAACATGTGCGCGACGTTTGCCGAGACCGAAGTAATTTCCTTGCTGGCCGAAGGTAAGTCCAAGCCCGATGTGCTCGGCGCGGTCCATGCGGCGATCGCCAGCCGCACCGCAGGCCTCGTCGCACGCGTCGGCAATCGCAACCCGATCGTGATGACCGGCGGCGTCGCCAAGAATCACGCAGCGGTGCATTACATCGAGCAGGAGCTCAGGGCGAAAATGCTGATCGCGCCCGATCCGCAGATTGCCGGCGCACTCGGCGCAGCGCTGTTCGCTCTCGACGAAGTCGCCAAGCCCAGCGCCGAGCTGATAGACGAAGAAGACGTGGTGGACGAGGCAATGTCGACTGCCAGCGGTTGCGCCACGCAACCGTGCAAAACGGCGCCGAAGCTGCCCGCCAACGAGCGGCTCCTAATCGGACCGATGTGAGCGCCATGTACAACATTTCGAACGCTGTCTGGCTTGACAGGTCGCGCTTTGATCGTATGATCCCATACTATCAAAAGCGACGTGGTTCGGCCTCGCTTGGCTGCCGTCGCTTTTATGTTTAATCGAAATAAACCGTTCGTTTAATTCAATGCCGCATTGCCGCTGTGAGGAGCCGTTCCATGATTGACTATCTCAAGTACTACACCGCCGCGCTGCTGCTGGCGGCCGGCTTCGCCGGCTTCGCCCTGGGTGGCGATTACCTCTGGCTGGGCTTCAGCACTTTTGCCGTCGTCACTTTCCTGGACTTCGTGCTGCCGCGCGATTTCAGCATGCGCAAGATGAACTCCGCGTTCTGGGCCGCGATCCCGGTGTGGATCGGCTCGCTCGGGCCGATCGCGATGTTCCTGGCTTTTGGCTGGCGCATGCACATCGAGGAACTCAATGGCATGCAGCTGCTGGGCGGCACGCTGAGCTGCGGCTGGCTCGCGTTGGTCCCCGGCATTGCAGCTCAGCACGAGATGTTCCATGCACGCGGCACGATCACGCGCACCATCGGCCGCTACGCCCAGTTCACGTTGCTCGATGGCATGCGCGATATCGAGCATGTGGTCTATCACCACATCGACGTGTCGACGCCGCACGATCTCAGCACCGCGCCGCGCGGCACATCGATCTACAAGTTCACGCCGCGGGCGGTATGGGGCACGATCAGCTATGCGCTGAAAGCCGAGAGCGAAGCGCTGCGCAAGCGCGGCCTGAGCGGCTGGAACTGGCGTCACCGCGTCTGGAAGATTGTTGCGATCCAGCTGGTGTTCCAGAGCGTCATTTTCGCGATGGCAGGCTGGATGGGTGTTTTCTGCGTGCTGTCGGCAATGGCCATTGCCAAAGTCTGGACCGAATCCTTCAGCTACTTCCAGCACTACGGTCAGACCCGCGTGCCGGGCACGTCGGTGGGCCGTCGGCACGTCTGGAATCACCTGGGTGCGATCACGCGCCTGGTCGGCTTCGAGCTGACCAATCACGCCGACCACCACATGAATTCCTATCAGCCCTACTACAAGCTGGTACCGCATCGCGAAGGCATCGAGATGCCGAGTGTGTTCGTCTGCTTCCTCGCCGCGCTGATTCCGCCGGTCTGGGACGAGTTCATCATCAAGCCCGCGCTGAAACGCTGGGACATGGAGTACGCGACGCCGGGCGAGCGCAAGCTGGCGCGCGAACAGAACCTGGCAGCCGGCTGGGAAGACTGGTTCAGCACTTCCGAGTCCTGGCCGGTCAAGGGCGCGCGGATCGGCATCTGATGGGACGCAAAAAATTAGCGTTGTATTGGTGAGCACAAAGCCCCCGAAACGGGGCTTTTTTATTTTATACGAGGTGCAGCGCTGTGCCTGATGCACCGGATTGAACACTTACATCGCTGCAGCCGTGTCGTGTCGTCTCGTCTCTTGGGAATCGACTTAGCCGGTATCGAACTTCGGTAGTCTCGGCGTGTTGGAACCGGACGGCGACCTGATCAAAGCGATTCAAAAGACCAGAACCGGCTTGATTGCGAAACCCTGCTCCGACGCCGACGCGGCTTCGTTGATCCGATCGAACGGGAACTTCCTGATCAGCCGGTCGAACGGAAACTTGCCGGCCTTGTACAGCGCGATCATCTGCGGAATGAAGGTCTGCGGATCGGCGTCGCCCTCGGTTATGTAGCGGATCACGGTCCCACGGATCAGCATGCTCAGCATGTTGGCCGGCAGCATCGCATCGGGCGGCGGCACGCCGAGCAGGCCGAGCGTGCCATTGGCCAACGTCGTTTCGACCGCCACTGCGATCACCGCCGGATTGCCGGTGGTGTCGAGCGCGTGATTGACGCCACCACCGCTGAGTTCCTTGATTTTGGCGAGCACGTCGGCGGTCGCCCTGGGATCGATCACGTGTGCGGCACCGAGTTCGAGCGCGAGTGCGCGGCGCTCGGCGTTGGGCTCGACGACGATAACCGTGCCGGCTTCCACAGCGCGGGCACCGAGCAGCGCGCTGAGGCCGACCGCCCCGCCACCGAAAATCGCCAGTGCCTCGCCCGCTTTCAATGCGAGCGAATTGATCACCGCACCGGCCCCGGTCTGGATGCCGCAGCCGAGCGGACCGAGCAGTTCCAGCGGCACGCTGGTGTCGACACTGACGGTATTGCGCTCGTGCGCGATCGCATACGAGGCGAACGAGGACTGGCCGAAGAAATTGGCATGCACGCTATGGCCTTTCTGGCTCAGCGCGGTGCTGCCGTCGGACAAGCGCACGCCGGCAAAATTGCTCGCCATGAAGTTGTAGCAATAGGCTGGCTTGCCCTGGTTGCAACTCGGGCAATCGGCGCAGGAATTGAAGCTGAGCACGACGTGGTCGCCGGGCTTGACCCGGCTGACTTTTGCGCCGATCGCCTCGACGATGCCCGAGCCTTCATGGCCGAGCACGATCGGCGTCGGCACCGGCAGATGGCCGGCACGCACGACGATGTCGGAATGACACATGCCAACGGCGGTCATGCGCACGCGTACCTCGAAGTCGCGCGGCGCTGCGACGTCAACCTGCTCGATGGTGAAAGGCTCGCCCGCCTTGCGGACGACGGCAGCGGTGGCGCTGACGGGCTGGACTGTTGAGTTCATGCGGTTCTCCTCTAAGCTCGGCCGGGCTCAGCCCATCACATAGGTGGATTTGAACTGCTGGTAGCCGCCGATGGCTTCCGGCCCGAGTTCGCGGCCGAGGCCACTGGCCTTGATGCCGCCGAACGGCGAACCCACTGAGGGCACGTAGCCGTTAATGCCGATAGTGCCGGTCTGCACTTGCTTGGCCACGCGCGATGCGCGCGTCGGATCAGTGCTCCACACCGAGCCGCCGAGGCCGTAGACCGAATCGTTGGCGAGGCGAATCGCCTCGGCCTCGTCGTTATAGGGAATGATCGCCAGCACCGGCCCGAAGATTTCTTCGCGCGCCACCGTCGAGCTGTTCGACACGTCGGCGAACACGGTCGGCTGCACGAACCAGCCGCGCTCGGTTCCTTTCGGACGGCCACCGCCGGCGACGACTTTGCCGCCTTCGGCCTTGCCCTTGGCGATGAAGCCTTCGACCCGCTGGCGATGCAGCGACGAGGCCATCGGGCCGACATGGGTTTGCGCGTCTAGCGGATTGCCGACCACCAGTGACGACGCGGTCGAAGCGATCGCGTCGACGATCTCCTTGTAACGGCTCGCCGGCGCGAGGATGCGCGTGCAGGCGTAGCAGGTCTGGCCGTTGTTCATCAGCGAGGTCATCGGCAGGCCCTGCGCGACGGCGCCGATGTCGGCGTCGTCGAGAATGATCGACGCGGACTTGCCGCCGAGTTCCAGGCTCACCGGACGCAGCAGTTCGCCGCAGGTTCGGGCGATCGCACGGCCGGCCGCGGTCGAACCCGTGAACGCGACCTTGTCGACGCCAGGATGTGAAACCAGGTACGCGCCGACTTCACGGTCCGCCGCGACCCAGTTGATCACGCCGGGCGGCACGCCGGCTTCGAGCGCCGCCTCGGCGAGCACGTAACTGTCGAGCACGGTGCCCGGCGAGGGCTTGATCACCAGCGTGCAGCCGGCCGCCAGCGCCGGGCCGATCTTGCTCATCGCCAGCACCACCGGGAAATTCCAGGGCACGATCGCAGCGACCACGCCCAGCGGCGCGCGACTGACTTCGGTGCTCTTGCCCATCTGCGATTCGCGCGTCTCGTCGCCAGGCAACGCCGCGGCCAGCTGTGCGTAATACGCGAGCAGGCCGAAAGATAATCCGGCCTCGAACGGGCCGCTAAGTGCGATCGGCATACCGTTCTGCATGCTCACAGCCGCTGCGACATCCCCGGCGCGCTTCTGCAATACGGCGAAGTAGCGCAGCATGATCTCGCTTCGCTGCGCGGCACTGGCATTGGCCCATTCGCCGACTTCGAAGGCGCGCCGTGCGGCGGCAACTGCGCGATCGATATCAGCCTCGCTGCCCTCGGGCACGTGGCCTATCAATTGCTCGGTCGTGGCGTTGATCAACTCAAAACGGCGATCGCTCGCCGGCTTGACCCATTCACCACCGATGAAAAAGGCGTTGCGGCTGGTTTCCAGTGCCATGTTGCGTCTCCTCTTATGACGAGCGCCGTCTGGCGGCGCCCTGGTGGCGATGCTCGAACGGCTTGCGCCTCAGGCGCGCGCGGCGATGTCGTCGCGCAGCACGCGCTTGGCGACTTTACCGCTGGGCGTCACCGGCAAGCTGCTGACGAAGTGGATTTGCTTGGGGACCTTGTAGCCGGCGATGTGCTGGCGGCAGTGCTCGATCAGATCGGCCGCACTGAGTTGCTGATCCGGCAGCAGCACCACGGCGGCGACCACGCGCTCGCCCCATTTGTCATCGGCAACACCGATCACGGCGCTCATGTTGACCGCCGGATGCCGCTGCAGCGCCTGCTCGACTTCGGTGGAATACACGTTCTCACCGCCGCTGACGATCATGTCCTTGATCCGGTCGACAATGTAAAAGAAACCTTCTTCATCCCGCTTGGCAGCGTCGCCGGTGCGATACCAGCTGCCGCTGAAACTGGCGGCGGTGGCTTCGGGCTGATTCCAGTAGTGGCTGAAGATCGTAGGCGTGCGCACCCAGAGCTCGCCAATCTCGCCGTGCGGCAGATCATTGCCCGCCGGATCGACCACGCGCAGTTCCATCAGCGGCATCGGCGTGCCGCAGGACTTGAGTTTCTGCTCGTCGTCGAGCCGATGCTGTTCCGGTCGCAATAAGGTCACCTGCCCGGACAGCTCGGTGCCGCCGTAGAACTGCATGAACCGGCATTTGAGCTGTTTCAGTGCGCGCTTCAGCAAAGTCGAGCTGATCGACGAGCCGGCATACATCACCAGGCGCAGCGAGGACAGATCGGCGGTCGCGGCGCGCGGATGGTCGAGCATCATCTGGATCGCGGTCGGCACCAGCGCGCAGATCGTCGGGCGATCGCGCTCGATCAGATCGATCAGCTTGCCCGGATCCAGCGCCGCCAGGATCGACACGGTCGATCCGTTGTACAGCGACTGCAACGCCAGTGCAGTGCCGACCAAATGAAAGTTCGGCATCACCATCAGCATCACGTCGTCCTGCTGCCAGCTCAACGCCGGCTCCAGGTGTTCGCAAAGGCGCATGTAGTTCAGCGCCTGATGCGAGATGCACACGCCCTTGGGCTTGCCGGTGGTGCCCGAGGTGTAGATCAGCAGCGCGGTCTGGCGTGGATCGATCGCGGCACTGACCGCAGGCTGCGATGCGGCCGCAGCCAAGCGCGCGTCCAGCTCGCTGTCGCCGCTGCGCGCGGAGTCCGCCTCGATCAGCGTGAACGTCAGCCCGGCGAGTTCCTTCGCCGCCTGCGCCATCGCCAGGAATTCGCGATCGGCGACCACCAGGCTGAGCTGCGCGTCGGCCATCACCGAAGCCAGCTCCGGCACCGCGAGTCGCCAGTTCAGCGGCAGCAGCGCGCAGCCGGCGCGCATCGCGCCGAACAGCACCTGAAAATACAGCGCCGAGTTCTTACCGATGAAGCCAACGTGTGCGGCTTCGGCGACACCCGCCGCGTTGAGCACACCGGCGAAACGCGCGGTGTTCTTCTCCAGCTCGGCGAAGCTCAGCTGGCCCGCAGGATCGACCAGCGCGATGTGCTGCGGCCGCTCCTGTGCATGGATACTCGGAATCTCCGCTAGGTTGCGGATGTCGGCGTGGCGCCACATGGCGATTCTCCCCCCGCTGCTTGTCGTTATGAGTTACCGCGTTTTGTTAGCCGCCGCCGGCTCAGAGTCCCTTGAACTGCGGCTTGCGCCTGCCGGCAAAAGCGGCGATGCCTTCGCGCGCATCGGCTCCGCCGGTCAGGCGTATCAGCGCCTGGGCCTCGTCTTCGAGCTGGGCTTCGAACGGTTGCTGCAGCGAGGTGCGGAACAGGCGGCGAATTTCGCCGTAGGCGCGGGTCGGGCCGTCGGCCAGCTTCAACGCGGCTTCCTCGGCACGCTTGAGCAGATCCGTGTCGTCGACCATGAAGTCGATCAACCCGGTTTTCTCGGCTTCTTCTGCACCGATGACTTCGGCGAGCAGCACGAAGCGTCGCGCGCGACCGATGCCCATGCGCGATGCCAGGCCGAAGGTCGCACCGGCGTCGCAGCTGTAGCCGAGCTGAGCATAGGCCGAGCCGAAGCGCGCCGAGCGCGCGCCGAACACCAGATCGCAATTGGCGATCAGCGCCAGCGAGCCGCCCATCGCGGTGGCATGCGCGGCCGCGACGATCGGCACGTCGAGCCGCGCCAGCCGCGCCAGCGCCATGTGCAGGTCCGCGGTCCACTGGCGGATGCGCTGCGGCAGGACCTCGAGATCGCGCATGAACGCCTGGATGTCGCCGCCTACGCTGAAGAAGCGCCCGCCGGAAGTGATCAGCAGCGCGCGCACGTCGCCGCGGTTGGCGATTTCGGTGGCGGCCAGCAGCAGGTCGCGGCACAGCGGCCCGTCCATCGGGTTGCCGCGTTCGCTCTGCGTGAAATGCAGCCGCGCCAGCGTGCCGTCATAGCGCAGATCCAAGGTCTCGTAGGCCATGGCCGCCTCAGATGCCGATGGTCGCGGGACGCGCCGATCCGCTGCGCTCGTAGCTTTCGTTGAACCAGTCCGGCCAGCCGGCGCGACGGTTCTGCGCGGCGGCGAGCGCCCGTTCTTCCGGCGTCGCGTATTCCAGATCCCAGCGCTTCAGCGCCGGCATAATCACCAGGTGATGCCAGACCGGCGGCAGCAACGCGGTCAGAAAGCACACGAACACGCTCGGCATTTCGATCGACTGGCGATGCGGCTTGAGTGCGTAATACGGCTGGTAGGAATTCTGGTGATGGTCGGCATGATTGGTGATCTCGAACGTCGAGGTGCGCGATAGCCAGCCCAGGTGATTCCACACATGACGGCGGCCGATGGTCGCGCCCGGCACCCGCACCAGGCCGTAGTGCTGGAAGTAGTTGAACGACTCGACCCAGCAGCGCGCAATCAGCTGCGCGCCGAGCGCGCACAGCACGCCCGTCCAGCCGCCGATCGAAAACATCACCACGTGAAACAGCAGCAGCGCCAGCGCTGCGCGATACGCGCGATGGCGGATATTCCAGCTGCTCAGGCCGCGTTTGCGCAGCGCCTCGGCCTCCTTATTGAACGCGTAGCGCGTGCTCTCGAGCACCGAGTTGGCGGTGAACAGATAGAGATTGCGGCCGCGCGGTGCGGTGTCGCCATCGTCGACCGTCGCCACGTCGATGTGATGACCGACGACGTGGCCGATGTCGCGCGTGCAGTCGAGGATGCACAGATGCGCGTAGTGACCGACGGTGCGCGCGATGCGGCCGCGCATGTGATAGAGCTCGTGTGCGGCCGGGATCAGCGGAATCACGCTCATCCAGGCAACGCTGAGTATCGCGCCGAACAGCTGCACGCCGCTGAGTTGCGAGTGAGTGACGCGCCAGACGAGCAGGCCGTACAGCAGCACCGGACCGACCGAGCAGATCCAGATCGGAATGTTCGCCAGCGTCGGCGAGCCGATACGGCGCGTGCTGTAGTCGCGCGGCAACAGTGAATCGATCACCGCCAATGCGGGGAACGTGGCAACGCCGAGCCAGACCCAGTCGCCGCCGAGGCTCAAGCCGACAGTGGCGGTGGCGAGGATCGCGACCGGCACCCAGTACTTCAAATAGTCCGTCATGGTGGTCTCCTCCACTCAAATATGAACATTGTGTTTATTCTTAATGATCATAGTGTAAGCTTTCAATAGTCGTATGTGTTCAACTGATAGACGGTCGTTATGCAAACTAAAAAGGGACGCAGCGCGACATTCCGATAACCAGATGAAGAGGAGAGAGCCATGCCGCTGTTCCACCCCGAAGCGCTAGCGGGAAAACGCATCCTGGTCACCGGCGGAGGCACCGGCCTGGGTAAGGCGGTGGCGACGCACCTGGCGCGACACGGCGCCGAAGTGCATCTGTGGGGACGCCGTCAGGAAGTGCTCGACGCGGCGGTCACCGAAATCAGTGCGCAGAGTCCGGGCAAGGCGTTCTGCCAGTCGGTCGATATCCGCAAGGCGGAACTCGTCGACGCCGCGATCCAGCAGATCTGGGATCGCCACGGCCCGCTGACCGGCCTGATCAACAACGCGGCGGCGAACTTCATCGCGCCGACCAAGGACATCAGTCCGCGCGCGTTCGAGGCGATCACCTCGACCGTGATGAACGGCGCGTTCAACACCACCAACGCGATCGGCCGGCGCTGGATCGACCAGGGCCTGAAAGGCTCGATCGCCTCGACCCTGGTGACCTGGGTGTGGACCGGCTCGGCCTTCGTCTGCCCGTCGGCGATGGCCAAGGCCGCGGTCCATGCGATGACCATGTCGCTGGCGGTGGAATGGGCGCGCTACGGCATCCGCATCAACGCGGTCGCGCCTGGCCCCTTCCCCACCGAATACGCCTGGCAGATGCTCAATCCGACCGGCGAGTCCTCGGTCGGCGCGACCCAGGCCAGCGAAGTGCCGATGGGCCGTTACGGCGAACCGGAGGAACTCGGCAACCTGATGCTGCTGCTGATGAGCGACGGCTGCGACTACATCACCGGCGCCTGCATCGCGATCGACGGCGGCCACCACCTGGCGGCGCCGTCGACTTTCGCCGGCCTGACCAAGCTCAGCGACGCGTCGTGGAAGGAAATACGCGATGCTTCCCAGGCGGCGAGCGCCGCGGCCAAGGCGCAACGCTCGGTCTGATGCCGACCGTGCATGGATGCGGCCACCCGCGGCAGGGCACACTAGGCGGTATCGCATCCACCGAGCCGGAGCCCGGGTTTTGATGGCAACGCTGACACCTCGCACCACGCGCCGCACGCGCGCCAAGCACGGCGGCCGCAAGGAGACCGTGGAAGAACGCCTGCTCGCGGCGATGGAGCGGCTGCTCGAACGCGGCCTCAAGTTCGGCTCGCTGACGGTCGAGCAACTCGCCACCGAAGCCGGCATGTCGCGCGGCACCTTCTACCTGCACTTCAAGGACAAGGGGGAGCTGGTCGCGCGGCTGATGGGCGTGGTCACCGAGGAGATCGTGCAGAGCGCCGGCGCCTGGCTCGCCTACGCCGACAAGCCGCAGCGCAAGGACATCGAAGCCGCGCTGTGGGGCGTTTCCGGCGCGTTCAAGAAGCACCGCACGATCATCGCCGCGCTCAACGACACGGCCTCGTCCGATCCGGCGGTGGAAGCGCTGTACATGGAAATGATGCAGACCATCTGCACGCGCTGCCGCCACTCGGTCGCTGCCGCGCGCCGCGACGGCGTCGCGCGGCCCGGCGCCAACGACGCCGTCGCCGACGCGCTGTCGTGGATCGTGGTGCTGTACTTCGGCCGCTTCGCCGCGGTACGCGAAGGGGACGAGTTCGAGCGTCTGACCAAGGCGGTCACGCATATCTGCGCGACCGCAGTGTTTCTCGACCCGGGCGAAGTGCCGGCCGAGCCAGCGCAGGCGCCCACCGCCAAACCGATCAGCGCGCGACGCCGTTCCTGAATTCGCGCGGCGTGCAGCGCTGCAGCGTCTTGAACGCGGCGGAGAAATGCGACTGGTTGGCAAAGCCCAGTTCCTGCGCGATGTAAGCCAGATCCAGATCGGACTGCTTCAGCATCTGCCGAGCGCGCGCGATGCGGCGTTGTGTCAGGTACTGGTGAAACGACGTACCGGTGGCGCAGCGAAATGCGCGGTTGAAAACAGCGCGGCTGACGCCGGCATGCGCGGCGACATCGTCGATGTTCAGCTTGCTACCGAGGTGCGTATCGACGAACGCCAGCAGCGTATGGAGTTCGGCATGGCCGATGCGGCCGGATGCATCGGGGACTTCGTCGGTATCGATCGCCGCATTACGATGCGCCAGATGGCAGAGCAGCGCGTCGCTGAGCTTGTCGACGTAATCCGGTGAAGGCGCATGGCCCCGGCGCGCGACGCGCAGCAGCGCCTGCATGCTGGCGCTGGCGTAGGCATCGCGGAACGCGAACGGATGTGACCCCGCCAAGGCACGCGTATCGAGGCCGCTGCGCGGCACGTGCAAAGTCACAAGGCTGATGCTGCCGGCGGTGCGGAATTCGGCGCGGCGTCCCGGCGGTAACACCGTCACCAGTCCGGGCATCGACACCGTCCGGCTTAGACCCGCGCCGGTAACCGCGCGAACCTGGCGCGAGCCGCCCAGATGCAGCGCGACGATCAGGTCGTCGGTCTCGGGCAGCGCGAAACCGTCCATTGGCGGCGTGCGCCAGCTGTAGACGCCGAGCGGCGCGCGGCCGGCCGGCTCACTGATGCGCTCGGGTTTCACGCGAAACGCGCTCTGCATCGCCTGTGCCGATGGCAGGTGCAAGGTGTGCCGGTGCAGTGCTGAGTTCATGCGCGCAACCCCGTAGGCAGCTGATCCGATTCTAGTATGGTTTTCGATCCGCTTTTGATAGATCGCCGCCCCGCGCGTCGCACACTACCGAGACCAGAAGAACCGAACATCAGGAGCGCGCGATGAAGAACCCGACACCGTCCACCGACTACGCGATGTGGAAACTGCTCGCCTGGTGCGGGCCGATTTTCATGGCGATCTTCTTCGTGCTGTGGGGCCTGCTGGCGAAGAATTTTCCGCCGCGCGGCGCCAATCTGTCGCCCGACGAAATCTATGCGCACTATATCGAAAACGGCATGGCGATCCGCATCGGCATGTCGGTTTGCATGGTCGGCGGCGCGTTCTACATGGCCTGGGGCTGCGCGGTATCCAAGCTGATGCGCAGAGTCGAAGGGCCCGAAGGTGTGCTCTCCAACCTGGAACTGATGGGCGCGACCGCGACCTTCACGCCGATCCTCATGGCTTGCGGCATCTGGCTGATCGCCAGCATGGAAGCTGCGGCGCTGGGCCCGGCCTGGGTACACATGATGTATTCGTTCGGCTGGATGGTCGTCGACCTCGCCTACATGGTGACTAGCTTCCAGATCTTCGCGGTGGCGATGGTCTTCATGCGCGACAAGCGCGAAAAGCCGCTGATGCCGAGCTGGGTCAGCTGGGAAGGCTTCATCACCGTCGCCTCGTTTTTCCCGGTCAGCCTGATTCCGTTCTTCAAGAGCGGGCCGTTCGCGTTCCACGGCCTGTTCAATTTCTGGATCGCCTTCCCGACTTGGTACATCTGGGTATCGGCGGTGAGCTTCTACACGATCAAGGCGATCCACAAGCTGGAGCAGGAAGAAGCGCAGACTCAGCCGATCGACGATCACCATCCGCAGTCAACGCCGGCCTTCGTGCGCGGTTGATCGCCAGCGATGATCGAGCGCATCGCGGCCGCAGGCCGTGCCCGGCGGCTGCCCGGCATTGAGGGCGTCTGGGTGTTCATCGCCGCGGACTTGGCGATCTTCGGCTTGCTGTTCGTGTCGTTCGCGCTCGATCGTCAGGAACAGGCCACGTTGTTCGAGCATTACCGCCGCCGGCTCGACGCAAACTTCGGGGGCATCAACACGCTGATACTGCTGAGCAGCTCCTATCTGGTGGCGCTCGCGGTGCAGGCGGCAAAGGCCGACCAGCGCCGACGCGTCGCGCGCTACCTGGCCGGCTCGCTTCTGTGCGGCTTCGCGTTCGGCGTGTCGAAAATCGTCGAATACCGCCGCGAAATCAGCGCCGGCTTTTCGCCGGCGACGAATGATTTCCTGATGTACTACTTCACGCTGACCGGCATCCATCTCATGCACGTGATCGCCGGCTGCGTTGTACTGAGCGTGCTACTGAAGAACGCGCGCCGCCAGGCTTACGGTCGCGACAGCCTGTGCGGCCTGGAGACCGGCGTCAGCTACTGGCACATGGTCGATCTGCTGTGGCTCCTGATCTTTCCGCTGCTATACCTGATGCGATGAACCGCGCCGACGCACCTACGCCGCTTCACCGGCAGCCGCTAAGCTGGGTCTGGCTGGCACTAATGGCCGCGACCGCGATCAGCACCTGGGGCGTGTCGGCGCCAGGCTTGCCGGCGGCGCCTTCGCTGATCGCGACCCTGCTGATCGCTGCGTTCAAGGCGCGGCTGGTGCTGCTGCATTTCATGGATCTTCGCGACGCGCCGTGGCGCTGGCGCGGCGTGTTCGAAGCCTGGATCCTGATCATCACTGCAGCGCTGCTGGCGATCACGCTGCAGCGCTGAACTAGTCGTCGTCGTCACCCGGCGATACGCCGAGGGCGACCATGTCGTGCTTGACCATCGCCAGCATGCTGCCGAGCTCCTTGCGCTGACCCGCCGACAGGCTGCCGAGGATGCGATTGCCGAACTGGCCGGCGAGCACCGACATCTGGTGAATGATGTGATGCGCCGGCCGCACCAGATAGACGCGCTTGACGCGCTTGTCCAGCGGGTCGTCGCGACGCTCGACCCAGCCTTCGGACTCGAGCTTATTGAGCATCACGCCGACCTGGGTCTTCTTGATGTCGAGCATCACGGCAAGCTTGGCCTGGACCATGCCGTCGTGGCGCGACAGCTCCGCCAGGATCGACCACTGCAGGCGATTGATGCCGAGCGGGCGCATGAAATCATCGTAGGCGCTGCGGTGCAGGCGCGCGACGTCGTAGATCAGAAAGCACAGGCGGATGCTCTCGCGATAGGCGTCGCTGGCATCCTCCAGGCCGTCGACCGCATCGGCCTTGGATAGGCTCCTGGTCGGGCTGGGCTCGGGCAGCCCGTGCATCGATCGCATCGCCGCGATGACACGCGTCATCCGAGCCGTGTTCTGGGTTTTGATGATTCGCGCCATTCTCTAACTTGTTGGATAGCGGACAGCCGCCACAGCAGCGGCGCCGGGTGCATGACGATTCTATGCGTTTACGGCCGACCCTTGCCTGCCGCCGCAAACCCGAGGCTTGCATTGACGCGCTCGGATTGTCCATAGCCGGCGTCGCGGCGGGCTGCGAACGCGCTTATCCGGCCGCGCGCCGGGCGCGCATGTGCTCAAGGTACGTGCTCGGCCACATGAACTCGGACCAGCCAACCCCGGTACGGCCGTTGATCTCGCAGATCATCGCGCCTTCGTTGAGAACCGTGTGCGGGCCTGGCACAAGCGGAAAATGCGCATAGTTGTGGGCGGTCATTTTTGTGATGCGGCCCGCCGAGTCGTGCAGCTGCAGCTCGATGTGGGTCTGGTTGCACTGGTCATCGACGGCGAAATCGATCACCAGATCGTCGACCTCGGCGATCACGCCTTCGCTGAGCACGTAGCCGCGCAGCTCGACCTTTCCGCGCGCATAAAACTGCCAGAAATGCAGGCACAGGTCCGGGCCGGCCTGCGCGTGCAGCCACTTCCAGTGCTGCGGCATCTGCCAGTCGCGCGTACCCCAGCTGTGATCGCGCGCGCCGAAGGAGTCGAACGCGATCTCGCGCGCGCCGATGCGCACCGTGCCGTGCACGCGGCCGGCCTGCTCGATGCGGTTGGTCGCCGCGTAATCCGGGCAGCCGTCGGGATGAAAGCCATAGGCGTAGGGTCGATGCAGCGCGTCGAAACGCGCATGAATGCCGGCGCGCTCGCCTTCGAGGCGCAACTCGGCTTTGTTGAACTGCAGGTCGTGTTGGAGGTGCACGGTGCCGACGCGCCAGTCGTCGAAGTTCATGACCTCGGGCACCTTGATGCCGTCGACGGCTTCTGCGATCGGCGCGTCGCCCACGCCCTTGCCGAACAGCACGAAAGCCGAGCCGGCTAGTGAATCCTTGTTGACCCAGGTATAGCAGAACGCGGCGATCTGCTGATCGGGCAGCACGAAGGTGTACGGGATCGACTCGCGCTCCAGCGGCAGATCGCGCAGCCGGTGACGGCCGTCGTTGGCCGGATCCAGCGTCGGCAGATTGCGGAACGGCAGCGTCGTACGCATGAAAAACCTCGCTATGACGTCAGCGCAGGCGGCGCAGCGGCGCGCCGCCTGAGAAAATAGAAAGCCCCCGACACGATACCGGGGGAGAGTGCGGTCGGAGGGGTACCGGCCGGCATGAAAGTCGCAGGCCCGGTGACGCAGCGACGCGCGCGGCGTCACCGGGCGAACATCACCGCTAGTTGAACGGCGTCGTCTCGGCGGCGGCTGGCTCAGCCGACCCCGCAGCAGCAGGCTCGACTACGGCCGGCTCGGCGGGCGCTGCCGCTTCCGCCGGCGCTTCCATCGATGGTGCCGGACCTGCGCTCGACACCGGCGGCATCGCGTCGCTGCCGGTGATCTTCAGCTCGATGCGGCGATTCATCTCGCGCCCTTCGTCGGTGTCGTTGTCGGCCACCGGCTGGGTTTCGCCGTAACCGACTGCGGTCATGCGGCGCGCCTCGATGCCCTTGTCGCTCAGATAACGCTGTACCGAGTGGGCGCGCTGCTCAGACAGCCGCTGGTTGTACTCGTCCGAGCCCTTCGAGTCGGTGTGCCCGCCGATTTCGAACAGGATATTCGGGTGCGCGATCAACTCGTCGCTGACGCCATCGAGAATGACTTTGGCGTTCGGCGTCAGGCGCGACTTGTCGAACTCGAAGGTCACGCCCTGCAGCACGATCAGGTCACCGGTTCCGCAACCCGCCAGCGACATGCGCTCGCCCGGTAACGGCGCCCTGCACGGATCGGTTTCGTCGTTGTCTTCCTGCGAACTGCAGCCGGCGTCGGCCGGGAAGTCGATCTTGCCGTCGCCATCGTTGTCCTTGCCGTCGGAGCAGGCCGGTGGATCGGTTTCGTCATCGTCGTCGGCGCTGCCGCAGCCCGGATCGGCCGGATAGTCGGACTTGCCGTCACCGTCGTTGTCGGCGCCGTCGGAGCAGGCCTTGGCGATTGGCACCACGGCGGCCACTTCGGGCGGCGACGCCGGCGGCGGCGTCAGGCCGATCGGCAGATACAGGCCGACATTGACCAGCACCGGCTCGAAGCGGCGAGGCGCGTCGATATCGATGTCGCGATCGTTGTATTCCTTCTCGCGGCGACCGACGCGATAACGCGCTTCCGCGCGGATCGCGAAGTCGTAGCGGCCGACCGACAGCGGCAGCAGGTAGCCGACACCGCCATCGACGTTGACGGTGTTGAAGTGCAGCTTGTCACCGTCGGCCTTGTAGTCGGTGTACTGAATGCCGGACAGGCCGATGGTGCCGTACAGATTCGGCAGGCCCTGGAACGGGAACAGCAGGCCGTTGACCGCAATGCCCTTGAACGTGCCCGGCTTCTGCTCGCCATACGTCGGCGCGATTTCCATCGCGTAGAAGTTACTTCGATAGCCACCGGCAAGTATGCCGCCGTAGCCGTTGTCGAGCGGCGTCTTGTCGGTTGGGAATACGCCGCTGGCCATGGGCGAGACGTAGGCGCCCTTATAGAACGGCGTAGGCGCATCGTCGGCTGCTGCCGTTGAAGCGTGGCCGAGAAGTCCGATGAACAGGGCGCTGGCTAGCGCCAGGCCGAGGCTGTGCGCGCGGCGAGAGTCATGCATGGTTGAGATTTCCGTAGCCGGTTCTTGATCGTGGCTGCAATCCTTGGGGCGATGGGCGTTCATGCTCAGAACTCCCACGAAACGGTGGCGCCGTAGGTGATGGGCGGCGCGATGGTGAACACGCCACCGAAGTCGGTCGAGATCACGCCCTGCGTATAGAACTTGTCGGTGAGGTTGTTACCGAACACGCGAATGCCGAGATGCCAGGGCGTGTACTGATAGCGCGCGTAGGCGCCGACCAGGCCGTAGGACTTCTGCTCGTAGTTCGGATCGTTGGACGCGCTGTAGTAGAAACCACTGTTGTAGTAGTAGTTGGAACCCAGCTCGATTTCATTGTTGCCTTCAACCCACAACTTGCTCAGCGACACCGTGCCCGAGAACTTCGGCGTGCGCGTCTGGCGGTTGCCGCTGAAGTCGTTGTTCGGGCTGAACAGGCCGGTGGTCTTGCTGTAGCCCGCCGCGCTGGTATACGTGCCGAACTTCGCATCGATGAAGGCACCGTTGAGCGACATCGCCAGGCCGTCGATCAGGTTCGGGAACAACTCGGTGGTCGCGTCGAAATCGATACCGGTGGAATGTGCCTTCGGAGCGTTTTCGAAAGCCAGAGCGCCACCCGAAGCCAGCGATACGTACTGCGTCTGCAGGTTCTTGATGTCGTAGCGAAACAGCGCGGCACTGACACGCGTCAAACCATCGAACAGCGAGGTGCGCAGGCCCAGTTCATAGGCCGTGGTTTCCTCCGGCTTGATGTACTGCGGCGGCAGGTAGATCGCGAACGCATTGAAAGCGGCGGCTTTCTTCGCCGTCTGGTAGGACGCGAACACCAGCGTGTCGTCCAGGAACGGATGGAAGTCGACGGTGACTTTCGGGAAGAAGCCCTTGGTGCGCTTGTGGTTGGGCACGACGTTGCCATCGGCGTCACGCGCGTTCTGCCAGACGATCGGCGGACGATCCAGCAGGGTTTCGCCGATCGCGGTCTGGAATGCGACGACATCGATGCTCGAGCGATACACGCTGCGTTCTTCGTTCTGGTAGCGGCCGCCAAGCGTCAGCGACATCCAGTCGGTGAACTTCATCGTGCTTTGCAGGTAATAACCGGCCGACTGCGTTTCGATGCGCGCGACAGCGCGCACACGATACGCTCGGCCATCCGGCAGTGCGCCGCCGGCGATCTGCGCAAGCAGGCCGTTCGGACCGAAGGCCTCGGTCAGCTGGTCGATGGTGCCCTGCGGCAGGAAGTCGGTGTACGAGGTGCCGAATAGCAGACTAGACGGCGATGTCGGATCGAAGTTGGCGACCGTGACTTCCACCGGGTTGAAGCCCTGGATGTTGTGGAACAGGAATACGCCGCCGGTAAGCTTGAGCCAGTCGTCATACGGCATCGAATCGTTGGAGATCAGCTGCAGTTCGCCCTGTCGGATGTCCGCCGGATGGCCGGGCACATCGAACGACACCAGCGGTTCGGGCGAGCTGTCGAAGTCGTAGTTGTAGAGAAGACTGTCGTGCTGCTGGCTGCCGAGCAGCTTCACGTCGACCCAAGGCGCGTTGTAAACGATCTGGCCACTGAACAGCTGCGTATCGGAGACGCCGTATAGGCGCTCATCGGATTCGACCGCACGCGGATTGTCCGGTGCCTGGATACCCGCAAGCTGTCCGAGAGGGCTTGGATGGAGGTTGACGCCAGCCGCACCGTTGCCCTGATTCCGGGTGCGCACCATGCCCAGCGTGATATCGAGCTCATCCAGCGGCGCCCAGCGCGCCTTGACGCGAACACCCTGGCTAATTTCGTCTCGCGGTTTCTGTCCCGCGGTGGTGCCCTCCAGGTACGACTCGGCATTGGAGTAATACGCGCTCAGGTTCATCGCGAAGTTGTCCGTGATCGGGACGTTCGTATAGATGCGCGGCTTGAGCAGGCCGTCGTTGCCGACGGTCATCTCCAGGCTGGTCGACGGAGCGGCAAAATCCGGCGCCTTGCTGGTGACGCTGATCGCGCCACCGACCGCGTTGCGTCCGAACAAGGTGCCCTGCGGGCCCTTCAGCACTTCGACTCTTTCGACGCCGGCGAAATCCTGGATGAAGGTCGGAGAGAACGGGAAGTACACGCCATCGACATAGCTCGCGATACTTGGATCGGCGGTCAGGAACGCTTCGGTACCGATGCCGCGCAGAAAGATCGTGGCATAACCTGCCTGGCTGCCGACGTCGAGACTGGGCACCGCGCGGGTCAAGCCCAGCTGGCTTTCGATACCGCGCGCAGCCAGGGCTTCCGGGCTAAAAGCCTGGATCGAGATCGGCACGTTGGCGAGTTTTTCTTCACGCTTCTGCGCGGTGACGATCACCTCTTCGACCAACGCGCTGCGCGCGCGCTCGCGTGTCGGTTCAGCCTCGGCAGGCGCGTCGGCGGGCGGCGCCGCAGGCACCGAAGCGGCGACATCGCCGCTCGGCGGAAGCGGCTCGCTGCTGGGTTCCGGCAGCGCAGCAGCAGGCGAATCGGCGGCGGCGGCAGCTCCGCTAGCGTTCGTTGCATCGGTTGCACCGAGTTCCTCCGTGCCGGTGTTCTGCTGCGCCAGCGTCATTGATGAGCTGAGCAGCACGCTCGCGGCGAGCGCCCCTTCTAGTAGTCGCATACGTTCTCCATGATGTTTTTTGTACGACACACGCATTGCGGCGGTCGGGACCTTCAAGGCCCAACCACGTTTTTCTTACGAATGTGAATGGCCGACCGCAAACGGGTTGCCTGGCGGCGCCAACGAATTGGTCGACAGGCGTGATGCGGGCGCTGCGCTGTTGCTCATATTCTCTCTCCCATCGCACGACGTGATACAGCTGTTGCAGCTGTCTGGAGAGGTGGCGCGGCGCTCCTGGCCGATGCACGCAGCGGGCTGCGATCTCGGCGCGGCCCATGACCGGGGAGATTCGGCAGCCAGACATCGGCTGCGCGACATCCACGACCAACAGGCATCAGAATTACGGCGACACTCCTCCAGGCACACGCTCCGGCCTTCGTTGGGCCGTGAGCTGTTTTAAGTCATCGAACTTATAAATTAGAGAAATATCCCATGTCAAGAACCAAAAACGCCGATAATTTACCTATTGGTAAAAATATTATTAAGTCAGTTGACATAAATAGGGAGGCGGCAGAAACTCGGCGCCCTAAAGGGGAAACGATGAAAAAAGCTTCGTCCGCCGACTCGGTCGCGAGCGATGCTCCAGCTGGAAAGAGTGAGCGCACTCGCATGGTCCTGATTCATTCTGCAGAGAAACTGTTCGGCGACTTCGGCATCGATGCCGTCGGTCTGCGCGCGATCAGCCAGGCCGCGCACCAGAAGAACAACAACGCCGTGCAGTACCACTTCGGCAACAAGCTTGGCTTGCTGGCGGCGATCTTCGAACTGCGCGAGGGACAGTTACAGCCGCAGCGTCAAGCGATGATTGAGCAGGCCGATGCCCAAGGCCGCCTCAACGACCTGCGCTGGATTCTCCGCATCTGCTTCGAGCCGAATTTCCGGCTGTATCGCGATTTGCACCAGATCAGCTATCTGAAGCTGCATGCCGCGTACCTCGCGACTCACAGGCCGCGCGGCGTACTGCATCCGATCGATTACGAAAGCCCCAACAGCGCCAGCTATCGCGCCGCGATCGAATTGCTGCGCAAGCGTCTTTCGTTTCTCGGAGAACGCCGCCTGTGGCTGCGTTTGGAAGCAGTCGGAACGATGTTCCTGAACACCTTCATCCAGCATGCCGGACGCCGCGATGAATTGAATTTGCCGATCGACGAATTGTTCGACGACACGATCGAAATGATGGCGGCCGCGATAACAGCGCCGCCCAACGTCGCCATGTAGACGCATGGCGGTAACCCGTCCTCGTTTTTCTGCAGCGAAGGACATGATTGGAGGAAGACAGATGTCAGATAGCGAAAGCGTGGTCTACACCCATTGGTTTGCCGAGCCGTCGGCAACCGATCTGGACATAGTCGGCGGCAAAGGTGCGAATCTCGGCCGCATGACGCAGAAAGGCTTCGACGTGCCGCCGGGCTACGTCGTCGGCACCGCGGCTTATACGGCGCACATCGCCGGGATCAAGGACCGCGTCGTATCGATGCTGTCGAAGGTGAACTACGCCGATGCCGATGCGCTGGACAGGGCCGTCGCCGAAATCCGCAGCCTGATCACCTCCACCGAGGTGCCAGCAAATATCGCTGACATCATCAAGGCCGACTATGCCAAGCTCGGCGATCAACTTTACGTCGCCGTGCGCTCCTCCGGTACCGCAGAGGACCTCGACGGCGCCTCGTTCGCCGGCCTGCACGACACCTATCTGGACATCCGCGGTGGCGACGACGTCATCGACGCGGTCAAGCGCTGCTGGGCGAGCCTGTGGACCGCGCGCGCGGTTGCTTATCGCAAAACCCAGGGCTTCACGCTGTTTCCGTCGATCGCCGTGGTCGTGCAGATGATGGTCGAATCCGAAGTCGCCGGCGTGATGTTCACCGGCAACCCGATCAACACCGCCACTGACCAGATCTTCATCAACGCAAGCTGGGGCCTTGGCGAAGCCGTGGTATCGGGTATCGTCACGCCCGACGAATACATCGTGCGCGACAAGAGCCTGAAGGTGCTAAACCGCACGCTCGGCACCAAGAAAGTCATGGTGATCCGCAATCCGGACACCGGCAAAGGCACTGTCCACGCCGACGTGCCGGAAGCCAAGTCCGCCGTGTTCACGTTCAACGACGATCAGGTCGGGCAGCTCGCCGCGATCGGCGTACTGATCCAGAAAGCCTACGACGGCTTCCCGCAGGACATCGAGTGGGGCTATGCCGGCGGCAAGTTCTACGTGCTGCAGTCGCGCCCGATCACCGGCGTCGAATTCTCCTGGGACTCGGACGTCACCGAAAGCGTCCAGGGCAACGACGACGCGGTGCGTTTCGATACCATCTGGTCACGAGTTTTTCCTGAGGAAATGTGGACTGGCGCGATTTCGCCGCTGATGTTCTCGTGGCGCTGCTGGGGCCTGAACCAGTGCCATAGCGTCGGCGTACAGGTGGCCGGCTTCCCCGAGCAGGACTACTCCTCACGCCGCCTGTGGACGTATTACAAGGGCGTGTCGTACTACAACGTCGAAGCGGATCTGGAGCGCATCAAGGGCTCGATCCCGCCGCAGCTGCGGGCCGGTATGCTGCACAAGATTCCAAAGATGTACCACGAAGAAGCGATGGCCGCGCCGTTCGACTGGGAGCGCTACATCGAGTTCTTCAACCGCACCGAAACCATGCGTCCGGACATGGGCCTGGCCTGGTGGAAGGCGATCCGCGACAAGTTCATCAAGAGCCCGGACTATCGCAACTACACGCGCCCGCGCACTCGTGCTGAACTCGGCGCGATGTCCGACGCTGAGGTCAAACAGCTGCTCAGCGACGTCATCCGAGAAGAAGTCGCGTCCTACGATCCGCCATGGTACGGCCTGCTCTGGTACATGGGCGAAAGCCTGGGCTGGATCGGCTGGATCACCGAGAACTGGTACACCGGCGGCCGTCCGACGATCTTCATGGACCTGATGACCGGCACGCGCCATCCGACCATCACCGGCATCGAGAATCACGCATCGTGGGAACTGGCGAACTTCATCTACAAGTCGCCGGAGCTGCTGTCGCTGTTCGAGAAATATCCGGACGAGCGTTTCTTCAATTTCCTGGATCAGTGCGTCGACGGCCCGGCGTTCCGCAAGAGGTACGAAGAGCACGTGCGGCTGCGCGGCCATCGCGGCCACCCCGACCGCGACATCTACTTCGACCGCCGCGCCGACAGCATCATGGTCGACTTCCGCATGCTGCCGGGCCTGATGGGCATGCCCGATCCGCTGATCATGGAAGAGAAGATGCGCGCCAAGCTCGAGGAGACGATCAAGCACGTTTACGACAACCTCAAATCGCAGCCGGGCATGGGCGTGTTCAAGGCCAAGCTGTTCCAGTTCCTGATCGACTTCTCGCACAACAGTCTGGAGTTCCGCGACAACGAGCGCGAAGTCATGGACTGGTCGACTTACTGCATCAAGCTCGCGTTCGAGGAAATCGGTCGCCGCTGCGTCGAGCGCGGCGGCCTGAATCACTACAAGGAAGCGTATTTCCTGACCATGGACGAGCTGTACCTGGTGCTCGAAGGCAAGGAGAACAAGCGCCTGACCCGTGCCAAGATCGACGTGCGCGGCAAGAACTTCCACAAGATCGACAAGAAGCAGGTGCATCCGGCGCCGTTCATCCAGGGTGGCCGTCCGGCGCCGATCGACGAGCCGGAAATCTCCGGCGACGGCGTCCTGCGCGGCAAGACCACCAGCACCGGCAAGGTCACCGGCATCGCGCGCGTGGTGCATGAACTGTCGCAGATCGGCCGCGTCAAGAAGGGCGAAATCCTGATCGTGCATGCCACCGACCCGGGCTGGACGCCGGTGTTCATGCTGATCAAGGGCATCGTGCTGGAAACCGGCGGCCTGATCTCGCACGGCGCGCTGCTGGCGCGCGAATACGGCCTGCCCGGCGTGCAGATCGAGGGCGCGCTGCGCCTGGTGCCGGACGGCGCGATGATCACACTCGACGGCGACAAGGGCCTGGTCATCATCCACGGCGATGACGACGAGGTGCTCGACCAGGCGGCCTGAGCCACTGGCTGAGCGGTAAAACGGCCCGGCCCTTTTGCGCATGCAAAGGGCCGGGCTTTTTTTGTGCGTACAGGAGCATCTCATGCTAAACCGCGCTGCCCCGGCGGGTGCTGATCGCCGCGGCATTCGGCACCGCTGCATTCGCCGGCAGCGACCGCCTGTCAATGGAGCCTGCGCCTGTCATGGTCGCCGCAGTACTGCGGCCGCAAGCCTTCTTCCAAGGAATCCCAATGCACCGGCACGCGCCTGCTGCTGTCGCGCTGGCTGGTACCCGTTTCGGCCAGCAGCTATTGCGGCTGCCGCGACGCCACACCGCTTAAGGCCGAGGTGGCCGAACACTTATCCCTGGCAACAATGAATCGCACGGCCGTAAGAACTGTGCGGTCAGCAGGGCGGCTGCATCGACGACGCGCAGCGCTATTTCAGGCTGTTCGATCTAGCCGGCCGCCGCGTCTCGGTGCCGCTAGAGCTGAGCCGCGAGGATTTACCGGCGGCGCTCAATCGTGTGGATATCCTGAGGCTGTTCGAGCAGCATAATCCCGAGCTTAACGTAGACGCGATCGCACTGCGCTGCTCGCGTCAGCGGCTGGACGAGATCGAAATCTGTCTCGATGGCCGCATGCAGTTCAGCCAATTTCCGGTCAGCGCTGACACCAGCTGTGGCGGAGACGTGCGGCTGCGCGCCAATTGCACCACGAAACGCTAGCAGCGCAGGTCGCCATCCATGCTGACCATGGATGATGCCCTTCATGCGGATAGGGCAACGCCAGCGCGGGAGCTGCTACCTGAGTGGACAACAGCGGCTGCTACCACTTGAGTCGCAAAAAACCGCGTGTAGTCCCAATCAGCTGCCGACCTGCAGTTTTCCTTCCGGCAGCTTGGCGACAACCGGAGACTCCGACTTGTTGCGGCTCATCACGTCACGGAACAGCGAGCGGCCGATGATGTGCTTCATGATCTCGATCGAACCACCGGCAATCTTGACGATGCGCGCATCGGCAAAAGCGCGTGCGATCGGGTATTCCCACATGTAACCCCAGCCGCCGAATAGCTGCAGACATTCGTCGGTGACTTTGCAGTGCAGGTTCGATAGCCACATCTTGGCCATCGCGGCATCGACTTCGTCGAGCTCGCCATCCATGAATTTTTTGATGCAGTGATCGGTAAATACACGCCCGATCACCGCCTCGGTTGCCAGCTCGGCCAGCTTGAACTGGGTATTCTGGAATTCGCCGATGGTGCGGCCAAAGGCCTTGCGGTTGCCGGTGTATTCCACCGTCAGTTCAACCAGATGTTCCGACACCGTGGCCGAGCGGATCGCCTGCGCCAGACGCTCCTGCGCCAGCTTGGTCATCATCAGCTGGAAGCCTTCGCCTTCCTTGCCGAGCATGGCGCTCGCCGGTACGCGCATGTTGTCGAAGAACAGTTCCGAGGTGTCCTGCGCCTTCAGGCCGAGCTTGTCCAGATTCTTGCCGCGCTTGAACCCTGGCGTCGAAGTGTCGACCAGGAACAGCGTAATGCCCTTGCCGCCGGCGACGCTGTCGGTCTTGGTCGCCAGCACCAGGACGTCGCACAGCTGACCGTTGGAGATGAAGACCTTCTGCCCGCTGATGATGTAGTGGTCGCCGTCACGAACGGCGCGCGTGCGGATGTTGCGCAGATCCGAGCCGGCATGGGGCTCGGTCATGCCGAGAGAACCGATCGCGGTGCCGTCGACCATCTTCGGCAGCCAGTGCTTTTTCTGCTCTTCGGTACCGAACGACTTGACGTAAGTGGACACCAGATCGCAGTGGATCAGGAATCCAGGACCGGTGAAGCCGCTGCGCGCCATTTCCTCGAACACCACCACGTCGAACAGATAGTCCAGGCCCAGGCCGCCGTACTCCTCGGGTATCGTGCAACACAGCAGGCCGGCCTGGCCCGCCTTCAACCACAGTTCGCGAGGCACGACGCCGTCTGCTTCCCACTGGCCGTGATAAGGCGCGATTTCCTTATCGATGAACTTGCGCACGGAATCGCGGAACATCTCGTGCTCTTCCCGGAACAGATTGCGTTCGAACATCTAGCGACTCCAGATTCGGGGCGGCTTGTCGCCGCCAATTATTTTGTATGAAGCCATATCATTTGGATAGCCTGGCTTCATCTCCCCCCTTGAAACCAGGTCGCCTGACCCGGCAGCCAACCGCCGCTTCAATAAGACTTGGGCTGGTCCAGCACTTTTTCCGCGATAAAGCTCATGATCATCTGCTCGGTAACCGGCGCGATGCGGGTAACCGTGACTTCGCGAAGCAGGCGCTCCACGTGATATTCCTTGGCGTAACCAAAGCCGCCCAAGGTCAGTACCGCCTGCAGGCAGGCGTCGTATCCGGCGCGCGCACCGAGGAACTTGCCGGCATTGGCTTCGGCGCCGCAGGGCTGATGCTGGTCGTACAGCCAGGCGGCCTTGGACACCATCAGATACGCCGCTTCCAGTGCCATCCACTTTTCCGCCAGCGGATGCTGAATGCCCTGATTCATGCCGATCGGGCGATCGAACACGATGCGCTCGCGCGCGTACTTTGAGGCGCGGCGCAGGGCGTCTTGCCCAATCGCGATCGCCTCCACGCCGATCAGCACGCGCTCCGGATTCAGGCTGTGAAGGATGTAGCTGAAACCCTTGCCCTCTTCGCCGATCAGATCGGAGTCGGGAATGAACAGGCCGTCGATGAAGATCGAATTGGAATCGACCGCCTTGCGGCCCATCTTCGGGATCTTCTTGACCTCGATCTTGGAGCGATCCAGGTCGGTATAGAAAACGCTGATGCCGTCGGTGGGCCGCTTGCAGTCTTCTATCTTGGTAGTGCGCGTCAGCAACATGATCTTGTTGGCGACCTGCGCGGTCGAGGTCCAGACTTTTTGACCGTGCACAATGTAGCCGCCGGGCACTTTCTGCGCGAAGGTCTTGATCGCGGTGGTGTTCAGACCGGCGTTCGGTTCCGTCACGCCAAAGCAGCACTGATCCTGGCCGGCCACCAGTCGCGGAATCCAGCGTGCTTTCTGGTCCGGCGTACCAAACACCACGATCGGATGCGGACCGAACAGGTTGATATGCACAGTGGATGCGGATGCCATGCCGCCGCCGTGGCTGGCGACCTCATGCATCATCACCATCGCCTCGGTCACACCCAGGCCGCTGCCGCCGTATTCTTCCGGCATCGTCAGACCGAGCCAGCCGCCGTCGGCCATCGCGCGATGGAATTCGCGCGGGAATTCGCCGTCGTCATCGCGGGCCAGCCAGTACTCGTCGCTGAAAGAGCGCACGACACTGCCAACGCCCTCGCGGATCGCCGGATGATCGGGATTAACTGCAAAGTCCATCAAAAACTCCAGGGCCACTTAAACAGACAACGATCACGGGAACCTTCCGACGGCTCGCAGCTTGCGGCCGTCGCGCCGCGCGATTTTGGGTCAGATTTTTTCTAGCCTTCTGACTCAGTCATGCGGACTCCCGCCGTCACGATCCGATTCGTACGATACCATACCTCTTCAATACGATATTCGTCCATACTAGTTTTATCAGTCCTGGCTTTTTTGTTTCCCAAACAAGCGTCGGTTGCGGCTTGCATCTCGACTCGGAGCAACCATGGACGCATACTAGTAGCTACACATACTATATTTTGGGACGCCCGGACCGATTCCAGGCGCTCATCGGTCAACAGGAAGGAGAATTCTCTTGCGCGGTCTAAAAGATAAAGTCGCCCTGGTCACGGGCGCTGCGAGCGGTATCGGCCTGGCGATCGCAACGCGGCTTGCCGAAGAAGGCATGATCGTCGGCGTGCTCGACATGAATGCGGAAGCCGCGGCGAACGCCGTCGCAAGCATCAAGGCCGCCGGCGGGACAGCAGAAGCCGCGATCTGCGACATCACCGATTACGAAGCGGTCAAGAAGGGGGTTGCCGAGATCGAAGCCAAGATCGGCCCGACCTGGGCGCTGGTCAACAATGCCGGCTGGGACAAGCCGATGCCGTTTCTGAAGACCACGCCGGATTTCTGGAAGAAGGTCGTCGACATCAATTACATGGGGCCGCTGCACATGACGCATGCCGTCGTGCAGGGCATGGTCGCGCGCGGCGGCGGCCGCGTGATCTTTATCGCCAGCGACGCCGGCCGTGTCGGCAGCAGCGGAGAAGTGGTCTATTCCGGCACCAAGGGCGCGACGATCGCTTTTGCCAAGGCACTGGCCCGTGAAGTGGCGCGCAAGAACGTGACGCTGAACTGCGTCGCGCCCGGCCCGACCAATACGCCGGCAATGGACGCCTTCGTCGGCACCGGCGAAGAAGGCCAGAAGATTCGCGATGCGATGGTCCGCGGCGTGCCGCTGGGCCGCATCGGCGAGCCGAGCGACTATCCGGGGCTGGTCGCGTTTCTCGCCAGCGACGACGCCGCCTTCATGACCGGCCAGACGATCAGCGTCTCCGGCGGCCTGAACATGGTCTGAGCCATACGGGCCGGCCACACAAACACAGCATCAAGTTCTGGGAGAAAACCGATGAGCGAATTCAAAGACATTATTTACGAAGTCGGCGCCAACGCCGTGCGCATCACCATCAACCGCCCGGAAGTATTCAACGCCTTCCGCACGCAGACGGTCGAGGAGCTGATCGTCGCGTTCCGTCGTGCGGACGAGGAAAAGAGCGTCAACACGGTGATTTTCGGCGGCGCCGGCGACAAGGCTTTCTGCACCGGCGGCGACCAGAAAGTGCATCTTTCCGAAGACGGCCTTTACGGACCGCGCGGCATGGTCGGCCTGCCGATCGAGGAACTGCAGAGCGCGATTCGCGATTGCCGCAAGGTCGTCATCGCGCGCGTGCAGGGCTTTGCGATCGGCGGTGGAAACGTGTTCGCGACGATCTGCGATCTGACCATCGCCTCGGAGAAAGCGCAGTTCGGCCAGGTCGGCCCGAAAGTGGGCTCGGTCGACCCGGGCTTCGGCACCGCGTATCTCGCGCGCATGGTCGGCGAAAAGAAGGCGCGCGAAATCTGGTTCCTGTGCCGCCGCTACAAAGCCCAGGAGGCGCTGGAAATGGGCTTGGTCAACAAGGTCGTGCCGCACGACGATCTCGACGTCGAGTGCGAAGCCTGGGCTGCCGAGATCAATCTGCTGTCGCCGACCGCCATCGCGATCGCCAAGCGCTCGTTCAACGCCGACAGCGAAAACATCCGCGGCATCAGCTTCATGGGCGTAGCCGCGGTCAAGGGCTATTACCAGTCTGAAGAATCCAAGGAAGGCGTGCGTGCCTTCAACGAGAAGCGCAAGCCGGACTTCAAGAAGTTCGTCTGAGGCACGCTGGCTCTCGTCGATACGCGACGAGAGACGGGCTTTTCTTCAAGGCCTCAAACCCTCTCCCCGCCCCCCGGCCACCCTCTCCCACACCTGGGAGAGGGCCAATCGGCGAGTCACCCGATGACAGACCCCAATATCCGCACCGATATCGACGCCGACGGCATTCTGCTGGCGACCATCGATATGCCGGGCCGCACGATGAACGTGTTCTCGGCCGACATGATGGCGTCGCTGGAAGCGCTGATGAAGCGCGTCGAGCAGGACGCTTCCATCAAGGGCGTGGTGCTGACGTCCGGCAAGCCGGCCTTCATCGCCGGCGCCGATCTCGACATGATACGAATGTTCACGGAACAGGCGCGCACGGGCTCGACCAAGGAACTGCATGAACTGTTCGGGCATCTCGGCCGGCTGTTCCGCCGCCTCGAATTGAGCAGGAAACCCTATGTCGCCGCGATCAACGGGCTCGCCCTCGGCGGCGGTCTGGAAGTGTCGCTGGCCTGCCACGAACGTGTTGCCGCCGACGACAAGGGCGTGCAACTCGGCCTGCCGGAAATCAAGCTCGGGCTGCTGCCCGGCGCTGGCGGCACACAGCGTCTGCCGCGACTGATCGGAACTGAAAAAGGCCTGGAAATGCTGCTGACTGGCGAGCCCGTCGGTTCGCAGCAGGCGCTGGCACTCGGCCTGGTCGACGAAGTCGTCGCGCCGGATCAGCTCGTCCCCGCAGCCAGGCGTCGTGCGAAGGTCTTGAGCGCGCCGCAGGCGCGCTGGGATCGCAGCGGGGCGCGCTTCGACGCCAGGCCTTTCGATTTCAGTAATCGCAACACCGCGTTCGCCAGCATTGCCAAGGCGATCGGCATCAGCGACTACCAGTTGAAGTATTACCCGGCATACAACGCGATCATCGATTGCGTGGTCGGCGGCTGGAACCTGCCGATGACCGAGGCCAGCACGCGCGAAATGGACATCTTCGTGGAGCTGATGCGCGACCCGGTCGCGGGCAACATGGTGCGAACCCTGTTCCTCAACCGGCAGAAGGCGGCGAAGGCCGGCTTGCTCGCGCCGACCAGCGTCTACGCCGAAGGCGGCGACTCGCTGCTGGTCGTGATCAAGGCGGCGAAGGATCGGGCGAAATCGCTGAAGCTCAGCGAAGAAGAGACGGTGCTCGCGACGGCGCTCGCGGCGCTGCGCGCTTCGGAGTCCGGCAAGGCCGAACAGCCGGAGCTCGCCGACGTCGCCGTGGTAACGGCTGGCCTGGTCCCGTCGTATACCGGCGGGCCGTTTACCTATCTGCGTCAGCATGGCGGCACCAGGGTTCGCGAACTCGCCGCCGCCGCCGCGCGGCACGACCCGGAACTGTTCACGGTGCCGGGCGCGCTGGAAGCCCTGGCCGCCGCCTAGCGCACCGCCGCGACCATGGGCACACCTCCGACTCAGTCGATCGACCAGGTACTCGCCGGGCTCGCGCCGGGCATGACGGTTTATGTTCCCGGGGTGTCGGGCGAGAGCGCAGCGCTGTATGCGGCATTGAAGGCTCAGCCCCATGCCGCAGCCGGCGTACGCTTCGTCGGCGCGCATTTTCCCGGCATCAATCGCAGCGACTACCTGGGACTGCATGCGGAAGCGCGGCAGCGCGGCTACTTCATGCAACCCGGTCTGCGCGCCGGCTTGCATAGCGGGCGAGTGGAATTGCTGCCGCTGGATTATCCCGGCATCTATCGCGATCTCCGCAATCTGCCGATCGACGTCGCGTTCACGCAGATCACGCCGCCCGACGAAGACGGGCTGTGCTCGCTCGGGCCCGCCTACGATTTCCTGCCCGCCGTCTGGCACCGTGCGCACCAGCGTGTCGGCCTGATCAATCACAGGCTGCCATGGACCAGCGGCTCATTCGTCGTGCGCCTCGACGAATGTCACGCGGTTTGCGATGCCGACAGCGAGGTGCTCGCTTTCGACGGCGGTACGCCCAGCGCGGCGATGGGTGCACACGCCGCACTGGTGGCGAGCCTGGTCCGCGAAGGCGATACGCTTGAATTCGGTGTCGGCAAACTGCAGGCGGCGATCCTGGCCTCACTGGCCGACCATCGGAATCTGAAGGTGTATTCCGGCATGGTGTCGCCACCGGTGCTGCAACTGCTCGACCGTCGCGTGATCGACGGGCGCAATTCGATCCAGGCCGGCGTTGCACTCGGCGACGCGGCGTTCTACCAGCGCATTGCCCAGGACGAGAGCTTCTTCTTCCGGCCGGTCAGCGAGACTCACGATGTGCGGCGGCTGGCTGCGATTCCGCGGTTCTGCGCGATCAACTCGGGCGTAGAGGTGGATCTGTTCGGCCAGGTCAACGCCGATTCGGTCGGCGGCAAGCTGATCGCCGGCGTCGGCGGTCTGCCGGCGTTCGTGAGCGGTGCGGGGCTGTCACCCGGCGGTCGCTCGATCATCGCGCTGTCGGCGGCGACCGACGACGGCAGCATCAGTCGCATCGTGCCGACACTGGGGCCGAACACCGCTATCGCCGTCCCGCGGCATGACGCCGACTACGTGGTCACCGAATACGGCATCGCCGAACTGCGCGGCGTATCGCTTGCCGAGCGCGCCCGGCGCCTGATCGCCATCGCGGCACCGCCATTTCACGACAGCCTCAATCAAGCCTGGGCGCAGCTTATGAAGCGGCTCTGACCGTTGCCATCGCGTCCAGATAAAAACAGAAGCATCGCAACTAGGAACCTGAATATGAGCGACTCCCCTACTCCACTGCTGGCCGGCAAGGTCGCATTGGTCACCGGCGCCGGCCGTGGTATCGGCCGCGGTATTGCGCTGGAGCTGGCCAAGGCCGGCGCGCGCGTCGTCGTCAACGATCTGGGCGTGTCGCTGACCGGCGACGGCACCGGTGACTCGCCGGCCGACAGCGTCGTCGCCGAGATCAAGGCGCTGGGCAGCGACGCGATTTCCGACACTCACTCCGTCGCCAGCTTCGAAGGCGCACAGGCGATGATCGCCGCGGCGCGCGAAAAGTTCGGGCGTATCGACATGGTGGTCAACAACGCCGGCAACCTGCGCGACGTGATCTTCCACAAGATGAGCGAGGAAGAATTCGACGCGGTAATCGCGGTGCACCTGAAGGGCAGCTGGAATACCAGCCGCGCGGCCGCGCCGTTTTTCAAGGAACAGGGCGGCGGGTCGTTCGTGCACATGACCTCCACCTCCGGCCTGGTCGGCAACTTCGGCCAGGCAAACTACTGCTCGGCCAAGCTCGGCATCGTCGGCCTGTCGAAAGCCATTGCACTGGACATGCAGCGCTTCGGCGTGCGCTCCAACGCGGTCGCACCGTTCGCGTGGACGCGCATGGTCAGCTCGATTCCAGACGAAACGCCGGAACAAAAAAAGCGCGTCGAAGGCCTGAAGAAACTGATCCCGGAGAAGATCGCGCCTTTCGTCGCGGCTTTGGGATCGGATGCAGCGAAGCACGTCACCGGCCAGATCTTTGGCGTGCGCAATAACGAAATCTACCTGTTCTCGCAGCCGCGCCCGATCCGCACCGCGCACACCGCCGAGGGCTGGACGCCGGAGGCGATCGTCGACCGCGTGTTCCCTCAGTTCCAGAACGACTTCTATCCGCTGCACAAGTCCGGCGACGTGTTTACCTGGGACCCGGTGTAGCGGTTCAGCGCTTCGGTGGCGCCTCGACGTAGCCGTAGACGTCGCGGCCCTCGACTGCGTCGGTGACGACGCGATCGAATTCGTGCAGGGAATAAGCTCCGTCGACATCGACGATGTTGACCAGAACCTTGCAGTTGGAGACGCCGGCGCTGTTGTGCGCCAGCGGCGCGAAGCTGACATGCGCATCCGGCTCGAGATTCAGCTGGATGAAGCGGCTGGCGATTCCGTTGCCGATGTCGCCGGCCTTCTGACCGCAGACCAGCTGCGCCAGTAACGGCCGATTGGCATAAATCGACATCTGGCCGGGCTTGTCGCGATAGGATTTCTTCAACGCGTTCCCGGTCTTCAGATCCTTGATCTCGCCCAGCTTGACGTAATAACCGTCGCGCTGTTCCTGATAGCCAGCCGATACCAGATCGGTGCTGGCGTAACTGGCACAGCCGGTCACCGTGAAAGTAATAGTCAGCACCAGCAAGCCATTGCGCAGCGACATGATCACTCCAGAACGATCGGACAAAATCCGATCAGCGCAATAGCATAACGCCGCGCTGCGCCCCCGATGTAACGCGGCTCAGCTGGCTGGTAACAACGGCCGCGGATCGAAGTAATCGGACCAGCGCACGATCAGGCCGTTGCGTACCGTCAACGTTCCGGCCAAAGGAAACGACAGCAGACGTGTGCCGTCGGCGGTATCCATATGATCGACGCGTTCGGTCAGCACGACATCGCCCGCCACCGCCACAGCGACCACGTCGATGACCAGGGCATGCAATCGATAGCCGTCGATGAAGCCCTGCATCATCGCCAGGATCTGCTGCTTGTTGCCGGCGCTGGGCAGGCCGCTGTTCTCCCAGCGGCAATCGTCGGCCATGTAAGTCTGGACTGCCGATATCAGTCCGCCAGCTTGACCAAGCTCGGCAAAGAATGCCCGCACCACGGACTCCGGATTTTGGTTTGCCATGATCACAGCACTCGATACACGCGATATTCGACGTGGCCGCCGCCGAGCAGCCGACCCGCCGCCACGAACAGCGTATGGTTGACCCAGGCATATCGCGCGTCGCCGCATTCGAGCCGCGGCGAGGTGCGCAGATAGGCATCGGCGAACTGGGTCTCCGTGCCGCTGCCGAGCGCGCTACTCAGCGCTGCGTTCATTTCGAGAAAGCCCGTATAGCTGACGTAGATGTAGGCGCCATCGTGAGTCTCGATCTGACCACGTACGTCGACGCGACCGTAGCCGTCTGGCCCGATCTGCAACCAGTCGCCGCCGCCGAGAAAGCGGCCACGCAGACGCTCCCCGCCGACGTTGCCGCCACCCATCTGGAAGCACATGCGTGCCCCCATCGGCCGACCTGCAGCTTGGATGCGCCGCCGGCCAGCCAGTGAGCGTTGTTGATCTCGAACGGCAATTTGAGCTGCGAGGCGATCAGCGATTTGAGGCCGCCTACCAGCGTCTCCAACGGTAGCTTGGTGTAAGCCGGCCCCGAGCGTTTCTCCTTTTTGTAAGTGAGCGCACGATCGACCTCGCGCTCGACCTCGAAGCGTTCACGCATCGATGCGGTCAACTCCGGCGAGGGCCGGTCCTTGTCCACGATCTGCATGTTGTTTCTCCTCCTGATCGCTGGTTTGAATGCTTATAAGGTGATGTGGCCGGACGACAGGGTCCAGCGACATGGCGCGGCGTACACCAGCGAACCGACATGGCAGATCCAGGGACCGCCGACTTCGGCCATGCCATGTGCGTGGAATTGCTTGCCGCGCTTGTCGGTGGCGAGAGACTCCACCGAATGGATCACGTTGCCGATACGGTGCGTGGTCAGCTCCAAATCCGTCAGCCCGTAGACCTGGCCGTTTTCCATGACGTAGCCCTGCGCCAGGCCGTGTTGTTGGTCGACCGGCTTGCTCGGATCCCAGTGGTTGATCCACTTGATCGTCATGTCCTTGCCGAAATGCGCATGCGAGCCGCCCATCGACGGCACGAAGATCTCGGCCCGGTTGCCCACCAGCGCGACGTACAAGGACACGTCGCAGGACTGCACACCGATACCACGACGGGCTACGGTGTAGATGATACCCATCAACTTCTCTTTGGGATTGTAGAAGCAGAACCAGTTGGTTTCGGCGTGTCGATGGTCGGCATCACTCGGGGTGTGGAACTCGACATCTCTTGCGGTGATCAACGCTGTCCTCCAACAAGCGGGGCGGCTCGACATCCAGGCGACACGCCGTGGAATCCGCTGTCGATTGAGGTAAGCTTATGAGGCGCCATGACACGGATTCTTTCGAATTCGGCTCGCGCGGATAATCAAAAAGTGCTCGCAAGAGCAGACGACGACGGAGCCGACTCCGGCGCAGCGGTGCCAGGAGATACACGATGGGCGAACTGTGCGGATTGCGTGCCGTCGATGCTTTCAGCCGGGGCCTGCGCGCGCCCCCGACGCTGGTCAATGATCAGCAGGCCTGGGGCGGGCTGTCGGTGTGCGAGTGGAAGCTGCCGTCGCTGGACGGCTTCAATCTCGACGAGAACGACGATTTTGTCGTGGCAAACCATAGTGATGGTTCACGCAAGGTGCGTGCGGCCTGCAACGGCCCGTTGAGCGAAAAGACCTCGATTCCCGGCTCATCAGCGTGATCCCGGCCGGTCGTAAGGTCGAGTACCGAATCGACGGTGAGGTGAGCTTTTCGTCGATCCACGTACCCGGCAAGCTGCTGCGCGGCCTGTCGGAATCCACGTCGTCGGCGGTGCCGGATTTTCGCTTCGCGTTCGAAGACGAGTTCGCCAGCTCCTGCATACCGATATTGCTGAGCGAAGCGCGTAGCGGTGGCTCGTTCAACTTTCCCTATGTGCACGCGACAGCCCGCGCGCTGGTGCTGCACTTGATGCGCGGCTTCGTCAAACCGGTGATGCCGGACGGCGTCGAGGCGATCCCCAATAGCGAATCGGGCCTGAAGCTCGATGCGATGCTCGACTTCATCGACTCACGCCTGACCGAACCCCTGTCGTTAAACGATCTCGCCGATCAGGTCGGCGTCAGCCGCTCTCATTCCGCGCGCCGCTTCCGCGCGGTCACCGGCATGTCGCCGCATCGCTACGTCACGCAGCGACGCGTCGAGAAAGCCAAGCAGATGCTGCGTGAAACCTCGCTGTGTCTGATACAGATCGCACTCGACGTTGGCTTCAGCAACCAATCGCACTTCACCCAGGTTTTCCATTCCTTCGCCGGCGAAACGCCGAGCCAGTTCCGCCGTCGCGCGGGTCACTGACGGCCTTGGTGCTGATCCGCAGACCGCCGCGGTATCCGGTTCTACCATCGGAGATCACGCCGGAGACGGTTTATCTAAGCCGCCGCGAGCTAATGACGGCGATGGGCCTCGCGGCCGTCGGCGCGGCACTCCCACACGCGGCACAGGCCGTCGAAACCAAGCCCACCGCACCGCTGCCGTGGCCGCTCGCGCAGGCACGCAACCTGGCCGGTGGCGAAGCACTCACGCCTTACGCGTACATCACGACTTACAACAACTTCTACGAATTCGGCAGCCAGAAGGCCGATCCGTCCAAGCACGCCGGCGCTTTCAACACCCGTCCCTGGTCTGTCGAGATCGACGGCGAGTGCGAATCGCCGGGGCGCCTGGATCTGGATGCGCTGGTGCGGCCGAATCATCTGGAGGAGCGCGTCTATCGGCTGCGCTGCGTCGAAGGCTGGAGCATGGTGGTGCCCTGGTCGGGTTTTGCACTGGCCGACCTGCTGAAACGCTTCAAGCCGACCAGCAAGGCCAAGTTCGTCGCGTTCACCACATTGCTGGACGCACGACAGATGCCGGGACAGCAGCGTTCGATCCTGGGCTGGCCGTACCGGGAAGGGCTGCGCATAGACGAGGCGATGCATCCGCTCGCGCTGATGACCGTCGGCCTTTACGGTCGCGTATTGCCCAACCAGAACGGCGCACCGCTAAGGCTCGTGGTGCCCTGGAAGTACGGCTTCAAGAGCATCAAGTCCATTGTCAGGATCACGTTCACGCAGCGCCAGCCAGCGTCGAGCTGGAATCTGATGAACCCGGCGGAATACGGCTTCTATTCCAATGTGAATCCGCAGGTCGACCATCCACGCTGGAGTCAGAGGACCGAGCGGCGAATCGGCGAGATGTTCAAGCGACCCACGCTGATGTTCAACGGCTACAGCGAAGTGGCCTCGCTGTATACCGGAATGAATCTGCGTACGCAGTACTGAAGTGTCGCGCTCAGCCCTTGCTGCCGACAGCCGCAGAACTCAGGCTGGAAGGCGCCGTCCGCACGGTAGTGCCGCGCGCCGCTCGCCAGTCGGCAACGGAAATCGGTGCCGGCAATAGCTGCGCCGCGGTTCGGACCAGCACCGCAGCGAAGCCAATGCTGATCAGGGTCGCGACGGTGATCAGGGCAATCGACGCGCCTTCTACATGCAAAGCCACGATTGTCGGCGAGCCTGCGCCGAAATTCGCGAAATAGAACATACAAGGAAACAGTACGAACAGACCTAGTAACGGCGCAGTGCCGTTGGTGCGCTTGCGCAGTTCGGCGGCGGCGACCGAGAAGCAGATCACTTGCGCCGTTTCCAGAACGCCGATGACCAGCGGATAGTCGAGAACCCTCAACACGTGCGGCCCCCAGTAAGTGTAGGCGCCGCCGTTGATGCCGATCATCTCGAAGCTGCACGACATCGCCAGTTCGACACCCGCCCATTTGTAGAGCAGGCCGGGTGTCATCGTGCCTGCGTTGATGCGTTTGGTGATCCAGATCGCCGGCGCCGCATACAGCACCGCATAACCGCTATGCGTCCACAGAGGCTGCGGAATGTCGAATGCAGTGAAATGCGTCCATAGCCCCGGCGTATAGAACAGCAGCATGAATCCGACGTCGTACAGCGGCTCGAAAAACGCGCCGAACATCGCTGCCAACACGATCAGCACGTAGAACGGTGTGCGCTCGCGCAGACAGAGACGCAGTGCGACCACGAGCAGCAAGAGGGTCAAAGCCCAGCTGCCGTAGGTCATGATGGCCTGCGTCGTCAGGTTCAATGGATGATCGTAAGGGGCGGTCATCATGTCGGTCTCCCGTATATCGATTTAGAACACGATGACCGGCTTGATGGTCTTGCCGGTCTCTGAAGAATGCGCCGCTTCGTTGATCTCGGCGAACGGGTACTTTCTGATCAGCCTGTCGAAAGGGAACTTGCCTTCCTTGTAGAGCGAGATCATCCGCGGAATGAATTCCTTGGGGTTACTGTCGCCCTCGACGTAGTACTTCACGCCGACGCCGCGAATCAGCATGCTCATCATGTTGGCAGGCACCGTGGCTTCCGCCGGCGGCACACCGAGCAGGGCGAGCATGCCGTTTGGCAGCACTGCTTCCACCGCGACCGCCATCACTGCGGGGATACCGGTGGTGTCGATCGCATGTGTGACGCCACCGCCGCTGAGTTCACGCAGCCTGGCGAGCACGTCTTGTGTTTCTTTCGGGTTGATCGTGTGCGCGGCACCCAAATCGATGGCAAGCCTTGCGCGCTCCACATTCGGTTCGATCACGATGACTGGACCTGCCCCCACCGCCAGCGCACCGAGCATTGCCGACAGGCCGACTGCGCCACCACCGAAGATCGCCAGAGAATCGCCCGGCTGCACTTTCAACGAATTGATTGCGGTGCCGGCGCCGGTCTGGATACCGCAGCCGAGCGGGCCCAGCAGTTCCAGCGGCAAGTCCTTGTCGACCTTGACCGTGTTGTTGATGTGCGCGATCGCCAGCGTAGAGAACGACGACTGATAGAACACCGCACCGAAGAGCGGCTCGCCTTTCTGACTCAGTGCGCTGCTGCCGTCGGGGCGCGTGCCGATCAGATTGTGTTGCGGCATGCTGAAGCAGTAGGCCGGCTGCTTTTTTTCGCAGTTGGGGCAATGGCCGCAGGAGTTCATCGACAGCACGACGTGATCGCCCGGTTTGACGTGCGTGACCCTGGATCCGATCGCCTCCACCACGCCGGAGCCTTCATGGCCCAGCACGATCGGCATCGGGATCGGCATCGCACCGTCGCGGAATACGATGTCGGTATGGCAGATGCCGGAGGCGACCAGGCGTACCAGTACCTCGTCCTCGCGCGGACTTTCGACCTGGATATCTTCAATGACGAATGGGCCGCCCGCCTGACGCACGACAGCCGCCCGGGCCGCGTGTAATTGACTGCTCATGCTGCTCTCCTCCGCATGATCACGCGGGACGGCATGCCCCGTCGCGTGCGGGTCACGGACACCCGCGTTTTTAGGATGGTGTCATACGATTATTGAGGAAGCAATGGACCCGGGCCGGTGGCGGTGCCGGATTTGCCTGCCATCGCGGTCGAATCGCATTCCGTTAGGTCTACCAACGCAGGTTTTCCTGCCGTAGCGACTCTACAGGCTTCTTCTGTTCATCTGCGGCCAAATTTTGCACCATCGCCCCTGTCGTCGCCCGATTGATACCGCTGGCAATTCGCCTTTGTCATTAATCGGTATGTAGCAATACTATTTATATCGTTGAACTTTCTCCTGTCAGGGAAAACGCCCGACAGCCGCCGAAAGGTCGAATCGCACGACCGCAACGGCAATCCCAGGCAGTAAGACTCAGGGGATGCAGGGCACTCGACAAGGGACGTCGATGCGCGGCGGCTGCTCCCTAAAAGCCGCTCGTGTAGTGTGATGTCAGCCTATGACCTCATCGACACCGTAGGCGGTGGGATGAGCTGCGACGCATATCCGCTTGAACCCGTATCTGCTGGCGATCCGCCGGGCCACCGCCCTGGCTACAGCCGGCGGAATGCTAGCGATGCTTGCAGTGACGCCAGCCATCGCACAAAGCTCAGACGCAGCTGAAGCCGCACCGGTCGCTGGGCCTCCCGCGGTTGGCGGCTCGGACGCCTTGGCGACCGACGAAGCTCTATCGGTTTTTGCGCAGTAGGTTCCTCGCGATCTCCATCGGTACAGAAGGCCGCCGGGGCGGGATGCACCTCGGCGGCCTTCGCCGCGGTGGCGGCGCCTTCGGGGCACAAATGCGAGACCGGATGCTTCCATACCATATGCAGCCATCCGAGGCTGCTATAGGATCGCGCCCGGGACCCAGGAGATTCCATTGAAAACTACCAACATCGCTTCAACCATTGGTGCCATTGCTTTGCTGGCCGCGGTATCGACCCCTGCCTTGGCGTACACCGGTGCAGACCTGGTCGGCTTCTGCACTGCTAAGACGCCGATGGAAAAAGGCTTGTGCACCGGCCTGATCAACGGCACCGTCAACAGCTATGTAATGGCCTCGCGCACAAGCAGCTTCCGACTGATGTCATCGATCGCCCGCAACGCGGGGAAGTCGGCCGAAGAGGCCGAGAAGGTCGCCAATGCGACGTTGCAGAACCCCGAAATGTTCATCATGTTCAACGGCTATTGCCCTCAGGACGGGCTGACCCAGGGACAAATCAATCAGATCGTCACGACCTACCTTCACGACAACCCTGGTGATCTGAGTCGGCCAGCCGAACAGGCGATTATGAACGCGATGTTCACCGCCTATCCGATGCAAAACTGCAATTGGAAACCGAAGGGCGAAACGGCCAAATAGTTCGCTTCGATCGTCCACGATACTGGTTAGCTGTTCGAAGTAAATGTCCTCCGGACCGCGGACTCAACCGATCGACGCCATCGCAGTAGAGAGCTCGTGTTTGGCCGCTACACAATGGTGTCATGGCAATGAGATAGCGGCCTGCAGGCGAAGCCATGCTGGATCATGGCGCTCCTGTCTAGCGCCCGGCGGTGGTGGAGCTACGGGACGAACCACGCCTATGACCGCGCAGCACTTCGTCGACAGCGCCGCGAGCCTGGGCGTGACCGTGGCGCACATCCAAGCGACCGCCATCGTCTAGAGTTCCGGTGCCGGCTTCGCGAATGGCCGGCCCGTACTGCAGCCCGAACCGCACCGGTTCTCGCGCGCGACGAAGGGCCGCTTCGACTCTAGCGATCAGCGCGTCTCGTATCCGGTATGGGATCGTGCGAAGTACCGGCGCACTGGCGCGGGCCGCTGGTTCGCGCTGGTGTTCGCCGCCATCGCATCTTTCGGCGAGGGATCGATCTGATCATTCGCTGACAGGTGTTCGCACGTCAGCCTCGATGCAGTCGCCGAATCCTGGCGCTTTAGCCCACGGCCCGCAGGCGTCGCTCGTGCCTTGGAAGCATCTTCGGTCGATGACCTAACTTTCGCTAGTGCCCACTTCGGACGAGCCGACTTAACGTAGACGACTCGCTGCACTGAGCGCGCAGGCAAGGCGGTTACCCGGTCTTCGGGTGCGCGCGCAGGCGGTATCACGGGAGATCGATCGATGACGTTGCTGTGCTTCCCCCAGGGTCGGGGTCTTGGCCGATGGTCATGCATGAGTCTGGCGCTGCTGTCGGCTGCGACGGCCATCGGCGGCTGCGACAACCGCGGCTCCGCATCAACGGTATCGGCGCCGCCGGGTACCGATGCGCCTTCGACCGCAACCCCTGTTTCAGGCTGGCCTATGGCGGTGTCGCTCACCGACAACGACCTGCTGCCCGAGGCGGTCCCCGGCATCGATGCCGTCGATGTCGCTGCGGCTTCGCCCACAGCGGCGAGTCGCAGCATCGCAGCACCATCCGAGACGGACTCGTTACCCGAGGCAATCGCCGGCATCGATGCGCCAGCGACGGCGCCGGATCCGGTCGCGTCCTCCGTCGATGCCGTATCGCCCGAGCCGGCTCGCGCGGACGCGACGGTACTGGCGGCGTCTGATGGCGACACGCCATCGGCGGCGACCGAAACCACGACCGCGACAGAAGCCTCAACTGAAGTCGCAAGCGAGATTGCAACGGCGCCGGCTATCGACGCAGAAGCCGCGACCGTCGAAGCACCGCCGTCGCGCATGGACGATGCCCGCAGCGTGAAGAAGCCGGGCGTACAGCATGTTGCGCGACGCATCGCCACGACGCCGTTCGCCGCGGACGTGCTGACGCCGTGGTGGACGCCCGCCGACGCGACACGCTTCGGTATCCAGTACATCGGCCAGGCACCCGCCGAGCCAACGCTGGTGTTCCGCTTTTCGCGCGAAGTGGCGGCGCGCTCTGCCGCGCGCAACATCCACCTGCTGCGACGCGACGGCGAACGCGTCGATGTGAGCTTCGAGTCCGGGCAGAATCGACACGTGCTGCTGGTGCGCAATCTGCACCCGGGGCGTTACACCGTCGAGGTGACTCCGGATCTCGTCAGCGCCGCCAACGAGCCACTGGGCGTCGCCATGTTCGGCCCGGTTTACATCGAGTAATACTGGCGCGCGACCCGTCGCCAGCCGCACCCGGCGCGGCGACGGGCGCCGCGCCGTCGCCGCCGGCGCAGATGTTCAGCCGAAGCGCTCGCGCAGTGTCTTCTTGTCGTTCTTGCCAACGCTGGTCTTGGCGATGACATCGACAAACACGATCCGCGCCGGCACGGCGAACCTGGAAATCTGGCCGTTCGCGGAGTAGGCCGCCAGGTGGCCCTTGAGTGCGACTTCACTGGATTGATGTCCTGGGCGGGTGACGACGAGTGCCAGGGGCCGCTCGCCCCACTTCTCGTCCGCCACTCCGATCACGGCGCAATCGGCGACCGCGACGTGCTGCGACAGCAGATCCTCGATCTCCAGCGACGACACCCATTCGCCTCCGGTCTTGATCACGTCCTTGAGTCGATCGGTGATCTTCAGGTAACCCTGCTCGAAGTAGCCGATGTCCTGCGTATGCAGGTAGCCGCCCGACCACAGTTCGGCCGATGCCTCGGGGCGGTCCAGGTAGCCTTGCGTGAGCCATGGCGCCCTGACGACGACTTCGCCGGAGGCCGCGCCATCCTCGGCCACGTCCTGCAGCTGCGAATCGACGCAGCGCAGTTCCACCAGCGGGACCGCCGCACCGGCCTTGCAGCGCCACACCACTTCGGTCTCGCGGTCGAGCGTGCCGAGTGCCGGGTGCAACTGCGCGATCGACAGCAGCGGGCAGGTCTCCGACATGCCGTAGCCGCCGAACACATCGATGCCGCGGTCTCGCGCCGCGTCGACCAGGCCGCCCGACAGCGCCGCGCCGCCGATGACGACTTTCCAGCGTGACAGGTCGACGGACGTCGCCGACGCTGACGACAGCAGCATCTGCAGAATGGTCGGCACGCAATGCGAAAACGTCACCGCCTCGGTGTCGATCAGCCTGAGCAGTTCGTCGGGCATGTAGCGCCCTGGATAAACCTGCTTTACGCCGAGCAGCGTCGCGATGTACGGCATGCCCCAGGCATGCACATGGAACATCGGCGTCATCGGCATGTAGACATCGCCGCGATGGAATCGCTGCGACACCTCCGGGCTGGCCAGGGCCGCCATGCCCGACAAGGTATGCAGCACCAGTTGCCGATGGCTGAAGTACACGCCCTTGGGCTGGCCGGTCGTACCGGTCGTATAAAACGTGGTGGCTCGCGTGTTCTCGTCGAAGTCCGGGAAAACATGATCGGGCTGCGCCTGCGACAGCAGGTTCTCGTACTCGCCGACACACACCGGCAAGCCGGGTACGGGCAAGCCCGCATCGTCCGCCAGCCAGATGATATGGCGGACATGTTCGAGCTCGGCACGCAGCTCGTCCACGACCGGCTTGAAGTCCGCATGCATCAACAGCACCTGCGCCTTGCTGTGGTTCAGCGTGTAGGCGATCTGGCTGGCCGACAGCCGCACGTTCACCGTCATCAGCGTTGCGCCCATCATCGGGATGGCGAAATAGCATTCCAGGTATCGATGGCTGTCCCAGTCCATCACCGCAACGGTGTCGCCGGCGCGAACGCCGATGGTCTGGAGCACGTTGGCCAGGCGAGCGATGCGCTGCCGGGTTTGCCGGTAGGTCTGCCGATGCGTTCCCTTGTAGACGATCTGCTGGTTGGCGGATATCGCGAGCGGCGAAAGCCAAAGCTGTTTGATCAACAACGGGTAGGCGTTTGCCTGGCCTGCCGGTGCATCCGCATTTTCATTCATGACTGGTCCGATATCGCGGCGCGCGCCGCTGTGCAGCGGGCGCTGATGGTTTCCTAGATCGTCCCGCGACCGATCTCGGTGATTCTGTTTCAGGCATTGGCGCCGCTCGCGGCGAGGAGCCTGCTGGTCTGCATGCGGCGCCCGCAGAAGGCAAACGACGCTCGCTCCGAACCGGCACTCGCTGGGACACCTGCAGCGCGCCCATGCTGGATGCGGCGGCTCGCGGCAATGACGACGTGGGCAAAGATCGGGCGTAACGCCAGCCTTGCATGATCCTTCGGCCGATACGTCGAGTCACCCAACTTTGGATATGTAAGGCGCCGCGTGCGCGACATTTCGGTCGGTGCTCCTGCTGCATCCCACTGCGTCAGCCGCAAATGGCCCGAACGCCGATACGAGGAGCTGCAGCTGCGCACCTACTGCGGCGAGTGCATACCGTTCGGCAGCTGCGCAGCGGCCGCTGGCAAGGCCTGCCGGTCGGATACCATAGCGAGCGAAAGCCAGTCGCATCGAAGCGGCGCCAGGAGCGGTTGATGCATGAGTTCCCGTTGTTCCAGATAAGTCGCGACCGCCTGATTGCCGATGATTCACGGCCGATCGTGGTGATCGAAGGACCATCCGGTTACGGGAAAACACTGCTTGCTCAAGCCTGGCTGAAGAAAGTGGCCAAGCCGGCACGCGCGATCTGGATCGCAATGGACGCCGAGTCCTGCGACCCGGCCGTCTTTCTCGAACGTCTGGCCGATGAACTCGCCGGCAAGCAAGCGCCGGTCGAAGGCGGCGGCCTGGATGAGTCGTCGCTGCTGAGCAATCGGTTTTCGCGCATCACCGATCAGCTGGCCGACCAGGAGCAAGGCATCCGGCTGGTGTTCGACGACGTCCATCTGGTCGCCGGCAGCGAAACCGCCGGCTACGTAAAGCGCTTGCTGATGGCAGCCGGCGGCCAGCTGCAGATACTGATCACCACGCAGCCGGTTGCGCTGGACATCGGCTTGTCCGACCTGTTGTCGAGCTCGAAGGTGCAATGGATCGGCTCCGAGTCGCTGCGTCTGACCAAGAGCGAGATCGCCTTGCTGGCGCGCCATCACGGGCACGAACTCAGCGAGCGCCAGGTCGAGTGGCTGGCCCAAGCCACGAACGGATGGCCCGCCATCGTCAAGCTGGCCTTCGCGATACCGATCGAGAGCCTGCCGTTCGGCTCGGGCTCGACGGTGGCGATCCTGGGCCCGGTGCGCGACTACATATACGAGAAATTCCTCAATCGTCTGGAGAGCCAGGAGCGCAAGCTGTTGTGGATGCTGTCTTGCGTCGGGCCTGCACAGCTGTCGCTGTTTCGCTCGATATTCTCCGCAGACGGCAACCTCGACCCGATCCTGCTACGGCTGTCCACGCTGGGCATCGTGCAGGAGGTCGGCTCGGAGCGGAACGAGCCGCGGATCGTGCTGCACGGCCTGGTCAGGGAAACCGCCTTGCGGCTGTTGGCGGCCGAGTTCAATGCCGACAAGCCCAAGATCATGTTCCTGGCCGCCACCTGGCTGCAGGAGCACGGCCAGGCGCCGGCCGCGGTGCGCCTGCTGCTGGAGCTGAATACGGCCTACCTGGAGGTCGCACGCGAATGGCTGGTACTGCTGGGTACCGAGATGGTGTTCGTCACCGGCCATCATCAGACCTTCGTATCGCTGGTCGACCAATGGGAGCACATCGCCCAATACCGCGACGCCACTCTCTACCAGCTCGCGACCTGGGCACTGATTTTTCGCCGGCGCTTCGTGCTGGCCGAGGAGAGAATCGACGACCAGACCAACGCCGTCTCCGGCAGCGCCGGCGGTGAAGCCGGCCTGCAGCGTGCGGTGATCGCGGCGCTCAGCGACGACTACGAAACCGGCGGCCGGCTGGCCTACGAGTGGCTCGAGCAGGAACCCTCGAGCTCAAACCTGTTCTTCACCGGTGCCGCGTGGACGGTCTACGGCTTCCAGCAAAAATGCCTGGGCGACATCGCCGGAGCGCAGGCCTCGCTGCGTCAGGCGGCCACGGCGTTCACCAAGTCCAAGTCCGAGTACGGGGCGTCGTGGGCGCACATCGTCGGCGCGCTGGCACTGATCAAACAGGGGCAGCATCGCGACGCACTGGTGGAAATCAGCCGCGGCCTCGACCACTGCCCGGCCAACGCCGGACTCGATGGACAGCGCTCGATGCTGCTGGCGATCGAGGCCTTCATCCGCTACGAACGCAATGAACTCGCCGTCGTCCGCGAGATCCTCGCAACCGCGCTGACGATGCTGCCCGATCAGGGCATCGTCGACACCATCGTGTTCGGATTCTCGGCCGCCGCGCGCGCGCGCCATGCGGACGGCAACCTCGGTGCCGCGCTCGACCTGCTGTCCGAGGGCGAGCGTTGCGGTGACCAGCGCAACTTCCCGCGGCTGACGATCAGCCTGCGTGCCGAACGCGCGCTGCTATTGCAGCGCGCCGGAGCGCCGGAGCAGGCGCTGAGCATCCTGCAGACGGCGATCTCCACCACCGGGGCACACGCGATCAAGGGCCTGATCACCGATCGCGCCGGGCGAGTCAATGCGCGCATCGCCATTGCGGACGGCAGGCTGGATATCGCGCTGCCGCTGCTGTCGTCGCTGATCGAGCACGCGCGTGCCGGGCGGCAGCAGTACAAGCTGTGCGAGCTGCTGATCCTGCTGAGCCTGACCTTGAGCCGGCAGAAAAACGACGCGGCCTCCGATGCGGCACTGAAAGAGGCACTGGAGCTCGGTGGCCTGGAAAACTATCAGCGCATTTTCATCGACGAGGGCGAGGAACTGTCGCTGCTGATCGGCCGCTGGATCAAAAACCACGGTGCGCTGGCGCGCAACAAGATCGCCACCACCTGGGCCGAGACCGTGATCGGCACCACTACTGCCAAGCGCGACTTCAAGGAGCCGGTGGTCATCGACGGCAGCAAGGTCGTGCTGAACAAGCGCGAGCGACAACTGCTGATCCTGATCGACCAGGGCCTCAGCAACTCCGAGATCGCCGCACGGTGCTTCCTGGTGGAAGGCACCGTCAAATGGCATCTGCACAACCTGTACGGCAAGCTCAACGTGCAGAGCCGCACCGCCGCGATCCATACCGCCCGCGCGCTGGGTCTGCTCAACCAGCGCTAGTCACGCCCGAGGCTGCGCGCAGCGCCGCGTCCGCGGGCGCGGCTCAGGCGACCATCGCCTCGCGCGTGCGTGGGGCCGGCCGATCCGCGGTGTGCTGCGGTGGCGCCGCCGGCCGCTCGCCGAGGATCAGCCGCGCCGCCATCTCGGCGATCACCATCGTCGGCGCATTGGTATTGCCACCGATCAGCGTCGGCATGACCGAGGCATCGGCGACGCGTAGGCCGCTGATACCGATCACGCGCAGCTGGGGATCGACCACGGCCAGCGCATCGATGCCCATCTTGCAGGTGCCGACCGGGTGGTAGATGGTCTCGGCGCGCTGACGAATGTCGGCCAGCAACTGCTCGTCGCTCTGTACGTCCGCGCCGGGCGCGACTTCGCCGCCATGGATCGCCTTGAATGCCGGCGCCGCCAGTATCTTCCTGACGAGGCGGACGCCAGCCAGCAATTCTTCGACATCGGCCGGATGATCCAGGTAGTTGGCAACGATCAGCGGATCGGCCAGCGGGTCGGCCGACTTCAGCCCGACATGGCCCCGGCTCCGGGGACGCAGCTGGCAGACATGCAGCGTGCAGCCATAGCCCGCCACCAGCTGGCGCCCATGATCTTTCAGCAGCGTCGGCAGAAAGTGGAACTGCACTTCCGGCCGCTCCGACTGCGGCGTCAGCCTGGCAAAGCCACCGCCCTCTGCGACGTTGCTGGCCAGAAAGCCGCGGCGGTGGAACAGATAGTCGATCAAACCGGCTATGGCGCGGCCGATGAACGAGAACGCCAGACCGATGCTGCTGCGGCTCGCATCGCGAATCATCACCGTGTAGTCCAGATGATCCTGCAGATTTTTGCCCACGCCATCGAGTTGATGCAGCTGCTCGATGGCATGCGGCCTCAACTGCTCAGCAGGGCCGATGCCGGACAACATCAGCAACTGCGGCGAGTTGACCGACCCGCCGCAGAGAATCACTTCCTTCGCCGACTGCAGTCTCGAACGCTGGCCCGACGACAGCTCGCACAGCTCGACGCCGACGGCCCGCTTGTCCTGCAGCAGCACGCGCGTAACGGCCACGCCGGTCATCACCGTGAGATTGGCGCGGCTACCTGGTGCCGGCAGGAACGCGCGTGCGCTGCTCCAGCGCTGACCCTTGCGCTGCGTCACCTGGTGCAGGCCGACGCCTTCCTGCCGGGCACCGTTGAAGTCCGGGTTCAGCGGTATGCCGGCCTGCACGCCCGCCTGCACGTAGACATCCGACAGCGGGTTGTGACCGCGCAGATCGCTGACGTGGAGCGGGCCGCCGGCACCGTGGAACTGATCGCTTCCGCGCTGGTTGTTTTCGTGCTCACGGAATATCGGCAGCAGCACTTCGTAGCGCCACGACGGGTCCTGCGTCAGCGCGGCCCATTCGTCGTAATCGGCGGCGTGGCCACGCATGTAGACCATCGCGTTGATCGAGCTGGAACCGCCCAGCACCTTTCCGCGTGGCCAGAACAGGCGCCGGTTGCCGAGATGGCGCTCCGGCTCGGTCTCGAAGCACCAGTTGAGCTTGCGATTGCCGATCAGGCCGGCGACGCCGATCGGAATATGGATCAGCGGATGGCGATCGCTGGGGCCGGCCTCGATCACGCAAACCGTGTGCTGGCCCGACCGGCTGAGGCGCTCGGCCAGCACGCAGCCTGCCGATCCGGCACCGACGATGATGTAGTCGAAGCTCTTCTGCACGCCTTGTCTCTCCATTGATTCATTCAAAGCCGCCGTCATCCGGCAGCGGCCAGCCGTTCACGCGCCAGGCTCACATCGCGACGACGTGGCTGCGATCCAGGAACTTGTCGAAATGCGTGTTTTCGGCCGCGATCCCGCTATCGGTGAATACTTTCAGACAGGCATCGATCATCGGCGGCGGGCCGCAAAGATAAGCATGATGCTCGGCCAGCCGTGCGCCGACGACGCTGGCGAAGTGCTGCGGGATGAAGCCGCGCAGGCCGGTCCAGCCCGAGTTGGCGGGCTCGTCCGATAGCACCGGCACGAACTCGAAACGCGCCATCCATTGGTTGGAAAGCTGCTCGATACGGCTCAGGCAATACAGGTCGCGCTGGCTACGCGCGCCGAAAAACAAGGTGACGTCGCGGGTGATGCGCTCGGCGCGCGCCTGTTCCAGCATGGCGATCACCGGTGCCAGGCCACTGCCGCCGGCCACCGCCACGATCGGCGCGGTGCCCGGCCTCAGCCAGAAGTCGCCATAAGGGCCATGCCCTTCGATCTCGTCGCCCAGCTTGGCATGCTTGAACAGCCAATCGGTGAATGCACCGCCCGGCACATGGCGGATGAAGAACTCGACGGTGTCGACCTTGTCCCTGACGCCCGGCGCCGCAGAAAACGAGTAGTTGCGCGATTCGCGGCTGTCGCCTGCGCCGACGCCCTTGACGTAGACCTCGGCAAACTGGCCCGCGGTATACGCCGCCGCGTCCTTCAGCCGGCACTCGACGCGCAGGATGTCGTGCGTCATCGGCTCCAGCGCCGTGATCACGCCCGAGGTATGCACGACCGGGTGGGCCGAGCGCGTGGCGATGTCGACCTCGATGCGGACATCGGTGAGCGCCACGCTCTGGCAGGCCAGGATGTAGCCCTGCTTCAGCTCCGCGGCGCTGAGCACGTAGCTCTTGTCCGTCATTTCCCTGACGCGACCCGACAGCAGCTTGCACTTGCAGGTGGCGCATCCACCGACACGGCAGTTGTGCGGGAACGCGATCGCCTGGTCCAGCGCGGCTTGAAGAATCGTGGTTTTGGCGTTGGTCTTGAGGATTTTGCCCGACGGCGCAATCTCCAGGACATGGTCCGAGCTGGACCTTTGAAACAGGCGAGAGAGCATTTTTTGAGTGACCTTGATGGGCGCGCGCCGGCCGACGCCCGCGTTCGCGGCGTCGGTCGGCACGGCTGACAGCGTACGAGGCGGCGACTAGCCGTTGGACAAGCCGACGACGCCGGCATTGCCGGTGCCATACGAGCGCACCTTGCCGGGGCTCTCGCGGTGCGCCGTCGAGCGTGTGTAGACCGGGTCACCGCTCTCGCGGTTCTGCTGCTCGATCAGCGGCCACTCGGCCGGAACGCTGAAGCGACGGTCCCAATCCAGCACCTTGGGCGTCATCACCTTGCGATACAACGGCGGCACCAGCGCGACCAGGATCATCGTCATGTAGCCGAACGGCAGCATCGGCGCCTGCGGATAGGCGCGCAGTTCCCAGAACGGATCTTCACCCTTGGCATGGTGATGGGAATGACGCGGCAGGTTGTACAGGATCCAGGTGCTCATGGTCTGGTTGCAGTTCCACGAATGCCGCGGCTCCACCGGCTCTCCGGGCACGCGAGCGATGCCGTAGTGTTCGACATAGTTGACCACTTCGAGATAGAACTTGGTGTAGACCGCCAGCAAAAAGAACACGGCCACACCGGTCCAGCCCGCCATGTAGCCAAAGAACGCGAAGATCGTCAGCGTCATCAGCTGGCCGCGCGCCGCACGGTTTTTCCAGGTGAATGCGGACAGACCCTGACGCGCGAGCCTTTCCTTCTCCAGCTTGAAGCCGTGATAGAACTGGCCGAGGGTCGAGGTGAACATGAACTTGTAAACGTTCTTGCCGCGGCGAGCGGACGCCGGGTCTTCGCGTGTGGCGATGTTGCGGTGATGGCCGTAGACGTGTTCGATCGAGAACGCGGTGTCGAAGCTGAAGGCCAGCATCCAGCGGCCCACCAATTGTGCGGCCGGGCTCCAGGTGCGATGCGTCAGTTCGTGGCCGACATTGGTGCCGATCAGCACGTAGGCCAGACCCATGGCAGCGAATCCGAATGCCAGTTCCACGATCGACGTCGCCGCCTTTGCAGCGACCATGTCGTAGCCGGTATGCGCGAGCACGAAGGCGCCCAGACCCAGCGGATCACCGTCGCCGAGATACCACGCAAAAACCACGGTCATGCCGATCAGCACCGGCAGCGACATGAACAGAAAGAAGTCGAGCAACCAGGTCGCGGTGTATTCGGGCTCGTCGAGGTCACGCCCGAAAGCGAAGTCGCCGCCGACTGCAACCAGAATCCAGAATGCGAAAGCAGCGACCATGTAGGCGTCGCCGAGCGCGAGCAGGATCGTGAAGCTCAAACCGACCAGCGTCATGCTGCTGTATTTCAAATGTCTAGCTAAGTTAGCCATGCTGTTCTCCTGTGTTTCAGCCCTGAAAATATAGGCCGGTGAAACGCCCAGGTCTCCCAACCTTAGTAGGGACTTTTGGCGTAATTGCTGTTTTCAGGCGATGCGCCTTCAACTCGGTCGCTTATTGGATTCATGCGTACATGACGCATGTCTCGGCATGGCGAAAACTCGCCGTCCGCACGACGCGCGCGCGTCGGCGGCGTCCGAATACGGCGGCGCTGTGCTGCGACCTGGCAGAGTCTCTGCGCCGACGCTGGCCGATCGAGCTAGAAGTGGCGTCCGAGCGACACGCCGATCGAATAGACCTCGAACGCGACATCCGCCTCGCCGCCGCCGAACGAAGCCGGAATCGAGTTGTGTCCCTCGACTCGCTTGCTCGGCTCGTAGGCGAAGAATCCGCTGTATTCCCAGGCTGATTTCACGTAAGTCATGCCGAGCGTGTAGTGCGTGCTGCTGGTGACGCAGCCGAGGAACGCCAGCAGCGTGTCGGACTCGCGCACCGGCTCGTTTGCATGGATGTAGCCGGCCCGCAGCAGCAGTGCCGGGTCGACCTGCCAGGCCAGTCCGAACTTGTACGCCGACTGATCGCGAAAGCCGAAGCCCGGGCCATCCTCAGCGCCGAAGCGCTGCCCTTGCGACAGCGCCGACAGGCGATTGCCGAACATTTTCTCCGACTCGTTCGCGATCCGTTGCCAATCGAAACCCGCCGTCCACGCCGGCCCGAATCGATAGGTGAAGCCGGCGCCGTAGACGGCGGGCAGTTGCAGCGATCCGCCACCGGGCAACAGCCCCGCATACTCCTTGTGCTGCTGCGCCCAGCTCCGCGATCGGTAGCCCGCCCCTGCCGCCAGCGACGGAGTCAGCTGCCCCTGCCAACCCAGGCTGAAGCCCGCCGTCAGCGCGCCGTCGTTGCCCATGTTCGTGGTGCGGCCGGGCTTGTCGGAAAGCTGTGACGCGGGCTCGGTTGCGCCGAGGAACTGCAGGCCCTGCACGTTGAGTGTCTGGTAGCCCAGACTCAGCCCCACGCCGACCGCCTGCGACGGCGTCAGGCGATACGCCAGCGCCGTGGTGAGGCTGGTGGATGCGAGATCCAGGCTGGCCCTGGGCGCGCCGCCAAAGCGCTGGTACGGGCTGTACCGGTAATGCGGCCCAAGTCCCGCAGAGTAGAGCGTGAAACCCAGGCTGGTGCGGTCGTCCAGCACGATCGCCGCGCCGCCTTGCGGCACCGGGTAATAGCGATCGGACTCGGTCAGATAGCGCGCGTCGGCCGGGCCCGGCGCCATGTTGCCGCGATACGCCGCCACGGCTCGCGGCGCAAAAATATCGACGCCGACATCAAAGCGATTGCCCAGCGCGACCGCGACCGCGGGATTGATCGGCAGGCTGGTGGACTCATCGCCGACCGCATACGACACGCCGCCGAAACCCATCGCCTTGATGCCGGCGCCGTGTTCGAACACGCCCAGGCCCGCCTGCGCGGGGTTCGCCATCGCCACCGCCGCCATCACGACCAACAGGCGGCCGGCGCCTGCGCCGGCCGAAGTGCAAGGGCTGATCTTGAACATGGTGTATTTACCGGTGATCGATGCGGTGGAGGTGTGTTGATCTGCGGCTTAGCGCAGCGGCACCGAATAAACGCCGAGTTCGCCGACGACCACCAGCGCCTTGCCGTCGATCACCGCACCGGCCAGGCTGCTCGACTTGCCGGCGACCTGGATGCTCTTGGCCAGCGGCTGGGATACACCCGCGTGGTTGATGCGGATCATCTGTCCCTCGGCTCCGACCAACGCCACCGAGCCATCGGGCAGCACTTCGCCGCCGAACAGGCTGCCCGCCGTTCCGGCCTCGACCTTGCGCCACTCGCCCTGGGCCAGATCGTCGGTGACAAACACATTGCCGCGCATGCCGAAGGCCACGGCGCCGGTCTGGCCCCAGGGCAGCACGCCGAAGAAAGAACCGTCGTACGGCGTCACCGACCGCGCCCACTCCGTCGGCGACTTCTGATAAACCACCAGGCCGCGCTCGCCTGCCACCGCGATCGCGCCGCCGGGCAGCAGCGTCGCCGCATTCAGATGATATTTTTCCTCGACGACCTGCGCCGGCTCCAGCGGCGTCCAGGTCCTGCCGCCGTCGTCGGTCTGACGCATCAGGCCGAAAGCGCCGACGGCGACCGCGTGCTCGCTGCTGGTGGCGATCACGGCGAAGAACGGCGCGTTCAGATCGGGCTCGTAGTTCTGGATCTCCCAGTGCAGACCGGCGTCCCGCGTGTGCAGGATCAAGGCGTCATGGCCCACGGCCCAGCCGTGGTCGGCATCGCCGAAGGCGACGCCGGTCAGCGTCAGATCGATCGGCGTCAGCACCTGCGACCACGAGCGGCCGTCCTCGGATTTGACGATCACGCCATTGCCGCCAACCGCGATCAGCCGCGAGCCGGCACGGGCAACGCTCAGCAGCAGGCCGGTTTGCGCATGCGCCGTGGCCAGCGCCGGAATCGTCGCCGGTGTCGCCGGCTTTTCCGCGACGGCGGGTGCTGCATCCTGGCCCACGGCCAGGCTCGCAGCCGACAACAGCAACAGCGCGGCAGCGACAGACTTGTTGTTCGAAAGCATGGTGATTCCTATCCGATGGCGGCGCGATGGATGACGACGAGGCGGGCGCATCAGGCGGTCACGAGGACCGGCTGCGGCGCGCTCTTCATCAGGATGGCGGCGAAGGCCGGCAGCATCAGCAGCGCGGCGAAAGCATTGGCCATGAACATGATCGTCAGCAGGATGCCCATGTCGACCTGGAACTGCAGGCCGGACAGCATCCAGGTCGCCACACTCGCCGACAGCGCGAATGCGGTCACGATCACCGCCTTGCCGGTCTGGTGCAGCGTATCGGCATAGGCCTGGCGCAGCGGCATGTGCTTGGACTTCAGGTTTTCTTCCAGCACGCTGTAGATGTAGATGCCGTAATCGACGCCGATGCCGGCAGCAAACGCCGCGACCGGCAGCGTCGCGACGGTTTCGCCGATGCCCAGGAACACCATGATCGCGTAGGTCATCACCGATACCGCGGCCAGCGGAACCACGACGCAAACCAGGCCGGCGATGCTCTGGAACGAGGCGATCACGCAAACCGAGATCGCCAGGTACAACCAGAACAGCACGGTGAATTCGGTCTTCTTGATGACGTCGTTGGTCGCCGCCATCACGCCGACGTTGCCGCCGGCCAGCTCCAGCTTCAAGTCCGGCAGCGCCATGCCGTCGTTGTCAAACTGCTTGATGGCGCTGATCACGTGATCGATCGTCGTCGCCTTGTGATCGGCGGTGAAGATGTACGTCGGCATCACGCTGCAATCGTCGTTGAGCAGGCCGGTGGACGTGGTGAACTGCTGGCCGGCCAGGATCAGACCGTCCTGCGAACGCGGCAGCTGTTGCCAGCGCGGATTGTTTTCGTTGTATTGCCCCCAGACCACCTTGTCCAGGCCGGCCAGCGACGTCGTCGACACGACACCCGCGGTGTTCTGCATGTACCAGCCGAAGCGGTTGATGCGGTTCATCACGTCGTAGTCGATGCAGCCATTGGTCTTGGTGGCGGCGTAGACCTGCAGGACGTCGACACCGATGGCGTAGTTGTTGGAGATGAACTCCGAGTCGAGGTTGTAGCGCGAGTCCGGCTTCAGCGCCGGCACGCCGGCGTGCAGCTCGCCCACCTGCAGATCGCGCGCGACGTAGCCGGATGCGACCCACAGCACGCCGAAAGCAGCCAGAATCGACAGCGCGATCGGCCGGTTGGTCAGCACCGCCAGGCCGTTCCAGATCGGCTTGAGCTTGGCATCGCGACGATTCTGGAAATCACGGAAGCGCTGCGGGTCCTTGATCTTGACGTAGGACAGCAGGCAGGGCAGCAGGATCTTCTTGCAGATGATCACGGCCAGCAGGCCGAACATCGCATTGATCGCCATCTCCTGCACGATGCCGATCGGGATCAGCAGGATCGTGCCGAAGCCGATGATATTGGTCACCAGCGCGGTGATGCCCGGAATCACGAGGCGACGATAGGTCGCGCGCGAGGCGGCGAAGCTGTCCAGGCCACGATCGGCGACTTCCAGCAGCCAGAAGCTGGTGATCTGGATACCATGCGAGACGCTGATCGCCAGCACCAGGAACGGCACCAGGATCGCGAACGGGTCCAGGCCATAACCGGCCAGGTGCAGGATGCCGAGTTCCCAGATCACCGCCAGCACGCCGCAGCTCAGCGGATACAGCGACACCACCAGCGAGCCCATGTAGTACGACAGCACCAGCCAGACCAGCAGCACCGAGATCGCGAAGAACGCGGTCACCTGCAGGGCCGCATCGGCGACGTCGCCGATCACCTTGGAGAAGCCGATGATCTCGACATCGATATCCGGATTGAACTCGGGATTGGCGACTTCGTTCATTGCCAGATGGCGGGCCGGCACCTTGTGCTCGCTGACTTCACCGTCGGCACCGCGCACCGTGGTCGTATAGCTTTTGAAGCGGCCGAGCAGCCCGCGCGGATCCTCGTACAGTGTGGCGATCAGGTCGCCGCTTTTGATTCCCTCGTAGTCCTGCTTGAGCTTGAGCTCGTACATCTTCGGATGCAGCAGGCGGCTGCGGATGGTCTCGAAGCGGTGCGCGGTCTCGATGTAGTCGAGTTGCTGATGCGTCCTCGGGTCCTTGTCGACGAGTTCGGCCACCACCATCGCCGAGCGCTCGTCATTGGATACCAGCCGCCCGATCACCGAGGCCTTGCTGACGTTGTCCCTGACCGTGGCCAGCGCGTCGTCGGTCGGCACGAAGCCGGACGGAATGACGTTGCCGCCGCGAAAGCCGCCTTCGACCGCCTCGAGAAAGCGCACGTTGGGCGTGTACAACGAACTGATGCGGGTGCGGTCGACGCCGGGGGTATAGAACACCGCGTCGGTTGCCGATTTCAGCGAGTCGAGAAACCGGCCATTGTAGATGTCGCCCTTGCCGGGCTTCTGGCTGACGGCCAGCAACACGCTGTTGCCGCCACCAAACTGATCCTGGTACTTCTTCAACACTTGGATGTACGGATGCCCCTTGGGCTGCTGCTTCTCGAAGCCGGCATCCAGCTTGAGGTTCGATGCCTGGTATCCAAGAAACAGCGTCAGCAGCGTGATAACGCTCAGCGTCAGCGGCCGCTTGGAAAAAATCAGCGGCTCGGTCAGCCTGACGAAGAGAGTCGCAAACCATCCTTTGGATTCAGCATGCATCGTAACCGCTCCAGTAAAACCTGATCCCACAATTGAATGAAGACGCAAACCTGGCGTCCGCAGCCGGGTCATCACGGCGCTGCAGCAGCCGGCAGGCAGCGTCGATCACCACACCAAGGCATGGCGGATCGAGGCGCTGGATTGCCGGTGGCGCAGCAGCTGACCCGCGCATGCCGCGGGTCATCGCGTATTCCGCTTTGCTGGCTTACTTGCTGGCGCGCTGCTGCACGGCGCTGTCGGTAAAGAAGCCGTCCGGATACTTGACGCTGTAGTCGTTGGGCTTGCCTTCCGCCTGCAGCGCCGTCATGAAGTAGCGCCCGGAGTCGAAGTGATGGATCACTTCCGGCACGGTGAACACGGTCTGCACGTTGGGCTGCGGCGTCAGGAAACCTTCCTGGAAATTGAACAGCGCACCCTTGGCGTCGTAGCAGTCGATCATGACGATGTCCCACGAGTCTTCGTCGACGTACAGCCTGCGCTTGGCGTAGGTATGGCGCTGGCCCGGGATCAGGTCGGCCTCGACGACCCAGACGCGATGCTTCTCGTAGCGGGCGATCTCCGGATTCGGGAAGTTGGGATGCACCAGCTGGTCGTACTTGGCACGCGACATCTTGAAGTTGTTGTACGGGACGATCATTTCCTTCTTGCCGACCAGCTTCCAGGTGTAGCGCTCGAGCACGCCGTTGTACATGTCGACCTGGTCGTAGAACTGCTGTCCGTCGCTGCCCTCGTAGGGGTTGTCGCAGCACACCGCCGGCGCGCGACGGATGCGCTTCAAGGCCGGCGCATACAACCACGCGGCGCGACCGGTCGCGCCGGTGCCGGCACTTTCGTTGACCAGAATCATCGTGCCGGCGGTACGCGCCGGCGACATGATCTTCGACAGGTAATACAGGAACAGACCCTTGCCCGCCTTCAACGGAACCGGGTTGGTGGAGTTGGCGTAGAGGAAGCTGATGTCCTCAACCAGCTGCGCCGTCTGCCCATGGCCGGAGGCATCGACATTGAGCTGGTCGTTGTTGCGGCGCACGGTATCGCCGCGCCACTTCAGACGGTGATTCCAGATCACTTCGGCGCCCGACTTGGGGATCGGGAACGGGAAGCCCTGCACGCAGTTGTCGGGATCGTCCGTGCCTTTGAGCTCGCAGGTGGTGGCGTTGGCGGCGGTGGACTTGTAGATGAACTCGGGCCAGGACACGGTGCGGTGGCTCGGGTACACCAGCATCTTGTAATCCGGGAACGTCTTGAGCAGGTACTTGCTGCCCTCGCTCAACTGGTCGCCGTACTTGGCGGTGTCGGCGGCGGTGATGGTCGCGATCGGCTTGTCGGCCTCGATCGCCGGGTCCGACGCGAATTCGCCGCTGAGCTTTCCGCGCTGCGCAGCCGGCGTCCAGGCCGGGATCGACCCGTCCTTGTTGCCGGCTTTCTCGGCGCCGACCGGCGTCAGTGTCGAGCCCAGCTTGGCCGCTTCGTCAGCGCCTACTTTCGCCAGCGCGGCCTGCGCGCTCAGTGCCAGCACCACGGCGGTACAACCTGATAGAAGCCTGTTTCTCATGTTTGAATCTCCTCCTGCTTAATTGCCGCTAATGTCCGTTTGACGTTGAGCTAAAACGAGTACTTGACGAAGAATCTCGCCGTGTCGCGATCCTGGAACAGGTTCGCGTCTCCACCACCGGCCCACATCTGGTAGCCGAGATTGAACGACCACTGCGATCCGTAGCGGACCTCGATGTTGGTGTCCCACAACACGCGGCCCTTGACGTAGTTCGACAGATAGCCCGGCGCGTGGCCGAAGACGTCGTACTTGAAGATGATCTGCGGATCGATGCTGATGTCCGGCAGGATGTTGTCCCAGCGGATCAGCACCACGGCGCCGATGCCACCCGACAGCTTGGTGGGATACAGGCCCAGCGGCGCCTGATGTGGATTGAAGCGCAAGCCGTCCGGGCCGTAGTTGCAGGCGACGTTGGTGGAGCAGGCCTGGCGCGAGCCATCGGCACCGGAGCCGTCCGCGCCCGCCGTCGGGCTGGTGAAGGTGCCCGGCACGGCCAGTGCCAGCTGGTCCTGGTCGGGCAGATTCAGCACCGCGCGAAAACCGAGTTCGGGCAGCCAGATGATCTGGTCCGCTCCGAGCAAACGCGGCGTGAAATCGGTATTGCCCTCGACGTAGGTTGCGCCGAAATCCAGCGACAGGGTTTTGAATCGCTCCCAGCCCTGGATGCGTGAATTGGCCGGGTTGGCGCCGATCTGTCCACCGCGATACGGGATCACGAAATTGGGGAACGAGCGGCCCGAGCCCGGCAGCTGGCCGACGATCAGATCATAAGTATCGTTGTAGGCGCCGGAGCCGTTGGCGGTCTGGTAGTTGCTGTTGCCGTACACACCGACGCCGCCATCGGCCTGGGTTCCAAGGCCGACCGTGCTGCCGCTGCAACCCGGCGCGATATGGCAGTTGTTGAACACCGGGCCGAGGCCGGCGAATGCAAGGTCGACGATATCGACCTGCAGCGGATCGTTGGGGCGATACGCCGCCTCGCCCTGCATCGACACATCGCCGAAGCTGGTGTTGAAGCTGAAGCCCAGCATCTTCACGTTCTTGGGATATTCCAGCCGGAACTTCATGCTGTCGAGCGGGAACGCGTCGCTGGTGGCGCCTTCCGGATCGTTCGGATGGGTCAGCGAATGCAGGAACGGGATGTCCGGGCAGGCCAGGAAGAACGCCACCGTATTCGTGGTGTTCTTCGCGCAGGATTCGTCGGCCGAGTAAATGCTGACGATCGGAACGCGCGAGGTGTAGTTGGCGAAGTAGAAGCCGAGATTGGTGCCGTTGTTGAGCCAGTCGGCGGTATACGTCAGCTTGAGTCCGAAGTTGTTGTCCGCGTCGTTGGGATTCTCGTCGCGCAGGCGGCTGGCCCGCGAGGTGGTGTTGGTGATCAGCGTCAGCGGACTGTCGAGCAGCGTGCCCTTGGCGTCCTGGTCCGGCGCCAGGTTGGCAAAGCTGATCGTCAGGTAGTCGGGGCCCTCGTTGTTGGTCCCGAGATTCACCGGCGAATAGAAACCGCCCTCCGCCGGCAGCTGCACCGGCTGGAATTCCAGCGCATACCAGGCCGACAGGTTGATGTTGTCCGACGGCGTCATCGCCAGCGAGACCGCATTCAGCGGCTGGTAGAAATCATCCAGGCCATTGCCTCCGATCCGAAAGAAATTATTCAGATTGGGCGGGTTCATCACGTTGATCGAGTCGAAGAACTCCAGCGTCGACTCGCCCCAGATCACCTGCTGCCGGCCGATCCTGACCTGCAGGGTTTTGTCGACGATCGGAACCGGCACGTTGCCGGTGAGGTTGAAGTCCAGCAACTGCAGGCCCAGGCCGATTTCCTTCAGCGTGGTGGAGTCCCTGCGCTTCTGGTAGACGACGCCGCCCGGGCCATAGACGACGCCGCAGGGGCCGGCACTCGGATTGCGATCGGCCGGGCACGGCGTCGAGTCGGTGCGCACACCCAGGCCGGGAATCCCGAGCGGATTGGACAGCAGGCCGGTCAGCAGGCTCGGCGGCAGTCCGAGCCCGGCGATCAGCGGCGCCAACACACCGGTGTTCTGACCGGTGCGCACGATCTCGGTACCGGCGGTCGACAGGTAGCCGACCTGCTGGTAGTTGTCCTTGGTGATGAGGTTGGGATGGTACTCGGTGAAGTTGTAATTCACCGGGTCGTAAAAGCCGATGCCCTTGGCAAAAAACGTCCAGCCTTTCCACACCAGCGTGACATCTTCGTTGACGCGCAGCTCGGCCTGCGTGATGTCGCCCTGGCGATAGTTCAGGTTGCCGTGGCTGAAATTATTGCTGAACGATCCGGGCGCATCGGCAAGATGCTGCGACGGAAAAATCTGCTCCCTGAAAAGGCCCTGGCACTCCTGATAAAAAACCTCGCCGCCGGCGGTGCGGCCGCAGACGTTGGGATTGAGCTCGTTCTTGCCGATGGAGCGCTCGCGCTGCGGCTCGGCGCGGATCGCCACGCCCTCGATCAGCGTGGTGTTCGACGTCGCCGTGATGTCTTCGTCGAAAAACGGAATCGTGAAACCCAGCGCCAGGGCGACGTTCGGTGACGCCGCCGCGGCGAGAAAGGCCAGCGACGACAACACAGCCGAACAGCGGGAACCCGCATTCATTCGAAGCACTCTCTCCTCCCGATCGCCCTTCAGGGCAATTCTTTTGATAAGCCCCGTTGCGTCGAACAAGGGCGATGCGTTGTAAGTCGTCAACGTGTGAGGGCCGTTCGCAGCTCGTGCTGCTGTACTCCGGCCCACGTCCACAGCCAGACAGTTGGCCCGGTTTCCGCCTGAGCCGCGTGGGGCTGCAGCAGGCGACCATCGTGTTCGTCGCATTGGGGGTCCGCTGCGACGGACGGATCATCTTCGGTGGCCCCGTGACTGTCACCGAACTTTAGGTAGGTAATCGCCGCAGTGCGCGCAGCGGTGGCAAACGCGCCACGCGGCGCCATAAAAGACCTACCAAAAGTTTGTTGACCCCGCGGCGCAGGCCGGTCGACCATCGCGAGTCGTTGCGGCCACAGCGCCTGCACGCAGACAGGTGCAGGAGTCGCCTCGCTACGGCGTCGCCCGGCGCCGGTACACACCGAGTTGACTCGCGCGCGCTTGAGGGACGCCGCACGCGTCGGCCGTCACTGCGGCATCAACGCCCCATAACCAGAAAAATTGTTCGAAAGGGAGAACGCATGAAAGCGATGCACGGATGTGGTTTCGTCGCGGCCTGTTGGCTGACGGCTGCCGTGGCGACACCGGCCAATGCCGCGCCAGCGCCAACCGACAGTGCGTCGACCGCGATCGGCGAGCGCATTTTCCTGTCACCGATGGCGCGCTATACGCTGGCCGATTCCGGCCGCCTGACCGACGACGGTCTGGGCGGATCACTGTCGGTGGGCCGCATCGTATCGGAGCGGCTGTTCGCCGAATTGAGCGGCCAATACGGTGTTTTTGGCCACGAGCAAGGCAGCGGCTCGGCGAAGATCGCGGGTCTCACCGCCAATGCGCTGTTCTTTCCCACCGCCCGCTCGGCTTACGCGCTGGTCGGCCTCGGCTATGGCAGCGTGCGCTCACAACCGTGCCTCGATGCCAGCTACGGCAGCGCTCTGCTGAACCTGGGTGCCGGCTACTGGTGGGCGCCGTGGACGTCGTCGGACATCGTCGTCCGCAGCCAGGTGACCTGGCAGCTCGACGCGCATAACGACCGCCGTACCGGCGACAGCCTCGGCAATGGCCGCAAGGCGTTCAACGATTTCGTCTTCAGCGTCGGCCTGGTGATCCCGCTGGGCAAGACCGCGGTGGTCGAGCCGGCGCCGGCGGCGCCGGTCGAGGTCGTCCCGGTCGCCGAAGCCGCGGCCGAGCCTGCCGCCGAAGCGGTCGCCGCCGCACCGCCGTGCCGCACGCCGGAGGCCGGACAGAAGATCGACTTCGCCGGCTGCGCGGCGGGCGACATCATCGTGCTGCGCGGCGTCAACTTCGACTTCGACAAGGCGACGCTGACGGTCAACGCCAAGACCTTGCTCGACGACGTCGCCGATTCGCTGCAGCGTGTGCCGTCGCTGAACTTCGAGATCGGCGGCCATACCGACGCGCGCGGCTCGGAGCCTTACAACCTCGGGCTGTCGCTGCGCCGCGCGCGATCGGTCGCCGACTACCTGCAGGCGCGCGGCATCGAGCCGTCGCGGATGCATACCGAGGGTTATGGCGAGACGATGCCGGTGGCGGACAACGCGACCGACGAAGGTCGCGAGCTCAATCGTCGCGTCGAGATCAAGATCGCCGGCGGAGCCGACAGCGCCGCGATCCCCGCCGACGCTGCCGCGCCGAGCGACTCGACCGCAGCACCAGACGATGCCGCCGGCACGACGACGGAACCCGCGACGCCGGAAACCACCGACAGCGCGGACACCGCGAACGCGCCTGGGTGATGCTGCCGCAGGGCGCTCCAGAACGGAAATGCCGGCGACGCTGGACAGCAGCGCCAGCGCCATGAACGCGGCGAGCACGCCGCGGCGCAGACGGCGATCGTCTGCCGTCGTGGCGGCGCTCATGCTGCGGGCCCGGCTGGGGTCATCGCGGTTCTCGAAAAGCCAAAATGCAGCCCCAGGTGATACACGCAAGCGTCGCTTCGGGAGCGACTGGTCCAACCAGTCGGCGACCCGCTGCGCGCCGCCGCGTGTGACACGAATGTGTCATTGCCGCTTGTTAGCGTGACTGAATATTCATCTCACCAGGGAATGGCAAATGAACTCAACAACGCTGGCTTCGACCGGCGGCAATGGGCCGCGCATGGATCAGGGGCTGGGCGCCGCCGGCAGTATCGGCTTCGGCGCCGCGGTGCTGGTGGCGATTGTGTACGTGGCCTACAGCGTCTATGTCGACGCCAGCGCGGCGGGCCTGCAGGCCACGGCTTACCTGCCCTTCGTCCTGCTGTTCATCGCGCTGCTGATCGCGCTCGGCTTCGAGTTCGTCAACGGCTTTCACGACACCGCCAACGCGGTCGCGACGGTGATCTACACCAACTCGCTGCCGGCGAATGTCGCCGTGGTCTGGTCGGGCTTCTTCAATTTTCTCGGCGTGCTGCTGTCCACCGGCGCGGTCGCCTTCGGCATCATCTCGCTGCTGCCGGTGGAACTGATATTGCAGGTCGGCTCCAATGCGGGGTTTGCGATGGTGTTCGCACTGCTGTTCGCCGCGATCGCCTGGAACCTCGCGACCTGGGCGCTGGGCATTCCCTCGTCCAGCTCGCATACGCTGATCGGCTCGATCATCGGTGTCGGCATCGCCAACGCGCTGATGCATGGCCGCAGCGGCACCGCTGGCGTTGACTGGACCAAGGCCACGGAGATCGGCAAGGCGCTGCTGATTTCGCCGCTGCTGGGCTTCGGCCTCGCGGCGCTGCTGTTCCTGTCGCTGAAACTGCTGGTGCGCAACAAGGCGCTGTACGAAGCGCCCAAGCCCGGCATCGCGCCGCCGCTGTGGATCCGCAGCCTGCTGATCTTCACCTGCACCGGCGTCAGCTTCATGCACGGTTCCAACGACGGCCAGAAAGGCATGGGCCTGATCATGCTGATCCTGATCGGCACCGTGCCGACGGCCTATGCGTTGAATCGCGCCGTACCGGCGCAGTACGTCGGCGAATTCCACAGCCACACCACCGCGCTGACGCAGACCCTGGGCGGCCACGGCGGCCAGGCCACGGTCGAAGGCGATCCGCGCGCGGCGCTGACCCGCTACCTCGCCGACAAGAAACTCGACCCGCAGACGGTGCCGGCCTTGTCGAAACTGGCCGGCGACATCGACCAGCAGGTCGGCGAATACGGCTCGCTGTCGCGGGTGCCGGCCGACCAGACCCGCAACATGCGCAACGACATGTACCTCGCCGCCGAAACCGTGAAGCGTCTCGGCAAGGAAGACAGCCTGAGCTTCGCGTCCACCGATTCCAAGGTGCTCGACAGCTACAAGGCTTCGCTGGACAAGGCGACGCGCTTCATCCCGACCTGGGTCAAGGTGGCGGTCGCGTTCGCGCTCGGCCTGGGCACGATGATCGGCTGGAAGCGCATCGTCGTCACCGTCGGCGAAAAGATCGGCAAGACGCATATGACTTATGCGCAGGGCGCGTCAGCCGAACTCGTGGCGATGGCGACGATCGGCGCCGCCGACGCCTTCGGCCTGCCGGTGTCGACCACGCATGTGCTGTCGTCCGGCGTCGCCGGCACGATGCAGGCGAATCGCTCGGGACTGCAGATGTCGACGGTGCGCAGCCTGCTGATGGCCTGGGTGCTGACCCTGCCGGTGTCGATCCTGCTCGCTGGCTCGCTGTACTGGATGCTGTCGAAGCTGTTCTGAGCCGCGGTCGCGCCGTGCAAGGCCCGCTGCTGACCAATGGCCTGATCTGGGGCTACGACTTTGTCGCCGGTGCGGCGATCGCGCTCGGTGATCCCGAGCCTGGCGACGCCGCCGCGGCGGCCGCATTCCGCTGGCTGCACTTCAACGCGGCGGATCGCGGCAGCGAGCGCTGGATCAAGGCTGCCGCGCTGCCGTCGCTGGTCGGCGATCTGCTGCTGTCGCACGACGACCACCAGCGCGCGCTGGTCGACGGCGACTGGCTCGCCTGCGTGCTGCACGACTACCAGCGCGAACTCGACGACCAGAAGACCGCCGGCGTCGGCACGCTGCGCTTTGCCATCAGCGATCGGCTGCTGCTGACGCTGCGTCGGCACCCACTACGCTGCGCCGACATCGCGCGACATCGCATCGTCACTGGGCGTTGCCCCGACAGCGCCAACGCGGCGCTGGAGCTGCTGACCAGCTCGGTGATCGAAGTGATGAGCGGCGAGCTGCAGGCGCTGGAAGCCGCCGTCGAACACATCGAGGACGAACTGCTGACCGACAGCCTGACACCGGACACCAGCGAGCTGGTGGCGATGCGACGGCGCGCCCTGCGGCTGCATCGCCTGCTCGCCGGCATGGGCACCATCGCCCGACGCCTGGAGCCGGACAGCGCGCTGTCGCCGCTGCTGCTGCCGGCGATAGAAAATTTCGCGCAGCGCGTCGCCGCGCTGGACCAGGGCGCCACCGCCGTGCAGAGCCAGCTGCGACTGCTGCGCGACGAACTCGAACTGCAGACGGCGCAACGCACCAATCGCAGCCTTTACGTGCTGTCGATCCTGTCGGCGCTGATGCTGCCGGCGACCCTGGTCACCGGCCTGTTCGGCATGAATACCGGCGGCCTGCCCTGGGCGAGTTCGTCGATCGGCACCGTGATGGCGACGCTGATGGCCGCCAGCTCCGCGCTGGCGGTGTATCTGGTGCTGCGCAAGCTGGGCTTCGTCAAGCTCTAGGGAACCTCTGATTAAGTCCTACGCGCCCGCGTGCAGGACTTAATCAGAGGTTCCCTAGGCTTATCTCAGGCGCCGCACGTCACAGATACGCGCTGGACGGACTCGTGCCGTTGCGATGCAGCTGCCGGCAAACCAGCATTTCTTCGATATCGATGACCACATCGCGTGCCGCTTCGTGGCGATCGCGCAGCGCGTTCCACTGCATCGTCGCCTGCGCCGTGCGATCGCCTCCGTGCCGGCAGCAGTCGATGTAAGCCAGGCTCTCCTGGTGAGTCAGTCCGAGCAGGATTTCCTGTCCCTCGGCATTGGTCGTCAGCGCCCGCCGGTGGGCCAGATAAGCGCGCTCCGAAACCGCCAGCTCCAGCATTCGTGATCTCCCTTGTCGTTCGACGAAGCGCGGCCGGTGGCCGCGCGCTGAGGGAACATTACGGCGCGATGCTGAATGCAAACGGTCCAGGCGCAGGCGCGCTCAATGGCGCTTGACCGTGCGAAAGCCGATGTGCGCCGAGGCCAGATCGGCCTCCTGCGATTCGCGCGCGGCGGCGCGATAACGCACGCAGAAATCCTGCGAGCATAGGAACGAGCCGCCCTTGATCACCATCGACTGCGCACCAGCCTGGCCATGCCCGGCGGAAACCAGCGCGATGTCGCCATTGGCATGCGAAACATGCGGACCGTTGTAGACATCGCGCGTCCATTCCCAGGCGTTGCCGATCATGTCGTAGAGCGCGAAGTCGCTGGCGGCGAAGCAACCCACCGGCGCCAGGCCGTCATGACCGTCCTGGCGCAGATTCATCGTAGGGAAAACGCCTTGCCAGTAATTCGCCAAGGGCTTGCCGCTGGCGTCGCGCGGCGCCTGGTCGAGTGTCCGGTCTTCGTGCCCGGCCTTGGCCGCGTATTCCCATTCCGCCTCGGTCGGCAGATCGCGATCCAGCCAACGCGCGTAGCTCAGCGCGTCGGCCTGCGTGACCAGGGTCACCGGATGATTCTGCAAGCCATCGAGATTGCTGTCCGGACCGTGCGGATGGCGCCAGTCGGCGCCTTTGACGAAGGCCCACCACGAATACGGCCGCGAGCCGAGCTCGGCCTGCGTCGGCTGATGGAACACCGCGCCGCCGCCCTGGCGCTCGGCCTCGGTGACATAGGCGGTGGCGTCGACGAAAGCGGCGAACTGCGCGTTGGTGACCTCGGTGCGATCGATCCAGAACGCGTCGACCTCGACGCGCTCCGCAGCCGGACGCTCGTCGACATAACCTTGCGTGCTGCCGAGCACGAAGCGACCGCCGTCGATATGCACCATGCCGGCATGCGCATCGTCGCGCCAGGCCGGCGGCAGGCCGGAATAAGCGGCGCAGGTCGCCGCGCTACCCAAGGGCGACAGCGGAGGCTGCGCCGCCGTCGGCCGCACGATCAGCAGGATCGCAGCGGCGAGGCTAAGCGTAGCCAACACGCTGGCGACAATGAGGGGGACGGGTTTCATGCGCGGCACATCATTCGGTTCGGATTTTTTTGTCGCAGCGATTCGATCGTGGCGGATAGTCGGGGCACCGAGCTGCGGCTGTCCAGCCGCGCGCCGATGATGCGGACCGAGGCGTAGTCAGGCCCGTCGACCCGCGCCAGCAGACGGCGCCGGCTGGCCCGCACGCGGTGCAGACGCTGGTGCCAGAGCATCGCCCTCTCGAACTCCGGCACCGCGATCGGCGCGGCGACCCACGGCGACAGGCCGTGGTAGGACTTCAGCTCCTGCCGGCAGAGCGCCGCGTCGATGCCGGTTCGTCCGGCGCACCGGCCGCGCGCGCGCTCTGCGCAATCCGCAGCGCCTCTTTGGCTTTCAGGCCGAGCGCCAGCAGCACGTGCTCGACCAGGTGCTCGCCCATCGCCTCCGGCGCCGCGCCGGCATTGACGCTGCGCATGCCGGCTAGGATCGCGCCGCCGACGACGTTCTGCGCCGCCAGAGGGTCACGAAACACTAGTCGCCCACTGTTGCGGCCTTCTTCCAGGATTTCCGGGATCAGGTTGGTCAGCTTCTGCGTGGTGCGATGCGTGGCGTCGACCAGGCGCAGCACCGCGGCGCCCCATTCGGGGTCGTCGGCCATCAGCTGGAACGCGGACTTGATCACGATCGCCAGCCGCTGCGCGGTGTCCTCGACGCGCTCGAAATCGCGCCACACCGGGCCGTTGATGCGGTCGATCAGCTTGATCGCCGCCGCCTCGATCAGCTCGTCCTTGCTCTTGAAGTAGTTGTGCACGGTGCCGCTGGCGACGCGCGCCTCGTCGGCGATCTCCAGGAACGTGGTCAGGATCGCGTCCTTGCGCGAGAACACCCGCGTCGCCGCATCCAGCAGGTCTTCGAGGGTTCGGGCGCGCTTCTTGTGCCCCCGTGTCAGCGGCTCCGCCATCGCGGCAACTCCAGTTTTTGGTCGCCGGATCTTCGGCAGCGCTGGCGGCAAAGTCAATATTGCATGGACTTTCTATACTGGTTATTAGTTCAATATTGACTTATTACTCAATATTGGAAAGAATGGCATGCATCGGGTTCCACCGACTTTTTGACCAGGAGTACGCCATGACCATTCTCTGCTCGCTGCTGATGACCGCGATGGGCACCGCCGTGTTTGCCGACATCGCCGACGCGATCGTGTCGATGGTGCGCAAGCCGAACCACTACTGAAGTCGCCAGGCAGTCGGCCTCTGGCCGCTCTCGCCCGCATGCGCCCGACGCAGCGCCCGCAGCCTGCGGTCGTCGGGACCAAAAAAAGGGGCGGTACCTTGCGGTGCCGCCCCCGGATCAAGCGTCAAACAAAAAAGCTACATCACCTGACTCTTCGGCAACCTCAACACCAGGCCGTCCAGATCCGGCGTGACTTCGAGCTGGCAGCTGAGGCGGCTGTTGCTCTCGGTGTGCAGGGTGCCTTCGAGCATCACCTCCTCGTTCTCTCCAATCGGCGGCAGCTTGTTTTCCCAGGCCGCATCGACGTAACAGTGGCAGGTGCCGCAGGAGCAGGCACCGCCACAGTCGCCGAGGATGCCGGGCACCGCGTTGTCGAGCGCGGTCTGCATCAGGCTGCTGCCCAGTTTCGCGTCGACCACGTGCTCCCTGCCGTCGTGCTCGATGTAGACGATCTTCGGCATTCGGGCAGCTCAGGCCTTGATCGCGGTGAACGGATACGAGCCCATGAATCCGGCCTTGGCCTTGCCGGTAATGGTGTTGCCGACGACCTCGCCCTTGAACTCGACTTTCAGCTTCATCGGCTTGGTGATCTGGTTGGCCCAGCTGATGTTCTTGCCGTCGTACTTGAAGTCGATGATCTGCGAGGTGTTGCCGTCGCCGGTCTGCGCACCGGTGAAGCTGTCGCCGCTCTTCTCCAGCACCAGCACCGCCGGCTGCGGGCCGGTCGGGCCTTTCACCGTCACGTTCCACTTGCCCTCCAGCGGCACCGGCCCGGCCGGCTCGGCAGGCGCAGCAGGCGCCGGCTTGGGCGCCGAGATCGTCGCGTTCTTCGGCTTGGAACCGACCCAGACCGGCAGCGAATCCCAGCCACGCACGGTGGAGGTCGACGACAGCACCGCGTTGTCGTAGTCCACTTCCCATTCCGGAAAGCGCTTGAGGATTTCTTCCATCGCCACGCGGCCTTCCATGCGCGCCAGCGGCGCACCGATGCAGACGTGGATGCCGTTGCCGAAGGTCATGTGCGGACGCACTTCGCGATGGATGTCGAACTTGTCGCCGTTGACGAAGCGGCGCTCGTCGCGATTGGCCGCGGCCACCATCAGCAGCAGCGCGCTGCCCTTGGGAATCTTCTGGCCGTAGTACTCGATGTCGTTGGTGACGTAGCGCGCCATGAACGGGCCGGGCGGCTCGAAGCGCAGCAGCTCTTCGATCGCCTGCGGGATCAGCTTCGCATCCTGCGCGATCTGGCGGCGCTGGTCGGGATTCTCGGCGAGGGTCTTGCCCATCCAGCCGATCAGGCGGTTGGTGGTTTCGTTGCCGGCGCCGGCAACGACGTTGACGATCGCGCTGATCTCGTCGCGCGTCAGCTTGCGCTTGCTGCCGGTGGCCGGATCGTTGAAATCCGCCTGCAGCAACTCCGTCATCATGTCGTCCGACGGATTCTTTTCGCGCCACTTGATGTATTCGTCGAAGTTGCCCAGCGCCTCGACCTGCAGATCGGCCTGCTTGGACAGATCGATCGGCTTGCCGGCCTCGGTGCGCATGCGCGCGTCGACCGACTCGCGAATCGCGGTCTGGTCTTCTTCCGGAATGCCGAGCAGGCCGCTGATCGCGCGCATCGGCATTTCGGCGCCGAGATTGGTGATGAAATCGAAGCGATCGGAGCCGACCAGCGGATCCAGGCTGCGTGCGCAGAGCTTGCGGATCTCTGCCTCGACGCCGAGCATGCGCTTGGGCGTGATGATGCGCTGCATCAGGCTGCGATAGGCGCTGTGCACCGGCGGATCCTGATGGATGAACACCGCATCGGGCATGCGCGACTTGGCCTTGATGAACTCGAGGATGTCGCCGTAGCCCGAACTCATGTTGTCCTTGTCGCGCAGGCCATGCTCGACATCGGCGTAACGGGTCAGCGCGTAAAAATCATGCTCTTCGTTGTAGTACAGCGGCGCTTCCTCGCGCATCCGCCGGTACGTCGGATAGGGATCACGGGACAGTTCGGGATTGTAGGGATCCCAGGAAATCGTCGGTGCATTCATGTGCATTCTCGTGCGTGAGGTACGGGGCAAGCGGTTCGTGCGAGTCTGAGCAGTGCAAATTGGCGTCAGAGACATGACTTTAATATAGTCGCGCCAGTTTTCACAGATGGGCCCGGCAAAAAAGCGCGTGGCTTTCCTCTACAGGCAACCCTGTTGACTAATAGCGGCGCGTTAGGGTATCCCGTCGCCGATGCAAGCCCCACGCGCCTCCATGCTGGTCGAAGCTCAGCTGAGCACGACCAGTGCTCGCGTGCAGCGGGTGCGCTACGACTTCAGCGCACCGCCGGCCAGCGTACTGCGAATTGATGACAGCATCCGCGTCGAGCTCTGCCTCAATTCGCGGCATCGCAGCGCCCGCGCCTGCTTCGTCGACCATTGGAGTTCCAGCCACTACGAGCGCATCGGCGAGCTGTTCGTGCTGCCGCCGACGGTCGACATGGCCGCCTGCAGCGACGAGGCGCGCTCGCTGTCGTCGCTGGTCTGCCAGCTCGAGCTGCCACCGATCCTGGCGCTGTTCGACCGCCTGCCGGACATGGACACGCGCTTTCTGCTGCTCGGCCTGGACGTGCGCGATGCCAACGTGCGCCACCAGATGCTGCGGCTGGCCGACGAGGTAATGAATCCGGGCTTCGCCAGCAAGATCCTGGTCGAGTCGATCGCCGCGCAAATGGGCGTGGACCTGTTGCGCTACGGCGCGGCGCTGCCGGAGCGCCCGCTGCAGGGACAGCTGGCGCCGTGGCAGCTGCGGCGCATCGAGGAGCGCCTGGCCGAAGTGCGGGAAAGCGCCGGCCTGCAGGAGCTGGCCGCACTGTGCGGCGTCTCGGTACGCCAGCTGACGCGCAGCTTCCGCGCGGTACGCGGCTGCTCGGTCGGCGACTACGTGGCCGAGCGCCAGATCACCCATGCGATGCGCCTGCTCGCCGCCGACGAAAGCGTCGCCTCGGTGGCGAGCAGGCTGGGCTTTTCGTCGTCATCGAACTTCTGCTCGGCGTTCCGCCGCGGCGCCGGCATCACGCCGGGGCAGTACCAGCAATCCGCGTCGCGCCAGCGCCGCCGCCGCGAGCTGATCTTCCAGTAAGCGTGCCGGGCCGGCCCGCCTTTCGCTGGCCCGAATTCAACGTGCAGGCCCTAACTCAGCGTAGACCGCCGATACCGGCCTGACTACCGTGTTCCTGCGACACGAAACCGACATCAGATCGGCATTCGTCGGCGGAGGAAGAATGAAGCCCGATTACAAACGAGTGCTGCTGCGCGGCGCCATCGCGCTGTGGCTGTGCCCGACGCTGGCGGATGCGCAGTCCAGCGACAGCAAGCCGGACGCGCCGACTTACGACGCGATCGCGGTCGACGGCGCGGCCGACGCGCCGGCACCGCAGCCGAAGCGTCAGGCACCGGCCAACACGATCGAAGAAGTGGTGATCACCGCGCGCCGCACCGAGGAAAGCCTGCAGGACGTGCCGGTGGCGGTGGCGGTGATGAACGCCAACGATCTGCAACGCGAGCAGATCAATACACCGCAGGATCTGCAGGGCCGGGTGCCCTCGCTGGTGATCGGCGCCAACAGCCAGATGCGCAACACCGAGTCGCCGACGATCCGCGGCCAGGGCGCGCAGTTCGGCGCCAGCCCCGGCGTGGTGATCTACCTCGCCGAAGTGGCGCTGCCGTCGGACCCGGTCGCCAACTATCAGGGCGGCCCAGGCAAGTTCTACGATCTCGCCAACGTGCAGATCCTGAAAGGCTCGCAGGGCACCTTGTTCGGCCGCAACACCACCGGCGGCGCGATGCTGCTGGAGCCGCACAAGCCGACCGACGATTTCTCGGCCGCGCTGCGCGCCGGCGCCAGTGGCTATTCCGGTCGCAGCTACGAGGGCACGGTCAATCTGCCGATCGTCGACGACACGCTGATGGCGCGCTTTGGCGGCCAGTTCATGCAGCGCGACGGCTTCACCCGCGACATCGACACCGGCAAGGACTACGACAGCAAGCACTACTGGACCTCGCGCTTCGGCCTGACCTGGCGGCCGACCGAGCGCACCGAGAATTACCTGCTCGGCTATTACACCGACAGCAACGACAACGGCACCGCGACGGTAATCAAGAACATCAACCGCGAAGGCCTGAACCAGGCGATCCCGGCGACGGTCGGGCTCGGCGCGCTGTCGCAGATTCCGGGGCTGGATCTGACGCAGACCCTGAATCTCGGCTGCGTGGTGCTGAACCTGTTCGGGCCTTCGAGCAACTGCGGCCAGGACATCCTCGACGACCAGCAGGCACGCGGCAACCGCCGGGTACAGCTCAGCGCCGACCCCACCGACCAGCTGCGCACCGGCGCGGTGATCGACAACTTCCGCTACGACCTCAGCGATGAAGTCACGCTGCGCAACATCGCCAGCTACTCGGCATTCAAGCACCAGTACCGCTGGGATCTGGACGGCTCGCGCGCAGCGTTCAACGACTTCGTCAATCCGGACGACTCCTACGAAACCGATCTGAAAACCGTCACCGAGGAGCTGCAGCTGCAGGGCAGCGCGCTCGACGGCACGCTCAAGTACGTCGCCGGCGGCTATTACGAACATACCGATTCCCAGGGCGAAATCGACGGCACCTCGCTGTTCTTCGTCGACGTACTGCAGCGCTACGACATCAGCAAGTGGTCGGCCGCGCCGTTTGCGCAGGCGACTTACGATCTGGGCGCGCTGGTCGATGCGCTGCAGGGCCTGAGCCTGACCGGCGGCCTGCGCTACACCTGGGACAACACCCAAGGCACGGCCTCGATCCGCCAGACCGCGGCCGGCGCCTTGCCGCTGGTCGACGCCGCGCACGACGCCGAGACCTCGGGCTCGGCGCTGACCTACACCGTCGGCCTCGATTACAAGATCGGCGCCAGCCTGCTGTACGGCAAGATCAGCCGCGGCTACAAATCCGGCGGCATGTCGGTGGTGGTGGTCAATCCCGATCATTACACCTACAAGCCCGAGTACGTGACCAATTACGAAATCGGCGAGAAGATCGATTTCGAAATCGCCGACATGCCGGTGCGACTGAACTCGGCGGTGTACTACACCGACTATTCCGATCTGCAGAAAGCCGGTGCCGACAGCTACGTACCGCCGAACTCGGTGAGCCCGGTACCGCAGCTCGGCCAGGCGGTGTTCAACGTCGGCAAGGCCGCCGTCGCCGGCTTCGAGATGGATGCGACGGTGCAGCCTTTCCACGGCTTCACGCTGGTCGGCAGCTATGGCTACACCCACGGCGAGTACAAGAAGTTCGACCTGCTCTACGGCGGCGCCACGCAGCAGCTGGATTGCAGCGGCCAGCAGAAACAGCGCGGCAGCGTGCTCGAACTCAGCTGCATTCCGTACGAGGCGCCCAAGCATCAGTTCAGCGTCTCCGGACGCTATCTGCTGCCGCTGGATGCCTCGTACGGCGACGTTGAAATGTCGGGCACCTATACCTGGACCGCGGCCCGCTATAGCGGGCAGACCACCTTGCCGGAAGACGAACCCGGCGCGCGCCTGCCCGCGGCCGGCCTGATCAACGCCAGCCTCAGCTGGAACCATATTTTCGGCTCGGCGTTCGACGCGCAGTTCTACGGCAGCAATCTCGCCGACAAGGAATACCGCATCTCCAACAGCAACCAGTGGCATCTGACGTACATCCAGGCCGCGATCTATTCAGAGCCGCGCATCCTCGGCCTCAACCTCAGCTATCGCTGGGGCGGCGACAACTAGTCGACAAGCAACGGGGCGATCGTCCATGCAAACTATTTCCGCACAGAAAACCAGTGGCGAACTGATCCTGCTGTGGACGGTGCCGGTGCTGGGCCTGCTGTGGTTCGCGGCCTTCCTGTTGTTCCCGGGCTTCACCGAGCCGATGTCGCCGACCATGAGCGCGGACGAGGTCGCCGCGTTCTACCGCGATCCGCACAACCTGCCACGCATCCGCTACAGCATGATCATGTTCAACTGGTTCGCGGTCGGCCTGATCCCGTTCCTGGCGCTGATCGTGATGCAGATCCGGCGCATGCGACACCACACGCCGGTGCTGAGCTACTGCTATCTGGGCTGCCTGACCGGCGGGCCCTCGCTGTTCGCGATCGCCACGCTGTTCTGGCTGCTGGCCGCGTTCCGCCCCGAACGCAGTCCGGAGATGATCCAGTTCTTCAACGACATGGCCTGGGTCACGTTCATCGGCCAGGTCGGTTTTCTGATCGCGCAATGCGTGTTCCTGGCGCTGGCGATCTATCTGGACCGGCAGCCGCGCCCGGTGTTCAGGACCTGGGTCGCGCACTTCAATCTGGCGGTGGCCGCAGCGCTGGCGCCGGCCTCGTTCTCGGCCGTGAGCCTGAGCGGTCCGCTGGCCTGGGACGGGCTGATCTCGTTCTGGCTGCGCAACGCCGCGATCACACTGTGGATCGTGGTCATGGCGCTGCAGGTCGGCGGCAATCTTTACCGGCAACGCCGCGAAGAGGCGCTCGCCGCATGAGCGCGGCACCCGCCATCGGCGCGCCAAAGCGACCCACGGGCCGGCTCGGCCGCATCGCCTGGCATTGGCGCCATGATCCCAAGGTCGAGCTGTGGATCATCTGGTACGCGATGGTGTTTTTCTACAACCTGTTCGGCGTCGTTTTCTGCCTGATGACGCGCGTGATACCGCCGCCGAAACCCTGGTGGGACACGCCACGCGTGCTGCAGTGGTTCAGCGACAATCACAACGGCCTGCTGATCGGCTTCGGCATCATCTTCATGGTCTCGGGCCTGGTCGCCGCCTGCAATGCGCTGATCGGCTACTCGATGCGGCGCATGTCGGTCAGCAAGGCCTTCGGCTATTCCTACGTCGCGATCTACTCGCTCAGCGCCACCCCGGGCATGCTGCTGACCGCGGTGACCTTGACCGTCGGCGCGATGCGGCCGGAGCGCGATCCCGAGCTGACGCACCTGATCTACGACATGGGCATCCTGTGCTTCAACGGCACCATGGGCGTGTTCCTGATCGGCACGCTGGTGTGGATGACCGCGGTGCTGCTCGACAAGAACCGCGTGTTCCCGCGCTGGTTCGGCTATCTGAACATCTGCAACGCGCTGACCGAAGTCGTGGTCAGCCCCTGCTGGATTTTCTCCAGCGGCGTATTCGCCTGGAACGGCATCGTCGCGTTCTGGATCGACACCGTCGTGTTCGCGGTCTACACGGTGATTTTCATCACCCTGCTGCGCAAGATGATCCTGCGCGACGACCTCGGCGACGGCCCGCTGCCGCCGCTGAAAGCGGTCGCGTCCGGAGCCTCGGCATGAACATCGGCCAAGCACGGCAGGCCGAGCCGATCCAGCGCGACATCTGGGTGCTGGTACTGTTCGAGGCGATCACCTTCAGCGGCTATTTCCTGGTCTACATGTACTTCCGCGCACAGAACGCGGAGCTGTTCCTGCAGTCCCAGCAGCAACTCAACGCCGGGCTCGGCTTCGCCAACACCCTGCTGCTGCTGCTCAGCTCCTGGTTCATGGCACGCTGCGTACAGGCCTCGCGCGAGCGGCGTTACGCGCAGGCGAGCCGGCTGGTTTATCTGACCATCGCCTGCGGCGCGCTGTTCGTCTGCGGCAAGCTGTACGAGTGGACGACCAAGATCCGCGCCGGCATCGAGCTGTCGACCAACGAGTTCTATTCCTACTACTACTTCCTGACCGGCATCCACGTGCTGCACGTGCTGATCGGCTTCGTCTTCCTCGGCGTGGTCGCCTGGCAGCTGCACGGCCCGCAGCGACGCAACCATCAGATCGTCGACGACACCGGCATTTACTGGCACATGGTCGACTTCCTGTGGGTGATCATCTTCGCGCTGCTCTACGTGATGAGATGAGCATGCTGCTGAAAGATCGTCTCACGCTGACCTGGCTGCTGCTCAGTGCCCTCACTGCGATCTCGTGGTGGATCGGCTCGCGTCACGGCCATCACGCCTTCGTCGCCAATGCCGCGATCACTTACAGCGTGATCCTGATGGCGGCGCTGAAGATCCGTTTCATCCTCACCGAGTTCATGGACCTGCGCCACGCGCCCCCGCTGCTGCGGCGCATCGCCGACGCCTGGCTGGCGTTGCTGGTGATCGGCCTGCTGGCGCTGTACTCGCTGGGCATGCGCTAGGCCGGCTCTGCCGGCCGAAGCGCCGGTCGCGATGCTGTAATCTCGCGGTTCCCTGAAACGCGATCGGTCGCATGCACACACTCGCGCAACTGCGCGCCGGCAAGCTCGTCGGCCTGCGCCGGCTGGACCTGAGCGCCGGCCTGAGCGAATTCCCGCGCGAGATCTTCGATCTGGCGGACACGCTGGAAGTGCTGAACCTGTCCGGCAACGCGCTGCAGGCGCTGCCCGACGATCTGCCCCGGCTGAAGCACCTGCGCGTGCTGTTCTGCTCGGACAATCGCTTCACCGAGCTGCCCGCGGTGGTCGGACAATGCGCGGCGCTGGACACGATCGGCTTCAAGGCCAACCGCATCGCTCATGTGCCGGCCGCGGCGCTGTCGCCGCAGCTGCGCTGGCTGATCCTGACCGACAATGGCGTGACCGGGCTGCCCGCCGAAATCGGCCGCTGCACCCGATTGCAGAAACTGATGCTGGCCGGCAATGAGCTTGCGCAACTGCCCGATGAAATGGCCGGCTGCACCGGGCTGGAGCTGCTGCGCATCGCCGCCAATCGTCTCGGCGCGCTGCCGCGCTGGCTGTTCGATCTGCCACGGCTGGCCTGGCTGGCTTACGCCGGCAATCCGTTCAGCGACATCAGCGAAGCCGAGGCGCTTGCCGAACATCCCGCCGCCCGCATCGACTGGTCGCAACTGCAACTGCAGACCGTGCTCGGCGAGGGCGCTTCCGGCGTGATCCATCGCGCGCTGTGGCAGCGCGATACCGCGGCCGGGCCGCAAGCCGTCGCCGTCAAGCTGTTCAAGGGCGCCGTCACCAGCGACGGCCTGCCTCGCAGCGAAATGGACGCCTGCATCGCGGCGGGCCGTCATCGCCATCTGATTCCGATCGAAGGCCGCGTCGTCGGCCATCCGCTGGCGACGCCGGGCCTGGTCATGCAGCTGATCGATCCGGTGTTCCGCAATCTCGCCGGCCCGCCGAGCCTGGCCTCGTGCACGCGCGACGTGTATGCGCCCGGCACGCGCTGGTCGCTCGATACCGCGCTGCAGATGGCGCGCGGCCTCGCCAGCGCGACCGCGCATCTGCACGCGCGCGGCATCCTCCACGGCGATCTGTACGCGCACAACACGCTATGGAACGGCGACGGCGACGCGCTGATCGGCGACTTCGGCGCCGCCTCGTTCTTCGCTCACGACGATTCGGCGATATCGCTGGCCCTGCAGCGTATCGAGGCGCGCGCCTACGGTTGCCTGCTGGAAGAGCTGCTGCAGCACTGCGATGGCGGCGCCGATGAACGATGGACGCGACTGCTGACGCTGAAAGATCGCTGCCTGCAGACGCAGCCCGCGCTGCGTCCGCTGATGCGCGACGTCGAGCGCGAACTGGCAGCGCTGTCGCCGGCCTGAGCTCGCTTGCGGTCGCGGCGGCGTGGACCCGTGCCGCCTCGATCCACACTCCCCGGTCGGAGCCGACACGGGCGCCGGCGTGCCGATCCGGCAAGACGATACGGCCGCCGACCTGAGCGCAGCCGATCCAGGCGACGGCGAGTAGCGGCTCGGCTGCCGGTATTCAATACCTTGACCGGCCCGGGCCGGGCCGATACCGTATTACTGAACAACTGTGTTGACTTACTAAGTGATACGGCCGGTGAATGCGGCCGATACGACGTGCCGGCAACCGCCGCCCTCGCCACGAGTGCGGCGCGACGCAGGCCGCAGCAGTGCGAACAGGAGCCCAGCTTTGACCGAGCGTAGATTCGATGACCGCGTCGCGGTGATCACCGGCGCCGGCCGTGGGCTGGGGCGCGAGTACGCGCTGCTGCTCGCTTCCAGGGGAGCAAAAGTCGTCGTCAACGATCTCGGCGGCAGCATGGCCGGTGACGGTGCCGATGCCGGCCCGGCCGAGACCGTGGTCAAGGAAATCCGCGCGGCCGGCGGCGACGCCGTCGCCTCCACCGACTCGGTCGCCACGTTCGACGGCGGCAAGGCGATCATCCAGAAAGCGATCGATGCCTACGGCCGCGTCGACGTCCTGATCCACAACGCCGGCAACGTGCGCTACGGCTCGCTCGACAGTATCGATCCCGCGGATTTCCACGCGGTGGTCGACGTGCATCTGATCGGCGCCTTCAACGTGGTGCGCAATGCCTTCCCGCACATGCTCAAGGCGGGCTACGGCCGCGTGGTGCTGACCTCGTCGATCGGCGGCCTGTACAGCATCCCCAACGGCCTGCCCTACGCCGTGTCCAAGTCCGGGATGATCGGCATCAACAACGTGATCGCGCTCGAAGGCGCGGCGCACGGCATCAGGAGCAACATCATCCTGCCGGGCGCGGTCACGCGCATGGCCGAAGGCCTCGACACCTCGCTGTATCCGCCGATGGGCGCGGATCTGGTCGCACCGGTGGTGGCCTGGCTCGCTCACGAGTCCTGCTCGGTCAGCGGCGAGCTCTACACCTCGATGGCCGGGCGCGTCGCGCGTGCCTTCATCGCCGAAAGCCAGGGCGTGTATCGCCCGAGCTGGACCATCGACGATGTCGCCGAGCAGATCGAGCGGATCCGCGACACCGGCCGGCTGCCCGAAAAGACCTGGCTGCTGCCGCCGCTGCCGTCGGGCTTCGGCGATCACCTGGCGCGCAGCTTCGAGATGGCGCGCAGCGGCGCCGTCAACAGGAACTGAGCGATCGCCATGGATACCGACAGCCAAGACATCACGGCGCAGCTGCAGGACCTGCTTGCGCGCGACACGATCCGGCGCTGCATCGTCCAGCTCGCACGCGGCGAAGATCGCCGCCAGGGCGAGTTGATCCGCGCCTCGTACTGGCCGGATTCGACCACCGACTACGGCGTGTTCAAAGGCAGCTTCCCGCAATATTTCGACTGGGTCATTCCCGGCTCGCCGGCAATCCCGAACACCCAGCATGTACTTGGCCAGAGTTACATCGAACTCGAAGGCGACCAGGCGCGTGTCGAGACGCAGCTGCTGTCGTATCACCGCGTCGACATGGGCAGCCAGCAGCGCGACGTGTGCATCGGCGGACGCTATCTGGACCTGATGCAACAGCGCGGCGGCGACTGGAAGATCGCGCAGCGCACGATGCTCTACGACTGGTACCAGGACTGGGGCGTGGCGATCGACTGGTCGCAGGGCGTGATGGGCATGCCGTTCAGCGCCGAGCATTTCAGCGGCCGCGCGCATGGCGATTTCAGCCTCGGCTTTTTCGCTGGCCCCTAGCAGCGGAGCGCCGGAAAATGTCGACATTGAAAGGCAAGGTCGCCGTCGTCACCGGTGCCAGCCGCGGCATCGGCCGCGGTGTCGCGCTGGCGCTGGCCGAACAGGGCGCGACGGTCTACGTGACCGGCAGAACGGTGACGCCGGGCTCGTACTACCTGCCGGGCACGGTCGGCGAAACCGCGGCGCAATGCAGCGAGCGCGGCGCCGCCAGCGGCGGCCGCGGCATCGCGGTGGCGGTGGATCATGCCGATGATGAAAAAGTCGCGGCGCTGTTCGAGCAGGTACGGCGCGAACAGGGCCGGCTCGACATCCTGGTCAACAACGCCTTCACCTTGTCGGACGATCTGCTCGACGGCAAGCCGTTCTGGGAAAAGCCGCTGTCGAACCTGGAGATGTGGGACGTCGGCATCAAGTCGAACTACGTCGCCGCCTGGCATGCGGCGAACATCATGGCGCCGCAGCAATCCGGCCTGATCGTCGCGATCTCCGGCTTTGCCGCGGTCACCTACACCTACGGCGTGATCTTCGGCACCTCGAAGACCGCGGTCGATCGCATGTCGCGCGACATGGCGATCGAACTGCAGCCCTACAACGTCGCCTCGATCGTGATGTGGCAGGGGCTGACGCTGACCGAAAAGGCGCGGGACAACCTCGCCAGGATGGGCCACAGCATGACCCGATCGATCACCAACCAGACCGGCAGCAGTGTCGAGCATCCGGGCCGCGTGATCGCGGCGATGGCGGCCGATCCGCAGATCATGCGGCGCTCCGGGGGCACGTTCATCACCGCCGAACTGGCACAGGAATACGGCATCACCGATGTCGACGGCAGCGTCGTCCCGTCGGCCCGCGCGACGCGCGGAGCCCCGATCTGGAAGCCGATTTCGGAGGTCGACTACCGTGGCAAATGAACTTGGATCCGATCGCCAGTCACGGCTCGACGCGCTGCTCGACCGCCAGGACATTCTCGATTGCATGACGCGCTTCTGTCGCGGCATGGACCGCTTCGACCGCGAGCTGTACCTGTCGGCTTTTCATGCCGACGCGCAGATGGCGGCGGGCTCGTATGTCGGCAGCGTGCAGGGCTGCTACGAATGGGCGCAGCCGATGCACGAGGCCGGGCAGGTCGCCACGCACCACAACATCCTCAATCACACCGTCGACATCACCGGCGATAGCGCACACAGCGAAACCTACTACCTGTTCGTCGGCCGCAACCGCGACGACTCCAACTGGATCGCCGGCGGCCGCTATGTCGATCGCCTCGAGCGACGCGAAGGCGAATGGAAGATCGCGCTGCGCACCAATCTGATCGAGTGGTCGGGGATCGTGCCGACGATGCCGCTGCCGTTCGCCGACGTGCCCGGCATTCATGCCAACGGCGCGCCCTGCCGCAGCCACGACGATCCGTCCTACCAGCGACCGCTGACCAACCGGCGCCAGCGTTCATCCCAATGAGCATCCCGATTTACCATCAAGAAAAGCGGAGCGACACATGACCGACAAAAAACTCGACTGTTCGGATCTGGACCGGCACATGGGCGTGCCGATCCAGCCGGGCCGGCTGCGCGACCCGATCGGCAACCTCGACATCCGGCGCTGGGCCCAGGCCATGCACTACCCCAACCGCCTGCACTACGACGACGACTACGCCGCGGAGAGCCGCTACGGCCGTCTAGTCGCACCGCAGTCGTTCCCGGTGGCGACCGACGACGGCCATGGCAGCGCGCCGGCCTGCGTCGGCGGCATTCCGGATTCGCACCTGTTGTTCGGCGGTGACGAATGGTGGTTCGAGAAGACCCGCGTATTCGGCGGCGATCTGCTGCGCAACGAGCGCATTCCTTTCGACTACACCGTCAAGGACACCAAGTTCGCCGGCCCGACCTGCTTCCAGCGCGGCGACAACTTCTACTACAACCAGAAAGGCGAGCTGCTGGCCAAGCAGCGCTCGACGACGATCCGTTATCGCGCCGATCTGGCGCGCGAAATGGGGTCGCAGGACACGGCTGCGTCCGATGATCCCGAGTGGAGCGATGTGCAGCTCGAAGAGCTGGAGACGCGCAAGTTCGAGTACATCAAGTCCATGCACGATCTCGGCCTCGGCAAGCGCTACTGGGACGACGTGAAAATCGGCGACGAACTGCCGGTGCGCGTGATCGGCCCGCACAGCATCGCCAGCTTCACCACCGAATGGCGCGCCTACATCTTCACGATCTGGGCCGGCGTGCATCGCCGCACCGACCTGGACATGGAAGCGCTGGGCTTCACCGGCCCGATGGCCGGCAAGGAGCAGGACCCGGTGCTGGAGAAGGAGAACCCCGAGCAGACCGACGGCGCCTACATCGGCCCGTCGCGCGGTCATCTGTTCCCGCGCTGGGCGCGCTACATCGGCATGCCGCGCGGCTATGGCTACGGTGCGTCGATGGGCGCGTGGATCCTCGACTACTTCGGCGGCTGGGCTGGCCAGTGGGGCCAGGTCGTGCACTCCAACTGCTCGTACCGCGGCCCGGCCTTCACCGGCGACATCACCATCATGACGGCGAAGATCATCGACAAGCTGGTCGACGACCAGGGCCGCTCCGTGGTGCAGGTCGACTGCCGCCTGGCAAGCCAGACCGGCGCGGTGATGGCGACGGCGAAGGCGGAAATCGAGCTGCCGAAAAAATAAGTCGGGCTTGATCTGCAGCGACAAGGAAAGGCGCCAGTGATGGCGCCTTTTTTTGTTCGTGCCGGGAAAAATTGTCGTTGACGCGATCAGCAACCCCATTCGTCCCGAGTAGCCGCTTGCGGCGTATCGAGGGATCGGACCGTGCTCCGATGCGTCCCTCGATACGCGCCGTTGGCGCTACTCGGGATGAACAAAGGTTTGTTGAGCCGTCTGCGGTGCGCAACCCGGGTAGGCACCGAGGCTACGTTCAGTCCAGCCCGGCCAGGATCCGGCTCATGCGTTTGCCGGTCGGCGACTTGGCCAGCGCGAACACGATTTCGTGGCGCAGCGCGGAGTCGGAGAATTGCGGGTCGCGCGCGTCGATGCGGCAGCCGATCGGGCCGACGAAGCTGGTCCAGTCCTTGCCAACCCACCATTCGCAGTGCGTCGGCGGCACATCGGCGGCGACGACGATCGCGTTGAACTGCTGCGTGGCCTGGTCGAAGACCACGTCGCCGTTGCGTCCCTCGACGACGAAACGCAGCACCGCCTCGGCGTAGGCGCTGCAGAACGAGCGGTGGATGGTGTCTTCAGTCTTCATCGGACGTGATGATCCGCTACCAGGCGCCGTTGGTCACGCGGATCGCGTAGAAACCGCTATAGCCGTCGGTGTACCAGATCTCCTTGCGCTCGGGCACGAAGGCCGGGCGCGACATCGGCCAGTTGCTGGCCTGCGCCGGCACCGGCAGCAGGCGCGGATTGATCGGCGCGTTGTAGTAGGCGACTTCGCGCGGATGCCGGACGTCGCGAATATCGAAGATGCGCAGGCCCGACAGGATCATGCTGCAGGCGGCGATGTCCGGGTTCACGCGCGTCGGGATGCTGCAGTAGTGGCCGGCATAGCCGCCGGCGATGTTGCGCGCGCCGGGGTCCTTGGCGATGGTGTCGCGATTCTCCGGCTCGTGTACCGCCAGCCGCAGGTTGGAAATCACCTTCGGCTGGGTTTCGTCGCTGATGTCGATGATGCGGCCCGCGCCGACGACGCTGCCGTTGGCGGCGATCACACCGCCGCCGTTGTTGGAGTATTCGTCGATCTCCAGCAGGTAGGGTTTGCCATTTCGGGTGAATGGCATCGCGTTCTGTGGAATGGTCTGGTTGTCCCAGGACACCGTGCCGATTTCGTGTACCTGCGGCCGCGACTTGCGCGCCTGGATTTCGGAGACGTCGAGTATCAGCACACCGGCGCCGTTGCCGTACGCGACATAGGCGCGATTGCCGTCGTCGCTGAGCGACAGGCCGTGCGAGGTGTAGGAGCCGATCCACAGCGGAATCGGCAGCCAGGGATTGGAGATGTCGACCGCGGTCAGCGTCGGCGTGCCCGGCGAAGCGGAATAAAACGTCTTGCCGTCGGGCGCCATGCCGCTTTCGTGGCCGAGCGTGCCGACCAGTGCCGACGAGCGCAGCTGCGGATGACGGCAGTCCTCGCTGACGTCGTAGACATCGACGATGCCCGGATAGAAAGCCGGATTGCCCATCACCGCGGCCAGCACACCGGCCTCCTGCGACACCACCAGCGACTCGTGCGGCGACAGCATCGCCGGCGTGATCAGCCGCGCGGTCAGCCGCGGCTGCGTCGGGTCGCTCATGTCGAGCACGTTCACACCGACATCGGCGTCGAGGATATTGCTCGGGAACAGCAGCGTGCTGTCGTAGTAGGCGCAGTCGTGGCCGGCCTTGTCGACATAGCGCTCGACCTTGAAGCCGCCGACGGTGCCGATCACGTTCTCCTTGCTGTAGGAGCCGACCAGCTCGGTATTGCAGGTGAAACCCTGCGCGGCGCGGCCGCTGTCGTGATCGGCCTGGCTGACGCGGCCCTGCATGCCGGTCTCCGGACGCGATCCGACGCCGCAGGCGGCCTGCGGCGTCGGGCCCGCGAGCGGCGTGGTGTCGGCCTCCTCGGGGCTGTTGCCGCAGGCGGCGAGGCTCAGGCTGGCGAGCGCCAGCAGTGAGGGAATCCATGCTCTGTTCATCACAGCCTCTTTCGATCAATGTCGCCGCGGATCTTCGGCGTCCGCGGCGGGGTCAATGGTCCATTGCATCCAGCGCCTGCTGCATCATCCGGATGCGCACGATCTCTTCGGACTGCTCGAGCACGATGCGTTGCGCCAGCTCCTGCACCGCAGGCAGATGCGCCTGGGTCGCGGCGAAACGCGCCATCGGAATCGCGCCCTCATGATGTGCCAGCATCAGTCGCAGAAACTGGCGGTCGCGCACACTGTCCTGCGACTGCCGCAGCTGCTCGAGCTCGGCCATGCTGGCGAGCCCGACCATGCCACCGGGCGCGCGGCTGCAATCGAGCAGGTACTGTCTGAGGTCCGCCGCGGGCGGCTCGTCGCCGAGCAACATCCAGCCCATGCCGGGCGTGAGCTGTAGCAGGGGCTGTTGCCATAGCCGCAGCCAGCCGCGCATTTCGCCGAGTTCGAGCTGCTGCATGCCTGCGATGCTGCGGGCGAGCACCAGCAGCCGCGTCGGCCTGCCGTCCTGCAGCAGCTGCGACATCGCAATCGCCTGCTGATGGTGCAGGCTCATCGCCTGCGCAAAACCGATGTCGACCGGGCCCGGCGTGATCGCCGCCAGCGCGGTGCGCGCACGCTGCGAGGCATGGAGTTGCTGATACGCGAGCAGGCCGAGCGCGCCGACGATCAGCGCGCCCAGCAGGTAACGCAGGAATTTTCCCGGCATTGCCGCCGCTCAGCCGCGGCTGCGGTGTCGACCACGGAACCGCCGGCCACCGGCGCTGACGATCTCCATACTCTCCTCGCAGATTGTGTATTCACACCCGCACTGGGCGGCGGGCTGCCGGCTTTATAGCCCGGCATCCACGAGCCAACAACCGCCGCGCAGCCGGCGCTAGTCCGCTGCATCGGTGGAAAAGCATCTGGATAGCGGTGCCAGCGCGGTGCGATGCAAGGAGAAAAGCACAGCAATAGCAGCGCTATTGCGAGCATTTTCGACGCCGCAGCGCGCTGTGATGGCGCCGATAGCCAGGTGCGATTTCATCGATGCAGTGGACTAGTGCGCGTGCGGGCCGACGCCCGATTTTTCGCGCTGCTCGAACCAGGCCACCGCATCGCGGATGGTCTCGGCGATCGGCCGCGGCTGCCAGTGCAGCTCGCGGCTCGCCTTGCCGTGGTCCATCTGCTTGAACGCGTTCGACAGGAACACGGCGTCGCGCCTGACCATGTAATCCTTGCGACCGGTCAGCTTGAAAACGAATTCCGCCACGGTCGCGATGCCGGCCGCCAGCGGCAGCGGGATCAGCTTCAGCGGCGGATGGCCGCGCAGCGCGGCGGCCATCGAGCAGAACTCGCGATTGTGGATGTACTCGTTGGCGATGATGTAACGCTCGCCGATGCGGCCGTGTTGCTCCGCCAGCAGCGCCGCCTGCGCAACGTCGCGGATATCGACCGTCGGCGCCGCCGCGTCCAGCGTGTAACGCATCTGGCCGCGCGAGACTTCCCACAGCATGTTGCCGTGCGGCGTCGGCTGGTAATCCTCGGGCCCGTAGGTATTGGCGACGCACAGCGCGATGCCGGGCAGGCCTTTTTCACGGCAATAACGCAGCAACTGATTCTCCGCCTCGAGTCGCGCCAGGATGTAGGCCGAGGCGCGGTCACGCCAGTTGAACGGAATGTCCTCGGTCACCGGGCCGTCGGGATTGAAGCCCAGCGTGCCCATGCTGCTGGTGAAGATGAAGCGCTGGATGCCGGCGGCCAGCGCCGCGTCCATCGCGTTGACCAGGCCCTCGACGTTGTTGCGATAAATCGGCGTCACGTCGCTGAGCCAGAAACGCGGATCGACCACGCTGTAGAACACGCTGCTGCAGCCCTGCATTGCTGCCCGCAGCGACGCCGGATCGAGCACGTCACCGTGTACGATCTCGACGTCCAGGCCCTGCAGCGCCTCGGTCTTGCTGCTTTTACGCAGCAGCACGCGCACCTTGCGTCCCTGCTGCACCAGCAGGCGCGCGGTATGGCTGCCGACGAAGCCGCTGGCGCCGGCGACCAGCACCGGCCTATCGGTGGAAATGCTCATGATCTGCGCCTGGCCTGTATGAGGTCTATCGAATGGCGGCCGAAGCGACCGCGCACCCCGGCGCGAGCCGCCTCTATCAAACAACGCTGATGATTATGATGGGCGGCGACGCGGGCGGCTAGAGGGCGCGATATGGATCTGGCAGTCCTGCAGAAAGGCCGCTCTCATTTCAGCACCTCGTAGGAAGGGTCGAGCCGGTCGCGGCGGCCGACATCGTGCTCGCCCATCGCGATGACCTCGCGCAGCTCGTCGAAGTCGCGGATCGACACGCGCTTGTCGAGCCCCCAACGACCGTTGCAGCGCGACCACTGGTCGATATAGCGGCCCCAGACCGTCATCTGCATCAGCTTGTCACCGCGGCGCACGCGCAGGTTCGCGGTCACATAAGCCTCGCTGCCGGCGCGATCGCCGTCGAGTTCGATGACGAGGTTCGACACCTGGTGCGAGTGATGCAGCGTGTGCCGGTGCTGAGCGCAGATATGGTCGATGACGCCGCGGCCCTCGCCCTGGTAGACGCCGGCGCCATAGTCGGCGATGCCGCCGTCGTTCCAGATCGAGTGGCCCAGCTCGATGTCGAGCCGGTCCACGGCGCGGCAGTAGCGATAGATCAGCTCGCCGATCTGCTGACGATCGGCCAGCTGGCGCAGCCATTCGACGTCGCGCGTTTCAGCTGTCACCGAACACCGCCCTGCTCGCCTTGTCGATCATCAACACGCGTTCGCGACGCTGCGCCGCGGAGCTGATCGCATAGCCGACCGCGTCGTCGGCCAGGCCCCAGTTCTGCACCGGGCCATGCGGCAAACGCTCCAGCCCCAGCTCGGCGACATCGTCCGGCGAGGCGATGCCCTCGGGAACCGGCAGGCCTTTCTCCGCGAGCAGCTTGCGCAATGCCGGCGTGTCGGTGCGCCCGAGCACCAGGTTGAGCACGTCGACGCCATGCGGTTTGAGCTCGGCCCACAGGCCTTCGCCGAAAGCCAGCGTGAACGCCCGCGTCGCCGAATACGCGGCCATGAAGCTGGCGCCGCCGTAACAGGCGCCCGAGTTGACCAGCAGCACACCGCCCCTGCCGCGCGCGCGCATCGGGCCGGCGAAGTGGTGGCAGCAGTGCAACGTGGTCATCACGCTGCGCTGCGCCAGATCCAGCCAGGCCTGCGCGTCGAGATCGAGAAATCGCGCGCCGTGCGGATCGGCGCCGGCATTGCTGACGAACAGTCCGATCTGGCGCCCGCCGACCGCGGCGACGATGTGCGCGAGCGCATCCGGCGCGGCCAGATCGACCGTCGCCGCCACGCACTCGACGCCGCTCTCGGCACGGATTTCCGCGACCAGTGCCTGCAGCGGCTCACGCCGACGCGCCAGCAGCACGCTGGGCAGGCCACGGGACGCGAGGCGGCGCGCGAACGCGCGGCCGGTGCCTTCGGACGCCCCCGCGATCAGTGCCCAGGGTCCATAGCGCTGCGCAAAATCCATTGCCCCTCCACGCCTCGCGGCTAAGTGCTGGGCTGGATCGGCTCCGCCCGGCTTTATCGGACATCAACCCCGCAGGAAATCACGCGATCTTCACGATATCGTCAATCCGGTGAGAGCTCCGCCGAAAGACGATCGAGACAGCGCAACACGGCCCTGCCGATTCCTGCTAAAAACCGGTCCAGACAGCTAATCAACAGTGGAGCCTATTGGCAAATGGACCAGGAAGACAAGGTCAGGGAAGCCGCCGACCAGATCGTCGAGCTGAGCAAGGAAGCCGAAGCCGCCAGCCATGCAAGTACCGACGAAGCATCGCTGCAGGGGGCGCGCGCGGTGCTGCAGCAATGGATCACCGAGGCCAGCGGCGTGGTCGTCAACACGGCCTTCGGCCGCGTCACGCTGATCCACGGCAACGGCCAGGCCTCGACGATCGCCTCGTCCGAGCTGGCGTTCCGGATGAGCGCGGCCGGGATTTCGCAGTTGTAGAAACCGGCGGGTCGCGACCCGCCGGCGTCCCGATTCAACCCTGAATCCGCAACGCGTCATCCCCGCGATCCGGCGTCTCTTCACGCCAGCGCACCGAGCCCGACGGCCGGTCCAGCCAGCGTTGCACCCTGATCGGCTCCAGGCCGATATGCATTTGCGCGGCGCGTTGATGCAGCGCGCTGTCGTCCAGCGTGCGGCGGCTGCGCTGGCGCAGGTAGTCGTCCCAGGTCGGGCAGCGGAAGCGCTCCGACCATTGCTCGGGATCGGCGATGTCGCGTGCCAATGACCAGTCGTAGGCGCCATTGCGCGTGCGCATGCGCTGCAGCTCGCGCATCAGCTGGTAGAACTCGCGCGCCTGTTGCGGCGCGATGCGGTATTGCAGCTCGATGCTGATCGGCCCGCTGCGGCCGGTGATGGCGAGCTTGACGTCGGGATCGCGCATCGCGCGCTCGTCGGACTCGATCGACGAACTGCGATCCTCGATGCGTAGCAGCAGCCCGAGCAGCGGCGAAAACAGCAGCGCGACCGACGCCAGCTGCAGTGCCAAGGCCACGCCGTGGCCCTGCGTGACCGAGCCCCACAGCCAGGCGCCGGCGGCGATGCCGAGCGACGTCGCGGCGCTGGACGTGGCGATCGCGCGGCCCATGACCCAGCGCGGTACCGACAGCTGGATCGTGACGCTGAACGTGGTCGTCATCACCATCCACACCGCGCCGGCGGCGAGCAGTGCGACGAAGTCCAGAGCCAGGCTGCTGCTGAACGACAGCACGGCCAGACTCACTGCCAGCACCAGGCTGCTGACGCGTACCGTGTTCTCGCCGCCGAGGCGCTCGCGCATCGGCTGCAGCAAAAAGATGCCGGACACCGCGCCGACACCGAAGCAGCCGAGCAGCAGGCCGAAGGTGCGCGCGCCGCCGCCGAGCAGATCACGCGCGATCAGCGGCATCAGCGCGTGCAGCACGCCCCCCAGACAACAGGTGATGAAGGCACGCGCCACGGTGCGCCGCACCGGCTGCATGTTGACGATGTAGCGCAGTCCCGAGCTGATCGAGCGCGCCAGGCCTTCGGGTGGCAAACGCGACACCTCGGCCTTGCGCTTCCAGCGTTGCAGCGAAATCAGCATCGGCAGATACGACAGCGCGTTGGCGGCGAAGGCCACCGTCGCGCCGAGTGCGGCGACGATCACGCCGCCCAGCGCCGGGCCGATGCTGCGCGCCAGGTTGTAGCTGATGTTGTTCAGTCCGACCGCCTGAGGCAGCAGTTCTTTGGGCACCTGTTCGCCGACCGAGGCGCCGCGCGCGGGTGCCGACAGCGCGCCGCCGCAGCCGACCAGGAAGCAGAAGCCGAGCAGCACCCAGGGCGTCATCAGGCCGAAGATCGACGCCAGTGTCATCAGCACGCCGGCGACCGCGGCCAGCAACAGCGAGGCGATCTGCACCTTGCGGCGATCGTAGAGATCGGCGAGCGCGCCGGCCGGGATCGCGAGCAGGGCCACCGGCAGAAACGTCGCGGTCTGCACCAGCGCGACATGGTCCGGCGTCGAAATCGCCGCCATGGTCCAGGCCGCGCCGACACTCTGGATCAGGCTGCCGGTGTTGGACACGGTGCTGCTCAGCCACAGGTTGCGGAACGTGGCCTGCCGCAGCGGTGCGAAGATCGTGCTGCGGCTGGCGGTGCGGATCGGCGACATGTCGGCGGCAGTTTAACCGCGAAGCCGCTACCGGTAGCAGCGACACGCTGATAGACACTGCTGTTCGCTAGACCGCCGCAGGCTCTTGCAGCGCAGCAAACGGCACCAAGCGCTGGCTTAAGCCTCGATCATCGCCTTGACCCGCATCGCCAGCTTGTCGATCGCGAACGGCTTGGTGATGATTTCCATGCCGGGTTCGAGCAGGCCGTTGCCGACGGCGGCGTTGTGCGCGTAGCCGGTGACGAACAGCACTTTCAGCCCGGGACGCAGCACGCGCGCGGCATCGGCGAGCTGGCGGCCGTTGAGGCCCGGCAGTCCGACGTCGGTGACCAGCAGATCGATCTTGCGCGAGGAGCGCACGATTTCCAGGCCGGCAAGGCCGTCCATCGCCTCCAGCGGCTGGTAGCCCAGATCCTCCAGCACGTCGATCACCAGCGCGCGTACCGCCGGCTCGTCCTCGACCACCAGCACGACTTCGCCGGCACCCGCGTCGAGGCGGGCGCTCTGACGGCTGTCGCCGTCGTCGATCTCTTCACCCTCGACGTAGTGGCGCGGCAGATACAGCCGCACCGTGGTGCCCTGCCCGGCTTCGCTGTCGATGTTGACGAAGCCCTCCGACTGGCGCGCAAAGCCGTAGATCATCGACAGGCCCAGGCCGGTGCCCTGGCCGATCGGCTTGGTGGTGAAGAACGGCTCGAACGCGCGAGAGATCACGTCCGGCGTCATGCCGCTGCCGGTGTCGGTGACCGAGATGCACACGTATTGCCCGGGTGTGGCCTGACGGTTCTTCGCCGCGTAGTCGAGGTCGATCGAGGCATTGGCGCTTTCGATGGTCAGGCGCCCGCCTTCGGGCATCGCGTCGCGCGCATTGATCGCCAGATTCAGGATCGCGCTCTCGAGCTGGTGCGGATCGCAGCGCGTGCGCCACAGCCCGGCGGAGCGCAGCGCCTCCAGCCGTATCGATTCGCCGATCGAGCGACGCAGCAGTTCTTCCATGCCGCGCACCAGCTTGTCGGCGTCGACCGGCCTGGGATCCAGCGACTGCCGGCGCGAAAACGCCAGCAGCCGCTGGATCAGCGAGGCGGCGCGATTGGCCGACGTGGTCGCCGCGGCGATATAGCGATCGACGTCGCCGGTGCGGCCCTGTGCGACCCGGCGCTGCATCATGTCCAGCGAGCCGATGATGCCGGTCAGCAGATTGTTGAAGTCGTGGGCGATACCGCCGGTGAGCTGGCCGACCGCTTCCATTTTCTGCGCCTGGCGCAGCGCGTCTTCGGCTGCGGCCAGCGCCGCGGCCTGGGCCTTTTCTTCGGTGATGTCGCGGCCGTAGGCGAACACCAGCTGATTTTCACAGCGCGTATGCCAGGACAGCCAGCGCACCTCGCCGGCCCTGCTCAGGTAGCGATCCTCGAACGCGGTCAGGTCGCTCTGCTCCACCGCCTGGCGATGCGCGCGGCTGGCGTTGTCGACGTCGTCGGGATGCAGGAACTCGGTGAAGCGATGGCCGACCACGGCTTCCAGCGGATGGCCGAGAATGCGCGTCCACGACGGGCTCACCGACTGCATCACGCCATCGGCATCGAGCACCAGCAGCAGATCGCGCGAATTGCTCCAGACACGCTCGGCGCGGCGGCGCTCGGATTCCAGGGTATTGACGTTGCCCAGTGCGCCACTGAGCTGGCCCGCGATCAGCTGGGCGATGCCGGCGACCTCGCTATCGCCGGGGCGATAAGGGTTCAGGCCCAGCACCAGCGCGCCGAAAGGCTGCTCGCCGCTGGAGCGCGCGACCTTGACCAGCAGCGCCTCGCGCGGCGCCAGCGACCAGTCGCCGCAAGGCCAGCAGCGATCGGCCTGCAGCGGCAGCCTGAGCAGCGACGTCTCGCCGGACATTCGTTGCAGCGGCCAGTCATGCGCCAGCAGGGCGGTCGCGTCGTCGCTGGAGGCATGGCCATGCCATTGCCCGGCGTCGTCGCGCAGATACAGCAGGCTGAACGGGAAATCCTTGCGCCGATCGCCCAGTACCGCGTGGAAACTCGCCAGCACCGCGTCGCGCGTCGAGGTGCCGAGCAGCGCGTCGGCCAGCGCGCGCAAGGTGTTGAGGCGACGCTCGCCGATGACCGACTCGGTTTCCTCCGAGACCACGCACATCAGGCCCTCGACCGCGCCGCTGTCGCCGCGCAGCGGGCTGTAGGAGAAGGTGTGGTAGGTCTCCTCCGGATAGCCGCTGCGCTCCAGCAACAGCAGCAGCGCCTTGTTCCAGGTCGGCGTGCCGGCGCGCACCGATTCGATCTGTTCTGCAACCTCGGCGTAGACCTCTTTCCAGACCTCGCGCATCGGCTGACCCAGCGCCCAGGGGTGCTTGATGCCCAGGGTCGGCACGTAGGCGTCGTTGTAGAAGAACTGCAGATCCGGCCCCCAGCCCAGCCACATTTCGAAGCGCGAGCTGAGCATCATCTGCAGCGGCACCTTGAGCCCTTCGGGCCAGGCCTGCGCCGGCCCCAGCGGCGTCGCCGACCAGTCCTGCGCGCGCATCATCCGGCTCAGTTCGCTGTCGCCAGGAAACAGGCGCAGCGATTCGTCGGTGTTGTCGATCCCCATCGGCGGGCAGTCCCTGGCTGTCGCGAGGCGACATGGTCGCATGACGATGGGCCGGACTTGCTGAACGGCTAGACCAAGCGCCGAACCTCCAGGAGCGCCCATGGCCGCGGCTGCGAACTTGCCGTCTCGATCGCGGCCATGGGCCGCTGCTGCAAAAACTTAGCTGGCCACCGTCATCCGCGCATATCGACTGGGCCACCGGAAGCTGCCGAAGTTGCAGCGGAACAGCTGCGTCGCCAAAACACGTCGAGGGCCGGTGCAGCGCGGCCCGACAGGCCGGCGACAGCGCGATCGGGCCGCCGGGCCGCGCTGCGTCGCAGTTCACTGCGACCTGAACCCCCGCCCGCCCGGGCCATTGAAAGGCCGCTGGGGGCTCTTTACGCAAAAGGCCCACGCGCTCCGGCTGCGGGAGCGCATGGGCCTGGCCTGCGAGGCTGCCCGCTACTCGAGCTTGAGCTTCTGATCCAGGTGGATCTTCAGGAACTCGTTCGGGTCGGGCACGCCGGCGGTGCGGCTGCTGCCCGGATAGTTGTTGTCGTTCATCACCAGCAGGGTCTTGGCATCCAGCACCAGCACGTCCTCGATGGTCACGAACGGGAACGTGAACACGGTCTGGCCGTCGGCGTTGAGATCGTGCGGATCGGCGATGTTCATCAGGTCGACCAGCTCGGTCTTCTGCACGAAGCCGGTGGTCGGGTCGACGACGTCGAGGTCGATCAGGAACAGCTTCTTGAAGCGTGGCTCCTGCGTGCCGTTGCGCTCGATGACGATGAACTGGTGCGAGTTCACGGCGGTCATGTCGCCGATGTTGGTGCCGGACGGGTCGAGCGAGTACATCCACTTCTTGCCGGTATACGCTTCGGCATCGATGCTGAACTCGTTGATGCGCAGGCTGCGCGCCGGGTCGCCGACCACGGTGCCTTCGAGCAGCGCATACAGCGTATCGCCGGCCGCGTTGATCGCCAGGCCCTCATAGCCGTTGGAGCTGTTCAAGGTCGGCGTCGCGCCGTTGAGATAGGGGTTGTCGGGCCCCTGCACGCCGGCCAGCGGAATCTCGCTGCGCAGCACCTTGCCGTTGGCGTCGGTCTTGACCAGGAAGGGGCCGAACTCTTCGCCGAACCAGTAGTGGCCGTTCTTGTCGACGCGCATCGATTCGATATCGAGATCGCTACCGGTCAGCAAGCGGCCTTTCTTGATCGCCTTGTCGACCGGAATCGTCGCCGAGCCGGGACCGGAGCCGCTGTACGGATAGTTGGTGCCGTCGGCGACCAGCGCGAAGCCGAGCTTGTGATCCGGATCGGCCAGCGTCACCAGCGTCTTGGCATTGAACCCGTCCTTCTTCGCGCCGGTGATGCGATCCACCGGATTCACCACGCCGGTGCCCACCACCGCGCTGCCATCCCAGTAACGGAAATTCGGCTTCATCGTGTAGAAGCGCAGCAACGCGTCCGGCGAGTTGGCCTTGGTGCCGAAGCCGTTGTCGCACATCATCTGATAGGTGCCGGCCACGGGACCGGGCAGCACCGCAGAGAAACCCTGCACCGGCTGCTGGTCGATCAGCGGCAGCGCCTCGCCATTGGCGCCGTTGACGAAATGGCCTGCGGTAGGCCCCTTGGAAAAAGTGGCGGCAGGCAGCGAGGCAAAGCCTTCGAGCGTGCCGGCGGCCGATGCATCGAAGCTCGCTGCAAGCGAGCCCGCAAACGTGGCGATGATGGCGCCTGCCAAAAGTGAGCGACGAAACACTTCATTGTGTGACTTCATTTCGGTCCTTGTTCGATCGTGGGAGAAACCTGAAGGCAAGCCATCCCGTGCCGCGCAACTGCTGCGCCGCGTGCTGGGATAGCTAGGTTTTAATCCGACCCTTCAGGAGCCGGCGCAGTCTGGCGCTGCGCTGTGACCGAGACGTTACGACGCGATACGCCGGTGAATGCCGGAACTCACAACTGCTCGTGCAGCTGATACGCGAACCAAGCGAAGACGGTTCTGAACCAGCCGCGTTTTTTCCACAGCTCCGGCGTCATTTCGCGGCTGCGCAGAAGATCCTGATCGAACGCGGCCTTGAGTTGCGCGGCGAGGCCGGCATCCAGCAGGCCCAGGCCGACTTCCTCGTTCAGTGCCAGCGAGCGTGCGTCGAAATTGGTCGAGCCGATATGCGACCAGATGCCGTCGACGATGACGACTTTCTGGTGGATCAGCGTCGGCTCGAATTCGTAGAGGCGCACGCCGGCGCGCATCAGACCTTCGTAGAGGTGCGTGCCGGCGCGGCGCACGAAACGGCTGTCGGTGTGCTTGCCCGGCACCATCAGGTGTACCGCGACGCCGCGCTCGACCATCTTCGTCAGCAGCTCGACGACGCCGCGGCCGGGCACGAAGTACGGGTTCTGGATGATGACCTCGCGGCGCGCGCTGGCGATCGCCAGCGTGTACAGCAGCGACACCGACGACACCGCCTCGCCGGCATCGCTGCTGACCACGTGCGCGGCGATCGTGCCGGTTTCACGCAGCGCCGGAAAGCAGCCTTCGCCGCTGGGCACGCGGCGCGTTTCCTCGATCCAGTTCTGCATGAACACCGATTGCAGCGCCTGCACCACGGCGCCTTCGACGCGCACGCCGGTGTCGCGCCAGTGGGTCTTGTCCTGGCCCTCGCCCAGCCATTGATCGGAGATGCCGTGACCGAAGGCATAGCCGATGTGGCCATCGACGATCAGCAGCTTGCGATGCGTGCGATGGTTGAGCCGGCGCAGGTTCCACCAGGCGATGGGGTTGTACATCGACAGCTCGACGCCGCTGTCGCGCAGCCGCTGCAACTGCTTGGGGTCGGCGCCGCCGGCGCCGACCGCGTCGATGGTCATGCGCACCTGCACGCCAGCCGCGGCGCGTGCGATCAGCAGATCGACGAAGCGCCGTTCGAGCACGCCGGCGGTCCAGACGAAGCTCTCCAGGTGCACGGTGTGCTGCGCGGCGGCGATGTCGGACTGCATCGCGTCGAACAGCGCGCCGTTCTGGAACAGCGTCGCACTGTTGCTGCAATGCACCGGCGCACCGGTCAGGCCGGCGAGTGTCGCCAGGCCGTCGTCCAGCGACGGCAGGCTGTCCAGGTCGAGCTTGAGCTTGGGAATGCGCCGGCGGCGCTTGCCGATGAAGAACACCGTGGTCCAGAACGCGGCCAGCAGCATGGCGATCAGCATCGCAGCGAAGGTCGTCAGCACGCTAAAAAGCCTCGACAGTGCGTACAGAGGTAGAGATATGCAGTGTATCGCTGCGGCGACGACATCACTTGGCCCCGTTCGTCCCGAGTAGCGGGCTTGCCCGCATATCGAGGGAGCAGACCGCGGCCCGATCCCTCGATACGCCTCGCAGGCGAGGCTGCTCGGGACGAACGGAAGGCGGGTGGTCCGGCTCGATTTTAAGAGGAATTTATTCAACGGTTAACGCCGCATACGGCTGCGCAATGCTCCACTCCCGCTCACGCCTCCGCCCTCGCCCGGCCGAGGCGCCTTCGTGCCCCACGACCTCAACCCACAAGGAGCCGCTGTGAGCGCAGTCAACGGTGTGATGATGCAGTACTTCCATTGGTACACCGACAAGGGCGACGATTTGTGGAAGCGCGTCGGCGCCGATGCCGGCAAGCTCGCCGAGCTGGGCGTGACCTCGCTGTGGCTGCCGCCGGCCTACAAGGCGACGCGCGGCATCGATGATGTCGGCTACGGCGTCTACGATCTGTTCGACCTCGGCGAGTTCGATCAGAAAGGCAGCGTGCGCACCAAGTACGGCACGCGCGACGAGTATCTGGAGGCACTAAGCAAACTGAAGGAGGTCGGCATCCGCGTCTATGCCGACGTCGTGTTCAACCACCGCATGGGCGCGGACGAAACCGAAAGCGTGCAGGCCTATCGTGTCGACATGAACGACCGCACCCAGGTCGCGGGCGAGCCGGAAACGCTGGACGCCTGGACGCGCTTCACGTTTCCGGGACGCAAGGGCGCGCATTCCGACATGGTCTGGAGCGCCGAGCATTTCACCGCCTTCGATGCCAATACCGACCAGGGCCCGGCGATTTTCCTGATGGCGCAGAAGTCGTTCTCCGAAAACGTCGACTCGGAGAACGGCAACTTCGACTTCCTGATGGGCGCCGACGTCGACACCGATCATCCCAAGGTGCGCGACGAGCTCAAGCACTGGGGGCATTGGTACCTGGAAACCACCGGTGTCGACGGCTTCCGCTTCGACGCGGTCAAGCATGTCGATGCCGAATATTTTCTGGCCTGGCTGCACGAGCTGCGCGTGGAGACCTCGCGCGACCTGTTCGCGGTCGGCGAATACTGGTCCTACGATGTCGAGGCGCTGCATCACTTCATCGAAACCACCAAGGGCCAGATCTCGCTGTTCGATGCGCCGCTGCATCTGAACTTCCATCTGGCGTCGAAAGGCGGCCAGGACTACGACCTGCGCACGATCTTCGACAATTCACTGGTGCAACAGCAGCCGGCGCTCGCCGTGACCCTGGTCGACAACCACGACTCGCAGCCGCTGCAGTCGCTGGAATCGGTGGTCGAGCCCTGGTTCAAGCCGCTGGCCTACGCGCTGATCCTGCTGCGCCGCGATGGCTATCCCTGCATTTTCTTCGCCGATTTCTACGGCGCGCATTACACCGACAAGGGACCGGACGGACAGGATCACGAAGTGTGGATGGACAGCCACCAGTTCCTGATCGAACGCTATCTGGACGCGCGGCATCGCTGGGCCTACGGCGAGCAGTTCGACTACTTCGAAGACGCCAGCTGTATCGGCTGGACGCGCACCGGCGACGATGAACACCCCGGCGGCATGGCGGTGGTGATCAGCAATGGCGAAGGCGGCGTGAGGCATATGGAAGTGCGCCAGGGCAAGCGCCGCTATGTCGACATCACCGGGCATATCGACGCCGCGGTGGAAACCGACGAGGCTGGCTGGGGTGATTTCCCCTGCCCGCCGGGCTCGGTTTCGGTGTGGGTGCCGGCGGAGTAGCGCGCTCAGATTGCGACGCGCGTACTCAGCAGCACCACCGAATCGTTGGGCAGGCCGAAGAACTCGGCGGCATTGCTGCTGCGGTTGCTCATCGCGGCGAACAGGCGCTCACGCCACAGCGCCATGCCACGGCCGCGTGTCGGCACCGCGGTCAGGCGGCTGAGGAAATAGGTCCAGTCCTGGGCCTTGTCGTCCAGCTGCAGACCCTGCTGGTTGCTGCACAGCCGCAGCGACTTGGGCACGTCGGGCACGTTCATGAAACCGAAGTTCAAGGTCACGCGCCAGAAGCCGTTGCCGAGTTGTTCGAGCGTGGTGCGCTGCTCCATGCCGACCCAGGGGACCTCGTGGAACACCAGGTGCAGCACGATGTTGCGCTCATGCAGCACCTTGTTGTGGCGCAGGTTGCTGATCAGCGAGGCCGGCACGCGGTTCGGTGTCGCCACCAGGAACACCGCCGTGCCCTTGACCCGCGTCAACGGCTTGTCGGCGAGACTGTCGACATAGGCCTGCAGGCCACGGTCCTCGCCGGAGTTCTGCAGGATCAGCGCGCGCCCGCGGTGCCAGGTGCTCATCAGCACGAACAGCGTTGCGCCCAAGGCCAGCGGCAGCCAGCCGCCGTCGAACACCTTGATCACGCAGCCGCCGACCATCAGCACGTCCATCGCCAGAAAGAACAGCGTCGCCAGCAGCGACGGCGCGACGCCGAGCTTCCAGTGCCGGTGCATGACGAACAGCAGCAACATTGACGTGGTCATCATCGTCATCGTCACCGCGATGCCGTAGGCGCCGGCCAGGGCCGACGAGCTGCCGAAGCCCTCGACCACCGCGAGCACGCCGAGCATCAGCACGAAGTTCACACCGGGCATGTAGATCTGCCCGGCCTCGCGCGACGAGGTGTACTCGATCGCCATGCGCGGCAGGAAGCCGAGCTGGATCGCCTGCTTGGTCATCGAGTAGGCGCCGGTGATCACCGCCTGCGAGGCGATGATCGCGGCCAGCGTCGACAGCACCAGCGCCGGGATCGCGAGCGCTGACGGAAACATGCGGAAAAACGGGTTGTCGACCGCGTCCGGCTCGGCCATCAGCAGCGCGCCCTGGCCCATGTAGTTCAGCGCCAGGCTCGGCAAAACCAGCGTGGTCCAGGCGAGCTGGATCGGCTTGCGGCCGAAGTGGCCGAGATCCGCGTACAGCGCCTCGGCGCCGGTCAGCGCGAGCACGATCGCGCCCATCGCCGCGAACAGATGCCAGCCGCGTTCGCTCAGAAAGCGGTAGGCGTGAAGCGGATTCAGCGCCTGCAGGATCTGCGGCTGCTGGACGATATGCAGCACGCCGACCAGCGCCAGCACGACGAACCACAGCAGCAGCACCGGGCCGAACACCTTGCCGACTTTGGCGGTGCCGAAGCGCTGCACCATGAACAGCCCGATCAGGATCAGCAGCGAACCCGGCACCACCAGATGCTCCAGCGACGGCGCCACCACGCTCAGCCCTTCCATGGCGCCGATCACCGAAATCGCCGGCGTGATGATGCTGTCGCCGTAGAACAGCGTTGCGCCGCAGACGCCGAGCAACATCAGGCCGCCGCGCAGCCGCGGGTTCTGCACGCCGCGCGACGCCAGGGACGCGAGCGACAGGATGCCGCCTTCGCCGCCATGGTCGGCGCGCAGCACGATGATCACGTACTTGAGCGTCACCACCAGCAGCAGCGCCCAGACGATCACCGACACCGCGCCAATCAGGTTCGCCGGCGCCAGCGCGATGCCGGTCATCGGGCTGAAGATTTCCTTGAAGGTGTACAAGGGGCTGGTGCCGATGTCGCCATAGACCACGCCAAGCGCGGCCAGCGTCAGCGCGGCGGTGCCGGAGCGGTGCTTCGAGGTGCGGGGCGACGAGCTCATGGTTCGGTAATCGAGGCGATCAGCAGCCAGCTTAGGTGATGGATCATTCCGGCGAGGCGGGGATCCGGGGGGAGACAACGAGGCGCAAGCCGCTCCTCACCGCGGTCCCGCGTTCGCGCAGACGAGGCCTGCGCGGTTTTCTACCGCCGGCAGAATGTCGCGCCGCTGAACTGCAGCGGCCCTCGCCCCGGTTCGCTAAACTGTACGCCATGCAAAGCCCCGAAACCCCACCCCGCAAGCCCCCGAACTCGTTCCAGCTGCTGGGCAGCGTGCTCGCTGCCTGCGGCGGCATTCGCGGCAACAGCGCGCGCGGGCGCGGCTTTGCCGAGGCGAGCCTGGGTTCCATCCTCGGCGCACTGCTGATTTTCTGCGCGGTGATGTGGGCCGGTGGTTATGCCTTCATCCACGCGATCAAGAGCGCCGTGGCGAACTAGAACCGCAGGCCGGCACGGCCCCTGCATAGCCATGGGCGGGAAGCCGCGCCGGCCAATTCGGGCACCGACCTGGTGTACCCTGCCCGGGGCCTGCCGCCGGTTCTTCGCGCATACCCTTGCGTCGCCATTCGCCACAACACGGCCTAAAAAATGCGCCCCATCCGAATTGCTCTGGCCTGGCAGATCCTGATCGCGCTGCTGCTCGGCATCATCGTCGGTGCGGTGCTGCACGAAATCGGTGGCGACACGCGCGCCTGGCTGATCACCAACGTGCTGACGCCGGGCGGGCAGATCTTCATCCGCCTGATCAAGATGATCGTGCTGCCGATCGTGCTGGCCTCGCTGGTGGTCGGCATCGCCGGCATCGGCGACGCCAAGAAGCTCGGCCGCATCGGCGGCAAGACGCTGCTGTACTTCGAGGCGGTGACGACGCTGGCGATCGTGCTCGGCGTGCTGCTGGCCAATGTCACCCAGCCCGGCAGCGGCATCGACATGCAGCAGCTGTCGACCTCGGATATCAGCACCCTGGAGGCGACCACCGAGAAAGTGCAGGCGCAGCCGCACGGCCTGGTCACGACGATCCTCAACGTGATTCCGGCCAACATCTTCGCCACGCTGGCCGAAGGCAGCATCCTGCCGGTGATCTTCTTCGCGGTGCTGTTCGGCCTGGGCCTGTCGTCGCTGCCGGCGGACCATCGCGACCCGCTGGTGCAGGTGTTCCGCAGCGTCGCCGAGACCATGTTCAAGGTCACGCACATCATCATGCGCTACGCGCCGGTCGGCGTGTTCGCGTTGATCGCCGCCACCGTCGCCACGTTCGGTTTCGCCTCGCTGCTGCCGCTGGCCAAGCTGGTGCTGCTGGTGTATTTCGCGGTCCTGTTCTTCGCCATCGTGGTGCTGGGGCTGGTCGCGCGCTGGTGCGGCTTCAACATCTTCCGCCTGCTGCGCCTGCTCAAGGACGAGCTGATCCTGGCCTACTCCACCGCCAGCTCCGAAGTCGTGCTGCCGCGGCTGATGGAAAAGATGGAGGCCTATGGCGTGCCCAAGGGCATCACCAGCTTCGTCATCCCGACCGGCTACTCGTTCAATCTGGACGGCTCGACCCTGTACCAGAGCATCGCCGCGATCTTCATCGCGCAGCTGTACGGCATCGACCTGAGCCTGCTGCAGGAGATCACGCTGGTGCTGACCCTGATGGTCACGTCCAAGGGCATCGCCGGCGTGCCCGGCGTGTCGCTGGTGGTGCTGCTGGCGACCTTGGGCAGTGTCGGCATTCCGCTGGAGGGCGTGGCCTTCATCGCCGGCGTCGACCGCGTGCTCGACATGGCGCGCACCGCGCTCAACGTCGTCGGCAACGCGCTGGCCGCGCTGGTCATCGCGCGCTGGGAAGGCAAGTACGACGCCGAGAAGGGCCGGGCCTACGAGCGGGAAATGCTCGGCAGCTGAGTTCACTCGAAACCCCTCTCCCATCGGGAGAGGGGCTGGGGTGAGGATCTCGCCGCGATCGCAACGGGCTGATCCCGGCAGCTCCCTCACCCGGCGCTACGCGCCACGCTCTCCCGGAGGGAGAGGGCAACAGCATCAGCGCGCCGGCAACACCATCCACGCCGCCGTCGCCACCAGCGCCGCGGCCATTGTCACGTTGAACACGCGCGCAAACAGCGGCCGCGTCAGCAGCCGGCGCATCTGCGATCCGGCGACCGCCCAGAGCAGCACGCAGGGCAGATTGATCGCCGAGAAAATCAGCACCAGCAAGGCAGCGCGCGGCGCCGTGGCCAGCTGAAACTGCTGCGCCATCGTCGCGCCGGCGATGACCATGGTCCAGGCCTTCGGGTTGACCCACTGGAAGGCCATCGCCGCGGCAGCCGACATCGGCTTACCGGCGTGCTGCGGTTGCTTGGCGCCGGACAAAGGCGCGCGCAGCAGCTTCACCGCGAGCCACACCAGGTACAAGGCGCAGGCCACGGCCAGCACCGGCGCCAGATGTGCGACATGCGCGCTGGCATAGCCCAGGCTCAGATCGGCGAACAGCAGCAACAGCGAGAAGCCGAAGCTCACGCCGAACAGGTGCGGCAAGGTGCGCGGCAGGCCGAAGCGCATGCCCGAGGCCATCAGCATGAAGTTGTTCGGGCCCGGCGTGATTGAGCTGACGAAGGCCAGCGAGGCCAGCGCCCAGCAGCTTGCGTATTCCAGGGCCATCGGCGTTCTCCGGTTTCAAGGGCCGCCAGATTAGGTGGGCGCTCGCGGCCATAACAGATACACTTTTGCGCAAAGTGGCCAATAACAGTTTGCAGTCGCCGCAACCGGAACGATCGACGTGAAGCCCAGTACGCCTGCCTCAAGCGCCACGGAAAGCGCGGCGCTGTATCTCAGCGTCGCCGACGAAATCGCGGGCCGTATTCGCGCCGGAGAACTCGCCGGCGGCGAGCGCGTGCCGTCGGTGCGCCTGCTCGCCGCGCAGCGCAAGGTCAGCCACACCACCGCGCTCGCTGCGCTGCGTCACCTGGAATCGCGCGGCGATATCGAGGCGCGGCCGCAGTCCGGCTACTACGTGCGCAGCCAGCTATCCGATCTGCAACCGCTGGCAACGACACGCAACGCGCGGCGACCACGCTATGTCGCGGTCAACGGCCTGTTCGACCAGCTGATCGCGACGATGGGCGATCGCGCGATCGTGCAGCTCGGCTCGGCACTGCAGGAGCCGGGCTGGTTCCCGACGGCGGCGCTGCAGCGCGCGCTGTCGTCGACGATACGGCGGCAGCCGCAATTGCTGACCGAATACGGCAGCTTTCACGGCGTCGAGGCGCTGCGCCGCGCGATCGCACGCCTCTACCTCGATCAGGGTTGCCCGGTGTCGCACGAGGACATCGTCATCACCAGCGGCTGTACCGAGGCGCTGAACCTGGCGCTGCGCAACATCGCCAAGCCCGGCGATACCATCGCGGTGGAATCGCCTACTTACTATGGCTTTCTGCAGATCATCGAAAGCCTGGGGATGCGCGCGCTGGAGATCGCCACCGATGCGGTCGGCGGCCTGTCGGTCGCTGCCCTGCGCAACGCGCTCGACGCAAACGGCAGCGGCAGCGTGCGCGCGGTGCTGCTCAGCCCCTGCGTCGGCAATCCGCTGGGAACCACGATGAGCGAGGCGAGCAAACGCGAACTGCTGACGCTGTGCGCGGCACGCGGTGTCGCGATCATCGAGGACGACGTGCACGGCGACCTGCATTTCGCGACGCCGCGGCCGCCGCCGCTGAAGGCGCTGGATCGCGATGGCATCGTCACGCTGTGCTCGTCGTTTTCCAAAACGCTGGCGCCGGGCATGCGGATCGGCTGGATGTTCGGCGGCGTCGATGCACAGAAACTGCGCGTCAGCCGCTTCATGGCCTCGGTGTCGACACCGGTCGCGCTGCAGTCCTGCATCGCCGACGTGCTGACGCAGCGGGGCTACCAGCGCCAGCTGCGCGGACTGCGCCAGCGTTGCCAGCAGCAGGTCGCGCAGTTCTCGCGCGCGGTCGAGCGCTACTTCCCGGCCGGCACGCGCATGAGCCGGCCCAACGGCGGCTACGTGCTGTGGCTGGACCTGCCCGGCGAAGTCGACACCGTCGCGCTGCACGGCCTGGCGCTGGCGCGCAACATCAGTTTCGCGCCCGGCCCGCTGTTTTCCGCCAGCGGCCAGTTTCGTTCGGCGATGCGCCTGAACTGCGGGCGCGAGCTGTCGCCGACGGTGATCGCCGCGCTCAAACAGATCGGCAAGCTGGCCGGCGCATGACGAACGCCGCCGACAGCCTCGGCGAGCAGGGGCGACGCGTATTCATCGACGCGCTGAACCTCGCGTACTGGTGCGGCATGCCGCCGTCGCTGCGCTTTCCGCTCGCACTGATGCGCCAGCTGCTGGCCAATGGCGATCAGGCCTTTCTGTACTTCGACGCCAGCGCGCGCCATGCGCTGAAGCACGAGGGCGAAATTTATCAGCAGCTGCTGCAGTATCCGCGGCCCTGCATCGAAGTGCCCGCGGGCCGAACCGCCGACGGCGTGATGCTGCGCTATGCGCGCATCGGCGGCGCCAGCATCGTCAGTCGCGACCGCTATCGCGACTACCGCAGCCGCTTCCGCAAGCTGATCGACGATCCGACGCGGCTGCTGCCGGGATTCGTCGCGGACGACTTGCTGCAGGTTCCGGCGCTCGAGCTTGCCGCGCCGGTCCCCGCAACGGCCGAGCTGGCCTGGCAACAACTGCAGCCCCTGCTCGAACACCCGCAAAGCGGCGGGCCACGAGCCGTCACTTCTCTTGCGTAAAAACCGCGGCTAGAATCCGCCGCATGTTCGACCGCCACCACCACCGCACGCGACAGCAACAGCACGGCCATCAGGCGGTGTTGGCTCGCGTGCGGGCGGAATCCGGGGGGCGCTAAGCAGCCCCGCTTTCCACCGGCATCATCGAACGACCCCGCCACCGGCGGGGTTTTGTTTTGGCAGCTCCGCCCGGCATTTTCTCACCCAAGGAGCGATATCCGATGCACCCGCGACACTTCAGCTGCGACGCCGAGATCGAACACATCGCCGGCCGCTTTCTCGACCACAGCCTGCCCAGCGAGGCCTGGACCCATGCCGCGCATTTTGCCGCCGCTTTCGCGCTGCTGCGCGACCCGGCCCGCGACGCGCCGCGCGAGATGCCGGCGCTGATCCGCGCCTACAACGAGGCCTGCGGCAAACAGAACACCGACAGCAGCGGCTATCACGACACCATCACGCTGGCCTCGTTGCGCGCCGCGCGCGCCTGGCTCGATGCAAGTCCCGGCGTGCCGATGTTCGAGGCGCTGAATGCGCTATTGGCCTCGCCTTACGGCCGGCCCGACTGGCTGCTGGCGCACTGGTCACGCGATCGACTGTTCAGCGTCGAGGCACGGCGTGGCTGGGTCGAGCCGGATTTGCTGCCGCTACCGTTCTGAAGGTTCTTCGTCATTTACGCCTTCTCGGGAATGACAACGTCTACCGGAACTTGCGAGCGTGCAGAGGCTCGCTTTAATCTGCGCACCATGCAAACCAGACCTCGACACAACGTTGTCCGAATTATCGGCCGCTTCCAGAAGAGTCGGCGGGGATAGTGCTGTCTGTTTAAACAGAGCCCGCCACTACGGCGGGCTTTTTGTCTCGCACGAGTGGCACCAATGCGAGAGATGCCGTGAAGAAAGTAGCCATATTCGGAAATGCCGGTGGCGGAAAGTCCACGCTGGCAAAACAGCTTGCGGCAAACACCGGACTGCCGCTGCATGCGCTGGACAGGCTCTGCTTCCGGCCTGGCGGCGATGCCGTTGCGGCCGATGTCTATGCCGAGTTGCATCGCGAGCTCCTCGATCGTTCCGAGTGGCTCATCGAAGGTTTCGGCAGCTTGGAAAGCACCTGGGCGCGCCTAGCCGCGGCCGACACCCTGGTCTATGTCGACCTGCCTTTGGCGCTGCACGCCTGGTGGGTGACGAAGCGCCTGATCAAGTCGCGCTTCGTGCCGCCGGAAGGCTGGCCCGAGAAAAGCCCGATGTGGAAAGGTACGTTGAACGGCTACCGCGTGCTTCGGCTCTGCCACAAGCACCTGACGCCGAAGTACCGGGAATACGTGGCCGCGCAGGCGGCGATCAAAACCGTCTTCCATCTCAAATCGCGCGCGGATATCGCGCGATTTCTGAGAACACTGCAATCGGATTCGGCCATTGGCGCGCCATGCCGCGGCGGCTGTCTTGGGACGGGTCGCGACCTGCCCTGAGACAGGGCTATGCGGACAACAGCTCGCAGAACCGGTCCATCGCGACATTGCCGCCACTGATGATGACGCCGACACGCTGGCCCTGCAGCTGCGCTTTCATCGTGCGCGCAGCGGCCAGGCCCAGGCAGCCGGTGGGTTCGACGATCAGTTTCATGTAGGCCGCGCAATCGCGCATCGCCTCGATCAATTGCGCATCAGTGGCGGTGAGCACGTCGTCGACGTCGCGGCGGATGATCGGAAACGTGTAATGCCCGAGGTGCTGGGTCTGCGCGCCGTCGGCGATGGTGTCGGGTGTGTCGATGTGCACGATCTCGCCGGAGCGCAGCGAGCGCTGGCCGTCGTTGCCGGCTTGCGGCTCGCAGCCGAACAGCTTGCAGGCCGGCGACAGCGCACGCGCCGCCAGCGCCGAGCCCGCCAGCAGACCGCCTCCACCCAGGCAGACGAACAGCGCATCGAGATCGCCGACCTCTTCGAACAACTCCTTCGCCGCAGTACCCTGCCCGGCGATCACGTCCGGATGATCGTAGGACGGAATCAGCGTCATGCCGCGCTGCTGCGCCAGATCGCGACCGATCTGCTCGCGGTCCTGGGTGTAGCGGTCATAGATCACGATGCTGCCGCCGTATTCGCGTGTTGCCGCGACTTTCACCGTCGGCGCGTCGGCCGGCATCACGATCGTTGCCGGAATGCCGAGCAGCCTTGCCGACAGTGCGATCGCCTGCGCGTGATTGCCCGACGAAAACGCGACCACACCGGCGCCGCGCTGTTGCTCGTCGAAGCGCGACAGCGCATTGAACGCGCCGCGGAATTTGAAAGCGCCGGCTCGCTGCAGGTTTTCGCATTTGAAGAACAGGCTTGCGCCGAATTCGGCGTCGAGCCTGCTCGATGTCATCACCGGCGTGCGGTGCGCGTGGCCGCGAATGCGGGTGGCGGCCGCGTTGACGTCGGCGTAGGTGACCGGCTTGGTTTCGCTCATCTGCGGCAAGGCCTGGATCCTGATGGAGGCGCGACTATAGCGCGCAAGAAAACGCCGTCGCGTGCGTCGCAAGCTAGCGGCGCGCGTTCTCGGCTACGCTGCCGCACATGAACAGCGAAGCCCCCCAGACCTGCCGCATCCCCGCCACCGGCATCACGCTGGCCTACGTCAGCCGCGGTAGCGGCCCGCTGGTGATTTTCCTGCACGGTTTTCCGGACACCTACTGCGGCTTCCTGCCGATTCTCGATCGCGTCGCCGCCGCCGGCTACCGCGCGGTCGCGCTGGCGATGCGCGGCTACGCACCCAGCGCGCTGGCGCCCGGCGGCGACTACCGCATCGAAGCGCTGGCCGGCGACGTGATCGGCCTCGCCGACGCGCTCGGCGCCGAGCAGTTCGCCGTCGTCGGCCACGACTGGGGCGCGGTCACCGCGTATGCCGCCGCGCATCTGGCGCCACAACGGGTCACGCGACTGGTCACCGCCGCGGTGCCGCATACCGGCCATTTCCTGCTGCGCATGCGCTGGCAGCAGCTGCGTCGCTCCAGCTACATGCTGCGTTTCCAGCTGCCTTGGTTTCCTGAATGGGAAATCCCGCGCGATGACTATCGCTGGCTGGAACAGCTGATCGCGCGCTGGTCACCGGGCTGGGCTTTTGGCGATACCGAGCTGCGACCGCTGAAGCAGAATTTCGACGAGCCGGGCCGGCTGAAAGCCGCGCTGTCCTACTATCGCCAGCTGAGCGGCAGCCTGATCAGCCCGGCCTCCCGCCGCCTGGTATTCCCCGCGGTGACGGTGCCGACACGGATGATCTACGGCGGGCGGGACGGCTGTATCGCGCCGGCGATGTTCCAGGGGCAGAAGCCGCACTTCACCGCCGGCCTGGACCTGGTCGCGATGCCCGATGCCGGCCATTTCATGCAATGGGAACAGGCCGGGCGCTTTGCCGATCTGGTGGTCGGTTTTCTGATGTAGGAGCGGGCTTGCCCGCGACCGGGCACAGTCGCGGGCAAGCCCGCTCCTACAGTTCGTCTCTGAGCCGATGAGCGATAATTTGCCATCAAGCGCCACGTCCGGAGACGTCATGCGGGTCTGTTCCCAATGCCAGGCGAGCAATCCGGCCCAGGCCCGGTTCTGCAACCAATGCGGCAACCGGCTCGACGACAGCGAATCCGAGCAGGCGAACCGCGCACGCCGCCGTTATACACCGCCGCATCTGAGCGAGCGCGTGCTGACGACGCGCGCGGCGATGATCGGCGAGCGCAAGCGCGTCACCGTGCTGTTCGTCGACATCAAGGGCTCGACGCGGCTGGCCGAGCAGGCCGGCGCCGAGGCCTGGCACCAGATCCTCAATCGCTATTTCGCGCTGCTCGGCGCCGCGGTGCATCGCTACGACGGCACCATCAACCAGTACACCGGCGACGGCATCATGGCGCTGTTCGGTGCGCCGCTGGCGCTGGAAGCGCATGCCTCCAGCGCCTGTTTCGCCGCGCTGGAAATCCAGCGCACGGTGCGCGATTACGCCGACGAGCTGCGGCTGTCGACCGGGCTCAACCTGTCGTTCCGGGCCGGGCTCAATACCGGCGACGTCGTCGTCGGCGCGATCGGCGACGACCTGCGCATGGACTACACCGCGCAGGGCCTGACCGTGCATCTGGCGGCGCGCATGGAGCAGATCTGCGAGCCCGGCCGCATCTACGCGACCCGCAACACCGCGCTGCTCGCCGAAGGCTATTTCAGGCTGCGCGATCTCGGCGACATGCGCGTCGCCGGCAGCGAGGCGCCGGTGCGCGTATTCGAAGTCGAAGGCGAAGGGCCGAGCCGGACGCGGCTGGAGCGCGGCCTCGCGCGCGGTGCGACGCGCCTGGTCGGCCGCGACGCCGAGCGCCAGCAGTTGCGCGATGCGCTCGCCGAGATGCAAGGCGGGCGCGGCAACATCGTGGCGGTGATCGGCGAAGCCGGCATCGGCAAGAGCCGGCTGTGCCATGAGTTCGCGCAGGACTGCGAGCGCGCCGGCGTCGCCGTGCACCGCGTCAGCGGCGTGCCCTACGCGACCGCGGTGCCGTTTTTGCCGGTGCAGGCGCTGGTCCGCCAGCGCCTGCGCGGCGGCGCCGCCGAAGGCGATGGCGATCTGCGCCAGCTCGCGGCCGGCGCGCTGCTGCTGTTCGATCCGGCGTCGGTGGCGCTGCTGCCGCGGCTGCTGGAATTCCTCGGCGAAGGCGAGCGTCGTGGCGCCGATGCCGCGGCCGGCTTTGCCGCAGACCGGCGCCAGCTGTTCGAGCTGATGGCGCGGCTGCTGTCGCGCAGCGAGACGCCGCAGCTGCTGCTGATCGAAGACGTGCATTTTTTCGACGAAGGCAGCCTCGCCTTCCTGCAGCTGCTGGCCGCGCAGATCGCCGGCACGTCGACGCTGTTGCTGCTGAACTTCCGGCCCGGCCACGACCAGGGCTGGCTGCACAGCCGTCCGGAGCGGCGCATCGCACTGAGCGCGCTCGGCCCGGCCGATATCGACAATCTCGCGCAGCAATTGCTCGGCCCGCATCCGAGCGTCGCCGCTTTGCCGCTGCAATTGCAGCAGCGCGCCGGCGGCAATCCCTACTTCGTCGAAGAGGCGGTGCAGTCGCTGTGCGAGGCCGGGCATCTGCAGGGCCGGCGCGGCGCTTATCTGCTCGACAAGCCGATCGTCAGCTGGACGATTCCCGACACGGTGCACGCGCTGATCGCGGCGCGTGTCGACCGGCTGGCCGACGCCGACAAGAGCCTGCTGCAATCGGCCTCGATCATCGGCCTGGAATTCGACGAGTCGCTGCTGCAGGCGCTCAGCGGCGCCAACGACTCCGCACTCGCCGACAGCCTGCTGACGCTGCGCAAGCGCGGCTTCATCGTCCCGCTTCTCGACACGCCGGGGCGCTACGAATTCGCCCATCCACTGAGCCAGGACGTGGTCTACCGCACGCAGCTGGAGTCGCAGCGCGTCGCCGCGCATGGGCTGCTCGCGCAGCAGCTGGAACAGCAGCACCCGCTCGATCGGCCCGCAGACGAAGCCGCGCCGGCGATCGCGCATCACTGGCGCCGCGCACGCCAGTGGCTGCGGGCGGCCGAATGGAATCTGCAGGCGGCCCGCGCGGCCGCCACGCTCGGCGCCAACGCCGCGCTGGCTCAGTTCCGACTGGCGATCCGCAATCTCGAACAGGCGCCGCGATCGGCGCAGGCCGAGCGCATGCGCGTGCAGGCGCTGGCCGGCATCGTGCGCCAGGCGCAGTTCACCGACCTGTCGACCGACGAAGTCGAAAACGCCTATCGACAGGCCAGCGAGCTCGCACGCGCCAGCCAGGACACTGCCGCGCAGGCCGAGCTGCTGATCTCCTACAGCGCCGAACAGCTGCACCGCGGCGACGCGCAGCAGGCGATACAGCTCGTCGCCCGCGCGATGCAGCTCGCCGTCGACAGCGGCGCGCTGGATCTGATCAACCGCTTCCGCCTGCAGCTGCTGCTGGTGCACAGCACCGCGGGCTATCCGCGCGAAGGCGTCGACATCATCACGCGAACCGGCGGCGATGCCTGGCTGACCGAGCCTGTCGGCCGCGACAACTACCTGTCGCGCGCGTTCTACGCGCTGATGCTCGGCTGGCTCGGCCAGCTCGCACAGGCGCAGCAGCAGTTGCATGCGGTGCTCGCCTATGCCGGGCCGGAGAACCGGATTGCCAGCTGGATGCACGGCACCTGGATCGACCTCGCGCAATTCACCGGCGACTACGACGGCGTGATCCGCCACGGCGAACTCGCGATGCAACGCGCCGAGGAAACCGGCAGTTCGTATTTCCGTGCGATCGCGCTGCGCGGCCTCGGCCAGGCGCATGTGCTGGCTGGCGATCCGCAGATCGCGGTCGGTCTGCTTGAGCAGGCGCTGCCGCTGGTGGCGCGCGGCGCCAACGGCTACCAGTTCCAGCCGCAGGTCCTGGCGACCTTGTCGCGTGCCTACCGGCGCGCCGGTGATCTGCCGCGCGCCTTGGCCACGGCGGAGAGCTCGATCGACAGCGCGTATCGCTCGCATGCGCGCGTTTGGGAAATCCTGAGCTGGCTCGCCTACCTCGAAATCCCCGAGCCGTTTGCCAGCCGCGGCCGCGCTGAGCAGGGCCTGGAGCGTGTCGAACAACTGATCGCCGGCACCGGCGCGATCGTCGCCGAACCCTGGCTGCATCTGATGCGCATGCGCTGGAGCGAAGACCCGGAGCAGGCCGCCGCGCATCGTGAGCGCGCAGTGCTGGCGTTCACGCGCATCGGCGCGCGTGCGGCGCTGCAGCGGCTGGCGTCGCGCTAGATCGCCGCACACGATCCAGCTTTGGCTACGTGGTTGTTTGCGACCACGGCTGGCCACTGCAAGCGGCAGCGCCTAAGCTGCGGCGCAGGTGATCGCGCCGGCGTCGGATTCGTAAAACGAGGCGACACGAGGAGAGGGCAATGCGCATCAAGCAGGGCTTTTTGCTGCTGTCATTCGTGCTGGTCAGCCTGATCGCGCTCGGCTACGGCTTGAGCCCGTCGTGGTTCGCACGACGGTGGCTGGGCGTTTCGACACTGGACGCCAACCTGTCGCACATGCTCAGGGCGGTGACCGGCCTGTACCTGGGCTTCGGCCTGTTCTGGCTGTATGCGGCCTTCGATGCGCGCTATCGCCAGGCCGCGCTGCTGACGGTGCTGGTGTTCACCAGCGGCCTCTGCGCCGGCCGCATCGTGAGTTACTTCGTCGACGGGCCAGCGGCGCCGCTGCTGCAGTTCTACCTGCTGCTGGAAGTCGCGATCGTGCCGGTGGCCTGGTGGGTTTTCCGCCGGCCTGACTGACCGCAAAACCGACGGTGCGGGACGATTGACCCGCACCCGATCTGTCGAAGGCTTCGGCGTCCGGACCTGCGTCGGCAGGCGGGCGCGGGCGCGTCACCGGCGGCTTTCCCCTCTGCGCTGAGAGGGGAAAGCCGCGAACTCAGTGATGCGCGTCGTAACGATCTTCGGCGCGGTCGCCCTTCTTCTCGTAATTGTTCTCGATGCGATCGCCCTTGCGGTCGTAGGCTTCGTTGACGCGCTCGCCCTTCTTTTCATAGTTGTCCTGGATGCGATCACCCTTGCGGTCGAGCGCCTTGGCCTTGTCGTAGTTGCCGTTGGCAGCGGCGCGGTCGGCGGCCCGGTCGTACTGGTTGTCGATGCGCTGGCCCTTCGCGTCCAGACGGTTTTCGATGCGGCCGCCCTTGTCGTCGAGGCGATCGTTGATGCGCTGGCCCTTGTCGTCATAGCGCTGTTCGACACGGTCGCCATGATCCTCGGCGTAAACCGCGGCGCTGGCGCCGGCCAGCAGCAAAGCGGCGCTGGTGAGCATGACGATTCTGTTATGGCGATTCATGTTGTTCTCCTGTTGTGCTTCCGACATCAAGCTAACAACAGCAGCACCGCTGGCGGCTGAACCCGCTTGTTTTCCCGATACGCAAGCGAGGGTTCAGCTTCGCAATCCCGCCGGCAGTCGGCTTGCGTTACAGCGCTGACGCGCGTGTGACGAGCGCGGACCCGGTAGACGCGATCAGAACGCGCGATCCAGCCGGCGCGATTCCTTGGGCCCGCGAAACACCAGCGGCTTTTCGATGCTCGCTGGCGTGCCGGCGGCGGCAATCGCGTCCAGCACCAGATGATGCTGCGACGACTTGTCGCAAACCGGATCGGCCGCGGCCGGGTCCTGCGCCAGCATGTAGGCCTGGCAACGGCAGCCGCCGTGATCCCTGGCTTTTTCCGGGCAGCTGCGACAGGGCTCCTGCATCCAGCTGTCGCCGCGGTAGCGGTTGAAGCCCTCGGATTCGTACCAGATGTCGCGCAGGCCGTGCTCGCGCACGCTCGGGAACGCGAGCCCCGGCAGCATCCGCGCGGTATGGCAGGGCAGCGCCAGGCCGTCGGCGGTCACGGTCAGGAACACGCTGCCCCAGCCGTTCATGCATTTCTTCGGCCGCGTCTCGTAGTAGTCCGGCACGACGAACAGCAGCTTCATGCGGTTGCCGAGTTTCTCGCGCCACTGCTGCGTCACCGCCTCGGCGCGTTGCAACTGCTCGCGCGTCGGCAGCAGCTGATCACGGTTGATCTTGGCCCAGGCGTAGAACTGCACGTTGGCCAGCTCCAGGTAATCCGCGTCCAGCTCCACCGCCAGCTCGATGATGCGCTCGACGTGATCGATGTTGAGCCGGTGGATCACGCAGTTCATCACCATCGGATAAGCCTGGCTCTTGATCAGCTCGGCCGCGCGACGCTTCAGATCGAAAGTGCGCGTCGACGACAGAAAGTCATTGACCTCGCGCGTCGAATCCTGAAACGACAGCTGGATGTGATCGAGCCCGGCCTGCTTGAGTGCCGCGATGCGCTGCTCGCTCAGGCCGATGCCGCTGGTGATCAGGTTGCTGTAGTAGCCGAGCTTACGGGCTTCGGCGACCAGGATCTCCAGGTCCTTGCGCATCAGCGGCTCGCCTCCGGAGAAGCCGCATTGCACCGCGCCCAGTTCGCGACCTTCGCGCAGCACGCGCAGCCAGTCCTCGGTGCTCAGCTCGTCCTCGTGTTTGGCGAAATCGACCGGGTTGTAACAGAACGCGCAGTGCAGCGGGCACTGGTAAGTCAGCTCGCACAGCAGCCAGAACGGCGGGCCGGGGATCGCAGCTCGGGTCGCGGCGTTCACGCGCTTTCGATCCAGCGCTGGGCGCTGGCCAGCTCGATGAACGCGAGTACGTCGGCGCGCAGATCCTCGACCTCGAAGGCCTGCTGCAGATCGTCGACGATCGCGGCGAGATCGCGCTCGCCGTCGCAGCGCTTCAGGATTTCGCCGGCGCTGGCGTTGAGCTGGACCATGCCCTCCGGATACAGCAGCACGTGCGCGTTCTGCGCCGGCTCCCATTGCAGGCGCAGGCCGCGCGCGATGCGCGGGCGCGATTGCAGGGCGTTCAAGACTGCACCCCATAAGCGTTCGCCAGCGCGTCGTTCATCGCCCAAAGAATGTCGAGCTTGAATTTCAGGATTTCGAGTGCGCGCTGTTGCTGCTGCGGACCCTGAAAATACTCCAGCGTGACGCGCAAGCCGTGGTCGACGTCGCGCCGCGCTTCGCTCAGGCGCTTGCGAAAATACTGCAGGCCCTCGGCGTCTATCCATGGATAGTGCTGCGGCCAGTTCGCCAGGCGTTCCTTGTGGATGTTCGGCGCGAACAGCTCGGTCAGCGACGAGCACATCGCCTCCTGCCAGGGTGCGCGGCGCGCAAAATTGACGTAGGCGTCGACCGCGAAGCGCACCGCCGGCAGCACATGGCGCAGGTCTTCCAGTTCTTCACGGCTCAGCCCGACTGCCAGCGCCAGGCGCGTCCAGGCCTCGATGCCGCCTTCGTCGCCGTCATGGCCGTCGTGATCGAGAATGCGCTGTATCCATTGCCGGCGCATGTCGCGATCCGGGCAGTTCGACAGGATCGCCGCGTCCTTGATCGGAATCGCGATCTGGTAGTAGTAGCGGTTCGCGACCCAGCCGCGAATCTGCGCCGGTGTCGCGCGCCCTTCGTTGAGCATGCGATTGAACGGATGGTGGATGTGGTAGGCGCTGCCCTGCTCGCGCAGCCGCGCTTCCAGGTCGGTGGCGCTGTCGAGTTTTATCGTGACCTGATCGTTCACAGCTCGATCTCCATGCCGTCGTAGGCGACTTCGACACCGGCCGCGCGCAGCTGCGCGTACTCGGCGCCGTCCTCGTCCAGGATCGGATTGGTATTGTTGATGTGGATCAGGATGCGCCGCGCGCCCGCCGGCAGTTCGCCCAGCCATTGCAGCATGCCGCCGGCCCCGGTCTGCGGCAGATGGCCCATGTCGCGCGCGGTTTTCTTCGACGCGCCGAGTGCCACCAGCTCGTCGTCACGCCAGCAGGTGCCGTCGACCAGCACCACGTCGGCGCTGCGCATCGCGCTCCACACCGGCGGCTCCATCCGGCCCAGGCCGGGCGCGTAGAACAAGCTGCGGCCGCTATCGAGACTGCGCACCAGCAGGCCGATGTTGTCGCCCGGCACCGGGTCATCACGATGCGGCGAATACGGCGGCGCATTGCTGATCAGCGGAATCGCGGTGAATTGCAGGCCGGGCATCGCCGGCATCGCGAACGGCCTGGCATCCAGCGGGATTTCATGGCGGTCGACACCGCAGTAATGCTTGAGCAGCTCCAGTATCGGATTGCCGCGCGTCAGGTCATCGAACACCGGCGTCGTGCACCACAGCGGCAGCTTCTGCCGGTGTTCGCGCAGCATGTACAGGCCGGTGGCGTGATCGATCTGCGCGTCGATCAGCAGTACGCCGTTGATCGCGGTGTCGCGCAGCGCGCGCGCCGGCTGCAGTGCCGGGAACTGCTGCAGCTGCTGCAGGATGTCGGGCGAGGCATTGCACAGCAGCCATCCCGCACCGTCGGCGCTGAGCGCGATCGACGATTGCGTGCGCCGCTTCGCGTTGAGGGTGCCGCGACGCACGCCGTCGCAGTTGCGGCAGTTGCAGTTCCATTGCGGGAAGCCGCCACCGGCCGCCGATCCCAGCACGTGGACGCGCATGCTTTTCTCCGATCGAAACCAGGATTCCCTCTCCCCTTGTGGGAGAGGGTGTCGCGTAGCGACGGGAGAGGGGTTGCGCGGCTCGAAGGTACGACCCCTCTCCCGGCCCTTCGGGCCACCCTCTCCCGCAAGGGGAGAGGGTTGATCTCCGCGGTTCAGCGGTTGGCGATGTACATCGTGATTTCGAAACCAAAGCGCAGGTCGCGGGCAGCGGGGGTTTCCCATTTCAGCTTCATTGGCGGATCTCCTGGTTGTGGATGACGGGCTGCGACACCGGAACCGGCGGCGCAGACCCAGTGTGACCAGCCCCGCCGCCCGGCGCGTCGCGATCGCCATGAGATGTCACTCACGATTTTCTGTAGTCGCAAGCCGGATGAAACCCGGCGCAATGCAGCCCGGGTTTCATCCGGGCTACGCAAGCGATTAGCATGCGCAGCCATGTCCGCCTGCCCTCGCCCGCCACGAACGCAACGCCTGTCGCCAGCGGCGGTACGCGCATGAGCCTGCGGCTGCGCATCAACCTGATGATCGCCGCGCTGATGTTCGCGTTCATCGCCTCGATGCTGGTCGCGCAGGTCATCAGCACACGGCGCGGCGTGCAGGAAGAAGTCGCTGCCAGCAACACCGTCGCCAACCGGCTGTTCAGTGCCTTCATCGCGACCGTACCCGGCCGCAGCAGCGACCCGCAGGCGATGCGCGCCTTCCTGCAACAGCTAGGCCGCCTGCGCTCCACCGAGCTGAGCTTTCACGATGCCCGCGGCGAGCTGCTGTACCGCTCGCCGTCGTCGACCTACAAGGCCGGACGCGACGCCCCGGCCTGGTTCGCGCATCTGGTCGGGCCGCAGCAGATGCATCAGCAGTTCGCGATCGCCGGCGGCCAGCTGATGATCGAGTCCAATGCCTCGCGCGCGATCCTCGACGGCTGGGACGACACGCTGCGCCTGCTGCTGATCGGCCTGTTGACGCTGGCGCTGGTGCAGCCCTCGGTGCTGTGGCTGGTCGGCCGCGCGACGCGGCCGCTACGCCAGATCCTGGTCGGCCTGCAGAGCATGGAGCGCGGCGCCTATCACACGCGGCTGCCGACGCTGAACAGCGCCGAGGCCGAGGCGATTGGCCAGGCCTTCAACCGCATGGCGCATTCGATCGAAGACAATCTGTACGCGCGGCGCGACGCCGCCGAGGCGCAGCGGCATCTGCGCCAGAGCCGGGAAATCGCCCGGCAGGTCGAGCAGCGCATGGAGGACGAGCGTCGCCAGATCGCACGCGAGCTGCACGACCAGACCAGCCAGAGCGTCACCGCGATCCGCGCCTTGGCCATGAGCCTGGTGCATCGCGCCGGCGACGAGCAGGGCGCGCAGATCGCACGCGCGATCAGCGACGCGGCGAGTCAGCTGCATGCCGAGGTGCATGAGCTGATTCCGCGATTGCGGCCTCTGGCACTGGACAATCTGGGCCTGTCCGACGCACTGCAGAACCAAGTGGACGACTGGCGCGCGCAGCATCCGCGGATCAAGTTCTCGCTGCAGATCGGCGATCTGCCGACGGTGCCGAATCCGGCGACGACCCTGGCTGCCTTCCGCGTGTTGCAGGAAGCCTGCAGCAATGCGCTGCGTCACGCCCAGGCGAGCCATATCGCGCTGAGCCTGCATGGCGACGCCGCGCAGCTGCACCTGCAGGTGCTCGACGACGGCGTCGGCATCGCGGAAGACTGGCAGCAGCGGCGCGATCGCGGCTTCGGTATTCGCGGCATGATCGAGCGAGCGCAGTCACTCGGCGGCGAGCTGCAGATCGAGGCCGGCACAGCCTTCGGCACGGTATTGCGCGCGCGTCTGCCACTGGAGCCGGTCAAATGAACCCATGCCTGCGCGTGATCCTGGTCGACGACCACGCGATGGTGCGCATGGGTTTTCGCATGCTGCTGAGCAGCACGGCCGACATCGAGATCGTCGGCGAAGCCGAGGACGGAGAAAGCGGCTACCAGCTCTATGCCGAATTGCTGCCGGATGTCGTCGTCATGGATCTGTCGATGCCGGGCATGGGCGGCATCGAGGCGCTGCGCCGGCTCGCCTCGCGTTATCCGGATGCGCGCGTGCTCGCGTTGAGCGCGCACGAAGATACCGCGCATCCACGGCGCGCCTTGAAAGCCGGTGCGCTCGGCTATGTATCCAAGCGCGGCGCAGCCGAAGAACTGATCGACGCCGTGCGCAGCGTCGCCGCCGGCCGCATCTATCTCGGCGCCGACTTGGCGCACAAGCTCGCCGTGCAGGATCTGCATGGCGGCGCCAGCCCGGTGGAACAGCTGTCCGAGCGCGAATTCGCGGTGTTTCTGCAGCTCGCGCACGGCCAGTCGGTCGCCCAGATCGCCGAGACCCTGCACCTGTCGGCAAACACCGTCGGCACGCACCTGTACAACATCAAACAGAAACTCGGCGTCGGCAACCAGGCGGAGCTGACGCTGATCGCGATGCGCAACGGCCTGCTCGACGTCTGATGCGCGCCGCGGCGAGCATGCGCTTGACGCTGGCCAACGGCCTGCGCGTGCTGCTGCACCAGGACCATCGCCTGCCACTGGTCGCGGTGCATCTGGCCTATCGTGTCGGCGCCGCCGACGAACCCGAAGGCGGCTACGGCCTGTCGCATCTGTACGAGCACCTGATGTACGGCGGCAGTGCCAATCTGCCGGGCTCTTACATCCGCCAGCTGTCGGCGATCGGCGCCCACGACCTGAATGGCCGCAGCCTGCTCGACAGCACGCACTACTTCGAAACCGTGAATCGCGATGCATTGGATTTCGCGCTGCGAGCCGAAGCCGATCGTATGGCGCGCCTGTTCACCGCCGACAGCGCGCGCGTGCTCGATCTGCAGCGCGACGTCGTGCTCAACGAGCTGCGCCAGTATCGCGAGCGTGCCGAAGGCCAGGCGTTCGAGCGCCTCGCCGAAATCAGCTACGCGCCCGGGCATCCGTATCGTCACGGCATCATCGGCCGCGAGGCGGATCTGCAGCGCATCACGCTGGACGATGCGCGCGCATTCGGCCGGCGTCATTACCATCCGGGCAATGCGGTTCTGGCGCTGGCCGGCGATGTGGATGCAGAGAAGGCGCAACGCTTGTGCGAGCGGCATTTCGGTTCGTTGCCAGCTGGCGATGTGACGAGGACGACGCTGCCGGAACCGCCAACCGCGCCTGCGGCTCGGCATGACGTCGAGGCGGCGGTTCGTTCGCCGTTGCTGTATCGAATCTGGAATCTGCCGGCGCCGGCATCGCAAAGCGAGCAGCAGACGCAGGCCCTACTGGCGCGAATGATCGAAGCGCGGTTTGAAGCGCGGTTTTCGGCGCTGCGCCTGCAAGCGCGCTATCGCTATGGCCGCCTGGGATCGCAGATCGAAATCTCGCTGGAGCACGCCGGCAGTGCTGCGCTCGCGCGACTCGATCGCGAGTGGAAGCAGCTGACGATCGACGGTTTCAGCGACGGCGAGCGCGAGCAGGGTCGCCTGCGGCAGCAGCAGCTGATCGCGCAGCGCTGCGATGGCCTGCAAGCTGTGGCGGAGCTGATGGTCGAGGCGGAGCTGCAGGGCGATGGCGAAGAAGGCGATGTCGCGCAGTTGTTGAGCCGGCTTGCCGCCGAGCCGCATGAACTGCAGCTCCTGCCCCAACCGGTAGGAGCGGTCCCTGACCGCGACGGTGCCGTCGCAGCCTCAATCGCGGTCAAGGACCGCTCCTACCGGGGCATCGAGCTTTTTGTTTCTCCCGCCGCGGACGGCATTGCGCTACCCGTCTCAAGGTCCCCGCGACTGCAGCACAAGGCATCACTCCTGCTGGCGCACCGCCAACACAGCGGGCTGCTCGCGACTCGCCTGATCGTCCCCGGCGGCAACGCGCTTGAAACCGGCTCGCAAATGGGCCTGGCGCAGCTCGCGACGACGCTGCTTCACGCGCAGCTGAAACCGGCCGCCGCCGCGCTGGGCGTGGACATCAGCGCCGACGCGCAGCCCGACTGCGTTCGCTACGGCTGGGTCGCGGCGACGCAGCAAAGTCTCGCCGTGCTGGGCTTGGTCGAGGCGGCGCTGTCGCGGCCCGATTTCGATGGCGCCGCATTGGAGTGCGCACGCGCACAGCAGCTGGAGGCGATTGCGAGCGATATCGGCCGCGCCGAAACGGCGACCGAGCGACTGCTCGCGGCAGCATCCGGCACGCCGATCGCCAACGGCCAGCAGACCCGCGTCGCGGCGTTGAGCCTCGACGACGTGCTCGCATTTCATCGCCGGCAGCCTGAGCCGATCTACCTGATGGTAGGCAAGCGTAGCCCGGTCGAAACCGGGGGCTTTCCGCGCTTCCCTGCTGCGGAAGAACAATCCCCGGGTTTCGACCGGGCTAGCGGCTTGATCGACATCGCGGGCGCGGCGCAGACGCTGGTGACGGTCGCATGGCCGCTGCCGGCGTGCGATCGGCGCCAGGAAGCCGCGCTGCAGATGCTCGACGCGCTGCTGGCCGGACGCTTCGCATCGCGCCTGAATCTGCGGCTGCGCGAGGAGCTGGGCTGGACCTACGGTGTGCGCAGCCGCATCGGCGCCGCCGCGGTGGCACGGCGCTACCAGATCCAGGTGTGGGTGCCGGCGTCGCGCGCGGCGGATACGCGCGACGAGATCATCGAGGCGGTCGAGCGGTTGATTCGCGACGGCATCGACGAGCCGGCGTTCCGGCCGCTGCAACGCAGCGAAGTGCTGCGGCAGCCGGGCAGCATCGAGCGCGTGACGGCGCTCGCGGACCTGATCGAAACGCGGCTGCGGCTGGGCCTGATCGACGGCGAGGCCTGGAGCGGCTTCGAGGAGGCCGCGACGCTGGACGCGGCGGACGTGCAGGCAGCGGCGGCACGCTGTCTGCCGACCGAGGCGGCGATCAGCGTGATCGCGGGCGACGCTGCGCAGCTGTCGCGGTTCGGCATCGACGGCGATCGTCGAAACACTTCACTGCTGAACCTGTAGGAGCGGACCCTGTCCGCGACTGAAACTTCGATGTCACGTATGCCAGCGCGTTTTGGCATCGGACGGCAGCGTGTATCAGTCGCCGAAAAAACATCTCAAGCGCATGATTGTTCGGGCTTTATATGCATTCCATAAATGCTCACCCGAATGCCGGCCGGAGCGGTTGTGCACGGCGCTGGCGAACACTCATTGCAGGCAAATGCATCGGGTGTCGCAGCAGATGTAACGCGGCTCTACAGCCGACGAGCCGGTCGCGGATTCGCTAATCCCCGCTCAAAGCCCTACCGTGGCCTACGGCGCCTCGCGACTGCGGCGTTGCTCTAGCCGCACCGCCAACAGCAAGGAATCCCCGATGGCGCTGGAAAGTTTCAAACGAGTTCAGGCCCTGAAGGCCGAGCGCAACAAACTGGCGGCCGAACTCGAGGAGCGCGCGACAGCCGATGTGTCGCGCATCCTGAAGAGTCTCGGCGACGACTTCGTCAATTTCCTCAGCCAGGAAGGCTTCCGCGTGACGCGGCTGAAAAACGCCATCGGCGCGATCTACGGCGACGCGCGGCTGTCGCTGGAGTTTCCGCTGCCGCAGGAGCGCTTCAGCGACGCGCTGACGGTGCTGAGCCTGCTGGACTCGCGCAATCCCGAGATCAAGTGGCGCCTCGAGATCGTGCCGCACAGTGGCGACGGCACCGAGCCGCCACCAGAGGCACTGGTGACGCAGCAGGGCGGCGCGGTCACATTGGAGAACATGATCGAAGTACTGCGGCGCCGCAACGATCGTTTCCTGCCGTCGGAATACCGCATCCGCTACCGCGTCGTCGCCGTCAAGGAAGACGCGCCCGCACCGGGCGAGACGCGCAGCGCGCGCGCCATCATCGACGTGCTCAACGCGATACTCGAAGAGCCACAGTTCAATCATTGAGCCGCAGCGGCGCTGCTAAGCTGCGGGGCGTACCCGCCGCAGGAGCACCCGCACATGAGCCTGTTCGATCACCGCCGCGGTAGCTGGCTGGATGTCGAAAGTGATGGCGCCAGGCTGTACTACGAAGTCGGCGGCGATCCGCGGGGCCCGGCGCTGGTGCTGCTGCATGGCGGCTTCGGCAGCCTCGGCGATTTCAAGGTCCTGCTGCCGCATCTCGACGCGCAGTATCGCCTGATCGCCATCGACAGCCGCGGGCACGGCCGCTCGACGCTGGGTGCGGCGACGCTGAGCTATGAGCAACTCAGTCGCGATCTCGAACGGGTGCTCGATCATCTGCACGTCGACACGCTCAGCATCATCGGCTTCAGCGACGGCGGCATCACCGCGTATCGCTTCGCGGCGACGACGAGGCGCAAGCTGCTCAAGCTGGTGACGATAGGAGCCGACTGGGTTTTGAGACCGGACGATCCGGTGATCGCGCTGCTGTCGAAGGCTACGCCGCAGACATGGCGCGAGCAGTCGCCGGCGGCGCTCGCGGCTTACGAGTCGCACAATCCCGAGCCACAGCACTACGACCGATACGTCGAAGCAACCCTGGCGATGTGGCTGAGCCACGGCGCCGAGAATTATCCGGGCGAGCGGGTGCGTGACATCCGCTGCCCGACGCTGATCGTGCGAGGCGACGAGGATCACCTGTTTCCGGCGGCAAAAGCGCTGGAGCTGCGCGAGCGCATCGAGCACAGTGCGCTGTTCAACATTCCTTATGCCTCGCACACCGCATTCGCCGATCAGCCCGTGCTGTTCAAGGCCGGGCTGCAGCTGTTCCTCGAACGTTGAAGCCGCTCGCCTGGGCGCTGTTGCTGACGGCAGCGGCGCACGCACCGACAGCGTCGGCCTACGGCAACGCCGGTCATCAGCAGATCGGCGCGATCGCCGATCTGCAGTTGCGCGCTGCGGCGCGGCGCCAGGTGCAAAGCCTGCTCGGCTTCGATCTGCGCGTCGCCGCCATCTGGGCCGACTGCGTGCGCGACGCGCAGCCCGACGCCAGCGGCGGGCTGCAATCGCGCGAAACCGCCGCTGCCTGCGCGGCCTTCGACTCGCCAGCGCAGCGTGAACGCATGCACGACTACGCGCGCCGCAACTGGAGCGGCTGCGACGATCCGCCGCCCAAGGGCTGCCACAGCCGTTATCACTACACCAACGTCGCATATCAGCATCTGCGCTACGACCGCGCTTACAGCGGCACGCGCGACGACGATCTCGTCGCGGCGACCCACGCGGCGATCGCCGTGCTGCGGAATCGCGCCGCGCCACCGCCGTTCGACATCCGCGACAGGACCGAGGCGTTATTGCTGCTGGCGCATTTCGTCGGTGATCTGCATCAGCCGCTGCATGTCGGCACGGTCTATCTGGATCGCGATGGCCGTGCGTTCGACCCGGACCGTGACGCACTCGTGGCCGAGCCGCAGGCCGATACCCGCGGCGGCAATCTGATCCACGACGCGATCAGCAACCTCAGCCTGCATGCGGAGTGGGACCAGATCGCGCGCGCGCTCAGCGCGACCTCGCCACGCCAGCTGATCGGCAGGCGCAGCGCAGTCCCGCCGACGTCCGGGCCGATCGACGGCTGGGCGGCGCAGTGGGCCGGCGAAACGCTGCGTGCGTCGCACTCGGCTTATGCGGGCCTGAGTTTCATCGCAGACCCGGCGGCGCCGGGCCGGTGGATCGCACAGTTCCCGGATCATGCCGCGTACTGGCGCGACAAGGAGACGCTGCAGCGCAGCGAGGTGATCAAGGCGGGCACGCGGTTGGCGCAGCTGCTGAATGCGATCTGGCCCTAGTGACCTGGGTCGCGCGTCATCCATGTAGCCAGCCGGCGCATCGGGGAGCAGTTCAGCCCGCAGTCAGTCGCGCTCGCGTAGCTGATGCTCACCGGACCCAATCGCGGGTTCGCGGAGCTCAAAGCAAATGAACAAGCGGATCGCCTTGACCACGCTGGCGCTGTTGATGGCGCTGCCGACGGCGACTTATGCGCGCGACCATCACGGCGATCGTGACGGACGCGACGACTATCGCCGCGACTACCGCGGCGCTCCCCGTTACGAGCAATACAGTCGCTACGATCGCTACGACCGTTACGACCGGCGCGATCGCCACGATCATCTGCGCGTCGATGTCGCGGCGCCGGTGCGCTTTGTCGGCCAGGTGATCGCGCTGCCGTTCGTGGTCGGCGCGGCGGTGATCGGTGCGGCCGTCGACGTGGTGAGCACGCCGCTGTATTCGCGGCCGCGCTACGAGGAGCAGCAGTACGCACGTTCGGAACCGGGCTACTACGACGACGGCCCGCGCTACGACGCGCCGATCGGCCGTGTCTACGCTGCCCCGCCCGAGTATTACCCGCCGCAGCCGGAATACCGCGGCTACTAGCGGCTCGTGTAAGTCGCGGCTCGATGCCGCGCCGCACCGGGCTTCAGCAAACCCCGTCCGCCCGAGTAGCGGGTTTGTTTACTGCCCCGGCGGCGGCTGCCACAGCTCCACCTTGTTGCCTTCCGGATCGATCACCCAGGCGAACTTGCCGTATTCGGAGTCGTCGGTCTTGTCGAGCACGTTGCAGCCCTCCTCCTTCAGGGCCTTGACCAGCGCGTAGACGTCGTCGACGCGGTAATTGATCATGAAGGGCGCGGTGCTCGGCGCAAACTGATCGCCGCCCTGCGAGCCGACGGACCAGATCGTGGTGCCGGCCACCGGCTTGCCCGCGTCGTCGGTCCAGGTGAAAGCGGCGCCGCCCCAGGCCTGCACGTCGATGCCGAGGTGGCGCTTGTACCATGCCTGCAAGGCCGGGGCGTCTTTCGCCTTGAAGAAAATGCCGCCAATACCGGTGACTCGTTTCATGGGAACCTTCTCTGTGCCGGGTGACGCCGATGGGCTCGTACCGCGCCGACAAGTTGCCACGCGCACCGACCACGGTCCAGCCGCCGGCGGTCTTGGCTGGCGGGGCGCGACGCATTCGAGCGCATCTACGCCTGCTTGTCCTCGACCGCCTGCGAGACCAGCTGCGCCATGACGTTGAGGTCGATGTCGGCAAGACGGCTGATGTACAGGCAGCCCTTGCCGAGCTTGTGCTTTCCCAGCCGGGCCAGAAGCTCGGACGCCTGCGGATGGCCGGTCACGCCATAAATGGAAATATCGCCTTTGCGCGAGGAAAAACCCACCGCGCAAATCTCGCCTTGCTTGCCGCCTGCCAGCGGATACCGGTGAACGCCGAAGCCGACGATGGCCGGGCCCCACATCACCGCGGGGTGTTTCGATGCCTTGGCCATCAGCCCCATCAGCCTGTCGCAGTCACGCCGCCTCGACTCATCGGCAATCGCCGCGACGTAGTCGCCAGCGCTGGCGGCGGTCGCCTTGGTTTTGTTCTCGGCCATCTCCAATCTCCCTAGCACGGCGCGCGCCGGCAGTGAATCAGCCCCTCAAGCCGTTCTGTCGCCCGTATCGGCGTCGTCATGTCGCAGGCTCCGGTAAATCATGTACCGAGCGCCACGTTTTCCAAAGCACTCACTTTTGCGTGTCGCTCGAAGGGAACGCCGCCGGGTCCATCCAGACCGCGCCCCAGATGTGGCCGTCGAGGTCGGCCATATCGCGGCCGTACATGAAACCGTGATCCTGAACCGGATTGATATCGGCCGTGCCGCCGTTTGCGGCCGCCGACTGATTCATCGCGTCGACCGCGTCGCGACTGTCGCATGACAGGGACAGCGAAACTTCGCTCGAAGTTGGCGGCGGGATCGGGCGGGTCGTGAACGTGCTCCACTTGGCGTGGGTGAGCAGCATGACGTTGATGGTCTCGCTCCACACCATGCAGGCCGCCGTGTCGTCGGTGAGATTTGGGTTATTCACGAAACCGAGGGCCGTGTAGAAGCGCACCGACGCGTCGAGGTCGGTCACAGGCAGGCTGATGAAAATTATCTTGGGCATGGCGATTCTCCAATGGCTTTCGAGGTGACGGCTTGACGCGCTGTCTACTACCAGACGAACGGCGCCCGCTCCGTTCGACAAGCCAGGAAATTATTTTTTGGGCGGCGAAACGCTCCTGCCGCGCCAGGGCTCATGGCTCGGCAATCCGGGACAACCAGAACGCCTTGACCTTGTTGTTGGTCTCTTCCGATGCGCGATTCATAAAGATATGACCGCCTTCCTCTGACTCGTTATAGATTTTGCAGAGCGCGAGAGCCAACTGCTGCTGCACGTTGTAGTCCTCGGCGTCGTCGGGTTTGTCCGCAAGGCGCGCAACCAGAAGCGGACCGGCGGCCTTGCCGTGCGCGGCGACGATAGCCACCTCGGGTTCCGCAGGTTTCCATGGCCAAAGTGTTGTTCTTTCATGAGCGGATTGAACCAGCCTCTGGATGTCGATCTCGATCAAGCTTTCGGAGCCAGCCCAGGCCTGCGCCGCCGCAAGCAGTGAGACGGCGGTGAACAGGAGGCGCTTCGCTTTCACGGGCTACGATGCCAGGTTAACGCGCGGCCCGCTTACGGCCTTCGCGTTGAACCGATCGCGTGCCGATTTCATTGGTTCACCACCGCAAGCTTCACTTGGCCGTCTCCGTCTTCAGCGAACCATACAATGCCGCTGCCGATCGTTGCCATACCGTTTCGGCAGAACACCTCGTGAGGATTGCTCTTCTTGATTCGTTCTATGACGGATGGAGTGAAAACGTCATTGTAGTGGGCCACCAGTGCTTTCTTGCTCGGAATATCGACGTGCTTCTTGCCAAGCTCCGAGTTGACCTTCAGGGGATAGCTGACAAAGGCGCCCACAGCATCGGCATTAGTGACGTAAATCTGTAGCGCTTTCGCGACCCCGACTATTTGCTCGTAGTTACCCACCGAACCACCGCATTCGGAGTCGGCGCGGACTATGCCTTCGATATCTCTCACGACGATATGCTCAACTCGGCCGAATACCTCGACCGTAGTACTACCACCTAGAAACGTCACCACGTAGGACGAGTCCGGCGCTTCGGCACTGAATGCCGCGCTGGCGGCCAACAAAAAGATGACGGTGGCAAATAGATGGACTTTCATCAGTCCAACGCGTGGCTAACCAGAGTCGACGGCTTTTCGCGCACTTCCGGTTGAACCACCAGTGGGCTTCGCTGCACGAAAAAGGGCGACCTCACGGCCGCCCTTGCACTACCTAGAATAATGATGTCGGTCTGAGCCATCGAACTCACCTGACAACATGCAACAGTTCTTGAAACAACCTCGCGGAGTTGCATGGACACGGGTCATTGCGGCCGAGTTTCTCGAAACAACTCCTTGGTGCCATGAACCACTCGATGCCCTTTCTTGACTCGCTGTTCGGAAGGGAACCCATTGCGCCGTTTGCTGCTAGGCGTGAAAGCTGAAATTGCTAAATGACATGACACTCTCCTGAACCTGCCCTTTGAGGGGACTACACGATTGTACACAGTTGCTTCAGTAAGGCCCAACGCCTGAAGCTTACGCGCGGCGAAGCCGTCGCTTGCAGCGCCCTGTTGGACCGCGACAATCTGCCAGCCGACTAGCCGCGCTGGGGAAGAACCTTTGGATCGAAGAGCCGCTCTCCGCGCGTGACATAAAGGATGTAAACGATATCCTTGTCCTTCTCGTGCCGATAGAAAATTCTGCATGGCGGCTCCACCATCTGCCGATACCGCCATCCTTTGATTTCGGGTGGCTTTGAACCCATCTGCGGGTGGTTCGCGAGGTGGTCAACATGGTCAAAAACATTTTGAACCAGTTTTCTTGCTGCGACTGGACTATCTATTGCGATGTAGTCTGCAATGGCATCAAGGTCACTTAGAGCAGGTTCAGTCCAGATTACTTGAGCCATCTCGACATGCGCTTCTTGGCTTCGGAATGTGTCACGGTGCGGCCGTCTTCAATTGCCATTTCTCCACGGGCAATTCCCTCCAAGAGGGTCATTCGACGTTGAAGCGCATCAAACGTCTCCACATCCACCAGATAGGCACTTGGCAAGCCGTGCTGCGTGATAAGAATTGGCTCCTTGTCTCGCTCTAGGTCAGACAGGAGCTCCGTGGCCTGGCGCTTAAGGGTGGTGACGAGTTCGGTTCGCATAGAGTGATACTATAGTGGCACTAAACATCTCGCAAGCTTCAGCCGCTTTATGACCTGCGCCTTGGCATCGACGGCCGCCACGCCGGTATAGCCCTGCACGACACCGTGACTGGTCTTCATCGTCGCCGAGTCGTTGTCGGTGATGTTCGACTTCAGCGGCTCGCCCTTGCGGTTGGTCTTCTCCGGATGCGCGGCCAGCCATTCGCGCAGCTTGTTGCTGTTGCGCGTCAGGGTTTCGATCTGTTGCTGTTCGCGCTGCGTCAGCGTGTCGAGGTTCTGGCCGGCATCCTGGCGGCGATGCGTGTCGAGCATGTGCGCAATGGCACGGTCAATCTTCTCGATCTTCTTCGCCATGTCGGCCCGCGTGCCGCTCAGGCTGCGAGAGGCATTCGACGGCAGCTTGCAACCATCGACGGCAAACAACGCTTTGCCGATCAGCCCCTGTTCGTCACACACCAGCAGCACGTTGCGGAACACGGAGGTGATCTCGCCCGACAGCGCCATGAAGACCACGTTCTCGCGGCAGGCCCGCTCGATGTCGCGGCTCGATGTCAGGCCGCGGGCGTAGCCGAACAATACGATCTTCAACAGCACACCCGGGTGATACGCCGCTGCGCCGACTTCATCGTTGCAGTAACGCGCATCGAAGACCGTCAGATCGATCTCGTGATCGACCAGCCAGTTCAGTGCGTACTCGAAAGTGCCGGGAACAATCTGCTCGGCAAAATTCACTGGCAGCATCTTCGAGAGATGTTGATCAACCGGCTTGTAGCGCGCCATTTCCGCTCTCCTTTCGTTGCAAAAGAAACAGCGGAATATGTGCCAGATTTAGCGTTTTTCTACAGCCTCAACGAGGCTGTAGAAAATCAGCCGCAATCGTCTCAGCTAAGCAAGCCGACGACTTGCCTGAGCTGTTCGTGGATAGAAAACGCTGCAGCGTCACGAGCCGTCGCCTGGGGTGTGGAAGGTCTGTGCTGACGATACTGCGAGTCGGCAGGCTTTCCAAGTGCCATTCAAGGCGCTTTGCCTCTGAGCTTCTCGACGTTGTGGACGATGGCGAAGAGTTTCCATTGCGCATCCACCTTGCGTCGGGATCGAAGTGTGAATCGCCGCAGGCCCTTGGTGTGCAGGTTGCCGAAGACCGGCTCGACGATGCCGAGCCGACGGCTGTACAGCAGCCGGCCTTCACGCGTATCGATTCGGGCCTTCATCGCCTTGGTCTGCGGGTGCGTCTCTTTCACTTTGCTGCCGTCGAAGAAGGTGATCTGACGACACGGACTCACATCCGGCTTGCGCATGCACTTCGCTTTTAAAGAGCAGGCCTGGCACATCGCGCGCGTGCCTTCGAAGCCGACACCGCGACGGCCCCTGATCACGATATTGACCGTCTTCAGTTTGAGCTGCTTTCCATTCGGACAGATGCAAGTCCGCCGATCGGCGTCATAGAGGAAATCGGCTCGACCGAACCATTTCGATCGATGCTCGCCGGGCTGGCGCTGCTTTTCGATCGGCTTGTGCTGCCAGGCTTCCGCGAAACGCGGATCGCGTGACCGGAAGCCGGTATCGGCGATCAGCGCATCGACCTGATCGTCGGCCAACCGCTGCAGCGTGGCTTCGGAGTGATAGCCGGAGTCGGTCAGCACCGTCGCATCCGCCAGGGGATCGGTGCTGCCGATCGCGCTGAAGTCGCTGCGCAGCGCCTGCAGCACATCCGGCAATAGTCCGTTCTCCTGGCCGATTCCGAAGGCACTGGCCTGCACCACGATCTGCGCCTTGGCGTCGACGGCCGCCACGCCGGTATAGCCCTGCACGACACCGTGACTGGTTTTCATCGTGGCCGAGTCGTTGTCGGTGATGTTCGACTTCAGCGGCTCGCCCTTGCGATTGGTCTTCTCCGGATGGGTCGCCAACCACTCACGCAGCTTGTTGCTGTTTCGCGTCAGGGTTTCGATCTGCTGCTGTTCACGCTGCGTCAGCGTGTCGAGATTCTGGCCGGCGTCCTGGCGACGATGCGTATCCAGCATATGAGCGATGGCGCGGTCGATCTTCTCGATCTTCTTCGCCATGTCGGCCCGCGTGCCGCTCAGGCTGCGAGAGGCGTTCGACGGAAGCTTGCAACCATCGACGGCAAACAACGCTTTGCCGATCAGGCCCTGCTCGTCACACACCAGCAGCACGTTGCGGAACACGGAGGTGATCTCGCCCGGCAGCTTCGCCACGAATGAGGCGATGGTCGTGAAGTGCGGCTGTGTGTCGCCCGACAGCGCCATGAAGACCACGTTCTCGCGGCAGGCCCGCTCGATGTCGCGGCTCGATGTCAGGCCGCGGGCATAGCCGAACAATACGATCTTCAACAGCACACCCGGGTGATACGCCGCTGCGCCGACTTCATCGTTGCAGTAACGCGCATCGAAGACAGATAGATCGATCTCGTGATCGACCAGCCAGTTCAGCGCGTACTCGAAAGTGCCCGGAACAATCTGCTCGGCAAAGTTCACCGGCAGCAGCTTCGAGAGGTGTTGATCAACCGGCTTGTAGCGTGCCATCTCCGCTCTCCTTTCGTCGCGAAAGAAGCAGCGGGATGTGTGCCAGATTTAGGGTTTTTCTACAGCCTCAACGCCTAGGTTCAGCCGCGGACCTGCCGGAGCGAAGCGGAGGCGGGTACGTCGGCTGGAAGCGATGGTTGGACCTCATTGCTCATCCTCGGGGCGCAGCGGCGAAGCTGACCACTGAAAGTGCCGGAGTAGATCCTTGGCCTGAGCGTCGAGCTCCGGCCGGTAGTGATGAGCGTGCGGGCCGAAGCCAGACAGCGCCTGCTCTATGAAGCCGACTGAATCAAGCGCGGTTGCGTACCGTTCCAGCGGGCCATAGCAATACAATTGGTTGTGTCGATCCCAAACGAGCGTTCCGCTAGCTGATGGCGAATGAACCCACAAGTCAAAACGTGCATCGGCGGTGAGATAGTCACTGAACTTCACAATGAATTCTTCTGCCTGTGCGGCCGACACCGAGGGGCTCTGATAGCGCCCTGGCGCGGCTTCTCCGCGTGGGGTGTGGAGGACGTAGAGCATGAAGAATGGACCATCTAGCTGCTTCATCAAGGCAAGCAGAATGCTTGAATCTCCAGCCGGGACGCCCGCTACAAGCCGCTTGCCACCAGACGACATGCTTTGAAACGAATAAACGGCTGGCGTCTCGAACGGCACCTCAACGCCATCCTTCAGGCTTGAAATTTTCAGCAAACCGTTCATGAGGTCCAGACAGTATGACTACCGCCGTCAGAGGTGCTGACCTCCGCAAAGGCCGTAGCGCGGGTTAGCTTGACGCCAGAGCCGCAGGAGCGAGGTAGGACTGCGCTCATGGATCGGTTTCCTTACGCGGAGGTCAGCATGGCAAACGATAACACCGTTTTTGTGGGATTGGACGTCCATAAAGAGTCGATCGTGGCGGCCTATTCGGTCGGTTTTGGCGAGGTGTCGAGTATCGGCAGTATCGGGGTGCTGGAGCGGGATATCGAGCGGCTCTGCAAGCGCATGCAGAGCAAGGCGTCGAACGTGGTCTTTGTTTATGAAGCCGGGCCCTGCGGCTACGGTCTGCAGCGCCAGCTGAGCCGGGCCGGCTTCGCCTGTCACGTCTGCGCTCCGTCGCTGATCGCCAAAAAGGCCGGTGATCGGGTGAAGACGGATCGGCGCGACGCCGAGAAACTGGTCAAGGCGCTGCGCAGCGGCGATCTGTCCTTTGTGCATGTGCCGGATGAGCGCGATGAGGCGTTTCGCGATCTGGTGCGGGCCTGGAGCGGCGCCAAGGAAGATCTGAAGCAGGCCAAGCAGCGCCTGAAGTCGTTCCTGCTGGTCCACGGCGTGCGTTACACCGGCAGTGCCGACTGGCGCGAGGCCCACCGCCGCTGGCTGTCGCGATTCACGTTTCCCGAGGTCTGGTCGCAGCTCGCCTTTGAAGAGCATCGTCGATCGGTCGAGGATCGGCTGACGCAGTGCCAGCGGCTGGAGCAGGTGCTGCGAGACGCCGCGCCGGACTGGCGCTTCTATCCGGTGATCCAAGCCCTGCAGGCACTGCGCGGCGTGCAATTCACCGTCGCGGTCGGCGTAATCTCCGAAGCCGGCGACCTGTCACGCTTCGACAACCCGCGCCAGCTGATGGCCTGGCTCGGCCTGGTACCGAGCGAGCGCAGCAGCGGTGCGAGCGTGAAGAAAGGCGGCATCACCAAGGCTGGCAACAGCGTCGCGCGAAAGCTGCTGATCGAGGCAGCGTGGAGCTATCGCTACATCGCCAAGGTCAGCCCGATCATCCAGAAGCGACACGAGGGTTTACCCAAGCCGATCATCGATCGAGCCTGGGATGCCCAGCTGCGGCTCTGCCGACGATTCCGAAAGCTGATCCTGCAGGGCAAGAACCGCAACGTCGTGGTGACCGCCGTCGCTCGCGAGCTGGCCGGCTTTATTTGGGACATCGCGCGAAGAACGCCGGTCGCGGCTGCCTGATTCCTTTCGACCTTTCCATTCACACACCGCAACGGAGAACGAGTCTTCTGAAGGTGGCGCAGCCCGGTGAGTGTGCACAACCCGCGATGGCGTTAGGCGACAGCAAGGCAGCGCTGACTCGCGTGCCCAGACCGCGGCAGGTGCATGGACGGATTCCAGCACTGTGGTAACCAACCCACGTATATCAGCATGAGCAACCGTCGAGTGTGCTGGCTGCGTCACCTTCAGAGGATTCAACCCACATCATGAATCGATAAATCCAACAACAACCGTCGTTCAACTCTTGACGGCGGAAGTCATATCAACGCCAAAGCTCACGCGAGGCGAAGCCTTCGCGTGCAGCGCCTTGTTGGGCCGCGTTGACCACCAACGCCGCGAGCTGAGCTGCGCCGAGCAAGCTGGAATTGAGCTTGAAGATCACAACGCACTCCCCCGAATGTGTTCCCAGACCCTACCGCGCTTCGATGCGCGGAGCAACGCCGACACACTTGAAAATCAGATGCCGCTCGCAGCCACAACAAGCTCGGATAAGGCGTGAGGCTGACGGCGGTTAGCCCAGAACTGCTCCACTAAATTGCTCTGACGTTTTCGCGGCCCAACGCCCGAAGCTCAGCCGAGTGCGAAGCACTTCGGCTGCAGCGCCTTGTTGGACCTGCTGCTCAGCCTGCGTTGACAGACTTTGCAGACACGAGACCGAGCGCCATGGTGCTGATAAGTGAAATTGCAAAGAACCTCCAGAAGAACCAGAACCGTTTCTTGTGCTCAACCCCAGCATTGGTAAGCTCACTATCACGCACGAATAAACTATTGAACAGTTGCAACTGGCCAGGTGCCCGCTTGTACTGACTAGCCCAACGGTACAAGTGATAGAGCATTGCAATAGCAGAAACTGACGCTGCCGCGCCAAGACACTGAGCTAGCATCGCGGTTATTGGGTCAACACCCATAGGCTTTTTTAGGTCCAGGTCCAACGCCTAAAGCTCAGCCGAGTGCGAAGCACTTCGGCTGCAGCGCCTTGTTGGGCCGCACTGCTCTCTGACGCCGCGAAGTGACCGAGACCTAGCAAGCTGGAACGAAGTTGGAAGATCACAACGACCCCCGCCAAATGTATACCAGCGATGCTACCGCGCTCAGTGGAAAATGCCACTGATTTTTAGCCAGAAATTGTCGCCGAAGCGCAGCGCACAAACGCCAGATATAACGCCGATAACGCTAGAGATGCACCACAGTGGCTTTGCCGATACAGCAGGAAAGGTGACCGCGATAAATAAAAGTGACGTGCCGCCGATAATAGTGAGACCGCATAGAAAACGGATGATCTTGTCTGCTCTATCGGGCGCAAAGTCGTCTTCCATTTTTCTAGGCCCAGGCCCAACGCCTAAAGCTCACGCGAGGCGAAGCCTTCGCGTGCAGCGCCTTGTTGGGCCGAGCTGCTCTCCAACGCCGCGAAGTGAGCAGCAATGAGCAGGCTGGAACTGAACTTGAAGATCACAGCGCACTCCCCCGAATGTGTTCTCAGACCCTACCGTGCTTCCATGCCCGGAGCAACGCCGACACGCTTGAAAATCAGATGCCGCTCGCAGCCACAACAAGCTCGGATAAGGCGTGAGGCTGACGGCGGTTAGCCCAGAACTGCTCCACTAAAAAGCGGTGACGCTCTCGCGGCCCAACGCCTAAAGCTCACGCGAGGCGAAGCCTTCGCGTGCAGCGCCTTGTTGGGCCGAGCTGCTCTCCAACGCCGCGAAGTGAGCAGCAATGAGCAGGCTGGAACTGAACTTGAAGATCACAGCGCACTCCCCCGAATGTGTTCTCAGACCCTACCGTGCTTCCATGCCCGGAGCAACGCCGACACGCTTGAAAATCAGATGCCGCTCGCAGCCACAACAAGCTCGGATAAGGCGTGAGGCTGACGGCGGTTAGCCCAGAACTGCTCCACTAAAAAGCGGTGACGCTCTCGCGGCCCAGACAGTATGACTACCGCCGTCAGAGGTGCTGACCTCCGCAAAGGCCGTAGCGCGGGTTAGCTTGACGCCAGAGCCGCAGGAGCGAGGTAGGACTGCGCTCATGGATCGGTTTCCTTACGCGGAGGTCAGCATGGCAAACGATAACACCGTTTTTGTGGGATTGGACGTCCATAAAGAGTCGATCGTGGCGGCCTATTCGGTCGGTTTTGGCGAGGTGTCGAGTATCGGCAGTATCGGGGTGCTGGAGCGGGATATCGAGCGGCTCTGCAAGCGCATGCAGAGCAAGGCGTCGAACGTGGTCTTTGTTTATGAAGCCGGGCCCTGCGGCTACGGTCTGCAGCGCCAGCTGAGCCGGGCCGGCTTCGCCTGTCACGTCTGCGCTCCGTCGCTGATCGCCAAAAAGGCCGGTGATCGGGTGAAGACGGATCGGCGCGACGCCGAGAAACTGGTCAAGGCGCTGCGCAGCGGCGATCTGTCCTTTGTGCATGTGCCGGATGAGCGCGATGAGGCGTTTCGCGATCTGGTGCGGGCCTGGAGCGGCGCCAAGGAAGATCTGAAGCAGGCCAAGCAGCGCCTGAAGTCGTTCCTGCTGGTCCACGGCGTGCGTTACACCGGCAGTGCCGACTGGCGCGAGGCCCACCGCCGCTGGCTGTCGCGATTCACGTTTCCCGAGGTCTGGTCGCAGCTCGCCTTTGAAGAGCATCGTCGATCGGTCGAGGATCGGCTGACGCAGTGCCAGCGGCTGGAGCAGGTGCTGCGAGACGCCGCGCCGGACTGGCGCTTCTATCCGGTGATCCAAGCCCTGCAGGCACTGCGCGGCGTGCAATTCACCGTCGCGGTCGGCGTAATCTCCGAAGCCGGCGACCTGTCACGCTTCGACAACCCGCGCCAGCTGATGGCCTGGCTCGGCCTGGTACCGAGCGAGCGCAGCAGCGGTGCGAGCGTGAAGAAAGGCGGCATCACCAAGGCTGGCAACAGCGTCGCGCGAAAGCTGCTGATCGAGGCAGCGTGGAGCTATCGCTACATCGCCAAGGTCAGCCCGATCATCCAGAAGCGACACGAGGGTTTACCCAAGCCGATCATCGATCGAGCCTGGGATGCCCAGCTGCGGCTCTGCCGACGATTCCGAAAGCTGATCCTGCAGGGCAAGAACCGCAACGTCGTGGTGACCGCCGTCGCTCGCGAGCTGGCCGGCTTTATTTGGGACATCGCGCGAAGAACGCCGGTCGCGGCTGCCTGATTCCTTTCGACCTTTCCATTCACACACCGCAACGGAGAACGAGTCTTCTGAAGGTGGCGCAGCCCGGTGAGTGTGCACAACCCGCGATGGCGTTAGGCGACAGCAAGGCAGCGCTGACTCGCGTGCCCAGACCGCGGCAGGTGCATGGACGGATTCCAGCACTGTGGTAACCAACCCACGTATATCAGCATGAGCAACCGTCGAGTGTGCTGGCTGCGTCACCTTCAGAGGATTCAACCCACATCATGAATCGATAAATCCAACAACAACCGTCGTTCAACTCTTGACGGCGGAAGTCATATCAACGCCCACGCTCACCCGCGGATTTGCCGTAGCGTAGCGGAGGCAAATACGTCGGGTGCAGCGCCTGGTTGGGCGACATTACTCCCATGGAACGGGACAGGGTATTGGCCCCGCCTTGCAATACTGGATGCGCCTGATTAACTGCAAGCGAGCCTGCGCCATGAGAATTGCGCACTGGGCGTGAACCTCCGGATATGCGGGGCTGTCTTGAGCCCCACTTGCTTCGAACGTGCACTGAGCTTTGCGGTAACTCTCCCAGGCAGCCTGCGACGCATGCAACTGCGATACCTGAGAAGCACTAAGCCGAGCCCCGTACTCATCGATCTGAAGGGCCAGCGATTTGTTTAGCGACAACGAAGCGCTGGTATAGCAGGTATTTGCCTCTTTTTGATCCTTCGGAGCATCGCAGGAACCGACCGCTTGGAACGTGGCCGTAAAGAGAGCAATCGTCAAGGTCCATTTCATTGTGTCGCCCAACGCCTAAAGCTCACGCGAGGCGAAGCCTTCGCGTGCAGCGCCTTGTTGGGCCGAGCTGCTCTCCAACGCCGCGAAGTGAGCAGCAATGAGCAGGCTGGAACTGAACTTGAAGATCACAGCGCACTCCCCCGAATGTGTTCTCAGACCCTACCGTGCTTCCATGCCCGGAGCCACGCCGACACGCTTGCAGATCATATGCAGCTCGCACCCACAACAAGCTCGGATATAGCGCGAAGCTGACGGCGGTTAGCCCAGAACTGCTCCACTAAAAAGCGGTGACGCTCTCGCGGCCCAACGCTAGCTTAAGCCGCGGCCGCGCCGGAGCGAAGCGGAGGCGTGGGCGTCGGCTTGAAGCGATAGTTATACATTGCCCCTCGCAACTGCGATCTTCGCTGCTGGTTGGCCAGGCTTGGAATGATGCCAAAGCTCAACTCGACCCTCCAGGTTCTGAGCCAGAAGTTGCCTCTGCGCCGACACCAATGCTTTACCTTTTTCTGCATCTCCGTATATCAGATACAACGCCCTCTCGTAGTTGGCGTGATCTAGGAATGCCACCAGAGTTCTGATGTCCTTTTGAACGCCAGCCGATGTTCCGTTAATTGGCTTTACTTCAATAGCCGCGAAGTTATCCATGTCTTCTGGGACGTGGATCAAAAAATCAGGCTTCGACTTGGCGATGTAACCGTGCCGAATGACCGGATGCCCTGCCTTGTCGATTTCTCCAGACAAAAAGTACCCGTACTCTGGCCAGTTGTGCCGAAGCTGATGGTAAAGCTCGTAGCAATACACGCGCTCTCGATAGATGGGAGCTTCTCGGCCAGCTACTGGTAGCTGGAAATACGTCTGAGAAATTCGCGCCGTGGCTCTTTCTAGGCGCTCGTCGAAGTCATGCACTGGCGTGACTCAATGTATAACGCCAAAGCTCACGCGAGGCGAAGCCTTCGCGTGCAGCGCCTTGTTGGGCCGCGCTGACCACCAACGCCGCGAGCTGAGCTGCGCCGAGCAAGCTGGAATTGAGCTTGAAGATCATAACGCACTCCCCCGAATGTGTTCCCAGACCCTACCGCGCTTCGATGCGCGGAGCAACGCCGACACACTTGAAAATCAGATGCCGCTCGCAGCCACAACAAGCTCGGATAAGGCGTGAGGCTGACGGCGGTTAGCCCAGAACTGCTCCACTAAATTGCTCTGACGTTTTCGCGGCCCAACGAGGCTGTAGAAAATCAGCCGCAATCGTCTCAGCTAAGCAAGCCGACGACTTGCCTGAGCTGTTCGTGGATAGAAAACGCTGCAGCGTCACGAGCCGTCGCCTGGGGTGTGGAGGGTCTGTGCTGACGATACTGCGAGTTGGCAGGCTTTCCAAGAGCCATTCAAGGCGCTTTGCCTCTGAGCTTCTCGACGTTGTGGACGATGGCGAAGAGTTTCCATTGCGCATCCACCTTGCGCCTGGATCGAAGTGTGAATCGACGTAGGCCCTTGGTGTGCAGGTTGCCGAAGACCGGCTCGACGATGCCGAGCCGACGGCTGTACAGCAGCCGGCCTTCACGCGTATCGATTCGGGCCTTCATCGCCTTGGTCTGCTGGTGCGTCTCTTTCACTTTGCTGCCGTCGAAGAAGGTGATCTGACGACACGGACTCACATCCGGCTTGCGCATGCACTTCGCTTTTAAAGAGCAGGCCTGGCACATCGCGCGCGTGCCTTCGAAGCCGACACCGCGACGGCCCCTGATCACGATATTGACCGTCTTCAGTTTGAGCTGCTTTCCATTCGGACAGATGCAAGTCTGCCGATCGGCGTCATAGAGGAAATCGGCTCGACCGAACCATTTCGATCGATGCTCGCCGGGCTGGCGCTGCTTTTCGATCGGCTTGTGCTGCCAGGCTTCCGCGAAACGCGGATCGCGTGACCGGAAGCCGGTGTCGGCGATCAGGGCATCGACCTGATCGTCGGCCAGTCGCTGCAGCGTGGCTTCGGAGTGATAGCCGGAGTCGGTCAACACCGTCGCATCCGCCAGGGGATCAGCGCTGCCGATCGCGCTGAAGTCGCTGCGCAGCGCCTGCAGCACCTCCGGCAATAGTCCATTCTCCTGGCCGATTCCGAAGGCACTGGCCTGCACGATGACCTGTGCCTTGGCATCGACGGCGGCGACGCCGGTATAGCCCTGCACGACGCCGTGACTGGTTTTCATCGTGGCCGAGTCGTTGTCGGTGATGTTCGACTTCAGCGGTTCACCCTTGCGATTGGTCTTCTCCGGATGAGTCGCCAGCCATTCACGCAGCTTGTTGCTGTTGCGCGTCAGGGTTTCGATCTGCTGCTGTTCGCGCTGGGTCAGCGTGTCGGTGTTCTGGCCGGCATCCTGGCGGCGATGCGTGTCGAGCATGTGCGCGATGGCACGGTCGATCTTTTCGATTTTCTTCGCCATGTCGGCCCGCGTGCCGCTCAGGCTGCGAGAGGCGTTCGACGGAAGCTTGCAACCATCGACGGCAAACAACGCTTTGCCGATCAGGCCCTGCTCGTCACACACCAGCAGCACGTTGCGGAACACCGAGGTGATCTCGTCCGGCAGCTTCGCCACGAAGGAGGCGATGGTCGTGAAGTGCGGCTGTGTGTCGCCTGACAGCGCCATGAAGACCACGTTCTCGCGGCAGGCCCGCTCGATGTCGCGGCTCGATGTCAGCCCGCGGGCGTAGCCGAACAATACGATCTTCAACAGCACACCCGGGTGATACGCCGCTGCGCCGACTTCATCGTTGCAGTAACGCGCATCGAAGACCGTCAGATCGATCTCGTGATCGACCAGCCAGTTCAGCGCGTACTCGAAAGTGCCGGGAACAATCTGCTCGGCAAAGCTCACCGGCAGCAGCTTCGAGAGGTGTTGATCAACCGGCTTGTAGCGTGCCATTTCCGCTCTCCTTTCGTCGCGAAAGACGCAGCGGGATGTGTGCCAGATTTAGGGTTTTTCTACAGCCTCAACGCCCGGGTTAAGCCGCGGGCAACGCGAAGCGTTGACCGTCGGCTTGAACCCATTGTTGGACGTGACTTTTTGCCACTACTGTTTCTGCTTCCAGTATTTGGTTGTATATGCGAGCGTAGTTACTGCGACAGAAAGCAGCATGATTGACGACGCTATAGCTCCAAACCAGAAAAGCGTGCATAGGCCGAAATGCTCAGCAGCTCCCAGTGCACCGAATGAAACGACAAGCCCCAATAGATTTTGATTCAGATTAATTTTGAACTGATCTTCCACGCGCTTCCTCCTCGACTACAAGTGACCAGCCCGCTGAAGCTCATAGGCAATTTGATCTGCGAGACTGCCCGTAAAGACGTCGTCAGTTATGTTTGCCAGGCCTTGTGCCTGAGTTCTTGTGCCTCCAACCCAGGCTTTGTTGTAGCTTTGTGTGTCAATGAGCACGACGCCGTATCCGTCGCTTCTTGAGAAGGACATTACCGGAGTGGAAGAGCCGTAAGCAGAAATTGTATTGGCGAATACAGTGGCGCTCCCGTATGCCAATGTTCCAACCTGCTGGCTCTGGGTGGAGCCACCGCCGTAGGTTAGGAGCAAATAGCCGTCGATCTTATTTTCCGTCAGCTTTTGAATGATGGAAGCGTTGTCGAACGTCCGTGTTGGTGGGAACAGGTCAAGACCTCTGACGCATGAAGCATTCTTGGCCTGAATTGCGCTGCATACCTTGCCTTGCAGCAACGACGAGTACTCCAAGTTTAGATTCGGAGTGACGACTACAAAGTTTTTGTAGCTCTTGCTTCGATAGTCGGGATCGGTAAAACCCGTAATCGTTGTCGTCGCGCAGCCAGAAAGCGACACGACTAAAAGCAGAAATGCTCGTTTCATCAAACCCCCTCCCTTGTTACGTCCAACGAGGCTGTAGAAAATCAGCCGCAATCGTCTCAGCTAAGGAAGGTCTGAAAAACCCATTGCGAGTGGCGTGATGGTTGCTGCGATCTGTGGCTAGAAAAGAATCGGAGCGGAAGCAATGCAGTTGAGTTTCGGGGACGCGGAGTACGCGGGCAAGCGAAAACGGACACGTCGGGAGATTTTCCTAGCCGAGATGGACCAGGTGGTTCCGTGGAAGTCGCTGCTGTCGCTGATCGAGCCGGTGTATCCGGTGGGCGGCAATGGACGGCCGCCGTATCCGCTGGCGACGATGCTGCGCATTCACCTCATGCAGAACTGGTTCGGATTGTCGGATCCGGCGATGGAAGAGGCGCTGTACGAAGTCGCCTCGATGCGTCAGTTTGCCGGGCTGTCGCTGACGCGGCCGATTCCGGACGAGACCACGATTCTGAATTTCAGACACCTGCTGGAAACGTATGGGTTAGCGCTGGAGCTTTTCACCCGGATCAATGCCTACCTGGGGCGCAAAGGCTTGCTGCTCAAGCGCGGCAGCATGGTGGATGCCACGATCATTTCGGCGCCGAGTTCGACCAAGAACGCCGACGGTGAGCGCGATCCCGAGATGCACCAGACCAAGAAAGGCAATCAGTACTTTTTCGGCATGAAGGCGCACATCGGCGCGGACGTGGATTCTGGCTTGGTGCACACCGTGGTGGTAACCGCTGCCAATGAAGCCGACATCGCGGTGGTGGACGAGTTGCTGCACGGCAGGGAGCAAGTAGTCTATGCCGACGCGGGCTACACGGGCGCAGACAAGCGCGTGGTGAGAAAGAAACTGCAGTGGCAGATCGCGGCTCGCTCAAGCCGGATTCGTGCGATGCCGGAAGGCAGTCAAAAGCGCGCGGCTCAGCAGGCGGAATATGCCAAGGCTCGCGTTCGCGCCTTCGTCGAGCATCCGTTTCGCGTAATCAAGCGGCAGTTCGGCTACAACAAGGTGCGCTTCAAGGGCCTGGCGAAAAACACGGCGCAGGTGATGACCCTGTTTGCGCTGTCGAATCTGTGGATGGTGCGAAAGAAATTGCTGTCGATGACGGGGGAATTGCGCCCGCTGATACTCAATGTGGGATGAATTGTCACCGGTAAGCGTCTTTTGATCAGCTCAGGCCGATAAATGAATCAGTCGGCTTCGCAGAAAACAATCATGAAGGCAGCGCCGCAGTCACCGCTTCGACTTTCGGTGAGTTATTCAGAGGTTCCCTAAGCAAGCCGACGACTTGCCTGAGCTGTTCGTGGATAGAAAACGCTGCAGCGTCACGAGCCGTCGCCTGGGGTGTGGAAGGTCTGTGCTGACGATACTGCGAGTCGGCAGGCTTTCCAAGTGCCATTCAAGGCGCTTTGCCTCTGAGCTTCTCGACGTTGTGGACGATGGCGAAGAGTTTCCATTGCGCATCCACCTTGCGTCGGGATCGAAGTGTGAATCGCCGCAGGCCCTTGGTGTGCAGGTTGCCGAAGACCGGCTCGACGATGCCGAGCCGACGGCTGTACAGCAGCCGGCCTTCACGCGTATCGATTCGGGCCTTCATCGCCTTGGTCTGCGGGTGCGTCTCTTTCACTTTGCTGCCGTCGAAGAAGGTGATCTGACGACACGGACTCACATCCGGCTTGCGCATGCACTTCGCTTTTAAAGAGCAGGCCTGGCACATCGATCGCGTGCCTTCGAAGCCGACACCGCGACGGCCCCTGATCACGATATTGACCGTCTTCAGTTTGAGCTGCTTTCCATTCGGACAGATGCAAGTCCGCCGATCGGCGTCATAGAGGAAATCGGCTCGACCGAACCATTTCGATCGATGCTCGCCGGGCTGGCGCTGCTTTTCGATCGGCTTGTGCTGCCAGGCTTCCGCGAAACGCGGATCGCGTGACCGGAAGCCGGTATCGGCGATCAGCGCATCGACCTGATCGTCGGCCAACCGCTGCAGCGTGGCTTCGGAGTGATAGCCGGAGTCGGTCAGCACCGTCGCATCCGCCAGGGGATCGGTGCTGCCGATCGCGCTGAAGTCGCTGCGCAGCGCCTGCAGCACATCCGGCAATAGTCCGTTCTCCTGGCCGATTCCGAAGGCACTGGCCTGCACCACGATCTGCGCCTTGGCGTCGACGGCCGCCACGCCGGTATAGCCCTGCACGACACCGTGACTGGTTTTCATCGTGGCCGAGTCGTTGTCGGTGATGTTCGACTTCAGCGGCTCGCCCTTGCGATTGGTCTTCTCCGGATGGGTCGCCAACCACTCACGCAGCTTGTTGCTGTTTCGCGTCAGGGTTTCGATCTGCTGCTGTTCGCGCTGCGTCAGCGTGTCGAGATTCTGGCCGGCGTCCTGGCGACGATGCGTATCCAGCATATGAGCGATGGCGCGGTCGATCTTCTCGATCTTCTTCGCCATGTCGGCCCGCGTGCCGCTCAGGCTGCGAGAGGCGTTCGACGGAAGCTTGCAACCATCGACGGCAAACAACGCTTTGCCGATCAGGCCCTGCTCGTCACACACCAGCAGCACGTTGCGGAACACGGAGGTGATCTCGCCCGGCAGCTTCGCCACGAATGAGGCGATGGTCGTGAAGTGCGGCTGTGTGTCGCCCGACAGCGCCATGAAGACCACGTTCTCGCGGCAGGCCCGCTCGATGTCGCGGCTCGATGTCAGGCCGCGGGCATAGCCGAACAATACGATCTTCAACAGCACACCCGGGTGATACGCCGCTGCGCCGACTTCATCGTTGCAGTAACGCGCATCGAAGACAGATAGATCGATCTCGTGATCGACCAGCCAGTTCAGCGCGTACTCGAAAGTGCCCGGAACAATCTGCTCGGCAAAGTTCACCGGCAGCAGCTTCGAGAGGTGTTGATCAACCGGCTTGTAGCGTGCCATCTCCGCTCTCCTTTCGTCGCGAAAGAAGCAGCGGGATGTGTGCCAGATTTAGGGTTTTTCTACAGCCTCAACGCCGAAATTAACGCGCGGCCCGTTTACGGGCCGTCGCGTTGAATGCCCTGTTGGGCTGCGGCTTGATCATGAATGTGACCTCTTGTATAGCGCCTCGGCTAACGGAACCGCAATGCCAGACAGAACTATTGCTTCGACTCTAGCGAAGTGACGGAAAACGCGAAGGTAGTGGATGAGCGGGCCGGCGACAAACACCACCGCCGCAAATACTGATATGACCGCGCTAACCCTCAAGGTCGTTGATAGAGACAAGCCGCTCAAAAAAAACATGTAGGTTCCGAGGCCGGCACCGAGTACTAGGGCGCCAGCAACGAACACGAACACTTGCCTTGCGCATACGCGCTTTAGATGTAAACGCGCCTCAGCCAACGCCTCAATGGTCACGGGCTCTTGAGCTGTCATGTTGTAGCAGCCCAGACAGTATGACTACCGCCGTCAGAGGTGCTGACCTCCGCAAAGGCCGTAGCGCGGGTTAGCTTGACGCCAGAGCCGCAGGAGCGAGATAGGACTGCGCTCATGGATCGGTTTCCTTACGCGGAGGTCAGCATGGCAAACGATAACACCGTTTTTGTGGGATTGGACGTCCATAAAGAGTCGATTGTGGCGGCTTATTCGGTCGGCTTTGGCGAGGTGTCGAGCATCGGCAATGTCGGCGTGCTGGAGCGGGATATCGATCGGCTCTGCAAGCGCATGCAGAGCAAGGCATCGAGCGTGGTGTTCGTCTATGAAGCCGGGCCCTGCGGCTACGGTCTGCAGCGCCAGCTGAGCCGGGCCGGCTTCACCTGCCACGTCTGTGCTCCGTCGCTGATCGCCAAGAAGGCCGGTGATCGGGTGAAGACGGATCGGCGCGACGCCGAGAAGCTGGTCAAGGCGCTGCGCAGCGGCGATCTGTCCTTTGTGCATGTGCCGGATGAGCGCGATGAGGCGTTTCGCGATCTGGTGCGGGCCTGGAGCGGCGCCAAGGAAGATCTGAAGCAGGCCAAGCAGCGCCTGAAATCGTTCCTGCTGGTCCACGGCGTGCGTTACACCGGCAGTGCCGACTGGCGCGAGGCCCACCGCCGCTGGCTGTCGCGGTTCACGTTTCCCGAGGTCTGGTCGCAGCTCGCCTTTGAAGAGCATCGTCGATCGGTCGAGGATCGGCTGACGCAGTGCGAGCGGCTGGAGCAGGTGCTGCGAGACGCGGCGCCGGACTGGCGCTTCTATCCGGTGATCCAAGCCCTGCAGGCACTGCGCGGCGTGCAATTCACCGTCGCGGTCGGCGTAATCTCCGAAGCCGGCGACCTGTCACGCTTCGACAACCCGCGCCAGCTGATGGCTTGGCTGGGGCTGGTGCCCAGCGAGCGCAGCAGCGGTGCGAGCGTGAAGAAAGGCGGCATCACCAAGGCCGGCAACAGCGTCGCGCGAAAGCTGCTCATCGAGGCAGCCTGGAGCTATCGCTACATCGCCAAGGTCAGCCCGATCATCCAGAAGCGGCATGAGGGTTTGCCCAAGCCGATCATCGATCGAGCCTGGGATGCACAACTGCGGCTGTGCCGACGATTCCGAAAGCTGATCCTGCAGGGCAAGAACCGCAACGTCGTGGTGACGGCCATCGCGCGTGAGCTGGCCGGCTTCATCTGGGACATCGCGCGAAGAACGCCGATCGCGGCAGCCTGATTCCTTTCGACCTTTCCATTCACACACCACAACGGAGAACGAGTCTTCTGAAGGTGGCGCAGCCCGGTGAGTGTGCACAACCCGCGACGGCGTTAGGCGACAGCAGAACAGCGCTGACTCGCGTGCCCAGACCGCGGCAGGTGCATAGACGGATTCCAGCACTGTGGTAACCAACCCACGTATATCAGCATGAGCAACCGTCGAGTGTGCTGGCTGCGTCACCTTCAGAAGATTCAACACACCATGATCTAACAGCTCAACAAAAATCCTTCATCGCCGGCTCTTGACGGCGGTAGTCATATCAACGCCCAAGCTCACCCGCGGATTTGCTGTAGCGAAGCGGAGGCAAATACGTCGGCTGCAGCGCCTTGTTGGACGGCATGTTGCCGAGTTGCTTGCTCACCGAGAAGCTCCAAATAGCACGGAGACCGGCTCCGTTTTAGCTGCGTCTTTGTAGCTGACCTCGACCCACATCATTTCCTCCCGCGCCCAAAGTTTGAGTGCGCGCACAGGTTCTGGTGAGCGCGAAAAGAAGGGGGCTATTTGAGCCCACGACCGGGTACATTGGCCGGCCCGCCGAGTTTCACTGACTACGTCTGGAAGCATGGCTTTTATGACGTCCAACGAATAGTCGTTTATCCACCACGCCGGCGCACGGCGGCGTGGTGGGCCAGATGAGGCGTGGTGGATAAACGCCGTTGGACTAAACCGCCGGTGCCGGCGGTCGGGCTTATGGGGATTGCTTTGCGATGCAGAGCTTGATTCGCTCCGGCGTGGTCCTCGTGTTTGGAATCGAGCATGACCATCGCGCTCCCCAGCGCCGATTTCGGTGATTCGATCGATGGCGCAGACTGTGGCAGGCGCTCCACGAGCCGTCAATTTCCCGCCTCGGCGCAGCCGGGTTCGGGCCGCGCGCGGCCCGGTTTTCGATCCGGATCTGCTTTCCCCGCCGGCAATTCATGGCGGCCCACGAGCCGGTGGCAGGCTGGCCGATAATTGCAGGAGCCCGCCGCAATCCGGGCAACGACGGATGTCGATCTGGGCGACGCGCAGCCAGAAGGCTTCGACGCTCTCCGCTGGCTTGGCGGGTGGCGCACTCACCTGCAGTTGCTGCCGACACATCGCGAGCTTGTCTTGCTTGCAGCGGCTGGCGGTCAGCCCGTAATGCCGCAGCCGCTGAAATCCCAACGGCAAGACGTGCAGCAGATAGCGACGCAGAAACTCCGCGCCAGGCAGTGTCAGTGCCTTGCGCTCCGACCGATCCTGACCGCGCCGCACCCGAAACCTCACCTGCCGGTCATTCACGTCGATCAGGCGCTGCTCGCTGATGGCGATGCGATGGGTGTAGCGGCCCAGATACGCGATCACCTGCTCGGGTCCGCCGAAGGGCGGTTTGGCGTAGACCACCCATTCGGGCTTTTGCAGCTCATCGACAAAGGCGGTCCACCGCGCATCATCCTGCGTCCATGTGCTGTCGCGAAAAGCGCCGGTGTCGTGCGCTTCCCGCAGCGCTTCGAGGTATTTCCCACGAAACACTTTCGACAGCGCCCGTACCGGAAACAGGAAAGACGTTTTCGAGCCGGCCCAGCGCCCATCCGCTGTCAGCGCACCGCCAGTGACGACGCCATGCACGTGGATATGCCGCGACAGATCCTGCGCCCAGGTATGCAGCACCAGCGTGATGCCGAGCGTGCCGTTCAGTCTTGATGGGTCACGCCCAAACGCCAGCAGCGTTTGCGAGGCGCATCGAAACAGCGTGTCGTAGATCCAGCGCGTCTGCTGCGGCAGCAAGCGATGCAATGCGTGGGGCAGCGTGAAGACCAGGTGAAAGTACGGCACCGGCAGCAGCTCGGTCACCCGCGCATCGATCCAGCGCTCTTTGGCCCGGGTCTGGCAGCGCGGGCAATGGCGATTTCGGCAGGAGTGATAGACGTAGCGCACCGTCCCGCAGTCTTCACAGGCTTGCAGTTGCCCACCCAGGGCAGCGGTGCGGCACGAGCGGATCGCGCGGCAGACTTTGCGCTGGGAAGCGGACAGGCCGTATTGCTCGGCGCAGGCGTCGGCATGCAGCGTGACAATCTGCGCCAGCGTCGGCCTCGCCGACGCGGCCATCGATTTACCCGGACTGCAGCAAATCCAAGGCGCCGGCTTTGTCTTTCAGATGAGACTGCGTCAGATGCAGGTAGCGCTGCGTCGTGGACAGCGAGCGGTGGCCCATAAACCGCTGGATCATGTGCAGATCGATGCCGGCCTCCAGCAGGTGCGTGGCAAAAGCGTGGCGCAGCGCATGGATGCCGCCGCGCTTGGTGATGCCGGCTTTTTGTTTGGTGTGCGTATAGAGTCGTTGCACGGAGCTGTCGCAAATCGGCACACTCGGATCGCGCCCCGGAAACAGCCACGGCCCTTCAGGACGACGCAGCTTCCAGTAAGTCCGCAATTCGGCCAGCAGGCCGGACGACAGGACGGTGTAGCGATCCTGAGCCCCCTTGCCTTGCTCCACGCGCAGGCTCATGCGCTCGCTGTCGATGTCGCTCCATCGAAGCGCGATGACTTCCGATAATCGAAGGCCGGCAGCGTACGTCGTTTTCAGCAGCACGCGATCATGCAGGCGGGAAGCGGCATCCAGCAGGCGCATGACTTCGGATCGACTCAGAATCTCAGGCTGCTTCTGCGGCGTGCGTCCATGCGGAATCTCCAGAGCAAACACGCCGCGCTTGAGCGTCACGCCGTAGAAGAATCGAAAAGCGCAGATCGCTTGATTGCAGCTACTCCACGACAGCTGCCGGTCTTCCAGAAGATGCAGCACATAGCGCTGAATCTGGTCGATACTCAGCCCATCGGGTGAACAGCGGTAGTGCTTTGCCAAAGCGGCCACGGCGGCGATATACGTTTCCTGCGTACGCAGCGCCAAGCCGCGCAGCTTCATGTCGCGCTGCATTTGAAGACGGAGTGGTTGCATGACACTTCCTCATCAGACGGGCACATTCCCGTGTGAGAAAGCTGCAACGATCAACACGCCGCTGGAAGTCTCACCATCCACGACGACCAGCACACATCATCACAATCAACACTCGATTCCAAACCGAACAAGCTACCGCGATAGCGGTTTAGTTCAACGCCAATTAGTTGGACACCGGAATCCGCCTAATCTGGGACGCTGTCCGCATAACTTGATTTTGAATTTCATAACACTCTGATTCCTCTCTCTTGTCTTCTACAAAGGCGGAATCCATGGTGGACACCGGCTCCGGCGCATCCCCTCTCCGGCTGGAGGACCAGTTCCGCGGTCGGCTGCGGGCCAAGCACTACAGCCTGCGCACCGAGGAAACTTACTGGGCATGGGCGAAGCGCTACATCCTATTTAACGGCAAAAGGCATCCGCTGGAAATGGGGGCGCCGGAGGTCGAGGCGTTTCTGACCAGCCTGGCAGTGGAGCGGCACGTATCGGCCGCCACGCAGAACCTGGCGCTGGCGGCGATCCTTTTTCTGTATCGCGATGTGTTGTCGGTGGAGTTGCCTTGGCTGGACGGCGTCACGCGGGCCAAGAAGCCAACGCGGCTGCCGACGGTGCTGACGCGGCAGGAGACCGACGCGCTGCTGAAGGCGGTCGGCTCGGCAACGCCGGCTGCTCTGCTGGTGCGCGTGCTGTACGGCACCGGCATGCGCCTCACCGAAGGCCTGCGGCTGCGTGTCAAGGATGTGGATTTCGAGCGCCGGCAGATCATCGTGCGGCAGGGCAAGGGCGGCAAGGATCGCTCGACCGTGCTGCCGGATGCCACGGCCGAACCGTTGAGGCGACAGATCGAGCAGCGCCGCGCGCTGTTCGAGCAGGACAGGCTCGCCGGGCATGCCTCGGTCTGGCTGCCGGATGCGCTGGCGGTCAAGTATCCGAACGCGCCGGGCGAATGGGGCTGGCAATACGTGTTCGTCGCGCCGACGCTGTCGGTGGATCCGCGCTCGGCCACGGTGCGCCGGCATCACCTGGACGAGTCCAGCATCCAGAAGCTGGTACGGCGCGGCGCCCTGCGGGCCGGTATCGCCAAGCCGGTGTCGCCGCACACGCTGCGCCACTCATTTGCGACCCACTTGCTCGAATCAGGTTCGGACATCCGCACCGTGCAGGAGTTGCTGGGCCACAGCGACGTCGCCACCACGATGATTTATACGCACGTGCTCAATCGCGGCGGGCGTGGCGTGCGCAGTCCGCTGGATGCGTTGTAGCGGCTGAGCGCGCTGTGGTGACCGCACGACCTCACGGCTGCCCCGCTTCGGGGGAGAGGGGTAACCGCTTGCTTACTATTGCTCTATCAGCTCGAAGCGGTCGTACTGCGCGTGGCTCCACAGCACCGAGAACGAGACCACGTGCGGGCTCGCGGCGTCCTGCTTCGGCGAGAAGTTGCAATACAGGCTCACCTCGCCGTCTTCGCCGAACAGGCTGAGTTTGCTTGCCTTGTCGCAGGCCAGCGGCTGGCCGTCCTCGAAGGCCTTGAACGAGGCGCTGGTGTCGTCGTGGCCGCCGACAAAGTGGACGACAAAGCGGTACTGCCTGGCCGCGCCGTCGGCGGGCATCGTGCATTTGATTTCGCGGCTGTCGCCGGGCATCGGCGGTGCATCGCAGGGGACTTGCCTGGCGGTTACGGGCTCGGCAGCGTGGGATAGCGTCATGAAGGCGAACGTGAGCGCAGCCAGGGCGAAACGGTTCATGGCTTGGTGTTGTCTATTACGTCGTTGAAGGAGCTGCGAACTACGAGACTTTGATCAGCAGCACAGGAGAGAAGGCGACGGCGCCGGAGGTCAGCGAGCGGCGTCGCGCGCGGAACTGGTAGGTTCCCGCGCCGGCATCGGCGACGAAGCTCGCCGAGTTCTTGGTCGTGCCGTTTCGGAAGCTGACGAAAGCGGAATCGCTGGGCCGCTGGATCTCGACGTCGTAGACGAAGCCGGAGGCGGCCTTGGCAAGTGCCCACTTGAGCGTGAAGCTGGTCGCCGTACCGCCTTCGGCCGGCTTGGCGGTCATCGCCACCGCGACCGTTCCGTGCATCGACGAATGGAAGGCGCAGCCGTATTCGTAAGTGCCGGCCGCGTCGAACTGCTGGGTGAAGACGCCGCCCTTGGTCTGGTAGCCCGATTCGAACGCGTTGGTGCCGGACTCATCGGTCACGGTGTGGCCGGCACTGTCGTAGAAGCGCCATTCCACGGTATCGCCGAACGCCAGCGGTGTGGTCGCCGGCAGATAGGTGAAATTGACGGTCGCGGTGTGCTGCGGGCCGCCCGGCACCCAGTCGAGCTGCGCCACGGCTTCGGAATTCATCTCGGCGGGGAACAGGCGAATGCGCGCCACCTGCCCCGACGCGTCTTCACCGGTAGTGCCGTCGGTGGTGTTGTCGTAAAAGAAGCGCAGCGCTTTTTCGGCGCTGATCACGCCCAGGCCGCCGGAGTCCGTTACTGCAAAAGTCGGCAGGCCGTCGAGATAACCGGCGAGCCGGCCGGTGGACGCATTGCGCGTGACCACGTACTGGTGAAATTCGCCGGGCTTGGCAACGGCGGCACTGCTGCCGTTTGCAAGCGGAGCAAACGACAGGCTGCCGCTGGTTTCGTACAGCCCGCTGTCCGAGCTTCCGCTCTTGAAATCCACCAGCCGCCGCCGGCCGCTGACGTCATCGAGCCCGGCCAGCACGGCGATCGTGTAGTCGCCGTTGCTGCTGAGCAGTTTGTTCGTCGGTTGCAATTGCAGACCGGCATGCAGCGGGAACTGCAGCACCTGCCGCTCGACGCCGTCGACCGTCGTGTTGACGAAGCTGTTGCCTGAGGCCAGCAGCACCAGCGGCGGCGCCTTCTTCTTGTTGGCGGAACTGCTAAGGCTGCCTTTGAACTGGTAGTCGGCGGTGGGTTCGGTTTGAGCGGCAGCGGACGCCATCCACAACATCGCAGCCAGCGTTGCGGCATTTCTGCAACATTTCATTTGGATCTCCGAACAACATTCACCCCGAGCGTCATTGCCGCGGAAGCGGGAATGACGGCAAAAAACCGCCCTACGACAGGATCGCGACGATGCGCCCTATCGACCAGAACGCGGCGACGCTACCGATCGCGTACAGCGCCGGCGTGCGCACCAGCGCGGTCTGCGGGAAGCGAGCGACCGCGCGGTACAGCGCGAACACCAGGCCGATCACCAGCAGCTGGCCGATTTCGACGCCGACGTTGAACGTCAGCAGCGCTACCGCCAGATGCTGCTCAGGCAAGCCGATTTCCTTCAGTGCGCCGGCAAAGCCCAGGCCATGTACCAGGCCGAACAGGAAGGCCACCAGCGACGGCCAGCGGCGCGTCAGCGTGCGCTCGCCGCTCAGGGCTTCACTGGCGACGAGCATGATCGACAGCGCGATCGACGCCTCCACCGGCGGCGAGCGCAAGGTCAGCCAGCCGAGAGAACTCAGTGCCAGCGTCAGGCTGTGCGCGAGCGTGAAAGCGGTGATCGTCAGCAGCAGCTCGCGCCGGAAGCCAACCAGAAACAGCAGCGACAGCACGAAGGCCAGGTGGTCGAAGCCGCTGAGAATATGCTCGACGCCGAGCTTCACGTAGGCGCTGGCGATCTCGCCCATGCCACGCTGATCGTCAGCGGAGCCGTACAGATGCGCTTGCTTCTGGCCGGTGGTGAAGGTGTAGACGCGCGACTGGCCATCGAGCCAGCTGACCTTGATCATCGCCGCGGAAAAACTCTTGCCGACACCTTCGACCTGCAGCGTTCCCTTGAGCCCCTGTGTGCCGCAATGAAGCACGCCGGGTTCGACGCGGCAGGTGTCGGGCCAGATCGCACTAAGCTCGGTCTCGGGCGCGCGCTTCTCTCCGGGGCCCCATTGCCACAGGAATTCGCCGGGCGCGGTTTCGTTCACGCTCATCTCGGCCATCGAGATTTCATGCGCGGTGGCAGCCTGCGCAAACAGCGCGAACAGCGGCAGCGCCAGCACTCGCAGTGCGCGGCTCAGGGGCTGGCTCATGGCGTGGCCGGCTCCATCTTTTCGAGCTTGATCGTGTACTGCTTGGCCAGCGCGCGCACCGCGGCGCTACGCTGTTCGGCGAGCGTGGCGTCGGTCAGATCGGCGGACAGCACGCCGCGCAGCGTCTCGAAGTCGGCGGCCTTGCCCGGCGTGATCGTCGACAGCTGCACCACATGCCAGCCGTCCTTGCTCGGCAGCGCCTGCCATTGCGCCGGCGCGGCGCCGGTCAGCGCCTTGGCGAAGTCGCTGCCATAGCTCTGCTCGATGTTCGACAGCGGCCGGCCGGTGAACACGCGCAGGCCGGCTTGCGAATCGCCGGGCTGGCCACGATTGAGCGCCTCGGCAAACGCCCGTGCGGTGGACTCACTGCGTTCGCCGCCGAGTACCGCTTCGTGGAAGTCGTAGCGCGTCGGCTCGTCGTATTTGTCGCGATGCTTTTCCAGCCAGGCTTTCAGCATGTCGTCGGTGATCGGCGGCATTTTCACGCTGGCGTCGATGTTGCTCAGCGCCTTGAAAATCACGCGGTCGCGGATCGCCGGATCGCCGCGATCGACCTGCATTTTCAGGCCTTCGCGATACAGCACTTCGTTGTCCAGCCAGACTTTGCGCAGCGCGTACAGCTCATCGTCATTCGGCGCGCGGCCGCGCGCTTTTTCGAACACGTCCCGCGCCTCGGTGTCGACTTTCTCGTCGACGACGATCAGGTTCGGGTCGCCGTCGCGGCCGGAGATCACATGATCGGCGGCGAACAGTACGCCGCCGAGCAGCACGAAATGCAGCAGCGGCTCGCGCATCCAGCCGGGAAACCGGCTCAGTTTCGACGGCATGGCATGGGGGCGATCGGTGGCCTTGGCTTGCAGGGAAGTGGTCATTGTTCGGGTGATGCGGTTTCAAACGGAAAAAACGAGAAAAGGCGCCGCGCGTTGCCGCGCGGCGCCGTGCTACTTGCTGCTATTCAGCTCGATTGCGGCTCAGCTCACTTCTGCGCGATGTCTTTCGAAGCCGCGATCTCGATGAAGATCGGGTTGCTGTAGAACCACAGATCCGACCAGGCGGCGATGTCGTAGCTGACCATCTTCTGGCCGTTCAAGGTGCCCAGATGCGCAGGGCAGCCGTCGAACTCGGTGGTGCCAACAACCGTGCAAGGAATCTTCAGGTTAGAGCCGGCCGGCTGGCCGTCCAAACCACCCGGAACCGACGGGTTGATCGCCGCGGCGTTGGTATACAGATCCGCCAGCGGGTTGCCGCTGGCGTCGGTCTCGAAGGGCACCGAAGCCGGCAGGTTGCTGCCGCGCAGACGGATGTACTGCGAAGCCGTCGGCGCCTTGATCTTGTACGTCACCACCTTGTACTCGGTGTTGCCGTCGATGGTCTTGGCACCCGCGATCGGGAAGGTCTTCAGCAGCGCCGAGCTGGTGTTCTTCGCCGCCGCCGGCACGTTGGCCATGTTCGGGTTGGTGATCCAGTCCCTCGGCCACTCGCCAGCGTAGTCCTCATCCGACGGCGCACGCTTGCCGGTGATCAGGCCGCCGATGATGTCGATGTGGTCGAGCACCGGCTTGTTGAGCGGCTGCTCGATGCTCACCTGCGCCAACGACGGGTTGTTGAAGGTGTACGGCGAGAAGTTGGCGGCATCCGGATCACGCGCCACCACGGCCACGATCACGTCGCTGCCGGCCGGAACCTGCAGATGCTGGCCCATCGTCGCGCAGGTCGTCTTCGACACGGCGGTGTTGGTGAGCGCGGCGTTTTCGGCGATCGACTTGACCTTCGACGCGTCCAGGCCGTAGCAGGCGACGAACGCCAGCCGGTCGATCAGCTGGCCAGCGGAGGCGAACGCATTGCCGGTGCGCAGACCGTCGACGACGCTCTGCGGCTTCAGGCGGCCGTCCTTGTCGTTCGGCTCGACCAGCACGTAGGTGCGCTGGTATTCGCCCGGATAGAAGTCCTGCGAGGAGCGACGGTCGTCCGGACCGAAGATGCCGCGGTTGTGCCAGTCGGAGCTGGCGAAGAAGAAGAAGTCGCGGCCTTCGCCGAGCAGCGCATCCCAGACGCCACCGATTTGCGCACCGTAAACGCCGGTGCCGCCGTAGGTCGTGCCGCCGACGGAATCGACGTTGACGCCGGCGATGTTGTTGCGGTGGACGTTGTATTCGCCGCGCGCATCGGAGGCGCCGTGGCCCGGCTGCGTTTCGAAGCCGAACGCGATATCCGGCGCGATGTTGTTGTAGTTGCGCAGGTGCTCGATGTTGTAGCCGTTGTTGCCGTCCGGGTTGAACGGCCCGGCGCGCTCAAGATGCGCGGGGATGTAGTAGCTGTCGTCGCCGTGGTACTCGGCGAGCCACTTCATCGATTCCTGCGACTTGGAGTCGCCCTTGACGCCGGTGCCGGTGCCGCTGGCCGGCATCAGCTTCTGCGCGGTGGCGTTCCAGCTCGGATCGCTGGCATTGGCGCTGCCCGGGACCGAGCAGTCCCAGTTGTTGCCGATGCCACTGCCGACGGCGGTGTCGCCGCGGCTGGTGTCGGTGTCGTTGCGGTCGAAGCAGTATTCCCACTGGGCGAGCGCGTTGGCGTTGCCCTTGGGCTTGTAGCCCGGCGTGGTCGGCAGCTTGTTCTTGTAGATCGAGTTCGGCGTCTGGCCGCCGATCACCGACATGGAGACATGCTCATGACCCGGGGCCACGGTCTCGACGCCGATGAACAGCGGCTTGTCGAGGTAGGCGGCAAAGTACTCGACCAGCGGGTACTGGTATTCCTGGATCGACTGCCAGCGCCACATCACCTGGTTCGGCGAGCTGCCGGAGACCAGGCCCTTGGGCGTAATCGACGGGTTGCTGTTCTGCCAGGTGGTGGTCGGGCCGAGCTGGGTGGTGCCGTCCGCGCCAAAAGCAAGCGGATAAGCCGGCGTCGCCAGCGTCGCGTCTTCGGCGAGCGTGCAGTTGCGGTTGCCGCTGCCGCCGTGGCCGGCCTGCACGAACCAGTCCAGACCCCAGGGCGTCTGCGTCTTGTCGGTGACCTTCTTGATCAGCTTCTGCATCGAGATGGAGCCGTCGGAGCAGGTCGTGTGGTTGTGGAAATCACCGGCGACGTAGGTCGCAACCGGCTTGGCGGCGCTGGCGACGCTGGGGGCCAGCGCGAACGCGGCGGCGCCGAAGCTGCCGGCGATGGCGAGGGCCAGCGGGGTTCTGTCGAATCTACGGCTCATGAGTGAAGCTCCCTTTCTTTGTAGGACCAACTGCGGCAATCAGGTGAAGCGCGAGCCTCGAGGAGGAGCCCGCACACTGCGACGGACGCCACGGCATCGCGGCGAATGGGCGCCAAGGTAGTGGCGCTTGGTGACGGACTTATTAAGAAAAAATGAATTCGTCGACGGTGCCCGCTGCCATCAAGCCGTCATCTGCGCGTGCGCAAAATCGGAGTTGGTCCCCGCGATACGCCATCAAGCCCATGTCGAGCCCTGCGCCGGAAGTCATCGGACTGTTCCCGGTTCCGTTCATGCGCATGCCGCGCGCGCTGCCGGCCACGCTGGTCTCGGCACTGGCGGCGCACTTCGGCGGCAACGCAACGCTGGCCAACAATTCCTCGGAGAACCTGTCGCACACGGCGATGCTCAAGCCCGGCGACAGCCCGCTGTTCGTGGAGGCGGCCGGCCTGATCACGCCGCTGCTGGCCGAGTTCGGCGCTTTGCTGTTCGGTGAGCCGCTCGGCTGGTCGCTGAAGGAGATGTGGGTCAACGTGCTCGACACCGGCGGCCGCCAGGCGATGCACAACCACGCCAACAGCTTCATCTCCGGCGTGGTCTACCTGACGGCGACGCACCCCGACTCGCGCACGGTGTTCATAAAGTCGCCGGGCGGCACCGACTTCGCGTTCCGCAACGACCACGCCGGCGTCGTCACCGGGCGCTACAACGCCGACAAATGGATCAGCCCGCCGCCGGAGCCGGGCGACGTCGTACTGTTCCCCAGTTACCTGTTGCACGCGGTGCCGCCGAACCCCGGCGCGCGGCGCATCACCCTGTCGTTCAATGCGATCCCGACGCGGCTGGATTCCTGGGGTTATCAGATTGGCTTCGGTGGTTGAGGCGGATGCCGACACCTGAAGCTGTGATGCCCGCGAACGCGGGAATCCGGTGCTGACAGAGCCGCGCCATCCGTCGCTGGATTCCCGCCTTCGCGGGAATGACGGGCAGTTGCTGCGGAACCGCCGGGCGCCCCGCGTGGCGCTGCTGCTGATGTTCACCTCCGGCTTTGCTTCGCTCGGCTACCAGATCGTGTGGACTCAGCAGGCGGCGCTGTGGCTCGGGCATGAAGCGGCCGCGGTGCTGGCGGTGGTCGCGGCGTTCTTCGCCGGGCTCGCGGTCGGCGCGCTGCTGCTGGGCGAGCGCATCGCCCGGAGTACGCAGACGGCGCGCTGGTACGCCGCCTGCGAAATCGCGATCGGCCTCTGGAGTCTGGCGTTGGCGGTGTTGCTGGCGCCGGTCACCGCGACGCTGCTCGATCTGATCGGTCCGCAACCTTCGCCACTGCGGCACTGGGCGATCGCCTTCTTCGGCACCTTCGTGCTGCTGCTGCCGGCGACCGCACCGATGGGCGCGACCTTGCCGGCGATGGAGCGCCTCCTTGCGACGCTGCGCCGCCAGCGCAGCTCGATCGCGGCGCTGTATGCCGGCAACACCTTCGGCGCCGTGGTCGGCGTGCTGGCTGCGGCTTTCGTGCTGGTGCCGCAATGGGGCCTGCTGCGCACCGCCGGCCTGTGCGCGGCGTTCAATCTGTTTTGCGCGATCGCGAGCCTGCTGCTGATGCGCGGCGCCGCCGCTACTGCGCCCGACGCAGTCGATGCAAAGGCGGCGCCGCGCGCGAACGCCGCGCTGTGGATGCTGGCCGCAACCGGCCTGCTCGGTATCGGCTATGAAGTCGTCGTGGTACGCGTGCTCGCGCAGGTAGCGCAGGACACGGTCTACACCTTCGCGCTGTTGCTGGCGGTTTACCTGCTCGGCTCGGCGATGGGCGCCGCCGCTTATGCGCGCTGGCCGTCGGCTGGCGACGATGCGGTGCGTCGCCGCGACACGCTGCTGCGCGCGCTCGCGCTGACGTGCCTGTTCGGCATGCTGGCGCTGGCGCATGCGCAATGGCTGCAGGCGAGCGTGCTGTCACTGCTCGGCGCCGGCATGCTGCCGGCGCTGCTGGCCGAAGCCACGGTTGCCGCCGCGGCTTTCCTGCCGGCGACCGTCGTCATGGGCGCGCTGTTCAGCCATCTTTCGACCCAGGCACGCGCGCAGCACATCGCGCTCGGCCGCGTGCTCGGCTTCAACACGCTGGGCGCGGCGCTGGCGCCGCTGCTGTTCGGTGTCGGGCTGATTCCGGCGATCGGCACGCGCAACTCGCTGGCGCTGCTCGCCGCCGCCTATTTGCTGCTGTCGGGCCGCGCTGCGTGGAAAGCGCCGTCGCATTACCTGAGCGTCGCCGCGTTGATCGCCGCCTGCTGGTGGGTGAGCAGCCTGGCGATCGTCGACCTGCCGGAAAACGGCCGCATCGTGAGCTACGACGAAGGCGTGATGGCCGCGGTCAGCGTGGTCGAGGACAGCGACGGCGTCGCCACCTTGCATATCGACAACCGTCAGCAGGAAGGCAGCAGTGCGACGGTGTTCGCCGACGCGCGCCAGGCGCTGCTGCCGCTGCTGCTGCATCCGCAGCCGCATCACGCGCTGATGCTCGGCCTCGGCACCGGCGTCACCGCGGCGGCGATGGCGCAGGATCCGCAATTGCAGGTCGACGCGGTCGAGCTGCTGCCGGAAGTCATCGCCGCGTCGGCGCTGTTCCGCGAGCCGCTGGCCGGCGCTACGGCGGACCCTCGGCTGCATCTGCTCGCCGGCGACGCGCGCCGCTACGTGCGCACCACGCCGCAGCACTACGACCTGATCGTCGCTGACAACTTTCATCCGGCGCGCAGCGGCTCGGGCTCGCTGTACACCGTCGAACATTTCGCCGCGGTGCGTCAACGCCTGCAGAGTGGCGGCCTGTTCTGCCAATGGCTGCCACTGCATCAGCTCGATCTCGACTCGCTGCGCAGCATCGTCCGCAGCTTTCTCGCGGTGTATCCGGACGCCACCGCAATGCTCGCCACCAACAGCCTGATCACGCCGACGATCGGCCTGGTCGGACGCCGCGATGCAGCGGGCATCAACCCGGCGCAGGTTCGCGATCGCATCAACGGCGCGCATCTTTTGCACGAGCCGCAGGAATTCGGGCTGCCCGACGAATACGCGGTGCTCGGCAGCTTCGTCGCCGGACCGCGGGCGCTGGCGCGATTCGCCGGCAATGCCGCATTGAACACCGATGATCATCCGGTCGTGGCGTATCGCGCGCCGCGCATCACCTATGCCGCGGACTCTTCGCCGGCCGATCGGCTGCTCACATTCGTGCAGGCGGTTGCGATTGCGCCGGCCGAGCTGCTCGACCGCCGCGCCGAGCCTGAATCCTCCGCACGCATCGCCGCCTACTGGCGCGCGCGCGACCGCTACCTCGCCGCCGGCCGCAACGTGCAGCCGGTCGCCGATCCGCGGCGGATGATCGAACAGGTCGGCGGCCCGCTGCTGGCGGTGCTGCGCCTCAGCGCCGACTTCCGCCCGGCCTACGATCCGCTGCTGCAGATGGCGGCCCTGCTCGACTCGATGGACCCGGCCGCGGCGCGTGCGCTGCTGGTGCAAATGCAGGCCGCGGCGCCGGATCGCCCGGAAGCGGCGCAGCTGCTCGGGTCGATGGCAGCACCCGCCGGCGGCTAGTACGTCCCACGCCGGCAACGCCGTCGTGCTAGAAAATCCGCTGACCCCTTGCCCGCACCGCCCCATGCAGCGCTACACCATCTCGCTGGAAGATTCGCTCGCCGAGCAGTTCGACGAGTGGATCGCGCGCCACCGCTACCAGAACCGCTCCGAGGCGGTACGCGACCTGCTGCGCGATCGGCTCGGCAAGGAGGCGCTGGACGAGGCGCCGGCCTCGGGCCAATGCGTGGCCTGCGTGTCCTACGTCTACGACCACCATTCGCGCGAACTCGGCCGGCGCCTGGCCGACGGCCAGCACCAGCACTACGACCTGGCCGTGTCCACCTTGCATGTGCATCTGGACGCCGAGCAGTGCTTCGAAGTGGCGCTGCTGCGCGGCGAACCCGAGCAGGTGCGGATACAGGCCGAGAGCCTGGTCGCCGAGCGCGGCGTGCGCCACGGCAAGGTCCACGTGGTGCCGATCGGCAAACCGGTCAACGGCGCGTCGGCGCATGACCACGGGCATCCGCACGCGCATCCGCATCCGAAGCTGGGCAAGCCCAAGCGGAATCGTTAGCCGGCTACTGTTTCGGCCTGTTGAACAACATCGATGGATAAGGCTCCGCCGTTGCGCCAAACCGCGATGCTGCGGCGCAAAAAACCGCCGCAAATACGGCAAAAAATCCCGCCGAGTGCTCGACTTGCCGGTGGGGGCTAGCTTTCTCGCCGCAGTTGGGGGCACAGTACGACCAGCCGGGTTCTCGACAACCCCGCATAGAAATAAAACGACAAGTGGTCGCGATGCGTTCGGAGGAGTCCGATATGTCGCTGCAAAGAAAAAACGTCATCCGCTGCACCGCGCTGCTGGCACTGGGCTGCGTCAGCTTCCAGATTCATGCGCAGGCGGAAATGGCCCAGATCCCTGCCCTGGTCTCCGCCGCCAGCGCGGCCGCCATATCGCAGAGCGCCAACGGCGCAATGCTGGCCACTCTCGAATCGTCCAATTCGGTGCTGGATACCGGTGCTCCGGTCGCCGGTGCCGGCCTGTTCGGCCTGCTGCTGGTCACCGTCGCCAGGCGCAAGCGGCGCAGACCGCACTAGACCCCGTTTCGTTTCGACGAACGCACCGGCCCAGCCCGGTGTTGTCGTTTATGGCGGCACCGAAGCCTGGCGGTGCCGCGGACGAATCCAATTCACACAAGCCGACGGCAAATTGTGACCTGCATCACATCATTTGGAGTCACACCGACCTGACACTGGCGTCATGGCGAACATACGGGAGGCGTCATGTTGGTGTTGTCGCGGCGGGTCGGGGAAACCATCCGCATTGGGGATTCCATCAGCGTGACGGTGTCGCGCATCACCGGCAACTCGACCGTGCGCCTGTCGATCGAGGCGCCCAAGCACGTGCCGATCGCGCGCAGCCCGAAGACGGCTGCCGGCAGACCGGACGCGCAAGAGGCGGGCTGAGCGTCGGCGGTGGGCTGGCGAGTCGTCACCGCCCGCTCATTGCGCAACGCCTCCACTGAGCGGATGCTGCCCGCGAACTCCTCGCGCTACGCGAGCGGGACGGCGGAGATTGCACTTGACCTGTAAAGCATGCACCGGCCAGATCGGACTGGCCGCGGATTGGCGACCGCACAGCCGCCTGCGCGCCCCCGGCTCGGCCGGCACCGCCGGTTACGCCGCCTCGCCAAACCAGAAACTCTATGCCTGCAGCGACTGCGGCACGGTGCTGCTCAAAGGCCGCAACACCGGCTGGTCGCTGGCACTGAAGACCGCCTGAACACGCGGCCGCAAGGCCCCGCAGCTTGACTTTCCGGGGCACCGTCGGGTGCCCCGGATCGCCTTGGTTTTCGCCCCTGCAGCGGTTATTGTCGCGCCCCGTTTCGCTGGCCAACCGACCGCATGAGCTCCACCGCCGAACGCAGGCATCAGAACATTCTGCAGACCATCGCCGCCGAGATCGGCGCGCAGGCCAAGCAGGTCGCCGCCGCGGTCGATCTGCTCGACGAAGGCGCGACGGTGCCGTTCATTTCGCGCTATCGCAAGGAAGTCACCGGCGGCCTCGACGACACCCAGCTGCGCAAGCTCGAAGAGCGGCTGGGCTATCTGCGTGAGCTGGAAGACCGCCGCGCCGCGGTGATCGACTCGATCCGCAGCCAGGACAAGCTCAGCGACGAACTCGAAGCCAGGCTGCTCGCGGCCACCACCAAGGCCGAAGTCGAAGACCTCTATCTGCCCTACAAGCCCAAGCGCCGCACCCGCGCCGAGATCGCGCGCGAACGCGGGCTGGAGCCGCTCGCCGACCAGCTGCTGGAGAACCGCCAGCTGGTGCCGATCGAGGCCGCGAGCGCCTTCGTGCAGGGCGAAGTCGCCGACGTGAAAGTCGCGCTGGAAGGCGCGCGCGACATCCTGATGGAACGCTTCGCCGAAAACGCCGAGCTGCTCGGCAAGCTGCGCCAGTATCTGCGCGACAAGGGCGTGATGCGCTCGCGCGTGTTCGACGACAAGAAGGAGGCCGGCGCCAAGTTCAGCGACTACTTCGAGCACAGCGAGCCCTGGCACAAGGTCGCCGGGCATCGCGCGCTGGCGATGATGCGCGGCCGCAACGAAGACATCCTGATGCTGGAAATCGAGATCGACGCCGATGACGTCGCGCCGGTGAAGCCGGTCGAACGCATGATCGCCGAGACCATGTCGATCCGCGGCGACGGCGGCGCCGCCGATGCCTGGCTGCTCGACGTGGTGCGCTGGACCTGGCGCGTGAGGCTGTCGACCAATCTGTCGGTCGACCTGATGATGGAGCTGCGCCAGCGCGCCGAAGCCGAGGCGATCAAGGTGTTCGCCGACAACCTGAAGGATCTGCTGCTCGCCGCGCCGGCCGGCTCGCGGCCGACGCTGGGGCTGGATCCCGGCGTGCGCACCGGCGTCAAGATCGCCGCGATCGACGGCACCGGCAAAGTCGTCGATACCAGCGTGATTTATCCTTTCCAGCCGCGCAACGACGTGCGCGGCTCGCAGGCCGAGATCGCGCGGCTGGTCAAGAAGCACGGCATCGAGCTGATCGCGATCGGCAATGGCACCGCCAGCCGCGAGACCGAAAAGCTGGTCACCGATCTGCTGCCGCTGTTGCCGGTACCGCGGCCGCGCAGCGTCGTCGTCAGCGAGGCCGGCGCGTCGGTGTACTCGGCATCAGAAGCAGCGGCGAACGAGTTCCCGAACATGGACGTGACCCTGCGCGGCGCCGTGTCGATCGCGCGGCGCCTGCAGGACCCGCTGGCGGAGTTGGTGAAAATCGATCCGAAGTCGATCGGCGTCGGCCAGTATCAGCATGACGTCGATCAATATCGCCTGGCCAAATCGCTGGACGCGGTGGTCGAAGACGCGGTGAACGCGGTCGGTGTCGATCTCAACACCGCCTCCGCCTCGCTGCTGTCGCGCGTGTCCGGCCTGAGCAGCAGTCTGGCGGAAGCCATCGTCGTGCATCGCGATGCCAGCGGCGCTTTCAAGACGCGCAAGCAGCTGCTCGACGTCGCGCGGCTCGGCCCGAAAACCTTCGAGCAGTGCGCCGGCTTTCTGCGCATACGCGACGGTGCCGAGCCACTCGATGCATCTTCGGTGCATCCCGAAGCCTATGTCGTCGCCAGCAAGATCGTGAAAGCCTGCGGCCGCGATCTGCGCAGCCTGATGAGCGACAGCGCCGCGCTGAAGAAACTCGATCCGCGTGAGTTCGTCGACGAGCGCTTCGGCCTGCCGACGGTACGCGACATCCTCGCCGAGCTGGAAAAGCCCGGCCGCGATCCGCGCCCGGAATTCCGCACCGCGACGTTCGCCGAGGGCATCAATGAGGTCGCCGATCTGAAGCCGGGCATGATGCTGGAAGGCACCGTCACCAATGTCGCGGCCTTCGGCGCCTTCGTCGATATCGGCGTCCATCAGGACGGCCTGGTGCACGTGTCGCAGCTGTCCGACCGCTTCGTCAAGGATCCGCGTGACGTGGTCAAGGCCGGGCAGATCGTCAAGGTGCGTGTTGTCGACGTGGATCTGAAGCGTCAGCGCATCGCGCTGTCGATGAAGAAGGACGACGGCAGCGCCGCGACCGTTTCCGGTTCACGCAGCGACAGCACCCGCGCCCCGGAGCGGCGCAGCACCAAGCCGGCGCCGAAGGCAGCCGCGACCGTGGGCTCACTGGGCTCGGCGCTGGCCGACGCCTTCAAGCGGAAATAAACGCGCTCCGTCGTCCCGGGCGGCCGGCTTCAGCGGATACGGCCGCGCACCGGCGGAGGGGTCGACGGCGGTCGCACCCCTTTGTTTATACCTAATTATATGTTTTAAAAAGTAATTTTCTCATCTGATACACGCAGGCGTAGCCCTGGCGCAGCCGCCGATCAGTATTGTCGATTACCAAACTTACTGATAGATCAGATTCAACAATGGTGATCATTAAAACTGACGATTGGATAAGTTATCGGGCCATAACCAGAATAGCTCCCATCGCAGCAAGACCTGCTTGAGCGTCAAAGGAAACACCCATGAAAACCATCATCCCCAGCCTCTCCAGCCTGTTCGGCACCTGGGCCTCCGCCGGCCAGTACGGCGATGTCGCCGACTTCGATACGGCCCACGACGAAGCCGAAGCCGTCAGATCCAAGGTCCAGACGCTGCCGGTCGCCAATCGCAAGAAGGCCGTCGGTGGTGTGCAGCAGTTCGGCAACAGTGCCGGCGAGCCGAAGTACATCGATGGCTCGATGCTGGTGAAGCGCAAGATCGCCTGATCCGCCGCTGTGTCATCTGGTGCAAAAGAGGCCCGCTGATGCGGGCCTCTTTTTTGTTCAAGACTTGTCGACGAAAGCGAGAGCCCCGGCGCGTGTCTTGTGTATGGCGCGACTGACCCCATTTATCGAAGTCGGATCGGAGTGACACATTGTCACAGCTAGTCCCGGCAAAAAATAATCGGAATTCGTCTGAACTATTCGCCGCCACACGCATCTAATCCTTTGAATGTGGATCTCTCCCTTTTCACATTCTCCGTCTTCACTCCCTAGACGGATCTGGTTTCCCCAAGCCAGAAACTCTTGCCTCGCGAGTCCCACCCCTGGCTCGCGGGGCATTTTCTTTTATGACGAGTTTTTCCGGGGATTTTCGGGTTTTTTCGTGACGACTTAAACAAGGATTCGCTCGCGCGAAGGCGGGAATCCTGTTGCTTAGTCGGCCGCCTTTCCGCTCGACGACTGCTCGGTCCAGCCGCCGCCCAACACCTTGTACAAGGTCACCAGGTTCTGCAGCCGTGTCAGCTTGAGCTTCTCCAGCGTCTGCTGCGCGGCGAACTGCGAGCGCTGCGAATCGAGCACCGTCAGATAGCTGTCGACGCCGCGATCGAAGCGCAGGCCGGCGAGCTTGAGGCTGTCACTGGTTGCATCGACCAGGCCCTGCTGCGCGATCAATTCATCGTCGAGCGTGGCACGTGATGCGAGGGCGTCGGCCACTTCGCGGAACGCGGTCTGGATCGTTCCCTCGTATTGTGCGATGCCGATGTTCTTCTGCACTTTTGCAGCGTCGAGATTGGCCACGTTGGCACCGCCCGAGAAAATCGGGACGCTGATCGACGGCGCGAAGCTCCACGCGGTGGAGCCCTTGTCGAACAGTCCATCGAGTTCGGTGCTGGCAGTGCCGTAACTGCCGGTCAGCGAGATGCTCGGAAAAAAAGCGGCGCGCGCGGCGCCGATGTTGGCGTTGGCCGCGACCAGCTGCTGCTCGGCGGCGAGTACGTCGGGGCGCCGCGTCAGCAACTCCGACGGCAGGCCCGGCGCCAGCGGCGCGGCCAGCGCGCCCTCGTCCAGGCCGTCGGCGATCGTCAGATCCGCCGGCAGCGCCGGCAGGCCGAGCAGCTGGGTCAGCGCATTACGATCCAGCTGCAGCTGGCGCGTGTACTGGGCCAGATTGGCTTTGGCGGTGAACACCGACTGCTCGACCTGGCGCACCGTCAGCGCGTCGGTGGCACCGGCGCTGAGGCGCTTCTGCGACAGCTCCAGCGTCGACTGCTGACTTTCCAGTGTCGTGCGCGTCACCGTCAGCAGACGCTGATCGGCGATCAGCGCGAAATAAGCATTGGCGACTTCGGCAACCAGGCTGATCTGCGTGCTGCGCCGCGTCTGCTCCAGCGCCAGGTAGTCGGCCAGGCGCGCCGCATTCAGGCTGCGAATGCGGCCGAACAGATCGACTTCGTAGGCGGTGATGCCGACGCCGGCGGTGAACGTGCGGGTGATGTCGTCGGTGCCGACCGCGGTGCTGCTGCCGGTGTCGGCACCGCTGCCGGCGCCGGAGGAAACCACGCCAGCCGGATACTTCGTCACCGACTCGCTGCCGCTGGCGTCGATGGTCGGCAGCAGCGCGGCGCGCTGGATGCGGTATTGCGCGCGCGCCGACTCGACGTTCAAGGCGGCGACGCGCAGATCGCGATTGTTGTTCAACGCGGTTTCGATCAGCGATCGCAATTGCGGATCGGTGAAGAACTCGCGCCAGCCGATGTCGGCAGCGACGGTCTTGTCGGCGCCCGCCGTCGCCGTACTTTCGTAGGCCGCAGCAAGCGGCGCTTCGGGCCGCTGGTAGTCGGGGATCATCGTGCAGCCGGCGCTGAACAGCGCCGCCGAAACCAGCGGCAGATAGCGATTTTTTTGCATGATCATGTCAGTGCTCCGACGCCGTGTGATGGCCGGCGGCGGGCGGCACGGCCTCGTGCTTGAGCTTGGGCTTGAAGCGGCGCAGCACGACAACGAAGAAAATCGGCACGAAGAAGATCGCCAGGATCGTCGCCGACAGCATGCCGCCGATGACGCCGGTGCCGATCGCGATGCGCCCGCCGGAGCCGGCGCCGGTGGCGATCGCCAGCGGCATCACGCCGAGTGCGAACGCCAGCGAGGTCATGATGATGGGCCGCAGTCGTTGGTGCGCTGCGTGCACCGTGGCCTCGACCAGTTCCATGCCCTTCTCGACGTTCTCCTTGGCGAACTCGACGATCAGGATCGCGTTCTTCGCCGACAGGCCGATCGTCGTCAGCAGGCCGACCTGAAAAAACACGTCGTTGGACAGGCCGCGCAGCAGCGTCGCGGCGACCGCGCCCAGCACGCCGAGCGGCACCACCAGCATCACCGCCACCGGTATCGACCAGCTCTCATACAGCGCGGCCAGGCACAGGAACACGACGAACAACGACAGCCCGTATAACGCCGGCGCCTGCGAACCCGACAGCCGTTCTTCGTACGACAGGCCGGTCCATTCGTAGCCGATGCCCGGCGGCAACTTGGCGGCGAGCGCTTCCATCGCGTTCATCGCATCGCCGGTGCTGTAGCCGGGTTTCGGCTGGCCGAGGAATTCCACCGACGGCGCGCCGTTGTAGCGATCCAGCTGCGGCGGGCCGTAAATCCAGCGGCCGGTGGCGAAGGTCGAGAACGGCACCATCGTGCCGGCGGCGTTGCGCACGTACCAGCTGTTGAGGTCGTCGGGCAGCATGCGGCCCGGCGCGTCCGACTGCATGAACACGCGCTTCACGCGGCCGCGATCGATGAAGTCGTTGACGTAGGCCGAGCCCCAGGCAGTCGACAAGGTGTCGTTGATGTCGGCGAGAGTGAGCCCCAGTGCGCTCGCGCGTTCGCGATCGATGTCGATCTTGTACTGCGGCTCGTCGTCGAGGCTGTTCGGACGCACCGCCATCAGCACCGGATCCTTGGCCGCGGCGCCAAGCAACTGCATCTTGGCTTCCATCAGCTTGTCGTGGCCGAGATTGCCGCGATCGATCAGCTGGAAGTCGAAGCCGGTGGCATTGCCGAGTTCCAATACCGCGGGCGGCGCAAACGCGAACGCCTGTGCGTCCTTGACGTTGTGGGCGAAGTAACTCATCGCGCGGCCGGCGATGGCCGTGACCGTGTGATCCTTGCCCGGCCGGTCGGCCCAGGGTTTCATCCTGACGAACGCGATGCCGGCGCTCTGGCCGCGGCCGGCGAAGTTGAAGCCGGAGACGGTGAACACGCCTTCCACCGCGTCTTTTTCCTGCTCGAGGAAATACTCGCGGATCTGCGTCAACGAGGCTTCGGTGCGCGACGTGGTCGCACCCGGCGGCGAGGCGACCATCGCGAACATGATGCCCTGATCCTCGTCGGGCAGGAACGAGCCGTTGAGGCGCGTGAACAGGAACGCGAGCCCGGCGACGATGATGACGTAGATGATCAGATAGCGGCCGCTGTTGCCGATCAGGTGCTGCACGCCGTGCATGTAGCGGGTATTGGCCGATTCGAAACGCGCGTTGAACCAGGTGAAGAAACGGTTCTTCTTGTGGCCGCCCTTGCCGGGCGCTTTCAGCAGCGTGGCGCACAGCGCAGGCGTCAGGGTCAGCGCGACGATCACCGACAGCACCATCGCCGATGCCACGGTGATCGCGAACTGGCGATAGATCACGCCGGTCGATCCGCCGAAAAAGGCCATCGGCAGGAACACCGCCGACAGCACCAGCGCGATGCCGACCAGCGCGCCGGTGATCTGCTGCATCGACTTGCGCGTGGCCTCGACCGGCGACAGGCCTTCTTCGGCCATCACGCGCTCGACGTTCTCGACGACGACGATCGCGTCGTCGACCAGCAGGCCGATCGCCAGCACCATGCCGAACATCGTCAGGGTGTTGATCGTGAAGCCGGCCGCCGACAGGATCGCGAACGTGCCCAGCAGCACCACCGGCACCGCGATCGTCGGGATCAGCGTGGCGCGGAAGTTCTGCAGGAACAGCAGCATCACCAGGAACACCAGCACGATGGCCTCAAGGAGGGTCTTCACCACTTCCTCGATCGACAGCTTCACGAACGGCGTGGTGTCGTAGGGGTAAATCGGCTCCAGGCCCGCAGGAAACAGCGGTTTCAGGCGCTCCACCGTGGCACGCACTTCCTTGACCGTGTCGAGCGCATTGGCGCCCGAGGCGAGCTTGATCGCGATACCGGCGGCCGGCTTTCCGTTGTAGCGCGCCGACGTCGCCAGCGATTCGCCGTTGAGCTCGACGCGCGCCACGTCGCGCAGCCGCACCTGCGAGCCGTCGGCATTCACGCGCAGCAGGATCTTCTCGAACTCGGCCGGCGTCTGCAGGCGCGTTTCGCTGATCACCGTCGCGTTGAGCTGCTGGTTGCCGACGATCGGCAGCGCGCCGAGTTCGCCGGACGCGAGCTGCACGTTCTGCGCCTGGATCGCGGCGCGCACGTCGCTCGGCACCATGCCGTAGTTGTTGAGCTTGGCCGCGTCGAGCCAGATGCGCATCGCGTACTGGCTGCCGAACACCTGGTAGTCACCGACGCCGGGCGTGCGGCTCAGCGGGTCCTGCATCTTCGACACGATGAAATCGGACACGTCCTGCGGCGACATGCTGCCGTCCTGCGAGACGAAGCCGACCACGACCAGGAAGTTCTTGGTCGCCTTGGCCACGCGAATGCCCTGCTGCTGCACTTCCTGCGGCAGCAGCGGCGTTGCCAGGTTCAGCTTGTTCTGCACCTGCACCTGGGCGATGTCGGGATTGGTTCCCTGCTTGAACGTCAGCGTGATCGTCGCGCTGCCGTCCTTGGCGCTGTTGGACGAGAAGTACATGAGCCCGTCGAGGCCGCTCATCTGCTGCTCGATCACCTGCACCACGGTGCTCTGCACGGTGTCGGCAGAGGCGCCCGGATACTGCGCCGTCAGCGACACCGCGGGCGGCGCGATCGCCGGATACTGGCCGACCGGCAGGCTTTTGATTGCCAGGCCGCCGAGCAGCATCGCCATCAGCGCGAGTACCCACGCAAAGATCGGGCGATCGATAAAGAAACTGGCCATCTTGGAATTCCTTTTGGATCGCGCGGATCAGCGCTGGGCCGACTTCTGCGGCGGCTCGGCTTGCGGCGCGGCCGGATCCAGCTCCGCCAGCGGTACCTCGCGCACGCTCACCTGGCTGCCCGGCTTGGCCTGCTGCAGGCCGCGCACGATCACGCGATCGCCGGCCTTGAGGCCCTCGCTGACCAGCCAGTTGGCGCCAATGGCACGCTCGGTCTTCAGCTTGCGCAGTTCCACCTTGTCGTCGGCGCCGACGACCATCGCGGTCGGCTCGCCTTTCTGGTTGTGCGTGACCGCCTGCTGCGGCACCAGCAGCGCGCCTTCGCGCTGGCCTTCCTCGAGAGTGGCGTGCACGAACATGCCGGGCAGCAGCGTGTGGTCGGCGTTCGGGAAGATCGCGCGCAAGGTCACCGAGCCGGTGCTGGTATCGACGGTGACTTCGGAGAACTGCAGCTTGCCCGGCGTCGCATAGACGCTGCCGTCCTCAAGCTGCAACTTCGCCGCGGCGGCATCGTCGCCGGCGCGCGTCAGCTCGCCGCTGGCCATCTGCCGGCGCAGCTTGAGCAGCATCACGCTCGGCTGCACGAGGTCGACATAGATCGGATCCAGCTGCTGGATGGTGACCAGCGACGTGGTCTGGCTGGCGGTCACCAGCGCGCCCTCGGTGACCATCGATCGGCCGGCGCGGCCGCTGATCGGCGACTGCACGTTGGTATAAGCCAGGTTGATCTTCGCGGTCTGCACCTGCGCGCGCGCCGAGGCGACGTCGGCCTGCGCGGTTTCCTGGGCGGCGACGGTGTCGTCGTATTCCTGCTTGCTGACCGCGTTGACTTCGACCAGCGGCTTGTAGCGCTCGACGTTCGCGGCGGCGACATGCTCGCTGGCCTCGGCCTTGGCCAGCGCCGCCTGGGCACTGCCGAGCGCGGCCTGGAACGGCGCCGGGTCGATCAGGTACAGCGACTGCCCGGCCTTGACCTCACCGCCTTCGTTGAACAGCCGTTTCAGCACCACGCCGCTGACCTGCGGCCGCACGTCGGCGACGCGGTAGGGCACGGTGCGGCCCGGCAGATCGGTGGTCAGCTTGACCGCCGTCGCCGCCAGCGTGAGCGCCCCGACTTCCGGCGGCGGCGGGGCGGCCTGCGGCTGGGACTTGCCGCAGGCGGCCAGCGAGGCGCCGAGGATCAGCACGGACAATAGCGGCAACAGCTTGGTCTTCGACATCGGTATTCCTGAATGCACGGGCGCGGCCTAAGCAGTCCGGGCGAAGACGACCGCGTGGCCCGCCTTTACCCTGCCCCCTGCACTTGGCCGATACGCTGGCCGTTTCCACCTCGCGGGTGGCTATAATTAGAATGAGCGTTCATTCTATAACGCCCTGCGGTGCTGGCAAATCAATTTTTCCGATCGACGCCCATCGTCGATCGTTGTAACGGAGCAACGGCATGCACTTGCAACACTGTCGGGTAGGGCGATGAGCGCCGGCGAGACCGAGCCCAAGAAAGGCGAGCTGCGCCGGATGAAGCTGGTACAGGCCGCGATCCGATGTTTCGAGGAAAGCGGCTTCCACGGCGCCAGCATGTCGCAGATATCCGAAGCCGCCGGCATGAGCGTCGGCCACATCTATCACTACTTCCCCGGCAAGGAGGCGCTGATTGCCGCGATCGTCGAAGTAAAACTGGAAGAAACCTTCCAGCGGATGAACGCGGCGGCACGCAAGGCCAGCCTGTTCGACGCGCTGATGGCACGCGCCGGCGACTGCACCGGCGAGGACACCAAGCGCGGCGAACGCGCGCTGTTCTTCGAGACCGTCGCCGAAGGCGAGCGCAACCCGAAGATCGCGGAGCTGATGCGCAGGGCCGACCAGCGTTTGATCAACCGCCAGCGCGAAATGTTCCGCGAACTCGAGCCTTCGGTGGCCAGCCTCGCCGACGACGACCTCGACGCGAGGCTGGAAGTGTTCAACGCACTGCTCAACGGCCTGACCGTGCGCGAGCTCTATAACCCCGAGCACGACACCGCCAAGATGGAGGCGATCGTGGTGAAGATGCTGAGGTCGCTGATCGAGGTTTGAGGTCTCGCGGTCTGGCCGCTCGATACGCCGGACTCGTCCGGCTACTCGGGGCGAACGGAGTTTCGCCGAGGGGGCAGATCGCAAAACGATCGCCAAGTAACAAGGCCGATACGTAAGCACGGGGCCCGTTGCCGCGCATCGGTTTTACAATGCCGGCCCGAAGCGCGTTGCCGCTTCTGCCAGCACACACGAGGGCTCATGCGAATCGAACTTCCGCCGCGCCGACGGCGGCGGACATTCGAAGCGGTCAGGGACGTCTACGAGGAGAAGCGCAGCTTCGCGCGGCGCATCGGAACGGCCGCGGTGATCACGCTGCTGATGGTCGGCGTGCTGGTCGCCAAGCTGGTGTCGATCCAGCTGCTGCAGCACGACTACTACTCGACCCGCGCCGACGCCAATCGCACGCGCCTGGTGCCGGTGGCGCCGGTGCGCGGGCTGATCTACGACCGCAACGGCGTCGTGCTGGCGCAGAACCAGCCGAGCTTCGTGCTCGAAATCACGCCGGAAAAAGTCCAGGGCCGGCTCGACGAAACCCTGAAACTGCTCGCCGCCGACGTGCGCATCAGCGAGCGCGACATCGCGCGCTTCAAGGAGCGCGTGCGGCGCACGCCGCGTTATCGCGCGGTACCGCTGCGCACGCATCTGTCGCTGGAAGAAGTCGCGCGCTTCGAGCAGGACCGCTACGAATACCAGGGCGTCGAGGTCAACGCGCAGCTGAGCCGCGAATACCCGCTGGACAACGTCACCTCGCACCTGATCGGCTACGTCGGCGGCATTTCCGAAGCCGATTACGCCAACCTCAACGCCGACCAGTATCTGGGCCTGAACCAGATCGGCAAGTCCGGCATCGAGCAGAGCCACGAGGACGATCTGCGCGGCATGCCGGGCAGCAAGGTCATGGAGGTCAACGCCGACGGCCGGCCACTGAACGAACTCGGCTTCCGGCCCGGCAGCGCCGGCAAGGACCTGGTGCTGTCGATCGACGCCAAGCTGCAGGCCGTGACCGTGCAGGAGTTCGGCGATCTGGACGGCGCCGCGGTCGCCATCGACCCGAAAAGCGGCGAGGTGCTGGCGCTGGTCAGCACTCCGGGTTTCTCGCCGGCGCCTTTCGTCGACGGCATCGACAACGACAGCTACCAGGCGCTGCTGGCCGACCCGCGCCGGCCGCTGTACAACCGCGCGGTGATCGGCACCTACCCGTCGGGCTCGACGATCAAGCCCTTCCTCGGCATCGCCGGCCTGCACTACGGCGCGATCAGCGCGACCAAGACGATCTACGATCCGGGCTATTTCCAGCTACCCGGCGTGGCGCGCAAATACCGCTGCGACCGCCGCAGCGGCCATGGCGCGCTGGCGCTGGACCAGGCGATCGCGCAGAGCTGCGACGTTTATTTCTACCAGGCCGCGGTCAATCTCGGCATCGACCACATCGACGAGATGCTGGCGCGTTTCGGTTTCGGCAAGGCCACCGGCGTCGACCTGCCCAACGAGAAGGCCGGCATCCTGCCGTCGCGGGAATGGAAGCGCCGCGTCTACAAGCAGGGCTGGTACCTGGGCGAAACCGTGAACATGGGCATCGGCCAGGGCTATTTCACGGTGACGCCGATGGAGCTGGCGCAGGCGGCGGCGCGCCTGGCGACGCGCGGCGGCGGCTACAAACCGCACCTGGTGCATGCGATGGTCGATACCGTCAGCGGCGACAAGCAGCTGGTCGAGCCTCAGGCGCTGCCACCGATCAACGAGGTCGCGCCGGCGATCTACGACGAAGTGATCCGTGCGATGGGCCTGGCGACGCAGGGCCCGACCGGCACCGCCTACGCGGTGTTCAAGGACGCGCCGTACACGGTCGGCGGCAAAACCGGCACCGCCCAGGTCGCCGGCCTGCGCCAGGACGAGACCTATGCGCCGAAAATCGATCGCATTCCCAAGCACCTGCGCGACCACGCGCTGTTCATCGCCTTCGCGCCGATCGACGACCCGAAGATCGCGGTGGCGGTGATCGCCGAGCACGCCGGCTTCGGCGGCACATCGGCGGCGCCGATCGCGCGGCAGATGATCGACCAGTATCTGCTCGGCAAGGTGCTGTTCCGCGCGCCGCAGCCGGTGGTTCTGGCCACGCCCGAGGATCAGATGCCGGCCGACGGCGACGACGATGACGCGACCGGGACACCGACTCAGCCGAAACCGGTTCCGCCCGAGTAGCGCGAAGCGCGTATCGAGGGACACAAGCAGAGCGCGCTCCCTCGATACGCCTCGCAAGCGAGGCTACTCGGGACGAACGGAGTTTCTTCGAGGCGGAAGTGAGTCCTCGTGATTACCTTGTCATGTTGTAAGAAATTGCCGATAGTGGGCCGACCGATACGATCCGCTACAGAACCGTATGAGCGACAGGCTGGCCCCGAACTGCGGTGTGCTGATCATCGACGTCGCCGGCTCGGTGCGGCTGCGGCGCGAGCTGGGCGAGGTCGCCGCCGGCCGCCAGATCATGCATCTGCTCGACAGCATCATCGCCGCCGCCCGTGCCCGCGGCGCCAGCTTCATCAAGGCCTATGGCGACGACGTGCTGGCGATCTTCGAGCAGGACGCCATCCCCGCCGCCAGTGAAGTCGCGGTGCAGGCGCAGCAGCTGGCGCAGGAGATGGGCCTGCAGCTGTACGCGGGCTTTCATCGCGGCGACGTGCAGTTCCGCCTCACCGATGGCCATCTCGACGCGATCGGCCAGACCATCAACTTCGTCGCGCGGCTGCACAAGCTCACCGAGGACGCGCCAGGGCAGATTTTCGTCGTCGAGGAGAGCATCGCCGGGCTCCCGGCCAAGCTGCGCGATCTGGTCCAGCCTTTCGGCCAGCGCAGCCTCAAGGGCCTGGGGCGCTACAACGTCTGGACCTTGAACTGGCGCGCCGCCGACACCTGCACCTCGACGGTCTACGCCAGCGGGCCGGCGCCGGGTGCGCAGGGCTCGGTGCTGATGCTCAGCCACGGCGAGCGGCGGCTGAGCTGGGCCGGCGACGACAAGAAACATCGCCTCGGCCGCGGCTCGGCCTGCGAGCTGAGCATCGCCGACCCGCAACTGCGCATCTCGACGATGCACTTGGTGATCGACTGCATCGACGGCTACTGGTTCGTGCAGGACATCAGCCGCAACGGCACCTGGCTCAGCGGCGACGACGGCCAGGAGCTGCAGCTGCCCTACTGCCAGAAAGCGATGCTGCCCCGATCCGGCCGGCTGTCGCTGGGCCGGCCGGCAGCGCAGGACCCGGAGCAGCGCTACTGCCTGCAGTTCGCGATCGAGCCGCTGAATGCGGACGACGAGCCGGCTACTCGCTCTTGATCGATTCCATCTGGATGCGCAGCACCACGTCCATCTTGAAGCCGTAGTCCTTGCCGGCAGTCAGGCCGAACTCGTCGCGCTTGAACGTGCCGGTGGCGTCGGCGCCACACAGCTCACGCTTGAGCATCGGGTGCGGAATGCAGTTGAAAAGGTCGATGTTCAGGGTCACCGGCCGGGTCACGCCATGCAGATTCAGATCGCCGACGACCCGGGTCGGCTTGCCGTCGACGAAGTCGCTGAGCTTGCCCTTGTATGTCGCCTGCGGAAATTTGGCGACGTCGAAGAAGTCTTCCGAGCGCGCGTGCTCGTTCATTTTCTGGTGGCCGAAATCAACGCTGCTCAAATCGACGGTCACGTCGACACTGCCGGTTTTCGCTTCGCGATCCAGCGTCATCGTGCCGCTGGTCTTGTCGAACTTGCCGCGCCACAGCGACACGCCCATGTGATCGGCCTCGAAGCTCGGGAACGTGTGCTCGGGGTCCATCTTGTAGGTCGCCGGCGCGGCGCTGGCGGCGCCGATCGGCAACAGGCCGAGCAGCGCGGCCGGCAGTAATGGTTTGATCTTCATGGCGCCGCTCATCCCGGAAACATGTGCAGGTACGGCTCGGCCTCGCGCAGCACGCGCGCATACGAGGGGCGCTGCAGCAGGCGATCGAAGTACGCAGCCAGATGCGGATGCCCGTCGCGGAACGGCTGCACTTTGTCGGCGTAGAACAGAGCCGGCGCGGCCGCGCAGTCGGCCATCGTGAAATCGGCGCCGGCAGCCCATTGACGCGTCGCCAGCTGCGCATCGGCCAGCGCATAACTGGTCTTCAGCATGCTGCGCGCGCCGGCCACGCCGAGCGCGTCGTGCTGGCCGTCGGGGCGCAGCCTGTCGCCGACGATCTTCTGCATCGGCTCCATCACGTAGTGATCGTAGAAGCGATCGAGCAGGCGTACCTCGCGCGCCGCATCGGCGTCGCCCGGAATCAAGCGGCTGCGGCCGGGATAGTGCTGCGCCAGGTACTCGATGATGATGCTCGACTCCGGCACCAACTGATCACGCGCCTCGTCGCGCAGCACCGGAAACTTGCCCACCGGCCAGACTTTCAGGAACGCACTGCGCGATTGCTCGTCGCCCAGATCGACGATCACCGGCTCGAACCCGATGCCGCTTTCGTACAAGGCGATCAGCGCCTTGTGGCAGAACGAGGACAGTGGATGCAGATAAACCCGGAGGCTCATCGTGCGCCTCTACAGCTGCACCAGCGGCTTGAAGCCGCCCCAGAACATGCGCTTGCCATCGAACGGCGCGCTCTGCGGCGTCATGCCGGCGAGGCGCGGATCGCTCATCACCTTGGCGTTGACGCGATCGCGCTCCTTGCGCGATTTGTAGAGGATGTACGAGAACACCACGACCTCGTCGGCCTTGAGCTTGACGCTCTGCGGGAACGAGGTGAGCTTGCCCGGCTGCACGTCGTCGGCGATCCACTCGTTGTATTCGAGCGCGCCATGCTCGCGCCAGACCTTGCCGGCCTTGCGCGCCAGCTTGCGATACTCGGCCAGCTTGGCCCTGGGCACCGGCACCACGAATCCATCCACGTAAGCCATCAGGTTTTCTCCTCGCGATTTTCAATCCATCGTTACTGCGGCGCTGCTGCCTGCAGCGTCCGCTGCTGCCCTTCGTCACGCACCACCGCTCTGGGCAGTCCGGGCATGTTGCCGTCGGACTCGAGCACGGTCCGCGTGCATACGCTGGCCGAACCCTGCCCCATGCAGGATGACATCACGCCAACATGTTCGTCGTACTTGTAACCGTCGTTGTCGAACCACAGCGGCGACGAGGAACAGGCGCCCAGTACCAGCGTTCCGCTCGCTGCCAGCAGAGTCCATGTGGCTTTCATGCTCATCGGCGCGCTCCGTCTCAAGTGCGGTCTCATCATGCCCCGCCCGCCGCCGCGATGTCACCCGCGACGCGTGGCAGGCGTACGCTGACACGCAGGCCGCCGCCATCGCGGTCCTGCAATGACAGCCGGCCGCCGTGGCGGCGGACGATGTCGGCGACGATCGACAGACCCAGGCCCGAGCCCTGCACGTCCAGCGTGCGTGCCTGGTCGAGACGGTAGAAGGGCTCCAGCACCAGCTCGCGTTCGGCGCGGGGAATGCCGGGGCCGCGGTCGTCGATGCGCAGTTCGGCTTCGCTGGCGTGCGCGAGCACGCTGACTTCGGCGCTGCCGGCGTGCTTGAGCGCATTGCCGATCAGATTGTCGAGCACGCGCGCCAGCGACGCGGCGCGTGCGGCAACGTAAATCGCGCCGCCATCGGCAACAAACCGCACCGGCTGCTGCAGCTCGACGTAGGCCTCGACCTGCTGCCGCGCGATCTGTACCAGGTTCACCGGCTCGGCCGCGGCCGCGGCGGAATCCAGCCGCGCCAGGGTCAGCGTGTCGCGCAGCAACTGCTGCATGTGGCCCAGATCGAGCGCGGCGCGTTCGCGCTGCGTTGCGTCGTCGATGTATTCGATGCGCAGCCGCAGCCGCGTCAGGTAAGTGCCGAGATCATGGCTGATCGCGGCGAGCATGCGCGTGCGGCCGTCGAGCAGGCCGCGCACGCGGTCGCGCATCAGATCGAAGGCCGCGACCAGCCGTTGCACTTCACGCACCTTCGACTGCGGCAGCGCCTCGCCGTCGACCTGCTGGCCGAAACGCTCGACCACGCCGGCCAGGGTTTCCAGTGGCCGCAGCTGGCGTTTCAGGCTCCAGGCCGAAAACAGCAAGGTCAGCAGAATCAGCAGCAAGGTGCCCGTCACCAGAGGGCCGCTGAACGGTGTCGCCAGCAACACGCTGCCGACGTCGATGATCGCGACCCTGCCGTCGTGCAGGCCGATGCGCAATTGCAGCGGCCTGCCGGTGCGCAGGCTGTCGCGGCCGAGCAGCGCGGCCAGCCGACCTCGCGGCGGCTGCGCGGCACCGCTGTCGGTACCGACACTGATCGCGACGCGCCGATCGCCGAGCTGGCTGCGGATCAGGTACAGCAGGCCGGGGAATTCGGACTCGCTGCCGACCGAGTCGACCTGGCCGCCGCGCTCGATGCGCACGTCGATATCGGCCTCGTCGCTGAGGCTGCGCAGCAGCCAGCTTTCCGCATCCGGCGGGCTCGCCTCCAGCAGTTTGACGATCGCGGCGACGCGCTCCGGCAGCGGCAGCGCCGTCTGCTCGTGGTGCTCGGCCTGGCGCTGCAGCAGAAACGCGCCGCCGGTGATCAGCATCGCCAGCAGCATCGCGCCGACCATCACCGCGGTCACGCGCAGCGTCAGGCCGAACATTTAGGGAACCTCTGAGCCAGTCTCGCGCACCCGCGCGGAACCTGAAAGGGGCGCAGTGCAAGGATCGACTGACGCGGTGTACTGGACGTACACGAGAAAGGAGAGGCGCCGCAATGCGCCCCTTTCAGGCTCCGCCCTTCGGGTTGTTCCGGGAAGAACGCCATGCGGCGTTGCTCTGGGCTTGCTTGCAATCAGCAAGCCGCGCCCCTCGCGCCTGGCCTGGCGTACTTTCCGGAACAACGCGGGTGCGCGAGACTGGTTCAGAGGTTCCCCAGGCGCTCGACCGGCACCGCCAGCAGATAGCCGCCGTTGCGCACCGTCTTGACGATTTGCGGATGAGCCGGATCGGCCTCGATCTTGCGCCGCAGCCGCGACAGCGCGACATCGATCGATCGATCGAAAGCTTCCCAGCTGCGGCCGCGCGTGAGATCCATCAACTGGTCGCGATTGAGCACGCGCTGCGGATGACGCACCAGCACCGAGAGCAGGTCGTAGTCGCCGGCCGAGATTTCGATTTCGCTGCCGTCTTCGCGCTTGAGCTGGCGCGACGACAGGTCGAACTCGAAACCGGCGAAGCGCACGCGCTCGGCCGGCATCGCGCTGGCCGCGGCGGCACTAGCCGGCGCGGTACGGCGCAGCACCGCGCGGATGCGCGCCAGCAGTTCGCGCGGATTGAACGGCTTGGGCAAGTAATCGTCGGCGCCCATTTCCAGGCCGATGATGCGGTCCAGATCGTCGGCCTTGGCGGTCAGCATCAGGATCGGAATGCCACTGCCGGCGCTCAGCCGCCGGCAGATCGACAGGCCGTCTTCACCGGGCAGCATCAGGTCGAGCACCAGCAGATCGGCGCGACGCTCGCTCAGCGACTGGTCCATCTGCAAGGCCGAGCGCACCCACACCACGTCGTAGCCTTCGCGCTGCAGCAGGCCCTGCACCAGCGGCCCGATTTCACGGTCGTCCTCGACGATCAGGATGCGGCTGGCGAGCATGACGGTCCCTTGTGTGATCAACAGCAGTTTTATAAGTGCATTTCGCGCGATCACGCGCGTCGGTTACATCGTGTCACACGAAACAACTCCGCAACCACCGCAACGGCAGGAGCGGGCTTGCCCGCGATTGAGGCCATCAGCAGCACAGTCGCGGGCAAGCCCGCTCCTACAGCTTGGCTTGAATGCGCAGATCAATCTCGACGCGAACACTATCCGGTTCGTCATACGGTCCGCGCAGCACGAAGCCGAGGCTGCGCGCCAGGCCCAGCATCGGGGTGTTCTGGCGCAGCACGTCGCCGTGGATGCTGTGCAGACCCTGACGTCGTCCATGCGCCAGCAGCTGCTGCATCAGCAGCCGGCCGAGGCCGGAGCCGGCGTGATCGTGATGCACCAGCAGCGCGAACTCGCCGCTGTCGCCATAGGCATCGATGACCAGATGCGCGACCGCGCTGATCAGGCCTGGCTCGGCTTCGGCCTCGGCCACCAGCACCAGCTCGCGGTCGTAGTCGATCTGGGTCATGCGCGCGGCCATTTCGTGCGAGAAATAACGGATCGCGGCGAAGAAGCGCATGCGCACGTCGTCGGGCCGCAGGCGCTGCAGCAGGGTCAGCAGCGCCGGCTCGTCTTCGGGACGGATGGCACGCAGCCGGTAGCTGCCGCGCCGCGACACGACGACGCAGCTCAGGTCCTCAGGATACGGCGCCAGAATCAGGCGCTGCCGCTCGGGCGGCGGCTGCGCATCGACTTGCACCGCGCCACTGCCGACACGATGCAAGGCGCCGTCGGCGTCGAAAGCCAGCACGATGCGCAGCTGCGCCAGCATCGGCAGATCCAGCGCCATTTGCGACAGCGCGGACAGCGCCTGCAGCAGAGGCGGCCGCATCGCGGCCGGTAGCGTCAGCTCCAGGGCCTCGAGCATGCGCTGCGCCAGCAGACCATCCAGCGGCGGGAACGCACGGCCAGTCGTCGACTGCAGCAGGCCGCTGACCGCGGTGATGGTCAGATGCGTGCCGATCTCGGTGTGACGCTCGATGCTCAGCACGAAGCGCTGCGCCAGCACCACGGCTGCCGATGAAGGCGGCAGCCGGTACAGCTGCAGCAGCGCGTCGGCGCCATCGGCATCCAGCACGCCGTGCTCGCGCGCGATCGCCGCGGCCAGCAAGGCGCGCGCCGCTTCGCAGTCGACAGCAGCGCGCTCCGACGGCGGCGGCGTCTGCATCAGCAGCTCGCGGGTGCGGCCGTGCAGCCAGCGATAACGCAGGGCCCGCGCCGCCTGGCCGGCGGTGACGAAGGTCGCCAGCCCGGCCTCGGTGCTGCGGCGCCGCGCGTCGATCGCGGTCTTCATGCCCAGCCACACCGTGACCAGTTTCGAGCCGAGTTGCGCGGCCAGCAGCGCGTCGACATGCAGCCGGTGCGCGGCGTCCAGCTGCGGGCTGTGCACCAGCAGCACGTAGTCCGATCGACCATCGGCGAGCAGCGCGCGACACAGCTCGGTCAGCGCCTGCGGATCGGCCGGGCCGGCGTCGATGGCGCCCTCGAGCCGGCGCGCGCGCGGCGCATGCTGAGCAATCTGCGCGAAGGTTTCGTCACTGCAGCTGCCGAGCGCAAGCTGGTACCGCAGCACCGCATCGACGCCGAGCGCGCACAGGCCGGCGCCGTTGCCGATGGTGATCACGCGCACCGGCTCGCCGCCGCGGTCGACGGCGGGAATGCGCGCCAGCGCGGTCAGCGCGTCGAACATGCCGTCGAGCGTCAGGCATTCGACCAGGCCGGCACGCTCGAACGCCGCGCTGCGCACCGGATCGGCGCCGCTGAGCGCTTCGCGGCCGCCGAGGCGGCTCTGCAACACCACAACCGGTTTCAGACGCGCGCAGGCGCGCGCGGCCGACATGAACTTGCGGCCGCCGCGCACCGCGCCGACCTGCAGGATCACCGCGCGCGTATTCGGATCCAGCGCGGCGACGTCGAGAAAATCGGCGATATCGGCGTCGGCTTCGGCACCGGTGGTGACCGCGAACGAGAAGCCGATGCGGCGGCCGTTGGCCCAGTCGATCGCCGCCGCCGCGATCGAGCCGGACTGCGTGATCAGCGCCAGCGAACCCGCCGCCATGTCCGGCGGAAATTCGCCGGCCGACAGGCCATTGCCCTGAAAAAAACCACCGGAACGCGGGCCGAGAAAACGCAGGCGATGCGGGCGCGCCGCCTGCAGCACCAACTCCGGAATCGGATCGGCGCTGGGCCAGACCAGACCACGACAGCCGGACTCGGCCAGGGCCGCGATCACGCGCGGACCGATCAGCCTGGCATCGAACACCACGACCAGACGCTGCAGCGCGGCGAGCTTGAGCTGCGCATGCAGCTGCGCCTTGGAATGCACCTGCTCCAGCGATTCCGCGGTCGCGCCGAGGCGCCGCAACAGGCTCTGCTCCTGCGGCGTGCCGGGCTCGCCGACCGCCAGGACCGCACGACTGCGCAACAGCCTTTCGAGGTTCTGCGCGCTCATGGGCGGCTCACCGGCTCACGCGCCGACGAAGGGCCGCACGAAAGCCTCGACGCAACGCGCCAGCGCGTGGCCGTCGTAGCCGCCTTCGAGCATCGCGACGACGCGGCCCTTGCAGCGGCGCTCGGCAAAGTCGCGGATCAGGGTCGCGGTCCAGTAATAGTCCTCGTCGGTCAGGCACAGGCCGGCCATCGGGTCGCGCACATGCGCGTCGAAACCGGCGGAGACGAAGAGCATCTGCGGATCGAATTCCTCCAGCGCCGGCAGCCAGTGGTTCTGCAGCGCGTCGCGATACGCCTTGCTGCCGTCGCCTTCATGCAACGGCGAATCGATCAGGCCCGGCGCGTCCGGATCGCCGGCCCAGTCCGGATACAGCGGATGCTGGTAGGTCGAGCACAACAGCACGCGCGGCTCGTTGCGGAAGATATCCGCGGTGCCGTTGCCGTAATGCACGTCGAAATCCAGCACCGCGACGCGCTCGATGCCGCGCGCCAGCGCCTCGGCCGCGGCGACTGCGATGTTATTGAAGAAGCAGAAGCCCATCGCGCGATCACGCTCGGCGTGATGCCCCGGCGGCCGCACGTTGCAGAACACGAAGCCGGCGCGCTTCGATAGCGCCAGCTCCACCGCGAGCACGCCGGCACCGGCCGCGTGCAGCGCCGCATCCGCGGTATGCGCGTTCATCGACGTATCCGGATCGATGTGCACCAGGCCTTCGAGTGGCCGCGTCCCCAGCACCGCCTCGACGTGCGCGGCGGTGTGTACGCGCAGCAGCGCCTCGGCGCTGGCGGCGGGCGCGTCGGCGCGGTGCAGGAACAGGTCCAGGCCGGTGGCCAGCAGCCGGTCCTCGATCGCGGCGAGACGCTCGGGACATTCCGGGTGCCCGTCTTCCATCCGGTGCAGACGGCAGCTGGCATGCGTAATCCAGAAGCTGGGCAGTACGGCAGCCATGTAGTCGCAGGTTTCTCAGTAGGCGGACCGGCGCAGACTGCGCCGCCACCGCCAGATCAGCAACAGGCCGCCGACCAGGCCGCCCAGATGTGCGAAATGGGCGACGCCGGCGAAAGTGCCGGTGACGCCGGAATACAGCTCCACGGCCGCGTACAGCACGACGAACACCGGTGCCGGCATCGGGATCGGCGGAATCAGCAGGATCACCTTGCGCCGCGGAAAAAGCCAGGCGAACGCGGCGAGCACGCCGAACAGGCCGCCGGATGCGCCGACGGTCGGCACCGGATCGCTTGCGAAAAACGACGAGAACGCGAGCTGTGCCAGGCCCGCGGTCAGCACGCTGGCACCGTAGAGCTGCGCAAAACGCGCCGAGCCGGTCGCGCGCTCGACATCGCGGCCGAACATCCACAGGCCGAACATGTTGGTCGCCAGATGCATCGGGCTGCCATGCAGGAACGCGCACGTCACGAGTTGCCACGGCACGAAGCCATGCTGCAGCGGCCACAAAGCGAAGCGCTGCAGCATGACGTCACCTAACAGCAGCTGCAGGCCGAAGATCAGCAGGTTGGAAACGAGCAGAACGTAGGTGACGGGGGTCATCGGGCTGGATGGTGGAGACGCGACGAGTAGAACAAACCCCGGTTCGATGAACAGGGGGCAGTTGATGCGGGATGGAACCGCATCTTAACCGCAGCCGACTATTTCGATCCGTCGGCCTTATCGTCCACGCCCTTGTCCTTGCTCTCTTCCAGGTGCTCGAAGTTGGGTTTATAGGCCTTAATGAAGGCATTTTTCAGGATCGACAGAATCGCCTCGACCGGATGGGTTTCGGTGGCGCCGATGTCGCCGCTGATTTCGATGCGCGTCGCGAACTGGTCTTCGCGATGATTCTTGAACAGCTGCGTGAACAGGCCGGCCGTTGCCTCCCAGGCCAGGCGCAGCGGATTCTCCTTCTCCTGCTCGACATCCTGCTTCCAGCTGAAGACTTTCAGATCCTTGAACAGCGGCTTGGCGTAGCCGCGCAGATGGCCATCCTTGGCGTCGAGCTCGGTGACGAATTCGCCGTGGCCGGAGGCGAAATCGAGCTTGGCGTAGGCGCGCGCGAAGTCGTTGGCGTCGACGACATCGAAGTCGAGAATGCGCAGCCGCAGGCTGAAATCGCGCGACTCGTTGAATGGATCGAACTCGGCGTGCGCCTCCGCCGGCGCATCGCCCAGCATCTGTGCATGCGCGTCGAACACCGCGACACGCTCACCGTTGGCGTCCTCGACATTGGTCAGGTTGCGCACGTAGCCGTTGACCTGGGTCGCGCGCAGGTCCACCGGCGGATCGGAGACGAAATTGCGGAACACCAGCGTGCCGTCGATGAACTGGATCTCATCGATCTGCACCGGCATCAGCTTCTCCAGCTGCGCGCGCCAGTCGACGCCCTTGCCGCTCTGGCCATCGGCTTCGCCGCGGCCGTCGACGAAGTTCAGCTCGGTGTCGTAGAACTCGATCGTCGCCACGACCTTGCCTCGCGCCAGATCGGCCCAGCGTATCGCCAGCTCAGTGCGCGGCGCCTTCAGCAGCGGCAGCGGCACCTTGCCGGTGTTCTTGACCACCTGCAGCTGGTGGATCGTGTAAGCGCCGCGCCACAGATGCAGATCCACCTCGGCGACCTGGCCGTGATAGCTGCCCATCGTCGCCAGCCGGGCATTCAGATAATTCGTCACCCAATGCGGCAGCGCCATGCGCAGCAGCACCAACAGCGCCACGACGACGGCGAGGACCAGCAAGGGCAGGCGCATCCTGCGGACCATAAAAGCGGGACTCCCAGACCAAAACGGCTAGGCCGTAGCCGTGTCGTCGTTCTTCCTCACGCCGCGAACGTTCATCACCGCCAGGCCGATCTGCAGCGCGAGCAGCGCATAGGCCCGATCATGCACGGCCCAGGCCACCCACAGCACATTGCTGCCCAGATAAACCCAGAAGCCCCAGCTGCGCTTGCGCGACTGTTGCGATGCCACCAGCCAGGCGGCGCCCAGCGTGGCCAGCATCGCCGGCCACTGCAACGCATCCATCCATTGCATCAGCCGATCGCTTCAAAGCATTGCAGGCTGAACAGGTCGCCATCGTCGATCCACAGCTCGCGGCGGCCCCAGCCGGCGCTCAGCGCCAGCTCGGCGAAATCCGCCGGCGTGTACTTGTAGGAGTTCTCGGTGTGCAGGGTTTCGCCGGCGGCGAACACGAAACTGCGACTGCCGATGCGCACGCGCTGCGGGCGCTTGCTGACCAGATGCATCTCGATACGACTGAGTTCGTCGTTGAAGATCGCGCGATGCGCGAAGCCATCGAGATTGAAGTTGGCGCCGAAGTCGCGGTTCAGATGCTCGAGCATGTTGAGATTGAATGCCGCGGTGACGCCGGCCTCGTCGTCATAAGCGCGTTCCAGAATCGCCCGCGGCTTGCGCAGATCCACGCCGATGATCAAGGCGCCGTGCGGGCCGGCCAGCGCCTGCCATTCGGCGAGCAGGCGGCGCGCCATCAGCGGCTCGAAGTTCCCGATGGTCGAGCCGGGCACGAACACCACGCGGCGCCGCCAGTGCGCGTTCTCGATGCGCGGCAGACCGAACGGCCGGGTGAAATCCGCACATACCGGATGCACCCGCAACCCCGGCATCAGGCTGGCGAGATTGTTCACGCAGATGTCCAGCGCGGTTTCGGAAATTTCGATCGGCATGTAGGCCGCCGGCTGGTCCAGCGCACCGAGCAGGATCGGGGTTTTCTCCGCCGTGCCGGCGCCGGGTTCGAGCACGACGCAGCGCGGCCCGCAGAACGCGGCGAGATCGGCCGCGTGGGCGCGCAGCAGCGCGGTCTCGGTTGCCGGGATGTAGTACTCGGGCTGCTCGCAGATGAGCTCGAACAGGCGTGAGCCGCGCTCGTCGTAAAACAGTTTCGGCGGCAGCGCTTTCTGCGGCCGCGACAGGCCTTCGAGCACTTCGCTCATCAGCGCCGGATCGACGGACGGGATATCGAAGGCGGAGGTGCCGGCGTCACGTGCCATGTTCAAAGCTCCTGGGCCAGGCGCAGGCCGCTGAACTGCCAGCGCGCATCGGCGGGAAAGAAATTGCGATAGGTCGAACGTAGATGAGAGCGCGACGACGCACACGAGCCACCGCGCAATACCCACTGGTTACTCATGAATTTGCCGTTGTATTCACCGACGGTGCCCGGGTCCGGCCGATAGCCCGGATAGGCAACGTAGGGGCTCGCAGTCCAGCACCAGACCGAACCATAGAGCGGCACCGATGAATGCTCGGTGACGATGCGCGGATGGATTTCGCCGTCGGGCTGCTCGGCGAACTGGCCGCTGACTCTCTGGTCGGCGGCGGCGTGTTCCCATTCGAATTCGGTCGGCAGCCGCGCGCCGGCCCAGCGTGCATAGGCATCGGCTTCGAAGAACCCGATATGGCAGACCGGACGGTTCGGATCGATCGCGTGCACGCCATGCAAGGTGTATTCGGCGTCGCCGGCTTCGCTCCAGTACAAAGGCCGCTGCCAGCGCTGCGCCTCGACCTGCGCCCAGCCTTCGGACAACCACAGCCGCGCATCGCGATAGCCGCCGTCGCGTATGAAGTCGGCGTACTCGGCGTTGGTGACCACGCGCGACGCCAGCGCGTAAGGCCGCAGCAGCACCTGATGGCGCGGGCCTTCATTGTCGAAGGCGAAGCCGCGGCCGCCGTGACCGATGTCGACGATGCCGCCATCGAAACGCATCCACTGCAGCGCCGGCGCCTCCGCCGCCATCAGGTTCTGCGGCCGGTATTCCGGCATCAGCGGGTTCATCGAAAACAGATGCTTGATGTCGGTCAACAGCAGTTCCTGATGCTGCTGCTCGTGATGCAGGCCGAGTTCCAGCAGATCGAGCGCGGCCTCCGGCAAGGCATCGCGCAACAGCGCGTCGAGCAGCAGCCGGTCGACATGCGTGCGATACGCCATCACCTCGTGCACCGAAGGCCGCGTCAACAGGCCGCGCTGATGGCGCGGATGCAACTCGCCCACGCCACGGTAATACGAGTTGAACAGGTACTCGAAGCTCGGATGGAATACCTCGTAGCCGGCGCGATGCGGCTTGAGGACGAAGGTTTCGAAAAACCAGGTCGTATGCGCCAGGTGCCATTTCGCCGGGCTGGCGTCGGCCATGCTCTGCGCGCTGGCATCTTCGCTGGACAGAGGCGCCGCGAGCTCGCGGGTATACGAGCGCACTGCAGCAAAGCGCGCGGCCAGCGCCTCGTCGCGTGCGGCGAAGTCGACGCGATCGACCGCGGCCGCCGACACCGGCGACATCAGCGCGCGCTCCGCGATCGGCAGATAGGCGGCGTCGATTCCGGCACTTTGCACGGCCTGGCCCCGGCGATCGTTTGAATTACCTGCCTGCGCATTGTCGCTCTCCTCATCAACGCGTATTTGCTTATTCGCGTTCGACGAGACGAGCAACCAGCATGCCGACATCGGCCTTAGCTTGCGGCCGCAGCCTGCGCGTGCGTGCGCCATGTTTCGTTAGGCTTACGTTTGGATTGGTTCGCTACTGTGTAACCGGAGCCGGCAGCATTGTTGCGGTGCAAGGTGGCATTGCGGCAACGGCAGGCAAGCTTGAGTACGCTGTCCGGACTTCGCTACGCCGACACTGCACACGCAGGCCGGTAAATCACTACAAGCCACAGGAGAGTCCCCATGAAGAATCCAGCCTCCAGCATCGATGTCGGCGCGGCGCGCGAAACCCTGACCAGCGATTTCCAGTCGCTCGTCAGCCACGCCGAAGACCTGCTGCACGCGACCACCTCGCTGTCCAACGAAGGCGTCGACATTGCGCGGCAGAAACTGGGCGACAGCCTGCGTCAGGTCAAGGCACAGATCGGTCCGGTGCGCGATGCGGCGCTTGAACGCGGCAAGCTCGCGGTCGACACCGCGGTGACATTCGCACGCGACAAACCCTGGCAGACCGCGGCGGTGGTGTGCCTGGCCGCGCTGACCATCGGCTTCATCGCCAGCCTCGGCAGCAGCAAGAAGTAATGCCGCAGGCGCAGGTGCCTCACGATCAGGCGCAGGTGTCGGGAAAACTGCAGGGCCTGGCGCAAGCCTTCCTGCAGTACGTGCGCGCGCGCGTCGACCTTTTGCAGCACGAGTGGCGTCAGGAACAGGCGCGCGTGCTTGCCAAGCTGGCGCGCGCCGGCATTTTCGCCATCGGTGCGCTGATCACGCTGCAGCTGATCTGCGCTTTCGTGCTGATCGCGTTCTGGGATACGCCGTATCGGCTGTGGTCGGCCGGCGTGCTGGTACTGCTGTTCAGCGGCGTCACCTGGTTCGCCTGGCGCGGCATGCAAGGCAAGGATGATCGCGACGAGAAAGCGTTCAACAGCACCATCGCCGAGTTCGACAAGGATCGCGAGATCTTCGAGCGGCTCGCTGAGTTGCGTGAAGAAGCCAAGCACACCGATGCACACGGTGCCGCGTCCGCCGCGAAGCCGATTCCGCAGCCGCAGCGTCACTCCGACACCGGCAGCCTGCATGCGCCCAAAGCCGTGCCGCCGGTTGCGCGCAGCAACGGCGCCGCGCCGCCACGGCCGTCCAATTAACGAGAGGACATCATGAATCCCGCAGCTTCGGACACAAAGCAGCACAGCAACGGCGCGGCCAAGCCCAATAGCGACGCCGAACTGATCGCGCGGCTGGATCGCAGCCGCACCGAATTGATGGACGCGGCCGGCGTGCTGCAGAAACCCTTGCATGCGGTACAGCGCGTCGAGAACGTGATGCGCACGGTGTTGCCGGTGCTGCCCTACGCCATCGCCGCGATCACCGTCGTCGGTGTCGCCAGCTCGCTGTTGTCGGGCCGCAAGGTGCGCCCGGCGCTGCTGATCGCGACCGGCCTGGACGTGTGGCGGCTTTGGAAGAGCTACAAGCTGACCGCGAGCCTGCCGTCGCCGCAGCGCGTCAGTACTCCAGTCACGCGCCGGCCGCCGGCCGCCGCACCGCATGGCACCGGCCATCCCTGAGGAGATCGAGCGATGAGCTTCTGGACCCCAATCAAGACCACGTTGGCGCTGGCGTCGATCGGCATTCTGGCGACGCCGTGGCTGCGAAAGCTCGGCGTGCTGCCTGGCGCGCAACCGGCGGCGACCAATGACGGCGGCGACATCGGCGCAACCGGTGCCACGGCCGACAACGCGCCGCCGGAGATGACGCTGCCTTATGGCAGCAACGGCGGCGGCGAGAGCTTCTCCCGGCATTGAACGTAGCCCGGGCGAAACCCGGCTGCCGGTAGCGACGCAATCCCGGGTTTCACCCGGGCTACGTCAAACTTCGCCGTTGTCGAAAGCCTTGCGCTTGCGATACAAGGTGGAGCTGTCGATCTTCAGCAGTTTCGCCGCGGCCTCGAGACTCGCGGTATTGGCGACGACGGCCTCGATATGCGCACGCTCCAGCTCTTCCAGGCTCACCGGATCGCCAGCGCGCAAACCGTGGCCGACGCTGGGCGCGACGCGGCCGAACGGCAGATGCTCGGGACCGATCGCCTCGCCTTCGCAAATGATGACCGCGCGCTCGACCGCGTTGCGCAACTCGCGCAGATTGCCGGGCCAGCCGTGCAGCGCCATCAGTGATGCCGCGTCCTTGCTGAAACGGCGCGACGGCCGGTCGTAGCGCGCCGCCAGCTGCAACAGGATTTTCTCGGCGATGCTGAGCACGTCCTCGCGACGGTCGCGCAGGGCCGGCAAGGTCAGCGTCACCACGTTCAAACGGTAATAAAGGTCTTCGCGGAAACGGCCTTCCGCGACCATCTTCTTCAGGTCCTGATTGGTCGCGGCAATCACGCGCACATTGGCAGTGCGGGTATGCGGGTCGCCGACGCGCTCGTATTCGCGGTCCTGCAGGAAGCGCAGCAGTTTGGGCTGGAGCGCCATCGGCAGATCGCCGATTTCGTCGAGGAACAGCGTGCCGCCTTCGGCGATCTGCACCCGGCCCTGGCGATTGTCGGTGGCGCCGGTGAAAGCGCCGCGCACATGGCCGAACAGCTCGCTGGCGAGCAGCTCGGCGGACAGCGACGGACAGCTCACCGTCGCGAACGCGGCGTCGCGGCGCGGGCTCATGTCGTGAATCGCGCGCGCCAGCACGGTCTTGCCGGTGCCGCTTTCGCCGAGCAGCAGGATCGTTGCATCGGTGTCGGCGACCCTGCGGCCCATTTCCAAAGTCGCGGACAGAGCCGGATTGGCGGTGCGCAGGTCGAGCTGGCCTTCGCGGCCACCGCGATCGTTTTCCAGTGCGAGCACGCGCTGCTCCAGCCGCCGCGCCTCGACCTGCTGCGCGACCGCATGCGACAGCTGGCTGGGATCGCAAGGCTTGACCAGATAGTCGGCGGCGCCGACACGGATCGCGGACAAGGCGGTGGCGACATCGTCGGTCGCGGTGGCCATGATCACGCGCATCCACGGCGCCCATTCGCGCAGCTTCGGCAGCAACTCCAGGCCGGAGTCCTCACCCAAATCCAGGTCGAGCACGCAGGCGTCGAATACGTTGCGGCCCAAGGCGGCTTCGGCCTCGGCGGCGGACCGGGCGGTGCTGATGCGATGGCCGTCGCCTTCCAGGCAGCGGCGGAACAGCCGCAGGATGCCGCCGTCGTCATCGACCAACAGGATATTGGCGCCCCCAACCTCGACACTCATCGTTCTGCGACTCCCTGGTTACGCTGCCGGCATTATGTCATTGGCCGGGAGCGGTCCCGCCTTCCCCCCGGCGCTGCAAATCAGCTTGCGCTCAATTGTGACCCTGCAAGCTGCACGCCGGATGAAGCCGCGCGAAAACAGCACCCGAACAACAACAAGCACTTAGTGAATGCATCGGGCTGGCACAAAGCGTGAAACATGGAAGGCGTAGTTTCTCCCCCAGGTCGTGTCCCCCGACCCGTGCACGACCTACCCCGCTAAGGGGCAGAGCCCGCTCTCTGCCCCTCTTTTTTTGCCTGCGGAAACGGGCCCGGCATCCCGGGCTTTGCCCGGGCTACGGCAAGCGCGTAGCAGTAGCCCGGGTGGCAACCCGGGACTGGGTCAATGCCCGACGGCCAACGTCGGCTGCGCGGCCTTGGCCGCCTGCAGCTTGGCGTAGTCGCGGCCGATGTAGAGATAGGCCGCGGGCACGATATACAGCGTGAACAAAGTGCCGATGAACATGCCGGCCGCGATCACCAGGCCGATGCAGAAGCGCGAGGCCGCACCGGGGCCGCTCGCGGTCAGCAGCGGCACCATGCCGATCACCAGCGCGGCGGTGGTCATCAGCACCGGGCGCAAGCGGATCGACGCCGCCTCCTCGATCGCCTCACGCTTGGCCATGCCCCGTTCCTGCAGCTTGTTGGCGAACTCGACGATCAGGATGCCGTGCTTGGAGATCACGCCGATCAGCGTCACCAGTCCGACTTCGGTGTAGATGTTCAAGGTCATGCCGGGAAAATTCGTCAACTGCATGCCATTGGTGACCGAGAAGATATTGATCAGCAGCAGCGCGCCGCAGATCGACATCGGCACCGTCACCAGCATGATCAGTGGATCGGTGAAGGACTCGAACTGCGCCGCCAGCACCAGGTAAATCACGATCAGCGCGAACACGAAAGTCAGCGCCAGCGCCGAGCCTTCCTGCTTGAACTGGCGCGAGGCGCCGGCGAAGTCGACCTGGTAGGTCGCCGGCATGATTTCCCTGGCGGTCTTCTCCAGATAATCCAGCGCCTCGCCCTGGGTCACGTCGGGCCGCGGCACGGCGATGATGTTGACTGAGTTCAGCTGCTGCGAATGCTCGATCGAGCGTGGCACCACGTGCTCACCGACTTTGACCAGCGTCGAAATCGGCACCAGGTCGCCATTGGCGGCGCGCGTGTAGAAGCCGTCGATCTGGTTGGGGCTGAGGCGACCGGCGCGCTCGACCTGCTGGATCACCTTGTACGAGCGGTTGGCATACGAGAAGCGGTTGACTTCACCACCGGCGAACAACGCCTGCAGGTCGGCACTCAGCTGCTGCATGCTGACGCCCATCAGCGCAGCCTTGTCACGATCGATCTGCAGCAGCGCTTCGGGCTTGTCGATGCGCAGGTTCGGCGCGGCGTAGAAGAACTTCTTCGACGCCATCGCGCGCGCCACCAGGTCGTCGGCGATGCGCGACATCTCGATCGGGTCGGCGGTGGACTTGAGCACGAATTCCACCGGATAACCCTGGCCCGGCGTCGGCAGCGGCGGCGGCTGGATCGTGGCGACGCGTACGCCGGAAATCTGCTCGAGCTTCGGCGACAGATCGGCGATCACGCCGCTGGTGGATTGCGGCTTCTGCGTCCACGGTTTCATCACCATGCCCATGAACGATTGGTTGGAGTTGCCGGCGCTGCCGACCGCGAACGTGAACAGATGATCGACCGCCGGGATCGACTTGGCGGCTTTCTGCACCGCGATGAAATAGCGGTCCATGTATTCCGAAGTCGAGAAGCCATCGGTCTCGACGATGCTGAAGGCGATGCCGAGATCTTCCTGCGGCGCCAGTTCCGATGGCGTCGAGCGTGCCAGGAAGAAGCACGAAACCAGCACGATCAGGCCGAACGCGCCGATCACGTGCACGGTGTCGAGCGAGCTGTGCAGGCGCTGCTTGTAGGACTGGCGCCAGCCTTCGAACTTGGCGTCCAGATACAGCGCCAGGCGATTCGGTTTGACGCCGTTGCCGCCATGCGTGGAGCGCAGCAGCTTGGCGCACATCATCGGCGTCAGGGTCAGCGCGATCACGCCGGAGATGAACACGCTCGCCGCCAGCGTGAACGCGAACTCCGAGAACAGCTTGCCGGTGATGCCGGTCAGAAAGCCGATCGGCGCGTACACCGAGATCAGCGTGATGGTCATCGCGATCACCGGGCCAACCAGTTCGCGCGCGCCCTTGATGCTGGCGTCCAGCGGCGTCAGGCCGTCTTCGATATGCCGGTGGATGTTTTCCATGACGATGATCGCGTCGTCGACGACCATGCCGATCGCCAGCACCATCGCCAGCAGCGTCAGCAGGTTGAAGCTGTAGCCGAGCACCAGCATGAAAAACACGCCGCCCATCAGCGACAACGGTACCGTCACCGCCGGAATCATCGAATTGCGCATCGAGCCGAGGAACAGGAAGATCACGACGATGACGATGATCATCGCCTCGACCAGGGTCTTCTGTACTTCCTTGACCGCATCGCGCACATAGTCGGTGGCGTCGTAGCCGATCTTGCCTTCCAGGCCCTGCGGCAGGCCGGCGAGCATGGTCGGCCAGGCATCGCGCACCGCCTTGGTCACATCCAGCAAGTTCGCATCAGGACGCGCCTTGATTGCAACGAACACCGCTTTCTGCAAGTCCCAGCCGGCGCCGCCGTCGTAGCTTTCGGCGCCGAGCTGCACTTCGGCGATATCGGACAGGCGCACCACGCCACTGCCGTCGGTCTTGACCACGAGCTGCTTGAAGTCTTCGGGCTTGCGCAGGTCGGTGCGCGCCGAAATGCCCATGCGCACGTCGGCGCCCTTGGTCTCGCCAACCGCCGCGAGCACGTTCTGCGAGCGCAGCTGCGTCACCACTTCGCCGGCGGTGAGGTTATGCGCGGCCAGGCGATCGCCTTTCAGCCAGACGCGCAGCGCGTAGTCGTAACCGCCCTGCAGGTCGGCGCGCTGAATGCCCGGAATCGACGCCAGCTGCGGCTCGATGACGCGGTGAAAGTAATCGGTGATCTGGCTGGAATCGAGCACCTGCGAGAAGAACACCAGATACATCGACGCGGTGCCGGTGGCCTCGTTGAGCTCCACCACCGGGTCGAGCGCATCCTGTGGCAACTGGCTGCGCAGCTTGTTGACCTTGGCCGAGATCTCGGTGATCGCCTCGTTCGGATTCTTGCTCAGGCGCAGGTTGGCGGTGATCACGCTCGAGCCCTGGCCGGTGCTCGAAGTCAGGAAGTCGATGCCGTCGGCAGTGGCAATTTCCTTTTCCAGCGGCGTCGTGATGAAGCCTTCCATCAGCGAGGCATCGGCGCCGGGATAGGCGACCGACACCAGGATCTGCGCGTTCTGCAGATAAGGATATTCGCGCACGGTCAGCGTCGTCGCCGCGCGCAGGCCGAGCAGCAGGATCGTCAGGCTGATGACCGATGCGAGCACCGGCCGCTTGATAAAGATATCGGTGAAATGCATTCAGGAGCCTCTGATCATGTCCTGCGCGTTCGCGCCGGCAGCAAAACGGGCGCTGTGCAAGGAAGGAGTGACGATGTGTATTGGATATACATGAGGAACGACTGACGCCGCACAGCGCCCGTTTTGCTGCCGGCCCTTCGGGTTGACAACGCGGGCGCGCAGGACATGATCAGAGGCTCCTTAGCTCTCCGCCGGCTTCGGATTCAGATCCTGCCCCGGCTGTATCGAGTTATCGATGACCACCGGCTGCTCGTTGCGCAGTTTCAGCAGGCCGGAAGTGGCAACCTGCTCGCCAGGCTTGAGGCCGTCGAGCACCGCGACGAAGTCGCCGCGCACTTCGCCGAGCTTGACGAAGCGCTGGGCCACCATCAGATCGGTCTTGGTCATCGGCGGCATGCCCGGCATCGGCTTGCTCTCCGCTTCCGGCTCGCTGCCCGCCGCCGGCGGCGGCTTCTTGACGATGACGAACACGGCGCTGCCATAGGAGCTGTAGCTGATCGCGGTGCGCGGCACCACCAGCAGATGGCGCTCGCCCGGCAGCTCCAGCTTGACGCGGCCAAACTGGCCCGGCGTCAGCTTGCGATCGGGGTTGGGCATGCGCGCGCGCAGCTTGAAATTGCGCGTCGCCACATCCACGCGCGGCTCGATCGCGAGCACCGCGCCGTCGAAGGCGATATCCGGATAAGAATCCACCGACACCGCGACCTTGAAACCCGGCTGCACCACGCCGACGTACTGCTCGGGAAGATCGAAATCGAATTCGATCGGATCGACCGACTGCAGGGTGACGATCGCGGTGCCCGGCTGCAGGTACTGGCCGACGGTGACTTTGCGAATACCCAGCTGACCGGCGAACGGCGCGCGAATGTCCTTCTTGGCCAGCAGCGCGGCCTGCGACTGGATCGCGGCCTTGGCGGCATTGGATTCGGAGACCGCGGCGTCGTAGTCGGACTTGGCGATCGCCTCGAGCTTGAACAGTTTCTCCCGGCGCTGCCGGTTCAATTCACTGAGTTCGGCGGTCGCCTTGAGCCGGTTCAGCTCGCCGAGTTCGCTGGCGGAATCCAAGGTCACCAGCGGCGCGCCCTTGTCGACTTTCTGCCCGGACTCGAACATCAAGCGGGTGACGATGCCGCCGACTTCGGCGGTGACGTCGGCGCCGTTGACCGGCACCAGGGTGCCGATCGCCTCGAGCTTGTTGTCCCAGGTCATCTCGCGCACGGCGCTGGCCGAGACCGTTGCCGGCGGCACCGGCATCGCGTCGACGAACTTGTTCATCTGCACGTTCATGAAGGCCTTGCCGCCGAACACGGCGCCGAAGACCAGCACGCACAGCGCCAGCACGATGATCATTCTCTTGGTCATATCCGCTTTCCAGCCCTTGGTTCTTGAGTCGCTACTAACTAGTTCTTCAGATCGTCTTTCTGCTGCGACGACGGCGACAGCAGCAGCGCGTCGATCTCGACGAAATCGCGCTCGCTGAGGCGGCCGACGGTTTGCTTGAGCTGCAGCAGGTTCAGCAGCAGGTTGTAGCGCGTGGTCGACAGATCCAGCTTCGACTGCACCAGCCGGCTGCGCGCATCGAGCACGTCGGTGATGGTGCGCGTGCCAGCCTCGTAGCCATAGCGCGTCGCCGCTTCCGCGGCCTCGGCCGACACCACCGCGCGCTCGTAGGCGCGGTTCTGGATGTAGGCGGTCTCGACGGTGCGGAACAGCTGTTTGGTTTCGCGCTCGGTTTCGAGCTTGATGCGCTCGAAGTCCGCCTGGGCAACGCGCTGCTGCGCGTCGGCCTGGCGCAGGCCGGCCAGGATCGCGCCGCCGCCGTACAGCGGGATGTTCAGCTCGACACCGATGCGCGCGTCGTCGGTGCGCTGGCCGAACACGTAGTGGCTGGTGTCGTCGCGGCCGGCGCTGCCGACCAGATCCAGCGTCGGATAAGCCTGCGCGCGCGAGCTCTGGGCACGAGTGCGCGCAATGTCGTAGCTCACCTGCGCGCTGGCGATGCGCGGGCTCGCGGCGCGTGCGGCGGCAACCCACTCCTCGGCGGTCGCCGGGTTGAGCGCCGGAAAGCTCACGTCCGGCGGCAGCGACGGCAGCACGGCCTGGCCGTCGCCGGTGGTTTCCTGCAGCTCATCGCGCGCGTTTTCCAGATTGCGCCGCGCGGTCACCAGTTGCGCCTGCGACAGATCCTGGCGAGCCTGCGCCTCTTTCAGATCGGTACCCGGCACCAGCTCGACTTCGTAACGCTTGCGCGTATCGTCCAGCGACTGCGACACCAGCCGCGACTCGGCCTCGGCGCGATCCAGCTGCGCCTGCGCGATCAGCACGTTGAAATAACGCTCGGCGACGCGACGCTGCAGATCCAGCCGCGCGGTGCGCAGGTTCAGATCGGCCTGGCTCTCCAGCGCGCTGGCGCGGTCGCCGATCGCAAACCAGTCCAGCCGGAACAGCGGCTGACGCCCCTGCACGGTCGCGCTCCAGCCCGGATAGTCGTCCTGGCTGTCGCCGAACACACCGCTGGACTTGGTGTTGGCGTAGGTGCCCTTGCCCTGCAGGCCGATGTTCGGACGGATGCTGGCGCGCTCGATGATGCCGCTCTCGCGGTCGGCGTCGAACTGCGCCTGGAATACCGCGGCGGTCGGGTCATGCGATTGCGCGGCGACGTAGGCCTCGCTCAGGCTCATCGCGCCGGCCTGCGCGCTGGCACACAAGGCGGCGGCGGCGATCGCGCGGCGCATCAGTCGCCGCAAGGCCTCAGGCCTCGCTGCATTGTTCATTGAACACCTCGGTGAATATTTTTTGAATCAGCGCATCGAGCGCGGCGTCGTCGGACGTGTCGACGTGCGGCGTCCAGCCCTGGCCATTCAATAGCGACTGCAGATGACGGCACATCAGGCGGTAGGGATCGGGCACCGAGAACGCCGACATCACGCCCTCGGCATGCACCATGTCGTGCATGCCGATCACCAGCGCCCACAGGCCCAGGCACAGCTGCTCGGGCGGCATGCCCTTCAGATCGAGTGAGCCGCTGGCGACGGCGTCGTTGACGATGCCGACCGCGGCGGCCGCGATCGGCGCCTGGGCGTCGATCACCGCCTGACGGCGTACCGCGGAGGCGGCGTTCCAGACCACCTCGCAGAACACGTACTGCGAGATGCGGAAGTGATCGGGGCTGCGGCGCACGAACATGATGTCTGCAACTGCCAGGCCGAAGATGCGATCGCGAGGCGAGCCCGGCCATTGCGCGACGCGCTGGATCAGCTCGGCATGCTCGACCACGTCCTGCCGGGTGATCTCCAGCAGCAGGTCTTCCTTGGACGAGAAATGCTGGTACAGCGTGCCGACCGCGTACTCGCACTTCTCGGCCAGCCGCGCCATCTGCAGGTTGAGCAGGCCCTCCGCGCGGATCAGCTCGCGCGCGTTGTCCAGGATCAACTGCTCCCGGTTGCCCAGCTCCCTCTGGCGACGCTCCCTGGTGCCCACGACCCTACCCGTTCTTTTTTTGAATTATGTTCATAAATAGAGCGCGAATCAAGACGACGTTCATCTGCCGTGAACAACACCAGGGCTGCCAGAACGAAGCACGGTCGCGCTCGCCTGGAACGGCCGATAGCCCCGGCGACCAGGGATTCCAAGCATGCGTTGACCGCGAACCCCTCACGATGCAAGGATTCGGCCCAATAGCCGACTAGGGTTCCGGCCGCAGCAGCATGCGGCGCAGCGACCGAGAGTCGGCGACCTCGAGCAGCATGGCCAGGCCATCGGCAACCGAACGGGGTTACACGGCGGGATAAAAGCCCGGGAGATCACGTTCGATTCTTGCGTGAAGTCTGCCGCCCGCCGTTGTATCGCTGCCGAGGTTCCCATGCACTGCATCATCCTGACTGCCATTGCCCGCGGGCTTCCGCCATGCGGCTGATCAACCGCGTGCCGACGCCCGGCCTGCGCATCGGCCTGGCGCTGTTGCCGCTGCTGCTGATGGCGCTGATCTATCTGGGCGCGTCCGGCCAGCGCCACGCGATCAATCCCGACGACAAACTGCTGCCCAGCGCCTCGCAGATGGTCGCGGCCGTACATCACATGGCGTTCGAGCAGGACGCGCGCAGCGGCCGCTATCTGCTGTGGGCCGACACCGGCGCCAGCCTGCGGCGGCTTGCGCTGGGACTGGGTCTGTCGGCCGCGATCGGCCTGGTGCTGGGCATCGCCGCCGGCACCCTGCCGCTGTTCGCGGCGCCGGTGTCGCCGCTGGTGGCGGTGCTGTCGATGATTCCGCCGCTGGCGGTGCTGCCGATCCTGTTCATCGTCTTCGGCCTCGACGAGCTGAGCAAGGTCATGTTGATCACCATCGGCGTCGCGCCGATGCTGGTGCGCGATCTGGAGCATCAGGCGCTGCAGATGCCGCGCGAACTGCTGATCAAGGCGCAGACCTTGGGCGCCAACACCTGGACGACGATCACGCGCGTGGTGCTGCCCCAGCTGCTGCCGCGGCTGCTGATCGCGCTGCGCCTGCAGCTCGGCTGCGCCTGGCTGTTCCTGATTTCCGCGGAAGCCATCGCCTCCACCGACGGCCTCGGCTATCGCATTTTTTTGATGCGCCGCTATCTGGCGATGGACGTGATCCTGCCCTATGTCGCCTGGATCACGCTGCTCGCGTATTCGATGGACTGGGCGCTGCGCCGGCTGACCACGCGCGCGTTCCCGTGGTTTGCGGAGAGCGGCAAATGAGCGCGCCGGAAAAAGACGCCGACAAGGCCACGGCGTTTCTGCAGTTCCGCAACATCTGGCAGGAATACGGCGCGCACGTGGTGCTGGAGAACGTGTCGCTGAGTGTCGGTCGCGGCGAATTCTGCACGCTGGTCGGCGCGTCCGGCTGCGGCAAGTCCACGTTTCTGCGCCTGCTGCTGGGCCAGGAAGCACCGAGCCGCGGCCGCATCCTGCTCGATGGCGCGGCGTTGTCGCCCGAGCCGGACGCGACGCGCGGCATCGTGTTCCAGCGCTACTCGGTGTTCCCGCATCTGAGCGTGCGCGACAACGTGATGCTCGGCCTGGAGCTGCAAGGCTCGCGCATCGGCGGCCGGCTATTCGGCAGCGCCAAACGCCGGGCGCGCGAAACCGCAGAACAGATGCTGACCTCGGTGGGCCTCGCGCATTCGATGAACCTGTATCCGTCGCGGCTCTCCGGCGGCATGCAGCAGCGTCTGGCGCTGGCGCAGGCGCTGGTGATGCGGCCGCGCGTGCTGCTGCTCGACGAGCCTTTCGGCGCGCTCGACCCGGGCATCCGCCGCGACATGCACGCGCTGTTGCTGGATCTGTGGAAACAGACCGGCGTCACCGTATTCATGGTCACGCACGACCTGAGCGAAGGCTTCCGCCTCGGCACGCGGCTGCTGGTGTTCGACAAGCTGCGCGTCGATCCGCAGCACCCGCAGGCCTACGGCGCGCGCATCACTTACGACATACCGCTGAACCAGGACCGGCGCGCCGCGGTGCTCGACGCGCTGCCGCCGGCCCTGGTCACGCAACTCAGCACACGCGAGGTTTCCATTTCATGAGCACGCAGCTTTATAGCGATCTGCTGCCCGGCGGCGCGCATTGGTCGGCGATCATCAGGCGCGGCCAGAGCCTGCGGATCAGCGACATCGACGGCGGCGCCAATGTCGCGCTGCTGGCCTACGCGGCGAGTGAGAAAACCGAGCGGCTGAATCTGCCGGACACGCTCAAGTGCCAGCACACCGCCAGGCTCGGCGCCGGGCATTGCCTGTACTCGGACATGGGCCACGTGCTGCTGTGCATCGTAGAGGACACGCTGGGCTGGCACGACGCGATCGGCGGCGTCAGCAACGCGGCCGAAGTGCTCACGCAATTCGGCGCCGGCGATTTTCAGGATCTGCGCAACGGCTTTCACCGCAACGGCCAGGACAACCTGCTGGTCGAGATCGGCAAATGGGGGCTGGGCCCGCGCGACCTGGCGATGAACGTGAATTTCTTCTCCAAAGTCGTTGCCGACGACGCGGGCCGCTTCGCGTTCGTCACGCCGCATTCCAGGGCCGGCGACAGCGTCGAACTGGTCGCGCCGATGGACACGCTGGTGGTGCTGACCGCGATCCAGCATCCGCTCGATTCGTCCACCGCCTACGCACCCAAGCCGGTGAAGCTGAGCGTGTCGCGCGTCGACGATCTGGACGCCGCGATTTCGCTGTGTCGCACATCGCGCGCCGAGAATGCGCGTGGCCTGGAACTGACCGCGAGGCTGGCACTGTGATGATCCACTACGTCGAAAGTCCGCTGAAAGCCGAGCAGGCAGTGCGCCGCGACATCGTCCGCGCCGGCGAGCCGCACCTGAGCGAGATCCGCGCAGGACAGACCCTGCGCATTCTCGATCTGGCCGGCAACCAGGCCGTCGATACCTTGTTCTACAACGCCCACGATCCCAGCGAACGCTACGACGCACAGGCGACGTTGCGCGCTCAGCGGCAGGTATATCTGAGCACCGGCTCGAAACTGATATCGACTCTCGGCCGCACCATGCTGACGATCACCGCCGACACCTGCGGCCGTCACGACACGCTCGGCGGCGCCTGCGCGCAGGAGTCGAACATGGTGCGCTACGCCCTCGACAAGCGGCACATGCACAGTTGCCGCGACAGCTTCCTGCGCGCGATCGCGCACGACGGTCGACTGAGCAAGCGCGATCTGACCGCCAACATCAACTTCTTCATGAACGTGCCGGTCACGGCGCAAGGCGGGCTGACGTTTGCCGACGGCGTGTCCGCGCCTGGCAAATACGTGGAGATGCGCGCCGAGATCGACGTGCTGCTGCTGATCTCGAACTGCCCGCAGTTGAACAATCCCTGCAATGCCTACGACCCGACACCGATCGAGGTGCTGGTGTGGGATTGATTTCGCCAAAGACCCTCTCCCGGCGCTGGCGCGCCACCCTCTCCCGCACGCGGGAGAGGGGACCAACCAGCGTGCTCCGCGCTTCCCCTCTCCCCCGTGCGGGAGAGGGTGGTCCGAAGGACCGGGAGAGGGCCTTTGCAGCGAGGACGACCTCGCGAATTTTTCTGGAACCGGGACGACCCGGCCTCTGCAAGGCTCGCCCATGTTCGACACCGTCCTGATCGCCAACCGCGGCGCCATCGCCACGCGCATCCTGCGCACCCTGAAAACACTGGAGGTACGCGGCGTCGCCGTCTACAGCGAAGCCGATTACGCCAGCCTGCATGTCGAGCGCGCCGATGTCGCGATCAGCCTGGGCGACGGTCCGGCGGCCGCGACGTATCTCGATGTCGACAAGATTCTCGCCGCCGCGAAAGCCAGCGGCGCGCAGGCCATCCACCCCGGCTACGGCTTTTTGTCCGAGAACGCGGCCTTCGCCGAAGCCTGCGAAGCCGCCGGCATCGCCTTCATCGGCCCGACACCGCAGCAGATGCGCGCGTTCGGCCTGAAGCACACGGCGCGCGCGCTGGCCAAGGCCAACGGCCTGCCCTTGCTCGAAGGCACCGAGCTGCTCGAATCGCTGGAGCATGCACAACGCGAAGCCGGGCGAGTCGGCTATCCAGTGATGCTGAAAAGTACCGCCGGCGGTGGTGGCATCGGTATGCGCGTGTGTCGCGGCGATGATGAACTCGCGGCGCAGTTCGACGCGGTCAAGCGGCTTGGCGAAAACAATTTCCGCGATGCCGGTGTATTCCTGGAACGGTACATCGAGCGCGCCCGGCATATCGAGGTGCAGGTCTTCGGCGATGGCGCCGGCGGCGTGATCGCGCTGGGCGAGCGCGACTGCTCGGTGCAGCGACGCAACCAGAAAGTCATCGAGGAAACGCCGGCGCCGGGATTGAGCGATGCCTTGCGCGCCGAGTTGCAGGCCGCCGCGATCAGGCTGTGCGCGGCGGTGCAGTACCGCAACGCCGGAACCGTCGAATTCGTCTACGACGATCAGGCGCAGCGTTTTTATTTTCTGGAAGTGAACACGCGCCTGCAGGTCGAGCACGGCGTCACCGAGCAGGTTTATGGCGTCGATCTGGTCGCGTGGATGCTGCAGCTCGCGGCCGGCGATCTGCCGCCGCTGACGCAGCTCGCTTCTGCACTGAAACCACGCGGGCACGCGATGCAGGCGCGCGTCTACGCCGAAGATCCGGGCCGCGACTTCCGGCCGAGTCCGGGGCGCTTGAGCCAGGTGCGCTTTCCGGCTGCCGATGGCGCCGCGCTGCGCATCGACACCTGGGTGCGCAGCGGCAGCGAGGTGCCGCCGTGGTTCGATCCGATGATCGCCAAAGTCATCGTGCACGCGGATACACGCGAGCAGGCGCGCGTCGCGCTGGACGCGGCGCTGGCGCAGACCGAGTTGTACGGCGTCGAAACCAATCTCGACTATCTGCAGCGGATACTCGCGTTCACGCCGTATGTCGAAGGCCGCGCGTGGACGCGCTGCCTGGAGACGCTGAGCTACCGGCCGCACACGCTGGAAGTGCTCACGCCGGGCACGCAGACCACGGTGCAGGACTGGCCCGGCCGCCTGCGCTACTGGGACGTCGGCATTCCGCCTTCGGGGCCGATGGACGATCGCGCGCTGCGTCTGGGCAATGCGCTGCTCGGCAATGCCGCCGATGTGGCGGCGCTGGAAATCACGCTGGCCGGGCCGACGCTGCGCTTCAACACCGACGCGGTGATCGCCATCACCGGCGCCAGCCTGCCGGTGACGATCGACGGCGCCGCCGCGGCGATGAACACCAGCCTGCTGATCGCAGCCGGCTCGAGCCTGAGCCTGGGCCGCATCGCCGGCGCCGGCGCGCGCGCCTATCTGTGCGTGCGCGGCGGCCTGCAACTGCCGCCCTATCTGGGATCGCGCAGCACGTTTACCCTCGGACAGTTCGGCGGCCACGGCGGCCGCGCGCTGGCCGCCGGCGACGTGCTGCATCTGCTGCCGCTGCAGGATCGCCGCAGCGGCGCACAACTGGCGCTGGAGCATGAGCTGCCCGCGATTCGCGAGCTGCGCGTGCTCTACGGCCCGCATGCGGCGCCGGAATATTTCACGCCGGCCTACATGCAGCGCTTCTTCGACGCCGACTGGGAAGTGCATTTCAACTCCTCGCGCACCGGCGTGCGCCTGATCGGGCCCAAGCCGGAATGGGTGCGCGACGACGGCGGCGAGGCCGGCCTGCATCCGTCCAACATTCACGACAACGCCTACGCCATCGGCGCGGTCGACTTCACCGGCGACATGCCGGTGATCCTCGGCCCCGACGGCCCCAGCCTCGGCGGCTTCGTCTGCCCGGTGACGGTGATCGAGGCGGACCTGTGGCAGCTCGGGCAGTTGAAGGCGGGGGACAAACTGCGCTTCGTCGAAGTGGCTTACGACGAGGCGCGGCGGCTTTCTGCGCAGCGCTTGAGCGAGATCGAAAGTATTGCCCCCTCCCCCGCGAGCGGGGGAGGGCTGGGGTGGGGGCGCGAAGATCAGAGCGGTGCCGCGACGAACGCCCCCACCCTGCCCCTCCCCCGCTCGCGGGGGAGGGAATCCAATCGGCAATCGCCGATCCTGCTCGAAACCGGCACGGGTACGGCGCGACTGGTCGCGCGGCTGTCCGGCGACACGCATCTGCTGCTGGAATTCGGCGACGCCGAACTCGATGTGGCGCTGCGCTTTCGCGTCGATGCGCTGATGACCGCGTTCATCGATCGCAAGCTCGATGGCGTCGTCGACGTGACGCCGGGCGTACGCAGCCTGCAGATTCACTATCAGCCGTCGATGCTCGCACTGAAGACGCTGCTCGATGAAGTCGCCGCGCTATGGGAGCGATTCCAACACGCGCGCGACATCAAACTGCCGTCGCGCATCGTCCATCTGCCGCTGAGCTGGGACGATCCGGCGACCAGGCTGGCGATCGAAAAATACATGACGACGGTGCGGCCGAACGCGCCCTGGTGCCCGTCGAACCTGGAGTTCATCCGCCGCGTCAACGGCCTCGCGTCGATCGACGAGGTCAAGCGCATCGTGTTCGATGCGAGCTATCTGGTGCTCGGCCTGGGCGATGTGTATCTGGGCGCGCCGGTGGCGACGCCGCTGGACCCGCGCCATCGGCTGGTCACCACCAAGTACAACCCGGCGCGCACCTGGACGCCGGAAAACGCGGTCGGCATCGGCGGTGCTTATCTGTGCGTCTACGGCATGGAAGGCCCCGGCGGCTACCAGTTCGTCGGCCGCACCCTGCAGATGTGGAATCGCCACGATCCGCTGCCGTCTTTCGACGGACAGCCGTACCTGCTGCGCTTCTTCGACCAGATCAAATTCTTCCAGGTCGGCGCCGAAGAACTGCTGGATATTCGTCGGCGTTTTCCGCTGGGCCGCTATCCGCTGCGCATCGAGGACACCACGCTGGACCTGGCCGAATACGAGGCATTCCTGCAGAACCATGCGGCGTCGATTTCCGGCTTCCGTGATCGCCAGCGGGCCGCTTTCGGCGACGAGCGCGCACACTGGGCCGCGACCGGCCTCGCTGACTTCGAGAGCCAGGAAGCGCAGGCGGCGCCGGCCGCGGCGCTCGAGCTCGATGCCGGCGAGCAGGGCGTGTATTCGCCGGTCGCCGGCAACCTGTGGCAGCTGCAGGCGCGGCCCGGCCAACAGGTCGCGGCCGGCGATGTCGTCGCCGTGCTCGAGGCGATGAAGATGGAAATACAAGTGGTCGCGCCCTGCGCCGGCGTGCTGCGGCGCTGCTTCGTCCAACCCGGCTCGTCGCTGCAGGCCGGAACGCTGATGCTGACCATCGAGGAAGCGGCATGAACGAAATCGATCTGTCTTTCGACGCGCTGCGCGCCGCGTATCGCCAGCAGCGGCTGACGCCGCGCGCGCTGATGGCGCAGCTGCGCGAGCGCGCCGCTGCGCTGGCCGATTACCACCTCTACATCCATCTGCTCGACGAGGCCGAACTCGAGCCGCTGCTGCTGGCGCTGGAACAACGCAAACCCGAAGAACTGCCGCTGTACGGCCTGCCGTTCGCGATCAAGGACAACATCGATCTGGCCGGCATACCGACCACCGCGGCCTGCCCGGCTTACGCGTACACCCCGGGCGAATCGGCGAGCGTGGTCGCGAGGCTGATTTCACTCGGCGCGCTGCCGACCGGCAAGACCAATCTCGACCAGTTCGCGACCGGCCTCAACGGCACGCGCTCGCCCTATGGCGTGTGCCGCAACTCGCGCGTCGATGAATATCCCAGCGGCGGTTCCAGTTCCGGCTCGGCGCTGGCGGTTGCACTGGGTCTTGCGAGCTTCGCGCTCGGCACCGACACCGCCGGCTCCGGCCGCATTCCGGCGGCGCTGAATCATCTGGTCGGCACCAAGCCGACGCGCGGCATCGTGTCCACGCACGGCGTGCTGCCGGCCTGCCGCAGTCTCGACTGCGTGGCGCTGCTGACGCGGCATGCGCGCGAAGCCGCCGAGCTGCTGGCCCTGACCGCGCGCGTCGATGAAGCCGACGCCTACAGCCGGCGCAATCCGGCATGGAATGCGGCGCCGGTCGCCGGCGCTGGCGGCGCATTTCGCTTCGGCGTGCCGGCCGCGCCGGAATGGCTGGGCTGTGCCGAAGCGCCGCTGTTGTTCGCGCGCGCACGCGCCGCACTGGAAGCCCTCGGCGGCACCGCGGTGGCGATCGACTTCGCGCCGTTCATGGCCGCGGCGCGGCTGTTGTACGAAGCGCCGTTCACCGCCGAGCGCTACGCCGCGTTCGGCGACATGCTGGAACGCGATCCGCAGGCGGTGCTGCCGGTGATCCATCAGATCGTCGGCAAGGGCCGCGACGTCAGCGCGGCCGCGCTGTACCAGACGCAGCATCGTCTGCAGGCGCTGAAAGCCGAGTGCGATCGCGCGATCGAGGGCCTCGATCTGGTGATGACGCCGACTTATGCGCGCGCACCGACACTCGCTGAACTGGAAGCCGAGCCCATCCTGCGCAACAGCGAGCTGGGCCTGTACACCAATTTCATGAACTTGCTGGACTACGCCGCGGTGGCGACGCCGGCCGGGTTTCTGGCCAACGGCTTGCCCTGGGGCGTGACCCTGTTCGGACGCGCCTTCACCGATCAGTACCTGCTCGGCAGCGCGGCGTCGTTGCATGCGGCCTTGTTCGGCCCGATGCCGGCGGCAACGACCACGGCGATCGCCAGCGACCGCGCACGCATCGTCGTCTGCGGCGCGCATCTGCAGGGTTTGCCGCTGAATCATCAGCTGCTGACGCGCGGCGCGACGCTGATCGAGAAGACCCGCTCGTCGCCGGACTATCGGCTGTATGCGCTCGCCGGCGGCGCGATCAGGCGGCCCGGCATGGTGCGCGTTGACCAGGGCGGTGCGGCGATCGAAGTCGAAGTCTGGGAATTGGCCAGCGCCGAAATCGGCTCGTTCCTGACCGGCATAGCGGCACCGCTGGGCCTGGGCAAAGTGCAGCTTGCCGACGGGCGTTGGGAGACCGGCTTCATCTGCGAGGGTGTGGGATTGAACGGCGCCGAAGACATCACCGCATTCGGTGGCTGGCGCGGGTGGATGGCGGCGAAATAGCGCCTGGAAATGGCGCCTGGAAATGGCGCGTATTGGAGCCAGGGCGGCGCGTCCTCGCCTACCGCCTTTCAGTGTCCGCTAGCGTCGCCGCAGCTCATTCAGCTGCTGCGAAAACTCGCGCATGCTCGCCGGCTGCGAGACCACGCTGGCGCCACTGAGTGCGAGCGACACGCCGCTGTGGAAAATCGCGGGCGAAGGGCCCAGTGCGGAACGCAGCGCCGTCAGGGCCGACTCGATCGCACTGCTGTCGGCACCCGCTGCCGAACTCAACAGCACCGCGTTGGCGGCGCGCTGCTGCACGATGAAGGCGAGTTCCGCGATCGGCATCGCCGGGCCGGCATAGATCACGTCCCAGCCGGTGCGGCTGGCGGTGACCGCGGCCATCATCGCGCCGAGTTCCTGCAACTCGCCCGGGGGCGTGGACACGACGATGCTCGACGACCACGGCGCCGCGCCGCTGCTGGCGAGCAGATCGCCCAGATAACTGCGCAGATAAGCCGAGGCGAAGCGCTCGTGGGCGACGCGTAGCGTCTTGGCCCGTACCTGAGAGCTGATCTCGGCGGCCAGCACAGAAACCAAATCATCGAACAGGTCCGGCACGGTCAAGGTGCGTGTTGCCTGCAACAGCGACTGCGCGAAACCGGCGCCGTCGAGCGCTCGCACCGCATCCAGCGTGACTTCGACCAGACGCGCGCGCGGGAGCGGAATGCGCGGTGAAGCTTCGACGCCGGGAACGGTGTCGCGGCCGACCAGGGCCCGTAGCTCTTCCATCGGCAGCCGCGCGATCTCGCCGATGCGATGGCCGAGTTCGACCGCCTGGCGCAACAGCACCAGGCGCCGCACTTCCCAGTCCGAATACAGGCGGCGCGATTTGGAGGTGCGGTCCGGCACGATCGCCGAATAGCGACGCTCCCAGGCGCGAATGACGTGCGCCGACAGGCCCGAGCGCCGCGCCGCGACATTGATCGGGCAACGCGGCACTTCGGTCGGCAGCTGCGCCATCAGCCCTCTGTGTTTATCGTCGTCCAATGGAACCTCGTGTCTAACTTCTGGACAGAGTCTGACAAGGCAAGCTGAACCTAATTTGAGTCGGAAACGTCGAAGCTCTGGGCCGCGATCGGTACGTAGCGCACGCTCAAACGGATGCACTGCGATCGCTGCGCAGCGTGCCGGTTTGGCCGGGCTTCAGCTGCCTGACACGAGATGCGGCGGCGGCTATGCTCGCGCGCTGTCCTGCTTCACCTGCCTCACCAGCTCCCGCGAGGGAAAGGCTTGCCGATGGCATCGAGCGCTGCCGAATCGCGACTGACCCGCCTGCGCGAGGCGCTCGAGGCCGGTCGTCTGCTGCCGGTCAAGCGCTCGCTGGCGGCGCTCAATCCCGCCGAAATCGCCGACCTGCTCGCCGCGCTGCCCTGGGCCGAACGCAAGCTGGTCTGGGACATGGTCGACCCGGAAGACGACGGCGAGGTGCTGCTGCACCTGCCCGAGGGCGTGCGCGACAACCTGATCCGCGACATGGACACGGCCGAGCTGGTCGCGGCCGCCGGCGAGCTCGACATCGACGATCTCGCCGACTTCGTCGAGCACCTGCCGGAGACCGTCGCGCAGCAGGTGATGCTGGCGCTGGACGCCGACGATCGCACGCGGCTGGAATCGGTGCTGGCGTTCGAGCCGGATACCGCCGGCGGCCTGATGAACACCGACACGGTGACGGTGCGGCCCGACGTCGCGCTGGAAGTGGTGCAGCGCTATCTGCGCCGCCGCGGCGATCTGCCGCCGCACACCGACGCGCTGTTCGTCGTCGACCGCTACGGCGGCTATCTCGGCACGCTGAGTCTGGACAAGCTGCTGACCCGGCCCGAGGACCATCTGGTGGCGCAGGTCATGGATCGTTCGCGCGAAGCCTTGCCGGTGTCGATGAGCGACAAGGAAGTGTCGCAGCGTTTCCAGAATTCCGACCTGGTGTCGGCGCCGGTGGTCACGCCCGGCGACGGCCGCCTGGTCGGCCGCATCACCATCGACGACGTCGTCGACGTGATCCGTGCCGGCGCGCAGCACGACTGGCTGTCGATGGCTGGTGTCAGCGAAGAGGAAGATCTGTTCGCACCGGCGCGCCCGGCGGCCAAGCGTCGCGCGGTGTGGCTGGGCATCAACCTGATCACCGCGTTCGCGGCGTCCTACGTCGTCGGCCAGTTCGAGGCGACGATCACGCAGATCGTCGCGCTCGCGGTGCTGATGCCGGTGGTCGCCAGCATGGGCGGCATCGCCGGTAGCCAGACGCTGACGCTGATGGTTCGCGGCTATGCGCTCAACCAGATCGGTCGCGGCAATACGATGTGGCTGCTGCGCAAGGAGATCCGCGTGGCGCTGATGAACGGCGTACTGTGGGCCGCGGTGGTGGCGGTGATCGCCTACTTCTGGTTCCACAGCTTCATGCTGTCGGTGGTGGTCGGCCTGGCGATGCTGGCGAATCAGGCGATCGCAGCGCTGGTCGGCGTATTCGTGCCGGTGACGCTGAAAAAGCTGGGGGTCGACCCGGCACTGGCCGGCAGCGTGGTGCTGACCACGTTCACCGACGTCTGCGGGTTTTTCTGCCTGCTGGGATTGGGGACGCTGATCCTGATGTGAGCGCGGGCTCGCGGGCGCCACCCGCGCGACGCTACCCTTGTAGCCCGGGTGCAACCCGGGGCTTTGCCCGGCTACTCGCCCGCCAGCTGCAAGCCGTCGATCAGCACCGAGCCGCAGCGGATGTTCGATCGCGTATCCACGTCCGCGCCCATCGCGCGAATGCGCTGGTACATCTCCAGCAGATTGCCGGCGATGGTCGCGTTCTCGACCGGATAGGCGATCTCGCCGTTCTCCACCCAGAAACCGGCGGCGCCGCGCGAATAGTCGCCGGTGACGCCGTTGACGCCCTGGCCCATCAGCTCGGTGACGATCAGGCCCTCGCCCATTTCCCTGATCAGCTGTTCGTAGCCGAGCGCGCCGTGACTGGCGACCAGGTTGTAGACGCCGCCGGCATTGCCGGTGGTTTCCAGGCCGAGCTTGCGCGCCGAATAACTGCCGAGCAGCCAGCTGCGCAGCACGCCTTTCTCGACCAGATGCCGCTGCGCCGTGGCCACGCCTTCCTGATCGAATGCGCTGCTCGACGAGGCGCCGGGAATGAACGGCTGCTGCTCCAGCGTGACGATGTCGGAGAACACCGGCTTGTCCATGTGATCGAGCAGGAAGCTGGCCTTGCGATACAGCACGCCGCCGGAAATCGCGCCGATGAAATGGCCGAACAGGCCGCGCGCCTGCTGCGGCACGAACAGCACCGGGCAACTGCGCGTCGACAGGCGCCGCGATCCCAGCCGCGCGATGGTGCGCTCGCCGGCGCGGCGGCCGATCGCCTCGGAGGTATCGAGCAGGGCAGCGTTGCGCCCGCCGTCGTACCAGTAGTCGCGCTGCATGTTGCCGTCCGGGTCGGACGCGATGACCGCGCAGCTCAGCGAATGCTGCGTGCCGCTGCGGCGTCCGATGAAGCCGTGGCTGTTGGCGTAGATCGACACGCCGCGCTGCGTCGACAGGCCAGCGCCTTCGCTCTGCGTGATGCGCGCATCGACGCTCATCGCCGCGGCCTCGCAGGCACGCGCCATCTCGATCGCCTGGTCCGGCGTCACGTCCCAGGGATGATCCAGCTGCAGGTCGGGGAACCGCGTCGCCAGTCGATCGCGATCGGCCAGGCCGGAGAACGGATCTTCTTCGGTGACCGTGGCGATCGCGCAGGCGGCTTCCATTGCCTGCCTGATGCCGGAGTCCGACAGATCGCCGGTCGAGGCGCTGCCCTTGCGATGGCCGAAATAAACCGTCAGCGACAAGCCGCGGTCGCGCTGGAATTCCAGGCTCTCGACCTCGCTCTTGCGCACGCTGACCGACAGCCCGCGCGAATGCGACAAGCTGGCTTCCGCCTGCGTCGCACCGGCAGCCTTGGCCGCATCGAGCACGCGCAACACCAGCGGCTCCAGATCGGTGGAAAGCGGCAGGCCATCGGAGTGCTTGGGAGCGGGCGACATGTTCGGCGGTTTCTCTAAGGAGCAGCGGGCCAGGTCGCAGCTTATCACCGGCGCCGGTTCAGCCTTCAGCAAGCATGGCGGTCCATCTTGTGGCGGCGCCCCGGTCTGCACCGATCGGGCCTTGTCGCGCCACCTTCCCAACAGGAGCACTCACATGAAACATCGCAGCGCTATCACCCTTGCCGTTCTGAGCCTGATGGCCGTATCCGCCGGCTCCGCGTTTGCCGGCGACGACCGCGCCGAAAACCAGGCCGAAGCGCGCAAGGATCTGCGCGATCAGCAGCAGCAGAATCGTAAGGATCTGAGCCAGAAGATCCAGGAAGAAAAGAAGAACGATCCGAACTTCGGCCATGAAGACGCCGTCGCCGCCAAGCGCGCGCAGGACGAGCGCATGCAGGACAAGCGCCAGGACCTGAAAGAAAAGCAGAAGGACGCGCGCCACAAGGATCACCAGGAAGCCAAGGACAAGAACTGATAGCCGCCGGCTGGCCCGGGGTTCAGGCCCAGGCCAGCCGCGCAGTTCAAGGTGGACCAGTGCCGAGGACAAGGCACAGCCGGCACCGTAAACCACCGGCACAACCCCAAGGAAAGGAGATTCCATGAACAAACCCCTCAACGTCGCCGCAATCACCGCGATGATGATCGCCGCCTCTGCCGCCGCTACCGTCGCGCGCGCCGAAACGCCGCTGGAGCACCAGGCCGACGTGCGCCAGGACGTACGCCAGGATCAGCGCGAAGACCGCAAGGACCAGCGCCACGACGCACGCGATTCGCGTGAAGACAATCGCCGCGACACGCGTGACGACCGCCAGGATTCGGCCCGCGACAAGCAGGATCTGCGTCAGGATCAGAAGGACAAGCGCGAGAACGTCCGCGACAAGCAGAAGGACGCTCGCGAGGACCGCCGCGACAACAACTAGTCGCGAAACTCAGTTTCGATCGTCAGACAGGGCAGGCCACGAGCCTGCCTTTTTTTGCGCTATTTCTTGTAGAACTGCTTCTGCCAGTTCTTGTGCCGCGTGCCGGCGCGACGCATCAGCGGCAGCAGCGCGCCGGCGCCGACGAAGGCGCGGTTCATCGCGTGAAACGGCTGCTTCAGCGGCCGCGCAAAATCGACGAACAGCACCACGCGCCAGCCGTCGGTGCAGTTCCAGGCCTCGTGATTGAAGCTATCGTCGAAGATCAGGCTACGGCCTTCTTCCCAGTTGCAGATGCGGTCGGCAATGCGGATGCCGGCCATCCAGTTCGGCTCCGGCACTTTGACGCCGAGGTGATAACGCAGGATGCCGTTGTAGGCGCCGCGATGCGCCGGGATGATCTTGCCGGGCGCGAGAATGCTGAAAAACGCATTGATCACGCCGGGAATCTCGGCCAGCGCCTTCATCGTTTGCGGGCAGCGCTGCGCGTTCTCACGCGTGTCCAGCCCGGCGCCGACCAGCCAGTAGGTCTTCCACTGATCGTCGGTGGTGATGGTGCGCACTTCGTCGAGAATTTCGTGAAAGCTCGGCAAGCGGCTGCGCTCGGCGAGTACCGCTTCGAGTTCGCCGCGAATCTGTGGCCAGTAGGCTTCCACTGCCGGCGTCCACGCGAAATCGGCGTTGTCGTATACCGGCGTATCGTCAATGCGCGAGACTTTCGCGATCGCGGTCTCGAGCAGCGTCTGCGCCCGAATCGCAAGCTTGCCGAACGCGGTCGGCGTGGTGCCGAGCCGGTGCGCACGGCCGATCTCGTAACCGGGCGCGGGCGTGTACGGCGGCAGTGAAGGATGCGGCTGGTTCATCGCCGGATATTTCCTCTTGTGTTTGACGATGCGGCTAGCAGGTTTTTTGCCGCGACCTTGAAGGCCACGCGGTGAATCATCGATGAACATTGAAGCAGGCGAATCAGGTGATGCGCTACGACGCGGCGAGCGCATCCAGCAGCCGTGCATGCACGCCGCCGAAATCACCGTTGCTCATGACCAGCAAACGGTCGCCGGGTTCCGCCTGCGCGACCAGCGCACTCACCAGGCTGTCGATCTGCGCATGCACCGACACCGGCGCGCGCGCCGCGGCCAGCGCGGTCTGCGCGTCCCACTGCAGATCGGGCCGCGCGTAGACGTAGACCGCGTCGGCACCGTCGAGGCTGTGCGCGAGTTCTTCGGCGTGATGGCCGAGGCGCATCGTGTTCGAGCGCGGTTCGAGCACGGCGATGATGCGGCCACCGCGCTGGCTGCGCAGCGCGGCTATGGTCACGCGGATCGCGGTCGGGTGATGCGCGAAGTCGTCGTAGACCTGAACGCCGCGCACTTCGCCGCGCAGCTCCAGCCGGCGACGCACCGAGACGAAAGCCGGCAGCGCGGCAATGCTGGTCGCGATCGGCACGCCGACATCGGCGGCAGCGGCGAAGGCGGCGAGCGTGTTCGAACGATTGTGCGCGCCGGCCAGCGGCGTGCCGACGATGCCCTGCGATGCGCCATCGACGAACAGTTCGAAAGCGTCCAGCGCCCCGCACGGGTCTCGCGCTTCGGCGCGCCAGCCGTCGTCGGCATCGAACTTGATCACGCGGCTCCAGCAACCCATCTTCAGCGTGCGTTGCAGATTCGCGTCCGCACCGTTGACGATCAGCGCGCCGCTGCGCGGCACCGTGCGGATCAGGTGATGAAACTGGCGCTCGATCGCGGCCAGGTCCGGAAAAATATCGGCGTGATCGAACTCGAGATTGTTCAGGATCGCGGTGCGCGGCCGGTAGTGCACGAACTTGCTGCGCTTGTCGAAGAACGCGGTGTCGTATTCGTCGGCTTCGATGACGAAATGCTGGCCCTTGCCCAGGCGCGCCGACACGCCGAAATTCAGCGGCACGCCGCCGACCAGAAAGCCGGGCGCAAGGCCCGCGGATTCCAGCAACCAGGCCAGCAGCGACGTCGTCGAGGTCTTGCCGTGCGTGCCGGCGACCGCGATCACGTGGCGTCCCTGCAGCACGTTTTCGGCCAGCCACTGCGGGCCGGATACATAGGGCAGGCCGACGTCCAGCACATACTCCATCGCCGCGTTGCCGCGCGTGACGACATTGCCGACGACGACGATGTCGGGCGCCGGATTCTGCAGATGCGCGGGCTCGTAGCCCTGCATCAGCTCGATGCCGAGCGCCTCCAGCTGCGTCGACATCGGCGGCCAGGCGTTGGCATCCGAGCCGGTGACCTTGTGCCCGGCTTCGCGCGCGATCGCGGCGATGCCGGCCATGAAAGTGCCGCAGATGCCGAGGATATGGAGATGCATGACCTGCGCCTCAGCCGCCGACCGCGGGCACGCCGCTGCTGCCCGCCAGCGGCAGCAGGCCGAGCAGGCTGCCGAACACCGAGGTCGTGGCGCTGACGAACAGCTGCAGCGCCACCGATATCAGCATCGCCACCGCGATCGAGGCGAAGCTGCTGAGCTCGGCCGCCTGGCGGTAGATATGCGCGCTGACGACGAAATTCCACAGCATCAGCATGCCCAGCAGAAACATTGTGCCGGACGGCAGATCCAGCGACTCGGGTTTCTGCTCCAGCAGTTCCGGATGCTGGAACAGCTTGATCATGTCCGGCATCACCTCGGACAAGGGCGCGATCGTCGCCAGCGAGGCCACCGCGCCGGTCAGCAGCAGCGCATGAAAGGTCTGCAGGTACCGATTTTCCATCTTGCGCAGACGCAGCAGCGTGCGCGACGACAGGGCCAGGCCGAGCACGCCCATCGCCGACGACAGCGCCGCCAGCGGCGGCGGCAGGCTGACCGCGGCCAAGGCGAAATTCGCCAACAGCGCGAGCGGGATCAGCAGCCGGGTCAGCGTCGGTGCATAAGGCAGATCCTGCGGGCCGGCGCGGAACAGCAGGATGCGCAGGGTGACGGTCGCCACGGTTGTCAGCATGCGGGGGCGCTAAGCCGGTATGAGAGAGCGGCTATTCTAAGCGCTGACGCCCACCGCCGGTTCCCAAAGACCCGAATGCCCTACCCGACCGCCGCATGCTGATCGACACCGACGCCGCGCTGCGCTCCGCCGTCGACGGTTTTGCCGACCGCCCCTGGCTCACCGTCGATACCGAGTTCGTCCGCGAGGAGACCTACTGGCCGCAGCTGTGCCTGATCCAGGTCGGCGACGGCCGCAGCGAGGTCGCGGTCGACACCACGCGGATCAAGGATCTGGCGCCGCTGCTGGACCTGCTGCAGAACCCGGCCACGGTCAGCGTATTCCACGCGGCGAGCCAGGACCTGGAGATTTTCGTGCGCTTGCGCGGCGTCGCGCCGACGCCGGTGTTCGACACCCAGATCGCCGCCAGCCTGCTCGGCATCGGCGACCAGCTCGGCTACGCGGCGCTGGTCGAGAAGCGCCTCGGCATCGTCGTCGACAAGTCGCTGTCGCGCACCAACTGGGCGCGGCGGCCGCTGACCGCGGCCGAGCTGACCTACGCCGAGGACGACGTGCGCCATCTGGCGGTGATCTACCCGACGCTGCGCGAGGAGCTGATCGCGCGCGGTCGCCTGGCCTGGCTGGAAGAGGACTGCGCGCGGCTGTCGCGGCCCGAGCGTTACCAGCCGCAGCCCGACACCGCCTGGGAGCGGCTCAAGGGACTGGCACGGTTGCCGGCGAAGGCTCAGCACGTCGCGGCGGCGCTGGCGGCCTGGCGCGAGCGCCTCGCGGAGGCGCGCGACCGCCCGCGCAAATGGATCCTGGCCGACGACGCGCTGTACCGGATCGCCGAGCGCCAGCCCACCGATGCCGACCAGCTCGCCGGCCTGCAGGTGCTGCCGCCGAAGACGCTGGAGCGTCACACCGCCGAGTTGCTGCGTGTCGTCGCCGGCTCGCGCGACAGCGGCGCGCCGGCGCTGGCGCTGGATCAGCTGCCGAGCGAGGCGCAGAAAGCGCGTACGCAGAAATTGCTCGCGCGGGTACGCGAGATCGCGCTGGAGCTGGGCATACCGTCATCGCTGCTGGCGCCGCGCGCCGATGTCGAGGCGGTGGCGCTGCTGGGAGCCGAGGCGGACGTGCCGCTGTTGAGCGGCTGGCGGCGCGAGGTTGCCGGAGAGGTGTTGCTGAAACTCTGAACGAGGTCGCGGGCAAGCCCGCTCCTACAGCTGTTTTTGTAGGAGCGGGCTTGCCCGCGACCGCTGCTGCTAGCCCAGCACCTTGACGACGCTGTCGAAGATCGCGTCGACGCTGCCGACGCCTTCCAGCGTCACCAGCTTGCCCTGCGCCTTGTAGTAGTCCAGCAGCGGATGCGTCTCGGCGTTGTAGACGGCGATGCGCTTGCGGATCACGTCTTCCTTGTCGTCCTCGCGGCCTTCCTTGATCGCGCGATCGAGCAGGCGCTTGACGATCTCCTCGTCCGACACGTGCAAATGAACAGCCTTGTCGATTCCGGGCTGGCCGAGGCGCTTGAGCATCTCGTCCAGCACCTGCGCCTGCGCGGTGTTGCGCGGAAAGCCATCGAGAATGCAGCCCTTCTGCGCATCGGCTTCGCCCAGACGCTCCTCGACGATGCCGATGACGATTTCGTTGGCGACCAGGCCGCCGGCGTCCATCGTCGCCTTGGCTTTTTTGCCGAGATCGGTGCCGGCCTTCACGGCCGCGCGCAGCGCGTCGCCGGTGGAAATCTTCGGGATGCCGTAGTGCGCGACCAGTTTTTCGCCCTGGGTACCCTTACCGGAGCCGGGCGCGCCCAGCAAAACGATTCTCATCGAGATTGTCCTACTTCCTTGGTCGTGGTTGCGCGCGCCGGCGAGGAGCTGCGGAGCGGCGGCAGGTGGAAACGGTAACGGCTGGGCCCGGACCCGTCAACGCGACCATCGTATGGGGTGCCACGCCGTCGCCATTCTCCCGTAAACTTCGGCTCGCTAAACCACAAACCACCTCACCACGCTGTGCATGGCCAGCCGCCATGGCGCGCCGTCTGCACGACCTCATCAAAGGCAAGACCATCATGGGTATCGAAGCACTGGGTCCGGGCGACAAGGCCCCGAAAGAATTTTATGTCGTCATCGAAATCCCGGCATACGGCCCGCCGGTCAAGTACGAAGTCGACAAGGACACCGGCCTGCTGATGGTCGACCGCTTCATGAACGTGGCGATGTCCTACCCGGCCAACTACGGCTACGTGCCCAAGACTCTGGCCGGCGACGGCGATCCGGTCGACGTGCTGGTGATGACGCCGCATCCGGTCGTGGCCGGCTCGGTGATCAAGTGCCGCGCGCTTTGCGTGCTCGACACCGAAGACGAGAAAGGCACCGACGCCAAGCTGCTCGCCGTACCGGTGGACAAGGTCAGCAACGGCGCCTATGACCATCTGCAGGATCTGGCCGACGTGCCGGAGCGCGTCAAGAACGAAATCCACCACTTCTACAGCAGCTACAAGCTGCTCGAGAAGGGCAAGTGGGTGAAGATCTCCGGCTGGCGCGACGCCGCCGCCGCGCGTGCCGAAATCGAAAAAGGCATCGCCGACTACAAGGGCTGAGCAGGCGAGCGCAAAGCTCCGACCCATAAAAAAGGCCGCGAAAGCGGCCTTTTTTATGGGGGCTCTTACGCCTGCAAGTGCGCGCCGCTCACTGCACCTGATTGCGCACCGGCGTCAGCACCGCACCGTGCACGTACTGGCCACTGGGATGACCATCGCCGGCGGCGACCTCATACCAGCCGCTGCCGGCCGACACCACGCGCAGCGGCTGACCGCAGCGCAGCGACTGCAGCACCGGCGCATCGACGCTGGGCTTGGAACGCAGGCGCGCATTGCAGGCCGCGGTCATCGAGCTGAGGATCCGCTGCGGCGCGCTGAACGTGCCGGCGAGTTCCGAGTAATGCAGGAAGCCGTCGGTGGGATTGCCGCGCGCGTCGGTAAGTCCGTACCAGGTCGGCGTCAGCGAACGCACGTTGATGCGCGTGCCGGCCGGCAGGATTTTCAGCAGTGGCGATTCCGACGTCGCCTGGCGGCGCACGTAGGCCTCGTCGGCGAGCACCACGCTGTGCACCTGGCTGTTGTCCAGGTCGGCACGCCGCTGCGCCTGCAGCAGCAGATCGCTTTCCAGATCGCGGATCAGGCCGTCGGCCGCCGTCTGCGCCTTGGCGCACTGCACCACCTTGCGCGACGACTTCAACAGCCGCGCCTGCTGACTCCAGGGATTGTGGATCGGCTCGTTGTAGCGAACCGCCACCGAGGCCACGCAGTTGCCATTGCCGATCTTGCGAATGTCGCGTGCCACCACCTGGGTGGCGTCGACCGCGAGCGCATTGCCAGTCAAAGCGCACAGCACAGCTCCCCACAACGCCATGGATAAGCGCCCCATGCTCCGTTCCCCCTAGACCCGGATTCAGCGGCCGAATGTAGTGAACCCGCCGTCACTTTCAAAGTCCGCGGCCCGGGAAAACCCTCAGCGGGGATCAAGTTCTTCCCTCAATCACTTGATTTCAGGGGACTTGAAGCGGCGATGGCAAAACCGGCCCCGTGCCCGGATTGCTGCACCGCAGCAGGGATATCGCGGTTCTTCCAGGCGCGCACGATCGCCGCTGCGGCTCGGCGCCACATCAAAATGCAAAAGCGGATAACGTCGGGGCGCGCGCTCGAAAAACTGCGGGAGAAAGCCTGTGAAATGGATGATTTATGGCGCCAACGGCTATACCGGCGAACTGATCGCCCGCGAAGCCACGCGACGCGGCCTGAGGCCGGTGCTGGCGGGCCGCAGCAAGGCCGTCGAGACACTGGCCGGCGAACTTGACCTGGAATCACGTTGTTTCGGCCTTGACGATTCGGCGGCACTGGCGCGCGGCCTCGACGGCATCGCGCTGCTGCTGCACTGCGCCGGGCCGTTCTCGGCGACCAGCCGGCCGATGATCGAAGCCTGTCTGGCGACGCAGACGCATTACCTGGACATCACCGGCGAAATTTCGGTGTTCGAGTACGCGCAGGCCCAGCATGAGCGCGCGCGTCTGGCCGGTACCGTGGTCTGCCCCGGCGTCGGCTTCGACGTGATTCCGACCGACTGCGTCGCCGCCGCGCTGAAAGAAGCGCTGCCGGACGCGACCCATCTGGCGCTGGGTTTCGACTCGCGCTCGGGTTTTTCGCCGGGCACCGCCAAGACCTCGGTCGAAGGTCTGGCGCAGGGCGGCAAGCTGCGCCGCGACGGCAGGATCGTGTCCGTGCCGCTGGCCTATTCGGTGCGCAAGATCGACTTCGGCGGCGGCGAAAAACTGGCGATGACCATCCCCTGGGGCGACGTCTCCACGGCTTGGTACAGCACCGGCATCCCGAACATCGAGGTGTTCATTCCCGGCTCGCCCGGCATGATCGCCAATGCCAGACGCGCGAACTATTTCCGCTGGCTGATCGGCTGGCCGCCGGTGCAGCGCGCGATCAAGAAACGCATCGGCAAAACCGTCAAGGGCCCGGATGAAAACCTGCGGGAAAAGCTCGGGACCTTCGTCTGGGGCGAAGCGCGCAACGCCGCCGGCGTGGTCCGCACCGCGCGCATCAAGACCGCCAACGGCTACAGTCTGACCGTCACCGGCTCGCTGGCGGTGGTCGAACATCTGCTGCGCGAACAGCCGGCCGGCGGCGCTTATACGCCGTCGCGACTGCTCGGTGCGGATCTGGTGACCAGGCTGCCGGGTTCGGGGGAACTGAGCATCACCTGAAGCGTATCCAGCGATCGATCGCGATCCGATCCTCGATACGCCGCAAGCGGCTACTCGGGACCAGCGGAGTGCGTTCTATTTCTGGATGAACTCGATCTTGTAGCCATCCGGATCTTCGACGAAGGCGATCACGGTGCTGCCGTGCTTCATCGGCCCGGCTTCGCGGACCACGCGGCCGCCGCGTTCACGCGCGGCATCGCAGGCGGCGTAAGCGTCGTCGACTTCCAGTGCGATGTGCCCGTAGGCGCTGCCGATGTCGTAGCGCTCGACACCGTGGTTATAGGTCAGCTCGATCGCCGCGGCCTTGCTCTCGTCTTCGTAGCCGACGAAGGCCAGCGTGAATTTGCCCTCCGGAAAATCCGCCTTGCGCAGCAGGCGCATGCCGAGCACGCCGGTGTAGAAATCGATGGAGCGCTGCAGGTCGCCGACGCGAAGCATGGTGTGGAGGATACGCATTGGGTGTGGAGCCTGGTGCGAGGACAGCGCGGATTTTACCTGCAAGCGGCGCCAGCGCCTTAAGCTTGCGCGATGCGCTCCCCGATCACCGCACCCAAAAAACCCGTCACCGAACCGCGCAAGCCGCGCCATGGCCTGGCACGCGTGCTGTCCAAGCTCGGTGTGTGTTCGCGCAGCCAGGCCGAGGCGATGTGCATCGCCGGCCGTGTCGCGGTCAACGGCAGGGTCGAGCGCAATCCGGAGCGGCCGACCGATGCCGATCGCGAACGCATCAGCGTCGACGGCGCCGAGGTGCGCGCCGCGCAGAAAATCTACATCGCGTTGAACAAGCCGCGCGGCATCGTCGTCAGCGCCGCCGACGAGCGCGGCCGCGACACGGTGTACGCGCTGCTGCAGAGCGCCGGCCTGCCCTGGCTGGGCCCGGTCGGCCGGCTCGACAAGGCCAGCGAAGGCCTGCTGCTGCTGAGCAACGACACCGCCTGGGCCGCGCACATCACCGAGCCCAGCGGCGCGCTCGACAAGACTTACCACGTGCAGATCAACGGCCTGCCTGACACGGCCGCGCTCGCGGCGATGCAGGCCGGCGTCACCGATGAAGGCCAGCATCTGGCCGCGCGCAGCGCGCGCCTGCTGCGTAGCGGCGACCGGAATGCCTGGCTTGAAGTGGTGCTCGACGAAGGCCGCAATCGCCAGATCCGGCGACTGCTCGCGGCCCTGGGTTTCGACGTGCTGCGGCTGGTGCGAGTCGCGATCGGCCCGCTGCAGCTGGGCGAGCTGGCCAAGGGCGCGCATCGCCATTTGAGCGCGGATGAAGTGCGCGCGCTGTCCGCGCATGCCTGATCGTCGGCAGCATCCGGCCGCTGACGATCCGGCACCCTTCTACAAGACGACGCTACAAAGCGACCAGTGAGCGTGAAATGTCGCTGACCACGCCCGCCTGCAGCAGATGCTCCAGCGCTGCATCGACCGCCGCATAGCGGCCCGACAGCGTCGCGTGATCGTCGTCGACCTGCGCGAGCACCTCGTCGAGCAGCGGCAGCGGCCCGAGCAGGCGGCAGACCGCGAACGCGCGCAGTTCGGGCGACGACGCCGGCAGCATGCGCAGCTGGTGCACGTGATGCAGCCGCGCCAGCACCTGCTCGACCAGCTGCTGCTGGCGCGGCGTGCCTTCGAACACCACCAGAATGCGCGGCGATTTGCGCCCGGTGTCGGCGACCAGCGCGTGCATCGACAGGCCGCGATGCGCGAACACCGCGGCGACCGAATGCATGATGCCGGGCCGGTCGGCGACCTCGAGTACGTAGACCACCTGGCGATCGGCGCTCATGGCGCACTCCATGACGCCAACCGCGCGCGGATCACGTCGGCAGCCGACAGCAGGCAGGCGCGCTCGTCGTCGTCCATCTCCAGATCGATTACCTGCGACCAGCCGCGCAGGCCGCAGATCACCGGCACGCCGATCACGCCGGCCGGACCGAACCAGTCGCTTTTGTCCAGGCTCACCTGCGCCGGAATCACGCTCTGGCCGCCGCTGAGTATCTGCTCGGCCAGCTCGGCCGTGACCGCGGCGGTCGACGTCGCGGTCTTGGCGCCGGAGATATGCGTGATCAGCGGCAGCAGCACCGCGCGCAGATCCGGCGGCTGCGCCTCGGCGTGGCGGAAAGCCTGCTCGACATGGTTGTCGCGAATCAGCGCGGCCAGAGCGGCTTTTTCTGCAGCCAGCGTGCCGGCGAACGCCGAGGCGACGCGCGTGCCGCGCAGACGCTGCAGCGCGGCGGCATTCTCGGTCTCGTCGAAACCATAGATCCAGAACCGCGACAGGATCGGCACCAGCGCGTCGCCGTGCTCGCCGAGCATGTAGCCATGCACGCGCTGGCGGCGCACGCCGAAGTCCGCCGCGATTTCGCGGCGCAGCCGCATCGTGTCCTGATAGGCGCCCATGCCGAACACGCGGTGCGGATCCAGATAGCGCGAGAACACCTCGACGCCGAGTTCCACCGGGTTGGTGACGATCACCACCAGTTCCTCGCCGTGGCCACGTTGGGCGATCGACTTCGCATACGACTCGAACACCGCGCGATTGCCCATCGCCAGTTCGTGGCGGCTGACCATCGGGCCGGCACCGGTCGGCGCGGTGCGGCCGGCGCAGAACAGGATCAGGTCGGCGGCGACTTCCTCGGGCGCGAAGGCGACGTCGATCTCCGGCGTGATTTCGGCGAAGGCGTCGTACAGGTCGGCGCGCAGTCCATACAGGGCACTGGCGCTGCCGCCGTCGCGGCGACCGACCAGTTGCAGGCGCTGCCGCGGCGTCAGGATCTGGCGGCTGATGATCTGCGCGGCCAGGGATCGGCCGACGTCGCCATTGGCGCCGATGATCGCGATATCCATCAGCAGCCGGCCTCGCCATGGCGGTGGTCAAATGCGCCAGCGCTTGGCGAAGCCCGCCGCTCGAATTCAGAACCCATATTGCAAGTCATTGATTTTATAGCACCACAATAATGGAACGAGGCTTGCCATTGCCTGAGGAAATCCCGACCGTTCCGAGTTCGACCATGCGCATCAAAGCCCTGCTGCCCATCGCCACCCTGATGCTGTGCGGCCTGAGCCTGCCGGCCCGGGCCGGCAACGCCTCGACCTCGCAGCTCTGCGACTACCGGATGCGTTACGACATCGACATCGACGGCGACAGTGCCCATTTGCGCAACGCCAGAAGCGCGCCAGATATCGATATCGTCGGTGAGCGGCTGTGGGTCGGCGGCAGCGAGCGCGCGCTGACGGCGATCGAGCGCCAGCGCCTGTCGGACTATCGCAAGGAGCTGAGCGGCTTCACCCGCAACGTCAGCCATGTGGCGCTGGAAGGCGCGCAGCTCGGCATCGAAAGTGCGGTGCTGGCCATCAGCGCGCTGACCGGCGACGACGACAACGGCAAGAATTTGCTGAGCCGCTTCGACGGCGTGCGCGCCAGGCTCGAGCAGCAGCTCGACGGCAAGCACCTGCCGGCGAAGATGCTCGGCAAGGACTATGACGAGGAACTCGACAGCGCCATCGACCAGATCGCCGCAGAGGCGGCGGTGCAGATCAGCGGCGGCGTCGCCAAGCTGGTGGCGATGTCCCTGTTCGCGCCTTCGCTTATCGAAGCGCGCGCCGATCGGGTCGAGAAACTGGTCGACACCCACGTCGAGCAGCGCGGCAATCAGCTCGAGCGCGACGCCGACGCCTTATGCGGGCAGGTGCGCCGGCTCGATGCGCTGGAGAACGCGCTGAACTACTTCGACGCTTTCGATCGCGACGCGCCGTCGATCTGATCGGCTTTTTTCTCGCGCCTAAGCCGGCAAGCCTTCATCGCGGCGAGCCTGCTGCACCGCCGGACGCGCCGCGACTCGGGCGAAGAAATCCTGCAGCGCCGGGAACGGCGACAGGTCGAACTTGAGCATCGGCGCCCAGCTCAGCACCACGTACAGATAAATGTCGGCGACGCTGAACGCCTCGCCCATCAGCCAGGGTTGCTGGCGCAGCGCGCTCGCGGCGAATTCGAGACGGCGGTTGGCGTTGGCGATCAGCGCCTCGCGGCCATCCGGCGCCGCGCGGAACAGGCCGCCGACGTTCTTGTGGATTTCGCCGGCGATGTAAGCCAGCCATTCCTGCAGACGATAACGCTCGACGCTGCCGGCTTTCGGCGCCAGGCCCGCTTCCGGCCTGAGATCGGCGAGGTACTGCACGATCACCTGGGTCTCGGTGAGCAGGCTGCCGTCGTCCATCTGCAGCGCCGGCACGTAGCCCTTGGCATTGACGCTGTTGTAGTCCACGCCGGCCTCGGTCTGCTTCACGCGCAGGTCGACTTTGACGATGTCGAGCTTCAGCCCGCACTCTTCGGCGGTGATATGCGGCGCCAGCGAACAGGCGCCCTGCGCGTAATAGAGTTTCATCGTCGTGCTCTCCGCTGTCGGTCGAAAGGAGCGCTACTTTAAACGGCCTCGGCGAGCAGCGCGGATTCCGTTGCTTCGCGCGGCGCCACTGCAACCCGCCAGCCGTAAGGATCTTCGCCCGCGCCGTCCTGCAACTCGGCAAGACGCTGCGACAGGCGCGCGGCCAGATCGCCGCCGTGCGGCCGCACGCCGGTGTTCTCCCAGACGATCTCCGACACCGGTGCGACACGCGCCGCGGTGCCGACACCGAAGATTTCGCGCAGGCCGCCGGAGCGCTGCCAGCGCTGCAGATCGTCCAGGGAAATCGCCGTCTCCTCAAAGCGCACGCCGAACTCGCCGAGCAGCTGCATGATCGAAGCGCGGGTGATGCCGGCGAGGATGGTGCCGTCCAGCGGCGGAGTCAGCACGCGGCCCGGCAGGGCGACGAACACGTTCATCGTGCCGGCCTCGCCCAGATACTGGTGCTCGGCTGCGTCCAGCCACAAGGCGTCGTCGCAGCCTCTAAGTCGCGCACGCTGCGCGCCGTAAAGGCTCGCGGCGTAGTTCGCCGCCGTCTTCGCCGCGCCGAGCCCGCCGATGGCGGCACGCACCAGTTCGCGCTCGGCCCACAGGCGCTTCGGCACCGAGGTATCCGGCGACGAGCACGGCGTCGCGACGATGCTCAGCGCATGCCGGGCGGCGCGGCGCAGTCCCAGCGACTCCTCGCAGGCATACAGAGTCGGCCGCAGGTACAGCGAGCCGCGACCATGCGGCGGCACCCAGTCGCGATGCACTTCGACGGCGCGCAAGGCCATCTTCATCAGCAGTTCCTCGCTGATCGCCGGCAGGCTCAGGCGCTCCGCGCTGCGCTGCAGGCGGCGGATGTGATCGCGCGGCCGGAACAGATGCAGCTCATCGGCGGCATCACGAAAAGCCTTCAGCCCCTCGAACACCGACAGGCCGTATTGCAGCGCGCCGCTGGCGACGTCGAGTTGCACCGCTTCGCGCGGCCTCACCTGCGGCGCGGACCAACCGCCGTGCTCGTCGTGCTCGGCGACGACGATGAACGGCGCGACGTAGCGGCCGAAACCGAGCGCTTCCGGCTCGGGCAGCGATTGCGGCCAACGCGCGCCACGCTTGGCAGCTTGGCTCGGATTCTGGGAATGCAGGCTGGAGAGACTCATGACGGGATCACCTCGATGTTGGAACGGCCAGGCGCGACCATCGGCATCACTTGCCGGTCGGCGGAAACGGGAACGCGGATCAGCGCCGGACCCGGCACTGCGAAGGCTTCGCTGAGAATCAGCATCGGATCGCTGGCGGCGCCCAGATCCAGCGCGGGCACGCCGAAGGCGCGCGCCACCGCGCAGAAATCGGTCGGACGTTCGAAGCTCGAGCCGATATAACGGTGACGATGAAACAGCTTCTGCTGCTGGCGCACCATGCCCAGCGCGCCGTTGTCGATCAGCACGATCTTGACGTTGCACTGCAGCTCGGCCAGCGTCGCCAGCTCCTGGATGTTCATCAGCAGGCTGCCGTCGCCGGTGAAGCAGACCACGGGTTCTTCCGGCAGCGCCAGCGCGGCGCCGATCGCAGCCGGCAGGCCGAAGCCCATCGTGCCCAGACCGCCGGACGTCAGCCAGCGATCCGGCCGCATGAACGGATAAGCCTGCGCCACCCACATCTGATGCTGGCCGACATCGGTGGTGACCGCCGCATTCGGGCCAGCCAGTTCGGCGACCGCGCGAATCACGCCGAACGGCGTGCGCGCCTCGACGCTCGGCTGCGTGGTCGCCGACGGATAAGCGCGTTGCAACTCAGAGACGCGCGCGCGCCAGGTGGCGCGCGAACGCGGCGGCATCGCGCGCACCAGCGCTTCCAGCGCCAGCCGCGCATCGGCCTCGATCGCCAGGGTCGGCTTGCGGATCTTGCCGAACTCGCGCCGGTCGGCGTCGATATGGATCACGCGCGCATTCGGCGCGAAAGTGTCGGCGCGGCCGGTGGCGCGATCGTCGAAGCGCGCGCCGACCGCGATCAGCAGATCGCATTCGTCGATCGCCCGATTGGTCGCCTGCGCGCCGTGCATGCCGAGCATGCCTAAGTTCAGCGGATGCGCCGGCGGCAGGCTGCCGAGCGCCATCAGGGTGCTGGTCGTCGGCAGATCGCCGGCCTCGGCCAACGCACGCGCCGCATAAGCGCCGCGGCTCTTCACCACGCCGCCACCGAGGTAGAGCAAGGGCTTTTCGGCGCGCGCGATCATCCCGGCGGCGAGGCGGATCGCATCCATGTCCGGCGCGACGACCGCGCGCTCGCGGCGCTGCGGGAGCTTGTGCAGCTCCACTTCGATGACTTCGCGCTGCACGTCTTTCGGCACGTCGAGCAGCACCGGGCCGGGACGTCCGGTCTCGGCGATGCGGAAGGCTTCGGGCAGCAGGTCGATCAGCTCGGCGGCCGAGCGCGCCATGAAATTGGCCTTGGTGATCGTGTCGACGATGTGGCCGGTCTTCACTTCCTGGAATGCGTCGGTGCCGATCAGCGCCTGCGGCACCTGTCCGGTGATGCAGACCAGCGGCACCGAGTCGAGCTTGGCGTCGGCGATCGCGGTGACCAGGTTGGTCGCGCCCGGGCCGGACGTGGCCAGGCACACGCCGGCACGACCGCTGATGCGGGCGATGCCCTGCGCGACAAAGCCGGCACCCTGCTCGTGACGCGTCAGCACGTGACGCAGCCGGGCGGCGCCGTCGAGCGCCTCGTACAGCGGCAGCAGGGCGCCGCCGGGAATGCCGGCGACGAGCTCGACACCCTGCCGTTCCAGCAATTGGACGATGAGCTGTGCGCCGTTGAGTCTGATGGTCATTTCACGAATCCCTGCTGCGATGGACCCGTCGAAAAAACCGGCGCGGATAACAAAAAACCCCCGCCGGTTTTGCCGGCGGGGGTTTTTTCAAGCGTGCAACACCCCTACGGCGCGTCCATTACGACGAGCACTACTACGAGGGCGGCTTTAATAATCAGCTTCATTTTTGCTTGGCGTTCTTTTGCTTTTGATGGGCCCGCAACGCGGGCCGGTTTCAGCGATGGCGCGGAGTCTAGCCAAAGCCGCACAGGACTTACAAGAGGCGCGGCCCTACACTCGCGCAACATCGCCGCCGAGAACGCACATGAGCCAGACCGAGACTCAACTACCCGCTATCGAAGCGCCGTCGTGGAAGCTGCTGGCGATGGAAACACGCGCGCTGTTCGAAGCCGCCGACTTCGTGCTGCGCGGCGCTGGCACCCGCAAGCTGCCGCGCGGCGACGGCCATCCGGTGATGGTGGTGCCGGGTTTCGGCGCCAACGATCGCGTCACCGCGCCGCTGCGCAAAGCCCTGGAGAAACTCGGTTACGCCACGCATGGCTGGGACTGCGGCACCAACCTCGGCATGCGACCCAAGCTGAAGCACGCGCTGACCTTGCGGCTCGAGCAAATGCACGAGCGTTACGAGACCCCGGTAAGCCTGATCGGCTGGTCGCTCGGCGGTGTGTTCGTGCGCGAAATGGCGCGCCATCAGAGCGCGCTGGTGCGCAGAGTGATCACTTTGGGCAGTCCGTTCAACGGAAATCCGGACGCCAACAACATGGTCACGCTGTTCAAAATCGCCAACCGCGGACGCGCGGTGAAGACCGACGTCGAAGGATTTCTGAAACGAAAAAATCCGCCGCCAGTGCCTTGCACTTCGATCTACACACGCAGCGACGGAATCGTCGCCTGGCCCTGTTCTGTCGAGGAAAAAACGCGATTTACCGAAAACGTCGAGGTCGCCGGATCGCATATGGGCCTGGTGTTCAACCGCGAGGTCCTGCGCGTGATTGCCGAGCGTCTGGCGCTGCCGCCGGGCGAGTGAAGCGAATGTTTTAGACGGACCTCGGTTTTCGTATTGACTTTTGTCCGGCCACTACATCTTGTGTTTTGAAATAGCTAATGACACGATAGGACGTGGCTAAGGATGATTGCGGTTGTCGTAATCGACTGGTCTCGATGTCTTTGCAAGGAGGTTGTCATGGCTGTTGCGAAGAAGGCTGCGGCGAAGAAGGCCCCGGCCAAGAAGGCCGCGGCGAAGAAGGCTCCGGCGAAGAAGGCTCCGGCGAAAAAGACCGCCAAGAAGGCCGTTAAAAAGGCCGTCAAGAAGGTCGCGAAGAAGGCAACGAAAGCTGCCAAGAAAGTCGCAAAGAAAGTCGCAAAGAAGAAAGCCTGAAGATAGTTTGGTTGTAGCTGAGGCGCGTCGGGCTGACCGATGCGCCTTTTTTTTGCGCCGGGTATATCTGGCCGCGCAAGCAAAAACGCCGGAGCCATCGGGCCCCGGCGCGGGTCAGCCCAAAGGGATCAGACCGCGTACTGCTCGGTGAACGCCTTGGCGAAGGCCTCGAACTGAGATGCCGGCAGATCGTTGATGCCGGCCGCTGCGGCGCGACCACCACCGCTAGGGAACTTGCGGCACAGCTCATCCGCACCCTTCTTGCGGTTGAGCGGCGCGCGCACGCTGATCAGGTAATGGCCATTGCTCTTTTCGGTGAGCACCGCGTGGGCGCGATCCGGATACAGGTTGGTCAGGTCGTTGCTGTAGACGCCGCTGACGCGCCGCGCCCAGGCCGCGTCCGGCAGGATCAGCAGCGCCGCGTGCTCGGTCGACACCGATTCCGGCCGGGTCGATTCGGCCTTGGCCATGTCGGTGTTGTAGCCGTCGGCGAGTTTCTGGAAATGCGCCTTGCCGTCGCTGAGGAAACCGAACGGCGTGGCATGCACGCTGACCAGCCGGAACAAGTCCTCCGGCGAAAAATGCAGATCCTCGATGCGCTCGCCGTAGCCGTTGTAGTTCATGTACGTGCCCAGATCCTCGAGCTGGCGCGTCTGCGCTTCACTGATGTCCAGGTGCTTTGCCATGATCTCGGCACTCGCCTTCAGGTTGTCGCCGAATGCGCCGACGACTGCCCAGGCCAGGAAACGATTCTTCAGATGCCCGTTGACCAGCAGGCTGGTGCAGACATCCGGCGCCTCGTTGATGATTGCGGTCAGCCTGTCGTCCTGCGGAATTTCGCCGGCGAAATGATGATCGACGTACAGCACCTCGGCGCCGGCCGCGAGCGCGCGTTTCAGCGGCTCGCGGTTCTTGTCCAGCGACACGTCGAGCACGGTGATCCTGTCGCCGGCCTGCGCCGTAACCTGATCGAGCAGTTCGATGTCGCGCTTGACGCCGGTGATCAGGCGCGCGTCCGCACGCGGCTGGTCCAGGTGCAGCTGTGTCAGCGCGCAGATGCCGTCGGCATCGCCGTTGAAGACATCGATGTAGCGCGTGCTCGTGCTCATGACGGCCTCAGGCCTTGCCGGCGTCGACGATCTGGTAGTACTCCATCAGCACCTTGGCCACTTCCGGGCGCGAGAATTCCGGCGGCGGCGCAATGCCGGCACCGAGCATCGCGCGCACCTTGGTGCCGCTCAGCGCGATGAAGTCGTCCGGCACGTGGTCCGGCGCTTCGCGCATCATCACCACGCGGCCGAGCTTCTTGCTGAAGGCGGTATTGTCGGCGCGGAAGATTTCGATCGCCAGTGCACCGGCCGGCACCTGCTCGTCGAAGATCGTCTGCGCGTCGAACGGGCCGTAGTAATCGCCGACGCCGGCGTGATCGCGGCCGACGATCAGGTAATCCGTGCCCATGTTCTGGCGGAACACCGCATGCAGCACCGCTTCGCGCGGGCCGGCGTAGAGCATGTCGAAACCATAGCCGGTGATCATCACCGTGTTCGGCTCGAAGTAGTGCTCGACCATCGTGCGGATGCAGGCGTCGCGCACGTCGGCGGGAATGTCGCCGGCCTTGAGCTTGCCGAGCAGCATGTGAATCACGATGCCGTCGGCGTTGAGGCGCTCCTTGGCCATGCGGCACAGCTCCTCGTGCGCGCGGTGCATCGGGTTGCGCGTCTGGAACGCCACCACTTTCTTCCAGCCACGCTTGCTGATCTCGTCGCGGATCTCGACCGCGGTGCGGAAGGTTTCCGGGAACTCGTCCTTGAAGTAGCTGTAGCTCAGGACCTGGATCGGACCGCTGAGCACGGTGTTGCCCAGATCGGTGAAGGTGGCGACGCCGGGGTGCTTGGCGTCGGTGTTGCCGAAGATCTGCTTGGCCATCGCCTGCAACTGCTCGGCGCTGACGGACTCGATGCCCTGAACGTCCATGATCGCGAGCACCGGATGGCCCTCGACGTTCGGATCGCGCAGAGCGAGCCTGCCCTTCTTGATGCCGCTCTCTTTGGTCACGTTGAGGATCGGCACCGGCCAGAACAGCCCGGAGGTGGTCTTCAACGAGTCGCAGACGCTTAGTGCATCGGCCAGAGTCATGTAGCCGGTCAGCGGATTGAAGTAGCCGGCGGCCAGCATCACCGCGTTGGCGGCGGCAGCGGAATTCAGCAGCAGGCTCGGCAGGGATTCGGCCTCCTTGAGCAACGCGGCGCGCTGGGCGTCGTCGGCGACGTAGAGCGGGTTCAGGGTGTCGGAGCCGTGGGGCTTGATCATGTGGGTTCTCGGTTGCGTATTCGTGGTGAGGTGGCGTCTGCAGCTGAGCGGTCGCGGACAGGGTCCGCTCCTACATCAGCAATGCGGCTGTAGGAGCGGATCCTATCCGCGACTTTTTCTCAGCCCGGCAAAATGCCGCGCGTCTTCAGCAGCGCGATCACCGCCTCGACTTCCTGCTCCAGGCTCATCTCGTGGCTGGGCAGAACCAGCTCCGGCGACTCCGGCGCTTCATAGGGATCGCTGATGCCGGTGAAGTTCTTGATCTCGCCGGCGCGCGCTTTCTTGTACAGGCCCTTGGGGTCACGCTTCTCGGCTTCGGCCAGCGGCACGTCGATATAGACCTCGATGAAGTCCATCTCGCCGGCAGCATGCAGCTTGCGCACGATGTCGCGGTCCGCCTTGTACGGCGAGACGAAGCTCGACAGCACGATCACGCCGGCGTCGACAAAGAGTTTGGCGATCTCGCCGATACGGCGGATGTTCTCGGTGCGGTCTTCGGCGGAGAAGCCGAGGTTCTTGTTGATGCCCATGCGCACGTTGTCGCCGTCGAGGCGATAGACCAGGCGGCCCTGCGCGTGCAGCACTTTTTCGAGCGCGACCGCGACCGTGCTCTTGCCCGAGCCGGACAGGCCGGTGAACCAGATCGTCGCGCCCTTCTGCCCCAGCAGCTGGCCTCGTTCGGCGCGGGTTACTTCACCTTCATGCCAGTGCACGTTGGTGGCTTTCTGTTCGGTCATCGATGGGTCTCGTCTGAGGGCATTGCGGAGGTCGCGGCTGCGGCGAGGGTCGATTGTAGGCCTGCGGCTCGCATGATAAAAATGCAATATAGCCATAGGTTCGTTGAATTTAATTTATATCAACAACCGCCAGCGCTTAGACAAAACCCTCGCACGATCATGAACCTGAACCACCTCGCGATCTTTCAGGCCGTTGCCGCCTCGGGCAGCGTCAGCGCCGGCGCGCGCGACCTGCACATCAGCCAGTCGGCGGTTTCCAAGCAGCTCGGCGAGTTCGAAAAGACCCTGGGCCTGGTGCTGTTCGACCGGCTGCCGCGCGGCGTCCGGCTGACCGAGGCCGGCACGCTGCTGCTGGTCTACGCCAACCGCCTGTTCGCGATCGAGGCCGAGGCCGAAAGCGCGCTCGGCGATCTGCAAAGCCTGGCGCGCGGCCGCATCGCGATCGGCGCCAGCCGCACCATCGGCGCCTATCTGCTGCCGCCGATCCTCGCTGCGTTCCGCCGGCTGCATCCGGACGTGGAACTGTCGCTGAAGGTCGACAACACCAAGGCGATCGAGGCCCAGCTGCTCGCTGGTGAAATCGACATCGGCTTCGCCGAAGGCACGGTCAGCAGCGAGTTCCTCGACTACCGCGTGTTCGCGCAGGACGAACTGGTGGTGATCGCCTCGGCAACGCATCCGGTGCGCGCCCACGCGCCGCTGGCGCTGAGCGCGCTGACGCAGAATCCGCTGCTGATGCACGAAGTCGGCTCGGGCACGCGCGAGATCACCGAGCAGGCCTTGGCCGCAAAAAAAATCCAGGTGCGCCCAGCGATGACGCTCGCCAGCACCGAGGCGATCAAGCAGACGGTGGCGACCGGCATCGGCCTCGGCATCCTCTCGGCGCTGGCGATCCGCACCGAAGTCGAGGCCGGCATTCTCGCGGTGCTGCCGGTCAAGGGCCTGCGGATGCTGCGGCCGCTGTATCGCATGCAGCTGAAAAACGCCTGGATCAGCCCGTCGCTGCGTGCGTTTCTGGATTTGCTGGAGAAGCCGGCGATTTAACCGCTGGCCTTATCTGTAGGAGCGGACCCTGTCCGCGACTGAGGCCTCGCCGTCGCGGACAGGGTCCGCTCCTACAGGAGGCGATCAGGCGGCAGCGGCGGAGCCCAGGGTCTCAGAGAAAAACTCGTCGACTCTCGCGCGCTGCTCGGCCTCGCTGTCGACGCGGTTGATCGAAGCCCAAAACGCGGCTTTCGCCGCGGCATCGCTGTCGCCGGCCTCGCAGTACCACTGGATATGCTTGCGCGCGACTCTCACGCCGCGACGCTCGCCGTAGAACGCGTAGAGCTGATCCAGATGTTCGAGTAGCCAGCGGCGCTTGTCGAAACGCGACGGCGGCGCCAGCAGTTCTCCCGTTGCCAGGTAATGCGCGATCTCGCGGAAAATCCACGGCCGGCCCTGCGCCGCGCGGCCGATCATCACCGCGCTGGCGCCGGTGTGCTCGAGCACCGCGCGCGCTTTCTGCGGGCTGTCGATGTCGCCGTTGGCGATCAGCGGAATACGGATCGCGCGGCGGATGTCGGCGATGGTGTCGTACTCGGCGGCGCCTTCGTAGCGATCCTCGCGCGTGCGGCCATGAACCGCGAGCGCGGCAATGCCGCTGTCTTGGGCGATGTGCGCGATGCGCCCGCCATTGCGATGCGCGCGCGCCCAGCCGGTGCGGATCTTCAAGGTCACCGGCACGTTCACCGCGCGCACCACGGCGTCGAGGATCAGGGCGACGCGCGGCTCGTCGCGCATCAGCGCCGAACCGGCGTCGACCTTGCAGACTTTTTTTGCCGGGCAACCCATGTTGATGTCGATGATCTGGGCGCCGTGATCGACATTGAAACGCGCGGCGTCGGCCATCGCCTGCGGATCGTAGCCGGCGATCTGCACGCTGATCGGCCCGGCCTCACCGGCGTGATCGCGACGCAGCCGCGACTTGTCGGTGTCCCACAGGCTGGCATCGGAGCTGGTCATCTCGGACACCACCAGGCCGGCGCCGAGGCGGCGGCACAGGCTGCGGAACGGCCGGTCGGTGACGCCGGCCATCGGCGCCAGCATGACGGCCGGTTCGATCAGATGAGGTCCAATGCGCATGGGATATTGTCGCCTAAACGCCCTGGCCGATCACCCGAAACGGCCGGAGCCGATGCTAGAGTGCCGTTGCGGCATCCCTTCCCCGAGACCCCATGACCGACGCACCGGCCCCGCTTCCTGTTGCTGCCACCTCCGTCTTGATCATGGACGACTCGCGCAGCGCGCGATTCGCGCTGGGCAAGTTTCTGGAGAGCCTGGGATGCACCGTCGACAGCGTCGGCGATCTGGCCGCGGCGCTGGCTTTTCTGGATCGCAGCCGGCCGCAACTGATCTTCCTCGACCACGACGTCGAAGACAGCACGTTCCAAGCGCTGCGCGCGATCAAGCTGCATGCCGCCGGCCGCATGATGCCGGTGGTGCTGTGCCTGTCCGATGAAATCCCCGACTTCGAAAAAGAAGCGCGCGCGCAGGGCGCCGCCGCGGTGATGGTCAAGCCGCCGACGCGCGAGGGCCTGGCGTCGCTGCTGAGCCAGCTGATGCCCGGCATCGTGCTGGCGCCGCGCAGCGAAATCATTTCCGCGCCGGACAATATTCCTTCGGTGATCGACGACGACAAGCTGCCGGAATACGACCAGGTGACCGCGCCGCTGGACGCCGACACGCGCGGCGAGCGGATCGCCCAGGAGCTGGCGAATCAGGCCAGCGACATTCGTGAAGGCATCGCCAGCCTCGATCCGGCGCAGACCGCGAGCGATCCGGCGCCGCTGCTCACACCGACGATCGAGGTCGTGGCGTCGTCGGCGGTCGCCATCGATGGCGATGTCGAAAGCCGCCTGCAGCAGCTGGAATCACGGCTGCGCGCCCTCGAACAGAACGTGCAGAAAGAGCTGATGGAACTACGCGTGCAGCTCGATCTCAGCCTGCAGGCGCAATCGGAACGCATCGACCAGAGCCGCGACGCGATCCGCGCGCTGGCCGCCGAAGAGGCGCAGGTGATCGCCGAACGCACGGTAATGGGCGCGGCGGCGAAGATTTCCGACCGGTTGGCGGAATCGATTTTGAAGACCTTGGGCAAGGCCTGATTCGAGCGGCATTGGCGTCCCTCGATACGCGGGCAAGCCGCTACCCGGGAGGAACGGATGAACGTTAGAACTTAAACCCGTTCCTCCCGAGTAGCCTCGCTTGCGAGGCGTATCGAGGGACGCAACGGCAGCAGCCGAAACTCAGCGCCGCACCACCGCGTAAAACATCAGCGCCCAACCGGCGATGAACAGCAGCCCGCCGATCGGCGTGATCGCGCCGAGCACGCGTACATTGCTCAGTGCCAGCGCGTAGAGGCTGCCGCTGAACACCAGCACGCCGAGCACGAAGCACCAGCCGGCCGCGTCCAGTGCGCGATCCGGCGCACCGCGCAGCAACAAGCCAAGCAGGCCCAGCGCGAGCGCGTGATAGAACTGGTACTCGTTGGCGGTCTTCCACACCGCCAGCAGATCCGGCGACAGCTTCGCTTTGAGCGCATGCGCGCCGAACGCGCCGAGCAGCACGGCGAGCAGGCCGTAGATCGCGGAAAACGACAACCAGAGTTTGCTCATGCTTCGGCGGTTCTCAGTGGCAGCGCACAGGGCTGCAGCGATTCCAGCACATTGAAACCGATGCCGGCGGCCTGCAGCCGCTTGATCAGCGCCTCGCCCATCACGTGCGCCGGCGTCTGTACGCCGGGGCGTCGCGTCAGCCGGTCGAAAGCCAGGCACAGCGCCGATTCGGCGAGCATTTTCGCGGTTTCGCCGTAGCCCGGATCGCCGCCGCTGACTTCGGTGTAGACGGTCTTGCCGCCGCCACTGCCGATGAAGCGCACCGAGAACCAGCCCTCTTCGCGCTCGGCCTTGGTCGGACCATAGCCCTTGCTCGACAGCGCCATCAGGCGCTTGCGCACCGGGCCGATCTGCGAGGCCAGCGCCAACGCGCCGACGCCGCCGCCGATCGCCGCCATCATCGGCAGGTTCTTCATCTGCAGGTAGTGGCCGTAACGGAATTCGCTGCCGTAACGCTCGTCGCAGCTCGCCGTGCGCAGCACGATCAGCGGATCGACGGTCGGCATCGGCACCACCCAGCTCTGCAGCTGGCGGTCGTAACGCAGCCGCGGATGGGTGCTGCCGATCTTGCGGTCGACCGGCTTGCCCTCCTTGCTGCGGCGCTCCTTGCGCGTGTCCTGCATCTGCCGCCAGCGCGACATCGCGGTGACCGCGCTGCTCAAGGTGCCGCCGGACATGCGGCCGCCGGCACGCACGAAACCTTCGAGCTTGATCGGAACGCCTTCCGGCAGCTGGCGCACGGTGAAGTACGCGCCGAGATCGTGCGGCACCGAATCGAAACCGCAGCAATGCACGATATGCGCGCCGCTGGCCCGCGCGATGTCGTGATAGCGCAGCCACATCCTGTCGACGAACTCGGGCTCGCCGGTCAGATCCACGTAGTCGGTGCCGGCTTCGGCGCAGGCCGCGACCAGCGGCTCACCGAGGGTGATGTAGGGGCCGACCGTGCTGATCACCACGCGCGCCGCACGCGCCAGCCGCTGCATGGACTCGGCGTCGCGACTGTTGGCCTCGATCAGCGGAATATGGTCGAGTGCCGGATTGATGCGAGACAGGCTGTCACGGATCTTCTCGAGCTTGCGCAGGTCGCGCCCGGCCAGCGCCCAGCTGAATGGTTTGCCGCCGCGCCGCGCCAGATATTGGGCGACCAGCTTGCCGGTATACCCACTGGCACCGAACAGCACGACGTCGTATGCAGGCTTGATTTTGGTCACCACTACGCGGCCTCCTGGCTCGACGCTCCATGAGGACCGATCATACCGCCAGTTCCATTACAGTCGTGAGCGTACGGTCAGGCAGACCCGGCCGCTTTCTTCAGCGCGCCATCCTTGATCGGCAGCGCCAGGATGCGCTTGACCTCGTCGCCGACGTTGCCGCGGCTGGCATCGACGCTGATCTCCGGCGCGGTCGGCGTTTCGAAAGGATCGTCCACGCCGGTGAAGCTTTTCAGCTCGCCGCGGCGCGCGCGCGCGTACAGGCCCTTGGTGTCGCGCTGCTCGCAGACGGCCAGCGGCGTCGACACGTAGACCTCGTAGAAGCGGCCGTAGCGCGATACCCGTTCGCGTGCCTCGGCACGCGAGCTGCGGTAGGGCGCGATCGCCGCGCACACGCAGATGCCGCCGTGCTTGGTCACCTCGGCGGCGACGTAGCCGATGCGGCGGATGTTGAGTTCGCGGTCGTTCTTGGAAAACGTCAGGCCCGATGACAGCATCTCGCGGACGATATCGCCGTCGAGCAAGGTCACCTGCCGCTTGTGCAGCTCCTCGATCTGGCGCACCAGTTCGCCGGCGATCGTCGACTTGCCGGCGCCGGAAAGCCCGGTCAGGAACAAGGTGAAGCCCGTGCCGGTGGGCGCGGTTGCGGCTTTGGTCGCCATCCTTCTCTCAGCCTTATCGCCGCCTCGCCGGCGGCATGGTTGCGCTACGTAAAAAGGCTCTCGGGGCCCTTCAAGCCGAGGATTATCGGGGCGCGGACCGCCGCTGTCACGGCGGACGCGGTCGGCGCATCAGCGGCCGCGGCCGCGATCGCCGTTCTGGATGTCGCGGACCCGGCCGTTTTCCAGGCTGAGCACGCGCATGAAGACGTTGGGGCCGAAGTCGTAAACCCATTCTTCACGGAACACTTCGACATACGGCCCGTCGAGCCGCGGACCGTTGCCCGGATAGCCGTTGCGATAGCGCGGCCGATACGGTTGCAGGCCCTGCTGCGCGAGCGTGCGCGTCAGCGGTGCGCCGCAGGCCATCAGCAGACGGTACTTGGACATGCCCTCGATCAGCTGATCCGGCGAGCAGCGGCGGCGGCTTTCCTCGGGCTCGGCAAAGCCGTAACCGTCGCTGGCGATGTCGACGACCCGCGCATTGCGCAGCCGCACCACGCGCAGCAACTGCTGCGGGCCGAAGTTGTAGGTCCACTCCTCCTGCTCGGCGATCGCGCCCGGGGCCAGCGCCTGCGCCGACCAGACGTCGCGATAAGCCGGCTCGCCGCAGATGGCCAGAAGCTCGGCGGCACGGGCTTCCACCGACACCAGGCGCGAGCCGCAGCGCATCGTGTCGCTGGCCTGCACCGGCGCCGCCGTCGCCGTCGCGCACAAGGCGAGCAGCAACAACGCCCGGACGCGGCGGCATGAGAGGAACGCGGGCAGTCGGGACGTTGTCGGTATCATTCCCGGCATCATCACTCAGCGGCGCCCGCGCGTCGCGCTGGACACCTTTCTATGAAGATCAAGCTGGGCGCGCTGCTCGCCCTGGTCGTACTGAGCCTGCCGTCGCTGCCGGCCCGGGCCGCGACGGTGCAGGCCGAGCACATCGAAGTCGAACTGCTGGCCGAGAACAGCACGCTGACGGCCGGCGAGCAGACCGTGGCGCTGCGCATCAGGCCGGAATCCGGCTGGCATGTTTACTGGCGCAATCCCGGCGATTCCGGGCTGCCGACCAAGCTCGCCTGGCAGAACCTGCCGGCCGGTGCCAGCGCCGGCGAGCTGCAATGGCCGTATCCGGAAGAGCACAACCTCGGCGACCTGACCAACTACGGCTATGGCGAAGAAACCCTGCTGCCGCTGCAGCTGACGCTGCCCGACAGCGCGCCGGCCGAGCCGTTGAAAGCCAAGGCCTCGTGGCTGGTCTGCGCCGACATCTGCATTCCCGGCAAGGCCGATCTGAGCCTGGACACGCCGTACCGCGCCGGCGCCGCGCAGCCCGATCCGGCGCATGCCGTCGCCTTCGCCGAGACCCGCGCCAAGCTGCCGGTGGCGGCGCCGTTCGCCGCGCAGTTCCAGATCGACGGCGGCGAATTCCGGCTGCAGGCCGGTCCGCTGCCCGGCCGCTCGCAGCAGCTGGCGTTCTATCCGTATGCCGGTGACGTGCTCGCGCACGCCGGCAGCAAGAAGCAGGCGTACGACAGCGACGACCGCATCGCGCGGCTGGCGCGGCCGGTGTCCGGGTACTTCGTGCAGGCGCCGCAGGCTGTCGAAGGCGTGCTGGTGATTGGCGAAGGCCACGCCGCCAAGGCTTACGAAATCAGGGCGACGCCGGGCACGGTCGCGGCGGTCGCCGGCACCGCCGCCAAAGCCGCCGGGGCGATGACGACGGCGGCGCCCGACGCGCCGGGCTTCTGGCTGGTGCTGGCGCTGGCTTTCGGCGGCGGCCTGATCCTCAACCTGATGCCCTGCGTCTTTCCGGTGCTGTCGCTGAAGGCGCTGTCGGTGATGAAAGTGCAGCAGCAGGCCGCGGCCGAACATCGCCGCCACGCGCTGGCCTACACCGCCGGCGTGGTGCTGAGCTTCGTCGCCGCGGCCGGCGTGCTGATCGCGCTACGCGCCGGCGGCGCCGCGCTGGGCTGGGGCTTTCAGCTGCAGTCGCCGCTGTTCGTCGGCCTGCTGGTCTACGTGATGCTGGCGCTGGGCCTGTCGCTGTCCGGCGTGATCGAGTTCGGCAGCAGCTGGATGGGCGCCGGCCAGAATCTGGCGGCAAAACCCGGACTTTCCGGCTCGTTTTTCACCGGCGTGCTCGCAGTGATCGTCGCCAGCCCCTGCACCGCGCCGTTCATGGGCACCGCGCTGGGCTATGCGCTGACACAGCCGGCGATCGTCTCGCTGACCGTGTTCCTGGCGCTGGCACTGGGCCTGGCCTTCCCGTTCCTGCTGATCGGTTTCGTACCGCGGCTCGCGGCCTGGCTGCCGCGCCCCGGCGCGTGGATGGAAACGCTGAAGCAGGTGCTCGCATTCCCGCTGTATCTGACCGCGGTGTGGCTGCTGTGGGTGATCGGCGGCCTCACCGACCGCAACGGCATGGGGCTGGCGATGGTCGGCGCGGTGCTGCTGGCTTTCGGCCTGTGGCTGCTGGGCCGCGCGCGAAATCTGGTCGTGAAACTGCTGGCGCTGGCGGCGCTGATCGCCGCGGTCGCGCTGCTGTTCCATCCGCTGCTGCGCGCGTCCACCGAGGCGCCGAACAGGACCGCGGCGGTCGGCGTCGAGCCGTACAGCGATGCGCGCCTCGCCGAGTTGATCGCGCAGAAGCGCACCGTGTTCGTCGACTTCACTGCCGACTGGTGTCTGACCTGCAAGGTCAACGAGCGCGTCGCGCTGCATTCGCAGACCGTGATCGACGCGTTCGAGAAACATCAGGTCGTCAGCATGGTCGCCGACTGGACCCGCGCCGACCCGGCGATCACCGCGACCCTGGCGCGCTACGGCCGCAGCGGCGTGCCGCTGTACCTGGTGTCGGTCGGTGGCGCGGAACCGCGCGTGCTGCCGCAGGTCCTTACTCCGGACCTGGTCGCGCAGGCGGTCGCCGGTCCCTAAGTATTTTTCGAGTTTTCGCTCGGCCAAGGAGGCTTTCATGCGTACGATCCAGATACTCGGCAGCAGTGCGGCGATGGTCGCGGCGCTGCTCGTCAACCAGGCTTACGCAGCGGTCAAGGTCGGCGAGCCGGCGCCGGATTTCCAGGTCGCGGGCGCCGACGGCCAGGCGCATTCGCTGAGCGACTACAAGGGCAAGTTCGTCGTGCTGGAATGGACCAACGCCGATTGCCCGTTCGTGCGCAAGCAATACTCCAGCGGCAACATGCAGCAGCTGCAGAAGGAGGCGACGCGCGACGGCGCGGTGTGGCTGTCGATCATCTCGTCGGCGCCGGGCAAGGAAGGCCATGTCGACGCGGCGCAGGCGCTGAAGCTGACCGACAAGCGCAAGGCCGCGCCGACCGCAGTACTGCTCGACGAAAAAGGCACGGCCGGTCATCTGTACGAGGCCAAGACCACGCCGCACATGTTCATCATCGATCCGACCGGCACGCTGATTTACGCCGGCGCGATCGACAGCACGCCGAGCACCGATCCGACCGACATCGCGACCTCGAAGAACTACGTGAAAGTCGCGCTCGAAGAAGCCCGCGCCGGCAAGCCGGTGACCGAGGCGGTGACCAAGCCTTACGGCTGCAGCGTGAAGTACTGAGTGGAGCTTGTGATTCCCGCGCAGGCGCGAATCTTGGAGCGAATCTTGGAGTCGTGAGCGCCGCACTTGGATTCCCGCTTTCGCGGGAATGACAGCAACGGTCGGGCTAGCCGCCTTCCAGATCGCGGAACTGCTGCTTCAGATGGAACTGCGGCTCGGACACCACCGCTTCGAGCGCCTTGATGCGTTCCTCGAGCTGTGCGATACGGCGGTCCTGCGCGTCGATGTGCAGGCGCGTTTCATTGCTGATGCCGGCGGCGCCCGCGGCCGGCGCGTGCTTGTAGCGCGCGCGCAAAACGCCGGCGATCAGCGCGGCGATGACGATGACTGTCGTCATCTCGAAAGGATTCATCGGCAGGTTTCCTCGGCGCCCGAACGTGAACGCGCAGCTTACGACAGCAAGCCCTTGCGCGCCGCATAACGCACCACTTCGGCGGTGTTGCGCAGGCCGAGCTTTTCCATCATGCGGGCACGATGGTTCTCGGCGGTCTTGACGCCGATGTCGAGAATTTGTGCGATTTCCTTGGTGGTCTTGCCTTCGACGACCAGGTGAAAGGTCTCGCGCTCACGCGCGGTCAGCGTGTCGTAGGGGTCGAGCCCGACTTCGCGCGGACGCTGGTGCTGATCGGCCAGCGCCTTGGCCGCGCGCGGGCCGAAATAGGCCTGGCCGGAGTGGATGGTCTTGATCGCGGTCATCAGATCGGCGACCGAGGTGTCCTTGTTCAAGAAGCCCGAAGCGCCGGCGCGAATGATCGGCAGGATGTATTCCTCCTCCTCGTGCACGGTCAGCACCAGCGCCTTGGTGTTGGGCAGTTTCTCGCGCACGCGCTTGACCACTTCCAGGCCCGACAGACGCGGCATCGACAGATCGGTCACGACCACGTCGGGCTGGGTCTTCATCGCCAGCTCGACCGCCTCGTTGCCGTCGGCCGCTTGCGCGACGACTTCGCATTCGCCGGTTTCTTCCAGCATCGACACCAGACCCTGGCGCACGATCGTGTGATCGTCCGCGACCAACAGGCGAATCGCCATCAAAGCCCTCCAGCTTTCGTTGCAGCGGCCGTTGCCACTGCCGTGTGTTCATCGCCGGCTTCCACCGGCACCACCAGCGTAACCCTGGTGCCTTCGCCGGGTGCGGATTTCAGTTCGAGCCGGCCGCCGAACAGCTCGGCGCGATCGCGCATGCCGCGCACGCCGACGCTGTCGCCGAGCTTGTCGGGATTGTTCAGCTCGCCCGGGTCGAAGCCGCGCCCGTCGTCGCTGACCTGCAGCCGCAGCAGGTTGCCGATGCGCGTCAGCCGCACCTGTGCCTCGGTCGCGTTGCTGTGGCGGATGACGTTGGTCAGCGCTTCCTGGGTGACGCGGAACACCAGCGTCTCCAGGTCCTGGGTCAGGCGCTGTTCGCCCAGCGTGGAGCTGCATTCGATCGCGATCGCGCAGCGCTCGGCCAGGGTGCGGGTCAGCCATTGCAGCGCGACTTCCAGGCCGAGGTCGTCGAGCAGGGTCGGACGCAGCAGGCGCGACAGCTCGCGCGTGTCGTGCAGCGCGCTGCGGGTGATGTCGAGCGCGTCGCCGAGACGTCCGGCGAGGCCGACGTTCTCGTGCGCATGCGCGTCGTCGGCGATGCGCTGCAGCTGGTTGGCCAGCGCGGTCAGGGTCTGGCCGATGCCGTCGTGGAGTTCACGCGCAAGCCGGCGGCGCTCGTCTTCCTGGATCTTCCACACCGCCTTGGCGAGCATGCGAAAGCGTTTTTCGCTGCGCAGCGCGGACTGGAACAGGCGCTGGTTGTCTTCGGTGAGCGCGCGGACCTGTCGCAGCACCGCCTCGCGGTAGTCCTCGGCGGCGGCATCGGCCCGGGTGTCGACCGGCAGGCTGAGGGCCGAGGGCTGCGGCGGGACCGGCTTGTCCATCGCGAGGCGACCGCCAGCGATCAAATAAACGCGCGCGGCAGCGACAGCGAACCAGCCCTGATGCAGGCTTCGAGCTGCGCCAAAGCGGTGCAGGCCGAGGTGGCGCCGATGACCAGCGAGGCCTGGTCGCAGAGCCCGTGCAGGATCTCCAGATCGAGCCCGCCGATCACCGCGGCGTCGGTTCCGCGCAGCGCGCAGAACAGGCCGCTGCGGTGCTCGCCCAGGTCCAGCGGCATGCAGAAAATGGCGGCGCGGCGCGAGTCCGCGGCGTTGGCCTCGAAGCGGAACGCGCGGCCCAGTTGGTCGGCGGCGACCGGCTGGCGCTCGCGCAACACCGTGCGCACCACCAGCGAGGCCTGGGTCAGCACCAGGTCCATGACATCGACCGGGCGCATGTCGCGCACGCAGGCCACTTCCATCACGCCGGCATCGTTGCAGGTCAGCAGGAACCCGCGGCTGGCGCCGAGCAGCTCGGTCGCGGTCTGCAGGATGCCGCGCAGTGCCTGGGCGGCGCCTTCGGTACCGGCCGCCTCGGCAATGGCTTCAGGGAGGACATCGACCAGCGGCTCCGGCAGGCGCTGGCGTGCAGTGCTGCGACGCCGCGGAGCAGACTGGCGTGACCGCTCGGGCGTCGTCGTCAACGCACTGCGGTGGCCGTGAAGCGGTAGGCGTGGCGCCATTGCCTCGACCTCTCTATCTATTATTAGGAGTTGCACGCTGGATAACCGACGATCCCGCATCATCCTCCGGTTTTGAGGACGAGGCCACCGTTCGCCAGCGTGTCGCGATACCGCTTGAAACGCAAAAGCCGAGCCAGTCGATGTGACTGGGGTTAATTTATCTAATCACCGCTTTTTTGAACCGGAGTCTCCTGTGCCACCCTCCGATATGCCGAGCATAGTCCAGCAGATTGCGGAAATGCTGATTTCGCGTGGCCAGCTGCTGGCAACGGCCGAATCCTGCACCGGCGGCCTGGTCGCCAAGCTGCTGACCGACCGGGCCGGCAGCTCCGCCTGGTTCGAGCGCGGCCTGATCACTTATACCAACCAGGCCAAGCACGAACTGCTCGGCGTGCCCGAGACGGTGTTCCGCGAACACGGCGCGGTCAGCGGCGAATGTGTCGCGGCGATGGCCACCGGCCTGCTCGCCAGGGCGCCGGTGGACTGGGCGCTGTCGGTCAGCGGCGTCGCCGGCCCCGGCGGCGGCAGCGCCGACAAGCCGGTCGGCACGGTGTGGCTGGGATGGGCGCGTCGCGGCGAGCCAGCCAGCACCCAACGCTGCCTGTTCGGCGGCGATCGCGAAGCGATCCGCGAGGCCGCGGCGCGACAGGTACTGCTCGGGCTGCTGCAACGCCTGGGTAACTAAGGAACCTCTGATGAAGCCCTGCACGTCCGCGCGGTGACCGAAAGGGGCGCAGTGCAAGGAACGACTGACGAAATGTACCGGACGTACATGAGGAAGGAGAGACGCCGCAATGCGCCCCTTTCGGCCACCGCCCTTCGGGTTGCCCCGGAAACGCCGCCATGCGGCGTTGCGGGCCGCTTGTTTGGAATCACCAAACGGCGCAGCCCGCGCCTGGCCTGGCGACATTTCCGGGGCAACGCGGGCGCGCAGGACTTCATCAGAGGTTCCTTAGGCAGCCTGACGCCGCTCCTCGGCTGGCATCGGCAGCGCTTCACGCGGCAGCGCCGCGCCCCAGTGATCGACGGCGTCGTGCGCGACGCGGTAGTGATGCCAGTGCAGCGCGCACAGACCGACGAAGCCACCCAGGCCGATCGCCTGTTTGCCAAGCTGGCGACGCTGGCCGCGGTACAGGCCGACATAGGTCATGGCGAAGCGGCGCAGCAGTCGATGCGCTGCCAGTACCCGCGCCAGCCGGCTCAGCGTGATCAGCACGCCGACCGCCTGCGACAGCCGCTGGCGCAGCGAGGCGGCCGGCATCTGCGCCGACATTTGCGCGCGATGGCGGCGGAATTTGCCCGATTCGCTGTAGCCCGCGATCACCCGGCCGAAGAAATTCTCGGGCTCGGCCAGCCGGCGGATCAGCTCGCGCTGGCCCTGCTTGAGCTGGTCGCGCGTCATCTGCTTGGGCAGGAACAGGCATTCCGGATCGGAGAAATCGAGCCGGCCTTCGGCCTTGAGCCGCGCGTACAGCGGCGTGCTCGGGATCGGCGTCAGCTTGCTGACCAGCGCCAGGCCGATGCCGCTGAGCTGGATGAACTCGAACTGCTCGTCGAAGATCGCGGCGTCGTCGTTGTCGAAGCCGACCATGAAGCCGCCCTCGATCACCAGGCCGGCGTCGCGCACGCGGCGCAGCTTGTCCAGCATCGAGTCACCGCGCAGATTGTGGGTCTTGCGCATCTCTTTCAGCGATTCGGCGCGCGGCGATTCGATACCGATGAACACGTGCCGGAAGTTGGCCTGGACCATCAGCTCCAGCAACTCGGCATCGTCGCCGAGATTGATGCTGGCCTCGGTACTCAGGATCAGCGGATAGGCGTTGTCGCGCTGCCACTGGATCACTCGCGGCAGCAGCTTCTTGGCCTCGACCTTGTTGCCGATGAAGTTGTCGTCGACGACGAAACACAGCTTGAAACCGGCCTTTTTGATCGCCTCAAGTTCGGCGATCACCTGCTCGGCGGTCTTCAGCCGCGGCTTGCGGCCGAAGATCACGATAATGTCGCAGAACTCGCACAGGAACGGGCAGCCGCGCGAAAACTGCAGCGGCGCCATCAGATAGTGCTGCGACTTGACCAGGTCGAAGCGCGGCAGCGGCAGGGTACTCATGTCGGTGCGCTCGAGCTGCTCGTAGCGCGCCAGGGTCGGCCGCCCGGCCGCAAGATCGCGCAGGAACTGCGGCCAGGTGGTTTCGGCCTCGCCGACGAAACGCACGTCGCAGAGGCCGTCGAAGAAGGTCTCCTCGACACTGATGTAAGGCCCGCCGACCGCGATCAGCGCCGGTACCGACTGCAGCCGCAGCAGGATCTGCTGCATGCGCGCGCGCTGCACGATCATGCCGGTGACGCCGATCACGTCGAAGCGCGCCAGCGCATCGAAGTCGATCGGCTCGACGTTCTCGTCCAGCAGCTCGACATGGTGACCGTCCGGCACCAGGCCGGCCAGCGTCGGCAGCGCACCGGTGATCATCTGGCAGCGCTTGTCGCCGGGATGCAGCGCCAGCGCGTGCTCGTTGCCGAAATGTGAAGGCTCGAAGCGCGGATTGATCAGGCAGATCGACAGCGGCCGCGTTGCGGGCGGCGGGACCAGCGCCGCGGCGGCGGCCGGGTGGCGGGTGTTGGCGATCATCGGCAGCGATGCCCCGGTTTGCGGCGTGTGCGAACGCCGGCGGCGCGCGGTTCTTGCAGACGGCTGGCGGCCGACCTGAAACTCGAACCATGTTGCCCAGGCCGGCGCCGGCTTTGCAACAATTGCCTACACCGTACGTGTCGCCAACGCGGCCGGGCCGCAACCGACATGAATCGTGGCGATGCCCTGAGGAACCGAAACTTGAGCGAAACCTGGTCGCTGTTCTTTGCGCTGTCGCCCGAGCCGGTGATCCGCGAGCAGCTCGCCGAGCGCGCCGCCGCGCTCAAGCAGCAGCACCCGACGCCCAGCCCCTGGGTGCGGCCGGAGCGTTATCACCTGAGCCTGCCGGTGGTCGGCGTTTTCCACCAGGCGCCCGACGCGCTGGCGCAACGCGCGATCCAGGCGGCCGCCCAGATCAAGGCGGCGCCGTTCGAGCTGCTGATCGACCAGGCCGGCTGCTACGCCAAGAATCCCAAGATCCCGTGGTGGCTGAAACCGTCCGATACGCCCGAAGGCCTGAAGCAGCTGTGGCGCGCGCTGCGCGAGACACTGAAAACCGCGTCGCTGCCCTGCCTGTCCAGCAGCACGCGGCCGGAGCCGCACATCAGCGTGGTCTACAACGCCCAGCGCAGCCTGCCGGACCGGCGGATCGCGCCGCTGAGCTGGACGGTGCAGGACTTCGTGCTGATCGAAAGCCGCTACGGCGGCGCGGCCGCCGACACCGGCCACCGCGTGCTCGGCCGCTGGGCCTTGCAGGGAGGCGAACCGGATCACGCCCGGCAGTTCGATCTATGGGACAATCCGGGCTGATCCGGCGGCCCGCGCAGCCTCCCAGAACGCCGCGGCGCCCTCCCCCGAGTCACAAAAAAGCCTCACCCAGAATTCAACCCAGCATTGGCGGCCACCCGGCCTGCCCACGAGAGACCTATGGACGACAACCGCAAGAAAGCCCTTGAAGCCGCACTCAGCCAGATCGACAAGCAGTTCGGCAAGGGCACGGTCATGCGCATGGGCGCCAACGACCGTACCGAAATCGAAGCGATCTCCACCGGCTCGATCACGCTCGATGCGGGCCTGGGCATCGGCGGCGTGCCGCGCGGCCGTGTGGTCGAAATCTACGGCCCGGAATCTTCCGGCAAAACCACGCTGACGCTGCATATCGTCGCCCAGGCGCAGAAAGCCGGCGGCGTCGCCGCCTTCATCGACGCCGAACATGCGCTCGACGTGAGTTACGCCGAAAAGCTCGGCGTCAACATTCCGGACCTGCTGATTTCACAGCCGGACACCGGCGAACAGGCGCTGGAAATCGTCGACATGCTGGTGCGCAGCAACGCGGTCGACATCGTCGTCGTCGACTCGGTTGCCGCACTGGTGCCCAAGAGCGAAATCGAAGGCGAAATGGGCGATGCCTCGGTCGGCGTGCAGGCGCGCATGATGTCGCAGGCGATGCGCAAGCTCACCGGCAATATCAGCCGCTCCAAGTGCACGGTGATCTTCATCAACCAGCTGCGCATGAAGATCGGCGTGATGATGCCGGGCCAGAGCCCGGAAACCACCACCGGCGGCAACGCGCTCAAGTTCTACGCCTCGATGCGCCTGGACATCCGCCGCATCGGCGCGATCAAGAAGGGCGACGAAGTGGTCGGCAACGAAACCCGCGTCAAGGTGGTCAAGAACAAGCTGGCGCCGCCGTTCAAGCAGTGCGTGTTCGAGATCCTGTACGGCGAAGGCATTTCGCGCGAAGGCGAGCTCATCGATCTGGGCGTCGACCACAAGCTGGTCGAGAAATCCGGCGCCTGGTATGCCTACAAGGGCGAGAAGATCGGCCAGGGCAAGGACAACTCGCGCACCTATCTGAAAGAGCATCCGGAAATCGCGATGGAGATCGAAACCGCGCTGCGCGCCAAGCTGCTACCGCCGCGCGGCCGCGTCGCCGCCGAATAAAGCGCGCGCGATGGCGTCGCTGCCGCGCTGGAATCCGGATCGCTTCGAGGTCGCGGCCGATCCAGCTCTGCTGCGGCGGCTGATCGCCGACATGCAGCAGCACGGCGCCGATCTGAAGCCGGCCGACTGCTGGATGCTGTCGGACGAGCTCAGCTGGGGTTCAATGTCGGACCTGCTGGACGACTGGTGCGGCGTCGTCGGCCAGATGCCGTTCGCCGCGCTGGCCTCGACCGGCGGCGCGCAGGCCGCGCAGTTCCAGCAGGCGCTGGAATTTGCCCGGGCGATCGATCACAGCGACATGCTCGCCGGGCTGTCGCCGGAGACGCTGGCTGCGGCCAACTGGCGTGTGCTCGACTGGAACAGCTTCATCGACTATTCGCTGATCAGCGCGTTCTGCCGCCTGCCGCCGCACGGCGCACGCGTGCTCGAAATCGGCGGCGGCTTCGGCCGCATTCCGGAGTTCTTCAGCCTCGCGGGCCATCGCAAACTGAAGTACGTCAACATCGATGCAGTGCCGGCCTCGTTGATGTATTGCCATCAGTATCTGCGCCAGCGTTTCCCCGATAAAAAAGTCGCGATGTATTTCGAGCAGGGGCCGGCCGAAATCGCCGACGTTGATTTCCTGATCGTGCCGGCCTGGCGCGCCACGCAGGCACTGGCGGATCAGGAGTTCGAGCTGAGCCTGAACATCGAAAGTTTTCAGGAGATGTCGCAGCCGCTGGTGGATCACTACATCGCGCTGCTCGACCGTCACACCGAAAAAGGCGGATGCGTCTACATGACCAATTCGCGCGATTACAAATTCACCGGCCGCTACGCGTTCCCGCCGCACTGGGAGAGCGTGTTCCGGCATCGCACGATGCGCGCCTGGACGCTGGATCATCCGACCGAAATTTTCCGCAAGCGGCCACGCGCCAATCCGGCGACGCATCGCGTACGCGAGTACTTCTACCGCCAGGAACTCGCCGCGGCGCAAGCGGCCGGCCCGCACCAGACCCATGACCGAAAAGCCTGACGCGGCGCCGCAGGCGACCGGCGTGCCCGCGTTCCGCCCGCTGCTGCCGACGGCGGAGCAGCTGCTGCCGTATCTGCAACGCATCGACGCGGCGCGGCTCTACTCCAATCACGGGCCGCTGGCGGAGCGGCTCGAAGCGCGCCTGCGGCTGATGCTGAAACTCGATCCGGCCTATCTGCTGACCGCGAGTTCGGGCACATCGGCGCTGGTCGGCGGCATTCTGGCGACGGCGGGTCGTGCGGGCACGACGCGGCCGCTCGCACTGTGCCCGGCCTATACCTTCATCGGCACCGCCTCGGCGCTGCAGCAGTGCGGCTATCAGCTGCATCTGGTCGATATCGAGCGCGACAGCTGGCAGCTGTCGCCGCAGAAACTACTGCATCATCCGCTGCTGGATCGCGTCGGCATGGTCATGCCGGTGGCGCCGATGGGCCGGCCGGTGGACATCGCCGGCTGGATCGAATTCCAGCAGCGCACCGGCATTAGCGTGGTCATCGACGGCGCCGCCAGCATCGAGGCGATCCTGAGTGAACCATCGCGCTATCTCGGCGCCATTCCGGTCGCACTGAGTTTTCACGCGACCAAGGTCTTCGCCACCGGCGAAGGCGGCGCGCTGCTGTGCGACAGCCCGGAGATCCTGCGCAAGGCCTATCAGACGCTGAACTTCGGCTTCATGGGCAGCCGCGAAAGCCGCACCGCGAGCATCAACGGCAAGATGAGCGAGTATCACGCCGCCGTCGGCCTGGCCAGCCTGGACCAATGGCCGCAACGCCTCGCCGAATACGCTGCGGTCGCCGCGCACTATCGCGAAGCGTTCGACGCGAGCACGATCCGCCGTCCGCTGCATGCGACGCCCGACGTGGCCGGCAACTACGTGATCCTGCATTGCAACGACCGCGGCGAATCCGCGGCCGTTGCCGCTGCATTGAACGCGGCCGGCATCGAATCACGGTTGTGGTACGGACTGGGCCTGCAGCATCAGCCCGTGCTGCACGACATCGCACGCGATGCCCTGCCGGTCACCGACGAACTCGCGCCCTGCCTGCTCGGCTTGCCGATGGCGCCGGACCTGGAGCCTCAGACGATCCGGCGCATCGCGCAGACGATCGCGACGGCGCTGAAAACCTGATCGAAAAAAAGCCCGGCGAACCCGCTGAACTGCGGGTCGCCGGGCCCTGATCGCAACACCGGAGACCTAGCTGCCGTAGACCGCGACGTGGATGTCGAACGAGCCGACGCCGGTGGTTTCGTCGAAGCCGGGGCCCGCCGAGTAGGCACCGTTGTTGCCGGTGGTGACGTCGTGGAACGTGGTCGGTGTGCTCGAGTACTGGCTGTAGATCACCGGAGCGGCAAAGCCCAGCGTCAGGCCCTGCGACTTGGCGTAGCTCAGCTCACGCGTCCACACGCCGGTGCTCAGCGGCGCGGCGAGACTGGTGCCGCCGTAAGTCGTCGAGCTGCCGTTGGCGACGATGGTCGCGCCGGAATTCGGATCGCCGGCCATCGCGATGTCCGGCACCAGGCGCATGCTCTGGCCGGTCAGCGCGGACTGCCAGCTCGGCGCGGTTTCGTACTTGCTGATGCCGCCGCCACCGCTCTTCCACGCGGTTTCGCTGGAATACTTGCCCTTGGAATCCACGTACAGCGTAGTGCCGCCGACCGCGACGACGTACGGCGAACTCGCCGGATAGCTGACCGCGACCGCGATGCCGGTGTGCGCGATGCAGCCGGTGTGCGAGCCGCCATCGCCGGAGGAGACGAAGAAAGTCTGGCCCTGCGCCGCTGCGGCCGCGAAGATCTGGTCGGTCGCCGCCATGCCGCCGCTGCTGTACTCCGACTGTTCGCAAATGCCCAGCGACACGTTGATCGCCTGCACCTTGTTGTCGGTGACCGCGCGGTTGTACGCGGCCTCCAGATCGGCGTCGCTCAGCGAGGGTGTGTCGTACAGCATGAAGCCCTTGATCGTGCCGGCGATGCCGAGAATGTCCTGGGTATCCAGATCCCATTCGATGGTGCCGCTGGTGTCGGTACTCGGCGTGCCGATGACCACGGTCTTCACCGGCGGCGGCGTGATGCCGTTCTGCGATTCGAACTGCGCCAGATCGGCGAGCGTCTGCGTCAGATCGCCGGAGACGATTACGCCGGCCTGCACTTTCTTGCCGGTGTAGGCCTTGCTGCCGTTGTAGGCGAGCGCGAACTCGGTGGGATTGAACGGATGCGCGGTCGCATCGGTGCTCGCATCACGATGCACCGCCAGCGACATCGGATGATCGGCGGTCTGCAGGCCGGCAACCGCCAGCACTGTGTCGGCGAGTTCAGAAGGCACCTGCGCCGGCCGCGTATTGGCGTAGAAGCCGCGGCCATCGGCCGCACGGAACTGCGCGATCTCGGTGTTGAACGCGCTGCGCACCGCGCTGGCGCTGGCGTCGGCACTGATCAGCAGGCGGTTCGGCGCGACTTCGATATGGGTGAAGCCGGCGCGCGTCAGATAGTCGACCACGGCGTCGGCCTGGCGCGAACTCGGCGCGTACTGCGCGGTGAATTCCTCGCTGCTGAGGCTGCGGCCGTAGTCGCGATCACCGAGCACCGCGGTGCGCGCCAGAAACGCGTCGAGGCCGGCGCGATCGCGCATCTTCAGCGCGATCGCCAGATGCAGCCGAGTGTCGTCGGCGAGCGCGCCGGCGGCGCTGGCGCCGTTGACCGGATAAGCGCGCGTCGCCGTCGACTGCCAGCTCGCGGCCTGCGCGTTGCCGCTGCCGACCAGGGCGGCACCGGCGGCGAAGGACAGCAGCGCCAGTGACATCGAGCGACGTTTGAAGCCCAGCGAATGGTTCGACATGGTGAGCAGACTCCCTTGCGTTATGTAGAGGCAGACCACGCCGCGCCGCTGCTTCGTTGCAGCTGTGGGCGGAACTGCGAGGCGCAACGGTACGCTCGCGGCTCAGCCATCCGATACCAGGGAAACCCCTATTTCTGCAGTGGAATAACGGTGCAAATGTTTCGGCATGTTCAACGACGTAACAGGCGGCGCTCAAATGCCGAGCAGATCGGCGGCACTGCGCACGACGCCGCGCTGCTGCATTTTCTGGATGCGGCGCATCGGCAGCAGCTGGCGTTGGAACTCGGCCAGCACCGCGGGATCGTCGGCCAGTTCGTCCCAGCGCCGCCAATGCCAGGCACGTGCTTCGGCGCCCTTGCCTTCGGCGTCGCGCTGTTTGAAATATTCGCTGATGTTGCGGCGCTTGCGCGCAAAACGCGTCGCGGTGGTGAACGGCAGATGCGCGATCAGCACGTCGAGCGGACAAGCGCGGCTGGCCTCGATCTGCGGCGGCACGATCACGTCGTGGCCGCCCAGCGCGACGCCGCCGATCACGCGCCGTCTCGCGATCACCTTGCCGCGCGGTACGTCGCGGATCCAGGCCATGTTGTCTTCCTGGTCCTGCAACCGTTTTCGCAGATCGCGCACCGGCTTGGCGAACAGCTGCAGCTCGCGATAACGCGCCGGCTCCAGCGAATCCGGCAACAGCACGCCGGCGTCGGTCACCGGCACATTGAAGCGGCGCACGCTGAGCACGTCGGCGCGATGGCCGGCCAGGCCGTCGCGCAGATCGCCGCTGGCCGGCAGCCAGAATTCGTCGGCGTCCTGGAACATCACCCACTCGGCATCGCTGGCACCCAGCAGTTGGCGGCTGATCTGGTTCACCTGCTGCATCGCATCCGGCTGGCGGTCGTCGATGACGAAATACTGCAGCGCGCCGGCCTGCGCATGCTGCTGCAGGCGCTCGATCGTGCCGTCGGTGGAGTTGGCATCGAAGACCACGATCTGGCCGACGCCGATGCGCCGCAGATGCGCGATGCATCGATCGATCAGCTCGACTTCGTCCTTGACGCCGACCAGTGCGGCGATTTTGCTCATGATGGCGTGGCGTTCCTAACGTTTGAAAAAGTCATGCACCGCGACTATCACCTCGCCCGCCTGCGCCGCACTCAGATGCGGCCCGATCGGCAGGCTCAGCTGCTCGTCGGCGATGCGATCGCTTTCGGTGACCTGCGACGGACCGCAGGCCGCGAACGGCGGCGTGCGGTACACCGGCTTCGGATAATGGCGCATCGTCTCGATGCCTCGCGCGGCCAGAAAGCGAGCCAGCGCCTCGCGCTTCGGCGTCCTGACCGCATACAGATGCCAGGCCGGCTCGTTGCCGGGCAAGCTCTGCGGCAGGCTCAGGCCGTCGATGCCGCGCAGCTGCGCCTGGTACAACGCGGCGATGTCGCGGCGACGCTGGTTCCATTGCGCCAGCACCGGCAGCTTCACGCGCAGCAGCGCGGCCTGCAGGCTGTCCAGCCGCGAATTGCGTCCCTCGATGTCGTGCTCGTACTTGTGCAGCGAACCGTAGTTGCGCAGCCGCAGCAGCTGGTCGCGCAGACTCTCGCTGGCAACCGTCAGCACGCCGGCGTCGCCGAGCGCGCCAAGATTCTTGGTCGGATACAGGCTGAAGGCGGCCGCGTCGCCGAGCGTGCCGACGGCGCGCGAGTTGCGCAGCGCGCCATGCGCCTGCGCCGCGTCTTCGATCAGTGCCAGCTGGTGCAGCCGACACAGTTCGGCGACCGGCTCGATCTCGACCGGCTCGCCGTACAGATGCACCGCGATCACCGCGCGCGTGCGCGCGTTGATCAAAGGCTCGATCGTACGCGCCGAAATATTGAAACGCCCGGCTTCGGGCTCGGCCGCGACCGGAATCGCGCCGAGCATGCGCACCGCCAGCCAGGTGGCGATGAAGGTATGCGCCGGCACGATCACTTCGTCGCCGGCGACCACGCCCAGCGCCTGCAGCGCGAACGCGATCGCGTCGAGGCCGTTGCCGACACCGACCGCGAACGGCGCGCCGACCGAGGCCGCGAACTCCTGCTCGAAGGCTGCGACTTCGCCGCCGCCGATGTACCAGCCGGTATCGAGTACGCGCGCCCAGGCCTGGTCGAGCTGCGGCCGCAGCTCGGCGGTCGCGGCCTGCAGGTCGAGGAACGGAACGCGCACCGGCGACATCAGCGCAACGCCGCGTTTTCAGCCAGAAAATCGCGATGCTCGCGAATGTAGTCGGCCTCGTCGTACAGCGCGGAAGCCATCACCAGCAGGCAGGCGTTGGACGAGAAATGCGAAATCTCGCGCCAGATGCCCGGCACCAGCAGCAGGCCCTGGTCAGGCCGGTACAGGCGCACGCTGCTCTGGCGCACACCGTCGTCGAGCTGCACTTCGAACGAGCCGGACACCGCGACATACAACTGCTGCAGCGAGCGATGCGCGTGGCCGGCGCGCACGGCCTGCGACGGAATGTCGAACGTCCAGTAGACGCGCTTGATCTCGAAGCCGATGTCGATTTCGTTCTCGACGATCGCGATCGTGCCGCGATGATCGAACACCGTGCGAATGTCCAGCAGACGGCAGTCATCGACACTCGCCACAGCGGTTCTCCTCAAACGCCGGAAACGGCGCGGTCCGGCACGGACAGCAGGTAGGCATCATGCACCAGGCTGCGCGCGCCGAAGCCTTCTTTCCAGCGCAGCAGTCCTTCGTTCAAATGCTGGCCGCCGTCCTCGGTGGAAATGCCGAAATCAAACCAGCGGCCCGAGGCCTGCGCCGCCGCAATGGCGACATCGACGACGCGATCCAGCAGGCCGAGCCGGCGCGCCTGCGCGTCGGCGGCAAAATACTGTGCGTGCGACACGCGATCGGTCTCGAACAGCACGACGCCGGCACTGACCTGCCCCTGATATTGCGCGGTGATCAGCCGGACCTGCTGCGGAAAGCGCGCCGCCAGGCGCTCGATCTCCTGCAGGCTGTGCACCGGCTTCTGGCCGTGGCGCTCGGACAGCACCTGTTCCAACAGCGGCCAGAATGCGGACCAGCCAGCATCTTCGACGATGCGCAGATCGGCATCGTCGGCGCTGCGCTTGAGCATGCGCTGGCGTTGCGCGCTGCGCTGCGCGGTCTCGCCGGGCGCGATCACCGACAGCAGATCGCGTTTCCACAAACTCGCGCCGCAGCGGAACAGCGCGTAGCGATCGTCTTCGCTGGGCAGGCGGTGATACATCGCCGGCACGGTCTTGTAGAGCACGCGCGCGATGCGCTGGCTCGCGGCGTATTGCAGCAGCGCGCCGAACAGCGCCTGCATCTGCGCGGCGCCGCTGTCGGCACCGACGATGAAGCCGCCGTAAGTCAGGCCGCCGTGGCTGAGCAGATCGGCGCCGCTGCGGTGCGCCGGCAGCAGCGCGACGATGCGGCCGCCGCGGCGCGCGATCAGCGAGGCCTCGATGAAACGCGCCGCGTGATAATCCATGAAGCCGCGGTCGAACAGGAACGTGCCGTTGCGGCTGGCGGCGACGAAGGCGTTCCACTGCGCCATATGCGCTTCGCGATACGGCTCCAGCACGATGTCGGCGGCGCTCGCCTCAGGGCCGGGCAATCAGCAGGTCCTCGCGGCGATTCGACAGCGGCAAAACCGCCGGCTGCGGTAGCACGTAGGCATCGAAGCCGGCGTTGCGCGCGCGCTGAACCAGACCCAGCATCACCGCGTCGTCGATGCGATCGCCGGCCGCCGCGAACGCCGGCAGCTCGGGCTCCTGCTCAGTGCGCATATAAGCCTTGTGGAATGCGCGGCCGGCGTCGCTGGCCAGAAAGCGGCGCAGCTTGGATGCATTGGCGATATCGCCGAGCAGCAGCGCGCCCCCCGGCGCGAGCAGCGCCATCGCCTCGTCGAGCAGGCGGAACGGATTGGCGTCCTGGAACGCGACGTGAAGCACGCCGTAGCAGATGATCACGTCCGCCCCCGCGCCGACTTGTGCGCGCAGCGGCTCGATGACCTGCTCGGGAAAGCGCCCGGCGATGCGCAGCGCGCCGCCGTCGTCGGGCAACTGCTGCAGCATCTCGGCGGAATCCACCAGCAGCAGGCGCTGCTGTAGCGCCCGGCAGTGCGCGATCAGCATGCGCGTCAGCTCGCCGCAGCCGCAGCCGATGTCGAGCACCGTCGCGCCGGGCCGCGACAGTGCCGGCAGCTTGGCGACAAAGTCGGCCAGGATCGCCGGCTCGTAGCCGTCGCGGAATTCGTCGGGATAGCCGATCTTTTCGCTGGCCGACAGCTGCGCGTCCTGCGCCATTTCGCGAAAGCGATCGTAGGTCAGCCCGGCGAACTGCTGCGGCGCGAGGCGCCCGTCGACCTTGCCCGGATCAACCGCCATCGCCGCCTCCTTGTTGCAAGCCCCATTGCGCGAGCACCGCGGCGACCTCGGCGGCGTCGACGCGAAAGTCGGCATTGCCACGGATGTCGGCGGCATCGCCGACATTGTCGCCGAGCATCACCAGCGGCTGCTGGCCGCGCGCGATCGCGCCGGCAGTCAGCGACGGCGTTTCTTCCAGATCGGCCGGATGCAAGGTCAGCGAGCGCAGCGCCGGGTTGCCGAAAGCGAACGCGAACCACAGCGCCGAACCCGCCGGGCCAACGACGTGGCTGGCATGCGTGACAAACGCCAGCTGCTCGTCGAAGTCATGTTCCTCGAGATACACCGTCGCAAAGCCGTGGCGATGGCACAGCGCCTCGATCTCCTGGTGATTGTCGAGGCGCCGGTGACGCTGCGGCCGCCGCGCCAGATACAGCCGGCGGCGATCGTCACGGGCGGCACGCTGCGGCGGCGGCATGCGCGCGGTGATGTCGACCAGCCAGCCGGGATGCGGGCACAGATGCGCGATCGGGATCGAGCCGCCCGGCGTCAGCAGCGGAAACAGCGGCGCATACGTCGGCGTGGACACGACCCACAGCCGCGCGACGCGCAGCGAACTCAGCGCGGCCAGCTCGATCACCGGCCGGGCGCCGACGATATGTTCGACCGCCTGGCGATGCGTGGCCGGCATGCCGGCATCGATCAGCACCGGCACGTCGGCGGCGATGCCGGCCTGCTGCAGCGCCAGCAGCTTGGGCAGGTACTCGCCGATCCAGTGCCCGAACGCCAGCGAGGTGCGGCCGACCAGGTTGATCGCCTCGGCCAACGTCTGCGGCGCGCCGCCGAGACGCGCGATGCCGATCTGCCCGTCGGCGACGTCGAGTGCCAGCGGATCGCGGCTCCACTCGATCGGGATCGTCTCCAGTTCACCGGCCTGGTAGTCGCACAGCACCGCGCCGTCGACCTGCAGCAGGCTCGAGCGCGCGGTCACGATCGCGTCGCTCAGCAGCGCGTGAAACAGCGCGCGGCCGGGCACAGCCACGCTGGCGGCGGCCGGCTGGCCGACGAGCTGCGGCATCGGCACCTGGATCGTCGTGGCGGGTACGAACTCGTGATATGCCACGCCGCGTTGCATCGCGTAGTCGCGCAGCCCGATCAGCGGCAGGCGCGCCAGCTCGACGCCGGTGTCGGCGAACAGCACCGCGTAAGTGGCGGCGGCGTCCTCGCTGCTCAAGGTCGAAAGCAAGGCCTGCTTGATCCGGTACGGCCAGCGCTGATCGAATTCCGGCGCCGCGTCGAAGCGCGCCTTCAGCGCCTGCAATGCACCGGGGCCGGCACTGCGCGGCTCGCGCAGGTCGCCGAAGAAATCGTGGCCCCAGAGCTGGGCGCGACCGAGGCAGGCCAGCGCCTGCTCGGTGTCGCCGCGCGCCTGAAAAAAACGCGCCGCCGCACGCAGCATGCCCGGCAGCGGCAGCGCCGAGCGACCGAGTTCGCTGAACAGCTCCAGCGCCTGCGCGCCCTGGCCCTTGGCTTCGAGCCGGCTGGCGCGCAGCGCCTTCTGCAGGCTGCTGCCGAGCAGGCCCTGCTCGCAGCCCGAGGCTTCGAGCGCGCGCAGCGCGGCCTTGATCCGGCCTTCGCCGAGCAGCGCGTCGGCCTTGACCAGCGCCGCGGCGCCGGACAGCGGCTCGAGTTCAGACATGCCGCACCAGGCGATCGCTGCCGTAGGCGGCCTTGGGCGTGACGTCGCCACCGGGGAAGACGCTGCCGTCGGCGGCGTTTTCGCGGATCGCGGCGCGCGCGCCGAAGAAGCAGCTGCGGCCGACGCTGACACCGGGCATCACGTCGGCCTTGGGGCCGAAGAAGCTCAGCTCGCCGATCTTGCAGAAGCCGCCGATGCCGACGTCCGGCCCGATGAAGCAGTGATCGCCGATCACCGCGTGGTGGCCAATGTGGGCCCTGCTCCAGATCATCACGTTGTCGCCGATGCGCGTGCAGGGCTCGATCAGCACGCCGCCGCAGATGAAGCAGTTGTCGCCGATCTGCACGCCCAGGGTTTCGACGCTGGGGTGGACGAAGCTGATGAAGCCGTAGCCGCGCGCCTTGCCCTCGTAGTAGCGGTCGCGGCGCAGCTGGTTCAGGCGCCGGTAGCTGATCGGCCCGAACAGGCGCACCTGATCCGGCGGGTAATGCTGCTCCAGCGTTTCCCAGTCCACCAGCGGCCGGCCCAGGAACTCGTCGCCGCGGCGATAGGCCGCATCCACGGTGTAGCCGACGACGCGGTGTTCGGAGTGCGCTTCGAGATAGACCGTCGCGACCTCGGAGGCCGCCAGCGCACCGAATACGACGACGTCGACCATTGGCGATCAGCCCTTAGGAAAAAGCTCGTGATCGAGTATATCCGGCCTTTGCCGGGCCTTCGCCGCGCGCCGGATCGGCCGCGGTGGCAAGATCGGCGCATGCATCGTCGAGACAAGGACCCGCTGGAACCGGCACAGGCGCGCGAAACCGCGCTGCGCCTGCTCGGACGGCGCGAGCATTCCGCGCGCGAGCTCAAGTCCAAGCTGCGCGCGCGCGGCGTCGAGGGCGAGGCCGCCGGCGAGATCGTCGACGGCCTCGCCGAATCCGGCTGGCAGAGCGACGAGCGCTACGCCGAAATGCTGGTGCGCTCGCGCGTCGGCCAGGGCCACGGGCCGCAGCGCATCGAGGCCGAGATGCGCGTCGCCGGCATCGGCTCGGAGGCGATCCGGGCGGCGATGGACGCCGCCGAAGTCGACTGGGACGAGGTGATCCGGCGCGTCTGGCAACGGCACTTCCGCAAACCGGCGGCCGACGCGAGCGAGCGGCAGAAGCAGTACCGCTACCTGATGGGCAAGGGCTTCGACGGCGCCTTGATCAGCAAGCTGCTGAAGCACGAGGACGAGGAATAGCCGGCGATCGCGGCTAAAACCTAGCCAGAGCTGGCTTTTTGCTATGATGCGGCCCTTTTCTTTCGGGCTCGGGTCACCGTGAACAGCAACGAACTGCGCGCCAAGTTCCTGGCGTTCTTCGCCCAACAAGGCCACACCGTGGTGCCCTCGTCACCGCTGGTGCCGGGCAACGACCCGACTTTGCTGTTCACCAACGCCGGCATGGTCCAGTTCAAGGACGTGTTCACCGGCCGCGACAAGCGCCCGTATGTACGTGCCGCGAGTTCGCAGCGTTGCGTGCGTGCCGGCGGCAAGCACAACGATCTGGAGAACGTCGGCTACACCGCGCGCCACCACACCTTCTTCGAGATGCTGGGCAACTTCAGCTTCGGCGACTACTTCAAGAAGGATGCGATCCACTTCGCCTGGAACTTCATCACCGGCAAGGACTGGCTGGCGATCGACCCGAAGCGGCTGTGCGTGACGGTCTACCAGAGCGACGACGAAGCCTACGAAATCTGGAACCAGCAGATCGGCGTACCGGCCGAGCGCATCATCCGCATCGGCGACAACAAGGGGGCGCCCTACGCCTCCGACAATTTCTGGAGCATGGGCGACACCGGCCCCTGCGGCCCCTGCACCGAAATCTTCTACGACCACGATCCGGACGGCAGCAAGGGCATCTGGGGTGGCATGCCGGGTTCGCCCGAGGAAGACGGCGATCGCTGGATCGAAATCTGGAACGTGGTGTTCATGCAGTTCGACCGCGCCAAGGACGGCACGCTGACGCCGCTGCCGGCACCGAGCGTCGACACCGGCATGGGCCTGGAGCGCATCGCCGCGCTGATGCAGGGCGTGCACAACAACTACGACATCGACATCTTCAAGACGCTGATCGCGGCAATTGCGAAGCTGGCCAAGGTCGATCCGAATTCATCCGCTTCGCTGAAAGTCATCGCCGATCACATTCGTGCGACCAGCTTTTTGATCTGCGACGGCGTGCTGCCGTCCAACGAAGGCCGCGGCTACGTGCTGCGCCGGATCATGCGCCGCGCGATCCGTCACGGCTACAAGCTCGGCCTGAACGAGCCGTTCTTTTTCAAACTCGTCGCGCCGCTGGCCGAGGTCATGGGCGAGGCCTATCCGGAGCTGCGCAGCAAGCAGGCGTTGCTGGAAAAAACCATCAAGGGCGAGGAAGAGAGCTTCGCGATCACGCTCGACAAGGGCATGAAGCTGCTCGAGGACGCGATCGCCAAACTCGGCGGCAGCAAGACGATCCCGGGCGACGTGGTGTTCAAGCTCTACGACACCTACGGCTTCCCGTTCGACCTGACCGCCGACATCGCGCGCGAGCGCGAGCTGGCGCTGGACGAAGCCGGCTACGAAAAGGAGATGGAAGCGCAGCGCACGCGCGCACGCGCGGCCAGCAAGTTCGCCGGCGGCGATGACCTGAAGCACGAAGGCCAAGCCAGCGTGTTCCATGGCTACGACGCGCTGACGCATGAGCAGTCGAAGATCAGTGCGATCTATCGCGATGGCAAGCCGGTCGCGTCGTTGAGCGCTGGCGAAGAAGCCGTGATCGTGCTCGATCACACGCCGTTTTATGCCGAAGGCGGCGGCCAGGTCGGCGATCGCGGCGCGCTGTCGGCCGGCGATGCGCGCTTTCAGGTGCTCGACACGATCAAGGTCGGCTCCGGCGGCTATGGCCATCGCGGCAAGCTGGTCAGCGGCTCGCTGACCACCGGCGCCGTGGTCAGCGCCGCGGTCGATGAAGCGCTGCGTGCGGCAACGCAGCGCAATCACTCGGCAACCCACCTTTTGCACCGTGCGCTGCGCGAAGTGCTCGGCGAACACGTCGCGCAGAAAGGCTCGCTGGTCGACGAGACGCGCACGCGTTTCGACTTCAGCCATGGCGCGGCCATTACGCCTGACGAGATCAGGCAGATCGAGCTGCGCGTGAATCGCGCCGTGCTGGCCAACGTGCCGGTCGGCGCGACCTTGATGAGCTACGACGCGGCAATCGAGTCCGGCGCGATGGCGCTGTTCGGCGAGAAATACGGCGACGAAGTACGCGTGCTGGCCATGGGCGATTACAGCACCGAGCTGTGCGGCGGCACGCATGTGACGCGCACTGGCGACATCGGCCTGTTCAAGATCACCAGCGAGAGCGGCGTTGCCGCCGGCGTGCGCCGCCTGGAGGCGATCACCGGCGAGAACGCGCTGAACTACGTCGGCGGCCTGGAAACCAAGTTCAAGCAGGCGGCCGATCTGCTGCGCGCCGGCCGCGATGACCTCGCCGACAAGATCGAGCAGCTGCTCGATCGCAGCCGGCAGCTCGAAAAAGAACTCGGCGCGCTGAAGGGCAAGCTCGCTTCGGCCGCCGGCTCCGACCTGGTGTCGCAGGCGAAAGACATCGCCGGCACCAAGCTTCTGGTCGCCAAGCTCGACGGCGTCGAAGGCAACGATCTGCGCACGCTGCTCGATCAGCTGAAGAACAAGCTCGGCTCCGGCATCGTCGTGCTCGGTGCGGGCGCGGCCGGCAAGGTCAGCCTGATCGCCGGCGTCACCGCCGATCTCATTTCAAAGGTGAAAGCCGGCGAGCTGGTGAACCTGGTCGCGCAACAGGTTGGCGGCAAGGGCGGCGGCCGCCCGGACATGGCGCAGGCCGGCGGCACCCAGCCCGAGCATCTCGACACGGCGCTGGCCAGCGTCGAAACCTGGGTGGCCGGCAAGCTCGGGAACTGACAGCGCTTTCTCCTTCCCCCGCTCGCGGGGGAAGGCCGGGATGGGGGCGCGACGATAAAGCGCCGCGCCGCGTCGTCTCGCCCCCACCCTAGCCCTCCCCCGCTCGCGGGGGAGGGAATCACCACAGATGAGGAACCAAAGCAGAACGTCATGGCACTGATCGTCCAGAAGTACGGCGGCACCTCGATGGGCTCGGTCGAGCGCATCGAGCATGTCGCGAGCAAAGTCGCCAGCTGGCGCGCGAAAGGTCACCGCATCGTCGTCGTCGTGTCGGCGATGTCCGGCGAGACCGACCGCCTGCTCAAGCTGGCCAAGTCGATTGATCCGCGCGGCAGCGAACGCGAGTTCGACCAGATTGCGTCCACCGGCGAGCAGGTGACGATCGGCCTGCTCGCGCTGGCGCTGATCAAGGCCGGCGTGCCCGCCAAGTCCTACACCGGCTGGCAGGTCGCGCTGCGCACCGACAGCGCGCACATGAAGGCGCGCATTGCCGGCATCGACTCCGAGCGCCTGATGGCCGACCTCGACGCCGGCATTACGCCGGTGGTCGCCGGCTTCCAGGGCATCGACGACACCGGTGCCGTGACCACGCTCGGCCGCGGCGGCTCGGACACCACCGGCGTTGCGCTGGCCGCGGCGCTCAAAGCCGACGAATGCCAGATCTACACCGACGTCGACGGCGTCTACACCACCGACCCGCGGGTCGAGCCCAAGGCCCGTCGCCTGGACAAGATCACCTTCGAGGAGATGCTGGAAATGGCCAGCCTCGGTTCCAAGGTGCTGCAGATCCGCTCGGTGGAGTTCGCCGGCAAGTACAAAGTCCCGCTGCGCGTCGTCTCGACCTTCGTCGACGGCCCGGGCACCCTGATCACGCTAGAGGAAGATTCCCCCGGAGGGAACGTGGAAGACGCACTCATCTCAGGTATCGCCTTCAACCGCGACGAAGCCCAGCTCACCATCGCCGGCGTGCCCGACCGCCCGGGCATCGCCGCGGCGATCCTGGGGCCGGTCGGCGACGCCAATATCGAAGTCGACATGATCGTGCAGAACGTCGGCGCCGATGCATCCACCGACTTCACTTTCACCGTACACAAAAACGACTACGACCGCGCGAGCGACGTGGTCCGCTCGCTGGCGCTGGAACTGGGCGCCAAGGGCGTGCGCACGGCAACCGATATCGTCAAGGTGTCGCTGGTCGGCGTCGGCATGCGCAGTCACGCCGGCATCGCCAGCCGGATGTTCAAGGCCTTGGCGGCCGAGGGCATCAACATCAAGATGATCTCGACTTCAGAGATCAAGATTTCGGTCGTTATAGAGGACAAGTATCTAGAGCTGGCGGTACGGACTTTGCACCGGGCGTTTGAGCTGGATCAGGCCAAGGCTTGAGCGCCTACACTGGGACGCGCAACAATGCAATAGTTTGTTGCGCATTCTGGTGAAGCTGACATCGCCAACGGAAACTTAAGTACGGATGCTGGAGAGCAGACATGTTGATTTTGACCAGGCGGGTCGGTGAAACGGTGATGATCGGTGACAACGTGGCCGTCACGGTCCTCGGCGTGAAAGGCAACCAGGTGCGCGTGGGCATCAAGGCCCCGAAAGACACGCCGGTGCATCGCGAAGAAATTTTCGAGCGCATCCGCCGCGAAAACGACGATCTGCCGGCCGTCGTCAACGGCTAGCACACGGGTTTTGCGGCGCGCTCGCTGACGCATGACCCGCAAGCCGGGTCGTGCTTCCGACGATCTTCGAAAATCCTCAGTAAGTGCTTGTCCGGCCGGGCCGGGGTCGCTACAATGCGCGCCCTCGCCGGTGGCAGCCGCATAGCCCCTCGGCATTCGGAGAGATGGCCGAGTGGACGAAGGCGCGCCCCTGCTAAGGGCGTATAGGGTTTATAGCCTTATCGAGGGTTCGAATCCCTCTCTCTCCGCCAGTTTGCATTGGCAGCAAGAAGCGGCTTTCTTGTAGAGTTTGTTGCAGTACCTGCAAAGTTTTTGCGGGCCCGTAGCTCAGCTGGATAGAGTACCTGGCTACGAACCAGGTGGTCGGGAGTTCGAATCTCTCCGGGCCCACCAATATTTGGTGGATGCGTTCATGAAAAAGCTCAATGAGTCCGCTCATTGGGCTTTTTTTATTTGGGACGCGCGCCGATGGGCTCAGCTGCGCATCGCGATGTACAGCTGCTCCAGCTGCTCCCGCGCCCAGGGGGTTTTGCGCAGGAACTTCAGGCTCGATTTCACCGACGGGTCGTTCTTGAAGCAGTTGATGCTGATGCGTTTGCTCAGGCCGTCCCAGCCGTAGTACGCCACCAGCTCCGTCAGCGCGGCCTCGAGCGAGACGCCATGCAGCGGGTTATTGGGCTGCCCGCCGCTCATTACAGGACACCGCCGTAGGCACCGCCGTCCAGCAACCAGTTCTGCGCGGTGATGTAGCTCGCCTGCTCGCTGCACAGATACGCGCAGGCGGCGCCGAATTCCCGGCTGTTGCCATAGCGGCCGGCGGGAATGGTCTGCAGCTGGCGTTGCCGGATTTCATCGGCGCTGACACCGGCAGCGGTGGCGCGCGTCTGCACCAGCGCTTTCATCCGGTCGGTTTCGAACAAGCCAGGCAGCAGACTGTTGATGGTCACGTTATTCGCGGCGACCTGGCGCGCCAACGCCGACACCGCGCCCGTGAGTCCGGCTCGCGCGCCATTGGACAAGCTCAGGTTGCCGATCGGCGCTTTCACCGCCGAGCTGGTGATGTTGACGATGCGGCCAAAGCCGCGCGCGATCATGCCGTCGATCACGGCGCGGATCAGTGCGATCGGCGCCAGCATGTTGTTCTCCACCGCCTGCTGCCAGTCCTCGTGGGAAAACTGGCGGAAGTCGCCCGGCGGCGGCCCGGCCGCATTGGTCACCAGAATGTCGGGCGCAGCGCAGGCCGCCAGCGCCGCCGCACGGCCCTGCGCGGTGGTGACGTCGCAGGCCACGGCGCGCACCGAAACGCCGCTGGCGCCGCGAATCCGCTCGGCGGCCGCCTCCAGGGATTCGGCGCTGCGCGCCAGCATCACCAGCTGGACGCCTTCGGCCGCGAGCGCCTCCGCACAGCCGTAGCCGAGTCCGCGGCTGGCGCCGCATACCAGCGCGGTTTTTCCTCTGATTCCGAGATCCATGCTTGTTGTTCCGGGTGATGGACTGCGTCAGCTCAGTACGAAATTCAGCGGTTGCGCGGCCGGTGGCAGCGAGGTTTCGCCGAGCATTTCGCGCAAGGCGGTTTCGACCGTCAGGCTGATCGCGTCCAGCGCCAGGTCGTTGGGCTCCAGACCGAACGGCTCCTGGATCTCTTCCGCCAGCGCATCGAGCGCGAAGAAGGTGTACGAAACGAACAGCACCACCAGCGGCGTCATGTCGCCGATCAGATCGACCAGGCCGAAAGGCAACAGGAACGCGTAGAGATAAATCGTGCGATGCAACAGCACCGAGTAGGAAAACGGGATCGGCGTACTGGCGATGCGCTCGCAGCCGCCCAGCGCGTCACCGAGACGGCCGAGACTGCGATCGATAGCGACGGCCGCGATATCGCTCAGCTCGCCGCGCCTGCGCCAGGCGGCGATGCGTTCACCCAGGCACAGCAGGACCATCGCCGGCGGAAAACGTGAGCCGGCAACACGCTGCTGCCAGTCCGGCGGCAGCAGGCCCGCAGTCTGCTGCGACGATTCGGTTCCACGTAGCTGGTGGCGCAAGGCGTGCACGAACGCGATCAGGCCATACACGAATTCGCGCTGCGCGCCGGCATCCGCATCACACAGGCTCAGGCTCTGCCGCGTCGCGCTGCGGCTCTCGTTGAGCACGCTGCCCCAGAGCTTGCGCGCCTCCCAGTAACGCTCGTAGCTGACGGTGTTGCGAAAGCCCAGGAAGATCGCCAGCGTAATGCCGAGCAAGGTGAACGGCACCGCCGTCAAGCCGATCTTGAGCCCGAACACATGACCCTGCGTCAGCGTGACGGCCACGGCGATCGCGGTGGCGATGCCGAGCTGCGGCAGGATCGTGTAGACCACCGAGCCGCGCCATACGAACAACATGCGCACCCAGTGCATGCGCCGGCGGACGATCATCTGTTGGGTCCTTGATGATGATTACGGGACACTAGGGTTTGGCCTCTCCACCGATCTGCGCAACACGCAACAGATTGGTCGTGCCTGCCGCGCCGAACGGCAGGCCAGCGGTGATGACGATGGTCTGGCCGGTTCGCGCGAAGCCTTCTTCGCAAGCAGCCCAGGTGGCGAAGTTGGTCATCTCGGTGACGCTGCCGACGTCGGCGGTCATCACCGAATGTACGCCCCAGACCAGCGTCAGGCGATGCGCGGTGCCGGCTTCCGGCGTCATGCCGATGATCGGCGCCCGCGGCCGCTCCCGCGCGACGCGCAGCGCCGACGAGCCGGAGTTGGTGTAAGCCACGATCGCCGCGACTTTGAGCAGCCCGGCGACGCGATGCACCGCGTAGCCGATCGCGCCGGCGATATCGGCCTGCGGCGGCGTCTCCGAGGCTTCCATCATGTCGCGGTAGTACGGGTCGCCCTCGGTCTGGTCGATGATGCGGTCCATCATCCTCACCGCTTCGATCGGATACTGCCCGGCCGCGGATTCGGCCGACAGCATCACCGCGTCGGCGCCGTCGTAAATCGCGGTGGCGACGTCGCTGGCTTCGGCGCGCGTCGGCACCGGCGCGGTGATCATCGACTCCAGCATCTGCGTGGCCACGATCACCGGCTTGCCGATGCGCCGGCAGCTGCGGACGATGCGCTTCTGGATCGCCGGCACCTGTTCGGCCGGCATCTCGACGCCGAGATCGCCGCGCGCGACCATCACCGCGTCGCTTGCTGCGACGATCGCGTCGAGATGACTGATCGCCGCCGGCTTCTCCAGCTTGGCGACGATGCCGGCGCGACCCTGCACGATCAGCTTCACTTCCTCGATGTCTTCGGGCCGCTGCACGAAGCTCAATGCGATCCAGTCGACGCCGATTTCCAGGCCGAAATCCAGATCGCGGCGATCCTTCTCGGTCAGTGCGGAAATCGGCAAGGTCACGCCGGGCACGTTGACGCCCTTGCGCTCGGACAGCTTGCCGCCGGTCAGCACGCGCGTCTCCGCATAGCGATCGGTGAAGCGCTCGACGCGCAGGCGAATGCGGCCGTCGTCGAGCAGCAGATCGGTGCCTTCCTGCAGCGCCGCGAAAATCTCCGGATGCGGCAGCGCGACGCGGTTGATGTCGCCGGGAACGTCGCGATCCAGGTCGAGCCGGAACGCGGCACCGGCGAGCAGATTCACCGGGCCGTCCTTGAACGTGCCAATGCGCAGTTTCGGCCCCTGCAGATCCATCAGGATGCCGATCGGCCGGCCGAGGTCCTTTTCGATTTCGCGGATCGTGTCGAAGCGCGCGCGATGATCCTCGTGCGCGCCGTGGCTGAAGTTCAGCCGGAACACGTCGGCGCCGGCGCGAAACAGCGCCTCGATGACTTCGCGGCTGGTGCTCGCCGGGCCCAGCGTGGCAACGATCTTGGCGTTACGGTTACGACGCATGCAAATTCCTTGTTGGGTTCTGCTCGCCGCTCAAGGCGACCAATAGACGTGCACCGGCGCCGTGCTGTTCAGCAGCACTTCGCCGATCGGCAGCGGCGGCTGCACCGCGACCGCGCGCTCGATCACCGCGCGCTTGGAGTCGCCATTGATCGCGACAAAAATCGCTCGCGCGGTCAGGATCGCCGGGAAGGTCAGTGTGATGCGCGCGTGCGGCGCGGTCTGTGGCCGCGTCGCCGCGACCAGCTGCGTCGACACCATGGCTGCAGCTGTCTCGTCGGCGCAGGGGAACAGCGAGGCAGTGTGGCCGTCGTCGCCGACGCCGAGCACCAGCGCGTCGAACGGCCGCGGAATCGCGGCAACGGCGGCTTCCGCTTCGGCAACGCCCTGCTCGGGTTCGGCGTGCGCGTTCTTCAGCGGCACCAGCCTGGCGCCGGCTGCTTCGTTCTTCAGCAGATGCTCGCGCAGCAGGCGCTCGTTGCTGTCGGCGTGATCCGGCGCCACCCAGCGGTCGTCGACCATGCCGACGACGACGCGCGACCAGTCCAGCTTCAGCCGCGACAGCTTCTGGAAGAACGGAATCGGGCTCTTGCCACCAGACAGCATCAGCGAAGCCTGCGGCCGTGCCGAGAGCGCCTCGCGCAACAGGCCGGCGACGGCATCGGCCAGCGCCTGGGCGCCGGTGTCGGCATCGGGGTACAGATGCTGCTGCACGGCGGCCGGCAGCTTCATCGGTGAACTCATCCATGAACTCCGTGGTGATGGCGGGCTGCAGTTTGCCATTACCGTGTTTCGGGAACCTGTAGGAGCGGATCCTATCCGCGACTCGAACCTGGCAGAGCACAGTCGCGGATAGGATCCGCTCCTACAGGTTCGGCGGCAGCGCCTGCGTTAAAGTGACCGTCAATCCCCCGCTTTCCATTCCCATGATCCGACTCGCTCTCCACGGCGGTGCCGGCGACCCCGCTCCCGGCGCGCCTACCGACCAACCCGAACACCGCGAGGCGCTGGCGCGCATCGCCGCCGAGGGCCTGGATTGGCTCAAACAGGGGCGCAGCGCGGTCGACGTGGTCGAGCGCGTGGTCGAGCTGCTGGAAGACTGCCCGCTGTTCAACGCCGGCATCGGCGCGGTACTCAACGCCGACGGCGTGCCGGAACTCGACGCGGCGATCATGGACGGCAGCAGCCGCGCCGGCGGCGGCGTCAGCGGCGTCAGCCGCACGCGCTCGCCGGTAAAGCTGGCGCGCGCGGTCATGGAACGCAGCCCGCACGTGCTGTTCGCCGGCCCCGGTGCCGAGGCGGTCGGCCGCGAACTCGGCCTGCCGGAAGTCGAGCCGGGCTTCTTCGTGATTGCCGAGCGCGTGCGCCAGCTGGAGCAGGCGCGCAAGACCGGCAGCATCGTGCTCGACCACGACGCCGCCTTCGGCACCGTCGGCGCGGTGGCGCGCGATGCGCAAGGCCATCTCGCCGCCGCCACCAGCACCGGCGGCCTGACCAACAAGCGCCCGGGCCGGGTCGGCGACTCGCCTATCCTCGGTGCCGGCACCTATGCCGACGACCGCAGCGCTGCGGTCAGCTGCACCGGCACCGGCGAATGCTTCATCCGCGCCGCCGCCGGCTTCCAGATCCATGCCCGCATCAGCTACGCCGGCCAGGACTTGAAAAGCGCGGCACAGGCCGCACTTGATGACGTAAGGGAACAGAACGGCCGCGGCGGCCTGATCGCCATCGACCGGGACGGCAACGTGGAACTGCCGTTCAACTCGCACCTGATGTATAGGGCCTGGGTGGGAGCCGACGGTGTGGTCCGCGTCGGTCTCGGGCCGGATTGAGGCGACGCCGTGCCGATTGACCGGTCGATTGATTCCATCAATCGCCGGCTTTAGTAATTCCAAAGTGCATTTGGGGGAACTCGGCGTAGGCTTAGCACTCTACTTATGCGACTGCCAGCATTCTTGCCGCCAGTCGTAGAATGAGCCGCAAGGCCAAAGGGGATTACCGCCATGACGACCACGACAACCACTGCCCTGAAGCTGCGCCCGCAGGCAGCGCTGTCGCCCCTGTCCGGCAGCGTTGAAGCCTATATTCAATCGGTTAGCCGCATTCCGCTGCTCGATCCGGCGGAAGAGACGCGGCTCGCCCGCAAACTGCACGACGAGCAGGATCTGGGCTCGGCGCAGCAGCTGGTGCTGTCCAACCTGCGCTTCGTCGTCCATATCGCCCGCGGTTACATGGGTTACGGCCTGCAGCTGGCCGACCTGATCCAGGAGGGCAACGTTGGCCTGATGAAGGCGGTCAAGCGCTTCGACCCGGACGTGGGCGTGCGCCTGATCAGCTTCGCGGTGCACTGGATCAAGGCCGAAATCCACGAGTTCGTGCTGAAGAACTGGCGCATCGTCAAGATCGCCACGACCAAGGCGCAGCGCAAGCTGTTCTTCAACCTGCGCTCGCAGAAGACGCGCCTGGGCTGGATGTCGAAGGCCGAAGTCGAGACCATCGCGCGTGACCTCAAGGTAAAGCCGGAAGAAGTGCTGCAGATGGAATCGCGCCTCGGCGGCCACGACATGAGCTTCAGCGCCACCTCCGACGACAGCAGCGAGGAAGGCTCCTACGTGCCGGAAGATTATCTGGCGGTCGAGGACGGCGGTTACGCCGAAATCGAGGACGCCGGCTGGCACGAGCAGCGCGAGACGACGATGAAGAACGCGCTGGCCGCGCTCGACGACCGCGCCCGCACGATCCTGGCGCGCCGCTGGCTGTCCGAGGATGGCGCCAAGGCCGGCCTGCAGGAACTGGCAGACGAGTACGGCGTCTCCGCCGAGCGCATCCGCCAGATCGAATCGGCGGCGATGAAGAAGCTGCGCAAGGCGATCGAGGCGATTCCGGCTTAACGCTGGCGCTGACGTAAAGAAGCCCTCCCGATGAAAATCGTGGAGGGCTTTTTTGTTGCTGAACCTGTAGGAGCGGATCCTATCCGCGACTCTGACCTGCCAAGTGTGAGTCGCGGATAGGATCCGCTCCTACAGTCGGGAATCACAACCGGTTGTAGAGCCGCGCCAGCTCCTTCAAATCCGCCTTGCGCGCGTCCTTCAGCTGCGACCACTCGAAACGCCAGCGCCAGTTCTCCTCGCCCATCGTGCCCGGTGTGTTCATGCGATTGCCTTCACCGAGCGCGAGCACGTCCTGCATCGGAATCACCGCGAGCCGCGCGACCGAGGCGTAGACTGCTTCGATCATCGCGTCCGGCATGTCGACGCGACTCGTCGGCAGATAGCGCGCGACCTCGTCCTTCTCGGCCGCCGTCAGCGCCTCGTACCATTCGAGCGTCACTGCGTTGTCGTGCGTGCCGGTGTAGGCGACGAAGTCGGTGGCGAAGTTGTGCGGCAGATGCAGGTTGTCCGGGCCGCCGCCGAAACCGAACTGCATCACGCGCATGCCCGGCATTGCGAACTGCTTGCGCAGCGCCTCGACTTCGGGCGTGATTTCACCGAGATCTTCCGCCACCAGCGGCAGATCGCCGAGATGCAGCTGCACCGCGCTGAGCAGTTCGTCGCCCGGTGTCTTGACCCATTTGCCGTCGATTGCGGTGGTTTCGCCGGCCTGGATTTCCCAGCAGGCTTCGAGCCCGCGGAAGTGATCGATGCGCAGCAGGTCGAACAACTCGCGCTGCGTTTTCAGCCGCGTCAGCCACCACGCGAAATCATCCTTGCGATGCGCAGCCCAGCGATACAGCGGGTTGCCCCAGACCTGCCCGGTTTCGGAGAAATAATCCGGCGGCACGCCAGCGACGACGGTCGGCTGGCCGGCGCGATCCAGCTGCCACAGGCCGCGATGGCTCCACACGTCGGCGCTGTGATGCGCGACGAAAATCGGCAGGTCGCCGAAAAGGTACACGCCGTTGCGGTGCGCGTAGGCGCGCAGATCGTTCCACTGCGCGAAGAACACGAACTGTTCGAAGCGCACCTGATTCATCGCGTCGGCATGGTCGGCCAATGCCTGTTCGTAAGCCGCGCCACTGCGATCGCGCAGCACCGGCGACCAGTCGGTCCAGGCCGCGCCATCGTGCAGCGCATTGAACGCGGTGAACGCCGCGTAATCGTCGAGCCAGGCGGCATTGCGCTCGCAGAAGGTCTTGTGCCGCTTCTTCCACGCCGCGTCCGCATCGACGGCGAAACTCTTGTAGGCGATGCGCAGGCTGGCCTGCCGATACGCCGGTGCCTCGGCCGCGGTGATGCTCGGGTCGACGCCACCGAGCCAGCCGCGATCGACCAGCCAGTCCAGGCTGATCAGCAGCGGATTGCCGGCGTTGGCCGACAGGCTGAAGTAAGGCGAGCCGTCGGCATGCGTCGGATTCAGAGGCAACACCTGCCAGATCGAAAAACCGCTGGCCGCGCAGAACTCGACGAAGCGATAGGCATCGTGGCTGAAGTCGCCGTTGCCCAGCGGCCCTGGCAAGGACGTGATGTGCGCGAGCACGCCGGCGCGGCGCTGGCCGAGCATCGCTTCTTTTGCGGTCAATTTTTTCGCGGGTGTGGTCGTCATGCGGAACTCAGGTATTCGCGCGCATCGTGCCGCCGGCGGCCGGGTCGCCCTGGCCCTGGCTCAGCACCGCAGCCAGCGTCTGCGGCGGCGGCAGACCGAGCATCTCGAACAGCCGGCGCAAATGCAGCCGGTACAGCGACTCGAAATCGCTGACCGCGCGGCCGGGGTTGTAATCGCCCAGCCACCAGAACCAGTCCGAGGCTTCGCAGACCGCGAGTTGCCTGTCGATGGCGGCTCGCGCTTCGGTGCTGAACGGCGTCGACGCCGTTACCGAGTCGTAGGCCTTTTTCGCGTCGACCAGCAGGTCCCAGCCGCGATTCTTGTCGGCTGAGCCGATCCAGGTCGAAAACGTGCCGTAGACCCAGCTACCAGCGGTGAGTCGCGGCAGCGTCGCCGAGGCGACGCCTTGCGCGAGCGCATCGCGCACCGTGGTCAGCTCGAGCCGTGGATGATGGGCGAGGCGGCGATACAGCGTCGACAGCAGCCAGTACGCGTTATGCGGATAAAACTCCCAGGCGTTTTCGCCGTCGAGATAGATCAGCACCAGGCCTTCGCTGCCCTGCTCGTCGGCGCGTTTCTCCAGGCGTTTGACCAGATCGTCGATTGCATCGTCGGCATGCCAGGTCTGGTACTGGAAGCCAACCGCGTCGGACAGCTCGTCGTCGCGGAACAGGCAGGACAGTTCGCGCTTGCCGAAGTGGATCGGCCGACTCGGCGGATAGGCAACGCCAGCGTCGCGCACGCTGTGCGCGAGCACGTTGGCGCCCGAGGCGGTCCACTGGAAGCCGAAGTCCGGCAGCAGATCGAGCGTGGCTTCGCTGATCGAACCCTCCGAGCACCAGCAGCCGACCGGCCGAAAACCGAAGCAGCGCTCGAATACCGCGAGCCCGCGCTCGAAATGCCAGCGCGCGCGGGCTTCGCCACCCGGATAAGCGGGCGATTCCGGCAGCGGCGCATCGGGCATCGCCTCCTTCGCCGAGTTCAGGTCGAGCATCAACGGCACGATGGGATGGCCGTAAGGCGTGATCGTCAGCTCGACGCGGCCCCTGTCGGCGAGCTGGCGATAGCGCGGGATGATGCCGCTGCATATCTCGCCGATCAGCTCCAGCAACTGGCGGCGCTGCGCCAGCGTAAAGCTGCGGCCCTGTACTTCGAGCTGCTGCACGAAGTCATTGCTGCGCCGTATCGTCTCGCCCATCCAGGCGATGTGCAGCCAGGTCAGCGTGTCGGCGATGTATTGATCGGAAAGATATTCGGCGAACGCCGGCTCGACGCGCGCCTGCTCGGCGATCCTGAACAGCTGGTGATACGCCGGATAACGCTCGATCAGCCGCTGCTGGTGCGAACGCAGGCCGGCTTCGATCAGCGCCAGCCTCGAAGCCGCGTCACGCGGATAAGTCTCGGCGACCAGCGCTTCGAGTATCGGCTCGCACAGCGGCTCGCCGGATTGAACAAAGCCGGCGATGGTCGCGGCACGGCCTTCGATCTGCTCCAGCAGCAGCGGCGCGAAGTTGACCACGGCCCTGGCGCCGGGATCGTTCTCCAGGTGCGCGGCCATGTCGGAGTAATCCTTGATGGCATGCAGATAAGTCCAAGGCAAGGCCGAGACGCCGTTGGCCGGATCGCGGTACTCGGGCTGGTGCATGTGCCAGCCGACGACGACACGCAGACGCTGCTCGCTCATTTCGTCCTTGCCTGCTCAGTGAGAACCGAAAGCTTAGCAAGCACGACACGCGCCGTTAGGTTCCCTAAATGAACGCCCTCAGATAATGATCCGCCAGCAGCGCGGTGAAGATGCCCATCAGGTAGACGATGGAGTAGCCGAAGGTCTTCATCGGCAGCCCCGGCCGCGGCGCGAACTTCATCAGCAGCGCGTAGCGCATGAACACGAAGTTCAGCGCCACCGAGCCGATCAGGTAGATCAGGCCGCTCATGCCGATCAGCACCGGCAGCGTCGTCACCAGCACCAGCAGGATGGTGTACAGCAGCACCTGGGTCTTGGTGTATTCGATGCCGTGCGTGACCGGCAGCATCGGCACGCCGGCCTTGGCGTATTCGTCGCGGCGCTCGATCGCCAGTGCCCAGAAATGCGGCGGCGTCCAGATGAAGATGATCAGGAACAGGATCAGCGAATGCGGGTGCACCTCGCCGGTCGCGGCGACCCAGCCGAGCACCGGCGGCGCCGCACCCGCCGCACCGCCGATGACGATGTTCTGCGGCGTGGCGCGCTTCAGGAACAGGGTGTAGATGCCGGCATAGCCGACCAGCGCGAACTGCGTCAGCAGCGCGGTCAGCGGGTTGACCAGGAACCACAGCACCACGAACCCGGCCAGACCGATCACGGTCGCGAACGCGATCGACTCGGTCATGCCGAGCCGGCCGGTGACCAGTGGACGGCCGCAGGTGCGCGCCATGTTGGCGTCGATGCCGCGGTCGATGATCTGGTTGATCGCCGCCGCCGAGGCCGCCTGCAGCGTGATGCCGAGCGTGCCCCAGACCAGCGCCGCCAGCGGCGGCAGCAGCGGTACCGCGAGGAACATGCCGATGATCGCGGTGAACACGATCAGCATGACCACGCGCGGCTTGCACAGCTCGTAGTACTCGTTCAACAACGACGATTCGGCGGCCAGCGTTTTCATCCCCGGCTCAGATCGACGGCGCCGAGCGCAGCCGCTGGTTCAGTACCAGCAGGCAGATCAGGAACAGCGCAGCGCCGGCGTTGTGTGCGGTGGCCAGCGCCAGCGGCAGCTGCCACCACACCGTCGCCAGGCCGAGCGCGACCTGCAACGCCAGCACGCCGAGCACCGCATAGCCGTAGCCACGCCAGGCGCGCAGCCGCAGCAGCACCACCGCCAGCAACAGCATCGTCACGCTGACGATGCCGGCGCCGAGCCGGTGGGTCCAATGGATGGTGACGCGCGCGCGCGCGTCCAGAATGCCGTGCTCGTAGTTGATGCCCAGGCCATGCCACAAGGTGTACGCGGTCCGGTAGTCGGTCTCGGGGATGTACTTGCCCTGGCAGGTCGGCAAGTCAGGACAGGCCAGCGCCGCGTAGTTGGTACTGGTCCAGCCGCCCAGAAAAATCTGCAGCGCGAGGGTCACCAGCGCGAACGTCGCGAAGCGCAGCAGCGGCCGCGGCGCGTTCGCGGCCGCCGGCGTCGTGGTCGAAAGCCATAGCCATAGCAGCAGCGACAAGGTGGTCAGGCCGCCGAGCAGATGGCCGGTCACCACCAGGGGCTTCAGCAACAGTGTCACCGTCCACATGCCGAGCGCGCCCTGGAACATCACCAGGCCGACCAGAATCCAGGGCATCACGCGTACCGTTTTGCGCGCGCCCTTGAGCCGCGTGCTCCACAGCGCCAGCGCGACGATCAGCAAGCCCAAGGTGGAAGCGAGATAGCGGTGAATCATTTCCTTCCAGGCCTTGTGCGTCTCCACCGGACGATCCGGGAACGCGGCCTGCGCGTTGGCGACGTCATGGCTGGCTTCGGGCACGCCGACATGGCCGTAGCAGCCCGGCCAGTCCGGGCAGCCGAGGCCGGCATCGCTGAGGCGCACATAGGCGCCGAACACGATGACGACGAAGCAGAGGACGACGGTGGCCAGATTGAGGCGGCGGAACCAGAGCATGGGGATCGTTGATGCCTACAGCGAAGGGGAGCGGCCCCGGGGGCAGCGGCCGACATTTTAGCCGGCCGCGGCGGGCGCCGCCGTGGGGACCGGGGCTGCGTCAGTTCGACGCCTGTTTCAACAACCGTTTGAAATCCTTCTGCATGCCCTTGAAGTCCTGCTGGGTACCGTGGTCGGCATAAACCATCATGTAATTGCCGAAGGGGTCGATCAGATAGATCGCCTGAGGGTCCGTGCTGCCGAAGAAGCGCGACCCGACCGAAGCGGACTCGGCCGGCGCGCGCAGCAGCAGGTCGGGATGCTCGGCGCCGAAGCGCTGCTGCAGGACGGCCAGCGCGGCTGCGTCGTCGACCAGCAGCACGCGCTGCACCAGGTCGCGGTTCGCGGCGAGCGCGGTGCGCAGCTGGCGGCTCAGCAGCACGCGCTCGGCGCAGGCCGCGGCGCAGTCGGCCGGCGCCAGCTGCAGCAGCGTCCACTTATTGCGCAGTTCTTCGGTGGTCGTCGCGCTGCCGTCGGGCTTGAGCCAGGTCCATTTCGGCAACTCGCGCAGCGGCGTCACCAGCTCGCCGTAGTTGGTGGTGCCGGTCGGACGCAGATGCGGGTAATGGAAGTACAGCAACCACGCGGCTATGAACGGCGTGAAGAACAGCACCGCGAGCAGGATCAACTGGGTACGGCCAGGGCCTTGCGGGCGGTTCATCGGAGGGCTTGCGGGACTCATCAGCGGACACGTCTCAGGTTGAGCTTCACAAACAGAAACAGCAGCGTCGCGGCAAACGCGTACCACTGCGCCGCATACGCGTAATGCCGCTGCGGCGGAATCGCCGCGTTGATGCGCCAGTCGCGCACGTAGCCGTCGGCGGCGGCCGGATCCAGCAGCAGCACGCCGGCCAGCGGCGCGGTGCCGAGATCCGCATAAAGGCATTGCAGATCGGCGACGACGGGATATTGCACCACGCGCGGCCAGTTTTTGCCGGCGCAGGCGTCCGCGGCCAGTCGCATGCCCGGCTGCGGCAACGGCCGCCATAGGCCGGCGACATCGCGCGGACCGTCATCGACCTCGGTAGCCGGCAGCTGGCTGCGGTCGCCATTCTCGGCGACCCAGCCCCGATCCACCATCAGCAGCGCGCCGTCGGCCAGCTTCAGCGGCGTCCACACGTGGTAGCCGGGGCGGCCGTCGTTGCCCTGGTTGTCGAGCAGCAGCTGGCGCTCGACCAGGTAATGGCCACGCGCCTGCAGGTGCGGCGCCTGGAACTCGTCGGCCGCAGCGGTCGCGCGCGTCAGCGGCTGTGTCGGCGCGGCGGCGGCGGCGTCCATCACCGCCTGCATCCGCGTCTTGTAGAAGCCGCGCTGCATCTGCCAGCTGCCGAGCACGATCAACAGCGCCAGCGCCGGAAACAGCGCGAACCAGGACCACAGCGGCGGCTTGAAGCGGTAGCGCATGCTCAGCCGCGCGGCCTAACATGGCGTATCGCGAAACCCGCTTTCATCTTACGGACCGGCATGCTCGTCAACCTGTTCATCGCGCTGTTCCTGATCGCCATCCTGGTCGCGTTGTTCGCCGGCGGCTACTTCGTGGTTCGCGATCCCAGCAGCAAGCGCCGCGCGTTCTGGGCGCTGAGCTGGCGCGTCGGCCTGCAGCTGGCACTGCTGATCTTCCTGGTCGTCGCCTTCCTGATGGGCTGGATCAAGCCGCATCAGTTGGGCGGGTAGCTTGTTTCAGACTTCACCCGCCCCCGTTCGTCCCGAGTAGCGGGCGAAGACCGCGTATCGAGGGAGCGGACCGCCCTTCAAATTAGGGTCCGGGTACCTCGATACGAGCCCTTCGGCTTGTACTCACTACGAACGGGGTTTGGTTTCAGATTCCATAGACAGCGCAAACAAGAAAAAGGCCCGCCTAGCGGGCCTTTTTCTTTGACCGTCTAGGGCATCAGGCCACGTAGACGAAGATGAACAGGCCGATCCATACCACGTCGACGAAGTGCCAGTACCAGGCCACGCCTTCGAAGCCGAAGTGGCTGTCGGGCTTGAAATGGCCGAGCATCAGGCGGATCGCGATGATCGCCAGCATCAGGGTGCCGAGCGTCACGTGAAAACCGTGGAAGCCGGTCAGCATGAAGAAGGTCGAGCCATAGACGCCGCTGTGCAGCGTCAGGTTCAGCGTGTGGAACGCGTGCATGTACTCGGTGGCCTGGAAGTACAGGAACAGGCTACCGAGCGCGACCGTCACCCACATCCAGAAGATGCAGATCTTTCGGTGATTTTCCTTCAGCGCGTGATGCGCGGCTTCGAGCGTGAAGCCGGACGTCAGCAGCAGCACGGTGTTGATGAAGGGCAGGCCCCAGGCGCCGACGGTTTCGAACTTGCCGCCGAGAGCTTTCGGCCCGTTGGTCGGCCAGGTGTTTTCGAAGCCCGGCCACAGGGTCAGGTGCGTGGCCAGCTTGGTGCCTTCACCCGACAGCCACGGAATCGACATTTCGCGTGCGTACCAGAGCGCGCCGAAGAACGCGGCAAAGAACATCACCTCGGAGAAAATGAACCAGGCCATGCCCATGCGATAGGTGCGGCCGACCTGATCGTTGTAGAAGCCGCCTTCGCTCTCCTGGCATACACCGCGAACCCAGCGATAGATGATGTAGAACGCGGCGAGCGCGCCCACGATCGGCGGGATCGGACCGACGCTGTGATCTTCCAGATAGCCCCAGCCGGCAATGATGCAAACCACCAGCGCGGCGGTCAGCAAAAACGGCCAGACGGAAGGCTCAGGCACGAAATACTTGGTGGTATCCGGTGCGTGGGAATGATCGGTATGGGCTGCGGCTGGCGTCGCCATGATGTCCTCGTGTCTCGCTTGTTCTAGCTAGCTTTTCGGTGCTGCTTTGGCCGCCGCTTTCGCAGCCGCCTCGGTCACGTCAAAAAAAGTATACGACAGGGTTACCGTATCCACTTCCGGCGGGATTTCGCGGTCGAGCACGAAACGCACCGGCATCATCTTTTCTTCACCGGCCTTGAACGGCTGGTTGTTGAAGCAGAAACACTCCGACTTGTGCAGGTACTTGGCGGCTTCGATCGGCGCCACGTTGGGCACCGCCTGCGCCACCAGATCGCCGTCCTGGGTGTTGCGGGCATGGAACATGACCGTAACGAACTGCCCCGGGTGCACCGTGACCGACGATTGCATCGGCCGGAACTGCCAGTCGCGGCCGCCGTTGACGGTGGTCACGAACTGCACTTTCACTTCGCGGCTGGTATCCACCGCCGCGACGGCCGTCTTTCCAAACGTTGCTTCTTTGACCGCTTCGCTCGACACCTTGCCGTTAAGACCGGTGAACTCGCACAGCGCGTTGTACAGCGGCACCGTCGCGTAGCCGAAACCGAACATGCCGACGACGACGACGACCAGCACCAGCGCATTGCGCTTGGCCGACGACAGGCCCCTGCTGACCGCGTTGTCGCTGCCCTGGCTCAACGATGCATCTGCGCGTAGACGAAGCCGGCCAGCACGATGATCGCAAGGCCGACGTGGACGATCGCCAAGGTCACGTTGCGCCTGGCGCGCTTGCGATCGGCTTCGCCCACGTCATTCACGTTCAGTGCGCCTTGGCGGTGTCGTGCAGGTGCGAGGTCGCGTCGTCACCGACGTAGGGCGGCACTTCGAAGGTGTGATACGGCGCCGGCGACGGCACCGTCCACTCCAGGCCATGCGCGCCTTCCCAGACCTGCGCGGTGGCCGGCTGGCCGCTCTTGGACATGCAGCGAATCATGTTGAAGATGAAGATGAACTGGCTCAGGAAGAAACCGAACGCGCCGATCGTCGAGATCTCGTTGAAGTCGGTGAACTGCACCGCGTAGTCGGGCACGCGGCGCTGCATGCCGGCCAGACCGAGGAAGTGCTGCGGGAAGAAGGTCACGTTGATGAACACTGCCGACAGCCAGAAATGGGTCTTGCCCCAGAACTCGCTGTACATGCGGCCGGTCCATTTCGGGATCCAGTAGTAGACGCCGGCGATGATCGAGAACACCGCGCCCGGCACCAGCACGTAATGGAAGTGCGCGACCACGAAGTAGGTGTCGTGGTACTGGAAGTCCACCGGCGCCATGGCCAGCATCAGGCCGGAGAAGCCGCCGATGGTGAACAGGAACACGAAGGCCACCGCGAACAGCATCGGCGTCTCGAAGCTCATCGAGCCGCGCCACATCGTCGCGATCCAGTTGAACACCTTCACGCCGGTGGGCACCGCGATCAGCATCGTGCTGAACATGAAGAACAGCTCGCCGGCCAGCGGCATGCCGACCGTGAACATGTGATGCGCCCAGACGATGAAGCTCAGGAACGCGATCGACGCGGTCGCGTAGACCATCGAGTCGTAGCCGAACAGCGTCTTGCGGGCGAAGGTCGGGATGATCGTGCTGACGATGCCGAAGGCCGGCAGGATCAGGATGTAGACCTCGGGATGACCGAAGAACCAGAATACGTGCTGGAACAACACCGGGTCACCACCGCCGCTGGCGGTGAAGAAGCTGGTGCCGAAGTAGCGGTCGGTCAGCAGCATGGTCACGGCGCCGGCCAGTACCGGCATCGTCGCGATCAGCAGATACGCGGTGATCAGCCAGGTCCAGCAGAACAGCGGCATTTTCAGCAGCGTCATGCCCGGCGCGCGCATGTTCAGGATCGTCACGGCGACGTTGATCGCGCCGGTGATCGAGCTGATACCCATCAAGTGAACCGCGAAGATCAGGAACGGGAAACCCTCGCCCATCTGCAGCACCAGCGGCGGGTACATGGTCCAGCCGCCGGCGGGGCCGCCGGACGGCATGAACAGCGTCGACAGCAGCAGCGCGAACGCGAACGGCAGAATCCAGAAGCCCCAGTTGTTGACGCGCGGCAGTGCCAGATCGGAGCAGCCGATCTGCATCGGCACCATCCAGTTGGCCAGGCCGGTGAACGCCGGCATGACGCCGCCGAAGATCATCACCAGCGCATGCAGCGTCGTCATCGAGTTGAAGAACTCGGGACGCACGAACTGCAGGCCCGGGTGGAACAGCTCGGCGCGGATCACCAGCGACATCAGGCCGCCAATGAAGAACATCGTGAACGCGAACACCAGATACAAGGTACCGAGGTCCTTGTGATTGGTGGTCTTGATCCAGCGCATGATGCCGCTGGGCGGACCATGGTGCTCGTGATGATCGTCGTGCAGATGCGTGGTGTGATCGGTGTGAGCCATTGGAACTCCGAAAAACTCGACTACTGATTTCTGTTCGTTAGCAGTGAAAGGCGCTGCTTACTTGCGGGCGGCGGCGACGTCGGCGGCCTGCACGATCTCGCCCTTGTTGCCCCAGGAGCTGTGCACGTAGCTGGTCACCGCGGCGATGTCGTCGTTCGACAGCTGCGGGAACGGCGGCATCATGTTCTTGCCGTGCAGCACTTGGCTGATGACCGCATCCTTGGGGCCGTTGACGACCTTGCTGCCGGCCAGCGCCGGGAAGGTCGGCGGCATGCCGGTGCCGGCGGGCTGATGGCAGGCGGCGCAGTTGGCCATGTAGACCTTCTTGCCTGCCTCGAGCAATTCGTCCTTGCTCTTGCCGGCAGCGGCCGGAGCAGCAGCGGCAGCCGGGGCGGCCGGGGCGGTAGCGGCGGCAGCGACCTTGGTGTCCGGAGCGGCGACCGCAGCACTGCCGGAATCGGCGGCAGGCATCGCGGCAGCGGCCGGAGCAGCCGCGACCGGCGCCGTCGACGCGACCTGCTGGCCACCCTTCTTCTGCTCGGCCAGCCAGGCCTTGAAATCCTCTTCCGGCAGCGCGCGCACCACGATCGGCATGAAGCCGTGATCGCGGCCGCAAAGCTCGGCACAGACACCGCGATAGGTGCCCGGCTCGTCGATCTTGGTCCAGATTTCGTTGATGTAGCCCGGGATCGCGTCCTTCTTGACCGCGATCGCCGGCACCCACCAGGCGTGGATGACGTCGTTGGACGTGATCAGGAAGCGGATCTTCTTGCCGACCGGCAGCACCAGCTCGTGGTCGACGTCGACCAGGTAGTTCGGCACGGTGTTGACGTCGATGCCGGAGTTCAGCTGGCGCGCCTTGTTCGAGGCGCTGGCGAGCGTCGAAAAGTAGGAGACGTCCTCACCGAGGTATTCGTACTGCCATTTCCACTGGTAGCCGGTGATCTTGATGTTCAGCTCGGCGTTGTGGGTGTTGTCCATCTTCACCAGCGTCGCCGCGGCGGGGATCGCCATGCCGATCAGGATCAGGAACGGGATGCCGGTCCAGATGATCTCGACCAGGGTCGATTCATGGAACTTGGCGGCCACCGCGCCCTTGGACTTGCGATGCGCGAACACCGAATAGAACATCGCGCCGAACACGACGACGCCGATGGCGACGCAGACCCAGAACGCCATCATGTGCAGGTGATGCACTTCATGGCTGATTTCGGTCACGCCTTCCGGCATGTTCCATTTGGAGCCGGTGTAGGCAAGCGCCGAACCGCTGGCGAATAGAGAGCTCACGAGAGCGCCAACCCGCGCCCACCCCAGCATCTTCTGCATGCGTCTAATCTCCAAAAGGCTTCCCAGCGGGCTCATCGGCCCTCTCGGTGGCGAGCGACCGGCCCCACGCCGGTTTCACTGATATCAATTCTTTTAACCGTGCGGCCAAGGCCTCACGCTCCTCGTCCGTCAGGCAGCGGGCTATGCCGACCCGTTGCCCCGAACAGCACAGCCACAAACGCCGGGGATCGTGGCGATGCGCCCCTGCCTCGATCACCACCCGCACCCAGGGGCGCGGGAACTCCACACTAGAACGGGCTCCACCCTGCCCGTCGCGGCCGGCGAGCCCGAACTCGACCCGCAAGCGGCTCTCGTCCACGGTCACCACCTCGCGGTAGCGGTTGCGCCTGAGACTGACCCAGACCGCCGCCGTCACCGCCATCAGCTCCGCGCCCGCAAACGGCAGTACCGGCCAGAAACCGATAAAGACGCAGACCATCGCAACGGTTAAAGCCAACGCGCTCAGCGACCCCAGGAACCAGATCGCACCCCGAAAATCCAGGGAGGCATTGGGTCCGATGACGATGCGCGTGGTCGACATGGCGGGAAGACAGCCCCAGAGCAGGCACAACATTCGAGCCCGCGGATTGTAGAGGATGCCGCCAGCACCGGCAAAGCTTTCTATCCGATCGGATTAGTGCGGCGAATGGATCAGCGCGCCGGCAGCCGGGCGCGCAGCCCCTGAAGCAGGCCGTCGCCCGCCATCGCCCCGGCGGCACCGCACGAAAGGCGCGCCAGCAGCGGCGCGTCGAGTCGCTGCTCCAGCGTGCGGACGTTGTCGTCGACCTGCGGCTGCGCCGGCGGTAGCTCGTTGGCGACCCAGCCGATCAGCCTCAGGCCGCGGCTGCGGATCGCCTCGGCGCTCAGCAGCGCGTGATTGATGCAGCCCAGGCGCATCGCCACCACCAGCAGCACCGGCCAGCCATGCGCCGCGACCCAGTCGGCGAAGCTGGCCTGCTCGTTCAGCGGCACCAGCCAGCCGCCGGCGCCTTCGACCAGCAGCCAGTCGTGGCGCGCTTCGAGCTGCTGCGCGCCTTGCGTGAGCCGCCCCAAATCGATCGTCACGCCGGCCTGGCGCGCGGCGATGTGCGGCGCGATCGCCGGCTCGAAGGCGTAAGGGTTGATCGCCGCGTAAGGCTCGCGCGTGCCGGCCGCGGCCTGCAGCGCCAGCGCGTCCTCGTTGCGCAGCTCGCCGTCGATCCGCTCGCAGCCGCTGGCGACCGGCTTGTAGCCGCAGGCACGGACGCCAGCGGCGCGCGCGGCGCTCAGCAGCAGCGAGCTGACATGGGTCTTGCCGACGCCGGTGTCGGTGCCGGTGATGAACAGGGTTTTCATTCCGCCAGATCCGCAACTGTAGGAGCGGGCTTGCCCGCGACTGTGCTCGTCAAGGTCTCAGTCGCGGGCAAGCCCGCTCCTACAGTCCGTAGGGTACGGGCAGCGCGCGCAGGCTCTGCGCCAGCGCATCCAGCAGCCCGTCGATCTGCGCGAACTCGTGCGCGGCCGACAAGGTGATGCGCAGCCTCGCCGTGCCGCGCGGCACCGTCGGCGGGCGGATCGCGGCGACCCAGAAACCGCGCGACATCAGCTCGCGCGACAGCTGCAATGCGCGCGCATCGTCGTAAACGAGCAGGGGCTGGATCGGCGTCGACACCGCGCGCTCGTCGACCGGCAGGCCGCGCTCGCGCGCGCCATCGACGAAGCGCGCGATGTTGGCGTGCAGCCGCGCGCGCAGCTCCGGTTCGGCGCGAACGATGCGCAGCGCCGCGCGGCCGGCCGCGGCGATCGCCGGCGGCGGCGCGGTCGAGAACACCCAGGTGCGCGCCTTCTGCACCAGGTATTCGATCAGGGTTTCCGAGCCGGCGACGAAACCACCGGCGCAACCCAGCGACTTGCCGAGCGTCGCCACCAGCACCTCGGGCTCGACGTCGAGCAGTTCCGCACTACCGCGGCCGCGCTCGCCGAGGACGCCGAAGCCATGCGCGTCGTCGACCATCAGCGCCGCGCCGCTGTGCCGCGCGAGTTGCGCCAGCGCCGGCAGATCGGCGATGTCGCCATCCATGCTGAACACGCCATCGGTGACCAGCACTGCAAAGCGCCGATCCAGCGCGGCCTGCTGCAAGGCGCGCTCGTAGGCGTTCAAGTCGGCATGCGCGACGCGCCAATACTGCGCGCCGCTGGCGCGCGCGCCGTCGATCAGCGAGGCGTGATTGAGCTCATCCGCGACCACCGCGTCGCCGCGGCCGAGCAGCGCCTTGAGCACGCCCATATTGGTCGCCCAGCCGGTCGAGAACAGCAACGCGCGCGGGCGGCCAAGAAAGTCGGCGAGCTCTTCTTCGAGCGCGCGATGTTCGGCGTTGTAGCCGCTGATCAGCGCCGAGCCGCTGCTGCCGGTGCCGACGCGCGCGAACGCATTGCTGGCGGCTTCCGCCACGCGCGGATCACTGGCCAGGCCGAGATAGTCGTTGCTGCAGAAATTGATGCAGTCGCGGCCGTCGACCTTCATGCGTACCGCGTGCCTGCCGTCGACGACGCGGCGCACGCGGTACAGCGAGCGCGAGCGCAGATCGTCGAGCACCGGCGCAAGGCGCGCGTCGAGCATGCTTTTATTTCCCCTTTCCGCGTGCGGGAGAGGGGGCAGGAGTTCGCTCACGGCTCAAGCCGTAGCGTGTTCGTGCGCCGCCTCGTGGTGATGATCGCATTGCACATGGCAGGCTTCGCGATCGCCGATGGCGACTTCGGTGGTTACCTTGCCTTCGATCTGCATGCCGAGCTTGGCCAGCAGCGCGCGGTCGCGCAGGTTCTGCGGATTTTCGGTGGTCAGCAGCTTGTCGCCGTAGAAGATCGAGTTGGCGCCGGCCATGAAGCACATCGCCTGCGTCTCGTCGCTCATCTGCGTGCGGCCGGCGGACAGGCGCACCGAGGACTTCGGCATCATCACCCGCGCCACCGCAATCACGCGCACGAAATCGAGGCCGTCGATCGGCGTGACCTTGCCCAGCGCCAGCGGCGTGCCGTCGACCTGCACCAGATCGTTGATCGGCACGCTCTCGGGATGCACTTCCAGCGTCGCCAGCTGGCGCAGCAGTTCGGCGCGATCGGCGGTCTGCTCGCCCATGCCGACGATGCCGCCGCTGCACACCTTGACGCCGGCCGCGCGCACATTGGCGAGCGTCTCCAGGCGATCTTCGTAGGTGCGCGTGCTGATGATCTTTTCGTAGTACTCGGGCGAGGTATCGAGATTGTGGTTGTAGTAATCCAGGCCGGCGTCGGCGAGACGCTGGGCCTGGTGATCCTTGAGCATGCCCAAAGTCACGCAGGTTTCCAGGCCCAGCGACTTGACCTCGCGCACCATGGTTTCGACTTTCAGCAGGTCCTTGTCCTTGGGGCTGCGCCAGGCCGCGCCCATGCAGAAGCGCGTCGCGCCATTGGCCTTGGCCTCTCGGGCCGCGTCGACCACGGCCATGACTTCCATCAGCGGCTCTTTCGCCAGGCCGGTTTCGAAACGCACCGACTGCGGGCAGTAGGCGCAGTCTTCCGGGCAGGCGCCGGTCTTGATCGACAGCAACGTCGACAGCTGCACCGTGTTCGGCTGGTGATAGCGGCGGTGCAGCGTCTGCGCCTGGAACATCAAGTCCATGAACGGCATGTCGAACAGGGCCTGGACCTCGGCGCGGGTCCAGTCGTGGCGGATATCGTTCTGCATGGCGTGAGTCTTGGCGGTGAACACGAAGGCCGGCAGTGTCCTAAGCCGGCCGGGGAGATGTCAACTTGATCGACTGGTCTCGGGTTTACAACTTCCGGCCTTGGCTGGATCTCGCCGCCGCACCAAGCTGCCTGTACTGCGGCGCCGGCACGGCCGGCAGCGGCTGCTGCGAGGGCTGCCGCTACGGCCTGCCCTGGAATCGTCTCGCCTGTCCCGGCTGCGCGCTGCCGTCATCGACCGGCCTGTCTTGTCCGCGTTGCCTGCGCCGGCCGCGGCGCTTCGACCAGGCCTGGTCGGCCTTCGTGCTGGCTGCGCCGGTGCACAGCGGACTGCTCGGGCTGAAGTACCACGCGCGCTTCGAGCAGGCGCGCGTGCTCGGCGAGCTGATGGCCTGCGAGCTGCGCAGCCGCGCCAGGCCTCTGCCCGAGCTGTTGCTGCCGGTACCGCTGCACTGGCGGCGACTCGCCGGCCGCGGCTACAACCAGGCGCTGCTGCTGGCGCGCGAACTCGGCGCAAGGCTGGATCTGCCGGTCGACACCCGCAGCCTGCGGCGTCACGGCGCCGGCCGCGACCAGATCGGCCAGAGCGCCAGCGCGCGCCGCGCCAACCTGCGCGGCCTGTTCAGCGCCTCGCCTTCGCTGCAGGGCCGGCATGTCGCGCTGGTCGACGATGTGATGACCACCGGCGCGACGTTCGACGAGCTGGCGCGCGTCTGCCGCAAGGCCGGCGCGGCGACAATCGAGGTCTGGTCGGCGGCAAGGACCCCGTAGCCCGGGCTAGCGCAGATGGCGATCGAGGAAGCCGATCGCCGCCTCTACCGCCGGCCCGTCGGTCAGAAACGCCAGGATGTGCCCGCGGCCGCGCAGCACGAACAGCTCGCAGGGCACGCCGGCGGCGTCTAGCAGTTGCTTGTAGTCCTCGGCGTGATCGATCGGCACGAGCTTGTCGGCGCCGCCGTGGTACAGGAACACCGGAGGATCGCCGGCGTTGACGTAGCTCACCGGCGATGCGGCCTTGTACTCGGCGAGCTTGTGCGCGCGATCACCGCCGATCAGCTGCGGCACCAATTTGCCGGCCGGCCACTTGGTCAGATCGGTCGGCGTGCCGCCGGCGACCACCGCCTGCACCGCGGCGCCGGGCTTGCCCAGCGGTCCGGTTTCGCCGACACCGCCGAGCAGCGCCGCCAGATGCGCGCCGGCGGAATAGCCGAACGAGGCGATGCGCGTCGGATCGATGTGGTATTCCGCCGCGTTCGCGCGCATCCACAGCACCGCCTGCTGCACGTCCTGCAACTGCGCCGGATAGATCGCGCCCGGCGCCAGTCGATATTGGGTGTTGACCGCGACGTAGCCGCGCTTGGCCAGCCGCTTGGCAATACCGGCGACCTGGTCGCGATCGCCGGAATCCCAGCCGCCACCGTGAATCACCAACACTGCCGGAAATGGTCCGCGGCCTTCGGGCAGATAGACATCGGCCTTCAATGCCTGCGGCCAGCCCGGGGGCGTGAACACTTGGTCGCGACGCAGCTGGTATTCGGTGTCGACACGCTGCGGGGCCGGTCCTTCCGGGCGTCCCTGGTAGGTGGTGCAGCCAACCGTACCGAACAGCGCGCCGAACAGCAGGCTCAGAAAACGCAGCAAGGAATTTCTCCGACAGGATCGATGCACGCAATTACGCAGCGCCGCCGCAATCGGACGCAGCGATTGTGGCGCGCGGCCGATGAGCCGCCGCTTTCGCGCGCCACTACATCATCAACGAGAGCATCAACCCCAGAAACACCGACGCCCCGAACAGATTGTTGTTCAAGAACGCCGCGAAGCACTTTGCCGGCTCGCGACGCCGCGTCAGCTGCGCCTGATGGATCACTGTCGCCGCGGCGCCGGCGAGGCCGGCGAAATACGGCCAGGCCAGATGGCGCGACGCGCCGAGACCGGCCAGCAGCACCAGCGCCGCTACCTGCAGCGCGATCACCACGCTGCGGTCGTGGCGGCCGAAGAAGATCGCGCTGGATTTGACGCCGAGCTTGAGGTCGTCCTCGCGATCGGCCATCGCGTAGTAGGTGTCGTAGGCGACCACCCAGCACAGGTTGGCCAGCATCAGGGCCGCGACTTCCGCAACCGGCGCGCTGCCGCGCACCGCGACGTAGGCCATCGGAATGCCCCAGGAAAACGCCAGGCCGAGCACCGCCTGCGGCACGCTGATGTAGCGCTTCATGAACGGATATACCGCCGCGGTGATCACCGCCGGCACCGACAGCAGCAGCACCGGCACGCTGTGCAACGACGTGGTCAGGCCGAACGCGATCAGCGCCAGTACGACCGCGAGCCGCACGGCTTCGCTCGGCTGCACCGCGCCGGCCGCGATCGGTCGATCGCGCGTGCGCGCGACGTGACCGTCGAAGTCGCGATCGGCGTAGTCGTTGATCACGCAGCCGGCGGCACGCATCAGCACCGTGCCGAGCACGAACACGACGAACACTTTCAACGGCGGCAGGCCGCCGGCCGCCAGCCATAGCCCCCACAAGGTCGGCCACAACAGCAGGTAGATCCCGATCGGCTTGTGGAAGCGCATCAGGCGCAGGTAGATCGCGAACTGCTGCAGCAGTCCGGGCGGCGGCGCGGTGTTCATAGCGCAGCAGTGTAGCCGCGCCGCGCGGCGCGATCAGCGCACCGCCAGGTACAGATCGGTCTGCCCGTCGCCTTCGGGCATGTGCTCGGGATGGTTCAGATATTCGTAGTGCAGCGGGCGCTCGCCCGGCGCGAGGCCGGACCGCAGCAGCGCGTGCAGATAGAGCCGGTCCAGCAGCGGCTCCAGGCCGTCCTCCCAACTGACTTGCAGGCGCGCGACAAGATAGCGCCCACCGCCCAGTTGCGAGCGGCCGATGCCCTCGGCATCGGGCGTCGCGCCGCAGATCGCCAGCGCCGCATCGAAGCGGAACACCGGCACATCGCGCGGATCGTCGATAGGCAGTCCGAACAGGCCGCGAAGACGGTCGAGCAGGTCCTGCTCGCCGGCCCAGCCGAACAGGCGGTCATAGACCTCGAACAGGCCAGCGTGATCACCGACATGGCGCAAAGTGCGCACTTCGAAAGGCTCCAGCGACACCACGCGCACCGCCAGTGGCGCCGGCTGGCCCTGGGCGTCCAGCGGCGGATCGAGCACCGCGCCGAACTGCTGCGGATCGGCGTAGCGTGCCTGGCTCGGGCTATAGCCGGTGAAGCCACGGAACGCGCGCGCGAACGCCTGCGGGGTCGCAAAGCCGGTCGACATCGCCACCGCGGTGATCGGCCGCGAAGGCTCCATCAGCAAGTGCACCGCGCGCGACATGCGCAGCCGCGCGCCGGTCTGCGCCACAGTTTCTCCTAGCAGCGCGCGATAGATGCGATGGAAGTGGAACGGCGAGGGCGCAGCGGCGCGCGCCATTTCGTCCAGCGTCGGCGGCGTATCACCTTCGGCGAACATTGCGGCCAAAAGGCGCGACCGCGCGCTCGATGCGAATGGCGCACTGCTCAGCGTTTCGATGGTGGCTTCGGGCTTCATCGCGAGTCTCGGTCGGTTTGACTGGTGCGACTAGCGCATGCAAGTCGGCACGGCCGCGGTCCCATTCTTGCTCAGCCGGCAGAATGCGATGACTGCCATTGTGACGCTGCTCAAGTCTGGACAGGCATTGCATGCCTGAGCCTAGACGGATGGCTACAAGTTCGCGTTAGACTCACTAAAGGGGCCGACATGCTGTCGCATGTCGTGGATAAAAAGGATATGAAATCCAGTCGATGCTGTAGAGCTCTCAACTCGGAGAGTTCGAGGGAATGGAAACCATGCATTGCCAATTGTTCCTACGGAGTATCGCGCTTCTTGTAGCGCTCTCGGCAGTGGGCAAGGCCGACGCAGCGTCGGGAACCGCCACGTATACCTACGACAATCTGGGCCGGCTCAAGGGCGTCTCCTACGAAGACAGTACGGCTCAGAGTTACATCTACGATGCGGCCGGCAATCGCTGAGCATCGGCTCGAGCGGCCTCTCGACCGTTTCGATCGCTCTGACGGCCAGCGGCGTGGAGGGGAATGCCATCTCCCTGCAGATCTCGCGCAGCGGCCATACCGCTTCTGCGGTCGCGTTGACAGTAGCCGCGGCAAACGGGTCGGCGACCGCTTCCGTCAATTACACCCCGCCGCAGAATTCGTACACGCTGCTGGCGGGCCAGTCTTCGGGCTCATTCCCTGTCGCTACCATTCGGGACGGTAAATACAACACCGACTTGAGTTTCACGGTTTCGATCAGCACGTCGAACCCCGCCGTGCAGATCGGAAACTCGACGGCGACCGTCACCGTAGGCAACAACAATACGCTCGATCCCGCGCCGATCTTCTCGATCTCCGGCCCGACGGCGGTTACCGAATCCAATACCGCGACCTATACCGTCACCAGGACCAATGCGACCGCGCTGACGCATTCGGTCAATTACATGACCACGCCAGGGACAGCCGCAGCGGGGGTCGATTACACGCCCGTCAGCGGCCAATTCACCTTCGCGCCTACGGACTCGCCGAAGACGTTCCCGGTCAATACGCTGGACGACGCCGTGTTCGACCAGAACCGCACGTTCAGCGCCTCGATCAATACACCCACTGCCGGCGCGACGCTGGGCACGAGCAGCGTCACCACCACGATCAACGATAACGATCCGGCCCCGGTCTTCACCATCAGCGGGGCCAATCCGTCCAGCGTCGTCGAAGGCGGATCGATGGCATTCACCGTGACCAAGACCAATGCGACCAAGCTTAGCCACTCGGTCAGCTTCGTACCGGTAAATGGGACGGCCATCAGCGGCACCGACTTCAACGTCGCAACCGCCTCGCCGCTGGTGTTTGGATCAGCGGATGCCACCAGGCCAATCACGGTGAATACCGTCGCAGACGCGGCAAACGAAGGGGCCACGCCGGAGACCTTCAGCATCAGCCTGACGAGCGCAAGCAATGGCGCCGGGATCGGCTCGCCGAGCAGCGGCAGCGGGTCGATCCAGGAGAGCCAACTGGTTATCCCGGGTGTGCCCGGGCCGATCGTTCCGGCGTCTCAGTCGAACCTCACCGGCAATACCTTCGGCGTCAACTGGGGCGCCTCTGCCGGTACGGTCACCGCCTACGAGCTCTACAAAGAAAGGACCACGGGCGGAAATGGGCAGGCCCTGGTCTATTCGGGCACCGCCACCAGCTATGCCGGAGCGATCCAGAGCGGCTCGGCGAGCGTCGAGTGGGATGTGCGGGTGCGCGCCTGCAATAACGTCGGTTGCAGTGCCTATACAGAAGACGCGCAAGTCACGATCTGCAGTGGCGGTGTTTGTCCGTAAGCGGCGTTGCCAAAACACATAGTGGGGAACGGTAGATGTCCATATCGAAACCGTGGTCTCAGGCGTTACTCGCACTGGCGCTTTGCACTGCGGCATCCTGTGCGCAGGCCAGCGCAATTCCGGCATTCACGGTTGCCTCAACCGGGGCCGATCCTGTCTCCACCACTGCAGCCGTCGACTACTACTGCACGCAGCACGACTGCGTCACGAGCAGTACCGGCATCATCTGGGCGAACAACTATCCGCTGGAGATCAGGGCACTCGCCGACGCGCTCAAGAACGATGTCGACCTAATCTACGAGTACGTCCGCAACAACATCGAGATCGTGCCGATCTTCGGGCTGCAAAAAGGTGCGCTCGGTGCGTTGATCGATCGCTCGGGCACCGCCTTCGACCAGGCACAGCTGATGGTCGAGCTGCTGCGCCAATCCGGATATACCGCGAGCTACATCCGCGGCACTGCCACGCTGACCGGTGCCCAGCTGGAAGCCTGGCTGGGGACGCAGAACTTGGCAGCGGTCAAGAGAATTTTCGCCGACGGCGGCATTCCGGCAAACGTCACCGCCTCTGGGCTCAATGTCGGCACGATCACGTTCCTGCATGTCTGGGTACAGGTCGACATCGGCGGTACGAACTACGTTTTCGATCCGAGTTACAAGCCGCATGCGCGCACCTCGCCGATCAATCTCGGCACCGCGATGGGCTGGAGCGAAACCAGCTTTTTGAACGCGGCCCAGTCCGGCATGTCGAGCGGGTTCCAGACGGCGACATCGGGTACCAGCAACACCGGCTCGGTGCAAATCCCCTATGTCAGCAACGTCAACGGAGGCGGCGCATCGACGCAGCTGACCTCGTACGCCAATACGCTGGTTGCCTACCTGAGAAGCAACGGTTACGCCAGCAAGCAGATCGACGACGTGATCGGCCGCAAGGACATTGTCGCGGCCAGCGACATTGTGCGGCAAACCACGCTCGCATACGGCACGGCGAGTGCGGCCTGGGCAGCCGGCGTCCCCGACATTTTCCGCACCCGGGTCACCATCGAAATGGTGCTGCTCAATACGACGACCGCGGTGCTGACACAAACCTTGTACGCAGACGAGATCTATGGCCGCCGCGTTGCCTACGACAATTATCTGAACTCCAGCGGATGGAGTGAATGCACGACGCGCTTCAAGGTCGACGGGCTCTACTACGGCCCCACTTATACCTGCGCCGACGGGCCGAGCGGCCGGCACGAATACGTTCGAATCAGCATCGATCATCCTTATGCGGCCAATAGTGGAAGCTACCTGGATCTCACCGGCAACAACGCCGTGCTCAAGGACGCCGATTTCACCTCTCCGGTCGCCATCGTCCTCGGACTGGGCGAGGTCAGCGACAGGCTGCAGACGAAGCTGGTTGCCGAGCAGGATTACGACAGGCTGCTGCCCGAGACCAGCCCCTGCAGCGGCTGCGAGAACGAGCCCGACAAGCCCGAGCAGCCCAACGGCGAATCTTCGATCACGCAGGCGTATTCGGGCTGGCTTGCGCAGTACTCGCGGATGGCGATGATCCAGAGCCGGCAGCTGTCGGCGGTGCATCAGCAGCATCACAGCGTCGGGGTGGCCTATCGGCGCAGCCTGGTGACCTCGACGATCCCGGTGGGCTCCAACAACTGGAGCGTGTCACAGGGCGGCCTGGTCATCGACGTCGACACCGCGGTCAGCCTCAACAGCGAAAACGGCTCCACCACCAATCGCAGCACGCTGTCGCGTTCCCTGTCGGCCGCAGCCGACACACTGGAAGGCAGCCAGTTCGAGCAGCTGAGCGGCACGGCGACGCCGGCGTCGGTGGCGCACCGCTTCCAGTCCGGGACGGCGGAAACGGCGTCGATGCGCTACTACCTGCTCACGAGCGCAGCCACGACGGACGACTTCTTTCCGCAAGGACCTGCTCCGTATTTCTACCCCTCGGTCTACGACGACACCGCGCTCTACACGGCTGCGAACTACCGGGTGCTGGTTGCTGCCAACCAGTTCATGGGGCCGGGCCGCAAATGCCTCAATGGTACCGACACCTGCCAGACCTCATCCGAGGTGGCCTACCTGGAGCGCGGCGCCGCGTTCCAGGCGTTCGCCGCCGACGGAGTGACCACGGCGAGCATCGTCACTGATGCCCAGGGCCGCCGCTACAAGGGCGGCAGCGCCGGCGACCCGCCGGTGTACGACACCGAATATGCGCCCGATCACTCGGCGGACCTGGTAAAGGACCAGTTCAAGGACCGCAGCAACGACCTGGGCGTGGACCTGGCGGGGGGCGACTTCAGCTACAGCCCGGGCGAGGATGTGTCGGTGGGCCTGGGCGAGTTTCCGTACCGGCTGAGCCTGCAGCGCAGCTTCAAGCCGGGTGCCGCACACAGCCCGGGCCTGGGCAAGGGCTGGACGCACAACCTCGACCATCGCATCGCGATGGGCAGCAGCGGTGCCGAGGCACTGGGCCAGAGCTCGACGCTGGAAGCGGCGGGCACCCTGGTGGCGCTGTACGCCACGCAGCAGATCTACGCGACGGAGCCGGGCACCAACGTCAACCTGCTGCGGCGCTGGGTGCTGGCGCCGTTCATCCAGGCCTGGTGGGCGGAGCAGATTCGCTTCAACGCCGTCACCTACACGGCGGGGGGCACCTCGAAGGTTTTCGTGCGCCTGCCCGACGGCAGCTTCAATCCCCCCAGCGGCTACCAGCCCGGCGACGGCTCCCGCTATTGGCAGCTGACGCAGACCGGCGCGCCCTACGGCTACGGATTGAAATGGAACTACAGCAACGTCGGCTTCACGCTGACCTCGCCGGCCAAGGACGTGCAGACCTTCGGGCATTGGTACCGCTACAACCAGGACCCGGTGCAGCCCTACCACTACGGCGGACACCACGGCTGGCACCTGACGACCTGGAACTGGCCGCAGGGGGTGTCGCTGTCGCTGGGCTATGTCGCCTCCGCCAACCCGAACTACAGCGACGACTTGCTGGCCTACGTGCAGAACTCGCTGGGGCGCCGGATCAACCTGGTCTTCGGCAGCAACCAGAGCGACTGGGACGCCTGCAACTTCCAGTCGGCGGACGACAACCTGGGCCACAGCACGACGTACGACTGCGCCAGCGCCACGACGACCCACCCGGTGAACGCCTACAACGTGACCAGCGAAGTCTCGAGGGTCACCTACGGACCGGGCAACTGCAACCTGGGCAGCTGGCCGGACCGCACGATCCGCCCGCGCTGCGCGCCCTACCTGACCGACACCTACAGCGCCTCGGACACCGTCAACGCCAAGGCGCACCTCACCTACGACGAAGTGGGCCGGGTATCGAAATACAAGGACGCCCAGGCGATCGAATACCCGGGCACGCGAAACGCAACCCTTTTCTACATCAGCGGCGGCACGCGCGGCGAGCGGGTGGACCCGGCGGGCAACAGCTACACGGTGTACTACGACCCGTGGACGCGAGCGACGAGCTTCACCGACGAACTGGGGCGCACGAGCACGGCGCAATACGACGGCCTGAACCGCGTGATCGAACGCGTCAGCCCCGGCGGTATCCAGACCGGCTTTCAATACGACTTCCGCGGGAGCGTGACGCAGCTCAGCCAGACGCCGAGCCAGCTGCTCACCCCGGTCGTGCCGGCGTCGCTGACGGTGAACGCGACCTATGATCCGGGCTGCGGCAAGATCAAGACGGTCACGGATGCGAAGGGCAAGCTGACCACCTGGACCTACAACGCGACGACCTGCCAGGTGAGCACGGTCGAGCAAGCCGCCGTCTTCGACGCCAAGAACAACCTGAGCAACATCAAGCCGACGACGCAATACTTCTACACATCCGCCGGCCTGATCGACTACCTGCTCGATCCGACGAACATCAAGGTCGACTACGACTACGACGGATCAGGCAACCGCACCGGCCGGCACGTCGACCCCGCCGGCCTCAACTTCACCACGACTTACGGCTACGACACCCGCGGCAACATCAGCAGCGTGACCGACGGCAGAAGCCACACCACCGCCTACACCTACGACGACTCGCGCCGGGTGTACCGCGTCACCGAACCGACGCCGACCTGCGGGCGAACGGACATTGTCTACACCGGCGGCCTGAAGACGGCGGTCAAGCGCGCCAAGGTCTGCAGCCCCAACCTCAACAACGCCGCGCACTGGCAGACCACGACCACGAGCTACACCGCCACCGACCAAGTGGACATCGTCACCGACCCCGACGGCTACACGACGGACACGAACTACGACGCCCTCGACCGTCCGCAGGACGTGATCCAGCAGATCGATTCGGGAGTAAGCCGGACGACGCGCACCAAATACGACGACGCAGGGCAGGTGATCAAGCTTTTCAAAGGCTTTGGCAGCACCGATCAGATCACGTATGCCACGTATACCTACACGCCGGATGGCCAGACCGCGACGGTGGCCGACGCCAACAGCAACCTCACCACGTACCTGTACGACGGCTACGGCCGGCTGTGGCGGAGCTGCTTCCCGGGCGCGACCCATTGCAGCACCACCCCCGGCGGCAGCGCGCTGTACGAGGAATACGGCTACGACGACAACGGCAACCTCACGAGCAAGCGCAACCGCAACGGCAAGACGATCAGCACGGCCTACGACGACCTGAACCGCGAAACCAGCCGCACCGTCCCGGCCAATGCCGCCGGCCACTACGCCCGAACCCTGACCACGAACTACGACCTGGCATCGAGGAAGTGGGACGTCACCGCCGACGGCCAGACGCTCAAGCACCGCTACGACAATGCGGGAAGGCTGAACCAGGTGCAGGACAGCCTGCTCAACGCGCTGGGCAGCACCGTCGGCAACGTCACGTACACGTACAACGCGGCGGGCAGCCGGGAGACGGTGACCGCCTACAGCCTGGGCAGCAGCTGGGCACCGACCTACACCTACGACAACGGCGAGCGGCTCGACACGATCACCAGCGGCGCGACCCCGCTGGCGGATTACGCCTACGACCCGCTGTCGAGAGTCGGCACGCTCTCCTACTTCGACGGCACCAGCACCGCCTATACCTACGAGAACGACGACGACCTGCAAAGCCTGACGCAGACCTACAGCGGTGGCAGCCTGGTCTACGGTTTCACGCACAACGGCGCGCACCAGATCACGACGCAGACGGTCAGCGACAACGCCTACGAATACAAACCCGCCACCCCGACCACGGCCTACACGCCCAATAGCCTGAACCAGTACGCCAATGTCGGCGGCACGACCTACAGCTACGACGCCAACGGCAACCTGACCAGCGACGGCAGCAACACCTACGAGTACGACGAAGAGAACCGGCTGAGGAAGGCCGGCACCAGCACTTACGCCTACGATCCGCTGGGAAGGCGGAGGAGCAAGACCGTCGGTGGCGTCACGACCTACTTCGTGTCGGACGGCGCCAACGAGGTGATGGACTTATCCAGCACCGGGCAGCGGCTACACCTGGCCGTATTTCTCGACGTCGCCGACCCAGCGCGCGATCAGCCGCTGCGCATCCAGCGGATAGCGCTCCAGCCAGTCGTCGGCGAGCTGCTGCAGCGGCGGGATCAGCGCCGAGTCGCGTACCGGCTCGGCGATCTTCAGGCCGATCACACCGGTCTGACGGCGGCCGAGGATTTCGCCGGGGCCGCGCAGCTCCAGGTCGGCCTGCGCGATCTTGAAGCCGTCGGTGGTCGAGCGCATCGTTTCGAGCCGGCTTTTCGCGGTGTTCGACAGCGGTACCTGGTACATCAGCACGCATTGGCTGGCAGTGGCGCCGCGGCCGACGCGGCCGCGCAGCTGGTGCAGTTGCGCCAGGCCGAGACGCTCGGCGTTTTCGATGACCATGATGCTGGCGTTGGGCACGTCGACGCCGACTTCGATCACCGTGGTCGCGACCAGCAACTGCGTCTCGCCGTTCTTGAACGCGTGCATCTGCGCGTCCTTTTCGTCGGACTTCAAACGCCCGTGAACCAGGCCGATGCGCAAATCCGGCAAATCGGCGCGCAGCTGTTCGGCCGTGGTTTCGGCGGCCTGCGCGTCGAGCTCGTCGGACTCCTCGATCAGCGTGCAGACCCAGTAAACCTGGCGGCCTGCACGCGCGGCTTCACCGATGCGAGCGAGCACGTCGTCGCGCTTGTTGTTGTTGACCACCACGGTCGCCACCGGCGTGCGGCCCGGCGGCAGCTCGTCGATCACCGACACGTCGAGATCCGCATACAGCGTCTGCGCCAGCGTGCGCGGGATCGGCGTCGCCGACATGATCATCTGGTGCGGCGAGGTTCCCTTGGGCCCCTTGTCGCGCAACGACAGGCGCTGCTGCACGCCGAAGCGGTGCTGCTCGTCGACGACGACCAGCGCAAGACGATCGAAGGCGACGCTGCTCTGAAACACCGCATGCGTGCCGACGACGATGGGCGCGGCGCCGCTTCCGACGCGAGCCAGCCGCCGTTCGCGCTCGCTCTTCTTCATCTTGCCGGCGAGGTATTCGACCTCGATGTCCAGCGGCGCGAACCAGCGCGACAGGTTGGCGTAGTGCTGCTCGGCGAGCAGCTCGGTCGGCGCCATCAGCGCGCTCTGATAACCGCCGCGTGCGGCGGCGAGCATCGCCGCTGCGGCCACCACCGTCTTGCCGCTGCCGACATCGCCCTGCACCAGCCGCAGCATCGGCCGACGCGCCGCAAGATCGACGCCGACTTCGGCTATCACGCGGCGCTGCGCCTGAGTGAAGCGGAACGGCAGCACCGCTTCGAGCGCGTCGGCGCTGCTATTCAAATCCGCGAGCTGCGGCGCCGGCCGCGTGCGAACCTGGCGACGCAGCAGGCGCATGCACAGCTGGTGCGCGAGCAGCTCCTCGCGGATCAGCCGCTGCTGCGCCGGATGGGTTCCTTCGACCAGCAAAGCGGTCTCGTCCGGGCCGCCGGGCGCATGCAGGCTGCGCAGCGCCGGCAGCGAATCCGGCGCCGGCAAGCCCGGCAATTGCGCGGCCAGATGCACGTCGGTCGCGGCGAGTTTCAAAGCGGCTTCGATCAGCCGGCGCAGCCGAGGCTGGGTGATGCCGGCGGTCAGCGGATAGATCGGCGTCAGCGCGTCGCTGATCTGGAACGCGGCGGTATCGTCGGCGACGCGATATTCGGGATGCACCATCTCCGGCCCCTGCGTACCGAAGCGCACCGCGCCGTAAGCCTGCACCCAGCGGCCCTTGACGAAGGCCGCCTGCTGGCTCGCATTGAAATGGAAGAAGCGCAACAGCAGGCCGCGGTCACCGTCGGCAATCACGACCCGCAGCTGGCGCCGGCCGGCATAACGCACGTCGGCAATCTCGACCCGCGCCCGCACCAGCGCGTCGGCGCCGTCCGTGAGGTCGGCCAGCGCGGTGACGTGGCTGCGGTCCTGGTAGCGCGTCGGCAGATGAAACAGCAGATCGCCGATCGTCTCCAGGCCCAGATTGCGTAGCACGCCGGCGAGCTGCGGGCCGGCGGCGGCCCAGTCGGCGAGACGCGTGCGCAGATCGACGCGATCGGGTGCGACCGGTTTCTGAGCGGGGGTTTTGGCGGCGCGTGTGACCAGAGCAGTGGTCCTGAAAACAAGCACTCAATCTTGAGTTCCCTCCCCCGCTTGCGGGGGGAGGGTCAGGGTGGGGGCGGACGTCGCGGAGCTAGGCTTCGGCCAGCAGACGCCCCCATCCCAACCTTCCCCCGCTGCGCAGGGGAAGGAGACCAGCAAAGTCAAAAGCTAGTCGATCACCAGCACCGCATCGGCCTCGACGCGCGCGCCCTTGGGCAAGGCGGCGACGCCGACCGCGGCTCGCGCCGGATACGGCTGGCTGAAGTATTTGCCCATGATCTCGTTGACCTTGGGGAAATGCGTCAGGTCGGTCAGATAGACATTGAGCTTGGCGACATGCGTCAGCGAGGCGCCGGCGGCTTCGGCCACCGCGGCCAGGTTCTTGAACACCTGGTGGATCTCGTCCTCGATCGTCGCGTTGACCAGCTGCATGGTCTTCGGGTCCAGCGGAATCTGGCCGGACAGGTAGACCGTGTTGCCGCAGGCCACCGCCTGCGAATACGTGCCGATCGCGGCGGGAGCGTTGTCGGTGTGGATGATGCGGCGGCTCATGGCGTCAGATGTCAGCTGGAAGGATGCTCAAGCTTGTGCCGCAGCCGCAGATTCAGCAACTCCACGCCGACCGAAAACGCCATCGCGACGTAGACATAGGCCTTGGGCACGTGGAAGTGCAGGCCCTCGACCATCAGTACCAGGCCGATCATGATCAGGAAGGCCAGCGCCAGCATCTTCACCGTCGGATGGCGGTCGACGAAGGCGGCGAGCGGGCCGGCGAAGAACATCATCGTCACGATCGCGATCGTGATCGCGGTGACCATCACCGGCAGGTTGCTGGTCATGCCGACCGCGGTGATCACCGAATCCAGCGAGAACACGATGTCCAGGATCATGATCTGCACGATCGCGGAGAAAAACGACGGCGCCCTGATCTTGGAGCCCGGCTCGCCGCTGGCGTGATGGCCGCTGAGCATTTCGACGATTTCTTTGGTCGCCTTGTACAGCAGGAAAGCGCCGCCGAAGAACAGCACCATGTCGCGGCCCGAGGCGCCGAAGCCGGCGACGGTGATCATCGGCTCGGTCAGGCCGGCCAGCCAGGCCAGCGAAAACAGCAGCGCCACGCGCGTGATCAGCGCGCCGGCCAGGCCCAGCGTGCGGGCGCGCGCCTGCTGCTCCTTGGGCAGCTTGCCGGCGATGATCGACAGAAAGATCACGTTGTCGATACCGAGCACGATTTCGAGCGCAGTCAGGGTCAGCAGCGCAGCCCACAGTTCGGGGTTGGCCAGGGCTTCTAGGGTCATGTTTTCAGGGGATGCGTGGGATCACGTACGGGGTGATCATAAGCTTTGAAACAACTTGTAACCAACTCCAAATGTAACTGCTTGTGAGACGGCCGGCACCGAATGTAACCAAAGCTTCTCGCAACGATCATCAAGCCGGCACCGAAGGCCACCAGACTGACATTGGGAAAATCAGACAGGAGCCGACCATGCGGATCGCTTACGGAGTCATGGGTTACGGACGCGGCCATGCGATGCGCAGCCTCAGCGTGCTGCCGGCGCTGATGCAGCAGCACGAGGTCACGGTGTTCACCGCCGGCGACGCCTACGACGTGCTGGCGCCGCTGTTCCCGACGGTGCGCATCCCGATGGTCGGCTATCGCTACAACGCGCGCGGCGGCCATTCGATCCCGCGCACGGTCAGCGAGAACGCCGGCCCGCTGGCCGATCTGCTGCTCGGCGGTCCCGGTATCGAGCAGGTCACGCGCGAGTTCAAGGATCGCGGCATCCAGCTGGTGATTTCCGACAGCGAGGCCTGGAGTCATCGAGCCGCCGCACAGCTGAAGCTGCCGCGGATCAGCTTTGACCACGTCGGCATCATCGCCTGGTGCAAGCCGCATTTCCCGGCCGACCTGTGGCTGGCCGGCATGCGCGACGCGATCGGTTATCGCGCGCTGATGGGCCAGCCGGACCGCACGCTGATTTCCAGCTTCTACCAGGCCGAGCCGCGCCAGAGCACGACGCGCATCGTCGGCCCGATGCTGCGCGACGAGGTGCTGCGCGCCAGCGCTGGCGGACGGCCGAAGTCCAAGGAATTCCTGCTCGCCTATTTCAACAAGGGCGAGCACCAGTACCAGGCGCACGTCGAGCGCGCTCTGCGCCTGCTCGACCAGCCGGTGATGGTCTACGGCACGCCGCGCCGCGGCCGCGAAGGCAACATCGAATATCGCGCACCGAGCAACGAGTGGTTCATCAACGATCTGGCGCAGTGCCGCGCGGTGATTTCCACCGCCGGCAACCAGCTGATCGGCGAGGCGATCCATTTCGGCAAGCCGATCCTGGCGCTGCCGGAGCAGGCCTTCGAGCAGCGCCTGAACGCCTGCATGATCGAGCGCATGGGTGTCGGCATGCGCGGCGACATCGCCACGCTGACGCCGAGCGACGTCGACCGCTTTCTCGGCAACGAAAACTGGTATCGCTCGCACATGGGCGAGCACGCGCGCGACGGCCGCAAGGATGCGATCGAGACCTTGCATCGCTTCATCGGCGAACTGGTGCGGCAGCCGTCGCGCAGTAAAGCGTCGCGTGGTGCACCGAAGCGGGCGACACGCGCCGTCGCCAGCTGAGCTTTTGTAGGAGCGGATCCTATCCGCGACTGAGACCGTCGAGAGCACAGTCGCGGATAGGATCCGCTCCTACACGACGCGGTTTAAATCCAACCAGCGATCCAGCAGCGAAACCAGCAGCCGATTCGCCGCTGCAAATTTCGCGATGTCCTGGCGCATCGCCCCCGCGGCCTGCACGAACGGCCCCGGCGCAGGATGCGTCTGGGGATGCTCCAGCCAGACGCGCACGCTGGCCGATGTGACTTCCGGATGGAACTGCAGGCAGACCACACGGCCGTCGTCGTACGAATACGCCTGCTGATCGCAGGCCGCGCTGTAGGCCAGCCGCGTCGCGCCGGCCGGCAAGTCGAACGCATCGCCATGCCAGTGAAAGAACGGCATCGACGAAGGCCATTCCGATAGCGCGTCGAAGCCGCGCCCGGCTTCGGTCAGCTGCACATCGAACCAGCCGACTTCGGTTTCGCGATTGCGGCCAACTGATCCGCCGAGCTGTTCGGCGATCAGCTGCGCGCCCAGACAGATGCCGAGCACGCGCTTGCCCGGATCGGCCAGCACCGCGCGCAAAAACGCTTTCTCGGCGACCAGCCACGGGTGCACGGCTTCTTCGTCGACATTCATCGCGCCGCCCATCACCAGCAACGCGTCGAACCCGCTCAGCGCCGGCAGCGGCCCGCCTTCATACAGGCCGGTCCGCGTGACCATATGGCCGCGCGCCGCGAGCCAGGGCGCGATGCAGCCGAGATCGTCCTCGGGCGCGTGCTGCAGCCAGTGCACGCGCACGCGGCGCTCAGCGTGAAACGAATTTCAGCGCGGCGGAGTTGATGCAGTAGCGCTCGCGCGTCGGCGGCGGGCCGTCCGGGAACACGTGGCCCAGGTGCGCATCGCAGCGCGCGCAGGTGACCTCGATGCGGCGCATGCCGTAGCTGTTGTCTTCGTGCATGGCCACCGGCGCGTCCTCGGCCGGGCGGAAGAAGCTCGGCCAGCCAGTGCCGGATTCGAACTTGGCGCGGCTGTCGAACAGCGCGGCGTCGCAGCAGACGCAGTGGAATACGCCGTCGCGATGGTCGTCCCAGAGCGCACCGGTGAACGCGCACTCGGTACCGCCGTGGCGCGTCACCTGGTACTGCTCGGGCGTCAGCTGGGCGCGCCACTCGGCGTCGGTCTTGACGATTTTTTCGATGGTCGCAGTCATGTCGGCGGGTCCTTGAGAATGTGCTGGCGGCTCGTATGGGGTTAGTCTGCCGCATGTTGGCGGCGTCCGACCAAGATCGAGCCCGCCAGCGCATTTTAAAGGGGAGTCAAACGATGCAGGACTTGCAGGGCGTCCATTTTCTGTGCGCGGCGGTGATCAGCGGCCTGCTCGCGATCGGCTGCGAAGTGATCGCCGAGCGCCGCGGCCGGCGGCCGGCGCTGTTCCTGCTGCTGAAGCCGCTGACCAGCCTGATGATCGCCGCCTCGCTGTACGCGTTTGCCGGCTATCGGCCCGACGCGCTGCTGGTCGCGGCATTCGCGTTCGCGATCCTCGGCGACATCGCGCTGATGTTCGACGGCGACAAGGCTTTTCTCGCCGGCCTCGGCAGCTTCTTCATCGCGCATGTGGCCTTCGTCGCCGAGTTCCTGACCGGCGTGTCCGGCTGGCAGGTGCCGCCGTGGACTGCGGTTTTCGTGGTCTACGCCGTGGTGCTGTTCGTCTGGCTACTGCCGAAAACCGGCCCCTTGAAGTTGCCGACACTGGCCTACGGCATCGTGCTGACCGCGATGGTGCTGGCCGCCGCTGCGGCGAACGCGGTCATGCCGGGCCGGGCGACGCAGCTCGCGCTGATCGGCGCGCTGCTGTTCGCGTTTTCCGATTCGGTGCTGGCGGTGCGCCAGTTCGTCGGGCCGTATCGCGGCGCGCAACCGCTGATCCTGGCCAGCTACTGGCTGGCGATCGGCCTGATCGCGATGTCGCGCTGGCCGGCGATCCCATAAGTTGCCCGAGCGGCCATTAGGGGAATTGCTCATTGGCCGGGCGCGGCCCGGTGCGCGACAATCCGCGGCTTGGAGCTGCGCCTTACCGGCGGCTCTGCCCCGATTGGAGATCCACTCAATGATGAAACACCTGATGGCCGGCGCCTGCTGCGCGCTGGCCCTTGCCGCCTGCGGCAAGAAACCGGAGTCGCCCCCCGCCGCTGCGCCCAGCGATGCCGCCGCCGCACCCGCTGCGCTCGGCTCCGGCATCGACAAGGCCAATTTCGACGCCGCGGTGCGTCCGCAGGACGACCTGTATCAGGCGATCGACGGCAGCTGGCTGAAGAACACGCAAATCCCGGCCGATCGCTCCAACTACGGTTCTTTCACCAAACTCGCCGACGACGCCGAAGCGCAGCTGCGCGTGATCATCGAAGAGCTGGCCGCCAAGAGCGGCAAGACGCCGGGCAGCATCGAGCAGAAAGTCGGCGACTTCTACGCCAGCTTCATGGACGAGGCGAAGATCGAGGAAGCCGGCGTCAAGCCGATCGCCGCCGAACTGGCGCGCGTCGACGCGCTGAAGGACAAGAAGGACCTCGCCGTGCTGATGGCCGAGCTGGCGCGCAGCGGCGTCGCCACGCCGCTGTATCCCTACGTGCATCAGGACGCCAAGGATTCCACGCAGTACGCCGGTGATTTCTACCAGGCCGGCCTGGGCCTGCCGGACCGCGACTACTACCTGATCGACGACGACAAGTTCAAAGGCATTCGCGCCGCGTATCTGGCACACGTGCAGAAGATGTTCGAACTCGCCGGGATCAACGACGGCGCCAAGGCCGCCAAGGACGTGCTGGCACTGGAAACGCAGATCGCCAAAGTGCAGTGGGACAAGGTCGAGAACCGCAATCCGGTCAAGACCTACAACCCGTTCGAGCCGGCCAAGCTGAGCACGCTGACCAGCGAAATCGACTGGGCCGCGTACCTGCCGGCGGTGGGCTACGGCTCGCTGAAGCAGGTGCTGGTGTCGCAGCCGACCTACGTCACCGGCCTGGGCAAGCTGATCAAGAGCACGCCGGTGGAAACCTGGCGCACCTACTTCAAGTGGCAGGTGCTGCATGCGCGCGCCGGCCTGCTCAACAAGGCCATCGTCGACGAGGACTTCGCGTTCAACTCCAAGACGCTCAACGGCGTGCAGGAAATCCGCCCGCGCTGGAAGCGCGGCGTCGACAGCATCGAAACCTCGATGGGCGAAGCGGTCGGTCAGGTTTATGTCGAACGTCACTTCCCGGCCGAGAGCAAGGCGCGCATCGAAGCCCTGGTCAAGAACCTGCTGAAAGCTTACGAGGGCGCGATCGGCAATCTCACCTGGATGAGCGAGGACACCAAGAAAGCGGCGCTGGTGAAGCTCAGCAAGTTCACTTACAAGATCGGCTATCCGAACAAGTGGCGCGACTATTCCAAGCTGGAAATCAGTGCCGGGGACGTGGTCGGCAACGCCACGCGCGCCGCGGCTTTCGAGTACGACCGCAATATCGCCAAGCTCGGCAAACCGATCGATCGCGACGAATGGGGCATGACGCCGCAGACGGTCAACGCCTACTACAACCCCGAGATGAACGAGATCGTGTTCCCGGCCGCGATCCTGCAGCCGCCGTTCTTCGATGCCAAGGCCGACGACGCGGTGAACTACGGCGGCATCGGCGCCGTGATCGGCCACGAAATCAGCCACGGCTTCGACGACCAGGGCGCGCAGTACGACGGCGACGGCAATCTGAAGAACTGGTGGTCCGAAGAGGACAACAAGAAGTTCAAGGCGCTCGGCGACGCGCTGGCCAAGCAGTACGACGCCTACGAACCGGTGAAGGGCTATTTCATCAACGGCCACTTCACGCTGGGCGAGAACATCGCCGATCTCGGCGGCCTGACCATCGCGCATGAGGCTTATCAGTTCTCCCTCAACGGCAAGGAAGGCCCGGTCATCGACGGGTTCACCGCCGACCAGCGCTTCTTCATGGGCTGGGCGCAGGTCTGGCGCCGCAAGTACCGCGACGAAAACCTGCTGACGCGCCTGAAGACCGACCCGCATTCGCCCAGCGAATATCGCTGCAACGGCGTCGTCGTCAACGTGCCGGCATTCTCCGACGCGTTCGCGGTCAAGGAAGGCGACAAGCTCTACCGCACGCCGGACCAGCGCATCAAGATCTGGTAAGCGGTCGCGTGATGTGAACAAAAAAGCCGGCGAAAGCCGGCTTTTTTGTGTGCCAGGCAATCATCTCAATCCACCACCGGCGCATCCGAGCGTCGCCAGCCGAAGCGCTTCATGTCGACCTTGCCGGCCTTGACGACGACGCCTTCTGCCTTGAGCCGACGCAACTGCTCGGCGCGGCCTTTCGATCCTTCCGGCAGCGCGATGCGACCACCCGCGGCGATCACGCGATACCAGGGCAGAGGCTCGCCATCAGCGGTTTCGCCCAGACTGCGCCCGACCAGCCGCGCGCGGCCCGGCAGGCCGGCCGCAGTGGCGACATCACCGTAAGTCGTGACGAATCCCGCGGGGATACGCCGCACCGCCTGATGGATGCGCGCGACGGCTTCAGCGCCTGTGGCGACAAGGGCTCCGGCGCGGCTCGGCGATGGCATTCGCGAGGTCTCTGTATGGCGATCGAAACATGATATCGACAGGCCAAAAAGACCGCGCTGAAGTTCAGGTTAAATTCATCGACCGCCGGCAGACTCACTTCGACACCGAAGCGCGGATTGGGGCGCCGAGGTATGCAACAACAGTCCAAGTTTACTGCGGCACGGTCCCCCACTCTCCCCTACCGTGTTGCAGCGAGGCGATCGAGCCCCCCACTCGGTCGCCTCAACCTTTTGTGGCGCCGGAAAATCTTGGGAGCGCCGTGAACCAGGAGTCAGGGCTCCGGGTTTCGCCTCTTCAACGGTCGATGTGGACCGACGTACGGCATTCAACATAGCGCCGGCGACGAAGGGCGCGGCCGAGCTGACCGACGGCCCCGGCTATGGCGATCGAGCCGGCGATTTTTTCCCGCTGCGAGCTGAAACTGCCGCCATTGAAGCCGCATTTTCGATCCGGGGAAGATCACGATGGGCCAGCCGCAAATAATCGATCAATCCGTTCTGGCCAGCGATGGCATCGGCAGCCTGTTGGCTTATATGGTCGCGGCGCTCGCCGGCTATGCCGCGGTACTGCTGGTGCAACGCGGCGAGCAGCATCGGCCCTGGCTGTGGCGCAGCCTCGCCGCGCTGTCACTGGGCGCCGGTATTGCCGATCTGCATGTCATCGGCCTGGCCGATCTGCCCGCGACCGCCGGCGACGCGCTCGGCATTGCGGACCTGCTGATTTCGCTGGGCGCCTGCCTGGCGCTCGGCGTCATCACCATCCATTTCGCCAGCCGCAAGCAGATCGGCGGCGGCGCCTCGGTTTTGCATTGCGTGATCGTCGGCCTGGGCCTGTGCCTGCTCGCCGACCACAGCCTTGAGGTCGTCAGCGGCGGCATCGTCTATAGCCCCGCGCGCATCATGCCGATCCTGGCGATTGCGCTGGCCGGCAGCGCGATCAGCCTGGCTATCCTGCGCGGCCTGCGCACGATGCCGGAACGTTCCATCCTGCCGCCGCGGCCGATGGCCGGCCTGTTCATCGGCGGCGTGCTGAGCCTGACCCAGTCCGGCGTGTTTCACGCCGCGCTGCTGCCAAAGGTCTCCGAGCCGGTGTCTCTGCTGCCGCTGTGGCTGCCGCTGGCGATGTCGGCACTGGTACTGACCGCGCTGGCGCTGCTGATCCAGGCCGCTCGCGACGGCCTGGTCGTCGCGGTCGAAGACAGCTCGGCGCAGCCGAGCTTGATCGAGCGCAGTCAGCTCGACGAATCGACGCGGCTGCCGCAGCGCGCGGCCTTCATGCGCCAGGCGCCGGCGCGGATCGCCCGTGCGGCCGACCTCGGATTGAAAATGGAGCTGATCCGCTGCGTGGTTCACGGCCAGGGCGTGCTCGACGCACAGATCGTCGAACGTGTCGCCCGGACGCTGGCGCAGCGCCTGGGCACGCTACAGCGCAGCGCTGATCTGCTCGCACGTCACGACCACTTCGAATTCGTGCTGCTGCGCCTGCGCGAGTCCGGCGAAGCGCGTAGCAGCGTCGCCGAGCTGTTGCCGGCGCTGTGCGCGCCGATGACGGATGTCGCCAACGGCGCGCGTCTGCCGATGACGGTTCAGGCCGGCATCGCCGAATTCCCGCGCGACGGCGCCGACATCCGCAACCTGCTGCTGGTGGCGGCGCAGCATTCTCAGAGCGCGGCAATCGCAGAAGCGGTAACCGCTGCGGAACAGCAGCCGGAACTCGCCGGTTCGACGCCGCGTCACGCCGCCGCGTGAGTGCCGCTTTAGTTCGGTGACAGCACGCGGCAATGATCCGGCGTCAGAGCGTAACGCTCGTGGCCGAGTTCTTCGCTGCCGCGTAGCACGGTAAACGCGAGCGTCTTTTTCAGCGCCGTAGTCGGCACCAGATACCGCACGCCGGTATCGGCATACAGCGCCGGCGGCTGCGCGGCGATGTCGTCGAAGCGCAGCGCAGGATCGGCACCGGCCTGCAGCCGCAGCTCGATGCTCGCCGGCTCGTTCATCGCCGGCACCGGCCGGATCTGCACCGTGTAGCGCGGCCGGCGCACGATGTATTCGCTCGGCACCTGCTGGCGCAACAGGCAGCTGTCGAGTTCGCCGTAATGCACCTGCACGCCCTCGTCGTCGCCGGTTTCCAGCGCAACCGTGGTGCGCTGGTAGAACTTGGGCGCGCAGGCACTGGCGGACAGCGCCAGCAGCAATACCAGATGAAAGCGAAGCAGCGGTTTGAAGAAAGTCATCGCGGGTACTCGCTCACAGCAACAGACGGCCGCACGCGACGCGCACGGCATAACCGCCGACGCGCACCGCCGTGATTCGGCCCTCGCGCTTGTCGGCTTGAATTTCGATCAGGCTGGGGCGCTGCATCTCCACGCCCTGGTGGATGCTCCAGCTCAGCGTGGCGTCGCCTTGCTGCGCACGATCGGCCAGATGCCCGCACAGCGCCGCTGCAGCCGAGCCTGTCGCCGGATCTTCGCCGACACCGAGGTCGGGCGCGTACATGCGCGCGCGCAAGGTATCCGGCTCGGCATCGCGGCAATACAGGTAGAAGGCTGTCGACCACCGATGCTCGCCGAGCCGGTCCAGCAGCGCCGGCTTCAGACGCGAGCGGCGCAGCGCCTCGAGCGAGCGCAGCGGCACCAGGTTGTAGGGCACCCCGCAGGACGCGCCGCGCGGTGCGTCCTGCGCGATTTCGATGTCGTCCGGACTCAGGCTCAGCAGCGCCGCGAGTTCGTCTATACCGGCAAGCGCCGGTGCGAAGCTCGGCAGCACTGCGGTGCTGAGCTGCGCGTGCGCCGCGCGGCCGGCAGCGCGACGGATACGCACCGGCACCGGCCCGACTTCTTCTTCGAGTACGACGTCGATCTGCTCGCCGCTGCCGAACACGCCGAGTTCGGCCAGCAGGCAGGCGCTGCCGACGGTCGGATGCCCGGCGAACGGCAGCTCGTGCGACGGCGTGAAGATGCGCACGCGCGCATCGGCGCCGCCGCGCGGCTGCAGCACGAACACGGTTTCGGACAGATTGAATTCACGCGCGATGTCCTGCATGCGCTCGCTGCTCAGTGCGTCGGCCTGCATCACCACGGCCAGCGGATTGCCGGCCAGGCGTTGCTCGGTGAACACGTCGAGCACGTGGTAGTCGAGATCTTCCCCGCTCACTGGAACTTGCCACCGCTGATGCGCTGCTGCTCGTCGAGTTCGGCAAAATAACGGCTGCGATCCATGCGCAGCTCGCGCGTGGCGATATCGCCGGGCAGCACCAGCAGCACGGCCGGATAGCGCTTGCGGAAGTCCTGCGGCGTCGGCTTGCCGGCGATGAAGGCGTCGAAGGACGGCACATCGTCAACGCTGGCGGCTTGGGTCACGGGAGCCTCGGCTTCGGGCGCGGCGGTGGGCGTGCAGGCAGTGATGGCGAGCAGCAGGGACAGGCTGAGGGTAAGGCGCATTGGATTTCCCGGTGCAAACAAACAACCCTCTCCCGTCGCTTACGCGACACCCTCTCCCGCACGCGGGAGAGGGGACAATCTGTTGCGCCTCCCGCAGGGCCGGGAGAGGGGCCTTCAGTGAACCTTGCGCGACTTGCCGGCCAGGCGCTCGGCGTCCTTGTTGCCCTTGGCGCGGCTCATGTCCGCGCGCAGCTTCTGCTTGCCGGGCTGGGAGCCGGCCTTCTTCGCTGCCAGCGCTTCTTTCAGCAGCTCGGCGGCGGACTTCTTCTCTTTGGGCTCGTCACTCATGCGCCCATGGTAAGGCCTGAGCGCCTTCTAGCTCCACCAGGGGTAGAACGGCGGCATCTCGGAGGCCTTGCTGGCGTAGGCCGGATCGCGCTTTTCCAGGAAGGAGCGCACGCCCTCCTTGCCGTCCTGCTGGCTGGTGTAGAACACCGACAAGGTGTCGATGCGATGCGCCTCGATCGGGTGCGGCTGGGCGCTGTTGCGCCACATCATCTGCCGCGCCAGCGCGACTGCCACCGGCGAGCGGTTGCGGGTGAACTTGCGCGCCAGATCAAGGGCCGCATCCAGCAGCGCCTCAGGCGCGTGTACCGAGCGGATCAGGCCGCCGCGCTGGCCCTCGGCGGCGTCGAAAATCTCGCCCGAATAAACCCATTCCAGCGCCTGGCTCATGCCGACCAGGCGCGGCAGGAACCAGGTCGAGCAGGCTTCCGGGACAATGCCGATCTTGCCGAAGACGAAGCCGATGCGCGCTTTTTCGGAGGCGATGCGCACGTCCATCGCCAGGGTCATGGTCGCACCGATGCCGACCGCGGCGCCGTTGATCGCGGCGATCACCGGCTTCTTGCACTCGTAGATCGCCAGCGTCACGCGGCCGCCGGTGTCGCGCACGCCGTCGAGGATTTGCGGGTCGTCGAGGCGCGTGTGCAGATCGCCGAGCGTCGGCGTCAGCGTCTCGTCAAGGCCGAACACATTGCCCGGCTTGGTCAGGTCCATGCCGGCGCAGAACGCGCGGCCGGCGCCGGTCACGACGATCGCGCGCACGCTGTCGTCATCGCTGGCGCGATTGAACGCGGCAATCAGCTCGTGGCACATCTCGACCGTGAACGAGTTCAGCGCTTCCGGCCGGTTCAAGGTCAAGGTCAGGATGCCGTCGGCATCGACTTTCCAGTCCAGCGTGTTGTAGTGGCTCATACAGTTCTCCTGTCGAAATATTCTCTCCCCCGCCTGCAGGGGAAGGAGAAAGCTCAGTGGCTCCAGATCGGCGGCGAGACATGCGCGGCGCGCAGCAGGCCACTCATCACCAGCAGGCTCGGCAGCATCAATGCGATCCACGCCAAGTTGTCCTGCTGCGCGATCGGCAACAGTTTCAGAATCAGGGTCGAGGCTGCCAGCACAGTGACCAGCTGCATCAGCCGCCGCGCGAACGTGCCCGGATACCAGCCGCCGCGCGCGGCGCCGACCCAGACCGGAATCAGCAGCAGCAACAGCGGGTCCAGCAGCAGCAGGTTCTGATTCGCCCACATGCCCCAATGCGCGGTGAACGCCCAGGCGGCGGCCAGCACCAGGCCGGCGAGGCCGCCGACCACGCAGATCGCCGTGGTCAACAGCGCGAACAGCAGGCGCGCGGTGGCGAAACGCCGCAGCGCGCGCAGCAGCAGCAACAGCGCCGCCAGGGCGAGGCCGGCGATGGCGAACGGCAGCAGCAGCGGCTCGGCGTTGACGCTGGCCGGCGCGGTGTCGGGCCGCGACAGATAGCCTTCGCTGCTGACCAGCGGATGCGAGCCGCCGGCGGCGTCGTCGACGCGCAGCCCGCGCACCGCCTGCATCAAGGTCAGCGGCAGAAAGCTCTGCTGCCATACATTCAATGGCCGATCGACGCTGGGGCCCAGGCCCAGATCCATGCCGATCATCAAGGCCGGCTCCGGCGCCATCAGGCGCATCACTTCGGAGCGGTAGGTCACCGTCGTCGGCTGCGACTCGAGCTGCGTCTGCAGCGCGCCGCCCAGCACCTGGTTCAGCGCGTCGCGCACGCGCGTCGAGCAATTGTTGGCGAAGTAGTCGTAGCGATATTCGACGTTTTCCGGCCGCATGTTCTCGACCAGATAAGTCGTCAGCTCACGGCGCTGATCCAGGCTCAGCGCGAGCTGCTGCTCGTAGACCCAGCGGCCTTCTTCGGCATACTGGCGCAGCGTGCGATCCAGCGGCTCGACGTCGAGCCGATACAGCATCGCGCCGCGCGCAAAGTTCAGAAAAAAATTCTTCTGGCGGAAGTCGAAAATGCCGTAGTTGAACACCGCGGTGCGGCCATCGGCGGCGCGCAACAGGATCGCGTTGTGGGCAAAACGCTGCCAATAGATATCGCCGGGGGCGAAGGTCAGCAGGCTGGCCTGGGGCGGGTCTTCGAGGGTCTGGGCATGCGCTAGCGAGGAGAACAGCACCGCCATGATCAGTAGCACCAAGCCCAGCCAATACTTCCCCTCTCCCGCGTGCGGGAGAGGGCGGCCCGAAGGGCCGGGAGAGGGGCTTTTCTGCGGGAGCGCAAGCCCTCTCCCGTCGCTGCGCGACACCCTCTCCCGCACGCGGGACAGGGGAAAGCCAACGGCGCCCATGTCTATTCCGACGACAGCGTGACTTGCAGCTGCTGCACGCGGCGGCTGTCGGCGCGCTGCACGTTGAAGCTGAACTTGTCGATCTTGACGCTCTCGCCGCGCTTGGGCATGTGGCCGAAGCGATGCACCACCAGCCCGCCGATCGTGTCGAAATCCTCGGTCGGAAGCGAGGTGCCGAAGTAGCTGTTGAACTCGTCGACCGTGGCCAAGCCGTTGACCAGGTAGCGGCGCTCGTCCTGCTTCAGGATCGGCGCGGCTTCGGCGTCGTCGTACTCGTCGTCGATCTCGCCGACGATCAGTTCGAGCACGTCCTCGATCGTCACCAGGCCGCCGACACCGCCGTACTCGTCGACGACGATCGCCATGTGGCTGCGGCCGCGCTTGAAATCCTTCAGCAGGATGTTGACGCGCTTGGACTCGGGCACGAACACCGCCGGACGCAGGCCGCGCATCAGGTCGAAGGTGCTCGGGTCGAAGCCCGGAATGCTCGGCGAAAAGCGCAGCAGGTCTTTCGCCAGCAAGATGCCGAGCACTTCGTCGCGGCTGTCGCCGATCACCGGAAAGCGCGAGTGGCCGGACTCGACCACCACCGGCAGCAACTCGTCGAGCGTCCAGTCGCGCTCGACGACGACCATCTGCGAGCGCGGCACCATGATGTCGCGCACCTGCAACTCGTCGGTGCCGAGCACGCCCAGGAACATCGCCAGCGCGTCGGCGTCCATCAGCTCGGACTCGCGCGCCTCCTTCAGGAACTCCAGCAGATCCTCGCGGCTGCGCGGGCCGCCGGCCAGCCGATGCGCCGCACGACGCCACCAGCGGCTGAAATGGGTGTCGCTACTCTCGCCTTCTTCGCTCATCGTTCTTTTGGGCTCGCGGATCAGGCGTCGCCGTGTTCGACCTCGTAGGGATCGGGGAAGCCAAGACCGGCCAGGATCAGGCGCTCGCGGCGCTCCATCTCCTCGGCTTCAGCATCGACCTCGTGATCGTACCCTAGAAGATGCAGGCAGCCATGCACCACCATGTGCGCCCAGTGCGCCCGCGACTCCTTGCGCTGCTCTTTGGCCTCGGCCTCGACCACATCGGCACAGATGACGATATCGCCGAGCACGGCGACGTCGAAGGTCTCGCCGTCGTAGGGAAAAGACAGCACGTTGGTGGGCTTGTCCTTGTGCCGGTAGCGCAAATTCAGATCGTGACTTTCGGCGGCATCGACGACGCGGATGGTCAGGTCACCGGCCACTGCGCCGAGCGCGGCCGTGGCCCAGACGCGCATCGTCGCGGCGGACGGAATGCCGGCGGCGGGGACGCGGCGCTGGACTTGGATTTCGCTCATGGCTGGCTTCTGCTCCCCTCTCCCGCAAGCGGGAGAGGGGTTGGGGGAGAGGGCCGGTCCGCAAAGGCGGCAAGACGGATGACCTCAAGCACCGCGTCGATGTCACGCAGGACGTCGTCGTTCCAGAAACGCAGCACGGTCAGCCCCTGCTGACGCATCCAGCCATCCCGTCGCTGATCACGCTCTCGTTGACTGGCGTTGTGCTGGCCGCCGTCGAGTTCGACGACTAGGCCGACTTCGGAGCAGATGAAATCGACGATATACCGGCCTACCGGCTTTTGTCGTTTGAATTTCAATCCCAGAAAACGATGCGCGCGCAAGCGAAACCAGATGGCCGACTCGGCATCGGTCTGGCTGCTGCGCAGTTGCTTCGCATGTCGTTGCACGGTGCGATCGATGTGCGGCGCAGCCCTCTCCCCTGCCCCTCTCCCGCCTGCGGGAGAGGGATTCTTCAACTGCGCGGCCGGCTCATTTTCCGGGAGCAAGGCCCGCCTCCTTCGCATCAAAGTCCTCATACGCCGCCACGATCGCCTGCACCAGCGGATGCCGCACCACGTCCTCCTTGCGGAAGTGCGTGAAGCTGATCTTCGGCACGCCCTCTAGCACGCGCATCGCGTGCTTGAGCCCGCTGGCCTGGGCGCGCGGCAGGTCGATCTGGGTGACGTCGCCGGTGACCACCGCGCAGGAGCCGAAGCCGATGCGGGTCAGGAACATCTTCATCTGTTCCTGGGTGGTGTTCTGCGCCTCGTCGAGAATGATGAAGGCCTCGTTGAGCGTGCGGCCGCGCATGAAGGCCAGCGGCGCGATCTCGATCACCGAGCGCTCGATCAGCTTGGCGACACGCTCGAAGCCGAGCATTTCGAACAGCGCGTCGTACAGCGGGCGCAGATAGGGATCGATTTTCTGCGTCATGTCACCGGGAAGAAAGCCGAGCTTTTCGCCGGCTTCGACCGCGGGGCGGGTCAGGATGATGCGGCGTACGCGATCGCGTTCCAGCGCATGCACGGCGCTGGCGACGGCGAGATAGGTTTTACCGGTACCGGCCGGACCGATGCCGAAGCTCAGGTCATGGCTGGTGATCGCCTGCAGGTACTGCTTCTGATGCGCGCCACGGCCGCGAATCACGCCGCGCTTGGTACGCACCGCGACCTCGTCCTTGGCGATCGGCGACTCGTCGCGCTCGACACCGCCGCGATGCTCCGCGCCTTCCTCCAGCAGCGCCAGATGCACCTGCTCGGTGGTGACCAGGCCGGTCTCGGTCTGGTCGAACAGATTCTGCAGCACCGCTTCGCCGCGCTCGGTTTCGTCGCGACGGCCGATCAGCCGGAAATGGTTGCCGCGGTTGCGCACCTCGATGCCGAGCCGCAGTTCGATCTGGCGCAGATGCGCGTCGAACGGGCCTGTGAGATTGGCGATGCGGTTGCCTTCGTCCGGTTCGAGGACGAGGTCGATGATGTGCTGGCTGGGCGCGGCCATCAGGCGCTCACCGCCTGATCGGAGCCGACGATGCGGCCGCGTAGCGAATTCGTCGTCATCTCGGTGATCGCGACGTCGACGAACTGCCCGGCCATCGACGCCGGCGCATCGAAATTCACCGAGCGGTTGCTCGAAGTCTTGCCGGTCATCTGCCCGCCGCCGCGGCGCGACGGCCGCTCGATCAGCACGCGCTGCGTGGTACCGACCAGGCCCTGCTTGAAGGCATCGTCGAAGCCGCGAATGCGCGACTGCAGCAGCTGCAGGCGCTGCTGCTTGAGCTCCAGCGGAATCAGGTCGCGCAGGTTCGCCGCCGGCGTGCCGGGACGCGGGCTGTAGATGAAGGAATACGCGGCGTCGAAGCCGCATTCGTCGATCAGATCGAGCGTGCGCTGAAAGTCGTCTTCGCTCTCGGATGGGAAGCCGACGATGAAATCGCTGGACAAGGCGATGCCCGGCCGCAGCGCTTTCACGCGGCGAATCTTGTCTGCGAATTGAGCACGGGTGTAGCCGCGCTTCATCATGCCGAGAATGCGGTCGCTGCCGCTCTGTACCGGCAGATGCAGATAGCTGGCGAGCTTGGGCTCGTCGGCGAAGGCGTCGATCAGCGCGTCGGTGAATTCGGCCGGATGCGAGGTCGTATAGCGAATGCGCTCGATGCCGGGAATGCGCGCGACGTAGTGGATCAGCAGCGCCAGGTCGCAGACTTCGGAGCTGCCGCCCATCGCGCCGCGATAGGCGTTGACGTTCTGGCCGAGCAGGGTCACTTCACGCACGCCCTGTTCGGCAAGCTGCGCGATCTCGATCAGCACGCCGTCGAGCGGCCGGCTGACTTCGGGCCCGCGCGTGTACGGCACGATACAGAACGTGCAGTACTTGCTGCAGCCTTCCATGATCGACACGAAGGCGGTCGGGCCTTCGGCGCGCGGCTCGGGCAGGCGATCGAACTTCTCGATTTCGGGGAAGCTGATGTCGACGGCCGGGCGCAGCGTCCGGCGGTTCTGCTCGAGCAGCTCCGGCAGCCGGTGCAAGGTCTGCGGGCCGAACACCAGGTCCACATGCGGCGCGCGCAGCGAAATCTGATCGCCTTCCTGGCTGGCGACGCAGCCGCCGACGCCGATCACGCGGCCGGGCTTGGCCTGCTTCCACTCGCGCCAGCGGCCGAGTTCGGAGAACACCTTCTCCTGCGCCTTTTCGCGCACCGAGCAGGTGTTGAGCAGCACCACGTCGGCTTCTTCGGGCAGAAGCGTGCGCTCGAAGCCATGCGACTTTTGCAGTACGTCGGCCATCTTGGACGAGTCGTACTCGTTCATCTGGCAACCGTAAGTCAGCAGGTAAAGCTTGGGATTCATCTATCTGCAGCGGTGAAGCGGGCGCGCAGTATATCGCCAGAGGCGTGGCGGCCCGTTGTCAGGCCAGGCGCTTGAGCCAGTCGCTGATGCCGCTGTCGATCAGACGGTAGCTCTCTTCGAACGCCGCCTTGGGCTGGCGGTAAGGGTCGGGCACGTCGGCATTGTTCTGCCAGCGCAGGATCTTGTGGACCTTGCCGCGATACTCCGGGAAGCGGCCGTTGATCCAGTCGCTGTGATGCTGGTCCAGGGTCAGCACCAGATCGGTTTCGGCCAGCATCGCGCGGGTCAGCTGGCGGGCGCGATGCGCCGCGATGTCATGGCCGCGATCGTTCATGACCGCCACCGCCAGCTCGTCCGCCGGCCAGCCGACCATCGCGCCGACGCCGGCCGAGCTGACCTTGATCCGTGGAGCGCGAATCGCGAGCAGGCCTTCGCCGATGGGACTGCGGCAGATGTTGCCGGTACAGACGACCAGGACGCTGTTGATCACGGGAAACCTGAATCCGGGGGGACGGGACCGGATTGACCGGCCGGCGGAAGCGGCGAATCATAGGGCCTGCGTCGCTGCGGGCAAGCCCCGGGGCCGGACTCTGCGGAACCGGCCGGTGCGCAAATCAGGGGAGCACGATCGCGCTGGATCTAGACAAGAGTCGGACAGAAAAAGTCTTTAGATAGAAAAACATCGCTTACCTGCATGATGCAGACTCTTGTGTCACAATAGTGTGGTACTTCATATCTGTGTTCACGCTGCAACCGGTAAGGTGCAGCCTGTGTCACGTCGGTGTAAGTCGTCGTAAGTACGATCAACCGCATTGGCATGGAACTTGGAAGATTACCGGTAAGGACTCGCCGGTAGAGTTTTGACGAGATAGAAGTTGGGGTTATTTATGGCAGGTGGGGACGAATCGATGTTCGTATTGGATGCGGCGGCTGCCGTTCCTCTGCGCGCGCCCAGTGAAGAGACGGTCGAGCTTCAAGCTCCGGCCGCCAATTTCGCGTTGCTGACCAGTTTTTACTGGCGGATCAAACGCCCTCTCGGTCTGGCCTTTGCACTGATCTCGCTGGTGCTGGCGCTGCCGCCGATGCTCGCCATCGGCCTGATCCTGGCGCATCAGGGCCGCCCGGTGTTCATCCGTCGCAAGCGCCTCGGCCAGTTTGGCCGGCCTTTCACCAGTTACCACTTCCGCACGATGGCGCCGGATTCGCTGCGCTCCGTCGACCTGCAGGCCCCGGGCTACGTGCCGGTGACCGACGCTTTCGGCCGCATGCTGGCCCGCACCCGCCTCGACCGCCTGCCGCTGCTGTGGAACGTGCTGCGCGGCGACATGAACCTGGTTGGCCCGCGTCCGCTGTCGCAGGAAGAGCTGATCGGCAGCGGCCGCGCCGCCCGTCACAGCCTGTCCGTACGCCCCGGCATCACCGGCCTGTGGTGGGTGGAAGGCGATCGCGACCTGCGCCGGCGCCTGGCGTCGGACCGTTCCTACATCGAACGCGCCGGTCCGCTATTGGACTTGCGCATCCTGCTGCGTACCATTGCGCACATGCATGGCGTCTGATGCCGTCCGGCAGAAGCACGCGCTAGCCTACAGATCAAACACTTAAAGCTGCGAGCGCGACCGGCAGGGAGTAGCCGAGTCGTCGCTGAGAAGCTCTAACGGCAGAACGCCCCTACTCCATGCTCGCACGCACGCAAGTACTCGCCGTCCACTCCGCGTCGGACAAGCTGCTGCACTACGTGCGGCTGCGAGTGCACGAAGCCACGCTCAACCAGAGCTATCGCGCCGGTCTGTTCGTTCCCGCCTCGCAGATCGAATCGGTGCTGTTCGACATGGCGCTGATCTACGACGCGATGCTGTCGGCCCCGGACAAGGACTACAACCTGCAAGCCCGCTTTGCCACCGTGTGCGCGGTGGCGGCCGAAGAGCTGCGGGGCCATCGCTCGGAACTCGAAGGCGGCGAAATTGCCGCCCGCGCGCTGTCGATACACGAACGCCAGCTCGGCAACGCCAGCACCCTGTCCGGGCTGACGGTCGCCATCGAGGCCTCGCTGCTGCGGCCCTTGTCGCCGCGCAACGAGCTGTCCAATCGCCAGCGTCGCCTGCGCCACGACCTGGCGCTGGTGCTGTCGCTGGAAGCACAGGTGGTGCGCAGCTCGGCGCTCAGCGCGCTGGGCGTGCCCGTGGATCTGTCGACACTGGTCGACGACCGCGACCAGCATCTGTACCTGTTCTGTGACCGCTACGGCTGCCTCAACAAATCCGAGCTTGGCGAAGACGCCGACCTGATCGGCGAAGAAGCCGATTCCGCACCGGTGCCCAACGAGCTGCTGAAGCGGCTGCTGGACATCGTGGCGGTCAGCTTCATCCTGCTGATGCTGTCGCCGGTGTTCCTGTTCCTGTTCATCGCGATCAAGTCCGAAGGCGGCACCGCCTTCTACAACCAGCGGCGCGTCGGCCAGCACGGCCGCCTGTTCCGCTGCTGGAAGTTCCGCACGATGGTGCCCAACGCCGAGCAGCTGCTGGAAAAGATCCTGGCTTCGGATCCCGCGGCGCAGGCCGAATACGCGCAGTTCTTCAAGTTGCGCAACGATCCGCGCATTACTCGCATCGGCCGCGTCCTGCGTAAGACTTCGCTGGACGAGCTGCCGCAGCTGTTCAACGTGCTGATCGGCGAGATGAGTCTGGTCGGACCGCGCCCGATCGCCGTCGACGAACGCGACCGCTGGGGTTCTTACTTCCGCCTGTACAAACGGTTACGCCCCGGCCTGACCGGCCCGTGGCAGCTGTATTTCCGCAGTGATCATCCCTACGACGACCAGTTCGAGCACGCCGTTCGGTACGCCACCGAGTGGTCCTTCTGGAAGGATTTGTGGTACTTAATCGAAACGGTGGCGGTGCCCTTTCGTCAGCGCGGCGCGTACTAGCGTCACTTATCACGCTGTCATTCATCTCGCCCCGGCGAGAATGTGCGCCAGGATCGGTGTGCATAAAATTAAAAAACACGGAATGAGAATCCTCATTTGTTCGGGAAATTTTTTTCCTGAAAAGACCGGCATAGGCAAGTACTCGGCCGAGATGGCTGCGTGGCTGGCCGGCCGCGGGCATGAGGTGGAAGTCATCACCGGCTTCCCTTACTACCCCGAGTTCAAGCTCGCCAAGCCCTACCGCAGTACCTGGTATACCCGCGAGCAATGGCAGGGGGTCACGCTGCGACGTGTGCCGCATTACATCCCCACGGACGGCAAGGTCAGCTCCAAGCGGCGCATCCTGATCGACCTGACGATGTTCATCGGCAGCTCGTTCCCGTGGCTGTGGCTGATCGCCAAGGGGCTGGTCTCCAAGCGCAGCCGCCCGGATATCGTGGTGACGGTCTGTCCGCCGCTGATCTCAGGCGTCTGGCCCTGGGTCGCGTCGAAAGTGCTGGGCATCCCCTGGATCTACCATCTGCAGGACTTTCAGGTGGACGCGGCCATGCGGCTCGGCATGATCCGCCAGAAGCTGATCGGCCGGACATTCTACAAGCTGCTGTATGCGCTGGAGAACAAGCTGATTTCCTCGGCCACGCGGGTGTCGTCGATCACCACCGCTATGTGCCGCCTGGCGGTTACCAAGGGCGCGGCCAAGCAGAACGTGCTGCTGCTGCCCAACTGGGGCGACATTCACAACATCTATCCGATCTCGCAGAAGACCGGCTTTCGCAAAGCGCTGGCGGTGGGCGACGACCAGGTACTGGTCATGTTCGCCGGCGCCATGGGACGCAAGCATGGGCTCACGCTGGTGCTGGACGCGGCCGAGCGGCTCAAGAACGACGCGCTGTTCCACTTCGTGATGATCGGCTCCGGCTCGGACGCCGAAGAGCATCGCCAGGACGCCGAAGCACGCCAGCTGCGCAACATGACCTTCCTGCCGCTGCAGGATGTCGAGAAGCTCAACGAGGTGCTGGGCTCGGCCGACATCCACCTGGTCATCCAGCGCGTCGGCGCCGCCGACCTGGTGATGCCGTCCAAGCTGACCAATATCCTGGCTGCCGGCAGGGTCTGCATCGCCACCGCCGAGGACGGCACCGAACTCTACAACGTGGTGCACGGCGCCCATACCGGGGTATCGGTGGAGCCTGAAGATGTAGACAGCCTGGTCAGGGCGCTGCTCGAACTGGGCAGCGATCCCGACCGGCGCGCGCGTCTGGGCCAGACGGCGCGGGCCTATGCGCAGAGCCACCTGGGCAAGGACGCCATCCTGGGACGCTTCGAACGCGATCTGGCGACGGTCTGCCGCGCGCAGTTGCCGGCCGAAGTCCCGACGTCTGCGAACGGCTTCAGCCAGGCCGCCGAAGCCAAACGCAAGAACAACATCCGATAAGCGTCGATGCTCGCGCCGCAATGACACGCTACCCTCTTGCAGTCTGCCGGCCGGCAGGCTGACCTGAGGGCAGCGGCGGCTCGATGGCGCCGCCCCTCAATCCAATCGCAGTCGGCAGAACCAAGGAACAGGCTTCATGCGCAATCACCTGATACTCAGATCACTGGCGACGCTGCTGATCACCGCACCCGCTTTGACGGGCTGCGTGGGTATGAATGCGCCGTATCACGACGGCACGATCAAGCCGGTGGAGATCGACCTGATCCCGGTTACGCCGGACGTGATCGCCCAGCAGGCGGTCGAGCACGCGACGCTGAATGCCGAATCGATCTCGCAGCTGGACCCTTACGTCGGCGACTACCGCTACCTGATCCGTCCCGGCGACGTGCTGACGATCTCGGTCCCGAGCATCGTCAGCTTCAACTCGGTCGGCGGCGGCCCCAGCGTGCTCGGTGAGCAGGGCCAGGGCTACGCGGTCTACAACGACGGCACCATCTACCTGCCCTACAGCGGCTCGGTGCAGGTCGCCGGCCTGTCGCTGAAAGAAACCCAGGAGGCCGTGGTCAAGGCGCTGTCGGGCTACCTCAAGCAGCCTCAGGTCGTGGTCTCGGTCCAGGAGTTCCGCAGCCAGCGCATCATGGTCACCGGCCAGGTGCAGCGTCCCGGCTATCTGCCGGTCACCGATGTGCCGATCACCCTGATCGGCGCGCTGTCGACGGTCGGCGGCATCACCGAAATGCGCGGTGACTCCGACCCGCGCGTGGTGGGCACGCAAAGCGGGCAGATCCAGGCCGCGGTCGCCTCACCCGACCTGCGCCATGTGATACTCAAGCGCGGCGGCAATACCCACGAGATCAACGTGCAGAAAGTGCTCGCCTCGGGCGACGTCAAACGCGATCCGCTGCTGATCGACGGCGACGTCGTCGTGGTGCCCACGGTGCACCGCTCCAACGTCTTCGTGCTCGGCGAAGTCACCCGCCCCGGCCTGCTCGAAGTCAACCGCGACGACACTGATCTGGCCGACGCACTGATGGCCTCCGGCGGCATCAACCAGCTCACCGCCAATGCCTCGCGCGTCTACGTGATTCGCGGCGACTACAAGCGCCCCACGGTCTACCAGGTCGACGCCGGCCGCCCCGATGCGATGCTGCTGGCGCAGAAATTCCAGATCCTGCCCAGCGACGTGATCTACGTTGCCGAAGCCCGCGCCACGCGCTGGAATCGTGGCCTGAGCCAGATCCTGCCGACGGTGCAGGGCCTGCTCAGCGCGGCCGTGGTCGCCAATACCGTCGACAACCTGTCCAACAATTGAAGATGAGCACAGCCCGCATGCCGTCATTCCCGCGCAGGCGGGAATCCAGCAGATCGGGGCACAAACTGGATTCCCGCCTGCGAGGGAATGACGTTGTTTGTTTACGTATTTGAACAAGACCTAGTGAACGACCCGAACCTGATCCCCCAGAACACGACCGGCCCGCAGCAGCAGGCCGGCCTGTATGGCTCGCCCGACGAAGACGAGATCAACTTCCGCGAGTTGTTCGACATCGTCTGGAGCGGCAAGTGGGTGGTGCTCGGCATCACGCTGCTGGGCTTCATCCTTAGCGCCGCTTTCGCGTTCACCTCGCCCCCGGTCTACCAGGCCAACGGCCTGGTGCAGGTCGAGCAGGAAAAGAATGGCCTGAAGGCTTCGGTCGACCAGCTGTCTGCGCTGATCGGTTCCACGCCGAGCGAAGCGCCCGCCGAAATCGCGATCCTGAAGAGCCGCATGGTGCTGGGCGCTGTGTCCGACAGCCTCAAGCTCTACATCCGCGCCGAACCCAATTATTTTCACTCGATGGGCCGCGCCATCGCGCGCCGCCGCGCCGGCCAGGAGCACATCGCGCCGGCACCGTTCGGCCTGCGCCGTTATGCCTGGGGCGGAGAATCGATACGCGTCACCGCGCTGGATTTTCCGGAGTCCATGCACAACCGTGCATTCACGCTGACCGCCAGAAAAGACGGCTTCGATCTGACCAACGCCGACAAGCAGATGGTGCTCTCAGGCAAAGTCGGCGAGCGTGTGACGGCCGATACCCGCGACGGCCCCATCGCGATCTTCGTGCAGGAGCTCAAGGCCGAGCCGGGCACGACTTTCACCGTCGCGCGCATCGCCGTGCAAACCGTGCTGGCCAGGTTGAACGGGCAGCTGACCGTCACCGAATCGCCGCGCGAATCCGGCGTGCTGTCGCTGCAGGTACAAGCCGACGACGCGCGCTTTGCGGCCGTGCTGGTCAATGAAATCGAAGGCGCTTATCTGCGGCAGAACGTCGAGCGGCGCTCGGCGCAGGCCGAGCAGTCGCTGGAATTCCTCAAGCGTCAGCTGCCGGAGCTGAAAGCCAAGGTCGACGAGGCCCAGGCCCGGCTGAATCAGTACCAGCTGAAGAAGGGCACGGTTGACGTGCAGCAGGAAACCGAGCTGGTGCTCAAGCGCATCGTCGACCTGGAAACCCAGCGGCTGACGATGGTGCAGGAGCGCGACGCCGCGCTGCAGCGCTACACCGGCCAGCATCCGGTGGTGGCGACGCTCAACGAGCAGATTCGCGGCCTGGAACGCGAGCAGGGCAACATCAAGAAACAGGTGGAAGCACTGCCGGAAACGCAGCAGGAAATCCTCAGCCTGATGCGTGATCTGGAGGTCAATACCCAGCTCTACACCGCGCTGCTGAACTCCGCACAGGAGCTGCAGGTGACCAAGGCCGGCACTGTCGGCAACGTGCGCATCATCGACTCCGGCCTGGTGCCGCTGGAGCCGATCAAGCCGAACAAGAAGGTGATCGTCGCGCTGGGCCTGCTGCTCGGCGCCTTCCTCGGCGTGGTCACGGTGTTCGCGCTGCGCGCGCTGCTGCGCGGCGTCGACAAGCCCGAAGAAGTGGAGCGCATTACCGGCCTGCCGACCTACGCGTCGATCCCGTATTCGCGCGCGCAGCAGGCGCTGCAGGCGAAGACGCGCAACAACAGCAAAGAGGTCAAGGTGCTGGCCGCGCTGGACGGCAACGACCTCGCGATCGAGGCGCTGCGCAGCCTGCGTACCTCGCTGCACTTTGCGATGCTGGACGCGACCAACAACATCGTCGTGCTGACCGGCCCGGTGGCGGCGCTGGGCAAGTCCTTCGTCAGTATCAATCTGGGCGCGGTGCTGGCAATGTCCGGCAAGCGCACCGTCGTCATCGACGCGGACTTGAGACGCGGCCAGCTGCATCGTTATGTCGGCGCCGAAAAGAAGCCGGGCCTCAGCGACTACATCGCCGGCACCTGCGATCTGGCGACGCTGGTGCAGACGAGCTCGATCACCGGCCTGGACTTCGTCCCCGGCGGAACGCGGCCGCCGAATCCGTCCGAAATCCTGATGAGCGAGCGCTTCGACGATCTGCTCAAGCAGCTGTCCAAGTCCTACGACTACGTGCTGATCGACACGCCGCCGGTGCTGCCGGTCACCGACGCCGCGATCGTCGGCCGCCTCGCCGGCACGACGCTGCTCGTACTCAAGGCCGCCGAGCATCCGATGCGCGCGATCGAGGAGACCGTGAAGCGGCTGCGCCAGGCCGGCGTGCCGGTGCGCGGCACGATCTTCAATCAGGTCGGCGCCCGCGTCGGCAGCTACGGCTACGGCAGCTATGGCTACAGTTATGGCTATTCCAGCTATGGCTACAAGTCCAAACGCGCCGAATAAGCGGGCACAAGCCCGGCGCCGGCAACGATGAAATTCGCTGTACAAATCCACATCGGCCCCGAGACGCGCCGCTTCGAAGCGGCCGGCGACACCAGCCTGCTCGACCAGGCGGTAGGTGCCGGCGTACCGGCCCACTTCTCGTGCAAGCGCGGCGATTGCGGGCAATGCATCGGCACCTTGCTCAAGGGTGAAACCGCGGCATTGATCGCCACGCAGCCCTCGCGCGTGCAGGCCGACGTTTACCTGTGCAACGCGACCGCGTGTTCGGACATCGAAATCCGGCTGCCGTATTTTCCCGAGCTGGCGGATGTGCCCTCGATCCGCAGCCCGGCCAAGATCCACGAATTGAAGCGGCTGAGCGACGACATCGTCGAAGTCGCATTGCGACTGCCGCCGACGGCCAACTTCCGGTTCCTGCCGGGCCAGTTCATCCGCCTGACCAACAAGAGCCGGGTCACGCGCAGCTATTCGCTCGCCGCCGCAGCCGATGCCAGCAAGCTGCTGCGCATCCAGGTGCGCAAGGTGGATGACGGTCTGTTCAGCGCCTACCTTTTCGATCAGGCAAAGTCCGGCGACCTGTTACAGCTGGAGGGACCGCAGGGCCACTTCTTTGTGCGTAGCGCACACCAATCCGCCAAGACCATTTTCCTGGCCACCGGCACCGGCATTGCGCCGGTGCACGCGATCCTGTCGTCATTGACGCGGGAGAGCCGCGAGGCGCTGGGCGCGATCGATGTGTACTGGGGCAACCGGCATGGCGCGGACGAATATCTGGGCGAGAGGCTGCGCGCGATGGCCGCTGACATCGGCTTCCGCTACTGGCCGCTGCATTCGCGCGAGCTGCCGGAGCACGGCATCCGCCATGTGCAGGACCTGATGGCCTCGCATCATCCGAGCCTGCACGACGCTGCGATCTTTGCGTGTGGAAGCGCGGCGATGATCGATGCGGCCCGGCGCAAAGCGGTCGAACTCGGGCTGCCGCTGGATCAGTTTCACAGCGATCCGTTCACCAGTTCATGAACACAATCTTGTCTGTCCCTTCTGCCCTTGGGAGAAGGGATCCCGAAGAGGCGGACGAGGGGCTCGGAGCTCGCGCGTGCATCGAGGCCCTCACCCCCGCCCCTCTCCCGGAGGGAGAGGGGAACACATCAACACGAATCACGAGGTCTGCATGAAAGCCGTACTGTTAGCCGGTGGATTGGGCACACGCCTGAGCGAAGAGACCAGCACGCGCCCCAAGCCGATGGTCGAGATCGGCGGCAAGCCGATCCTGTGGCACATCATGAAGATGTACTCGGCTTACGGCATCAACGAGTTCGTCGTATGCCTGGGCTACAAGGGCTACGTCATCAAGGAATACTTCGCGAATTATTTTCTGCACATGTCGGACGTGACTTTCGACATGGCGCGCAATCGCATGGACGTCCACAACAACAACGCCGAGCCCTGGCGCGTCACGCTGGTCGACACCGGCGAAACGACGATGACCGGCGGGCGTCTGAAGCGCGTCAAGCAGTATCTCAAGGAAGACGCCGCGTTCTGCTTCACCTACGGCGACGGCGTGGGTGACATCGATATCGGCAAGACGCTGAGCTTTCACAAGCAGCACGGCAAGCTCGCGACGATGACCGCGACGCAGCCGCCCGGACGCTTCGGCGCGCTGGGCATGGACGGCGACGCGGTGCATTCGTTCCAGGAGAAGCCGTCCGGCGACGGCGGCTGGATCAACGGCGGCTTCTTCGTGCTGTCGCCGAAGGTCATCGATCTGATCGAGGAGGACTCGACGATCTGGGAGCGCAAGCCGCTGGAGCAGCTGGCCGCCGACGGCGAACTGATGGCCTACAAGCATCCCGGCTTCTGGCAGCCGATGGACACGCTGCGCGACAAGCAGCATCTCGAAGAACTGTGGCAGTCGGGCAAGGCGCCGTGGAAGTCCTGGTGAGCAACAGCGCCGCGATCTCGCCGGCGTTCTGGTCGGGCAAGCGCGTCTTCCTGACCGGACACACCGGCTTCAAAGGCAGCTGGCTGTCGCTGTGGCTGCAGGCCATGGGCGCAAAAGTCAGCGGCTTTGCGCTGGCGCCGGAGACACAGCCGAGCCTGTTCGACGAGGCCAAGGTAGCGGACGGCATGCAGTCCCGGTTCGGCGACATTCGCGACTATGAGGCGCTGAGCGCGGCGCTGCGTGAAGCACAGCCCGAAATCGTGATCCACATGGCCGCGCAGGCGCTGGTGCGCTACTCGTACACGCATCCGGTCGAGACCTACGCCGTCAACGTGATGGGCACCGTGCACCTGCTCGAAGCCGTGCGCCAGTGCCCCGGCGTGCGCGCCGTGGTCAGCGTCACCAGCGACAAGTGCTACGACAACAAGGAATGGCATTGGGGCTATCGCGAAGACGAGCCCATGGGCGGCTACGACCCCTACAGCAACAGCAAGGGCTGTGCTGAACTGGTCACGGCCTCGTATCGCCAGTCGTACTTCAACCCCGAGCGGTACAGCCAGCACGGCGTGGCGCTGGCCAGCGCGCGCGCCGGCAACGTGATCGGCGGCGGCGACTGGGCGCTGGACCGGCTGATCCCCGACTTCATCCGCGCGATCTCGCAAGGCACCGCCGTCACCATCCGCAGCCCGCACGCGATCCGCCCCTGGCAGCACGTGCTGGAGCCGCTGAGCGGCTATCTGACGCTGGCGGAGACGCTCTACACCAAGGGCGCCGACTACGCGGAGGGCTGGAACTTTGGCCCCGCCGACAGCGACGCACGGCCGGTGGAATGGATCGTCGATCGCATCACCCGGCGCTGGGGCGACGGCGCCAGCTGGAACCTCGACCAGGCGCCTCAACCGCACGAGGCCCACTACCTGAAGCTGGATTGCTCCAAGGCCCGCGCTCGCCTGAACTGGCAGCCGCGCTGGAACCTCGAAACCACGATCGACCGCATCATCGACTGGCACAAGGCGCAGTTGAGCGGGGCTGATGTACGAGCGGTAACGCTTCAGCAGATTGACGAGTATCAGTCGGCACAATGAATACGGTATGGATTTCGAGATCATCAGTGAAATTCGCAGGCCGGAGACCTTTGCTCAAGGGTCCAGCATTCGCGAGCTACCCCGCTTGCGGAAGCTGTACGGCCCGGGCCGATGGCGCAAGCGCAAGGGTGAGGCCACATTGCGGTTAGCCGATGGGACAATTCTTGAAGCGGAAATTCATTGGTATGAAGCTGCTGGCATTGGAAAGCGCGAATTCAAAATCAAACGGTACCTGGAGTAAGCCCATGTCAACGCATCGATTCGCCATTTGCATCCAGAACACCGGCTACCAGGCGTCGCTCGAGGTCCGCAAGCTGTACGAAGTGGTCGAAGACGCGGTGGCTGCCAAACATCATCAAGTCCGCGTCATTGACGAGTCCGGCGATGACTATCTGTATCCCGAGTCTTTTTTTCTGGCGGTGCAGCTTCCGGAGCAAATCGCCGAACAGGTGGCGCATGCCGCTTAGAAGTTCCAAGCAACACAGCCAGTATTCCCTTCTCCCCCCGGGAGAAGGTGCCCCGAAGGGGCGGATGAGGGCCTTAAAGTCTGATCGGACCTGAAAGGCCCTCACCCCTGCCCCTCTCCCGGAGGGAGAGGGGATTTTCTTAATGTGTAGTACGCACGAGAGTTAAACAGTGGAACGTCAAATCCAGATTCGCACACAGATCGCCAAGCTCGTCGAAGAGTACGCAGAGCTGGCCTACGCGCCCAAGCCCTTCGAGCCCGGCACGACGGTGATACCGCCGTCCGGGAAGGTGCTCGGCGCGCCGGAGCTTAAGAACATGGTCGAGGCCAGCCTCGACGGCTGGCTGACCACCGGCCGCTTCAACGAGGCGTTTGAAGCGCGCCTGGCCAAGTTCATCGGCGTGAAGTACCTGATCACCGTCAACTCCGGATCGTCGGCCAACCTGGTCGCGTTCTCCACGCTGACCTCGCCCAAGCTCGGCGACCGCGCGATCCAGAAAGGCGACGAGGTGATCGGCGTTGCCGCCGGCTTCCCGACCACGGTGAACCCGATCCTGCAGTTCGGCGCGGTGCCGGTGTTCGTCGACGTGGATCTGGCCACGCACAACATCGACGCCAGCCTGATCGAGGCCGCAATCACGCCCAAGACCAAGGCGATCATGCTCGCGCATACGCTGGGCAATCCGTTCAACCTCGACGTCGTCACCGCGATCTGCAAAAAGCACAATCTGTGGCTGGTGGAAGACTGCTGCGACGCGCTCGGCGCGACCTACAACGGCCAGAACGTCGGCACCTTCGGCGACATCGGCACCGTCAGCTTTTACCCGGCGCACCACATCACCATGGGCGAAGGCGGCGCGGTGTTCACCAACAACCCCGAGCTGAAACTGATCGCCGAATCCTTCCGCGACTGGGGCCGCGACTGCTACTGCCCGCCCGGCAAGGACAACACCTGCAACAAGCGTTTCTGCTGGAAGCTGGGCAACCTGCCGGAAGGCTACGACCACAAGTACACGTACAGCCACCTCGGCTACAACCTCAAGATCACCGACATGCAGGCCGCCTGCGCGCTGGCGCAGATGGACAGACTCGAAGACTTCATCCGCATCCGTCGGGAAAACTACGAGTACCTGAAGAACCGGCTGAAGAGCTGCGAAGAATTCCTGATGCTGCCCGAGGCCACGCCGAACTCCGAGCCGAGCTGGTTCGGCTTCCCGATCACGGTGCGCCCGGAATCCGGCATCAGCCGCCTGGAACTGACGCAGTACCTGGACCAGAACAAGGTCGGCACGCGCCTGCTGTTTGCCGGCAACCTGATCCGCCAGCCGTACATGATCGGCCGCGAATACCGCGTGGTCGGCGATCTGACGCATACCGACGTGACGATGAACCACACCTTCTGGGTCGGCGTGTTCCCGGCGCTGGACAACGAGCGGCTGGATTACATCGCGCAGAAGATCGAAGAGTTTCTCGGCATCGGCTTCTGATCACCCGCATGCAAGCCCGAGATTGGCTCCAGCTGTTGCCCCTCTCCCGCGTGCGGGAGAGGGTGGCGCGCAGCGCCGGGAGAGGGCGAACGTTCAGAACCATGGACAACAAAATATGAGCACCACCAAACCCGACTTCCGCCCGAGCACATTGCGGCGCCACGTCCTGCACATGGCACACAGCGGCAACTCCGTGCACGTGGGCTGCGCGTTCTCGCTGATCGAGATCATCTCGGTGCTGTACGGCGACGTGATGCGCTACGACGCAACCAAGGCCGACGCGGACGAGCGCGATCATCTGGTGCTGTCCAAGGGCCACGGCGCGATGGCGATCTACGCCGCCTACCGCGAGCTCGGCTGGCTGCAGCAATCCGATCTGGACAACTATTTCGCCGACGGCTCGCTGCTGCACGGCCTGTGCGAAGCCAAGATTCCGGGCATGGAAGTCTGCTCGGGAACGCTCGGCCACGGCCTGCCGATCGCGGTCGGCATGGCGTACGGCCTGAAGCGCAACGGCAGCGACCGCACCGTGTACTGCATCGTCGGCGATGGCGAAATGAACGAAGGGCCGATGTGGGAGGCGCTGTTGTTTGCCAACCAGCACAAGCTCGACAACCTCGTGGTGATCGTCGACGCCAACGGCCTGCAGGCAATGGGCCGCACGACGGCGGTGATCGACATGGAGCCGTTCGCCGCCAAGTTCGAGGCCTTTGGCTTCGACACTATCGACTGCAACGGCCATGACATGGCGCTGCTGAAAACCGCGCTGCGCCCAACGCCCGGCAAGCCGCACGCCGTGGTCGCGCGCACCACCAAGGGCTACGGCGTCTCGTTCATGGAAGACAAGCTGGAATGGCACTACCTGCGGCTCAACCCGGAGCTGCTGAAAGACGCGCTCTCGGAGCTGGAAGCGCCGGAGCTGCTGTCATGAGAGGCGTGCTGTCGGAACTGATCGCCAGCAGCGCCGAGCGCGACCCCAAGTTCGTGGCGCTGACGGGCGACCACGGCTACGCACTATTCGACGCGATCCGCTCGCGCCGGCCAGGGCAGTTCGTCAATGTCGGCATCATGGAGCAGTCCGTCGTCGGCATCGCCGCCGGCCTGGCCAAGACCGGGCATCGCCCGCTGGTCTACGGCCTGGCCGCGTTCGTACCGATCCGCGTGCTGGAGCAGATCAAGATGGATGTCTGCTACTCGCAGCTGCCGGTGCTCTTTATCGGCGACGGCGCCGGTCTGGTCTACTCCACGCTGGGCTCGTCGCACCAGTGCGCGGAAGACGTGGCCGCGCTACGGCCCCTGCCCTACATGCGCATCTACGCGCCCTGCGACGACTTCGAGTTGCAGGCCAGCTTCGAAGACGCGATGGCGTACGCCGGGCCGGCTTACATTCGCGTGGGCAAGAGCGACAGGCCGGCGGTCAACGCGGCCGCGCTGAGCAGCACCGACTCCTACTTCTCGCGTCGCGCCGACGGCAAGACCGATACCTGCATCGTGACCATGGGATCGATGAGCGCCATCGGCCAGGCCATCGCCGCCGAGCACGGGCTGCAGCATGCCAGCGTATTCCGCATCAAACCGCTGGCCGAGAACACCGTCGAGCTGCTTGCTGGATTCAAGCGCCTGATCGTGATCGAAGAGCACAGCCGCTACGGCGGGCTGACCTCGGCACTGAGCGACGCCTTCGTCGACGCCGACGTCGCCTTGCCGCGGATCAAGGTGCTGTCGCTGCAGGAGCACTTTGCCGAGCGCAGCGGGTCGTACCAGTACGCGTTGTCGGAGCACGCGCTGTCGGACGACGCGCTACGCAGCCGCGTGCGCCGCATCGTCGAACAGTCGGCCTGACGCTTACCGCCACTTCTCAGGCATGCAAAGCGGAACCCAATGGCCAGAAAGTTTTTCATCACAGGTGGAACCGGGCTTATCGGCCGTGCCCTAGTCAGAGCGCTGCTGGCACAGCGCTCTGCGCTCAACATCGATCAGCTGACTTTGTTGACGCGTCATCCGGAACGATTCAGAGCCGTGGCGCCGGACATTGCGGATGCTGAGGGAATACGACTGCTACAGGGCGACATGAGCAGCGTTGCCTGGCCGAAGGAAACCTTCACCGACCTCGTCCACGGCGCAACCGACGTCAACGATATGCAGGTGAGCGATCGGCTGGCATACGCGTGGAGCATCGCGGAGGGGACGCGACGCACGCTTGAATACGCCAAGCAATCCGGTTGCGAACGCTATTTGTATTTGAGTTCCGGCGCGGTTTACGGCCCTGGGCCTTATCCCGAAGCGGGTATTCCGGAGAACTGGAGCACCGCCCCGGACCTGGCCTCGCCGTCTACCGCTTACGGTCAAGCCAAGCGCTTCTCCGAACATCTGTGCGCCTTGCACGCCGAGCAAAATCCTATCGCGGTCAGGATCGCCCGCATTTTCTCGGTCATTGGCGACGAAAGCCCGCTTGACGGCCAGTATGCGCTCGGCAACTTCGTTCAAGAAGCGATTTCACCTAGTGCCGCTTGCATCCGAATCAAGGGTGACGGCACCGCATCGCGGTCATACTTGCACGTATCTGACGTGGCAAAGTGGCTCCTCAACCTACACGAACGCGGTCCGCGGATCAGTACTTTTAACGTTGGAGCAAAACGCGAAGTTACAATACGGCAGCTCGCAGAAATTGTTGCCGGCCTCAGCTCACCAAGAAAAGCTGTGATCGTCGAAGGCAAGACGCCTAACTACGGGGGGCGCACCCGCTACTTTCCAGACTGCCAATTAATTGTAGCTGCCTTAGGAGTAACAGAAGAGCATTCTCTAGAAGTCGCCATTTCGTCAATTCTTTCAAATCTGACTGGTAGGCAGAAAAGTCTCCACCAGCCGGGCAATTGAGATGTCTAAGAATCGCGCCCCAATAGGAATGCGTAGATGATAAGCGGTGGATCGAGCGTTGGGCGCATCTTATCGGGGAGCGCAGCTGCATGGGTCCGCATTGCTGTAACTATTACGTCGCAAGTCGCACTTATCCCACTTTACCTTTCATCCTGGGATGCCGAAACTTTCGGTGCTTGGTTATTACTTCAGGCGGTCTGGGGCGTCGTCACGATTATTGACATTGGACACCAAGACTACGTTGGATATGAGTGCTTGCGCATTGGTTTAAAAAATGAATCGGCAATAGCCGGCCTAATTTCCTCTGCGCTTCCAGCCTCATTCACTATAGCCTTGGTTGACTTTCTTCTGCTCTGGATTTTAACGGACATCGCCCCGGTCACCGACTGGATCGGAATTCACTCGTTGCTTCTTCATGAGTGGCGAGGTGCGCTACTGTTTCAGGCCGGCGCGTGGATTCTGGTCGGCAGCAACGTTGCGCTGATGGTCAAGGGCTTCGCCCCGTTTGGCCACTATCCTCGTATTGCATGGTGGACAACGGCACATGCCCTTGTAACAGCGATTGCACCAGGCTTAGCCGTGACTTTCGGCGCGGGCCTTTGGGGCGCATCGATCGCACTCGTTACCGCCAGCGTCGCCTGCAATCTAGCGTGCGCTGCAGATCTCTATCGTATCGCGCCCGCTGTGTTGCGTTCGCTCCCCAAGCCCTCGGCATACATAAGCATCCGTAATTGGCTTAAATCGTTATGGCTAACAGCTAACGGGCTAGTCGGAATGGTGAGGCAACAGGGTGTTCGGTTAGCCCTGGTGCCGATGGCTGGCGTTTCGGAAATGGCCGCCTTCTCGACTATGCGCACAGGAGCAAACTTTGCTCTGCAAGGGCTTAGCACAATTACGGTTCCCGTAATGCCCGAGTTGATGCGCTATTTGGCTACGCGCGATCAGCAAAGAACTGAAAGCACTTTTGCCGTGGTCTGGCTCATCCTTTGCGCGGTACTTTCGCCGGGAGTGCTCATAATCCAAGCGTTCGCTCCGTCACTTTTTCCAATATGGACACGCGGGAAAATTCCTTTCGACCCCGCTCTATTTTCGATGCTGTCGACGGGGGTGCTGATATTTGCCCTTGCACAACCAGCTGCGGCGGTTGTCGCTGGGAACAACCTACTTAGGTCGCAGCTCGTGGTCTCAACGCTGGCCGCTCTTATCACGGTAGCGGGGATGCTTTTTCTAGTGCCCCTGTATGGTATACGTGGCGCTGCTATAGCTTTGCTTGTTGCAGAGATTTTCAACTTGTCTTGTTATGTCGTCAGAGCGGCAACCTGGATGACCGCCAATCGAATGCGCTGGCCGTTACACGCCTTCAGCGCCGCATTTATCTCCGTTGTAGCAGTTGCAATAGGCCTATTTGCTATGACCTCGTTCCCCGATTTTCGAATCGAGTCTTTAATACTGACGCTGTTATTGGAGATGGCTGTGACATTTTTCTACTGGCACCAACTCCCACTTGTTGGACGAGCCCGCGCACTTGATTTGCTAGGTCGCTTTGTGCCTAAAGGGTGGCGTCCCAGAGAAATTTCCACGAAGCATGACAACACCTGACCCTACATCTATCTTTTTTAGGCAATGCGAGTATGCCAAAAATTTCTGTGCTGATGCCTGTATATAACGGAATTCCCTACATTCAAGAAGCAATTGATTCGGTACTCACCCAAGAATATAGGGACTTAGAACTCGTAGTTAGCGATAACGGTTCCACTGATAAAACAGCTGACTATGTTCGCAGCTTGAATGATCCAAGGATCCGTTTTTTTCAGCAGATCAGTAACCTCGGAGTGTACGGAAATCTAAATTTTCTTATCGCCGAGGCGCGAGCACCAATAGCACAAATCTTGTGTGCAGACGACAAATTACTAGACGGCGCGCTAGCGCGAATCGCGCAATTCATGGAGGAAAGACCCACTTGCGCATTGAGCCGCTGTTGGACGGTGGGAGATTTAGCTTTCTTTGGACCTAGTGGCCCCGGATACATCCAAGGATCGCTGCCGCTATCGCTCAACTGTGCTGCGGCAGTTCTGGCTTACGCAACGTTCGGCAACCCTGTCGGTAATCTTTCGCAGGCTGTCTGCAGACCAGAGAAAGTCATTGAGGTCGGAGGTTTCAATTCTGAATTCTCTTATGCCGGTGACCGCGAAGGGTGGTTGCGTGTAATTAATCGCTTCGGTCTGGAACTGCACAATGAAGAGCTCGTATTCGAGCGCATTCATCCGTTGCAGAACAGAAATCTCCTCAACACAAACTATGAAAGTTTTGTGCAGATCAACAGGACCGTAGAACTCATGGCAGCACTAGTCGACCCAACTGATATTTCTCTACTTAAGAGGCACTGGATCATTCATTTTCTTTCACCGCGCACCTCGGCATTTGTGCGTGAAGCTGTTCGAGGAAATTTCCAAATAGCTTCCTCGATGTGGCGAAATTTACCGCTCGGTATCTCTGCGTCTGCTTGTTTGACGGCCTATCCTTTGTGGAAATTCCGCAGCTCAGCAGCTACGGCGACCGTGGAGCGCCTGATGAAGCGCATTAATGAGATTAATGGTAGTCCCGCTGTCTCAGAATGGGAGGCGTGATGGCACTAACAAAAAAGTATCGGCTCGTAGTTTCGATTCCAACCTACAACCGGGCACAGCTACTAGATGATCTGCTGTGGAATATCGGGCCGCAGATTGAGCGAAGCTTCCCAGAATGCGCTTGCTACATCATAGACAATGCCTCCCCAGATGAGACTGGCGATATCGTCCGTGCACACATGGGTCGATGGAAGGGGCTCCATTACATCAGGAACGACGCGAATATTGGCGGAGTTCGAAATATTGCGAAAGCAATAACAGACCCGGACGCTGAATGGATATGGCTGCTCGGTGACGACGATATTCCGATGCCATGGGGAATCCAGGATCTTCTTAAGGAGATCACGGAAGTAGAATCACGATGCAACGAGCCAGTGTTTCATCTCATGAATGAAATTAAGCTCACCGCTGATAAGCAGCCTCCTTACAGGACACACCGCGCAATACGAGGCGCAGATAGAGACTCAGTCACGGTCTATCAAAACGGCGTAGAGATAGCGGAGCACGGCGTGCATGGACTGGCGTGGTTGAGCAGGCTAGTAGTCCGCCAAAGCTCCTGGAAGCAAGATATATTTGACAGTGTTCTAAGGGAGACGGATCTCTATACCCACGTTCGGGTGTTGTTAGAGTCTGCGTGCCACGGCCAAACTACCTATACCAAACGCTGCTATGTGTACGGCACCGACCGCGGAAGCCGGGAATATTACTTTTCCAGAACCGCAATCGCCAGGGTGTGCGAGTTCCCTGAAATCGAAAAACTGGTGGTCGAAGCCATCGGACTTCGTAGGGCTAGAAGCGTTTTGCGGCCGGGGCGCAAAAATTGGACTCTGGAACGAGCAGCTTTCGCGATAAAAATCGGCGTCTTTAGAGATCAGTATTCTACCCAACTCAAATATATTTTGGCCCCTATTTCACCATTCTGGGAAGAGCGCATTCTCATCCAAGGGATTTATCGCGTAACTCAATACAAAGCTGTCAGAAGCTTGCTACAAAAGCTGTATTTTCGTTCCAGGGGAGCGGACGCGCAGAAAAAATTGGATGTCAATGGCTGATTTAACAAAAGCAGCGAACACGGCCTCGTCAGCACTAGCCAGGCACTAGTTCCTATGCCGTTCAATATCACTTTAATTAGCATTGGCCGCTTCCACCACTTTCATCTCGCGCGGCAGTTAGAAAAGCACGGCTTATTGAAAGATGTATGGACGGGCTATCCACTCTTTAAGCTGAAGTCAGAAGAGGGCATCCCAACGAAAAAGATTCGCAGCTTCCCGTGGCTGCAGGCACCGTACATGGCCCGAGGACGCCTAGGTTTCCATATGCCCACCCTCGTGGAACGCCAATGGGAGTGGCTTGCGCGTACCACGTTGGACTTACATGTCAGTCGGCGACTAATGCCTGGCGGCACGCTAATCGCTCTATCAGGCAACGGCTTGCGCTCCGGAACACGGATAAAGCAGACGGGAGGAAGCTATTTCTGCGATCGGGGCTCAACTCACATCCGCTTCCAAGATCAGATCCTTCGTGAAGAATATAGTCGTTGGAAAATTCCGTTCTCTGGCATCGATCCACGTATTCTCGCGCGGGAAGAGGCCGAATATGAGATGGCCGACTGCGTCTCCGTCCCCTCGAAATTCGTAGCTGATTCGTTCGTTAAGATGGGCTACGCGAGGGAGAAAATCTTTATGAACCCCTACGGAGCTAGGCTGGGGCGTTTCCGCCGCGTGGCGGAGGCGGAGAAGGGGACCTTCACAGTACTTTTTGTTGGCCAAGTCAGCTTGCGTAAGGGCTTTCTTTACTTGCTGCGCGCCTTCTCACAACTCAACCATCCGCGCAAAAAGCTAAAGGTTATCGGCTCTATAGCACCAGAAGTTCGGCCATTGCTTGCCGCCCACAACCTAAGTCAGGTGGAATTCATGGGGGTGGTACCAAACGAGCAACTGCTTTATCACTACAGTGCCGCTCATGTCATGGTTCTGCCGAGTATAGAGGAGGGTCTGGCGATGGTGATCGGCGAGGCGCTTGCCTGTGGTTGCCCGGTAGTCGCTTCCGAAAACACCGGCGGGCGAAATTTCTTTACCGATAGCATTGAGGGTTTCATCGTTTCCCCACGCGCCACCGATGAACTTGTTCAACGACTAGAAGAGTTAAGCCAGAACGAGCCCTTGCGCCAGCGAATGTCGGAAGCAGCACTGCGACGAGTGGCTGAGATCGGCGGGTGGGATTCGTACGGGGAGCGGTGGTTGCGTCGGCTCGCGCAGATGGATATGCATTTAACTAATTCAAGCGTTCGGCACATACATACTTAGGAATATCAGTTCAATCCGATGGCTTTATATATCGACCCAGTGCCGTTTCGCCGCAGGACGGTTCACCATTCGCCGCATCTTAAGGTACACAATTCTCGGTCAGCCCCACTCATTTGCCTGGCACCCGTACCGATTTGGCTACTGGCCGCAGTTCTGGGCAGTGAAGTTCTAGCAGGTGTCGCGGCCGTTTTAGGGCTGCTACTAGCGACTCAATGGGTGCATATGCTTTTCGGCCGACCCAACCTCATGCTTGGGTTTCTGAAGATAGGGGCTGTCAGCTTGTTGGCCATAATGAGCCTGAGTTGGCTTGTGGCGCTTTTTTTTAATGTTACTGCGTTAGGGAAAAGCGTGTCCGATGCTTTGGCGGGAGACATTGGCACCACCCTCTCTGCTTATGCCTGCGCGGTAGCCTATACACTCGTTTTTGCGGCCGTGCTAGGGAAGCTGGGGGATCTAGCGCTCATCCGCAAGTTGGAAGCAACCGCGCTTGCGCGGCTGCTGTCTGCTCGAGACACGCCTCCTCGCAAGTTGCTTATATTGATAGCCCTAATCTGCACTACGGAATCTTGGCTACTTCTGAAAGGAGTGATCAGTTACCGTACCTTCGCCATCGCTGGGTTTGATGAAGGTCACATTCCCTGGTTTCTACCGATGCTCGAAGTTATGTTTGCGGCGCAAGTTGGGCTCAACGCGCTCGCGCTCAGCCAGCTTGCCAAGGCCAGACGTCGCGCCGCCGCGCCCATCTTTGTGGTAGTAGCATCTGTTTTTCTCATACTATTTATCAATTTCACGCAGGGAAGGTCCGGATTTGTATTCTGTGCGGTGCTACACCTCTATTGGTACGTTCTCTTTTTTGGCCGCGCACCGAAATTTCGTAAGCTTATTGTGGCGGGGGCCCTTGTACTACCGCTGCTGTACACCGGTACTCTGCTAAACAACTTCATGCGCAGCGGGAACGCTGGTGGCCTAGATCTCAAAACGGTTGGATTCGTCAGATTCCTTGGACAAGCCTTAGAAACTTGGCAATCGGACCAGTCACTACAGCAGCTTGAAAAGCTCAGGTCTGCGACTAACCTTGCCAGCAGACCCCTGGTTGCGAATCCGCTGGCGAAAAGTCTGGCCCTACCTATGGAGCAGAAGAGTTTTCTGCTGGGGGAGAACTTAATCAACAGCGCGATCTGGGCTATACCGAGCGCCCTCATCTCCGACAAGGCGAGCTACCCCGTCCAAGAAGATCTTCTATATGCGCACTTTCCGATAGGTACGGGAGACACGGCGGATTCTCCCTATTTGTATGCCTACGTCGATTTTGCGTATGCGGGTGTCCTATTTTACCCGGTGCTCCTTGCTGGTTTCTGGATCATGGCACTGCTGTTAACTAATCTTCCGTTCATTTCTTCTTTAGGCATCATCGTTGTGGCGTGCTCTTGGATTCCGCTATTCACACTCTCTTTGGGCGAAATGGCCATGACAGGCTGGTTCACAATGCTGAGGAATACTGTGCTCGCCATTCCCTTTCTAATTGTTCTGGCCAAGGTTTTTAGATTTCCAAGCCAGCGATTTACAGCACTTACATAAGCCGTGCGCGTCTTCTATATCGGCCACACTTCTCCAGAGTCCACCAGTCGCCACCGCGCCGGCGCCCTGACGCGGCTCGGCCATGATGTGATTTTGGCTGATCCGTACGCTGCCCTCTACACGCATTTACAGGGCCGTATTCGCGGCGCGATGCATTACCGCACCGGCTATCGCCTGTTGCAGACCGCCGTATGTGCATGGATCGACGAACTTCTACTTCAGTATGCGTCCTGGCCGGAGGTCGTCTGGGTTAACGGCGGGGAACTTATCGGCGCTAGGGCGGCAAAAAAGCTTAAGCAGTTTGGCGTCCCGATCGTCATCTATAACAACGACGATCCCACTGGCGGTCGCGACGGCCATCGTTTTGACTCCATGCTCGCGGCATTGCCAGCTTATGACCTTTGTGTGGTTGTTCGTGAGCCAAACGTTCGAGAGTTTCAAGCAATGGGCGCCCGTGCTGTACATAAGGTATGGATGAGCTACGATGAAGTACAGCATCGCCCCTTCGAGAACGCTTACAAAATTCCTAGCCGGTTTAGATCAGATATCGCATTTGTCGGCACGTGGATTCGCGGAGAGGAAAGAGATCACTTTCTTATGTCTCTCATACAGCGCGGGCTCAACATCGCAATCTGGGGAGATCGTTGGCAGAAAGCTCCGAGTTGGAAGCGATTGAAACCTTATTGGCGAGGACACGCGCTAACTGGGCGCGACTACGTAGCGGCTATCCAGGGGGCGAAGTTAAACCTTGGACTGCTATCAAAGGGGAACCGAGATCTCCACACCACGCGATCAGTTGAGATTCCTTACGCGGGCGGGCTTCTTTGCGCTGAGCACACAGCGGAACATTGCCAACTCTATTGTGATGGAACGGAAGCCGTTTTCTGGAGGGACGCTAAGGAGTGCACTGAGATCTGCAAAGAGTTGCTTCAGGACGAGCCGAGAAGAGAAGGTATCCGCATCCAAGGGGCCCGTCGGCTGGTCTCAAATCAACTTGGCAATGAAGATATATGTCGCAGTGTTATCGACCGATTAATTTCTTAAGTAGGCCAACTTGAAAGTATTACTCGTTGGCAACTATCCGCCGGACGATCAGGAGAGCATGTCTCGCTATGCGAGTTGGCTGTCTTCAGCGCTGATTGCGGCTGGCGTAGACGTTAAAATTTTAAAACCCGCACCATGTTTTGGCCATAATAAATTTCGCGCATGGCCTTTGGGAAAATGGCTGGCCTACATTGATAAATTTGTGCTTTTTCCTTGGAAACTCATAAGGCGCGCGCAATGGGCGGACGTGGTGCATATTCTCGACCACGGTAATTCTATGTATGTTTTCTATCTCGCGCGCACACCCAATATTGTCACTTGTCATGACTTACTGGCTGTCAGAGGTGCATTGGGCATGATAGATGGCCTCAAAGTTGGAAAGACTGGCCGTCTATTCCAGTTTCTTATACGTCAAGGGCTTGTGCACGCTGCTCACGTTATTTGCGTTTCCCAGGCCACCTTAAGCGACTTGCGTTCGGTGAGCCCTCGCTTACGCTCTACACCTGAAATAATAGAGAACCCCCTAAATTGGCCCTACATTCCAATGAGTCCCGCATTAGCGTGGGCCCGCATTAGGCGTGATGTACCGGGATTGAGCACAAAGTTTTTCCTCCATGTCGGCGGAAACCAATGGTACAAAAACCGGATTGGAGTAATACGAATCTTTGATTCATTGCGCAGACTAAGCCCAGAATTCGAAGATTATCAATTGATTATGGCTGGCAAGCCGTTCGATTCGCTCATAGAGCAGGCATTAAATGCCGAAAATGAAGGCCATATAGTTTCTCTAGAAAAGCCGCCCAACGATCTTTTGCAGGCTTTGTATTCCGTCACTGAAGGATTTCTATTCCCGTCGCTTGCCGAGGGCTTTGGATGGCCAATTATTGAGGCTCAAGCTTGCGGTGCACTTGTAATAACGTCAAATCGCCCTCCAATGGATCAAATCGCTGGCGATGGAGCGATTCTAATATCTCCTGACCGCCCCGAGGAAGCAGCTCAGTCCATTGCGCAAGCTTGGGAGAAACGTGAAGAACTGCGGTCCCGTAGTGTTGTCAACGCCGGGCGTTTTTCTGAAAAAAAAGCTATTAAGCGATATATTGAAAGTTATAAAAACGCGATCGCGGTCGGCTCGCATGAGCGGTGAAGTCACTTTGGCTTAGCGTCTTGTTTTATCGGGCCGCGCTGCCAGGGCATGCGCATCTTTAGTAACAGCAAGGCGTGTCGACAACATTCGTCCAACGTCGATCATCGGCCGCTCGACTAGACGATAAAGGACATAAGCTATGAAAGTAGCCAGTACATATGCTAATAAACCAACGACTAATCTATTGGACACAAAGACCAGATGAAGCCGAGCTAAAACGATTTCTACCGCATTTATAGCGAGGACGTGGAATAGATACACTCCATATGTGAGCTTGCCTAAGGATGCTGGTATTCGTGCACCAAAGACTTTCGCGGTCCGGCTATCTGAATTCTTATAAAGAGCTGCCACAAATAGAGCGCCAGTCAACGAAATTAATAAATTCTCATATGGAGATTCCACAAAAAAAAGAGACGCATATACTGCCGTCATAGCAATCAGCCACAGCGCAGGCGCCCCAATAATTGAATGAAACGAAAAATTCAAATACGCCACGACGCACCCAAATAGAATTCCACAGTATCCTCGCGCCTGAAACGGCTCGAGGAAAATTACAGCACCGATCGCCGCCGTTATCGTCGCCGTCAAAAGAACCGCAATATATCTTCTGTAAGTCATTGCAAATAACAAAGGCCAGAGAATATAAAATTTTTCTTCGATACCGATGCTCCAAGAATGACCGAAGAATGAAGAGCACTCCTTTGGGCAGAGCTCTCTGTTGAACGTTGTAATCCACAGCCAGCTCACATGCATCTGCTCCAGTTTCTCTGGTTGGCCGATTTGCGATAGAACAATAGCGGCGATACAGGAAAGGGCAAAGGCTATAAAGTAAAGTGGCGCGATCCGAAAAAGCCTGCGAATATAAAATGATCTAATGGATATCTGCGGCTTGTTAGTGGCTTCATTAATCAATAGTGTGGTTATGAGAAATCCACTTAGCGCAAAAAATATGTCAACCCCTACGGTGCCGTTTATCCATACGAAGCCCGCGCCTCCGCCAGGTACATGGTTGAATATGGTTATAAATACGCAAAGCAACCGCAATCCATCTAATTGAGGCCGATATTCAGAGGATTTTTTGGAGCCAGTCACGTAACCTCAGCATTTTTCAGTTTCATTTGTAAGCTTTCAATAAATGAACGAACCGAGTTATCTGGTAGGCAGTCATTCTCGAAACGATCAAATATTTTCGCTTCTAAATCATAATACCAGGTGTGAGCTCGAGCTGACTTAAGCTAGCCAACCAACCGATATAATGAGCCAATTTCTATCTGGTACATTTAGAGAGGGCTAGGCCAGCTTAGCGCGAAGAGTCAATGATGAAGTCTTATTGCTCAGGGGCAGATTGCCAAAATTCCGTAGCAGTCGGGTCGGCCGATAAATATCAATAGCTTTAGAAACCAGAATAGAGACCCTTTTTATCTATGAACGGAGTCGCCTATGGTTAGGCAAGGTATCGATCCTTATCGGCAGGCTAGCTTTGGCTTGAGCAATCGCTTAAGACGCCTATTGTGGAATATTGTTTACGTTTCTTTATTTAGGCTAACCCCACGACCATTCCATCGTACAAGGGCATTCATCCTACGGATATTCGGTGCGAAGCTTGGGCGAAACTGTCACATATATCCCCGAGCTCGGATTTGGGCTCCTTGGAATCTGGAAATGCACGACGACGCTGGCTTAGCGGACGACGTAATTTGTTATTCAATGGCCAAGATAACAATAGGAGCCCGGGCTGTGATCTCGCAAGGGGCACATCTTTGTGCAGGGACACACGACTACGAAGACCCCAATTTTCAACTCTTCGCACTGCCCATAAAGATCGGCGCGCGAGCTTGGATTTGTACGGAGGCGTTTGTAGGCCCTGGCGTAGAGATCGGTGAGGGGGCAGTGGTCGGCGCTCGCTCAGTCGCTATGAAGAACATGCCGGAATGGACTGTCTGCGCCGGCAACCCTTGCAGACCATTGAAACCCCGGAATGTGAGGCCCGCTTGATGTCAGTTTCGATACTGGTGCTTACAAAAAACGAACAGAAGGATTTACCCGGTTGCCTGGCGAGCGTCGCATGGAGCGACGACATCCACGTTTACGACTCCATGAGCAATGATGCGACGATCGACATTGCCAAGACTTACGGCGCCAAGATTACGCAGCGCCCGTTCGACAACTGGGCCTCTCACCAAAACTGGGGACTGCAGAACATTAAGTTCAAACATCCCTGGGTTTTTTACATCGACGCCGACGAGCGCATGACGCCGGAGTTGGCCACGGAGGTACGCGCTCTGTCGGCAGCCCCCGGCAATCCCGTTGCATTCCGCGTGCAGCGGCGTGATTTCTTTATGGGGCGCTGGCTGAAGCACGTGCAGACCTCGCCGTTCTACATGCGTTTGTTTCGCCCGGAACACTTGCGCTACGAGCGACTGGTCAACCCGATTTCGATCGCGTCAGGCCCGGTCGGCCAAGCTACCGCTTATTTGGACCATTACCCTTTCAGCAAGGGTATCGAACACTGGCTGGCAAGGCATAACTCGTACAGCACGCTCGAAGCCCAGCAGATCGCGGAAAACCGCCGCGCTGGCGGCGACTTCAGCATTCGCAAAGCTTTCTTCGCGAAAGACTTTCACGAAAAACGCTATCACCAGAAAGAGCTTTTCTACCGTGCGCCTCTGCGACCACTGATCAAGTTCTGCATTCTGTATTTCGCCAAGCGTGGATTTCTTGATGGGCGAGCCGGGCTTACCTACGCCTGCCTGCAGACCATTTACGAGTATTTCATCGTGCTCAAGACCAGAGAATTGGCGCAGCAGCAGAGGTATTAGAAGGCAACAGACAGCACAAACGGTACGCAGCTCACACTCGGCGTCAATCTCGTGACGGATTTCTCCGCAGCTATTCATCTCTTGGCAAAGGATGATCACGCACCGGCATTGCCGCTGCTCCCTGCCAATCACTACGAGGATGCTGCCATGTCAAACGACAATCGCGTTTCCGCCGTGCTCACCGCCCAGGATGTCACCGACATTCTCGGCTCCGTCGCCGCCATCGGCGCCAAGCTGCCGTTCCTGATCAACCTGTCGCCGCAGGAGCGGCGCGAGCTGCCCAAGATGGGCGACAAGTCGATCGGTTTTGACGACAAGTGCCGCGCATATATGGGCAGCCACCCGGAGTTCATTCCGGGTTTCGTCGATGTTGCCGAGGTGAACAAGGACCGTGAGCTGCGGCTGCAGATGATGCGCTTCTACGCCGCGCTGATCGCGCTCACCGATAAGGTGGACGACACGCTGCAGGTGGTGTCCAGCGAAGCCTGGATGGCGGACCTGGCTTACTACCAATCGGTGCGCGAAGCCGCCAAGCGCGGGCGCGCCGGTGCGCAGAGCATTTATGAGGATCTGCAGCAGCGCTTTCCGGGTGCACCGACGGCCGCACAGAGAGCCGCGGCCGTGGCGGCGCAATCGGCAAGCGCCTGAAAGGGCTCGGCGAGGACTGCCCGGCGGTCGGCGTGGCTTGCCGCGGATACGGCGCCGATTGCAGCCAGCCCCCGGCGATTGCCGGGCAATCGGCGCCGATGTGCGGGGATACGGCAGCGCTCCAAAAAGATCCGGCACCGACAGGCGCGCAGTCGGTGCCGGATCTTTTTGGTTCGGCGGCGAATGAATTTGAGGCGGAGTCGGGAGGGCGATGGACGTCGTCATCGATCCCCGCAGCCAGACGATGAAGATCAACCCCGAGCACCCGAACTTCGGGGTCGCTCACGTCAAATAGAACCCTTGAGGGCGGCGCTTCCCTCGCCCTCTCCCGGCCCTTCGGGCCACTCTCTCCCACACTTGGGAGAGGGGTGGGCTCATGGCTTGTTCAAACTGTCCAGTCTTCCAAACGAAGGCCGGCAACGCGCTGCAACTCCCTGGTGTTGTTGGTCACCACCACCAGCCCGCGCGAACGGGCGTGGCCGGCGATCATCTGGTCGTACGGGCCTATCTGCGCGCCGGTCTTTTTCAGTTCTGCCCGAATTTGCGCCGTGTGCGCCGCCGCCGTCGCGTCGTAATCAAGCACGTCAAGCCGAGCGATAAAACCTTCCACGTCCACGAGGTTTCGCTGAGATTGGGCAGACAATTCAACGCCGTACATCAGCTCCATCACGGTGACGGCGCTGATGCACATCTGCGAGTGATGCAGATTGAAGGCGACGCGGACCAATTCCGGTTTGTGTCGGATGGTGGCGATACAGAGGTTGGTATCGAGCATGTAACGCAACATCAGAAGGACTCACGCTCCTGTTCGGCGGGTTGATCACGCTCGGCCATGAAATCGGCGCTGACGCCGGCGCCATCGAACCAGCTGTCCCATGCCTCACCGGCAGGCGTGATGATGCGGGCGCGGCCAACCGAGATCACATCCACGCGCTTCACGTCATCCGGCAATGCTGCCGCCTTGGGCAGCCGAATCGCCTGACTCCGATTGCTCTTGAAAATCGCGCCCTTTTCCATCTGCCATGTCCGTTGGGATATAGGCATTGATGATAGGCAGGCGTTTGGATATGTCAATGGGATATGCCAAAATGGCACGGTCCAACGGCGACGCCGGCATCGTGCCTATCCTGCACGAGCGCATGCGCCAGATCGAGACGCTACGGTATGACTTCTTCGCGGAACAGCCACCGAGCACGGGTTCGGCCGATTCGTAGCGTTTCGAACCGGCTCGGAGCGTTTGCGCGGGCTGATCCGGCTGATGCAGTCGCCCGCCCTTCACCGCAGCGGGGACGACATTTTCTTCGACGCTATGGGAGTTTCGCCGCCAAGCCCGTCGCCTGAATCAGCTTGATCGCCTGCTTGTCGAAAGAGATGAAGGCCTCTCCACCAAGGCGGCCTCCATCGTGTGCGATAACGCCGTCGGCAAAGTCGCCCCCCGCTTCCAGGACAGCGAGACCGGCTTCGGCGGCAGCTCTGTCGGCCGCCACATTCGCCACCGAAAGCAGCGTGCGAATTGCTTGCGCTATGTCGGCCTGCGAAATGCCATAGACCTTTCTCAGCACCCAGACAAACTCACAAAGGCAGGGAAGCGTCACCGCAATCACTTCGGCCGACTGCAGCGCCTTGTCAGCGGCGGCGGCCTGCTTTTTGTCATCGCGGACTACCGCTCGGATAAGGACGTTGGTATCGACCGTGATTCTCACGGTCTTTTCCCAGCCCAAGCTTCCGCAGCAGCTGAACCGATCTCTTCTATGCTGGCCGTCTTTCCGGTCTTGCGTTCCAGTACGCCGAAAAAGCTCTCTATCTTCCCCGAAGGCGCGGCCTTCACTTCGATCCGTCCACCCGGCAACAAGGTCACGTCGAGCTGATCGCCTGGCTTTGAATCCAGGTGATTGAGCAACTCTTTCCTGAAAGTGACCTGTCCCTTGCTAGTGATGGTGAGTGTCGTCATGGCAGCGGCGCGGGTTTTCGGTAAGGCAGTTTTACCTTACCCCATTAGTCGGTCAAGCCCCCTGGCTAGAGAGGGCTGAGACCGAGCCGCGCCCTCTCCCGGCGCTGAGCGCCACCCTCTCCCAGAAGAGGGGAAAAGACACGCACTACTGTCCCGTGAAGTAAGCCTTGGTGTTGTCGTGCACGGCGGCATCGGCGAGCAGTTGCGTCGGCGTGAACAGCCGTAGTTCGCGGTGCTGGTCCAGCGGGCCGTGTTCGTCCAGATCCGGCACCGTGATCTCATGGGCCAGCACCACGTAGTGCGTCGCGGTGTCCGGCTCGCCGGCAAAATTGTCTTGGTAAAAATGCTCGTAGACGCCTTTGAAGCTCGCATGGGAGCGCTGTAACGGCCGCCCCAGCTCAACCGTGGCGATGCGTGAGAAGGCTTGGTCAATGCTCTCGCCTTTGCGGATCACGCCGCCGGGCACGAACCAGGTGTCGCGCGCCGGGCGGTTGTTGCGCAGGCCGAGCAGCACGCGGCCTTGCGAGTCGCGCACGATCAGGTCGATGGAGACCAGCGGCGCGCGTTGTACGACTTCAAGCCAATGCTGGTTGGTATGCATGGTGGTCGCGTTTCAGCGCAGTTTACTTCGGCGTACTACAGAGCCAGGCCGGCGCTACGGAAGCGCCGGCCCCGCGCCCGGCGGCTGCTCCCCGAAAAAGTCATACCGCAGCTTGTCGATCTGGTGCATGCGCTCATGCAGGATCGTCACGATGCCGATGTCACCGTTAGATAGCCGCCGCCAGTAGACGAAGTGACGCTCGTACCGAAAGAAAAACCCTTGCACACCGAACTCGGCCGGGACCGGTCGGGACGCGACGCCATGCGCATCGATCCGGTCGAACGCATCGAACAAGCCCGAGATGTACCGCTGTGCCTGCGGCTCCCCCCAACGCTGCCGGGTATAGCGGTAGATTTCATCCAGCCGCCACGACGCGGCTTCCTGGATACGAACCTGAGCCCCGGACACAAGTGCCTTGGTCAGGACCGATTGCGAGCGATTACCTCAGCTGCCGTCAGGGACCGGTAGGCGGACTCCGGCGCCGCATAGGCCTGCGCCAGTTCGGCCTTGAGCCGATCGAAAGCCTCCCGCTCCACCCGCTCCTTGTCGCGGCGGATCAGGTCGCGCATGTACTCGCTGACGTTCTCATACGCGCCGCCATCGCCCACGTTGGCTGCCACGAAGTCGCTAAGCGTCTCGTTGAGGCGTACCGTCATCGTGGTGGGGGGCATTGGTCGATCTTTGAACGTTATGTATTCAATATACTTAAAATAAAATACACGCTCAATGACTTGGATCGGACGTTAGCAGGGGCAGGCGGACTCGCAGGTGCCTGCAGCCGATGGCTTGCCCCGGATAGCTCAGGAGAATAATCTTACTTAAGACTCATCGATCGCCTCAGGGTACGAACATGCCGGCTACTGCCACGCTCTCCAGCAAGTTCCAGATCTCCATTCCCAAGGCGGTACGCGAAAAGCAGCGCTGGGAAGCGGGGCAGGAATTCGTGTTTATCCCCAAGGGCAAGGGCGTGCTGGTAATGCCCGTGCCCGCGCTTGACCAGCTCGCCGGCCTTGCCGAGGGCGCCCGCGCGGGCGGTTATCGTGACCGTGAGGACCGCTTTTAATGGCAGCGGGTTTACGGGTGGTGGATACCTCGGCCTGGGTCGAATGGCTGATCGGCAGCCAGCTCGGCAAGCGCCTGCGCACGGAGTTCCCGACCCCATCCCATTGCATCGTGCCGACTATCGTGCAACTCGAGCTTTCGAAATGGCTGATGCGTGAACGGGGCGAGGAGCAGGCCGATATCATGATCGCCTACACACAGAAGTGCGTGATCGTGCCGCTGGACACCGGTATTGCACTGCTTGCCTCCGAAATGCACCGTGAGTACAAGCTGGCGACGGCGGATGCCATCGTCTACGCCACGGCCCGGCATCAAGGCGCCGAGTTGCTGACCTGCGATGCCCACTTCGAGCAGCTCCCCAACGTGGTTTACTTCAACAAAGAGTGAGCCCGCTTTAGTCGTCTGATCTCTCGATCGCGACGCTGGCACGCAACATCTACAAATAGAGGCTTTTGGATGGATTTCGCGGCAAAAATTTATGTGGCAGGGCATCGCGGCCTGGCCGGTGGCGCCATCGTGCGTGCTCTGCGGGCCCAGGGGTACAACAATCTGCTGCTGAAGACGCACGCCGAGGTCGAGCTGACCAGCCAGGCGGCTGTCGACTCCTTTTTTGCGGCCGAGAAGCCGGACTACGTGTTCCTGGCCGCGGCCAGGGTCGGCGGCATCCAGGCCAACAACGTCTACCCGGCCGAATTCATCCGCGACAACCTGGCGATCCAGACCAACGTCATCCATAGCGCGTGGCAGCACGGCGTCAAGAAGCTCGCGTTTCTGGGCAGCTCCTGCATCTACCCCAAGCTGGCGCCGCAGCCGATGCCGGAGGCGAGTCTGCTGACCGGGCCGCTGGAATCCACCAACGAGTGGTACGCCGTCGCCAAGATCGCCGGCATCAAGATGTGCCAGGCGTATCGCCGGCAATACGGCTTCGACGCGATCTCGCTGATGCCGACCAACCTGTACGGCCCGGGCGACAATTTTCATCTGGAAAATTCGCACGTGATGCCGGCGCTGATCCGCAAGTTTCACGAGGCCAGGCAGCGCGGCGACGCCGAAGTGGTGATGTGGGGCACCGGTACGCCGCGCCGCGAGTTCCTGCACGTGGACGATCTGGGCGCGGCCTGCGTCTACCTGATGCAGAACTACTCGGGCGAGGACTTCGTCAACGTCGGCATCGGCGAGGACGTCACGATCCGCGAGCTGGCGGAGCTGGTGAAGAAAGTCGTCGGCTTCGAGGGCCGGATCGTGCAGGACCTGAGCAAGCCCGACGGCACGCCGCGCAAGCTGATGGACGTGACGCGGCTCAGCGCGTTGGGCTGGCAGGCGAAGATCGCGCTGGAGGAAGGCGTTGCGGAGACTTATCGGTGGTTCGTGGAGCAGCAGGGTGCGGCAAGGCTTTGAGCTGCTCCCCTCTCCCGGCGCTGCGCGCCACCCTCTCCCGCGCGCGGGAGAGGGGACAAAGCTCGAAGCGTCGCGCCCAGGCTTGCTTCCTCTCTCCCGCGTGCGGGAGAGAGTGCCCCCGACGGGGGCGAGAGAGGGCTGGCACCCCGCCGCCGCGACGTCGCCCTCTCCCGGCGCTGCGCGCCACCCTCTCCCGCACGCGGGAGAGGGGACAAAGCTCGAAGCGTCGCGCCCAGGCTTGCTTCCTCTCTCCCGCGTGCGGGAGAGAGTGCCCCCGACGGGGGCGAGAGAGGGCTGGCACCGCGCCGCCGCGACGTCGCCCTCTCCCGGCGCTGCGCGCCACCCTCTCCCGCGCGCGGGAGAGGGGACAAAGCTCGAAGCGTCGCGCCCAGGCTTGCTTCCTCTCTCCCGCGTGCGGGAGAGAGTGCCCCCCGACAGGGGGCGAGAGAGGGCTGGCACCGCGCCGCCGCGACGTCGCCCTCTCCCGGCGCTGCGCGCCACCCTCTCCCGCGCGCGGGAGAGGGGACAAAGCTCGAAGCGCCGCGCCCAGGCTTGCTTCCTCTCTCCCGCGTGCGGGAGAGAGGCAAGGGATTTTGGTCCTGTATGGCGGATGATCTCTTGAACACCGCGGTCCGCGAATGAAGATTCTCCAGGTGATTGGCTCGCTGGGCGCCACCTCCGGCGGGCCGGTCGAAGGCCTGATCCAGCAGGGTGTGCAAATGGCCTTGCGCGGTCATGAAGTGCATACCGTCTCGCTCGACTGCCCTGGTCAGGTCGTGGACGAGCGCATGGCCTCGCAGGGCATCTACTTCCTGGGGCCGCGTCTGCTCGGTTATGGCTTCGCGTTCCGGCTGGAGCCATGGCTGCGAGTCCATGCGCCGTACTTCGACGTGATCATCGTGCATGGCATGTGGCAGTACCACGGCTACTGCGTCAGCAAGGTCTGCCGATCCATGGGCCTCAAGTACGTGGTATTCCTGCACGGCATGCTCGACCCCTGGTTTGCCCGGCAATACCCGCTCAAACATCTGAAGAAGTGGCTGTACTGGCCCTGGGCCGAGTACCGCGTGCTGCGCGGCGCAGCGGCGGTGCTGTTCACCACGGCCGAAGAACTACAGCTGGCGCGCGAATCGTTCTGGCTCTACAAGGTGCGCGAAAAGCTGGTCGGCTACGGCATCAGCGCGCGCCCGATACCAGCTCCGGCCGCGGCCGAGGTGTTCTTCGGCCAATTCCCGGCGCTGCGCGGCAAGCGCAACCTGCTGTACCTGTCGCGCATCCATCCAAAGAAAGGCTGCGATCTGCTGATCAATGCCTTTGCGCAAGTGGCCGGCGCTGACCCAAGCCTGCATCTGATCATGGCGGGTCCGGATCAGATCGGCTGGCAGCAGCAGCTGATGCAGATGGCGCAGGATCTCGGCGTGGCCGAGCGCATCACCTTTACCGGCATGCTCACCGGCGAGATGAAATGGGGCGCCTACGACGCCAGCGAGGTCTTCGTGCTGCCGTCGCACCAGGAGAACTTCGGCATCGTGGTGGCGGAGGCGCTGGCCTCGTCTGTCCCCGTGCTGACGACCTATCAAGTTAATATCTGGCGTGAAATCCGCGATGTGGACGCCGGTTTCATCGAGGATGATACGCAGCAAGGCACCGAGAAACTGCTGCAGCAATGGCTGGCACTGAGCGAGGCGCAAAGAGCCGGCAAACGCAAGCAGGCAATCGAGTGCTTCGACCGCCATTTCGAGATCAGCACCGTGACGGATAATTTGATCGCCGCCTTGCAGTCGGTCTGCGACGGCACCGCAGGTGGCTATACGTTCAGGGGCAAGCCCCTGAAGCAACTGTTCTAGCTGGAGAGAGAATGTGATCAGAAGCTTTCGTTCGGGGTTCGGCTACCTGGCGTTGCTGCTGGCCGTGTTGAGTTTGAACTTCATATCGAGCACCGGCCTCAACTTCTGGGTGCTGTGCTTCGTCCCCATCGGGCTGGCGACTTGGAACCTGGGCGGCAAGGTCGGCCGCGCTGGTAGCGCTCGCGGCGCTCGTGCTGGGCGTGCTGGCTTTCGACAGCCCGCGGTATCCCACGGTCGCCCATATGCTGGTATCGGTCAGCTCCAAGACCCTGGCCTTTGCGCTGGTGGTGCGGCTGATCGTGCTGTTGCGGGCACAGGAAATCGGCCGGCTGTTCGTACCGTCGTCCCGGACCTCGGACAAAAAACAGAACCTCGTGCGTTAACATTCCCGCGCGTTCGCGCCCGGCCGCCGCCGCGCCGACCATCCATTTCGTTACGGAGTTTTTGAGTGAAGCGAGCTTTGATTACCGGCATTACGGGCCAGGACGGCGCCTATCTGGCCGAGTTGCTGCTGAAGAAGGGCTATGAGGTCCACGGCATCAAGCGCCGCTCCTCGCTGTTCAATACCGACCGCATCGACCACCTGTATCAGGACCCGCACGTCGACGGCCGCAAGTTCGTGCTGCACTACGGCGATCTGACCGACTCCACCAACATCATCCGCATCGTCCAGCAGGTACAGCCGGACGAAATCTACAACCTCGGGGCGATGTCGCATGTCGCCGTGTCCTTCGACAGCCCGGAGTACACCGCCAACGCCGACGGCATCGGCACGCTGCGCCTGCTGGAAGCGATCCGCATCCTCGGGCTGGAGAAGAAGACCAAGTTCTACCAGGCCTCCACCTCGGAGCTGTACGGCCTGGTGCAGGAGATCCCGCAGAAGGAGACCACGCCGTTCTACCCGCGCTCGCCGTATGCGGTGGCCAAGCTCTACGGCTACTGGATCACCGTGAATTACCGCGAGAGCTACGGGATGTATGCCTGCAATGGCATCCTGTTCAACCACGAATCACCGCTGCGCGGCGAAACCTTCGTCACCCGCAAGATCACGCGCGCCATCGCGCGCATCGCCCTGGGCCTGCAGGACTGCCTGTACCTGGGCAACCTCGACTCGCTGCGCGACTGGGGCCACGCCAAGGATTACGTCGAGATGCAGTGGATGATGCTGCAGCAGGAGGTGGCGGAAGACTTCGTGATCGCCACCGGCGTGCAGTATTCGGTGCGCCAGTTCGTCGACCGCGCGGCGGCGGAGCTGGGCATCACGATCGAATGGAAAGGCAGCGGCGTGGACGAGGTCGGCTATGTCGCTTCGGTCAGCAACCCCGAGTTCAAGCTGCAGCCGGGGGCGAGGATCGTCGCCGTCGATCCGCGCTATTTCCGCCCGGCCGAGGTGGAAACCCTGCTCGGCGATCCGACCAAGGCCAAGGAGAAGCTCGGCTGGGTGCCGAAGATCAGCTTCGCCGAACTGGTCAGCGAAATGGTCCGCGAGGACCTCAAGAGCGCCAAGCGCGACAGCATGGTCAAACTCGCCGGTTTCCAGGCTTACGATTACAACGAATAAGTCGGGCGGATTATTGCCGCGCTTATCCTGATTAAATAAACTGGATTATCTGGAATATTGAAGTCCGATTACGCTATTATCTCCGCCGGCTCCGATATTTTTCGGCGCCGGACATAAGGGTTCGAATGTATCCCAAATACCACGGAAGAGATAATGACCACGTATAACGACCTGCTCAAGCAGATTGAGTCACTGACCAAGCAAGCCGAAGAAATCCGTAAATCGGAAATCAACGGGGTCATTGCCGATATCAAAGAGAAAATGCAGAAACACGGCATTACCGTCGCCGATCTGCGCGGCGACAAGAGTGCCAGCCCGCGCACCGCCAAGAAGAGCAGCAGCGGCAGCAAGGTCGCCGCCAAGTTCCGCAGCCCGGCCGGCGAAACCTGGTCCGGCCGTGGCCGTACGCCCAAGTGGCTGGCCGAGGCCGAAGCCGCCGGCGCCAAGCGCGAAGCTTTCGCGGTCTAAACGCCACCTGGCAACCATGTGCGGTCGGGCTCGAAGGTCGGCCAGGGGCGGCCGACCGGCGGCTCGTTTTGAATCCCCCGATCCGCCCCTGATTCAATTCAGCTGCGGCAAAAAATCCGCTAAACAGGCAAGCTCGCAGCATGGGGGAAGCAGCCGCGTTTTCAGACCGTACCGCACGGGCGACCGAGTTGCGGGTGACGGTGGTCATCGTCAACTACAACTCGGGCGGCTGGCTGGGGCGCACGCTCAAGCGCCTGGCGCTGCAGAGCTTTCGCAATTTCGAGATCCTGGTGGTCGACAACGGCTCGGAGGACGAGTCGGAGGCGGTCTGTGCGCGCTATCACCGCGTGCGGTTGCTGCGCGCCGGCCGCAACCTCGGTTTTGCGGCGGCCAACAACCTGGCGGTGGCCGAGGCTCGCAGCGAGTGGGTGGCGCTGCTCAACCCGGACGCGCCGCCGCACCGCCGCTGGCTGGAATACCTGCTGCGTGAAACGCGGCAGCGGCCGGACTTCCGCATCTTCGGCAGCCGCCAGGTCAATGCGGCCAATCCGCGCCTGCTCGACGGCAACGGCGACGACCTGTCCGCCTACGGCGTCGCCTGGCGGCGCGGCTATCTGCGGCGGCGCACGCCGGAGCTGGTGGCCCCGCGCTCGCCTTTCGGTGTCTGCGGCGCGGCACTGATGGTGCGCAAGGCGGACTACCAGGCGCTGGGCGGCTTCGACGAGCGGTTTTTCTGCTACGTCGAGGACATGGACTTTTGTTATCGCGCCAGCCTGCGCGGCTGGATGAGCTGGCAGGCGAGCAAGGCGATCGTCTACCACGCCTCCGGCGCCTGCAGCCGCAGCAAGCACAACGAGTTTGCGATCTACCACGGCTATCGCAACCTGGTCTGGATGAGCATCAAGAGCGCACCGGCCTGGGTGCTGCCGGTGGCGCTGTTCGGCCACGTAGTGCTGACGCTGATCAAGAGCATCGCCACCAAAAGCCGCGACGCGCGCGGCGCTTATCTGCGCGGGCTGCGCGACGGCTGGCTGCAATCGGCGCCGTTCTGGCGCGAACGTCGCATCCTGCAGCGCAGCCGCGCGGTATCCGGCCTGCACGTCGCGCGGCGCCTGACCTGGAACCCGCTGGCGATCCCGACGCGCTGGATCCTGAAGGACGGCCCGCCGCGTTTCCGCAAGCAGAAGCGCGAGGCCAAACGTCAGGCGAAACGCAACGGACGCGAGCCGGAATAACATTCCCCTCTCCCTCCGGGAGAGGGGCCAGGGGTGAGGGCCTTGCAGAGATTCAGCTGGCCCCGTGCCGGGGCTCCCTCACCCGGCGCTGCGCGCCACCCTCTCCCGGTGGGAGAGGGCTGGAGTTGCTTCAATTTTTGTCCCAGGAATCCGCGATGCGTCTCTTCTCACCTGCCGCCCTGCTCGCCTCGATCTGCCTGAGCGCCTGCGGCGGTGGCAGCTCCGGCAGCCCCGATGCGCCGCGGCCGCCGAGCTTCGTGGTGTTCTATTCCGACGACCACGGCTTTGCCGACCTTGGTATCCAGGGTGTGCGCGACGACGTGCGCACGCCGCACATCGACCAGCTCGCGCTCGACGGCGTGCTCGCGACGCGGGCCTATGTCACCGCGCCGCAGTGCGCGCCGTCGCGTGCCGGCCTGATGACCGGCATCCACCAGAACCGCTTCGGCCTCGACGACAATGCCGCCGGCCCGATGCAGCCTGAGCAGGTGACGATCGCCGAGCGTCTCAAGGCTGCCGGCTACATCACCGCGATGGTCGGCAAATGGAATCTGGGCGTGGACCAGAACAATCAGCAGAACGTGCCGGCCGGCACCGACCCGGCGATTTTCTACGCGGCGAACCAGGGCTTCGACGAGTACTTCGAAGGCTATCTCAACGACTTCATCGCCTCGCACGACGCCTCGGGCAAAGCCCTCAGCCACGCGCCGGCCGGCGTGCACGACGAGCGCTATCGCATCGACCTGGTGACGCAGTGGGCGCTGTCCTTCATCCGCCGCCATCACGACAAGCCGTTCTTCCTGTACGTGCCGTATTACGCGCCGCATGTGCCGCTGGAGGCGCCGGATGCCTATCAGCAACGCTTCGGCGACGTCGGCGATCCGACTCGCAAGACCGGCCTGGCGATGATCGCGGCGATCGACGACGGCGTCGGCAAGATTCGCGCGGAACTGGCCAAGGACAAGCTCACCGACAAGACCCTGGTGCTGTTCATCGGCGACAACGGCGCGCCGCTGGGCGCCAACTGGGACGGCTCCCTGAACGACCCGCTGGTCGGCGAAAAAGGCATGCTCACCGACGGCGGCACACGCGTGCCGTTCGTGGCAGCCTGGCCGGGAAAAATTCCCGCCAACCAGGTGTTCGACTCGGCGATCAGTACGCTGGACGTCGCCACCACGCTGCTCGCCGCGGCCGGTGTCGCCAAGGCGCCGGAGCTGGAAGGGGTCGACCTGCTGCCCTACTTCAACGGCGGGCTCGCCACGCCGCCGCATGCACGGCTGTTCTGGCGCTGGGGCTCACAGGCGGCGGTACTGTCCGAACAATGGAAGCTGATCCTGCTCGGCAGCCAGCAATCGCTGCTCTACGACGCCAGCCATGGCGCGCCGGAGACCGCGGACCTCAGCGCGGACCACGCCGACGCGGTGCAGGCGCTGCAGTCGGAGCTGTCGGGCTGGGCGGCGGGCCTGAAGAAACCCGGGCTGCCGCAGGGTCCGCTGAACGCACACGACAAGGCGCTGTATCAGGCGCATGGGATCGTGCCGCCGTAGTCTGCACGCGGGATTGAAGAGCCCCGCCGACCTGTGCTTCCCCTCTCCCGCGCGCGGGAGAGAGTGCCCCCGACAGGGGGCGAGAGAGGGCTGGGAAACGCGGTGCCGCGACATCGCCCTCTCCCGGCGCTGCGCGCCACCCTCTCCCGCACGCGGGAGAGGGGACAAAGCTCGAAGAGTCGCGCCCAGGTTTGCTTCCTCTCTCCCGCACGCGCGAGAGAGGGCTTCGGTGCCGGCGCCGCTACGCTCTAGGCTTTGCCTAACCCCAACCGCTCGCCCGAATAGCGCTTGCGCTGAATCTCGCGGCACCATTCCAGGTTCTGCAGATACCAGACGACGGTCTTGCGGATGCCGGTCTCGAAAGTCTCGCGCGGCGTCCAGCCGAGCTCGCGCTGGATCTTGCCGGCGTCGATCGCGTAGCGCTGGTCGTGGCCGCGGCGGTCCTGCACGAAACGCATCAGCTGGCGATGCGGCCTGTGCGGTGAATCCGGCAGCAGTTCGTCGAGCAGGTCGCAGAGGTAGTGCACCAGGTCGAGATTGCGCTTCTCGTTGTGGCCGCCGATGTTGTATTGCTCTCCGGGTACACCGTCGGTGTAGACCTTGATCAGCGCCTGGGCGTGGTCGGTGACATAGAGCCAGTCGCGGATGTTGCTGCCGTCGCCGTAGACCGGCAGCGGCTTGCCGTCGATCGCGTTGACGATCATCAGCGGGATGAGCTTTTCGAGGAACTGGTACGGGCCGTAGTTGTTCGAGCAGTTGGTGATCAGCACCGGCAGGCCGTAGGTGTGATGCCAGGCGCGCGCCAGGTGATCCGAGCCGGCCTTGCTCGCCGAATACGGCGAATTCGGCGCATACGGCGTGGTTTCGGTGAAGTAGCCTTCTGCGCCGAGTGTGCCGTAGACCTCGTCGGTGGAGACGTGATGAAAGCGGAAGGCTTTCTTCGCTTCGGGCTCCAGCGTTTCCCAATAAGCGAGCGTCGCCTGCAGCAATTTGAAAGTGCCGACGACGTTGGTGTCGACGAATTCGCCCGGGCCGTCGATCGAACGATCGACGTGAGACTCGGCGGCCAGATGGATCACGCCGGTGGGCCGGTGCTCGGCGAACACGCGCTTGAGTTCGGCGCCGTCGCAGATGTCGACCTGTTCGAAGCGATAGCGCGGATCCTGCGGCGCGGCTTCCAGCGCCTCGATGCTGGCGGCATAGGTGAGCTTGTCGACGTTGACGATGTGATGCGCCGTGGTCGCCATCAGCTCGCGGATCAGCGCGGAGCCGATGAAGCCGGCGCCGCCGGTGATGAGCAGGGTCTGTTTCATGTTGTCACTACGTGCGATCAGAGGCGGATTGTCCGCGCTTGAGCAGATAAGTCCAGAACGCGGCCGAGGTCCAGTGCCTGAGCAGGCTGGTCGCGTGCCACAGAAAATAACGCGGGCTGCGGCCGCTCATGCGGCGCGCTTCGTGAATCACCGGCGCGCTGCGGATCGCGGCCACGTCGAAGCCCTGGTTGCGGGCGCGCACGCACAGATCGGCATCTTCGCAGTACAAAAAATAGCGCTCGTCGAATCCGCGCAGCTGCGCAAAATCCTCGCGGGCGATGGCGATGAACAGGCCCGCGATCCAGTCCGTCCTGTGACGCTCGCTGAGCACGCGTCGCTGGTGCCGGCCACCGAACAAATAGCGCCGCAACAGCGCCGCCGGCGTGATCAGCTCGCGTGCGTTGTCCTCGATCTGGCCGCTCGCGTTGACGATGGTCGGGCTCGCCAGCAGGTGCGCGCCGGGCTCGAGCAGGCGCTGTTCCAGCGCGATGAAAGGATCGTCGCCGAACGACAGCTCCGGATCGAGCAGCGCCAGCAGCTGGCCTCGGCAGCGCCGCGCCGCGTCGTTGTGATTGGCGGCAAAACCCTGTGGGGCGGTGTTGCGCGTCAGCAGCAGCGGGCCGGGCCAGATGCGCGCCAGATCGGGCGCCTGATCGCGCTCGCCGTCGTTGATCGTGATCACGATCTCGAAGCGGCCCGGAACATAGAAACGCGCCAGCTCGGCGAGCATGCGCCGGATGCTGGGCAAATGGCCGTGGCTGACGATCGACAGGCTCCAGCGCGGCGCGCCGAAGCCATGCTCGTCTACGACGGCGCATGGCTCGCCCGACAGCGACGCCTCGTCCTGCGGATGCGCGACCGACGCGTACAGCGGGCCGTCGGCGGCCGGCGTCACCCGCGGCCCCGAAGGCTGTACGCGATACGCAGCGGCAAACCTCAGAGCCTCAGCACGACGCCGGCGGCAACGGCGGTCTGGTACAGGATCTCGACGATGTCCTTGGAGAACTGGAAGGTCTTGCGCTCGACCTTGGGCAGGATCAGCACCTCGTCACCGGATTCCACTTTCTCGCGGCCACTGATGCTGGTCATGCGAATCTCGCCGTTGGGCTTCATCACCAGCACCTTGTCGACGTCGCCGATCTGGGTCGGGCCGCCGGCCATGCTGATGTAGTCCTTCACGCGCAGCTTGTCGTCCTGCACGAAATTGCTCGGGAAATACACTTCGCCGTGCACCGCGATGATCGGGTTCGAGCGCGGAATGCGGATCACGTCGCCGTCTTCCAGCGGAATCCGCGCCGGGTCGGCCGACGCGGTCAGGATCAGCTGGCCCTTGGGCTGCACCTGGCGCGCGCGCGTGATGAACTGGTTGATCAGCGCCGCTTCCTGGGTGCGCAGCTGCGCCTCGTCCGAGGTCGCCGACCGCGCCGAATAAACCGCCGCGTCGAGCTTGTCGAGCATGTCGTTGAGCACCTGCTTCTGGCGCGCGGCGATGCTCAGTCGATACAGCTGCAGCCCTTCGCGCAGCGACTGCGGGCTGAACTGCATGGTGTCGAGCAGATCCTTCAGCGTCGCGTTGTACGGCAGCACGTACTGGCCGCGGCCGAGGTGCTCGCCCTCGACCTGGACGATGATTTCGCCGATCAGGCGATCGGCGACCAGCTCGACCTCGTCGCCCGGCTGGACCACGACCGCGCTCAGATCGCTGGTCAAAGTCAGATATTCGGCGCGGCGCGAATCGCCGGTGTTGTGCGTCAGCCGCACGTGCGTCGCGGTGGCATTGGCGCCGGCCATCGTCATCAGCTCTTTCAGCGGCAGCGCGCTGCTGATTTCGTAGCGCGCCGGCGTCGCCACCAAGCCGCTGACCGTCACCGTCGGGCCCAGCGGGCCGACGAAGATCGAGTCGCCGTCGCGCAACTGCAGCAGCGGCAGCTTGCCGGCCAGCATGAAATCGTAAAGATTGACCTTGGCGATCTCGTTGCCGCTGCGCAGCACGCGGATGTCCTGATAGCTGCCGGCCAGCGGATCGACACCGCCGGCCAGATCGAGGAAATGCAGCACCGAGTCCGATGAGTTGGCGCCGTAGAGGCCGGGCCGGCGCACGAAACCGCTGACGAAAACCTTGACCGGCTGCGCCGCCGCCAGTGATACGTAGATGCCGACGTTCTGCTTGTAAATGCGCTTGACCGCGCCCTCGACGACGCGATTCAGATCGCCGTTGCGCACGTTGGCGACATGAATGGGACCGACGCCCGGGATGAAGATATTGCCCTGGCTGTCGACCAGCAGCCGCGTCTCCAGGGTGAAGCCACCCCACAGTCGCACGTCGACCAGATCGTCGATCGACACCTGGTAATCCGGGTTGAAGCCCTGGAACGAGGACTGCGCGAACGCTCCCTGAAACAGGGTTTGGCCGAACACCGGCACGGTCGAGGCCAGCGAGGTCTGGACGATCTGCGAATCGACGATCGGCGGCGCAGCGCGCGTGGCCAGCGGCACCTGCGGAATCGTCGAGACAGCCGGGATCGCCGGATAAGTATTGGTGATCGGCGGCACGGCCATGCCGGCAGCCGGCGCAGCCGCCGGGGCGGTCGCGGTCGGTGCCGGCGCTTGAGCCTGTGTCTGTGCCTGGGCAGCCAACTGGGCCGCGGCCTGTTGCTGTTGCGCCGCGCTCGGTATCTGCGCGCCGGCAGCGTTATGCAGCATCGCGACGACGAGGCCGATGCTCAGGCCCAGGCGCGCGGTCAGTGTGTGCTTAAGCATCCCTGTGGTCCCGGATCGCAGCCGCGATCAGCGTCAGAATGAAGAAAACCAAATGCAGCAGGAAAAACGCGGTCACGATCGAATACAGGCGCGCCGGCACCAGCGCCTCGTCCGGCAGACTGGCCTTGGACACCTCGACCAGATGCTTGGCGTTGTGGGAAGCCTCGAGCCGCGCCGCCTCCAATGCCCGCAGTCCGACCTGGTAGGAATCGCTGGCCACGGTTACTGCGGTCTGCGCGCTCTGATAGCTCAGATACAGATCGCTGAGTCCCTTGTCCTTGCCGCCGACCTGCCGGGCACGCTCGGCTTCGATCTGCTTCTCCAGCGCGGCGATCGCGGAGCGCTGCGCGATGATCTCCGGTGCGTTTTCGTTGATGTAGCCCAGCGATGCGCTGAGCTGCGCGCGACGCCCGGCCAACTGCCCCTGCAGGTTGGCGATAATCGCCGACAGCGTCTCGGTCTCGGTCTGCGGGCTGACCATTTCGTTCTTTTTCTGCAGGCTGATCAGCTGCGCGGTGGCCGCGGTCAGCCGCTCGTTGGACTTGGCGATCTCCTGCTCGACGAAGGCCATCTGCTCGCGCGCGATCTTCTGGCTGATCTGATTAACGAAGTGATCAGCCTCCTTGACGATCATCTGCGCCATCGCCTGCGCGTATTCGCGAGAATATGCCTCGACGCTCAGATGGATGATGTAAGAGTCGCTGTCGACACGGATATCGACGCGCTTGTTGTAGAACTTCAAGAACTTCTCGCGCGAGGCATCGGCGGCGAGCCGCGAGAAGTAGTCCTTGCTCGTGTCGGCGTAGTGATCGCGCAGCTTGAGCTTGTCGTCGAGCAGCAGCATCAACGTCAGCGACTGGATGTATTCCTGGATCAGCAGCGCGTCGGCCACCGCGCCGGACGTACCCGAAAACAGTCCCAGATCGATCGACCCCGAGGCCAACGAAGGATCGCCCTGCACCACGATTTCGGCCTCGCTGACGTAGCCGGGCGAGCGCAGCAGCCCGACATAAACCGAATACAGCAGCAGCGGCAGAATGACGCTGGCAGCGTACAAGGCCAGATTGCCGGATGAGGCCGGACGCAGCGGATCATCGGCCGCCGACTCGCGCAGCCCCAGCTTTGCCAGCGCGCCATTGAACGCGGCCGAGAAACGCCCGAGCAGCGTGGCGCTCATTTGCTTTTATCCGCCAGTTTCACTTCGACTCCCTCTTCTTCCGAGTACAGCTTCAGCGCATCGCGGATATCGTCAAACCAGCGCGCCTCGCCCTTGCGCACATAGATCCCCGACTCGCATTCCTCCTGAAGTGAGCGAAGATTATGACTGATCATGATCATCGCCGCCTTGCCGCGCTTGGCGCGGAACGTCAGCGAGGCCTTGGTACGGAAGACCTGGTCACCGGCCGCATTGAGTTCGTCGATCAGGTAATAGTCGTAGTCGAACGCCATGGCGATGCCAAATGTCAGGCGCGCACGCATGCCGCCGGAATAGAAACTCATCGGCATGTCAAAGAATTCACCGATTTCGGCAAATTTCTCAATCCATTCGAGGCGGATGCGCATTGTGTATTCGTCGTCGCCGTGAATGCGGCAGACGAACTTGGCGTTGGCACGCCCGGTGATGTTGCCAGTAACACCGGCCGAAACACCCAGCGGCGGCGAGATCGTGCCTGCATTGGTAATGGTGACGCGGCCCTTGTCCGGCTCGTCGACGCCGCCCAGCAGGCGCAACAGCGTGGTCTTGCCCGAGCCGTTGCGGCCGATGATGCCGACGTTGCGACGATCCGGGATGGTCATACTCAGGTCGCGGAACACGTAATGCCGGCGAAAGCCCAGCAAGGGATACGACTTGGTGATGCGATCGACGACGATCATCAGAACAACCGGTAGAGGTTGCGGCGGTAGAACGCCAGAGACATGAACATCAGCAGCAGGATGCAGGCGGCAGCGTAGTTCAGGTCACCGCGAGCGGGATATCCTTCCATGCAGGTGGCGCGGATCTCGTCGATGATGTGCAGCATCGGATTCCATAGCAGGTAAGGCTTGATCACCGACGGCAGCGAATCGATCGAGTAGATCACGCCCGAGGTCAGATACATCGACCGCACGAATACCTGCTGCACCATTTTTGCCTGGCGGAAGATGCTACCCATTACGTCGAAGAACAGGCCCAGCGAAAACGCCAGCCAGAACAGCAGGAAGATGCAGTAAAGAAACTCCAGCGGCTTGTCGACCGTATAGTCGTAGCCGAACCAGTTGGATATGGCCAGCATCAGGGCAAAGATCACGCCGTAAGTGAGAAAGTCGATAAAGCCACGCACCAGGCCGATGTCGATCGGCCGGATCTGTCGGAAATTGAACAGGCCGCTGCCAGCCATAATGCCGCTGCCGGACATCGCGTGCGAAAACATCTGGTAGGGAATCACGCCGAGCGAGAAGAAGAACACCAGATCCTCGCCGTAGATCTTGCCTTCGAACCGACCTTTGATGCCGCGTACGAGCATCGTCAGGATGATGACCTGGAATGCCGGCTCGACGAAGCCCCACAGATAGCCGCCACGCTGGGTGCCGAAACGCGAGCGGATCTCGCGCATCAGAAACGCATACAGGGAGCTGGCGAATACGCGGCTCGACGGCCGCGGTTTGATTCGCGGCAGCGTCAGCAGATCCAGCTGCGGCGCATCGACGCTGAGCTTGCTTTCACCCAGCAGAGCCGCCGGCGGCGGTTGTTTTTTTCCTTTACTTGCCGGCGCCTGTACCTCGGCTGGGCTGTTGATCAGCTCGTGGCTGTCACCGATAACGCGCGCGTGCAGGTTGTCGCCGACATTCAACTTCTGCTTGCAGGTGAAGGCGAAGCCGCACAGGCCTGTGGGGTGAAAACCGCGGGCCAGCAGGTCCGGTCGCAGCTGATCGGCGGTGACGATCATCGAACGGCCGCCCACCTGGATCTCGATATCGACGGCGGCCTCGACCCCTTCGATATAAACCCAGCCGCCACCGCCTCTCGGCACCACCTGGTCTATCGTGCCGTTGGTCTTGAACTGGCACGAAGGCAGCTCGGGAAAATTCTGATACAGGCGCTGCCAGCTGCGGGCGCAGCCCAGCCGATGCTCGTCCTGCTGACCAATGAAGCCGGCGAGCGCCTCGACCAGCGCGATGCCGCACTCGAGCGCCGCATTGACGCCAACCGCCATCACGGCGGCGTCGGCGTCGATCGCCTCCGCCAACCACGCCGGCAACGGCCAGCTGCGCGGCTCGCCATCGAGCTGCCGGTCGTCGATCACCACCAGATAGCGTTGCTGGTGCAGGCGCGGCAGCACCGCGGCGAAGCTCTCGTCAGCGGCGCTGGCGCGCAACTGCCAGCGTGGACCCTGGTGATAGCGCTGATCGACGATGGCCCTCTGCCCGGCCTGGTCGCCTGCCTCGATGGCGGACGCCAGCGCCTCGTCGCTCCAGCTCGGGAAGCTGACCCCGTGCGCTGGCCATCCCAGCTCGCGCAGCAGCGCCATCAGCACGGCGACCGCCGGGTCGTGCGTCCCGCAGACGATCAGGGTCGATCCGTCGTCTGCCGCTGCCGGCGTATTCGCGATGACTCGCCAGCTCATGCCGATCCGACCTTCTTCGACTTGGTTTTACGCTGCTTGCCGACGACAGCCGCAGCCTCTGCGGCGCCGCGCTCCCTTTTACCCTTTCCGGCGCGCCTCGAGGTGCGCTCGTTGCCTTCGATGAAGACCTTGCGCGCGTAGCGATAAAGCAACTGATCGAACTCGATCAGCGGCTGCAACGCGGCGCGAACTTCCGGAATCCCCGGATCGATGCTACCCCGGCCGGGATTGCGGTTCTCTTCCGGAATGTAACGCGGCGGCGGCCAACCCATTCGCTGCGCGATCCCGCCGAGAAAATCCCCGATCATTTCGGTCAGGCCAACGTGATCGAATTCGTTCAGCGCGTGCCGCGCATCGTTGAGCGCGGCGCGCTGTACACGCGCACCCGGCGCGACCGCACTCAGGTATCGCACCTGCAAATTGTCGACCAGCATCAGCTCTTCGGGCAGCAGCTGGTCGACCAGGCCGCGCACCGCTTCGCCGCTGGAAAAATCCGTGGCGGCGAGCTTGGCGGCGAACGCCTGGATCGTCGGCGCGTGCCCGGTCAGCCGCTGCCGCTGCGACGGATCCGCCAGGTAGCGGATGAATTCCAGATGCGAAATCAGGTGATCCAGCGGCGTGCGCAGCAGCGTGACCTTGATGTAATTGGCGGCATCCAGCCGGCGCTTGAACGCAGGGAACGTGATGTGGCCGGATATCACCGGCATCGCGGCGATCTGCGCACGCCCGATCGAACTGCGCCAGCGTGGGTCCACTTCCAGATGCAGCACGCAATGGGCGGCACCGGCGTTGTCGGACAGGAAACGGTTCACCGAGTTACCGGCGGTTTTGGCGATATGCATGAACATCAGCTGCGTTGGCCGGCGCGCCGGATCGCGCAGCGAGAACGAAAACAGCGGTTGCCAGCGCTGGCCGGCCGTAGCGCATTCGATGCGGTAGCTGCCCTCCTCGGTCACGGGCAGATGCCCGCCGAAACCGCAGGACGCCGCATGCTTGATCTTGGGATGGGCCTTGGCGACGCCGTCGCGTTCCAGGCCAATCTGGAGCTGCCCGATCTCATAGTCGTCGCACTCGCGCAGCACTCGCACCGCGGTCACGGGCTTGCGACGGCTGAGCACCCAGCCCTCGAACCGCAAAAGCTCGCCCTGCTGCAGCAGCACGGCCGGCGCCGGGTGCTCCAGCGCGCAGGTCCAGTCAGCCGGCTTGGGCTCGGCCATGACCCGCGATACCGCCAGCGTGCCGGAAACGCCGGCGCCGCGCCGCTCAGCCCGCATGGAAATACCCAACGAAGACAGACATCCAACCGCTGGTCTTGCTCGTCATCGATCCGTCAAGGTTCAAACCCGCCCGCTCAGCCACGGCCAATGCGGCACCGGCTCGGCGGACAGGGAATAGTCGGCCAGCTTCATCGAGAAGCCGGGGTGGTAATAGGGGTCGCTCCACAGCTGCGCACCCCAACGCTCGTGCATGGTGGCGATCTCGCGCTCGAAGCGTTCGCGCTTCTGCAGCGTGTCGTCCGAGCCGCGCGACTTGGACTCATGGTGGATCAGGCAGGCATGCGGCGTCCAGACGATGTGATGGCCGGCCGCGGTCACGCGCAGGCACAGGTCGACGTCGTTGAACGCCACCGCCAGGTTCTGCTCGTCCAGCCCGCCTACCGCCTCGAACACCGCGCGCTCGATCAGCAGGCAGGCCGCGGTCACCGCCGACACCCGCTGCGGCTGCCACAGCCGGCCCATGTAGCCGGGGCTATCGGCGGCGTAGCCCAGGTGGCCGTGGCCGGCGACGCCGCCGGCGCCGAGCACCACGGCGGCGTGCTGCACGGTCTGGTCCGGATACAGCAGCTTGGCGCCGACGACGGCGACCCCCGGGCGCTGCATCCACGACACCATCTCGGTCAGCCAGCCGGGGTCGATGATTTCGATGTCGTCGTTGAGCAGCAGCAGGAGTTCGCCGCTGGCCTGGCGCGCGGCCCGGTTGTTGATCGCCGAATAATTGAACGGCGCATCGAACGGCAGCACCCGTGTGTTCGGCAGCTGCGCCTGCTCGGCGAACAGCTGCAGCGTCGCCGGGTCACGGCTCTGGTTGTCGACGAGCAGCAGTTCGTAGTCCGGATAGTCGGTCAGCTCGCGCAGCGAACGCAGGCAATGCGACAGGTGGGCGTAGCCGTCGCGGCTGGGAATGATGATCGACACCCGCGGCGCCGGCTCGGGCAACGCAAAACGCAGGCGGTACATGTTCGGGTAGCGGCCGTCCTCGATGCTCACGCCCTGGACATCGCGCAGATGGTGACCGAGCGCGCGATAGCCGGCGGTTTGCGTATAGCTTTTCGCCGACGCCTCGCGCGCGGTCGAGCCCTGGATCGCGCGCCAGTGGTACAGCACCACCGGAATGTGCCGGATCTGCTCGGCCTTGCACTGCGCGGTGCAGCGCAGCATCAGGTCATAGTCCTGGCTGCCCTCGGTCTCCATGCGCAGCCGCCCGACCGCCTCGACCAGCGTGCGGCGGTAAACGGCGAAATGCGCGATGTAGTTGTTCGACAGCAGCAGCTCCGGGTTCCAGTCCGGCTTCAGATGCGGCATGAAGCGCCGGCCGCGCTCGTCGATCTTGTCCTCGTCGGTGTAGATCACCTCGGGCCGCGGATCGCGATTCAGCTCGATGGCGACGTAATACAAGGCCAGTTCGGCGAGCCGGTCGTCGTGATCGAGAAAGCCGACATAGTCGCCTTCGGCCAGGTCCAGCGCCGCATTACTGGCGGCGACGATGCCGCCGTTGCGCGCGCAGAACACCAGGCGGATCCGCGCATCGGCCGCGGCGGCCTGGCTCAGCCAGTCGCGTACCGCGGCATCGGGCGAGGCGTCGTCGGCAATGCACAGCTGCCAGTGCGGATAGCGCTGCGCCTGCACCGAGGCCACCGCCTGCTGCAGGAACCGCAGCGGCGTGTTGTAGGTGGGCATCACGATCGAGATCAGCGGCGTGTACGCGAGCCGGCCGATATGCGCGGCGACCGCGGCGTGATGCGCGTTGCCGCCGGGCTCGACGCGGCGCAGCCAGGCGCGATAGCGCAGGGTCTGCAGGCTCAGCCCGAGCCGCGGCAGCAGCCGGCGCAGAATCGGCCGCAGCGGCCAGGCCAGCCTGCGCAACACGGCACGCGCATTGCGCGACAGCTGCTGGTCCGCGCCCAGGCGCTGCATGCTCAGCTGCTCGATGCGGAAAGCACCGGCGCGCGTGGTCGGATCGAGCCGGACCTGCAAGGTGCGCAGCGGCAGCCGCACTTCGGCCGTGAACGTGAGCCGGTCGGGGCCATACGTCATCGCCACCGATCGTTCTTCGCGATAGCCGCGTCCGCTGTCGACGTAGACCCGCGGCAACCCGCCACCCGGCCCGGCGCTGCACTGCCCGCTGAGCCTGACCCAGCCGCGCGGACACTGGCGCAGATTGGCGATGACGAACTGCGGATCGCCGCCGGTGGCGAGCCACTGCGGCGGGGCCTGCGGCTGCAGATCGCCATTGGCGCGCAAACGCAGCGGGGTCGGCTCGCGCCGCTGGCCCATCCACGGCCACAGCCAGTGCAGTGTCAGCAGCGTGTTGGCGACCAGCAGCGCCGATCGATAGACGCGGTTGCGAATTCGCTGCAAGGCGCGCGGCGGCGCGGTCGGGCTCCCGGCCTTCATCGCGAGCCGCGGCCGCTCATGCGCTCAGCTCGTCGAGCGTCTCCTCAAGCCCGGCGCGCCAGTCCGGCCGCGCCAGGCCCAGCAGGCTTTCGGCGCGCTGGCAGTCCATCGCCGAATTGCCCGGACGCGGAGCGCGCGTCGGATAGTCGCGGGTGGCGATCGCCTGCACGGCCGGCAGGCGTTTGATCATGCCCTTGGCGAATGCGCGTTCCAGGATCGCCTGCGCGAACTCGTGCCAGTTGGTCTGCGGCGCGCCGGCGTAGTGGTAGATACCCCAGCGCAGTTCGCGCTGTGCGGCGTAACGCGCGGCCAGTTCCAGCAAGGCCTCGGCGATATGGCCGGCGTAAGTCGGGCCGCCGCGCTGGTCGGCCACCACGCGCAACTCGTCGCGGTCGGCGCCGAGCCTGAGCATGGTTTTGACGAAGTTGCCGCCGTGGCCGGCGAACACCCAGCTGACCCTGAGGATCACGGCGTTCGCACCCGAGCCCAGCAGCGCAAGTTCGCCGGCGAGCTTGCTGGCGCCGTAGACGCCGAGCGGGCCGGTAGCGTCGCTCTCCACATAAGGCGCGGGCTTGTCGCCGGCGAACACGTAGTCGGTGGACAGATGCAGCACCGGCACGCCGGCCGCAGCGCAAGCGCTGCCGATCCAGCCCGGCGCCTCGCCGTTGATGGTCTGCGCCAGCGCCGGCTCGTCCTCGGCGCGATCGACCGCGGTATAGGCACCGCTGCTGATCACCAGATCCGGCCGGTGCTGCTGCAGTGCGTCGTCGACGCTGGAGCGCCGGCTCAGGTCGAGCTGCTCACGGGGCGGCGCGATCAGCTCGAACGCGCGGCCGGCGGCGCGGCGGATCACTTCACGCCCGACCTGGCCGGTGCCGCCGGTGAGCAGGATCTTCATGCGCCGAATCGGAAAAGGCGCTCGGGCGCCTGGTTTTTCAGCGACGGCAGCCGGCCGTCCTTGTCCGACACCAGCGGCGTGATGCCGGCCAGCGGCCAGGCGATCGCCAGCTCCGGATCGTTCCAGGCAATGCCGGCGTCTGACGGGGCGTCGTAGTACTGCGTGCACTTGTAGGCAAAATCGGCTTCGTCGGACAGCACGACGAAGCCGTGCGCGAAGCGCGGCGGGATGTACAGCATGCGGTGCGAGACGTCGTCCAGCTCAATGCCGAACCACTGGCCGAAGCTCGGCGAACCGGCGCGGATGTCCACCGCCACGTCGTAGACCCGGCCACGCGCGGCGCGCACCAGCTTGCCCTGCGGATTGTGCAGCTGGTAATGCAGGCCGCGCAGCACGCCCTGGCGCGAGCGCGACTGGTTGTCCTGCACGAAAGGCTGGTCGATACCGGCGTCGCGCATCCAGGAATCGCGAAAAGTCTCGACGAAGAAGCCGCGCTCGTCGCCGAACACCTTGGGCTCGATCACGACGACGCCGGGCAGCGGGGTCTGGACGATGTTCATGCTGACCTAGCCGGCGATCTCGCGCAGATAGCGGCCGTAGCGCGTCTTGCCCAGCTGCGAGGCGGTTTCCAGCAACTGCTCGCGGGTGATGTAGCCCATGTTGAAGGCCACTTCCTCGGGGCAGCAGATCTGCTGGCCCTGGCGCTCCTGCACCACCTGGATGAAGTTGGACGCATCCAGCAGCGCCTCCGGCGTGCCGGTGTCCAGCCAGGCGAAACCGCGGCCCATCTGCTCGACGAACAGGCGCTGACGCTCCAGGTAGACCTGGTTGATGTCGGTGATCTCCAGCTCGCCGCGCTTGGACGGCTTCAGGTTCTTGGCGATCTCGACTACGTCGGCGTCGTAGAAATACAGGCCGGTGACCGCGTAATCGGAGGCCGGATGCTTGGGCTTTTCTTCCAGGCTGACCGCGCGGCCCGCGCTGTCGAACTCGACCACGCCGTAGCGCTCCGGATCCTTGACCCGATAGGCGAACACCGTGGCGCCTTCGCTGCGCTGGCTGGCGGCGCCCAGCAGATCCGGCAGGCCGTGGCCGAAGAACAGGTTGTCGCCCAGCACCAGCGCCGACGGCCCACCCTGAATGAAGTCCTCGGCGATGCGGAAAGCCTGGCCAATGCCCTTGGGCTTGCGCTGGATCGCGTACTGGATGTTGACGCCGAACTGCGCTCCGTTGCCGAGCAGGGTCTCGAACAGCGGCCGGTCGCGCGGTGTGCTGATCACCAGGATGTCGCGGATGCCGGCCAGCAGCAGCACGCACAGCGGGTAGTAGATCATCGGCTTGTCGTACACCGGCAGCAGCTGCTTGCTGGTGGCGATGGTCATCGGGTGCAGCCGCGTGCCGGTACCGCCGGCGAGCAGGATGCCGCGCCGCGCCGGCACGGACGCCGTGTTGTTTATCAGCACCAACGATTCCTTCTGGCTGTTTTTACTGGAATGACCGGGCAAACCGGCCACGCAATGGCGGATTATAGCCAGCCGGATCGGCCCCGCCGTCCGGCTTCGTTGCCCGCGGCGGGGCCGGCAGGCGACAATCGAAAATCACTACATCAACTGAACGCAGAAGGGGATCGGCTTTGTCGGGGTGGCTGAACCGCATTCTGCGTCGCAAACCGCCGCCCGCCCGATACCGTGGGCATCTCGATGCGCTGCACGACTTCATCGTCGACGGCTGGGCGATCGATTTCCAGGCGCCGGACCAGCCGGTGACGATCGAACTGCTGGTCGACGGCGGTGTGGTCGCCGAGACCCTGGCGGACCGGCCGCGTGCCGATATCAAGCAGGCCTTGATCGGCAGCGGCCTGCAGGGATTCGTCATCGCCGTGCCGGACGCAGCCTTCGACGGGCGCCACCACACGATCAGCGCGCGCATCAAGGGCAGCAGCCATTTGCTGGAAGGCACGCTGGACACCGTGCTGCTCAACCCCGACTGGAAACCGCGCTACGACGGCGCGGTCACTGGCGTCGAAGAGGGCTCGATCCTGCGCGGTTACTGTCGCAGCCTCAGTGCCGATCCCCATCCGCTGATCGTCGACCTGCTGCTCAACGGGGAGCGCATCGGCCAGGCCACGGCCGCCGGCCCTGCGCCGATCAACGAACTCGCCGACGGCTGCGGCTTCGGTTTCGACCTGCTCAAGTTCTGGCACCCCGACCTGCTGTCGGGGACGCTGGAGTGCCGCATCGCCGGCACCGGCGTCGGCTTCGCGGCCAGCCCCGCCGTACATCGCGCGATCGAGCTGGACCCTCTACGGCAACGCGACGGTGCCCTGGTCGGCAGCGTCCGCCTGCCGCCGTTCGTGCCGGTGGACAGCCCGATCGACCTGCTGCTGGATTCCGCGATGGCCGGCGACGTCGAATGGACCTCCGCCCCGGGGCTCTACGGCGCGGTCATCCGCCAGTTCCGCATTCCCTTGCCCGATGCGCCGCCGGCGGCAGGCGAGCACCACATCGAACTGCAACTGCGCGGACTCGGTTATCGCCTCGGCCGGACCCGGCACGGCGCGCCGGCAGTGCATCGCAATCTGCTCGACAACGCCTTCTTCCAGCAGTGGCAGGGCCACAGTCCCACCGGCTGGCAACTGCCGCAGGCACAGCTGTTGCGCTGCCTGCCGGAGCACTGCCTGCTCGATCTGGCGAATGCGGAGCTGCCCTGGTTCGGCCCGCTGGCGTTGAGACTGGACCTGCAGCCGGCCGGCGACGAGGCGGAAACCGCGGCCCCGCGCATCAGCCTGTTGTCGCAGACGCTGGCCAGCGAGTCGCTGCCGGCCGGGCAAACGCTGGACTTCGTGCTGGTGGCGCGCGCCGCAAACCGGCGCGCGGCCGAAGTCGCAATCGAGCTGGAAGACGCCGACGGCAGCCGTCACGAAGTGCGCGCACCACTGCAACTGAGCGAGCGCTGGAGCCAGCAGACCGTCGGCCTGTCGCTGCCGGCGAGCATGCTCGCCGGTGTAAGGACGGCGACGCTGAGAATCGAAACCACGGCCGACATCGGTACCCTACATGTCGCCGCAGCCGGGCTCGGCGCTGCCGGCTTTGAATGGAAACCGGCCGCCGCCAGCGTTCCCGACGACACCGCCGACGGCTTGCCGCCCGATCCGAACGCCGTCATCAACGGCCGTTTCCGCGACTGGAGCCGCGGCCTGGAATTCGGAAACCCGGCACGCCGCCTGGAGACCGCCGACCACTGGCTGCTGCGCAGCGAGGCGACGCCGGCGGCGCTGAATGCGCGGCTCGAAAAGATCGCCTTGCCGGCCGCCCAGGACCAGCCCGCGCGCGAGCTGTACGGGCTTGGCCTGGCCGGCTCGTCGGCCAGCCCGCTGCGCCTGGAAACCGTACTCGATCCGCTGAGTCTGCGGCTGGATACGCCCGAGATCCTGAGCTTTTATGCGGCGCGCAAGCCGCGCCCGGGTGCGCCGGCAGCGGCGCCGATCGAACGCATCCTGCTGATCCAGCGCAGCCCGCGCCCGGCTTCGGCTAGCGTTCCGACGGCCAGCCGCGACGACGTGCTGTGCGTGATCGCGCGGCGCGTGGTGCCGAGCCAGTCCGGCCGCTACCACGAATTCAAACTGCCGCCGCTCAACATCGCCGGTTCGGCGCTGTCGGATCGCTTCAGCCTGCCGACCGGCGGCCAGGGCAGCCTGCTGCTGGTATTCGAATTCTCCGGCGAGATCGACTGCGTGCTCGCCGACGTCTTCCTCGGCAAGCCGCAGAGGCTCGCGACGGCGTCCGCGCAGCCGCTGTCTGGCGCGGCCGCAGCAGCGGGAGGAACGCCGCAGCGCGAGGGCGCCTATGTCGGCCTGGAAGACCCCAACATCAGCAACCAGCTGGATCTGGTCAAGGGTCTGTCGGCCTGGGGTGGAGCGGCGCCGATTGCGCTGAGCCGCCATGCCGCTGCGGCCGGCCTTGCGGACCCGGAAAGCGGCGCCGCCGTCGATGGCGCGCATTGGTCGCTGCCGCACCTGCAGTTCCCGTTCGTCGAGATCGTGATCCCGGTCTACAACGCGCCGCAGGACGTAATGAACTGCCTGCACTCGATCGAGCGCAACACCGGCGTGCCGTATCTGCTGACCCTGGTCGACGACGCCTCCGACGCGGAAACCGAGCAGCAGCTGCTGCGCTATGTGCGCGGCCGGCCCTGGGTCAAGCTGATCCGCAACGAGCTCAACCTGGGCTATACCCGCAGCTCCAATATCGGCCTGACGCAAAGCGCCGCGCAGTGGCTGCTGCTGCTCAACAGCGACACGCTGGTGACGCCGGGCTGGCTCGAGGGGCTGGTCGAATGCGCGCAGTCCGATCCGGCGATCAAGTTCGTCGGGGCGCTGTCGAACGCGGCGTCCTGGCAATCGGTGCCGGAGCTGTTCGACAGCCGCGGCAAGTTCAAGATCAACATCCTGCCCGACGGCTGGTCGGCCGAAGACTTCGGCGCGCTGGTCAGGCGCGAATCGCTGCGTGCCTACCCCAGAGTGCCGTTGCTCAACGGCTTCTGCACGATGATGGAACGCGAGGCGCTGGAGCGTCTGGGCTATCTCGACGAGATCGCCTTTCCGGTCGGGTACGGCGAAGAGAACGATCTGTGCCTACGCGCCGGCAAGGCCGGCTACCAGCTCGCCGTCGCCGATCATGTGTACGTCTACCATGTGAAATCCGCGAGCTTCGGTACCGAACGCCGTGACCAGCTGTCCAAACAGGGCAACGAGCAGTTGCGGCTCAAACATCCCGACGTCGACCTCAAGCTCGAGCAGCAGAAACTGCTGAACCTGCCGGCGCTGGCCGAGCTACGCTCGACCTTGACGGAAAAGCTCGCCGGCCTGCCCGCGCCTGCCCGCGACGAGGGGATCTGATGCTGGCGCCCAAAGTGGTCTTCGTACTGCCGGCCAATGGCGGCGGCGGCGGCGCCAATTCGGTGGTGCAGGAATCGATCGGGCTGAAGCGCTTCGGCGTGCCGGTGTCGATCGCGATTCCGGCCCGCAACCAGCAGAACTTCATTCCCAGCTACCCCGAACTCGCGGGCGCCGACATCCCGGTCAGCGTCTACGCCAACGCCAAGGCCCTGGCGCCGGTGCTGGCGGCCAGCGACCTGGTGTGCGCAACCACCAATGGCTCGGTCCGGCATGTCGCCGACGCGCTAGACCTGCTGGGCAAGAATCATCGGCCGCGCAGCGCCTATTACGTGCAGGACTACGAGCCGCTGTTCTACCAGCCGGGCTCGCCGGAATGGGACGAGGCGCGGGCGTCATACACGCTGATCCCCGGCTGCACGCTATTCGCCAAGACCCGCTGGCTGTGCAACCTGGTTTACGAAAACCATGGCGTGCGCGTGGCCAAGGTCGAGCCCAGCCTGGATCACGACATCTACTTTCCGCGCCTCGCCAATGCCGGCGACCAGGTGCGGGTGCTGGCGATGCTGCGCCCGAACACGCCGCGTCGCGCACCGATCCGCACCTTGCGGATCATGGAGGCGCTGGCGTCCCGGTACGGCGAGCGCATCGGCCTGCAGGTGTTCGGCAGCAGCGACACAAAACTGCAGGAATACGGCATTAATCTGTCGCCGCTGATTCACAATCACGGCAGCCTGCTGCGCACCCAGGTTCCCGAGGTGATGCGCAACGCCGAGCTGTTTCTGGACTTGTCGGACTACCAAGCGTTTGGCCGCACCGGCCTGGAGAGCATGGCCTGTGCCTGCATCCCGGTGGTGCCCAGCCTGGGTGGCAGCGGCGAATATGCGGTGGACCGGGTCAACTGTTATGCGGTGGATACCCGATCCGATCAGCAGATTCTGGACGCGGTCGATCACTACGTCGGCCTGACGCCGGCACAGCGCGACCAGATGAAAATGGCCGCACTGAACAAGGCGGCAGCTTATACCGTGACCCGGACCGTGCTCAGCGAGCTGGCGCTGTTCGATGCGATCACGGCGCGCTAGCGGCAGACTCTGACAGCGGATTCAAATAGCATCTGGCACTATCCGGTGCGCTTTATGCTTATATCGACGTTTGCGCCGCAGGATCGCGGCCGGTAATCGTGGGCCGCATCGGGACCCGGTTCAATCAAACAACGCAGCCCTGCGGGTTGCCGTCACGTCGCCATCGTGACGGCCCGGCGACCGGGCGCCAACAACGAAGTAGGGGACGGTTTGGCATGGCTGATTCGCAGGACCCGGGACCGGCCGAGCTGCCGCAGGCTTTGCCGGATGACGCCTCGATATCCAACGCCGATCTGCTGCTCGCCATCGAGGCGCTGCGCCGCTCGGTGGAGTTGTCGACGCGGCAGACCGAAAGACTGACCACGGCCGTGATGCAGGCGCTGTCGCGCCTGGATCAGGACGCGACCGCCGAGGCGCGGCCGGTGTCGAACAAGAAAAGCATCAACTGGGTCATCGGGCCGCCGGACAACATCGGCTGGGCCTACGGCAACAACGCCAAACGTCTGTCGGCCAGGCTGAGCTCGTACCGCCACATGATTTCCGGCGCCGAGAGCGCCGATGTCGCGGTGTATTTCGATGCGATCGTAGCCAGCCGCTTTCCGGTGCCGGCCAAGAAATCGATCCTGCGCATCGGCGGGCCGCGGCCTCTGGACCGCCTTTACGGCGACAACGTGGAGGCGATGCGCGAGGCCTTCCAGAAGTTCGACGCGATCATCGCGCTCAACGGCGAGCTGTACCAGCGCGCGCTGAAAGTCCATCGCAACGTACACCTGATCCCGAATGCGCTGGACCTGAAGGAGTGGGAGCCGTCGCGGCTGGCCTCCGGCGGGAACCGTCCGTTCACGGTGGGTTTCGCCGCCAGCCTGAAGTCGTCCGCAGAAGCCGAAATCAAGGGCCTGGACATCGCGCTGGCGGCCGCGGCGCGAATCGGCGCACCGGTGCTGCGCACGTCCAAGGGCGATGGGCAGATTGCCCACGACCGGATGATTCCGGACTTCTATTCCAAGATCGACGTGCTGGTCTGCCCGGTGGCACCGGGCCGCGAGGGCACGTCGAACGTGATCATGGAGGCGCTGGCACTGGGCATCCCGGTGGTCACCACGGTGCACGCCGGCTATCACGGCGAATTCCTGATCGACGGCAAGCACGCGCTGATCCGCGACCGCAACGAGCTGATGTTCGCCGAGGCGCTGGCGACGCTGCAGCGCGATCCGCGGTTGCGTCGTCGTATCGGCAACGACGGCCGCGGTTTTGCCGAGCGCCATCACGATCTGACCACGGTAGCGCGCGACTATGCCGCCGTCATCGGCGGTGCCCGCAGCACGCGTACATCGTCCAAGCCGGCGCGCAAGAAAATCGCGTTCGTGCCGTTCTGGGAGCCCGCCTCGAACTTCGGCTCGTCGCGGCTGCGCGCGCTGTACCCTTCGGAATTCCTGGTACGCGCCGGCCAGGTCGATGTCAGCCTCGGCTACGATTCCACCGCCGACATCGTCGTCGTGGTCCAGTCCTGCAGCGACGAGATCATGCGGCAGCTGCAGGCCAACACGCAGCAGTTCCTGATCTACGACGTCTGCGACAAGTACTACGAGAATCCGCGGCTGTTCAAGCACCTGGATCCGCCGGTGGATTCGCTGGCGCGCTTTCATGATCTCGCCGGGCGCGCCGACCTGCTGCTGACACCTTCACGCGAACTCAAGGCCGACATCGCCTCGCGGCTGCCGGGCAAGCCGGTCAAGCACGTCGTCGAGCCGGTGGACTACGGCACCACGCCGCTGCCTTGCGTGCCGCCGGAGAACAAGGTGGTGCTGTGGTACGGCAACCCGGATCGCGGCAATTTCGAAAGCAGCAAATGGATGATCGACCAGCTGCGCAGCCGTCATGGCTATCGGCCGCTGATCGTGTCGCGCAAAAGCTTTTTCAAGAAATACCCGGAGTATCTGGAGTACTGCGTCGACTGGTCGCTGGCGGCGATGACCGATGCGTTTTCGCAGGCCGGCATCTGCGTGCTGGCCCATGATCTGGCCGAGCAGGCCAAGAGCCCGAACCGCTTCGTCGCCGCGATGATGCACGGCGTGCCGACCCTGGTACACCAGTCCCCATCCTGTGCCGACATCCTGGCCGTGACCGGGCACGAGTTTGCGGTGATCGCCACCGAGCGCGACCTGGATCGTTCGATCGGCAAGCTCGCCTCCGGTGAATTCCGCGAGCTGTTCGTGCGCCGCGTGCAGCGCCATCTGAACAGCGTCTATGGCGAAAAAGCGATCGCCACCGCTTATACCGACGTGTTCAACGATTACAGCTATGCGCGCGCGGTGTTCTCGTCGCGGCCGCGACGCATCGCGTTCGTGTCGCACAACCTGGCGGTCGGTGAAGGCGCGCCGTGGAGCCTGCTGGAACTGGTCACGGGCCTGGCCGGCGGCGACATCACGCCATTCGTGTTCTCGGCCGCCAACGGCCCGTTGCTGACGCAATACCGCAATGCCAGCCTGCCGGTAGAAGTGTTCGACCTGCACGCCCGACACACCGTCAAGGTACTGAACACCCAGTACGCGAACCTGTCGGAAGCGTTCTCCGCCTTTCTGAAAACCAACCAAATCGAGGCGGTGATCTGCAACACCGTCAAGTCCTCGCCGTTCGCCACGCTGGCGCGCCGTTTCGGCATACCGGCCACCGTGATCGTGCGCGAGTCCTACAGCGCGGATGAGCGCTTCGCGCATTTCACCGGCGACGCCAAACGGGCGGCGATCACCGGACTGTGCGCCGCCGAGCACGTTGTCTTCGTGGCGCAGTCCAGCCACGACACCTGGGCCGACCAGCCTTTCGGTGGCCGAGTGCACGTGATCCCGAACGGCATTTCGCCGGCGCGCTTCGCCGAAGACGCCGCGCTGGATCAGGCGCAGGCGCGCCAGCAGTTGGGCCTGCCGGCGAACAAGATCATTGCGCTGTGCGTGGGCACGATCAATACGCGCAAGGGCCAGCGCGAAATCATGGAAGCTTTCGCCGAAATGCCGGCGGAATTCCGTCAGCGCGTGCAGCTGGTCTTCCTCGGCGCGGTCGAGAACGCGCAGCTCAGCGACTTTCGCCGCAGCTATGTCGCACTGGCCGACGAGGTGCGCGAGCAGATCAGTATCGTCGAGGCCACCGACCGGGTCACGTTGTATTACCGCGCCGCCGACATCTTCCTGATGAACTCCTCGTCGGAAGCCTATCCGCGCAGCATCGTCGAAGGCCTCTACTTCGGCCTGCCGGCGCTGTCGACGCCGGTGTTCGGCGTCAAGGAACAGATCCGCGACGGCGAAACCGGCCTGCTTTACGAGTTCGGCGATATGGGCGCGTGGAAAGCCGCGCTGACGCGGCTGGTCGACGAGCCCGGCCTGCGCGAGCAGATGTCGGCCGCGGCGGCGCGCTCGTTCTGGATGCTGACCGGCTATAACGAGATGCTGATGGCCTACAAGGCCATCATCGCCGACATGCTGCGTAACTGAGGCCCCTAGCAAGACGCGATTGCCTGCCACCCTTTGAATGGAAAACGATATGCCCGCTGAACCCCTCGCCGCCCAGGCGACTGCCACCCGGCCACCGATCAAAGAAGACGCGGCCCGCCTGCTGGCGATCGTCGGCCAGGCCGCCGACGTGCGCAAGGCTGCCACCGCCGAATCCCTGCTGTTCAATTACGTGCTCGGCAACGGCGCCCCCAAGGACCGCCACGTCGCCTCGATCGTCAAGGTCCTGCAGTCGGCCGTGGATCTGGGCTACCAGAGCTGGCCGGCGGAGATCCGCAATCTGGCGATACGCCGCGACATCCTCCACGTCGACTGCGGCGCCACGCTGTACGGCCCGGTATTTCGCGCGCTCGGCGCCAATTCCTATACCGGAATCGACAAACAGCTGACGCCGACGCGCAAAAAATTCCGCAGCCGGCTGGAGAAGAAGACCGTCGAAACCGGCTTCTCGTTGGTCGACGTGATGCGCGCCGTTCCCGGCCTGAGCTACATGCAAGCCGACGAGATCGTGTTCCGCGAAGCCTTCGATCTGGTGCTGCTACAGGCGGTGACCCACACGACAAGCTCGGTTCAGGCGCTGTTCGCGCAGATCCATCGCTCGCTCAGGCCCAACGGCGAAATCTGGTTCATGCACGAAAATTTCCACTGCTGGAGCGGCCACCAGACGCATCCTCGCAACCCTTCACATTACGACCCCGACAACGCCGAGCAGGCGGCGATGGCGGACTGGGCGCATATCGGCTTCCAGCCGCCACCGGGCCACAGGCTCACCCACTTCAACCGGCTGACCTTGACCGAACTGCGTAAGATAACCAACACCTATTTCGAGGTGTCGCAGTGGAACGAAATCCCGGAACGCAGCAGCGTCAAAGAGCGATTGACACCCCCGCTTCGCGCCAAGCTGTCTGCGTATACCGAAAGCGAGCTGACGACCAAGCAGGTCGTCTGCCGTGCGGTGAAGCGCGAATTGTTCTGAGCCACCAGCGCTGGCCGCGATGAATATATTCGACGGCCGCGATCTGCATGTCGTCGGCAGGTTGCACGAACGCTCTGCCGATCAGCTGGTGATCACCTTCACCGGCCGCGCCGCGGCGCCGCCGGTCGCCAAGGGCTTCGGCGAAAACTATCTGATGAAGCGGCAAATCTCGGCCGTGCATTTCATCAGCAAGGACAATCACTGGTGGCAGACCGCCGAACTGCAGCAGGCACTCGACGAACTGCTGCGGCTGGGCCTGACCCGCGATCGCGCGCTGACCTTGTATGGATCGAGCATGGGCGCCTACGCGGCGCTGATGGTGTCGGGACGGCTGAAGCCGAAACGCCTGATCCTGTTCTCGCCACAGTTTTCGATCGACGCGGCGCGCGTGCCGTTCGAGAAGCGCTGGCGCAACTACGCCGCCAAGCTCAAGTTCGACTACGACGACATGGCCGCGAGCCTCGACGCGGATACCGAAATCAAGGCGGTGTTCGATCCTTACTACGCGCCGGACACGCAACACATCGAGCTGATCGAACAGCTGCGGCCGATCCAGCGCATCGCGATCCCGTTCGCCGGCCACAACACCGCGCGCGCACTGGAGGAGCTCGGCATTCTGACGCGCGTCACCGACGCGCTGCTGTCGGGCAACTTCGACGCGCCGGCCTTCAGCCGCCAGTACCGCAGCCTGCGCGCCGGCTCCTGCCTGTTCTGGCACGGCTTCTCGGAGGCGCTGGAGCAGCGCGGGCACGAAGCCGCATCCACTTATGCCGCGATGCTCGCCGCGTCCGTTATGAGCAAGGCCGGACGCATGAACGATCCGGTCCTGCGTCGTGACATCCTGCGGCGCGCCGTCACCGCCGCCTGCGATCTCGACCTGCCGGATATCGCGGACAGCTGGCTAAGCGTGCTCGAGCCGCTGGAAAAGCACGCCTATCAGGTGCGCTACCTGCGCGCGCTGGTCGCGCGCGCACGCCGGCAATGGCCGGAGGCCCTCGCTCACGTGCAGGCGGCACTCGACGGCAACTCTGATCAGACTTCGTATCTGGCGCTGAAGCTCGAGGCAATGTGCCGCTGCGATCAGGCCGCGGCGGCGCTGGCGTATTGCGAGCAGAACCTGACGCGCGTGCGCCGCTCCGGCGCGCTGCTGCTGGCTCAGGCGATGGCGGCCGCCGGAACCCAGCAGTGGCAGGCCGCGCTGGACATTCTCAAGCTGGTGTTTCGTTTCAATCGGCGCAGCCCGCGCGCCCGCGTGCTCGCCGTGGACTGCTGGGTCGCACTCGGGCGGCCGGAGGCGGCGGAAAAGCAGCTGGCGCCGGTGCTGCCTTTCGACCTGGCGAGCCGGCCGCTGGCCGAGCGGATCAGCGCGCTGCTGATCGCCGGTGGCTCACGCGGCCCGGCCAGGCGTTACCTGTCGCGGCAGACGCGCAATCGCGCTCGTTTCGATGCGGCGATGGCCGAACTGGCCGCGCTCGACTGGGCCAGCTGGCCGGCGCAGGTGCCGACGCTGCGCAGCCGCTACCTCGGCAGCGAGCGTCCGCCGCTGGTCGCCGCCTAGTCCGCCGACGACGTGGCGGCGCTTGCGTCGTCCGCTGCTGCCGGCGCCTGCGGAAAACGCTGCTGATATTCCAGCAAGGGCGCACGGAACCAGCGCTCGGCCGCGGCGTATTCCTCGTAAATCCGGTCCAGGCATGCGATGTCGATCGGCGCGTCCAGCGAGGCCTGCAGCAGCGCCGAGTAGCTGCGCCGCAGCCACTGCAAGGGACTGCCATCTGCCGGGGCCGCCATCGCCGACGACACCTGATGCCGCAATTCGCTGCTTAGGAATCCCGATACGGCGGCGCGCGATTCCGCGTCCAGCCGCAGCGCGATGCCGAGCTGATCCTGGCAACGCCTTATCACCTGTTCCCAGTTGCCGAGCAACTGATCGTAGGACACGAACAACCGCGGCAGATGGCGGCTGGCGCGCTCCGGCAGCAGGTTGTACTTGAGCCACAGCGCCTGCGAAAACCCGGCGGACAGCGAGTAACGCTGCGCCAGCGACGCGGCAACCTCGTCCGGGTGACGGAAGATCTGCACGACGCGGATCGCGTGCCCCATCTGCGCGGCGACGTCGAACCAGATTTCCGGCAGGCCGGAGATGCGCGGGTCCTTGATCACCGCGCTGTCGGCCTGCGGCAGATCGCCGATGAAGGCGCGGATATGCGCCTCGAACACCTGCTTTCGCCGGCTGGCCTTGGCCGCCTCCTCGACCACGCGCAGGCTCGGGTCGTGATACGCCGAGCCGATGCTGCGGAGGAAGGCATCGTTGCGCTTGAGCGACACTTCCGGCTCGAAGTAACCCAGCGGATTGGCCTTGCTCGGCCGCAGGATCCGCTCCGGCAGCGCCGCGCCGCACAGCGACAGCACGCGCGTCATCGCCGAGGTGCCGCTGCGGCCCATGCCCGTGACAAAAATGAGATTCATAGCGATGTGTCCGGCGCCGCCGCAAGGCGCGAGTATAGCCGCGACGGCGACCGCCGCCGATGCGCATTAGCTTAGAATCAATGCCACCGCCGCCCGTGCGATAGCCCACGTGCGCCCGGCGGCAAACCGCCGGCCCCAGCAGAGCCCTATGAAGAAACTCATCGTCCATATCGGCGCACCGAAAACCGGCACGTCGGCGATCCAGCATTTCATGCTGCGCAACCGCGAGGCACTGGCTCGCCAGGGCGTGCTCTACCCGCAGGGCGGCATGCTCAAATCGGCGCATCACCTGATCGGTGCCGCGATTCATCCGCTGCGCAGCAAGCGCCTCGGCAGCTCGTCGCGCGAGGAGGTGCTCGCCACCGCAATCCATGCCATCCACGACGAGATCGCCACGCAGCAGCCACACACGCTGGTGATTTCGACCGAATACCTATGGGGCAAGCTGTCGGCGGCCAACGTCAATCGCCTGCTGGCAGCTTTCCCCGGCTGGCGTGTGCACGTCGTCGCCTACCTGCGAAGGCAGGATCTGCTGGCGCAGTCGTTATATGTGCAGGCGGTGAAAACCGGCACGCCGCTGTCGTTCCCTCAATGGGTCGACACCGCCATCGACAGCGGCAAGGCCGGTTTCTTTTTTCACGAGGTGCTGTCGTGCTGGCGCGACTGCGGCCTGCCGGTGACGGTCGACGTGCGCATCTACGAGAAGTCACAGATCGGCAGTGACATCTGCAATGACTTCCTTAAAGTCATCGGCGCCGATGCAACCGGTCCATTTTCGTTCGACGATCGTTCGGTGAACTCGGCGCCGGACATGGTCACCACCGAGCTGATGCGCATGATCAACGCCAGCATGCCGGCCAAGGAAATCGCCGAGCGGATCCGGCGCAACATCGTCAAGCACAGCGCGCCACGGGCCCTGTTCGCGCCATTGCGCTACCTGGACGCGGCCGAGGTCCAGGCTTTCATGCAGCGCTTCGAAGCAGACAATCGTCGCGTCGCGCTGGACTACGTGAAGGCTGCGGACGGCGCGCTGTTCCGTGACCCGTTGCCAGGCGACGGTGGTACAACCGACCACGGCTTCCAGTCCCCCGAGTTGTTGCAGCGATTGATCGAATTGCTGCCGACGATGATTGCCTTGCCGGCCGAACTCAAGCAGGCGGCGGCGACCGCCACCCTGCCGGACAGCGCTGCCGTCGCCAGGGACAAAGCCCAGCGCATGAAGAAGAAGCAACGGAAAATGCAGGCTAAGTTGCTCGACAACCCGGCCTGATCGCCCGGGAAGGCGCTGCCTTCTAGCGATCGACCTTGGGCAGGTAGCTCATGTCGATCGGCCAATCCTTGCTCACGTAGATACCGAACGTGACCGCTCTTAAGCCGCGTTCGCGCATGATCTCGTCGATTTCGCGATGCACCGCCGCTTCTTCAGGCTCGGCTTCCTCGATCTGCTTGCCGATGATGTTGAAGCTCAGAAACAGACCGCCGCCAGGCGTCAGGACGTCGCGCTCGATGTGATCCAGAAAGCGCGTCCAGTCTGCCTTGCTCCAGACCCGGCTGGCGGTACGGTTGAAGGTGATGCGGCTGGCTGTGACCAGCTGGTAGCGCCGGTCCACTGGAATCGGCTCGCGTGAGCTGACCTTGGCGTCGACCACGGTGACGCCCAGCGCCTCGCACAGCTTGACGAACATCGGCGGCTGCGACTTGGTCAACGCGGTCGCGTCGTGGCCGAGTTCATTGAGCAGCTTGCAGAAATGCCCCCCGCCGGCACCCAGATCCAGCACTGTGATCGGCTCGCTCCTGTCCAAGGACAGCAGGCCCACCTCGGCCGCCTTGCGCTGAAACGGAATTTCAAACTTCAGGTACTTGTGCATGAAACCCTTGACCGCCTCGGGTTTCTTTTTCAGATATTCGGCCGGTGCCAGCTGCTCCGGAGAAAGATGCTTCTCGTTGGCAGCCGCAATACAGCGCGCCATGACATCGTCCAGCTTTGACATCCGATACCCCTGAACCTTGACCGCGACGCCGGACACTATACGCGACAGGTAGACACAGACTGAAGTGCCGCGGTAGCTTGGCCGAGCCTGCTTTGGCGCCGCTGAAATGCGCCAAGATGTCGCACCACAAGGAAGACCGAAGATGAAGATTTGGGTTACAGCCGGCATCGTGGTAGGCGTACTGCTTTCGGCCGCTGCAGTCCAGGCGCGCAAGCTCAGCAGCAGCAGCAGCCTCAGTACCTCTTCGATTCCACCCACGCCGGGCCAGAAAGCATTTCCGTCCGCAGCAGGCTACGGTGCCTATGCCAAAGGCGGGCGCGGCGGCGCCGTACTGTTTGTCACCAATCTCGACGACAGCGGTCCCGGCTCCTTGCGCGAGGCGGTGAAAACAGCCGGCCCACGTACCGTGATCTTTCGCGTCGGCGGACTGATCTCGCTGGCGACGCCGCTCAACATCAAGGACCCCTACCTCACCATTGCCGGCGAAAGCGCGCCCGGAGACGGCATTTGCGTGCGCGGCGACAAGGTCGTGGTGCAGACCCACGACGTGATCATCCGCCACTTCTGCGCCCGTGTGGGCAGCAGCGGCGGCACCACGCCGCCGGAAAAGCGCGACACCTTTCAGATCATCGACGCACACGACGTGATCGTCGACCACTCCTCGTTCAGCTGGTCGATGGACGAGGTGCTGGACATGGCCGATCTGAAAGAGCCGGTGGATACCAAAAACATCACCGTGCAGTGGTCGATCGTCGCCGAACCGCTGTACGCCTGGGGTACCAGCACCGAAAAGAAGGCCAAGCCCGGGCGCCCGGCGAAGCCCGAAAAAGCTGGAAAAAAGAACAAAGGCGACAAGGGCGGCGGCGATAGCGAAGACCAGGGCCACGGCTTCGGCCTGCTGGTCGGAGGAGGAGGCGGCGGCGTCACCAATGTGTCGCTGCATCATAATCTGGTGTCCCAGGCACATCAGCGCTCACCGAACATCGAAAGCGGCGCGACCGCCGATTTCATCAACAACTACGTGTTCAACTGGGGCCTGCGCGCGACCTTCATCACGTCAGGTTCCAACGACGGCAAACATCACTACTACGGCCCGCTGTTCGTCAACGTCATCAACAACATCTACAAAGCAGGCCCCGGCGCGGGCGGCGGCAGCAATCTCGACGGCCGCATCGTCGTTGGCCAGAAAAAGATCAGCTCGGCACAGCCGATCACCGATTCTCGCGTGTACATCCGCGGCAATGTCGACGGCAACGGCAAGCCTGCGGACGAGGCGACCGATGGCGGCGGCGCACTGCAGTTCGCTGCCGCGGCGCGCGCTCAGGTGCTGATGGCCTCACCGATCAAGGGCGGCCCGTTCGCGCTGACGTCGGAGGGAACCCAGGGGCTGGGTGAAAAAATTCTCGCCGGTGTCGGACGCACCGTGCCGCGGCGCGATGCCGTCGATACGCGCATCGTCAACGATGTTCGCCAGGGTGTGGGGCGTCGCATCCAGTCGCCGGACGAAGTCGGCGGTTATCCGGAGTTGCGCAGCGGCACGCCGTACCCGGACGCCGACCATGACGGCATCGACGACAACTGGGAAAAGGCGCACGGCCTGAATCCCAAGGACCCGGGCGACGCACAACGCGATCGCAACGGCGACGGCTACACCAATCTGGAGGAATTTCTCGACCAGCTCGCCAGTGGCAAGCTGGTGCAGCGCTAGTGCAGCGCTAGCTCAGCTCGGCAAGCCCGAGTTCGGCCAGGATCGGATTGACGCTGGCCAGGAAGGTGGCGCGCTCCCCCGCTTCGGCCTGCTCGATCATGAAATCATTGTGCCGCTTGCGGTCGAAAGTGTCGGCAAAGTGGATCTGGTGCTTGCGCAGGAACTTGTGATCGCGCTCGACGAAACTGGCATGTACGTCGCGTGCGAGCTGCAGATCGAAGCCCCAGAATAGTTCGTCGTTCCAGCCCTGCTGCCGGGCCATCCGCTTGACCAGCTTGCTGGGGATCGCCTGCTCTCGGTTCTTGTCCTTGTTCTTGCGATTGCGCAACCAGCTGTCACGTCGCTGTACGGGCTCCAGGGCCTTGAACACCAGGCGCGAGCACTCGATAGTCCTGGGACCGACACCGGTATTGTGGCGCTCGATCTCCTGATCCTCGGACGGCTTCACTCCCATCAGCTGATACAGGGTTTTGACGTTGTCTTCGCCATTGGGAAGGCAGATCAGCTTGTCGGAGATCGACTCCCAACCGGCAAACACAACCTCGTAGCACCAACGATCGTTGCCACGCTGCTCGGCAACATGATCGGCAAAAGGCCGCGCGTGATTGAAGTTCTTGACCTGCTGCGTATAAGCCGAGTTCAGGCAGGCCACGTATTCGCGGACGAACCCCACCGTGACGATCGAATAACCGAGCGAATCGGCGAACTCGCGCAGGCGCTGGTAGCGGCTGGGCCTGCTCGGATCGACCGGCTCCGGCTCCGCCTGCGGATTGAACTTGGAGGCACCGGGCTTGTTGTCCAGCGAGGTGAAGCCCTCCGACGAAATGATCACGTTCTGCGGCTGTTTGCGCTGCAGCTCCTTGTGCAGATCGTCGAGAGACCCGTTCTCCGGCACGAAGCGATTGTGCCGGTTGAGCTCCCAGGCGATGTTCTGATGCGCACGCGTATTGTGGTCGGTCGCGGTCAGCGGGAAGTACAGGCCCTGCTGGATCAGCGACTTCCGATCCTTGTTCAGCGCGCGCTGGATCGACGTGCTGCCCGCCTTGTGCATGCCGACATGCAGATACAGAGTTTTCATCGAGCTTCGAAACCTTGCAGAAAATGGGCCGCGCGCACCGCTGCCGGTGCTGGCGTCAATTGTAAAAGCGGCATCTGGGCGATGGCAGTCGTCACTCGATCAGGACCGAAAACGGCAGCATGCCCTGGCGCAGCACCAGCCCCGGCATCGCCAGCGAAGGCTCGGCGCAACGATCGAAAATGTTGCCCCACTTCTGCGGCGCATTGGCCGGGCCGACACGCGCCTGAAATGTGGTGGCGTAGCTCAGGCGGCCGGAAGAACCGGAACTCAGGCGAACAATCCAGCGCGACCGCGACGACTGATTTTCGACATCGACACCGATGATGTGCCCGCTGCCGGTCCACTCGAACCCGAAATGTTCGGCGGCACCGCGATCCCCGATGTAAATCTCAAGCCCGCGTTCGGCGTAGAGCACCGTGCCGCTGATGCGGTCGCCGTCCCGGACGATCGATGCCGGATCGGTACGCGGCGAGGTTTCGAACGGCACTTCCAACAGCGACCAGCCGCCATTGCCACCATCGAGGCCGGGATCGTAGACCGGGCGGCGTATCGTCATGCCCAGCCGGATGTCGGGATTCCGGGTCACCGCTTCGCGAACGATCCGCGCCGCGCGCGCACCGTATTCGCGCAGCAGCGCTTTCGCCAGAGGCCCCCAATGCACCGCCTGGCCTTCGCTGAAGCCATAGTCGCCACAGAACCAGTATGGCGAGCACACCGGCGCAATGCCGGGTTCGGACAAGGCCGCGACCTGGGCCAGCGTGATGTCCGAATGGGTGTTGGCATTACGACGTGCCGGCGCCACCAGAATCGTCGTCAGCATCCAGACCGGCTGCAGCTGGCCGGTGCGTTCGCGTATCTGCTGATCGAGACGCCGGCGCAGCTCGACCATGTCACGTCGATAGCACTCCGGATCGGTAGCGCGCTTGCGATCCTCTTCGCCATGGTCCCACAAAAAATGCGGTACCCACAGGCTTCTGCCATAGCCGCGCGCGATGGCGACGGAGCGATCCACCGTGGTCAGAAAATTCTGAAAAGCCTGCGAGCCTTCGGACAGGTCGGCCAGCAAGCGGCCGCCCTGGCCGGCGCTGCGGTACAGGTAGACGGTCGCCGGCTGCCCGAGTGCATCGTCGCTGGCCAGGGAGTGCCGCAGAAAGGCGCAACCGCCGGATTCACCGCTGGCCGGATTTTCGCGCGCGGGCACGATGTCGCTCAGGCTGGCGCCGTCGAGTACGCGCCCCTGCACCCCGAGCAGACCGGTGTCGAGCATCATCGCGCGCTGCTCGTCGACGACATCGGACACCGGCATCACGCGGCCGCGCCCCAGCTTGCGCAAGCCGCCGGCCTCGGCGTTGGACTGGCCATACGCGATGGTCAACAACAGCGGCTGCGAGCTGTCGGCCAGGCGCGTCGGCTGCAAGGCGGCTTGACGCGGACGCGCGCGTTCGCGGCGCGGCACGGCCACGTCGGCGGTCTCGACCGGACCGGCGGCCGCCGTTATCGCGTCGACGGCCTGCGGCCTCGCAACCCCGGCGGGAGATGGGGGCGACAAGGCGGCAAGCCGTGCTTCGCGCCGCGCCCGGCGCTTTCGCTTGCGCTCCTTGCGCAGTGCATCTTCCTCGGTCACCGGACTTATGCCAGGCCGTATTTTTCGAGCCAGCCGATCGCCGGCCCGCCAAACAACTGCGCGCAGTCGCGCAGTTCGTCGCCGAACTCGGCAACCAGGCAATCACGCATCGCACCTTCAAGCGCCGCCCGCGGCCGCCCGGTCTTGGGATTGTGCGACAGCGACAACTCGCCGCTTTTCTGCTGCGGATCACCGCCCAGGTATTGCAGAATCCGGCTGCGCGTGGCCTCGGGCTCGGCAATGACGTCGTCGAGAAAAAACCAGCGCAGCCGCGATTCCGGAAAACACCCGGCCCAACGGCGGTAGATCTGTGCCGGATAGGACAGATAGCTGTAAGGCTCGGCGTGGAGCACCTGTCGCAACGCGACCGGATCGTGGACCACGGCCTCGTCCAGCTTCCCGCGGCTCAGCGCGTCATTCAGATTGGACCAGAGGCGGCTGATGGGATCACGCAACATCAGAATCACTTTCACCTGCGGCAGCCGCTGCGCAATCGCCTGGATCATCGGCAACTCGAGCTTGCTGTAGGCAGGCGTGATATCGCCCGTCAGCCTGCCGCCGGAGAAGGAAAACAGCGAAGCGTAGATGTCGAAGTCGGGAACGCGCGATTTGCGCAGGCTCTCTAGAAGTTGCTGAAACCCTGCCGCGTCGGCGCCAACCGACCGCCTGCTGCCTTTGTCCACCATCGAGCGATGCGGGAAAGGGCGGTCGAAAAAGTGTAGTTCCTTGATCGGCGGCATCCAGAAATCGGGATGCTCCTCGAGCTGGTTGTAGAGCCAGCGTGTACCCGCTTTCTGCAGGCCTATGCCGATGAAATCAGGGCCGCTTCCGGTTGCCGCAGTTGCCACAAAAAACTCCTGAATCATTGGCGTTGATGATACGGCAGCCAAGCGGAGGCTAGCGGCGCCGGGACTCTAGGCGAGCCAGAATCGCACTGTCAAACCGCGGCGCGAGGCTGATCCTTGCCTGTAATGGGGGTGCGTGACAATATCCCCGGGCCCCATCGTGGAGCGCTCTCGTCAGACGCCGGCCGCGTCATTCGGCAGCAAACTTGCAAATCCGGGCTGCCATCGATTCCCAAACAAAAACCGACCGCCAGGCCACGCTGGCGATGGCCGCCTCACGGTGCGATCCCGCCTCATTCGACCCAAGGAGATTTTAGTGAAACTCGATGAAATTGTGACCCAGGTAGCAGCCTCTTCCGGCATCAAGGCCGGCGAGTTGAAGAAAGCCATCGACAGCGTATTCGCCACGATCAAAACGACCGTCGAAACCGGCGACAAGGTGTCGATCCCCGGGCTAGGTTCGTTCGTGCTCAAAAACCGTGAGGCGGGTGAAAAGGTCAACGCCAAGAGCGGTGAAAAACAGATCGTAGAGGCCGCCAGCTTTCTGACGTTCAAACCAGCCAAGACCGGCGCCGGCAAAAAAGACAAAACGGCCAAGGCGGAAAGAGCCGAAAAGAAAGACAAAAAAGATAAGAAGAAAGTCGAGGCCTAATCAGCCACCGCCACTTCGGCCGTCAGCATCTTCGACACCATCAACCAGAGACCCGCGTGACTGTGAACCCAACAGCGACCGGCACCCGCAACGCTGCCGCCGCCCTGCCCAGGGGCATCCTGATTCTCGGCGCAGCCAAGAGCGGCACCACCGCATTGTTCTACGCCATCCAGAACACGCTGATCAAGCGCCATGGCCTCAATGCCAAAGGCCTGTTCGAGCCGATCGAGGCGGAGAAAGTTCAGGCGTATCTGGACTCGGCCGTCGATCCGGTACCGCTGATCAAGGTGCTGCTCGGCCCGTTCATCCGCAAGGAAATGAAGCTGTTTGATGCCTTCGAGAAGAAGGTCATCATCTATCGCGATCCGCGTGACAACGTGATCAGCCGGCTGGTTTTCATGCTGACGCGTCTGATCGAGCCGGGGCAGAACGACAAGATCGAGGCCGTGCTCGAATTGCTGCGAGGCAAGGAACGAGCACCGGAATCGATCAGCGTCGCCGAGATCATTCGCCAGGTCGGCCGCATCACCGGGCGCGAGGGTCTGCTGGCCAGCGTTCGCAACAACGCGCTGCTGCCGGCAAAGATGAAACGCCAGGATGGCGATCGCTATTTCATGATGTCCTACGAGGATTTCGTCGAAAGCCGCTTCGACGCACTGAATCGCTACCTGGGTTTCGAAGTCGATCCGGAATTCGAGGTCGGCGGCAAGCACACGCATATCGTCCGCACCAAGTCATCAGGCAACTGGAGGGACTGGTTCCTGCAGGAAGACGTCGACTACTTCGTCAAGGAAGTGGCCGACGACTACGCACTGCTCGGCTTCGATGCGACGCAGCAGCCGCTTGCCGACAAAACGCTCGATCCCAAAATCGGCAGTGAATACGCGCTGGCACAGTTCACGCGGCTGGGCGACAAGCGCCCCGGGCACCGCGGTGACGCGCGCAAAAAGAAGACGCCTGAAGTCAAGGCCGCCTCGGCCCCCAGCCCCGCCGACCAAGCGGACAGGAGAGCCCAGCGCAAGGCGGCCAAGCAAGCAGCCGCCGCTGCGCCGGTGAGTCCTGACAATGTTGCGGCCGCAACCAGCAACGAAGACGAAGCCGCACGCGCTGCAAGAAAGGCGCAGCGGGAACGGCGCAACGCGAAACGCGCCGGCGGCGAAAAAAGGGCAAAGAAAAAAGCGCAGAAGCCCTGAGGTATGGACGACTTCTGCAACAAGCTGTTCCTGGTCGGCGTAGGCGCACAGAAAGCCGGCACGACCTGGCTGGCCCGGTATCTGGGCGAACACCCGGATGTCTACGTGTCGCGGCTAAAAGAGCTGCACTATTTCGATGCGGTGTATCCGACGCCGTCGCGGGTCGACGTCGGCAAACGCATGATCCGGCTGGCCAAGGAGGTCAGCGAGGGCCTCGAGCAGAACGGCAGCAAGGTCAACACCAAGATGCTGGACAAGCTGCTGACGGTGATCGACCGGCTGCAGATGCAGGCCGATCCAAAAAAATATCCGTACATGCGGTTCTTCCGCGAACGGGTCAAGGATGAGTCGGTTTTCTGCGACATCACGCCGGGTTATTCGCTGCTCGATGCGACCGGTTATCGCGCGATCATCGACATGCATCCGCGCGTGCGCTTCATCTTCCTGATGCGCGACCCGATCGAGCGTTACTGGTCGGCGCTGCGGATGGGCGTGCGCAAGATGAAGAATTTCAATCCCGACCAGCGCTTTATGGATCTGCTTGGCGACAAGGATTACTTTTACCGCTCGGACTACAAACGCACCATCGAAGAACTCGAGAAAGTCGCCAAGCCCGAGCAGATCAAGTACGTGTTCTACGAAAACCTGTTCACCGACGAAACCGCGGCCGACATCACCTCGTTCATCGGCGTGGCGCCGTGGCCTGCCAAGTTCGACCAGATCGTCAATCCCGGCGCCAAGATTCCCCTGGCGGCGGACAAAATGGCCGCCGCCTACGCGGCCTATCAGCATATCTACGACTTCGTCTTCGACAAGTTCGGCGACGCGGTGCCGGCCAGCTGGCATGCCACTGTCAAGCAAGCGCAGCAAGGCTAGCCTCGTCAGTCCACTTTCAGCAGCCGAACCGCAGACGCGATGACGTTCTATCTTCACATCGGCATGCCGAAAACCGGCACGACCACGATCCAGGCTTTTCTCGAACGCAATCGCGACCTGCTCGCGAGCCGTGGGGTGATCGTGCCCCGCGCCACCGGCTCGCAGAATCACCGCAAGCTGACCGCCTACGCGCTCGACGATACCGAGCTGGATCACACCCGGCGCATGCTGGGTCTGTTGTCGGCCGACAAAGTCGCACAATTCAGGCTCAAGCTCGATAGAAAGCTGTCGGCAGAAGCCGCGGGCTGGCCGGCCGGAAACAGCATCGTGGTCTCCGGCGAGAACATGTCGCAGCTGCGCCAGCCAGCCGAACTGATGAGGCTGCGCGATCTGCTGTCGCCGCTGACGGCCGGCCAGATCAAGGTCGTAATCTATCTGCGCCGTCAGGATCTGTTCTACCTGAGCAGTTATTCGCAGCACATCAAGGCCGGCGGCACGCGACACTGGTCGGAAATGGTCGGCGACGCCAAGAAACGCCTGTACGACTACACGCGGTTTCTCAAGCCCTGGGCCGAACATTTCGGTGAAGCGAATATCGTGGTGCGACCTTTCGAACGCAGCCAGTTCGCGAAGCAGGATCTGCTGTCCGATTTCCTGAGCGTCATCGGCTTGGATGGCGAGCTATCGGGCTTCGATATTCCGGAAACCCAGAACCAAAGTCTGGACGCTCAAACCGCGGAATACCTCCGCCTGATGAATCCGCAGTTCCCTCGCTACATCGACGACGTGGTCAACCTGAGCCGGCGGGAGCTCGTGCGCGCGATGGAGGCGATTTCCACCGGCCCCAAGCTACGCATGGCGCCGGAATTCGCCCACTCGTTTCTGTCGCAATTCTCCGGCAGCAATGCCGAAGTCGCGCGCCGCTATCTGGGGCGCGAAGACGGCTTTCTGTTTCGCGAGAAACCCGATGACTGCGGCGAAAGTGCCCCGCAGCTGAGCGTCGACCAGGCAATCTCGATCAGTGCCAAGCTATGGGCATTCAAGAACCCGGTCGTGGCATCCGGTAGCTCCGATGCACCGGCGGATGGGGACGCCGACGGAAGAGGCTAAATCGCTGCTGTATTATCGTCGGGAACTTCGAAGCCCGATCAAGAGCGCCGCGTTGAAGACATTGTTGATCCATGTGGGAATGGGCCGTGCAGGCACCAGTGCCCTGCAGAAGTTTCTCGCGCTAAATCGAGACGCGCTAATGACGCGCGGCTGGGCTTACCCGGACGAAACCGCTTTTGGTCTGCCCGCCAGAGGATCGTCGGTCGGCAACCTGACATCGCTCGCTCTGCTGGCACGTGAGGGCCAAGCCATCGACGAGCCGCTTGCTCAATTCTCTGCCTACCTTGGATCGGGGCAAACCGATCACGTGCTGGTTTCCAGCGAATGGACGATGGGTACCGGAGAAGTGCTGCTCGCACCGCTGAGGCTGGCCGCGGAGCGCGCCGGCTTCAGCGCGAAGGCGATCATCTATTTCCGCGAACAGTGCGAGTGGCTGCTGTCGGACTATGCGCAGAAGCTGAAGACACAGAACTGGACCCTAACCGCCGAAGAGTGCATGCAACAGGCCTTGCACGGGCGCAACCTGAACTACTACGCCAAGTTCCTGAGACTTACTCGCCTGTTCGACAAAGAGCGGGTACAGGCTCGTATTTACGATCGCGCGAAGCTCGTCGGCGGCGACATACAAAGCGATTTTCTCAGCGTCATGCAGGTCGATGGTGATGGCCTGCAACGAGTCGACGCCTCCGTGAATGCGTCAGCCGACATGGTGGAAGTCGAACTGATGCGCCTGATCAATCGCAATGAAGCCTCGGGCCTGAAGATCGATAAGAACCGGCTGCTTCAACTGGCCTCGGAAATCCCGGGCGACCGTGATCACCGCCTCTACCGGCTGGTGTCGCCAGCGTCGATCCAGGGCGTTCGTGAGCGTTATCGCAGATCCAATAAAAGACTGCAGAACGAACTGCAGCTTCCCGCGCCGCTGTTCAACCTGCGCATTCCGTCGGATTACGAAACCATGGATGAAGCCTGTCTGATTTCGGAACGCTCGGTGCAGATTCTGCTCCGCTACCTGGAAACCGTGAGGCAAGCTCCGGATCACAAGCCGCTCAAGCCGTCTGCCGTGCAGGCCACTAATTGAAGTTCACGGCTGGGCAAATTCTGCGGCCCGTCACTCTGGGCTGCGAGGCACAGCCCGCGGGCGGCTGGTCATCACAGTCGGCGGTGCAGGCTCGATATCGCCTCGGCGAGTCTGCTCCTACCTTTCAGCTATCCCCGGAGATGGCGGGCGAAGCACCGACTCAGGGCCAGGGCCTGACGCACGTGATGAACTGGCATCGAAAGCCCAGCCTGATGGTCGAAAAACAGATACTGAGCCTACCGGGCGCACTGCATGCCGGGCAGGCCTGCATTCTGGATCAGCAAGGGCGCTGGTTCGCGGAATCGACTACGCACGAGGGCCGCGCGGCGCGAGGTGAAAATCTGGAGCGACGCCGTGACTCCCTACAGATTCTGCGCGATTTCGAAATTCGCGATCAGGTGGAGGAGCCTGTCGTTTACATCGGCAACGCCACCGGGCAGTTCGGCCATTTTCTACTCGATCTGGTCCCGCGCCTGTGGGCAGTCGATCAGGCACGCGCTGCCGGTTTGCGGATCGCCGCTTACTCGGCAAACGGAAATCTGCTGCCCTTCCAGCAGCAGGTCTTCGAAGCGTTCGGTCTGAAACCGGCCGATATCCTGCTGTTTTCGGAGCCGCTGCGATTCAATCAGCTGTACCTGCCGACACCGCTGTATCGCCTGCACCGCGGCGCCCATACCGATGTGCTGCTGCTATATCGACGCATTAGCGAGCACCTGCTGGTCGGCCGGGCGCCACTGGCACCACGGGTTTACCTGAGCCGGCGCAAGTGGGACAGGCGGCGCGTGCTGAGAAACGAACTGGAAGTCGAGAGCCTGTTTCGGTCACATGGCTTCGAGGTGGTCAACCCGGAGCTACTGTCGTTCGCCGACCAGTTGCATCACGCCGCCGGAGCGGTGGATATCGCGGCACCGATCGGCAGCCAGACGTATCTGTCGTTGTTCCAGCGAAAGCCAGGCAGCATCACGGTGCTGGCGCCACCGAACTTCGTGTTCCCCGACGATGCAATCATCGCTGGCTTGAGCAATGCGCGATGCCGTTTTTTTCTGGGGCAGACGGCACCGGATGCCATCAGGAAGGCTCGCGATGACGACTTCAGCGTCGATCTGGAGCGGCTGGCCGACTCGTTGGAGCGCTGGTTCGGCTAACTGATTCCAAAGCCGATGAGGCGATGCCGCCAAAATTTCGTCTCAGATCGCCGGACTTGATGATTCGACGCGGGAGATGCGATCTCGCACCTGCAGCAGCCGCCGCGCACGGAAATGCACCAGGTTGCGGTACAGCACCAGGTACACCACGGCGAACACCGCGCAGCTGATCTTGAGCACCTGCGGCTGATCCCAGAACAGCACCGCCGGTACCGCGGCGAGCAGCGCGAACGGCCACATGTACATCGCCGCCAGCGAGCTCTGCAGCGTCTGCAGACGCGGGTTGTGCGCGTTGCTCATGCTCTTGATCAGGCGGTGATAGACCAGGCTATGCATGTGCAGCCGGTCCGGCGAGCCCGGCGAGCGGCCGCGCACGAACATGCGACGGTAGGCCGAATACAGCGTCTCCCAGATCGGGTAGACGCCGAGCAGCATCGGGAACCACGGCGACACGCCGGGGTTGCGGCACACCAGCAGGATCGACAGTTCGGCGACCAGCAGGCCGGTGAAGTAGGCGCCGCCGTCGCCGAGAAACAGGCGGCCGAACGGGAAGTTCCAGACGAAGAAGCCGAGCAGCGCGGCGACGCTGAGCACCGCGACCGAGAAGATGAAGCTGTCGCCGACGACGTTGGCCACCGCGGCGATCGCCGCCAGGATCACCATGCTGACGAAGCTGCTCAGGCCGTTGCAGCCGTCGACGATATTGACCGCGTGCGACACGCCCGAGGCCGCGAACAGCGTCATCGCGAAACCGGCAATCGCGTAGTTCGCCAGGATCGGATCGAGATAGCCGATGTCCAAAAACGTCAGCTTGGCGCCGAGCAGCCACCAGCCCAGCGCGGCCGAGGCCATCGTCGTGACCAGTCGCACCAAGGTGCCGAGGTTCTGGAAGAAATCTTCGAGCAGGCCGATGCACAGAGCCGGCAGCAGGGTCAGCGCAAGAAACAGCGTCTCGGCGTCGAAGTCGTCGCCGTCCAGCGTCAGCGCCCGCAACGCGATCAGCAGGCCGCCGGCAACCGGGATCGCGCCGAGCCGCGGCACCACATGAACGTGGGATTTGTGCGAGGCCTGCTGCCGGTCGATGCCGAGCCGGTAGCGCAGCGCGACGCGCAGGGTCAGGTAACCGAGCGACGCGCTGCACAACAGCGCCACCACCGCGATCGCAATCAGCCCCATAACCTGCTCCCTAAGGCTGCCCTTCAGAAGGCAACCGCGTCACTTTGTCGACCCTGCCCCGATTCAGAACCCCGCTGGCAGCCCGATCTACTCAGAACGCGAGGTTCTTTGGTTAGTCGGAATTGGTCTGCCTGCTGGCGAGTATACGCCGACGTTCGTCGGCAAATCATCAAAATCGATGTGATCTGGTGACTTTTTTGCGTCGCCCCCATAACAGGGGTTAGGCAAGGACTAAGCCGGCCGGCTCAAGCAAGCGAATCGGTCTAAGCCAGCGGTTTATAAGGATTATCCGAAGTGTCGATTACGTTCTGAGGACATAAGCGCCGTATGTCGGATGGTCCGTATCCTGGCGTTCGCGAAGGAAAAATCTTGCGTCTCGGAGCAGAAAAGCGGCGCTCCACCCGATCGACCGGCTTACTGAGAGAAAACCACCAGAGCGCGCCTCACGGGCCGATGCCGGCGATCGGCAGGCCCCGCTTGAAGGTCATTCTCGGCCGCAGCTGTTGCAGGTCCAGGCGGGCCCGCTTCCAGGGCCGGTCGAGCAGACACAGGTCCGCCTCGGCCCCGGCTTGGATCTGCCGCGGCAGCCGCTGCCGAACGTCCGCGGGCATCAGGAACAGCGCCAGCGCCTGCTCCGGCGTCAGGCTCTCGTCGGCGCCGATGACGACGCCGCCCCCGGTACGGCGCGACACCGCGGCCTGCATCGCTTTCCAGGGATTGGCGTCGCCGAACGGGGCGTCGCTGCTGCCCGCCAGCGTGATCCCGGCGTCGCGGAACGCGCGCAGGCGGTACAGCCAGGGCCGGTCGTCGACGTCGACGTCGGTGACATAGGCATCGCCGCGCTCGGCGATGAAGCCGGGCTGGCTGACGACGGCGACGCCGAGCCCGGCCATCCACGCGAGCAGTTCCGGCGGCGTGACGCCGGCGTGCTCGATGCGATCACCGGGCACCACGCCGGCCTCGGCCAGCGCGGCGAGCGCGAACGTCAGATCGGTGCGCGACACGCAGTGGAACGCGGCGCCACGGCCGACCGCGTGACTGCTGCGGATCGCGGCGCAGAGCGCGTCGAAGTCCGGCAGATCGGCATCGTGCAGATGAAACTTGTGCGCGCCGCAACGCACCGGGCCGGCGCGATCGACGCAGCCGTCGAGGCTGGCATCACCCATCATCAGCACGTCCTGCAGCAGCTCGCCGCGCTCGATCGCGGACGCGAATACCTCGAACATATCCGCGCCGTTGCCGGGCGTGGTGTCGGTGACGCCGGTGATGCCGTAGGCAGCGAGCTGACGGCTGACCGCGTGCAGGCTCGGCCGGCGCGACGGCCGGCGCGAGCGCAGCCAGTCGTCGGCGTCGTAGAGCCGGCCGGTGTAGCGGCCGGCGGCGTCGCGCTGCAGCGGCGTCGCATCGGATTCGCTGGCGCCGATCGCCTGCAGCGCCAGTGAATTCAGGATCCACAGCCGGCCGCTGCGATGCTGGATGCGCAGCGGCCGCGGCGGCCCGTGGCGGTCGAGCCAGTCGCGGTCGATGTCGCCGGCGACGGACTCGTGATAGCCGATACCTCGCAGCCAGGCGCCGCCTTCGAGTTGCGCATCGCGCGCCTGCAGCGCGCGCTGCAACTCGTCGACGCCATGCAGCTGCGGCGGCCCGCAGACCAGCGACTCCTGCGCCGCGGCGTAGGCGTACAAATGCAAATGATGGTCATGCAGCGACGGCAGCAGCGCGCCGCCTTGCGCATCGATCACCGTCTCGCCGGCCTGCGCTTCGAGCTGCTGCGCAATCTCGGCGATATGGCCCTGCGCGATGCGCAGATCGACGATGCGAGGTTGCGCGATGCCGATTTCGGCGGCGCGGATCAGCACGCGCGGGCCAGCTCGATACCCAGCCCGGCCAGCACCGCGTCGGTATCCGCGCCCAGCAGCGCCGCGGCCCGCACCGCCGTGCGCGCCTGCGGCGCCTGCACGCGCTGGCGCGACGCGATCAGTTGTTGCATCCACTGCCGCCGGCGCGCGTGTGGCGCGCCGGCGGTTTCGAAATCCGCGCAGCCCCTGACGACATCGACCAGCGCAATGTCGACCAGCCCGCCGCCGCCGCGCTGCCAGCCGCTCCAGGCGGCGAAGGCGGCATGCAGGCCCGCCAGCGGATCGGCGATCGCATCGCCGCAGATCAGCCAGCGGCCGGTCGCCGCGTGCAGCTGCGCCGACAGGCCGCCGGCGACACCAGCGTCGTCGCCGTAGGCGATCCACTGCGCGTTCGGCTCGGTGCGGCCGTAGCCGGTCAGGCTGATCCAGGTCTTGCGCGGATCGGCTGCGACCAGCGCTTCGGCGTCGATACCGAGCTGGCGCAGCGCGCGCGGCCGCGACGCCTCGACGACGATGTCCGCACGCCGCAGCAGCGCCAGCAAGGCGGCGCGGCCTTCACCGCTGCCAAAATCCAGCGCGACGCTGCGCTTGCCGGCATTCATCAGATCGAAGAACGCCGCCACGCCATGGCGCGCGCCGTCGGGGCGATGCAGGCTCTCGATCTTGATGACCTCGGCCCCGCAGCACTGCAGCAGATGCGTGCACAACGGCCCGGCCCAAAGCGAGGACAGGTCGACGACGAGTGGCGGCTTTTCCCCTCTCCCGCGTGCTGGAGAGGGTGGCCCGCAGGGCCGGGAGAGGGCCAGTCCGTTGAGCAGGCCCTCTCCCCCCGCTACGCGGGACCCTCTCCCACACGTGGAAAAGGGGACAGCATCCGCCACCGCCAGCCCCAACGTCCGCCCGCGCTCGACCAGACTGCCGACGCTGCGCACAGCAACGCGCTCGGCCAGCCCGTCCCAGCCGCTGCCGACCTCGGTCTCCAGCCAGGCCTCGAGCAGGCCCCAGTCGTCGGCGCGCGGCAGGTTCAGCGCGATGCGGCCGTCACTGGCGCGCAACAGACGGCAACTGCCGTTGGGTGAAATCGCGCCGTTGCGCGCGTGGCCGGTGATCGCGGCGCGCTCGGTCAGCAGCTGCGAGCCGCGCAGGCCATTGAATGCGGCTGGCGGCGCGACCGCCGCCAACGCTGCGAGCACACCATCGGCGCAGGCCGCGATCGGCGCCGGACACAGTTCGGCTTCCAGCCCAGCGTCGCCGGTCAGCATCATCAGCCCGCAACGCGCGGCGGCAACCACGGGATGCTCGTCCGGCAGCTCGACCGCGCCCGCCGCATCCGCCAGGCCGGCGGCGCTCAGCAGCCGCCCGGCGTAGCGCCGCGCGGTCTCCTCGACGGCCGGCTTCAGCCCGTCGCGGTATTGCGCTGCGCCCACAAGCTCTCTGCGCGCTGACGAATACCCTCGGTCATTCCGGCGAACCCCGCTTCAAGTCTGGTGCCCATCATGCCGCGCACCAGCGGCAGCAGCCAACCGCGCAGTTCGAAATGCGACTGGTAGCGCGTGCGATCGCCGCCGATCGCCTTGACCTCGTGCGAGCGCGCGCTGGCCAGCGCGCGCAGCGGCGCCGGCTTCATGCGGTAGCTCAGCCGCCGGCCCGGCACATGCTCGTGCATCCATTCGCGCTGCTTTTGCGCCTTGGCGAACAGCTTCACGCGCATGTCGATCGCATCGCCGGGTTTAAGGCTCGAACTGCATTCGACGACGAAAGGATTCCATTGCGGATACGCGGCGAGATCGGTGATCACTTCCCAGACGATGCCGGCCGGCGCCCGGATCTCGATGCTCTTGTCGATGACGAAGCTCATCAGGCCACCGCCGCTGTGTCGATCAATTCCTGGCGAATCACCCGGCGCAGCACCTTGCCCAGTTCGTTGTACGGCAACTGCTGCCTGAACACGATGCGCTGCGGCACGCGCGACGAGCGCAGCTGCGCTTTCACCAGCGCCTGCAGTTCGGCGACGCTGGCGACCTCGCCCTGCTTCAGCACGATCGCGGCCGCCACCGCTTCGCCCCACTGCTCGTCCGGCATCGCCACCACGGCGACGTCGGCGACCGCGGCGTGGCGCAACAGCACATCCTCGATCTCACCCGGCGAAATGTTCTCGCCGCCGCGCACGATCACGTCGTCGGCGCGGCCGTCGAGAAACAGATAGCCCTCGTCGTCGAGATAGCCGCGATCCTTGGTCGGGAACCAGCCGTCGGCGTCGAGCTGACTGCCCAGCGACTGGTATTCGCCGGATACCTGCGGCCCGCGCACGAACACCAGGCCGGCCTGCTCGGCACCGAGCACGTTGCCGGCTTCGTCGCGAATTTCGATTTCGACGGCGCCGGGCTTGCCCACCGACGCCAGCCGGCGACGCACGCGCGGATCTTCGCTGGCCGCGGCCGCGCGATGATCCTCGGGGCCGAGTACCGCGATCGTCGAGCTGGTTTCGGTCAGGCCATAGGCATTGGTGAATGCGACCTGCGGCAGCAGCTGCATCGCGCGCTGTATCGTCGCCAGCGGCATCTTGCCGCCGCCGTAGGCCAGCGCGCGCAGCGATGGCAGCTGGGCATCCCCGCCCTGCTCGTGCAGATGATCGACGACTCTTTGCAGCATCGTCGGCACCAGGAAAGCATTGCTGACCTGGTGCTCGCGACAGGCGGCGAGCCAGGACGCCGCGTCGAAGCCTTCGAGCTGCACCATGCGCCGGCAGGCGTAGGTGCTGCTCAATACCGCGGAGATGCCGGCGATGTGATACGGCGGCACCGTGACCACGATCGCGTCGTCCTCGTCGGCGGCGGCAAACTCGACCGTGCCGACGATATAGCTCATCAGGTTTTCGTGGCGCAGGATCGCGGCCTTGGGCTGGCCGGTGGTGCCGCTGGTGAACAGCTGCACGGCGACGGCACGCGGATCGTCGGGCGGCTCGATGGCCGCCGTTTCGCGCGGCGTAAGCAGCGTGCCGCGATCGACGATCTGCAGATCGTCGCGTGTGTCGATCAGCGCGTGATAGTCGGCGCTGGTCACGATCAAGGCCGGCGTGATGCGCGCGATCAGCGCGTTGATCTCGGCCCTGGTCAGCCGGTAATTCAACGGCACGTAGGGTACGCCGGCATAGGCGGCGCCGAAGATCGCCACCGGTGCCGCGGCGCTGTTGACATCGAGCAGCGCCACATAGGCGGCGCCGCTGGCCTTGATGCGCTGCGCGGCCGCCATCGCCGCGATTTTCAGCTGCGCATAGCTCAGCCGCGTCCCGCCGCAGACGACGGCGATACGCTCACCGAAAGCCTCGGCGGCCATGTCGAGCAGGGTGGCGATGTTCATTTTGCGTGAGGCCTGTTCTAGAAACCGTAGGAGCGGACCCTGTCCGCGACTCGGCACTGCCAGATCACAGTCGCGGACAGGGTCCGCTCCTACAGGTGACGATTGGCAGGGCTCAATCCGACGACGGCAACTGCTTCGCCTGCTTCACATCCAGCGCCGCGCCGTCCAGCGACAGCGTGCCCTTGCCGCCCTTGGTGCACAGCAGCTCCAGCGACTCGTCGTCGTTGACATAGCGCTTGCCCATCAGGGTGCCGGCCGCGAGCGCGGGATCGAGACTCGCGCCATCGGCGGCCGTGGCGGTGCCGGCCAGCATCGCGGCGCCGCCGCAATGAAGCTCGTGCTCGCCCGGCAGCGCCTTCACCACCATCACCTGCGTATCGCAAACCGCGCTTTTGTAACGCGCGCCCGCCTTGATTACCGTCGCCATGCTGCCGCTCTCCATTGGTGTTTCGGCTTATGGCGGCAGTTAAGCACGCGGCGCGGTGACCGACCTCGTCCAAACGGCTAAGCGCTCGAACAACTGCGCGCGCGCCGCGAACAGAAAGTGCGCGTGGCCGGTGTCGGGCAGCACCTGCAGGGCGATGTCCCGGCTGGCGGTGAACGCGGCCGGAATCTGCTGCGGCGGGCCGGCCATGTCGCGATCGCCGACCGCCAGATACACCGGCACGTCGACGCGCGCGGCATCCAGCGCGACATTGCCCGGCAGCATCGACTGGTAGGCCGGCAACGGCAGCAGCGGCTCGTCGGACGCGGCTTTCAGTGCGGCGATACCGCGCGGATCGGCGCTGCTGCCACCGAAGATGCCCTTGGCCTGCGGATCACGCTGAACTTTCGGGTAAGGCTCGCGGAACATTTTCTGCGCCAGCGCCGGCAACTGCTCGCGCAGCCGCCGCGGATCTTTCGCGAGTTCGGCCTGCGCCGGCGGCGTGTAGTCCGGCAGTCCTCGCGTCGAGAAGCCGAGCAGAGCGATCGCGGCGTGCGGCTTGTATTGCGCCTGCTGCAACAAGGTCAGCATCGCGCCCATCGAATGGCCGACACCGATGCTGCGCAGCATCGGCAGATGCGCGCGCAACTCGCCCAGTACCTGCTGCAGCGCTTGTTCGTTGGCCTGCGCGAGCAGGCTTGCATCGAGTGCATAGCCATCGGCCGGTCTCGTGCTGTCGCCGATGCCGAGATGGTCCATCGTCAGCACGTGAAAGCCGCGTGCACTCATCTGCCGGGCGAAGCTGAAGGACGTATCGCCATCTTCGGGCTGCAAATCGAAGTAGCCGCGATTCATGCCGCCGCCAGGCAGGCAGACCAGCAGGATGGGATCTTCGCTGACGCGGGCAGGCTCGAACAGCGTCGCTGCGATTTGCAGCGCGCTTTCGTTGGGCAGCGTGAGTTGCAGCGGCAGACGTAGCGTCATCGGCGTTCTCAACGAAACGTCATCGAATTCCCTGTAGGAGCGGACCCTGTCCGCGACTGAAAATTGGCAGGGCCCAGTCGCGGACAGGGTCCGCTCCTACAGGTGCAGCGATCAAACCGCGGACAGGATCGCGCCGGCCATTCCCGACGACACCAGCACGTTCTCGACCTTGCGCCGCGTTACCTGATTCACCGAGGTGCCGCGCACCTGGCGCACGCCTTCGGCCATGCTGTTCATGCCGTGGATGTAGGCCTCGCCCAACAGGCCGCCATGCGTGTTGATCGGCAGCGAGCCGTCGATCGCGATTTCGCCGCTCTTGATGAAGTCCTTGGCCTCGCCCTTGCCGCAGAAGCCGAAGGCTTCCAGCTGCATCAGCGCATGCGGACTGAAAGCCTCGTACAGCATCGCCGCCTGCATGTCGCCGGGCTTCATGCCGGTCTGCGCATACAGCCGCTTCGCCACACCCCAGGCCTCGGGCATGATCGTCAGATCATCGTGGTAGTAGTTCGAGATCACCTCGACGTCGTACGGAATCGACTGGCAGGCCCCGGTGATTTTCACCGGCTTCTGGCGCAGATCGCGCGCACGTTCCAGGCTGGTGATCAGCAGCGCCTGGCCGCCGTCGCTCTCCTGGCAGCAGTCGAGCAGGCGCAGCCAGGGCTCCTGAATCCACTTGCTGTTCTGGTGATCTTCCAAGGTGATCGGCTTGCCGTAGAACCAGGCTTTCGGATTGGTCGAGGCATACAGCCGCTGCTGCACGGCCAGATAACCGAGATCGCGATTGCTGACGCCGTAGGTGTGCATGTAGCGGCTGGTCTGCAGCGCGCCCCAGCTCGCCGGCGTCATCGCGCCGAAGGGCACGCACCACAGCAGCGATCCAGTGCCGTTGCCGGCCGAATAGCCCATTTGTCCCTGCGTCGGATTCTGGCCGAAGCGATACTGGCTGCGCTCGTTCATCGCGCGCCAGACCAGCACGTTGTTGCAGACGCCGGCATTGACCATCGCCATCGCCTGGTAGATCGTCGCCGCCGCCGCGGCGCCGCCGCCGGGAATGCGCGCGGTGTAGGCCAGATCCTTCACGCCGAGGCAGCGCGCGAGGTTGATCTCGTCGCTGTTGTCGATGGTGAAGGTGATCATGCCGTCGATGTCGCGCGGATCGACGCCGGCGTCTTCACAGGCGGCCAGCGAGCATTCCGCCGCAAGTTGCAGCTCGCTGCGGCCGGATTCTTTCGAGAACTCGGTGGCGCCGATGCCGGCGATCGCGGCCTCCTTGAAGCTGCGGCTCATTTGGAACCCCGCGGTTTGAACACCGGCACTTTATGTTTCCCCATCGTCGGCTCGAACATGACTTCGACTTTCATATCCATCTTCACGTCTTCGGGTGCGACGCCGACGACGTTGGAGACGAAGCGGATGCCCTCGTCGAGCTGGATCACCGCGACGATCGGCGCCTCCTTGAAACCGAAGGGATGCGGATGCCGCGGAATCGTCCACGAATGCACCGTGCCATAGCCCGACAGCGGCACCTCGACGCGATTGAGGCTGTGGCAATGCGGGCACATCGGCCTGGGCGGAAACGTGAATTGGTTGCAGTCGCCGCATTTCTGGCCGACGAATTCTTCGCGATCGGCCGCGTCCCAGAACGACTTCGCGTCGGTGGTGACGATGGGCGCAATGCGCGTCGGTTTGGGTGCGGCGGGTGCTTCGGTGGGTTCGGTCACAATGTGTCCTGATGGTGTTGTAGCCCGGGTGAAACCCGGGATCGCGCGGCCCCGGGTTTCACCCGGGCTACTTCTTCGCTTCCTTCTCCAGCATGCTGGCCATGCCCTGCTTCGGCGCCGCAGCCGCACCCGGCGCCGGCCGCGGTGGCATGCGCGGCATGCCGACGAAGCCGATCGCCATCTGTTCTTCCAGGGTGTTGATCTGCTCGTCGCTGTAGCCCATGCCGCTGAGGATTTCCCTGGTGTGCTCGCCGACCAGCAGCGGCCGGCCCTGAATCACGCCCGGCGTGTCCGACAGCGAGAACAGCAGGCCGATCTGGTCGAGCTTGCCGACCACCGGATGCGGGTAGGACACGGTCCACTGATTCTTTTTGAAATCCGCGTTGTCGTGCAGCTTGCGCGAGAACTCTTCGTCGACGATCTCGACCGGCACGCCGGCCGCATCGAGCTTGGCAAACCAGTGCGCCGCGCTGTCGGTTTTCAGTTTTTCGCCGATGATTTTCGCCAATGACTCGTCGCCTTGCTTGCGCACATCGGCGGACAGCCCGAGCGTCGCTTGCAGACTCGCCCAATGCTGATCGCTGCTCAGCGCCAGGCACAGCCAGCCGGTCCCGGTTTCGTAGATGCGATGGCCGGCCGAAAAACCCACTTGCTGGCCGTCGATCCGCGGACGCTCGAAGCCCTTGCCTTGCGGCGTCGCCACCGCGTAGCTGGTGTTGAGCAGCGCCGCATTGATGATCGAGGTATCGACGAACTGTCCCTCACCGGTGCGATCGCGGTGATACAGCGCCTGCACCATCGCCGTCGCCGACAGAAATCCATTGCCGGTGTCGCCGAAGCTGGTGAAGCTCCACAGCGGCCGGCCGCCTTCGCCGCGGCCCATGCCGCCGTCCTCGAACTGGATGCCGCTGAGGCAGGCACCGGTCTGATCGTTGCCCGGCAGGCCGGCGCGCGCGCCGCGCTCGAAGCCGCGCGTGTGGCAGTAGATCAGCTTCGGGTTGATCTGCTTCAACGATTCGTAATCGATTTTCAGCCGCTCGGCCGCGTCGTAGCGCATGTTGTGCTGGACGATGTCGGCCTTGGCCACCAGGTCCAGCAGCACTTTCATCGCGCGCGGATCTTTCAGGTTCAGCGTGATGCTCTTCTTGCCGCGGTTGGCCATGTAGGCGATGTGCACGCGGTGCCAGAACAGATCGAACAGGCCGTTGACCTTGATCACGGTGGCGCCGAGATCGCTGAGCAACTGCGTGCCGAAGGGGCCGGCGATGGCGAGGCCGAGGTCGAGCACGACGATGCCTTCCAAGGGCGCACGGCGCTGCGCGCCGCCCTCTCCCGGTCCTGTCGGACCACCCTCTCCCGCACGCGGGAGAGGGGACAAATTAGCTTCCCCTCTCCCGCGTGCGGGAGAGGGTCCCGCGGAGCGGGGGGAGAGGGTTGCGTCCGCAATAATCGCAGCCGCCTCCATCTTCACTTCCTCGGTATTGGCACCCGGCTTCACCGGCGGGGCGCCCGGTTTACCTTGCGTGAGACTCATGTTGTAAGCGTTGCCGACCGTGCGGATCGTGCCGAGCTGCGGATCGACCGTCTCGGTCACGCAGCCATCTTCCAGAAACGCCGGATCGGCCAGCGATTCCTCGATGCTGCGCACCGGCTGCATCGTCATCTCGGCGGTCACTGCGGCCTCGACCCAGTCCTTGACCGGGAACTTGGCGATGGCTTCGGCGAGTATCGGCTGGTAGTGCGACATCACCAGGATTTCTTCGGGGCCGGTGCCGAAACGATCCGGATCGTTCTGCACGGTCAGGTCGGGCGAGGCGTTGAGCGTGTCGCCGGCCGCGGCCTGCATGATGAAGCGCGGGTTCGGCACCCAGTTGTGCAGCCAATGCCCGTCCTTGGCCTGGAAATGGCCCTTGGGCGAGCGGTTGCCGAGAATCCAGGTGTCGAAACCCGGCGCGTCGATTTTCTCGGCGCGCTGCCAGACACCGGCCGCGCCAGCGAGCGCACCTTGCAGCAGCGAGGTCTCGACCCACTGGCCGCGGCCAGTGATTTCACGCGCGCGCAGCGCCGCGCTGATGCCGAGGCTGGCGTTGAAGAACGCACCAAGACTGGGCCACTGCGACGCCACGAACAGCGGCCCGGGACGCGGCGCGCCCTGCACCCAGTCCTGCGGAATTTCCAGATCCGGGAACGGATCGGGCTCGCCGTTCATGTGATTCAGCGCGCCTTCGGCCCAGCCGCGCTGCTCGAACATCAGGCCGGTGCGCGCCTGTACCAGCGCATCGACCGCCGGCCGCGCCGAGTGTTCGTTGTCGCGGCCGTAGCCGGTGATCGAGCAGACGATCAGGCGCGGGTTGAGCCGCGACAGGCTCGCGTAATCGACGCCGAGTTTCGCCGCCTCACCCGGCGCGAAAGACTCGACGACGATGTCGGCGGTCTGCGCCAGCGCCAGAAAGATTTTTTTATCGGCATCGTTGTGCAGATCGAGAAACGCACTGCGCTTGCCACGCTGCCAGACGTGATAGCCGAGTTGCTGCGGGCCGCTCTGGGTGCGCGCCGGATCGCCGCCGGGCGGTTCGATCTTGGTGACGCTGGCGCCGTTGTCGGCCAGCAGCATCGTCGTCATCGGCCCGGCGATGCCGGAGCTGAGGTCGAGGACTTTGAGTGAGTCGAGTACGCCGGCCATGCAATCCACCTGTTCGTCTTGTTCCCTTCTCCCCTCGGGAGAAGGTGCCCCGAAGGGGCGGATGAGGGCGTTCGAGTCAGCGCCAAGCTGCGAGGCCCTCACCCCTGCCCCTCTCCCGGAGGGAGAGGGGTTTCTTTCCCTGCACTACAGCGCGAACGCCTTCAGCGCGTTCTCGCTGACGATCTTCTTGCGGTCCGCGTCGTTGATCCCCGCTTCGCGACACTGGCTGACCACCTGTGCCTGCGAGTTCGGCCAGCAGGTCGCCGGATGCGGGAAGTCGGTCGACCAGTACGCGCAGTCGGCGCCGAAATACTCGTAAAAGGCCTTGAGCCCGATCGGCTCGTACATGAAGGTGGCGCCCATCTGCCGGCGGAAATAATCCGAGGGCTTCATCTTCATGCCGGGGAATTCGTAGTGCAGACCCATGCGCGGATCCAGCACGGCTTCGAAAAACCACGGCAGCCAGCCGAGGCCGGGCTCGACCATGATCACGCGCAGCTTCGGGAAGCGTTCGAGCGTGCCGGTCAGGATCCAGAAGCACATCGACTCGGCCAGCGGCGCCCACGGCAGCGCGGTGAAAATGCCTTTCTGCGGCGTCGGATCGCGGCGGAAAATGTCCCAGCCCTCGGTCTTCATCTCGAGGTGATTCATGATCGTCAGGCCGGCGTCCTGGATCGTCGCCCAGAGCTTGTTGTAGCGCGCGTCGTGCACGTCCGGCAGTCCGGAATCCGCCGGGAACGGCGTGATCTGCACGCAGCGCGCCTTGTAGTTCTTGGCCAGGCGTTCGACTTCCTTGACCGCGAAATCGACGTCGGCCAGCGGCAGCTGGTACGCGCACAGCAGGCGATCCGGGTCGTGGCTGGCGAAGTCCGCCATGCCCTGGTTGTAACCGGCGAACACTTCCTTCCAGTGGCTGCCCATCAGCGCTTCGTTGCAGACGCGCGCACCGCCGAGTTCGGGGAAGATCACCTCGGCATGCACGCCGTCGCGGTCCATCGAGGCGATCTTGCCTTCGGGCGTCTTGTAGCCCGGGTCCTGCGACGCGGACGGATCGACGAAGTCTTCCAGATGCAGCTGCGGCTGACCGCCGCGCAGCACTTTCGCCGCGTACTGCTCGGCCTTTTGCTGTGCGCCGTCCCAGACGGCGTGCAGATCCTTGCGCAGGCGATCCTTGACCCAGTCGTTGGTGAAATAGACGTGGCTGTCGGCGGATACCAGCTTTTCTTTTGCGGCGAGGCTCATGTTTCGGTTCTCCTGACGGGCTCGGTCTTGCCGCCGATGGCCGTGATGCGATTCGTGAGTCGAACTTACCCAGCGCCTGCAGGGCTTGCCTGCCTCAAACGGATGATGGTTCCCGAAATTCCCGGCCTCAGGCCACCGGGCCCACGCTCACGGCCAGATCGCTCATCGTCTCGTCGACGAACACCTGGCAGCTGAGCCGCGACGTCGGCCGCACCTCGACGAACTCGCCTATCGCCTCGAGCATCGCCTGCTCGTCGTCGCTGCGCGGCTGCAGCGACTCGCCGCCCCGGTCGATGTAGATGTGGCAGGTGCCGCAGCTGAGTTCGCCGCCGCAGATGCCTTCGACACCGGCGCTGCCGTCGCGCAGGAACTCCATCAGTGGAATCAAAGGCTGCGCCTTGATCTGCAGCTGGGTCCCGTCACGTGTGGTGACCTGCACTACCGCCATTTTTAAAATCCGAATGAACGATTCCCCCTCTCCCGCGTTCGGGAGAGGGTGGCGCGAATGCGCCGGGAGAGCGGCGTTGGCCTGGCATGAAGCAACATCAAAGGCGCCCTCTCCCCAGCCCCTCTCCCGCACGCGGGAGAGGGGTTCCATAGCTCAGACCTTTTCCAGAATCTTCGGGTCGGCGACGTAGAACTGCTTGAACCATTTGCGGAACTGCAGCACCGGGCCGTCGCCGTCGCAGAGCAGCGGCTTGGGCCGGTACTTCTTGTGGTTCCAGATGACGAAGTCGACGCTCTCGAAACCGGCGCTGGTTTCGCCTTCGGCGGCACCGATCATGTGGTCGATGATCTTGCGCGCGACCAGCTGCTCCTTGCTGCCCTCGGGGAAGTCGCGATGCCGGAAGCTCATGTTCATCTGGCTCTTGTCGACGGTGACCGGCTGCGTGTACGAGATCATCGTCGCGGCCGAGCCTTCCTGGGTGAACTCGAGCACGTTGAGTCCGGGGCCGTAAGCCTTGGCGACGATGTAGGTGCCGCCGATGCTGAAGCTCATGATGTGGCCGTCGAACTCGCAGGCCACCGGCGGAATGCCGGCCGCGCCGTGCAGGAACTTCAGGTGCGCGGTGTCGACGCCGTTTTCGGCGATTTCCTGGATCGCGGTATTGGCGGTCCAGCTGCCGCGGCGCGAACCGGTCCAGCCCGGCTCTTCCATGGCCGGGATCGCCGGCAGTTCCCAGCTCGGCTCCTCGCAGGCCGGGTGGAACCAGGCCCAGATCAGGCCATAGCGCTCCTGCACCGGCAGCGCGCGCAGGATCGCCTGCTTCTTGGTGATCGGCGGCGGCACCTTGCCGTAGGGAATGTTCTTGCACCAGCCGCTGGTGTCGTATTCCCAGTGATGGAACGGGCAACGCAGATGATCGCCGCAGACGCTGCCGCCATGGCCCATGTGCGCGCCCAGGTGCGGGCAGTAGGGGTCGGTCATGCCGACCTTGCCGCTCTCGCCGCGGAACAGCACCCACTCCTGGTCGAACAGCGTGACGTTGCGCACTTCGCCGGTTTTCAGGTTCTCGGAGTAATCGACGAAGAACCAGCCGGTCGGGATCGGGAAGGGACAGCGTTCGAGCGACTTGGCTTCGAGCAGCTGCTGGAGATTGATTTCGGCTTTGAGCGGCGGGTTGCTGGTCATGTGTCGGCTTCCTCGGTGAGGAGCCTAGTAAATGGCCAGCGCGCGCGGCGCGCCTGCTGCGAACGGACGAAATAAGCGAAGACACATACGACGGTAGGAGCGGACCCTGTCCGCGACCGTGCTCCGGATGGCCTCAGTCGCGGACAGGGTCCGCTCCTACCGGTCAGCGATTCAGCCGCGCAATTTTTTGTCGATCAGATAGTCCAGGCTGATTTTCCCCGGCCCGACCAGCAGCAGCCAGAAAAACACGAGCACGTACAGCACCTCGTCGAGTTCGACGAACTCGTCCAGTGTGCCGATGGTGGGCAGAACGACCACCACCAGCGCGACGAGCATGTTGATGATCGAGCCGACCATCGTCACGCGGAACGCCAGGCCGACGATCATCGAAATGCCGAAGACGAATTCGGCGCCCGCACTGAACGGCGCCGTGAATTCCGGCACCGGTAGTCCCCAGTTGCCGAAGCGCTGGATCGCGCCGTCCAGGTTGTGCAGCTTGGCCCAGCCGGTCTCGAGCCAGAAATAGCCGAACACGATGCGGATCAGCAGCGGCGCGAGCCAGACAAGGCGCTCGGCCAGATCGACCAGCGAGCGGTACATCGTGACCAGCGGTGACGGTGCGGATTTCATCGGCAGGCTCCATTGCAATGGGAGCATGTTGGTTCGCGCGCGCCGACGAGGCTACGGCCTGCCGTTCCCGCGATATGCCCGTCCGTCCGGCCTGGCAGAAAACGCGATCGGGACGATGCGCCTATAGTGGTAGTCCCCGTGCTCCTGCGGCTACTACGGAAACTCCCATGGCACGTGTGACCATCGAAGATTGCCTGCACATCATTCCCAACCAGTTCGAGCTATGCCAGGTCGCCGCCAAGCGTGCGCGTCAGCTGGCCCGCGGCGCGATGCCGCACGTGCCCTGGGAAGACCACAAATCGACGGTGATTTCGCTGAAGGAAATCGCCGCCGGTCACGTCGATCGCAGCGTGATGGCCGAGGCCGACCTGCCGCCGGTGCGCAGCTCCCAGGCCGACCTGAATCTGCCGGAACTCGCTTTCGAGATCTGAGCGGGGCTGTGTCCGGACGCCCGGGCACAAGTCGGATCACGATGTGACATGGTCGCCCGGGTGGCAAAGCTCTAGGATGCCGCCCATGGAGCATTCCAACCCGATCGCCGAAGCCGGCAACTCGCATTCCGTCGACAGCGTGCTCGAGGCGGTGCTGAGTTCCTACCAGCTGCGCGTCGAGATCACCGCCAACGTGCGCTACTGCGGCACCTGGTTCGAGCAGGAGCCGGCGACGCGTTTCGGCCAGTTCCACCTGGTCACCGACGGCGACTGCTGGGTCAGCGGCAGCGCGCTGCCGGCACCCGAGCAGCTGCGTCGCGGCGACCTGATCGTGTTCCCGACCGGCGCGCGGCATTCGCTGTCGGCCAGCCGCGATCCGCATCTTCCGGCCGCGCACGACGACAGCCCCACCTCGATGCTGTGCGGCGAGCTCGAATTCATCATGGGCACGCGCAACCCGATCTTCAGTGCGCTGCCGCCCTGCTTCATCGTCCGCGCCAGCGTCAGCAGCGACGCCTTCCGCCAGCTCGCCGACATGCTGGCTGCCACCAGCACCGACCGGCGCTGGGGCCGGCAGATGGTGCAGAACAAGCTCGCCGATTCGCTGTTCACGATGGCCGTCTGCGAATACGTGCGCAGCGCCGGCGAGCCGCGCGGCCTGCTGGCGGCGCTGACCGACGTGCGCCTGTCCAAGGCGCTGGCGGCGGTGCACGAGCGGCCCGGCGAGGAGTGGACGATACAGGGCATGGCCCAGGTCGCCGGCATGTCGCGCACCGCGTTCGCCGAGCTGTTCACCCAGACCGTCGGCCTGCCGCCGATCCAGTACCTGGCCAACTGGCGCGCGACCGAGGCGCGCCGGCTGCTGAAGAACCGCCGCTTCTCGGTGGCCGCGATCGCCGAGATGATGGGCTACAAGAGCGAGGCCGCGTTCCGGCGCTTCTTCAAGCGCGTCGATGGCGAGGGGCCGGGCAAGGTGCGGGCCGGGCGGGACGAGGAAGGCGGCGGCAGCTGATCCGCTGCACCTGTAGGAGCGGATCCTATCCGCGACTGAGACCTTGACGAGCACAGTCGCGGATAGGATCCGCTCCTACAGAATCGGCAGGCGCGTTACAGGTTCTCCTTCACCCAACCCAGCAGGCCCTTGCGCGCGACACCCGGCCGGCCTTCCTCGTCCACCGCCTCGGTCACATGCCCGCAGTAGGCAAAGCGCGGCACGACGCGGCCCTGGTATTCGACCTCCTCGTTCCACACCCTCAGCCTGCGCGTACTGGTCGGCAGGCCGGGGCGCGCGTAGAGCCGGGTGTAGACCACGACGACTTCGTCGGTCTCGTCCTCGCGCGCCAGGCACAGGGCCAGGTATTGCGGGCCCTTGTAGTGCTGGTACAGGCCGGGCTGGAAGTCGTTAACCATCTGCTCGAGCAGATCGGTGTCGTCGTCGAAGTCGGCCATGGTGTCTGCGGTGAACGGGGTTCACCGCATTCTAGGCATCAGGGGCGCGGCGCAGCCACCGGCGGCGTCACGCCCGGCGCGGCCGGCTGACGGCCTCCGCCACTGGCGCGGAACAGCCAGGAACCCATCGCCGGCAGCAGACAGATCGCGCCGAGCATGTTGACCAGGAACATGAAGGACAGCAGCAGGCCCATGTCCGCCTGGAACTTCAGCGCCGACAGGGTCCAGGTGCCGACCGCGACCGCCATCGTGATCGCGGTGAAAACAGCAGCACTTCCTCTTTCGCGCATCGCGCTCTCGAACGCCGCGCAGAAGCTCGTGCCCTCGTCGCGCATGTGATGCTGGATGCGCTCGAACAGGTAAATGCCGTAGTCGACGCCGACGCCGACACCGAGCGCAATCACCGGCAGGGTCGCGACCTTGAGTCCGATGCCGAGCCAGGCCATCAGCGCGTTGCAGAAGATCGAGACGATGGTCAGCGGCACGATCACGCACAGCACCGCGCGCCAGCTGCGGAACGTGATCAGGCACAGGAAGGTCAGGGCGCCGAAGATCGCCAGCAGCATGCGCACTTCCGCCGCCGACACCGCCTCGTTGGTCGCGGCCATCACGCCGACGTTGCCGGAGGCCAGGCGCAGCTTCACGCCCTGGGTCGGATTCTGCGCGATGAAGCGCTTGATCTCCGAAATCACGTGCGCGATCGTCGCGCCCTCGTGATTCTTCATGAAGATCATCACCTGGATCGCGCGGCAGCCCTCGTTGTTGATGCCGAGATTCGGATCGAAGCCCTTCGATCCGGTGGACAGGCCGACTTCGGAACGCGGCAGCGCGCGCATGCGCGGATTGCCTTCGTTGAACGAGCTGATCACCAGCTTGCCGATACCGGCCGCGCTGGTCACCGACTGCACGCCGGCGACGCCGTGCAGGAACAGCTCGAAGCGGTCGACCAGGTTGATCACCGGGTACTGCAGGCAGGAATCGCCCTGGAAGTCCGGCGCCTCGACGATCACCGTCAGCACGTCGGTGCCGATGTTGTAGCTGTTGTTGATCACCCGGTCGTCGTAGTTATAGCGCGAATCCGCGCGCAGCTCCGGCGCGCCGCGGCCGGTGTCGCCGATGACCAGGCCGCGCGACACCACCGCGCTGACCGCGAGCAATACCAGGCAGGCGCCGAACACCCACAGCGAATACTGCGGATCGGCGCAACGCGCGATGCCGCGCCAGACCTTCGCCATCCGCGGCGAATCGCTGCGCGTTGATTTTTTCCAGCTCGACTGCTCGAGCGTCACATGCGTCAGGATGATCGGCAGGATCATCTTGTTGGTGATGATCATCAGCAGCACGCCCAGACAAGCCGTGATGCCGAGCTCGTGCACGATCGGGATGTCGATGAACATGATCACCGCGAAGCCCAGCGCATTGGTCAGCAGCGCAACCGCGCCGGGCACGAACAGCTTGCGGAACGCGGCATGCGAGGCATCCACGGAGCTGGCGCCGGCGCAGACCTCCTGGCGCCAGGCGTTGGTCATCTGCACCGCGTGGCTGACGCCGATCGAGAAGATCAGGAACGGCACCAGGATCGACATCGGGTCGATGCCGAAGCCGATCAGCGGCAGGATGCCGATCAGCCACAGCACCGGCAGCAACGCGACGATCACCGCGGTCACCGTCATCTTCACCGAGCGCGTATACCAGTAGAGCAAGGCGACGGTGATCGCGAACGCCAGGCCGAAGAACGCGAACACACCGATCAGGCCGTAGATCACGTCGCCGAGCAGGCGCGCGAAGCCGATGATGTTGACCTCGACGTTGCCCTTCTCGAACTTGTGGCGGATCTCCTCGAGTTTTTTCTGCACTTCCCAGTAGTCGACGCGCTGCTTGTCAACCGGCGCGTTCGGGTCGAAGTCTTGCAGGTCGGCGCGGATCAGCGCGCTCTTGCCGTCGTTGGCGACGATCAGGCCGATCTGCCCGGACAGGCCGACGTTATGCCGCACTCTCGCCAGCTCTTCGGGCGTCGCCGAAAAGCGCGCCGGCACCACCGGCTCGCCGTTGAAACCTTCTTCGGTGATTTCGATGTAGATCGTGTTCGGCGTGAAGATCGACGAGACCTTGGTGCGATTGATGCCGGGGATGAAGAACACCTCGTCGGTGGCCTCCTGCATCGCCTTCATGAATTCCGGGTTGTAGATGTCGCCTTCGCCTTTCCAGCGCAGGTTCACCAGCAGTGTGTTGGCGCCGGAAAAATCCTTCATGTACTGCATCATCGTGCGCATGTATTCATGCTGCACCGGGATCAGTTTCAGGAAGCCCGGGTCGAGCTGCACATGCGTCGCGCTGTAGCCGAAAAACAGGGTCATCGCGATGAATACGACCGACCACAGCTTGCGCAGGCCGATCAGCAGATCGGCGAATCGGTTGACGGTTCTTTCGGTGAAACGATCGATCAGGCCGCCGGCTGCAGCACTCATCGCTGCACGTCCTTCGCGGTATTGGCATCGGCCGCGGCGAGCTCGCCAGGCGCTTTGCGCAGGGCGATGCCGGCTTCGCCGGCAACCAGCCAGCCACTGCCATTGCTGACCGGCAGCACCGTCGCATAACGCTTGCGATCGCCCTCCAACAGCATGCTGAAGGTGCGGCCGTTGTCGGTGGAGCGGAAGACGCTGCTGTTTTCGCCGACCAGCACCACATGGCCGTCGTGATCGATCATCGAGTCGTACAGCGACAGGCCGCCGGGCACGTTGCTGCGCGTCCAGTGCTGGCCGTTGTCGTCGCTCAGATACGCATTGCCACGCATGCCGAAGGCCAGCAGCGTGTCGCTGGGCAGGCGCTGCAGACCGTAGAACGAGCCCTTGTAGACTTCGGGCAGCTTGGTCCAGCTGGCGCCCTGATCGACGCTGCGCGCCATCAGCCCGGTTTCGCCGACGATCACCAGCGAGCCGTCCTGCGCCTGCACCATCGCGGCCAGATGGCGATCGCCGATCGCGCCGTGCTTCTCGTGCAGCCAGGTCTGGCCATTGTCGGTCGACACCAGGAACTGGCCGAAAGCGCCGTAGGCATAGAGCCGGCCGTCGAACGGCCCGGCGACGCCGAGCACCGCTTCGCCGCGCTCCGGGTCGAACACCACCTCGTGCCAGGTTTCACCGCGATCGGTGCTGCGCACGATCCAGCCGTCGTGGCCGACCGCGATCGCGGTATTGGCGTCGGTGAAGATCACGCGGGTGAACGTGGAACCGCGCTGCGGCGTGACCTTGACTTCGCGCCAGGGGCCGCTGGCGGCGTCGGCGATCAGGATGCGGCCGAGTTCGCCGACCGCGATGCGGCGTTCGCCGGACTGGGCCAGGCCGGTCACCAGCAGGCCGTCGGCCTTGGTCACGGTCTGCGGGAACGGCGGCAGCGGACGATGCGAGAACGAGTACACCGCGGCGCCGGCGACGATGACCGCCAGCAGCAGCGCCGGCCAGCCGCTCAGCAGGCTGGGAGCGCCGGGCGCGGCGACTGCCGCCGCCTCACGCGCACGCGCCTGCGGCTGACGGGGCTGCACCAACACGTTGGCAGTACGGGCCATCGGTGAATCTCCTCGTTCTCAAGACAGCCGATCTGCGTCGGTTTCCCTGTATGGCCCTATCGTGGCGGCTGCCCGCCGGGGCGACCTCGTCCATACGTGTGAAAGTGCCTGGTGCGGAGATTTATGGCGATGCTCTCCCGAAAATCGTGTCTGCTCGCCCCGCACGCCGACGGGAGGGAACGGTTCAGGCCGGGATTTCGAAAAGCCCCGCCGCGCCCATGCCGCCGCCGATACACATCGTGATGACGACATAGCGCTCGCCGCGACGCCGTCCCTCGATCAGCGCGTGCATCACCATGCGCGCGCCGGACATGCCGAAGGGATGGCCGATGCTGATCGCGCCGCCGTCGACATTGAGCCTGGCCTGCGGGATGCCGAGCTTGTCGCGGCAATACAGCACCTGGCTGGCGAAAGCCTCGTTCAGTTCCCACAGGCCGATGTCGGAGACCTTCAGGCCATGCCGGTCGAGCAGCTTGGGCACCGCGAACACCGGGCCGATGCCCATTTCGTCGGCGCGGCAGCCGGCGACGGCGATGCCGCGATAAATGCCCAGCGGCTTGAGCCCGCGCGCCCTGGCGTCGTCGCCGCTCATCATCAGCACCGCCGCGGCGCCGTCGGACAGCTGCGAGGCGTTGCCGGCGGTGATGAACTGCCCTTCCTTGACCCAAGCTCCGTTCTTCCAAACGGGCTTCAGCGCGGTCAGGCTTTCCAGCGTCGTTTCCGGACGATTGCCCTCGTCCTTCTCCAGCAGCACGTTCTGCTTGTCGGTGGGCTTGCCCTCCTTGTCGTAGAGCTGCTTCACCGAAGGCAATGCGACGATCTCGTCGTTGAAGCGTCCGGCCTGCTGCGCGGCCGCGGTGCGCTGCTGGCTCTGCCAGGAATATTCGTCCTGCGCGAGCCTGGACACGCCGTAACGCTGCGCCACCAGCTCCGCGGTTTCGATCATCGCGATGTACGCGGTCGAGTCCTGCGCCAGCACCGCTTCGGACTGCGAGCGATAGCTGTTCTTGTGGGCGTTCTGCGTCAGCGATATCGATTCGAGGCCGCCGGCGATCACCACTTTCTGCTCGCCGGCGATGATGTTCTTCGCCGCGATCGCGATCGCCTGCATGCCCGAGCCGCACTGACGATCCAGCGTCATGCCGGCCACCGTGTTCGGCAGCCCGCCGGCGACGCCGCACAGGCGGCCAAGGTTGTAGCCCTGGGTTCCCTGCTGCGCCGCGCAGCCGAGAATCACGTCGTCGACCTCGGCGGCGTTGACACCCGCGCGCTCGACGACGGCGCGCACCACGTGGCCGCCGAGCGCCGGCGCCTCGGTGTCGTTGAAGGCACCGCGGTAGGCGCGGCCGATCGGCGTACGCGCGACGGAGACGATGACGGCTTCGGTCATGGGAGTTCCCTTAATTCAAAAATAGTAGCGATTGAGCCAGTCGATCACGCAGGCCGGCTTGCTCTGGTTTTCGATCTCGATGACCACGCGCAAAGTCGCCTGCACGCCGCCATCCTTGGTTTTTTCCGCGGCGACGATTTCACCGCCGCCGCGAATCCGGCTGCCGACTTTGACCGGCATCGGAAAACGCAGCTTGTCGATGCCGTAGTTCAGGCCATGCTTGAACTTGATCTCGACCAGCTCCGGCAAAAACTTGGACGCCAGCGACAGGCTCAAAAAGCCATGCGCGATGGTGCCGCCGAACTCGCTGGCGCTGGCGCGCTCGGTATCGACGTGGATCCACTGATGATCGTCGGTGGCGTCGGCGAACCGGTTCACGCGATCCTGCGTGATCGTCAGCCAGTCGCTGGTACCGAGCTGTGTGCCGACCGCGGCAAGGACTTCGTCGGCGGTGTGGAAGACGGGTTTGGTCATTAAAAACTCCTCCATGCTTTTTGTAGGAGCGGACCCTGTCCGCGACTGTGCCGCTGACGGAATAGCCGCCGTCGCGGACAGGGTCCGCTCCTACAGGTTCTTGTTCTACGCCCGCTGACTCGACGCCGATATCGTCTCACCGACCAGATACGAAGCGTACTCCGAGGCCAGAAACACGATCACGTTGGCGATCTCCCAGGCTTCGGCCGCACGGCCGAAGGCCTCGCGGCTGGCCAGCGACTCCAGCAACTCCACCGGCGAGGTCTTGCGCAAATGATCGTGAAACACGATCGACGGCGACACCGCGTTGATGCGGATGCCGTAGTCGGCCGCTTCCAGCCCGGCGCAGCGCGTCAGCGCCATCACGCCGGCTTTCGCCGCCGCGTAATGCGCCTGTTCCTTCTGCGCGCGCCAGCCCAGCACCGAGGCGTTGTTGACGATCGCGCCGCGTCCGCGCGGCTGCATCCGGCGCAGCATCGCGCGCGTCATCCGCATCGTGCCGGTCAGCGTCACGTCGATGACCTTGTTCCATTCCTCGTCGCTCATGTCGACCAGCAACTTGCTGCCGCCGAGGCCGGCGTTGTTGATCAGCACGTCGACGCCGCCGAGTGCGCTTTCGGCGAAATCCACCAGCGCCTGCACGTCGGCCTCGACCGTGACGTTGGCCAGATGCGCCAGCACGATGCGATCCGGGAACTCGGCTTTGAGCTTCGCCGCCGCTTCTTCGGTACGCCGCGGATGGATGTCGGCGACGACGATGCCGCGCGCGCCTTCGGCAAGACAGCGCTGCGCGGTGGCAAAGCCGATGCCGCCACCGGCGGCGGCGGTGATCAGCACGCTGCGGTCGCGCAGCAGGCCGCAGGGGGCGTTGGGTTGGGGCGCGGGTTTCACTGAGCAAGCTCCGATGCTGGCGACACCCTCTCCCGCACGCGGGAGAGGGGACTACAAGGCGCCAAGGTCTTCAAGATGCCGGCCGCGCTTCACGCGGCAGGCCCAATCCGCGCTCGGCGATCAGGTTGAGCTGGATTTCGTTGGTACCGCCGTAAATCGTGTCGGCGCGCGAGAAGAAGAACAGCTGCTGCAGCGGCCGCACCGACTCGTCATCTGAGACCAGGTCGGCGGCTTCGCCGAGCACGTCCATACCGAGCTTGCCGAGGTCGCGATGCCAGTTCGACCACCAGTATTTGTAGATCAGCGCCTCGCGGCGCAGGCTCAGGTCGCTGCCGCCGTCGAGCATGCGCAGCGCGTTGTAGCGCATCACGCGCAGGCCGGTCCACGCGACCGCCAGGCGCTGGCGCAGCAGCGCATCGTCGACGCGGCCGGCTGCGCGCGCCGCCTGCACCACGCGTTCGAACTCGTGCGAGAAATGCATCTGCTGGCCCAGCGTCGACACCCCGCGCTCGACCTCGAGCAGGCCCATCGCGACTTTCCAGCCCTCGCCCGGCGCGCCGACGATGTGCGCCGCGTCGGCCACCGCTTCGTCGAAAAACACTTCGTTGAATTCCGAGCCGCCGCCGAGCTGGCGTATCGGCCGTATCCGGATGCCGGGCTGCTTCAGCGGCAGCAGCAGAAAGCTCAGGCCCTTGTTGCCGCGCGAGCCCGGCTCGCTGCGCGCGAGCACGAAAATCCATTCGGATTCGTGCGCCAGCGAGGTCCAGATTTTTTGTCCGGACACGCGCCAGGAACCGTCATCGGCCTGCCAGCAGCGCGTCTGCACGTTGGCCAGGTCGGAGCCGGCGTTGGGCTCGGAATAGCCCTGCGCCCAGAACTCGCGGCCGGCGACGATCTGCGGCAGGAAGCGCTGGCGCTGTGCCGCACTGCCGAACTGGATCAGGGTCGGGCCGACCAGGCCTTCGCCGATGTGCCCCATGCGGCCGGGGCCGCCGGCACGCGCGTATTCCTCGTGAAAAATCACCTGCTGCGCGATCGACAGGCCGCGGCCGCCGTATTCCTTCGGCCAGCCGACACAGGTCCAGCCGCCGGCAGCGAGCTCGCGCTCCCAGTCCTTGCGCAGCGCCGGATCGGCTTCTTCGTCGCCGGGGCCGCCGCGGTGTTTCAGCGCGGCGAAACGGCCGCACAGATGCGCTTGCATCCAGCCGGCGATTTCGACGCGAAATGCCTCGTCGCTTTGCTGCGCCTGAGAGGCCCTCTCCCGGTCCTGCGGACCACCCTCTCCCGCACGCGGGAGAGGGGACAGCAGGTGCGTCGCGATCTTTTCGCGCAACGCCTCCGCCGTGCCCAGCCAATGGGCGCTCGCCTGAGCGCGCTTGAAGTACAGCTGCGGATCGTATTCCCAGGTGAAGCCGACGCCGCCGTGCAGCTGGATCGCCTCGCCGGCGCAGTGAAAATAGGTGTCGATCGCCAGGGCCCGCGCCATGGCGCATTCGGCGTCCAGCGCCTCGATGTCATCGGTGGTGGCGGCCAATGCGGCCGCACCGGCCACGGCCGAACGCAGCGCCTCGATCTTCACCATCATCTCGGCGCAGCGATGCTTCACCGCCTGGAAGCCGCCGACGACGCGGCCGAACTGCTTGCGCTCGCCGACGTAGCGCACCGTCAGATCCAGGCACTGCTGCGAGCCGCCGAGCGCTTCGGCAGCCAAATACAGACGAACCAGCGCAGCGGCCTTGCGAAAGCCCTGAGGCGCGCGCGCGGCATCGTCGATGCGCTGCGCCCTCGCCTGGCTCAGCTCGACGCGCGCCAGCCGTCGCGTGCCGTCCCAGGTCTGCAGCGGCGTGATCGCGATGCCGGCGGCCCGGGCGTCGGCGACGAACAGGCCGACGCCATCGGCGGTCGCCGCGATCAGCAGCAGCGAGTCGGCACCGGCCGCGTCCGGCATGCGGGTGACCTCACCGCTGAGCACCCACTGCGCACCCTGCGCCGTGGCGCGCACGCGCTGGGCGGCAGCGGTCCAGTCGACCTCGGCCGGCAGCGGCGCGGTCGCGCGCAGGCTGCCCTCGGCGATTTTCGGCAGCAGGCGTTCGCAGGCCGCGTCATCCGCAATCTGCATCAGCAGGTTCGCCGCCAGCACCGCGCTGGAGAAGTACGGCGCGCACAGCAGATGCCGGCCGCCGCTTTCCATCAGCAGCGCCTGTTCGACCGGCCCCAGGCCCAGCCCGCCATGGGCTTCCGGAATCGCCAGCGCACACCAGCCGAGTTCACCGGCGACGCGCGCCCAGACGCGCTCGTCGAAACCCTTGGCACTGTCCAGCGCACGGCGCACGGCGGCGCTGTCGCTGGCATCGGCGAGAAAGCTCTCGGCCGAGTCGCGAATCATCTGCTGGTCGTCGCTGAGGCTCAGGTTCACGGGCGGTGGGGCAACGCGGCCAAGGGGATGATCCGCATTATTCGGCCCGCGCCGGTCAGGCTCTTCACCCGATGAGACGACGCCCCGGTGAGGGCAGTTAAGGAGCCGGCAAGCGCCGCCCGGGATAAATGCTTCATTGTCGAGATCTACCGAATAACGCAATACGGCGACCGCGAGTCAACGCGGCTCGCCGGGCATTCCTTTGACCTAGCCAAGAGCAGCCGGCGCGACCGAGTCCCCGATGGATTCACAGCCCTTTTCCAGCATCGACGCCGCCAGCGGCATCGACGGCCTGGACCATGTCCTGTGCGGCGGCTTCACGCCGAACCGCATGTACCTGCTCGAAGGCGTGCCGGGCTCGGGCAAAACCACGCTGGCGATGCAGTTCCTGTTCGCCGGCGTCGCCGCCGGGGAGCCGGTGCTCTACGTCAGCCTGTCCGAGAGCCTGGAAGAACTGCGCTCGGTGGCCGACTCGCACGGCTGGTCGCTGGACGGCGTGCATATCCGCGAGCTGCTGCCGCAGGAAGAATCGCTGCAGCCCGAGGAGCAGTACACGATCTTTCATCCGTCCGAGATCGAGCTGACCGAAACCACGTCCAAGATCCTCGCCGATGTCGACACGCTCAAACCGCGGCGGGTGGTGTTCGACTCGCTGTCCGAACTGCGACTGCTGATCGGCAACTCGCTGCGCTACCGACGCCAGATCCTGGCGTTGAAGCAGTATTTCACCGGGCGCAACTGCACCGTGCTGCTGCTCGACGACCTGACCGCGACCGATCGCGACCTGCAGGTGCAGAGCATTGCCCACGGCGTGATCAGCCTGCACCAGATGATCCCGGAATACGGCGCCGACCGGCGCCGGCTGCGCGTGGTCAAGATGCGCGGCAAGCGGTATCGCGGCGGCTATCACGACTATGCGATCCGCCGCGGCGGCCTCGAAGTGTTTCCGCGCGTGACCGCCGCCGAACATCGCCAGCCTTCGACGCGCGTCAAGATGTCCAGCGGCATCGAGGGCATCGACGCGCTGCTCAACGGCGGCATCGATCGCGGCACCAGCACGCTGCTGGTCGGCGCGCCGGGTACCGGCAAATCCTCGGTCGCGGCGCAGTTCGCCCGCACCGCGGCGCATGCGGGCCACAAGGCCGCGCTGTTCATCTTCGACGAGAGCAGCGAAACGCTGCTGGGCCGCATGGCCGGCCTGGGCCTGGACCTGCGCGCCAGCGTCGCAGCCGGCGCCATCACCATCCAGCAGATCGATCCGGCCGAGATGTCGCCGGGCGAATTCGCGCAACAGCTGCGCTACGCCGTCGAGGAAGGCGGCGCCAGCATGATCGTCATCGACAGCCTCAACGGCTATCTGAATGCGATGCCGGAAGAACACTATCTGACGATCCAGCTGCACGAGCTGCTGACCTACCTGGGGCAGAAAGGCGTGGCGACGATCCTGATCGGCGCACACCAGGGCCTGATCGGCGCGCAGATGCAGGCGCCGGTGGACGCGAGCTATCTCGCCGACACGGTGATCCTGATGCGCTACTTCGAAAGCCGCGGCGAAGTGCGCCAGTCGATCTCGGTGGTCAAGCAGCGCGGCGGCCCGCACGAACGCACCGTTCGCGAATTCACACTGGACCACGCCGGCATCCACGTCGGCGAGCCGCTGCGCCAATTCCGCGGCGTACTGACCGGCGTACCGGTCCCCGAGGACGAGGGTGCTACCGGATAAGACGCCACCCACTGCTGATATCAGCGCCGACGATGCGCTGAGCCGACGTCTGTTGATCCTGGCGCCCACCGGCCGCGATTCGCGGCTGATGCGCGAGCTGCTGGCCGAACACGGCATCGCCAGCGAGATTCGCGCGGATTTCACCGAACTGTCCCTCGCCTGCAGTGTAGGCGTCGCCGGCGTGCTGCTCGCCGAGGAAGCGATCCGCGACGGCAACCTGCAGATCTTCGGCGCCTGGGTGCGCGCGCAGCCGGCCTGGTCGGATCTGCCGGTGCTGGTGCTGACGCGCCAGGGCGCGGATTCGCCCGCGGTCGCGCAGGCGCTGGACACGCTCGGCAACGTCACGCTGCTGGAGCGGCCGACGCGAATGTCCGCGCTGACCAGCGCGGCACGCGCCGCACTGCGCGCCCGGGCGCGCCAATATCAGGTTCGCGATCAGCTGCTGGAGCTGCAGCGCTCCGCCGAAGCGCTGCGCGCCAGCGAGGAGCGGCTGCTCGACGCCGACCGGCGCAAGGACGAATTCCTGGCGACGCTGGCACACGAGCTGCGCAATCCGCTGGCGCCGATCCGCAACGCGCTGCATCTGCTGCGCCTGGGCGGAGGCGAGGTCAGTGCCGACGGCGAAGGCATCCACCTGCACCAGATGATGGAGCGCCAGGTCAATCACATGGTGCGCCTGGTCGACGACCTGCTGGAGATCTCGCGCATCACCCGCGGCAACATCGAGCTGCAGCTGGCGCCGCTGTCGATCGCCACCTTGATCAACAGCGCGATCGAAACCAGCCGGCCGATCATCGAAAGTGCCGGCCATCGCCTGGAAGTGAAGCTGCCGGCGCAGCCGCTGCAGGTCGAAGGCGACAGCGTGCGCCTGGCGCAGGTGTTGTCCAACCTGCTCAACAACGCGGCCAAATACACCGATGCCGGCGGCCTGATCGAGGTGATCGCCCGTGCCGACAACCGCGAGGTGGTGATCCAGGTCTGCGACAGCGGTGTCGGCATTCCGCCCGACATGCTGCCGCGCGTATTCGACATGTTCACCCAGGTGCACGACACCTCGAGCCGCTCGCAGGGCGGCCTCGGTATCGGCCTGACGCTGGTGCGCAGCCTCGCCGAAATGCACGGCGGCCGCGTCAGCGCCAGCAGTGAGGGCACCAACCGCGGCAGCTGCTTCACCTTGCACTTGCCGCAGCTGGCAGTCGCCGCAGCGGCGCCGTCACCGGTGGACGCCGCGGCCGCCGCGCCGAGCAGCGAGGTGCGCGCACCGCATCGCATCCTGGTGGTCGACGACAATGCCGACGCCGCCGACAGTCTCGGCATGGTGCTGCAGGTGCTCGGAGCGGAAGTGCTCGTGGTCCACGGCGGCCAGGCCGCGCTCGATGCACTGCAGGACTACAAGCCGGACGTGGCCTTCGTCGATATCGGCATGCCGGACATCGACGGCTTCGAGGTCGCGCGCCGGGTCCGTGCACGCGGCGACTGCGCCGACCTGAGGTTGATCGCGCTGACCGGCTGGGGCCAGCAGGAAGACCGCCGTCGCTCGGCCGAAGCCGGCTTCGACCGGCATCTGGTCAAGCCGGCCGGGCTGGAAGCCTTGAAGGTCGTTTTGGAGTCGCTGTGACGGCGGGTCGCGGACAGGGTCCGCTCCTACAGGCGCCGCTACTGTAGGAGCGGGCTTGCCCGCGACGGCAGGCTACACCGCCAGATGCGGCCTCAACTTCGCCAAAGCCGCTTCATCCAGCGCGATCGACGCCCGCGTCTTCGCATCCCAGCGCACGACGACGGCGACACCGCTTGCATGGCACACCTCGCCGCTGAAAATGCCGCAGCCGATGCGATAAGAACGGCGGCCGATGTCGAGCACCCGCACGCCGATGCGCAGCTGCTGCTGGTAATGCAGCTCGCGCTTGTAGTCGATCTCCAGACGCGCGACCACGTTCTGGATGCCCGAGCCCATCACCCATAGGCCGATCTCTTTCAGGAACGCGGCACGGCCGCTTTCGACATAAGTGGCGTAGACGGTGTTGTTGACGTGGCCGATCAGGTCCAGATCGGCGAAGCGCACATGCTCGTGCATCCAGTAGCGATAAGCGGCGACATCGTCGGCGGCCGGCAGGCTCACGTGCCGTAGACTTTCTGCGGCCTGGCGCCGCCGGCGATCAGGCCGGCGACGACCTCGCTCAACTCGGCCGGATGCCAGCGTGCCTTCTTGTCGGCGACGACGCCGGTGCGCCAGCCATCGGCGACCGACAGCTTGCCGCCTTCGACTTCGAACACGCGGCCACTCACCTCGCGGGACAAGGGACTGCAAAGCCACACCACCAGCGGCGCCACGTTCGCCGGATCGTAGTAGTCGAAGCTCTCGCCTTCCTTCACCTTCATCATGTCGGCAAACACTTTTTCGGTCATGCCGGTGCGCGCCGCCGGTGCCAGCGCATTCGCGGTCACGCCGTAGCGCCCCAGCTCCGCGGCCTGCACCAGTGTCAGCGCCGCGATGCCGCCCTTGGCCGCCGCATAATTGCTCTGCCCGACCGAGCCCTGCAGGCCGGCGCCGGAACTGGTGTTGACGATGCGCGCATCGACCTTGACGCCCGCCTTGACCTGATCGCGCCAGCGCCGCACCAGCGTGTTCGCAATGCAGAAATGGCCTTTCAGATGCACTTTCACCACCAGGTCCCAGTCCTCCTCGGTCAGCGAGGCGAACATGCGATCGCGAACGATGCCGGCGTTGTTGACCACGCCTTGCACGTCGCCGAAAGCGTCGACAGCGGCGGCGACGATGCGCTCGGCGCCGGCCATGCTGGTGATGTCGTCGGCATTGGCCACGGCCTTGCCGCCGGCCGCCTTGATTTCCGCGACGACGGCTTCGGCCGCCTCGCTGCGAATGTCGTTGACGACCACGCCGGCGCCTTCGGCCGCCAGCGCCAGCGCATACGCGCGTCCGAGGCCGGCGCCCGAGCCGGTGACGATGATGCCGCGGTTGTTGCAGATGCCCATCTCAAACTCCCTTTTTTTGGAACCCCTCTCCCTCCGGGAGAGGGGCAGGGGTGAGGGCCTTTCAGGGCAAAGTAGGCGTCGAGGCCCTCACCCGCCCTTCGGGCACCCTCTCCCGGAGGGAGAGGGCAAAAACTTCAAAGCCGCTCGATGATGGTCACGTTGGCCACACCGCCGCCTTCGCACATCGTCTGCAGCCCGTAGCGGCCGCCGGTGCGTTCCAGCTCGTGCAGCAGGGTCGTCATCAGCTTGGCGCCGGTCGCGCCCAGCGGATGCGCCAGCGCGATACCGCCGCCGTTGACGTTGGTTTTCTCCGGCGAATAGCCGGTTTCCTTGAACCAGGCCAGCACCACCGGCGCGAACGCCTCGTTGATTTCGACCAGGTCGATATCGTCGAGCTTCATGCCGGCCTTCTTCATCGCCACGCGCGTCGCCGGGATCGGCGCGGTCAGCATCAGGATCGGATCGTCGGAATACACGCTCATGTGATGGATGCGCGCACGCGGCTTCAAGTTGTATTTCTTCAGCGCCGCTTCGGAGACGATCAGCACCGCCGCAGACGCATCGCCGGTCTGGCTGGAAACACCGGCGGTGATCGTGCCGCCCGGCGCCAGCGGCTTGAGCTCGCGCATCTGCTCCAGCGTGGTGTCGCGCGTGGTCTCGTCATGTTCGAGGCCGTTGATCGGCACGATTTCACGCTTGAAGCGGCCCTCGGCGATCGCGCGGCGGGCGCGCTGGTGGCTCTGCAGCGAGAAACGCTCCATGTCGTCGCGCGAGATTTCCCATTTGTCGGCGATCATCTGCGCGCCGACGAACTGCGACACCGGCTGCGTGCCGAAGCGCGCCACCCAGCCCTTGCTGCCGGAGAAAGGATCGGCGAAGCCCAGCGGCTGCGCGGCGATCATCGCCGAGCTGATCGGGATCTGCGTCATCGTCTGCACGCCGCCGGCGACGACCACGTCCTGCGTTCCGCTCATCACCGCCTGGGCTGCAAAATGCACCGCCTGCTGCGAGCTGCCGCACTGGCGGTCGATGGTCACGCCGGGCACGTGCAGCGGCAGGCCCGCTGCCAGCCAGCTGGTGCGCGCGATGTTGCCGGCGAGCGGCCCGATCGCGTCGAGGCAACCGAAGATCACGTCGTCATAGTCCTCGGCCGGGATCGCGTTGCGCTCGACCAGCGCCTTGAGGATATGCGCGCCCAGGTCGGCGCCATGCAGGTTGGCGAGCGAACCCTTGCGCTTGCCGGTGGGCGTGCGGATCGCATCGACGATATAGGCTTCAGCCATGGTGTATTCCCTTCAGTGGTCGGTCGCAGCGCCCGGCGAACGTCTCGCCGGGGCCTAATGCCGCGCCATCGCCGAGCACCAGGCTGGCGACGCGCTGCTTGTGGAAGATGCTGTCGCCGTAAGCACTGTCCAGTGCCCAGGCGCGTTTCACGAACATCTGCAGATCGGCTTCCCAGGTGTAACCCATGGCGCCGTGTACCTGGATGCTGCGCCGCGCCGCCAGCCGCGCCGCCTCGCCGGCGACGAGCTTGGCGTGCGACACGAAGGCCGCGCGATCCGGCAGCTCCTGCGACACCGCGTAGGCCGCGCGATGAATCACCGGCTCGGCGAATTCGGCTTTCACCGCGACGTCGGCCAGGTGGTGTTTCACCGCCTGGAACGAGCCCACCGGCTTGCCGAACTGCTTGCGCTGCGCGGCGTGATCGACGCCGAGATCGAGCATGCGATGCGTCAGACCCAGCAGCTGCGCGGCCAGCGCCAGAGCGCCGCGATTGAGCACGCCGTCCCAGAGATCGCGGCCGGGCGAGGCCGGGCACACGCGCGTTTCGCGCGTCGGCGTCCATTCGACCCGGAACAGCCGGCGCGACATGTCGATGCTCGCATTCGGCGTCAGCTGCACCTGCTCGCGCGTCAGCGCATGCACTTCGCCTTCGTGATGCAGCAGCAGCAGATCGGCCATTTCCGCATCGGCGACCAGCGGGTTCTGCGGATGCGCGACCGCGACGCGCGCCTTGCCCTCGGCGATCAGCGGCAGCCATTTGCGCTTCAGCGCCAGATCGGCCGGCATTTTCTTCAGCAGGTACACGGCCAGATACGCCGTGTCGGTCAGCGAATCCGGAATCGCGTAGTAGCCGAGCTCCTGGTGCACCAGGATCCAGTCCAGATCGTTCTGGCCGATGCCGCCGAATTCTTCCGGCACCGACAGCGCGGTAAGGCCCTGGTCGGCGAGCTTGCCGCGCAGTTCGGACGAGCGTCCGCTGTGCGTCTCCCAGATTTCGCGCAGCCATTCCGGCGCCGCTTCCACCATCAGGAATTTGCGGATCGCATCGCGGAACGCGAGCTGCTGGTCGTCGAAGGTGAAGTCCATGAGTCAGCGTGTCTCGCTTACCGCAGCCTTGTAGGAGCGGACCCTGTCCGCGACTGTGCCGCTGACGGAATAGCCGCCGTCGCGGACAGGGTCCGCTCCTGCAGCTGAGAGGATGGCTTTATTCATGCCCTACCTCGGCAATCCGAGCATCCGCTCGGCAATGATATTGCGCTGGATTTCGTTGGTACCGGCGTAGATCGGGCCGGCCTGCGCGAACAGGAAACCGTCGAGCCAGTTGCCGATGCCGGCCGCGTCCGGCGCATCCGGCATCAGCTCGCCGCGCGTGCCGAGAATGCGCATCGCGGTTTCGTGCATGTGCAGATCCAGTTCGCTCCAGAAAATCTTGTTGGTACTGGCCTCGGCGCCGATGCTGCCGCCTTTGGCCAGGCGGCAGGCGGTGCGATACGTCGCCAGCGTGTAGGCCTCGGCGCCCATCCAGCTTTCGACGACCGCGTCGCGCAGGCTGGGATCGGCCGCCGCGCGCTCGGGGTTGCGCCGCAGCAGATCGGCGAGCAGGCGCGCGGTCTGCTGAAAGCGCGCCGGCGAGCGCAGCATCAGGCCGCGCTCGAAGCCGGCGGTGGCCATCGCGATGCTCCAGCCGGCACCTTCGTCGCCGAGACGATTGCCGACCGGTACGCGCACTTCGTCGAGAAAGATTTCGGCGAAGCCGGCCAGGCCGTTGAGCTGGCGGATCGGCCGGCGCGTGATACCGGGCAGGTTCAGCGGGAACAGGATGAAGGTCAGGCCGTGGTGGCGCTGCGAGCCTTCTTCCGTGCGAAACAGGCCGAAAGCCCAGTCGGCGTAGACCGCGCGCGTCGACCAGGTTTTCTGGCCACTGATCACGTAGTGGTCACCGTCGCGGCGCGCCTTGCTGCGAATCGCCGCCATGTCCGAGCCGGCGCCGGGCTCGGACCAGGCCTGCGCCCAGACATGCTCGGCGGTCGCCATCTTCGGCAGGATGCTGCGTTTCTGCGCTTCGGTGCCGTATTCCATCAAGGTCGGCGCCAGCAGAAAAATGCCGTTCTGGTTGACTCGCAGCGGCGCGCCGGCGGCCCAGTACTCTTCTTCGAAGATCAGCCACTCGATCAGATCGGTGCCGCAGCCGCCGACTTCCTTCGGCCAGGTCACCGCTGAATAGCCGACCGTCGACAGCTCACGCTCCCAGGCGCGGTGCTGGGCGAAACCTTCGGCGGTATCGAAGCTCTGCAGCGACTCGCGCGGTACGTGCTCGGCCAGCCACTGCCGCACTTCCCGGCGGAAGCGCTTCTGCTTTTCTGTATATTCAAGTCTCATGGTCAGTTGAGCTGTGCGTCGCGCTTTTCGACGAAGGCGGCGCGGGTCTCGGCCGAGTCCTTGCTCATATACGCCTGCAGCGTGAAGCCCTGTTCCCAGCGATATTTGTCCTCGAGGTTGCCGTCCTCGATGCCGTTCAGCGACTCCTTGGCGAGGCGGATCATCGCGGTGCTCTTCGCGGCGATTTTCGCGGCGATTTCCAGCGCGGTTGCGCGCAGCTGGTCGGCAGCGACGACGCGTTCCACCGCGCCCAGACGATGCGCTTCGGCGGCCGTGATCGGATCGCCGGTGAAATACATCATCCGCACCTTCTGCACCGGAAACAGCCGCTGCAGATGCGCGCCGCCGCCCATCGCGCCGCGATCGACTTCGGGCACGCCGAAAGTCGCGCTGTCGGCTGCGACGACGATGTCCGCTGCGCCCGCAAGGCCGATGCCGCCGCCGAGCACGAAGCCGTGCACCGCGACGATGACCGGCAGCGGGTTGCGATGCACGGCCTCGAAACTACGGTAATTGCCAGCGTTCACCGAGACGATTTTCTCGGGATGCAGGTTCAGTTCCTTGATGTCGACGCCGGCGCAAAAACCGCGGCCTTCGGCACGCAGCACGATCACACGCGCGCTCGGCTCGCGACCGAGCCGCGCGATTTCGTCGGCGAGCGCATGCCAGCCAGCGTCGTTGAGCGCGTTGACCGGCGGCGCGTTGATCACCAGCTCGGCGATGCCGTTGGCGATAGTGGTTTTGAAGGGCAGAGTCATGAGGTCAGCCGGCAGCGATACTCCCCTCTCCCTCCGGGAGAGGGGCTGGGGGTGAGGGACTCGCAGTACGCGCAAGGGTCGGCATGGCGGAGACGCCCTCACCCCTGGCCCCTCTCCCGGAGGGAGAGGGGAACAAGGCGTTCAAGCGCTGTTCCGCTTCGGCAACGATGCCCTCGATCAGTTCGGCGACGCTCGGCAGAGAACCGATAACGGCCGCAACCTGGCCGCTGGGCAGCACGCCTTCGTCCGGCCGGCCCTCGACCATCGCACGCTGAATCAGCACCGGCGCATTCGCCGACATCATGGTCTGGATCGCGCTGTCGCCTTCACGCAGCGCGCCAACGAAAGTCTTCGCCATATGCGCGACCGACATGCCGGTGTGCGCGCGCCACTGCCAGGCGCTCGACAGCGCGACGAACAGCCGACGCAGCAGACCACCGCTTTCGAGCTTCAGCAGGTAAGGATTGTCGATCATCCGCTGCGGCATGCCGTCGACCGCGGTCGAGGCGCGGATCTGCGCGGGTTCTTTTACTTCGATGTACTTCTGCAAGGTCGCACGCGGCACCGGCGATTCCGCGGTCATCAGGAAGCGCGTGCCCATCGCGATGCCGGCGGCGCCGAAAGCCAGTGCGCCGGCGAGACCACGGCCGTCGTGAAAGCCGCCGGCGGCGACCACCGGCACCTTCACCGCATTCAGCACCTGCGGCAGCAGCAGCGTCGTCGGTACCGAGCCGGTGTGGCCGCCGCCTTCGGCGCCCTGCACGGTGATGATGTCGGCTCCGAGTTCGACCGCCTTCTGCGCATGCTTCAAGGCGCCGACCGTGGGCATGCACAGCACGCCGGCGTCCTTGAACCGCCTGATCGTCGCCGCGTCCGGCCCGCGACCGTAGGACACCGCGCGCACGCGGTCGGCGTTGTTCAACACCAGCTCGATGACTTCACGCGCATTCGGCTGGAACATGTGGAAGTTGACGCCGAAGTTGTGCGGAGTGGCGTCGCGCACCCGCGCAATTTCCGCAGCCAGCAGTTCGGTGCTCATCGTCGCCGCGGCCAGAAAGCCGAAGCCGCCGGCATTGCTGGTCGCCGTCACCAGTTTGCTATCGGCAACCCAGCCCATCGCGGTCTGCACGATCGGATAGCGGCAGCCGAGCAGCTCGGTCAGCGGCGTTTTCAAAGCATTCATGCTCCCTCCCCCGCCTGCGGGGGAGGGATGGGGTGGGGGCGCGACATCACGGAGCGGCGCCCGCCGCACGCCCCCATCCCGGCCTTCCCCCGCAAGCAGGGGAAGGAGACCAGCCAGCGGCCGACGACGACCCCTGCCATCACGACTCCCCCGCCTGCTTCTTGTTCGCCGCCGCCATGCCCTTGCCGTCGAGGCCGCCGAGGCTGTTGCCGGTGGCGAGATCGTTCTGCGCGTGGGCGAAGTGATGCATATGGAACACCGCGTCCATCGCCGTGCGCTTGCCGCGCAGATCCTCGACCTGGTGGATCGCCTGCTTGGTCAGCCACAGGCCGAGCCGACCTTTCTTGCACAGATTGGCCGCCATGCCGCGCACTTCGTCTTCGAGCTTGTCGCGCGGCACGCAGCGGTTGACCATGCCGTAGCCGAGTGCGCGGGCTGCCGGCATGCGCTCGCCGAGCATCAGGAATTCCTTGGCCACACGCGGCGGCAACTCGAAGGCGTGCGCAAAATATTCGACGCCCGGAATGCCCATCATCTGCACCGGATCCTGAAAGAACGCGTCCTCCGAGGCGACGATGAAATCGCAGATCCAGGCCAGCATCAGGCCGCCGGCGATGCAGGCGCCGTGCACCATCGCGATGGTCGGCTTGGGAATGTCGCGCCAGCGCCGGCACATGCCCAGATAGACTTCCTGCTCGCGCGTGTACAGCAGCTCCGCGGCCGGCTTGTTGGTGTGATCCGGCAGCAGATGCCGGCGATCGAAGCTCTTGTGCAGGTCGCGGCCCGGCGTGCCGATGTCGTGGCCGGCGGAGAAATGCTTGCCGTTGCCCTTGAGCACGATCACGCGCACGGTGTCGTCGTCGACAGCGCGTTTGAACGCGGCGTCGAGCGCATAGGTCATCTGCGAGTTCTGCGCGTTGTTGAACGCCGGGCGGTTCATCGTCAGCCAGGCGATGCCGTCCTCCACCGAATAGAGAACCGGTTCGTCGGTCTCGTAGACGATGTCGACCTGCTTGGGCGGCACCAGGTCGCTCATGCAGCGGCCTTCAATGCCGGTGGATCGTTCTTGATCACCGTTGCACGCAGCTTGTGCGGATCGAGCCTGGCGATGATCGCGAGCTGTTCGGCGCTCGGCATCGGCGTCTCGCCCATGCCCGGCGCCTGCAGCAGCGGGAAGCCGGTCGCGGCCTGTACCTGGTCGAAGCTGACGCCCGGATGCAGCGACAGCACCCGGATCGCATGCTCGGGCCCGCCGAAATCCATCACGCACAGATCGGTGACGATGCGACGCAGATCCATGAAACTGCGGTTCATGCCCGGCAGCCAGCGCTCGGCCTTGTAGCCGACGCCGGAGACCATGTCGACTTCGCCGGCGACGAACACACGCGGGCCGTGATTCGGCACGAACAGCGAGTTCGCGTGATTGATGCTGTTGCCCGGCAGGCCGCGCACGCCGAGGATCGCGGTCTTCGGCTTGTCGTAGCTGCCGCCGACCACGGACAGGTTGGTCTGGCCCCAGCGATCGATCTGCGTCGGCCCGATCATCGCGTGGCGCTTTCCGCCCCAGACGCATTCGAATACGCGGTCGAAGGACATGTAGCCCTCGTATTTCGGCACGTAATCGCCACGCGGCCCGAGCGGCACCGGCTCGGAAACCAGGAAGGTTTCGGAGTCGGTCATCAGCAGTTCGGGGCTGTGCGTGAGCTTGGCCAGGCTGGCACCGAGGCGCGGCACGATACCGATGCCCGAGGCCAGCACTTCACCGTCATCCCGCCAGCATTCGCTGGCGGCGACGATCATCAGTTCGGCAAGGCTTGCAGTCATTCCCTTCTCCCACCGGGAGAAGGTGCCCCAACCCACCCCGCAAAGTGCAAGCACTTTGCGGGGGCCCCGGCGAAGGGGCGGATGAGGGCGTCGCAGAGTAGGGCCCACGTCGAGTCCCTCACCCCTGCCCCTCTCCCGGAGGGAGAGGGGATATATACCGAAAGGTTCGCCGTGATTTCCATCAGAACACCGGTGTCTTGAGTTTGGACAGGCGCTCGCTGCCGCCGGCTTTTTCGAGGTACTGGGCCTCGCTGATGGCGACGAATTCCTCGGCGTATCGCTGCCAGCCGCCGTCTTCGCTGGCGGAGGCGTTGTAGCGTTTCAGATGTTCCATGTCCCAGCCGTAGTCGGGGCCGCTGTAGGTCGGGTGCGCGCCGAACGGCGCATGCACCACGCCCTTGACCAGGTAACGCTCGAACATGTTGAGCTTCGCGGTCCTGGCATCGAGTTCGAGCTTGTCGTGCAGCTTGTCGGTGCTGACGTAGCAGGCATCTGCCGCGCGCGCGAACAGGTGATCGAACAGCGGATCGTTCGAGGTCGTCAGCGTGTTGCCGAGACGATCGGCCTCGTTGACGTGCAGCAGCGCGGCGTCGAGCTTCAGCGCCGGCATCGCGACATAGACTTCGCCGTCGTCGTAGGGCGAGGTGATGGTCTTCAGCTGCGGATTGCGCGTCAGCACGTCGGTCGCGAGGCCGACCCGCGTCGGCAGGAAGGACATGCGCATGCCGGCGGCGCGCAGGCCCCATTCGAACATGCCCTCGTCGAGTTCCATGACCTCGATCGCACCGGCTTCGCGCGCCTTGCGGAAGTAGGGCTCGAGCGGAATCGCGTCCATCGTGACGAAGCCGTAGATCAGTTTTTTGATCTTGCCGGCCGCGCACAGCATGCCCACTTCGGGACCGCCATAAGAAACCACGGTCAGATCTTTCACGTCCGAGCGCAGCAGCTCGCGCACCAGCGCCATCGGCTTGCGCCGCGGGCCCCAGCCGCCGATGCCGACGGTCATGCCGCTGCGCAGCTGCGCGACCACGTCGGCCGCACCGATCTGCTTGTTCAGCGCCATTAGCGGAAGCCCACCGAGAAATCGTGGCCCCAGATGCTGACCTGCTTGGTGTGCGTGGTCTGCCAGGTCGCCGGCTCGACGATCAGGCCGCCGTAGCCGTATTCGATCGCGAAATTGCCGGGCGTCATCATGTAGAACGAGGTCATGCGGTCGTTCTCGTGCTCGCCCATCGTCGCCATCTCCTTGATGCCGTGGGCGCGCATGCGGTCGTAGGCGCGGCCGACGTCGGTGAGCTGTTCGACCTCGACCATCATGTGCACGCAGCCGGCCGGATTCGGCATCTCCGCCAGCGCCACGCTGTGATGGCGGCCGCTGGCCGCGTGCAGGAAATAGATGCGGATCACCGGCGCGTCCGGGCCCATCTGGAAATTGAACACGTCGGACAGGCCCATGCCGAGCGCGTCCCTGAACAGCGCCAGCTCGGGCTCGAAAGGAATCGACGGCAGCACGGTGTGGCCGACACCGTACTGGCCGGTCTTGAAGCTCACGCCCAGTCCGGAGGTGAAAGCCGCATGGCCGCCGCTGTAGCCGAGCACCAGCTCGTGACGATTGCCGGCCGGGTCGGTGAACAGCGCGAGCCGGTCGACGCGGCGGGCCTGGACCTGATCGGCGCTGCCGCTTTCGACCGCAATGCCGGCGGCCTTCAGCGCGGCGACCGCGGCGTCGAACGCCGCGGCATCGACCGCGAGCAGTCCGGAGGCCTGATAGCGGTCCTGCGCGCCGGGCACGATGGCGATGCGGAAGTCGCGCTCGTCCATCTTCAGCCACAGTCCGCCGCCGGGCGCGTCGACTGCGCTCATGCCCAGCACCTGCTCGGCATAGTCGCGCCAGGCCTGCAGATTGGCACTCTCGACGACGACGTATTCCAGCGCCTGGATTCTGGCTGCTGCTTGCGACACGGATGACATGGCGTGGCCTTCCCGCCGCGGCGGCGGCTTGCTTGTCTGACGGAAGGATTATCGAAACCGCGGGGCCGACTTAGCTTCACCCGAAGTGGGTAGTTCGCTGCGCCCGCGTTCTCATCCACACGGACGGTTACGGCGGCGCGCACGGCTCCTAGCCTAGGATCGTGCCGGCGACTGCCCGGCCGACAGGAGCGCGCATGCTGAGCCTGCAGGAAATCTCGGACCGGCTGGAAATCCAGCAGCTGTTCACCGACTACGCCGACGCGATCGACCGGCGCCAATGGGACCAGCTCGACCATATCTTCACGCCCGACGCCTACATCGACTATCGCGCGATGGGCGGCATCGACGGCCGCTATCCGCAGATCAAGGCCTGGCTGGCGCAGGCGCTGGCCTACTTCCCGGCCTACTTCCACATGGTCGGCAACATGTCGATCAGGATCGACGGCGACCGCGCCAGCAGCCGCATCGTCTGCTTCAACCCGATGGAGATGCCCGTAGGCGAAGGCAAGACCCAGGTGATGTTTCTCGGGCTCTGGTACCTCGATCGCTTCGTGCGCACGGCGGACGGCTGGCGCATGTGCGAGCGCATCGAGGAACGCTGCTTCGATCACAACGTGCCGCAGGCGATGAAGGATGCGGTGGCGAAGAAATAGGCTTTTGAGGACACAGCAAACTCCCGTTCGTCCCGCACGCCGATCGTGTCTGCGGCGTATCGAGGGATCGGATCGCGGTCGGGTCCCTCGATAAGCGGGCAAGCCCGCTACTCGGGACGAACGGAGTGACGACATAACATGAGGAGAAGCAAATGGCAGGACGTGTAGAAGGCAAAGTCGCCATCGTCACCGGTGCCGCCAGCGGCGTCGGCAAGGAAGACGCGCTGCTGCTCGCAGCCCAGGGCGCGAAAGTGGTGCTGACCGACGTCAACGAGGAAGCCGGTCGCGCGGTCGCCAAAGAGATCGGAGACGCCGCGCTGTTCCTGAAGCACGATATTGCCGACGAGGAGCAATGGAAGTCGGTGATCGGCCAGACCGAGGAGAAGTTCGGCGGCCTCGACATCCTGGTCAACAACGCCGCGATCCTGATCTACGGCAACATCGAAACCACCGATCTGGCGACCTGGCGACAAATCCAGAAGGTCAATTCCGACGGCTATTTTCTCGGCTGCCATTACGGCTATGCGGCGATGAAGAAGCGCGGTGGCGGCTCGATCGTCAACATGAGCTCGATGGCCGGCATCGGCGGTGTGTCCTCGTTCTGCGCCTACAGTGCCAGCAAGGGCGCGGTCGCGGCGATGACGCGCTCGATCGCCGCACATGCGCGCATGACGCTGACGCCGATCCGCTGCAACTCGATCCACCCCGACGGCATTCGCACGCCGATGGTCAGCAACCTGCACGCGAATATGCCCAAGGGCACGCAAAGCGCGGTGCGGATGATGGACCAGAAGCAGCTGATGGCGCGCTTCGCCGATCCGAAAGAGATCGCCAACCTGGTGCTGTTCCTGGCCAGCGACGAGGCCAAGTTCATCAATGGCGCGGAGATGCGCATCGACAACGGGTATCTGATGTGGGCGGATTGATGCGCCTGGGTCGCGGACAGGGTCCGGTGAAATGACAACCGTCCCCTCCGCCTTCGCGCAATCCGTCGCCGCCCACCGCGATCGCATCGCCGTTCGCGGCGAAGACGGCGTCGAGCTGAGCTATGCGGCACTCGACGCGCAACGCGTCGCAGCCGCACGTGCACTACTCGCCTGCGGCATCGACAAGGGCGACCGCGTCGCGATCTGGGCGCCGAACGGTGTCGAGTGGATCGTCGCCGGCCTGGCGATCCACAGCCTCGGCGCGGTGCTGGTGCCGGTGAATACCCGCATGAAGGGCAGCGAGGCCGGCTACGTGCTGGCCAAGAGCGGCGCAAAGCTGATGTTCTGCGCCGGCGAGTTTCTCGGCGCGCATTTTCCGAGCCTGCTCGGCGAGCACCGGCCGGCGACGCTCGAACATCTGGTCGTCATCGGCAGCGCGCGCAGCGCTGATGTCGGTTGGCAGCGGTTCCTGCAAGGCGGCGAGCGCATCCAGGCCGGCGCGGTGGCCGAGCACGCGAAAGCGGTGCAGCCCGACGACCGCATGGACATCCTGTTCACCTCCGGCACCACCGGCGCACCCAAGGGCGTGGTCACCCGCCACGGCCAGAATCTCGGCGTGATCGCGGAATGGTCGGCGCGCATGCAGCTGTCGGCCGCTGATCGATACCTGGTCGCGATGCCGTTCTTTCATTCCTTCGGCTACAAGGTCGGCTGGCTCGGTGGCCTGATTTCCGGCTGCACGATCCTGCCGCACGCGGTGTTCGACGCCACGGCGGTGATGCAGCGCATCGCGCGTGAGCGCGTCAGCGTGCTGCCCGGCCCGCCGACCCTGTTCATCAGCCTGCTCGACGATCCGGCGCGCGCGAGCACCGACCTGTCGTCGCTGCGCGCGACCATCACCGGCGCCGCCGCAGTCGCACCGGCGCTGATCGAACGCATCCGCCGCGAGCTGGGCTTCAAAATCGTGCTGACCGGTTATGGCCTGACCGAAACCTGCGGCGTCGCCTCGCTGGCACAGGCCAGCGACAGCGCGCAGACCATCGCCACCACTTGCGGCCAGCCGATCCCGAACACCGAGGTGAAATGCATCGACGAGTACGGCAACGAGGTCGCGGCCGGCGTCGCCGGCGAAGTGCTGATCCGCGGCTACAACGTGATGCTCGGCTATTTCGACGACGAGGAAGAAACAGACAAGGCGATCGACGCCGACGGCTGGCTGCACACCGGTGACGTCGGCGTGCTCGACGAGCGCGGCTATCTGCGCATCACCGACCGGCTCAAGGACATGTACATCGCCGGCGGCTTCAACTGCTATCCGGCCGAAATCGAAAAGCTGATCGCGGCGCATCCTTCAGTGGCACAAGTGGCGGTGATCGGCGTGCCTGACGAGCGCCTGGGCGAAGTCGGCAAGGCCTGCCTGGTGCTGCGCCCGGGCCAGACCATCGACGAACGCCATTTCATCGCGTGGTGCCGCGAGCAGATGGCAAATTATAAAGTGCCGCGTTACGTCGAGGTTTTCACGGCCATGCCGACGAATGCGTCCGGCAAGGTGCTCAAGTTCGAGCTACGCAAAGCCGTGGTTCAAGGCAGCCGGGTGAATTCGTAGCGGTTCCGGAACGACAGATTCGCCAGCTCGGCACCGTCATCTTCCTCGATCCTCAGCGCCTTGCCTCCAAACTCGAAACGGCAGCGCAACCAGCGGCTGCCGTCCTCGTCCTGGCGGTGCCGTTCCGCGACCATGCTGAGTACGCCAGCTGATCGCGAGACCGACGTGATCTTCCATTCGGACGGTGGCTCCGACCCGGACGACCATTGCAATATTTGCGCGGCGAGATCGAACCGCAGTCGTTCATACGAATGCACCGTCTTGCCCGGGCCATCGTCGAATACAAAGTGCAGCGCGAGTTCGTTGGCAGCGGTCAGCGACGCGAATGCGAGCGTCGGCAGAACCACTTTCCGGTCGGGCTTCTGATAATCCTTGTAGGTCAGCGAGCCGGTCCATGCACCCTCGCTCGCCGCGAAGGCCGCGTCGGGAGCCGGGTCGTAAAGCGCACTGGCCGCCAGCGGTGTGCACAGCGCCAGCAGCATCGTCATGATGCGAGTCCGCGTTTTCATGGAATCTCCCCCTGCCGAAATGGCAGCATCCTGGGATGCCGTCGACCGCTGCTTGGTTTACGCGCGATTCCCGCAATCGGATGAGTTGCGGCACCGGCAGGCCGTGGCAGATTAGCGCCTCGAAAGAACGCCGCTCCGGAGAACCGCGCCATGGCCTCACCATTGAATTCCGTCATCGCCGTGGTGACCGGTGCGTCGCGCGGCGCCGGCAAGGGGATTGCGATCGCGCTCGGCGCGCAGGGCGCGACGGTCTACGTCACCGGCCGCTCGCTGAAAGAGGGCGATGCCGAACTGCCGGGCACGATAGGTGCGACCGCCGAGGCGGTGACGCGCGCCGGGGGCCGCGGCATCGCCGCGGCCTGCGATCACCGCGACGATTCGCAGGTAAAAGAGCTGTTCGGGCGCATCGCCAAGGAACAGGGTCGCGTCGACATCCTGGTCAACAACGCGACCTTCCTGCACGACGAGCTGATCGAAAAAGGGCCGTTCTGGAAAAAGTCGCTGCAGCTGGTCGATATCCTCGACGTCGGCCTGCGTTCGGCCTACGTCGCCAGCTACTACGCGGCGCCGCTGATGGCGAAACACAAGAACGGCCTGATCGCCTTCACCTCCAGCTTCGGCGCGAGCTGCTACATGCACGGCCCGGCTTACGGCGCGCAGAAAGTCGGCGTCGACAAGTTCGCCAAGGACATGGCGGTGGACCTGCGCGCCGACAACGTCGCCGCGGTATCGATCTGGATGGGCATGCTGCGCACCGATCGCACGCGGCGCGTGATGGACAGCGAGCCGCAGAAATACGCCGGCTTCTGGGAGATCGCCGAGTCGCCGGAGTTCACCGGCCATGTGATCGGCGCGCTGTATCGCGACGCCAGGCGCGCCGAGAAGTCCGGCCAGGTGCTGATCGGCGCCGAACTCGCCGCTGAATACGGGCTCAGCGATGAAGGCCGTACGCCGCCTTCACACCGGCCGATGCTGGGCGGCCCGACGCAGGCGCATCCGGCGATCGTCGAGTAAGCCCGCGCCGTCTGTCGTTCCCGCGCAGGCGGGAATCAACAGACGTCGCCGGGCAGCGCTTCGACTGCTTCTGGATTCCCGCCTACGCGGGAATGACAGGGGCTGCGTCAGCTCTGCAACAGGCCGCGCTGCATCGCCACCTTGACCGCGCCGTTGCGGCTGGACACGTCCAGCTTGGAAAACACGTTCTTCAGGTGAAACTTGATCGTGTTTTCGCTGACGCCGGTGCGCCCGGCGATCTCGCGATTGGACGCGCCGCCGACCACCAGTTGCAGTACCTCGGTTTCACGTCCGGTCAACGCATCGGCGGTGGACGCTCTGTAGTTGAACACGGCTGAGTCTCCTTACCGCGTGGTCATTTTATGGGCTCAAGTATTTCCGTCGTCGGCCGATAACAGTTGACACTTGACGACAATCTTTTAGCATCTGACGACATGCCGACCCTGATCCGATCCCATGTGCTGACCGGCTACCGCGCCCTGGTCGGCGAACTCGGCGGCAATGCCGGCGAACTGCTGCGCCGTTTCGGCATCCACGCCACCGAGAGCGAGCTGGTGACCTCGCTCGTGCCCTATGTGTCGGTGATGCGGCTGTTCGAGACCACCGCGGCCGAACTGGGCTGCGTCGATTTCGGCCTGCGCCTGTCGCGCTCCCAGGGCCTGGAAAACCTCGGCCCGCTGGCGCTGCTGGTGGCCAACTGCAAGACCGTGCGCGAAGGCCTGGCGACCATCGGCCGCTACATGCCGACTTACAGCCCGGCGGTGGTGATCGCGCTGGAAGACTGCGACGCCGATACCGTGCAACTGGTCTATGACATCAACCTGCGCGTGGTCGGCGGATCGCGGCGCCAGCAAAAAGCCGAGTTCTCGATCGGCGTGGCGATGAACGTGCTGCGCCTGCTGATCGGCGATCGCTTCAAGCCCGAGGCGGTGCTGTTCCGCCACGACACCTTGCAGCCGGCTGGGCTATATCGCCGCCATCTCGGTGCACCGGCGCGCTTCGGCCAGAGCGTCAACGCGATCCTGTTCGACCGCCGCCATCTGGACCAGCCGCTGGCGATGGGCGACCGGCGCATGCGCGGCATGGTCGACGAATACCTGCAGCCGCTGATCGAAACACAGCTGCCGAAGATGGAGCAGCAGGTGGAGCAGATGATCGCGCGGCTGCTACCGACCCAGCAGTGCCGGCTGGAGCGCGTCGCCGAACAGTTGTCGATGCATCCGCGCACCTTGCAGCGCCACCTCGACGCCAGCGGCCGCGTGTTCGAGCGCATGGTCGACGAAGTGCGCCGCGAACGCGCGCTGGAATATCTGGCGAATCCGCGGATGACGATATCGCAGGTGTCGGGCCTGGTCGGCTACAGCGAGCAGAGCACCTTCACACGAGCCTGCCGGCGCTGGTTCGAGCAGTCGCCGCGCGCGGTGCGGCAGCGATTGCAGCCGGAAACGGCAACGGCAACGGCGTAAAGCTCAAAGCTTCCCTCCCCCGCTTGCGGGGGAAGGAGACACGCGCGCTACCAGCGAACCGTCGCGCTAAGGCCGAAGGTGCGCGGCTCGATGAAGTTGGCCACCGTCAGATTGCCGAAGCCCGGACCGAAGTCGATGAAGTTGCTCGCGGTGTCTTCGTCGGTGATGTTGCGCACCCAGAAGAACAGATCACCGCTGGCCGAGTCGCTGAGCGCGACATCGCCCAGGCCGATGCGGCCGTTCAAGATGCCGTAGGCATCGACCTTGGAATTCGCCGCCAGCTGCGCGTTCGGATTGCTGCCGTCGAGCTGGTAGGGATAGGTGTAGATCGAGTCAGTGTAGGCGTAGTCGAGCAGTGCGCGCGCATTGCCCCAGCGCGCCTTGTAGAAAGTGCTGTCGAGCACGATGTTGAAGGTGTTTTTCGGCGCATGCACGAAGGCGCGGTTGTCAGCCTGGTTGACGCCGCCGTCCTCGAAGCGGTCGAACTTCGGGTGCAGGTAGCTGTAGTTCGCCATCAGCTTGGTGCCCTTGCTCAGCACCAGCACGGCTTCGACTTCGGCGCCGTAGACGGTGGCCTCACCGGCGTTGCGGATCACCGAGCCGGCCGCGCTTTCGGCACCGCCGAGGAAGGCGGACTCCTGCAGATCCTTGAGCTTGTTGTGGAACAGCGCGAGGTTGAACAGCGCGCGATCGTCGAACAAGGTGCTCTTGATGCCGACTTCGATCGACTTCTGCTTCTCCGGCTTGAACGGTGTCCTGGTTTCGTCGATGTTGATGTTCGGCTTGTCCGCCGGCGGCGCGGTGTTGCTGTATTCGCCGTTGAAACCGCCGCTCTTGAAACCTTCCGCATAGCGCGCGTAGACGTTGATCCGCGGGTTGATCTTGTAAGCCGCGGAGACCATCGGCGTGGTCGCGTCGAACGTCTTGGATGCGCTGGTGCCCTCCGGAATGAAGTAGAAGTACGGATCGGCAGCCGAGCCGCTGACGCCGAATACGCGGTCGATCTGCTTCTTCTCGTTGGTGTAGCGCAGGCCGGCCGATAGCGTCAGCGGCTCGATGACCTTGTAGTCAATCTGGCCGTAGCCGGACCAGGCATCGGTCTTGGTGGCGTAACGCGAGTCGTACAGCGCGCCGCCGAAGAAGAAGCTCTGCGGGTTGTTGGTCTTGCCGTCGTCGCCGAAGTAGTAGATGCCGGCGACATAGCTCAGTGCGCCGTGGGTACCGAGCAGCTGCAGGTCCTCGGAGGTCTGGTCGTAGTCGGTGAAGCGTTGCGTGAACACCACGTCGTAGGGTGAAGCATCGAGATCCAGCGAGTCGTTCCACTCCAGCCGGCGATAGCCGGTGATCGACTTGAGCGTGTTGTTGTCGTCGAGCTTGTAGCTCAAGGTCAGCGACTGGCCCTGGACTTTGGATTCCTCGTAGCTCGGCGCATTGATGTCCGCGTGCTTCTCGCGATCCTGCGACGCGTAGGCCGCCAGCGTCGAATAGAAGCCCGACAGGAAACCCGCCGGATTGTTGTCGTCGCCCGGATAGAACACGCCGGTCGGCTCCAGCCGGTACAGCTGGTCGTAGTTGTTGGACTGGTTGACGTTGGAGTGATCGAAGCGATATTCCGCCTTGAAGTCCTCGCTCAAATCGAAATCCGCGGCGAGGCGGAACGCGTCGTTGCGACGATTGTTGAGTTCATCCACCGAGCTGGTGCGCGTGGTGTCGACCCAGCCGTCGCGGCGCTCGCTGCGCACGCCGAACGAAACCTTGGCGATGCCCCACTGCGGCAGATCGATCGAGGCTTTCTGCACCAGCGCATTGTAGTTGCCGACCTCGACCGTGGCGCTACCGCCGAACACGCCGGTCGGCGCCTGCGTACGCAAATTGATCGCACCGGCCAGTGTATTGCGTCCATACAGCGTGCCCTGCGGGCCGCGCAGCACTTCGACCGCGGCGAGATTGACCACGTCGAACACCGAGCCCTGCGCCTTGCCGATGTAGACGCCGTCGACATAGATGCCGACCGCCGGGTCCCAGTAGATCGCCGGATTGATCTGGGTGACGCCGCGGATGCTGATCTGCGAAATCGTCGTGTTCGACGTGGTCTTGCTGATCTGCAGGCCGGGCGCCAGCGCGGACAGATCGGCGACGTTGCCGATGCCGCGCGACTCGATCTGGTCGGGCGTGAACGCGGTGACCGCGAGCGGCACTTCCTGCAGCTTTTCCTCGCGCCGCTGCGCGGTGACGACGACTTCTTCGATCTTGCCGTCGTCGGATTTCGAGTCGGCAGCGTCGACCGGCGCCGCGGCTTCGGTTTGCGCCAGCACAGGCAATGACATTGAGCCGGCCAGCGCCAGGCTCAGCGTGATAAGGCGTTTCATTCGAGTCTCTCTCCGGTAGTCCGCAGCGGTCATGGCCGCCGCTTGATGTTTTTCGCCGCATAGGAATAGGCCGCAGACGAGCTGCCGGCTTCGTCCATTGGGGTTACGAGCGGCGGTTGCCCTCTCCCACCGGGAGAGGGTGGCGCGCAGCGCCGGGTGAGGGCGTTCGAGGCGCAAGCGCGCTGCGATAGGCCGCAGACGCCCTCACCCCTGCCCCTCTCCCGGTGGGAGAGGGGTTCCAAGCGCTGCTGCATTCGGACGAGTTGCGCGACCGGGCACGGTGCAAAGCTCGCGTGCACCAGCATGTCGGAGCCTCGCCGTGAAAACCCCTAGCAATCGTCTGCACAACAAGGTCGCGATCATCACCGGCGGCGCGCGCGGCATGGGCGCCGCGACGGTGAGGCTGTTCGTCGCCGAAGGCTGCAAAGTCGTCATCAGCGACCTGCTCGAAGCCGAAGGCAAGGCGCTCGCCGCCGAGCTGGGCGCTGCATATCCCGGACAGGCCGCCTTCATCCGCCACGACATCGCCGACGAGGCCGCCTGGCAGGCGACGCTGGCGTTCGCCATCGAGCATTTCGGCAAGGTCGACGTGCTGGTCAACAACGCCGGCATCCTGCTGTTCCGATCCTTGCTGGAAACCAGCAAGGCGGACTTCGAGCGCGTGCTGGCGGTGAACCTGACCGGCACCTTCCTCGGCCTGCACACGATCGCACCGCACATGATCGCCAACGGCGGCGGCAACATCGTCAACATCTCGTCGATCGACGGCATGAAAGGCGCCAACAGCCTCGCCGCCTATGCGTCGAGCAAATGGGGCATACGCGGCCTGACCAAGGTCGCGGCGATGGAGCTTGGCCATCGCGGCCTGCGCGTCAACTCGGTGCATCCCGGCGGCATCGACACGGTGATGACCAATCCGCACGGCGTCGCACGCGAGCAGCTCGACCCGCATTACACGATGGTGCCGATGCAACGCACCGGCGCGCCGGAGGAAGTCGCCGCCGCGACGCTGTTCCTGGCCAGCGACGAAGCCAGCTACATCAACGGCGCCGAAATCGCCGTCGATGGCGGGCTGGTGATCGGCCAGTACTACCAGGGATTTCCGGGTGCACCGGGGGTCTGATGCTTTGCTCCGGGCCCGCGCCAAACCCGTTCGACGAACGGAGTTCCGTTGGGACATCGGCCGATGAGAGCTGAGGCGTCGCGCCCAGGCCAATCCGACCCCATCAGTCCGACCGCCTACGCGACCGGCCACTTCTGGTATCGCCACGGCCTCTCGGACGAGGCTTTCGTGACGCCGCAGGGCATACGGCTGGATCGTTATGCGCGCGTCGTCATCGCCGCGCTGAAGCTGTTCGGCGGCGTGTCGCTGGACGCGCTGATGCTGGCACGGCACCGCGGTATCGATGCGCGTCTTGCCGAGGCCATCGATCGCGGCGAGGTCACGCAGATCGTCGAAATCGCCGCCGGCCTGTCGCCGCGCGGCTGGCGCTTTCGTCGCCGTTACGGCGACCGCATCACCTACATCGAAACCGACCTGCCGCAGATGGCGGCGACCAAGCGCGCGTTGCTGGCGCGCGGCCATTTTCTCGGCGCGCGCCATCGCGTGGCCGAGCTGGACGCGCTCGCCGACGACGGCCCGCTTTCGCTGACGCAGCTGGCGGCGACGCTCGATCCCGCACAGGGCACCGCGATCGTCACCGAAGGCCTGGTCAACTACTTCGACACCGATACCGCGCGTGGCATGTGGCGGCGCTTTGCCCAGAACCTGTCGCGGTTCCCGCGCGGCTACTACTTTGCCGACGTGTATCCGCAGGCGAAGAAGGTCGAAGGCCTGTACGCCGCGTTCGGCAAGCTGCTTGGCGCCTTCGTCAAGGGCCGGCTGGAGCCGCATTTCGAGACGTCGCAGGACGTGGTCGACGAGATGAAGGCGGCCGGATTTCGCCGGGTGACGGTGTTCGAGACTTACGAAATCGCCGAGACGCTGGATGTCGCGCAGGTCAAGGGCGGCGATCGGGTGAAGATTCTGGAAGCGCGCTGCTGACGCCGGGAGTCGCGGACAGGGTCCGCTCCTACAACTACTCCTGTAGGAGCGGACCCTGTCCGCGACCTGGGCCCTTCAAACCGAAGCACGCTCCGCGTCGATCAACGCCCGCTTGCGCTCCAGCCCCCAGCGATAGCCGCCCATGCCGCCGTCGCCGCGGATCACGCGATGGCAGGGCACCAGCACGCCGACGCGATTCGCGGCACAGGCGCTGGCAACGGCGCGTACCGCTTTGGGATGACCGATCGCCTCGGCGACTTCGCTGTACGACCGCAGCTCGCCGCTAGGGATGCGCATCAGGTAGGCCCAGACCTTCATCTGGAACGCGGTGCCGCGCAGGTCCAGCGGCAGGCCGGCCGCGGTTCTGGCGCCGCGCAGCTGTTGTGCCAGCGCCGCCATCCAGGCCTGGAACTGCGGCCGCGCCTGCCCGCCCATTTCACCGATGTCGGCCTGCGGAAATTCGGACCGCAATTGCGCGATCAAGGCGTCGACGCCGTCACCGAACTGCACGAAGCACAGTCCGCGATCGGTCGCCGCCATCAGCAGCCAGCCGAGTTCGGACTCGAAGGCGGCGTAGGAGATCGCGGTGCCAAGGCCGCCGCGACGATACTCGCCCGGCGTCATGCCCAGATGCGTCGCGACTTTTTCGTAGACGCGGCTCGGCGACCCGTAGCCGGCGTCGACGATCGCATGCGTCACCGACTCGCCGCTGCGCAAGCCGGACTTGAGCACGCGCAGCCGCGCGGCTTCGGCGTACTGGCGCGGCGTCACACCGGTGGCGGCCTTGAAGCTGCGCTGCAGATGGAAACTGCTCATGCCGGCGCGCTCGCCCAGCGCGGCCAGCGTCAAGGGCTCGTCGGCGTGCTCGTCGATGTAGCGGCACAGCGCTTCGATTTTCGCGTTCGGCGTCTTCGTGTTCGGATTCATTGCGAGGTTCATGGTAGCTCCTTCGGGCAGGCGCTCATGGTCGCGCTGTGGGCCGGGGCTCGCCATCCGATTGTTGCGCTGTTGATAGCGGTCGGGTCCCTCGATACGCCGGATGAATCCGGCTACTCGGGACGAACGGGGTTTTGTTATCCGATCACTCGGCGTACCCCGTTCGTCCCGAGTAGCCGCAACGCGGCGTATCGAGGGACCGGACCGCCGATGCGGGAAACGTTCACAGCCGCCCGCTTACACTGGGAAACCCCGCAACCGCCCCGCTGCCCATGTCGATCCGTACCTCAGCCGTTGCCGTCTTGACCCTGCTGCTCGCCGCCTGCACCTCGCCCGAGCCGCTGCCGCCGCCCATCGTCGTCCCGCCGCCGGTGATGGTCCCGCAGCTGCCGAAGATCGGCCTCGCCCTCGGCGGTGGCGCCGCGCGCGGCTTCGCCCATGTCGGCGTGATCAAGATGCTGGAGTCGCAGGGCATCAAGCCGGATCTGGTCGTCGGCACCAGCGCCGGCAGCGTCGTCGGCTCGCTGTACGCGGCCGGCCACGGCGGTTTCGAGCTGCAGGAAATGACCTTCGACCTGGACCGCGCCGCGTTCGCCGACTGGCAGTTCTTCGGCCGCGGCCTGCTGCGCGGCGAGGCGCTGCAGAAATTCATCAACGAGCACGTCGGCGGCAAGCCGATCGAGCAGCTGCCGATGCGCTTCGGTGCGGTGGCTACGCGCCTGCGCACCGGCGAAGGCGTGCTGTTCCAGCGCGGCGACGTCGGCATGGCGGTGCGCGCCTCGTCGGCCATTCCGGGCGTGTTCGTGTCGCCCGTGATCGGTGGCGAGGAATATGTCGACGGCGGCACCGTCGCGCCGGTGCCGGCCGAATACGCGCGGCAGATGGGCGCCGAGCTGGTGATCGCGGTCGACATCAGCCAGCCGGTCGCCGAGGCGCCCAGCGACAGCACGCTGCGCACCGTGCTGAAGACCTTCGACATCATGGGCAATGCGCTGAAAGGCAATGAACTCAAGCTCGCCGACGTGGTGATTTCGCCGAACGTCAAAGGCATCGCCGCGGCGGACTTCGAGAGCAAGCAGCGCGCGATCCTGGAAGGCGAGCGTGCCGCGCTGGCGGCGATTCCGAAGATCAGGGAAGCAATCGCCGCCAAGACGCGCATGGTGCCGGCGGTCGCGCCGGCACCGGTGTTGCCGCCAGTACCGGCGGCGCCGATCGTGATGCCGCCGCCTACGACATCACACTGATGGGAGCCGGCTTTTGCTTGCCTCTCCCTCCGGGAGAGGTCGCTGCGCAGCAGCGGGTGAGGGCCTCGCAGGCCGATGCAAGCGGCGATGCGCACTGAGAGTCCCTCACCCGGCGCTTTGCGCCACCCTCTCCCGGAGGGAGAGGGCAAAACGTTCGCCGACGCATTGCGCGCGCTGCGCGGCGAGCCGTTGGTGCCGGGCAATCGCGTGACGCTGTTGCAGGACGGCCCGCAGACACATGCGGCGCAGTTGGCCGCAATCGCCGCTGCGCGGCATCACGTGCATCTGGAAACTTATCTGATCACCGACGGCGAAGTCGGCTGCCGTTATGCCGACGCGCTGATCGAGCGAGCGAGCGCCGGCATCCATGTACGGCTGATGCTCGACGGCCTCGGCGCGCTCGGCGCCGGCGACGAGTACCGCCAGCGCCTGCTCGATGCCGGCGTGCGCCTGCGCGAGTTCAATCCGGTGAATCCGCTGCGCGAGCCGCGGCTGTGGCGGGTCACGCGGCGCACGCATCGCAAGACCCTGGTCGTCGACGGCCGCATCGCCTTCACCGGCGGCGTCAACATCACCGACGAGTATCGCCGCGGTCCCAACGATGCAGAGCCCGCGACCGAAGACGGCCAGGGCTGGCGCGACACGCATGTGCGGATCGAAGGCCCGGCCGCGGCCGAATTCCAGAGCGTGTTCCTGACCTACTGGGCGCGCCTGGGCGGCCTGCGCGACACCCGCGACTACTATCCCGAGGTGCAGCCGGCAGGCGATGCGCTGGCCTGCGCGGTCACCGACCAGGGCGAGGGCTTCATCGATCACTGGGTCGGCGGCGAGGACGACAACGACGACGACGATCTGCCGCGGCCGAAAAATCCGCTAAGGCCGAAGTACCGGGTCAAGCCGCGCATCTACCACGCGTATCGCGACGCGATCCATCTGGCGCAGCGGCGCATCTGGATCACCCAGGCCTACTTCGCGCCGAACTGGCGGTTTCTGCGCAGCCTGAAACACGCGGCGCGGCGCGGCGTCGACGTGCAACTGATCGTGCCGCAGCGGACCGACGCCGGCCTGGTGAAATACGCGGCGCGGCGCAGCTACGCCGGCCTGATGCGCGCCGGCGTGCAGATTCACGAATATCGGCCGGCCGTGCTGCACGCCAAGACCGCGGTCATCGACGGCGTCTGGTCCACGGTCGGCTCCAGCAACCTCGACTACCGCAGCTTCTTTCACAACGACGAGGCCAATGCCTTCATCGTCGGCGCCGGTTTCGCGCGCGAGATGGAGGCGATGTTCGAGCATGACCTGCGGCATTGCCAGACCATCGACCCGGCGCTGTGGCGCCGACGCGGCTGGCGCGAACGGCTGCTGGAGCAGTTCGCGGGGATGATCAAGTGGGTGCTGTGACGATGGTGAAGCCGGCAACTCACTGCGTTCGCCCCGAGTAGCCGGATTTATCCGGCGTATCGAGGGGCCAGACCGCGATCCGGCCCCTCGACACGCCGCAAGCGGCTACTCGGGGCGAACGGCAGTGAGTGATGCGTTCAAAAAGAGCCTACTTCTTCCCCGCCCGCTCGCGGTCGATCAGCCAGGTCGCGATCGCCAGTTTCTCGTCCCAGCTCTTGCCCTTGACCAGGTACTTGCCGTTGATGATCAGCGACGGCGTGCTGCTGACCTTGCTGTGCATCGCGAAAGCGCGGCCCTTCTTCAGCTGCACGTCGACCGAGAAGCTGCGCATCGCGCCGAGGAACATTTCGGCGCCGGGCGCGCCATGCGCGGCGTACCAGTCGGCGATCTTGGCCTCGTCGACCGCGCCGCCTTCGCCGGGCAGCGCATGGGTTTCGTGCACCGCCTTGTAGACCTCGTCGTGGGTTTTTTCGACCAGGCCGAAGGACTCGGCCGCGTAGTAGGCGCGCGCATACGGCACGAAGTCGCCGCGGAAATCGGCGGCGATGTAGACCACGTGCACGTTGCCCGGCAGCTTCGCCTTCCACTGCTGGAAGTCCGGATTGAACGAAGCACAGGCCGGGCAGACGTAGTTGAAATATTCGACCAGCTCGATCTTGCCCGGCACCGGCGCGAACGGCTCGCCGCCTTCGATGGTCACGTAGTCGGTGCCTTCGACCGGCGGCGCGGTCAGCGCCGGCGCGGCGGCAGCAGCAGCCGGGGCCGGAGCCGGCTCGGCGGGCTTGGCTTCCGGCGCCGTGGCGGGCGCTGCGGCTGCAGCCGGGGCGGCACTGACCGCGGGTGAGGATCCGGCGGTGGCCGCGGCGCTTTCAGCCGGCGCCGGCTCGGCCGGTGCCGCGGTTTCGGCCGGTGCCGCGGCGGCGGCGGGTTCGGCCGGCTCGGCCGGCGGCGCCTTGGGCGAACAAGCGGCGAGCGAGGACAGCAACAGGGACATCAGCAGCAGCGGACGCAGCTTCATGGAAGGCTCGTTTCGTCTGAATGAGTAGGAGAAGACCGCGGCGGCGCCGCGTAGTGCCATAGCCTAGCGGCAGCGCGCCGGCCTTGCAGCTTTAGGGAACCTCTGATCAAGTCCTGCGCGGACGTGCAGGACTTGATCAGAGGTTCCTTAGGCGCGCCGTGCCGTCTCTGGCTTGCCGCCTTCGCGGCAATGACATGTGCGGCTAACGGCGGCGCATCGTATACAGCCGCCCCCCGAGCCAGCACTGCGGCACGGCCAGCAGCATCAGCGCGATCGGATACCAGTGCGGGCCCAGGCCCTGGTTCCAGGTGGTGACGACGCCGAGCAGGCCGAGCAGGCTGCCGACGCCGCCGAGGATCAAGGCGTGCTTCAGCGGATTCTGCGGAGCCAGCCTTGCGGTCAGCGCCCCGCCGCCGACACCGATGATGAAGCGGTACAAGGTCGCCATCACGCACAGTTCATGGGTCAGCGGCTGGTCCATCGCCGGATACACGCCGGCCAGGTGCAGCGCGATGTCGACCAGCGTGGTGACGATGACGATGAACGCAACGCCGGCGGCGACGGCCCAGACCGATTTCCCTTTCATCAGCGCAGTTCCTTGCGGATGACCAGCTTCAGCCCCGACCAGACCTCGTTGACCGCACAGACCTTGATGTCGACGAAGCCCAGCGGCAGGGCCACGGCACGGATCGTATCTTCCGTGATGTCGGTGACGACTTTGGACGCCTTCTTGGGCCATGAAACCCACACCGCCGCGTCGCTGCGGATCGCATTGCGCAGGCTTTTCAGCTCCGCGGCCAGCGCCGCGCCGTCGGTTGCGAAAATGTGCACGATGTCGATTGCAGCCGAGATTCCGGCCTCGAACGCGACAGCGGCCGGCAGCGGCGCCAGCCAGTCGCGATAGCCAGCGGGCGCCTGCAGCGCGAGCACCCGGCGGCCTTCGGTGATGCCAAGTTTTTTCGCGAGCGCGGTGCCCGAATAGCCGGCCTGAGCAGTCATGCCCCGATGCTAGCATCGGGGCGCGGCTTTCTTCAGCCGAGGAAAGCCTGGCCGCCGTCGACGGCGATGCTCTGGCCGTTGATGTAGCGGCAGTCGTCGGAGACCAGCGTGGCGACGAAGCGGCCGATGTCGGCTTCGCATTCGCCGACGCGCTGCATCGGCACCGTGGCGATGAAGGCGGCGGCCTCCTGAGGCCGCGCCTGGGTCCAGCCGGCCATCGCCGGCGAATCGCCCAGCGGCAGGATCGCGTTGCTGCGGATGCCGTCGGCGGCCCATTCGCAGGCGGCGGCGCGGGTCAGCTGGCGCGTCGCCTCTTTGACTGCGGCGTAGCCGCCGTAGCCGGAGACGTCCCAGCGCATCGCCGCGACCGTGCACAGGTTGACGATGTTGCCGGCGCCGGATTTTTTCAGGTGCGGATGGCACAGCTTCATCAAGCGTAGCGTCGCCAACGGCCCGGATTCCCAGCCGGCGGCCAGCGCCGCTTCGCTCAGCGACAGCAAGGGAGCGAGCGACACCTCCTGCGCGTTGTTGACCAGGATGTCGAGACCGCCGAGTTCGCCGACCACGCGCTCCACCGCCCGTGCCAGCTGATCGGCGTGCTTGATGTCGCATTCCACCGCGATCGCCTTGCCGCCGCGACGGCGGATCTCGGTCACCGTGGTGTCGAGCTTGGCGGCGGTGCGGCCGAGCACCGCAACGGTCGCGCCCTCGCCCGCCAGCGCGTAGGCAATGCCCTGGCCGACACCTTGTCCGGAGCCGGTGACCAGCGCGATTTTGTTGGAGAGTTTGGGCATGGTGGTTCCTGGCTTTTGTGCGTCGTCGGTCGCGGGCAAGCCCGCTCCTACAACTGCGAATGTGGGAGCGGGCTTGCCCGCGACATCGCGGTCAGGCCGCGACGGCGACCGCGGGTTTCACATCGACCGCCGCATTCGCCATATGCATCGCGCCGATATAGCCGAAGGTCATCGCCGGCCCCAGCGTCGCGCCCGCACCCGGATACTTCGGCCCCATCACCGCGGCCGTGGTATTGCCGGTGGCGTACAGGCCTTCGATCACATGGCCGTCTTCGCGCAGCACGCGCGCATGCACGTCGGTGACCAGGCCGCCCTTGGTGCCGATGTCGCCGGCGTCGAGTTTCACCGCGTAGAACGGCGCTTTCGCGATCGGGCCCAGGCAGGTGTTGGGCTTGACGCTGGGGTCGCTGTAGTAGCGGTCGATCGGCGTATTGCCCTTGCCGAACTGGCTGTCGACGCCGCTGGCGGCGTACTGGTTCATCGCCGCCACGGTCTTCGCCAGTTCGCCGGCATCGACGCCGATTTTCGCCGCCAGACCGGTCAGCGAGTCGGCGCGGTAGTAGACCTTGTCGAGCCAGTCTTTCGGCAGCTTGGAATCGGGCTCGATCTGGCCGGGCAGGAAAATACCCATCGGATACTTGTAGCGGAAGGTCGCGTCGAACACGAGCCAGCACGGCGCCGCGTGGTTGCCGCGCGCCTGGTCGGCGTACATCGCGTCGAGAAAATCCGGATAGGCGGCGGCCTCGTTGACGAAGCGCCGGCCCTCCTGGTTGATCGCGACACAACCCGGCATGCCACGTTCGACGAACAAGGTGATCTGCTGCGAAACGCCGGGCTTTTTCACCGTCGGCGAACCCCAGACCAGGCCCATGTGCTTGAGCGCGGCGCCGAGCTTCTGCCCGGCGCGGATGCCGTCGCCATGATTGATCGGCGGCGCCGCGGTCCAGGCCGAACTGGTCGGATGCGGCAGGTACTGCTCGCGCATCTGCTGGTTGGACTCGAAGCCGCCGCAGGCCAGCATCACGCCGCGCCGCGCGCGATAACGCAGCCGGCGGCCGCGCTGGTTGACGACGACGCCGACGACCTTGCCGTTCTCCTCGATCAGCGACTCCATGCCGGTTTCGAGTTGCAGCGGAATACTCGCCTTCTTCATCGCGATGCGCAGCCGCGCGACCAGCGCCTGGCCCAGGGTCAGCCGCCGATCTCGCGGCGTCTTGCGGCGCCAGCTGAAATCGGTCCAGTACCGGGCGAACATTTTCGTCATCAGCCACATCCATCCCGGGCCGCGCGAAAACAGCTTGTGCGCCTCGACCTGGTTCATCGAAATGCGGCCCATCAGCATCGTGCCCGGATAGGCGGCGCGCATCAGGTCGTAGTCGGCGCCCAGTTGCGCGGCGTCGAGTTCGAAGGGCTCCATCGAGCGCCAGCCGGCCTTGCCGCCCGGCGCATCGGAGTAATAGTCCGGATATTTGACGACGCTGTGATACGGCAGATCGAAATGCGCGGCGATGTACTTGACCATCTCCGGCGCGGCTTTGAGATAAGCCTCGAGCTTCTCCACCGGCGTCGCGTCGCCGATCAGGTGTTTCAGATAGGTCAGCGCTTCCTCGAACGAATCACTGCCGCCGTTGCGCGCGATGTCGTGATTGTTCGGGATCCAGATGCCGCCGCCGGACACGGCGCTGGTGCCGCCGAACAACTTGTCCTTGTCGACGACGATCGCCGACAGCCCCTGCTGCTTCGCGCACAGCGCGCTGGTCATGCCGCCGGCACCGGAGCCGACGACGACGACGTCGTACTCGGCGTCCCAGGATGTTTCGTTGATGCCCATCGCGTGCTCCATTGTTGTGCCCCTCTCCCACCGGGAGAGGGTGGCGCGCAGCGCCGGGTGAGGGACTTGCAGGTTCGCGCCGCGCTTCGACGCCCTCACCCCTGGCCCCTCTCCCGGTGGGAGAGGCGAAAAAATCTAGAGGAAGTAGTCCGTGTTCTCGCGACCCAGCAGCACGCTGCCGTAGTTGCGTTCGAACTGGTCGGGGTTGTTGGCGTAGTGGCCGCGCGCGGCGAAGATGTCGAACACGTAACGGTGCAGCGCGAAGTCGGTGAAAATGCCGCGGCCGCCGCACACCGAGAACAGCTGGTAGGCGTGTTTGGCCGAGCGCTCGACCACCTGCGCGGCCTGCGCACGAAAGTGCGAGCGCTGGGCGATGTTGTCCAGCGGCTGCTTGGCGCGGATCCTGTCCATCAGCAGGCCGAAATTGCGGTTCAGCACCAGCTTCATCTCGTCGATCGCCAGCGCGGTTTCGGCAGCGGCGATCTGCGCCGGGCCCTGCTCGCTGGTCTTGTTGCCCATGTCGCCGACACGCACCGCGGCGAATTCCAGGAAGGTATCCAGCGCGCCCTGCAGGCCGCCGATCGCGGCACTCGATACCGCCCGCACGAAGATCTGGCCGAACGGCAGCTTGTACAGGTCGGCGGTGAAATGCTCGCGGCCGGGGTTGGTGCCCATGAAGCCGTCGCTGGCCTTGTGCGTGCGGTACTCGGGCACGAACACGTCGTCGACGACGATGTCCTTCGAGCCGGTGCCCTTGAGGCCCATCGTGTGCCAGGTGTCGATGACCTTGAAATCGCTTTTCGGCAGCATGAAGGTGCGGTATTCCGGCGGCTGGTCCTGGCTGAAGATCAGGCCGCCGAGGAACACCCAGTCGCAGTGATCGATGCCGCTGGAGAAGCCCCAGCGGCCGCTGAACCTGAAGCCGCCTTCGACCGGCTTGACCTGGCCCTTGGGCATGTAGGTCGAGGCGATCAGCACGCTGTCGTCCTTACCCCAGACATCGGCCGCGGCGCGCGGATCGAACAGCGCGATCTGCCAGTTGTGCACGCCGACCACGCCATAGACCCAGGCGGTCGACATGCAGCCTTCGGCCAGCGTCATGCAGACCTCGTAGAACACCTGCGGATCCATCTCGTAGCCGCCGTAGGCCTTGGGCTTGAGCACGTTGAAGAAGCCGGCGGCTTTCATCTCGGCGATGGTCTCGTCGGGCAGGCGGCGCAGCGCTTCGGTCTGGCTAGCGCGTGCCTTGAGGATCGGCACCATCTCGCGGGCGCGCTGCACCAGGACCTGCGGGCTGATCGGGGTGGCGCTGGCTTTGGTCTGGACGTTGGGCACGACGGAATCTCCGACAGGAAACAGGGGCGACGCGACAGCGCCGCCGATGCCACTTTTTCGCAGATGCCCACCGCCGCAGCCTCACCCGAAATGACTAGCAGATGCGGCAGTCGGACCCACGTCGTCCGACAGGACGAAGTCGCCTATCCGGGTGGGGCGAATACTGGCTCAGCGGCTTTCAGCCAACAGACGACGGACGGGACCCCAACTCATGACCACCAGCAAGGAATACGGCCTCGGCGAATTCGACTTTCCGCGCGGCTGGTTCATGATCGCGCAGAGCAGCGAAGTGACCAGCGACAAGCCGATGGGCGTGCGCTATTTCGGCCAGGAATTCGCGCTGTATCGCGGCAAGGATTCCGGCAAGGTGTTCCTGCTCGACGCGTACTGCCCGCACATGGGCACCCACCTGGCGCGCAACAGCACCAGCTATGTGGCCCAGGACGGCGCGATCGAGGGCGACTCGATCCGCTGCCCGTATCACGCCTGGCGCTTCGGCCCGGACGGCAAGTGCAACCACATCCCGTATTCCGACGGGCCGATTCCGCCGGCGGCGAAAGTGCGCGCCTGGCCGGTGAAGGAGAGCATGGGCGCGGTGTTCGTCTGGCACGACCCGGAAGGCGGCGAGCCGGAATGGGAGGTGCCTTATCTGAGCGAATGGGACGAGCCGAACTGGGTGCGCTGGACCCATATCGACGATCTCGGCACCATCGACACGCATCCGCAGGAGATCGTCGACAACATCACCGACGCCGCGCATTTCGGCCCGGTGCACGGCTCGCGCACCAAGTTTTTCGAAAACGAGTTCAAGGGTCATCTGGCGATCCAGCGCATGGCCGGCGGTCATCGCACGCTGGCCGCCGAGGGCGGCCCGCTGCTGGTCACCGAAGCGATCTACAACGGCCCCAGCGTGCTGATCACGCGCATGAGCGGCCTCTACGACAGCTACATTTTCATCGCCCACACGCCGGTGGAAAACGGTAGCAGCCACGTCTGGCATTCGCTGCTGGTGAAGACCGCCAAGGGCGGCGCGGCGACCGATGAAGATCGCGCCGGCGCGAAGATGTTCTCCGACATGGCGCTGGCCGCATTCGCCCAGGATTTCGAGGTGTGGAAGCACAAGCGGCCCTGCTTCAACGGCCTGTTCGTGCAGGGCGACGGCGCCTTCCGCAAGCAGCGGCTCTGGTACAAGCAGTTCTACAACCCGCGTGCGCAGAAGCAGGAATTCCTGAAGCAGGTGGAAGGCATCCACGTGCCGCGCGGCATGCAGGCGTTTCCCAAGGATCACAAGGAACTCGCCGCCGCTTGATGTTTCTCTCCCTCCCCCGCCTGCGGGGGAGGGCTGGGGTGGGGGCGTTCGTCACGGCGCAAGGCTTTATCGTCTCGCCCCCATCCCGGCCTTCCCCCGCGCGCGGGGGAAGGAGACCAGCAGAAACTACTTCGGCAATTCCATATCGCCCGGACCCCAGAACGCGCGCATGCTGGTGAACTTGCCGGCCGCGTCGAAGGTGAAGGTGTCGATCACGCGGATCAGCGCCGGGCCCTGCGGCATGTTCAGTTCCACGTCGAAGGCCATCGCCGCCGCGTTGCCGTGCGAGCCGCGGATCGGCGCCGCCAGCTTCAGCCGCGCGCCGGTGGCCACCGACCTCTCGTAGAACGCGGCGATCGCCGTCCGGCCGCTGATCAGCGGCGTGCCGACCGGATCTTCCACCGTCGCCTCGTCGGCAAACAATGCCGAAATCGCCTGCGGATTGGAGGCGTTGAAGTGGTCGATATACGCCTGCAAAGCCCGCTTCATGCCCTGTTCGTCGCTCATGCCCGGCCCCGTCGCTGTGGATGGCCGCGACTATGGCCAGCGGCCTGGTGAGTCCGGCTCACCCTTTTGGACGAGACACCTCGTCCGCTTGCAGGGCTACCTTGATGGCCCGTCGCGCCCCTGGCTGCGGCGGGAGACAAGGGCCAGTTTTCCTACACCCGCCGGGAGTGGGATGGGTTCAAATAGGGCCAGAGCGCCACAAGGCGACACCCGGCATTGCTAACGGAGGAGACCCGTAATATGCCAGTCACCGCAGTATCGATGGCCGATGCCCGCAGTGCATCGCGCCCGCCCGCCGCGTTCGCAGCCGTGAGCGCCGCCGTCGGCATCACCGCGAATCCCGAGATCGACCAGCTCGATCGCCTGATCGGCTCGATCTACGACGGGCCGATGGAATCGCCGCCGTGGCAGACCGCGATGCAGCTGCTGCGCGATCGCCTCAAGGCCGGTCACGTCACGCTGATGCTGCGTCCGCCGTCCACCGACAGCACCGGCATCATGCTCAACACCGGCAGCACCACGGTGCAGAACGTGCAGGCCTACGAGACGCACTTCTTCGCGATGGACCCGTTCATCCGCCTGCCCGAAGGCGAAGTGCTGACCGCCGAAGAACTGATCGGCAAGCAGTGGCTGCAGTCCGCGGTGTACCTGGACTTCCTCAAGCCGCTGAACATCCGTCACCTGCTCGGCGCCGACATCAATACCCGCGACGGCATCGAGTGCCGGCTGCGGGTGACGCGCCTGCATGATTCGGCGCCGTTTTCTGCCGAAGACAAGGCGCTGTGCAAGCTGCTGCTGCCGCATCTGAAGCGCTCGATCCAGCTGCACGCGCGGCTGGATTTCCTCGAATGCGAGCGTGCGATGTTCGCCGGTGCGGTCAACCGCATGCAGCTGGGCACGATCAGCATCGACCAGAACGGCAACATCATCGAAAGCAACCAGGAAGCGCGGCGCATCCTGGCGGAGAAGGACGGCATCTGGCTCAGCGGCAACACGCTGTGCGTCGAAAGCGCCCAGGAGAGCCGCTCGCTGCAGCAGATGATCCGCCACTGCGTCACCGACGCCGGCGCCGCCGATGGCCCGGGCGTGGTCGAGGCGCTGTCGGTGTCGCGCCCCAGCGGCCGCGCCAAGCTCGGCATCCTGGTGCGCGCCATCCCGATGGGCCCGTTCTCCGAAAGCAAGCAGCGCCCCGCCGCGGCACTGTTCCTGCGCGACCCGGAAGCCAGCGCCGTGCAGCCGTCCCAGGAGCTGGTGCGCCGCCTGTTCGGCCTGACCCGCATGGAGGCCTCGCTGGCGCTGCTGCTGACCGAGGGCCTGACGCTGGACGAGGCCGCCGAGAAGATGAACGTGCGCCGCAACACCGCCCGCACCCATCTGCGCTCGATTTTCTGCAAGACCGGGGTGACCCGGCAGACGATGTTGGTCCGCTTGTTGCTCAACAGCGTATTGAGCTTGGGGTGAAGCCGTTGTTGTTGTAAGGGAGAGCGGGAAGGAAAGGCGGGCTTCGGCCCGCCTTTTTTATGGCTTTTCGTTTTGGAAGCGCCGACTACAAGCCCGTTCGTCCCGAGTAGCCCGCGCGGTTGCGGGCGTATCGAGGGACCGGATCGCGATCGGATCCCTCGATACGCCGGGATGAAACCCCGGCTACTCGGGACGAACGGAGTTCTGCGCGGAATTCACGCTCGGTTACCCACTTCCTAAACCGCCACCCGCTCGCTGCGCATCGTCACGAACTCTTCGGCGGTGGTCGGGTGCACGCCGATGGTGTCGTCGAGCATCGCCTTGGTCGCACCGGCTTTCAGCGCCACCGCCAGGCCCTGGATGATCTCGCCGGCGTCCGGGCCGACCATGTGCGCGCCGAGCACCCTGTCGCTGTCGGCGTCGACCACCAGTTTCAGGAAAGTGTTTTCGGCCGAAGCGGTCAGCGTCATCTTCAGCGGCCGGAAGCGGCTTTCGTACAACTTCAGCCGATGGCCCTGCTCCAGCGCCTGCTGCTCGCTCAAACCGACCGTTCCGATATTCGGCAGACTGAAAACCGCGGTCGGGATCAGCGTGTAATCGAGCGGCCGGTGCAGCTCGGGTCTGAACAGCAGCCGCGCGACCGCGGTGCCTTCCGCCAGTGCGACCGGCGTCAGCTGCACGCGGCCGATCACGTCGCCGACCGCGAAGATCGACGGCTCCGCGGTGCGGTAGTGCTCGTCGACGGCGATGTAGCCGCGCGAATCCAGCGCGACCTTGCTGTTTTCCAGGCCGAGGCCGTCGACGATGGGCCGGCGGCCCTTGGCGAACAGCAGGCAATCGGTGTGCAGCCGGCTGCCGTCGCTCAGCTGCAGTTCCAGGCTGGCGTCAGCGAGCCGGGTTACCTGCCTGATGGTGATGTCGAAGCGCAGGTCCAGGCCGCGCAGGCTCAGCTGATCGCGCAGATGCGTGCGCAGGCCGCCGTCGAATCCGCGCAGGAACAGGTCGCCGCGATACAGCTGCACGGTTTGCGCGCCAAGACCGTGGAAGATCGACGCGAATTCCACCGCGATATAGCCGCCGCCGGCAACGACGACGCGCTTGGGCAACTGCGGCAGATGAAAAGCCTGATCGGACGTGATCGCATGCTCGGCGCCGGGAATCGCCGGCACATAGGGCCGTCCGCCGGTCGCGAGCAGGATATGCGCGGCGCGGATGCGCTCGCCGCCGACATCGACCGTGTGCGCATCGAGCAGCCGCGCATGCGCCTTGATCACGCGCACGCCCGAATCCGCCAGCAGCCGAGCGTAAATGCCGTTGAGCCGCGCGATTTCGCGGTTCTTGTTGCGCAGCAGCGTCGGCCAGTCGAACCGTGGCTCGCCCGCGGTGCTCCATCCGTAGCTTTGCGCGTGCTCGAAATCGTCGGCGTAGGACGCGCCGTAGACCAGCATTTTCTTCGGCACGCAGCCGAGATTGACGCAGGTGCCGCCGAGATCGCTTTGCTCGGCGAGTGCGACGCGCGCGCCGAAGCCCGCCGCAACCCGCGCCGCGCGCACGCCACCGGAACCTCCGCCGATCACGAACAGATCGACGTCGTATGCAGGATCGTTCATGGCGACATGCTATGCCATTCCCTTCTCCCTCCGGGAGAAGGTGGCGCGTAGCGCCGGATGAGGGCGTCGCAGCGTGGCGCCACATTCGGGCGCCCTCACCCCCTAACCCCTCTCCCGAAGGGAGAGGGGAATGAAAATCAAGCCGCCTTCGGCAGCACCTTGCCGTGCTTCGCCAGCCAGTGCGCGGTGATGTTCGGCGCCTGCTCGACGGGCGTGACGATTTCGAAGATGCGCTCGTAGGTGGCGCGCTGGATCTTCCAGGCGCCGTCGCGCTTGACGTAGGTATCGCGGTACAGCGCGCTGCCGTCGGTGATGATCTTGTTGCGCAGGTCCAGGAACCAGTCTTTCAGATACCAGGTGCCGGTCGCCTCGGTCGCCGAAACCAGATCGATTTCCGGGTGATTGACGTGATGCATCGCAATCGCCTCGGAATGGAAGGCGCCCGACAGCGCATCGATGATGGCGTCGCGGCCGGCCGTCTCGAAGCGGTAGCTGCCGCCGACGTAGCAGACGCTGGAGTCTTCGGTCAGCAGCTCGCGCAGCTCGCCGAAGTTGGCCATGTCGATGCAACGGCAATAGGCATATTTCAAGCGGCGGATCTGCTCCAGATCCTCAAGTTGGGCCAGCGTCATCGACATCGTTGCTCTCCGTTATCAGTGCTATCGCACCGAGCATGTTGCCGACGCGCGGCGCGGGCATCGTCCATTCGCAGCAGCGCCGCCGCAGCGGCACCACGCGCCGGCGCTACAGGGAGGCGAGGAACGACAGCTGGTGGGCGATCGAGGTCGAGAAAGTCGGCTCGAAATACGGCTCGAAGTGGTTGGCGTCGATGCTGCGCACGCGGATGCGATCGTTGCCGGCGGCGACGATATCGGCCTCGTTGAACGGTGCCACCGAGTCGCGCGTCCCGCCGACGATCAGGGTCGGCACGCGGATGTCCTTGAGCCGCTTGAACGGCCGGTACGGCCCCATGGTCATCAGCGAGCGCGCCGCCACGCGGTTGTCATACGGGCGGCCGATCGCCGCCATGCCGGCGAACAGGGCCCGTTGCGCGTCGTCGCGATCCATGGAGCCGAATTCGCCGGGGGCCGACACCACCGGCAGATAGATCGGACGGCCGGGCTTCAACAGGTCGGCCAGCGCATAGAGCGCAAAACGCAGCAGGGTAAACAGCGGCACCGCGCGCACCGCCGCCATGCCGTTCAACATCGGCACCTGGGCGATGGCGCCCAGCAGTTCGGGATGCTCGGCCGCCAGCTCGACGACATGGCCGCCACCGAACGAGCTGCCCCAGAGCACGATCCGGTCCGCGTCGATCTGCGGCAGGCTTTTCAAATGTGCCAGCGCGGCGTCGGCATCCAGCACGCGCTGCTTCGGGTTGATCTGATTGCGCGGCATGCCGGCGCTATCGCCCCAACCCCGGTAATCGAAGGTCATCACCGCAAAGCCGGCGCCGGTAAAGCGATCGTAGAACGGCGGCGTCAGCGCGTTCTGCACACCGCCCCAACCATGCACCATGAGGATCGCCGGCAGCGGCTTTCCGTCGCGCGATTCCGGCAAGCGCAAGGTCGCGGCACATGTCACGCCGCCGCAAACGAATGTCGTCTTGACCGCCTCGAACCGCGATGGCGTCTGAACCTGGGGGCTTTGCATGGCGATGCTCGAAAAAAGAGACCGGGGGCAAACGCCATCTTGAATGGCATTCAAGAAACTACAATAACAGTTCTTGATTGCCGATCAAGATTCCCCGGAGCGTGCTGCGTGGCCAAGAACAAGCGGACGATCGATCGCGAGATCAAGCGGGACGAAATCGACGCCGCCGCGTCCCGGCTGTTCATCCAGCACGGCTACGAGGCGACCTCGATGTCGATGATCGCGGCCGCCATCGACGTCGCTCCCAACACCTTGTACTGGTACTACAAGAGCAAGGACGAAATGCTGGTGGGTGCCCTCAACCGGCTGGTCGCGCAAGGAATGGCCGAACTACACGGCAGGGCCCATGCGCCGTTCGCCGACCAGTTGTCCTGGGCTATCCAGCAGTTTGCGCAGGCCAGCGATCTGGTATCGACGGTGCACGCGCGGGCCGCGCGATCCGAAGTTGTCCGCGAGTGGCATGAGGCCTTCCACCGGGCGCTGGAAAACATGCTGGTCGGAAAGCTGCAAGCGCGCGGTCTCACGTCCGCGCAGGCCCGGCTGATGGCGACCGTCGGCACCTTCGTAGTCGAGGGCCTGCTGTCGCACCCTCATACGCCGGCGCAGCGCAGCGACGTGATCGCCTGGATGACCGGCATGAAAGTCTGAGCACCTGGTCGCTTGCGACATCGCTCGTGACAGCGCCTGTACACAACGAGCTGAAATTCGTAAGCGCAGCCGCCCGCGGTAGCAACCGCGATCACCGCAAGTTCAAATCCCAAAGCCCCCCGACACATTGATCTGCTGCCCGGTCACATAGCCGTTGGTCGCCAGAAACACCGCGGCGCTGCCGATTTCCTGCGGCTTGCCCCAGCGCTTCAGGCACAGCAGCTTCTGCGTTTCGTCGGTCCATTTCTGGTCGAAAACGCCGCGCTTCAGCAGCTCCAGGAACATGCCGGCCTCGATCACGCCGACCAGCACCGAGTTGGCGCGGATGTTGTGGCGGCCCTCTTCCTTGGCGATACCCTTGCATAGCGCCTCGTTGACCGCTTTCGGCGCAACGGAAAGACCGTCTTTCGCCGGCCACCAGACATGCCCGGCGCTGCCCAGATGCACGTAGCTGCCGCCGCCGGCTTCGCGCAGATGCGGCAGCGTCGCCTGTACCGCGGTGAAGAAGCCATGCACTTCGATGTCGATCGACTTGCGCCACAGCTCCTGCGTGGTGTCGCCGATGTGAACCTGCTCGACCACCGGCCCGGCGCCCCAGACCACGGTGTGGATGCGGCCGTGCGCCGCAATCGCCGCCTCGACCGCGGCCTGCACCTGCGCCGGTTCGCGCACATCGGCCGCGTGCGCCGTGGCCTTGCGGCCGCCAGCGGCAATCTCCGCGACCACGCGCTCGGCGACGTCCTTCTTGCTGCGATAGACGATGGCGACGTCGCTGCCGGCGGCGCCGAAGGACTTCGCCACTTCCTGGCCGATGCCGCCGCTGCCGCCGAACACCAGCGTCGCGCCTTTGGGAAAGCTCTGCGACATCGCGTTTCTCCGCCTGATCGTAATCGTGCGGGATTATGGAAACGCGAGGGCCGGCGCGGCCTCATCCGCGCAGACGATGGCGCCGATATGGATGCGTCCCTCGATACGCCGCTGCGCGGCTACTCGGGAGGAACGACGGCATGGAACAAACCCCGTTCCTCCCGAGTAGCTTCGCTTGCGAAGCGTATCGAGGGACGCAAACCCGCTCAGTTGGCGGTGTAGAAGGTCTCGGGATCGAACAGCTTGGCCGCGGTGCTGCGCGTGCTGCCTTTTTCCGAGCGCAGCTCGGTCAGCGCGTCGTTCTCCAGATCGCGCATCTGCAGTTGCTGCACGTAGTAGACGGCGCCGTCGCGGCGGATCGAACTGGCCGGCGCGATCATCCGCTTCAGCACCTTGGTGCCGGCCATGAAATCGGCTTTCAGCGGCACACAGCTCTGCTGGTCGATCCAGGCGCGCGCGCCGCTGTAGCGCGACTGGCTGCTGTCGAAACCGCGGAACGACAGCACCTCGACCCGGCGCCCCTCGATATCCTCGGGCGTCTCCAGCGTCGCATGCAGATCGCCGAAGGCGCTCTGCAGCTGCTTGAATTCGACATAGCTGAACTGCGTGCCCATCAGCGCGCCGTCGGCGACGCTGCCGCTGAGCTTGCGCACGCGCCCCACCGACGGCAGGTAGACGTACATGCCGCCGCGCGGCGCGTCCGCGGTCTGGTTGATCAGGTAGGCGCCGCCGGCCAGCGCCTCGGGCTCGGTGATACGCAGGTTCACGCGCAGCAGGCCGGCGTGGTCGCGCATCGTGTAAAGCCAGCCGGCGAGGCTGCGCACCGGGATGCCGCGCTCGCGCACGTCCATGGTGATTTTCTGCGTGCGCAGCGCGCTGGACGAGTTGGCGCGCATGCAGCTCAGTACCTGCTCGGCGTCCTTGGCGTCGGCGGCTCGCGCCACGGGGGCACCGCACAGCAGCGCGCAGCACAGCAGGGCGGCGCAGCGGCCTAGATGGTTACGGCTCATTGCAATCTCCCGGTCGCAAGCGGCGAGCCGGTGAAGGCTCAGCCTTGGTTGACGCTGGCTGCAGCGAGGAACGCGGGACGTTCGCCGCCGCCGTGCAAGGTCAGGTTTGTACCGGAAAGATAACCTGCCTGCTTCGATGCCACCCACAGGCAGGCGTCGCCCACGTCGCCAGGCTCGGCCAGGCGCTGCATCGGAATCGTGCTGGCCACGGCCTTGATCCCGGCTTCGTCGCCGTAATGCAGCTCGCTCTGCTCGGTCCGCACCATTCCCGGGCTGACCGCGACCACGCGCACTTTCGGCGCCCATTCCACCGCCAGCGACGACACCAGATTGAGCACGCCGGCCTTGGCCGCACCGTAGGCGGCGCTGCCCGGCGAAGGCCGCAGCGCGCTGACGCTGCCGACGAACACGATCACGCCGCCGCTGTCCTGCTGCTGCATCTGCGCGTTGGCTTTCTGCGCCAGGTGCAGCGGCGCCAGCAGGTTGAGCTGGATCATCGACTCGTGGAACCGCGGCGAGGCCTTGTCGGCCATCACGAACGGCGAGCCGCCGGCGTTGTTGACCAGCACGTCGAGGCGGCCGTGGCGCCGCAGGATCTCGTCGAACAGCCCGTCGCGCGCGGCGCTGTCGCGGACATCGGCCGCGATGAACTCGGCGCCGCGGCCCTCGACCGACGGCAAGCTCTCCGGCGCTTCGCGGCCACAGCAGACGACGACGTCGCCGGCCGCCAGAAAGCTGGCGCTGATGCCGCGGCCGACACCCTTGGCACCGCCGGTCACCAGCACGATTCTGCGCTGCGTCAAGAGACTCTCCTTGCGGATCTTTGCGATCGCTTGTGCCGACGATGCTAGGCGATCCGCCGGGCAGCACCGTCACCCGTAAGGACGAATTTGCCCATCGTCATTCCCGCGAGGGCGGACATGACGGCAGGCGGCCGTCGTCCAAAGGGACGAAGCCGGCCCGGGCTCTGCGAACGACGATGCCGCCATGACCGCAAAACCCGTCCCCGAAGGCCGCTACGTCACACTCCAAAGCGGCTACAAGATGCACCTGATCGACCAGGGCCGCGGCCCGGTCGTGGTGTTCCTGCACGGCTCCGGCTCGGGCGCCTGCGGCCACAGCAACTTCAAGCACAACTATCCTGAACTGGTCGCGGCCGGCTTTCGCGTGATCCTGATCGATCTGCTCGGCTACGGTTACTCCGACAAGCCGGCCGACATCGACTATCCGCTGGAGCTGTTCGTCGCCACCGTGAAGGAAACGCTCGATATCGTCGGCGTCGAACGCTACACCCTGATCGGCAACTCGCTCGGCGGCGCGATCGCGCTGGGCCTGGCGCTGGCGCATCCCCAGGCCGTCGAAAAGCTGGTGCTGATGGCACCGGGCGGCGTCGAGGACCAGCCCGAGTATTTCAAGATGCCGGGCATGGCGCTGATGAAGGAAGTGTTCATGTCGGCCGAGCCGGTGACCGCGGCGCGGCTCAAGGACTTCTTCATCCGCGGCATGGTCGTCGATCCGTCCGTGGTCGACGAGCAGACCGTCAACGAGCGCTTCCAGCTGATGCAGCTGCAGAACCCGCAGGTGGTGCGCACGATGAAAGTGCCGAACCTGACGCAGCGCCTGCACGAAATCCAGTGCCCGGCACTGGGCTTCTGGGGCGCGGACGAGAAGATGATGCCGGAAAGCGGCATCCTCAAGCTGGTCCACGGCGTTAAGAATCTGCGCATGATCGTGGTGCCGCGCTGCGGCCACTGGGTCATGGTCGAGCATCGCGAGCTGTTCAATCGCATGACGCTCGATTTTCTGCAGCACGGCTGAGCGATGAGCCTGAGCCCCGACAAAATCAGCGCGCTCGGCGACGAGCTGTTTGCCGCGCTGCGTGAGCGCCGCACGCTGGCGCCACTGACCACGCGCGAGCCCGGCATCAGCATCGACGACGCCTATCGCGTTTCGCTGCGTTTTCTGGAGCTGCGGCAGCAGCAGGGCGAGCGCGTCGTCGGCAAGAAAATCGGCGTCACCAGCAAGCCGGTGCAGGACATGCTCGGCGTGCATCAGCCGGACTTCGGCTTTCTGACCGACCGCATGCACGTCGCCAACGGCGACTGCGTCAGCCTTGCGCGTCACCGCCTGATCCAGCCGCGTGCCGAGGGCGAAATCGCCTTCGTGCTGAAGCGCGACCTGCGCGGTGACCACATCACCGCCGAGCAGGTGCTGGACGCCACCGACTACGTGGCGGCCTGCTTCGAGATCGTCGATTCGCGCATCCACGACTGGAAAATAAAAATTCAGGACACGGTCGCGGACAACGCCAGCTGCGGGGTGTTCGTGATCGGCGATGCGCGCGTCGATCCGCGCTCGCTGGATCTGGCCGCGGCGAAGATGGATATCCGCAAGAACGGCGAGCACGTCGCCTCCGGCCTGGGCTCGGCGGTGCAAGGCCACCCGGCGGCCGCGGTCGCCTGGCTGGCGAACACGCTCGGCCAGTTCGGCATTCCGTTCAAGGCCGGCGAAATCATCCTGTCCGGCTCGCTGGCACCGCTGCTGCCGGCGGTGGCCGGCGATCGCTTCGAGATGACGATTGCCGGGATTGGGACGGCGGCGGTTTCATTCGAGCAATGACAAAACTTTCACTCCGCAATCTGTAGGAGCGGGCTTGCCCGCGAATGAAACCTGCAACCGCACAATCGCGGGCAAGCCCGCTCCCACAGTGCATGAATAAACGGTAACCGCATGACCAAGATCAAATGCGCCATCATCGGGCCGGGCAATATCGGCACCGACCTGCTGTACAAGCTGCGCCGCAGCGAGCTGCTGGAGCCGGTGTGGATGGTCGGCGTCGACCCGACGTCCGAAGGCCTGGCGCGCGCACGCGAGTTCGGCCTGAAGACGACGGATAAAGGCGTCGACGGCATGCTCGAACAGGTCAAGGCCGACGGCGTGCAGATCGCGTTCGACGCGACCAGCGCCTACGTGCACAAGGCCAACTCCGACAAGCTCAACGCGCTCGGCGTGATGATGATCGACCTGACGCCGGCCGCGATCGGCCCCTACTGCGTGCCGCCGATCAACCTCAAGCAGCACGCCGGCCAGCGCGAAATGAACGTCAACATGGTCACCTGCGGCGGCCAGGCGACGATCCCGATGGTCTACGCGGTGTCGCGCGTGCAGCGCGTGAAATACGCGGAAATCGTCGCGACAGTGGCGAGCAAATCGGTCGGCCCGGGCACGCGCAAGAACATCGACGAGTTCACCCGCACCACCTCCGGCGCGGTGGCCAGCATCGGCGGCGCCGACGAGGGCAAGGCGATCATCGTCATCAACCCGGCCGAGCCGCCGATGATCATGCGCGACACCATCCATTGCCTGACGATCGATCCGCCGAAGCAAAAGGAGATCGAAGCCTCGGTGCAGGAAATGATCAGGGAAGTACAGAAATACGTGCCCGGCTACCGGCTGAAAAACGGCCCGGTGTTCGACGGCAATCGCGTGACCACGTTCATGGAGGTCGAGGGTCTAGGCGACTTCCTGCCGAAGTACGCCGGCAATCTCGACATCATGACCGCGTCCGCGACGCGCACCGCGGAGATGTTCGCCGAAGAAATCATCGCCGGCCGACTCACGCTGGCGGCCGCATAGGAGCAGCAGGCAATGAACCTGAAAGGCATCCAGATCAAGGTGCACGACATGTCGCTGCGCGACGGCATGCACCCCAAGCGCCACCAGATCACGATTGAGCAGATGCAGGCGATCTCGCAGGGCCTGGACGCGGCCGGCGTTCCGCTGATCGAGGTCACGCATGGCGACGGCCTCGGCGGCGCCTCGGTCAACTACGGCTTCCCCGCCGCGACCGACGAGGAATACCTGCGCGCGGTGATTCCGCACATGAAGCAGGCCAAGGTCTCGGCGCTGCTGTTGCCCGGCATCGGCACCGTGGATCACCTGCGCATGGCCGCGGACTGCGGCGTGACCACGATCCGCGTCGCCACGCATTGCACCGAGGCCGACGTGTCCGAACAGCACATCAACCTCGGCCGCAAGATGGGCCTGGACACGGTGGGCTTTCTGATGATGGCGCACATGATCGAGCCTTCAATGCTGCTCGAGCAGGCGCTGCTGATGGAAAGCTACGGCGCCAACTGCCTGTACGTGACCGACAGCGCCGGCTACATGCTGCCCGACGACGTCAGCGCGCGTATCGCGCTGCTGCGCGACAGGCTCAGGCCGGAAACCGAAATCGGTTTTCACGGCCACCACAACCTGGCGATGGGCATCGCCAACTCGCTGGCGGCGGTCGAAGCCGGCGCACGGCGCATCGACTGCGCCTGCGGCGGCATGGGCGCCGGCGCCGGCAATACGCCGATGGAAGTGTTCGTCGCGGTGTGCTCGCGCATGGGCGTCGAAACCGGCGTCGATGTGCTGAAGATCAGCGACGTCGCCGAGGATCTGGTCACGCCGATTCTCGACTTCCCGGTGCGCATCGACCGCAATTCGCTGACGCTGGGTTATGCCGGCGTGTACTCGTCGTTCCTGCTGTTCGCCAAGCGCGCCGAAGCCAAGTACGGCATTTCGGCGCGCGAAATCCTGATCGAGCTGGGCCGGCAGAAAATGGTCGGAGGCCAGGAAGACATGATCGAGGACACGGCGCTGACGATGGCGAGGGAGCGCGGCATCAAGGTCGCTGCGTGATCCGCACCTGTAGGAGCGGACCCTGTCCGCGACTGAGACCTTGAAGAGCACAGTCGCGGACAGGGTCCGCTCCTACAGGTGATGCCTACCTCTTCTCACTCGCCGCGACCAGCTGCTCCAGCTTGCTCACGTAATCCTTGTAGTAGGCCGACAGCTCGACGTCCGGCGTGAACGGATATTCGTTGAAGCTGTACAGGTCGCGCAGGCCGCGCGCACAGACCAGATTGCCGGGCTCGAAGTCCAGGCATTTGCGGTACTGGCGCCTGGCCAGCTGGTACTCCTCGCCCTGCATTTCGTACCAGTACTGGTAACGCGTGAAATCGGTGACGTCGAAATACTTCTTACCCTTGTAGCGCGGCAGCGGATGGAAGTTCATTTCAGCGGCGCGCTCGTAGGCCGGCAGCACGCCGTTGATGATCGCGATCTCGTAAGCATCGCGGATACGCGTGCGCGGGTGCTTGTCGAGAACCTTGTCGACACCGGGCGTCACCGTGTCGCCGAGTTCGAAGATGCGGCCCAGCCAGTATGCGGTGCCGCCGCAGTAGTTCTTCGCGCCGCGCTGCGCGATCGCAAAACCCTTGGCCGGATTTTTCTGCTCGGGCGTGACGAAATCGCCGAAGGTGTAGGCGCGCGTCAGCACGGTGGCGACTTCGCAGGCCTTCCATTTCTGCGCCGCCGGTGACCCCGTCCAGTTGGCGTCGTCGCTGTAGTCGACCGTCCCGTACGTCTCCAGCAGCTTGCCGGCGTCGATCGCCGCGCCGATTTCGCTGCGGATCGCGGCGCGCTCTTCGGCTGGAATGTCGGCGCCCTTGTACTGGTAGATCGCGACCGTTTCCTGGCCGTTGACCAGTTCCAGCGAGGTGCCGTACTGCATCTTCGAGTACAGCTGCGCGCGCTCGGCCAGGAACGCGGCGTTGCTGCGCTGGATCGCGGCACGCTGCGCGTCGTCATTGGCCTGGCGCTGTTCCATCAGGCCCTGCATCTGCTGGCCGATGACGCCGATCGAGCCAAAGGTTTCGGTCGGCTTGTCGCTACGGCATTTGCCGTAGTCGTAGCGGCGCGGATCACCGTCGGCGCCCTTCTTGTCGGTCTGCAGGCAGGGATCGGCGAAAGCCGGCGCGGACAGCAGCGCGGCGGCAAGGCACAGCAACAGGCGATGATGGTTTTTCACGGCGATCCCCGAACGCGGCGCGATGCGCACCGGCTGCGGCGATTGTCGAGCGCCGCGGCCCGCAGGTCTGCCCCCGGAACAGGGGGGCGGCGGTGATTGCCCGACCTGTAGGAGCGGATCCTATCCGCGACTCGCGGCTTCGAGAGCACAGTCGCGGATAGGATCCGCTCCTACGGGTCCGGTCAGCGGATTTTTGCCGCGCGCTCCAGCAGCAACTCACGCTCACGTGCGTTGCGGGTCAGCGCCGCGGCGCGCTCGAATTCGGCGATCGCCTGGTCGCGCCGATCGAGCTTGGCCAGCAGATCGCCACGCACCGCCGGCAGCAGGTGGTAGTTCGCGAATAGCGGCTCGTCGCGCAGAGCGTCCGCAATCTCAAGGCCCGCCGCGGGACCGAAGGCCATGCCGACCGCGACCGCGCGGTTCAGCTCGATCACCGGCGACGGCGTGCGCTGCGCCAGCGCGCCGTAGAGCGCGGCGATGCGCGGCCAGTCGGTGTCCTGCGCGACTTTGGCGCGCGCGTGGCAGGCGGCGATCGCGGCCTGCAGCGCATACGGCCCGAGCGCGCCGCCGAGGGATTCGGCGCGCTGCAAGGCGGCGAGGCCGCGGCGGATCAGCAGCTGATCCCAGCGCGCGCGGTCCTGCTCCAGCAGCAGGACAGGCTCGCCGCCGGGACGCGTGCGCGCGCGCATTCGCGAGGCCTGGATCTCCATCAGCGCGACCAGGCCATGCACCTCCGGCTCCCGCGGCGCGAGGCCAGCGAGAACGCGGCCGAGCCGCAGCGCGTCTTCACACAGCGCCGGGCGCATCCATTCGTCGCCGGCGGTGGCGGAATAGCCCTCATTGAAGATCAGGTAGATCACTTCCAGAACCGAAGCCAGGCGTGCGGCGAGCTCGCTGCCGGCCGGCACTTCGAACGGAACGTCCGCCTGGGCCAGCGTGCGCTTGGCGCGGACGATGCGCTGCGCGATCGTCGACTCCGACACCAGGAATGCGCGCGCGATTTCGTCGGTGCTCAGTCCACCGAGCATGCGCAGCGTCAGCGCGACGCGCGCCTCGGTCGACAGCACCGGATGGCAGGCGGTGAACAGCAGCCGCAGCAGGTCGTCGCCGATCACGTCGTCGAGGCCGGCATCGGGCGCGGGAATGGCCATGCTCATTTGCTCCTCGATTTCCAGCACGATTTCGTGCTGCTTGCGCTCGGTGAGCTGGTGATGGCGCAGCCGGTCGATCGCGCGATGCTTCGCGGTGGACATCAGCCAGGCACCCGGCTTGTCCGGCACGCCATCCTCGGGCCAGGTCTCCAGCGCGGCGACCAGCGCGTCCTGCGCCAGGTCTTCGGCCAGGCCGACGTCGCCGCGCAGCATGCGCGCGAGCGTCGCAATCAGGCGCGGGGACTCGATGCGGAAGATGGCATCGACGGCGGCGTGGCTAGCTTCAAGGCTCAAACCAAGCCCCGTTCGTCCCGAGTAGCCCGCGCTTTTTGCGGGCGTATCGAGGGACCCGACGGCGATCCGGTCCCTCGATACGCGGGCAAGCCCGCTACTCGGGACGAACGGAGGCTGGTTGAGCCCTGCAGCGTCATCAACGCCCCTGCATCTCGCGCAACCCCGCCGCAGCCGCCTGCACATCCGGCGGAAAATCCTCCATCTCCTGGACCTGCCGCACCTCGATCACCTCGTTGTCGCCGGCCGGGCAGCGCGAGGCCCAGGCGATGGCTTCGGCACGCGATTTGACGTCGATCAGCCAGTAGCCGCCGAGCACTTCCTTGGCCTCGGCGAACGGCCCGTCGGTGACCGTCGGCTTGCCGGCCTTGAAGCTGACGCGCGCGCCGGCGGCCGGCGGATGCAGGCCGTCCAGCGCGAGCAGCACACCGGCGCGCTGCAGGCTTTCGTTGTACTTCATCATCGCCGCGACCGCGTCGGCCGGCGGCATCGTGCCGGCGGGAGCGGATTCGTAGCCTTTCGGAATCATCAGCATCATGAAGCGCATGGTTCAGGCTCCTTCGTTCTGGGTTTTCAGATTGGCGAGACCGTCGGCGAAGTCCTTGCCGATCATTTCGTCCATATCGAAGAAGATGCCCATCAGCTTGCTGATGTAAGGCGCCGGGCCGTCCATCGCCCAGGTCAGCGTGGTGCTGTCACCAACCGGCACCAGGGTGAAGGTCGCGGTGTTGTGGCCTTCGAAAGGCCTGAGGAAATCCAGCTTGAACACGACTTTCGACGACGGCACCGACTCGATGATTTCCATGCGGCCGGCGCCGACCTTGCTGTTGCCGTCCCAGGCGTAGGCCGCGCCCTTGCCGCTGGCCGGGCCTTCGTAACTGCGCTTCATTGCCGCGTCGTACTTCTCGTACGGCGACCACTTCTGCCAGGCGCCGAGCGTGTCGATCTGCGCGAACAATTTTTCCGGCGGCGCCTTGATCGTGGCGCTGCGCTGCACCTGGAAGCGGTCGGGCCGCGTGCTCGCGTAAATCAGCAGCGCGGCGATCGCGACGACCAGGATGATGCCGATGGTCTTGAACATGCTCGTCTCTCCTCAGGCCTTGTTGGCCGCGGCCTGGTCGAGGCGCGCACGCTGGTTTTCTTCCTGCTCGCGCAGCTCCGGCGTGAATTCGGCACCGAAGTCCTCGGCAGTGAACACCTGACGGATTTCGACTTCGGTCTGCTGCCCTGCCGGCCAGGGGCAGCGCTTGATCCAGGCGATCGCTTCCTGCCGGGACTGGCACTGCCACATCCAGAAGCCGGAAATCAGCTGCCGATGCGCGTTGTCGAACGGGCCTTCGGCGACGCTGATGTGGCCGGCGCTGTCCCAGTTGACCCGGGCGCCCTTGCGGCTCGGATGCAGGCCGTCGCCGGCCAGCATGATGCCGGCCTGGATCAGCTCCTCGTTGTAGCGGCCCATGTCGGCGATCAGTTGCGCGCTCGGCATCTCGCCGGCTTCGGTGGCCGGGCTGGCCTTGAGCAGGATCATGAATTTCATCGGTGTCGCTCCTTGCGTTTTGTGCTGGTTATAGAGACGACGGATGAAGCAGGCGCGGATCGACACGGCTGCGGAGTTATTTTTAGGGCTTTTTTAAATCCTTGCTGTAGATCGATTTTTGATTGGACAGTCGCGGATAGGGTCCGCTCCTACAAAAGCCGATCGAACTGTAGGAGCGGACCCTGTCCGCGACCCCTCAATCCTCGTAACAGGCGCCGCTCTGCCGCACCTCGATCGTCGCCCAGGCCGCGGCCGGACATTCACAGGCGATCGCGATCGCCTGTTCGCGGCTGTCGCAGTCGATCAGGAAGAAGCCGCCGACGATCTCCTTGGACTCGGCGAACGGCCCGTCCAGCAGCGAGCGCTTGCCGCCGCGGATCTCGACGCGCACGCCGCTGGCGTCAGACGTCAGCGAGTCGCTGGCGATCAGCAGGCCACGCGCCTTCAGGTCGGCGGTGAACGCCAGCATCCGCTCCATCGCGGCCTGTCCATCGGCTGTCGACCGCGCGCGCCGCGCCTCGCTCTTCTCCTGCACCAGCAATAGATACGACATGCGGTACTCCTGGTCCGGACTCCATGGTAGCCCCGCCACTGGCCGGGGGACGACTGCCCGGCCCCGGGTTTCACCCGGGCTACAATCACGCTCCCATGCTCACCACCCCGCCCCGCGTGCTGTCCGTCATCCCGCCGATGACGCAGCTCAACACGCCGTATCCGTCGACCGCCTACCTGACCGGTTTCCTGCGCTCGCGCGGGGTCGACGCGGTGCAGGAGGACCTGGCGCTGGCGCTGGTGCTGAAGCTGTTCTGCCCGGCCGGGCTGTGCGCGATCCGCGACCGCATCGACGCGCTGCCACCATCAAGGCTCACCGCGCGCGTTGCCTCGTTCCGCGGCCAGTTCGAGCGTTATCTCACCACCATCGCGCCGACGATCGCGTTTTTGCAGGGCACCGATCCGACCATCGGCCACCGCATCGTCGGCCGGCGCTTTCTGCCGGAAGGCCCGCGCTTCGCCTCGCTGGACGTGTATGTGGACGAGGACGGCGGCGATCCGCTGGCCTGGGCTTTCGGTGCGCTCGGCATGCAGGATCGCGCACGCCATCTGGCGACGCTGTATCTGAACGACATCGCCGACGTGCTGCGCGACGCGGTCGACCCGCGCTTCGAGTTCGTGCGCTATGCCGAGTCGCTGGCGCAGAGCCAGCCGACGTTCGAGCCGCTGGCCGCCGCATTGGCCGCACCGCTCAACCTGGTCGACGACACGCTGTTCGCTTTGACGGCTGACGCCATCGCCAGACACCAGCCGGACATCGTGCTGGTCTCGGTGCCCTTCCCCGGCGCGGTCTACGCCGCGTTCCGTATCGCGCAGACGATCAAGCAGGCGCATCCGCAAATCATCACCGTGCTCGGTGGCGGCTACGCCAACACCGAGCTGCGCGAGCTCAACGAGCCGCGCGTGTTCGACTACTTCGACTACGTGACGCTCGACGCCGGCGAGCGGCCGCTGATGAACCTGCTGGCGCATCTGCGCGGCGAACTGCCGCAGGCGGCGCTGGTGCGCAGCTTCGTTCGCGACGCATCGGGCAAGGTCCGCTACGTCAATGCGCAGGAGCCCGATGTCGCCTTCGGCGAGGTCGGCACGCCGACCTGGGACGGGCTGCCGCTGAACCGCTACCTGTCGCTGCTGGACATGCTCAATCCGATGCACCGGCTGTGGTCGGACGGGCGCTGGAACAAGCTGACCATCGCGCACGGCTGCTACTGGAAGCAATGCAGTTTCTGCGACGTCAGCCTCGACTACATCTCGCGCTACGACGCCGCTTCGGCGACCACGCTGGTCGATCGCATCGAGACCATCGTCAAGGAAACCGGGCAGACCGGCTTCCATTTTGTCGACGAGGCGGCGCCACCGAAGGTGCTGAAGGCACTCGCGCTGGAGCTGATCCGGCGCGGCGTGTCGATTTCGTGGTGGGGCAATATCCGCTTCGAGAAATCCTTCAACCCGCAGCTGTGCCAGCTGCTCGCCGACAGCGGCTGCATCGCGATTTCCGGCGGGCTGGAAGTGGCAAGCGACCGCTTGCTGAAGCTGATGAAGAAAGGCGTGTCGGTGGATCAGGTCGCGCGGGTTACGCGCGGCTTCACCGACGCCGGCGTGCTGGTGCATGCGTACCTGATGTACGGCTTCCCCAGCCAGACCGTGCAGGACACCGTCGATGCGCTCGAATACGTGCGCCAGCTATTCGAGGAAGGCTGCCTGCAAAGCGGCTTCTTCCACCGCTTCACCTGCACCGTGCATTCGCCGGTCGGCCAGAATCCCGCGGAATACGGTGTCAGCCTGCAGCCGCTGCCGCCGACCACGTTCGCGAAAAACGACATCAGCTTCTTTGATCCCACCGGCGTCGATCACGATGCGATGGGCAGCGCACTGAACAAGGCGCTGTACAACTACATGCACGGCATCGGCCTGGAACAGGACGTGCGCAGCTGGTTTTCGACCAAGGTGCCGAAGACGCGGGTGCAGCGGGATACGATTGCGCGGGCGATTTCGCAGGGCTGATCGCGGAACCTGTAGGAGCGGGCTTGCCCGCGACTGTGCTCTGGCAGGCCAGAGTCGCGGGCAAGCCCGCTCCTACAGTCGTTTGCGAAACAGCAGCAGCGAGAACGCGGCTTCAGTCGAAAAGCTCTCGCTCTGTTCCAGAGCCAAACGCCGCTCCGGCCGCGCCTTCCACACATAAGGCGTCATCGCCAGCAGCTGTTTCAGCGTCTAGGGCTGATCGCTCGCCCTGTAGGAGCGGACCCTGTCCGCGACTCACACTGAAACGGCACAGTCGCGGACAGGGTCCGCTCCTACAGGTTCCGGATCAACGCTTCTTGAACAGCAGCAGCGAGAACGCGGCTTCTGTCTCGAAGTGGTCGGACTGTTCGAGAGCCAGGCGCTTCTCCGGTCGCGCCTTCCACACGTAGGGCGTCATCGCCAGCAGCTGCTTCAGCGTCGTCTGCGTCAGCTGCAAAGGCGCCCGTACTTCCTCGCGCCCTAGCACCTCGAACTGCGCCTCGAAGCCGGCCAGGAACTTGTCCGGCTCGTGTGCGCGTACCTCGTCGAACAGGCCGGCACGCAGCGACCACAGATGGGTCGGCGCCGGCGTCACCACCAGCACGTGGCCGCCGTGGCGCAGCGCGCGGTGCATTTCGGCCACATGCAGCTGCGTGAACAGACAGCTGATCGCGTCGAGCGCGCCGTCGGCGACCGGCAGCGAGGCGCCGCTGCCGACCAGCCAGGTGATCGCCTTGAATCGCTTCGCGGCCAGCTGGATCGCCGGCTTGGCGATGTCCAGGCCGACCACCTCGGCCGCCACCTGCGGGAACGCGCTGGTGTACCAGCCTTCGCCGCAGCCGAGATCGAGCAGTCGATCCGGTTGCAGCGGCGCCAGCAGCCGCAGCACCGCCTGGCGCAGCGGCGCGTAGTGGCCAGCGCCGAGGAAATCGCGGCGCGCGGCCAGCGACTCGGCGCTGTCGCCGGGGTCGAGGCTGTTCTTGTGCTGCACCGGCAACAGGTTGACGTAGCCCTCGCGGGCGACGTCGAAGCTGTGGCCGCTGGCGCAGCGCCAGGTCTTCGGCGGCCGCTCCAGCGGCAGGCGGCACAGCGGGCAGACCAGGGCGAGAGGGGCTGTCATCGGCGCGCAGCCTAGCGCTTCGCCCGCGGCGGCTCCACCCGGTTGACCGCCACGGTGCCGGGGCGGATGATCCGCCGCCTTAGAAATGCGAGCAATTCGCAGCTCCTTGAACCGCTGGGCCCGACCGCCATGTCCGCTGTACCCGATGACGATTCCACCGCCGCGTTGACGGCCCGCCTGCGGCGCGACGGCCACGTGTTCCTGACCGCGGCCGCGATGCAGCCGCTGCTGGCCGCGCAGCGCGAGCTGGCCGACTGGCCGGCCTTCGTCGCCAGCTGGAACGGCATGCCGATCGACACCTACATGGCCGATGGCGGCCGCTATCGCCGGCGCCTGTACGCGGTGTACACGGCCGACGACAAGGGTCAGCGGCGCGGCGACCACCAGCCGCATTACCAGGGCCTGGAATACAACCATCTGAACGGCGACGTCGCGCGCTGGTTCGAGCCGATCGGCGCCGACATCGGCAGCGGCCCGACGATGCAGGCCGTGCTCGGCTTCTGCCATGCGCTGTTCGGCGCGCTGGCGCCGGCGACGAAGCGCTGGCATGTCGAGGTGCACCAGTTCCGTATCGAGGCGGTCAGCGGCGAGAGCGGCAAGCCGACGCCGGAAGGCGTGCACCGCGACGGTGTCGACTACGTGCTGGTGCTGCTGGTACGCCGCCACAACATCGCCAGCGGGACGACGACGATCCACTCGCCCGAGGGCCGCGACCTCGGCAGCTTCACCTTGCAGCAACCGTTCGACGCGACCCTGATCGACGATCACCGCGTCTATCACGGCGTCACGCCGGTGCAGCCCATCGACGACGGCGAGCCGGCGTTCCGCGATGTGCTGGTGGTGACGTTTCGGGGGCTTTAAAACCGGGTATTCGCGGAAAAACTCCGTTCGTACCGAGTAGCCTCGCTGGCGAGGCGTATCGAGGGACCCGATCGCGGTCCGGTCCCTCGATACGCGGGTAAACCCGCTACTCGGGACGAACGGAGTTTTGTTGCCGCCTTACCCTCGTGCAGGCCCCGCAATCGGACGAAGCCGGATGCTCGCTAGCCGCGCAATCTGCGCCGGTCTCTCCACCGGCGACTCCCCATGCCGACTTCCGCCTTCGACCCCATCCGCCTCGGTCCGCTGACGCTGCGCAACCGCTTCATCAAGTCGGCGACCAACGAAGGCATGGCGCGCGGCGGCGTGCCGTCGCGGGCGCTGGTCGAGCATCACCGCGGCATGGCCGCGGGCGGCGTCGGCATGACCACGGTGGCCTATTGCGCGATCAGTGCCGACGGCCGCACCTTCGTCGACCAGGTGCAGCTCAAGCCCGAGTTCCTGCCGCATCTGCGCGCGCTGACCGACGCGGTGCATCGCGAAGGCGCGGCCGCCTGCGCGCAGATCACGCACGGCGGTGCGTTCACTTTCGTGCCCGAGCTGTCGACGCGGCGTCCACTGAGCGCCTCCGGTGGTTTCAACGCGGTCGGTGCGATCAGTGGCCGCTATCTGCGCAGCGCGATGACGCCGGACGACATGCAGCGCGTCACGCAGCAGTTCGTCGACGGCGCGTGTCTGGCGCGCGAGGCCGGTTTCGACGCCGTCGAAATCCACATGGGCCACGGCTATCTGCTGAGTCAGTTCCTGTCCCCGGCCTACAACAAGCGACGCGACGCCTACGGCGGCGACGCGACGGCGCGGGCGCGCTTTCCGGCGCAGGTGCTGAGGCGCGTGCTCGACGCGGTCGGCGCCGACCTCGCGGTGACCTGCAAGATCGGCGTGACCGAAGGCTTCAGGCGCGGCGGCACCGCGGACGACGCATCGGCGATCGCACAAGTGCTGGAGCGCGAAGGCGCGCATCTGCTGGTGCTGTCCGGCGGCATGAACGTCGAGGCGCCCTGGGCGATCTTCGGCAGCAGCATGCCGCGCGAAGCGGCCGAAATTGCCGAAAACGCGATCGTGCGCTTCGCGTCGAAAGTACTGCGGCTGGTCGAGCCGAAGATCGAGTTCAAGCCGCTGTACCTGCGCGAGCATTCCCTGAAAGTGCGCGCCGCGGTGCGCATGCCGCTGGCCTACCTCGGCGGCGCCAAGTCGCTGGCCGGCATCGAACAGGTGATGGCCGACGGCTTCGACGCGGTGGTGATGGGCCGCGCGCTGATTCACGATCCGGCGCTGGTGTCGAAGTTCGCCAGCGGCGCGGTCAGCGAATCCGGCTGCACCGCCTGCAATCGCTGCGTGGTGAGCATGTACACGCCGGCGGGTACGCATTGCGTGCTCAATGCAGCGCCGGATGTCGCGCTCAACGCCACACCGGCGGTTGCGCGCTGATGGTTCGCCGTCGCGGGCAAGCCCGCTCCCACAGGTCTTTGTAGCAGCGGGCTCGCCCGCGACGGCGAGCTACGTCGAACAGACGAAGCCCCTGATTCGCGCCAGCTCTACCGTCCACGGGCCGCAATCTCGGAGAAGCCTGTGTCGACGACGGACGATGTGATCTCGGGCCAGGCCTGGGACGACTTCTGCGATGCGCTGAAGCGCGCCGGGCAGCAGGTGCTGCGCGCCGAGACGCCGGCGACGCCGCTGGATCGCGCCGAGGGCTGGCGCTACCTGACGCGGCTGCTGCGGCTGGGCCTGGAGATGCACCTGGAATTCGCCGATCCGGACTTCCCGGGCTTTTTCGCGCCCTCGCACGAAACCGGCAAGATCGGCGCCGACAATCCGGACAATCTTTACCTGATGGGCCGCATCAACGGCCGCCACGAATACCGCATTCACGGCACCCGCGGCAGCGTCTTCTATCTGTCCATCGGCTCGCAGAAAGGCGGCTACGAAAGCGACGGCAAGATGGAGCAGACCGGCTTCATCGACGCCGCGGACCTGCAGATCGACGATAGCGGCCGCTTCGAAGTCGTGCTCAGCGAGACACGCCCGGTTGACGCGAAAAACTGGCTGCGCATCGAGCCGGCCAGCAACGCGGTGATCGTTCGCCAGACGTTCATGGATCGCAAGGCGGAGCGGCCGGCGCAGCTGAGCATCGAGCGCCTGCACAGCGGTGCGCGGCCGCAGCCGCTGACACCGGAACGCATCGTCGCCGGCTTGAACAACGCGGCGCGTTTCACCGAAGGCACCGCGCAGGTGTTCGCCAACTGGGCGCAGAGTTATCTGCCGCACATCAATCAACTGCCGCTGGCCGACCAGGCGCTATGCCAGCGCAGCGGCGGCGATCCCAACATCCTCTACTACCACTCGGCCTGGAAGCTGGCGCCGGACGAGGCGCTGGTGGTGCATGTCGCGCGCATCCCCGACTGCCGCTTCTGGAATCTGCAGATCAACAACTGGTGGATGGAATCGCTGGACTATCGCCACCAGCGCATCCACTTGAACAAGCATTCGGCGCAGCTCGACGCCGATGGCGGCGTGACGATGGTGCTGTCGCATCGCGATCCCGGCCACGCCAACTGGCTGGAAACCGCCGGCCACGACATCGGCACGATGTGCCTGCGCTGGGTCGGTACGAAAGATCCGGTGCAGCCGACCACGCGGGTGGTCAAGCTGGCCGCGAACGGAGAATGGCGTTGAGCGCCTTCGATGCGTCCGTGTTGCTCGAGGAAGCCAGCGCCGCGGCCGGTGGGCTGCGCGATTTCGGCGATGCCAGCTTTCGCCCCGCGCTGGACAAGCTCTGCGAATCGCTGGAGCAGGAGGCGAAGCTGTCGGCGACCGGCGTGTATCTGATGCGAATGAAGCTGGTTGGCCAGCTGGTCAACCGGCTCAAGCTGGAGGACTGGTTCCAGCGCCACCCGGAAATCAACGACGAGGCGATCGCCGCGCCGGTGGTCATCGTCGGCCTGCCGCGCACCGGCACCACCAAGCTGCATCGGCTGCTGGCGCGCGATCCGCGTTTCTACTGGATGGCCTGGTGGGAATCGATCTACCCGGTGCCGTTCGCGGGCGAGACGCTGGCCGAGCCGAACGCGCGTATCGCGCAGGCGCGATCGGACGTGCAGGCCATGACCGAGGCGATGCCGAAGCTGACGGCGATGCATCCGATGGACGCCGACGCGGCAGACGAGGAGGTGATGCTGATGGAGCATTCCTTCCTCTCTGCGTTCAATGCCTACGCCGATGTGCCGGGCTACATGGCGTGGATGGACGCGCAGGATCAGCGGCCGGCGTATACGTTCCTGAAACGCATGCTGCAGTTCCTGCAGTGGCAGAAGCGGCAGCGCGGCATCAGCGCCGAGCGCTGGGTGCTGAAAGCGCCGCATCACCTGCTGCGCATGGATGTGCTGCTGCAGGAATTCCCCGGCGTGCACGTGATCCAGACGCATCGCGATCCGGTGTCGAGCATCCCGTCGATCGGCAGCTTCATTCATACGCTGTGGTGCATTTACAGCGAGCAGGCCGACGCGCATGCGGCCGGCCGCTCATGGAGCGAGCTGATGCGCCGCGCGCTGCAGCACACGATGCAGGTGCGCGATCGCGGTGATGGCGCTCAGTTCTTCGACGTGCGCTTCGTCGACACCGTGAAGCGACCGATGGATGTGGTCGCGCGGGTCTACGATTTTCTCGGCTGGGATCTGCCGGCTGAGATTGCGGCGGCGATGCGTGAATGGCTCGCGCAAGACGAGAAGGCGCATCAGGGCGGGCACGAGTACACGGCGCCGCAGTTTGGATTGTCGGATACGCAGATCAGGATGGATTTTGCGGCGTACATACAGCGCCATTTGACCTGAGATTTCGCAGTCGCGGACAGGGTCCGCTCCTACAGAAACGTATCTCTTGTAGGAGCGGACCCTGTCCGCGACTGAAAACCAAAACGAAGAGGAGAAACCACAACATGCTGCTCAAAGACAAAATCGTCATCATCTCCGGCATCGGCCCCGGCCTTGGCGTCAAGCTGGCGATCGAGGCGGCGCGCGAAGGCGCGCGCGGCGTGGTCTGCGCGGCGCGCACCGCCGACAAGCTCGACGACGCGGAAGCGCGCGTCGAGGCGCTAGGCACCAGCTGCAAGGTGCTGAAAGTGGTCACCGACATCGCCGACCGCGGCCAGTGCGAAAAGCTCGTCGCCGAGACGATCAAAACCTTCGGCCGCATCGACGCGCTGGTCAACAGCGCCTTCGTCCACGGCGATTTCGATTTCGCCGCGAGCGCGGATCTGGATCGCTGGCAGCAGGTGCTAGGCGTCAACCTGATCGGCACGCTGAAGCTGAGCCAGGCGGTGCTGCCGAGCATGCAGAGCAACGGCGGCGGCGCGATCGTCATGGTCAACACGATGGCGGCGCGCAAGGTGCCCTCGGTGCCCGAGGCCGGTTACGCGGCGAGCAAGGGAGCGCTGTCGACGGCGGTGAAATTCCTCGCCACCGAAGTCGGCAAGCACAACATCCGCGTCAACAGCATCCACATGGGCTGGATGTGGGGCGCACCGGTGGAAGGCTATATGCGCGGCCAGAGCGAGCAGCACGGCATACCGCTGGAAGACCTGAAAGCGCAGGTGTCCAAGGACATTCCGCTGGGCCGCATCGTCACCGACGACGAATGCGCGCGCGCCGCGCTGTTCCTGGTGTCGGATTATGCGAGTGCGGTCACCGGCGCCGCGCTGGACTGCAATGGCGGCGCCTACATGCCCTAAGGAACCTAAGCGCGGCCATGGAAAAAGTCATCTATCTGTTGTGGCGCGAGCCGGGTCTGGACGAGCATGCCTGGGCCGCGCATCTGCGCCAGAGTCTGCCGGCCCTGCGCGGCCTGGCCGGCGTGCGCTCGCTGCAGTTCAACGTGCAGGACGAAGCGGTGGCGCCTGCCGCCGGTATCCGCCGCGCATCCTCGGCCTCGCCACCGGATGCGCTGGTGCAGGTCTGGCTGGATTCGGCGATCGACGCGTTTCGTGCGCCGGTCGACGATGCCTTGCGGCAACAGGCCGACCGCATCGCCGCGTATCTGGTGACCGAGTCGCAGCCGCTGGTGAACACGCGCTTCGCGTCGGCCTCCGGTCAGCGCACCACCGGTTTCGCGCAGCTCGCGCTGTTGAAGCGCCCTGCGCGGCTGACGCCGGCGCAGTGGCTGGACCTGTGGCACAACCGGCATACGCCGGTGGCGATCGAAACGCAGGCGACGTTCGAGTACGTGCAGAATGTCGTCGTGCGCGCGCTGACGGTCGATGCTCCGGACTACGATGCCTTCGTCGAGGAGTGCTTTCCGGCCGCGGCGATGAGCGATCCGCAGGTGTTCTTCGACGCGGTCGGCGACGCCGACAAGTTCCAGCGCAATCTGGCGCGGATGATGGACAGCGTGGCGCGCTTCATCGACATGGACGCGCTGGACGTGCTCGCGACGAGTCAGTATCGGATCTCGTAGCGTCTTCCCTCTCCCTCCGGGAGAGGGTGGCGCGTAGCGCCGGGTGAGGGACTCTCCGTTACAACCCAGTTTGTGATCGGCAAGGCCCTCACCCCTGGCCCCTCTCCCGAAGGGAGAGGGGAGACGTTTTGCAGGGACCGCTCAGTCACCCGCCGCCTGCTGCCAGATCGCCGAAGCCCCCGCATCCGTCGCCGACAGCAGGCGATTCAGCAGCGACTTCAACACCTCGCCCTCGCCCGGACCCAGCCGCTCCAGCAACTGCTGCTCGACCGCCTTGGCCGCCGAGATGATGCGCAGCGCGCAGGCGCGGCCTTCCAGCGTCAGCTCGAAGGCGCCGCCCTCGCCCAACTCCTGCGCCAGGCCGCGCTTGAGCAGCGCCTGCAAGGCCGGCGCGCTGTGGTCGTCGAGCACGCCGGCCATGCCGGTGCTGAGTTCGGTCGCGGTCAGGTCATGCTTCAAGGTCAGCGTCGACAGCAGGTAGAACTCCTCGTCGCTGAGGCCCTCGGCGTCCAGGTGCGAGCGGATCTTGCTGAAGAACTGGTGATGGCTGCGGCCGAGCAGATAGCCGAGAAAATCCTCGTTGAAACTGCCGGCCAGGTAGGCGTTGCGCGGCTTGGCGCTGCCGTCGCGGCGCGTCGCGTCGGCATAGCGGCCGCTGTGGAACACCAGCGGCGCCGACTCGGCACGCTCGAAGTTCAGCACCTGGCCGACGAAGATCACGTGATCGCCGCCCTCGTACTGGAACGCGGTCCTGCATTCGAAGCGCGCGGTACAACCGCGCAGCAGCGGAATGCCGTCGACGCCGGTCTCGCAGTCCAGACCGGCGAACTTGTCGACGCCGCGCTTGGCGAAGCGCGTCGACAGGCTCTCCTGGTCGGCGGCGAGCACGTGCACCGCCCAGTGCTGGGCGTTGCGGAACGCCGGCAGGCTGTTGCTGCTCTCGGCCAGGCTCCACAGCACCAGCGGCGGATTCAGCGATACCGAGTTGAAGCTGTTGGCGGTCAGGCCGACGTTGTGGCCGTCGGCATCGCGCGTGGTGATGATGGTGACGCCGGTGGCAAAGCTGCCCAGCGCGCGGCGGAATTCCGCCGCATCGAAAGTGTCGGTCTGGCTCATCTCCATAGCATGCATGGAACGGGCGATCTGCGCAGCCGAGGTCGTGGGCTTATCCGTCACTCAATCAGGCCTGGTCAGAAGTTGTACTTGGCCGACATCGACACGTTGTCGCGGTCCTGGAACGGCCGCAGCTTGTAGTCGGCCGAGCCGATGTAGGCGTTGTAGGCGACGCCGAGCTGCAGCGCCTGCAGCCGGGTGAAGGTGATGCCGACGCTGGCGCGGTAGTCACCGGGCCCGTTGAGCTGGCCGAAGCCGGCCAGCAGCGAGCTCTGGCCGTCGATCATCGCGCCGAGCACGATCGGGATCGTCGCGTCCCAGGCCGGGAACACGTTCTTCTTGTCGATCAGGATGAGACCCTGCACCGCCGAGGCGTCGCGGGTGTAGGTCAGATCCATGCGGCAGCTGTCGGCGGTCGCGGCGCAGGCCTCGTTGTGCGAGAACACGTTGTTGTAGCCGATCTCGCCGACCAGGGTCAGCGTGTCCCAGAAGAAAGCCGGCCCTATCGTGTACAGGCCGCTGAACTGGATCTGGCCGACGTCGCCGCGCACCGGCGTCGGGATCGGGCCCTGGATGCCGCCGTCGGCGTCGACCAGCACCGGCGTGCCCTGGCGATAGGTCACGTCCATGCCGATGTTCGCGCCGAACAGCGAGGTGGTCATGCTCAAGGCGGTCATGTCGACGCCGTCGAAGTAGCGGATGTTGTAGGTCACCGGCACCAGCAGGCCGAGCTGGCCAGTGCTGATGATCGGCGTGCCGTTGGGCCCGACCAGCAGCGGCGCGCTGCCGTAGTTCTGCACCGGCGACGGATTGGTGTCGTGATAGCGCAGGCGGAAGGCGCCGATATTGGTGGTCGGCGTCACCTGGTACTTGACGCCGACGCTGTACTGGCCGAAGTCGCTGGGCTTGATGTCGTGCTCGCGCGTCACGTTGATGTACTGCGGCTGGCCCGGCTGCGGGATCTGGCCGACCGGGATCGGGATGTTCGGCAGCACGCCGTCGAGCGCGGTCAGCAGGCCCGACAGCGCGGCCCCGGCCGGCAGCTGCACGCCGAGGAAGCCGGTCGCGGTCTGCAGCAGCTGCAGAGTGTCCGTCGACAGCAGGTTGGTGTTCTGGTAGTTGGCGAAATACAGCGGGTTACGCAGGCCGTAAATGAATTCCGCGCCGGGGCCGACGACGTCGGCCGGCGAGAAATATTCGCCGACCGGATTGAGTTCGGTGGGCTTGAACTCGAGCTTGTACTGGCCGACGAAGCTGAGCTTGTCGTTGAGCGACAGCTGCGCCGAAATCTGGTTGACCGGCAGCAGGATGCTCTTGACGTCGGCGCCCGGCACCGCCGCCTTGGTCGCATCCGCCGGCGCCTGCGCGAACGAAATGCCGCTGAAAAACAGGCTTTCGCCGTAGGCGGCGATATGCCGGCCGAGGCGCACGTTCAGCGCCGTTTCCTCGCCCATATACCAGGAGCCGTAGACGTAGGCGTCGAGCAGGCGCGCGCGGCGGCCGTCGCGATAGCGGGCGTCGTCGGTGAACTGGTTGGTCGGCCCTTCGAGCTTGTTGATCGTGTCCGGCGAGTTGTTGTCGTTGCGCTTGCGATAGGCGCGGTCGTAGAAGGCGTCGCCGCGCAGCACCAGGCCGTAGTCGTCCTTGCTGAAATTGAGTTCGCCGAGGAACGTCAGGCGATTGTTGATCAGCGAGCCCTTGTTGAAGTTCTGATCGCCGTCGTCGTAGTTGAACTGCGAGACTTTCAGGAAGTCGGCGACCGGAATCTCCGGCGGCGGCGGCGGATTGATGATGCCGTCGCTGGGCTTCTCGACACGGATCGCGGTCGAATAAGTGGCCGACAGCTGGCTGTCGCCGTCGATGCCCCAGAAGTGGAATTCCGCCAGCGCCTGCGGCGCCCACAGCACCGCGGCCGCGATCGCCATCGTCGTTCTGGATGTTTTCAAAGCGGCACTCCCCTTAGCAAAACCGGCCATCGCACTCTCCGTATCGCCCGCTGATGCGGTGCTCTATTTTTGTAGGCGTAAGCTAGGGTTATCGCAGGCGTGCAGCCTCACCCGAATTGACTAGCAGGGTGTGGGTGCAATGACCTCACCGCCCTGCGTTCGTCCCGAGTAGTCGCTTCAGCGACGTATCGAGGGACTCGATCGCGGTCCGGTCCCTCGATACGCCTCGCATGCGAGGCTACTCGGGACGAACGGAGTTGGTTTGTAATGCGTAGCCCGGGTTGAACCCGGATCGCACCCGGGCTACGGCTTCAGCAGCGCCGCGATCTCGTCGAGGATCTTCGGGTCGTCGATGGTCGCCGGCACGGCGACGCTGCGGCCGTCGGCGATCGCGCGCATCGTCGCGCGCAATACCTTGCCGCTGCGTGTCTTCGGCAGCCGCGGCACGATCAGCGCCTGCTTGAACGCGGCGACCGCGCCGATGCTGGCGCGCACGTTGTCGATCAGCTCGCGCGTGATATCGGCATGCGCGCGGGTGACGCCGGACTTGAGCACGACCAGGCCGACCGGCAACTGCCCTTTCAGCGCATCGGCGACGCCGATCACCGCGCATTCGGCGACGTCCGGATGGGCCGACAGGATCTCCTCCATCGCGCCGGTCGACAGACGATGGCCGGCGACATTGATCAGATCGTCGATGCGCGACATCACCCAGAAATAGCCGTCGTCGTCGACGATCGCGGCGTCGCCGGCGAGGTAATAGCCGGGATAGCGCGACAGGTAATTCTCGCGATAACCGGCCTCGTCGTTCCACAGGCTGGCGAGCGTGCCCGGCGGCAGCGGCAGCTTGATCACCAGGTTGCCGATGTCGCCGGCCGGCAGGCGCGCGCCGGATTCGTCGAGCACCTGCAGATCGAAGCCCGGCACCGGCAGGCTCGCCGAACCCGGCTTCACCGTCTGCGGCTCGATGCCGATGCAGTTGGCGATCGCCGGCCAGCCGAGCTCGGTCTGCCACCAGTGATCGACCACCGGCACCTTGAGCATCGCCTGCGCCCACAGCACGGTGTCGGGGTCGCAGCGTTCGCCGGCCAGATACAGCGCTTTCAGGCAGCTCAGATCGTAGTGCGCCAGCAGCTCGCCACGCGGATCTTCCTTCTTGATCGCACGGAACGCGGTCGGCGCGGTGAAGAAGGCCTTGACGCGATATTCGGAAATCACGCGCCAGAACGCACCCGCGTCCGGTGTGCCGACCGGCTTGCCCTCGTAGAACACCGTCGTGCAGCCGGCCAGCAGCGGGCCGTAGACGATGTAGGAATGGCCGACGACCCAGCCGCAATCCGAGGCCGCCCAGAACACGTCGCCGATGCCGGCGTCGTAGACCGCGCGCATCGAATACAGCAACGCGACCGCGTGGCCGCCGTGATCGCGCACCACGCCCTTGGGCTTGCCGGTGGTGCCCGAGGTGTAGAGCACATACAGCGGATCGGTGGCCTTGATGCGCGCGCAGCCGGCCGGTGTCGCAGCCGCCTCGGCTTGACGCCAGTCGTGATCGCGGCCGGCTTGCAGCGTCGCGACACATTGCGATCTTTGCAGCACGATGCAGGCATCGACCTTGTGCGCCGCCTGCTGCAGCGCCTGGTCGAGCAGCGGCTTGTATTCGACGATGCGGCCGGGCTCGATGCCGCAACTCGCGCTCAGGATCAGCCGCGGCTGCGCGGCGTCGATGCGCTTGGCCAGCTCCGGCGCGGCGAAGCCGCCGAACACCACGCAATGCACCGCGCCGATGCGCGCGCAGGCGAGCATCGCGATCGCGCACTCCGGCACCATCGGCAGATAGATCACCACGCGATCGCCTTGGCGCACGCCGTGCGCCAGCAGCATGCCGGCGGTTTTCTCGACCCGCGTCAGCAGCTCGCGGTAAGTGAAGCTCTGCCGGGTCGACGTCACCGGGCTGTCGTAGATCAGCGCGGTCTGCGCGCCGCGCCCGGCTTCGACATGACGATCCAGCGCGTTGTAGCAGGTGTTGAACGCGGCGCCCGGGAACCAGCGATACAGCGGCGCATCGCGGGCGTCGAGCACGCGCTCCCAGGGCTGGTCCCAATGCAGCCGCTGCGCCTGTTCGGCCCAGAAGGCTTCGGGGTCGGCGAGCGAGCGTGTGTGTTCCTGCTGCAGCTTGGACATGGACCGCCCCTGGTTATTCAGATCATGGCGCCTTCGGCGCGAACAGTTGGCGAAACGCCGCCATCGCGGCCGGGTGGAAAATCGTGCCGTGGGTTTCGTTCGGCATCGGCTCGTAGCGCCAGCTCAGGCCGGCCGGCGCGCTGGCTTTCAGCGCCGCGACCAGCGCGTCCATGCCCGGCCGCTCGCTGCTGTCGCTGCCCTGGCTCAGGTACAGCGTGGCGCGCAGATCGGGATGCGCCTTCATGGCCGCGGCAGTGGCTTTCGGCAGCGCCTGGTCGTTCCACCACAGGCTGGGGCTGATCGCGATGTAGGTGTCGAACAGCTTGGGCTCGACCAGCAGGGTCTCGACGATGAACAGCCCGGCCAGCGACTCGCCGACGATCGCGCTCTCCTGTGTCGTGTTGTAGCGCGCCTGGATCGCGAGCTTGAGTTCGTCGCGGAAAAACTGGCGAAACAGCGCCGAGCCGCCGACGCGCGGCGCGATGCGCCGGTCTTCGGCGACGTCGGTGGGCGGCGTCAGATCGCGGCGGCGCTCGGTATTTTCGACACCGACCAGCAGGAACGGCCGCATCGTGTTGTTGCTGGTGCCGACCTGCACCAGGCCGGCGATGTGGATGAAGTCCTCGTTGATGCCGCCGTCGGCCATGTACAGCGCCGGGCAGGCGACGCTGGCGCAGGCCGGCGGCGTATAGACGTTGATGCGCCACGTCTCTTTCAGGATCTTCGATTCGATCGTGAACGTCTGGCCGAGCACCTGCGCAGTTGCCGCGCCGGTGCTGACCTTGGGCACGTCCTTGAGCGGATCGTTGTTGGAGAACGGCAACGAAAACGCGCCGGCAAGCGGGATTTCGCAGAGCAGCAGCAGGCTGAGCAACAGGCGCGAACGGGCTGACATGGGTGGCGATTCCTGGGGACGTACCCGAGTGTAGCCCGGGTGAAACCCGGGACAACACGGCCTCGGGTTTTACCCGGGCTACGATGCGCCAGAGTCTAGAGCGGCTGTCCCGGTGTCACCCTACCCGTTGAGGTAGCTGCGAATGCGGCGGCTGTTTCAGTCCACGCCCAGTTCGCGACGATAACGCTCGAAGCAGGCCGCGCCGCAGCGCAGCCGCAGCAGCGCGCCCTCGGCGATCGGCCGCATCAGCGCCGGATCGGCACTGACCAGCGGCCGTATCGCCTCGCGATTCCAGGCCTCGGAATGGCGCACGTCGAGCCCGGCGTGCAGCTGGAAATAACGCCGGCCTTCGGCGGAAACGCCGAGCCGGCGCAGGCCTTCGTTGACCAGCGCGACGCGGCCCGGTGCGGTCAGTTCGACCACGCCGAGCGCGCCGACCGACAGGTAGGCATAGCGCCGCGTCGCCGCGATCGCCGCCATCAGGTTGGCCAGCGCCAGCGACTCCCAGACCGTGGTTTCCGGCCGCGCCTGCAGATCGAGCTGCTGCGCGACCTGATCCAGCATCGGCCCATGCATGCCGTCTTCGCGACCGCGGCCCATTTCGTCCCAGTAATTGCGCGCCAGCTCGAGCTTGGCCTGAGTCGGCAGCCGCACCTGGGTCAACGCGACCAGATCGTCGAAGCCGGCTTCACCGCCGATTTCCTGGGTCAGGAACCAGCGCATCTGCGGCATCGTCGCCTGCTCGGCGAGCCAGGGGAACAGCGCATCGTGCTGGCCCGGGCCGGTTTCGCGCAGGCCTTCGAACCACTGCATGAAACCGTCGACGTCGGTTGGCAGCTCCGTCAGCAGCGGCGCGATCGACAGACGCGAAGACTCGATGTAATCGCCTTCGAGTTCGCTGATCTGCAGATCGGCGCGCAGCTCCTGGCGCCAGTCGCTGCCCGGCAAGGCCGGCCGCAGCCGCCTTGCATTGAACGCTGCCAGCCGCAGATGCAGCTCGCGGGGACTCAGCGCTCGGGGCGCGACCTGGTGGGCGGTCCAGCTGGCGAATTGTTCGCGCATGTTCAACTCTCGTGGTGTTCGGCTGTTCTGTCGATCGGACCGCATGCTGGGCGCTGGCGTCTGATCATCCCCTGAACACCGTCGCGGGCCTTTACCTTGCACAATGCGCGCATGCAACACAACGACGCCCTGCTGAAACTGCTGCAGCTGCTGAAACGGCGCGAGTATCGCTTTGTCACGACGACGCCGCTGACGCATGCGCGTGTGCTCGCCCGGGATCATCTGCGCCAGGGTCACGATGCCAGCCGCGCGCTGAACGAGGTGTTCGGCTGGAATCGCGAGTTCGTTGCCGACGCACTCGATGAAGAACTGCGGGCGACGATGCACGACGCCGGTCTGATGCTGCAGCAGCAGCGGGCTGGCGCGTATCGCAGCGCGCTGCGCGTGTCATCGCTCGGCGATGCGCTGCTGCTGCACTCGGCCTATCCGACGCTGGCCGCGGACTCGGTGTTCTTCGGCCCGGACACGTATCGCTTCGCGCAGTTCGTCGCCGCGCATCTGCCGGCAGCCAGGCCCGGGCTGCGCTGCGCCGATATCGGCTGCGGCAGCGGTGCCGGCGCGATCGCCGCCGCGAGCCTGCTGCCCGGATCGGACTGGCTGCTGACCGACATCAATCCTCGCGCTTTGGCGCTGGCGGCGATCAATGCAGCTCATGCCGGCTTTGCCATGCAGACGCTGCTCAGCGACGTGCTGGCCGGTGCCGACAGCGACTTCGATCTGCTGATCTGCAACCCGCCGTATCTCGCCGACGATCAGCAGCGCGCCTACCGCGACGGCGGCGCCGACCTCGGCCGCGCGCTGAGCCTGCGCATCGCGCGCGAGGCCTGCGAGCGGCTCGCACCCGACGGTCGGCTGCTGCTGTATACCGGCGTCGCCATCGTCGACGGCGTCGATCCGTTTCTGCTGGAGCTGCGTGCGCTGCTGGATGCGCATGACTGCCGCTGGAGTTATCGCGAACTCGATCCCGATGTGTTCGGCGAGGAACTGGAACGGCCGGTGTATGCGCAGACGGATCGGATCGCGGCGATCGGGCTGGTCGTCGAACGCGATGCTTAGCGCCCTGCGTTCCTCCCGACCAGCCCGCGCTGTTGCGGGCATGCTGCGCCGCTATCCGGGAAGAACGGGCTTGAGTTGCACCATCGTCGAATCAGTTCGACGGCGGATACAGCCGTATCAGCCGTTGCTGGTTGAAATGCAGACGCGCCAGCGCGCGCAGGCCCAGCGGCCTGAAACCGCGCCGGCGATTGGCGGCGGCGATGCGGAACAGCAGCGCCTGCTTGGCCATGATCTTGCGCATCGCCGCGAGCGGCCGCGTCGCCGGGTCCCAGGCTTCGATCGCCTCGGAACCGGCGCCGTTGACTTCGATGATGGTGAAGCCTTCGCCGCGCATCAGCGCCGCCTCGCTGGCATAGCGCAGATCGAAGCGGCCGAAATGAAACTCGTCCATGTCGCGCGCGATTGCATCGATCGCGGCGCCCAGCTGCGGCGTGATCAGCGCCTGGCCGTCGCGATACAGGCCACCGACGCGGGTCGAGCCTATCGTCGCCAGCCGCACGACTTCACCGGCTGCGGCGACACGCGACAGATCGACACGCGAGCGGTGCAGCGGATCGTGCAGGCGCTGCAGCCGCGTGTCGCCGGCGATCAGCTCGGCCAGCGTGTGCACACCGTCGCCGGTGACTTGCGGGAAATACCGCAACGCGACGCCGAGCACGCGGCCCTGCACCGCGCCGGGCTCGCGCACGTAGAACACGCCGGCTTCACCGGCGTCGGCGACGTAGGCCTGCAGCAGCACGCGCTCACCTTTCGGAAACGCGCCGAGGTAATCGCGCAGCTGCTGGCGGTCGTCGATACGGCGCACGCCGAAGCCGCACCAGCCGATGTCGGGCTTGGCGATGATCGGGAAGGCGATGCCGGCCTGCTGCATGCACGCGCTCGCGTCTGCATCGATGCTCGCCGCCTGCACGACGAACGAGCCGTTGCGCGCGGTCGCGGCGCGGGCGCGTTCGCCCATGCTCGCGAAGTATTCGGTCTTGCCTTCGCCGACCAGGCCGCCCGAGGCGATGCGCGGGTTCGCGCAGGACGGCAGCACCACCGCGCGATGGCGCAGGCTCATCAGCAGCCAATGTGTCACCGGCAGGATCACGATCGCCCACTTCGGCAGCTTTTCGAGAAAGGCGCGTGAATCGGTGTTGATGCTCTGCTTGGCGATGAGCCGCTCCCGGCGATGGTGAAGGCCGCCTCCTACTGTGCGGCGCTGCTGGGCCTGGCCGCAATCGTCTGGCTGGCGCAGCGGCACGGCCTGGACGACATCCTGAGGCTGTTGCGGCAGGCCGGCTGGCCGCTGTTGCTGCTGGTGCCGTTTCATGCGCTGCCGCTGCTGCTCGACGCGGCCGGCTGGCGCGCGCTGGTCGCGCCACACGATCGCGAGGGCCGTGCGCGGCTGCCGTTCCTGTTCTGGGCCTCGGCGATACGCGAGGCGTTCGCGCGGCTGCTGCCGCTGGCCAGCGTCGGCGGCGAGCTGATCGGCATACGCCTGGCGATGCGCCGCGGTCTCGACGGCGCGGCGGTCACCGCCGGCATCGTGCTGCAGCTGCTGCTGGCGATCGGCAACCAGCTGCTGTTCGCACTGCTCGGCTTCGGCCTGCTGCTGTTGCAGCCGGGCGCGTCACCACTGGCGCACCGCATCGGCGTCGGCCTGCTGCTGGGCGCGCCGCTGCCGCTGGTACTGCTGCTGGGCCTGCGCCATGGCCGCCTGTTCGAACGCGGGCAGCGGCTGTTGAACCGCATCGTCGGCGACGGCCTGCAGCGCCGGCTGGCGCTCGACGGCGCGGCGCTCGATCGCCATGTCCGCGGCTACCTGCGGCAACCGCGCGTGCTGCTGGCCGCGGCCGCCTGGGAATTTTCCGGGCTCGTGCTCGGCGCCTTCGAAAACTGGATCGCGCTGCGGCTGCTCGGTCATCCAGTGGACCTGCTGACCGCGCTGTCGCTGGAGGCCGCGGTGCAGGCAGCGCGGCATCTGCTGTTCGTGATGCCGGCCGGGCTCGGCGTGCAGGAGGCGGCGCTGCTGATGGTCGCACCGCTGCTCGGGCTGTCGCCGGATCAGGCGATAGCCTTGTCGCTGTGCAAGCGCCTGCGCGATCTGCTGTTCGGCGTGCCGGCGCTGCTGAGCTGGCCGTTGCTGGAGCGCAGCGGCCCCGGGGCGGGCAAAGCCTAGCGACTCGCCGCGCGGGCCGCGCATGCAGCGCAGCGACTTCAAGTATCGCTTCGTCATCGACAATGCCAGCCTGAAGGCCTGGCAAAGACGAGGCCCTCCGCGCAGGCGGGCAGGGCTGGGTGAGCGGACTGGGTTTGAGCGAAAAACGCCCACGGCACAATCCTCTAAACTAGTGCCAACTACGGAGCGAACATGGCCAAGCCCAATTACGGATTCGACAAGCGGCAGCGGGAACTCAAAAAGAGCAAGCAGCAGGAAGAAAAGCGCCTGAAGAAGCTCGCGCGCGGCAGCAGCGGCGAGAGCGGCGACGGCAGCGACGAGCAGCAGCCCCCCAGCAGCGACACCCCGGAGCAGACCTCATGAGCAAGAGCCAGGACCGCAAGAAAGAAGTGAAGAAAAAGCCGCTGAAGACCCCGGCCGAAAAGAAGGCCGAGAAGATCGAGAAAAAGAAGAACAAGTAAGCCGGTTTTCGGCTTGCGGGTTCGCAAGGCGGCCAGTGGCCGCCTTTTTTGTGCCCGGGCGGCCGGCGGCGCCGCTGCATGGCAGCTACTGGCAGCTGAAGTTCTTCGCCAGGTTGATGCTGCCGATGCCCTTGTATACCGCCTGCTTCGGATACGGGCACAGCGGCCGCGTGCGCGTGATCGCGCCGCTGCCGTCGACCTGCAGCGCCAGCAGCGAGCCGGGTGCCGTGCCCTGCTCGACCCAGCTGCGCAGCGGCGTCAGGGTGTCGAAAGCCGACGGGCCGTAGGCGCCGCAGTGGCCGACGGCCGGCACCATGTACAGCCGGGTGAAGCTGTTGAGCGCGCTCTTGCCGTAGCGCTTTTTCAGCGCGTTGTAGTAGTCCACCGTGGCCAGCGGCGTGATCAGTCCGTCGGACCAGCCATGCCAGACCAGCAGCTTGCCGCCGCGCGCCTTGAACGCGTCCAGGTCCGGCGAGCTGCCGTTGAGCGTGTCGGCGAGCTTGCTGTCGGCATACGGCACGTCGACGTCGGCGTTGAAGCTGCGGAAATCCCAGCTCGTGGTCTCGTAGACCATGTTCTGGAAGTACTCCTGCGACAGCAGGTAGCTGTAGCCGTTGTACGGCGCGGTGCCGACGAACGAGCACGACCACTCGTATTCGCTGCCCGGAATCACGCCGGGATAGAGCTTGTCGCCGGCGGAATTCTTCAGCGGCTTGTACAGCGTCTGGATCGCCTTGAGCTGCTGCTTGCTCAGGCAGGTGCTGGCGCTGCTGTTGGCGCAGGACAGTTCCGCCGGATCGTAACTGCATGCGCTGGGATCGGTGATCTGGTTGTCGACCAGTCCGTCGAGGCCGTCGCAGCTGGCGATCACCGCGCTGGCCAGTGCGCCGACCTGCTCGGCGCTCGGATAGCTCTTCAGGCTCGCGTCTTTCAGCACCGCCAGCGATTGCCAGACGGCGCCGGCCATCAGACGCGTCCAGTTTTGCGCGGGCGCGCCGGAAATGATGCCGTCGTAGTCTTCCGGATAGCGACTCGCCTCCATCAGCGCCTGGCGGCCGCCGGCGGAGTAGCCAGTGAAATACGCGCGCGTCTGCGGTGTGCCGTAGTAGGCGAGGATCAGCTGCTTGGCGATCAGCGTCATCTGATGGGTGATGCGATAGCCGAAGTCCTCGACCAGATCGGGCCGGCCGTTGGCCCAGCTGACGTCCTCGCCGGTGCTTTGATGGCCCAGGTCCGACGACACCGTCGCATAGCCGCCGTTGAGCGACTGCGACATCGCGTCATACATCACCACGCCGGTGCTGCCGCCATTGCCCCAGCCGCCGAGCAGCGTGTTCCAGGTGTCGGCCGGCAGCCAGACTTCGGTCAGCGCCGACGGCGCGATCGTCAGCGCGACGCGGCAGAACGCCGGTACCGTGTAGGTCTTGGACGGCAGCGAAATCTGCGGCGGTGTCGTGAACGTGCCGGCCGGGATCGCCTCGGCGGCGGTGATCGTGGCGCCGTCGAGTGGCAGATTGGCCAGCGCGGCGCAGTCGCCGGCGGCGTGTACCGGCCTGCAGACGGCGATCAGGCACAGCGCAAAAGCAGCGAAACGGGCAATCCCTTGCATGGCACAACCTCCATGACCGATGCCAAACCGGCAGCAAGGCACGTGCCGCGTCGGCGACGCCAGCGGCTCTGGTCGCCGCCACTGTAGGAGCGGACCCTGTCCGCGACTGTGCCCTCGGAGCGTGAGTCGCGGACAGGGTCCGCTCCTACAGGGCCGAGAATTGGGCCGAGAATGAAGCCTCGCTACATCCGGAACACACCATAGCGCGGATCGCCGATCGGCGCGTTCATCGCCGCCGACAGCGCGATGCCGAGCGCGTTGCGCGTGTCCGGCGGCGCCAGGATGCCGTCGTCCCAGATTTCCGAGGTGCTCCAGTACGCGCTCTGCTTGCGCTTGAACTCGCCGAGTACCGGATCGCGGATCGCCGCCACGTCCTCGGCGCTGAGCTTTTTGCCCTGTTTGGCGAGCTGGCGGATCTTGACGTCGGCGAGCACGTTGGCGGCCTGTTCTGCGCCCATCACCGAAATCTGCGACTGCGGCCACGAGAACAGGAAACGCGAATCGAAGGCGCGGCCGCTCATGCCGTAGTTGCCGGCGCCGAAGGAGCCGTTGCACATCACCGTGAATTTCGGCACCTCGGAGCAGCTCACCGCCATCAGCATCTTGGCGCCGTCCTTGGTGATGCCGCGGCGCTCGTATTCGCGGCCGACCATGAAGCCGGTGATGTTCTGCAGGAAGATCAGCGGCGTCTTGTTCTGGTTGCACAGCTCGATGAAGTGCGCGCCCTTGAGCGCGCTGTCGTTGAACAGCACGCCGTTGTTGCCGAGGATGCCGACCTTGTAACCCCACAGGTGTGCGTAACCGCAGATCAGGGTCTTGCCGTAGTTCGGCTGGTATTCGTGGAAACGCGAGCCGTCGACCAGGCGCGCGATCACTTCACGGATGTCGAAAGCCTGCTTGATGTCGCGCGGCAGCACGCCGTACAGCTCGTCCGGATCGTAGTAAGGCGCCTCGGGCGGCTGCCATTCGATTTTGGTCTTGCCCTGGCGATGGAACTGCGCGACGACGTCACGCGCGATGGCAATCGCCTCCTCCTCGCTGCTGGCCGGATAGTCCGCCGTGCCGGAGACGCTGGTATGCATGTCGGCGCCGCCGAGTTCGTCGACGGTGACGTCCTCGCCGGTCGCGGCTTTCACCAGCGGCGGGCCGGCGAGAAAGATCGCGCCGGTGCCGCGCACGATCACGTTGTAGTCGGACAGACCCGGCACGTAGGCGCCGCCGGCGGTGCAATGGCCGAGCACGACGGCAACCTGCTGCACGCCTATCTTCGACAGCATGCATTGATTGCGGAAGATGCGGCCGGCGTAATACTTGTCGGCGAACAGATCCGCCTGCGCGGGCAGAAAGCCGCCGGCGGAATCGCAGAGATGCACCACCGGCAGGCGGTTTTCGATGGCGATATCGAGCGCGCGCACGGTCTTCTTCACCGTCAGCGGATACCAGGCGCCGCCCTTGACCGAGGCGTCGCCAGCATTGATGACGACTTCGCGGCCGGAGACGATGCCGATGCCGGTGACACAGGCCGCGCCCGGCACTTCGCCGTCGTAGGACTCGTTCGCGGCCAGCGACGACAGCTCCAGAAACGGTGTGCCCGGATCGAGCAGCTGCTGGATGCGTTCGCGCACCAGCAGCTTGTTCTGGTCACGCAGCCGGTCGATGTCGCGTTGCGGCCTGTCGTGGCGTGCAGCGCGCTGCTTGTCCTTGAAGTCTGCAGCGAGCTTGCGATTGTGCGCGGCGTTGGCGAGGAACTCGGCCGAGGCGGTATTGAGCTTGGATTCGATGCGTTTCATGGCGTCAGGCGTCGGCCTTCTTCAGCGTGACCAGCAAGGCATCGCGATCGAAAGTCTGGCCTTTCTCGAACGCGATCGCGTCGATCACGCCGTCACGCGGTGCGGTGATCAGGGTCTCCATCTTCATGCTCTCCATCACCAGCAAGGTCTGGCCTTTGACGACCGCGTCGCCGGCGCCGACCTGCACCGCGACGATGCTGCCCGGCATCGGCGCACGCAGCTGATCGTCGGCCGAACCGCCGGCGCTGGCGGCGAGCCGGTCGAGCGGATGGCGATACTGCAGCTGGTAGGCCTCGCCGTCGTAGTGCACGTAGACGTCGTCGCCGCGCGTGGCGACGACGACTTCGACATGGCGATCGGCTATCGTCAGCCAGCTGCGGCCATCGGCGGTGTCGGCGAGATTGACCGCGATCGTGCTGTCGCCGACATGCAGCCGATAGCGGCCCGGTGCGCGCGACAGCTCGACGTTGTGCTCGGCTTCGCCGAGCTTGAAAGCGTGGTGCATCGTCTCTCCTAGTTCAGCCTGTAGGAGCGGGCTTGCCCGCGACCTTCTGCTTGAAGTGCACAGTCGCGGGCAAGCCCGCTCCTACAGTTGCAATTCAATTGCTCCAGCTGCCGATCGCCGCATGCAGATCCGGGATCGCGTCGGCGGCATCGCGCATCGGCCGGGTGCTGATCGCCGCGGCGGCGAGCAAGGCCTGCAAGGCCGGTACTGCCAGTTCCGGCTCGGCCGCGATCTGCGGATTGGCATCGAGAAAACCGGTGTGCACGTCACCGGCGACGAAGGCCGGATGCGCGATCAGCCGGCGCAGGAACGCGGTGTTGGTCTTGCAGCCGAGCAGCACGGTGTCGCGCAGTGCCTTGTCCGCACGCGCGATCGCGTCGCCGCGATCCCGGCCGCGGATGATCAGCTTGGCGATCATCGGATCGAAGGCGCTGGTGACTTCACCGCCCTGGACCACGCCGCTGTCCCAGCGCACGCCCTCGCCCTGCGGCGGATGCAGGCGCAACACCGGGCCGGTGGTCGGCGTGTAGCCGCGCGCCGGATCTTCGGCATAGATGCGGAACTCGATGGCGTGGCCGCGCGATTGGATGTCGCTCTGCGAAAGCCGCAGCTTCTCGCCGGCGGCGACGCGCAGCTGCTCGTGTACCAGATCCAGGCCGGTGATTTCTTCGGTCACCGGATGTTCGACCTGCAGACGCGTGTTCATTTCAAGGAAGTAAAACTCGCCCTGCTGGCCAAAAATGAACTCGACCGTGCCGGCATTGCGATAACCCGCCGAACGCGCGATGCCGGCCGCGGTCTCGCAGATCTTCTGGCGGAGCGCTTCGTCCAACGCTGGCGACGGTGTCTCCTCGACGATTTTCTGAAAGCGCCGCTGCACCGAGCATTCGCGTTCGAACACGTGCACGACGTTGCCATAGGCATCGCCTAGCACCTGCACCTCGATGTGCCGCGGATTTTCGATGTAGCGCTCGACGTACAGTCGGCCGTCACCGAAATAGCGCTGGCCCTCGCTGCGCGCCCGCTCGATCTCCGCTTCGAGCAGCGACAGATCGCGGACGATGCGCATGCCCTTGCCGCCGCCACCGGCGGAGGGCTTGATCAGCAGCGGCGTACCGACTTTTCTTGCACGCTCGACGAAGCTCGCCGGATCGTCGTCCTCGATCGCGCTGGGCGCCACCGGGAAGCCGCCTTTTTCGACGAAGTTGCGCGCGCGCACCTTGTCGCCCATCAGCTCGATCTGCTCGGGTTTGGGCCCGATGAACACCAGGCCCGCAGCCTCCACCGCGCGAGCGAAGCCGGTGTTCTCGGACAAAAAGCCGTAGCCCGGATGGATCGCGCCGGCGCCGCTGCTCGTGGCCGCCGCAAGAATCTGCTGCTGATCCAGGTAGGCGGCGACCGGCGTCGCACCGGTGATTTCGATCGCCTGGTCGGCCATCGACACCGCCAGCGTGTTGCGGTCCGCCGCGTGATAGACGACGACCCCGCGCAGGCCGAGCTTGTGTACCGTGCGCAGCACGCGCACTGCGATTTCGCCGCGGTTTGCGACCAGCACCGTGTCGAACGGCCAGGCCGTGTTGATATTGTGGTCGCTCATGCGCGCCCCGTTTTGTCCATGCCACCGCGTACCAGCGCCAGCGAGGCGCGTTCACGCGGACCCAGGCCTTCGCACAGCAGGGCCACGATCTGTGCGGCGATGGCGTCGATATCCAGATCGCCGCGGCCGCAGACGTAGTTCAGGCTGTGGTGCTCGATGCCGCCGTAGACCATCGCGCGCAACAGCGGCGGCGCGATGTCGCTGCGGATTTCGCCGCTGGCGACGCCCTGCTCGATCACCGCGATCAGCACCTGCGTATAGCGGCGGTTGAGTTCATGCAGCTGGCTGCCGCGATAGTTCGGGTCGGACGCGACCTCGCGAAACATCAGCCGGCACAGCTGCGGGTAGTCGCGGATCGAGCGCAGATGCTTCCAGACCAGTAACTGCAGCCGGGCCCGCGCGCCGCTCAGCGATTCCAGCTCGCGCGTGTAATCGCCGAACAGCTCGTCGTACCAGTTCTCCAGCGTACGCAGCAGCAGCTCGCGCTTGGTCGAGAAATACTTGTAGATCGTGCCTTCGACAACACCGATGCGCGCCGCGATCTCGGCGACCGCGGCGGCTTCATAGCCTTTCTCGCAGAACACCGCGCGCGCCGCATGCAGGATTTCGTCGACTCTCTGCTCGCGCGCCAGTCGCGGCGCGGCGACGCGCGGCAACGGCCTGATCGCGGCCGGCATCAGCGGCCGCTCCATTGCGCGGCACGTTTCTGCTGGAACGCGGCCATGCCCTCTTTCGCGTCCTCGGTGCTGGCCATCACCGGCACCATCACCTGCGCGTAGTCCAGCGATTCGCGCAGACCCATGTCGCGCATCGCGTGGAAGGCCTGCTTGCCGATCCTCAGCGCGGTCGGGCTCTTGTCGACGATGCGCGCCAGCAGCCAGTCCAGCTTGCTGTCGAGTTCGGCGCGCGGCACCAGATAGTTGACCACGCCCCAGTCGAGCAGCTGCTGCGCACCGAAAGCCTCGCCGGTGATGCACATCTCCTGCAGCTGCCGCGCCGGCAGCAGGCGCATCATGTACGGCAGGATCATCATCGGCGTCATGCCGATTTTCGGCTCGCTGGTGCCGAAGCGGATGTCGTCGGCGGCAATCGCCATGTCGCAGGCGCAGAGCAGGCCGAAGCCGCCGGCCATCACATGGCCATTGACGCGCGCGATCACCGGCAGCGTGCAGTCCTCCAGCCGCTTGAACAGCTCCACGATGTAGTGCTGCGGCCGCGAGAAATCCACCGCGAACACCGCACCCTTGCCCTGATTGCTGGCGAGATCGGCGCCGGCACAAAAGGCCTTGTCGCCGGCGCCGGTCAGCACCACCGCACGCACGCTGCCGCTGGCCATGGCCTCGACCAGCGCGGCGTCGATCGTGCGCACGACCTCTTCGTTGAGCGCGTTGCGGCGCTCCTCGCGGTTCAAGGTGATCCACAGCACCGCATCGCGGCGCTCGATCAGCACGGGCTTGTCAGACATGCGGCTCCTCGTCGGCGCCGCCGCCCGGCGACGCACTGCATCAGGTCGCCGGCAGTCTGTTGTGCCGCTGGTGAGTCCGCCTCACCCGTTCGGGCGAAACCGACTTGTGCCGCTACTGCATCGACTGCTCGTGGCCGACGAGACCGATGACGGCGTGTGTCCGCATCGGCATGGTGATGATCAGCAGCAACAGCAGCACCAGCGGGACGTCGATCAGCGGTGTGGCGGAGACGATCTCGTCTCCTCTGCGTCTTGCTTGCCGATCGCCGCCATAGGCCGGATTGCGACCCGCCGCTGGGTGATGGAAAAACACCGGCGGCGTGCCGCGATCAGGCCGCCGCGGAAGACAGCGTCGTGAACGTCGCCACCAGCTCGTGAAGATTGCCCGGATAGGTCAGCCGCACGAACGTGACCGGAATGGTCTTGTTGCGCGTGGTGCGCTCGACGATCAGGCAGGGGCTGCCGGTTTTGACTTTCAGCCGCGCCGCCACTTCGGGCTCGGCGCCGGCGGCGCGGATGCGGTGCTCGGCCATGTTCCATGGCACCTGGCGCAGCAGCCAGGCGCCCGGCGAAATCTCCGCGAAGGTTTCGGTCGCAGCGCCGGCCACGGCCTGCAGGTTGATCAGCCGGTATTCGATGCAGAACGGCTGGTCCTTGGCGAAATGCCGGCACACCAGCTCCAGCAGCGGCACGGCCTCGTCGGCGCCGAGCAGCGCGCGATCGTCGCGCGTGGCGCGGCGGCGGCGGCGCTCCAGCACTTCGAAGCGATACGGCAGGCCCAGCGCGTCGACTTCGGTCTTGATGTCCGGGATCGACAGCACCGCGGACTGGGAGTGCGGCTTGCCGACGAAGCTGCCGACCTTGCGGCGGCGCACGATGATGCCGGCGCGCGCCAGCTGCGTCAGCGCCTTGTTGACCGTCATCCGCGAGCAGCGGTACTGCTCCATCAGCTCGTGTTCGACCGGAATCTTGCGCCCGGGCTCCCATTGGCCCGACAGGATGTAGCCCTGGATGTCCCCGAGGATGCGCTGATGCAGCGACGTCGCCGCCGGTTCCGGCTTGCCTTCACTGCGCGCTGCCGCCGGCCTGCCTTTCCCGATCGGCAGAGCCCCTTTGTTTTCCTTCAATCGCACAACTCCTTCATCGCTTTCCCATAAGCGGCTCGAATCTCATCGCGGCGCCGATGCCTTCCGTTCTCGACCTGCTTGCGTCCGCCCACCCAGACGCAGTCGACAATGCCGGCAACACTGGCAAACAGCCAGGAGTCGATCAGCGCATCGCCACTGCGGCCGATCATCGCCGGCTCGTGCACCGCCAGGCTGACCAGATCGGCGGCCTTGCCGGCCTGGATCGCGCTGCCCGGCACGCCGAGCGCCGCGGCACCACCGGCCACGGCACGCTGGTACAGCGCGCTGCCGGTCGAATGCGAGCCCAGGCCGACGACGTTACGCACCTTGCGCGACAGCCGTTGAGTGTATTCGAGCAGGGACAGTTCGCCGGACACACCAATGCACACGTTCGAGTCGGTGCCGATGCCGAAGCAACCACCGGCCACCAGAAATTCCGCAGCGGGGAAAATGCCATCGCCCAGATTGGCCTCGGTCACCGGGCACAGGCCGACCGTGGCGCCTGCACGCGCGATGCCGCTGATTTCGTCGGCCTCCACGTGCGTGGCGTGCACCAGGCACCAGCGCGCATCGACCGGCGCATGTTCGAGCAGCCACTGAACCGGGCGCTGACCGGACCAGGCCAGGCAGTCGAGCACCTCGCCCTGCTGCTCGGCGATATGGATGTGGACCGGCGCCCCGGGCAACAGGCCGACGATCTGCTCGAGCTGTTGCGGCGTCACCGCGCGCAGGCTGTGCGGCGCGACGCCGACGATGCCCGCCGGCAGCGCCGCGACCAGCTCGCGGCAGCGCTCGATCAGCTGCTGATAGGCGTCGACGTCGTGGATGAAGCGCGCCTGCGCCGCGCTCGGCGGCTGGCCGCCGAACGCGGCCTGCGCATAGAACACCGGCAGCAGGCTCAGCGCGATGCCGGTGTCGGCGGCCGCGGCGACGATACGGCCGGCCATCTCGGCGCGATCGGCAAAGCGCCGGCCGTCGACATCGTGATGCAGATAATGGAATTCACCGACGCGGCCGTAGCCGGATTCGAGCATTTCGACATAGGCCTGCGCGGCCACCGCCTGCAGCTGCCCGGGGTTCATGCGCGATGCGAAGCGGTACATCGTGTCGCGCCAGCTCCAGAAATTGTCGGCGTCGGCACCGCGTTTTTCCGCCAGCCCCGCCATGCCGCGCTGAAACGCGTGACTGTGCAGATTCGGCATCGCCGGCAGGATCAGCGCATGGCGTTCGTCGCCGCCTTGCGCGGGCACGCCGGTCTCGATTGCCGCGATGCGCTCGCCGTGCAAATGCAGACGCGCCGACGCCTGCCATCCGTCGGCAGTCAACAGCTGTTCGGCGTACAGGACGGTCATGGTTTCCAAGCTCCAGTTTCGACGGCGACGTGCTTGCGTTCCAGAATTATATGACTATACATTATGGCTTCAACAGCCCGAATGGCGACTGGCGATTTTCCCTCAGATGATCCGCATAGAAGCCCCCAGCAAACCGGCGTCGCAGCGCCTGTGGCACAACGCCAGGCTCGCCAGCATGGCAGGCGGTGTTGCCGGCATCGGCATCGTCCGCGACGGCGCGGTGCTGGTCAGCGGCGAGCGGATCGTGTTTGCCGGCGCGCACAGCGAACTGCCGCCGATCGACAAGGACTGCGAGATTGTCGATTGCGAAGGCCGCTGGATCACGCCGGGCCTGGTCGATTGCCACACGCACCTGGTGCATGCCGGCAATCGCGCCGCCGAATTCGAGATGCGCCTGCGTGGCGCCACCTATCAGGACATCGCGGTCGCCGGCGGCGGCATCCTGTCGACCTTGCGTGCGACGCGCGCCGCGACGCTGCAGCAACTGATCGACGCCGCGCTGCCGCGGCTGGATGCGCTGATCGGCGAAGGCCTGGGCGCGATCGAGATCAAGTCCGGCTACGGCCTGGATCTGGAGACCGAGCGGCGCATGCTGCAGGCGGCGCGCGAACTCGGCCGGCTGCGCCGCATTCACGTGCACACCACGTTTCTCGGCGCGCACGCGCTGCCGCCGGAAATGGCGGGCAAGGCCGACGCTTACATCGACCTCGTCATCGGCGACATGCTGCCGGCGCTGGCCGCCGAAGGCCTGGTCGATTCGGTCGACGGTTTCTGCGAGAGCATCGCGTTCTCGCCGGCGCAGATCACGCGCGTGTTCGAAGCCGCCACTGCGCTCGGCCTGCGCGTGCGGCTGCATGCCGATCAATTGTCCAACCTGCACGGCGCTCGCCTGGCGGCGACGCACCGCGCGCTGTCGGCCGACCATCTGGAATTCACCGACGAAGCCGGCGCGCAGGCACTCGCCGAGGCCGGCACCGTCGCGGTGCTGCTGCCGGGCGCCTACTACTTTCTGCGCGAGCAAACGCCGCCGCCGGTGGAACTGCTGCGCCGCCACGGCGCCGCGATCGCGCTGGCCACCGACTGCAATCCCGGCACGTCGCCACTGACCTCGCTGCTGCTGGCAATGAACATGGCGGCGACGCAATTCCGCCTGACCGTCGAGGAATGCCTGATCGGCGCGACACGCAACGCGGCGCAGGCACTGGGCATGGAGCGCGACATCGGCACCTTGGAGTCCGGCAAGTTCGCCGACTTCGCCATCTGGAACATCGACGATCCGGCTGAGCTCGTCTACCGGATCGGATTCAACCCGCTGCACTCGCGAATCTGGAGGGGTCGATGATCGCCATCACTCTGACACCCGGTGCGACGACGCTCGTGGCGCGGCGCGCAGTCTATTGCGGCGCGGTGCCGAAGCCGGCCGCCTCGTGTCGCGAAGCGCTTGGAAAAAGCGCCGCGGTGTCGCGCAGCGTCGCGCGCGGCGAGCCGGTACATGACATCGGCACCGGCGGGCTCGCCAGGCAGCGCATCGACGCCGCCGAAGGCCTGGCACCGGCTGGCCTGCAGCCGCTGCCGCCGTTGCTGAGACAGGCGGCCTGAACGCGATGAGCCACTGGCTGTCGATCACGCGCGGCAATGCGCCGCTGCTGCTGAGCATGCCGCACTCGGGCACCGAACTGCTCGACTACGAGCCGCGTTTCGTCTCGCCGTGGCTGGCGCGTCGCGACGCGGACTGGTTCATCCCCGAGCTGTACGCGTTTGCGGCGCAGCTTGGCGCGACCATCGTGCGCACCACGGTGTCGCGCAGCGTCATCGACGTCAATCGCGATCCTTCGGGAAAATCGCTGTATCCAGGCATGGCGACCACCGAACTGTGCCCGAGCACGACTTTCGACGGCGAGCCGCTGTACCGCGATACACGACCGCTGGACGCAGACGAAATCGAGCAGCGCCGTCTGCATTATTTCGATCCGTATCACGCGGCGCTGCGCGACGAGCTGGCACGTTTGCGCCGGCTGCATCCGCGCGTGGTGATCTACGACTGCCATTCGATCCGCTCGCGTATTCCGCGGCTGTTCGACGGCCAGCTGCCGCAGTTCAATCTCGGCAGCAACGACGGCGCGTCCTGCGATGTGGCGCTGAGCGCCGCCGCGGTGGCCGCCTGCGCCGACTCCGGCCTGGGCCACGTGCTCAACGGCCGCTTCAAGGGCGGCTACATCACACGCTGCTTCGGCCGCCCGGATCAAGGCTTGCATGCGCTGCAGATGGAGCTGGCCTGTCGCGGCTATCTGCGCGAACCTGATGCGGTATCGGCGGACAACTGGCCGCCGCAATTCGACCCCGACTACGCAGCGCCGCTGCGCAGCGTTCTTGAAACCGTGCTTGCACGCTGCATCACTTTTGCTCAGAGCCCGCAGGGCTGAAACCGGTATTTCCCGATGAACCGAATCGACAAGACCCGCGTCATCCGCGCGCCGCATGGCAGCACGCTCAGCGCCAGGAGCTGGCTGACCGAAGCGCCGCTGCGCATGCTGATGAACAACCTCGACCCCGACGTCGCCGAACGCCCCGAGGAGCTGGTGGTCTACGGCGGCATCGGCCGCGCCGCGCGTGACTGGGATAGCTACGATCGCATCGTCGCGGCGCTGCGCCGCCTCGAAGACGATCAGACGCTGGTCGTGCAGTCCGGCAAGCCGGTCGGCGTATTCCGCACACACCGCGATGCACCGCGCGTGCTGATCGCCAATTCCAACCTGGTGCCGCACTGGGCGCACTGGGAGCACTTCAACGAACTCGATCGCAAGGGCCTGATGATGTACGGCCAGATGACCGCGGGCTCGTGGATCTACATCGGCTCGCAGGGCATCGTCCAGGGCACCTACGAAACCTTCGTCGAACTCGGCCGGCGCCATTACGGCGGCAGCCTGAAGGGCCGCTGGATCCTGACCGCCGGCCTCGGCGGCATGGGCGGCGCGCAGCCGTTGGCGGCGACAATGGCCGGTGCCAGCTGCCTGGCGATCGAATGCCGCCAGAGCAGCATCGATTTCCGCCTGCGCACCGGCTATGTCGACGTCTGCGCGAAGGATATCGACGAAGCGCTGGCGATCCTCGACGACGCGAAGAAAACCGGCAAGGCGATTTCGGTGGCGCTGCTCGGCAACGCCGCCGACGTGCTGCCGCAGTTGCTGCAGCGCGGGGTCAAGCCCGACGCGGTCACCGACCAGACTTCGGCACACGATCCGGTCAACGGCTACCTGCCGCAGGGCTGGACCGTAGCGGAATGGGATGCGCGCCGCGTCAGCGATCCGGCCGCGGTTTCCGAAGCGGCCAAGGCGGCGATGGCGGTGCACGTGAAGGCGATGCTGGCATTCCACGCACTGGGCATCCCGACGTTCGACTACGGCAACAACATCCGCCAGGTTGCGCTGGATCGCGGCGTCGCCGACGCGTTCGCGTTTCCGGGCTTCGTGCCGGCCTACATACGGCCGCTGTTCTGCCGCGGCGTCGGCCCGTTCCGCTGGGTCGCGCTGTCTGGTGATCCGGAAGACATCTACAAGACCGACCAGAAAGTGAAGGAGCTGATCCCGGACGACCCGCACCTGCACAACTGGCTGGACATGGCGCGCGAGCGCATCAAGTTCCAGGGCCTGCCGGCGCGCATCTGCTGGGTCGGCCTGGGGGATCGCGATCGCCTAGGCCGCGCGTTCAATGCAATGGTCGCTTCGGGTGAACTGAAGGCGCCGATCGTGATCGGCCGCGATCACCTGGACTCGGGCTCGGTGGCCTCGCCGAACCGCGAAACCGAATCCATGCAGGATGGCTCGGATGCAGTGTCCGACTGGCCGCTGCTGAACGCGCTGCTGAACTGCGCCAGCGGCGCCACCTGGGTCAGCCTGCATCATGGCGGCGGCGTCGGCATGGGCTTCTCGCAGCACTCGGGCATGGTCATCGTCTGCGACGGCACACCGGAAGCCGACGCGCGCCTGGCGCGCGTGCTGTGGAACGACCCGGCCACCGGTGTCATGCGTCACGCCGACGCCGGCTACGACATCGCGATCGACTGCGCGAAGCAGCGCGGCCTGGATCTGCCGAGCATCGAGCGCTGATGACGGCGACGCGCGACGGCGTGGAAGTCCTGCGCGCCGCCGCGCACCGGCGCATGCGGTGGAAGAACGGCGGCGGAGAGACGCTGGAGATCGCCGTCTCGCCGGCGGATGCGACGCTGGACACGATGGATTGGCGCATCAGCATGGCGGTGGTCGCGCAGCACGGGCCGTTTTCACTGTTCGCCGGCATCGACAGAACGCTGTGCATACTCGACGGCGCAGGCATGGAGCTGGATTTCGGCAGCGGCGATGTGCGCACGGTGACGATCGACAGCGCGCCGCTGTCGTTCGCTGCCGACGTCGCGCTGCAGGCACGCCTGCTGAATGGGCCGATCACCGATCTGAACGTGATGACGCGGCGGGATACTTATCGTCACCGCGTTCATCGCCTGCCGCTCGGCGCGCAGCCGTCGGAATTCACGCTGAAGTCGCCGCTGCTGCTGTTGTTGTGCGGAAATGGCGGCGTGCGCTGCGACATCGACGGCGCACAATGGCAGCTCGATGCGCGTGACGCGCTGCTGCTGCGCGAGCCTGGGCCGACGCCGCTCAGGCTCAGCGCGGCCTCCGCTGACGCGATGATTTATCAGGTCTTTCTCGAAGCGAAATGACCGTGGCCCTTGCTCTCCCGCAACGGGAGAGAGGGTCAACCTCATGCCTGCGGCAAGGCCTCGACGAGCTGATCACTGTCCAAGGTCGTGGCAAGAGCGTCCGCCGGCCAGCGCCGCCAGCGTGGCGCTGATCTCCGCATGCGCCTCGGCCTCGGCCTTGCAGATGCGCGGCATGAAGAAAAAGCCGTGCGGCATGCCGGAGTAGTTCAGATAGCGCGCCGGCACTCCGGCGGCGTTCAGGCATTGCGCGTAGCGCTCGCCGTCGTCGCGCGCCGGGTCCAGGTCTGCGGTGATGATCAGCGCGGGCGGCAGTTGCGCGTGATTCTCGGCAAACAGCGGCGACAGCAGCGGATCGGTCAGCGCGGCGGCGCCACGATAAAGCCCGATCAGTTGCTGGATATCTTTTTTCCGGAAGCCCGGCGGGCCGTCGTTCATAGACGGTGACGACAGCGTCGCGTCGACGCAGGGATAGATCAGGGTCTGGTGGCGGATCGCCGGACCGCCGCGGCGCGCGGCGAGCACGCACAGCGCCGCCGCCAGGTTGGCGCCTGCGCTTTCGCCGACGACGGCGATGCCGCCGGCCGGCATCGGCCCCAGCGAGGCATCACTGGCGAGCCACTGCAGCGCGTCGTAGCAGTCTTCGAGGCCGCCGGGGAACGGGGTTTCGGGTGCCAGCCGGTAATCCACCGACACGATCCGGCATTGCACACTGCGACTGAGCTTGGCGCACAGATGATCGAGCGTGTCGACGCCGCCGAGGATCCAGCCGCCACCGTGCAGGAACAGCACGCGCGGTGCATCCCGGTTCAATTGCGGTGGCTGGTATTTCTTGATCAGCAGCGGACCGGAGCGCGACTCGATCCGGTCGTAGACCATCGCCACGTCACGCGGCAGCGGGTAGGTTGTCCATCCAGCGGCCTTGTTGGCCTTGCGCGCCTCGACCGGTGTGCCGGTGATTTTCGCCGCGCTGGGCCCGAAGCCCAGGCGCACGATCCAGGCGCTGACGAAAAACAGCAGCCTCAGCCGCCGGCCCTTGAGCCCTTGAGTTGCGTTCATGCCCGCTCCCGGGTGGCTGGCTCAGGCGACGCGACGCGTCGCGTCGCGCCAGTACGGCGCGCGCAGTTCGATCTTCAGCACCTTGCCGGCGCCGGACAGCGGCAGCGAGTCGCGGAACTCGACGCTGCGCGGGCATTTGTAGCCGGCGATCAGCGACTGGCAGTGCTGCCTGATGTCGTCGGCGCTCGGCGCCGTCACGCCGGGACGGATGACGACGACCGCGTGCACACTTTCGCCCCAGCGCTCGTTGGGGATGCCGATCACCGCGCAGGCCAGCACCGCGCTGTGTCGGCTGATCGCGTTTTCGACTTCGGCCGAATACACGTTCTCGCCGCCGGAAACGATCATGTCCTTGAGCCGGTCGACGACGAACAGAAAGCCGTCGTCGTCGATGTAGGCGCCGTCGCCGCTACGGATCCAGCCGCTGCCCATCGCGGCCAGCGTCTGCTCGGGCTTGTTCCAGTAGCCGAGCATCGCGCCGGCACCGCGCGTGGCGATCTCGCCGACCTGGTTGCGCGGCAGTTCAAGGCCGTCGCTGTCGACGATGATCGCCTCGATGCCGACCAGCGGCCGGCCGGCGGAGCGCAGCTTGTTGTTCGGCCCGACATGACGCTCGTGCTTGAGCACCGACACGAACGGCGACATCTCGGTCTGGCCATAGAGCTGCACGAACTCGACGCCCGGCAGACGCGCGATCGCGCGTTCCAGCACCGCCTCGTTGATCGCCGAGGCACCGTACAGCAGGCGCTTCAGCGAGCCCAGCCGGTAACGCGACAGCTGCGGATCGTCGATGAGCATCTGGATCATCGTCGGCACCAGCAGGGTATTGGTCACGCCCTCGTCCTGGATCGCGGCCAGCACCAGCTCGGTGGCGAAGCGCGGCACCACCACGTGGGTGCAGGCGCGCATGAAGCCCATGATGCCGAGGATGCCGTCGGCTAGATGGAACATCGGCGCCACGTGCAATACCACGTCGCCTTCGTCGACCAGGCCTTCGGCCAGGCCGCTCATCGCCGCACCATAGAGATTGGCGTGCGACAGCATCACGCCCTTGGGCAGGCCGGTGGTCCCGCCGGTGTAGAAGATGCCGGCCAGATCGTCGCCGCCACGCTGCGCGTCGTCGCAGGGCTGGTTCTCCGCGATCAGCTGCTCGTAGCCGTACATGCCCGGTGGCGCCGCGCTGTCGCCGATGTAGACGATGGTCTTCAGGCAGCTGGACAGCTGCACCAGCTCCGGCACCAGCGCCGCGAACCTCTCGTCGACGAACAGCACCGAAGTGCCGCAGTCGTCCAGCGAATAGGCGATCTCGTGCGCGCTCCAACGCACGTTGACCGGGTTGACGACGCCGCCGCTCCACCACACCGCGAAGAACACTTCCAGATAGCGGTCGGAATTCAGCGACAGGATGCCGATGCGATCGCCGGCGCCGACGCCGCGCTGGCGCAGGCCATTGGCAGCGCAGCTGACGCGCGATCCGAAATCCTCGTAGGACGTCCGGCGGCCATTGAACACGGTGGCGCCGCGCTGCGGATGCTGGCGCCTGGCAGCGTGCAGCGACTGGGTCAGAAAAGGTTTCGACATGGCACGTTCCCAAAAATCTATCAGTTACCGAAATGGCCGCTCAGGCGCAGGATCACGGTGCGCGGCTGCAGGTAGTACACCTCGGACGCTGCGGTCTCCGCGGTCGGCGTGGTGGAAGCAAACCGGTTGACGATGCCGCGCTCGTCGCCGATGTTGTTGACCGACAGCGCGATCTCCGGCAGCCAGCTGATCGCCGGATTGGCGACGCTGAGCTGCGCGTCCCATTGCTGGTAGCCGAAGATCGGCCGCCGCGACACGATGTCGGAGATCGAGCCGCCCAGATACGTGTGCGTGAGTTGCGAGCCGAGCAGCCAGTTGTCGACCGGGCGCAGATACGACACCGTCGACGCGGTCTGCCAGCGCGGCGCCAGCGGCCACGGCGTTCCGGCCGCCGCGGTGTCGCCGCTGGCCGAGGTATAGGACTTGGTGGTCTCGGTCCTGGCATAGCTGCCGGCGAAACTGAGCTTGAGTCCCGGCACGAACGACACCAGCCAGTCGACCGCCAGATCGGCGCCGGTGCTTTGCACGCCGCCGACATTGTCGATGTACACGCCCAGGCCGGAGCCGTCGTTCTGCACCGTCTGCGGCTTCTTCCAGTCTTCGTGGAACGCGGTCAGATCCACATGCAGCGTGTTGTTGAACCACTGCGTGCGCAGGCCGCCCTCGTAGTTCCAGATCGTGTCGGACTTGAACACGCTGGGCCCCGGGTTGCTCGACAGCGGCGTCACCAGGCCCGGCTGGACGCCGCCGACGCGAAAGCCCTTGGACGTGGCCACGTAGGCGAGCACGTCGTGCGTCACATGCCAGGTCAGCGAGGCCTTGGGGTTGAAGCCGCTTTCGTGAATCGTCTCGTCGACGATGTGCGCGGTGGTCTGATACAGCGCCAGCACCGCGATGCCGCTCTGCGTGTTGGTGCCACCGGACTGGGTCTTGTACAGACGGCCGCCGACGGTCAGTTCGAAGTCGTCGAACAGCTCGCGCGTGACTTCGCCGAACAGCGCGATTTCGCGCACGCGCACGTCCAGATCGCCGGAATCCAGGTCGGCCTGGCCGGTGGTCGCGAACTGCGAGGCCAGCCCCGGCGCGATCGCCTCGATCAGCGGCAGCAGCTGCTCGACCGATGCCCCGTCGCCGCCCAGCGGCACCTGCAGGCGCTCCTTCAGGCGCTGGTCGAAGAAGAAGCCGCCACCGACCCAGCGCCATGGCGAGCCGTTGCCCTTGGGCGAGGAAAAACGCAGCTCCTGGCTGACGGTATTGGAATGCGCGAAGTATTCCTGCGCCACGATCGGGAACGGCCCGGTGGGCACGAATCGCGGCGAGGCGTCGAAGAAATTGTGCCCGCCCTTGACCACGTAACCGGTATCGGAGGTGACGTCGGCCCAGTCAAAACTGCGCTTCACCGACAGGTCGACGAAGTTGTAGTGGGTGTTGTTGTACGACAGCCGCGGCCGGTTGTCGTTGCTCAACTCGCCGTCGTGATTGTTGGCCACCGCGGGATCGTGCGCCTGGGTTTTCTGCCAGGCGTAAGTCAGGCCCAGATCCCAGGCTTCGTCCGGCTTCCAGGCGAGCATGCCGCGCGCGCCGGCCTGATCCAGGTTGTTGGCGTCGTCCTTGCCGAGGCGCTGGTTGTCGATCCAGCCCGGCTGATTGCGCACGAAGCCGACCACGCGCAGCGCCAGTTCGTCGTCGCTGCCCAGCGGCACATTCACCGCGCCGCCGTAACTCGGCTCGATGCCGCCATGGGCCACCGCGGTGTACTGGCCGAAGTAGCGCGCGTCCCATTGCCCGAACACCGGTTTTTTCGCCACATAACGCACCGCGCCGTTCAAGGCGGACGCACCGAACAGGGTGCCCTGCGGGCCTTTCAGCACTTCGACGCTTTCCAGGTCGAAAGGATTCGGATCCAGCGCGACGAAGGGCACATAGGTGTCGGTGAACGAGACATCGCCGAACAGGATGCCGGTGGTCGGGCTGGTCGCGACGTCGGAGGAGATGCCGCGTATCGTCACGCGCGCCGGGCTGTCGCCGGTGTAGGTGATGTTGGCGCCGGGCACGGTCTTCAGGATGTCTTCGGCCGATTGCGCGCCGCGCCGCTCCAGGTCTTCGCCGGACTGCGAGGTGATGCTCGCCGGAATATCGCGCAGCCGCCGTTCGGTCTTGGTCGCGGTGACGATCACTTCCTCCAACTGCACGGTGTCGCTTGCGCGCCCGCGTTCCGGCGCCGACTCGGCCGGCTCGGCCGTGTCGACCGCAATCGTCGCCAGCGTCTCCTGCTGCGCAGCTGCAGTGCTAGAGCAGCCGAGGACGGTGCTGATGGCCGCGGCTCTCCAGGCATTGTTCTTCGTTGTGTTGTTGGTTTTCATGTCTTCTCCAGGTCTCAAGCCTGATATCGCCTCACTACCGATCGACAGCCGCGCTGTGCGCTAGGCCGCCGTACGCACATCCAGCGGCAACAGCGCATGGCCGAGGACGCTGACCGCCGTCCACGCCAGGCTCGCGTTGGTCCACAGAAAACCTTCCTGCACCGGGTACTGGTCGCAGCCCTCGCCGGGCAGATCGGTGCCGTCCAGATCGACTCGCTCGAACAGCTGACCGAAGCGCGCGTGCATCGCGCCCAGCTTGGCCAGCCACTTGCCGGCGATGCGCTGCGCATCGAGTTGATGGCCGTAATGCAACAGGCCTTCGATCGCGATCATCTGCACCGGCGCCCAGCCATTGCCACCGTCCCATTGATGCGGCGATTCCCACAGATTCGACGCGGCAATGCCGCCGCGCCGCTCCAGCTGCGGCAGCGCCGCCTGCACCACGCGCCCGGCGCGCGCCGGTGTGCAGGCCTGCGCGAACAGCGGCGCGAACGTGGCGAAGCTGAGGTGGGCCGAACGCGCCTGCGTGTCCAGATGGAAATTGCGATACGTGCCGCTGGCTTCGTCCCAGAGATGGCTTTCCAGCGCGTCGCGACGCCGCTGACCGAGTTCGTCGAAGCGCTGCTGCGTCTGCGTATCGCCGGCGTAGTCGGCCAGCCAGGCCAGATCGCCGGCGAAGCGGCACAGCACCGCGTTGAGCAGCACGGTGGCGATGCGCGAGGTTTCGATGCGGCCCGAATCGCCGCAGTCCACCGCGGTGAAATCCAGGCCGGATTCGGCGCTGGCGCGCAGGTCGCGATGGCGCAGGCCGAGTTCGTCTTCGGCATCGAGCGAGTACCGCTCCGGACGGCGCGTATCGAGCGCGTCCCAGTGATGATGCAGGCCGCTGGCGGCGTCGAAACGCGTCGCCGGATCACTCCAGAAGTCGACGAACTCGCGCTCCAGCAACGGCAGCGCGCGCGTCCGTACCCACCGCTGCAGGCGTTGCAAGCGCTCGACATCACCGGCATCGCGCCATTCGCGTTCACTGGCGGCGACGACCTTGCGCACCAGCGTCGCCGACAGCGGCACCTGCGAGCGGCTCAGGTAATAGTCGCGATTGCCGTTGGGCACGAAGCCGAACCGGCGTATCGATTCGAGCAGGTTGTCGGCCTGCATGCGGCAGACCTCCAGGCGTCCGGTGGCGAGCAGGCCATCGATGCCGAAGCAGCTGTCCCAGTAATAGGCCTCGCGGAAACGCCCGGACGGCACCAGGAACGGGAACGGCATCACCAGCAGCGAGCTGCCGATGGCGCGCGCGCTGGTCTTGAGCAGGCGCGACCACTGCGATTCGGCGTAGTCGAATGCGCCGCGCACCGCGGCATCCGGATGATCCAGGCCGAAGCGCGGCGCCAGCAGATCGCCGCCGGCATGATCGAAGGTCGGCTCGGCTTCGAATGCCCAGGCGATGTAGTCCCGCAGCGTTTCCGCGCGCGCCTGGTTCACTTCGTGGTCCGGCAAGGCCAGCAGCCGATCGAACGGCGCCTGCCATCGCGCATATTCCCCTGCGCTGCGTTCACGCCGGCGCAGATCGGACAGATGCTTGAAGTCCGCATGCAAGGACAGCTGCCGCGCTTCTTCCAGCAAAGGGCTGGCAATGCCCGGCGACGCGCTCGGCCGCGCCGGTACGATCTCCGGTAGCGCGTCGGCCAGATGGCAGTCGCTGGCCGACGGCAAGTCGGCATAGCGCACCTGCTGCAGGCGTTGCTGTGCCAGTGCGACGCGTGCGGCGATCTCGGCACGGGCCGCGACGTCGAGCACGCGCGCGTCGGACCAGCGCCATTCCAGCTGATCGAAGTCGCTCACGCCGGCGTCACGAAACGGCGCAGTTCTTCGACGATGTCGGCCAGCGCGCCCGGCGCGCCGGGGCAGAGTTTCGGCTGCGACAGAAAGCCGTGCGGCATGTCCGGATAATTGACGTAGCGCACCGGCACACCGGCATCGCGCAGGCCTTGCGCGTAGCGCGGCCCGTCGTCGCGCAGCAGATCGTAGTCGGCGGTGACGATGAAAGCCGGCGGCAGGCCGCGCAGATCCGGCGCGTGTATCGGCGACACCAGCGGATCACGCCGGTCGTGATTGCCCAGATAGTGCTGTACCGCGGCAGCCATGTCGTCGATGCGCGCGCCGGGCATGGCCATGCGCATCGACGGCGATTCCAGCGCCAGGTCCAGCGCCGGATAGATCAGCGTCTGCTGCGCGATGGCCGGGCCGCCGCGCTCGCGCGCCAGCAGGCACAGCGCCGCGCTCAAATTGCCACCGGCGCTATCGCCGATCACCACCACCGGTGCTGCGGCGCGCGCCGCGACCCATTGCAAGGCGCTGTAGCAGTCGTGCAGCGCCGCCGGAAAGCGATGATCCGGTGCCAGACGGTAGTCGACCGCCACCACCGCGACGCCGAGACGATCACAGAGATTCGCGCACAGGTAATCCAGAGAGTCGGGACCGCCGACGACCCAGCCGCCGCCGTGAATGAACAGGATCGAAGGCCGCTGCGTGGGCTGGGTGCGGAACCACTTCAGCGCGATGTCGCCGTCGGCACCGGCGATGCGCTCGATCTGCGTGTGCACCGATGCCGGCGGCGGAAACGTCATCCATGCCGGAGGCTTCAGCGCCTTGCGCCGCGCCTGCGGCCAACGCGCCACCGATTCGTGACTGGGCATCAGGCGCAGGCGTATCAGCCACGGCATCAGGCGCAGCGCCCAGCGCAGTTTCCAGCTGAAATTCGGTGGCTTCATCGTCTACGCGCTCGGTGGGGCTTGCTTGCGATATCGAGTATTCCGGCGACGGCGTCGCGGCGAGCCTTCCCAAAAGGTAGGGCGCGGTGGCGCGGCGACCTCGCTATGCTGTGCCGCCGCCAACCGCAGGGTCTGCGCCGCTCACGCGCGCAACATGAGTCCCGCCACGCCACCGCCCGCCGATTTACTGCCGCTGATCCGCACCAAGCTCGCGCCGCCGCGCGTCGCCAGTGCGCCGGTGGAAAGGCGCGCGCTGTTGCAGGAGCTGGAGAGCGGACGCGATCGCAAGCTGAGCCTGGTGATGGGCCCGGCCGGCAGCGGCAAGACCAGCCTGCTGGTGCAATGGCGCAAGGCGCTGTTGCAGCGCGGCGCGGCGGTGGCCTGGTACAACCTCGGCGCCGACGACGACGACGTGCATGTCGCCACCTACATCGTCGAAGCGCTGCGCCAGGCCGGCTCGCGGATCAATGCCGACGGCGATGGCGACGGCCTGAAATTGTTCGTGCGGTCCGGCGGCCGCGCCTGGCAGCATCTGCTGGCGACCTTGATCAACGACCTCGGCGACAGCACGGTCGAGACGTACCTGATGATCGACGATTTTCATCATCTGGGCTCGTTCCCGATGCTGCAGCTGATCGATCGCTGGCTGGCGCTGGCGCCGGCCGGCATGCACCTGGTGCTGGGCTCGCGTGCACGGCCGCCGCTGGATCTGCCTCGTCTCAGCGCCGAAGAGCAGTTCACCGAAATCCGCTTCGATCGCCTGCGTTTCGACTTCGACGAAACCCGGCGCTTCGTCGCCGCGCGCGGCCTGAATCTGAGTGCGGCGCGCATCGGCAATCTGCAGACCATCACCGACGGCTGGGCCGCGGGCCTGCAGCTGCTGACGTTTTCGCTGCGCAACGACACCCGCTCCGAAGCGGTGCTCGACCAGCAGGACAAGCTGTCGCTGTCGCAGGAAGACGCGCTGACGCGTTATCTGGAGACCTCGGCGGTGCACCAGCTCAGCGAGGCCGAGCTGAATTTCCTGACGCGCGTATCCGCGTGCCGGCGCTTCAACCGCGAGCTGTGCCAGCTGCTGACCGGCGATCCCGACGCCGACACTTATCTGGCGAAATTCGAAGCCGAGAATCTGTTCCTGCTGCCGATCGACACCAGCGACGCCGAGCCCTGGTATCGCTTCCACCGGCTGTTCGCGACGTTTCTGAACAAGCGCCTGGCACGGCTGGGCGACGTCGACCTGCACAATCTGCACCGGCTCGCCAGCCACTGGTTCGCCGGCCGCAACATGCATGTCGAGGCCCTGCGCCACGCCGATCTCGGCCGCGATGTCGATTTTCTGGTCGAGCTGGTCGACCGCGCCGGGCGCCGCATGACCAATGGCGCGCAGTACCTGGAGTTCCTGGCCTGGTACGACAAGCTGCCGGCGGACAAGCTCGGCGGCCGCATCAATATCCTGATGTGCGCGGCGCAGGCGCAGGTGTCGTGCAACCGCCTGGAGCAACTCGACCGTACGCTCGCGATCATCGAAAGCCATGCGGCTTATGCGCGGCCCGAAATCCGCAGCGAGGTGCTGCTGTGCCGCGCCTACCGGCATCTGCGGCAGGACGACACCGCGGCGCAGTGGCGCGCGATCGCCGAAGTACAGCGCGCGCTGCCGCTGCCGCCGGCGCAGAGCTGGCAGCTGAGTAGCGTCACCGGCTTTTCGCTGATCTACAGCGGCCGCTTTGAAGAAGCGCGCGAGCTGGTGCGCTCGCGCTTCCGTCACGGCGAGCTGTCGCGGCGCGACCAGGCCGTGCCTTTCGTCGACATGATTTCCGGCGTCAGCTTTCTGGTGCAGGGCAACTTCCGCCTGGCCAGCGAACAGCTGCTGCCGGTGCTCGACTCGGCAATGCGGCTGAAGAGCCTGGACACCGATGCAGCCGGCATCATCGTCGGCTATCTGATCGAGGGCGAATACCAGCTCGGCCGGCTCGACCAGACCCGCGAGCTGCTCGAACAGCATCAGGAGCTGATCGATGCGGTGGGTCTGCCGGACAGCGTGCTGATGAGTTACCGAGTGCGCGCGCGCATCGAGCGCATCGACAAGGACGACGCCAGCGCCCTGCACACGCTCAAGCGCCTGGAAGAAGCCGGTTATCGCATGGGCCTGGAGCGCCTGGTCGCCTGGAGCCTGCACGATCAGCTGCAGCTGGCGCTGGATCTGCACGAGATGGCGCGGCAGCGCGAGCTGCTGTCGCGCCTGGCCGCGCTGGCGCAGCGCTATCCGCCGGACAGCGGCGTGCGCGACGAAATCCGCCTGGCCGCGGCACTGGCGCACGCCGACGCCTCGTTCGCGCAGGCCGACGATCGCTCGGCGCTGCTGGCGATCGACAGCGCGATCGGCGTGGCCGCGGGCAGCGGCCGGCAGCTGGCGCAGACGCGTCTCGGCCTGCTGCGCGCGATGCTGCTGCTGCGCAGCGGCCAAGCGCAGGAAGCCGCCGCAGCCGCCGCCGGCCCTCTGCGCAAGGCGATCGAGCTGGGCATGCTGCGCGTGGTCGCCGATCTGGGTGCGGCGGCGCTGCCGCTGATCGAGCGGCTGGGCAACTCGGCGGAGCTGGCCGACTGCCACGAATTTCTGCTGGCCTCGCGCCGGTTGATCGAAGGCGATGGCGACGCGGAGCCGGCCGCACCGCAAGCGGCGGTTGCCGGCGACGGCTCGTCGGCCAAGCTGTTGTCGGTGCGCGAGCGCGAGGTGCTGGAGCTGCTCAGCCGCGCCTACTCGGCCAAGACCATCGCGCGCCAGCTCAGCCTGTCGCCGGGCACGGTCAAATGGCATCTGCGCAACATCTACGGCAAGCTCGGCGCCGCCACCCGCGAAGACGCGCTGGCCAAGGCGCGGGCGCTCGACATCCTGCGCTAAGGAACCTCTGATGAAGTCCTGCGCGCCGGCGCCGCCTGTATCGTCGGCCGATGCACTCCAGGCCCCTTCCCGGCTTCGCCCTGCCCTACCGAAACGATAGGGCTGCGCGCCCGGGTGCGGGTCTAAGTTGGCGCGCATGAATCCATCCGAGCCGACGCGCCGCCATGCCCGCCCCGTTTGATCCGAGCGCGCCGCCGGCCGCGCCATCGCCCGCGTTTTCGGCATCGGCGGCGGCGATCGCGCGCACCGCCTGGGGCGCGATCCTGTGGCTGACCGTGGTGCTGTTCGCCGGCGGCCTGATGCGCATGGCCTTCGGCCCCTTGCAGGAAGCGGTCAAGCTCGACATGGGCCTGAGCGACTTCCAGATCAGTCTGGTGCAGGGCATCGCCACCGGCCTGCCCGTCGGCCTGTTCTCGCTGCCGGTGGCGTGGATGACCGACCACGGCCACCGCATCCGCCTGCTCGCCGGGCTGATCGCGATTTGCGCGATCGGTACCTTGTGGACCGGCTTCTCCAGCGGCTTCAACGCGCTGTTCGTCGCGCGCATGCTCGCCTCACTGGGCGTGGCCTGCGCGCTGACCGTGGTGGTGTCGCTGTGCGCCGATCTGTGCCCGGCCGACAGCCGCGGCCGCGCGCTGGTGGTGGTGGCCCTGGGCGCGGTCGCCGGCACCGCGGCCGGCTACGTGCTCGGCGGCTCGCTGTTCACTTACCTGCAGCAGCACCCGTTGAACCTGTTCGGCGCACGCCCGGCCTGGCGCGAGATCCATATCCTGATCGGCATCGGCGGCCTGCTGCTGGTACCACCGCTGCTGGCGATGCGCGAGCCGGCACGCCACGAGGTGGCGACCACCGATACCGCGCTGAGCGCGAACCTGCGCGCACTCTGGGGCCGGCGCGCCTTCCTGTTCCCGCTGTTCGCCGGCCATCTGGGCGTGTCGATGGCGGATACCGCGGCGACGATCTGGGCGGCGCCGGTGCTGATCCGCGACTTTCACCTGGCGCCGGGCGAATTCGCCGGCTGGATGGGCGGCGTCATCATGGTCGGCGGCGTGCTCGGCGCAGTGATCGGCGGCCTGGGTGCCGACTGGGGCCAGAAAACCGGCCGCCGCGGCGGCATCCTGTACGCCGCGCTGATCGCGGTCTGCATCGGCATCCCGACCTCGCTGTACCCGCTGATGCCGACGGTCGCCGGTTTCGCGCTGATGCTGTGCCTGCTGCTGCTGGCCGGCACCACGATCAACCTGGTCGCCACCACGGCGATCACGGTGCTGATTCCCAACGAGGAGCGCGGCGTGTGCATGGCCTCGTTCGGCATCATCAATTCGGTGGTCGGCCTGAGCCTGGCGCCGACGCTGGTGACCGTGGCCAGCAGCGCGATGGGCGGCGAACAGCATCTGGGCGCGTCGCTGGCGATCACCGGCTTCGTCACCGGGGTGCTGTCGCTGATCGGCTACGTCTTCGCCTATCGCAACGCGCCGCTGCCGGCGGTGGCCTCGCGATAGAGGCTGGACGCCATGGCGGTTTTTTTGGTATCGCTATAGGCACAGCCAGAAGAACAGGAGAACGCCATGCAGGAAAGCTGCCCCTTCGAATTCAACTTCGATCCGACGAGTTTCAAGGTCGGCGATACCGTCAGCTATCGCGTGCCGAAACTGGCCGGTTTTCCGTTCGCGGCGACGATCACCGCGGTTTACGACGACTATCTGGAAATCATCGACGCCAGTGAACCGGGCAAGCCGATGAAAGCCACGCGCGAAAGCCGGCCGGTGGTGTCCGACGAAGCGGCGCTGGGCTGAACCCTACCAATCCCGCGAATCGCGCAGGTTCAGCATCGCCGGGACGCAGGCTGGCATACTAGGGACACGATCCCTGTACTCCAATTTTTATGTCGGATATCGCCGGCCTGCTGAAAACTGAAATTACTCGCCTTTCCAAAAAAGTGATCCGGCAATATGTAAGCCCGATCCAGGCGGCGACCACTCAGCATAAAAAACAATTGTCGGAGCTGAGCAAGCAGCTCCAGCAATTGCAGCGCGAGATCAAGAAGCTGCAGCGTGCCGGCACCGTGCCGGCCGCGGCGTCTGCCGGCGATGAAAGCAAGGTCCGTTTCACCGCAAAGGGTTTTGTCAGCCTGCGCAGCAAGCTCGGCCTTAGTGCGCGCGAAATGGCGCTGCTGCTCGATGTCAGCCTGCAGACGATCTACAACTGGGAGGCGCAGAAATCCGCCCCGCGCGCCGAGCAGGTCAAGGCGATCGCGCAGCTGCGCGGTATCGGCAAGAAACAGGCGAAAGCGCGCATCGCCGAGATCGAGGCGGCCCAGGCCTAAGGAACCTCCGATCCAGCAGGCGCGCCGGCGCTCAGGCCTGGAACAGGCGGATGTAATTGCCGCAGCGGTCGTCGAAAGTCGCGATCGTCACTTCGCCGAATTTCTGCGGCGCGCCGGTGAACACCACGCCCTGCGCGCTCAGCCGCGCGTAGTCCGCCTGGATGTCATCGGAGGCGAACATCGTCAGCGGTACACCCGCGGCGTAGAGCGCGCTCTGGTAGGCCTTCGCGTACTCGGTCGAGGCCGGTTCCAGCAGCAACTCGACCTCGCCGGATGGCGTGCCGACGCTGAGCCAGCTGTACTCGCCCATCGGAATGTCCTGGCGCACGACGAAACCCAGCACCTCGGTGTAGAAGCGGCGCGCCTGCGCCTGATCGCGCACCAGCACGCTGCTCAGCCTGATATGGATCATCGCAAATAACCTGGAACCTGACGGCGCGCGGTGAATGGCTGCCGGATCATAGCCGTGGCCAGCCCCGACCGACAACGCCGGCAGCGGGCCGCGCATTTGACGCGGCCGCAGGTGCCACCGACGATAGGCGGCGGCCGCAAGCAACCCCGGCCCTCAGGAATTAAACGGCAAATCTACTGGGACCCGCAGCGTCCCAAGGCAAAAGCGTCTGACTTACGACAGCACCCACGCCGGGCAGGCGGCCGGGAACGCGAAGGACGATCCGATCGCCGCCGACATCGCCGCGATCGGTCGGCTCGACGCGGTGCCGACGATCCTCGATGTCTGCTGTCGGCTGACCGGCCTGCGTTTCGCTGCGGTGGCGAGAGTCACCGAAACCCGCTGGATCGCCTGCGCAGTGCGCGACCAGCTCGGGTTCGGCCTGACGCCCGGCGGCGAACTCGAACTCAAGACCACGATCTGCGACGAAATCCGCCAGAGCGGCAAGGCCGTGGTGATCGACCAGGTCAGTGCGCATGCGCACTTCTGCACCCATCACACGCCGCGTCAGTACGGTTTTGAAAGCTACATCTCGATCCCGATCCATCGCGTCAACGGCGAGTTCTTCGGCACCTTGTGTGCGCTCGACCCGCTGCCGGCCAAGCTCGACGATCCGCAGGTGATCCAGACATTCGAGCTGTTCGCGAAGCTGATCAGCCTGCAGCTCGACAGCGAGCAGCGTCTGCAGCAAAGCCAGGCCGAGCTGCTGCACGAGCGGCACAACGCACAACTGCGCGAGCAGTTCATCGCCGTGCTCGGCCACGATCTGCGCACGCCGCTGGCGGTGGTGATGTCCGGCGCCGAGGTGCTGCTGCGGCTGCCGTTGCCGGCCACCGGCCACGACATCGCCACGCGCGTTCTGCGCAGCGCCGACCGCATGGCGCGACTGGTCGACAACATTCTGGACTTCGCCCGCGGCAAGCTCGGCAGCGGTATCCAGCTGCACAAACACGACGATCAGCAGCTCGGCCAGGCGCTGCAGCAGGTGATCACCGAACTGGCGACGGTGCATGCGCAGCGCCACATCGACGTGCAAATTCAGATCGACCGGAGCGTCAGCTGCGATACCGGCCGGATCGCGCAGCTGCTGTCCAACCTGCTCGGCAATGCGCTGACGCACGGATCGGCGAACGGGCCGGTGACGGTGCGCGCCGCCACGCGCGATGGCGAATTCACGCTGCAGGTGGAGAATCGCGGCACGCCGATCGCGGCCGAGATCCTGCCGCAGCTGTTTCAGCCTTTTACCCGCTTCAGCGGCGAGAAACGCTCGGGCGGACTGGGCCTGGGCCTGTATATCGCAGCCCAGATCGCGCAGGCGCACAACGGCAGCCTGCGCGCCGAATCTGCCGGAGGCAGCACGCGCTTTTTGTTCAGCATGCCGTTGTAAGCGGCCGATCCGGCGCGACGCTGCTCACGCCAGGCAGCGCCGCAGCGCGCCTTTACAGGCTGTTTCAAACCGTTTCCAAGTCGTACCGGTGGTTTACCGGCCGCCGCGGTCCAATGAACGTAGCGCGCACCGCGCCTTACCGGACCCCGACATGAGCCGACACACGCTATACGCCGCCGCCTTTGCCCTCGCGCTCGCCACGCTGTCCGCCTACGCCGAACCGCCGTCCGGCGTCAGCCAGCGCAAGCCGCCGCCGGAAGCCTACAGCGCCTGCGTCGGCAAAAGTGCCGGTGACAAGGTGACGCTGGCTATGCATGAGCACACGATGGAAGCGACTTGCGAAAAGATCGGCGACCAGCTTGCCGCGCGCCCGGCCCGTCTGCCGGACGGCGCGCCGCCAGAGCCGCAGTGATGGATCGCGCCACGCCTGCGCAAGGCGAAGCCAGCGCGCACGTCTACGGCCCGCCGCAGGACGCGGATATCGATGCCGCGCAACTGGCGGCGCTGGCTGAAACCGAGGCGCTGGACCGCGTGCTGGAGCTGTTGAGGCGCGAGCTGGATCTGCGTTGATACCGCGAAAAAACGCCGGCGCCGCATTGGCTCAACTCTGCCGCCGCTCGCGCATCGTGACGATCTCGCCGAGCGGGTGGCCGCGGCCGCCGAGGATCGCCTTGGAGGTCCACTCGATCGCCACCGGCTCGCCGGCCTTGGTCAGCAGAGTCGCCGGGCTTTGCTGCGCGGCGCCGGCCAGACGCATCACGTCGCGCAGCAGGCGGCCTTCGGCCTCGGCACTGCTCCAGCCGGTGAGACGCTCGGCGGCAGGGTTCAGAAAATGTACCTGGCCGAACTCGTCGCTGGCGATGACGCCGTCGGCGACGCTGGCCAGCGCCGACATCAGCCAGTGCTGCGACTCGCGCAGATTGGCGTCGATCTGGCCCTTGTACACCGCGAGCTGGATCGTCGACTTGAGTTCGCGCGCCAGGAACGGCTTGGTCAGATAGCCGAACGGGCCGATCTGGGTCAGCCTGTCGACGGTGCGCGTGTCGCTGTAGGCGGTCAGGAAAATCACCGGCACCTGCAGGTCGCGCTGGATCACCCGCGCCGCCTCCACGCCATCGACGTCGCCCTTGATGACGACGTCCATCAGCACCACGTCGGGAAGTTTTTGGCAGGCCAGGCGGATCGCGTCGGTGGCGTTGTCGGCGATGCCGATCACCTGGTGACCGATCGCCTGCACCTGGCTGGCCAGATCCAGCGCGACGATGGCTTCGTCTTCGACAATCAACAGTCCGGCCATGGGTGATCCTTTGTGGGCATTTTTGCGAACCAGCCGGATCAGAGCACGATGCGCGACAGCGGTACCACCAGGGACGCGCGCGTCCCCACCGATACGCCGATGTGCAGCGATGCGTCCAGCTGGGACGATAGGGAGCGGACCAAAGTCAGCCCGAGACTGGTCGACAGAAGGTCGGTTTTTTCCGCCGAAAGGCCGCAGCCGTTGTCCTGCACGACCAGGTTGAAGCCGGCGTCGGAGATCGTCACGACGACGCTGATCCGCGGCCGGCCCGAGCACTCGTAGCGGTCTGGAAACGCGTGCTTGACCGCGTTGCCGTACAGCTCGTTGACGATCAGGCCCAGCGGGATCGCGGTGTCGATGCCGATGCGCAGCGGCGGACACTGGCACTGCGTGGAGATGTCGCGCTCGTTGGCGCCGGTGGACGCGCCGAGACGCCGCAGCAGATCGTTCAGGTAGTCGTCGAGGTCGATCACCGACAGGCTCGATGACTGGTAGAGCTTCTCGTGAACCAGCGCCATCGCGCGCACGCGCTGCGCGGCGTTGGCCAGCGCAGCGCGTGCGGCGCCGTCGGTGATCGTGCGCAGCTGCAGGTTGAACAGGCTGCTGACCACCTGCAGGTTGTTCTTGACGCGGTGATAGACCTCGCGCAGCAGCGTCTCCTTTTCGAGCAGCGCGTCCTGCATCTCGACTTCGTGCTGGCGCTGGCCCGAGATGTCGCTTGCGATACAGAGAAAGCCGCTGATGGCGCCGTGCTCGTCGCGCAGCGCCGACACCAGCAGCTGTACCGGAAAGCTGCTGGCATCCTGGCGAACATAGGTCCATTCCCGTTGCTCGATGCCGCCGCTGCGCACCGGCGCGACGATCGCCTCGAAGCCGGCCTCCAGTGGCGCCGCGCCGGCTCCGTGCAGCAGCTTCGCCCGCCGGCGCAGATCGGCCGGATCGTGCAGCCGGATCGCCGGCATGCCGATCGCGTCGGCCTCGCTGTACTGCAGCATGCGTTGCGCGGCGAGGTTGAAGCTGACGATGAGCCCGTCCGCATCGGTGGCGATGATCGCGGTCGGCGCCGAGCTGACGATGCTCGACTGCAGCGCCAGCGCGCGGCGCAGCTCGTCCTCGGCGCGCTTGCGCTCCTCGACGTTCTTCATCTGGCAGATGAAATAGCACGGCTCGCCGCCGGCAGCGCGCACCAGCGACACCGCCAGCAGCACCCAGACATGGCCGCCGCTCTTGTGCTCGAAGCGTTGCTCGAGCTGGCCTTTCTGAATCTGGCCGAGCATCAGCTGGTCCATCAGGTCGAGGTCGTGCGCCAGGTCATCGGGATGGGTGATGTCCTGCAAGTTCATGCCCAGCAGCTCGCCCTGGCTATAGCCGGTGATGTCGGACACCGCCTGGTTGATCTCGATCCAGCGACCGTCCAGCGCGACGATCGCCATGCCGATCGGCGCGTTCTCCATGATCGTGCGGAATCGATAATCGCTTTCACGAAGTGACTGCTCGATCAGGTGGCGCTGCGAGATATCCGTCGCCATTGCCACCACCAGCTGCTGGCCGCCGACGAGAATATGGCTCATTGAAACTTCCATCGGGAAGGATTCGCCGTCGCGCAGGCCATGCACCGGCCATTGCGGCCGTGCCAGCCCCCTGTTGGACGAGCCGAAATACTCCAGAAGGTTCTCGCGGTACCGGGCGCGCAGACGGTCTGGGATCAGGTGCTCGACATTGCTGCCGATCAGCAACTGCAGCGGCTCGCCGAAGATCAGCGCCGCCTGGTCGTTGGCGCGCAGGATGTTGCCGCGAAGATCGACCACCAGGATCGCCTGCGGCGCGTACTCGAAGATGCTGCGCAGCAAGGTCTCGCTGTCCCGGAGCGCGTCGGCCTGTTCGCGCGCGGCCAACTCGGAGCGACGGACGCGCTGCTGCAAACCTGACACCTGCAACACCCAGACGATCACCACCAGCAGCAGCAGCGCGCTCGGCGCCGCCGGAACGACCCAATGCTGCAATGGCGAACAGTCCATGGCGTGATTAGTTACAACGAAGAACGCTGGTTCAGGGAACCCTCGAACAACTCGGCTGCCGACGACGTGTCGTCGAGACGAGTCGATCAGGCTTTGATTGTGCCGATATTGATGGCTTAAGTCTCGGCTTGCTGTGATCCGATCGCTCTTCGATCTCCACATCGCAACAAGCATCACGCCACTCGCAAATGGGCTTTTCAGCACTTCCCTAAAACGAGTAGCTCGCGCTGACTGCAAGGTTGTCGCGATCGATGCGATTGTTGTCGCGTCCGCCGCCGGTGAACCATTGGTAGGCGAACTGCGCCGTCAGCGCCTGGCTGAGCTGGACTTCGGTGCCGGCCAGAATTTCCTTGCGGCCCTCGACGAAGTTCTGCACCGGCAGCGGCGCAATGCCGCCGACGTCCCAGAAATAGCCAAAAACCGGGCGCAAATGCACGCCGCGGAAGACGTCGTTGTATTCGAAACGCGTCAGCAGGCGCAGGCCCCAGGCGAAATCGTCGGCAAAGCCGCTGGTCTGCTGCGTCGGATTGAAACGCGCCGGGTCCGGCGTGCCGTCGGGGCTGCCGGTGCCGTCGGCACCGGGGCTGGCATGCGTGCGATTGACGCCGCCGCCGTCGAACTGCAGGCGCTTGCGCGACGGCATGTCGTAGACCTGGGTGAAGCCACCCTCCAGCAGCACGATGATCTGGTCGGCGCGCAGCCAGTTGCTGCCGGAGAACGAGCGGATCAACGTCGCGTCGAACTGCCCGACCTGCTGGCGCTCGTAGCCGCGCACGATCTGGTTGGCCTGCGTCGGCAGGTTGCGATACACGCTCAGATAGTCGGGCGTCACATGTCGTCGGCCGGGGATCGTCGAGCCAACCACCGGCAAAGGCAGATCGATCACGCCGCCGACCGGGTTCACGGTCACGTCCTGCTCGGGGAACGCCGGCTGCACCGCCGAAAACACCACGTCGGTGACATGCACCTGCAGCGGCAGATTCGGCCGGAACGAATATTCCGCCGACAGCGAGTAGGAGCCGATGTTGGTGTTGAAGCTGAAGCCAAACATCTGGATGTCCTCGGGGTAGTCGAGGAATGCGCGCGCGCTGTCGATTGGCAGGGGTTCCAGGCCGAGGCCGGTGACGTTGATCCTGCCGTTGAAGCCGCGGCAAGCGGCCAGCGCGGCGACGAAGTTGGTATTGCCGCCGGGAATGCAGGTTTCGTTCGCGGCAACCGCGCTGATGTAAGGCAGGCGGCTGTGATAGTTCAGAAAATAGAAGCTCAGCTCGGTGCCGCCGTTGAGCTGGTCGGCAAAGTAACTGAACTTGGCGCCGTACTGGCCAGCGTCGCGCGGCTCGCCGATCTTGTCGTCGACCGGCACGGTGAACGTGGTCTGCGAAAACAGCGCGATTTCACCGTTGGACCGGAAGCGCTTGTCGGGGTCTTCGGAATGCTGGCCCAAGGTCGACATCACATAGCGGCCGCCGCCGATGATGTCGCTGTCGGAGAAAAAGCTGCCCTGCGGATCGACCTGCACCGGCTCCCAGCCGAACTGGTACATCAGCTCGACGCTGGCGTTCTCGAACAGGTCCATCGACAGCAGCGCCATCGGCACCGGCGTGAACAGGCGCCCGACTTCGATACCCGGAAAGCGCAGGTAGGCCTGATTCGGCGGATTGATTTCCGAGATGCTGTTGACGGCGACCAGGTTGGATTCGCCCCAGCGCAGCAGCTGTTTGCCGACCGAGAACGTGCCGCTGCGGTCGCCCGCGTCGAACGCGTACTGCACATAGGCGTCGAGCAACTGGTAGTCCTTGGCATAGCGCTTTTCGACTTCGCTGCTGCGCTGGGTGTGACGCGGCTGCCAGCGCGTGTTGTTGTGGGTTTCCTCGAAGTCCTCGTTGACCGGGTCGAAGAAGCCGACACCGCGCACGCGGCCGAGAAAATCGCCGTACTGCACTTTGAGATCGCTGTTCAGCCGCGACGTCGCCGCCACCAGGTCGTACTGGTCGTAGTTCATCTCGCCGTCGTCGGCATTGACGCCGGAGAACGCGCCAGCGGCGTCGACCAGGCGCTGGTTCGGCTCCGGATCACCGCCGAAGGACATGCAGTCGTCCGGCGTACACAGGTCCTGCTGGCCGGGTACGTCGAGTTTGCCGAGCAGCTTGTTGCTGCGCTTCTGCATGCGCACCGCGGCGCCGATGGTGGCGGTGTTGTTGAGCGTGATCCTCGCGCCTTCGTATTCGGTGTCGAAGGCCCGCGCCGGCGACAGCATGGCAAGACCGAACAGCAGCAGACAGGCGCGGGCGTGCGCCGTCGTGGGTTTCCGCATGGCTCTCTCTCCTCGCGAGGCGTTGATCGCCTTCTATGTGGCGGACGCTAGCAGACCGCTACCGCGTCGCGGCTTGACCGTAGAGACAAGCCGGTGAGCGCAGCGGCGAAGGCGCCGCGATGCGCCACAAGCACAATGCGACGACAAGCCACACCGAGCACCGGCGCGCATTCGCGACAGCCGGGCCGAGTGCCGGAGGAGAACCGATGCGCCCGTTCCTGCCCGCCCGCAGCCTGCTGTGTCTTGCGTCCTGTCTGCTGTTCAGCTTCAGCGCCGAAGCCGGCGTTGCCGCCGCCGACGCCGCGCGGCTGGGCAAGGAGCTGACCGCCATCGGCGCCGAGCGTGCCGGCAACAAGGACGGCACCATCCCGGCATGGACCGGCGCCAGCAACTTCACCGACGAGCAGAAGCACTACACGCCGGCCGATCTGGAAAAGCTGCGCAAGGGCGATCCGGACAAGATCGAAAAAACACTGGAGCAGGCCGCCGGCAGCGCGTCGAAAGTCAGCTTCGAAATCACCGCGGCGAATCTGGCGCAGTACGCTGGCAAGCTCAGCGACGGCCACAAGGCGCTGTTCGCGGCTTATCCGGACTACAAAATGCGGGTTTATCCGACCATCCGCACCGGCTATTTCCCGCCGGAAATCGAAGCGGCGACGATCGCCAACGCCACGGCTGCATCGCTGGAAGGCAGTGATTCGGTCAAGGGCGCGAAGCTCGGCTTTCCGTTCCCGATCCCCAAGTCCGGCGCCGAAGTGATCTGGAATCACAAGCTCAAGTTCAAGGGCGACGCGGCGCGGCGCTACAACAACCAGGCGATCGTCAAGCCCGACGGCAGCTATCTGATCACCAAGCTGGTCGAGGACGTGAAGTTCGTCTACGCCAACATCGAGCACCCCGGCGACGGCAAGCTCAGCGCGTTCTACCAGTCCGAAACGCTGGCGCCGGCGCGCGTCGCCGGCCAGATCACGCTGGTGCACGAAACCGCCGACCAGAGCAGCGGCGGCCGCGCGGCGTGGATCTTCAGCCCGGCACTGGGCCGCGTCACGCGCGCACCGGACGTGGGCTACGACAACCCCGCGGTGGGCACCGACGGCGAGCAGTTCAACGACCAGATCGACGTGTTCAACGGCGCGCTCGACCGCTACAGCTGGAAGCTGATCGGCAAGAAGGAAATCTACATTCCGTACAACTCCTACCTGATCAACAGCCCAAAGGTGAAGTACAAGGACATCCTGCGCGCCCATCACATCAACCAGGATCTCGCGCGTTACGAGCTGCACCGCGTCTGGGTGGTCGAGGCCACGCTCAAGCCCGGCCAGCGTCACCAGTTCGCCAAGCGGGTGTTCTATGTCGACGAGGACAGCTGGAGCATCGCCGTGGTCGACTGCTATGACGAGCGCGGCAAGCTGTGGAAAGTGCAGGAGGCGCATCTGCTGACCGCGCCGTTCGTGCCGACCGTGACCGGCGTGCCCGAGCTGATCTACGACCTGCAATCGAAGCGCTACTTCACCACCGCGATGAGCAACGAAGAACAGATCACCGACTTCCAGGCCCGCTACGACGACAACTATTTCGACCCGGCGACGCTGAAGCGGCGCGCGCGCAACCGCTAGGTTCCCTAAACGCTGGCGCCTGCGCTCACAGCCGTCGTGGCGCCCAGCGCATAGACCGGAATTCCTTCGGCGAAACCTTTCATCGCCTCCGGCGTGCGCGGCGCGATGCTGAAGCGCTGGTCGTCGCTGATCGCATCGCCGGTGCGCTGATCGATCAGCACTTCGCCGTCGGCGGCGCGCTGGCACAGCCGCGCCGCCAGGTTGACCGCGGTGCCGACCGCCGCGTATTCGAGCCGGCCGGCGCCGCGCAGCGCGCCTATCGTGGTCTCGCCGGTGGCGACGCCGATGCCGATGCCGAGCGGCACGCCGGCATCGGCTAGGAACTCGCCGATGCGCAGGCTCAGCTCCTGCGCCAGCCTCACCGCATGTACCGCGTGACGCCTGTCCTTCAGCGGCGCGCCGACCAGGATCAGCACGCCATCACCGGCGTGATCCTTGATCGTGCCGCGATGCCGCAGGCTGACCTGGCCGACCACGCGGTAATAGCGCTCCAGCAGGCCGACCACCAGATCCGAATCGTGATCGCGCGCATACGCGGTGAAGCCGCGCAGATCGCAGATGACGATGCTGATCTCGCGGCGCTCGCGATGCATCGCCTCCTCCATGCCGCGCGTCGACAGCAGCCGCGCGATCTCCGGCGAAATGAACTGGCGCATCGAGGCGCCGCGCTGGCCCTGGATAATCAGGTATTGCACCGAGCCGGACAGGAAGATCAGCAGGCCGAAGGAGATCACCAGCGGCACCCACTGGCGGCTGACCAGCAGGCCGGCGAGCAGGAACGGCGCGGCGATCATCAGCGCGTACAGGCGCACCGATTCCGCCGGGTCCTTGCGCGTGAAGCGCACGATGATCAGCGCGATCGCCGACAGCAGAATCGCGGTGCCCAGCACCGGGATCAGCGCCCAGCCCCAGCCATGCACGCGAATCGCGCCCTTGGCGTCGACACCGGCCGAATCCGGCGCCAGCACGACGTAGCCGATCACCAGCAGGCCGTACAGCAGCGCGATGCCCTGCGATACGCGAAACAGCACGCCGACCGTGCGCCGCAGGGTCACGCTGGCGTCGGCGGCAACGCGACGCGCCCATTCGATGCCGGCGAGGATCGACAAGGTCTCCAGGCTGCGGCTGCTGATCTGGTAGATCCAGAAACCGTTCTTGCCGAGGCTGAACTCCTGCGGCACCAGCGCCAGGCGCAGGCCGATCACGATCAGGCACAGCGCCAACGCGCGGCTCGGCCGACTGTTCCAGTCCGCCCAAAGGAAAATGCCACCGAGGCCGACGGCGAGCAGGGCCGCCACCCAGAATGCGCTGCCGTCCATGTCTTGTTCGGGTTCTCGTGATGGGCTGAGCTGCGGCGCCGATGTTGAGGCCGATGCAGCGTGTCGGCAACCGTATGGAGCTTTCGATGCGTCCCGCGATACGCGCCTACGGCGCTACTCGGGAGGAACGCGGGGCGAGATTACTTCTGTCCGTTCCTCCCGAGTAGCCGCAACGCGGCGTATCGAGGGACGCAAGCAAAGCCGAGTCGCCATCCATGGCGACGGTCCGCATACTCAAGCGATGCCGACCGTGCGCGATGTCGAAAACTGGTATGCCGAACGCGGCTGGAGCGTGTTCGATTTCCAGCGCGAATGCTGGGCCGCTTACGCCACCGGCGAATCCGGGCTGATCCATGCGCCGACCGGCGCCGGCAAGACGCTGGCCGCGTGGATCGCCGCGCTGCTGCAGGCCGCAGGCGGCGACGAGCCGCTGCGCGTCATCTGGATCACGCCGATGCGCGCGCTCGCCGCCGATACCGCGGCCGGCCTGCAGCAGGCCAGCGATGCGCTGCGCGCCGGCTGGAACGTCGAGCTGCGCACCGGCGATACCGGTAGCGCGGCGCGCGCGCGGCAACGCAAGCGTCTGCCGCAGGCTCTGGTGACGACGCCGGAGTCGCTGTCGCTACTGCTGTCCTACGCCGACCTGATTCCACAGTTCGCCGGCCTGCAAGCCGTGATCGTCGACGAATGGCACGAGCTGCTCGGCAGCAAGCGCGGCGTGCAGACCGAGCTGTGCCTGTCGCGGCTGCGGGCGCTGTCGCCGCCGCTGCGCAGCTGGGGCCTGTCGGCGACGCTCGGCAATCTCGATGAAGCAGCGCGCGTGCTGGTCGGGCCGCGACGGCCGGCGCGCATCATCAAAGGTGTCACGCCCAAGCACACCGTGATCGAAACGCTGATTCCACCGACGATCCAGCGCTTCGCCTGGGCCGGACATCTCGGCCTGCCGCAGCTGCCGCAAGTGCTGGGTGCGATCGAGAGCGCCGCCAGCTCGCTGATCTTCACCAACACGCGCTCCCAGGCCGAGCGCTGGTTCGAGGCATTGAGCACGGCCAAACCGGACTGGGCCATGGCGCTGCATCACGGCTCGCTAGACGCCGCGCTGCGCCGCGAAGTCGAGGCCGCGCTGAAAGCCGGCGAGCTGCGCGCGGTGGTCGCGACCTCGAGCCTCGATCTGGGCGTGGACTTCACGCCGGTGGATCAGGTGATCCAGATCGGCGGGCCGAAAGGCGTGGCGCGGCTGCTGCAACGCGCCGGCCGCAGCGGCCATCGCCCCGGCGAAACCAGCCGCATCGTCTGCGTGCCGACGATGGCGCTGGAGCTGGCCGAATTCGCCGCCGCGCGCCGCGCCGCAGCGGCCGGCCTGATCGAGGCGCGACGGCCGCTGCGCAACAGCCTCGACGTGCTCGCCCAACACGTCGTCACGCTGGCGCTGACCGGCGTGGTCAGCGCGGCCGCGCTGCGCCGCGAAATCGCGGCGACGCATGCCTACGACGATCTGTCCGACGCGCAATGGAACTGGGTGCTGGATTTCGTGATGCGCGGCGGCAGCGCGCTGCAGGCCTATCCGCAGTATCACAAGGTGGTCGAGCGTGACGGCCTGCTGCAGGTCGACGATGCGCGGCTGGCGCAGCGTCATCGCATGGCGGTCGGCACCATCGTCGCCGACACGATGATGCGCGTCAGTTATCTGCGCGGTGGCTCGCTCGGCAGCGTCGAGGAAAGCTTCATCTCGCGGCTCAAGCCCGGCGACGCTTTCTTCTTCGCCGGCCGCCGCGTGTCCCTGCTCAAAGTGCGCGACATGACCGCGTACGTGAAACCCGGCAGCGGTAGCGGCAGCAAGCTGATCCCGCGCTGGATGGGCGGGCGCATGCCGCTGTCGTCGGAACTCGCCGGCAGCCTGACCGAGCTGCTGTCGCGTGGTGATCAGGCGAGCGATCCGGAGATGCGGGCACTGGCGCCGCTGCTGGAACTGCAGCAGCGCTGGTCGCAATTGCCGGCGCCCGGCACGCTGCTGATCGAGCGCGCGCGTTCGCGCGAAGGCCGGCATTGGTTCGTCTATCCGATGGCCGGGCGCCATGTGCACGAAGGCCTGTCGGCTTTGCTCGCATGGCGGCTCGCACAACACACGCCGCTGACCTGCAGCTTTTCGGTCAACGACTACGGCTTCGAACTGCTCGCCCGCAACTTGCCGGATCTCGATGCCGGCGAACTCGCAGCGCTGCTCAGCCCCGAGGATCTGCAACACGATCTGCTCGCCGGCATCAATGCCTCGGAGATGGCGCGGCGCCGCTTTCGCGAAATTGCGCGCATCGCCGGCCTGGTTTTCGAGGGTTATCCCGGAGGCGGCGCGCGCAAGAGTGCGCGGCAGATTCAGGCCTCCAGCGGCCTGATCTACGACGTGCTCGCGCGCTACGACCCGGACAACCAGCTGACGCGGCAAGCGCTGAGCGAAGCGCTGGAGCAGCAGCTGGACTATCAAAGACTGCGCGACACGCTGCTGCAGTTGCAGGCGGCGCGCATCGTCGTCGTCGACGTCGAGCGCTTCACGCCGCTGGCGTTTCCGCTGTGGACGGATCGGCTGAACCAGCATCGCGTGTCCAGCGAAGGCGTGCACGAGCGCATCGCCCGCATGCTCGCCGAACTCGAGGCCGCCGCCAGCGAGCCGGTGCCGCGACGCCGCCGCAAGCGCGCGGCCGCTGGCTGATCATGCAGGTCACGCTCGCCGGCGAGAGCCTGCTGCTGGATCGCGATCGCGCGATGTTCTGGCCGCGCAGGCGCACGCTGATCGTCGCCGACGTGCATCTGGGCAAAGGCAGCGCGTTCCGTCGCGCCGGCGTCGCGATTCCCAGCGGATCGACCCGCGATGATCTCGAGCGGCTGTCGGCGCTGATCGAGACTTATGCCGCCGAACGCCTGCTGGTGCTCGGCGATCTGTTCCACGCGCCGTTGCTCGCCAGCGAGCCCTGGTTGGACGATGTCGACGCTTTCCGGCTGCGCCATTCACAGCTGGATATCAGCGTGATTCGCGGCAACCACGATCGCGTCGACGGCGTGCCGCAACGCTGGCGGCTGAACTGGCAGGTGCAACTGAGCGAGCCGCCATTGCTGTTCATGCACGACGCGCAGCCCTCGTCGCTGGGCCATGCGCTCGGCGGCCATCTGCATCCGGTGACGAGCTTGCGCAGCGGCGGCGATCGGCTGCGCCTGCCGGTGTTCTGGCTGCGTGAACGCGTCGCGGTGCTGCCGTCTTTCGGTGCGTTCACCGGTGGCTACCCGATTCGCGCCGAGGCAGGCGATCGTGTCATCGCGGTGACGCCGGAGCGGCTGATCGCGATCGCCTGAGTTTCCCTTTCACTGAATTTGCACTGAAGCGCGCGGTGGAAGTTCAGATGCAATTCACCGGCGCTGGCCACAGTGGAGTGGCATCAAATCCAAGGAAGGAGAAACTGATGAGTCCACAACTCGAAATCAGCAGCGGCCCTCGGTTCGTCAAACCGGCCATCGTCGGCGTACTGGCGCTGATGTTCGCCGGCGGTATCTACGCGGTGTCGCAAAGCAGCAGCACGATCGAGAAGAAGCCGGCCGAGCCGCAGACGGCGATGGCCGCTGACGGCAGTTCATCGGTCGCGGCCGTGGCCCCGGCGAGCGCGACGACCGAAGCCGCTGCACCGGCGGTCCAGATGAGCGCCGAGGCCGCGCCTGAAGCCGCGATGGCGACACCGCCGGTTGCCGAGCCGGCGATCGCACCGCCGGAACCGGCCGCGCCGCAGCCGAAGGCCAGGCCGGCCGAACCCGCGGACACCGAAGTCGCGGTCAAGGATGAGCAGCCGGATCGCGACGCGGTGCGCCCACCGGCGACGCCGGCCGTCGAGGCGCTGCGTCCGTGGTGGGGGCAGGCCGCCGGCGATGATCGCTTCGGCGTGCAGTACGTCGGCCAGGCGGCCGACCAGCCGACGCTGGTGATCCGCTTCTCGCGCCAGGTGACCAATCCGATGGCGGCGCAGAACATCAAGCTGATCGGCGCCAACGGCCAGCCCGTCGCGGCGAACTGGGCGCAGGGCCAGAGCCCGAACGTGCTCTATGCGCCGAATCTGCAGGCGGGCCGCTACACCGTGGTCATCGATCCGCAGCTGGCCAGCACCGACGGCCAGGCCCTCGGCACGCAGTTGCACGGGCCGACCTACATTCGCTAGTCGCGGCTTCGAGAGGCGGCGGGTCATGACCCGCCGCTTTTCTGGTCAACGATAAACCGGCTCGCGCCCGACGCGGCTCGCGCGCAGCGGCCTCAAGCTCACTTCGGCCGCCGAGCAATGTTCGGCGACAGTGCAGGCCTGGTACTGAAACTCCGCGTCGAAGCAGACACTGACGCCGGCCAGCGAGCGGCCGCGGCAGTCCAGCTGCAGGCTTTCTTCGTTGAGGCCCGGATTGCTGGCGATGAAGGCGCTCTTCACCAGTGCCCGCGACAGCTTCAACGTCTCGGTGACCGCGCCGAACTCCGCCGGCACCACCAAGCGGCGGCTGGCGCGCTCCAGCTGGATGTAATAGCCGGCCGAATCCAGACCGCTGCAGGCGCCTTGTTTCTTCCAGGTCTTCCTGATCTGCGCGCGATTCGGAATCGTCACCATCCAGCGTTCCAGCTCCTCGTCGGACAGCGCATCGTCGCTGCACTCGGGCTTGGCGCCGTCGGCAAAATGCGGCAGCAGGCCATCGACGGTGAAGTAGCGCTCCTCGGTGCACTGCGGCTCCTTGGAGGTCAGGTTGCTTTCGCAGAAATCCGGCGACCACACCAGATGCAGTGTCCATGAATCCGGTGCGGCCTGGCTCGCGCCCGCGGCCGCAAGACCCAGCGCGCAAGCGGCGAAGCGAATCAGAATCGTCTGTCTGGGCATTGCCTGTCTCCCCGGCTTAGTCCGGAGATTGTGCTACGACTCGACGCGCGCGTCAGCCCGGATGATGCAGCCGCGCCGCATTCAGCACTTCGTCCGACAGCGCCTTGGAGCGCACCGCGCGCGATACGATCAGCGCGCCGATCGCGGCGGTATAGCGGGCGATCGCCGCGGCGCGCACTTGCGGCTCGTCGCTGCCCTGGCTGAGCAGGCCGATCATGGTCTCGAAGTTGGCGTCGAAGCGTGCACGCAAGGCCGGCTTGAGCCGGGCCGCGTCCGAGCCCATCGCCGCGAATACGCAGCCGCTGGCCGGCTGGTCGCGGTGCACGTCGCTGAGATAGCGCGACATCAGCACGTCGCGGCGCCGTTCCGGATCGCTGATCTCCACGGTGGCCGCCAGCGAGGCCAGGGACTGTTCGAAGGCGGCGTCGATCGCCTCGGCGACCAGCGCGTCCTTGGATTCGAAGTGGGCGTAGAAGCCGCCGTGGGTCAATCCGGCTTTCTTCATCAGCGCGGCGACGCCGATACCGTCGACGCCGTGTTTGCGGAACGCCGCCGCCGCGTTCTTGACGATGCGCGCGCGGGTTTCGGATTTGTGGGTGTCGGAATAGCGCATGGCGGCGAACCTCAATATGACCATTGACATTCTAAGACGGCGAGCGCCCAACGTCACTTGAAGTTTATTTTATGACGACCATAATATTCTGCGTGCCGAAGCTCGGCAACCAATTCTCATCCAGCAGGAGCCGCTGATGACTCAAGCCGCCAGTACCCAAGCCGTCATTGCCGCCTACGTGCGCACGCCGTTCCACTTCGCCAAAAAAGGCAGGCTCGCCGGCGTACGTCCGGACGATCTGGCCGCGACCGCGGTGCAGGCGCTGATCGAGCGCAGCGGCGTCGATCCGCGCGCGGTCGAAGACCTGCTGATGGGCTGCGCCTATCCCGAGGCCGAGCAGGGCAGCAACATCGCGCGCATCGCCGCTCTGCTCGCCGGCCTGCCGCAAACCAGCGGCGGCGCGACCATCAACCGTTTCTGCGGCTCGTCGATGAGCGGCATCCACTACGCGGCCGGGCAGATCGCGATCGGCGCCGGCGACGTCTTCGTCTGCGGCGGCGTCGAGTCGATGTCGCGCGTGCCGATGGGCGGCTTCAACGCCGCGCCGAATCCGCGCTTCAAGGCCGCCGACCGGCCGGACGCGGAGTTCATGACCGAGGCCTATATCCCGATGGGCCACACTGCCGAAAACGTCGCCGCGAAATACCGGATTTCGCGCGAGGAACAGGACGCGTTCGCCTACGCCTCGCAGCAGAAAGCCGCGGCCGCGCAGGCTGCCGGCAAACTCGCAGCCGAACTGGTGGCGGTGAACACCGCGGACGGTGTCGTCGATGTCGACGGCTGTCTGCGCCCGCAGACCACGCTGGAAGGCCTGGCCGCATTGAAGCCGGCATTCGGCGCCGACGGCACGGTCACCGCCGGCACCGCCTCGCCGCTGACCGACGGCGCCGCCGCGGTGCTGGTCTGCTCCGAGGACTACGCGCGTCGCAACGGCCTGCAGATGCTGGCGCGGATTCGCAGCGTCGCCGTCGCCGGCTGCGCGCCGGAAATCATGGGCATCGGCCCGGTGCCGTCGACGCTGAAAGCGCTGGCGCGCGCGCGACTGAGCGCCCGCGATATCGACATCGTCGAAATCAACGAGGCTTTCTCCAGCCAGAGCATCGCCTCGCTGCGCGAGCTGAAGATCGACACCCGCCGCGTCAACCTCGACGGCGGCGCGATCGCGATCGGCCACCCGCTAGGCGCCACCGGCGCCCGCATCACCGGCAAGGCCGCGCAATTGCTGCATCGCGAAGGCGCACGCTACGCGCTGGCGACGCAGTGCATCGGCGGTGGGCAGGGCGTGGCGACGATACTGGAGCGCATTTGACTTCCAACCCTCTCCCCTTGCGGGAGAGGTTGGCCCGAAGGGCCGGGAGAGGGGTTCTGCTGGCGGGGCTCGCTACCCCTCTCCGGTCGCTACGCGACACCCTCTACCACAAGGGGAGAGGGAAAATATTCACTCCGCGTCGGGCTGATTCTCGGGCACGGCGCGACGGAAAGCATCGAGCTTCGACGCCTCGTCGGCGATGCGCACGATCGTCGGATACGCTGCCAGCGGCAGCTCGAAACGCCGCGCGTTGTAGACCTGCGGCACCAGAAAGATGTCGGCGATCGTCACGTTTTCGCCGAAGCAGTAGCGACCGGTGTGCGGATCGCCGGCGAGACGCCTTTCCAGCGCGGCAAAACCGGCGTGCAGCCAGTGATGCATCCACGCCAGGCGCTGCGCGTCGTCGATGTTGAACTGCAGCCGCAGCTGATCGAGCACGCGCAGATTGTTCAGCGGATGAATGTCGCAGGCGATCTGCAAGGCGATCGCGCGCACGTAGGCGCGGTCATTGGGATGCCAGGGCAGGATCGGCGGCTGCGGATGCTTGTCTTCGAGGTACTCGATGATCGCCAGCGACTGCGTGTACAGCTCGCCGTCGTCGGCCAGCGCCGGCACCAGGCCCTGGGGATTGATCGCGCGATACGCCTCGCGGTGCTGGTCGCCGCCGTCGCGCGTCAGGTGCAGCGGCCGCTGCTCGTAAGGCAGGCCCTTGATGTTCAGCGCGATGCGCACGCGGAACGCGGCCGAGCTGCGGTAATAGTCGTACAGTGCGGTCGTCGGGCTCATCTAGCGGCTTCCGGTGCGGCGACCGTCTGGTCGATCGCGCCGAAGATACTGCTTCCCCGCGCGTCGAGCATTTCGATGCGCACGCGGTCGCCGTGCTGCAGGAACCGCGTCTGCGGCTGGCCGCCACGCAAGGTCTCGACCGTGCGCAGCTCGGCCAGGCAGGAATAGCCGACGCCGCCCTCGCCCACCGGCCGCCCGGCGCCGCCGTCGGCATCGCGATTGCTGACGGTGCCGCTACCGACGATCGTGCCGGCGCCCAGCGGCCGGGTTTTCGCCGCGTGCGCGATCAGGGTCGGGAAATCGAAGGTCATGTCGACGCCGGCATCGGGCCTGCCGAAAGCCGCGCCGTTGAGCGCGCTGAGCAGCGGCAGGTGCAGGCGACCGCCGTCCCAGGCCGCGCCGAGTTCGTCCGGCGTCACCGCCACCGGCGAGAACGCCGACGAGGGCTTGGACTGCATGAAACCAAAGCTCTTGGCGAGCTCGTTCGGGATCAGGTTGCGCAGCGAAACATCGTTGACCAGCATCAGCAGGCGCACCGCGTTGCGCGCCGTCTGCGCATCACTGCCGAGCGCGACGTCGCCGGTGATCACCGCGATCTCGGCCTCGAAGTCCGCGCCCCAGGCTGTGTCGGCCAGCGGGATGTTGTCGCGCGGCGCCAGGAAGGCATCGCTGCCGCCCTGGTACATCAGGGGATCGGTCCAGAAGCTCGCCGGCATCTCGGCGCCGCGCGCCTTGCGCACCAGCTCGACGTGATTGACGTAAGCGGAGCCGTCCAGCCACTGGTAAGCGCGCGGCAGTGGCGACAGGCAGTCGGCCTCATTGAACGGCGCGAAGCCCGCGGCGGATTTGCCGTTGATGCGATCCGACTGCTGCTGCAGCAGCGGCTCGACTTCGTCCCAGCGATCCAGCGCCTGCTGCATCGTCGACACGACAGCAGCCGGCATGCAGACGCTGAGGTCGCGCGACACCACCACCAGGCGGCCATCGCGACTGCCGTCGCGCAGTGTGGCGAGCTTCATGCGCCGCTCCCGCTGATGGGTGCCGTACGCCAGGACTGGTGATAGTCCTCGCGCTCGACGCGGCTCGCGGCCGCGCCGACATCGAGCGCATCGCGCGTATCGATCATCACCGCGTATTCCTCGGTCGCCGGCTTGGTCTGCGTCAGCATCCGCGTCAGCGCTTTCGGATGCGGGCCGTGAGTGAAACCGCAGGGATGCATCGTCACCATGCCCGGATGAATGCCGTCGCGCGAGAAGAAGTCGCCGGCGTGGTAGAAAATCACTTCATCAAAGTCGTCGTTGCTGTGAAAGAACGGCACCTTGATCGCGCCCGGATCGGTCTCGAACGGCCGCGGCACGAACGTGCAGATCACGAAGCGATCGGCGACGAAGGTGGTGTGCGCGGACGGCGGCAGATGATAGCGATGCGACATCAGCGGCCGCAGGTCGCGCACGTTGATGCGCACCGGATGCAGCGTGCCGTGCCAGCCTTCGGCGTCCAGCGGATTGAACGGATAGGTCACCGTCGAGATCGCATTGCGGCGCTTGATGCGCACTTTCCACTCGCGCGTCTGCGCACTTTGCTGCTTGAAGGCCTCGTCGATTTTCGGCAGGTCGAACATCGCCGGATCGAAGATCGCGTTCTCGCCGACTAGGCCCTTGTCCGGCAGCCGGTAGCTGCTCTGCGTCGCCTCGATCAGCAGCAAGGTCACCGGCGCGCTGCAATCCAGCCGCCACATCGTGCCGCGCGGCAGCACCACGTAATCGCCGGGCTCGATGCTCAGATGTCCATAGTCGCAGTACAGCTCGGCCTGGCCCTCATGCACGAACAGCAGCTCGTCGCCGTCACCGTTGCGCACCAGATGATCCATCGATGACGGACAGCGCCAGTAGCGGAACTGCACATGCGCGTTGCTCAGCACCTCGCTCGCATCCCAGGGTGAAGGCGCGGCGGCATCGCAGCGCGTCAGGTCGAAGGCGCGCGGCCGCAGCGGGCCTTCCCAGGACGTCCAGCCGGTCGGCGGATGCGGATGCATCATGTGCGTGACCGGGCCGAAGAAGCCGCTCTTGCCCAGTTCGCGCTCGTACAGGCCGTCGGGCAGATCCGCATGCGCCTGACGCGAGGTGCGGCCTTCGGTCGGCGGGCGGTAGATCCATTTGTTCATGCGATGTCTCCAACAAGACTCCGTTCGTCCCGAGTAGACCACGCAGTGGTCGTATCGAGGGATAGGATCGCGGTCTGCTCCCTCGATACGCGGGCAAGGCCCGCTACTCGGGACGAACGGAGCTGGGTCAGGGCTGACGGCTTCACAGCCCGATGATCCGATCACCCGGCCGCGTCTGCGTCGCCGCAATCGCCGGCGCCTTGCGCACGCGCAGCAGCAGTTCGCGCAGATCACCGCGCGTCTGCGAAAACAGCTGCTCGAAGCTGTCGAGCACGAAATAGGTTTGCTGGTAGGCGTCGATGCGATACGCGGTCTGCATCACGCGCTCGACATCGAAGCCGATGCGCAGCGGCTCGGGCGACTCGATGCAGTACACGGTCTCGCCGCCGGAGGACAGGATGCCGGAGCCGAAGGCGCGCAGGCCTTGCGGCGTCCGGATCAGGCCGAACTCGACCATGTACCAGTACAGCCGTGACATCGGCTCGACCGCATCGAGTTCGATCGCCGCCAGGCCCTGGCGGCCGTAGCTCTGCAGGTAGTCGGCGAATACCGGATTGGACAGCAGCGGCACGTGGCCGAAGAAGTCATGGAAGATGTCCGGCTCGACCAGGTAATCGAACTCGTCTTCGCGTCGCAGCCAGACGCTGACCGGGAAGCGGCGCTGCGCCAGGTGCGCGAAGAACACCTCGTTCGGAATCAGCCCCGGCACCGCGACCAGCTCGAAGCCGGTGGCGCGCGCCAAAAGGGCGTTGGCGCGATCGAAGCGCGGGATCTCGTCGGCCATGTCCAGCGCGGTGACGCCGGCGATGAACTCCGGCGCCGCGTAGCGCTCGATCAGCTTCGCCTGGCGTGCATACAGCCGCCGCCACAGCACCTGGTCGGCCTCGGTATAGCGTGCGTAATCCTGGCGCACGCTGTAATCGGCGGCGCATTGCGCGTAGTCACCGCGCAGCTGGCAGGCGCCTTCGATCTTGAACGGATTCACCGCCTTCAATAGCCCCTCTCCCTCCGGGAGAGGGGTTGGGGTGAGGGCCTCGACGTTCGCGCGTCCCTGCGACGCCCTCATCCGCCCCTTCGGGGCACCTTCTCCCGAAGGGAGAAGGGATTCAAGCTCCGAAGTTTTCACGACTCGCTCAGCGAACCGCGGCGGATCTGGTCGCGTTCCATGCTCTCGAACAGCGCCTTGAAATTGCCCTCGCCGAAGCCCTCGTCACCCTTGCGCTGGATGATCTCGAAGAAGATCGGCCCGATCTGCGTCTCGGTGAAGATCTGCAGCAGCACGCGGCCTTCGCCGGCGCCATCGATCAGCAGCGCCCGCTTGCGCAGCTCCTCGACGTTTTCATCGTGATGCGGCAGGCGCTCCTTGATACCTTCGTAATAGGTGTCCGGCGGCGGCGCCAGGAACGGCATGCCGAGCGCGCGCAAGCGATCGACGGTGGCGCAGATGTCGTCGGTCGCCAGTGCGATGTGCTGGATGCCTTCGCCGCGATAGGCCTGCAGATACTCGGCGATCTGGCTGCGGTCGTCGGCGCTTTCGTTGATCGGGATGCGCAGCTTGCCGCAGGGGCCGGTCATCGCCTTGGACGCCAGGCCCGTGTGCTTGCCTTCGATGTCGAAGTGGCGGATTTCGTGAAAGTTGAACAGGCGCTCGTAATACTCGGCCCAGACCGCCATGCGGCCGCGCTCGACGTTGTGAGTCAGGTGATCGATCTCGGTCAGGCCGACACCGCGCGGATGGCGGTCGACACCGGGCAGGAAGCGGAAATCGACGTCGTAGATCGACTCGTCACGGTCGTCGCGTTGATAGCGGTCGACCAGGTACAGCGGCGCGCCGCCGATGCCCTCGATCGCCGGAATGCGCAGTTCCATCGGCCCGACCGGGCCGTCGATCGGCGTCGCACCGCGGCGCACCGCCTCTTCGAACGCGAAGCGCGCATCGCGCACGCGGAACGCCATCGCACAGGCCGAGGGACCGTGATCCTCGGCGAAGTTCGAGGCCAGTGACTGCGGCTCGCCGTTCAGGATGAAATTGATGTTGCCCTGGCGGTACAGCGCGACGCGCTTGGAGCGGTGCTCGGCGACGCGGCTGAAACCCAGCGCGCGGAACAAGGGATCGAGCACGCTCGGATCCGGCGCGGTGAATTCGACGAACTCGAAGCCGTCGGTGCCGAGCGGGTTGCGGGTGTCGATGGCCGGGGTCGCCTGAGTCGGGTTCTGCATGAGGGTTCTCCAATCCTTATACAGACAATCTTAGGGATGCAATCGACGAATGTGCTATCAATGTAGCCAGCTTTATGCGCCTTTGGAGCAACTTTGGCAAAGAAAAAGGAAGAAGCACGCAATATTATTGCGAACGGCTTCGATCGGCTCGACAACCGCATCCTCGATGCCCTGGCCCGGGACGCGCGCATCTCCAATGTCGCGCTGGCCGAGCAGATCGGCCTGTCGCCGGCGGCCTGCCTGCGCCGCGTCAAGCAACTCGAAGAACGCGGCGTGCTCAGCGGCTACACGACGATGATCCATCGCAAGACGCTGGGGCTGAACGTCGAGGCCTTCGTACAGATCAGCCTGGAACGGCAGACGGCCGACAATGTCGACCGCCTGCACGCCGCGATCAGCGGCCTGCCGGAAGTGCGCGCCTGCTACCTGATGACCGGCAGCGTCGACTACCTGCTGCACATCGTCACCACCGATCTCGACGCCTACGCCGAGCTGATGTCGCACAAGCTGCTGGTGCTGCCCGGCATCAAGGACGTGCGCTCCAGCTTCGTGCTCAAGTGCGAGAAGCGCGAGGCGGGGGTATATGTTGTTTAAGCGCGGCCGATGATTCCGCAGCTGTAGGAGCGGATCCCATCCGCGACTGAGACTGCGAGTGCACAGTCGCGGATAGGATCCGCTCCTACAACAGCAGCCAGCACGAACTCAGGTCTCGTCCGGCTCATCCGGCTCGTCGTCCTCGATCTCGCCGGAACGCAGCCGCTCGAGGCGCTCCTGGAACACTTTCAGCAGGCGCTCGCCGTAGCCCTCGTCGAGGATCTGCGCCTCGATCGCGTTGCGCAGCGCGTCGATGTCGAACTCCGGGTGCTCCGGGTCGATGATCTCCTCGACGTCGCCGACCGCCTTGGGCCAGTTCTCGTCGATCAGCAGCATCGCCGGCGTGGCACCGTCTTCCAGCGCGAACACGGTGAAGTCGAAACGATGCGAAAAACCGTCCCAGGTCACCCACTGCGGCTCACCGGAATCCAGATAGGTCAGCACGGCTTCCGCCATCACGGCGGCGAATTTTTCGATGTGGCTGTATTCGATGGTCATGGCGTCAATATCCCGAGGGTCAGTTCTTCAGCCGGTAGCCGGTCCTGAAGATCCAGGCGATCGTGCCCAGGCAGATCAGCATGAACAGCAGGGTCATGCCCAGGCTGATCCCGACACTGACATCGGCGATGCCAAAAAAGCTCCAGCGGAAGCCGCTGATCAGATAGACCACCGGATTGAACAGCGCCACTTGTCGCCACAGCGGCGGCAGCATGCTGATCGAATAGAAGCTGCCGCCGAGGAAGGTCAGCGGCGTGACGATCATCATCGGCACGATCTGCAGCTTTTCGAAACCGTCGGCCCAGACGCCGATGATGAAGCCGAACAGGCTGAAGGTGACCGCGGTCAGCACCAGGAAGCCGAGCATGTAGATCGGATGCGCGATCTCGTAGGCGACGAACAGCCGCGCGGTGATCAGAATAAGCACCCCGAGAATGATCGACTTGCTCGCCGCCGCGCCGACATAGCCGAGCACGATCTCGACGAACGACACCGGCGCCGACAGCACCTCGTAGATGGTGCCGGTGAACTTGGGCATGTAGATGCCGAAGCTGGCGTTACTGATGCTCTCGTTGAGCAGCGACAGCATGATCAGGCCGGGGATGATGAAGGCGGCGTAGCTGACGCCGTCGACCGCGCCCATGCGCGAGCCGATCGCGGCGCCGAACACGATGAAGTACAGCGAGGTCGACAGCACCGGCGAGGCGATGCTCTGCATCAGGGTGCGGAAGGTGCGCGCCATCTCGAAGCGATAGATCGCGCGTACCGCGTAGACGTTCAGCGGCCAGCGTATGGGCTTGCTCATGCGCGGCTCCTCACCAGGTTGACGAAGATGTCCTCCAGCGAAGACTCGCTGGAGGCGATGCTCTTGAAATCGATGCCGTGGTCGCTGAGCCGGCGCAGCAGCGCGGCGATACCGGTCTGCTCGCCCTGCGCGTCGAAGGTATAGGTCAGCGCGCTGCCGTCGGCCGACAGCTCCAGCGGATACGCGGCGAACTCGGCCGGGACCGCCGCCAGCGGCGCCTGCAGCTGCAGCGTCAGCTGCTTCTTGCCGAGCTTGGCCATCAGCTCGGCCTTGTCCTGCACCAGGATGATCTCGCCCTTGCTGATCACGCCGATGCGGTCGGCCATCTCCTCGGCCTCCTCGATGTAGTGCGTGGTCAGGATGATGGTCACGCCGCTCTCGCGCAGGCCGCGCACCATCTGCCACATGTCGCGGCGCAGCTCGACGTCGACACCGGCGGAGGGCTCGTCCAGGAACAGGATCTGCGGCTCGTGCGACAGCGCCTTGGCGATCATCACGCGGCGCTTCATGCCGCCGGACAGCGCCATGATCTTGGTGTCGCGCTTGTCCCACAGCGACAGGTCGCGCAGCAGTTTCTCGACAAAAGCCGGGTTCGCCGGCTTGCCGAACAGGCCGCGGCTGAAGCTCACGGTCGCCCAGACGCTCTCGAATGCGTCCGTGGACAACTCCTGCGGCACCAGGCCGATCTTGGTGCGCGCCAGCCGGTACTCGCGGGCGATGTCGTGGCCGTCGGCGGTCACGCTCCCAGAAGTGGGATTAACGATGCCGCAGATCACGCTGATCAGCGTGGTTTTCCCGGCGCCGTTGGGCCCGAGCAGCGCAAAGATTTCGCCGCGGCGGATTTCGAGATCGATGTTCTTCAGCGCGTGATGACCCGATGCGTAGGTCTTGGTCAGCGCCTTGACGGTGATGATGGGCTGCAAGCGTCTCCTCCTCGGTGAGCCTCGCCGGATCGCGTCCCGCCGCGGCATTCGCGCAGCGCGTGGACGACTCGGCGCGGCGGATTATGACCGATAGATCGGCGCGCACTTGCACGAATCAAGCGGAAAACTGCAGTTTTTTTCGGCTATGGGCTTGGCGCGGCGCAGCGCTTGCCCTACATTCCACGCTGCCGTGCCGTTTGCGGCTACAAGAAACGCCCGAAGGCAGTACTTACATTCCACGTATAGAGGACTACAAAACCACTATGGCCACCAAGAAAGTCGCAAAGAAGAAGGCTCCGGCAAAGGCCCCCGCCAAGGCTGCCAAGCCGGTCGCTGCCAAGCCGATCAAGGAATCGCTGAGCAAGACCGGCCTGACGGCACATCTCGCCGAAGCCACCGGCCTGGCCACCAAGGAAGTCCGCTCCGTGCTCGCCGCGCTCGAAACCGCCGTGCACTCGTCGATCAGCAAGAAGGGCGCGCGTTCGTTCACGCTGCCGGGCCTGCTGAAGATCAGCGCCACCGCCGTTCCGGCCAAGCCGAAGCGCAAGGGCATCAACCCGTTCACCAAGGAAGAGCAGTGGTTCGCCGCCAAGCCGGCCTCGGTGAAGGTCAAGGTCCGTCCGCTGAAGAAGCTCAAGGACGCCGCGGCTTAAACCGCGTAGCGACGCAGCGCGCGCGGGTCGGCACGCGCTGCGGTCGCCCGCTTCAAAAGCCCGAAGGGGCACGGTGGTCGCCAAACGACCTTGCCGTGCCCCTTTCGGCTTTCTGCCGCCGCAACAGCGCACCATCCAGGGCCACGCGGGAAAACCGATGAACATCAAAGCAGCGCTTGCAGCGGCGACACTGACGCTCTTCATCAGCGCAGCGGCGACAGCCGCGGCGCCCACGCCCAGCGAAGCGCCACTGAGTGCGTTGCCGTACACGCCGAGCCTGGATCTGCAGGCGATGGACGCAACGGCGAATCCCTGTGAGGACTTCTATCAATATGCCTGCGGCGGCTGGATCAGGAACAATCCGATCCCGTCCGACCAGGCGAGCTGGAGCGTCTACGGCAAGCTCTACCAGGACAACCAGCGTTTTCTGTGGGGCATACTCGACGGCCTCGCCAACAACGGCGCCGCGGCCAGCGGCGCGCAGCGCAAGCTCGGCGACTACTTCGCCGCCTGCATGGACGAGGGCGCGATCGAGAAACTCGGCGCTGCGCCGCTGGCGCCCGCGCTGGCGCAGATCGCCGCGCTGAAATCGAACCAAGATCTGCCCGCCCTGCTCGCCGGATTGCACATGAGCCTGGCCGACGACGGCCTGTTCTTCGGCTTCGGTTCCGGCCAGGACTACGGCGATGCCTCGCAGGTGATCGCTTCCGCCGGCGCCGGTGGTCTCGGCCTGCCGGATCGCGACTACTACACGCGCGGCGACGCCAAATCCAAAAAACTGCGCGAGCAGTATCGCCAGCATGTCGAGAAGATGTTCCTGCTGCTCGGCGACGCGCCGGCTCAGGCCAAGCGCAACGCGGCGACGGTGCTGAAGCTGGAAACCGCGCTGGCCAAGGCCAGCCTGACCCAGGTCGAGCTGCGCGATCCGTACAAGACCTATCACAAGATGGACGCCAAGGCGCTGCAGGCGCTGACGCCGGCGTTCGACTGGAGCACCTACCTGCGCGGCATCGGCCTCGGCGGCACCGATACCTTCAACGTCTCCGAGCCGAAGTTCTATCAGGCGCTGAACCAGCAATGGACCGCCACGCCGGTCGCCGACGTGAAGACCTATCTGCGCTGGCATGTGGCACATGCGCAGGCCGACTATCTGTCCAGCGCCTTCGTCGACGAAAATTTCGCGTTCTTCCGCAAGACGCTGCGCGGCGTGCCGGTACTCAAGCCGCGCTGGAAGCGCTGCGTCGCGCTGGTCGACGCGCAACTCGGCGAGTCGCTGGGCCAGGAGTTCGTCAACCGCAGCTTCAGCCCGCAGCTCAAGGCGGACACGCTGAAGATGGCCAAGCAGGTCGAGCAGGCGATGCGCGAAGATCTCGATCAGCTGAGCTGGATGAGCGACCAAACCAAGAAGAAGGCCGTCGAAAAGCTGTCCACGATCGTCAACAAGATCGGCTACCCGGACAGCTGGCGCGACTACTCGGCGCTGACCATCGCGCGCGACGACTTTGCCGGCAACGTCGTACGTGGCAACCGGTTCGAGACGCAGCGCCAGCTCGACAAGATCGGCAAGCCGCTGAACCGCGGCGAATGGGGCATGACGCCGCCGACCGTCAACGCTTACTACGACCCGCAGATGAACGACATCAACTTCCCCGCCGGCGTGCTGCAGCCGCCGCTGTACGACGCGAAAATGGATGCGGCGCCGAACTACGGCAACACCGGCAGCACCATCGGCCACGAGTTGACGCATGCCTTCGACGACGAAGGCCGCCAGTTCGACGCGCAGGGCAATCTCAAGGACTGGTGGACGCCGGCCGACGCCAAGGCCTTCGAGGAGCGCGCGCAGTGCGTGGTCGACCAGTACTCGCACTACGTGGTGGTCGACGACATCCGGATCAACAGCAAGCTCAGCGAAGGCGAAGACCTGGCCGATCTCGGCGGCCTGGTGCTCGGCTGGATGGCCTGGCAGGCGGAGACCGCCAACCAGCGCCTGCGCCCGGTCGACGGCCTGAATCCGGATCAGCGCTTCTTCATCGGTTACGCGCAATGGGCCTGCGAAAACAGCCGCCCGGAAAACCTACGCGCCAATGCGCTGACCGATCCGCATTCACCCGGCAAATACCGCGTGAATGGCCTGATGGTGAACATGCCGGAGTTCCAGGCCGCGTTCTCGTGCAGGGCCGGCCAGGCGATGGTCAGCGCCAAGCGTTGCCGAGTCTGGTAGCGCTGCTGCGTCCCTCGATACGGCTCGCGAGCGAGCCTGCTCGGGAGGAACGGGTTCTGGATGTCGCGGCTTGATCCCGCTCCTCGCGAGTAGCCGCTGCAGCGGCGTATCGAGGGACGCACCGCTCAGCGAGCCGCCGCCATTTCCGCGAGCTTCGCCACCGTATTGATATTGCGCCCGGTGCCGTTCTTCGTCGCCGCGATCTTGAGCTTGGAATCCGCCATGCCGTCGCCGTAATGCACGTAGATTTCGCGCGTGCCAAGCTCGATCTGCTCGCCGTCGAGATGGGTCACGCCCTGCAAGGTATCCGTCGGCGGCGCGGCATCGAGAAAGATCGCGACGACGCGATTCGGCGCCGCCTTCGGGAACGGATTTGCCGCGAGTACCGCGGCCATTTCCGCCGCGGTGCGGACCATCACGCCCACCGGCTTGCCGGCGTACTCAGCCAGCGCCGCTTCGAGCATCGCCTTGACCTTCGCTTCGCCGAACCGACTGTCGAACACGACGTTGCCGCTGGCGATGTAGGTGCGCACCTTGGCGAAGCCCGCGGCCTCGCACATCGTTTTGAGTGCGGCCATCGACAGCTTGCCGGTGCCGCCGACGTTGACCGCGCGCAGCAGCGCAACATACGAAGTCATGCGGCCGTCATTGCGCTAGAACTCCAGATCGAGCGCGCCGCACAGCCAGTCGTACAGCGGTGCGACGCTGCGATAACGCTTGATCAGCAGCTTGACCAGATCCGCGCTCAGCAGCTCCTCGTCGCTGATCTCGGTGCTGGCGATGAAGTCCTTGCGCTTCAGATCGTCGATCAGCTCGTGCCGGGGATCGTAGCCGCGCGGCGGCCGCGACAGCGCCTCGCCGCCCATGCTCCATTCTTTGGGCAGATGCGGCGCGCGCGTCGCTTCCTTCCAGCTCTTGGGATTGTTCAGCAGGTAGTCGCGGATCAGCTTCAGCGTATCCGGCTGCGGATGCCAGATGCCGCCGCCGATGAAGCTCGCGCCGGGCTGGATGTGCAGGTACAGCACCGGCGCGTCGAGCCGCCCCATGGCCGCGTTGCTGCCTTCGCTGCGCGCCACCGCCTTGGTTGCGGCATGGTGAAAGCTGATGCCGACGTGGGTCTTGTACGGCGTCTTGTCGCCGGAGAAGCGCGTGTCGCGATGAATGCGGAACAGCGAGCCGCCGACCTTCTTCGGGTCGGCGACCAGCTGCGGCGTGATTGTCTGCAGGGGCGCGGCCATGTCGGCGATCAGCCGCAGCGCCGGTTCGCGCACCTGCGCCTCGTAGCGCGCCTTGTTTTCCAGGAACCATTCACGGCTGTTGTTACGCGCCAGCGCGCGCATGAAGCGGAACAGTTCCGGCGTGAAATAGGCGGTCGCCTTGGGCTTGGTCGGCATGCGCAGCGCGGTGTGAACGGGATCGCCGCGATTGTGGAGGGCGCACCGGCGGCCTGCAAACGCCGCCGGTGCGTACGCTTTAGTCGCCGATCGTCTGATGCGGGCAGAGGCCACCGGCGTCGATCGAACCCGACTGCTCGATGATTTTCTCGTCGGCATCCTCACCGACGACCATGCCGATGCGGCCACCGCCGATCACTTCCCACAGCGCCTGGCTGCCACCGGCGCCGCCGCTGAGCAGCGACGCGGTCTCCGGACTGTCGTAGCCGAGCACGACGTCGTTGGTGAAGAACAGCGCCGACGACGGCGTCGCCTGGTAGCAGTAGCGGAAACCCGGTGCCAGCGTGTTGGTCTCGTTGGCGGTCGGCGACGGCTCCATCTGGAACACGCCGCCCTGGGTGCAGTCCTTGCTCTGGATCTTGGCTTTTTTGCTGCTGCCGCGCTGCACCACCATGCTGCCGCCCTTGTCGATCTTCAGGCTCATGTCACCGCTGAGCACGCCGACATCCGGCGTCTTGGTGACGTAGACCGGCGTGGGCTCGTCGGTGATCTGGCCTTTGCCGGCCTTGCCGGTCAGCGTGTAGTTGCGCACCTCGAAGCTGTCGAGTGCGACGTCGTAGCTGACGAAGTCGCCGCGCACCTTCATGATCGCGCCGGCCGGCATCTTGCTCGCCGGCACGCTGAGTTTGTCGCCGGCCTTGTAGGTGGCGAGCTTGCTGCCGCCGCTGAAGATGGTCGCCTTGATCGCGCCGCACTCCTTGCCGGCATGAGCCGCCGGCGACAGCAGCATCGTCAGGCCGACGACGGCGAAAGACAAAATCACGCGGACACGGCGCAGCGAAGAAATATTGAGTTTCATGATGGTTCTCTGATGGATGTTCCGATGGTACGGAGACAGCGGTGCTGCTTTGCAGTGGCCAAGATCAACCATGACCGGGGCCGTCATCGTTGCCACCACCGCTGCCGTGGTCGTCGTCCTGCTCGTTTTCGAGCTCGACTTCGCTGGCGGTCAGCACGCCGCCGGCATAGCTGCCGCGCGCCTTCACCGACGAGCCGATGGCGACCGCCGCGTAGAACTCGGCCTGGCTCAGCGTGACCTCGTTGCGCCGGTACACCGCGTTGGCGGCGTCGACGCTGACGCCGGCGATCTGCAGCTGCTCGCTGTCGGCGTTGAAGGCGCCCAGTGCGCCGCGCACTTCGCTGCGCGTGTCGGCCTTCTCGCGCTCGATGCGCGTCGCCTGCAGTTGCTGGCCGTTGCTGACGAAGCCGACTTCGACCCAGTCGCCGACCGCGAGACCGGCAAACGTGAAGGTCTTGATGTGATCGCGATCGTCCTTGTAGACCGTGGACGAGCTGGCGAACAACGTGGTGCCGAGCAGGCGGATCGTCGAGGCATTGCCGTCGATCGCCTCGATCGCCGCGCTGATGCGGCCGTCCGCGCCGCTGGCGGTCTTGAACTCGATCTTGCGCGCCTGCAGCGAGCCGTCACTCTGCAATGCACCTTCGGCTTCGAGCTTGGCACCGACGATCAGATCGGCGGCGCTGCCGCCGGTATAAGCCGTCGTCGACGAGGTGGTCACGGTGACGCCGTTGACGACGAAGGAGCCGCCGCCGTTGACGCTGGCGATCAGGCCTTCGACTTCGGCCTCACCCGAGTGATGATCTTCGCCGGCGTCGAAGCCGTGTCGAGCGCGCACCGCGCTGGCATGCAACAGCGCATCCGCTCCGAGCGCGCCGCGCACTTCGACCAGTTGGCCGTTGGCCAGCGTCAGGCTCGCGGGATCGAGCGTCGCCGACGCGTAGTCGATGCCCTGGCTGCCGATGGCGAAGCGCTTCTGCGCCGCATCCAGCGCGGCGATTGCACCGCGCAGCCGCGCTTCACCGGCGCTGTCCTGCTTGCGCACGAAGCTGGCTTCGAGCACGCCGCTCGCCGCATTCGGGAAGCCGCTGACTTCGACGGTGTTGCCGACCGCCAGCAGGTCCAGGCCGGTGATGCCGCTGTAGATCGTCGCGGCCGACACGACCACGGTCTGGCCGAGCGCGACGAAGCGCTGGTTGACCAGGTCGATGCTCTGCACCGGACCACGGATTTCGGAGCCGTAGACGACTTCGCTGGCGCGATGCACGCCGTGATCGTCGACGCTGCCGGCGACGGTGACCACCTGACCGACCGACAGGTCGTCCTGGCCGCCGCCGTGATCGTCGATCTGGAAGCTGGCGCTGGATACGTCGAAGTGCACGCCGTTGACAATCACGCTGCCGAAACCGGTGATCGTGCCTCTCATCACCAGCGCGGTCGGCGCGGTGCCCGTCGCATCGTCGTCACTGCTGCCGCCGCCACCGCCGCAGGCCGCCAGCAGCACCAGGCTGCCCGCCGCGATCACATTGCCGATTGCTTTCATTGGATCTCTCTCGTTTTTTGCGTTCGAATACAGCCCTGGCCGGCGGCGCAGCGCCGCGGCCTCAAACGGAAAACGATCGGCATCGCAGTTTATTCCGCCTCGCCGAAAATAATTTGCAGCGGCCGCGACGCTGTTGCGATGATGGCCGCGCCGGACCGAAACATCGGCCGGACCTGGGGAGAGAAAAAGTGCATCGCTTGAACCGCTGGCGGATCGCCGCCGCATCCATCGTCAGCTTGCTCGGCTCATCGGCCGCCGATGCGGCGACGAGTTGGCAATTCACCACCGGTTCGGAATATTCGACCGGCAAGTTCGGCAGCAGCGCCAGCACCGACGTCGTCGTCGTGCCGTTCTCCGCCAGGCTCAAATGGAACGCCTGGACCCTGCGCGCCTCGGTGCCTTACGTCTATGTGCAGGGCCCGGCCGACGTCACCGTGGTCGTCGACGATCACGGCGGCGGCGACAGCTCGAGCAGCGGCTCGGGCAACAGCGGCAGTGGCAGCAGCAACAGCGGCGGCAGCGACGACGGCAGCGGTGAGACCGAAACCGAGACCGAGACCGAGGATCGCTTCGCCGCCGATCGCAACGTCTCCGGCATCGGTGACGCCAGCCTGGCGTTGAGCTACAGCTTCGACGACATCGCCGGCACGCCGGCGTATCTGGACGTCACCGGCAAGCTGAAGTTCGCGACCGGCAGCGAGAGCCAGGGCCTGGGCGTCGGCGCGACCGACTACGCGGCGCTGTCCGAACTGGGCTGGGACGCCGGCACCGGCGGCGCCTACGTCAACGCCGGCCGGCGCTTTCTCGGCCACTCGTCGACGCTGGATCGCGTCGACGGCTGGCAGGCCGGCGTCGGTGCCTGGATCAATCTCGGCACGCGCATCGAACTCGGCGCCGACTACAGCTGGCGCGATGCCTCGGTCGTCGGCTCGGCCGATCCGAGCGCGCTGGAGGCCACCACGACCTTGCGGCTAACGCCGACCTGGCGTGTGGTCGCGTCGGCGGGCGCCGGCCTGTCCGACGGCAGCCCGGATTTCTTCGGCGGCCTGAGCCTGAGCTGGAACAGCGATGGTGCGCGGCGCTGAGCCTAGGGCGACCAGTGCGCGTCTATCAGCGCGCGTTCCTGCTGCACATCGAGCGCAGCGCCGCCGCCGAGCCTGTCCATCACCGCGTCGAGCATGTCGTTGCCGCCAGCCGGCTGATAGCCGCCGGCCGCTTCGCCCTGGCTCGCGTCCCAGGCGACCAGCTGCCAGCCGCTCGCGTCGCGGCAGGCCAGGCCTTCACCGTAGTCCGCTCCGCTGCGCGAAAACACCCGGCAATAACGACCATCGGCGGCCTTGAAGCTCAGGCTGATCCGCGTCGCGCGATCGGCACTCGCCTGGCCGCTGGCGACGCTGTCGAGCACGCCGCTCAGACTGGCGTCGATGACGGCAACCGCCGTAGCGCCCGGCGTCAGCGCCTGGCTCAGCAGATAGCCGAGCGCGAGGCCGCCGACACCAGCGGCCATCGCCCGATACGAAGCCGCACGCGATGCACGCCGCGGCGCGATGCGCGTGACAGCCGGCGGCGCCGAACTGCCCAGGATCCGTGCTGCCAGCGGATCGCGCGGCGCGATGTCGGGCAGCCGCATCGCCGCCTTCAGCGCCGAGTCGTTGGCGCGCATCTGCTGCAGCCGCTGCTGCGCAAGCAGATCACCGGCCAGCGCGCTTTCGACGCGCGCCGCGGCCTCGGCGTCGAGTTCGCCGTCGAGATAGGCGCTAAGTAAGTCGTCGCTCAAATGCATGTAGCTTGGTCGTCCTTTCAACGTCCCGCTTTACGCGGCGTAGTATCGCCACCGAGCGCTTCGGCCATGCGGCCGCGCGCCCGCGCCAGCCGGCTCATCACCGTGCCGATCGGCACGCCCAGCACTTCCGCCGCCTGCTGATAACTCATGTCGTCGAGCACCACCAGCACCATGACCATGCGCTGATCCTCGGGCAAGGCCTGCAGCGCGACGGCGGCCTCGGACACCTGCAGATGGCGCATCGCCACCTCCCGGCCGTCTTCACCGACCTGGTGCTGCGCCGCTTCCAGCGGCTCGGCCAGACGGCGGTGCGCACGCAGCTCGTCGCGCCACAGGTTCTGGACGATTCGGTACAGCCAGCTGTCCAGCCGCGTGCCCGGCTGCCAGCTGTCCGCGTTCAGCAGCGCGCGCTCGACCGCGGCCTGCACCAGGTCGTCGGCGTCGTTCGGCGCATGGCACAGCGCCAGCGCGAAGCGCCGCAGACGCGGCAGCAACTCGACCAGGCCGCGCCTGAAATCAGACATTCACCACCGGCATCGCTCGCCACCCATCTGCTGTCGACAACGATCGGGCCCGCAGTTTATTCCGCCGCTTTGCCAATTTATGTAGTGTCACGCCGGATGAACCGCCGCCCTGCCCTCGCCGCTGCACTGCTGATCGCGCTATCGCTGGCGGCGGCGACGGCCGCGCAGGCGCGCGACGGCGGGCGCGATTCGGATCACAGCTCGGATCACGGCTCGGATCACGGCTCCGATCATGGTTCGGACCACGGCTCCGGTCACGGCTCATCGGATCGCGGCGGCAGCAGCGACCGGCATGGCGGAGGTGACGACAGCCGCGGGTCGCGCGACCGCGACTCGGCCGGCGACGATTCAGACGACGACGACCGCGGCCGCGACCTGCTGCGCCGCGACGCCGCGACGCGCAGCGCCTCGCTGTCGATCGACGTCGATCGCGGCGTCGACGGCCACGAACGCCGGCAGGGCGAGGTGCTGATGATCGGCAGCGACGCCGCGGTGGCCGCGGTGCGCGCCGCCGGCTATGGCGTGATCGCCGAGCACAGGCTCGGCGCTTTCGACGAAATGATCGCGCGCGTGCGCCTGGCCCCCGGCGAATCGGTGGAGCGCGCGATCAGCCGTATCCAGGCGCTGGCGCCGGAGGCCAGCGCCGCGGCCAACCACCTGTTCCGTCCGTCCGCATCGGGCGCCGACGGCGCAACCGCGGCATCGCCCGCCGCCGCCGTCGGCGCCGGCGACAGCGCGCGCCTCGGCATCATCGACACCGGCGCCGACCGGCAATGGCCGCTGCTGGCCGCTGCCGTGGTCGACGCCCAGTCCTTCACCGGTACCGCCTATGCGCCGCGCGAACACGGCAGCCTGGTCGCGGCGATCGGCTCCGCCGGCGGTGCACGGCTCGGCGTCGCCGATGTGTTCGACAGCGACGCCGAGCACCAGCTGGTCGCACCGGCCGACGCGATCGCCCGCGCCGTCGACTGGCTGATCAGCGAGCATTACCCGGTGATCAACATCAGCATCGAGGGGCCGGACAACGAGGTGCTGGCGCATGTGGTCAAGCGGGCGCTGGCGGCCAACGTGGTGCTCGTGGCCGCGGCCGGCAACGGCGGGCCGGCCGCGGCGGCGGCTTATCCGGCGGCGTATCCGGGCGTGATCGCGGTCACCGCGGTCGACGAGCAGGGCCGGGTCTATCGCCGCGCCAACCGCGGCGGCTACATCGCCTTTGCGGCCACCGGCGTGCGCGTCGAGAACCGCTATTCCGGGGCCAGCAGCGCCACCGTCTCCGGCACCTCGTTCGCGGCGCCGCGGGTCGCGGCCGAAATCGCGCACCGGCTCGCGCTGCCGTCGCGGCCCGGGGTGCAGGACGTGCTACTGCAACTGCAGAGCCAGGCGCGAGACCTGGGCGAGACCGGGCGGGACCCGGTATACGGCTGGGGCTGGCTGCGCTGACGGGGCGCGGCGCTAGGCCGCCGGCGCGGCGAACACCCAGCCGGTGTTGCGGCCGGTGACCAGCACGCGCTGGCAGTCGTTGCAGGCGTACAGCGTCTGGTGACGGGTGACGCGGTAACGCGCCGCCTGCTCGGTGCCGAGCAGCGACAGCTGCTTGTGCGGCGTGCGCGTGCCGCTGAGGCCGGCCAGAGACGAACATTCCTTGCAGGGGGGTACCATCGCGATCCTCGCTGGTCTCAGGCGCGGTCCGCGACGAGTGACCGGCAGGATCGGCGCCCGGGCGGCTCCGCGCAAGCCTCGGGCCCGCAGCCGCTCCCGGCGCGGCCCCATCGCTGGCCGGTTCAGGAACGTAACAGTCTGGTCCGGGCGGACGACACGGTGCTATACTGGCCGACGCCCCAAGCCCTCACCTCGATCCCGGCCCCGCCCTTGCAAGGCGACGAATCGACCTGATTGTGCTCTAGCGCCCGCCGCCGATCCGGATCACTGCCTTGCTCGAGTCACTGCCCGCCGCGCCGCCCGCCGCCCTCCCCGAGAGGCCCGCGTGATCCGCTAACCGCGCCGCCCGCTGTATCGCCGGCCCTGCCGGCACGCTTCGCCTTATCCATCGCGCATCCAGCCGCAAGCTGGAGTTTCACGGAGTCTTATCGATGAACGCATCCGAACAGCAGTCACAGATCAGGGCCCTGATCACACTCGCCAAGGAAAACGGCTTTATCACGATGTCCGAAATCTCGGACCATCTGGCCGGCGCCGCGATCGACGAAGAGCATATCGATGACGTGGTGCTGACCCTGCGCGGCATCGGCATCCCGGTGCTGGACGAGGCGCCGCAGGGCGAGGCGACGGTGTTCGCCGACCCGTCCGCCGCCGCCGAAGTCGACGAGGACACGGCCGAAGACGCCGCGATCTCGCTGACCCTGGGCAACGCCGCCGCCGGCGGCACCACCGACCCGGTGCGCATCTACATGCGCGACATGGGCAGCGTCGACCTGCTCGACCGCGAAGCCGAAATCCGCATCGCCAAGCGCATCGAGGAAGGCCTCAGCGACGCGCTGCTGGCAGTCGCGCAGTCGCCGGAATCCATCGACCTTTTGCTCGCCGCCTACGCCGCCACCGAAGGCGAGCGCAAGCGCCTCGGCGAGGTGCTGCTCGGCTTTGCCGACGAGGCCGTGAACCTGCCGCCGGCCGCGGTCGAAGAAGCGCCCGTCGAAGCCGCCGCGGTCGAGGAAGTCGGCGACGACGAGGAAACCACCGAAGCGCCGATCAGCGGCCCGGACCCGGTGCTGGCCGAGGCCGCTTTCGTCGAGCTGCGCCGCCTGCACGAGATCGCCACGGCCGCCGCGCAGGATGCCAAGACCGCGCCGGAGCTGGTGCAGCGCCTGCGCGCCGCCACCGCGGCGCAGGTGATCACGCTGCGCGTCGCGCCCAAGCTGGTCGCCGAGCTCAACTCCAGGCTGCGCAGCCGCCGCGAAACGGTGCGCGAGCTGGAAATGCGCATCCTCAGGCTGGCTGTCGACGAAGCCGGCATGAGCCGCGAGGAGTTCCTGTCGCGCCGCCGTGAAGAAGGCCTGACGACGACGCGCTGGCTCGACACCGCGATCCGCGGCAAGCGCAAGTATTCGGCGAAGCTGGTGACGCACAAGGCCGAGATCGAAGCCCTGGCCGAACAGCTGCGCCAGGTCGAGATCGACAGCCGCATGTCGCTGGACGAGATCGAGGACATCGCCCGCCGCATGTCGGTGGGCGAGAACAAGGCGCGCGGCGCGAAGAAGGAGATGATCGAGGCCAACCTGCGCCTGGTGATCTCGATCTCGAAGAAGTATCTGAACCGCGGCATGCAGTTCCTGGATCTGATCCAGGAAGGCAACATCGGCCTGATGAAGGCGGTCGACAAGTTCGAATATCGCCGCGGCTTCAAGTTCAGCACCTACGCCACCTGGTGGATCCGCCAGGCGGTGTCGCGTGCGATCGCCGACCAGGCGCGCACCATCCGCGTGCCGGTGCACATGATCGAGAGCGTCAACAAGGTCAACCGCGTCGGCCGCGAAATCCGCCAGGCGATGGGCCGCGAAGCGACGCTCGCCGAGATCGCCGAAAAGACCGAGATGAGCGAGGCCAGCCTGCAGAAGGTGTTCAGCATCGCGCGCGAGCCGCTGTCGCTGGACACGCCGATCGGTGACGACGGCAGCGCCAACATCGGCGATCTGGTGGCCGACGACACCATCGTCTCGCCGCTGGACGCGGTGACCGCGGAACTGATGACGCAGTCCACGCACCAGCTGCTCGACAGCCTGAGCCTGCGCGAATCGCAGATCCTGCGCATGCGCTTCGGCATCAACATGGAAACCGAGCACACGCTGGAAGAAGTCGGCAACCACTTCAAGCTGACGCGTGAACGCATCCGCCAGATCGAGGCCAAGGCCCTGGTCAAGCTGCGCCACCCGACGCGCGCGAATCACCTGCGCTCGTTCGTCATCGAATAGCGGCAGCTCGACAGACCGAGCCGGCGATGGCCCTCTCCGCGATGCAGGCGCGCCGGCTCGATTTCATCCGCTTCTTCGGTCTGGAATACAACGAAACCTGGAAGGAGTGGCAGGCGCGTCTCGAACTCAAGGACTCGGCCTGCGCGATCCGCCAGAGCGTCACCAGCAGCAGCGGCCGCAAGCTGCGCCTGCTCGACCCGAAGAGCCGCTCGTTCACGGTCAAGGTGTCGAAGATCGTCAGGGGCAGCGACAAGCTGCGCGCGTCGGTCACACTGGAGATCACCGACGTCCGCGGCGGCGATACCAGCACGCAGCGCATCGACGCCGGCCAGATCCTGCTGCGCGACGCGCTGAATCCGCAATGGCGTGTCTACGAGGCGCCGGAGAGCGACGACCGGCTGGATCTGTCGCAGTTCGTTTAGGCGACTCCCCACCGAACTCCGTTCGTCCCGAGTAGCCCGCGTTTTTTGCGGGCGTATCGAGGGAGCCGACCGCGATCCGATCCCTCGATACGCCGCATGCGGCTACTCGGGACGAACGGAGTTTTGTCGCGACATCAATACGGCGGCGCTTTTCTAAGCCGCTGCGCCTTCGCCGCCTCCGTCCACCACGCCAGATCATCCGCGAACCGCGGAAACGCGCGCGCCAGCGAACGCCCGGCATCGCCGGTGGGCTCGCCTTTTTCATCGAGCGTTTGCGAAATCGGCCCGACCGTCAGCGTGCTCGAGATCACCACCATGCCCATCTCGGACAACGTGCCGTGCCAGGCGGAATTCGAGCGCGCGCCGGACAGGCGCCCCGCCGAATAACTGGCGATCGCCGCCGGCCGCCAGAACCACTCTTCGAGAAAATGATCGGTCAGGTTCTTCAGCCCCGGCTGCATGCCCCAGTTGTATTCGCCGGTGACGAAGACGAAGGCATCGGCGCTTTTGATCTTGCCGGCCAGCGCTTCCATCGCGGCCGGCGCGGTGCCGGGCGCATATTCCTTGTACATGCGGTCGAGCATCGGCAGGCCGACGGCTTTGGCGTCGATCAACTCGGCGTCGTCACCGCGTGTGCGCAGACCGGCGACGATGAAGTCCGCCAGGCGGATGCCCATGCGGTCGCTGCGGTAGGAACCATAGAACACGAGGATGCGTTGCGACATCGGCAGCTCCTGAATCGCCGTGAAGGGCGTGGATCGACAGCGCCATGCTGCGATCCACGCCGCGCGATGTCGAGGGCCGATGACGACGCGGCGAAATCGTCACGGTTTGAAATCGACACTCAAACAGCGATGATCCGGCCTCGGCTTTCGCAAGGACCAGCAGGATGCCCATGCCCCCAGCCTCACCGCCGACGACGCGGCCCGAAGCCGGCGTCGGCAAGCTGCTCGGCTTCGCCGTGGTGCTGACGATGCTGTACTTCGGCCGCGAAGTCCTGGTGCCGATCACGCTGGCGGCGATGCTCAGCCTGCTGGTCGCGCCGCTGGTGCGCGCGCTCAAGCACATCGGCTTCGGCCAGGCGCCGGCGGTGCTGACCGTGGTCGCCAGCCTCAGCGTGTTGCTGCTCGGCCTGGCGCTGGCGATCGGCTCGCAGGTGGTGAGCCTCGCGTCGAGCCTGCCGCAGTACGAAGCGACCTTGCGCTCGAAGATCCGCGTGGCGGAAACCCTGGCGGTCAGCCGCATGGAGTCGATGCAAGGCGGCGCCGGACGGCTGATGAGCCGGCTCGCCGATCCAACCGAGGATGTCGCCGACGGCCTGGTCGAGCAGATCGGCAGCAAACCGCCGACACCGGGCGTGATGGCGGTGGAAATCCGCCAGCCGCGGCCGACGCCGACCAAGCTGATTTCGCAGGCCTTCAAATCGGTTTGGGGGCCGCTGGGCAAGACCGGCATCGTGCTGGTGGTGATGATCTTCATGCTGCTCGAATACGAGTCGCTGCGCGATCGTTTCATCCGCCTCGCCGGCGGCTCGGACCTGCAGGGCACCACACGCGCGCTGAACGACGCCGGTGAACGGCTGTCGCGCTTTTTCGTTTCGCAGTTCACCGTCAACGTCGGCGTCGGCTTTGCGATCTGGATCGCGCTGCTGCTGATCGGCCTGCCGCATGCGATGTTCTGGGCGGTGCTGGCCGGGGTGCTGCGCTTCGTGCCCTACATCGGCGTGATCGCGGTGGCGCTGAGCGCCGCGGTGTTCGCCGCGGCGGTCGATCCCGGCTGGACCATGGTGCTGACGACGCTGGCGCTGTTCGCGATCGTCGAACTGCTCGCGGCGCAGGTGGTGGAGCCGCAGCTGTATGGCCACACCGCTGGCCTGTCACCGCTGTCGATCGTGGTCGCCGCGATTTTCTGGAGCTGGCTGTGGGGGCCGATCGGCCTGCTGCTGTCGACGCCGCTGACGCTGTGCCTGGTGGTCGCCGGCCGGCACGCACAGCCGCTGGCGTTTCTCGACGTGCTGCTGGGAAATTCGCCGGCGCTGAGCCAGTCGCAGCAGTTTTATCAGCGTGCGCTGTCCAGCGATGTCGACGAGATTCTCGCGTCCGCGCACGCATTCCTGAAGCGCAAAAGCTTCGCGCAGTATTGCGACGCGATTCTGATGCCGGCGCTGCTGCTGGCGCGCAAGGACAGCGATTCCGGCCGCATTTCCGACCAGCAGCAGGGCCGGCTGCGCGGCACCATCGCGCTGGTCATCGAGTCGCTGGGTCGCGATTCGCCGCGGCCCTCGCGGCGCAGTCGCCGCATCACCGTGCTCGACGATCCGAATCTTGGCCAGTACCTGCGCCACCAGCGCGAGAACGTCAACGGCCGCTGGCAAGGGCCGATCGCGGTGCCGCCCGGCTCGCTGGTGCTGTGTATCGGCCTGGGCTCGGCGCGCGACGACCTGGCGACCGAAATCCTGGTACGCGTGCTGCGCGACAGCGGCATCGACGCGCGGCATCTGTCGGTGGCGGACCTGGAATCCGGGCCGCCGCCGGGCACCAGCGCCGCCAGCATCGCGCTGTTTTTCCTGGTCAGCGCGTTCCCCGCGCAGGAAGCCGAACAGGCGGTGAGCGTGTCGGCGCTGCTGCGCCGGCGAAATCCCGGCGCGCGTCTGCTCGGCGTGGTGCCGAGCAATTTCATCATGGACCCCGAGCCGACCGCGGCCTTCGCCGAAAGTGTCGAGCTGGTCGCGCATTCGCTGAAAGAAGCCTTGCAGCTGGCCTCGGTCAAGGCCTGAGCCGGCGCAGCGGCCCTGCCCGACAGCGGCCGTCGCCAGAGTCGGCTCCCACGTGATTGGCTTTTTCGTAGCGGTCGCGTCACGCCTCGCCGAAGGCTTCAGTCCTCGACGCGATACCAGTAGTGATAAGCCTCGTCGAAGCCCAGCTTGCGGTACATCGCGATCGCCGGCGCGTTGGCCGCGACGACCTGCAGATAGGCGCTGCTCGCACCCCGCGCGTAGCCCCAGGCCAGCAACTGCGCACACAGTCCGGCGGCGAGGCCCTGGCGCCGGCTGCCGGGCGCGGTAGCGACGTCGAACAGGCCCAGCCTGCCGTCCACCAGCACGCCCAGCGCGAAGCACACCGCCTTGCCATCGCGTCGCTCGAGCGCAAACGCAGACTCGCCTGCGATCGCGCGCAACATGCGCAAGTGCAGATCGTTGCCGGCCGCTGCGATGCCCGAGCGGCCTACGAATTCGGCGAGCCAGTCGGCGGCATCGGCGAGCATCGTCGGCGGCTGGCCGGCATGCCGCGCTTGCAGCGGCAGACTCATCACCAGCGCGCGATCCAGGTAACGGTATCCGCGCCGCTCCAATGCCGCATCGGTTCCGTCCGGCAGCGCCTGCGACACCAGCCTGAAGATCGGCGGAAGACCTCGCTGGCGGTAGCGTCTTTCGATGTCGTCGATTTGTGCATCCGACAGCGCCGTCGCGGCCGCCGTCGCGTTCACGGAGTTGGCGCGCTTGGTGTATCCACCGCCGTACCGCAGGCGCCAGCCGCAGTAGTGCTCTTCACCGTCCAGCGCCGGCCAGGATGCGAAGGCGGCGGCTTCGATCGCGGTGAATTCGGACGGGCTCATTGCACTCCCAGGCGCACGGCGCGCCCGCTATCGCCGCGCTTGCGGCAACGGCGATCGGGCGTCGTCGACAGCGACGTTGCATGACTCAGGTTCGGCATGCCCGAATAAGGCGGCTCTACTCGATGATGCCGAGGCGGCGCGCGGTGATGATCGCCTCGGAGCGGCTGTTCGCGCCGAGCTTGACGAAGATATTTTTCAGATGGAACTTGATCGTGTTTTCCGACACGAACAGATGCTTCGCCATGCCCTTGTTCTTGACCCCCGAGCCGAGCAGCCCCAGCACGTCCACCTCGCGCTCGGACAGCGGCTCGATCAAGGCCTGAACCGCGCCGGAGCAGGCGGCGGCGACGCCGACCTTGCATGACTTCAACACCGCGGCGACGAAAGCGGGATCGAGCGGCAGATCGCTGGAATGCTGATGCTGCTGCAGCGATCCGCCATACATATCCTCGAGCAACAGCGCGATCGCCCGGCCTTCTTCGGCAAAGAAGCTGACGAAGCCGCCGATCTCCGCGGCGCGCAGCAACGCCTGCAACAGCCGCTGCGCGCCTCGCCTGTCGCCCTTGCGATCGAGCAGCACGATGTCCAGCAGCTGCAGCTTCATCGAGCGGAACGGCCGGCTCAGCGAGCGCTCCTTCTCGGCCTCCAGCCGAGCTCTGGCGGCTTCGATCGGACCGGCATGCACCTCGAGCCGAAGACGGCCCAGCGTCTCGCTCTCCATCTCGTCGGCAAACGGCAGCCCGTGCTCCGACAGGTGCGTCGTACCAAGCGAATCCGCGATCGCGTTCGCGCCGACGACATCGCCCGCTGCCAGCGCGATTCTGACCCGCTCCCAGCCGAACAGCGCGCTCAGGCGCGGCCAGCGGTTTCTGCGGCAGATGTCGTCGGCCGCGGCCAGCAGCTCGTCTGCACTGGCTCGCTCGCCACGGGTCGAAAACGCGCGCGCCGCCGACAGGTAGGCGACCGCGCAGAAGTCGGGCAAGGCCGACTCGGAAATGATCGCGCGATGCTGCGTGAACAGCGACACGGCGGAATCGCAGTCGCCCGCTTCATACAGACCCCAGACGTAGGCCGAGGCCAGGGCCGCCAGCGAAAACGATTCGCCCAGCTCCGCGTAGTGCGTCGTCAGGCCACGCTGGAACAGGCGGATCGCGTCGTCGAGGCGGCCTTGCAGCATCGCGCCGACGCCGGCGACGCCGACGGTGTAGCCATGACTGAAGGCGGCCTTGCCCACTTCGTTGCAATGCCGCGCCATCGTGATGTGGCGATCGACTTCGGAAAAGCGGCCCAGCGTGATTTCACGATACGCCAGCAGGTTCGAAGCCGCGCCCAGCTCGAAAGCGCTGAAGCCATGCGGACTCAGGCTGTCGACCGGCACGCTGTCGATCAGCTCGAAAGCCTTGGCGGTCTGGTCGGAGGCCACCGCCATCATCGACAGCACGATGGCCGGGCTGGTGGTGTTGTCGACCTCGCCCGCGTCGATTTTTTCGAACAGTTCCAGCAGCGGCGCGAGCTTGCTGGTCCGTCTCAGAAATACGAATGCATAAGCCAGCGCGATCGCCAGATCGGGCCGCGCCGCGATTTCATCGAAGGGAATTTTCGCAGCCCAGAATTCCAGCGTGATCAGCGCGCCGCTGGCGGCCAGGTCCTTGCCCCAAACCGCGAGCGCGTCGGCGGCAGCAGCGAAGTCGGCACATTCGACGAAGTGATGCACGGCGTCCTCGTAGTAGCCGTTTTTCAGGCTCCACTGCGCCGCGCTGCGGTGAGCGGCGAACTCGTCCTCCGGCGCAATCTGCCGCAGCTCCGCGATCAGGAAATCCGAGAACAGCCCGTGGTATTTGAACCAGTTGCCATCCGAACCCAGGCGCCGCAGAAACAGACCGGAGCGCTCCAGGCCGACCAGGATCTGGCTGGAATCCGGCCGCCCGGTCACCGCCTGGCACACCGGCCCGCTCAGCCTTTTGAGGATCGCGGTCTTGAGCAGGAATTCGCGCACGCCGGGCGGCTGCAAGGCCAGCACGCGGCTGGACAGGTAACGGGTCAGCTCCTGCGATTGCGGCAGCGGCAGCGCCAGCGACCGTCTGACATCGGCGCTCGCCAGGCTCAGGCCATAGAGCTGGATCGCCACCGGCCAGCCTTCGGTCAGCCGGTAGATCGCGTCGATTTCCTCGCCGCTGAGATCGACGCCCATCAGCGCGTCGAAGAAACGCGACACTTCGGCGCGGGAGAATCGCAGATCCTCGGTGCGCAGAATCAGCGCACGTCCGCTGACGATCATTCTGGAAAGGCTCATCGCCGGCTCGGCACGGCTGCCGATGTAAATCCGCACGTGTTCCGGCAGGCGCTCGAACAGCTCCTGGCAGAAAGCCAGCAGCTCCGGATTGCTCAGGCACTGGAACTCGTCGAAGAACAGCGCGATCGCCTGCCGCGACTGCAGCAGGCGATCGATCAGCCAGTCGGAGCGGCGACGCGGAATCAGCACGTCGTCGCCCGACTCGTCCAGCTCGACGACGTGCGCCGCCGCGACCTGATCGACCGCGGCCTGCAGATGCAGCGAGAACCGGCGCGTATCGTTGTCGGCGCTGTCGAACGTCAGCCAGGCGGTGCGCACGCCGGCGCGCTCGGCCTGCTCCTTGAACTGCATCAAAGTGGTGGTCTTGCCATGGCCGGCGGATGCCTGCAGCACGATCAGACGAAGCGACGGCTCGGAGAAACAGCGCTCGAACAGATCGTCCCGCACGATGACGGCGGGCAGGCCATGGGCCGCGTTGCGCTTTTTTACGGCGTCGACGGCCGTGTCCGCAGCCTCGCTCATCGAGCGAGGCCTTTTGCGACACGGCTGATCAATAGGGACATTGCGATCGAAATTCGAGCTTGATCAGCTCACTTTAGCACCCGCCTCCGAAGCGGCAACAGCGTGGAAAGGACCGGGCTCGCGGATCACCCCGAGACGTAGGTCGAGCGCAATTGCTGATAGCTGGACAGCGTCTCCGGCCCCAGCTCGCGGCCCAGGCCGCTGGCCTTGACGCCGCCGAAAGGCGAGCCGACCGCGAGCGCGTAACCGTTGATACCGATGGTGCCGGTCTGCACCTTGTTGGCGACGCGCAGCGCGCGCTCGGTGTCGGCGCTCCACACCGTTCCGCCGAGCCCGTAGATGGAATCGTTGGCGATGCGGATCGCTTCGGCCTCGTCCTTGTACGGAATCACCGCCAGCACCGGCCCGAAAATTTCTTCGCGCGCGATCAGCGAGTCGTTGCTGACTTCGGAGAACACCGTCGGCTGCACGAACCAGCCGCGCTTCTGAGCTTGCGGGCGGCCGCCGCCGGCCACCAGCCGTGCTTCGGCCTTGCCCTTGGCGATGAAGCCTTCGACGCGTTCGCGGTGCGCAGCCGAGGCCATCGGGCCGATATGCGTGGCCGGATCGACCGCATCGCCGATGGTCAGGCCGGCCACCGTCGACGCGATCGCGTCGACGATCTGGCCGTAACGGCTGGCCGGCGCCAGGATGCGCGTGCAGCTGAAGCAGGTCTGGCCGTTGTTGATCAGCGACACCATCGGCAGATTCGCCAGCACCAGGTCGAGATCCGCGTCGTCGAGAATCAGCGCGGCCGACTTGCCGCCGAGTTCGAGCGTGACCGGGCGCAGCAGCTCGCCGCAGACCTTGGCGATCGAGCGGCCTGCCGCGGTCGAGCCGGTGAAGGCGACCTTGTCGACGCCCGGATGCGAGACCAGGTAAGCGCCGACTTCACGATCGGCGGCGACCCAGTTGATCACGCCGGCCGGCACTTTCGCCTCGATCGCCGCTTCGGCGATCAGGTAGCTGTCGAGCACCGTGCCCGGCGAAGGCTTGATCACGATCGTGCAGCCCGCGGCCAGCGCCGGCGCGATCTTGGTCATCGCCAGGATCACCGGATAATTCCACGGCACGATCGCGGCGACGACGCCGATCGGCCGGCGGCTGACGATGGTCTCCTTGCCCATTTGCGACGGTCGTTTTTCATCGACCTGCAGGCTGGAAACCAGCTCCGAGTAATAGCCGAGCAGACCCACCGGCAGGCTGCCTTCGAACAGCGCGCTGAGCGAGGCCGGCATGCCGTTCTGCATGCTGACGAGGCGCGAGATGTCGCCGGCACGCTTTTCCAGCGCCTGCGCGAAGCGGCCCATCACCGCGGTGCGCTCGGCGACACTGGAAGTGGCCCAGCCCGAATGATCGAAGGCATGCCGCGCCGCGGCGACCGCGCGATCGACATCGGCCTGCGCCGCTTCCGGCACCGAGCCCAGGCTCTCTTCGGTCGAGGCGTTGATCAGCTCGAAGCGCCGGCTGCTGGACGGCTTGACCCATTCACCGCCGATGAAGAACTCGTTGCGTGAATAATCCTGGTTTGCCATGTGCTGTGTCTCCAGTGGTTACGGAGCGGCGCTGAGCTGCGTCTGCAGATCGTTGGCGCGCTTGATGACGTACTGATGGATCGCTTCGACGTCCTCGGGCTTGAGCACGTCGGTGAACGACGGCATGCCCTTGGCGCGATAGGCACCGGCGACGATGCCGGCGAACATCTCGTGCTTGTCCGGCGCCAGGTAACGCAGATCCGGGATCACCGAACCGGCCAGCGCGCTCGGGCCGTGGCACATGCCGCAATGGCCGTTGTAGAGGTCGCGGCCGCGCGCGATCGTGGCGTCGTCGGCCGTCACCGCGGGCGGCTTGGGCTGCACTTTCGGCTCGTTCTTGGCGGGCGGCAGCACCGCGGTGCCGCCGATCTTGTAGGTCAGCACGCGCGCTTCGGGTTTGACTTTCGCCGGCTCCGACAGCGCGCCGAGCGCCAGCGGAAACGCGCCGCCCCAGCCCGCTTCGACGCTGACGTACTGCTCGCCGTTGATCTCATACGTGACCGGGCCGGCCATCACGCCGGTGTTGGCCGGTGTCTCCCACAGCTTGGCGCCGGTCTTGGCGTCGTAGGCGACGAAGCGGCCGTCGGCGGTGCCCTGGAACACCAGGTTGCCGGCGGTGCTCAGCGTTCCGCCGTTCCACACGGTGACGTAGGTCTGGCGCCAGACTTCCTTCTGCGTGACCGGATCCCAGGCGATCAGATGACCCTTGTGCATGTCGACGACGCCCTGCAGGCCCTTGGCGTCGTTCTCGGGCAGCGCGATCGGCGCCGCGCCCATGTGCCAGTTGCCCTTGCCGGTGAAGGTCTGCTTCAGGTCCGGCACGTACACCGCCACCGCCTCCTGCATCGGGATATAGACCAGGCCGGTCTGCGGGTTGAACGACATCGGCTGCCAGTTGTGCGCACCGAGCGGGCCCGGCGTCACCATCGCCGGCTTGGTCGCCCAATCCGCCTCCGGATTCTCGACCGGGCGGCCGGTCTTCATGTCGACATGCGTGGCCCAGTTGGCCGGCGCGTATTTCTCGGCCGAAATCAGCTCGCCGCTGGCGCGGTCGATGACATAGAAGAAGCCGTTCTTCGGCGCCTGCATCAGCACCTTGCGCGTGGTGTCGCCGAACTTCAGATCGGCCAGGATGATGTGCTGCGTCGCGGTGAAGTCCCAGCTGTCGCCGGGCGTGGTCTGGTAGTGCCAGACGTAGTCGCCGGTGTCGGGCCTGATCGCGACGATCGACGACAGATACAGGTTGTCGCCGCCGCCGGGGCTGCGCACCGCGCGGTTCCAGAACGAGCCATTGCCGGTGCCGACGTAGAGCAGATCCAGCTCGGGATCGTAGGCCATCGAATCCCAGGCGGTACCGCCGCCACCACCGCCCTTGTCCCACCACTGCGTGCCTTTCCAGGTCGGCAGCGCGCGCTTCATCGCCTCGTTCTCCGGCGGCTTGGACGGATCGCCCGGCACCGTGAAGAAGCGCCACAGCATTTTGCCGTCGGCGACGTCGTAGGCGCTGATGTAGCCGCGCACGCCGAGTTCGGCGCCGCCGTTGCCGATGATGACCTTGCCCTTGATGATGCGCGGCGCGCCGGTGATGGTGTAGCTGCGCGAGTGATCGAGCACGGTGTCGACTTCCCAGACCTTGGCGCCGGACGCCGCGTCGAGCGCGATCAGGCGTCCGTCGTAGGCGCCGAAATAGACGCGGCCTTTCCACACCGCGACGCCGCGATTGGCGACGTCGCAGCAGCCGTCACGATCCTTGTCGCGCGGCACCTGCGGGTCGTACTTCCACAGCTCCTTGCCGGTCACCGGATCGAGCGCGCTGACGATCGAGTAGGCGCCGGTCACGTACATCACGCCGTCGACGACGATCGGCGTGCCTTCGGTGGCGCGATCCACGTCGAGCTTGTAGCTCCAGGCCAGAGCGAGCTTGCCGACGTTGCCCTGATTGACCTTGGTCAGCGGGCTGAAACGCTGCTCGTCGTAGGTGCGGCCGGTGCTCATCCACGAGCCGGGCTCCTTGTCGGCGGCGACGATGCGCGTGCCGTCGACGGACGCGGCCGGCGCGGCCGGGGCCGCAGCGGCTTCGGGCGCACTCGGAGCCGGCGCCGGCTTGCAGGCGACGATGCCGGCGATCAGGCAAGCCAGGCCGAAGACGGCGACATTTTTCATTTTCATTTTTGTTTTCATTTTTCTGCTTTTCTCTCCTCACTGCAGACCGACGTTTATTGCGTGACGAATCCCCGATAGCCGTCGCTGGCGACCTGGTCGCACAGCTGCCGGTACGGCCCGACGCCGAGGTAGGGCATGAACACCTTGGGCTTGCCGGCGATGTTGGCGCCCATGTACCAGGTGTTGCCGAGCGGAAACAACGTCGAGTTGGCGACCTCGTTGACGTGCGCGACCCACTGTTCCTGGGCCTCGGCATCCGCCTCGATGACGTGCTTGCCGTTGCGCTGCAGATGTTCCAGGCAGCCGGCGATGAATTCGACGTGCTGCTCGATCGACACGAACATGTTGCTCAGCACCGACGGGCTGCCGGGCCCGGTGACGGTGAACAGGTTGGGAAAGCCGGCGACCATCAGGCCCATCAGGCTGCGCGGGCCTTCGGCCCATTGGTCGCGCAGCTTGCGCCCGCCACGGCCCTGGATGTCGACGGCGAGCAGGCCGCCGGTCATCGCGTCGTAGCCGGTGGCGAACACCAGGCAGTCCAGCTGCTCGGAGCCCTGCGTGGTTTCGACGCCGTCGGCGACGATGCGCTTGATCGGGTCCTTCTGCAGATTCTTCAACGTGACGTTGGGCCGGTTGAAGGTTTCGTAGTAGTGGGTGTCGATGCACAGCCGCCGCGTGCCGGCGTACTGGCCCTTCGGAATCATCTGCTCGGCGATCTCGGGGTCCTTGATCCGCTCGCGGATGCGTGCGGCGAGGAAATCCTGCGCGGTCTTGTTGGCCTCCTTGCTGATCAGCACGTCGGCGAACGACACCATCAGCGCGAACGGCTTGCCCGCGTCGTAGATGTCCTGGTAGATCTTCTCGCGTTGTTCCGGGCTGACGTCGAACACCGAGGCGGCATGAGTCGGCGCCGGAATGCCGACCAGGTGATGGCGCGCCTCGTCGCGCAGCGCCTCGTAGCGCGCCTTCACTTGCTTGCGGTATTCGGGATCGAGCTTGCGGTTGTGCGCCGGCAGGCTGTAGCTCGGCGTGCGCTGGTAGACGTAGAGATGCTGCGCCTGCTCGGCGATGATCGGGATCGCCTGGATCGCCGACGAGCCAGTGCCGATCACGCCGACGCGCTTGCCGGTGAAATCCACGCCCTGTTCCGGCCAGTTGGTGGTGTGGTAGACCGCGCCCTTGAAATCCGCCACGCCGGCGATGTCGGGCATCTTCGCGACCGTCAGGCAACCGGTCGCCATGACCACGTAGCGTGCCTTGATCTGCCCACGCGAGCTGGTATCCGCGGTCCAGGTATTGCTGCCCTCGTCGAAGCGCAGCGCAGTCAGCGCGGTGTTGAAGGCGATGTCGCGGCGCAGGTCGAAGCGGTCCGCCACGTGGTTGGCGTAACCGAGGATTTCCTTCTGGCTGGCGTAGCGCTCCGACCAGTCCCACTCCTGCTGCAGTTCCTTATCGAACGAGAACGAATACTCCATGCTCTCGACGTCGCAGCGCAGGCCCGGATAGCGGTTCCAGTACCAGGTGCCGCCGACCGACGGCCCCTTCTCTATCACCCGCGCCGACAGCCCCAGGCGACGACACTGGTGGAGCATGTACATGCCCGACCATCCGGCACCGACGATCAGCACGTCGAGATCGCCATCCGTGTTTGCTTTGATCTGCTCGCCATTCATTGTGATTTACCCATGATCGTTTGCGGCACAAGCCGAGCTGCCAGGACTGCCACCCGAGAGGAGGTAACCCAACGCGCCCAGGACGCGTGCTCGCCGCCGCGCCTTCGGGCCGGGCTGGAACGCGATGCATGGATCGTTTTTATTACCTGACAGCGGCCTACAGTGAGCCACTGCATCTCTCTCGGCCTGGATGCTATGAAAGCGCTGCCGCTACGGCACTACCCGAAACGGGTAGGCCCAGCGCCGGCACGGCTGCCTATGATTCACTGGCGGTCTTCCGGCGATGCCGGACCGCGACGCCAGTGGCGTCATCCTAGAATCGATGCAGGGCCAGACCCCGCACGCACACCCGGGAAGGAGAACCCCGATGCTGAGCCACCCTGAAAGCGCCGCCGACTGCGTCGCCCGCGCACGCCGCAACCGGCTGGGCGATCTGCTGTGGCGCAGCGCCGCCCGGACGCCGCGCAAGACCGCGCTGATCTACAAGGGCCTGCGGCACAGCTATGCCGAGCTGGACGAGTGCGTCAACCGCGTCGCGAACGCGATGGCGGCACGCGGGATCTTCCGCGGCGATCACGTCGCGCTGATCTCGCACAACAATCACGGCTTCGTCGTCACGCGCTTTGCGCTGGCGCGTCTGGGCGCGGTGATGGTGCCGATCAACTTCATGCTCAACGCCTCGGAGATCGCCTTCATTCTCGACAACGCCGAGGCCAAGGCGATCGTCGTCGAAGACGCGCTGGCCGGCACCGCGGATGAGGCGCTGGCCGAAGCCGGCATCACGCCGCGATTCAAATGCGTGATCGAAGAATCCGGTGCGGCCTTCGGCAGCGACTGGGAGCCGATCGCCGCGCTGATGCGCTGCGAGGACGCCACCGCGCCGGACGTGGCGATCGCCGACGACGATCCGGTGCAGCTGCTATACACCAGCGGCACCGAGTCGCGACCCAAGGGCGCGCTGCTGTCGGCGCGCTCGCTGTACGCGCACTACGCGAGCTGCATCGCCGACGGCGAGATGAGCGCCCACGACATCGAGGTGCACTCGCTGCCGCTGTATCACTGCGCCCAGCTCGACTGCTTCCTGACGCCGGACCTGTACATCGGCGCCACCAGCATCATTTTGTCGGCGCCCGATCCGGCGAATCTGCTGAGGACGATCGAGGAAGAGCGCGTGACCAAGCTGTTCTGCCCGCCGACGGTGTGGATTTCGCTGCTGCGCCATGCCGACTTCGAGCGGCGCGACCTGTCGTCGCTGAAGAAGGGCTATTACGGCGCCTCGATCATGCCGATGGAAATCATCAAGGAGATCAGCAAGCGCCTGCCCGGCATCCGCCTGTTCAACTTCTACGGCCAGACCGAGATGTCGCCGGTGGCGACGATACTCGGGCCGGAAGACCAGATGCGCAAACTCGGCTCGGCCGGCCGCGCCGCCCTGAACGTCGAGACGCGCGTCGTCGACGACAACGACCAGCCGGTGCCGGTCGGCGTGGTCGGCGAGATCGTGCATCGCAGTCCGCATGCGACGCTGGGCTACTGGAAGAACCCGGAGAAAACCGCCGAGGCTTTCCGCAACGGCTGGTTCCACAGCGGCGATCTCGGCGTGTTCGACGAAGAAGGTTACTTGACCGTGGTCGATCGCAAGAAAGACATGATCAAGACCGGCGGCGAGAACGTCGCCAGCCGCGAGGTCGAGGAAGTGATCTTTCAGCATGCCTGCGTCGCCGAAGTCGCGGTGTTCGGCGTGCCGCATCCGCGCTGGATCGAAGCGGTGATGGCGGTGGTGGTCTTGCGTCCGGGCGCCGAAGTGTCCGAGGACGGCCTGCTCGGCTTCTGCCGCGAGCGCCTGGCCGGATACAAGGCGCCCAAGCACATCGCGGTGATCGAGCGGCTGCCGAAAAACGCCAGCGGCAAAATCCTCAAGCGCGAGCTGCGCGATCGTTACGCGCACTTGAATGCCGACAAGCCGGCCGCGTGAACAGCCCGGGTGAAACCCGGGTTCAACCCGGGCGACTTGCTACTCGCCGATCGGCGTCGGCTGCACAGCCTGCGAACGATCGGCCTGCACGCAACGCGCGGCGCCTTCGCTGTCGGAGCGGTGATCGGCGCTGCGAAAGGCGTGTCGTGTCCGAAGCCCTCAGTGACGGCCACCGGCGCGAGAACCGGCTCGCTCGCGACAGCGCCGGAATCGCTGCAGCAGCGGCGCGTATGCCGCCTGCTCTACAGGGCCGACACGCACCCACTCGATCGCCAGAGAATCCATGTGCGCCTCATCGGCCGTCAGACGCTGGCCCATGCCCTGCACCAGGCGCTGTAGCTGATATTCACGACGCAGCGCCTGATCCTCGGCCGGCGTCGGCGTGTCGCTCAGTATTTCGGCGCGGATGCAGAGCATCCTCGCGGCCGCTTCATTCACGGCAAGATCGGCGGCGCGATCATCGGCGAGCGCCTGCTTCAGGGCGTCGAGACCGCCCTTGGGCCAGCGCCGGACTGCGGCGATATCGGTTTCGGCAGCCTGTTTCAAACTGTCGATCAGCGAAGCATCCGAGCGCCGCGCCACGGCGAGCCTGTAGGCGCGGACATGATCGGCGGCTTCGAACAGATCGCTCCAGGCACGCTCGGCGGCTAGCGCGTGGTGGCGGGCAATCGAAGCCTCGCAGCGCGCCAGACCCTGATCGAAGCGGTTGCGCAGCTCACGCGTATCGGCACGCGGAAACTCGCCCAGCGCCTCGAAGGCATTTCGTATTTCGCCCAGCGCTGCGCTGCGCGCCAGCAACTCGGCCGCGTCGAGAGCGGCGATCGCCTCCAGCTGCTCGCACAGGGCAATGGCCTGCGCCTTGTTGTTCTCGAGCCCGGCGCTGTAGGCGGCAAAGTCCTGCTGGCGCTTTTGGAACACCGCGTCGCTGTGCTGGCGGAATACGCTCCACAGGCGTTGATCCGCCTCGCGCGGTACCGGGCCCACGGTCCGCCACTGCTGCTGCAACTCCTTGATCGCGTCGATGGCCTTGCGACCGTCGTCGCTGGCGAGCAAAGCCTGGGCGCGCTCGATCAGCGCCTCCTTCTGCTTCAGGTTGCGCGCGTACTCCGCATCCAGACGAGCCTGCAGGCTGGCGAGCAGGGCCACGAACTTCTCCTGCTGCGGCTTGCCGGCAGCGCGGTCCACAGGCGAGCAGCGGCGCCATTGCTGTTTCATCTCGGGCAGCGCCCTGATGACGGCCCGCCAGTCCGGTCGCTCCCAGTCCTGTTCCGCCTCGAACGCGGTGAAACGGGCGATCAGGGCATCGCGCTGCCGCAGATTCTCCTCGCGAACCTGCGCCTGGGCGGCGAAATACTCGCTGCACGGCTGATACGCCTTCTGGGCTGCCTGCTGAAAGCCTTGCCAGTCGGCCTCGGCGTTCTCGCCGGCGCCCTTGCTCAGCGTGCGCCACTCGTCCTGCAGCGCCTTGATCTTCTCGGCGAGCGCCAGAGGCTCCAGGCCTGCGTCGACCAGCGACTCCATCGCCTCGATCAGCTCCGCGCGCTTGGGCGCCACGGAGAAACTCTTCCAGTCCCTTAACTCGTCGAGTTGCTTGTCGAGCTGTTGCAACTGGCTGACCAGGTTCGCCGGCAGGGGCGGAGCGCCCGCCCGCTTCTCCTCGATGGTCCGTCGCACGCCGGCCGCACGGGAGGTGCTGCCGTCGCTCAGCGCCGCCCGTGCCTTGCGTATCAATTCGGCAATCTGGCGAAACGGCAGCTGCTCGGCATCGTGCTTCTCGGCCAGCGCACGCTTGTGCTCCTCGAAAGCCTGCGCTTGCTCAGCCTCGGCCGCGGCGGATGCCTGTGCCTGCTGTTCGCGCAGTCGCCGTGCCTCTGCAGCCGCGTCCGCAGCGGCCTGCTGCTGCGATGCGCGAGCCGCAGACTCACGCAGATGTTCGGCAACGGTCTCCCGCGAGCGGGCTATCCATTGCCGGGCCTGGTCGCGCAGCTCCGCATCGGCCTGCGCCGCCACCGCATTCCAGCGACTCTCGAACTGATCCAGTCTCGCCGTGTACAGCACGTCGTAGGGGCGTCGGCTGTGGCGCTCCAGCGCTTCCGAAGCCGCATCGATCTCGGCGCGCAATTGATCGAGCTGGCGCGCCTGTTCGAGCAGCACATCGCGCTTGGATGTCAGGACCTTGTAGACGCTCTTGTCATTGCCGCCGCGCACATCGCGGATGAGTTGACGCAGCACATCCGGATCGTCGATGGCGTGAGCTGCCGCCTGGCGAAGCTTGGTCGATGTCCCCGCCACCACCAGCCGCGCCACGGTCTGGACATCCCGGGCATCGATGGCCGACTGCAAGGCCTTCTCCTCGGCAAGAGCGGCCAGCGCACGATCCACCGCTCGCGGCTTCGGATCGGAGGACGGCGGCCGGGCGACGGAGGATGCAGCGGGCGATAACGGTGGCGCCTTGGCAAACCAGCGCGAGAACAACGACATGATTGACCTGCACAGCAAAGGGGCCGGCACACATTCTATCGAATGCCTCGGTTCGCTGACCTGACACCTACACCGTGACCTGAGCGTTCAGCGCATCAAACCGTGGTCCGAGACAACGGCCCGACATCGCCCTGCAATCCGTGACGAAAAGCAGGGCGAGGTTCGTCGTTACGGGCTGCTATGCGCCCTCTGAGTGGTGTTGCCGTCAGCGTCCGTTTTGGTCACGGTGCGGGAGTAGCCTTCACTCTGGCTGCCACTGGCATTGACGCTGCGGCTAGCACCGCTGGCCGTGGTGGTGCCGGTGTCGCGGCTGTAGCTGCCGTTGCCGGCGCTGACCGATCCGTTGCGACTGCCGCCATAAGCGTTGTTGCCGGAGACATCGCGCTGATAACCACCGGACTGAGTGGCGCTGGCATTGACGCTGCGCGAGCCGCCGTTGGCGCCGTTGGTGCTGGACTGGCGGCTGTAGCCGTTGCCACCGCCCGCGCTGATGGCGCTGCTACGCGAACCGCCGTTGATGCCGCTGGTCTGCGCCGAACGCTGATAGCCCGCGCCCTGCGCAGCTTGCGCCTGTACGTTGCGATCCACATACGGACCGGAATGGCTGCGTGAGCGCTGGCCGGCTTCGGCCTGGGTGGCGATCAGCGAGGCGACGGCGAGGCTGCCGATGAGGATGAAACGCTTTTGCTTGTTCATGTGAATGACTCCATTGCGTGGTGTGCGTGATATGGGTGATGCAATCTGTTGGGTGGGCGACGTAAATCAGCCTGCGTCGAGGCCCCGTTCGGCGCGCTTGTGCAACAGGCTCTGCAGGCGCGTCAGCCTTGTGGCGAGAAAGTCGCGCATCTGTGCCTGCTGGGCCGGCGTGGCATCGGCGTAGAAAGTCGTGGCCATACTGCGAATGCGCTCGCGATCCGCTTTCGACTCCGCATCGGGTTCCGGCATCGCCATGCCGCCCAGGTCGGCTCCGGGCGTCTTCAGCGTCGTGATGGCGGAGGACAAGCGCCGGTCGGCACGCTGAAGGCCGTTGCGACGCGCCTGCGCCGTGGCGTCGATGATCTGCTGCCACTGCGCTTGCTGCTTGTCGCTCATGTGCATTGCTTCGCCCAGCTCGGTGAGCTGCTGGGTCGGATTAGCGCGCGAGAAGGCCTCGGCGCCGCCGTAGACTCCGAGGCCGGCCGCGGCAATGGCGACGATGGCCCAGGTTTTTTTGTTCATCGGGAAAACTCCTAGCGTTGGATGAATCGTTTGCGCAGTGCCGTTTGCGTCGGCGCCGTGCCGTGTTGTGGACGACCCCAAAGTAGCGCGCCGCAATCGGCGCAAGGTGAGCGCACCGACACATCAAATGAGCCTTGGTTAGCGCGCAGCCGATCTGTAACCAGCGCTAACAAAAGCGGCTCTGGCGCCCGTCACCGTCGCCGCGCTCTAATCTGCGGATGAATACAAACCGGCCCGCCGAGCGTTGCCCGCTGGTGTTCGTCGTTGACGACGACACCGAACTGCTGGCGATGCTCGACCAGTACCTCACGCGCCACGGCATGGAGGCGATGACCGCGGCCAGCGCTGACGAAGCCTTGAGGCGACTGCCGCGTCGGCGGCCCGATCTGATGGTGCTGGACCTGATGCTGCCCGGCACCGACGGCCTGACCGCGTTGCGGCGACTGCGTGCCGATGGCGATGATCTGCCGGTCATCGTGCTCACCGGCCGCGACGAGGACATCGATCGCATCCTCGGCCTGGAGATGGGCGCCGACGACTATCTGGGCAAGCCATTCAATCCGCGCGAGCTGCTGGCACGCATCCAGGCGGTGCTGCGCCGACGAGGCGGCCTGCCCGGTGGCACGCCGGTGGTGGACGGAGAACGCATCGCCATCGGCGGGGCGCTGCTGGACTCAGCCAGCCGCACGCTGATCCGCGGCGGCGTCACTCAGGCGTTGTCGACTGCGGATTTCGCGCTGCTGCAGGCATTGATCGGCCATGCCGGCCGACCACTGACGCGGGAACGCCTGATCGAGCTCACGCGCGGCAGTGCCGACGCCGACTGCACCGAGCGCGCCATCGATGTGCGCGTGCTGCGCCTGCGCCGGCTGATCGAGGACAATCCGCAATTGCCGCGGCTGATCCAGACGGTGCGCGGTATCGGCTACGTTTACGTGCCGGCTTCGGTGTGAGCGCCGCACCGTGGCGATGGAGGATCGGCCTGCCGCGCACGCTGGCCGGGCGACTGCTGCTGACCCTGACCCTGGCGCTGCTGAGCAGCTATGTGCTGCTGTTCCTGGTCTGGCGCGTGCAGGCCGATTCGACCGTCGCGCCGATCGCACAGGGCCTGCAACTGGTCGTGCACAGCCTGCGCGAGGATCTGCAGCGGCTGCCGCCCGAACAGCGCGCGGCCTGGATCGCGCAGCGCAACGCCAGCGGAGATTTGCAGCTGGAGCGCGATTACGCGCCGGGCGCGAACGCGCCGCATACGCCGCGCCTGCTGCTGGCGCGTGCGCTGGAACAGCAACTCAGGGACAGCCTGGGCGCCGACGTGGCAGTGAGTGTCCGATACCGCCCGACGCGCGCTCTGCGTCTGGGTTTCAGCGTCGCCGGCGAGCGGTATGCGGTCAACGTGCCGCTGTCGCGTTCGCAACGCGGCCTGCCGCTGCTGGCGCTGCTCATTTCATTGGGGGGCCTGCTGTGGGCGGCCTTGGCGTTCGTCATCTGGCAGGTCAATCGTCCGTTGCGGCAGGTCACCGCGGCGCTGGCGCTCAGCCGCGAGCGCGTCGAGCCGCTGACGATGCCGGCCGGCACGCCGGCGGAGTTTCGCGGCTTCGCCGACCAATACAACGCGATGGCCGGGCGGCTCGCCGCGCAGGAGCAGGAACGCCGCCTGCTGCTGGCCGGGATCTCGCACGACCTGCGCGCGCCGCTGACGCGACTGCGCCTGCGTGCCGAGTTGCTGGACGACACCGCAGCGGCAGCGGGGCTGGTCCGCGACACCGAGTCGATGCGCCGCATTATCGACCAGTTTCTGGACTACCACCGCGACCTGCGCATAACGCCGCGCGTCGATGTGGCGGCGCTGCTGGCGCGCGTGGTGCACAGCTTCGACGGGCTTGGCCACGCGGTCGCGGCGAGCGGCATAGAGGCGCCGCTCTATGCCGCCACTGATGCGCTGGCCCTGGAGCGCGTGCTTGGCAATTTGATCGACAACGCGCTGGCGCATGGCGCGCCGCCGGTAGAAGTGCAGCTGCGCCGCGAGGCATCCACGCTACACCTCAGGGTGCTTGATCATGGGCCCGGCATTGCCGATCACGAGATCGCGCGCCTGCTGCGGCCGTTCGAGCGCCTCGACAGCGCGCGCAGTGCCCAGGGCCATTGCGGGCTGGGGCTCGCGATCGTCGCGCGGCTGGTCGAGCAACTTCATGGAAACCTGCTGGTATCCAACGCCAAAGGTGGCGGTCTCAGCGTCACCGTGGAGTTGCCGCTTCCGGACTGATACTGATCCTCAGCGCAGCCGCGGCTGCGCCGACGATCCGGCAATGCCGCCTTGCTACGATTGAAGCAAAGGCGGCAACGCGGCTATCGCGCTCCCGGACCCCGCAACACACTCAAACCTGCCCATGGCGATGACATGACCACCCTCCGCTGCACGGCAAAGCTCGCCAAGGCAATGAAGCGCGAGTTACTCGCCAATCCGCCGCCGCCCAGTAACCGACTGGGCGAATGGACGGCCAACCTGATCCGCTTCGGCCGCAAGGCCCACATTTTGGCCGTGAATGAGCGCACCCGGCTGGGCCTGGTGGTGGACGCTGCGCCTTACAGCACTCTGCCGATTCGGTTCTCGGAGCATCTGTTCAAGAGCCTGCTGGCCTTGGGAGTGCCACCCGACCAGGCCGCAGCGGAGGCCGAAGCCTCGCGGCCCACGACGTTTGCCAAAAGCAATTCGGCTTCGGTGCTGGCCACCATCACCCGCTACTACTTCGATCTTGAGGCCATCGTCTACCACGACGGTCCTCAATCGGCCGCAGCCCTCAGCGCGCGACTACTCGACCAGATCGTCATAGACCCCAAGCACATCGGCTGCCCCGCCGATCGCGTGCGCGAAGCCTTTGGGCTGCCCTGCAAGCCGGCGCGCTTCTGGCGCCAGGCCTCCAACGACGCTCCGTAGCAACCGCGCTCGCGCGAAACCTTGCCTTTCCCGCGCCCCCCGGGATCACGCGAGCCATAAAAAAGACATGAAGCAATGATCACCGGGGAAATCAAAGTCGGGGCGATCGCATCTGGGATGCGTTCTGCAGCGGCGGCATCAGCAACCCAATGGAGGTTATCGAGCAGATGACCTACCTGCTGTTCATCAAGCGGCTCGACGAGCTGCACACCGTCAAAGAGAAAAAGGCCATCTCCGAAGCGCACTTTGCCCGCCTACCGCGAAATCACTGTAGGCCCGGTGACGTTCTCATTGGAACCCTTGGCGACCCGAACATCAGAGCCTGCATCCTGCCAAACTCAGTCGAAAAGGCATTGAACAAAGCAGACTGCATGCTATTGCGACCGAACACGGAAATCTGCACCGCCGAGTTTTTATGCGGCTTGCTGAACTGCCGCACTTTGATCGAATCAGCCAGCGGACTGGCGCTGGGCCAAACGCGTTTGCGCATCAGCTTGGGACGCTTGAAAGAACTCAGGATTCCCGTGCCCCCGATCAAGCTACAACAAGAGTTTTCGTTGGTGTGCACTCAGATTCATTCGCTGGTGCATCGATTGCTTCGACATACTGAATCGGTCGAGGGTTTGTTTTCGTCAATCCAAAAACAATCTTTTTGTGGCGCTCCTTAATCCTTCATCCCCGTCCGCTCCCTCGAAGACCTCTCACTCTTGCGCGAGTCGGTTGAACTCGAATGCAAGCTGGCGGCGGGCCACGACGGAACCGGCTCGGTGCCACAGGACTTCTGGCCCAGCTAACTCGCCTTCGCCGATATGGCGGCGGGCAGCGTGATGGTGCTGGGGCCACGCGAGAAGCAAGGCCAGTTCGAGGCCGCCGGTATTCAGAACGCGGGGCCGTGGGCCGATCGCCGTCCGCAACGTCCTGTTTCCGATCCCCGATTTCGCCCCGCCACTGCCCCGGCGGGCCACCGGATTTGGTCCAATTTAGCGATATTATCAAGTCTTTGTAATTTACCTAAACTGCCTATAAGCTCGCCGGCATGAACCCGATTACCAACCCCTACGCACCGGGTGCCGGCACGCCGCCGCCGGAGCTGGCCGGCCGTGATGCGCTGAGGGAGGCGGTCCATATTGCGGCCCAGCGGATCCGCGCCGGCCGCCCCGCCAAGAGCCTGTTGCTGGTGGGCTTGAGAGGCGTTGGCAAGACCGTGCTGCTCGACCGGATGCGCGACGATGCAGAGGCCGCTGGCCTGCACACGCTGCGGATCGAAGCGCCAGAAAGCCGCTCGCTGCCGGCCATTCTGGCGCCGCAACTGCGGCAGGCCCTGTTGCGCCTGTCGCGTACCGATGCGGCGCGGGAGCTTGGGCACCGCGCGCTGCGAGCGCTGGCGGGCTTTGCAAAGGCGCTGAAGCTCAAGTATCAGGACATCGAGGTGGGGCTGGACTTTGAGCCGGAGCCGGGGCTCGCCGACAACGGTGACCTGGAGCACGACCTGCAGGCCCTGCTGGAAGCGGCGGGCCAGGCCGCCCAGAAAGCCGGCACCGCGCTGATCCTGTTCATCGACGAGCTGCAATACGTGGAAGAAGAACAGCTGGCGGCCTTGATTACGGCCCTGCACCGCGCGGCGCAACGGCAGATGCCGGTGATGATGGTGGGAGCCGGTTTGCCGCAGTTGCCGGGCCGCATGGGGCGGGCAAAATCCTATGCCGAGCGGCTGTTCGACTATCCCGACGTGGGCCCCTTGAACGAAGCCGCCGCCCGGCTCGCGATCGAGAAGCCGGCGCAGGATCAGGGCGTGCAGTTCGTTCCCGCCGCACTGTCGCGCATCGTGCGGGAAACCCAGGGTTATCCCTACTTTTTGCAGGAGTGGGGCAAGCATGTCTGGGATGTGGCGGATGCCTCGCCCATTACCGAACAGCATGTGGAGGTGGCCTCGCGCGAGGCGACGGCCGCGCTGGACGAGAGCTTCTTCCGCGTGCGACTCGATCGCCTGACACCCGCCGAGAAGCGCTACCTGCGTGCGATGGCCGAGCTGGGGCCAGGCCCGCATCGCTCAGGTGATATTGCCGAGCAATTGCGGCGCAAGGTCACGGCCCTGGGGCCGACTCGCAATCAACTGATCGCCAAGGGCATGATCTGGAGCCCCAGCCATGGCGACACGGGATTTACGGTGCCGATGTTCGACGCTTTCATGAAACGCATCATGCCCGGCGACGATTGGCGGGCTGTCTAGCACTGCCAATGACATGACCTGTTGCTGCTTACACGGGATTGCCCCGTGTGCTGACTGAACGACTGACCGGCATTTGCGGTGGAATCCCACTCTTCATCAGCTTTTTACATGCGCTATTGCTGATCACCCGGGCTCGCGAAGAACTGCCCACAAATGATTAATTTTGCGTGAGCGTCAACACTCAACACGCTCGCCGGTCGCTTTGGCGCGCTGCTTGTCTTGGGAGACGAGGGCCTCAACGGTTTCCGTCCCGGTGCGAGTCTGGCCGCCGCACTACGTGGCCACCAAGATTTGGCGAAGCGAATACGGGTGGTACGAGTCACGTTTGACCGGATCGACGACGACTTCGTGCTAACCCGAAATGCTCCGGACCGCACCGCGCCTTTGGCGGACAAGCGTATTCACCTTATTGGCGCCGGTGCTGTTGGATCAACGCTTGCCGATCGCCTGGTGCAGGCCGGCGCGGGCAAGGGTCGAGGGCAGTTTCATATTTTCGATCCTGATCGACTGAATCCGGAAAACCTGGGAAGGCATCTCCTGGGTGTCACCTATCTTGGCCTGAATAAGGCGGAAGGCGTCGCGCATTATTTAAAACGTAATCGCCTCGCCATGAACGTCAAAGGCCATGCGCTCTCCGGCGCACAAGCTGATATGCATCGCGATGCAGACCTGGTCATTGACGCGACGTCAGCGCCTAACATTGGCGCGATGCTCGGCAACACCGCCAGAACTCTGCGACGCTGGTCCCTTATGTATGTGTTCGTCGAGGGCGAAGGCTGGGTAGCAGGCTCCTATCTCTATCGCGGCCGCGCAGGTGAGGCCTGCCGCAATTGTCTCGAGCCATGGATAGGCGGAACGGGATCACACGTACGAAAAACTTATGAGCCCAAACCGCGCGACAACGGCTGCGGTGGAAGCTATACGCCTTACCGCGCTGCCGCGGCAGATATCGCGGCCGCCTTGGCTAGCGAGCTGGCTTGCGACTGGGCGACGGATAGTGTTGTGAATCGGTATCGCTCGGTCAGACTTCCGAATGCACCTAAGCATGTCCGCGACGGCTACTACTCTTCGCCGCAATCAAAGGTCGATTGCATTTGTGGAGAGCCGCAAGCTAACTCAAGCGCAAAAAAGCCGTAAAAGTGTAGCTGCTGACACTGTCTTGACCAGACTGCTTATCGAGGAGGTGAGCAGCCTTGGCGCTGATTAATCGAGGACGATTAACCGCTTGGCCACATCCAGGCCGATTAACAGTCAACGAGCAGACCGACCTGGAAATGATTAATCCTGCGTCAGCGTCAACACCGCCGCCGCTCTTGTGGCGGTTTTTTTGGCTCTACCATTGTCACGAGACACGCCGAATCGGTCTGGGAATTGTCACCTGACGGGGTTAGCCATTGTCACGAGCGCGTTCCGGCGTTCGGGCTTCCCTCCGTAAAACCGCTTCTGGCGCTGTCACCTGTTAGGTGCCCCGACATTCGATGGCCGTGGTTTTGTTACGAGTTTTGCTAAAAAACTTACGAGTTTTACCAAAAACACCACTTGAATCGGCACCAACACCAACAACCGCTATTCCACCGTAACGCTCTTCGCGAGATTACGCGGCTGATCGACATCAGTCCCTCGAAGAACGGCGACGTGATAAGCCAGCAGCTGCAGGGGAATCGTGTAGATCAGCGGTGACTGCACCGGGTCGATGTGCTCGGGCATCAGCATCACTTCGACGCCGTCTTCTGCCTTGAAGCCGGTGTCCGGGTCGGCGAACACGAATAGCCTTCCGCCGCGGGCGCGCACTTCCTGAAGATTGCTTTTGAGTTTTTCCAGCAGCGCGTTGTTCGGTGCGATGGCGATTACCGGCATGTCGGCATCGACCAGGGCGAGCGGGCCGTGTTTGAGTTCGCCCGCTGGATAGGCTTCGGCGTGGATGTAGGAGATTTCCTTGAGCTTGAGCGCACCTTCTAGCGCGACCGGATAGGTCGGGCCGCGGCCCAGGAACAACGCGTGGCGCTTGTCGGCGAACTGCTTGGCCCACTCCTTGATCTGCGGCTCCAGCTTCAGCGTGTGCTCGACCATCTCGGGCACGTGCGCGATCTGGCGCACGTAGGCGGCCTCGGTGCTCGCGTCCATGCCGTTGTGTCGGGCGAGCACGATGCCGAGCAGGCTCAGCGCGGCGAGCTGCGTGGTGAAGGCCTTGGTCGACGCCACGCCGATTTCCGGGCCGGCCCGCGTCATCAGGCTCATGTCGGCTTCGCGCACCAGCGAGCTTTCCGGCACGTTGCAGATCGCGCACGTGGCGAGATAGCCGAGTTTGCGTGCTTCGCGCAGCGCGGCAAGCGTGTCGGCAGTTTCGCCGGACTGCGATATCGCGACGAACAGGGTGTTCGCCGGCACCACCGGGTTGCGATAGCGATATTCGCTGGCGACTTCTACCGTGCACGGCAGCTTGGCGCCCTGCTCGATGTAGTACCGCGCGATCAGCCCCGCGTGATAGCTGGTGCCGCAGGCGACGATATGCACATTGCGCACGCGCGGCAGCAGCAGCTCGGCTTTCGGGCCGAGCGCGGCCTCCAGCACGCGCTTGCCGGTGATGCGTTCGGCCAGGGTGTCGGCGATCGCGCGCGGCTGCTCGAAGATTTCCTTGAGCATGTAGTGCGCGTATTCGCCGCGCTCGACGCTCTCGGCCGACAGGCTGGATTCGCGCAGCGGGCGCTCGGCGGGCGCGCCACTCGCGTCGAAAATGCGAATGCCCTGCTGCGTGATTTCAGCAACGTCGCCTTCTTCCAGAAACTGGAAGCGGCGCGTCACCGGCAGCAGCGCCTGCACGTCGGAGGCGACGTAATTTTCGCCATCGCCATGGCCGACCACCACCGGCGCGCCGGCACGCGCGGCGACGATGCGGTCCGGATCGCGCGGCGACATCACCACGATCGCGTAGGCGCCATGCAGGCGCCTCACCGCGGTCTGCACCGCGGTCAGCAGGCTGCCGCTCTGCTTGAGGTATTCGTTGATCAGATGCGCGACGACTTCAGTGTCGGTTTCGCTGCTGAACTGGTAGCCCTTGGCGCGCAGTTCGGCGCGCAGCTCGTCGTGATTCTCGACGATGCCGTTGTGCACCAGCGCAACCTGGTCCTCGGAGAAATGCGGATGCGCATTGCGCTCGCTGGGCACGCCATGCGTGGCCCAGCGCGTGTGCGAGATGCCGCGAAAACCGGCGATCGGCTGCGCGCTGATCACATCGACCAGCTGCTGCACCTTGCCCTGGGCGCGGCGGCGTTCGAGCTTGCCGTCGGCGGTGATCAGCGCGACGCCGGCCGAATCGTAGCCGCGGTATTCGAGGCGACGCAGGCCCTCGACGAGGATGGGGGTCACGTCGCGCGCGGCGACCACTCCGACGATGCCGCACATGTCAGGAGGCCCGGCGGCGCGGCTGGGCGGCGACCGCCAGCACGGCAAGCAATGAATATGTCATGCGCGATTGTAGCGTGGCCGCCTGCGGCGCTTGCGGCGCCGGCCGCGGTGCTGGCCATGGCGCCGATCCGGCAAATCGAGCGCCAATCGATGGTGTCTAAGGAGCACAGCTCAATTGGCTCGTTGCCAACCGGCCCAAGGCTGGACCGCACCAGAATTTTTGGCTGTCCGGTCAAGGATGTAGCGCGAAAATCCTCTCGAAATTCCGAGCGCCTGGCGACCCGCTTCAGCCTGACCCTGGCCCGGCGCAAGGTGCCGGCGAGCATCGACCGCATGGAGCGCGACGGCTGGACCGGGCGCCGGTCCGAGCCTGACGTCCGCCGCAGCGGGTGATCGCCGAGATGTGGGCGCGCGCGGGCGCAGCGCTATCAGGACGTGGCGCAGCGCTAGCCCGGGCGTCGGTCATTCCCGCGAAGGCGGGAATCCAGAGATCAGGGCGCCGCGTTATCCGCACCGGATTCCCGCTTTCGCGGGAATGACGGCTGCCTTTATTTCGGCTGTTTTCGCGGCCGTTTCCAGCCCGCGATCGTCTTCTGATCACGCGCACGGCAGATCGCCAGCGCATCGTCGGCGACATTGCGGGTGATGGTCGATCCGGCGGCGACGAAGGCACGCGCGCCGATCGTGACCGGCGCGACCAGCTGCGTGTCGGTGCCGATGAAGGCGCCGTCGCCGATCGTCGTCACGTGCTTGTTGGCGCCGTCGTAATTGCAAGTGATCACGCCGGCGCCGATATTGACGTCGGCGCCGACCTGGGCGTCGCCGACATAGGCCAGGTGCCCGGCTTTGGTCAGCGCGCCGATGCGGCTTTTCTTGATCTCGACGAAGTTGCCGATATGCACCTCGTCGCCGAACTGCGTGTCCATGCGCACACGTGCGAACGGGCCGATGCGGCAAGCGGTGCCGGCATCGAGATTCTCCAGCACGCAGTGCGACAGCACTTCGCTACGAGCGCCGAGCTTGACGTTCTTCAGATGCGAATACGCGCCGACGCGCACGCCGTCGGCGAGCTCGACCTTGCCTTCGATGATCACACCGACATCGATGAACACGTCCTGCCCGGCGATCAGCTCGCCGCGCAGATCGAAGCGCGCCGGATCGGCCAGCTGCACGCCGGCGCGCATCAGCCGCTCGGCGTTGCGCAATTGCAACAGTCGCTCGGCGTGCGCCAGCTGCACGCGATCGTTGACACCTTCGACTTCGGCGGCGCTGGCCGCCGTCACCGTCCGCACGTCGACGCCTTCCGCCACGGCGAGCGCGACGATGTCGGTCAGATAGAACTCGGCCGCGGCGTTGTGGTTTTGCACTTGCGCGATCCAGCGCTTCAAGCTCGCAGCCGGCGCCGCGAGCAGGCCGGTGTTGATTTCGCGAATCGCGCGCTGCGGCTCGCTCGCATCTTTCTGCTCGACGATACCGGTCACGCGGCCGCTGGCGTCGCGCAGGATGCGGCCGTAGCCGGCCGGGTTTTCCAGCGTCACCGTGACCAGCGCCAGGCCGCTGGCCGCGGCGCCCTGCAACGCGGCCAGCGTCTGCGCGGACACCAGCGGCACGTCGCCATACAGCACGACGACCTGCGCCTCGTCCGGCACCGCCGGCAGTGCCTGCTGCACCGCGTGCGCGGTGCCGAGCTGCTCGGTCTGCAGCGCGACGGTCGGCGCGACGCCGGCCTGCTGCAGCCAGGCCTGCACCTGTTCGGCGCCATGCCCCAGCACCAGATGCTGCTGCGCGCCGAGCGCGCCCGCCGCGCGCAACACATGCGCCAGCATCGGCTGGCCGCCGACGGTGTGCAGCACCTTGGGCAGCGCACTGTTCATGCGCGTACCGCGGCCGGCGGCGAGGATGATGGCGTGAGTGTTCATGGCGTGGCGAGCTGTATTACCTTCAAGTGTCACTATTATGTCCCGGCGGCGCTGCCATATCAGGACAGGACGGCAATGGAAGATTTTCACCAGCAGCTGCTGCAATGGAATGCGTTTTTCTCGTCGACCGCGCAGGTCAGCGGAGGCCTCGTCGGCCTGGTGTTCGTCGCGCTGACGTTCAAGCCCGAGGCGATGGGCCTGTCCGGCGCCGACGGCGATATCGGTCTGCGCAAGCTGGCGCGGCAGACCTTTGCCGACTTCATCAACGTGCTGCTGGTGTCGCTGCTGATGCTGGTGCCCTACTCCGGCGTGCAGATCGGTTATTCGATGGCGCTGGTCGGCGGGCTCGGCCTGCAACGTGTCGTGCGCAGCGTCATCGCGGTGCTGCGCCATCGCGATGCGGCGAGCAAGCGCTCGGTGCTGCTGCGCTTCTGGCTATCGTTCCTCGGCAATACCGCGTTGACGCTCGCTGGCGTCGGCCTCGGCCTGGGACGCATCCGTGAGGACATTTTCTGGTCGCTGATGTTCGCCGCGCTGATCCTGCTGCTGATCTCCGGCGCACGCTCGGCATGGATGCTGGTGATGCACGACAGCGGCGACTGACAGCGCGGGCGCGGACTGCCCGCGCGGTCAGTCGTGCACTCAACTCAGCGCCTGCACCATGGCCCGGCGCCCGCCGGACTCGGCGCGCGCATCGAGCAGGCTGTCATCGGCGATCAGTTCGCGATTCGTCGCCGGCGCGGTGCGCTGCCAGTCGCGCAGCAGCACCAGGCAGGCGTGGTCGATGTAGCGCAGGCGTTCGGCGTCGAGGGTGAGCGTCGCGCCTTCCGGCACCGAGTCCAGCGCCTTTGCAATGCGCGGCACGCTGAGGAACGTCGCCGAGCCGACCAGGCGCAAGGTCCAGTGATTGTGCTGCTCGTCGTGCTGCTTCAGGTTGACGTGCAGCATCGCCGCGCGCAGCGACAGCCGCAGCAGCGACAGCGCCATGCCGGCGAGCACGCCCGTCAGCAGATCGGTGGCGACGATGACACCGGCGGTGGCGACGAACACCAGCACCGCGCCGCGGCCGTAGTCGGCGAACTCGCGCAGCTGCGCGGGGTTGATCATCTTCACGCCGGTGTAGACCAGGATGCCGGCCAGGCCGGCGATCGGCGTCATCCGCAGCAGCCACGGCAGCGCCAGCACGAACAGCAGCATCCAGCTGCCGTGCAGGATCGTCGACAGGCGCGAGGTCGCGCCGGCCTGCACGTTGGCGGCGCTGCGCACGATCACGCCAGTCATCGGCAGGCCACCGAACACGCCGCACAGCACATTGCCGATACCCTGTGCCGACAGCTCCTTGTCGTAGTGGGTGCGCGCGCCGTCGTGCAGACGATCGACCGCCGCCGCCGACAACAAGGTCTCGGCACTGGCGATGAATGCGAACGCGCCCGCCGCGATCAGCAGCGCCGGATCGAGCAGCAGCTTGAACGCGTCGCCGGTTATCGGCCTGATCGAGGCCAGCAGATCGGCCGGCAGATCGATACGCGCCACCGGCAGCGCCGCGAGCTGCGCCGTCAGCGTGACCGCGACCACCGCGAGCAGTGCGCCCGGCAGTAGTCGCAGCTTCGCAGGCCGCAACTTCTCCCAGGCGAGCATGATCGCGATCGTCGCCAGGCCGAGCGCGCCGGCGGTCATGCCGTCACCGTTGCTGATCGCGTTCCACACGCGGCCCGGCGCCGCCGCGAAGTTCTGCAGGCCGTTGGGCAAGGGCGCGGCGTCGAACATCACGTGCAGCTGCGAGCCGACGATCAGAATGCCGATGCCGGCGAGCATGCCGCTGACCACGCCCGGCGACACGCTGCGGAACCAGACGCCGAGCCTGGCGCGGCCGGCGATCCACTGGATCACGCCGGCCAGCACGATCACCGGGCCGAGCGCGATCAGGCCGTGATCGCGCACCAGATCGAACACCAGCACCGCCAGGCCCGCAGCCGGGCCGCTGACCAGCAGCGGCGAGCCCGAGAACAGGCCGACGATGACACCGCCGATGACGCCGGTGATCAGCCCCGCCACCGGCGGCACGCCGGAGGCGATCGCGATGCCCATGCACAGCGGCAGCGCGACCAGGAACACGACGATCGACGACAGCGTATTGCGCGCCAGGCCCGCGCGCGCGTCGCCGAACTTCTGCATGAGCGCGCTCATTGCAGCTCCTCCACGGTGTTGTGCAGGCGCGCCGGCGGCGTCGCCGACGGCCAGCCGGCGCTGTCGGCCATGACCTCTTCCAGCGGAACGAAATGGCGGCGCTGCGAGCAGTACGCCTTGATCGTGCCGGCCTCGATGTCATAGACCCAGCCGTGCAGGCCGAGCTGGCCACCGGCGATGCGCGCAGCGACCGAGGGATGCGTGCGCAGATGGTCGAGCTGCGCCACCACGTTCTCCTCGGTCAGCTTGCACAGCGTCTGCGCGGGATCTTCAAAGTGATAGTTGGTGTCGACCACCTGCTTGGCGACGTGGGCGTGACGCAGCCAGGCACTGACCGCGGGCAGCGCGTCGACCGCTGCCGGTTTCAGCGTGGCCTTCATCGCGCCGCAGTCGGAATGGCCGCAGACGACGATGTTGGCGACGCCGAGCACCGCCACCGCGTATTCGATCGCGGCTGACACGCCGCCGGTGAACTGCGCATAAGGCGGCACGATGTTGCCGACGTTGCGGCACACAAACAGCTCGCCGGGTTCGCTTTCGATGAACACTTCGGGCACCACGCGCGAATCGGCGCAGGTGATGATCATGGAGTGCGGATGCTGTGCGGCGGCGAGCTTTTCGAACAGCTCGCGCTTGTGAGGGAAAGAGACGCTGCGGAACTGCTGGAATCCCTGAATCAGGCGTTGCATGGCGGTTTACTCGTCTGGTTTGCGTTGAACGACATGCCGCGCGACGGGCGTCACGGCGGCAGCACAGCGGGCGGCGCGCATCGGCGCCGCGCTCGTTCAAACCAGGGTCGGAGGCCGCAACAAGGGCTTGGGTCCGCGGCCTCGCGGTTGGGGTGTGTCTCGGGGCAGACCCGGCGCGGTCAGCGGCGTGGCGCCGAAATCGCGCGTCGCGGTGTCGACGTCCTTGTCCAGATCGACGGAGGCCGGCTCGGCGTCGACGTCCCCGCCCGACGGTTCTGCTAATGCCACCTCCGGCAGGCCGGCGCTGCCGTCATCGCGCCGGGCCTGGCTGGAAGCCGCGATCAGCCAGACCGCCAAAGCGACCAGCAGCACGCCGCCGAGCATGCGACGCATCGCGTCGCGACCCAGGCCATCCATGGCTTGCGGGATGCAGAACATTGAAAGCAGTGACGAATTCCGTGACAGGTAATAAGTAGAACCGCTCATCGCGGCGCAAGTTCCGCCGAAAGTCCTGGCTTTTGCTGCACTGCGATTAAAGCGTACGAATAACGAACCGGAGTTGAACACAGCTGTACACATTTTGATCCGGACGCTTGCAATTTATTTCGTGTACGAAATATATTCTTCGCATACGCCGGCGTATTGCTTCGCCGGCGACATCCCCTCGGAGCCGCATCGCCATGACCTCGCACGCCATCGAATTCGCCGCTGTCGACGGCTATCGCCTGCACGGCACGCTGCACCGCCCCGCCGGCGCGGCGCGCGCGGCGGTGCTGATCCATCCGGCGACCGCCGTGCCGGAGCGGCTGTATCTGCCGTTCGCCGGCTATCTGGCCGAACAGGGCTTCGCCGTGCTGACTTACGACTACCGCGGCATCGGCCGCTCGGCGCCGAAACCGCTGCGCGAATCCAAGGCACGCATGCGCGACTGGATGGAGCTCGACGTCGGCGCCGCGACCGACTGGGCGCGCGCGCAATTCCCGCAACTGCCGTTGCTCGCGGTCGGCCACAGCGTCGGTGGCCACGCGCTCGGCATCAGCGACGCCACGCGCCATCTGCACGCGGCGGTGATGATCGCCAGCCACGCCGGCTACATCGGCAGCGTGACGCCGCGCAGCGAACGCCTGCGCGTGCGGCTGATGCTGCAGCTGGTCGGCCCGCTGGCGACGCGCCTGTTCGGCTACATGCCCGGCAGCCGGCTCGGCCTGGGCGAGGACATGCCCTCCGGCGTGATGCGGGAGTGGTGCGGTTGGTGCGCGAAGCCGCGCTATTTCTTCGACGATCCGTCGTTGCAGGCGCTGCGCCGTTTCGGCGAAAAGCAACTGCCGCTGCTCGCGATCGGCTTCAACGACGATCCCTGGGCGAACCCCGCCGCGATTTCCGCGCTGGTCAGGCACTTCACGCGTTGCGAGGTGCAGCGTCTGCAAATCGCGCCTCGCGAGGTCGGCGTAGAAGCCATCGGGCACATGGGATTTTTCCGCCGCGCGATGGCGCCGGTGCTGTGGCCGATGGTCGGCGAGTGGCTGTCGGCGCAGATCGAGCAGCGCGCCGCCGCGTGATGTTGGCCGATCTATCATGTCGCCATGCCCGCGCCCGATCGCCGTCTGTTCTTCCTGCTCAACGTCGGCCAGCGGCGCGTCAATCGCTGGATCGAATCGCGCTTCGGCGCCGAGGGCGGCGCCTCGGCGGCGCAGGCCGGCGCACTGTTCTATCTGGCGAAGAACGACGGCGCCTTGATCGGTGAAATCGCCGAGGCGCTGGATCTGGCGCCGTCGGCGATGACCGGCCTGGCCGATCGCATGAGCAAGGGCGGCCTGATCGAACGCCGCCGCGCCGAGCACGACGGCCGCTCCATGCACCTGCACCTGACCGACGCCGGCCGCGACAAGCTGCAGGCCGCGCGCCGCGGCCTGGAGCAGATCAACGCGAAAATCAGCGAAGGTTTCAGCGAGGCCGAGATGGAAGTCGTCGCGCGCTGGCTGGCGAGTCTGCAGACGCGGTTCGGCAACGACGACCGCGGCTGAGTCAGCTTCGCTCGCCGCATCAACCTAAGCCCGTTCGTCCCGAGTAGCGGGCTTGCCCGCGTATCGAGGGATCCGAACGGAGCGCCGTGACAAACAAAAAAGCCCCGGAAACCGGGGCTTTTTCTTTGCAAGCGCCGAACGCCTAGTGGTGTCCCGGCGCCTTCAGCTTGCGCACGAACTCGAGGCGGGCCGAGGCCTCGACCATTTCCTGCTGCGCCTTGGCCAGGTCCATTTCGGACGTGGCGCCGGCGAGCGCGGCTTCGGCGTTCTGCTTGGCTTTCAGCGCGGAGGCTTCGTCCGCATCCTTGGCGCGCAGCGCGGTGTCGGCCAGCACGGTGACCAGGTGCGGCTGCACTTCGAGAATGCCGCCGGAGACGAAGAACTGCAGCTCTTCGCCGCTGGGCGTGCGCACGCGCACTGCGCCCGGCTTCAGACGAGTCAGCAGCGGCGAGTGACGCGGCGCGATGCCGACTTCGCCCATCTCGGCCGGAGCGAAGACCATGCTGGCCTCGCCCTTGTGGATCTGGCCTTCCGCGGAAACGATGTCGACGTGGATCTGCGCCATGAATCTCTACCTCAATGTCTGCTTTCAAGTCCCCTCCCCCGCCTGCGGGGGAGGGCTAGGGTGGGGGCGGGACGACAGCGCCGCGCCTTCCGCCCCCATCCCGGCCTTCCCCCGCGAGCGGGGGAAGGAGACAAACTAGGCCGCCGCCATCTTGGCGCCCTTCTCGATGGCCTCGTCGATGGTGCCGACCATGTAGAACGCCTGCTCCGGCAGGTGATCGTACTGGCCGTCGACGATGCCGCGGAAGCCGCGGATGGTTTCCTTCAGCGAAACGTACTTGCCGGGCGAGCCGGTGAACACTTCGGCGACGTGGAAGGGCTGGCTCAGGAAGCGCTGGATCTTGCGCGCGCGGGCAACGACGCGCTTGTCGTCTTCGCTCAGTTCGTCCATGCCGAGGATCGCGATGATGTCCTTCAGTTCCTTGTAGCGCTGCAGCACGCCCTGCACGTCGCGGGCGGTGTTGTAGTGCTCGGCGCCGACCACGTCCGGGTCGAGCTGGCGGCTGGTGGAATCAAGCGGATCGACCGCCGGGTAGATACCCAGGCTGGCGATGTCACGCGACAGCGTCACGGTCGAATCCAAGTGCGCGAAGGTGGTCGCCGGCGACGGATCGGTGAGATCGTCCGCGGGAACGTAGACCGCCTGGATCGAGGTGATCGAGCCCTTCTTGGTCGAGGTGATGCGCTCCTGCAGCACGCCCATTTCTTCGGCGAGCGTCGGCTGGTAACCCACCGCCGACGGCATACGGCCGAGCAGCGCCGAGACTTCGGTACCGGCCAGCGTGTAGCGATAGATGTTGTCGACGAAGAACAGCACGTCGCGGCCTTCGTCGCGGAAGTATTCGGCCATCGTCAGGCCGCTCAGCGCGACGCGCAGACGGTTGCCCGGCGGCTCGTTCATCTGGCCGTAGACCATCGCCACTTTCGACTCCGACAGGTTGCCCTGCTGGATGACGCCGGCTTCGGACATTTCGTGATAGAAGTCGTTGCCTTCGCGGGTACGCTCACCGACGCCGGCGAACACCGACAGGCCGCTGTGCGCCTTGGCGATGTTGTTGATCAGCTCGAGCATGTTGACGGTCTTGCCGACGCCGGCGCCGCCGAACAGGCCGACCTTGCCGCCCTTGGCGAACGGGCACAGCAGGTCGATGACCTTGATGCCGGTTTCCAGCAGCTCGGTGGAGCCGGACTGGTCTTCATAGGTCGGCGCGTCGCGGTGGATCGACCAGCGCTCGCTGGTCTCGACCGGGCCGACTTCGTCGATCGGCTCGCCGAGCACGTTCATGATGCGGCCGAGCGTGCCCTTGCCCACCGGCACCGAAATCGGCGCGCCGGTGTTGTTGGCGACCAGGCCACGCTTCAGGCCTTCCGAGGAACCCAGCGCGATGCAGCGGACCACGCCGTCGCCGAGCTGCTGCTGCACTTCCAGCGTCAGCGCGGCGCCTTCGATGGTCAGCGCGTCGTAAATGTTGGGGATGGCGTCGCGCGGGAATTCCACGTCGACAACCGCGCCGATGATCTGAACAATCTTGCCGGTATTCATAGTCATTACTCTCAAAGCGGGGCCTGCGGCCCCGTCCTAAAAAATTGCACAAATTGTTGGAGCGTTCTTTCGTTTCTACGAAACGAAAAACGCTCTATACGGCTGCGGCGCCGCCGACGATCTCGGCGAGTTCCTTGGTGATGCTGGCCTGGCGCGCCTTGTTATAGGCGAGCTGCAGCCCTTGAATGATCTTGCCGGCGTTGTCGGTGGCGGCTTTCATCGCCACCATGCGCGCGGACTGCTCGGACGCGGTGTTCTCGATCACGGCCTGATAGACCTGCGACTCGAGATAACGCTGCAGCACGGTGTCGAGCAGCTCGGTGGCGCTCGGCTCGTAGATGTAGTCCCAGCTCTTGAGCAGGCCGTCGGCCGGCGTGGCTTCGATCGGCAGCAGCTGCTGCACGGTCGGGCGCTGCGTCATCGTGTTGACGAAGTTCGCGTAGACCACGTACACGCGATCAACGTCGCCGTTACGGAACGCGTCGGTGACGACCTTGATCGTGCCGAACACGCTCTCCAGCGTCGGCTTGTCGCCGAGACCGGACGCGGTCGCCAGCACCTTGCCGCCGATGCGCTTGAAGAAGCTGATGCCCTTGTTGCCGACGATCGCCAGATCGGCGTCGACGCCCTTGTCCTTCCATTCCTTGATCGAGCGGATCGTGGAGCGGAAGGTGTTGACGTTGATGCCGCCGGCCAGACCGCGGTCGGTGGAGATGATCAGGTAGGCGACGCGCTTGACCGGGCGATCGACCATGTACGAATGGCGATACTCGGGCTGCGCATTGGCCAGATGACCCATCGTGCGGCGGATCGCCTCGGCATAGGGACGCGCGGCCAGCATGCGTTCCTGCGCGCGGCGCATCTTCGACATCGCCACTTTTTCCATCGCACGCGTGATCTTCTGCGTGTTTTTCACGCTCTTGATCTTGGTGCGGATTTCCTTTGCGCCGGCCACGAGTGCTCCTGTTCTTCGCGACTACGCTTAGATCGCGCTCTGCTTCTTGAACGCTTCGAGCGCGGCTTTGAGCTCGCCTTCGATCGCGTCGTTCCAGTCGCCCTTGACGTTGATCTTGTCGACCAGCGGCTTGTAGGTGCTGGCCAGGAACTGCTGCATCGCGGCTTCCCAGGCGCCGACTTTCTCGACCGGCACGCTGTCGAGGTAGCCCTTTTCGGCGGCGTACAGCGAGGCGGCCATTTCGGCCACGCTCATCGGCGCGTACTGCTTCTGCTTCATCAGCTCGGTGACGCGCTGGCCACGCTCGAGCTGCGCACGGGTCGCGGCGTCGAGGTCGGAGGCGAACTGCGCGAACGCGGCGAGTTCACGATACTGCGCGAGCGCCAGCTTGGTGCCGCCCGAGAGCTTCTTGATGACCTTGGTCTGCGCGGCGCCACCGACGCGGCTGACCGAGATACCGGAGTTCACGGCCGGGCGGATGCCGGCGTTGAACAGATCGGTTTCAAGGAAGATCTGGCCGTCGGTGATCGAGATCACGTTGGTCGGAACGAAGGCGGAGACGTCGCCGGCCTGGGTTTCGATGATCGGCAGCGCGGTCAGCGAGCCGGTCTTGCCCTTGACTTCACCGTTGGTGAAGGCTTCGACGTAGTCGGCGTTGACGCGGGCCGCACGCTCGAGCAGACGGGAGTGGAGATAGAACACGTCGCCCGGATAGGCTTCGCGGCCCGGCGGGCGCTTCAGCAGCAGCGACACCTGGCGATAGGCAACCGCCTGCTTGGACAGATCGTCGTACACGATCAGCGCGTCTTCGCCACGGTCGCGGAAGTATTCGCCCATCGTGCAGCCGGAGTACGGCGCGATGAACTGCAGCGCGGCGGCTTCGGAGGCCGAGGCGGCGACGACGATGGTGTGCGCCAGCGCGTCGTTGGCCTCGAGCTTGCGCACGACGTTGGCGATCGACGACGCCTTCTGGCCGATGGCGACGTAGACGCACTTAATGCCGGTGGATTTCTGGTTGATGATCGCGTCGATCGCCAGCGCGGTCTTGCCGGTCTGACGGTCGCCGATGATCAGCTCGCGCTGGCCGCGGCCGACCGGGATCATCGCGTCGACGGCCTTGTAACCGGTCTGCACCGGCTGGTCGACCGACTGACGCGCGATGACGCCCGGCGCGATCTTTTCGATCGGGCTGGTGCCGGCGGCGACGATCGGGCCCTTGCCGTCGATCGGACGACCCAGCGCGTCGACGACGCGGCCGAGCAGGCCCGGGCCGATCGGCACTTCGAGGATGCGGCCGGTGGTCTTGACCGTGTCGCCTTCCTTCAGGTGCTTGTAGTCACCCAGAACCACGGCGCCCACCGAGTCGCGCTCCAGGTTCAGCGCCAGGCCGTAGGTCGGCGCGCCGGTCTTGTCGGCGCCGAACTCGAGCATTTCACCCTGCAGCGCATCCGACAGGCCGTGGACGCGGACGATGCCGTCCTGCAGCGAGACGATCGTGCCGGTGTTGCGGGCTTCGGTGGTCGCGTCGAAGTTCTGAATGCGGGCCTTGATCAGGTCGCTGATTTCGGAAGGGTTGAGTTGCATGGTTAATGCCCTGAGTGTCCGTAGGGACGCGGCGTTTTCCGCGTCCGGCTGATTCTTTACGGGCGCTTTCACGCCCGGCTTTTCTTTATTGCTTGAGCTTTACTGCGTCAGCGCGCTCTTCATGCGCTCGAGTTCGCCGCTGACCGAGCCGTCGATGACGAGATCGCCTGCGCGAACCACCGCGCCCGCGATCAGGCTCTCGTCCGTCTTCCAGTCGATCGCAACGATGCGCTTGAGGCGCTCGCCGATCGCCGCACCCAGGGCCGAACGCTGCGCGCCCGGCACTTCGGCAGCGGAGGTGATTTCGACGTCGACCCGCGACTCGGCCTCGGCACGCAGCGCCTCGAACTGTTCCGCGATCAGCGGCGCCAGCTTGAGACGGCCGTTTTCGGCGAGCAGCTGCGCCAGACCCTGGCCGTCATGGCCCAGCGATGCGCCCAAGGCTTTCGACAGCGCCTGCGACAACATCTGCCGCGTGACGCGCGGATGCCCGATCAGCGCAGCCGTTTCCGGCACCTGCACCGCGGCGGCGATCAACGCCAGCCGCTCGGACCAGTCCTTGAGCCCGCCGCTTTCGCGGCCGAGTTCGAAGACCGCCTTGGCGTAGGGACGAGCGAGGGTTTGCAGTTCGGCCATGAGCCCATCAGTCCCGTGTTAGATCCGCGCGGCCAGGTCTTGCAGGATGTCGGCGTGCGCGCTGGCGTTGACTTCACGCTTGAGGATGCGCGCCGCGCCCAGCACCGCCAGATCGGCGACCTGCTTGCGCAGCTCTTCCTTGGCGTGAGTCACCTGACGGGCGACTTCGCCGTTGGCATGCTCGACGATCTTCTCGGCTTCGTGCGTCGCGGTCAGCTTGGCGGCCTCGACCATCTGGGTCGCCTGCTTGTTCGCGGCCGTCAGAATCTCCTGGGCCTGAACGCGAGCGGCCTTGAGGGCCTCGTCGCTCTTGGCCGAAGCTTCCTTCAGCGAAGCCGCGCCACGCTCGGCAGCCGCCAGACCCTCGGCGATGCGCACGCGACGCTCTTCGAGCGCCTTGGTGATCGGCGGCCAGACGTACTTCATCGTGAACCACACGAAGATGAAGAACACGATCATCTGGCCAACGATGGAAGGGATACTTGCCTGCATCGCGATTCTCTTTAAAAACGAGTCAGTCGAACTTCGAAATCAAGACGCGGATCGCGTCTTAGCCGGCGGGCTGCAGAGCGGCCAGCAGCGGGTTCGCGAACATCATCAGCAGACCCATGGCGACGCCGATGATGGCGATAGCGTCGAGCAGGCCGGCGATGATGAACATGCGCGTCTGCAGCATGTTGGCCATTTCCGGCTGGCGGGCAGCGCCTTCCAGGAACTTGCCGCCCAGCAGGCCGAAGCCGATGGCGGTGCCCAGGGCAGCCAGACCAAAGATCAGGCCGATGGTGATGGCCGTGCTGGCCTGGATTGCTGCGATCAACTCCATGGGATGCTCCGTCTCTATATCTATTGCGGTGGTTTAGTAGCGGTTACGACGTACAGCGCACAACAAAATCGGTACAGCGGAAATCGGTCTGGCTTAGTGGTGCTCGTAGGCCATGCTGAGATACACGATCGTCAGCGTCATGAAGATGAAGGCCTGGAGCGTCACGACCAGCAAGTGGAACAGCATCCAGGCCAGGCCGGCGATGATCTGGCCGCCGAACAGGCCGATGCTCAGCGCGTTGGGGCCGCTCCAGGCCATGCCCAGCAGCGCGATCAGGATGAAGATCAGTTCACCGGCGTACATGTTGCCGAACAGTCGCAGTGCCAGCGACATCGGGCGGGCCAGGTATTCGACGACGTTGAGCAGCACGTTGGCCGGCAGCATGTACGGGCCGAACGGATGGGTCAGGAATTCCTTGGCAAAACCGCCAGCGCCCTTGCCCTTGAAGCTGTAGACGAAGATCAGGATGAACACCGAGATCGACAGCGCGAAGGTCGCGCTCATGTCGGCCGACGGCACCACGCGCAGGTAGGCGTGCGCCGGATCGTGGCCCATCGCCACGTTGATATAACCCCAGGCCAGCGGCAGCAGGTCGACCGGCAGGAAGTCCATGCAGTTCCACAGGAACACCCAGACGAAGATCGTCAGCGCCAGCGGCGCGATGAAGCTGCGGTCGCCGTGGAAAGCATCCTTGACCGAGTTGTCGACGAATTCGACGATCCACTCGATGGCGTTCTGCAGCTTGCCCGGAACACCGGCGGTGGCACGAACCGCAACGATGCGGAACAGCGTCAGGAAGATCAGGCCCAGGACCGTGGAGAACAGCAGTGTGTCGATGTGCCAGTTGTCCATCGTGATGAAGCCGCCGGCTTCGCCATGGACCAGATGGTGCAAATGGTGGGTGACGTATTCCGCTGGAGTCTGTGCCGCGCTCGCCATCACTCTTTCCAAAGCAGAGAGAACCAGTAAATTGAAATGGTCGCCAGATACGCCGTTATGAACGGCAGGAACTGGTGCCCGAATATTTTAATCGCCGCGACGAAAATCACGGCCGCCAGCCCATATTTCCAGGCCTGCGCGCGAAAGAAATCGGACAACATCGCGTGCGGGTCCTGATGCTTCCGCCCCAGCGCCTTGACGGCCGTATACCAGGTCAGAAGTCCGCTGGCGGCTCCTCCGGCGGCTGCGGCACAGGCGGCGTCGAAACCCGACCCCAGCCACCACAACACACCGACCCCCAGGCCGACCAGCAGCTGATACCAAGCGAGGCGCGTACCCAGTGACATCCGCGTTACCGTCTGCAAGGCATCAAGCCCATCAAGTATACGGGGCGATAAACGGTCAATTCAACTGTGAACGGTTACCAATGGAGTACGAACGGTTACAAAAACCGGTCATACGAGGGCACTGCTAGCGGCTCGCGATACGCCCGAGCAAAGCTTCCAGCTCCTTGGCGTTGCGGAAAACCACGGTCAGTTTGCCGCGGCCGGCCTGATTCTGGCTCAGCTTCACCGGAAGGCCGATCGTTTCACGTATCCGTGTTTCCAGCTCGGTGGCCGGCGGCGCCGTTTTGGCCGGCTGTTTCACCTCGCCGCGATTCTGCGCAGCCTGCACCAGGGCCTCGGTCTGGCGCACCGTCAGGTGCTCGTCGATGACCCGGTGCGCCAGCGCGGTCTGCGAGGATTTTGGCAGGCCGAGCAAGGCCTTGGCGTGGCCCAGCGTCAGCCGGTTTTCGCGCAGCCACTGCTGCACCTCGGCTTCCAGCTCCATCACCCGCAGCAGGTTGGTGATGCTGGCGCGCTTGCGGCCGACCGCGGTCGCCGCCTGCTCGTGGGTCAGGCCGCACTCCAGGATCAGCTTGTGCAGCGCCTCGGCTTCTTCCAGCGGGTTCAGGTCGGCGCGCTGGATGTTCTCGACCAGGGCCACGGCCATCGCGCCGCGCTCGTCGAGGTTGCGCACCACCGCCGGAATCGTCGCCAGGCCGGCCAGCTTGGCGGCCCGCCAGCGGCGTTCGCCGGCGACGATCTCGTAGCGGCCGTTGTCGGCCGGGCGCACCACGATCGGCTGGATCACGCCCTGGGCCTTGATCGAGCCGGCCAGTTCTTCCAGCGCCTCGTTGTCGAAGGCGCGACGCGGCTGGTGCTTGCCGGGCTGGCATTCGTCCAGCGCCAGCTGGCGCAGCTCTTCGCCGGCCTCGACCGGCGCGGCGACCGCATTGACGCTGCTCAGCAGCGAATCCAGCCCGCGTCCCAAACCTCTTTTCTTCAAGCTCAAAGTCTCCAGCTCCTCGTAGCCCGGGAGAAACCCGGGGACTCGATCGACACGGCCCCGGGTTGCACCCGGGCTACGGTGTTCATGCGACTTCTTCTGCGTTCAGACGCAACTGGCCGCCGTCGTGGCGACGCAGCACTTCGCCGGCGAGCGCCAGGTAGGCCTTGGCACCGGTGCTGGCCGAGTCGTAGAACATCACCGGCAGGCCGTGGCTGGGTGCCTCGGCCAGCCGCACGTTGCGCGGGATGATGGTGCGATAGACCTTGTCCGGAAAATGCTGCACCAGCTGCGCCGAGACGTCGTTCGCCAGATTGTTGCGCGGGTCGAACATGGTCCGCAGCAGGCCTTCGATCTCCAGCCTCGGGTTGATCACGCGCTTGATCTTCTCGACCGTGTCGACCAGCGCGCTCAGGCCCTCCAGCGCGTAGTACTCGCACTGCATCGGGATCAGCACACCGTCGGCGCAGACCAGCGCGTTGACGGTGAGCTTGGACAGCGCCGGCGGGCAGTCGAGGATGATGTAGTCGAACTGTCCGGCGACGTCGGCCAGCGCGGTCTTCAGCGCGAAATCGCCGGCCGGCATGTCGCGCAGCTTGATCTCGGCCTCGGTCATGTCGGCATTGGCCGGCAACAGCCACAGGCCGAGCTGCGGCAGGAACTGGATCGCGCGTGCCGGCGGGGTCTTCTCCAGCAGCACGTCGCGCGCGGTCAGCTCGAGCAGCGCCTTGTCCACCCCCACGCCCATCGTCGCATTGCCCTGGGCGTCGAGGTCCACCAGCAGCACGCGGCGCTTGGTGGCCGCGAGCGAGGCGGCAAGATTGATCGAGGTGGTGGTTTTGCCGACGCCACCCTTTTGGTTGGCGACCGCGATGACGTGGGTCATGGAGTTCTAAGGGTCAGGATGACGGCGTGCCGGTCTTCGGCGAGGCCCGGAATCTGCAGGCGATGCGTCGCCGCTACCTGGCAGTCCGCCGGCAGCGCCGCGCGTTCGCCAGCGTCTAGTTTGCCCTTCATGGCCACCCATTGACCACCCGGCGCCAGCAGATGCCTGGTCAGGCCAAGGAAATCGGCCAGGCTGGCGAAGGCGCGGCTGGTGATCTGCGGGAAGGTCTCAGCGGAGCCCAGGTCCTCGACCCGGCCCTCGATGACGCGGGCGTTGTCGATATGCAGTGCGCGCACCGCGTGGCGCATGAACCGCGCCTTCTTGCCGTTGCTGTCGAGCGCGACCACCGGCAACTGCGGGCGCGCGATCGCCAGCACCAGCGCCGGCAGGCCGGCGCCGCTGCCGACGTCGAGCAAGGCGCCGTCATTCAACAAGGGCAGCAGGCTCAGTGAATCCAGCAAATGCCGCGTCACCACCAGCTGCGGATCGCGGATCGCGGTCAGGTTGTAGGCGGTGTTCCATTTCAACAGCTCGGCTTGGTAGGCGAGCAGGCGCGCCGGCGCCTCGGCCGGCAGGCTCAGGCCGAGCGCTTGGATCCCCTCGGCGAGGATCTGCGGCGGGAAATGGGAACGCGTACTGACCACGAACGAAGGCGCCCGGCAATCCAAAGGGCGCGCAGTATGCCGCCTTCGATTGCCGGGCGCCTGAGGGTTTGAGCGCGGGAGACGGTCCTACCGATCTCCGTTCCTCCCGAGTAGCCCACCCAGTGGGCGTATCGAGGGACCGCGCCAAGCTTGCCGCCGGATACGTCCCTCGATACGCCGCAAGCGGCTACTCGGGAGGAACGGGGATCGCTTACTTCTTGGCGCCAACCACCAGCAGCACGATGCCGGCCAGCAGGATCGCGCCGGAGGCGATCGGCGTCACCGGGAACGAATGGGTCTGTTCCTTGTTGATCTCGACCGGGCCGATATCCGCGACCTTGTCGGTTTCCTTGAACTTGAAGCCGCCGAAGACGAAGCCGAGGATGCCGGCCAGAATCAGTACCACGCCGAGGATTTTCACGGTGATGCTCCCTTGTGAACGAATAAGTGCGAGGGAGTGTTGCCGACCGCGCCGAACCTCTACTGAACGCCGGCGGCAGGCAGCCACAGCCGTACTTCCAGCCCGCCGACCGCACGATTCGCCAGGGCGACCCGGCCGCCGTGGGCCTCGATGATTTCTCGGCACAGGGTCAGGCCCAGGCCGGTACCGTCCGGCTTGGTCGAATAGAACGGCAGCAGCGCGCTCGCCAGCACCGTGTCCGACATCCCCGGCCCGCGGTCGAGCACGCGGATCAGCACCTGGTCGCCCGATCCCGGCTCCGCTACGGCACGCACCTCCAGCTCGACGCCTTCGGCCGCGCCACCGGCCTCGTGCGCGTTCTTCAGCAGGTTGATCAGCACCTGCTCGATCTGCGCGCGATCGAAATGCGCCGGCGCGGTCGGTGCGCTGCCGATCTGGGTAAACGTCGCGGTGCGCTGCAGATGTGCCAGAAAGTCCGCCCAGTCCACCGCGGCCTTGCGCGGCTGCGGCAGCTTGGCGAAGCGCGCGTAGTTCTCCAGGAACTGCTTGAGCCGCGCGCTGCGCTCTTCGATGGTCAGAAAGATTTCGCTGAGCAGGTCGTGGCGCTGCGCCTGCACCGCGAGCCGGCCGGAATGCGCCAGCGAGGAGATCGGCGCCAGTGAATTGTTCAGCTCGTGGCTGATCACGCGTATCACCTTCTTCCAGGTCTGCAGCTCCTGGCGCGTCAGCTCGCGGGTCAGGCTGCGGAACTGGTAGAGCCGGTGCTCGCGCGTGTTCAAGGTGAAGTGGTTGCGCGTGACGTGCAGGATCTCCGCCTCCTCGCCCTCCTCCTCGACGGTGTAGAGGCCATCACGCTCGGCGTTGGCGGCTTCGCGCAGCGCCGGCGAGACCTTCGCCAGCAGCTCGTCGAACAACAGGCCTTCCATGCGCCGGCCGCGATGGAAGCGCTTGCGCGCCGCGGTGTTCGCATACAGCACGTGGCCGACGGTGTCGGTCAATACCAGCGACTGCGGCGAGGACTGGATCACCGTGTCCAGCAGCAGTTCGCGCTGGTACAGGTTCTGGCGCTCGCTGCGCAGGATGTCGCCGACGCTGTTGTAGACGCCGGCGAGTTCGCCCAGCTCGTCGCTGCGCGTGACCGCGAGGCTGACGCTGAAATCGCCGTCGCGCAGCGAGGAAACGCCGTCGACCAGCGCGCGCAGATGCCGCGACACCGGTGCCATGAACCGGCGCACGACGAGGGTCGACACCGGCAGCACGATCAGCGCGCCGATCAGCGCCGCCAGCACCGTGTCGGCGACATGCCGCGCCAGCCACACGCCGAGCAGCGCGCCAGCGACCGCCAGCGTGCTGCAGACGGCCAGCGTGCGGCCTTCGAGGGAGATGGTTTTCATCGGGCGGATGATGTCATGGCCTGTTCCCTTCTCCCCCCGGGAGAAGGTGGCGCGCAGCGCCGGATGAGGGCGTCGACGACCGCGCGCGCTGCGAGACCCTCACCCCTGCCCCTCTCCCGAAGGGAGAGGGGATCTTTCGTGCAGCCCGAACTTCTCCATGCGCCGGTACAACGCCTGGCGCGACAGCCCCAGCTCGCGCGCGGCGCTGGCGATGACGCCGCCGCTGCGGCTCAGCACCGCCTGCACGGTTTCGCGATCGGGCTCGGGCAGCGCATGTGAAGGCCCGCTCTCGACCATGCGTTCGCTGACCGCCGGCAGGCCGAGTTCGCGCGGCTGGATGATGTCGCCGGCCGCCAGCAGGCAGGCGCGCTTCACGCAGTTCTGCAGCTCGCGCACATTGCCCGGCCAGGGATAGGCCAGCAGCGCGCGCTCGGCTTCGAGACTGAAGCGATGCGCGTTGTCGAGGAAGGCGTTCGCGGTCACCAGGATATCGTCGGCGCGATCACGCAGCGCCGGCACGCGCAGCTCGATCACGTTGAGCCGGTAGTAAAGATCTTCGCGGAATGTGCCGGCTGAAATGCCGGCGCGCAGGTCGGAGTTGGTGGCACTGATCACGCGCACCTTGGCGCCGCGCGTCTGCGTGCTGCCGAGGCGCTCGAACTGTCCGGTTTGCAGCACGCGCAGCAGCTTGACCTGGCCTTCGAGCGACAGGGTGCCGATCTCGTCGAGGAACAGGGTGCCGCCGTCGGCCGCCTCGAAGCGCCCGGCGCGCGCCTTCTGCGCGCCGGTGAAAGCGCCGGCCTCGGCGCCGAACAGCTCGGCGCTCATCAGCTCCGCCGGCAGCGCGCCGACGTTGACGCGGATGAAGGGCCCGTCGCTGACCGAACTGTTGGCCTGCACGATCTCGGCGATCTTTTCCTTGCCGGCGCCATTGGGCCCGGTGATCAGCACCGGCACGTCGGCATGCGCGACGCGCGTCGCCAGGCTCACGGTCTCGTGCATCGCATCGGATTCGTAGACCAGGCCGCACAGGTCGAAGGCGCCGGCGACGCGCGTGCGCACCGCGCGTCGCGCCGAGCGCAGCCGGTGATTCTCGCGCGTCGCCTGGCGCAGCTTCAGCAGGTTGTGCACCGTGGTGATCAGCTTGGCGTCGTCCCAGGGCTTGCCCAGATAGTCGGCGGCGCCGGCGCGCATCAGGTCGACCGCGTGCTCCAGGTGGGTCCAGCCGGTCAGCAGGATCACCGGCATTTCCGGGTCGATTTCGCGAATGTCGCGGAACAGCTTGATACCGTCTTCGCCGGAGGTGGTGTCGGAGCGGAAGTTCATGTCCTGGATCACCAGGTCGATGTCCTCGCTCTCCAGCAGTTCCAGCGCCGCGTCGGGGGAGGCGCAGGCATGCGTCTTCAGTCCGTGCAGTGCGAACAGCACTTCGAGCGCCGTGCAGACGGCGCGGTTGTCATCGACGATCAGGATCGTGGCCATGGGGTCCGAAAGTTACGACTGCCGAGTGCAGGCACTTGCGCGACCTTAAGGGATCGCCTGCAGCCGGCGCGAGACGGGAAATGCCTCAGCTGCCCTGATCCCCGTAGCCCGGGTGAAACCCGGGGTAGCGCTCCCGCCGACATCATCCCGGGTTTCACCCGGGCTAAACGCTACGCGTGGCTAGAGCCGGCGACAGCCGCGACGCGCGCACCGCCGGGCCCATCACCGAGCCGACGCCGAGCAGCAGCAGCGCGACGACACCGACCGCCAGCCCCGGCCAGGGCAGCTGCGGCAGGCTCATCTGCCGCACCAGCGCGGCGTTGAGCAGCTGCGCGGCGATCGCGCCGCTGACGACGCCGGTGCCGGTGATGAGCAGGTTCTCGGTGACGAAGTAACGCACGATGTCGCCACGCGTCGCGCCGAGCGCGCGGCGCACGCCGATCTGCTTGCGCCGCAGGTTCACCCACAGGCTGGCCATGCCGACGATGCCGCTGGCGGTGACGATCAGCAGGAACACGGTGACCGCGATCAGCAGGCCGGCGACGGCGTGTTCGCCGCGATAACGCTTGGCGCGCAGCTTCTCGATCGAGGCGACACCGTCGCGGCCGACGACGCGGTCCGGATCGTTCTTGGCCAGCGCGTCGAGCACCGCCTGCTTGGTGGTCTCCAGCGCGCCGGGCTTCAGCCGCATCACATAGTAGTTGTAGGGCTGCAGAAGGCGCTGCGGAAACACCACGGTGTTCAGATGTTTTTCGCTGGTCTGCGCCCATGGCGTTTCGATATGGTCGATCACGCCGATGATGCTCGCTGCCGGAGAATCCGGTGTGTTGCCCTGGTAGATGGTCTTGCCGAGTACGCTGGCGTCGTTCGGAAACAGCGTCTTGGCCAGCGCGCGCGTGACCAGCACCACCGACGGGCTGTCGCGGCTGGTATTGGGATCGACCACCATGATTTCGTCGGGCGTGAAGTAGCGGCCTTCGATCATCTTGATACCGAGCGTCTTCAGCAGGCTGCCGTCGTCGAACACCATGCCGGCGTTGACGCTGGGCGCGGCGCGGGTGTTGCCGGCGGCCATGCTGCCGCTCCAGCCGCCGCCACCCAGCGGCACCTGGTTGGTGATCGAGGCGGATTCCACGCCGGGCAGGCCGCGCAGGCTGAGCAGGTCGCGCTGCTGTAACGCGTCGAGGTTCTGCGAGCTGGTCATGGTGTAGCGCACCGTGACCACGCGCTGCTCGTCGTCGACGCCGGACGGCCGCGCCGCGGTCGCCAGGCGATCGCGGATCACGTAGGCGGCGTTGACGGTGATCGCGAACGTCAGCGCGATCTGCGCGGCGATCAGGAAGGCGCCGGTCTTGTTGCGTGACAGCGCGGAAAGGATGGGACGGATTTCCATAGTGATTCCTACTGATATCGACCGTTGTTCCCTTCTCCCTCCGGGAGAAGGTGGCGCGAAGCGCCGGATGAGGGCGTCCGGGTGTGTGCCAAACTTCGAGGCCCTCACCCCTGCCCCTCTCCCGGAGGGAGAGGGGTCTCCCCTTACTGCGATTTGAGTTGCAGCGCCGGCACGACCTGCGTCGCACGCCAGGTCGGCAGCAGGCCGGCGAGCATCGCCGCGGCGATCGACAGCAGCACCGTCGTCACCAGCATCAAGGTATCCATCTTCGCCAGCGCCGCCAGGTCCGGCGACTGCGTGGCCATGATGTGCAGCATGCCGTAGGCGAGCAGCACGCCGAGCACGCTGCCGACCAGGCCGAGCACCGCGGCTTCGAGCAGGTATTGCGCAAAAATCTGCGCGCGGCTGGCACCGAGCGCGCGGCGCACGCCGATCTCGCCGGAGCGCGCGGTGAACTTGGCCAGCAGCAGGCCGATGGTGTTGACCAGGCAGACGCTCAGGAAGCCGAATGCGAGCCAGGTCTGCAGGCGCGTGTCGTCGTCGACGACGCCGACGAAGGCCAGCCAGTCACGCACGTTGTAAACCTTGCTCTTGTCCGGCCGCTGCATGCGCCCGCGCGCTTTCTGCTGGGCAACGTAGCCGCTGATGTAGTCACGGTACTCCTGACGATCGGCGGCCGATTTCAGCTCCACCCAGTAATGCATGAAGGTGCATTCCGAAGCGACCAGGCCTTTGAAACCGGGCTCCGCATCAGTCTGGCAGTTGACGTTGCCGTTGATGTCCTGCTCGGTGGCGATCGCGGTACTCAGCGGCATGAACACTTCTTCTTCATCCGACAGGCCTGGACCGGCGCCGCGGCCGCCGTTCTCCAGCAGGTAGAAGCGCGGCAGCATGCGCCACGGCCCGAGCACGCCGACGATGCGGAATTCATTGTTGTTGAACTTGATGCTGCGGCCGATCGGCGACTCGTCGCCATACAGCTTCTGCGACATCTCGTGGCTGATGACGACCACGCGCGCCTCGTCGCGATCGTCCTCGGGGCGCCAGGCGGTGCCGAGCTTGAAGTCTGCATCCATCATCGCGAAGAAATCGCGATCCACCGCGAGGCCCTGCGCGACGAAGTTCTTCACGCCGGCTTTCTGCGGCTCGACGATGCCGCCGGTGCCGTACATGCCGCTGCGACGCAGGCCTTTGGCGTCTTCACGCAAGGCCTTGACGTCGAGCCAGGACAGGCCGCGAGGAATGTCTTCCTCGGTGCCGTCGGAATCCGCCGGCGAGTTGTCGAACGTCACGGTCAGCAGGCGATCGCTTTTTTGCGGAATCGGATCGGCCGACATCATGTACAGAACGGTCAGGGTCGACATGCTCGCGGCGACACCGACGGCGAGCGTCAGGATCACCAGCGATGTCAGTACCGGCGAGCGACGCAGCTGGCGCAGGCCCAGGCGCAGGTAGTAGCCGAACATGGCGCGGCCTTACACGGCGGCCGCAGCGCGCGGCGCGATGCGGTCGACCGGCGCGTCGGAGCGATCTTCGAAGTCGCTGGCCTGGCCGTCCATGATGTGGATGTTGCGATGCATGCGCCGCGCGAGTTCCGGATCGTGCGTGACCATGACGATGGTCGTGCCCTGGGCGTTGATTTCTTCCAGCATGTTCATCACTTCGCGCGCCATCAGCGAATCCAGGTTGCCGGTGGGTTCGTCGGCGAACAGGATGCGCGGCGAGCCGGCCAGCGCCCGCGCGATGGCGACACGCTGCTGCTGGCCGCCGGACAGCTGCGACGGCAGATGCTTGAGCCGCGACGCCAGGCCGACGCGTTCCAGCGCGTCCTTGATGCGCTTGTCGCGATCGCCGCCAGCGAGCCCGCGATAACGCAGCGGCACGTCGACGTTGTCGTAGACGTTCAGATCCGGAATCAGGTTGAACGACTGGAAGATGAAGCCGATCTTGACGTTGCGGATCTTGCTGCGCTCGCGATCGGAAAGGCCGGAGACATCCTTGCCGTCGAGCGTGTAGCGGCCGCCGTCGAAGGTCTCGAGCAGGCCGGCGATGTTCAGGAACGTGGTCTTGCCCGAGCCGCTGGGGCCGGTCACGGCAACGAACTCGCCTTCTTCGACTTCCAGGCTCAAGGACCGCAGCGCATGCGTCTGCACCAGGTCGGTCCGGTAGATCTTCTGCACGCCTTCCATCTTCAGCATGGTGTTGCTCCTGAAATTCAAACTCATCTCGAAATATCGGTTGTAGGAGCGGACCCTGTCCGCGACTGAGTCCCAACCGGCACAGTCGCGGACAGGGTCCGCTCCTACAGGTTTGGCTATCTGATCAGCACACTCGTCGCGCTCTCGAACGCGTCGTCGCCCGATACCACCACGTGATCACCCGGCTTCAGGCCCGAGGTGATTTCGACGCGATCGATCGCGACCGCGCCGACGGTGACCGGCGTGCGCGTGGCGACACCGTCGCGGACGACGTAGGCGTAGCGCCCGCCGCCGGCGTCGATGAACGAGCCGCGCGGCAGCTGCACGACGCTGTCGCGCTGGTCGAGCACGATGCGCACCGAGATGCGCTGGTTCTGGCGCAGCTCCGGTGGCACCGTGTCGTCGAAGGCGACGCGGCCGGTGACGATGTTGTTGTTGACCTCGGGCGAGATCGCGGTCAGATGTCCGCGCACCCGTTTGCTGCCGACGAGCACCTCGGCCGGCATGCCGATGCCAAGGCTGTCGGCATAGGTTTCAGGAACCTGGATATCGATTTCCAAACGCGACAGATCGACCACCGTCATCAGCGGCGCATTGGCGGCGACCGCGGCGCGCTGTGCGATGTTGAGCGTGCCGACCACGCCGGCCACCGGCGCGGTGACGTTGAGCTCGTCGACGCGGCGGCGCAGGTTGTCGACGTTGAGTTTCTGCCGCTCGACTTCGAGACGGCGCGACTGCAGCTGAAAATCCAGGCTCTGGTTCTTCAACTTGTTTTCCTCGACCGAATGCGCGTACTTGACCTGCGCCACGCGCAGTTCGTCGGCACGACGATCGACTTCCATCACCGGCAGCACACCGAGCTGGTGCGCGTCCTGTGCGCGCTTGAGTTCACGCTCGGCACCTTCGACGCCGACCTTGGCGAGTTCGACGGTCTGCTTGTTCTGCAGGCGCGTGGTTTCGACGTCGATGCCTTCCTGCGCCAGCGTCGCGCGCAGGCCCTGCAGCTTGGAATCCTCACGCGCGTATTCGTTGGTGACTTCGGGGCTGTCCAGCGTCGCCAGCAGCTGGCCCTGCGCGACGCTCTCGCCCGCTGCGACCTTGAGGGTCACCGTGCCCAGCGCCGGCGCATAAAGCGTCGGGCTGACCGCGGCCACGACCCTGCCCTGCGCCGACAGGTCGGAGACGAAAGCGGCCTGGGTGACTTCGGCGATCCGCAGCCGGTCGCCGGACACCGAGCGATGGGTGCCGCTCAGGAAATGGCTGTAAGCCCAGATCAGCAGCGCGACCGCGGCGATCGAGCCGACCGCGATCGGCAGCCAGCGCCGACGCGGCTTTTCGACCGGAATGTCCTGGCCGGAGGTGTCACGGATGATGCCGGAGAGCGGTGCGTTCATGCCGCTTATATGGCAAGGCGCGTGCAAAGCTGCGCGCCGGATTACAAGTGCTTGTCGCGGCTGGCAATCTGGCTGCATGGAGGCAAGGCGATGCCGTCCTTGCGACTGTCCGAACGCCGATATCGGACACCGTCGGACACCTGCGATGCGTCCGCCCTGTAGGAGCGGATCCCATCCGCGACTCAGGCTTCGACGGCGCAGTCGCGGATAGGATCCGCTCCTACAGCTCCAGCTCTAGCGTTTCAGCGAGCCGAGCAAACCACGCAGCAGCGTGCGCCCGATCTCGCGGCCGAGCGTGCCGCTGAGACCGCGCACCGCGCTCTTGATCGCGGCGTCGGCGACGCTGTCGCCGCGACGCGCGGCAGGAGCGCGCGGTTTCGAGGTCGGCTTGCCCCAGGCATCTTCGACATCCTGCTTCCAGCCGGCATCGGGACTCGCCGCCGCGGGCTTTTCGGCCCGCTGCGCCAGCAACTCGTAGGCCGACTCCCGATCCACCGCCTGCTCGTAGCGCCCACGCAGCGGGCTCGCCGCGATCAGCGCCGCGCGCGTCGCCTCGTCGAGCGCGCCGATGCCGGAGCGCGGCGGGCGGATCATCGTGCGCTCGACGATGCCGGGCACGCCGCCTTCGCCCAGCGTCGACACCAGCGCCTCGCCGACGCCGAGCTGGGTGATGGCCTCGGACACGTCGAAGGCCGGATTCGCGCGAAATGTTTCGGCCGCGGCGCGCACCGCTTTCTGGTCGCGCGGCGTGAAAGCGCGCAGCGCGTGCTGCACGCGATTGCCGAGCTGGCCCAGCACCGAGTCCGGCAGATCCAGCGGATTCTGCGTGACGAAGTAGATGCCGACGCCCTTGGAGCGGATCAGCCGGATCACCTGCTCGACCTTGTCGACCAGCGCCGGGCTCGAGTCCTTGAACAGCAGGTGCGCCTCGTCGATGAACACCACCAGCTTGGGTTTATCCGCATCGCCGGCCTCGGGCAGATGCTCGTAGAGTTCGCCGAGCAGCCACAGCATCACCGCCGCGTACAGACGAGGTTGCAGGAACAGCTGGTCGGCGGCGAGCAGGTGCACCAGGCCGCGGCCCTGCGCATCGACGCGCAGCAGATCGTGCAGGTCCAGCGCGGGTTCGCCGAAGAACGTGCCGGCGTCGCCGCCGTCCAGGCCCAGCAGCGCGCGCTGGATCGCGGCGACCGAGGCGCTGCTGACCAGGCCGTAGTCGGCGCCGAGCGCCTTGGCGTTGGCCGCGACATGCGTGAGCAGCGCGCGCAGGTCCTTCATGTCCAGCAACAGCAGGCCCTGGTCGTCGGCGTAGCGGAACACCAGTTGCAGCACCGAGGCCTGTACCTCGGAGAGTTCCAGCAGCCGCGACAGCAGCAGCGGGCCGAGGTCGGATACGGTCGCGCGCAGCGGATGGCCGCGGCGGCCGAACACGTCCCAGAACAGCGTCGGGCAGGCCTGCTGCGTCCAGCCGTCCATGCCGGCGCGCGCGGCGCGTGCCTGGATTTTTTCGCTGTCGACGCCGGCACGCGCGATTCCCGACAGATCGCCCTTGATGTCGACCGCGAGCACCGGCACGCCCAGCGCCGAGAAACCCTCGGCCAGCACCTGCAGGCTCAGGGTCTTGCCGGTGCCGGTGGCGCCGGCGATCAGGCCATGACGGTTGGCGTAGCGCGGGTCCAGCGCTTGCACGCTGGCGCCCTTGCCGATCAGCAGGGGAATGTTCATCGGCGCATGTTGATGCCTGCAGCCGGGCCGGACAAGCCGCCGGCCGCGGTTTTGCAGACAAAAAGCTCCGTCGGTCGGCGGGCGATAACCATCGCTCAGGCCGGAGCGACGGCATTCTTACTGTAGGAGTGATCCTACGGGCATACTTCATCAATACGAATGATCGTGTCAGCATCGGGAGCTTGGGAAACCCTCGCTGATCAACTGGTCGCCGCCCTGGAAGGCCCTGGTCATGTTTCCGTGAAGCTCAAGTACTACTTCGCCGTCGCGGTCATCGCCACCAGTGCCCTGGTCGCCGCGGTGATACTCGGCTGGGTCGAAGGCAACGTGTCGACGCTGGCCACGGTGTCGGTGCCCTTGTTCCTGATCGGTGCGGCAGCGGCCTGGTTCCTCGACGCGCTGGACCGTCGATTGTCGGAGCTGTCGAAAACCGCGCATGCGATGGCCGCACCGGCCAACGCGCAGGCCGCAGGCCTGGCGCGCACCGACGATTCGGTGACCGTGATCGCGCGCTCGCTGGACAGCGTGCAGCAGCGCATGAGCGAGTTGCAGACGCGCTTCGAGCAGCAGCGCGCGATTGCCGAACACGCGCCCGACGCGATGTGGGTGCTGCACGTCGAATCCGGCTGCATCGCCGACGTCAACCAGAGCTTTGTCGATCTGTGCGGCCTGCCGCGCGAGCAGATCATCGGCGTCACGCCGCGTGTGTTCGGGCCGCGGCTGCAGGACGACGGCACGCCGTCGACCAATTTCCTGCGCGGCCTGATCGAGCACGCGCTGGCCGGCGAAAGAGTCATCGCCAACTGCACGCTGCTGACCAGCAGCGGCGAGCGCATGCCCTGCGAAGTGCGCGCGGCCAAGCTGCCTTCGCTGCCGGGCCGCACGCTGGTCGGCGGCACCCTGATCGATATCAGCGACCGGCTGCAGGCCGAGCGCGCGGTCAGCGACCGGCTGGCGTTCGAGGCACTGATCTCGAAGCTGTCGACCGAGATGATCAATTACAACTCGATGCAGATCGACGAGGGCATCGACCGCGCGCTGGCCCAGATCGGGCAGCTGATGCAGGCCGACCGCTGCTACGTTTTCACCTATGACGACAGCGATCGGCTGCTGGCGATTTCGCACGAATGGAGCGCGCCCGGCGTGCTGTCGTTCCGCGAACACGGCAGCAGCGCGTCGCCGGCGGATTTTCCGTGGACGCAGTCGCTACTGCAGCGCGGCGAGATCGTCAACGTCGCGCACATGTCCGACCTGCCGCCGCAGGCCGAGAAGGAGCGCAATGCCTGGGCGCTGGCACAGGTGCGCTCGGTGGTGATGGTGCCGCTGCGGCCGCGGCCGAGCGTGCCCGGCCTGGTCGGCTTCGAATGGATCCGGCACGAACGCGCCTGGCCGCCCGAGCTGGTGTTCCTGCTGACCGTGTTCGGCGAAATGATCAGCAATCTGCTGGCGCGCCAGGTGGTGGAGCGCGAACTGGCGCGCCAGCGCGAGACACTGGAGAGGAGCATCGGCGAACTCACCCGCAGCAACTCCGAGCTGCAGCGTTTTGCCTACGCTGCCTCGCACGACCTGCAGGAGCCGCTGCGGGCGATCTCCGGTTTCTCCGAGCTGCTGGCGCGGCGCTACAAGGGCCGCCTCGACGCCACCGCCGACGAGTACCTGGACTTTGTCCGCGACGCCGCCGGGCGCATGCGCGGCATGATCACCAACCTGCTCGACTACTCGCGCATCGACGCCAGCCCGCGGCCCTTCAGCGTCTGCGACTTGAACGAAGTGATGAGCCTGGCGCTGGCCAACCTGCACGCCTCGATCGAGGAGCTTGAAGCGCGCATCGACTGCGAGCGTCTGCCGCAGGTGCTGGGCGATCCTTCGCAGCTGCTGCAGCTGCTGCAGAACCTGATCAGCAACGCGATCAAGTTCCACAGCGAGGCACCGCCGCACGTGCGCATCGAGTCCCGGCAGCACGGCGGCGAATGGCGCATCAGCGTGCGTGACAACGGCATCGGCCTGCGCGAGGAAGACAGCGAGCGCATCTTCGAAGTGTTCAAGCGCCTGCACTCCGCCGACCGCTATCCGGGCAGCGGTATCGGCCTGTCGGTATGCAAGCGCATCATCGAACGCCATCGCGGCCGCATCTGGGCGCAGCCGAACGAAGCCGGTGGCGGTGCGACCCTGTGGTTCACGCTGCCGGTGATGTCCGCGGCGGTCTAGGTCGGCAAGGCATCTGCCGGCTCAGGATCCTTAGCCTCCCGCCAGCTTCACCACCGTGCGCCCGCGCGTCTCCGCGGCGATCATCGTCGCGCACGCCGCCGGCACTTCATCCAGCGTGATCGTGCGCGTCGCGATCAGGCCGTCGAGTTGCGAAGGCTTCCAGTCGCCGGCGAGCTTGTCCCACAAATCCAGCCGCCATTGGCGCGGCATTTCCACCGAGTGGATGCCGAGCAGCGACACGCCGCGCAGGATGAAGGGCATCACCGTCGCCTGCAGATCAGCGCTCGCCGCCAGGCCGACGCTGCCGACATTGCCCCAGGGCTTGGTGGTGCGCGTCAGCCAGGCGAGCATGTCGCCGCCCAGGTTGTCGACCGCGCCGCCCCACAACACCGACTCCAGCGGCTTGGTCCCGAGCGTCAGCTCCTGGCGGCCGATCACCTCGTCGGCGCCGAGCTGCTTCAGATAATCCTCGGCGCTGGCCTTTTTGCCGGTGATCGCGGCGACGGTGAAGCCGGCGCGCTTGAACAGCGTGATCGCGACCGCGCCGACACCGCCGGTGGGGCCGGTGATCGCGATCGTGCCGTTTTCCGGCCGCTGGTGATTTTCGAGCATGCGGCGCAGCGCGATCGCCGCGGTGAAGCCGGCGGTGCCCAGTGCCATCGCCTCGAACAGGCTCAGGCCCGCCGGCAGCGGCACCACGGCGGACGCCGGAATGCGCACGTATTCGGCCAGACCGCCATCGAGCAACTCGCCCATGTTGCAGCCGGTGACCAGCACCTTGTCGCCGGCTTTGAACGCGGCATCGCCGCTGGATTCGACGACGCCGGAGCAGTCGATACCGGCAACACGCGGCAGCTGGCGCATGATCCGGCCCTTGCCGGTCACCGCCAGCGCGTCCTTGTAGTTCAGGCAGGAATACGCGACCCGGATCACCACCTCGCCCGGCGTCAGATCGTCGATGCTCAGGGTTTCGAAGCGCGACTCGGTGCGCTTGTCCACGCCGTGCACGCGCAAGGCCTGGAACTGACTCGGACTGCTGCTCATGTGGTCTCCGGTTGTAGGGTTTTATCGAGCTCGTATACGGATTCTGCCATGCGCGCATCGCGGACCGGACCACGGTCACGGGACGTTTCAGTACACTGCCAGCCCAACGTCAACCGTCTCGCCGCACCATGTCGCAGACACCGAAGCAATACACCCTGAACCCGCCGCTGGACGAGGCCGACCTGCTGGCCGAGCCGATCGATCAGTTGCGGCTGTGGATCGACGCCGCGCGCGAAGCCGGCATGATCGAACCCACTGCGATGACGCTGGCCACGGTCGGCGACGACGGCCAGCCTTCGGCGCGCATTGTGTTGTGCAAAGGCTTCCATGATGGCGGCGTCTGCTTCTACACCAACTACGAAGGCCGCAAGGGCCGCGAACTCGACGCGCATCCGCAGGCCGCCCTGGTGTTCTGGTGGGACAAGCTGGAGCGCCAGGTGCGGCTCGAAGGCCGCGTCGAAAGGCTCAGCCGCGAAGCCTCGCTGGCCTATTTCCGCGAGCGCCCGAGAGCATCGCAGATCGGCGCGTATACCTCGCGGCAGTCGGCGGTCGTGGCGACACGCGGCGAACTCGACGCGCGCATGCAAGCCAATGAACAGGCTTTCGCCGGTGGCGATGTTCCGCTGCCGGAATTCTGGGGCGGCTACGTGCTGCGGCCGCAGGCAGTCGAGTTCTGGCAGGGCCGGCGCGACCGCCTGCACGACAGGCTGTGCTATGTGCGCAGCGCGGCGAGCTGGCGCGTCGAACGCCTCGAGCCCTGAGTTTTCTGCATCACTTTTTTTGGCGCATTGGGGAATATCAGAATGATGTCGAAGTCGCGAATCCTGTTGCCGCTGCTCGGCGCCGCCGTGCTCGTCGCCTGCGCCACGTCGCCGCTGGGCCGCAGCCAGCTCAAGCTGGTGTCGGATTCCGAAGTCAGCCAGATGGGCATCAACTCGTTCACCGAGCTGAAGCAGAAAACCCCGGCAACCAAGGACACCAAGGAGGCCGCCTACGTGCAGTGCGTGGCCGGCGCGATCACCCGCGTGATTCCGCAGATGAAGTGGGACGTGAGCATCCCGACCAGCTGGGAGGTGGTGACCTTCGAGAGCAAGGACGTCAACGCGTTTGCGCTGCCCGGCGGCAAGATCGGCGTCTACACCGGCCTGCTCGACGTCGCCACCACGCCGGACCAGCTCGCCGCGGTGATCGGCCACGAAGTCACGCACGTGCTCGCCGGCCATTCGGCCGAGCGCGTGTCGTCGGACGCGGTCGGCAGCCTCGGCACCGCGGTGGCCTCGGCGTTTACCGGCATCGACGCCAGCACCTTGAGCGTTGCCACCAAGACGCTGTTCCTGCTGCCGTACTCGCGCGCGCATGAAAGCGAGGCCGACCTGCTGGGCATGGACCTGATGGCCAAAGCCGGCTTCGATCCGAGCCAGTCGATCGTGCTGTGGCAGAACATGTCGGCCAAGGCCGGTGGCCAGGCGCCGCCGCAGCTGATGTCGACGCATCCGTCGAACAGCACGCGCATCCATGACCTGAGCGCGCGCCTGCCGCAGGACGCCGCGGTGTATCAGCAGGCCAGGGCTGCCGGCCTGCGGCCGAGCTGCTCGCGCTAGCGTCGGCGTCGCAGCCGCGCTGCGATCACGCGCGTCGGCAGCACGCGAATCACCAGGCCGGCGAGCGCATCGCGCCAGCCCGGCGTCACCGTCGCGCGATTCAGCCGCACCGCTCGCAGGCTGCGTTTCACCAGGGTTTCCGGCGACGTGCTCGCTGACAGGCCCAGCCATCGCGCCGGCGCCGGACAGATCGCGACGACGCGCAGGCCCTGCGGCCGCAGCTCGGCGCGCAGCGCCTGCGTGAACGACAGCACGAAGGCCGCGACGCCGCCGGCGACGCTGGCATAGGGCCGTGGCTGCGAACCACCCGCAGCGGCGACATTGATGATGGTGCCGGAGCGCTGCGCGACCATCGCCGGCGCCAGCACCTGGCACAGATCGACCATCGCCGCGCATTGCAGGGTGATCTGCGCCTGCGCCGTTTGCGGCGCCTGCTCGATGAAGTCGCCGACATGATCGGCGCTGGCGGCGTTGACCAGCACGTCGACCTTCATTCCCAGCGCCATCACCTGCTCGGCGACGCCTTCACCGGAATCCGGCGCGCTCAGGTCGGCGACGATGATCTCGATACGCCCGCCCTGGTTCTTGCGCAGCTGTTTCACCAGATCACGCAGCGCGGCTTCCGAGCGCCCGACCAGGATCAGATCCTGGCGGTGATGCGCCTGCGCGTATTCCCGCGCGAAAGCCAGGCCGATGCCGCGCGTGGCACCGGTGATCAGCGCGACGCGTCTGGCCGCTTCCATCGCCTCAGGCCGGCGCCGCCATGCCGACGAAATGACAGGCCGCGTAACCGCCATGCGCGACGCGGCGCAAGGTCGGCATCGAGCGGTTGCAGGTCTGGTCGGCCATCGGGCAACGCGTGACGAATACGCAGCCCGGCGGCGGGCTCAGCGGGTTGGGCACCTCGCCTTCCAGCGCCGGCTGCACGTATTCCAGCGGCAAGGTCAGATCTTCCGGCGGCATCGCCGCGAGCAAGGCGCGCGTATACGGATGCACCGCCTGGCCAAACAGGACCTCGCGCGGCGCCTGCTCCATGATGCGGCCGAAGTACATCACCAGCACGCGCTGCGACAGATGCCGCACCACGGCCAGGTCATGCGCGATGAAGATCATCGCCAGGCCGTATTCGGCCTGGCAGTCGGCGAGCAGGTTGATGATCTGCGCCTGCACCGACACATCCAGCGCCGACACCGGCTCGTCGCAGATCAGCACGCGCGGCTTGACGATCAGCGCGCGCGCGATGCCGACGCGCTGGCACTGGCCGCCGGACAGCTCGTGCGGATAGCGGTCCGCATGTTCGGCGCCGAGGCCGACACGCTCGAGCATCGCCAGCATGCGCGCGGTACGCTCGGTCTTGCCCAGTTCCGGGAACATCGTCTTCAGCGGCTCTTCGACGATGCGGCCGATGCGATGACGCGGGTTCAGGCTGGACTGCGGGTCCTGGAACACCAGCTGTATTTCGCGGCGCAGCGGCCGCCAGGCTTTCTTGTCCAGCCGCGACAGATCGACGGTATGGCCATTGGCGGTGGTGTATTCGATCGCGCCCGAGGTGACGCCCTGCAATCCGGCGAGCGCGCGCGCGACACTGGACTTGCCGCTGCCGGATTCACCGACGATGCCGAGCGTCTCGCCGGCATGCAGGTTGAAGTCGACGCCGTCGACCGCCCGCGCCACGCCACCACGCCGCCACGGCAGCCAGCTGCGCAACGGGTAATGGATTTTGAGACGACGGATCGCGAGCAGCGGGGAGGACGGGTTCACCGCGCCATTTTAAGGGCAGGAGCGTGACTGCGCGCCGTTCGGGGGGGCGGCCCGGCAAAAAACTTTCGTGAACGGGAATTAATCTGCGGCCGACCGCGCTACCGCACGGTGGCCGACGGAACCGTCCGGCGCAGCGCGTCGCCCATCGTCATCGCGCCGGTGGCGTCGAGTTCTTCGCGCGTGACCACCTGGCCCGCGGCGTTCACGCAATGGCTCTTGCTCGGCAATCGCGAGCCGGTCTGCAGGCAGGGCCGCGGCCTGTCGCCGTCGAGCTTGAGCTGCTCCGGGCTTTGCGCGGCCGGGTCGGCAGAAGGCGCGGCGGCAGCGGCCGGAGGTTGCGCCGCCTGGACAGCAACACTGCTGAGCAACAGCAGGGCGGCGGCAGCGAGTCGGTCGATCTTCATGATGTTCACCTGTTCCAAACACATAGGATCAGACCGGCTGCCGCCGAGGAAGTGCCCGGGCGCGCTTATTCCAGCAGGCTGCGCAGCATCCAGGCGGTCTTCTCGTGCAGCTGCATGCGCTGCGTCAGCAGGTCGGCGGTCGGCTCGTCGCTGACTTCCTCGGCGGCCGGGAACAGGCTGCGCGCGGTGCGAGTCACGGTTTCGTGGTCGGCGACCAGGTTGCGCACCATGGTCATCGCTTCCGGATGCGTGCGGTCTTCCTTCACCGCGGCCAGTTCGGCGTATTCGCTGTACGAACCCGGCGCGTTGAAGCCCAGCGCGCGAATGCGCTCGGCGACCAGATCCACGGCCAGCGCGGCCTCGGTGTACTGGCCCTCGAACATCAGGTGCAGCGTGTTGAACATCGGCCCGGTCACGTTCCAGTGATAGTTGTGGGTCTTCAGATAGAGCGTGTACTCGTCGGCGAGCAGCCGCGACAGGCCTTCGGCGATCGCCTGGCGGTTGTCCTTGGGAATGCCGATATCGACTTTCGGCGCCTTGCTCGCGGGACGGTCCTTCTTGCTCATCTGATAGCTCCTTATGAGGTGATCGATTGAAACGATGTGCGCCAGCTTACGGAAGCGCGGGCGATTACCGAAGTGAAACTTTCATAACAAGTTGATTGGCCTTGCCTATGGGTCGCGGCCCGCGATCAGGCGCCGCCGGCGGGCAGTTTCTGCCGGCGGTAGTAGCTGAAGATGTCATTCAGGCTGCGCCGCGGCTGCCAGCCGAAGGTGTCGCGGAAATGCTTGCCGTCGATGACCACCGGGTACTTGAAGAAATCGACCATGTAGCCGGGGAAGAACGCATTCCAGTTGAGCAGCTTGCTGATCGTGCGCGGCACCGCCGGCGGCACCGACGGAATCGGCAGGCGCTTGCAGCCGCATTGCTCGGCCGCGTCCTGGTAGGCGATCCAGTCTTCCGGCGCGACGTTGTAGATGCCCGGCTTGTTCTGCTCGAACGCGAGCTTGATCGCATCGGCGACGTCGTCGACGTGCACGAACTGCATCAGCGGCGAAAAGCCGATCAGCACCGGCACCACCGCCCGCGCCAGCAGGATCGACATGGTGTTGCGCACGCCGGGGCCGAGCACCGTGCACGGCCTCAGGATGGTGATGTTGAGTTCCGGGTGCTTCCACAAAAAGATGTTGGCCAGGGACTCCAGCTCGACCGAATCGACCAGCTCCTGCGTGATTTCGGCGGCTTTCAAGGGCTGGTCCTCGTCGAGCAGCGCCGGGTTGTAGGCCGAGGCGCCGTACACCAGGTGCGTGGAGTAGACGATCATCTGGCCGACCTCGTAGCGCTTGGCCAGCTCCAGCAGCTTCTTCATGCCGAGCACGTTGGAGTTGTAGCGCCGGTGGCGGTCGGATTCGTGGGCGAAGATGCGGCCGATATGGATGATCGCGTCGATCTTATGGTTGCGGAACACGTCCTCGAAATCGCGTTTGTGAGTCTCGACTTTGTAGGACGGAATGCCGCCGTCGACCTCCACCTTGTGGCGGAAGTCGACCGCGATGACCTTGTATTGCGGGTACAGCCGCGCGATCACGCGCTTGGCCAGCGAGCCGGCGGCGCCGGTGACCAGCACGGTTTTCGCGGTCGCAGCGGGTTTCTTGCGGGCAGCCATCGAGCGGGGTGACTCCTAGAAGATGGTGGTGCGCTGCTTCAGGCCGACATCGATCAGCCCGCGGATCGCGTCCTTGACCTCGTCGACATGTTGCTGCACTTCGGATTCGCGGGTGACGCAGCCAGTGAAGTGCAGGGGCTTGCCGAAGTTCAGGTACACCCGCGCCGGCAACGGCAGCAGCGGACCTACCGGGAAGTACGGAATGCCGAGCAGCTTCGCCAGCGGCCAGAAATTCAGCAGCGACGGCATGGTTTCTTCGCAGCCGACCACGCCGACCGGAATGATCGGGACGTTCTGCGTCACCGCCATGTGCATGAACCCATGGCCGAAGCGCTGCAGTTCGTAGCGCTTCTGGTAGGGCTTGCCGGAACCGCGTACGCCTTCGGGGAATACGATCAGCAGTTCTTCGGACTCCAGCATCTTGTGCGCGTTCAGCGGATCGCCGATCACCGAACCCCAGGCGCTGAAGGTATTGCCCAGCCACGGCACGGTCGGGAAGAAGCGCTCGATCATCGAGCGCGGCACACGCGGCCCGTTGTCGTTGGTCGCCACCGCGACCGAGATCATCATGCCGTCCATTGGCAACTGGCCGGAGTGATTGGCGATCAGCAGCACACGCCCCTGCGCCGGCACGTTCTCCAGGCCGGTGGAGGTGACGCGGAAATAATGGTCGTACAACAGCTTGGCCAGGCCCAGGCCGACCTTGGCCTGATTCTCGTTGTAGCCCCAGGGGTCGTAGCCGAAACTGCCGACCGGCTTGGGCATGCGCGCCATGTAGGCTTCGATTTCGGGCGTGACCACGCGGCTCAGCAGGGCTTCCTTGAAGCCGTCCGGTGTCAGCAGTTTCAGCGATTCACGCAGGTTCATTGGCGACTTTTCTAGCGTCTCCTCCGACGCCCGCCGAAGTTAAGTCATATTGCCGCGCAGGAGAAGGGCAACGCCGCTGCTCCGCGCGTTCAGCCAACAGACGGACGCCCCGGTCTACGCGCGCGCCTAGCACCGCCACGCGCGCCGCCATGCTAAACCGGCGCGACTATTCCGCGACGAGTACGCCCGAGCCGCCCATCTCGGCCGGTAGATCCTTCATTTTCGGCAGGCCGTCCTTCATCCGAAGCCGGCTTTCCTGGTAATGGACGTGGACGCCGGCTTCGAACGGAAAGCCGGGAATCGTCGCCGCGTAAACGTCGGTAAGGCCCATGCCGGGATGTTCGGTAAACAGATGTCCGCCGCAGTTCTTGCACCATTTGCGGTAGCTGTTCGGCGTCAGGTTGTAAGTGCCGATGTGCTCGACGCCGCGTGTGACCCTCACTGCGGCGGGATTCCACAGCGTGAAAGCATTGACCGGCCCTGCCGACCAGCTGCGGCAGGACCCGCAATGGCAATAGCCCATGCCGGCCGGATCGCCACTCACGCTCAATTGAACCGCGCCGCAGAAGCAGCGGCCCTCGTAGGTCTTCTGCTCGCTCATGAAGAAACTCCCTGTTTTTTGGCTTACACCTGAAGCATTGCAGCGCGAAGCACTGCGGGCGTTGTTAGTATCCCGGGCGTCCGGCCCGTCGTCCTTGCCGAAACCCCGCGGTTTTTGACCGAAACGCCATGGATGCTCTCTCCGACCTACTCAAGTCCGTGCGCCTCGAAGGAGCGGTGTATCTCAACGCGGAGTTCACCGCGCCATGGTGCATACGCGGCGAGTGCAGCGTGACCAGCGTGCGCCGAAAGCTCGCCCATGCCGAGCAGCTGGTGTTCTTCCACATGCTGACCGCCGGTCGCTGCAAAGTCCGGCTGACCGGCGGCGTCGACGTGCTGGACGCCGTCGCCGGTGACCTGATCCTGATCACGCGGGACGAGCCGCATCTGCTCGGCAGCCATCTGCATCTGGCGCCGACCGAAGTCGACAGCATGGCCGAAGTCGAGATCACCGCGAGCGGCGATTTGGTCCATCTGCGGCACGGCGGCGGCGGCGAGGCGACGCGCTTCGTCTGCGGCTACCTGGCCTGCAGCCGCAGCGTCTGCCGGCCCCTGTTCGACGCGCTGCCGCGGGTGCTGCGCATCCCGATCGGCGACGGTCCGGCGACCTCGCTGCTGCGCGAGCTGCTGCGCGTCGGCGTTCGCGAATCGTCGATGTCGGCGCCCGGCGCCGATTCGATGCTCGCCAAGCTCTCCGAGCTGATCTTCGTCGAGGCCATGCGCCGCCACGTCGAGCAACTGCCGCAAGGCGCCAAGGGTTGGCTGGCCGGCGTGCGCGACCCGCAAGTCGGTACCGCGCTCGCGCTGCTGCACCGGGAACCCGGTCGCGGCTGGACCGTGGACGAGCTAGCACACGAAGTGGCGCTGTCGCGTTCCGCACTGGCCGAACGCTTCAATGCGTTGGTCGGCGAGCCGCCCATGCAATACCTGACGCGCTGGCGCCTGGCGCTCGCGGCGCAGCAGCTGCGTGCTGGCCGTGCCGCGATTTCGCGTATCGCCGAACACAGCGGCTACGAGTCGGAAACCGCTTTCAGTCGCGCTTTCAAGCGCGAGTTCGGCGTACCGCCGGCCGCCTGGCGCAAATCGAATCCGCAGACGCCCGACGCAGCGCGGCCTGCCTAGGTCATCGCCGCTTCGGCTGCCGGCCGTTCGCGCTGTTGCAGCCGCCACAAGCCGGCATACGCGCCGCTGGCCGCGAGCAGGTCCTGATGACGGCCCTGTTCGATCACCCGGCCCTGGTCGAGCACGACGATCTGGTCGGCATGCACGATCGTCGACAGCCGGTGGGCGATCACCAGGGTCGTGCGACGCGCGGCGACTTCTTCTATCGCATGCAGGATCGCGCGCTCGGACACCGAATCCAGCGACGAGGTCGCCTCGTCGAAAATCAGGATCGCCGGATTTTTCAGCAGCGCGCGCGCGATCGCGACGCGCTGCTTCTCGCCGCCGGACAACTTCAGCCCGCGCTCGCCGACCGGCGTGTCGTAGCCCTGCGGCAGCTGCGCGATGAAGCTTTCCAGATGCGCCAGCCGCACCGCTTCCTCGACCTCGGCGCGGCTCGCATCCGGACGGCCGTATTGCAGGTTGTAGAACAGCGTGTCGTTGAACAGCACCGTGTCCTGCGGCACCACCGCGATGGCCGCGCGCAGGCTGGCCTGAGTGAATTCGCGCAGGTCGTGGCCGTCAATCGTGATGCGGCCGCTATCCGGATCGTAGAAACGGAACAGCAGACGCGCCAGCGTGCTTTTGCCGGCGCCGCTGGCGCCGACCACGGCAACGGTCCTGCCGGCCGGAATCTCGAAGCTGACGCCTTTGAGAATGTTGCGATCGGTGTTGTAACCGAAGCGCACATCCTCGAAGCGCAGCGTTGGCGAACCGACCACCAAAGTCTTCGCATCGGCCGCGTCCTGCACTTTCGGGGTCACGTCCATCAGCGCGAACATGCGGTTCATGTCGGTCAGCGCGCGGCGGATTTCGCGGTAGACGAAGCCGAGGAAGTTCAGCGGAATGAACAGCTGGATCACGTAGGCATTGATCGCGACGAAATCGCCCAGGCTCATGCCGCCGCTGGATACGCGCTGCGCGGCCAGCACCATCATCAGCGTCAGGCTGCCGGCGACGATCAGCGACTGGCCGACGTTGAGCAGGCCCAGCGACATCCGGTTCTGCTGCTGCGCGGTTTCCCACTCGGCGAGGAAGCGATCGTATTCCGCGGCCTCGTGCGCCTCGTTGCCGAAGTACTTGACCGTCTCGTAGTTCAGCAGCGAGTCCACCGCGCGCGTATTGGCGCGCGAATCGAGCTGGTTGGCCATGCGGATGAAATGCGTGCGCCATTCGGTGACCACGACCGAAAACGCGATATAGATCGTTACCGACACCGCGGTGATGATCGCGAACAACGGCCCATAGGCCCACAGCAGGATGCCGGCGACCAGCACCAGTTCGAAGATGGTCGGCAGGATGTTGAACAGCATGAAGCGCAGCAGGAAGCTGATGCCGGCGACGCCGCGCTCGATGTCGCGCGACAGCCCGCCGGTGCGGCGACTCAGGTGGAAATCCAGGTCCAGCCCGTGCAGATGGCGGAACACCTGCAGCGCGCCGCGGCGCACCGCGCGCTCGGCGACGCGGCCGAACACCACGTCGCGCAACTCGCCCATCAGCACGTTGACGAAGCGCAGGCTCCCGTAAGCGAGCAGCAGCGACAGCGGCACCGCGATGATCGCGTGATGGCGCGTGTCGAGGCTGTCGACCATGTGCTTGAGCACCAGCGGCAGCGTCACGCCGGACAGCTTGGCGATCACCAGGCAGGCCATCGCTAGCGCGATGCGGCCCGGATAGTCCTTCAGGTGCGGCAGCAGTGCCGGCAGCATGCGCCAGTCGGGGGCTGCGGCTTGGCTGGCGTCGGACGCGGGGTCTACGGCTGGCAATCGGTTGGGGCGCGGCATGTCGAGTCTATTGTAGTGAAGCCGCCGGACTGCGTAGCAAAAGCACCTATGGCGGGGGTTATTGCCCAGTTCAATACAAGGTCTGGCGGCTAAACTTCGCCGCATCGCCGAACCACCGGGATCCACCGTGCGCCAGCCCTTTCGCTCATCGACGTCCACCGCTTTGACCACGCTGCTGCTGACCAGTCTGCTGCTGGCCTGCGGTGGCGGCGGCGGTGGCGACAGCGGCAATGACGAGGGCAGCGACAACCCGTATGTGCAGCGCACCGCCAGTGCCAACGGCAAGGCCGCGATCTGCGCCGCACCGCGGCGGGGCAACGACCCGTACAACGGCAACCAGCCGTATCCGGATCGCCAGGGCAGCATCGACGACGAGAAGAAATGGGTACGCGCCTTCATGGGCGACATCTATCTGTGGTACCGCGAAATCCCCAGCGTCAATGCGGCGCCGTACACGGCCTCGAATTACGGCAGCGTGACCGACGCGCTGGACGCCTACTTCCAGGATCTGAAAACGCGGCAGACCACGGCCTCCGGCCGGCTCAAGGACGAATTCAGCTTTACCTACTCGACCGCGCTGTTCAACGCGCAGTCGCGCTCCGGGGTCGAGATCGGCTACGGCATGCAGGTGGCGCTGCTGGCGACGCAACCGCCGCGCGAAGCGGTGATCGTCTACACCGATCCGAACACGCCGGCCGCCGGCCAGCACATCGATCGCGGCGCCGAAATCCTCGCCGTCGACGGCGTCGACCTGGTCTACGACGACAGCCAGAGCGGTATCGACACGCTCAACGCCGGCCTGTTCCCGGAAGTGCAGGGAGAAAGCCACCAATTCACGATCCGCGACTACGGCAGCGATTCCAGCCGCAGCGTCACGCTGACCGCCGTTGCCGCGAATTCGGTACCGGTGCAGAAGGTGCAGAGCTATACGGCCGGCAGCAGCAAGGTCGGCTACCTGCTGTTCACGCAGCACATCGCCACCGCCGAAGGCGAGCTGATCAATGCGATCACGCAGCTGCGCGATGCCGGCATCAGCGACCTGGTGCTGGACATGCGCTACAACGGCGGCGGCTATCTGGATATCGCCAGCGAACTCGCCTATATGATTGCCGGGCCGGCGCGTACCACTGGCCGAACCTTCGAGAAGCTCAGCTTCAACGACAAGAATCCGCTGGCGACGCAGACCGACACGGTCACGCCGTTCCACACCACCGCCCAGGGTTTCGATCCGTCCGTCACCAGCGGCAGCAGCCTGCCTACGCTGAATCTTCCGCGGCTGTTCATGCTGACCGGTAGCGGCACCTGCTCGGCCAGCGAGGCGGTGATCAACGGCCTGCGCGGCGTCGGCGTCAACGTCGTACTGATCGGCGACACCAGCTGCGGCAAGCCCTACGGATTCTTTCCCACCGACAACTGCGGCCTGTCGTACTTCGCGATCGAGTTCGCCGGCGTCAACGACCAGGGCTTCGGCGACTATGCCGACGGCTTCGACCCGAACTGCTACGTGTCCGACGATTTCGGCCACGCGCTGGGTGATCGCAACGAAGCGCTGCTGGCGACCGCGCTGGGCTATCGCAGCAGCGGCAGCTGCACGACCGCGTCCAGCCGCGCTGCGTCCTTCGATGAAAACCACGGGGCGCATGAGCCAATGAAGCTGCTGCGCAGTCCGCTGCGCGAAAACCGGTTTTTCAGGCGACGCTGAGCCGGTCTCCTTCCCCCGCCTGCGGGGGAGGGAATTATTTTGTTAGGAGCGAACGACCTTCTCGACACCATCCAGCCGATGCAGGCGCCGCATCACATGCGCCAGGTGCACGCGCGATTTCACCGTGATGATGAAGCGCATCTCGATGGTCTCGCCGCCGGCGCGGTCCGGCATCTGCACGTTCTCGATGCTGGATTCGCTGCTGGTGATCTCGGCGGTGACACGCGCCAGCAGGCCGCGCTGATTGAGCGCGTGCACACGGATTTCGGACAGGTAATCGCCCTGCACCTTGTCGGCCCAGATCAGCGGCACCCAGTCCTGCGGCCTGGCCTTGGCATGCTTGCAGTCGATGCGGTGAATGACGATGCCGCGGCCGACGCTGACGTTGCCGCGGATGTCGTCGCCCGGAATCGGCCGGCAGCAGCGCGCGTAGTCGACGACCAGGCCCTCGGTGCCTTCGATCGCCAGCGGCGCCGCGGTGGAGGTATCCGAATCCGGTGAATTCTGGTCCGGCAGGAAATGCCGCGCGACCAGCGGCGCCAGGCGCTCGCCGGTGCCGATCGCCGCGTACAGCTCTTCCATGTCCTTCAGGCCGTAGGCCTTCAGTACCGGCTCGGCGGCTTCCTCGCGCAGCTTGGCCAGCGAGATGCCGAGATCGCGCAGCGCGATTTCGATCAGCCGGCGGCCCAGGCGCACTGCCTCGTCCTCGCGCTGGTTACGCAGGAAGTTGCGGATATGGCTGCGCGCCTTCGCGGTCTTGACGAAGTTCAGCCAGGCCGCGTTCGGCCGCGCATGCCGCGCGGTGATGATCTCGACGGTCTGGCCGCTGCGCAGCGGCGTATTCAGCGGCTCCAGGCTGCCGTCGATGCGCGCGGCGACGCAGCGGTCGCCCAGTTCGCTGTGCACCGAGTAGGCGAAGTCCACCGAGGTCGCGCCCTTGGGCATGCGCCGGATCAGGCCCTTGGGCGTGAACACATAGACCTCGTCCGGGAACAGGTCGACCTTGACGCCCTCGATGAACTCCAGCGATCCGGCGGTGCCGAGTTCGTCGAACAGGCCGCGCAGCCATTCGTTGGCGCGGACCTGCGGCGCCGACGAGGCGCCGTCCTTGCTGCCCATCTTGTACTGCCAGTGCGCGGCGATGCCGGAATCCGCGATGTGGTGCATCTCGCGCGTGCGGATCTGGATTTCGATCTTGTGGCCTTCCGGCCCAATGCACGTGGTGTGCAAGCTCTGGTAGCCGTTGGCCTTGGAGTTGGCGATGTAGTCGTCGAAGCCGCCGGGCACCGGCTTGTAGACGTGGTGGACCACGCCGAGCGCGCGATAGCAGTCGTCGAGCTTGGCGACGACGATGCGGAAACCCAGCAGATCCATCACCTGCAGCAGGCGCATCTTCTTGCGCCGCATCTTCTGGTAGATGCTGTAGATGTTCTTTTCGCGGCCGACCACGGTCGCGCCGATGCCCTCGTCGCGCAGCGCCTTGGCGATCTTGCCCTCGACGTCCTTGATCAGGTTCTTGCTGTCGCCGATCTGGTCGTCGATGGCGCGCTCGAGCACGCGGTGACGCTCGGGATACATGTTGGCGAAGGCCAGATCCTCGAGCTGCGTGCGGATCGTATTGATGCCCAGGCGCTGCGCGATCGGCGCGTAGATCTGCAGCGTCTCCTTGGCCACGCGCACGCGCTTCTCGGGCTCGGTGGCGCCGAGCGTGCGCATGTTGTGCAGGCGGTCAGCGAGCTTGACCAGGATCACGCGCAGATCCTGGGTCATCGCCAGCAGCAGCTTGCGGAAGCTCTCGGCCTGCAGCTCGGCGCGCGACAGGCCCTCGACCTTGCCGATCTTGGTCACGCCTTCAACGATGCTGGCGACGTCCTTGCCGAACACCATCGCGACGCGTTCCGGAGAGACCTCGGTGTCCTCGACGACGTCGTGCAGGATCGCGGCGATCAGCGTCGTTGCGTCCATGCGCAGGTCGGCCAGAATCCGCGCCACCGCTAGCGGGTGGTAGATGTAGGGCTCGCCGGAGGTGCGGTTCTGGCCGGCGTGGTACTTGGCGCCGAACTCGTAGGCGCGGCGCACGTCGGCGATCTGGTCTTCAGGCAGGTACTCGTCGAGCACCTTGACCAGCGCCTCGATACCGAACTCGCGCACGACGCTGCGCTTGTGCAGCGCATTGCTCAGGCGATTGATGACCGGGAGATCCATGCGACGACTATAACAATCCCACCTGACGGCGGCAGTCGGTGCGCGAAGTTTTCGCGCATCGGCGCTACGCCAGCCGATAACATGGCGGCATTCCTCCGGCTTTCAATCGAATCGTGCGCGAACCCACCGTCAGCCGAACCGGCGTCGCCTATGCGGTGCTCGCCTGTTGCGGATGGGGTTTCGCCTTCGTCGGGCCGCTGATGCTCGGCGACTGGCCGGCGCTGGGCGTCGCCGCCGGCCGCTACATCGCCTACGGCCTGGCCTCGACCGCGACCTTGATGCTGCTGGCGCGGCGCGACCCGGCGCGGCGGCGGTCGTGGCTCGCCTGGCGCGACGCCAGCCTGCTGAGCCTGTCCGGCAACCTGCTGTATTACGCGCTGCTCAGCATCGCGGTGCGGCTCGCCGGCTACGTGATGCCGACGCTGATCATCGGCCTGCTGCCGGTGACCGTGTCGCTGGCCGGACGGCTGCGCGCCGGCCACGCGATCACGCCGCGCTACGGCCTGGCGCTGGCGCTGATCCTCGGCGGCCTGTGGCTGGCGCATGCACCCGATGCGGCGACCGCGGCGCGCAGCGCGGCGACGGCGCGCGACTACGCCGTCGGCGTCGCCTGCGCGTTCGCGTCGCTGGCGCTGTGGACGGTGTACGGCGTCGCCAACAGCGAGCGCCTGCGCGCGCATCCCGGCATCGGCGGCCTGGAATGGTCGTCGCTGCAGGGTGCGGCGGCGCTGCCGTTCGCGCTGCTGCTGTTCGCGGCGACCCCGTCGCTGCCGCGGGCGGCGCCGGACTGGATGCTGTTCACCGGCGTCTGCCTGATCCTCGGCTTGGTCACGTCCTGGGCCGCGAACGCGCTGTGGAACCAGGCCAGCACGCAGTTGCCGGCGCACCTGCTCGGCCAGCTGATCGTGTTTGAAACCATCGCCGGCATCGGCTACGGCGCGCTGTGGAGCGGCGCGCTGCCGTCGGCGACGGTGCTGGCCGGTGCGGCGATCCTGGTTGCCGGCGTCGTCGTCGCGATCGGTGAGCCGCGCTAAGGAACCTTAAAGACTGAAATGCGCGACCGGTTCGCCGAAGCCTTTCAGGTTCAGCGGCGGGCGTTCGCTGGCGTTGCTGCGGCCGGCACCGCGCTGCGTCGCATCATCGATCAGGATTTCGCCGTCCTGCGCCTGCTCGCATAAGCGACAGGCGAGGTTCACCGCCGAGCCGACCGCGGTGTACTCCAGCCGCGACACGCCGCCGATCACGCCGACCGTGACCGCGCCGCTGGCAACACCGACGCCGATGCCAAGGCGCGGCCCGAGTTGGCTCCACTGCGCGATGCAACGCTGGCAGGCCTGGCGCAGCTGCAGCGACAGCTCGGCGGCGCGCGCGGCGTGGTCGGCGAATTCGATCGGCGCGCCGACCAGGATCAGCACGCCGTCGCCGGCGTAGTCCTTGATCGTGGCGCCGTACTGCGCCACCACCTGGCCGACCGCGTCGTAATACTCGCGCAGCACCTGGATCGTCACCTGCGACGGCACCGCGCGCGCAAACACCGAGAAGCCGCGCAGATCGCAGGCCACCGCGGTAATCGTCAGCTGCTTGTCCTGCATCGCCTGGCGCAGACCGCGCTCGGCGACCAGCCGCGCCACTTCCGGCGACAGGAAGCGCGACATGAACGCGCCGCGCTGGCCCTGCATGACGTGGTACTGCACCGCGCCGATCAGCAGGATCATTTCGCCGATCACCACCGACACGGCCGCCAGCTGCGCCGGCAGCACGAAGCCCGACACCATGAACGGCGTACAGCCGGCGAAGGCCAGCAGGCGCAGCCGCTCGCTGCGATCCGGGCGCCGGTTCAGCAGCAGCACCAGCGAGGTCATGCCGGATGCCACCGCCAGCAGCACCGGCGTTGCGAACAGCCAGAAGCCGGCGCGCGTGAACGCGCGGCTGTCGCCGGCCGCGCCGAGAAAATCGTCGACGCGCAGCTGCGGCCACAACAGCGCGAACACGGTATACGCCAGGCCGCTGAGCTGGCCGAAGCGCAGCACGCCATCGCCGAAGCGCGTGTCGAAATCCTCGGGCACCGGCACCGTGCGGCGCACGCGCAGCAGCCATTCGAGCATGGTCACGATGGCCAGGGACTCCGGCAGCGCCAGCCAGCCCGAGGCATGCGCGGCCTCGGCGAGCAGGCCATGGTTGAGCATGATAGCCACGCCGGTGAACGCCAGCGCCGCGGCCAGCGCGCGCGACGTGCTGCTGCGCCGGTCCGCCGACAGGAACGCCAGCGCCATGCCGAGCGCGACCAGCGATACCAGGATCTGCGGGGTGATGGTGGCCAAGCGGTCTCCCTGTGCGGCGTCAGCCTATATCGTCGGGCGGCGGTCCGCTCCCTCGATACGCCGCAGGCGGCGACTCGGGACGAACGGAACTTGGTTGATACATCGCGAAAAAACTCCGTTCGTCCCGAGTAGCCCACGCAGGGGGCGTATCGAGGGACCGGCGCGAAACTCTCAGGCCACCCGCTTCTTCGCCAGCTCATCCACTTCGGGCTCGGCCTCGTTGTCCGAGTCGAACAGTTCTTCCAGCTCGCGATTGGCCTCGCGCGCGGCCTGCATCATCGACTGCTCGTCGCGCGAGCTGGCGAGCTGGCGCATCAGGGTCTTCTGGTCGTGCTGCTGGAACGTGGCGATGGTGCGCTCGATCTGCGCCTCGTTTTCGCCGAGTACCGCCAGCACCTTGCGCGTCATCTCCAGCGACGAGAAGTAGCTGCGCCGTATGACTTTCTTGACGCCCAGGTCCATCAGGTCCAGTGCATGCTGGCGAGTGCGCGCGGTGGCGATGATCGTCAAGCTCGGATAGTGATGGCGCGCGGTCTCGACCACGCGCTTGGATTCCACCGGATCGGCGATCGCGACCACCAGCAGCTTGGCGTCGCCGGTGTGCGCGGCGCGCAGCACTTCGAAGCGCGCGGCGTCGCTGTAGAACACCGGAATGCCGAAGCGGCGCAGAAAGGCGACGTTGTCGGCGTTCTTGTCGAGCACCGAGTAACGGATGCGGCGCAGGCGCAGCACGCGGCCGACGATCTGGCCGAAAGGACCGAAGCCGGCGATCACCACCGGCGCCGCCTCGATGTCGATTTCGTCGAACGGCGGCGGCGCGATCTCCGGCCGCAGCCGCGCGTAGGCCATGTAGACCAGCGGCGACAGCATCATCGACAGCGTCACGCTCAGCACCAGCAGATCCTGCAGCGCGTGATCGAGCAGGCCGGCGCCGGAGGCGACGCCGAACAGCACGAAGGCGAACTCGCCGCCCTGGGCCAGCGACAGCGCCAGCGAGCGCGAGGAATCGTCCGGCAGATGGAACAGCCGGCCGACGATGTAGATCACCACCGCCTTGACCGCGATCAGGCCGATCACCACCGCCAGCACCTGCAGCGGCTCGGCGATCAGCAGGCCGATGTTGGCCGACATGCCGACCGCGATGAAGAACAGGCCCAGCAGCAGGCCCTTGAACGGCTCGATGTCCGCCTGCAGTTCGTGGCGGTATTCGGAGTCGGCGAGCAGCACGCCGGCGAGGAACGCACCCAGCGACATCGACAGCCCGACCGCGTCCATCGCCAGAGCGGTGGCGATCACCACCAGCAGCGCCGCAGCGGTAAAGATTTCCGCAACCTGGATCTTGGCCAGCGCACGCAGCAGCGGCCGCAGCGCGTAGCGGCCGCCGAGCACGGTCAGCACCACCGCGCCGATGGCGGTTGCGACCGCGATCAGCGTCGAGCTGCCGCTGGCATGCGCGTGGCCGCCTTCGCCGGCGGCCAGCGCCGGCACCAATGCCAGGAACGGGATGATCGACAGGTCCTGGAACAGCAGGATCGCGAACGCGCCGCGGCCGTGGCGCGTGGTCAGCTCGCCGCGCTCGGCCAGCATCTGCAGCACGAACGCGGTCGACGACATCGCCAGGCCGAAGCCGGCGATCAGCGCGGTACTCGGCGTCAGTCCGCTGGCGACGGCGATGCCGGCCAGCGCCAGCGTGGTCAGCAGCACCTGCAGGCCGCCGGTGCCGAACACCGCCGAGCGCAGATGCCACAGCCTTGAAGGCTGCAACTCCAGGCCGATGATGAACAGCAGCAGCACCACGCCGAACTCGGAGAAATGCAGGATCGATTCAACGTCCGATATCAGTCCCAGGCCCCACGGCCCGATGCAGACGCCGGCGGCGAGATAGCCGAGCACCGCGCCCAGGCCCAGCCGCTTGAACAAGGGCACGAACAGCACGGCGGCGGCGAGAAACAAGGCGATGTCCAGCAGCATCTTGGGGGTCCTTTCCCTGGTTACGGCGCGTGGCGGGCAGCGTGCGTGATTAGCGCCTTTGGCGGACAGCACACAACACTTTGTCACAATCCTGTTTGAAATTAGTAGCTTGAAAGCATCTCTTGCAATACTTTCAAACTTGTTCTCAAATATATACAGATTTTAAAAACTATTTACGCTTGCGCACACTCAAGCACGCCTGATGGACGAACCCAGCAAATCCGATCGCATCGTCGAGCTTGCGGCCAAGCTCGGAGTGCTGCGCCCGAAGGATTTAGCAGCGGAAGGCATCCAGGCCGAGTACCTGCGTCGCGTCTGCGACAAGGGCTTGATCAAAAAAGTCGGGCGCGGCAGCTACGTGCTGGCCGACAAGCAGGTCACGCCGCACCTGGCGCTGGCCGTCGCCGGCCGCGCGGTGCCCAACGGCGTGATCTGCCTGCGCTCGGCGCTGGCGTTTCACGGCCTTGCCGAACAGCTCACCGACGAAGTCTATATCGCGATCGAGCGGCGCGCGGCACGGCCGCGGCTGGACTACCCGGAAGTGAAGGTCGCGCGTCTCGGCGGCCCGGCATTCACCGAGGGCGTCGAGCATCACGAGATCGAGAGCGTCAGCGTCGCCATCTACTGCCTGGAAAAAACCCTGGCCGACCTGTTCAAGTTCCGCAACAAGATCGGCCCGCATATCGCCGTCGACGCGCTGCGCGCCGGCTTCGCCGCGAACAAGGTCAACAAGGACAAGCTCTGGCATTACGCCAAGCTGTGCCGGGTCGAGCGGGTGATGAAGCCCTATGTGGACGCCCTCGCCTCGCCCAGCTTCGATTTCTGAAGGGACGCTGATGAAACACCTGGCCCTGCTGTCGCTGCTGTGCGCGGCGACCTGTTCCGAGATGCCCGCCGCGTTCGCCGCCGGCGCACCGACGCCGACGCCGGTGCCGGGCTCGCCGGCCGACACCACGCCAGCGCAGCTCGGCTCCGAGCAGCCGCTGATCGTCGCCGATCCGCCTGCGGTCGAGGTCGCGCCGCAGGCGATCAGCCCGACGATCGGCGCGAAAGCAAAAGACGCCGTGGTTTCGGCCCTGCCCTCGGACACGCCGCCGCCGACCGAGAAACAGCTGGACTTCTTCTCGCGCATGCGCGGCGAGGATCCCAATGCGTATTCGATCGTCTCCGTCGCCAAGGGCCTGTCGACGCACAAGCCGATGTTCATCCTGCCGGCGACCTACAGCCCGGACTACGACGGCGCGCAGACCGAAGTGATCTTCGCGATCAGCGCCAAGGTGCAGCTGTTCAGCACCCCGTTCTACTTCGGCTACAGCCAGCGCTCGTTCTGGCAGGTCTACGACTCCGACCGCTCGCGCCCGTTCCGTGAGACCGACTACAACCCCGAGCTGTTCTACCGCTGGACGCCGGACCCGAAAAAGTGGAACTACTGGGGCGCGGACATCGGCGCCGAGCACGAATCCAATGGCCAGGACGTACCGGATTCGCGCTCCTGGAACCGGCTGTACATCGCGCCGTTTCGCGCCGAGGGCAAGTCGCTGTGGTACATCAAGGCCTGGTACCGCCTGCCGGAAGACAAGAAGAAGACACCCGACGATCCCAAGGGCGACGACAACCCCGACATCGAGGACCACTACGGTTATGGCGAGGTGCACTGGCAGCGCCAGCTCGGCAAGCGCCAGGTGCTGCACACGATGGTGCGGATGAATCCCGAAACCGGTCATGGCGCGCTGAACATCAATTACACGATCCCGTCGCGCGACGGCTCGGTGTTCTATCAGGTCTATCTGTGGCAGGGCTACGGCGAAAGCCTGCTCGACTACGATCACGCGATCACGCGCATCGGCCTGGGCGTGGCGTTCTCGCGCTAGGCTTTTTGATGTCATTCCCGCGAAGGCGGGAATGACAAGCTTACGGAGCAGCGCATGTTCGAACTTCAAGACACCAGGTCGCTGCCCAAGCCCGAGCTTTACGCCAGCCTGATAGACCAGGCGACCGGCCTGTTCGCCGGCGAGCGCGACGCGATCGCCAACGCCGCCAACCTGTCGGCGCTGATCTTTCATGGCCTGCCCGACCTGAACTGGGCCGGCTTCTATCTGTACAAGCAAGGCGAGCTGGTGCTCGGCCCGTTCCAGGGCAAGCCGGCCTGCATCCGCATCGCGCTAGGCCGCGGCGTCTGCGGCACGGCGGCCGCGACGCGCGAAACCCAGCTGGTGCGCGATGTCCACGAGTTCCCGGGGCATATCGCCTGCGATGCCGCGTCCAGCAGCGAGATCGTCGTGCCGCTGGTGGCCGGCGAGCGGCTGATCGGCGTGCTCGATCTGGACAGCCCGCGCATCGCCCGCTTCGATGCGGACGATCGCGCCGGGCTGGAGCATCTGGCGGCGCTGTGGGTGGCGGCGTCGGAGGTTTAGGGCGGCGTCGGTCGCGGACAGGGTCCGCTCCTACAGTCGCGAATCGACGGTGCGCAGTAGTCCTGTAGGAGCGGACCCTGTCCGCGTCTGCGCGCCCTCAAGTTCCAGCCGCGCCAGCCGATATGCGATCACCCCCCACTCTACGTGTGTTCGCTCGATGGAGCCCGATCGCTGGCAGCGCCAATACCGTGAGACGGCCGAGGAACTCGAGAAGCGCGAGCGCCACTGGCGCGATACCGAGGAACTGCTGCGGCGCATCGCCAGCCGCTTGTGCATCGCCGCGCGCGGCCAGCACGAGACGCTCGACGAAACGCTGACCCAGGTCATCAGCAGCTTGCGCCGGCCGGCCGAACCGGCGCCGCTGGAATCGCTGCTCGGCCAGCTGACCCAGGCGGTGACGGTGCTCGACCAGAAGCCGGTGTCGGCGCCGGCGATCGTGCCCGTACCGGTCACCGCCACGTCGACGCCGGCCGCCGCGATCGCGCAACCCGCACCGCCTCGCAGCGCGGCCGAACCGTTCTCGGCACCGCCGGCTCTGACCCAGACCTTGCAGCGCCTGCTCGACCGCCTCAGCGATCTGCCGGAAGCAGCAAAGCGCGCCAAGGAACTGCTCGACAAGATCGCCGACCTGCGCGGCCACGACGCGCTGGCGGTCGTCGCGGTGCAGGTCGCCGATCTGGCCGACGCGCAGGCGCAGTCGCTGCGCCGCGAAAAAGTCGAAGCCGACCGGCTGCTGCAGATGTTCAACGAGCGCCTGGAAGACATCGCCGAGCATTTGCGCGGCGAAACCGAGGAGCGCGCCAGCGCCCAGGCCGACGGCCAGGCTTTCGGCCGGCAGCTATTGTCCGAGACCGAGGCCCTGTACACGCATACGCGCGAGGCCAGCGATCTGGCCAGCCTGCAGAGCCAGGTTTACCGGCGTCTGACCGCGATCGACCAGCGCGTACGCGATCACCGTGCGCGCGAGGATGCGCGCGTGGCCACGCATCGCGAGCGCAACGAGGCGCTGCGGCTGCGCATCGAGGAGCTGGAAAACCAGACCCAGGCGCTGAGCCATTCGGTGCGCAAGCTCGAGCGCAAGGCCAGCCGCGACGGCCTTACCGGCGTGCCCAACCGCGCCGCCTACGACGAGCGCGTCGCCACCGAGCTTGCCGCGTGGAAGCGCGACCAGAAGCCGCGCAGCATCGCCGCCTTCGACGTCGACCACTTCAAGTTGATCAACGACCAGTACGGCCACACCGCCGGCGACAAGGTGCTGCAAGTGCTGGCCAAGCAACTCGGCAAACGCCTGCGCGACCACGACTTCCTGGCGCGCTACGGCGGCGAGGAATTCGTGCTGCTGCTCGACGACGTGACGCCGACACGCGCGCTCGCGGTCACCGACAAGCTGCGCCAGACCATCGAGAAGATCGGCTTCCACTTCCGCCAGCTGCCGGTGTCGATCACCGTGTCCTGCGGCGTCACCGGCTTTCGCGAGAACGACACGCCGGAGTCGCTGTTCGAGCGTGCCGACCAGGCGCTGTACCAGGCCAAGCGCGGCGGCCGCAATCGCTGCTGTATCGCGGCGTAGCCCCGCCTTATCGGTCATTCCCGCGAAAGCGGGGATCCAGAGATGCTTTCACTATCCTCCCTTCGTCGTCCTCCGTTCGTCCCGAGTAGCCTCGCTCGCGAGGCGTATCGAGGGAGCGGATCGCGCTGCCTTTCGGTCCCTCGATACGCGGGCAAAGCCCGCTACTCGGGACGAACGGAGCCGAGTGCCGCCGTCACCGGATTCCCGCTTTCGCGGCAATGACGGCGACATTTGGCGTCCGTTTTGCTGTATGAGCTTCCGCCAGGAAAGCTTCACTCATACAAGGACGCGAGATGGCCAAGATTCCACCCGGCGTGGGCCCGCAGTATCCGCAGATCGTGGTGCTGGTCGGCGCCACCGGCGACCTGGCGCGGCGCAAGCTGCTGCCCGGGCTGTTCCACCTGGTCAATGCCGGCTTCATTCCCGGCTGCCGCATCATCGGCCTGTCGCTGGACGAGCTCGACGCGGACCGCTTTCGCACGCTGGCGCGCGATGCGCTCAATGCGTACTCGTCGCGCAAACCCGGCGACGCCGAGTGGAACGCGTTCGCCGCCTGCCTGGACTACGTGCCGATGTCAGCCGGCGCCGCAGTGCTCAAGGCCGCGGTCGAGGAGGCCGAGCGGAGTTTCAGTGGCCAGACCCGGCGCCTGCATTACCTGAGCGTGCCGCCGAGCGCGGCGCTGCCGGCGGTGCACATGCTCAAGGAAGCCGGTCTGGTCGAAGGCTCGCGCGTGATCATGGAAAAACCGTTCGGCACCGACCTGGCCAGCGCGGTGATCTTGAATGCGCGGCTGCATGAAGTCTTTGCCGAAGAGCAGATCTTCCGCATCGATCACTTTCTCGGCAAGGAGCCGGCGCAGAACATCCTCGCGTTCCGTTTCGCCAATGGTTTGTTCGAGCCGATCTGGAACCGCAACTTCATCGACCACGTGCAGATCGACGTGCCCGAGACGCTGGGCCTGGGGACGCGCGCCGGCTTCTACGAGCAGACCGGCGCGTTTCGCGACATGGTGGTCACGCACCTGATGCAGATTCTCGCGTTCATGGCGATGGAACCGCCGACCGCGCTGGCGCCGGCGCCGATCAGCGAGGAGAAGAACAAGGTGTTCCGCAGCATGCTGCCGATCGATCCGGCCAAGGTCGTGCGCGGCCAGTACGCCGGTTATCGCGGTGAAGCGGGCATCGATCCGGCGTCGGAGACCGAAACCTTCATCGCGCTGGAATGCCGCATCGACAACTGGCGCTGGGCCGGCGTGCCGTTCTACCTGCGCACCGGCAAGCGCCTGGCCGAGGGCCAGCGCATCATCTCGATCGCGTTCCGCGAGCCGCCGAAAAGCATGTTCCCGGCCAATTCCGGCGTCGGCGCGCAGGGCCCGGATCATCTGACCTTCGACCTGGCGGACGCCTCGAAAATCAGCCTGAGCTTCTACGGCAAACGCCCCGGCCCGGGCATGCGCCTGGACAAGCTCAGCCTGCAGTTCGCGATGAACGACACGACGCTGATCGGCGACGTGCTCGAAGCCTACGAGCGCCTGATCCTGGACGCGATGCGCGGCGATCACACCTTGTTCACGACCGCCGACGGCATCGAGCGGCTATGGGAAGTGTCGGCGCCCTTGCTCGACAATCCGCCGCCGGTGCGCTTCTACGAGCCGGGCTCCTGGGGGCCGAAAGCGATCCACCAGCTGGTGGCGCCGCATGCCTGGCGGCTGCCGTTCGAGCGGGCCTGGCGGGACAATCGCAAGATCGAGTGAAAGGGCCTGTCGGTCGGATCCAGCCGCTGGTGCCGCCCGCGGGATCCCCGTTCATCCCGAGTAGTCCACGCAATGGACGTATCGAGGGACGCCTGCGCGCTCGCTGCTATCCCTCGATACGCGAGCAAGCTCGCTACTTGGGACGAACGGAAGGTGGGATCGCCGCCAGGACGCAGCGCAGCGGCTACCGCAGCGCTTCCAGCTCTTCCCATCGCGCATAGGCAACGGCCAGCATCTTCGCCAGCTCGTCCAGCCGCTTCTGCACTTTCAGCACCTGGTCTTTCGGCCGCTCGTAGAAGCCCGGCGCGCTGAGTTCGTCGGCGAGCTTGGTCTGCTCGGCCTCCAACTTCTCCAGCTTCTGCGGCAGTTCGTCGAGCTCGCGCTTCTCCTTGTTGTTGAGCGAGCGCGTGATGTTGAGCTTGGCGACCGGCGCAGCAGCGACTGCAGGCGCCGGCTTGCTGCTGTTGTTCGACGACGACGCGCGGCTGTAAGTCGCCGGCCGCTGACGCACCCAGTCCTGGTAGCCGCCGATGTACTCGTTGACCTTGCCGCCACCTTCGAACACCAGGCAGCGCGTGACCACGTTGTCGAGAAACTTGCGGTCATGCGACACCAGCAGCACGGTGCCTTCATAGTCCATCAGCAGTTCTTCGAGCAGCTCCAGCGTCTCCATGTCGAGATCGTTGGTCGGCTCGTCGAGCACCAATAAATTCGACGGCCGCGCAAACAGCTTGGCCAGCAGCAGACGATTGCGCTCACCACCGCTGAGCGCGCGCACCGGCGAGCGCGCGCGGTCCGGCGTGAACAGGAAGTCCTGCAGATAGCCCATCACGTGCTTGCGCGCGCCGCCGATCTCGACGTAGTCCTTGCCGTCGCCGAGGTTGTCGACCACCGAGGCGTTCTCGTCGAGGCCGCCGCGCAGCTGGTCGAAGTAGGCGATCTGCAGATTCGCGCCGAGCTTCATCTTGCCGCTGTCGGGCTGCAGGCGGCCGAGCAGCAGGTTGATCATCGTGGTCTTGCCGGCGCCGTTCGGGCCGATGATGCCGAGCTTGTCGCCGCGGATGATGGTCGTGGTCAGGCTGCGCACGATCTGGCGCTCGCCGTAGGAATAGGCCACGTCATCCGCCTCGGCCACCAGCTTGCCGCTGCGGTCGGCTTCCTGGATCAGCATGTTGGCCTTGCCCTGCACGTTGCGGCGCTCGCTGAACTGCCGTCGCAGTTCCATCAGGCGTTCGACGCGGCCCTGGTCGCGCACCCGCCGCGCCTGGACGCCCTTGCGAATCCAGATTTCTTCCTGCGCCAGGCGCTTGTCGAACACCGCGCGTTCCTGGCTCTCGGCGTGGGCGCGTTCTTCCTTGCGACGCAGATAGTTTTCGTAATCGCCGGGCCAGCTGGTGAGCATGCCGCGATCGAGTTCGAGAATGCGCGTCGCCAGCCGCTGCAGGAACGCGCGGTCATGGGTGACGAACAGGATCGCGCCCGGATAGCCGATCAGGAATTCTTCGAGCCAGGCGATCGCCTCGACGTCGAGATGGTTGGTCGGCTCGTCGAGCAGCAGCAGGTCGGGCTGCTGCACCAGCGCCTGGCCCAGCAGCACGCGGCGCTTCAGACCGCCGGACAGGCTGCTGAAAATCGCTTCCCCAGGCAGATCCAGCCGCGAAATCGTCTCGGACACGCGCTGATCCAGGCTCCAGCCGTCGACCGCCTCGATCTTCGACTGCACGTCGCCGAGCTCATCAAAGCGCTCCTGATCGAGCAGTTCGTGGTACTTGGAGATCAGCGCACCGGCGGCGCCGAGGCCCTGCGCGACCACCGAGAACACCTTGCCGTCGGTGCCGGCTGGCACGTCCTGCACCAGGCGCGCGATGCGCAGGCTCTGCGCCCGGACGACTTCACCGCTGTCGATCGCGACCTCGCCGTCGATGACCTTCATCATCGTCGACTTGCCGGCGCCGTTGCGTCCGATGATGGCGACGCGCTCGCCTTTTTCGATCGAAAAGCCCGCGTGATCCAGCAGGACGGTACTACCCAGATTCAGCGAAACATCACGGAGAGTCAGCAACATGAGGCACGGCAACGCGGCTTTAGGGCGGCCAGTCTAGCCGCTCAGGCTATAGACTGCGCCCTCAAGCCCCTGCTTCGAACCCAGCCGCAATGAGCTTTTTGAACAAACTCTGCTTCTCGATCTGCCTGATCTGCGTCATCGTCGCGATCGGCCTGGCGCTGTCGATGATCTGGCTCAGCCACAGCAACGAGTTCATGTGGAAGAGCCTGGCGACCTGCGGCGTGGTGTTCCTGGGCTCAAGCTTCCTCGCCGCGATCGGCAAGATGTTCGACAAGAGCTGAGCTGATTTTTTGGTGGCGCCCACACACTCCGTTCGTCCCGAGTAGCCCGCAACGCGGGCGTATCGAGGGACCGGATCGCGTCGCATCCCTCGATACGCGGGCAAGCCCGCTACTCGGGACGAACGGGGTGCGCTATGTGATCCAGGAAAAACTCAACCGCCGAAGCTGCTCAGGATGTCGTACCGGATCCCCTCGTTGTCGGCCTGCAGGATCCGCAGCCGCGCATCGCGGAACGCGATTTCGGTCGGCGTTTTAGCGTCCAGCGTGTACTTCAGCTCCTGCGTATAGCTGGGCTTGCCGAGGTCGTTGGTGTAGTCCAGGTAGCGCAGGCTGATCACGTTGTCGGCGCGGCCGAGGTAGATCAGCTCGGACTTGAAACCCTTGGCCATCGCGCCGCCGTCGCCCTTGGTGTAGCCCACCACCGGAACCAGCGGCCGCTTGCTGCTGGCGATGCCCAGGTTGGTGACCATTTCGTGGTCAAAAGCGCCGTCGCCGTCGTTGTCGTAGAGGCAGGCGAAATTCGACGTGATCGGCGTGCAATAGGCGCGCTCGCCATCGACCTTGCGCGCCACCAGCCGCGTACCGCTGCGCAGCTCGAGCCGGCCATCGCCGGCCGGGATCGCCGCCGACAGCGTCGCGGTCGGCGCGGCGCTGTACTGGTAACGGTCCAGCATCACCTCACCGACGCGCGCGCTGCTGGCGCTGCCGACCTGATAGCGGCCGCCGTCACGCGACTCGGTCACGTCCTGGATCTTGGTGCAGGCCGTCAGTGCCAGCAGTACGGCAGCGATCGCAATGAGCTTGTTCATCAAATAGAGACCACGATTGGCGGGTTTGGTGCGGCCGTCGGCCCGATAGCCGAGCACGGATAGGCCGGAGATAATGTGGCAAGCGCGCCGGGCCGGCAAAGCGCCCATACAGCGCGTTACATGGCGTCGGCCGAAGCCAGACAAGAAAACAGTCGATGAGGTGATCATGCGGCAACAGACGGCCCTGCAACGATGAGCGATCCCGCTGCCACCGCGTCGCCCGGCTTGCCCGACATCGACATGAGCGATTTCTTTCGGCCCTGGCAGTCCGGGAATACGGGCACCCGCATTGCAACCATCGGCTGCTCGTTCTCGCAGGCGGTTTTCGACCAGATCGGCGAACAGGGCCTGGTCGCGGTCGAGACCGAAAGCGCTCCTCCCGGTCTGCCGTCCGCGCAGCGGGCCGCGTTTGGCTACGGCCTGAACAGCGCCCGATTCGGCGACATCCGGACGCCGAAACAGTTGCGGCAGCTAGTTGCGATGGCGCACAAACGTTTCAGCCCGACCGAGCTTTCCTGGGAACTGAAAGGACGCTATTACGATCCGTTCCGGCCACAGATCGAGCCTGCCGGCTTTTCCTCACCCGGTGAACTGGAAGCCAGCCGAGAGCGCCATCTGAAAGCGGTTCGCGTACTGCTTCGTCAGGCTGATCTGCTAGTCGTGACGCTGACGTGCACACGGTCCTGGATATCGAAACAGGACGGCGCGGCCATGCCGTTGAGGCAAGAGGCCCTGGGCGATCGCAAAGCCGCTGGCCAATACGAGTTCGCGCCACAGTCGTACAGCCAGGTCTACGACGATCTCAAATGGACGATCCAGTTCATCAACGGCAGGGTCAATCCGAAGCTCGGCATCGTACTGGTGGTTGCGGCTGACGAGCCCGGCCGGCAATCGGACGACGTGTTGTCCATCGTCGAGTCGATGCGGGCGAAGGCCATCCTGACGGCTGCCGCCTCGCAGCTGCAGGCCGACTTTTCCAACGTCGATCATTTCCCCTGCCACGAACTGCTTGCAGCGCCGGCTTTGCACGGCCGGTTTCACGGAGCCGATGGCCAGGGGACCACGCGCCAAGGTCTGCGCTGGCTGACGGACCAATTCTTCAAGGGTCTGCGCACGGCGAACGAACCGTGGTCAGGCAGTGGCGACGAAGAACTCGAGACGCGCGCTTCCGGCAACGCCCCCTATCCGCTCACGACATCGGCCGAAGAAAAAGAGGAGGAGGCCGCTCTGTTCAAGGCCTTGCCTCAGGACTTCAAAAAGCTGACGGTCGGCGTTCTGGGAAGTTGCCGGGTCTATACCCCACTGGGGTTTGCCGACGACTACGGCCGCGTAAAGCGCCGGCACAACGGCGTATTCGGCTACGTACACAACCCCGCGGAAGTCCTGCAGGTCGTGGACGTGTTGCGCGGTGTGGTCAAGGTGCCGCCTGAACTCGCGGCGCTGATGAGCGTCAATCAGGCCGATCCACTGCGCGAAGGTATCGATCTTTTCCAACGAAATTTTGGCGCGGCCGACCTGATCGTGGTCGAGCTGTCGTCGCTGCGCATCGTTCGTTATCGCGGACTGCAGTTGCAGATACACCATGTCCGCAACCTGCTAATCGACAACGGCTTAGCTACACCGGCGTGTTCGATGGAAACGGTGTTCGCCAGCCGACAGGAACGGGTGGCGCGGCTGCGCGGCGAATCGGGCGGACCTAGTAGCGGCAGTACCGCTCTGGCAATTGATCTGCTGCTGCACGCCGAATTCTTCGAACTGAGCGCGGAACAGATCGACGAACTGCTACAAAAGATCGACGCCACCATTGCCAAGCCGATACTGTTTGTCGGCCCCTTTGTCGTCGACTTCGATGGCAATCCGATTGCGCAGCGACAGTTACTGCGCGAGCGCATGCAGCACTACACGAACAGCGCGCTGCATCTGCGCTTTGTCGACCCGACGCCGTTCGTCGCACAACACGGCTATCGCGAATCACTGCGCGATCTTGGCCACTACAACAAGTGTTTCGAGCCCCTGGTCGGGGCCATGCTGGCGGCAGAAATCGACGCCTTCGCCAAGCAGCTGGCGACAGACCGGCGCTGACGCCAGCACGACTGCGGATTAGCGAAAATCGATGGTTTGCGCGTTGCCATCCTTGCTCAGCTTGAACACGGCGTCATTGCCGCCGCCGGATAGAAACGGGCTTTCGATGGAAGGCCCGGGACCGAACGTGATCGGGCGGCCGTCGATTTCCGGCAGGCGGCCCGAATCGCCGTAGAGGCGCAGGCGGCCGGCATGATCCAGCCCGGCAAACTCGGTCGACGCCTTGCTGCTGCTGAGGGGAGCGGCGAGAACCGCGCTCTGGAACGAAGCGAAGTCGGGATATCGATCCCGGGTAGAGGCCTGCAGCACGACCGGCACATAACCGTCGTCGGGAACCAGGATCTGGCCGCCTTCCGCCGACAACCAGCTGTATCCGCCCGAAGCCGGGCGCAGCGCGGCATAGCCGGCGCCATCGACGAACACCCAGCCATCACGCTCCACCCGCTTCAGTTCGCCGGAGAACCAGACCTGCAACGGCCCGCCATTCGCGCTCCACGGCGCCGGCAAAGCCTGCACCAGCTGCGCGCCCCTGCTTTGTACGCCCCACAGCGCGTTGTAGTTGTTCTGCCCTTTGCCGGCGACCTTGAATACGATCCTGGCAGTCTGACTGCCGGCGAACACCAGCCCCGCCCATCGGTTCTGCGAACTGCCGGCGACCCATTGCTTGAACGGCAGCCGTGGCACCTGCGCAAGGCCCATCGAAAACTGCGGTGTGACATAGGTGTATCGCAGCAGGCTGGAATCGTCTGCCGCCACCTGCACAACCCCGCGAGCGCCCTCGCTGGCCGGATCGGCTCGGCCGCGTACCCGGCTCCTGACTTCGTAGGAGCCGCGGCCGGCCGCATCGAGCGCCAGCCGGGAAATCAGCGGCAGCGGCTGATAGTCGCTGGTCGCCAACGCGACCAGCGGCGCCGTCGCATTGGGAACGCGGAAATTGCGAAAACCGAAGTAGAGCCACGCCGCGTCCCACATCGCGTCGCCGTCCTTGAGCGTCTCGCCGTAAGCGCGCGCCTTGCTGCCGCCATGCACGCCGTCCACTTGCTCGACCGCCCACTGCGCCCACCACAAATCAAGCGCATTGCGCGCCAGACGCCGCATTTCGTCGTCGCGGCTGAAATCGGCATACAGATACAAGTTGAAAAGCGTGTACTTGGCATAAGTCGGAGAGAAATACTCCAGGAACAAACCGTGGCGCGCGCGTTCGCGGATGTAGGCTTTCTCGAACTGAGTCCAGGCGGCCAGCTGCGCCGCAGCCGAGCTGCCGTCGCGATAGGTTCTCGCGGCGTAGGTTTCGGATTGGCTCAGGAGATCGGCGGCGGCCCAGCACGAGCTGTCAAATAGCGCCGTGTGATTCTCGGAACCCACGATTTGCCAGACGTGCGCAGGGCGCGTGTCTGCCAACGCGCAATGGCTGCTGGCCCAGCCCCAGAAAGCGTCCGCCACCACGGCCTGCGTGTCCTTGCCGAGCCGTTCCGCGCGCTGCCCGTGGGTACCGAACAGCCGTTGCAGACGATATAGCGTGCCGGCGTAGTTCAGATAGAAATCGTTGGAGTCGCGCTCGTCGTCGATCTTGCCCGGGCGCGATTCCGCGCTCAGCTGTGAATCGGATGCGATACGCAGGTACTCGGCGATTCCGGCTCCGAGTTGCCGGTCGAGTACACGGACCTCGTCAGGCGAGGGGTCAACATACAGCCTGGCGAGCAGGTGACTCAGCAGATTCAGCGAACAGCCCGCCGCCTTTTTCCCCTGCTTCTCGCAGGCGACAGGCATCGCTTCTGCGGCTTCCGCCAGCAGAATCTGGCTCCTGCGCGCGGTTACGCCGAAGTCGTCGTTTTTTGCAGCGCCGCCGGAATCCGCAGCCGACGCAGAAAAATGTGGCAGCAACAACAGCATCGAATAAACAACGACAAGAACCGCCGAGCCGCGAAAGCCGCGGCCACAATTCGTTTTGGTCTGAAGGGGCACGGCGCGCTCCGCTGATGGCAGCGTTACGCTACTCCGAAATGCGTGCTTCCTCCTATCCGACCGAGCCTGCATGGTCAGCTTCGCTCTATCGACGGCGCACATGGCAGCGCGCGCCGGGCGCGCTCGCTCCGATCGGTCCCATGACACTGAGCCATCAGTTCGCGCAAACGCTGATCGGGATCGCGCTGTTCTATGGCATCGGCCTCGGTCTTGGCCCGCAGTACGGTCTGGTCGGCGTCCTGATCAGCAGCATCGCGATCTTCGCCGCGCAGATCGTCTTCAGCCGTTGGTGGCTGAAGCGCTATCGCTACGGGCCGGGTGGAGTGGCTGTGGCGCAGTCTGACTTGCGGAAAGCGGCAGCCGATGCGGCATGAGCCGGATACCAGCATTCAAACAGTCTGAGACCGCGGAGCACGCAGGGGAGCATCAAGTCCGGGATGGTGCCGAGTGAGGGATTTGAACCCCCGACCTTCGGTTTACAAAACCGCTGCACTACCACTGTGCTAACCCGGCCCTGAACTTTTGCGGCCCGCAGTCTAGACCGAGCGCGGGGGCCTGACCAGCGTCGGGCTACCGCGCACGCTCGGCGACCAGCGCCGCATAGCGCGGATCCTGGCGCAGCGGCGCCCACAAGGGGTCCTGACGCAGCAGCGCCGGCGTCAGCGGTGTTGTGTAGCGCACGCTGTAATACGGCCGGGCGAGCAGGCTGCGCAGCGCGTCGAACGCGGCGGCGTGCTGGCCGGCGAGTACATCGGCCTGGGCGAGCGCATCGAGCGCGGTCAAGGAGAATTCACGGTCCGTGGCGGCGATACGGCGCAGTCGCGTGCAGTCCTCCAGCGCCAGCGCGGCGGCATCGGCACCGGCCGCGCTCAGGCACAGCATCGCGCGCAGGTAGACGCCGCCGGAGCTTTCATCGGTGAGGCTGCCATCGTCGAAGCCGCGCAGCAGCGCCAGCGCCTCGGCATAAGTCCGGCGCGCCGCCGCGCCGTTGCCGCTGGCCTGCTGCACGGTTGCCAGCAGCGCGTAGTAGTCGGCGACCGATACGCCGAGCGTGGACACGTCGCCAGCGAGCGCGTCCTTGAGCGCAGCAGCGGCTTCGGAGTAACGCGTCTGGTAGATCAGCTGCAGCATCTGGTAGTCGAACACGTCGACCTGCAGCGGCCGCGGCGACAGGTCGGCGAGTTGGCCCGCCGCCGCGCCGAGGTTGCCGTCTGCCTGCTCGATCAATGCCGCCAGCGCCATCAGTGAGGCGTCGTCGGGGCTGATCTGCAGCGCGCGCCTGACGATGCCGCGTGCGTCACCGAAACGGCGGTCCAGGCCCAGGTAATACGCGTAGGAGCCGAGCAGCTCGAGATTGCGCGGGTCCAGTTCCACCGCATCACGCAGATGCTTCAGCACCGCCGCGGAATCACCCTTGCGCCATTCGATCTTGGCCATCGCGCCGAGCACGTCGGCGTTGTTCGGCAGCCGCGCACTGGCGATGCCGAATGCGGTTTGCGCAGCAGGCAGATCGTGATCGCACATGAAGTGCACGTAACCGGCCGCCAACGCGGTTTCGCCGAGTTGCGGCTGCAGGCGCTGCGCCTGCCTGGCCGCCTGCCGCGCACTGGCGCAGGACTCGGCCGCATTGCCCAGGCCCTGGAACGCGCGCGTGGATTCGGTGCGCGCCAGCTGCGCCCAGGCCAGCGCGAAATCCGGATCGAGCGCCGCCGCCTTGGCGAAGCTGTTCGCCGCGCTCGCCAGGTTCACCGGCTCGAACGAGCGCAACTGGAACGCCAAGCCGCGCAGGTAGGCGTCGTAGGCTTCGGTATTCTGCGTCGGCGTCGCGGAAACCTGTGCGATTTCCGGCGCGGTCAGCCGTGCCTGCAGCACCTCGGCGATCGAGCGCGCGACTTCGCTCTGCGTCTTGAAGATGTCGGTCAGCAGGCGATCGTAGGTTTCCGCCCAGATACTGGTGTCGGTCTGCGCGTCGATCAGCTGCACTTCGATACGCGCCGATCCGCCGTGGCGCTGCACGCTGCCTTCGACGATATGGTCGACGCCGAGCTCGCGTGCGATCTGCTTCAGATCGGCCGGCGCCGACGCGTAGCGCGCGGTCGAGGTTCGCGATATCACTTTAAGCGCGGCGATTTTCGACAGCCGCACCAGGATCTCGTCCTGAATGCCGTCGACGAAATACGCATTGCCGGGATCGCTGCTCAGGTTCTTGAACGGCATCACCGCGATCGACGCGCGCTTTGTGCCGCCACCGTCGCGCTGCCACAGCCAGCTGCCGACCAGCATCACGACCAACACCGCCACCAGGCAGAGCAGGCCGCGATCGACGCTGCCGAACGGGCGCTGCAGCGGGACATCGCCGGTGTCGACTTCGACTTCGCGCCTGAACCCGGACGGCGTCAGCTCATAGAACCAGGACAGCAGGGCGGTGATCGGCAGGCCGATCAGCAGCGCGATCACGACCCAGCGCACTGCCCAGTTCGGCACGTCGAAAAACGGGAATACCTGGGTGGCGATCTGCACCAGCAGCCAGGCCGCGCCCGCGTAGAACGCTAGCGCGCGGAACACGTTCCGGCGCCGCAATTGCTCGATGAACGCTCTCACCTAAGCCGCTCGCTCCGGCGGAGGGAAGCAGGCGACCCGGGCCTGGCCTTACTGCGGCGCGGGAGGAGCCGTGACGCCGGGTGGTTTCTGCGGCGGCGGCGGCACCGGCATGCTGTTGACGGTGCTGCCGCCCGGCGGCTTCTGCGGCGGCGGCGGCGGTATCGGCGCCGCGTTGTCGCCCGAGGCAGGGGTCGCGTGGCCTTTCTTCTTGTGCTTGGTCTTCGCTGGCGGCGGCGTGGCCGGAGCCGGCGCGCTGGCACCGGCAGGCGGCGGCGCAGGCACAGGCTCGTCGGCCGCGAAGGCAGTGGCGGCGAATGAAACCAGGCACAGGGCCAGAGCGGAAGACCACGAACGCGAACGCATGCGGGACATAGCGGCTCCTTCGGGAGCATCGGCAACGAATGGGCGGCGACCAGCGCAACGCGGCGAGCCTAGCACGCAGCCGCGGTTGGCAGAACGGCGGCGTTACTCGCCGAAACTCGCGCTACTGGCGCTCGGCGCGGGCGTAAACCTGCAGTCCCTCAAGCACCAGGTTCGGGCGATGCTGCCACGCGCCTTTCAGATACGGCAGCAGCGTCTCGGCGTCGCCGCCGGTGATAAGGCGGCGACACGGCGGCTCGCCGAGATCGGCGGCGCGGTCGATCGCGCCGAGGCAGCCGAGCATCGCACCCTGGCGCACGCAGGCTTCGGTGTCGCGGCCGAGGCCGCCGTCGTAGCTCGCGTGCAAGTCGCGCGTGGCGAAACGCGTGGCGCCGAGCACGCCGCGTTGCGCGGTCAGCAGGCCGCCGGCGATGATGCCGCCGCGATGCTGACCGCTGGCGTCGATCAGATCGGCGGTCAGCGCGGTGCCGGCGTCGACCACCAGCGCGGAATCCCAGGCCTGGGCACGCGCGGCGAGCATCGCCAGCCAGCGATCGACACCGAGGCGTTCGGGCTCGGCATAGCCACTGCGCAGGCCGGCGAACTCAGCGGTGGAGCGCGCGAAATTCGGTGACAGACGCCAGCGCGTTTTCACCGCCGCGACCAGCTGCGCTTCGATCGCCGAGCCGAGTACGTGCGAGATCCACAGCGCGTTCGGCGCATCGGTTTCGATCGCGGCGATCGCCGCGGCCGCGTCGGCCTGATGCGACACCGCGGCCAACGGCTGCAGCACGCCGGCTGCATCGGCCAGCGCGCCCTTGACGCGGCTGTTGCCGATGTCGAGCAGCAGAATCTTGCCGCTCACTGCACCAGCCTCAGGCTGACGTCGCCGGAATGCACGGCGCGGCGCTCGCCATTGCTTTCGACAATCAGCGCACCGATCTCGTCGACACCGCGCGCGATGCCGTCGAGCGCCGGCGTGCCGCTGATCTGCACCGGCTGGTCGCGGGTCAGATCGAGCGCGCTCCACTGCGCCGCGAACGGCGCGAAGCCCTCGTATTCGAAGCGGCTCAGCACGCCGTGCAGACGATCCAGCAGCGCCACGGCCAGCGTATTGCGCGACACGTTCGCGCCGATAGCTTGGTTGAGGCTGATCCAGGCCTGATCGATGCCGTCGGCCTGCGTGCCGGACATCGCGACGTTGAGGCCGATGCCGACGACGACGCGGCAGGCGCCACCGGCTTCGCCGCGATGCTCGATCAGAATGCCGCCGAGCTTGCGCTTATCGACCCACAGATCGTTCGGCCATTTCAGTTGCACGCGCGTGCAGCCGACGTCGTGCAAGGCCTGCGCGCAGGCGACGCCGACGCTCAGCGGTAGCGCCGTCAGCTGCGGCGGCCAGGCGGCGAACGACCAGGCGAACGACAGATAGATGTTCGCGCCATATGGCGAGCGCCAGGCGCGGCCACGGCGCCCGCGACCGGCGGTTTGATATTCGGCGAACAGCGCCTGCGGATCCTGCGCGGCGGGCGCGTCGAGCAGCTGGCGATTGGTCGAGTCGGTGCTGTCGACGACCGCGACGCGCAGGCCACTGGCCGCCTGCTGCTGCAGCCGCGCGGCATTCAAGCGCTCCAGCGGCTGCGAAAGCCGGTAGCCGAGGCCCTGGCGTGCTTCGACATCGAGGCCGAGTTCGCGCAGCTTGTCGACGCGCTTGGCCAGGCCGGCGCGGGTGATGCCGGCAGTGAGCGCGAGCGCTTCGCCGCTATGCCACTGGCCATCGGCGAGCGTATCCAGCAGGGTTTCGCTCATGGTTTGCGTGCCGCGTTGCGGCGCTCGATCAGGCGGCCGAGCACGCGGGCTTTCTCGAAGCGATGCTCGTTACCGCGCCACAGCCGGCGGATGTTGTCGCGATGCTTGAACAACACCAGCGCCGACATCGTCAGCGTGAACAGCACCGGCGCCGACAGCAGCGGATGCGCATCGACCACCAGCATGTAGAACACCACGGTCGTCGCGGCGCCGATGGTCGCGGCGCTGACGTAGCCGCTGAGCATCACCACCAAAACGAAGGTCAGCAACATCCACGGCAGCGCGGCGATCATCAGCGCGCCGAACACACCGGCCAATGTCGCAACACCCTTGCCGCCCTTGAACCCGAGCGTGATCGGATAGCAGTGGCCGAGCGCAACACCGACACCGCACAGGTATTGCAGCCATTCCAGCGGATAACGAAAGTCGGGCGCGCCCTCGCCCAGCGGCCACGGAATCAGCGGCACCAGCCGCGCCGCGATCACGCCCTTGAGCACGTCGACCAGCAGCACGCTCAGCGCAAAGCTCGCGCCCTGGGTGCGCAGCGCATTGGTCGCGCCGACGTTGCCGCTGCCGAGGCGGCGCAGATCGACGCCGCCGCGCAGCCAGCCGACGATCTGGCCGCCCATCAGATTGCCGATGGCATAGGCGATCAGGAATTTGGTCAGCGCTTCGAACATGCGAGCAACTATACGGCGCCTGGACGCTGTGCTTTGCTCCCCTCTCCCGCTTGCGGGAGAGGGTGGCCCGCAGGGCCGGGAGAGGGCGCCGGCACATTCGCGCTCCAACGCCCTCTCTCCCCGCTGCGCGGGACTCTCTCCCGCAAGCGGGAGAGAGGAACGACGCTACACACCGAGCCAGGCCTTGCGACGCTCCAGCTTGTCGCCGTCGACTTCATCGAGCGTGAACGTCCAGGTATCCAGCGGCGCGGCGACCGGCGTCAGCGTCGTCGACATCAGCTCCTCGCCGCGGAAATAGTCGACGCGAACTTCGACGCCGGCGTCGATCGCATCGAGACGGCGCGTCCAGTTCTGTGCGGTGACGCGCAGGCCGTCGAGGGCGATCAGCTGGTCGCCAGCGGACAGGCCCGCACGCAGCGCCGGGCTGTCGGTCAGAACCGCGGCGATCGTCGAATCGCCCGGCTTCAGACGCAGGCCCGCCCAGACGCCCTGATTGCGGCTCGCGGTGCGCCCGCCTTCGTCGATCGCCGATGTCGACGCCCGCAGCACCGCACCGACGCCGAACTCGGCGAACAGCTCGGCCAGCGGCAGCTCCTCGGTGCTGCGCAAGGCCTTGTCGAAGAACGCGGCCAGATCGACACCGCTGATTTCCTGCGCAACCGCTGCCAGCCCGCCTTCGGGCACGCCGATGTCGCGGCTGCCGTAACGCTGCCACAGCACGCGCATGACGTCGTCCAAAGTCACGCTGGATTTCAGCCGCAACGTCATATCCAGGCACAGCGACACCAGTGCGCCCTTGACGTAGTAGTTGGTGCTGGCGTTGAGCGAGTTTTCGTCGGGCTGGTAGTACTTGATCCAGGTTTCGAAGCTCGCGTCTTCCAGCGTGTGCGCGGTGCGCGCCGGCGAACGCTGCAGCCGCGTCGCCGCCTCGGCGAGCAGATCGAGATACGTCACCGCGTCGATCACGTTCGCGCGCAACAGGAACAGATCGTCGTAGTACGAAGTCGTGCCTTCGTAATGCCAGAGGTCGCGCGTGTAGGCCTCGCGCTGCAGGTCGCTTTCAAGAAACGCCGCGGCGGTGATCCGCTTGACGTTCCACAGGTGAAAGTACTCGTGCGAACAAAGCCCGAGAAACGTGCGGTATTCGCGGCTCAGTTCGGCTTTGCCGACACGCGGAAAATCGCCGCGCGAGCAGATCAGCGCGGTCGAGCTTTTGTGTTCGAGCCCCCCATAACCGGCGGCGACGACGTTGGTCAGGAACAGGTATTGCTCGAAGCCCGGTCCGCGAACCGGCTGCTGGCCGAACATCTCGCGCTCCACATGGCAGATCCTGGCCAGGTCCGCGGTCACACGCGCGGCATCGAGTTCGACGCGCCCCGACAGCACCAGCGCATGCGGCACGCCGTCGACGTCGAAGTCGTAGCGCTGGTAAGGCGCGATCTCGACCGGGGTGTCGATCAGGGTTTCATAGTCGGGCGCCGAATACAGGCCGAAACCGGCCGCGTCGACGTCTTCGGCTTTCAAGGTGGTCGCGACTTTCCAGCCTTCGCAGACGGCGTCAGCCGGCTTGGCGATGCGCACTTCGAAGCGCGCCTTTTCGCAGCCTTGCGCGCAGTAGAACAGCGAGCTGCCGTTGAAGAAGCCGCGGCGCGTGTCGAGGTAGGCCTTGCGTACCGATTCGTCGAAGGCGTTGACGCCGTAGCTCAGCCCGATCTCGCCCTCGCCGCCGATGCGGAAGCGGTTCTTGTCGAGGCGCTCGATGCGCTGCTGCGCACCGCCGCGCGTCGCGCGCAGATCGAGGATGTGCTTGGCGAAATCGCGGACCAGATAACTGCCGCGTATCCAGCCCGGCAGCCGGAACGTGACCGCGCCGCGCAGGCCGTCGATACGGCAGTTCACATCGAAGCGATGGGCGCGCGGGTCGGGAAAAGAGACTTCGAAGCGGACGACTGGGGTCAAGGGTCTGAGCCGTGCAAATCAGGCTCGATTCTACGCCGCCCAGGCGCTTCGGAGTCACATCGCATCTGTAAGCCCTCTCCCACCGGGAGAGGGTGGCGCGACAGCGCCGGGTGAGGGTCTCGCAGAGCCGCGCCAGGCTGGAAGGCCCTCACCCGGCCCTCTCCCGAAGGGAGAGGGAGAGCGGCGCTACTTCAGATTCAGCGCCGGCGTCAGATCGCCCATCGCCTGGCCGCCGGCGGCAACCAGCGCGGTATCGCGCGCCGCCACACCCGGCAGCGGGTCGAGCGCGAAGCGGCGCGTGATCAGGCGCAGGATCGAGGCGGTGTCGTACTGGGTGTGGTCGACCGTGCCCTTCTTCGCCAGCGGCGAGATGATCAGCGCCGGCAGGCGCGTGCCCGGGCCGAGCAGGTCGCCCTTGGGCGGGCTGACGTGATCCCAGAAGCCGCCGTTTTCGTCGTAGGTGATGACGATCACCATGTTGGCCCACTGCGGGCTGGCCTGCAGACGCTGCACCAGGTCGGCGATATGCGCGTCGCCATCGGCGACGTTGGCGTAACCGGCGTGCTGGTTCTGGTTGCCCTGCGGCTTGTAGAACGTGACGGCGGGCAAGGTGCCGGCCGCGGCGTCGGCGACCAGATCCTTGTAGTCCTTCAGGTGCGCGTCACGTTCGGCGGCGTGGGTCGCCGGATCGAAGTTCGCGTAGTAGTTGAACGGCTGGTGATGGAACTGGAAGTTCGGCGGATTGGCGCTGATCGTGGCGCGGTCGCCGGTCGCGGTCGCCACGGTCGAATCCCAGGCACCGGCGTACCAGGCCCAGCTGACGCCCTTGGCGCTCAGCAGATCGCCGATCGTGGTCTGGGTCTGCGGCGGCAGCGTGGTCGGCTTGCTGGTGTCGGCGTAGAGCTTGCTCGTGTCGTCGCCGGCCGGCGCATTGCTGCTCGGCTGATACGCCGGCTGCATCGTGTTGACCGCGCGGAAGCCGTCGCCGGCGCCGAAGTAATCCTTGGGCGCGATGTTGCCGCTGGTGACGAAAGCCGGCGGGCCGTCCAGCGCCGAGGCCGGCGAACTGGTGTTGATCGTCAGCTTCGGCAGGTAGGCGCCGCTGGCGTCGGTGTCGAGCACGGTGATGGTCGGCTTGGCGGCGGCGGTATCCGCGTTCGGATACGTCGGCGCGCAGGCGCAGATCAGGTACTGGTGATTCAGGAACGAGCCGCCGAAAGCGCCCTGGAAGAAGTTGTCGGCCAGTACGTAATCCTTGGCCAGGCTCCACAGCGACATGCGGCTGCCGTCGTAGTAGCCCATCACCAGGCCGCCGGCGTCGGCGTAGCCGGCGAACTTGCTGTTGTCGCGCTTGCCGGTGGTATCGATCTGCATCTGGTTTTCAAAGAAGCGGTGATACAGGTCGCGCGTGACCACCGACTCGTCGACCGGATAGGTCGCGTCGATCATGAACGGCTTGTTGTCGACCTTGTTCATCGTGTCGGCCTGCGACACCACCGGATACTGGCCGGCGGCAGTGAGCCCACCCCAGACCTGCGGCAGCTTGGAAAATAACGTGGCCGAGGCATCGCGATCGGTCTGCGCGACATAGGTACCGCTGGCACTGCTGCTGACACCGGGGATGCCGTTGGCGCCGGGGAAAGTGCCGTAGAGATTGTCGAAGCTGCGATTTTCCGCGTAGATCACGACGATGTTTTTGACCTGAGCCTGCAACGCCGCGGTCACTGCGGCGGTGTCGGGCGCATTGTCGTGATCGTTACTGTTGTTGCAGGCGGCCAGGGTCGCGGCGGCGCCGAGGGCGACCAGCAACGACAAGGGCGCGAGCCGGCGCAATCGGAGATGAGGCTGGTACATGTCTTGGCTTCCTGCGTAAGCTGCGGTGGCGACAGGCGCGCAGTTTTTCGATGCTTGATGACGGTTGCGTGTCTTTCGGCCACCGGCATTGTTTCCGCTTGTTTCGCAGCGTATTTCGCCGCATACGCCAGCTACATAAAACCGTCACTTCGGTTTGTTACAGAGATGACGATGAAACGATTCCTGATCGCGATCCTGCTGGCACTGGCCGGCTGCAGCCCGGACAAAACCGCGACACCCGCCGCAACTCAAGCCCCGGAAACGAGCGCCGCGAGCCAGGCTTTCTATGCCGAGAAATTCTCCCGGCAACCTCAGGTGGCGGCGATGACCGCGCTGGGTCGTCGGATGTTTTTCGACACTTCGCTATCGGCATCTGGCCAACTCGCCTGCGCCAGCTGCCACGATCCGGCGCATGCCTATGGCCCACCGGATTCGCGGCCGGTGCAGCCAGGTGGCAGCGATCAGCAGCAAAGCGGCTTTCGCGCGGCGCCGTCGCTGCGTTACCTGCAAAGCGTGCCGCCATTCACCGAGCACTATTACGAGGAAGACGACGACGACAGCCTCGACCAGGGCGCGGCCGGCGGCCGCACCTGGGACGGCCGCGCACAGTCGGCGCACGAGCAGGCGATACTGCCGCTGCTGTCGCCGCAGGAGATGGCGAACAAGGATGCGGCGACCGTCGTAGCCAGGCTGCGTGCTGCGCCTTATGCCGCGCAGTTTCGCGCCGCGTTCGGCGACGACGTTTTCGACAACGGCGATCGCGCCTGGCGCGCGGCCTTGCTCAGCCTGGAAGTGTTCCAGCAGAGCCCGGCGGAGTTCTATCCCTACGACAGCAAGTACGACGCCTTTCTGCGCCACGAAGTGGCGCTCGGTGAACAGGAGGCGCGTGGGCTGCGTCTGTTTGAGGCCGAGGACAAGGGCAACTGCATCGCCTGCCACCCGAGCCGCGTGCGCGGCGGCGCCTTCCCTGCATTCACCGACTTCGGTTACGTCGCGCTCGGCGTGCCGCGCAATCCGAAGCTTCCGGCGAATGCCGATGCCGGCTTCCACGATCTAGGCCTCTGCGGCCCGCTGCGCACCGATCTGAAGGACAAGGCCGAATACTGCGGCCGCTTCCGCACGCCGAGCCTGCGCAATGTCGCGCAGCGCAAGCTGTTCTTTCACAACGGCGTGTACTCGACGCTGCGCGAGGCGGTGGAGTTTTACGCCAGGCGCGACGTACAGCCGCAGAGGTTCTATCCACGCGGCAAGCCGTTCGACGATCTGCCCGCGGGGTATCGCGACAACATCAACATGGACCCGCCGTTCGGCCGCAAGCCGGGCGACAAGCCGGCGCTGAGCGAAGCGGAGATCGACGATCTGATCGCGTTTCTGGGGACGCTCAGCGACGGTTACAAGAAACCCTGAAGCTTGTTGCCCTCTCCCTCCGGGAGAGGGTGCCCCGCAGGGGCGGGTGAGGGCCTTGCAGGCTCAAACCAGTTTGTGTCCCCCAGCGCCCTCACCCCTGCCCCTCTCCCGGAGGGAGAGGGATTCCGACGCTTCAGTGCTTGCGATGGAAGATCAACGGCTGTTCGTTGGATTTTCTGTCGGAAGAAGCCGTACCGCAGCTACCGCAGCTGCCACAAGCGTCGTCGCCGCCGCTATGACAACCGCCGCCGGATTTCCCCGCCGGCTGCATCAGCGCCGCGGCGCGCGCGTGGCCACGCTGCGCCAGCTGCTTCGCCAGCCAGGCGCGCGGAACCGCCAGCAGCTTCGGCGCGTAACGGCCGAGCATGTAGAAGCCAGCCAGCAGCACGCAGGCGCCGATGATCAGGTACTGCACGAACACCGAAATCGTCATGAGCTCAAGGCCCTCGCGACCTGATACGTGATGAGTGAGGCCAGATACGCCAGCGCGAACAGGTAGCCGGCGGCGATGCCGACGCTTTTCCAGCTGTTGGTCTCGCGGCGGATCACCGCCAGCGTCGACATGCACTGCGGCGCGTACACGTACCAGGCGAGCAGCGACAGCGCCGTCGGCAGGCTCCATTGCGCGGCGATGATCGGCGACAGCGCCGCTTCGGCGGCGTCGCCAGTGGCCGACAGCGCATAGACCGTGGCCAGCGAAGCCACCGCGACTTCGCGCGCCGCCAGGCCGGGAATCAGCGCGACGCAGATCTGCCAGTTGAAGCCGATCGGCGCGAACACGTATTCCAGCCAGTGGCCGATGATGCCGGCGTAGCTGTAGTCGATCGCGTCGCCGACATGGCCCTCCGGCGCCGCCGGAAAGCTCGACAGAAACCACAGCAGCACGGTCAGCGACAGGATGATCGTGCCGACGCGCTTGACGAAGATCGAGCCGCGTTCCCACAGGCCGATCGCGAGATCGCGCAGGTTCGGCAGGCGATACGACGGCAGCTCCATCATCAGCGACTGCTCGGCGACATCGCGCTTGAAATACTTCATCACGTAGGCGACGACCGCGGCCGACACGATGCCCAGCGCATACAGGCCGAACATCACGATGCCCTGCAGATTGAACAGGCCGAGCACGTCGCGGCGCGGCACGAACGCGCCGATCAGCAGCGCGTATACCGGCAACCGCGCCGAGCAGGTCATCAACGGTGCGACCATGATCGTCGCCAGGCGCTCGCGCGGATCCTGGATGCTGCGCGTGGCCATGATGCCGGGAATCGCGCAGGCGAAACTCGACAGCAGCGGAATGAACGAGCGCCCGGTCAGGCCGGCGCCGACCATGATGCGATCGAGCAGGAACGCGGCGCGCGGCAGGTAGCCGGATTCCTCGAGCGCGAGGATGAAAAGAAACAGGATCAGAATCTGCGGCAGGAACACCAGCACGCTGCCGGCACCGGCGATGACGCCGTCGACGATCAGGCTGCGCAGCGGGCCATCGGGCATCGCGCTGCCGATGAAGCCGCCGATCGCCGACATCATCGTCTCGATGCCGTCCATCAGCGGCGCGGCCCAGGAGAACACTCCCTGGAACATCAGGAACATCACCACGCTGAGAATCAGCAGGCCGAACACCGGGTGCAGCAGCACGCGATCGGCGGCGGCGTCGAACGCGGCGATGCGATGCGGCATCGTCACCGTCGCGGCGAGCAGCTTGACGACCTTGGCATGCGCGTCGGCGCCTTCGACGGTCGGCTGCGGCAGCGCCGGCAAAGCGCTGTCGAGCTGCGCCAGAAGATTCGCGGCGCCGCCGCGTTTCACCGCGACGGTCTCGACGATAGTCACGCCGAGCATGTCCTGCAGCCTGGCGCGATCGATGACGATGCCGCGGCGCTTGGCCGCGTCGACCATGTTCAGCGCCAGCAGCATCGGCAGGCCGAGCTCCTGCAGCTCCAGCACGAAGCGCAGATGCAGGCGCAGGTTGGTCGCGTCGACCACGCAGACCAGCAGGTCGGGACGCTGCTCGCCGGTGAAGCGGCCCAGGCAGACGTCGCGCGTCACCGCCTCGTCCGGGCTGGTCGCGGCGAGGCTGTAGGCGCCGGGCAGATCGAGCACCTGCACCAGCTTGCCGCTGGCCGCGGTGTAGCGGCCCTCCTTGCGCTCGACGGTGACGCCGGCGTAGTTCGCGACCTTCTGACGGCTGCCGGTGAGCTGGTTGAACAGCGCGGTCTTGCCGCAGTTGGGGTTGCCGACCAGTGCGATGCGCAAGCCGGCGTCCATCAGGCGCTGTGCTCGACCCGCACGCGTGCGGCTTCGGCGCGGCGCAGCGCGAACTGGGTGAAGCCGATCTGGATCAGCATCGGATCGCCGCCGAAAGGCCCGTTCGCGACCACGCGCACCGCCTCACCCGCAACAAAACCCAGATCGCGCAGACGGCCGGCGATCGGGTCGGACTGGGCCACGTCATCGACGGTCAGGATCACGGCGGACACACCACGGGACAGTTCGGACAGCCGCATCGAAAGCGGGCTCGTTTAGTGAGATGAGAATTGTTCGCATTGTAGAGCAGATGTGGCCGGGCGGCACGGCGGCTCTGCTGCGGGTCCCTCGATACGCCGCTGCGCGGCTACTCGGGACGAACGGGGTTTCCGGCAAGCCGCGAAAAGCTCCGTTCGCCCCGAGTAGCGGGCTTCAGCCCGCGTATCGAGGGGCCAGACCGCGTTTCAAGCCTTCCACTTGATGCTGCAGCCCACGCTCGGCAGCGGATGCGGATCGCAGTCGCGCCCCTCCAGCAGCGCATCCAGTGCGGCCGCCAGATCATCGCCCGTCGCCGGCTTGCCATTGCCCGGCGTGGACTCGTCGAAGCGCCCGGCCCAGGCCAGGCTGCCGTCGGCGGCGAGCAGGTAAAAATCCGGCGTGCAGGCCGCGCCATAGGCGAGCGCCACCTGCTGGCTCTCGTCGTACAGGTAAGGGAAGCCGAAGCCGCGCGACGTCGCCAGCAGGCGCATCGCCGGCGGCGCGTCCTGCGGATAGCGGCTGACGTCGTTGCTGCTGATCGCGACGAAGGCGACGCCGCGGGCCTGATAGTCGTGCGCGCGGCGCAGCAGCGTGTCGAGCACGTGCAGCACGTACGGACAGTGGTTGCAGATGAAGGCGATCACGGTGATGCGCTGCTGGCGCCAGGCATGCAGGCCGAGCAGCTCGCCGCTGACCACGTCCGGCAACTTGAAGTCCGGCGCCGGCGCACCGCGCTGCAGGCTGAAACTGGATTCGGCTCGGGGCATGCGCATCGCGTCGGCAGAAAGGGCACTACCAGTGTCGCGTATCCGCGGGCGTGGCGGCCAGCGCTCGCCGCCGCGACGCGAAGCGCAGGCGCGGCGACCATGTTCAGCCACGGCGGCTGACGCCAAGGTGCGCGTCTTCAATAAGAACGTCCAGAACCCGATGCCCGCCTACGCCAACCCCAAGCCCGTGTCGATCCGCGCGCGCCTGCTTCGCCCGATGATCCGCCTGACCATCGGCCGCGTCATGAGCAGCCCGATGCCGCACGTCAAGCAGCGCCGCGCGCTGATCAAGTCCGCAGCCAGCATGAAGCTGTTTCATGCGCGCGGCGGCAAGATCAGCGAGCAGACCACGGCCGGCGTTCCCGGGCTGCTGGTGACGCCGACCGGCGCGTCCAGTGATCGCACACTGATCTATTTCCACGGTGGCGGCTACGCGGTCGGCGCACCGCAGCTGTACACCTCGATGGCGGCGCGCATCTCGCGTTTGACCGGCGCGCGCGTACTGCTGCCGTCGTACCGTCTGGCGCCCGAGCATCCGTTCCCGTCCGGGCTCGACGACGCGCTCGCGGTGTATCGCGCGGTGCTGGCGTCCGGCGTGCCGGCGCAGCACATCGCCTTCGGCGGCGACTCCGCCGGCGGCGGTCTGTCACTGGCCTGCGCGCTGGCCGCGCGCGATGCCGGCCTGCCGCAACCGGCCGCCATCGTCGCCTACTCGCCGTGGACAGACCTGACCACCAGCGGCGCCAGCATCAAGGGCAACGTGTCGACCGAACTGGTCCTGAGCCCGCGCGAGGCCGAGCGTTTTGTTGCTTCGTATCTCGGTGACCGCGACCGGACCCAGCCGCTGGCCTCGCCGCTGTTCGCCGACTACGCCGGCATCGCGCCGCTGCTGATCCAGGTATCCGCGCACGAAATCCTGTTCGACGATTCGCGGCGCCTCGCCGCCCGTGCCCGCGAAGCCGGCGTCGCGGTCGACCTGCAGATCTGGGACGGCGTCTGGCACGTCTGGCAGGCGATGCCGGCGCTGCTGCCGGAGGCCGATACCGCGCTGGCCGCCACGGCCGCATTCCTGCAGCAGCACTGGAGCCTGTGATTTAGAGTTGTAAATATTCCTTATTTTTGATTAAATAAAACAAGCAAAATGCGACATTCCACTCAGGTGTCATTCAGCCTGCCCGGTAAAGATAGCGACGTGTCGTTACAAACTGTTTTTTAATGCGGACGGGCCCCTAAAGCCGCCCGCCTTGGTCGCCTTCCCACCACGCTTCTAACGCTTCCCAAAGAGATTGCAATGAACAACAAAACGCTGTGCGCTGCGCTGGCTGCGCTGACCCTGCTGACCACCGCCTGCGCACCGCCGGCGGACAAGGAAGCTCAAGAAGCGGCGGATCAGGCCGCTACCCAGGCAGAGGAACTGGCGAAAGCCCAGGCCGATCTGGCGGCGGCGCAGGACGAGGCGGCAAAGAAGCAGGCCGAACTCGACGCCGCCAAGGCCCGTGCCGCCAAGGCCGAGCGCGCCGCGCGCCAGGAGCGCGCCGCCGAACAGCAGCAGCAGTACACGCCGCCGCCGGCCGCGGCGGTGTGCAACGACTGCGGCACGGTGGCGTCGATCAACGAAGTGCGCGCGCGCGGCGAAGGCACCGGCCTGGGTGCGGTCGCCGGTGCGGTGCTCGGTGGCGTGATCGGCCACCAGTTCGGTGGTGGCAAGGGCAAGGATGTGGCCACCGCGGGTGGCGCGGTGCTCGGCGGTGTCGCCGGCCATCAGGTTGAAAGGAGCGCTCGCGCATCGACGTATTACGAAGTCGGCGTGCGCATGGAAAATGGCGGTTATCAGACGGTAAAGGTTGCCAGCGCGGCGGGCATCCAGGTGGGCACTCCGGTTCGGGTCGACGGCAACGACCTGCAGCTGCGGTAAGCCCGCCCGGATCGAAAGCGCCGGCGGCTTGAACGCTGTCGGCGTGACGGGCGGAGAGCGGCAATGTTGAACTGGTTGATCGACGTGGCAACGATGACGGTCGGCGCGCTGTGCGTGGTTGCCTTTCTGTATGGGCTGGTCGCGCGCGACGAGGTCCGCCCCAAGCGCCAGTTCTCGCGGCTGGACCGGCGCGAGATCGAGCGCGGCGACCGCCGTCGCGAAGATCTCGGCCCGCCGACCCCGTTCGAGCGCCGCCTCGGCCCGCGCCGGGTCAGCGAAACGACCTGATTCGGCCGCTGCTTCAAGCCAGACAAAAGGCCCGCTGACGCGGGCCTTTTTCTTGTCCACAGCGCTGTCGCTTAACGGCGCTCGCCACGCGCCGCTACAATGGCGCCACCGCGGGTGTAGCTCAATGGTAGAGCTGCGGCTTCCCAAGCCGCTGACGCGGGTTCGATTCCCGTCACCCGCTCCACTGCCTTCGTCCCGTGACCATGATCATTCAGCTCAACGGCCAGCCTCGCGACGTGCCCGGCGAGTGCAGCGTGCTGCAGCTGATCGAGCAGCAGCTGCATCTGGCGGGCAAGCGGCTGGCGGTCGAAATCAACGGCGACATCATTCCGCGCTCGGGCTTTGCGAGCGCCCTGCTGCGCGACGGCGACCACGTCGAAATCGTGCAGGCCATCGGAGGCGGCTGAGCGGCCGCAGACAGACAAATGAATGCACAGACCATCCCCGACGCGCTGACCATCGCCGGTCGCCCGTATTCGTCGCGCCTGCTGGTCGGCACCGGCAAATACACCGACATGCAGCAGACGCGCGAGGCGATCGAGGCCAGCGGCGCGCAGATCGTGACGCTGGCGATCCGCCGCACGCCGTTTTTCCAGAATGCGGGCGGCCAGAACCCGAACGAACCCAACCTGCTCGACGTGATTCCGCCGTCGCGCTACACGCTGCTGCCGAACACGGCGGGCTGCTACACCGCCGAGGACGCGGTGCGCACCTGCCGGCTGGCGCGCGAGCTGCTGGACGGCCACAGATTAGTCAAGCTCGAAGTGCTCGGCGACGCCAGGACGCTGTACCCGGACGTGCCGGCGACGATCGAAGCGGCGAAGATTCTGGTCAAGGACGGCTTCGACGTGATGGTCTACACCAGCGACGATCCGATCATCTGCAAGCGCCTGGAAGAAATCGGCTGCGTCGCGGTGATGCCGCTGGCCGCGCCGATCGGCTCCGGCCTCGGCATCCAGAACCGTTACAACATCATGAGCATCGTCGAGAACGCGAAAGTGCCGATCATCGTCGACGCCGGCGTCGGCACCGCCAGCGATGCGGCGATCGCGATGGAGCTGGGCTGCCACGGCGTACTGATGAACACCGCGATCGCCGAGGCGCGCGATCCGGTGCTGATGGCCAGCGCGATGCGCCACGGCATCATCGCCGGCCGCGAAGCGTTTCTGGCAGGGCGCATGCCGCGCCGGCGCTATGCCTCCGCCTCGTCGCCGCTCGAAGGCCTGTCGCATCAGTGAGCCTTTACGCTCCCGCGCATTTCGCGCAGAGCGATCGCGCGGCCGCCGAGGCGCTGATCGCGGCGCATCCGTTCGCGACCCTGATCACCGCGCTCGACGGCGCCGAACCGCAGATCTCGCACCTGCCGTTGCTGCTCGAAGGCGATGCGCTGATCGGCCACCTGGCGAAAGCCAACCCGCACTGGCAGCGCTTCGAGCAAGGCACGACGATCGCGTCGACGATCGCAATTTTCCACGGCCCGCATGCCTACGTGTCGCCGCGCTGGTACGCCGAACCCGAGCGCAACGTACCAACCTGGAACTACGCGACCGTGCACGTCAGCGGTCAGCCGCAGCTGCTGGACCGCGACGCGGCGCGCAGCAGCCTGCTGAAACTGACCCAGGCTTTCGATCCGCAGTGGCAGGCCGACGAGGCGACGCTGCAACGGCTGCTGCCCGGCATCGTCGCGTTCCGCATGCCGGTCGCGCGCGTAGAGACCAAATTCAAGATGAGCCAGAACAAGACGGCGGATGATCAGCGCGGCGTGATCGCCGGCCTGCTCGCTGCCGACGACCGCGACGCGGCGAGCGTCGCGCAATGGATGAGGCAGAAGAGCCCGCATGGCTGAGCCGCAAAACCCGGAAGAAAACACCGTTGCCGAAGGCGACAGCGCCGCGCCGCAGCGGCGCATCCGCTCCTACGTGCGCCGCGAAGGCCGCATGACCGACGGCCAGAAATCCGCACTCGAAGATCTGTGGCCGCATTTCGGCATCGACCCACCGGCCGCGCCGCTGGACCTGGCCGCGATGTTCGGCCGCGAGGCGCCGCGCGTGTTCGAGATCGGCTTCGGCAACGGCGACCACCTGCTGTCGCGTGCGGCCAACGAACCCGGCCACGACTTCATCGGCGTCGAAGTGCACCGACCTGGCTGCGGTCGCGTGATGATGCATGCGCAGAAAACCGGGCTGAGCAATCTGCGCGTCTCCAGCCACGACGCGGTGGAAGTGCTGCGCGACTGGATACCGGCCGGCGCGCTCAGCGAGATCGTGATTTATTTCCCCGATCCCTGGCACAAGAGCCGCCACAACAAGCGCCGTCTGGTGCAGCCGCATTTCATGCCGCTGGTGACGCGTGCGCTGGCCAGCGGCGGCCTGCTACGCATGGCCACCGACTGGGAGCCTTACGCGCGGCACATGCTCGAGGTGGTGCGCGGCGTGCCGGAGCTGCTCAATCTGGCGCCCGACGGCGGTTATGCGCCGCGCGCTGAAACCCGGCCGAAAACCCGCTTTGAAGCCCGCGGCGAACGCCTAGGCCACGGCGTCTACGATCTGTTACTGCGCCGTAGCTGAAGTCCGATAGCCCGCCGGCTCGGCGGCATGCTATGAAACGTCGGCAAGGTCGGGCGAGAGCGTGTGAATTGCTCGGCTTTTGGCGCGATGTTCACGCAATCCTCACAGCTCAGCGACGGTCCTGCGTTATGACAGCCAGGCATCCCATCATCGGCGTCACCGGTTCCAGCGGTGCCGGCACCAGCACCGCGCTGCGTGCCTTCGAGCGGATGTGCGCGAGCCTGGCGATCAAGCCGGCGATCGTCGAGGGCGATGCCTTCCACGCCTACGACCGTGAAGGCAACCGCCGCGCGATCGCGCGCGCGCGCATCCGCGGCGAGCATTTCTCGCTGCTCGGGCCCGCCGGCAACCTGCTGCTGCGGCTGGAGACCTTGCTGCGTGAATACGGCGAGACCGGCAACGGCATCAGCCGCCGCTACCTGCACACCGAGGACGAGGCGAAGCTCGCGCGGCAAAGCGTCGGCACGTTCACGCCGTGGATGCCGATCACGCCGGACACCGACCTGCTGTTCTACGAAGGCCTGCACGGCGGCTACGTCGGCGAAGACGCGAACATCGCCGCGCACATGGATCTGCTGGTCGGCGTGGTGCCGATCGTCAACCTGGAATGGATACAGAAAATCCGCCGCGACAACGACGAGCGCGGCAGCACGCCGAGTGAAATCACCAGCACCATCCTGCGGCGCATGCCGGACTACGTGAACCACATCGCGCCGCAGTTCTCGCGCACCGACGTCAACTTTCAGCGCGTGCCGCTGGTGGATACCTCCAATCCGTTCGTCGTGCGCGAAATCCCCGGCAACGAGGAAAGCCTGGTGGTGATTCATTTCAACGAGCACACGCGGCTCAGTGCCGATCTGGACCTGTACGAATTCCAGATTCCCGGCGCGTTCAAATCCAATGCGCAGACGCTGGTGGTGCCGGGCGACCAGATCGAGACCGCGATGGAGGCGATCCTGATGCCGGCGCTGAAAAGCCTGCTGGCGCGGCGCGCGCAGGCGATCGCCACCGCCGGCGCGCAGCCGCCGCTGCCTCCGGCGCCATCGACGGATGCGGCCGCGGCTTGATGCATGCGCCTTTGCGGCGTAGAAGTAGGGCCATCGTTCGAGCAGCACAGCACGCACGGGAGCCGCAAAATGGCGCAATGGCTGAAGGAACCCAATGCCGGCGACTGGTATCAGTCGGCCGGCAATACGTTCGAGATCGTCGGTGTCGACGTCGCCAGCGAAATCGTGCTGGTACAGCACTTCGACGGCGCGCTCGAAGAGATCGAGTTCGACGCCTGGGCGGAACTGGAGGCCGTGCCCTGCGCCGCGCCCGAGGATTTTTCCGGCGCGCTGGATCTGGATGCCGAGGATCGCGAGATCGACCCGATCTCGTCGGCCGGCGACGACGACGCCTTCAAACGCCTGTACATCGATTCGCGATAACGCAGGCGGGCAAAAGCGCCGCCCCGGCGCAAAGGACAGCTGTGATTCTGGTGCCGACGCGGTGGTTCCAAACCTTCCGCACGCCGCGACTGCGGTCCGAATTCAAGTTCCGCCTCGACGACGGCACGCCGGTGCAGGTAAGGCCGCTGCAAGCCGACGACGCGCAGCGGCTGCGCGCCGGCTTTGCGCAAATGTCGCAGCTGGCGCGACGGCGGCGGTTTCTGGCCGACGTCAGCGAGCTCAGCGACCAGCAGATCAGCGAGTTCACCACGCTGGATCAGGTCGACCGTGCCGCCTGGGGTTGCATGAACCGCGAGCGGCCCAAGGAGCCCGGCGTCGGCGTGGCGCGTTATCAGCGGCTCAACGGCGATCGCAAATCCGCCGACGTCGCGATCACCGTGCTCGAGGAATATCAGGGCCGCGGCGCCGGCCTGCTGCTGCACGCCTGCCTGCATCTGACGGCGCATCGCGCCGGCATCCGCCGTTTCTATTACGACGTGCTGCGCGACAACCAGCGCTTCATCGCGCAGATCAAGGCACTCGGCGGCAGGTTCGAGGGCCGCGCGGAGAACATCGAGCGCTGGTCATTGCCGATCTATCACCGTGCCCGAGACGTGCCGGACGCGACCAGCATCGCGCGGCGCTTCTCCGAAATCCTGCTCAAGCTCGGCCGCGCGCCGGCGGCGTAACGGGTACAGTCGCCACTACGCTTTCATCATCACCGGACTCTCAAATGAAAAGCTCCCTGTTCGCCGCTGCCGCTTTGCTGTCGACCGCTTTCGCGATGCCCTCCTTCGCCGCGCTCAAGGAAGGCGACGCCGTCGGCAACTTCAAGGCCCAGGCCTCGCTGGCCGGCAAGAGCTTCGACTTCTCGCTGGCCGATTCGCTGAAGAAAGGCCCGGTCGTGGTGTACTTCTATCCTTCGGCCTACACCGGCGGCTGCAACGTGCAGGCGCATACCTTCGCGGTCAACGCCGACCAGTTCGCCGCGGCCGGCGCGACCATCATCGGCGTGTCGCTGGACAGCATCGCGCGGCTCAATGATTTCTCGAAAGACCCGGAATACTGCGCCGGCAAGTTCCCGGTCGCCTCCGACGCCGATGGCAAGATCGCCAAGTCCTTCGAGCTCAACGTCAAGGACGGCGCCGCCGGCATCAAGGACACGCGCGGCATCGAGATCAACCACGGCTTCGCCGAGCGCACGACGTTCGTGATCACGCCCGACGGCAAGGTCGCCAACGTGATCGGCGGGCTCGCGCCGGCGGCGAATGTGGAGCAGGCGCTGGTGGCGGTGAAGGCGCTTTCGGCGAAGAAGTAGCGCTATTCGGCAAGGCTTGCAGACGTCGGCGCGACCGCGCGCCGACGTACCAGCACCATACACAGCAGCAGAGCCGGAATGCCGATCACCGCGGTGCCGGTGAAGAACAGCGCATACGCGCCCATCAGACCGCGGCTTGGCTCCAACGCTTCGACGATGCCGCCGGACACCACTTTGGCCAGCTTGCCGGGCAGTGCATAGAACGAACTCAGCAATGCGTACTGGGTTGCGGTATAGCCCAGGCTGGTCAGGCTCGACATGTACGCGACCAGCGCGGTGCCGGCGAAGCCGGTCGAGAAATTGTCGATCGCCATCACGATAGAAAACAGCGGCACGTCGGCGCCGTGATACGCCAGCGCCGCGAAAGCCAGATTCGAGCCCGGGCCGACCACCGCACCGATCAGCAGCGTCGGCACGAAACCGAAACGCACCGCGCACAGACCGCCGGCGGCGATGCCGGCGATCGACGCGATCAGGCCGATCGAACTGCGCACCGCGCCGACCACTTCCTTGGCAAAACCCAGATCCTTGTAGAACGGATTGGCCATCGGCCCCATCGCGAAATCTGGCAACCGGTACAACGCGACCGCGAGCAGCATCAGCAGCGCCCAGCGGCCGTGCTCGCGAAAGAACGCGATGAATGGCCCGGCGATCGCGTCGAACAAGCCGCGCGCGGTCCACAGCGTCGGCGCGCGGTCCTTGAGCGCGCTGCTGGTGGGCTCGATCGCACGCAGCGTCGCATACAGCCCGAGCAGCATCAGCACCGCCATCAGGCCATAGGAAGCCGACCAGCCGAGAAAGCCGGCCAGGATCAGGATCAGCGAATCGGCGATCAGCAGCGCGGCGCGATAACCCGTCTGGAACGCCGCGGTCAGCAAGCCCTGTTCGTCGTCGCTGGCAGCGCTTTCGATACGCCAGGCATCGATCACGATGTCCTGCGTGGCGCTGCCAAAAGCGGCAATCAACGCCAGCAATCCGAAGCGCGTCAGCCCATGCTCGGGGCCGACCAGCGCCATCGCGGCGAGCCCGCAGAATACGACCAGTTGTGCCAGCGCCATCCAGCCGCGGCGACGGCCAAGCCACGCTCCGAACAGAGGCGCATCGGCCTTGTCGATCAGCGGTGCCCACAGGAATTTCAGCGAATAGGCCAGGCCGACACCGGACAGCACACCAATCGCCGACAAAGCGACGCCGTCGTCGCGCAACCAGAAACCCAGCGTGTTGCCGACCAGCATGAACGGCAGGCCCGATGAAAAGCCGAGCATCAGCGTGACGCGAACCCGCGCCTGCTTCAGCGCACGCGCCACGTCGCGCCAACCGGCGCGGCGCGGCGCTGGCGCGTCAGACGGCATAGTCGATGATCAGCGGCGCATGGTCGGAAAAACGAGTGGTCTTGTGCACGTGTGCGCTGCGCAGTTTCTCGCGCAGGTCCGGCGTGATCAGCTGGTAGTCGATGCGCCATCCCACGTTGTTGGCGAACGCATTGCCGCGGTTCGACCACCAGGTGTAGCCCTCGCCTTCGGCCTCGGGATGCAGCACGCGGAACGCGTCGACCCAGCCGACGTTGTCGAGCACGTCGCTCATCCACGCGCGCTCGTGCGGCAGGAAGCCGGAGTTCTTCTGGTTGCTGCGCCAGTTCTTCAGATCCTTCTGCGTATGCGCAATGTTCCAGTCGCCGCAGATCACGTAGGAGCGGCCCTCGCCCATCATCTCGCGCAGTTTCGGCTCGAAGAATGTGAGGAAGCGATCCTTGCTCTCCTGGCGCTCCGGCCCGGCCGAGCCCGAAGGCAGGTACAGCGAAATCACCGACAGGTCGCCGAAACGCGTTTCGATGTAGCGGCCCTCGTCGTCGAATTCGGTCGCGCCCAAGCTGGTCAGCACCGCATTGGGCTTGGCGCGCGAATAGATCGCGGTGCCGCTGTAGCCCTTGCGCAGCGCGCTGTTGAAATGCGCGTGCCAGCCCTTGGGCGCGAAAGTGTCCAGGCCTTCGAGATCGGCCGGCTGCGCCTTGATCTCCTGCAGGCACAGCACGTCGGCGTTCTGTTGCTCCAGCCAGTCGAACATGCCCTTGTTGGCGGCCGAGCGGATGCCGTTGCAGTTCAGGCTGATGATGCGCAGCGATGATTTTTTCATCCGCTGAGTTTGCCGCAAAACATACAATGGGCGGAACGCTCGCCACGATTGCCCTGCAGATGAAACCGCACCAGACCGCCTTTCTCGAACTCGCCCTCGAACACGAGGTGCTGAAATTCGGCTCGTTCACGCTCAAGTCCGGGCGCATCAGCCCGTACTTCTTCAACCTCGGCAAGATCGCCAGCGGCGCCGGCCTGCGCCGCCTGGCCGGCGCTTATGCGGATGCGCTGCTCGCCTCCGGCGTCGAGTTCGACCTGCTGTTCGGCCCGGCCTACAAGGGCATCCCGCTGGTCGCCGCGATCGCCTACGCGCTGGCCGAGCGCGGCCGCGACCTGCCGTTCGCCTACAACCGCAAGGAGGCCAAGGACCACGGCGAAGGCGGCGTGCTGGTCGGCGCGGCGGTGGCCGGCAAGCGCGTGGTCATCGTCGACGACGTGCTCACCGCCGGCACCGCGCTGCGCCAGTCGCATGCCTTGCTGCGCGATTCCGGCGCGACCACGGTCGCGGCGATGACCGCGCTGGATCGGCAGGAAGTCGGCCCGAACGGACGCTCGGCGGTACAGGAGCTGGCGGCCGAAGCCGGGATCGCGGTGCTGCCGCTGGTCACGGTGCGCGACCTGCTGGCGCATCTGACGAGCAGCGGCGGCGATGCGGGCACGATCGCGGCGATCAATGCGTATCAGGCGCAGTACGGCGTGAAAGACTGAGCTGCACCTGTAGGAGCGGGCTTGCCCGCGACAGCGGCTGCGACGGCACAGTCGCGGGCAAGCCCGCTCCTACAGGTGCAGCGGCGACACCGGCCGCTCAACCCCTGATCAGCGTGCCGATGCCTTCGTTGGTGAACAGCTCCAGCAGCACCGAGTGGTCGGTGCGTCCGTCGATGATCACCGCGCTCTTGACGCCGCTGGCGACCGCGTCGAGTGCGCACTGGATCTTCGGCAGCATGCCGCCGTAGATCGTGCCGTCGGCGATCAGGCCCTGCACCTGTTGCACGGTCAGGCCGGTCAGCACGTTGCCGGCCTTGTCCATGACGCCGGGAATATTCGTCAGCAGCATCAGCTTCTCGGCCTGCAGCACCGAGGCGAGCTTGCCGGCAACCAGGTCGGCGTTGATGTTGAAAGCCTCGCCCTGCGCGCCGAAACCGATCGGCGCAATGACCGGGATGAAGCCGCCGGCCTCCAGATGCTTGACCACGCGCGGATCGATCGCCTCGACGTCGCCGACCTGGCCGAGATCCTCACCGCCCGGCACCACCAGCTTCTTCGCGCGGATCAGGCCGCCGTCCTTGCCGGACAGGCCCACAGCCTGGCCGCCGGCCTGGTTGATCGCGGACACGATCGCCTTGTTGACCAGGCCGCCGAGCATCATCTCGACCACGTCCATGGTCTCGTCGTCGGTGACGCGCATGCCGTCGACGAAGCGCGAGCTCTTGCCCAGCTTGTCCAGATGCGCGCCGATCTGCGGGCCGCCGCCGTGGACGACGATCGGGTGCATGCCGACCTTGTTCATCAGCACGATGTCGCGCGCGAACGAGGCGATCATGTCGTCGCCCTTCATCGCGTTGCCGCCGTATTTCACGACCAGGGTCTTGCCCGAAAAACGGCGGATGTACGGCAGCGCCTCGGTCAAAACACGGGCGGTGGTCTGGGCGTTGCTCAGGTCGATCGGCATTTGAATGCGGATGTTGTCGGGGTATAGCGCGGTGAGGATTTCGGGAACACCCATGTCGGACTCGCGGCGTTTTGGATGCCGGCAGTCTGTGACGTAGTGATGCCCCGCTCGTTACGAATTCGTGGCGCTTCAGTGACGCCCGGTGTGGCCAAAGCCGCCGCTTCCGCGCTGGCTGGCCTGGAACTCGCTGACCATCTCGAAGTCGGCGCGCACCACCGGCACCAGCACCAGCTGCGCGATGCGCTCGCCCGGCGCCATGCTGAAGCTCGTATCGCCGCGGTTCCAGCAGCTGACCATCAGCTCGCCCTGGTAGTCGGAGTCGATCAGGCCCACCAGATTGCCGAGCACGATGCCGTGCTTATGGCCGAGGCCCGAGCGCGGCAGGATGATCGCGGCCAGCGACGGGTCGGCGATGTAGATCGCCATGCCGGTCTTGATCAGCGTGGTCTGGCCGGGCGCCAGTTCCAGCGGCGCCTCTAACATCGCGCGCAAATCCAGGCCCGCGGCGCCGTCGGTGGCGTAGCCCGGCAGCGGATAGTCGCGGCCCAGGCGCGGATCGAGGATTTTCAGCTGGATCTTCTGTGACATTTTATTGTTTTCGGTTTCGCTTGTTTATTTTTTGACGCTGCGCTGCTGCGCGATCAGCTTCACCAGATCGCGCGCGACCTGCGCCTTGCTAGCCTGCGGCAGCTCCTGGCCGCCGCCATTCCAGTAGACGTGCAGGCTGTTGTCTTCGGCATCGAACGCGCGGCCGCCGCCGACCCAGTTGGCGGCGATCATGTCGAGGCCCTTGCGCTGCAGCTTGCCGCGCGCGTGCTCCTCCAGCTTCTCGGTTTCGGCGGCGAAGCCGACCACGAACAGGTCCTGGTAAGTTCTGCGCACGGTCGCCAGCACGTCGTCGGTGCGCGACAGCGCCAGGCTCAGCTCGGCGTCGTTTTTCTTGATTTTCTGCTCGGCGACCGCCGCCGCACGATAGTCCGCGACCGCGGCCGCGGCGACGAAGATCTGCGCGTCGGCGCTGGCGGCCAGCGCGGCTTGCAGCATGTCGGCCGCGGATTCGATGTCGATGCGGCTGACGCCGGTCGGAGTCGCCAGGTTGGTCGGCCCGGAGATCAGCGTGACTCGTGCGCCCTGGTCGCGCAGCGCCTCGGCGACCGCGTAGCCCTGCTTGCCGGAGCTGCGGTTGCTGAGGAAGCGCACCGGGTCCAGCGGCTCGCGCGTCGGGCCGGCGGTGACCACCGCATGCAGGCCCTTGAGCGGGCCGGACGACAGCAGGTCCGCGACGTTGGCGCGAATGTCGAGCGGCTCGCGCATGCGGCCTTCGCCGACTTCGCCGCAGGCCTGAAAGCCGGCACCGGGGCCGAGCACCTGGATGCCGCGCGAGCTCAGCGTCGCGACATTGGCCTGCGTCGCCGCGTTCGCCCACATCAGCCGGTTCATCGCGGGGGCGACCGCGATCGGCTTGTCGGTCGCCAGGCACAGGGTCGACAGCAGATCGTCGGCCGCGCCGTGCACCAGCTTGGCGATGAAGTTGGCCGTGGCCGGCGCGATCAGGATCAGATCCGGCCAGCGTGCCAGCTCGATATGCCCCATCGCCGCCTCGGCGGCCGCGTCCCACAGCGACGAGCGCACCGGCTTGCCGGACAGCGCCTGGAAGGTCGGCGCACCGACGAAATGCAGCGCCGAGTCGGTCATCACCACTTGCACGTCGGCGCCGGCTTCGATCAGCCGGCGCGTCAGATCCGCCGCCTTGTAGGCCGCGATGCCGCCGGTGACGCCGAGCAGAATCCGGCGGCCATGCAGCGAGGGAATGTTGGCTCTCTGTGACATGGCGCGGATTCTAGCGTTTTGCGCACTTATAAATTCCGCTCTGGGGAATCTTTGACGAGGCGGCAACGACGATGAGCATCCGCGACTGGCCGGCGGGCGAGCGCCCGCGCGAGAAACTGCTGGAGCGCGGCGCGGCGGCGCTGAGCGATGCCGAACTGCTGGCGATCTTCCTGCGCACCGGCATGGCCGGTAAAAGCGCGGTCGATCTGGCGCGCGGGCTGCTGACGCGTTTCGACGGCCTGCGCGGGCTGCTGGCCGCGGATCGCGCGCAGTTCTGCGCCGCCAAGGGCCTGGGCGACGCCAAGTACGCGCAGCTGCAGGCGGTGCTCGAAATGGGCCGGCGCCACCTGGGCGAGGAAATCCGCCAGCGCGAGGCGCTGAACGACCCCAAGACCGTGCGCCGCTTCCTGCAGACGCGGCTGCGCGACCTCGACCGCGAAGTGTTCGCGGCGCTGTTCCTGGATACGCAGCACCGGCTGCTGGCTTATGAAGAGCTGTCGGTCGGAACGCTGGACAGCGCCGCGGTGTATCCGCGCGAGGTGGTCAAGGCGGCGCTGAAATGCGCGGCCTCGGCGGTGATCTTTGCGCACAACCATCCCAGCGGTGTGGCCGAGCCGTCGGCCTCGGACCGCCTGCTGACCGAGCGGCTGACGCAGGCGCTGCGGCTGATCGACGTGCGCGTGCTGGATCACTTCGTCGTCGGCGAGGCGGCGCCGGTGTCGTTTGCGGAGCGGGGTTGGTTGTGACTCGCAGGCCTTGAGTCGCGGACAGGGTCCGCTCCTACAAAGGCGCACCTCTGTACACGCCCGAGGCCTCTACTGACATCAGCCTGTCAGCAGCGCGGGCCGACACTGCACCGCCAACTGCAATGGAGCTGCCCATGATCCTCGGCCTGCGAACCGCCATCTACCCCGCGCCCGATCTTGCCGCCGCCAAGGCCTGGTACACGAAAGTGTTCGGCGTCCCGCCTTATTACGACCAACCCTACTACGTCGGCTTCGCGGTCGGCGGCTTCGAGCTCGGCCTGCTGCCGGACGCGATCCCCGGCGCCGACGGCGCTCAGGCGTTCTGGGGCGTCGACAACGCCGAGGCCGAATACGCGCGGCTGCTGGAGCTGGGTGCCAGGGACCTGGAGCCGCCGCACGACGTCGGCGACGGCATCAAGGTCGGCTCGGTGCTCGATCCTTTCGGCAACCGCCTGAGCCTCATCGAAAACCCGCTGTTCGACACCCGCAGCGTGCGCTGATGAATGCGCCGACGCCGACTTGGCGTGACGAGCGCCGCATCGACATCCACGCGATGCCGCAGCGGATCTGGCAGCTGTTCGTCGACGTCGCCGGCTGGCCGCAGTGGAACGCCGGCATCGAGCGCATCGAGCTGCACGGCGTCTTTGCCGGCGGCAGCTGCCTGGTAATTCAGCCGCCCGGCGAAGACCCGTTCGCCAGCCGCCTGCTCGAGGTACGCGAGAACCAGGGCTTCACCGACGAGACCGTGCTGCACGGCACGCGCCTGCGCGTGCATCACCTGATCGAACCGCTGGACGCACGGCGCACACGCGTGGTGTTCCGCACCGAAGTCTGCGGGCCGTTCGCGGCCGATCTCGGCGCAGCGGCGACCGAGGATTTCGGCGAGGTGCTGGCCGCGCTGAAACAGCACGCCGAGCGCTGATGCCGCTCGATGCCAGCGCGCCGGCCGCTTTAAGCTGTCGGCATGCGCCGCGCCGACCGCCTGTTCCGTATCGTCCAGTACCTGCGCGGCCGGCGCCTGACCACGGCCGCGCAGCTGTCCGGCTGGCTGCAGGTGTCGATGCGCACGGTGTACCGCGACGTGCGCGACCTGACGCTGTCGGGCGTGCCGATCGAGGGCGAGGCCGGCGTCGGCTACCGGCTGGGCGCCGGCTATGACCTGCCGCCGCTGATGTTCGACAAGCCCGAGCTGCAGGCCCTGGCCGCCGGCGCGCGCATCGTCCAGGTCTGGTCCGGGCCGGAAACCGCCAGCGCCGCCGCCTCGGCGCTGGCCAAGATCGCCGCCGCGCTGCCGGAAGACGCGCGCATCGAGCTGGAGCGGACCCGGCTGTATGCGCCGTCCTTCACCTCGCCGGTGCCGGGCGGCCTGTTCGACCGCCTGCACCAGGCGATCAGCCAGCGAGAGGTGATGCGCCTGGGCGAGTACCGCGACCAGCAGGACGCGCTCAGCGAGCGCTGCGTCTGGCCGCTGGGACTGTACTTCTGGGGCGCGGCCTGGACCCTGGCCGGCTGGTGCGAGCTGCGCGACAATTTTCGCCAGTTCCGCATCGACCGTATCGGCTCGCTGGCGCCGGCCGGGCGGCACTATCCCGACCAGGACGGGCGCCGGATCGAGGATTTCGTGCGCTTCGCGCGCAGCGACCGCGGCTGAGCCAGGCTGAAACCCTTGCCGCTGCCGGACTTCGCTGGTATCTTTCGCGACCCTTTTCGGGCCCCTGATGTTTTTGGGTCTGATTCGCGCCCTTTTCAGCTTCGAGGTTGTGTCATGTCCAAAGTCTGTCAGGTCACCGGCAAAAAGCCGCTGGTCGGCAATACGGTTTCTCACGCGAACAATCGCCGCCGTCGCCGTTTTGAACCGAACCTGCATACCCATCGTTTCTGGGTCGAGGCCGAGAAGAAGTTCATCTCGCTGCGCGTGTCGAATCACGGCCTGCGCATCATCGACAAGAAGGGCATCGACGTCGTGCTCGCCGACATTCGCAAGAATGGCGTGAAGGTCTAAGGAGCTAGCCATGGCCAAGAAAAAAGAACGCGAAAAGATCAAGCTGATCTCGACCGCCGACACCGGGTTCTTCTACACCACGACGAAGAACAAGAAGAACACCCCGGACAAATTCGAGTTCAAGAAATACGACCCGATCGTGCGCAAGCACGTCGTGTTCAAGGAAGCGAAGATCAAGTAAGCCGATCCGTCGCCTGCATGGCGACGGCATCGCACAAGGCGCGGCCCTTCGGGTCGCGCCTTTTTGTTGCGCGCACGCTTTATTCACGGTGCGCATGTCGAAGCATCACCTGCGCGGCGTAAGATCGCGTCCATGAACGACGTCGCCGACGCCAGTACCGACAGCAACAGCCAGCGCCATCACTACCGGCACCTGGAACAGGCGCGCGCGCAGGTGATCGAGCTGCTGTCCCGACAGGCAGTCGAGCGCGAACTGCTGCAGCGTTCGGCGTCCGAAAACGGCCGCCAGGACGTGGTTGCGCAGCTGGTCGCGCGCCAGCACCAGGCGGCGCTGGAAACGCGCCTGGCCAGCTTTCACCCGGCCGACATCGCCTTCGTGCTGGAGAGCCTGGACCCGGACGCGCGCGATCTGGCCTGGGCGCTGGTGCGGCCAGAGCGGCGCGGCGCGGTGCTGCTCGAAACCTCGGACGCGGTGCGGCGCATGCTGGTCGCGCACATGGCGCCGGACGACATCGCCGCGGTGGTCGCGCCGCTGGATTCGGAAGACATCGCCGACCTGGTCAGCAGCCTGCCCGACGATGTCGGACAGGCGGTGCTACAGCGGCTCGACAATGCCGATCAGGCCGAAGTGCGCTCGATGCTGTCCTTCCCGGAGGACTCGGTCGGCTCGCTGATGGACCTGGATTTCGTGTCGATGCGCGAGGACACGACACTCGAAGCGGTGTTACGCCTGCTGCGCCGGCGCAAGGTACTGCCGCCGCATACGACGCAGATTTTCGTCGTCAACCGCAGCAATCATCTGCGCGGCGTGCTCCCGCTATCCCGCTTGCTGCTCGGCGAGCCGGATGCCGAAGTGGGCGCGGAAATGACCCGCGACACGATCTTTTTCTACACCGACGACCTGATGCGTGAAGCGGTCACCGCGTTCGAGAAATACGACCTGGTGTCGGCGCCGGTGGTGAATCTGCACAACCAGGTGGTCGGCCGCATCACCGTCGACGCGGTGGTCGATGAGATCAAGGAGCGCGCCAGCACCGAGAGCCTGCGCCAGGTCGGTCTGTCCGAAGAGGAAGACCTGTTCGCGCCGGTGACGCAAAGCGCGCGCAACCGCTGGCCGTGGCTGGGGCTGAACGTGCTGACCGCGTTCGTCGCCTCGCGCGTGATCGGCGAGTTCGAGGCGGTGATCGCGCAGCTGGTGGCGCTGGCCGTGCTGATGCCGATCGTCGCCAGCATCGGCGGCAACACCGGCAACCAGACCATGGCGCTGGTGATTCGCGGCCTGGCGATGGGCCAGCTCGGCGCCAGCCAGCTGCGCAAGATGCTGACCAAGGAGCTGTCGATCGCCGCGCTCAACGGCGCGGTCTGGGGCACGGCACTGGGCCTGTTCACCTTGCTGCTCTACCGCAACCTGCCACTGACCCTGGTCATCGCCGGCGCAACGATTCTCGAACTGCTGGTCGCGGCGCTGGCCGGCGTGTTCATCCCGCTGCTGCTGCAGCGCTTCGGCCGCGACCCGGTGATGGGCTCGTCGGTGATCCTGACCGCGATCACCGACAGCATGGGCTTCTTCATCTTCCTCGGCCTGGCCTCGGTGTTCCTGATCTGAGCCGGCGGAGGCATAAGCAGGCGGCCAAACGATCTTGGCGCTGACGCGACAGATTCATCCATCGCGCGCAAAATTGCCGCATTGATCCAGCTTTCGCCATCCCTTAGAGTCGCGCCCCCATGAATGCCGAGCTTGACTGCTATGCCCGCGACATGATCGCGGCCGGCGCGCTGTTCCATCAGCGCGGCTGGGTGCCGGCGACCGGCGGAAACTTTTCGGCGCGGCTGTCGTCGAATCGCATGCTGATCACCGCCTCCGGCTGGCACAAGGGCGAGCTGACGCCGGATGCCTTCCTGGTTGCGGACCTCGAAGGCCGGCCCGACGACAGCAGCCGCAAGGCCAGCTACGAAACCCTGCTGCATTGCCAGCTGTACAAGATGGATGCCGGCATCGGCGCTGCGCTGCACACGCATTCTGTTGCCAACACCCTGCTGTCGATGCGCCAGTCCAGCGTGCGTCTGGCCGGTTACGAGCTGTTGAAGCTGTTGCCGGGCATCAGCACGCATGACGCGGCAGTGGAAATCCCGGTATTTGAAAACGATCAGGACATCGCGCGTCTGGCATCCGCGATCGATGCCCATATGAAGAAGTCAGCCGCGGCCGCGTATCTGATCGCCGGCCACGGTCTTTACGCCTGGGGCAGTTCGGTGGCGCAAGCACGCCATCGCGTGGAAGCCCTGGAGTTCATGTTCGAGTGCGAGTTGAGGAAGTTAACGTTGGAGAAACACACATGAGTGAACTGCGCATCTATCCAGAAGGTTCCGCCGGCCAGCCGGAGGCCACGTACACGAGCTTCGACGACATCCGTCGCGCGCTCGACAAGATCGGCGTCGGCTTCGAGCGCTGGGAAGCGCGCAAGCAGCTCGACGATCAGGCCAGCCAGGACGAGGTGATCGAGGCCTATCGCGATTCCATCGACCGGCTGATGAAGACCTATGGCTTCAAGAGCGTCGACGTGATCAGCCTGTACGCCAGCCATCCGCAGAAGGAGGCGATGCGCGACAAGTTCCTGCACGAACACACGCACGACGATTTCGAGGTGCGCTTCTTCGTCCAGGGCGAAGGCCTGTTCAACATCCGCAAGGACGGTCGCGTCTACGGCGTGCGCTGCGTCAAGGGCGACCTGCTCAGCGTGCCGGCCCACACCACGCACTGGTTCGACATGGGCCCGAATCCGAACCTGAAAGCGATACGCCTGTTCACGACGCCGGAAGGCTGGGTCGCGAACTTCACCGGCGACAAGATCGCGGATCGTTTTCCGCGCCTCGAAGCGCCGCATTACCCGGCGGCTTGAAGTGGCGATCAAGGCGATCGTGACTGATATCGAGGGGCGAGCCGGAAATAGACGAACGTCCAGTGGACGTTCGTCCCGGCGAGCGCCCGGCCACGGATGGCCGGGCCGGACTGCGGCGCCATGGATGGCTTTGGAGAGCACATGATTCGCGCGATCGTCACTGACATCGAAGGAACAACCACTTCGATCGAGTTCGTGCACAAGAGCCTGTTCCCGTATGCGCGCGCGCATCTGCGCGGATTCCTGCGCGAGCAGGCCGGTGATCCGCTGGTGCAGGCACTGATCGACGATGTCGAAGCGGTCGTGGGCTGGGACCTGTCGATCGACGAAGCCGCCGGCGTGCTGGAGCAGTGGATAGACGAAGACCGCAAGGCCACGCCGCTGAAAACCCTGCAGGGCATGATTTGGAAAGTGGGCTACCAGGCCGGTGAATTGAAGGGTCATGTCTACGCCGACACGCCGGTCTTCCTGCGCCGCTGGCACGAACAGGGCCTGCAGCTCTACGTGTATTCCTCGGGCTCGGTCGAAGCGCAGCAGCTGATCTTCGGCCACAGCGACGCCGGCGATCTGACGCCGCTGTTCTCGGGTTACTTCGACACGCAGGTCGGCGGCAAACGCGAAGCGGCCTCGTATCGCGCGATCATCGAGCGCATTGGCATTGCGGGCAGCCAGGTGCTGTTTCTGTCGGATATCGGCGAGGAGCTCGACGCCGCCCGCGCCGCCGGCATGCAGACCTGCCAGCTGATCCGCGACGCGATCGCCAAGCCGTCCGCGGCGCATCCGCAGGCCGCGGATTTTTCGGAAGTGCGGCTGCCGGCCTGAGCTGCGCTCAAGCCCTCTCCCTCCGGGAGAGGGCAGGGTGAGGGACTCGACATTCGCGCCGATCTGCGACGCCCTCACCCGGCCCTTCGGGCCACCCTCTCCCGGAGGGAGAGGGGACTGAAACACCAGTGCCAGGGCTCGTACAGATAGCCCTGCGGATTGTCGCGCGGATAACTCATCGTGAAGCCATGTCGCGCCGCTTCGCGTTCCAACCACGCGAACGCCGCGGTGTTTTCGAAAGCCTCGTCCAAGCCGCCGCAGCCCGGCGTACCGATGTCGATCGCGCGGCCGCTGTGATGCTCGCTGTAACCCGGCGGCGCGTTGACCTTAAGCGCCATCTCGACGCTCTCGCCTTTCGCCAGACGCGAGCGCAACAGCGCAGCCTGAAACTCGACGCTGCGAAAAGCCGACACCAGCTGCAACGTGATGCCGTCGCCGGCGGCGGCTTCGCGCATCGACAGCCAGGCGCGCGCAGCGGCCGGTATCAACAGCTTGTCGCGGCCGTCGGTGCCCAGGCCGACCGGTGTCAGGCGGTGCGCTTCGCGATGGCGCTGCAGGCCGCGACGACGCAGCAGCGCGCGGTCGATGCCGAATTCCCGCAGCAGCGCGTCGACGCTCACGCCGCAATCGTCGCCAGCAGCGGCTTCCAGTCGACGCTGCAATCGCCGATCACCGCGAACAGCGGATTCAGCAGCGAATCTTTCTGGTTGTAGCGCAGCCGGCTCAGGTCCGGCAGGCGCAACACCAGCGCGCCGGCCTGCTCGGCCACGCATTGACCGGCGCCGGTGTCCCACTCCGAGGTTGGGCCGGTGCGTGGATACAGGTCGGCCTCGCCGGCCGCGATCTGGCAGAACTTCAGCGACGAGCCGCGGCTGCGCGCCTCGTGCGGCGGCGCCGCGGCGAGAAACGCTTCAAGCTCGGGATTCTTGTGCGAACGGCTGACGACGAACACCGGTATCGCCGGCGCCTTGCGCACGTGCAGCTCGCTGCGAACGCCGTCTTTGATCTGGAACGCGCCGACGCCCTGCGCGGCGAAATAACGCACATTCAAGGCCGGCGCGACGACCACGCCGAGCACCGGATAGCCGTCCTCGATCAGGGCGATGTTGACGGTGAAATCGTCGTTGCGCTTGATGAATTCCTTGGTGCCGTCGAGCGGATCGACCAGCCAGTAGCGCGACCAGGCGCGGCGCGTGTCGAAGGCGATGTCGGCGTCTTCCTCCGACAGCAGCGGAATCTGCGGCGCCAGCGTCCGCAGCTCGGCTGCGATGTGCCGGTGCGCAGCCATGTCGGCGAGCGTCACCGGCGAATGGTCGGCCTTCTCGGTGACGCCGAAATCCGCGCTGCCGCGCACCTGCATGATGCGGCGGCCGGCTTCTTCGGCGATCTCGAGCACCGCGGGCAGCAGCTCTGCGAACTTCATCTTCCGACCATTCCGGGGACAGGCTTTATCATACGGACATGAGCCCCATCCGCAGCCACTTCCGCCCCGACTGGAACGCGATCGAGCACGTGCTGCTGGACATGGACGGCACGATCCTGGATCTGGCTTTCGACAACTATTTCTGGATGGAGCTGGTGCCGCAGCGCTACGCGCTGGCGCGCGGCCTGAGCCTGCCCGCGGCGCTGGCCGAGCTGGAGCCGCAGTTCCGCGCGATCGAGCACACGCTGCCCTGGTATTGCACCGACCACTGGAGCCGCGTCACCGGCCTGAACCTGCGCCAGCTCAAGGAAGAAGTGCGCGAACGCGTCGCCTTCATCGGCGGCAGCCTGGCGTTCCTGGAGGCGATCAAGGCTTCGGGCCGGCCGCTGTTGCTGTGTACCAACGCGCACCGCGACAGCTGGGAAGTGAAGCTCGACCAGGTCGGCCTGCGGCCAATGTTCGACGCGATCGTGTCCTCGCACGACTACGGCGCGCCCAAGGAAGACCCGCGCTTCTGGGAGGCGCTGCAGAAGCAGTATCCGTTCGAGCGCAAGCGGGCTTTATTCGCGGACGACAGCCTGCCGGTGCTGCGCGCCGCGCGCGACTACGGTGTCGGCCACATCGTCGCGATGCGCCGTCCGGATTCGACGCGGCCGGCGCGCGAGATCACGGAGTTCGACTCGTCCGACGGGCTGGGGTTTTTGCTGCCGTTGTAGCGGCGCGTCAATCTGCCGCTGTAGGAGCGGACCCTGTCCGCGACTGCGCCGTCCCAGCCTCGGTCGCGGACAGGGTCCGCTCCTACAGGTTCAGCCTCTAGGGATTGAGCTTCTGCTCATCCCGCAGCAACTGCAGCAGCGCCTGGAAATCCGCCGGCGGTTCGTTGGCGAAGCTCAGCAGCTCGCCGGTGACCGGATGCTCCAGCTCCAGCGCGCGCGCATGCAGCGCCTGGCGCGGGAAGGCCATCAAGGCCTCGCGCAGCTTCAGGCTCATGCCGACGCCGCGCGCAACGCGGCCGCCGTAGAGCTGGTCGCCGACGATCGGCCATTTCAGATGCGACAGGTGCACGCGGATCTGGTGGGTGCGGCCGGTCTCCAGCTTCACCCGCAGCAGGGTGTGATGCTTGAAACGCTCCTGCACGCGGTAATGCGTGACCGCCCTGCGGCCGGCGTTGCTGACCGCCATTTTCAGCCGGTCGCGCGGATGGCGGCCGATCGGCAGGTCGATGGTGCTGCCGGCGACGATGGTGCCGGTGATCAGCGCGTCGTACTCGCGGCTGACGTCGCGGCTGGCGATCAGGTCGGCCAGATAGGTATGCGCGGTCACGGTCAGCGCCACCACCAACAGGCCCGAGGTGTCCTTGTCGAGCCGGTGGACGATGCCGGCACGCGGCACCAGCGAGGTCTGCGGGAAGTGGTACAGCAGCGCGTTCTGCAGCGTGTTGTCGCGCTGGCCGGCGCCCGGGTGCACGGTCAGGCCGGCGGGCTTGCGGATGATCGCCAGGGACTCGTCGGCGTAGACCACGTCCAGCGGCAGGTTCTGCGGCAGGATGTCGTAGTTGGCCTCGGGGATTTCGGCGCGCAGGTCGAGCACGTCGCCCTCCTTGACCGGGTCGCGGCCACGCGCCGCCGGTGCGCCGTTGAGCCACAGGCTGCCCTCGTCGATCCAGGTCTTCAGGCGCGAGCGCGAGTGGTCCGGGAACAGCTTGGCCGCGACCGCGTCCAGGCGCTGGCCGGCCAGCTCGGCCGGCACGGTTTCGACCATTTCGACGGTGGATGGAACTGAGCCCTCGGATTCGAGGTCTTCTGGGTCGTCCGGCGCCTCGGCGTTCATCGGCTATACTCCGCTGCGATTCGCAGGCTTGATTTCCATAAAGAGCTTAAGACCGCGCAGCGGCTTCCTTCTTCGCATTTTCTTCGTCCTTCTTCCGAGCATGATGAATTTCCAGCGTCTTCTGGCCGCGGCACTTGCCGCCGCGCTCGTTCTCACGGGCGCCGCCTGCTCCAACTCGAAGAAAAAGGACGACGCTTTTACCGGCCCCGAGAAAAGCGAGGCCCAGCTGCGCGCCGAAGCGGCGGCATTGTACAAGCTGGCGCGCAAGAGCCTCGACCAGAGCGATTTCACCGAAGCCGCCGAGCGTTACGACCAGCTCTCCAAGCGTTATCCGTTCACCGACTACGCCACGCAGGGCGAGATCGAGAAAACCTACGCGCTGTACCGCGGCTACGACGCCGACAAGGCGCTGACCGCGGCCGACAAGTTCATCCGCGAACATCCGCGTAATCCGTCGATCGACTACGTGCAGTACCTCAAGGGCCTGACCAACTTCAACCGCGAGGCGTCCTTCAGCAGCATGCTCGGCGTCAGCAGCGCCAAGGGCGACATCACCAACTATCGGCGCAGCTACGACGACTTCGCGCTGCTGATCCAGAAGTACCCGACCAGCCGCTACGTCGGCGATTCGCGCCAGCGCATGATCTATCTGCGCAACATCCTCGCCGAGCACGAGCTGGGCGTGGTCGAGTTCTATTACGGCAGCCGCGGCGCCTACCTGGCCGCGGCCAAGCGCGCCGAGCAGATCGTCGCGCAGTACCCGGGCGCGCCGGCCAGCTATCGCGCGCTGGATCTGATGGAGAAGAGCTACCGCAAGGCCGGCCTCAACCAGCAGGCCGACGACGCGGCGCGAATTCTCGCGGCGCAGCCGTCCGAAGCAACGCTGGAGAAGCAGTCGGCCGCGGCGGACAACAGCCCGTCGTGGATCGATCGCCTGCTCAAGCGCGACGCCGGCACTGCCGATGCGCCCGCACCGCCGGCGGCAGCCGATCCGAATGCGGCCGTGGTTCCGTCCGAGCCGGCAGCGGCTGCTTCAACGCCGTAACTTCTTACCCTCTCCCCTTGTGGGAGAGGGTTAAAAACTACAAATCCCCGTACTGCGCCGTCAGCGGATAACGCCGCTCGCGGCCGAAAGCGCGGTGCGTGACTTTCGGCCCCGGCGGCGCCTGGCGGCGTTTGTATTCAGAGCGACGCACCAGGCCGGCGACCTTGCGCACGTCGGCCTCGCTGAAGCCCATCGCGACGATTTCCGGAATCGAGCGGCAATCCTCGACATAGGCCTGCAGGATCGGATCGAGCACCTCGTACGGCGGCAGTGAATCCGAGTCCTTCTGCTCGTGGCGCAGCTCGGCGCTGGGCTCGCGCGTGATCACGCGCTCCGGAATCACCGGCTGGCCGGCCGGCGCCAGCGTGTTGCGATAGATCGCGAGCCGGTAGACCAGCGTCTTGTAGACGTCCTTGATCGGCGCGAATCCGCCGCACATGTCGCCGTACAGCGTCGCGTAGCCGACCGCCATCTCGCTCTTGTTGCCGGTGGTCAGCACGACATTGCCGAACTTGTTCGACAGCGCCATCAGCAGCACGCCGCGGCAGCGCGACTGCAGGTTTTCTTCGGTCAGATCCGGCTTGCGGCCGGCGAAACTCGGTGCGAGCAAGCGGTCGAAGGCCTGGTAGGCGTCCTCGATCGGACAAGTCGAATAGCGGATGCCGAGTGCCTCGGCCTCGAGGCGCGCGTCGTCGTTGGACATGTCCATCGTGTAGCGCGACGGCATCGACACCGCCCAGACGCGCTCGGGACCGAGTGCGTCGGCGGCGATCGCCGCGATCAGCGCACTGTCGATGCCGCCGGACAGGCCCACCAGCGCGCCGGGAAAACCGTTGCGATCGACGTAGTCGCGGGTCGCCTGCACCAGCGCCGCGTAGACGCGCGCCTCGTCGCTGGTGGTCGGCGCAATGCTGCCGCTGAACCGACCGTCCTTAAAGCGCACCGGAAACACGTCCTCGACGAATTCCGGCGCACTGAAACCGACGCTGCCGTCGCCGTTGACCGCGATCGAGCCGCCGTCGAATACCAGGTCGTCCTGACCGCCGACCAGGTTGACGTACAGGATCGGCAGCCCGGTTTCCGCTGCACGCTCGCGCAGCACTGCCAGGCGTTCACGCGCCTTGGTCTGCTCGAAAGGCGAGGCGTTGATGTTGATCAGCAGCTCCGCGCCGCCGGCTTTCGCCAGCGCCGCAGGGCCGGGCCCCCAGACGTCTTCGCAAATGCAAAGCCCGAGCTTGCGGCCCTTGAGCTCGAACACCGGCGTCTCGACGCCGGCAGTGAAATGGCGCTTTTCGTCGAATACGCCGTAGTTCGGCAGCAACTGCTTGCGGCCGCGCGCGACGATCGCGCCGTCGCGGATCACCAGCGCCGCGTTGTACAGCAGACCGTCCGCGTACTCGGGCAGCCCGACGATCAGCGTGATGCCGCGCACTTCGCTCAGCAGCCGCTCGACACCGGCGGCGATCGCCTGCGGCAACGCGGTTCGCAGCAGCAGATCGTCGGGCGGATAGCCGATCAGCGCCAGCTCCGGGCAGGCGACCAGGTCGGCGCCGAGTTCGTCGCGCGCGCGCGTCGCCGCCTGGATGATGCGGCCGACGTTGCCGGCGATATCGCCGACCCAGCAATTGATCTGCGCCAGCGCGAAAGTGAGGGTCTGCGACATGCGCCGATTATCCCAGAATCGCGCGCACGGCTGGCGGCGCGAGCATCACGATGGGCGTGCCGGCTAGCTGACTACAGCCGCGAGGCGCGCGACCACGGCCGCCTCATCGGCCTTGGCGAACCCCACCGCCAGGCCGCCCGGATAAGCGAACACAGGCCGTTTGACCAGGGACGGCTCGCGCGCCAGCAGCGCCGCGGCATTGGCTGCGCTCAGGCCATCGCGGGTTTTGTCATCGAGCTTGCGCCAGGTCGTGCCCTTGCGATTGACGACGACGTCGACGCCCAGCGCGGCGATCCAGCCCTGCGCGGTTTCCCTGCTCAAACCGGCGCTCTTGAAATCGTGGAACTGGAAGGCGATGCCGGCCGCGTCCAGCGCCTTCAGCGCGCGTTGAACGGTGTCGCAATTCTTGATGCCGTAAACGGTGAGCATGGGCCGGATAGAGCTGGAGTGGCACGACGATGGACCGCAGTGTAGCATCTGATGCAAACGCATCACATGCACAATCCGCAATGAGAACCACGCTCGATATCGACGACGATCTGCTCAGCGCCGCCAAGGAGCTGGCGCGGCGCGAGCAGAGCACCGCGGGCGCGGTGATCTCGCGGCTACTGCGCGCCGCGCTGACCCGGCGTTCGGCCGAGCCGCTGGCCACCGCCGAGCCGGCCGCGGTCTACGGCTTCCGCGCGCTGCCGGCCAGCGGCGCGCTGGTCACCAACGAGCTGGTCAACAAGTTGCGCGAGGACGAGGGCATCTGAGCGTGCGCGCGCTGCTCGACGTCAACGTGCTGATCGCGCTGTTCGACGCCGCGCACGTCCATCACCGCACCGCCAGCGACTGGCTGGGCGCCAACATCGATCACGGCTGGGCCTCGTGCCCGCTGACCCAGAACGGCTGCCTGCGCATCCTGTCGCAGCCGCGTTATCCGAATGCGGTGCCGCTGGCCGAGGCGGCGGCACGTCTCGGCGAGGCCGCGCGCCACGTCGCCCACCAGTTCTGGCCCGACGACATCAGCCTGCTCGACGCCGGCACCACGCGCTGGGACCGCCTGCTGAGCGGCACGCTGCTGACCGACGCCTACCTGCTGGCGCTGGCGGTGCGCCGCGGTGGGCGCTTGGTGACCTTCGATCGGGCAGTGCCGCGCGGCGCGATTGCGGGAGCCAACGCAGAGCACCTGGTGCTGTTGTAGCCCGGGTGAAACCCGGGGCCGGCTGCCGAGATTGCCTGCCAGACCCCGGGTTTCACCCGGGCTACGCTTACGTCAGAGCCAACGCAAAAGGCCCGCTTTCGCGGGCCTTTTGCGTCATAACGACAGCGCTTACTTCAGCAGCGACAGCATCGCCGCGCCGAGGTCGGCCGGCGAGCGGACGGTCTTGACGCCGGCGGCTTCCAGCGCGGCGAACTTCTCGTCGGCGGTGCCCTTGCCGCCGGCGATGATCGCGCCGGCGTGGCCCATGCGCTTGCCCGCCGGGGCGGTGACGCCGGCGATGTAAGCAACGACCGGCTTCTTGACGTGGGCCTTGATGTATTCGGCCGCTTCTTCTTCGGAGGAGCCGCCGATTTCGCCGACCATGATGATGCCTTCGGTCGCCGGGTCCTTTTCGAACAGCGAGATCACGTCGATGAAGCCCAGGCCGCGAACCGGGTCGCCGCCGATGCCGACGCAGGTGCTCTGGCCGAGGCCGTTCTGCGTGGTCTGGTGCACGGTTTCATACGTCAGCGTGCCCGAGCGCGACACCACGCCGATCTTGCCCGGCTTGTGGATATGCCCCGGCATGATGCCGATCTTGCATTCGCCCGGCGTGATCACGCCCGGGCAGTTCGGGCCGATCAGCACGCTGCCCGGATAGTTGGCGCGCAGCGCCGCCTTGACCTTGACCATGTCGATCACCGGGATACCTTCGGTGATGCAGATGATGACCTTGATGCCCGCGTCCGCGGCTTCGAGGATCGCGTCGGCCGCGCCCGGCGCCGGCACGTAGATCATCGTCGCCTCGGCGCCGGTCTGCTTCACCGCGTCGTGCGCGGTGTTGAACACCGGCAGGCTCAGGTGGCTGCCGCCGCCCTTGCCGGGGCTGACGCCGCCGACCATCTTGGTGCCGTAGGCGATCGCCTGTTCGGAATGGAAAGTGCCCTGCTTGCCGGTGAAACCCTGGCAGATGACGCGGGTGTTCTTGTCGATCAGGATGGACATGCGCTTACTTTCCTTCGGCCAGACGAACGACCGTCTGCGCCGCTTCGGTGAGGTCGGAGACCGGCGTCACGGCCAGGCCGGATTCGCGCAGCAGGGCCTGGCCCTTCTCCATGTTGGTGCCCTGCAGACGGGCGACGACCGGGATCTTCAGGCCGGTCTGCTTGACCGCGGCGATGATGCCTTCCGCGATCAGGTCGCAGCGCACGATGCCGCCGAAGATGTTGATGAAGATCGCCTTGACCGTCGGGCTGCTGGTGATCAGCTTGAACGCCTCGGTGACCTTTTCGGCGGTGGTGCCGCCGCCGACGTCGAGGAAGTTGGCCGGCTGGCCGCCATGCAATTTGACGATGTCCATCGTCGCCATCGCCAGGCCCGCGCCGTTGACCATGCAGCCGATGTTGCCTTCCAGCGTCACGTAGTTCAGGTCGTACTTGGCGGCGGCACGCTCGACTTCGTCTTCCTGGCTCGGATCACGCTGGCTGGCGATCTCCTTCTGGCGGAACAGCGCGTTGTCGTCGAAGTTCAGCTTGCCGTCGAGGGCCATCAGGCCGCCCTCCTTGGTGACGATCAGCGGGTTGATCTCGACCAGGCTGCAGTCGCATTCCATGAAAATTTTGTACAGACCGTTCAGCACCTTGGTGAACTGGTCGGCCTGCTCTTTGTTCAGGTCCATGAAGAACGCCAGTTCGCGCGCCTGGTAGGGCTGCAGGCCGGCGGCCGGCGACACGAACACGTGCTTGATGCGCTCCGGCGTGTTGTGCGCCACTTCCTCGATGTCCATGCCGCCATCGCTGGAGGCCATGAACACGATCTTTTCCTGGGTGCGATCGATCAGCGCCGACAGGTACAGCTCGCGGGCGATGTTGCTGGGCTTCTCGACGTACACCGAGTTCACCGGCAGACCCTTGGCGTCGGTCTGGATCGTGACCAGGTTCTTGCCGAGCATGCCCTTGGCCGCTTCCTCGGCCGCATCCGGGCCGGTGACCAGCTTGACGCCGCCGGCCTTGCCACGCGCGCCGGCGTGAACCTGCGCTTTGACAACGACTTTTTCGGTGCCGAGTTGCTTGGCGACTGCGCGGGCAGCCTCCGGGCTTTCAGCCAGGTGGCCTTCCGGAACCGGAATGCCGTAACGGGCGAAGAGGGCCTTCGCCTGGTATTCGTGGAGATTCATTGGTTTCTCGCAGTGTGAGCGCGCGGATTTTCCACTAAATAGTAAGTCTTCGCAAAACAAACCCAGCGGTTGGTAAGAAATTTGTCAATGGCAGCCGCGCCCTGCCGCCAAAGCGGCGTCAGGCCGTATCCTTGCGTCCTGCGCCGGTGCCTCCCCCGGCTCCCCAACTGGATCGATCGATGAACCTCCGTCTGCTTGTCCTGCTCGCGCTGGCCTGGGTGGCCTGGCGCTTCTGGCAGCAATGGCAGCGGCGCAGCCGCGATCTCGGCGCGCAGCGGCCTCCCGAAGCCCCGCCTCGCAAACCCGGTGCCGAGCCCTTCGAACTGATGCAGCGCTGCGTCCAATGCGGCACCTACCTGCCGAGCACCGCGCTGTCTCGCAGCGGACGCTGCGGCCGATGCTCGGACTAGCCAGGAAAAACCGGGCGGATACCGAACCCGCTGGCGGCGGCGACACCGCCGCCCCGGAGGAATGGCGCGTCCTGCGCCTGCTGTCCCTGTACCGGCTGATGCTGGTGGCGCTGCTCATCGTCGCCGTCGAAAGCGGCTTTGCGCCGCGCATCTTCGACGGCCTCGGCAGCAGCCGGCTGCAGCTGGCGGCGCTGGTCTACGGCGTGGTCTCGCTGCTGCTGATGGCCCTGGTGCAGCGGCGCCGGCCGGCGCTGGTGGAAACCCAGGCGCATCTGCATCTGCTCGGCGATCTGAGCAGCCTGAGCCTGCTGATCTATGCCTGCGGCGGCGTACCCACCGGCCTCGGCGCTCTGGTGATCACGCCGGTGGTCGGCGGCGCGCTGGTGCTGTCGCCGCGCATGGCGATGCTGCAGGCGGCGCTGGCGACGATCGCGATGTTCGGCGTCGAGATCGCGCGCCGCTACGACCAGCACTTCGACGCCAACGATTTCACCGCCGCCGGCGTGCTCGGCCTGATGCTGTTCGGCGCCAGCATCGCCGCCAACGCGGTGGCGCAGCGCGCGCGCAAGAGCGAGGCGCTGGCCGAACTGGTCGGCAGCGAATTCGCCGACCTGTCCGAGCTCAACGAAAGCATCGTCTCGGGCATGCACACCGGCGTGCTGGTGGTCGATCCGGACCGGCGCATCCGCCGGCTCAACCCGGCGGCGCGGCGTCTGATGCAGCTCTCCGGCGAGGCCGAGAACCGGCTGATCGAGCTGGAGGCGCCGGCGCTGGCCGCACGCCTGCGCCAGTGGCGCATCGAAGGCATCGCCTCGGGCGCGCCGATCGAGTCGCGCCCCGGCGCCGCCGAAGTGGTGCCGCGGTTTTCACGGCTCGGCAGCGGCCTGCGGGCGCCGATCCTGGTGCTGCTGGAAGACGCCGGGCTGATGCGCGAGCAGGCGCAGCAGATGAAGCTGGCCGCGCTCGGCCGGCTGTCGGCGAACATCGCGCATGAAATCCGCAACCCGCTGTCGGCGATCCACCAGGCCAGCCAGCTGCTGGCCGAGGCCGAGGTGTTCGAGGCCGAGGGCCAGTCGCAGAACCGGCGGCTGCTGGACATGATCCAGCGCCACGGCCGTCGTATCGACAAGATCGTGCAGGACGTGCTGGCGATGTCGCGGCGCGAACCGCCGCAGCCGCAGACCCTGGCGCTGAAGGACTATCTGGTGCGCGCCAGCGGGCTGTATCAGGAAAGCTATTCCGATCGGCCGCGGCCGATCGAGATCCTCGAAATCGCCGCCAGCCTGCAGGTGCGCTTCGACCCGAATCACCTGCAGCAGATCCTGTTCAATCTCTGGGACAACGCCTTCATGCATGGCGGCGCCGGCGAGGTGCTGGTGATGCTCGACGCCGGCATCGACGAGCAGCAGCACGCCTGGCTGGAAGTCAGCGACAACGGCCCCGGCATCGCCGAAGCGCTGCGCGAGCGCATGTTCGAGCCGTTCTTCACCACCGCTCATCAGGGCACCGGCCTCGGGCTTTTCTTGACCCGCGAGCTTTGTGAATACAATCAGGCGCGCATCGCCTACCGGCCGGCCGAAGGCCGCGGCGCCTGCTTCCGGCTGACGTTCGCCCACACTGCCGCTGCCTGATCGAGCGCTGATCGACCGATGACCCGAGCCGCCGGCAAATCCCCGTCCACCGCCACCGCGCTGATCGTCGACGACGAGGCGGACATTCGCGAGCTGATCGAAATCACGCTGCTGCGCATGGGCGTGCGCACCGAGGCCGCGGCCGACCTGGCGCAGGCGCGCGCGCTGCTGGCCGAGCGTCGCTTCGACTTCTGCTTCACCGACATGCGCCTGCCCGACGGCAACGGCATCGAGCTGGTGCACGAGGTCCAGAAACACTGGCCGGGCATGCCGATCGCGGTCATCACCGCGCATGGCAATGCCCAGGCCGCGGTCGAAAGCCTGAAGGCCGGCGCCTTCGACTTCGTCTCCAAGCCGGTGGACCTGACGATGCTGCGCAAGCTGGTCGAGGCCGGCCTGCGGCTCAAGGCCGGCGACGCCAGTGCCGCGGCCGGCGGCGCGCCGACCACGGCGGCCGACGATTGCGGCGGGCTGCTCGGCCGCGATCCGTCGATCGAACATCTGCGCGGCATGATCGAGCGCCTCGCGCGCAGCCAGGCGCCGGTGCATATCTGCGGCGAATCCGGCACCGGCAAGGAGCTGGTCGCGCGGCTGATCCACCAGCGCGGCCCGCGCGCGGCCGCGGCCTTCGTGCCGGTGAACTGCGGCGCGATCCCCGGCGAGCTGATGGAGAGCGAATTCTTCGGCCACCTGAAAGGCAGCTTCACCGGCGCGCTGCGCGACAAGGCCGGCCTGTTTCAAGCCGCGGAGGGCGGAACGCTGTTTCTCGACGAGGTCGCCGATCTGCCGCTGCACATGCAGGTGAAACTGCTGCGCGCGCTGCAGGAGCGGCGCGTGCGCCAGGTCGGCAGCGAAAGCGAAATGGCGGTCAACGTGCGCATCATTTCGGCCACGCATCGCGACCTCGCCGCGCTGGTCGCCAGCGGCGCATTCCGCCAGGATCTTTATTACCGGCTCAACGTCATCGAGGTGCGCACGCCGCCGCTGCGCGAACGCCGCGGCGATATTGCGCTGCTCGCCTCCAGCATTCTCGGCCGGCTCGCGATCGAGAACGGCCAGCGTCCGCAGCTCGACGCCGACGCGCTGCAAAAGCTCGCCGCCTACGATTTCCCCGGCAATGTGCGCGAGCTGGAAAACGTGCTGGAGCGCGCGATCACCTTGTCCGACGGCCAGCGCATCAGCGCCGACGATCTGCAGCTGCGCTCGGCCGCACGCGACACCAGCGCCGAGCCGCGCGCGCAGCCGGCTGCGCAAGCCGCAGCCGACAGCGGCAGCGGCGGCGCAGCGCCGCTGGACGCGCGCATCGAGGAGATCGAAAAGCACGCGATCCGCGAGGCGCTGGAGAAAGCGCGCTACAACAAGACCCGCGCCGCCGAGCTGCTCGGCATGAGCTTCCGCCAGCTGCGCTACAAGCTGAAAAAACTCAACATCGACTGAGCCACACGACCATGAAGAAGACCGCGTTCGCGGCTGCGCTGCTGCTGATTCTCGCCGGCTGCAAACCCGAGGCCCCGCCGGCGACCACCGCCGCGACGCCGACGACGCAGGCGCCGAAAGCCGATGAGCAGGCCGCGGCGCTGCAAAAACTGTTCGCCGACGAATGGCAGCGCATGCTGGCCGAGTCGCCGCTGACCGCGACCTATCTCGGCGACAGCCGCTACAACGACCGCTGGGACGACCTCAGTCCCGAGGCCTTCGCCAGGCGCCAGCAGGCCGCACAGGCGGCGCTGGACAAGCTCAAGAGCATCGACCGCGGCGCGCTCAGCGCCGAGCAGCAGCTGAACTACGATCTGTTCAAGCTGCAGACCGAAGACGGCATCGAGAGCTACCGGTACGGCGCACAGCTGCGGCCGGTGGATCAGCGCGGCGGCCTGCAGACCATCAGCGAAGTGCTGGAGGCGATGCGCTTCGAAAAACCGGTCGACTATCAGAACTGGACAAAGCGACTGCAGGCGTTCGGCACGCTCACCGACCAGACCATCGCGCTGATGAAGCTCGGCGTCGCGCAGGGCCGCACCTATCCGCGCGTGATCATGCAGCGGGTGCCGGGGCAGATCGCCAAGCAGATCGTCAGCGATCCGAAACAGAGCCCGCTGTACGCGCCGTTCGCGAACATGCCGGCGGACATCGCCGATGGCGACGCGCTGCGCGCCGCCGGTGAAGCGGCGATCCGCGAGCAGGTGTTGCCGGCGTTCCAGCGCTTCCAGGCCTATTTCAACAACGAGTACCTGCCGGCCTGCAACGAGGCGCCGGGCCTGTCGGCGCAACCGCAGGGCGCGGAGTTCTACGCCTACCTGGCGCGTCATCACACGACGACCAGCCTGACGCCGGACCAGATTCACGACATCGGCCTGAAGGAAGTCGCGCGCATCCGCGCCGAGATGGAGACGATCAAGACCCAGGTCGGTTTCAAGGGCGACCTGCACGCGTTCTTCAACTACCTGCGCAGCGATCCGAAATTCTTCTATAAAACGCCGCAGGAACTGTTCGACGGCTATGCGGTGATCGCCAAGCGCATCGATCCCGAGCTGGTGCGGCTGTTCGGCAAGCTGCCGCGTACGCCCTACGGCGTGCGCGCGATCCCGGACATTTCCGCGCCGGACACCACCACCGCCTACTACTATCCGCCGGCCGCCGACGGCAGCCGCGCCGGCTATTACTACGTGAACCTGTACAAGCCGGAGACGCGGCCGAAATGGGAGATGGAGGCGCTGACCTCGCACGAGTCGGTGCCCGGCCATCACCTGCAGCTGGCGTTGCAGACCGAGCTCGGCGACATGCCGGAGTTCCGCAAGAACGGAGAAGGTTTCACCGCCTATGTCGAAGGCTGGGGCCTGTACTCGGAGTCCCTCGGCGGCGAGCTGGGCCTGTACAAGGACCCCTACTCCAAGTTCGGCCAGCTGACTTACGAGATGTGGCGCGCGGTGCGCCTGGTGGTCGACACCGGCCTTCACGCCAAGGGCTGGACGCGGCAGCAGGCGATCGACTACTTCGCCGACAACGCCGCGAAAACGCCGCTGGACATCGCCAACGAAATCGACCGCTACATGGCGATGCCCGGACAGGCGCTGGCCTACAAGATCGGCGAGCTCAAGATCAAGGAGCTGCGCGCCCGCGCGCAGACGAAGCTGGGCGACAAGTTCGACATCCGCGGCTTCCACGACGAGGTGCTGTCCAGCGGCGCGGTGCCCTTGAACATTCTCGAGCAGCGCGTCGATGCCTGGATTGCGGCGCAGGCGGCCCAGTAGCGTTCGATGCGTCCCTCGATACGCCTCGCAAGCGAGGCTACTCGGGATGAACGGGGTTTAGCGCAATCTCCGTTTCTTCCGAGTATCAAAGCGCCCCTCGATACGTCTGGCAAACGAGGCGACCTGCAAGGAACGGGGTTTAGCGCAAAACGCCGTTCCTCCCAAGTAGCGCCTTTCAAGGCGCGTATCGAGGGACGCAGGCGCCCGCCGCCAAGGGAAATCGCTCAGGCGCCCGCGCCAGGGTGAGCTAGACTTCGGCACCGACACCACAACGACGGCGCGCTGGCGCCAGGAACTGCACATGAAGTCCGCTTTCGTCCGCGCCGCCTCCGGTTTCGCCGCCCTGCTCGTCGCCGGCAGCGCCCTGGCCGCCAGCACCAAGCCTGCCGCTCCGGCTGCTGAAGCAGAAGCCGCGACGCGCCCAGCGCTGAACGTCGCCACCGCGACGATCAACGAGATCAATGCCTGCAGCCGCAGCAATCTCGCCGACCGCGGCTCGCTGCGCGACATCACGCTCAAGTCCAAGGGACGCGATGGCAAGGAGCGCACGCTCAAGCTCAAGCTGTTCTGGAAACCGGCCAAGGGCACCGGCGAAGGCCGCCTCAACGTGCGCGTGGTCGAGCCCAAGGACCTGGCCGGCTCCAGCTACCTGCTGGTGCAGAAGGAAGGCGCCGAGCAGCTGTATTTCTACCTGCCGGCCGCCAACAAGGTGCAGCAGGTCAGCGGCGACGATCTGAACCGCCCGCTGTGGGGCACCGACCTGTCCTACTCCGATCTGAAGCAGCTGCAGGGCCTGGCCGCGACCGGACCGACCACGCGCATCGCCGACCAGGTGGTCGCCGGCCATCCCAGCTACGTGCTGGAAACCAAGCTCGACGCCGCGACGCCGACCTACGCGATGATGCGCTCCTACGTCGACCAGAAGAGCTGCGTGCCGCTGCGCTCGGACTTCCTCGACAAGAGCGGCAAGACGGTCAAGCAGCTGGAAGCCGACGCGACGACGCTGAGCCAGCTCGACCCGTACTGGTTCGTCACCGCGTACACGATGAAAGACCTGGTGCGTAACAGCCAGACCGGTATCGAGCTCTCCGACGTGTTCCTGCTCGAACAGCTGTCCGAGAAGAACTTCGCGCCGGACACCTTCTACCTGAAGAACGAATAAGCGCAGCGCGCCCAGCCGCGGTTTCGGGGGAAACCAGCACATGGCGACGGCGGCCGCGCCCGCCGAGGGAGCGCGCCGGGCCAGCGTCGCCGGTGCGATGGCGCGGCGGCCGTGGCTGATCATCGGCATCGCCGCGCTGATTTCGATCGCGGCGCTGCTGCAACTGGTCGACGTCAAGAATCACACGATACGGCTCAGCGTCGACGCCTCGCTGGACCCGCTGATCGCGCCCGACCTGCCGGCGCAGCCGGTCGATGACGCGGTACATGCGCGCTTCGGTGCGCCCGACGACGCCGTGCTGGTGCTGCTGCAGGCCGACGACGTCTACTCGCCGGCCTCGCTGCGCCGGCTCGATGCACTGACCCAGGCACTGCAGGCGACGCCGAACGTCGCCGAAGTGCAGTCGCTGACCAGCGTGCCGTTGCCGCGCGCCAGCAGCGGCGAAGGCCAGCTCAGCCTGCGCCGGCTGCGTCCCGAAGAGTTCGACAACAAGACGCTGATCGACCAGCTGCACAAGAGCATCGACGCCGATCCGCTGCTGCGCGGCCAGCTGGTGTCGCTGGACGGGCATTCCGCGGCGATCCGCGTATCGCTGAGCACCACCACCGATCGCGAGACGCTGGAGAGCGGCGTCGCCGAGGCGATCACCCAGACCGCGCACGACGCCAGCGGCGACGGCGTGCAGATCTCGGTCACCGGCATGCCGATCGTGCGCGACGCCACCAGCCGCACGGTGCTCAAGCAGATGGCGTGGACGGTGCCGGCGATCATCCTGCTGCTGGCGGTTTTGCTGGCGCTGGCATTCCGCTCGATGCGCGGCGTGTGGCTGCCGCTGCTGACGATTTCACTGTCGATGCTGTGGACCCTGGCGACGCTTTCGGCCACCGGGCGGCCGCTGAACCTGATCACCAGCCTGGTGCCGCCGCTGCTGGCGACGATGGGCCTGGCCTACTGCGCGCACGTGCTGACCGAGTTCGAGGCGCTGCTGCGCGAGCCGCGTATCCGCGATCGCGTCAAACGCATCGAGCACCTGCTGCAGGACATCGCCGGCCCGGTGGTGCTGACCGGTTTCACCACCGGCGTCGGCCTGCTTGCGCTGGTCACCAACGACCTGCCGGCGATACGCGAATTCGCGCTGCTCGCCTGCCTGGGCGTGGTCTACACGGTGCTGCTGGTACTGAGCTTCGTGCCGGCGATGCTCGGCGTCAGCACGCGCAAGCTGCCGCGCCGGCCGTTGCCGGGCGACCATATTTTCAGGAACGGCAGCGCGATGATCGGGCGCTTCGACATCATCCATCGCAAGCACATCCTGTGGGTGGCGAGCGCCATCGGCGTCGCGGCGATCCTGCTGAGCCTGCGGGTCGATGTCGGCGATCGGTTCGTCGGCGCGTTCTCGGAAAGCTCGCCGGTGCGCCAGGACTACGAGCGCGTCAACCAGGCGCTCGACGGCGTCACGCCGCTGTCGATCCTGGTCGACGGCGCGGTGCCGGAATTCTTCCTCGAACCGGGCAGCCTGCAACAGCTCGACGAACTCGAGCAGTGGCTGCGCGACCAGCCCGAGATCGGCTCGGTGATCGGCATCACCGACCATCTGCGTTCGCTCAATCGCGTGCTCACCGGCGCCGAAGCAGCCCATCTGCCGGACACGCGCGAGATGGTCAGCCAGCTGCTGTTCTTCGGCGATACCGACACGCTGTCGCAATTCGTCGACAGCGATCGCCAGTCCACGCTGATCAACCTGCGCCTGACCGTCGACGACACCGCCGACATCGGCGACGTGCTCGAGCGCGTCGACGCACGGCTCGCGCAGTTGCCCAAAAGCATGCATGCGCAGACCAGCGGCCAGGCGGTGCTGATGACGCAGTCGGTCGAGGCGGTGACCTCCGGCCAGTTGCAGAGCATCGCGCTGGCGCTGGGCGTGATCTACCTGTGCCTGGCGATCCAGTTCGCGTCGCTGTGGGTGGGCCTGCTCGCGTCCCTGCCCACGCTGCTGCAGACGGCGCTGTACTTCGGCGCGCTCGGCCTGTTCGGCGTCAAGCTCAACGCGACGACCAGCCTGGTCGAATGCCTGGTACTGGGCCTGGCGGTCGACGACACGATCCATTATCTGGCGCGCTTCAACGTCGCCGCGCGGCGCACCGCGTCGGAGACCACGGCCGCGGTGTCCGCGCTGCAGGCGGTGCTGCGGCCGATCACGCTGACCAAGGCGATCCTCGCCGCCGGCTTCCTGGTACTGGTCACCGGCGAGCTGCAGAACCAGGTGATGTTCGGCTGGCTCGCCGCGTTCACGCTCGCCGCCGCCTGGCTGGTCGACGTGTTCGTCACGCCGGCCTTCATCAGCGGCGTGCGCGTGGTCACGCTGTGGGATTCGCTGCGCCTGAACCTTGGCCAGAACGTGCAGGGCACGATCCCGCTGTTCGCCGGCCTGTCGACGCGCCAGGCGCGCATCTTCGCGCTGATGTCACGCGTGGAAATCGTGCCGGCCGGCGTGCTGATCATTCGCGAGGGCGACCCCGGCGGCGACGTGTTCGTCGTCATCGACGGCAAGCTCGCGGTGTGGAGTTACCAGAACGGCGAACGCGTGCTGCTCAACCAGCTCAAGCGCGGCGGCGTCGTCGGCGAAGGCGGCTACTTCGGCCAGAAACGCATGGCCAATGTGGAAACCCTGAGCAAGGTGCGCCTGCTGCGCTTCGACGACGCCGACCAGGAACGCATCTGCAAGCGCTACCCCAAGCTCGCTGCCCGCGTGTTCCTCAACATGAACCGCATCCAGGCCGAACGCCGCGCCCGCGGCACGGCGATGCCGGCGACGTAGGGTGTTTCCCCTCTCCCTCCGGGAGAGGGGCCAGGGGTGAGGGCCCTTCCGGCATCAGGCCAGTTTGGATCGGAGACGCCCTCACCCGGCCCTTTGGGCCACCCTCTCCCGGTGGGAGAGGGATGACTCAGCGAGTCATGGCTTGCTCCACTCCGCCGGCTGTGCCTCAATGCCGTGGGTGCGCTGCAGCCAGTCGCGCAGCGCGAAGCCGGTGCCCGCGGGCCAGTAGCGCGCCTCGTTGAACGGCACATGCTTCCAATCGACCAGTTCTTCGTTGAGCCTGACGGTGCCGGTCGCCGGCACGTGGTAGGCGATCAGCAGCTGGTTCATGCGGTGGAATTCGTAGAGGCCGACGAAGTTCGCGGCCAGCGGCGTCAGGCCGAGTTCTTCCTCGACTTCACGCTGCACGCCGTATTCCGGCGTTTCGCCGCGCTCCAGAAACCCGGTGATCAGCGCGTAGGCATGCGGGCCCCAGGCGGCGTTGCGCGCCAGGATGATCTTGCCTTCGTGCTCGACGATCGCCGCGACCACCGGCACCGGGTTGTCCCAGTGCACGTAGCCGCATTGCGTATCGGCGCAGCCAAAGCGCTCGCGGTCGCCGAAGCGGGCCAGGACCAGCGGCTTGGTGCATTGCGGGCAGAAACGGAATTTCATGTCGATGCTCGATGGAGTGAGGCGGCGAAAGTAGCGCTGTGCAGGACCGCGTCGCCGCCGCCGGCGAGCACGCGCGTCTGCAGGTCGATGCGCGCCTTGCCGCGGCGGCGCAGCGTGTCGATGAAGGCGCTCCAGCTGCCGGCATCCGGGCGCCGCGCTTCGGAGAGCAGGTCGCCGCTTACCGGCCGCTCGAAACGGCATTCGCTGCGCTGCACGACCAGTCGCGCGTCGACTTGTTCGTCGCTGAGGCCGACATGCAGCAGCGCCCAGCCGGACAGGATGCTGATCAGCGCCAGGCTGCCGCCAAACGCGGTGTTGTGGTGGTTGTGATTGGCCGCCAGCGGCGCGGCGATCAGCACGCGCTGCGGCGAGCATTCGCGCACCTGGATGTCGATCGCCTTGAGCACCGGGATGCTGTGGCGCAGAAAGGCAGTGAGTTCGTCGGCTGTCATGGGCCGACGAAGCATAACGCCGGCCGCCGGGCTTGGGTCTAAACTCGAACGCCATGGACCATCGCGCGCTGCTCGCCCAAAGCCGTCTGTTCGCCGGCATCGCCCCGGCCGCGCTGGATCAATTGGCCGAGCGCACCACAGTCTGCGGCTTTCGCAGCGGCCAGGCGGTGTTCGCGATCGGGGCCGCGGCGGACTGCATCTACATCGTCGCCACCGGCCGGCTTCGCGTCGAGAACGCCGACGGCAGCCTGCGCGGCGAAGTGGGCCTGCTCGAATGCGTCGGCGAAGTCGCGATCCTGGCCGGCCATCCGCGCAGCGCCGAGGTCTATGCGGTGCGCGACAGTTATCTGTTGCGCATCGCGCGCGACGATCTGCTGGAATTCTTGCAGGCGCATCCGGCGGTGCTGCTGCGGCTGACCCAGGTCGTCATCGGCCGCCTGCAGATGGCGGCGACGCCGTCGTCGAGGGCTGGCGCCAGCCGGCCGCGCTGCATCGCGCTGCTCGGCGCCTCGCCGCACATCGATCTGAATGCGATCGCGCAGCGTATGCACGCAACGCTCGCCGAATGCGGCGACGTGCGCATCGTCGACGGCCGCAGTGTCGACGCGGCGCTGGGCAAGGGCATATCGCAAATGTCGCCGGGCATGGCCGCCGAGGACATCCTGGTGCGCCATCTGCACCAGGCCGAAGGCGCGCATCGCCATCTGATTTACCTGTGCGACCGCGTGCCGAGCAGCTGGACCGACCGCTGCCTGCGCCAGTGCGACCGCGTCATGGTGGTGGCCGACGCGCGCACGCCGCCGAGCTTGACGCCGATGCTCGAGGAGCTGCGCGATCTCAAACTGCGCGTGCCGGTCGAGCTGATCCTGCAATGCCCGGAGGACTGCCGCGCCGACAGCGTGCTGCCGTGGCGCGAGCTCAGCGGCGCACGCACGCATTACCTGCTGCGGCCGGACCATCCGCGCGACGCCGAAGCGCTGGCGCGCAGCATCAGCGGCCGCGCGCTCGGCCTGGTGCTCGGCGGCGGCGGCGCGCGCGGTTTCGCGCATATCGGCCTGCTGCGCGCGCTCGAGGAGTCGCGGCTGCCGCTGGACGTGCTCGGCGGCACCAGCATGGGCGCTTTCGTCTCGGCGCTGGCCGCCTGCGGCTACGACTGGAAGCAGGTGCTGCAGATCACGCGGGAGACGTTCGTCGAACGCCATCTGCTCAACGATTACCTGTTGCCGCGAGTCGCGCTGATCCGCGGCCGCAAGTTCTACAAGCGCCTGCAGACGATCTTCGGCGAGCGCCGCATCGAGGAGCTGCGCACGCCGTTTTTCTGCGTCAGCACCAATCTCACGCGCGGCAAGGCCGTCGTCCACGACCGCGGCCCGCTGGCGCTGTGGGTGGCGACCAGCATGGCGATCCCGGGCGTCGCGCCGCCGGTGGTCTGGCACGGCGATCTGCTGGTCGACGGCGGCGTCGTCAACAGCCTGCCGACCGACGTGATGCAGAACCTGGAGCGCGGCCCGATCATCGCGTCCGACGTGTCCACCGAAGGCGCGCTGACCCTGCCCGGCGTCGAAGGGCCGGATGTCGATGCAGTGCTGCGCTGGGCGCCGCTGCGGCCGCACGAAGGCCGCCGGCCCAGCCTGATCTCGATCCTGTTCCGTACCGCGACGATGACCAGCGAAAGCGGCGTCGCTGCCCGTGCCGCGCGCGCCGATGCGTACCTGAGGCTGCCGGTATCCGGCGTCGCGCTGTTCGACTGGAAGAAGCTCGACGAGGTGGCGCAGCGCGGCTACGAGTTCGCGATGCAGCAGCTGCCGGCGCTGGAGGCGCGGCTCAGAGCTTGTCCGGTGTAGCCGGGCGAAATCCGCGCTACAAAAGACCCGCTCTGCCTATTTGCGGCAAGCTATGCGCTTTGTCGTCAATGGAATGCCCATGCGTTTTTTTCTGCTTGCCGCCGCGCTGAGCGCGCCGCTGGCCGCCGCCGCTCTCGACTACCCGGCCTCACCGCGCGGCCCGGTCATCGACGTCTATCACGGTACCCAGGTCGCCGATCCCTACCGCTGGCTGGAGGATCTGGATGCGCCGCAAACCCTCGCCTGGGAGCAGGCGCAGAACGCGCTGACCCTGCCGTTCCTGGCGGCGTTGCCGGAGCACGCGCCGATCGAGAAGCGCCTGACCACGCTGTGGAACTACGAGCGCTTCGACGTGCCGGTCAAGGCCGCCGGCTCGTACTTCTACACGCGCAACGATGGCCTGCAGAACCAGGCCGTGCTGTACGTGCAGAAGGGCAAGGAAGCACCGCGCGAGCTGCTGGATCCGAACCGCTTGTCCAAGGACGGCACCGTCGCGCTGACCGAGTTCGAGCCTTCGCCGGACGGCCGCTGGCTGATGTACGCCACCGCCAGCGCCGGCTCGGACTGGAACGAGTTCAGGCTGCGCGACATCGCCAGCGGCCAGGATTCGGCCGAGACCTTGCAGCGGATCAAGTTCTCCGACGTATCGTGGAACGCCGACAGCAGCGGCTTCTACTACTCGCGCTATCCCGATCCACCGGCAGCGCTGGGCGACAAGAGCAGCAATCGCGCGGTGTTCGACGGCCTCGCCGACCAGAAGCTGTACTACCACAAGGTCGGCACGCCGCAGGCCGAGGACCAGCTGGTGTTCGAGGAGCCGGCACATCCGAAATGGTTCGTCGCCGGCCAGGTCACGCACGACTCGCGCTATCTGATCATCACGATGCGCGAAGGCTCGGGCGACAAGAGCCGCGTCTATCTGCGCGACCTGCAGTCGGACCAGAACCCGGCCAAGACCTACCGGCTTGCCGACAGCTTCGACGACAGCTTCGAGTTCATCGGCAGCAACGGCAGCACCGCCTACTTCATGACCGATCGCGAGGCACCGCGCAAGCGCATCGTCTCCATTGATCTGTCCAAGCCCGAAGCGCCGGAGTGGAAAGCCGTGGTCGCGCAATCCACCGACACGATGGTCAGCGCCAAGCTCGCCGGCGGCAAGATCGTCGTGCTCAGCCTGCACGACGCGGTCAGCCGCCTGAACACCTACACGCTGGCAGGCAAGCCGGCCGGCGAGTTGAAATTGCCGGGCCTGGGCGCCGTCACCGAAGTGCTGAAAGGCAGCGAGGACGACGCCGAACTGCTGTTCGGCTACAGCAGTTTCAACCAGCCGCAGACGCCGTATATCGCCGACCTGAAGACCAATCGCGTCAGCGCGTTCCGCACGCTACGGCTGGCGTTCGAGCCCAAGGACTACGTCACCGAGCAGGTGTTCTATCCGTCCAAGGACGGTACCCGGATTCCGATGTTCATCAGCTACAAAAAGGGCTTCAAGCGCGACAGCCGCGCGCGCGCCTGGCTACATGGTTACGGCGGTTTCGACATCGCCAAGACGCCGGCTTTCGACGTATCCGCGCTCGCCTGGATGGAACGCGGCGGCGTCTTCGCCGTGGCCAATCTGCGCGGCGGCGGCGAGTACGGCGAAGACTGGCATCAGGCCGGCACCAAGGAGCGCAAGCAGAACGTGTTCGACGACTTCGTCGCCGCGGCCGAGTACCTGGTGAAGAAGGAGTACACGGCGTATCCGCGCATCGCCATCTGGGGCCGCAGCAACGGCGGCCTGCTGGTCGGCGCCAGCGTCAACCAGCATCCGGAGCTGTGGGGCGCGGCGGTGGCCACGGTCGGCGTGATGGACATGCTGCGCTTCCACAAATTCACCGTCGGCTACGCCTGGGTCGGCGACTACGGCTCGTCCGACGACGCCGACGGCTTCGCCTATCTGGTCCGCTACTCGCCGCTGCACACGGTCCAGACCGGCGTGAAATATCCGCCGACCCTGATCACCACCGGCGACCACGACGACCGCGTGCATCCGGCGCATTCGTTCAAATACGCGGCGACGCTGCAGGCGGCTCAGTCCGGTGAAGGCGGCGGCGATGCGCCGATCCTGATCCGCATCGACGAGCGCGCGGGGCACGGCGGCGGCAACGGCGGCGGCGGCAAGCCGGTGTCGAAAGTCATTGCCGAAGAAACCGACAAGCTCGCCTTCATGTGGCACTACACGGCAGGCGACGCGCAGTCGCCGTCGTCGGCGCTGATCACGCCTTGAACGGTGACGCGCAGCTGATCGAAATTCTCCGGCTGACCAATGCCTCGCGCGCGGCAGCCGGAATGAATGCGCTGCAGCACGATGCCCGGCTCGGCCGGGCGGCACAGGCGCACGCGGAATATCTGGCGGCCGGCGGATTTCTATCGCACGGCGGCATCGACAACTCCACGCCCGGCGAACGCGCGAGCGCGGCGGGTTATGCGTGGCGGCGGGTCGGGGAAAACATCCTGGCGCGGACGCGGGCGGAGCCGGCGCTGGCCTACGAGCAGTGGTGGCTCAGCCAGGGCCACCGCGACAACTTGCTCACGGCAGATTTCAGCGACTGCGGCCTCGGCCGGCATTACTCGCCGAAGGTGGACTGCTGGTACTACGCGATGCTGCTGGCGCAGCCGGCTTAGATCCCTTCTCCCTCCGGGAGAAGGTGTCGCGCAGCGACGGATGAGGGTGCCGGGAACCTGCGCGTGGGTCGAGCCTGCTAGGCCCTCACCCTAACCCTCTCCCGGAGGGAGAGGGAATGACACGAGATCAAACCGAGAACGAGGAGCCGCAGCCGCAGGTGGTCTGCGCATTCGGATTGCGGATCACGAACTGCGCGCCTTCGACGGTTTCCTTGTAGTCGATCTCGGCGCCGACCAGGTACTGCAGGCTCATCGGATCGACCACCAGCGTGACGCCCAGCGTCTCGACGCTGGTGTCGTCTTCCTCGGCCGCCTCGTCGAACTTGAAGCCGTACTGGAAGCCCGAGCAGCCGCCGCCGGAAACGAACACGCGCAGCATCTGCTGCGGGTTTTCCTCTTCGTCGAGCAGTTCGCGCACCTTGCGCGCGGCGGCCTCGGTGAAGACCACGTCGGTAGCCGGCGGCGGCGGTGCGCCTGCGGGCTTGTAGATGCTGGGTTCGGTAGTGCTCATGTCTGCGTCCTCAATCCGGAATGCCTTCGGCGTGATGCTCCTGAACGCCGACATCCTGCACGTCGATCATCCGGTGTTCGTTACTGTAATCCTGCACGGCGGCGGCCTGCTGACGTGCGGCGAGCGCCGCGGCCATGGTTTCGTGGACCAGCTGGCCGTTGATCTGCGCGCCGGGCTGCATCTCGATGACCTTGTAGAACACGTTGCCGTTGACACGCGCCTTGGCGCCGAGGGTGACCTTCTCGCTGGCGTAGACATCGCCGGTGACCGCGCCGTTCAACACGATCATGGGGACGCGCACCTCGCCTTCAATGGCGGCGTTCTCGCTGATCGACAGATGCGCGGACTTGTCGGCCGCAGCGGCGACATTGCCGGTGACTTTGCCGTCCAGGTGCAGGCCGCCGGTGAAGCGCAGGTCGCCGACGATTTCGGTCTGGCGGCCGATCAGGGTCTCGACCGCGCCGGTGTTGCGCGGCGGAGGCGGCGGGCTGGGGCTGGTGTTCTTGCTGTTGAACATCATCGTCCGGATTGCGGTGTCGGGGGTGGCGCCTGCTCGGGAGGCTGCTCGACCTTGATCTTACTCCAGTCGAACTCGTTCTCGACCGCGGCCTCCTCGCCATCGATGACCAGGGTCACCGCGGCGCGGATCGGCCGGAAGCCCGGCGGCAGCGCGAATTCGCCGGTGAACTCCTGGAAATACTTGAACGCGAACTGCGGCAGCTTCGCGCCGACGGCGAGCAGGGTTTCGACGTCCAGCGTGACTTCCTTGCCGTCGCGGCTGCCGATCAGGCGCAGCCGCGTGCTGCCGGCGACGCGCTTGTCGTGGCGCACCGACTGGATCAGCACCAGGTCGTAGCGCCAGCGCAGCTTGTCGGCCTGCTGCGTCATCTTCAGATCGAGCACGCGCACGCCGGCACGGGTTTCGTCCGGCGAGACGATGCCGCGATAGAACGCGACCTGCTCACGCAGGTCGGCCGCCTCGGCCTGCAGCTCGGACAGCGAGGCCTTGACCTCGGTGCAGGCGGCGCCGTCGATCTCCGTGGAGCGCTGCGCATAGACCAGCTGCTGGCGCAGGTCGACGTTGTCGGCGCGCGCACTGCGCAGCTCGCGCGCCAGGTCGCGGCGCTCGTCGCGCAGCTGTTCCAGCTCGGTCTTGGTCTGGCGGAATTCGCTGATGGTGTGGGTGCGCACCCACAGGTAGAACACGCCAGCGGCGATCGCGATCAGCGCCGCGCCGCCGGCGATCAGCCCGGCCCTGAACCAGGGCCGGTGGCGCTTGACGACGATGCGGTGCTGCATGGCCCTCGCGCCGCGCCTAAGGCGTCAGGCCCGGCGAATCCAGGCCCATCGTCTCGGGCTGGTCGAACATCAGGTTGAAGCACTGGACTGCCTGGCCCGCCGCGCCTTTCACCAGATTGTCGATCACCGACAGCACGATCACGGTCTTGCCGTCCGGCGCCAGATGCACGGCGATGCGGCACTGGTTGCCGCCGCGCACGCTGCGGGTCTCCGGATGCTCGCCGGCCGGCATCACGTCGACGAAGGGCTCGCCCTTGTAGCGCGACTCGAACAGCGCCTGCAGGTCGAGGCCGGGCTGGCTCAGCCGCGCATACAAGGTGGCGTGGATGCCGCGAATCATCGGCGTCAGATGCGGCACGAAGGTCAGCGACACCTCGCCGTCGGCGGCGATGCGCAGGCCCTGGGTGATTTCCGGCAGATGGCGATGGCCCGGCACCGAATAGGCGCGGAAGTTGTCGCTGGCCTCGCCGAACAGCGAGGTCACGCGTGCTTCGCGGCCGGCGCCGGAGACGCCGGACTTGCAGTCCGCGATCAGGTTGCCGGCGTCGATCACGCCGGCTTCCAGCAGCGGCAGAAAGCCCAGCTGCACCGCGGTCGGATAGCAGCCGGGGTTGCCGATCACGCGCGCATTGCGGATCGCGTGGCGGTTCACTTCCGGCAGGCCGTAGACCGCTTCTTCGAGCAGCGCCGGTGCGCTGTGGTCGAGCTGGTACCAGCGCTTGAACTCGGCGGCGTCCTTGATGCGGAAGTCGGCCGACAGGTCGATGATCTTGACGCCCTGCTCCACCAGCGCCGGCGCCATCTGCATCGCGGTGCCGTGCGGCGTGGCGAAGAACACCGCGTCGCAGGCGGCGAGCTGGGCTTCGTCCGGTGCGCTGAACACCGCGTCGCTGTAACCGCGCAGGCTCGGGAACAGCTGGTCGGCGCGCAGGCCGGCCTCCTTGCGCGAGGTCAGCGTGGTCACGCGAACCTGCGGATGGGCGGCGAACAGCCGCAGCAGTTCGGCCCCGGTATAACCGGTGCCGCCGACGATGCCGACCTTGATCATGGTGCTCTCTTCAACGACCTGGGGCTGCAAAAGGACCGGGATGATAGGCTTTTGCCGCCAGGGGTTGAAGCGTTCCCCTTTTTCGCCTTTCATTTCCCAGCCTTTGTGGAGCCAGCATGCTTTGGGTCAAAGCGGTACACATCATCTTCGTCGTCGCGTGGTTCGCCGGCCTGTTCTATCTGCCGCGGCTGTTCGTCTACCACACCGACACCCACGACGACGCCGGCCACCAGCGCTTCGCGCTGATGGAGCGCAAGCTCTACGGCCTGATGACCATCGCGATGATCGGCACCTGGGTCATGGGCATCGCGATGATCGCGATGCTGCCCGGCTATCTGCACCTGGGCTGGCTGCACGCCAAGCTGACCCTGGTGATCCTGCTGACCGGCTACCAGGGCTTCCTGAAAATGCACCTGCGCAAGTTCGCGAGCAAGACCAACACCAAGAGCGCCCGCTACTGGCGCCTGATGAACGAAGTGCCGGCGGTGCTGCTGATCGCGATCGTGATTCTGGTGGTCGTGAAGCCGTTCTAGAACGCGGTCGCGGGCAAGCCCGCTCCTACAAAAGCCACCTGTAGGAGCGGGCTTGCCCGCGACCTCTACGGCTCGACGAGCTTTTTACGGCCCTTCGAGCTCACCCACCGCGGTCTGCACATAGTTCTGCAGGCCCATCTGGTCGATCAGCTGCAGCTGCTCTTCGAGGAAGTCGATGTGCTCTTCCTCGCTCTCCTGGATGCTGACCAGGATCTCGCGGGTAACGTAGTCGCGCACGCTTTCGCAATGGGCGATCGCCTCCTTGTACATCGGGTGCGCCTCGTATTCGCGCTTGAGATCGCACTCCAGCACTTCCTTGACGTCCTCGCCGATATACAGCTTGCCGAGATCCTGCAGGTTGGGCAGGCCGTCGAGGAACAGGATGCGCTTGATCAGCTTGTCGGCGTGCTTCATCTCGTCGATCGATTCCTCGTACTCGAGCTTCTCGAGTTTCTTGAGGCCCCAGTTGCCGAGCATCCGCGAATGCAGGAAGTACTGGTTGATCGCCGTGAGTTCGTTCTTCAAACCGAGATTGAGGTACTCGAGAACCTTGGTATCGCCGCGCATGGCTGCACTTCCTGGGAATCAGGCGCCCAGTCTAGCCAGCGAGCCTTGATACGTAAAGCGTAAGTGCTTGTTCGGAATAATATTTTTAAGCAATTATGCTTATGATTCGCAACTACCGGCCCGGCCTGGGTTCAGGCCGCGGCGGTCATCGAGGGTGCCATCGCCAGGTCGGCCAGCCGGATCGGCTGCACCGCCAGGGCCTCGGACAGCAGCTCGCGCGCGGCCGGCACGCACTTGCCGCAGCAGGTGCCGAGCGCGGTTTCACGGGAGATTTCCCGCAGCGTGGTCACGCCATCCTGGACCATGCGCTTGATGCGGTGGTCGGAGACGGCCTTGCAGACACAGACGTACATGGCTTTGAGGGGCGCAGGCAGCGTGAATGAGAACGATTGTCGCTACGCTACCGCAAACGCGAACCCGAATCAAACAAAAACGATTCTCGTCTAAACCGACGAGCCGCCCGCCGCCGTCGGCGTCTGCGGCCGCGCCGCGATACCGGCGGCGGCAGCCAGTTCGTCCAGCGCCCGGCGATACACCTCGCGCTTGAATTCGATGACCTCGTCGGCCGGCGTCCACCAGTCGATCCAGCGCCAGCGGTCGAATTCCGGCGTCGGCGAAGCGTCGAAGTGCACGCGCTCTTCCGGCGAGATCAGGCGCAGCAGGAACCACTTCTGCTTCTGGCCGATGCAGACGCGGCCGCGGCCCTGGCGCAGATAGCGCTTGGGCAGCTTGTAGCGCAGCCAGCCCTGGGTCACGGCGAGAATTTCGACGTCGTCGCCGAGCAGCCCGAGTTCCTCGTGAAGTTCGCGCAGCAGGGCATCGCGCGGCGCTTCGCCGCGCTGTATCCCGCCCTGCGGGAACTGCCAGGCCTCCTGCCCGATCCGCTTGGCCCACAGAACCTGGCCGGCGGCATTCGTCAGGATGATCCCGACATTGGGACGATATCCGTCCGAATCAATCACTTGGATCAAGCACGTAGGAAATTTGCCGTAATCGATTCTTCCACATGCCGGCAAGCACCGGCAAACTGGGGGGCTCACTCTCTCCAATCCGACGCGGCCCGTCCATGCGCCTGGCGATTTTCGATCTCGATCACACCCTGCTGGCTGGCGACAGCGACTACCTGTGGGGCCAGTTCCTGATCGAACAGGGCGTGGTCGACCGCCTGGTCTACGAGCGCGAGAATCAGCGCTTCTACGACGAGTACAAGGCCGGCACGCTGGATATCGAGGCCTTCTGCCATTTCAGTTTCGCGCCGCTGGCGGCGCAGAACTTCGAGACCCTGAAAGCCTGGCGTGAGCAGTTCGTTCGCGAAAAGATCGAGCCGGTGATCGCGCCGCTGGCGCCGGCGCTGCTCGCACGTCACCGACTGCAGGGCGACGCGCTGCTGATCACCACGGCGACCAACCGCTTCGTCACTGAGCCGATCGCGGAATTGCTCGGCGTCGACGCGCTGATCGCGACCGATCCGGAATTCGTGGGCGGCCGCTATACCGGCAGGCTCGAAGGCGCGCCGAACTTCCAGGCCGGCAAGGTGCTGCGCCTGGAGCGCTGGCTGGCGGCGCAGCCGCAGCCCTTCGATCATCTGACCTGTTACAGCGATTCACGCAATGACCTGCCGCTGCTGGAGCGCGCCGACACCGCGGTCGCAGTCGACCCGGACGAGGTGCTGCTAGCCGAGGCGCAGCGCCGCGGCTGGCGCGTGATCAGCCTGCGCGGCGAGGCGCCGGCGAGCGTCTAGCGCGCTTGCGTCCCTCGATACGTTTCGCTGCGCGAAACACTCGGGAGGAACGGGATTTACTCAAAGCGAAACCCTCAGAACGGCGCGGGCCACAGCTGCGCCATGCCGAAGCGCTTCTTGACGTCGGCGCCATAGGCTACCGCCTGTTCCTTGGTGGCGAAGCTGCCGACGGTCACCCGATACACGCGCTGGCCATTGGGCAGATCGTGGATGCGCACGACGCCGGGCAGACCCATTTCGATCATGCCCTGGGCTTCCAGCTCGGCGGACTCGCTGTCGGCCAGCGCGGCGGCGACCAGGGTCCAGCCGCTGGCGGTGGCCGCAGTGACCGGCGCGATCTTGGCCGGCTCCTGGCGCGGCGCGGCAGCGGCCGTGGCCGCGGCGGCCGCGGCTTTCAGCGCGGCGTAGTCGGTCTGCAACAGGCGCTGCTTCATGCTGGCGTCGTCGGGCCTGCTGCGATGCAGGCCGCTGGCATCCGAGCTCAGGCATTCGCCGGGCACGTCGAGCCGCTCCGAGCCGCGGGTCGACGCGATCTCGACCGCGCCCGACAGCAGGCAGACTTCGCGCTGCGCGGCGTCGGCGCGCGTCCAGACATCGGCGCCGAACACACGCAGGCGCAGATCGGGCAGCGTCAGGCGCACGTCCTGCGGCAGGCGTTTTTCCTCGGTGCCGTCGACGCGGAAAGCGCCGGCGCCCAGCTCCAGGTCGGTGCGGCCGTTGAAACCGCCGGCCGGCTGCTGGATCGTCGCCACCTTCAGCACGCCCTGCTCGCCCAGCGTCATCACGGTAACGCCGAAACGCAGCGAGCCGCGGCCGTTGGCGCCGGTCGTTAGCTCGTCGCCGTTGGCCAGCGGCAGATCGTGCGCCGGCGGCACCGGCTTGCCGCCGCGCATCACCGCGAACGGCGGCGCCGCCTGTACCACGGTCAGGCTCATCGCACCGCCGGCGGCCGCGGCGGCAGCACCGCTGCTTGTGGCGATCAGCAACATCGCGGTCAATCGTAGCGAGCGGACTGGGATCAGGAGCATGGGCGGCGCCATCAGTGATATTAAATCGATAAATAGAATGATAGCAGCTACATCAACACAGGTAACAGCTGCGACACAAGGATGCACCGGCGCTCGGTCGTCGCGGCCCCGTGATGCTAGGATTCGCGCCTGCTTTCCCTCTCTTCAGGACCCGGTCGCCGCCTCTCGCATGAGTCTCGCCGCAACGCTGGAATCTCCACTGCCGGGACTGATGCACGAGGGCGCCGCGAAGCGCCGGGGGCAGCCGTGAGCGGCCTGGTCGTCGTCGATTCGCGCACCGACTGGCCGCTGCAGATTCCCGGCATGCACGTGATGACCGCCTGGGACTATCTGACGCTGACGCCGGAAGTCCTGCAGCGCAATATCCGCGTCTACAACCTGTGCCGCAGCTTCAGTTATCAAAGCACCGGCTACTACGTCAGCCTGCTGGCCGGCGCGCGCGGCCACCGGCCGCTGCCGGACATCACCACGATCCAGGATCTGAAACTCGCCGAATCGCCGGGCCGGCTCAACGACGAAATCGACGAGCTGATCCAGAGTTCGCTGGCGCGGCTCGGCTCCAGCGAATACGTGCTCAACGTCTACTTCGGCCAGAGCCCGACCAAGCGCCACGAGCGCCTCGCGCGCGCGCTGTTCAACCTGTTCCCGGCGCCGCTGGTACAGGCCTGCTTCGAATACAAGGGCGACGAGTGGCGGGTGCAGTCGATCGGCCCGATCGCGCTCGGCGAAGTGCCGAGTTCGCATCTGGAATTCATGCACCAGGCGGCGCGCGACTACTTCACGCGCCGGCGCATGCCACGGCAGAAGAAAGACTCCTACCGCTACGACCTGGCGATCCTGATCAACGAGGACGAGAAAGACCCGCCGTCGAACGCGCGCGCGCTCAAGGCTTTCGAGAAAGCCGCCGAAGACCTCGGCTTTCAGGTCGATTTTCTCGGCAAGGCGGACTACGGCCACGTCGCCGCCTACGACGCGCTGTTCATTCGCGAAACCACCGCGGTGAATCATCACACCTATCGCTTCGCGCGCCGCGCCGAGCGCGAAGGCCTGATCGTCGTCGACGATCCGAAGTCGATCCTGCGCGCGGCCAACAAGGTGTATCTGTCGGAGCTGATGGATCGACATCGCATTCCGCAGCCGAAGACGATGTTGATCCATCGTGGCAACGTCAAGCAGATTGCGAAAGAGCTGGGCTTTCCGTGCGTGCTCAAGCAACCCGATTCGCAGTTTTCGCGCGGCGTGATCAAGGTCGACAACGAGGCCGAGCTCAAGCGCGAGGTGCGCGACATGCTCGATCGCAGCGACATCGTCATCGGCCAGTCTTTCGAGCCCACCGACTACGACTGGCGTGTCGGCGTGCTCGACGGCGTGCCGCTGTATGCCTGCCGCTATTACATGGCCAAGGACCACTGGCAGGTGGTCAAGCATTCCAGCGGCGGCGGCAAGATCGAAGGCAATCACGACACCTTGCCGATCGACGAAGTGCCGCCGCTGGTGCGCAATATCGCGGTGCAGGCAGCGAAAGCCGTCGGCAACGCGCTGTACGGCGTCGATCTGAAACAGTTCGGCAACATCGTCAAGGTGGTCGAGGTCAACGACAACCCGAACATCGATTTCGGCGTCGAGGATCTGGTGCTGAAGGACGCGCTGTACAAGAAGATCATGGAGTACTTCGTGCGCCGGCTGGAAGTGCGGGTCAAGAACCAGCCGTGAGCGTGACGCTGCGCCGTGCGACGCTCGCCGACATCGACGCACTGCTGGAACTCGAAGCGCTGTTCCCCGGTGACCAGATGTCGCGACGCAGCCTGCGCGCCTTCATTGCCAACCCGCGTGCGGATTTTCTGGTCGCCGAAATACGCGGGGAACTGCTTGGCAACCTGCTGCTGCTGAGCCGCGCGGGCCGGCGCAGCGCACGTATCTATTCGGTGATCGTCGATCCTGCCTCGCGTGGCCTGGGGATCGCGCAAGAACTGGTGACAGCGGCCGAAGCCGCAGCCCGGCAGCGACGCTGCACGACGGTGACGCTGGAGGTGCGCGCCGACAATGCGGCGGCACGCGGCCTCTATCGGAAGCTCGGCTACATCACGGATCACCATCTGCCCGCGTATTACGACGACGGCGCCGACGGCCTGCGCCTGAGTCACGACCTGCATGCCGATCCGGAACCCGCCGATGGCTGATGCCGCGCTGCGTGCCCAGGTGCTGGCGACGGCGCCGCTGTCCGGCCCCGATTGGGTCCGCGACGCCGCCTCCATCGTACTAGTGATCGGCAGCTGCCTGGCACTGGACAGCCTCGGCCTGCTGTGGACGCAGGTGCTCGCCGGTGTGCTCGCCTGGGCCCTGCTGCTGTTGCTGCTGCACCGGCAAACGCCGGCCTGGCGGCTGACCCTGGTGATCGCCACCGCGTTTGCGTTGCTGGCCGAAGCGCTGTTCTCGCTAGGTTGGGGACTCTACGAATACCGCCTGCAGAACATTCCGGCCTACGTGCCGCCGGCGCACACCCTGCTGTTCATGCTCGGCGCCGGCGTCGCGCGCCGCGTGCCGCAGCGCGTGATCACGCCGCTGCTCCTCGCGTTCGCGGCCGGCGCCATGTTGCTGACGCTCAGCGCGATCAGTTCGTTCGACGGCCTGTTGCTGGCGATCCTGCTGCTGGTGGTACGTTACGGCCGTCAGCGTCGGATCTACGTGATGATGCTGCTGATCGCGCTGGCGCTTGAACTGGTCGGCACCTCGGTTGGCGCCTGGGCCTGGCTGCCGCACGCGCCAGGCCTGGCCCTGAGCCTGCACAGTCCGCCGCTGCTGGCCGGCGTGTTCTACTCACTGTTCGACGTCTACATCATGGCCAGTGCGCGCCACTTGCACCGGCGCCAGGCGGCGCTGTCAGCGCCCGCGACCAGCTGAAACGGGTCCGCGACGATCGCGACAATCCGAGCCAGGAAATCGATCGCCGGGTGCCGACATCGCAGTCGACCGACTTCGACTGGCAACAAAGCTCAGCCCAGCAAATCAGTTCAGGAACTCAGTCCAGATTTTCCTCGCGGAAAATCTTCCACTCGCCCTTGGCGTTCTGCCGCCAGTACTGCTGCTTTTTCGCGGTGGAACTGAAATTGTCGCTGCGGTACCGGAGCGTGAATTCCGCCAACATCATCGGCTCGCCGGGATAGCGATACAGACTCATGTCCTCGGTCTGGACGTCGATGCTGTGCTTGGTCGCATTGACGCGACGCTTGTGGGCGACGAACTCGGTCTTGTTCATGCCGTCGGTGGTGAAGTCCTCGCCATAGAAGCCCAGATAGCCTTCGGTGTCGATCGCCTGCCACTTCCGGCGCCAGTCTTCGATACGCGCGAGAAAGCTGTCGCGCTCCCTGGCCGCCTCGGCCTTGGGCACCCAGTCCACCTTGTCCGACAGGATCACCGGCGCATTGGTGCTGAGCACGTAGGGCTTGAGCGCGACCAGGTCGTCGTTGGCCATCGTCACGCAGCCTTCGCTGCTGCGCGGCGCACGCACGTAGGTCACGCGCGGCACACCGTGCAGCCAGATGCCGTAGCCGGTCTTCACGCGGAAGCGGTCCCACAGATTCGGATAATTCAGCGGCAGCGCGCCACCGCCATACAGCTCCGGCAGCTGATCGTCCGATTTCCAGCCGGTGATGTGATAGATGCCGACCGGCGTGCGCAGATCGCCCGAGGCTTTCTTGCCGAAGCCGTTGCGCGCGATGCCGACGTAGTGGCTGTGGATCAGCTTGAGATCGCCGGCCCTGTTCTCGAACAGGTCGAGCCGCGCGTTCGGCAGATCGACCACGACCAGGTAGGGATATTCCGCGGCGAGCTTCAGCACATTGCCCGGTACCGTGCCCGGCGGCGGGGTGAAGCGCGCCTGGCTGTCGCGGTAGCGCGCCTCGTCGTAAAGGTCTTTCAGCGCCGGGTCTTCTGCGTCCGGCATGATGCCGGGCTTGCCCGAACGCGAGGCCAGCAGGTCGGCGTAGAGCAGTTGCGCGAGGCGGAAGTTGGGCTGCTCCTGCGTCAGTCGCGCAAGTTTTTCGAGCGCGCGCCGGCCGTTCCCGGCGCGCAAATCCTCGATCGCGGAAACCAGTTCGGTTTCGGGTGCGGCCTTGTTGCTCTGCTTGGGCGACGTCACCGGCGCGGCCGCGGCCCAGGCGATCGGCAACAGCGCCAACAGCAAGCCGGCGGCCAGTCTGCGTGGCCGCGCCCAGTGCCGCTCGTGCATGCCCGCTGCTAGCGCGTGTATTCGCGGACGATCAGCCAGCTCGCGCCGGCCTGCTGCAGCTCCAGCGTTTTGGAGACCTTGTCCGAAAAGCTGTCGGACTCGTAGTCCTGCGTGAACGTCACCGCGACGCGGTCGCCGGCGACGCGCTCGACCTGCGGGCTCAGCGCCTTGACGCTGATGCGCGTGGCACGCGAGATGCGCTCGCGGCGCTGCGCCTCCCAGGTGCCGCGGGTGACGCTGCCTTCGGGAATGAAGGTCGGCGAATAGGTCGCGAAGTAGGCGCTGACGTCCTTGGCCGACCAGGCCGCAGCCCAGGCGTTGACCACGCTGGTCACGTTCTGCACGGTGCCGCCGTCGAGGCTGGCGGCCGGCGTCGGCACGGTGGACGCAGGCGGCACCGAAGCCGGCGGCGGCAGCGCGGCCGGCGCGCCGGTCACGGTGCTGGTCGACGCCACGGCCGAGCTGCTGCCCGAACCCGGATGATCGAGCTGGCCGATCAGCGACAGCTTGCTGCGCACGGTCTGGTTGCTCTGGTCCAGCGTCAGCGCGCGGTTGTAGGCGGCGCCGGCCAGCGCGGCGTAGATGTCGCCGAGGTTTTCGTGCGCGGTGGCGTAGCTGGGATGCGTCGCCAGCGCCGCTTCGAGCGCGTCGCGCGCCTTCTCGTAGTCGCCCTGCTGCGCGTACAGCACCGCCAGGTTGTTGTAGGGCTCGGGCAGCTGCGGGTAGTCGCGGGTCAGGTCGGCGAACATCTTGATCGCCTCCGGGCCGCGGTTGAGCTTGACCAGGATCAGGCCGCGCATGAAACGCGCCTCGGCGTCCTGCGGCGAACTCTTGAGCTGGCCTTCGACTTTCTTCAGCGCCTGGTCGTACTGACCCTGGGCCATCAGCGTCTGCGCTTCTTCGACGGCACCGGCGGCGACCGCCGCGGTGGCGCCGGCCAGCAGCAGCGAGGCCGCGGCGGCGCGGACGATCCTCTGATAAAAGCGTTTATCCACCCGTAAGCCTCGAGGTTTCATCTATGAATGCCGCGCGAGTTTAACAGCAGCTCGCCGGGGATGGGCACGCCGTGCCGGAAGCTCAGTATGGCCGCTTCTCGCCGGGCGGTCGCTTCTTGAAGCGCCGGTGCAGCCAGAAATATTGCGGCAACGCCAGCGCAATGCCGTTTTCGATGGTCCGGTTGATGCGCGCCGCATCCAGCACGTCGTCGCCGCCGGGGAACGCGTCCAGCATCGGCTCGAAGCGCACGACCCAGCGGCCGCCCTCGCGCCGCGGAAAATACGGCAGCACGCCGGCGCGGCCCATCTGCGCCAGCCGCGCGGTCGCGGTCAGGGTCAAGGTCGGCACGCCGAAGAACGGTGCGAACACCGACAGCCGCTCGTCCAGCGTCTGGTCCGGCGCGTACCAGATGGCGCGGCCTTCGCGCAGCGAGCGCACCAGCCGGCGCAGATCCTCGCGCGGCAGCGCCGGCAGCTTCGCGCGGTTTTCGCGCCAGCGGTGCATGCACCAGTCCATCACCGGGTTCGCGTAGGGGCGGTACATCGCGTGGAACGGCAGCTGCGCGCTGGTACAGAGCACGCGCGCGCCCAGCTCCAGCGTCGTGAAATGGCCGGTCAGCAGCAGCAGACCCTTGCCGCTGGCCAGCGCCGCGTCCAGATGCTCGCGGCCCTCGATCGCAAAGCGCGGCGCCAGCCGCCGATCCGACGCGAACCAGGCCAGCCCGGCCTCGATGACGCCGGCGCCGACGCTACGGAAGTGCTGGTCGCGGATCGCGTCGCGCTCGGCCTCGGCCATGTCGGGGAAGCACAGCTTCAGGTTCACGTCGACCACATGGCGCCGACCGCGCGCGAGGCGGCCGGTCAGCGCGCCCAGGCCTTCGCCGAACCGGATGCTCCAGGCAATCGGCAGCATCGCCAGCAGCCAGAGCAGGGCTATCGCCAGCCAGGTCGGCCAGTGCCAGGGCGCCAGCAGGCGCGCGCGGAACGGCGGGGCGGCGGAGTTCGGGATTTGCGACATGGGCGCGCAGTTTAGGGGGTTCCGCTGCGTCCCTCGATACGCGGGCAAGCCCGCTACTCGGGAGGAACGGGGTTTTGTTCGTCCCGGCACAAGAAAACTGCGTTCCTCCCGAGTCGCCCACTCGTGGGCGTATCGAGGGACACAACAGCGGTTGCCGATTTCCGGCCGCCCTCGCATGCTGACCGGATGCCTGCGCTCTACACCGTCCTGCTCTACCTGCTGACCCCTTTCGTGCTGCTGCGGCTGCTGTGGCGCAGCCGCGAGCTGGCCGACTATCGCCGCCGCTGGGGCGAGCGCTTCGGCTTCGTCGAGGGCGCGCCGGGCGGCGTTGCGGTCTGGGTGCATGCGGTGTCGGTCGGCGAATCGCTGGCGGCCTTGCCGTTGATACGGGAACTGGTCGCGCGCCACGGCGAGCGCCAGATCTGGGTGACGACGACGACGCCGACCGGCTCGGCGCGGGTGATCGCGGCGCTCGGCGACTCGGTGCGGCATTCCTACGCGCCCTACGATCTGCCCGGCGCGGTATCGCGCTTCCTGCAGCGCGCGCAGCCGCGCCAGGTCGTGGTCATGGAAACCGAGCTGTGGCCGAATCTGTTTCGGCAGCTCGGTGCGCGGCACATTCCATTGATCGTCGCCAACGCGCGCCTGTCACCGCGCTCGATGCGCGGCTATTCGAAAGTGCGCGGCTTCGCGGCCCGCACGCTGGCGCACGCGCGCATCGCCGCGCAAAGCCCGGCCGACGCCGCGCGCTTCAAGCAGCTCGGCGCCGAACGGGTCGAAGTGATGGGCAACATCAAGTTCGACCTGGCGGTGCCGGAGGCGCAGCTCGCCGGTGGCGCCGAACTGCGTCAGCGCATCGGCCCGCGCGCGGTGTGGATCGCGGCGAGCACGCACGAAGGTGAAGAAGAAGCGGCGCTGAGAGCGCATGCCGAGCTGCGCACGCAACGGCCGGACGCGCTGCTGATCCTGGTGCCGCGTCATCCGCAGCGTTTCGACGCGGCCGCGCGCAGCATCGAGCGCGCCTCTCTGAATTACGTGCGGCGCAGCCGCAATGAAGATCCGGCGCAGGCCGCGGTGTTGCTGGGCGACAGCATGGGCGAGATTTTTCTGTACTACGCGGCCGCCGACGTCGCCTTCGTCGGCGGCAGCCTGGTGCCGGTGGGCGGCCACAACGTGCTCGAGCCGGCCGCGATCGGCCTGCCGGTGATCTTCGGCCCGCACATGCACAATTTCCTGCCGGCGCGCGACCTGCTGATCGAGCGTGACGCCGCGATCCAGATCGAAGGCGAAGCCGCGCTCGCGCCGACGCTGCAGCGCCTGCTCGCCGACGCGGCGTTGCGCGCCCGCATGGGCGAAGCCGGAAGGCTGGCGATAACCGCGAACCGCGGCGCGCTGCAGCGTCTGCTGGACATGCTGTAGCCCGGGTTTCATCCGGCCTACGCAAGCGGTCGAGCCGTTCCCACACAATTCATCGACGGGCCAGCCCGCCCTGCCTAGGTTGCGACACGCATGGACCTCATCATCCCCACCGACCAGGGCCTGTACTGCCCGCCCGGCGACTTTCATATCGACCCGCACCGGCCGGTGGAACGCGCGGTGATCACGCATGGTCACGCCGACCACGCCCGCTCCGGCTCGAAGCGCTACTGGGGCGCCGCGCCCGGCCTGGGCCTGATGCGCGAGCGCATCGGCTACGGCGCCGGCATCGTGCCGCTGGCCTACGGACAACCGGTGGAATTCGGCGCCACGCGCGTGTCGCTGCATCCGGCCGGCCATGTGCTCGGCTCGGCGCAGGTGCGCATCGAACACCAGGGCGAAGTCTGGGTCGTGTCCGGCGATTACAAGCGCGATGCCGATCCGACCTGCGCGCCCTTCGAAGTCGTTCCCTGCGACGTGTTCATCACCGAGGCGACCTTCGGCCTGCCGGTATACCGCTGGCAGGAGCCGGCCGAGATCGCGCAGGAAATTTTCGACTGGTGGCAGGAGTGCAAGGCCAACGGCGTTTGCGCGATCCTGCATTGCTACGCGCTGGGCAAGGCGCAGCGCATTCTCGCCGAGCTGATGCGTCACACCGACGAGACCGTGTATCTGCATGGCGCGATGACCAAGCTGGTGAAGCTCTATCGCGACGCCGGCGTGGCGATGCTGCCGACCGATGCGGTCGGCAATCAGCCCAAGTTCTTCGACTGGAAAGGCCGGCTGTTGCTGGCGCCACCCGGCGCCGGCGGCACGCCGTGGATGCGCCGTTTCAAGCCGTTTTCTGCGGCGTTCGCATCCGGCTGGATGCGCGTGCGCGGCTCGCGCCGCCGCCAGGCCTATGACCGCGGCTTCGCGCTCAGCGATCATGCCGACTGGCCATCGCTGCTGCGCACGATCCAGGAAACCGGTGCGAAGCGAGTGCTGGCGATGCACGGCAACACCGAGGCGCTGGTGCAGTGGTGTCACGAACAGGGCATCGCCGCCTCGGCGCTGGAGGCTCGCGACGAGCCACAGCACGACGAAGCCGCGATCGCCGACAGCGAAGCGGGCAGCGAGAGCTGACATGCGTCGGCGCGGCGACCCCTGATGCGCCGCTTCGCCGCGCTCTATGACGAGCTGGACGCGACCGCATCGACCACCGCGAAAATCGCGGCGATGCGCCGCTATTTCGAGCAGACCCCGGCGATCGATGCGGCCTGGGGCCTGTACTTTCTGCTCGGCCAGAGACTCAAGCGGGTGATCCCGCCGACGCGGCTGCGCGACTGGATCACGCAGCTGACCCGGCTGTCGCCGGCGCTGGTCGAGGACAGCTACGCGCATGTCGGCGATCTGGCCGAGACCGTCGCGCTGCTGCTCGACGCGCGGCTCGATCGACCATCGCATTACGACGACGCGCCGCCGCTGCACGAATGCGTGGCGCTGCTGCAGGCCTTGGCCAGCGCCGATGAAGCGGTGCAGCGCGACACCGTGTTCCAGTGGTGGAACCGGCTGCCTTTCGAGCAGTGCTTTCTGTTCACCAAGTTGCTGACCGGCTCGCTGCGAGTCGGCGTGTCGGCCGGACTCGCGGCCCGTGCGCTCGCCGCGCAGAGCGATCTGGAAACCACGATCGTGCAGCATCGGCTGATGGGCGACTGGAAGCCCTCGGCCGAGAGTTTCGTCGCACTGGTTTCGCCGGCACAGACCGAGCAGCGGGCCGGGCATTCGCCGTCGCAGCCCTACCCGTTCTGCCTGGCTCAGCCGCTGACCGATGCCGATCTGGCTGCGATGGGCGAGGCCGGCGATTTTCTGGTCGAGTGGAAGTGGGACGGCATTCGCGGCCAGCTGATACGACGTGATGGCCAGACGTTCCTGTGGTCGCGCGGCGAAGAACTGCTCAACGGCCGCTTTCCCGAAATCGAACTGTTGGCTAAACAATTGCCCGACGGCTGCGTGCTCGACGGCGAAATACTCGCCTGGAAAGGCGGCGCCGTCGCGCCCTTTGCGCTGCTGCAGACGCGTATCGCCCGCAAGGCGCCGGGCAGGAAAACCCTGGCCGACGCGCCGGTGATCTTCATGCCCTACGATCTGCTGGAACGGCATGGCGAAGATCTGCGTTCACAGCCCCTGAGCGAGCGCCGCGCGCAGCTCGAAGTGCTGTGCGCGGCGACCGGCTTCGTGCCGTCCGCACGCATCGACGGCCTCGACTGGGACGCGCTGAAACTGATGCAGCAACAGGCGCGCGAACGCGGCGTCGAAGGCCTGATGCTGAAACGTCTGGACTCGGTCTACGGCTCGGGGCGCAAGGCCGGGCTGTGGTGGAAATGGAAGATCGACGCGCTGACCGTCGACACCGTGCTGGTCTACGCGCAGGCCGGCCACGGCCGCCGCTCGAACCTGTACACCGACTACACGCTGGCGGTCTGGGACGGCGACGCGCTGGTGCCGGTAGCGAAGGCCTATTCCGGCCTCACCGACGCCGAGCTGGTGGCGATGGACCGCTGGATCCGCGCGCACACGCTGGAGAAATTCGGCCCGGTGCGCAGCGTCGAGGCGATGCAGGTGTTCGAGATCGCATTCGAGGGCATACAACGCAGCCCGCGCCACAAGTCCGGCGTCGCGCTGCGCTTTCCGCGGATCGCGCGCTGGCGCAAGGACAAGCCGGCGACGGAGGCGGATACCTTGCTGAGCCTGAAGCAGCTTATCGCGCCGTTGTAGGAGCGGATCCTATCCGCGACTGTGCTCTTGGCGCCTCAGTCGCGGATAGGATCCGCTCCTACACAGTTCGGTTACGACGCCTCCGCCGCCACGATCGTCGACACCGGGCGCGGCGTGCGCCCGCGCCACAAGCCGTCGACCGCAAAGATCACCAGCCCGATCCAGATCAGGCTGAAGCCGATCATCTGCACGTGCGAGAACGGCTCCTTGAATACAAATAGCGCGGTCAGCAGCTGCAGGCTGGGCGCGAAGTACTGAAGCAGGCCGATCGTGCTCAGCGGCACGCGGCGCACACCGAACGCGAACAGCACCAGCGGGATCGCGGTGACCAGCCCGCTGCTGACCAGCAACAGGTCCAGCGGCAGGCCGACATGGCCGAATACCGAGCTGCCGCGCGAGACCTCGAACGCCAGCCAGCCGAGCGCGAACGGCAGGATCATCAAGGTCTCCACGGCCAGGCCAGCGACCGCGTCGATCACCACTTTCTTGCGCACGAAACCGTAAAGCCCGAACGACATCGCCAGCGACAGCGCCACCCAGGGCGGGCGTCCGACCTGCCAGGTCAGCCAGGCGACGCCGAGCGCCGCCAGCGCCACCGCGCTCCACTGCGCGCGATTCAGCCGCTCGCCGAGAAACAGCACGCCGAGCAGCACCGACACCAGCGGGTTGATGAAGTAGCCGAGGCTGGCCTCGACGGTGTGGCCGTCGGCGATCGCCCAGACGTAGATCGCCCAGTTGAAACTGATCAACACTGCTGATCCGAGCAGGTGAAGGAAAGTCGAGCGATCGCGCAGCGCGCGGCGCACGTGATGCAGCTCGCCGCGCACCGCCAGCCAGCCGAACACGAACAGGCAGCACCAGACGACGCGGTGGGCCATGATCTGCAGCGCCGGGGCCTGGTGCAGCAGCCGCAGAAACAGCGGCAGCATGCCCCAGCAGGCAAACGCGGATACCGCGGCGAACAGGCCGCGACGGTCGATCGCGGCGGCGGCAACGGGGACCACGGTGCTCTGACTCATCTGCAAAGGCCTCTGCCGCGCTGGCGGCGAGTGAGGAGGTGCTGCGGGGGCGCATTGTCCTTGGCTCGCGGCCAAAGCGGAATGGAAGCTTGCTGACCCGCTGCGTGAATCAAATTCACACGCCGCCGCGCGCTGCGTATGCTGCCGCCATGTCCCTGCGCCTTCCGCCCCTGCAGGCGCTGCAGGCTTTCGAGGCTGCGGCGCGCCACCAGAGCTACTCGCGAGCCGCCGAGGAGCTGGCGCTGACGCATGGCGCGATCAGCCACCAGATTTCGGCGCTGGAAGATCGCGTCGGCAACAAGCTGTTCCGGCGCGAACGCAACCGCATGCTGCTGACCGACGCCGGCCGACTGCTGCTGGCCAACGTGCGCCAGGGCCTGATGCTGCTGGAGCGCGCCTTCGACACGCGGGTGCCGACCGAGCGCCGCGTGTCGCTGACCTTGAGCACCCTGCCGTCACTGGCGCGCTGCTGGCTGCTGCCGCGGCTGCTGGATTTTCAGACGGCGCATCCGGACATCGACCTGATGGTCGACCCCAGCGGCGCGCTGGTCGACCTGGAACACGACAGCGTCGACATCGCCATCCGCTACGGCGGCGGTGGCTGGTCGGGCGTGCAGCAGCAGCTGCTGATGGACGACGAGCTGTTTCCGGTGTGCAGCCCGCAATATCGCGGCGGCGCCTTGCCACAGACGCCGGCGGACCTCGCCGACTGCCATCTGCTGCACAACCCCTGGCAGCCCTGGGAGCCCTGGTTTCATGCGGCCGGCCTGGCCCAGCGCGAAACCGCGCGCGGTGTCAGCTATACCGATTCGGCCCTGCTGCTCGACGCCGCGGCCGCCGGCCAGGGCATCGTGCTGGCGCGCCGCGCGCTGGCCAGGGGCGATCTCGCGACCGGGCGGCTGGTGCGGCTGTTCGACATCGCCATCGCCGACAGCAATCGCTACTACCTGCTGTGGCGACACGATCATCCGCGGCTCGCCGACGTGCTGCGGCTGCGCGACTGGCTGCTGGCGCAGGCCGCTCCGGCCGATCCGAAGGTGGCGGGCTGAAGCGGCCCCTGTACGTCATTCGCCCGGGGCGCAAGCACGACCTGGAGGTGACATACTCGGGCGGGGTGCGGCGTTCGTATCGAAGCGCCGCCGGGGAAAGTGGCAGCGGCACGTACCGCTGCCCGACAAAGGAACAGGATGCTGATACTGACCAGACGTGTAGGTGAAAGCGTCATTATTGGAGAGGATGTCGAGGTGTCGGTGCTGAGCGTCAAGGGAAGCCAGGTGCGCATCGGTATCAAGGCTCCCAAGGGCGTCGCCGTGCATCGCCAGGAAATCCTCGGCCGCGGCGCTGGCGACCCGGCAGTGCCCGCCGTTGCCGGCGACAAGCTCGGCCCGCAGGGCGGCTAGCGCAGGCCCGCTTCATCGTCATTCCCCCATGCGCCTCACCGATCACGATCAGGCAGGCGCATGGATGCGCGATCCCGCGACGACGCCGGGCGCGCTGTCCGAAACTCCCTATCTGCTGCTCGACCTGCGCGACACGCCGCCACCGGCGCTCGCGTCGGCGCTCGCTGCCTGGCTGCCGACACTGCCCTGCGCGGTGATCGGCCTCGGTGTCGCGACCGGCGAGGCGGCTACCGGGTTGGCGAAAGTCTGCGATCTGACCGTCGCCAGCGAGGCCGAAGCCGCGCCGCTGATCGACAACATCGTCCGCTGGCCGCTGGCGTCGATGGTGCTGGTGCAAGTGCTGCGCGCGATCGAGAACCTGCCGCTGGTCGCGGCGCTGCAGGTCGAATCGCTGGCCTACGGCTGCCTGCAGCAGGGCGCCGAATTCCGTCAGTGGCTGGCGACGCGCGCGCCGATCGCGACGCCGCCCGCGGAAGCAGGCCCGGCCGTCGACACACGCCGCGACGGCGACCAGGTGCAGCTGATCCTGAATCGGCCTCTGCAGCACAACGCGATGTCGGTGGAAATGCGCGACGCGCTGGTCGAAGCGCTGCAATGGATACGCATCGACGACAGCGTCACTCGCGTGCGGATCAGCGCGCGCGGCCGCTGCTTCAGCACCGGTGGCGAGCTCGCCGAGTTCGGCAGCACGCCCGATCCGGCGACCGCGCACGCGGTGCGCAGCCTGGCACTGCCCGGCCGCGAGCTGGCGCTGTGCGCGGACCGCGTCAGCGTCGAAGTCCATGGCGCCTGCATCGGCTCGGGCATCGAATTCCCGGCTTTCGCCGGCGAACTGATCGCGCATGCCGACTCGCATTTCCAGCTGCCGGAATTGCGCTACGGCCTGATCCCCGGCGCCGGCGGCTGCGTCAGCATCGGCCGGCGCATCGGCCGCCAGCGCTGCGCGTGGATGGTGCTGTCGGGCAAGCGCGTGTCGGCTCAAAAGGCCAAGCAATGGGGTCTTGTTGATCGGCTGCTCCCGTAGCCCGGGTGAAACCCGGGATTGAAGCTCGCAGTCCCGGGTTTCACCCGGGCTACGCCCTGCCACCACGCCTGCAACCTTGACATCAATTGTTGTCATGATTATTGTGACATCAGGCGTTGTCAGTTTCAGATCGCCGTCGCTCACCCCCTTCAGGAACACACCATGGGCATGTCCGAAACGCTTTCGAACTCCTTGCCGGGCGCCACACGGCCGGACTACGGCACCGCGATCGTGGGCACCGGTTTCGGCGGCCTGGCGATGGCGATCAAGCTGCGTGAGGACGGCCAGAACGATTTCGTCATCATCGAGCGCGGCAGCTCGGTCGGCGGCACCTGGCGCGACAACCAGTATCCCGGCGCGGCCTGCGACGTGCCTTCGCACCTGTACTCGTTTTCGTTCGCGCCCAAGAGCGACTGGTCGCGCGTCTACCCGACGCAGCCCGAGCTGCACGCCTATCTGCGCAAGGTCGCCGACGATCACCAGCTGCTGCCGAATATCCAGTTCAACAGCACGCTGACCGGCGCCGCCTTCGACGAGCAGAACCAGCTGTGGCGCATCGAAGTCAGCAGCGCCGGGGTGAAGCGCACATTCACCGCGCGTGCCCTGGTGCTGGCCAACGGCGGCCTTGCCGAACCCAAGCTGCCGGACGTGCCGGGCGTCGAGAAATTCGCCGGCAAGACCTTCCATTCCTCGCAGTGGGATCACGGCTTCGATCTGACCGGCAAGCGCGTCGCGGTGATCGGCACCGGTGCCTCGGCGATCCAGATCGTGCCGCAGATCGCGCCGAAGGCGGCGCAGCTCGACGTCTACCAGCGCACGCCGAACTGGATCATCCCGCGCCCCGACCGGCCCTACAGCGAGCGCACCAAGGCGCTGTTCGCGAAGCTGCCGCTGCTGCGTCTCGCCTATCGCGCTTTCATTTACTGGGGCCACGAGGCGCGCGTGTTCGGCCTGGTGCTGAACCCGGGCTTCATGAAGCTGTTCCAGAAAATCGCCGAGCGGCATATCGATCGCCAGGTCGCCGATCCGGCGATGAAAGCCAAGGTCACGCCGGATTACCTGATCGGCTGCCGCCGCATCCTGATCTCCAACGATTGGTATCCGGCGGTGACGCGGCCGAACGTCAGCCTGGTCACCGAGGGCATACGCGAAATCCGCGAGCACAGCGTCGTCGACGGCAATGGCGTCGAGCGGCCGGTCGACTGCCTGATCTTCGCCACCGGTTTCTATGCGACCGAAAATCCGATCGGCTCGATCATCCAGGGCCGTGGTGACGTGACCCTGGCCAGCGAATGGGCCAATGGCGAAGAGGCCTATCTGGGCACGCTGGTGAAGAAATTCCCCAACCTGTTCCTGATCGTCGGGCCCAATACCGGCGTCGGCCACACCTCGATGGTGTTCATCATCGAAAGCCAGGTGGCGATGATCCGCCGGCTGCTCGCCGACCTGCGCAACAGCGGCAGCGGCACGCTGGAAGTGCGCAGCGAAGTGCAGGACGAATTCAACCGCCGGCTGCAGGCGCACATGAGCACATCGGTGTGGTCCACCGGCTGCAAGAGCTGGTACAAGCACCGCAGCGGCAAGATCACCGCGTTGTGGCCGGGCTTTACGTTCAGCTTCCGCCGGCAGACCGAGAAAGTCACCGCACGAGACTACGTGCTGGAGAAGCCGGTCGCCGTCGCATAGCGCATAACGCCGGCGACCTAGCGCCGCCCTCAGACTCGATAGAAACGCAGGCGCGGCGGACAACCGTCCGGCATCCGCCGGCGGGCGGCTGCATCCGCGCCGGTGTGGCCGTCGTACACGACAGAGGTCGTACACCTCTGCGGCCCTATCGAGACCCCCCCTATGAAAACCGGAACATTCATCCCGATGGCCCTGGTGATCGCTGCGACCAGCCTGGCGGCACAGGCATCGAGCCATCGCGAGGCACCTTTCATTGCCCAAAACCCGACCGCGGACGGTACCGATTTCTACATGTTCCGGAGCTATGAGCCGGGCCGCGCCGGCTACGTGACGCTGCTCGCGAACTACGACCCGCTGCAGGATTCCTACGGCGGACCGAACTACTTCGCGCTGAATCCGGATGTGCTTTATGAAATCCTGGTCGACAACAACGCCGACGCGGTCGAAGACCTGACTTTCCAGTTCCGCTTCACCAACACCGTCGCCGGTCTCGCCGTGCCGGTAGGGGATGTCGGCGGCTCTCCCGCCAGCCTGGCGATCCCGCTGATCAACCTGCCGCCATCCGGCAATGCCAAGCCGACGCTGAACCGCAGCGAAAGCTACACCGTGTCGCTGGTCCGCGGCCCGCGCCGCAGCGGCAGCAAGCAGCCGGTGACCAAGCTCAGCGGCGGTACCACTTTCGTCAAGCCGGTCGACAACATCGGCCTCAAATCCATTCCGAACTACGACAAGTACGCCAGCCAGTACATCTACGACATGGCGATCCCCGGCTGCTCCGGCCAGGGTCGGGTGTTCGTCGGCCAGCGTGCCGAAGGCTTTGCCGTGAACCTGGGGGAAGTGTTCGATCTGGTCAACCTCAACCCGCTCGGTGCCCGCGACGCCAAGGGCAGCGCCACCGCCAACAAGAACATCACGACGCTGGCGCTGGAAGTGCCGATCAACTGCCTCACCGCCTCGACGGACGCCCCGATCATCGGTGCATGGACCACGTCGAGCATGCGCAGTACGCGCACGCTCAACGCGGCCGGCGAAGGCCCGTTCAAGCCCGCATCGGACCAGGGCGAATGGGTACAGGTTTCGCGCCTGGGCTCACCGCTGGTCAACGAGGTCGTGATCGGCCTGCCCGACAAGGATCGCTTCAACGCCTCGGAGCCGCGCAACGACGGCCAGTTCGCCAGCTACGTCACCAACCCGACGCTGCCGGTCCTGCTGAACGCGCTGTTTGGCGATGCCGCCAAGGTGCCGGCCACGCCGCGCAATGACATCGTCGCCGCCTTCCTGACCGGCGTCGCCAACGTCAACCAGCCGGCCGGTGTGGTGCCGTCGGAAATGCTGCGCCTGAACACGGCGATCGCGCCGACCCCGGCCGCATCCCAGGTCAACGTCGGCGCGGCGCTGTGCTTCACCAACGACGGCGCGCTGCTGCTGAGCAATCCTGGCTGCGATCCCGCCGGCTTCCCCAATGGCCGCCGCCCGGGTGATGACGTCGTCGATATCGAATTGTCGGTGGTCGAGGGCTTCCTGCTCGGCGCCAACAACCCGAACCGCGACGCCAGCGGCCAGTATCAGGTCTACACCGACGGCACGCTGCAGGACGCCTCGCAGTTCAATGCGGTGTTCCCGTATCTGCGCGCGCCGCTGCCGGGCTCGCCGAACGGCGCCAACGGCATCGCCACGCCCTAGGCGCGGGACCGCGCCATGGTCCGGGCGCGCGCCCGGGCCATGGCGTAAGGCGGATCAGCGCGATGCGGGCAAACGCGCCTGCAGGCTCAAAGGCAGCAGCCCCAGCACGAAACCGCGGCTGCGATGCCAGAACGCCGACAGCAGCAGCAAGGCGCTGCCGATCGCCAGCGCGGTCACCGCGAAACCCAGGCTGACCATGCCGAACTCCTTGAGTAACGCGCTGAAGGTGTAGAGCACGTAGGCCAGCGCCGAGACCATCAGCGCGCGCCGGTCAATCGCCAGCGATACCAGCGCGATGAACACGTAGAGCACGACGACGACGATCGCCGCGATCAGATGCGTGGCGCCGCTCAACAGGCCCAGCGTCGTGAACACCGGATGCACGAGCAGCGGCGCGGCCAGCAGGTGCAGCCAGAACGCGACATCGGAGCGGCGCGTCCGGCGCTGCGTATCGGCGGCGTCCCAGCGCATGGCCAGTGCGAACACCACCAGGCCGGTCGCGAACAGCAGCAGCGGCAACACTTTGTCGGCACCGGGGATCGTCGCGAGCGAGCCGATGACGACCGCGCCGACGACCGCGGCAGTACCGGCCGCGACCGTGATCGGCACCTGAAAGCGCCACCAGTGCACCAGCGCGCCGACGGCCGTCACTGCGCTGGCGATGCCGAAGCTCAGGTTGTTTTCGCCGAGTATCGCCGGCACCGAAACGAACAGGCCGAACACGAAAGCCAGCAGCAGCACGATCGCCGGCAGCGCCATGTGGCGGCGACGCACGAAGAATTCGGCCAGCAGCCAGGCCGACGCGGCGATCGCCAGGCCGCCGACAACCGGCAAGCCCAAAGTCGCCGCGATCCATTTCGTCGACGCCAGCAGCAGCACGCAGGCGATGACGACGAAGATGTCATTGAAGCCGCTGACCAGTCGGAACTGCTCGTCGTCGGCGGCCGAGGTGTGATGGCGCTGCTCGACGTGCGCACGCAGCGCGGCCGCCGTTTCGCTGCTGATGACGCCGGCCTTGATCGCCGAGGCCAGATCGTCTTCGCTGTACATCGGGCTCTCCTAGCGCGGCGCCAGCGCCAGCTTGATCCCAAAGCTGACGAACAATGCACCGATCACGCGATTCAGAGTCTGCGTGACGAACGCACTGACGCGAATCCGCTGGCTTGCGGTCGCGGTGAATACGGCAAGCAAATGGCACCACAGCATGCCGTTGAAGTTGAAAATGCAGCCGAGCACGACGAAGGCCAGCGCCTTGTTCGGCGCATCGTGGCCGATGAACTGCGGCACGAACGCCAGAAAAAACAGCGCGACTTTCGGGTTCAGCACATTGGTCAGCAGGCCCTGCAGGTAAATCCTGCGAAACGGCAGCGGCGGCGCGGGCGCCGTGACCACTTCGCCGGCCGCCGCGCCGCTCCGGCGGCTCAACAGCATGCCGGCGCCGACATACAGCAGATAGGCCGCACCGATCAGCTTGACCACGGTGAACGCGGTCGCCGAGGTCGCCAGCACTGCGGAAAGACCCAGCGCCGCCGCGAGGATATGCACGAAGGTACCGCTGCCGATGCCCAGCGCCGCAGCCGAGCCGGCACGCCAGCCCTGGCCGGCGCTGCGCGCCATGATCAGCAGCGAGTCCGGCCCCGGCGCGATATTCAGCAGCAGGCCGGAGACGACGAACAGCGCGAGATCGTGTATGCCCAGACTGGCGAACATGGCGACGGCTCCGATGGCGATGACGCAGTATGCCATCGGGTCGCTGCAGCCGATCGGGGCCGTGGCTGCGGGCAGCGCTTAGCGGCAACGGTAGGAGCGGACCCCGTCCGCGACTGTGCCGGTGCAGGCTCAGTCGCGGACAGGGTCCGCTCCTACCGTGCGGTACCGGCTAGCGCGACTCCAGATATTCCGCGCGCGCGGCAAACCCGGTGTTCGCAAAATCCGTGAACACGCCGTCGATGCCAGCCTTGAAGAACTGGATGAACTCGGCTTTCGGGTCGCCCATGTAGGCGCCGGGCAGGTAGCGGGTTTCGTCACGGAAGGTGTAGCTGTGGACGAACAGGCCGGCCTTGTGCGCATCGGCGATCAGGCTGGTCGGCGTGACGACGTTGACGTCGGCGAGCGTGCCGTTGAACGGCGTGCCGTCGGCGTTTTTCTCGGGGAAAGGCGAGATCGTCCAGGCCATCACCTGCGGCTTCCACGGGCCGATGCCGTCGGCGTACGTCTTGATTTCGGCCAGGCCGGCCGGCGTCAGCATGTCGCCGAAGTAGCGGCCATCGCCGGCCAGGGTCCAGCTGTACGGACGGCCGTCGACGAAGTTGTAGACGTCGTCGGTCTGGTAGATCATCGCGCCGGTTTTGTAATCGACGGCGTTGCCGTCGACCAGCTGCACGAGCTTGGTCTTGAGCCCGATCGAGCGCAGGTATTTCAGGCTCGCCGGATCGAAGCTCTGCACCAGGATCGCCGCGTCGGCGCTGTTCATGCCGTTGTCGGTGATGATCTTGGCGATCGCGTCTTCGAACGGATGCTGCGTGCCGGCCTTGTCGCAGCCATTGGCGATCGCCTGCTGGTTGTTCCAGTAGGGATTCTTGGCCTCCGGGTAGACCGTGATCGTGCGCTTCAGCGACGCGCTCTTGGCCTTGGCGATGTCGATGATTTCCTGAAAGCTCAGCACCGGGTAGACCCCGTTCAACGCGGTCGGCCGCTCGGCGCGATCGTCGTAGGTGGTGCCGCGCACCCACTGCTTGAGTTCGGCGAGCGTGAAGTCGGTAATCGACCAGTCGCCGGTGTGATCCTCACCGTCGACGATCAGCGATTTCAGCACCGACTTCTGATCGGCGGGATCGGTACGATCGCTGAGGTACTGCGCCGGGCCGCCGTAGGTGGCGAGGTCGTAAGTGACGTCGACCAGCACGCCGGGCACGGTGCGCTTGCGCGCGGCGACTTCGGGCACGGTCTCGGCGACGCTGGCGATCGTGGTGTTGTCGCTGAGCCAGGGATTGTGGCGCGCGACCAGCACGCAGTCGCGGCTCAGATGCAGGTCTTCCTCCAGCGAATCGGCACCGGCGTCGGCGGCGTTTTCGTAGGCGGGTTGGGTTTCTTCGGGATACAGGCCCGGCAGGCCGCGATGGCCGATGATCAGCGGCGCGGCGCCGTCTAGCGTCGGCAGCGGCGCGGTCTCATCGTCGTTGTTTCCGTTGTGACAGGCGCACAGCACGACGACAGCAATGCATACGGCAATAAGCGGTTTGGCAATGGCCACGAGCGTCTTCCCTGAGTCGATGACCGGCGCACTCTACGAAGCACGCTTGACGGACAGATGACGCCCTGGTGTACAAACGTCGTCAGCCCGCCGCCACAACGAGCCGGAAAAAGATCATGGCCTACGATCCGCAGAATCCTTTCGCCAAAATCCTGCGCGGCGAACTGCCGTGCTTCAAGCTCTACGAGGACGAGCAGACGCTGGCGTTCATGGACATCATGCCGCAGTCCGACGGCCACGCACTGATCATTCCCAAAGAAGCGGCGGTGACGATCCTGGAGCTGTCCGAAGCCAGCGCGATGGCCTGCATCGGCGTGACGCGAAAGATCGCAATTGCCGTCGAAAAAGCGCTGAACTGCAGCGGCATCCAGGTTGTGCAACTCAACGGCGCCGAAGCCGGCCAGACCGTGCCGCATGCGCATTTCCACGTGATCCCACGCTACGAGAAATCAGCGCTGGCGATCCACGCCGCGAAGCTCGGCGACATGGACAAGATCAGGGCGCTCGCCGAAAAAATTGTCGCGGCGCTGTAAAACCGTCCCCCGTTCCTCCCGAGTAGACCCGAAGGGTCGTATCGAGGGACCGATCGAGATTCGCCGTGTCCCTCGATACGCGGGCAAGCCCGCTACTCGGGAGCAACGGAGTTCACTTCGGACATTTTTCAAGGCGCCGTCGGCACCCGATCCAGCGGCTGCGGCATCTCGGCAAGGTAATACGCGAGCACGGCCAGCACTGCGGTCTGGCGGCGCAAGGCCTGCGGATCGACCTTGTCCAGCGTGTCGGCCGCGGTGTGGTGCAGATCAAAATAGTGGCGGCCGTCGACCAGCGGCGCGAAGCCCGGCACGCCGGCGTTCTGCAGCGGTGCGATATCGGAGCCGGCGTTACCGCCGCGCGTTTCCAGCACGCCGGCACCGATGCCGCGCAACACCAGGCCAACCGGCGCGAGCCGCTTCATCTGCGCATCGCTGATCGCACCGGTCACACCGAGCGGACCGGCGAGGCCGAAGTCGCTTTCGACGGCAGCGGACTGGGTTGCGATCTTGTCTTTTATCGCGTCGAAATAGGCCTTGCCACCACGGCCGCCGTTCTCCTCGTTCATCCACGCGATCGCGCGCACCGTGCGCCGCGGCGCGAGGCCCAGCGACTTCAGCACCTGCGCCGCGCCCATCGCCGCGGCGACGCCCATGCCGTCGTCCATCGCGCCGGTACCCAGGTCCCAGGAATCGAGATGGCCGGAAATGATCACGACTTCCTCGGGCTTTTCGCGACCGACGACATCGACGAGCACGTTGTGACTGTCGGCATCGGGCAAGGTCTGCGGCGTCAGCAGCAGCTTCATCGTCACCGGACCCTGCGCCGCGAGACGCTCGATCAGCATCGCGTCCTCACTGGCGAGCGCCGCGGCGGGAATCTGCTTGCCGCCCTCGTCCCACTTGGTCGCGCCGGTGTGCGGCAGGCGGTAATTCGCGCCGCCGACCGAGCGCACCAGTGTCGCCACCGCGCCGAGTTTCGCCGCTGCCGCCGGGCCGTTGAAACGCGGTTCGCCGGCCTGGCCGTAGGCCGCACCGGCCTGGCCGTTGTCGGCGAGATTCTGATCGAAGGCGACGCTGATCAGCACGATCTTGCCGGGCACCTCGGTCGCGCGCGCCTTCAGCTCGGCGAGACTGTGCACCAGCAACACCGGTGCGGTCAGGCCTTTTTTCGGCGTCGCCGCCGAGCCGCCGAGCGCGGTCAGATGCAAGCGCTGCGTGATGCCTTTCGGTCGGCCGTTGTACTCGACCAGTTCGCCGCTCTCGTCGCCGCGCAGCCAATGCGGCACCTTTACCGGCTGCAGGCTCACGACCAGGCCCGCGGCCTTCATCGCCTCGGACACCTGCGTGACCGCCGCCTCGGCGCCGGGCGAGCCGGACAGCCGCGGTCCGACCTTGTCGGCGAGATTCGCCAGCGTCTGCCAGGCGAAATCGCTGCTCATCGCCGCGTCGCGGATGCGTTCCATCGTGGCGACATCGACCGCGGCAGCTTCGGGCTGCTGCGCCAATGCGTCAGCGCATGCACCGGCAAAAAGGACAGCGACTGCGAGCCGTAGTTTCTGGCGCATGTTTACCTCGATCCGAAAGAGGCGTTCTGTATCGCAAGGCTCATACCGGCAGCTAGGCGAAGCGCTTCGCCGACAACGCTGCGGCGCGGGCGCGCTCGATCTCGCGGTCCTTCGGCGGCGCCAGCGTCACCAGCGAGCGGATCAGTTTTTCGGCGGCGGCGCTGACCTGCTCGACCGCCTCATCGAACGCCGCCTGGTTGATCTTCGACGGCGCATTGAAGCCGCTGAGCTTGCGCACGAACTGCAGCGAGGCCGCGCGAATTTCGTCCTCGCTTGCCGGCGGCTCGAAGTTGAACAGCGTCCTGATGTTGCGGCACATGGCGCACTCCGGCGGCGCAGGGCTGGAGCGCCTGTTCTACAGCCGTCGGCTTGCCGCGTAAAGCAGCGCCCGCGGCCTCGCCTTCACAACGCGGCGTGGCAGACCACTTCGATGTTGTGTCCGTCGGGATCCAGCACGAAGGCGCCGTAGTAGTGCGGATGATAGTGCGCGCGAATTCCCGGCGGCCCGTTGTCGCGGCCTCCAGCCGCGATCGCCGCCGCGTGAAACGCATTGACCTCGGCACGGCTTTCGACGCGGAACGCGACGTGTATCGGCGGCACGTTCGGCACGCCGGCGCCGACCCAGAAATCCGGCTTCGGCGGCACACCGAAACCGGCCGCATCGCCATGCCCGGTCTTTTCCGCCGGCACTTCCACCAGCAGCACGTAGCCGATCGGCGCCAGCGCCCGCGTATAGAACGCCTTGCTGCGCTGGAAATCGCGGGCGCTGACACCGGTGTGGTCGATCATGTTGGAGCCCCGATGCAACAACGTTGATGAAGCGGCCGCCTTGATGTACTGAACGCTGCCGCGAGTGTCAAATCGCGGGCAATACCCGCTGCTGATTCGATCAGCGCGGATGCGCGGCGAAGAAGGTCCAGATCACGCTGCTGGCCTTGATCGCGGTGCTCGGCGTATCGCCACGATCGCTGCCGCGTTCGCCGCCGGGCCAGGCGTGGCCGTTGTCCTTGACCAGCTGCAGCTCGACCGCGCGACCATCGGGGCAGCGATGGCTCCAGACGATCACCGCGCCGCGGTCCTGCTGCTGCGGGCTTGGCTCACAGCCGTCGGCCCGGGCCCAGAACGCGGCCTGCGCCAGCGCCGGCTGAGTCGGCGTGCCGTCCCAGGAGCCGATTCGTGCACCCGGACCACCGGGCGGGCCGCCGAGATAGGGCACGTGATGGTCGAGCATGCCGTTGATCATCAGCGCCGACACCGGCGACTTCGGCACGACCTCGTCGCCGAACACGGTGCCGACGACGGTCGCGATCGCCGCGAAGCGCTGCGGCAGTTCGGCGCCGAGGCGGTGCGCCATCATCGCGCCGTTGGACATGCCGGTCGCGTAGATGCGATGCGCATCGACCGGGTAATCGCGGCTCAGCTGCGCGATCAGCGCATCGATGAAGCCGACGTCGTCGACTTTCTCTCGCATCGCATAACCACAGCAGTGCTTCGCATTCCAGGTCAGCAGACGGTCCTTCAGGCGGCCACTGCCTTCGGGATAGACGACGATGAAGCCCTGCTGCCGCGCAATCGGCGTGAAGCCGGTCATGCGCTCGGCGTTGTCGGCATTGCCGCCACCGCCGTGCAGCACGATCAGCAAGGGCAGTGGCCTGCTGCGGTCAAGCCGAGCCGCCGGCAGGCGCAGCAGATAGGCGCGATCGACATCGCGATAGCGCAGCGTGTGCCGGTCGGCGCCGCCATCGTCGGCGACGGCCGTGCCGAACACCGCCATCAGCGCGAGCAGCAGCCGCCAGGCGGCCGGGCGCCGATGCCGGCGATCAGTTACGCCAGCGATCACCCGGCGCTCCGAAATAGCGCGTAAACACATACCGCCACGGCATCACGATCGGCACCAGCACCACGCCCATCATGCACGCGAACAACGTCTCGCTGGCGTAATCGTCCAGGCCGGTATCGCGCCACATGCGCAGCGCGAAGGCGAGTACCCAGATCAGTTTCCACAGCAGCTCGAACAGCAGGATCGGCAGCATCTGCAGCGGGTAACGCAGGCCCAGCAGGGCCATCACCGCGAGTGCGCCGAGCAGTGAGCGGATCACGGTGTTCGCGTTGGCGACACTGGAGCTCGGCGCGAGGATCGAAGGCCACACCGTGAAAGCGAGGCCGACGGCGATCAACAGGTACATCGCCCGCAGCAGATAGAGCCGGAACAGGCTGACCTCGGGCATCGCCTCAGGCCAGCTCGATCAGCAGGTCTTTGGCCGACACGCTCTGGCCGCTGGTGGCGACGACGCGCTTGATCGTCGCGTCGAAGTCGGCGCGGATCTGCGTCTCCATCTTCATCGCCTCGATCGAAATCAGCGGATCGCCCTTGGCGACTTTCTGCCCGGCCTTGACGGCGACGGTGACCACCATGCCCGGCATCGGCGCGCCGATATGTTTCAGATTGCCGTCTTCGGCGCGCGGCAGCGCCGCCTTGTTCTTGGCGTCGAGCTTGGCGACGCGGATCAGGCGCGGCTGTCCGTTGAGTTCGAAGAACAGCTTGTCTTCGCCTTCTTCCAGGTTCTCGGTGCGGCCCTGCAGGCGGATCAGCAGGGTCTTGCCCGGCTCCAGGTCCATCGCCACTTCCTGCTGCTCGCGCAGGCCGTAGAAAAACACCGGCGTCGGCAGCTGGCTGACGTCGCCATAGGTCTTCAGGTGCGTCGCGTAATCCTTGTAGACCTTCGGGTACATCAGGTACGAGGCCAGTTCGGTGTCGCTGACCTTGTGGCCGACCGCCTTCTCGGCTTCGCCGCGCGCGGCTTCCAGATCCACCGGCGGCAGGTTCAGGCCGGGGCGACCCTGCAGCGCCGGCTCGTCGCGGATGATTTTCTTCTGCAGCCCGGCCGGGAAACCGTCAGACGGATAGCCGAGTTCGCCCTTCATCAGCGAGATCACCGACTCGGGAAACGCGATGTCGCGCGTCGGGTCCTTCACTTCTTCCGGCGTCAGATCGTTGGCGACCATGTACAGCGCCATGTCGCCGACGACCTTGCTGGTCGGCGTGACCTTGACGATGTCGCCGAACAATTGATTCACGTCGGCATAGGCCTGGCTGACTTCGGGCCAGCGGTGGTCCAGGCCCATCGCGCGCGCCTGCTCGCGCAAATTGGTGTACTGGCCGCCCGGCATTTCGTGGCGATACACATCCGAGGTGCCGCTACGGATGTCGGCCTCGAACGGCGCGTAATAGCGGCGCACGCCTTCCCAGTAGAAGCTCAGCGACTTCATCGCGTTCAGATCCACGTTCGGCGCGCGCTCCGTGCCTTCGAGCGCGGCGACGATCGCCGACAGGTTCGGCTGCGAGGTCAGGCCGCTCATGCTATCGAGCGCGCCGTCGACCGCATCGACACCGGCCTCGATCGCCGCGAGCACACTGGCTGCGGCGATGCCGCTGGTGTCGTGGGTGTGGAAGTGGATCGGCAGACCGACTTCCTGCTTCAACACGCGCACCAGCTCTTTCGCAGCGCGCGGACGGCAGACGCCGGCCATGTCCTTGATGCCGAGCACGTGAGCGCCGGCCTTCTCCAGCTCCTTGGCCATCTTCACGTAGTAGGCCAGGTTGTACTTGGGCCGCGCGGCGTCGAACAGGTCGCCGGTGTAGCAGATCGTGCCTTCGCAGATCGCGCCGCTCTCGATCACCGCGTCCATCGCCACGCGCATGTTCTCGACCCAGTTCAGCGAGTCGAATACGCGGAACACGTCGATGCCGTTCGCGGCAGCCTGCTGCACGAAGAACTTGACGACGTTGTCCGAGTAGTTGGTGTAGCCGACCGCGTTGCTGGCGCGCAGCAGCATCTGGAACAGCACGTTCGGCGCAGCCGCGCGCAGCTGGTGCAGACGCGCCCAGGGGTCTTCTTTCAGGAATCGCAGCGCGACGTCGAACGTCGCGCCGCCCCAGCATTCCATCGAGAACAGGCCCGGCAGCATGCGCGCGTAGTACGGCGCGATCACCGCCATGTCGGTGGTGCGCATGCGCGTCGCGAACAGGCTCTGGTGCGCGTCGCGCATCGTCGTGTCGGTCAGCAGTACCTGCGGCTGCGCCTTCATCCACGAGGCGAAGCCGCTGGCGCCGAGTTCCTTGAACTTGTCGCGGGTGCCTTTCGGCACCGGCGCGAGCAGGTCGCAGTCCGGCATCACCGGCAGCGCAAACTCGCCTTCCGGCATGCGGCGGCCCTTCATCTCCGGATTGCCGCGCAAGGTGGTTTCGCCGAGGAAACGCAGTAGCTTGGACGCGCGATCGCGGCGCTTCTTGAAGTTGAACAGCTCCGGCGTGTTGTCGATGAACTTGGTGATGACGTCCCCGTTGATGAAATCGGGATGGTTGATCACGTTTTCGAGGAACTGCAGATTCGTCGACAGCCCGCGAATGCGGAACTCGCGCAGCGCGCGGTCCATGCGGTGAATCGCCTCGTCGGCGCTCTGCGCCCAGGCCGTGACCTTCACCAGCAGCGAGTCGTAATACGGCGTGATGATGGCGCCGGCATACGCGGTGCCGCCGTCGAGACGCAGGCCGAAACCGGCGGCGCTGCGATACACGCTGAGGCGGCCGTAGTCCGGCGTGAAATTGTTCTCCGGATCTTCCGTGGTCACGCGGCACTGCAGCGCGTGGCCGTTCAGGCGAATGTCAGCCTGCTCCGGCACGCCGGCGGTGCTGCCGATATGCGCGCCCTGGCAGATGCGGATCTGCGCCTTGACGATGTCGATGCCGGTGACCTGCTCGGTGACCGTGTGCTCGACCTGGATGCGCGGATTGACCTCGATGAAATAGAACTTGCCGGTGTCGGCGTCCATCAGGAACTCGACGGTGCCGGCATGCGTGTAATTCACCGCGCGGCCGAGCTTCAACGCGCTCTCGCACAGATCCTGGCGCGTCGCTTCGTCGAGATAAGGCGCCGGCGCACGCTCGACGACTTTCTGGTTGCGCCGCTGCACCGAGCAGTCGCGCTCGAACAGGTGCACCAGCTTGCCGTGGCGGTCGCCCATGATCTGCACTTCGACGTGGCGCGCGCGGCGCACCAGCTTCTCCAGATACACCTCGTCGTTGCCGAACGCGGCCGCGGCTTCGCGCCGCGCGATGTCGATATTGCCCGGCAGGTCGGCCTCGGTTTCGATCACGCGCATGCCGCGTCCGCCGCCGCCCCAGCTGGCTTTCAGCATCAGCGGGTAGCCGACGTCCAGCGCCATTTTCTTGCAGGCCTCGATATCGGCCGGCAACGGCGTGGTCGCCGGCATCACCGGCACGCCGGCCGCGGTCGCGGCATTGCGCGCGGCGACCTTGTTGCCGAGCGTGCGCATCACCTGCGGCGTCGGGCCGATGAACAGGATGCCGGCGGCGGCGCAGGCCTCGGCGAAGTCCGGGTTCTCCGACAAAAAGCCGTAGCCGGGATGGATCGCATCGACCTTGGCCATCTTGGCGATGCGGATGATGCCGTCGATATCGAGGTAGGCGGCGATCGGCTTCTTGCCTTCGCCGACGCGATAGCTTTCGTCGGCCTTGAAGCGATGCAGCGCGAAGCGATCCTCGTTGGCGTAAATCGCCACCGTCTTGATGCCCATCTCGGCTGCGGCGCGCATCACGCGAATCGCGATTTCGGAACGGTTGGCGACGAGAATCTTGCGAATGCTGGACACGCTCTTCCCCTTACAGCCGCTACGCGGTCTTGACGGTTATTTTTTGTTGCCGATGCAGAAAACGAACCGATTGCGGCCCTTTCCCTTGCCGAGATTGTAATGGCTGACGAACGGGTACGCGTCCCATGCTTTCGTTAGTCCGCCCGCCGTGCGGCAACGCGCTTTCATTTTTCGACGCGACCGTCGACCGCGGGGGGCTCGACGAATGAGTCCGTGACACTCCACCACCGCGTGTCCGGGCAAGGAACACGCTGCACCGCTAGCCCCGGCGCCGGCTTGAAACCAGCCGGCACGTTGAGCCTGACGGTGAATTTCAGGCGCAGGATCTGGCCGAAGGCCTTCGCGTCATCTTCGTCGTCCCGGATCGGCTCGCCGGCGCGGTGCGTGCCTGAAACCAGCTCGGAATCGACGATATGGAATTCGCCGACGCTTTTCTCCAGCGCCGCGAGCTTATTCAGGCCGACAGTCTGCGCGTCCTGGATGCCGGCGGCGCCCGGCCACAGGATCATCTCCAGCGCCGCATCGACTTCCTGTTGCTGATCGCTGCGCAGCAGGAACCAAAAGCGATTCTTCGTGCCTTTCTCCGCGACATCCTGTGCAAGCCGCGCGTACCCGGTGCTGATCTGATACAACCAATTGCCGAAGCGATACGGCGGATTCAGCGCGTAGACGTTGTGCTCGCCGATGTCGAAATCCCAGCCGCCGTGATCGGCGATCGCGTTCATCACGAAACTCAGGCCGCCGCCGATTTCGCGAACGTAATCCTGCTCGCCAGCCACTTCGCCGCTGAAGCTCAGCAGCTTGCAGCTCTGTACTGGCCCGGCAGCATAGGCTGGGTCGCCGGGCACCAGTGAACCGACGGCAAACAGCAGATGCCAGGCTTTGATCATGAGCAGCCAGCCAGGCCGGATCGCTACAGCGCCAGCCGCCGCAGATCACCGAGCAGCTTGGTCAGCAGGACGATGAAGCGCGCGCCGAGCGCGCCGTCGATGACGCGGTGGTCATAGCTCAGCGACAGCGGCAGCATCAGCCGCGGCTGGAACGCCTTGCCGTCCCAGACCGGCTTCATCACGCCGCGGGAGACGCCGAGGATCGCGACTTCCGGTGCGTTGACGATCGGCGTGAAGTAGCCGCCGCCGATGCCGCCGAGGCTGCTGATCGAGAAGCAGCCGCCTTTCATTTCGTCCGGCTTGAGCTTGCCGTCGCGTGCCTTCTTGGCCAGCTCCGCGCACTCGTAAGCGAGCTGCACGATGCCTTTTTTGTCGACGTCGCGCACCACCGGCACGACCAGGCCGTTGGGCGTGTCAGCGGCGAAGCCGATGTGCAGATATTTCTTCTTGATCAGGCTGGCGCCGTCGGGCGACAGCGAGCTGTTGAAATCCGGATGCGCCTGCATCGCCTTCTCGACCGCCTTCATCACGAACGGCAGCAGCGTCAGCTTGACGCCGGTGTCGGTGCTGGCGGATTTGCGGAAATCTTCGAGCTCGGTGATATCGGCGTCGTCGGTCTGGGTGACGTGCGGAATGTTGACCCAGGCGCGGTGCAAGTGCGCCGCCGACAGCTTGCGGATGCGCGCCAGCGGCACGGTTTCGATGTCGCCGAAAACGCTGAAATCCTGCGCCGGAATCGGCGGAATGCCGCTGCCGCCGCTGGCGCCCGCGGCCGCGGGCGGCGCCGCGAGCGTCTGCTTGACGAAGCCCTGCACGTCTTCGATGACGATACGGCCGCGCTGGCCGCTGCCCTTGACCTGGGCCAGATCGACGCCGAGTTCGCGTGCGAACTTGCGCGTCGCCGGGCCGGCGTAAGGGAGTTCGCCGGGTTTGCCGCTGGAGGCCTGCGGGGTTTCGTTTTTCCCCTCTCCCTCCGGGAGAGGGTGTCGCGCAGCGACGGGTGAGGGACTCTCAGGGCTTGAGCTAGTTTGAGCCTGCGAGTCCCTCACCCCCGGCCCCTCTCCCGGAGGGAGAGGGGAAGTTGCTTCGCCCTGCAAGGTACAAACCGCATCACCCTTCGAAACCTTATCCCCGACCTTGATCTTGAAGCCCTGCACGACGCCAGCGCCGGGGCTCGGCACTTCCATCGTCGCCTTGTCGGTTTCCAGCACCAGCAGCGCCTGTTCGGCGCTAACGGTGTCGCCGTCCTTGACCAGCACCTCGATCACCGGCACGCCCTGGTAGTCGCCGATGTCGGGAATCTTCACTTCTAAAGTCGAAGGCGCGGACTTGGTCTTGGCCGGCTCTGCCGGCTTGGCGGCCGGCGCCGCTGGCGCTTCGGCGGCTTTCGGCTTGGGCGCGGCTTCGGCTTTCTTTTCTTCCGCCGGCTTCTTCTCGGCGGCCGCCTCGGTTTCGATCTCGCCGATCAGCGTGCCCTGCGACACCTTGTCGCCGACCTTGATCGACAGGCTCTTGATCACGCCGGCTTCCGGCGCCGGCACTTCCATCGTCGCCTTGTCGGATTCGAGCACGATCAGCGACTGTTCCTTGGCCACGGTGTCGCCGACTTTCACCAGCAGCTCGATCACCGGCACGTCTTTGCTGTCGCCGATATCGGGGACCTTGATTTCAAGCTTCGCCATCGTGCGTCCTTGTTTTTCTTATACGGTCCAGGGCGCGGCGCGATTCGGCTTGATGCCGTAGATCTTGATCGCCTGCGTGACTTTCTCGCTCGAAATCAGCTTCTGTTCCGCCAGCGCCGCCAGCGACTTGACCACGATCCAGCGCCGGTCCACCTCGAAGAAATCGCGCAGCGCCGGACGGTTGTCGGAGCGGCCGAAACCGTCGGTGCCGAGCACATGATACGGAGCGCTCAGATACGGGCGAATGCTCTCGGCATAGGCGCGTACCCAGTCGGTCGCCGCAATCACCGGGCCGGTCATGCCACCCAGGCATTCGGCGACATAGCTCTTCTTTTGCGGCTTGGTCGGGTTCAGCAGATTCCAGCGCTCGACTTCGCGGCCGTCGCGCGCGAGTTCGTTGAAGCTCGGCGCGCTCCACACGTCGCTGGTCACGCCCCACTCCTCGCGCAGCAGCTCGGCGGCGGCGATGACCTCGCGCATGATCGAGCCCGAGCCCATCAGCTGCACGTGGGTCTTGCTCGGCTTGTCTTCGGCCTTGAACAGGTACAGGCCCTTGATGATGCCGCTCTCGACGCCGGCCGGCATCGCCGGGTGCGTGTGGTTCTCGTTGTAGATCGTCAGGTAGTAATAGTGATCCTGCTGATCGACATACATCTCGCGCAGGCCCTGATGCACGATCACCGCCAGCTCGTAGCCGAAGGCCGGATCGTAGGACTTGCAGTTCGGCACCAGGCCAGCCATCACCAGCGAGTGGCCGTCTTCGTGCTGCAGGCCTTCGCCGTTGATCGTGGTGCGGCCGGCGG